>NZ_JBBOWA010000001.1:0-4711408 GCF_038006865.1 Cytobacillus sp. FSL R7-0696 | reverse complement strand
CTTGACAGGGTAGAGGTCGCTGGTTCGAACCCAGTCGGAATCATACTCGCGCTAGAAAACGTTGATATAAAGGTGATTCTAGCGCTTTTCTTTTGCGTTGACATATGCGTAGATTTGCTTGCAGGGTAGCGGTCTACTTTCCCCGGTATTCGCACGTTTCCATAAGGAGGCGTGCTTTTTTTGCGTAAATCTATTCGTAAGGCAGTAATAAGGAAATCAGTCGAGTCATTAGACGATCTATTTCAAACGTTTTTATCAATTAAGCGTGCGGAAGGTCGTGCTGAGACAACAATGCAGCAATATCGCGATAATTTTAGCTTTTTTATGGAGTTCTTAGAAATTCACGATATTGAGCCGGTTATATTTGAAATCAATCGTACGGTTATCAGAGAGTACGTTACATATATGCGCGAGGATTGGGTTAGGTTTGACGGACATAGATTTAAATCGGAGAAAGAAAAGACGGTGGGTTTAAAGCCTTCAACTATTAATACACGGTTAAAGACATTGCGGGTTTTATTCAAGTGCTTATACGAAGAGGAATTAATTGAGACAAATCCGGCTCAAGGAGTAAGTGGTGTGAGAGAGCCGCAGGAACGTATAGAAATACTGACTACGGATGAACTAAAAAGATTACTTAGGGTTTTGGACAAGCGTTCTTATTCAGAGTTTCGTGATTACGTTTTAATAAACCTATTAATTGACGGTATGGCTCGTATTTCAGAAACTATAAATTTGAAAATAGAAGATTTCGACTTCAATGGTTACGGCAGGCACAGTCAGCAGATTCGTGCTTTTACTTTTGGAGCTAATTAACGTGGGATTAGAAATGGCGCGGGCTTAAGCGTGATTCCGGTCGACGAGGCGGGCGTGAGCGAGTTTATTTTTCCCTTGCGTCCCTCGGCGGCACTGCGCTTTGGAGCTACTGGAAAAATAACGACGTGACGAAGAAAGCGCGCGAAAAATAGGAGTAAATAAAGCGCCTAGATTTTCTCGCCCTGGGCGCTTTTATGTTATTGGAAAAAATTAAGTTGGACTAATTTTGCTAATGTCTATAATGCTTAAAACCATACTTTAAAGTAATAACACAAGAGATATTCTAAACATTCTATCTTTTATTAATTAATAATTAAAAGATTACTATTAATAGATAATTATTATATTCATATACAAATATGGTATATTATGATAAAATTTCTATGATATTGGTATTTTGTGAAATATTATCAAATATTTTAATTGAGGGTAGGTAAGAGGAATGTTGAGCAGAAAGAAATTTATGATTATACCCGCTGTAATTGTTGCATTAAATATTTCAGCTTTTAGTAATATTAGTGCAGAGGAACTAACTACTGAGGATATTCTCACTACGGAATATACAAACAAAGTAGATGGTAGTACTACGAAAAAAGAATTGATTAAAGTTCTAAATGATATTGAAGAAAACCCAAAAGTTGACGAGATTTCTGATAATAGTAAGATAGAATTAGTTGAGGATGTATTTTCGAATGTAGATGAGGATACAGTCAGCGAATACCAACAAGACAAGCTTGATGAAGTTAGCGATATTTTAAATCATGAAGTTAATATAGGAGAAGAGTATTATAAAGAAGAGTTCGTTTTAAGTGATGGATCTTCTGTTGAACTTTCATCAGTGGACATTAGCGAAGATGAGGATGAGCCTTCATTAATTCAACCACGATCTGTTTCGTTCGGCCCTTATAGGAATGAAACAAAAAAATACGGTGATCGTCGATATACTGCTACCGTAAAATTGAAATCTGTTGGGGTTACAGTCGCGACATTAAATCTTGGTAATCATTATTCAGTAGGAACTTACGGCTTAAAAATGCGTTATTGCTCTATTGGCGGTACAAATGGCACAGTAGTTTCTGCCGTTGATGCATCATGTAATGTGACTGATAGTAAGGCGGAAAAAGTTGGGTATGATATGAACGCAACAGGTACTTATAAAATAACTGGATATCTTAACAACGGTTATGTAGATTTACATAGTACTATTAAACTTCATAGCTGGAATAAAACTAAAAAAAGTGTTTATGTTCATCAAAAATATAAATATGTAGATTAATTTAAGGAGGACTTATAGAATGGAAGTCGATACTTCTCCGTTGTATTTAATAGGAGCAATTATAGAGCTTATTTTAAAGGTCGGAGCAATTCCTGCCATAATTTATGCACTTTACTTATTACGTAAAATAGCAAACAAAAAATAACAATTGACCAAATCACAAAATATAAATATCTAAAAGCAGAAATGAGTTTAACTACATTTCTGCTTTTTAATAAGATGTTTAATACCACATTCGCTAGACCGTGGCCTGCTCATTCTGACGAGTTTCGTAAAGTTTATATAAATAATTCTTACCTAGTAGCGCTTATATCGGTATAATAAGGAAAAAATGAACGTGTGACATACCGGTGATTTGCCGTTGGTAGATTACGTTTGACATAGCGCAGATTTGACGTCGAACAGTTCCGAATACCTTGACAAGGTAGAGGTCGCTGGTTCGAACCCAGTCGGAATCATACTGAAAGTCTTGATGCGTCAAGGCTTTTTTTTATGTCTAAATTTTGATGAGTCATACCAATTTGTCATTAAAATAGAGGAATTAAAATATATTCTTCAGTATTAAATAAAACGCAAACAAGTTACAATAGAAACAAAGAATGAGCAATGAGAAAAGACGCTATAGACCCTTAGAGGAAGAAATGAAATGAGGTAAATCAGCCACGTTAAATTGTGAGTGTAAAGCAAGTCTTACTGCGAAGAAAATCGAAAAGTGAGTGGGGTGTAATTAGTAAAAAAAGCACCTCATTTCGAGGCGCCTATAAATTATGATTCTGTTCCTTTACTCATGTGCAAAGGAGGCGGGATTAACCAACCTTTTTCCTTATTTAATTTTAACATTTTGGCACCAAACTGAGCTTTATTCATATGGAACTGTCCATACATCATTGCGACATCTTCTCTGATTGATTGACCAATTGCCTGACTACATGCAACTAATCCAGCTGCAGTATCAGCAGAGATTGCAGCACTGATTTCAGGGTCAGTAGATCTAGCACCAACAGGAATATCATTTAAATCTGCATTAGGGCGGGCAGGTGGTGCAGGTGGTAACCCGATTCCATTACTTTTTAAAAGCTCTTCTAATTGTTGGTTCTCAGCACGTAACCCTTTAATAGCTTCTTCTATTAGCTTTTTTAAGTCGTCATCGCCAGCATGGTTCATAAGTGTTTCATAACCAGATATCGTTCCATTATTTGTAAAAAGGTTAGTGAATAGTCCATAAACTTCACCATAATGTAAAGGTTCATCTTTTGGATTTCCGCTTAAAATTCCCATAATTGCACTCCCTATCTTATTAAGTTTCATGATTTTCTCCTTATGTAAGGATTGGCCACGATAGATAGTTTGTGTTTGCAATATATAAATTATTCATGAGTAAAAAAATAGTTAACGCCCTGTTTTTTAAACGAGGCGTTTTTTTAAGCTCTGCTTAATTAGATATAAGAATATAAGTAACAAAGCTCACAATATAAATGATAAAAAATAAGAAAGCGGTTTTGGCGGTTTTAGATTGGAGGTATCCTTTTAAATTACTTTTAAAAATACCTGAAATGAAAACTATAAGCGAAATAACGAAAGCTACAATAGCAATTATAAAGGTGATCTGTTCCATAAAAAATATTCTCCTTTCAAAATAGGTGTCAATAAAAGCTTAGATTGTGGAGGAATTCCACACAATCGAAAGACATTACAAAATATGTATTAGTGTGACAATTTCGTCATATTAAGAAAAAGTGGGTAAATAAATTATGATATTTACACAGCAGGCAGTAGATTAATCCAAAAGGGTAAAATTTGAAGTTAAAGAAACCTATCTTGCCTAGCTCACCAGTACTTCTTTGCAGAATTCCCGGTTCAGGGAATTAAGTGTGGTGAAATGAAGGTTAAGTAGTAGGGGTTATGTTAGAGGAAAGAAACCATTTACTAACTTGATGATGTTCATAGGTGATAAAGAATGTCTTGAGACAAATTATGCTGATGTTTTGGAAGTTGGAGGTACGAACTAAGCTAAAAAAACATAAAGAGACAAATTTTGAAGGTCGATAGGTCTATTGTCTAATCTAAATAGACATAAAAAAAGAAGCCTCTGTAAACAAGGCATCTTGGTATTTAGAGTAGGGGGAAAGAGTCTGTATTCACAGTTTGTTTCAAGATACTACTTTTTGTAGTACCAGTAGGATAGGAGTTAACGCCATAGATACAGCCCGAACATATGTTATTGTCCGGGCTTTTTGATTTATTGATCTCGATTTTCTCTATCTTCTTCTTTTATATCAGATAAATCATTTTCTTCAGCGAATTCTGTAGAGTAACTCACTTGTCTTCCATCGATAGCACGATTATCGACGTCTCTATCTTCTTCTTCTGTCATTGGTGCAAAGAGAAGAGATAGGCAAATGAGGCCGCTAATTCCGACTAATGTATAGACAATTCGAGAGAGGATGGCATCTTGGCCTCCGAAAATCGTTGCAACTAAATCAAATTGGAATAATCCAATAAGTCCCCAGTTAATAGCGCCAATAATAACAAGCGCTAAAGCGATGCGTTGTAATGTTTTCATTGTATGATCTCCTTATTCTAATTTTTATTACATCTATATTTTTCGATAACAGGATTTTTTTATACACGAAGACATTTGTGTCTATTTGATATTTTTTACTAATTATGGTATTAATAGAATAATCAAAAAATAATGATGGCAAATGTTCTTTTTTAGGATATCCTAATAAAGAGGTGATAAAAGAATGTGGTGGTTTCTTATCTTGATTCTTTCGCTTCTAGGATTTGGCCTCGTGATTGACTGGATAGCGAAGAAGAAAGGCTTAACAAAATTTGATCCGGAAGAGAATGAAAAAAATGTCCCAGATTCACAACGTATTTATACGGAGAATTATTTACAACAAATACGAAATCAAGACGATCAAGGTTTTCATTAAAATAATTAGAGGGTGTCCACGAGGGCAGCCTCTTTTTTTATTAGGATTAGTAAAAATACTTACAAATAATAAATACAGAAGTGCATCTTACTTAGAAATACTGTTGTATTTATTAAAGGAATAGGCAACTTTGGAAAATAGTGAGGTAATATCAACAGTAGAGAGCACTCGATTATAAAAAGAAGTTTAAGAATAATCATGAATAAGCTTTTTGGTGAGTCTTCTAGCTTTATGAGGACTCACCTATTGTATTTTAATTTGATTGCTCATCCATAACCGTACTTAACTTTCCTTTGACCTCAGAAATTAAGCTGATTTGAATAATATTGAAAATAATAGATACCGCCAGACTGCCAATAAAGAAACCGAGTAAGGTTTTTAACTTTCTATTGATTATTTTCATCATCTTATTTGCCACTCCTTCCGTTATTATTAGGTATTTTTAGCTTTTATTTGTAAATTATGTATGTCGAGAAAGCCATGAATAATGAATAAAAAACGATCTCTTGAAACATATTGAGAATGAGGCTAATTGTGAAGGAGGTAAAGTTATGAGTAAGGAGGAATATCTAACAGCATTACATATAGATAGTAAACAACTTCAACAATTGCTATCTGAATATTGGAAGGCATATTCTGACTATACGCATTGGCAATTTTGGATGGTACTCTTTCTCTTTATCGCTCCTTTAGTGTTCGTCTACTTTTTTATTGATCGAAAGCGGATATTTGAGGTGTTTTTCTACGGATATACAGTGAATATGTTATGGAGCTTTATCGATACAATGTTATTGCGAAAAGGTTTGTTTATTCATAATTATTTTCTTATTCCTTCATTACCAAGTGCAACGAATATGACGACCTCTTTACTTCCGGTTGTTTTTTTATTTGTTTATCAATATTGTACAAATAGACAAAGAAATTTTTACTTATATACGATTATTGTAAGTGCTATTATTGCATTTGGTTTTGCAACGATTGAAGAGAAGGTAGGCTTCGTAAGTTTTTATGGTAGTATGAATCAGTTCTATATATTTTTGATTGACATAGGGATATGTTTTACTTCCTATTGGTTCACCATATTTTTTCTAAGGTTAAAAGAAAATGCGTTTGCCAATAATTGAAAAAGAAATGTTCTAATGCAGTTGGAGTGCTAATTAAGGCTCCCCTTTTGGTAATTGATAATAGAAAGGTCTTTATCGTCATGTCTATGACGATAAAGACCTTTTTCACATTTATATAGCTCTCACTTTCATTTGCATATAAACAAGGGATTATAAAAAGTGTGCATGAGAAGTGGAAAGCGGTAAAGAAGCCGAACGAGAAGGATATAATGATTCATTTTAATTTTTTCCATTTATAAATTTGTGTACATACAAACACATTAAAAATAGCGAGGGAGTGAACGATAAATCGATTCACTTCCTCGCTTTAAAAACCGTTGGAGACCTTTTCTTTGCCTCCCTAGGGCATTTCTTTTTACTTAATGGCTATTTTTGATTACGGAGCTGTTGTTCACCTAAAGCAACCAGTCGTTTAGTCATTTCCCCTCCGACTGATCCGTTCGCGCGTGCAGTGGTTTCTGCGCCAAGTTGTACACCAAATTCTTGAGCGATTTCTTCTTTCATTTGATTTAATACTTGACCTGATTCGGGAACGACTAATTTATTTCTGCTCATTGAACAAATCACTCCTTCGTCATTTTGAGCAAGTGTAACATTGCTCTTTTATAAGGTTTCCTAATGTAAGGGCTATCATTCATATGGGTAAAAACTAACAGGTAAAAAGATGAGTAAATTTTCTAAAAAATATAAAATTGAGCATTGACTTATGAGAATTTTGCGATAAAATAAGAATAACTTAATAGATGTCATATAATCTAACATCTATTAGTTAAGTTATATGACGTAAGAAATGGAGGAGAAAAGATATGGATGAAATATTTTATCTGAACAGTGTGTGGACAATGATTGCTGCAATTTTAGTTATTTTTATGATTGGTGGATTTATATTACTTGAAGCAGGTTCTACACGAATGAAAAATGCAGGTCATATTACCGGGAAAACTATTTTTACAGTGGGATTAACCTTCCTTGTTTTCTGGGCTGTAGGCTATGGATTTATATTTGGAGGAAATGCGAATTTCTTTGTTGGCATGACGGACTTCTTCTATTCAGGCGCTGAAAGTGGAGAATCAGGTTTATCTGATACGGTTTTCTTTGTATTCCAAAGTGCCTTTGCTGCTATTGCTGTTTGTATCGCCTTAGGTGGTTTTGCTGAGAGAGCAAAGTTCCCAGTCTACGTTGTTTTTACTATTTTATTCTCTGCTGTTATTTACCCGGTTGTTGCACATTGGATATGGGGCGGAGGCTGGTTAGCGGGGCATGAGAAGCAAGATTTCGCAGGCTCAACAGTTGTCCATTTAACAGGTGCAATGGCGGCCTTAGCAGCAACTATTTTATTAAAGCCTCGTATCGGGAAGTTCAATAAAGATGGTTCTAGTAACAATATTGCGGGACATAACCAAGTCTATACTTCATTAGCTGTACTTATTCTTTGGGTAGGCTGGTTTGGATTTAATGCAGGTAGTACGACATCAGTTGATGGTGCGTTTTTCGGATTTGTTGCACTAAACACGAATTTAGCTGCGGCGATGGGTGCGGTTGCAGCGTTAGCTATCTCTTGGATCGTTCTTGGTAAATCTGATATTGTTACAACATTAAATGGTGCACTTGCAGGTTTAGTTGCCATTACGGCATCTTGTGCTTTCGTTGAACCCTGGGCTGCTGTTGTTATAGGTTTAGTTGCCGGACTTTTAGTATTCTTTAGTGTAAAGTTCTTTGATAAAATGAAAATTGATGATCCAATCTTCGCATTATCTGTTCATGGTGCAGCTGGAGTATGGGGTACTTTATCTACAGGATTCTTTGCAACACCAGAATTAGCGGAACAGGTAACTGGTCAAGCAGGATTATTCTATGGTGGCGGATTTGGCCAATTAGGCGTTCAAGCGTTAGGAGTTGTAACATCTGGACTTTTTGCCTTTGTTTCTTCATTTGTCATTCTCTTTGTAATGAAGAAAGTAATGAATGGTCTCCGTGTTAGTGAAGAAGAAGAAGTGATGGGCTTAGACATGAGTGAACATGGTAACTATGGTTATCCAGAAGAGTTTATGTCAAGTGAGAAACAAACGAAATTAACATCATAAGGTCAAGCCTCCTATAGTGGGAGGCTTTTACCCTCTGTAAGGAAGTGTTGTTTTTGCCGACGGATGATTTTGAGACATATGAAGCGATTAGAGATTGGCGGGATTATGAATTAACTGTGAAAAAGTTTAATCAAGTGCAATTAAACAATTTTCATGATGAAGTAATGAGAGCTACGTTTCATTATGCAGTGAGAAAATTAGGGGAAAAACCACCGAGCGGGTTTGCTTGGTTTATAACAGGTAGCGGTGGAAGAGAAGAGCAAGGTTATATAAGTGATCAAGATCATGGCATCATATATGAAGAAAAAGGAACCACTTTACAAAGATATTTTCATCAGTTAGGCAAAGAATTAGCCCACGGACTCAACATTGTTGGTTACCCTTACTGTGACGGGAATATTATGAGTAGTAATCCTCTTTGGTGTAAGTCACAACCTGAGTGGTTTGAGCAACTACAGTCATGGCTAGATGAAAAATCTTGGGCAACAATGAGGCATCTGCAAATATTCTTTGATGCAAGAGTGTTAGTGGGAGAAAGCGAATATATTAATCATTTAAAGAAAAGTGTACATGAGGCAGTCCAAAAAAATCCTCATAGCTTAAAGAGATTATTGGATAATATACAGCATATAAAAACCTCTATTGGACCGTTGGGGCAAATATTAACGGAAAATCATGGATCACATAAAGGGGAAATCAATATAAAGTACGCAGCATTCTTACCTTTCGTTAATGGCATTCGATTACTTTCTATAAAGGAGGGAATAGTTGAAAGCTCGACTTTGTCACGGTTAGAAAGATTAATGTGTAAAGAGCCATATAAACACGTATTATTACCGTATCATCATGATTTCCAACAGCTACTAAAATTACGGCATTCACTACTTACCCATATGTCAACCTATGAAGATGGCCATTATTTAAATGTGAGAAACATGAATAGGGAAGAAAAAAGTAAGATAAAGGTGATTTTGAAAAATGGCAGAAGACTCCATCAATATGTAGAAGATGTAATTGAGCAGGAAGTGAAATAATGGCTTTTGAACCTTTTTTTCAATTTGTCCGAAAGTTAAATCAAACGAGGTTCGGTGGGCTCCAGACGCAAGACTCTAAATCAATGGCTTTCATGAGACAGCTTCAAAAAGATTTAAATCAAGATCGAATGATACAAACGTCATTAAATCAAATGAGTGCTGTAGTTGTCGATATAGAAACAACGGGGTTTAGTCCAGATAATGGTGATCAGATACTATCTATTGGAGCTGTCAAAATTCTAAATGGAAGAATTGATCATGACAATTACTTTTACTCTTTAATACAATATGAAAAAGATTTAGCTTCATCAATAAAGCATTTAACGGGATTGAAGGAAGAGGAGTTAAAAAATGCGCCACCTTTAGCAGATGTGTTAATGGATTTTTTGAAATATACGGAGAGCTTACCTTTCATTGCTCATCATTCAAACCATGAAAAGCGCTTCTTTCAGCATGCGTTTTGGCAGCTTTATCGAACATCATTTAAACATCGCGTATTCGATACCTCCTTTTTATATCGTATCATTGATACAGTGGATCACTCTGTTAGGCTAGAGACATTATGTGAAAAAAATCAGATTGAAGTCAAACATCGTCATCATGCTTTAGGCGATGCCATGTTAACAGCCAAACTTTGGGTATGTTATGTTGAAAAAGTGAAAGAAAAGGGCTGTTTTACAATGCAAGATGTTTATGAAAAGTTAGCTCGGATACCTTAATTGAGGCCACAGATGATTGAACTGTGGTTTTTTTTATGAAAAGAATTTCAAGTAGTGACATTTGTCATGTGAAGGGGGTGACATCACACACTAAACGGACAAGTAAACCATCTCATATAATTTTAATGAGGAGTTGGTGTTTATGGAAACCATTATTGCTACGAAACATTTGACTAAAAGGTATAAGGATCTATGGGCAGTTAACGATGTGTCTTTTGAAGTTGAAAAAGGGGAGTTATTAACTGTACTAGGGAAGAATGGGGCTGGAAAATCAACAACCTTGCTGATGTTATTAGGGTTAGTTAAACCAACCTCAGGAAATATACTGATCTTAAATAAACAACCCCATGAGCGAGCGGTGAAAGAAAGAATTGGTGTGATGCTCCAAGAGGTTAGTGTCATTGATGCATTGTCTGTGAAAGAAGTATTAATCATGTTTAGTAGTTATTATGAAAACCCTTTACGTTTAGAAGAAGTGTTGGAAATTACAGGTATCCCTATAGAGATGCTTAAGAAAAAGGCATATAAACTCTCGGGTGGTCAAAAAAGAAGGTTGAATTTTGCATTAGCTATTATAAGTAATCCACAAATCATTTTTTTAGATGAGCCAACTGTTGGTATGGATAGTACGGTTAGGAGAAAATTTTGGCAAGCGATACAATATTTAAATGATGAAGGTAAAACGGTTATTTTTACCACTCATTATTTACAAGAAGCTGATGATGTTGCCAAAAGAATTATGTTATTTAATCAAGGGAAGGTGATTGCTGATGGAACACCTTTACAATTAAAAAGTCACTTATCTGATGGGGCTATCTCGTTTAAATCAGATCAGGTTGATATCAGCTTGCTACAAACATTTTCTCATGTCATAAGCGCGAAAATAACTGATCAACGGATTGTGTTAACAACCTCTTCCACTGATGCGCTTTTGGGGGAGTTATTTGAAAAAAAGGTTGTTATGCGAGACATTCATTTACACCGGGCAAGACTTGAAGATGCGTTTGAATTATTAACAGTAGAAAGGGGAATCAGTGAATGAGAGGATGGTTGATGCAGACAAAAGTAGAGATATTACGGATATTTAGAAATCCTTATTTTGTTTTTTGGTCATTATTTATGCCTATCGTTTTTTATTTTGTTTTTACAAATATATTCAATACTGGAATGGGTGACAGTTGGAACAGTCGGTTCTTAATGTCCGTTACTTGTTTTAGTGTGATGGGGACGAGTATTTTGACGTTGGGCATTCGATTAGTAGAAGAAAAGGCTCATGGTTGGTCCAATTTAATGAGAACAACCCCGCTGAGTTCAAGTGTTTATTTCTCAGCAAAAATGGTTGGGCAAACGATGATTCACATTTGTTCTGTAGCCATTATTTTTGTTGTTGGTGCGGTAATAAATGGAGTTAATTTGAGCGTTTGGCAATGGCTGACAAGTGCGTTATGGATATTAATTGGCGCTTTACCTTTTCTCGCTATTGGAACAATTATTGGTGCAATGAACAAGGTGGAGACAGCTGCTGGAATCAGTAATTTCTTTTATATGGTTTTAGCTTTCATGGGGGGGTTATTTATGCCAATTGAAGTGTTGCCATCTATTTTTAAGTCCATTGCTAAAGCAATTCCCTCTTATCATTATGGAGCGGGCGTATGGGAGATTACAGAAGGTGGCACCCCTTCTTTGCTGAATATTGCAGTATTAGCAGGATATTTCCTTCTATTTGTAGTATTAAGTATTTATATTAGAAGAAAGCAAGAAGTGGTGGTGTAAGCTTTTTGGGTTATAAGTTATTTCCTGTAAAATATGGTTTTCTCCCATATGTTTTTTTGATCTATTTAATGTTTCCGATTGTTGTTTTAATAAATGAAACAGGGGTAAAGGCAGTGGTTGGATGGATGCTTTTATGCCTTTTTTTTCTATCTTATAGGAAACTTTTCTTTGATCCACCAATATCCTCTTATATGGGTTGGTTAATACTACAATTGATCATTATTATTATTTTTGCCTATTTTTATCAACCTTCATTAGTATTGCTCGGATTCTATTGTGCAAATTTTATCGGGTGGCTGCGTAACTTTAAGATGTTTATCATTAGTATGATTTTATTTGTCATCTCTTCCAGTTTACCTGTTATTTTACAATATGAAATGTTGAGCGAATACTTTTATCTCGTCGTAATGGTTGTTGTTATGGTTATATCTCCTTTTGGTATTCACTCCATGTCGACGAAAATGGAGTTAGAAGAAAAATTAAATGAAGCAAACGAACAGATTGAAGTATTAATTAAAAGAGAAGAGAGAATGAGGATAGCTCGGGATTTACATGATACACTCGGACATACACTATCTTATATAACATTAAAATCTCAACTCGTAGCAAAAATGACCAAGCATCAAGCAAATCCCCAAGTTGTCACCAAAGAGGTAAATGAAATCGAGCGGACTTCACGGATTGCCTTAAAACAAGTAAGAGAGTTAGTGGCAGACATGCGAGTTTTAACAATTGCTGAAACGATTAGTGATTGCAAAGGGATATTAAATTCAGCCAATATTACGCTGGAGGTAACAGGGCTGAATAGATGTGACAATATAACATCAATGATGCAAAATATGATCAGTATGTGTATAAAAGAAGGAATTACAAATATCGTTAAGCATTCTCGGGCGACTCATTGTGTAATTGGATTATCGCAAAATAATTTAGGGATAGAGGTAACTATTTCAGACAATGGAGTAGGGTTTAATCGAGACACGAAATTAGGGAATGGTTTAAAAGGCATGTCGGAACGTCTAGAGTTAGTTGAAGGTAGTTTGAAGTTTTTTCATTATGAAAGAGGGTTATCTGTCAATGTATTCATTCCAATTGTAGAAAGAAAGTTCGGAGGTGCTTAAATGATATGATAAGAGTTTTAATAGCTGAAGATCAGCAGATGTTAAGAGGAGCGTTAAGTACATTATTAAACTATGAGGAAGATATAGAAGTCATAGCGCAAGCGAATAATGGAAAAGAAGCAACAGAATTAATTCATCAATTGGCACCAGATGTATGTTTATTAGATATTGAAATGCCTATAAAGAGTGGATTAGATTTAGCAGAGGAAATATTTGAAGCAAAGTCATTATGTAAAGTTATTATTTTAACAACGTTTGCTAGAACAGGCTATTTTGAGCGGGCAATAGGAGCAGGAGTTCACGGATACTTGTTAAAAGATGGACCGAGTGAAGAGTTAGCTGAAGCCATTAGGCGTGTGATGAATGGTCAAAGAATGTTTTCTCCGGAGCTGGTATTTAATCAATTGAGGCAAGATAACCCACTCACTTCCAGGGAAAAGGAAGTGTTGAAGCTTGTTGCATCGGGTTTAACTTCAAAGGAGGTTTCGGCGCACCTTTTTTTGTCTGCTGGAACGGTGCGCAATTATATGTCAGAAATCATTAATAAGTTAGAGGCAAAGAATAGGATTGAAGCAATAACTAAAGCAAAGGAGAAAGGTTGGATATAGTGGTTTACATAAAAGGTGGAACGCCCTTACTAAATTCAGTTATTAATGTAGAAATTGATTGTAATTGTTGATCATCTAAGTCAAATGCTACCTTGACTTTATTTTCTAAATCCGATGTGACTCGTCTTTTACCAACTTCAACAAGTGCGATGAGCGAGAAGCTGCAGCTCACAATTCGAGCGAAGTCTCGTTGTGTCATATTATAACTTTTTCTAATAAATTTTATCATATCTTTATTCATATTTTTACTCAAATTCATCACCTACTATTATTGCAAATTTAAAATCACGCTCTCTATAAAATTAGCACTTTTTTACGTTGTTTGTCAAAGTATATTGTTGACAAATAACATTTTACCTGTTAGCGAATGAGTTGTTTCCTCATTGTAAAGATATAGTAGACAACAGTTATCTTCATTCTAATTGATTGCAAATCATAATAAAAAAAGAGACTGGGATTCATACTTTCCCAGTCTGCTTCAGATTAGACAATTTCTATGTTAGTTGTCTTTTGACTTCGTTTGTCAATTATTTTCTTAATGTAAATGATTAACACGATGATCGATAAGACTGTCCCAATTGTTAAAGATATTGGATAAGATAATTGCAATCCTTCAGGTGCGTAAAATATATAAGTAGCAGAGACCCCTGTCATGAACATTGCTGGAATTCCTGTTATGAGGTGCTGCTTATTAGATTTTAGTAGGAAACTTGTTGCTGTCCAAAGCATAATCGTGGCAGATAATTGGTTGGTCCAACCAACATATCTCCATAAAAAGGAATAATCAATCGTTGCTAAAAGAAATGTCGGGACACCCACTAATAATGTGACAAGTAGTATCTGTCCATTCCCTTTAAAGTTCAAGTACTTTGAAATAGTTTCAGAAAGCATCATTCTCGATGAACGTAACGCAGTATCTCCTGTTGTAATAGGTAGAATAATAACACCAAGTATCGCTAAAATGCCCCCTAATGTACCTAATAGTGAAATGGAAATTTCATTCACCACTCCTGCTGGACCACCGGTCGCTAAAGCTTCCTGTAAGCCCCCTGTTCCCCCGAAGAAGGTCATTCCTGCTGCTGCCCAAATAAGGGCGATGATTCCTTCGCCAATCATTGCTCCGTAAAACACTTTTCTTCCATCAGACTCTTTCTTTAATGTTTTTGATACAATTGGACTTTGTGTGGCATGGAAACCAGATATTGCTCCACATGAAATGGTAACCATTAATAGTGGCCAAATCGGCAATTCTTCAGGGTGTAAATTGCTAAAAGTTAAATTTGGAATAGGTTGGCCATTAAATAGTAAAGCGATACCAATGGACACAGCCATAAAGATTAATATCGCACCGAATATCGGATAAATTCTACCAATAATTTGGTTAATCGGGAGAACCGCTGCAATAATGAAATAAGCAAATACAATCATTAACGATACAGTAAAACTAAGTGGAGTAATAGAAGAAATCAATTGGGCTGGGCTTGCTGTAAAAGCAGCTGCTACCAAAATCATTAATATAATGGATAATATATTAATAAAAACTTTCATTCCATTCCCTAGATATCTACCAACGAGATTAGGAAATTGTTCTCCCTTATGTTTGAGTGAAAGCATTCCTGAAAAATAATCATGTACAGCTCCAGCGAAAATACAGCCAATAACAATCCATATAAACGCGACGGGCCCGTATAATGCCCCCATTAATGCGCCAAATATCGGACCGGTGCCGGCAATATTTAATAGTTGAATAAGATTTCCTTTCCACCAGCTCATTGGGACAAAGTCCATGCCGTCTGCCTCCGTATATGCTGGGGTTTTTCTGCTATCATCGATACTAAAAACTTTCTCTACGAATTTCGAATAAAACATATATCCAAGAATAAGTAATACAATTGCTACAAGGAATGTCGCCATATTTAAGTGCCTCCTGCTGATGTGAAATATTTCTGAAACTTTGGAATATATGATGTATTGTAAGTGCTTTTTTGCTGTAAAGCAATACTTTTTCAGAAAAATGTTATTTTTATATAATTTTCTAATAGATGAACTTATTATTGGCTATTATGAACCTCTGAACGGGGCAGAACATAATTTGGTATTATATGTTGTCAGAAGAAAAATAAATAAAGGGAGGTAAGTGTTTATGACCATTATTATTCAGTCACAGGAGAAGCCCCCTATTCATTCATTTAGTCCTATACAACAAGATATTTATAGAGCGCTTGATTCTTCACCACAGCAATTTTTTTATGATTCTGCTTTTGTTTTTGAATTTGAGCTACTCTTAAGAGAAAAACTAATCCAAGCCGCTTACCAATTACATGAAAGTAAAGCAGAGTTCGCTCCATTTGATGTATCAAGATTTAATCCTCAGATTTGGACAAAAACGAAGTACGGTTATGTATTAAAACCATATATATTACCCTCGGATGCGATAATGGACGTGTTTCATAATAGCCACTTATATGCATTTGAATGTTCTACAGCTATTGTATTGTTATTTTATAAATCAGTATTGGATTCGATTTCGATTAGTCGATTTAACACGTTATTTCAAGGTCTTTTAGTTTGGGATTGGAATTATGATCAAGACTTAGGTATAGATACACGGATAGGAAGAGATTTCATCCCAGGAGATGTTGTTTACTTTTATAATCCCGATTTCGAACATCCAATATGGACGGGAGAAAATGCAGTCTATTTAGGTAATGACCGATACTTTGGACACGGAGTAGGATTGGAAAGTGAGAGAGGGATGATAGAAGCGTTGAATACGCTAAGAAAGCCAGGATCGACACAGGATGCGTATCTTATTTCACAACATAGTCGCTTAAGTTACAAATACCTTTCACAATTTGCACGTAGAGTACCACATCAGAATTACGATTCTTCTATTTTCCAATTACTTTAATAGTAATACTTAATATGTCTCATTAAGGCATATTTTTTTTGTTCGTGGGCATACAAAAAATAGTAACTTTATTGGTGCCTTAAGGAGTTTTTTATAATGAAATTAATTGATGTATTTAACTTATTACAAACGGACTTAAAAGAAAGTGATCATGAACTAGTGAAAGGTTTAACAACAGATTCAAGGAAAGTAAAACGAGGATATTTATTTATTGCCATTTCCGGTTTTGAAAAGGATGGGCATAAATATATAGAAGAAGCAATTAAAAATGGAGCGATTGCTGTGATAGGGGAAAAGCGATTATCGCTCACTGTTCCGTATATTACAGTTCGGGATTCTAGAAAAACATTAGGCATTTTAGCAAGCATATTTTATGCGCACCCCAGCAAAAAACATCGCTTAATTGGGATAACGGGCACAAATGGTAAAACAACTACAGCTTATCTCATCCACCATCTCCTGAAAGAAGCAGGGTATTCTTGTGGAATGATAGGCACGATAGAAAATAATATTAATAACCAAACAAAAAAAGCTAAAAATACAACTCCAGACGCATTAGAACTACAATCTTTATTAGCCGAAAGTAGGGATGATTTTATCATACTAGAAATTTCATCCCATGCACTCCATCAACATCGTACAGAAGGATTACAGCTTGATATAGCTATTTTTACAAATTTAACTCATGACCATATGGATTATCATCATACGATTGAAGAGTATTACAGCGAGAAAAAGAAAATCTTTTCTCTACTAAAAGATGAAGGTGTTGGATTAGTAAACATTGAGGATACATGGGGAGCGAAAATAGCACTTGAGCAGGAGCATAATAAAATAAAAACAATTGGTACAGCTGGGGATTATAAGTTGCAGCTCATGTTTAAAGATGCAAAATATCAGTTGAAATTATCAAATGTTAAAAGAGATACTATTGTAGCAGATTCACCATTACCGGGGAAACATAACCTTTATAATACAGCTATCGCTATTGCTACTTGTCTTGAATCGGGCATATCAAAAGAGGTAATATCGCAAGGATTAATGAATTTTAGAGGGGTACCTGGTAGATGGGAGAGATTTCATAATAAGAAAGGGGCCGTATTTATTATTGATTATGCTCATACAGAAGATGCTCTCACCTACCTACTTCAAACAGCTAAGGAAAATAGAGCAAAAAAAATATATATGGTTTTTGGATTTCGAGGGAAAAGGGATAAAAGCAAGCGAGTTAAAATGGTGAAAGTGGCATCTACTTATTGTCGGCAGTTTATCCTGACATCAGATGATATAAATGGGGAGAGTAAAACGGTTGTAGAAGAAGAGTTAAATAACTTAACAAAACCATTTACAAATGGGGAAGTCATAATGGATCGCACAATGGCTATAAAGAAAATGTGGGAAATAGGAGGAAGTGGTGATTGGATATTTGTTATAGGGAAGGGGCATGAGAATTACCAAGATATTTTTCACCTTCAAACGAAAAATGACATTGAAACCATCCAATATTTAATAGAATGGGAAAAAGGTGAAGACCGTTAATATTTATTCCTCACTTTGAGCTAATAACGATAAATGATCAGTGACAATTGCGTCAATATCCCAACACCTCACACTAGCTAATTGTTTTTTAGTATTAATTGTCCAGATAATTGTTCTTAATTGAGCTTGTTTCATTGCGGACATCACTTTTTTGTTTACCATTGTCCACTTCAAACTCACATAATCAAATTCCTGCGCTATTCTTTTTATGTCTTTAGTTTGAAGGGGGTAATTGACTAATAAGGCCAATTTCACCGAGGGCATCAGCGTTTTTATCTTCCTTAGTGAGTCGAGGTTGAAAGACTGAATTATGATTGAATCAGTAGAATATTGCATCAGTAAAGAATGTAGTAAGCTTTCAATGCCTGGGTTTTTTTCAGGCTTTTTTAATTCAATTAAAATACCTATTTGATTGTAATATTTATTCAATACATCTTTGAGTAATGGAATTTTTTCACCTTGGAAGGTTTGAGAGAACCAACTCCCGGCATCAAATTGGCATAACTCTTCATATGTATAATCAGATACTTTACCTGTCCCATTTGTTGTTCGATCAATTGTTGCATCATGTATGACAACGATTTGTCGGTCTTTAGTTAACTGGATATCTAATTCAATCATGTCAGCACCTAATTGAAGCGCACGCTCAAAAGCAATCATGGTATTCTCTGGACATGTTCCGGCAGCACCTCTATGAGCAATTTTTTGAAAGCTGGGATGAAAGAACTTGTTTTGTTTCTTAAACATTAATGCCAATTTAGCATTAATCGTATGATAAGCTCTTCTCACTTGTCTCATTCTGATGCCCCTTTCTCATGATTTTTGCTTATCGTAAATGACGATGACACCTGTTGTCAATCCCAGTCCTCATATTTAATTTTACCACCAGTCAATGCGATTGTTTGATGTTCCCCTTGATATATTAGCTTACCATCCTTCTTTACAACTAATTTTTCATAGGTAAACACTTTTTGACCTGAAGGTAGTTGAACAACAATTTTCTCGCCATAATCAGTCTTAGGTGCTTCAATAACAATGATACTTCTACTATAAAAGTAAAGTGATGTAATAGCAGTAATCATAAGTGCTATGAGAAGAATCAGTATTTTATCTAAATTAAAATGTTGCTTTCTATTCCTTTCTTGACGTGTCAAACAGTTCCCTCCTATTCTATATTCAACATATTCAGATGGAAGAAAATCATGACAAATAATGAAATATTTGAAACCTATCGCCCGCTCATTCGTATGTATGTTACAACCTATTTTTATACGAGGGGGAGTGTGAATTTGTGTGAAAGAAAGGAAAAGTATAGAAAACAAGGATGATGATGATGGAAGTTTTTAACCTATCCGTTGAAACACTGTATTTGTATGCGTTGATTATCTCAGGTGTACTAATTATTCTTTTATTCTTTTTTGGGGATGTATTAGGTGGAATAGAGGAAGCTAGTCCTTTTCTTAATCCAATATTAATACTTGCCTTTATCGTCTTTTTATCAGCAAGTGGTTATTTATTTGAAGTATTAACTTCGTTGAATAGTATTCTCATTGCATTAATCTCTGTAATTATTGCCTTTATTTTTTCCGTACTATTAAATGTGTTTATACTTGTTCCAATGTCATCTGCTGAAGAATCGCTTGTCTATTCAGAAGACTCGTTAAGGGGACGGGTAGGAGTTATTATCATTCCAATCCCAGAAAAGGGCTATGGTGAAGTATTGATTGAGAGCTATTCAGGTAGAATTTCTAAAACAGCTGAAAGCCTTAATGGGCAGGCAATCGCTAATGGCGAAAAAGTATTAGTCATTGAGGTAAAAGAAAGTCGAGTCATTGTTACGACACATGAACAGATATAAAGGAGGAGAAACCTATGCTTTTAATATGGATTGTTATAGGAATTGTAGCGGTTTTAATTGTTGCGCTATTAGGAATTTTTGTTACGAAATATCGTACTGCTGGACCAGATGAAGCTTTAATTGTGACAGGTAGTTACTTGGGCAATAAGAATGTACATGTAGATGAAGCAGGTAATCGTATTAAAATTATACGTGGTGGAGGAGCGTTTGTATTACCTGTTTTCCAGCAAGCAGAGCCTCTTAGCTTATTATCAAGCAAATTAGAAGTCTCAACTCCAGAAGTATATACAGAACAGGGTGTACCTGTTATGGCAGATGGAACGGCTATTATTAAGATTGGTGGCTCGATTGGTGAAATTGCGACTGCGGCAGAACAATTCTTAGGAAAAACGAAAGAAGATCGTGAAAATGAAGCGAAAGAAGTATTAGAAGGTCATTTACGCTCAATACTTGGTTCAATGACAGTTGAAGAAATTTACAAAAACCGTGATAAATTTTCACAAGAAGTTCAGCGCGTCGCTTCGCAAGACTTAGCGAAAATGGGTTTAATTATCGTTTCATTTACTATCAAAGATGTAAGAGATAAAAATGGCTATCTGGATTCATTAGGTAAACCGAGGATTGCCCAGGTAAGAAGAGATGCAGACATTGCTACGGCAGAAGCAGAAAAAGAAACGCGAATAAAGCGAGCAGAAGCCGATAAAGATGCACAAAAAGCAGAATTAGAAAGAGCGACGGAAATCGCTGAGGCTGAAAAAGAGAATCAAATGAAAATGGCGGATTATCGTCGTGATCAAGATATCGCTAAGGCACGAGCTGACCAAGCCTATGATTTAGAAACAGCGAGAGCAAAACAAGAAGTAACAGAGCAAGAAATGCAAATTAAAATTATTGAGAGACAGAAATCGATTGAATTAGAAGAAAAGGAAATACTACGAAGAGAAAGACAGTACGATTCCGAAGTCAAGAAAAAAGCAGACGCAGATCGTTATTCAGTGGAACAGTCAGCAGAAGCTGAAAAACGGAAACAAATTGCCCAAGCAGATGCGCATCAATATCGAATAGAATCAGAGGCGCGTGCAGAAGCAGAAAGAGTACGTGCAGATGGGTTAGCCAAAGCAGAAGCACAAAAGGCACAAGGTGAGTCAGAAGCTGAAATTATTCGCTTGAAAGGTTTAGCAGAAGCCGAAGCAAAAAGAAAAATCGCTGAGGCATTTGAGCAGTATGGGCATGCAGCGA
The DNA here is from genome assembly GCF_038006865.1 of Cytobacillus sp. FSL R7-0696. Taxonomy (NCBI): domain Bacteria; kingdom Bacillati; phylum Bacillota; class Bacilli; order Caryophanales; family Bacillaceae; genus Cytobacillus; species Cytobacillus sp. FSL R7-0696. The sequence continues at coordinate 4,690,367 of NZ_JBBOWA010000001.1, read as the reverse complement.
TTATGGATATGGTTATTCAAATGTTACCAGCATACGCGAAAGAAGTGGCAAGTCCACTATCTAATATTGATAAAATTACAGTTGTAGATACTGGTAGTGGAGCAAAAGGTGGAGCGAATAAAGTGACAGGCTATGCCACTGACCTAATGACAACAATGCAAGAATCTGTGAAGGCATCGTCAGGCTTGGATATTAAGGAATTAATTGAAAATTTCTCAGGCAAATCTAATATTAAACAAAGCATTGAGCAATTAGGCATGGATATTAAAACGGAAAATCATAAAAAGGAAGCGTAATAGTGGGTGAAAAAAACAGCAGTGAGCATTAACTCACTGCTGTTTTGTATTCATTTATTCAGCTGTTTTTAAATCTTCAATAGAATCAATATCCATATATTCAGGTACAACTATTCCTAATTTCGTTCCTTCTAAGTTAGAACCGAGATCTTCAAATTTACCTTCAAATTTATCATAATAATCAGCATGAGTTAAAGGTAACCATCCAGCAACATGGGCATCAAGACTACCTTCAGCAACACCAGTCCACATTGGACCCGCCTCAACTTGACTAAGAGTTACATCGTAACCTAAATCAGTTAAAACTTTACTGATAACATTTGTACTTGCGATTTCAGTATCCCAAGCAACATAGCCTAAGCTAAGTTTTTCACCATCAACGGATTCAACACCATCAGTCCATTCTGATACGAGGTCTTGGTTATTCTCAACCCATTCAGCTGCTGCTTCTGCAGGATCTTGTCCTTCCGAAATCTTCACCATCACATCATTCATGTGTTCTTCATCCCAATTGAAAGCATCTAATACTTGATAAGCGCTTGGCTTGTCTTCAGCTAGACCATTTCTAACGATTGTATGGATATTTTCCTCTTCTCCAAAAGTACCTTTAGGGTCTTCTAAATATTTTAGATCAAATTGTGAGAACATCCAATGTGGACTCCAGCCTGTAATAATAATAGGTTCTTCGGCATTATAAGCCTTTTTCAATGAAGCTGTCATTGCCGCACTAGAGCCTTCAACTAAAGTCCAATCACTTAATTCATATTCTTCAAGTGTTGAATTTGCCGCTTTCATAATGCCTGCACCAGGGTCGATACCAATAATTTCGTGATCAACCTGATCTCCTACAGTTGCATTTTCGTCTGTTTCATTTGATCCACATGCTGCTAGTCCTAATGCGACAGCTGGAACCATTAAGTAAGATAACCATTTTTTCTTCATGTTAGAGTCCTCCTAGTTTTTTTTCTTTCCTATATTTTGAGTAAGCCTGTCAAGGATAATAGCCATAACGACAATCGCAAGACCTGCTTCAAAACCTGTACCAATTTGAATCTGTGTTACTGCACGATAAACATCCGCACCTAAACCTGGCGCACCAACCATTGATGCAATAACAACCATTGATAAAGAAAGCATAATACTTTGGTTAATACCTGCCATAATCGTCGGTGTTGCTAACGGTAGTTGTACTTTTAGTAATCGTTGTTTTACAGTTGATCCAAAAGCTTCAGTTGCTTCAATAATATCGGTAGGGACTTGTTGAATCCCAAGAATGGTTAAACGGATAGTCGGTGGTACAGCAAAAATGACAGAGGCAACTACACCTGGTACAACCCCAATACTAAAGAAGAATATAGCTGGAATTAAATAAACGAATGCCGGCATAGTCTGCATAAAGTCAAGAATGGGTGTAACAATTTGTTGTACAGTTCTTTTTTGTGAAGCCCAAACACCTATTGGTAGTCCAATAATGACGGTAATAATAACCGATGTTAAGACAAGGGATAGAGTTTGTAACATACCTTCCCAATAGCCGAGATTTTGTATTAATAACAGTCCAATCAATGTGAAAAGAGCAATGCCCTTGCTAGCCAATTTCCACGCAAGTAATGCTAAAATAATGATTAAAATCAATGCTGGGATAACCATTAACACTGTATTCATACCATTTACAATCGCTTCAAGTGCAATCGTAATACCGTCAAATACAATCGCAAAAGTAACAGTCAGCCAATCTACAAAGGCATCTATCCAGCTTGCGACGGGAATTTTAGGAATAAAGCTTTCTTCCATGATTAGTACACCTCCTTAATAGATTGATCTTGAGTTGTACTCGTATCATGTTCAAAATCATTAATGGCATCGTTATTGCCTGCGAGTGCAGCAATTACGGCACCACGAACGAGAATACCGTTCAAGCGGCCATTTTCGTTTACCACTGCTACAGGAATGGAGGCAGTAGAAACAATATCAAAGAGATCTGTAAGTACGGTATCTTCCGTTACTGTTTGATAACTTGTATCTAATATCTCTTCGATTGTTTTTCCTGAATCAACTGCTTCTTTTGCTGCTGTTGCATGGACAATACCGCGAATATTTTTCTTTTTATCAACAGCATAAATACTTGAAATACCTAGTTTCTTCATTAATTGTAGAGCTACTCTTGGTCCTTTATCTACCTGCACAGTTTCCGCTCTCTTCATTACATGTTGAGCTGTAAGTACTTTCGATAAATCCACATCTTCAACGAATCTTTCAACATATTGATTAGATGGGTTCATCAGAATCTCTTCAGGTGTACCAATTTGTACAATGGCACCATCTTTCATCAACGCAATTCTATCCCCGATTCTTAGCGCTTCATCTAAGTCATGTGTAATGAAGACAATCGTTTTTGCCATCGAGCTTTGTAAATCAAGGAGTTCATCTTGCATATCTTTTCGAATTAACGGGTCAAGAGCGCTAAAAGCTTCATCCATTAATAAAATATCCGTATCATTTGCTAAAGCTCTTGCTAACCCAACACGCTGTTGCATACCACCACTTAGTTGATCAGGATATTGATTCTCATAACCTTCAAGTCCAACAAGTTTTAATGCATCAAGGGCTTTTTGTTTACGGGTATCCTTGGCCATTCCTTGAATTTCTAAGCCATATTCTGTATTTTCTAGAATGGTACGATGGGGGAGTAGGGCAAACTTTTGAAAAACCATGCTTATTTTCTTTCTTCGAGTTTCTCTTAGTTCGTCCTTGGACATTTTTGTAATGTTCTTTCCATCAATAAAAATGTCTCCAGTTGTTGGTTCGATGAGTCGGTTGAGGGTTCTTACTAATGTAGATTTACCACTACCAGAAAGTCCCATTATGACGAAAATTTCACTATCATAAACATCAAAATTGGCTTGGTTAACACCAATGGTTGCACCCGTCTGTTTAAGAATTTCATTTTTACTTTGGCCCTCATTTAAGAGTTGAGTGGCCTTTTTAGTGTTTTTGCCAAATATTTTTGATACTTGACTTACGCTAATTTTTTTTGCTCTCTCATCCATTGTTTCACCTCGTTTTAAACTTATATATGTTTGTTTTTACAGGATTTGGATCATATTCGAATGTAATGGTTTTTGTTATTAGGTACTTTTTGTATTTACCTACTTTGTGAAATATACGCAATCAAACCGTTATATTATTAATCATTTTGTAACAAAAACTACAAAATGAGACAATTTTCATCATTCTTAATTATGAATCCTCGTTCTATTTTCCTGTGAATTACGACCTCCTTAATTGTAGGAGTTTAGAGAAATAAGAGCAAAGTTCATATATTAGCATATTCTATAATATAGTTTGTACAGTAAAAACTGTACGAACTGTATACAGTGAATTCTTATAAATGCTCTCGAATGCTCGATATTCCAATTGTTGTGCTTTCTTTACATAGGAGGAAAAAATGATAAGCTAAAATTATAAGTTTCAAGACATGGCAGGTCAGCATTGAATGACGAATAATAATTACTACTATGAAAATAAATGGGTGTGATGATGAAAAAATGTATGAAGAAAGGTTAGACAAAGCAAGAGAAAGAGTAATTGAAACCATTTCTCAAAATATGAATCTTTACGGGATAACACCATCTGTAGGTAGGTTATATGGTTTATTATATTTTCAAGCAGAACCAATGACGTTAGATGAAATGAAAGAAGAACTAGGTATGAGTAAAACTAGTATGAGTACATCAGTGAGGAACTTATTAGAATTAAAAATGTTGGAAAAAGTATGGAAAAAAGGATCAAGAAAAGATCAGTATCAAGCAGAAGAAGATTGGCATCAAACTTTTGTTGATCTTTTTACAACGAAGTGGAGACCGAGTATTTCCATGAATATTTCCGCAATCGAGAAATCATTAAAGGAAATCAATTTATTATTAGAAGAGGAAAATGCTCCAGAAGAGGTTTTAGCAGCAGCTCGTGAAGATGTAACAAAATTACACGAGGCGCTAAATTATTATGATTGGTTAGGGCGATTAGTGAATAGTTTTGAAACAGGTGAAATTTATCAACTTGTGCCAAAGGAAAATTCTTAAATAACGTTTTATATAATTACTAACCTATCAATATATGGTGTTGTTACGTAACAGAAACCACCAAATATATAACTAAAAAAGAAACAAAACCCCTTTTTCTTCAAATGAATTTTTGAAAAAGAAGTTTGTCTACACTCTGAAAGCCACAGCTCTAGTTGCTGTGGCTTTTAATGTTGGTTCACATAAAATGTGGTCTCAGTTACTGAGATAAAAGAGGTGGACAAAAAAAGGAGCGTCTCAGTATGGAGAATCACCGTTCTCAGGAGAAAAGGAAGATAGCTTCATAGGTGCATACATAACTAATAACCATATATATATTGTTAGATTACATTAAACATGCGCTGCATTCAGGGGATGAGAATATTAGGAACGCCGAGCAGAATGGACTTGCGCGTATTCAGAAGGAAAACGATGAATGAGAGCTACGGAAAAGGGGTTAGCAAGTCACTCAGAAGGAAATCGATGAGTGAGTGCTTCGCAAAAAGGATTAGCAAGTCACTCAGAAGGAAATCGAAGGGTGAGTGCTACGGAAAAGGGATTAGCAAGTCACTCAGAAGGAAATCTATGAGTGAGTGCTAAGGAAAAGGGATTAGCAAGTCACTCAGAAGGAAATCGAAGGGTGAGTGCTACGGAAAAGGGATTAGCAAGTCACTCAGAAGGAAAACGATGAAAGAGAGCTACGGAAAAGGGGTTAGCAAGTCACTCAAAAGGAAATCGAAGGGTGAGTGCTAAGGCAAAGGGATTAGCAAGTCACTCAGAAGGAAAACGATGAAAGAGAGCTACGGAAATGGTGTTAGCAAGTCACTCAGAAGGAAAACGATGAAAGAGAGCTACGGAAAAGGGGTTAGCAAGTCACTCAAAAGGAAATCGAAGGGTGAGTGCTAAGGCAAAGGGATTAGCAAGTCACTCAGAAGGAAATCGTTGAGAGAGAGCTACGGAAAAGGGATTAGCAGTTCACTCAGTAGAAAATTGATAAATGAGTGCTTCGCAAAATAGGTTTGCACGGCATTCTTCAGAACGTAAACCAGAAAAGAAAGCCGAGCAATTTATATATAAACCGGTAAGAGTTGGATGAAGGGGTTCAAGAGACAGAAAATACACTCCTCTTGGATAAGCCTATAGTTATTTGCCCTAAAAATGTGCATTTGACTATCGCACATATTAGGTTAGTTGAATAGGATATATAGAATCAAGATAAAGGAGGTTATTCAAATGTCAGAAGGATTTGGATACGGTGGAGGCTTTGCACTCCTAGTTGTTTTATTTATTTTGTTAGTGATTATTGGAGCTTCTTGGGGATACGGTGGCTGCTGCTAATCACCTAATGGTTTTGGGATAAAGGGTAAATATAAAAAATAGGAGGAGATCTTTTTATGTATGGTTACGGTGGAGGCTGCGGTTATGGCGGTTACGGATACGGTGGCGGATGTGGCGGTTTCGGTGGCGGTTTTGCACTGATCGTTGTATTATTCATCCTTTTAATCATCGTTGGAGCTGCTTGTTTTAGATAATTGCTAAATAAAAAGAGGGGATGCCAATAAAGGCATCTCCCTCTTTTTATTTCATTTGGGCAAAATAATTAATCTATTGGTGCATTAATATAAAGTTTTCCTTCAGCGATTTCCGTTGCTTTATTGCCAAAGCTATCTTTAACAGTGACTTCAATTTCTGCACCAGGAGCTACAACATTAGAAGTTGCAGTATAATAACCAACATAGTGACCTGGAGATGTTTCCATAATTGGTAGGTCATTTACGTTTGTGGTTTGTGCACGTAAGTTTGTTAAAGGCATTTTTAATGCAAATGTTGCTTTTAAGCCTGGCTCGCTGTCAAATTCAATTTTCACTGTTTGACCAGCGGCTAATTCTTTATCTTCACCTGGTTGAAGATTTTCAATATCAAGGCTTGAGTATTTGGCTTCAATTGTTACAGTTTCAGTCGAAGAGTTACCCGCTTCGTCAGTAGCAACAACTGTAATTTCGTTTGTACCTTCATCTAATAAAATACGTTTTGAGAATGTACCATCAGATACATTTGCATTTTGGCCATTTACTGTAACAGTATCTAAGTGGTCATCAGAAACCGTTCCTTCTACAGTCACCGCTTCTTTATTTGTTTTCGAACCATCTTCAGGACTAGTAATAGCAAGTGATGGAGCTTCTTGATCTAATGTAATTGTCACTGGCTCTGAAGGATCCGTTTCACCAACCTCGCTTACACCTGTAGCAGTTAAGACATTTTCACCTTCATTTAATTCAACATCTAAGCTGAATTCACCCTCTGCACTAGCAGTTGTTGTTCCTGCTTCTTCATCACCATTGTACACTTTAACATCCACATTTGGTTGTGTTGAACCTTCCACAGTTACTGTTTCTTCATTAGTATAACTTCCATCAGCTGGGGAAGTAATAGTTGGTGATGTTAATTCATAGTTTACTACCGCACGAATCATATAGTTTCCTTCAGCAGCAGGTGAAGCTGACCAAGCGCCACCAACTAATTGGAAGCTTCGTCCAGCGTTATCTCCATTCTCATCTGTTCCTAATCCAGGAGCATTAGGGTTAGGGTCTGTTTGAATATAAACCATGAAGAAATCACCATCTACTGTTACACCTTCAGTGGCAAGATCGACATGTGTCCATTCACCATTTCTTAATGCTGTTGCATCAATAGGTCCAGCTAGTTTTTCACCAGGGGTACCATTTTCTGTTGCATCATAAATCGCAACTTGGAAATCTGTTCCACCAGGTGTTGGAAAAGATGTATCCCAGAATCGGAATAAACCGCCAGTAACCATTGCAGATTCTTGACCCTCTTCAAGACTCATACGAACACCCCAGCCATTGCCAGCATCATAGAATGCACGTGCGTTTTCAGCTGTACCATCATCATAGCCAATTTCACCTTCAAAACCGATGAATGGTTTTAGTTCGATATTTACTTCCACGTTTTCTTCATCAAGTGTAACCGTCACATCTTTACTTGAATAAGAGTTAGCCATTACACGTAGAGTGTATTCACCTTCATAAGCCGTAATTGAGTAGTTACCATTTTCATCTGATGTAACTGGTGTTACTTTTGCATCCTCAACAAGAAGGATAGTTGCTCCAGTAATTGGTTCACCTGTTCTTTCATTTGTTACTGAACCATTAATTGTCCCTTGAGGTAGTTCATCTAAGACGAAGTTTGCAACTGCTTCTCCATCTGCTTCAACATTTACGGTTTGCGTTTCTGAAGCAAATCCATATGTTTCTGCTAAAAGAGTAAATTCGCCAGCCGCGTGAACTAATTGGTAAGAACCATCAGCAGGGTTCGTATTTACAGATCTACCTGATTCAAGTACACTCACCTTTGCACCAAGTGGTAAAGACATAGGAGTTGCTTTTTTGTCAGATCCTTTTTCAACTGTAGCATTTTCCGTATTAGGTTGGATCTTATCAGCGTTTACTGGTTTCGCGTCTTTTTTTGCTTCAGTTTTCGTATCTTTCTTTTCTAATGTAACTTTTCCAGTTTTCGCAGTTTCAAGTGGTGTGTCTGTTAATGCAACATCATCAATGTACCAACCAGGTCTGGTTACAGAACCATCAGTTGTTAAGTTAAAGCCGATATAAACCCTTTGACCTGCATATTCACTTAAATCAACCTCGCCATCAACCCAATCATTTGAAAGATTAGTATATCTAGCAAGTTGAGTCCAATTTTCTTGGTCTGTTGAGACGAAAACATGGCCATAATCATAATTATTTTCGATGTTATACCATTGTTTAAATTGTAAAAAGCTATTTCCTTCTGGTAAATCGATAGGAGGCATAACAAGTGTCATGTTTGCATTACTTGCATATTGACTGTCTAAGCCAGTTGCAAATACTTTTTCTCCAGAGAAAGCACTTTCAGGACCTGTAGTCGGTACACCCCACTCCCAGTTATTAGCGGCGCCAGAAGAAGTCCAGCCAGCTGGTGTGGATTCAAAGTCTGTTGAATAGCCAACTGTAATACCAGGCAATACAGATACCTCATACATATCACTTTCAACAGTGTTTCCACCGAAGTCAGTCACAATGAATTTATAGGAGACAGAAGGTTCAGCAATGTCATCTCCTGGAATAACTGTACTATACGTGCCAGATTTGTAATCCCCGCTATCACGTGTAGCTGTAACTGTTTTTGTGCTTCCATCAGCAGCTGTATATTCAACGGTTACATTTGTTACACTTACATTGTCAGCAGCTGAAACTTCTAGTGGTAAATCCATACCAGCATAAGTTTCTTCAATTGCTTCATGTTCTAATGTTGGTGCTTCTTCATCTTCGCCATCTTTAGCGACAGTACCCTTAATTGTCCCCAATCCATCTAAGATAGAGTTAACAGCATCGTAAGCGTTTACTAATCCATTACCGAAGCCATTGTTAGGTACCTCTGTATATGTTTCATTTGTTAAAGGTATCGCAGTAGAAGAAATAATCTCTTCCATATCTTCAACAGTTAAACTTGCATTCACTTGTCTAAGAAGAGCTGCAACAGCTGCAACATGTGGACCTGCCATGGAAGTCCCGTTCCAGCCACCTTCATATCCACTGCCAGGTACCGATGAGCGGATATTTACACCAGGAGCTGAAATATCTGGTTTAATAATGCCTCCATAAGGGGAAGGTCCTAATAATGAAAAGCTTCCTAGGTTATCATTGATGTCCGTTGCTCCAGTTGTGTACGCTTCTGGTAAGTTACCAGGGTTCGCAACTGAACCAGGACCACCTGGATTAAATAAAGTTGTATTTCCTGCAGAGAATTCAGGGAAGATTTCAGCAGCACGCCATGCTTGAACTACTTCTCTATACCAATCATCGATTCCAGGACCGCCGCCCCAAGAATTGTTAACCACATCTGGCGCCATTGCTGGGTTTGGATTCCCTTCAGCATCTGTAGGGGCTAAAATCCACTCACCAGCTGCAATTAATTGAGCATCAGAACCGCTACCGCCAGCATCTAATGCTTTAGCAGCAATCCATTCTGCGCCAGGCGCAACACCGATTTGGTTGCCACCGTCTGGCTCAGAACCAACCATAGTACCCGTTACATGCGTACCGTGACCGTGGTCATCATAAGATTCTTCATTGCCACTTACAGCGTCGAAGAAATTGTACTCATGATTTGGTGATTCTGGATTAGCAGGATCAAACCCACGATATTTCTCTTTTAATGCTGGGTGATTCCATTGAACACCTGTGTCAATGGAAGCAACAACTGTACCTGAACCGTCTATGCCCATTTCCCACACAGCAGGTGCTCCGATATGATCAATATTCCATTCAATATTATTGATCTTACCAGCTTCTTCCGCTTTTGCTTGCTCTTCTACCGTTGGTGTATGTAGCTTTCTTGTTTCATTTGGTAGAATTTTTTCCACTTCAGGGAAAGTAGCGAGTTGTTCCATTACATCTTTAGTTGCTGTAACAGCAACCGCATTTACGATAAAGAAAGATTGAACTTCTTTCGCGTTCCCTTTCTTTTCTTGTTTTTCAAGGTAAGAAAGCACATTATCTTGTGATTCAATTGCCACTGTTCTCATATCTGAAACAATAGCTGAACGTTTCATATATTTTGCTTGAGCAGCAGACTGTTTTTGAGCAGCTGCAGCTTTTTCTGCTTTTTGTGCAGATTGTTGAGGATCAGCTTTCTCTTTGAATTTCACTAAAAATGTGACTTGTTCTTCTTTTTTAAATTCTTTCGTCAATGTTTTGCTTATTTTGTTTTCTGCTACTTCACTAGCTGACTTTGCTACAGAGGTACTTACACCTTTATTACTAGCAGAGCTGATGCTAGGAAACATCATTGGCACGATTAAGAAAGCAATCATGGCAATACTTAGTAGACGAAACCAACCATTTTTTCTTTTACGCTTCAAGTAATTCCCCTCCTAAAAATGTTTTCATTATATTTGAATGATCCTTGTTATTCACCTCCTTATATATTGAAGGAGTGTTTACTTTTTAAAATAAAAGTAGCTCTCCTTATGATTAACACTCTAGCTAACGAAGGGCTTCGAAGTTGTCGGAAAATGTCGAATTTTTTTGTTCGTTTTTTAAAATGAGTTAATCGTAATAGCGAACAAATCAATAATTAGTACATTTGAATCCAATGCTATGAGAATTTTTGCCGATTCTTTGCTTGTTTTCTAAAAAAAGGACAGGTAATTGATTAAATTTTTAGAAAATTAAGTAATTAGTAATTGTGTTGGAAAATCTTACAATTTTTTATAAGTCTTTTGATTGCGTTCATAAGTATAGGGTCGATAGTAAGAGGAGAGGAGTTTGATGTTCGTTCTATGGGTAAAAAGAAATAATTTTTTGTGTATTCAATAGTGGAAATAAATGTTGCAGGGTATGTTTCACTAAAAAGGAACTAAATAGAGAGAGTATAGGAAAATTAGTACGGAGGTTATGGAAAGTTTTTTGTATTAGGTAAATAGTTTCGTTTAAAACTGAAAGTAATCTTGTCTTATTTTCTAGAAAAAACTTGTCGCTTTTTTTAGAAAAGGAAAAGAAGGAAATTTCGAGTTTCTTTGGAATTGTAATATTAGGAAAGATAAAGAAAGGATGAAAAGGGGTTGGGATCAGACGGCCAATCATTTATTGAAATCTATCGTATTTATCATCATCAAATCTTTAGGTTTATTTATTCAATGATTGAGCAACAAGAAACAGCGGAAGATCTAACGCAAGAAACATTTATTAAAGCTTTTATATCAAAGAATCAGGTTGAGCACCAAGACAAAATCCATAGTTGGTTATTCAGTATTGCTAAAAATACGACGATTGATTTTATTAGAAAACAACAGAAGTTACAACAGGAGTTATATTTAAATAAAGCTTGGATAAAAAATCGTTCTATTCCAGAAGAACAATTTATTCAGGATGAGGGGGTTCATGCGTTATATCAGGCAATAAATCACTTGAAAACGAATTATCGAAATGTACTAGTGTTAAGAAAAATAAAAGAATGTACCATAAAAGAAACTGCAGAAATTTTAGGTTGGAGAGAAGACAAGGTGAGAATTACCACAACGAGAGCTATTAAATCATTAAAGAAAATTTGGAAAAACACATATGGGGATCATTACCATCTATTATGATAGATGGCTTATTTTTTGCCATTATTTTTGTAAAAGCGTATATCTTATTTCTCTAGAGAAGATAAGATATACGCTTTTAAATCACGTGGCGTTTTACTCCAATAATTGTTTGATTCTTTTCTTTAAGGATAGAAGTTCGGAACTTAAGATGATATCTTCATGTCTTGGGCGAGAGAAAGGGACGGTTAATTTTTCTTTAACCGTCGTTGGTTTGTTTGATAACACATAAATCGTATCGGATAAAAAGATCGCTTCTTCAATATGGTGAGTGATAAATACAATCGTCTTTCTATTCTGTTCCCATATATCGAGCAGCCATTTTTGTAAGCTTAATCTTGTGAATTCATCTAATGCAGCAAATGGTTCATCTAATAAAATGATTGGTTGAGGACTAAGTAATGCACGAATGAATGCCACTCTTTGTTTCATCCCACCTGAGAGTTCATGAGGGAGTGCTTCAAGTTCATGAATCAATCCTGCCCGTTCCAGCATTTTAGTCGCTTGCACTTTATTGCCGATCTCCCCACTTAATTCTTGTCCTAACATTACGTTATGTAAGACTGTTCTCCATGGGAGTAGGGAGGGCGATTGAGGCATATAACTAACAGAACCTTTTTTATTTATAATAGGTTGTCCATTTAAAAGGATGACACCATTATCGGGTGGCATCATTCCACCGATTAAATTAAATAATGTACTTTTACCACTACCTGAAGGTCCGATAATTGAAACGAATTCACCTTCATTTACTGTCATAGAAATATCTTTTATTACATGATTTCTTGAATATCTTTTTTCAATAGATTTAAGTTGTAAAAGACTCATATTTGCTTCTCCTTTATATGCCAACGTACCAGTTTACTTTCGATGAGATGAATAAAGCCCAAAAGTATTAAGCTCATGATCATAATAATGATAATGGCCACAAAGACGCGATCTGTTCTGAAAGAAGAAGAAGCGAGCGTCATATACACACCTAGGCCATTTTTCGCACCTAGCCATTCAGAAATAACCGCGCCCATTACACTATATGTAGCAGAAATCTTAATCCCGGAAAATAAGGATGATAATGAAAAGGGGAGTTCTAGCTTCCAAAATAACTGCCATTTACTTGCACCAGCCATAAGCATATAATGTTTCAGGTTTTTAGGTGTATGCTCGAAACCGTTTAATGTGGCTATGACAATAGGAAAAAAACAAACAAGGGTGATCACGATTAATTTAGGTAATAAACCGAACCCAAACCAAACGACGAGTAATGGTGCTAACACAATAATTGGAATGTTTTGAGATAATATGAGTAAAGGGTAGATTGCTTCTTTTAAAAACGGAACTAGATGAAGCGTGATAGCAGTAAAAATTCCAATCGTAGTACCAATTACAAGTCCTGTGGTGGTCAATTGTATGGTTGATAATAGGTGGGGGGTAAGGGAATCCCACCCGGCTATTGCTTCAGATAGAATACTTGTTGGAGCAGGAAGTAACCATGGTGGTATAGCAAATAGCATTACAGCGGTTTCCCACAAAATAATTAAAAGCAAGAGCACCAATAAAGCGCTCCAGCTTTTTATAAACTTCTGCAACATTAGCGGTACTTCTCAGTTAATGTATTTAAAGTGATGCCTTCTGGCTGGTAAAGAACTTTAATTTGAGAAATAACATTCGGACTTCCAAGCTCAACCATACGTTCATTCATTTTTGTTATGATAGGAAACAGTTCTGATAAATGACCTTCCATAGTCGTTTCTAAAGAGTTTACCTCATATGGAATACCAGCTTTATCAATAATCGAAATCGCTTCGTCTACAAGAGCGATAACGTCTAGTCCGTTAGCTGATTTTGGAATGATTTGTATACTTACTAAAGCTTTTGCCATTATTTATTCCCTCCATTTGGTAAAAATTGATTTGTAAATGCTTCCTCTGCATCTAATGGTTTATCTAATAGATTATATTCAAGCATCCAATCAGCATAATTCTCCCATACTGATAAGTCTTGTTCTCCCCATTGTGCTGCATCATCTTGATATCGCTCTGCTAGCCAGAATTGAGATGCTTTTACCAATTCTTCATCTAAATCAGGCGCAGCTGCAAGTAAAATGTTTGCAGCCTTTTCTGGTTGTTCAATTGCAAATGTGTACCCTTTGGAAACGGCTTTCATAAAGGCTTGAACAATATCAGCATTTTTATGAATCATCTTTTCATTCGTAGCAATAACGGGTGTATAGTAATCTAGTTTTTTGGAGTAATCAGTCAGATATATCATGTTTAATTCCTCACCACGTAATTCCGCTTCTACTCCTGTCCACCCATAATAAATCCAAGAAAAATCAACATCTCGTTTAACAGCTGTAAAGAAGTCTGTGTCACCTATATTAAGAATGGAGACTTTATTAATATCTGCATGATCATTTTTCATTAAAGAATCAATCACTGATTTTTCAACAGGTGCACCGAACCCACCATACGTATGATCTTCAAAATCTTTCGGCGTGTGAATGTTTTTGCTAACTGGTGAAGCAAACCCCGAGGTATTATGTTGGATGATGGCTGCAATCGAGACGATTGGCACATCTTGGACTCTAGCTTGCGTGATTGCTTCTTGTACACTTACGCCAAAATCTGCTTTTCCTGAAGCGATGAGCTGATCCGCCCCTGTTTCGCCTGGCATCATGATTTCAACTTCTAATCCTTCTTCTGCGAAGTAACCCTCTGCTGCTGCAACATAAATGCCCGTATGATTTGTATTTGGGGTCCAATCAAGTACAAAGTTTACTTTTTTTAATTCATTTTCTCCCATTTCTGTTTGTGCATCTTCACTGGAATTCCCGCACCCAGCTAATAGAAACACGCTGAAAAGAAGCAATATGAACCATCCTTTCATTCCATTTCCTCCTTTTTATTTTTTGAAGGAAATAAAAAACGCCCAAAGGATTCACCATGGGCGCATATCAAAAACATATGAATTGTTTTAAATATGTTCCCTACGCTGCTATGAGGCAGATCAGGTTCAAAGGGTCATCATCTAAAACGGATGAAATCTCAACCAGCAATTACTGGTCCCCCCACATTTTGGTTTATTTGCGTTTTTATTTCCACCATTATTATAGCAGAAGTTTATTATAATGCTAGTCTAAATTAAGATGGGAGAAATATCCTGATTACCCATGGAAAACATTGCGTTTGAAGTAGTCTTTCTATCCATGTTAGTCTTAATTTTGTTATTTTGATTTAAATGTATATTTGAATGGAGGAAAAAATATTGAAACTGATTGCAGTTATCTTTGCAGCGAGTACATTGTTTTTAGTCCATTTCATCCAATCTGCTGATTTACGCGTTTATGCTGAGACATTAGATGTTTATGATATATATGAGGTTAAAGGGAACGAAACAATTTCTTCCATTGCTGATCAATTAGAAGTGTCTGAGGAAGAATTAACAATGATGAATCACCTAGAAGATCGAACGGTTCAAAAAGGTGATAAGCTTATCGTTCCTAAAGTAGAGGAAAAAGAAAAGAAAGAAAAGAAGCCTGACATTTCGTTAACATCTGAGGAGAAGGATCTTTTAGCAAGACTTATCCATGCAGAAGCGAAAGGCGAACCGTTTGAAGGAAAGGTAGCTGTTGCAGAAGTTGTGATTAATCGAGTGCAGGACGAACGATTTCCTGATACCATTCGTGGTGTTATTTATGAAAATAAGCAATTTCAACCAGTTGATAATGGTTCGATTAATAAGCCTGCAGATAAAGAAGCAAAAAAAGCAGTAAAGCAAGCAATGAAAAATCATGCATTGCCAGATGAAACGGTCTTTTTCCACAATCCAACAATCGTACCGCAATCTTGGTTGAATACGAGAGAAGTTGTTACAGAAATCGGTAATCACCGTTTTTCTATGTAAAGCAAACCCTTCTATCTTATTGAACGAAGATGAACTAATGATAAGGAGCCATGGGTGACATCAGTCACATGAGGCTCTTTTTATCGTGTTAAAAAGGATTGCTAATAAGGAATTTACTTGCCTTTATTTGGTGTTCAATTATAATGGGAATTGAAATATAAATAATCACCTTACGTTATGTCTTACATAAAGGAGTGATACTATGTTATCAAATATTGGTATACCAGGTCTCATTCTTATACTTGTACTGGCCCTCATTATTTTCGGGCCGAAGAAGTTACCTGAAATTGGACGAGCTGTGGGAGAGACGTTGAAAGAGTTTAAAAACTCTGCTAAAGGTTTAGCTAATGATGATGATGACTCTAATGAGAAGAAGAAAAACAATTTAGAGAAGTAATTTCAACTAAAAGTTGGCATATCTTATGTCAGCTTTTTTGTTTGTAATGAAACTTGCATTTAAGCTTGGATGACAAGAGGATTATATATTGTGTATAAAACGTGCAAACTCATTGGTTATCTTTTTAAAGAAAATGCCATATATTGATTACGCATTGCAAAGTTTCTAATACAAGGATAAAATTGAGGGTACGCAGTAGCGACAGATAAGAATTTATACATGTTAGTGAGGAATTTTATTATGAGTACATTTAAAGACGAAGTATTATCGCGTCGAACATTTGCAATTATTTCCCACCCGGATGCTGGGAAAACAACCTTAACAGAAAAGCTTCTTTTATTCGGAGGGGCCATTCGTGATGCAGGGACTGTTAAAGGGAAAAAGACAGGGAAATATGCAACAAGTGACTGGATGGAAATAGAAAAACAACGTGGTATTTCGGTTACGTCTAGTGTTATGCAGTTTGAGTATAATCATGCTAAAATCAATATCTTAGATACACCAGGACACCAAGATTTCAGTGAAGATACTTATCGTACATTAACAGCAGTGGATAGTGCAGTTATGATCATTGATTCAGCAAAGGGGATCGAGGATCAGACTTTAAAACTCTTTAAAGTTTGCCGTATGAGAGGTATCCCTATTTTTACATTTATCAATAAATTGGATCGACAAGGTAAGATGCCGTTAGAGCTTTTAGCTGAATTAGAAGAAGTAATGGGGATTGAATCATATCCGATGAATTGGCCAATAGGAATGGGGAAAGAGTTTTTAGGCATTTATGATCGTTTTAATAATCGTATTGAACAATTTAGGGTAGATGAAGAGGATCGTTTCCTTGAATTGAATGATGAAGGAGAAATTAACGAAGAACATGCTCTAAAACAATCAGGGCTTTATGAACAAACGTTAGAAGAAATTATGTTATTAAATGAAGCGGGTAATGAATTTTCGCGTGACCGCATTGCTTCAGGGGATTTAACACCTGTTTTCTTTGGCAGTGCTTTGACTAATTTTGGTGTGCAAACGTTTTTGGAATCTTATTTACAGTTTGCTCCTTCTCCTCAACCAAGAGAATCGACTGTTGGAGAAATCAATCCTTTAACAGAAGACTTCTCAGGGTTTATCTTTAAAATTCAAGCGAATATGAATCCTGCACATAGGGATAGAATCGCTTTTCTTAGAATTTGTTCAGGTAAATTTGAACGAGGGATGAGTGTAAATATTCCGCGTCTTGGTAAACAAGTGAAATTAGCACAATCGACACAATTTATGGCAGATGATCGTAGTACCGTTAACGAAGCTGTAAGTGGCGATATCATTGGGATTTATGATCCAGGAACATATCAGATTGGTGACACATTGACAAGTGATAAAAATGGTTTCCAATTTGAAAGACTACCTCAGTTCACCCCCGAATTATTTGTTCGAGTGACAGCAAAGAATGTAATGAAGCAAAAGCATTTTCATAAAGGGATTCAACAGCTAGTGCAAGAGGGGGCTATTCAGCTTTTTAAAACGGTGAAAACAGATGAGTATTTACTTGGAGCAGTTGGACAATTACAATTTGAAGTATTTGAACATCGGATGAAAAACGAATATAACACGGAAGTCTTAATGGAGAGGTTAGGCTCTAAAATTGCAAGATGGGTTGAAGGTGAGAACAATTACGATAACCTTTCTAGCTCGCGTAGTTTACTTGTGAAGGATCGATATGAACATCAAGTGTTTCTGTTTGAAAATGATTTTGCTCTTAGATGGTTCCAAGATAAAAATCCAGATGTACCATTATATAATCCGATGGATCAGCAGCAACAATAAATATAATTACAGGCACGCACAATTTTTGTGCGTGTTTTTTTATATATCATTATTTAAGCAATCAATCGTCCAACGCTGATATATTTGGCACGAACCTCATCTTGTTTTTTAAAGAAGGAGGTTGATACACAGACGAGTTTTAGCAACGGTAGTTGTCCGTAAAGTATAGGTTAAGGTCAAATTATTTATATGAAAATAATGATTGACAGTAAATGAAATACAGATTATAGTATAAATACGTTATAAAAATACTTTAGTGCATAAAAGCGTTTAAGCAAAATAGTATTCTTAGTTTTAATATAATTTAACCGGTAGTGCCAGTAGATGATTTATGAACAGTTAAAGAGACTGAATGGTTGGTGAAAGTTCAGGTCATAAATTTTTCGAATTACACCTACCTATAAAGGTTAAAATAGATGAAGTGGACAAGTGTGGTGTCTTGTCAATTAGGGTGGTACCGCGGAGATCATTCGTCCCTAAATAAGGGATTTATGAGCTCTTTTTTTACGCTTTTAGAAATATTGGAGGTTAGTTTATTATGCAACAAGAACCAAGCATCAAAGTAAAAACATGGGAAGCTATACTTATCACAATTATTCTCCTTAGTGGTATAAGTTATTGTATGATTGCCCTTGAGGCACCACCACATATTCCCATTGTATTATCGATGATCTTTTTAATTAGTTATGGATTATGTAAAGGCGTTAAGTATAAAGAAATAGAACAAGGCATGATGGATGGGACAAAGTCAGGGCTTGGCGCTACATTTTTATTCTTTTTTATTGGTATGTTAATAAGTAGTTGGATGGCAAGCGGGACCATTCCAACGTTCATTTATTATTCTTTAGATATTGTAGGACCGAATTATTTTTATGCCATTTCTTTTGTTGTTACCGCTATTATTGGTATGAGTATTGGCAGTTCATTAACAACAGCAGCGACGATTGGTGTTGCATTTATGGGATTGAGTGGTGCATTAGATTTAAATCCGGCTATTACTGCAGGTGCAATTATCTCAGGCGCATTTTTTGGAGATAAAATGTCTCCACTGTCTGATACAACGAATTTAGCATCCATGACAGTTGGGGTTGATTTATTTGATCATATTAAAACAATGAGTATGACAACGATCCCTGTATTTATCTTATCCTTTATTATTTTTTTCCTAATCTCACCGAAGGGAATGGGAGAGGCCAGCTTAGTAAAAATTAATGAAATGCAGGATGGTTTATTAACGCTAGGGTTGGTGAAATGGTATGCAATCATTCCTTTTCTTGTATTAGTTGTATTAGCGATAAAGAAAATACCTGCTTTAATTACATTAGCATCTTCGATTGTTACTGCAATTATTGTTTCCTTCTTTGTGCAAAATGAAATGAATTTGGGTAAGCTTATTACTATTTTATTTAGTGGTTATACATCAAATAGTGGGATTGAGGATATCGACTCATTATTAACTAGAGGTGGAATAGAAAGTATGTTTTTCTCTATTTCACTTGTCCTGTTGGCTTTAGCAATGGGAGGGTTATTTATTAAATTAGGGATATTAGCAGCACTTATTCGTGGGATTACTGACTACTTATCTAAACGTGGCCCATTAATTTCAGCAACTGCTTCAACTGCAGTTGGTATCAATTTTATTGTAGGTGAGCAGTATTTATCTATCTTATTAACAGGTAATGCTTATAAAGAATCTTTTAATAAAGCGAACTTGCATCCTCGATATTTATCCAGGGTTTTAGAAGATGCTGGTACAGTGGTTAATCCTCTTGTACCGTGGAGTGTTTGTGGAATCTTTCTCACGACAGTGCTAGATGTTAATACATTAACCTACTTGCCATTTGCCTTATTTTGCTTAATAAGTCCATTAATGACTATTTTATATGGTTGGACTGGTTGGACAATGAAGAAGCAGTAATCATTTCAATTTGTATGATATAAGCCATTTTCTCTTCTAGATTTCTAATAGATGAAGAGAAAATTGGCTTTTTTTATTTCTTTAATAAAAAAGGATGTAAAATAATTGAAATAGGTTCATAAAATATTCTCGCTTTCGCCTTATTTTAGTAAATGTAATCTAGATCTCGATGACGTTTTAATATATTTTAATTTTTGATAACATTTTTTTAGTTATATTGCACAAGTATGAAAGTTGCACAACTTTTGTCATTATATTGTAGTGAATGTGGTATAAAAATATTCTTTACCCCTATAATTTTCTAATTTTACCCGTATATTTGTAAAGATAGGGTAATAAAGTTTGTGGCAAGTCTTCATGCACAATTCATCTAATTTTCCTGTGTTATAATTTGGGTGAATAAAGAGGTGAGTGCATGATTAAATCACTGTTTAGAGGCCTAAAGACACAACATAAAACCATTGAAGAAGAAGTTTATGCCATTCAAAATGGTGATCGACAATTAAGAGATGTGTTTATAGATAAATTTAGACCTTTTGTAGCTAAGTCGGTATCTTTAGTTTGCAGGAGGTTTATATATGATTCCGATGATGAATTTAGCGTGGGTTTAATCGCCTTTAATGATGCTATTAATAATTATAATCGAGCAAAAGGAACGAGTTTCGTTTCTTTTGCTGAGGTTGTTATTAAACGAAGAGTCATTGATTATATTAGACAGCAATCGAAACATCAAAACCTTAGTTTAGATGCTAGCCATCACTATGAGGATGGTTCGAATGAGCAAGCCAGTGCATTAATAGAATCAGAAATATCGATAAGGGGCTACTTAGAAATACAAGATCAACAGGCAAGGAAAGAAGAAATAATTAAGTTCACGAATGATTTATCTCATTTTGGTATTAGTTTCAAAGAAATTGTAAAATGCTCGCCAAAACATGCCGATGCAAGAAGGACAGCAATTGAAATTGCCCAATTAATTGCCAATGATGTGATGTTGAAAGACATGTTATATTCCACCAAGAAATTACCAATCAAGCATATGGAATCAAGAATAAAAGTAAGTAGAAAAACAATTGAAAGAAATCGTAAATACATTATTGCAATGACATTAGTTTTATGTAATGACTTTGTCTATTTAAAGGATTATTTGAAAGGGGTGTTAGAAACGTGAAAAGAGGAGTGATTGTCGCTATTGATGAACGTTTCTTAACACTTTTAACAAATGAAGGTGAATTTTATTTTAGCTATAAATACGAAGCAATATATGAAATAGGTCAAGAGATTGAGTTTGAGCCTGTGATGAAAAATCCTAAGGTAGGATCTGTTAAAAAACCGAAATATGTAAAAATGATTATGCTTGCTGCTGTATTTATTCTTTCCTTTTTAGGCTTATCCTTATGGCCTAATCATTCTGAACAGACAATCTATGCTTATATGACTATTGATATTAATCCAAGTATTGAATTAGCCGTAAATGAACAATTCGAAGTGATACAATTGAAGGGTTACAATGCAGATGGAAAAAAAATCATTCAAGAGATAGCGGGTTGGCAAAATAAACAATTTGATACGATATTTTCAGATATCCTATCAATTTGTAAGAGTCAGGGATATATGCAAAAAGGAAGAGAATTAACGTTCGCCACAGTCATCATGTCAGATCAATATTTAGAAGAAGAAAGATTAAGGAAACATACTGACTTTGTTACAAGGGAATTAAATGAAGAAGATGTAAGTTTGCATTTAATTAAAGGCTCTAAAACAGAACGAGAGTTAGCTCAAGAAAAAGGACTTACTCTAGGGGCATACATGGAGTTGAACGAGAAGACTGAATATGACAATACCGCAAAATCGAATGTAAATGAATCAGAGGAAGAAAAAAAGACTGAAAGTGATAAAGAAGAAAGTAAGGAAGATAACAAAGAAAGTGAAATAAAAAAAGAAAAAGAAAAGGAAAATGAAACATCCATAGAAGTGAAGGAAGAGAAGGGGACAGTGCCTACTTCTGATGATAATGAAGCTATCGATCCAAATATAGAGGCAAATGAATCAATACCAAAAAAAGAGGTTGAAGAGAAGAAGTTTCGTTATAAGAAGCATGCTGATGATGAACACAATGACTCTTCGTCTGTCACTAATAAGGAGATTGAAAATTATAACTTTAAAGGGGAACATAAACATAAAAATAAAAATAAAAATGATGCTGAGAAAGAACAAAATGATACCGATAATTCCGATGTTCATGACGATAATGGATGGCGTGATAGGCATGATCAAGACAAGCACAATAACGAAAAAAGGGATAAAAATAATGAAAGGAAAAAATATAATAAAGAATCACCATAATTGCAAGATTTATGGGTATAATAAAAAGTCCGAGTTGAACCTCGGACTTTTGCCATGTTATTTTTGTTTTCCGGAAAGTTCTGCTTGAGCTTGTTGGACTAATCTTTTGGTGATTTCTCCTCCGACTGAACCGTTAGATCTGGAAACAGTGTCCGAACCTAACTGTACGCCAAACTCTTGAGCGATTTCATATTTAACTTGATCTAAATATTGTTCAATTCCCGGTACTAAAAGTTTATTACTATTCTTTGGCATGATTACACATCTCCTAAAGATAATTTACAGTAATTGATATCACTGTATTTGTATTATGATGTATTGTGTTCATTTCATGAGTGGTAAATTAGCTGTTTGTATCCTTGTTTTGGCAAAGAAAGCATAATTAGCTTTCAAAACAGGGGTAGCTTATATTATTATAGAGTGTAATTGAGTTTAGTTGAGGTGAAAAACGTTTGTTAAAAGATTTTAAAGGCTGGATAAATAGGCGTTCGCCAGCACAAATAATCACTGCATATTATTTCTTGTCGATTTCAATTTCTGTAGGACTCCTCTATTTACCAGGTGTGAATCAAAAAGGTGTAGAAGTTAGCTTTATAGATACTGTATTTACTGCTGTGACAGCTGTTAGTGTAACGGGATTAACCGTTGTTGATTTATCACAAACTTATAGTGTTTTTGGGTATTTTGTGATAATGATTATTATGCAATTTGGTGGAATTGGTATTATGGCATTAGGTACTTTCTTTTGGATGTTGTTAGGTAAGAAGATTGGATTGAAGAGTAGAAAACTAATTATGGTTGATCACAATCAGTATGCGCTTTCTGGGCTTGTTCAACTCGTGAAAGAAATAATTAAATTAATGATTCTTATCGAAGTAATAGGGATGTTTATACTTGGCTTTCATTTTTTAAAGTACTATCCTACGTGGGACGAAGCTTTTCTCCACGGAATATTTGCCTCTGTAAGTGCAACAACAAATGGGGGTTTAGATATAACAGGTTCATCAATGATTCCATATGCCCATGATTATTTCGTGCAGTTTATTACAATCATTTTAATCTCTTTAGGGGCAATTGGTTTTCCTGTTTTAATTGAAGTCAAAGCTTTTCTATTAAAACGTAAATGGGAAAACTCTCTCCCGTATCGTTTTTCTTTATTTACTAAAGTAACAACCGTTACATACGCTTTTTTACTCGTTTTTGGAACCATTATTATTTTAGTTATGGAGTTTCAACATTTTTTTAAAGGGCTATCATGGCATGAAAGTTTCTTTTATGCACTATTTCAGTCAGCGACGACAAGAAGTGGTGGGTTAGCAACAATGGATGTTAGTGAATTTACTTTGCCAACCCTATTGATCATGAGTATTATGATGTTTATAGGTGCTTCACCAAGTTCGGTTGGGGGAGGCATACGGACAACCACCTTTGCGTTAAATATTTTATTTATCTGGAATTTTGCCAAAGGAAATAAACATGTGAAAATCTTCCGCAGAGAAATTCACCAAGATGATATATTGAAATCATTGGTTATTACAATTTTAGCCACGCTTTTATGCTTTGTAGCAGTGCTGTTGATTAGCATTACAAATACACATTTATCACTTATTTCCATAATATTTGAAGTTTGCTCCGCATTTGGAACGACTGGTCTTTCCATGGGGATAACAGCTGATTTAAGTAATACTGGAAAAATCGTCATTATGATACTAATGTTTGTCGGTAGAATAGGCTTAACCTCATTTTTATATATCATAGGTGGTAAAGAAGAAAAGCCACATTATCATTATCCAAAGGAAAGGATTATTATTGGATAAATAGATAGATACGAAAACCAAGCTTAACAAAAAGCTTGGTTTTCTAATCTGCTTTATAACCTGCATCTTTTGTTGGATGAGAGAAGGGGGCATCTGGTACTTCTTTTTCTTCTATCAGTGCGCGATTCTCAGGCGTATTAAAGCCAATATCGTTTGTTGGATGAACCCATTTGTCTCCAGCCATCACAGCTGGGTCTACTTCATCACTCCAATTCTCAAGTGGAGACTGCTCTGATACATAATTACTATCCCCAATTGTTACCCCAAATTCGTTTACAAAAGGTGGTTGTAGCTCCTTATGACTTTTTCGAAAGTCAGGTGAAGAAATTTGATGTGGTAAGCTTTCTATTTTGCTTCGCTCTTGCTTGTTTTGTCTTTTCACTTATCATCACTCCTCTTTTTATTTTTCTCTTCTGTTTGATCGTTTATGAGATGAAACATGAAGAAATAAAAGGTAAGCATAATGACCCTACATTAGGCGGAAAATATGTTTGTTCTTACGAAATATGAAGGAGGAGTCAGAAGATGAAGAGAAAAGCTAGCCATCGTGCTGTTGAAAAATATAGTAAGACACCAAAAGCCAATCAAGAAGATGTTGAATTTTCAACTGAATTTACTAGTGGTGAAAATGTAAATAAAGGTGCCAACCGCAATTCAAAACAAGGAAGAAAAGGGAGAAGCTAAATGTATCAGTTAAAAAATGAGCGGAAACAGAAACAGCCTCCTCAAGTGAATGTAGAGTTCGGGATGGAGTTTGGCGATATGAACGCTTCAAAGATTTATGAAGTTACAAGTAAAAAAGGCAAGGTTAATAAGAAATGAAAGTACAAGCCAGAAAAGTTTAAACTGCTTTTCTGGCTTGTTTTTACACACTATGATGCAAACACAGCTGCCTGTTCTTTGGCATAATATACAACCATCACTGATTCATCCATTTCAATGAAACCGGTCTGCATATATTTCTCAAGATTAAAGGGAAGCTTCTCTACAATGGAGTGCTTATATAGTTCTTTTTCGTTTAAATGTAATAAAGCAAAGTCTTTGCTTACAGAACTTGGATCTTTTAGAAAATGTTGATAAAGCAAAGATCGTTCTTTTTTATCAATTGAGGATGGCCACCAAGGCTTTCTAGGTTTATATTTTTGATTAGATAGGTAATCATATTTCATTAAGCCTTCTATGACCTCTAAATTTTTCACCTGTGTATCCTCTAAGAAAGCAAATAATCGATGGAATAAATCTTCTAATTGGTGGCCAATTCTTGACCAGCCTTTCCCTTCCCAATAACTTCCGAACTCTTGGAAAAAATCAAAAGGGGTAGGGAAAATGTTTGTAACTAAGTATTCAATCGTATGATCCATCCGATGGTCATTCCAATATTTTTCTAATACATCTTCTACTTGTTTGATTCGGATAATATCTTGGAATGATAATACATTATTTCCAAGGATTTCATAAGGTGATTGATCCATATAAATATATTGATGATTGGCGGCACTTTGCCTTAACCCTGTACCCCTCAACATTTTTAAAAATCCTAGTTGTAATTCTTCTGGACGCAGAGCAAAAACATCATTGAACGTCTTCTTGAATGATGCATAATCCTCCTCAGGCAAACCAGCAATTAAATCAAGATGCTGATCAATCTTGCCACCTTCTTTTACCATTGTCACTGTTCGAGTCAACTTCTGAAAGTTTTGTTTTCGCTTCACTAATTCATTCGTATAATCATTAGTTGATTGTACGCCAATTTCAAACCGGAATAAACCGGCAGGTGCGTGATCGTTTAGAAATTGAATGACTTCTGGCCTCATAATATCAGCTGTTATTTCGAATTGAAAAACCACACCAGGCATATGTTCATCAATAAGAAATTGAAACATTTCTAACGCGTAACTGCGACTAATATTAAATGTCCGATCCACAAATTTAATCGTTTTCGCTCCGTTTCGCATTAAATAACGAATATCTTCTTTCACCTTTTCACGATCAAAATATCGAACACCAACTTCAATGGAAGAAAGACAGAATTGACAACTAAAAGGGCAGCCCCTACTCGTTTCAATATATGTAACCCTTTTGCCAAGCTCCCTCTTATCTTCTTCAAAGCGAAAAGGAGAGGGTAGTTCACGAAGGTTAAGTTTGTTGTTTTGTGGATTAACTTGCAATTTGCCATCTTTAAGATAAGCAATGCCGTTCACTTTGCGCCAATCCTTTTCACCATCTATTTGTTGAAGTAGTTGTTTAAAAGTTTCTTCTCCTTCACCTACAGCGATAAAATCAATCTCTGAAACATTCTCTAACCATTCAGGGACATCATAGGTCACTTCTGGTCCACCAAGTATAATTATTACATCAGCATTTATTTTTTTGATCATACGAATGACTTTAATTGTTTCTTCAATATTCCATATATAACAACTGAAACCTATGACATTCGGTTGCTTATTAATTAAATCAGTAACAATATTCATAACTGGGTCTTTAATTGTATATTCAGCAAGTTCAACGTTGAAATCAGGTTCAGCAAATGCTTTTAAGTACCGTATGGCAAGGTTAGTATGAATATATTTAGCGTTTAATGTTGACGCAATGACTTTCATTTTCTTCTCCTTTTATATGCAGTAAGAAAAAGCGGTCGAGACATAAAATACCCAACAGCTTCTTATCTTTAACTAACATGTTTTCTTGGCAATACATTTTATTTTATCATAATTTTTATTAAAATCCTAAAGTCAAAAATTAATAAGTTTTAACATTGACTTCATATTGTCTTTAAATTGGTAAGTTATGATTAACCTATCAAAGGAGGAGTGATAAGATGTTAATCGCAGCGATTATACAGTGGCACCGCTTTTGGTTTGTTGGTATAAACTATTTTTTAGAAGGTGATATTCCTGAGTGGTTATTTCACCGACTATTCTCGAAGTCTATGCATCATCAAGAAAAGCTTATCTTTTTCTTGAAGAAACAGAAGGTCACCTCACGCACAAGGAGAGCATCATTACATGGGTAGTATTGTTATAAATAATATAAAAAAATGGCTATAGACATATACTCATCAAAAGTATATTATCTATAGCCATTTTTTTATTCTTTACGATTGTTTTCTTCTTCTTCAATAACCCCATCATTTCCTTTATCAATACCAGTAGCCTGATTGACCATCATGGAGAAAAGGTTTAAACCTTGATCCATTGGATCCATTTCATATTGTTTTTGGCCAATTTTTCGAGATTTTTCAATATCACTCATTAAAGGCACCTCCATGTTATAGGTTGCACTAGTTCATTTGGCACCATTCATAAATGAAAGAATTAACTTTTTTGGTTTAGGTAATGTTGTAAGCACATGGTACAAGTGATGGAATCTTTACTAATAAACTTTATCCGCCTTAAATCTGAACGATTAACTATTGTAAAGTGGTGATAAGTAAAACCACATTCCGTTTTTTTTTGATTTTTAACAATATGAATTAAATTATCTTGTTTACTTACAATTGTTGGAAACATCATAAACGTTTAACTCCTTTTATACCTGGTACTAACACGTGATAATGTAATGATAATCTATTTTGTGTTTTTTGTGAAATGATAAAATAAGGTAATTGAAAGGAAATTTAATACATAATTAGTGAATTGGTGAAGTTAATGGTGCCGATTAAAATAGTATTGTTTAACAGGGTTTTTAATCGCAAATATAATTAGTTGACCAAATTAAAAGCAGTGTTTTCATTAATTGTAAATAAACAGTCTGTCAATATAGAGGAATAATAGATAATAACATCAAGGAGATTTATGAAGTGGATGTCATTATAGTTTCTGACAAAGAACATTTTTAAGGTAGTAAATTTTGATGAAGCATTCTTTCAAATACTGAATTTGCTTAAATGGAATGAACAAAGGCATAAAGAAAGAACTATAGATATTATCGCAACCAAAGGAGTACATACATCTAAAAAATTCTTACATCAAAATAAGCACCTAGATTAGGGTCTAGGTGCTCCGGGAGGATGAAAGTAAGGAGGAATTTTTAGCCAGCCTCTTTTGTGCATGGTGTTTTTAAGGTTCATACTAAATATCATTTTTTCTGCATAAAATCTAGCCCACATAAGTCCAATATCATTTCTAATTGATTGAGTCATGTTAGTTGAACACATCATGATATTTGAAGCGATTTTAATACTAATTAAATTTGCAATTTCATCATTTGTAGATTTCACACCTAATGGTATGTTATTCGGATCCGAGTTAGGCTTCGATTGAGCTGTATTTGAAAGAGGGATACCTTCATTTATCATAAAATTTTCTAAAGTTCTTTTTTGGTGTTCAGCTAATCTTTTCGATTCAGCTAATAATTCTAATAACTCTTTATCAGTAGTTGTATTTAAACAAGTTTCTAATGCAGGAATTTCTTCTGCAATTGAAGTGTAGTACAACCAACACCCCATGGCTTCTCCTATATGTGGATTTTGTTTAGGATCATCTTCTATCGATGTTGATTTTATGTAATTTATAACTGCTTGAAAAGCGTTAGGCAACGATCATCCCTCCGTATTCTTTAGTTATGTAATCTTAATTATCTCCAGAAGTTAAAATAACTATGTGCGTAATGAGAATATAAGAAAAGGTACTATGAAATAAATAAACAAAAGTTGCGCTCATTTGATCTGAGGTTCACCTCCTGAGGTAAGAAGAATAACATCACCTAAACCTGGATCAGGAACTGTTATAGCCATAAATCCATAAATATCAATATCAAACTTCCTTTCAAAACTAATTGCCAGCTGACTTTGTATCTTATGTTAATCAAATGTGAAGTAGGTTGGATTTAAAATTTAAAGAAGTAAAAATGTTATTAATGACCTCTGTAGATTAAACAAATAATCGATTGATCGAGCTGAGCTAGTTTTAAATATAATTAAGTAGGTAGGAAGGGGCATTATTTGAAAAAAACATTAAAAATCCATTCCGACCCCAAACGAAAATTTTTACTGGAATGTAAGAAATGGAAATTAAAAATAAAAGGTCGATAACCCTTTAATACCAAGAGTTATCGACCTTTTACAATTAGCGTCCCAGATAGGAATCGAACCTACGACCTACAGCTTAGGAGGCTGTTGCTCTATCCTGCTGAGCTACTGGGACATATATTGTTTTTTTCTTTTGACAATATAAAATTATATACCTATATAAATGAACGGTCAATAAAAAAGCCTTTGAAAATGTTTAATGATTTTTATTGTTATTATAATAATGGGAAAAGAGCGTCCATAGATGTTTAAATGATAAAGGCAGTAGTTACATAGGACTGTAACTACTGCCTGACCTTACCTATTTAACCAATTCGGTATTTTCTACGATAATATCGAAAGATCGTTCTAATTTGTCTCTTTAGTTGTTTAAACCGTGCAGTGCTTAACTCAATCAGCGGCTGAGTCACTGCGGTGACCCATTTGCTTGATAATAGCAAAGTAAGCACTAAGGCGAGTCCTGCTAACAAGAGAAAACTTCTTGCATCATTGAAGAAATCCTGCACTTCACTTTCTCTAAATACTCGTACGAAAAACCCGTGAAGAAGATAAACGTATAATGTGTTTTTACCTAGCTTTGTAAATGAATAATGTCTATTAGGCACAAAGGCAAAGAAACATGCCATCATCATCAAACTGAGTAAATAGAAACCTAATCTAGTTAACATGGACGAAATAGATGCATCATCAACGACGGAATATGGCTTTGACCCAAGTAACCATTCATAGTTGATGTTTGGATTAAAGTAGAATAACACAAAGACAGCTACAAAAATACCAATCGCACCGATGCGAACCGATGGTCTAAATAAAACTTGGAAATGCTCTTTCTTCATTAAATAACCTAGTAAGAAGAATGGGAAAAACACAAAAGTTCTAGATAAGCTCAAATAGTTTGTAACCCAATCAGCATATCCTACAGCTAGCCCAATCGCAAAAGAGAGGATAATGGCTACACTAGGTTTGAATTTGGCAAATATCAATAACAATAGATGCCAGAAAAATAAAGAAATTAAGAACCATAGCGACCAATGTGGATTAAGCGGATCCACGTTAAAGGCTGCACCTTGATGTAAGAAATAATAAAAGACCGAATAGATTAGTTGGAAAATAAGGTATGGCAAAATCAATTTTTTAGCTATTTTTTGAATATATCCCTTTTGATAATACCCTTTTGCAAAAAAGCCTGAAACTAATATAAATGCAGGCATATGAAATGTATAAATCACTTTGTAAAGCGTATAAATTGTTTCACTATCTTCAATAAAAGAGCGAATCAAATGTCCGAATACCACAAAGAAAATAAGAATAAACTTTGCGTTATCAAAAAAGTAATCACGCTGTCTCATAAATCCTCCTTTATTAAAGACCCCCTAAAACATCACTTATTATATACCCATTATGTAAGAAAATAAATCAATTCAAACATGTGAACGAGTGGATAAAAATCCAAAACATGGACATGTAAAGGTAATATGGCATTGAAATGCATAGGTATATATAACTATTTTTAGTTAAAATACTACTTCAATATCCCCTTTTTATCGATTATAATGTTAGCAGAATCTAGTATAATAGAATCATTATTGTTAAAAGGGATACATTTTTTTAAAAGGAGGAATTATATTGAAATTACTGAAAAAATGGCGTTTAAAACAAAGTAGCATCCCCTTTTTAAATGCGATGTTAATACGGGTGTCCAAGTCAGATAAATGGAGAAAGTTAAAAATCGGTCAAAAGTATGGGGTAGCTTTGTGGCTTACTTTAGGCGTATTCACTATATCAACGATTTTGTCTTTTATTATGCTTGTCTACAGTACCTTTAAACTTAATGAAGCAGAGAAGGCAAGTGAAAGAGCGCTAGAAATCGCTGATATAGGCACAGATTTCTACTTAAAAGGCGGGACAATTGGGAATTATATTATTGATTCTAATCCAAAACATTTAAATACATATGAAGATTTAGAAACAGACATAAAGAATAAACAACAAGAAATACAAGCAATGATCCAATCGGAAACAGCACAGGAAATGTTTGTTAAAATCAATGAATATGATAAAGAAGTAAATCAATTATTTTATGATGAAATCGCACCAAATGTGAAGTTACAACATGTACGCGAATACCGCTTAGGGAAGTTGCAGGTGGATAATTACATCGAGCAAACAATGAATACATTAGATGAACTAACATCTATTATTAAGGAAGAGCAGGAATCTGCCATTAACCAAGCGAGTTGGATGATGATCGTTTCAATTGTTATCTTAGTACTGTCACTAGTACTATCAGCAATTTTCGGATTTTTTAGTCATAGAATCGTGAATAAACAATTAGCTTATCGTCTTACAAAGGTTGTGACAGCTTCAAAGGAAATAACAAAAGGAAACTTAAAAGCTAGTGATATTCATTCGAATAATCAGGATGAAATTACAGAAATCGCAGACGCTTTTAACCAAATGAAACACCAGTTGCGCCAAATGATTCAAGAAATGCTTACAGTTTCACAAAGTTTAAATGAGAGAAGTGTTCACCTTGGTGCCGTTTCATCTGAAGTCGCAGCTGCTAGTCAAGAAATATCGGCGACAATGGAGGAATTATCGGGAGGAGCAGAAGAGCAAGCAAGTGCAAGTGCGGATTTATCAAAAATTATGGAAGATTACTTATCTAAAGTGGAGAATGCAGAAACGAAAAGTGTTTCTATGCGTGAAGCAGCCTCAAATGTGAAGAATATGACATTAGCAGGAAATGAATTGATGGAAAATTCTAAAGAGCAAATGAATAGGATAGATGAAATAATTAATGATTCGATGCATCGAGTGAAAGGGTTAGATCAAGAAACGAAACAAGTAAATAAGTTAATATCTGTGATACATGAGATCGCTAACCAAACGAATTTATTGGCATTAAATGCGGCAATTGAAGCTGCGAGAGCAGGAGAGCATGGCAAGGGCTTTGCTGTTGTTGCGGAGGAAGTAAGAAAACTTGCTGAAAAAGTCTCCTATTCAATAAGTGATATCACTTCAATCGTCAATAAAATTCAGTCAGAGTCTGTTGGAGTCGTAGAATCGTTACAAGCCGGCTATGAGCAAGTAGAGATTGGTAGTAATAAAATTCATCAAACAGCGAATACCTTCCAAAGTATATCAACTGCCATCACTGATATCCATGGAGATATCGAACATATTTCATCAAGTATGGTAGAAATGCTAGATAATTCAGTTGGGATGAGCGAATCTATAGAAAATATTGCTGCGGTTTCTCAACAATCAGCAGCTGCAGTAGAAGAGACGAGTAATTCTGTTACACATACAAATGATTCAATGGAAAACATTCAGCTATATGTACAAAAGTTAGTTGAAATGGCTCATACATTAAGTAAACTTATAGAAAAATTTAAACTATAATG
This sequence comes from Cytobacillus sp. FSL R7-0696, assembly GCF_038006865.1. Classification (NCBI taxonomy): domain Bacteria; kingdom Bacillati; phylum Bacillota; class Bacilli; order Caryophanales; family Bacillaceae; genus Cytobacillus; species Cytobacillus sp. FSL R7-0696. Next base: position 4,658,222 of record NZ_JBBOWA010000001.1, on the reverse strand, counting down.
GGGAAAACAAGTATTCTGCTAGTTTAAGCGGGTACTTGTTTTTTTATTATGAATAAAAAGGATTATGGCGATTTTTGTAGAATAACCTCGTGGTAGAATAATTTGTTTTAGGGGGTAAGGTAGTTTGCCAACATCGAATAGTTCTTTTGAAAGACAAAAGTTGTTAGAAAAGCTCTCAAATGATGAAGGAATCTATTCAGAGCTCTTTATGGAAGCCATAGATGGAATCATCCTATGGGAGGATGGTGGTCATATTGTACATGCGAATGAATCAGCGTGTCGAATATTTGAAACTTCATATAATGAAATTACAAAATGTAAGATTGAAGATTTTGTTGTCGATAAAGATAAAAAGTACAAGGAAATCCTAAATGTATTATATAAAAGAGGGGCAATAAGAGATGAAATTCTATTCTTTATGCCTAACGGACAATCTAAGATTTTAGAATTTACAATGAAATTACAATCTTACACTGGTTTTCATATGGGTATTTTTCGTAATGTGAGTGAGCGAAACCAAATGGAACAAGAGTTAAGAAAGAGTGAATTGAAGTTTAGAAGAGTATTCGAGGGTACACTTGAAGGTATCATTTTATGGGATAACGAGGGAGTGGTACAAGACGTTAACCCTTCTGGAGAGAAAATTTTAGGGGCAAGTCGTGAAGAATTAATCGGAAAGTCGTTAAAACATATGATGGCTAGATTTTCTGGGAATTTAGATGAAATGAGAGAGATCATCACACAAATAACAATGAACGGTTCTTATGAAGGAAGGATACAACTACAAGGTAAGGGAAATGAAAATAAATTATTTGAGTATTTAGTTAACTATAATTTGTTTTCAGAGTTTACAATTTCTACATTTAAGGATATAACGGATAAAGTCGAAATGGAAGAAAGATTAAGAAAGTCTGATACACTGAATGTATTAGGACAACTTGCTGCAGGTATTGCTCATGAGGTGCGCAATCCAATGACTGCAGTAAAAGGATTTATACAATTGCTTGAGAACTCATTAAAAAAAGAATCTGATCATGATATGTATTTTAATATTATTTCAACGGAACTCGCAAGAATCGATTCTATTATTAATGAATTTCTTTTTTTAGCAAAACCACAGGCCGTGAGATATATGGAGAATGACATAATTAACATTATGCGCGAAACGGTTAAGTTATTAAATGCTCAGGCCCTACTGAATAATATCCAATTCCGTACTTATTATGAATATGGTTTACCAAAAATGATGTGCGAAGGAAACCAACTAAAAAAAGTTTTTATAAATATTATAAAGAATGCAATTGAAGTAATGCCGGATGGTGGATATATCACAATTACCATTAAACGTCTTGAGGATCAAACTGTAAGAATTTCAATTCAGGATGAAGGTGGAGGAATACCACAGGATAAGTTAGAAAAGCTAGGACAGCCATTTTATACTACAAAAGAAAGGGGAAATGGTCTTGGATTAATGGTTTCATATAAGATTGTTGATGAACATAATGGGGCAGTACAAGTGGAAAGTAGTGAGGGAGTAGGAACAACTTTTCATATTATTCTTCCTATGAATAATTAATTTTTTTAAAATATAAGTAGGAAGAATGTAATTTATGTTTCAAAATTAGATATATATCTAATTAGATATATGTTAAAATGGATTTATTCATAACTGTTGTTAAGAAAAGGAGTGAAGGATTATGCAATTAAACCGCATTGTTGCATTTCATAAAACCATGGGCGATCCAACGAGAATAAGAATTGTTTATTTGTTATCAAAAGGGCCATTACACGGACAAGCAATAGCAGGAAAGTTAGGATTAACACCACCAACGATTACACATCACCTTCATAAATTAAGGGATATTAATTTAGTTTATACAAGAAGAGAAAAAAATACGGTCTATTATTATTTAAACGAAAAGATTATTCTTCATCAAGCTGTTACATTAGAGAAAATCATTAGCCAAAAGGAGGAGTTAGAAGAAATGGAGCAAGACAACGCATATAGAAAGAAAGTACTAGACGCTTTTATTCAAACTGATGGAAAATTAAAATCTATTCCTGCTCAAAGAAAGAAAAAGCTTATCATTTTTGAACATATGGTAAAAGGGTTGAAAAAAGGTGTGAAATATGAAGAGAAAGAGATAAATGAATATATTAAAAATTTTCATGATGACTTTGCCACGATTAGAAGGGAATTTATTACGAATCAATATATGTATCGTGAGAATGGGATCTATGAAGTAAATCCACCAGAAATGTGGGCGAAAATAGAATAGTAGTAGTTGGCCTACTTTAGACGGCAAAATCCACTGTTGTGAGTGCTGGTTGGCCAAGTATAAAAGAAGCTGCGAACCTAATTTGGCTCTAAAAAATACGAGCAAATGCTGACAGATATATAACAGTATTTGCTCGTATTTGATTTTAGCTAGTCATGTATTTCTTGAAAATATTAATAAAATTCAGGTTTGCGATCATCGAAAACAGGGATGGTTTTCCTGACACGATCAACCTCCGAAAGATCAATCGTCGCTGTGACAATCTCTTCTTTTTCCGTACCACTTTCGAGAACTTCCCCCCAAGGATCAATGATCATCGAATGTCCAGCGAATCTATTATTAGGATCCTGCCCTACACGGTTACAAGCAATCACATAACATTGGTTTTCAATCGCTCTTGCCCTTAATAATGTTTGCCAATGATCGACTCTTGGTTTTGGCCATTCTGCTACAACAAAAATAGCTTTGGTCCCGTTTAATGTATGTGCTCGAAACCATTCCGGGAAACGAATATCGTAACAAATCATACCGGCTACTTTCTCACCATTAATATTAAAGCTGCCTTTTTCTTCTCCCGCAGATAAAAATTTATGTTCATCCATTAATTTAAATAAGTGCATTTTATGATATTCTTGTAGCAATTCTCCGTTTTTATCAACTGAAATCATCGTATTAAAGTATTCCTTATCACGCTTAGTAGCAACTGATCCGCCTACGATATGGACTTGATATTTTTTTGCTAAGTTTTTTAAGAATTCAATTGTTTTTTCACCTTTAACATCAGCAGTGGACGACAAATTTTCTAGATCATATCCAGTTGTCCACATTTCTGGTAGGACAATAATATCTGGATATGGTTGAACTTCACAAGCTTCCTTTACTTTTATTTCTACATGCTTATAGTTTTCTTCAGGATGGCCAAATTGTATATCCATCTGTATACAAGCAATATGTAATTTCATCGTTAAAACTCCCTTATTTCAATCTTATTTATACTTTAAATATATACGATTTTTAAAAAGTTTACTACTGTTAATGATTTTAAGTACTTGTCGAAAAGTAATGCAAACTATTCTCAGAAAGCGTCGAATCATGTTGATATAAAAAAAGATTGTCTTATTTTGCGAATCTATTTACTTTTATAAAAATTCTTGTAATAATTTCTCAAGTAGACAAAAAATAATCGAAAGCAGGACAAATTTAGGAGGAGAAAAGTTGAAGTTAAATCAAAGGGAATTATTGGACAAGATTCAAATGAAAAGAGAAATTATGATGAAATGTGCGTGGAAAGTAGGTATTAATGACAAATTAACTATCCAGCATAGTCAGGAACTAGACATGCTTATATATGAATATCAGAAGGCAAAAATAAACTCCGAGCCCCGTAGGACCCGAGAATTTAAGTTAAATATTAAACAATACCATGTAAATATAAAAACAAAAGCTGTATGAAATTAAAAAAGGTCAATTAATAAGATCATGAAAAGTAAACCAATGATAAAAGAATAGGTAGATGTTCTTTCATGACCATCTCCATGGCTCTCTGGGATTAATTCCTTATAAATAATAAATAGCATGGCTCCTGCGGCAAATGAGAGCCCATAAGGGACAAGTGAAGCAACATAAGAGGTTAAATAAAATCCTAATAAGCCTGTGAAAATTTCAATTGTACCTGTTAAAGTGGCAACAATAAATGCTTTAAGTCTACTAATTTTTTGGTTGACCAAAAATAAAGCAACTAAGAATCCTTCAGGTGCATTTTGCAAACCAATGGCAAATGCAATTAAATTACCAGTGTCTCCTCCGTTTTCGGACGCATAACTAACACCAACAGAAAGTCCTTCTGGAATGTTATGAAGTGTAATAGCAGCAACAATTAACATCGCTTTTTCATCAAATTCAATCCCTTTTTTGTTATGAGCGATGTCAATATGTGGAATGTTTTTTTCTAGCAATGTTAAAGTTAAAACCCCTAGAAAAATTCCTACGACTAATGGTAAAAACCCTCCTGCATTTAATGCCTCTGGAATAAGACTCATTGTTGAAGCAGCCATCATAATACCTGCAGTAAATGCGAGTAATATATCACGCCATTTATGTGTCATCGATTGGCCAATAAACAAAATAATCAATGCACCAAGTCCTGTAGACATAGCTGAAAGGATTGTTCCATATAGCACTTCTGTCATTTTATAAATCACCTCTTTAGAATCATCCCTGATTTTTATCAATAAGATGCAGTAATCATTTAGCCTAGTATATGCATAATTAAGGAAAGAGGTCATATAAAAAATGTGACCTCTTCTTTAATGTCAATTATGAATAGTAACTAACATTCATTAATCATTCATTCCATTCAGCAATTTTTTGATCTGATGGTAATGATAGGGTGAGGAACCCGATTAAAGGAAGTAACCCAGTGAACATCATCGTCTGGTTTATACCAACCCAGTCACTTAAATAACCTAATGCAATCGATCCAATTGCACCCATTCCAAATGCAAATCCAACTGTTAAGCCAGACATCATACCGATTTTACCAGGTACTAATTCTTGTGCATAGACAACTGTTACAGAAAAGCTAAGCATCAGTATAAAGCCTGTAAGTGCCAAAAATACAAACGCAATACTAGCTGGCACAAATGGAATGAGTATGGAAAATGGACAAGATAGGGCCAATGATAAAAATATAACTGTCTTACGTCCAAATTTATCTGCTAAAGGTCCTCCGAAGAAGGTACCAATAGCACCAGCTAATAAAAATACAAATAGCATTGTTTGTGCGCCGCTGATAGAGAATTCATAATTCTCAATTGCGTAAAAGGCATAAAAGTTTGTCATCCCAGAAACATACCAAGATCGGGCAAAAATAAGAATGAGCACAATAGCTAATGCTATTTTTACTGATTTAGTAAGTGGTTTATGTGCAGCTACCTTTTTCTTTGCCTTTTTATTAGCTGCTTGCAATCTTAGATTTTTAGCATACCAAATGGCAATATAGGCGAGAAAACAAACAGCTAAAAAAGCGGCAATAGTAAACCATAAAGCTCCTTTTTGTCCAAAAGGAACGAGTACCAAGGCGGTAATTAATGGGGCTAGCGATTGACCGCTATTTCCACCAACTTGATAAATGGATTGGGCTAATCCTCTTCTTGGACCAGCGGCCATGTAAGCAACTCTTGAGCCCTCAGGATGAAAAATAGCAGATCCTAATCCTATAAATATGACGGAAATGATAATCCATTCATACTTAGGCGCAAAAGCCAATCCAATGATACCGAATAAAGTAATGGTTAACCCAATGGGTAAGGCAAAAGGCATTGGTTTTTTGTCTGTCATGTTGCCAATAACAGGTTGAAGAACAGACGAAACAATATTTAATGCAAATGCAATCATTCCTAATTGGGTGAAACTTAGTCCCATTGATCTTTCTAAAATAGGGAACATTGCGGGGATTATCGCCTGAATGGCGTCATTTAGCAAATGACAAAGCCCAATAATAAATAAAATACGATAGCTAGTATTTCCTTGTTTAGGAAGGGCTTTAAGAGAAATAGCTTGGCTCATTGGAAGGACTCCTTTTATGTAATAATAATTCAATATACGAAATAATTATTGGAGTTAAATGAACAAAAATCAAGTCTTTCTTTAAAAAAATTGAAATATTCTAAAAGACATCCTTTTCAGTTACCATTTGTACTTCTATCCTCAAACATTAGTTGTATGTGAAATACAACTATTTTTCATCCTTTTTTATTTCTTATTGCTTGAAAGACTACGTATGTTAGAACTTAGTCGAATCCTATGACATTTAGCTATCATATAAAAAACAAAAAGTAGGAAATGGAAAAAATATAGGTTAATTCCTTTTTTATTAGCCTTTCCAGCAGAAGGAAACATATCCATCTTATAAGGGAAGCAAATCTTTTATAAGGCTTCCCTTATGATTGATATGTTTATGAATCAAATGAATGAGAATCTAGCGGTAAAATGATCGTCACAACTGTACCGTTAGAAGCACTACTTTCGATTGTGATTTCTCCCTTATTTGCTTCGACAATCCTTTTGCATACAACAAGTCCAAGACCTGTACCATAATCTTTAGAAGTGTAAAAAGGTTCAAAGATTCTGTCCATCTCTTTCTTTGGTATACCTACTCCAGTATCCTTAATGGTGAGATAACAATGATGAGCGCTTGTTGTGAGAGATATAGACAAATATCCATTACTACTCATTGACTCAAGAGCATTTTTGGCGATATTTAAAAACACTTGCTTCATTTGATCTTTGTTGCAATATATTCCTACGGGTTCTTCTGGTAAAGAATCTTCATAGTGGATATTGGCTAAGTTGGCTTCAGATTTAATAAGTGGTTCTAGTTCACGTATAATGTCTTGTACATAAATATGTTCTTTCTTTTCAATTGTCGGTTTCCCAAGAATAAGAAACTCACTAACGATTTCATTGATACGACTGATTTCATTATTTATAATAGAGAAATAATACTGATCTTCTTCTTGTTTATGTTTCTCTGATAATAATTGGATTAAACCTTTCACACCAGTAAGTGGATTCCTGATTTCATGGGCTGTACTTGCAGCTAAATTTCCGACTAGCTCTAGTTTCTGTATTTCATTTTCTTTCTCAGCATTTTTGGCATGTTTTTTTAACATGAAATATTTTATAAAGAAAAAGAAAATATGAAGTAATATAAAAAGGGGAAAGAAGAAGATTGCTGTACGCTTAAGTAAATTACCGCTAGCGACATCTGAAACACTCACTTCAATATTCCAAGGTAGACGATCAATTGGTAAAGTATAAACTTGATCATTCTTACCTATACCACCATTCATATTCATTATTTGCTTACCACTAGAGTTCGTAATGGAGATGGAAGCATCAGGAGTAAGCATCCTCATAATATTTTGCATGTAATCTACTCTTAAATGTGCACCTACAATTCTTTCTAGTTGGAAATTAACATCGAGAATAGGGTTTGCAATCCCGATGACCTGTTGTTCAGGTGTTAATGTTTCCACTTCTTCGGATATAATTAAATCATTCGTGCGCATAATTTCTTGGATATACGGATCATTATTAAAGTCATGATCCTTTAATAATTCTGATGTTCCTGTTTCGAAGGTACCTGTTGCGTCAAGGAGAAACATACTGCCATATCTCATGTCAGTTAATTGTGTGCTTCTTACTACTTCACGAACAGTTTCCATATCATTTTGAGCGTCAATTGATAATGCTAAAATATCTAATGTGGTAACTGTTTCAGAGATGAATTGATCCCAGTTTTTTTGATGAATGGTTGCAATCCACTTTGCGTCATTTAATCTTTCTGTTTCATCACGGTCTGTTACATAATGATAAATAGTAAGCATTCCTAGAATAGACGGCATAATAACTATAATTACATATAGGAAATAATTATTCTTTCTTTTCATTTTCTTTTTCTTCTCCATAAAATCGGATCCATGAGTATTTTTAGTAAAAATATAGAAATTGACAGTATGCTGTTCGTTACTTATAATTAGTTTGAATTCAATAATCTCTATTTTAAATTATTTTAGGAGGATTGGAGACATGACAGAATCTAGCCAATCACTCAAACTATATATTGTGCTTTCAAGAGCGAATAGAGCGATTAATGAAATTGTTAATCGTAAAATTCAAACCTATGGATTAAATCCAACTGAATTTGCTGTACTAGAATTACTATATCATAAAGGTAATCAACCTTTACAGCAAATAGGTGGTAAAATTTTGCTTGCTAGTGGAAGTATTACGTATGTAGTTGACAAATTAGAAAGTAAAGGGTATTTGCGAAGAGTTGCATGCCCGAATGATCGAAGAGTGACTTATGCTGAAATATCGGAAGATGGTAAGGCGTTTATTGAAGACGTATTTCCAGGCCACGAAGAGTATATTCATGAATTAATGAGTGAATTAGATGCAGAAGAAAAAGAGACAGCTATAAAATTAATAAAAAAACTCGGGTTATCTATTAGTAATCGATAAAAACGGTTCATACAGAATCGTTTTTTTCTTTTATTATAGAGTTGTGAACTTTAGTGAAGTAATTCTATGTTAAAAGAAAATTGAAAATTTCTAATTAAATTTAATCATTGTTGGTCGCTACTTAAGTCCTGAGCATAATTTAATAATAAATATGCAGGATTTTATAATCTATTATAGAAAGAGTTAACTTGCTTAAAATTTTTTTCTTCATGAAAAACATACAAATTAGCGATTATTACTTGGAGGTGTAGGGAATGAAATTTCCTGAATATGAATACAAAAGGCCGCAAATGGACAAAGCAAAAGTTCAATTTGATGCTGCACTACTGGCATTTAAACAAGCAAAAACAGCTGAGGAACAAATAGAAGCGATGAAAAAGATTAATCGTATACGAAATAAATTGTATACGATGTTAAATTTGGTTATGATCAGGCATTCGATTGATACGAATGATCAATTTTATCAACAAGAACAAGATTATACAGATGAGATAGGCCCAGAGATAGAAGGACTTAGTACACAATTTTACGAAGCACTAGTGCAATCTAAGTTTCGCGAAGAGCTCGAAAACAAATGGGGCAAACAGTTATTTGCTTTAGCTGATAGTGAATTGAAAACTTTCAAGCCGGTAATTGTACCATTACTACAAAAGGAAAATAAACTGACAAGTGATTATAATAAGTTGATCGCTTCCGCAAAAATAAATTTTGATGGCAAAGAATTAACATTAGCGCAGCTAGATCCATACATAGAATCGAAAGACCGCCAACTAAGGAAAGAAGCGAGTGCGGCTAAGTTCCAATTTTTGGCGGATAACGAACATAAACTAGACCAAATCTATGATGACTTAGTTAAAATAAGAACAGAGATTGCTCATCAATTAGGGTATGAAAACTTTGTTGAACTAGGGTATTATCGAATGCTTAGAATTGGATATGATGCCAATATGGTTGCAAAGTTTAGAAAACAAGTGGAAGAGTTTATTGTCCCGATGGTCGCTAAATTAAAAGAAAGACAGCGCGTAAGAATTGACGTGGATTCATTAAAGTATTTTGATGAACCGTTTAATTTTCTTTCTGGCAATCCAATGCCTAAAGGCTCTTCCGATTGGATTATTAATAAAGGGCAAACGATGTATCAAGAACTTTCACCAGAGACAGGCGAATTTTTTGATTTCATGATTGATAATGAATTAATGGACTTACTCGCGAAGAAGGGGAAAGAAAGTGGAGGCTATTGTACATTTATTGAGGATTACCAAGCACCATTTATCTTCTCTAATTTTAATGGGACATCAGGGGATATTGATGTTTTAACACATGAAGCAGGTCACGCTTTTCAAGTTTACGCAAGCAAAGGTTTTGAGATTCCTGAATATATATGGCCAACACATGAAGCGGCAGAGATACATTCAATGAGTATGGAGTTTTTCACTTGGCCATGGATGGATACGTTTTTTAAAGAAGATGGAGACAAATATCGCTTTGCCCATTTAAGCAGTGCCCTAATTTTCTTGCCTTATGGCGTAGCTGTTGATGAATTTCAGCATTGGGTTTATGAAAACTATCAAGCTACTCCAGCGGAAAGAAAAGCAGCATGGAGAAAGATTGAGAAAAAGTATATGCCTTATAAAGATTATGAAGACAACGAGTATCTAGAAAGAGGCGGTTATTGGCAAAGACAGGGCCATATTTATAGCTCGCCATTTTATTATATAGATTACACGTTAGCGCAAATTTGTGCCTTTCAATTTTGGCAAAAATCACAAGAGAACCATGAAGAAGCTTGGAATGATTATCTTCATTTATGTAAACTTGGCGGTAGCCAATCATTTACAGGATTAGTATCTGAAGCAAATCTGATTTCTCCTTTTGAAGATGGTTGTGTAGAATCCGTTGTTGGATCAATTGAGAAGTGGCTGAATCAAGTCGATGATAAAAAACTTTAAAGAATGATGTGGAAAAAAGGAGAGGCAACAAACCTCTCCTTTTTTGATGAAATTATCCTTTTATCGAATGACAATCATATCTTCTTTTAAAACTGCGGTTAATTCGCTTTGTTCTTCCTCATCAATAATTTTGTCTGCAATCTTATCTTCTAATTGTTCCTGAATGACCCTTCTGAGAGGGCGGGCACCGAATGCAGGGTGATAACCTAATTGTGCCAATTTTGCTTTTACCTCATCTGTCACACTTAGGTGTATATTAGATTGTGCTAAGATTAAATTCAATTCTTCTAATAGTAAATCAGTGATAATAAGAAGATGCTCTTTGGTTAATGATTTAAATTCAACAATATTGTCAACTCTGTTTAGAAATTCAGGTTTAAAGAATTGTCCTAATGAGTCGAGTATACTTGCTTCATTCCAAGCGTTGTTATCCGTTGCAAAGCCGACTTGGACTTCTTTTGTTTGAACACCGGCGTTACTTGTCATAATAATAACGGTTTCGTTAAAGTGTACAGTCCTACCTTGACTATCTGTTAAGCGACCATCTTCAAGTATTTGTAGAAAAAGGTGCTGCACATCGGGATGTGCTTTTTCAATCTCATCTAATAGGATAATGCTATACGGATTTCTACGTACTTTCTCTGTTAATTGTCCTGCTTCTTCATGACCAACATATCCTGGAGGAGAACCAATAATTTTCGCTACACTATGTTTTTCCATATATTCACTCATATCAAGTCTTATCATAGATTCTTTTGTACCGAATAATTCTTCAGATAATGTTTTCGTTAATTCTGTTTTACCAACACCTGTTGGTCCGACAAATAAAAACGATCCGATAGGTCGATGTTTAGATTTAAGACCTGCACGACTTCTTCTAATAGCTTTTGCTACTTTTTCGACTGCTACTTCTTGGCCAATAACTTTACGGTTTAGATTTTCTTGTAAATGTTTCATCTTAGATTGTTCATCTGTCATTAATTTTCCGATTGGTATACCGGTTTTATCTTCAATGATTTTTTGGATATGTTCGACTTCTACTTTCGCTCTTTCTCTTGTGTTTGAACCAAGAGCCTTCTCCAATTCTGTTTCTTTATCTCTTAATTGAGCTGCTTCTTCATACCTTTCTTCTTTAAGCAACTGTTCTTTTTGCTTTGCTATTTCTTTTAAACGCAATTCAATATCCTCATCAGATGAAACACCTAATGTTAGGTTTAATTTTGAGCCAGCTTCATCCATAAGGTCAATTGCTTTATCTGGTAAGAAGCGGTCTTGAATATATCTTGACGATAGTTCTACACAAGCTGTGATGGCTTCCTCTGTATAAATAACATCATGGAAGCTTTCATAATTGTCTTTTAATCCTTCGAGGATATGTCTTGCTTCCTCTAAACTTGGTTCTTTGACGTGAACTGGTTGGAATCGTCTTTCTAATGCTGCATCTTTTTCTATTTTTCTATATTCAGAAAGTGTAGTTGCCCCAATTAATTGCATCTCACCACGTGCTAGTGCAGGCTTTAAAATATTGCTAGCATCCATTGATCCTTCAGCTGAACCCGCACCAACTAATAAATGGATTTCATCAATAAAAAGGATTATGTTTTTTCGTGTTTGTACTTCATTTATTAGTTGTTTCATTCTTTCTTCAAATTGACCTCTAATACCTGTATTCGAAACAAGGGAGGCCACATCTAACAAGTAAACTTCTTTATTGAGTAATTTCTTTGGTACATCACTATTAGCTATTTTTAGTGCAAACCCCTCAGCGATAGCTGTTTTCCCCACACCGGGTTCACCGATCAATACTGGATTGTTTTTACTTCGTCTATTTAGTATTTCAATTACTCGTGCTATTTCTTTATCTCGACCAATCACGGGATCAATGAGACCCGCTCTAGCCATTTGCGTTAAGTTTTTAGCGAATTGATCAATGAATCCACCACTACCACTTTGTTTTCTTTGAGATGGTTCATTCGGTTGTTGACTTTGATGATGAGCATTTTGCTCATTTGTCAATTGTTTAAAAAGATCATCGAATGGTATAAAACCTGAGAAACCATTCATCGTCGGACCAAAGGCAGGAAGAGATTGTTTTTCATTCTCGTAACAGCTTTGACAAAGACGAATGGTTGTCTCCTTACCATTAATCGCATATCTCATATTGACATTCGCTTCATTTTGTTTGCATGCTTGACATTTCATTAAAGTTTCCTCCTTTTGACTTTGACTAACTTTGACCTTATGAATACAGTATACTTTGACCTTATTTGACTTTCAAGTATTTTGATTATCTTTTTTATTAAAATTAGAAAAAAGGTATTCCGTAAGAAAAAGCTCGTCTTTGTTTGTCCTTCTTTACATATATTGTGGAGAAGGAGGAGATCGACTTGACGAAAATTAATTGGGGAGCTTCCTTTCAAATCGCAGCAGTTTATGTAGGGACTGTTGTTGGCGCAGGGTTTGCAACTGGGAGGGAAATCGTCGAATTCTTTTCGAGATTTGGTTTTATTGGTTTAATTGGGATTTTAATGAGTGGATATATATTTGTGTTTTTAGGATCAAAACTAATGATCATTGCTGCAAAAATAAATGCAAGATCTTTTCAAGAGTTAAATACACATTTGTTTGGAAAGCATTTTGGTTTAATTATCAATGGATTAATGCTCATCATGTTATTAGGTGTCTGTGCTGTTATGCTTTCAGGTGCAGGTGCTGTGTTTGAAGAACAACTAGGGTTATCTAAATCAATTGGTGTGGTATTTACAATTGCTTTATCAATTATAACAATGCTTGTAGGTATAAAAGGATTATTTGCCGTAAACGTTGTTGTCGTTCCTATGATGATCAGTTTTAGTTTCATCTTATTGTTTTTCTCTATTCAACAGCCTTTCTTTTTAGAAAATATTTTATATATTCCTTTTGCTGAGGATGGTTGGAAATCAGTTGTATCTCCATTTACGTATGCCGCATTTAATTTAATGTTAGCGCAAGCTGTGTTAGTTCCAGTTGCTTCGGATATTAAAGATATACATACGATTAAATGGGGAGGATATTTTGGTGGGATTGCACTAACAATGATTTTAGTTTCTAGTCATTTGTCATTGGTGAATATTCCTAATTTAGAAAGTTATGAAATCCCTATGGCAGCTATTATGAAGTCACTTGCGTCTTCAATATATTGGATATTCGTATTTGTTATTTATGGTGAAATATTTACTTCAGTAATTGGAAACGTTTTTGGAGTGGAAAGGCAAATTCGGCAATATTTTAATATTCCTACGGTTGTAACAGTGATTGGGATTTTTACCATCTGCTATTTCGGTTCATTCATTGAATATGGAGAACTGCTTTCCTATTTATATCCTTTATTTGGTTATATTAGTTTAACATTTATCATCTTATTATGGATGAAAAAAGAGACTGACAGCTAGGACAGTCTCTTTTTTTATTAATTTGTATGAATCGTTTTTGCCATTTCTATAAAAGCATCTTTATAGTTAGTATCTTCATTCTTATTAAATAAAGTCAGCTTTACTTGGGCTGAATCATTGTGGATAATAAATGCCGTTACTGTATCGGTTTCAGATGAAGCTTCCATCATAACAGCATCTTTGAAAAAGTCATCTTGAGGAAGAGAAGGATGCTCTACTTCTTCGTTAACAGATTGAAGTTGGATCATTGTATTCTCCTCAAGTTGTTTCATGTCTACTTCTTCAGGAAGTACCTCAATTCGCATAAACACCTCAGATTGATCATTTAAATGAAGGATATCTTTATTTGGTTCCTCTGCAGTTAAGGTGAAATCAGGTAAAACATGTAAAGAAAACGCTTGATTGTCACTTTCTTTAAGAAAAGCAGTTTCTTCTTTTGTTTCACCGTCTATTTCATATGATAAATTTTCCTCCATCACGCGAATTTCATTTTCACTTTTTTGGCTATCTTCTTTGTTTTCATTTTGATTTTGATCTTCATCTACTTCTTCATTTGGTGGATTACTATTATTATTTTCACCATTGCCATTGTCTGTTTCTGATGTTCCGCATGCTGCTAATAGAAAGATAGCTAAGGGAACAGTTAACAATTTTAAAAAGTTCTTCAAAACAAATTTCCTCCCTAAGTTACGTGATCAAAGCATTAGACGAGAAATGCTGCGTACTTGTTACAATTTTCCTCTAATAATTTTGGATGGAGCTAATAGCTAAGAAATAGTAAATATATGCTTACGACTATTTTACAAAATCTTTCTGGTTATACTAGAGGAAAGAATACAAAAAGGAGCAAGGAAAATATAATATGTGAAGTGATAAGTAAAACAATGCTTCTTTTCCAAAGGTAAATGGTTCCCCAATATAATCCTGCTATTAATGCTGCCAGTACCAGAGCCCATGAGCCTGAATAAAACTGTACAGAAGCAAAAAGAATAGAAGAGATGCCAACAGCAAGAAAACCATTGGTATAGTTCATTACCCTCTTTTGTACAAATCCACGCCAGAAAATTTCTTCACCTGGAGCGAAAAGAACTATTAATAACAAATACTGCCATATAATCTTAGCTCCATAATAACTATAGAGCTTTGCAACAGGTTCTGTGATCGAGAGGCCAATAAAACTTAATCCTGTATAACCTAACCAAAAAATGCCATATAGAAAAACCCCTGATAAAGTACCCCATAATAAGTTTTGGGTAAAGGTTTCTTGATGATCTAGTTCTATACTTATAATGGCAAAACTAATAAGAAATAACATGGTGGCACTAAAGATATACCAGAAGATTGATTTGTCCTCAAATGTGAAATACATTAGTACATGTGCAAGGACGATCCCGACAATTAAGCGAATGTCAGGTGAATTCTTACGCATTTCATATAACCCCTTTCATGCAAGCCAATCATTATTCTATCAAAAAAGCAGTAAAAAAAATATGATTATCTCATTTGAGGATTATATTTATGACGAATATATGTCAAAGAGAAAGAAAAGGTTGAGTATATAGGTAGAACTGGAGTAGAGAGATGGTATGGGTGATAACTATATATTCTGTCTGAAGGAACTAGATGTTAGCATCGCAACTTTCATTGATGTAGGAGTAGCAGAAACAAAAAAATCCAAACAAATCTGAATTCTTATGAAGGAATTCACTTTGTTCGGACTTTTCTTTTTAATGAAATGTCGATTATTTTATAGTTATTTCTCGGATTTATATTAATTTTCTTGGACAATTTTATAGTTTTTATGATTTACTACTGTCCTGTGTTCTAATTCTAAATCTCTGTAGTTTTCCATATAGCTCAAGTCAACGATGACGGAGTTCTCATTTACTTTTTCGACAATGCCTCTTAAGCCATCTCTAAATTCAATAATGTTTCCAACTTCAGCTTTTTTCACATAAATTGCCCCTTTTCTTTCCAAATTTTTTGTTAATAACCATTTTGCACTAAAACTGTTTATTCGTAAAGGAATTTACACTAATAATACGAAAAATACAAACCCTTTTGTGTGACGCGTCTACATTTTCTACCTTTGCTGTCATCCATAGTTCTTACGTTGATTTATAGATATAACCTAAATCTATTTGATTCTCTTTAAAAGAGCGCATTTTTTTTATAAAATAGAAGGAAGCAGAGGTGAATAATATGGATGCATCATCAATAGATGAAATCATAAACAAATTAAAGAACAAAGAGATTGAAGAGTACTATGTGAAAAAAGAAGATTTTTTAACTTTTCGCTCCGTCATTGTAAAAAGGGAAGATTTTAAATACATTAGAGGAATTGCACAAAGAGGTGGGGATGTTATTTATCAATATTTAACTGAACCTAGAAGTTAAAAAAGGTTTGTTTTTTATACATGTGATATAGTAAAAGAATCCTAAAAAATATGTTATTCTAATGGATATCTATATTACATATAAGAGTGATGAAAAAGGAGATCGATGAAAATGATAGAGAAAAAATTTATTGTAACTTCACCAACAGGAATTCATGCTAGACCAGCCACACAATTGGTGCAAACAGCGAGCAGATTTACTTCAGATATTCAATTAGAGTATAAAGAGAGAAAAGTAAATCTAAAATCGATTATGGGTGTAATGGCATTAGCAGCTGGCAAAGGTGCGGAAATTACTATTATCGTTGATGGTAACGATGAAGAGGCAGCTATTGAACAACTTGCTACAATGCTTAAAGAAGAAGGTCTTGCGGAATAATGGCTTTCTTACAAGGGATACCTGCATCAGAAGGAATCGCTATTGCAAAAGCTTTTCGCTTTGAGCCAATTGATGTGAAGATCGAGTGTAAAAAGGTCGAAAACAGTACGATAGAAGTTAACCTTTTTTATGAAGCACTCGAAAAAACCGTTGATGAACTAAAGCAAATTAAAGAGCATGCGAGTACCGAGGCAGGAATTGAAAATGCTACAATTTTTGATGCACATCTTCTTGTTTTGAGGGATCCGGAATTAATTGAACCAGTGATAGATCGGATAATGAAGAAACAGTATAATGCAGAATTTGCTGTGAAAGAAATAACCGATCACTATATTCATTTATTATTACAAACTGAGAACGAGTATTTAAAAGAAAGAGCAGCAGACATTAAAGATGTTGCCAATCGATTGCAGGCACATCTTTTAGGGATACCTGTTTTTGACCCAGCCATGGTGACGGAAAATGTAATTATTGTATCCGAGGATTTAACACCATCAGACGCAGCACTTTTGAATCCTAGCAAAGTGAAAGGGGCAGTGACAAATGTGGGAGGTAAAACCTCTCACGCTGCCTTCATTGCCCAATCACTTAATATTCCCTCTGTTGTGGGTACAAAAACGGCCTTAGGTGATATCGAGAATGGTGATGTACTTGTCGTTGATGGGTATACTGGTATCGTTCATATTAACCCGACGCCTGAATTGATTGAAGAATATGAAAAGAAACAGGAACAGACTTTAAGAGATTTGTCCGAACTATCTTGGTTAGCAAAAGAAAGAACGATTTCACTCGATGAGCAATATTTCTCTATTGTTGGAAATATCGGTAGTATGGAGGAAGCAAAAGGGGTTATCGAGCATGGGGGAGAAGGAATCGGCTTATTTAGAACCGAGTTTCTTTTTATGGAAAAAAAGCAATTACCGACTGAGGAAGAACAATTTCACGTTTATAAATCGGTTCTAGAGTCTATGGATGGCAAACCGGTAGTTGTTCGAACTATTGATATCGGTGGCGATAAAGAACTGCCATATCTAAAATTATCAAAAGAAATGAACCCTTTTTTAGGCCTACGAGGAATACGCTTCTGTTTAGGTGAACAATCAATTCTACGGACACAGTTACGCGCATTAATAAGGGCAAGTGCGTTTGGAACATTAAAGATTATGTTTCCTATGGTTGCTGTAATTGAAGAGTTTAGACAAGGCAAGCTTATGTTCAAAGAAGAATGTGAGAAACTGATAGAAGAAGGGGTAGAGATTGGTCATATAGAACTTGGTATGATGGTCGAAATTCCAGCTACGGCACTAATGATTGAGGCATTTGCAAAAGAAGTTGACTTTATCAGTATTGGTACAAATGATCTCATTCAGTATACATTGGCTGCCGATCGATCTAATGAGCAGGTTTCGTATTTATATCAACCTTACCACCCTGCTATTTTACGACTCATCAAAAATGTCATTGATGCTGCCCATAAAGAAGGGAAATCCGTCAGTATTTGCGGTGATATGGCGGGCAATGAGGTCGCAATACCATTATTAGTGGGAATGGGCTTAGATGAGTTCTCTGTTCACTCAGCAGCCATTATTAAGACCAGAGCGCATATACGTAAGTTAAATAAGGCAGAGATTGAGAAAAAAATAGATATTCTCCTTAATTTGCCGAATGCTGTTGAAATTGAATCGGCACTAGAGAATTTTTTCTATAAAAAGTTATAAAAAATGGTTTAGGTTCTGACTGATGCGGGTAATTCTTAAATATGCACTTAAGAAAACCTTAAGTCAGCTAAATCATTCTCATTTTCCCCTTATTAGCTAGCCGATTGGCTAGCTTTTCTTTTGTTCTAAATATGGTGTATTAGGGTAATTATGTGAGGATATTTTTTATCTCGTTCAATAAGAGTATATGGTAGATAAAAAAACCGAACAAAGGTATTGTTCGGTTCAATAATTTTGCTGAAAACTTATTAGTTACAACGATTTTATTGATTTATTTCTTTTGAATTGTGATTGTCCAAGCTGCATCTCCAAGTTGTTCATAGTTGGTTACTTGGTGACCAGCTTCTGCAGCCCAGCGTGGAAGACTTTCAGTTGCTTGTGTACAATCAAATTGAATAATTAGTTCATCTCCTGATTGGATCGATTCAATTGCAGACTTTGCTTCCACTAATGGAAATGGACAAACTTGACCCATTACTTCTAATGTTTTTTGCATGTTTGTTTCCCCCTATACAGCTTGTTGTGATGTCGTACTTTGAGAAGCACGTCTTTTCTGTGGTCTAACATAGACAAAGTAGGCAGCGGTCCAAGTACCTAAAATAATAAATAAGAGACCGATCCATCCTTGCCATGTCATCATTGAAGTCATTACTAGTCCATTGCCTATTGAACAGCCACCGGCAAGGCTAGCTCCAAACCCCATCAATAATCCACCAATAAAACTATTTATACCTGTTTTTTTATCAGGCATTCTAAAACGAAATTCTTTGCTGCCTTTGGCTGCGATAAATGATCCTATGAAGATTCCTAATACAAGAAACACTCCCCAGTTAATAAATGCAGCATCACCAATCACTAAATATTGTAGAATGTTAGCAGATGGTGTTGTAATGCCTAAACCAAACATTCTACCTGTAGCAGCGCTTAGTGGCCATGCAAGGAGAGCGATTAGCCCAACAAGAATTGCAGTGACAAATGGATGCCATCTTTTTTCAAACAATAAATGGCTAAGTCCAGTACGTTTAGGTTTTAAAGATGGTATCGCAATTTTTGGCTTTCTAAGCTCTCGATAAACAACACCGCCAGTTATAAGTAATAAAGCGATAATGAAAATCCAGTTGCTTATACCAAATGTAGCAGCAATTGAGTTTTCCGGTAAAGTAATTGAACTTATTTCTGTATTTAAAGGTGCGAGTACGCCTGTTTTCATAACCGCAGCCATTACCATATAAGCGAACAGAGCAATCCAGCTACCTAGTAAACCTTCTCCCGCTCGATACCATGTACCAGTCGCACAACCACCTGCTAATACGATGCCGATACCAAATACAAAAGAACCAAAGATAACTCCTAACCAAGCGAAATTACCAGCAGTGAAATCGATGATTCCTAATTGAATAAGAGTAAACACGCCAATACTTTGCACGCAAATAGCAATGAGTAAGGCATAAAACATTCGATTATCTTTTGCGATGAACATATCACGGAAGCCCCCTGTTAAACAGAAGCGCCCACGTTGCATAACAAAGCCTAATAACGCACCGCAAATCAATCCAGTTATTAACATTTGTATCATATTTATCCCCTCTAATTCCGAGTAAACTTATAAGCCTTTACGAATTATGATGATAAAGGATAGACAGAAATATTGTCAAGGGTTTTTTAAATAAATGAAAATAGATGTATGAATAATTGTTGTTAAGTTTGACAATAACTGGATTAATCGTATCTGGAAGGGGAGTAGAAAATGTTGAGTCGTCGAATATTTATCGTATGCCTTCTCTTTTTTCTTAGTGGATGTACGAGTAATGATCAGCAATCAATTATTAATCATCACGCAGATGCTTTATTGACGAAAACAAATGAATTACAATTTAGATTTCAGTTAAATGATAAAGTGTTATTAGAAGAAGAAGCTTATGTCATTAAAGTCAATATTCATAATAAAGAACTAGCCTTAGCTTTAGGGGCAGATGAAATCTTTTATGGTAATGAAAACGGGCAAGCGGTAGAAGTGATTGAACCTGAAGGGAATAAAGATTTCTTCATCTATATGGAACCCATACCACTACAAAAAGATTTACATGTTTTTGACATTGAAAATATGATTGAGAATCAAGCAGTTTCTATCGAAATAATCAATAATGAGCATAGTGTGGCGAAGGGTTATTTAACTCATTTTTCTTCACAACTTTGATAAACCGTTATCTTTCAAATAGTAAATATAAATGATAGAATAATCAATATATTTATTTTGAAGGAGAGAGAGAATGAATAAAGAAGAGACGAAGATTGGTTTTATTGGTACAGGAGTGATGGGGAAGAGTATGGCTCTCCATTTGATTAAAGCAGGCTATACAGTCCTGGTCTATTCACGTACAAAAGAAAAAGCAGCTCAATTAATATCTCAAGGGGCTAGTTGGATTCATTCACCTAAAGAATTAGCCAAGCAAGCAAACATTGTTATTACTATGGTTGGCTATCCTGATGATGTGAAATCAATCTATCTAGGTGAAGAAGGATTAATTGAAAATGCAAATCCACATACTTATTTAATCGATATGACAACGTCAACGCCTACTCTTGCGAAAGAAATTGCTGAAAGGGCAAAACAAAAAGAGATTTATGCAATTGATGCGCCTGTTTCAGGTGGAGATATAGGTGCTAAAAGTGGAAAATTGTCTATTATGGTGGGTGGTGAAGCTACTGCCTATCAGGCAATTTTACCAATTCTAAAATATATGGGCGAAAACATTGTCTATCAAGGAGTTGCTGGAGCTGGACAACATACAAAAATGGCCAATCAAATAGCAATAGCCTCGAATATGATCGGTGTTTGTGAGGCGATTATTTATGCAGAAAAAGCAGGATTAAATAGTGAGAACGTATTAAAAAGTATCACTAGTGGGGCAGCTGGGAGCTGGTCACTTTCTAATCTTGTCCCACGAATGATTTCTGGTGATTTCTCTCCAGGTTTTTATATAAAACACTTTATTAAAGATATGACAATTGCCTTAGATGAAGCGGAAAAAATGGGAATGGAAACACCTGGCCTAAGGTTAGCGCGAGAAATGTATGAAAAATTAGCTGCTGAAGGAGAAGGGGATAGTGGAACACAGGCATTATATAAATATTGGGAAAGATAGTTTTTTATAAAAAGAAAAGCTTTGTCGGCAGGAAGTGGGCCTGGTCTTGCCCCTGTCAAGTAGACAACATAAAAAGCTAAGCAGTGAGCGCGTGTCGATATTCAATCGGCGCGCGTTTCTTTAGTTTCTTTTGTCTTCGTTTGTAATTGTAATGGTAAATGTAATCCTCAAGAGCTTGCTCTAGTTCTTCTTCTCCCTTACACTTACTTATATACAGCTTCTCGGTTTTGAGGTGTGAAAAGAATGATTCTATACAGGCATTGTCCAGGCAGTTTCCTTTGCGAGAGTGGCTGCCTTCGATGCCATAATCCTTTAATCGGTTGCTGTATATTTTTGACGTGTACTGGAAGCCTTGATCCGAATGGAGAACGGCTCCAGCCACGTCTTTTTTCTTTGTCCATTTCTCTACCGTTTTTAACACAAGTTCCAAATCATTTCTTTGGGCTAGCTCCCAACTTACTATTTCGTTATTAAAGAGATCCTGTATGACCGATAAATAATAATATTCTTCGCCAACAGACACAAATGTGATATCCGTTACCATTTTTTGATTAGGTCCTACCGCCTTGAACTTCCTTTTCAGACGGTTAGGAAAGAGGTTAGAAGGAATATGACCATGTCGTTTTCTCTTTTTTCGGATGACTGATTGGATGTTCATTGCCGCCATCAATCGGTAGACCTTTTTGTGATTAATTAAATACCCGTTTTCATTTAATTCGTCTGTAATACGGGGTCGTCCATATTCGGGATGCATGAAATGTATGCCCAAAATGTGCTCTCGAATCTCTTGTTCATCCCTAACTTTTTCTTCTCGTTTATGATTGTTTTTTCTCCATTTGTAGTAGCTTGCCGGTTTGATATAGGCAATCTCCAACAGCCAGGAGACCGGATAGGTAACCCTTAACTCATCCACCAATTCATATTTCATTCGTCTGGGGTTTTCTCCTCCTTTACCAGATTTGGATACTGCTTTTTTAGAAATTCAACTTGTGCTTTCAAATAATCCCTTTCCTCTTCAACCGACTTAAATTTAGTCCTAGGCCTGCCTTTTAAAGGATTAGAAACTCCTTTACGCTCATCAAACGGGGCTCCTTCTTTCCATTTCTTAACCCACACTTTAAGCTGGCTACAGTGACGGATTCCCAGTTCCTCTGCCAATGCTTTATAACTTTTAGACCCATTCACATATTTCATGACGGCATTATGTTTAAACTCTTCCGAATAACTATTAAAAGTTTGTCCTTTCTTTGCCATAGAAAAATCCCCTCCAAGTAGTATTCTTTCCTTCATGGTAACATGAAGGTTTTTTTGAATGTCTACTTAAAGGGGACATTAACAGCCGACAAAGCTTTTTTATTGTATTTCAAGAAAAGAAGCTAATCGATTTAAACCCTCTTCCAATGTAGTCATTGAATAGGCAAAAGATAATCTAAAATAACCTTCCCCGTAAGAGGAGAAAGCACTGCCAGGCACGACTGCGACACCTGATTGCTTCACTAATTGTAAACAAAAATCGAATGAGGATATTTGTTTCGATGGAATTTTTACAAAAAAGTAAAACGCTCCGTTCGGTTTAACCACCTCAAGATTCATCGCTTTTAGGCGCTGAAAAACATAATCCCGTCTTTTCTTATATTCTTCCTTCATGGGGAGAGCATCATCTATCCCTTTTGTTAATGCTTGTAGCGCAGCCATTTGCGAGATAGATGAGGCGCAAGTCACATTATATTGATGAACTTTTAAGATATGCTTAGCTATTTTCTCTGGAGCAAATAATAACCCGATTCGCCATCCAGTCATGGCATGTGATTTTGATAAGCCATTAATGACAATGGTTTGCTCTTTTAATATTGAGCCAATGGAGAAATGTTGCGAATCAAAGCTTAACTCACTATAAATTTCATCTGCAACAATAAAAATATCTTTTCCTCTTATTAGATCCGCAATCTCTTCGATTTCACCTTTAGATAAACTGACACCAGTTGGATTTGATGGGTAAGGTAAAATAATTGCTCTTGTGTTTTCATTGATAAGAGGAAGTATGACGCTTGCTGTCATTTTGAATTGATTTTTTGTTATATCTGCATAGACGGGTGTTGCCCCACAGAGGCGAATAATCGGCTCATAGCCGGGATAAACCGGGCCAGGAAGAATAACCTCGCAATTTTCATCTAATATCGTTCTTAATGTAATATCTATTGCTTCACTAGCTCCTGAAGTAACTATCACTTCAGTTGATTCATCATAATCTAACTGATATTTTTCTTTAACAAAATCAGTTGCTGCTGCTCTTAATTTCAAATCGCCCGCATTATGTGTATACGATGTATAATCTTCATCAATCGCTAATTTAGCTGCTTCTTTTACATGTGTGGGTGTGGAAAAATCAGGTTGTCCGATAGTCAAAGAAATCATATCTTTTGTATCTGAGACCATATTAAAGAATTTTCTAATACCCGAAATTTCAATGGATTTAACTTTTGGATTAACTAAATGTTCCAATGGATTCACCTCAAATTAAAAATAATGAGAACGGTTCAAACATATTTATATGTAGTGTAGTTATACAAACCATTTGCGAAAAAAGATATTCATTGATTTTGTTGTCTTTCTACATTGATTCTTTTCCGAGTACATGGTTTTATCTCTTTATTGTACAAAAGTTTTCCTATAGGATAAACCTTTTTATTATGTAGCTTTTTTTACAATTTCTTAACTGCTAATAAATAAGGTTTTAGAAAAAAAGAGATAAAATAAATTCTAAAAAATGGTATGATGAAAGAAAAAATTACCTAATTTCAATTTGCAAATGTAGAGGGGAGAATGAGAGTGGAAATAGAAAGAGGATTAAAAAAGAAAAAAGGAAATCAATCGTGGAAGGCATATTTAACCTTACCCATCATTTCATGGGCATTATATGATTTTGCCAATACGATTTTTTCCTCCAATATTAATACCATTTTTTGGCCATTTTATATGCAGGAAATTATCGGGAATAATGAAGTACAAGAACAATTAGCGAATACTTTTATTGCTTACGCGAATTCAATAGCCAGTTTTTTATTGGTGATTTTTAGCCCATTGTTTGGTGTCCTCATTGACCGAACAGGGAGAAAGAAAAAATATATCGTTATCTTTACATTGTTATCTGTAAGCTTTACCATTTTAATGGGCGTATTTGCAGAGGTAAATTTGACTAGTACCATCATGGGTGTTCCTTTGTATTTGGCTCTCGTAATCGTCTCATTTATTATAGCGAAGTTTTTCTTTCACTCGAGTCTTGTTTTTTATGACACGATGATAGCTGATTTAGGGAAAAAAGAAGATGTTCCTCTTATATCTGGATTTGGTGTTGCGATAGGGTATTTAGGGACATTATTAGGATTAACTGTATATTTATATGTTGGAAACAGTGATTTCCATCATGCTTTTATACCAACTGCTATTTTATTTTTATTATTTTCATTACCATTATTCTTTTTTATAAAAGATAATCCGAAAAAAGTACAGGTTGAAAACAAAGCTTCTTTCTTGTCAGGATATAAGGAGATTTATAAAACGTTTAAAGAAATAAAATCACATCGTGTCATTTTTACATTTATGATTGCTTACTTTTTCTTAAATGATGCCTTAGCAACAACAATCGCAATGATGGCACCTTATGCGAGCACCATTGTTGGCTTTTCTGCAGGAGAATTTATCCTATTGTATTTAGTTTCAACTGTATCAAGTATTATCGGCTCTTTTATTTTTGGTTATATTACCAAATCAGTTGGTGCTTATCGGGCCATTAGATATGTGAGTCTCCTCCTATTAGTTGCTTTAATAATTGGTACTTTTGCCGTTAATGCCTGGATGTTCTGGATAGCTGGTAGTATGTTTGGAATCGCTCTAGGATCCATGTGGGTAACATCGAGAACTTATATTGTCGAACTTACCCCAGAAGATAAGAGAGGCCAGTTTTTTGGATTATTTGCGTTTTCCGGCAAAGTCTCATCGATTATTGGCCCGTTTATTTTCGGAACGATTACGTATCTGCTTGCTTCTCACGGTAGTATAGCTAGTAGGTTTGGAATGGGCTCCTTAATCGTCTTAACGCTAGTGGGATTATTCTTCTTAAATAGGATTAAGCCTGAAGAGAACTAAAAATCTACTTCTTCTTATCTATACTTATTGGTTTTAGCCGATATAAGCTAAGAGTAAGAAAAAGATTGAGAGGAAGACGTTTATATGATTTCAGAGAGACAATCAGTTGTAGAAAGCGGCATGAATGAACTAGAAATAATCGAATTCAAAGTAAATAATCAACATTATGGAATGAATGTTTATAAGGTTAAAGAAATTGTTGCCCCATTGGCGATTACGCCTATTCCACATGCCCATCCATTTATTTTAGGGATTACACAACTCAGAGGTGAAGTTTTGCCCGTTATTAGCTTGAGAAATGCATTGGTTTCCAATCAAGACTCGTATACACACATCGTTAAAGATGACAGTAGTTTTCTCATTGTAGAGTTTAATAAGCAAAAGGTGATATTTCACGTGGATGAAGTAAGGCAGATTCATCGTCTGTCATGGGATCAAATTGATAAACCTGATGATATTTATAATAATGAAAATAGTTATACACTTGGTGTAGTAAAACAATCAGAAAATATGATTCTGATGCTTGATTTTGAAAAAATCCTGACTGATATCAATCCCAATATTGGTTTCTCCAAAGATGATTTAAAAGCGGATATTGCTGGTGATAAAAAGAATGCGAGAATTGTTATTGCTGAAGATTCCCCAATGCTACGCAGTATATTAAAAGAAACATTAAATAAGGCTGGCTTTCAGCAGTTACTTTTCTTTGAAAATGGAGAAGAATGTTATAATCATTTAGCATCTGAGGAAAATAAAGTCGATCTTGTTATTACTGATATTGAAATGCCATTAATGAATGGTCACTTCCTTACAAAATATATTAAGCAAGATAGTAAACGACAATCCACACCTGTAGTTATTTTTTTCATCGCTTATTACGGAAGATCTTCTACATCAGGGAAGGAAAGTTGGTGCAGATGCACAAGTAAGTAAGCCCGATATCCAAAACCTTGTAAACGTCATCTTAGAGTTATTGTAAATAAAGTGACAGGTCCGCATTATTTCTTGCCATTATCTCATTTACTTGTTTATATAAGCTTAGAATTTAAGTAGATTCCATTCTTATCCCTAGGAGAATAGGATTTTTTCCAATATAAAACCCGAACCATTTGCTGTGTCCTCCCGTAAGTAGACAGGTTAAGAAATCTGACTACTACGGGAGAGTGGCAATTCGTTCGGGTTTTTTGGTTTATAGCTTTATTTAGGTAGAATAAACTAGACTTCAGTCACTTCATTTTTATTTAAAAAGGTAAGGTACTACTTTAGAAGTAGGATTCCCCTAGTTTTTTAAATACAGGTTTTTCATATTTATTTGATTTACGATTATTTGGATGATGTTGGCCTTCTTTTAAACCGGTATAAGTCATGAGTAGCTTTTTGGCTTGGCTTAAAGAAATAGAGGAGCGTGGATTTCTTACTGACGAGTCCAGGTTTCCTAAATGGGGCAACGCTGAAAAATCCATTTTTGAAGGTGGTAAGTGAAAGGTGTAGGCACCACACTTAATTAATACATCTGATTGTTGTTGGCTATTTTTTGGGTTTCGTGAATAATGTAGACCAATCTTTTTTGCTTTACCTTCCTTCAGAAGCTTCTGTAGTGAATCATGTTTCACTTTATATAAAAACTTCGGATTTGGAGCCGTTTTGGCGTGACGGTTAACGGTGAAGATTGCTTGTGAGAGGTTTTCTACCGTTGGTTTTAACTGAGGGTGGTGCTCATTGCTTGCAGAGTTCAATTGAAGTACTCCTTTCATATTTTAGAAAAAATTAAATTATTAGTATACATTATACCCCTTTTTAAGAAAATACAAAAGGGTAAGTTCAAATACCCTATCATTTATTAAGTAATAACGACTGAAGTTCCATTGGGAACTAAACTAGCTAATTCAAGCACATCACTATTATGCATTCTAATACATCCTTTCGAAACAGCTTTACCTATGGAACTCGGATCGTTTGTGCCGTGAATACCATACCCCTTCTTAGAAAGTGATAGCCATAATGCCCCAAAAGGACCTCCAGGGTTTGGTTCACGGTTGACGATAACGAATTGACCTACAGGTGTAGTTGTTAACATCTTACCAATTGCAATCGGATATGTTTTCACTAATTGCCTGTTTTTGAATAAGGAAAGCGTTCTTTTTTCTTTGGATACAACGATAGAATAGGGGATATCTGATGAATTAGGGAGTCCAGGGATTACTATTTGTTGCCCGATATATATAACTGATGGATTGACAATAGCAGGGTTTGCTAATAGTAATTGGTGATAGGGTATACGGTAATTTGCAGCAATCAGCTGCATCGATTCTCCAGGTTGAACAATATGATACATTTCCGATCCATCCTTTCTAGAGAAGGGTACCATATATATATGATAGCGGAAGTTGTAACATACATTTTTTTAAATGAATAGGAATGTGGGTAGATCATTTTTAAGGTGAGCTTTCATTTTAAATGAATAACTCACCCAATATGATAAAAAGACGATGTTATTGACTTTTTAAGGTGAAGATTGTTAGTTCAGGCCGACAGAGAAAACGAAAAGGTAGTCTTGTTGTCCCGATTCCTCTATTAACGTATAATTTAAGTGGTTTTTCATCCCCTACATCATAAAAACCTTCATAATAAACTTCTCCAAAGGGTGGCTTTACCAGTGCACCAATGAAGGGGATTTGAATTTGTCCACCGTGACTATGGCCGCTAAATTGAAAGTCTACATGATATTGACTTGCTTCATCAGCTAAGTCAGGGGCATGTGATAGGAATATATGATACCCGTCATTAGGTATGTCCGCAAAAGTAGTTTGGAAATTTGGTTTACCGAGCATCGCATCATCAATGCCTGAAATATATATGCTTTCATTATTGATGGTTACTTTTTTACTCTCGTTAAGTAAAACCTCAAATCCCGACTCTTCCATTATCTCTCTGTAAATATCAGAACCATATCCACCGTGATCATGATTGCCATAGATAGCAAATTTACCAATCGATGCATTAAGTTTTGATAATACGGGACTAATTTGATTGATGTAAGGATACTCATTAGGTTTGTCCATTAAATCTCCAGTAAAAAGAATTAAATCAGGCTGGAATGAGTTAATTTTATTCATTAATTTTTTGAGTTCATTTAAGTCATAATGAAAGCCTAAATGTGTATCACTGAATTGTACAACTTTTAAATTATGAAAAGAGTGGGGTAATTGAGGTTTGATGATGTTATGATGATTTACTTGTAAATATTTCGGCTCAATATCACGTGCATAAAAAAAGCCACCAGTACCGATAGCGGCTAGAGCTACGAAAGATCCCATACTTTTTTTCAAAAAACTTCTCCGAGTCATTTTATCTGCCATTACATTATACCAACCAATCTCTTTAATATACTCTCTCATACTATCAAATATATGAACGAAAAAACAGCAAAGACCAATATTTCCAATCATTGATAACAATTTGTAATAATTAACTAAACAAATTGTAAGGATATATAGTTTAGTAGTTTTTACATATAGATAAAATTTTAATTTTCGACCTATTGGCAATATGTAGGGGAGAATATGATATAATGGGATATCGTATTAAAAGTTCAGATAAATGGGAGTGCCACTTTATGGAACCATTAGAAATCTTACAAGACAGCAAACAAATTATGCCGTATTTTTTTCCGATATTTAGTGCGGATGAGCATAGAATTATCGGTTATGAAGTGATTGGTAAGTTTATAACTGAAAATAATGAGATTGATTTGAAGTCATTTTTAGCTGACGATTCCATACCAGAAGAATATCGTAATAAAGTCGATGATATTTTGCTGGAAAAAGCGTTAGAGCATGCTATTCAAATGAAAGATGATGTAATGATATATATTAATCGCAATGTTGACTTGTTATTAAATCAAGATAGTGAGCATCTACTGAATATTTTAAAAAAATATGAGGATCAAGGTATTGCGTTAGATCGAATTGTTATCAGTATGACGAAAAGAACGCCGATCGATGATGATTTTGACTATTTGGATCATTTCATTAGTTATTATCGTACATATGGCATTAAAATCGCCATCGATAATTTAGGAGAAGCGAATAATAATCTAGAACAGATTGGGAAGTTAGCACCAAATATTTTAAGAATTGATTTAAAAGCTTTACGTTCTTCATCAAATAATCATCATTATCAAGAAATTCTTTATTCTCTATCAATGTTAGCCAGAAAGATTGGTGCAACATTATTATTTGAAAATATCGATATGGATTTTCAGTTGCAGTTTGCTTGGAGAAATGGTGGCAGATATTACCAAGGAGACTATTTGCATAAAGCTGGAAGTGTATTTGTTGATCGAGATATCTTGAAGGAAAAATTAAAAGAAAAATGTCATCAATTTATCACCTATGAAAAGAAAAAGTTGCACTCATTACACACGATAACTGAAAAGTTTAACGAAACGATGACAGAATACTTACAGAAAAATCATGTGTATGAATCTTATGTGCCATTCCTGACAAAACTAGCAACGAAGTTAGATCATGTTGCCTTTAGGTTATATATTTGTAATGAAGATGGTTTTCAACAAACTCCAAATATTTTTAAGAAAAATAAGAATTGGATACAACAAGATGAATACCTGCATAAAAATTGGAGCTGGAGACCATATTTTTTAGAGCATATAATGAGAATGAAAAGTAATAAAAAAGGTTTATTGTCAGATCTCTATACAGATATTGAGACAGGAGAAACAATTAGAACTTTTTCTTTTCCGTTAACAGCAACAGAGTATTTATTCGCAGATCTTTCCTATGATTTTTTATATGAGAGAGACGGGCTATTATAGGTAAAGGCAATATCAACCAGCATAATTCATACTTTAGCGCACATCCTATCTTTACTAGAACGTATTATGTAAAGGAGTGAAATAGGGTGAGCGGCTGGTTAATTGCTTTAATCGTTGTTTGTTTAGTTCTCATCGTTTGGTCATTGTTCTCCACTTCATCTATATTAAAGGAAAAAGCATCAACGAATAAGGAACTGGATGCAGATATCCCCGATGAGGTGAAGAAAAGACCTTATTTATTCAATCCTATCCTTGTCGTCTATGTCGTTTTTTTTGTTGCCTTAGCAGCCATTACAATCTTTTACGTTTTTCGATAATTTCGTCTAAAAAGGCTTCCTTTTTTCACCTGGAGGCCTTTTTTATTCATTGATTATTCTTCTATTTCTAATAATTCTTTTAGCTTTTCTAAATTAAATCCGCTAATCACTTCGTTTTCGATAACGACCGTTGGAGTTGAGTAGGAATGATATGTTTGTGTTAGTGCTTTCATTGCTTTAGGATCTTTTTTAATATCTTTTTCTTCAAAAGAAAAACCGTAGTCTTTTAAAAACATTTTAGTAATTTCACACGGTGGGCATTCTGGTTGTGTATAAATAGTAATTGATTTCACGTACAATCATTCCTCCTGAAAAGTCGAACTTTGAAAAAATCTGGACTTTTTTTATTCTTTTACTTGTGTAATCATACCATATTAATTATCCTGTTAATATTGGCATGTGAAAAAAACGGTTTAGTAATCGCTTTTTTAGAAGTAGGATAAAAACATGCCTAGAGAGAAACCTTAAGTTAAAGGGTTGTTTTGGAAAGGAGATAAACAATTGTCACAATTACAAGGCATATTGACTAGATTAAAAAATTTACAAGAGCAGGCAACTGGCTCAGAACCCACACAGAGATTTTTTGAGGTGAATGGTGAAAGAAAATGCCAAGTTACTTATCATCCGAAAAACGAAACATTCGAATTGGAAGTTTACAATGACAAAGAGAAGCCTAAACGTTATCAATTTGATAATGTTGATATGATAACAATTGAAGTGTTCGAGCTCATTCAGTAATCATACCCTTATATGCGGAGAGACCAACTAAATGGTCTCTTTTTTTTAATTAGAGATAAAAATGAAGGCACCTGCTCTTGCTTACGTAGGGATACAAAAAAGCTTACATTCAAGATGATAGTCAATCCTCCAAAATAGAATGAGAAGTGAACCTATGGGCTAATAAAGCGAATAGTTAGCTTAGACAAATTGGTTATCCCTGTCGTCTTTGTGCAAAATAAAATAAATATTAGACAATAGCATTAATTTTTCAGAAGGTTATTAGGAAGTACAGTAAGTTTGAATGAAGCAACGGATAAATTACATTCACGAGAGAGTAAAACGTGTTATCAAGTTAAATAAGGATTTGTCTCCTTCATTTCCATCGGCTAAATAATTTCATCGTTCTTCGGTCATTCTATAAAAGAGGTGATGTGATATGGTACCAGAGGTTATTTGTCCAAACTGTGATAGACGAGCGAAGATGGATAAAACACTTACTGCGCAATCAAACCAAAACTTGATTTTTCATTGTCCTTACTGTCAATATCGTAGTAGAAATATTCATACAAGTAAAGGATAGGTTTATGGGGTAAATATAAGGCAGATGTGAGGAAACTATGATAAAATCATAATTGAATACAAATCATTAAAGTTTGAGGAGTTTTCAAATTATGATCAGTCTCCACAGTGAAGAGTTTTTAGAAATTGATATTAAAGACTTGCTTATTCCTTCAGAGCGAGTGGCACATGTTCAAATCGGCAATAATTTAGAGCACACCCTTTTAGTTTTGACGAAAAGTGGTTACACAGCTATTCCTGTCTTAGATCCTCACTATAAGCTCCATGGATTGATTAGCACTCCAATGATTATGGAATCTATTCTTGGTTTACAAAGAATTGAATTCGATCAATTGGAAGAAAAGCGTGTAGAAGAATTTATGAATCATGATGTACCACGCCTAAATATTAATACTTCTCTTAGAAATGCCACAGGACTATTAGTCGATCATCCATTTATTTGTGTTGAAGATGATGAAGGGTACTTTGAAGGTATTCTTACCCGTAGATCCTTATTAGTTCAACTGCAAAAAGCATTGCATAGCAAAAAGAAGAAGGACTAAAGAGCTCCCAAAAGATATTGGGAGCTTCCGTATGTCAAGATTATTCACCCGTTTGCCCGTATGTGAAGGGGAGTGGTGTGAGTTTTAGAGGTGGTGAACGTCAAAAGTGGCTTCTCTATCGGAATTCCATATGTTAAGTGTACTTGCACAAGAAATGAATATGCGTAAAGCAGCTGAACGATTGTTTGTATCACAACCAGCTCTTTCTCAAAGGTTACAAAATATCGAGAAAGAATGGGGAAGTAGATTATTCGTACGGTCTCAAAAGGGATTGTCCTTAACACCAGCAGGTGAAATGGTCATCAAGTTTGTTAATGAGGTCGTGGTAGCTGAGGAAAAGGTAAAAGAATCGATTCAGTCTTTAAATACTGAAGTATACGGGACATTGAAAATTGCTGTTGCTTCCATTGTCGGGCAAAATTGGTTACCTCAAGTATTAAAGAAATTTGTTAATCGCTATCCTCAAGCGAAAATATCCTTGATTACAGGCTGGAGTAGTGAAATTCTAAGATCACTTTATGATGACGATGTACATATTGGGATTATTCGCGGTACACCAGATTGGAAAGGTGTTAAGATACCTTTATTTAAAGATAGCCTGTATCTTGTTGATACAGAGATTAAGGATACGAATCAAATATTAGAAACCGATCGGCCCTTTATTCAATTCAAAAGTGATTCAAATTATTATCAAGAGATACAAGACTGGTGGTTAAGGAAATTTAAGACACCGCCGAAAAGGACGATTGTAGTCGATCAAATTGAGACCTGTAAACAAATGACATTAAATGGGATAGGTTATGCAATATTACCTGCCATTACATTAACGGGGATGGAGAAAAATATATTTATTAGTCCCCTACAGGATGAAAACGAACAACCTATTAGTCGTGATACATGGTTACTTGGATATGAATCAGCTTTTGAGCTGAAGCAAGTACAAGCATTTGTCGAATTAATTAAACAACATATAGCTGAAGAACAAAAATGATAATATCACTTGTTTTCAATGCGTTAGTTTGTTAAATTAATTCTAGTTAGTTTATACATATATGAACATCAAAGGAGGAATTACAATGAAAATGATGGATGCAAATGAAATCATTTCTTTTATTCAAAATAGTACTAAATCTACACCTGTAAAAGTCTATATTAAAGGTGATTTAGAGAATATCGATTTTGGAAGCTCAAGTCAATCTTTTCTGAATGGTCAAAGTGGTGTCGTTTTCGGTGAATGGGCTGAAATTGAACAAGCAATTAAAAATAATGAAGCGAAAATTGAAGATTATGTAATCGAAAATGATCGCCGTAATTCTGCTATTCCATTATTAGATATGAAAAACATTAAAGCACGTATTGAACCAGGTGCAATTATTCGTGATCAAGTTGAAATTGGCGACAATGTTGTCATTATGATGGGGGCTTCTATTAATATCGGTGCTGCTATCGGAGAAGGAACAATGATTGATATGAATGTCGTCCTTGGTGGACGAGCAACTGTCGGTAAAAACTGCCACATTGGTGCAGGTTCCGTATTAGCAGGTGTCATTGAACCCCCTTCTGCAAAACCAGTTATTGTTGAAGATGACGTAGTAATTGGGGCAAATGCAGTTATTTTAGAAGGCGTAACAGTTGGTAAAGGTGCTGTTGTTGCAGCGGGTGCAATTGTCATTGATGATGTAGCACCTAATACAGTTGTAGCTGGTACACCAGCAAAGGTCATCAAACAAATTGATGATAAAACAAAATCAAAAACAGAAATTAAGCAAGAACTTCGTCAACTTTAATCATAAGGTAAAATGAATATAGAAAAAGCGTGGAAGTTTATTTCCACGCTTTTGTATATGGAGGAGAATAGTAGTTGATTGATAATCAATTTGTAAGAATACGCCGAGACTTGCATAAGATACCGGAACTAGGATTTCAAGAAGTGAAAACCCAGAAATATTTATTAGAATATATTGCCTCATTGGATCAAACGCGAATGGAAGTAAAAACGTGGAAAACTGGTATTATCTTAAGGATTAAGGGCTTCAATCCTTCCAAAACGATTGGTTACAGGGCAGATATAGATGGCCTGCCAATTGATGAAGAAACAGACTATCCTTTCCAATCCACGCATAAAGGAAATATGCATGCCTGTGGTCACGACTTTCATATGGCAATCGCACTTGGTGTATTAACTAATATCGTCAATCATCCAATTAATGATGATATGGTATTTATTTTTCAACCTGCTGAAGAAGGACCAGGTGGAGCCAAGCCATTGTTAGAATCAGCAGAATTTCAACAATGGAAACCTGACATGATTTTCGCTTTGCATATTGCACCCGAATACCCTGTTGGTACAATCGCTGTGAAAGAAGGGCTGTTGTTTGCTAATACGTCAGAATTGTTTATCGATTTAAAAGGCAAAGGTGGTCATGCAGCCTACCCTCATCAAACAATAGATATGGTCGTAGCAGCATGCTCTTTAGTTAATCAACTTCAGACCATTGTTTCAAGAAACATTGACCCTCTTGATAGTGCTGTTGTAACAGTAGGAAAAATCACTGGTGGTACAGTACAAAATATTATTGCTGAAAATGCAAGAATAGAGGGAACGATCAGAACGCTCTCACCAACATCGATGAACAGAGTAAAACAAAGAATTGAGGCGCTTGTACAAGGAGTAGAAGTGGGCTATGAATGTCAAACAACCATCGATTATGGAAGTAATTATTATCAAGTATACAATGATGAAGTGTTAACAGCCGATCTCATGCAATTCACAGAAGGCCATAAAGAGGCAAACTTATTTATTTGTAAAGAAGCGATGACAGGTGAAGACTTTGGATATATGCTACGTGAAATTCCCGGTTTTATGTTCTGGCTAGGAGTTAATTCTCCATTTGGTTTACACCATGCACGTCTTAAGCCAGATGAGGGAGCAATTAATTTAGCGATTAACTATATCGTTGATTACTTGAACTATAAAGGGAATAGGGCGTAATCACTTCATATCAATCGAGCGCACGCTCAATTATTTTCATCACTTAGCTCTTTTTGATAATATAATAATATAGATAATAAATTGAATAATTTAGAATAAATCCTAATTTAAATTCATTTTAATTTACCTTGACTATTATCAAGAAGAAATGTATAATTATTATCGATGAACAAGTTGCAAATGAGAATATACATATCAATTCTTGTTTAGTACATAATTACTGGAGGGAATTAATCATGGCAGAACGTATGGTAGGAAAACAAGCACCAAGATTTGAAATGGACGCTGTATTGG
Organism: Cytobacillus sp. FSL R7-0696; assembly: GCF_038006865.1. Taxonomy (NCBI): domain Bacteria; kingdom Bacillati; phylum Bacillota; class Bacilli; order Caryophanales; family Bacillaceae; genus Cytobacillus; species Cytobacillus sp. FSL R7-0696. The sequence goes on along the minus strand of NZ_JBBOWA010000001.1, from coordinate 4,622,473 downwards.
CTAATAAGGAATTTGGTAAAGTAAGTCTTGAAGAAAATATGAAGAATGATAAATGGACAGTTCTTTTCTTTTATCCAATGGATTTCACTTTTGTTTGCCCAACTGAAATTACTGCAATGTCAGATCGCTATGATGAATTCGAAGATCTTGATGCAGAAGTAATTGGTGTATCAACAGATACTATTCACACTCATTTAGCATGGATTAATACTGATCGTAAAGAAAATGGACTTGGTGATCTTAACTATCCATTAGCTGCGGATACAAACCATGTTGTATCACGTGACTATGGTGTCTTAATTGAAGAAGAAGGTGTAGCACTTCGTGGGCTATATATCATTAACCCTGAAGGAGAGCTAATGTATTCAGTAGTAAACCATAACAACATTGGCCGTGACGTTGATGAAACCCTACGTGTGCTTCAAGCACTTCAAACGGGTGGCCTTTGCCCAGCTAACTGGAAACCAGGTCAAAAAACTCTATAATTCATTAGAGTCTTATAACCCTATTGTTGGGTTACATAAGAAAAGAGGCCTAACATTCGTTTGTTAGGTCTCTTTTCTTCAGAGTTATCTATCATGAAGGGAGATTGACTATATGAAATTACGTGCGCCAATGCCTGAATTAACAGGAGCAACAGAATGGTTAAATGGACAAGTGACAAAAGAGGAGCTTATTGGTGAAAAGCCAACACTTATTCATTTTTGGTCTATCAGTTGTCATCTATGTAAAGAAGCCATGCCTCAAGTGAATCAATTTAGAGATGAATATAGTGAAAAGTTAAATGTGATTGCTGTTCATATGCCAAGGTCTGAAGATGATTTAGATTTAGAAGAAATCAAGAAAGTGGCAGCAGAACACGATATCACACAACCAATTTATGTTGATAGTGAACATAAATTGAATGATGCCTTTGAAAATCAATATGTCCCTGCTTATTATGTATTTGATAAAGAGGGTGTCCTTCGTCACTTCCAAGCAGGTGGTAGTGGAATGAAAATGTTAACAAAGCGCGTTAATCGTGTGTTGGATGAAATGGAGAAATCTGAATAAAGGGTAGCTTAAAAGCTGAGATTCATTAATCTCAGCTTTTTTTCTATTGGAATTGAAAAGATAAAATGAATCACTACATTTATGGCTTTTCCATTCATAAATGTGGTAGAATAATGTTCGTTAATAGGTGATAATTCGGAGGTTTACTTATGAGAAAAAACTTTGTTGTCATTGGTTTAGGTAGATTTGGTGGTAGTATTTGTAAAGAGCTAACGGAACAAGGGATGGAAGTAATGGCGATTGATTCGAATGAGGCAAGAGTGAATGAGTTTTCAGTTATTGCCTCTCACGCAGTAGTAGGTGATACAACGGATGATGCTGTCATTAAAAGTCTGGGTTTGCGTAACTTCGATCACGTAATTGTAGCCATCGGAGACGATATTCAAGCAAGTATATTGACAACATTGATGTTAAAAGAAAATGGCGTTAAAAAAGTAACTGTTAAAGCTCAAAATGATTATCATGGCAAAGTATTAAGTAAAATAGGGGCAGACGTCATTGTGCACCCTGAGAGAGATATGGGGATTAGGATTGCTCATAAGTTAGCCTCCAATAGTATACTTGATTATTTAGAGTTATCTGATGAGCATAGCATCGTTGAAATTGAAGCAAATGAAAGAATTGGCGGTCATTCGATTATTGATTTGGATATAAGAGCAAAGTATGGTGTGAATATAGTAGCAATCAAACGCAGGTCAAGTATTATTGTCTCGCCACAAGCTACGGAAATTATACAATATAAAGATGTACTTATTGTTATTGGGGCAGATAATGATATTAATCGTTTAGAGAAAAAGATGTTAAGTTAAAAAAAAGCATTCGAGGTAAACTCGAATGCTTTTTATCATACTTCCATAATGATAGGTAGTATCATTGGACGGCGTTTTGTTTTTTCATATAAGAACGGAGCAAGTGTATCTGTAATTTCGTTTTTAATCTCAGACCATTGTGTTGTTTTTCTTTCCATCACTTTATTCAAATGTTTAGCGATTAAGGATTGTGCATCATTGATAAGGTCTCCAGATTCTCTCATGTATACAAATCCTCTAGAAATTAAGTCTGGGCCAGCAGAAATCTTAAACTCTTTCATGTTAATACTAACAACAACCACAACTAGTCCTTCTTCTGATAGAATGCGGCGGTCACGTAAAACAATATTTCCTATATCGCCAATACCATTACCATCGATATACACATTACCTGATGGGATTTTCCCTGCAACTTGAGCAGTCTGATCACTGAGGGCTAGCACATCACCATTGTCCATGATAAAGATATCTTCTTCATTCACACCACAATCTATAGCTAGGCCAGCGTGCATTTTTTGCATGCGATATTCACCGTGTATCGGCATGAAGAACTTTGGTTTGATTAATCTTAACATAAGCTTTTGCTCTTCTTGTCCACCATGTCCTGATGTGTGAATATTATTTAATTTACCATAAATCACTTCAGCACCAGCACGTGAGAGACGATCAATCGTTCTACTTACACTAATCGTATTACCAGGTATTGGTGAAGAAGAAAAGACAACAGTATCACCCGGGTGAATCTGTATTTGGCGATGTGTACCATTTGCGATTCTTGAAAGTGCTGCCATCGGTTCGCCTTGACTTCCCGTACAAAGGATAGTGACTTGGTTAGCAGGGAGACGATTAATTTGCTGTGCATCAATAAATGTATCTTTTGGTGCAGTAATATAACCAAGTTCTTGACCAATATTAATTGCAGCTTCCATACTTCTTCCAAACACTGCGACCTTTCTTCCGTTCCTTACAGCTGCTTCTGTTACTTGCTGAAGACGATGAATGTTCGAAGCAAAGGTAGCAAAGATAATTCTACCCTCTACTTTACGGAAAATATCATGAATGCTATCTCCGACTTTTCTTTCAGACATCGTAAATTCAGGAATTTCACTATTTGTACTATCTGAAAGTAAGCAAAGGACACCTTCTTTACCAATTTCAGCGATTTTAGTTAAATTAGCAGGTTCACCAACTGGCGTAAAATCAAATTTAAAGTCTCCAGTATGAACGACTTGACCTGGAGGAGTTTTTACAACAATCCCATAAGAATCAGGGATACTATGCGTTGTTCTAAAGAATGTCACAGAAGTTTTTCTAAATTTAATGATATCATCTTCCTGAATCTCATATAACTTCGTCTGTCTTAGTAAACCATGTTCTTCAAGCTTATTTTTTAATAAGCCTAGTGCTAGTTTTCCACCATAAATGGGGATATTTATCGTTTTTAATAAATACGGAATCCCGCCGATATGGTCCTCGTGTCCGTGCGTAATAAACAAACCTTTAATCTTATCTTCATTCTTTTGTAAATAAGTGTAATCAGGAATAACATAGTCAATCCCTAATAATTCATCTTCCGGAAATTTAATTCCCGCATCAATTAGGATAATCTCATCTTGGAATTGTACTGCATACGTATTTTTTCCGATCTCTCCAAGACCACCAAGAGCGAATACAGCAGTCTGGTCATTTTTAACAAATTTCATAAATTATTCAATCTCCAATACTTTAAAATCTTGATGATCTTGCTCATAAGCTAAGTAGTCACCTTCAACTGCTGTAACAAACTCAATATTGATTGGACGCGTTTTTAGTTTAGTTCGCACGTCCCTTTCATTTTTACCTTCTACATACACGGTTTTTGTGTGCTCACGTACAGGCACTTCTTTCGCGGACTCTTGATAGTAAACTTTAAATAACATAGGGTATCTCTCCTTATTCCGTAGTCTTTATCTATATTTTTTAAAAAGTAACATGAGATATAGGATAAGAGATCGTTACATGTAAGTATATTAAGGAAAAAAGGCTGCTCATACATTGACTCATTATTTATTTTTAGTATGGTTACCTACCAGGGGTAACAAAGACCTTTTTTAAGAATCAATGTTTAGCATTACTTACTCGACTTTAAATCGTATGTTTAAATAATTTATAGACTAAGCCAAATATTGGTCTTATATACTTAACATTGTTGGATTTCTTAACACAATCTAATGTATTTACTTAGTTAAAGCGTTAATTGTATAATAAAATTAAATCAGTCTAGTGGCTTTCATCATCATGCCCATTCTTATTTATGTCTAAAACAGTGACTTTTTATTTCACGAATTGCCATTTCATTTCTGTATGTCATGTATGTAATTAAGTGTATTGATTATAAATTTACAATAATGAAGGAGCCCTTCGCAAGTTTGAAGGGCTCAAAATCCGTTTTCACTACTATTTGTCATACTTTAAACACTTTTCGATTCAATTCCCTTAATCCTATTGTATACGATATGCGTGTAAAGTAAAGCCTTCGGTTAGAGTTTTAGTAAAAAATGTTATTGATCTGTAGTTGTTTGACATCTTAAACAAGAAGGTTATATGGTTTTAGTGGTGGGAATCGTAATGAACAGAAATCATTTATCATGTAGGTAGAAAAAAGGAGTTATAAAATGAAAATTGTATTTTTTGATATAGACGGAACTTTGCTCAATAAAGATAATGTTATACCTGATTCAACAAAAAAAGCGGTCAAGCAGTTACAGGAAAATGGCATTTATGTAGCGATTGCTACAGGAAGAGCTCCATTTATGTTTAAGCATATTAGAGAGCAATTAGATATTGAGTCTTTTGTTAGTTTTAACGGTCAATATGTTGTGTTTGAAGGGAACGTCATCTATAAAAACCCCTTAAATAAGGTCCAGTTAAGACAATTAGAGAAACATACACATAAAAATGGTCATCCGATGGTCTATTTAAATGAAGAGACAATGAAATCATCTGTTTCTCATCATCCATATATTCAAGAAAGTATGGATAGCCTTGATTTTCCACACCCTGAAGAAGATGCTATTTTCTATGAAAAGAAAGAGATTTATCAGGCACTTGTTTTCTGTAAACATGAGGATGAAAGCCTATATTTAGATGTTTATGACGATTTTGGCTTTGTAAGATGGCATCGTGTATCTACTGATGTTGTCCCATCTGGAGGAACGAAAGCAGAAGGAATAAAAGAAATGATTAAGAGACTAAACATCAGCATGGAAGATGTATACGCTTTTGGTGATGGTTTAAATGATATTGAAATGCTTGAGGCTAGTGGTGTCGGTGTTGCTATGGGAAACGCTTTTCCAGAAGTTAAAAAAGTCGCAAATATGGTGACTGAACATGTAGACGAAGATGGGATATGGAAGGGGTTAAGAAGGCTGGAATTAATATAACGAAAGCCTGGGTAAAGATTAAAATGGAGGGAGTAATTATACTCTCCTCCATTACTTAAGAACTTTACATTCTTTCTATCGCAATAGCATTTTCAATTGGTTTGAAAGGGTCTTGTTGATTTATATGGTCATAGAACATCACACCGTTTAAATGATCAATTTCATGTTGAAAACAAATAGCAGGTAACCCTTTTAATCTTATTTTAACTTCTTCATTGTCAATGTTATACCCTTTAACTGTAACTCGTGCATACCTTGGAACAAACCCTTCAATCGCCTCATCCACTGAAAGACAGCCTTCTCCAGCTGTTAAATATGCCTTCTCAACTGAATGGCTAATAATTTTGGGGTTGAAGAGTGCGTAACTGATTAAGTTGTTTTTTTCATCCGAACAATGAACGGCAATCATTCTTTTTGATACATTTATTTGTGGAGCTGCTAACCCTATTCCTGGCCTTAATCCATATTGCTCCGCAATGGCAGGGTTTTGACTATTTTGTACATACATCATCAAATCGTTTAATAGTTTCTTGTCCTCTGAAGAAGCTGGTAAAATAACCTCTTCGGCTACTTTCCTTAACACAGGATGACCATCTCGGACAATATCATTCATCGTTAACAAAATCTCAACACTCCTTGAAAAGGTAAATATCATGTTTTTGTATTTTTTAGGATCTATTGAAAAGTTTTAGTGAAATAAGGGTGTCTTATGTTCCCTCTCTTTTCAATCGACAAGGTAATGAAATAAGTTTACCAAACAAAATTGAAAAAGTTAATCTAATCATTGACATATTCTCTATGTAAAGGTGTAGATATTATCTACACCCTCCAAATACTAGTTCCAAAGAGCTGCCCCTACGATAATCAATAAAATAAAGAGAACGATAATTAAAGCAAATCCACTTCCACCACAACCGTTTCCACAACCAGCATTACCGTATCCGTATCCAGACATAGTTTATACCTCCAGCATTTTTCATTTTCATCCTTAGCGGACGATTAGTATAGGCTATGACCAAGAAAAGCAAATTGTATGGGCCAGCGCCTAAAGCATAGTTGAAAATAACAAGAATATATATAGTACTAGTTAATAATTGTAAAATGTTTAAAGTATCGATATAGTAGAAGTGATAAACGACAAAATTTTTATAAATTAGACAAGTTTATGCAAAGAGAGATACATAATGGTCTAGACGAATTAAGTGGAGGGATAGGATGTATAAGAAAGTAAAACTCATTGGACTAACAATGGTCGCAAGTATCGTATTCCTAGGTGGTTGCAGTCAAAGTCCAAAAGAAGAGATGCTCAATACGTTAGAGGAAGTTGCTCAAGCTGAACAAGAATTCAAAAATCAACAGGAGCCTCTTGTAGAAATTGAGAAAAAAGAAAAAGAAATTTATGATCAAATTATTGCTTTAAGTATGAAAGAATTCGATCAAATTAAAGAACTTTCAAATGAAGCGATTGAACTTGTTAATGAACGACAAGAATTAATGAAAAAAGAAGAAGGTAGCATTAATGCTTCGCAAAAAGAGTTCGAAAAAACGGAGAAGCAAATGAGTAAAATTGAAGATGAAAATTTAAAAAAGTCAGCTGAGGAATTATACGATGTTATGATGCAGCGTTATGATGTACACAGTGAATTATACAATCATTATATGAATTCAACTGAAATGGACATTGAATTGTATGAGCTATTTAAAAAAGAAGATGTTACATTAGAACAGCTTGAATCCCAAATTGAGAAAATTAATCAATCATATGAGAAGATTGTAGAAAATAATGAAACATTTAATGAAAAAACGAAAGAATATAATGATAAGAAGCTTGCGTTTTATAAGGATGCTGGCATAGAAATGGAAGAGAAAAAAGAATAGTATACGATTAAAAGAGTATATGTAAACGAGCAAATTCAATTATCTGGATTTGCTCGTTGTTTGTTTATATAATGATTTTCCTTTAAAAAAGTGATTGAACTTTTGATTAATAAAAAATTATAAGTTAAGATCTTTTTTTGTGACGGAGATAACTATGTGCTCAAAGATTTTGGCAGAGTTTATTCAGACTAGTATACTGGAAAGTTTCGAAAAAGCGGGTTATAAAATAATGAAAATAGTCTAATTATATCTCTTTTTATGAATATTACCTTTATTATAACAGATGGATAATACTACTCTTTTATATAGTACAGATTAAGACAGTTAAAGTTTTAAATTTTCATTCATTATTATTTAAAATGATTTAAAACCAAAAAAATAAAGGTTTTCACAATTGACGAATGAAAAACCTTATATTAAAATAAATGCAAACGAAGAAAAGTGTGTCATTCATTTTTGTGATACAACTAGTACAGTTTGAAGAAAAGAAGTTATAATAATAAAGACGTTTTTTTTGTTGGTATTTGTGGAAAACTATACTATGTGTTGTCATCAGACAAATATAAACGTGATATTCTCCATTTGATAATCAATTAAGCGTTTTTAAAATAAGAAAGGGTGACTTTTTATGGCTTCAAAAACGAAAAAGGCTAGTTTAGATGTAAAGAAGCAACTTGAAAAAGTAGAAGATCAATTTGAAACACTGCAAATTTTAGATGAAGAAGGTAAAGTTGTTAATGAATCAGCAATGCCAGATCTAAAAGATGAGCAATTACAAGAACTAATGAAACGGATGGTGTACACACGTATTCTTGACCAACGTTCCATTTCTTTAAATAGACAAGGTAGACTGGGCTTTTATGCGCCAACTGCTGGACAAGAAGCATCTCAACTGGCTTCACAATTTGCTTTAGAGAAAGAAGATTTTATTTTACCTGGATATAGAGATGTCCCTCAAATCATTTGGCATGGCCTTCCGCTTGCTCAAGCATTCTTATGGTCTAGAGGTCATTTTGAAGGTGGAAACATCCCAGAGGACGTCCACGTGATTGCACCACAAATTATTATTGGTGCACAATACATTCAAACTGCAGGAGTAGCATTAGGTATTAAGAAACGTGGCGAAAAGAAAGTAGCGATTACTTATACTGGTGATGGTGGAGCTTCACAAGGTGATTTCTATGAAGGAATTAACTTTGCTGGTGCCTTCAAAGCACCTGCTATTTTCATTGTTCAAAACAATCGCTTTGCCATTTCAACACCTGTAGAGAAGCAATCTGCTGCTAAAACAATTGCACAAAAAGCTGTTGCTGCAGGAATTCCTGGTATTCAAGTTGATGGTATGGATGCTCTAGCTGTTTATGCTGCTGTTAGTGAAGCACGTGAGCGCGCTATTAATGGAGAAGGACCAACATTAATTGAGACATTAACTTATCGTTACGGTCCTCACACAATGGCTGGCGATGACCCGACGCGTTACAGAACAAGTGATCTCGATAATGAATGGGAAAAGAAAGATCCACTTGTTCGCTTCCGTAAATTCCTAGAAGGCAAGAAATTATGGAATGAAGATATGGAAAACGAGGTCATTGAAAAAGCAAAAGAAGATATAAAAGTGGCTATTAAAGAAGCTGATAACACACCAAAACAAAAAGTAACTGACTTAATCAATATTATGTATGAAGAAATGCCTTATCACCTTAAAGAACAATATGAAATTTATAAAGAGAAGGAGTCGAAGTAAGCCATGGCGCAAATGACAATGATCCAAGCAATCACTGATGCACTTCGTACAGAACTTAAGAATGACCCGAATGTATTAGTATTTGGAGAAGACGTAGGCGTAAACGGTGGAGTGTTCCGTGCTACTGAAGGTCTTCAAAAAGAATTCGGCGAAGAGCGTGTGTTTGATACACCACTAGCGGAATCTGGAATTGGCGGTCTTGCAGTCGGACTTGGTTTACAAGGCTATCGCCCAGTTCCTGAAATTCAATTCTTTGGATTTGTTTATGAAGTAATGGATAGTATTTCCGGACAGCTTGCTCGTATGCGCTATCGTTCTGGAGGAAGATATAATGCCCCTGTTACTATTCGTTCACCATTTGGTGGCGGTGTACACACACCAGAAATGCATGCTGATAGTTTAGAAGGATTGGTGGCTCAACAACCTGGTCTAAAGGTCGTTATTCCTTCTTCTCCATATGATGCAAAAGGTCTTTTAATTTCTGCGATTCGAGATAATGATCCTGTTATTTTCTTGGAGCATATGAAATTATATCGTTCATTCCGCCAAGAAGTGCCTGAAGAAGAATATACAATTCCTCTAGGTAAAGCTGAAGTGAAACGTGAAGGTAATGACATATCAATTGTTACTTATGGTGCAATGGTGCATGAAGCATTAAAGGCGGCTGACGAATTAGAAAAAGAAGGACATTCAGCAGAAGTGATTGACCTTCGAACAGTTAGCCCAATTGATATTGAAACAATTATTTCTTCAGTTGAGAAAACAAACAGAGCAATTGTTGTGCAAGAAGCACAAAAACAAGCTGGTGTTGCAGCAAATGTTGTGGCTGAAATTAACGACCGTGCGATTCTTAGCTTAGAGGCACCTGTATTACGTGTAGCAGCACCTGATACTGTGTTTGCTTTTCCACAAGCGGAAACAGTATGGTTGCCGAACTATAAAGACATTATTCAAACTGCAAAAAAAGTAATTGAATTTTAAATAAAATAGGGAACGTGACCCCTAATTTCTTTAATAACTATGATACAATAGGATGGTGAATTTAATTGGCATTTCAATTTAGATTGCCTGATATCGGTGAAGGTATCCATGAAGGCGAAATCGTCAAATGGTTTGTAAAAGCTGGTGATGAAGTTCAAGAAGATGATGTTCTTTGTGAAGTTCAAAATGATAAAGCGGTAGTTGAAATACCTTCTCCTGTAAAAGGGAAAGTAGAAGAGATTCACGTAGAAGAAGGTAGCGTAGCCACTGTTGGACAAGTACTTATTAGCTTCGATGCACCTGGTTATGAAGACTTAAAGTTTAAAGGTGACCATGAAGAAGAAGAGTCTGAGGAAAAGAAAGAAACAGAATCTCAAGTTCAAGGAACTGCTGAAGAAGGAGAAAGTGTAGAAAAAGAGAAAACAGCTCCTAAAGATGAAGACAAAAAAGAAGGAAAAGTTATCTCTGAAACAAACACTGACTCTAATCAGCGTGTTATTGCTATGCCTTCAGTACGTAAGTATGCAAGAGAAAAAGGTGTAGATATTCAACAAGTAAGCGGTAGCGGAAAAAATGGACGTGTGGTAAAAGAGGATATTAATCTATTCTTAGAAGGTGGAAATGAGCAACAAGCTGACACTGAGCCTCAACAACAAGACGCTTCGGTTGAAAGTAAGGAAGAGGAGAAATCCCAAACTCAGTCTATTCCTGAAGGAAGCTATCCTGAAACACGTGAAAAAATGAGTGGTATTCGAAAAGCGATTGCTAAAGCAATGGTTAAGACGAAGCAAACGGCTCCGCATGTGACATTAATGGACGAAATCGATGTAACAAAATTAGTTGCTCATCGTAAGAAGTTCAAAGAAGTTGCCGCAGAAAAAGGAATTAAATTAACCTTCTTACCTTATGTAGTAAAAGCATTAACAAGTGCATTACGTGAATATCCAGTCCTTAACACTTCACTAGATGAAGAAGCGGGAGAAATCGTTCACAAGCATTATTACAATATTGGTATCGCTGCTGATACTGATAGAGGGTTACTTGTACCAGTGGTTAAAGATGCTGACCGTAAATCAATATTCACTACGTCAAATGAGATAAATGAATTAGCTACAAAAGCAAGAGATGGAAAACTTTCAGGAAGCGAAATGAAAGGTGCTTCTTGTACGATAACAAATATCGGCTCTGCTGGTGGTCAATGGTTTACACCACTTATTAACCAACCAGAAGTAGCTATTTTAGGTATCGGTCGAATTGCTGAAAAAGCAATCGTCAAAGATGGAGAAATTATCGCAGCACCAGTTCTAGCATTATCATTGAGCTTTGATCACCGCATCATCGATGGCGCTACTGCTCAAAATGCACTAAATCACATCAAGCGTTTACTAAATGACCCAGAATTATTGCTAATGGAGGCGTAAGAAATGGTAGTAGGAGATTTCCCAATTGAAACAGATACTATAGTAATTGGTTCAGGTCCAGGAGGATATGTGGCAGCCATTCGTGCCGCACAAACAGGACAAAAAGTAACAATCGTAGAAAGAGGTGAAGTAGGGGGCGTATGCTTAAACGTTGGATGTATTCCATCTAAAGCATTGATCTCTGCTGGTCACCGTTATGAAACGGCTAAAGAATCAGAATCAATTGGTATTACAGCTGAAAACGTAAAAGTTGATTTCTCTAAAGTCCAAGAATTTAAAGCTGGCGTAGTTAAAAAGTTAGTAGGCGGTGTTCAAGGCTTACTTAAAGGTAACAAAATTGACATTGTTAAAGGTGAAGCGTACTTTGTCGATGCCAACACTTTACGTGTAATGGATGACAATTCCGCACAAACATACACTTTCAAAAATGCGATTATTGCAACTGGTTCAAGACCAATTGAACTACCAGCATTTAAATATTCTAAACGTGTATTAAATTCTACAGGGGCGCTAGCGCTTGAGGAAATTCCAGAAAAAATCGCAGTTATTGGTGGCGGTGTAATTGGTGTCGAGCTTGGTGGTGCATACGCAAGCTTTGGTTCTCAAGTAACTATTCTAGAAGGTGCAGATGATATTCTTCTAGGTTTTGAGAAACAAATGACAACACTTGTGAAAAAGAACTTAAAGAAAAAAGGTGCAGAAATTATTACTAAAGCATCTGCAAAGTCAGTTGAAGAAACTGAAAATGGTGTAAAAGTAACTTATGAAGTAAAAGGTAAAGAAGAAGTTTTAGAAGCTGATTACTTATTTGTTATGGTTGGTCGTCGTCCTAACACAGATGAACTTGGCCTTGAGCAAGTAGGTGTGAAAATGACTGATAAGGGCGTAATTGAAGTTGACAAACAATGTCGTACAAATGTAAATAGCATTTTTGCTATTGGTGATGTTGTGGCTGGACCTCAACTAGCACATAAAGCTTCATATGAAGGTAAAATTGCTGCTGAGGCAATTGCTGGTGAACCGTCTGAAATTGACTATCTTGGCATTCCTGCTGTTGTATTCTCAGAACCTGAACTTGCAACTGTAGGCTATTCAGAAGCCCAAGCAAAAGAGGAAGGTCTTGAGTATACAGCTGCTAAGTTCCCATTTGCTGCAAATGGCCGTGCGTTGGCTCTTGATAGCACAGATGGTTATGTGAAGTTAATTACGCGTAAAGAAGATGGATTAGTAATCGGTGCGCAAATCGCTGGTGCAAATGCATCTGATATGATTGCTGAGCTCGGCTTAGCGATTGAAGCAGGAATGACTGCAGAAGATCTTGCGATGACTATTCATGCCCATCCAACTTTAGGTGAGATTACAATGGAAGCAGCTGAGGTTGCTCTAGGGACACCTATTCATATTGTAAAATAATTATTTTACAAATCGCTGTTATATGATGAACTGCACCACAAATGTTTGCTACATTTGCTGGTGCAGTTTTTTTTTGCAAAAAAGTAGCTGTTTAAGGTAAAATTCCTGGAATGCATAAAAAATTCAAGATTATTGAAGAGTGACTTATGTTATGTCTCATGATGTAAGTTAAAGCAAATCTCACACGACTAAAATTCTACATGAAATTAGCACTTTTTTCACTTAATTGGAAAGAATACGGAAGTTTTTGGTATATGTTGTATGATACAATGGAAATATCGTTCTATTCGCATGCATACAATGTTAGAAATAAAAGTGCAAATTTTCAGGACGGTGAGGGTATGAGGCTATACACGGTCGTTATTTTACAGTTAATCATATGGAGTGGTTACACATTTGTTGAATGGTTATCAAGATATGACAAATTAAGTATGAAGGTCATCATCCTGCTTATATTTGTTTATTTTGCCATGGTATTGGGTAATCATTTATTACATTCAAAAATGAGAACAGTATTAGCTACTTCTATCAGTATTAGCGTATATTTATTTTTCTATTTCATTATGTTCTACATAGATGATCTAATAAGATAACTTTTAACAAAAGAAATGCTTGAGAGGAATGAATGAGATGAAGAACAGTTTTTTCGTTTTATTACTTAGTCTTGTTTTAGTTGTTACAGCATGTGGTAATGAAGAAAAAGAAACAACGAATGAGCCAAAAGACGATGAAGCGATAGAAGAAACAGAGCAGGAAGAAGAAACGAATCCACAAGAAGAAGAAAAGGATGAAGGTGTGACTGAAGAGAAAGAAGATTTGGCAGAAGTTGATGTCCAACCATCATATATCGTTAATGAAAAAACATGGAAGGTTGAGCCGATAAAAGATGCTAATGATAAAGTTGTATTGTTAACGATTGATGATGCACCGGACAAGCATGCATTGGAAATGGCAAAAACATTAAGTGAAAAAAAAGTGCCTGCTATTTTCTTTGTCAATGGGCATTTCCTACAAAGTGAAGAAAGTAAAAAGACATTGAAAGAAATTGCTGATTTAGGTTTCCCAATTGGTAACCATACATATCACCATGAGAACTTAACGGAGATTTCAGAAGAAAAGCAAAGAGAGGAAATCATTTCTTTAAATGATTTAGTAGAGGAGATCATTGGAAGTAGACCTCAGTTTTTCAGAGCTCCGTTTGGGGCGAACACAGACACTAGCTTGAGAATTGCTAAAGAAGAGGAAATGATACCAATGAATTGGACTTTTGGGTATGATTGGGAAGTAGATTACCAGTCAAAAGATGCATTAGAAAAGATCATGGTAGAGAACCCTTATTTGAGTAATGGAGCTATTCTATTAACACATGATCGTTCATGGACCAATGAAGCATTGGAAGGAATTATTAATGGCATACAAGAGAAGGGCTATGAGTTTCTAGATCCAAACAAAATACAAAAAGAAAAAGAGGCAGCTTAAGGCTGATCCTCTTTTTCTTTTCTTGTTGCCCGTCCATTAATAAATCGTGAAGTAATGGAGTAAATTGAGAAGAATAATAGAAAGTAGCTTAAAATATTTAAAAGAAATGGAACCCATTGGATACTCGTCTCAGCGTCAAGTGGTGAGGTGAATTCTATTACTTGCGGGTAGGATGATGTATCGTCTGAAACGGTTACGCTCTGTTTGGCATAAGGAAATGGCCCCCCAAACAAAAATGATTGTTCTAATGGTTCTGGCACATCTTCGAGATATTTACTGAAAATAAATGGCGAGATGAATGTGAAAATAAGTGCACTGATTAAAGTTATTATGACTGGTTTTCGCATGAAGATTATAACCCCTCTAGCTGAAGTATTTTTTCATTGTAGTTTTCTTTTGTAGTAGTACATGATTCGTCCATTGAATAGATGAAGCTCGGCTTGTAGTTTTTTAGCGAGAAATTTGCAATATTCATTTGCTTTTCCTTTATCGCCGAACGTTGCTACTTCAGGCAATGTAAAGCAAATATTTGTTTGAATCCTCGGTATATCATCATTATCCATTATTTTTTCTTTTTGAATAGAAATAAGGATGGCACGATATCTTTCATTTTCAGAATAAAGAGTAATTTGTTCTCCTTGTTTCTCATTAGAATCAATGATCTCATATGGGAAAGCAGCTTCACTATAGGCCCAATCCACCTGATTTCCAGTTTTTGCAGTGATGTCTTTATAATATTGGAAATAATCTTTTAGTTCAGTTGTTGTAATTGTGTCAATCTTGGATGCAGGCACTAGCTTAATCGATGCATATGCATTCATTTAAAAAAGCCTCCATTCAAAAATCCTAAGGGTATACACTATATCTATTCTATCACCAGTGAAATATATGTGACAATGAAAATGTTGCATAGAAATCAAAGATAAATTATAATAATATTCAAATTATTTAAAGGAGGGTGGATATGAAGTTTTTAAATCAAATGTATGATGATTTAGAGGATGTACATGCCAGATTTGTTGGCTTTTCTTCTTCTATTACTCGCTACGATTTTGCCATTTTTTCGGTCCCTTTCTTTACAAAACCCCTTGTGGTTTGCTTGCAGACGAGTTGTTCTACTCTCCTCGATATAAAAGATCTTGATGATCGCCATTACCTCCAAAAAGCTTTTCAAATTGAAAGTAATGAACAAACAGCTGAACTTATTCAATTTTTTAAGATTGAATTAAATAAGTAAGGTTGTAGATAAATCAAGGTTAATAAGGTACAAGAAATCAGTTAATATGCTGATTTCTTTTTCTTTTGCGATATTTAGTATGTCTTATTTTATCGATATTAGTTAAAAAAAGGGCTTGATAAGATAAATAGTATGTATTATTATAATATATAAGATGAAAACGATTACAATGAATGATGAAAGGATGGATGAAGAATGGGTACCATCGTTTGTCAAATATGTGACGAAACTATTGAAGTTTTTGAAGATGAAAAGGTGTCAGTTTTATACGGTCAATGTGGATGTAAAAATGAGCATAGCAAGATGCACATTGAAGAATAGATCATATATTAAACTATTAATCTTTATAATAAACAGAGTGCAAATGCCATAGATTTAATCTATGGCATTTTTTATAGGGTTCTTATCATAATAATTTTCCATAAAAAATGCGAATCAAATATGTCATTTGATTCGCAATAGAAATGTGAAACTAAGCCAATTACCATTTATCTCGCGTTTTATTTTATCGCTTTATGTTCTTTAATTACTCGAATATATTTAAAATCATAATCTTCTGGTCCCTGGACAGGTAGTCCAGCTTCCATATTTGTTTTGATATAATTAAGGTTTTCCTTTGTAATAATCTCCCCAGGAGTAAAGATAGGAATGCCTGGTGGGTAAACCATAATGAATTCAGCAATAATTCTACCTTCTGATTCATCAAAAGGAACAAGTTCACTATCAGCATAAAATGCATCTCTAGGAGATAGTGCTAATAATGGAATATTGGGTAATAACACTTGCGGATTTACTTTCGCTGCTTTTCCGTGTCTTTCTTTAGATAGCTCTTTCAAGGCATGAATAAGCTGATCCGCATCACTTCTATCATCACCAGGCGTGATGATACAGAGAATATTATATAGATCAGATAATTCAACTTCAATATTGTAATGCTCTCTTAACCATACTTCTACATCAAACCCACTTATGCCTAAATCTTTCACAGATATGATTAATTTTGTAGGATCGTAATTAAAGGTTGCATTTGTACCAAGAATTTCTCTTCCTACACAATAAATATGTTCAATTTCGTTTAATTCTTTCCTCATATATTGAGCAAGCTCAATAGTTTCCTCGATAATTGCTCTTCCTTCAGTGGCTAAACGTTTTCTAGCAACATCTAATGAGGCAAGAAGCAAATAAGAGGTAGAGGTAGTCGTTAGCATGCTAAGAATGGACTGTACCCTTTTTGCTGACACTCTCGTACCCTTTAAATTAAGAATGGAGCTTTGTGTCATAGAACCACCTAGCTTATGGACGCTCGTAGCAGCTAAATCTGCACCAGCTTGCATGGCAGACAATGGGAGCTCATCATGAAAATGAATATGAACACCATGTGCTTCATCTACTAATACAGGAATATCGTACGAATGGGCTAAATCAACAACTTCCTTTAAGTCACAGGCAATACCAAAATAAGTAGGGTTAATAACAAGTAACCCTTTGGCATCTGGATGTTGTTCTAACGCTTTCTCAACAGCATCAGTTGTGATACCGTGTGAGATACCTAATTCTTTATCAACGACAGGGTGGATAAAGATAGGGGTTGCGCCAGCAAAGATAATGGCAGACATGACAGATTTGTGCACATTTCTTGGTACGATAATTTTTTCTCCAGGACCACAAACAGCCATAACCATCGTCATAATAGCACCACTCGTACCTTGTACGGAAAAGAACGTATGGTCAGCACCAAAGGCTTCAGCTGCTAAGTCTTGTGCTTCTTTTATGATGCCTGATGGGCGATGCAGGTCATCTAGTGGACCTATATTTATCAAGTCAATCGAAAGTGCATTTTCTCCAATAAAGTTTCTGAAATCAGGATCCATCCCTCTTCCTTTTTTATGTCCAGGAATATGAAATTGAATCGGTTCCCGTTTTGCGTGGGAGAGAAGTCCATTAAATAATGGTGTTTCTGTTTGAGACAATTAAATTCACACCTCTTTAAACAATCAATTTTGCAAACAAACAAGTGAATTATAGCATTTATCCTTCCTCCTGCATAGAAAGATAAACAAAAATTTTTATTGTGCTAACTTTGCACTCCATTCGTGAGGATAGATAGTTAACGATCCATCATCTTTAGAGGATTCAATTATTCGTATGAAATGATTCATTTGAGTGGATTCTTCCCATACTAAGATAAATGCATATCCACTAAATAATCTTGTCTATGTTTTTTTAGATTCTAAAATTTAGCATATGCTTGCTCTTCTTCGTTAACTCCCGTACAATCAGCATGTAATCTATGTGAGAGGTGTTTATATGGAGTATCAATATCCAATGGAAAGCGATTGGTCAACAGAAGAAATTATAGATGCAATTGCTTTTTTTCAAGCAGTCGAAAAAGCTTACGAAAAAGGAATTCAACGTGAAGATTTCATGGCTGCTTATCGTCGTTTTAAAGAAATCGTACCGGGCAAAGCACAAGAGAGAAACCTTTGTAATGATTTTGAAGAAATAAGTGGGTATTCTTCTTACCGCACGGTTCAAATGGCAAAAAAAGCAGATGAGAGTAGTAAAATTAAAATGTAATAAGAAAAAGCAGTAAGAGACGGTTTGAACCAGTCTTCACTGCTTTTTTTTTATAAAATGATTAAACTTTACAGAGGTTTATTACATTTTATAGAGGGGTATAACTTTTTTAAAAACACTCTCTGTGTAAGTAGTAAATTCAGAACCAGAAAGTTTCATTGCTTCTTCTTTTGACATATTTATACCACAGAGTAACTCTGCTTTTTTGACATTCTGTAGTCGAACAAACATGTTTTCTAGCTCATCCTTTGTAAGGTCGCTATGTTTGATCACTTCTGGTTTCGTGTGATCTAATGACCAAACGAAGTCTTGTGGGATATCATCATAGATTTTATCTATTTTGGTTTGCAATTTTTCAGCAATCTCAACTTTATTTGGTGCTTCATAAATAATGGCAAACCAGACAAATACATGCGTTTCCCACAGACCAATCTGAAAGTGAGGAAGCATCTTATAGCCTCTTGTATTATTGGCGAAAGCGACCCAAGTATCATTTGGTGGATTTTTTGTCCTTCTCGCATGCTTAGCCACATGAGGAATCATTTCATCACCTGTTTCCGCAGAGAGAAAAGGGGAAAATGTTTCTCCAAGTGCTTCAAGTTTGGGTCTTACTGTTGCAATTAAGGCTTCCATTCTTTCTTCTAAACCATCAATTGTGAAAACATCGAAATCTTCTTTCTTAAATCCATTAAATGTCATATGTAAACACTCCTTAAAACCGTTTTACTATGTCGCATATTGTAGCATAAAACCGGGAGAGAGAACCAATTTTGTACACCAAAATAATAATCAATTGGGTAAAATCATCTTCTTCATAGGTAAACGTACAATTTTGTTGCACTGTGAAAAGAAGCTTCATATGATAAAAGTAAAAATAATCAGAAAACTTTTCTTGTGAAATTACTAAAACGAAAAGGGGTGCACTGTCTAATGAAGCAGCTAATTAATTCAATCAAAATGGCTACATTTGAAAAAGAAAGAACGGCAGTATTGCGATTAGAGATGGATTATGAGTTAGCAACACTTTTTGAAGCTTTAGAACTGAAAGATGAAGAGGAAGTAAAATCTACAAAGAAAAAGCTTGAAAAAATCAGACAGGAACTTCTCAAGCTTAATGCATTTTAAGTTGTGATGAATAAAGATGTTAAAGCGAACTTAACAGCAAGCAGTTAAGTTCGCTTATTGCTTTTTAAAGCTGTTCACTTGAAGTATTGCTATTTTTTCGATAAGCTAATGGTATTTTATACCGCTTAATAAAGAGTGGAGGATGAAAATGACTAATTGGAATGAAATACATAGATTAGCCACCACATGGGTGAAGGAAGCTGGAGAGAGAATCAAAGCATCATTTAGTGAAGAATTAACCATTGCAACAAAATCTCATCGCAATGACCTTGTCACGGATATGGACAAAGGAACCGAGCAATTTCTTATTGGTAAAATACATGACCATTTTCCATCACATCGAATCTTAAGCGAAGAAGGTTTTGGTGATGATTTTGCGGATGTAGGTGGGATTATTTGGGTGATTGATCCCATTGATGGCACCATGAATTTTATTCACCAACAAAGAAATTTTGCCATTTCCATTGGGGTATTTCATGAGGGAGTCGGTAAAGTCGGGATGATTTATGATGTGGTACATGATGAAATGTATCATACGATTAGTGGTGAGGGTGCATACATGAATGACATGAAGCTGAAGCCATTGACTAAGGGTGAAGTAAAAGATGCAATAATTGGCATCAATGCCACTTGGGTAACGAGTAACAAGCGTATTGACCCTAGTTACCTTGCTCCATTAGTAAAGGATGCGAGAGGAACAAGATCGTATGGTTCTGCTGCGCTTGAAATGGCCTATGTTGCTTCTGGTCGGCTAGATGCTTATATAAGTTTGCGACTCGCTCCTTGGGATTATGGTGGCGGCATGATTTTAATCAATGAAGTTGGAGGGAAAACGACAAATTTAAAAGGGGAAGCCTTGATGATTACACCTCAAACTTCAGTATTTGTTGCAAGACCGGGTGTACATGAAGAAATTCTTCAGCAGTATTTAAATAGTGGAAATTGGTAATAAAAAAATGGTGCCAGGCTTGTCCAATTCAAGGGTAGTCGGCACCATTTTTCTAACTTGATGTTGTATTTTAGCCTTTATAATTCTCCATTTTCTCGCATTTTTTTCTTCAGCGTAAAGCCGTATCCCATAACAGCAACGATACCTACGATACATAGAAGAAATCCAAGAATACTTCTTTCTCCGATAGCAATACCAATTCCGCCTATACATATAGCCGCAGCAATCGCACAAGCTAATAATGGCCATTTAATATTTTTCATTTAATCCTAACCTCCAATTTTGTACATTGGATACCATAATCGTCCACAGAACTTATTTTACACAAAAAGAAGTTAGTTTTCTACAATATATGTGATATAATGTATCAGTTATAGTATGAAGGCAGTGATTTTTAGTCAAAAATGAAAAGAAAATAAACTGATTATATATCTTCACATAGTAAGAAGGTTTACACAATCAGCTAGGAGGAAACATAGTTGAAACATAGAGATGATATACGTAATATTGCGATTATCGCCCACGTTGACCATGGTAAAACAACTTTGGTTGACCAATTATTAAAGCAGTCTGGAACATTCCGTACAAATGAGCATGTAGAAGAACGTGCAATGGATTCCAACGATATCGAGAGAGAGCGTGGAATTACAATCCTTGCTAAGAATACAGCTATCAAATATCAAGATACGCGTATTAATATACTTGACACACCAGGGCACGCTGACTTTGGTGGGGAAGTAGAACGTATTATGAAAATGGTTGATGGTGTATTGCTTGTAGTCGATGCTTATGAAGGTTGTATGCCACAAACGCGATTTGTATTGAAAAAAGCATTAGAGCAAAATTTAACACCAATCGTCGTTGTCAATAAAATCGATAGAGACTTTGCTCGTCCTGAAGAAGTCATTGATGAAGTCATTGATCTATTTATTGAATTAGATGCAACTGAAGAGCAATTAGAATTCCCTGTTGTTTACGCTTCTGCTATTAATGGAACAGCTAGTCTAGATCCACAAAAACAAGATGAAGATATGAAATGCTTATATCAAGAAATCGTCAATAATATCCCAACACCAATTGATAATAGTGAAGAACCTTTACAATTCCAAGTAGCACTATTAGATTACAATGATTATGTTGGACGAATTGGGATTGGTCGTGTATTCCGCGGAACGATGAAAGTAGGCGAGCAAGTTGCGTTAATGAAGCTTGATGGGTCTGTTAAACAATTCCGTGTAACAAAAATGTTTGGTTTCTTTGGTTTGAAACGCCTTGAAATACAAGAAGCAAAAGCAGGAGATTTAATTGCTGTCTCTGGTATGGAAGATATCAATGTCGGGGAAACAGTATGCCCGGTAGATAATCAAGACGCTCTTCCTGTATTACGAATCGATGAACCAACATTACAAATGACCTTCCAAGTGAACAATAGTCCATTTGCTGGTAAAGAAGGAAAATATATTACTGCAAGAAAGATCGAAGAACGTTTGCATGCGCAATTACAAACAGATGTCAGCTTAAGAGTTGAAGAAACGGATTCTCCTGATGCATGGACTGTATCTGGTCGAGGAGAGCTTCACTTATCGATTTTAATTGAAAATATGCGTCGTGAAGGCTTCGAACTCCAAGTATCTAAGCCAGTTGTTATTATAAAAGAAATTGATGGTGTTAAGTCTGAACCAATTGAACGCGTTCAAATTGATGTTCCTGAAGAATATACTGGTGCCATTATGGAATCTATTGGTGCGCGTAAAGGTGAAATGCTAGATATGGTTAATAACGGGAACGGTCAAGTGAAATTAATTTTCCATGTCCCTGCTCGTGGATTAATTGGTTATACAACTGAATTCTTAACACAAACTCGTGGTTACGGAATCATTAACCATACTTTTGACAGCTATCAACCAATGATGCAAGGTCAAGTAGGTGGAAGAAGACAAGGCGTTCTAGTTTCCATGGAGAGTGGAAAAGCATCTACTTATGGTATCATGCAGGTAGAAGACCGTGGTACAATATTTGTAGAGCCTGGCACAGAAATTTACGAAGGTATGATTGTTGGTGAACATACACGTGAAAATGATCTAGCTGTTAATATTACAAAAGTCAAGCATGCAACGAATGTTCGTAGTGCAACGAAAGACCAAACGTCAACAATTAAAAAGCCTAGAATCATGACGCTTGAAGAAGCACTCGAATATTTAAATGATGATGAGCTTTGTGAAGTTACACCTGAATCGATTCGTCTTCGTAAAAAAATTCTAGATAAAAACGAACGAGAAAAAGCAGCTAAAAAGAAAAAATACGCTGAAGCTTAAGCCCACATAGTCACTCGAAAAAGAGGAGGTAATTCATATTGCCTCCTTCCTTAATACATACTAAGGAGGATTTGGAGCATGATTGAAGATCGCCTTTCCTTTTTTGCAGCACTATATAAAGTTCATGAGAATTCAGATCTAGGGATGTGGTTGTTGTATCTCACCATTGTTGCACTCTGTATTATTGTCTTTAAGTTAGGGTTTGCTAAAAAGCTTCCTTTACTAAAATCAATAATTATATATGCGTTCTTATTTATGGGATGTACAATGCTAACTTTCTTAGGGGTATTTTTACCAATTGCAGAAGGACTTGTCGTTGCTGCTGTCATATTAATAATATATAAAATCCGTCTTCATCAAGAAAAGAAACAACAAAGAGCCAGCACGGAATAATGAAGAGTGGGGGAGATTTTAATTGAACGTGCATGATAGTATTTATAATTGGCTTACCATTAAAGTTGTGACTGATGCGAGACCAGAGGATGAAGCAGCAACCGAAACAGAAGAAATGTTTTTACAAATGTTGAAAAATGATCACGGAATTAACGAAATCCAATATGAAAAAGCTGATCTATTCTATCATGTCTCTTATAGAGATAATGAAGATAGTAAATCAACAAAATATCCGATTGAATTAATAGAAGTGATGTTAAAACAAATATTAGCAGAACCTGAAAAATACAAAAACTTCCCCACGGTATAATAAAAAAACGCCACCCGATTTGGTCTTGCCCCTGTCAAGTAGACAACATAAAAAGCTAAGCAGTGAGCGCGTGTCGATATTCAATCGGCGCGCGTTTCTTTAGTTTCTTTTGTCTTCGTTTGTAATTGTAATGGTAAATGTAATCCTCAAGAGCTTGCTCTAGTTCTTCTTCTCCCTTACACTTACTTATATACAGCTTCTCGGTTTTGAGGTGTGAAAAGAATGATTCTATACAGGCATTGTCCAGGCAGTTTCCTTTGCGAGAGTGGCTGCCTTTGATGCCATAATCCTTTAATCGGTTGCCGTATATTTTTGACGTGTACTGGAAGCCTTGATCCGAATGGAGAACGGCTCCAGCCACGTCTTTTTTCTTTGTCCATTTCTCTACCGTTTTTAACACAAGTTCCAAATCATTTCTTTGGGCTAGCTCCCAACTTACTATTTCGTTATTAAAGAGATCCTGTATGACCGATAAATAATAATATTCTTCGCCAACAGACACAAATGTGATATCCGTTACCATTTTTTGATTAGGTCCTACCGCCTTGAACTTCCTTTTCAGACGGTTAGGAAAGAGGTTAGAAGGACTATGACCATGTCGTTTTCTCTTTTTTCGGATGACTGATTGTATGTTCATTGCCGTCATCAATCGGTAGACCTTTTTGTGATTAATTAAATACCCATTTTCATTTAATTCGTCTGTAATACGGGGTCGTCCATATTCGGGATGCATAAAATGTATGCCCAAAATGTGCTCTCGAATCTCTTGTTCATCCCTAACTTTTGCTTCGCGTTTATGATTGTTTTTTCTCCATTTGTAGTAGCTAGCCGGTTTGATATAGGCAATCTCCAACAGCCAGGAGACCGGATAGGTAACCCTTAACTCATCCACCAATTCATATTTCATTCGTCTGGGGTTTTCTCCTCCTTTACCAGATTTGGATACTGCTTTTTTAGAAATTCAACTTGTGCTTTCAAATAATCCCTTTCCTCTTCAACCGACTTAAATTTAGTCCTAGGCCTGCCTTTTAAAGGATTAGAAACTCCTTTACGCTCATCAAACGGGGCTCCTTCTTTCCATTTCTTAACCCACACTTTAAGCTGGCTGCAGTGACGGATTCCCAGTTCCTCTGCCAATGCTTTATAACTTTTAGACCCATTCACATATTTCATGACGGCATTATGTTTAAACTCTTCCGAATAACTATTAAAAGTTTGTCCTTTCTTTGCCATAGAAAAATCCCCTCCAAGTAGCATTCTTTCCTTCATGGTAACATGAAGGTTTTTTTGAATGTCTACTTAAAGGGGACATTAACAATTGTGGCGTTTTTTTATTATATTATAGTAGTACAAAGAGCAACAGTGCGCCTTAAAAGATTGGTCGATGAGGAGAAGATTCAAACGCCTCAGAATTAGAGCTCTGTTAGTGACAGGCTCGAATCTAGATGAGACGTGAGGAAAGGGGTTCATTTTTATTTGTTCAAAACGGCTCTACCGGATTGAAGAGTATTTCGTTCATGAACATATTTCGAAGATAGTTTCGGAAAACACTTTGAAATATGGATACTGGACAATGATAGTGCATTTTGTACAATTATGTACATCTCTCTTCTTTATCGTTAAAATAAAGGGACTAAATAGTGCGACTGCAAGAGTTAGCGATTGAAAGCTTTATATTACATCGAAAAGGTTATTGTCGATTGTATCCGTTCTGCAGTTCACCAAAGGCTTCCTTTTAAGAGTGAGCAATGGGGTTTAAATTAGTTGCTAAAGGGCTAGGTGTAGCCTTACTACCCGAAAGTATATGTAAGTTGATTGGATTTGATATAGATACTTCAAAAATGATCCCATTGATTGTGCTAGGCAATTTCATGGAACTTGCTATGGTTTGGCGAGTTGTGGTGAGTGGATTATTGAAGGGATTGAAGAAAGCTTAGGGGGAGGAAATAGATGATTCGAAATGAAGGAGATATTTTACAGTTAATTAGAGATGATAAAGAAATGATGGCCATATTAAAAGCCGCTAAACAACTTCATTTACCTGATTGGTGGATTTGTGCTGGTTTTGTTCGATCAAAAGTATGGGATACCCTTCATCATTTTCAAGAAAAGACGCCATTGCCTGATGTTGATGTCATCTATTATGATAATCAGCAATTGAGTGAAACCATTGAAAAATACTATGAAGAAAAATTACACAAGATACTACCAAATATTCCTTGGTCAGTTAAGAATGAAGCGAGAATGCATTCTGTTAATGGCCTGCCGCCTTATCAATCCTCAGAGGACGCTATTGCAAAATTTCCGGAGACGGCTACCGCTATTGGCGTAAAGTTAGATAGCGAAAATCAATTAGTCATAACGGCACCATGGGGCATAGAAGACCTTATTCATTTTCGTATCAAGCCGACTCCCTTTTTTTCAGCTTCGAGGAAGAGAATGCAATTATTTCAAAGCAGGGTTATTTCAAAAGGTTGGAAAAAAAGATGGCATTTTGTTAACTAATATAAAATCCCTCCGTTTTATCTTTAACGGAGGGATTTTATATTACCATTCTTCTTCTTCTTGCTTACTTCTATACAATTTAAAGTTGCCTGTAGCTGCTCTTTCATTCGTCTTCGTAGTTATTCTGTCATTGCATTCAACACACATATATGTGTGAATAGGTCGGTTTCTTAACCGTTTTGCTTCATAAGATTCATTATCAATTGATTCAATTTTATCACAAATAACGCATTGTACTTTCATTTATATACATCCTTTTCTAATAAACAAGCATTTTCCTTATTATAAACTAGCTGTTTTTGAAATGAAAGGATGCTGTCGTGAATTACTTATGATAATTCGATTGTTCCTCTTGATGTTTATTTAATTTTTTTGATTCTGTTTCATTAAGCTGTTCTTTTGATTCTTCCGTTTCCTCTGATTTATTCGGTTCAATGATATCACCAGGTACTTCTGGCATCATTCGACCAGAAATATCAGCTAACTCATTTAAAACCCCTTTTATCGGATGGCCATTTTCCACATCCTCTTTTACTTCCTTAAGTCTGGCATATAAATCAGGATCGGCAATAATTACAGCATTCGCACCGTAGGGGTCATGCTTTAAGCTTTCAGCAACTGCATATTTTATCGAGCCAACCTCAGACCGCTCAACATCTTCATCAATATCAATACCTACGATGCAATAGTCACCTAATACGACAGCAGTTGCATCGTTCACACGACGATTATCAGAAGCTAATGTGGCTAAGTGCTTAGAAGTCTCTTGTCCAGTCAATCCTTCTTGTTCAGATATGGTACTATTTTTTACATTAACTGTATGAGGTGTACCTTTCTCATTTTGTGAAGATTGTGCGTTATTTTGTGCACCACACCCCGTTAAGTTGAGTACGATAAATAATGATAGTAGAACGTGAAAGTACTTCATTATACTACCTCCATCAAGATTAAACTTTAAAAAAAGTAAATGTTTACAACTAGTGTGCGAAAGTTCTTCTATCTTTATGCGATAAATCATATATTTTAGCAAAGTTAGATTTGTCCATGTTGATATTGAAAATGTTGAAACTAACAAGCAATGAACTATTTATGCACTAATGTATTTCTAATGGCGGGAGGCATCGGGTTGAGTAAAATATACGTGTTAGATACAAATGTCTTATTGCAGGATCCAAATTCCATTTATTCTTTTGAGGATAATGAAGTCGTTATTCCAGCTGTGGTGTTAGAAGAGGTAGATTCGAAAAAAAGGTATATGGATGAAATTGGGAGGAATGCAAGGCAAGTATCAAGAATGATTGACAGTATGAGACAGTCCGGGAAATTGCATGAGCAAATCCTTCTTGAAAATGGTGGAAGCTTACGCATTGAACTAAACCATCGTTCTTTTCACCAGCTACAAGAAATTTTTGTTGAGAAAACGAACGATAATCGGATTTTGGCTGTCGCTAAGAACCTCTCATTAGAAGAAGAGACAAAAGAAGGTGGTAGACCAGTTATTCTTGTGAGTAAAGATGCGCTTGTAAGAGTAAAGGCAGATGCTATTGGTTTACTAAGCGAAGATTTTTTAAGCGATCGTGTGATTGAAAATGATCATATATATACAGGTTTTCTTGAAGTATATCTCCATTTAGATATGGTGAATGAATTTTACAGTCAAGGAGAATTATCACTAAATAAAGTAGGGAACCATTCATTCTATCCTAATCAATTTGTCATTCTAAAAGATGCGCTTGGTTCATCAGCTTCTGCACTTGGCATTGTTGATCAAACGAAAGGGAAATTGAAAAAACTTGTTTTTGATTATGATCATATTTGGGGAATTAAACCAAGAAATGTACAACAAACGATGGCGTTAGAACTGCTTTTACGCAGGGACTTGCCTCTTGTTACTTTAATTGGTAAAGCAGGAACTGGAAAGACGTTACTCGCGCTAGCTGCAGGCCTAATGCAGACTGAGGATTTAGGAGATTTCAAAAAGTTACTTGTCGCTAGACCAATTGTTCCAGTTGGTAAAGATTTAGGGTTCTTGCCAGGAGAAAAAGAAGAGAAATTACGGCCATGGATGCAACCGATTCATGATAATCTTGAATATTTATTTAATGTTAAGAAGCCAGGGGAATTAGATGCCATTTTGGCAGGTATGGGTTCAATTGAGGTTGAGGCTCTTTCTTATATAAGAGGGAGAAGTATACCTGACCAGTTTATTATTATTGACGAGGCACAAAATTTAACAAAGCATGAAGTAAAAACGATTTTAACAAGAGTTGGTGAGGGTAGTAAGATTGTCTTAATGGGGGATCCTGAACAAATTGACCATCCATATTTAGATGCCTATAATAATGGTCTTACTTACGTTGTCGAAAAGTTTAAAGATCAGAAGATTGCCGGCCATTCCAAATTGATTAAAGGTGAAAGGTCAGGGCTAGCTCAACTCGCTGCTGATATCTTATAAGGATACTCTTAAATACTTCTATATAAAAAAAGACTGAACGAGCATAGTTGCTCTCGATTCAGTCTTTTTTTTTATATAATATGGAAATCTTGTACGTTTTTAATCGGCTGTAGGCGATTGCTTCCATCTTTATAATAAATATGCACTGGACCATCTTCTTTCAAAGGTTTACCTTTTAAAGAAAAGGCGAGAATGAGGTTTTCTGCCTCTGTCATAGGGATACTGACTGTTTCATTCTCACAATGTACTTCTATTGTCCTCGATCCACTATTTGGCTCAGCATTTGTAAGAAAAGGCAAGAAGGGAATCCCAAAAGTACCGGTTAAAACACGAACCTTTTCAAATTTCTTTTCTGTTTTAAGTGTTGGTGGGTAAACGGCACCTTCCATTATTTCACGATCCCAATGTTTAGAGGCTGCTTTCGTATATTCCTCCTTTTCATTCGGTAATTCTTCTTGATTCTCAAAATATGTATCAAGGTCAATTTTTCGGTCATCAAAAATCCATACACTTGGATCGAGTGTAATTGTATATTTGACGTTACCTGTAATATGGATGATATCCTTCATTTGTCATACCCCCTGCTTGTGTCACTAATATCTAATGTTCCTTATAAAGTATAACGCTTTTAACTGCAAATGTCATTTCAACTCGCATGGAATGTTACTAAATGTATTAAACTATAAGGAAATATTGAAGGAGAGTAGGGGAGTTATGGGTTGTCAGACTGATCAAGAATTGTTAGGAATAATTGAACGAGTGAAACCGCTTGTGGCTAAAGGTAAAGTAGCAGATTATATCCCGGCTTTGAAGGCTGCTGATCAGTCAAATGTTTCAGCAGCTGTCTTTCATATTACTCGAGGTAGTGATGTTTGTGTTTCAGCTGGAGATATTGAACAAAAGTTCACATTACAAAGTATTTCAAAAGTGCTTGTTCTAGCACTAGCATTAATTGATCAAGGATACACAAATGTATTTCAAAAAGTAGGTATGGAACCAACCGGGGATCCTTATAATTCAATGATTAAGCTTGAGACGAGCTCACACTCTAAACCTCTTAATCCAATGATTAATGCAGGAGCATTGGCGGTTACAAGCATGGTAAATGGAAATTCTCCCGATGAGAGATGGCACCGTATTCTCCACTTTGTCCAATGCTTATTAGGGGGTAAAGCCATCGGTTACAATAAAGAGGTGGCAGATTCGGAATATAAGACAACAGACT
The DNA here is from genome assembly GCF_038006865.1 of Cytobacillus sp. FSL R7-0696. Classification (NCBI taxonomy): domain Bacteria; kingdom Bacillati; phylum Bacillota; class Bacilli; order Caryophanales; family Bacillaceae; genus Cytobacillus; species Cytobacillus sp. FSL R7-0696. The sequence goes on along the minus strand of NZ_JBBOWA010000001.1, from coordinate 4,593,182 downwards.
TAAATCGTTCATTATGTTATTTTATGAAACAACATGGAGTGATTGATGGAGATGTCGATGAGTTAATTGATATTTATACGAAACAATGCGCAATTGAAATGAATTGTTTAGATTTGTCAAGAATAGCAGCAGTATTTGCCAATAATGGTCGTGATCCGCAATCAGGAAACATATTAATTGAGGAGGAAATTGCAAGAATATGCAAAACATTCATGGTAACTTGCGGTATGTATAATGCTTCAGGTGAGTTTGCAATCAAAGTGGGAATTCCTGCGAAAAGTGGTGTATCGGGTGGTATAATGGCAGTTGTGCCAGGGAAGTTAGGAATAGGCATTTTCTCTCCTGCACTAGATGAAAGAGGGAATAGTATTGCCGGAGCAGAAATTTTGAAGATTATGGCAGAGGAATATCATTTTAGTATTTTTTAATCAGCGGATATCCCCTGATTATCCTTGCTTTTTTTTTCACTTAAGTTTAAAATTTATAGATAGGATAATCGCTCGGAAACGGGGGGATTGAAAGTTGGCTTCTGAAATGGTTATTGATCATAAAGAAAGAGCTAATGCTCTATTACAAGCAGATGCTGAAAAAATATTAAAATTAATCAAAGTCCAAATGGATAATTTGACTATGCCTCAATGTCCATTATACGAAGAAGTACTTGATACGCAGATGTTTGGCTTATCTCGTGAAATTGATTTTGCTGTGAGACTTGGATTAATTGCTGATAAAGATGGAAAAGAAATTCTTGATAAACTTGAGAGAGAATTATCCATTCTACATGAAGCATCAGTAAAAAAATAAAACATATTAAAAACTCAAGCTAAGAATATTAGCTTGAGTTTTTTTGTTTGTTAAAAATTGGTTAAGAGAAGAATAGAGAAAAAATAGAAAAAATATATGTTATGCTGCTTTAAAAATAATAGTCAATATTATGCTAATCTATACAATTGATTCTACGAATTAAGCATATATAGTAGACAAAAAGATAAATATGATGTATAAATATATTAATTAGTATGTCACATTAGAAAGAATCATACAGAACAATGATCTAATCATTTAAAGCGTTACGTTTTAATTACATTCCTTTTTATCTTTATTTTGGCAGGAAAATCAATGCTATAGTAGAATAAATATACTACTTAAGAGAATAAAGGAAGAGGCATATGTTTAAAAAAATTCTAAAATCTTATGATTATTCATTGATCGTTGTATTAGGTCTACTATGTATTTTTGGACTGGTTATGGTCTATAGTTCAAGCATGGTGACTGCTGTCCAACATAATGGAGTTGCTAGTGACTACTTTTATGATAAACAAAGAACACATTTAATTCTTGGTACGATTGCGTTTATTGTTGCTGCCCTATTCCCATATAAAGCTTATAAAAGTAACAAGTTTCTCATTCCAATCGTCTTCTTTTCATTTTTTGGTTTGTTACTTGTATCGATTATCGGGAACGCGGTTAATAACGCACAAAGCTGGATTGATTTAGGTACCCGTTCTATTCAACCATCGGAGTTTGTAAAGGTTATTGTTATTGTTTATTTGTCTGCTGTTTATGCAAAGAAACAATCGTATATTAATGAATTTAATAAGGGTGTTGTACCACCGCTTGTTTATTTGATTCTCGTTTGTGGCCTGATTGCGATGGAACCAGATTATGGAACGGCAGGAATTATCTTTTTAATTGGTCTAGCGATTATTTTATCTTCTGGTATGAATATGAAAAACCTTTTAAAATTAGCTGGTATTGGTGCTATTTTTTTAGTTCCAATCATGCTTATTTTAAGAGATAAAATCTTTACAGATACTAGGCTAGCAAGATTCGATTTCCTACATCCGTTTGAAGCTGAAGGGGGATATCAATTGTCCAACGCATTTATCGCCCTTGGTAATGGTGGATTAACCGGTTTAGGATTAGGACAAAGTATTCAAAAAATGGGCTACTTACCAGAAGCTCATACAGATTTTATTATGGCTGTTATCGTTGAAGAACTGGGTGTTTTTGGTGTGATGTTTGTGCTTTTTGCTTTAGGCTTCATCGTACTAAAAGGCATATTCGTCGCACTCAAGTGTAAAGATGCATTTGGAAGTTTATTAGCTATAGGTGTTTCTAGTATGATTGGCATTCAAGCATTTATTAACCTTGGCGGTATATCAGGAGTCATTCCTTTAACTGGGGTGCCTTTGCCTTTTATAAGCTATGGTGGATCATCCTTATTAGTACTTATGGTTTCAATGGGCATTTTAGTGAATGTATCAATGTTTGTAAACTATGAAAAGAAATATAAAGAAAAAGAAGAACAAGATGTAACGACTGACAAACCAGTAAATACAACAGCAAGTATGAGTGGTCGTTTTACATATAATAGACGATAAAAATATACGGGGTGTTATTATGGGTCAAAAGATTAGTAAGGTATTAGTAGCCAATCGAGGAGAAATTGCCATTCGTGTTTTTCGTGCCTGTACGGAATTAAATATCCGTACAGTTGCGATCTATTCAAAGGAAGACTCAGGGTCGTATCATAGATACAAAGCAGATGAAGCATACCTTGTTGGTGAAGGTAAGAAGCCGATTGATGCTTACCTCGATATCGAGGGTATCCTTAAAATCGCAAAAGATAGCGGAGTTGACGCGATTCATCCTGGTTATGGCTTCTTATCAGAAAATATTCAGTTTGCTAGAAGATGTGAAGAGGAAGGTATTAAGTTTATTGGGCCTGAATCTAAACATTTGAATATGTTTGGAGATAAAGTAAAGGCGAGGTCACAAGCCCAAAGTGCGAATATTCCGGTTATTCCTGGTTCTGATGGTCCTGTGCAAGCTGTTGAAGAAGTAGAACAATTCGGAAGAGATTACGGCTACCCAATTATTATTAAAGCCTCGCTTGGTGGTGGCGGTCGTGGAATGAGGATAGTTAACAGTGGCGAGGAAGTGAGAGAAGCCTATAATCGCGCGAAATCTGAAGCGAAAGCGGCGTTCGGTAATGATGAAGTGTATGTAGAAAAATTCGTGCAAAATCCGAAACATATAGAAGTGCAAATCATTGGGGACCAACATGGCAATATTATTCACCTGTTTGAAAGGGATTGTTCTGTACAAAGACGTCACCAAAAAGTTGTCGAAGTCGCACCATGTGTATCGTTAGATGGGGAATTAAGAGGACGTATTTGCGAGGCAGCCGTACAATTAATGAAGAACGTCGATTATATTAATGCTGGAACAGTTGAGTTCCTTGTTTCAGGAGAAGAGTTTTATTTCATTGAAGTAAATCCTCGTGTCCAAGTTGAACATACAATCACTGAAATGATAACTGGTATTGATATCGTGCAAACACAAATTTTAGTTGCTGAAGGATATGAATTACACAGTGAAAAAATTGGTATACCAGATCAAGCAGATATCAAAACAATGGGATATGCGATTCAATCTCGTGTAACGACAGAAGATCCTTTGAACAATTTTATGCCTGATACAGGAAGACTAATGGCTTATCGTAGTGGTGGAGGGTTTGGTGTTCGTCAAGATGCAGGTAATGCTTACCAAGGTGCAGTAATCACACCACATTATGATTCTTTATTGGTGAAACTTTCAACTCATGCAATTACCTTTGAACAAGCTGCATCAAAAATGGTAAGAAATTTACAAGAATTTAGAATCAGAGGGATAAAAACCAATATTCCGTTTTTAGAGAATGTTGTTAAACATAAAAACTTTTTGACAGGTGAATATGATACATCTTTTATTGATCGTACACCGGAACTGTTTATTTTCCCAAAAAGAAAAGACCGTGGAACAAAAATGCTATCATACATCGGTAATGTAACTGTTAATGGTTTCCCTGGAATCGAAAAGCAGAAGAAGCCAGCATTTGATCAACCAAGAATGCCTAAAATTATTTTACCTAATGAGTATCAGTCTGGTACAAAGCAAGTACTTGAAGAACGTGGTGCAGAAGGGCTTGTGTCATGGATTAAGGAACAAAAGAATGTTCTATTAACAGATACGACGTTTAGAGATGCTCATCAATCCTTACTAGCGACAAGAGTTCGAACAAAGGATTTACAAAATATTGCTGAACCGACGGCAAAACTACTACCGCAAATGTTTTCTTCAGAGATGTGGGGCGGTGCGACTTTTGATGTGGCTTATCGCTTTTTGAAAGAAGATCCTTGGGAAAGATTATTAACATTACGTCAGAAGATGCCAAATATTCTCTTACAAATGTTGTTAAGGGCTTCTAATGCTGTTGGTTATAAAAACTATGCGGACAATGTTATTCAAGAGTTTGTAGAAAAGTCAGCACATGCAGGTATCGATGTCTTCCGAATTTTCGATAGTTTAAACTGGGTAAAAGGTATGGAGGTAGCAATTGATGCTGTTAGACAAACAGGCAAAATCGCTGAGGCAGCCATTTGTTATACAGGTGATATTTCTGATAAAACAAGAAAGAAATATGATCTAGCGTATTATAAAGAGTTGGCTAAAGAACTCGAACATCAAGGTGCTCATATTTTAGGGATTAAGGATATGGCTGGATTATTGAAGCCTCAATCAGCCTATGAGCTCATTTCAGAATTGAAAGAAACGGTAGATATTCCTATTCATTTGCATACGCATGATACTAGTGGCAACGGAATTTTCACTTATGCAAAAGCAATCGAGGCGGGCGTTGATATTGTTGATGTTGCCTTAAGTACGATGGCTGGATTAACATCACAACCTAGTGCAAATACATTATACTACGCGTTAGAAGGGTCAGAAAGACAACCTGAGATGAGTGTGGATGCATTAGAACAATTATCCTATTATTGGGAAGATGTACGTAAATATTATCAAGAATTTGAAAGTGGTATGAAAGCACCTCATACAGAAATTTATCAACATGAAATGCCTGGAGGGCAATATAGTAACCTACAACAACAGGCAAAAGCAGTTGGATTAGGGGAGAAATGGGATGATGTAAAAGGGATGTATTCCCGCGTCAATCAAATGTTTGGTGATATTGTCAAAGTTACACCGTCATCAAAAGTTGTAGGAGATATGGCTCTATACATGGTACAAAATCAATTAGATGAAGAAGCGGTCATTCAAAAAGGTGCTTCACTAGACTTCCCTGATTCTGTTGTCGAGCTGTTTGAAGGTTATTTAGGACAACCGTATCAAGGATTCCCTAAAGATTTACAAAAGGCGATATTGAAAAATAGAGAAGCCATCACTGTTAGACCTGGAGAGCTGCTAGAACATGTTGATTTTGAAGAAATAAAAGCGACATTATATAAAGAGTTAGGTAGAGAAGTGACAAGCTTTGATGCAATTGCCTATGCACTTTATCCTAAGGTATTTATGGACTACCACAAAACATATACGCAATTTGGTGATGTTTCTGTTCTTGATACCCCTACATTCTTATACGGTATGAACTTAGGTGAAGAAATTGAAGTGGAAATTGAAAAAGGAAAAACGCTTATTGTTAAATTAGTGTCAATTGGTCAAGCGCGGGCAGATGGAACGAGAGTGATTTATTTCGAACTAAATGGACAACCTCGTGAAGTGGTGATAAAAGATGAAAGTATTAAATCTTCCGTTGCAACGAAAGTAAAAGCAGACCCTCACAATGAAACACATATTGCTGCGACAATGCCTGGAACAGTTATTAAGGCAGTAGTAAACAAGGGGGACATCGTTAATCAAGGTGATCACTTGATGATTACTGAGGCGATGAAAATGGAAACAACTGTACAAGCTCCATTTACAGGTACGGTAAAAGAAATTTATGCAGCTGATGGTGAATCGATTGCTACTGGTGATCTTTTAATTGAATTAGCGCGATCATAATAAAAAAACTTTTCCTCTTAAATAGAGGAAAAGTTTTTTTGCTTACTTTCAATCAAATAAAAACTTATGATAATGGAACGTTTTTGTCTTTTTTATTGTCCGTTTTCTTTGATTGAGTCAATTCATTCGCTTTGCTTCGTGTTGTGAGAAGGATAAAGTAGCTTAACACCCCAAACAAGCAAGAAATAAAAAATGCATGGGCGAGCGCAATGTACAAGTTTAATTGGGTAATTACAACTAGTGCGCCAGCAATGACTTGTAAACTGACTAAAATAAACGAGATAATCCAGCCGATATAAATGACTGGCTGATGCTTATAATGTTTCAGTGCCAGTATCATGATATAGGTAATCCAAATAAATATGAAACCAGCTGCTGCACGATGTCCCATCTGAATCCATTCATACATATTTAGCGGAAGACCGATGGCGTCATTTCTACAGAATGGCCAATCGATACAAACGAGACTAGCATTTACATGTCGTACAAGCGCACCTGTATAAACAACGATATAACTGTAGAGTGTAACCCCGATAATGTGGCGCTTCATTCGTTGATCGAGAACAAGTTTTTCTGCTTGGAACTTCTTATCCACTTCGAAAATTAACAAAGTAAGTAATAGAACAGCGGCAAATGATATTAATGAAATACCGAAATGGAGTGCCATCACAAAATCAGATTGTCCCCACATGACTGCAGCTGCACCAATGAGTGCTTGCAATACTAGAAAGATGACAGATGAAATGGCTAGAAATTTAGTTTCTCTTACATGACCAATCTTTTTCCATGACCAAATGGCTAAAATTAGAACCATAAATCCGACAGAACCTGAAACAAGTCTATGCGCGAGCTCAATAATTAATTCGGGTGAAATATTGCTTGGGATAAATTCACCGTGACATAATGGCCATGATGCCCCGCAGCCGTCTCCCGAATCTGTCTTTGTAACTAATGCCCCACCTAATAGAATGAGTAGCATGCCTATTGTTGTTAGGACAGCAAACCATTTTAATGATCGTTGCAAATCTTTCACCTTCTTCTGAATGTATAGGTATGTATGAGCGCTATGGCTATAAGAATATAAGGTTTTACGCCACGCGTGATTATACTTATAGATACCATTTAAATGCTGATATTTGTCATAATGTATAACCAAATAATTGTGTTCATTTATGTTTATTTACTTCGTTTAAATCGGATAAGTTGTAATTGAACTAAATGTGAAAAAAATACGTCTATGTATACTCACTTTTTTGATACTACAGGATTCATCAAAATATTACAATACTTATAAAAATTCTTCCGTATTCATCCTTATTTCCCTTGAAAACATAAGTTTTGTCTGCTAGAAATATAGTTGTCATGTAAATATTTCTAAAAAGCTTAGGTTGTGTGATTACCTTAATTTATCATTTAATGAAAAAATTATTAACTTAATTATCTCAGAAAAGTGATGAATATATAATGAAAAACAAACTTCTGACACAAATTAGTCATAATTAATTCTAGAAAATTTCACAAAATAACTAAAAAATGTGATTTAATATACAGTGAATGCATCACACTTGTTTTGTGTGGAATTGTCAATGATTTGGAATTAATTTTAACTGCTTTAGTGAATTTAATGACAAATATGGTAATGTAAACTAATTTGCTTTATAGTGGAGATAGTGCTTAACTTTTAATCTGTCATTAAATGCTTTCCAGTATCACATACTAAAAGGAAATAGGATGAAAACGAAAAAATAGCTTGAAATCTGTCTAAGATTTTTTTAATAATCTGGATATTATGTTTACTCATAAATACATAACAAACACAAAGAGATTACTTACATATTTAAAAAGTGAACATAATAGTAAGGAAGACAAGCTTTTTAAGAAAGTTGTTTTCTAAGATAGGAATACCTTTTCCAAAGTTTGTAACAATATGATTAGAAGTATGTGTTGGGCTTTACTTAATTTTACTGGTGGAGTAGCTCATTTTTCATTTGTTGGGAGATTCTCTCTTGTTGAGAGATTTATCCATATTAAGTTTTAGCACTCAAAGAAATTTTCACGAAAGAGGGGTATGAATAAGCTATGAAAAGGCTTGCAAAAGGGCGTCTGCTATTTATGTTAGCTGTAACGACGTTATTTCTAGCCGGCTGTGGTGAGCCATTTATATCGGCACTACAACCAGCGGGTGAAGTTGCGCAAACACAATATGACCTTATGCTATTGAGTACATTCATTATGGTTGGTGTCATTATTGTCGTGACAGTCATTTTCCTTATCGTACTGTTTAAGTTTCGTCGTAAAGACGATAAGATCCCTAAACAAGTTGAAGGAAGTCACAAATTAGAGATTATCTGGACTGTTATACCAATTTTATTACTTCTAGTTTTAGCTGTACCGACTGTTGCAGCTACGTTTGACTTAGCTGATGTTTCTCCTATGGAAGATAAGAATGAAGAGGGGAAAACAGATGTAACGGTGGTAAATGTTAAAGCGAATCTTTATTGGTGGGAGTTCGAATATCCGAATCAAGGTATCGTAACTAGTCAGGAGCTAGTGGTTCCTACTGACGAAAAAGTATATTTCAATCTACTATCAACAGATGTGAAACACTCATTCTGGATTCCAGCTGCTGGTGGTAAGCTTGATACCAATACTGAAAATACGAATAAGTTTTGGTTAGAATTTGATAGTAAAAAAGCTGATGAAGTAGGTAATATTTTTTATGGGAAATGTGCTGAGCTTTGCGGACCATCACATGCATTAATGGACTTTAAAGTAAAAGCTATTTCAAAAGATGATTTTGATGCTTGGGCTGAAGACTTGGCTTCTATGGAAGAAGCAGCTCAACCTGAAACTGCGTCTGCAGAACAAGGGCAAGAAATCTTTAATCAAAGCTGTATTGGGTGTCATGCAGTTACGCCTACAGGAGCAAATGCTGTTGGTCCTAACCTGACAACTTTTGGTGACCGTACGCATATAGCTGGATACTTAGAGCATACAGAAGAGAATCTGAAAGCTTGGATAAAAGATCCAGAAGAATTTAAGCCTGGAAATAAAATGACAGGTCAGTATGGTGACCTTTCAGATGAAGAAATCGATGCATTAACAGATTACTTAATGGGCCTTAAAGTTGAGGATTGATAAGGCGATTTGCGTTTAAGAAGGAGGTAAAATTGTGAGTACCTATGCTCAGAAAAAAGGTGTTGGCGCCGTTTTATGGGATTACTTAACAACTGTTGACCATAAAAAAATTGCCATCCTTTATCTAATTGCTGGTGGATTTTTCTTCCTAGTCGGTGGACTAGAGGCAATGTTTATCCGTATCCAGCTAGCCGTACCAGGCAATGATTTTGTAAGTGCTGGAGTATACAATGAAATACTCACTATGCACGGTACAACAATGATTTTCTTGGCAGCGATGCCGTTGATATTCGCATTTATGAATGCGGTTATGCCACTACAAATTGGGGCACGCGATGTTGCATTCCCTTTCCTTAACTCTCTAGGGTTCTGGTTGTTTTTCTTTGGTGGTGTATTCCTAAACCTTTCGTGGTTTTTAGGAGGAGCTCCTGATGCTGGTTGGACTTCTTATGCGTCCCTTTCACTTGCGTCAGAAGGTCACGGGATAGATTTTTACGTATTAGGATTACAAATCTCAGGTGCGGGTACATTAATAGGAGGGATTAACTTCCTCGTAACTATTATTAATATGCGTGCACCAGGAATGACTTATATGCGTATGCCGTTATTTACATGGACAACGTTTGTAACGTCAGCATTAATACTATTTGCATTCCCTCCACTAACTGTGGCACTTTTCTTAATGCTTTTTGATCGTTTATTTGGAGGAAATTTCTTTAACCCAGATATGGGTGGTAACACAATTATTTGGGAGCATTTATTCTGGATCTTTGGACACCCAGAAGTTTATATCTTAGTATTACCAGCTTTTGGTATCTTTTCGGAAATCTTTGCGATTTTCTCAAGAAAAAGATTGTTTGGTTATTCATCAATGGTTTTCGCTACCGTGTTAATCGGGTTTTTAGGTTTCATGGTATGGGCTCACCATATGTTTACAACTGGATTAGGTCCGATCGCTAATGCCATTTTCTCTGTGGCGACAATGGCAATCGCTGTTCCGACGGGGATTAAAATATTTAACTGGCTCTTTACAATGTGGGGCGGTAGCATTAAATTTACAACCCCAATGTTGTATGCTATTGCGTTTATACCAACCTTTACAATGGGTGGAGTAACAGGTGTTATGCTTGCGTCAGCTGCACAGGATTATCAGTACCATGATAGTTACTTTGTTGTTGCTCACTTCCATTATGTTATCGTTGGTGGAGTTGTCTTCGCATTACTTGGCGGTTTACATCTATATTGGCCGAAGATGTTTGGCACAATGTTGAATGAAGCCCTTGGTAAAGTAACATTCTGGTTATTTTTAATTGGGTTCCATTTAACCTTCTTTATTCAACATTTCTTAGGTTTAATGGGGATGCCGCGTCGTATCTTTACGTTTAACGAAGGTCAAGGGTTTGAAACTGCGAACTTGGTAAGTACTGTTGGTGCCTTCTTTATGGCGGTAGCAACAATCGTATTATTAATTAATGTGGTTATGACCATTGCGAAGAATAAAAAAGTTGGTGGCGATCCATGGGGTGACGGACGTACACTTGAATGGGCAATACCATCACCACCACCGTTTTATAACTTTAAACAGCTTCCGCTTGTACGTGGGTTAGATGCTTACTGGATTGAGAAAATGGAAGGTAATAAAGAGATGACTCCTGCTGAGCCAATAGGTGACATCCATATGCCTAACAATTCATTTGTTCCATTTGTTATTTCAGTAGGATTGTTTATCGCGGCATTTGGTGCAATGTACCATAATGAACATTCATGGGGCATCCCAGTACTTATTATCGGCATGTTGGTTGTCTTTGGTTCTATGTTCTTTAGATCAGTGAAAGATGACCACGGATATCATATTCATAAAGAGGAATTAATGGATGATGATAAAGGGGGTAAGGCATAATGAAGGCAGATGAAAAATTCACATATGAAACATGGCCTGCAGCGCCTGAAAAGCAAACCCTCGACGGAAAGAATAAATTTTTAGGTTTCTGGCTATTTCTTGGTGGTGAAACTGTTTTATTTGCGACTTTATTTGCTACTTATTTAGCATTAAAGGATCGTGTACCAAACAGTGACCATTATTTAGCAAAAGACCTTTTTGAAATACCATTAGTGTTTGTTATGACAATGTTGTTATTAACAAGCTCACTAACAAGTGTTTATGCAATGTACCATATGAAGAATTTCAACTTCAAAAAAATGCAGTTATGGTTAGGCATTACCGTATTACTCGGTTTAGCTTTCCTTGGTTTAGAAGTTTATGAATTCAACCATTATGTACATGAATACCATCATACTTTTACAAGTTCAGCATTTGGTACAGCTTTCTACACACTTGTAGGCTTCCATGGTGGTCACGTTGCATTTGGTCTTGCATGGATCATTACATTAATGGTACGTAATGCAAAACGTGGATTAGACCTTTATACAGCACCAAAGTTTTATGTTGCAAGTTTATACTGGCACTTTATTGATGTTGTATGGGTGTTTATCTTTACGGTTGTATATTTAATGGGAATGGTGGGATAACTGATGGCAAATGAAGAATTAAACTCAGGTAACCCAAAAGTTGACATTGAATATCGTCGCAGAAAAAGCGCAGAGGAAATGAGATATCAGGTTGTTTCATTTGCAATGATGATCTTTTTAACATTTGTGGCTTTCATTGCTGTTGGCTATGATATTTCCGGATGGTTTACCATTCCGTTTATCTTAGTACTAGCAATCGTTCAAGTAGGCTTCCAACTATATTATTTCATGCATATGAGCCATAAAGGACATGAAGCTCCTGCATTGTTCCTGTATTCAGGTGTCTTTGTAGCTTTCATTACTCTGCTGGCATTCATGACAATTATTTGGTGGTAAAATGAAAAACGGCTGATAAATTTCAGTCGTTTTTTTTGTGGGTTAAAAATGGTTAAAATAGATTGCTAATTAATTCATGTAATAGATGAATAACAAAATTGAGCTACAATTCTTAAAAATTTATGACAGTTACAACAATCAAGGTAAGATGTTGACACCGATTCCATAAAGTGGGTTGCCACGGTCTTTAAGACAAGCGTATAATAGACATTGATATCAGAAACAATAATGATGGCCTGTAGTATTACATAAAATGAGGTGACGTAAGAATGCCACTTAGTATTTTTGGATTTAGAGCATTATGGAGTCCGTATTTTCTTCTAGCATTGGTCTTGTTGTTAATTTTGTATTTTTTAGTGACCGTTAAGTTTCGCCACCGTTTTGCAAATAGTGAACCATTACATAAGAAAGAAGCGCTATTCTTTTCCAGTGCAATCTTAGTCTTATATCTGATTAAGGGATCTCCGCTTGATCTAATGGGACATTTGATGTTTTATGCACATATGATTCAAATGGGTGTACTCTATTTAGTTGTGCCAATCTTGTTTATTTACGGAATTCCTAAATGGATGTGGCGTTCCTTTATTGCCTTACCAATCATAAAACCATTGTTTCGCTTTTTTACAAAACCATTAATTGCTTTAATCTTTTTTAATGGCTTATTTTCTTTTTACCATATCCCATTGATTTTTGATGTAATTAAAGTAGATATGACTTTGCATACAGTTTATACAATCATCTTATTTCTCTTTGCTATATGTATGTGGTGGCCACTTATCACGCCGTTACCTGAGCAGCAAAGAATAAGTGGGCTAAAAAAAGTCGGTTATATTTTTGCAGATGGTATTCTATTAACACCTGCTTGTGCACTGATCATATTTGCAGACGCACCGATGTATGCAACGTATTCTGATCCACATGCATGGGGACAAGCATTAGCTCTCTGTGTTCCTACAGGAACCCTCGCAGGATTAAATTTAAGTGGGCCAGAAATGTTTAATAGTATGTCTCTACTGCATGATCAGCAGTTAGGCGGCGTTATTATGAAAATTATACAGGAAATTGTTTATGGATATGTTTTGGCGCTTGTATTTTTTGAATGGTATCGCAAAGAACAGTCAGAGGAGAAAGAAGCTGAAAATCAGCTCATGAACCCAAGAACAGTGGAATAAATCTCGAGCCTACCTAGCTACTAAGGTAGGCTCCATTTTTGAACAATTAAAGAACTTTTACGAAAACCATTCAATCATGATTGAAAAAGAAGGAATACTTTTATAAAATGAGCATAGCTTCTTCATGTAATTATATGAAGAATAAAGTACATATAGGAAGTTTGATAAGAGAAAGGAAGTTACTATGGAGCATTCATTGCCTGTCTTACCAACAATCAGTACAACCTTTATCGTGTTAAGTGCCATTATGGTGGCAATTGGTTGGGTTCAAATTAGTAAGAGAAAAATTGACGCACATAAAAAATCGATGACATTAGCTGGCATTTTTGCCATCATATTCTTTATTATTTATGCTAGTCGAACAATCTTTATCGGAAATACATCATTTGGTGGCCCTGATGATATAAAAATTTATTATACCCTTTTTCTTGTCTTTCATATTACATTGGCCACATCAGGAGCGGTACTTGGAATCATTAACTTGTATACGGGATATAAGAATAAGTTAAAGCTTCATAGAAAGATCGGTCCCTTTACAAGTATTATTTGGTTTGCTACTGCCATTACGGGGGTAGCCGTTTATTTACTACTATATGTTTTTTATCATGGCGGAGAAACAACATCATTAATCAAAGCGATATTCGGATTCTAAAAAGTCCAAAGTCATGTAAGTCCGAGCTTATTCGAGTGCTAGTATCATTCGAATAGGTTCGGACTTTTTTTGCTTGCTTGTATTTCCATGTCAATACTTGACACAGTAATACGTAAAACTGTAAATGAAGAAAGAATAAATGAGAATAAAGTAAGTAAGACCATCAAATAGTAAGAAACAAGAAGTTTTTAGGTTACTGTCTAAAGAGTACTTTTTGTAAACATAGCAGAACAAAATGAGATCAAACTGCATTAACTATAATATCCTTTACTTAATAAGGTTGAATTCAGAAATGAATGGATGATGCAATTGGAAAAGCGAGATGTGGAAAAACAAAAAGTACGCAAATTTATCATTTCATCCATTGTAGAATCCAATATACGCTATCTTCAAATGGATGGTGCAGAGGAAAAGGTAAGGTTAATTAGAAGAAGTAGTGAAGATATTATTACGCGATTAGATGATCAGGTGATAATTGAAGTAAGATTAAGTATTAGACCTTATAAAGAAGTATTAACAGATTTGATGATTTTACAAAAACAAATTATTGAAGATATTCGATTATTGACTGGACTTCGCGTTGGTAAGGTGGTTTTGAAAATAGAGCATTGCTCTATCGACTCGATAGAAAAAACGTGAAGATTTGTTCTTCACGTTTTTTTTGCTTACTTAAGTATTTGTTCTAAATCATTATTAATGTCTGTTAGGATCTTTTCAGATTGCTTAACAAGTGATTGTGGAAAGTGTTCGCCATCCCCATATTCTACTCCATGAGGATAATAATGTTTGCCTAATAAAGGAGTAAGTAATTGAATCGTCGCCTTTCTAGCGCCAACGTCCCCTTCGACTGCATGTCCAAATACACGAAGATAGTAGATTCCTTCTTTTAATTCAAATTTTCGATCGTATGTAACTCTTTCATAATCCCACTGTCCTGCACGTACTAACTGATAAGAATCCATTAGGTCATCTAGTCGCTTTAGTTCAACTTGCTTGTTTTCTAAACCCGTATTTTCAAGCTTCATAATAATCAATCCCTCCTGAAAAAAACAATTGGTAAACAGAACCAATATTGAATCATCTCAAATTTAATAATAGTTGAAAAATGGACAAGTTGCAATCTTTTTCAAATGGATCATTATATTCACCTAACACTAGTATTCCCAACATCCTTCATATATGTATAATGAAAAAATTAGTGAAAAGAATGATACATATAGAGGTTAATGATATAAAGTTCATTTCCATGTATAATAAGATGTATAAACCTTTAAATCGAGATTTTTAAACAATTTAAATTAGCTTCTTTATTGAAGCGTAACTTATAGTTGTTGTAAAGGTTTTCTTAATTCATAAACAACTTGCTATTATCCATTTCTATGTGATGATATACTATATTTAAACATATGTTATAAAAAATACTTTTTCTTGTATTGGAAAGATTGGGAGTTATGTGATTCTTAACGATACTCATGTTTATGACATGGATATAATAGAAGTGTCCGGGTTTAAAAGAAGTCATGGGAGGTGCAAGTTCTCTGAAGAGTGTATTACGCGTATTTGTACTGATATTGGCTCTTACCGTTATATGGTTATACTTAGATTTTAGTAGTGAAGATCAACTGCTGTTGAGTGATGAGGGTACAGAAGTTGCTCAAGATGAGACGATAGGTAATCAACAGGATGAAGAGTCAATGGTTGCTGAGATGCCTGAAGAAGGGTTGCTTACTTTAATGGGGTCAAAAGCTTCGGATATAAAGAAAGAGTTTGGTGAACCGGAACGGATTGATCCTACACTTCAAGGCTATGAATGGTGGATTTATCCGAATGGCAACCATGAATATATACAAGTCGGTATATGGGAAGGGAAAGTTATTTCCATATATGCCACAGGTGAAGAAGTGGATGTTACCCCTTTTAAAATAGGACAACCATCAGGAGAAATTTATTCTTCGTTATATGCAGAAACAAATATAGAAATTGAATTCGAAGGTAGTGTTTATCGCTTTGAGTTATCAGAAGCGGACATGAATATGAGACCAATTATTAGAATTGGCGATTATTATGCATTACTTTATTTAGATAAATTTACAGGTACGCTTTCTAGTGTACGTTTTCTAAATGATGAGTCTTTCGTGATGTTAAGGCCTTATGAATTAGTTTATAGGGGCGAGTTATTTGTCGTAAATGATATAGAAGAAGAGGAAGAAGCCGCTATCAATCGAGGAATGGAGCAGCAGATTATTGATATTACAAACGTAATGAGAGAAAGATATAATGTGAATGAGCTTAGCTTAGATGAGCAGACCCAAGAAGTAGCATATAACCACAGTGTGGATATGTATGAAAGTGAAGCCTTTTCGCATACGTCGGATGAATATGGTGAACTGTCAGATCGCCTAAAAGCGGGCGAGGTTGCTTATCTATCTGCTGGTGAAAATATCGCTGCTAATTATGTAGATGCACCTTCAGTAATGGAGGGATGGTTAAATAGTAGTGCGCATCGTGAAACTTTATTGAACGAACAATTTACTCACATTGGTGTAGGTGTTCATAAGAAGCACTTTACACAAAACTTTATTGAAAAATGGGAACAAGAATAAAGACGTGGCATACTCATTGTATGATGAGTGCACGTCTTTTTTTTGTTCACTTTCCAATAACAAAAAAGTTAGAGGAAGCAGCTGCAACCTTCTTACCGTCGTCTCTTTCAACGACTGCAGAGAGGACCATCATACGACTTCCTTTATGAGTGATTGTTGCATGACAAGTAAGGTTGTTGCCTTTAATTGCAGCTAAATAATGAATGTTTAATTGTGTAGTCACTGCCACCTTATCTAACGGAGCTGCTTCATTGCTTAGAGTACCCATTGCAGTATCAATGAGTGTAGCAATCATACCTCCGTGAACAATACCAAGCGGATTATAAAGTAGAGGTGTAATAGGGATGGAAATTGTAACAGCATCATCTTCTAACTGTTCTTCTACATTCATAAATGCTTCAATATATGAACGATTAGCCCCATTTTGCTCTCTTTCTAAACTATCCACAATACTATCGATTAACGCTAAATCTTTGTCATTAGTCTCGGCAATAATTTGTGAAAACTTTTGAAGTAAGAAATCTTTCTTTGTCATAATTTGTGAAACTCCTTGTTATATCATTAACTTTAAGCATAAACCGTTTCATCCTCATTCCAATAAAATGAAGTTTTGTATATGTGCTTATCTTTATCGTAACAGAAACCTAACCAATAGAAATATAGAAATTTATCACTATTATGGAGGTGCACTCATACAATAAAGTAGGCATTTGTAACGAAAACGAGGTGAATAATAGTGGCACAGAAACAATTGCACCCAACTGTGGAACGGTTTAAGTCTTATGTGAAAAAGAATCCATCAGTACTAAAAGAAGTGAGGTCCGGCAAAAAGTCGATGCAGCAATTGTATGAAGAATGGTACCTATTGGAAGATGATGAGCAAGATGTGCGTGATCAGAAGAGTGATTCTTCCGAAACCACTACTGAAAACAAACAAGATTGGATCAATCAAGTGATGGGAACTGTAAAAAACATGGATGTTAATCAAGTACAAGGTTATATTACAAATATGAGCCAGGCTCTCGGAGCAATTCAAGGGGTGTTATCACAATTTCAAGGAGGAGCTACAACCTCTAAAAGCTCTACTAAATCAAATTCAATTGCTCAAAAGCCAAATCCATTTGCATTTAAAAAAGATTAAAGAAGGTGAAAATCTTTGCGTAAAGATATAAGAGAGTATATTCAACAAAATGAAGAATTAAAAAAGTTCGTTAGAGAACAGCCACAGTGGTATCGAACGTTATCGCGAAACCCAACAGAAATACAGAAATTAGAAGTAGCGTCTTTACATTATCATAAAAAAACAATTCCTCATCATGTAGAAAAGTTTTCTAATGGGGTTCAGATGGCATCTATGATGATGAGCATGTTTCAAGCAATGAACAGTCAATCATAAATGGTCTTCTTCGCTTAGGAAGAAGGCTATTTTTTATGAGTAATTATTATGTAAAAGCAAATAATACATAATAAAAAGGGTTGATGAGCTTGCAGAAAATATATCAATACTTCTCGCTTTGTATTTTATTCATCTTATTAGTAGCTTGCACCAAAGATATTCCAGAGCCAGAAACAAATAGCATACTAGCTCCTGTTAAGGGGCTTGAAATTAGAGAATCTATTCCGGTAACAACGGCCATGGCAAAAGGGCCACAAGATTTCTTCGTCAAGCATTTAGTGGAAGGTAACGATGTATTTATTGAATGTATTGTTGATGGGATAACATTTAGAGAAGATCGACAAGGGGTGAAGGGAAAGTTTATTGTTTATGTTGATGGGGAGAAAACAGAAGAAATCAACCGCGCAGCTTTCAAAATAAAAGGGTTGTCACAAGGGAAACATCATATCAAACTAGAAGTAGTGAGTAGTGATCCCGCGCTTTACTTTTTGACAAAAGAATTTATCGTACAAGTGGAATAATTCTTCTCAGTACTTTAGATTTTAGGTATTCCATGATATGATGAAAAGTGGAGGTGAGCTTCCAGATGCTTGCTACTTTAGAAAGATTAGAGATATTGGACGTAGCCGATGAGATTGTCACGATGATTGTCAAGTCTGAGGAAGCTACTCAATACAAGCAATGCCTCAAGGAGATGCAATCAAATCCTGAAACTCAGGAAAAGATTCGTCAATTTGTTGAAATGAAAGATCTTTATGAGGATGTACAACGATTTGGTAAGTATCATCCTGATTATAAAAGAGTTACGATGTCTATACGTCAGTTAAAGAGAGAAATGGATATGGATCCGTATGTTGCAGCGTATAGGCAATCGGAAACAGAGTTACAGAGTTTGCTTGACGAAATTAGCGTCATTATAAGTCACTCTGTGTCTCAACATATTAAAGTCCCAACAGGTAACCCATTTTTTGATAATGCTTGTTCGGGTGGTTGTGGATCAGGCGGAGCATGTAGCTGTTCTGCTTAACAGTGCGGTCATGACCGCACTGTTTTTTTAAAAGATAGAGAATGAAAAAATCAATCACATTGTAAAAATAATGAAATATATGCTAGACTAATAACAATCATTTGAACAAAAGGGGAAGTATTATGCTTGGAGAGAGGCAAGGTTTAATTGTTTGGCTTTATTCATTAAAGCAAGCGAAAATGTTACGTCGCTTTGGGAACGTTCATTTTGTATCGAAACGGTTAAAGTACGTAGTTGTTTATTGTAACATGGAGGATATCGACGCTTTAACTGAAAAGATTAGTTCATATTCGTTTGTTAAAAAAGTTGAACCTTCATACAAACCTTTTTTAAAAACTGAATTTGAAAACGCAAAACCAGATAAAGCAAAAGAGTATGATTATAAGATGGGCATTTAACAACTTAAACAAACCTAGGCACATATAGTAAATATAGTGCCTAGGTTTGTTTAAGTTAGTGCAGGTAAATAGTGATTTAACCTGAAAATAGCGATTAAATGTTGAAAATATAAGTCTTTCTCAGAGAAAAGTGTCGAAGGTTTCACATTGAATTGGATGAGTTCTTTATTTAACTCTTTCGCTGTATCCGCAAATAATTGAAAGCGTTTATTAGGTTTGATTGTATGATTTGGCACGCCTTCTCTGCATATATATATAGGTTGGAATTTACCTTCAGCAGGTGGGTTTAATATCACGATAAGTGAACTCATCGCCTTGTCATTTATGGTTGTATGTAAAACCATCATATGTTTAAGGCGGTCATCATTCCTTTTCGCTATCTCTATCAATTCATAAATGTCAGAAAACCCTTCTCCGAGTTCAATAAATCTTTGAATCATATTTGTTCTCCTTTTATGTTTAATCAACACTTCCCTACTTTATCATTTTTTTTTATTGATTAGAAGGATATTCGGTGTTTATATATAATTAGGTACAATTATCTCTTGAATGAGTAGTAAGGGAGCACAAGATGAAAAAGGTCATTTCTATTCTTTTTGTTATCATTATTCTCTGTATATTTTTTAACCAATGGGACCAATTCATAACAGATGAGCAAACTGTCAATGCACAAGAAAGTGCACAAACAAATGTTACCATTCATTCAGATGAAAAATCTGTGCAAGTCTTTCAAACGATTTCTAGTTTATCTGACAAATCCATTTACGAAATAATCGTACCGGAGAAAGCTTCAAATTGGACATGTACATATAATGATAAAGATGAGTGTAAGAGAGTTTGGCGAGCTGAAAATATAATTGAAACTAAAGGTAGTCAGTTACATATTACCTATAGTTTGCCTCTAAATAAAAAGACTAACACTTTGATTCGTGATTGGTTATTTCAATTAAAGGGTGTCACTATAGATCATGTGGAATTAAAAATCATTGAATCTCACCATCGAAATGGAAAGTGGCTGGCTGGTATTCCTTTATCTGGGTTCGTAAAAGAGGATCTAATAGATTATTACTTCTTTTCTGGTAAGACCAACAATCCGGCACTGCTTTGGTATAATGAAGAAATAAACACCGAGCGAAACGAAACGCAGTATTCGTACTATGGTAATCACTATCCTGAGATCAAAGAACTGATACAAAAACATGAAGAAAAGGTAAAAGAAGCAAACTTTTTAAGTATCATTACAACTAATCAGTTGAAAAGTGGTCTATTTGGAGGCATTCTCATTTTACCTAGTGGAGAATTATTAGAAAGAGAATTAGTAGACTCTCTCTATTTCCATTCTATTGAAAGTGAAGAAATAGAATGGTTATTGGATTTGTTAACCTCATTTATTATTGATGAAAATCCTCGGTTTGATTTAAGTATGTATGCTTTTAACGAACTAAAAGAAAAGCTAACTTCAAGTGAGTTGGAACAGCTTGTTGCCAATATTTCCGACTTGGATGAAAGTTTCGTACCAGAAGATATGGATGAGATACTTTATCAAATAACGGGAAAACAAACGAACTTCTTTGCTGAATTATTAAGGAATAAACAACCGGTTTCTTTAGAATTATATACAATGAAAGATTATCATTGGAATAATAAAAAATTAACTGTGAAAGTAATTGAAATTGATGGAATAGAGTGGGTACCTCTACAAAAGACAATGTCATTCCTCGAGTTTGAAACAGAGCGTTTATCTGAAACGGAATGGGCAATCTTTAATGACAAAGATGTTTATCGTCTATATTCAGACCAGTCGATTTTTATAAGAAACGAAGAGGTTTTTGGCTTGTTAGAACATCCACTGAAAAAGATGAATGGAGAGTATTATTTAGAAAAAAAATGGCTCCAGTCTATTTTTCATATAAACTTCAGAGAAGAGGGTAATAAAGTTTATTTTGACATGTAAAAGGAAAGCATATGTGGAATGAGTTCACCGTCGATAAAAATAAAAAATCCCTGTAGCAAAAACCTACAGGGTCCTTCCAACCATCTAATAGGCAGAAGGTAAAGGGAGAGGAGAAACCGGAGGAAGAACTTATGGGGAAACGTAAGTCTTCTCCGCGGTTGGCAACAACATCGTTTAGATGCTGTTAATTTCATTATCTCCATATAAGACATTGTTATACATTTTTATTCGACATCTCTTGAAATACTTAGGAGAATATGAGTTTGTTTCCTATAAAAAGTATGGTAGGATGATGAAGAAAAATTGAATTTAGAATAAGTGGTGAGTAGTAGTATGCGGGTAGTATCTGGTCAATATAAAGGAATGCAACTTAAAGCCGTTCCTGGCAAATCAACAAGACCAACAACTGATAAAGTAAAAGAAGCAATCTTTAATATGATAGGACCCTATTTTGATGGTGGCATTGCACTTGATTTGTTCGCTGGAAGTGGCGGCCTTGGGATTGAGTCATTAAGTAGAGGTGTAGAAAAAGCGATTTTCGTTGATCTTGATAGCAAAGCAATACATACAGTACATGAAAATTTACGAATTTGTAAAATCGAAGAAGACGTTGAAGTTTATAGAAATGACGCAGAAAGAGCTTTAAAAGCCATTATGAAAAGGGAGTTGCAATTTGATTATATCTTCCTTGATCCACCTTACAAAAAGCAGCAACTCGTTAAATTGTTAGAAATCATTAGTCAACAGAGGTTACTAAAGCAAAGTGGCATTATAATGTGTGAACATAGCTCGGATATACAATTACCCACATTATGCGGGGACTTAGAACAAGTAAAGTATGAAAGCTATGGTATCATTGCTGTTTCCATTTATCGTTATATTGTACCTAATGAATAAATTAGAAAGCAGGGGGAATAAAAATGAGCGGGATTGCCGTATGCCCAGGAAGTTTTGATCCAATTACTTTTGGCCATTTAGATATTATTAAAAGGGGAGCAAAAGTATTTGATGAAATACATGTCGTGCTACTTAATAATTCTTCTAAGAATCCACTCTTTTCTGTTGAAGAAAGAATTCATTTAATTGAAGAAGTGACGAAAGACATTCCTAATGTCAAGGTTGGGACTTTTCAAGGTTTATTAGTGGATTATGCAAAAAGTGTAAATGCAAAAGCAATCATTCGCGGTCTAAGGGCAGTATCTGACTTTGAATATGAGATGCAAATCACATCGATGAATCGCGTATTAAATGATGAGATTGAAACATTCTTTGTTATGACGAATAATCAATATTCCTTCTTGAGCTCAAGTATCGTAAAAGAAGTGGCAAAATATCAAGGAGATATTTCTGACCTCGTTCCAGCTGTGGTACAAGATGCGCTACATAAAAAATTCGCTAAGTAAAATAAAGAGGCAGATCAACTCAGGGAGTGTCTGCCTTTTTTTATACAATCTTTTAGTTTTAAGGTCGTGTACTAATGGGAAAGAAAATGCCTACGATAGTAGATGAAAATATATATAATAAGAGAAAATAAAGTAATGAGAGGTCCAAGTGTTATCATGTAATCATATATGGTAAAGGCTTCGCCTTGAAAAACGGGTATGGCGTTAGATGGTTGCTCAAATGACACACGGTCGTAGAGTAAATGCCAAAAAAGGTAGGCGTAAAAAGCAGCAATAAATGAATGAATAATACGAGCGATGAAAAATGGCTTAAAACGAATATCGGATTGAGCGATAATGCTTGCGACTTGTGATTGAACACTAAATCCACAGAAGGCCAAGATAGCACTGGCGATCATTACTTTTTGTAGCAACGGAACATGATCGACTTGAGCAGTCATCTGATTTCCTTGAGTCAGTTCAAATATGCCAGAAAATAATGCTTTACTAAAATCAGGGGAGATTTGGAAAATAGATAATAATAAACCGAGCCCATGAGCGAAAAAGTCTGTAATGCCGATGTGGAATAATAATTTATTTATGACCGAAAATAAAATAATAAAGCCACCGATCATTAATAAAGTATGAATAGAAGATATTACAGCATCACCAACAAGTTTTCCTAATGGACGCTGTTCTTGTAATCTTGTTTCATGTAAGACATTAAATGCTTCCTTAAATGAAAATTTTCGCGCGGTGGGCGTCGCTATCTTAGTGTTCTTCTTTTCTTCCTTTCGTCCGTAAAACCGCATGATTAAACCTACAGTTAAATTACCAAGATAATGGGCTAAAGCAAGGATAATCCCTAATTTTGTATTATGAAAGAAACCAACAGACACTGCGCCAAAAATAAACAAGGGATTGGAACAGTTAGAGAAGGAAACAAGTCGCTCTGCTTCCAGACGTGATATTTGTTTCTCTTGTCTTAATCTTACAGTGAACTTTGCTCCAGCTGGATAACCAGATGCCATTCCCATGGCTAACACAAAGCCACCTACACCTGGAACTCTGAATAGTGGTCGCATGAGTGGTTCTAATAGTACACCAATAAATTTTACTACACCAAAACCGATTAAAACCTCGGCTATAATAAAAAACGGTAAAAGTGAAGGAAAAACAATCTCCCACCACATTTCGAGGCCCCTTCTCGATGCATCAACGGATTCTTGTGGATATAATATAAGTGAAACGGCGATTAATGATGCCGAAAGTGCAAGCATGACTGTTTTTAACTTTGAACGTGACACGAACGAGCCTCCCTTATGTAATACGGCTGGAACACAATGTAAGCATGTCCTTCTTCTATTGAATATACGACGACAGATGAAAAATTAGACCATTGATTTCAAAATGACATTTACTTACTATTGATGAATCTTCATTTTAAAAAGATTCGAACTTTACAAAAAAGTATGGAAATATCTGAAAATGAAATCATTCGTCTGTTAACTAAAGCAACTATTTATACATAAGATAATAAATAGTATTTTGTTGTTTGATATCAATACATTAAAGAAGAAAGACAATCATTTTATGAAAGGGATTGGAGGGAAAGATTTTGGTTCGACCAAAAATAGGTCTTGCTCTCGGATCTGGTGGTGCGCGTGGGTTTGCACATCTTGGTGTAATAAAAGCGCTTGTGGATGAAGATATACCAATTGACATGATTGCAGGGAGCAGTATGGGGGCAATGGTAGGCTGCTTTTACGCTACAGGAATAGATATTGAAACATTATATAAATTTTCCACTGTTTTTAAAAGAAAGTATTATTTAGATTTTACGGTCCCTAGAATGGGATTTGTCGCTGGTAATCGAGTGAAGGAATTCATCCGTGTATTCACACAAGACAAGAAAATAGAAGATTTAAATATTCCTGTTTCTGTAGTCGCAACTGACATCCAGAAGGGAGAAAAGGTTATTTTTCAAGACGGGCCAATAGCAGAAGCTGTTAGAGCAAGTATATCTATTCCTGGTATTTTTGTACCTGAAAAGGTTGAAGGACGGCTACTAGTTGATGGAGGGGTTATTGACCGTGTGCCTGTTTCGGTTGTAAAAGATATGGGCGCAGATATTATTATTGCTGTTGATGTCTCAAGAGTAAATGTTCAGACAGAGATACACTCCATTTATGATGTTATTATGCAGAGCCTAGATATTTTACAAATGGAGAATGTGATTAACCGTGAAATAGCATCCAATGTGATGATTCGACCAAGTGTAGAGATGTATAGTTCAAAAGCTTTTACAAATATAAATGAAATAATTAAGATAGGAGAAGAGGAAGCGCTCAAATATATCGACACAATAAAAGAAATTATCAAAAATTGGAAGGAGCCAAATGAATGAAAAGAAAAATTTGGGCTCGCTCCTTCTTCGTCTTAGCATTACTCGTCCTTGTTACTTCTTTTATACAACTTCCTTATTATGTCTCAAAGCCAGGTATGGCGAAAGAATTAGAACCAATCATTGAAGTTGAGAATGGTGACAGCGCTACAGGTAGTTTCATGCTTACGACTATAAGAATGGGCAAAGCTAATATTTATACTTATTTATGGGCAAAATGGCAAAAATATCAACATATTTATCCTATCGAGGATATCCGAAGAGATGATGAAACAGATAGAGAATATCAGTTAAGGCAATTATACTTAATGGATAACTCCAAGCAGTCAGCCATAGAAGTGGCATATCAACATGCTGGATTAGATGTGAATTACAATTATCAAGGCGTGTATGTACTTAATATTATGGAAGGTATGCCAGCAGAAGGGAAACTTGAAGCATCAGATAGGGTAACAAAAGTAGATGGAAAATCTTTTCAATCTTCGGAGCAATTCATTGATATGGTTTCATCAAAATCGGAAGGTGATAGCATATCCCTTACGTTTGAAAGAAATGGGGAACAAAGAGAAACCGATATCGAACTAGAGAAAATTGCTGCGACTGGGAAGGCTGGTGTGGGCATTACTTTAGTGGATGATAAAGAGATATCAGTAGATCCAGAAGTGGCGATTGATACAAGTGAAATTGGAGGTCCATCAGCTGGCTTTATGTTTTCATTAGAAATTTATAATCAGTTAGTTGAGGGAGATTTAACAAAGGGTTATGAAATCGCTGGAACTGGCACAATCTCACCAGATGGCACAGTAGGGCGCATCGGTGGAATAGATCAAAAAATTGTGGCTGCAGATAATGCCGGCGCAGACATTTTCTTTGCACCGAATGAGAATAATAGTAATAAGTCAAACTACAAAGAAGCTGTTAAAACAGCTAAAGATATTGGTACTGATATGAAAATCATCCCAATTGACACTTTTGCTGATGCCGTGAAGTACTTAGAAGGGCTAGAAAATAAATCATAGATCCAAGGACCTGTCGTGTGGGGCATGTAATGTATAAACGGAGAGATTCTGCTCAATCATCAGAATTTCTCCGTTTTTTTTATGAGATTTATTTCTGCTTAGTTATAAGTAACACCAAATTATACAATCTATGTAAATTTATTCGAATTCTATTGCCTAGGTGTACAAGTAGTGTGAAGAATGAAGAGGAGAAGGACCTAGCTCGGTCAACTAGAAATAGCCAATCAAAGGATTATATGTACATCTGGAGTGGAAAACTTCAAGATAGATAAGCAAAACGGTCTTGCGCGTCCATCCAGATTAAAAAAATGAGAGATAGACGAGCAAAAGCAGTTTTATTCGACCATCTCTCAAACATTGTTTTTCGCAGTAAACATTCGGCACGTATCTATATCATTTGTCATAAATGATTGGTGGTTGGCTAAAGTCAAGTTTTAAAAGCTCCTGCTGTTGTGGAGAATTAGCTGCAAGCGCATATATTCTAGTTGCTTTAAGATCTAGTGCTAATGACTCTCGATTTTTGTCTGAGACCTTAGAAATGAGAGGAAGCTTAAACTCGCCTTTATATTTATTTAAGTAAACCCTTCCTTTTTTGGACATACCAAGGAGGCGAAGGTATGGTGCTTGTTTTAAATGTGACATAGATTGTTTACCTGCATTGATAAGTATATATAAACAAATTCTCTGGATGCGTGTCCAAGTATATCGTTTTGTTTTCACTGCTTCCATAAATGTTTGAAAAGAAGTTGAAGTCTTGCTCGCTTCGATTAAACGGAATTCGATTCCTTCTTCAACCTCATAAATTTCTCTAAGTTGAGCAGGTGACGAACTGAGCAAGCGGTATTGTAGCATAGTCCAATACAGTTCCCAATGATGCAGAACTCCAAACTTTTTATAATACGAATGCAAGGCTTCATATGAGGTTCTCGGCATATATTTAAAAGTTTCTTCTATATTTGCTTCTTGAGAAAATATCTTTTTTCTTATGCTAGTTGCACTTGCTATGGTTGATGAGTTAAAGTCTTCATCATGGTACTCGGCATTCTTTCTTGCGATGGTTGTTGGCTCCATTTTCGCATTTTGTTGCTTTATAGCTTTTATGTATTGGAAGCCAAGAATATTATTTGGTTTAGTTAGGTCCACTATTTCTTCATCGATGGTCAATTGTTGGAAAGCAAGAGATGCAGATTTAGGATAACTATAGCCTTCTTTACTATAATTTCTAATCAGTTGGTTATACTCCTTTTCATGTTGATGTAACTGACGATAAGTTGATAAAAAGGGCTGTATACTACCTTGCTCACTACCAAATGATAAATATTGACACAGAGTGGCATCGAGTATTGAAATGGCTCCATTTGCAAATATATCTGCTTGAGATGTCGCAAATGAAAAAGGAAGTTCAAAAACAAGGTCACAACCACCAGCCAATGCCATTTCAGCCCGTGCCCATTTTGATACGATTGCCGGCTCTCCTCTTTGCAGGAAATTACCACTCATCACACAAATCACCACGTCTGCACCTGTTTCTTTTTTTGCTTGCTCTACTTGATAGGCATGCCCATTATGAAAAGGATTATATTCAACGACAATACCAACAGCTTTCATCTGTTAACCACTCCTTCTTAAATCTTAATTATAAATGAAGAAATAAAATTTCACTAATGCTTACATAAATCGACGATAAAGGTTTGCAAATTGAACAAAATTGGTTACAATACTAAGAGAAAATGAGATAAATGAATCTCTTTTCAATAACCTTCTGACTGTAAAGAAAAAATATTGACAAATAATTATATGAAAGCTATAATTACCTTTGTTGCCTTGGGGTGATTTATATGAAATGGACTTTAAGTCAGTTACAGAAATATCGAAGCAAGGACTTCTCTTTTGATGAAATCGTCAATGTTGATGAAGTAATCAAAATGGATGCTGAAATCAGAGATGCATCGCCAATGAGAATTACTGGTCGAGCAGATATTGATTCTGAGAAAGTGATTGTCCATTTTAAAATGGAAGGTCATTTGATTCTCCCTTGTTCTCGCACATTAGTTGACGTTAAATATCCAATTAGTGTGGAAACAATTGAAACATTCCTCTTGAAAGCTAGTGATTATGAAACTGAAGAGGAAGTTCATCAAGTGCAAGGTGATGTAATAGACATGATGCCTATTATACATGAACTGCTTGTGCTTGAGGTCCCTATGCAAGTATTCTGCGATGATAGCGGTGAAGAGGGCGCTCCTCAATCAGGAAAAGATTGGGAGGTCATTTCCGAGCAAGAGAAAACGGAAAAGATTGATCCACGTCTTGCTGGACTTGCTCAGCTACTTAATCAAAAGGATTCTTCTGATTCATAACTGGAAGAAAACAGTGAAAGCTGGTCTTAATAATTTTTTCTTCATAGTGTATGTTCAAAATATAGAGAGGTCTTTTCTACTCTATTTTATTAATAGAAGTTAATCCTCAAGTTTGA
Source organism: Cytobacillus sp. FSL R7-0696 (assembly GCF_038006865.1). Classification (NCBI taxonomy): domain Bacteria; kingdom Bacillati; phylum Bacillota; class Bacilli; order Caryophanales; family Bacillaceae; genus Cytobacillus; species Cytobacillus sp. FSL R7-0696. Next base: position 4,564,849 of record NZ_JBBOWA010000001.1, on the reverse strand, counting down.
ACGACTCTAAATCTCTATAAGGAGGTGGGAATAATGGCTGTACCTTTTAGAAGAACATCTAAAACTGCAAAAAGACAACGTCGTACCCATTTTAAATTACAGGTTCCTGGTATGGTAGAATGCCCAAATTGTGGTGAAATGAAACTTTCACACCGCGTTTGTAAAGCTTGTGGAACTTACAAAGGAAAAGAAGTTGTAAACAACTAATTTTTCATATGACAAAACGCTGGAGCAATAAAAGCTTCAGCGTTTTTTCTATTGTCAATTTAGCTGGCATAGTAAATAAGATATGTAGTGAAGTATTCTTGAGCACTTGTAATCACCTATTACGCATCATCCAAGGTATAAGCACAATGGACCTAAATGCTTTGCAAAACGGATTCCTAATTATCTTAGTTATATTATACTTTTTTAAAGGAGATTTGATGATAATGAGCAGTTATCTAATACATAAAGAAGAAAATTTGCTTGTATTCACGATTACTAGAGAACATAAGAGAAATGCCATTAATTATGAGGTAATGGATGGCCTACTTAAAGTAATTGAAATGACTAAACAAGAAGCAAACATAAAAGGCTTGGTCATCACTGGAGAAGGAGAGAGTGCTTTTTGCTCTGGTGGTGACTTATCTGCTTTTCAAAATTTGATCACTGCAGAAGATGCCTATAACATGCTATCTAAAATGTCAAAGATTTTATATAAGCTCACTACACTCAACAAGCCGACAATTGCCCTTATTAATGGAACGGCAGTAGGTGGTGGATGTGAACTAGCTACAGCATGTGATTTCCGCATCGCTAAAAAAGGAACGAAAATGGGCTTTATTCAAGGTACTTTAGCCATTACTACAGGTTGGGGCGGAGGTAGCCTATTGTTAGAGAAGTTGGAGAACGAAGTCGCTTTAAAGTTACTGATGGAAGCTAGGCCACTGCCGGCAGAAGACTTGTATAAAAAAGGTTTTATTCATGCTATTTATGATCAAGTGAGTATGGAAGTAGTGCAACAATTCTTTGCCAACATTAATAGAATTCATACAGATGTTTTATCTGCCTATAAAGAGATCCTTGTTCGTAAGTGGAAGGTCACACAATTAGAAAAAAGAATGGAAGAAGAAGTTCGCACTTGCTCGACCCTTTGGAGTATGGAAAGTCATCATCAAGCGGTCAATAAATTTTTAACAAAAAATAAGTAAATAAAGAAAACGAGTGAATATCCCATGTTTAAGTCTATCTTTTCTAGTATAAGCATAAGATGAAATAAAAACACTACTAGGAGGGGTTAGGGATGTCTTCTACTCGTCAAGATGCGTGGTCACAAGATGAAGATATTTTGCTAGCGGAAGTCGTTCTTCGCCAGATAAGAGGGGGAGGAACACAACTTCAAGCATTTGAAGAAGTGGGTAAAAAGCTATCGAGAACAGGCGCTGCATGTGGGTTTCGTTGGAACTCTTATGTAAGAAAGCAATATAAGAAAGCGATAGATGTAGCAAAGAAACAACGGAAAGAATTAAAGAACCGTAAAAAGGACCCAGAACTAACATCATTGGTTGTTGAAGAGGCGGCAAAAGATAAACAGGTTTCAAGCCACCAGCAATTAAGCTTTAATGAAATTGTAGAGAGCCTTAAATCTGTATATGAACAAGCGGAAAACGCCAATTCTGCTGAAAAAAATTCATTATCTCAGTATGAGGGCAAAATTATTTCTTTAGAAAAACAAACTTATTATTTAGCTGCTGAAAATGAAAGGTTATTAAAAGAAATACAAACATTGGAGCAGGATTATAAGGCGCTTGTAGAAATAATGGAGAAGGCAAGAAAAATGGTTGTACTAAAAACGGACGATCGCGAAAAAAATGTTCGTGTTTAGTTTCTATCTAACAATTACTAATGATACTATTTATACTTAAATTTCCTTATACAGTTTATTTCAAATTATAAACATAAAAGAGCACTCCATCCTAATGGAGTGCCTATTTATGTTTATTCGTCTTCTTTTAAAGATTCCTTTACCATACCTTCGGGAAACCAAAGAACAGGATTTTCCCCTAAATCCCTATCCATATCATATTGGGCTGAAGTGAAGCCCATCTTTTCCCAGAATTCCTTTGACTTAATTCTCGTGTTTGTCTTAATAGGTAGGTTAAAGCTCTTGGCGAAGTTAACAAGTGCTGTTCCATAACCTTTTGATTGATAATCCTTCAATACTTCAAGCTTCCAAAGTTCTAAATAATCATGAGAAGGTTGGAAGTAACGGTCGAATTTAGCTTCTACTTTATAAAGGCTCATGCGGGCAACGAGTAGGTCCCCAAAGTAAATGCCATAAAAAGGCGATTGGCTTCCGTTTTCTATTATATTGCCTTCTAGATCCTCGAGCATTGATAATTCTTGAAGACCATATTCTTTAAACTTTTTAAAATCTTCTAAGGTTCTGTAATTTACTTTTAGTCTTTCAACTTTATAGCTCATGATTCATCCCCCTAAAACACCTATGTAATTTATTGAATGCGCTTACTCTATATCATTATATAACAATATTAAGAAAATTTCTTTAGTAAACTGTCATTCTTTTATCATTCAAGACATAAAAATGTATTGTTCAAAAATAAACGTAAGCGTTTTCAATAAAAAAGAAGGAAAAAGAGCGAACCTTGTAGAAATAGGGAATATTGCGATAAATTATATTTATTTGCATTTGGTTATTGTAACAACGAACGAAGGGAGAATAAATGATTGCAGAAAATTTTAATTGCCAATAGAGGAGAAATTGCCTTAAGAATTATTAAAACTTGTAAAGCACTGGGAATCGAAACGATAGCAATATACTCAGAGGCAGATGAAGGGTTGCCTTTTGTTATCGAGGCAGATCAAGCATTTCTCATTGGACCACCACCGGTCAATCAATCTTATTTAAATGTTGAGAAAATCATTCAAATAGCTTTAGCAGAGAAAGTTGATGCCATTCATCCAGGCTATGGTTTCTTATCTGAGAATGCAGAATTTGCTAGGAGAATTCATGCAGCGGGTATTATCTTTATCGGTCCAAACCCTGACACAATTGAAAAAATGGGAGATAAGATTATTTCCAGGCAAACGATGGAAAAAGCGGGTGTACCTATTGTGCCCGGTAGCAATAGTGGTGTTGTAACAGTCGAAGCTGCTCTTGCTTTAGCTGAAACATATGGTTACCCTATTATGCTTAAGGCAAGTGGGGGCGGTGGTGGAATCGGTATGGTGCGCTGTGAAACTGAGCAAGCGCTCAAAAATGCCTTCTCCTCGACAAAAACAAGAGCGAAAGCATACTTTGGCAGTGATGAAGTATTCGTAGAAAAGTGTATAGAGGGTAGTCGTCATATTGAGGTACAAATATTTGGTGATGATAAGGGACAAATTGTTAGCTTATTTGAAAGAGATTGTTCTATTCAAAGAAGGCATCAGAAAGTCATTGAGGAATCGCCTAGCCCTTCTCTTTCAACGGAAACGAGAGATAAGATGCTTGAGACTGCTATTAAAGCAGGCGAGGCAGTAGGTTATAAAAATGCTGGTACCGTTGAATTTATCGTCGATGCGGATGAGAATTTCTACTTTCTTGAAATGAATACTCGTCTCCAAGTCGAGCATCCTGTCACAGAACAAATCACCGGGATAGACCTCGTGGAATGGCAAATTGAGATTGCTAAAGGGAATGAACTTCCCCTTAAGCAAAGTGAAATTAAATCAGTTGGACATGCGATGGAGTTCCGCCTGTATGCGGAAGATCCCGTTACATTTATGCCTTCACCTGGTACGATTAGTGAACTAAAATGGGGAAACCTTGATAGTGTCCGTATTGATTATGGCTATGTTGAAGGTTCTAAAGTAACTCCATTTTACGATCCAATGATAGCAAAATGTATTATAAACGGGGAGAACCGAGAGGAAACATTACAAAAGGCAGCACAATTTTTTAATGATCTAGAAATTTCCGGTATTAAAACGAATGCTCCGTTGTTTGTAGAAATTTTAGATGATCAAGATTTTAGTAAAGGTAAATATACAACTGATTTTTTGAAAAATAAATCTTTAATAAAAAAACAGTAATACAACCCAAGGAGGAAAAGAAAATGAAAGAAATCGTAGCAAATATGGCAGGTACAGTTCTTAATGTGTTAGTTGCAAATGGTGATGAAATTACTGCAGGGCAAGAAGTGCTTGTCTTAGAAAGTATGAAAATGGAAATTCCTGTTGAGAGCAATGAAGGCGGTAAGGTAGCTGAATTAAAAGTTAATATCGGTGATTTTGTAAATGAAGGCGATTCTTTATTAGTTTTAGAATAAGGAGAGATAAATCATGACAACGATACAAACATTAACAGACGATTTAAAAGAGAGACGAAAGAAAATTGAAGCGGGTGGTGCACCTAAATACCACGAAAAGCTGGAAGGCCAAAATAAATTATTTGCACGAAAGCGTTTGGAACTATTATTGGATGATGGTTTTTACGAAGAAGATGGTAAGTTTGCTAACTGTAGTGAGGAAGGATTGCCAGCTGATGGAGTCATCACGGCAGTAGGAAAGATTAATGGGCGCACAGTTTGTGTGATGGCGAATGATTCTACTATTAAAGCAGGATCATGGGGAGCTAGAACAGTTGAAAAGATTATTCGAATTCAAGAAACAGCTGAAAAACTTAAAGCTCCTTTGCTTTATTTAGTAGATTCAGCCGGTGCAAGAATAACTGATCAATTAGATATGTTTCCAAACCGTAGAGGTGCTGGGAGAATTTTTCATAATCAAGTAAAACTTTCAGGTGTTGTACCACAAGTTTGTTTACTATTTGGACCATCGGCAGCAGGCGGCGCGTATATTCCCGCTTTTTGTGATATTGTCATTATGGTAGACGGGAATGCTTCTATGTATTTAGGATCACCAAGAATGGCAGAAAAAGTGATTGGGGAAAAGGTTTCCCTAGAAGAAATGGGCGGAGCAAGAATGCATTGTTCTGTTAGTGGTTGTGGTGATTACTTAGCATACAGTGAAGAAGAAGCGATTACAGTTGCACAAAACTATTTATCTTATTTTCCGGGGAATTTTCAAGAGTTACCTCCAACTAAAGAATCTGTGGCGCCTAAAGCTGGTAAGTCTTTAGAAGAGATCATTCCTGTGAATCAAAATGCCCCATTTGATATGTATGAATGTATTGAACAACTCGTTGATGAGAATAGTTTTTTTGAAATGAAGAAATTATTCGCAGCTGAACTTATTACTGGAATAGCGAGAATAGATGGAAAGCCAGTCGGAATTATAGCGAATCAGCCAAAGGTTAAGGGTGGCGTTCTTTTCGTTGACTCGGCTGATAAAGCAGCAAAGTTTATCTCACTATGCGATGCTTATCATATTCCATTGTTATTTCTAGCGGATGTTCCAGGGTTTATGATTGGCACAAAAGTAGAAAGAGCAGGTATTATTAGACATGGTGCGAAGTTAATTGCTGCAATGAGTTCCGCGACAGTACCGAAGATTTCAGTTATTGTCAGGAAAGCTTACGGTGCGGGATTGTATGCGATGGCGGGACCTGCTTTTGAACCGGATTGCTGTATTGCCTTACCAACTGCTCAAATAGCCGTTATGGGACCTGAGGCTGCAGTTAATGCTGTTTATTCTAATAAGATTAATGAAATTGAAGATATGAAAGAGCGCATTGCGTATGTACAAGAAAAACAAAAAGAATATAAGGAAACAATTGATATTTATAAATTGGCATCGGAACTCATTATAGATGATATTATCGCTCCTGACGAGCTTAGAAGTGCCCTTATTAACCGCTTTGAGTTATACGCAACAAAAGATATACCAATCGTTTCGAGAAAACACCCAGTAAATCCAGTTTAAAGACCCTACCCTGACCTTTCTTAGGAGAGTAATCAGGGTTTTTTCTTTTATAGATATTGATTGATTGAATATCTGGAAAATGTACAACCTACCCATTGATCTTATCGGTGCTAATATTTAAGTTTTGCTTTCTCAGTTGATCGATAAACTCAGTTTTGTTTTTAGGTGAAATGGCAATTGTTTTGAACTTCCCATAATTAATTTCAAGTTTATCAATAGACAAAGCGGGAGCTGTAAACGGGTTTTTCGTTTCCGTAACGCTGTGTATTTCAGCTATCTTGATTGTCCACTTAAAAGGGCCATATTGAATAGTAAGAACATCGCTTTTAATTGTATACCCTGTCTTAAGCCAAATCCACAGCAGACATAATCCAATGAGCGATAAAGTAAAGATTTTTATCCATGGTTTATCTAGAAACGATGGGCTTATCCAAACACCGAAGTTTGGAAAGAAGATGGGTGGAATAATAAAAAACAATGCAAATAACCAATAGGTTATTGACAACCATAAATCTTTCTTTGATGGAAAATACATATCATCATTTCCTTTCGTTATGTTTAATCGGTTTCGTAAATGTTAAAAAATTCACAAGTATGTACTTATTAGCTCCTATCATTATTTATTTTTAAAAGTGAAACGAATGTACTCTTTTTAGATCTATATGGTTTATTTGGGTGTAGAATTTCTTAGTAATAATTATGTTATAGCTAGTCAAACAAAAAAGAAAAATAGATGAAACTTCAAGAAAAAAAGAATCGTCTCCCCTTTCAATAGCTAAATTTGCTAAAATGAGACTAAATACATTGTAAGTGAAGTGATAATGATGAAAATCGGGATTATTGGCGGGGGTTCTATCGGACTATTATATGCTTTCTATTTAAATAAACAACATGAGGTTACTCTTTATGTGCGTTCAGATGAGCAAAAGGACATTATCTCCTTAGAAGGTATCTTTTTAAATACGAAAGAAAATCGGAGGAATGAACGTATTCATGTTGAATATATACATAATTGGAAAGGGCAAGACGAGATTACCTTTGTTGCTGTAAAAGAATATCACCTTGACTCACTCCTTGCCACTCTTAGCATACATACAAAAACGTTATTTATCTTTCTGCAAAATGGTATGGGTCATTTAGAAAAGCTCGAACGGTTAAAAAATCAACAAGTCTATATTGGTACAGTTGAACATGGTGCACTAAAGGTAAATAAAAATGAAGTGAACCATACGGGGTTAGGAGTAACAAAGCTTGCTCCTTTAACTGAAAATGCTGAACCCATCCAACTTTCAAATGTAATGGCTAATAGCGAAGATTTTCCATTCATGCTTTATCAGAACTATGAGGAAATCATGCTGAAAAAATTAGTTGCAAATGCTGTGATTAACCCTTTAACAGCCATTTTAAAGATAAGAAATGGTTTACTAATTGAAGATCCATCTTATTTTAAAGTATTTAAAATCTTATTTACAGAAGTAACAGCTGCGCTTTCAATTAAAGAGAGTCAAGAGATCGAAGCATATGTTGTATCAATTTGTAGGAAGACTGCTCATAATCAATCATCAATGTTCAAAGATATTGTTGAAGGCAGGAAAACAGAAGTTGATGCAATTGTTGGTTACTGTCTTACTCAAGCAAAGAAAAATCAAGAGAGTGTACCATTATTAACATCTTGTTATTTTATGATCAAGGGGATGGAGAAAAAGGGGGAGAAAGATTGAGTGTATTTTTATCCTCGATGATTGCGACATTTATTACTATACCATTTCTAGGGTATTTACTCGTTTTTATCATTTGTAAACAAGTGACGAAAAAGCATAAGAAATCTGTACATCTAGCTCTTGATATTAGCACATTGCTGCTCATTCTCTCTGTCCATTTTATGATTGCTTCAATTTGGAATCGTTCATACATTTGGTTAATTTTTCTTTTCCTTATTAGTACTGCTATACTTTATCTTTTGTATTATTGGCGGGTTAAGCAAGAAATAGATTACGGTAAATTGTTCAAAGGATATTGGCGCATTAATTTTTTGTTTTTTCTTACTGCTTACTGTGTTTTGATAGCAATTGGTATTTTTAACAAAATTAGTTATTTGATGTTTTAAAAAAGACTCTTTAGTTGGCTAAGGAAATATATTATCATTATGAATGATGAAATCAAAAGAATTTAAAATCTAGCCCATCATAAGCAAAGTTTTTTTCTTTTCTTTTCTGACAATGCTATACTCATAAAGATACTTGGAAAATGTGTTTAGAAAGGAAGTTCATAGATGGAGATTTTGCATCTCACAATACCGGCCACTAATCGGTTTGCAACAGAGTATACTGCTCAAGATGAGAAAATTCAGCCATACTTCCACTACCGTTATAATCATATTAGTGATTTAAAGAGACGTATAGAAGAACTTGGTCAGAGAAATTTTTCACGAGATAAGCTAGTAAGTCATATAAGTGATTTCATGAAGGGCTTTCCAACATCTGAGAAAGTACAAGAATCTCTTAAAAAGCTAAATGATGATAAAAGTGTAGTTGTTATTGGAGGGCAGCAGGCAGGTATAATGACTGGACCTCTTTATTCCATACATAAAGTCATTTCTATCATTGCCTTTGCTAAGGAAAAAGAGCGGGAATTAAATACTCCTGTTGTACCTGTTTTTTGGATTGCTGGTGAGGATCATGATTATCAAGAGGTAAACCATATTTATTGTAGCGAAAACAACCAAATGAAAAAGCAGGTTTATCCAGAATCACCGAATGATAAAAAGATGGTATCAAATATCGCTATTGATTCAGATGTTTGTATCAAGTGGGTTGACGACATCATTGAGTCATTTGGTGAAACCACATTTACAAAAGATATTATGACATTCATTCATAAGGCTATAGAACAATCAAAAACATATGTAGACGTATTTGCTCATTTAATTATGGGGATGTTTAAAGAACATGGTCTTTTATTGGTTGATTCAGGTAATGCGCAATTAAGACAATTGGAAAAAGGCATATTAGCTGAGCAAATCAAAGCTGCGACAAAAATGACAACAGCTGTGCTTGAAAATCAACAGAGATTACAAGCTGATGGTTATGCAAATATGCTAGAAATCAGTGAAAATGCTGCTAATCTCTTCTATTATGATGAAGTTTTTAAAGAGAGAATTCTACTTGATTACAATCATCAAACCCAATGTTTTGTGAATACAGATGCTAAAATAAGCTTCACATTAGAAGAAATGTTAACGATGGCAGAAACAACACCCGAGAAACTGAGTAATAATGTTGTTACAAGACCTTTAACACAAGAATTACTTTTCCCCACATTAGCGTTTATTGCTGGACCAGGGGAAATCGCGTACTGGGCTGAACTGCAAAAAGTGTTTGAGCAGTTCTCTTTAAAAATGCCGCCACTTGTTCCGCGCTTGAATTTCACGATTTTAGAGAGAGCAATTGAATCGGAAATGAAAGAGCTTGAATTACAATTAGAAGACGTATTAAAGAATGGCACTGAAGAACGAAAGAATCAATTTCTTCAATCAGTCCAAAGTAAAGAACGAGATGAAATCTTAAGCGAATTACAAGCGAAATTTGAAGAATCTTACAAACAGTTGTTAGCTTATACTTCAGAGAAAGAAAAGGGTATGTACCCACTCGTAGAAAAAAATCAAGCACTTGTGCAAAAGCAAATTGCATTTATACAAACAAAATTTAAACAATCGACTGAGCAAAAATATATAAATATACTCACGAAATTTGATCGTATTCAATCTTCAGTAAAACCAGACGGTATCCCACAAGAAAGGGTTTGGAATGGACTTTATTTTATCAATAAGTACGGTTTATCATTCTTCTCCCGGATTCTCGATCATGAACTACCTTTTGATGGTACGCATAAAGTGATTAAGGTATAAAGAAAAAGACTTAAATCCTTCTCAATATTAGAGGAGAATTTAAGTCTTTTTTTGTGCAAAAAGAAAAATAATAGGCACATAAAAGCTGGAAGAGGTTTAGGCTAGCCGAACGACAAGAAAATGATTTTAAAGTTATCCGTAATGGATAGGCTTTGTCGATTTTTAAAAAGTGTGACTAACGAATCTTCTTCTTTTGACAATTCTCTTTCAGCTTTATTCAAAATGAAATAGATAAGGTAAAAAAAGCAAATATTTTTGTAAAAAGATAGCGAAAGAAAAATGTTTGAAAAATAAAAAAACAGCAGGAATTTATTGGACGTAAGCGAATCATTTAAAATAGTGGAGGAAAGTGGGGGAATGTGGTACATTTGTGTTAGAAAGTGGGTGAAGCGGGTATGTTTATGGGAGAATACCATCATAATGTTGATACGAAGGGCCGCTTAATCGTACCCGCTAAATTTCGTGAGAACTTAGGAGAGACATTTGTATTAACACGAGGTTTGGATCAATGTTTATTTGGATATCCCTTAACAGAATGGAAAGAGCTTGAAGAGAAACTTAAAGCTTTACCCATGACAAAAAAGGACGCCCGCGCTTTTACCCGATTTTTCTTCTCGGGTGCAACAGAATGTGAAATTGACAAACAAGGACGAGTAAATATCGCTTCCCCACTAATGCAATATGCAAAATTAGATAAAGAATGTGTCGTATTAGGTGTTTCCAACCGAATTGAGATTTGGAGTAGAAGCCTTTGGGAAGAATATTTTGCAGAGTCAGAAGAATCTTTTGCTGAAATTGCAGAAAATATGATTGGCTTTGATATTTAAACAAGGCCTAACCCGAATGAATACATAAGGGGACTTTTACACACAATTACAGGTTGGGAAGGATGAGCAACAATGTTTAATCATACAACAGTACTTTTAAAAGAGACAGTAGATGGACTAAATGTGAAAGAAAATGGGATATACGTGGATTGTACTTTAGGTGGAGCTGGGCATAGTGAATATTTATTATCACAGCTCTCAAGTGAAGGAAGGCTATTCTCTTTTGACCAAGATGAAACGGCAATTGACAATGCGAAGGAGAAACTTGCTAAGTACAGTGGGCAAGTGACACTGGTAAAAAGTAATTTTAGTCATTTAAAGGAAGAATTGAATGCAAGAGGGATTTCTGAAGTGGATGGTATTTTGTATGACCTAGGTGTTTCATCCCCTCAATTAGATACACCGGAAAGAGGTTTTAGTTATCATCATGACGCTCCGCTCGATATGAGAATGGATAAGCAAGCGGAGGTTTCAGCCTATGATGTTGTCAACCATTGGTCATATAACGAACTTGTGAAAATCTTTTTTAAATATGGTGAAGAAAAATTTTCTAAACAAATTGCAAGAAAAATTGAGTTAGCAAGAGAAAAAGCGCCGATAAAAACAACGGGTGAATTAGTAGATTTGATCAAGGAAGGCATACCTGCCCCAGCTAGAAGAAAAGGGGGTCATCCAGCTAAGCGAATTTTCCAAGCGATACGCATTGCTGTTAATGATGAATTAGGGGTGTTCGAGCAGTCATTAGAGCAAGCGATGGGCTTGCTAAAAAGTGGTGGGAGAGTGAGCGTTATTACGTTCCACTCGTTAGAGGATCGTATTTGTAAAGCGGCTTTTAAAGAGGCCAGTTCAACACCAGATCTACCACCGGGACTGCCAGTTATTCCTGATGAATATCAACCTAAGATGAAATTAGTGAACAGAAAACCTATTATTCCATCGGAAGAGGAGTTATCCCATAATAATCGATCTCGTTCAGCTAAACTCAGGATTATAGAAAAAATATAAAATAAAAGATACACACTCAGGAGGGGAAATATGGAGAATGTAGCTCGTAAACTACAGCAAGAACAACATGTATCTAACCAGCCGGCTCAAGCGCCAAAAAAGAAAATCAAAGATCGTAAATCATTGCTCTCGCCTGGAGAAAAAATAATGGGTATCGTATTTGCGGGTGCAGTTTTCTTTGGCGCCACAACAATTATTTCAAATCAAGCAGGTTTATATGAAGTAAATGCGGAAATTCAAGACACGCAAAAAGCAATCACTGAACAACAGAGTGTGAATAGTGATTTAAAAATGCAAATCGAGGAATTAAGTCGTCCAGATCGTGTAAAACAAGCAGCTGAAAAATCTGGCTTTGAAATGAATGAATCTCCTAAGGTTGTTGGTGGTGAGTAATGTATAAGAAGCAAAGAAATATGAATGTTGGAGCAGCGATATTGTTTATGATATTCAGTCTGCTCTTTTTTGTCTTGCTTTTCCGGTTTATCTCTATTCAAGTGTCTGGTGAAGCGGGTGGTAAAGTCATTGCTGCACAAGCTGAACAGTTGTACCAAGGTTCAACAACTATTGAATCTAAACGTGGGACAATTTACGATCGTAATGGCAATGTCATTGCTGAAGATAGTACAGCTTACACTTTAGTTGCCGTCTTATCCGAAAAAATGACCAAGAATAAAGATAATCCCAAACATGTGGTTGAACCAGATGAGACGGCAAAGCAATTAGCTGAAGTCATTGATATGGAAGAGTCCGAAATCTACGAAAGATTAACGATCAATGAGAGGCGAGGCAAGGATGAACAGTTGTTCCAGGTTGAATTTGGTCGTGCTGGTCAAAAATTAACAGTTAGTCAAAAGAAGAAAATAGAAGAGTTAGAGTTGCCAGGTATTGTTTTTCAACCGCAGACCATTCGTTTTTACCCTAATGGAACTTTTGCTTCGCACCTTATTGGGTATGTTGATTCCGTAGAAGGTGAAGATGGAAAACTCGAAGACAAAGGAATTATGGGCTTAGAGAAGAGCTTGAATGATTTAATGTTAGGGGAAGATGGCAAGTTTTCTTATGAAAAAGATATTTGGGGATACTTATTACCAAATGGTGAAGAAGTTGTAGAAAAAGCAGAAGACGGAAATGATGTATATTTAACAATCGATAATAAAATTCAAATATTTTTAGAAGAAGCAATGAGCAAAGTAAGTGAAAAGTATGACCCAGAAAAGATGGTCGCCGTTGTCGCTGACCCGAAAACGGGCGAAATTCTTGCGATGAGCCAACGACCTACATTTAATCCAGAAACACGGGAAGGCATTGATCAAACATGGCGTAATCTCGCTATTGAGGATTCGTTTGAACCAGGTTCAACAATGAAAGCTTTTACGTTAGCAGCGGCAATTGAGGAAGGGGTGTTTACACCTAATGCAACCTTCGAATCTGGTACGTATAAAGTTACGGAAAAATCTCCACCAGTAAGAGACCATAATAATGGACAAGGATGGGGTTCAATTACGTATTTAGAAGGCATTCAACGTTCCTCTAATGTAGCAATAGCGAAAATGGTAAAAGATCAACTAGGCTATGAAACATATCGAGAATACTTGACGAAATTTGGTTTTGAAGAACCAACCGGTATTGATTTACCTAATGAAGCTGGAGGGAAAATTGTTTACGAATGGCCATTTGAAAAAGTAACAACGGCTTATGGTCAAGGAACCGCTATTACACCCATTCAACAAATACAAGCGGCGACTGCTATTGCTAGTGATGGGTCTATGAAGCAGCCTCATGTAATAAGTGAAATAATTAACCCAAACAATGATAAAGTGGTAAAAGAAGCAAAAGAAGAGATTAAGGGTCAACCGATTTCTGAGAATACAGCTAAGGAAGTGAGAAAGGTATTAGAAACGGTTGTCTCTTCTGAGAATGGGACAGGCCATAACCATTATCAAATTGATGGCTACAAAGTAGCTGGTAAAACAGGAACAGCACAAATACCTAAAGAGGGTGGTGGCTATATTACAGGGCGAGAAAATTATGTGTTCTCCTTTTTAGGAATGGCACCTGCTGAAGACCCTGAATTACTAGTATATGTGGCTGTTCAGCAACCAGAGCTTGAAAATACAGAAACAGGCAGCGATCCTGTTTCAGAAATTTTTAAACCGGTTATGAAGAATAGCTTAAGTTATTTAAGTATTGAACCTACTGACTACGATAAACTTCAAGTGAGTAAAGGATTGAATTTTGAAGGAAAATCTGTTGAACAAGCGAAAAAGTCATTAGAGAAAAATGGAATGCAGCCAATTATTATCGGTGATGGTAAAAAGGTTGTAGAACAATCACCAGGTGCTACAGAAAGTGTGTTAGAAGGTGAAAAGGTTATTCTTAAAACGGATGGGAAGCTTACTGTCCCAGACTTAACTGGTTGGTCGATGAGAGATGTGATGAAGTTTGTTAAGCTATCTAATCTTAAGCTTAACAGTGTGGGCAACGGTTTTGCTGTCAAGCAAAATCTAGCTCCAGGAAGCGCTATAAAAGAAGATGAATATTTAATCGTTGATTTTCAACAAAGTGGAAAAAAATCCTCTTCTAATGAGGGAGAAGAACTGAAAGATGATAAAAGTGCGAGCGAACAGTAGAAGTTAAAGACGAGCTTCTGTTCTAAAAATAATGTACAAGCATAAAATGGAACGAGCCAGATAAAAAAGGAGGGTTCTTCCATTTATGCGTGTATCTAATGTAACCGTTCGAAAAAGATTAATTGCTGCATTATTTATTGGGTTATTTGTGTTTTTAATTATTGATGTTCGCTTGGGCTATGTCCAATTTTTTATAGGAAATGTTCTCACAGATGGGGCCAAAGAATTATGGAGTAGAAATATCCCTTTTGAGCCTGAAAGAGGAGAAATTGTTGATCGGAACGGAGTCGCTTTAGCAACCAATGTAAGTGCACCAACGGTTTACGTCGTCCCGCGACAAATTACCGAGCCTGACGATGCTGCTGAAAAGTTAGCCGCTACACTTCATTTATCTAAAGAGAAAGTATTTGAAGAAATTACAGAGAAAAAGTCGAGTGTAAGAATTACTGGTGGCAGAAAAATCACCCATGAAAAAGCAAAAGAAGTAAGATCATTAAATATAGATGGTGTATATATCGGTGAGGATTCTAAAAGGCATTATCCGTTTGGCGATTATCTATCCCATGTGCTCGGTTTTGCTGGCGTTGATAATCAAGGGCTGATGGGTCTCGAATTATACTACGATAAAGAACTAAGTGGAGAAAAAGGATCGGTCAAGTTTTATGCTAATGCCAAAGGACAAAGAATGAATGATATGGCTGACGATTATCAAGCACCTGTTGACGGTAATACATTAAAGTTAACTGTTGATACAAAAGTACAAACAATTATTGAGAGAGAACTTGACAATGCCGAGGCTAAGTATAATCCAGATGGGTTAATAGCAATTGCGATGGATCCAAATACAGGAGAAATTCTTGGAATGTCTAGTAGACCGACATTTGACCCTGCAAATTTTCGTAATGTATCTGCAGATGTGTATAATCGTAATTTACCTATTTGGAGCTCCTACGAACCAGGATCAACTTTTAAAATTATTACATTGGCAGCCGCATTAGAAGAGGGGAAAGTTGATCTAGATCATGACCATTTTCACGATCCAGGTTATGTAGAAGTAGGCGGAGCTAAGCTTCGCTGTTGGAAAAAAGGTGGACATGGTTCACAAACCTATTTAGAAGTGGTACAAAATTCTTGTAACCCAGGTTTCGTTAATCTTGGTGAACGGTTAGGAAAAGAAACCTTATTTAAATATATTCATGATTTTGGTTTTGGAGAAAAAACGGGGATTGACTTGCAAGGAGAATCTACAGGAATACTATTTAACTTAGATAAAGTAGGGCCAGTAGAGCAAGCGACAACGGCATTTGGTCAAGGGGTATCAGTCACACCCATTCAGCAAGTTGCCGCCATTTCTGCCGCCATAAACGGGGGAACATTGTATACACCATATATTGCTAAAGAAATCGTTGATTCTAAAACAGGCGATGTCATAAAACAAGTCACACCTGAAGCGAAACGAAAGGTAATATCAAAAGAGACATCAACCGAGATTCGCAGAGCATTAGAAACCGTAGTTGCTCAAGGGTCAGGTAAGAATGCATTTGTTGAAGGGTATAGAGTAGGTGGTAAGACAGGAACAGCCCAGAAAGCTCAAGGTGGTAAATATCTGGAAAACAACCATATTGTTTCCTTTATTGGCTTTGCACCAGCTGACGACCCTGAGATTGTCGTTTATACAGCTGTTGATAATCCGAAAGGGACGGTCCAATTTGGTGGTGTTGTAGCGGCTCCGATTGTTGGTAACATTATTGGTGATAGTTTACGAGCTATGGGAGTTGAACCTAGGAAAGATCAAGTAGAAAAAGAGTATGCTTGGCCAGATACACCGCTTTTAGAAGTACCTGATTTAGTAGGTATAACAAAATTGGAGTTAGGTGAGATGATGATTAACCTTCAAATTGAAGCTAGTGGACAAGGAGATACAGTTGTAAAACAATCGCCTCTTCCTGGTACAAAAATCAAAGAAGGTTCCACCATACGCCTCTATTTCAACGATGAACAGCATGATGACACTGAGGAAGGCGGCGATTAAAAGCCGCCTTTTTCTAAGTTTATGATTATAATCAATCATCATATGTAACAAAGGAGCTAGAGATTGAGTCCAATTATTAGTAAGGTTAAATGGCGTATAATGGATGAAAAGAAGGCTTTTGGTGGATCAAGTGCTATTATTTTTATAGAAAAAACCGTTTAAACGAGGCATTTATAAGAAACTCATAGAAAATTATCGCTGAATCATGTAAAATATTATACGCCTATCACCTTTAACGCATAGGTTAGACAAAATGATCGTAAAAATGTTTTATGAGAAGTTTGTATGAGAGGAATGGAATTTTATGAAATTACATACGTTGCTACAAAAGTTGCAACCTTATCTTCAATATAATGATGTAGACAATATTGAAATTCAATCAATTGAAAATGATAACCGTAAAGTAGAAGAAGGTAGCTTATTTGTTTGTATAAAAGGCTACACAGTTGATGGTCATGACTTTGCTGCTTCAGCTGTCGAAAAAGGAGCAGTAGCCGTTATTTCTGAGAAGGAGCTCTCCTTAAAGATACCCGTGATTGTTGTGAAGAGTACAAGAAGAGCACTATCTTTACTTTCAGATGCCTTTTACGGGCAGCCAAGTCAACAGTTACACTTAATAGGTGTGACAGGTACAAATGGGAAAACAACGACAACACATATCATTGATAAAATTTTATCAGATGCTGGTCAAAAAACGGGTCTGATGGGCACAATGTATACTAAAATTGGTCAGCAAAAATATGAAATTAAAAACACAACGCCTGAGAGTCTTACTTTACAGAGAACATTTAAACAAATGAAAGATACTGGCGTCACATCAGCAGTGATGGAAGTGTCATCTCATTCATTAGATGAAGGTAGAGTACATGGTTGTGATTTTGATGTAGCTGTATTTACAAATTTAACGCAAGACCACCTAGATTACCACCATACAATGGATGAATATCGTCGTGCTAAAGGTCTTCTGTTCGCACAACTGGGGAATGCCTATCATTATGATCGACCGAAATATGCTGTTTTGAATGTAGATGATCCAGCGTCATATGATTATGAAAAATCAACTTCCGCATATATACTAACGTATGGAATTGATCGAGATGCGGACTTTCGGGCAAGAAATATAGAAATGAATGCTTCTGGGACCACATTTGAATTAGACAGTCCAATCGGAAACTATTCTCTTCATATTCAGTTAATAGGAAAATTTAGTGTATATAATGTATTGGCAAGTATTGCTGCAGCTTTTGCTTCTAATATTTCTATGGAGCAAATTATCCAGTCTGTTGAAAGTGTAGCTGGCGTTGCAGGGAGATTCGAAACGGTAGATGCTCATCAAGATTTCACCGTTATTGTAGATTACTCTCATACGCCAGATAGTTTAGAGAATGCATTAAAGACAGTGCAACAATTAGCAAAGAAACGAATCTTTACAGTTGTCGGTTGTGGAGGAGATAGAGATCGTACGAAAAGGCCTTTAATGGCTCAAATTACTTGTAAACATAGTACTGATGCTATATTTACATCTGATAATCCCCGTACCGAGGACCCTGAAAGTATTTTAAAAGACATGGAAGCTGGTGTGAAAAACGAATCTTATGTTTCAATTATTGATCGAAAAGAGGCTATACAATATGCAGTGAATCAGGCAGAACCTGGGGATTGTATATTAATAGCAGGTAAAGGTCATGAAACATATCAAATAATTGGTCATGAGCATTTTGAATTTGATGATCGATTAGTAGCGAAGGAAGCCATTGAAAAAAAAGAAAACAAGTAGTAAATGACTAAAAAAATAACACGATCATGAATGATTGATTGAAAGGTTTAGAATATATGATAAAACGATTAAGAAAAAAACAAGTAAAACAATTCTCAATACCCGTTAAAGGTTGTGAACAATGATGATGGAGCAAGTGATATTATTTACAATTATTCTAGGTTTTTTAATTACCGTACTCATTTCTCCTTTGTTCATACCTTTTTTAAGGAGACTTAAATTCGGTCAAAGCATAAGAGAAGAAGGACCAAAATCCCACCAGAAGAAAACAGGGACGCCTACAATGGGTGGCTTAATGATTCTGTTTTCAATTACATTAAGTACGCTCATTATGACTGCTAAATTCCAAGGACCGACAAGTACCACATATTTGCTGCTTCTCGTTACTTTAGGTTTTGGTTTATTAGGATTCTTAGATGATTTTATTAAGGTAGTGATGAAAAGAAACTTAGGTTTAACTTCATTGCAAAAACTAATCGGACAGATTATTATTTCAATAATATTTTTCTTTGTATTAAAGCAAACCGGTTTTAGTACAGAAGTAGCGATTCCTTTAACCGATTTTTCCATTGATTTAGGATGGGGCTATGCCTTATTTATTATTTTTTGGCTCGTTGGGTTTTCAAATGCTGTGAACTTAACAGACGGGTTAGATGGATTGGTAAGTGGGACAGCAGCAATCGCATTTGGTGCATTTGCCGTCCTTGCTTGGAGTCAATCATTATTTGAAGTATCCGTGTTTTCAGTAGCAGTTGTTGGTGCACTTCTTGGATTTCTTGTATTCAATGCACATCCAGCCAAAGTTTTTATGGGTGATACAGGATCACTTGCTTTGGGTGGAGCAATTGCGGCGATTGCCATCATGACAAAGTTTGAACTGATCTTACTAATCATAGGCTTCGTATTTGTTATTGAAACATTATCAGTGATTATTCAAGTAGCTTCTTTCAAGACAACAGGAAAACGTGTATTTAAAATGAGCCCATTACATCATCACTACGAGCTTGTAGGGTGGTCAGAGTGGCGCGTTGTTGTGACATTTTGGACAGTAGGACTTCTTTGTGCCATTCTCGGAATCTATGTAGAGGTGTGGATGTAATGAAAACAGTGAATCATTATCATCATAAAAAAATACTCGTGTTAGGACTTGCTAAAAGTGGTGTCGGTGCGGCATCTCTACTACATAAGTTAGGTGCTTTTGTAACGGTAAATGACTATAAACCTTTAGATGAAAATCCGGAGGCCCAAAGCTTATTACAGCAAGGTATTACCGTGATTTGTGGAAGCCACCCAGTCGACTTGCTTGATGAAGGGTTTGAATATGTGGTAAAAAACCCTGGCATTCCATATAGCAACCCTATTGTCCAAGGGGCGATTGATAGAGGGCTGCCGATTATTACGGAAGTAGAACTTGCTTATCAAATATCCAAAGCTCCATTTGTTGCTATTACTGGTACAAATGGCAAGACAACAACGACAACGCTCATTAATGAAATCTTTCAGGCTGCTAATAAGTCTTCGCTTATTGCTGGTAATATCGGAAAGGTATCTTCTATCGTTGCGGAAAACGCGAAGAAGGAGGATACAATTATTATTGAGTTGTCTTCTTTTCAATTAATGGGAATTGAAGCATTTCGCCCGAAGATTGCTATTTTAACCAATCTTTATGAAGCACATATTGATTATCATGGCACAATGAAAGAATATATCAGTGCAAAAGCGAATATCACAAAAAACCAAACGAAGGAAGATTACTTCATTGTAAATGCTGATCAAGAGGCAGTGATGGAAGTAGCTGCCCATTCGAAAGCGACAATTATTCCGTTTTCTACCACCATTGAATTGGAAAAAGGTGGATATGTCAAAGACGGTATTATTTACTTTAATGAGGAAGCAATTATATCTATTGCTGATATTGTTCTCCCAGGGGCACATAACTTAGAAAACATTCTATCTAGTATCATTGCTGCCAAATTGTCCGGTATTGATAATGAAGCCATCTATCAAGTTTTAACGACTTTTCAAGGAGTAGCCCACCGTCTACAGTTCGTTGGCGAAAAGGATAAAAGACGTTTTTATAATGATTCAAAGGCAACAAATATTTTAGCGACAACGAAAGCTTTAGCTGCCTTTGATCAGCCTATTGTTCTTCTAGCTGGCGGTCTTGATCGTGGTAATGCCTTTGATGAGCTTATACCAGCACTTACAAATGTGAAAGCCGTCGTAACTTTCGGTGAGACGGCTGAAAAAATTGACGCTGCTGCCGCTCATGCAGGGATAAAAAGCATTGTACATGCCAATAATGTGGAAGATGCTGTGCCACTGGCTTTTGACCTTTCAAAAGAAGGAGATATTATCTTACTTTCGCCCGCGTGTGCAAGTTGGGATCAATATAAAACTTTTGAAGTAAGAGGAGACATTTTTATAGAAGCGGTGCATAAGCTTAAGTAAAGGGCTTGTCTGCCGGTTCAAATGATCCTATTCCTTGAGCTAAGATTGATTTTGTTCGGTAGAGGAAACTGCAAACAGCCCTAAAACTTGCATTTAGAGGTGTGTTGACTTTGCCAACTAAAAAAGCCACTCCAGATATGATATTAATTATTGTTACGCTCATGCTCTTAGCTGTTGGATTAACGATGGTTTATAGTGCCAGTGCCATTTGGGCAGATTACAAGTTTGATGACGCTTTTTTCTTCGCAAAAAGGCAGTTACTATTTGCAGTTGTGGGTTTAGTAGCCATGTTCTTTCTTATGAATGTTGATTATTGGACATGGAGAACATGGGCAAAAGTCATCATCATTGTTTGTTTTGTGTTGCTATTATTAGTATTAATACCTGGTATAGGAAATGTTAGAAATGGGTCAAGAAGTTGGATAGGGGTTGGTGCATTCTCTATTCAACCTTCCGAGTTTATGAAACTAGCGATGATTGCTTTTCTCGCTAAGTTTCTTTCCGAAAAGCAGAAACTCATTACCTCATTTAAGAAAGGCTTAGTACCTTCATTAGGCCTAGTATTTCTTGCTTTCGGCTTAATCATGTTACAGCCTGATTTAGGCACGGGAACTGTAATGGTAGGGACTTGTATAGTAATGATATTCGTGTCAGGTGCAAGAATTAAACATTTTGCATTTTTAGGTTTGATCGGTATAGGAGGCTTTGTTGCTTTAGTACTCTCTGCACCTTATCGAATCAAAAGAATTACTTCCTTCTTAGATCCTTGGGAGGACCCTTTAGGAAGCGGATTTCAAATTATACAATCTCTTTATGCAATTGGTCCAGGTGGGTTATTCGGTTTAGGTTTAGGAGAAAGCAGACAGAAATTCTTCTATTTACCAGAACCACAAACAGATTTTATTTTTGCCATATTATCTGAGGAATTAGGTTTTATAGGGGGCACATTCGTGATTTTACTCTTCGCTCTTCTTTTATGGAGAGGAATTAGAGTAGCGCTTGGTGCACCAGATTTATATGGTAGTTTTTTGGCAGTAGGGATTATCGCCATGGTTGCCATACAAGTAATGATTAATATTGGTGTAGTCACAGGTTTAATGCCAGTAACTGGTATCACTTTACCATTCTTAAGTTATGGAGGATCTTCATTGACCCTTATGTTAATGGCTATTGGTGTGCTGCTTAATATTAGTCGGTATTCTCGTTATTAATGAAACCCATTTTAGGGTTTCTTTTTTTGCTGATAGGAGAATCGCAAATTAAAAAAGAATATATAGTTAAAGCTTCAATTAAGTGGTATTACTTGGGTTAATTTGTTAGTGTAGAACATTCATTTATTTCAAAAGGGAAAGAGTTTTTCCAAATTCATTACATTTGCATGACATTGTAGGTTATCATTTCTTCCTTTCAGTGCAAATATAGTAGAATAGGATAAAGTAAGACTAGTAAACAGTAAGGAAACTAACAGCTTTGTTTGAGGTGAAAGCATGAAAATTGCATTAAGTGGTGGTGGCACAGGTGGACATATTTACCCTGCGCTTGCCTTAATACGAGAAATTCAAAAGCAAGATAAAAACGCAGAATTCTTATACATAGGTACTAAAAATGGGCTAGAGGCATCGATTGTTCCTCGTGCAAATATACCTTTTCAGTCAATTGAAATTTCAGGATTTAAAAGAAGCTTATCTTTAGATAATGTGAAAACGATTTGGCGCTTCTTAAAAGGTGTTCAAGATAGTAAAAAAATGTTGAAGGAATTTCAGCCAGATGTCGTAATTGGTACAGGTGGTTATGTATGTGGGCCAGTTGTATACGCTGGTGCCAAGTTGGGAATTCCAACAATCATTCATGAACAAAATAGTGTACCTGGTTTAACTAATAAGTTCCTTAGTAAATATGTTGATAAAGTGGCTGTATGCTTTGATGAAGCTGTGGCAAGCTTTCCTAAAGGAAAGGTAGTTATGACGGGGAATCCTAGAGCAACAGAAGTGCTTGGACAAAATGCCATTAATGGTAAATTATCTGTCGGTCTAGATCCAGCTAAACCATCTGTGCTGATTTTCGGTGGTAGTAGGGGAGCAAGGCCGATTAATGATGCCGTGTTAAAAACATTTACCCAGTTAGCATCTAGGCCGTATGAAGTATTATATATCACCGGTGAGGTCCATTATGAAAGTGTAAAGAAAGAGGCTGAATTGGCTGGAAATCCCGATAATATCAAAATCAAACCTTTTATTCATAATATGCCAGAAGTATTAGCGGGAACGGACCTTGCTGTAACGAGAGCGGGTGCAACAACCCTAGCTGAATTAACGTCATTAGGCATCCCAAGTATATTAATACCAAGCCCATATGTAACGAATAATCATCAAGAAAAGAACGCGAGAGCATTAAGCGACCATGGCGCAGCAGAATTACTCCTAGAAGGAGATTTGAGTGCGAATAAATTAATTGAATCGATTGACCGGATTTTATTAGATGAGGACAAAATTGTCGCAATGAAATCTGCTGCAAAGAAGATAGGCGTCCCAGATGCAGCCGATCGGTTATATAATGTCATGAAAAAATTAATGAAAGATAAGTAGTAATGTAGCCCATTCTTGATGGTATTAGCATAATATAGAATGACGATACAGAGAGGGCGGATGTTATGCAGAGCGTATTTAGTGAGTTGAAAAACGCTATAAATGGAACGGTGAAAGAAAAAGAACCGCTTGCTTATCATACAACGATGAAAATAGGTGGACCTGCCGATATTTTTATTGAACCTAAGACAATAGAAGATTTGCGTAAAGCGATGGATGTTATTGTCTCGCATAAAATGAAATGGACTGTCATAGGAAGAGGCTCTAATTTACTAGTAGCTGATGATGGCATTGAGGGAGTAGTTATTAAATTCGGTAAAGGCTTTACCCACCTCGAACTAGAACAGGAACTCCTGAGGGTCGGTGCAGGATATCCCCTTGTAGCATTAGCTACCAAAGTGAGTAAACAAGGGTATGCAGGGCTAGAATTTGCAAGTGGAATTCCTGGTTCTGTTGGTGGAGCAGTCTTTATGAACGCAGGTGCACATCAATCAGATATCGCAGCTATCCTTGAGAAAGCGAATATCCTTTTTCCGAATGGTGAAATGCACTGGTTAACAAACGAAGAAATGAAATTTTCGTATCGAACGTCTATTTTACAAAAAGAACGACCTGGCATTGTTGTTGAAGCGATTTTTCGCTTAGTGCAAGGAGAGAAAGAAGCGATTACTGGTAGGATGTTACGTAATAAGGCTTATCGAAAAGAAACACAACCATGGGATGCCCCTTGTGCAGGGAGTATTTTTAGAAATCCACTACCACATCATGCTGGTCAGCTGATTGAAGCAGTTGGTTTAAAGGGGCATTCACTTGGAGGTGCCCAAATCTCGCCCATGCACGGGAATTTTATCGTGAATAGTAATCAGGCAACTGCTGAAGATGTTTTGGGTCTGATTCAACATGTGAAGGATACGGTATTAGCAGAGAAGGGCATAGCATTGCAAACAGAAGTTGAAATAATTGGGCGCGAGTAGCGAAAAAGACCAACTTCCATTCCAATTATTGTGATATAATCATTCAATAGAATGATGATAAGTGAATAAAGATTTAGGTATATTATCTCATTATGTTAATATATTAGTTTAATTAACCGAAAATAAGGATATATGCTGTGAGTAACGATGTACGAGGTGATGATGCTGGAACAAGGAAAAATAGTATCCATTGAAGATAGAATTCCTAAATTAAAACAGCAGAGAAAAAAGAAAGCGAACCGTAGACTCATTTTCCTACTTATTTTCTTTTTATTTCTGATTGCCTTAGTAGTTTATTTCCAGTCACCGTTGAGCAATATAAAAGCAATTAAAGTATCAGGTAACACTGTCTTCAGCAATGAAACGATTGTAGAACAAAGTGGATTAACTGAAGATATGAATATATGGAAAGTTGATGAAGCTGAGATTGAGCAAGTGCTTTTAAAACTACCAGAAATGAAAGAGGTAAAAGTAGCAACTGAGTTTCCAAATACAGTCGTTATTTCGGTGAAAGAACATAAACGAGTAGCTTATATTATGGAAGGTGAGGATTATATACCCGTTCTTGAAAACGGTAAAACTCTCTCAGTAAAAGGTGAAAGTGAGTTCCCAGCCAGTGCGCCTATTTTATTTCAATTTTCTGAAGGAAATGTGTTAGAGAAGATGATTGCGTCTCTTGGTCAATTACCAGAAGAGGTTCGTAATTCAATTTCAGAAATACACGCGACACCTAAAGAAACAGATAAAGAGGCAATTACGCTATATATGAATGATGGATATGAAGTAATCGCTACATTAGCAACCTTTGTCGATAAAATGTCTCATTACCCGGCAATTGTCGCTCAACTTGATCCCGATGTAAAAGGAATTATTGATTTGGAAGTGGGCTCTTACTTTAAGCCTTATGGCGAAGGGGGAGCTAATGAGAATGAAAAAGAACAAGAAGAGGAAGTTGAAGAATAATCAGGTTATCTTTTCACTTGTTTTCATTGGATTAGGTTTTCTGATTGCTTATTCCTTTCAATTGGCGAAAGATACAAAAGGTGACAGTAGTATAACGAGTAACCAGTGGGAGAGGGATCAGCAATTAAGAAGTGAATTGATTGATTTGGAAGAAAAAAATCTTAGCCTTCAACAAGAATTGTACAAGACACAAGATGCTCTGCAAGAAATAGAAAAGGAATTCTCTCAAGATGAGCAAGTATATAGTAATCTTGCCGAGGATGCCGATAAATATCGAATGTATTTAGGAAAAGTCAAAGTGAGTGGCCCTGGTGTAAATGTCACTCTCTTGGACGGGGAATACAATCCTCAAGCCGATTCAGCGAATAATTACATCGTACATGAACATCATGTGTTTCAAGTTATTAATGAGTTATACATTGCCGGTGCTTCAGCTGTCGCCATTAATGGTCAGCGTTTAACGCATTCCTCTTATATTGTCTGTAACGGACCAGTCATTGAAGTGGACGGGAAGCAACACCCAGCCCCATTTGTTATATCTGCGATTGGAGATGCGGATGTTCTCACATCGGCACTAAATATTGCTGGCGGCGTTAAAGACTTACTTGTCAATGAAAATATTCAGTTTTCATTAGAGAGTAAATCAGAAATCATAATGGACCCGATAATTGGTAGTTAGTGCTTTTTCTATCATGATAGGTGTAATAATTGATGGAAAAAGAAGATAGGTGAAACGATGAACAAAAAGCAATGGGGTTTTACAATAATTACAGTCTTAATTGGTGTCATGCTAGCCATTCAGTTTAAAACGGTCAAGAATACAGATGTAAGAGATACAAGAGATACATGGCAATTGCGGGAAGATCTGCAAAATGAGGAAGCATTACGGCTTGAGTTGCTAAAGGAAATCAGATCACAAGAAGAAAAAATAGCGCAATATGAAAATAATATAGCTGCTAATAAGGAAGAGATTCTGAGAACAACATTGGATGAGCTCAAAACAGAAGTAGGGTTGACAGAAAAATCAGGTCCAGGTTTGATTTTAACGATACAACCTATTGCTGAGGAATTGACTATCGGCTCACAAGTGGGGAAGGTCACTCCCGATTTATTGAAGAGGTTATTAAATGAACTCAACCGTTATGGTGCGAAAGAAGTAGCGATCGGTGGTCATCGGGTAATCAACTCTACTGTGATAAGAGATATAAATAATATAACGAAAATAGATGGTTACTCTATTCAGACCTTACCGTTAGAATTGAGGGTTATTGTAGAGAATGAGCATGATGCGGAACAAATGTATAAAAGAATGCAAGTTTCTAAATCTATAGAAGACTTTTTTATAGAGAATTTAACACTCGATATACAACTAGCGGAAAATGAGATTACTGTACCAGCCTACAATGAACCAATTCACATGACTGATATGAAGGAGGCGGGCAAGAAGAGCGAAGGAGGACATTCATAATGTGGCTACCCATCTTAGGTTTATTTATCGGGTTGTTTATCGGGTTTATGACAGATTTTCAAATTCCTGATGAATATGCCAATTACTTATCAATCGCTATTCTTGCTGCACTTGATACACTTTTTGGTGGTATTAGAGCCCATTTACAAGATGTGTATAGTGAAAAAATCTTTGTATCTGGATTTTTCTTTAATATTATGCTTGCAGCAGGTCTTGCTTTTCTAGGGGTTCATCTTGGTGTAGACTTATATTTAGCAGCTGTATTTGCCTTCGGTGTGAGGTTATTTCAAAACATCGCAGTTATTAGAAGGATTTTATTAGCCAGGTGGACAAGTAAGAATGAAAATTTAGAAAAAAATTGATTTTAAAAAAGGGAATAGTTTAGTTTTGACGAATAATTTTATTAATATCAAATTTGGTTTATCAGTTTAATATATAAAGGTTTTATAATGAAAACTGCAAGAGTAAGTAACTAAAAAAAGTAGACTCGCAAAAAGGGAGGTGCCACAGAATGAACAGCAATGAAATATATGTCAGCCTTGACATCGGTACATCCAGTGTAAAGGTAATCATTGGTGAGATGGTCAATGATTCTTTAAACATTATTGGTGTTGGCAATGTAGCTTCCGAAGGATTAAGAAAGGGCTCCATTGTTGATATAGATGAAACCGTTCATTCTATTAGAAGAGCAATTGAACAAGCTGAAAGAATGATTGGCATGGAGATTAGAAGAGTGATAGTAGGTATCACAGGTAACCATGTTATGCTTCAGCCTTCTCACGGTGTAGTCGCCGTGTCAAGTGAAAATAAGGAAATCTCAGATGATGATGTAGCGCGTGTAATGGATGCTGCCCAAGTGGTATCAGTGCCACCTGAGAGAGAAATTATTGATGTTATCCCAAGGCAATTTATTGTAGATGGATTAGATGAAATCAATGATCCAAGAGGTATGATTGGTGTAAGATTAGAAATGGAAGGTACCATCATAACCGGATCTAAAACTTTATTACATAATACGCTTAGATGCGTTGAACGCGCAGGCCTAGAAATTATGGATATAACCCTTCAGCCGTTAGCAGCAGGTGCTTTCGCCTTATCTAAAGATGAGAAAAACTTAGGTGTGGCACTCGTTGATATAGGTGGTGGTTCAACAACGATTGCTATTTTTGAAAATGGTGTACTAAAGGATACAAGTGTATTGCCTGTTGGAGGGGAACATATCACTAAAGACTTATCGATTGGTTTACGAACTTCAACTGAAGATGCTGAAAAAATTAAGATAAAACATGGGTATGCTTTTTATGATCACGCTTCAGAGGAAGAGGTATTTAGTGTACCAATTATCGGCAGTGATCAACATCAGCAATTTAATCAGCTAGAAATAGCAGATATTATTGAAGCAAGAATGGAAGAAACCTTTGATCTTATTCAACATGAGATAAGAAGGCTAGGGGCATCAGACCTTCCAGGTGGTTATGTCTTATGTGGAGGGGTTGCAAATACGCAAGGGGTATTAGAACTTGCTCAAGTAGTCTTCCAGAATAGAGTGAGAATAGCCGTACCTGATTATATTGGGGTTAGAGAACCACAATATTGTACAGCAGTTGGCTTAATACAGTTTGCATATAAAAATGCAAAGATTCAAGGAAAGAACATGGAGGCAATTGTCGATCAGCCTGAAGCAAATGAAAAGAGAACACAAAAGCAAACGCAGCCGAAGAAAAGCACAGAAAAAGAGCCGGAACAAAAAGTGACATCAAGAGTTAAAAAGTTCCTTGGATACTTTTTCGAGTAGCAAAAACAAAACATTGTATTGTAATAGATTAATAGCAAGGCAGATTGTAAATTTACAGTAGATGTTAGTTAGCTATTAAACAGTTAATCATCAAGATAAATGAGCGAATCGAAAAAAAGGTGTTCTTAGGAATATCGACGAATTAGGAGGATTTGTCATGTTGGAATTTGATACGAATTTAGATTCATTAGCAACGATAAAAGTAATTGGAGTTGGTGGCGGAGGAAATAACGCCGTTAACCGTATGATTGAGCATGGTGTACAAGGTGTTGAATTTATTGCAGTGAATACAGATGCTCAAGCACTAAACCTATCCAAAGCCGAAGTAAAGATGCAAATTGGTGGTAAATTGACAAGAGGGCTCGGTGCAGGTGCCAATCCAGAAGTAGGAAAAAAGGCAGCTGAAGAAAGTAAAGAGCAAGTTGAAGAAGCATTAAAAGGTGCAGATATGGTATTTGTTACTGCTGGAATGGGTGGAGGAACAGGTACTGGTGCTGCTCCTGTAATAGCTCAAATCGCACGTGATTTAGGCGCTTTAACAGTGGGTGTTGTGACAAGGCCATTTACATTTGAAGGTCGTAAACGTTCTACTCAAGCAGCTGGTGGAATAGCTTCTATGAAAGATGCTGTGGATACATTGATTGTCATCCCTAATGATCGTTTATTAGAAATTGTAGATAAAAGTACACCGATGCTTGAAGCATTCCGTGAAGCAGATAATGTTCTTCGCCAAGGGGTTCAAGGTATTTCAGATTTAATTGCCACACCTGGTTTGATTAACTTGGACTTCGCTGATGTAAAAACAATTATGTCCAATAAAGGTTCTGCACTTATGGGAATCGGATTAGCTGCAGGAGAAAATCGAGCAGCAGAAGCTGCCAAGAAGGCCATCTCTTCTCCATTATTAGAAAAGTCTATTGATGGTGCGCAAGGGGTTCTAATGAATATTACAGGCGGATCAAACTTAAGCTTGTATGAAGTACAAGAAGCAGCAGATATTGTTGCATCAGCATCAGATCAAGATGTTAATATGATCTTTGGTTCTGTTATCAATGAGGATTTGAAGGATGAGATTGTTGTAACAGTTATCGCGACTGGCTTCAATGAAGAAGTTATTCAAACAAAGCCTTCAAAGCCGGCATTCGGCCAGAATAAAGGGAACGTTGGTGTAGGATCACAGGTGCAAAAGCGTGAAACGTATCGTGAACGCGAGCGAGAAGAAGCTGCAACACATGAGCAGCCAACAAGGAATACAGCAAAGGAACATCCAGAAGATACATTAGATATCCCAACGTTTTTAAGAAACCGTAACCGCAGAAGATAATTCAATTTGTGTAAGAAAGCTAATGTCCTAATTTAAGGACATTGGCTTTTTTTGTTTTAAAAAAAGAATGCCCCACAAATAAATGTACGATTAGTAAAATACTTTTTTATATTAATGTTAATCAAAGATAAGAACTCTCTAAAAAGTTAGTCATATTAAAAACTTCCCCATTTTCGCCATTCCCCCCAGTTGAGACAGACCGCAAAAAACTGACAAAAAAAGAAAAGAATAGTGAAAATTTCTGCTGTTTTACCAACAGAAAGTGACATCTTTATCTTGATGAATAGGCTATACTTTTTTTAGCACATCAATAAGACAGCCACCCATAAGAATATACATTGTTAGTTTTAGGGGGGAAGAAGGCAGATTGGCCATTTATTTAGATATTATTTGGGCATTAAATTTGTTGTTTGATAGTCTTCTCCTATATTTAACGTCTATTCTTCTGAAAATCGAAGTTAAATTATGGAGAATAGCCACAGGAGGTTTGGTAGGCTCAATAATAATCTTATTATCCATTACACCGATTCATGCATACTCCAGTCATCCAATAGGTAAGTGGTTATTTTCTATTTTCATGGTTTTTATTGTATTTGGTTTTAGAAGATTAACATTTTTTATTAAAGCGTTAAGTACATTTTATGCAGTAACCTTTTTAATCGGTGGTAGTTTAATTGCTGTTCATTATTTTATTCAATTTGATTTAGATCTAACATCAACCGTGATGCTTGCATCCGTAAAGGGCTTTGGTGATCCTATTAGCTGGCTGTTCGTATTATTAGGTTTCCCTATTGCCTGGCATTTTTCAAAGAAAAATTATGATTCTATTGAAATGACCAAGATCAATTATGAGTCAAATGTGAATGTCCAAATTCAACTAAAAGGCGAAACCTATGAGTTTCAAGGTCTAATAGATAGTGGTAATCAGCTTTACGATCCATTAACAAGAGTACCTGTGATGATTGTTTCGATTGACCAGCATAAAGAGTCTTTTCCAGAAGCGATTACAACAATGGCAAAAGATCCAGATGGTGCGATAGAAGGCAGGTGGGAAATCCCGAACGATTGGATGTCAGTTGTCCGCGTGATTCCTGCAAAGGTGGTCGGTAACGATAATCAAATGCGACTTGCCCTCAAACCAGAGAAGATTACTTTGGTTAAAGATAATGAAGTCATTGCAGTGGATAAAGGACTAATTTCATTTACTATGCAAAAATTGTCCCCAGAGAATCGCTTTCAATGCATTGTACATCCAAAAATGTTAACAGGTGCAAAGAAGGTTAGTTAAATTGCATGAGAAATAAACCATTATAGGGAGGAGAAAGAGTGCGTAAACTTAAATTTCGCTTATCATATTATTGGTATAAGCTTTTAATGAAATTAGGTTTAAAGACAGATGAAATATATTATATAGGTGGTAGCGAAGCTCTTCCCCCGCCACTTAGTAAAGAAGAGGAAGCAATATTGTTAAACAAGCTTCCTAAAGGAGACCAAGCAGCAAGGTCAATTTTAATTGAACGGAATTTGCGTTTAGTAGTGTATATTGCACGCAAGTTTGAGAATACAGGCATTAATATTGAAGATCTCATTAGTATAGGAACTATTGGCTTAATAAAGGCAGTTAATACTTTTAATCCGGAGAAAAAAATCAAACTGGCTACATATGCCTCACGATGTATTGAAAATGAGATATTAATGTATTTACGTAGAAACAACAAAATTCGCTCGGAAGTTTCGTTTGATGAACCACTTAATATTGATTGGGATGGGAATGAATTATTATTATCAGATGTTCTTGGCACAGAGGAAGATATAATCACTAAGGATTTAGAAGCAAATGTCGATAAAAAGCTTTTAATCAAAGCACTTCATCAATTATCTGATAGAGAAAAACAAATCATGGAATTGCGTTTTGGACTTGGTGAGGATGAGGAAAAAACACAAAAAGATGTTGCCGATATGCTTGGGATTTCTCAATCCTATATTTCAAGATTAGAAAAAAGAATCATTAAACGTTTGAAAAAAGAATTCAATAAAATGGTGTAAAAAAATTTTTTTCGTCGTTGAAATATCTGTTAAATAAAGGATATTTCTTTTTTTTGCAATTTATGCGCATTTTTCTTGTGCATATTTTTCCTTCTCGCGGAGATACTGATTTTTGTACAGCAGCTCCTGTGAGGAGGGAATGGGATTGACTCGAAATAAAGTAGAAATTTGCGGAGTAGATACATCAAAGCTTCCAGTACTAAAGAACGAAGAAATGAGAGCACTCTTCAAGCAAATGCATAATGGAGATATATCAGCAAGGGAGAGCCTAGTAAATGGGAACCTCCGACTCGTTTTAAGTGTCATTCAACGGTTTAATAATAGGGGTGAATTTGTTGATGACTTATTTCAAGTTGGCTGTATCGGTCTTATGAAATCTATTGATAATTTTGATTTAAGCCAAAATGTAAAATTCTCCACTTATGCTGTTCCTATGATTATTGGAGAAATCCGTAGATATTTACGCGATAATAATCCAATAAGGGTATCTCGTTCCTTACGTGATATCGCCTATAAAGCCTTGCAGGTAAGAGAACGCCTAATGAGTAAAACTTCAAAAGAACCAACAGCTGAAGAGATTGCGAAAGAATTGGATATTCCGCATGAAGAAATTGTTTTCGCCCTTGATGCAATACAAGATCCTGTATCACTTTTTGAGCCTATTTATAATGACGGCGGCGACCCAATCTTTGTAATGGATCAACTCAGTGATGAAAAGAATAAGGATATTCAATGGGTAGAAGAGCTTGCACTGAAAGAAGGCATGAGACGCCTGAATGATCGAGAAAAAATGATATTACGCAAAAGGTTTTTTCAAGGAAAAACACAAATGGAAGTTGCTGAAGAAATTGGTATTTCTCAGGCTCAGGTCTCACGCTTAGAAAAAGCAGCTATTAAACAAATGAATAAAAATATTCAAAGCTAATATGCCAGGAGAGTTTGACACAAATGTGTTAAGCTCTTTTTTATTTGTATGGATGTGAGTGCTATTCCAAAAAAGATTCTTCCGTGAGAGCTTGCCTAACATGAGGGGAAATGTAAGAAATCTCATAGAAAATATACACAAATAGGTAAAACTGGATATAATATTTGATTTACATTAACGGACAAAAGCAGAAGAACTATTTCGCAAAAAAGTAGGATACACCTACAATACATGCTTGCTTGACAAATATTATAAGTAAACATCTTGAGATCCACTTAGTCTCAAATCACACCAAATTTGAACTCGGTATTTTTAATCTTTCTCAACATATATTGTAATAAAAGGAGGCGTTTAAGATGATGAGGATCTCAAATTTTCAAATGAAAGATGTTATTAATGTTGCTGATGGTAAGAAGTTAGGATTTATTAGTGATATTGATATCGATGTAGAAACTGGGAAAATAGACTGTATTTTCATTAGTCAACAAAACAAGATGCTTCCTTTTTTTAATAAGCTGGAGGATATTGTGATTGAATGGGGCGATATCTTAAAGATTGGGGAGGACGTGATCCTTGTCCGTTTTCCTCATCAATATCAATTAAATGAACCAAAAGAAGAATATAGCAATCGATAGTTATAGCTGTAAACCTTAATCGCAATATGGTAAACTAAAGAAAAAAATGGGGAAAGTGTATGGAGCCATTTCAATTAACGAATGAAAAATATTTGATCATAAAACATTGGTTTGAAAAATATGGACTTACCTGCGGGTTTACAACTAAAAATGATGGGTATAGTGACAAAGTTTACACATCGCAAAACTTTGGCTTTCATGTAGGTGACCAACAAGTGCATGTTATACAAAATCGAATAGCATTAGCACAAGAATTACAATTTCCATTAGAGAATTGGGTGGGAGCAGAACAAACTCATGGTGTTCATATTGAATATGTTCAAACTAAAGATAGAGGTAAAGGCGCAAAAGAGTATGATACAGCATTTGCTGCTACAGACGCCTTGTTTACAGATGAAAAAGATTTATTATTAACCATGTGTTACGCTGACTGTATTCCACTATATTTCTTTCATCCAAAGAGTCAGCATATGGCTGTTGCTCATGCAGGATGGAAAGGGACGGTCTTTGAAATCGCTAAAAGTGCGATTGCTGCCTTCCGTGAAAAAGGAATTCACCCACAAGAGGTCGAAGTTGTTATAGGCCCGGGCATATGTCGCTCTTGTTATATTGTAGATAATCATGTTATTAACAAGGTGAACGATTGCCTAGGAGAAATAGCTCCTAGTGTTTATAATGAAATAGCTAAAGGTCAATATCAATTAGATTTAAAACGATGTAATCAGCTCTTATTGCAGAAATACGGTGTTTTACAAGATAATATTCATACTACTGAATATTGTACAAGCTGTCATGAATCCTTGTTTTTTTCACACCGAAGAGATGACGGAAAAACGGGTAGAATGATGAGCTTTATTGGTTTGCGTGAGGAGGAATAGCATCTTGAATGTACAAACAAACCTAGAGAATATACAGGAAAATATACAAGCTGTTTGTGAGAAAGTTAATCGTTCTAGTGATGAAGTGAAAATTATCGCTGTGACAAAATATGTATCAACAGAAAGAGCGCAGGAGGCAATTGCCGCGGGGGTTAATAACCTTGGAGAAAATCGTGATGAAGGCCTATTAGAAAAACAAGCTGTCATTAAAAATGGGGCTGTTTGGCATTATATCGGAAGCTTACAATCTAGAAAAGTAAAAAATATCATCAATAAAGTGGATTATATCCATTCATTAGAT
The DNA here is from genome assembly GCF_038006865.1 of Cytobacillus sp. FSL R7-0696. Lineage (NCBI taxonomy): Bacteria > Bacillati > Bacillota > Bacilli > Caryophanales > Bacillaceae > Cytobacillus > Cytobacillus sp. FSL R7-0696. The sequence goes on along the minus strand of NZ_JBBOWA010000001.1, from coordinate 4,530,458 downwards.
CGTATGTCTCTGGCAAAAGAGATTGAAAAGCGAGCGAATAAACCAATTAAATGCTTTATACAAGTTAATGTGTCTGGAGAAGATTCGAAGCAAGGATTATCCAAAGAAGAAATCATTCCTTTTGTTAAAGCACTGTCAGATTTTAAACAAATAGAAGTAGTTGGTCTAATGACAATGGCACCACTTACAAGTGATGAGACAGTATTAAGAAATTGTTTTCGAAATTTGAAGTTGCTTCAGCAAGAAGTATTATCCCTTCAATTATCTCATGCACCGTGTAAAGAATTATCAATGGGGATGTCCAATGATTATCAAATTGCTATTGAAGAAGGGGCAACAATGGTCCGTATAGGAACGGCTTTAGTTGGAAAAGAAAAGTAAGGAGGCTAGGTGCAGATGAGTATAAAATCAAAGTTTAAATCATATTTCTTTTTAGAAGACGAAGAAGACAACTATGAGACAAGAGAAGATGATTACGCTAATAGTAGGGATCGTAAAGAAGAGCAAGAAACAACCTCTGTGCGGGCTTCTCAAAGGCAGCATGCTGCAACAAAACAAAATGTCGTAAGTTTACAATCCGTCCAAGGACAAGGCGGTCAGCAAAAATCATCAAAAGTTGTCCTTGTGGAGCCGCGCGTCTATGCTGAAGCTCAAGAAATTGCTGATCAATTGAAGAATAGAAAAGCTGTTGTGGTTAATCTTCAAAGAATTGATAAAAGCCAGGCAAAGCGCATTGTTGATTTTTTAAGTGGAACTGTGTATGCCATTGGTGGAGATATACAAAAAATTGGAATGGACATCTTTTTATGTACACCTGAAAATGTCGAAGTATCTGGGAATATTTCACAAATGATTCAGGAACAGGAAGAAGAAAACTCGAGGTGGTAAATTAAATATGGCAACTTTATTTTCGATTATTATAACAGCCGTGGAGATTTATTCATGGGCATTGATTATATACATACTCATGTCATGGTTTCCGAATGCAAGAGAATCTAGTATTGGGCAAATTTTAACAAAAATTTGTGAACCCTTTCTTGAACCATTTAGACGTGTCATTCCGCCAATTGGTGGGATGTTAGATATTTCGCCGATTGTAGCTATATTAGTATTAAATTTAGCTACATCCGGCATTAGACAAATATTTTTTTGGATGATGTAGAAAATACGAGCTAATGCTTAGCTCGTATTTTGTTTTTTCAATGACTATTCATCGGGATTCTAAGACAATTGTAAAACAAATAAAAAATAAATGTTATACTATTATACAATTGTTAAACATAGTTAGGCTTTTCTTGCCTAACCAGTTTTAAAGGAGTAAGCAAATGTCAAATCTATATCAACATTTTCGTACGGAAGAGAGAGAGTTTATTGATCAAGTGTTAAGTTGGCGACAAACGGTTGAACAAACGTATGCGCCTAAGCTTACAGATTTTCTCGATCCAAGGGAACAAGATATTTTACACACCATCATTGGTTCTCAAAGTGATGTGCGCGTACAATTTGACGGTGGACATAGAAACGCTGAAAGAAAACGCGCGCTTATTTTTCCAGATTATTTTATACCGGAAATGGACGATTTTCGCTTAGAATTATACCAAGTAAATTATCCGCATAAATTCGTATTAATCGAGCATCCTCAAGTACTTGGAAGCTTGATGTCACTCGGATTGAAAAGAAGTAAATTTGGAGATATTTTGTTTGAAGGTCATACGATACAAGTAATTGTCTCTAAGGAAGTATCCTCTTATATTTCTATGCAATTAGAATCTGTTGGGAAAGCTTCTGTTCAACTTGAAGAAAAGCCATTTGCATCTGTTATCGATGCAAAAGAGCAGTGGCAAGAAAAAGTTTTTACAATGTCATCCTTAAGACTTGATACGCTGATTGCATCGATTTATAATTTTTCTAGACAAAAGGCGCAACAACTCATTTCTGCAAAAAAAGTAAAAGTAAATTGGGCAATGAAAGAAAATGTAGCATTCGATTGCCGTGAGAGTGATACAATTTCAGTAAGAGGCTATGGGCGCTGTAAGGTTATTGCGATAGAGGGAAAAACCAAGAAAGAAAAATGGAAAGTAGTTGTCGGTATACAAAAATAATCTTTTTTAGCTATAATGATTATAGTGTGTTACCGATATAAAATTGAAAGTGTATCGAATTTTATGCAGGAATCTGCAAGAAACTGTCGAATTACATGTTAACAAATGTACATAATTTGACCAACTGATCTAGGAGGTGGCCTTATGCCATTAACACCATTAGATATTCATAACAAAGAGTTCAGCAAAGGTTTTCGTGGATATGATGAAGATGAAGTAAATGAGTTTTTAGATCAAGTGATTAAAGACTATGAAATCATTATTCGTGAGAAGAAGGAATTAGAAGAGCGTTTAAACGACTTAAATGAAAGAGTCGGACATTTTAATACGATTGAAGAGACGTTAAATAAGTCGATTGTTGTTGCGCAAGAAGCTGGGGAAGAAGTGAAGCGAAACGCACAGAAAGAGGCAAAGTTAATTATTCGGGAAGCGGAGAAAAACGCCGATAGGATTGTGAATGAATCATTATCTAAAGCAAGGAAGATTGCGCTAGATATAGAAGATTTGAAAAAGCAATCGAAAGTATTTAGAAATCGTTTTAAAATGTTAATTGAAGCCCAATTAGATATGCTGCAGAATGATGACTGGGACCACTTAATGGAGTATGAGCTAGATACAACAGAATTAAAGTCTACAAAAGAAGAAGAATCTAGAGTATAAGATACTTTTATCTTTTAGATAAACGACGACTTGACGAAGTTGTATCCTATCGCATATAATCTAGAAAAAACATGATAAAACGATGACAGGGATAGTAGCATTCTATCTTACTTAAAAGAGTGGATTTCCACTTCAGCGATTCAGGGTAGGTGAAAGCCTGATATTAAGAAGAAGAATTTGAACATCACCCTTGAGTTCCTTACTTGAGCTAAAAAGTTAGAGTAAGGCGTAGACGTTCACGTTACGAATTGATTTTTGAGCGGATAGGAATTTCTCTATCTACAAGGGTGGTACCGCGGGAATATATAACCTCTCGTCCCTTTTTTGGGATGAGGGGTTTTTTGTGTTTTTTCCGCGTACCTTATGTATGAACGCTACTTTGGTCATAATGTTATGTAGTATGTTGAGGAGGAAATGAGCTATGGATTACAAAGATACTTTATTAATGCCTAAAACAGATTTCCCAATGAGAGGAAATTTGCCAAAAAGAGAACCTGAAATGCAAACAGAATGGAATGAACAAGATATTTATGCAAAAGTGCTTGAGCGCACAAAAAATCAACCTTTGTTTGTTCTGCATGACGGACCTCCTTATGCGAATGGCGATCTTCATATCGGACATGCGTTAAATAAAATTTTAAAAGACTTTATTAACCGCTATAAATCAATGAGTGGTTACCATGCACCATATGTTCCTGGTTGGGATACGCATGGATTACCCATTGAACAAGCATTAACGAATAAAGGTGTAAAACGTAAAGAAATGACGGTAGCAGAATTCCGTAAGCTTTGTGAAGAATATGCGTACGGTCAAATCGAAAATCAACGTGAACAATTCATGCGATTAGGTGTTCGTGGAGATTGGGAAAATCCCTATATTACATTAAAACCTGCCTATGAGGCCCAACAAATTAAAGTTTTTGGTGAGATGGCGAAGAAAGGTTATATCTATAAAGGGAAGAAACCTGTTTACTGGTCACCATCATCTGAGTCTGCATTAGCTGAAGCTGAGATTGAATATAAAGATAAGCAATCCGCTTCCATTTATGTAGGATTCAAAGTGAAAGATGGCAAAGATGTTTTAACTGATGACGTACGTATTATTATTTGGACAACCACTCCTTGGACAATGCCAGCTAACTTAGGTATTTCTGTCCACCCGAAACTAAAATATGTTGTCGTTGAAGTGGATAACGAAAAATATTTAGTAGCTGAAGACCTGCTAGCGACAGTGTCAGAAGAGATTGGCTGGGAAAATCCTAAGGTCGTTCAAACCATTCAAGGTAGTGACTTAGAATATGTGACTGCTGAACATCCATTATATGGCCGTGATTCACTTGTTATGCTTGGTGACCATGTAACTACAGACGCTGGTACTGGTTGTGTTCATACGGCTCCAGGACATGGTGAAGACGACTTTTACATCGGAAGTAAATATGGCTTAGATGTATTATGTCCAGTAGATGATAAAGGTGTAATGACAGAAGAAGCACCTGGCTTTGAAGGTCTTTTCTATGATAAGGCGAATAAACCAATCACTGAAAAATTAGAAGAAGTCGGCGCGTTATTGAAGCTTTCTTTTATCAAGCATTCTTATCCACATGATTGGCGCACAAAAAAACCAGTTATTTTCCGTGCAACGGCTCAATGGTTTGCTTCAATTAAAGATTTTAGACAGGAATTATTGCAAGCAATTAATGATACAACATTTACACCAGCATGGGGCGAAACAAGGCTTTATAATATGGTTCGTGATCGTGGCGATTGGTGTATTTCTAGACAGCGCGCATGGGGTGTGCCAATTCCTGTCTTCTATGCAGAAAATGGAGAAGAGATTATTACAGACGAAACCATTAATCATGTATCCAACCTATTTAGAGAGCACGGTTCTAATGTGTGGTTTGAAAAAGAGGCAAAGGAATTATTGCCTGAAGGATTTACTCATCCAGGTAGCCCAAATGGTGTATTTACAAAAGAAACTGATATTATGGATGTGTGGTTTGATTCAGGTTCTTCGCATCAAGCAGTATTGCTAGAACGAGAAGATTTACAAAGACCAGCAGACCTTTATCTAGAAGGGTCTGACCAATATAGAGGTTGGTTTAACTCATCATTATCAACAGGTGTCGCTGTAACTGGTAAGGCGCCATATAAAGGCATCTTAAGTCACGGCTTTGTTTTAGATGGTGAAGGGAGAAAAATGAGTAAGTCAATTGGTAATGTCATTGTACCTTCAAAAGTGATGAACCAATTAGGTGCAGATATTTTAAGACTTTGGGTTGCATCAGTTGATTACCAAGCAGATGTAAGAGTATCTGATCCAATCTTAAAACAAGTAGCAGAAGTTTACCGTAAAATTAGAAACACTTTCCGCTTCTTATTAGGAAACTTAGCTGATTTTGATCCAGCAGTACATCGCGTTTCTTATGATGATTTACGTGAAGTCGATCAGTTTATGTTAGTGAAGTTAAATAAACTAATCGAAACATCGCTTCAATCATATGAGAACTATGAATTTGCAGGTATTTACCATGCTGTGAATAATTTCTGCACATTAGACTTAAGTTCGTTCTATTTAGACTTTGCGAAAGATGTGTTGTACATTGAAGCGCAAGATCAACATGATCGTCGTGCGATTCAAACAGTGCTTTATGATAGCTTAGTTGCCCTTACTAAGCTTGTATCACCGATTCTTTCTCATACAGCTGATGAAGTGTGGCGTCACATTCCAAGCGTGGAAGAGATGAGTGTTCAATTGACAGATATGCCGTCAGTAGAAACTTTTGCCAATGCGGAAGAATTAACGGCAAAATGGACAGCATTCATGAAACTAAGAAATCATGTCCTAAAAGCTCTAGAAGAAGCACGAAATGAAAAAGTAATCGGTAAATCATTGACAGCAAAAGTAACGTTGTATGTCGATAACGAAACCAATTCATTACTTGATTCTATTTCAGAGAGCCTACCACAACTCTTTATCGTTTCTGCATTTGAAGTGGCAGGCAGCTTAGAACAAGCACCAAATGAAGCACATAAATTTGACAATGTAGCAATCCTAGTTTCCAAAGCTGAAGGCGAAACATGTGAACGTTGTTGGACTGTCACACCAGAAGTTGGGGAAGTAGATGAATTTTCAACACTCTGCCCACGTTGTGCTACTGTCGTGAAAGAAAACTATAGCCATTTGAGCTAAGTGGTACTAGGTTAAAACGAACTACCCTAATTTTGGCCCGGACGAACCGTTCGGGTCTTTTTCTAATTATATAAGAAGAATGAATGAAGATAGAAAATGAAGTAAAGCTAAATGACTTTTGCCTTATTTATAATAAAAGCGACTGTAACAAAATGCATCAGATGAAGAAAATGTTAGCCAATATTTTAGTGCATCATTTTTATTATGTCTCGGCTTTTCACACTTTCCATTTCTTTAATCCTTCTTGATTATGAGTAAAAACTAATAAAATTTTCCTCAACCTGCAAAACTTGTTCACCTTGTAAAATCTTTAGAGGCGTTCAAAATTAGCCAGTTGCTCATAATAACTTTATGAACAATCTTGTAGGATGAAGGGGGATTTTTTTGAACAATCAACCACATGTTATTCCACTAATTGAAGAGCTTCGTAATACGAGACAAGAGTTACTTGAGAGGTTAATGCAAAGTAATCTTCACCCCTTTATAAATGAAATGATATTAGATGAATTATATGATGTTGAAAAGGCGATTGAGAAGTATGAAAATGGCCAATTCGGCACATGTGAAATTTCTGGTGAGTTTTTGCCAGAAGATTTATTAACATTAATCCCTACGTTAAAAACAATGGACGATTGTCAGTCTCTTAAAAGGTTCTATCGTAAAGCCCTTTATGATTAAAACGATCGCTTAAAGAGCAAAGCTACCGTTTTTTATGGGTTTATGCTAAAATGCAAAGGTATACAAATGAATATTGGAGGTTGCCTTTGTGTTTTTCTACATAATCGCTTTATTGATTATTGCTTTTGATCAATGGACTAAATGGTTAATTGTCAAGAATTTTACGCTTGGTGAAAGTATTACTGTCATTGAAGATTTTCTGTATATTACTTCCCATCGGAACACAGGTGCAGCCTGGGGAATATTAGAAGGTCAAATGTGGTTCTTTTATTTGATTACTGTTATTGTCATCATCGGAATCATTTATTATATGCAAACACATGCGAAGGGAAAATGGCTTCTTCAGCTCTCATTAGCACTTATATTAGGTGGTGCAATTGGAAACTTTATTGATCGTCTTTGGCGAAAAGAAGTGGTTGATTTTATTCATACTTTCCCGTTCGGATATAACTTCCCGATATTTAATGTTGCGGACTCCTCTCTATGTGTAGGTGTCGTGTTGTTATTAATACAGATGATACGAGAGGAAAGAGAAGTGAAAAAGGAGAAAGCAAATGAGCAAAGTGGAACATAATGTCACCGATAATCAAGCGGGTGATCGAATTGATAAGGTGCTGGCTAATCTGAATGCAGAATGGTCAAGAACACAAGTACAAGAATGGATAAAAGCAGGACATGTGCTTGTCAATGGTAATAAAGTGAAAACAAATTATAAAGTAGTAAATGAAGACCATCTTGATATTATTATTCCTGATCCAGAGCCATTAGATGTAGTTGCTGAGGATATGGACTTGGATATTTACTATGAAGATAGTGATGTTTTAGTTGTCAATAAACCGAGGGGAATGGTTGTACACCCTGCGGCTGGGCATGGAACAGGTACATTGGTAAACGGTTTATTAGCACATTGTAAAGACTTATCAGGTATAAATGGGGTTATGAGACCAGGTATTGTCCATCGCATTGATAAGGACACTTCCGGCCTTCTGATGGTTGCTAAAAATGATCTTGCCCATGAGAAGTTAGTAGATCAACTTGTTAATAAGACGGTGACGAGAAAATATAAAGCGATTGTTCACGGCGTTGTCAATCATGATCATGGCACAATTGATGCCCCAATTGGGAGAGATACGAAAGATCGTCAAAGTATGACGGTGGTTGATAGTGGCAAACATGCTGTAACGCATTTTAATGTTATCGACCGTTTTAAAGATTTTACTTTGATAGAATGTCAGCTCGAAACGGGAAGAACGCATCAAATACGTGTTCATATGAAATATATTGGCTTTCCATTAGCTGGTGATCCGAAATATGGGCCGCGAAAAACGGTTGAATTCGGTGGACAAGTGCTTCATGCAGGTGTGTTAGGGTTTAATCATCCAAGAACAGGTGAGTACCTTGAATTTACTGCACCATTGCCAACGGATTTTAAACAGCTAATTGCTATGTTGGAAAAATAATAGTTGACATATAAGTTGAAGTGTTATAAGATGAATTCAGTTAAATAAGTCCTTTAAGAACAGTCCCGTGAGGCTGGGAAGGAAACGGTATGAACATACGGTTGTTGTATGTTTAAATAAAGTACAATCGTTTACCCTCTCGTCCTTAGGTGAGAGGGTTTTTTAGTATAAAATGAGGTGAAAAAGATGTCACAAAAAGCCATTGTACTGGACGAACAAGCGATAAGAAGAGCACTAACAAGAATAGCTCATGAAATGATTGAAAAGAATAAGGGCATAGAGGATTGTGTACTTATTGGAATAAAGACAAGAGGAATTTATATTGCTAATCGCTTAGCAAAGCGAATAGAAGAAATTGAAGGTGCCAAAGTTTCGGTTGGTGAAATTGACATTACGCTATATAGAGATGACTTATCAAAGAAGACAGATAATCAAGAACCACTCGTTAAGGGTTCAAATATCCCGATTGATATTAACGATAAGAAAGTGATTGTTATTGATGATGTCCTTTATACTGGAAGGACGGTAAGAGCAGCATTAGATGCTTTAATTGATATAGGTAGACCTTCAGCTATCCAATTAGGTGTGCTTGTCGATCGTGGTCATAGAGAATTACCGATTAGAGCCGATTATGTCGGGAAAAATATTCCAACTTCAAGTTCGGAAAAAATAGTTGTCGAACTAAATGAAATTGATCAAACAGATCAAGTTAGTATTTTTGAAAAATAAATGAGCCCTTTTTAAATGCAGTCCAGAGAGGCTGACAAAGGGGGAAGTAATAGACTGCTCCTGTCTATGCTTACCAACCCTCTTTGTCCGCAGGCAAAGAGGGTTTTATATTAAAGGGGAGAAATACCACCATGAATAAACCAGTATTAGACATACATGATAAACCAACGCCAGTACATTGGCTCACCCTTAGCTTACAGCATTTATTCGCCATGTTTGGTGCGACCATCTTAGTACCATACTTAGTAGGATTAAGTCCGGCTATTGCACTAATCTCAAGTGGTATCGGAACACTTGCCTTCCTAATGATTACAAAATGGAAAGTACCAGCTTACCTAGGTTCGTCTTTCGCATTTATTATTCCTATACAGACGGCACAGCTCGAAGGTGGACCTGGTGCTGCTATGATAGGAAGCTTTATGGCAGGTCTCGTTTATGGGATTGTCGCTCTTATTATTAAGCAAGCAGGTTATCGTTGGATTTTAAAATTATTACCACCAATTGTTACAGGACCTGTTATTATCGTTATCGGACTTGCGTTATCAGGAACAGCGATAGACATGGCAATGAACAACCCCGTAACAGGAGAATATAGCATGCTTCACTTCTCGGCAGCTTTAATTACACTTGCTGCTACAGTAGTTATCTCAGTATATGGAAAAGGGATGTTTGGAATGATTCCGATTCTTGCTGGTATAATTATCGGTTATGTATATTCACTCATGATTGGTATTGTTGACTTCTCAGTGGTTGCAAAAGCTGCATGGTTTGAAATGCCTGAATTTATCTTTCCTGTGATGGATTATGATATCAGAATTACTCTTGATCTTGCTCTATTGATGATCCCGGTAGCTGTTGTCACTCTTTCTGAACATATCGGTCATCAACTTGTACTCGGAAAAGTCGTTGGCAAAGACTATATTAAAGACCCAGGCTTACATCGCTCAATCTTAGGTGATGGGATGGGAACAATGTTATCAGCACTAATAGGAGGGCCACCGAAAACAACCTATGGAGAAAATATCGGTGTACTTGCGATCACCAAAATTTACAGTGTTTATGTAATTGCAGGTGCAGCAGTGATTGCCATCGTCTTCGGTTTTGTCGGAAAAGTAACAGCTTTAATAAGTTCAATACCGACACCTGTTATGGGCGGTGTTTCAATCCTTCTATTCGGTATCATAGCTTCTTCAGGATTAAGGATGCTTGTAGATAATAAAGTAGACTTTGGTAATAACCGTAACTTAGCTATCGCCTCTGTTATCTTAGTATTAGGAATTGGCGGTGCGCATTTACAACTTTGGGTATTCAACTTAGAGGGAATGGCGATTGCTGCAATTGCTGGGGTTATACTCAACTTAGTCTTACCGGGTAAACCGGAAGTAGATGAGAATATGTTTGAAAACTAATTACGCCTTTTAAAAGGAATCCAGAGAGGTTCCTAAGGGTGTTGAAGAGCTCAGTTCAAAGTGGGAAGAAAAATCCCACCTTTGTACACTCATGTTTATTCGACACCTTGACTTGTTTTTGTCAAGGTGTTTTTTAATAGCAAAGCAAAGAAGTTAAGGGTAATCAACCTTTACGTTTCAATAAAAAAAGGAGGCTTTCTTTTATGGAACATTGTCTCACTACAACTGATCTAACAATAGACGAAATTCAAGGGATCTTAGCCGATGCAGAGCATTTTATTAACGGTGAAATGTGGAAACCTAAAAACAAAGTTTTTATCGCTAATCTCTTTTTTGAAAACAGTACAAGAACAAAGTGTAGCTTTGAAGTAGCCGAAAGAAGGTTGGGCTTAGATATTATTCCATTTGAAGTGAGTACTTCTAGTGTGGCAAAGGGTGAAACGCTCTATGATACAGTAAAGACGCTTGAAGCGATTGGGGTTCAACTAGCTGTCATCAGGCATAATGAGAATTGTTATTTTGATCAACTGATTGGGAAGACCAATAGTGCGATTATTAATGCAGGCGATGGAAGTGGTCATCATCCAACACAGTCTTTGCTTGACCTACTGACGATCAAACAAGAATTCGGTAGCTTTAAAGGGTTAAAGGTAGCCATCGTTGGTGACTTACGTCATAGCCGTGTTGCAAGGTCAAATGCAGAGAGCTTAAATCGGTTAGGTGCGAACATAATTTTCTCAGGACCAGAAATATGGTTCGATCAAGACATGGCTCAACATGGACAATATGTGTCTATCGATAAAGCGGTCAAAGAAGCCGATGTCATCATGCTGCTAAGGGTACAGCATGAACGTCATGAAGGTGGTATATGGGACGCTGAAAAGTACCATAAGGCATTTGGGTTAACACTTGAACGGGAAAAAATGATGAAAAAGGGCAGCATTATTATGCACCCTGCACCAGTTAACCGCGGCGTAGAGATTGCAGACAGTTTAGTTGAGTGTGAACGGTCAAGAATTTTCAAACAAATGCAAAATGGTGTATTTATTAGAATGGCGGTATTAAAAAGAATAATTGAACAATTTGAAAGGGGAGAGCGTAATGGGAATCATCATCAAAAATGGTCAATTGCTTACTAATGAAGGGGAATTACTTCAACAGGATGTGTTAATTAATGATGGGAAGATTGAAGAAATCGGTCAATCCATCGCAGTAAATGAGCATGAGGTCATTGATGCAACAGGTCAACTTGTAACAGCAGGATTTGTCGACCTTCATGTCCATTTACGCGAGCCGGGTGGTGAACATAAAGAAACAATTGCAACTGGTACACAGGCAGCGGCACGAGGCGGATTCACTACAATTGCTGCAATGCCAAATACAAGACCTGTACCAGATAGTAAGGAACAAATGGAAGCATTACATAAAAGAATCACTGAAACAGGCGTAGTGGAAGTATTACCATATGCATCCATCACTATAAGAGAAGCTGGAGTCGAACTAACAGATTTTGCAGCACTTAAAGAAGCAGGGGCCTTCGCTTTTACTGATGACGGGGTTGGCGTACAGTCAGCTGATATGATGTACTCAGCGATGAAGAAGGCAGCTGAAGTAGATATGGCAATTGTCGCTCATTGCGAAGAGAATACACTAATTCATAAAGGTGCTGTTCATGAAGGGAAGTTTTCAAAAGCACAAGGTATAAATGGTATCCCTTCAGTATGTGAATCTGTGCATATTGCAAGAGACGTGTTATTAGCAGAGGCAGCCAATTGCCATTATCATGTTTGTCATATTAGCACAAAAGAATCGGTTCGTGTGGTAAGAGATGCCAAGAGGGCAGGAATTAAAGTAACGGCAGAAGTGACGCCACACCACTTATTATTATCAGAAGAAGATATCCCTGGTCTTGATACAAACTATAAGATGAACCCTCCACTTAGAGGCAAAGACGATCAAGAAGCGCTGTTAGAGGGTCTACTAGATGGAACAATCGATTTTATCGCTACTGACCATGCCCCGCATGCAGCAGAAGAGAAGGCTGAAGGGATGACCTTATCACCGTTCGGTATTGTAGGATTGGAGACAGCTTTTCCACTTCTTTATACGAACTTTGTTAAGAAAGGTATTTTCACACTAAAGCAACTCATCGATTTCTTAACAAGAAAACCAGCTGAATCTTTCTCTTTAAATAGAGGGCTATTACAAAAAGGAAGCAGGGCGGATATTGTATTGCTTGATTTGGAAAAAGAAGAAGCAATTGATCCTGATACCTTCTTATCAAAAGGTAAAAATACACCGTTTGCTGGTTGGAAGTGTAAAGGTTGGCCAACAACGACAATTGTCGCTGGAAAGGTAGTCTTTAAAAAGGGGAGTGTAACAGCATGAAAAGACAATTAATTTTAGAAGATGGCACAGTATTTATTGGTGAAGGCTTTGGTAGTGGTAAACAAACGATGGGTGAAGTCGTGTTTAATACAGGCATGACGGGATACCAAGAAGTGTTATCTGACCCTTCGTATTGTGGTCAAATCGTTACTTTAACTTACCCGTTAATAGGTAATTATGGTATTAACCGTGATGACTTTGAATCCATTCATCCAGCTATCAGTGGCTTCATTGTGAAAGAAGCAGCGGAATATCCTTCAAATTTTCGTCATCAACAATCGCTTGCTGAGTACTTTTCTATGAAAGACATTCCAGGCATCGCTGGGATTGATACGAGAAAATTAACAAGAATCATCCGTAAAGCAGGAACTTTAAAAGGAACGATTTGTAGCATGGAAGAAAATGTTGCCGAGATATTAGAAAAAATGAAAGCAACTAAACTGCGAGTCGATCAAGTAAAGCAAGTATCAACAAAAACGCCTTACCCATCACCAGGGCGTGGCAGAAGAGTAGTATTAGTTGATTTTGGTATGAAACACGGGATTTTAAGAGAATTAAATAAAAGAGATTGTGACGTCATTGTTGTTCCATACAACACGACTGCACAAGAAATCTTAAATTTAAGTCCTGATGGCATCATGTTATCAAATGGCCCTGGGGATCCAAAAGATGTGCCACAAGCAATTGAGATGGTTAGAGAGATTCTTGGGAAAGTTCCACTGTTCGGCATTTGTCTTGGACATCAAATCTTTGCGCTCGCTTGCGGGGCCAATACGGAAAAGATGAAATTTGGTCATCGTGGATCGAACCATCCTGTAAAGGAATTGGCTACAGGTAAGGTTGCGATCACTTCACAAAACCATGGCTACTCCGTAGATGAAGCATCAATTACACAAACAGACCTTGAAATAACACATATTGCTTTAAATGATGGCACAGTTGAAGGGTTAAAGCATAAAGTGCACCCTGCTTTCACTGTACAGTATCATCCAGAAGCTTCACCAGGACCTGAAGATGCCAACGGACTTTTTGAACAGTTTTTAACACTAATTGAAATGAACAGACAGGAAGGTGTTTATCAATGACAAAGCGTACAGATATAAAAAGCATACTCGTAATTGGATCAGGACCGATTGTCATTGGGCAAGCAGCAGAATTTGACTACGCGGGTACACAAGCTTGTATCGCACTAAAAGAAGAAGGGTATCGAGTCATTCTCGTTAATTCGAATCCAGCAACGATCATGACAGATACAGAGATTGCTGATGCAGTCTATATCGAACCTTTAACACTTGAGTTTGTAAGTAAAATTATTAGGAAAGAACGTCCAGATGCGCTCGTGCCAACATTAGGTGGTCAGACAGGTTTAAACTTGGCGGTTGAATTGGCCAAATCAGGCGTGTTAGAAGAATGTAATGTCGAGATATTGGGTACGAAACTTTCGGCTATTGAACAAGCAGAAGATCGCGACTTATTCCGTACATTAATGAATGAGCTCGGTGAACCGGTACCAGATAGTGAAATTATTCACACGCTAGAAGAGGCCAAACAATTTGTTGATATTGTTGGTTACCCAGTCATCGTCAGACCTGCTTTCACACTAGGTGGAACAGGTGGAGGCATTTGCCACGACGAAGAAGAACTAAATGAAATTGTTATAAGCGGTTTGAAAAACAGCCCGGTGACGCAATGTTTGTTAGAGAAAAGTATTGCTGGTTTTAAAGAAATAGAATACGAGGTTATGAGAGATTCAAATGACAATGCCATTGTTGTTTGTAACATGGAGAATATTGATCCTGTCGGCGTCCATACTGGTGACAGTATTGTCGTCGCGCCGAGCCAAACGTTAAGTGATCGTGAATATCAAATGTTAAGAAACGCTTCGCTCAAAATTATTAGAGCACTCGGTATTGAAGGGGGCTGTAACGTACAATTAGCCCTTGACCCTTACAGTTTCCATTACTACATTATTGAAGTAAACCCGAGGGTTAGCCGTTCTTCTGCCTTAGCCTCTAAAGCAACTGGCTACCCGATCGCGAAGTTGGCAGCGAAAATCGCTGTCGGATTAACTTTGGATGAAATGATGAACCCGGTAACAGGGAAAACTTATGCAAGCTTTGAACCAGCATTGGACTATATCGTTACCAAAATTCCACGCTGGCCCTTTGATAAATTTGAATCGGCTAACCGTTCATTAGGGACACAAATGAAAGCAACTGGGGAAGTCATGGCGATTGGTCGAAACTTTGAAGAGTCGATTTTAAAAGCTGTCCGATCACTAGAAGCAAATGTTCATCATCTCGCATTACAAAATGGAGATGAAATAGATGATGCCCTTTTACAAAAGCGGATTCGTAAAGCTGGCGACGAACGATTATTCTATATCGGAGAAGCATTAAGGCGCGGTGTCACCATTGAAACCATTCATGAATGGAGCCAAATTGATTTGTTTTTCTTATACAAATTCAATAAAATTGTTAAGCTGGAGGATCAATTAGCGGCGAATATTGGTGATCTAGAAATCTTGCAGGCAGCAAAAAAACTAGGGTTTGCTGATACGACAATTGCACAAATATGGTCGATGCAAGAAAGAGAAGTTTATGAAAAGAGAAAAAATGCGGGCATTACACCGGTTTATAAAATGGTCGATACTTGTGCAGCTGAATTTGAGTCAGAAACACCTTATTATTACGGAGCATATGAAGATGAGAACGAATCTGTTGTAACAGATAGAAAAAGCGTGCTCGTATTAGGGTCTGGTCCGATTAGAATTGGTCAAGGGGTAGAATTCGATTATTCCACTGTCCATGCCGTTTGGGCAATTAAAGAGGCAGGATATGAAGCGATCATCATTAACAACAATCCAGAAACCGTGTCAACTGACTTCAGTATTTCGGATAAGCTCTACTTCGAACCTTTAACAATAGAAGATGTCATGCATATCATCGACCTAGAACGTCCTGAAGGGGTTGTCGTTCAGTTCGGTGGCCAAACGGCGATAAATTTAGCGGCAGGACTTGTTGAACGAGGAGTGAAAATCTTAGGAACCTCACTTGAAAATCTTGATCGTGCAGAAGACCGCGACAAGTTTGAACATGCATTGCAAAAATTAGACATTCCAATGCCAGAAGGAAAAACAGCATTATCGGTTGAAGAAGCAGTGGAGATTGCGACTGATATCGGCTATCCAGTTCTTGTCAGACCATCTTATGTACTAGGTGGTCGCGCGATGGAAATCGTCTACAAAGAAGAAGAGCTCCTGCTGTACATGAAGAATGCTGTAAAAGTAAATCCTGAACATCCGGTATTAATCGACCGTTACTTAACCGGTAAAGAAATCGAAGTCGATGCGATTAGTGATGGAGAAACGGTAGTGATTCCTGGGATTATGGAACATATCGAACGAGCTGGCGTACACTCAGGTGATTCGATTGCTGTCTATCCTCCGCAAAGTATTAGCCAGAGCATTCAGGCGAAGCTGGTTGATTATACCGAGAGATTGGCAAAAGGGCTTGGCATTATCGGATTGTTAAATATCCAATATGTCATCTCAAAAGGTGAAGTCTATGTGTTAGAAGTGAACCCTCGCTCAAGTAGAACAGTACCTTTCTTAAGTAAAATTACAAATGTACCAATGGCAAAAATTGCAACAAAGGTCATTTTAGGAGAAACATTACAAAGTCAAGGGTATGAAAATGGTTTAGTGCCGGAGAAAGCCGGCGTATACGTTAAAGTACCGGTATTCTCTTTCGCGAAACTAAGGAGAGTTGACATTACGCTTGGACCAGAAATGAAATCCACTGGTGAAGTGATGGGCAAAGATCAAACCCTTGAAAAAGCGTTATATAAAGGATTAGTTGCTTCAGGAATGAAAATCTATCCATATGGCACGGTTTTAATGACTGTAGCAGATAAAGATAAGGAAGAAGCTTTGAGTCTAGCGAAACGCTTTGCCTCTATCGGTTATAGATTGATGGCGACCAGTGGAACGGCAGAATATCTTCAAAGTGCGGGTATACCGGTTGATATTACGAATAAAATTGGCACAGATGAACCAAATTTACTTGATGTCATCCGAAACGGTCAAGCGCAAATTGTTATAAACACCTTAACAAAAGGGAAGCAGCCAGCAAGAGATGGTTTTAGAATTCGTAGAGAATCGGTTGAAAATGGGGTCCCATGTTTAACATCCTTAGATACAGCAGATGCCATTCTCCAAGTAATTGAATCGATGACTTTCTCTGCTGATGCAATGAATAATTTAGAAGAAAAAGCAGTACAGGAGGCGGTTTTCTTATGATCAAACAAGAATTATGTCAAGTGATTGATCAAACAGAAATCGCAACAAATATTTATGAGCTCACCGTAAAAGGTGAGCTTGTTCATGAAATGAAAGAGCCAGGACAATTTGTTCATTTGAAAGTGAATAACGGAATTTCACCGCTTTTAAGAAGACCAATCTCGATTGCAAATATCAATCAAGACGAAGAGACTTTCACGATGATCTATCGTGCAGAAGGAAAAGGTACACGCTTGTTAGCAACGTTACAACAAGGCGACCTTCTTGATGTATTAGGTCCGCTTGGTCACGGATTTCCTGTAGAGGAGACGGAGGCTTGTGATACGGCATTGCTTGTCGGTGGCGGTATTGGAGTCCCCCCGCTATATGAACTTTCGCAAAGACTAACTGCCAATGGTGTAAAAGTCATTCATGTCCTCGGGCATCAAACAAAGAATGCTGTTTTTTATGAAGAAGAGTTTAAACAATTAGGTCCGACTTTTATTGCGACTGCTGATGGTAGTTACGCTTATTCAGGATTTGTGACAGATATTATAAAGAATGAAAATATAACGTTCGATGTTCTGTATACTTGTGGGCCAACGCCCATGCTCCGCGCACTTGAACAAGAATATAGACATAAAAAAGTATTTTTATCATTAGAAGAGAGAATGGGTTGTGGAATCGGTGCTTGTTTTGCCTGTGTATGTCATACAGCAGAAGATCCCACAAGCGTGTCTTATAAAAAGGTTTGTAGCGATGGGCCAGTCTTTAAGGCAGGGGAGGTTGTCATATGAGCGCTTTGAATATTAGTTTACCAGGGCTTGAGTTGAAAAACCCAATAATGCCGGCATCTGGTTGCTTCGGTTTCGGTAGAGAATATAGTGAATTGTATGATTTGAGTCAGCTCGGTGCGATCATGATTAAGGCAACAACGAAAGATGCGAGATTCGGTAATCCTACACCAAGGGTAGCGGAAACATCTGCCGGAATGCTGAATGCGATCGGGCTGCAAAATCCAGGATTGACGAAAGTCGTAGAGGAAGAATTACCGTGGCTTTCGCAATTTGATGTACCAATCATAGCTAATGTCGCCGGTTCAATGGAAGAAGATTATATCGAGGTGGCAAAAGAAATTTCGCAAGCGCCGAATGTTCATGCACTTGAATTAAATATTTCATGTCCCAATGTGAAAACAGGTGGTATTGCTTTTGGAACCGTACCGGAAATTGCGCAATCATTAACGAAGAAGGTAAAGGAAGTATCAGCTGTTCCTGTATACGTGAAACTCTCGCCGAATGTCACAAATATTGTTGAAATGGCAAAGGCTGTTGAACAAGGTGGTGCTGACGGATTAACAATGATCAATACGCTCGTTGGTATGAGAATTGATATAAAGACCGGTAAACCGGTAATCGCCAACAAAACCGGTGGTCTTTCTGGGCCGGCCATTAAACCAATTGCCATTCGCATGATTCATGAGGTAAGCCAACAAGTAGCGATTCCAATCATCGCTATGGGGGGCGTGGAATCAGCTGAAGATGTGATTGAATATTTTTATGCCGGGGCGAGCGCCGTCGCAGTGGGAACGATGAACTTTGTTGATCCATTTATCTGTCCAAAAATCATAGCAGAGTTGCCAGAACTTATTCATTCTTTAGGATTTGATCATATTTCTGAATGTACCGGAAGGAGCTGGAAAACAGTTGAAAAACTCACTCATCATCGCGCTTGATTTTGCTAACCGTCAACAAGTGGAAGATTTCCTCAAACCTTTCACAAATGAGCAATTATTCTTAAAGGTTGGAATGGAGTTATATTATCAAGAAGGTCCACAAATTGTGGAACGATTAAAAGCTGAAGGCCACCAAGTTTTCCTTGATTTGAAACTGCATGATATTCCGAATACAGTCAAAAGTGCCATGAAAGGACTTGCTCGTCTCGGTTGTGATCTCGTGAATGTCCATGCAGCTGGTGGTATAGAGATGATGCGGGCAGCTGTTGAAGGACTTGAGGAAGGGAAAGTGCAAGGAAAGGAACGGGCAAAGCTTATTGCTGTTACGCAATTAACGAGCACATCTAGGCAGCAAATGAATAGTGAACAGTTAATCCCTGTTTCTTTAAATGAATCTGTGTTGCATTATAGCCAAATAACAAAGCAAGCAGGCTTAGATGGTGTGGTTTGTTCGCCTTTTGAAGCCAAACAAATTGCCGAGAAGGTGGGCGCTGATTTTTTAACCGTGACACCAGGAATAAGAATGGAGACTGACGACAAGCAAGATCAAAAAAGAGTGGCAACACCTGATTTTGCCAGAGCTGAAGGTGTTTCAGCAATCGTCGTAGGGCGATCCATTACTAGAGCATCTAATTCCCTTGCTGCCTATTATCAAATCAAGAATCTTTGGGAGGGTATTTCCGTATGAAAAAACAAATAGCAGAAAGTTTATTAACTATTAAAGCAGTCGCACTAAATCCTAAAGATCCTTTTACGTGGTCATCTGGTCTTAAATCACCAATCTACTGTGATAATCGCTTAACATTAGCTTATCCTAAAGTAAGAAATGAAATTGCGCAAGGGCTACAAGCACTTATTGAGGAACATTATGCAGACGCTGAGGTGATTGCTGGGACAGCGACTGCAGGCATTCCACATGCTGCATGGGTAAGTGATCGGATGAATTTACCGATGTGCTATGTTCGGTCAAAGGCGAAAGCTCACGGTAAAGGCAAACAAATTGAAGGGAAAGCGGAGAAAGGGCAAAAAGTTGTCGTCGTCGAGGATTTAATTTCGACAGGTGGCAGTGTGATCAACGCTGTCGAAGCACTAAGAGAGGCAGGTTGTGAAGTTCTAGGGGTGGTCGCTATTTTTACTTATCAATTAGCAAAAGGCGAAGAATTACTTCAGGCAGCAAATGTTTCCGTTCACACACTTTCCGATTTTGAATCATTAAAAGAAGTTGCAAAGAATCAAGGGACAATCGAGGCATCCGATTTTGCAGTATTAACTGAATGGAGAAAAGACCCGCAAGCATGGGGGAAAGCATTTGCATAAATAAGTGGCGGCGAAAAGTTAGCAATAGCAAACTTTTCGCTTAGCCTATCTAACAGTATACAGTTTTATCAGTAAAGAGGAATTAATGTAATAATCCCGATTGAAAAGCAATCGCCACAACTTGTGTGCGATTTTTTGCTTTTAGTTTAGTCATTAATTGACTGACATAATCTCTCACCGTATGCTCGCTTAAATAGAGCATGGAGGCTATGGTTTTATTATCATGACCATCAGCTAGTAGGATGAGAATAGAATGCTCCCTTTGGGTAAGATGAATGGAGGATTGGATCATATCATTTCCACTTTTTCGAGAAAAGAATAAACCCAATAATATACCTACTTCATTGATATAATCTAACTCTTCTTTACTATATTCAAACGCCTCTCCCTTTTGGTCAAAAGTTAACCAGCCATATAATTGTTCTTCACATAAAATGGGAAGAAAGATAATTGAAGATAAGCCGAATAATTCAATATGTTCTTGTCTAATTAATTGCTTAGGGTCTTTTAGGAAAATTGGTTTCTTTGTAGAGAAGACTGAGAAATTCTCTCCTAACTGACCTTTCATACTCTGCACTTTGATAACTTCTGTTCCGACTGCACCATAAAATTCATTGGACCACGGAATATAACCATAAAAGACACAACGTTTAAACCCAAACCAATCTTCACATTTTTTTAGGATATCGGGGAGTTCCGTCTTCGATGAACGAATTAATAATTGACTTAATTTAGTTAAGGGTGCTCTATGAGGTATTTGCTTCTCTTTTTTTGCTATTTGCTGATATGTTTTCAGTAAATCTGATTGTAAGTTAAATAAAAACATGATAAACCCATCGTTCTTATGAATTTTTTCTTTCTTTAATAAGGTTGTTACCGCTTTTTGTAGAATCAATGAAAACAAATATAATCGTTCAGTGGATAGAATGGATATTTGCGCATAAAGCCAATCTATTAACTGATTATGAATGTCTTCCTCCATTTCTCCCATGTGTATATGGTGAAACCATTCTGTAAAGGAACGGAGTAGCAGTGTAACCGCCTCAAAATGCTCTTCGTCAGAAATCCCCTCGACATTAAGGTATATCCGGATATTTTCTTCTAAGTTTTGCCTATATGTTTTCATAAAGAATATAAATTCCCGCAATGTAACTTCTTCAAAACGATCATGAGATTGAGCCATGAAATTCCCCCTATATATGACTGTAAAATAGCTACTCATAAACAGTATCTTATAGGATAGCGTTAAAAAGTTAAAGTTTGTATCATTGTAGATGTGGGGTGAACAATGAATGAATTGTTGATAAGTAAGGATATTCATGTAAATATGACAGCAGAGAAGGGGTAAGGATTATGAGATTAAATGAAAAAGTGGCTGTTATTACTGGTGGTGGCACTGGGATTGGGAAAGAGACAGCACTTCTTTTTGCACAAGAAGGAGCAAAAGTTATTCTGACAGATATTCATGAAACGTCTGGTCAAGGTACCGTCGAAGAAATCAAAGCAAATGGTGGGGAAGCAATATTTGTTCGCCATGATGTAAGTAATGAAAATGATTGGCGTAAGGTCGCTAATGAGGCGATAAAAGCTTATAACCAAGTAGATATTCTCTTCAATAATGCAGGGATTTATCTTATTAAACCACTAGCTGAAATTGAGCTAGAGGAATGGAATAAATTAATGGCTATTAATGTAGGGGGTGTGTTTTTAGGAATGAAGCATATTATGCCATTAATGGCTGAGCGGCAGAAAGGTTCTGTGATTAACGCTTCTTCTATTGCAGGCTTAGTGGGCTCTCCCGGCCATGTTTTATATGGTGCAAGTAAAGGTGCTGTACGTGTCATGACTAAGGACGCTGCCATTGAATATGCTCCAATGGGTGTTAGAGTAAATTCCATTCATCCAGGGTATATTGATACTGGCATGGCTGATTATGCTTCAGAACAGACTGGTCAGTCAAAAGATGCTTTAGGAAAGAACCTATTTCCACTCGGTTATTTAGGTAAAGTAAAAGATGTAGCTAATACAGTGCTCTTTTTAGCTTCAGACGATTCAGCATACACTACAGGGGCAGAGTTTGTCATTGATGGTGGAGCGACAGCAAGATAATGAAAAGAAAGAGGAGATTAAAATGAAATTACAAGATAAAGTAGCAATCGTAACAGGTGGAGCAAGTGGTATTGGTGAAGCAGTTGTCAAAGAATATGTAAAAGAAGGTGCAAAGGTTGTCATAGCTGATTTCTCTGACAAGGGACAAGCTCTTTCTGATACTTTGAATAAAGAAGGATATGAGACTTTATTTGTTAAAACAGATGTATCAAACGAAGAAGATGTGAAAAATGTCGTTGCACAAACAATTAGTCGGTTTGGAAAATTGGATATCATGTATGCCAATGCGGGTATTGCCAGCGATGGGCCAGCAGCTGAATTAGATTATGATAAATGGAAAAAAACGATTGATATTAATCTTTCTGGTGTGTTCCTATCAGATAAATACGCAATCGAACAATTCCAAAAACAAGGAAGCGGCGGTGTAATAGTGAATGCAGGATCTATTCATAGCTTTGTCTCACTGCCTAATATCCCAGCATACTCCTCTGCAAAAGGTGGCGTGAAACTGTTAACACAAAACCTATGTACGGCATATGCGAAAGAAAATATCCGTGTAAATGCGGTTTGTCCGGGATACATTGATACGCCTTTATTATCAGAATTAGAATCAGATGTGAAGAATCACCTTGCCTCCCTTCATCCACAAGGTAGACTTGGAAAACCAGAAGAAATTGCTAAAGCTGTTTTATTCTTATCAAGTGATGATGCGAGCTTTGTAAATGGTACAACCTTATTAGTAGATGGTGGTTATACAGCACAGTAACTGTTTAACTAATAAAAAACCCAATTGGATGGAGCGCCTGGTAGAGTAAGGCGTTCATCTCAATTGGGTTTTGTTATTTCTTTTTACTAAGTGAAATGACTTTTTCTTCATCAGGGGTGACAAAGATTGTTTGTTGTTGATCATAAATGACAAACCCGGGCTTAGCACCACTCGGCTTTTTCACATTACGTACCTTTGTGTAATCGACGGGTACACTACTTGAGTTACGCGCTTTACTAAAATAAGCAGCTAAACAAGCAGCTTCTTGAATAACTTCATTACTTGGCGCTTTATCTCTAATGACCACATGGGACCCAGGGATATCTTTTGTATGGAGCCATATGTCGTCTTTTGCAGCTAATTTATTCGTTAAATAATCATTTTGTTTATTGTTCTTACCAACAATGATTTCTGTCCCATCGCTAGCGACAAAATAATCAAGGATTGGTTTGGCATTGACCGGCTTTTTCTGTTTTTTTTGTCTTTCCCGTAAGTAACCGCCTTCAATAAGTTCCTCCCGTATTTCTTCAATATCTTTCGGTGAAGCGGCTTGTATTTGTTGTAAAAGATGATCGAAGTAGTTAACTTCTTCATAGGCTTGATCTATTTGTTCTTGTACAACTTGTTTGGCATGTTTAGCTTTTTGATATTTCTTAAAGTATATCTGTGCATTTTGCGAAGGTGTTTTTTGTGTATCTAGAGGGATAAGGACATTACTGTTATTTTCATCATAATAATTGCTCACTTCAATCTCATCCATCCCTCTATGAATGGCATACATATGAGCTGTAATTAATTCACCGTACAATTGAAATTGCTCGGCATTTTTTGCATCTTGCATGGTTAGTTTTAATTTCTCTATTTTTTTTGTGTTTTTTTCTTTTTCATTGCTAATGAATTTTTCCAAGTCATTACCTTGTTGTTTGACACGATCTCTTTCTGCTTTGCCGAAATAATAGCGGTCAAGCATTAGACTTAAGCTCTCAAAATGACGCTGCTCTCCCTGAATATGATCTAACTGGAGGAAATAAAAAGTCTCTTTATGCTCATTTATCGTAATGGTCGGTTGAACTTCTTTGTTTTTTATTTTATCTATTGTCTTAATAAAGGCAGCAGGTAATGTTGTACGGTTGGCTAATCCTGATTGGTAAACAATTTCTTTTGCAAGTAGGGGAGAAAACCCGCTGTAATGTTGTACAAGTTGTCTATCTAACTTCCCACTATTAAAGTCCATTCTTCGTAATACATCCGTCTCATCAGCTTCTATTGGGTTGGCTTTATTTTGAGCCGGGGGAGTCACATATGTTTGACCTGGAAGTAAGGCACGATAACTATTTACGGCATAAGATACATGTTTAATACAATCGAGAATCATATTTCGTTCTTGATCGATAAGCGTAATATTACTATGTCGTCCCATTATTTCTACAATCAGTCTTTTATAGGAAACGTCCCCAATCTCATTGCGGCCTTTAATGTCAAAGATAATAATGCGATCTAAATCCATTTGTTTAATATCTTCTAATATATATCCTTCTAAATGTTTTCTTAATAGCATGCAAAACATCGGTGGTATGCTCGGGTTGTCATAGGCTTCATTTGTTAATTGTACCCGAGCATAACTTGGGTGAGCAGATAAGAGTAATTTATGATTTTTTCCGTTTGCTCTAATCACTAATATCATTTCATTTTTATAAGGTTGGTGAACTTTATTAATTCGACCACCTTTAAGAGTGGATTGTAACTCCTCTACCATCGCTTTTGTAAATAATCCATCAAATGACATTGAAAACATCCTTTTCTACGCACGAGATTCAGCGCTGTGCGTCTCTTTACTTTATGGAAGCTATTTTCCCATAAACAAATGGTTTTTAAAAGCTTTCTGTTTATGTAAAAACATTCTTTCTCATAATAGCATAGCATTTTTTAGGACGAGACTGAATAAGCTTTCATGAGAGCCTTAAAAATAGGACAGCTCTCCATCGAGATAGTAGGGGAAGCAGGACGGTTCGCATGTAGTAGATGCGAATTCTCTTAAAATGAAAAGGAGGAAGTGTGATGTCCGGATGAAATACCATGAGATGGAAGCGAGAGAGGTTGAAGACACGTTAAACACGAATAGGCATGAAGGCATGTCTGAAGAAGATGCGCAAAAAAGATTAGAGCAATTTGGATATAATGAATTAGTAGAGGGAGAAAAGCAATCTGCTTTACTCTTATTTTTTAGTCAATTCAAAGACTTTATGACTTTAATTCTATTAGTAGCCACATTGATATCTGGGCTACTGGGTGAATATATTGATGCAATCGCCATTATTGCGATTGTACTTATCAACGGAGTATTAGGTTTTTTTCAGGAACGAAAAGCAGAGAAGTCATTAAGTGCGCTAAAAGAATTATCCACACCTCATGTAACTGTATTACGTGATGGAGAATGGAAGAAAATCCCCTCAAAAGAAGTCGTTGTTGGTGACTTATTGAAGTTCTCCTCCGGTGATAGAATTGGGGCGGATATCCGCTTAATCGAGTGCAATAACTTAGAAATAGAAGAGTCGGCATTAACAGGTGAATCATTACCAGTGCAAAAAACAGTCGCAGCAATTAAGCAAGATAACCCCGGAATCGGCGATATGGAAAATATGGGCTTTATGGGTACGATCGTAACGAAGGGTAGCGGAGTGGGGGTTGTCATTGGCACAGGAATGAAAACAGCGATGGGACAAATCGCTGATATGATTCAAAGTGCGGAAACGATGACAACACCGCTGCAAAGAAGGTTGGAACAATTAGGAAAAATCCTCATTGTTGTCGCACTATTCTTAACGGTTCTTGTCGTAGGTATCGGTGTGCTTCAAGGACAAGAATTATATACGATGTTCTTAACAGGGGTATCGTTAGCTGTAGCAGCAATACCAGAGGGATTACCGGCGATAGTCACCGTGGCCTTATCGCTTGGAGTCCAACGCATGATTAAACAAAAGGCGATTGTCAGAAAGCTCCCAGCAGTAGAAACATTAGGGTGTGCTTCTGTCATATGCTCCGATAAAACGGGAACCTTGACTCAGAACAAAATGACTGTCACCCATTTATGGAGTGGTGGGAACACTTGGCAAGTAGATGGCATTGGCTATACACCTAAAGGAGATTTTTATCGCAGTGAAAAACGTGTAGATCCAAAAAATGAAAAAACATTACAACAATTATTGATGTTTGGTATGCTTTGTAATCATGCTGAAATTCATAAGAAAAATAAAGAATTTGTCATTGACGGTGATCCAACAGAAGGTGCATTGTTAGTCGCTGGGATGAAAGCAGGATATAGTCGCCCCTCTTTATTAAATCAATATGAAATTCTCGAAGAATTTCCTTTTGATTCAACTAGAAAAATGATGAGTATCGTGTTAAAAGATGCTAGTGGCAGAAGATTTGTTGTCTGTAAAGGAGCACCGGATGTGTTGGCGCAGAACTGTGAGAGTATCCTGTGGGATAACCGTAAGCAAGCAATGACCCAAGAGATGCATAGGTCAGTGAATGAGGCCATTCACGGTTTAGCCTCCCAAGCCCTAAGAACAATTGCAATAGGATATAAAGAATTGACTAATGAGGGCAGAATAAAATCAGAAAAAGAGGCAGAAAATCGATTGACGTTTATAGGTTTACAGGGAATGATTGATCCGCCAAGGACCGAGGTACGAGCTGCGGTTAAAGAATGTAAAGAAGCAGGAATTAAGACAGTGATGATTACAGGCGATCATATTACAACTGCTCAAGCAATTGCTAAACAATTAGGTATTCTTAATAAGTCAACAAAAGTAATGGAAGGAAAAACATTAGCTACATTGAGTACAGAAGAGTTAGAAGATGTAGTGGATGATGTATCGGTGTTTGCGCGCGTATCACCGGAGCATAAATTAAAGATCGTTAAAGCTCTGCAAAATCGTGGTCATATTGTAGCCATGACAGGGGACGGAATCAATGATGCACCAGCTATCAAAGCTGCTGATATTGGCATTGCCATGGGCATTACCGGTACGGATGTAGCAAAAGAAGCATCTTCTCTTATTTTACTTGATGACAACTTTGCAACCATTAAATCAGCAATAAAAGAAGGGCGAAATATTTACGATAATATTAGAAAGTTTGTAAGGTATTTACTTGCATCTAATGTTGGCGAAATACTGGTTATGCTATTTGCAATGATACTAGCACTACCTCTGCCGCTAGTACCTATACAAATTCTTTGGGTGAATTTAGTAACAGACGGCCTGCCGGCGATGGCGTTAGGTTTAGACCGACCAGAAGGTAATGTCATGAAGCGAGAACCGCGTAATCCTAAAGAGGGCATCTTTTCAAGAGGACTTGGCTGGAAAGTTATTTCAAGAGGATTTTTAATTGGTGGAGTAACCTTACTTGCGTTTATGCTCACATATAAAGGCGATCCTAATGAGCTCGCGTATGCGCAAACCGTTGCATTTGCGACATTAGTCCTTGCTCAATTAATTCATGTGTTTGATTGTCGAAGTGAAAAATCAGTTTTTGCTCGAAACCCATTCGGTAATATGTATCTTGTCTGGGCGGTTATTTCTTCGGTTTTACTTATGCTAGTCGTTTTATATTGGCCGCCATTACAACAAATTTTCCACACAGTACCAATCGCTGGTCGTGATTGGTTAATGATTGTTGGCTTATCAGCTGTCCCAACATTTTTGCTTGGCTTCACATATTTGGCAAGAAAATCGAAGTGAAATATGGTATAATCCTTTAGGTAGTAGAGTGAAACTCTATTACCTTTTGGTTTTTTAAAGAAAACTACATAATATATGAGTGTAAGAAAAGGTATGGTTAGTGCCAAATTTGTATAAGAAAGTTGTAGGTACTTCCCGCAAATGGCGAAAGGAAGTGTGGTTAAACGATGGTAGCGAGCATGACAGGGTATGGACAGGGTAAAAGGCAAACTGACACCTTCTCTATCACGATTGAAGTAAAAACGGTTAATCATCGTTTTACAGAATATTTCCTGCGCATTCCAAAGCAATTTCTCAAGCTGGAAGATAAAATAAAAAAAACGCTTAATCAATATATTAAGCGTGGTAGAATAGAAGTCTATGCAACCATAGAACAAACGGGATCGAAACAAAAGAAGATACGTGTGGATTGGGATTTGTTAGACGAATTTTATCGTTCAATGACAGAAGTGAAAGAAAAATATAAGTTAAGCAGTGAGCCTGGGTTAAAAGATTTACTTAATGAAGATGTATTTGCTATTGTGGAAGTGGATGAAGAAGACGAATGGTTAGATGAGTTGATTCTTGAAGCGACAAATGAAGCTGGTAAAGAGCTGCAAATGATGCGGTTAGCTGAAGGTAAGGAGCTAGAGAAGGATCTTTTTAAACAGCTCGGTTTACTAACTGAATGTCTTAACCGCTTATATGACTTAGCCCCTAACGTGGTAAAGCAATACGAAGACCGTTTGCGAAAGCGAATGGAGGAATATGCTGATGGTCATATTGATGAATCAAGAATTATTACAGAGGTGGCAATTTTTGCAGACAAGGCCGATATCAATGAAGAATTGACACGACTCGCATCACATCGTAATCAATTTCAATTGACCCTTTCCTTGGAAGATGCAATTGGCAGAAAGCTTGATTTCATGATTCAAGAGATGAATCGAGAAGTTAATACAATCGGTTCTAAAGCGAATGATTCTACCATTGCTGGAGAAGTGGTTGAAATGAAAGGTCTATTAGAAAAGATGAAAGAACAAGTACAAAATATTGAATAAAGCGGTTTAGAAACGCGTGATAAAGGTCAAAATAGTTAACTGATGACGGGGGGACGCATATGTCAATAAAATTAATTAATATTGGCTTCGGAAACATTGTTTCTGCCAATAGAATCATATCAATAGTGAGTCCGGAATCGGCACCAATTAAGAGAATTATTCAGGATGCAAGAGACCGTGGTGTACTGATAGATGCAACATATGGCCGTAGAACGAGAGCAGTCATTGTCATGGATAGTGATCATGTCATTTTATCTGCTGTTCAGCCGGAAACAGTAGCTGCACGACTGAATGACCGCGATGATGTTATCGATGAAGGGTAGGATTTTCTAATGAAGGAAAAAGGTTTATTAATAGTACTCTCAGGTCCATCTGGTGTAGGGAAAGGTACAGTGAGAAAAGAGATTTTCTCACAGCCTGATACGGCATTCGAATACTCTATTTCTATGACAACAAGAAAGCCGAGACAAGGTGAAGTGGATGGAGTAGATTATTTCTTTAAATCTCGTGAAGAATTTGAAACATTAATAGAACAAGATAAATTATTGGAGTATGCTGAGTTTGTTGGCAACTATTATGGAACCCCTGTTGATTATGTGAAACAAACGTTAAACGAGGGCAAGGATGTATTTTTAGAAATAGAAGTACAAGGTGCAAAGCAAGTGCGTGAGAAGTTTCCTGATGGCTTGTTTATCTTCCTTGTTCCACCTAGTTTATCTGAATTAAAAAATCGTATTGTTACACGAGGCACAGAAACAGAAGATATAATTAATAATCGTTTAAGTGCAGCTAAAGAAGAAATTGAAATGATGAAATTATATGATTATGTTGTAGAAAATGATCAAGTGGAAAACGCTTGTGACAGAATTAATGCGATTGTAGTAGCAGAACATTGCCGTCGCACGCGCGTTGAACCTAGATATTTGAAAATGTTGGAGGCTGAATAATATGTTAAATCCATCAATTGATTCATTGATGACAAAAATTGATTCAAAATACTCTCTTGTGTCTGTGGCTGCTAAAAGAGCACGGAAATTACAAAATAATGAAGAGCAATATCGTTTAGAAAAATATGTATCACATAAAAATGTGGGTAAAGCGTTAGAAGAGATTAATGCAAACGAACTATTTTATCGCTTAGGTGATACAACGCATGAAGGGGAAAAACGGTAAAATACACATATATGAAAAAATAACAACCTGTATGGAGGTTGTTATTTTTGTTCATAGCCGTAATTTTTGTTAAAAACAAGAAGAGATAGATGAAAAAGTGAGCGAAATTATTCATAATAAAAGAAAAATAACCTTTTGAATATTGGGGGTTTGTATAGATGTTGAATGGTAAAAAAATCCTGTTGTGTGTAACCGGCGGTATTGCTGTTTATAAAGCTGTAGCTTTAACAAGTAAGTTAACGCAAGCTGGAGCTTGTGTGAAAGTAATGATGAGCGAGTCAGCTAGACAATTTGTGTCACCATTAACTTTTCAAGTGATGTCACGTAATGATGTATATTTTGATACCTTCGATGAAAAGGACGCTAGTAAGATTGCTCATATTGATTTAGCAGACTGGGCAGATTTGATATTGATTGCACCAGCAACTGCGAATATTATTGGTAAGCTTGCAAATGGCCTAGCAGATGATATGATTTCTACAACATTGTTAGCACACACATCGCCTGTATGGATTGCACCGGCGATGAATGTCAATATGTACAATCATCCTGCAGTGATAAAAAATATTGATACACTTCATCAGTTTGGTTATCAATTTATTGAACCGAGTGAAGGCTATCTCGCATGTGGTTATGTTGGAAAAGGTAGATTAGAAGAACCGGAAAAGATTGTTGAGCATATGAATCATTTTTTCAATCAAAAGGAACCGTTGTTAAAAGGGAAAAAGTTATTGATCTCAGCAGGGCCGACAAGAGAAAAAATTGATCCTGTTCGTTATTTAACCAATCATTCGAGTGGTAAAATGGGCTATGCGATTGCAGAAGTCGCAGCGAAACTTGGTGCAGATGTGACATTAGTATCAGGTCCTGTCCATATTTCTTCACCTCATGGTGTAAAAGTGATCAATGTTGAAAGTGCGGAAGAAATGTATGAAGAAATGATTACTCGTTTTGCTGATGCTCATATTGTAATAAAAACGGCTGCTGTAGCAGATTATCGGCCTAAATATACTTATGATCAGAAAGTGAAAAAGAATGATGGTGATCAACAGTTGGAATTAGAAAGAACTAAAGATATTTTAATGGCACTTGGTAAAAGAAAGAAAAATCAAGTGTTGGTGGGTTTTGCGGCAGAAACAAATAATGTAGATGTATATGCGAGAGGAAAGCTGGAAAAGAAAAATGCTGATATGATAGTCGCCAATGATGTAACAAGTGCGGGTGCCGGATTTGGAACAGATACGAATGTTGTTACTCTCTATAAACGAGATGGAACTAAAACTGATCTCCCGTTAATGTCAAAACATGACGTAGCAGTTAGCATTCTAAAAGAAGCACTTCATATACACGAGGATGAGGGAAAATGATTGCTGAGGTCATTGTTGACGTACCGGCTAAGCAAACAGATCGACCTTTTGATTATGTTATTCCGCAATCACTTGAGACGGTCATTCAAATTGGGATGCGCGTCGTTGTCCCATTTGGGCCAAGGAGAATTCAAGGTTTTGTCATTGGGATCAAACCTCAGTCCACGCTTAATAAATTAAAAAAAATCATTGAGCCGTTAGATTTAACACCTGTATTATCTGAGTCGCTCATTTCATTAGGAAATTGGCTATCAGAAGAAACTTTAAGTTATCGGATCTCTGCTTATCAAGCGATGTTACCAGCAGCACTTAAAGCAAAATATCAAAAAAAATTACAAGTTTCAACTGAAAGCAAACATTTGTTACCCCAAACCTTACAAGGCTTATTTACTAACCAAGATAGCATCCTGTGGGAAGAAGCGAAAGAAACAGGCTATTTATCATTGTTACAGCAAGAAGTAACGAAGGGTCATATTCTAATTATTTATGAAGTGAAAGATAAAATAAAAAAGAAAAAACGCCTCGCTATTAGAAGCGCCCTTTCAACAGAGGAATTAAAGACTTATCAATCGTCTCTTACACCAAGAGCACAAAAACAACATGACGTGATCAAATACTTTATCGCAAATAATGATTGGATATTCTTAACTGATTTAACGGCAACTCTACAAATATCGAATGCCGTCGTAAAAGAACTAGTGAAAAAAGAAGTATTAGAGGAGAGCGAACGTGAAATTTATCGTGATCCTTATGAAAATCGTTATTTTGCACGAACAGAACCATTGCTGTTAACAAATGAGCAACAAGAAGCCATCGATCCAATCCATGATCGCATTGCAAAATCCCTTCATGAAGTGTTTTTATTGTATGGCGTAACAGGGAGTGGGAAAACAGAAGTTTACTTACAGTCGATACAGAAAGTACTAGGGAGAGGCCAAGAAGCAATTTGTTTAGTGCCAGAGATTTCACTTACCCCACAAATGGTTCATCGTTTTAAAGGAAGATTTGGGAATCAAGTAGCTGTGATGCATAGTGGATTATCTGCTGGTGAGAAGTATGATGAATGGCGAAAAGTACAGCGTGGAGAAGTGAAAGTCGTTGTTGGAGCGCGGTCAGCTGTATTTGCTCCGTTTGAAAACCTCGGTCTCATCATTATAGATGAGGAACATGAGACAAGTTATAAACAAGAGGAAAACCCAAAATATCATGCAAAAGATGTAGCAATAAAACGAGGGAAGCAAGGTAGTTTCCCCGTTATTTTAGGTAGCGCTACACCTTCACTCGAATCATTTGCTCGTGCTAAAAAAGGTGTATACACTTTGTTAAGTTTGCCGAAGAGGATGAATAATCAAGATTTACCACAGGTGGATATTGTAGATATGCGTGAAGAGCTAAGAAGTGGAAATCGCTCGATGTTTTCTTCCTCCTTATTAGAAAAGCTCCAATTACGTCTAGAAAAAAAAGAGCAGACAGTCCTTTTCTTAAATAAACGTGGATACTCTTCTTTTGTCATGTGTCGTGATTGTGGTTATGTTGTTAATTGTCCGAACTGTGATATTTCATTAACTTATCATCGCCACCAGCAGCAAATGAAATGTCATTATTGTGGATATGAGGATCATGTCCCCTCTGTTTGTCCAGAATGCCAGAGTGATCATATTCGTTATTTTGGCACAGGGACACAAAAGGTAGAAGAAGAACTCCATAAAGTATTGCCTGAAGCGAGAGTTATTCGTATGGATGTGGATACAACGAGTAAAAAAGGCTCTCATGAGCGACTGCTTAATGAGTTCCAAAAAGGCCATGCAGATATTCTGCTAGGGACCCAAATGATTGCCAAGGGACTTGATTTTCCAAATATAACGCTTGTCGGTGTATTATCAGCTGATACAATGCTTCATTTGCCAGATTTTCGTTCATCAGAAAAAACGTTTCAGTTATTGACGCAAGTGAGTGGAAGAGCAGGGCGTCATCAATTACCAGGAGAAGTGGTCATTCAAACATACAGTCCTGAACATTATAGTATTGAGTTAGCAGCTGAACAAAATTACGACCAGTTTTACGAGCGCGAAATGATGATTAGAAAAGGCTTAAAGTACCCACCTTTTTATTTTATTACGCTTATTACGGTCAGTCACGAGCAATTGATGAAAGCGTTAGATGTCACAGAAAAAATTACCACATTTCTGACTAGTCGCTTAACTAAAAGCGCCATCTGTCTTGGTCCGGTTGCATCACCTATTCCACGAATCAACAATAGATATCGCTACCAATGTTTGATAAAATACAAACGGGAGCCAGAGTTAAATCAATCATTAAAAAAGATATTAGATCAGTATCAGCAAGAAGTGACTTCAACTTCCTTGAAAATATCTGTGGATGTTAATCCATTTATTCTGATGTAAAGAAAAATAACTAAAAAAGGTTATAGATAGAGAAAATCGTCGAGAATGGTAATAATTTTAGTCTAGCTATGGCTGTCTGTTGAATGAGAAGATGTTATGGAGGATTTATATTTTGAGTGTTAAACAAATAGTGATGTACCCTAATACAATTTTAGAAGAAAAATGTACACCGGTAACGGTTTTTGATAAAAAATTAGTAAGGCTATTAAATGATATGTATGATACAATGATTGAATTTGATGGTGTAGGACTAGCTGCTCCTCAAATAGGTCTCAATAAAAGAATAGCGATTGTAGATATTGAAGATGAACATGGCACGATTGAGATGATAAATCCCGAAGTAATCGAAACATCAGGTGAACAAACAGATCCAGAAGGCTGTTTGAGCTTTCCCGGTATTTATGGTGATGTCACACGACCGTCATTTGTGAAAATAAAAGCATTCAATCGAAAGGGTAAGCCATATGAGTTCGCAGCAGAAGGTTTTCTTGCTAGAGCCATTTTACATGAGATTGATCATTTGGATGGAATCCTATTCACCACTAAAGTTAGCAGATATATAGAGGCAGAAGAGTTAGAGAGGTTGGATGAAGAATGACAAAAATTGTATTTATGGGAACACCGGATTTTTCAGTTCCGGTATTACGAAGTGTTATTCAAGCAGGTTATGAAGTCATTGCAGTTGTTACACAACCTGACCGGCCAGTGGGAAGGAAAAAGGTGTTAACTCCACCACCAGTAAAAGTGGAAGCACAAAAACACGGTATTCCAGTGCTACAGCCTGAGAAAGTTAAAAATAAAGAGGACTTGCAAGCTGTTTTAAATCTAGAGCCTGAACTTATTATCACGGCTGCATTCGGGCAAATTCTCCCTAAGCCATTGTTAGATGCACCTAAATATGGTTGCATTAACGTACATGCTTCATTATTGCCAGAATTAAGAGGTGGAGCACCGATTCATTACAGCATCATCCAAGGGAAAGAAAAGACTGGTATTACGATTATGTATATGGCTGAAAAGTTGGATGCAGGTGATATTTTAACACAGGTAGAAGTCGAAATCGCTAGGGATGATACTGTTGGTAGCTTACATGATAAATTAAGTGAAGCTGGTAGCAAACTATTGTTAGAAACATTACCACCATTATTAAAGGGTGATTTGCTTCCGAAACAACAAGATGAAAATTTAGCAACATTTGCATACAATATTAAGCGTGAAGAAGAAAAAATTCAGTGGAGTAAACCAGCAATAGAAATTTATAACCATATTAGAGGGATGAATCCTTGGCCAGTTGCTTATACGACTTTGTCTGATGCAGTTATGAAAGTGTGGGCTTCTGTGATCATTGAATCAAAATCAAATCAAATGTCTGGAACAATTGTTGGATTAGAAGAGGATGGCATCAATGTCTCCACCGGCGATGGTCAGATATTGAAGCTAACAGAGATTCAGCCATCAGGTAAAAAACGCATGAAAGCGAAAGATTACCTGCGCGGCGCAGGTGCCCATCTTCAAGTTGGCATGAAGTTAGGGGACAATCAATGAAAAAACAAAGAAAAAAAAATGTAAGAGAAGTTGCGATGGATTTGTTAGATGCAATTGAAAAGAACCAATCGTATAGTAACCTCCTGTTAAACCATGCTATTAATCAAAATCATTTAGAACAAAAAGATATTGGTTTGCTGACAGAACTGGTTTATGGGACGTTACAACGTAAAATGACATTAGATTATTATTTACAGCCCTATATAAAAAAACCCAATAAAGTGGAGTCTTGGGTAAAGCAATTATTAAGGATCACGGTTTACCAAATGGTTCACTTAAATAAAATTCCTGATCATGCGGCATTAAATGAAGCGGTAGAAATAGCAAAAAATAAAGGCCATAAAGGCATTGCTTCATTTGTGAATGGGATATTACGAAATGTACAACGAACTGGGATTAGACAAGTGGAAGAAATTAAAGATCCTATTCAAAGAATCTCGATAGCAACAAGTCACCCAGAATGGCTCGTTGCTAGATGGGTGGATCAATTTGGGCTAGAAACAACAGAAGAAATGTGTAAGCTTAATTTACAAGCTCCAACTCAAACAGCGCGTGTAAATCGTACGAAAGCTACGACAGAAGAAGTGATTACATTATTAGAAGAGGAAAGATATGCCGTGAAACGGAGTGAATGGGTATCAGAAGCCATTCATGCTCTTCGAGGAAATCTTGCCAAGTCTACAGCATTCAAAAATGGACTTATCACAATACAAGATGAAAGTTCAATGTTAGCTTGCTTGGCCCTGAATCCTCAAAAAAATGAAAGAATCCTTGATGCTTGTGCAGCTCCAGGTGGGAAAACGTCTCATATTGCTGAAGCGATGTTGGGGAGTGGAGAGGTTATAGCGATAGATCTCCATGAGCATAAAGTGAAGCTTATTGCACAAACAGCAGATAGATTAGGATTAGAGAATATTGGTACTCTTGCTCTCGATAGTAGACAAGTTCAAGATCATTTCCCGCAAGAGTCGTTTGATCGTATTTTGTTAGACGCACCGTGCTCAGGTTTAGGTGTGATGCGTAGGAAACCTGATATGAAATATACAAAAAAAGAAGATGATTTATCACGCCTGCAGTCCATTCAATTGGATTTATTAAATGCCATCACCCCATTATTAAAAAAAGGTGGTATGCTAGTGTATAGTACATGCACTGTTGATGAATCTGAAAACCATCAAGTCATTTCACGTTTTTTAAGTGACCATAAAGAATTTGTTGGAGACTCAACACTTAAGGCAAGGCTACCACAAGCATTACAAACGTTTGTGGATGATTTTGAAATACAAGTATTACCGCAATATATTGGTTCAGACGGGTTTTATATCGCTTGTCTGAGAAAGAAGGTGTAATCACATGGAAAGAAGTGCAACAAAGAAAAATACAGAAACGAATCATCAACCATCCATTTATTCATTACAATTAGACGAACTAAAGGACTGGTTAAAAGAAAATAATGAAAAAGTATTCCGCGCAAGTCAAATTTTTGATTGGTTATATACAAAAAGAGTAACAAACTTCGATGATATGACAAATTTATCAAAAAGTTTGCGAGAAAAGCTCGCTGCTACATTTACTTTAACAACATTAAAAACGATTATTCAGCAACAATCTACTGATGGCACAATTAAATTTTTATTTGAGTTACACGATGGCTATTCAATTGAGACGGTTTTAATGCGTCATGAATACGGTAATTCTGTTTGTGTTACAACACAGGTAGGGTGTCGTATTGGTTGTACATTTTGTGCCTCGACTTTAGGAGGATTAAAACGTCATCTAGAAGCAGGAGAAATCGTTGCTCAAGTCGTAAAAGTACAACAAGCGTTAGATGAAACAGATGAAAGAGTAAGTTCTGTTGTCATTATGGGTATTGGGGAACCGTTTGATAATTATGATCAAATGATGTCTTTCTTGAAAATTATTAATCATGATGATGGCTTGAATATTGGTGCTAGACATATCACTGTATCTACAAGCGGAATTATCCCGAAAATCTATAAATTTGCTGATGAAAATATGCAAATCAATTTTGCTGTCAGCTTGCATGCCCCTAATAATGATATAAGAGGAAGATTAATGCCAATCAACCGCGCTTATAAATTGCCCGATTTAATGGAAGCTATTCATTATTATGTGAACAAGACAGGTAGACGTGTAAGTTTTGAATATGGTTTATTTGGAGGAGTCAATGATCAAGTAGAGCATGCAGAAGAGCTTGCTGATCTCGTTAAAGGATTGAAGTGTCATATTAACTTAATCCCAGTCAATTACGTACCTGAGAGAGACTATGTAAGAACTCCTAGAGAGCAGATTTTTCAATTTGAAAAGGCTTTGAAAAATCGTGGGGTTAATGTGACCATCCGTAGAGAACAAGGTCATGATATTGATGCAGCATGTGGACAACTTCGTGCAAAGGAGAGAAAAGAAGAAACGAGGTGACAGTATGAAGGCTGTTTTTATGACTGATGTAGGGAAACTTCGTCAGCGAAATGAAGATAATGGTGGCATTTTTACAAACGCCAGTGGTGATCGCTTAGCTATTGTAGCTGATGGTATGGGCGGTCACCGAGCTGGTGATGTAGCTAGTGAAATGGCCAAGGAAAAGCTAAAATCTATGTGGCTGCTTGCACCAAAGATTGAAACCGCGGACCAAGCAGAAAAGTGGTTGCATGACCATATTAATGAAACCAATAAGGCTATATATGCTCACAGTAAAGAAGTAACTGAATGTGAAGGTATGGGTACGACCGTTGTTGCTGCTATTTGTACTAGTCGATTTGCTACGATTGTAAACGTAGGTGATAGCCGGTGTTATATTAGAAATGAAGCGGGTTTTCAGCAGCTAACTGACGACCATTCCCTTGTTAATGAACTGCTTCGGTCAGGGCAAATTACAAAAGAGGATGCTGAAAATCATCCGATGAAAAATTTAGTGTTACGTGTGCTCGGTACGGAAGAAGATGTAAACCAAGATATTAAAACAATTATTTTTGAGGAAGATGATAGACTATTGCTATGCTCTGATGGTTTGTCAAACAAAGTTTCAGAACAAGAGATGGAATCGATTATAAATGGAAATGACTCATTAGAGGAGAAAGCTACTGAGTTGATTAAAAGAGCAAATGAAAATGGAGGGGAAGATAATATTACCCTCGTAATCATCGAGTATGCAGATGATTGTGAGAGAGGGTGATAAACGTTGATGATTGGTAAGCGTATAAACGGCCGTTATAAAATTTTGGAAATGGTCGGTGGAGGCGGCATGGCCAACGTTTATTTAGCTCATGATATGATTCTAGATCGAAACGTGGCATTAAAGATGTTGCGTCTAGACTTCGCTGAAGATGATGAGTTTATTAAACGATTTCACCGTGAAGCTCAATCAGCTACAAGCCTAACTCACCAAAATATTGTGACGATTTATGATGTTGGAGAAGAAGATACCCTATATTACATCGTCATGGAATATGTTGACGGTCAAACATTAAAACAATACATACAAAAAAACGGGCCTGTCCCTTTGGAAACAGCGATTGATATTATGAAACAGCTGACATCAGCTATTTCTCACGCCCATCAAAACCAGATTATTCATCGTGATATTAAACCACATAATATCTTAATTGATCATGAAGGCAAGATAAAAATTACTGATTTTGGAATTGCAATGGCTCTAAGTGCAACTAGCATTACCCAGACGAATTCCGTATTAGGGTCGGTTCATTATTTATCACCAGAACAAGCAAGAGGCGGTATGGCAAACCGTAAATCAGATATATATTCATTAGGGATTGTCATGTTTGAGCTGTTAACTGGAAGATTACCGTTTTCAGGAGAATCAGCTGTTTCTATTGCATTGAAACACTTGCAATCAGAAACGCCTTCCTTAAGAAGATGGAACCCAGATATACCACAAAGTGTTGAAAATATCGTATTGAAGGCAACAGCAAAGGACCCTTTCCATCGCTATAATAGTGCCGATGAAATGGAAGAAGACCTCTCTACATCTTTGAATGAAGAGAGGATGAACGAAAGAAAGTTTACTGTACCTGATGACGATGATGCTACAAAAGCAATTCCGATCATTACTGCAGATAAAATGTACCATCCTACTGACGAAACGATTATTCATAAAATTGAAGAAAAAAATGAAGATAGTCCTGTACCTATTGTAAAAAAGGAAAGTCCAAAAAAAGAAAAAGAAGATACGAAAAAGAAGAAAAAACGAAAAAAAGGTCCAATGATCCTTATATCTACTTTTGTTCTATTAGTTGTGCTATTTGTTCTTTCCGTCACTGTTTTACCTGAGATGCTTTCACCTGATGATGTTACTGTACCAGATGTATCAAATATGAGCGTTGATGACGCGAAAACATTGTTACAAGAAGAAGGATTTACGATTGGTGAAGAAATCGAACAAAACAATGATGAAGTGAAAGCAGGGGAAGTTATAAGAACCGAACCGAGAGCAGGGAGGACACAGAAAGAAGGAACAGCAGTAAATATTTATGAAAGTATCGGTAAAGAACGCTATTCAATGGAGGATTTTACTGGTCGCCCATATAGTGATATAGAAGAGTTACTAAAAGAAGAGGGTTTCCAATCTATCCAATCAGAAGAAGAATTTAGTGAGGAAGCAAAGGGAACAATTCTAGAACAGAATATTGATCCCGGAGAAGAAGTGATTCCCCAAGAAGAAGAGCTCATCTTTGTCGTCAGCAAAGGGGAGGAACCGATAGAATTAAAAGATTTAACCGGTTATAATGATAAGGCCCTAGCAGAATACGAAGCATCTAGTGGATTAACAATTGAAGTAGCTGGAGAAGAGCATCATGCTGAGATTGCTCAAGGTGAGGTCATTCGGCAGGAACCTGGAGCTGGAGCATCTTTAAATGACGGGGACACAGTAAAAGTTTATCTATCAAGTGGGCCGGAACAAGTTCCTGTAGAAGTGAAAAGAGAAGTGAATGTACCGTATAAGCCAAATCCTGATAATGTCGGACAACCTCAAGAAGTACAAATCTTTATAGAAGATATGGACAACAATATTGATGAGCCATTTAATACGATTCATATTACTGAAGATCGAGTTATTTCCTTTTCACTGCAAATACAACCAGGAGAAACCGCTTCTTACCAAATTATGAGGGATGGACAAATGATTATTCAAGAAAATGTTCCGTATGAACAGTGATGTAGGAGGACTACTATGCCAGAAGGCAAAATCATAAAAGCTTTAAGTGGCTTTTATTATGTTTTGAACAAGGATAAAGAAATCATCCAATGTCGTGGACGTGGTGTCTTTCGTAAAAATAAAATAACTCCATTAGTCGGAGATGAAGTACACTATCAAGCAGAAAATGATAAAGAAGGGTATATTTTAGAAGTGAAAAAGCGTAAAAATGAACTTATTCGCCCACCTATAGCGAATGTAGATCAAGCTTTTCTCATTTTCTCAAGTGTTGAACCTACCTTTAGTACAGCGTTATTAGATCGTTTTCTTGTCCTGGTAGAATCGAATCATATTACGCCTATTATTTGTATCACTAAGATGGATTTGGCAAGTAAAGAGGAACAAGAAACACTAGCTGTATATGCTGATAACTATCGAAAAGCAGGCTATAAAGTTGTTTTGACTTCGTCCGAAACGGCGGAAGGGATTGAGGATCTTTATCCTTTCATTACGGGAGAAATATCCGTATTTGCTGGTCAATCAGGTGTTGGTAAATCTTCACTTTTAAATGTATTACGTCCTGATTTGCAATTAAAAACAGACGATATATCCTCTCATTTAGGGAGAGGAAAACATACAACAAGACATGTGGAGCTCATTGAGATTAATGGTGGACTTGTTGCTGATACACCGGGTTTTAGCTCTTTAGAGTTTACTGAAATTGAGCAAGAGGACTTACAAAATTATTTCCCTGACATCCAAGAACTAAGCAGCTCATGTAAATTCAGAGGTTGCATGCATTTAAAGGAACCTAAATGTGCAGTTAAACAAGCTATAGATGCCGGAGATTTGCCACGTTATCGCTATGAGCATTATATTACTTTTATAGACGAAATAAGAGACAGAAAGCCGAGGTATTAACGCATGGTAAAAATTGCACCATCGATTTTATCTGCAGATTTTTCTAAATTAGGAGAAGAAATTCTTGATGTCGAACGTGGGGGAGCGGATTATATTCATGTAGATGTGATGGATGGTCACTTTGTTCCTAACATTACGATTGGTCCGTTAATTGTTGAAGCCATTAGACCGATAACGAACCTACCATTAGATGTTCATCTTATGATAGAAAATCCTGATCAATATATTCCAAGCTTCGCCTCAGCAGGAGCAGATATTATTACTGTTCATGCTGAGGCATGTAAACACCTTCATCGTACAATACATCTCATTAAGTCCTTGGGTGTGAAAGCAGGCGTTGTGATTAACCCAGCAACACCTGTCGAAGCGATTAAGCATGTAATAACTGATGTTGATATGGTTTTATTAATGACGGTGAACCCTGGCTTTGGTGGACAATCATTTATTGAAAATGTTTTACCTAAAATTGCTGAAGTAAAAGAATGGAGTAAAACATCTAATCCCTCTCTCGAAATCGAAGTGGATGGTGGGGTAAATGAGGAGACTGCAAAAAAATGCATTGCTGCAGGAGCGAATGTTTTAGTAGCAGGCTCTGCCGTTTATAATAAACAAGACCGCAAAGAAGCAATCGCTAGACTGCGGAATTGACCTAAAAAAGCTGATTTTAAGATTATACTTAGAGTCAGCTTTTCTTATGTTTCTTGTATTTTACAGTAGTTAGCAATTTAAAAGAATAAATAGTTCATAACCTAAAAGGATAGGAAAAGTGGAGGGCGTAGAGATGAAAATCAATATATTAGCAGGGGGACCACAACAGTATCTACCCAATCTCAATGACTATTGTTTTGATGAAGTATTATGGATAGGTGTTGATCGTGGCGCTTATACATTAATAAAAAAGGGAATCGCAATTGATTATGCATTTGGAGATTTTGATTCAGTTGATGAAAGTCAGTACAGTATGATTAAGCAGCATGTTCCTCATCTTCAAAGGGTAAAACCTGAAAAGGATGAAACGGATATGGAACTAGCACTTTTATGGGCGATCGAACAAAAGCCAGAAGAAATTACGGTATTTGGAGCCACAGGTGGGAGATTAGATCATTTTTTTGCTAATACTCAACTGTTAATTCAACCACTTCTAAATGACATTCTAGTACCTATTCGTTTAGTTGATAAACAAAATCAAATTATGGTTAAAAAGAGCGGCCATTATCAAATTGCTAAGGAATCATCTTACCCATATATATCTTTTATTCCGGTAACAGAAAACGTGAGGAACTTGACATTAACGGGATTCAAGTACCCATTAACTAATCACTTCGTACCTTTAGGGTCAACTCTTTGTATTAGTAATGAACTTATTGATGATAATGGTACTTTTTCTTTTGATAAAGGCATATTAATGGTGATAAGAAGTAAGGATGAAAAATAACTAATATTGATTCCTTTGTTCTAATATGAATAAAAAGAAGTAGTGCGTACG
This sequence comes from Cytobacillus sp. FSL R7-0696, assembly GCF_038006865.1. Lineage (NCBI taxonomy): Bacteria > Bacillati > Bacillota > Bacilli > Caryophanales > Bacillaceae > Cytobacillus > Cytobacillus sp. FSL R7-0696. The sequence continues at coordinate 4,487,778 of NZ_JBBOWA010000001.1, read as the reverse complement.
TTTATTACTTAAGGTGTGAGACTTTGAGGAGGGACTTAAATGAGATTTTATACAATCAAGCTGCCTAAATTTTTGGGAGGCATTGTGAGGGCGATGCTAGGGACATTTAAAAAGGAGTAATACTCTAACGTCTTTAGTGCGAATATTGTATAAAAAAAGAGGGTACCAATACTGGTACCCTCTCATTCATTATACGCGTTCAACTTTACCTGATTTCAAAGCTCTTGCAGAAACCCATACACGTTTAGGTTTACCGTCTACAAGAATGCGTACTTTTTGTAGGTTAGCACCCCAAGTACGTTTGTTAGCATTCATCGCATGAGAACGAGCATTACCTGTTTTTGTTTTCTTTCCAGTAATTACACATTGGCGTGGCATCTATATTCCCCCCTTACTAAAACATGACATCATTATTTTCATGTTTCGATCACAATTGTCAGTTACATCTAACTTAATATGAAAGTAGCTCGCACCAATTTCATACTAAAAAGATACTTTAATAATTTATCATACAAACACCTACAATGCAATAGTTTGCCTCTATTCTATCAAGAAAAAAACCTTGACATATATGCTGTGGAAATACGTTATAATATGAAAGAGGTAAGTATGACTTTTAAAATGCTTACATGTATAGTAAAATATTCTTTATGAAAAGTGTAGTACATGCGTCTATTCGTTCCATGGCTTCATCATACAATGATTGTCATTCATTAGATATTCACAATGAAAACGAAGACTAGCTTAGAAGAAGCAGTAATTTACCAGAAGGGGGAACAATAAAATGTCCATCGAACTAAAGAATAACTACGGGCAAATTGATATCTCAAATGACGTAATTGCGACAATTGCAGGAGGAGCAGCAGTCGACTGCTATGGTATTGTTGGCATGGCCTCTAAACATCAAATAAAAGACGGCTTATCTGAAATCCTGCGTAAAGAAAACTTTACTAAAGGTGTCATCGTGCGTCAGGAAGAAGATGAAGTACATATCGACATGTATATTATTGTTAGCTACGGAACGAAAATTTCTGAAGTTGCTCATAATGTGCAATCCAAAGTTAAATACACTTTAGATCAAACAGTCGGTCTAAGTACTGAGTCTGTTAATATTTTTGTTCAAGGTGTTCGTGTAACGAACCCGTAATGAGGAGGAAAATTTCGTGTCAATTAAAGTTTTAGAAGGAAAACAATTTGCGAAAATGATTGTCCAAGGAGCTAATCATTTATCTACAAATGCGAATTATGTAGATGCATTGAATGTTTTCCCTGTTCCAGATGGTGATACTGGGACAAATATGAACTTGTCAATGACTTCTGGTGCAAAGGAAGTTAAAAATATAACAACCAATCATATTGGTAAAGTTGGGGTTGCTCTTTCAAAGGGTCTATTAATGGGCGCTCGTGGTAACTCTGGTGTAATTCTCTCTCAGCTTTTTCGTGGGTTCGCAAAGCATATTGAGCAGAAAGAAAGTGTAAATGGACTTGAATTTGCATCTGCATTTGAAGCGGGTGTAGAAACGGCTTATAAAGCGGTGATGAAACCTGTTGAAGGAACAATATTAACTGTTGCGAAAGATGCTGGAAACAAGGCAGTACAAGTAGCGAAAACAGAAGATGATATTGTTCAAATTATGCAAGCAATCGTTAATGAAGCTAAGGCTTCTCTTGAGCGTACACCAGAGCTACTACCAGTGTTAAAAGAAGTAGGAGTAGTTGATAGTGGTGGACAAGGTTTACTTTTTGTATATGAAGGCTTTCTAGCAGAATTAAAAGGAGAAGCATTACCTGACTCCAGTGCATCTCTTCCGAAAATGGAGGAGCTTGTAAGTGCAGAACATCATAAAAGTGTACAGAGCCATATGAATACAGAAGATATTGTATTCGGATACTGTACAGAATTTATGGTTAGATTTGAATCTGAGAAGTTAGCTACGAATCCATTCTCTGAAGAAAAATTCCGTCAAGACTTAAGTCAATATGGTGATTCCCTACTTGTGATTGCTGATGAAAACCTCGTGAAGGTTCATATTCATTCTGAACAACCAGGTGATTGCTTATCCTATGGACAAAAGTACGGAAATCTTATTAATATGAAGATCGAGAATATGCGTTTGCAACACACAAACATTCTTGACGAAGATGAAAAGGCTTCCGCATCACAAAATGATACTAAAGTTCCCCAAGAAAAACGTGAATACGGAGTAATCACTGTTTCAATGGGAAGCGGAATTGCTGAGGTTTTCCGTAGTATTGGGGCGCATGTAGTAATTGAAGGCGGCCAAACAATGAATCCAAGCACAGAGGATATTGTAAAGGCGATTGAAGAAGTGAACGCAGAGAAAGTAATTATCTTACCAAATAATAAAAATATTATTATGGCTGCTGAACAGGCGTGTGAAGTATCAGAAACCGATGCCATCGTTATTCCTTCCAAAACTGTTCCTCAAGGAATGAGTGCGCTCCTTGCCTTTAATCCATCCGCGGAGCTATCAGAGAATAAGGATTATATGTCTGAAGCGTTATCGCATGTGAAAACAGGTCAGATCACTTTCGCAGTCCGCGATACGAGTATCGATGGTCTTGAAATCGAAAAAGGCGACTTTATGGGGATTGAAGAAGGCAAAATTATCGTTAAAGATAAGGATAAACTTCAATCTGCTAAAAGTTTAATTGACCAGATGATAGATGAAGATTCGGAAATTGTCACAATTATTCAAGGTGAAGATGCCTCGAAAGAAGATGTAGAAGTAATTCTTAACTATATAGAAGAGAAGTATGATGATGTCGAAGTAGAAGTGCACGACGGCAAACAACCATTATATGCATTTATCTTCTCGGTAGAATAAATAGAAGAGAATGGCCATGGGTAGCTTCTTATACACTGCTCCCGTGGTCTTTTTTCATCAAATGACTCACTGCCTTCTCCTGCTTACTGCAATTGGAATTTGATATCGATGGTAGGAGGGTAATTAGAGGTTAGTTATTTAATCATTTAGTTTATGAAACTATGCCTCTGTCTTCGCCTTCGTGCTCGCCAAAAGGGCGAGTTTTCTTTATTTCCCGTAAAGAAGGGCTGTTTTGAAAAGGAGGGTCAAGTATGTTAAGTGACAAAGTAGATCATATAAAAGGGTTGGGTCAATCTGCTGCAGATAATCTGAAAGATATGGGAATTACCACTGTAGGCGACTTGATTGAATACTTGCCTTTTCGTTATGAAGACTATCGTCTAAAAGATTTAAGTGAAATCAAACATGAAGAAAGAATTACAGTTGAGGGGAAAGTCCATTCACAGCCCGCACTTAGCTTTTATGGCCGTAAACGTTCGCGCTTAACATTTAGAGTATTAGTCGATCGCTACCTCATACAAGTCATTGCGTTTAATCAACCATATTTAAAAAAGCAAATAGAATTAAATGATACAGTTACTATTACGGGAAAGTGGGACCAACATCGCCAAACGATTACACTAGGTAAACTCAGCAAAGGTGAGGTTACGCAAACGAATGCATTTGAACCTGTTTATGCTGTTAAAGGCAAAGTCACAGTGAAGTCTTTACGTCGCTATATTAAGCACGCACTTGATCAATTCGGACACGATATAGTAGAAACACTCCCTTCTGAATATATTGAGGCTTATCGATTGATGGCGCGTGAAAAAGCGATCCGTACATTACATTATCCTGATACCCCCGAAATGCTAAAGCAAGCAAGAAGAAGGTTAGTATATGAAGAGTTCTTTTATTTCCAATTGAAAATCCAAGCATTACGAAAAATAGAAAGAGAAAGTAGTGCAGGTGTGAACATTGATTATGATTTGCAACGCTTAAAGTCATTTATAGATACACTTCCATTTGAACTGACGGGTGCACAAAAAAGAGTTGTTAATGAAATTCTCTATGATATGAAATCTAACTATCGTATGAATCGATTGCTTCAAGGTGATGTTGGATCAGGTAAAACAGCAGTTGCTGCTATTATGCTATTCGCTGCTAATAGTGCGGGTTATCAAGGTGCATTAATGGTACCAACAGAGATTTTAGCTGAACAACATGCAGAATCACTGGCTATGATGTTTGCGAATGATCCAATACGGATTGAAAGATTAACAAGTTCAGTGAAGGGGAAAAAGAGAAGAGAACTACTTGCAGAATTAGAGGCAGGTAACATTGATATTGTTATTGGTACACATGCGCTTATTCAAACGGAAGTTGTTTTTAAAAAATTAGGACTTGTTATTACAGATGAACAACATCGCTTTGGTGTTGAACAGCGTCGTGTATTAAGGCAAAAGGGTGAAAACCCTAACGTGTTATTTATGACCGCGACGCCAATACCGAGAACTTTGGCCATAACTGCATTTGGTGAAATGGATGTATCCATAATTGATGAAATGCCTGCAGGTAGGAAAGTAATAGAAACGTATTGGGCAAAACTAGATATGTTAGAAAGGGTATTAGGCTTTATGGAGAAAGAATTGCGTGGAGGACAGCAAGCTTATGTGATTTGCCCACTCATTGAAGAATCAGAGAAACTTGATGTCCAAAATGCAATTGATGTCCACACTATTCTTATGCAATATTTTCAGGATAGATATAAAGTTGGTTTAATGCACGGGCGCCTACATCCTGATGAGAAAGAAGATGTGATGAAGAAGTTTAGTGACAATCAGACGCAAGTACTAGTATCTACAACTGTGGTTGAGGTAGGTGTCAATGTACCGAATGCCACAATGATGCTCATCTACGATGCTGATCGTTTTGGGTTAGCTACACTTCATCAATTAAGAGGAAGAGTTGGTAGAGGAGATAAACAGTCCTATTGTATATTACTAGCTGATCCTAAGTCAGAAGTTGGCAAAGAAAGAATGCGAATTATGACAGAAACGAATGATGGGTTTGTTTTAAGTGAGAAGGATTTAGAGCTACGTGGTCCAGGTGATTTTTTTGGTCGTAAGCAAAGTGGGCTTCCTGAATTCAAGGTAGCTGACATGGTGCATGATTACCGTGCACTTGAAGTGGCAAGAAATGATGCTACTCAATTAATTCAGACAGATAGCTTTTGGTATGAAAAAAAATATCAAATGTTGAGGGATTACTTAAGGGATAATGGTGTGCTTGAAGGTGAGAAGTTAGATTAATAAAAAGGGAATGAAAGGAGATATGCGGACTAGATGCAGCTAGCTATTTGAATAAATAGTTTGAGGTAAACATTGCCTAGATGCTCGCTAGTATGCTTAAGACTTTAAAAGGTCAATAGTAGCAATAATTACTTCTTGCAATATAATAGCTATAATTATATACTACTATTAGTACCTAGTCTTAATTTTCTTGGACGGTGTATAAAAAATGAAAAGAAATAAAAAGCAACGACAATCATTGTTAGTAGAAACGATAAAAGAGAACCCATTCATCACGGATGAAGATTTAGCCGATAAGTTTTCTGTCAGTGTGCAGACGATTAGGCTTGATCGGTTAGAGCTCTCAATACCTGAATTGAGAGAAAGAATAAAAACAGTCGCTGAAAAAAATTTTGAGGACGAGGTTGTCGCGCTGCCTATTGAGGAAGTAATAGGGGAAATCATTGATATTGAGTTAGATAATGTCGCCATTTCTATATTCGATGTCAAAGAGGAGCACGTTTTTAAACGAAATCAAATTGCGCGTGGACATCACTTATTTGCTCAAGCAAACTCTTTAGCGGTCGCGGTTATTAATGATGACCTTGCCTTAACAGCGAAAGCAAATATTCACTTTACTCGCTCGGTAAAGCAAGGGGAACGAGTAGTATGTAAAGCGAAAGTGATAAGTATCGATAACGATCGGACAAAGATAGAGGTTATAAGTACCGTACATAATGAATGTGTTTTTAAAGGTGAGTTTGATATGTATCGCTCGCATCAATAAAAATATTAAATGAAACTAAAGGATGAATAGATGTGAAAATTGCCATAGATGCAATGGGTGGTGACAATGCACCAGAGGAAATTGTTCATGGTGCTATGAAGGCTGCGTTAGACTTCAATGATATTGAAATTACTTTAGTAGGTAATGAAGATGAGATTAGAAAATATTTGACATCAAATGATGACAGAATTCAAGTGCTTCATACGAACGAAATGATTTTGGGCACTGATGAACCTGTTCGCGCTGTAAGAAGAAAAAAACAAGCATCAATGGTGTTAGCTGCCCAACTTGTTGCAGATGGTAAGGCTGATGCTTGTATATCTGCAGGTAATACTGGAGCCTTAATGGCTGCTGGATTATTTGTAGTTGGAAGAATTGAAGGGATTGAAAGACCAGCGCTCGCCCCTACCTTGCCAACCATAGGAGGAGAAGGTTTCTTACTTTTAGATGTAGGAGCAAATGTCGATGCTAAACCTGAGCATTTAACGCAGTATGCCTTGATGGGGGCGATTTATGCAGAGAAGGTAAGAGGAGTTAAGAACCCTAGAGTTGGTTTGTTGAATATTGGTACAGAAGAGAAAAAAGGTAGCGAACTAACAAAGGGTACTTTTACTAATTTGCAACAAGCTGATATCAACTTTATTGGAAATGTTGAAGCGCGTGATTTACTAAATGGTGTAGCAGATGTGGTAGTGACCGATGGTTTTACTGGCAATATGGTATTAAAGACCATTGAAGGGACAGCGATGAGTCTGTTTAAGATGTTGAAAACGGCAATGACAAGTAATCTGAAATCAAAACTAGCTGCAGCAGTATTAAAGCCTGATCTGAAAGAGTTGAAAGGGAAAATGGACTACTCTGAATATGGTGGAGCAGCATTATTTGGACTAAAGGCACCAGTTATTAAAGCACATGGATCGTCTGATCGCAATGCTTTGTACAGTGCTGTAAAGCAGACAAGAATTATGGTAGAGCATGAAGTAGCTGAAAAAGTTAAAGCGGCGCTTGAAATTCAATCATAATGGGAGGCAGATAATATGGGAAAAATTGCATTTGTTTTTCCAGGACAAGGTTCACAAACTGTTGGAATGGGGAAATCACTAGCTGATGAGAATGAGAACGTTTTAAAATTATTTAAACAAGCTGATGAACGGTTAGGATACTCTCTTTCACAACTTATTTTCGAAGGCCCACAAGAACAGTTGACGCAAACGATGAATGCTCAACCGGCATTGTTAACAACAAGTATGGCGGTTTTGGAAGCATTCAAACAATCTGGCATCACAGCAGATTATGTTGCTGGTCATAGTTTAGGAGAATATTCAGCACTTGTTGCAGCAGGAGCTATTTCTTTTACTGATGGTGCTTATGCTGTTCATAAACGTGGTGAATTTATGGAAGAGGCTGTTCCTAATGGCGAAGGGACAATGGCTGCAGTTCTTGGTATGGAAAGAGAAGCACTGCAAGCTATTACCGATAAGGTTACTGAATCAGGTCATTCTGTACAATTAGCCAATTTGAATTCACCTGGACAAATTGTCATTTCCGGTACAAAACAAGGTGTAGAACTAGCTGGCGTAGAAGCGAAAACGGCAGGTGCGAAAAGAGTATTACCATTAGAAGTAAGTGGTCCATTCCATTCGCAACTAATGAGACCAGCAGCTGATCGTCTATTAAGCGTATTAGATGAAATCAAATTACAGGATGCAAGTGTGCCAGTGATTGCGAATGTTTCAGCAACGCCAATCACCGCGTCTGGAGAAATTAAAGAAAAGCTATTGCAACAATTATATTCACCTGTTCTTTGGGAGGATACTGTAAGGAAGTTACTTGCTTTAGGTGTAGATACTTTTATTGAAATTGGACCTGGAAAGGTTTTATCAGGCCTTATCAAAAAGGTAGACCGTAATGTTCAACTTTTTGCTATCTCTGATAGTAAGTCCATTGAGTCAACTATCGAAGCCATAAAGGAGGCTGCAAAATGAAGTTATCAAATAAAATTGCAATTGTAACCGGTGCTTCTAGAGGGATTGGTAGGGAAATAGCTTTAGAGCTTGCCAGAGAAGGGGCCAAAGTAGCTGTCAATTATGCAGGTAGTGAGGCGAGAGCCAATGAAGTAGTTGATGAAATTAAATCATTAGGGTCAGAAGCATTTGCAATTCAATGTGATGTTTCTAATAGTGAATCAGTTACAAATATGATTAAATCGGTCATCGAACATTTTGGCCGTATTGATATTCTAGTGAATAATGCAGGCATTACAAAGGATAACCTATTGATGAGAATGAAGGAAGATGAATGGGACGCTGTCATCAATACCAATCTTAAAGGAGTATTTCTGTGCACGAAGGCAGTAACTAGACAAATGATGAAACAGCGGAGCGGACGCATTATTAATATTTCCTCTATTGTTGGAACAACAGGAAATCCAGGCCAAGCAAATTACGTTGCTGCTAAATCTGGTGTCATCGGCTTAACTAAAACAACAGCCAAAGAATTAGCATCGAGAGGCATTACGGTTAATGCGATTGCACCTGGGTTTATTACGACAGAAATGACCGATGAATTAAATGCAGAAATTAAAGAGCAAATGCTTGCTAATATTCCACTGGCAACATTCGGAGAGCCAAAAGATATTGCAAAAGTAGTTAACTTCCTTGCTTCAGAGGACAGTAAGTATATGACTGGTCAAACTTTGCATGTTGATGGTGGTATGTATATGTAAACAGTAAGTCCTTTTTTAAAGGGTTTACATATAAATGAAAGATTTAAGATTACGTGATTGTTGCATTTACTAAAAACATCTTTCGTATTTATTAACTTTCATCTATAATATCTTGAGGGGAGGTGAACAAGCATGGCAGAAGTATTAGAACGCGTAACAAAAATCGTTGTTGATCGTCTTGGTGTTGATGAAGCAGAAGTAAAAGAAGAAGCGTCTTTCAAAGATGATCTTGGTGCTGATTCCCTAGATGTAGTTGAACTAGTAATGGAATTAGAAGATGAGTTTGATATGGAAATCTCTGACGATGATGCTGAAAAAATTGTAACAGTGGGTGACGCTGTAAATTACATAAAAGCAAAAAACTAATCGTTAGATAAGTATGAGTGAGGGGTATCCCTCACTCAATCTTTCTATATAAATAGCAGTTAATGAGCCAGATGTCACTTTTGTGCTTATTGTCCGCCGTGACTTGAGTTAATCAGGTAGTGACGGACAGTAAGTACATCCAGATTTATCCTCATTAGCGCTTTAAACTTGGTTAAGAATTCTTTCTGCCAAGTTTCTTTGTGTTTTTATGTAAAATTGCTTAAACTAAGAGAGAATGATGTATATAAAAAGATAAGATTTGTCATCAGTAATAAACCACGGCTAATAACGTAGTCAATATGTGTGGTTATCACCATTTAGGATAAATTTCATTTAAGGTACAAGGTGGCTGTTAAAATGCGTAATTACAAAGAAAAAGAGAAAAGAAAACGTGCGGATGAAAAGAAGTTTAAAGAATTACAGCAGGTATTATCTATTGAATTTAAAAACGAAAAATTATTAAGACAAGCTTTTACTCATTCTTCATATGTGAATGAGCATCGAAGAAAGCCTCATGAAGATAATGAAAGACTCGAATTTTTAGGAGATGCGGTATTGGAATTAACAGTTTCCAAATTTCTCTATATTAAATATCCGATGATGAGTGAAGGTGAATTAACAAAATTAAGAGCAGCGGTCGTGTGTGAACCTTCCTTAGTTGAATTTGCTAATGAAAGAGATTTTGGCAAATACGTTTTACTAGGAAAAGGAGAAGAAATGACTGGGGGGAGAATGCGTCCGGCACTATTAGCTGATGTATTTGAAGCCTTTATAGGAGCACTATATTTAGACCAAGGGATTGATGTTGTTGTTTGTTTCTTAGAAAAATATGTTTTCCCTAAGATAGACTCTGGCGCATTTTCTCATGTAATGGATTTTAAAAGCCAATTACAAGAATTAGTGCAGAGAGATTCAGCGGGAATGATTGAATATAAGATTCTACAGGAAAAGGGACCGGCTCATAATCGTGAGTTTGAGTCGACTGTTTATCTAAACGGTGAAGAACTTGGAACGGGTACAGGTCGTTCAAAAAAACAAGCAGAACAACATGCAGCGCAAATGGCATTAGAAGTACTTAAAAACCATGTGAACTAAATCTTTATAAAGGTGAAAAAAAGATTTAGTAAGGGAGGAGCAGGATTTTGTTTTTAAAGCAACTCGATATCGTCGGTTTTAAATCTTTTGCTGAACGAGTAACAGTTGATTTCGTTACTGGTGTAACTGCAGTTGTTGGCCCTAATGGAAGTGGTAAAAGTAATATTACGGATGCCATCCGTTGGGTATTAGGTGAACAATCAGCTAAATCGTTACGTGGCGTGAAAATGGGTGATGTTATTTTTGCAGGTAGTGATTCACGCAAACCATTAAACTATGCAGAAGTTACATTAACGCTAGATAATCATGATCAATTTTTACCACTTGACTACAGTGAAGTTAGTGTAACAAGAAGGGTTTTTCGTTCGGGAGATAGTGAATATTTAATTAATAAACAACCTTGTAGATTAAAGGATATTGTTGATTTATTTATGGATTCGGGGCTAGGGAGAGAAGCATTTTCGATTATAAGCCAAGGAAGAGTAGAGGAAATTCTTAATAGTAAGCCGGAAGAAAGAAGAACGATTTTTGAAGAGGCTGCAGGTGTTTTAAAATATAAAACACGTAAAAAGAAGGCGGAAGTCAAACTAAGTGAAACAAAAGATAATCTAAACAGGGTAAATGATATTCTTCACGAATTAGAAACCCAAGTTGAACCGTTGAAGATGCAAGCTTCTATTGCCAAAGATTATTTACAGCAAAAAGAGGAGCTTGAACAGTTTGAAGTCGGTTTAACAGTTTATGAAATAGAGGATTTGCATAAAAAATGGGAACAGCACTCGAATGATTTTGATCAACAGCAACAGCAAGAAATAGCCCTTTCAGCAGAGGTACAAACGAAAGAAGCGAAAATTGCTGAAGTACGAGACCGCACAGTCGCATTGGATGAATCAGTTAATGAATTACAAGAAGTACTCCTACATGCGAGTGAAGCATTAGAAAAACTTGAAGGTCGTAAAGAAGTGCTCAAGGAAAGAAAGAAAAATGCTTCACAAAACAAAGAACAGTTACAAAAAAACAAAGAATTATTGACCATACGTGTAGAGGAACTTAAAAAGTTAAGACAAGAACAAGATCAAAAAACGCTTGCTTTAAAGTCTGAGGCCTCTACTTATGAAAAACAACTTTCCGAGAAGTTAGAACAGTTGAAGTTATATAGCGTTGATATTGATGAACAAATTGAGAACTTAAAAAGTGAGTATATTGACCTTTTAAATACTGAAGCAGCAGCAAAGAATGAACAGCAGATGTTGCAAAAACAACTTACGCAACAAGCAACGCGTGAAGAAAAGTTGATTGGGGATAATAGTCGATATATTGAGGAAAGAGAAGTATTGCTCGAGCGTAAAGCGGCGTTATGGCATGATCATGAGGCAGTTAAAGAACAATTAGACAACCATATACACCAATATAGACAAAAGCAAAAAGAATATGAAATGTTGCAACAAACCTATGAAAAGGATGAAAAGAAATACTATCAAGCCATCCAATTTCTACAACAAGCACAGTCTAGAAAAGAAATGTTGGAAGAGTTGAAAGAAGATTATTCCGGTTTTTTCCAAGGTGTGAAGGAAGTACTGAAAGAAAGAAACAATCGCCTTAGTGGTATTGAAGGAGCAGTGGCGGAGTTAATTGAGGTTCCTAAAGAATATCAAACTGCAATGGAAGTTGCGTTAGGCGCGGCAATGCAGCATATTGTTGTGCAGACGGAATCTGATGGGCGAAAGGCCATTCAATATTTAAAGAGCCAATCCTATGGTAGAGCGACTTTCTTGCCACTTGATGTGTTAAAAAAGAAAACATTAAATGAAGCGCAATTAAAAATTGTGAAAGAACACGAAGCGTACATAGGGTCGGCTGCTTCCTTACTACAATATGATGCTAAATATGCTCCTGCTATTGAAAGCTTACTAGGCAACGTAATAATAGCCAGTGATTTAAAAGGAGCTAATACGCTAGCAAAGCTATTAGGGTATCGCGTGCGAATAGTCACACTCGATGGTGATATCGTTAATCCTGGTGGCTCAATGACAGGCGGAGCGGTTAAACAAAATAAATCATCGATATTAAGTAGAAAAAATGAGCTGGATGATTTGAAAGATAAGATCACACATATGGATCAGCAAACAAAAGAACTTGAGGCACGTGTGAAGAAAATGAAGCACCAGTTCCAAGATGCTGAGCATATATTAGAAACGCTTAAGCAAAAGGGAGAACAATTACGCGAAGAAGAGCAAAGCCGTCTTGGTCTCCTTAAAGATATGGAGTATGAAGAGAAGAGAGTAAATGATCGTCTTTCTTTGTATGACCTGGATAAGGCACAATTTGTTGAAGAGAAAAACCGCTTCGTGAATCGAGAAAACGAATTAACAGAAATCCTACGAAATTATGCTGAAGAAATTATCTCATTAGATAACCAAATTAAAGAATTAACGCAATTAAAGAATGTACAACAAACGTCAAAAGAAAGTTTACAAGAAGAGATAAACGAATTAAAGGTGCAATTTGCTTCTAAAAGTGAGCAACTAAAATCTGCACAAGATCGTTTGCGTTCAATCGTCTCAGAAAAAGCAGACACAGAAGAGAAATTACAACTCGTTATAGATGACTTGCATTTATTATCATCAGAAATGACCAATAATTCCTCAGGAGAACAGCATCTCGAAGAAGAAGCAATGAGAAAGCGTGAAGATAAGAATCAAACAATTGAACTAATCGCTAAACGAAGAGAAGAAAGATTTTCATTGCAAACAATACTTGAAGATATCGAAGTGGAGTTAAAAGAGTTAAAACGTCTTCATAAAGGAAGAGTAGAAGGATTAAAAGATCTCGAAGTGAAAATTAATCGATTAGACGTAGAGTTAGAGACCCGTTTAACGCATTTGCGTGAAGAATATATGCTCTCTTATGAAGCAGCGAAAGAGGCATTCCCACTAAGTATTGATGTAGAAGATGCACGCAAAAAGGTAAAGTTAATCAAATTAGCAATAGATGAACTTGGCACGGTTAATTTAGGTGCCATTGATGAATATGAACGTGTTTCAGAACGTTACGAGTTTTTATTAGAACAACAGAACGATTTACTAGCTGCCAAAGACACGCTTTTCCAAGTCATAGATGAGATGGATGTGGAAATGAAAAGGAGATTTCAAGAAACATTTGAAGGAATCCGTTTCCACTTTGAATCTGTTTTTCAATCATTATTTGGTGGGGGACGTGCAGATCTTAAGTTTACAAATCCTGAGGACTTATTAAATACCGGTATTGATATTGTCGCGCAACCACCTGGTAAAAAGCTGCAAAATTTAGGGCTACTATCTGGTGGAGAAAGAGCTTTAACTGCGATTGCGTTATTATTTTCTATATTAAAAGTCCGCCCTGTCCCATTTTGTATATTAGATGAAGTAGAGGCAGCCTTAGATGAAGCAAATGTGCACCGCTATGCGAAGTATTTAAGAAATTATAGCCATGAAACACAGTTCATTGTGATTACTCACAGAAAAGGAACAATGGAGGAAGCGGATGTATTGTATGGTGTTACGATGCAAGAATCCGGCGTTTCAAAAATGGTATCTGTAAGGCTTGAAGAAACAAAAGAGATGGCGATGAGCTAACCTAATGATAAGTCCCATTAGTAATTAGTTAGTGGGGCTTATCCTCATACATATTAAAAGTAATTATTAGCAGATTGGAGTTATGAAAATGAGTTTTTTTAAGAAGTTGAAAGAAAAAATCACTTCACAAACGGATACTGTTACAGAGAAATTTAAAGACGGGTTATCAAAGACAAGAGATAATTTCTCTGGTAAAGTTAATGATTTAGTTGCAAGATATCGCAAAGTGGATGAAGATTTCTTTGAAGAATTAGAAGAAATTCTTATCCAAGCAGATGTTGGTTTTGATACTGTCATGACATTAGTAGAAGAATTAAAGATGGAAGTGAAAAGAAAAAATATTCAAGATCCGAAAGAGGTCCATGCAGTTATTTCTGAAAAATTAATTGATATTTATGAAAGAGCAGGCGAATCTTCTGCAGATTTAAATATACAAGACGAGGGTCTAACGGTTATGTTGTTCGTCGGCGTCAATGGTGTGGGGAAAACAACGACAATAGGAAAACTTGCTCATAAGCTAAAAGGGGAAGGGAAAAAGGTCATGTTAGCCGCAGGAGATACGTTCCGTGCTGGGGCGATTGAACAGCTTGAAGTATGGGGCGAAAGAGTCGGGGTTGAAGTAATTAAACAAGGGGCAGGTTCTGACCCTGCTGCAGTGATGTTTGATGCTGTACAGGCAGCAAAGTCAAGAAAAGCAGATGTTCTTATTTGTGATACAGCCGGTCGGCTGCAAAACAAAGTGAATTTAATGAAAGAACTTGAAAAAGTAAAACGTGTCATTGAACGGGAAGTACCAGGTGCACCTCATGAAGTTCTGTTAGCTTTAGATGCGACAACTGGGCAAAACGCAATGGTTCAAGCGAAAACGTTTAAAGAAGCGACAAATGTAACAGGTATTGTTTTAACGAAATTAGACGGAACAGCTAAAGGTGGCATCGTCTTGGCCATTCGAAATGAGTTGGAAATCCCAGTGAAATTAGTTGGTTTAGGTGAGAAAATGGATGATTTACAAACATTCAATGCAGAACAATATGTGTATGGATTATTTGCTGAAATGGTTGAAGCAGAAGAATAAGAATAAGAACAAAGCTCATTGCTGAAGAATGCAATGAGCTTTACTTAATGTAATCGGTTATTTTAAAATGACAGAAGCTTGGCTGACAAATATAGCTTATATATAAGTTGATACACTATAAAAGTCAGTCTATGCTTGACAATTCAGTGTGTGATAGGTAAACTTTACATTGTAAAGGCTTTTCACTTAACAAGGGGGTTTAGAGATGCTTGAAAAAACAACGAGAATGAATTATTTGTATGATTTCTATCAATCGTTGTTAACGCCAAAACAAAGCAGCTATATGTCCCTTTATTATCTTGATGACTACTCCTTAGGTGAAATTGCAGAAGAGTATCACGTGAGCCGTCAGGCAGTTTATGATAACATAAAGCGTACAGAAGCGATGCTTGAGGAATACGAAGAGAAGTTATTATTGTTTCATAAATTTCAAGAGCGCGCTAAAATTATTGCAAAATTAAAGAGTAATTTTCAACCAGAAAGCTTAAAAGAACAATATGAAGCCTTGCTGGAAGAGCTTGAGAAATTAGATTAGGAGGCGGCGTGCATGGCATTTGAAGGTTTAGCCGACCGACTGCAGAATACAATTCAAAAAATCCGTGGAAAAGGAAAAGTAAGTGAAGCGGATGTAAAGGAAATGATGCGTGAAGTTCGCTTAGCATTACTTGAAGCTGATGTTAACTTTAAAGTAGTTAAACAATTCGTCAAAAAGGTAAGCGAACGTGCTGTCGGACAAGATGTAATGAAAAGTCTGACTCCAGGACAACAAGTCATCAAAATTGTTAAAGAAGAATTAACAGAGCTTATGGGCGGCGAACAAAGTAAAATCGCTGTTAGCAATCGTCCACCAACTGTTATTATGATGGTTGGGTTACAAGGGGCAGGTAAGACGACAACAACAGGAAAGCTTGCAAACTTATTAAGGAAGAAATATAACCGTAATCCGATGTTAGTGGCAGCTGATATTTATCGACCAGCGGCTATTAAGCAATTGGAGACATTGGGCAAGCAAATTAATATGCCTGTGTTTTCCTTAGGAGATCAAGTAAGTCCTGTTGAAATTGCCAAACAAGCCATTGCTAAAGCGAAGGAAGACCATCATGATTATGTGCTAATCGATACAGCTGGTCGTTTACATGTGGATGAAACCCTGATGACTGAGCTTAAAGATGTGAAGGACTTGACAAATCCAGACGAAATCTTCCTTGTAGTCGATGCAATGACGGGACAAGATGCTGTTAATGTAGCGTCTAGTTTTAACGAACAGCTCGGGCTCACTGGTGTGGTATTAACTAAATTAGATGGTGATACCCGTGGTGGAGCAGCGCTATCTATTCGCTCAGTCACCGAAACACCGATTAAATTTATTGGACTTGGTGAGAAGTTAGATGCAATTGAAGCTTTTCATCCAGAGAGAATGGCTCAAAGAATTTTAGGTATGGGTGACGTGCTTTCACTTATTGAAAAGGCGCAAGCCAATGTAGATGAGGAAAAAGCGAAAGAGCTAGAAAAGAAAATGCGTACGGCTTCGTTCACACTTGATGATTTTCTAGAGCAACTTGGTCAAGTGAAGACCATGGGACCGCTCGATGAATTATTAAAAATGATGCCTGGTGCAAACAAGGTAAAAGGGCTGAATAACTTAAAAATTGATGATAAACAAATTGCCCATGTTGAAGCCATTATTCAATCAATGACACAAGAAGAAAAAAATCAGCCTGAGATTATTAATGCAGGTAGAAGAAAACGAATTGCAAGAGGTAGTGGACGAACGGTCCCTGAGGTCAATCGCTTACTGAAGCAGTTTGAAGAAATGAAAAAAATGATGAAACAGATGTCAGGAATGCAACAAAAAGGGAAGAAAAAGGGCGGTTTAAAGCTTCCTTTTAACCCTTTTTAATAAAAAAAACTATGTAAAGAAAAAAACCTTTACAAACCAGGGTAGTATCTGATAATATACTATCTTGTGTGAAACTATTCGGAGGTGCTTTAAAAATGGCAGTAAAAATTCGTTTAAAACGTATGGGAGCTAAAAAATCTCCTTTCTATCGTATTGTAGTAGCTGATTCTCGTTCACCACGTGATGGACGTTTCATTGAAACTGTAGGAACTTATAACCCAGTTGCTCAACCAGCAAGTGTTGATATCAATGAAGAACTAGCGCTTAAATGGTTACAAGATGGTGCTAAACCTTCTGATACGGTTCGTAACTTATTCTCAAATGCTGGTATTATGGAAAAATTCCATAATGCAAAGCATGCAAAATAAGTGATTAACTTATGATCAAGGACCTTATCGAGACAATTGTGAAGCCCCTGGTTGATTTTCCTGAAGATATTCAAGTGAGTATTCGTGAAGAAAACCGAGCGGTGACCTATTTGCTTTCTGTCAACAAGAATGACATGGGGAAGGTAATTGGTAAGCAAGGGCGCATTGCAAAAGCGATAAGAACTGTTGTTTATGCAGCAGGTACTTCTCAAGAAAAAAAGATTTTCTTAGAAATTAAATAATCGATTCTATCGATATAGCTGAATAAACAAACATGAGAAAGGAGGGGAGACCCTCCTTTTTTCACCATTAAACAAAATTTTCACATTCTATTATTGAATGGAGGCTGGTTGATCTTGCAAATTATTCAAACGGTTACTGTGAAACAAGTTTTAACTGAAACGAGTAAACAGGAATTATTAAATAACTATGAATGGAAAAAACAGCAACTACAAAAAGAATGTGATCAATTTAAGTTTGAAATGAGAAAGTGGGAGAAGAACCAAAAGGCCCAAAATGGCCATCTTCGCTCCTTTTTTGATAAAGAAATAGAATCAAGAAATGAAAAAATGAAATTACTTGATTTTCAAATAGAGCAGTTACATATGCTTCCACTTGGAAGTGAATTAAAAGAAAAAGAAGTTCAATCGTTAATAACCATCGAAAAGGGAGATAATTGGGAAGAGATCGAAAAAGGAAAAACGATTATCATTAAAGATGGATTGGTTGACGATATCCGCTAGAGGTGAGTATGAAATGGAAACATGGTTTAATGTTGGTAAAATTGTAAATACCCATGGTGTTCGTGGTGAAGTTCGCGTTATTTCTCGAACAGATTTTACAGAAGAACGCTATTCACCAGGAAATAAATTGACCTTATTTATGCCTGATAATAAACAAGGGAGAGAATTAACAGTTTTATCCCACCGCACACATAAGTCTTTTGATTTACTTACTTTTGAAGAGGTTGTCGGTATGCAAGAAGCTGAAAAGCTTAAAGGTGGCATTTTAAAAGTAAATGAATCGCAATTGAGTGCATTAGAAGAAGATGAGTTTTATTATCACGAAATCATTGGGTGTAAAGTCTATACGATGGATGGTGAAGAGCTTGGTGAAATTAAAGAAATTCTTTCACCAGGTGCGAATGATGTTTGGGTGATTAAAGGTAAGCAGAAAAAAGAAATCCTCATTCCTTATATCGCTGATGTCGTAAAGGAAGTAAATATCGCTGATAAGAAGATTATGGTCGATTTGTTAGAAGGGCTATTATAATGAAAATAGATGTACTATCTCTATTTCCAGAAATGTTTGCAGGTGTATTCGGTCACTCTATCTTAAAAAAAGCAAGTGAAGCAGGAGCTGCATCCTATAATGTAGTGAACTTTAGGGAATATGCGGATAATAAACATCAAACAGTCGATGACTATCCCTATGGTGGCGGAGCGGGTATGGTGTTAAAACCACAGCCGATTTTTGATGCTGTCAGTGATATAAAGAGTAAAAGTGATGCAAATCCTCGTGTTATTCTTCTATGTCCTCAAGGGGAAAGGTTTACACAGAAAAAGGCTGAAGAGCTTGCCGAAAGTGAGCATCTTATTTTTATATGTGGACATTATGAAGGTTATGATGAACGGATCCGTGAGCATATTGTAACTGATGAAATTTCCATTGGTGATTATGTATTAACAGGTGGAGAATTAGGAGCAATGGTTGTCATTGACAGTGTGGTGAGATTATTGCCTAATGTTTTAGGAAATCAAGAGTCACATATGAAAGATTCTTTTAGTACTGGGATGCTTGAACACCCTCATTATACGAGACCAGCTGATTTTCGAGGATTGAAAGTCCCGGACGTATTAACCTCAGGAAACCATCTTCATATTGAACAATGGCGACAGAGGGAAACGTTAAAGAGAACGTATCAACGACGTCCTGATTTACTTGAACAAATAGATTTGACTGATGAAGAAAGAAATTGGTTAGAAGAAATAAAAAAAGAACAGATTTAACATTGATGTTCTGCGGATGATATGGTATTATAATCTTTGTGACTTGGGCTTGTTAAAAGTCTTTTGTCTGATAACGATGTTCCGCTGTAACACAAATGGTTTGCATGAGCGTCTTGGGAGGAGTTGAAAACGATGCATAAATTAATTCAAGAAATCACTCAAGAACAACTTCGTTCGGATCTACCTGAATTCCGTCCTGGGGATACTGTACGTGTACACGTTAGTATCGTAGAGGGAACTCGTGAGCGTATCCAAGTATACGAAGGAGTTGTGATTAAGCGTCGTGGTGGTGGAATTAGCGAAACTTTCACAGTTCGTAAGATTTCTTACGGTGTAGGCGTAGAGCGTACATTCCCTGTACACACACCTAAAATTGCGAAGCTTGAAGTAATTCGTCGCGGTAAAGTCCGTCGTGCGAAACTTTACTACCTACGTAACCTACGTGGTAAAAAAGCTCGTATTAAAGAAATTCGATAATCGGTTTAACAAAAGGGATGTAAGTTCAACTTATGTTACCTTAGTTAAAATGAAGAAAGGAGAGCTTGTATTTTTACAAGCTCTTTTTCTATACATATTTCTCATTTCTGATATGATAATAACATACTTATAGGCTGTTTTTTCAGCATTGGTAGGGTGAAGAAGCAGTTTGATTCTACTAAATCAAACAATAGTTCATTGTATAGTTGCATCGTCTACTTCTTTTATGTATAAAATAAGAGTATGTCAATAATCGAGAGAATAAAACGCAACTGTATAAGTGGCTATGCTTTTAAAAGAGAAAGAATGGTGGGGAAACGATGGCTAAGAAGAAAAGTGAATTATGGGAATGGACAAAGGCATTAGTTGTCGCCGTCTTGCTAGCAGCAATTATTAGATATTTTCTTTTTGCACCGATAGTGGTAGACGGATTATCGATGATGCCGACACTGCATGATCAAGACCGAATGATTGTTAATAAATTCAGTTATAAAATTGGAGAGCCTGATCGGTTCGATATCATTGTTTTTCATGCACCAGAAAATAAAGATTATATTAAAAGGGTCATTGGTTTACCTGGAGACAAAATTGAATATAAGGATGATACATTATACGTAAATGGGGAACCTTATGAGGAGCCATATCTTGACGAGTATAAGCAACAAGTAGCTGACGGTCCATTAACAGAGCCATTTACGCTAGAGGAGAAAATCGGCCAAGAAACAGTGCCTGAGGGCCATTTGTTTGTGATGGGTGATAATCGCCGCTTTAGTAAAGATAGCCGTCATATTGGCCCAGTTCCTATGGAAGATGTATTAGGAACTGCTGGAATTATTTATTGGCCGATTGAAGATATTAGATTAATTAAGTAGATTTGAATGAATGATAACATCTAAAACACAATATGGCGCTTAAGGTGATTGCATGATTTCTCTTAACTTAAAGAATGGGTTTATCCTTTTCCTTAAACAAGCGCCATGATTGTGTTTTTTTAGTACGTAGTAGGTAATTTAAATGTTTAATAAAGCGTAAATTTGAAATGTGAATTTAAAGGTGATGATACGTAATGACAATACAATGGTTTCCAGGACATATGGCGAAAGCTAGACGAGAAGTAACTGAGAAGTTAAAGTTAGTCGATATTATTTTTGAATTGGTTGATGCAAGGATTCCTCTATCCTCACGCAATCCAATGATTGAACAGATTATTCAACAAAAGCCTAGATTAGTATTGCTTAATAAAGCAGATATGGCAGATCCTATCCTAACGAAACAGTGGATTGACTATTTTAAAAGCAAAGGGTTAACCGCAATTAGTATTAATTCACAAGATGGCCAGGGTATGAAGGACATTACTCTAGCAGCAAAACAATTACTTCAAGAGAAATTCGACAAGCAAAAAGCAAAGGGAATAAGGCCGCGAGCCATTCGAGCGATGATAGTTGGCATACCTAATGCAGGTAAGTCAACCTTAATTAACCGCCTGGCGAAGAAGAATATCGCCAAAACAGGTAATAAGCCTGGCGTCACGAAGGCACAAAGTTGGATTAAAGTTGGAAAAGAGATGGAGCTACTTGATACGCCAGGAATCTTATGGCCGAAATTCGAAGATCAAGAAATTGGTTTAAAACTTGCATTAACTGGTGCGATCAAAGATACGATTTTAAATCTACAAGATATTGCTGTTTATGCTCTGAGATTTATGACAGAACACTACCCAGAGAAGTTAGTTGAAAGGTATCAATTAAATGAGCTTCCTGAAGAAATCGTAGAACTATTTGATGAAATTGGCCAAAAAAGAGGCTGCTTAGTGAGCGGTGGTACAGTTGATTATGATAAGGTGACAGAGTTAATCATTAGAGAGTTCCGCTCAGAAAAATTTGGTCGCTTAACATTAGAAAGTCCGAAAGATATAATAGAAGAAGAGTAATGTGTTCATGAACGGAAAGAAGAATATAGTAAGTACATTATCCGATTATAAAGGTCTTAATCATAGGCCTTTATTTTTTCGTCCATAAACGCAAATGTTTAAGAATTTGACCAATCTGTCGATGAAATAGGAGAGTGCAGATATGAAATCGATTAAAGAAATAGAGCAATTATTAAAAAATAGTGATAGAGAAGATGACTACATAAAAAAATTAAAATTAGATGAAAGAAAAGGTGTGCAAAAAGCATTAGGACGATGGGAAAAGCAAATAGAAAAACGAGAAGCCTTACTAGAGAAGTACGAGCTTATGCAAAAATATGAAAAGCTATTTAATAGGGAAGGTTATCGGTTGATCGCCGGTATAGATGAGGTAGGGCGAGGACCGTTAGCTGGACCAGTTGTAGCCGCCGCCGTTATTTTACCTGAGAACATTCAGCTTCTAGGTATTGATGATTCAAAAAAACTCTCTGAAGAGAGACGTTTGTATTATTATGAAAGAATTATGGAGGAAGCAACTGCTGTTTCAACATGTATGATTGATCATCATGAGATTGATACAATGAATATTTTAGAGGCATCGAAAAAAGCGATGATACATGCGGTAAATAGTTTACATACTCAACCTGATTTTTTGCTTATTGATGCCGTTAAACTACCCACACCCTACCCGAGTGAATCAATTATAAAAGGTGATAGCAAAAGTATTAGTATTGCTGCTGCATCGGTTGTAGCAAAAGTAGAACGTGACAGGTTGATGAAAGATTATGATCAACAATATCCTGACTATGGATTTGCGAAAAATATGGGCTACGGTACAAAGGAACATTTACGTGCAATTGAAGAAAAAGGAATATCGCCCATTCATCGCCGTAGCTTTGCTCCAGTTAAAGATTTTCTAATTGACAATAGAAGGTGATAAGGTTGGTGAAAGTGAATGAATTAACGCAGGTTTCCAAAGATCCAATAAAAAACCAGCCACTCATGTTACGGCCGGGACAATTGTTAAAGGGCAAAGTTGTAAAGGTGAACGAGGAAAACATGGCTGAAATTCAAATAGGGGCTCAGAAGATTTATGCGAAAACCTCAATCAATCTTATTAACAATAGTGATATTTGGTTTGTGGTGCAAAAGAATGGTGAGGGAGTTAACTTACAAATTATCGATGAAAATCAACTTTTAAAAGGCATATCGCCCCAAGCGATTCTACAAACGATGGGTATAAATGCTACACAAGAAAAGGTTGAGCTCCTTAAATGGTTTCAAAGTCGAGAGATCCCACTTACTCAATCACTTGTAAAATCATTTATTCATTGGATGACAGGGGATACAAAACAAGATATCGCTGTGTTTAATACACTTCTAGATAGACGATTACCATTAACTAAAGAAGTTTTCAACGCCGTACATAGCATGAAAAATGAGCCAACAATCACGTTCGCAATAAACAATCTTCAACATAAGCTTACGCCCTATCTCAATAACGAAACAGCTCAAACACTTGATAACCTTTTAAATAAATTTAACCATCTTTTCAATGATAAAATGTTAACAAGTTTAATGGATGGCTGGCTGAAAAATAGCGTTCAAGCAAAAGAAAGTTTCTCCTTGCTACAAAAGTTAGGTGTATTTTCGTCGAATAGCAGTGAAGCACAAATTATTCAGCAACTGTTATATACCAGTTCAGATGAAAAAAATAAAGCAATATTAACTCTTTTACAAAATATACAAAGCGGGGGATTACAAAAACAAACGGCCCCTTTTTTGCTCACATTAACAAAATTAAATCATGCTTTTTCATATACATGGGAGAGTGGGACTAATTTACAGGCTAGCATAAAAAGTGGAGAAATTACATTGCCTTTAAATGCTAACCAGCTAACAAGTTTAATAAAGGATGGTCTGGCGAAATTATATGACCATCCGTCCACCTCCATGAAGCAAACCTCATTACCACTTGTAGATGTTTATTCACGTATGCAAGAACAACTTCAAGTGCTAGAAAACACAAATAAAAACGCTTTTTCAAAAACGCAACAACTTTTGTATAATATTGCAGAAGAAAACAGGCAACAATTACATAACCCAGTGATGATAAAGAGTGAACTTAAGCACATATTAGCTATATTCGGTTTAACTTATGAACAGCAACTTAATGAAAGACAGCCAATTAACATTCAGGCGATTAAACCACTCATTTTACAGTTGATCAAAGAAATTCAGCAACCTGCACTCACCGAAGCTGCTAAAGAGTTATTAAATAAAATCACTGGGATGCAGTTACTTTCACATGATACAAATGGACTCTCACACTTTGCCCTGCAGTTGCCATTTCCACTAAGCCCATTCAGTAAACTCCTTTCAATGCAGTGGTCAAGTAAAAGGAAAAAGAATGGAGAAATTGATCCAAGTTTCTGTCGGGTGCTATTTCATTTAAATATGGAAACATTGGGTGAGACCTATATAAAGTTGCAGATTCAAAACAGAGTAATTACGATGAATATTTCAACTGAAAACAAAGAACTGCTCCCAGATACGCAGCCTTATGAGGAGCTGATTAAACGTAAATTAAACGAAACGAATTATCAATTAACACAAATTAATTTTTCCGAAATAACAAGTAAAGTGGAAGAGGATAAGAAGGATAAGACGAATATATTACAAATTACAGGTGTGGATATGCGAATATGAATGGACAAAACGCTAAACAAGCAGTTGCCTTAACTTACTCAGAAAAGATGGATGCACCGGTCGTTTCTGCAAAAGGAAAAGGGCTTATTGCAGAAAATATAATAACTGTTGCACAACAGAATGAATTACCGATCCAAGAAGACCCTTCTTTAGTGGAGTTACTAGGAAAATTAAATATGAATGAAAAGATACCTGAAGAGATGTATCAAGTAGTCGCGGAAGTTTTCGCGTTTATTTATCAAGTAGACAAAAAGGCGAAAGACGGAGAAGTGCGAAATAATGGTGTCCGTTCACTGAATCAACAGTAATACTTTTTGACCCATTCAAGTGGAGTATAGTAATTATTCATCTTTTTGAAAAGGCAAAGTAGTTGAAACAATAATATTTTTTTGAAATAGAAAAAATGCGATGAGATAAAGGCTTAAAGCACTTTTTTTGAATAAGTATTGAATCAGCTGATTGAATATTTCAGCTAATACAGTAGACAACTTTTGTCACATTATATAAAATGTAAACGCAGTCTAATTTTTTGAAGAGTTAGTTAGGAGGATGGGAAATGAATATACATGAGTATCAAGGAAAAGAAGTCCTCAGACAATACGGGGTTGCAGTACCAAATGGTAAAGTAGCATTCACTGTTGAAGAAGCAGTAGAAGCCGCAAAAGAATTAGGTACTGACGTTTGTGTTGTAAAGGCGCAAATCCATGCAGGTGGACGTGGAAAAGCTGGCGGAGTAAAAGTAGCTAAAAACTTGGAAGAAGTGCGTACATATGCTGAAGAAATTCTAGGTAAAACGCTTGTTACTCATCAAACAGGACCAGAAGGAAAAGAAGTAAAACGTTTGCTTATTGAAGAAGGTTGCGACATTCAAAAAGAATATTATGTTGGACTAGTTTTAGACCGTGCAACTTCTCGCGTAACGCTAATGGCTTCTGAAGAAGGCGGAACAGAAATTGAAGAAGTAGCAGAAGCTACTCCAGAGAAAATCTTCAAAGAAGAAATTGATCCAGTTGTTGGATTAACAGCGTTCCAAGCACGTCGTATTGCTTTTAATATTAATATCCCTACAAAGCTTGTAAACCAAGCTGTTAAATTTATGATGGGTCTTTATCAAGCATATGTAGAAAAAGATTGTTCAATTGCTGAAATTAACCCATTAGTTGTAACAGGGGACGGTAAAGTAATGGCCCTTGATGCAAAATTAAACTTCGATAGCAACGCATTATATCGTCGTAAAGACATTTTAGAAATGCGTGATTTAGAAGAAGAAGATACAAAAGAAATTGAAGCTTCTAAATATGACTTAAGCTATATCGCACTTGATGGTAACATTGGTTGTATGGTTAACGGTGCGGGCCTTGCTATGTCTACAATGGACATTATCAAGCATTATGGCGGCGATCCGGCAAACTTCCTTGATGTTGGGGGCGGTGCGACTGCTGAGAAAGTAACTGAAGCATTCAAAATTATCCTTTCTGATGAAAATGTTAAAGGTATTTTCGTTAATATCTTTGGCGGAATTATGAAATGTGATGTTATTGCTACAGGTGTTGTTGAAGCGGCTAAACAAGTTGGATTAGAAGTTCCTCTAGTTGTACGTTTAGAAGGTACAAATGTGGACTTAGGTAAGAAAATTCTTGCTGAATCTGATGTTGAAATCGTTGCAGCAGACTCTATGGCTGACGGAGCGCAAAAAATCGTATCACTTGTAGGATAAGACCTATAGGTAGATGACGAAAAAAAGTGATAATGGGCATCGTGCCTTAGTTATTATTTTTGAGATACGGAAATCAGGAAGGAGAAAAAAACATGAGCGTATTTATTAATAAAGATACAAAAGTGATTGTACAAGGAATTACCGGTTCAACTGCGCTATTCCATACAAAACAAATGCTTGAATATGGTACTAAAATTGTCGGCGGTGTGACTCCTGGTAAGGGTGGCATGGAAGTTGAAGGTGTACCTGTTTTTAATACTGTGAAAGAAGCTGTTGAAGCAACTGGTGCGACTGCATCTGTTATCTATGTTCCAGCACCTTTTGCTGCAGATTCAATCATGGAAGCAACTGATGCTGAATTAGATCTTGCTATCTGTATCACAGAACACATTCCAGTACTTGATATGGTGAAAGTGAAACGTTACATGGAAGGTAAGAAAACGCGTCTAGTTGGACCTAACTGTCCTGGTGTTATTACAGCAGATGAATGTAAAATTGGTATTATGCCAGGTTACATTCATAAAAAAGGTCATGTGGGCGTAGTTTCACGTTCTGGTACATTAACTTATGAAGCAGTGCACCAATTATCAGAAGCTGGAATTGGACAAACAACTGCAGTAGGTATTGGTGGAGATCCTGTTAATGGTACAAACTTCATCGATGTACTAAAAGAGTTTAATAATGACCCTGAAACTTATGCAGTTATCATGATTGGTGAAATCGGTGGTACTGCAGAAGAAGAAGCTGCTGAGTGGGTAAAAGCGAACATGACTAAGCCTGTTGTTGGCTTTATTGGTGGTCGTACAGCGCCTCCAGGAAAACGTATGGGCCATGCTGGTGCGATTATTTCTGGTGGTAAAGGAACAGCTGATGAAAAAATCCGTGTAATGAATGAATGCGGAATACAAGTAGCTGATACACCTTCAGTAATGGGTGAAACACTTATTAAAGTGTTAAAAGAAACTGATCTTTATGATAAATGTAAAACGCATTAATTAATAGATGAAGTCCCCTTTATAAAGAAGGGGACTTTATTAAATAAAATAATTTTCTTAAAATTTAGAAAAAGGAGTGTGTTCTTATGAATGATTTGATGACAACTAAACTACTCGCTCTCCATCATTGTCAATCTGTATCGTGGAAAACGTTATATCAAATTGTAAAAGCAGATCCCACCCTTTCCTCCATCTCTTTTCAGCGACCAAACCCTCTCCCTTATTTTCACTTCCTAACTGCAAATACGAGAAATAAAATTAATGATGAGATGCTTACCTTAAACATGGAAGAGCTACTTTCACAATATGTGAACAATGACATACAAATCATTTCTATTATGGATGAAAATTATCCTAAGCTTTTGAGGGAAACGTATCAGCCACCTTGGTTTCTCTATGCAAAAGGAGACTTGTCGTTACTAAATATGAAACCAATTCTTTCTGTTGTCGGAAGTCGAAATATGACTGAATACGGGGCGAGAGTAATCGAAGAAATTTTTCCCACACTCATAAAAAGAGGATTTATTATCGCAAGTGGTTTAGCAAAAGGAGTAGATGCCCATGCTCATAAGGTAGCTATGCACTTGAGTGGGCAAACGATTGGTGTATTGGGAAGTGGATTTTTTAATATGTATCCAACAAGTAACCGCCATTTATTTCAGCAAATGTCTCGTAATCATCTTGTGTTATCAGAGTACCCACCGCATACAAAAGCGGAAAGATGGCATTTTCCAATGAGAAATCGCATAATTAGTGGTATTAGCCGTGCGACTTTAGTCATTGAGGCAAAAAGGAAAAGCGGTTCTCTTATTACTGCTAACTTTGCTGTTCAAGAAGGTAGAGATGTGTTTGCGGTACCAGGAGGCATTCTTTCCCCTTTTTTCTCCGGA
Source organism: Cytobacillus sp. FSL R7-0696 (assembly GCF_038006865.1). Taxonomy (NCBI): domain Bacteria; kingdom Bacillati; phylum Bacillota; class Bacilli; order Caryophanales; family Bacillaceae; genus Cytobacillus; species Cytobacillus sp. FSL R7-0696. Next base: position 4,460,023 of record NZ_JBBOWA010000001.1, on the reverse strand, counting down.
ACGAATGAACTGATTCAAAATGGTGCGAAATTAATACTTTCAGCGGAAGATATTATAGAAGAGCTGGTATATTAGGGGCAAAAATCATAAATTTTACAGGAATTTTTATGAAAAAGGTTGAAATTATTGAAAAACTGTTATACATTTTGCTTCAGAAGTTTGTTTGTATGACAACAAATGGAGAGGCGATAGTAGCGGTTTAGATTTGACAAAGCTAAATAAATTGATTAATAATAGTGGATATTTCGAAGAACAAATATGATTGAGCATTTAAATAAGTAGAAAATGGTCAATAAATAACAATAAACATTTATCTAAAATGAAAGAAACAGCGGGTTTAGCAAATTTATTCCCTCTTGAGGAGGACAACTGGATGTCAGATTTTCTAGTAATCGTAGAATCCCCAGCTAAAGCAAAAACAATAGAAAGATACTTGGGGAAAAAATATAAAGTGAAAGCATCCATGGGGCATGTAAGGGATTTACCTAAGAGCCAGACGGGTGTAGATGTAGAGAATAATTATGAACCAAAATATATAACGATTCGAGGTAAGGGACCAGTACTAAAAGAGTTAAAAACAGCTGCAAAAAAAGCGAAGAAAATTTATCTCGCAGCTGACCCCGATCGCGAAGGAGAAGCAATTGCATGGCATTTGGCGCATAGCTTAGATATGGATATTGATTCAAAATGCCGTGTTGTATTTAATGAAATCACAAAAGATGCCATTAAAGAATCTTTTAAACATCCAAGAGCGATTAATATGGATTTAGTTGATGCCCAGCAAGCAAGAAGAATGCTAGATAGGTTAGTGGGCTATAATATTAGTCCACTACTATGGAAAAAGGTTAAAAAGGGGCTTAGCGCCGGTCGTGTACAATCAATTGCCGTTCGTTTAATCCTTGATAGAGAAAAGGAAATTAACAAATTCGAGCCAGAAGAATATTGGAGCATAGATGGAGAATTTGTCAAAGGTAAATCTACGTTTGATGCAAGCTTTTTTGCTCTAAATGGTAAAAAGTTTGAGTTGAAATCTGAAGAAGATGTGCAATCCGTTTTAAAAGAGTTAAAGAATAATGAGTTTGAAGTAACAGATGTAACGAAAAAGGAGAGAAAGAGAAATCCTGCAGTTCCTTTTACTACATCTTCTCTTCAACAGGAAGCAGCAAGAAAATTAAATTTCCGTGCAAAGAAAACAATGATGCTTGCTCAGCAGCTTTACGAAGGTATCGATTTGGGAAAAGAAGGTACAATTGGATTAATTACTTATATGAGAACGGATTCTACGAGAGTATCTGAAGTTGCTCAAAGTGAAGCAGTGGATTATATTACAAACCATTATGGCAAAGAGTATTTGCCAGCATCAAAAAGAAAAGAAAAGAAAAACGCTAATGCTCAAGATGCACATGAAGCCATCCGACCTACCAGTATATTAAGGGAACCGAATTCGCTGAAAGAGCATCTTTCAAGAGATCAGCTTCGTTTATATCGTTTAATCTGGGAACGTTTTACTGCTAGTCAAATGGCTCCTGCCATAATGGATACAATGAGTGTTGATTTAATCAACGGTCAAGTGACCTTTAGAGCAAACGGTTCAAAGATTAAATTCCCTGGGTTTATGAAAGTATATGTCGAAGGAACAGATGATCAGACGGAAGAAAAATCTAATATGCTTCCTAATTTAAAAGTGGGAGATAAAGTCGTTAAGAAGGATATCGAACCGAAACAACACTTTACGCAACCACCTCCAAGATATACAGAAGCAAGGTTAGTCAAAACGCTTGAAGAACTAGGTATAGGTAGACCTTCAACTTTTGCACCGACGCTAGATACCATTCAGAAGCGCGGCTATGTCACATTAGATAATAAACGTTTTGTGCCAACTGAATTAGGAGAAGTCGTTTCCGTACTATTAATGGAGTTTTTCCCTGAGATATTAGATGTGGAATTTACTGCAAAAATGGAACAAGATCTGGATTATATTGAAGAGGGAAAAGAAAATTGGGTTAAAATTATTGATGAGTTTTATCAAGGTTTTGAAAAACGTTTAGAAGTAGCAGAGAAAGAAATGCAGGAAATAGAAATTAAAGACGAACCTGCGGGTGAAGATTGTGAACAATGTGGAAGCCCGATGGTATACAAAATGGGACGCTATGGCAAGTTTATGGCTTGCAGTAACTTTCCAGAGTGCCGCAATACAAAGGCAATTGTGAAGGAAATCGGTGTGAAATGCCCTACTTGTAAAGAAGGTAATATCATCGAGAGAAAAAGTAAAAAACGCCGTATCTTTTATGGTTGTGACCGCTACCCTGAGTGTGAGTTTATTTCATGGGATAAGCCGATAGCAAGAAGCTGTCCAAAATGTGAATCACTACTTGTTGAGAAAAAACTGAAAAAGGGTGTACAAGTACAGTGTGTTGAATGTGACTATAAAGAAGAGAAACAAGGATAAATTGAAGTGAGTAACGGTTTGCTCATTTCTAATAAAAAAGTATAGAGAGACACAGAAACGAACAATTATTAATTATTTTCATTAATTGTTCGTTTTGTTTTATATTTAAAGGCGTTTTTTGTCAAAAAAAGATTTGAAGGAGTATTTTCTAGGGGGGATAGGAGTTTAACTGAATGGAGTGATGTGAATGTGAAAGTAAAGAATAAATCGTCATTGCTATTTTATAAAATTACTAACTATTAAATCTCGTTTAACTGTTCTATATCAGCAATGATGAATGATGGAATCAAAAAACAATTTGAAGCTTTTGTGAATAGTAAAAGATGAAATGTTATCAAATGAGATGATAAAAATGCGATTGAATTGGTAAAAATGGTTAAGAGGCTGAAAGCAATAACATCATGTATTATTTGAAAAAACATTAAAATCACACAGTGGATGGACAAATGATGTTCTAAGATGGACAACGATTAAAAAAATACTTTATGCTTTCAAATTTTTTTGTAATATTGTACAATGCAATTTGGGATTAAAAGATTACACTCGTTTATGATTTAGTTAAAACGAACAATTAAATGAATGATATAAATTATTTTACAATAAGTAAGGAGAATTAAATAATGACTGAACAGGTAGTAAACGTAGTTGGGGCTGGGTTAGCTGGAAGTGAAGCCGCTTGGCAAATTGCTAAACGAGGCATTCAAGTACGCTTATATGAAATGAGACCAGTTAGACAAACAGCAGCTCACCATACAGATAAATTTGCTGAATTAGTTTGTAGTAATTCTTTAAGAGCCAACAATTTAACGAATGCTGTAGGTGTATTAAAAGAAGAAATGAGACAACTAGATTCTGTAATTATTTCTTCAGCAGATGATAGTGCGGTTCCTGCAGGTGGTGCTTTAGCTGTTGACCGCCATGACTTCGCTGCAAGGGTAACTGAAGCAGTGAAGAATCATCCGAATGTGACAGTAATAAATGAGGAAGTAACGGATATTCCTGAAGGGATTACTGTTATTGCGACAGGCCCATTAACAAGTGAATTACTTTCTGAGAAACTACGTGAACTGTCTGGGGAAGATTATCTTTATTTTTATGATGCAGCGGCACCAATTATCGAAAAAGATTCCATTAATATGGATAAAGTCTATTTGAAATCTCGATATGATAAAGGGGAAGCAGCTTATTTAAATTGTCCGATGAACGAGGAAGAGTTCAATGTTTTTTACGAAGCGTTAATTAATGCTGAAACTGTGCCGTTAAAAGAATTTGAGAAAGAAATCTTTTTTGAAGGTTGTATGCCTATCGAAGTTATGGCATCTCGTGGGAAGAAAACAATGCTCTTTGGACCGATGAAACCTGTTGGTTTAGAGGATCCTAAAACAGGGAAGAGGCCATATGCTGTTGTCCAATTACGTCAAGATGATGCAGCAGGTACACTATATAATATTGTTGGATTCCAAACGCATCTAAAATGGGGGCCACAAAAAGAGGTCCTTCGTTTAATACCAGGCTTAGAAAATGCTGAAATTGTAAGATACGGTGTTATGCATAGAAATACTTTTATTAATTCTCCTAAAGTGCTTAAATCAACTTATCAATTTAAGAATAGAGAATCTTTATTCTTTGCTGGGCAAATGACTGGCGTAGAAGGATATGTTGAATCAGCTGCTAGTGGGTTAATTGCAGGGATTAATGCTGCCCGTCTTGTGAAGGGCCAAGAAACAGTAGAGTTTCCGATTGAGACTGCTATTGGGAGTATGGCAAGATATATTGCTAACGCCAATCCAAAGAATTTCCAGCCTATGAATGCCAATTTTGGTTTATTCCCAGAGTTAGAAAAAAGAATTAAAGGTAAGCAGGAGAGAAATGAACAACATGCTAATCGAGCATTAGAGACAATTCAGAACTTTGTGAAAAATATGTAAATTTTCTTGCGTGGGTTGCTTAAATATGATAGTATGATGAAGCCCTTGTGAGGTGAGTACAAAAAATGAGCGAAAATGTGAACATTTCTTTAAAGTTATTTATCGAATATTTACAAATCGAAAAGAATTATTCACAATATACAATTGAGCATTATCAGACGGATATAAAAGGATTTTTTATGTTCATGGCTGAACAAGGTTTGAAAAAGTTAAATGATGTCGAATATATGGATGTTCGATTATTTCTAACAAAGCTTTATCAAGAAGGTTTAGCTCGAAAGACAATTGCTCGTAAAATTTCCTGCTTAAGAAGCTTTTTTAAGTTATTGGTACGAGAAGGTATGGTTAACGATAATCCTTTCCAATTAACATCCATCCCAAAAGGTGATAAAAGACTGCCGCAGTTTTTTTATGAAGAAGAGATGGAACAACTCTTTAATAGTGTAGAGGTAGATACAGCACTTGGCCAAAGGAATATGGCGATTTTAGAAGTGATGTATGCAACAGGCATAAGGGTAGCTGAATGTGCTTCTATACAGCTAAGTGATATTGATTTGGATATTTCCGTAATTCTTATTCATGGAAAAGGGAAAAAAGATCGATACATACCATTCGGAAGCTTTGCTCACGATGCTCTTTTAAAATATTGTCATGATGGACGTCTAAAACTCCAAAAAGAGAAGAGCAACCATTTATTTTTAAACCACCGTGGTGGCGCATTAACTGACCGCGGTATAAGAGGTATATTAAATAAATTGATTGAAAAGTCGTCTCTAGAAGGTGGCATCCATCCCCATAAGATTAGGCATTCATTTGCTACACATTTAATGTCAAATGGGGCTGATATGAGAACAGTTCAAGAGCTTTTAGGTCATGCTTTTCTTTCATCAACGCAAATTTACACACATGTTACACCTGATTACTTGAAAAAGACATATAATCAGTATCATCCTAGAGCATAGATTTTAAAGAAGTTTAACTATATGATGGATAAACGAATAGTCATACTCATATATAGTCTATAGTGGATTATTAACATACTCCAAAAGGAGGAATAAACATGTCACAATTTCATGCAACAACAATTTTTGCAGTACAACACAATGGCGAATATGCAATGGCTGGAGATGGACAGGTTACATTTGGTGAATCGGTTGTCATGAAGCATACTGCAAGAAAGGTAAGAAAGCTTGCAAATGGCAAAGTGATTGCCGGATTTGCAGGGTCTGTTGCCGACGCATTTACTTTATTCGAGAAGTTCGAAGGAAAGCTTGAAGAATATAATGGTAACTTGCAGAGAGCGGCTGTAGAGCTTGCTAAAGAGTGGAGAAGCGATAAGGTTCTTCGGAAACTTGAAGCGCTTTTAATTGTTATGAATAAAGACGGTTTATTGCTCGTATCAGGAACAGGTGAAGTCATTGAACCTGACGATGGTGTACTAGCAATCGGTTCAGGTGGTAACTATGCATTAGCAGCAGGTCGATCTTTAAAGAGATTTGCAGGTGAACATTTAACAGCTCGGGAAATTGCAAAAGCTTCGCTTGAAATGGCTGCAGAAATTTGTGTATATACTAACCACAATATTATTGTGGAAGAACTGTAAAACAAAGGAGTGCTAAAATGGTTAAAATGACAAGTTTAACACCCCGTCAAATTGTCGAAAGACTAGACCAGTTCATAATCGGTCAAAAAAATGCCAAGAAAGCTGTAGCAGTTGCATTAAGAAATAGATATCGTAGAAGCCTACTGCATGAAGAGCTTCGTGATGAAGTAAGTCCTAAGAATATTTTGATGATTGGACCAACAGGAGTTGGTAAAACTGAGATTGCAAGAAGGATTGCGAAATTAGTTGGTGCTCCATTTGTTAAGGTAGAGGCAACGAAATTCACTGAAGTGGGTTATGTAGGTAGAGATGTAGAATCTATGGTTAGAGATCTAGTTGAGACATCTGTGCGACTTGTGAAAGAAGAAAAGGTAGCAAGTGTGCAAGAAATAGCAGAGAAAAATGCTAATCGCCGAATTGTCGAATTGCTCGTACCTAGTAATAAAAAGTCCGCCAATTATAAGAACCCTTTAGAAATGTTTTTTGGTGGTGGGAATGATCAACAAGAGAGCGATCATGAGCAACAAGATGATCAGTCAATTCAGCAAAAGCGTAAAGTAGTGAAAACAAAGCTTGAAAATTTAGAGCTAGAAGATGAAATAATCACTGTTGAAATAGAAGAACAGCAGCCGTCTATGTTTGATATGCTCCAAGGTTCGGGTATGGAACAAATGGGGATGAATATGCAAGATGCACTTGGTGGATTAATGCCAAAGAAAAAGAAGAAGCGAAAACTTACAGTAAGCGAAGCTAGAAAAGTTTTAACGAACGAAGAAGCACAAAAGCTTATTGATATGGATGAAGTAGGTTCTGAAGCCATCTATAGAGCAGAACAATCTGGTATGATCTTTATCGATGAAATTGATAAAATCGCAAGTAAAAACTCAGGTGGCTCCTCAGCAGATGTTTCTCGCGAGGGTGTGCAAAGAGATATTCTTCCTGTCGTTGAGGGATCAACGGTTGTAACGAAATATGGTACAGTAAAAACCGATCATGTCTTATTCGTTGCAGCTGGAGCATTCCATACCGCTAAACCGTCTGATTTAATACCTGAATTGCAAGGACGTTTCCCGATTAGAGTCGAATTGACAAAATTAACTGTGGATGATTTTGTGAAAATATTAGTTGAGCCTGATAATGCCTTAATCAAACAATATCAAGCATTATTGGAAACAGAAGGTATACAAATTGAATTTTCTGACGATGCTATACGTAGGATTGCAGAATTTGCTTATGATGTAAATCAAAATACCGATAATATTGGAGCAAGACGATTGCAAACGATTATGGAAAAAATGCTTGAAGACCTTTCGTTTGAAGCGCCTGAGGTAACATTAGAGAAGATTGTGATTACGCCACAATATGTAGAAGAGAAGCTCGGGGAAATTTCTAAGAATAAAGATTTAAGTCAATTTATATTATAATCCTTATTTGATGAAATTTCATTGTACTCCTAATCAAGCAAATCTTAGCAAAAAAATAAGTAACGAAACATTCAAGGGATTGAAATAATGTTCCAAAGTTATAGGAGGAAAAATCAATGAATTTATTAAAAAAATCAAGAACAATTAATGCAATGCTACAAAAGGCTGCAGGTAAGCCAGTTAACTTCAAAGAAATGGCAGAAACTTTAAGTGCTGTTATCGAAGCAAATATCTATGTAGTAAGCCGTAGAGGTAAACTATTAGGATATGCTGCGAACCAACAAATCGAAAATGAGCGAATGAAGAAAATGCTTGAAGATCGTCAGTTCCCAGAAGAGTACACTAAAAACTTATTTAACATTCAAGAGACATCATCTAACTTAGATGTGAATAGTGAATATACTGCATTCCCTATCGAAAATAAGGAGTTATTTGGCGCTGGATTAACGACAATTGTTCCTATTATCGGTGGAGGAGAACGTTTAGGTACCCTCATTCTTGCAAGAGTGGAAGATGCCTTTGAAGATGATGATTTAGTTTTAGCTGAATATGGTGCTACAGTAGTAGGTATGGAAATTCTTCGTGAAAAAGCAGAAGAAATTGAAGAAGAAGCTAGAAGTAAAGCAGTTGTACAAATGGCGATTAGCTCTTTATCATACAGTGAGTTAGAAGCAATTGAACATATCTTTGAAGAGTTAGACGGAAAAGAAGGTCTATTAGTTGCTTCAAAGATTGCCGATAGAGTTGGAATCACACGTTCTGTTATTGTTAATGCACTAAGAAAATTAGAAAGTGCTGGCGTAATTGAATCAAGATCATTAGGGATGAAAGGTACTTATATTAAAGTATTGAACGATAAATTCCTTTTCGAGTTAGAAAAATTAAAATCTAACTAAGAAGTAAAATAAAAAAACTTTTAAAATAACACGGAGACGCAGTGATGCGTTACCGTGTTATTTTTATGGTGTCAAATTTTTCTGTATTACAACTTTATTACGAACGAAATAATAAAGTAATAACGAATAAAGTAGAACTTTGAGCCTATTTTTTAAAAAACAAAATGCTCATAGTTCTTTATACCTATTTAAAAATATATTCGAACGCTTGATTCAACTGATAGTGAATAGTGTTTTTAAAAAACACGGAAAAATGAAGCGTATTTTTGCCTAGTAAGAAAAATGTCGAAAATAGGACAAAAGAATTATCAAAAAACCCTTCTAGGTCATAGACTTATTATTTCATATTCTTTACAATGATGATAGATGAAATTATTAGTAAGTGCTAATTGGGGAGAATTTTGGAAAAAACGAGGTGAAGTTTGTGAAAGTCTTCTCACAATCCATGTCGATTATCGAAAACGCAATTCAACAAACATCGACAAAACAAAAGGTGATCTCGCAAAATATCGCGAATGTTGACACGCCAGGATATAAAGCGAAAGATGTAAGCTTCAAATCTGCTTTTGATTCCGCATTATCTAACATGAATACATATAAAACGGATGAAAGGCATTTTGATTTCACGCCATCTAATTTAAATACCACCGTCTTGACGAAGAAAAATGTAACATATAACGAAAGTGGTAACAGTGTAGATATGGATCAGGAAATGTCAGAGCTTGCAGCAAACCAAATTCAATATAACGCATTGGTTGATCGCATGAGCAGTAAATTTAATGGACTTGAAAACGTAATTAAGGGAGGTAGATAATCGATGACTATCTTTCATAGTTTAGATACAACAGCTTCCGCACTAACAGCGCAAAGGTTAAGGATGGATGTCATCTCTTCAAATATGGCCAATGCTGATTCTACTCGCAGCGTGACTGGGGAAGACCCTTATAGAAGAAAATCTGTCGTGCTTCAAGCGAAAGATAACGGCTTTTCATCATTTTTACAAACAGCAATAAATGAAAAAAGCCAAACGGGTAATGGTGTAAAGGTAACGAGAATTGTTGAGGATGAAACGCCTTTTGAACTCGTCTATAATCCATCTCATGCTGATGCTAACGCAGAAGGGTATGTAGAAATGCCAAATGTGGACCCATTAAGAGAAATGGTAGATTTGATGAGTGCAACACGTTCATATGAAGCAAACGTCACTGTATTTAATGCGAATAAGAATATGCTCTTGAAGGCATTGGAAATAGGTAAATAAGAAGGAGACTAAGAGATGAATATTAATAGCTTCTCTCCCGTCGTACATACAAATAGTCCGGATAATGCTCAAAATGTAAAAGAGATTACACCGAGTGATGCACATAATAGCTTTGCTTCGGCTTTGAAAAGTGCAATTGATAGTGTAAATGAAAGGCAAATATCATCGGATGAAATGACGACAAAACTTGCTACGGGGCAGGATGTTGATCTTCACGACGTAATGATCACCGCTCAAAAAGCGAGTGTATCCATGTCTTTAACACTAGAAGTACGTAACAAGGCAGTCGAAGCATATCAAGAGATGATGAGAATGCAAGTGTAAAACATGTATTCTCGTCTGATGACTAACCAAGGACCATCGGGGGATTTTTAGATGAAAGATTCTTTGCAAGCATATGGTACAAAGGTGAGAACGTTCTGGGATGCGAAAACAAAGGGGCAAAAGGCTCTAATAATCGGTGCTCCGTTATTATTAATCATTGGTATTAGTATCATTGTTTTTCTTTCGACCAGAACCACCTTAGTCCCACTATATAGTAACCTGACACCCTCAGAAACAGGCAGTATAAAAGAAAATTTAGATGCTAAGGGGATTAAGTCAGAAATCGTTGAAGGTGGTACAGCTATTAAAGTACCAGAAGAACAAGTAGATAGCCTCATGGTAGAGCTAGCTGCAGAAGGTATCCCAGATAGCGGTAATATTGATTACTCATTTTTTAGTCAAAATGCTGGGATCGGGATGACGGAAAATGAATTTGACGTGATGAAACTAGATGCGATGCAGTCTGAATTAGCAGAGTTAATGAAAGGTATTGATGGTATTAACAACGCTAAAGTCATGATAAACATGCCTGAATCTGGTGTGTTTTTAAATGAAACAGAGGAACAAGCATCTGCGTCTATCGTTTTAAACACGGATCCAGGTTATAAATTCGAAAATCAACAAATCCAAGCACTCTATCATTTAGTGTCTAAAAGTGTACCTAATTTACCTACTGATAATATCGTCATAACTAATCAAAACTTTGAGTACTTTGACTTGAAAAACAGTGAAGAATTTTCGACAGGCAATCAATTTGCCGTACAACATGAAATAAAAAAAGAAATCGAAAAGGATATCCAACGTCAAGTGCAAACGATGCTAGCTACATTAATGGGTCAAGAAAAAGTTGTGGTGTCTGTTACAGCAGATGTCGATTTTACACAAGAGAATAGAGAAGAAAATCTTGTCGAACCAGTAGATGAAGAGAATATGGAAGGAATAGCCATTAGTGCACAAAAGCTCACAGAAACCTTTACAGGGAATGGAGATACAGAAGGGGGTATCCCGCAAAGTGAAGATGGTGCGGATGCACTCGGCTCTTCTTATGTTGAAGGTTCAAATAGCAACGGCGATTATGAAAAAATAGAAGAAACAATTAATAATGAAGTAAACAGAATAAGAAAAGAAATTGTTGAAAGCCCGTATAAAGTTAGGGATTTGGGCATTCAAGTAATGGTGGAACCACCTGATGCTAATAATCCAAATTCATTGCCACAAGATCGAATTAATGATATTACGCAAATCTTATCAACCATTATCCGTACATCTATCGATAAAGATACATTGGATGAAACGTTAACTGATGAAGAGCTACAAAATAAAATAGCTGTCTCCGTTCAAGAGTTCAATGGAAAAGTTGAGTTTCCAAATGAAGAAGCAGCAACGATTCCTTGGTGGATATATTTGGTTGTCGGATTACTATTATTAGTAATTATATTATTACTATGGTTATTTTTACGTAATAAAAAAGAGAAAGAAGAAGAGATTGTAGAGTATGAAGTGGAAGAGCAATTAAATGATTCTATACCTGATGTACATCAGGTAAAGGAAACAGAGGCAAGCATCCGAATCAAGCAATTAGAGAAGCTAGCTAAAGAGAAACCGGAAGACTTTGCCAAGCTCCTAAGAACATGGATTACGGAAGATTAGGAGGCCAGTCAAGCGTGAAAAGGGAGAAGAAAAATCTTTCAGGACGGCAAAAAGCAGCCATTTTATTAATATCTTTAGGTCCAGATATTGCTTCTAATGTGTATAAGCATTTAAGTGAAGAAGAGATTGAAAAGTTGACTTTAGAAATATCCGGTGTAAGAAAAGTAGACACTGAGGCAAAAGAAGATGTGCTAGATGAATTTCATCAAATCGCTCTTGCTCAAGATTACATTGCGCAAGGGGGGATCGGATACGCGAAGACTGTGCTCGAAAAGGCATTAGGAAACGAACAAGCAACAGCGATAATAAATCGTTTAACTTCGTCGCTTCAAGTGAGACCATTCGATTTTGCCAGAAAAGCTGACCCAACACAAATATTGAATTTTATTCAGAATGAACATCCGCAAACCATTGCGTTAATTCTTTCTTATTTAGAACCACAGCAAGCTGGTCAAATACTGTCGGAATTACCTCAAAATACGCAAGCAGATATTGCTAGAAGAATCGCAGTAATGGACGGCACTTCTCCTGAAATTATTAATGAGGTCGAACAGATTTTAGAAAGAAAGCTGTCCGCTACTGTTACACAAGATTATACGCAAACTGGTGGAGTTGAGTCTGTAGTAGAAGTGCTCAATGGAGTGGATCGCTCAACTGAACGTACGATTCTTGATGCATTAGAAATTCAAGATCCAGATTTAGCTGAAGAAATAAAGAAAAGAATGTTTGTGTTTGAGGATATTGTTACGCTTGATAATAAAGCGATTCAACGAGTGATAAGAGATTGTGCAAGTGAAGATCTTATGCTTTCTTTGAAAGTGTCTAGTGAAGAAGTAAAAGAGATTATTTATAAAAATATGTCACAGCGTACTGTGGATACATTTAAAGAGGAAATGGAATTTTTAGGACCAGTTCGACTTCGAGAAGTCGAAGAAGCACAATCAAGAATTGTCGCAATTGTACGCAGACTGGAAGAAGCTGGGGAGATCATCGTCGCCAGAGGCGGAGGGGATGATATTATTGTCTAGGTTATTTAAACATTCTTCTCACGATTACTTAAGTGAAGAGGAGCAAATAACAATCTCTATTCGGCCGATGTTTAAACAATCAGAGGATCATCCATCACAGCAGATGTCTGTCTATTATGACCAGGTGATTAATGAAGCAGAGAAGAGAGCGGAGGAAATTATTCAATCAGCCAATCAGCATGCTGATCGCATATATCAAACAGTTCAAGAAGAAAAGGAAAAGGCAAAAGAAGAACAAGAATTGGTACGTAAAGAGGCATATGAAGAAGGTTATCTCACCGGGATGAGTAAGGGCAAAGAAGATGGATTTAACTCATATTCATCTAGATTAGCAGAAGTAAAAGAGATAATTAATGCAGCAAAAACTGATTATGAAGAAACTATTCAGTCAGCGGACCGAACGATATTAACGATTAGTATGAATGTAGCAGAGAAAATCATTGCAACGGAATTAACTCATCATACGGAGCACTATCAATCTTATGTAAAAAACGCATTAAAAGAAGCCAAGCATTACAAAAACATTAAACTTATTGTTCATCCTGATAAATATCTAGAGTTATTAAGCTATAAGGATGAACTAAAGGCAATGTTACCGGTTGAAGCTGGCCTGTATATCCTTCCCGATGAAGAACTTTCTGTAGTAGATTGTGTGATTGATTCAGATAATGGTCGAATTGATGCCACGTGTAAAAGCCAAATAGACGAGATCAAAGAAAGACTATCAGAATGGTTGGAGACCCATCATGAACTTGGATAAGTTATTAGAGGAAATCCATGTCACAGATAGTTTCAAAAAATACGGGAGAGTCAAGAGAGTTGTTGGCCTAATGATCGAATCTCAAGGGCCGGTTAGTTCCATTGGTGATGTTTGCTATATTCATGTGCAAGGTAAGAAGAGCAGGAAGATACGTGCAGAAGTGGTCGGATTTAAAGATGAGAATATTATTCTTATGCCGTATACAACGGTTACTGATATATCGCCTGGGAGTTTAGTAGAAACAACAGGAAAACCGTTAGAAATTAAAGTTGGGACTTCTCTTGTAGGGAATGTCCTTGATTCCTTGGGACAACCATTAGACGGGTCTCTACTTCCAAAAGGATTAAGAGAGGTGCCAACAGAACAAGAGCCACCAAATCCCCTATTGCGACCACCCATTAGCGAACCAATTGAAGTAGGCGTTCGGTTGATTGATAGTTTATTAACAGTTGGTAATGGCCAAAGAGTGGGGATTTTTGCAGGTAGTGGTGTTGGTAAAAGCACCCTACTCGGCATGATTGCCAGAAATACAAAAGCAGACATTAATGTTATTGCTTTAATTGGTGAAAGAGGAAGAGAAGTCCGTGAGTTTATCGAGAGAGATCTTGGTCTTGAAGGATTAAAACGTTCAATTGTCATTGTAGCTACCTCTGATCAACCGCCATTAATGAGAATAAAAGGGGCCTATACTGCGACAGCCATTGCAGAATACTTTCGTGGCAAAGGTATGAAGGTTATGATGCTAATGGATTCTGTTACTCGGGTAGCAATGGCACAACGGGAAATAGGTTTAGCAATTGGCGAACCCCCGACAACAAAAGGCTATACGCCATCAGTTTTTTCTGTTTTACCTAAGCTGTTAGAGAGAACTGGCACCTCCATAGAGGGGTCTATCACTGCCTTTTATACAGTGCTTGTTGATGGTGATGATATGAATGAACCAATTGCTGATACTGTGAGAGGTATATTGGATGGTCATTATGTGTTAGATAGAGAGCTCGCTAATAAGGGACAATATCCTGCTGTAGATGTACTCAAAAGTATCAGTCGTGTAATGAATCAAATTAGTAGTAAGAGGCATATAAAAGCAGCTGAGAGTTTAAGAGAATCACTTAGTACTTATAGGCAATCAGAGGATTTAATTAATATCGGTGCATATAAGAAAGGATCATCACAAGAAATAGATCGAGCGATTGCTTTATATCCACAAATTTTAAATTTTCTTAAACAACAAACGGATGAAAAAGTGACGATCGATGATGGAATTGAACAACTATTTGCGCTAGTTGGAGAAGGAGCACAGTAACAAATGTCTTTTAAATATAAGTTCGAGAAAATTATGCATGTAAAAGAACGTGAAAAAGATGAAGCTTTGGATATTTATAATCAAGCGACGAGACGTTTTGAAGAAGCTGCGACCAAACTATATGATTTGCTAAAGAAAAAAGAAGATTTAGATAGATTGCAATCAGAAAGACTAGTTAGTGGTTTACAAGTAGTGGAAATGCGTTATCAACAACAGTTTATTTCGAATTTAGAAAAGACAATTAGTCATTATCAAAAAAGAGTAATGAATGCCCGTACTCAAATGTACTATTATCAAGAAAAGCTTGCAGAAAAAATGACAGAGTACAAGAAATATGAAGTCATTAAAGATAAGAAGAAGATGCAATACGTATCAGAAATGAAGAGATTAGAAAATATTGAAATGGATGATATTTCAATCCAGCAATTTATCCATAAAGAACTTTAGGTGATAAGATGGAAAGTCACAAAGAGAAAAAGTCTAGACCGGTCATTAAGATATTTATGATCATTGCCACCACTTTAATTGGACTTATCGCAATTGGATTATTAATCCTAACTGTAAGTGGATATAACATTTTTGATGTGGCGAAAAAGTATGGTCAAAATGTTCCTGTTCTATCTACC
This sequence comes from Cytobacillus sp. FSL R7-0696, assembly GCF_038006865.1. Taxonomy (NCBI): domain Bacteria; kingdom Bacillati; phylum Bacillota; class Bacilli; order Caryophanales; family Bacillaceae; genus Cytobacillus; species Cytobacillus sp. FSL R7-0696. The sequence goes on along the minus strand of NZ_JBBOWA010000001.1, from coordinate 4,444,768 downwards.
CTTTTTGAAGAAGATCAAATAGAAATGATGCAAACAATGGAAAATAGACTGATCGAACTAGAGGCAGAGGTAAATGACCGTGAGGCAAGAATTGAGCAACTGCAAAATCAAGTAGAAAGTAAAGACAATGAATTAAATAAAGCAAACCAAGAAAAAACACGATTAGAGAATAGAGTAGACGAATTAGTTTTAATGAAAGAAGAGAATAAGCGGGCATTTAGTGACATTATTAAAACTTATGAAGAAATGGCTGCTAAAAAAGCTGCGCCTATTTTATCTAATATGAATGAAGAAGAAGCGGTGCGAATCCTGGCAGAGGTAAAACCTGAAGTACTTGCTGATATACTGGCAAAAATGGAACCAACAAAAGCTGCTTCATTTACAAGCCTGGTAACAGCGTCTGTAGAAAATACTTCTACCACAGATGACGATGAGAAAGCCGCTGAATAAAGAGGGAGATGTTTCATGGAACTCATGTCACTGTTACCTATAAGTAATAACCATCAATCTACTAAAGAAATATCAGCTAATGAGAAGATGGGTAAAGGCGATTTCGCTCAATTTTTAGGGAGTGTTCTGTCAAATGTGGAAACGGTCAGTCCGAATAGCGACGTCACGAAAGATACAGTTACAGAGCAAGATGATTTGCTATCTACTCTCGGGGTATTAGAGTGGGAAGATTTGCCGGAAGAATGGCAACCGTTTATGTATATCGACTTACGTGATGAACCGCTTGTTGTAGAACAGGCTAGTCAGTTATTAAACATTGAAGAAGAAGAGATGGAATTGATTTTTACTCATATCCAGTCATTGTTGACAAATCAAGCTGATATTTCTACAGATCTTCAAACGACAGAAGCTAGAGAGAATTTTCTTTCAAAGTTAGTTTCAGCAGTGGAAGGTGGACGTGCGCAAACGCAAACAACTGACCTTATCACTCAGAACAAAGCCGTCTTCCAAACAATAAAGCTTGTACAAATGATGAATCAACAAACAGAACCATCACCATTTAATCAACAACAATTAGCTGGTCTCGTAAAAGACATCGTGAAAATACTAGAAAACGAAGCAGTAGTACCGATACCTCAATCCATTTCTTTAAAAGCCCAAGAGACACAACTTCGAACACAACAGTTGGTCAATCATTCACCACTAAGCATGACGTTAATAAATAGTGAGCAGAAGCAAATGGAAACAGAAGTGGAAATACGAGCAACAATTAGTAAAGGAATAGAGGATCAAAATCCGGACATAAAGACTGTGCAAGTTCCTACAAATCCGGTTGCAATCTCTAAGAACGATACTTTGCAGTTACATATTCCACAAAATGGAAAACCAATTCCGGCAGAACAATTAATAAAACAGTTTGAGAATACCTTATCTCGTGCCAAATTTACGACGGTTAATGGAATACAAAAACTGAGCATACAACTCACACCAGAACATTTAGGCACATTGAAGATAGAAATTGTCCAAAAAGATCAAGTGATGATTGCTAGAATTATTGCAAGTACACAGGCAGCCAAAGATGCATTTGAATCTAGCGCACAAACTCTCAGACAAGCATTTCATACACAAAATATCAATGTCGACAAGATCGAAATTTATCAAACCTCATTAGAACAAAAGCATGCAGAGGAATCGTTCAATCAAAGAGAGAAGAATCAACCAAATCAAGATGGTGATGGTCATAACGGCAGAGATGAACAAAAGGCTAAAGCAACCTCTTTCTTCGATGAATTAGAAGCAGAATTATTAAATCTAAAGGTTTAGGTGGTACGTTATATGACAAACAGTATTGATTCTTCTTTATTGCTATCACAATCACAAGTAGCCAATACAAGTAATAGCAATACATTAGGCAAAGATGACTTCTTAAAACTATTAATGGTTCAACTTCAAAATCAAGACCCAACAAGCCCGATGGATGATAAAGAATTCATTTCACAAATGGCTCAGTTTTCTTCTTTAGAACAAATGACTAATCTGACAACAAGTATGGAAGAAATGATCAACATTCAAGAGCAGAACCAATTACTATCTTATTCTCATTTTGTAGGTAAAGAGATTACTTGGCATAAATTAAATACTAATGAGGCTAATGTGGAAGTTGAGCAAGGAACTGGAAAAGTTGCTTCCATACAGTTCAAAGATTCTACTGTCACATTTATTCTTGAAGATGGAACCGAGTTATCACCAAGTAATATTTCTGAACTAAATCAGCCAACGATTGATGAGAATACATTAGTTCAATCTAGTTTATTAATCGGAAAAGAAATTACTTATCAGGATGATCAAGGGGAAAATCAAATAGCCAAAGTGGAGTCAGTGTCCTTTAAAGATGGACAAACATATTTTCATATTTCAGGTTCTGAAAAATTAATTACCCCTCAGCAAATTATGAAAATTGAATAAAAGCGAAATGATATATTTGATGATTTAAAGGAGGAAATGCAATGTTACGCTCAATGTATTCAGGGATCAGTGGGATGAAGAATTTTCAAACAAAATTAGATGTAATTGGTAATAATATCGCCAATGTTAATACAGCCGGTTTTAAGAAGAGTAGAGTGACATTTAAAGATGCAATGAATCAAATGGTGGCTGGTCCATCCTCGCCGACAGAATTACGTGGGGGGCGAAATGCAACACAAGTTGGCCTAGGGTCTACTTTGGCTACTATCGATGTTATTCACTCTGGATCGAGTATGCAAACGACCGGTAGAGCATTGGATTTAGGCATTGAAGGAGATGGTTACTTTATCGTTCAGCAAGGCGGCGCCCAGTATTATACGCGCGCAGGTAATTTTTATTTGGATGATGATGGCAGTCTAGTGAATAGTGAGGGTTTAAAAGTACAGGCATATAATAGCAACGGTGTATTAGGTGATGTGGTTGTAAATGTGAATGCCACCCTTCCTTCAGTAACAACAGAATCAATCACTATCCAAGGAAATCTAGCAAAAGATGCGAATGTTGGAACGGTATTCAATCAACAAATAAAAACAATTGACAGCAATGGCAATGCCCATGCGTCAACTGTGTACTTTAAAAAGGTGGGCGAAAATAGCTGGGGTGTCTTTTTTGATGAAGAGCCAAAACCATCTTCTGTTGGTACAATCACAAGTTCAAATGATGACGCTGGAAATATTAGTGTGAAAAATCCAGAAGGTTACAAGGGGACACAAACAGGAGAATGGAAAGTTGAGTTAAATAATGATGTATATACGATTTCAACACCTGATGGTGAGGTAACTGTAGATGCTTCTGCAGTGGAGAATGGCGTCTTATCTGCCCATGGCTTACAAATTGATGTATCAAATGTGAAAGAAAATGGTACTTGGACGTTTAATGTTACGGCACCCACCCAACCTGAGGATAATCTTACATTAAGCTTTGATGCCAATGGACAAATCGTAGGTGCTGATGCGTTAAAAGAAGGCATTAGAATACCAGTTCCTTCAGGTGTAACAGATAATATGGCAACGGCTGATGATGAAAGTCAATTATTAGTTAATCTTGATTTTTCTGCACTTACACAAGTAGAAGGAGCATCGAATGCCAATGTATTCCCTGATGGTTATACGGAAGGGAAACTGGAAAGCTTCAACATTGGTGCATCTGGTGAAATTAATGGTGTCTATTCAAATGGTCTTATCGATATTCTTGGAACGATCGCTTTAGCCAAATTTAGCAATAGCTCAGGGTTAACAAAAGCTGGTAATAACCTTTATCAAGCTTCTGCCAACTCAGGTGTGGCTAATATTGGTATGGCAGGTGACGGAAGAGGGAGCTTAGCAGCAGGATCACTTGAAATGTCTAATGTTGATTTATCAGAAGAATTTACTGAAATGATTACTGCACAAAGAGGCTTCCAAGCAAATACAAGAATTATTACGACGTCTGATGAGATCCTTCAAGAACTAGTTAACTTGAAACGTTAAAAAGGGAGGTTTAGGCAAGCTTAGGTTTGCCTATTACAATAAATTGATAAAATTATCGAGATTAAATGGTCAATCGTTTAGGTTAAATGCGTTTTATATCGAAACAGTCGAATCATTTCCTGATACAACAATCACACTTACCAATGGTAAAAAGTATGTTGTGAAGGAAAATGAATTAGAAGTAGTGGAAAGTATTCAGCAGTTCTACCAGGCTGTTGGGATGATTAAAGCTCATTCTATGTGGGAGGAGAACGGTGAAGATGAATAAAAAATGGCTCATCGTTGGAATTCTGTCATTGTTACTAGTTATTAGTGGTTCGTTATTTTACTTTACGGATGTATTTGCGAAGGATGCAAATGAGTCTTCTATTGATGATATTCTTGAACGCACTGTCTCTATTGACCAGATTACGACAAATCTAGCAAGTGACGATTATATACGGATATCTTTTACTATTCAAGTGGAGAGTAAAAAGGCGAAAGAAGAGTTAGAGAAAAGAGATTTCCAAGTGAAGAACTTAATGATCCAAGAGTTATCAGAAATGCAAGCAGATGATTTAAGAGGTAAAGATGGTCAACTATTATTACAGAAAAATTTAACAAAAAAAATAAATGACCTGATGGAATCGGGCAAAATTGAAAAAATCTATATAACTGAATCAATCCTCCAATAACATAATTGCTGACAGATTACTCATCTTTTAAAAATAAGAGTTTAATTCAAAGATATGGAGGTGACTTTTTTGCCAGGAGAAGTTTTATCGCAAAGTGAAATAGATGCGCTTCTATCAGCCCTTTCAACTGGAGAGATGGACGCTGATCAACTGAAAAAGGAACAGAGTGAGCGCAAAATTAAAACATATGATTTTAAACGTGCTCTTAGGTTCTCTAAAGATCAAATTAGAAGCATAACAAGGATTCATGAAAATTTTGCTCGGTTATTAACAACGTACTTTTCTGCACAATTAAGAACTTATGCGCAAATTTCAGTGACGTCTACTGATCAAATTCCATATGAAGAGTTTATTAGTTCTGTTCCAAAAATGACAATCCTTAATGTTTTCGATGTTCCACCACTTGATGGGAAAATATTGATCGAAGTAAATCCCAATATCGCATACGCATTAATGGATCGCATGATGGGTGGCAAAGGATCTAGCTTAAATAAAGTAGAAAACCTAACAGAGATAGAAACAAAAATTATGTCTAATACGTTTTCGAAAGCTTTTCTTCTCTTGAAAGAGGCTTGGAGTAATGTAATAGACATCGAGCCAAGTTATGCAGATTTTGAAGTCAATCCTCAATTCTTGCAGATGGTCTCACCTAATGAAACAGTTGTCGTAATATCTCTCACTGCCACAATAGGCGAGGCGAGTGGAATGATTAACATTTGTATCCCGCATGTGGCATTAGAAGCCATTATGCCAAAGTTATCAGTAAGATATTGGATTGAATCAGATGTAAAGAACAGAGAGCCTGAAGAGATAGAACGATTAACAAAGAATATTGAGATGGCCAGTATTCCCGTTGTCTGTGAATTAGGATCGACGGATATTAATATTGAAGATTTCTTAGATTTAACAATTGGTGATGTGATTGAGTTGGATCAGGGCATTCACGAACCGATGCAGATTAAAGTTGGCGAAATTCAAAAATTCACAGGACAACCTGGGAAAGTCCATAAAAAAATGGCTGTACAAATTTTGGATTTTGTGAAAGGAGAAGAAGAAAATGAGTAATGATATGCTTTCACAAGATGAAATTGATGCATTGTTAAAAGGAACGGGAGACGAGAACGAAACATTTTTTCGTTCTGCTCCAGAAGAGCAAGACAAAGGGCAAGAACTAACGCTTATTGAACAAGATGCTCTTGGAGAAATAGGTAATATTTCATTTGGTAGTTCGACGACAGCTTTGTCTACGTTATTAAATCAGAAGGTAGAAATAACGACTCCTTCTGTTTCTGTTATTGAATATGATAAATTAATCGAAGAATTCCCCCATCCTTATGTTGCCATTAAGGTGAATTATACAGAAGGGTTCAAGGGAACGAATATTCTTGTTATTAATCAACATGATGCATCAATCATTGCCGATTTGATGCTTGGTGGTGATGGAAGTCAACCATCGCCAGATATGGGAGATATTCATTTAAGTGCGGTGCAAGAAGCAATGAATCAAATGATGGGCTCAGCTGCTACTTCAATGTCCACTATTTTTGGGAAAAGGGTGGATATATCACCTCCGACAATTGATATACTTAATTTAACGACAGGTGAAGGGGCAGAAACGATTCCTAGGGAAGATCCTCTAGTGAAAATCTCTTTTCGCATCATCATTGGTCAATTAATTGATTCTCATATTATGCAAGTATTACCTTATCACTTTGCCAAAAGCTTAGTGAAGGAGTTATTACAAACAACAGCTGAAGAACAAAGTGACAAGGAAATGGAACAACAAAAAGCAAATGTTGTTCAACCGCAAGAGATTGCACAGATGAAAGAGACAAGCTCATCTTTAACAATGAGTGATATGTCTCATAGCTCTACTGAGAATGGTGATACATATAGTCAGCCTAATGATTATCAACAACCAACTGAGCCAATGCAAAAACAAGTGGCACAGGCGCAGATTCAGCCGGCCAACTTTTTAGAGTTTGGTTCGCAACAACCAGCTGAAAAGCAAACGAATAATTTGGATATGCTCTTAGACATACCTTTGCAGCTAACAGTCGAATTAGGACGTACCAAAAGATCTGTAAGAGAAATTTTAGATATGACGCAAGGGTCAATTATTGAATTAGATAAATTGGCAGGCGAACCAGTAGATATTTTAATAAATAGTAGATTAATAGCAAAAGGTGAAGTGGTTGTAATAGATGAAAACTTCGGTGTAAGGGTCACTTCAATAATCAGTCAACAAGATCGTCTTAAAAAGTTAAGGTAACCAAGGAGGAATAGAAAATGTCTCAAAAAATATTAATTGTCGATGACGCAGCTTTTATGAGAATGATGATTAAAGATATATTGGTGAAAAATGGTTTTGAGGTTGTAGGTGAGGCAGCAGATGGTTTACAAGCCGTTGAAAAGTACAAAGAAACAATGCCTGATTTAGTTACAATGGATATTACCATGCCGGAAATGGACGGAATCACAGCATTAAAGGAAATCAAAAAGATTAATAGTCAAGCTAAGATTATTATGTGTTCTGCTATGGGACAGCAGGCGATGGTGATCGATGCCATTCAAGCAGGTGCAAAAGATTTTATTGTTAAACCATTTCAAGCAGATAGGGTTATCGAGGCGATTTCAAAAACATTGAATCAATAAGCCGTAAGAAGTGAGATGTAATGAACATGTATAAACAAGTAATAGGAAGAATATGTCTACTAACCATTTCCTGCTTATTTTTGACGCAGTTACTTCATGTGACTGCGTCAGCTGAATCTAGAAGTGTTGAGGAAATGGTGAAGGATGAGGAAAAATCCGCAGAGAAAAATGAGGTTGAACCAAATATACACTCAGAAGAAATAACAGCAGACACTGCGGAAGTCGGGTTAAACGCTTGGGATTTTATTCAGATGATTTTTGCTACAGTGTTTGTTGTTGGCTTGTTATATGGATTGTTAAAGTTTGTTAATAAAAAGAGCCGCTCTTATAAATCAACCAATGTCGTTAATCACCTTGGTGGGACTGCCTTAGGTCAAAATCGCTCGGTGCAAGTCGTCAAAATAGGTGAAAAAGTGTATATACTAGGCGTTGGTGAAAATGTACAACTCATCAGTGAGGTCGCTGATAAAGAAGAGCAGGATACTTTATTAAAAAATTATGAAGAACAAGGCGACCAGTCATTGCCAGCAAAACAGTTTCTTACTCAACCTTTCAAGATAATGAAGAAGTCGAAAAGTGAACAAGTTAAGAACCAATCCTTTCAAGATATTCTTAGTAAACAACTGGCAGATATGAAAAAAAAACGTTCCGACCAACTTGAAAACCTGAAGAAAGGTAATCACGAACATGAATGAAGTAATGGAGATATTTAATAACAGTTCGCCCGATAATATTTCAACATCTATTAAACTGTTACTAATGTTAACAGTACTTTCTCTAGCGCCAAGTATTTTAATATTAATGACATGCTTTACGCGTATCGTGATTGTTCTCTCCTTCGTTAGGACGGCATTAGCTACTCAATCTATGCCTCCCAATCAAGTGATAATTGGACTTGCCTTATTTTTAACTTTTTTTGTGATGGCGCCTACTTTTCATGAGGTTAACGAACAAGCATTATCACCCCTATTCAATGAAGAAATTGATCTAGAGGAAGCATATGATAGAGCTTCCCTTCCCTTTAAAGAGTTTATGAGTGCTCATACGAGAGAAAAGGATCTACAGCTATTTCTAGATTATTCAGGAGCTGAAAAGCCTACTTCTATCGAGGAGATTCCATTAACAGCACTAGTGCCAGCATTTGCTATTAGTGAAATTAAAACAGCCTTCCAGATTGGTTTTATGATTTTTATTCCTTTTCTAGTCATTGATATGGTCGTAGCCAGTGTATTAATGTCGATGGGAATGATGATGCTTCCACCTGTAATGATCTCATTACCTTTTAAAATTTTATTGTTCGTGTTAGTTGACGGTTGGTATTTAGTAGTGAAATCACTACTACAAAGTTTTTAAGTAAGGGAATGTTAGAGAAATGACTTCGGAAACCGTAATTTCAATCGCCGAGCAGGGGATAATGGCAGTACTAATTGTATGCGGACCATTATTATTACTAGCCTTAGTGGTCGGCTTAATTGTGAGTATCTTTCAAGCAACAACACAAATTCAAGAACAGACGCTAGCATTTGTGCCAAAGATTGTCGCTGTGTTAGTTGGTATAGTCGTCTTTGGACCATGGATGTTAAATTATATGGTTAGCTATACGAGTGATATTCTTTCTAATTTAACAAGGTATATAGGTTAAAGTTATTATGCAAGAATTATTCAACTATTTTCCAAGTTTCCTATTAGTATTTGTAAGAATTACTTCATTTTTTGTGATGATGCCGATTTTTTCATATAGGAATGTTCCTAATACAATGAAAATAGGGCTTGGCTTTTTTATTGCATGGATTATGGTATTTACACTCGATTTACCATTACTTGAAATAGACAATATGTATATTTTTCTCATTCTTAAAGAAGCATTGGTTGGTTTGTTTATCGGCTTTCTTGCTTATTTATTATTATCGGCGATTCAAACAGCAGGTGGCTTTATCGACTTTCAAATGGGTTTTGCGCTAGCGAATGTCATTGATCCACAAACTGGTGCACAAAGTCCGCTAACGGGTCAATTTTTATACATTATCTCACTTCTATTTCTATTATCGGTCAATGGTCATCATTTATTATTAGACGGAATCTTTTATAGTTATCAATATGTGCCACTAGATCAACCGTGGATTGCGTTTGGAAATGCTAATATGGCTGAATATATGGTGAAAGCTTTTAGTAGAATGTTTGTTATTGCCTTTCAAATGGCTATTCCCGTTGTCAGCTGTTTATTTCTTGTTGATGTGGCATTAGGGATTCTCGCTCGAACTTTCCCTCAGCTAAACGTTTTTGTTGTCGGGTTACCGTTGAAAATTGGTGTAAGCTTCATCATCTTATTTAGTGTGATGGGTGTGATGATGTTAGTTGTATCAAAACTGTTTGAAGAAATGTTGTATTTCTTACGAGGCTTGATGAACTTGATGGGAGGGGCATAAAAAAATGTTTCTCACACTCGATTTACAGCTTTTTGCTGGAGAAAAGACAGAGAAAGCAACACCGAAAAAGAAACAAGATAATCGTAAGAAGGGGCAAGTTGCAAAAAGCCAAGATGTAAATACCGCTATTATGTTACTAGCTGTTTTTATGTTCTTTTTCTTTGCCGCAGATTTTCTGCAAACTTCCATCATCACAATGCTTGAGCATTCTTTTAATGAATATTTATTACTTGATGTAACGGAAGCATCTGTTTTTAAGATTTTATTGGACATCTTAAAAGAACTAATTATGATTGTCGGCCCAATTATGATAGTGGCCCTTATCGCAGGAATCATTGCAAATTATATACAAGTTGGCGTGTTATTTACGACAAAACCAGTTGAACCGAAGCTTGAGAAGTTAGATCCGATTAAAGGCTTTAAGAGGATTTTTTCTCTCCGAGCCATCGTTGAATTGTTAAAATCGATTCTTAAAATTAGTATCATTGGCGTCGTTGTTTTTTCGATTTTGTGGTTAAGAATTGACGAGATTCTCATTCTTTCACAAAAAACAATAGGGGCTGCAATGAAAACAGTCATTGATTTAACCATCCAAATGGGGATATTTGCTTCCTTAGCGTTATTGGTTCTAGCAATATTAGATTATTTATACCAAAAATATGATTATGAAAAGAATTTACGAATGTCAAAGCAAGATATAAAAGATGAACATAAAAGTTCGGAGGGAGACCCTTTAATTAAATCTAAAATTAAGCAAAGGCAGAGGGAGATGGCGACAAGAAGAATGATGCAAGAAGTGCCAAAAGCAGATGTCATCATTACCAATCCCACTCACTATGCTATCTGTTTGAAATATGATGAGTCGAAAGCAGACGCACCTATTCTTACAGCTAAAGGGGTCGACCATGTCGCACAGAAAATAAAATTAATCGCTAATGAACATAAAGTAATCATGGTAGAGAATAGACCGCTTGCTAGAGGCCTTTATGATCAAGTTGATATTGGCGAGAGTATACCTGAAGAGTTTTTTAAAGCGGTTGCTGAAGTTTTAGCTTATGTATATAAAGTGAAAAACCAATTGGAGAAATGATAACTATTAAAAATACCCATCTATCAAAAGATGGAGAGATAGATTGTTTTATATATCGTTAGGAGAGAATCAGATGGCTGTAAAAGATTTATCGGTGTTGTTGAGCGTTATTCTAATTGTTGCAATGCTCATCATTCCTTTTCCCCATTGGCTATTAAGTATTTTAATTATCATTAATATGGCGCTCGCACTTATGGTTTTACTCATGGCCATGAGTATGAAGGAAGCACTGGAATTTTCTATATTTCCATCGCTTGTTCTTTTAATGACTTTATTTCGCATCGGGTTGAATGTCTCTACGATGCGTGCCATCCTTTCCGAAGGTGATGCGGGAAAAGTGGTTGAAACCTTTGGTTCCTTTGTTACTGGAGGTAACGTAATCGTCGGTTTAGTTGTGTTCATCATTCTCGTTATCGTTCAGTTTATTGTTATTACAAAAGGGACTGAGCGGGTTTCTGAGGTTGCAGCAAGATTTACTTTGGATGCAATGCCTGGAAAGCAAATGAGTATTGATGCAGATTTAAATGCTGGGATGATCTCTGAACAAGATGCTAGAAATCGTCGTGAAAAAATCGGGCGGGAAGCAGATTTCTATGGAGCGATGGATGGTGCAAGTAAATTTGTAAAAGGCGATGCCATTGCGTCAATTATTATAACATTAATAAATTTAATCGTTGGAATTATCATTGGTGTCACGCAATTAGGTTTACCAATAGGAGAGGCTGCCACTCATTTTTCTATGTTAACAATTGGTGATGGATTAGTGAGCCAAATACCAGCTCTTCTAATGTCTACTGCTACTGGTTTAGTTGTCACTAGGTCAGCTTCAGAGGGGAATATTGGATCAGATATAACTGGGCAATTATTTTCATATCCTAAAATGCTCTATATTGCCGGCGCGACTATTCTTTTCTTAGGTGTGTTTACACCGATTGGTTTGTTATTAACACTTCCTATCGCAGGCTTGTTAATAGCAGGTGGGTATTTTATTTCTAAAACACCAGCACCTGACAAAGAACAATTACAAGAAATTGAAGAAGAAGTGCAAACAGATGAAATGAAAAGCCCTGAGAGTGTGATTAATCTATTAAATGTTGATCCGATAGAATTTGAATTTGGCTATGGGCTTATCCCACTAGCAGATGGGAATCAAGGTGGCGATTTACTTGATCGAATCGTTATGATTAGAAGGCAATTAGCCATAGAGTTAGGAATTATCATCCCTGTCGTTCGCATTAGAGATAATATTCAATTACAACCTAATGAGTATCGACTCAAAATAAAAGGGAATGTCATGGCCAAAGGGGAGCTTTTGTTAGATCATTATCTAGCCATGAGTCCAGGTGTAGAGGAAGATTCTATTGAAGGAATTGACACAATCGAACCCTCATTTGGCTTACCAGCTAAATGGATTAATGAAGACACGAAAGAGCAAGCTGAAATTTACGGTTATACCGTTGTTGATCCCCCCTCAGTTGTGTCCACTCATTTAACTGAAGTGATTAAAAATAATGCTCATGAGTTAATAGGTCGTCAAGAAACGAAGCAATTAATCGATCATTTACAATCAAGTTATCCTATATTGGTGGAAGAAGTCACACCGACGCCTTTAACAACGGGAGATATTCAAAAAGTGCTGGCGAAATTACTTAGAGAAAACATCTCTATTAAGAATCTACCAGTGATATTTGAAAGTTTAGCAGATACTGTTAGATCGACAACTGATACAGATTTATTAACGGAGTATGTTCGCCAAGCACTTGCTAGGCAAATCACCGATCAATTTCATGATGAAGGTGAATCGTTAAAAGTGATTACTTTATCTGGAAAAGTAGAAAAGATTATTGCTGATGGGATTCAGCAAACAGAACAGGGGCGTTTTTTATCGGTAGATCCGACACAAACACAAACGATTTTAGAGTCTCTCGCAAACCAAATCGAACAAAGCTCTATGTTGAATCATACACCAGTGGTCTTATGTTCACCTGCTGTTCGTTTATATGTAAGACAATTGACGGAAAGGTATTTTCCTCAAGTGCCTATTCTCTCTTACAATGAGATTGAAGCTAATGCAGAAGTACAAAGCGTTGGAGTGGTGAATCTATAATGAAAGTGAAAAAATTTACTGTTAATACAATGGCAGAAGGATTAGAGAGAATACGTAAAGATTTAGGACCAGATGCCATGATCTTACAGACGAAAAAAACTAAAAAAGCAACGGGATTTCTCGGTCTCTTTAAAAAGGAGCAACTAGAGATTATGGCAGGTGTCGACCCTGAGGCAAAGCAGCAGAAATCTAATCAACCACCAGCCTTTCATACGCAGACTTCTTCAAGTGAGTTAGAGAATATGCAACAAATAATTACGCAGTTGAATGAAGTAAAAGGGCTAATGAAAGAAAAGCCAGACAATTTACATAGGCAAACTGAAATCGTGCCAACAGATGTTAAAACAATGATTGAACGATTACACCATTTGGAATTGCCAGCATTTCTTATAAGTGAGATGACAGACCATCTATTATCGAGATGGTATAAAGAATCAGAGCAATTACGTGATAGCAAGGTGACAGAATGGATAGAAGAATATCTGACTAGTAAACTAGAAGGTATTTCATTTGGCGGTATTACTTTTAACAATAAATTAATTAAACTGGTAGGTCCAACAGGGGTTGGGAAAACAACTACCATTGCTAAACTGGCTGCTGAAGCTGTATTAAAGCATAAGAAACAGGTAGCATTTATTACAACTGATACGTATCGTATTGCTGCTATTGAGCAATTAAGAACATATGCCGATATTTTCCATGCACCTCTAGAGGTTTGCTATTCTGCTGAAGATTATCAACATGCAGTAGAGAAGTTTGCTCATTACGATGTGATATTTATAGATACAGCAGGAAGGAATTATCGTCTCGAGGAAAATATAAAGGAGCTTTCCTCTGTAACAAAAGCCACTGATTCTCCGACTGAGACGTTCCTGGTGCTGTCACTTACTGCAAAAGTAGAAGATATGAAAGAGATCTATGAGCAATTTACCAAAATGGACATTGACCGTTTCCTATTTACTAAAATAGATGAAACAAGCAACCTAAATGCAGTAGGAGAAATGGTATTTCGTTTTCAAAAAGGGATTGCTTATATGACAAATGGACAAGAAGTACCCGAAGACTTGCAAGAGATGACAAAGGAGAAATTTTTGAATATCGTTCTCAAAAAGGATTCGGCTTATGTATGATCAAGCAGCTAAACTACGTGATCATTTAAGGAATAATCAACCCTTTATCAATCAAGAAGGTCGTGTCATCTCTGTGATTAGTGGTAAAGGGGGCGTGGGGAAGTCAAATATATCTTTGAATCTATCCATTTTATTGAAAGAGCAACAGAAGAAAGTCTTGTTAATTGACATGGATATAGGTATGGGGAATCAAGATATTCTAATCGGTCGTTCTTTTCCGTTTACTTTAGCTGATTATTTTCATGAAAAGCGCTCATTTAATGAGTTAATAGAAAAGGGGCCATTAGGTATTGATATGATTGCCGGTGGTTCAGGACTCTCAAATATATTGCAACTGGATAAACAAAAGGTGGAAAACTTCCTTGATGATTTAAGTGTCGTTTTAAGGACATATGATTTCATCATTTTAGATATGGGAGCAGGGATGAGTTTGGAAGCTGTTTCATTTATTTCATCTTCTAAAGAAGTGATCGTTGTTACAACACCAGAGCCTCCAGCTATAATGGATGCTTACGGTGCGATAAAACAAATTGCCCGAAATCAGTCGGATGTTCAATTTTCAATGATTATGAATCGCGTTGATGAAATACAGCAAGCTGGTGAAGCATACGAACGTATTTCGGCAGTAGTCAAGAAGTTCTTACAATTGGAAATTGTATATTTAGGATGTGTGTTTGAAGATAAAAAAGTGAAAAAAGCCGTTCAACACCAAGTCCCTTTTGTCCAATTGGATCGACAAGGACAAGCTGCTAAACAATTAGCACTCATTACTTCTCAATTATTAAATGAAATAGAAGGAGTGGAACAAGGAAGCAGTACTTCTTTTATCCAGCGTTTAAAACATTTGCTTTTAAGTAGGAGGTGATGGGTGTGAGTAAGATAAAGGTAGTTGTAATTGATGACTCAGCATTTATGAGAAAGCTAATTACCGATTTTTTATCTGGAGATCCACTAATAGAAGTAATAGGTGTAGCGAGGAATGGGGAAGAGGGCGTCCGTGAAGTGATTCAAAAACAGCCTGATGTCGTTACACTAGATATTGAAATGCCTATTATGAATGGACTTGAGGCGCTGCAAAAAATAATGGCAAATAAACCTCTACCAGTTATCATGTTATCTAGTGCCGCGAAAGTAAGTACAGATCATACGATACTAGCATTTAAATATGGCGCATTTGATTTTATAGAAAAGCCATCGGGTCCAATTTCCTTAGATTTATATAAAATCAAGCATGATTTAATAGAAAAAGTGAAAATAGCCCGACAAACAAACATGAAATCGTTAATTAGTCCTATAAAACAACCCCATAAAAACATAAAAACATCTGCTGATTATAGTAATATAGAACTAAAGGGTGAGCATTTAGTATTAAGAGAGAAAAAACCTTTACTCGTTACAATTGCTGCATCAACAGGAGGACCAAGAGCCATTCAATCTATTTTACAAAGTTTTCCGCAAGATATAAATGCAACAATACTGATTGTCCAACATATGCCACCGTATTTCACCCATTCATTAGCAAACCGATTGAATCAAATGACTCATATTACGGTGAAAGAAGTAGAAGATGGAGAAAAGTTGGAGAAAGGTGTGGCTTATATTGCTAAAGGCGGCTTACATTTTACTATAAATCAAAAAGGCAGTTTTCTTTTCGCTCATTTATTACCACCGGAGAAAAAAGTGGGGCATTGTCCATCTGCCGATATGCTATTTGCTTCATTTAGTGAATTGCAGGGCTATAGACAGGTAGCTGTCGTATTGACCGGAATGGGCGTAGATGGAAAAAAGGGAGTACAAAAGTTAAAAGAGAAAACGAATACAACAATTATTGCCGAATCGAAAGAAACAGCCATCGTTTACGGGATGCCAAAAGCGATAGTTGATAATGGATTAGCTGATGAAGTGGTAGAGTTACAAAATGTCTCATCTACAATCTTGAAGTATGTTTAATGGAGGTGTCCTTAGATGGAAATGAACCAATATTTAGATCTTTTTATTGAAGAAAGTAAAGAACATCTACAAAATTGTAATGATTTGCTGCTTAAATTAGAGCAAAGTCCAGAGGATTTATTCATTGTTAATGAAATTTTTCGCTCTGCTCATACTTTAAAAGGCATGTCAGCTACGATGGAGTTTAATGATCTAGCCCAATTAACTCATCAAATGGAGAACGTGTTAGATCTTATTCGTAATGAGAAATTAGCTGTATCTTCACAAGTACTTGATGTATTATTTTTAGCAGCTGATTACTTAGAAGAAATGGTAGAATCTATTGCCAGTGGAGGCAATGGACAATTGAATGTAGAGACTGTAGTGAAACAATTGCAAAGCTTGGATGGCAAAGAACAGCTTGAGAATGTAAATGCACCGGAAACTGTGCAATTTGGGAAGCTGACCTACGATGATTATGAATGGACTGTATTAAGTCAATCAAAAGATACCGATTATCACCCCTTTGAAGTGACAGTGCAATTACATAAAGATTGTTTATTAAAAGCAGTTCGAGTGTTTATGGTTTTTGAAACACTAGAGAAAAATGGAGAAATCATTAAATCGCACCCTCAGGCAACTGCTCTTGAAGAGGAACAATTTGACTTTGAGTTTACAGTAACTATTCTCTCTTCTAATACAAAAGAAGAGATTGAAATGGAACTGTTGAAAATATCTGAAATCGACGCTGTCGAAATCATAGCGATAGATTTGTCTCAGGCAAGTGAAGAAGCGGCGGTAGCTGTAGAACAAGTGGTATTGCCTACAGAAAAAGAGGTTGAAGTAACACAGCAACAGACTTCATCATTCAAACAGCAGAGCAAACATGCAACGAAAACGATTAGGGTAAACATTGAACGACTAGATATCTTAATGAATTTATTTGAGGAATTGGTGATAGATAGAGGACGTCTACTACAAATTTCACAAGATTTAGACCATCAAGGGTTACAAGAAACAGTTGAACATATGTCTCGTATTTCCGGAGATTTGCAAAATATAATTCTCAATATGAGGATGGTTCCAATTGATACAGTCTTCAATCGTTTTCCTAAAATGGTTAGACAACTGGCGAAAGATTTGCATAAGTCTGTCAACCTAGAGATTATTGGTGCCCAAACGGAATTAGATCGAACAGTCATTGATGAAATTGGTGATCCACTCGTTCATTTGATTAGAAATGCAATGGATCATGGAATTGAAAAGCCCGAAGAGCGTATAGCAAAAGGTAAGTCACAACAAGGAACAATTATCTTGAAGGCTTACCATAGTGGAAATCATATTTTCATAGAAATAACGGATGATGGGGCAGGAATAAATAAAGACAATGTGTGTCGAAAAGCCATTTCTAAAGGGATTATTAAAGAAGAAGAGATCGCTTCTATGGAAGATCAAGATATTTATCAGCTTATTTTTTCATCAGGCTTTTCTACAGCTAAGGAAATTTCTGATGTTTCGGGCAGAGGCGTCGGTTTAGATGTTGTGAAAAGTACAATTGAATCATTAGGTGGATATGTTACGATTCAGTCTAATGAAGGAAACGGCTCAACCTTCTCTATTCAATTACCTTTAACCCTTTCAATTATTTCCGCTATGTTAGTAGAAGTAGAGAATGAAAAGTATGCTATTCCTTTATCGTCTATTATTGAAACAGCAATTATAAAAAAAGCTGACATTATGAAAACACATAATCAGCAAGTAATCGATTTTAGAGGTAAAGTCGTTCCGCTCGTTTCTTTACAATCTATTTTTGAAGTGAATGATGAAAGTGAAGAAATACCAGAGACGCTTTCAGTTGTTATTGTTCGAAAAGGAGAAAAGCTGGCTGCATTAATCGTGAGTTCTTTTATCGGGCAACAAGAGATTGTACTGAAATCATTAGGTGATTATTTAACGAATGTTTTTGCCATATCGGGTGCGACAATATTAGGCGATGGACAAGTAGCGCTAATTATTGATTGTAATGAGTTGATAAAATAATAGGAAGATGGTGATTGGACTGTGGAAAATAAACAACATACTGTTCAATTAATTGTATTTCAGCTTGGTGATAAAGAATATGGGGTACCTGTTGCAGATGTACTCTCAATAGAAAAAATAGAACATATTACGAGAGTGCCAGGAACAGAGAAGTATATTAAAGGTGTCATTAATCTTCGTGGTGTTATACTGCCAATTGTCGATTTACGCACAAGATTTAATTTACCCGAACACCCGTATTCCGAACATACTAGAATTATTATTACGAAAAAAGGTGAAAAGGAAGTGGGGTTAATTGTCGATGCAGCTAATGATGTGATAGATGTGGCAACATCACAATTAGAGCCCCCGCCTGAAGTGGTGGGAACAGAGTCATTTGATTATATAAAAGCTGTCGCCAAAATGAATCAACAAATTCTTATTTTGATTGACTTAGCTAAAGTATTAAATATAGAGGAGAATGTAGAAGTTAATGGCTGATTCTTATTCTATTAATGATCGACACCATCTCCCAAAATTTATTGATATGTTAAAAGAGGTAGCAAATATTGGTGCAGGTAATGCAGCAACAGCACTTTCTTCTTTATTGGATAAAAAAGTAAATATGCAGGTTCCCTCGGTTCACATATATACCTATCAAGAGGTAGTCGAGGCGAACGGTAATGACGAGAATGTAACGGTTGGGGGTCTATCGCAAGTCTCAGGCTCTCTTTCAAGCCAACTATTATTATTACTGTCTTATCAAAATGTAGAACGGTGGATAGCAGACTTGCTACAAAACCAAAATGAAATATTTAGTAGTCTATACGATCACATGGAACAATCAGCATTAGCGGAATTAATGAATATGTTAACAGGCGCCTACGCTTCAGCACTTGGGGATTTTTTTGAAGAACCACTCTTTTGCTCACTTCCTGCTATAAGTATCGATATGTCAGCTGCACTAATCAGTGATGCTTGTATTACACAATCATACGACTATGATGAGTTATTAGTTATTCAAACGAGTATGGAGATTGTTGAAGAATCGAAAGAAGAGCTTTGTCACTTATTGATCTTCCTCGATAATCACTCGTTATCTGAAATCTTAAAGAGATGTGACGGATAAATATAATGAATACAAGTGAAGTCGTGAAAGTTGGGATAGCTGACTGTCATATTGTTCAGGCACCTCAGTTAATTAGGACGTCAGGTTTAGGTTCTTGCGTAGGTGTCGTCCTTTATGATCAAAAAAAGAAAATAGCAGGATTGGTTCATATAATGCTCCCTGACTCATCCTTAGCAAAATCAAAGGTATTTAACCCCGCTAAGTTTGCTGATTCAGGAATTAAGCATTTGTATGATGAGTTAATTAAAAGTGGTGCGCATCGTATTTCCATCATGGCTAAGTATGCAGGTGGGGCACATATGTTTAAATTTTCATCCGGTCAAGATGTGATCCGTATTGGCGAAAGAAATATAGCGACTACAGAACGAATATTAAAAAACTTGCAAGTTGAAGTGACAGGTAAGGATGTAGGCGGTCATTGTGGTCGAACGATAGAGTTCAATCCAGAGAATGGCAAGATGATGGTTAAGACGGTTAATCAAGGAGTGACATATATATAAATATTTGTTAGAGGAGGTGAGTATCTGGTTTAAATCATGTATTTAACCAGATTTAATGAATGCTACAAGTTTCAGAAGAGAAAGCTTGGGATGAGTGGGTATGTTCACGGAATCAAGATGCGGGTAATTTTCTCGTTAAAAGATATATGCCACTTGTAAGTTATCATGTTCAAAGGATTGCAGCAGGTCTCCCTAAAAACGTGTCAAGGGATGAATTAAAAAGTTTAGGCATGATCGGTTTATTTGATGCACTAGAAAAATACGACCCCAATCGTGACCTTAAATTTGATACGTATGCATCCTTTAGAGTAAGGGGCGCCATCTTAGATGGTTTAAGAAAAGAAGACTGGCTATCTAGAAGCACGCGAGAAAGAACAAAAAAAGTGGAAGCGGCGATTGAAAGATTAGAGCAGGCCTATATGCGTAATGTCACAGTTGAAGAAATTGCTCTTGAGGTACAATTATCAACTAAGGAAGTATATGCTACTCTAAATGAACAATACATGGCCAACTTATTATCTATTGATGAAAAACCGAGTGACTATGATTATGATGATTATTCATTTGTTCTACAAGATGAGAGAGCGATTTTACCAGAAAAACAGCTTGTTAAAAATGAATTAATTGAAGAATTAACGTCCCAAATTAAGCAATTAAACGAAAAGGAACAATTAGTGGTTAGTTTATTTTATAAAGAAGAACTGACATTAACCGAAATTGGTGAAGTTTTACAGCTTTCTACATCTAGGATTTCACAAATTCATTCAAAGGCAATTCAAAAGTTAAAGAAAACATTAGAAAAAATCGTCTAATGTTCTTTGAAGGAGGGTTTTTCTATGGTAGGAGGGCATATCATTTCTGTATCACCTGATAGGTTAACTGCTATGTTACATCTACAGGCAAATGAGATACAAGATGATAATATTAAACAAGTAATAGAAAAAAGTATTCGTAAAGCGAATATTACATACGGACTTGACCATGCGCTAATCGCGAAAATCGTTGAAGACCCTCTAGCCTACACTTACCCAATCGAAATTGCAAAAGGCGAGAAACCAGTCGCTGGAAGAGATGCTTATTTAGTAAAGGAAAAATTAAATATGCATAGTGAGAAGCGAGAGAAGCTTAATGACATACATGAGCATATGGTGACAGTAGCAAATGGAGAGGTGATCGCAACCATTTTTCCAGCTACACCTGGTTCGGACGGAATCGATGTTCATGGACAAAGGGTTAACAGCATGAATGGGAAAGAATTACACATCACTCCAGGGGAAAATGTGATCTTACATCATGAGCAATATTATTCTTTAATTAATGGTGAAGTCTTACTCTCAAAAAACACCTTGTCTGTGTTACCGATACAACTGATAGATGGTGATTATCATCCAGGAAAAGGTATAATGAAATTTGATGGCAATGTGGTTGTGAAAGGGAATGTTTTAACAGGAAGCCATATAGTGGCAACAGGTAATATAAGGGTAGAAGGAACAGTTGAAAACGCAAAACTAGAGGCACAAGGCTATATTTATATTGAAGGTGGAGTCCTTGGAAGCCAATATGGTAAAATTCAGGCTCAAGGTAGTATAAGAGCCCATTTTTTAAATCAAGCAGTAGTAGAATCTGAAAGTAATATATATATAGAGCGTTCAATCCTTCATAGTGTAGTATTTGCCAAGGAACATATTTATGCAAATAAAGCATCTGTCATCGGGGGACATTTATCAACATATGGTGGAATGATTGTCAAAGATATTGGCAATCACCATTTTACATATACTGAAATTGAATTAAAGGATGAGGATTATTCACTTCAAGATAAGTTAGGAGAAATCTCGAACAAACTTGCTGATTTAAATATTGTAAAACAAAAGCTAGTTTCTATTGAGTCTAAATTGCAGGAGGATCAACAGGGACATCCGTTGGCATTAAAACATAAAAAGACTAAGAAACATATCGAGCAGGAAATTTTAAATCTAACGAAAAAGAAACAAGAGATAGAAAGTCACCACGCTTTTCAAAAGGATAAGCTAGCTATCAAAATTCTTGGAGAGCTATACCCTCAAACAAAGATTAAAAAAGGTAAGTACGCCAAGCTATTTAAAAAGCCGAATGCGCATATTACCATTCATTTTGATAAATCAGAATTTATTGTATTACCTATTGAAAATTAAAAAGTAGAGAGTCACTAATAGTTGACAAAAAAGAAGGGATAAATAATGATTGTTTTCTTCCTTATCATTAGTCTCATATTGAATATACTCGCAATCACTGCGATTCTTCTCCTTTATTTACGGCAAAATCGTTTTGTTTCTTTAGAAAAAGAACAAAAAAATAATATAGAACAAATGGATCAATTATTAGCGATATACATAACGGAAATGCGTGAAGAGAACGAAGCCTTTTTGAAGCAAGTCCAGCAAAGAAATATATTATCTCCAGTAAATGACGAATCTAACGTACAAAATGAGCCAAATCCACAAGAGTTGAATAAGCGCTATCCAGCAACAACAGCTAAAAAGAAGGCTGCATCTATTTATCAAGCTAATCAAGCCAATAAGGATACTCATATTGACCGTCAAAAAGAAAAGAATGAAGCCACTACCCATTCTTCTATTCAGGACCTTTATCATCAAGGGCACTCCGTTGATGAAATTGCAAAACGCATGAATAAAGGAAAAAAAGAGGTAGAACTTTTATTGAAATTTTCTAAGGAATGATGATAAGTCTTGCTTACTTACTGGAGTTATGCTATATTATAAAACGGTGTTAATACACACGCTTATTGATTTAACTAGTTGGTGCTGTCAATACAGTTTCTAGTTAAAGATGATATGAGCGGAGGAAAATAAAAACCATTAGGAGGAAACATCCATGTCAGTAATTTCTATGAAGCAATTGCTTGAAGCTGGTGTACATTTCGGACACCAAACTCGCCGTTGGAACCCAAAAATGAAAAAATACATTTTCACTGAGCGTAACGGCATCTACATTATCGACCTTCAAAAAACAGTTAAGAAGGTAGAAGAAGCTTATAATTTCGTTAAAGAACTAGCTGGTGAAGGCGGAACAGTTCTTTTCGTTGGTACTAAAAAACAAGCGCAAGATTCTGTTAAAGAAGAAGCAATTCGTTCTGGTATGTACTATGTAAACCAACGTTGGTTAGGTGGTACATTAACAAACTTTGAAACAATCCAAAAGCGTATTGCACGTCTTAAAGATATCGAAAGAATGTCTGAAGATGGCACTTTTGAAGTACTTCCTAAAAAAGAAGTTGTTCAATTAAGAAAAGAGCAAGAACGTTTAGAAAAATTCTTAGGCGGAATCAAAGATATGAAAGCTCTTCCTGATGCTTTATTCATCATTGATCCTCGTAAAGAGCGCATTGCAGTTGCAGAAGCGCATAAATTAAACATTCCGATCGTTGGTATTGTTGATACGAACTGTGATCCAGATGAAATCGATGTAGTAATCCCTGCAAACGACGATGCAATTCGTGCCGTTAAACTTTTAACTGGTAAAATGGCGGATGCAATTTTAGAAGCTAAACAAGGTGAAGAAGTAACGACTGCATAATTGCTATGAAATGCGTTATTTTTGAAAAGGTGATAATAGGGAGCACCCTTTATCACCTTTTTTTAAAAAGAATGACGTATTTGTTGCCTGCAAATTAAAAGAACGATTGGCACACGCAATATTTGGAAAAGATAATGTAATAATAAAAAAATCATGCTGAATGTTCATATACGACATTTACATATTTAATAAGGAGGATTCCATAATGGCAATCACTGCACAAATGGTAAAAGAATTACGTGAAAAAACAGGTGCTGGAATGATGGATTGTAAAAAAGCACTTCAAGAAGTAGACGGAGATATGGAAAAAGCAATTGACTTTCTTCGTGAGAAAGGTATTGCAAAAGCTGCGAAGAAAGGCGATCGTATCGCTGCTGAAGGCTTAACTTCTATTAAAGTAGAAGGAAATGAAGCTGTTATTCTTGAAGTAAATGCTGAAACAGACTTCGTTGCTAAAAACGAAGGTTTCCAAACACTTGTAAAAGAATTAGGAGAGCACTTGTTAAGTGTAAAGCCTGCGTCAGTTGAAGAAGCACTTCAAGGATCTATGACAAATGGTAACACAGTTGAGTCTCATATCAATACAGCTATTTCTAAAATTGGAGAAAAACTATCATTACGCCGTTTTGAAGTTAAAACAAAAACAGATAACGATGCTTTTGGCGCATACCTACACATGGGTGGACGTATTGGTGTACTTACAGTTCTTGAAGGTACGACTGATGAAGAAGCAGCAAAAGATGTATCTATGCATATTGCAGCATTAAACCCTAAATATATCTCTCGTGATGAAGTTTCACAAGAAGAAGTTGAACATGAGCGTCAAGTTCTTACTCAACAAGCGCTTAACGAAGGTAAACCAGAAAAAATCGTTGAGAAAATGGTTGAAGGTCGCTTAGGTAAATATTTCGAAGAAGTTTGTGTAAACGACCAATCATTTGTTAAAAACCCAGATGAAAAAGTTGGGAAATTTGTTGCTTCTAAAGGCGGGAAAATTAGCGAATTCGTACGTTATGAAGTAGGAGAAGGTATCGAAAAACGCGAAGATAATTTTGCAGAAGAAGTAATGAGCCAAGTGAAAAAATAATAAATCTACCATAGTAGATGAATTTGTGGGGAACACTGTGTGTTCCCTGTTTGTTAGAATAAATGTAGTTTGAAATTTTAAGCAAAAGCTTTTTTTGCTTACTATTCATTATGGAGGTTCTTATGAGCGACCCTAAATATAAAAGAGTTGTTTTAAAATTAAGTGGTGAAGCATTGGCTGGAGAACAAGGTTTCGGCATTAATCCATCAGTAATTAAGTCAGTCGCACAGCAAGTGAAAGACTTAGCTGAGCTAGATGTTGAAGTAGCTGTCGTTGTTGGTGGCGGAAATATTTGGCGTGGTAAGATTGGTGAAGAGATGGGTATGGAACGTGCTAATGCAGATTATATGGGAATGCTTGCAACGGTAATGAACTCCTTAGCACTTCAAGATAGTTTAGAACAACTTGGGATTGAAACAAGAGTACAAACTTCAATTGAAATGAGACAAGTTGCTGAGCCATATATCCGTAGAAAAGCCATTCGTCACTTGGAAAAGAAAAGGGTCGTTATTTTCGCTGCAGGCACAGGAAACCCTTATTTCTCAACAGATACAACAGCTGCACTAAGAGCGGCAGAAATTGATGCTGAAGTTATCTTAATGGCAAAAAATAATGTTGACGGTGTATACTCTGCTGATCCAAGAATCGATAAAAATGCAAAAAAATACGATGAATTATCCTATTTAGATGTCATTAAAGAAGGATTAGCAGTCATGGATTCAACGGCATCATCACTTTGCATGGATAATAATATTCCACTGATTGTCTTTTCTATTATGGAAAAAGGAAATATCAATCGCGCTGTATTAGGCGAGCCAATCGGTACAATCGTAAGGGGGAAAAACTAAATGCCAAAAAATATCATAGCTAATGTAAAAGATCGTATGACAAAAGCAACACAATCTTACTCTCGCGAATTAGCCGGTATTCGAGCTGGGAAAGCTAACTCTTCTATATTAGATAGAATAACAGTAGATTACTATGGTGCACCAACACCTATTAACCAATTAGCTGGTGTTTCTGTACCAGAAGCACGTTTATTAGTCATTCAACCCTATGATAAATCTATATTAGGTGACATTGAAAAGGCAATCTTGAAATCAGATTTAGGACTTACTCCAACAAGCGATGGAAACCTTATTCGTTTATCCATTCCACAACTAACTGAAGAGCGCCGTAAGGAACTTGTAAAAGTTGTGAAAAAAGAGGCGGAAGAAGCAAAAGTAGGCATCCGTAATATTAGAAGAGACGGTAATGATGATCTGAAAAAACTAGAAAAAAATGGAGAAATCACTGAGGATGATCAACGTGGTTACTCAGATGATATCCAAAAAGCAACAGATGAGTTCATTAAGAAAATTGATGAGCTTACAAAAGATAAAGAAAAAGAAATTTTAGAAGTATAATCTTATTTACATTATATAGGACATACTTTTTCGATTGTAGGCGAAGCCCTCTATGATAAATAGGGGGCTTTTTCTATAATGGACCGATTCTAAAACTTCGTGTTTAATGAATGAAGTGAAAAAGGCAGTAGCGTAGAAGAAAATTGAACTATTTTCTTTACTGATAGAATTTGTTGGCAGATAAACCAAAACGGCAATCTTTGAAATCGAACTCTTAATTTATAATTAATATCTTAAAAAAATATCTTATTGCATCGTTTTGTGGTAATCTTTAAAATGAGGAGCACAATTGGAGGAAAGTTATTGATGTGCTTACTTATTCTGCCTATAATGAATATATCTGAAATGGCAAAAGTGTCACTCGTTTAATCATCGAAGTAGTATGAACGGAAAAGGGTGCTTATCCATTAAATACATGGCATTACTTATTTAATGGTAAATCAGCCGATTAAAAGGAGTATTCAAATGTTCGATAAAATGAAACTTTGGAAAAATAATAATGACTCAATAGATCTTCAAGAAAGAATAGATAATATTAAAGCACAGCCAATTCCAGAGCATGTAGCAATCATCATGGATGGTAATGGTCGCTGGGCTAAAAAAAGAACGTTGCCGCGTGTTGCAGGTCATCATGAAGGGGCAAAAGTCGTTAGAAAAATCACACGATTCGCCAATCAACTGGGTGTTAAAACGTTAACATTATACGCCTTCTCTACTGAGAATTGGAAAAGGCCAAAAATGGAAGTCGATTTCCTTATGAAGTTGCCATCTGAATTTCTGCAAACGTTTTTACCCGAATTAATTGAAGAGAATGTTCAAGTGAAAATGATCGGAAATAAATCTATTTTACCGGCAGCGACATTAAAAGCAATTGACGAAGCGATCCAATCTACTGCTCATAATGATGGGTTAGTGTTAAATTTCGCTATGAACTACGGGAGTCGAGCGGAAATTATTGAGGCAGTTAAAAACGTCTTAATTGATGCGCAAAGTGGTATAATAGATGAAGAAAAGTTAACAGAAGAAGTTTTTTCATCATATTTAATGACAAATGAGTTGGCCGATCCAGACCTACTGATACGAACGAGTGGGGAAATTCGTTTAAGTAATTTTATGCTATGGCAACTAGCTTATGCTGAGTTTTGGTTTACAGATGTTTTATGGCCAGACTTTGGGGAAGAACATTTTGTTGAAGCAGTTGAAGTATTCCAAAAGCGTCAAAGGCGTTTTGGAGGAGTTTAATAAAGGTGTTGAAATGAATGAAAGAAAGAGTAATCACAGCAATCATTTTTGGAGCAGTTCTCTTGCCACTAGTATTTATTGGTGGGTGGCCATTGATGCTCCTTGCCTATTTTTTTGCAACAGTAGGCTTATACGAGCTATTAAGAATGAAAGGGTTTAATCTATTTTCCCTTCCAGGACTCATATCTACGTTTATATTATGGATGATCATGATTCCTACAGAATTTTATTTTGCTTGGTTGATACGAGCAGGAGTTGGAAAGACAGATATTTTAGTACTTGGTGTACTTCTTTTGCTTACATATACAGTATTAACAAAGAATCGTGTTACATATGATGATATTGCCTTTATGCTCATTTCTACTATCTATATAGGTTTTGGTTTTCATTACTTTCTAGAAACGAGAGCGATGGAGAATGGACTTATTTGGATCTTTTTTAGCCTATTTATTATATGGGCTTCTGATTCAGGTGCGTATTTCTTTGGAAAGGCATTTGGAAAAAGAAAGCTATGGCCAGATATTAGTCCTAATAAAACAATAGAGGGTAGTATTGGCGGCGTTATTTCATCTGTTGTCGTTGCTTGTTTGTTTTTGATTTTTACAGATATTAGTGAACCCGCTTTTCTCATTATTCTTATGACCTGTCTATTAGCTATCTTTGGACAAGTTGGTGACTTGGCAGAATCAGCATTTAAAAGACATTACGGAGTAAAAGATTCGGGTAGAATATTACCTGGTCATGGTGGGATACTTGACCGTTTCGACAGCTTGTTATTTGTTTGGCCATTTATGTATATTATTTTATCTATCATGTAATAAAAGACAGAGTAGAGAAACGATTATATAGAGACGCTGTTTTTAGCGGAGAAAAGTGTAATCATACCTTATGATATGTGGCTCAGTAGACGCTTTTCTTAATAGGAGATGTTTTAGAAATGAAAAAAATTAGTTTAATGGGTGCTTCAGGTTCTATCGGTACACAAACGTTAGATATCATTAGACAGCATCCTGATGAATTCCAATTAGTCGCTTTTTCAGTAGGTAAAAATATTCATTTTGCCCGTCAAGTAATCAATGAATTCCATCCAGAGCTTGTTTCCGTCTTAGAAAAAAGTTCGATGGAGATGCTTAAAGCTGAGTTTCCAAGCATATCATTTACATATGGACAACTCGGTTTAACAGAAGTGGCTGTATATAATAAAGCAAATATATTGGTAAATGCTGTTTTAGGTCGTGTAGGACTAGAACCAACATTACAAGCAATTGAAGAAAGAAAAACGATTGCTATTGCAAATAAGGAAACATTGGTAACAGCGGGGCATTTAGTCATGGAATCAGCAAAAAACTATGGTGTTGACCTTTTACCTGTTGATAGTGAGCATTCAGCGATTTTTCAAGCATTACAAGGAGAGAATGCGAAGAATATCGATCGATTGATTTTAACCGCTTCTGGAGGATCTTTTCGTGATTATAGCAGAGCGGATTTAGAAGCAGTAACAGTAGAACAAGCGTTAAATCATCCTAACTGGTCAATGGGAGCTAAAATCACAATTGACTCGGCAACAATGATGAATAAGGGCTTAGAGGTAATCGAAGCTCATTGGTTATTCTCATTACCATATGATAAGATTGACTGTCTTCTTCATAATGAAAGTATCATTCATTCAATGGTTGAATTCCATGATAGTAGTGTCATCGCACAATTAGGTACACCGGATATGAGGGTTCCTATCCAGTACGCTCTTTCTTACCCGGACCGTTTACCATTAAAGAATAAACGATTAGATCTAGCCAAAATTGGCCAGCTCCATTTTAAAGAAATGGATTATGATCGCTTTCGTTGTTTAGCGCTTGCCTACCAAGCAGGAAAAGAAGGTGGATCGATGCCTGCGGTTTTAAATGCAGCAAATGAAGCAGCGGTTGCAGCATTTTTAGAAGGAAAAATAAGCTTTTTAAAGATTGAAGAATTAATTGAACAAGCTTTAACAAGACATTCCTGTATAAAAGCACCGACATTAACAGAAATACAAGAAGTAGATGAGGAAACAAGAGCCTATATCTATTCGCTTTTATCAAGCTGATTCGTTTTTGATTCAGAAAAAAAGGTGGTTAAAAATTGAGTACAGTCATAGCCTTTATTATCATTTTTGGGGCACTAGTATTTTTCCATGAACTTGGACATTTAATCTTTGCGAAGCGAGCAGGGATCCTATGTCGTGAGTTCGCGATTGGTATGGGACCAAAGGTTTTTTCATTTACAAAAAATGATACACTTTATACGATCCGGTTGTTACCGATAGGTGGCTATGTGCGGATGGCTGGTGAAGATGTTGAAATGGTCGAATTGAAAGCAGGTTACCGAGTAGGATTAGTCTTCAACGACCAAAATGAAGTTCAGAAGATTATTTTAAATAACAAAGATAAATATCCGGATGCAAGGATTCTCGAAATCGAACATGCAGATATTGAACATGAATTGATATTAAAAGGGTATGTCGAAGGCGAGGAAGAAGAGAAATTAGAAACGTTTAACGTAAATCGACGAGCAGTATTGGTGGAAGATGGAACAGAAACACTGATTGCTCCTTATGATCGCCAATTTTCTTCTAAAACTTTAGGACAAAGAACAATGGCTATTTTCGCTGGACCGATGATGAACTTTGTTTTAGCTTTTGTTATTTTTGTCATCATCGCTTTATTACAGGGGATGCCATCAAATGCGCCGATGCTTGGGGAATTAACAGAAGATGGTGCAGCGATTGATGCAGGATTCAAACAAGGTGACATTGTTCATTCAGTCGATGGTGCAGAAATTTCAAGCTGGCAAGATGTTGTAGAAATCATTCAGAAAAACCCTAATAATGAGCTTGAATTTCAAATTGATCGCGGTGGGGAAGAAATGACGATCCCGGTTACACCTAAGTCGCAAGAAATAGAAGATGGTCCGACAATCGGTGTGATCGGTGTATATAGTCCGATGGAAAAAAATCCATTAAAATCAGTCGTATACGGTGCTGAGGAGACCTTATTATGGACAAAAGAAATTTTTGTTATTTTAGGGAAGTTAATCTCTGGGGAATTTACAATTGATGCCCTTTCAGGTCCTGTTGGTATCTATGTTTCAGTTGACACAGTTGCTCAATCAGGTATATTTTATTTAATGAAGTGGGCAGGTGTCTTAAGCATCAATTTAGGTATCATGAACCTATTGCCTATCCCTGCTCTCGATGGTGGAAGATTAATGTTCTTTGCTATTGAGGGAGTTAGAGGAAAACCGATAGACAAACAAAAAGAAGGTATGGTTCACTTTGTAGGCTTTGCGCTATTAATGCTGCTTATGTTAGTTGTAACATGGAATGACATTCAGCGATTCTTTTTATAAGAAGATGAAACCTGAGGCTCAGAGATCCGTTTTAACTAAATGGTTTCTGAGCCTTGATAATGAAAATAAATAATAGAGGTGTATAAATTAAGATGAAACAAAGTCAGGTATTAATTCCAACTTTAAGGGAAAACCCTGCTGATGCAGAAATTAAAAGTCATCAACTTTTATTAAGAGCAGGATTTATTCGTCAAAATGCTAGTGGTATTTATAGTTATTTACCAATGGCAAGAAAAGTGTTACAAAATATTGAAACGATTATTAGAGAAGAGCTTGAAGCCATTAATGCCGTAGAGATGCTTATGCCTGCACTTCAGCAAGCAGAGCTGTGGCAAGAGTCTGGTCGCTGGTATACATATGGTTCAGAATTAATGAGAATGAAAGACCGTCATGAGCGTGAATTTGCTCTTGGACCAACACATGAAGAGGTTGTGACGAGTCTTGTGCGTGATGAAGTGAAATCATATAAAAGGCTACCTCTTGCTCTGTATCAGATTCAAACGAAATTTCGTGATGAAAAGCGTCCGCGTTTTGGTGTGCTAAGAGGTCGAGAATTTATTATGAAAGATGGTTATTCCTTCCATTCAAGCCAAGAAAGTTTAGATGAGATGTACGATCTTTTTTATCAAGCTTATTCCAATATTTTTTCTCGCGCAGGTTTGAATTTTAGAGCTGTTATTGCGGATTCTGGAGCAATGGGTGGTAAAGATACTCATGAATTTATGGTTCTGTCCGAAATTGGAGAAGATACGATTGCTTATTCTGATACCTCTCAATATGCAGCAAATATTGAAATGGCAGAGGTAGTTTCAACATATGAAAAATCTAATGAAGAGTTAAGAGAACTTGAAAAAGTTAGTACTACGAATCAAAAAAGCATTGCTGAAATTGTGGATTATTTAAATGTCTCAGCAGATAAATGCATAAAATCATTACTATTTAAAGTAGATGAAGATTATGTATTGCTACTTGTTCGTGGTGATCATGAAGTGAATGATATTAAAGTAAAGAATCTGCTTGCTGCCAATGATGTGGAATTAGCTGATGCTGAGGAGACAAAATCAGTTATTGGCTGTGAAATTGGTTCCATCGGTCCCGTTCATGCAAATGTGCGGATCATTGCCGACCATGCTGTCAGTGCAATTGTTAATGGTGTCTGCGGTGCAAATGAAGCTGGATACCACTATGTCAATGTAAATGTGGATCGCGACTTTACCGTAGAACAATATGCAGATGTTCGCTTTATTCAAGAAGGAGACCCATCACCTGATGGAGAAGGTAGTATTCTTT
Organism: Cytobacillus sp. FSL R7-0696; assembly: GCF_038006865.1. Lineage (NCBI taxonomy): Bacteria > Bacillati > Bacillota > Bacilli > Caryophanales > Bacillaceae > Cytobacillus > Cytobacillus sp. FSL R7-0696. Next base: position 4,413,180 of record NZ_JBBOWA010000001.1, on the reverse strand, counting down.
TTGCAAAAGGAATTGAAGTTGGTCATATATTCAAGCTTGGTACGAGATATAGTGAAGCAATGGATGCGACTATTCTCGATGAAAATGGCCGTTCACAACCAATGATTATGGGTTGTTATGGCATCGGGGTTTCTCGTGTAATGGCAGCTATTGCGGAACAACATAGTGATGAAAATGGACTTGTTTGGCCGGAGAATATCGCACCTTATCAACTTCACCTTGTTTCATTAAATATGAAAAAAGAAGACCAAGTGCAATTAAGTGAAAGAGTATACGATTCTTTGAAAGATTTAGGGTATCGTATTTTATGGGATGATCGCGCTGAACGAGCTGGAGTAAAATTTGCTGATAGTGATTTAATCGGTTTACCTTTACGAATTACTGTTGGTAAAAAGGCAAATGAAGGCATCGTAGAAGTGAAATTAAGAAGTACAGGCGAGCAATTTGAAGTATCAGTGGATGAATTACCACAATTCATTCATCATCAGTTAGCATAAACAACCTAAACATTCCTATATAAAAATGATCCGACCCCATTAGTCGTCAAATGCTAAGATGAGAATGGGATCGGTTTTTTATTTTATCATCGATAGAAGAAGTTTGTAGTCCTATTAAAAAAAATTGCGTCACTGTCCGAATTATAGCTCGATATTTATGTTGAATCATTCATTTTTGAAGTTTTAAATAACCCGATCATTCCTCGGGGAAATAATATCCATTACCACAAAATAGTTGACAATTAGCGTGATTTTTACTTTATCAAATCTAGTATTTAATTATGATATAATAGTGACCGATTGAAAAAAATAGAACGTTAATGAAGGGGGAGGGCTGAAATGAGCGATGTAAAAGGAAACAAAGAACGTTTTCAGCTCCTGTTACAACAATTAGAATTAACAGAAGATGCTTTTGTTCATTATTTTGAACAAGCCGAAATCATGAAAGTATATATTCAAAAAAAGGAAAAAAGATGGCATTTTTCCTTTAGCCTAGAACAAATCTTACCGGCAACTGTTCTTCAAAGATTTGCAGCTCAATTGCACCACAAGTTTTCTCATATTGCACGTACCTCTTTTTCTATTACTGTTACGAATCAACAATATGATGAGAGTTTAATTCAAGATTATTGGACATTTTGTATGAAAGAAATTGAAGGCATCTCACCACCGATGCTCAAGCTTCTTCATGAGCAAGTGCCGAAAATAAAGGGAAATAAGGTAATCGTTACCGTTAGTAATGATATGGAAAGTCAGTCCATTAAAAATAAGTATGCGCCACTTATTCTTGATAGCTTTCAATCATTTGGATTTCCACCATTTCAAATTGAAACAGAATTGTCAACCGAAGAGAGCAATGAAGCATATGAGCGTTTTTTAGAAGCAAAGAGAAAAGAAGATCAAGAACGCGGCATGCAAGCAGCAATTGAAATGGAGAAGAAAGCATTAGAGCAAGAATCAGATACACCGATACCACAAGGGCCATTGACAGTTGGCTTGACAATTAAAGATGATGCTGACTTCCGCAAACTAATTGATATAGTTGATGAAGAAAGAAGAATTGCTGTGGAAGGTTACGTCTTTCATGCAGAAACAAAAGAACTCAGAAGTGGTCGGACATTATTAACTTTCAAAATTACAGATTATACAAGCTCGATACTTGTAAAAATGTTTTCCCGAGATAAAGAAGATGCTGCACTTTTTCAAATGGTACAAAAAGGTATGTGGCTGAAAGTTCGCGGTAGTATTCAAAATGATACCTTCGTACGTGACCTAGTCATGATTGGTAATGATTTAAATGAAATTAAACCAATTGAAAGAAAAGATACAGCTAAGGAAGAGGAAAAGCGGGTTGAACTTCATCTTCATACACCAATGAGCCAAATGGATGCCGTTAGTTCGGTTAGTGCGCTTGTTTCACAAGCGAAGAAGTGGGGACATAAAGCGATTGCGATTACAGACCATGCTGGTGCTCAATCCTTTCCAGAAGCATTTAATGCTGGTAAGAAAAATGGTATCAAAATACTGTATGGTGTTGAAGCGAACTTAATCGATGACGGTGTACCAATTGCTTATAATGATGCACATAGACGAGTAGCTGAAGATACTTATGTTGTGTTTGACGTTGAAACGACTGGATTATCTGCTGTTTATGACACCATTATAGAACTTGCAGCCGTGAAAATTCACGACGGCGAGATTATTGATCGTTTTGAATCTTTTGCTAATCCACATCATCCTTTATCTGCTACGACTATTAATTTAACGGGCATAACGGATGATTTAGTAGAGAATGCCCCGGAAGTAGCTGACGTTTTAAAAGATTTTTACGAATGGACTGGCGATAGTGTGCTTGTGGCACATAACGCTTCATTTGATATGGGTTTTTTAAATGTAGGGTATAAGAAAATAGGTCTTGGAAAAGCAACAAATCCCGTAGTAGATACACTTGAATTAGCGCGATTTTTACACCCTGAAATGAAAAATCATCGCCTCAACACATTGGCAAAGAAGTTTGATGTTGAACTAACCCAACATCACCGGGCAATATACGATGCGGAAGCGACAGGCTATATATTAATAAAAATGCTGAAGGATGCGATGGCTAAAGGCATTGAATACCATGATCAATTTAATGACAATATGGGTAAAGGAAATGCTTATCAAAGGGCTAGACCGTCCCATTGTACTTTGATAGCGCAAACGAGTGAAGGATTGAAGAATCTTTTTAAATTAGTCTCGATTGCTCATATTAATTATTTTTATCGTGTGCCACGTATTCCTCGTTCGGTATTACAGAAATATAGAGAAGGTATTATTGTTGGTTCTGGATGTGACAAAGGTGAAGTTTTTGAAGGGATGATGCAAAAATCGCCTGATGAAGTGGAAGAGATAGCTGAGTTTTATGATTATCTAGAGGTTCACCCTAAAGAGGTCTATGCTCATTTATTAGAATTAGAGTTAGTTCGTGATGAAAAGGCGCTCGAAGAAATCATTACGAACGTTGTACAACTTGGTGAAAAATTAAATATCCCAGTTGTGGCAACAGGGAATGTTCATTACTTAAATCCGAATGATAAGATTTATCGTAAGATTTTAGTGAATTCTCAAGGTGGGGCAAATCCGCTCAACCGTCATGAACTGCCTGATGTGCATTTTCGCACGACCAATGAAATGCTTGAATGCTTTGCATTTTTAGGAAAAGATATAGCAAAAAAAATCGTAGTAGATAATACGAATAAAGTTGCTGATATGATTGATGAAATTAAACCAATAAAAGATGATCTCTATACGCCAAAAATAGAAGGCGCAGACGAAGAAATGCGTGAAATGAGCTATAGCATGGCGAGAAGTATTTACGGAGAAGAACTACCTGAAATCGTAGAAGCTCGTTTGGAGAAAGAATTAAAAAGTATTATCGGACATGGCTTTGCCGTTATTTACTTGATCTCCCATAAACTTGTTAAAAAGTCATTAAATGATGGCTACTTAGTAGGATCAAGGGGTTCGGTAGGTTCCTCCTTTGTTGCGACAATGACGGAAATAACAGAAGTTAATCCACTGCCTCCTCATTACGTCTGCCCTAATTGTAAACACTCTGAGTTTTTTGATGATGGTTCAGTAGGTTCAGGGTTTGATTTACCAGATAAGGATTGTCCAAACTGTTCTCAGCATTATCGTAAAGATGGCCATGATATTCCATTTGAAACTTTCTTAGGCTTTAAAGGGGATAAAGTACCAGATATTGACTTGAACTTCTCCGGAGAATATCAGCCTAGAGCCCATAACTATACAAAAGTTCTTTTTGGTGAAGAATATGTGTATCGGGCAGGTACGATCGGTACTGTAGCAGATAAAACGGCATTCGGCTATGTTAAAGCGTATCAAAATGATAATAATCTTCAAATTAGAGGCGCAGAAATTGATCGCTTAGCTTCTGGTTGTACCGGTGTTAAGCGAACAACTGGGCAACATCCAGGCGGCATTATTGTTGTTCCTGATTATATGGATATTTATGATTTTTCACCTATCCAGTTTCCGGCTGATGATCGTAATTCAGAATGGAAAACAACTCATTTTGACTTCCATTCCATTCATGATAATGTGTTGAAGCTAGATATACTTGGTCATGATGATCCCACTGTTATTAGGATGTTGCAAGATTTAAGTGGGATTGATCCGAAGACCATTCCAACCGATGATCCAGAAGTAATGAAGATTTTCAGTGGAACGGAATCGTTAGGCGTTTCAGAAGAGCAAATTATGTGTAAAACGGGGACATTTGGTATTCCAGAGTTTGGAACAAGGTTTGTTCGGCAAATGCTAGAAGATACGAAACCAACGACATTTTCTGAGCTTGTTCAAATTTCAGGTCTTTCACATGGAACTGACGTATGGCTCGGCAATGCCCAAGAGTTAATTCATAACAATACATGCACATTAAGTGAAGTTATTGGATGTCGTGATGATATTATGGTGTATTTAATTTATCAAGGCTTAGAACCGGCTTTCGCTTTTAAAATCATGGAATCAGTCCGAAAAGGAAAAGGGCTGACAGAAGAGATGGAAGCGGAAATGAGGAAGAATGAAGTACCTGAGTGGTATATTGACTCTTGCTTAAAGATAAAATATATGTTCCCTAAAGCCCATGCCGCTGCCTATGTCTTAATGGCGGTACGTATTGCCTACTTTAAAGTTCATCATGCGCTTTTATATTATGCAGCTTATTTTACCGTTCGTGCAGAAGATTTTGATATAGATGCGATGGTAAAAGGCTCACAGGCGATCCGAGCAAAAATTGAAGAAATCAATGCGAAAGGCTTAGATGCTTCTACAAAAGAAAAAAACTTGCTGACTGTAATGGAGTTAGCGCTTGAAATGAATGAAAGAGGATATAGTTTCCAAAAAGTTGATTTGTATAAATCCAGTGCAAGTGACTTTATTATTGAAGGTAATACACTGATTCCGCCGTTCAACTCTATACCAGGATTAGGTACGAATGCAGCACTGAATATTGTAAAAGCAAGAGGAGAAGGGGACTTCCTATCGAAGGAAGATCTTCAGCAAAGAGGTAAGGTATCTAAAACAATTATCGAGTACTTAAATAATCATGGTTGTTTAGAAGAATTACCAGACCAAAATCAGTTAAGTTTGTTCTAAGTCGCTTTTACAGCTATTCCATTTGCATAAAAATTATGGTTATGGTATAGTTTTATTGGAAATACTAACGGATATCTTCGCAAACAAGAGTGGGGCAACCCACTCTTTCGTCTTGTTATTAACCAAAATTTTCATCGGTTACTAAGATGATCCGGTATATCTCGATTAGCAGCAACTCTAGTGTTTGCTGCTACATTTATAATGAATAGGCATCTTGCTAGAAGGAGGGATAAAGATGAGTAAAGTGACTGAAGAAGTTGAACAATTAGTCACTCCTATTTTGAGCGATCTTCAGTTGGAATTAGTTGAGATCGAATATGTGAAGGAAGGAAAAGACTGGTTTCTTCGTGTCTTTATTGATAAAGAGACAGGCGTTGATATAGAAGAGTGTGGAGTAGTTAGTGAACGCTTAAGTGAGAAATTAGATGAAATTGACCCAATTCCTTATAACTATTTCCTTGAGGTCTCTTCACCAGGAGCGGAACGCCCTCTAAAAAAAGAACAAGATTTCATGAAAGCAATTGGTAAAAACGTATTTATAAAAACGTATGAACCAATAGATGGAGAGAAAACATTTGAAGGTGTACTAACAGACTTCGATGGCCATATCGTAAAAGTTGAAATGAAAGTTAAAACAAGAAAGAAAACGGTAGAATTACCGTATGAAAAAATCGCAAAAGCTCGCTTAGCTATTGTCTTCTCATAAAGCAATTGGCGTAACGCAACTTATTTAAAGGGGGATATGAATCACATGAGCAGTGAATTATTAGATGCTCTTATTTTGCTTGAAAAGGAAAAAGGAATTTCACGAGATGTCATTATTGATGCAATGGAAGCCGCGTTAGTGTCTGCTTATCGTAGAAACTTTAATCAAGCACAAAATGTCCGTATTGATTTAAATTTGGGTAGTGGCACTATGAAAGTATTTGCCCGCAAAGAAGTCGTTGATGAAGTGTTTGATCCAAGATTAGAGATTTCTATCGAAGATGCACGCAAGATTAATCCTAACTATACGGTTGAAGATATTGTAGAAATGGAAGTAACGCCAAAAGATTTTGGTAGAATTGCTGCACAAACAGCCAAACAAGTCGTTACTCAACGTGTTCGTGAAGCAGAAAGAGGCATTATTTATTCTGAATTCATTGATCGAGAAGAAGATATCATGACAGGCATTGTCCAAAGACAAGACGCAAAATTTATTTACGTTAGTCTTGGTAAGATTGAAGCGATTTTACCTGTAAGTGAACAGATGCCTAGTGAACAGTATCGCCCACATGATCGTATTAAAGTGTTTATTACAAAAGTCGAAAAAACAACAAAAGGTCCACAAATTTATGTTTCTAGAACACATCCAGGACTTTTAAAACGTCTTTTTGAAATTGAAGTACCAGAAATTTATGACGGTACTGTTGAATTAAAATCTGTTGCGCGTGAAGCGGGAGATCGCTCAAAAATCTCTGTACATTCTGATAATCCAGAGGTAGATCCAGTTGGTTCATGTGTTGGACCTAAAGGTACACGTGTGCAAGCCGTTGTTAATGAGTTAAAAGGTGAAAAAATTGACATTGTGAAGTGGTCTAGTGATCCAGTTGTCTTTGTAGCCAATGCATTAAGTCCTTCTAAAGTGTTAGATGTTGTAGTAAATGAAGAGGACAAAGCGACAACGGTTGTTGTTCCAGATTATCAACTATCGCTAGCTATTGGGAAACGTGGACAAAATGCAAGACTTGCGGCGAAGCTTACTGGTTGGAAAATTGATATTAAATCAGAGACAGAAGCAAGAGAAGCCGGCACATATCCAAGAGATGAAGCTCTTTTAAGCTATCATCAAGATGATGAAGATGAAGATTTTACATTCCCTGAAGACAAGGAATAAGAGGTGAATGGCTGGTGAACAAAAGCAGAAAAATTCCGATGAGAAAATGTATAGCGACGGGGGAAATGATGCCGAAGAAATCACTCGTACGCATTGTTCGCTCAAAAGAAGGCGAAGTTTCGGTTGATGTTACAGGTAAGAAATCCGGTCGCGGAGCGTATCTTACAAAAAGTAAGGAAGCCATCTTACTTGCAAAAAAGAAAAATATTTTAGCTAGTCATCTAGATGTACAAGTGGATGAGGACATATATAACGAACTTTTAGATCTTATTGAAAAGGAGAAATGACCGTCCAAAATGAATGAGAGAAAATGGATGTCATTACTTGGCTTGGCCAATCGAGCGCGTAAAATCACTTCAGGTGAAGAGCTTTCTATAAGCGATATTAGAAAAGGGAAAGCGAAGCTGGTTTTGTTGTCTGCAGATGCTTCTGCTAATACGACAAAAAAAGTAACAGACAAATGTAAATCTTATGCTGTTCCTTATAAGATTGTCCCAGACAGAGAATTGTTAGGGCAAGCAATTGGCAAGGAAGCAAGAGTAGTGGTGGCTGTTTTAGACGCTGGATTCGCCAAAAAGCTATTAACGTTGCTCGATTAATTCTAGCGGGGGTGAAAGCATGAGTAAAATTCGCGTTTACGAATATGCTAAAAAACATAATCTATCTAGTAAAGATGTAATTACGAAATTAAAGGAAATGAATATAGAGGTTTCGAATCATATGACAACATTAGAACCAGGTGAAGTAACAAAATTAGACGGTATTTACAATAAGCAAGAAGAGAAACAACCACAAAAACAACAATCAGCGCAAGCACAACCTGCAAACAATCAGAAAAATAAACCAGCAGGTGCACCAAAAGGCAATAGAAATAAGCCAAATAACAATAATAATAATAATAAGAATCAAAAACCTAATCGCAATAATAATCAAAAAAATAAACCAAAGAATAAAGGGCAGAAGCCACCTCAACCACCAGCACCTAAAAAAGTAAAAGAATTACCAGAGAAAATCACTTTTACTGAATCACTAACAGTTGGTGAGCTTGCTAAGAAGCTCCATAGAGAGCCTTCAGAAATCATTAAAAAGCTATTTATGCTTGGTGTGATGGCAACAATTAACCAAGAACTAGATAAAGATTCCATTGAGTTAATTGCAGGCGAATATGGTGTTGATGTAGAAGAAGAAGTATTAGTAGATGTGACAGATTTAGAAGCATATTTCACTGAAGATGAAGAGACTAATCTTGAGGAACGTCCATCTGTTGTAACGATTATGGGTCACGTTGACCATGGTAAAACGACATTACTTGATTCCATTCGTCACACAAAGGTAACTGCTGGCGAAGCTGGTGGAATTACACAGCATATTGGTGCCTATCAAGTAGAAGATAAAGGTAAGAAGATTACATTTCTAGATACACCTGGTCACGCGGCATTTACAACAATGCGTGCCCGTGGAGCGAAAATAACTGATATTACAATTTTAGTTGTTGCAGCGGATGATGGTGTGATGCCGCAGACAATTGAAGCAATTAACCACGCTAAAGCTGCTGAGGTACCTATTATTGTTGCTGTTAATAAAATGGATAAAGAAGCGGCAAATCCTGACCGTGTAATGCAAGAGCTAACAGAACATGGATTAGTTCCTGAAGCATGGGGCGGAGATACAATCTTTGTACCGATTTCAGCCATTAAAGGTGACGGTATCGATGAGTTGTTAGAAATGATTCTCCTTGTTGGTGAAGTAGAAGAATATAAGGCGAACCCTAATCGCAATGCTGTCGGAACAGTTATAGAAGCACAGCTTGATAAAGGTAGAGGATCAGTAGCCACTTTACTTGTACAAAACGGAACATTGAAGGTTGGTGATCCGATTGTTGTCGGTAATACATTTGGTCGCGTACGTGCGATGGTTAATGACCTTGGGCGTCGAGTAAAGACTGCAGGACCATCTACTCCTGTAGAAATTACAGGATTGAATGATGTCCCTCAAGCAGGTGACAGGTTTGCTGTTCTAGAAGACGAGAAATCTGCGCGCCAAGTAGGGGAAGCACGTGCACAATTAGCTCTACAAGCACAAAGATCTGAGAAATCTCGTGTTAGCCTTGATAACTTATTTGAGCATATGAAAGAAGGGGAAATGAAGGACATAAACATCGTTGTAAAAGCTGATGTTCAAGGTTCAGCTGAAGCCCTAACTTCCGCATTAAATAAGATCGATGTAGAAGGCGTAAAAGTACGTATTCTTCATACAGGTGCGGGTGCCATTAATGAATCAGATATTACGCTTGCTGCTGCATTTAACGCAATTGTCATCGGCTTTAACGTAAGACCTGATACGAATGCAAAACGTGCGGCTGAAGCAGAAGATGTTGATATTCGTCTACACCGTATCATTTATAACGTAATTGAAGAAATTGAATTAGCAATGAAAGGGATGCTAGACCCAGAGTTTGAAGAAAAAATTATTGGTCAAGCAGAAGTCCGTCAAACATTTAAAGTATCAAAAATTGGTACAATTGCCGGTTCTTATGTTACGGAAGGTAAAATCACAAGAGATTCTGGTATCCGCCTAATTAGAGACGGCGTTGTTATTTTCGAAGGTGAAATTGATGCGTTAAAACGCTTCAAAGATGACGCGAAAGAGGTAGCAACAAATTACGAATGTGGTATTACAATTAAGAACTACAATGATGTCAAAGAAGGCGACATCATTGAAGCTTATATTATGCAAGAAATTGAGCGTAAATGATTGTAGGTTTGGTTTCGTGTGAGTGTATGATATATGATGCTCGTTCATTAAAGGAAAAGAGAAGTGTATTACAGCGAATCCTCACTCGTCTGCAACAGAAGTTTAACATTTCTGTTGCAGAAGTTGGGTTTCAAGATACATGGCAACATACACAAATTGCCATAACTGCTGTAGCTTCAAGTAAGCAGGCCGTTGAGTGGGAGCTTTCAAATGCGCTTAAATTAATTGATTCTTTTCCTGAGATTGAGCGGACAATTACAGACATTGAATGGCTTTGAAAAAGAGGTGTAACAATTGAGCCTAAGATCAAATAGAGTTGGCGAGCAAATGAAAAAAGAGCTCGGAGAAATTATCGGTCGAAAAATTAAAGACCCACGAGTGGGATTTGTAACAGTAACAGATGTTCATGTGACAGGTGATTTACAACAAGCTACTGTCTATATTTCTGTTCTCGGTAATGAAGAACAAAGAGAAGATACATTGAGAGGATTGGCTAAAGCTAAAGGGTTTATCCGTTCAGAAATCGGTCAGAGAATACGTTTGAGAAAAACCCCTGAAATCACTTTTGAGTTTGACGAATCAATCGATTACGGTAATCGTATTGAAACACTCCTTCATCAAATTCAAGATGACGGTCAATCCAAAGATAAGGAATAAATAATGATTGGCGGATAGACGTTTGTCTATCCGTATTTATTTCACCTTAATTTGAATTTTAGTGAAAGGGGGCGTACAAAATGGAAGGAATATTACCTTTATTAAAGCCAAAAGGAATGACTTCTCATGACTGTGTATTTAAGTTACGCAAGATTCTAAAAACGAAAAAGGTGGGTCACACAGGAACATTGGACCCTGAAGTCACTGGCGTATTACCTATTTGTATTGGACGGGCTACGAAGGTTGCCGAATATATTACGGATGCAGGTAAAGAGTATGAAGGAGAGGTCACAATAGGTTTCTCGACAACGACAGAAGATGCCTCAGGCGAAGTGGTTGAAGAGAAGAAGGTAGATAAACCGATTACTCGAGAAGAGATTATCGCGGTGTTCCAGCAATTAACTGGAGAGATTGTCCAAACACCACCAATGTATTCTGCTGTTAAAGTGAATGGTAAAAGACTTTATGAATATGCACGACTAGGGCAAGAAGTGGAGCGGCCAAGTAGAAAAGTGCGCATTGATCGTATCACATTGCTAAATGAGCAGGAAGTATATAATGGGGAACAGATTACTTTTCGTTTTCGTGTTGCTTGTGGAAAAGGAACATATATTAGAACCTTAGCAGTTATGATGGGTGAACTTCTTGGTTATCCTGCCCATATGTCTGATTTAACTCGCATCCGGTCTGCAGACTTTACCATTGAGGATTGTTTGACATTACCACAAGTGGAGGAAGTGATGAACGAGGGAAGAATAGCTGATGTGCTCAAACCGTTAGAATGGGGGATTAGCTATTTGCCGAAATATCAAATAAATGATAAAGTAGCAATGAAAGTGAAGAATGGCGCAGTTCTTCCTACTCCTGAAGAACTTGAGAGTGTATCTGGTCCTATTGTAATGGAGACTGTGAACAATCAAGCGTTGGCCTTGTATATCCATCATCCTGATAAACCAGGTATAATAAAGCCAACTAAAGTTCTATACATAGGTGAATAGGGTAAAGGTAAACGTTCTTTTACATAAAATAGACGTTCTATGCCTATCTTCATGTTTAAACAATATAAAAAGGTGAATGATCATGGAAGTTATAAAAATAGTACATCCACATAACCACAGTAAAGATAGCTGGCCACCTCTTTCAATGGCATTGGGCTTTTTTGACGGTGTTCATCTTGGTCACCAGAAAGTGATGCAAAATGCAAAGGAGAAGGCAGCTGAACTAGGGTTGAAAAGTGCCGTAATGACATTTGACCCTCATCCATCAGCTGTATTAGGTGATCCACAAGAACAAATTAGATACATCACACCGATAAATGAAAAAATCAAGATTGTTGCACAGTTAGGCATTGATTATTTATTTATTGTGCACTTTTCTAAAGCATTTGCTAATCTAGATCCAGAAGCTTTTATCGATCAGTATATTATTGATTTAAATGTTTCTCATGTATCTGCTGGATTCGATTATACGTATGGTAAATTCGGTAAAGGCACTATGGATACGATAAAGACACATGCTAAAGGGTATTTCTCTACAACCACGATTCCACAGTTAAAAAGAGACAATGCCAAGATTAGTTCCTCCCTCATTAGGACTTACTTAAAAGAGGGGAGCGTTGAAAAAATCCCTCCGCTTTTGGGAAGATACTATACAGTTAGTGGTCCGGTCGTGCAAGGTGATCAAAGGGGGAGACAATTAGGTTTTCCAACAGCAAATGTTGCTGTTAGCGAAGATTTCATCACCCCACCTACAGGTGTATACGCTGTAAAAATTTTTGTTCAAGGAAAATGGCGTAAAGGGGTCTGTAATTTAGGCTATAAGCCAACTTTCCATGATGACTTAAAGACCCCTTCTATTGAAGTCCATATTTTTGATTTCGATCAAGATATATATGGTGAAGAGGTTGAAGTAGAGTGGCATCAACATATTAGAGATGAACGGAAGTTTAATGGAATTGAAGCATTAATTGAGCAAATTGCTAAGGATAAGCAAGCAACACTCGATTATTTTGCAAAAAACAACGGTTAATTCTTGCATTTTGTTTAAAAAAGTTGTATTCTTATAAACGTATTGATTGATGAACCTTTGCTTGGCAAGTCGAGTCACCGACGCTTGCTCAGTAACAGGGGATTGAAATTTTAGGAGGTGAATCGGATGGCTATCACTAAAGATCGTAAAAATGAACTTATCAGTGAGTACAAAACTCATGAAAATGATACTGGTTCTCCAGAAGTTCAAATCGCTGTCCTTACAGAAGAAATCAACAATTTGAACGAACATTTACGTACTCATAAGAAAGATCACCACTCTCGTCGTGGTCTATTAAAAATGGTAGGTAAACGTCGTAACCTATTAACTTACCTTCGTAACAAAGATGTACAACGTTACCGTGAGTTAATCAATAAGCTTGGTTTACGTCGATAATAAGAAGCTTGTCTTCTTATTTGAAGAAGCGGGATTTTTTCCCGCTTTTTTATTAGCCTAAAAACGCTATTCTACATAAAATTTTGTTATTTTATATATTTGAAAAAGTGTGCATAATAGTATTAATGATGAAAATATGTCATGGCATTTTGCTTTAGTATATATGATTTTGTAAGTGAAATGGTAGAGAGGGGTACAAATATGGGACAAGATAAGCATACCTACAGCATAGATTGGGCTGGACGCAAGTTGTCTGTTGAAATCGGACAATTAGCAAAGCAAGCAAACGGTGCTGTTTTGGTTCGCTATGGTGATACAGCTGTACTAAGTACAGCAACAGCATCAAAAGAACCGAAGAACTTAGATTTCTTTCCACTTACTGTGAACTATGAGGAAAGATTATACGCAGTCGGTAAAATACCTGGCGGCTTTATTAAACGTGAAGGTCGTCCAAGTGAAAGAGCCATTCTAGCTAGCCGATTAATTGATAGACCAATTCGACCACTTTTCCCGGATGGTTTCCGTAACGATGTTCAAGTTGTCAGTATGGTTATGAGTGTCGACCAAGATTGTTCTTCGGAAATGGCGGCAATGTTTGGGTCATCTCTTGCATTAAGTGTTTCTGATATTCCGTTTGCCGGTCCAATTGCAGGTGTAACTGTTGGCAGAGTAAACAATGAATTTATCATTAACCCTTCTGTAGAACAAACAGAAAAAAGTGATATTCATTTAGTCGTTGCTGGTACGAAAGATGCGATTAACATGGTAGAAGCAGGGGCAGAAGAAGTTCCTGAAGAAACGATGCTTGAAGCAATTATGTTTGGTCATGATGAGATTAAACGATTAATTGCCTTCCAAGAGAAGATTGCTGAAGAAATTGGTAAAGACAAGATGGAAGTTACGCTTTATCAAGTCGATGAAGAGATTAATGCAACTGTGCGCTCTATGTGTGAAGCGGATATGATTCCTGCTATTCAAGTTCAAGAAAAACATGCTAGAGAAGCGGCCATTAAAGTTGTCAAAGATAAAGTGATTACCCATTTTGAAGAGCAAGAAGTCGATGATGACTATCTTAAACAAGTAAAGCAAGTACTTGATAAAATTGTTAAACAAGAAGTACGCCGCTTAATTACTGAAGATAAAGTAAGACCTGATGGGCGTGGACTAGAGGAAATTCGTCCGCTATCATCTGAGATTGACTTACTTCCACGTACACATGGATCAGGACTGTTTACACGTGGTCAAACACAAGCGTTGAGCATTTGTACATTAGGTGCGCTTGGTGATGTACAAATTCTAGATGGTCTTGGCATTGAAGAAGAAAAACGTTTTATGCACCATTATAATTTTCCGAATTTCAGTGTTGGTGAAACTGGCCCGATGAGAGGACCTGGTCGTCGTGAAATCGGACACGGTGCTTTAGGAGAAAGAGCTTTAGAGCCAATTATTCCATCAGAAAAGGATTTCCCTTATACGATTCGACTTGTTTCTGAAGTGTTGGAATCTAATGGTTCCACTTCACAAGCAAGTATCTGTGCAAGTACTTTAGCAATGATGGATGCTGGGGTACCAATTAAAGCGCCAGTTGCTGGTATTGCGATGGGTCTTATCAAATCAGGTGATTATTACTCTATTCTAACCGATATTCAAGGAATGGAAGATCACTTAGGTGATATGGACTTTAAAGTAGCAGGTACAAGTAAAGGCGTCACAGCACTACAAATGGATATTAAAATCGATGGTCTTTCTAGAGAAATTTTAGAAGAAGCATTACAACAAGCAAAAATCGGTAGAATGCAGATTCTTGATTCCATGCTAGCAACGATTGCTCAACCTAATAAAGAGCTTTCACAATATGCACCGAAAATCTTAATGATGTCAATTAACCCAGATAAAATCCGTGATGTTATTGGGCCAAGTGGAAAACAAATCAATAAAATCATTGAAGAAACGGGCGTAAAAATTGATATCGAACAAGATGGTACAGTATTTATTTCTTCGATCGATGAAGCAATGAACCAAAAAGCGAAGAAAATCATTGAAGATATCGTTCGTGAAGTAGAAGTTGGACAAATGTATTTGGGTAAAGTGAAGCGCATTGAGAAATTTGGTGCTTTCGTAGAGATCTTTAATGGGAAAGATGGACTTGTTCATATTTCTGAACTAGCTGAAGAGCGCGTAGGAAAAGTCGAAGATGTGCTTTCAATAGGTGATGAAGTCCTTGTAAAAGTGACGGAAATCGATAAACAAGGTAGAGTGAACCTTTCTCGTAAAGCTGTATTAAAAGAGCAGCGTGAACAAAAAGAAAAAGCTGAGAATAAATAAATTTGTAAGAAAGTCAGGGTTGTCCCCTGATTTTTTTCTTTCTTTTTTTGTTAGAATATAAAATGATGATGTATATTTTAAGTGAGCCCTCGGCTTGTTTCTTTTACTTGTCGAAGGGGATTGTTATTATGTAAGCGCTTTATCGAATAGTTAAACTGTTCTACCTTGTCCTCCTTTAACATATTTTAATGAAGAGGGAGGCTGGTGTTATGAGAAAAATTGGATACACGCTGGTAATAGTCATTAGTGGATTTTTAATCGTTGCGAACCCGTTAACAGATCAATATATGTCTTTAGCACTAAATGAAAGCATATCGGTAAGTAAAGTAGATGATCCGCTTTTAATAGAAATAAAGGAGCAAGCGAAGACGTTTGAAGTCCCTGCCAAGGATGCTGTTATAGATAAAGTATGGAAGGCGATTCCAGGATTAAATGGACTAAAGGTTGATGTGAATGCATCTTATAAAAAGATGAAAAAGGACGGATCCTTTGATAAAGAGAAACTCGTATTTACCGAAGTTAAACCAAAAATCCATCTAGAAGATTTAGAACCTTCACCGATTTATAAGGGCCATCCAGACAAGCCGATGGTTAGTTTATTAATTAATGTAGCATGGGGAAATGAGTATCTTCCTAAAATGTTGGAAACATTAAAGAAACATAATGTAAAAGCAACGTTTTTTTTAGAAGGAAGATGGACGCAAAATAATCCTGATTTAGCAAAAATGATTGTTGCCGCAGGGCACGAAATTGGCAATCATTCTTATACGCATCCTGATTTAAAAGTTGCTTCTGATCAAAAAACGAAAGAAGAAATTGTGAAAACTAACGAAGTCATAGAGGCGACGACTGAACAAAAAGTGAAATGGTTTGCCCCCCCAAGTGGTAGTTATCGTAATCAAACCGTCGACATTGCTAGTGGGCAAGGACTACTTACTGTGATGTGGACTGTCGATACGATAGATTGGCAAAAACCATCACCTGAAACGATTATTAATCGTGTAGTCAATAAAGTAGAAAATGGTTCAATGGTCTTAATGCATCCAACAGAATCAACAGCAAATGCACTGGATAGAATGATTGTAGGGATTAAAGACAAAGACTTACAAATTGGGACAGTGACATCCTTATTATCAGAGGAAAGAATCGGATCACACGAAAAGCCGAAAAAATAACAAGCGAGATTTTGCAAAAAATAGCAACTATAGATACACTTATGTTATTCTACCATCATGAGTCTTTTTTTCTTATGAATGATAAACAGTTGTTTTGAAAAAGCATTCCGTATCATTCGAAAAAAGACAGCTTGCAAACAGAACAGGAGGAGCATGCTTGATTAAAAGATATACTTGCAAAAATGGAACAAGAATCGTATTAGAAAATATTCCGACTGTCCGCTCTGTTGCCATTGGCGTTTGGATTGGAACAGGATCAAGAAATGAAGATAAAGAGAATAATGGGATTTCCCACTTTCTTGAACATATGATTTTTAAAGGTACAGAGTCAAAAACAGCTAGAGAAATAGCGGAGTCTTTTGATAGTATTGGTGGACAAGTGAACGCTTTCACATCAAAAGAATATACATGCTATTACGCAAAAGTACTGGATACTCACGCCTCATTTGCATTAGATGTACTAGCAGATATGTTTTTCAACTCTTCCTTCGATAACGAAGAGTTGAAAAAAGAGAAAAATGTTGTCTATGAAGAAATTAAAATGTATGAAGATACACCGGATGATATTGTCCATGATGTTTTAAGTAAGGGTGTATATGAAAGTCATTCATTGGGGTACCCGATACTCGGAACGGAAGAAACACTAGAAACGTTTAACGGGGACACATTAAGAGACTATATGCATAATCACTATATACCTGAGAATGTCGTCATCTCCATTGCAGGTAATGTGCCTGAATCATTTATTCAAGAAGTAGAGTCCCATTTTGGTACATATACAGGTGGTAGTCCGGCAGTAAACGAAACAGTACCTACTTTTCACAATAATAAGATCGCCAGAAAGAAAGAAACAGAACAAGCGCATCTTTGTTTAGGGTTTAACGGACTTCCCGTTGGTCATGATGATATGTATCAGTTGATCGTTCTAAATAATATTCTTGGTGGTAGCATGAGTAGTCGCTTATTCCAAGATGTGAGGGAAGATAAAGGGCTCGCATACTCTGTGTTTTCTTATCACTCTTCTTTTAAAGATAGTGGTTTGGTTACAATATATGGCGGTACCGGTGCGAAACAAATGAATGTTCTTTTCGAAACGATTCAGAACACATTAGACGTTTTAAAACGAAACGGAATAACAGAAAAAGAATTAGTCAATAGTAAAGAGCAATTAAAAGGTGGCTTAATGCTAAGTTTAGAAAGTACAAATAGTCGCATGAGCCGTAACGGCAAAAATGAGCTATTGCTTGGATCTCATCGTACATTAGATAAAATTATTGAAGAAATTGATGAAGTATCAATGGATGAAGTCAATGAAATGGCGAAAAAGATCTTTACAGATGACTATTCATTAGCCTTAATTAGTCCAGATGGTGAGTTACCTCAAGGGCTATAAATAAAAGAGAACAATTTCCCGTTTGTAAAGATAGGAAATTGTTCTTTTTTATTATAAACATATATTTTCTTTAGCCTTTTTTCTTTTTTAACACCGCACGAAAACAATTTAATTCTCCCCATATGGTTGATGTGAGGACATTAGAAGGTCGGGTGAAGGTCACATGATCAAAAAAGGTTAATCCAGCTTCGTGAATCATACGATTGAACATGTCTAAATCGATGGTAGGATAGTCACAAGTTAAAATAATGAGTCCATCCTCTTTTAATACACGTTTAAACTCTACAAGGCTTTTATATATATCCTCACTACTTAAATGTTCAATAACGGAAATACAAAAGATTTTATCAAATAATTGCCCACTGTATGGTAAATCAGTTAAGGAACAGCAATTCATAGATACGTTGTTTATTAAACGTTGTACATTTTCTTCTTGTATATCGTCATGTGTATATGTTTCCTTCATATCTAAAAAAATGGCTTTACTGTCTAATAATCTCTCATCGATATCACAGGCAAAAGTGTGTTTGCATATCTCACTTAAATAAAACTTTAAAGGATGCCCCAATCCACAGGCTGCATCGAGAACAATTTCATTTTTGTCTGCAAAATTTTTTGCCCATTCATATTCATAGGGTCTTGTTTCCCATTCCTTAGGTAACTGGAAGACGAACTGCTGAGATTGCGGATCGTCAGTTGTAATAAATCTTGAATCAGTTATGTTTTTCATTTCATTTCCTCCTCACTTAGCATTTTATTGTATGTGAATAAAGATGAGTCGCTACCTCACGATTTAATCACTTTTCCTATTTAAAATGCTTTTTTAATGGTAGGAGTTTCGTCCTTCACTCCTTATCAATCTTCTCTTCAAAACAAAGGTTCAAACTTAGCGTCTATTCTTTGTTAGAGAACTCACCGAATAGGTCATTTCTACATAAGATGTTGAAGTAATTGAGTAAAAGAACATAAAAAGTTCTTTAAAAGAAGGTGAGTGTTGCATGCTGACAGGATTACAAATTGCAGTGATCGGTGGAGATGCAAGGCAGCTTGAGGTCATTCGTAAGCTGACAGAATTGGATGCAAAATTATATTTAATTGGTTTTGAACAGCTTGACCACGCTTTTTCTGGTGCAGTAAAGGAGAAGATAGATGAAGTTGACTTTACATGCATTGACGCCATTATATTGCCAGTGCCTGGGGCTGGGGTGGATGGACAGATTGATACAATTTTCTCTAATGAAAAAATTACGATAAATGAAGAAATCTTAAAGAAAACACCGCAACATTGTAAAATTTATTCTGGTATTAATCCTCCTTATCTTCAAGAAATTACAACCAAAGCAGATCGTGAGGTTGTTCAATTATTTAATCGTGATGATGTCGCAATATACAATTCAATCCCCACTGTTGAAGGTGCATTAATGATGGCCATTCAACATACTGATTTTACAATTCACGGATCAAATGTGACTGTATTAGGACTTGGAAGAACAGGAATGAGTATAGCCCGTGCATTTCATGCTTTAGGAGCTAAAGTGAAAGTAGGAGCTAGAAAAAGCGAGCATATAGCAAGAATAACTGAAATGGGTCTTACGCCTTTTCATTTGAGTGATATTGAAGAAGCCGTTGTGGATGCAGATATATGCATTAATACAATTCCCGTACAAGTCGTGGTGGCATCAGTAATAGCGAAAATGCCAGTTCATACCCTCATTATTGATTTAGCTTCTAAACCAGGTGGTACGGACTTTAGATACGCAGAGAAACGTGGGGTAAAAGCTCTATTAGCACCTGGCCTACCAGGAATCGTTGCACCAAAAACAGCGGGACGTATTTTAGCTAATGTTCTTTCACAATTGATTTTGGCTAATTTTGATGAAAGGGAGGATAAACAATCATGAATTTAAAAGGGAAAAAAATAGGATTCGGTTTAACGGGGTCGCATTGCACATATGATGCCGTTTTTCCGGAAATAGAGAAGTTAGTCGGGGCAGGAGCTGAAGTAATACCAGTCGTGACTTTTACAGTTCAAAATACGGTGACAAGATTTGGCGATGGAGAAGATTGGATTAAAAGAATAGAAGAAGTGACTGGGAATAAAGTTATTGATTCTATTGTAAAAGCAGAACCATTAGGCCCGAAAATCCCATTAGATTGCATGGTTGTTGCCCCATTAACAGGAAACTCCATGAGTAAATTTGCAAATGCTATGACAGATTCTCCAGTGCTTATGGCTGCCAAAGCGACATTAAGGAACGAAAAACCAGTCGTACTAGGTATATCGACTAATGATGCACTAGGCTTAAACGGCACAAATCTCATGCGTTTAATGTCTACAAAAAATATTTATTTTATCCCATTTGGGCAAGATGACCCAGTGAAGAAACCGAACTCAATGGTCGCCCGTATGACAGCATTATCTGATACAATAGTGAAAGCAATAAATGGTGAACAGATTCAGCCAGTCATTGTAGAAAGATACAAAGATGGTAACTAAGTTCGAGATTTATCATAGTTCCCTTCGTTAAGTGATGAATGTTTGCAGACGACGGCTTTCGCCAGTAGACTTGGCGATAAGCCATGTTTTCTCATAAAATTTTATTTTTTAATGCGGGAATATGATAAAATATAAAATAATCTTAGTATACTATCTCTAGCTCGCTCTCATAGCTGAAATACGACTGAAAGATAGTCGCTCACTTGTTTGTTAGCTGAAAGGTAAACTAAAAAATATCAATCATTATGTTGGCCGGAAGGAGAAATGGTTATGACAGAGAAAAAAGACTTCCATGTAGCTGTAGTAGGAGCAACAGGAGCAGTAGGTGAACAAATGTTAAAAACATTGGAAGAGCGTGCTTTTCCGATATCAACATTGAAAGTATTATCTTCGTCTCGCTCAGCTGGGAAGAAGATTCAATATAACGGCAAGGAATATACTGTAGAAGAAGCTACACCTGATAGTTTTGAAGGTGTAGATATTGCTTTGTTTAGTGCAGGGGGAAGTGTATCCAAACAATTAGCTCCAGAAGCGGTAAAGAGAGGAGCAATTGTGGTTGATAATACGAGTGCATTCCGTATGGATGAAAATACTCCACTTATCGTACCTGAAGTAAATGAAGAAGACTTGCATAACCATAACGGCATCATTGCCAACCCCAATTGTTCAACCATTCAAATGGTTGTAGCACTTGAACCGATTAGAAAAGCATTTGGTTTAAATAAAGTGATTGTCTCCACTTATCAAGCAGTCTCTGGCTCAGGGCAAGCAGCTATTGATGAATTGCAAGAGCAAACAAGAGCGATTTTAGATAATCAAACATACACGCCTGAAGTATTGCCAGTAAAGGGTGATAAAAAGCATTATCAAATCGCTTTTAACGCCATTCCTCAAATAGATAAATTTGTTGATAACGGTTATACATTTGAAGAAATGAAAATGATTAATGAAACGAAAAAAATTATGCATCTGCCTTCTTTACCAGTAGCTGCGACTTGTGTTCGTCTACCCGTGGGAACTGGTCATTCTGAATCTGTGTATTTTGAGATTGATCAGGAAGGCATTAACGCAAAGGATATAAAAGCTTTGTTAAGTACCGCACCAGGTATAGAACTACAAGATGACCCTGAACAGCAAATTTATCCAATGCCAGCAGATTGTGTTGGTAAATCAGAAGTGTTCGTCGGTCGTATTCGCAATGACTTAGATGAGCCAAAAGGGTTCCATATGTGGGTCGTTTCTGATAATCTACTAAAAGGTGCAGCCTGGAATTCTGTACAAATCGCAGAAAGTCTTGTTAAATTAAAGTTAGTGAAATAAATTGCAATTACTCGAGGTGTTAAGATGAAAATCGTCGTTCAAAAATTTGGCGGTACATCGGTAAAAAATGAAGAAGGCAGGAGTCATGCATTAAGGCATATTAAAAATGCCGTTCATGAAGGGTTCAAAGTGGTAGTTGTTGTTTCTGCAATGGGAAGAAAGGGAGACCCTTATGCAACAGACACGTTATTATCACTTGTTGGTGCGCCCCTTGCCAAAATCAATAAACGTGAAACAGACTTATTACTATCTTGTGGAGAAGTGATTTCAAGTGTTGTATTTACGAATATGCTTATAGAAAATGAGCTAACGGCGACCGCATTAACAGGTGCGCAAGCTGGTTTTCGTACAAATCATGATCATATGAATGCGAAAATTATTGATATGAAATGTGAACGTTTAAAAAACGAGTTAGAATTACATGATGTTGTTGTCGTTGCAGGTTTCCAAGGATCAGCTAGAAACGGTGATACAACGACGATTGGACGTGGCGGCAGTGATACTTCAGCAGCTGCGCTAGGTTCTGCCCTTAATGCAGAGTGGATTGATATATTCACAGATGTTGAAGGGATTATGACAGCTGATCCGCGGATTGCACAGAATGCACGTTCTTTGGATGTCGTAACTTATACGGAAGTTTGCAATATGGCTTATCAAGGTGCAAAGGTTATTCATCCACGAGCAGTTGAAATCGCGATGCAATCAAAAATTCCCATTCGTATCCGTTCCACTTATACAGACGGTTTAGGTACGCTAGTTACGGCTGTTACGAAACAAAGTAGAGGAACAGATATAAAAGAAAGACCGGTTACCGGGATTGCACATGTAGCGAATATTACGCAAATTAAAGTGGTTGCTAAAGAAAATCAGTATGACCTACAATCAGAGGTTTTTAAGGCAATGGCCAAAGAAGGCATTAGCGTTGATTTCATTAATATTTATCCACATGGAGTAACCTATACAGTGACCGAGGAAATGACCGATAAAGCGATACAAATTTTAAATAGATTAGGTCATGAACCAAAAGTGGAAAGAGGCTGTGCGAAAGTTTCAGTTGTCGGTGCAGGTATGCAAGGTGTACCTGGTGTTGCCTCTAAAATTGTAACAGCACTTTCGGAACAAGGCATTAGAATTATGCAATCAGCAGATAGCCATACGACTATTTGGGTTTTAGTTGAACAAGAAGATTTGCCGAAAGCAGTCAATGCACTCCATGATGCCTTTCATTTAGAAAAAGATCAAGTAGAAATGATATAAGTGATTATTAAAAAGAGGTGTAAAAATGGTTTTATTCGGAAGAGTTTCAACAGCAATGGTTACGCCATTCGATATCAATGGGCATATTGATTTTGCAAAGACAACTCAGTTGATTAATCATTTGATTGAGAATGGGACAGATTCCCTTGTTGTTGCTGGAACAACAGGCGAATCACCAACGTTAACGAAAGAAGAAAAACTCGCATTGTTTAAACATGTAGTGAAGGTAACGGATGGACGCGTGCCAGTTATTGCCGGTACAGGTAGCAATAATACTTACTCATCCATTGAATTAACGAAAAAAGCAGCAGAAATTGGTGTAGATGCCATCATGTTAGTCGCTCCTTATTATAATAAGCCAAACCAAGCAGGCTTATATGAGCATTTTAAAGCGATCGCAGCAAGTACAGATTTACCTGTTATGTTATATAATATTCCAGGTCGATCATCTGTTAATATTGCACCTGAAACAATTATTGAACTATCCAAGATTAAAAATATTGTCTCTGTGAAAGAAGCGAGTGGTGATCTTAATGCAATGACGAAGATTATCGCTGAAACAGATGACGATTTCTTGTTATATAGTGGCGACGATGGTATAGCTTTACCAGTCTTATCCATTGGTGGAGCAGGTGTTGTATCAGTGGCCTCACATATAATCGGCTCTGAAATTCAAGAAATGGTGCAAGCATTTTTAGATGGCCGCTATCAAGAGGCTGCAAAATTGCACCAAACCTTACTACCAATAATGGAAGCGATGTTTGCAGCGCCAAGTCCTGTACCAGTTAAAACCGCTTTGCAGGTCAAAGGCCTTGATGTCGGTTCAGTGCGTTTACCAATGGTACCACTTTCTGAACAAGAAAGAGCTTCACTGATTGACATTATTAAAAAGTAAGTAAAAAATCTGAGCGATCATTCCCACCTTGGGTATGAATTGTTCAGGTTTTTTTGTGTGATGCCATAACATATATACTCTGGATAGGGGAGTAAAAAGGGGGCTCTTCGTATATCTCACAAATATAACATATTGAGCAAACATAAGTAGCTCAGGCTGGAAAAGATTTCGCTCACTAGCTGAACTAGAGATACTTAAATCTTTGATTACTACTATTTAGTCCTTGTTAAATCCAAACCCAATACATCAATCTGGATGAAGGAAATTTACACGTTTCTTGAGTCTTTTAGGTTCTCTTTTTTTAAAAGCAAGACTAACTGAATGATTATAAACTTGATATTTAGGTATCGCTTTTAGAAGAGAGTATTTGTTAAAGTAAAACGATCCTTTTTGTGCCGTCTTCTTTAATCACTAAAGTGTTTAATTACTTAATTTAACTGGATAAATTGCTTAATAACCGCAAAAATGCATAAATTTGGTTGTTATTATTTTCTTAGTTAAAGTATAATGGGAATAACTGATTTTGATCGGGTGAATGAACTATAGGAGGATACATAAGTGAAAAGACAGAACGAAAGCATCAAGTTAGCAGCACTAGGTGGAGTTGGTGAATTAGGAAAGAATATGTACATAATTGAAGTTGATGAGGATTTATTCGTAATCGATGCAGGTTTAATGCTTCCAGAGAACGAAATGCTTGGAATTGATACGGTTATTCCAGATTTCACCTATCTTATTCAACAAAAAGATCGTGTGCAAGGAGTATTTTTAACCCATGGACATGAAGACCATATTGGAGCTTTATCTTATTTGCTTCGGCAAATTGAGGCACCGGTATACGGAACTAAGCTTACAATTGCGTTAGCAAAAGCAAAAATGAAAGAGCAAGGATTTAAAGGGAAAGCTAAACTAGTGGAAATACATAGTGATACTGAACTTCACTTTGATCATTGTGAAATTTCATTTTTTAAAACAAATCATAGCATCCCAGACAGTGTTGGGGTATGTATTCATACCTCACAAGGCAGTATCGTCTACACTGGGGATTTTAAATTTGACCAAGCGGCTGGACCACTTTATAAAGCCGAAATTGGAAAAATGGCCAAAATCGGAGAAAATGGCGTTTTGTGCTTATTATCTGATAGTACAGAAGCAGAAAAACCAGGCTACACAAAATCTGAAGCTGAAGTATTAGATGATTTAGTGAAGCATTTTTATCAAGCAAAAGGGAGAGTCGTAGTGGCTACATTTGCGTCTGAGTTAATCAGGATTCAACAAGTATTTGACGCTGCGAAACAGACTAACCGAAAAGTAGCAATAGTAGGAAGAAGTTTGCAAAAAATATATGATATTGCCATCAGATTAGGGTTTTTGGATATTTATGAAGACGTAATAGTGTCTATGAACGATGTGAAAAACTTGGCAGATGAAGAAATCATTTATTTAGTGACAGGTACGCAAGGAGAGCCCATTGATGCGCTGTATAAGATGGCGAAAAACTCTCACCGTCAAGTGCATATTCAAGCTGGAGATTATGTGATATTCTTTGCTTCTCCTTTGAGAGGGTCGGAAGTTTATTTATCAAAAACAGTTGATGTATTGTTCAGGGGCGGAGCACATGTGGTTTCAGGCAAAGGGAGTTTTAATACATCTAGTCATGGTAGCAAAGAAGAGCTTAAATTCATGATTAATTTAATGAATCCGAGATATTTCTTTCCTGTTCATGGAGAATACAGGATGTTAAAGGCACATGCAAAAGTAGCTGAGTCGACTGGTATGGAAAGTGATGCTATTTTTATTCCTGAAAAGGGAGAATTATATGAAATAACAAAAGGAACCATGAAGAATGTGGGGAAAATCCCAACCGGACATGTATTAATTGATGGCAGTGGTGTTGGTGATGTTGGTAATATTGTCCTTAGAGATCGTAAATTATTATCTCAAGATGGGATATTACTTGTGGTTGTTACGTTAAACAAAAAACAAAAAATCATTTCAGCAGGACCAGAAATAATTACAAGAGGCTTTGTTTATGTGAGAGAATCTGAAGAATTACTAGCTGAAGCAAGCAAATTGGTAAAAGAAATTGTTGAAGCAAAACTATCGAAAGAAGCTTTTGACTGGTCAGGTATCAAACAAGATATGAGAGAAGGTCTCAATCAGTTCTTATTTGATAAAACAAAACGTCGTCCGATGATCTTACCGATAATTATGGAGTCCTAAAAAAGCAGGCAATTACGTATTCGTGATTGCCTGCTTATATTTTGATTTCGATAATAGATATCTTCGTTTCCAAGTGCATTAATAGAATGAAAATCCCATCCCTGTTCATACTAAATATATAAAAGTTTGAAGGGAGAAGTCTTATGGATTTTGAAATGAATGGGAATGATCAAGAGCAACAACCTAAAGAAGATAAACAATCGCCTTTAATGGAAAAGATACAGCAATTAGGTCAAACAAATGTACCGCAACTATCTCAAGATTCCAAAATTCACTGTTTGACAATCGTTGGACAAATAGAAGGGCATTTACAATTACCGCCACAAAATAAGACAACAAAATATGAACATCTTATCCCTCAGATTGTAGCCATTGAGCAAAATCCAAAAATAGAAGGTTTGTTAGTAATATTAAATACTGTAGGGGGAGATGTAGAAGCAGGGTTAGCGCTTGCTGAAATGTTGGCATCATTGTCAAAGCCTACAGTTTCAATCGTGTTAGGTGGTGGACACTCAATAGGTGTACCTATAGCCGTATCTTGTGATTATGCTTATATTGCTGAATCAGCAACGATGACCATTCACCCCATTCGGTTAACTGGCTTAGTGATTGGGGTGCCACAAACTTTTGAGTATTTAGATAAAATGCAAGAACGTGTCATTAACTTTGTAACAAAACACTCACAGATTACTGAAGAGAAGTTTAAAGACTTAATGTTTGCTAAAGGAAATTTGACAAGAGATATTGGAACGAATGTGATTGGTGCTGATGCTGTTGAGTTTGGTTTGATTAATGAAGTAGGTGGTATTGGCCCAGCATTAAAAAAACTTGAGGAGTTAATTGAAAACAATGAACAGCAGGAGGGGCTTGTACAATGATATTATATACAGCCATGCCAAGTGAATGGATATACCAAGCTGAACCATCTGAATATGCGAAACAAAAAGTGGTTAACTTTGAAGGTATCCCGTTACTAGTGGAATTCACTAGTGGTTCTGAATATCGTGTAATCCAAGTAATGAGTACGGACCCAAATGATTTCATGAATGAAAATATTGGACCTGGAGTAAAAATCACCCTCAGTTAAGCAAAAGATGGATGAAATTATGCTATAATAAATGAACAAACGTAGAGCAGCCACTAAAAGGCTGCTCTCTTCTTTCATGCATCATTCAAGTACTTATAAATCAGGTGATAAAATGGCGAAAAAAAAGAAGCGTAAAACGCGAAAAAAGCAACAAGTGAGACAAACTTTAAAATATGAATTAACTGCTCTAGTGATGCTCGCATTAGCAGTGATTGCGATAGCGAAATTAGGGGCAGTAGGTGGAGCAATCGTACTTTTTTTCAGGTTTTTTACCGGCGAATGGTACATGCTTTGTTTAATTGGATTAGTGATTTATGCAGGGTTTCTAATGTGGAAAAGGGAGAGACCTGATCTCTTTCATATGAAATTAGTGGGCATGTACTTCATTATTAGTGCACTTCTGTTATTAAGTCATGTAACGTTATTTGAATTACTTTCAAATGGGGGAGCATTTACCGACCCAAGTGTAATAATGAATACATGGCGTCTCTACTGGGGTGAGGTGACAAATCAAGCCAGCACTTCAGATTTGGGTGGGGGCATGATTGGAGCATTAATGTTTGCTGTTTTCTATTATTTATTTGATGAAGCAGGCTCAAAAATTATTGCATTTCTTTTGATTATCGTAGGAATTATATTAATTACAGGAAAAACTTTTGGCCCTGCGATGGGTGATATGACCATTTCATTTGCTCAATTTCTAAAAAAACAATGGCTAGCATTTCTTGAAGATGTAAAAGGTTGGGTAAGTAAAAAGAATAAGCGCAATGCTAAACCTCGTACGAGAAGAAGTAAAGAAAATCAAGAAGAGGCGGCAATAACGATTCATAACAGCTCAGAAGAAATGGATAAAGACAGTACACCAGAAGAACCAATTATTTCTAGTTTCTCTCAAAATGCTTATGACCAAGAACAAGATGGTACAGTACCGGTACAAGGGGTAAGCGAGAGTCAACCGGAGGACGAAGAGCAGCAAGATGAGACTGTACCACCGATTACATTTACAGAAGTGGAAAATAAGGATTATAAACTACCACCAATGAAATTATTAAAGGCACCTAATCACACCGACCAAAGCGGTGAATATAAACTTATTCATGATAATGCAGCAAAGCTTGAGAGAACCTTCCAAAGCTTTGGTGTCAAAGCTAAAGTAACCCAAGTTCATCTTGGACCGGCAGTAACCAAATATGAAGTACATCCTGATGTAGGTGTGAAAGTAAGTAAAATTGTTAGTTTAAGTGATGACTTAGCCCTTGCGTTAGCAGCAAAAGATATCCGAATTGAGGCACCAATTCCAGGAAAATCAGCTATCGGGATAGAGGTACCGAATTCAGAAGTTGCGATGGTTTCCTTAAGAGAGGTCATTGAACCTAAAGGTAAAGATCGCAATGATTCAAAGCTATTAATTGGTTTAGGAAGAGATATTACTGGCGAAGCTGTCACAGCAGAGTTGAATAAAATGCCGCATTTGCTCGTCGCTGGAGCGACAGGAAGTGGGAAGAGTGTTTGTATTAATGGCATTATTACTAGTATTTTAATGAGGGCGAAACCTCATGAAGTGAAATTGATGATGATTGATCCAAAAATGGTAGAGCTTAATGTATATAATGGGGTCCCACATTTATTAGCCCCTGTTGTGACAAATGCCAAAAAAGCTTCTCAAGCACTGAAAAAGGTTGTAAGCGAAATGGAGAGAAGATATGAATTATTCTCCCATACAGGCACAAGAAACATAGAAGGTTATAATGAATTTATAAAAAGGCAAAATAAAACAGAGGAAGCTAAGCAACCACTACTCCCTTACATCGTTGTTATTGTTGATGAGTTAGCGGACTTAATGATGGTTGCTTCATCGGATGTTGAGGATGCGATCACTAGATTAGCACAAATGGCTAGGGCAGCTGGTATTCATCTTATCATTGCCACTCAACGTCCTTCAGTGGATGTCATCACGGGTGTGATTAAAGCAAATATTCCATCAAGAATTGCGTTTGCTGTTTCTTCTATGACGGATTCAAGGACGATTTTAGACATGGGCGGAGCAGAGAAGTTATTAGGAAGAGGCGATATGTTATTTATGCCAGTCGGCGCATCAAAACCTATACGGGTGCAAGGCGCATTTTTATCGGATGATGAAGTTGAAGAAATTGTTGATTTTGTCATCGGTCAGCAAAAAGCGCAATATCAAGAAGAAATGATTCCCGATGATTTACCAGATTCACAAGCAAGTGAAGTTGATGACAAATTATATGATGAAGCAGTTGAGCTTGTCATTGAAATGCAAACAGCCTCTGTTTCCATGTTGCAAAGGAGGTTCCGTATCGGTTATACGCGAGCAGCGAGGTTAATTGATGAAATGGAGCTGCGAGGAATCGTTGGACCTTATGAGGGAAGTAAACCAAGAACAGTACTCGTCAGCCAAAGTGTTGATGAGGCATCTTCTTAAAAATATATTTAACGCTTTTTAGCAACACAGCTTTAATCAACAATTGAAAGAAAGTATGTACAAAGAATAGGTTAATATTTATTATAAATATGACCTATTCTTTTTTTAGGGTTTCTAAAATATTTTAGTAGCATTTGATTTTTATCATAAGAAGCCTATAACGAAAGGGAAAATAATTAAACAAAACTCTTTAAGACATCAACTATGAGTCAACAAATGTGAAAAATATTCACTTTTTTCACTATCTTTTTCGACATTTTTTGAAAAATATGTTTCTTTATATTTAGAAAAATGGTATAGTATTTTCGATTAGTAGAGATGATTGAACATCAGAGGTCTGATGTCTTGAGATTTGGATTTGGAGGAGCACAGCATGTCTATTAAGTCAGATAGCCGCCATTTATATTTACAAGTAATTGATCGTTTGAAGCAAGATATTGATAAAGGAATTTATAAAGAGAGAGAAAAATTACCTTCAGAATTTGATCTTGCCAAACAATTAGGTGTCAGTCGTGCGACATTAAGAGAGGCATTAAGGATATTAGAAGAAGAAAATGTCATTATTCGTAGACACTGTGTCGGCACGTTTGTAAATACAAAGCCATTATTTACATCAGGAATTGAACAGTTAAATAGTATCACTAATATGATTACCCAAGCAGGTATGCAACCTGGGACTATATTCCTTAGCTCAGAGACGCAATGTCCTAGTGAGGAAGATATCAGACTTTTTTCCTGTTCAGCAGATGAAGAAATCTTAGTAGTAGAACGGGTAAGAACGGCAAATGGTGAACCTGTTGTTCATTGCTTGGATAAAATGTTGGCGAAGCATATTCCAGACTCTATCTCTTGGGAAAAAGAATCTATTTTTGAAAATTTGGAAGAAAAAACAGGCAGAAGAATTACATATGCGGTCTCTGAAATTGAACCGATTGGTTATCACGAGAAGGTCTCACCTATTTTAGACTGTAGTCCTGAGACAGCTCTACTTGTTCTTAAGCAAATGCATTACACTGAACAAGACGAGCCATTACTCCTCTCGGTTAACTATTTTAGAGCAGACAAATTTAGCTTCCATGTTCTTAGAAAACGGATTAACTAATCAATCATACTCATCTACTAATGTAAACCAATTCCTTAAGGGGGAGCAAAATGAAAAAACGTAAACTTGGATTAGTACTTTCTTTTGCACTAGCAGCAGGTACCATTTTA
Organism: Cytobacillus sp. FSL R7-0696; assembly: GCF_038006865.1. Classification (NCBI taxonomy): domain Bacteria; kingdom Bacillati; phylum Bacillota; class Bacilli; order Caryophanales; family Bacillaceae; genus Cytobacillus; species Cytobacillus sp. FSL R7-0696. Next base: position 4,382,480 of record NZ_JBBOWA010000001.1, on the reverse strand, counting down.
GGAGCATGTGGTTCTTCAGAAGAAAACGAAAAAGGATCAAGTTCAGAAGGCAACAAAGAAGAGTCATTCACGGTTGCAATGGTAACAGATGTTGGTGGCGTAGATGATAAATCATTTAACCAATCTGCATGGGAAGGGATTAAAGCTTTTGGTGAAGACAATGGCTTAGAAGAAGGTAAAGGTGGATACACTTACCTTCAATCCCAATCTGATGCTGATTATGCAACAAATTTAAATAACTTAACTCGTCAAAAATTCAATTTAGTGTTTGGTGTTGGAGCGATGATGCATGATGCGATTGCTGAAATTGCCGAACAACAAAAAGATAGCCAATTTTCAATTATTGATTCAGAAGTAGAGGCAGATAATGTAGCTAGCATTATGTTTAAAGAACAAGAATCAGGTTTCTTAGCTGGTGTCGTTGCTGCAAATGCAACAAAAGGGGATACAGTTGGTTTTATCGGCGGGATGGAGCTCCCTGTTATTGAACGCTTTGAAGCAGGGTTTATTGCAGGTGTTAGAGCTGTAAATCCAGATATTAAAGTAGAAAGCAATTACTCAGGTGCATTTGACAAAGCAGAGCTTGGTCAATCGATTGCCTCTAAGATGTATGCCTCTGGCATTGATGTCATCTTCCATGCGGCTGGTGGAACAGGTAATGGATTATTCAAAGAAGCTCGTGACTTAAAAGGAAAAGATCCAGAGAGAGAACTTTGGGCAATTGGTGTTGACGCTGACCAATCAGCAGAAGGGGTAGTCGGAGATCATAATATTATCCTTACATCTGCTATGAAACGTGTAGACGTTGCTGTACAAGATATCGCTACTAAAGCAAAAGATGGGAACTTCCCTGGTGGCGAAACTACTGTTTACGGTTTAGATGAAGATGGTGTGACTTTGGCACCAATCAACGAAGAGTTCGCTGGCAAAGCGGAAGTTGAAACACAAGTTAACGAATGGATTGAAAAAATTAAGAGTGGAGAAGTTACTCCTCCTCAATCAGTAGAAGAAGCGAAGGCATTTACAGCAGAGTAATGAGGAAAGGAATAAGGGACTTGAAATCTCTTATTCCTTTTTAACTTAAAAGGTTAATTGAAAAGAATAATAAGTACACAAATTATCCTTTTCAATTAGGTTTTTAAAAATAAGCCTAAAATTTCATTCATGGATGTTAAATCAATCATAAATAAAAAGCGAGGTCTGACCTCTAACTACATAAGGGTAAGGAGTGGAGAGGGTGGAATATGTTATTGAAATGCTCAATATTCGTAAAGAGTTTCCGGGTATTGTAGCGAATAATAATATCACACTTCAAGTTAAACCAGGAGAAATTCATGCGCTCCTCGGAGAAAATGGTGCAGGAAAATCAACGTTAATGAATGTTTTATTTGGTCTTTATCAACCTGAAAAAGGGGAGATTAAAGTCAGGGGAAACATTGAAAAAATCACGAATCCAAATGTCGCCAATGAGTTAGGTATTGGGATGGTTCACCAACATTTCATGCTAGTTGATAAATTCACAGTAACAGAAAATATTATTTTAGGCAAAGAGATCACTTCAAAAGGTAAAATTGATTTAAAAGAAGCGGAAAAAGTAGTTAGCGAAATTTCAAAAAAATATGGTTTATCGGTAGATCCAAAAGCAAAGATTGCAGATATTTCCGTAGGAATGCAACAGCGAGTTGAAATTTTAAAAACACTTTATCGAGGAGCAGATATCCTAATATTCGATGAACCTACAGCAGTGCTAACGCCACAGGAGATTGCAGAGCTTATTCAAATAATGGGTAAGCTGATTAAAGAGGGTAAATCTATCATTCTAATTACTCATAAACTAAAAGAAATTATGGAAGTATGTGACCGAGTAACGGTTATTCGTAAAGGTGAGGGAATCGGAACATTAAATGTATCTGAAACAAATCCCGATGAATTAGCTAGTTTAATGGTTGGTAGGGAAGTCACGTTTAAAACTGAAAAAACAGAAGCTAAGCCGAAAGAAGCGTCATTAGAAATACAATCACTTACAGTAAAAGATTCCCGCAATATCGCAGTGGTAGACAATTTAAACTTAACAGTCAGAAAAGGGGAAATTGTCGGTATTGCAGGTGTAGATGGTAATGGACAAACAGAATTGGTAGAAGCAATTGCAGGATTAAGAAAAGTAGATAAAGGGTTAATTCTGTTAAACAATAAAGAAATTACTAAATTAAATACAAGAAAAGTAACTGAATCAGGTATTGGACATATACCGCAAGATCGCCATAAACATGGCTTAGTATTAGATTTTACAATTGGTGAAAATATGGTACTACAAACCTATTACCAACAGCCTTATTCGAAAACAGGTTTGATGAATAAGAAAGCGATTTATGACCAAGCAAATAGATTAATAGAAGAATATGATGTACGAACACCAAGTGAATATACACCAGCTCGCGCTCTTTCTGGAGGTAATCAGCAAAAAGCGATTATCGGCAGAGAGGTAGATCGTAATCCAGATTTATTAATTGCCTCACAACCGACAAGGGGGCTTGACGTGGGTGCAATTGAATTCATCCATCGCAAGTTAATTGACCAAAGAGATCAAGGTAAAGCCGTGCTGTTAGTTTCTTTTGAAATGGACGAAATCATGAATGTGAGTGACCGTATTGCTGTTATTTTTGAAGGGAAAATCATTGCAATGGTTGATCCCAAGGAAACGACAGAGCAAGAGTTGGGCTTATTAATGGCCGGTTCAACGAAGAAAAAGGTAGGTGATGGAAATGTCTAACCGTATGCAGAATATATTAATACCGATCATTGCCGTGCTACTTGGTATCATTGTCGGGACTATTTTAATGATTGTAACAGGTTATGATGCTATTGCAGGGTTTATAGCTCTTTGGAATGGTGCATTTGGTGATGTTTATTTTTTCGGTGAAACCGTTAGACAAATCATCCCCTATATATTAGCTGGCCTTGCAGTTGCATTTGCTTTTAAAACAGGCCTTTTTAACATCGGAGTTGAAGGACAATTAATTGTAGGTTGGTTAGCTGCTGTTTGGGTAGGTGTAGCTTTTGAACTACCGAAGATCATTCATTTACCTTTAGCTGTGCTAGCTGCTGCTTTAGCGGGAGCGATTTGGGCATTTATACCTGGTTTCTTAAAGGCGCAATATCGTGTTCATGAAGTTATTGTCACAATTATGTTGAATTATACAGCACTTCATATTACGAACTATATTATTCGAACAAAATTGTCAGAAGGTAGTGATAGTTCGGATCCAATTGCTGAAACAGCAAGTCTTCGTTCACCTTTATTAGAATCTTTAACAGATTACTCTCGTATGCACTGGGGAATTGTTATTGCCATTATTGCTGTTATTATTATGTGGTTTATTTTGGAGAAAACAACGAGAGGATTTGAGTTGAAGGCTGTTGGCTTAAATCAACATGCTTCAAATTATGCAGGCATGAATGTTAAAAAGAATATTATTCTTTCCATGGTGATATCCGGAGTTTTTGCTGGTTTAGCTGGTGCTATGGAAGGGCTTGGGACTTTCGGATATGCCGCTGTGAAAAGTGGATTTACTGGGGTCGGGTTTGATGGTATCGCTGTAGCTTTATTAGGTGCTAATTCACCGATAGGTATTGTTTTGGCGGCGATTCTTTTCGGGAGCTTGAAGGTTGGTGCCCTTAATATGCCACTAGAAGCAGGCGTTCCGAACGAATTGGTTGATATTATTATTGCTTTAATTGTTTTCTTTGTGGCTTCAAGTTATATGATTCGTTTACTCATAAGAAAGATTAATAAGAAGGGGGTGAAGTAAGTGGGTATCATGGAAATATTAATGATTATTGTGCCAACTACTTTACTTTGGGCAGCACCCCTTATTTTCACCGCGTTAGGTGGAACTTTCTCAGAACGTTCAGGTGTCATTAATATTGGATTAGAAGGATTAATGGTAATTGGTGCTTTTACAGCAATTGTCTTCAATTTATCGTTTGCCGATGTATTAGGGGCATGGACCCCGTGGGTTTCACTATTAGTAGCCATGCTTGCTGGAGTCATTTTTTCAGCTATTCATGCGGTCGCATCCATCACTTTTAGAGCGGATCAAACCGTTTCTGGTGTCGCAATCAATCTGTTAGCAGTAGGGGTTACCTTATTTCTAGTAAAATTTATTTATGATAAAGGGCAAACAGATATCATTCAAGAGAGCTTCAGTAAAATAGATATTCCGCTTTTAAGTGATATCCCGTTTATTGGCCCGATATTCTTTTCTAATACGTATTACACTTCGTTTGTAGCAATCATTTTCGCTGTGGTTGCTTGGTATGTCATTTATAAGACAAAATTCGGTCTCAGATTACGGTCTGTTGGCGAACATCCGATGGCCGCAGATACAATGGGGATTAATGTGACAAAAATGCGTTATTATGGCGTATTACTTTCGGGAGCGCTAGGTGGTATAGGTGGCGGTGTATATGCCCAAGCGATCTCTTCTGATTTTGGTCATGCGACAATTAGTGGACAAGGATTTATGGCATTAGCTGCAATGATATTTGGGAAATGGCATCCGTTAGGAGCAATGGGTGCAGCGATATTCTTTGGCTTTGCCCAAAGTTTGAGTATTATTGGTTCTAGCTTACCGCTATTAGAGAATATCCCAAATGTCTATCTACTTGTTGCACCATATGTATTAACGATTATAGCACTCACTGGATTTATAGGTAGAGCAGATGCGCCAAAAGCATCTGGGGTACCGTATGTAAAAGGAAATAGATAATAAGTAAAGTCTCGGGAGATTAGCCCTGAGACTTTTATTTTACTTATTTTCTCCTATAGATGACTGCAAGATTAGCATAGGATGGTTATTAACGTATATAATAGAAAATATTGTTTTCTTTTCATACATATACTAAAAAGATGACAAAATAGGAAGTAGAGAGATGCAAATAGGATGTTTTAAGGTAAAAAGGAATAAGGAGGTTTATTAATGAATATTACAACAGAAACAGTTAAAGAAATTGATGGTGTAAAGCTCCATCAAATTAAAACAGATAAATATAAAACCAATACGATTGTTTGGAAAATGAAAGCGCCTTTAAGTAAAGATACTGTTACACTAAGGGCTTTATTACCGCATGTGTTAGAAAGTAGTAGCGCTGCTTATCCTACCACGGCTAAGCTGAGGGCATACTTAGATGAGCTTTATGGCGCTTCCTTATATGTGGACCTCTCAAAAAAAGGGGAGTACCACATTATTTCCATGACTATTGAAATGGCAAATGAAAAATTTCTATCTGATCAGACTCCACTACTTAGAAAAGCTTTTGAATTACTTTCAGAGCTTTTACTCCATCCATTATCTAATAATGGAGCTTTTGACCGAGAGGTGGTTGAAAGTGAGAAAAGAACATTAAAGCAACGGATACAAGCAGTTAATGATGATAAAATGAGATATGCCAATTTACGTCTTGTACAAGAAATGTGTAAAGATGAAGCCTATGCGCTCCATGTACACGGTGAATTAGATGATTTACCATTAATTACAGAATCGTCTCTTTATCATTATTACGAAAAGGCTCTAGCTGAAGATGAGCTTGATTTATATATGATTGGTGATATTGATACAAATGAAGTTGAACAATATGTTCGTGAATTATTACCTTTAAAAACTCGACCTATTAAAGAAGCCTCAATGGCAAGAGCAAACGATTTGATTGAGCCAGAAACGATTAAGGAAGAGCAGGATGTGAAACAAGCGAAATTAAATATTGGTTATCGTACGGGTATCACTTATGGTGATCCTGAATATAGTGCGTTACAAATATTTAACGGAATTTTTGGCGGATTCTCCCACTCAAAATTATTTATTAATGTAAGAGAAAAAGCTTCTCTAGCCTATTATGTCGCCAGTCGTTTAGAAAGTCACAAAGGTTTATTGATGGTGATGTCTGGAATTGACAACAACAGCTATGGGCAAGCAACTTCTATTATTGAAGAACAATTAGAGGAAATGCAGAAGGGTGCCTTTACAGAAGAGGAGATTACGCAGACAAAAGCGGTCATTCAGAACCAAATGTTGGAAACAATGGATACAGCAAGAGGTGTCGCAGAAGTGCTCTATCATAATATCGTTTCTCAACAAAAAATGGACTTAACTGAATGGATGAATGGAATGGAAGCAGTGACAAAGGAAGACATTATAACTGTAGCTAAGAAAGTTCAGCTTGATACAATTTACTTTCTTCATGGAAAAGAGGTGCAAAAATAATGGAACAAATCGCATTTGATCAGCTTCAAGAAAAACTTTATTATGAAAAAATGGCCAATGGTTTAGATGTCTATGTCCTACCGAAAAATGGTTTTAATAAGACTTTTGCAACATTTACGACAAAATACGGATCGATCGATAATCACTTTGTCCCGCTTGATAAAAATGAACCAGTTAAAGTACCAGACGGCATCGCCCATTTCTTAGAGCATAAAATGTTTGAAAAAGAAGATGGAGATGTGTTTCAACAATTTAGTCGCCAAGGTGCATCTGCCAATGCATTTACTTCATTTACTCGCACGGCCTATCTTTTTTCAAGTACTTCAAACGTTCAAGAGAATTTAACTACATTGATTGACTTTGTCCAAGACCCTTATTTTACTAAGGAAACGGTAGAAAAAGAAAAAGGCATTATCGGACAAGAGATTACAATGTATGATGATAATCCTGACTGGCGTCTATATTATGGTCTAATAGCAAACCTATATCATCATCACCCTGTGAAAATCGATATTGCGGGAACGATTGAAAGTATCTCTCACATTACAAAGGATATGCTGTATGAATGTTATCATACTTTTTATCACCCAAGTAATATGTTGCTTTTTGTAGTGGGTCCAGTTGACCCAGAAGCTATAATTGCTCAAGTAAGGGAAAATCAGGCTAGTAAAAGTTATAGCGAGCAGCCTGCAATTGATAGAATCTTTGATCAAGAGCCGCAAACGGTTGCTGAAACGATAAGTACATTAAGAATGAATGTGCAAACCCCGAAATGTATGGTGGGCATTAAAACAAACGATGCCAGCCAGCAAGGGGCGGAGATGCTTAAAAAAGAACTAAGCCTAAATGTTATGTTAGACTTGTTATTTGGAAAAAGTGGGCAACATTACAATGATCTCTATCGTGAAGGTTTAATCGATGATACTTTCTCTTACGATTACTCCCAAGAATCTGGGTTTGGCTTTGCTATGATTGGCGGAGATACAAGTGACCCAAATAAACTTGCTGAAAAAGTGAAAGAGATTTTATTGCAGTCTACGAATGGTGCAAATTGGGATGAAGCAGCACTTCAACGCTCAATCAAGAAGAAGATTGGTGGGTTTTTAAGGGCACTTAACTCTCCTGAATATATAGCCAATCAATTTACTCGTTACTCATTCAATGATATGGATCTCTTTCAAATTGTTCCTTTTCTTGAAAAGTTAACGTTGGATGATATTAATGAAGCGGCAAAAGAATTACTTTCTGAGGAAAGAATGTCTGTGTGCCAAGTTTTACCAAAATAAATGATGCTAGCCCCGTTTTAGGTGGGCTAGCTTGATTTATGTATTTGTTTTTTGGAGGAAAAAAATGAAGAAATTTGTATTAATAACGGGAGCTAGTGGAGATATTGGCGAAGCAATTGCACAGGTATTAGCGAAAGAAGGTTATTCCCTTTATTTGCATTACAACAAAAATCAATCTCGTATTGATCAGTTATTGGCTGCTTTGAATACTTATGGCGGTGAATATATCGCTATTTCTGCTGATTTAACCTCACCTGAAGGATATCAAAAAATTGTTAGAAACATTTTTTCACTTGATGCGATCATTCATTGCAGCGGTCATGCTTATTATGGTCTACTAACTGACATGACAGATGTTGATGTCCAACATTTAATGAACGTACACGTCTTAAACCCGATTTTATTAACGAGAGCATTAATGCCAAAACTTGTAACAAAACAACGAGGCAATATACAGTTTATTTCTTCGATATGGGGACAAACAGGCTCTGCCTGTGAAACGGTCTATTCAGCTGTTAAAGGAGCACAGATTAGCTTTGTGAAGGCATTGAGTAAAGAAGTCGCTTATAGCGGTATACGGGTAAATGCAATTGCTCCAGGTGCCATTGAGTCAAAGATGATGTCCTTCTTTAACGACATGGAAATGGAAGATATTAAGAATGATATTCCCATCGGTCGGTTCGGTCATCCAAGTGAAGTAGCTCATGCTTGTGCATTTTTATTATCTGACGCCTCTTCTTATATAACTGGCCAAACCATAAGTGTCAATGGTGGCTGGTATACATAAAGAATGAATAATTTATTTCTCCTCGTTGCATGATAATATTGTACGTTCTAATATTTTGCATTTGCACCATCTACCTGTTGAGGCAAATGTCTATAACGAGGAGGAAATACCATGTCTGTACTAGATAATTGGCAACAATGGAAAGATTTTTTAGGTGAGCGTTTAGAACAAGGTCAAGATCAAGGGATGAATCAATCTACGGTAAGTGAAATTGCTTATCAAATTGGAGATTATCTTGCTGGATCAGTAGAGCCAAAAAACGACCAAGAGAAAATTCTTGCTGATCTTTGGTCTGTCGCAAGTGAGGAAGAACAACATGCGATTGCTAATTTAGTTGTGAAATTAGTACAAAAATAATTAGCAGGTATGGGAAAAGCAATGAAGGTGTATATGCCTTTAATTGCTTTTTTCTTATTTTACATATATTTTTACAAACGAAAAGGATTTTCCTTTCATATTAGTGGAAAATCATATATTATAGAACCTAGATTTAATTAAAAATAAATTAATATTGTGTAATAAGAATATCTGGAACTGTAGGCGAATAAGGAGTGTTTTAGGTGGAGAAAAAAGAATGGTATTTCGAATATGAAATCCAAAAAAACAGACCTGGATTACTCGGAGATATTTCATCATTGTTAGGGATGCTTTCCATCAACATTATTACCATTAATGGAGTTGATCAAGGTAGACGTGGAATGCTGATCCTTGCTAAAGATGATGACCAAATCGTTCGATTGGAATCAATATTAAAGACGATGGATACGATTAAGCTCATTAAACTAAGAGAGCCAAAGCTTCGCGATCGGCTGGCTGTGAGACATGGGAGATACATACAGAGAGACGCAGATGATAAGAAGACTTTTCGATTTGTCAGAGATGAGCTCGGTCTTTTAGTAGACTTTATGGCAGAATTATTTAAGAAGGAAGGCCATAAATTAATTGGTATTCGTGGCATGCCTAGGGTCGGGAAAACAGAATCTATTGTTGCATCAAGTGTTTGTGCGAATAAACGATGGCTGTTTGTTTCGTCAACGTTGCTTAAACAAACGATTCGCAATCAATTAATTGAAGATGAGTATAGCGATGATAATTTATTTATCATTGATGGGATCGTCTCGACAAAAAGAGCAAATGAACGTCATTGGCAACTTGTGAGAGAGATAATGAGACTCCCAGCTATTAAAGTAATTGAACATCCTGATGTTTTTGTGCAAAATTCAGAATATACTTTGGATGATTTTGATTATATTATCGAGCTTCGTCACGACCATGATGAAGATATCGTCTATGATGTAGTCGAACGTAACAATCATAATATGTTCTCCGATACAGGCTTCGGAGGTTTTGATTTTTAGTAATGTTGGAAGGTGTTAGTTTTGACAGAATTAGGTAGTCGTTTGAAAGAAGCACGTTTACAAAAAGGGATGTCTCTTGATGAGTTACAGACAGTTACAAAAATACAGAAAAGATATTTAATCGGCATAGAAGAAGGTAATTACCGTATAATGCCGGGTAAATTTTATGTGCGTGCTTTCATTAAGCAATATGCAGAGGCAGTAGGCTTAAATCATGAAGAGCTGTTAGATGAGTATAAAAGTGAAATTCCAGCAACAACCAATGAAGATATTCCAGAGAAACTTTCACGTGTGCAAACAAGTAAGAATATCTCTCCTTCAACTTCGAAGTTTTTAGATCTTTTACCAAAAGTTTTAATTATTGTCTTTATCATTGGTGTTCTTGCCGTCATTTATTATTTTGTTGAAAATAACGTGTCTAGTAGTGATAAGCAATCAAATGAAGACAATAATAACCCAGGTGCCATTGTTGAAAATAATATGCCTAAAGATGAGAAACAAAATGAAGATACTGCTTCTGAGGAAGAAAAAGACGATGCAGCAGATGAAAATACAGAAGAAGAGGAGAAACCTGTACAAGAGTTAAGTGTACAAGAATCCGCTGGTAAAAACACTGTATATGAATTGAAAAATACGGATACGTTTACACTATCTTTATTAGCAGAAGGTAAAAGCTGGGTAAGAGTGGCTAGTGCTGACAATGAAACCTTCTATGAAGAAACAATGGAAGAAGGCGTTGAAAAAGAGTTAGATTTAACATATCAAAAAGAAGTACAAGTAATCATTGGAAATACAACTGCTACTGAAATTAAAATCAATGATGAGAAACTCGAATATGAAGTTTCACCATCAGAGTATGTAAACCAAAATATTACAATCCGTTTTACATCGCTTGGCGAATAGTCATCAACCATTGATGACTATTTTCGTGTTTAGCCCCCTGAGGTGGGAAATATAGTTAAATCCTAACATTGTATCGCAAATTTAGGCTTTATGACTTTTTTTTGATAAAATATGATCATCCCACCTAGGGAAGAATTACATAATTACCGGAGGGAACTTATGAATTTACCAAATAAGATAACGATTTCAAGGATATTGTTAATACCGATTTTCATTATTATTATGTACAACCCTTTCTCATGGGGAGACATGAATTTTATCGGTGTGACGCTCCCAATTGCCCATTTTGTTGGCGCGCTTATTTTTATATTCGCTTCCGTTACAGATTGGATTGATGGATATGTAGCGAGAAAATATCAATTAGTAACCAATTTAGGGAAATTTTTAGACCCTTTAGCAGATAAGTTATTAGTTTCCAGTGCATTAATCATCCTTGTAGAATTAGGGATGGCTCCCGCTTGGATTGTGATTATTATTATTAGTAGGGAGTTTGCAATAACCGGTCTTCGCCTGATTTTAGCAGGTGGTGGTGAGGTAGTTGCAGCGAATATGTTAGGTAAGATTAAAACTTGGACGCAAATTATAGCTGTTTCTGCGTTGTTGTTGCATAATACAATCTTCGCATTGATTTCATTTGACTTTGCAACATTTGCTCTATGGGTGAGCATGGTGTTTACTGTTTGGTCTGGCGTTGATTATTTTATTAAAAACAAACATGCCTTTACCAATTCAAAATAATAGGAGAGTGGTCATCATGAATGCTGAAATTATTGCCGTTGGCTCTGAGTTGTTATTAGGACAAATTAACAATACGAACGCCAAATTTTTATCACAGCAGTTAGCTGACCTTGGTGTGAATGTTTTTTATCATACGGTCGTCGGAGACAATGCGGGGCGGTTAGAGTCTGCTATAAAAATTGCTGAAAATAGAGCGGAACTCATTATTTTCACTGGTGGGCTTGGTCCGACAAAAGACGATTTAACAAAAGAAACCATTGCTAAGCATTTGCAAACAAATCTCGTAATGGATGATATAGCACTGGCGTCTATTGAAGAATATTTTAAACGGACGAATCGACCGATGACTGAAAATAATCGTAAGCAAGCCTTAGTGCTTTCTGGTGCGAAAGTACTTCCTAATGATTACGGTATGGCACCTGGTATGTTTTATCAGAAGGAAAATAAGCAATATATGCTTTTACCTGGGCCACCAAAAGAAATGGAACCGATGTTTTTGAAATACGGATTTTCCGCAATTAAATCACAAGCAGTAGAAGAAGCAGTTATCTCGTCGCGTGTCCTTAGATTCTTTGGCATTGGTGAAGCAATGCTAGAGGCGGAAATAGAAGATATACTTGATAACCAAACAAACCCGACGATTGCACCGTTAGCGGGAGATCATGAAGTTACATTGAGGTTGACAGCCAAACATCATAACCTTGATACGGCTATAACACTTTTGGAAGAGAAAGAGAAAGAAATTATGGCAGTAGTAGGAGAGTATTTTTACGGTTATGATGATACGTCGCTGTTTAAAGAGCTCTCAAAAAGAATGCATGAAAAGAAATTAACCCTGTCTGCTGCGGAAAGTTTAACTGGGGGCATGTTTCAAGAAACATTTACATCGATTCCTGGAGCTGGTGGGCTCATAAATGGTGGCGTCGTTTGTTATACAAATGAAGTAAAAGCTAAAGTACTAAATGTAAAGCAAGAGACAATTAAAAATGAAGGTGTTGTCACTGCTACATGTGCAAAGGAACTTGCGGAAAATGTCGCCAAATTAATGGAAAGTGACATTGGTGTAAGCTTTACGGGTGTTGCCGGACCTGATGAATTAGAAGGCAACCCAGTCGGTACCGTTTATATAGGGATTTATCACGATGGTGAAGCAAGGGCTGAGAAGCTCAACCTTGGTGGTTCTCGCACATCAATCAGAAAGAGGTCATCTCTTTATGGCGCCTATTTTCTATTGAAATCCTTGGCGTAATGAGGTGTTTTAGATACTGAAGAAAGTAAGTAAGTAGTCGAAGAAATCCGGACAATGATTAACGTTGTTCGGATTTCTCACTTCTAAAGAAGCAATAGATGCTTGTTATGATCGGCCAGGGGGCAAATTTAGCTAAAGGAATAGTCGGAGATTAAAAGAAATTTGAAGGTTATACTGAGGAAGAGGTTTGATTATTGGATTTCTATCTGGCAAAACGATCATTTTTCCAAAAAAACCAACCGATAAAAAAAACGAATGGATGTTCGATTTTTTCCTCGACAAAGTCATAAAAAAAAGCTATAGTATAAATATGAAATCGCAAGACCAATGATAAATTTATCATAGATAATCGAAATTTAAAGGAGGAAATAGCATGAGTGATCGTCAAGCAGCCTTAGATATGGCGTTGAAACAAATAGAAAAGCAGTTTGGTAAAGGCTCGATTATGAAGTTAGGAGAACAAGCAGAGCGTAAAATATCCACTATTCCAAGTGGTTCATTAGCTTTAGATACCGCTTTAGGAGTAGGTGGATATCCGAGAGGACGTATCATCGAAATTTACGGGCCTGAAAGTTCGGGTAAAACAACTGTTGCTCTGCACGCTATTGCTGAAGTACAAGCAGCAGGTGGACAAGCAGCATTTATCGATGCAGAGCATGCACTTGACCCTGTATATGCTCAGAACCTAGGGGTAAATATTGATGAGCTTCTTTTATCACAACCAGATACAGGGGAACAAGCCCTTGAAATAGCTGAAGCTTTAGTTCGAAGTGGTGCCGTTGATATTTTAGTTATTGACTCTGTAGCTGCTTTAGTACCAAAGGCAGAAATTGAAGGGGAAATGGGAGATTCTCACGTCGGTCTTCAAGCAAGATTAATGTCGCAGGCACTAAGGAAACTATCTGGTGCGATTAATAAATCCAAAACGATTGCGATCTTCATAAACCAAATTCGTGAAAAAGTAGGCGTTATGTTCGGTAACCCTGAAACAACACCAGGTGGTCGTGCATTAAAATTCTATTCAACGGTACGTTTAGAAGTGCGTAGAGCAGAAGCTTTAAAGCAAGGCAATGAGATTGTCGGTAATAAAACCAAAATTAAAATTGTAAAAAATAAAGTAGCTCCGCCTTTTAGAGTAGCGGAAGTTGATATCATGTATGGTGAAGGTGTATCAAAAGAAGGGGAAATTATTGATCTCGGATCAGAGATTGATATTGTACAAAAAAGTGGTTCTTGGTACTCCTATAATGATGAACGTTTAGGTCAAGGAAGAGAAAATGCAAAGCAATTCCTTAAAGAGAATACGGAAATTCGTTTGCAAATTCAAGAGAAAATCCGCGAGTACTATGGTTTAGACGTAGATAAATCTTCTAACAGCGATGATGAACAAGAGGAATTCGAACTCATCGATTAATTGAGAGAAAGCAGAGTACAGACTACTGTTGCTCTTTTACTTCGAAAAGAGATATTCACAACTTATAAATATAGTTGAATATCTCTTTTTGTATAGAAAAATCATGCGGTGAAAATCGTCATCTTCTTGGGCTCGTGATTATACATAATAACAGGCATTGTGGACTTATACTCTACCTTCAAGTACTTGACAATGAAATTCTGCGGCTTTACAATTAAAACTGTATAATTTACATTTTTTATATGTTAATTTGCATATTTGTTAAGGGAAGGTAGAAATTACCTTTTCAGAAGATATCTCTGTTGCAAATGGAGAATGCTTCCAAATAACTGTATTATTTGCAAACAATAAGAAGAATGAAAGCGTTGAAAAGCTTAAGTGCAGTATATTGTTAAAACGGTATACATGCCAACACTTTAAAAACGTAACAAAAAAGTTTATAGCAAGAGGAGGTGAAATGATGGAACTAGGTTATATCATCTCCATTTTGCTTGGCCTAATCGTTGCTGCTTTTGTTGGCTATTTCTTTCGAAAATCCGTTACGGAAGCAAAAATCGCTGGTGCCCGAGGAGCTGCTGATCAAATATTAGAAGATGCAAAACGTGAAGCAGAAGCTCTAAAGAAAGAGGCATTACTTGAAGCGAAGGATGAGAATCATAAGCTTCGCACAGAGGCGGAACGTGAAATTCGTGAACGTAGGAATGAACTGCAAAAACAAGAAAATCGTTTATTGCAAAAAGAAGAGAATCTAGACCGAAAAGATGAAACGCTAGATAAGCGTGAAGCGGTTTTGGAAAAAAGAGACGACTCTCTTGGCAAAAGACAACAGCATATTGAAGAGATGGAAAGCAAAGTGGACAAAATGGTACAGTCTCAGCAAACTGAACTGGAAAGAATCTCCGGGTTAACTCGTGAGGAAGCTAAATCCATCATTTTAGATCGTACTGAACAAGAGGTTGCACATGATATTGCCATCATGGTAAAAGAGAGTGAATCAAGGGCGAAGGAAGAAGCGGATAAGCGTGCGAAAGAAATCTTATCATTAGCGATTCAAAGATGTGCTGCGGACCATGTAGCTGAAACAACGGTGTCAGTTGTTAACTTGCCAAACGACGAAATGAAAGGTCGTATTATCGGTCGTGAAGGGCGTAATATCCGTACACTTGAAACGTTGACAGGTATTGATTTGATTATCGATGATACACCAGAAGCCGTTATTCTTTCAGGATTTGATCCTATCCGACGAGAAACTGCTCGTCTTGCACTTGATAAACTTGTACAGGATGGAAGAATTCACCCAGCTCGAATCGAGGAAATGGTGGACAAGGCCCGACGAGAAGTGGATGAGCATATTCGAGAGATTGGAGAGCAAACGACATTCGAAGTTGGTGTCCATGGTTTACATCCTGACTTGATCAAAATATTAGGTCGCCTAAAATTCCGTACAAGCTACGGTCAAAATGTATTGAAACACTCGATGGAAGTAGCGCAGTTGTCCGGTATGCTTGCTGCGGAATTAGGTCAAGATGAGACATTAGCTCGCCGAGCAGGATTATTACATGATGTTGGGAAAGCGATTGACCATGAAGTAGAAGGAAGCCATGTTGAAATTGGGGTTGAACTAGCGACGAAATATAAAGAACACCCAGTTGTCATTAATAGTATCGCTTCCCATCATGGTGACACGGAACCAACATCCATTATCGCTGTTTTAGTAGCTGCAGCTGATGCACTTTCTGCTGCAAGACCGGGGGCAAGAAGAGAAACGCTTGAGAATTATATTCGACGTTTAGAAAAGCTCGAAGAAATCTCAGAGTCATATGATGGTGTTGAAAAATCATTTGCTATTCAAGCGGGTCGTGAAATTCGCATTATGGTTAAACCGGAGCAAATTGATGATTTGGAAGCACACCGTCTTGCAAGAGATATAAGGAAGAAAATCGAAGAAGAACTCGATTATCCAGGTCATATAAAAGTAACGGTTATTAGGGAAACAAGAGCCGTAGAATATGCGAAATAAGAGCGATGCCTTTTAGGCATCGCTTCCTTTTTTGAAGGGTAAAAAATCTTAAAGAGCTAACAATCTAGCTTAGAGCTTGATTGGCGTATGTATGAATACAAGTATTTTTAGAAGGGGAATTTTATGAGAATTTTATTTGTAGGGGACGTTGTTGGATCATTAGGCCGTGAAATGGTAGAAGAGTATTTACCGAAGTTAAAGGAAAAGTATCGACCGCAAATAACCATTATTAATGGGGAGAACGCTGCTGGTGGTAGAGGAATTACCGAAAAAATATACAGGGAATTTTTATCTGCTGGGGCACAAGCGGTGACATTAGGTAATCACACATGGGATAATAAGGAAATATTTGATTTTATTGAGGAAGCAAAGTATTTAGTTAGGCCGGCTAATTTCCCTGATAATAATCCAGGGAAGGGTTTAGTTTATTTAAAATATAATAGTGAAGAAATAGCTGTTATCAATCTACAAGGTCGAACATTTATGCAACCAAGTGATTGCCCTTTTGAGAAGGCAGAGCAACTTATTGAAGAGGCAAAGCAAAGAACTCCGGTTATTTTCGTCGATTTTCATGGTGAAACAACAAGTGAGAAACAAGCGATGGGCTGGTATTTAGATGGTAAAGTGTCAGCAGTCATTGGCACTCATACACATGTGCAAACAGCAGATCAACGCATTCTGCCTAATGGGACAGCATTCATGAGTGACGTAGGTATGACTGGACCATACGATGGTATTCTTGGGATGGAAAGAGAAGCTGTATTAAAGCGGTTTATTACGAATATGCCGGTTCGTTTTGAAGTACCGAAAAGTGGAAGAGGAATATTGAGTGCCGTAACCATTGACATTGATATGAAAACAGGAAAAGCGAAGAAGATAGAAAGCGTTTTAATTAATGATGATCACCCATTTTATAGCTAAAAAAAACCTCCTCATTTTCTAATTTTTCTGGTCAAGCTGGAATATGTCTTTTTCATTATGAATATAGTAGCAGTGGAAACATTTATTGAAACCTGATGAACTCTTTAAAAAAAGAGCATTCAGGAGGGGGAAAAATGAGGAGGAGCTAGGAATGGAAATATTAAAAGTTTCAGCAAAATCTAATCCTAATTCTGTAGCTGGTGCGCTTGCTGGTGTTCTACGTGAAAGAGGAGCAGCAGAAATCCAGGCAATTGGTGCGGGTGCATTGAATCAAGCGGTTAAAGCAGTAGCAATCGCAAGAGGATTTGTAGCGCCTAGCGGTGTAGACTTAGTATGTATTCCTGCGTTTACAGATATTTTGATAGATGGGGAAGAGAGAACAGCTATAAAGCTGATCGTAGAACCTAGATAATGGCTGTCATTGTCCCATCAGAAAAAGTAAAAGCTCATTTGATTATCAAATGGGTTTTTTCTCTTTGTAGGACGAAAAAACAATAGAGAATGAATGAAATATTTTGTATATTTAAAGAATAAGGGAGTGAGAAAGTGAAGATAGTTGATGGTCATTGTGATGTATTAGCAAAAATGTTTTTGGACCCTTCCATTGAGTTTCAGTATTCGCAGCAGCTTCAGGCTAATCTTAATCGATTATTAGCCGGCGATGTGAAAGTACAATTGTTTGCTATTTATGTACCAGAGAAAATTCATCCAGAATTAAAGTTTAACGCAGCACTACAAATGGTTGATATTTTTTATGAGAAAATAGTTAAACCTCATCCTCAAGTGAAGGTAATCCAGTCGAGTGAAGATCTTCAAGGATTACAGGAAAATGAAATAGGGGCGGTTTTAACTCTAGAAGGCTGTGATGCAATCTACAATGATGAAGTGAAATTAAAAACGCTGTTAAGGTTAGGTGTAAAATCGGTCGGCTTAACTTGGAATTACGGAAACTTTGTTGCCGATGGTGTATTAGAGGAGAATGCAGGAGGACTATCACGATTTGGCAAAAAGGTTATAGAAATATTAAATGAACGCAATATATTATGTGACGTGTCTCATATAGCAGAAAAAGGGTTCTGGGATGTAATGGATAGAGCAAAGAGACCGTTTGCTTCACATTCTAATTGTCTTCATTATTGTTCACATCCAAGGAATTTAACCGATGATCAAATTCGAGCTCTTATTAAGAAAGATGGTTTGATTGGATTGACTTTTGTTAGAGAATTCTTAAATGAGCCACATAAAGCGTCAATCAATGATGTATTAAAACATATTGATCATATCTGCTCCCTTGGTGGAGAAAACCATATTGGCCTTGGTTCAGACTTTGATGGCACTGAACCACCACTAAGAGGACTTGAGCATGCGGGAGAATATCAATATTTGATTGACGCATTATTACAGCATTTTCCACACGATGTCGTAGAAAAGATTACCTATTATAATTTTAAAAATGTGTTATGTAGTAGATAAATAGATGAATTTTTCTAAACTATCTAAAAAAATAAACAAATCTATCAATTATTTAATCTTAAAGGCTTGCATTTTTACATTGTTAGGTCTAGAATTGAAAGCGTTTAGTACGTTAAATGGTGAAATGGATGTATAAAAAGAGATTATACAAGTTATTTACATATTTCTCATGTAATAAAAGGGGTGTAGGACATGGTGAAACAACTTTCGTGGAAGGTTGGCGGACAACAAGGCGAAGGAATTGAAAGTACTGGTGAAATATTTTCTATTGCATTGAATCGCCTTGGCTATTATTTATACGGATACCGTCATTTTTCTTCTCGTATTAAAGGGGGGCATACGAATAATAAAATTCGTGTGAGTACCTCTCAAACTCGGTCTGTTGCGGATGATTTAGACGTTCTTGTGGCGTTTGACCAAGAAACGATAGATGTCAATTATAAAGAGTTACATGATGGTGGGATCATCTTAGCAGATGCAAAATTTAATCCAGTGAAACCAGAAGATACAAACGCGATACTTCTATCTGTTCCATTTACACAAATGGCGACTGATTTGGGGACATCGCTGATGAAAAATATGGTCGCTGTAGGCTCAACTTGCGCCGTTTTAAATTTGGATGTGGAAGTTTTCAAAGAAGTAGTAGAAGAGATTTTTGCTCGCAAAGGACAAGCCGTTGTAGATAAAAATATGGAAGCGATAAAAGCTGGCTATGATACAACAGTTGAACAATTAGGTAAAACAGATGGCTTGATGCAGTTGGATGAAGCGGATGGTAAGAAAAGAATGTTCATGATCGGAAATGATGCCATTGCTCTGGGCGCATTAGCTGCAGGAAGTCGATTTATGGCTGCTTATCCAATTACACCAGCCTCAGAAATTATGGAGTATTTAATAAAAAAATTACCTGAACTTGGTGGTACTGTTATTCAGACGGAGGATGAAATTGCTGCTGCAACTATGGCGATTGGTGCCAACTATGCAGGAGTACGTGCTTTCACAGCCTCAGCCGGTCCAGGGTTATCTTTGAAAATGGAATCGATTGGTCTAGCGGGTATTACAGAGACACCATTAGTTATTGTTGATACTCAGCGTGGTGGTCCGTCAACAGGTCTACCAACAAAACAAGAACAGTCAGATTTAATGGCTATGATTTATGGAACACATGGAGAAATTCCAAAAATTGTTCTTGCACCAAGTACAGTACAGGAAGCGTTTTATGATACTGCTGAAGCATTTAATCTAGCTGAAGAATATCAATGTCCTGTTATTGTTTTATCAGATCTACAATTATCATTAGGTAAACAAACAGTGGAACCATTGAATTTTAATGAAGTAGAAATTCGCCGTGGGAAGCTACAAGGGGATCTACCTGAAATAGATAGCAAAGAATATTTTAAACGTTATGAAGTGACAGAGGATGGCGTATCGCCAAGGGTAATCCCAGGAATGAAATATGGGATCCACCATGTTACAGGTGTAGAGCATGATCAATCTGGAAAACCATCGGAATCAGCAGCAAATCGTATTCAACAAATGGATAAACGGTTCCGTAAAATTGAAAATGTAAAATTTAATACACCAGTATATAAAAATGCCCCTCATGAAGAAGCAGACTTGTTATTAGTTGGTTTCATTTCAACAAGAGGTGCAATTGAAGAAGCGATTACTAGATTAGAAGCAGACGGTTTGAAGGTCAATCACGCACATATTCGTTTGATTCATCCATTCCCAACTGATGAGTTAATGCCGTTAGTCGCATCTGCTAAAAAGGTTGTGGTAGTTGAGAATAATGCCACTGGACAGTTAGCAAATATTATCAAAATGAATGTTGGACATGCGAATAAAATCATTAAATATAATAAGTACGACGGGAATCCTTTCTTGCCGCACGAAATCCATACAAAGTGCAAGGAGTTGTTCTAAATGGCTACGTTTAAAGACTTTCGAAATAATGTAAAACCGAATTGGTGCCCAGGCTGTGGTGACTTCTCTGTTCAAGCGGCTATTCAACGCGCATCAGCTAATGTTGGTTTAGAACCTGAAGAGTTAGCTGTAGTATCTGGAATTGGCTGTTCTGGACGAATTTCTGGCTATATTAATTCATATGGATTTCACGGAATCCATGGACGTTCATTACCGATTGCTCAAGGTGTTAAAATGGCGAATAAGGACTTAACTGTTATTGCTTCTGGTGGTGACGGGGATGGCTTTGCTATCGGTATGGGGCATACGATTCATGCTATTCGCCGTAATATAAATGTTACGTATATCGTAATGGATAACCAAATTTATGGCTTAACAAAGGGGCAAACATCTCCGCGTTCATCTACCGGCTTTAAAACAAAATCAACACCTGAAGGTTCCATTGAACAAGCGATTTCACCAATGGAAATGGCTTTAACGGCAGGAGCTACTTTTGTTGCACAAAGTTTTTCAACCGACTTGAAAGATTTAACTGCTCTCATTGAACAAGGAATTCAACATGATGGATTTTCACTTATTAATGTGTTTAGTCCATGTGTCACTTATAACAAAATCAATACGTATGATTGGTTTAAAGCGAATTTAACTAAATTAAAAGATATTGAAGGATACGATTCTTCTAATAGAGAACAAGCAATGCAAACCTTAATGAAACACGAAGGATTAGTAACTGGACTTATTTATCAAGACACTGTTCGTAAGTCTTATCAGGAAATGCTACATGGTTATTCAGAGACACCGTTAGCAAAGGCTGATTTAAACTTAGATCAAGCCTACTTTGATAAATTAGTAGAAGAATTTATGTAAATTAAATAAAAGACTTAAGAGAATCCATTGTTGATTTTCTTAGGTCTTTTTTATTCTTCATAGAATGTAAGCCTATTTTTAATACTTGCCTACGAAAAAGAATAGATCAGGTGCATTGCTATTGTGTTCAATAGAAATACGCTTTATACTATAGTAATGTGTATAGAAATAATGGATAGAAATCGCCTACAGTATCATAGAAAGGGGCATGTCGTAAATGAATGAAAAACAAAGATTAGAAAGTCAACAAGTAAAGGTCGCAAATCCTGCGGACAAAAAATCCGAAAAGGATTACAGTAAGTATTTTGAACATGTGTATACAGCTCCATCTTTAAAGGATGCGAAGAAACGTGGAAAAGAAGATGTCGAATACCATAAGGATTTTGAAATACCAAGTGAATTTGCCGGCTTAGGAGAAGGTCGTAAGTTCTATATCCGTACATATGGATGTCAAATGAATGAGCATGACACGGAAGTAATGGCAGGGATTTTTATGAATTTAGGCTATGAACCAACTGAATCCGTAGATGATGCCAATGTGATTCTTCTAAACACTTGTGCAATCCGTGAAAATGCGGAAAATAAGGTGTTTGGGGAACTCGGACATTTGAAACATTTAAAACAAAAAAATCCTGATTTACTTATCGGTGTTTGTGGGTGTATGTCTCAAGAAGAATCTGTTGTTAATAAAATTCTTAAAACATATAACCAAGTAGATATGGTGTTTGGAACACATAATATTCACCGCTTGCCAAATATTTTACAAGAAGCTTATATGTCTAAGGAAATGGTACTTGAAGTTTGGTCTAAAGAAGGCGATGTGATTGAAAATTTACCTAAAGTGAGAAGAGGTAATATCAAGGCTTGGGTAAATATTATGTATGGCTGTGATAAATTCTGTACGTATTGCATCGTTCCTTATACAAGAGGAAAAGAGAGAAGTCGCAGACCAGAAGATATCATTCAAGAAGTTCGTCAACTAGCGGCAAAAGGCTATCAAGAAATTACTTTATTAGGACAAAATGTGAATGCTTACGGTAAAGACTTTAAAGACATGAAGTATGGTCTTGGGGATTTAATGGATGAAATTCATAAAATTGATATTCCTAGGGTCCGTTTTACCACTAGTCATCCACGTGACTTTGATGACCATCTCATTGAAGTGCTGGCAAAAGGCGGCAATCTTGTAGAACATATTCATTTACCTGTGCAATCAGGTTCTAATGATGTATTGAAAATTATGGCTAGAAAGTACACGAGAGAACAGTTCCTAGAGTTAGTACGCAAAATAAAAGAAAACATACCAGGAGCAACTTTTACTACGGATATTATTGTTGGTTATCCGAATGAAACTGAAGAACAGTTCGAGGAAACGATGTCGCTCTATCGTGAAGTAGGTTTTGAAGCGGCGTATACTTTTATCTATTCTCCTCGTGAAGGTACACCTGCTGCGAAAATGAAGGATAATGTACCAATGGAAGTGAAGAAGGAACGCTTACAAAGATTAAACGCGCTAGTGAATGAAATATCTGCTGAATCTATGAAGAAATACAAAGATGAAATAGTTGAAGTGTTAGTAGAAGGGGAAAGCAAAAATAACCCTGATACATTGGCAGGCTATACAAGAAAGAACAAGTTGGTAAACTTTAAAGGACCGAAGACAGCAATAGGAAAAATCGTTAAGGTGAAAGTGACGGATGCTAAAACTTGGTCACTTAATGGTGAGATGATTGAAGAAAAAGAAAATCTTGAGGTGAGCTAAGATGGCGAAGTATTCTAAAGATGATATTGTAAAACGTGCAAGGGAACTAGCTGTAATGATTGCTGAAACGGAAGAAGTAGATTTCTTTAAACGTGCGGAAGCACAAATTAATGAGAATGAAAAAGTTTCAAAGATTATTACGCAAATTAAAGGTCTACAAAAACAAGCGGTTAATTTACAACATTATGGGAAAGAGGAAGCTTTAAGAAAAACAGAAGCGAAAATTGATTCTCTTGAAGAAGAGCTAGATGCAATTCCTGTTGTTCAAGAGTTTAAACAATCTCAAGTGGATGTAAATGATTTATTACAAATTGTCTCTTCAGCCATTTCTAACAGAGTGACGGATGAGATTATTTCGTCAACTGGTGGCGATTTACTATCTGGTCAAACCGGTTCACAATTGAAAAATTCAGGCTGTCAACATTAAGAATGAAATGGAAGGGTGATCACAAGTCGATGTGATCTCCCTTTTGATTTTTTACTATTGATATCAGCAGCTTTTAGAAACTCGTTTTTATTAGTTTAATGTTCTTTTAAGGAAGGAAATGTTTCTTATTGATTACTTAGGTTTCAAACTTCTTATTATTGAATAGATATGGATAGACAAATTGTAGTGTGGAATGATTATCAAAATAGGTTAAAAATATGGTTTTACCATCTTTTCCTTCGTTGTGTGAGATGAAAATATGGTCTTTTTTTGCTTGTTAAAATAAATCCATCACATTCAATGCAACAGTATTTACACCAATTTACACCAATTTCCTTCAATCCATAATCGTCCTTTCTAAAAACAATTCTTTTACTATTAATTTGATTATACATCTGCATCGTTGTCGTTTTGGGCAATGATTGAATCGATTGTAGCTGCAGTACCTTTGTTGATGAAAAACTGAAAAGTGATAAAGATATAGTTAAAAAATAGCCTAAAGACCAGTAATAATACCCAGCGCTGCCGATCTGCGCTTATTTAAACGGCTAATCTCACTTATATATGAATCTTATTTGGAGTAAATTTATATCACTAATTTTGCGCCTTTTTGTGAGAAATGAAAAAGTGGACTATAAGAAAACAATATAATTGAGAACAAACCATACAGTAAGGTGAAATTTGAGAATTCAAATTTTCAACAAGTAAAGATGTGGTTTCAACGTTCTTATTTAACTGACCAATAAATCCTTTGTTAGACAACTCTCCCAATAACAACACTTCCATCCTCGTATGATAAATTTAATAGCGACGTGACAATCAATACAGGCAGTTGCACCAAAAGTGAGAGAAAATGTTATAAGAAGTTGATGAAAAATCTTTCCTAGATTGGGCCCTTGCCCACCTCAGTCCGTAACACTCGCCCGTATGCGGCATATGATAAAGCATGCTAATGGATTTGGCTAATTGCCCACAAGAAAATATGTCGCACACTAGTCTAATATCCCGCATAGGATGAATTGAAAATGAATGAGGAGGGTTCGCTCGCAATGGGAGACTATAGAGAGATAATAACGAAGGCAGTCGTTGCGAAAGGACGAAAGTTTATCCAGTCCAATCACACGGTTTGTCCTCAACACCACCCATCTAGTATTCTTGGTGCTTGGATCATTAACCATAAGTACAAAGCGAAAAAGGTGGGAAATACTGTAGAGGTTAGCGGAAGCTTTGATATCAATATCTGGTATTCTTATAAAGATAACACGCAAACTGAAGTAGTTACAGAGTGCGTGGAATACAAAGATGTAATCAAAGTGAAGTATCGTGATGAAGAAATCCTTGACGATATTGAAGTTGTTGCACGGGTCGTTCAACAACCAAACTGTATTGAAGCAACAATCTCTAAAAATGGCAATAAAATTATTGTACATGTAGAGAGAGAGTTTATTGTTGAAGTCATTGGAGAAACAAAGATTTGTGTAGCAGTTGCTGATGCTGGTGACTGCGAAGATGAAGATTGGGGATTGGAAGCAGAAGATGAGGAATTTGAAGACTTAAACCCAGACTTCATCATTGGAACTGAAGAGGAATAAAAACTAACTAGGAGGTTTTACTTCCTAGTTTTTTTCTTTTTTCAGAGTGTTGAAGAGTTAAGGCGGGTAAGAGTATGAAGCATTTCTAATCGTTTGTTGACTTTCAAGTATGATATAATGAGATAAGAAAATAATAGATTATGAATTATGTGGAGGAAATTATGGCAGCAACATATACGCCGATGATACAACAATATTTAAGGGTAAAGGCAGATTATCAAGATGCCTTTTTATTTTTTCGTTTAGGCGATTTTTATGAGATGTTTTTTGAAGATGCGATTTCAGCATCAAGAGAGTTAGAAATTACATTAACAAGTAGAGACGGAGGAGCTGAAGACCGCATACCGATGTGCGGGGTACCTTATCATTCAGCCCCGAATTATATCGAACGCTTAATTGAAAAAGGCTACAAAGTAGCCATATGTGAACAAACCGAAGATCCGAAACAGGCTAAAGGTGTGGTCAAAAGGGAAGTTGTTCAATTAATTACACCTGGGACTCGGATGGAAGGTAAGGGGTTAAATGAAAAGGAAAATAACTATATTGCTACAGTAAGCGCATTTGAAGATGATACTTATGGTTTTGCATATAGTGATTTATCAACAGGAGAAACAAAAGCGACCATTATAACTGATGGTTTTACTTCCATTTTGAATGAGCTTTCAGTTTCTAATGCGAAAGAAATTGTCGTCTCTTCGCAGTTCTCAGATAAATGGCTCAAAAAGATGAAAGAGAGAATGGTACTGACCATTTCTATTGAAGACGATATCCAAACTCGGGAAGTGTTTCAGGAAAGTGTAGCAAAGTTAGCAAATGATCGTCTGCGTGAAACAGTAATGAGATTATATAATTATTTATACAAAACACAAAAACGTAGCCTTGACCATTTGCAACTAGCTGAAGTGTATGAAGTGAACCAATTTATGAAAATTGATTATTTCTCGAAGAAAAACCTAGAACTAACTGAAACGATGCGTTCAAATGGAAAGAAAGGTTCACTTCTTTGGCTGCTGGATGAAACGAAAACAGCGATGGGTTCGAGAATGTTAAAACAATGGATAGATCGTCCGTTAATTAATAAGGATGCCATTATAGAACGACAATCAATGGTGGAAACTTTCATGAATCATTATTTCGAACGAGAAGAGCTAAGAGATACTTTAAAAGAGGTATATGACCTAGAGCGACTTGCAGGTAGAGTCGCATTCGGTAATGTCAATGCTCGTGACTTATATCAATTGCAAAAATCATTACAGCAAGTACCCAAAATAGGTCATGTAGTGAATCAGTTAACGAATAACGTAGCTAAACAGTTGGCAAATGAACTTGATCCTTGTGAGGATGTAACCGACTTGTTAGAAAGAGCCATTACCGATAATCCCCCGTTAACCATCAAGGAAGGGAATATTATTGCTGATGGTTTTAATGAAGAACTCGATCAATATCGTGACGCAACGAAAAACGGTAAAAATTGGATCGCTCAGCTTGAGAAGAAAGAGAGAGAGAAGACAGGGATTAAGTCATTAAAAATTGGATACAATCGTGTCTTCGGATATTATATTGAAGTGACAAAGTCTAATCTTCATCTGTTAGAAGAAGGTTTATATGATCGAAAGCAAACCTTAACAAATGCTGAAAGGTTTATTACTCCAGAGCTAAAAGAAAAAGAGGCATTAATTCTACAAGCGGAAGAAAAATCGGTTGAACTAGAATACACATTATTCTTAGAGGTAAGAGAACAGGTAAAAGAGCATATTCCACGCATCCAGAATCTTGCCAAGCTTATAAGTGAATTGGATGTATTGCAATGTTTCTCTATGGTTAGCGAACAGCGACAATACCATAAACCGACCTTTTCTAGTGAACGGAAAATCGTCATTGAGGATGGGAGACATCCGGTTGTTGAAAAAGTGATGAATGCGCAAGAATATGTAGCAAATGACTGTTATATGGATGAGGAAAGAGAGTTGTTACTTATTACTGGACCTAATATGTCAGGTAAAAGTACATATATGCGACAAATTGCTTTAACCTCAATTTTGGCACAAGTTGGTTGTTTTGTTCCTGCTAAACAAGCGGTGTTACCTATTTTTGACCAAGTGTTTACTAGAATAGGTGCGGCAGATGATTTAATCTCTGGACAAAGCACATTTATGGTCGAGATGTTAGAAGCAAGGAATGCCATTGTTCATGCCACAGAAAATAGTCTTATCCTATTTGACGAAATTGGTAGGGGAACGTCAACCTATGATGGAATGGCCCTTGCTCAGGCGATTATTGAATATATTCACCACCATATTGGGGCGAAAACATTGTTCTCAACGCATTACCATGAGCTTACTGTTTTGGCAGAGGAGTTACCCCATCTAGAAAATGTGCATGTAAGTGCAGTTGAACAAAACGGGAAGGTCGTATTTCTCCATAAGATTAAAGAAGGCTCAGCAGATAAAAGTTATGGTATACATGTTGCCCAACTTGCAGAGCTACCGGAGACATTGATTCAAAGAGCAAACGAAATCCTTACGCGACTAGAAGCAAAGGATTCATCAAAAATAAATGCAACAGCAACAAAAATAGACGTACAAGAAGAAGCGGTTGGCCAATTGTCATTCTTTGAAGAAGAAACGCAAGCGAAAAGAGGAACAAATATTGCAACAAAGGAAAGAAAGTTGCTTGATCAGCTAAAGAAACTAGACATTCTAGAAATGACACCGATGACGGCATTAAATACCTTATATGAGATACAAAAAAAATTAAAATAAAGATTGAAAGGGTGAATCCTAATGGGTAAAATCAAGCTCTTAGATGATTATCTATCAAATAAAATCGCAGCAGGAGAAGTCGTTGAGCGTCCAGCATCTGTTGTAAAAGAATTAGTAGAAAATGCAATTGATGCTGGCAGTTCTGTCATTGAAGTGGAAGTAGAAGAAGCTGGCCTTTCAAGTATCCGCATCATCGATAATGGAGAAGGAATAGCAGAAGATGACGTTCTCCATGCGTTCCATCGACATGCGACAAGTAAAATCCAAGACGAGAGCGACCTATTTAGGATTCGCACATTAGGATTTAGAGGGGAAGCGCTGCCCTCTATTGCTTCCGTTTCCAAAGTCGAATTGAAGACTTGCCATAGTGATATAGGTACGAGAGTGGTGCTTGAAGGCGGCAAAGTTATAACGATGGAAAAGGCAGCTAGTCGTAAAGGTACAGATATTACCGTGTCAGATTTGTTTTACAATACGCCGGCTAGACTTAAATATATGAAAACGATTCATACCGAATTAGGTAATATTACAGATGTCATGAATCGCTTATCTTTATCACACCCGGAGATCTCATTCAGGTTACTCCATAATGATAAGCAATTGTTAAAAACAACAGGCAATGGTGATGTTCGTCAAGTTTTAGCGGCGATCTATGGTTTAAATATTGTCAAAAAAATGATTCCCATTCAAACTCAGTCCCTTGACTTCAAGGTTTCTGGTTATGTAGCGTTACCAGAAATAACGAGAGCTTCGAGAAATTATATTTCAACGATGATCAATGGTCGGTTTATTAAAAACTACCCTTTAGTGAAAGCGATTCAGGAAGGTTATCATACATTATTGCCGATAGGACGGTATCCCATTGTTTTATTAAACATTGAAATGGACCCATTATTAGTAGATGTAAACGTTCATCCTTCTAAAATGGAAGTTCGGTTAAGTAAAGAGCATGAATTAAACGAATTAGTAACGGCCACCATTAAACAAGTCTTTAAAAAAGAAGAATTAATTCCAAGTGGCTTTACCGAAAAGAAAATAATTAAGCCAAAAGAAGAACAAACATTCCTTCACCTCGATCATTTACCTGAAAGAAAACCATTTAAAGAGATCGAGCGAGAAAGGAAAGCAACAGAAGTACAATTCATCCAAGAAGATTCAGTAACACCAAACGAACAGGTAAAAAATACGATCTTTGAAACGGCTCCTGCAATAGAAGTTTATGCTCCATCTAAAGAAGTGGACTTACAAGAAGAAGAAAATATAACGCTTGCAGAAGAAGAGGAATTCGTGCTTCCTTCAAGAGTCCCAGCGATGTATCCGATAGGTCAAATGCATGGTACGTATATTTTTGCACAAAATGATAATGGTTTGTATATCATTGACCAGCATGCGGCTCAGGAAAGAATCAAATATGAGTTTTTTAAGGAAAAGGTTGGGAAAGTAGAAAGTGAATTACAGGAGCTTTTGATACCAATGACCTTTGAATATGCGAATGACGATGTGATAAAGATTGAAGAATATAAAGACGAACTTGAAAAAGTGGGGGTTTTCTTAGAGGAGTTTGGCCACAACAGTTATATCGTTCGTGCTCATCCACAATGGTTTCCTAAAGGAGAGGAACAAGAAACGATCGTGGATATGATAGAACAATTGTTGAATATGAAACGAGTGGATATAAAAAAACTGAGAGAAGAAGCGGCTATCATGATGAGTTGTAAAGGTTCCATAAAAGCAAATCGCCATTTACGTAACGATGAAATTCAAGCATTACTTGATGAGTTACGACAAACGAATGATCCTTTTACTTGTCCTCATGGTCGCCCAATTATCATTCATTATTCTATATATGAAATGGAGAAAATGTTTAAGCGTATTATGTAAGACCAGCTTTAAAGAGGCCTTTGTTTTAAGAAAGATACAGGAAAACCACGCTAAAACGCTTATGTTCACATAAAAAGAGAGAACCGCAAAATTAGTGATACGCGGTTCTCTCTTTTTTAATTATTTCGCATTGGCTGTTTGTAATTTGTCCATGTATTTTAATGATTTTCCTGTTCCAATTGCGACGGATTCTAACGGATTTGGAGCAAGGTGAACAGGCACATCAATCTCTTGACTGATCCATTCTTGCATACCGTTAAGTAAAGCTCCACCGCCAGTTAAAATGACTCCACGGTCAACGATATCACCGCTTAATTCAGCAGGGCTATCTTCTAAAGTTGCTCTTAGTGCTTCTAAAATACTGAGTAACGCTTCTTTCATCGCATCTCTAATTTCAAATGAAGAAAGCTCAATGGTTTTTGGTAAACCAGTAACTAAATCTCTTCCACGTATCTCCATTTTTAATTCATCATGGTTAATCAGCGCATGGCCAATTTCAATTTTAATATTCTCTGCTGTTCTTTCACCAATAAGTACGTTATATTCTTTACGCACATACTGAATAATATCATCGTCTAAACGGTCTCCGCCAATACGGACGGAGTGGCAAGCAACTACACCACCGAAGGAAATAATCGCCACTTCAGTTGAACCGCCACCTATGTCAACTACTACATTTGCGACTGGCTCATCGACTGGCATACCCGCGCCAATTGCTGCTGCAACAGGTTCCTCAATAACGAAAACTTTTTTTGCACCGGCGTTTCGTACGGCGTCTTGAATCGCTCTTCTTTCAACACTTGTCGACCCGGAAGGTGTACAAACAACGACACTCGGCTTTCTAATTGAGAAGCCACCAGCTTTTGCAGCCTTTTTCATAATATGACGTAACATTTCCGTCGTTGTATCGAAATCGGCAATTACCCCATCTTTTAATGGTCGTATGGCGACAATTCGTCCCGGTGTTTTTCCAATCATTTCTTTTGCTTCAGAGCCAACTGCAAGCACTTTTTTTGTTTCTGTATCAATCGCAACAACAGAAGGCTCATTGAGAGCGATTCCTTTTGCCTTACTATAAACAAGTATATTAGCTGTTCCTAAATCGATTCCAATTTCAGCATTTCCTATCATTATCAATCACCTAATTTCCTATAATTCTGCTTCGTCTCAATCCTTTTTCATAAGACCATATTCATAAGACATCTTATCTTAAACTCCGCTTTTTATAAGGTAACATGAAACGACTATAGAAGCCTGAATGTAAATAAAACGTTATAAAAATGTAATCTCCACTGTAAAAAAGAATCGAATCCGCAATAAAAAAGGTTTAATTTGTAGAAAAAGGGTGAATAATGTTTGAGTATTGATTGTCTTTTTTCCTTCCTATGCTTATGGTACGATAAGGTAGAAATTGAAAGACTAAAAGGCAGTGTGAGTGAATGACAAATCAAAAAGAAAAAATTATTATTCTTATAGGACCTACTGCTGTAGGGAAAACAAAAACAAGTATTGAACTGGCAAAAAAATATAATGGTGAAATTATTAGTGGTGATTCCATGCAAATTTACAAAGGTATGGACATTGGTACAGCTAAAATAACGAAAGAAGAGACAGAAGGTATCAGCCATCATTTAATTGATATTAAAGAGCCAGATGAAAGTTTTTCGACAGCTGAATTTCAAACAATTGTCAGAGAAAAGATAACTGAAATCAGTAGTAAAGGGAAGTTACCCATTATTGTAGGGGGGACGGGACTATATATACAATCCGTTCTATTTGACTATCAATTTTCAAATGCCCCCTCAGATGATGATTTTCGATATCACTTAGAGAAAAGGGCGAAGGTTGAAGGGAATGTTTGTATTCATAAGGAATTACAGGTGGTCGATCCGGTATCTGCGGGAAAAATACATCCGAATAATATTCGAAGAGTGATTCGGGCTCTCGAAGTATACCATTGTACGGGAAAAACGATGACAGAGTGGCAAAGTAAACAGGAACTTGAATCGGTATATAATGCCGCTGTAATCGGTTTAACAATGGATAGAGATCTTTTGTATAAACGGATTAATCAGAGAATAGATATGATGATGGATAATGGCCTATTGGAAGAGGTGAGAGGGTTTTGTGATAAAGGATTGCAAAACTGTCAGTCCATGCAAGCGATAGGATATAAGGAATTCTACCCTTATTTTGATGGTTTGATTACTTTAGACGAGGCTGTTGATCAGCTAAAGCAAAACTCACGAAGATATGCCAAAAGACAGCTAACCTGGTTTCGTAATAAACTGGATGTTAGTTGGATAGATATGAGTGAAGCTCTCGATTCAAAGGGTTTTCATAAAAAAATAAATGAAATTTATGTAACGATTGAAGGAAAGCTGAAAATTAAATCGAATACATAATAATAGAGATAAAAGAGGAGGATTTGTAATGAAAACATCAATCAATATCCAAGATCAATTTCTAAATCAATTGCGAAAAGATAATGCCAATGTGACAGTTTTCTTATTAAACGGTTTCCAAATTAGGGGGCAAGTAAAGGGATTTGATAATTTTACTGTCCTATTTGAATCAGAAGGAAAACAACAACTTGTTTATAAGCACGCGATTTCAACATTTGCTCCTCAACGAAATGTATCGCTAGATATGGAACAAAAATAATAAAGTTGCTTCGTCGAGTCCGCAAATGATGCGGGCTTTTTCTTATGCTTTGACAATCTTGTTGGAAGAAATTCGGTTAATCTATAATTTATATTTAATTATTAACAATTTTGTTTTCACTAAAAAAACTTTAATGATTTTCCTCCAAATTGAATATATATGAACAAGAAGACTCTAACTTCTAATAATAGAATAGGCTAAATAGCGACTTGAGATAACGACTAGGCTTTTGTCACAATTAAGGCAATCTTAGCGTATACTGGTGCAAGAGAATGTGAGGTGAAAGCTATTGGATCAGCCGATTCGTTTGAAAAATAATGGACAAATCAGTATTGTACTAAATTCTCAAAAAAGAAAAGCCTTAACAAAGGAAATACCCGAACCGAATGTTGTACAAAAAACCTTACAATCAGAGCATCTTGCTCTTAGAGAAATTGAAGAAGAATTAGCTGCCTTAGTTGGCATGGAAGAAATGAAGAGAATGATTAAAGAAATCTATGCTTGGATCTATGTGAACAAAAAGCGAGAAGAAGCAGGACTGAAAGCGGGAAAGCAGTCCCTTCATATGATGTTCAAGGGAAACCCTGGTACAGGGAAAACAACGGTAGCAAGGTTAATAAGTAAGCTATTTCAAAAAATGGATGTTTTGACAAAGGGGCATTTGATCGAAGCTGAAAGGGCTGACTTAGTAGGAGAATATATTGGCCATACAGCTCAAAAAACGAGAGATTTAATTAAGAAAGCAATCGGAGGCATACTTTTTATCGATGAAGCTTATTCCCTCGGTAGAGGAGGGGAAAAGGATTTTGGTAAAGAGGCAATCGATACATTAGTGAAACATATGGAAGATAAACAGCATGATTTTATACTGATTTTAGCCGGATATTCAAAAGAAATGGACTATTTTTTATCTTTGAATCCGGGTTTACATTCTAGATTTCCGCTTGTTATTGATTTTCCAGATTATTCAATTGAACAACTAATGGAAATCGGGCAAAGAATGCTGAAACAAAAAGAGTACGTACTTAGTAGAGAAAGTGAAAGGAAATTAAAAGATCACTTACTTTGGGTGAAAACAGTCTTAAATCCACAAACATTTTCTAATGGAAGATATATAAGAAATATTATCGAAAAGGCAATACGTGCACAATCCATGAGGCTTTTAATGCAAAGTCATTATGACCGCCATGAATTAATGACTATTAGAAGCAACGACTTAGTTTTTGAAGAAGATGATTGACTTTGTTTTAGCTCCGATTAATTTAGGAGTTTGTTTTTTGTTATTAATAGAGATGCAAATTGAAAAAAGCAGAGCCGGTCTCCTACCTCTTATCGTGGGCTGAAACGTGGCTCTGTTTTTTTACTATTTTATCTTTAATTTAACTTGAATTGTTTTGTAGGAAGTTTCCATTTATAAGTGTAAGATAATACTCTAAGGGCGGTAATTGTTATGAATAATATAATGAGTTCTACTGCAGATGTGAAAATGTTTAATCCGATTAATAGCCCAGTAATAATCGCCCAAACCGCATAGATTTCTGATCGTAATACCAAAGGTTTTCTTTGTGCTAATAAATCACGAATCATTCCACCACCACTACCGGTTAATACTGCGGCAACGATAATTGCGCTTAATGGATGATTCATATCAGCAGCATAAAGTGCACCTTGTATAGCAAATGCTGATAATCCGATGGCATCAGTGAAGTTCCCCCATTTATGCCAATGCTTCAATAAGTGATGGGGAAAAATAATAATCAATGTAATAGACAAGAGGGCGATTTGAAAAAAAGTTCCCTGTTCCCATAATGTTGAAACGGGTACCCCAATTAATATATTACGGATGGCTCCCCCACCAAAGGCAGTGACAATACCTAAAATATAAATGCCTAATATATCATAATCTTCTTCCATTGCTACGATAGCACCGCTAATGGCAAAAGCAATTGTACCAATCATACTTAAAAAATCCCAAGTTAACATCACATATCACCACACGTTCTTAAAATCCTGCAAAAACACAAACATATAGATTTTAACATGAAAAAGCATGAAATCAATGATTTTCAATAAATAAATTTTTGTGGTAAACAATATTTATTGATACTTAGCAGGGACATTTTGGATAACCGGAAATTTTCTCCCTTTAACGTAAAGAATAATTAGTGAATTACAAAAGAATTTGATATGATAATGATATGTTAAAAAGAAAGTAGGGCTTTAATGGAACAACAGTCTTTTAAAGAAAAAGCGATACTTGTCGGCTGTCAAACGACTGAAGACGATTTGCAATATAGTTATTCAATGGATGAGCTTGTGTCACTAACAAAAACAGCTAAAGGTGAAGTGATTACAAGTGTTGTACAAAAAAGAGAGAGAATTCATCCATCTACATATATAGGAAGAGGGAAAGTTGAAGAAATATCACGCCTACAAGAAGAGACCGAAGCAGATGTGATTATTTTTAATGATGAACTATCTCCTAGTCAAGTTCGTAACTTATCCGAAGTCATTTCGGCAAGAATTATTGATCGAACCCAGTTGATTCTTGATATTTTTGCGGGCAGAGCTCGTTCAAAAGAAGGGAAACTGCAAGTTGAACTAGCTCAATTAAAATATTTACTACCGAGATTATTGGGACAAGGAACAGCACTTTCACGACTAGGCGGGGGAATTGGGACAAGAGGTCCAGGTGAGACAAAGCTTGAATCAGATCGCCGTCACATACGAAGGAAAATTGATGATATTGATAAGCAATTGAGGGCAGTTGTTCATCATAGGAAGCGTTATCGCGAAAGAAGAAAGAAGAATCAAGCACTGCAAATCGCCTTAGTAGGTTATACGAATGCGGGTAAATCGACACTGTTTAACCGTCTAACCGAAGCTGATTCCTATGAAGAAAATCAATTATTTGCCACACTTGATCCAATGACAAGAAAAATGTCTTTACCAAGTGGATATACAGCCCTTTTAACCGATACAGTTGGATTTATACAAGACTTACCGACTACGTTAATTGCAGCTTTTAGATCTACTTTAGAAGAAGTAAACGAAGCGGATCTCATTTTACATGTAGTTGATATGTCTAATCCGGACTACACCCAACATGAACAAACCGTACAACAATTAATTGATGACTTAGAGCAGGAAGAGATTCCACAATTGATTGTTTATAATAAAAAAGATGAAGCACATGAAAGGTTCATTCCAACAAAAGGTAGGGACACGTTACAAATGAGTGCATTAAATGATCGTGATCTCCATTTGCTAAAAGAAGCAATTGAACGAGCGATCACCCAATTAATGGACTCGTATACTGCTGCAATCCCTGCTTCAGAAGGAAAGTTATTATCGCTCCTAAATACGGTGACTATTGTGCGGAGTAGTGAGTTTATAGAAGAAAAACAAATGTATTTGGCTAAAGGTTTTTACTTCAAAGATCATCCAATCACACAAATGCTAAATCATTATAGAGTATAGAAAGTAAAGGTGTAGATCATGTTCCAAAGCTTAATAAATGGAGAATCTCTTTCTGAGATTGTTCAAGAAGTAGAAAAAAAAATTTCTTGTGTGACACATAAAATAGAGGAAAGAATAGATGAGAATCAATTTCGGGTTCTGCAGAGTTTTCAAAAACACCGTGTAAGTGATAGCCACTTTATACCCTCGACGGGATATGGTTATGACGATGCGGGTAGAGATACTTTAGAATTAATCTATGCAGATGTCTTTGGTGGCGAAGCCGCATTGGTTAGACCACAAATCATTTCTGGTACTCATGCTATATCCACTGCGCTATTTGGTATTTTACGACCGGGGGATGACCTTTTATATATTACGGGTAAACCTTACGATACGTTAGAAGAAATCGTCGGTATAAGAGGTAAAGGGGTAGGGTCTCTAAAAGAATTTCGTATTGGGTATGATGCGGTTGAATTGCAAGCGAATGATACTGTTGATTTTGAGGTAATCAAAGAAAGAATGACATCTTCAACAAAGATGGTTGGTATACAACGTTCAAAAGGTTATGCGGAAAGACCATCATTTACAATAAATGAAATAAAAGAAATGATTCATTTTGTTAAGTCCATCAACCCTGAAGTCGTTATCTTCGTAGATAATTGTTACGGTGAATTTGTTGAAGAGATGGAACCTTGTCATGTTGGTGCCGATTTAATGGCCGGTTCCCTTATTAAGAACCCTGGCGGTGGATTGGCGAAAACGGGTGGTTACATTGTTGGAAAAAAAGCCCTTGTAGAAGCCTGCTCTTATCGATTAACTTCCCCTGGCATTGGAGCGGAAGCTGGAGCATCACTATATAGTTTACAGGAGATGTATCAGGGCTTTTTCTTAGCCCCTCATGTAGTGGGACAGGCTTTGAAGGGAGCGGTTTTTACAGCAGCAATCCTCGAATACTTTGGGATGAAAACTAATCCAAGATGGGATGCAGAGAGAACAGACCTAATACAATCAGTACAATTTGGTGAAGCTAAAATGATGGTTGCCTTTTGTCAAGCGATTCAATATGCATCCCCAATCAACTCTCACGTTACTGCTTATCCAGCATATATGCCAGGATATGAGGATGATGTCATTATGGCTGCGGGTACTTTTATACAAGGAGCAAGTATTGAGCTTACAGCAGACGGTCCTATTCGGCCCCCGTATGAAGCATATGTTCAAGGTGGATTAACCTATTCACATGTAAAAATCGCCATTTGTACAGCCTTAGACCAATTATTAGAGAAAGACCTCATTCAAAAGTATCAATAAATATAGAGAAAGGAGACGGATATATGCTGCCTCCTTTCAGTATTAGGAAAAAAGTTTGAAAATTTCATGATTTCCATGTGATAAAACATAACATTTTGTTGACAGATTATCTAACACGACATATAATAGGATATAAGATACAAAGAAATTAAAAGTAAAAGAATGAAGGAGGAGAGATGGTTGACTGGAAGTGAAATACGTCGTTCCATGCCGCTCTTTCCAATTGGCATTGTGATGCAGCTGACTGAGCTAACAGCAAGACAGATTCGCTATTATGAAGAACACCAATTGATTACTCCAGCTAGAACGGATACGAATAGAAGGCTATATTCATTGAATGATATTGATAAATTGCTAGAGATCAAAGATTTAATTGATCAAGGGGTCAATATGGCGGGAATAAAGCAACTATTCACAGTGAAACAACAACAAGAGATGGATGAACAAGCATTTAAGAAGCAAGAAGAAAAAGTGAGACACGATTTGTCAGATGACGAATTGAGAAAGCTTTTGCGTAAAGAATTTATGCAAGCAGGTAGGTTTACTCGATCGTCTTTAAGGCAAGGTGATTTATCACGCTTTTTCCATTAAAATAAAAAATCTTTTCTTGACTTTAAAGGAGGAAACACAAGGTGGCAAAATTCACTAAAGAAGATATCAGACGTATTGCTGAAGAAGAAAATGTTAAATTTATTAGATTGCAATTTACTGACATTCTAGGAACAATTAAAAACGTAGAAATTCCAATTAGTCAGCTTGAAAAAGCTTTGGACAATAAAATGATGTTTGATGGTTCCTCAATTGAAGGTTTCGTTCGCATTGAAGAATCCGATATGTATTTATTCCCAGACCTAGACACATGGGTTGTATTCCCTTGGACGGCGGAAAAAGGAAAAGTAGCTCGTTTAATCTGCGATATTTATAATGCAGATGGTACGCCATTCGCGGGAGACCCTCGTAATAACTTAAAAAGAATCCTTAAAGAAATGGAAGACCTCGGTTTTACAGACTTCAATCTTGGACCTGAACCGGAATTCTTCTTATTTAAGTTAGATCATCAAGGTGAACCAACTTTAGAACTTAATGATAATGGTGGTTATTTTGATTTAGCTCCGACTGACTTAGGTGAAAATTGCCGTCGTGATATCGTTCTTGAGCTTGAAGAAATGGGCTTTGAAATTGAAGCTTCTCACCATGAAGTGGCTCCAGGGCAACATGAAATCGATTTTAAATATGCTGATGCACTTACAGCATGTGATAATATCCAAACATTTAAATTAGTGGTTAAAACAATTGCACGTAAACACGGTTTACACGCAACATTTATGCCAAAACCATTATTCGGTGTGAACGGATCAGGTATGCACTGTAACGTTTCATTATTTAAAAATGGTGTAAATGCATTCTATGATACAAAAGGTGATTTAGAACTTAGTGATACAGCACGTAATTTTATTGCAGGTATCATTAACCATGCACCAAGTTTCACAGCTGTAACAAATCCAACCGTAAACTCTTTCAAACGTTTAGTGCCTGGATATGAAGCTCCTTGTTATGTTGCTTGGTCTGCAAGAAACCGTTCACCACTTATTCGTATCCCAGCATCACGTGGTGTCAGTACACGTGTAGAAGTACGTAGTGTTGACCCAGCTGCCAATCCATACCTTGCAATGGCTGTTCTTCTTAAAGCTGGATTAGATGGTGTGAAAAACAACCTAACACCACCAGCTCCAGTAGATCGTAATATCTATGTTATGAGCAAAGAGGAACGTGAAGCTGAAGGTATTAAAGATCTTCCAGCAACACTTTATAGCGCGCTAGAACTTCTCAAACAAGATGAAGTAATGGTTGCTGCACTTGGTGAGCATATTCTTGAACACTTTATTGAAGCAAAAGAAATTGAGTGGGATATGTTCCGTACGCAAGTTCACCCATGGGAACGCGAGCAATATTTACAAATGTATTAATAGATAATACCAAAGTGGTTTTTTCAGACTGTAGGTAAACTCGGTGTAATCGAGGTACCTACAGTCTTTTTGTATTTAAAAATAGAAGAAAGTAAAGCGGTGAGGATCATCCTTGAGGCGTTTATTATGAACCTCTTTACATTTAATTTATAGAAGTAGCCTTAACATCTGATTTTTTATAAAACTTAAGAAGATGTCATATCAAATATAAAATGGTCTTTTAACAAGGTAATATAGCCCGTACAACTCTTCATCTTCCACATATAGTATTAACATAATCAGAGAAAGGAGGATGAGAATATGGGATATAATAATCAAAACTATTCAGACTCATACGGATATGATCATAACGATTGTGGATGTGATGAGTTCTTTAGGAACATTTCCCGTGGTGAGGATGTGAAAGTATTCCTTAAAGGTGGCGGCCATGTGTTCGGAGAGTTTATCGATGTTCGTGGAAATTTAGTTTTCCTAGCAAAAGCTAACTGTAATCGTCACGATGATCGTCATGATGATCGTCACAAAGATTGTTGCGACAAAAAAGATCGTGTAAGAATTACTACGATCTGTTGTGATGATATCATTGCAGTTGAAACTCGATAGTAAGAGTCCTTTTTATGAGTCTAAAAGAAGTTAATGCAAGGGTTATAATTGCTTCGTATCATCATTCAACTAATTAATAGAAACTAAAAAGGGTCTCAGTTAAAAGCAGCCATAATGGCTGCTTTTTTATAGGTTTGAAAAACAAAAAGATGGTCCACAGAGAAAATAAAATGGTCTTTCAACAGGGGGATATAGCCCGTACAACTCTAAGACCATCCACATATAGTATTAACATAATCATAGAAAGGAGGAAGAAAAATGGGATGTAATAATAATTTCTATGGAAGAGGCTCAAGATATTCAGACTCATATGACAACAACAATCACGGTTGTGGTAATTACAGTAAAAACGACAACAAGGATTGTGGTTGTGATGAGTTCTTTAAGAATATCTCCCGTGGTGAGGATGTGAGAGTATTTCTTAAAGGTGGCGACCATGTGACAGGAGAATTCGTTGATGTTCGCGGTAATTTAGTTTTCTTAGCAAAAGCTAACTGTGATCGTCACGATGATCGTCACGACGATTGTTGCGACAAGAAAAATCGTGTAAGAATCACTACGATCTGTTGCGATAATATCGTTGCAGTTGAAACACGATAGTTAGGAGTTTCTTTATTGTGTCTTAGCGGATGCAAGGGCTATAACTGTTTAGTATTAACATTCAACTTGGTATCTATTTAATAGATACCAAAAATCGAGTCCAAAGCAGCCATAACGGCTGCTTCTTTATTTTATAGTTAGGTTTGACAAACAAAAAGAAGGTTCACAGAGAAAATAAAATGGTCTTTTAACAGGGGGATATAGCCCGTACATCTCCAAGACCCTCGACATATAGTATTAACATAATGATAGAAAGGAGGAAGAGATATGGGATATAATAATTGTTTTTTTGGAAGAAGACCAAGATATTCAGACTCATATGGATATGACAACAACAATCATGGTTGTGGTAATTACAGCAAAGATGACAATAAGGATTGTGGCTGTGATGAGTTCTTTAAGAACATTTCCCGTGGTGAGGATGTGAGAGTATTTCTTAAAGGTGGCGGCCATGTGTTCGGGGAGTTTATCGATATTCGCGGTAATTTAGTCTTCCTAGCTAAAGCAGACTGTGATCGTCACGATGATCGTCACGATCATTGTTGTTGTGACAAGAAAGCTCGTGTACGAATTACTACGATCTGTTGTGATGATATCGTTGCAGTTGAAGTATAAGGAACTTAGGAAACCCGTAAGTTGAAAGTGCTTTTACTTTGTTTTAATGGAAGCTAATATATGGGAAAATAACTATTGCTGATACTAAAAGGCATATTCAAATGCAGTTTTAGCGGCAGCTTCAGACTGTAGACAAACTCCTTATATGAGTTTGTCTACAGATTTATTAAGATTAGGAAGAAAATTTATAAGTATTGATGCGGATAATCGAAATCAATAAGAAATAGTATTTTGTTTTAGTTACCAATCAATTGAATAATTAGCATTTAATCCAGTTAGCCATCTGTTTTTCATGAAAAATGCTTTATTTTTTATTTACCCATAAAACATCATGTTTAAAAACAATATTTCGTATTGAATTGATGAACCGTACTTCAGGAGAGTGGTTCTATGTGCTGTGTAAGACATACATATGACAATTTAAGAAGCTACTCAACGTTAAACAAAATGGTAATGTGTTATATCCCTTCCA
This sequence comes from Cytobacillus sp. FSL R7-0696, assembly GCF_038006865.1. NCBI lineage: Bacteria > Bacillati > Bacillota > Bacilli > Caryophanales > Bacillaceae > Cytobacillus > Cytobacillus sp. FSL R7-0696. Next base: position 4,341,160 of record NZ_JBBOWA010000001.1, on the reverse strand, counting down.
TAAAGGTGAAACAGACTGTTTAAGCGGGAAGTTAGTTGTCTAGATATAATTAAATCTTGTTATATACAACAAAAAACCGTTCATAAGAACGGAATAAAATTTTATTCTTGATCTTTTACTTTTAGGGTATCTAATAATTTTAAGATACCCTCACCTCCCATACCAGATACGAGAGAGATGATGAAAACAGCAGTGGGGGAATCCGGTGTTGTTGTCACAATGACAAATACGGACGCCAGTCCTCCTAGTAAGATGTCTTCTAAGAACCCTAAATAAATGAATTTTTTTGTCATCCGTGGCTTGACTAGTTTGCCTAATCTCTGCAAATGTCCTGCAACACCGACAATTCCACCAATCAACGCAGCGAAGAGAATGTTCATTAACATTTTTCCTTCACACTCCTAAAGCCGAGATTTTTTTGCGACCTTAGGTTGATTCTTGGTGTAAATTTCATTATAATATATTTTTGTCTCCATGTAATGATTCTATTTTACTGAATTTTTCAAATTTTATAATTGTATGAGTAACATATAAAGATAATTGCAACTATTAAAAAGGAGTGTCAATAATGACACTCTTTTTTTAGTGTATTTGGCGATAAACACCAATTACTTTGCCTAAAATAGATACATTGTGCAGGATAATCGGCTCCATGGTAGGGTTTTCTGGTTGCAAGCGGATAAAGTTCTTCTCTTTAAAGAATCGCTTAACGGTGGCCTCATCATCTTCTGTCATAGCAACCACGATTTCTCCATTATTTGCTGTTTGTTGCTGCTTGACTATGACATAATCACCATCTAATATGCCAGCTTCAATCATACTTTCTCCCATAATTTCAAGCATGAAGATATTTTCATCACTCGGAGCCATTCTTTCAGGTAAAGGAAAATATTCCTCAACATTCTCAATCGCAGTAATGGGGTGACCAGCAGTAACCTTACCGATAATAGGAACATTCACCGTTTGCACTTTAGGAATTGGGTTGCTTTCTTCTAAATTTAATACTTCAATGGCACGGGGTTTTGTCGGATCTCGACGAATAAGTCCTTTACTCTCTAGTCTGGCTAGATGGCCATGTACGGTTGAACTTGAAGCAAGTCCAACAGCTTCACCTATTTCCCTAACGGAAGGTGGATAACCTTTTTGTTTTACTTCATCTTTTATAAAATTCAATATATCTTGCTGCCTCTTAGATAATTTCACGCTATCACGCACCTTCGTCAATTTCATTAAGATTATTATACCATCAGTAGTAAATAGATACAAACATAAGTTCGAATTTTCTTATTGACAGAAACAAATGTTCGCATTATACTAAAATTATCAAATCGAACATATATTCTATTCAGGGGTGGCAATTAATGATAAAACAATTGTGGAATTCTTATAGTTATGCTATTATTCTTATCGCTTTTAGTTTCGGTATGGCTTTCTTATTATTTTTGAACACTGGTAATGCAAATCAGGTGGAATATGTAAAAGTTGAAGTAAAACAAGGAGATTCTTTATGGAAAATGGCGGAGGAATTTAAAGATGCCCATCATATGTCTTCTAAAGACTTTGTTGCTTGGGTAGAAGAATTTAATCATATACATTTAGGTAAAATACATCCTGGTGATAAGGTGTATCTTCCCATTACAGATGGTGAAATAATATCTGAAACAAATTTAGCTAGTGTGATATTAGAAGACTAAAGGAATGAAAGAGAATGAATGTAATTATATATTGCAGAGTGAGTACGACGAAAGATACCCAGGAAACGTCTCTTGCTAGACAAGAGGAAGAACTTTTACATTTAGCGAGAATGAAGGATATGAATGTGGTTGAAGTCATACGTGAGAAAGCAAGTGGTTATGATTTAGAAAGAATTGGTTTGTTGCAATTATTGGAGTTACTTAAACAAAATCAAGCAGAGGCTGTTCTTATTCAAGATGAAACCAGGATTGGAAGAGGAAATGCTAAAATTGCCATCTTACATTGTATACTTAAGGAAAATGGGAAAATTTATACTATTGCCCATAATGGAGAATTGCAACTTTCAGATTCTGATTCTATGGTATTACAAATTGTTAGCATGGTTGAAGAGTATCAAAGAAAACTACATAATGTAAAAATAAAAAGAGGGATGCAAAAAGCTGTTCAAAAAGGCTTTCGACCTGAAAAGAATTTAAAAAACCAAGGAAATATAAACGGAAGAGAACGAATAGAGGTACCAATAGAAGAAATAGTAAAATTGAGACAAAATAACCTTACTTTTGCAGAAATTGCTGCAACGTTAAGAGGCTTTGGTTATAAAATATCTAAAGCGACAGTAAACCGTAGATATAATGAATATATAGCTGATATAGAGCAGGTGGATAATGAATCATCATGATATAGGCCTAATAAGTTAAGTTGATTAGTTGTAATTTAACTTAAAGACTAAGAAATTCTGGTACTGATTCCAAGATAAAAGCATACTGAAAGATCCTTCAATCGTTCATGAGTTCAGACATGTGAATTGTGAATGGTTATTTGTTTGCCGAGGATTCATCCATGTTTTTTCATTTAACGTTAGTGAAAGTATTATTCCCTTATTCCCCTTATTTACATACGCACCCTACATTAAATAATTCTCACATTTTTAAGTTGAGAACACTGCTACATTGCCATACCTAATAATAAAGCAATACGATACCAACTTATTGTCCTCTGAAATGATAGTGAAAAGCATGAGTGTAAAACTGCTTTCTTGTAAAATCCATTCATATTTAGTAATATGGCTATTAAGTATCTTCTCCATATGGAATGAAGACTTTTTGGATGGGAAGGAGTGTAACATAATGATTTCAAAAGAAAAATTGGCGAGAATTAATTCGCTTGCTAAGAAAGCGAAAACAGAAGGTTTATCAGAATCAGAGGCAAAGGAACAATCTAAATTAAGAAAAGAATATTTAGAGAAGTTTAGAGCTTCTATGTTAAATACATTAAAAGGTGTTACTGTTATTGACCCTGAAGGTAATGATGTTACACCAGATAAGTTAAAACGTGAACAAAATAAACCACTTCACTAAGATTGTGTTTATAAATTTTTAAAAGGAAACTGTCACGAACAGTTTCCTTTGTTATTGTTTATATGACAATTATATAATTTTTTACCTTTCTGGTTGTAACTGAAGGTGAAAGTCTATTATATTTAATTTGTAGGATATATATTGAAAGGATGTCGTTCATGTTCAACAAAACAGATGCTTTATCAATTAGTGCCATAAGAACATTGTCTATCGATGCAGTCGAGAAGGCAAACTCTGGTCATCCAGGAATGCCAATGGGAGCTGCGCCAATGGCATATACCTTATGGACAAAGTTTATGAATCATAATCCCAAAAATCCTGATTGGTTTAATCGTGATCGCTTTGTGTTATCTGCAGGTCATGGGTCTATGCTTTTGTATAGTCTCCTTCATTTATCGGGATATGGTCTTTCTTTAGATGATATTAAAGAATTTCGTCAGTGGGGTAGTAAAACACCAGGACATCCTGAATATGGCCATACACCAGGTGTAGATGCGACAACAGGTCCATTAGGACAAGGAATTGCCATGGCAGTAGGGATGGCAATGGCAGAAAGCCACCTATCAGCTGAATATAATAAAGATGGCTACAATGTAGTAGACCACTATACATATAGTATATGCGGAGATGGAGACTTAATGGAGGGAGTGTCTGCAGAAGCAGCTTCTCTTGCTGGTCACCTTCAATTAGGAAAGCTGATCGTAATGTATGATTCTAATGACATCTCATTAGACGGAGATTTAGATCAATCATTTTCTGAAAGTGTAGCCGATCGTTTTAAAAGTTATGGCTGGCATTATCTTCGAGTAGAAGATGGAAATAATCTCGATGAAATTGCCCAGGCAATTGACAGCGCTCGTCAAAATACTACACAACCGACGTTAATAGAAGTTAAAACAGTAATTGGTTATGGATCCCCGAATAAGGCAGGCTCATCTGCTTCTCATGGATCGCCACTAGGCTCAGCTGAATTAAAATTAACAAAAGATGCTTATGAGTGGACATTTGAAGAAGATTTTCATGTACCTGAAGAAGTATATGCACACTTCAAACAAAATGTAGCTATTAACGGTGAAAAAGCAGATAGTGAATGGAAAGATCTTTTTGCTGCTTACAAAAAAAATCATCCGGAATTAGCAGAACAGCTAGAAGGTGCAATCAAAGGTGAATTACCAAATGGTTGGGATAAAGATATTCCCGTATATGAAGAAGGCAAAAGCTTAGCCACTAGAGCGTCTTCAGGGGAAGCTCTCAATAGTATTGCGAAGAACTTACCATCTTTCTTTGGTGGTTCAGCTGACTTAGCAGGTTCGAATAAGACGATGATTAAAGATGCAGAAGACTTCTCAGCAACTAATTATGCTGGTAAAAATATTTGGTTTGGCGTACGAGAATTTGCTATGGGTGCCGCTTTAAATGGTATGGCTTTACACGGTGGCCTAAATGTTTTTGGAGGGACATTCTTTGTATTCTCTGACTACTTAAGACCAGCTATTCGACTTGCCGCATTAATGAAGCTACCTGTTACTTATGTTCTTACACATGATAGTATTGCTGTAGGTGAAGATGGGCCTACACATGAACCAGTTGAACAATTGGCAGCGCTTCGTGCCATGCCAAATTTAGCAGTAATTCGCCCAGCTGATGGAAATGAGACTTCAGCTGCTTGGAAGCTAGCGATTGAGTCAAAAGATCAACCAACAGCACTTGTGTTAACTAGGCAAAATATTGCTACCCTACCAAACTCAGCAGAGTTAGCCCCTGAAGGAGTTCAAAAAGGTGCTTATGTGATTGCAAAAGCAGAAAAAGATCAACCAGATGCGCTTCTTTTAGCGACAGGGTCAGAGGTAGAATTAGCGGTAAAGGCTAAAGCTGCTTTAAAAGAAGAGGGCTTTGATGTGGCAGTAATCAGTATGCCGGATTGGAAACGATTTGATGCTCAATCAAATGAATATAAAGAATCTGTATTACCTAAAAATGTAACCAAACGTTTAGCCATTGAAATGGCAGCATCATTTGGCTGGCATAAATACGTCGGTCTAGAAGGCGACGTTTTAGGAATTGATCAATTCGGTGCTTCTGCACCAGGAGATATTCTAATAAAAGAGTATGGGTTTACTGTAGAGAATATCGTAAGCAAATTAAAAAGTTTATAAGCATGAGCGAAGAGGGAATTTCCCTCTTCGTTTTTTTTCGACAAAAAAAGTAGAAATTTATAACAAAAAGAGACAGAAAATACTGAAATAAAATTTTATAATAAGAAAAAGACTTGTCTAAAAAAGGAGTAATTCTATGAGAACGTATCAGCTATATTTAATAGATGAACCTTTTGCGTCTCATTATTTTGGTAGAGAGCAAATGTTTTATCAGCTGTTCAAGGAATATGAACAAGCGACTGGAACGATCCAATTTATTTTGGGAAAACAAATTGCCTTTATCACCAAGAATATTCCAAAAGATAAAGTAAATAATGATCTATATAGAGAATTATATGCAGAGAAAAAAGTTTCTTATAAGAGCAATGCATTTTATATTAAAGAGAAGAATAGTCAAGCTAAGTTGATGATCTATGATCGTTTTCTTAGTTTAGAGGCTCAAGGAAACTATGATGCAGAGACGGTGTTCTTTGAAGTCCTACGAAAAGAAGAAAGTTCTTATTTAGCAATCGACCTTTTTCATAATCGATTTGGCTGGTTAAAGCCAATAAAAGAAAGAAAGTTTGTCTAAATTAGAGAAAATCATCAGCAAATATTGTATAATAACCTTTGGTCTAGTACACTGTATGATAGACAACATGAAGGAGGAAGTAGTATGTGGACATATATTCTAGTTGGTATATTAGCATTACTTGCTGGTGTAGCACTAGGATTTTTCATCGCTCGTAAATATATGATGAGCTACCTAAAGAAAAATCCACCAATTAATGAACAAATGCTTAAAATGATGATGATGCAAATGGGAATGAAGCCGTCTCAAAAGAAAATTAACCAAATGATGAATGCGATGAATAAGCAACAACCTGGAAAATAACTTACGAACTATAGTTAGATAAAGTTACTAGGTTCAATTGCATATAGATAGAAACAGAGCAAACTTTATTTTTCGGTTCTTCATTGCAACTAAGAAATAGACCAAAGCTAAACTTTAGCTTTGGTCTATTTCTTTAGTCGGTATCATATTGTTGAATTCTTTGATATCAAGTCACTTGATGAATTCAAGTGTTAGCCTTTTATGCTTGTCTATTTAATGTGAGTCTGCTCTCGTAAAGACGATTATATTCATTTAATAGAGAATCTAACTCCTGACTATATTTTATGGCAGAAGTAGAGTTGAGGCCGTTTCTCATAGCAGTTTGAATCAGTTCTCGTCTTTTTTGTTCAATTAATAATAGTAAGTCTTGTTTGTTCACGCACCTAAAACTCCTCTGCGATTTTGTCTAACCATGAAGTAGTTTCTATTTTGTCCCAAATATACTTTTATTAATTATAGCGAATTATGGTAATTAATTCAAAAGAAACTTATGTAAAACTTTTTACATTCATTATACATATCACTAAATGATTCAACGAAATTGATACAATGTCGAAATAAAACTGGTGTTTACCATGTGTGTTAAATGTTAGACACAAATTATTCAAAAAGATTAATTTCTTTTCTCATAATGTTTTGATAGAATGGGGAAGGAAAAAGGGGAAGGTATGGAGGTGTTGGTATGACTGATGTGAATTTTATTATTGCTCTTGGTGCAGGTTTTTTGAGTTTCATCTCGCCATGCTGCTTACCATTATATCCGGCATTTTTATCGTATATCACTGGAATGAGCGTAGGTGAATTAAAAACGGAGAATGCACTGCTACAAAAACGTAGTTTGATACATACGCTATGCTTTTTATTAGGATTTTCAATAGTGTTTATTGCCATCGGCTTTGGTTCTTCTTATATAGGTAACTTTTTTTATGAATATGCTGATCTCATCCGTCAAATTGGAGCCATTTTTATCGTTATATTTGGTCTAGTGATCTTAGGTTTACTTAAGCCAGCATTCTTAATGAAAGAAAGGAGATTTGATTTTAAAAATCGACCGACTGGTTACTTCGGTTCAGTTTTAATAGGTTTAGCCTTTGCTGCTGGTTGGACACCTTGCTCTGGACCTATTTTAGCTTCAGTTATTTTACTTTCAGCGACAAATCCCGGATCTGGTTTATTTTATATGATTGCCTATATTATTGGCTTTGCTGTGCCATTTTTAATATTGTCTTTCTTTATCGGTAAAATGAAATGGATTAAAAAACATAATGTAAAGATTATGAGAATTGGTGGGATTTTAATGATAGTAATGGGTGTCGTCTTGTTTTTTGATTGGATGACTGATATAATCTCCCTCCTCACTATGTTGACAGGTGGTTTTACTGGTTTTTAACAGTGATAATTGGATTAAAAAGTGAGGATAACTCGCTTTTTGATCCTTGCGAAAATTGTCGTTGGGTTTAAATTGAAATTATTAGAAAAATTAGATATATTGTAATGAGGATATTACTTTGAAATCAAAGTAGTTCTGTAATATGAGATGTTGTAGCGGATGTGTTTGGAGGAGGAATAATAGGTGGCAAAGATACTAGTAGTAGATGATGCGAAATTTATGAGGCTGACTTTAACAAATATATTAAAAAAAGCCAATCATGATATTGTGGGCGAAGCGGAGAATGGTAAACAAGCCATTGCTTTATATGAAGAATTAACACCAGATCTTGTGACAATGGATATTACAATGCCAGAGATGAGTGGATTAGAAGCAATGAGAAAAATTAGAGCTGAATACCCAACAGCTAGAATTGTTATGTGTTCGGCCATGGGTCAACAAAAAATGGTAGTAGAAGCGATCGAAGCTGGGGCAAAAGATTTTATCATCAAACCATTTGATGAAGTTAGAGTAATAGATGCAGTATCACGAGTGTTATCTTAATATCATACATATAATTTACTATTGAATAGGAATTAGCTATAATAATAAGTGTCATTGATTTTATTGTAAAAGGATGTTTTTTATGGACATGGTGTTGTTGACATCAATTGGAGCTGTTTCTATGGCAGTATTAGCTATGTTCATCCGAATGAAGGCAGCTAATCATCCAGTCACGATCAAGAAGATAATTTTACCTCCCGTGTTTATGAGTACGGGGGCATTAATGTTTATTTTTCCCTATTTTCGCGTTACGCCAATTGAATTATTGGAAGCTGCTATAGTAGGGGCGTTGTTTTCCTTAATATTAATCAAAACGACTAAATTTGAGAAGAAGGAAGACGAAATCTATTTAAAGAAATCGAAAGCGTTTATATTTATCTTAATAGGTTTACTCATTATTCGCCTCGTTGCCAAACTGATGCTAAGTTCGACTATAGATGTAGGTGCACTTGCAGGAATGTTTTACTTATTAGCATTTGCGATGATTGTTCCATGGCGTATGGCGATGTTCGTTCAATTTCGCAAAATGGACAAAGCGGTAAATATTAAACAAGTAAGATCGAGGCCAACTACTTAATAATGAAAAGAAGCACCTTTAAGAGTGTCCAACTTTTAAAGGTGCTTCTTTATTATTGTGCAATTTTTTGCTTCGTTTTAAAAAAGATGTTCATATGGTGTCATGTTGATTTCTTTTTGTACCAATTTTTTTCTTAGAAATTTATGATCTTTTTTTGGAGTAGCAATTATGTAGCCGCGGATGAGAATTTCTTCTGTTATCTTTGTTGCTTTTTCCTTTACAGCTAATTCTCCAATTTTTCCAGCTATCTTTTGTCGGGCGACATCACGAAAGAGTTCTGGTACTGGACTAACGAGATCATTCAATAACTCTTTTTCTTGTTGTCCCCATAAATGCTGTGTTTGTCTTACATAATATTCTTCCCAATCCATATCAGATTTACCGTCAGCTTTAGGCAGCCGTTTTAAAAACTTTCGGAACATAAAGAAACCACCAATGGACATAAGGATTACTAATATGACAACCCAAAAAAGTATAAACCACATAAACCAACCATCGAGCATGTTCTTTTCACCCTTACCGTTCTTATTCTCTCATTATTATAAGGCTTCTTATTCAATCAGACAAGCAAGCGTCACAGAAGAGGTTCGTTTTTCCCAATTTGTGAAAACAGTGTGGCGTATTCCTTGTCGGTGATGAGTAATCAATGATGTAAATCATATGTTCTCAATACATATTCTTTTACACCAATAAATTCAGATTCAGTAATGACGAGAAAAGGAGTACCTTTTTGAAAATTTTGATAGTCTTTTAATAGACGTACTTTCTTCATGATTTCCCTCGCAAACTATAGTAAATAATTTACTTTCTATTATATTAAAATTTCTTGTTATTGTCGAAACTTGTCTAAAAATAAATCTTTTCTTTTAGTACAAATACTATTGCATATATTTATTATATTTTTTAGAATATACATATATTTCAGAAAATGGGAGGGGATCCATTGGATAACTTAGCGAAAGCGCATGACCAAAAGGAAGAGAATGTAGATTATGAGGTTGTGGCAAGTAGTTCAGCTTTTAAAAGATTATTAAGTGCTAAGAAAGCCTTTTTAGTACCAATGATTATTTTTTTCATGCTCTTTTATTTTATGCTACCGATACTGACTTCATTTACGAATGTGCTTAATCAACCGGCAATTGGTTCTATTACTTGGACTTGGATGTATGCGTTTGCACAATTTGTGATGACTTGGGTTTTATGCATGATTTACGTTAAAAAAGCTGCAAAATTTGATAAAGATGCAGAACAAATCATTGAAAGTCATAAAACACAAGGAGAACGTTAATTATGAGTGGGATTGGCTTAACTTTATTCGTATTAATCGTAGCGATGACATTGGTGGTCACTTATTGGGCAGCAAAACGCACGAATACAGCAAGTGAGTTTTATACAGCTGGAGGGGGATTAACCGGTTGGCAGAATGGCTTAGCGATTGCTGGAGATTATTTATCAGCCGCTTCCTTTTTAGGTATTGCGGGCGCGATTGCATTATTCGGGTTTGATGGTTTCTTCTATTCTATTGGATACTTAGTAGCCTATTTAGTCGTATTATATATTGTTGCTGAACCACTAAGAAATTTGGGTAAATATACAATTGCTGATATGATTAGTGCCAGGTTTAGTGAAAAGAAAGTTCGAGGAGTAGCGGCAATTAGTACGATAACGATTGTAATTTTCTATATGATTGCTCAATTAGTTGGAGCTGGTGCACTTATACAATTATTGTTGGGTATTGATTACTGGATTGCTGTTGTAATCGTAGGTGTAATGATGACAACTTATGTTTTATTTGGCGGAATGACGGCAACTAGTTGGGTTCAAATTATTAAAGCAGCACTATTAATGATAGGAACAGTTATTATTTCATTCCTTGTATTAAAAGAGTTTAACTTTAATATTATTGGTATGTTTGAGCAAATGAAAACGGTAACATCCCACGGTGAATCATATTTAAACCCAGGTGTGAAATATACGAACGGTGTTGACACATTGTCAATGATGGTCGCTCTTGTATTAGGTACTGCTGGACTGCCTCATATTTTGATGAGATTTTTCACAGTAAAAGATGCTAAAACAGCGAGAAGTTCTGTTGTCACAGCTACTTGGATTGTAGGAATATTCTATATCTTAACGATCTTCCTAGGATTTGGAGCTGCAGCGTTTGTAGGCTCACAAGATATCGTTGCAGCCAATGCAGCTGGTAATATGGCAGCACCTCTATTAGCTGAAGCACTTGGTGGAGACTTCCTAATGTCATTCGTTTCTGCCGTTGCTTTTGCTACCATTCTGGCCGTCGTTGCTGGGCTTGTGCTTTCAGGAGCTTCAGCCTTTGCACATGATATTTATGGGCAAATTATTAAAAAAGGTAAAGCAACTGAGAGAGAGCAAATGCTGGCTGCAAGATATGCCTCCATTGGTGTTTCTGTACTTTCGATTATTTTAGCCCTATTTGCGCAAACGTTAAATGTTGCCTTCTTAGTTTCTTTAGCTTTCTGTGTGGCAGCAAGTGCGAACCTTCCAGTTATCATTTATACAATTTACTGGAAGAAGTTCAACACAGCGGGTGCCATTTCAGGAATGGTTACCGGTCTCGTTACTGCACTTGTTCTAGTAGCTATTAGTCCAAGTGTATTGAGCCCTGAAGGAACAGCAATCCTTGTTGGTGATCCAATATTCCCATTAACCAACCCAGCAATCATATCAGTTCCAGCAGGATTTCTAGCAGCTTATATTGGTGCAGTTGTGTCAAATAAACGAGATGAGAAGAAATATAATGAAGTAACTGTTAAAGCGAATACAGGTGTTAAATAATATTTTTAATACAACGAGCAGGAGCGGCTTTCCACAAGAAAGTCGCTCTTCTTATATTTTGCGAAATAATGGTGGTGGTGAGAATTTAATGGATATGGAAAAAATAGAAAATGTATTGAAGCCTGCCCTTTTATTAGATTTAGATGCTCTTGATCGAAACTGCCAGGTCATCGCAATGCATGCAAAAGGCAAAAAAATAAGAGTAGCAACAAAGTCTATTCGTTCCATTGAAGTAATCAAGCGTATTTTGGCTTCAAATGAATGCTATCAAGGTATTATGACTTATTCTGCTGATGAGAGCTTAGTATTAGTGAAATATGGTTTTAATGACATTTTGCTTGGATACCCAAGTATGGATGAAAATTCTCTAAAGCTAATTGCTCGAGAGCACCCGAAAGAAATAACTGTCATGGTCGATTCTTTAGCGCATGTTGATTATTTAATAAAACTAGCAAAGTCTGTAAATGGCCAGTTTTCAGTTTGTATAGATATAGATATGAGTACAAATATTTTTGGATTTCATTTTGGTGTTCGCCGATCTTCTTTAAGAAGCTCCTCTGAGGTCCTAGCTATAGTAGAAGCTATTCATGCTAGTGATGTGCTTCACTGGAAGGGACTCATGGGATATGAAGCACAAATTGCTGGCGTTGGTGATAACGTCCCGCATTCATATGGGAAAAATACCATTATTCGTTTAATGAAACAAAAAGCAAAGCGAGAAGTAAAACGGAAGAGGGAAGAAATCATTACAGCTTTACAACAAAAAGGTTATACACCTGCTTTAGTGAATGGTGGCGGGACTGGTAGTATCCATTATACGGCGACAGACGAACAAGTGTCGGAAATTACTGTCGGGTCAGGCTTTTATTCACCACTTCTTTTTGATTATTATCAAGAGATAAAATACGAACCTGCTCTCTTCTTTGCCATACCTATTGTTCGTCAAGCGAAAGCGAATATATATACATGTCTCGGAGGAGGTTACATTGCTTCCGGTGTTACTGATCAAACGAAGATGCCACATCCCGTATATCCACATGGCATGAGACTTTTATCTATGGAAGGTGCTGGCGAGGTGCAAACACCATTGTCTTATTCAAAAGAACGTTTATCCATAGGAAGTGCCGTTGTTTTTAGAGCTGCGAAAGCTGGGGAGGTATGTGAAAGGTTCACAGAGATTCATTGCTACTCGGAAAATCAATCCACATCAACTGTAAAAACGTATAGAGGAGAAGGGATGTGTTTCCTATGAGAAAAACTTCGCTCGCATCTATCCGTAACTGGGCAGAAAATGTACAATTTAATGCTGAGCAACTATTTTTTCCACAAAGCATAGAGGATGTCATAAAAGTTGTAAATAATGCAAGAAAGGAAGAGAAGAAGATTAGAGTGATAGGATCTGGACATTCTTTCACAAATCTAATTCAAACCGAAGAGTGGTTCGTTTCATTAGACCGTTTATCAGGTATGATTTCTTTTGATGAGGACCAAGGTTTAGTAGAGGTATATGGTGGTACCAAATTATATGAAATCGGCAAATACTTAGGTGAGAAAGGTTGGGCGCAAGAAAACCTCGGTGATATAAACACGCAAAGTATTGCCGGCGCAATATCAACTGGTACACACGGGACAGGTATGAAATTCGGCAATATTTCTACACAAGTTGAAGAATTAGTGCTGATTACAGCAGGAGGAGAGGAACTGCTAATCTCTCGTCAAGTAAACTCACAATTGTACGATGCCTCGCTCGTTTCGTTAGGGTTGTTGGGCATCGTTGTAAAGGTGAAATTAAAAGTCATTCAAGCGCCGACCTATGTTTATAAAAGTAGGAAAATACCTTATAGTGATTTAAAGCCTCATATTAGTTTATATATCCATAACAATCGCCATTTTGAATGCTTCTTATTTCCCTTTTCTAACCATGTGCAAATAAAAACAATGAATATAACAGACAAGAAGCCGAGGACAAGAAAATGGCGTAAGATGGAAAGTATGATAATGGAAAATTATATATTTGGTTTTCTATCTGTCTTATGTCGCAAGTGGCCAAATCTATCGAAATCAGTTAGTCGTATAAGCGCAAAAGCCATTAGTAATAGTGAGCAATATGCGCCAAGTTATGATTTATTTGCTACTCCACGAAAAGTAAAGTTCGTTGAAATGGAGTATGCGATTCCATTAGAGCATATGGTTGCTTGTCTCGATGAAATAAGGAAAAAGATAGAAGAGCAGCAATATAAGGTCCATTTTCCAATCGAATGTCGCGTCGTGAAAAGAGACAATATTTGGTTAAGTCCATCTTTTGGGAGAGATTCAGCTTATATTGCTTTTCATATGTTTAAAGGTATGCCATATGAAACCTATTTTAACGATATGGAAGCAATTATGAATAAGTATAATGGGCGTCCTCATTGGGGGAAGGTTCATCAAGCAAAGCTTTCAGAGTTGACTCGTAAATACAGCCACCTAAGAGAATTCCTCATTTGGAGAGCAAAACTTGATCCAAACCATTTATTTGTCAATCCGTATTTGGCGAAGTTGTTAAATATTGAAAAGGGCAACATGTACGGGAAAGAAACAATGACAGAAAAGCCATGATTTTTCTAATATACAATAGGGATATGGTAAAATAGTATTATCGAATCTACATTCAGGAGGATTCAGTCTATCTTGTCTAAAGAACTATTTCAAAAAGCTCAGGAATTTATTTATCAGTTTTACGAAGAAACAAGGCAATCAAAAGAACAAGCGGATAGAAGATTAAGTATGATATTTGATGAAATAGAATCAACTGGAACATATACGCAATTACAGGAAGAATTGGCTTATGGTAGCAAACTTGCATGGCGTAATAGTAATCGTTGTATAGGGCGTTTCTTTTGGGAAACACTTCAAGTCATCGATAAGAGATTATGTAACACAGAAGAGGAAGTAGCAAAGGCGCTTTTTGAGCACATAAAACTAGCGACGAATAGTGGGAAAATTAAACCTTTTATTACTGTATTTCCAAGTAACGAGAGTGATACAACCTTTCGTCTATGGAATCACCAATTAATTAGGTATGCTGGATACGACACCAAAGATGGTATATTAGGTGATTCATCTTCTATTGAATTTACAAAAAAGTGCATCGAGCTAGGTTGGGAGCCGACCTATAGTCGTTTCGATATATTACCGCTTGTTATTCAAAAGAACAATGAAGAACCCAAATGGTTTACGATCCCAACAGAATTAATTGTTGAGGTAGAAATCGAACATCCCGAATATACTTGGTTTAAAGAATTACAGTTAAAATGGTATGGAATCCCCATCATTGCTGATATGAAAATGGAAATAGGCGGTCTTATTTATGAAGCTGCACCTTTTAACGGTTGGTATATGGGGACAGAAATAGGTGCTAGAAATTTAGCAGATGAAGAGAGGTACAATCAGCTACCTATTATAGCAGAAATGTTAGAGTTAAATATTCGCTCGAATGCTTCACTTTGGAAAGATCGTGCATTAATTGAATTAAATTTAGCTGTCATGCATTCTTTCCGACGGGCAGGAGTTAGTATTGTAGATCACCATACGGCTGCGGAACAATTCAAACAATTTGAAACGAAGGAAAGAAAACATAAGAGAGAAGTCACTGGAGAGTGGACTTGGCTTATCCCCCCTTTATCACCAGCTACTACTCACATTTTTCATAAACCTTATAAAAATGTAAGTAAGTCACCCAATTATTATTATCAGCATAAACCTTATTAAAAAAAGATAGATACTCTACCCTAAAGGTTAGAATATCTATCTTTTTTTTATGATTGGGAAGAAGTTTTGTGAACAATAGACTGAAGCCGTATAATACTCCCTTTATTACAAATTGAATCTGTCCGTTTTAATGTCTCTAAGGCACTATCAATAAGAAACTTCCTTGGTTTTTTTCTTAAAAGGAGTTCGTCTTGAATAAACTGTATCAATAATTCTTCGTCCTTAGTTATTGCTTCCGTTTCCAAGATAAGTTCACATAAATACTTAATTTCATCCTGTGTTTCAGTACCTAATAAATCGTTGATCTCTGTATCGATTAAAGAAGGTGAGAATAGTTGAACTTCTTTTGTCGCAACTTGATTTGTCATTTCTACAATTCTCTCAACACTATATTGAACAACCTTAGTAATACTGACCGATGATTGAAATAATTCAGTATAATATTTGCTCAACTGATGAAGAATACCAAGGAAGATAATAGACATATCAAGAAGGTATGCTCGCCGATTCTCTCCAAACAGATCAATAAAACGGTAATAAATCCACTTAACTGTCTGGAGCTGACCTTTTCTTATAAATGCTTTAAGTTCTAAGTCATCTGATATGAACATTTCATCAAATAAGGAGACAAGCTGGTGTTTATGATTAAACATGACTTGCTGTTCAACTTGCTGCTTGAAAACATCAATACTTTGTGGGCTTTTTCCGATAAGTAAAGCATCTCTCTCCTTTTCCATCAGTTTGTAACTATCTTTAAAGATGGCCATCAGTAATTCTGATTTTGATGAAAAGTAATTGTAGAATGTACCTTTAGATATACCTGTATAAGATAATATATCTTGGATAGAAGTAGCTTGAAATCCCTTTTCAATAAATAATTCATGAGCTAAATGAATGACATGTAATTTTCTGTCCTTCAAAAAATATCACCTTATTTTTAAGTTTTAAATAATTAGTATCATAACATAAAATTCTACTAAGAAAAAATTCGCAAAGCGAAATATAATGATTGCATTCACTAATCATATCAGTTATGATAAGTCCTACGTGAAATAGTGGTACAAACAATTGAACAATGTGTATAGGGAGGGGAACCAATGACCGCAAATCACCAAAATTCAAATACACCACCCTATGGATTATTAGCAATCCTAATGGTAGGTGCATTTATTGCGTTTTTAAACAATACTTTATTAAATATCGCCTTACCATCAATCATGGAGGATTTGAATGTAGATACAGCTACTGTCCAGTGGCTAACAACTGGCTATATGTTAGTAAATGGGGTCTTAATCCCTGCAACGGCGTTCTTAATCCGTAAATATAGTGTTCGTATTTTGTTTTTATTTGCGATGCTTATGTTCACATTAGGAACATTTGTAGCTGGATTTGCCGATATTTTTAGCATGTTACTTATAGGAAGAATGATGCAGGCATCCGGTTCGGCTATATTAATGCCTGTTCTAATGAATGTGATGCTCGTTTCTTTCCCTGTTGAAAAGCGTGGTTCTGCGATGGGGATATTTGGTTTAATATTAATGGCAGCCCCAGCGATAGGTCCAACATTGTCAGGTTGGATAGTCGAAAATTATGATTGGCGAATGCTGTTTCATTTTATTTCTCCAATTGCAATTATCGTTTTACTATTAGGCTTTATATGGTTAAGAGATAAAAAAGAAAAGCAATCAATTAAATTAGATTTTCTTTCATTATTATTGTCTAGTATTGGGTTTGGTGGAATTTTATATGGATTCAGCTCAGCAGGTAATGATGGATGGAGTGCTGCGAACGTTTATTTAACTATCATTGTTGGTGCTATTTCTCTATTCATTTTTATTTTTAGACAAAACAAGCAAAAAGAACCAATGTTAAACTTTGGTGTTTTTCAATTTCCAATGTTTACTCTCTCAACGATTATTACAATGGTTGTGAATATGGCGATGTTCTCAGGGATGCTACTCATTCCTATCTATGTACAGAATATCCGAGGTATTTCCCCTTTTGATGCCGGTTTAATGATGCTGCCAGGTGCATTAATAATGGCAGCAATGTCACCCCTAACTGGAAAGTTATTTGATAAATTCGGTGGGAAAATATTAGCTTTAACCGGCTTAAGCATTATGACTATCTCGACTTACTTTTTTAGTCGTCTTGGTATGGATACAGGGGTAATTCATATTATGGTATTACATACGATTAGAATGTTCGGTATGTCAATGGTCATGATGCCTGTATCGACAAACGGTTTGAATCAATTACCACCACGGTTTTATCCCCATGGTACGGCGATGAATAATACACTTAACCAAGTATCTGGTGCCATTGGTACAGCATTACTTATTACAATTATGTCTAATAAAGCAAACGCTGTCGGAGAAGATTTAGCAAAAACTACTCTACGTGAAAATGGTGGAGGAGAATTATCTCAAGAAGCGATGATACAAATTGGGTTGCAATCTACATTAGACGGGATTAATTTTGCCTTTTTCGTTTCAACCTTTATCTCGGCTATTGCGTTGATTCTCGTCTTCTTTATGAAACGCTCAGTACCTGCAAAAGATCCTGAAGAACAGACGGAAGCATTAGAAACAGAACCTTTAAATGAAACAGAATCGTCAAGATGATAGAATAAAGTGACTGGAGATCCTCATCTCACAGTCATTTTTTTATGATTTTTTAAAAGGAAGATTAGTTGTATCTTTATACGAAATAATTGCGAATTTCTGATACCCGTGAAATAATAGGTACCATACATAATAGTTTTTATTAAAAGGAAGTGTTTTCTTTGGAGAAAATATATATTATTCACGAGAATGATGAATGGACAGACCATTTGACAAGTAGATTAGATGAATTACAAGTACCTTATGAAACATGGCACTTGCATGAGGGATTAATCGATTTAACTTCTACACCACCAGAAGGTGTGTTTTATAATCGCATGAGTGCTTCATCTCACACGAGAGGGCATCGTTTCGCTCCAGAATTAGCAGCAAGTGTGATTGCATGGCTAGAAAGTCACGGTAGACAAGTGTTAAATGGGAGTAACGCACTTTCGTTAGAAGTGAGTAAAGTGAAACAATATGCTCTACTAGAAAAAAGCGGGATTAAAACACCAAAAACAATTGGAGCAGTTGGGAAAGAAAATATTATAACTGCAGCTGAAAGATTAGGAACCACTCCTTTTATAACGAAACACAACCGTGCAGGAAAAGGTTTAGGTGTGCAGTTATTCCAAACAATCGATTCTTTAAGAACATATGTTAATAGCAATTCCTTCGAAGAACCTGTTGATGGGATTACTCTTATTCAGCAATATATAAAATCGGAGGATCAGATAATTACAAGGGCAGAGTTCATTGGCGGGAAGTTTTATTATGCTGTAAATGTTGATACTTCGGAAGGGTTTGAATTATGTCCGGCAGATGCTTGTCAAATTGGCGATGCTTTTTGTCCGGTGGGAGAAGAGCCACAGATACGTCCTAAATTCGAAATCACTGATGAAGTGGATACCGAACAAATGGTTAAATATGAGAAATTTCTTGAATATGCAGGAATTGATGTAGCAGGGATTGAATTTATAAAAGATGGTGAGGGTAACGTTTATACGTATGACATCAATACAAATACGAATTATAATCCAGACGCTGAAGCAATTGCAGGTAAATATGGTATGTTACAACTAGCAACGTTTTTGAAGGAACAGTTGAAACGAGCATAATTCATGTTAGCCATCATATACTAATGAAGCTAGTCCATTTTTCTATGAACAGTTCTAATTAGAGTGACATATGCTAATTCAAAATGTGTATGTGAGTAATACTGAAATGTTAGCTAATACATCTAAGGGCTGCTTAGTTTTAAGCAGCTCTTGATTATGGAGGTTTTTAAGGTTATTTCTTGACATTTGCTCAAAAAAGAGTATATTTATAACTCGTGATAGCGTTAATTTTAAAGAAAAATTTACATTGTCATAGAACGTTCATAATTATCGACTATAATCATAATATGCTTCTGTTCAATACAAACAGGGAAAGTAGTTGGTAAGAAAAGGGTTTTTATTACCAATTGCTTATAGAATTTTTTTAAAAGCATGTTATAATAATGTGCTAGAAGGTAGGTGCAATAATGGATAATTTATCTAAAAAAGGTCAAAGTTTATTCTTCGATAAATATATTGGCTTCTTTATGTTAGCTGTATTCTTCCTTTGGATGAAAACGTATATAACACAATTAACTCAATTTAATCTCGGGGTTGACAGCCCAATACAGCAATTTCTCTTATTTTTAAATCCTTTAGGATCATCGTTGATTTTTCTTAGTTTAGCTTTATTCTTTAAAGGAAGACGAAAGTATATTGCAACATTAGTGATATACAGCATAATGTCATTCTTGTTATATGCGAATGTGGTATATTATCGTTCATTTACGGATTTTATTACATTACCAACATTAACAATGACACAGAACTTTGCAGATGTTAGTAAGAGTGTAACCACTCTACTACGCCCATATGATTTCTTATTCTTCATAGACATCCTTTTCTTAATTGGTCTATTAGCATTTAAATTTGTTAAGATCGAGAAGAAAGATTATGGTAAGAGACGCATGGTTGCCGTATTATCTTTAGGATTAGCAATCTCATGTGCAAACCTAGGACTGGCTGAAGCAGATCGACCACAATTATTAACACGTGGGTTTGATAGAAACTATATTGTTAAATATCTCGGTATGTACAATTATACTATTTATGATGCAGTACAAAGTACGAAAGCATCAGCTCAAAGGGTTATGGCAGATAGCAATGATACAACCGAAGTCGTGAACTTTACGCAATCAAATTATGCTGAACCAAATCCAGAAACATTCGGTATTGGGAAGGATATGAATGTGATATATCTTCACTTGGAATCCATTCAAACCTTCTTAATGAACTATGAATTGCATGGAGAAGAAGTTACACCATTTCTCAATTCATTAATTGAAGAAGAAAACACAACTTATTTTGATAACTTCTTCCATCAAACAGCTCAAGGAAAAACAGCTGATGCAGAATTTATGCTTGAAAACTCCTTATACGGGTTACCGCAAGGTTCTGCTTTTACTACAAAAGGAATGAATACATTCCATGCAGCACCAGCCATTTTAAAAGAAGAAGGCTATACGTCTGCAGTATTCCATGGAAATAATGGGACATTCTGGAATAGGAATGAGATATATAAAGGATTTGGTTATGACCGTTTTTATGATTCAAGTTATTTTGATATGAATTCAGATAACTTAACTGACTATGGATTAATGGATAAACCATTCTTTGAGCAATCAGAAGCTTATTTGGATGAATTACCACAACCTTTCTATACGAAGTTTATTACCGTAACACATCACTATCCGTATCCATTAGATGAAGAAGAAGCGACAATTGATAAACATACAACTGGCGATCCATCTGTGGATAATTATTTCCAAACGGCAAGATATGCGGATGAAGCACTTGAAGAGTTCTTTAATTATCTTAAAGAATCAGGACTCTATGATAATTCAATTATCGTTATGTATGGTGACCATTATGGCATTTCAAGTAGCCATAAGAAAGCAATGGAACAAGTATTAGATACAGAGTATAGTGATTTTCTTGATACAAGTTTACAACGTGTGCCGTTATTTATTCGTGTCCCAGGTATGGAAGGTGGAACGAACCATGAATATTCCGGCCAAATTGATTTAAAACCAACGTTATTACATTTACTTGGTATCGATTCGAAAGAGTATATCCACTTTGGAACTGATATTTTCTCAAAAGAACATGATGATTTAATACCGTTCAGAAATGGAGATTTTGTTAGTCCAACAATTACAGCTATCGGTGGAAAATATTACGATTCAAATACAGGTGAACTTATAGAAGATGAAGAAGTGATTGCTAAAGGCGATGAGATGAATGAAAATGTTGAGCAAAAGCTCGCATATTCAGATAAAGTCGTCAATGCTGATTTACTTCGATTCTATGAACCAGAGAATTTCACTCCTGTAAATCGATCAGATTATGATTATGCCGACTTTAAAAAGTTGTTTACTGACACTGAATCAAGTACAAACTCAAACGATATGATTAGAGAATAAAAAGAGGAGCCATAAGCGCTCCTCTTTTTATTATTTTACGTTATTTTTTCAAAAACTATTGAATTTTTTAAAAATTTTAATTATTATATAATGTATAAACCAATGACAGTAATTACCTTACTGCAAAAATGGTTTCCCTTTTTGAAATGTGAATATGAAAATCATTGACAATGATTCACTTGATTTTTCTTGCCGAAAAACAAGCCGTGAATAGGAGTCAGTAGAGTAAACTTTTCGGAGGAAAGTTTATTTTGCTGACTCTATTTTATTGTTGTAGAAATGGAGTGTATAAAAGATGAGGCTTGCATTAGAAGGGGTTAAGATTATCGACCTATCACGGGTGTTAGCAGGACCATTCTGTACGATGATACTGGGTGATTTAGGGGCAGAAGTCATCAAAATTGAACATCATCAGAATGGAGATGAAACAAGATTCTGGGGACCTCCTTTTGTTGAAGGTGAAAGCGCTTATTATTTATGTGCAAACAGAAATAAAGAGAGTATGACATTGAACTTAAAAGCTGAAGAAGGAAAGGAGATTTTTCGTCAATTAGTAAAAGATGCTGATATCGTAGTACAGAATTTCAAAACAGGTACATTAGATAAATGGGGACTTGGATACGAGCAGTTAAATGAATGGAACAGTAAAATTATTTTAGCTTCTATTACAGGGTTTGGTCAAAGTGGGCCATATAAAGATCTACCTGGGTATGATTACATCATTCAAGCAATGAGTGGTTTAATGAATATTACCGGAGAGGAAGCTGGCTCACCAATGAAAGTTGGTGTTGCCATTTCTGATGTGATCACAGGTTTATATACTTGTATTGGAATATTAAGTGCATTACAACACCGTCAACACACTGGAGAAGGTCAAGAAATTGATATAGCATTATTAGATTGTCAAATATCGGCCTTAGTTAATGTAGCGAGTAATTATTTGGTCGGTCAAACAGAACCTAAGCGGTTAGGTAATCGCCATCCAAATATAGCCCCTTATCAAGTATTTACGGTGGCTGATGGAGAAATGGTCATTGCTGTTGGCAACGATCAACAATTTGCCCGTTTCTGTAATATTTTAGAATTAGCTGAGTTGATAAACGATAATCGGTATGCCACCAATCGTAGTCGCGTTGAAAATCGTAGTTCGCTAATACCAATTCTTCAACGAGAGTTATTAAAAAATTCAAAACAAAATTGGAAGCGTTTATTTGATGAACATGCGATTCCAAACGGTCCAATTCATACAATTAGCGAAATGTTTAATGATCCACAAGTTCTTGCAAGAGAGATGGTGATAGAGGGCAATCATCCTCATATACCGTCTTTGAAATTAACAGGTTCTCCATTAAAGCTGTCAAAATCTCCGGTCAAAGTAAGACATCATCCGCCGCTTTATGGGGAGCAGACAGCCGAAATATTACAGAGAGTGGGATATACCAGAGCGGAAATAAAAGAAATGAAAAAAAATCAAGTGATATAGGAGGAATTATAATGATGAATTTCGAATTAACAGAAGAACAAGAAAGTGTAAAAAAATTAGTGAGACGGTTCGTTGACAATGAAATTATGCCAAATATTCAAGAGTGGGATCGTAAACAACATTTTGAACCTCGTATTTTAGAAAGGCTGTCAGAACTTCAATTAATGGGTGTATGTATTCCTGAGCAATACGGCGGGGCGGGGATGGATTATAACACCCTAGCAATTGTATGTGAAGAATTAGAAAGAGGAGACACAGCATATAGAACAGCAGTGTCTGTTCATACAGGGTTAAATAGTATGACCTTATTGCAATGGGGAACTGAAGAACAAAAGCAAAAATATTTAGTTCCTCAAGCAAAAGGTGTAAAAGTAGGTGCTTTTGGTCTTACTGAACCGAATGCTGGATCAGATGTAGCAGCAATGAATTCGACAGCGAAAAAAGATGGTGACTATTATATTTTAAACGGATCAAAGACTTGGATTTCACTTTGTGATGTTGCTGATCACTTTCTTGTATTTGCTAAAACAGATCATGATGCAGCTCATAAAGGTATCACAGCTTTTATCGTAGAGAGAACATTTGCAGGTGTAGAAACAAAGGCTATTAAAGGAAAGTTAGGTATACGAGCGGGTAATACTGGTGAAGTGTTCTTATCTGATGTAAAAGTACCAGTAGCCAACCGTTTAGGTGAGGAAGGGGAAGGCTTCAAAATTGCCATGTCAGCTTTAGATAATGGTCGATTCACAGTAGCTGCTGGTGCAGTAGGCTTAATCGCTGCTAGTTTAGAAGCGAGTGTGAAATATTGTCATGAAAGGAAAACATTTGGTAAAGAGATAGGAAAGCATCAACTTGTTCAACAAATGATTGCTAAGATGACTGCTAACCTAGAAATTTCACGCCTACTTGTTTTCAAAGCTGGATCGCTGAAAAATGCTGGTAAGAGAAATACAAAAGAAACATCATTAGCCAAATGGATTGCGTGTGATGCTGCGTTTGAGGCGGCAAATGATGCGGTACAAGTCCATGGTGCTTATGGTTATTCAGATGAATACCCCGTAGAAAGGTACTTGAGAAATTCAAAAGCTCCGGTTATTTACGAAGGAACGAGAGAAATTCATACCGTTATGCAAGGTGAATATGCACTAGGCTATCGTGAAGATAAGCCATTGCGTAACCCACTGCCATCTTGGCCGTTTGAAGAAGAAGAGGTGGCAATTCAACAAAGATAAGGAGAGCAACTATCATGAATACATTTTTTCTAGCAGGACACGCTAAGCTTCCTCAAGGAATGGCGGCAAGGAACCTATATGATTCTATTACAATTACATTAGAATTGGATCAAAAGTATGGTGTAATCATTGATGCATCATGCACGTTAGCAACAGAGCATGGAAGAGAATTTATTCGCCAGTTATTAAGAGGATATAGTTTAAATGATGGTTTGGAACCTTTGATACAGAGAGTAAAAGATCATTATAAGGGCAAAGCGGGTCAAGCAATATTAGCTGCTTTAAAAGATGTACACACACAATATGAAATGGTTTTATCTGTGAAATAAGGAGGGGGGCTGCTTTCATGCAGACCCCTTTTTCCTATCATCGTGTAAAAAAGGAGAAGAGTGATATGGATACCATTCGTTTTAAAATCGGAGACAGTGCAGCCATTGCAAGAAAATTTACGGAAGAAGAAATTTTGAGCTGTCAGCAACTAACAAATGATTATAGCCCTGTTTACCAATTACACAAAAAGAAATGGGATGAACCTTTTCACAAACCAATCGTACCCGCATTGTTAATTGAAGGACTGATTCATCAAGTAGTTAGTGAGAAATTACCAGGTTGTCCATGTGTGCTCCTTCAAAAAGAACTGTTATTTTATGACCCTGTTTACCGTAACGAAACCATCACAGCTAAGTTAGATTTGCTAGACTGTCATAACGAACGTCATTGGTTGACGATAAAAGTATCATGTACAAACGAAGATCATCATGAAGTCATTAGAGGTCAGCTCGTGGTACAATTACTCGAGCCTAAAGGTTGAATAAGATGAAGGATATAACATTGATGGAACAATCTCATCAAAATCCTATATTAATCGTAACTGAGCACGGAAGAATGGTTACTGCTAACCCTATATTTACCCAACGGTTTGCGATTACAATACAAGAATTGAAAGATCAGTTGATTGAGGTTAGTAATTTTCCTTATTTGATTGGCAAGCTTCATTGTCTAACGATTTTATCGGTTCTCTGTATCGTCAAAGTTAATAAGGAAAATGGGCATTATCGTTTAACTATTTTTTTAAAAGCAGATGAAATTTCTCTCCCTGTTTTAAAACAGTTTCTTTCTTTATTACAAGAAAAAGAGCAATATACACCTAAGAATCATACAGCTAATTATGAGTTTGCGCATATTATCGGTGAAAGTCAAAAGTTATTAGAAGTGAAAGAACTAGCTGCTCGTATAGCTGTTAGTTCATCCACGGTTTTAATTACCGGTGAAAGTGGTACTGGTAAAGAATTATTCGCTCAAGCGATTCATCATGCCAGTCCAAGGAGAAGAGGTCCTTTTATTGCAGTCAATTGTGCAGCCATTCCATCAGAATTATTTGAATCTGAAGTATTTGGTTATGAAGAAGGCGCATTTAGTGGAGCGAAAAAAACAGGCAAACCAGGAAAAATTGAGCTAGCACAAAATGGCACATTGTTCCTTGATGAAATTTCTGAATTGCCTAAAGCGGCTCAAGGAAAGCTATTAAGGGTATTGCAAGAGAGAGAAGTTGAGAGACTTGGATCCATAGGAAAAAAGCGAGTGGATATTCGGATTATAGCCGCCACGAATAGAGATTTATTTGAGCTCGTCTCGGCAGGGGAATTCAGACAAGATCTATATTATCGTTTATTCGTATTTGATCTACCTATCCCCCCTTTAAGAGACAGAAAAGAAGATATATTACCGCTTGTTCACTATTTTTTAGATAAATATAATCAACAACTTAATAAAAACATCAATCAGATTCGTCCCCATTTGCTAAAATGCTTAATGGATCATGAATGGCCTGGTAATATAAGAGAATTAAAAGCTGTGGTAGAAAGAGGGGTAACACTTTCTTTAGGAGAAGAGTTAGGTGACAATGCAATGGTGAAAAGAATAGCGACTCAAACTAGTCAAACCCAGTGTTTACCAAGCAATAATAATTCAAAAACCTTAGAAGAGATCGTGAAAGAAACAGAGAAAAAAGCTATTGTTGAGGCTTTAGAAAAATCGGATGGAGATAAAACGATGGCTGCTGTCAAATTAAATATTCATTTGGCCAGTTTATATAGAAAAATGGCTAAATATCAAATCAAAACCTAAGTAAGTAGAAAACGTAAGCAGATTTTGGCAGGGAGCCAATTTGTTTACGTTTTTTTGTTGATAGCACTCGTTCATTTACTGTATGATGACACATTTTTGCATATATAATTCGCAAAAGTGAGATAAATTCGCAATGGTAAGAAGAATGAAACCGAATAAACAGCTTCAAACAAATAAATTAATTTGGCATGGTTCTTGCTTATTAGTAACTGAGAGGAGGATGGATGATGTTACAATTTTCATTTACTGAAGAGCAAGAGGACTTTCGAAAAATTTTAAGACAATATTCTAAAGAGGTATTATTACCTCAATATACAAAGTGGGACAGAGAAAAAAAGACGCCGAGACATTTATGGGAGGAGCTAGGGGAGTTAGGTGTAACAGGTCTGCGTATTCCAGAAAAATATGGTGGAAGCGCGGCAGATTGTATCACGACAGGTATTGCTGCTGAAGAAATAGGCAAAGGTGATTTTAATTTAACTTATTCAGTAATGTTAAATGCTTTAATAGGAGAAATTCTCTCCATTCATGCAAATAATGCTATTAAATCAGAGTGGCTTCCGAAAATTGCACAGGGGAAATCGATTGTTGGGATTGCAATTACTGAGCCACAAGCAGGTACCGATGCAGGGGGAATACAATCAACAGCTATTAGAAAAGGCGATCATTTCATTCTAAATGGTGAGAAATCGGGGATTAGTGTGGCAACAGTGGCGGATGCATTTATTCTTTTTGCTAAAACCGACCCAACTGCCGGAAATAGAGGAATATCCGCTTTTCTTGTACCTAGTGATTTACCAGGAGTAGACTGTAGAGGTTATGAAGATATGGGAAATATCCCAATAGGTAGAGGCTCCGTTTATTTAACTGATGTCATGATTCCTGAGCAATACTTGATTGGTAATCTAAATGAAGGCTTCTCTCAAGTGATGAATGGCTTTGATTTAAGCCGACTTTTAATAGGACTTCAATGTATAGGTACAGCCACACAAAGTTTGGATGAAACAATAGAACATGTGAAAACAAGACATTCTTTCGGCAAACCATTAGCTGTGAATCAAGCAGTCTCTTTTCCGATAGTACACCATTATACTCAACTGGAGCTCGTTAAATGGCAAGCTTATCGAGGACTGTGGTTGCGTGATGAAGGTTTACAACATACGAAGGAAGCAGCATCTGTTAAGTGGCTTGCACCTAAATATAGTAGTGAAGCGATTCATGAATGCCTCCTTTTAAATGGGCACTATGCTTATACAAAAGAAATGCCATTTGAACAACGATTAAGAGATGTCATTGGATTAGAGATTGGTGATGGAACAGCCCAAGCAAACCAAATGGTAATCGCCAAACACCTTATAGGGAAAGAATTCCGATCTTATCAAAAAATATAAATTCAAATCAGAAGAAAAGGAGAATCACTAATGGAATTAATAGATACGATACTAGAAAAGAAAAATGGCGTAGCGAAAATAACTATTAACCGACCAGAAGTTTATAATGCCTTTCGAGCACAAACGATTAAAGAATTAATTTGGTGTTTTCGTGAAGCTTGGGATGATAACACTGTTGGTGTGGTGATTTTAACAGGTACAGGAGAAAAAGCATTCTGTACAGGTGGCGATCAAAAACAAAAAGATGGAGAAAGTGGTTATGATGGTAAAGGTGGTCTAGGAAATGGAATTGGCCTTGAAATAGAGAATCTCCATCAAACGATAAGAAACATCCCTAAGCCAGTTATTGCTGCTGTTAATGGCTATGCAATCGGTGGGGGCCACGTATTACATGTAGTTTGTGATTTAACAATTGCTGCTGATACCGCAAAGTTTGGGCAATCAGGGCCAAAGGTTGGGAGCTTTGATGCAGGATATGGATCTGCCTATTTAGCAAGAATCGTTGGTGAGAAGAGAGCAAGAGAAATTTGGTACTTATGTGAACAATATAGCGCTGATGAATGTAAAGAAATGGGACTAGTGAATAAAGTTGTACCATTACATGAATTACAGCAGGCATCAGAAGACTGGGCACAAAAAATACTGCAAAAAAGTCCAACAGCAATTAAAATGTTGAAACTGTCCTTCAATGCAGATAGTGCAAATATCCAAGGGATTACGCAGTTGTCAATGGCAAATTTAGCATTATTCTATCAATCTAATGAATCAGCGGAAGGAAAAAATGCTTTCCTAGAAAAACGCCCAGTAGATTTTTCTACGTTTAGAAGTTAAATGAAAGATGAAGGAGTGTTTATTGTGGAACAATTAGATGGATTAACATCATATTCTTCACAATGGCTCAATAAAACGATGATTGATTACTTAGATGAAGCAATCACACGTACACCAAATAAAACAGCGATTATCGATAGTAAAAGTCGATACACATACAAAATGTTAGGTTCAATGGTCGATCGCGTCGCACTAGGTTTATTGGACTTAGGTATAAAAAAAGGCGATGTCATTTCTATTCAGCTTCCGAATTGGAATGAGTTTGTTATTCTACATTATGCTGCTTCAAAAATTGGGGCGATTACGAACCCTCTTGTACCTATTTACCGAGAAAGAGAACTTACTTATATGGTTAAAGAGGCAGGGGCTAAATTATTAATTATTCCAGATTGTTTTAGAGGCCATGATTATATTGAAATGGTAGGAAAATGTCTAAACGAATGGCCGGAACTTGAGAATATTGTTGTTGTAGGAAATTCGTTACCAATACCGGAAAAAATGAAATCGTTTGCATCAATAGTCACTTCTATAGACATACTTCAAAAGCGTAGAGATGAGCTAAATATAGAAATAGATCCTAATGAAGTGACTGAGATTATCTTTACTTCAGGTACAACAGGTCTTCCTAAAGGTGTCATGCATACTCATAATACTTTATGTATTACTTCCCATTATTGGATTGATCATTTGCAATTAACGAATGAAGATGTGTTATTTATGGCTTCAACCTTTGCCCATCAAACTGGGTTTGCATACGGTGTAAGGTTACCAACACAATATGGTGGTACAGCCGTCTACCAAGATACTTGGAATCCAGATTCATTCTTAAAGCTTATAGAAACAGAGAAAGTGACTTTTACGGCTGGAGCTACACCTTTTCTAAAAGACACAATCGCAGCGGCTAAAAAAAGCACAGCAGATATTAGTAGTTTGAAGTATTTTATTGCTTTAGGCGCCCCTATTCCGAGAAACTTAGTCAAGCAAGCAGAAAAGGTTGTATCATTCATAATATTGGCCGGTTGGGGGCAAACAGAAAATGGGTTAGTTACCTTAACAAAGAGAACTGATTCCATTCAAAAATTGACGGAAACAGATGGTGTTGCTTTCACTGGCATGGAAGTAAAGGTTGTCAATCAAGAAGGGGAGACTTGCCAGGCGGGAGAAGAAGGTAATATTTATTGCCGTGGACCGGCTTTATTTCGCGGTTATTATAAACAAATAGAGAAAACGCAGTCTGAATTCGATCGAGATTGGTTTATTACTGGTGATAGAGGCGTGTTGGATGAGGATGGTTATTTAAGAATTACTGGTAGAAACAAAGATATTATTATTCGAGGTGGGGAAAATATCCCCGTATCTTATATTGAAAATGTCCTATATGAGTATGAGTTGATCAATGATGTGCAGGTTGTGGCAATGCCAGATGAACGATTGCAAGAAAAAGCATGCGCATTTATTCAATTGAAACAAGGGGCTACTACGCTTACTTTAGCTATGTTACAACAGTTTTTACTGGAAAAAGGGGTAGCGAAACAATATTGGCCCGAACATTTTGTCCTTCTAGAGGAATTTCCACGAACAGCAAGTGGGAAAATCCAGAAGTTTAAATTAAGAGAATCGTTACTAAAGAATTGAATGTAACTTAAGTAAAAAGGAGTGTTTGAATAATGAGTAAAATAGCCTATATTACCGGTGGCGGTAGGGGGATGGGAAGAGCAATTTGTTTAGCTGTTGCAAATAATTATCACGTGGTTGCCAGTGATATCAATATAAATAATGCGAAAGAAACTATTGAACTTGTGAAAGAAATAGGTGGAGAGGGGTTTGCTGTACATTGTGATGTTACGAGTTTAGAAAGTGTAGAACGATCAGTAAAGGAAGTGCAGCAGAAGTATGGGCGTATTGATTTACTTGTAAATAATGCGGGATGGGATAAAATTGAACCATTTTTACAAAGTGAACCCGATACTTGGAGAAAGGTAATAGACATTAATTTAATGGGTCAAGTACACACATGTAAAATGATCCTGCCATTAATGATAGAAAATGGGAAAGGAAAGGTAGTCAACATTGCTTCAGATTCTGGGAGAGTAGGTTCAAGTGGAGAAGGAGTTTACTCTGCTGCTAAAGGTGGTGTAATTGCATTTACAAAGACGATTGCAAGAGAAATGGCCAGATATCAGATTAATGTGAACTGCATTGCGCCAGGTCCAGCCGATACGCCACTTTTCCAGGAGATAGGATCTTATAATAAAGGGATTGCTGCTGCACTAGAGAAAGCCATTCCATTCCGAAAATTAGCCCAACCAGAGGATATTGCTGGTGCAGTCGCTTTTTTTGCTTCGAAGGAAGCGGATTATATTACCGGGCAAACACTTTCTGTTAATGGCGGTTTAACAATGTGTTAAACAAGATAAAAAAAGGATAACTTCTTTCCTAAGTTCTTAAGGATAGAAAATAAGTATAAGAGCATGCAAACAAGCCGAAACCTTATTCGGCTTGTTTGTATTTGTGCTTGAATAGGCAGTAATATATTGTTACTCTTCTATATCATAAGAATGTTTCTCGTCAATGGTTCCATCTTTTTTATATATTACAAGATGTGTTTTTTTATTTTGAGCGATTTCCTTTGCTCTTTTGACTGCTTCTGCCTTCGTAGGAAGGATCTCAGATGGTTTTTTTCCATGATCAGTTGTAATTGCCCAACCATCATCGTGTGGTAGTACATGTTGTCCTTCTTGAACTCGTTTACTCTTTTCTTTATCCCCTTTTCCTTCGGGTTGTAACTCACTGTCAGTTGCTTGAATCATTTGGTTTCGTTCTTTCGTTGTTGCATCGCTATACCATTTTTTACTTTGTTCAATGGCAATTGGGATAGCACGACTTTCATTATAGCCATCGCGAATAAGACTGTTAGCTATTTCAATGGCTTTTTTCTTCATCGCTGTTTCTAAGTTTTTGAATGAATCTGGATAATCTGTCGTATGCCAGGGCATGTTCTCCACCTCCTAGTTTATTATTAAATTCATACCCTAGTTTGATAAAGATTACTCATAAAAAAAAGTAAGAGTAGTACATAACAATAGTGAAATATCTAAAAATTTAGAATAATGATTGACAAATGATGGGTCTCTATTTAAAATTAAAACAATGTTTTGTTATAGAAACATAATGAAGAGGAGGAGTAAAATGCCTACCATAAGAGTAAGTAAAGAAATGAAGATTCATTACAGAGTGAAAGGTGAGGGAAAGCCGCTTATTATTTTACACGGGTTAGGTAATAATTCTCAGTCGTGGACAAAACAATTGGATGATTTATCAAAAGACTTTCAAGTATTCGTTTGGGATGCACCAGGTTATGGTCAAAGTAGTGATCCGGAGGAAGAGTTTACAAGTTTCCGGCAATTTGCTGATATACTAAAGCAATTTGTCGATGCCCTAGAATTACAAAAATTTTACTTACTTGGTCATTCAATGGGTTCTGCTATTGCTATAGATTTTACCTATCGATTCAAAGATCGAGTTGAATTACTTATTATTGCTGATCCAACACGAGGGGCTGCTGGGAATAGTGAAGAAGAGAACAGGAAAAAGTTAACTAGAAGAGTTTATAATGTGACAAATCTAACAGGAGAAGAACTAGCAAGACAAAGAGTAAGAGAATTGTTAGCGCCAGAGGCAAATCTGGAGGTTGTGAAAGAAGCAGAAAGAATTATGGCGCAAGTTCGACCGAAAGGATATATTTCGGTTGCTAACTCATTATATTCCTTGGATCACACGGACATTTATGGGAGCATAACAACGCCAACTTTAATATTATGTGGTGAATTTGATAAGGCAACTCCTGTTGAAGAGGCAAAAATATTTCATCATGCGATTGCCGAATCACAGTTGGTGATCATTCCTAATACAGGCCATCTTTGCTATCAAGAGGACCCAGCATCTTTTAATGAAGCCGTTCGGACATTTCTGCAAAATCCTGTAAATATATAAATGAAAATGATTCTTAATATCTTTTTCATCGATTTTTTGTTAAAATAGTAATATAGCATTTACTGGGAAAGTGGGGTGATGGAGTGGCTAACGGTGAAAAAGAGAGATATAATGCCAATTCATTAGTCAGAGGATTAGAAATCTTGAAATTATTCAACGGTGGACGTCCAACGATGTCTCTAGCTGAAATTGCGAAGGAACTAAATGTAAGTCGTACAGTACCATACCGTTTACTTTATACATTGCAAACGTTAGGTTACTTACATCAAGATGAACATACAAAGCGCTATAGCTTAACACCAAAAGTGCTTGAGCTTGGGTTTGCTTATTTGAATAGTTTAAACTTACCTGAAATCATTCAGCCTTATTTGGATACACTCCGTGATACAACTGGAGCGTCATGTCATTTATCGATATTAGATGATTATGAAGTCGTATACATAGGTAGTGCACCTGTTCGCGGGGTATCTGCCATAAATGTAAATATCGGTTTAAGATTGCCTGCACATGCAACAGCTAATGGCAAGCTTTTATTAGCTATGCAACCAGAAGGGAAGCTACGTGAGACAGTGTATGGATCTAACTTAAAACCGTATACAGAAAAAACGCAAACTGATTTACCTGGGTTCTTTGAAGAATTAGAAACAATCAGGAAAAACGGTTATGCAATTTCTTTAGGTGAATTCCATCAAGGAATTCAATCTGTAGCGGCGCCAATCTATGATCGTAGTGGAAAAGTAGTAGCAGCCATAAATATTGTCGCCACTGATGTCACATATCAGAATGATTTTATCGAAAAAGTTGCTTTACCGAAAATCCTTGATATATCCAAACAATTATCCGGACTTATTGGAAATTGATTCACTAGAAGACACGAACTACTCATTAACAATTGTTGTACCCGAATCTAATGAACAGCCCCCTGTCAAGTAGACAGTGGAAATAATAAAAAGTTACCTAAGCGGCTATAGCTCTATATTCCATAGGGCTATAGCCGTTTAGTCGTTTTTGGTATCGATTATGATTATAGAAGTGAATATACTCCGTTATGGCATTGGAAAGTTCCTCATAGGTCATAAATTTATGTAAATAATATTTCTCACATTTCAGTGTTCCCCAAAAGGATTCCATAGGTCCATTATCGATACATCGCCCAACGCGAGACATACTATGAGTCATTTTTAACTTTTTTATCCTACTTTTAAATCCATAGGAGGTGTATTGATAACCACGGTCGCTATGAATGAGAGGCTCCTTTCCCTTTAAATGCTTTGTCGCCAGGTCAAGTGTATCGAACACCAGTTCATTGTTATTAGAATGCCCGAGAACATAACTAATAATAGAACCATCATAGAGATCACGAATGGCACTTAAATAAGCTTTTTGGGAGGAACCATATTTAAATTCTGTGACATCCGTGACCCATTTTTCATTCGGCTTATTAGCTGTAAACTCACGATTTAATATATTTTCCGTGACATATTGGGGGATAGAACGTTTATATCGTTTTTTCTTCACTCGAATCACCGAGCGTAATTGAGCCACTTTCATTAATCGATAGATTCTCTTATGATTCAGTGGCTTATTAAATTTTCTATTCAAATGAAGAGTCATTTGGCGATAGCCGAAAATCCCCTTCATTTGTATATGGAGGATTTTCATCTCTTTCATAATAGCTTCATTCAGAATCTCTTGGGAAGTCGGTTGACGTCTTAGCCATTTATAATAAGCGCTCCGAGTGACGCCCGCGATATCACACAGAAGAACTATGCTTAGATTCTCTTTCTTATGTAGTTCCTGTATGGCGACATACTTATCTTTAAATCGAATCCTGCTTATTTCCGCCTCCTTTCGAGTTCCTCCAACTTTTTTAAGAATAAGTTCTCTGCACGTAATCGTTCATTTTCTTGTGCTAGCTTTTTCATTTCGAGTTTCATTTTTTCTTCTGGTGTTAACTCAATTTCTGTTTTATTCCTCCCTCGTTTGTCTTGAAGACCTTCCTCTCCACTTTCTTCATATTTTTTAACCCATGTATAGACTTGTTGGTAAGACACTTGAAAAGTGTCAGCTGTCTTCTGATAATCTTTTCCGTTCCCCAAGCAATCAAGTACAACTTGAATTCGTTCCTTCCAAGTTGTTTTTCTTCCTTTAGTCATAGAGCTCGTCCTTTCTTTTGACGTATCCTTTATTTCACTATGACTATTATACTTCTTCAACCATAACCTGAGGACAGACTCATCTGATATTTTATATCTTTTGGCAATTTCCTCTAAAGAATAGTGGCCGGATAGGTAGTCCTTCATGGCTAATATTTTTAAATTCTTCGGGTACGTTTTCCAGGATGTCGATTCTTTAAGACCTTCAAATCCATACATATCAAATTTATACTTCCAAATTCGAATGGCACTTCTACTAACCTTATACTTTTTTATTATCTCCGCTACAGATAAAATACCATCTTTTAATGTATTTATTACTTCTATCCTAACTTCGAGTGGATGAGCTCTTTTAGACATAAATATACTCCCCTTTTAGTAGCCAGATTTTATTTTTTTATCTGTCTACCTAGAGGGGAGCATATCATAATTGATTCGGGTTTTTTTTATTGGATTTACCTTTTTCTTTCACATGAAACTTACTTCTTTCCAGTTTATCTTTCTTTAGGTATGAAAGAGTAATTGTTTTTTATATATGTACAATCTTTCCCCTAGTGTTGCTCTCATAGTAATAACTCTACAAATTAATCTACTAGATTAATATATTACTTCTCATCATCAACCTCTTCATTTGTCGTTCCTTTAATTGGCAGGGACTCACTTTTTATAAATAGTTCACAATAAAAAAGATCATTAAATTAAATAGATTCTAAAAAATATATGAAATCACCTGATAAAGTGACTAAAATTTCGAATCTTTTTGGGCTTCTTTAAAATAATACGTATTCACTATTAAAATAAGTGAAATCAGTTGGGATGTTCAATTTTCATTATAAGTATAGTGAAAATAGTTTTAATTTATAACAATCTGTATTGACAAAATTTTTTAAAAATTTTAAGATTATATAAACTTTGTTTTGTATAAAAAACAAAGTTTTGAATGGATCGAAATTTATATGGAGGTGATTTTTGTTAATTAGTGATTTTTTCCACATATGATAGGAGGGTAAAGAATGTTAACAGGAAAGAAAAGATGGTTATATATTGCTGTACCGATATTCTTCTTTTGGTTTTTTGGCCAAATTGACAAGCTTGGTATTTCTATTATTCAAACAGATGCTGATTTTCTTAGTGACTTAGGGATTGCTGGTGAAAATGCCAAGATTGGTTTCATCACTTTTATATTCACAATTGCTTATGCGGTTTCAAACCTATTTTGGGGTGTAATTATTGATAAACTAGGTGCCAGAAAAACAGCAATGTTAGGTTTGGTTGTTTGGACCATTACGATGATTACCGCTGGCTTGTCGACTACATATGAGATGTTTATCTTGTCAAGAATCGTTCTTGGGTTTGGTGAGGGAATGATGATTCCTGTATGTGGAAAATTCATTGCTAACTGGTTCCATTATAAAGAATTAGGAAAAGCACAAGCATCATGGTTATCTGGTAACTATTTAGGGCCGGCTGTTGGTGCATTAATGCTAACCGCTATCATTGCTAGTCTCCATTGGCAAGCTGCATTTTTCCTACTCGCTGCTTTTAATTTATTGCTTGTACTACCACTTTTTTATTTTCTTACAAGAGATATACCAGAAGAGCATAAAGGGATTACACATGAGGAGCTTGCCTATATACGTGAGAAAAACCCGATTGATAAAAAAGATGGATCGAAAAATTTTGCTCAAGACTATAGGTACTGGATTGTATGGTTTGGAATGCTGATGTCTTCCTTCTTATTTTTTGGTATTAGTATATGGTTACCTACTTATTTAATCGAAGCGAAGAGTTTTTCTAGGGAAGCAATGAGTAGTATTACATCCTTATCTTGGTTATTTGCCTTAGGATTTGTCCTTATTTGTGGTTACTTATCAGATAAGACAAACCGCCCAAGCCTGATGGCGACCATTTTATTTGCATTAACAACAATCTTTTTATGTGGTGGCATTATGTCGCCTAACGCGATAGTTGCAGGTATTTGCATGGGATTAGCTATGGGTACACAAGGTGGCGTCTTCCATCTAAGTAATTTATTTATTGTGAAATTCTCTACACCTGAAACCGCTGGTAGAGCAGCAGGTATGATGGGGTTTACTAATATTATGGGTGGTTTCGCCAGTTATATTATGGGATATTTACGAGATTTATCAAACGGAGACTTTGGGACATCAATCATTGTGTTAATTTTTGCCTCCACTTTAGGTTTTGTTGCTTATTTATTTACTCTTAAGCGGGAATCAACTGAGTTAAGGGTTGTTCATAATAACCAGTCAATAGTAGGTTAATCGTTTCATTCCAACTATTTATCTTTTTAAAATTTTCTCAAAATTTGTTGACTTTTTTGTTAACAGATTTTAAAATTGATTTATAGGAGAAACAGTGTTTCTAATATAAAACATAAAGGAGTGTTTTTGAAAATGGCATTTGATGTTAAAGAATTTGAAAAGAAGCATGTAGCAAGATTACAGGATCGTTCATTAGATTGGAATGTTCTTAAATTCCAAGAAGAAATTGACCCAAGATTTAAAAGAGCACAAATGAGATATATTGGTCGTGGAGCCACTGCAAATGCTGATTCTAATGTTATTGCAGCTGAGCACTTTACATTAAGCACAATGGTATTACCTGCAGGTTGTATTGGACCATTGCATTTACATGATGATGTTGAAGAAGTTTTCTTCATTATTAAAGGAAGTGTAAAAGCGTTGATTCAAGAAGTAGATAGTGATGAGGTTCATGAAATTCGTTTAAACGAGCGTGATTGTATCAGTTCCCCACCTGGCGTATATCGTGGGATTCATAATGATGGTGACGAAGAAGCATTAATGTTGGTTATGCTTGGTGCAGTTAAACCGAATTTGCCAACTTACGTTAAAGGGAGCGAATTAGAAGAACTTCGTCTTCAAAGAGCGAAAGAAAGAGAAGCAATTATTGCAGATAAATAATTAAGTGAGGTAAGGAAGACCAATCTCATATGGTCTATCCTTACCGATTTTTATTAACATTCTATATTCACCAATAATTTGTAACGAGCGAAACATTTACCACGAACTTTCGCTTTATTTATAGAGGAGGTTTCAAGATGATTGGTATTACCCATTTAAGACATATCAGTCTTATTACTCCGAACATTGAAGAACAAGCAGCCTTTTATGAAAAAGTTTGGGGATTAGACAAAACGGCTGAGGATGAACAAACGGTTTATTTCAGAGGAGCAGGACCTGAGAATCATATTCTTAGCTTGCACAGTGGAGATAGAAGTGCTCTTCATCATATCGCATTTGGCATGGTGGATAAGCATGCAGTTGACCGTGCTGCAGAATATTTACAAGAAAAAGGCGTACCGATTGTGCAAGCACCGGGCTATTTAGATGAGGAAGGTAAAGGTTATGGTCTCCGCTTTGCTGATCCAGAAAATCGTGTAATTGAATTATCGACGTGGGTTGAAATTCATACATCTATTTGGAATCAAAAAAATGTAGATCCAGTCAAACTTAATCATGTAGTAATGAATACCGCTGATTTACAAATGATTACAGAATTTTATACAGATATTCTTGGCTTTAAAGTGACAGACTGGAGTGAAGATAAA
This sequence comes from Cytobacillus sp. FSL R7-0696, assembly GCF_038006865.1. Lineage (NCBI taxonomy): Bacteria > Bacillati > Bacillota > Bacilli > Caryophanales > Bacillaceae > Cytobacillus > Cytobacillus sp. FSL R7-0696. Next base: position 4,303,075 of record NZ_JBBOWA010000001.1, on the reverse strand, counting down.
ATGGTGTTCTTACGTTGTAATCGAAAACATCACTCCATTGCTTTTAATCAAGAGGGTCATGCATCTGTCAATCATATTGCTTACGAAGTTGATACAGTAGATGAGGTCATGCGTGGCATTGCTAATGTGCGGAAAGCTGGATTGAATGAACTATGGGGACCAGGTAGACACGGACCAGGAGATAATATCTTTTGCTATTTCAAAGACCCAGGTAATTTTGTTATGGAATACACTTGTTATCTTGAAACGATTGAGGATGAAGCAGAATGGAAAGCAAGAGTATGGAAACGTGTACCACACTTAATGGATCAATGGGGGATTGCTGGGCCACCATCCAAAGAAGCACGTGCAGCAATGGGGGGAAAACCAGATCCAGGCTGGGCAAAATTACAATCTTTGATTTAATGGCTGACTTAAGAAAGGAAGAGTGTAATGGATTTAGGATTAAATAATAAAGTAGCAATTATTATGGGGGGGACTTCAGGTGTTGGATTGAAAACGGCTGAGATGTTCCTAGCTGAAGGTGCTAAAGTTGCTATTTGTGGTAGAGATGAAACAAGAAAAAATACGGCAGAGAAATATTTAAATGATTTAGCATCTGCTGATCGCATTTTTGCCGAAACATGTGATGTAACGAATAAAGAAGATGTACAGCGTTTTGTCAAAGGTGTGGCAGAAAAATTTTCAGGTATTGATATTTTAGTCAATGCAGCAGGGCAAAGTGTAATGGGACATTTCTTTGATGTTACTGATGATCAATGGGAACAACAAATTCAATTAAAGTATTTTGCTATCATCCACGCTGTAAAAGCTGTTCATCCCTACTTAGTTAAGCGTGGCGGCGGCCGAATAATAAATATAAATGCTACGCTCGCGAAAGAACCAGAAAGGCATATGATTGCAACAGCTGCGACAAGAGCAGGATTACTTAATTTAAGTAAAACATTATCGCAAGAACTGGCGAGTGATAATATTCTTGTGAATTCTGTAAGTCTTGGCTTAATTAGAACGGATCAATGGGAGAGAAGAAGGAAGAAAAATGCACCCGATATGGATCCAGAAAGTTATTATGCAGACTTAGCGAAGAAAAGAAATATACCACTTGGTCGTGTTGGAGAAGCAGAAGAAGTAGCTAGTGTGATTTTATTTTTAGCATCCAAACATGCAAGCTATGTCGCTGGCTCAACTATTGAAACAGCAGGTGCATTAGGAAAGGCGTTATAAATACACAAAAAAGGTAGGAAGATACTATGACAGAAACAAAGCAAATGGAGACAGCGGGTGTAACAGATAACTCGGAGATGAACTTTACGGTTGCTGATGCGATTGTTCAAGAGCTTGTTAAAGCGGGCGTTACGACAGCATTTGGAATTGTAAGTATACATAATATGCCGATTTATGATGCCATTTTACGAGAAGGAAGCATCCATCTTGTATGTGCACGTGGTGAAAGTGGCGCGGTAAATATGGCCGATGGCTACGCACGTGTTACAGGAGAGTTAGGTGTTGTCATTACAAGTACAGGAACAGGCGCAGGTAATGCAGCAGGCGCACTTGTTGAGGCTTGGGCAGCAGGTGTACCACTTCTGCATCTAACTGGTGAAGTAGCATCCCCCTATTTAGGTACTGGCCGTGGCTATATTCATGAATGTAAAGATCAATTATCAATGTTAGAAGGATGTTCTAAACAAGCGATGCGCTTAAGAGTGCCACATCAAGCAAAAGCAGTGGTAAGGCAGGCTGTTGTAACTGCTCAAACTGCGCCTGCTGGTCCTGTTTCGTTAGAAATCCCCATTGATTATCAATCTGCGATTATTCCTGACCTGCATTTACAAGACTGGTCGGTAAAAACTCCGGAAGTTAACTCAAATACATATATTCCTGAAGATATTCTCTCATTGGTTGCTAAAGCGAAACGTCCTGTGATTTGGGCTGGTGGAGGTGTCATTTCAGCAAATGCATCCCAAGAGTTAACAAGATTGGCTAATCAGCTAGGAGCTGCTGTTATTACGAGCCAATCCGGAAAAGGAAGCATCCCTGAAGATCATCCTCAATGTATTGGTCATTTTGCTGCCTATCCAGACACGAAAGAAATGCTCAAAAATGCGGATTTGTTAATTAGTGTCGGTGTGAGATTTAGAGGAAATGAAACGTCAAATTGGAAGGTTGAAGTGCCGAATAATCATATTGCAATTGATGCCGATTGGCAAGGAATAAATCGAAATTACCCTTGTAGTTATGGACTTGTTGGAGACGCGAAGGATATTTTAAATCACTTTGTCACGCAATTACAGACAAAAGATGTTCAAGATAAACCATCGTATAAGGCTGAAGTAAAGCAACTACGAGAAAAATTACGAGCAAAATTACGAGCAACTTTAGGTCCATATGAACAAATAATGGACGAAATGAGAGCAGCATTACCGAAAGATACAGTGCTCGTACGAGATGTGACAGTACAAGCTAATGTATGGGGCAGCAGATTGTTCGAGATTCTTGAACCGAGAACATCTATTCATGCTTCCGGTGGTGGAATAGGTCAAGGGTTACCGACAGCGATTGGTGCTCAAATGGCTGCAAAGGATCGCAAAGTGGTTTTAATGGCTGGTGATGGGGGCTTTATGGTGAATGTTGGTGAAATGCCGACTGCTGCCGAGGAGGCTCTCCCACTTATTGTTATCTTATTTGATGATGGTGGTTATGGCGTTCTTCGTAATATCCAACAAAATGCATACGGTCGTCAAGTAGCTGTTGATCTACTAAGTCCTGATTTTGTGCAATTGGGAGAGTCTATGGGATTTGATGCGGTACGAATTCATTCAAGTGATGAATTTGCCGTAGAAATAAATAAAGCGGCAAAAAGTGTTAATCCGACAATCATCGTTGTAGATATGGAAGCTGTAGGGCCAATGGCTAAACCTTTTGAGGGACCTCCTGGTGCTGCTGATGCGTTTAAACCGAAGAAGTTATAAGTAAACATCTGAGTAAAGGAGGAAGCATAATGATTTCAACATATCCTAAAGTTTCAGGAAAATTTTTAATTGATGGTAAATGGTTGGAAGCGGAAAATAAAAAAGAAGTCATTAATCCAGCAAATACGCAAGAAGTAGTTGGAGAAGTTGCCCTTTGTACAAAGGAGCATGTAGATAAAGCGATAACATCAGCAGTGACGGCATTCGAATCTTGGTCTCAATCAGATATTCACGAACGCGCAGAAAAAATGAAGGTAGCAGCAGGAGCGATTGAAAAAATCGTTGAAGAGAATGTGAATTTACTCGTAAGGGAAAATGGTAAAATATTAGTTGAAGCAAAGAAAGATTTACTTCGATGTGTCGACATTATGAGAGAAGCGTCCGATGAATTATTAACTTGGTGGCAACCAGAGTCATTAGATGGAAAACAAAAAGTGCAAATTCGTAGAAGGCCGAGAGGGGTAACTGCGGTAATCTCTCCATGGAATTCACCGATGATTTTAACCTTTAAGCGTGTTATTCCTGCTATCTTAACAGGTAATACAGTCATCGTTAAACCAGCTACAAGTTGTCCGCTAACAATTATGACATTTCTAGAAAAAGTCGCTTCATACTTTCCAAATGGTGTATTGAATGTTGTAACAGGGTCAGGTTCAGTAATAGGAGATGCACTTTGCAAAGATTCTAGTGTACGAACAGTTGCCTTTGTTGGTAGTACGGAAACGGGTAAAGAAATTATGAAAGCGTCAGCTAGCAATGTGAAAAACATCTTCATGGAATTAGGCGGGAATGATGCAGCCATCATCTTGGAAGATGCGAAACTCGATGATGAATTAATAACTAAGTTAAGATTTGGTATCTTACGAGCAGCTGGTCAAGTATGCTCAGCAGTTAAAAGGGTATATGTGCATGAATCTCGTTATGAAGAGCTTGTGGAAAAATTAAGGAAAAAGTTCCAATATATTCGGATTGGTAGTGGGATTCAACCAGATGTAGAGATGGGACCGTTAAATAATCAATCACAATATGATTATGTGAAAGGGTTAATTTCGAGAGCGAAAGATGGAGGGGCAGAAGTCCTTACAGGTGGAATCAAAATTGATCCAGAAGGTTGGAATGATGGATACTTTATTGAACCTACTATTATTACTGGTGTTAATCAAAATAGCGAAATTGTTCAAGCGGAACAATTTGGACCAGTAATTCCGATTCTCTCATTTCAAACAAATGAAGAAGCATTAAAGCTTGCAAACGATAGCCATTTTGGTTTACGTGCGTCTGTTTGGACAGAAAATGAAAAGAAAGCGATTGCGTTTGCTGATCAATTAGAAGCCGGTGCTGTATTTATCAATAACCATACTGTATTCCAGGACCTTCATTTAGATTTTCCTGGTTTAAAAGAAAGTGGTATTTCACGCGAAACGAGACACTGTAGCTTGGAATTTTTTGCAGACACTTATGGATTCGCGAATTAGAAAGTAGGGTTAAAAAATGAAGCTGGGATTAATAGGTGGAGGAAATATCGGAAAATTTTTGCTACAATCTATCAATAGCGATAAATTGGTAGATGGCGCACAATTCGTTGGATTGTATACAAGAAATCAAGAGAAAGCAAATGAGCTGGCTGAAGAGTATGATTTGCGAAGCTACCAATCCATCGATGAGTTGATTGCTTCAGATATAGATGTGATAGTTGAAGCAGCTACTGTAGACGTTGTTCGAGCCCATGCCACATCGGTTCTCACACATGGTAAAGATCTTGTTGTGAGCAGTGTTGGCGCATTTTCTGATAACGACTATTTTCTCCAATTAGAAACGATTTGTAAAGAACAAGGGACAACGATTCATTTACCTTCAGGTGCAGTAGGAGGCTTGGATATATTAAAAGCTGCTAAGGCTATTGGTGCTTTACAAGAAGTATCGTTAACAACAACGAAGCCACCGCATGCCTTAAACGGTGTTACTCTCGAGAATAAAACAGTCTTATTTGAAGGTAATGCCTATGAAGCGATTAAACAGTTTCCTAAGAATATTAACGTATCAATTATTCTATCATTAGCTGGACTTGGTTCAAAAGAGACAAAAGTGAAGATTATTGCTGATCCAAAAGCAACGAAAAATAGTCATGAGATTACAGCTAAAGGGGCGTTTGGAAAAGTGAAACTAGTGGTTGAAAATGATCCGATGCCAAACAACCCAAAGACAAGTTACTTAGCAGCTTTAAGTGTTCTCTCAACATTGAAACATAAGGATCAATCTATCAAAGTGGGGTAAGAATTAGTACAATAATCTTTGTGACATCGATGAATCAATTGGTAAGAAGGGGGATTATTATGATTAAAACGGCAAAAGACATAGAGGATATGACAAAATCGGAATTATTGGAACATTTGAATGATACGGTCAAACCGGAAGTAGGAGAAATACCTGCCTACGTGTTGGCTGATCCCAAAGTTTATGATCTTGAACATAAAAAAGTCTTTATGAAAACATGGATATTTATTGGTCATGAATCAGAAATACCTAATAAAAATGATTATATGCTGAGAGATTTAGCCGGATATTCAATTATTGTATCTAGAAATGCAGATAGCAGCATCAAGGCATTTTACAATATGTGTACGCATCGTGGTATGAAGTTGTGTCGTGCAGACAAAGGGAATAAATCTGCTTTTGTTTGTCCATATCATGGATTTAACTTTAAAAACAATGGTGATTTAATTGGTGTTCCACTACAAAAAAACATCTATGGTGAAGAGCTAGATAAATCTACTATGGGTTTAACAGAAGTACGAATTGAATCCTATAAAGGATTGTTATTTGGTACTTGGAATGATGAGGCAGAATCATTAGATGATTTTTTAGGAGATTTTAAATGGTATCTTGATATATTAGTAGGTCGAGCTGAAATGGAAGTTCTCGGTGCTCCGCAACGTTTCGTGATTCATTCGAATTGGAAGATTGGTGCTGATAATTTTGTTGGTGACTCCTATCATACAATGGTGACACATGGTTCAATTGCTAAATTAGGAATGGTACCCTCTGCAACGTATTCCAAAATGGGTTATCAAATTCATAGTGAAAATGGCCATGGACTAAATCTTGGTACACCAAATCCTGATTTTGCTTTTCCAGAAGAATTAATAGAAGAATATAAATCGAATTTATCGTCAGAACAGTTTGAAGTATTAAGTAACTTGAAGAATATGATCGGGAACATCTTTCCACATCTATCTTTCTTAATTTCTCATACGAAAGTAAAAAGGCAATTGATTTCCAATACCACTGTTAGGTTATGGCGACCAATCGATCACGACAAAATGGAAGTGATTGCTTGGTTTTTAGTAGAAAAAAATGCACCTGAAGATTGGAAGAGACGTTCACGTGAATCCTTTGTCCTTACATTCAGCCCATCAGGCATTTTTGAACAAGACGATACGGAAGTATTTACTGACATTACTGCCGCAGCAAAAGGCCCTATGCCAGTAATGAAAAATTTAACTTATAACTACACAATGGGACTGCATAGAAAACCAGTAGACTTTATCGGTCCTGGAGTTGCTTATGATGATAAATTCTCTGAAGCGAACCAAAGAAATTTTTATAAATACTGGTTGGAGCTAATGAATAGCTAAATTTTCTTGAAGGAAGGAGATAGATGAAATGAGTATGGAAAAAATGCTTGCAAATTATGAATTTGAACAATGGCTATATAAAGAAGCACAATTATTGGATGATATCGATTTTGATGGCTGGTTCAGTTTGATGCATCAAGATTTGAAGTATCAGATGCCAGTCCGTATAAATAAGGAAGGAACAGAGCGACCTGATTATACGACAGATATGTTTTGTTTTGATGATGATATTGACTTGCTAAAACTCAGAGTGGATCGTTTAAAAACAGATTATGCTTGGGCGGAAATTCCACCTTCTCGAACTCGACGTTTTGTCAGTAATGTAAAACTGGAAGATTATAAAGAGGAAGAATTTGCGTCAGTGAATAGTTATTTACTTCTTTATAGAAGTAGAAGTACAGATATCCATCACGATATTATTTCAGGAGAGCGTCGTGATGAATTCAAGTTCGAGAACGGCAAATGGAAGCTATCGAAACGGGTATTTATCGTGGATCAAACAACAATTAATACTCGAAATCTAGCAATCTTTATTTAATTTATTCACAAGGAAGAGAGGAGGACAACTAAGATGGCAGAGTTTAGTGGTCGCTCGCTTTATGTAACTGGAGGGGCATCAGGTATTGGGAGAGCTGTGGTGGATTCATTTCTGAATGAAGGAGCAAATGTGACGATTCTTGATCGCTCAAAAGACGGATTAGCTGCTATCAAGGCACAATATGGTGAGCAGGTGATTTGTATAGAAGGAGATGTCACTATTTTTGAAGACCACGAAAAAGCGGTATATCAAGCGGTTGAAAAATTTGGGGGACTAGATGTCTTTATTGCTAATGCAGGGGTATTCGATGGATTTGCAAAATTCGAAAATGTGACTGCTGAAGCAATGAATGATGCTTATGATTTATTAATGAACATTAATGTTAAAGGATATTTCAACGGTGCGAAAGCTTCCCTTCACGAATTGCAAAAGACAAAAGGTAATATCATTTTCACCGTTTCAGGTGCAGGATTTTACCCTGATGGTGGTGGAGTATGGTACACCGCTAGTAAACATGCGCAAATTGGTTTAATGAGACAATTAGCTTTTGAGGTTGCACCAGACGTAAGAGTGAATGCAGTTGCCCCTGGTGGGACATTAACAGCACTTAATGTCATCCCACCTTTAAAACCATTTGTGAAAGAAATCGACAATGATACGAAAGCGAAAAGCATAAAAACGAGAAATCCATTACGAATCGCAATGAATGCTGATGATCATGTTGGTCCATATTTATTATTAGCTTCGAGTAAATCACGCGCCATTACTGGCGAAGTCATTTCGAGTGATGGCGGCCTAGCCATCAGAGGTCTTAGTTAAGAAAGGAGATAAATGATTATGGCATCGAATACGAAAATACAGCCACTTCTTGGTAGTACAGAGGTCAATCAATTAGCATTTGTTGTCAATGATATTGAAAAAGCCTCGGCTGATTTTTCAAAACTGTTAGGTATACCTAATCCTGGCTGGTTCCTAACAGGTGATGAGGAAGTCTCTAAAGTAATATATAAAGGAAAGTCGACCGCTTCACAAAGTAAACTAGCATTCCTAAATACACCGACTGTTCAATTTGAACTCATAGAACCTAATATGGAGCCGGGAACAATGCGCGAATTTCTCAATGAGACAGGAGAAGGAATCCATCATATTGCGGTTGATGTTGATATGATTCAAAATCATTTGCCAAACCTAGAAAAAAATGGTTATCCACTTCTTCAATCAGGTGAGTTTACATCAAGTGATGGAAGGTACATTTATGTTGATACAGCGAATGAAACGAAAACTTTGATTGAATTATTAGAGAGTGCCGAACCTAGGGATACTACATACAAAGCGGGAGAAGAAAAGCCACTTTTAGGTACAAATGTTGTGGAACAACTTGCTATCGTGGTTAAAGATTTAGATAGAGCAGCAGATAAGTTTTGTCAATTGCTAGGTGTGAAAAAACCAGAAGTGATTCAATCAGGTCATAGTGACATAACAAAAGTTGTTTATAACGGTGAAGCAACGGAAGCGGATAGTCGCTATATGTTCATTCGAACACCATTATTAGAAATTGAGTTAATAGAGCCTGGAAAAGCGCCAAGCACATGGAAGACACATTTAGAATCATTTGGAGAAGGTGTTCACCATATATCCTTTGTTGTAAAAGATATGGATGAAAAGATTACACTTCTAGAAGAAATGGGCTATCCTGTTATTCAAAGAGGTAATTTTTATAACGGAAAAGGCAGATATGCTTATATGGACACAACTTCAACTTTTAAAGTCATCATTGAGTTGTTAGAAAAATATTAAACAATATTGGGAAGCGCTTTGTAAATGAAGAGGTATACAAGGTTGCTTCTCTCAATTTTTTAAGGAAATACTTATCAGGTGATTGCATAACAATAGTTGATGTTTTTATTATCTGAATTTTCAAATAAAAAAATAAGCGAGGGTTATATGATGGAATTAAAGGAGAAAGCACTAGCGCTTCATCGTTTGCATAAGGGAAAACTTAGTATTAGCACAAAGGTGCCAGTAAAAACGAAAGAAGATTTAAGTTTGGCGTATTCTCCAGGTGTAGCTGAACCTTGCTTAAAGATTGCTGAGCATGAAGAGTCAGCCTATGAATATACGAGTAAAGGCAATATGGTCGCAGTCGTTTCAGACGGTAGTGCCGTTTTAGGCCTTGGAAACATAGGTGCACAGGCATCTTTACCTGTAATGGAGGGAAAGGCGATTCTTTTTAAAGAGTTTGCCAATGTCGATGCTGTGCCAATCTGTCTTCAGACCAATGATGTAGATGAGATTGTCCGTACGGTCAAATTATTAGAGCCCTCATTTGGAGGGGTGAACCTTGAAGATATTTCTGCACCTAGATGTTTTGAAATTGAACAAAGATTAATTGAAGAATGCGGAATTCCTGTCTTCCATGACGATCAACACGGTACGGCAATTGTAACAGTAGCTGGTTTAATCAACAGCTTGAAGGTTGTGGGGAAAAAGCTTGATGAAATAAAAGTAGTCGTTAATGGTGCAGGTGCAGCAGGGATTTCAATTATTAAATTATTAAGAAAATTAAATGTTGGCGAAATAATTCTTTGTGATACAAAAGGAATGATTTATAGCGGAAGAGAGGAAGGGATGAACGCGATTAAAGAAGAGGTAGCCAAAATAACAAACAGTAAGTCTCTATCGGGTACGTTAAAAGAGGCAATTAATGGGGCAGACGTGTTTATTGGAGTCTCTGCAGCAGGTGTATTATCTAAAGAAATGGTACAAACAATGAATCGTGATGCGATAATTTTTGCGATGGCTAATCCTAGTCCAGAAATTATGCCAGAGGAAGCCAAAGATGCTGGAGCAGCCATCATTGGTACCGGCCGGTCTGATTTTCCTAATCAAGTGAACAATGTATTAGCTTTTCCAGGGATTTTTAGAGGTGCATTAGATGTAGGAGCCAAAGTGATTAATGAGGAAATGAAGATTGCGGCTGCTTATGCAATAGCAGGTATGATTAACGAAGAAAAACTTACTAGAGACTATATTATCCCAGATCCATTTGATACCAATGTAGCACATAATGTGGCGAAAGCAGTTAGTGAAGCAGCCATTTCTACTGGTGTCACTAGAAATGCATATAGAGAACCAATTTTTATATAAAATAATGAATTCGCCGGGGATGTTTGTCCAAACAAAATAAAGATGTGGACATACTATAATTGTGTAAGATCTCCTCCCTATTAGATCTTTTGATCTACTTTGGCCACAAGCCATTTAAACTTGTGGTCTTTTTTATGTCCAATTAGAAACAAAATAAAAGCTACCAAACATGCCGGTAGCCTTTACTCTCACGAACACCATACCTCCTCAAATATCAGCCCTCGTTATCTGTTTTTTTATTTATCACTATCCCTTCCTTTGTTTGTTTCAAAACCTGATGACCAAAAACAGCGATACCTGCTGCAATAATACCGTTAACAATCGCCTCTAATGAAAAACCATATCCGATGCTCCCAATACCGATAGAACAAATAAACAAAATCCAAATGATTGTCCAATCAGGGATAATAGGGGTCTGTTTGAGTGCATGTCCAATGAGCCAAAGCGCCGGTATTAATACAAAATAATTTTGGTTCAAAAATTGCACAAGGTTCATGTCACCACCTCCTTATTCCGGCTATTAAATATAGTATGAAAACCGCATAAGATTGCTTGTTCGCTTGCACTAAGTTTAGAAGCAGAAAGGTATTATTTTTGAAAAATACTAGAAATAGTAATAAATAAATGCTTATTTTTAGGTGATCTGCTGTGTGTAATAGGAGTGGAACAATCTCAAAAGTTCTAATAAATGAAAGCACCTTGTGAGTAGCTCAGTATTAATTTATCTGATGATAGCCTGTCTCTTTTGCATTTTAACTTTTATATAAGAAGTGAAAGGGGGGAAGAGAATATGGCACAAACAATTTTAGTTGATTCAAAGCTACGATTAAGTTTTGAAACAGGTGTAAATGAAAAGGGAGAAGCGGAGTATAAGGTGAAAACTTTTAGCCATGTGAGATCAGAAACTACGGCTGACCAATTATATCGATTTGCTGAGGCGTATGGATCTTTAGCACAATCACCACTCGTTTCTATCCAAAGAAATGACAACCATGATATTTTACAATAATACTATTTGAAGGGGGAGAATAAAGAATGACGAAAAAATTAGAGTTAACTTTTGGAACGGCAGATGGAAGTGTTTCGACCATTTCAGTTGATGAGCCTAAAGAACCTATTGACATCGCTGAAGTCATTACTGTAATGGAAGAAATGATTGCTTCAGAAGCGGTTCAATCAACAAAAGGAAAGCTTACAAATGTTAAAGGTGCAAGACTTGTAGAAAGAACCGTTACTGATTATGAGATAGTGTAATATAAGGTCATTGTTACCAAGTTGTAATTTTAGGTGAACCTCTATCTTTTGCAAGGAAAGAGGTTCATCTTTTTATTTATCTTCTATATTCTTATTACGCTAAATTTAGGAGGGAACGAATGTGAGTGAGCTTGTTAAAATGATCAGTGAAGTCGGCTTTCCTATCATTGTGACATTGTATTTACTTTACCGCATTGAGGTGAAGTTAGATGTCGTTGTTCAATCGATTCAAAGCTTGCCTGAGAAGCTAAAAGATTAAAAGCGTAATTTGTTGACAGTGATGGGGATAGATGCTAAATTTAAATTAACCGTTACTCATTAGTGGTATATGAAGAAAGCTTTTCCTTTGATTGGATAGGTCTTTGTAAGTACAATGATTAAAGGTGAATTTTTATATGGTTGTTTTTTTAACCATAAGGAGGATTTTTTGTTATGAAAAACGGTAAAGTAAAATGGTTTAACGCAGAAAAAGGTTTTGGATTTATCGAAGGCGAAGACGGAAATGATGTATTCGTACATTATTCTGCAATCCAATCTGAAGGATTCAAATCACTAGATGAAGGTCAAGAAGTTTCTTTCGAAGTTGTTGAAGGTGCTCGTGGACCTCAAGCGGCTAACGTTAATAAAATATAATTCGATGATAAACAGTCTAACATTTGTTAGGCTGTTTTTATATATAAATAATAGTTGATCTTTTCACTTAATGAGATGCTGAGCCCACTTACGAAACATCTCATCAAAGTCAGTCATATTAAAAGTAATAGGAGGAATGATGCTTCAATATATTTTAAAAAACATTTGTAAAGTATTACCTGCTGACTTCGTACTTGCCCACTTTCATTAATAATCTCTTGAGTCACATGCTTGCAAGGTTTTGCCCTCATATCATCATTGCTTCTTCATTTTTGGAATCTTTCATATGTATAGTAATTGGTTGATTTTGACGTACACGGTTCATTTTTTGCACTCGGTAGGAGACATCATCGAGATGATTACTCAATCACTATGATGAACCAATAATCATCCCCGTTCACTCCCTAACAAGCAGTACACCTTTTATATGATAATCTGATGATCCTTCCAATCATTGCGTTATTGTCCGTTCTAGCCCATCTTTTTCCTTAATAAATTGTTATGCTCACTCCTTTATTTGTTTTTATTTAAAAATATTCAAAAAATGAAATGGAATATATTAATCTTTGTATGAAGAAAATGTTATTAAGATATAGCTTGTAATCATAGTAGATTATTTGTGATAATATGGTGAGAAAATTGATTACAGAGTTAATGGTTCGATTAAGGGAAAAGGAAGGCTTCGTCCATTATTAACAATAAGACCTTACGAATCGATACTGTATGATTGATTGCAGATATGGGATGTAAGGATTACCTATGTGCCGCAGCATTCGCTTGCTATGAAAGTACGACTTTATTAAGATATATGGTTATTGAAGATAAGATAACATCAGTAGATGTTTTCACAATGTGGAAGAAAAGCAATATGAAGGCAGATTTGCCTCATTTTTATAAAAGGTTAAAGTAGGCAAACAAAGATACATAGAAGAGAGGGAAAATAAGTGAAATTTATTCATACAGCTGATTGGCATTTAGGAAAGCTTGTTCATGGGGTTTATATGACAGAGGATCAATCATATATGCTAAAGCAATTACTTAAGCTTGTTGAGGAGGAACAACCAGATTGTTTAGTTATAGCAGGTGACCTTTATGACCGATCTGTCCCGCCCGTTGCTGCGGTAGAATTATTAAATGAAGTATTATTCACAATCAATGTAAAATTAGGTGTCCCCATTGTGGCAATTGGTGGAAACCATGATAGTGCAGAACGATTATCATTTGGCAGTTCGTGGTATCAACAAAGTGATTTTTACTTAGCGGGAAAGCTGAAAGACACGGTTGACAGTGTGAATATTAAGGGAGTGAATTTCCATCTTGTTCCCTTTGCTGAACCAGGTCTAGTAAAATATGCTTTCAATGATGATCGGATTATCTCACATGAAGAGGCAATGAAAGCGATTATCGAAAAAATAGAAAAGAAGATGAACCATAATGAGCCAAATGTGCTCGTCGGTCATGCATTTGTACTTGGGGGAGAAACGACAGATTCAGAGCGAATATTATCTGTAGGTGGTTCGGGCTGTGTTAGTGCCCGTAACTTCGATTTATTTGATTATACAGCTCTTGGTCATTTACATAGTCCAGATGCGATATCTCATAACAAAATAAAATATGCGGGATCTTTGATGAAGTATTCTTTCTCAGAGGCAAAACAACAAAAATCGGTTTCAATTATTGAGATGAATGATAATGGTACTTTTCAATTAGAGAGAAAAAGTTTAATGCCGCTCCGAGATATGAGGGAAATTGAGGGCTATTTAGACGAGTTATTAGACGAGCGTTTTTATAGCGAGCAGAAGAAGGATGATTATATAAAAGTAACCCTATTGGATGAAGGCGCGTTGATTGACCCCATCAATAAATTAAGACAAATTTACCCTAATATTCTTCATTTAGAACGAAAGCGTACTTTGCAAGATATGAAAAAGAAGACGAAATTAAATGTTTTAACTGATGAGAGAAAAAGTGAACTTGAACTATTTTCGCATTTTTATCAAGAAGTAACAACAGCTGAATTCACTGAGGATAAGCAAAATATTATTGTTGATGTAATAGAAAAAATGAGAAGGGAGGGAGTTGGCCAATGAAACCACTGTTATTAACAATGCAAGCGTTTGGACCATATGCCGGTAAAGAAATGATTGATTTTACTCAATTAGGTGGTCGTTCAATGTTTGTTATATCCGGAAAAACAGGAGCGGGAAAAACAACTATTTTTGACGGGATAACATTTGCCATTTATGGGAAGGCGAGTGGGGAAGATCGAATGGGTGCAGACTTACGTAGTCAGTTTGCAGAAGAAGAGTTAATAACGGAAGTATCGCTCACATTCAAAATTAAAGAGAAACGATTCTATATTGTTCGCTCTCCTCAGCAATTGAAGAAAAAAACGAGAGGGGACGGCTTCACAACCGTTGGTGCAAAGGCCGAATTATATTCGATCTCTAATGATGGTACACAGCAACAATTAGCTGCGAATGTTCGAGATGTAGATGAAAAGATTAAAGAAATCATGCTTATTGATAGCAACCAATTCAGGCAAATACTGATGATTCCACAAGGAGAGTTCCGTAAATTACTCACTTCAGATAGTAAAGAAAAGGAAGTCATACTGCAAAAACTATTTCATACAGAGGTATATAAAAGAATAGAAGAAAGATTAAAAGATGAAGCAGCTGAACTGCGCAAAAATGTAGAAGTGAAATTTGAGCAAAAGCAGAGAATCGCGCAGCAAATTCATGCTGTTATGAATCAGGAGTTACAGAGCGTACTAGAAGAGGATAAGCTTGAGTCTATCAATCATCATCAGTTTGTAAAACTTTTATCAGAAGAATTATCACAAATGGAAGAAAAAATAATTGACTGGTCAAAAAAAATAAAAGAGCTTGAAAAAAGAAGTTTAGAATTTCAGCAAAAGAAAATAGAAGGAAACCGGATTATTGAACAATTCACATTAAAGGAAAGATTAACTGAAAGGTATGAACAGCTAAAAGATACTGAGGAAATAATGGCGAAGAAGGAGAAAGATTTATCATCGGCGTACAAAGCAGCTGTCTTATTCGAACAGGAACAAAATTGCCACCGTTTAAAAAAAGAAATGAATCATATTTCCGAGCAAATGCAATCAGTCCAAAGTGAAGAAAAAATCCAAAAGGAACGGCTATTACATGCAAATAAAGCATTAGAGAAGGAATTGCTTCGGGAGAAAGAAAGAGAATTAGTAGAATCAGAGTGGTTGTCATTAAAAAATTTACACGATGATATCCACATCTTTGCTGACACAGAGAAAGAGGTTTCATTATTAGATCATGCAATGACTAGTAAAAAGAAAGAGATTGATAAAAGCCAACAAAAACTTCATCATTTACAGCAAGAATTAAAAAAAGTAAAAGAAGAAAAGCAAGAGCTTGAGAAAAATCAAGAACATATGCTATTAATAGAACAACAACTTCATCAATACAAATATGAAATCAAACAATTACAATCACTTATACACTCAGAGCAAGAATTAGTTATTGAAAAGCAATCTTATGAAGAGAAAGATAAATATCTGCAGAATGCAATTGCGCGCTTGAATGATAGTAAATCACTTCAGCACGAACTCGAGAAGAAGTGGATAGAAGGACAAGCAAGTATTCTAGCAAGGCAGCTTCAACAAGGTGAACCATGTCTTGTTTGTGGTTCAATTCATCATCCATCAATTGCTAATGGTCATGAAACCATTCCAACTGAGGAGGATTTAAACGCAGCTAAACATCAAGTATTAGTCGTTGAAAAGGAAAAAATAGCGGCAGAGCAAGCTTTCTACCTAGTACAATCTAAATTACAACATATCGAAAATTCAATTGCGAAACTATTAACAGAAATACAATCAGAGCATCTACATCATTTAACATTAGATAATGCAAAAGAAGTTTTAGCAGAAGTGGAAGAAAACGAAAGAAAAAAAAGGCAACAGAAAAATCAACTAGAAAAAGAAAAATCAAAGCTAAAGCAATGTCAAGAAAAAATCATTTTGTTAGAAGAAGAGGTAAGTCAGTATGCAGAAAAAACAGATACGCTTAAGCAATCTGTTGTTGATTTAAACAATGAATATATAAAGCATCATACCTCGCTGCAAAGATTGATTAAGATTATTCCAGAGGATTTACGTTCTTTACCGCAATACAAAATGGCTTTGCAAAATAAACAGGACAAATTGCAGACATTAAAAGACCAATTAAAGTTGGCAGAAGAACAGAAAGATAAAGTGGCTAAACAATTAACCATTTTGAAATCGCGTTATGAAACATTCACCCAACAACATGACCATTTACAAGGACAATTACATCAGGAAAGAACGGACTTTGTTAATCGAATGCAGGAGCAAGGCTTTCAAAGTTATAGTGAATATGCCAATGCGCAAATTTCAGAAGAGCTTAGGGAACAAATTGCTCAAGAGATACGTTCGTATCGTGAAGAATTTCGTTCTGTTAATGACCGCTTAAATGAGTTGACGAAACAATTAAGAGATATAATGAAACCAGATCTAGAGCAAATTGAATTGAAAATAAATGAACTCGCTAATAAGATGCAATTTGAAAATGAGCAATACAATCAACTTATGTATAAGAAAAGAGATAATGAAAAGGCATATACACGTTTAGAAAGTCTTCATGAAGAAATTGCTGATTTAGAAGAACGTTATCGCCTCATTGGTCATTTATCCGATATTTCGAAAGGACAAAATACGTATAGATTGACGTTTGAGCGGTTCGTGTTAGCTGCTTTCTTAGATGATATCCTTATTCAAGCCAATGTACGTTTATATAAAATGACGAACGGAAGATATGAATTAACGAGAAAAACAGATCGTTCCAAAGGGAATGTACAAAGTGGATTAGAACTACTTGTATTTGACCAGTACACAGGACAGGAAAGACATGTTAAAACATTATCAGGTGGGGAGAGTTTCAAGGCTTCTCTTGCCCTTGCATTAGGTCTTGCTGATGTGGTTCAATCACATGCAGGTGGCGTTTCGATGGAAACCATGTTCATAGATGAAGGTTTCGGTACACTTGATCCTGAATCATTAGAACAAGCCATTGAATCACTCATCGAAATACAGAGTAGCGGAAGATTAGTGGGCATTATTTCCCACGTCCCCGAGTTAAAAGAAAGAATGGATGCACGCCTAGAGGTAGAGTCATCTAAAGGGGGCAGTACAACCAAGTTTATTTTTACAGCCTAAGTAATTTTGGACTCTCTTCATTGATAAGGGAGTCCTTTTTACGTAACAAAAAAGGTTTGGATTATGTAGAAACGACATCACTTCGTTTCGAATGATTTTTTTCGAGCGATTATTCACTATTATTTGGAATTTTCGGGCGAATAGAAGTGTTTGTCTATAGTCACTTTTTCACAAAAAGAAAATACTTGTGCGAAAGCAACAGACAGATAAGAGCAAGGTAAAAAAGTAAGTGCTTCACTCAGAAGCACAAAAGGTGAAAGGCAAGCATATGATGTTTGACCTATACTCCGAACGAAAGATAGAAATGAAAGCCGTGCAAACAAACAAGGCTAGCCTGAGTGAATTAGGTTTAAAAACTCCTAACAAGACCCCAGCAAAAATTGTTTAATGTTTTCTTTCGAAAAGCGGAATAATAGGAATCAAAGTTTAATTATTGTATAATTATTAATAATCAGAAAATAATTAAAAGGAGGTGAAAAGGCATGGCCGTTGCATCCTTCACTCGAACGAGCGCTCATAAGCAAGAAAACCCACAATATAAAAAGTTAATTTTAGCACTCTGTTTTTGTAGCTGGTTTGTCGTTATGAACACAACAATGTTTAATATAGCCTTGCCCAATATAATAACAAACTTACATATTACCCCGATTATCGGTTCGTGGATGGTTTCTGGATACTCCATCGCTTTTGCCATTTTCACACTCACATTTAGTCGATTATCCGATTATATTTCTATAAAAAAATTGCTCCTTATTGGACTTAGTATATTTATAAGCTCTTCGTTGGTTGGATTTTTTGCTGAAAATTTTATTATCCTTTTATGTTCACGAATCTTACAAGCGGTGGGTGCTGGGGCTGTTCCAGGATTATCTATGATCATTGCTAGTAGATATGTGCCGATATCAGAAAGAGCAAAATCAATTGCCATGATTGGTTCAGGTGCAGCATTAGGTTTTGGTTTAGGTCCAGTAGTAGGTGGGGTAGCAACACAATTCTTTGGTTGGAATTACTTATTTCTAATACCGCTAATGGTTCTTGTCTTTTTGCCTATACTAATGCAATTGTCTCCGGAAAATGAAAGAAGGGAAGGGAGCTTTGATATATTTGGTTGCTTACTTACTAGTTGTACAACTATTGCCGCCCTTTTAACTATCTCGCAAACATCATATTTATTCGGCGCAGTATTTGTAGGTTTAGCAATCCTTACAATGTTCTATTTGATGAAGCAGAATCACCCATTTATATTTCCGCAATTACTATTCAATAAACACTATATACGATTATTAGTCATTGGTTTATCAGGTTTTATTTTCCATTTTTCAAATTTATTTATGATGCCACTTATTTTAGGGAATTTGCATCATAGAGACCCGATTATTATGGGCCTATTGATATTTCCCGGTGCCATCATCGCTATGTTTGCTGGACCCTATATTGGTAAGTTGATAGATTTATATGGAAGCAAGCGTTTTATTTCTCTTGGCCAATTAACATTACTGATCGCCTCCTTACTGTTTGCTTTTTTACAAGCGTACAATTCGTACTTTATTATGGGTGCTTACATTTTCGCAAGTATCGGGTTTTCTATGCTAAATAGCAGCGTTGCCAATGAAACAGCCTATCTATTATCAGCAGAATTGAACAGTGCAGGTATGGGTCTGTTACAACTACTTCAATTTATTGGTGGAGGAATTGGAGTGACAATATGTGGATTATTAATGAATCTTCAGGAGGAATTGCCACTATATATTCAGTATGAACGCGTCTATTTTATGCTTGCAGGTATACTCGTACTCGCTTTTAGCTATCAAATCATCTTTCGGTTAAAACAATATAATAATAGAAAAAGAATTCAAGGGGACAATAGATGATGGAATTGATGATCGATGATTTATCAGGTACAGATATTCAACAATTGATAATGGAACATTTAGCGGATATGAGCAGTCAATCACCTCCTGAAAGTACACATGCTCTAAATTTAAATGGTTTAAAACATCCTTCTGTGACCGTTTGGAGCTGCTGGGAATCTGGTTTGCTCGTTGGTTGTGCGGCATTAAAAGAGCTAGACAACCAACATGGTGAGATCAAATCGATGAGAACAGCAAAAAACACTTTACGAAAAGGGGTAGCAGGAAAACTATTAGATCATTTGCTTCATGAAGCAAAGGAGCGGGGGTACTTACGTTTAAGTTTAGAAACAGGTTCGATGGAATCTTTCGAACCAGCTAGAAAATTGTACGAAAGTAGAGGGTTTCAATATTGCCAACCATTTGAACACTATAAGGAAGATCCCAATAGTGTGTTTATGACACGAACAATTTAGAATAAGAAAATTATTCTTGTTAGGTGATGCTAGTTAAGAACAGCTACAATAAAAAAGGGTGCAAACCGAATGGGATTTGCACCTGTTTTTCTTCGCATTATGGGAATATTTTTTTAAAGGACAAAGGTGAAAATGAAAAATAAAATGTAAATGAAGATTAATAAGCCGATAATTGTAAAGGCAATAGTTGCTATTTTACTACTAGAGTATTTATTAAGAACAAACACCATCACAATATAGAGAATAAAAAAGATTAGAGCTGGTAAGAAAATAAAGAATGTTGAACTCAATTGGAAAACCCTTTCTTTTTGCAATATATGTACATTCTCTACTATCTTAAATGAAAGCTAGTAGGACATGCAATATTTCATAAAGAGCATAACCTTTTTGGGTTATTTTTCAAGCGTATGATAGGTATATTCAATACGGTAACAGAAGGAGATATGTAAACGGGAAAAAATAGAAAGATGGAACAGCAACCTCCCTTTCAATTGTTTGCTATCTTCTCTTTACTATTGCGAGGGAAGCTATACATACAATAAAAATATGACAATTACATAAAATAAACATTCTTTGTGGTAGAAAACGATGTGATACTGAATAATTTCCCCCCTTATAATGAAAAGTTTCTGTGATCTCCTTTAAGCGATTGCGACTACTTAACGCTAATTAAGGAAGGGGTGTATCTTTTTAGGAGCGCCAATCGTTTGTCGGTTCACACCCACATCCTCAGTCAATTGTAGTTCTGTCCACTTTTTTCGCTACACAACAGATATGGAATCCTTGAGCAATTCCTTTCCCTCTTTTCATACATGTGTATTTTTACAGTATTATTTAAAATGTCAAAATGAAATGTAAAAAAATTTAGATAATTATTAACCTTTTTATTTTGTTGAGGATATTTATGGTATCATTTGTAAATAACAAAGATCCTAAATTCTAATGAAAAAGGAGATTTGCGCGACAATTGATATCATTACATAATTTGAAAGAATGGAAAAACCCCATCATTTTATTTATCTCACTTTCTAGTGCCCATATTGGTAGTTTTGTATATTTAGCAGCCATTAATGTATTGGTGTACAAAATAACAGATGGTTCAGCAGCGGCTGTCGCTGGTCTATGGATGATTTCACCAATAATCAACATGATGACAAAGTTGTGGACAGGTAGTTTTATAGATTATCGTAGTAAAAAGAAAATCGTGATGATTACTTATGTTTTACGTGCTTTATTAATTGTAACCATGTTCTTCGCAACGAATATAACCTACTTGTATCTTATTTTAATTGCTTTAAGTGTGGCGCAATCATTTTTTGTCCCTGCGTCAGTAACCTATACAACGATGATAGTCCCCTTTGAGAAAAGAAAAAAGTTCAATACATTCCGTTCGGTCACATCATCTAGTGCTTTTATTATTGGGCCAGCGATAGCTGGTGTATTTATCTTGTTGACAACCGTTGAGGTGACTCTTTTATTAACTAGTTTGTTTTTTGTCATTGCAGCCCTCTTTATTTGCTTTCTACCTGATGTTGATAAGAAGAAGATGGAGGTCCCTCGATTAACAGTTAACAGAGTAAAAGGAGATTTTACCATTGTTTTTACCTTCTTAAAAAAAGAGAAATATGTCAGCTTTGTCTACTTAGGTTATTTATTTCTGGTAATCATTTCCTATGTTATGGATGCGCAAGAGGTCGCTTTTATTCAAACAGTAGTCGGCCTTTCTGAGACTGATTATAGCTTTCTTTTGAGTATTACAGGTATAGGATCGGTTGGTGGCGCTTTAGTATTAACCATAATGGCAAATAGACTATCAATCCGATCAATGATTACTTGTGGAATGTTCATGATGGCTATCGGATATGTTATCTACTCATTATCCTCGTCATTTACGGCTGTGATGAGCAGTTTTATTCTATTAGGTTTTTTTAATAGTTTCTTAAATGCTGGAGCCTTAACTTTTTACCAAAATAATATCCCGGTAGAAATGATGGGCAGAGTGACAAGTATCTTTCAATTGCTGCAAAGTATGCTTCAAGTAGGATATTTAAGTATCATTATACTAATGTCTCATCTCATTCCATTAAAGAATATTATCATTACATTGAGTCTGCTCCTTTTTACATTCACTTGTCTTTATGTTGTAGTTATTTTTCGCTATTCTTTTCAACGTTATTTTACAGAAAAAGGGGAAGAGATGCCTGCTGATGAATAACAGCAAATTTCCATGCTTGCATACGACTTTTCTGCAAACAGTTTTATTTGCTACCTAAGAGTGAAAGGAGTATGATGTGTTATAAGAATATTCAGTTTATTGAAAGGGGGATTATATGGGAAAAACGGCTTTATCATGGAGTGGAGGAAAGGACGCTTGTTTGGCATTAGACTACTTATTGGCTAATGGATTAAGTGTTGAAGTATTGATTACAACAAAACAACCATCTGCAAAAAGGACATATGGTCATGGAGAAAATACAAATCTGTTAGTAGAACAAAGTGAATCATTAGGTATACCTATCCATTTTATTGACACAGACATAGATAACTATACAGATAGATTTGTAGAAGAATTAAAGCAAATGAAGATAAAATATGATTTAGAGGCAATTGCATTTGGGGACATTTATTTTACGCCCCATAAAGATTGGGGAGAGAAGCTTGCTTCAACAGTCGGATTACAGGCTATTTATCCATTATGGAGAAAAAAAGAAGAAGTAGATGCACTTCTAAAATCGTTTATTCAGCGTGGTTATAGAGCTAAAGTGATAAGAGTCCGTCCGGATTGTCTATCTGATAGTTGGCTAGGCAGAGAGATAGATGATGAATTTTTTCAGAAGATTAAGTTAGAAGAAGTCTGTCCGATGGGAGAAGCAGGAGAATATCATAGCTTTGTTTATGATGGACCGATTTTTTCTAAAGCGATTTCACTCCTTACTAAGGAAACAGTGTTATGGGAAGGATCTAAGAAGGTTGATTACCATTTAATTCATGATGGGGAGGTAGAAGTATGAAAATAGGTGTGGCCGGGGCAGGAGCAGTTGGAAGTTTGTTTGGAGCATTACTTGCAAATGCTCATCATGAAGTGACCTTTCTAGCCAGAGGTAAGCATTTAACTAGATTGCAAGAGAGGGGCATAAAAGTAGTTAGTGAGCAATATCCTATCCTTAACTTAAAAAATGAACATACGATTTTCACTAATGACATACATGCGTTAGCTTCAGTAGACATCCTTCTATTTTGTGTAAAGTCTACTGATACGAAAAAGTTAGCTGATAGCCTTAAGGGTGTTATTAAAGATGAGACAATGATTGTAACGATGCAAAATGGGGTGGATAATGAAGAAGTATTGGCACGAAGTCTAACGAATAATAAAATTTTTTCTTGTGCGACTTATGTGCAAGCAAGTATAACTGAACCAGGCATTGTGAAAGAATCGGGATCACATCAATTATTAATAGGTGCATTACAAAAAGAAGATAGCAATCAAGCGAGAAAAATAGTTGATTTATTTCAAAGAGCAGGAATAAGTGCAAAATTCACAGAAGAAATCCTTAACCATAAGTGGAAAAAGCTTCTTTGGAATATTACCTTTAATCCGTTGTCGGCTATTACAAAAGCAACAATTGGCGAAATATTAGAAAGTGTGGAATTAAGTGCTTTGGCGAAAAACGTGGCGGCAGAAGCCGTTTCTGTGGCAGCAAGACAAGGTTATCCATTTGATAAAGAAAAAGTGATTCAGTCTATTT
The DNA here is from genome assembly GCF_038006865.1 of Cytobacillus sp. FSL R7-0696. Lineage (NCBI taxonomy): Bacteria > Bacillati > Bacillota > Bacilli > Caryophanales > Bacillaceae > Cytobacillus > Cytobacillus sp. FSL R7-0696. The sequence continues at coordinate 4,279,591 of NZ_JBBOWA010000001.1, read as the reverse complement.
TTAAAAAAGCGACCTATGCCAAAGAACATCAGACATCTATGCTACAAGACCGGTTAAATGGTAAGGCCATGGAATACGAATCGATGTGTGGGTATGTTCTTAAACTTGCCCATGAAACAAAAATAGAAGTGCCAACGATTATGTTTTTATATAGTATTTTGAAATTTTGGGACGAAAAAGAAAAAAGAAAGGACTACGGATATGCTGAAACCTTATAAACATGAAGGTGTGATTTGCGCCGAAGGAAATTTATTGAAGAATAGTAAAATTTCAAGAAAAATATTCTCTTTTATTATCGACGGTTTGGTGATTGATACTGGGCCGTATTCGATGTCATCTGCCTTCACTCAATTTTATCAATCCTATTTTGTTGATCAGGTCGTTTTAACACATAGTCATGAAGATCATTCTGGCAATGCCTCGTGGTTTGCCAAACAACAAATTCCTATTTTTTGTCATCGGTTAGGGGTAGAGATTTGTTCTGAAGAGGCGCCGTACCCCTTGTATAGGCAAAAAACATGGGGAGCAAGAAAAGCGTTTCCTGCCTATCCGTTATCGCAAAAAGTTTCGTCAAGACAGCTTGATTGGGAGGTAATAGAGACACCCGGTCATGCGGATGACCATGTTGCTCTATTTTGCCGCAATAAAGGGATAATGTTTACAGGTGATTTATATGTTCAGCCTCATACAAAGATTGCGATGGATACAGAATCCATTCCGGAAATTATACAATCAATAAAAAAATTGTTAACTTATGATTTTGAGGCAATGTTTTGTTCTCATTCAGGGTATTTTCCTCATGGTAAAGAACAATTGCAAGCGAAATTGAATTATTTAGAGAATCTCAGTGGTGAAATCATGCAATTGTATCTTGAAGGAAAAAGTGTTTTAGAGATTCAACAATTACTTTTTCCAAAGCACTATCAAATGATTGCGTTATCAAATGGTGAATGGGATACCCTTCATATTGTTACTTCGATCATTAATGGCAATCAAGAAAAAATCAAAAAATCATCGGTTTAGTCTTGGCAAGAGAAACAATCTCTGATATTATAATGAATATTAAAAACATACTGACTAGTCAGATAATATTTGATGTTTTTATAACTCCATGATACATTTCCATTCAACTACTAAGAACTTTGCAAAATTACTGCGTGGTTTGGCTGTAGACACTTCTATGTTTTTAGTTCCATTACTACCTCTGCCAAACGTTTTTGTCAAAGAAATGAAAGCGTTTCCTAACTATTACGTTCAAAGAAATTTAACATCATTGTTCTAAGCCAGTTGTAAAATGAATACATTCATAATGTCATTTAGAGGTGGCTACTCTATGCTTCGCAACAGGCAAGAGTAAAACAAAATTGATCATGTTGTTATTAATAATGTGAAAAAACTAACCGGTTAGTATGTAAAAAAGTTCTAACATACTAACTAGTTAGTATAAATAAATAGATAGAGGTGAAAAGAATGGATTTACGGTTAACAGAAGAACAAAAAATGGTACAACAAACCATTAGAAAGTTTGTGGAGAAAGAATTAATTCCGTTAGAAAATGAAGTGTTAAAGAATGAACGAGAAGGAAAGCCAAGTCTTTCCAAAGAAGTGCAGAAGAAACTACAGTTAAAAGCAAAGGAAGCAGGTTTTTGGGGAATTAACACACCTGAGGAATACGGTGGAGCTGATTTGGGACAAATGATGCAAGCCATTGTTTGTATTGAAGTAGCTAAAACGTTTGTGCCATTTAGTTTTGGTGGATCTGCTGACAACATTCTTTATTATGCTAATGAAGAACAAAAACAAAATTATTTAATTCCGACGATAAATGGTGAGAAAAAATCTTGTTTCGCTATGACTGAACCTGGAGCAGGATCTGATACGCAAAATATTCGCATGACAGCAGTGAAAGATGGAGATGAGTGGGTTCTAAATGGTGAGAAAACTTTCATTACTGGTGGTAATGAAGCAGATTTCGTTATGGTCATCGCGATAACGGATAAGGAGCTACATAAGAAAACAAAGGGTAGAGATGGTGTCACTTGTTTTATCGCTGACCGCGAAATGGGCTGGAAATCAGAATTTATCCATACGATGGGTGAATGGGGACCAGCTGGACTTGTATTTGATAATGTACGAGTGCCAGAGAAGAATATACTAGGTGAATTGCATGGTGGTTATAAACTTGGCCTTGAATGGATTGGATTTGCTCGTTGGATAGTAGGAGCAAGAGCAGTTGGAGCAGCAGAGAGACTATTGCAAATGGCATTAGATTATGCAAAAGAACGAGAAACTTTTGGCAAACCAATTGCTGAGAGACAGGCAATTCAATGGCAAATTGCCGATTCAGCCGTTGAAATTGAGGCAGCTAAGTGGCTAGCTTTAAATGCTGCATTTACTTTGGATCAAGGGGAAGATAATCGACACTATGCATCAATGGCAAAACTTTATGGGTCTAATATGGGGAACAGAGTCGTTGACCGCGTATTACAAATTCATGGAGGCATGGGGTATACAAGAGAGCTTCCGATTGAGAGATGGTACCGCGAGGCAAGACTTTGGAGAATATATGATGGGACAGATGAAATCCAACGTATGATTATCTCAAGAAACTTACTGAAGGGGCATGTGAAAATCGGACAACAAATATAAAGGAATGATACAGGGGGCATATGAAAATGACAAGATTCACAGGGAAAACTGCATTTATTACTGGTGGAAGCCGAGGAATTGGTAAAGGCGTCGCTGAGCTCTTCGCACAAGAGGGGGCAAATATTGCTATTATTGATATCAATGAGGAGGCATTAGCAGAAACAGCCGCAGAATTCAAGGAAAAGGGCTATCATATCTTCGTGAAAAAAGCGAATGTTGTGGAAGCAGGCGAAGTAGAAACAGCAATGGAGGAAGTTGTGGAACAGTTTGGTACACTTGATATTTTAGTTAATAACGCTGGTATCATCCGCGATAATTTACTGTTTAAAATGACGGACGATGATTGGCAATTAGTAATGGATGTACATCTGAAGGGATCCTTTAATGCATCGCGTGCCGCACAAAAATATATGGTCAAGCAAAACTATGGCAGAATCATTAGTATTTCTTCTACTTCTGCTCTCGGTAATAGAGGTCAGGCTAACTATGCAACAGCAAAAGCTGGTTTACAAGGGTTAACAAAAACTTTAGCCATTGAACTTGGACGCTATGGTATCACAGCAAATAGTGTCGCACCTGGTTTCATTGAAACAGAGATGACAAAGGCTACAGCAGAAAGAGTAGGGGTACCTTTTGCAGACTTTATAAAAGGAGCGATTGCGGCTATACCGGTTGCGAGAAGCGGAAAACCTGAGGATATCGCCAATGCAGTTGCTTTTTTTGCAGATGAGAAATCATCATTTGTGAACGGTCAAGTTATCTATGTTGCGGGCGGTCCAAAAAATTAAAATAGGAGTTGATACACAGGATGTACACGGATGTGATTGGCAAAGTATCAGGTAAGGTGAAGAATACTGTTGAACGTGGGTTAGTCAAACGGTTCGCGCAATCGATTGGCGACCCCCATCCCATTTTTATTGACGAAGAATATGGAAAGAGAAGTAAGTATGGCACAAATATTGCGCCACCTACTTTTCCACGTGTGTTTGAATCGGGCACAATTGAAGAGTTACAGCTCCCTAAGAAAGGTTTGATTCATGGTGAGCAAAGGTTTCATTATGAAAGACCTCTCCTCGTTGGAGAAGATGTTTATGTTTGGACCGAAGTAAAGGATTATTATGAAAAGAAAGGGAGCAATGGTTTAATGGGTTTTCTTTCCGTAGTGAAGTATGGAGAAGATAAGGATGGGAAGCTCATTTTTAAAGAAGAAGCCATTACCATCATTACAGAAGCTGTGAGAAAGGCGATGAGTGTATGAGTAATATCTTGACTTTAGAAAAAGGAAAAACATTGTCAGAAACCTTAGCGCCTGTATCGAGAATGGACTTAATAAAGTATTCAGGTGCATCTGGAGATTTTAACCCCATTCATACAGTTGATGAGGAAGCAAAGAAAACGGGACTTCCTGGAATTATCGCTCATGGCATGTGGACAATGGGTAATTTGGCCAAATTATTCACACCATATTATGAAGAAGGATTTATAAAGGATTATCGCATTCGTTTTTCAGGTATGGTCTTTATTGATGATGTGATTACACTGGTTGCTACAGTGACTACTGAAGAGGAGCAGGAAATCGCATTTGAGGTGAAAGCAGTCAATCAAGCAGGGAAAGCAGTCTTAAAAGGTGATGTCACGTTTGTTAAAACAAATGGATAAGAGGAGGTGCGTGTAATGAATTTTGAATATTCGGATAAAGTAAAGCGTTTACAAGAAAAAATTAGTGATTTTATGGACCAATATGTTTTTCCAAATGAGAAAACCTATATGGAGCAAATAAGTAAGGAGAATCGATTTAGTACCCATCCATCCATTATGGAGGAACTAAAAGCAAAAGCAAAAGCAGAAGGATTATGGAATTTATTCTTACCGGATAGCGAAGATGGTGCAGGTTTAAGCAATATCGAATACGCTCCATTATGTGAGTTAATGGGGAGGTCATCTATAGGACCTGAAGTATTTAACTGTGCAGCACCAGATACAGGTAATATGGAAGTATTAGTACGCTACGGAACGGATGAACAGAAGGAAAAGTGGCTAAAACCATTACTAAACGGTGAAATACGCTCTTGTTTTTCCATGACTGAACCGAATGTGGCCTCATCTGATGCGACCAATATCGAATCCAGCATTATTCGTGATGGAGATGAGTATGTCATTAATGGAACAAAGTGGTGGTCATCAGGGGCAGGTGATCCTAGATGTAAAATTGCCATTGTCATGGGTAAAAACGATCCAAACGCAGAAAAACATAAACAACAATCGATGATATTAGTCCCACTTGATACACCAGGTGTAAAAATCAAACGTACATTAAATGTGTTTGGTTACGATCATGCTCCTCATGGTCATGCAGAAATTGAATATAACAATGTAAGAGTCCCTGCTAGTAATATGCTACTAGGTGAAGGAAGGGGCTTTGAAATTGCACAAGGCAGATTAGGACCAGGGCGCATTCATCATTGCATGAGAACGATTGGGGCAGCGGAAAGAGCATTATCCATTCTTTGTGAGCGTGTCCAAGAGCGCATTGCCTTTGGCAAAACATTAGCAGAACAAGGTGTTATTCAAGAATGGATTGCCGAAGCTAGAATGAATATAGAACAATCTCGTTTACTTACGTTGAAAGCTGCTTATATGATGGACACTGTTGGAAATAAAGCTGCCAAAACAGAGATTGCCATGATTAAGGTAGTCGCACCAAATGTGGCACTTCAAGTGATTGATCACGCCATTCAAGCACTAGGTGCAAAAGGAGTAAGTCAAGATACACCGCTTGCTGCAAGTTGGGCGAATATTCGAACATTACGGTTAGCAGACGGTCCAGATGAAGTCCATAAAAGAGCGATTGCAAGACAAGAGTTAAAAAAATATAAAAAAGTAGCACAGGGGGTCCAATAATGCATGTAAAAGAACTGTTCGATCTATCTGGGAAAACAGCTATTGTCACTGGGGGCGGAAGAGGATTAGGTGAACAAATTGCTGAAGGGTTTGCCGAAGCTGGAGCAAACATCGTGTTATGTTCCAGGAAAAAAGAGAATTGTGATGAAGTGGCCGATCGTTTAAAAGAACTTGGTGTTGAAGTACTGACTTTTAAATGTGATATTACTAATCCAGAAGAAGTGCAAACAGTCGTCGACGAAACGATTCAGCGTTTTGGAAAGATTGATATTCTTGTCAATAATAGTGGGGCAACATGGGGGGCTCCAGTAGAAGAAATGCCTCTAGAAGCCTTTCAAAAAGTGGTCAATGTAAATGTTGTAGGCACATTTCTAATGTCACAAGCTGTTGGTAAAGCAATGCTGGTTGAAAAACAAGGGAAAATCATTAATATAGCTTCTGTTGCTGGACTTAAGGGGTCAAATCCAGAGTTAATGGACGCAATTGGATATAACTCAAGTAAAGGTGGTGTCATTTCTTTTACAAAAGATTTGGCTGTGAAATGGGGACCGAGAGGCATTCATGTCAATGCGATTGCACCTGGGTTTTTCCCAACAAAAATGTCCAAGGTTCTTATTGAAAGAAACAGCGATCGCTTCTTGCAAAGGACACCACTTAGGAAATTTGGTTCCGACTCGGATTTAAAAGGAGTGGCTTTATTTTTAGCCAGTGGTGCGTCCAATTTCATTACTGGTGAAACAATTGCTGTAGATGGTGGAACAACGGCAATGTAAAGAGAAGGGGATGGATGAAATGGGTAATAGAGAAGCAGTAATCGTTTCAGCTGTACGCACAGCGATTGGTAGGCAGGGAGGTGCTCTTGCCTCCGTTCCAGCTCACGTATTTGGTGGCGAAGTTATTAAGGCAGCAGTAGAGCGGGCGCAAGTGAATGTGGGAGAGATTGATGATGTGATTTTTGGTAATGTGCTAAGTGGTGGAGGAAATATTGCTAGATTATCAAGTCTTCAATCAGGTCTTTCTCTTAATCTACCTGGCTTAACAATAGACCGCCAATGCGGATCAGGTATGAATGCTGTTGCACTTGCTGCAGCAATGATTAAAGCGGGTGAGGGAGATGTCTATATTGCAGGTGGAGTAGAAAGTATGTCGAGGGCACCTTACTTGATGGATCGGGCTGATCAGCCGTATAGTCCAAGACCCCCTCAATTTAGAAAATCACGACTTTCACCTGATGAAGTTGGAGATCCACCTATGGGGATAACAGCAGAAAATTTAGTAGAAAAATATGATATTTCTCGTCAAGAGCAAGATGAATATGCCAATCGTAGTCAAGCAAGAATGGCTAAGGCGATGGCAGAAGGCCGTTTTAATGAACAAATTGTTCCGATAAAGATTCCTATTAGAAAAGGTGAGCCGATTACTTTTAATGAGGATGAACATCCAAGACCACAAACGAATATAGAGGGGTTAGCTAAACTTAAACCTGCATTTAAGCAAGCTGGCAGTGTGACAGCCGGTAACAGTTCAGGCTTAAATGATGCCGCTTCGGCGCTTGTTATCATGTCGAGAGAAAAAGCGAATTCACTCGGTTTACGTCCATTAGCCGTCATAAAAGAATCAACTGTCGCTGGTGTTGACCCTAATATTATGGGAATAGGTCCTGTACCTGCTGTTAGAAAACTATTAAAGAAAACTGGCAAAACACTTGAAGATATTGATTTAATTGAATTAAATGAAGCATTTGCTGCACAAGTCATTGCTTGTGACAGGGAGTTATCATTCAATCCTGAAAAGTTGAATGTGAATGGCGGAGCGATTGCTCATGGTCATCCATTAGGCGCAACAGGTGCCATACTTGTTACGAAAGCAGTGTATGAATTGCAACGGTCACTGAGCCAGACGGCTTTAATTACCGCTTGTATTGGTGGAGGTCAAGGGATTGCCCTTCTCATTGAAAGAGAACTAGTCTAAGAATAGGCATAGTCATAGTCAGGAGGGCTTTTAGTGAAAAATCAAATTTTAAAGAAAAGCATCGATTTGTTTGATGATAAAGGCTTTAAGGAAACGACCATTCAAGATATTGTGGATCAACTCGATGTGACAAAAGGTACTTTTTATTATTATTTCAACAGTAAGCAGGAAGTATTAAGGGATATCCATTTAGAATACATCGAAGGTTTATTACAAGAACAAGAGGAAATCTTACAAAATCAAACATTAAGTAATAAAGAAAAGCTCTACGAAAACATTTATTTAACATTAAGTAAGATTGACACCCAGGGCAAAGAAGCACGAATTGTGCACCGGGAGTTAAGGCATTTACATGAAGATCATGTCAAACAAATTAAATTAAAGAGAAAAGAATATCGATTAAATTTTGAAAAGATTATTGATGAAGGTAAAAAGACAAAAGAATTTAGTAATCATATTCGTACGGATATTCTTGCATTCGGATTTTTAGGAATGACGAATTATAGCTATTATTGGTTTCGAACAGATGGTGAACTAACGGATAAGGAATTAGCACGATTTTATACAGAAATCATTTTAAAGGGTATTGAAGAAGTGCCTGTTAAAGAGGGGATTTGATGATGCATAAAAAACATCAAATAGAGGTGTATGTACGGTTTAGTGAAACCGATGCTGTTGGCCATGTCAATAATACAAGTTATTTTCTTTATTTTGAAGAGGCAAGAACGAAATTATTTTATGAGATCCTACCTAATAGAAATAAACAAAGTAGCATGATTTTGGCTTCTATTCATTGTGATTATGTTGCCCCAGCTTTCGCAGGTGAGGAACTAGTTGTGACAACTGAGGTTAGCAATATTGGCCGTAAAAGCTTTGAATTACAGCATTTGTTGACAAGAAAGATGGATGGGAAATTGGTGGCTAAAGCAAGTTGTGTCACTGTGTGTTATAACTTCATAGATGATCATTCTATTTTGATTCCAGAACATTTAAGGAATAACTTAGAAAAATATCAGCCTCTCGCATTACTAAGTACAACAGAGGAGGGTGTTCAATGACTTCTGATACAATTCCCATTCGAGAAGGTGAAGGGCTGGATGTTCATCGCTTAGAACAATATTTAAAAGCAAACATAGATGAAATACCTAACAAACCATTAGAAATCTCCCAATTTAGTGCAGGTAAATCAAATCTAACCTATCAATTAAAAGTTGGCAACTGGGAGGGTGTGTTAAGAAGACCGCCTATGGGACCAGTAGCACCTAAAGCGCATGATATGGAGAGGGAATATAAAGTACTACAGGAGATCCACCCTTTTTTCAATCAAGCACCAAAGCCTTTTATTTACAGTGATAAAGAACTTTTAGGTGCACCGTTCTTTATTATGGAAAGAAAAAAAGGGGTGGTGATAGACGATTCCCTCACTATTCCTGATGGTGACAGTGCTTATGATGTCGGTCAAAGGATATCACAATTGATGGTAAACGCTCTTGTACAATTACATGATATCAATTATCAGAAGACCAAACTAAAAGATATGACGAGACCAGCTGGGTTCATGCAAAGGCAAGTAGATGGATGGATAAGCCGATATCATCGTAGTAAAACAGATGAAATTCTTGGGATTGATGAACTTACAAATTGGTTAGAGTCACATCTCCCACATTCCGAAAAAACAACGATTATCCATTATGATTTCAAGTTAAATAACAGTATGTTCAATCAACAGTTAACAAGATTAATCGGTGTCTTTGATTGGGAAATGTCAACTGTTGGTGACCCATTAGCGGATCTAGGTGTTGCCTTAAGCTACTGGCATGAAAAAGGTGATTCCGATCTATTGAAGAGAGGTCTAGGAGACGAGTCGGTGACGACAAAGCCTGGCTTCTTCACAAGAGAAGAGTTTATTCAAGCATATGCTCTAAAAAGTGGGACAGATGTCAGTCAAATTCATTATTATTTAACATTTGCTTACTTCAAACTCGCCGTTATATGTCAGCAAATTTATTATCGTTGGAAGCGCGGACAAACAAAAGACGAGCGCTTTTCTAATCTAAACTTATATGTAAATAACTTAATACAACATGCTGTAAAGACATCTAGAAGAAAATTGTGAGGTTATTGATATGGTGAAACTTCATGTAGTCATGAAAAAAGAAGAAATCGATAAAGAGAAATTAAATGGGCAGAAGGTGGTCGTTGTTTTTGATATTTTGATGGCCACATCAGTTATAACAACTGCGATTCAACACGGGGCAAAGGCGGTTATACCAGTAGCGAATCAAGAGGATGCATTATATGAAGCAAGTATTCGTGAAAAAGGAACATATGTGTTAGTTGGAGAATATAACGGGCTAACGATAGACGGTTTTGAATCGCCCCATCCAGAAAGGTTATCTAAAACTGTATTAGGTAAGGATATCATTTTAACAACCACCAATGGAACCGTAGCCATCAAACATGCACTTAATGCAAAGAAAGTGTATATAGCATCCCTTTTAAATGCCAAACATTCTGCTAAGGCAGTTTGTAACGAACATCTTGATGAGACGGTAGTACTTGTTTGTTCGGGATCTTCTGGTGCATTTAATGTCGAGGACTTTTATGGAGTCGGTTATTACATCGATTGTTTAATAACTAGCAGTCATAAAGCTTGGGAAATGTCAGATACAGCACTATGTGCCCATCAGTTTTATTTGGGTGCAAAAGAAAAAGGAACAGAATTATTAATGGCTTCACGTGTAGGTAAAATGATTGCAAATCACGGTATGAAGACAGAAGTAGCGTTCGCAGCTCAAAAAGATATTTTTGCCGTTGCACCTATTGTAACGGATGAAGGCGTAATCGGCGTTTAATAAAAAAATGAGGTGAAGATATGACATCGAAAACAATGAGTCATTTACTAATGAAAATTGAGAATGGTGTAATGGAATTAACATTAAATCGACCTGAGGCATTAAATTCATTTAGCCCTGAGCTAATTCAAGGGTTAAAGTCAGCACTACAACAAGCGAAAGCGGATAAAGATATTCGTGTTATTGTATTGAAGGGTGCAGGAAGAGCTTTCAGTTCTGGTGGAGATGTAAAAAGGATGGGTTCAAGGTCGCCTCTAGCTACTTATGAACATATTGGTAATTTGAATGAGCTTATTCTTTTAATACAATCTGTAGAGAAACCAATCATTGCAGCCGTACATGGATATGCGGCAGGAGCTGGGTTTAATCTAGCACTAGCATGTGATTTAATCTTAGCTGAAGAAGAAACTAAATTTATTTTAAGTTTTTCTAAAGTAGGCTTAATTTCGGATGGCGGCGGCTCTTATTTTCTACCTCGATTAGTTGGATTGCAACGTGCGAAGGAACTATTATTTAGCGCAGAGCCATTAACAGTTGAAAAAGCATACGAATTTGGCATCGTAAACCATATTTACAAAAAAGGTCACTTTGAAGATGAAGTAAAACAATATGCGGAAAAATTAAGTGCTGGGCCAAATATTGCGTATGGATTTATTAAAAAACTTACTAACGAATCTTATCAGTTATCATTAAAACAAGTATTAGAACAGGAAAGGATTACACAAGGGACGATGGTAACAACAGAGGACCATCATGAAGGAATTACTGCTTTTAAAGAAAAAAGACAACCTGACTTCAAACGTTCTTAAATTAAATATGACACCTCTATGAGCTATTCTAAAAAGTTAAGGAGGAGATTAAATTAATGCAAACAAGACATTTTGATCACTGGCCAAAGCTTCCAAAAAAATTGATTGTTCCAGAAACTTCAGTTTACCAAAACTTGGAATTCTCAGCACTTCAATATCCTTCGCGAGAGGCTATCCATTATTATGGAAATGAAATAAGCTTTAAGCAATTATTAGACGAAGTGAAGAGTGTTTCTAGTTATCTTCAAACGGAATTACAGGTAAAAAAAGGAGATAAAGTCCTGCTCTTTATGCAGAATTCTCCACAGTTTGTCATTAGCTTCTATAGCATTATGAGAATCGGCGCAGTCGTCGTTCCGATTAACCCAATGCTTGTTACGAGTGAGTTAGCTTTTTATATTAATGATTGTCAAATTGAAACAGCAGTTATCGGTCAAGAATTACAACCTATTGTAAAACCACTTATTGAACAGACTTCTTTGAAACACCTACTTATTGCCTCCTATTCAGATTATATTGACCCACAAGATAACATAGATAGACCAGATGTAGTTGCAGAACCACGAAAAGAATGGACAGAAGAGCAAGATCATTTCCGGTGGGATGACGCTATAAAGATGAGAGAAATCGTTCCTTATTATACGAGCAAACAGGATGATTTAATCGTCCTTCCTTACACTTCAGGAACAACCGGTGTACCAAAAGGCTGTATGCATACGAATTATTCTGTTCAAGCCAATACCGTTGGTGGTGCTTTATGGGGGAGGATTTCAAGTAGCAATGTCATTTTATCTTCTTTGCCATTTTTCCATGTGACCGGAATGGTGCAAAGTATGCATGTACCCATTTATGCTGGAAGTACCATGGTCATTATGACTAGATGGAATAAAGATACGGCATTACAACTTATTGAGAGAAAGCAGTGTAGTAATTGGACAGCTATAAGTACGATGTTAATTGATTTTATTTCTAATCCTAAATTAACAGCTGATCGTATAGCTTCACTTATTGGCATTTCCGGTGGTGGCGCTACTTTGCCGGAAGCAGTTGGTCAGAAATTAGAGAAATTAACTGGATTAACTTTTTTAGAAGGGTATGGCTTGACCGAAACAATTGCACAAACCCATTCAAATCCAACAGATCATCCGAAAATGCAATGTTTAGGCATTCCCTTCTTCGATGTGGATGCTAGAATCATAGATCCTATTACAAATGAAGAATTGGGTATCGATGAGGTTGGTGAAATCATCATTCATGGTCACCAAGTAATGAAAGGTTACTATAATCGTCCGGAAGAAAATGAAAGCGCTTTTATTACTATAGAAGGAAAACAATTTTTTAGAACAGGTGATTTAGGAAAAGTAGATGAAGAGGGTTATTTCTTTATTGTTGATCGTGTTAAAAGAATGATTAATTCTTCAGGTTATAAGATTTGGCCGACAGAGGTGGAGTCGATTCTATATCGTCACTCTGCGATTCAACAGGCTTGTGTCGTGGGGATTCCTGATCCGAGACGAGGAGAAGCAGCAAAAGCCTTCGTAATATTAAATGAAGACAGTAAAGGAAAGACATCTGCTGAAGAGATTATTCAATGGGCTAAAGAGCATATGGCTGCCTATAAAGTTCCGAAAGTGGTTGAGTTTAGAGAGTCTTTCCCAATGACATCTAGCGGGAAAATATTATGGCGTAAACTGAAAGAAGAAGAAGAATCGAAATTGAATCAACAAAAAGTCTAATCTTCTACTGACGTGAAAAAGGGGGAAAATGATGGAACTTTTAATGCAACAATTGTTTAATGGATTAACAATTGGGAGTGTCTATGCCCTAGTAGCTTTAGGGCTCACTTTAGTATACGGCATTCTCCATATTCCAAATTTCGCTCACGGTGCTCTGTACATGGTAGGTGGATATATCACTTTAATTATGATGACTGAAGCAGGTTTACACTATATTCTCGCAATGGTTGTTTCCATTTGTGTAGTCGGACTATTAAGTGTCTTAATGGAGAGACTTGTGTTCTATCCTTTAAGACACTCTCCTCCTATTCAAGATAAAGTGGCTGCCATCGGTATTTTACTTTTTCTTGAAGCATTAGCACAGTTTATATGGGGAGCGGACTATCGCCAAATGTCAACACCTTTTGGGCAGGTGGTGGAAGTGTTTGGTCTCACACTGACATTGCAAAGAATACTCATTGTATTCGCAGCAATTGCCGTGATGATTTTGCTTTACTGGTTCTTAAAGAAAACATTTACGGGTAGGACAATCATTGCAATGGCCCAAAATAGAGAAGGGGCGCAATTAGTAGGTATCAACACACATAAAGTAGCGATCCTCACTTTTTTTATTGCTGGTGCTCTGGCGGCAATTGGTGCTTCACTTACGTCACCAATTAACCTCGTCTTTCCTGGAATGGGACATCTGGTAATCCTAAAAGCTTTTGTCATTATCATCATCGGGGGAATGGGCAGTATTCCAGGAGCCATATTAGGTGGATATATTCTAGGGTTCACGGAAAGTTTAGGTGCAACCTATCTTTCTGCAGATTATAAAGACATCATCGCTTTTGTATTATTAATTCTTATTCTATCGATTAAGCCTCAAGGAATTTTCTCTAAAGGAGGCGTATAGAATGAATGTTCTAACAAACAAGAAATTAATTATATCTTTGCTCATCGTTCTCGGAATCGTTTTCCCTTTCATTATCCCGAATCTTTATTATCTTCATATTATGACTTTGGCTTTTATTTGGACCATCGCAGTTTATGGCTTGAATTTACTTGCGGGTTATACAGGTTACTTATCTTTAGCTCATGGTGGTTTCTTTGCAATTGGGGCGTATGTTATCGGCATTCTTACCGTTAAACTTGAGATGGGTTTTTGGTTAAGCTTTTTGTTAGCACCATTGGTAACGATGTTCATTGGGTTAATCATCGGGCTGTTTGCCTTAAGAACGAAAGAACACTTCTTTGCTATATACACCCTTTGTGTAGGCTATATTATTTACCTAGTGATTGATAAGTGGGAAGGTCTAACTGGTGGGGTAAGAGGTCTAATTGGTATCCCTTTGCCAGAGGCAATCGGTCCAATCACTTTTCAATCGCCAACAGCTCAATATTATTTAGCGTTTTTCATTTTTCTTCTCGTTGTGGCTGTCATTTATCGTATCGTGCATTCCCTAACTGGGAGAACATTTATCGCTATTCGTAATAGTGAAGATTTAGCGTTATCACTTGGTATTTCAACTAAACGTAATAAACTTCTTGCCTTTGTACTTTCAACTTTTTTTGCTGGTTTGGCAGGAGCGATGTATGCAGGTTTTATCCGTTTCATCGGTCCAGAAATAGCTTATACAACGATCACATTTGATTTGCTTACTTATATGATTGTTGGTGGAATTGGTACATTTGCTGGTCCGATTGTAGGGACATTTCTTATCGTGATCATTTCGCAAAATCTACAATTCTTACAAGATTATCGGATGCTCATATTTGGTCCATTACTGACATTACTCATCATCTTTTCTCCTAGAGGAATTGTTGGGTTTATTCAAATGCAGTTGTATCAAAGAAAAAGGAAAAAACAGGAATCTCTTGCTTACAAAAACAGGGAGGAGGAGACAAATGCTGGAGGTTAAAGGCTTAACGAAGCGTTTTGGTGGAAATGTAGCAGTGAAGTCAGTGGATTATTCCGTACAACAAGGGAAGATCAACGCCATCATTGGCCCTAATGGTGCGGGGAAAAGTACATTCTTTAACTTGATTACAGGTGTGCACGAACCGACCGAAGGAACGATTATCTATAAAAATGAAGAGATTACTAGACAACCAGCGAATGTGATAGCAAAGCTAGGTGTGGCAAGGACATTTCAAAGTACACACTTATTTGAAATGTCGACGGTGAAAGACAATGTAATCGTCGGCCATCGCTTGCGAACGAAATCGAATCTGTTTGATAGTATCTTTCGGACGAGAAGACTAAAAGAAGAAGAACAACAATGTATCGCCAAAGCAGAGGAATCTTTAGATTTCGTTGGCTTATCACATGTAAGTGATCAACTAGTAACAAATATTTCTCAAGAAGAGAAGAAACGTGTTGCTTTCGCATTAGCACTTGCTACTGATCCTGAGATCGTTTTTCTCGATGAACCAACAGCTGGGGTCAATCCTGATGAAACAGATGAAATGGCAAAATTAATCCAAAAAATGGCGGATAAAGGCTTAACGATTTGTCTTATTGAGCATAAGATGCCGATGATTATGCGGTTGGCGCATCATATTATGGTGTTGAACTATGGAGAAAAGATTGCGGAAGGAACACCAGCAGAGATTCAAAAAAATGAAGAGGTCATCAAAGCCTATTTAGGAGGGACGGTGAGTGCTTAAAATAGATGGGGTTTCTGCTAAATATGGAAAATATTTAAGTATTAAAGATATTAATATTGATGTGGTGGAAGGCGAGATTGTTGTTTTATTAGGGGCGAATGGAGCAGGGAAAAGCACGACTTTCAAAACAATTAGTGGTCTATTAAAAGCAACTTCAGGCAAGATACTTTTTAACGATGTACCTATTCATCAAACGGCACCTGAAAAGATTGTACAAATGGGGATTGTCCAATGTGCCGAAGACCGTAAATTGTTTCCTTATATGAACGTAGAACAAAATCTAATGATGGGTGGTTATATTCATCGTAAGCGTAAAGCGCAATTGAAACAATCATTAAATGATGTGTTCGAGCTTTTTCCGATTCTTTACGAGAAAAGAAATGAAGCAGCAGGTTTACTAAGTGGTGGACAACAGCAAATGCTTGCAATCGGCAGAGCTTATATGGCTAAACCGAAGTTAATGTTACTTGATGAACCTTCCATTGGGCTAGCACCACTTATTGTTGAACAAATGTTTGAAAGCATTAAAAATATTAATCAAGAAGGAACAACCATTCTTTTAGCAGAACAAAATGCATTTGCAGCGTTAAGTATTGCGAAGAAAGGTTATGTGTTTGAAAATGGGCAGATTGCATTGCAAGGGACTGCGGATGAGCTTTTATCAAACCAAGAGGTAAGAAAGGCTTATATTGGTGCATAAGTAATAATCATTAAGGGGGAGAGTTTTATGAAAAAGCGGAAATGGTTAAGTGTTTTAGTCGTATTCACTATCTTTTTTCTTTCAGCTTGTGCACAATCAAGTGGTGGCAATGGTGAGAAAGTCGTCAATATTGGTTATAGTGGTCCATTGAGTGGTGCTGCTGCTTATTATGGTGAAAATACATTAAATGGTTTGAAGATGGCAGTAGAGGATATTAATAAAGAAGGTTTTGAAGTAAATGGTGATAAATACAAACTGAATGTTGTTGCCTTGGATGATAAATATTTACCTAATGAAACAGCATCAAATGGAAAGCGCTTAGTTCAAGAAAACCAAACACCAATTATATTCTCGCCACATAGCGGTGGCATCTCAGCGTTACAAGTATTTAACGAAGTGGATAATTTCATCGTATCAGCCTATTCGAGTGAACCAGATATTGTTGAGCGTGGGAATACATTAACTGTTAGAATACCGCCGAGCTATGAAGGATATATTGAGCCATTCTCCGATTATGCGATGGATAATTTCGGAAAAAAATTAGCAGCTATTCCACCTGTTACGCAATATGGAAAAGATTGGGCTGAAGCGATTATTCCATACTGGGAAAGTGCAGGAGGAGAAGTGGTTCATAAAGCTTCAGTTGATTACTCAAAAGATACCGACTTTTTTACTCTTTTAACGAATGCATTAAAAGAAGAGCCAGATGTCCTCTTCATTGGTGGACCTTCAGAACCTACTGCTAAAATCGTATCACAGGCAAGACAGCTTGGATATGACGGAGGTTTTATCGTGATGGACCAAGCGAAATTGGATGAAATGAAAAATGTGACAGGTTCATATGATGTATTAGAAGGAGCAATAGGTGTTGTTCCCCTTATATATACAGAATATTCTGGAACAAAGGCTTTTATTGATAAGTATCGTGAAAAGCATGACAAAGACCCAGGTTCTGAAGCAGGGTATCACTATTTAGCAATGTATGTATTTGTAGAGGCAATGAAAGCAGCGGGATCTGTTGATGATGCTAAGCTTATACGGGAACATATAGAAGATGGATTAACTAATTTACCAGATGATAAAAAAGTATATGATTTGAAACATATTGAAGAAAATGGGGCAATCGAAAACTTTATCAGAATGGGTGTAATTAAAGACGGTGAGTTTGAAGAAGTAGATGTAGAATAAAAAGTGGACGTCTGTGAGTGAAGAAAATTCACAGACGTCCTATCTTTTGTTTTACCTTAATTGATAAGGGTATAGAGAAGTAGAAAGTATAAAATGGAGGGATAAAATGGGTAATCGAAGTATTCTATTAGTCGAAAGACCAAACGGAATGCCAAGTGATAAAAATTTTGAATTAGTAGAGAGTGGAGAGGTTCCTCGTTTAAATGCAGGGGAGGTATTAATACAAACCATTTACCTTTCTGTTGATCCATATATGAGAGGCAGGATGAGTGGGCGAAAATCATATATTGAGCCATTTGCATTAAATGAAGTGTTATCTGGTGGAATTGTAGGTCAAGTAATTGAATCAAAGGATGGTCATTTTAAAGAGGGGGACTATGTGGAAGGGCGGCTTGGCTGGTCTGATTATAATGTAGCTAAAAGTCATCAAATACGTAAATTAGATCCTTCTATAGCTCCTATATCAACTGCATTAGGTATTGTGGGAATGCCAGGGTTAACAGCTTATTTTGGATTATTAGATATAGGTGAGCCTAAAGAGGGAGAGACGGTTGTGGTCTCTGGAGCAGCAGGTGCCGTTGGTTCAACGGTTGGGCAAATAGCAAAATTAAAAGGCTGTAAAGTGATTGGAATCGCTGGAACGGAAGAAAAATGCCAATATTTAAAAGATGAGCTACATTTTGATGAAGTCATCAATTATAAAACTGATAATATAAAGGATAAGGTTAAAGAATATACACCCGATGGCGTCGATATTTACTTTGATAATGTAGGTGGAGAAATTTCCGATGAAGTAATAAAAAGAATTAATTACAAAGCAAGGATTATTCTTTGTGGACAAATCTCCTCCTATAATGCGACAGAAGTAGAGCACGGCCCGAGAATACAAGGGTTATTGGTACAAAAAAGTGCATTAATGAAGGGATTCATTGTTGGTGATTATGCAGATAATCACGAAGAAGGATTGAAGCAACTTGGAGAATGGGTTAATTCAGGAAAGCTTCAATATCGGGAAAATATTGTGGAAGGTTTAGAAAATGCTCCTCATGCATTTATTGGCTTATTTAAGGGGGATAATTTAGGTAAACAACTGGTTAAAGTGAGTGAAGATTAACATGACCTAACTATAAGGACATGATATTGGAGAAGAATAAATAACGTGTCTATGGCATGATTTGTTCTTCTCCATATCATTGTGAATGGTTGCTGCTGCTACAATCTTTGTAATAGAACAATAAGGGACAATTAGATACATAGATTGGAGGAATGTTATGCAACTATTTGAGCCAAATCATAGCAACTACTCCTTTGAGATATTTTCTACTTCACACCTTGTAATGGTGGTCCTTTTTTTATTAGGATCCTTCTTCTTATATTTCAAGAGAAAAAGGTTAGCCGGACATAAAACGATGTTAAGAGTAATATTTTCATTCCTCTTACTCGTTTTAGAAGGAAGTTATCACTATTGGTTATGGATAGGTGGAAAGTGGGATGTATCATTTGCTTTGCCTCTTCACTTATGCTCGATTAGTGTGCTGCTTTGTTTGCTATTACTTATTTTACAAAAACGTTTGTTTTTTCAATTAACTTATTATATTGGTATTGCGGGAGCGACCATGGCTATCTTGACGCCAGAATTGTTTTTCGGATACCCTCATTTTCGTTATTTTCAATTTTTCTTTATCCATATGATCATCGTATGGACAGCTCTCCTTTATATATTTACCTTCAAGTACTCTCCATCAAGTAAAGGGGTTGTAAATGCGTTTATTTCACTTAATATATTTGCAATTATAGCGGCTGTTATTAACTATGTTACGGGTGGAAATTATATGTTTCTTTCCCGAAAACCAGCGACGGGTTCTGTGCTCGACTTTTTTGGACCCTATCCTTATTACATTTTTGTTCTTGAAGCTGTAGCAGTATTGTTATTTGTACTTATGTATCTCCCATTTAAGAATAGGAGGAAAGACCCTCTAGAGAAAAGAAAAACAATTAGTTGATTACATCGGCCCATTTTTCCATAGGTGTCACAAAATGGACAAATAAAATGCAACTATTTTCTTTTGTGTTACATTTTATTTTAGTGATAAAGAACTGTTTATTGTGGATGCTATTGGAAGTTTAGTATGTATTTTCTTTTAAACTGTCATTATATTACATATAAACCATGTTTTTCACGGTTTGTTTTTCATCGTATGACCACTATCATGAATGAGATAATGATAGATTAGGAGTGTACAAAGTGATGAAAAAACAACTCGTGTCAATAGCAGCGGCTACTACTCTTTTTGCGGCAACATATGCAGAAGTTGGAGCAGCGCAAACACATACAGTGCAATCAGGTGATACTTTATGGAAATTGTCTAATACATATAATCTTTCCATCAATCAATTAATGGAATGGAATCAGTTAAAGAGTTCTACAATTGTTGTTGGTCAAAAGCTGAAGGTTAATGGGACAGAACAAACAAGTACCTATACTGTCAAAAGTGGAGACTCACTTTGGAAAATTGCACAACAACATGGCATCTCTGTCATTGATTTAAAAAACATCAATGGGCTGAGTTCCGATAGGATATATCCAGGTCAGAAATTAAAGCTAAAGGTGAGTTCAGGGGGAGCACCTTCAACCCCTAATACAAACCAATCAACTTATACAGTGCAATCAGGTGATAGTCTCTGGTTAATTGCCTCAAAACATCAGTTATCAGTAGCGCAGTTAAAAAATATAAATAACTTAACAACGGATGTGATCCGTCCAGGTCAGGTTTTAAAAGTGAGTTCATCTAACTCCTCGGCTGGTGGAAATCAAACTAGTAATAACCAACAGTCACAGGTAAATCAATTAATAAAAGAAGCGAAAAAACATATCGGTGTTCCTTATACTTGGGGAGGGAATTCACCATCTTCAGGGTTTGACTGTAGTGGATTTCTAAAATATGTTTTTAATCAAATTGGTGTTTCCATTCCACGAACAGTGGAAACGATTTGGCAAGCGACTACATCTGTTTCATCTCCACAACCAGGTGATATTGTTTTCTTTGAAACGTATAAAAAAGGACCATCACATGCCGGTATTTATTTAGGCAACAATCAATTTATTCATGCTGGAACAAGCACAGGTGTAACAATTGCAGATATGTCTTCAAGTTATTGGAAACCGAAATATTTGGGTGCAAAGACGGCATTATAGTAACTAGATTTAAAAGAGCATTTGGGAGACAGTTCCTAGATGCTCTTTTTTAGGTTAAAAACACTGAATTACCCGATAAATATTCTAAATATTTAAAATTGACAAATTATAATATTTTAAATAAAATATTATATATAGATATATAGTATCGAATACCGATAAAATGAGAGGGTGAAAAGTATTGGTTAAATTAGAAGTGCCAACTGTTCAATTGACATCTGATCAGCAGTCATTTAGAAATGAAGTCCGTGCATTTTTAAGAGAAGAAATACAATCCGGGCATTTTACACCTGCATGTGATTCATGGCTAAGTGGAGAATCATCTACTTTTTCGAAAAAGCTAGGTGATAAAGGTTGGATTGGAATGACATGGCCGCAGGCATATGGTGGAAGTGAAAAGAGCGCCATTGAAAGGTATATTTTAACAGAGGAATTGCTTGTAGCAGGTGCACCCGTTGCTGCTCATTGGTTTGCTGATAGACAAACGGGGCCATTGCTTCTTAAATATGGGACGGAAAATCAAAAAAAGACTTTTTTACCGCAAATCACAAAAGGTGAATGCTTCTTTGCTATAGGTTTAAGTGAACCGAATGCTGGCTCTGATTTAGCTGCTATCAAAACCCGAGCAGTACGAACGGATGGTGGCTGGCTACTCACTGGTTCAAAGATATGGTCAAGTGGTGCTCATATCGCTCACTATATGGTCGTGCTATGTCGTACATCACCAGAAGATGAAGAAAATCGCCATGATGGTATGAGTCAGTTAATTGTTGATTTACATGTTAATGGTGTGACCATTCGCCCAATCACTTTTTTAACAGGTGAGCATCATTTTAATGAGGTATTTTTTGAAAACGTTTTCGTTCCAGATGAACAAGTGGTCGGTCAAGTCGGGAATGGTTGGAAACAAGGAATGGCAGAACTTGCTTATGAAAGAAGCGGACCAGAGAGAATACTCAGTACATACCCATTATTTTCAGGTGTAATTGATGAACTAAAAAGGATAAATGATCGAGAAGGATTAACAGAAATGCTCTCGCTCCTTCCAGAGCTATGGAGCATTAGAAATTTATCTATTGGTGTGGCAAAGTATCTTGACGAGGGGAAGGATGTTTCATTTATTGCGTCACTTGTTAAAGATAGAGGAACAACTTTTGAAACAAAAGTGGCAGAGACGGTGAGGCTAGTGTTGTCTAAACACCCTAATTTATTAAATAGTAAGCCTATCGGTGAGCTGTATACACAATCTATTTTGCATGGCCCAGGTTTCACTCTAAGAGGGGGAACAACGGAAATCTTACGAGGAATGATTGCCAAAGGGGTTGTATCAGAATGAGTGAAATAAAAGAGTATATTTATGATTCGGCCAGTAAATTTTTGAAGAAACAATCTACACAGGACTTACTTGAAAAGGGACAAAAGGGGTTATTTGATGATGAGTTATGGGCATCCCTAAATGACATGGGTCTAACAGGAGTAAATATACCGGAAGCATATGGGGGAGTTGGCGGAGATTATGTAGATGGTTTTACAGTTATTAGATTAGTTGGTCAATACCCAATTCCTCTACCTTTACCTGAAACTTTAATTAGTAAATGGATTCTGTCACAGTACGGGATAAAGATCCATCATGATCAACCGTTATCTTTCTATTTTAATGAACAAAACCCTTTGGAAGTTAGGAAACATAACGGCAACTATATTATAAGCGGAGAGGCTTTGAACGTACCTTGGGGAAGGGTAGCAAAAGAAATCGTTGCCCTCGCCAAATGTCAAAACGAGTGGATGATGGTCCTCGTACCAGTAAACGAGTCCAAGATACATGAAGAGGTGAATCTAGCCGGTGAACCACGTGATTCCTTGATTTTTCATGACATTCATATTGGAGGTTCAGCCATCAAAATAATAGAAGATTGTGAGAGTAAGAAAATAGTAGAGCAACTGTATGCATTGGCTAAAGCGGCGATGCTTGCTGGCATTAGTGAACGAGTAGTACAGGAGTGCCTGTCTTATGCAAGTGAGCGTAAACAGTTTGGTAGGAATTTATATCGCTTTCAAGCGGTGCAGCAACATATCTCACTTCTAGTAGGAGAAACCGCTGCTTGCTTAGCTGCTGTTAATAATGCAGTGGAAATGCTTCAGGGTAGTAATGATTCGTTGTTTATCATGTTGACGAAGATAAAGGTGAGTTCCGTTGCAGGGGATATTGCGATGACCGCCCATCAGCTCCATGGAGCCATTGGGATGACATATGAACATACGCTGCATCATTTAACAAAACGGTTATGGTCGTGGCGTGATGAAGCTGGAAATGAACGCTATTGGCAAGGGGAATTAAGCACATATATAGCACACAGTCCAGCCACTATTTGGTCACTATTAGTGGATAATCACGAAGTTAAATCCATTTTATAAGGAGGTAAAGAGAATGTCTGATTTACATTTTGAGGTAAGAGACGGAATTGCACAAATTATATTAAACCGCCCAGATGCAATGAATGCGTTTAGTGAGGAAATGCTAGATTTATGGATTGACGCACTACAGACTGTGCGAGATTCTAATGATATACGTGTAGTGATTGTTAAAGGAAATGGAAAAGGCTTTTGTGCTGGTGGGGATATGAAAGAAATGAGTGCAGGCAGGGGATTTTATCGCTCTGATGAAGATCGTGTAACCACTGGTCTTGCAAGAAAAAATTCTCTATGGAAAAAGGTACAACGAATTCCTTTATTATTGGAAGAGATTGATCAACCTGTTATTGCACAAATTAATGGAGCGGCATTTGGGGCAGGTCTTGATATGGCATTAATGTGTGATATCCGCATTGCCGCAGAAGGTGCGAAGCTATCTGAAAGTTATACAAAAGTCGGCTTAGTTCCTGGGGATGGTGCTGCTTATTTTCTTCCGAGAATAGTTGGTATAGACAAAGCTTTAGATATGCTTTGGACAGCGAAAGTATTGACGGCTAGTGAGGCGAAAGAAATGGGATTGGTCACATTTGTAATTGCTGATGATGAGCTGGAAGGTTTTACAGAGAACTATGCCAAAAAATTAGCAAATGGACCACAAACGGCCATTCGCTTCATTAAAAGAGCTGTCTATCAAAATCAAACAATGAGCCTAAGGTCATCATTAGATATGATTTCTTCGTTTATGGCAATCACAACCGAATTAGAAGATCATCGTGAAGGAGTAAAAGCGGTAACAGAGAAGAGAAAACCGAAATTTCAATGAATAGATGTGAAGGGGGAGGTAGTCGTGGATAGAGCCTTGGATGGAATTAGAGTATTGGATTTATCAAGAGTTTACGCTGCACCGGCTGGTTCAATGATATTAGCGGATTTAGGTGCCGATGTAATTAGAATAGAATCACCTATGGGTACTGATAGCATGCGAGATTGGGGACCATTTATGAATGGTCACAGCAGCTATTATTTTACAGCCAATCGGAATAAACGTTCTATTACTCTTAATTTAAAATCTCATGAAGGATTAACTATTTTTAAGCAGTTAGTAGCGAAAGCTGATATCGTCCTTGAAAACTTTAAAACAGGGACATTGAAAAAGCTTGGTATTGACTTTGATGAATTAAAAAAAATCAATAATAGGATTATACTTTGTTCTGTAACAGGCTTTGGACAAACAGGTCCAATGCGTACAGAACCAGGTTTTGATCCAGTTATTCAAGCGATGAGTGGATTAATGGATGTGACAGGTCACCCTGATGGTGAGCCAACAAAAGTGGGGATTCCTATTGCGGATATTCTTACCTCTAAATATGTCGCTATAGGTATCTTAGCCGCTTTAAGGATGCGAGATAATAATGGTGTGGGTCAGCATATCGACTTATCTTTACTAGATGTGCAAATCAGCTCAATGGCCAATATTGCGAGTGGCTACCTAAATACTGGTATGGAATCTAAAAGATTAGGCAACCAACATAATAATGTTGTTCCCTATCAAGTTTTTGATTGTAAAGACCAACCTCTAATGATTTGTGTAGGAAATAACCATTTGTTTAGTCAATTATGCACACTATTAGATAAACCAGAATGGGTAAATGATCATAGGTTTCAAACCAACGAAAAACGCTTAGAGTATAAAGATATCTTAGTCCCATGGATAGCTGAACAAATGTTAGAAAATACAGCAGACAATTGGTTGGAGAAGTTTTCCCAATACGGTATTCCTGCTGGAAAAGTTAATCGTATTACGCAAGCCTTCAATGATCCGCAAGTAATTGCAAGAGAAACGGTTGGAACAATGTCACATCCAGTGATGGGAGAGGTGAAATTAACGAAAAGTCCTTTACGGTTTTCTGGATTAAACATCAGATGGGTTCTGCCACCACCAATCCTCGGAGAGCATACAAATTTGTTCTTACAAGAAGAATTAGGTTTGGGTGAGGGGGAGATAGCAACATTAAAAAAACAAGGGGTTATATGAGAAAGATCTATATTTTAAAACATTTGTATGATTGAATAGCTCATTACCAATTTTCATTTGAATAAAATAACACCTTTTTACCGATGTGTTGGTTCCAAAAAGATACTTCATTAGATATTTTATTTTAAATGGAGGAGAAACTCCTGTTTTTTCTCATCATTCCTTACCAAATTACCTGGCAAATGTGAAGCAGGATATGTGCCGGAAGTAGTAAAAGCTAAGTAAAATATGTGTTGATATCCATCACTCCATGGTAAAATATAGATGAGGATGAATATGATGAGGAGGAAGAAATGAATGAGTTTCTTTTCTAAAGTTTTAGCTAGTGTGGGTATAGGTGGCTGTAAAGTGGATACAAAACTTGCAAAAGCATCTTTTGTGCAAGGCGAACAAATCGACGGTGTCATTGCAATCACCGGAGGGAAAATAGATCAACAGATTGAACATTTATATATAGAAGTATGCTGTAAATATGATGTCGAAAATGATGATAATGGGGTAAGCACACAAACAGCAGTTCTATGTCGTCAATTGATTACACAAAATATAACCGTTTTAGAAGGTGAAGAAAAAGAAGTGCCTTTTTCTTTTCAATTACCTTATGATACACCGATGACTTACGGAAAAACAAAGGTTTGGTTACAGACTTCAGGAGATATTAAGAACGCAATGGATCCTAACGACACAGACTTTATAAAGGTTGAGCCTAATCAATTATCTTCTTCCATTTTACATAGCATGGAGGATATTGGATTTAGGTTAAGAGAAGTAGTATGCGAGGAAGTACCTAGAAGATTAAGAGATAAATATCCGTTTGCTCAAGAGTGGGAATTTGTTCCTACTAGTGGAGAGTTTCGAGGCCTGTTGGATGAAATAGAATTAATCTTCATGAAGCAAAACGAAAGTAATGTGGAATTACTCATTGAAGTCGACCGTCGAGCAAGAGATTTTGGCTCCTTTCTTTCAGAACTTATGGAAACAGATGAGACGAAATTAAGAGTCTATTTGTCTGTAAATGATATCCCTCAAATGGAAGCGAAACTTACAGAGCTCATTCGTAAATATGCTTAAAATGTAACAATAACTAATGGTTGTATGCTGGAAGTAAGTAAAATAATAGCCTAATAGAAGCTTAACAAGTCAATGATTTTAGCTATTATGTTTGTTTATGTATGTGATTTTATGCGAACATATCAGAGGATAATCTTCATTGGATATGTTCGCATTTGTCGTTTCAAGCATATAAAGTCAATCTATAGATGTTCTGATAAATCAGAATTTTTGAATGAATCGATGGGTTTGTTATACTTGTATTATGTTTAATTAAGTAAAATAATTGCTATACATACAGGAGAGGTTTGGAAAGGGGTAGAAAAAATGAAAGCGGTTGTATTAAAAGACAAAATGAAAAAAGGAGATATGATTGCTCCATTATATTATGAAGAAGTAGAGACACCACAGCCCAAAAAAGGTGAAGTGCTTGTGAGATTACATTATGCTGCTGTTAATCGTCGGGATGTATTTATCCGATATGGTGCTTATCCTGGGATTGCGGTACCTTCTGTTTTAGGTTCTGATGGGGCAGGTGTCATTGCAGCATTAGGTGAGGGGGTTTCAGGTATCGCTGTAGGTAGTGAAGTTGTCATCAATCCAGGGCTTGATTGGGGAGATAACATTGACTATCCTCAAGCTAAACATACAGTACTTGGTGTTCCCTCAAACGGGACTTATGCACAGTATGTGACAGTACCTGCTGAGAATGTGCTACAAAAACCTTCCCATTTAACATTAGAAGAAGCAGCTGCCATTCCTTTAGGCGCACTTACAGCATACCGAGCCGTTGTCACAAAAGGAGAGGTCAAACCATCTGATACCGTTATTATTCCGGGTATTGGGGGAGGTGTTGCGACTTTTGCATTACAAATTGCTGTTGCAAAAGGAGCGACGGTCTTTGTTACCTCAAGCAGTGATGAGAAAATTGCTTATGCTAAGGAACTAGGGGCTACTGATGGAGTAAACTACCGCAATGAGGATTGGGTGAAGGAATTAAAAGCACTGTCAGGTGGTGCCGATTTAAGTATTGATAGTATTGGTGGATCTACCTTTAATGATCTCATCTACTTGGCTAAACCTGGTAGTAAAATCGTCTCCTTTGGTGCGACATTAGGACCGGTAGAGCA
This sequence comes from Cytobacillus sp. FSL R7-0696, assembly GCF_038006865.1. NCBI lineage: Bacteria > Bacillati > Bacillota > Bacilli > Caryophanales > Bacillaceae > Cytobacillus > Cytobacillus sp. FSL R7-0696. The sequence continues at coordinate 4,252,310 of NZ_JBBOWA010000001.1, read as the reverse complement.
AGTTGTGATGCCAAGAATCTTTTTTAAGCAATTACATATTCTAGGGACAACAATGGGTAGTGCTTCTGAATTTAAATCAGTGATTGATTTCTACGAGGCTCATAAGTTAAAGCCAGTAATTGATGGAGTATATGATCTACAAGATATTGAAAATGTCCATGAGAAAATGGATAAAGGAAAGGTATTTGGGAAAATGGTTTTAAAAATACCGCATGACTAAGATGGAAAAATGGTATAAAACATTATTTATCGTTGCCAGGCCAGCTATGATATTATCATCCACTCGTCAAAGATATCAAATCCCAACTGACATGCAAAAATGAAAAACATATAAAATAAATAGCAAAAGGTTGATCTTATCATTACTATAAGTTCAACCTTTTTATGCTGCTTAATGATAATTATTCAGGTTTCCATGAGCTAAATCTTTTTTCAATTAAACCGATAATGCCGGTGAGAATGACACCAGAAACAGCGATTACAACGACACCAACAAACATTTCCGCAGTTTTTAAATTTTGGCCTGCATGTGTGAGATGATAACCAATACCAGCTGTAGATGCATACATTTCTCCAACGACAATTGCGATTAATCCCTGTCCTAGCCCTAAGCGAATACCGTTTAGAAGAAAAGGAACCGTGGAGGGGAGAGCAATCGTTTTAAATATTTGGAATTCAGATGCGGTAAAACTACGAGCTGCTTTAATTAAGTTTTGATCTAGAGTGGACATGGCCTTTTGTGCACTCATGACAATAGGAAAAAATGCCATTAAAAATACGACGACGATTTTAGATGCCGCACCAATCCCAAAAGCAATGATGATTATGGGTAATAATGCAACTTTTGGCGTAACGTATAGAGCGGATACAAATGGACTAATAATACTGTTGAAAATACGATTCCACCCGGCAAATATGCCAATCGGAATCCCTATCGCCATCGCCAGTATAAACCCAAGTGAAAATTCATATGCACTAACACCTAGATGCTGCCAATACCTAGGATCTGCAAAAAGTGTCGTGGCCGCTTCAACAATTTTAATAGGTGAGCTTATAAATAGGGGGTTAATAAGCTTATAATAAGAAATCAATTCCCAAGAAATTAAAAATAGAATAACGGAAGTTACACTAATCCAGACGGTGCTTTTTTTTGTTTTTATTTTTAGCGATTTATTTTTCACTGGAATGGTGGATGTCATTTCGGTTTTACTCACTCAATGTCTCCTCCTTAGGCGAATCCTTGTTTTGCTGACTCATTTTCTATTAACTGCCAAATACGGTCAACATATTGTAGAAAATGTGGTTCTCTTTTTATCTTCAATTCTCTTGGTCTTACTAAATCAATCGAAATATCTTCTACTAAATGGCCAGGTCTTGCACCAAACACAAAAACGCGATCAGCTAAAAAAACAGCTTCGTCGATTTGATGGGTGATAAAAATACTTGTTTTTTTCGTTTCACTCCATATTCTCACAAGTTCCTGTTGCATAAATTCTCTTGTTTGTGCATCAAGAGCGGAAAATGGCTCATCTAAAAGGAGTAAGGAGGGTTCTACTGTTAAGGCTCTTGCAAGGTTTACTCGTTGTTGCATACCACCAGATAGTTCATGCGGATAATGACTTTCAAATCCTTTGAGGCCAACCATTTCGATATATGTTTTCGCTAGCTCTCTTGTATCAGGACTCAGTCTCTTTTGTAATTCTACCCCATATAAGACGTTGTCCATTACATTTCTCCATGGAAGGAGACTCGGAGATTGAAAGACCATAGAGCGATCTTTCCCAGGTCCGACTATTTTCTTATTATCTAAAAGAATGGACCCATTGCTCGGTTCAATAAAACCGATCACCGTATTTAAGAAAGTTGTTTTTCCACAACCTGATGGACCGACAATACAAATAAATTCTCCTTCTTGAATGGAGAGGTTAATATTTTTTAAAGCAGTTACCTCTTGACCGGTTTTATGGTTCATATAAGTGACATCGAGGAATTGACTTTGCAGTTTAGGTAATGATTGTGTATCTTTCATCGTACCCTTCCTTTCCTATTATTTTGGGAAAGCCTCTTTTAAGTAACGATTTGTCCAAAGTTTTTCTTCAGCCGTATCATGAGTTTGGCTTACACCAGAAATTTCACTTAATTCAACTAAAGGGTCTTGTGCGTGATCCCATGCAGCTTGAGTCATTTCACCATACCCGACATAGGTTGGTTTTAATGAAGTGAGCGATTTTTCTAATATTGCTTGATCAACTCCTTCAAAATACCCTGTAATTAATCCAGCAGCTTCACCTGGATTGTCCCGAGTAAATTCAATCGCTTTTCCTAATGCTCTTACAACTTTTGTAGTAAGTTCAGGGTTGTCTTCGATATAGTCTCTTTTCGCAAAAACAATCTCCCAAGCTAGTTCCGCGTACATTTCTTCTTCACTTAGTTCGAGTGCAAGTGAACCACCATCTTCTGCTTCAACCAGTGCAGAGAATGGAGGTGACGCAATTCCACCATCAATAATACCTTCTTGCATTCCACCGACTTTTGATCCTGTCCCTTCCATTTTTACTGTTTCAAGGGTCGATTGATCTTGTCCATACTTTTCCATTAAATAACGTAAATAAACATCGCCGGAATCTCCCACTTGATTAGAGCCAATTTTTGCACCAGCTAATGCTTTTACTTTCTCCTCAACAGTGGATTCCTTTGTTATGCCTTTTTCTTTCATAAAGGTTTCAGACAGCGCTACTTCATATGTGAGAGCAGAATTTAATCCTTGGATGGCTACAAGGTCTTCTCCTGCTTCAATGGCAGATAACATGGCACGTGGTGCAGCTAATGCAAATTGTGTATCTCCTGAAAGAATAGTCGCTGTTACTTGGGAACCACCACCACCTGAAGCAATATTTGCCTCGATCCCTTCGTCTTCAAAATATCCTTTTTCAATTGCTACATAGAGAGGGGCGAAGGAAAGAATTCGTGCTGGCTCTGCAAAAGTAAGTGCGGTCTTCCCATCCTCTGAAGTAGAAGAAGCATTCCCGCAAGCTGTCAGAAGGAGCAATGTTGACAGTAATAAAGTGAATAAAGTGCTTTTCATGTTAAATCCTCCTTTGTTTTATATATAATACATAGTTTTAAATATACAAAAAAGATTTGATTAATGTCAATATTATTTGAATATTTTATTTATTTTGATGAGTTCAATATACCTTTTACCGATTCTAGAGTATAAAGATAGTCAAAGGAGAATTTCGTCTTTTAATCTAATTAAAGAACGCTATGTATGAATGGATTATTCTCCAACATTTGATGATTCAACCGTTTATTATCAGTTATAATGGTAAATAAGGGAGGTGGGTTGATGAAGCCTAAACCGATTTATGTGGAGGTTGATATCAATCGTGAGCTAGATGACGTTTGGACATACACACAAGAACCTACTAAGCATGTGGAATGGGATATCAGGTTCTCAAACATTCACTATGAAGAAATATTGGATGATGATGTACAAACTTTTACATATAAGCGGAATATCCCACCATTTTTAGAAATAATAGGGTGGGGGAAAACAAGAGGTAGCGTAGATAGGGATGGAAAAAAGACTTCATCGCTTCATTTCGGTACCGATTATTCGCTTTCGCCAATAAGGGAAGGTAGAGGATACTGGAAATATGAAACTAAAGGAGAAAATAAGACATTATTTATTACCCAATATGACTATGATGTCCCATTAGGTAGGTTAGGTATGTTGCTAGATAACTATTTTTTCCGACCTTTATTAGGATGGTCAACGGCGCTTAGTTTCGATGTATTGCGAAGATGGTTAGAAAAAGGGGAAAGTCCTCAGACGCAATATCGAAATTTTATCATTCACTGGATAGTTACTTTTCTATTTGCTTTTATATGGATCTATCACGGTTTAGTTCCTAAATTGATTACACAACATCCTTTAGAGGTGCAAATGATTACTGATGTATTGCCAGTCTCATATGCGCATGCGAAAATATTGACCATAATAGCTGGTGTAGGTGAGATTGCCTTTGGCTTAAGTTTTTTATTCATTCAGCGAAAAGGTAAGCTGTTTATAATAGCCCTCTTGCTTTTATTTGCTTTAGGCATAGCGGCAATTGTCGGAATTCCATCTTTAATGACTGCCCCCTTTAATCCTTTTACGTTTAACACTAGTTTAATTATACTTGCCCTGATTGGGTGGTTAAGTTCGGCTCATCTACCGTCTGCTAAAAATTGTAGGAGAGTGAAAAAGCGCAAATGACTATGTATGAGCAAGTATTAGGTGAACATTTTGAAAAATTACATAAGAGAATGCAGCAAAGATACCGTTTCAATGAGGCAACTTTTATAGGAAAAGGGAAAATGGACATGATTGATAATAAATGGTGGCTACGCCCTTTTTTATATTTAGCGACAAAAAGACGCTTAATGTTCCCTGAACATGGTAAAAATATTCCGTTTGAAGTGAAAAATACGTTGAATGTAGAAAAAAACGAAGTGTATTGGGAGCGGAAGTTTTTCATTGGTGGGAAAGTACGTTTTTTTGATGCAAACATGAGGTGGAATGAACAGACGAGAGAAGTGGATGATTTTTTAGGATATCCGTCCCCTTTATACTCATCACTATGTTTTCAAGTACAACCTTGTGGTGGTCTAAAGATTGTGTCGGGTCGGCAAAAGTTGCTTATTGGTAAACACGAGGTAGAGATTCCCTCTTTCTTTCAAGTAAAAGCAGAGGTGTATGAACAATTTGATGAGAAGATTGGCCGGTTTCGAATTAAAGTAAAAGTAATGAATCGGTTTTTAGGTACATTGTTCACATATGAAGGGACTTTTATTGATGAATAGACAGAAAAAAACATTACTTATCCTATACATCATTTTATTTATTATCACACTTCTCGTATCAATCGATAGTGGCTATTTTTTACTTTTGACCGTAGCACAAATGATTTATGTTCCGACAATGATCTTGCTTATTGTTGAGAAAGGGGATTGGATAGACAGATACGGATGGCTATTCATTACAATTGGTGTCCTTTCGATTTTTATACTAACGGTTTTCACTTCAGGTGTGACCAATTGGTTTTTCTCTTCAATTTATCTGTTCTATACGGTTTTCATATGTTTTTATGGGGTATGGCGCTTTCTAAATCGAGGTTTCACTCTCTTTGAAGAATTTTTGATTGATGTTGGCTTGATTTATTTTGCAATTGGAGGATTATGGACATTTGCTCATTATAATGGAATTGATACTGGTTTTTCTCCAATGATTACTTGGTTAACGAGTATCCATTTTCATTATGCTTCTTTTTTATTACCGGTTTTTGCTGGCTTTTTAGGACGCGTACTAAAAGGGAAGCGAAGGGGTTTTTATTACTGTAGCACAGCCGTCCTTATTGCACCGCTTCTTCTTGCAATTGGCATTGCTGTTTCTTATTGGTTAGAAGTAGTATCCGTCGTTCTTTATATATATGGAATCTATGGACTGATTTATTATGCATTAAGAGCACGAATTCATAGATTGTTTTACAAATCCTTAGCTGTCATTTCATTTGCTTCCTTAGGTGTAACCATTTTATTTTCTGTTGCCTATATCATAAGTCGATTTGGTGGAAATGAAGGGATTACTATTCCTTTCATGCTTCAATTTCATGGTATAACGAATAGTGTCTTTTTTGCTTTATGTGGTTGCTTAGCTTGGTTTTTTATCCGACCCCAAAGTCGTTTTGTTAAGCATAATATCCCATTTAGTCATGTGAGAGGTGGCATGATGGTTGGTGAAGAAGTTTTAACTAAAGTGAAAGACAATAGAAAAGTAGAGGGACTTGTTGAAGAACTACAAAGTTATTCATCCCGTTCGATTCCAAAACCATACCGAGATTTTTATGAACATACGGGCGAGTTTCGCTTGTATGCAACTGTACATTGGGCTAAATGGTTTAAACCATTTGCTTTCTGTTATTACCAAGTGAGCCGCTTCGTTAAACAAATCCATTTACCCCTCCATAGCAATAAAATAGAAATGAACGGTGAGTTGGTATCGGTCTCATCTAAAGTCGATGGGCGAACAAATCCCCGAGCGTGGGTGAGAAAAATAAACAATGACGTTTGCTTTATTGCTTTATATGCAGCACATGAACATTTAGGGAAAAAATATATGAATATAAGTCTACCCCTTCCTTTCTCTGCTATGACCGGTATTCTTTCACTGAAGATGGATAAAGAGAACTTAGTATTAACTAGTTTTCAAGAAAATGAGCAGTCGCATGAAGGGATATATTTTCAATGGAGAAATCACTTCTTCCGTTTGCCATTAAATGAAAAATTTACGATGTTTGTTTCAAAAGATGACAAGTTAATGGCGAATCATCATATGTGGATATTCGGAATCTCTTTTCTATTTATCTCCTATGAGATTGAAAATAGGCAGGAAAAAAATACTTAGAGTAGAACTATATTAGCATGATTAAATGATAGGTTGCTAAGGAGTGCCTTAAATGGGAAAGATGTTAATAAAAGGATTTCGTATGTTAGATGGGAAGAAATTTTATATACGACATGCTGAAAGCTCGGATGCCAATGAGTTACTACTGTTTACTAAGGATGTCATAGAGCAATCTCCTTATTTATTGATTGAGCCCAATGAATATCAGATTTCCTTCAAACAGCAACAGCAAAAAGTTCAGCAAATACTTGAAGGTCCAAGTAAGTTATTGTTAATTGCTGTTTTTGGAGAGGAGATTATTGGCAGGTTAGATTTTAGTGTAGCCAGTCGAAAGAAAATTGCGCATACAGGAACTTTCGGGATGAGTGTGAGTCACTCTTTTCGTGGAAAAGGGGTAGGAAAAGCGTTACTTTCAAGTTTACTTTTATGGGGTAGACAACATCCAAAAATAGAAAAAATAGAGTTAGAAGTGCTGGCTGAAAATAAAGCTGCTATCCACTTGTATGAGAGTGCGGGTTTTGCAGTCGAAGGTGTTAAAAGGCAGGCAGTGAAAAAAAGTTATAATGAGTATGATGATCTCATCTTAATGAGTTATTTTTTCGATAATAGCAGAATGTAAAGAAGAAAAAAGGTGATGAAAGGAATCATCACCTTTTTTCTTACTTTTGTTTGTTAAAAGCTTCCTTCACATCGCCGAACTTTTCTTTAACTGTTCCTTTCACTTGATCCATCTTACCTTCAGATTTTTTTGATGTATTATTTGTACTATCACCATATTCTTCTTTCATTTTTCCTTTTACTTTATCTTTAAGACCATCCAATTGCTCTTTATTCATTTGTACCACTCCTTTTGAAGTTTGTTACATTTATTCCCTTTATCAAAAAACTGAAACCTTTTTCTTCGATTATTCGTTTATGAAACTGATAAACTATTGAAAAGAGACAACTTTGTGTGGGGGAAAAGAAAAGGTGAAGATGGTGAAAGTTTTTAGGGCGTTTGTATTTGTGCTCATATTAATTATTATTCTATTGTTATTTATCCAATATTTATTCGGTTCATTATTTAAGTATAAAGATGTACCCTTACCAGTTGAGGTTCATCCCGAAGTAAGAGCTAAGACAGAACAGCTAATCACATCATTAGAAGACAAAGGAATCAATATATTGATTACAGATGATTATCGCAGTTTACATGACCAAGATGAGCTGTATGCAAAAGGGCGAACTGAAGAAGGAAAGATTGTCACACATGCTAAAGGTGGAGAATCGTATCATAATTATGGGTTAGCTGTTGATTTTGCACTAGTCATAAAAGGTGGAGAAGTAGTATGGGATATGACATATGATGGGAATGGAAATGGCCAAGCTGACTGGGATGAAGTAGTTGCAGAAGCGAAAAAATTAGGTTTTGAATGGGGTGGGGATTGGCAGCATTTTAAAGATTACCCGCATCTACAATATGACTTCGGTTTATCGATTAATGAATTACAAAGGGGGAAAAGACCACCAGAAGAAGAATAAATATCGTTAAGGGAGGGATTGAGTGTGGTGGATATTGCTGCTGTAACAAAAGAGGAAGGCTTTGATCTGCATTTGCATACGACTGCTTCAGATGGTGAACTAACACCTCTTGAGTTAATGCAATATGCTGTTGAAAAAAGATTAAAGACTATCAGTATTACAGATCACGATACGATTAATGGTGTGGAAGAGGCATATAGCATCTCCCACAATCTCCCTATTCAACTCATTAGAGGGATTGAGCTATCATCAACATATAAAGACAGAAGAATTGATATATTAGGATACAATATTCACCCAACTAATCATCTTAAAAAAAAACTTGCATTTATTTATGAAAATCGGTTAGATCGTGCCAACAAGATGGTAAAACTGTTAAACTCTTATGGCGTGCATATTAATATGAGAGATATTAGAAAACAGATGGTAGGAGAGCTAATTTGTCGTCCCCATATTGCCATGGCTATAGTTGAAAAGGGCTATGCATCGTGCAAGAATGATGCTTTTCGGCGATACATCGGTGATGATAGCCCAACACATGTTCCACTCGATACGATGTCTGTGGAAGAGGCGATTGCCACTATTCATGAGGCTGGTGGACATGCTGTGCTAGCTCATCCACGCCTCATAAAAGATGATCAATTAGTGTTAGAATTACTGCGTTTAGGTCTCAATGGTATTGAAGTTTGGCATCGCAGGCATACGAGTAAAGATGTGAAAAAATACAAAAGAATGGCAAAAAAATATGAGATTCTGCAAACAGGTGGATCAGATTTTCATACATATGCCCACTATTTGGGTGAATTTGGTTATAAACGATAATAGAATTATGGAGGTTTGTCATGCCTATTTGTCAACATTGTCATCACAAATGGAGTTGGATGCAAACATTTAAAAGACTATTTACTATTAGGAGGACAATAAAGTGTATGTATTGCGGTGAAAATCAATATCAAAGTGTAAGGTCAAGAAAAGTTACTTTCTTTCTACCGCTCGTTACCTCATTTATGATCGCTTTTATTTATCTTTTTAATCCTTCGCAAACCATTGTATATCTATTCAGTGGCTTCATATTTATCCTTATTTGTCTTGTCATGCCTTTTTTTATCCGTTTCATTAAGGATGATGATGTAATGTAGTGAACTAATGAAGAACTAAATTTTTGCTTGCTATGATGATATGGTAAATACCATTTCATCATAGCTTTTTTTCATTATATATACTCCACTGGCTTCTCCCCCTTAGGTATATGTTTCAATTTTATCTTTCAAAGACTTGCCTATAGCAAAGTCGAGATACAAGCATAAATTAATATTAGATAAAAAAAGTGCTATGGTCTAGTAATAGAAAGGAAAGGGAGTGAAGGGATGAAGATCATGACAATTTTGGGGACAAGGCCAGAAATTATTCGCTTAAGTTTAATCATAAAAAAACTCGATCAATTAATTGATGAACATCTTATTGTACACACTGGTCAGAATTTTACAAACGAATTAAGCGATATCTTTTTTAAAGAACTAGGCTTAAGACAACCTGATTATATATTAGCATCAAAACAACAATCACTTGGAAAACAATTAGCAAAAATGTATAGCGAGCTAGAAGGCATATTACAAGATGAGGCACCAGATAAAATTCTCGTATTAGGAGACACCAATAGTGGACTCAGTGCTATTTTAGCTGAGCGCATGGGTATTCCAGTATACCATATGGAAGCGGGGAATCGTTGTTATGATTTAGAAGTGCCTGAAGAGAAAAACCGCCGTGTAATTGATGCGATTTCAACAGTTAATCTTCCTTATACACCAGGAAGTAAAGAAAATTTATTAAGAGAGGGGATAGCCCCACAAAGAATTTATACTTCAGGCAATCCGATTAATGAAGTCATCCAACACTATTCGCCACAAATTAATCAAAGTAATATCTTAACCTCATTATCACTACAAAAAGGAAATTATTTGTTACTTACTGCACATAGAGCTGAAAATGTCGACCATCAAGAAAGGCTGCTTGAGATCTTAAATGGTGTTAATCAAGTAGCTGATCATTTTAATAAACGTGTCATTTGCAGTATTCATCCCCGCACAAAATCCAAAATCGATCACCTTACCGATTTCGTTCTACATCCATTAGTCGAATTCCATCAGCCATTTGGTTTTTTTGATTTTGTACAACTTGAGAAAAATGCTTTCTGTGTATTAACGGATAGTGGAACAGTCCAAGAGGAGTGCTGTTTATTCTATATTCCAACTGTTACGATCCGCCATACAACAGAAAGACCTGAAACATTAGCCTGTGGAAGTAATATGATTTCTGGTATTGATGCAAAAAGAATACTTTTCTGTGCAAAAATAATGACGAGTCAGCCGACAAGTTGGAAATTGCCTGAAGGCTACGAAGCAGAGGATGTTTCAGATAAAGTAATCAAACTACTATTAGGGGGACTGACAGTTGTTTAAAGATAAAATCATCTTAGTAACCGGCGGTACAGGGTCTTGGGGCTATGAACTCGTCGAACAATTACTTTTCTTTCAACCGAAAGAGATAAGAATACTATCTAGAAATGAGTCAAATCAATTTTCAATGAAGGAAGCATTCGATCATCATCCTTCATTACACTTTTTAATTGGAGATATAAAAGAAAAGGATGCCATGATTGAAGCAACACAAGGAGTACATTATGTTTTTCATCTTGCGGCACTTAAGCATGTTCCTGTATGTGAAGACCAACCGATTGAGGCATTAAAATCCAATGTGATTGGAACACAAAATGTCATAGATGCAGCGATTATTAATAAAGTGGAAAGAGTTGTATATATATCCACAGATAAAGCTTCTAACCCGTCGAACTTCTACGGTTTATCTAAAGCGATGGGGGAGAAATTGATTATCCATGCCAATACTTTAAACTCGGCCACAAAGTTTGTTTGTATAAGAGGAGGAAACGTACTTGGTACAAATGGAAGTGTCATTCATGTGTTTAAGAGACAAATACAAGAAAAGGGAAAGGTAGGCATCACCGATCCAAGAATGACAAGATTTTTCTTAACAGTAGAGGAAGCAATCAAATTGGTATTTAAAGCAACTTTTGAAAGTATCGGTGGCGAAACATTTGTAATGAAAATGCCAGCATGTAAAATTACTGACCTCGCTGACTTATTAATTGAAGCATCAGGAAAACCGAATATCGGAACAGAAATTCTTGGAGTAAGACCAGGAGAAAAAATCCATGAACTTTTACTATCAGATTATGAAAGTACAATGACCGTCACTTATGATGATGAATACTATGTTATCCTACCCTCTATCCATATCGATGGTTTGAAGGCTTATTATAAAGATTATCAACCGATTAATCTAGAAGAATATAATTCTGGTCAATCGTTAATGGATAAAGAGGAGCTGAGAAAGATGTTGAAGAAGGGCGGGTTTATTTAGAATGAAATTATTAATTTTGGGAGGGAAGGGCATGGCAGGTCACATGCTTGCCTCCTATTTTCATGCTTATTCCACCTTTGACGTCTACACAACTTCAAGAGAACATTCAGAAAGTGATCATCAACTATATTTAGATGTGACCCGAACAACTGATGTCGAAGAGGTTATAGATAAGGTACAACCGGATATCGTTATAAATTGTGTTGGTATCTTAAACGAGCATGCAAGTGCTAATACAAAGCTTGCCTTTCAAGTGAATAGTCTGCTGCCACAAGCGTTGGCAAGTATTATGGAAAAAAGGGGCGGTCGTCTCATCCATATTAGTACTGACTGTGTGTTTTTAGGCGATAAGGGTGGCTATACTGAAGAAGACATAACAGATGGTACATCTATTTATGCGCAATCGAAGCAATTAGGTGAAGTATCTTCACCTCCCCATTTAACTGTAAGAACATCAATTATAGGTCCGGAGTTAAAGAAGGATGGTATCGGCTTATTCTTATGGTTTATGGAACAAACAGGTACCATAAAAGGTTTCAGTAATGTGTATTGGAATGGCGTAACGACTTTCGAATTAGCGAAAGCGATTCATCAAATGATCAAGGAGGATATACAGGGACTGTATCATCTGGGTATGCATCAAGCTGTTTCTAAATATGAGCTCTTATCTTTAATAAAAGAAGTATTTCACAAAGAAGATGTATCGATTATCTCTGATGATGTAGTAAAGTTAGATCGAACAGTGCAAACGGTAAGGAAAGATTTTTCTTATCCACTACCAACATATAAAGAAATGCTCATTGAGCTTAAAGAAGAGATGGAAAGAATGAAGGAAAGAGAATAATTGTCATCAGCTATAAGGAAAAACTGCACCTCTAATGGTTAGACACATGACCTAACAATTGGAGGTGCAGTTCATTTCTTAAATTATGCGGAGGGTTCGTTTGTATGTTTGCCATCTCATTATTTAAAACTTATTCGATTATTCGCATTTAGATTTTTAGCGAATCAAACCGGATGGATCGTTTTTTTAATTCAATTATTCATGCTGTTTTTTCTGTATCGCCTGATGATAGAGGCATAGTACTTGTTTAATGGCTTTTGCTAACGACCAGTGATGAGTAGCAAACTCAAATGCGCTTATACCAATACTTTTTCTGACCTTTTCTTCATGTAGTAAGAATGCGATTTGTTCAGCTAGTTTTTTTGAATCTCCTATCGGTGTTAGAAATCCTGTGACGCCATCTTCAATCATTTAAAGGTATGCCTCCTACATCACTGGCGATAATAGCTAATCCTGATAGTTGAGCTTCGATAATTGATAAGGCTGGTTTTCTGAGAGTGTTGGTAAAATGAATAGATCAGCTTGTTGTAATAGAGAGGGGACATCATTTCTCCTAAAAAGAGAATTTGATTTCTTAAGTGATAATCATTCGTTCGTTTTTGTAGATGCTGTTTTTCTTCGCCATCACCAATGATCCAACAAACCCAGTTATTATTTTGTTCTTTCAAATATGACAATGCGGTGATCAAATACTGTACACCTTTTGCTTTAATGAGTCTACCTGTATATATTAATAGTTGTTGTCTTTTTTTTCTTTTTCTAATATGGTTTGCAGGTTTTGCAGCTCGTAATAAGAAATCATCAATATCAAACCCATAGTGAAGGATAGTTAGTTGATGACTCTCGATGTGAATATCATTACATAAAATACGTTTCATCCATTCATTAGCTACAATAGTGGTATAACCTGCCCTTTAACCGGTGTATTCTAAATTCTTAAAATACGATAAATTCTCCAGTTTTGATGAAGGGTCTTGGAAAAACTGTTCTTTTATTTCTTTTGTCAGGGATCCATGTATAGTTGTAATGAGAGCAGGGTGTTTGAGTTTTAAATGATCAATTGCACGGGCTGCAATAACGTCTTGTGCATGTATGAATAGATATGCTTCCAAATCCATTTGAGCAGCTGCCTTCTCATATTCCTTGCTTTGATAAGCGGTATATTTAATAATTTATTCATCAGGCGGAAGTTCTGTATGAGGCGGTGTAATCGGAATACTAATATCTTTATTAATAATAATGACATGACGGTTTTGTGTATTAAACCCCATTAAATCTACCTCATGACCTTCTGCCTCGAGCCCTTTTCTTAACTGATTCATATAATTCCACACTCCCCCTAAGTGAGGAATCGCCCAATACGTAGCTAGAATCTTCATAAAAAAGCTTCTTTACATTAAGTTAGCTTTTGTTTTTCATAAATTGATAGGTTTGTAGTAAGCCCTCGTCGATAGAATGGTGTGGTACCCAATTGAGTTTCTGTTTGATTTTTTCTCGGGAAAGGCAGCTATCTTTTATATCTCCTTGGCGACTTGTAACATATTGTTTCTTTATCGGCTTAGAATGAATATGCGAAAGTTTTTCAATGATTTGATTAACTGAAGTTTTTAAACCTGTGCTCACGTGATAGGTATCATTTGTGATTTGTTTACTAGCAGACACATTTGCAAGAACGATATCGTCGACAAATATAAAATCTCGTGTTTGTTCCCCATTCCCGTGGATATTAAGTGATTCCCCGGATAAAATCTTTTGAAGGAAAACAGCAATAACACCACCTTCTCCTTTGGGTGTTTGTCTAGGACCATACACATTGCCATAGCGTAATATCGTATAGGGTAATTGATATAAATGGTGGTAAAGGCGGATATAATTTTCTGCTGCATATTTTGACATACCGTAGTAGGAGATTGGTTGAGTGGGATCTGTTTCGTGAATAATATCCTCCGATGATTCTCCGTATACAGCGGAGGTAGATGAGAATATAAATTGCTTTACTTTTGCTTGTACACTAGCTTCTAGTAGATTGATTGTACCTACGATATTAATATCTGCATCTGTAGTTGGATATTTGATTGATTTTGTTACATCTGCTTGAGCAGCAAGGTGGAAAACAAGATCAGGTTTTATGGTAGAAAAATGCTGCTTTATTTTGTCACTTCGTATATCACAATCAAGAACGATTGACTCAGGGTGGAGATATTTTTGTGTACTAGATGAGAAGTTATCAATCACATATACTTTTGCCCCTTCTTTTATAAAATAGTCCACTAAATGTGAACCAATAAATCCTGCTCCTCCACTAATAACAATATTCATGATTGTTCCTCCCTAAATTTGCTTTGTCTTCAAGGCTTTTTGGTAAACGGCAATAACACGATCAATGGCTGGGTCTAAACGCCAGTAATCATCTGCGAAATGTTTGGCACGCATCCCGAGATTATTTAAGAATGCTGGCTCTTGTAAGAGATAAGCAATCGTTTCATAAAGGGGGTAGGCGTTTTTTGGAGGTACTAGCATGCCTGTCATACCGTGTTGAATCATCTCGGGGACACCACCGACTTGACTAGCGATAATGGCTTTCCCAGAAAGTTGTGCTTCAATAACAGATAAAGGTTGGTTCTCAATTAACGTTGGTAAAATAAGCATATCTGACTGTTGTAATAAGGCAGGGATATCATCTCGTTGCCCTAGAAAGACAATATCTTTCTCTAGTCGTACTTCTTTAACAAGTTTTTTCAATTCGTTTTCTTCAGGACCGCTCCCTACCAGCCAACATACCCAATCACGTCTTTTTTTCTTAAGCATTGAAAGTGCTTCAATAAGAAACCTCACTCCCTTGAATGGTGTGAACCTACCTGTGAAAATGATCACTTTTTTATTGAGTGGTTTTTTCATATTGGTCGTTTCCTTCGCGCTAGCGGTAAAAGCTTCAATATCATAGCCGTAGTGTAAAATGTTTAATTGCTGACTCGATACATCGAATTGGGAGATCAATTTTTCATACATCCATCGGTTTGCCACAATGGTACAGTCGCTAGCTTCAGCTCCTTGTTTTTCGAGTTGACAGAAATATTGAACACCTTCTATGGAGCGATTTTCTATTTGACCATTATAATGGGCATCAATAATTTCTTGAGCTACACATCCATGCATGGTAGTAACTGTTGCCGTTTGAGGGTGTTTTAATCGATTGACCGCTATAGAAGAGAAAATATCCTGGGCATGTATGACATTATATTCGCTAAGGTCAATTTGTTTGAAACAATTTATATATATGTCTAATAAGGAAGAATAAGAGCCAATAATGGGATCATTACTCTCAGCCATAGGTGGTTGTCCAGCGGGCGTAGGGATAAAAATATTACGATTAATGACCGCAAGTGCTTTATGGCCTTGAGTAAAACCAATGATATCTACTGTATGACCAAGTAATTCATACCTATTCTTTAGTTGGTTCATATATTTCCATACACCACCAACATGCGGAATTTGCCAAAAGGTTGCAAATAAAATCCTCATATGTTTCTCTCCTTTTTGATTGTCCACATACTATGTATATGCAGTGCGCTATAATCGGTTATAGACGGGTTACCCGCTAAATATCTTAAATAGAAAAGCTTTGTTCAAATTAAAACACGGTCAAAATATGATAAAAACATATATTGTCCGTGTTTTGCGTCATTCAGAAATTAATCAGAATAGGCAGCTGCATAAAATGTTTCTGGTCCTGTTCGTGTTGGAAATAATACAACTCCGCCTCCTACATTGATTGTTGCGCGATAAATTGGAAAAGTCGTTGAAGCAATGGGGTTGTAATCGGCACCATTGAAAGATAAGACAGTAGTTGAAGCTACTCCCAGACCTGCAACTGCTAATGTTTGTGTGGCTGAATAAATAAGTGTTGGGATACCATTCACCACACGATATACGTTTACGACAATCGGTGTTAACACTGTAGCTAATGAAGTGAAGGCGGCACTGATAGAAAATGTTACACGTGGATTAGCACCAGCGCCTGCTAAATTCAACCCTAATGTACCGAATAATGCTGGTGTAGCTGTTACAGGTATACTAATCTGACCATTTGCTGTTGAGTTTTGTGAACTTTGTGAATCTAAAAATGTTCCCAATATGTTCACCTCCTTTGCTTGTCAGTTAGTAATAAGTGCGAGGTGCTTGGACAAGTTTCACCATTTTTTTACGAATTGAGCCCGAAACAAATAGACAAACTCTTCATATGCTATTTAGTAAGTTGTTCGAATTGGAGAGTGAGAGGGATAATATGGGTAAAGGGAAAACGATTCTTATTACTGGTGCTGGTGGGTTTACGGGTCGGCATGCATGTGATTTCTTTCATAATCAAGGTTATCAAGTATATGCATTAATGAGGAATCAGCCAATATTATCATTACCATATAAGGTAATCATTTGTGATTTATTATCGCTTGAACAAATTGAAGAAGCAGTAAATGTCAGTAAGCCTGATTATATTTTACATTTAGCTGGAAGATGTAGTGTTTCTGATTCATGGGAACATCCAGTAGATGTATTAAGTGTTAATACGATGGCAACAGCCAAATTAATAGACGAAGCTAGAAAGCATGTGAAACACTGTCGCATTCTTATACCGGGTTCTGCCTTAGAGTTTGAACCCAATCAAATAGACACACTGAAAAACCCTTATAGTCTTAGCAAAACGATACAAGTCATACTGGCAAAGTCCTGGATTCAGCTCTTTGAAAGCCAAGTCATCTTAGCCAAACCTACGAATTTAATTGGGCCAGGAAATTCGACGGGGATTTGTGCCATTTTAGGTCAACGAATTGCAGAAATAGAAACAAGGCATTCTTATAATAAGGAAGAAGCGATAGAGATTGCTGTCAATGCTAAAAGAGATTTTCTCGATGTAAGAGATGCAATAAAAGCTTACGAATTGTTGTTAAGAAAAGGAAAAGTTGGAGAAGTGTACGAGATTTGTTCTGAAACATCTTACACACTCCTTGAAGTGATGGCTATTTACAAATCTCTTACAAATGAAAATATTCATATTGAAGAAGTGGAAGAGTTACGACCATCTTATGTATCATCAATGAGTGCACAAAGATTAAGAGAATTAGGTTGGGTGAGAGACTACACGTTAAAAGAATCTTTAAATGATGTGTTAACTCACTTTAGGAATAAGATAAAGAAGGAAGTGTAAATATGGAGCCACTAGTTTCGGTCGTTATTCCTTTTTATAATTGCCAATATGTCGATCAAGCAATTGAAAGTGTATTACAACAAACGTATAAAAATATAGAATTAATTGTTGTCGATGATGGTTCAACTGAATACGTACACTTAGTGCAAGCTTATAAAGATAAACTAACCTATATTTATCAAAGAAATAAAGGGACAGCAGCTGCCTTAAATACGGGAATTAAAGCTGCTAAAGGTAAATATATTGCCTGGTTAAGTGCCGATGATTTATTTGAACATGAAAAGATTGAAAAACAAGTAGATTTTATGGAAGATCGTCTAGTGGATATGAGTTTTACAAACTATGATATCATCAATGAAAATAATGAAGTTGTGATGAAAAACTTAACGATTAATTTTCTATCTACCAATCATATTTATGAAACATTTTTATACTACAACCCTGTAAATGGATGCACAGTCATGATAAAGAAAGATGTATTTAATGAAGTGGGCTATTTCAATACTCTATATAAATTCACTCAAGACTATGATATGTGGTTAAGAGTAGTCCTTGCCAAAACTTCAATAGCATTTATAAATGAAAGTCTAACAAAATATCGCTCTCATAGTAATTCAACATCAGCTAAAAATCAGCCGGCAATGAAAATGGAAATACGTAAACTCGAAGCCATTTATCGTAGAAAATTAAGGCAACTATTAAAAAAGTGGATATGAAATAATACTAGTTTTTATAAAATAGTGATCTGGATGAATACATGCCAAATGAACACTCTGAATATGGAGTGTTTCTTTTTTTGTATAATACTTTGTGCGTTCTAATTGTAAAACTGATAGAGATCCTTAAAAAAAATGATTGCCGATTAGGTAAACCCAAAGGCGAATACATCAATGGAAGTTAAGATTCCGAGTTATACCAATAGAGTAAAAACAGAATTGAGCAGTGTAATGTACTGCTCAATTCATTTCCTAATGTATGATTATTACAATCTACTTGTTTCAATTCCTTAAAGAGGCTACTGAATAAATAAAATAGTTAAATGAGTAGTTGCAACGTATACCTTATAAGATGACATGACGTTTCAATTAGAAAAAAACAGCATAGTAACAGATTTGCTATGAGAATTTTTTAGTTGTTTTTCCGTTCATAAAACATATTTCAGTTACTTACTGGTAATGTACTTGTCATCATTTTCTTGAAATTCTGAGCATAAAGCGAGGGGGCAAAGTTCGTTTTTACATGGGATACTGCGTTATTAATAATTGTCTGTCTGAGCGTCTGGTTTTGAATCAGTTCTACACCTTCTTTAACAGCTTCTTTTGGGTTGCCAATATCATAGTATTTACCGGTAACATTATGAGTGACAGCTGTTCTTATACCGCTAGAGTCAGTTGTGAGTATCGGGCATCTACAGCTCATCGCTTCTAATGCTGTTAAGGGGGCACCTTCTATTTTTGAGGTCGAACAAAGAAATCCACCAGAATCACTAATCATGGAAAAGTAGTCAGCCATTTTCTCATTAGGAATATTCGGTAATAAATTGATGTTTTTTTCTAAATGGTACTTTTTCAACGTCTTTAAAAAATTTTCTCTATCTTTAGGGAAAGATAATGTTGGATCTTCAAAAAGGTAGACTTGTAGCTGATTACGTAGTTTCCTTTTTAGTAGAAAACAAATGTTCAAAAATTCCTGCCAGTTTTTATTATCCTCGATCCGACCAACCCAACCAATAATTGGTTGGACAAAACTTTTGCCAGTCGCTTTATAGTTAAAGTGACTGCAGTCAAAGCAATTATTAAATTCATACTTAGGAACATTTGGGAACATCTCACTTAATAATGTGGAAATATGGGGAGTTCTTGGATTAAGAAAACCATCAATATCTTTCTCTGCTAATGTTTTACCGATAGAAAAACCATATCTTGTTTGTTGTATCGACCCATAACCTTGGATTTCAACAAAGATTTTACCATTGTACCCACTTTTTTTGATAGCAGGCACCATTTTAAAATCGGAAGTAATGACAATGGCGTCATATTGATGTTTCTTTATAAGGGTAATAATTTCTTCTTCATCACTTTTAATAAATACAGGATTATAGTGTTCATTTATATAATTTCTACGGTTTTCATAATATAGAAAATGACAAGTGATTCCTACCTCCTTTAAAGCAATACTTCTTTGTCGATTTAAGGTTTCGACTCCTCCACTTGGTACATAGAATATAAATAATACTTTCAAGATGTACTCCTCCTATCACATTTATCCTCTAATATTATAAATATGCTTAAGTCTCACATGTGGTTTGGACAATACGTCTAGAAAGAAAGAACGGAGTGCATTTAATTTATGGATAAAGTTTCAGTAGTCATCCCTTTTTATAATTGCCGTTATATTGATGAGGCAATTGAAAGTCTGCTTGCACAGACATATGGAAATATCGAGATTATTGTCATCGATGATGGGTCCACATTACATCTTGATAAACTTGAACCATATAAAAAACAGGTTACTTATGTAAGGAAGGAAAATGGAGGCACAGCTACAGCTCTCAATGCTGGAAGTCAAATCGCAACAGGTAAATATTTTTGTTGGCTTAGTGCCGATGATAGCTATAAGCCAACAAAAATAGAAAAACAAGTAAAGTATATGGAAACATATGGCGTAAGAGCTTGTTATACCGGCTGTGAGACAATTGGAAAGAGTGATTCACAGATAGATGCTTATTTTAATCAAACCTATTCATTGAGAAGCCACTTTTTAAAAGCTTTATTAAATATATGTTTTATTCACGGTTGTACAGTTATGCTGCGTATGGATTTATTACGAGAAGTTGGTCCATTTGATGTTAGTTATCGATATACACATGATTATGAGATGTGGTTGCGGGTTGGCCTAAGTGAGGAATTTCACTATCTTACTGAAAAGTTAGTGAATTATCGTGTGCATGAAGAAATGGGGACAGTGCATCATCAAAGAGAAATAAAGCAAGAAGTTCTCTTCATAAAGAGACAGTATCGAAATCATGTATTAAAAAAAATCTCAGAGCTAAGAAGGGGTGGGCATTAGGAAGAAAATATACCTGCCGTCAAACAATATGTTTTGGCAGGTAGGGTTATATCAATTACACTCAGGATTGATCCTTTAACCAACTAGTTCTGACAGTAAATAATAATAAAGTAAGTCGTAAGTTTGGCGAATACTCTTTTCATGCGTGCGCTCAAAAGCGTGAGAAGAATCGATTCCTGGTCCGATTAATCCGTGAATAATATCAAATCCGGCTCTAATAGCGGCAGATGCATCGGAACCGTAGTATGGATAAATATCCACTTTATAACCGATTTGATGTTCTTCTGCGAGAGAGACTAAATGTTTACGTAATTGATAATGATAAGGCCCACTAGAATCCTTCGCACATATAGAAACCGTATATTCATCAGTTGCCTGTCCATCACCGATCGCTCCCATATCCACAGCTAAATATTCTACTGTTTCGTCAGTGATATTTGAATTGCCTCCATAACCAATTTCTTCATTATTTGAAATGAGGAAATGAGTTGTATAAGGTAATTCAATACGAGCAGTAGCGATATCTTTCATTAACTGCAGTAAAATAGCTACACTTGCTTTATCATCTAAATGTCTAGATTTGATAAATCCAGCGTTGGTTATTTCCACTCGTGGATCAAATGAAACAAAATCTCCAACGGCAATTCCTAGTTTTTTAACATCTTCAATGGAGTGTATTTCTTCATCTAAACGTACTTCCATATTATTTATATTTCTTTCCGCTGTCCCAGCATCTTTATATACGTGAACAGAGGTCTGATGCATGAGAATCGTCCCAGTATATTTTTTTCCATCTGACGATTCTATTTGACAGTACTCGCCTTCAATAGAGTTATAACGAAACCCACCAATGAGATCAATTTTTAATCTGCCACTCGGCTTAATTTCCTTTACAATGGCTCCTAATGTATCCACATGTGCAGTTAACATCCTATGTTGGGAATTGTCTTTGCCAGTAATTGTTGCGATAAGAGCACCTTTGCGATTTTTTCTTGTTTGTACGCCAAGTTCATGCAAATATTCCTCAACGAATGAAATTACTTCATATGTATTCCCTGATGGACTAGGGATGGAAACTAAATCTTTTAATAATTGCAGTGTTTCTTTCGTTTGAAAGTGAGTCAAATTTGTGAGCCTCCTATATGTTTAATTGTCTATTATTATACGCCTTTTTTGTGTGTCTGAACATGCCAGGCATTTTATTGTTTTTGTGATTGATATTCTCTTTTTTTATGCTCTTGTATGGCAAGTATTTTTAGTGAAAGAATTTCTTCATCACTAAAATGCTTATTAACGGTGTCCATTAATTCTTCCTTATCTTTCTCCGTTAACCCATGTTTTAGTTTTGTAGAAAGATCCTTGATGTCTTGATTGCTGAAGGTTTGTGTTACTTTGGTCATGGCTTCTGATTTCGTTTTTATCGGTAAGTCCGTTTTACTTAAGTTCATTGTTGCAATCTCGTCTTTTTCATTGATATATGACAGGATTGTAGGGTCGTTTAATAATTTTTGCATGTCTTCTTCTTGCAGCGTGTCAGCCAGTTTTGAAGCTGCTTGATAGGTGACTCCCTCTAGCACCGCAAAACAAATAAGTATAGCGGTGAAAACCGTTGTTAAACTCATGAAAGAAATAAATATGATTTTCTTTCTAGACATGGGGAGCTTGCACCTCCTTTTTTCGTTTCTTTTAGCATATTTTAACATTAATTGAGGATGTTTACGTACAAACTAGTTAAATCTTTTGTGATTTTTGCAATGTTAAAATCTTTTAATAATGCTTGACGAGTTTCTTTCATTTCTACAAGGTTTTTTTCATGAGTCATTAATTGGAAGATGTCATTTTTGATATTCCGTTGATGAATAGGTTGATCTGCATGATGATCAGCAAAATGACCATATTTCATTTTTTCCCAGTTTTCTTTTGTCAAAATTCCACTATAACCTTTTGCTCCTGCTGCTATAACAGGAACTTCGCAGCATATCGCTTCCATTGCTGTTCTTCCGGTTCCTACAACCGCATTAACGGAATAGTAAAAGGGCCGTAAATCTTGTTGTGAGCCTAATAAATGAACGTACGGTGTTGCTCTTTTCCGATTCATCGCTTTAATCATATTATGAATTTGTTTCGTTCTAAAACCTTCCCCAGCAACAAGTGCATATAGGTTTGGTTGTCTCAATTCTTCAATGGCTTTTAACAGACGCATGCAAATATCTGCTTTATCAAATTCGAGCCGGCTGGCATAAAAGACAACAAATCCTGTTTCTGGGATATGAAGGTTTTTTCTTGCAGTTAGATCAGATTGATAAAAATAATCATTTCCATCAATGCCATTTGGAATGAAGGTAGATGTCAGATTATATTGATGAACCAATTGCTCTTGAACGAATTGGCTGACAGTAATGATTTGGTTACATTTTGGAAGTATTTTTAATAACTCGTCTTTTCGGTTATATAGACCATGAAGAGTGTAGACATAGGGGATGTTATGTTTTTGTGCCATATGAAGGAATAAAATACCTGAATATACTTGATGACAATGAATGAGATCAATTTGATGGTTATGAATGATTTCTTCTATTTTTGCTTCTAATTCATTAGATTTTTTGTCAAAGGTGGTCGGGATATTAACCTCATAGACAGGAATGTTCTCTTGCTTAAAATTGTCTCCTAATACGCCGGGTCTCCCGATGACAATAATCGTATAACCCATGGCTTTTAATGCTTTACTAATTGTAAATATATAAGTTACTGTTCCGTTTGCTCCTAAGTGATCAGCTACCATTAATATGGATTTCATCTTAACACTTCCAATCATGTTTTTTTACATTATATGTGGATTGTTTAAGGAATTGTTAGAAAAAAGGCGTTTGTACTGGGAAACTCGTCCATTCAGTTTGAGGAAAACGACATAAGATAGTTAGTGATTAAGGAGTGAAGGGAGGGTATTACAATATGTTATGTACTGACTCTAAGAAGAAATATCGTTACCAAGGTGGTAAGGAAAAAGAATGGTTAGATGGTTGTGAAAAACCATCTCATAACAATGACTGTGGTGATGACTTCTGTAATTTTGAAGGACTAAGAAATGAATTAAAACGCTTAGTCGGCACTTTTGTAGAAATTGAAACAACAGGTGGCCCAGTTGAAGGTGTATTAGCAGCAGTGAAAAAAGACTATGTTGTTGTTACTGATGGTACTTCAACTTTCTTTGTTCCATTTAGAAATATTCAATCAGTTATTAATTTAGGATAAGGAGGGTTTATATTGTCTAGAGGGTTTTCTGGATTAGCACCAACTATTGCAGAAGAGCTAGAAGGTTACATCGGACGTACAATCACTGTAGTAAGTAACTTTTCTTCTCAAACAGGTGTCCTTTTACGCGTAGAAGATGGTTCACTGGTGTTAGCTCGTGTCGTATCTGGTTATTATTCAAATGAAACGGACGAGATTATTATCCCGTTATGTAATGTGAGTTATGTAGAGTTACCAGTAGTTTAATGATGACTTAAAGCCTTCGAAGGTCTTTACCTTTGAAGGCTTTCTCATTTTTATTTGTGTAGCAGGACGATATCAAAAAGCTGCATTTTTGAAACTTTATTATTTTAGTCTTCGTCTTCAATAGGAGCAAGCTTATATCATATTATATTTTTATTTATAAAAGAACTTGAAAGAGGTTTTATCATGGAAGAAAGTAACAATAAATATATTTCATTTCATTCGATTTTTCTCATTGCATTAAGTAGTTTTGTTATGAAGCTCTTGATTACATATAACAAACAGTTTCGAATGGATATTGAGCAGGGAACCCAAATGATTATATTAGCTACACATATTTTAAGTTCTGCTAGCTTATTTTTTATCTTGTATATTTTTAATAAACGTAAACAAATGATTTATTTACTTATCATGGATCTTCTTTTAACCATTCTTCTTTATGCAAATGTTGTATACCATCGATTCTTCAATGATTTCATTACAATACCAGTCTTAATGCAAACAAGAACAAATGGGGGGCAATTAAGTAATAGTGCCTTAGCTCTCATGCAGCCAATAGATATTCTCTTTTTTATAGATTTGATCGTGTTGGTCGTCCTTTTGACCGTATTTAAAGTTAAGGTTGTTGGAAATCGAAGCATGAAAATGGCATTGATAGGCCTTTTCATTGGAGTAATGATGGTTATAGGAAATGTCATTTTAGCAGAAAATGATCGACCAGGGTTATTTCAGCGCTCATTTGATCGCGCCTATTTAGTTAAGTATTTAGGATTATACAATTTCACACTTTTTGACATTTATCAAAATATACATGCGACGAGTGAAAGAGCAACGGCAGATAGCGGAGATGTGGTGAAGATTAAAAAAGAAATTCAAAATCGCTATGTTTCGCCCTCTAAGGATTATTTTCAATTGGCGCAAAATCGCAATGTGATAGTAGTCTCAATGGAATCATTACAAGATTTTGTAATTAATATGAAAATAGAAGGGAAGGAAGTCACACCTTTTCTCAATTCTTTAGTAGAAAATGAGGAGACGTTTTATTTCGATCAAATCTATAATCAAACGGGTCAAGGTAAAACATCGGATGCTGAGTTCATTCTTGATAATTCTTTATATGGCATGCCGCAAGGGTCGGCCTATGTAAATAAAGCGCAAAATACCTTTCAATCTACACCAGGAATATTAAAGGAATATGGTTATACATCTGCTTCCTTTCATGGGAATTATAAAACATTTTGGAATCGGAATGAAATGTATCGTTCTCAAGGCTATGACCGTTTCTATGATGCATCATATTATGATATGAATGAGAGAAATACGAAGAATTATGGATTGAAAGATAAACCTTTTTTTGAAGAGTCGATGCCCATATTAGAGGAATTACCTGAACCTTTTTACGCAAAATTTATTACATTATCCAATCATTTTCCTTTTGAAATGGACGAATGGGATACAAATTTCCCACAAGCTAATACAAATGATAAGGTTGTTAATCAGTATTTCCAATCGGCAAATTACCTAGATTCCGCATTATCTAAGTTTTTCACAGATTTGAAAAAGAGTGGTCTATATGACCGTTCTATTATTGTCCTTTATGGTGATCACTACGGAATTTCAGAGAATCATAATGAAGCGATGGCAGAGATTATCGGCAAAGAAATGACGCCAATCGAAAGTCTAAAACTACAACAAGTCCCCGTTTTTATTCATATCCCTGGAGTGAAAACAGGAGATTATCCTCAACCTATCGGCGGACAATTAGATATTAGGCCTACACTTCTACATTTATTAGGGGTTGAAACCAATCATTATTTAGGTTTAGGAACAGATTTATTAGCCAAAGGTCATATCGAACTTACGCCATTGCGAAATGGTGACTTTGTCTCGAATGATATAAGTATGATTAATCGGCGTTTTTATGATAGTAAAAGCGGGAAAATGATATCGTATGAGGAGGAGTTTGATCAACTGACACAAGCTGCAAGAGAAAAGCTTGATCTTTCAGATGAAATATTAACAAAAGATTTATTAAGGTTTTATCATCCAGCAGGGTTTACCCCTATCAATCGTGAGGACTATCAATATGTTCAAGACGGTGAAGCGGAAAGTTAAAGTATTGAATGTGGACTTCGGGTTAAAATATAGCAAACAACTTATAATCAATGTTATACTTCATACATTGAGAAATTGATTAAGGGGGATAAAAGATGAGCGAATGCAAATTGGATCACACAATGACTGATGTAAAAAATAAGTATATAGATCAGCAATCGTATTTGCCTAAGGATTTGCATGCAAAGTTCGACCTTTTTTTCCAAGAAGAACATAGCCAAGAAATCCTAAACGATGTATTTCACTTATTAAAGAAATACGATTTAGCTGATGAAGAGGAGCAAGAAACGAGAAATAATCGTCTTCATTTGGTCTTAAGAAATGTTTGATGATAAAGCGAGAGGACTTTTGTTCTTTCGCTTTTCATTTGTTGTTGGGCAGATGCGTGTAAAATGAAAAAACTCTTAGTGGTGATATTGATTTAAAGCATTTCAATGTCGTACTCATAGAATTAGCCCAAGCTGAGAGCTTCACAAAAATAAAGAAATCAGGTCTCCACAAGGCTATATTATCGCATTCAGAGAAGAGTCCAATGATGAGTTGTCAATAGGAAAGGCAAATGCCCTCTTCTTTCTCAAGCGAAAGAGGGTATAATCTTCTGTCTTTTAAACTTGCACAATAGCTATTTTAGACTTGCGGATTTTTATTTGTTCTTAGTTTATCGTACTTTTGAACGTTATTACAAAAAAATTGTATGCATTAAAAAAATATTTTAATTATAGTTTATGTGTGTTATGATGATTAGGATTTGAAATACAACCATTTTGAAAACGGTTTCATTCGAAGAGTATAGGATGTGACAAAGATGAAAAAGAAGGATCAACATATATTTGACTTTGCTATTAGAACGGCTGATATGCTTGTAAAAATGTTTGGCCCTCATTGTGAAGTAGGTGTTCATGATTTCTCGGATTTTAAGAAATCGCTTATACATCTTGCCGGTAATGTAACTGGTCGTTCAATTGGTGCTCCAATTACGGATTTAGTTTTGAACGAATTAGCAAAGGGTAACCATGAAGCAGAGGATCTTGCCAACTATAAAACGCAGACACCAAAAGGAAATGTAATGAAATCATCGACCGTTTTCTTACGTGATGAACATAATAAAATTATTGGCGCGCTATGTATGAACTACGACATAAGCTTGATGATGCAATTTGGTGGTGTCCTTGAAACGTTAACAAACTTTAATGAAGAAGATACAAAGGATGAAACTTTCTTTACATCCGTACAGGATATTGTTCACGAAATGGTGGAACAAGTCCTTCAACCGTATAAAAAAGCACCTGCAAGTATGACGATTGATGAAAAAATTGAGGCAGTGAAAAAGTTAGAGGAAAAAGGGACCTTCTTAATTAAAGGAGCCAATGAATATGTTGCTTCTATTTTAGGAGTTTCTAAGTTTACTATTTATAATTATTTACAAAAAATAAAAGTGATGAATGAGAATGAGAACGAAAACACGCATGAGTATGTTTAAGATAAAGAGTCAGTTAATGATAAAGGAGCATAATATATGAAATATAGATCAGCATTTGATATTATCGGCCCAGTTATGATCGGACCTTCTAGCTCACATACAGCTGGGGCTGCTCGAATTGGAAGGGTAGCTCGGACCTTATTTGGCAGGCAGCCAACGAAGGCGGAAATATATCTTTATGGTTCATTTGCGAAAACGTATAAGGGACATGGAACAGATGTGGCAATTGTAGGGGGAATTCTTGATTACGATACGTTTGATGAACGCATCCCTGGATCGCTTCAATTAGCCGAGCAACTGGGAATGGAAATCGTGTTTTCTGTTGAAGAAGCAGTTGTTGATCATCCAAATACTGTGCGCATTAAATTGTTTGATGATGATAAAGAAATGGAGCTAGTTGGTATTTCCATTGGTGGAGGCTCTATTGAAATAATTGAATTAAATTCATTTGCGCTCAAACTTACAGGTGAACATCCTGCTATCTTAGTGGTCCATAATGACCAATTTGGTGTAATTTCAAAAGTTACTTACCTTTTAGCACAACATGAAATAAACATCGGTCATATGGAAGTGTCAAGAAAAGAAAAAGGGAAAATGGCATTAATGGTCATTGAAGTAGACCAAAATATTGATCAAAACTTAATGGACGAAATTGCTCAGTTACCACATATCACTCAAGTCATCAAGATGGTGGATTAATGACAGCATGTAGGAGGGATGTATATGTTATTTAAGAACGCGGCAGAATTAGTAGAAATAGCAGAAAGAGAGCAAATCAAAATTGCAGAAGTGATGATTCGCCAAGAAGTTAAAGTATCAGGGCGCACACGTGAAGATATTATTGCCCAAATGGATCGTAATCTCACCGTTATGGAACAAGCAGTAGAGAGAGGTTTAAATGGTGTAACTTCTGTTTCTGGGTTAACAGGAGGAGACGCGGTTTTATTACAAAAATATATAAAAAGTGGAAAAGCACTTTCTGGTCATACACTGCTGGATGCTGTTAGCAAAGCTGTTGCTACAAATGAAGTAAATGCAGCAATGGGAACTATTTGTGCCACACCAACAGCGGGTTCCGCAGGCGTTGTACCTGGAACGCTGTTTGCCGTTAAGGATGTACTTAATCCAACAAGAGAGGAAATGATTGAATTCTTATTTACATCCGCAGCTTTTGGCTTTATTGTTGCCAATAATGCATCCATTTCCGGAGCAGCTGGTGGCTGCCAAGCAGAGGTGGGGTCAGCGAGTGGGATGGCAGCTGCAGCTATTACAGAAATGGCAGGCGGTTCACCTTCTCAAGCAGCACATGCGATGGCGATTACTTTAAAAAATATGCTCGGTTTAGTATGTGACCCTGTAGCTGGATTGGTAGAAGTCCCTTGTGTGAAAAGAAACGCAATGGGTGCTTCAAATGCGATGACAGCAGCAGACATGGCATTAGCAGGGATCACAAGTAGAATTCCATGTGATGAAGTGATTGATGCCATGTACCGAATTGGTCAAACGATGCCTTCTGCGTTAAGAGAAACGGCTGAAGGTGGGTTAGCGGCCACACCAACAGGTAGAAGATTAGAAAAAGAGATTTTTGGGAACAAAGCTAAAACAGTTAAATAATATGATAGAGCACTTTAAATAAACATTCTTGTCTCGTGTCTATACGATTCAAGAGTGTTTATTTTTTTGTTTGTTTAGCAGCAGTATGGCTAATAAGGAATGAGATGTGGGAGAAAGAAGTAGAGCAAAGATCGCTAGGTACTCTTTTTATCAAAATCAAATGAAAAAGTCTTAGGAGTGCTTATCATTCAATACGATATTCGTACCCATGTTCATCTTTTGCACAGATTACAATGAAGTACAGGCATAGATAGCATAAGGGAAGACCACTACAAAAGTGGTCTAATGTAAAATGGGTCACAAAGGTGGTTGATGCTGGTGTATTTTGTCTATTATCCTCGTTCCCAAAACCTTTGTTTACCTACATTTTGTATATAAGTTTTAAAAGGGCCGTTTGTGATTGTTACTCCAGGTTTATTAATAATTCCAACTTCTTGGATTAAGTACATGCCACTTCGAGAAGAGCCAATCGGTTTATAATGATTAAATTGTTCAATTATATAGCTCTTTGCTTTTTGATTAAAGTGAGGTGTAGCTCCTCTTCCAGATACGACAAATAGGCTGTCATAAACCAGGGGAGAACCTGTTAAAAAGGAATCGTCGACTTGAAGCGTACTACCATCAGTTCCATTCAATGTTTCCTGTGTTTCACTAATAATGAACGGGCGAGTTTTTGCAGCGAGCAGCTGTTGTAATAATGGACGTACAATAGCTGCATCATATTGGTCAGCTACGATGATTCCCACCTTTAACGTAGCTGGAGAAAAAGTGGTGTTTGCCATACTAAGTGCTTTAGAGGACGCAGTTTCCGATGATTCTTTCACATTTGGTGGCTGGACACCAATTTTATGTGCCACGGATGTGGCCAGATCGTGGCTAATATGACCAATAAGGTTGACTACATTTTGCCTGACCATTTTACTTTTTACTTTACCTAATTCAAAGCTAAAAGCTAAGAAAATATGATTCCTTTCAACATCACTCATACTATTCCAAAATAACCTCGCCTGAGAAAAGTGGTCTGTAAAACTTGGAGCAGTCTTTCGAACTTTCATGCCTTCAACTTCAGAAGGGTATGTGAGAAACCCGCCTCTTGCTGGGGGTACTTCATAAGGTGTATTGTTTTGCAAGGAATTATTGTGATAAGCGACTTTGTCCTTATCGATAATATATCTGGCTGCACCGTCTCGTTGGTTGTTATGAAATGGACAAACAGGACGATTAATAGGAATTTGTTGAAAATTTGTTCCTACACGATATATTTGTGTATCTGAATAGGAAAAAATACGCGTTTGTAGTAGGGGGTCATTAGAGAAGTCAATACCACGGACGATACTACCAGGGTGAAGAGCAACTTGTTCTGTTTCGGCAAAAACATTATCAACATTTCGATTCAATGTCATTTTACCTATTTTCCGTACGGGAACAAGCTCTTCTGGCCATAATTTAGTCGCATCTAGAATATCAAAGTCGAATTTAAATTCGTCTTCTTCATTAATGACTTGTATGCCTAATTCATACTCAGCAAAATGACCTTCTTCGATATTTTCCCATAAATCTCTGCGGTGAAAATCGGCATCTGCTCCGCCAAGTTTTTGTGCTTCATCCCAAATTAACGAGTGCAGTCCAAGTACAGGCTTCCAATGAAATTTAACAAATCTCGCTTCGTTATTTTTATTAACCAGTCTAAATGTATGGACGCCGAAGCCTTCCATCGTTCTAAAACTACGGGGAATGGTTCGGTCGGACATAATCCACATCATCATTGCTGCAGATTCTTCATTGCTCGAAATGAAATCCCAAAAAGTGTCATGAGCTGTTTGACCTTGTGGAATTTCATTATGCGGTTCTGGTTTTACTGCATGAATGAGATCTGGAAATTTAATCCCGTCTTGAATAAAGAAGATGGGAATATTATTCCCTACCAGGTCAAAATTGCCTTCTTCTGTATAAAATTTTGTCGCAAATCCCCGCACATCTCGGTTCGTTTCATTTACCCCTCTAGAGCCCGCCACCTGAGAAAAACGGACGAATACAGGTGTTTCTAAACTAGGATCTTGAAGAAAATGAGCCATTGTTATATCTTCTAACGATTCATATACGCGAAAAACCCCATGTGCAGCAAATCCCCTCGCGTGAACTACTCTCTCAGGAATACGCTCTCTATCAAAATGAGCCATTTTATCCTGAAATATAAAATCCTCCATCAAGGTGGGACCGCGTTCACCAGCTGTTAGAGTATTTTCGTCATTCGCAATTTTTACCCCTTCATTAGTTGTTAACGGTTGATTTTTATTTTCACGTATGAATGCTTCTAATTGTTTCGTTTTTTTATTTTCTGGCTTTTTGCCTTCTCGCTCCACTACAGTCACCTCCATTATCAAAGGTATGATGACGGTAATAAAGTATGTATAAAATTTTATGATATACGCTTTTGATGATCTTTTACGGCAATTAAAATCCCCTTGTTAATCCAATAATTGAAGTTCTCTGGCGGGAAAACACCACGCCTTTGTGAAGATCCCATTTCAATAATAATACTACTATCACTTACATCCAAAACCTTCAAAGATTTTGACAAATATAAGTTAGGTAAAAAACCATCTTTAATTTTAAACTCCATATTCTTTTTAATAGCCATCTAGATTCGCCTCCATTTGACATGATGAATTAATGCGATAGACTAGGCTTTCATTCGCCTTATCATCTTGGGTAATATAGAACTTTATGTAAATCTGTATAGTAAAACCTTTTAAATGATTATTTTCCTTTGCTATACACTTGAATTGTTCAATTATAATGTAACCAATTTTCATGAGGTTTATCCTTATTTAAGAGTATTTCAGCAATGATGAAGAATAATAGAGAATAATGTTGTTGGTTTAAAAAATGAAAGGAGCAATAAGATATGGAATTTCCAATCATACATACAAATTTTTGGGATGCTATCATCGCTATTCCCATAGTGATGATCCTTACGCAAGTGTTAAAATATTTTCTAGGAATTAGTAAACCTTATGTGCCGACAGTGGCTATACTTATTGGGTTAATTGTATCAATATTTATAAGTCATAGAGGGGATCTCATTGCAGGTGTCTTTATGGGTTACTTTTACGGTTATGGGGCTATTGGTAGTTACGCTTCCCTTAAAACATCTTTGCTTTATTTTAGAAATAAAAAATAATGCAAAAGAGCAAAGAGTTATTAAAACGAAAAACACGAACAAATTTCCATTTGTCCGCGTTTATAAAGGATATCATTCCGTTTTATTTGGCGTATGTGTCACAAATTGCATCCTTTCATTAAACATTGTTGGATAGGATAGGAATCCAAGTATAATACTCGTGATAACAGCAGAAGAAAGCAACATAAACAGAATCAACAATTGAAACATGACAGCCTGCACAGGATCAGCGCCTGCGATTATTTGTCCACTCATCATCCCAGGCAGTTGTACAAGCCCAATTGTTTTTTGACTTTCTATTGTCGGTATTGTACTTGCGCGAATACTTGTCATTAACTGACGGTGAATAGCTTGTTTCGGTGTACCCCCCAATGATAGCAGAAGCTCTACTTCTCCTGTTCTGTTTTCAATTTCTGCGGTAAATCGATTGAGAAATAATATCGATAGTACCATCGCATTACCAATAATCATTCCACTAATTGGAATCATGTATTGGGCAGTTGCTGGAATAATTTTAAGACTAATAAGGACACTTTGGGTCAACACTTCGATAAAGCAGTATGTAAGAATAAGTTTCCATGTAATGCCTTTGATCATCACACCTTTTTTTCTTGCATTATGTACGGCAGCAGTAATAATGAGAATAATCATTAAAAAGATATAGAAAAAGCTTTCTGAATCAAAAACGAATTGCAACACGTAACCGACCGCAAGAAGTTGGATGATTGATCGAATGGTCGCAATCAAGACATCTTTTTCAAGACCTAGCCTGAATGTTTTAGATAAGAGAATAGGAATAAGAACAAATATTAATGTCAGAGATAATTGAAAAAAAGTCATTTTTCCTCACCACCTTCAAAGAACTGCTTGACCTTATCATTTGAGGATGAAACAATTTCAGTGCTTTTTCCATATGCTGCTAGTTTGCCATCTATAATTACCCACGTCTCATCCCCTAAACGAAGTGCTTGATCAAGATTATGAGTAATCCAAACAATGGTTGTTTTCCTCTTTTGATTAATCGTTGTAATTAGTTGCTCCACTTCCCTTTGTGAAGTTTGATCAAGGGCTGATGTAACTTCGTCTAACAATAATATTGCTGGTTCATTCAGTAATGTCCGCGCGATAGACACCCTTTGTTGTTGCCCTCCAGAAAGGTCTGTTGCTTTGCGGTGAAGGAATTCTTCATTCAATCCAATCAAATTAAGCATTTCGATCGCCTTTTCTTTTGATAACTGTTTTCCATTTAGGGTTAGTGGCAACGATAAATTATCATAGACATCCCCTTCTATCATAATGGCTTTTTGCAGAACTATTCCTACATTACGACGTAGAACTGTTGGTGTAATGGTCGAAATATTCTCACCATGAATGAAAATGTCTCCAGATGAGGCTGACTTCATTCCATTACATAAATAGAATAGTGTAGATTTGCCCGAGCCTGATGGACCGACAACGGTCGTTATATTCCCGGAAGAAATAGTACCTGTTATGTCTTTAATAATTGATAATGAATCAGTGTGATAATGTACATTTTGAAATGAAATCGCTGTTTGCAAATATAACCACCCTTTTACATTTATGATAAATCTTTATGTACAACCTTAGTATATCCTAAAGGATGAGATTGGTTAGATATTTAAAACATTCTTGCTTAAAATGAAAAAGAAATAACTTGATGTTCTTTAAAATAAAGCGATCTAATGATTACTTAGTAAAAAGACTTTACTTAATATTTGAAAAAAGAAAAGGATTTATTAAAGGCAGTAAAGAAATGAAAATATATCACAATGACAACAAAGAGGAGGTAAAAATGATGAAAAGATATGATTTAGCAGTGATTCCTGGTGATGGTATAGGGAAAGAAGTTGTACCTTCTGCCGTTAAAGTGCTCCAAACAGCAGCGACTTTACATGGCGGTATTCAATTAGAGACAACTGAACTTCCATGGGGGTGCGACTATTATCTCAAACATGGCAAAATGATGAGTGATGACGGTCTAGAGCGACTGAAGAATTTTGATGCGATTTTTTTAGGGGCAGTAGGAGATCCGAACAAAGTTCCCGATCATATTTCATTATGGGGTTTACTTATTCACATTAGGAGAGAATTTGAGCAGACCATTAATATCCGGCCAGCAAAATTATTCAAAGGGCTAACCTCCCCTCTCGTTGATCCAGGGGCATTTAATTTTCTCGTTGTACGTGAAAATAGTGAGGGTGAGTATAGTGAATCTGGTGGGAGGATACATAAAGGAACAGACGAAATCGCTATCCAAAACGCCATTTTTACGAAAAAAGCAACGGAAAGAGTAATGGATTATGCGTTTAAACAAGCTGTTCTTCGTAAGGGTCATGTCACTTCAGCTACAAAATCTAACGGTATTGTCCATTCGATGCCATTTTGGGATGAAGTGTTTAAAGATGTGAGTGAGCGCTATACAGGAGTGCGTACATCATCTGTGCATATTGATGCACTAGCTGCTTTTTTTGTTTCCAAACCGAGCGATTTCGATGTGATCGTTGCTAGTAATCTTTTTGGAGATATTTTAACTGATATTGGTGGAGCGATTATGGGGAGTATTGGTATAGCTCCTGCTGGAAACATCAATATAAATGGGAAATATCCGTCTATGTTTGAGCCTGTACATGGTTCAGCGCCAGATATTTATGGTAAAGGGATAGCCAATCCAATCGGGCAAATATGGACGGCCTCGTTAATGTTAGATCATTTAGGTGAAGTAGCACTAGCTAGAGAGGTCTTACGAGCAATGGAAGAAGTTACTGATGCAGGGGTAAAGACGAGAGATATTGGCGGAAATGCTACGACTGATGAAGTGACAAATAAGATTTGTCTTCAATTACAAAATAATATTGGCTGAATGTAGGGAGGTTGAAGATATTTGATGAATCAAATGTTTAGTTTTTTATTCGTACCTGCGATTTCTACCAAGATGGTAAATAAGGCTTTAACAATTAAACAATCGGCCATCATACTAGACTTAGAGGATTCTGTTGCCCATTCCAAAAAGCATGTAGCCAGAGAGAAGGTCTCTGGTTATATGAGTGAACTTAATGAATGGGATAGGCAAAGGGTATATATTAGGATTAATGATAGTGAAAGTCCGTATTTTTATCATGATCTTCAATTAGTTAAAGTATGTAAGCCACGGGGACTATTTATCCCAAAAACAGAAGATAAAAACATGATAAAGGAGATAGCTACTTATTTGGCAGACGAATCGATAGCTCTTATTCCCTTAATTGAAACGGCAAAAGGGATACATTATTCATTTGACATTGCCACTGCAACAGAAACCGTTGAAAGACTGGCTTTTGGTGCGGTTGATTATTGTTTAGATACAAATATTGAGGTAGGAGAGGGGAGGGAAGAGTTATTATACGCACGTTCGCAACTAGTAAACGCTTCAGCAGCAGCTAAAACACTACCACCTATTGATTCCGTGTTCCTTCATTTAGAGAATAGCAATGATCTCATTAAAGAAACAACCCATGGCAGGAAACTAGGCTTTGCTGGTAAATTAGCGATTCATCCAAAGCAAGTCGTACGAATCAATGATGTGTATCATCAAGAGAATCACAACCGTATTTATGAGGCTAAAGAAGTGATTAGACTGTTCGAAAACGCTGAGAAAGAGGGAAAAGCATCAATTAATGTGAATGGGCGTTTAGTGGATTATCCCGTTTATAAACAGGCTAAGAAATTACTACAGTTAAATAGTGAGAGTAATGAATCAAAGTGATGACACTTTATATTTTGAACTGTCAAATGTTTGATACGCTAGTATTAGCTGACCCTTTGTCATCGAACACTTAGTTTTACTACTCTTTAAAATAAATTTCTGAAAAGTATAGACAATTGTAATT
Source organism: Cytobacillus sp. FSL R7-0696 (assembly GCF_038006865.1). Classification (NCBI taxonomy): domain Bacteria; kingdom Bacillati; phylum Bacillota; class Bacilli; order Caryophanales; family Bacillaceae; genus Cytobacillus; species Cytobacillus sp. FSL R7-0696. The sequence continues at coordinate 4,216,012 of NZ_JBBOWA010000001.1, read as the reverse complement.
GGATTTTGTATCCTGTTTTAAAAGGGAGTAAAGGGTGAGTGATCATTGACGATTGATGTTGATTTGAAATTAGATAATCGTGATACACTGCATTTAAAAGTATGTAATGTTCTCCGAGAAGCAATTATAAAAGGTCAGTTTAAACCTGGTGAACGATTAAAACAATCAGATTTAGCAGAAAAACTCGGTGTTAGTAGAATGCCGATTAGAGAAGCATTGAGAAAATTAGAATCTGAAGGCTTAATTACCCTAGTACCACATAAAGGAGCTATTGTTAAAACGATTCATTTATCAGATTTACAAGAGGTGTACACCTTAAGAGCACAGTTAGAGAAGATGGCTTTTATCCAAAGTGCAAAGCTGCTTACAGATACTGAAATCACGAGATTAATAAATCTTGTTCATTTAATGGAAGATAGTGAAGATGTAGATGAATTTGTTGAAAGAAATATAGAATTTCATCAATTATTATTAAAGCACTGCCATTGGGAGAGATTAAATGGTTTTATTGACTCACTATGGAATGGGCTACCACAACAAACCCCACATTTTATTACAGGTCAGACGGCTACATCAAATGAAGAGCATCAGGAGATTATCAAAGCGATTAGAGAGAAAAGATTTGAGCATGCAGGTGAGATTTTGTCTCATCATATTTTAAGAACAGGTGAATCACTTATTCATAGTTTAAAAAATGAAAGAATGAAATAAATATTGATTCATCAGGAAGGCAGCACGAATTTTTCAGAGCTGCCTTATCTTTTGCAAACGTTTACTTTAACGAAGGAAGGGTGAATGGACAATGGCTTTAACGGAGAAAATTTCAGAATATATAGTTAATTTAGACTATCAAGATTTACCAAAAGATGTGATTGAATTCACGAAAGTATGTATTTTAGATTGGTACGGTTCAGCAATAGCAGGCATAGATGAACCACCAGTTGTTGCTTTAAAAGAAACGTTATTTGAAATGGGAGGGAATGAACAGGCAACCCTTATTTCCGGTGAAAGGACTTCTCTTGCAAATGCTGCCATGATTCATAGTGCTGCTAGCCATATAGTGGAGTTAGATGATATTCATAAAGGGTCGATTATTCATGCAGCAACAGTTGTGATTCCTGCTGCTTTATCTGTGTGTGAAGCGTATGACTTATCAATAGAAGAATTAATTACGAGTATCGTCATCGGCTATGAAGTTTGTTATCGTATCGGGGAAGCGGTTACGCCTAGTCATTATTATTATTGGCATAATACTGCAACATGTGGCACTTTCGGAGCAGCAGCTTTAGCAGCGAAGTTATTAGGGCTTAATAAACAACAAATCGTTCATGCTTTGGGGAATGCAGGGACACAGGCAGCGGGGTTATGGGAATTTATTGAAGACGGAGCCAATTCAAAACAGCTTCATACTGCAAAGGCATCCTATAATGGTGTACTTGCAGCACTACTAGCAAAAAAAGGCTTTACAGGTGCCTCAAAGATATTAGAGGGTGATCGTGGTTTTTTCAAGGCAATGAGTGATTCGTACAACGAACAAAAGATTGTTGAAGGACTCGGTGAGCAGTTTAAAATAATGGAAAATGGTTTTAAGCTTTATGCTTCCTGTCGTCATACCCATCCGAGTATGGACTGTGTGCATACATTGATGAACAAACATTCAATAGACTCTACTGAAATTGAAAAAATCCTCATAGAAACCTATCAAACTGTATTAGATATAACGGATAATCCCAAACCTCGTTCCATTTATGCAGCAAAATTTAGTGTACAATTCTGTGTTAGCTTAATCGCTCTTAAAGGCAGCGCTTTTCTACAAGACTTTAATGAAAGAACATTAAATAATAGTGAAATTAGAGAAATGATGAATAAAGTACGAGTAGTATCAACAAAGGATTTTACGGATGCCTATCCAGAACAATGGGGTGCCAAGGTAACTATTGTCTTAAGGAATAAAGAAAGTTATCGTTTCGCGACTGAATTTCCAAAAGGAGACCCAGAGAATCCTGCCAGTAAAAAACAAATGGTTGAGAAGTTCCAGTCATTAGTGGCTCATAAAATTACAGATGTAGATCATAGAGTAGATGATATATACAATATTGAAAATGTAAAAATAAAGGATTGGCTACTGGTAAATAGCCCAATTGTAAATGGAAATGAGGCTTGATGATGAAAGTGATTGCTTATGACCATATAGTGGAACAAGTAGCGAAGCTTTGTCAGGAAGCGAACTTTGACCTTGGCGAAGACGTTATTTCTGCTTTTCGACAAGCGGTAGAAACAGAAAGATCACCAATTGGAAAAGATATACTGTTAGGTTTAATTGAAAATGCGAATATCGCTACAGAAAACCGTGTGCCTATGTGTCAGGATACAGGTGTTTCCGTTTTTATAGTTGAATTAGGTCAAGACTGTTTGATTAAAGGTGGAACAATTACAAGTGCCATTAATGAAGGTGTAATGAAAGGATATAAAGACGGATATTTAAGACATTCTATCGTCAATAATCCCCTGACAAGAGATAAATCTGAAACATATAACAGCCCTGCCATTATTCACATCGAAATGAAAGCCGGAGATCAACTCGTTATCCATATGTCGGCAAAAGGGGGAGGGAGTGAGAATATGAGTGCACTTAAAATGTTAACCCCAGCAGATGGTATCGAAGGCGTAAAAGAGTTCATCTTAACAACCGTTGAAAATGCAGGACCAAATGCTTGTCCACCTCTAGTTGTTGGAATTGGAATTGGTGGGAATTTTGAACGCTGCGCTTATTTAGCTAAAAAATCATTGTTTAGGCCGATTGGTCAACATCATCAGTCTCCAATAGTTGCCCAATTAGAAAAAGATTTAATGAAGAACATGAATGAAATGGGGATTGGTCCTCAAGGATTAGGTGGGGATACAACTGCCATAGATGTAAAGATCGAGTTAGAACCATGTCATATCGCTGCACTTCCTGTGGCTGTTAATTTAAATTGTCATGCGTCAAGACATAAAGAATTGAGAATGTGAGGCTGATAAAATTGGAAAAAAAGCAATTATCACTACCCTTAAAACCAGAAGAGTTGGAAACATTAAGGGCCGGGCAGCAAGTCGAATTAACTGGCTTAATATATACAGCGAGAGACGCAGCCCACAAAAAAATTTATGATCTTTTATCTCAACAAGAAACGGTCCCATTCACGTTAGAAAATGCTTTTATTTATTACGTTGGTCCGACCCCAGCAAAACCTAATCAAGTGATTGGTTCCGCTGGTCCAACTACTAGTAGCAGAATGGATAAATATACACCATTATTATTAGAGCATGGCTTAAAAGGAATGATTGGAAAAGGATATCGAAATGAAGAAGTAAAGGAAAGTATAAAAAGAAACAAAGCGGTTTATTTAGCAGCAATAGGGGGAACCGGTGCACTTCTTTCAACGGCTATTAGAGAGGCTGAGGTTGTGGCATTTCCTGAGTTAGGTCCAGAGGCAGTATATAGGCTCACAGTAGAACATTTTCCAGCTACAGTGATTATCGATTCTTTAGGTAATGACTGGTATATACAAGCAAGAGAGAAGTTTCAACAAGAAAGATCAACTCTTTAATCATTTATTACTATTCTTAAAAAGGACAAAGTCTCACATGTCTATCAATTGTATCCATTATCCCAAACAAATTATCTATTTTATTAATAAAATATTGAATATTATTAATATATATAATAGTATAATTAATGAATTCAGAAAATTCTAATTAGGTGGTGTGGAGAGATGGAGTTCGAATATACAAGTGAAAACCAACAAGTCTTACAAATGGTAAAGGAGTTTGTCCGAAAAGAAGTGTCACCCCACATTAAATATTATGAGAAAAATCAATTATTCCCGAAAGATATTTTTGAAAAAATGGGGAATCTAGGTTTTTTTGGTGCTTGTTTTCCTGAGCAATATGGCGGGTCTGAATTAGGTTTTCTTAATTTAGCTATCATTGCTGAAGAAATATCGAAAGCACATCCATCGTTAGGTTATGCCTTTAATATGCAAGCAATGACCTGTCCTTTTACAATATTAAATTGGGGAAATAAGCAGCAAATTGAAAAATATGTTCCTTCTCTAATAAAGGCTGAGAAAATTGGTATGTTCGCTCTTACTGAATCTGGTGGTGGCTCAGATCCTGCTGGAGCAATGAAGACAACGGCTGTTTTAGATGGTGATGAGTACGTACTGAACGGATCAAAAATGTGGATTACTTTTGCAAATGAGGCAGATGTAGGTGTGTTGTTTGCGAGAACCAATCCAGAAGCTGGTCATAAGGGCATTTCTGCATTTATTATTGAGACTAATGTACCAGGGTTTTATGCAAAACCAATCGAAATCAGCTCTCTAGGATTTATGACAAGAAGCTGTGAAGTATTTTTAGAGGATTATCGAATCCCCAAAAGTCAATTATTAGGGAAAGAGGGAGAAGGCTTTAAAATTGCGATGAACGCCCTTGATTATGGACGCTTAACGGTTTCTTCACGATTGGTTGGCATTGCTCAAGGTTGTATTGATGAGTCGATATCTTATGCAAACGAACGAGAAGTGAGTGGTGTACCGATTGGTCAATATCAAATGATTCAACATTTGATTGCGGATATGGTAGTAGAAACAGAGGCTGCAAGATTGCTTACGTATAAAAGCGCTTACTTAAAAGATAAAGGCGAAGCGGCGACTAGACAAAGTGCATACGCAAAATATTTTGCTTCCGAAGTAGCTACCAAAGCTGCAAGAAGTGCGTTAGAGATATTTGGTGGCAATGGTATCGCAGATGAATATCCGATTATGAAGTATGTAAACTATGCGAATATGCTTCACTTTGGTGAAGGGTCGGCAAATATTCAACGTATACTGATTGCCAATGATGCCTTAGGGGAAAAGGATGCTAATCGTCATCATATCGAAAGAAAGTATTCTTTAAGTAGTGATATTCAAAAGGTGAGGGTGTAGTCGATGAGTGAAAGGCAACCACTTGAAGGCGTTAAAGTATTGGATTTATCTCGTGTATATGCAGGACCTGGGGGTTCAATGATATTAGCAGATTTAGGTGCTGATGTCATCAGAATAGAGGCACCGAACGGTACAGATAGTATGAGAGATTGGGTTCCTTTCATAGGTGGAGAAAGTACGTATTATTTTACCGCTAATCGTAATAAAAAATCAGTCGAGTTGGATTTGAAAAATCAAAAAGGGAAGGATATCTTTCTAAAGCTCGTACAAGAGGCAGATATTGTCTTAGAAAACTTTAAAACAGGTACTTTGAAAAAGTTAGGTCTCGACCTAGATCAACTTAAAAAGGTAAAAAAAGATATTATATTATGTTCGGTTACCGGATATGGGCAAACGGGACCGTATAAAGGGGAACCGGGATTTGATCCTGTTATGCAAGCGATAGGTGGTTTAATGGAAGTTACTGGATTTTCAGAGGGCGAGGCGACAAGAGTGGGACTTCCACTAGTCGATATTATGACGTCACAATATGTAACAATAGCGATTCTAGCAGCACTAAGACAAAGAGATCAAACAGGAAAGGAACAATATATTGATCTATCCCTATTTGAAGTACAATTAAGTGCACTTGCCAATGTAGCAAGTAGTTATTTAAATACAGGTACTGTTTCAACAAGAGTTTGCAATGATCATAGTTATATTGTTCCTTATCAAGTATTTAAATGCAGTGACCGTCCATTAATGGTTTGTTGTGGTAATGATAAATTATTTGCGAATTTTTGCGTTGTTTTAAATCATGAAGAATGGATTGGGGACGAGAGGTTTAAAACGAATCAAGCCAGAGTAACTAACCGTGAAGTGTTAACAAAAAAGATCGCAGATATGATGATAACCAAAACGGCAGATGAATGGTTCACTCTATTATCACAAGTAGGTGTTCCAGCTGGACCAGTAAATAATATTGAACAAGTTTTTCAACATCCTCAAGTTGAGGCGAGAGAAGTTGTAGAAGAAGTTTCCCATGTAAAGCTTGGACATATTAAATTGGTGAAAAGTCCACTCAAAAATTCTACGCTAAATGTTAAAACAAAAGCAGGGCCACCTGTTTTAGGACAACATACAGAAGAACTTCTACATGCATTAGGGTATCAAAAATTAGAGATTGATCAACTGAGAAAAGAGGGAGTTATTGGTTCGTTAGCCAAGTGGAAAGTGTGATTATGCACAATAATGGAGGTGTTTCCAATGAAAAAGATTCTTCTATTGACTTTATTTTTTGTATGTATTTTATTAAATGGCTGTAGTCAACAGACATCCAATGAAAGCGCTTCCGATGAGGTGTATGTGATGGATATAAATAATTGGCAGCCATCTACACATCACTATGCTTATAATGCGTGGGAGCCATGGAAAAAGATGGTGGAAGAAAAGACGAATGGAAGAGTTAAAGTCAATATTTATCATGGGAGTGCCTTAGGAAAGTCTAGCTCTGTTTATCAAGATATAAAAGGAGGGCTCTATGATGTAAGTCTTCTCGTAACGAACTATTTTTATGATACCCCTTTTTTTCCTTATACAATCGGTAGTTTACCATTTGCATTACAAGGACCTGTTGAGGCAAACAAAGTTTTAAGTAAATTCGAAGATCGATTTGCAGACAAAGGGTTAGATAATGTCATCCTTATGCCACCAACATCAACAGATGCCTATGATTTATTTTCTACCACTCCTATTCACACAATGGAAGATTTACAGAATAAAAAAATGAGAATGAGCGGAAAAGGCGAAAATGCCTTTATTCAATCATTAGGAGGAACGCCAGTATCGATCACATCTGAAGGCATATACGAAGGATTAGAAAAGGGGATGATTGATACCGCATTTTATACACCTATTGGTGGTGAAGCAGTAAGGTATTATGAACCTGCCCCTTATATTACACAAATGTCAGTACTCGTGAACCCACTCATTCCTGTAATGAATAAAAACTTCTATGATCAGCTCCCGCCAGATTTACAAAAAATATTTACAGAAGAATTGAATCCTGCGTTATCAGAAATGTTTACAAAGAGTTATGTTACAGAGTTAGCTGCTTCTAATGAGCAGTTAGAGAAAGCAGTTGAAAAAAGAGGCGAATATATTAAACTTTCTACAGAAGAAGACATTAAGTATCGTGAAGCAGGTAAAGGTGCTTGGGAGTTATGGATAGAAGATGCAAATAAACGTGGATATGATGGAGAAGAAATGGTCGAAGCTTTTTTTGAAATTCTCCGTGAAGAAGATTACCCTTTACCATTTGAAAATTAAAACAGTTAAGGTGGTGGAATGCATGAGAAAGCTGGAAGAGGTCATACACTTTTTAACAGCAATAACAAAATATATTGCGTTAGCAACGATGACACTGATGATGATATTTATTACCTTTGCTGTAATTAGTCGGATATTATTTTCACCTATTATCGGTGATATCGAAATTGTTCAATTAGGTATGGTAGTGCTAATCATGTGTGGTTTGGCTTATACAGAACAAGTAAACGGACATATTACCATAGATATTATCACAAGCAGACTTTCATATAAGTGGCAACGCGTCTTAGAGATATTTGGCGCCTTTCTTACATTTATTATTACCATCCTCATTGCCTATATATATCTTCATGTCGGGATCTTTCATCAACTAACAATGCCTATATCTACTACTCTTTTAGAAATCCCGTTTTATCCCTTTGATTATATCATTACATTCGGCTTTCTCATGTGGGGAGCTGAGGCTTTTCTAAGAATGCTCAAGCTCATCTTTTCATTAAATTATGAAAATACAGGAGGTGATGAACATGCCGGTTGAATGGTTTGGCGTTATCGTTATTTTGATCATGTTTGTTTTAATGTTTTTTAAAGTACCCATTGCTATCGCAATGGTTGTACCAGCCGTACTAGGAATCTTTTATTTGAAAGGTTGGACGGCATTAGCCACAGTTGTTGAAACAGTGACATGGGATCATAGTTTTAGTTATACGTTAAGCACTATCCCTATGTTTGTTCTAATGGGAGAATTATTATTTATCTGTGGAATTAGTACAGAGCTCTTTAATACTTTCAGACTTTGGCTTAGTAGATTAAGAGGTGGACTTGGGATGGCGACAATTGCATCTTCTGCTGTTTTTGCGGCCGCTTCAGGTTCAAGCCTTGCAAATACTGCCACAATGGGTGTAATTGCATCAAAGGAAATGCTAAAGGCTGGTTATAACAAATCATTAACCGGAGGAACGATTGTCGCGGGAGGAACATTGGGTGTGCTCATTCCACCAAGTACTTTGTTTATTCTATATGGGATGATGACTGAACAATCTATTGGACAGCTTTTAGTGGCTGGCATTATACCGGGGCTGATGCTTATCATCTTATATATGATTACTGTATTTGTGGCTGTTTCTGTAAGGCCAGAGTTAGCACCAATGATTCATACAAAGGTGGAGTGGAAGGATCGTTTCATCGCATTGAAATCTACAATATGGATTATTTTGTTATTTGGCATTGTGATTGGGGGGATGTATATCGGCTGGTTTAACCCAACTGAAGCAGCAGGGATTGGGGCATTCTTTACGTTTATTTTTGCATTAATCAGAAGGAAATTAACGATTCAGTCATTTGTTAAAGCATTATCTGCTACTTTAAAAACAACAGGATTTTTATTTGCCATAATTATTATGGCATTTATCTTAAATTACTTCCTAACAATTACGAGATTACCTTTTCTATTAGCGGATATTTTCGAATCTATCTCAGTTCCCCCTTTTCTATTATTTGTGCTTATTATTCTTATGTACATTTTATTAGGAATGGTGATGGATGCTCTTGCTATGGTTGTTGTTACAGTACCGATTATTCTACCGATTATTCTAGCGATGGATATGAATTTAATTTGGTTCGGTGTCATTATTGTTTTGGTGATGGAAATGGCAATGATCACACCTCCTGTTGGCATGAATTGTTTTGTACTAAGAGGATCAGCCCCTGACCTTTCTTTAGAACAAATTTTTAAAGGAACAAGTTTATTTTTGATTCCCATTTTCCTATTAATTATTATTCTCTATCTTTTTCCTGATATTGCTCTGTTTTTGCCTAAAAATATGTATTAAGAGGAGGTTGAATATATGTTTACGAGTGACGACCTTAAACCAATGTTAGAACCAAACGCAATAGCTATTATTGGAGCTAGTGGAGACGAAACGAAAATCAGCTATAAACCGATAGCGAATTTAAAAGAGGTAGGCTATCAAGGTGAAGTTTATCTTGTAAATCCAAAATATGAAGAGATATTAGGTTTTCCATGCTATCAGAAGATAGAAGAACTACCTGAATATATTGACTTAGCATTGATTTGTGTAGCAGCTAAAAGTGTATTATCTATTATTAAACAATTACATGCGAAGAAGGTAAAAAGTATATTGATTTTTAGTTCTGGATTTACAGAAATAGGTGGAGAGGGAGAGAAGTTGGAGGAAGAGATAAGGGAGTATTCAAAAGGAAACCATTTGCCGATTTGCGGTCCAAATTCTCTTGGGTTATTTAACTTAAATAAACAGATGATTGCTTCCTTTTCCAGTTTAAAAGCATGTGATCCTGCAGCGATTGCATTCGTTACACAAAGCGGAGCAATGGGTTCTTTAACTCATACATTAGCAACTGAAATGGGTATCGGATTTCAAGCTTTTGTATCTAGCGGAAATGAAAGCACGGTTGATTTCTTTGAGTATATTGATTATTTTGCTAAAAGTCCTGACATAAAAGTCATTGGTGGATATTTAGAGGGAGCAAGAAATATAACTAAAATGAATCGTGCAATAAAGGCAAGTCATGAAAATAATAAACCAATAGTATTAATGAAAGTTGGCACGTCAGTTATCGGGGCGGATGCGGCTAGTTCGCATACCGCATCATTAGCAGGAAATGCGAAGATTTATCAATGTTATTTTGCTGCAAACAATGTGGTTCTCGTTGATGATGAGGAAGAATTAATTGATACATTATCACTGTTTCATTATGCTAAAAATATCTCTAAAGACGGAGGGGCGGTTATCGTCACACAATCAGGTGGTGCAGGCATAATGATGGCTGACCAATGTGAACGTAAAGGAATGAAACTTGCCACTTTAAAAGCAGAAACGAAAGAGAGATTATCACAAACTCTTCCAGCTTTTGCTTCTATTAAAAACCCAGTTGATATGACGGCACAAGTGAATCAAGATCCTCAACAAATACTTGATACTCTAACTGTGTTAGTTGAAGCAATTGAAGTGCAAACCATCGTGTTTTATATTCAAATGACGGATCATTTATTTACACCTATTATCGACAAACTTAGTAAGTTGATTAAACAAGCAAATAAGCCCGTTGTTGTTTGTTGGTCTGGTATACAGGAAGAAACAAAAAAGGCGGTCTTTAAGGAAAAAAGTATTCCTTGGATCCCTACACCCACACGGACCATTAATGCCCTTGCACATGTCGTAAATTACTATACGGCAGAAAAGCAAACTGACGGTCAAATGAGAAAAGAAATTCGTAAGCAGACACCCATGATCGTTAATGAAAAACTAAATGAATGGGAAGGGAAGCAACTATTACAATCGATTGGTATAAAAGTGCCTAAAGGTTCTTTTGTTCGTAATCAAGAAGATCTGCATGAGCATAGTCTTTCTTTTCCTCTTGTCTTAAAAGGGGTTTCGAAGGAGATTACTCATAAATCAGACTATCAGTTGGTTCAAACAAAAATCAACAGTCAACAAGAGTTACTTCAATTTTATGAAGGCATGATTAATAGAATAAAGCATCATCATATCGAACATCTTATCGAAGGAATGATGATTGAAGAAATGGCAGATGAAGGAGTTGAGGTGATTATTGGAGCCATTAACGACCCTACATTTGGACCGACAATCATGTTTGGTATCGGTGGGGTATTTACGGAAGTGCTTGAGGATGTTGTTTTCTTGCCTGCACCAATTACAGAGGCTCAAGCGTTACAAATGATTGCTTCTATTAAGGCATTTCCACTTCTAAATGGAGTGAGGGGAAAACCTAAGTCAGATATAAAAGCATTGGCATTAACGATACAAACTTTATCAGAATTTTGTTTATCTCATCAAGGGGAATGGAAAGAAATGGAATTTAATCCAATCCTTGTCCATAAAGAAGGTAAAGGTGTTACAGCGGTTGACGCTGTCATTGTTGGGAAAAAACAAGCAGAGATCTATAGTTGATTCACTTACCCTTATTAATGAGGCAAAGTGAAGCAACCTCATTAATAAGGGGGATTATATACTTAAATCAAATAGGGCTTCTGTTCAGTTACAAACGATAAAAACTTCTGTATTCCTCCAGCAATTACGGTATCTTGATGGTAAACAAGGTGAGAGTGACGATACAAATGCAAGTCATCACTAATTGGAATGATTTGGAGCTTACCATTTTCAATCTCTTCTTGTACCGAGATACTTGGCAAGAAAGAAATCCCGAGATTAATCTCGATCATTTTTTTCGTTGCATGGATGTCGTTAAGCTCCATTCCTGTTTTCATATGGAAACCATAGGAAGATAGCTTTTGTTCAATTTGTGCCCAGTAGTTTGACTCTTTCCCATAAACGATGAAGGTTTCATCAGCTAAGTCACTTAAATGAGGACTTGGAATATTTGTTAAACGATTGTTAGCTGAGGCAACGAGTACAATGGGATCTTGACCAATATGATGGCTGACTAAATCTTCTTCTATAAACTCTTTTTGAGCGGAACGTGCAATGGCAAAATGCACTTCACGATGATAAAGCATATCAATCATTTTAGGTGTAAAAGCGGTATGTAGTATGATTTCAATTGTAGGATAGGAAATATGAAAGCTTTCTAAAATTTTTGGTAAAATCCAGTAACAAAATGAATCGGAAGTCACTAGAGAGAGGGAACCTTTATACCCTTCTTTATATTGAGTGAGTGATTTTTCTGCTTCTTTTACTAATGAAAGAATTTGGGTGGAATAAGGATAAAGAATCTTTCCAGCATCTGTTAAGCTACCTAATGATTTATTTTTACGATTGAATAATTGCAGCCCTAATTGGTCTTCTAAAGATTTGATTTGAGAGCTAACTGTTGGTTGTGAAATACAAAGTTCCTCAGCAGCTTTAGAAAAGTTATTATGTTTATATACTGATAGAAATACTTCTAATTGTTTAATATCCATTCTAATAACGCTCCTTACATGTTTTCCTGCTCCCACTATTTTACCATATAGATATCAGATGATTTATATCATTCAAAAAACAACTTTTATTTCGTTGACAAAAAAATTTTTTGTATATAAAATTACTGAAAAAAGGATAATGAAGGGGTAGAAAAGATGGATGAGCATGTAAAGAAGGCGAAGAGAAAATATAATGTACCTGCAGTGGACAGTGCATTTAAAATCCTTACATTATTGAGTCGAAAAAAGTTTAGTAAAAGTAACTTAACTGAAATTGCAAATGCCTTATCATTAACCCCAACAACATGTTACCGCATACTGCAAAAGTTAGAAGAGCTATCCGTTGTACGTTATGATCAAAGCTCTAAAAGATATAGTCTTGGCCCCTATTTAGTTGTTTTAGGAGAAAGAGCGAAAGAGAATATTCTAGATTTATCTGTTATTATGCCATACTTGGAAAGATTAACAGAAGAAACTGGATTAACGAGTTTCCTAGTCAATCGAATTGGTGAGAAAAAATCGACCATCATTGCTAAGGTAGAAGCAGAACAATTTGGAATAAATGTATCAGTAGGTAGACATTTCTCAATTGTAGATGGTGCTTATGGTAAGTGTTTGTTAGCTAATCTAAGGCGAGAAGAAGCAAAACGGTTAATTGATTATAATGATGGTCTTCGTCCTTTAACGGAAAACGAAATGAAAGAATTATTAGCAGAGTTAGAAATGATAAAAATAAAGGGATATGCCATTTCATATGGGGAATATATTGATGGTTTAATTGGCATTGCTGCACCGATTTTTAATAATACAAATACAGTGGAGATGTCCATTTCATTAGTCGGCTTAACCAGTCAGTTGCAAGGAGCGGAAGCGGAAAGAATTGGTGAACTAATAAAGGGAATTGCGAATGAAATTACAATTAAATTAGGCGGAGATCGCCCATTAGTCTAATTAGAAAAGACATTATTATTCAATCAGAAAATAGGGAGTAATAATGTCTTTTTTGCAGAAAATTGAATGTAGTTAAATAATCTTAATTTTCTAATTTTTTATTGACAAAAAATTTTTAATATATAAAATCTTAATAAATATCATATTTTTGAAATGGAGGTAGTTTCATGGATTTAAAGAATAAAGTAGCGATAGTTACTGGCGCTGGGAAGGGAATCGGTAGAGAGATTAGTCTTTTATTAGCTCAACATGGCGCCCAAATAGTCGTTGGTGACTTGAATGTAGAAGCATGTGAATCTGTCGTGAATGAAATTGAAAAGGTTGGATCAAGGGGATTAGCAGTTAAAGTAGATGTTGCCAAAAAAGAAAGTGTTGACGAGCTTTTCTCCAAGACAATTAGTCATTTTGGTGATATAGATGTGCTTGTTAATAATGCAGGAATTACACGTGATGCAATGCTTCATAAAATGACAGAAGAGCAATTTGACCAAGTGATTCAAGTACATATGAAAGGGACATTCTTATGTATGCAAGCTGCGGCACTTCATATGAGAAAACAAGAAAAGGGGAAGATTGTTAATATCTCATCCATTGCCGGTAAGGTTGGTAATATGGGGCAAGTGAATTATGCTGGCGCTAAGGCAGGAATTGTTGGCATGACGAAAGCTGCAGCAAAAGAATTAGCTAAATTCCAGGTCAATGTGAACGCCATTCAACCTGGTTTTATTGAAACAGATATGACCAAAGCCATTCCTGACAAGTTAAAGGAGTTGAAAATAGCAGAAATACCGATGCAAAAAGTAGGTCAACCGCTTGATATCGCTAAAGCTGCCGTTTTCTTAAGCTCTAATTATGCTGACTATATCACTGGGAACGTAATTGAAGTAACTGGTGGCAGATATATGTAAGCGATTGCAAAACATGAAAAATATATCGATTCATTTTTAATCTCTCTTCTCAAATCTACAAAATGATCTAACAACATCCTCAACCAAGATACATCCTGAAATACTCGCTGTTAACTTCTTTGTAAAAGACCAAACCCAATAAAAACATATGTATACCAATCTATTAGGTATGTATGACTGCTTTCATAAGGATTTCTAAAAATAAATGCATAGATGGAGGGTTATCATGTCAATTAAAAACGCTGCTGCGATTGTCGGAGTAGGTGATATTGAGCTTGAGGAAGGAAAAGTAAAAGACGGTTTATCTGTCTTGCAAATTCAAGCAATCGCAGCAAAACGAGCACTAGATGATGCAGGTTTAACAAAGTCTGATGTAGACGGTCTGTTTGTTGCTGGTCTATGGGGGGTGCCTGGTGTTGGTACATTTCCTTCTGTTGTAATGGGAGAATATTTAGGGATTGAGCCAAACTATACAGATTCTACACAGATAGGCGGTTCTTCATTTGAAGCTCATATTGGCCATGCTGCAGCTGCCATTCAAGCAGGGCTTTGTGAAGTAGCATTAATTTTATATGGAAGTACACAGAAGTCAGAGAGATCGCGATCTTTAGCAGGAAGACCACCTACCTTTACTGCACAATATGAAACACCTTTTGGCTTACCTTCACCAGCTGGTGCATACGCAATGGCGGCAAATCGTCACATGCATCAATACGGAACAACGAATGAAGACTTAGCAGAAATAGCAGTAGCAACAAGAAAGTGGGCTCAATTAAATCCATATGCGACAAAAAGGGATACGATATCCATTGAGGATGTTCTGCAATCGCCAATGATTACTGATCCTCTTCATATACTAGATTGCTGTCTTGTAACAGACGGAGCAGGGGCAGTAGTGCTTGTATCACCCGAACGGGCGAAGGATTGCCGGAAAAAACCGGTCTGGATCCTTGGCCAAGGGGAGGCACATAGTCATTGGTCTATTCAGGCGATGCCTGACTTAACAATGACATCTGCTGCGCAATCAGGTAAACGCGCGTTTGAGATGGCAGGAGTTGGCCATGATGACATTGATTTCGTTGAAATCTATGACTCTTTCACGATCACGGTGTTGCTCACATTAGAATCTTTAGGTTTTTGTAAACGTGGTGAAGGTGGCGATTTTGTGAAAAATCAACGTACAGCTCCAGGCGGTGATTTTCCGATGAATACGAACGGCGGGGGCCTTTCATATGCCCATCCAGGTATGTACGGGATTTTTTTAATTATTGAAGCGGTTAGGCAACTAAGAGGTGAGTGTGGAGAGAGACAAGTGAAAGAAGCAAAAATAGGACTTGTAAATGGAACAGGGGGAACACTTTCCTCAACATCAGTCGTCATTTTAGGGAGGGACTAAACAGATGGATAAGATAATGAAGCCATTACCAATTATTGATAATGATTCGAAGTTTTTTTGGGAAGGGTGTGAGAAAGGAAAATTATTCATACAACAATGTCAAAGCTGCTCTTTGCATATCTTTTACCCACGTATTCTATGTCCTCACTGTGGAGAGGAAAACGTTACTTGGGTAGAAGCAAGCGGAGAAGGGACGATCTATTCTTATACAATTGCGCGAAGGGCTGGTGGTCCTGCGTTTAAAGACGATTTGCCGTATTGTGTTGCCCTCATCGATCTAAAAGAAGGGGTTAGGATGATGACGAACATTATTGATACGGATATGGAAGCAATTCATTGCAATCAACAAGTAAAAGTCGTCTTTCAAAAAGTCGGAGAGATGACGCTACCCATGTTTACGCCTGTATAACTTTGTTTTCATTGGCCATATCTGGATGGGAGGTTATTACATGAAGAAAGGGAATAAAATGCTTCCATTAGTACTGCTGCTATTACTATGTTTTCTTTTAGCTGGATGTAACTCTGCTCCTCAAGCTTCGTTGCTCGCAGATGAATCGGGCCTAGCTGAGCAAATGACGTGGAGTGTTTATGATGTAGGCTCTGGTGGTTATGCAGAAATGTCGGCTATTGCGAATGTGTTGACAGAAAAATATGATACAAAGGTGAGAATGCTTCCATCTGCAAGTGGTGTTGGAAGAATGGTCCCTTTAAGGCGTGAAATTGCTTCTGTAGGCAAAGTGGGAGATGAAATTCAACTGGCATTCGAAGGAAAGGAAGAATTCACTTCAAAAAAATGGGGACCGCAAAATGTTCGAGCTTATTGGGCACCCATTAGTCAATTCGGATTTGCGGTAAGAGAAAACTCAGATATACAAACTCTCAAAGATCTAAGGGGAAAGAAAATTCCAATAATAGCTGGAAACACTTCCGTCAATTTGAAAAATGAAGCAATGCTTGCTTTCGCCGGCTTAACTTGGAATGATGTGGAGCCAGTGAAAATCACTTCCTATTCAGGACAAGGAGAAGCGCTTATCCAAGGGCAAATTGATGTTGCCGGTATTAATCCGACTGCATCTACAATGTTTGAAGCCCATAGTAAAGGTGGAATTCGTTGGTTAGAAATGGATAAAGATGACAACGGGGGATGGGCAAGAGTTGAGGAAGTGGCTGCGTGGTTATTTCCTATTAATACAAAACAAGGAGCAGGTATGGAAACAGGTATGGATGTCATGGGACATGGCTATTTAATTGGTGGATACGCAGATCAAAGTGAAGAGGCAGTTTATCAGTTTATTAAATCGTTAAATGATTCTTTCCATTTATATGGCGATGCCCTACCTAATCTAGCTCTATATAGTAAGGATGAAGTCTTAACAGAGCCAAAAGGAATTCCGTTTCATGAGGGCACAATTCGTTTCTTTAAAGAAGAAGGCTTATGGAGTGAAGAAAAACAACAAAAAAATGATCAATTAATAGAACGGTACGAAGCGTTAAATGAAGTATGGGAAAAAACGGTTGCCTACGCTGAAAAAGAAGAATTAACAGATGAGGAATTTGAAGCGCTCTGGTTACAGGAACGGGAATCTGTAAATTAGAAATGAGAGAATCATAACCATCCATTCTGATAAATGTGAGGTGAGGTTAGTCTATGGTGCAATCACGTTTAAACACTTTTTGGAAAACGATTATTATTAGCTCCACTTTAATAGGCATTTTCTTATCTGTAAACATGTTATTCTATCTTGAATTATTTGGCATAAATCCGATTCAAAATGCTTACATGATTTTATTATTAGCCTGTTTTCTCCCTTGTGCCTATCTTATGTTTCCCGGAAAGAAAACGGATCTTTCGATTAAATGGTATGATATCGCCTGTTTTTTATTATCCATGATCATTGCTATAGCCATTGGTTTGAATGGTGAACGAATTATTATTGAGGGATGGGATTGGGAGGCTCCAGTTTTACCGACCATTGCAAGTATTCTTCTATGGGGGTTAATTATTGAAGCTTTAAGAAGAACAGCCGGTCTTGTTTTAGCGATGATCTGTCTAGTAATCTCACTGTATCCTCTTATTGCTGGAATTATACCGATAGAATTGCTCCAAGGACAGTCTTATGATTTTCTTACGTTAGCGAGAAATCACATCATGAGTTCTAATAGCGTGTTTGGTATTGCTTATACAACGATTGGGAATTTATTACTAGGATTTTTAGTATTTGGTGTAGTCATTACGAAAACTGGTGGTGGTGACTTTTTCTTCAACCTCGCTCTTTCTATCTTTGGCAGAACAAGGGGGGGCTCTGCGAAGGTTGCCGTTGTAGGGAGTGCATTTTTTGGCATGTTGAGTGGTAGTGCCGTTTCGAATGCAGTGACTATAGGTGCAATGACCATACCGGCAATGAAGAAAACAGGCTATAAACCCCATTATGCAGCAGCTATTGAAGCGACAGCGTCTACAGGTGGTACCATTACGCCACCGATTATGGGTTCGGCAGCCTTTATCATGGCCTCTTTTTTAGCGGTCCCTTATTATGAAATCGCTTTAGCAGCTGCAGTCCCAGCATTTCTTTATTATCTTGGCTTATTTATTCAAATTGATGGATATGCTGCCAAAAATGGATTGAAAGGGATGTCTGCTAAGGAAATATCCTCATTCTGGAAAACGTTAAAAGAGGGTTGGTATTATATCTTTTCAATCGTAGTCATGATACTCTTCTTAGCAGTACTTAACTCAGAAGGGCAAGCACCTTATTATGCGAGTGCTGTATTGTTACTCATTGCCATGATAAAGAAATCAACGAGGATGTCAGCTAAGGATCTAGCGAATATGGTTGTGAATATAGGAAAGGTCTTAACTGATATCGTTGTTATTATTGCTGGGGTAGGCTTTATTGTTGGTGCGTTGTCTGCTACAGGTGTATCGTTTTCATTTTCTCGTGAATTAGTGGCTGCTGCTGGAGATAATACTTTCTTAATCTTAATAGGTGGAGCACTTACCTGCTTTATTTTAGGGATGGGTATGACTGTATCCGCTGTATATGTATTTTTAGCAGTTATTATGGCACCGGCACTTGTTGCGGTTGGTGTGGATCCAATAGCAGCACATTTATATGTTGTTTATTGGGCAACTGTCTCCTATATTACGCCACCAGTAGCATTAGCTGCCTTTTCGACAGCAAGTATAGCAGGAGCAAGTCCGATGAAAACAGCTTTTCAATCTGTCCAGTTAGGGTCAGTAAAGTTTATTGTCCCATTCTTCATGATTTATAATCCTGCCATATTGATTGGTCGTGGAGATCCGTGGGATACGGTCCTTAGTATAGTTGTTGCAGTCGTAGGGATTGCTTGCATTTCCTTTGCTCTGGAAGGCTATCTTGTGGGAGCTGGCATTTTAGTTATGGCAGAGCGAATCATTTTATTTGTTGCTGGTCTGATGATGTTTGTCCCAATGTGGTCATTTATTATCGCTGGAACCGTGATAGCTGTCTGTCTTTATGTACTTAAATGGCGAAGAAAAAGAAGTAAATATAATCAAGGCAATGAACTGGAGGTATAACGAATGGATAAAAATGAAGCGATACAAAAATTTCTTCACCCACAATCAATCGCCATTGTAGGCGTATCAAAAGATTTCACATCCATTAGTGGTAAACCGATCAAAAACCTTATTCAGCATCAATATAAAGGGAATATTTATCCTGTAAACCCTAAATATGAAGAAATTGGTGGTTATAAGTGTTACCCTTCTTTAGTTGAAATTCCTGACTCCGTTGATGTCGCATTAATAGCTGTTTCAGCTAAAAGAATGTTATCCATCATCGATCAATGTAAACAAAAAGCAATTAGAAGTATCGTTCTTTTTGGCTCAGGTTTTGCAGAAATAGGAGAAGAAGGTTCAAATCTACAGAATGAAGTGTTAGAAAAGGCGAAGGAAGCGAATATTCATATTCTTGGCCCCAACTGTGTCGGCTTATTAAATGTTCATTTATCACTACCAATGGGGTTTGCTACCTCGTTTGAAACAGATCGGCCATTTATTTCTGGACCAGTAGGGTTTGCTTCTCAAAGTGGAGCGATAGGCTTTTCATTATTCGGGATGGCACAAGAAGAGAATATAGGATTCTCCTATGTGGTGAATACGGGAAATCAGATGGATATTACGACACTTGATGTCATGAGTTATATGGTAAAGGATGAGCAAACATCAATCATTACTGGTTATTTAGAAAGTATTCCAGACGGAGAACAATTCATTCGATTAGCGAAAGCCGCAAAAGAAAAAGATAAACCACTCATCATGTTGAAAGCTGGAAGGTCAAAATTAGGACAGAAAGCGGCTTTATCGCATACAGCCTCAATGACTGGTTCTGACGAAACGTATCAAGCAATCGCCAAACAATATGGCATTATTACAGTGAATGATATTGATGATTTAATCACAACAGTCAAAGTCTTTTTAAATCACAAAAGGGCAGCTGGAAATAGAGTGGTAACGATTTCTAATTCTGGAGCTGCAGGTATCGCAATGGCTGATTATAGTGAAGATTTGCAGCTTAATATGATTACGTTGGCTGAAGAAACGAAGAGAAAAGTGGCAGATTTAATCCCTACTTACGGATCTGCAATGAATCCGATTGATGTGACTGCGCAAAGTTTAAAAGAACAACATATTCTAACCGATACATTGAAAATCTTATTAGAAGATACAACAATAGACAGCATTGTTTTTCAAACGACATTTGGAGGCGAATTAGGCTTTAATATTTGCAAAGCAATAGCGGAAATAGACGCGAAAACAGATAAACCGATACTCGTGACGATTACTGGCACAGATGAATTAACAGGAAAAGGAAGAAGGTATTTACAACAAAATAATATCCCAGTATATAAAACATCTTATGAAACGATGGTTGCACTAAGTTTACTAGTACAATATTCAACAAAGACTGTTAATGATGTTCAGGTAGCTGGTGAAAACATTTATCATACTGATGAAATAAAAGAACGAATTTGGACTGAAGTGAAGGTTAAACATCTATTAACAAGCTTTGGCATCCGTACACCTAAAGGCGTACTCATCAATAAGGTAGATGAGATAGAGACTATGAAAGTAGACTGGGATATTCCTAAGGTGTGCAAAGTCATTTCTTCCGATATTCTTCATAAAACGGATGCAGGTGGTGTTATTGTTAATATACAGAATGAACAAGAATTAGCGTTAGCGGTTAAGGAGATAACAGAAAGTGTAAAGAAATATGATAAAGAAGCACAGATAGATGGCTTTCTTGTGGAAGAGATGGTTAAGCAAGAAGGTGTAGAATTTTTCATTGGCGTGAAAGAGGATCCTCAATTTGGTGCGATTATTGTCTGTGGGCTAGGAGGGATATTTATTGAAGTATTTAAAGATGTATCGCTAAGAAAAGCTCCAGTCAGTGAGGAAGACGCAATTGAGATGCTAATGGAATTAAAAGGTTATGCCGTTTTGCAAGGAGTTAGGGGAAAAGGCAGTCATGACATTCAGGCATTAGCTCGAGCGATAGAGAAGATATCCCATTTTGCTGCTAATCAAAATGGTAGATTAAAAGAGATGGATATCAACCCTCTGATTGTGCTTGAAGAAGGAGAAGGTGTGCTTGCCCTAGATGGTGTCATCGTTTGGGATGAAAAAATTGATCATTTAATAGAATCCTTATGAATGGAGAAGTCTCTATTATGAAGAATGAATACTTACAATGGCTAGAAAAGGAGTTTAATACATCTCCTTATTGGCAGCTTCTTGGTATTACAATGGATGAATTGGAAGCAGGGAGAGCGCGCATTAAGATGTCAGTACAAAAACAACATTTAAACTCTAATGGTGTGGTTCATGGAGGCGCAACTGCCTCCTTATTGGATTCGGTTATAGGTGTCACTATTCGGTCAATGAAAGATGTTAAAGTGGCGACGATTTCATTAACAACTCAATTTCTCGCCCCTGTTAAAGAAGGGATCTTGTATGCAGAAGCGAAAATGATACATGAAGGAAGAAGAATCCAATATGTTGAGTCTATCCTTACTCAGGAAGATGGAAGTGTTGTTGCCAAAGCGCTAGGTACCTTTTCTATTAAACAGCGGATAAGTTAGGAGGTGGATTTATGGATGAGTCTATTAAAGTACCTCAACCGGAACCGATAAAAGGTGGCATGCCAGAACCGACAGAAATCAATTATTTCTTATCAGATCCCCATATTCATTTTTTATTAGCACACTATGTAAACGATGATTATCAATTAGTTAAAGATAAGTTAATTGAGTTAGGGGATAGAGCAAATAATGAAATCGATCCGCTTTCGAGAGAGGCGGACAGACATCCACCAACATTAACAATGTATGATAAGCGTGGACAACGAATAAACGATGTTAATTATCATTCATCCTATTCACGTCTCGAGGAAATCGGTTATGAAGAATTCGGCTTGGTTGCCATGAGTCATCGCAGCGGTGTCATGGGGGCTGAAACGGCTTTTAATAAAGTGATGAAATACACTTTTTGGTATGTATTTGCTCAAGCTGAATTTGGTTTATGTTGTCCGATGAGTATGACAGACTCAGCGGCGAAGATTTTGGAGGATTATGGAAGTGTAAAACTAAAGAAAGAATACTTACCCCATTTAATTAGCACGAAGAGTGATAGAATGACAGCTGCTCAATTTATGACAGAAAAGCAAGGCGGCTCGGATGTGGGTGCCAATTCAGTCAGAGCAGAAGCTAATGGAGATTCATGGTTAATCACGGGGGATAAATGGTTTTGTTCAAATGTTAGTGCTGATGTAGCACTTGTATTAGCGAGACCAACAGGTGCAAAAGAAGGAACAAAAGGGTTGGCCATGTTCTTAGTACCAAGAATCTTGCCTAGTGGAGAAAGAAATCATTATACGATCAATAAATTAAAAGATAAATTAGGGACAAAAGGAATGGCTTCAGGAGAAGTAACTTTTAAGCGGGCGACTGGTTACTTAGTTGGGGAACTTGATCATGGGTTTAAACAAATGATGTCAATGGTCAACGCTTCAAGGTTATCAAATAGTGTCCGTTCTACAGGTCTCATCAGGCGCTCTTATTTAGAAGCCTTATACACAACTAGAGGACGTATCGCATTTAAAAAACCATTAGCCAAACTTCCTCTCATGCAGAAACAATTATTTGAAATGATGCTAACATCGGAAGTGGCGACATCCATCTCACTATACACGGCACATACCTTTGATTTGACCGAAACTAAAAAGGATGAGAAAGCAAAAACGATGCTAAGATTGTTAACACCTTTGTTAAAAGGTGTAATATGCAAACAAGCAAGAGTGATTGCAGGTGAATCAATGGAAATGAGAGGCGGCAATGGATATATTGAAGAATGGGTAAATGCTAAACTTGTACGTGATGCACATTTAGGGTCAATATGGGAAGGTACGACGAATATTGTTGCGCTGGATGTTTTAAGAGCAATTACAAAAAATAAGGCAAATACTGTGTTAATACAAACAATGAAAACGATTTTAAATGAAGTGACGTTTGTTAATTTTATCCCATTGAGAAAGAAGTTATTAACTAATATGCATCTATTAGAGGAAGATCTTAATCTAATAGGGCAAGTTAGCCCTACAGAAGTAGAAATGGAAGCTATTTCTATCATGCATCGCATTTATTTTTTATTAGCGAATTGCTTATTGTTGAAAGAAGCTGAAATTGAAACAAAGGAAACAAGCAGTTATAGAAAATATTTTAATGCTTGTTATTATTATCATCTGCATATCCAAAATAGTAAAAGTCGCTGTTTTCACCAAAGTGTATGGCAATGGGGAGAAGATGTTATCAATTGGGTGACTATCCCCAAATCAGCGATCTCTCATTTTAATGAGCAATTAAGTAAATAGAAAATTCTAAAAAATATTGCAATTGAAAATTGGATACAGTATCCTATAGATAACCATTTTTATAAGTAGGGTGAAGACGAACGACAACTTGTGAGAAAAAGCGAGAAGCTTCGTTGTTTTCCCCCCTAGCAAACCATTAAAAATATCACTTAAAGGAACATGTTACTATGCATTTCCACAAAGAACATCTACGAACATTTGGCGAAAAATGAGCAGGTATTCGTCTCCATTTCTTTAATGAATCATACTAAACCAACAAGAATATTAAGGGCAACTATGTCAATGATTGAGTATGAATTAAATGCTCTTTTTACAGCAAAAAAGGAGGATATAAATGAAAGTTGAGACATATGAAACGATTGACCTAAAAAAAACCCATCATAATCAAATTGCTATCTTACGTTTAAACCGTCCACAATCAATGAATGCATTGAACACTAGAATGGCAAGTGAGATTGTATCAAGTTTAGAAACCTTAAAATATGATCCAGATTTACGTGTTATTATTTTAACTGCAGAGGGGGATAAAAGCTTTTGTGTTGGAGCTGATTTAAAAGAGCGAAACGGAATGAGCCAAAGTGACTGGAAAAAACAACATGATATTTTTGAAAGAGTGACAGAATTAATTCGTGAGTTTCCTTTTCCCATTATTTGTGCTGTAAATGGTTATGCGCTAGGCGGAGGTATGGAGATTGCATTAAGCTGTGATATGCGCACAGCAAATGAAAACGCTTCATTCGGTTTGCCTGAAGCGAAACTCGGTCTCATACCAGGGATAGGTGGTACACAAATGGCCGTAAGAGTATTACCACTTGCAATAGCTAAAGAAATTTTATTTACAGGTAAAAGAATCAGTGCTACAGAAGCTGAGAAATATGGACTCGTGAATAAAGTTTGTCGAGAAGAAAACTTATTAGAAGAGACAATTAAGTTGGCATCAGAAATTGCAGAGAACGCGCCACTTTCATTAAAGGCATTAAAGAAAGTTGTTAATAAAGGAGCAGATTCCGATTTATCTACGGGAATCGCACTAGAATTAGAAGCATATTATCGTTGTGCTAATTCTAACGATCGTCTAGAAGGAATTTATGCTTTTAATGAAAAAAGAAAACCACAATGGCAAGGAAAATAAAGGAGGGTAAAAATGGCACAGACGAAAGTCAATACTGAACATGACATGATTAGGAAAAGTGTGAAAAGTTTATGTGAGAGATTTCCGGAAACGTATTGGCAAGAAACGGATGAAAGGGGAGAATATCCAACAAGTTTCGTTCAAGCCTTAACAGATGAGGGGTGGCTTTCAGTTCTTATTCCAGAACAATATGGCGGAGCTGGTTTGGGAATGACAGAAGCGAGTATTGTATTAGAAGAAATTAATCGCTCAGGCGGGAATGCGGGTGCTTGCCACGCACAGATGTATACAATGGGTGCAATATTAAGGCATGGTAGTGAAGAACAAAAACAGAGATTTCTCCCAAAAATAGCCAGTGGTGAAGCAAGACTCCAGGCATTTGGAATTACGGAACCAACAGCTGGCAGTGATACAACTAGTATTGAAACTTTTGCCCACAAAGAAGGAGATAAATATATAGTTAACGGACAAAAAATTTGGACATCTAGAGCTGAGCATTCTGATTTGATGCTACTTCTAGCAAGAACAACACCAAAAGAAGCTGTAGCGAAGAAAACTGATGGCTTAAGTTTATTCATACTAGATATGAAAGAACAACACGATAAAATAACCATTCGTCCGATTGATACAATGATTAATCATGCAACAACAGAAGTATTCTTTGAAAATGCGGAAATTCCAGTAGAAAACTTAATTGGCGAAGAAGGTAAAGGGTTTAAATATGTTCTTAGTGGAATGAATGCGGAGAGAATATTAATTGCCTCAGAATCTGTTGGAGATGGCTTATACTTTATAGATCGCTCAGTACAGTATGCTAATGAACGTGTAGTATTCAATCGTCCTATTGGAAAGAATCAAGGTGTACAATTTCCGATTGCTAAGGCATTTATGGAAATAGAAGCCGCAAAGCTAATGAGAGATAGGGCGGCTGATTTATTTGATGAGGGAGTCAATTGCGGTGCAGAAGCAAATATGGCTAAATACCTTACTTCCGAAGCGACATGGAATGCAGCAAATGCGGCAATGGATACTTACGGTGGCTATGGTTTTGCTAAAGAATATAATATTGAACGGAAATTTAGAGAAGCGAGATTATTTAAGGTTGCCCCAATTGCCAATAATTTAGTATTAAGCTTTGTCGGACAGCATGTATTAGGATTACCAAGGTCTTATTAACTTGTACCATTTCTTTTACTACAGGGAGGGATAAGGATGACGGGACCTTTAGCAGGCATGAGAGTCATTGATGTCACAACCAATATTTCCGGTCCAACTTTAACAATGATTCTAGCGGACTTAGGTGCAGAAATTATTAAAATTGAACGTCCGGGTACGGGAGATGACGCCAGGGGGATGGGGCCATTTATGAGTGGTGAAGGCGTATATTTTCTTCATATTAATCGCAATAAAGAGTCGGTTGTCATCGACCTTAAGAAACAAGATGGGAAACAAATCGTATATGATCTTGTCAAATCGGCAGATATATTCGTTGAGAACTTCCGGCAGGGAAAAGCAGAGCAAATGGGATTAGGTTATGCTAAATTGAAAGCAATAAACAATCAAATCATCTATTGCTCATTATCAGCATATGGCCAAAGTGGACCGCAAAAATTGCAACCGGGCTATGATGCTATTGCTCAAGCTGAAACAGGTATCATGGGCATCAATGGAGCCAAAGACGCTGAATTAGCGAGAGTACCTGTCTCTATTTTAGATCAAGGAAGTGCAATGTGGGGGGCAATTGGTATTCTATCTGCACTTTTGCATCGAAATCATACAGGTGAAGGGCAATTTGTTTCTACTTCTTTATATGAAACCGGTTTATTTTGGAGTAGTTATCATATGCTTTCCTTTTTAGCGACAGGAGAAGAACCACAGAAAAACGGCTCTGGTCACACGGCATTTGCTCCTTATGGTGCTTACTTGGCAAGTGATACGTATATCATGATTGGCATTTCCAATCAATCGCTATTTGAAAGATTATGTCGGGTTTTAAATAGTATGGAGTGGCTATCAGATCAGCGATTTTTAGATAATAAAAATCGTGTGGAAAACCAATACATCTTAAAAGAAAACATAGAACTGATACTTCAAAGGGAAACGGCTGATTATTGGGTGACGGAATTAAGCGCGGCAGGGATCCCAAGTTCCAAAGTAAAAAAAATATCGGAAGTCATTGATGCAAAACAGACAGAAGCCCTTGGCATGTGGCAACAAGTAACACATGATACAATTGAAGATTTACGTCTACCAAGACTACCTTTTCATCTAAGTAAATCTACACCTGAGGTGAAAATGGCATCGCCAAAACTAGGGGAAAATACTGATTGTGTCCTACAATCATTAGGCTATACGCAAGAAAGAATAGCAGAGCTTTCAACTAGCCAAGTTATTGGGGCTTATGAAAAAAAACTGAAAAACAGATAAACCATTTATGAGCTCTTCTATTATTGTGGTAAGACATTTATAGGAGAGCTTTTCTTGTGGTTCAACTAACGCGTAAATAGTACAACTGTTTTTCATCTACAATATCAAAAAGTTGAAGAAAAGATTTGTTTGATGAATATTACATATGAAGTGGGGATATTTTCATCAACTACGATAAATAATTCTTTTCATGAGAAAGATATCTGCTATAATAGTTGTAATACTGAAACGTTTTAATTGAAGAAAGAGTCAAAATTATAAATGAACGATTGAAAGAGGGCTAGTAAATAGGGATTGGCATGAAAGAGAGTGGAATTTATCAGCTGAAAGATTCCACCATGATTCAACCTATTGAACCTGCCTCTTTAGTCTGGTGAAAACCATCAGCGGTGATTGAGACGTTAACTCATGAAAGTGGAATGTTTAAAAGAGAGCATTCAATTAAGGTGGTACCGCGAAACCTAACTCGTCCTTATGTATTAAGGCTTGAGTTAGGTTTTTTATTTTTTAAAAAACTAGACTGAGACATCACTACATGGGTGTTCGTGCTCTTAAAAGGAATGAATCATATGGGGAAGAAAAGAATGATCGTTAAAATTGGCAGCAGTTCATTAACGAATGAAAGGGGAGAGATTGACCGCTATAAATTTACCGATCATATATTAGCACTTGCAAAAATACAGAAAATGGGCCATGAAGTGATTGTCGTATCCTCGGGAGCAGTAGCAGCAGGTTTTAGAAAACTAGGTTATTCTTCCCGTCCCATTACATTAAAAGGGAAACAAGCTGCGGCTGCTATCGGTCAAGGATTATTAATTCAAAGTTACATGGAAGCCTTATTAAAATTTGACACCCTGGCAGCGCAAATTTTACTGACTCGATCCGACTTTAACAATCAAGTGCGCTTTAGAAATGCGTACGATACGATTATGGAACTGTTAGATCGTAAAGTCATACCGATTATTAACGAAAATGACACTGTTTCTATTGAGGAATTGACTTTCGGGGATAATGATATGTTATCAGCACTCGTTAGCGGGCTTGTTCATGCTGATTTACTTGTGATTTTAACAGATATTAATGGCTTATATGATCAAAACCCGTTTAAGTATCCAAATGCCAGCCGAATTGACTTCTTAAATGAAATTACTGATGTGCAAATGAAAGCGACAGATGGTGCGGGCTCTAAAGTTGGAACTGGCGGCATGTACTCAAAGTTGAATGCTGCTAAAACAGCTATGGAATTAAACGTCCCGGTTTTTATCGGTACTGGTAAAGGTGAAGACAAACTTATAAGCATCCTTAATGGAAATGGAGACGGTACATATCTTTCTAATCAGCAAATGAAAAATATTAATACAAAACGGCAATGGATTGCCCTTCATTCGACGGTCAAAGGAAAAATCTATGTGGATAAAGGAGCCGAACAAGCACTTGTACATGGTGGTGGAAGTCTATTATCACCTGGAATTGTTAAAATTGATGGAAGTTTTCTTTCGGGTGAGGTGGTTGAAGTGAGGTTTGAAAATCAACTAATTGCTAGGGGAGAAGTAAGTTGTTCTAGTCAATATCTCACGCAAACATCACATGAGAAAAAACGAATTAAAGAAGTGATTCATCGTGATAAATTAGTTTTAGAATCGAATAGGAGTGAAGGGAAATGACAAGTGAAGTATATGAAAAAGGTAAATTAGCAAAAAAAGCGAGCTATCGTTTAAGTGGCGCTACGACAGCGGAAAAAAATCAAGCATTAAACGCCATTGCCAATCAATTAATAGAAGATCAAGAGGAAATCCGTTTAGCCAATGAAAAAGATATAAGGATGGCGCGTGGCCACATGAGTGACAGTATGATTGATCGTCTTATGTTAGATGAGTCTAGAATAATAGCAATGGCACAAGCGGTCACTGATATCGCACAACTTGACGATCCTATACATCGTGTATTGCAGACAATAAAAAAAGAAAATGGCCTACTTATTCAACAAAAGTCAGTCCCACTTGGTGTTATAGGTATGATTTACGAGGCAAGACCTAACGTAACCATTGATGCTGCTTCACTAGCTTTAAAGACAAATAATTGTGTAATTTTACGAGGGAGTAAAACGGCTCTACATAGTAATCGTGCGCTTGTCCAAACTGTTCATCGCGCATTACAATCGACGGAGCTACCAATTGATAGTGTCTTATTAATTGAAGATACGAGTAGAGAAGCTGCCAAAGAATTATTTCATCTTCATACATTTCTCGATGTGCTTATCCCCAGAGGTGGCAAAGGATTGATTGATACTGTTGTACGTGAGGCATCCGTGCCGGTTATTGAAACAGGTGCAGGTAATTGCCATATGTATATTGATGAGTTTGCGGAATTAGAAATGGCGAAGAAAGTAGTATTAAATGCGAAGAAACAAAGACCTTCTGTTTGCAATAGTATCGAATCTCTTTTGATTCATACTCATTGGTTGGAAAAATACGGGGGAGAATTTTTAGCTTACATGGAGAACGAGGGAATTGAAATGGTTGGAGATCAATATGTGAAAGACTTTCTTCCTCACATCGAATTAGCCACTACAGAAGATTTTCACAGTGAGTTTCTATGCTTAAAAATGAGCGTTAAAACAGTTGCCTCTGTTGAAGACGCCATTACTCATATTCGTCAGTATGGGACAAAGCATTCAGAAGCAATTATAACGGAAAATAATAGTCGAGCAGAAACCTTTATGAATCATGTAGATGCTGCTGCTGTTTATCATAATGCTTCAACAAGATTTACAGATGGATTTGAATTTGGTTTTGGCGCTGAGATTGGCATTAGCACACAAAAAATGCATGTGCGTGGACCAATGGGATTAAAAGCACTAACATCAAGTAAATATTTTATTGAAGGTAATGGACAAATAAGAGAATAATTGTTAGCTAAAAGTTAAAGGAATTTTGCTAGCGTTAGAGAAGTATAAATGAATAAGATGATATTCTTCTAAAAAGGTGTGACTTATATATGGAAACTATTCCTAAGCCAGCGGCGACAGTCTTATTAATCAATCCACAAGGACAAGTATATATGACGAAACGCCCAGCAACAATGAAATTTCTTGCTGGGCATTATGTTTTTCCTGGTGGCGCAGTGGATGAGAAAGACTCGCTGCTATCTAATAGATTAATTGCTCCAACAGATCAGGAAAATATCCCTTTAGCTTATTATGTTGCTGCCGCAAGAGAAGTCTATGAAGAAATTGGAGTTTTCCTTGGTTGTGATAGAACAGGAGAGCCGCTCTCATTTCAAAAAGAAGAAAGTTTGAACGATAGGAAAAGGCTCTTAAAAAAGGAAATAAGTTTTATCGAGTTATTAAAAGAAAAAGAAGCCGCGCTTGATTGTCGCTGCTTCACATATATCGGCCATAAAACGACACCAGCAAAAAGTCCAATACGTTTTGATACACGTTTCTTTATTACACGTCTCCCAAAACGGCAACAACCAATTCCTGATCCTTATGAAGTTGCAGAAGCCAGGTGGATTTATCCAAAAGATGCTTTGCATGCATATGAGAAGGGTGAAATTAAACTCATAAACCCGACTATCCGTTCACTTGAAAAAGCAATTTGTTGGTTAGATGCAACTTCATGAATAACTTGAGTAAGCATTTCTGTTCTGTATAACCTTTCTTTCTTCTATCAACTTAATTAAATGAGCTTCTGTTGTTTTTTCTGCTACTACTTTGTTTGAAGGGTGAATATGACCAGCGTATATCTTATTCGTAATTTCGTGTAATAACAGGGGCTCATTCTCTTTTAAAATATGTAAAATTTGTTCTTCTCTCTGCATTCTTCTATTCAGTACATAATCAATATGTTCGTATGGATTATTAATCCAATCGCCATGACCAGGACCAACTATTGTTAAGGATAATGATTTTATTTTTTCTAATGTGATGAAATAATCTTTCATATTCCCATCGGGTGTACCAATCCAAGAAGTTCCCTTTTCTATTAAATTATCACCTGCCAGTAAAATCTTCTTAGAAGGTAAATAAAAGCTTAAATGACCTGAAGAATGCCCTGGGAGATGTAATGCTATCAGAGATTCATCGCCTATAGATATTTCTTCGTGATCTGAAAGGTAATGGAGGTTATCAATTTGAACATTCCTTCTGATTTCGGGCTCCTCAAGTGGATGAGCAAATATAGGTATTTGCCAATCAAGAAGTTGTTTCACTCCAGGTGAATGATCTTTATGTCCATGGGTGAGAAGAATCGCTTTCGGAATGGGAAGCTCATGTTTTTTTAGTGCTGTATGTAGTGTTTCTCTTGTAATGGGTTGATTATAACCAGTGTCAATGATTAGAGTTTCCTCTTTATTACCGATGATGTAGCTATTTGTTGTTGTATATGGCCAAAGAGTGGGAGTAGGAATAGGTATACGTAATACACTAATATCTGATTTCATTATGTCCACCTTTTATAAATAATTTGAATATTATGAATATTTTTTAGCTATTGATACTTACTTTAAAACTATGCTATGATACATAGGTATGGCTTTTTTTATTATTGTATAAAAGTATCCAATATAATAATAACAAAAATATTAAGATGTGTCAACTAATTTTTTATCGAGGAGTGATTCTATGCAAGAGCGACAAGAAGAGCAAAAAAGGGTTGATAGAATAATACATGAAGTGAATAAGAAGCAAGTCGCTTATATAGAAAATCGCGACCACGTACAGAAGGATGTAAAACAATTAAAAACAGGATTTTGGGATGATGTGACAGTCAACCTAGAGGAAATGGACGATGTGATTGAGACATTTCAAAGTGTAAAGCAGCAAGCAGAATTATTAGGGGAAAGAGAACGGCGAATGGGAATGCTCGATCAATATGTCAACATATTGTCGAAACAAAAAGACTCACCCTATTTTGGCAGAATTGATTTTAGGGAAGATGGGGAAGAAAAGGAATCCATATATATTGGTGTTGCCTCATTAATGGATGAAAACGATGAGCAGTTTCTTATTTATGATTGGCGGTCACCTGTTGCGAGTATGTATTACGATTACACACCTGGAAAAGCAAAGTATGACACCCCATATGAAACAATTATGGGAGAAATGTTATTAAAGCGTCAATTTATTATAAAAAAGGGGAATATTGAAGGGTTATTTGATACGGGTTTAACGATTGGTGATAGTGTGCTGCAGGAAGTGTTAGGTGGTCACGCAAATGCACAGATGAAAAGTATTGTTGCTACGATTCAGAAGCAACAAAATGCAATTATTCGCAATGTGAAAGACGATTTAATTATTGTTCAAGGAGTGGCAGGTAGTGGGAAAACATCAGCAGCATTACAAAGAATCGCTTACCTTCTATATCATTATAGGAAATCATTACATGCGGAAAATATAATTCTTTTCTCGCCAAACCCGCTATTTAATAGTTATGTTTCTCAAGTGTTACCAGAATTGGGTGAGAAAAATATGAAGCAGGATACTTTTTGGCACTTCATTCTAAGTAAGTTTGATGCAAAGCTTACGATAGAAACACCGCTTGATCAATTAGAATTTCTTCTTCAAGAAAATGATTCAAGTGAAAAAAGAGTCCAGGAAATTGAATATAAGTCCTCTTTATCCTATCAATCTTCTATGGATCAATATATTAGCCATTTATTAATAGAAGGGATGATTTTCCGTGATCTCACCTTTCATAATGAAAAATGGCTGACTGTCGATGAAATCGGTGAGAAGTTTTATTCTTATGAAAGTAACATTTCAATCGCGAACAGACTGCAACTTATACAAGAATGGATCCTTTCTATTATAAAGAAAAAGGAGAAAGCAGAACGGAAGAAGGCTTGGGTTGAGAATGAAGTAGAATTACTTGATAAAGAAGATTATTTACAAGCATATAAAAAGGCACAGCAAATAGATGATGATGGCTTTATGCAACCAGAAGTTGAGCAAGCGTATTTGATGAAAATGGTTGTGAAAAGGAGACTTAAGCCCATTCGGAAACAAATCCAATCTTTCTATTTTGTTGATATACTTGCAATGTACGATGAGTTTTTACGTACAAGTAACAAAGATGATTCGGGATTAGAGGCAATTGTATCTGGTGATATGTTGTATGAAGATGTGGTCCCTTATTTATATTTAAAACAACAATTATTAAAGGAAGATGGTCATACGTCTGTACGTCATATTTTTATTGACGAAGCACAGGATTATTCACCCTTTCACTTTGCCTATTTAAAAGAGTTATTCCCGCATAGTAAGTGGACGTTATTGGGAGATGTGAATCAAACTATCCACTATCACGCTGACAATCAGTCTGTCCTGTTTAGTAATGAAAAAGCAACAATCTATCAATTAAGACAAAGTTATCGTTCAACGAAAGAGATTACGACATTTACATCAAGTCTACTTTTGAATAATGAAGATATTATTCCTTTTAACCGAAGTGGCGAAAAGCCCATTATCAAAAATGTGGATGAGGAAGAAGCGCTAACGATACTTATAGATGTCGTTCGTCGATCCGTCTCGCTAGGTCATGAAACCATTGCGATCATTGCTAGGAGTGCGAGTCAGAGTGAGGAGTGGTACCGTCAATTATTGCCTCATCTTAACAATGTGAACCTTATCCATCAAAAAACAACGGATTTTCAAAAAGGAATT
Source organism: Cytobacillus sp. FSL R7-0696 (assembly GCF_038006865.1). Classification (NCBI taxonomy): domain Bacteria; kingdom Bacillati; phylum Bacillota; class Bacilli; order Caryophanales; family Bacillaceae; genus Cytobacillus; species Cytobacillus sp. FSL R7-0696. The sequence continues at coordinate 4,182,420 of NZ_JBBOWA010000001.1, read as the reverse complement.
ACCATTATTCCATCTTATTTAGCAAAGGGGATTGAATTTGATGCTGTTGTTATCCCAGATGGTGAACAATATAAAAAAGAGAGGGACCGCTTTTTATTCTATACTGTGTGTACGCGGGCAATGCATCAATTAGTCATCTTGCAAAAATCACAAACGAATCCGTTTATTAATGGAGCAGATGTGCACACATATGAATATATATTGTAATGATTGTTTTAGGTATGTAGGATATTATTCGTATCTTGCATACTTTTTTTTATATCTTTTGATGTGTTTTTACATATTAAAGGAGGAAAAGGGGATTTCTTGCATAACCCTTTTAAGGGAGCAATTTTTGCTTTCAATCTGAATAGAGGGAGGAATGTGAAGTGAAAAAAATGGTCGCTTGTATTGCCATCGTCACACTATTTATGTTAACAACCTCTCAAGCATTTGCTGCTAAAACGATTACGCCTCAAGGAAAGCTTAAGCCACCAGGGGAAGTATTCACGCCGGGAGAGTGGTTTCTCGGAAGTGTACCACCGAATTTAGATACAAGTAAACCCCCGATTGTCTTTGTTCAAGGAAAAAATGGTAGTTCAACTAGTTGGTATGAAAAAACGGAATATCATGGTGTAAATGATATGTATACAAAAGCGTATGAATCTGGTTATCAAACTGTGTTTGTACAATTGCATGATGCAGCAGGAGAAGGTTCGGCAAGCCAATTGGATAACGGTGAACTTCTCGCTTCGATGCTTGCTGATATTTCCGCGCATTTCCAAGGAAGAAAATTAAATATTGTCGCTCACAGTAAAGGTGGACCAGATACACAAGCGGCGCTCATTCATTATGGTGCACACGCATATGTCGGTCGAGTCATTACATTAGGTTCCCCGCATCATGGTTCCCATTTGGCTGACCTTGCTTATAGTTGGTGGGCAGGGTGGTTAGGTACGTTATTAGGGCAAAAGGATGATGGGACCTTTTCTTTACAGGTAGGTGAAATGGCTCACTTTCGCTCAATAACTGATCATCATTCTCATGCAACGAAGAATAAGTATTACACTGTTTCCGGGACAAATAAGGGGCCGTCAATGTCCGCTTTATGGATGGGTGGCCAATACTTATCCTCTGAAGGTGAAAATGATGGTTTAGTTAATGATTGGAGTACAAGGTTACCATATGGTACACATCTCTTTAATGACACCTCTCTCGATCATGATAAAATTCGTATGGGCTCCGCAGTATTTTCTAGAATTGAACCATATTTGCGTTCATCATCTGTAACCGGATTGACAACGGATGATGTAAAAAGTAGCGATACATTAATGTCTAAAGATATTTCCTCCTATACCCACGGTGGCGAATGGCAAGGGTATGCCCCTTATAATCAATTCTTTCATGTGGATGAACAACTTAAAAACATACAAATCTGGACATCAACGAAGGATGTTAAAGTTAAATTAATTTCGCCAACTGGGAAAGAGTATCAAAGTTACACTTCATCACCTAAAAGTGCAGAAATATTTAATGGGGCAGCAGCACATAGTTTTACTGGCATTATATCTGAAACAGGTCGTTGGCAAGTGGAACTAACATCTAGCAAGAAGGATAATGCCTATGTAATGAATGTTACCCATGAAGGGAAAAAAAATCTAGAACTAAAGATGAATCCACTTTTCTCAAAGGATCCAGTTGCTTTCTCCCTACAATCAAACAACAATATACAATCTATCACAATGAATACGAAATTAGTGGATAAGAACGGCAATACAGTAGTGGCACCTTTAAATGTACAAAACACTTCGCGTAATGGGTCAATTGGACAATTTAATGCTAAGTTAAGTAGTGGTGTTTATAATATGACTATTGATATAAAAGGTAAAACACTTCAAGGGGCCCCTTATGAAAGAACAGTTATTCGCTCGTTTTATGTACAATAGTAGAGTTTCATATATCGTTTGATCGGTGTGTGAGGTGCTGATACTGGCATCTCTTTTTCTTTTTAACTAAAATAAAGGCAAGTCAATTGAAATAGATGGGGTGAGATGTGAATGAAGTTTATAAATAAAACAGTTATTGTCACTGGTGCAGGTAATGGCATTGGTCAAGGGGTTGCACTCGCATATAAACGGGAAGGTGCCAACGTAGTAGTGGCTGATTGGGATGATTCGAACTTTGCTGCGCTTGAAGCAAAGGGGCTTGATTGCCTTCAGATAAATAAGAAGAAGCAGACATTCAACGATTATTAGAACAAACGATCGAGAAATATGGACAAGTAGATATTCTCATTAATAATGCTGGTGTATCTGTCTTTAAACCTTTGTTCGAATTAACATTAGATGAATGGGATCGTGTCATCAATACAAATGTAAGAAGCGTATTTCTAGCCACGAAAGAAGCGGCAAAATATATGAAAAATAACGAATCGGGTGGAGCGATTGTTAATATGGCTTCTACTCGTTCGATGATGTCTGAGGTCAATTCAGAAGCCTATGCCGCTTCAAAAGGTGGCATAGTTAGTTTAACTCATGCATTAGCTCTTTCCCTAGCTGATTATCACATTACGGTTAATTGTATTTCGCCAGGGTGGATTGTGACGAATGAGAAGGCGGAACTGCGAGAAGTAGATCATCATCAGCACCCTTCAAGGAGAGTCGGGACGGTAGCTGATGTAGCTAAAGCTTGTCTTTACTTAACAGATCCGGAAAATAACTTTGTGAACGGAGAGAATATTACTGTAGATGGTGGTATGACGAAGAAAATGATATATGAAGAATAAATAAATGATAAAAAGCAAGGTTCCCCTAGTAAGAGTAAAGGAACCTTGCTTGTTTATATTTCTATTTCATTGCGTCTGACCACTCTTCTACATTCCACACTTTTGTGACCCAATCTTCGTAAAAGTCGGGTTCATGGCAAACGAGGACAATGGTGCCTTTATATGCTTTTAAGGCTCTTTTTAATTCTTCTTTCGCCGTAATATCTAAATGATTTGTTGGTTCGTCAAACAGCAGCCAATTGCTTTCGTTCATCATTAACTTGCAAAGACGTACTTTCGCTTGTTCTCCCCCACTTAGTTGGTTCATTGGTCTTGAAATATGTTCATTTTTTAGCCCGCATTTAGCGAGAGCTGCACGAACCTGATGCTGATCCATCGCCGGGAACTCGTTCCATACATCATCTATGGGTGTAATTTGCTCGCCTTTTACTTCCTGTTCGAAATAGGAAGGGTAGAGGAAGTCACCTCTTTCAATTTTCCCGCTAATCGCTGGGATTTTTCCAAGCATCGTTTTTAAGAGGGTAGATTTTCCGACACCGTTACATCCAACAATGGCAATGCGATCCCCTTTTTCAATCGTAATTGACATTTTTGGCAATAGGGCATGTGTATAACCAATTTCAAAATTCTCGCCTTCAAACACATAACGGCTACTAGCCCTCGACTCTTTAAATTCGAAAGTAGGTTTAGCGGCAGTTTCAGGACGATCAATTCTCTCCATCCGGTTTAATTGCTTTTGCCTACTTTTTGCACGACCTGTTGTTGAATATCTCGCCTTGTTTTTTGCGATAAAATCTTCTTGTTTCTTGATGAATTCTTGTTGCTTTTCATATGCGTGGATATGTTGATTTTTATTGATTTCTGCCAGTTCTAAGAATTTTTCATAACTAGCCGTATAGCGAGTAAGTTTAGAGAATTCTAGATGAAAAATAACATTTGAGACTCCGTTCATAAATTCAGTATCATGCGAGATTAAAATGAATGCATACGGATATTCTTTTAAATAGTGGGATAACCAGTCTATATGTTCAACATCTAAATAGTTTGTTGGTTCATCTAAGAGTAAAACTTGAGGTTGCTCAAGCAATAGTTTAGCAAGTAGGACTTTTGTTCTTTGCCCTCCGCTAAGTGCTGCGACATCTCTATCCAAACCTATTGCATCTAATCCCAACCCTCTTGCTGCATCGTCTATTTTTAAATCGATTGAATAAAATCCGCCTGCTTCTAGTGTATCTTGAATTTCACCCATTTTCTCAAGCAAAACTTCTAATTCTTCTGGTGTGGCATCTGCCATCTTCGCTGTGACTTCATTTAATTCTTCTTCTTTTTTATATAATGGTAGAAAGGCATCTCTTAATGCATCGCGCATCGTTTTTCCAGGGGTTAAAACAGTATGTTGATCCAGATACCCATATTGTACATTAGGTGTCCATTCCACTTTGCCCCCATCGTGAATAAGCTGCCCTGTAATAATATTCATTAAAGTAGATTTACCTACCCCGTTTGCTCCAACTAACCCTACGTGATCTTCTGCTAATAAACGAAAAGACACGTCCTTAAATAATGTTCGATCGCCAAAAGTATGACTAAGATGATCAACTGTAAGTAAACTCATTTTGTAATCCTCATTTCTTCATAATCATTTAATAATCATACTAGATTTCTCGATGTTTAACTAGGGGAGAGGCGATATTTATCTATAAAAGAAAAATTCCTTATGAGGAATGGATGGTGGTATAATATGGTTTAAATACATATAAAAGGGGGATTGTTATGCAATTAACGATCCATGCAAAAGGAGAAGGCGCGAATATCCTTTCTTTTTTATTGGCGAAACACCCTGAACGTCTTTATGAAAAAGAACATAAAGGGCATAAAGTACGTCTCTTTTATCAAACCTTTACTCCTAATGAGGTGAAAGTAACGATATACGTCGTTTTGGATGCTATAAGTTTAGTAAGGGATAGTGGAGAGAAATTAGATATTACACATTATATTAATGACCGTGAATTTGCAGTTAGTAGTTTGTTTTTATCACTCATACGCTCTTCTCTTGCGACAGCCCTAAATGGCTTACCTAAGGAAGAATATTTACCATATGTACGGCAGGTATTTCAATTTTCTTATTCATTTGGTCCAGTAAATACAGACCTTTCTGTAGAGAATCTTCGGGAGTTGTTTTCACCGCTTGGATTTACCTTATCTGTGCAATCTGAAACGAAAAACAGTCCTCTTTATGTAACTGTTACAGGTGAGACAACGTTACAAAAGGGGTTAAGGCAGTTATTTATTCTCATTCCAGTTATTGATAATTATAAGCACTATTTTATTGATGAAAAAGAGGCGGAAAAGCTTCAGCGGTTCGGAGAAGGTTGGCTAGATGATCATCCTCAAAAAGAATGGATTTATATACGTGCCTTAAAGTATAAAGGGCTGTTAGACGACCATATAACCGAACACATAAAGGTTGAAAAGGAAAAGAAGCAAAAAGGACTAAACCAACTACGTTATGAAAAGATAATCGAAATCATTCAATCTAAACCTCATCTTAGAAAGATAATAGATATGGGGAGTGGAGAAGGAAAGCTTAGTACTAGATTAGGCTTTTTACCAAATGTGAGTGAAATAATCGCAGTTGAACCAAGTGAACGAGAAACGTTAAAGGCGAAAAAAAGATATGCAAAAGCTGCCGAAAATCCGGGCTTCTTAATGCCAATGCAAAAATGGGGTTCGGTATTTTATTATGATGATGGACTAAAGAATAAAGACGTCTTTATTTTATGTGAAGTGATCGAACATATTGCCGAGGAAAAATTGCATACGGCCATGCAACTGATTTTTCAAGAGTATAAGCCTGCGGTTTGTATTATTACAACACCGAATAAAGAATATAATACACTTTATCAACTTGGGGAATCCATGCGTCATTATGATCATCGCTTTGAATGGACAAGAGCAGAATTACTAGCATGGGTTGAGAAGATGACTGATATGTATGCTTATAAAGCTAGCATTTCTAGTATAGGTGAGGTAGATCATGAACGAGGTTCACCGACTCAGATAGTCGTATTTGAAAAAGAGGTGATGGTATGAGGAGGAGAATCACACTTCCTAACGCTGGTGTCGTTTTACTTGTTGGGCCTTCTGGTAGCGGTAAAACAACATTATTGCAGAACTTGGTCGATAGCGGACAAATAAAAGACTCAGAAATTTTAAGTTCAGATAAATATAGAAAAATAGTTGCAGATCAAGAGTACAACTCAGTTGAAAGCACTGATAATAAGATGGCGCAAATCTTATTTGAACAGTATCAAAGGATTTCTAAAGAAGCATTTGAACTGCTAGAATTGACCCTAGAAGCAAGATGTCGCTTAAATAAATGTAGTTTCATTGATGCGACTAATATAAATAGTGATGATCGTAAAAAATTGATTTCCATTGCACATCGCCATCATTTACCGATAAGCGCAATTGTGCTAGATATCGATTTAGATACATTATTAATGAGAGATAACGAACGAGTATTCCCAAGGGGCTCAAAGCGCATTAAACAACAAATGAAAAGGTTCCAATATCATAAGCGTTATTTAAAGACAGAAGGTTATCATCAACTTCATATGATAAAAGAATTGAATCACTCTATTGAAATAGAACGAATGGATGAAGTTCCTCCTATTGATGTGGGAGCAGGAATTGATATCATTGGTGATATTCATGGTTGTTATACTGAGCTATTACATTTATTAGAGAAGTTAGGATATGAAGAAAATGAACAAGGGCTCTATACTCATCCCCTTGGGAGGAAGTTTTTATCATTAGGAGATATTATGAGTCGGGGACCGCGCTCTTTAGAAACGCTTTTATTTTTTAAAAATCATGTTAATAATAACTTAGCTTATATGATTGATAGTAATCATGGTTGGAAAATCTACAGATGGTTAAAAGGAAATCAAGTTACTTTACAACATGGTGACGAATGGACAGCTAAAGAAATCAATCAATGGTTAGCTACCTATTCAGAAGAAGAGCAAAAGCGTCTGAAGGATGAGTTCATTCAGTTTTTAGGAGATGCTCCGGCACATTATATAATCGAGGATAAAGGCGTGCCGATGCTTGTATGCACACATGCAGGGATTAAAGATGAGTATATAGGCAAGAAATCCCCACAAATATCGGATTATTGTCGATACGGTGAATCATCAAGTCGCATGCAAGATGGTATTCCCATTAGAGGTGAATGGTATCATCATCATACAGGTCATATGACCATTATATGGGGGCATGATCCGAGACCATATCCGACTACTATCAACTCTACGATTAATATTGATCAAGGTGTAGTATTTGGAGGGAAATTAACAGCCTATCGATATCCCGAGAAGTCATTTGTCGCAGTTGATGCCCTCAAAAATTATAACGGTGTAGAGCATAACCCAATAATAGAATGGAAGAGCAAGAGATTGCTACCCCCAAATATACAAGCGCTTATTGAAGGTTTCCGCATACGAATGGAAGAATTCGAAGATGTAAGTGTGAAAGGTAAGTATGTAAAACCAGTCATTGGCTCGTTATCTACAGCCGATACCCATTTTGGTCAACTGGTTTATCTCCCTCCAACTATGAGTCCTGTTCCTATTCCGAGTCAGTTGCCAGATTATTTAGAACATCCAATAGAGGCTTTTAAATATTATCGGGATAATGGTGTTAATCAACTGATTGTTGAGAAAAAGCATATGGGTTCACGGGGTATTTTACTCATCTTTAAGAATGAGGAAGTAGCGTTAAACTATACTGGGATTAGTAATTTAGGTGCGATATATTCAAGAAGTGGGAAGCGCTTTTTTAAGAAGGATATAGAAGAGCGAATATTAACGGTTATCCAATCTAGTTTAAAGGAAAATGACTATTTTGATAAGTACGAAACAGACTTTGTATTACTGGATTGTGAGATCATGCCATGGAATTTAAAGGCACAAGATTTAATCAATAAACAATATGAACTTGTAGCTGAAAGTGCGATCTTAGATCGAAAAATCTTGGATCAAGCACTAAATGAATCAATGGTTGAGAACCAGTGGTTAAAGGAAAATGAGGAAAAGTTAGAACGTGCAGAAAGTTTTCAAAAAGTGTATGAAAAGTATTGCTGGGAAGTTTCTGACATAGATCGCATTGTGATTGCTCCATTTCATATCCTAGCACATAGTGGAAGAGTATATCACGAAAATCCCCATACGTGGCATATGACTCATGTAGAAGAACTATCCAATATATGTAGTATTTTTAGACGTACTGAATATTTACTTATTGAAGATGAATCGGATTGGAAGCAAGTAATTAATTGGTGGAAAAAAATAACAGAAGAAGGGCATGAAGGAATGGTTGTTAAACCTAACCAGTTTACCGTATGGGAAAAAGGGAAGCTGTTACAACCAGCATTAAAGGTAAGGGGAAGAAAGTATTTACAAATCATATATGGCATCGATTATTTAGAAGAGAAGTACTTAGAGCGGTTGAAGAAAAGAAACACGAAACGTAAACAAAAATTAGCGTTGCAAGAATTTTCCTTAGGGATAGAGGCGTTAAACCGCTTTGTAAAGCAAGAAGAAATAGGTCGAATTCATGAGTGTATTGTCGCTATACTTGCCCTCGAAGGAGATGAAGTCGACCCGAGATTATAGTCGTCATAGAGAAAAGTCATCTATATATGATGGCTTTTTTATGATGGAATTTTATCTTTCATAATCTTATTACCACAAGCGCAAATTGTACTATGCTTTAACTTAATTAATTTTGTTTTACATACTGGGCAAATTTTATCTTCTTTTTTCATCGGAATCATCCTTTCTCTATGCATTCTTGGCATTTCCCATACACTTCCATATTGTGATTATTGACGGAAAAACCTGTAAGATTAGCTACCATTTCTTCAATTTCTGTAAGTTCCGGATAGTTAATATCTGCAATTTTTCCACATGATTCACAGATAACGTGATAATGATTGGACTGACTAAATTCAAAGCGACTTAATCCATTGCCATAAGGTAGCTCATTAATGATTCCTAATTCAACAAATAGTTTTAAGTTATTGTAAATGGTAGCGAGACTAATGATAGGGATTCTTTTTTGAATGTCTTCAGCTGTTGGATGTCCATTCATGTCAATCAGTGTCGTTAAAATTTGTATTCTTTGTGGTGTAACCCTTAAATTTTTTTCTTTTAATAAGGGAATTAAGCTTTCTATTTGGTCTTTATTCATGCTATAACCCTCATTTATAATGATGTAATTGTTGAGAATGCCTTTAAGTAGAACTTAAAGGCAAATGAGAAAAAGTGAAAAATAACGAAATATGAGAATGACTAACATATTAACGATATATATTAATAATAACACTTCTCATTCGAAAATCAATACTTTTTTATAATAATTATAAATAAGGACTGTGTATAAATATAGTTTCGACTATAGTTTCGACATTACCTGTAATATATCCTCGTTGAGTGTGTAATAATTTTAGTTTTTTTAATCACCAATATACTAATATGTTACATGACATGAATGTGTGAAAGAATATTGAAGACGGAAGGGGATTATCAATTACACTTTGAATGGGGATTCTAGTTGATAAAAGAGTTCAAATTTTGTACAAATATAAAATCCGTAATGTCCCTAAAACATTAGCGTTTTTTGGAACATTACGGATTTTTATATATTTAATCTAATAATGGAAGTGAAGGTTATTTTACTTTTTCTGCCCAGTTCATAAAATTGTTTACAACCTGATCTAAGAAATCTAGAGTTTGTTCGTGTACAAGTTCTCCTTGTTCATTTACTTTATCAAGCACGGTACCGATAAAAACTTCATTTCCTGGAAGTGTGACAGCGCCGACTCCAGCTGAGTTGAGTATTTGACGCAAGTGCATTTGGGCTTTTACTGTTCCCATTGCACCAGGCGTTGCCCCAACAATCATCGCAGGTTTATTGACCATAACTTTTTCCACTCTTGAAAACCAATCAATGGCGTTCTTTAAAAATGCAGGAATGGAGTGATTATATTCAGGTGTTAAAAATAATAACCCATCACTATCTTTAATTCTTTGGCGAATTTCTAAAACGGCCGCTGGTGGTGTAAGTTCATCATCTTGATTATACATCGGTAATCTTTCAAGAGGGAGGATATCTATCTCGAGCTCTTCTTGATAACGATCTTTCATTAATAAGGCTAACTTTTTATTTAGTGATTCTTTACGATTGCTTCCAACAAATGCAGCAATTTTCATATAAACGCCTCCATTATGTAATAATTAATGTTTCCATCATAGCATAGACCTATTTGAAATCTGTTATAAATGCTCAGAAAATCTAATCGTTTCAATTAAAGGAACATTTTTTAAGTAAAATGGGTAAATTAACTAATAAAGTTCTTTTGAAAATATGTCCTCTATATGTGTACAATTATTTAAAATGTGGTAAAGTATAATTTGTAAAACCTATACATAGCAAATGTGTAACTAGAAAATAGTTGTATTTTTCCAGAGGACAGTTGTCTATTTTGAAAAGAAAATGAAGATGAAACCCTAGGAGGAAAAGAAATATGTCAAGCAATATTCTTAATCAATTTTTAAGTGAAAATCTTGAGGATTTAAAAGATAAAGGATTATATAACGAAATTGACCCGTTAGAAAGTGCGAATGGTCCAATCATTAAAATTAACGGGAAAGAGTTAATCAACTTATCTTCGAACAATTATTTAGGTTTAGCAACAAATGATACGTTAAAGACAATTGCTAAAGAAGCGATTGATAAATATGGTGTTGGTGCAGGAGCAGTTAGGACGATTAATGGTACGTTGCAAATTCATGTAGAGCTTGAAGAAACACTTGCAAAATTCAAGCATACAGAGGCAGCAATTGCTTATCAATCTGGATTCAATTGTAATATGGCGGCGATTTCTGCAGTTATGGATAAAAATGATGCCATCCTTTCAGATGAGCTTAATCATGCTTCTATTATTGACGGTTGCCGTTTATCCAAAGCAAAGATTATTCGATTTAATCATTCTGATATGGACGATCTTAGAGCAAAAGCAAAGGAAGCAACAGAATCTGGGCAATACAATAAAGTAATGGTCATTACAGATGGTGTATTTTCAATGGATGGTGATATTGCTAAATTACCAGAAATCGTTAAAATCGCTGAAGAGTTTGATCTAATAACATATGTGGATGATGCTCACGGTTCTGGTGTATTAGGTAAGGGTGCTGGTACGGTAAAACATTTTGGTCTTTCTGATAAAGTGGATTTCCAAATTGGTACATTATCGAAGGCAATCGGAGTAGTTGGTGGTTATGTAGCTGGTAAACAACAATTAATCGATTGGTTAAAGGTGAGAAGTAGACCTTTCTTATTTTCTACATCTGTTACACCTGCTGATGCCGCTGCAAGTAAAAAAGCGATTGAGATGTTAATGGAGAGCACAGCGCTCAATGAAAAATTATGGGAAAACAGTGAATACTTAAAAGCATGCTTAAAGAAATTAGGATTTAATATCGGTGAAAGTGAAACACCGATTACACCTTGTATCATTGGGGATGAAGTGAAAACGCAAGAATTTAGTAAGAAACTTAATGAAGCTGGAGTGTATGCAAAGTCCATCGTATTCCCAACGGTACCAAGAGGAACTGGTCGTGTACGTAATATGCCATCTGCTGCACATACGAAAGAAATGCTAGATCAAGCGTTAACTATATATGAAACGGTAGGGAAAGAACTAGAGATTATATAAAATCACCCTTTTAGAGAGGGTTGAAAAGGGTAGGAGAAAAAATGAAAAAAATTATGATTACTGGTGCACTTGGCCAGATTGGCTCAGAGTTAACACTGAAATTGAGAGAAATCTATGGAACGGACCATGTCATTGCAACAGATATTAGAAGCAATGACTCAGAGGCAGCTACATCAGGTCCTTTTGAAATGGTAGACGTTACAGATGGAAAAACGATGTTAGAAGTGGCGAAAAAGCATCAAGTTGATTCTATTATTCATATGGCTGCCTTATTATCAGCAACAGCTGAAGCAAATCCAGTGTTTGCTTGGAATTTAAATATGGGTGGATTGATGAACGCACTTGAAGCAGCAAGAGAAACGGGTGCGCAATTCTTTACGCCAAGTTCCATTGGCGCTTTTGGACCTTCTACACCAAAAGACCTTACACCACAAGATACGATTTGCCGACCAACAACAATGTACGGTGTCAATAAAGTGTCTGGAGAGCTTCTTTCAGATTATTACTATCATAAATTCGGTGTGGATACGCGCGGTTTACGATTCCCAGGATTAGTTTCTTACGTAACACCTCCAGGGGGCGGAACGACCGATTATGCTGTGGAGATTTATTACGAAGCGATGAAAAACAAAGCGTATACTTCTTATATTGCAGAAGGTACCTATATGGATATGATGTATATGCCTGATGCCTTAAATGCGATAGTCAACCTTATGGAGGCAGATCCAGCAAAATTATTACATCGTAATTCATTTAATGTGACAGCAATGAGTTTTGAACCGGAGCAAATCGCTGCTGAAATTCGTAAGCATATACCAGAATTCACCTTAACGTATGATGTCGATCCAGTTCGCCAATCGATTGCTGACAGTTGGCCAAATGCCATTGACGCTTCAGCCGCAAAAGAAGAATGGGGATTTAAAGCAGAGTATGATCTTGCAAGAATGACTGAGGATATGTTAAATAAACTAAAATAACTCAAAGAAAAACGCCCTTTTGATTAGCGGGCGTTTTTCTTTGAGTGAAAATAGATTTTAGTATATCCATGCTAAGGAGGATTTATCGTATCGTAAATTTGTTCATTTTAGTTCGAATCCTGAGACGATAAAAGGTTTACATAAATATATTATGTCAACTAAATGTTTCATCGTTATTTGTCTATGAAAATTTCCAAAATAGAATGCTGATGCACGATTCGTAGTGGAGTTGTAATATGAGGAAGCATAAGTTTTCTGCTATATGTTGCACCATCACTTTTTGCGACAGCACTGATAATAAGCTCATCTCCTGTTGGTATTACTTGCACATGATGATAACGATCTTCTTCAATTAAGGCTTCAATAATATAAGCTGATTCTGTATCAAATACATCGATACGAAAGATAGACTCGTCTAAAAAAGATGTTAACGGATCAAGAAACATGCTTTCAAACCAACTCTGCCACTCCATATTCATACATATCACCCCAGTATGATAATGTATGCGTATACACAAATAATGTGAATCGTACCACGGATTTTTTTAATGTTAATGGGGAAAATTATATTCTCTTCCAAATTAATGATGAATTATTTTTATTAGGAACAGTCCGGGTATAAGGTAAAATGAGTCCGGTACAATACCGAACCCATTTCAAGAATGCAAAGTTATTTCATTAAGGTTTTATTTTGATCACTTATGCAATTGTATCGAACAAACTTCTACATATCATGATGAGAGTGATTCTTTTGTCTTGAATGATTTCTATTCTTTACTTTCTTAGAGCCACTTAAAGGCTCAGGTTGTCCTGGATTATCCCCTTTTGGAGCGTTTTTTCTCATATCTTTACCATCATTTTTATTCATTTTTTTATTTCCCTCCTTTTGTTTATAGGATGAAAGAATCCCCATTTTTTATACGGTATATTTTATCATCACACTGAACAATTTAATTGTAAGAAAAGCAAAAGAGGTGAAAACAAGTTATGCCTTATCATAAAAATAAACAGCAAGCATTTCAAGCAGCCCAACAAAGTATGGAAGATGTAGAAGAACAGTATCATGTAATAGATAAACATGCGAGTACGTATGGCCAACAACTCAAACATCTGTCTCAAGAAATAGCAGAAACTTATGAACAAATTCAAAATGCTTTAGAAGTTGCATCAGAGCATCAAAAAGAGCAATTGCTTAAATTTCAAACGGATTTGGATGCCATTACAAGCCAAGTGCAATCGGAAAAATAAAAAATAGTGCTAAGAAAGTCGAATAAAGTCAATTAAACACGATTGGTTTATTTTCTTAATATAATAATTAAATGAAGTCTATTTCACACCGTAATTGATAACCTCTCTCAATTACGGTGTTTTTATGTTTATCATATCATTTATTAGAAATACCATAAGAAAAACTTATCAATAACAATAACTTTCTTGTTATTTACTTATGTTGAATGTTGTATTATTATAGAAATTGTGAGAAAAGTGAGGATGGGTAAAAATTCAAACTTTTCGATTGATTACCATTAAGTGGTATTATAGTACTTTGTAGTTCGAATTAGGGGGTAATACTATGGCGAAAAATGATGTGTTTAATTCCCGTAAATCATTTGATGTAGATGGGAAACGTTATCATTACTATGACTTAGCAGCACTTGAAAATGCAGGTATAGGACAGGTATCTAAATTACCATATTCTATTAAAGTCCTACTTGAATCTGTACTACGTCAATATGACGGTCGTGTAATTACAAAAGAGCATGTTGAAAACTTAGCAAAATGGGGAACAGTAGATGTGAAGGAAGTGGATGTACCATTTAAACCTTCACGTGTTATCCTTCAAGACTTTACAGGTGTACCAGCAGTTGTAGACTTAGCTTCTTTAAGAAAAGCTATGGCTGATATGGGTGGAGATCCAGATATGATCAACCCTGAAAAACCAGTTGATCTTGTTATTGACCACTCTGTACAAGTTGATAAATATGGCACACCAGATGCACTAGATGCAAATATGGTTTTAGAATTTGAAAGAAACGCAGAACGTTACCAATTCTTAAGTTGGGCACAAAAAGCATTTGATAACTATCGTGCTGTTCCACCTGCGACAGGTATCGTTCACCAAGTAAACTTAGAATATCTTGCAGATGTTGTAATTGCAAATGAAACAACAGAAGGAGATTTTGAAGCATTCCCTGATACACTTGTTGGTACTGACTCTCATACAACGATGATTAATGGTATTGGTGTACTCGGTTGGGGTGTTGGTGGTATTGAGGCGGAAGCTGGTATGCTTGGACAGCCTTCATATTTCCCAGTTCCTGAAGTGGTTGGGGTGAAACTTGTTGGTGAGCTACCTAATGGAGCAACAGCTACTGACCTTGCCTTAAAAGTAACACAAGTTTTACGTACACACGGTGTTGTAGGTAAATTTGTGGAATTCTTCGGACCAGGTGTTCCTGCACTTCCACTAGCTGATCGTGCAACAATCGCGAACATGGCACCTGAATATGGTGCAACATGTGGATTCTTCCCTGTTGATGGTGAATCTTTAGAATACATGCGTCTAACTGGACGTAAAGAAGAACAAATCAAAGTTGTTGAAGCTTATTCTAAAGCAAATGGATTATTCTTCGATCCTTCATTAGAACCAGTGTATACAGATGTAGTAGAAATTAACTTAGCTGATATTGAACCGAACCTTTCCGGTCCAAAACGTCCGCAAGATTTAATTCCGCTTTCTGCTATGAAAAAAGAATTTAATAAAGCTGTTACTGCTCCTCAAGGTAACCAAGGTTTTGGTTATGATGAGAAAGAGTTTGATAAAACAGCAACAGTTAACTTCAAAAATGGCGATTCTACGACAATGAAAACAGGTGCAGTTGCAATTGCTGCAATCACTAGCTGTACAAACACATCTAATCCTTATGTATTAGTTGGTGCAGGTCTTGTTGCGAAAAAAGCAGTAGAACTTGGTTTGGAAGTTCCTAAATATGTAAAAACATCTTTAGCACCGGGTTCAAAAGTTGTAACTGGATACTTAAATAACTCTGGTTTACTTCCTTATTTAGAGCAATTAGGATTTAATCTAGTAGGTTATGGATGTACAACATGTATCGGTAACTCTGGTCCTTTAAAAGAAGAAATTGAAGAAGCGATTGCTGATAGTGATTTACTTGTTACTTCTGTTCTTTCTGGTAACCGTAACTTTGAAGGTCGTATCCATCCATTAGTAAAAGGTAACTACCTTGCTTCACCACCGTTAGTAGTTGCATACGCTCTAGCTGGAACAGTCGATGTTGATCTTCAACATGATGTTCTTGGTCAAGATAAGGATGGGAACGATGTATTCTTTAAAGACATCTGGCCAACAACAGAGGAAATCAATGCAGTCGTTAAACAAACGGTTACACCTGATTTATTCCGTGATGAATATGAGCGTGTATTCGATGATAATGAGCGTTGGAATGAAATTAAAACAAGTAATGAACCATTATATACTTTTGATGAGTCATCTACTTATATCCAAAACCCACCATTCTTTGAAGGTTTAAAACCAGATCCAGAAGAAGTAAAACCATTAAATGGTTTACGTGTAGTTGGTAAATTTGGTGATTCTGTTACAACTGACCATATTTCTCCTGCAGGTGCAATCGGTAAAGATACACCAGCTGGTAAATACCTTCGTGAAAATGGCGTAGAAGTTCGTGACTTTAACTCTTATGGTTCTCGTCGTGGTAACCATGAAGTTATGATGCGTGGTACATTTGCTAATATCCGTATCCGTAACCAAATTGCACCAGGTACTGAAGGTGGATTCACAACGTACTGGCCAACGGGTGAAGTGACATCCATTTATGATGCATGTATGCAATATAAAGAAGATGGAACTGGATTAGTTGTACTTGCTGGTAAGGATTACGGAATGGGATCATCTCGTGACTGGGCAGCAAAAGGAACAAATTTACTCGGTATTAAAACAGTTATTGCTGAAAGCTATGAGCGTATTCACCGTTCTAACCTTGTATTAATGGGCGTTCTACCACTTCAATTTAAAGCTGGGGAAAGTGCTGATACACTAGGATTAACTGGTAAGGAAACAATTAGTGTTGAAATTGGAGAAGACGTGAGACCTCGCGACTTTGTAAAAGTGACAGCAATTGCAGAAGATGGCACTGTAACTACTTTTGAAGCACTTGTTCGTTTCGACTCTGAAGTGGAAATTGATTACTATCGTCATGGTGGTATCTTGCAAATGGTACTTCGTAATCGATTGCAGAAATAATTGTAGCATTCCTGCCCTCTACACATCTAAATGTGTAGAGGGTTTTTAGTTTCCAAACTTTACCCCTTTTAGGAAGGAATTTGCCTCCATTCCATACTCATAGAATCACGATGTAAAGTTTTTAAAAAAGCTTAGGATTAAATGAAATGAGTTAAAATGATTGAGCATAGTAAAACAAAAGGAGATAACAATTGAAAGCATGGATGATTGGTCCGTTTTTAATTACTGTTAATCAGTTAAGTCTTGTATTAGCGTTTGTAATCACCTATTTCTTTAAAAAAACTTTGTTTAAAGTTGAAGGGAAGATAAAAGATGAAGTTAGTTCTAGTCTGGTGACTGGTCTAATTATTTTTCTCCTATGTTATAAAGGGTTGCCACTAATAACGAGGTTTGCAGATGTAATAAAAAACCCTTTTATAATTGTTTATTCAAGTAGTGGGCTGAAAGGTCTATTTTTCGCTTTAGTTATCATGGTCATTTATTTATTTATAAAAGCCTATCGCTCGCATTTCTCTATGATTCAATGGATACGTATCGCTTTCGTTTATTTATTTACATATTTTCTTTCATTTTGGATGATCAGAACACTATATTTTCTTTTCTATTAGGAACAATAATGAAAGGAAGGAGTGTTCTAGTTGAAAAAAATCTTATTATTCCTTTGTTGCCTTTTCCTATTTATCCCGCTAGAAACTGCAGCAGAAGATCAATTACCAGGTTTGAAGATCGGCACAGAAGCACCCGACTTTAAGCTTCAGACTATTGAAGGTAAAAATGTCAGTTTAACGGAATTTCGCGGAAAAAAAGTGATGCTTAATTTTTGGGCTACTTGGTGTGCGCCATGTAAACAAGAAATGCGTGATTTCCAATCATTTTATCAAAATAAAAAGGATACTAATATAGAGATCATTGCCATTAACATTGATTCAAAAAGTAATGTCAGCAAATATGTTGAGCGTTTAGGTATTACTTTTCCGGTTTTATTAGACGAGAATGATCACGTAAATGAGGTTTATCAAGTGCTGGTAATACCAACAACTTATTTCATTGATGAAAAGGGTGTTATAAGGGATAAATACTATAGTGCTATGCCTTTATCATTAATTAAAGAAAAGTTAAAACAGTTTTAATATATCTCTTTTATAATTCAATAACTAAGCCCATTATTAAATTTTCTAAAATTTGTAATAACTTTCTATTGAATGGGGCATACTGCTTATAAAATAGAAAGAAATGGTGGGTGAAGAATTTTATGAGAAAACCTAAAAGAAGAACGTTTGCTGATCTGGTATTAGAGAATAAGCTTCAATTAATGAAAGATCAGTCTGCAATGGATAAAATAGAAATGCGATTAGAAGAAAAACATGCTAGTCACCTAAAGGCAGAGTAGATTTTTACCTGACTATTTCACTTAACTTCCGAACATAATAAAATGAAGGAGGGATAAGTGATGGGTAATCCAAAAAAGAACAGTAAAGCTTTTGTCCCCAATCACCTTGGTACACAATCAAGAGGTTTTGGTGGCAATAAAGGGAAACAAATGCAGGATAAAACAGGCAAACAACCTGATGTGATTCAAACAAAAGGTGAATAAATGTCAAAAGGATGCTTAGGTAAGCCGTACCTAAGCATCCTTTTGTATGTAAGCGGCTTTACTTCAATATGAAGAAAAAAATATGGTATAGTTAGTTTAAACCATTGAATAAAGTGATGTGAATAGAATGAAACAAAAGAAAACAGATATTGATAAAAATGGTTCCCAGCAAGTACATACTAAAAGAAATATATTTGAACAAATCTCTCGTTTAGATGAAAAAACGGATGCTGAACAATTATCAGAGTTGCTAACAGAAGCAGCGCAATTGTCTGCTATAAGGGACAAAACAGATGTTCAATTGCCAGTTGCATGGTTACAAAAGGCGATTGAATTATCACCGCAGAATCTCAGAGCAAAAGAAGCGCTCGCAGAAACAAAATGGATGATTAACAAAGAATTCATGGATCAACTTCAATATCCTATTATTCGTGAAACTGATAATCGTGCAACAAAAAAATATGCTGCAGAAGAAATGATAGCCATCACGAACCGTTTTATGCAAGAAACTCATAAAGCAAAAGAACATTTAAAACGACAAAAAGAGGAGCTAAGTAAGTATAAAAATGATCAATTGAGTCCTTTTGTAAACGATTTATATGCTATCCTCGAAGACGCTCTGTTCATTGGTGAGGAATTAGTTGAGGTTGCCGAAGCATATGAGCGGTCGATATCTGGCGTATTTCATACAGCGATACATTATGATGAAGTAAAGAGAAAAATTGAGCAACTTTTGAAAGTGAAAGAAAAGTGGCAACAAAGAATTGAAGCCTACGAAATACAGAAAAAACAACATGTGACCCCATTGAATGAGCTTGATGAAATGGTTGGTATGATAAATGTAAAGAAGAGAATTAAAGCTTATTATCAATTTTTACAGTATCAACATAGACGTCGTACTTTAGGTTTTAACCAGCGAGATCAAATGAGTCTCAATATGGTGATTACAGGGAATCCTGGAACAGGTAAAACAACTTTAGCGAGAACACTTGCGCGTATATACCATCATCTAGGTGTCTTACCAAGGGAGAATGTTATAGAAACTAATCGTTCACAATTAGTCGGTGCATATGTTGGGCAAACCGAAGAGAATGTTGGACAATTAGTCGAAAAAGCGCTAGGTGGAGTATTATTCATAGATGAGGCTTATACATTGAATCGATCAGATCAGTCAAAGGACGATTATGGACAAGTAGCAATTGATACGCTTGTTTCGTTAATGACAAGTGAAAAGTATAGTGGACGGTTGGCAGTAATATTGGCAGGCTATCCTGATGAAATGCGACAGTTTCTTGAAGTAAACCCGGGATTACGCAGTCGTTTCCCGCAAGCAAACCATCTCCATCTTCAAGATTACAATGACTACGAGTTGTTAGAGATAGGAAAGCGGATCGCTTTAAATAATGATTATGTGCTAACTAGTTCAGGAGAAAGGGCGTTGTTAAAGAGAATAGAAAGAGAGCGTGTTGATGATACCTTTGGTAACGCAAGAGCTGTACATGATGTCATTCTCGATGCGATATTTTCTAAAGGTATTAAGGGTGATCAAGCAGATATTAGAGAACTAACCATATTAGAAGAAGATGATTTTACCATCGATGAGGAAGAGTCTATTGATCAACCGCAGAAGCAACTGGATGAAATGATTGGATTGGAGCATGTTAAAGAAGAAGTAAAGACTTTAGTGTCATTTGTACAAGTACAGCATATGCGAGGGCAACAAGGATTACCGGCCATTCCTGTGCAGCTACACTCAGTTTTTACAGGAAATCCAGGTACTGGAAAAACAACGATAGCGAAAATTTTCGCACAATTATTAAAAGAATGTGGCTTGCTCAAACGGGGCCATCTTATTGTTTCGAGTAGAGCTGACTTTGTTGCTGGTTATATTGGCCAGACAGCATTAAAAACAAGAAAACTTATTCTCCAAGCATTAGGTGGTGTTTTGTTTATTGATGAAGCGTATTCTCTTTTATCAGATATCACTACGGATTTCGGAAAAGAAGTGATAGATACGCTTGTGGATGAAATGACTAAACATAATGAAAACTTGGTTGTGATATTAGCAGGGTATCCAATGGAAATGGAAAAGCTATTGGCAAGTAATCCTGGACTAAGGTCGCGGTTTAAAAAGTTTTTACATTTTCCGGACTATACTGCTGAAGAGATGCTGAAGATGATGAAAGCATTTTTAGCAAGTTATGAAATGAGTTTAACAAAGGCGGCCGAACAATTACTGATAGAGTATTTTACGAATACAGTAACAGAAGGCAATGGTCGTTTAGTTGTGAATCTTGCTGAAGGGGCCATTCAGAATCAAGCAAGAAGAATTATGGAAGATTCACATACAAGTGAGTCATCGTTATCCACATTAACAGAGAGGGATTTTATGAATACAATAGGCGGCAATAGAAAGGAAGACAAGACTAGTGCTAGTTTCAACGAAAGAGATAGAAGTTAGATATGCGGAAACAGATCAAATGGGTGTGGTCTATCATGCCAATTATATTATTTGGATGGAACTAGGTCGAACGCAATTCGTAAAAGACCTAGGTTTTAATTATGCGGCATTAGAAGAACAAGGTGTATTATCACCTGTACTCGATATACAAGCATCTTATAAAAAACCTCTCCATTATGGGGAGACAGCTACAGTCAAGACCTGGGTAGAGGCTTATGATGGTTTAAGGACAACTTATGGGTATGAGATATATAACCAAGAAGGCATTCTCGCTGTTAGTGGGTCTTCCTTACACACTTGTGTGAAGAAGGATAGTTTTCGACCGATTTCACTTCGAAGGAAGTTTCCAGATTGGCATGAAGCATACGAAAATGCAAAGAAATAAAGAAAGAAGGCTTAAAAATGGCGTTCGGTATTACTAGGGTGGATGTGAGAAAGTGGAAAGCTGATATAGATGCTGGAAAGATCGCCTTTCTTACTCATTATTGGCTTGATGATCGTTTCCCCACGTGTAAGACGGTCACGAAGGTGGGAGCTTCCGATTTGAATCAGCTCATTTTATGGGGGAAGCAATACGGATTGAAGCCGGAGTGGATTCATCATCGTAAGGATGGATACTCTCATTTTGATTTATTAGGAGATAAACAAATCGAAATTATGAAGTTAGAGGGAAAAGAAGAGCATATTTGGAGATAATAAACATCACCCCTAGTTTTAAGAGCTAGGGGTGATGTTTATTTTTCATATTTATACTGCGGTTCGTTTAAGTTCTCATCATAATGCACAATCAAATGATGATCATCGAAGTACCATAAGTCTTTTTCCTCGATGAAAAACTGGATACCTTCAGATTCTTTCGTAACGATAGGATTAACCGGTTCTTCATTAGAAATACCTAAAGAAAAGCCTTGTTGTATCGGGCTTGAACCTCCATAACGGGCAAAAAAACGAACGTAATCTCCAGTAGTTAAAAGCATCTCATCTTTAAACCAATTAATGGCTTTCTCACTCAATCGAATGTCCAAGGTCCCCACTCCTTTTACCTTTATATGCCTATTGTATACGAAAGTGAAACACACTGCTAAGATTTTGATTGGAAAGAGAAGGGAACCTTATTTATGCTCAGAAAAATATTCATTGATGGCACGAATCCAATTGATTCTTGTTACATCAGAGGCTGTTTGTTTGTCACCTGCTTCTAGCGCTTGAATGATCCGTTCATGCTCGTCGATAGATGATTCTGTTAAGATAATGGCTTTGTAATAGTAAAGTCTCATAACGTGAGGTTGGAGACCTTCAATTGCCTGAGTTATATAAGGATTGTTTGTTTCATCTACTATTAATTGATGGAACTCTTCGTCATATTTAAGAGCAGAGAATGAATCCTCAGTATTAATAGCTTCAGCAAATTTCTGATTAATTCCTTTTAAACGATTAATCACCTCTTGCCCCAGATTGCCTGCTACTAATTCAGAAGACAATGCTTGCAGGACACTTAATGGAGGAAGGATTTTCGTTATATCTTCGTGATTTACTGCCGTAACTTGTGTCCCGACACCAGGATACATTTCTACAAATCCTTGGGAATTTAATAATTGTAATGCTTCTCTAATGGGTGTTCTGCTGACTCCTAAAGCTTCCGCAAGATCAGCATCATTCAACTTTTCTTTTGGTTTTAACGTGCCATCAATAATCCATTCTTGAATTTGCAAGAATGCTCGTTTTTTGGCTGAAAGTCGTTGTGGAGTTGAAAAATTACTTGGAATTGGCATAATAAACCACCTTTGCGTATCAAATATCTGTAAAATACTCTGTTAGTATAGTGTGATTTTTCAAACTTGCTGAAATAAATACGGAAATATTCTATCCATATTAGTAATATATAGAAAAAATTATATAATAATATAGTTTTTAATGCAATATATCACCTCGTCCGTTAGTTTCTTAAGATAATTTATTGTGTTCATTATAGTGATATGTTATCTTATTAATGCAATATATTAACTGGAATTAGATAAAAGACAGAATTTTTTAAAATTATTTCAGAATATTTAATTTTATGAAGAATAAATATTCTGAAAAATACTAGCGGTGCGAACATCATCTGCTAGTTGTAATTGAGAGGGGTAAACTTGTAAATATGAATCAAAAATCTTCAAATTCTTATGTGGTTGTATTAGGTTTAATGTTATTCTCTTTGTTCTTTGGAGCGGGTAATTTAATATTCCCGATTATGATGGGTCAAGAAGCGGGTACAAATGTTTGGGCAGCAACAGCTGGGTTTATTATAACTGGTGTGGGTCTGCCATTATTAGCTGTTGTTGCTCTTGGCTTTTCAGGTAAAAGTGATTTGCAATCGCTTGCAAGTCGAGTGAATCCAACATTTGGACTGATTTTCGCTATTATTTTGTATTTAGCTATTGGTCCATTATTTGCCATTCCGAGAGCAGGAAGTGTTTCATTTGAAATTGGCATCCGACCATTATTGCCAGAATCTTCACTGACGATTGGTTTATTAATATTCTCAATCTGCTTCTTTGGTGTTGCGACGATATTATCATTAAATTCATCAAAGATTGTTGATATCGTTGGTAAATATTTAACGCCTATTAAAATTAGCTTTATACTACTATTAATTCTTGTAGCTGTTTTTAATCCTTTAGGATCTTTTGGGGAGCCAACAGAAGCTTATTCACAACACTCATTCTTTAATGGCTTCTCAGAAGGCTATTTAACTATGGATGTACTGGCTGCTTTTGTTTTTGGTGTAATTGTTATTAATGCACTTCGGGCAAAAGGTATAGAGTCAAATCGCTCTATTATGTTTGCTACGATGAAGGCTGGTTTGATTGCTGCGGTTTTATTAGCATTCTTTTATAGTGCGATGGCTTATATGGGTGCTAGTAGTGTTGCGGAATTAGGTATCCTTGAAAATGGTGGAGCTGTTCTCTCGGGTGTAGCCTATGCCTATTTTGGCTCTTATGGAGGAATCGTTCTAAGTGCTGTTATGATTATTGCCTGTATGACAACAAGTGTAGGTTTGATCAGTTCATGTGCTAGCTATTTTAATAAGATCATGCCTAAATTTTCCTATAAGACATATGTAATTGCATTTGCAATTTTCAGTACTGCAGTTGCGAACTTTGGTTTAACAGAGTTAATAGCTATTTCTGTTCCAGTACTTACAGCGATTTATCCTTTGGCGATTTTATTATTAATTTTAACATTTTTCCATCAGTTCTTTAATGGGAAGAAGTCTGTCTATCAAGTGAGTATGATTTTAACGTTTATTGTTAGTGTTTTTGATGGTTTAAAAGAGGCAGGAGTTCAAATAGAGCCTGTTTATCATTTATTCGCAAACATTCTTCCGTTGTATGAAGTGGGATTAGGTTGGATTGTACCAGCTATCATTGGTGTGATTTTAGGTATTGTTATAGACCTGTTTAAAAGAGAGACAAAGATAAAAGAGAATGAAGAAGTAATTTAACTGTTTTTTTACCCTTACAAAAGATTTTCCTTTTGTAAGGGTTTTTTTATGTAACCTATAATATTCACTATTTTATTGATATCTAGAAGGGTTATTCTTAGTCATTCCAATTAAGAACGTAAAAATTATCGATGTCCATACTAGTAATATAAGTAAGAATCATTCTATTAATATATTACATATGACTATATTTTTTTAAAATAATATATTGCATTCATTACATGGATATGTTACTTTAATAATGCAATATATTGCTTGAATTTTTTCAGAGGTTGTAATTCATACAATATTATATTTAAATATGAATTTTCTGAAGAATTAGTAAATTATAGTATTTGATGATTGTTAACTACAACAGTAGAGGCAGAAGGGGGTAGAAGATATGAATCAAAAGGTTCCATCTTCTTATATTATTGCAGTAGGATTTATGTTATTTTCATTATTTTTCGGTGCTGGGAACTTAATTTTTCCAGTAATGATGGGTCAAGAAGCAGGAACGAACGTATGGGCCGCAGTAGCGGGCTTTATTATAACAGGTGTTGGTCTTCCTTTATTGGGTGTAATCGCTCTAGGTTATTCTGGTAAAAGTGACTTGCAATCGCTTGCAAGTCGTGTAAGTCCACTCTTTGGTCTCCTTTTTACAGTTGTATTATATTTATCTATCGGACCATTATTTGCGATACCAAGAACTGGTACGGTCTCTTATGAAATTGGTATAAGACCATTCATTTCTGATGAATGGAGTACGATTGGATTAGTTATCTTCTCTATCATTTTCTTTGGAATTACCGCATTCTTCTCTCTGAATGCATCGAAAATTGTTGATATTGTAGGTAAGGTTTTAACACCCATTCTACTATTATTTATCTTAATTTTAATTGTAGTAGCATTTGTTAATCCACTAGGATCTCTACAAGCACCAAGTGAGGCATATACTGTTAACTCTTTCTTTAACGGCTTTACTGAAGGTTACTTAACAATGGATGCTCTTGCAGCTTTCGTATTCGGAATTATAGTGATTGATGCCATTCGTTCCAAAGGCGTTCAATCTACTAAAGTAGTGATGCTTTCAGTGATTAAAGCAGGATTAATTTCAGCCGGTTTGCTTGCCGTGATTTATGGCTCACTTTCTTATATTGGTGCTAGTAGTGTTTCTCAATTAGGTATATTAGGAAACGGTGGTGCAGTTTTATCTCAAGTTTCCGGGCATTATTTCGGCTCATTTGGAGGAGTTATTCTAAGTGTGATTGTCATTGCGGCATGCTTAACGACTAGTATTGGCTTAATCTCTTCATGTGCAGCTTATTTTAGTAAAATCATGCCTAAAGTCTCCTATAATACGTTTGTTATTGTTTTCTCAGTATTTAGTGCAGCGATTGCTAACTTTGGATTAACTCAATTGATCGCTATTTCAGTACCGGTATTAACAGCTATTTATCCATTAGCGATTGTATTATTAATCCTTACGTTTTTACACCCATTGTTTAATGGTAAGAAAACTGTTTATCAAATGAGTATGTTATTTACGTTTATTATTGGTATCTTTGATGGCTTTAAAGCAGCAGGATATACGATTGCCTCAGTAGATAATCTATTCACTAGTATTCTTCCATTATATGATGTAGGGTTAGGTTGGTTAGTACCTGCATTTTTAGGAGCGGTTCTAGGAATAATCATTGGTTTATTTCAAAATAAAAAGGTTGAGGATGAAAAAGAACAATTAATATAATAAGAAAAAAAAGCCTCCGACTAAAACGGAGGCTTTTTTTTGCTATAAAACGATGCCGATCATTCGGATATGTGAAGTTAATCTCTCAATTGCTGTATGTATTTTCTTTATCGAGCGGTAAAGTAATCTTAATCGTTGTACCTACATTCATTTCAGATGAAATGTTAATCCAGCCATTATGTTGTTCGATAATTCTTTTACAAATGGATAACCCAATGCCTGTGCCCGTCGTTTTAGTAGAATAAAAAGGTTGAAAAAGCTTTTCTAATGTCTCTTCATTCATTCCGAAACCCGTGTCCTTTATAACGATTAAACATGTTTCAGCTGTACTTCTAACAGAGATATTAATCGTATTATCTTGATGCTGCTCTTGTGTATCAAATGATTCCAGTGCATTTTTAATTAAGTTGACAAGTACTTGTTTTAATTGTTTGGCATTTCCATAAATATATGGGTCGTCTTTTGATAATTGGAAGGAGAGTGCAGTATTCTTTAAAATCGCTTCACTCTGAAACAACAGGAAAGTATCGTGAACAAGTTTATTAATAGATATACCTTCTTTTATTTTGTCCGTTGGCTTTGCTGCATTTAGAAACTCGTGAATAATATCATTGGCACGATTAATCTCATCTAGAGCAATATCAACATATTGATTTTTCCCTGACTCGTTGAGATAGGGTTTTAACAATTGTAAAAAACCTTTAACTGTTGTAAGCGGATTACGTATTTCGTGTGCCATCGATGCTGCAAGTGTACTTAAATTTTGGGCGTACTCATTTGTAAAATTTGCTTCATTAATCTGAGACGCAGTTTCATGAATGATTTTCTTTTTTTCATTTAGTTCTAAGCTAAATCTGAGGAGTTTCTGTTCTAATTGTTGTGTTTGATAGTTATAGTCAGCAGTTAATGAATGAAATAAGGGGTAGCAAAATAAATGACATGATTCTTCCTCAGGAATCGTATAGACGCGATAATTGTGATAACCGTTACCGAAAAATAGCTGTAAATTAAGAACTGCTTTTTTCTTCCGTATTTCATTAAATTGTTCGACATCTTCGTAATTCATTAATTGTGTGAATGGGGTACCAATGATTGTATGCTGATTAACTATAGATGTTGAAACCACGTGATTATTGTTGTCAATTAAGAAGTATGGAAATGGTAGTTCTTTTAAGACAATCTCAGTTAATTTCATTTCTTATCATCCTTACCATTGTTTGTCATGTGGAAGTAGTATCTAATGTCATTCTCTTTTATTCTATTAGAAGAAATTGCAATATATGTTAGAAAAACATGTATATTGAGAATAAAACACGAATCATCTCTACATATCTTGTTATGTATATGAGTTAAAATGTCATATTTTTAATTAAACCGCAATGTTGGAATTATTAATCTTATCATACCAAAGTCATTCAATGGCTTTCAATCACCGTTTTCATTCGTTAAAGGAATTTTTTAGGAATTGTTAAAAAATGATAGATTACTAGAAAAAAGTATAGCTTCGATTTACCTAGTATAGAAATGAATAGATAAAAAAAGACAGCATGCTCTAACGCTGTCTTTTGAATGTTATCTTTTCTTTTTAAATAAATTGACTTTTGGTTCGGTTTTATTGATAATCCTTTTAATATTTGTACGATGTCGATAAATGATGAACAATGTCATTAGGGCAATCACTATGATTAAAATTGGATCACCAAGAATGAGTGAATAAATCAATCCTGCAATACCAGCAATCATTGATGATAATGAAACATATTTAGTAGTGAGAAGTGAGATGAAAAAAACAGCTAATATGACCACAAACATGACGGGCACGAACGCCAGCACAACGCCTGCAGATGTAGCAACAGCTTTACCACCTTTGAATCCTGCAAATATCGGGTACATATGGCCAATAACAGCAAAAATTCCTATAATCACTGTATGTATATCTATATCAAAGAAGATTGGTAATAATCCAGCAGCTATGGTACCTTTCAGGATATCGGCCAGTGTAACGGTAAAACCTGCTTTTTTTCCTAGCGTTCGGAAAGTGTTTGTCCCACCAAGATTACCACTACCATGCTCACGAATATCAATGCCATAAAACACTTTACCAATGATTAATCCAGATGGAATGGAACCAATTAAATAAGCAATAAGAAAAACGATGATTACTTCAAATGTCATAAACTCTCCCCCACGGAATAAAAATACAGTTCTTATATTGTACCACGTAAATAAGTGAATGTACTATGTTGCTTTTAAATTATCTTTTCTATTGCAAAGATTACGCTATATGAAACGAATGTTAAATAGATATATGATTAAAATTAGTAGAAAAGAACTTTTTTGTTAAGAGGAATTACGTGATATTTAGCGAAAAGGAAAGCTTTATAAAAAAGATAGAAAGTACAGCATTGCGATCCATTCGCATTTATACTTTAATTCAGATAAAATAGTGTAGAGTTCAAAATAAGAGGTGAATGTATTGAGTATAGAAAACCCATCAAGAACTGAAATCGGAAAGATGTTAAAACAAGCAAAGAGGATTGCCGTCGTAGGTTTAAGTGATAACCCTAATCGTACATCCTATATGGTAAGTGAAGCAATGCAAAAAAGTGGTTATGAAATTATCCCTGTTAATCCCAAAGTTAAGGAAGTATTAGGTGTAAAAGCGGTTGCATCATTAGCTGAAATAGAAGGCAAAGTGGATATTGTTAATGTCTTTAGACGGTCGGAATATTTGCCAAGTCTTGCGAATGAATTTCAAAATATTGATTGTCCCATTTTTTGGACTCAGCTAGGTGTTGTAGATGAAGACGTATTTCAGCAGTTAAGCGATGCTGGTTATACCGTAATCATGGATCGATGCATTAAAGTAGAGCATGCGCTAACAAAATAACATTTGTAGCATGGGATCATGACATTGATTTCATGCTTTTTCTTTCATATGCGGTTTAGAAGTGAAAATATGATATAATGATTAGAACGTTTGTTCTCGTTTGCCTCTTGCAACAGTATATACATGATCTTAATGCATGTTACAATGGGGAACATATATGCATACGGCTCGCATGAGTAAGAAGGAATATAGTGAATAAGAATGGAATAATAAACCGATATCTATTGTAGAGAGGTGCATAAAGGCGCGGTTATGATATAATCAAACTCTATTGCCGACTCGGATTGATAGACAATAGATGGTTTTTGAAGAGATGAAAGGGGAATGCTTGTGGCAAAAAATCAGGAAGTATTTGACTATAATGATGATGCCATACAAGTACTTGAGGGATTAGAAGCTGTTAGAAAACGTCCCGGAATGTACATTGGAAGTACGGATGCAAGAGGGTTACACCATCTTGTATACGAAATAGTCGATAACGCTGTAGATGAAGCACTTGCAGGTTTCGGCGATCATATCATTGTCAAAATACATAAAGACAATTCAATTAGTGTTCAAGATAAAGGTCGAGGAATGCCGACCGGAATGCACAAAATGGGCAAACCTACAACCGAAGTCATATTGACTGTGTTGCACGCTGGAGGAAAGTTTGGCCAAGGTGGATACAAAACAAGTGGTGGACTTCATGGTGTGGGTGCTTCAGTTGTTAACGCCTTATCACAATGGTTAGTCGTTAAAATTAAACGCGATGGACTTGTTTATGAACAGCGATTTGAAAACGGTGGAAAGCCAGTAACCACACTTGAGAAGGTTGGTAAAACGAATCAAGTAGGGACAACGATCCACTTTAAACCAGATCCGACAATTTTCTCAACAACTACATATAATTTTGAAGTTCTAAGTGAACGATTACGTGAATCCGCTTTTCTCTTAAAAGGAATGAAAATCGAAATAACGGATGAACGTCATGATCTTAAAGAGATTTATCATTATGAAAATGGGATTGAAGCATTCGTTCAGTACCTAAATGAAGAAAAAGATACGCTCCATCCAGTAGTTAGTTTTGAAGGGGAGCATAACGGTATTGAAGTTGATTTTGCCTTCCAATTTAATGATGGCTTTTCGGAAAATGTCCTTTCTTTTGTCAATAATGTTCGTACGAAAGATGGAGGGACACATGAAGCTGGAGCTAAAACAGCGATGACTAGGGTGTTCAATGAATATGCCCGTAAAGTGCAGCTTCTAAAAGAGAAAGATAAGAACTTAGAAGGAACTGATTTACGAGAAGGTTTTGCGGCGATTGTCTCAGTACGTGTACCTGAAGAACTGTTACAATTTGAAGGACAAACAAAGGGCAAGCTCGGAACAAGTGAAGCGCGTTCAGCTGTCGATGCTGTTGTATCAGAGCATCTCTCTTACTTCCTTGAAGAAAATCCAGATACAAGCTCTTTATTAATTAAGAAAGCAATTAGAGCTTTTCAAGCAAGAGAAGCAGCACGTAAAGCGAGGGAAGACGCTAGAGGCGGGAAGAAGAAGAAACGGGCTGAAGCGGTTCTGTCAGGGAAATTGACACCTGCTCAATCACGTAACCCAGAAAGAAACGAATTATATTTAGTAGAGGGTGACTCTGCAGGTGGTTCAGCAAAGCAGGGGCGCGATAGAAGGTTTCAAGCGGTATTGCCATTAAGAGGTAAGGTAATAAATACTGAAAAGGCAAAGCTCGCAGATATCTTTAAAAATGAAGAGATAAACACGATAATACACGCTGTTGGAGCGGGTGTCGGTGGTGACTTTACGATTGAAGATATTAATTACGATAAAGTGATTATTATGACGGATGCTGATACCGATGGAGCCCATATTCAAGTGCTCTTACTGACCTTCTTCTACCGCTATATGAAGCCGTTACTCGAAGCAGGTAGAGTCTATATTGCTTTACCACCATTGTATAAAGTGAGTAAAGGTTCAGGAAAGAAAGAAGTAATAGAGTATGCATGGAGTGATGAAGAGCTTCCTGATACGATTAAAAAGGTCGGTAAAGGTTATATTATTCAGCGTTATAAAGGACTTGGTGAGATGAA
The DNA here is from genome assembly GCF_038006865.1 of Cytobacillus sp. FSL R7-0696. Taxonomy (NCBI): domain Bacteria; kingdom Bacillati; phylum Bacillota; class Bacilli; order Caryophanales; family Bacillaceae; genus Cytobacillus; species Cytobacillus sp. FSL R7-0696. Next base: position 4,151,373 of record NZ_JBBOWA010000001.1, on the reverse strand, counting down.
TGCTGACCAATTATGGGAAACAACAATGGATCCAGAAACGAGAACGCTCATCCGTGTAAAAATTGATGACGCTGCGAGAGCGGAACGTAGAATTACCACTTTAATGGGTGATAAAGTTGAACCGCGGAGGAAATGGATTGAAACCAATGTTGCATTTGGGTTAGAAGAAGATGGCAGCATTTTAGAAAATGAAAACATTTCGACGCTTGAGGAGTTAGATTCATGAACAAAGCAGAACAATTTCGTGATCTGCCGTTAGAAGATGTCCTTGGTGACCGATTTGGCAGATATAGTAAATATATTATACAAGATAGAGCATTACCTGATGCGCGAGACGGGCTAAAGCCCGTACAGCGTCGTATCTTATATGCCATGCATGTTGAAGGAAATACGCATGATAAAGGTTTTAGAAAATCGGCAAAAACGGTCGGTAACGTGATTGGTAATTTTCACCCACATGGTGACTCGTCTGTATATGATGCCATGGTGCGTATGAGTCAAGATTGGAAGTTGCGCAAGCTTCTTATTGAAATGCACGGCAATAATGGTAGTATCGATAATGATCCACCTGCTGCAATGAGGTATACAGAGGCGAGATTATCTTCTATTTCTTCTGCACTCTTAAATGATATTGAAAAAAGAACGGTTGATTTTATTCCGAACTTTGATGATACTTCGAATGAACCAACCGTTTTACCGGCTAGTTATCCTAACTTACTTGTAAATGGATCAACAGGGATTTCTGCCGGGTATGCAACGGAAATTCCACCTCATCACCTTGGAGAAGTTATTGATGCTGTTATTCATCGTATGGATCGTCCACAAAGTACTGTCGATGACTTAATGCAGTATATAAAAGGACCTGATTTTCCTACCGGTGGAATCATACAAGGTGTGGAAGGCATTAAGAAAGCCTATGAAACGGGCAAAGGTAAAATTATTATCCGTGGTAAAGTAGATTTCGAGGATATTCGTGGTGGTAGAAAGCAAATAGTCATTACTGAAATCCCTTATGAAGTAAATAAAGCGAACTTAGTGAAGAAAATGGATGAATTTCGCTTCGATCGTAAAATTGAAGGAATCGCCGAAGTCCGTGATGAAACGGATCGTACAGGGTTAAGAATTGTCGTTGAATTAAAGAAAGATGCTGACCCACAAGGTGTTTTACACTATTTATATAAATATACTGATCTGCAAATCCCATATAACTTTAATATGGTGGCTATTCATAACCGTCATCCGAAAACGATGGGGTTAGTTCCCTTATTAGATGCCTATATTGACCATCGAAAAGAGGTTCTCACACGTAGAACGCAATTCGATTTAGAAAAGGCACAAACACGTCAGCATATCGTTGAAGGACTAATTAAGGCGTTATCTATATTAGATGAAGTCATTGCGACGATTCGTGCTTCAAAAGATAAGCGTGACGCGAAAGAGAATTTGATGAGAGAGTATCAATTTACAGAGCCTCAAGCAGAAGCGATCGTCTCATTACAACTTTATCGTTTAACGAATACGGATATCACAGCATTGAGTGCAGAAGCAGATGAACTAGCGGCCAAAGTAGAGGAACTCACATCGATTCTTGCCAGTGACAAGAAACTCGCATCAGTGATAAAAAAAGAACTTCGTGAAGTGAAGAAGCGATTTGAAGACAATAGAAGAACAGTAATTCAAGCAGAGATAGAAGAAATTAAAATTAACCTAGAAGTTCTTGTAGCAAATGAAGATGTGATTGTTACTGTCACAAGAGATGGGTATATTAAACGGACAAGCCAGCGTTCTTATTCAGCTTCAAATGGACAAGATTTAGCGATGAAGGAATCCGACCGTTTATTAACAAAGCTAGAGATGAATACAACGGATGTTCTACTTCTATTTACGAATAAAGGCAGCTACTTATATTGTCCTGTGCACCAATTACCTGATATCCGCTGGAAGGACATGGGTCAACATATTGCCAATATCATTGCCATCGATCGTGATGAATGTATCATTCACGCAATCCCTATTACTGATTTTGAACAAGAGAATGCGACATTATTATTTATTACGAAAAATGGTATGGTGAAGAAAACCGAATTAAAATCATATAAAGCTCAACGCTTTTCAAAAGCGCTCGTTGCTCTTAACCTAAAAGGTGATGATGAGGTTGTCGATGTTCACCTAACACATGGCGAGCATGATGTGTTTCTCACAACTCATTTAGGTTATGGTCTCAGGTTCCATGAGACAGAAGTAAACTTAGTAGGTCCAAGAGCTGCGGGTGTAAAAGGAATCAATCTAAAAGATGATGATTATGTTGTTTCTGGAAAAATGATTAGTAATGAGAAAGAAGAAGCAGTTGTCATTGCGACGCAACGCGGGGCAGTGAAAAAGATGAAACTGCAAGAGTTTGAACAAACATCAAGGGCAAAACGAGGTGTAGTGATGTTACGCGAATTGAAAAAACATCCGCATCGCATTGTCGGTATGGTTATAACAAATAACCATGAAACGGCATTTGTTGAAAGTGAAAAAGGGACAATCGAGTCCATAGCAATGAATGAACTTAGATACAATGATCGCTACTCCAACGGATCGTTCATTTTGGATGAAGAAGAAAATGGTACAATTATTCATTTATGGACTGAGAAAAAGGAACAAACATAAATGGTTTCTTCCAAAAGTTGAAAGGTTGTATTTAACTTAAATGACACATAAAAAAAGTACACACTCATTAAAGTAACGGGTTCGGTTATTGGGGAGAAAACATTAAATAGCAATCTCATTAGGGACACAATTCACATAGGAATTGGTGTCCCCTTTTTTGTTGCCATATCAATACTTTCCAGATTAAATTTTCAAATTTCACACATCAATTCGCAGATAAATTGGAAACATCACATAAAATTATGTGGCGTTGTTAAAACGAGTGCTAAAATGTTTGCGAATTGGATTTACTAATTTAATGACCAATTTTAGACAGGAGACTAATAAGGATGAAGTTCATTAAACCCAAAAATCAAAATGCAGAAAAGGTAGATTGGCTCATATCGGAACGGGCAAGAAATATTGTAAAAAGCTATGAAGAATACACGGAGCATAGCGAGAGCGAAGTCGCCAATTTATTTCTTCTCAACCTGTTGGATGATAAAGAATTCAGCGCTTGGATTGAAAACAGGAGAAATAACAGACGGATGGTTAAGCAGCTTGGAATTGAAGATTTAGTAGGTGACGAAAAGATTGGCTAAATTAAAGCGATTGGCTACCAAAGAAGATTTTATAATTCAGGTTCTATCCCCTCTTTCAATGAGTGAAATTGGGGATAGAACGAAAGATTATGATGTATTAACACCGAAGCAGTTTGGAACAAAGTATAAAGATTTACTGTTCACGCCTATTGAACTTACTTGGAATGGCAATACACATCAAATTCAATACCATCATTGTTCACATCATGGATTACACGTCGGTTCAACTTACACGACAATTGCACATCTATGGCTCATTAAACGGTTCGTGAAAGCCCCTGAGTGGCATTTTGTGACTGATGAAAACAATTTTCTTCTCTACATCCATCAACCGAGTATTCTCAAAAGAAATACGGCTATCTGATGCCCATCATTTCTTGTGTCAAACGGAAAAAACGAAAACTAGCAAACAGGCGCGTGAGGAATTTATTCAAGCAAGAGTTGATTTAGTTAATTGGGGATCAATGCAAGGATTTGGAACAGGCTCTCTAAGAAAATTGGCATTTCTGCAATCACAAGAATTGTTTGAGCAACATCATTTCCACAAAGAAGTTTCCACATCATCAGGAATACACCTAGAATATGCCGATAATCCTATCTTGCATCCTCTTGCTACGATTGATAGAGGGTTGCGTTCTGTTGATTGCACGACAAACCTTTCTTCGTTGGAACCGAAAGATGTGGCTGCTTTAATATTGAATATGAATGACTGCAACCAATACCTTATTCAACAAATTCACAGAAGATTATCCATATTAGAAAGACCATTAACCACAGCCCGTGGTGATGGAGAAAGTTATCTCTATTCCAATTTCAATCCAAAGTATGCTCAAATGGCTATCACAATCCTGTGAACTTATTACAACTTTTGTTTTGCCTATAAATCGAACGGAACAATGGAAACACCTGCACAACGATTGAGTATTACAAATAAAAAGTTCGATTTAAAAGATATTATTTATCTGAGGTAGTTCGCTTTAATACGAAGCAAACTTATTTTTTAAATAAGGAATTGGAAAATTTATGTTAAAATTATATCACAAAATGCAAATGGACAAAAATTAGGATAGAGGTGAAATTGATATGAAAAAAAGATTAGTATTCTTTATAATAGGAACGATTTTATTTTTAACTTCTCTGCCATTAAGCACAGAAATGATAATGGAACTCATACATAATCAAAAAATGAATAAAGAGTATAAGATTACAAATGTAAGCAAAGGTGAACCCCCTACTAAATCTACATTTAATTTTAAAGACCATATTGTAGAGGTTAAAGAAACAATAATAGATGAAGAAAGTTATATAGACCCTTGGAGTAATAAAATTGGCATCGCAGATTTATCATTAAAATTAGATGGGAAGAAAATAGATACGTTAAAAGGTTATCCGATAAGGATAGATGAAAAAGGTTTGAATAGATACTATGGAGAAATTGCATATTTAATCTTAGAAGATAAAAAAATGATAAAACCCAATTCATTCTACTTTTGAAAAAAACAAGAGAACTAGAAAAAGAGATGCCAAATGGAGATATAGTCGGAGGGGTACCTTCAGAGAAATTGAAGTACACTCTATACACATTAGATGAAGATGGTAATTTCAAAAATAAATCTTTTAATTTTACCGAACGAGACGCTTTACAAACAGAACTACTTAATGCTGGTGTAGTTGTTCCTTATTCGATTGGATATTACACTGACGCTTGGGAAGGTTATCCTACAATATTCTTCCCCTTAATATTCCCATTTTTAACCTTGTTACTAGGATTAGTATTAATACTTGTCTTTTTTCCGATTAGAAAAGTAAAAAAATATAACATCAAAAAACGCTCAGAATAAATCTGAGCGTTTTTACTTGCCATTTACATTACTAATTTACTGTTGAAATATACGCTAATTAACTTGTTTTTTACTTAGTTATTAGCAATTTTCTCCCCATCAACCGAACCCATTATCATAAAAGTGATGTACTTTTTTTATGTGTCATTATCCTTCTTTTAGTTGATCATTTTTTTAAAACTCTGAAGGCGTCCTTCTAATGCTTCTTGGTCAACAGGGAAGATTACTGTGTTAGTAAATGATTTTTTTATATTAACGTTAAATCTTCTAGTTAACTAATTTTCATCAAGGGAAATAGACAGAACTTCTGTTCATTTAATCTTAGTTACTTTAAAATTTTAGATAGAATATTTTTATGGGCGTTTGACAATTTTAACAAATTAAAGTTTCCAGCTCTAGCTAAACTTTTAATGATTTTTACTTCTTTCCAAGCTAAATCATATAGAGATTGATTAAAAATATTATTTTTTAGAGCATCTTCAAGTTCGTCGTCATCCAAAACATATAATTCCCCGGTTGGTAATATAACAATATCTAAGAATAAATCGTCTATCCATGGAATAGTATTGTCTATTCCATAATGGAGGCATATGTCTATATACCACTGAATGATATTCCCTTTAGAATCGAACATCGTAGTTACTGTATGGTTTTTTCTTAAAGGAAATTGTTGAAGCCACATATATCCATCATCCACTATACATAATTTCTTTCTCCCATAACTTACACATAATGGAGATGTAACGGATAGTGTATGTAATAAAGTTATGTGTCCCTTAAAGTTTTTGGTATTGAGGAAAGCCTGTGAATATTTCCTTTTATCAATTCTTTTCCAATCTGAACGATCTCCGAACTTCCTCTTTAGCATCATCATCCCCCACGCTTGTTTTTTTACGCAAATTATAGCATTTGATTGTAATGAGTTTAATTGTATTAAACAAATTTATTTAAAATAATAGATCTTACTGAATATATTTCATAAGTAATGCTGTTACTTCTAAAATTAATGGGCTTCCTTTTACTGAGCTATTATAGTGAGAAAAAATTTAATTAAGGAGAGAGGAATTTTACAATAGGAGGTCTAATACTATTAATAGTCAGAATATTTTCAACAAAACCTATGAAATGTAAGCGCAATCATTCAAGTAGAAAGGTGTGAGTAATTGATGGACAACCACAATCATCAAGATTTCCCTTCCTATGATGCAATTATTGTTGGTGCTGGGTTTTCTGGCATGTATATGCTCTACAGATTACGAGAACGTGGCTTGAAGGTACGGGTGTTTGAAAAAGGTGCTGGTGTAGGGGGAGCTTGGTATTGGAGCCGCTATCCTGGTGCGAGGTGTGACTCAGAAAGCCATACGTATAATTTTACCTTTTCTGAAACGTTATATGAAGAATGGTCTTGGCGTTCTCGTTATCCGACACAACCAGAAATTCTCGAATACTTAAACTTTGTAGCAGATCGCTTACAACTGAGAGAGGATATTGAGTTAGAAACAGAAATAAGAGCGGCTCATTTTGATGAAGAAATTACACAATGGAGAGTGTTTTTACAAGATGGTCGACAATTGATATGTAAATATTTCATTACAGCTGTCGGTTGTCTATCAGCACATGCGAAGAATATACCGAAAATACCAGGTTATAGCCAGTATAAAGGTGAAAGCTATCACACAGGTACTTGGCCACATCACGAAGTAGATTTTCATGGCAAGAAAGTAGGGATTATTGGTAATGGCTCAAGTGGAATTCAAAGTTTACCGGTTATTGCAGAAACAGCAGCGGAAGTATATAGCTTCCAAAGAACTCCTCAATATGCGATTCCCGCACAAAATCACCCTTACACAGAAGAAGAAATCAATGAATATAAAGCAAATCGATTAGATACAAGAAAGAAAATGTTTCAATCTCATACTGGTTATCCCTTTTTTTCACGACCGTTTTCTGCCTTAGAGGAAAATCAATATAAACGGCAGGAAGTTTATGAAACAGCATGGAAGAAAGGCGGCTTTGAGATAAGTGCCACTTATAATGATTTATTAATTAATGAAACCTCTAATGAAACACTTAGTCAATTTGTTCGAGATAAGATAAAACAAGTTGTTAAGGATCAATCGTTAGCAGAAAAATTGTTACCCACTTACCCAATTGCCACTAAACGTCTAGTTCTTGATACAAATTATTATGAATCATTTAATTTGCCACATGTTCATTTTGTTGATGTAAAAGCTGCGCCTATAACACAATTCAGTGAAAAGGGTATTTGCACAACAGGCAGAGAGTATCCCTTAGATATGGTTGTGTTCGCTACAGGTTATGATGGAATGACCGGACCATTATTAACGATGGATATTAAAGGACGTGGAGGAGAATCACTTAAGGAGAAATGGGAACATGGAGCTAATGTATCAACTTATTTAGGTGTTGCCACTAACCTCTTCCCGAATATGTTTATGATTACTGGACCACAAAGTCCATCTGTAGCAACAAATATGCCGACAAGTATTGAACAGCATGTGGATTGGATTGACCGTTTTATTGCTTATATAGAGGCAGAGGGGCTCGAAATGGTAGAAGCGAATGCGCAACAAGAAGAAACATGGCGTATCCACTGTGAAGAAGTATATAGACAAACATTATATAGCAAAACCCCTTCTTGGTATTCTGGAGCAAATGTAGAAGGAAAGCCTGAAGCATTTTTAATTTACCTGGGTGGACTAGGACAATACGGGAAAATCCTCGAGAACTGTGCTACTAGTGAGTATAGTGGATTTGACCAACATTCTTCCATCACAAAAAGTATGTAAAGGAGTGCTATTAATGGATTTTATGAGTAGAGTAGCAGAAGAAATAAGAGAAATCTGTGAGATTTTCCCACCATTTAAGTTACCAGAGGGATTAGAAGCAGCAAGGCAGGCTGCATTCGTCCCAGTCGAAACATCCCCTTATGTAAGAATCAATCAATTATCTATTCAAGGTGGAGATAAACAAAGAATGTTAGTGAAGATTTATGAACCTTCTAATAGAAATGAAGAGGCACTTCCAGCTGTTCTTTTCATACATGGTGGAGGTTATGTTACTGGTCATCCAGATGGTAGTGATGCTATTTGTCAAGCGTTTGTAAAAGAAGCTGAATGTGTGGTTGTGTCAGTGGATTATCGGTTAGCTCCAGAGCATCGCTATCCTTGTGCAATAGAAGATTGCTATGCTGCCTTGTTATGGATGCATGAGAGCTGTGAAGAATTAAAGATTGATAGAAGTAGAATCGCAGTAGCTGGTCAGAGTGCGGGCGGAGGATTAACAGCTGCCCTCTCATTGTTAGCACGAGATAGAAGCGGTCCGAAAATAGCCTTTCAAATGCCGCTTTATCCAATGATAGATGATCGTAATACGAGTGCATCAAGCTATGAAATCACCGATGAAAAAGCGATATGGAATCGTGGCAATAACCTAGCAGCATGGAGGATGTATTTAGGTAAAAATATCAATGGCGAGATTTCACCGTATGCTGCGCCGGCAAGAGCAAAAAATTATTCTGGCCTACCACCAACCTATACCTGTGTGGGTCAATTGGATCCATTTAGAGATGAAACAATTGAATATGTCTCGCGACTTGCGAAAGATGGAGTCGATGTAGAGTTTCATATTTATCCTGGCGCTTATCATGCCTTTGAATTATTAAATCCAACTTCTGATTTGGGTAGTGCAGCAATTCAAAACTATATACAAGCATTAAAGAAAGCGCTTAACCCAAAAGTGAAAATCATGAAGTAAAAAAATGAGCTGCGAGATTGAATCGCAGCTCATTTTTACAGAAAATAATATTGTTAATTTAGAAATATCTGATATTTAATTGACGGGTAACAGAAATATGGGTTAAATTGGACATATAGAAAACAGATGAAATAAGTGTTACCGTTTTCATTCGTTCTTTGAAGGGAGAAAAGAAAATGTCTCGTTTACCAAAACAATTTCAGCAATTACAGTTACCGGTCATTGGATCACCACTTTTTATTATTAGTAACCCAAAGCTAGTTATTGAACAATGTAAAGCTGGTATCGTTGGATCAATGCCAGCATTAAATGCCAGACCTTCTTCTCAGTTAGATGAATGGTTAGCGCAAATTACAGAAGAGCTTGCTGATTATAATGCACAAAACCCGGATAAACCGGCTGCACCCTTTGCAATTAATCAAATCGTACATAAATCAAATCAAAGATTAGAAAAAGATATGGAGCTATGCGTGAAATATAAAGTGCCAATTATAATTACCTCTCTAGGAGCGAGAGAGGAAGTATTCTCCGCTACTCATAGTTATGGTGGTATTGCACTCCATGATGTAATCAATAACACTTTTGCACATAAAGCGATAGAAAAAGGCGCAGATGGTTTAATTGCTGTTGCTGCAGGAGCGGGTGGCCATGCTGGTGATAAAAGTCCGTTTGCGCTCATTCAAGAAATTAGACAATGGTTTGATGGAACATTAGCGCTTTCGGGCTCTATTGCGAACGGACAAGCCATTTTAGCTGCGCAAGCGTTGGGAGCAGACTTAGCCTATATCGGCTCGCCATTTATCGCTACAGAGGAAGCTAGAGCCTCAGAAGAGTATAAACAAGCTATTGTTGATGGTTCGTCCGATGATATTGTTTATAGTAATCTATTTACTGGGGTTCATGGTAACTATTTAAAACCATCCATAAAAGCGGCTGGTTTGGATCCTGATAATCTACCAGATAGTGATCCAAGCAAAATGAATTTTGGGGAAAATCGAGTAAAAGCATGGAAAGATGTTTGGGGAAGTGGACAAGGGATTGCTGCCATTTCCGCGGTGACAACTACCGCTAATTATGTCAATAAACTAAAACAGGAATATAAACAAGCACAAGAAGACTTGTTCGCTTATAGCAAACAATTTACGTGAACAATGAATCTTTTAGCCACCTTTTAGGTGGCTTTTTTAATGTCCGAATTTATAAGCATACAAAAATTAACGAAAATAATTCTAACAGAACTATGTTCCAAATATTCAATAGATAGAGAAAAAACAAAAAATGCAATTAAGTAAGAAAAGGGCGAAAGTTGAAAAATGTTTTATTGCAATATACAGTTAGACTGTATATAATTGAACTATATAGTTTAACTGTATATATAGTGTCGGGGTGATTCCATGGACATAAATAAATATTCTCCATTAACCGAAACAACCTATTACATTTTATTATCATTAATTGAACCTTCCCATGGATATGTGATGATGCAAAAAGTGGAGGAATTAAGTGACAACAAAGTGAAAATAGCGGCAGGAACGATGTACGGAGCAATAGAAAATTTAGTGAAACAACGGTTAATACAATCTGTGCAAAGTGATGATAAACGTAGAAAAACGTATGTGATCACAGAGAAAGGAATTGAGGTACTAAGACAAGATTATAAGAGGATGAGCCATATGATTCGCATTACTAATAACTTATTCTCTAATACAGATAAGTAGTGGAGGGGAGAAGATGCGCAAATTCAAGGTTTTTAATGACTTTGATAAAGAGGAACAATGGTTAGAGAGAATGGCGAGTGAAGGATACCAATTAGAAAGCACTTATTTCGGCTACAAATTTCGGTTAGTTGATCCAAAAGAGAAAAAAATTAAAATAGATTTCAGAAAGTTCAAGCATTCAGCAGACTTTTTGGATTATATTACACTGTTTGAGGATAGTGGGTGGAGACATATAGCGGGATCAAAATATTCAGGGATTCAATATTTTGAGAAAATCGATGACCAAGCCATAGATGACATTTTTTCTGATAATGTTTCAAAGGCAAAAAGGTATCAGCGCTACGCTCATTCTTCTCTCATGCTTGCCATTGGTAACTTCCCACTAATAATCTTTCTTTATTTTACAGACATTATTGATCCAGTCTATCTCATTCGACCAAGTGAACTTTACTTAACGCCGGGGCTATGGGACAAAAGTGGAACCTCATTTTGGTTTTCGTTCATTTTTGAGACACCTTTTGCCTTGTTAAGAGGGGCAGCTTGGACATTCATTCCACTATCTGTTCTATTCTATTTATTCTTTAGTTATAAAGCAAATAAACGGTATATTCAATCAATGATAAAAAAATAACAGGATTCTTCATAGCAAAGGTAGGGGAGAACAATGGAATCTGAATTAAAGAGGGGCTTTCTTGTAAGACAAAGAGCATTTTTGAAGTTGTATTTACTAAAAATGATTGAAGCGAATAAACGTTATGGTACTCAGTTTTTAGATGATCTGAGAACCGAATTTAAACCATATGGATATCATCCTACTCATTCCGAAATCTATAAAACATTACATGAGTTAACGAGAGAGGGATGGGTGAGAAGAGAAAAAAAGTTACTTGGTGAACCTGGAGTAGATTTTCAAGAAATTATTATTTATCATCTTACGGATAAGGGGAAGCAAGAATACGAACTATATAGAAAGCAAATGAAAGTGGAGCTTGACCGTTGTTTAGGACTGCTAAATCAGGCCATGAGTGATCATTACGGACCAATAAAAAGAAAATAAATTTTTCAAGTCTATTTTTGCATTATTCTTCCAATAAAGGGCATCCTTATAATAATGTTAGGAGGGTCTTTATAATGAAGAAAGAAGTGCTTGTCGCATTAACTGCCTTTTTCTTGATGAGTTTATCCACGATGACCGCTGTATATGCCGGTGTAGACAAGAATGAAGAGCAAAAAACAATCATTACCCAAGAAGCAGAGCTTTCTGGAAAAGAGTTAAAAGAGACGATAAAAATTAAAGGTATCCGTTATGAAGAGGAAGCTGGTTTTTTTAAAGAATTATCATTAGAAGTAGAAGATGATCTTAAAAAAACTGTCAAAGTAGATTTAGAACCGGGGTTTGACCCACGATTAAAGATAATTGATTTTAATGATGATGGTGAAAAGGAATTGCTAGTGAAAATCAACAGCGAAGATAGTGGAGAAAATGCTTCATTCTATCTTTATAGTTATCAAGATGGAAAACTAATTAACTTAGGTGTACCTGACCCAGTCATTTCTACTGCGCAATTAGAGGATAATTATGAAGCTGTTATTGCAGTAGAAAATGAAAATAGGGAAGTAACTTTTGATTTGGCTGGGAATGCAAAAGCATATGAAAAACTCGGTATATATCATAAAGGGAAATTAAACGAACCATTTGAACTAACTGTTAACTCATACAATATGCTTACTCCTTTTGAAAATACAAAGGGAGAAAAGGGCTTGAAGGGAATGCAAAGGGTCACAGGTATAGACCAAAATGATACTATAGCTTATTTGCAATCTTTTTGGAAAAGAGAAGATGAAAAATGGCAATTAGTGAACGTAGAAATTTTGGATGTAAGAAACAAATAAGCGGTTATGGCTAAATAGCTTATAGTTTATCTTCTTTAAAGATAAACTATAAGCATTTTTTATGATATGGGTAGAGAATGGGGTACAAATCTCTAGCTAGCACAACTTTAGCTAATGGGCATATGATGTATAGAAGTAACAATCTTTTAATGAAGGGGAAGGATTCAATGAATCAAGAATTAGATTTAACAAAATTAAAGGTTGATATTCTTGCTCCTGCAACAAATGTTAAGCCAGTTGAATATAGAAATTATTACTTTCGACAGCCTTATGGAGATGAACAAGCTTATTTAAGCATTTCTATTGAGAACGTAAAAAGCAATGAGAACACTCATTCTGACGCGCTTCAGGCACAGTGGATACCGCAAATGGGGCAATATGTATTGTTCTGCCGTTTTCAAATTAGCAAAGGAGAGTATACTGAACCGTATGCTAAGATACGATATCTTATTTATGAAAGAGAAATCAATACTTGGTTAACAGCGCTGGTTTATGGGGATCAACATTTTTTACAGCATTATCCATGGTTACTCGATTCACCAATCTACGTACAGTTTCAATCTGATTATCCTGCGTTTAATAAGATACAATATTATGGAAATGTAAGACAGTTTTTAAGCAAAGCTTTACAAAGACAATAATATTATTATGTAAACTAAAAGTTATAAATCGAAGCATGGTTTATAACTTTTTCCAATTAAAATTGTGAATGATCTTAGAGATCAAGGAGTTATTTTTATATCATGCAGAAAAACTGATAATGGATAAAGCTATTTTCTGTTACATCTAAACTTAGTTATGAGCGTTCAGCAGCTGGCAATGCTGAAGCAAGAATAGAAAAGGTAGCTAAGAAAGAGTTAATACGGTATTTTAATCGTATACAACTTAGGTAGAGCAAGAACGTAAATAAAATCATTGAGTTAACTGCGATTTTTTTAATTAGATAATAGATTGATTGATACACTAAAACTTGAATCATATGCGAATCAATCATTTTGTTAAAGTTATTAAATAGGATTACATATAGATTTGCAATTTTTGATTACAATGGAAAACAATTTATCACAAAAATAAGATCAGGAATCATAAAATTTTATTCTGTCTCAATGTTTTAAGTATACTTAGATATTGAGACAGAAATGATTAAAATTACTTAACTTCCTATAATATATATTATGTAAACTAGATAAAAATGATAAGAAAAGTAGTTACTTTCATTTCATTGCGATTTCCCGCTTACGACTTCACTTCGATCTATGCAAAAATAGCAACTATGTTCATTTTTCTATGCCAAAGTTCTTTAACCTTTCATAATCCTTATTCTTTCGAATGGTCAGGATGATAAACTAATGATTTGTTTTCGGATACCGTGGTACCTTCCCATTAACTTTGACGTTGATTTAATTATGCTGAGTATTGGATATTTTTTTGTCATTCATGATAAAATTCATTCCTCAGTTTACATAATAAGTATTGCTCGAATGCTACTTTAAAAAGATTTTCATTCATTTAAGAACGCTGGGCTTAAATAGTTAAATATAAGAACATGAGATTAACTAATAGTGTACTATATTCTTCCCCCACTTATAGTTAATATGTTTATACAGAGCTGGTGATTTTGTTAATAGAGTAAATTTGCATATCTTTAATTTTATGTACAATTCTCCCTCCCTTCTTCTGCCTTTGCTAACAACGTTTAATACATCAATTTGACATATATAGAAATATCGATATAATAGCAATATGGAACCTATCGATATTTTTAAAGCATTATCTAATGAAACGAGGCTAAATATCTTACTGTGGTTAAAAGATCCAGAGAAGCACTTTCCAAAACAGGGGGCTCACCTACCTAAGGAAGTGAGTTACAAAGGCGGAGTATGTGTTGGAGATATACAAGAAAAGGCTAAAGTTTCCCAATCTACAGTGTCACACTACTTAAATATGATGCAGAAAGCAGGATTATTAGAATCTGTTCGTTATGGTCAATGGACTTATTATCGAAGAAATGAGGAAGCTATTAGTCAATTTGCTGAATATTTTAAAACGGAAATCTAAGTTTTTATGATTTTCGTATTTTTTTTAATGCATATATCGATAATTCTAGATATTTGAATTTAAGACAGGAGGATTTAATCATGCGGTTTATTGCATATATTTTTGCATTATTGGCTGGAATGGCACTTAGTTTTGAAGGAGCTATTTACGGTGAACTAGGTAAAAATATTGGAAAATTAGAGACTAGTTTTTATAACTTTATTGTAGGTGCAATCATTCTTGGTCTATTATGGTTATTTTTTGGAAAAGGTAATTTATCATACGCAATTAAAGCGCCTAAATGGTCCCTTTTAGGAGGAGTCTTAGGTGTTGTTTACTTAACAGCAATAGTAATTAGTATCCCATTTGTTGGAGTTGGGATCACTATGGTTGCTGTCATCCTTGGCCAATTGATTATGAGTATGGTAATTGAGCATTTTGGATGGTTAGGAACAAATAAAGTGAAAATTAATAGAGAGAAAGTTTTAGCTGTCATTTCAATGATGATAGCACTCATATTAGTTAACTAGGAGAGGTTTTTATTATGGGAATTATTATGATTTTATTTACTTTAATTGGTGGTATAACATTAAGTGCACAATCAGCAATAAATGGATCATTCAGCCGTAGAGCAGGTACAATCGAAACTACGTTTTTAACATTTATAACAGGCAGTATGTTATTGGCCCTTATTATATTATTCTTTGGTCAAGGAAATATATTTGCCATATTTGACGCACCTCTTTGGCAACTAAGTGCAGTTTTCTTAGGAGTTATATTTTTGCTCTTTAATGTTTTTGCTGTTACAAAAATTGGCGTTATAGCTACTAGTATTACGGTGATTATCGGGCAATTAGTCATTAGTGTTGTAATTGATCACTTTGGATGGTTTAATAGTTTAATTATTCCATGGATACTAAACGATGGTTTGCTCTTTTATTTATGTTAATAGCCTTATATTTCATATTTAAAGGGAATAAGCGTTCTGTGGTAGAAGCGAAACAACAAAAGTAGTTGAGGTTACTTCACTTAATGCATTTAAGAATCCCCTATTAATCAGTATGTCATTAGGTAGCATAGCTAAATCATCTCAATTTTTTTATCGCAATGAATTTAACTATTATTCTTCAGCTCTATTAGAGCGGGACTTGGAGTTCATATCTCATTAGGGTATTAAGAATCAACAAAACCAGTCATCAACACTATAGATGACTGGTTTTGAATTTGACTCTGATAAAAGCATCAGTCTGTGTTTTACCTACTATTTGTAACTTTTGCTATTAATGGATAGCAACCTCGCTTTGATATTTTAAGTCCCCTGCCGCTTTCACCCTTACTCTAGTTGCATTTCCTGGCAAGTAGGCCAATGGGACATCCTCAATATCTACAATTTCTACACTACTTGGTTCAGCCCCAGCTTCCACAGCTTCTTTTATTGCTTGTTCTTTTGCGCTTTGTAACGCAGCAGCTCTGCCAATCTCATCTAGTACAAATATCTTTTCCACTTGCCCGCTTACTTGAGCAATGGCTGAGCCAATGGCATTTGCTACACCTGAATGGTTCGGGCGGATAACATGAGAGGCGCCTTTAAGGGTTTCTGGTAGTAAAATACTACCTCCTCCAACAAGAATAACGGGAACTGGATCAGCACTTGTTTTCATTCTGTCTATTGCTTCTTCGACCATCTCAACCATTCTTACGTATATTTTATCTAATAAATTTTTATCAAGATGTGACACTTTTTTAACGTCTCCTAAATTACTTTTCCCAAGTGCCACAACAACATCAGTAGTAGTTAATGTATCTCCACCGAAGACCAATCCTTTCTCTGGTAATCGATACCCCACACTTTCAGGACCGATTGTAAAAGAATGTTCGTCTTCTATTTTTATAATTGTTCCTCCCCCTAAGCCTATAGAAACTAAATCCGGCATACGGAAGTTCGTTCTTGCTCCACCAATCTCAACTGCAAGAGAAGATTCTCGTGGAAATGATTGCACTAACACACCTACATCAGATGTTGTTCCTCCTACATCTACGACTATGGCATCCGATAATTCACTTAAATATGAAGCACCTCTCAAAGAATTAGTAGGTCCGCATGCAACTGTGAAAATAGGGTATTTCATTGCATATTTTACAGACATCAATGTTCCGTCATTTTGTCCAAAGAATACTTTCGCTTGAATCCCTTCATTTTTTAATGCATCGATAAACCCTTCTGCAGCCATCTTTGCGACATTAATAACTGAAGCGTTTAATATGGTCGCATTCTCCCTTTCTAATAGCCCTACAGAACCAATCTCAGAAGATAACGATAATGCGATAGAGTCTCCCAATACTTCTTGAAAAATCTCGGCTGCTCTTTCTTCGTGTGCCTTTGATACCGGAGAGAAAACAGAAGTAATTGCTATGGAATCCACTTTTTCCTTTAATTCATTTGCGATTTCATATAAGTGATTTTCATCAAGTTCAACTATTTCTCTTCCATCAAATTCATGACCCCCTCGCACTAAGAAGACATGTTCACCTAGTAATTCTCTAAGGTCATTTGGGACACCTATTAAAGGTTTGACTGCCAGTGTCGCTGGCGCACCAATTCGTACTACCGCCACTTGATTTAGTCTCTTTCTTTCAACAATCGCATTCGTGCAATGAGTTGTTCCTAACATTGCATATTTTATATTTTCTTTTGGCACATTCGCATGAGAAACAATTTTGTGCATTGCATGATATATGCCTGTAGCTACATCTTCAGTAGTTGAAGCTTTTGTTTCTGATATGACTTCATTCTTGTCATTTAACAAGACCGCGTCAGTATGAGTACCACCTACATCAATTCCAATTCTATATGTTGCCATCATTGTGTCACTCCTTTTTTTACAAGTTCCTCTACAGGTGTATATGCCATATCATAGCCAAAGTAGTTTGGTCCTACTGTTGCTATGCCTTTTTCTGTTCTCCATTTTGGATGACAAGGGATGCCAATTACAACACATCTAGATCCATAGCGTATGCCTTCTGTTGTTATAGGTAAACCTGTTTCTGAATCGAGTACAGCTATTAAATCCGGCGTCATACATAAAACCTTTTCATTCGTTTGAGCAATAAGATGTTCATTTTGAAAGCGGAGTTTTAAATTTTCACCTTTATTTTGTTCAAGCCCCTCAAAAGTAGCGACACCCTTTGCAAAACCTGATTCAGTTTTCCTATCTATATCAATGACTTTCCCTTTAAATAACTCAAAGCCATTGACTGTTTCTAAAATTTTCTCTATAGGATTCACATTATTTATTTTGGCTAATCTAATACTTTTACCAATTTCCTCTTCAAGCTTAAGAATATTTGTAATCCCACTTTTCTTAAGGTCTTTAGCTGTCATTGAATACATCGCACACATGACAGAACCACCCATTTGTATAGTTGCAGATCTAGCAATCCTCTCTGTCCATACATTATCAATTGTAGACAATAGCGCTGTATTTCCCTTTTCATCAGCTATTATTGCAGGAGTTGCTGATATCCCGTCTAAATAAAAGGTTACCATTTGGAGTTCTGGAAATGCTCGTCCCATCCCATCAGCATCTATTACTGGAATTCCTAATCTTGCAGCTAATGCAAAAGGTAACATACTATTTACACCACCCGCTTCAATAGGAAAAGTCCCGTATATCTTTTCACCTAAATATTCCTCTAATTGATTAAAAGCACGAATAGCTTCCTCACCACTTGGTGCTTTTTCTAACATAACAGTGGGTGCACCCATCATTGATGATGGGACAACTAATGCATCGTCAGGTACTTCCTCCGGGTCTAATAATATTACCTCTCCATATTCTTCAATTGCTTGAAGCGCCATTAACTTACCGATGTACGGATCTCCACCTCCGCCCGTTCCAAGTAAAGCTGCACCAATTGCCATATCCTCAATTTCTTGTTTTCCTATTTTTCTCATTTGACGCACTCCTTTGAAGTTTCTATATATTTATGCTACATCTGCATGAATATCAGTTTTATATAATCGCTCCATTTTTTTTGCCACATAATAAATGACCGCACTAATCACTAACGAGTTAATAGATGGTATACCTATTGTAATAAAATAACCAGCTAATCCTCCGCATCCCCAGGCTAAAATCGTAGGCCAGCCAAGTTTCTCGGTATTTGCAGGCAATTGGCCCTTCTGGCGACTTTCGTCTAGTATTTTCCTATGTGTCTTTAAAATGAAATAGTCAATAACCATAATTCCCGCAACAGGTGGAACAAGTATCCCAAGTAAAACGAGAAAATCAGTGAAACGTTCTAATATCCCTAATACAGATAATAGCGTACCAATAATACCAATTAGTAACGTAACCATTCCACGATTTAATTGAATTCGAAATAATGAGTCAAAAATATTAGTAAAACCGAGGGATGATGAGTACAAGTTTAAATTATTGATTTTAACAGTGGAAAGGACCACAACCATAACCCCTAACCAGCCAACTGTTGTCATCATAATATTAGCTACATCATTTGTTCTTGCCGCTAAAGCCATTAAGACAGCAATCATATTAATCCCTAATTCTCCTACTAATAATCCGATGGTAGTCATCCAGAAAACATCTTTTCCACTCTTAGCAAACCTACTAAAATCCGGGGTAATCACCGCACCTATGATAAATCCACCCGCAACCATGGTCGCAGCAACGCCAATTGATAAAGGCTCACCTGCTGGCTGTGTTGCTAGTAAATCAGAAAAACTCTGTCCTTTTAGTGTTTGATAAATTCCTATACTGACAGCTATTAGAAATAAGGGTACAGTGATTGAAGCTGTAATACTTAAAAGTTTAAAACCGAAAATAACCAAAATGGTTACACCAATTCCTGTTAATGTTGCTGCTAAGGGTAAAGAAACCGCTCCATTGGTAGATTGTACAATTCCTTCAGCAAACACGGAATTTTGTACACCAAACCAACCAATACAAGAAATAGCTATAACTGCCCCAATTATGCTCGAACCATGGCGCCCAAACCCTGTCCACCTAGCTAAAAGACTTGTAGATAACCCTTCTTTCGCGCCTGCATACCCTAAAAGGAAACCAACCACTTGAAGAATCACACTACCTAGAAACGTAGCCCAAAATGCCTGCCAGAAAGTCATCCCGTATCCTAAAGATGCTCCTAAAATAAATTGTGAAATGGTTGCTAATGCCCCGACACGAATGATCGTAATACTCCACAGTGATCGCCTAGCCTCCTGAGGCACCCTTGTTAATGAATAATCGTCCCCAATAGTAGAATGATTTGCCAACGTCCTATCCCTCCATTCAATTCGTATTCATCACTCTTTGTTTACTTGGCGGCTTCATATAAGTAATGCGACTTTGCTTCACTCCCATACTTATTGTAGCTTCTAATAATTTTGTCGCTGCAAAGCCAGGATCTACAACTGGAATGTCATAGCCTTTTTCAGTTAGCTTCATTTGGAGTTCGCTAGCTACCCCCATAAATCCAGTACAGCCCAGAATTAGTGCTTCTGCTTGGTCTTCTTTAATCGCTTTTAACATTTCATCTAAAAGAGCACTCTTTAACTTCTCTTTCTCATGTACTTCTAAAACGGGGATGTTTACATAACGAATAGAGGCAAGATTATGATAAACACCTGTTACTTTACTAATGTTACTAATCATTGAAACGACATTGGGGAGAACAGTTACAACAGAGAAACGTTTTGCCAGTGTGCTTGTAAACAGCATAGAAGCCTCGCAAGGGCCTATCACTGGAATATCAACGACCTCTCTAGCTGGCTTCACTCCTGGATCTCCAAAACAATTACTAATCACACCGTCGTATCCGTCTGCTTCCGCTTGTTTTACTTTTTCGATAAAATCAGGTACACATAAGGCTTCATCGTACTCACTTTCTATAGAAGCAGGCCCGTAATCTAGGTTTGTTACATCAATGGTTGTTTGAGGATAGGAAAATCCAGTAAATTCTTTTTTCATTTCATCCATAAATGTGTCTGAGATAATAGGTGCAATCACTTTAATTTTCATATTTCGCCCTCTCTTTTTTAAAATAAGATTATAAATCACCAAATGCCATTATTTTTAAACGAAACATTTCACCTTTTAAATAATCGAATGGAAATTCCTCCACTCTATTTATTTTGATCGTTTCAGGTTTTGCTCCTTTATGAATTAACTCTGTAATTACCCTCTCTTTCTCTCTTTCTACAATTTCCTCTTTTGTACGATCATTTAGCCAAAAAACTTTGTCT
Organism: Cytobacillus sp. FSL R7-0696; assembly: GCF_038006865.1. Taxonomy (NCBI): domain Bacteria; kingdom Bacillati; phylum Bacillota; class Bacilli; order Caryophanales; family Bacillaceae; genus Cytobacillus; species Cytobacillus sp. FSL R7-0696. Next base: position 4,130,606 of record NZ_JBBOWA010000001.1, on the reverse strand, counting down.
AAACTTGAGCTTAGGGGAGCATAACAAGCTCCTACGGCATTACATATTTGATAACCTACAGGCTGGATAGCTTTATCAAATTTAGTGAAAATATTATTTAGAAGTAAAGGACTTCCACCTCCAACTAGAACGAGTGGGACGTATTGATCTTTAGGTTGTAATTGTCTAATTTTTTCTCTTATCCTGCTTGATACCGTATTTACTACTTTTAAACAATCTTCTGTTGAAATACCTTCTAGATTTTCATATTTAATGTGTTTATCCTTGAATGAATGAGGAAAAATTTTTAAAAACGAGTCGGATATTGTCCATTGTTCTCCTCCCCATGCAAGCCCATCTTTTGTTATATCACTTGCAATTGTATCTTCAATTAATAAATCACCATTATGAGTATTGACTAAATTGCCTCCACCTGTTGAAAGTGAGTGTACTTTTGGCAGCCTAACATTCACTGGAATATCCAATACTTTTACTGGTCCTTCTTCTGTTTGTGGATGACCATGACTTACCATACCAATATCAATTGTGCTGCCTCCAACATCAATCCCTATGAAGTTCTTTAAACCAGTAAGTTTGGAAGCGCCACGTAAACTATTAGTTATGCCAGAACCGATTGTGAAAATAGGTAACTTAATCGCTTCTTCTACTTTCATCAATGATCCATCATTTTGCGTTATCCAATAAGGGCAATGCAGACCTAAGTTTTTAAAGATATCATTAATGGAGCTTAACGCATCCTTCATCACAAATGACAACATTGAGTTAAGCAAAGAGGCATTCTCACGATCCAAAAAGCCTATACTTCCTATTTCATTAGATACAGTGACAGAAAGAGAAGGCATATGAGAGGCAATCACTTTTTTTAAGTTGTTTTCTTCATCCTCATAAAAGGAAGAAAAGGCACCTACAATACAAACTGACTCTACTTTTGCTTTTTCTAATTCCTTCATTATCTTAAATACACTTTCATGATCGATTTCATCATAATGAGGTATTTGCCTTGTAAAATCATATTTTGTTTCTAAATGAAACTCTTTTATAATGTATTTACTTAAATGACTTGGCCAAAATAAACCAGGTTTGATTTTTGATGGTTTCTTGGTTAAGCGAATCAAAGCTGTCTTGGCTAAATTTTTTGGATAATACAATTCATTTAGTACATGTGTAGTGCCTAAGAAGATCCCTTTCATCGATTCTGGCTTTACATTGGCCTCATTTAATACTATTTTTGCGGTTTCATAGATGGTTTCTCCCAAGTTACTTGTCGTCAATTGCTTTGACCAGGCCTTTATATTGCCTGAGTCATCAATGATAACTGCATCAGTATTTGTTCCACCTACATCAATTCCTAACCTCATTGGTCATCCTCTTTCTTTAACAGTTGATAAGATTCTTCCATGTGTATGAGTGTTAACATATCTGTAGTATGCAATATGTTAGGAGCAGGTATAACTAAAACGATGACTGATTGAGCCCTTTGAATGTCTACAACACTGATTGGTTCAAGTGAATCTATATGGAGAAACACAATTAAATCTGGCACACGATAAAGGCTTTCGCCATTATGAACGGTAAAAAATTCATTCATAAATTGGATTTCAATTTTCTGGTTATGTTGTTTTGTGTAGCTTTCAATAAATAGTTTTCCAACAATCACTTCATTTTCAAACCAACGAGAGACCTCTGTTACATACCCTTTAATAACGAGAGATAATTCTCCGTAGATCGAATTTTCAAATACGTTCTTTATTTGCTTTAATCGGATGATTCCGTCGCCATAAGACGTAATAATTTTCCCTAAACGATAGGCTAAATAAAGTGTCCCTGACAACATCGAAGTTTTGATCTCATCTCCACTTGTACCATAGCCGACTACGTGACTATGCCCTCCATTATTATTAGCAAATGATTTAGCTTCATGTACTGCCTGATCGGAAGTGTATGAAGAAGGAATGAACTTCATATTATCTTGCGTTACTAGTGAAAGAGGGGCAAGTGGAATACCATTTAAATGCAGAGTAGTCATATAAAGCTCTGGAAATGCTCTTCCCATTCCATCTCCATCAATCACAGGAAGGCGCCGCTTTAGAGCAAGTAAAAGGGGAGCCAAAGCATTCACACCACCTATTTCGATAGAAATGAGGGCATCTACATTTTTGTTATATTCCTTTTCATATAAACTAAGTGCTGTTTCCATTTCTTCGCCTGTCGGTAAATCTTCATTAAAGAGGACTGTGGAACCCATAATTCCAATAGCAGTTACCCACCAATCATCCCTCACTTCATGAATGGGTATCACCTCTATCACATCATCGTCTTTCATCACCGACAATATTAAAGCTTCCATTGATCTTGTATTACCACCACCTCCACAAGATAATATCCTTGCCCCAAGGGAAATGAATCGAATGTCTTCTTTAGTTATTTTCCAAGGCATTTCTTTCTCTCCTTTCTTTACTAGTTGCAAGTTTTATACCAATATTCAAAAAAATAAAATAATAACTTAAAAAACCACGAATCTCGCAACTTTATGTATCTAGGTTAAACGTGAAAATCCTCTCAAGTGAGAGGATTTTTAAATATAAACATGAGAATGATAATTGAGAAAAACAGGTTAAATACATTGATTTCTCATTTTTTCTCAACTTTTCTCTTTGATTCTCAAATTACTTAATTCTTAATTTATTCAGTTTGCGGTATAAGGTTGGTAAACTTATATTCAAGGATTTTGCTACTCTTTTTTTACCTAAGGTATCCCTTCCAAATTCATCTAACAGTCGGAGGATTTCCTCTTTGTTTTCATTGGATTGTGTTCTATATATACGCTTATGATTTGGTTGTAATTGTATTTGAGATTGTATTTCATCTTTAAGATACGTTGGCAAACTTTTTTGAGTCACTAATTCACCGATTTCTAATTGAACAAAGTGGTGAACGACATTTTGTAACTCTCTAATATTTCCACTCCAATTGTTATTCAATAAAATCTCCAATACTTCTTTAGAAATTCTTTTCGGTTTTTTTCCAGCTTGTTTTGATAAGTTTTTCATAAAATATTCAATCAATATAGGGATATCCTCCCTTCTATCTCTTAAAGGTGGGATGACAATCGGTATAACATTTAAACGGTAATATAAATCTTTTCTGAACTTCCCTACTTGAACCAATTGCTCCAAGTTTTGATGAGTAGCAGTAATGATCCTTACATCTACTGGGGTTGATTGATTATCACCTACTTTTTCTATTCTTCTTTCTTGAACAACCCTTAATAACTTCGCTTGAAGAGAAGGAGACAAATCACCAATCTCATCTAAAAAAAGCGTACCGCCATTTGCGAGCTCAAAGCGCCCAACCCTTGTAGTATGTGAACCAGTAAATGCACCTTTTACATGACCAAATAATTCACTTTCTAATAGCGATTCTGGTATGGCTGCACAATTTAGCGCAATAAATGGCCTCTTACTTCGATTGCTTCCATGGTGAATAGCTTGGGCAAATATTTCCTTTCCCGTACCACTTTCACCTCTTAATAGAATAGATGAATCACTATTAGCTACTCTCTGTGCTTTTTCAATCGTTTTTTGAATACTATGGCTAGTCCCCTTAATTTGTTGAAAAGTATAGAGCGTTTGTTTAGCAATCGGTTTTTTCACAGTTCCTTTATCCATTAATATTTGTATTAAATAGGATATTGTTACATCATTTGATTTGATCGTTCTTAAAGAAACCGTAGCTTTTCCTTTATTCACCAATAATTCAACCTCTTCAATGACTTTATCTTTTTTGAGTCTTTCCCAATCTTTACTGTACATTAAAGTTGAAATATTTAAGCCTACTACATTTAATTTTTCCTCATTAATAGAGGAGAATGTTTGACTGGTCGTTTCAATGACGTCTTCTTTGTTAATAAGGACAAATACATCGCTTGTAGTTTGTAAAAAGATTTGCAGTTCATCTAATGTTTCATGATAAAGACGTTCTAGTTCTAGACTTTGTAATTTTATTTCGATCGTTGATTTACATAAGTCCAATTGAGAGTCAATGAGTTCTAATGTTTCATCTCGCTGTTCATTTTTCATGCCACTTTGCATAACAAGATATGCCACTATTTGATCCGCTATCCTAATGGGGGTTATACTTATTTCTTCATCAGGGTATTTAGTTAATGTACATAAGTCAGTACAAATGCTACACGATTCTTTAAATAATTGTCCAATTGGGTTCCTATTTTTCCGGAGTTTTTCTTCAATAAGGACACCAAAGGTTGAATTCTGCCTATCACAATTCTCAAAATAGATATGTATCTTACAAGAATAGTGGCGAAAGAACCTTATAGCAATTGTCGTTATTTCACTTTTATATAATTCAGATAACAACAGGATCACCACTTTTACTGAGATTAAAGTTATTATAACAAATAATCGAGATGTCCCATTGGTATATTGACGCATTTAGATTAATTTCACTTTAAATGAACCTTATGAAAAATAAGCCTGAGTTTAAATAAATCCTTTTATAAGGTGAATTAAGGTCGCGCATCCCAAGGCTTAAGTGAGCCAATGATTGTGAAATCTCTCGCTGATTGCATACTGTCAATTGTACCAGCTGATATTTCTTCGTGTGTGAGCCCCACCTGGAAGATGTTCCGTTATATTTGAAGCCTAGTTGAATGATTTTAAGCTTATGGTCTTTGTAGTTTTGTTGGGAGGATTTGATACTTCGATGTCTGAACTGCTGCCTTTTACAAGATAGAGTGTCCTAGGTTCATTTTGTAATTGCTCGGGTACTTAAATGGTAGGAGAAAAATCGAAAAATCTGCTATCTATTTACTCAGAAAATCTATCCAATAATGGTTCAATGTCAGTCCCATAACATCCGATTTTTGCTGATTAGGTTGATTTTCTTTCCGTTAAATGTTTACACCCAAGAATGAGGATAGATTGAGGATTTATTCTTTCTCTAAAAGGAAAAATGTATGACAAGGTGGCTTTGTCATACGGTTTGATAAAACAGTTGAGAAAGTGACTATTGAAGAGTTGGCGTAGCATGGAAACTCAATTACTACTTGGAAACCATGTATTCTAAGGGATACCCATTCAAAGTTTCTGAACCATTAAAAATGGAAAATAGCAAATTAAACATACTTTTACTTTTAAATCCTACATACTAGATTTGATATAAGTGTTTTTTGTAATTAAGTAGTTTCTTCAGCATTTAAAGGGTGATACTAAACTTTTTTACATCCCTTATTTTCCATACATAAACGTTTGATTGCTGCTTGATGCGCTTCTGGAGAACCTACCTCTTTAATTTAACTTTTCCTCTGCTCTTCCCCTAATATTAATCAATTTATTGGATAACCTATAAATACAAATAACCAAAGAATCAGTATCGGAAAAAAAACCTTCTATTTTCAATGCAAATATATAAGGAGGGCTTTACCCTTGCTAAAATGGCTTAACCAATCGAAAAAGACATTATTTAATAAAAACAATGACGATACTGAAACAGAATTTAAGATAGATGATTTAATTAAAGCGTTAAAACCATCGAAAGACTTTCAACGGTTTGAATTCAAAACTGGAAGTACTAGTTGCATTATTAGCTATATGAATACTTTAGTAAACCCGGAGTTTATACATCGTGATGTTCTGTCACATTTAACAGAAAACACCTTTACTAGCCTAAAAGACATAGAAAAATTACTTCCAATAGAACAGAAATTAATAACTGATGATGTAAAAGAAATCCAAAAGAAAATAATGACTGGTTCAATTATGATTCAATTTAGTGAACATGATTCGAACTGTTTACTGATACCTGCTGTTACTGTTGAATCACGACAAGTAACAATACCAGAAGTAGAGTTTAGTGTAGTTGGACCGAAGGAAGCATTTGTGGAAACACTTGATATAAATATTAACTTAATCAGAAAGAGACTTCCACTTCCGCAGTTACATTTAAGAGAGATTGAGGTTGGGAAAATATCAAATACGCGAATCGCTGTTCTTTTTATTGATGGCATCGCTAATCAGGAAAATGTTAATACAGTAATACAGCGATTATCTGATATTGAATATGACAATATAATTGATAGTTCGTATATAACTCAAATGATTTCTGATAATAAAAATTCACCTTTTCCACAGCTGCTCGATACGGAACGTCCTGATCGTGTTTGTGCAGTATTAACAGAAGGGAAAATTGTGATTCTAGTTGATGGTTCACCGCATGCCCTATATGCTCCTATAACAATAGTTGAATTTTTCTCGGCATTTGAAGATTATTTTCTTATTTGGCATATGGCATCCTTCTTTCGATTGATTCGTCTATTCGCTGTAGCTTTTTCGGTTTTTTCTACTCCTTTTTATATCGCAATATTGACATATCATTTTGAAATGTTACCGATAAATCTTTTAGCCACCATATATTCATCAAGAGGAAATGTCCCATTTCCACCAGTGCTTGAGGTGCTGATAATGGAATTTGTTATCGAACTATTGCGTGAAGCTGGTGCTAGATTGCCTAGTAAAGTCGGACAGACAATTGGTATCGTTGGCGGTATTGTAATTGGAACAGCTTCTGTAGATGCTGGTTTAACTAGCAGCGTATTACTAATTATTGTAGCACTTGCAGCACTTGCATCTTTTACAACACCAGTCTACCAAATGAGCAACACCATTCGCTTCATTCGCTTTCCTTTTATATTATTTGCACATTTGTGGGGATTTGTCGGAATCGCTATTTTATTTGCAATTACAATTTGCCACCTATTAGGATTGACCTCCTTAGGTAGGCCATTTATTGAACCTATATTCCCGCCACGTTTAACGGATTTAAAAGATGCCTTTTTTCGTATGCCTTTCAATCGTCAGGCTAAGCGTCCAATCTACCAAAGACCTGAAGACTCAAATCGTGCAAATTCAGATCGCTTAAATCAAAAACATGATAAGAATAAAAATAAATAAGGAGCATAGAGCTTTTTAACTTAACAGCAAATGAATCTTGAACAACTACTATGGAAATTTGGTGAGGTTTATGCGAAATCTTTTAAAAGAAAACTTACTTATTTCACCCTTCCTTGTCTTTTATCTGATTCATTCAATGCAGACAGGTATCTCTGTCCTCGACTTAAGAGGAATAAGTAAGTCTGCTGGACACGATTCTTGGATCTCAATAATAATATCTGGGGTAAGTATACATCTTCTAATCTTTATCTTATATCGTATTTTAAACAAAGGACAAGGAGATTTAATTGCTATTCACAAGGAATTGTTTGGCAAATGGGTTGGTGGTTTTCTTAGTCTGCTGTTTATTTTATATTTATTAATGCTTTGTTTCACTGTATTACGTTCATATATCGAAATCATACAATTATGGGTATTTCCGCAATTAACTCCATGGTTTTTTAGCTTAGTACTTTTAATAGCTGCCGGTTATTTTGTGATTAACGGACTTCGAGTTGTAACTGGGATATGTTTTTTAAGTACCCTATACTCGATACCAATTTTACTAACATTTCTTTTCCCGCTGAAATTTGCTCATTTCAGTAACTTGCTTCCTGTAATAGACCATAGTTTTAAAGAATTGATTGATTCAGCAAGAAATGTCACATTAGGTTTGAGCGGATTTGAATTATTATTTATGTATTACCCGTTTATTAAGCATCCGAAAAGGTCTGAAAAATGGGCTCATTTAGCAGTCATAGTCACAACACTTGTTTATGTCTTTATAGCTCTAGTTACTTTCGTTTTTTATAATCAAGATCAGCTGCAAGAAATATTATGGGGAACAATCACAATTTGGAAAATTATCGAATTTCCATTTTTCGAGCGTTTTGAACATTTAGGAATAGCTGCATGGATATTTATTGTATTGCCAAATATTTGTTTGACATTCTGGGGAGCACACCGTGGAATTGTAGAGATATTTTCATTTAACAAAAAAGTTATTTTGAGTGTGATCATAATCATTTTAGTAGCTGCTTCGGGATTAATTGAAGATCGGACAAGTATCGAAGCACTTAGAAGATTTTCAGGAGAAGTTACTTTCTTTTTTGTATATGGATACATCCCCATTTTGTTTATTTTACAAAGGCTTATATTGAAGCTGAGAGGGGGTAAATAAAGTATGAATATCCCCTCACAAAAATTTAAAAATAACTTAAAATCTATTCGTTTCTGTTTTTTTTACTCAGTAATGCCCTTTTCTATAATATCGAATTTAATTTTGACATCTACGGAGGCATCTGGATACAGTTCCCGCCATTTATCTGCTTTCCATCCCCTTGTTTGGCTTCTAACTCTATCTCCAAAACCAAGTGGATCAATGCCCTTTTCTTGAAAATCTTTAATCATTTGTAAACTGCTTTCCTTTAAATGTGCCTCTATCATTTTTTCAAGCTTCCTTTCATCAGCCGCATTCTGCAACTTAATGTCTGAGATAACTTCATTAATAAAAGCTTTAGCTTTAACAGTGATCTCAATTTCTGGACTGGTCATCCCCTTCTTTATTTGATAATCCACTTTCGATTTTATAGTTTCCAATGCTATATAAGTATCTTCTTCAGGAAAAGAGGCCTCGTACGTCCCATAATCTATATGTTCATATAACATTTTAAATAAGAAAAGCTTATCCCCCCGTATAGCATCTATGTATTTATCTTCTTTAAATAAGGCTAGACCAGTGAGCTTAATTTTATCGTTTTGTTTTTTGACAAGCACCATAAAGGGATCTTGACCTTTAGATGAATAATTGTACATAAACTCATGATAATTTGTTGAAGGTAAATTTCCTGTTTTATGATGTTCAAGAAGATTCTTTAAATAACGGGAAGGTGTTTCTTCAAATGCGTATGTCCCTTCTAATAATTCCTTGGCGTTTCCTTCAATTACACAAAAGTCAACCATTCTTCCAATAGATGGATGTCTTTTAAGACCATCAAGAATCTTAATAACACCTTCTTTTGCTAATTCTTCCCCGTAGACAGCAACCAACACTTTACCCACTGTAACAGGTTTAGGCGACTCATTTTGAGCACTTCTTGCAGCACCATATCCAGTAAAATTCACATCGCTGAGGGTTGTGTTAGTCACTTTTTTATCCTTACCTGTACTGAAAATAGCAACATCCAAAGTTAATTCGTATTTTTTTTGTCAGCAGAATCATAACCGATGCCTTCCGCAATCTGAAGATTTTCAATTGTTTCTGTCTGAACACAGCCTACAAGTAAATAAATACAGCAGATAGGGATGAGCGACTTTTTAATTATCATTAATATACTCCTTGACATTAAAATTTACCAAATTAAGGTCAGGTAATCATAGATATTCGACAGTGACATTGATTCAATATCATTATTCCGCCCAAACCTTTATATAATGTGACAACTATTCATATATTATAGGACTTTGTTGCGAGTGCAGAGATTGCATAGTTTCCTGTACTAATACTAAATTTATTGGAAAAAGCCCTAAAACTATGGATGAGTTTAAAAGGACATTCACTTTTAAAAATAGATTAAATAGTATATACAAAAAATAATCTCAATTGTTATAAATTATTCTTTGTTAATTGCCGTAAATTATGACAAGATAAATTGAGAATATACCAATACATTTATGCCTCTTCATTAGTAAATCAGGCTCTTTTTCTATATAATCAAATACCTGTTTTTAACTAACTTGTATTATTAAAATCCAATATGGTGAAGCAATAATTTTAGAATACTATCTGGAACCATCTTTTTATCAGATTATACTCAAACTTATTTATGTTAATAAAATAATTGATGATTATTTCTCTTTATGGTTGACTTTCCAAGGTTCAAATGAAAATGGAATTCCCACCATTTTAGCTGTTAACTCATCATAGGATACTAAATCTTTTTTTGAAAGTTCTTTTAATGAGCGTTTCCCCATTGCTCTTAAGGCCATTTTCATTTCTTCAATGCTCGCTGTTAAAAATTTTTCTGCAGTTTTTACCCCATCTTCAATCTTAAACTGATCCTTGAATTTCCCTTCATTCCAAACAACTTGTGTAGGTGGTTCGAAAGGAATTGCCTGAAATATTTGATTATGTGCAACCGTAAATAAAATAGCAGAACCCAAATAAACAGCATCAGCACCTAATGCCAGTACCTTTAAAAAATGTCCTGGAACATAAAGTCCACCAGAAACAATTAAACTAATTTCTCCTTTCATATTTCTCTTCTTTAAATGATTAACAGCACGAACAATTGCATGTAAGGTTGGAATCCCCATATCATCAGATAAAATCGGCGGTGCACCCATTGTAGCTGCTTGACCACCGTCTATCGAAATAAAATCCACACCTAGATAAATTAATTGATCGATGTCCTCTTCTATCTTTCCGCCTGCCCCCATTTTAACACCTATAGGAACACCCCCAGATACAGTTCGAAGTTCCTTAACAAGCTCTTTTATATCATCGATCGTTTGATCTTCATAGAAATTATCATAAATCACAGCATCTTCATTTTCTTTCAGTCCCATTACATCACGCGCACGTCCGGTTAGATTTTTTGGTGAAATTTTCGTACCCACGCCGAATAGTGCACCTTGTCCAAATTTAATTTCAATCATATCAGCACGTTTAATTAAATCCTCGTCCTTTGACCATTCTGCTTTTGAAAATTGCAATATATATTTCCCTGCAGCGTTTAATTCTTCAGGTGAAACGCCTCCTTCTCCTGAATTAATTGCTGTTCCTGTATTGTTAGCTGCTTCTGCCAATGCAAGCCTTACTTCTTCGCTCAGTGCAATGCCATAAGCCATCCCACTGATCAGTAATGGTATTTTTATTTTCATTGGCTTCTTTGCTTTTGGTCCAATTGTTACTTTAACATCTACCTCTTCTTCGCCATCTATAGGAAATGGTGTTGTTTGTGTAGGGATAAAGGTAATCGGATCAAAATGTGGCCACTTTTTTGACGAGCCTAATGGACGATGTAGGACATCGCCTGTTTCGGCACGCAAGCTGTTTTCTAGCATATTTTGAATTCCCATATGGCGTAAACCCGGCAATATTTCCATAAGATTTTCTTGATATCCGTCGGTTAGTATGATTTTCCCCATTTTTTTCGCTATTTTTTTTATCATCCAACGCCAACCAATAAGGATGAAAATCAAAAAGATAAATAATATTGAAATCATCACAAAAGAAAAATAGTATAAGATGTTCGGCATAATCACTTCTCCACTTTGTATTAATAAACAACCATCATCCCCATTATTGCCCAAATTAAAATTTATTATCATATTGATATAGAACACTAGCAAGAAGTACATATGGAGTTCTAATAAAATTCATCTTAAGGGGAAGGCTAAAAATGATTTTAAGATTGAACAATTACTAATGTAATAAGACGTGCTTCGGGTGATTTTTATTAACATCATTTTCTCATGGATTATAGTGTTGCCATCTAACATGGAAAGGAGAAAATTTGCTTGAATATTTTAAAAGATACCAGTCATCGACCATTTTCAATATATTCAAAAAAATGGATAATGAGACAAACATGGAGAAACCTATATTTTCTTCATTGGCCTGTCCCAATTGAAGCGCTACGTGAACATATTCCTGATTCATTACAAATTGATACCTTTAATAACTATGCTTGGTTAGGAATTGTTGCATTTGTTATGGAAGGAATCTATCCTCGCGGAATACCTGCTGTCTCAATAACCCCTAAATTTCCAGAAGTCAATTTAAGAACCTATGTTAAATATAATGGTAAACCAGGAGTCTATTTTCTTTCTTTAGATGTCGAGAACTGGGCTTCCTATAAAATCGCAAAAAAAATGGTATCGTTTGCCCTATTATCCTGCACAGATTTCTTTTCGAAATGACGATCAAATTTTTCATTGTAAGAGTGTCAGAAAAAATAACAATGCCCAAATAGCATTTCGTGGGACGTTAAGACACTCACAAGAAGTAATTTTTGCAAATACAGGCACTCTTGATCACTGGCTTACAGAGCGGTATTGCCTATATAGTACCGATTCTAATGGCACCATCTATTGTGGAGAAATCCATCATGGGCCATGGCCGTTACAGAAAGTAGATATAGATATAGAGGTGAATACACTTTTTTCACCTTTTAATATTGATCTTTCTAATAAAGAACCGATATCTCATTTTTCAAAAGGAGTTGATTCTCTTATTTGGAATATTAAGAAGCTACATTAAATTAAGAAGACGTAGATTTCTCTTTTAAAAAGAATTACGTTAAGGTCGCCCATCTCAAGGCTTAAGTGAGCCAATGATTGTGAAATCCCTCGCTGATTGCATACTGTCAATTGTACCAGCTGATATTTCTTCGTGTGTGAGCCACCTGGAAGATGTTCCGTTATATTTGAAGCCTAGTTGGATGATTTTAAGCTTACATTGGTCTTTGTAGTTTTGTTGGGAGGATTTGATACTTTCGATGTCTGAACTGCTGCCTTTTACAAGATAGAGTGTCCAAGGTTCATTTTGTAATTGCTCGATTTGTTTGTTCATTATAGGAATAGCGTTGGGGGCTGTATTATGAATCCATGCTAAAACAGTGTGAATGGGACCGCCTTCTTTGTAAGCAAGGGTAATCTCTTCAATAAGTTTGTCAGTATCAGTGTAATCTAAAAGACGATAAGTTGTATTTGATTGCTCTAGGGATTTGCTCTTTCTTCCATAGATTCTTGTTTGAGTCGTGCGATCAATTAACCATTGTGTTGTTTCCTTTAACATACCTGTTCCTCCAAAAATGAGCGTATGTCCAAAGTTTTTCATACTGCTTTTCCCTCCTTCTAATTAACTGCGATGTTACTGCGAGCGCATACATAAAACTTCCATTTATCAGGGATTAAACCCTCTTTTTTAAAAAATTTCCTTGAAGAATTTTGACAGTTTAAAGAACTTGCTTCTTGTATCGGAAATATTTCTTTTCTAGTTTTGCAGAAGTTGCAAAGATATATTGGTAGCTTTGCTGAATAAGCTGAATTAAATCATTTAGTTGCACATCCGATTCATTCATTACTTCTTCTCTCATCTTTTTAAGTGATTGATGAAAGCCTTTAATGTCTTCATATTCCATAATGTCATAGAGTGTTTCCATATCTTCATATGATGTATAGATGAACCGTTTCATTAGTTCGTGTAATCTTTTTGCTTTTAGATGGTAATCAATATCTAAATTAAAAACATTAGAGTATAGTAATGCTTCATTAGCAATCTCTTTATATTTAGGTTCAATTTTCGTCGTTATTAAAAGTAGTTTTGAGGTGGCGGTAGAGAGAAAGATTTCCTTATCACGATGCCAAATGGTTACTCTAACACCGTAGTAGGTAATCATTCCGCCAATAATCGCTCCAACAAATCCGATCAAACCAGCTATAATGGTCAAGTCCCATTCAAACATGATATGTAAACAAGCCCCTAGAACCAATGTAATACATAATAGTAATAGAGTGATGATGATGATTAAGAAGCTGTTTTCCTTTTGATGAATCATTGCTTACGCCACCTATTTAAAAGGATTATTAAGAAAGATTATATTTATCAAAGGCTAATACTTTCCATTTTAGTTACTTTCATTTACAATAAAAGATAAATAGTCAGATTTTTCTATCTTTATTTTATGACCTCGATTAACTGATAATACCCTTTACTGATTTATTTTCATTTACATATTAATTTTATCAATTTCATTTACATTTTCTCATATCCTCCTTCTCTTTTTACTATTTTACAAGAATAAAAGCACCCTAATATTCCATTGTTTATCCTCTTAGAATATAATTTTCTCGTAAATTTCATCTTTTCCCTTTACTTTTTTTATTATATTTTATTATAATCATTATATAATAATTATTATTATCTGAGATTGATTAGTAGATGATGATAATTACCTCACTTCACAATAAAGGAGAATCAGTATGAGCGAAAATAATATTATTTCTGAAGCAAACCATTCAGGCGGAGGTGGCTGCCCTTTTCATCATGGAAGTGTAACTAAGCAGCAATCTGAAGCAACGACTAACAAAGATTGGTGGCCCAATCAATTAAACTTAAATATTCTTCACCAACATGATCAAAAGTCTAATCCAATGGGTGAAGATTTCGATTATACTGAAGAATTTACTAAACTAGATTACTATGCTTTAAAGCAAGATCTTCATAAATTAATGACGGATAGCCAAGATTGGTGGCCAGCAGACTTCGGTCATTACGGACCACAGTTTATTCGTATGGCTTGGCATTCTGCAGGTACTTACCGTACAGGTGATGGACGCGGGGGTGGCGGTACAGGTTCACAACGGTTTGCCCCTCTTAATAGTTGGGCAGACAATGCCAACATTGATAAATCTCGTCGTCTTTTATGGCCTATTAAACAAAAGTACGGTAACAAAATTTCTTGGGCAGATCTAATTCTATTAGCAGGAAACGTTGCCATTGAATCGATGGGTGGTAAAACATTTGGTTTCGGTGGTGGCCGAGCAGATGTTTGGCACCCTGAAGAAGATGTATACTGGGGTAATGAAAAAGAAATGCTTGGTGATAACCGCTACTCAGGAGATCGCGAATTGGAAAATCCTTTAGCGGCTGTACAAATGGGTCTGATTTATGTGAACCCTGAAGGCCCAAATGGGAAACCTGATCCTGTAGCAAGTGGGAAAGATATTCGGGAAACATTTGCACGTATGGGTATGAATGATGAAGAAACAGTTGCCCTTGTTGCAGGTGGCCATACTTTCGGTAAAGCACACGGTGCTGGAGATGCTGCCCAAGTTGGCCCAGAACCAGAAGCAGCGCCAATTGAAGCGCAAGGACTTGGTTGGATCAGCTCACATGGTAGTGGTAAAGGTCGTGACACAATTACAAGTGGAATTGAAGGTGCATGGACTGCAAACCCTACTCAGTGGGATAACGGTTTCTTCGAACAATTATTTGGATATGAGTGGGAGTTAACAAAAAGCCCTGCCGGTGCATACCAATGGCAAGCAGTAGGTCAAGATGAAGCACATATGGCGCCTGATGCCGCTGATAGCTCTGTCCGTGTGAAAACAATGATGACAACTGCTGATATGGCGCTACGTATGGACCCTGCTTATGAGAAGATCTCTCGTAGGTTCTATGAGAATCCAGAAGAATTCGCCGATGTTTTTGCACGTGCTTGGTTTAAACTTCTACACCGTGATATGGGTCCACGTGATCGTTATTTAGGTCCAGAAGTACCAGAAGAAGAATTAGTATGGCAAGACCCTATCCCTAAAGTAGACTATGAACTAACAGATGCTGAAGTGTCTGAGATAAAAGCCAAAATTTTAGATTCAGGTTTATCAATTAGTGAGCTTGTTACAACTGCATGGGCATCAGCTAGTACATTCCGTGGTTCTGACAATCGTGGAGGTGCGAATGGTGCGCGGATCCGTTTTGCTCCACAGAAGGACTGGGAAGTGAATCAACCTGAACAACTTTCTAAAGTGCTTCATACATTAGAAGGTTTACAAGCTGGATTAAATAAAAAAGTCAGCTTAGCTGATTTAATTGTACTTGGTGGTAGTGCGGCGATTGAACAAGCGGCAAAGAATGCTGGTTTTGACGTCACTGTTCCATTCTCTGCAGGTCGTGGAGATGCCACAGAAGAACAGACGGATGTAGAAAACTTTGAAGTATTAGAACCAATTGCTGATGGTTTCCGTAATTATCAAAAACAAGAATACAGTGTAGCTTCTGAGGAGTTATTGGTAGATAAAGCACAACTACTTAACTTAACTGCTCCAGAAATGACTGTGTTAATTGGCGGTATGCGTGTATTAGGTACAAATCATGGTGGCACAAGCCATGGCGTATTTACTGAAAATGTAGGCACACTATCCAATGATTTCTTTACGAACTTACTTGATATGAGTGTAGAATGGAAACCAGTTCAAGGCGGTATTTTTGAAGGTCGTAATCGTCAAACAGGAGAAGTTGTTCGAACGGCTTCAAGAGTGGATTTAGTGTTCGGTTCAAACTCAGTGTTACGTTCTATTGCTGAAGTGTATGCACAAGAGGATAATAAAGAAAAGTTTGTCGCTGATTTTATTTCTGCATGGGTTAAAGTAATGAATGCCGATCGTTTTGATTTAAAAATCAAAGATGCTGTATTAAGCAAGTAATATTATTCTAAAAAGAAACGCCGCTACTTATGTAGACGGCGTTCTTCTTATTTACTTCTGCGTGCGGCTTGTTGCACTGGGTCCCATACCCCGTTGAAAGGTGGCGCATACGATAAATCTAAATCCATTAAGTCATCGATAGACATTTGATTGTATAACGCAGTCGCAAGAACGTCTATTCGCTTATCTACCCCGTACTCTCCAATAATTTGTCCCCCAAGTAATGTGCGATATTTCTTATGGTATAAAAGTTTTACCTTCATTCTTTTTGCATCTGGGTAATACCCAGCAATATCGTGAGCATCTGTTACGACAAACTCGTAAGGAATATTTAGTTGTTTAGCTTCCTTTTCAGAAATACCTGTTCTTCCTAATGTTAAGTTAAAAAATTTAATGACAGATGATCCCACGATTCCTTTAAACGGCTTAGGAATTCCTAATAGGCTCAGACCTGCAATTTGTCCTTGCTTATTTGCGTGTGTGCCCAAAGGAATATGATCATCTAAGGCTTTAATTCGATGATATTGCGTAGCACAATCTCCTGCTGCATATACATCTTTAATACTGGTTTGCATATAATTGTTCACCCGTATTGCACCGTGTTGACTGAGTGAAATATCTGTTTGTTTGAGAAATGCCACGTTTGGCTTGACACCAATTGCCACTAAGACAAGATTTGTCTTGTATGCCCCTTTATCAGTCTTAATGCTTTCGACAAAAGTGTTTCCTGAAAAGGATTGAACTTCTTCACCTAATTTTAAAGTCACTTGATGCTCTTTAGCTTTTTGATGAATCAGCTGTGCCATATCTTCATCAAAAATGGTAGCAAGTTGTTTATTGCGCTCGATAATCGTGACCCTTTTCCCTAACCTCACAAAGCTTTCAGCCATTTCCAAACCAATGTATCCACCACCAATAATCGTCACATGTTTAATCGTTCGATTATTCATTTCCTGGATTATTTCATTTGCGTCAGGTATGGTTTTTAAAGTAAATATTCCTTGAAGATCAGCCCCCTCCCAATCAGGCATAACAGGACTAACTCCAGTCGCAATCAATAATTTATCGTATGTAAGTTGAAATGGTTGTTGATCAATATAGTTATATCCCTCAACGGTTTTCGTATCTGTATTAATATGAGAGACTTCATGTTGTACTTTGGCATCTATTCCATATTTCTCGCGGAAAGTAGTAACAGAACGGGCAATTAAGTCTTCCTTTTGTGGAATTACGCCACTAATATAATAGGGAAGACCACATTGTCCATAAGAATAAATCGTTCCTTTTTCTAATACAGTAATTTCGTGATTTTCCTTGCTGTTGCGAATGATTTGCATCGCTGCACTCATCCCGGCAGCATCGCCACCTATAATAATTATTTTCATCTTCTTTCATTCCTCCCTTCACTAGTTTTGCTCAACAATGTGTTTTTCACACAATGATTCGTTTTTTACCTACAATGAAACGATTGAACAAAGTTAACTGAGCGTTAAAGTTATCGTTTCTTATCTCCTTCCACCACTCGTAAATTTCTTAATTGAATACCCTTTAGTTCATTTTAAGAAACCATAATAATTGATTGAGTAATTTACACGCATTGATGGGGCGCAGTAGCAAAACGCGAAATTGTTCACTTATGTCATCTGAAATGCTAACAAACTCTAACCTTTGTTCTGATGTAAGTTATGCTCTTCCTCTTAACGACATCTTACAAAATTGCTTGGCATTGATGTCGATACAGGGGTGTCTTTATGTTTCCCTTTTAATTTATTTTTTTGCCTGCTTCCTTATCTAAATAACAATAGATAGTTGTACGAGAAATCCCCCCATTTAGCAACATCCTTTATAGGTGGTCCGTTTGCCACAATTGTTTTCTGCATTACTATTTGCTTCCTATCTAATTTTACTGGCCTTCAGCCTCATCTACCTCTTGCCTTCGTTGCTATTCTTCAGCTTGCTGTACGTACTTAAATAAGATTTCGTTCAAATTCTGCAAATGCCGTGAATAAATGAAACATCAACTGGCCGGTTGCAGTTGATTTATCCAGCGTAATGTTTTCCTGTAACCTGTGAAAGCTAATACCTTGACTATTAAGATCATTGACAATTTTTAAGAAGTGCTGCATGTTTCTCTCTAACAATCAAGTCACTAAACAATAACAGTGTCACCTGGACGAACAAACCGGAGAGATTCCTCAAATCCTTTTCTTTACTCTTTTGGTCCACTCATTTTGTCAGTTAAAATTTCTTCACAACCATGAGTTTTTTTAAGCGTCTATTGCAAGCGAATTACTATCATAGAGAACCATCATTTCTAATTATTCCCAAAAATAATTGTACCATAACTTAATGCAAGAGCTATTAAGTAAACATAGATTTATTAACAGAGTTAATGTAAATTATTTATAATTAAATATAGAAAACTAGATTACAAAATATTGTGTACAGAAATGATGACTTTCCGGACTGAACTCAATAATAAATTAATCTTCTATTTGTATTATATTTCGTTTTACTCTTTCCGGTAATTTATCTCTCTTTATATGAATGAACAAAACCCCAAATAGCGTTATGATTCCTCCTATAACAGAAAGGGTAGTCGGTACCTCTCCAAGCCAAACCCAAGCAATCAAAAATGTAAGAGCTGGTGTTAAGTAAAGGGAGCTTGTCGCCTCTGAAGCTCCTACCCGAGATGTTACATAAGCTAATGCAAGATAAGGAATAACCGTAGGAAAGAGACCTAAGTACAAAATGCTAAGTGTTGATTCTATAGAGGATCTTATTATTTCCTGACCCAGTCCCGGGAGATAGAAAAGCATAAAAAATGTACCTGCCCAAATCGTATAGGTAGTAAAAGCAAGAAATCCATACTTTATTAAATACCGCTTTTGGAAAACGAAGTATAAACTTTCTGAAAAGGAAGCTAAGAGAATAAATAAAATTGCAGTATTAAATTCAAAATGATCTCCTGTCCCAAACGATATCAATATAGCGCCCAAAAAACTTATAATAGACCCAATCCACCTTATAAATCCAAACCGTTCACGCAGAAACCAAACGGCTAATAGAGCAGAAAAAATAGGAGTCATAGATACAATTAGGCTAGCAACACCAGCACTAACCGTTTTCTCTCCAATATTTAAAGCTGTATGATAAACCGTGAAACCTAAAAATCCTAACAATAAAATAGCTGGAACATCCTTTATTTCCGGTAAATGCATACGAGTGAGTAAAGCAATTACTACGAGGGCTAAAGAACCAACTATTAATCGAAAAAGGGCAAGATGTTCAGGTGTATAGGACTCTAATCCAACCCGAATACCAGGAAAAGCTGAAGCCCATAGAAAAATCGCAAGACTATGAGCGACTATAACATTAAAACCCCATTTTTTTGCCATTTGAACACATCCTTTGAGAATACGAAACCAACCAATATTATTTCTGGTTCCTATTATTTCTAATCTTAATCAGTATTTGATAGAATGTCTTCAACCAGTTGGACAATTCTTAACCCAACCACTTTGGAATAAAAATAGAATGTGAAGGGGTAACTTATGGATGATATCAAATAAAAAATACCCGAAATATCAACAAATTGTGGATGATATAAAAGAGAAAATTGCACATGGAGAATGGCCTATCGGAAGCAAAATTCCAAGCCAACGTAAATTAGCCAAGAAATTTGAAGTAAATCGGAGCACTGTTATCACTGCTTTAGAAGAATTAATGGCTGACGGGTTAATTGAGGGTAAAATGGGAATGGGAACAATCGTAGTGAATAATACATGGACATTACTAGCTACAAATCCTCCACCTGATTGGAACGAACATGTCAAATCAGGTTTACACAAACCGAGTCAAGCAACAGTTCAAGAGATTAATCAAGCCGAATCTAACACTAACCTTATTCAGCTTAGTAAAGGCGAACTTTCCAAAGATCTATTTCCCTTGGAAACAATGAAGCTCGTAATGGGAAGAGTTTCTAACAAAATGGAGGCTTTCGGATATGAAGAACCAAAAGGATTTATGCCTTTACGAGAAGCGTTAAGCAACTATTTAAGAACAGTGGGTGTTCATGCCTCTCCTTCATCCATATTAATTGTTTCTGGAGCATTGCAGGCATTACAATTGATTTCAGTTGGCTTACTACACAGGGGGTCATCCGTTTTACTTGAAAAGCCTTCCTATCTTTATTCTCTACATGTGTTTCAATCTGCTGGAATGAAGCTTACAGGTCTACCCTTAGATGAATGCCAGTAAAGGCGATGACACCATCTTCGGTAAACAATAATAATGAAGAAAATAATTATGGTAGATTCGAATGACTGTAAAGATAATCGCTGTTACCCATATGATTGCGACGGCACTATACACAATGGGATAAACCTCTTCATTACTAATCCATGTTTGTACAATTGTTTGAATGTTAATGAGAATGATGAATCCTCCAACAAGCACCCCCATTAATTGTGGATTTAATTTCTGTACAAGCCAAGCAGCGATCGGTGCTGCAATTACACCGCCTACCATGAGTGCTCCCACCCAAAGCCAATTTACCTCGTTCCATCCTAAAGAAATAAGAAAACCAATGGATGCAGAGAGGGCAATCGCAAATTCACTTGTGTCAACAGTTCCAACAACTTTCCTTGGGCTTACCCCTTTTTTTGAAAGCAATACTGGTGTTGTAACAGGACCCCAACCGCCACCACCTGTGGCATCAGCAAATCCGGCTATAAAACCTAATGGAATCGATTGCTTTTTACTGAGATTGATTGATGACTGGTGGCTACTTTCCTTATATTTAAATAAAAATCGTATGAAGATAAAAACACCTAATAGTAAAAGAAAAAGGGCTATATATGGCTTAGCTAAATCACCTGGGATATTACTTAAAAATGTGGCACCTAAGAACGCACCAATGGAACCAGGGATGATTAACTTATATACTGTTTGTTTATCTACATTGCCAAATTTAATATGTGAGATACCTGAAGCAGCTGTAGTGACAACTTCAGCAAGATGTACCGATGCGGAAGCAACGGCAGGTACAATGCCAAAAGCAAGTAAAAGCGATGTAGAAGTCACTCCGTATGCCATTCCGAGAGCACCATCAATTAACTGTGCGAATAAACCAATAAAAATAAAAATCAATAAATTTTTCACGGTAACACCTCTTTCGTTAAATAAAAAAAGGCAAAATCTATTTTCTAGATTTTGCCTTCGGTTGACCGAACAGCAGCTATATGTAATGCTTCTAAGCTCTCTCTTTGTTGTTTATTATTTACACGGAATTCATCTGCTAGTACCTCTTGTAAATAGTCATTTTTTTCAATTTCACTTATAGGCAATTTTTTAACCAACTGCCTATATTCGGCAAGAAACGTTGTATACTCCGTCCAACTTTCATCAAATTGTTTACTTAATTGTTGTTTTAATGCTCTTGTTAACTTTGGACTACTGCCATTTGAAGTAACTGCTACTTGCAGATGCCCTCTCGTTACAGTAGCGGGGAAGAGTGTATTGCCATCCGTTAGTTCATCTACTACACAAACTAACTTTTGCGGGGTTAATATTTCGCCAAACTGCTTATTAATCGCCCGATTATTGGTAGCGAGAATACAAAGAAACGCATCCTCGAAATCAGCCAATTCGATCTCTCTTTCTATGCATTGAAAATGATTTTGTTGCACTAATTCCAAGACTTCATTTGAAAATGCAGGTGCGATAAAAGTAATATTGGCTCTTTGTTCTAATAAAACTTTCGCTTTGCGTGCGGCAATCCTCCCACCTCCCGCAATGACAATTGCCTTATTACTTAAATCAATAACGAGTGGTTGCAATCTTCTGGGCCCCCTTTATTTAAATATTGTATCAATCGAAGTTGTATGCTGGAGATGCGACTTAACGGTTCAATGATGAAAGTCTGATCGCCTAAAGCTCTTTTTTGTTCCGTAAATTGCTGCAATTCGTCTAGTAATAACCCTGAAAATAATAAGTAAGGGATAATAATTACTCTATTTTTTGTACGACTCTGTGATAAATGGTAGCCCTCTTCAAGACGAGGAGTGGCTGCAGCAAGAAAGCAGGAGGTTACGTTGTTCACAGCTAACCTTGCCTTTAACCCAGTTGTAATTAAGTTGAAATCCTTATAAATGTTCATGTCGCTACTTCCACGTCCTACTACAAGTAAATGATCTTTTTCGGTAATGGGAGAATATTTTTCGTTTATCAAATCACATATACCATCTAAAATATAGCTTTGGACGCCAAAAGGTGGATGCAAATCGATTTTAATAGCTGAAAAGCGCCTCTGCAATGATAGTAGAAGGCCAGGAATATCCTTCTTGTAATGCCCTCCTTTTAATAAAAGTAACGGAATGATTTCAATTTCCCGTGCTCCTTGATGAACACAAGCTTCTATTCCTTGCTCAATCGTTGGGGCACATATTTCTAAATAGGACCATTCTTGTATAGGGACATTTACTTGTTTCATGATGGTCTGCAAAAAACATTCTACTTCCCGTATTCCTTTTTTTGACCTTGTGCCGTGAGCAATATAAAGGATGGCTTTCATTCGCTATGAACCTTCTGAAGGGCCGAGCCATTTTCAATATACCAGTTCAGTTCGTCTCGTAGTTTAACGACTTCCCCAATAATAATCATACTTGGATTGATAATTGCTTCTTCTTCCGCTACCTTTACAATCGATTTTAATTTTCCAGTTATCGTCCGTTGTTTCAATGTTGTTCCCCACTCCACAATAGCAATTGGGGTATCACTATTTTTTCCGCTTTTAATAAGATGATCGACAATGACAGGCAATTGTGAAACACCCATATATATACAAAGTGTATCAACTCCATGTGCTAAGTGATGCCATTTTTGGTCAGCAACTGAGTCACCCGCTTGATGACCGGTAATAAATGCAAAGCTTTGACTGATTTGCCGATGGGTGACAGGAATGCCGGCATAGCTCGCAGCACCAATGCCAGCAGTAATCCCGGGAATCACTTCAAATGGAACACGATGTTTCACACATTCAAGGGCCTCTTCTCCTCCACGACCAAACACGAAGGGGTCCCCACCTTTAAGGCGAACAACTGCTAATCCTTTTTTTGCATATTTTACGAGGAAATTGTTGATCGTTTCTTGTTTCATCGTATGATAATGAGGAAGCTTCCCACAATAAATCAATTGTGCCTCTTCTCTCGCAAATGATAAGATTTCCTGATTGACTAGTCGATCATATAAAATTACATCCGCTTGCTGAATTTTTTTAATTGCTTTTAATGTTAGTAATTCAGGATCACCACAGCCTGCACCAACAAGGTAAACATAACCCTTCATTTATCCGCCTCCATCATTCATCTAATATAAAACCGATTTTTTTCGTTATCCGTTTCTTTTCTCTTAACGTTACTTCGTCTATCTCTGGCAACTTTAAGTAATATTTTTCTAGTTCAATATCTAACTGGGTAAATGCTTCATCATCAGAATCAGCTACAATGACTGCTGGAATTTCCTTATTTACCAATGACAATTCAAACCTATATAGAAAGGCCATCTTTATGATTCTCCAATACAATATTTAGTTGATCTTGCAAAGATTGTGTGCCATTTCTTTGCACAAAAGTATAAAAGTTCTCACCTGACATTTTTTCTTTGTTAAAAAAATGTAGTAGATGTTCAAGTGTATCTGTGAGGAAGTTGGCTGGTACTTTTCCTTTTAACTTTTTGTTAAACTCTCCGCCAGATTCTAACGTTCCTCCAACATACACTTCATAAGCTTCTTCCATTTCCTTATTCTTGTTTCGTACCATCACACCTTGTAAACCGATATCGGCTATTTGCCGTTGACCGCAGGAATTCGGACAACCGATCATATGCATGCGTACCGGAACATCAACAGTTAAGCGACGATCGAGTTCTTCTGCAATTTGGCGCATTCTTTCCTTTGTCTCAACTAAGGCTAAGTTACAAAATTGGATACCTGTGCAAGAAACGGAATGTCCGATAAAGGAATTCGGATTCACTGTAATTCTATTAAAAATGCGTTCGGCAAGTAGCGATTCTACATGTTCTTCTGGGATATGTGGAATAATCAAGTTCTGTGAATTACATGTTCTAATTTCACCTTGACCATATTGATCAGAGATTCGAACAAGTTCAAATACTTCATCAGCTGTTAAACGGCCGACAGGTACATTAAAACCGATGAACTTAAGCCCTGATTGTTTCTGATCATGGACGCCATAGAAATACCCTGCATTCCATTTCTTCACGGGTTCAACTCCTTTAGAAGGCAGTTTCCCTGTATATTCTTCAAGTTTTTCTTTAAATTTCTCTACACCCCAGTCAGCAATTAAAAACTTTAATCTAGCACGATGACGTTTATCTCGATAACCGTAATCTCTGAAGATAGTGGTTACGGCAATAGCAATCTGTAGCACTTGCTCTTTTTCTACAAATATATCAACCGTTTCTGCCAGAAAAGGCTTAGCAGATAGGCCTCCCCCTACTTTTAAATGAAAGCCTTGTTTTACTTCACCATCGATGTTTTTTTCAGCCGGTGTAAATGAGACACAGTTAATTTCTGCATTAGCGGCGTTGTGTAAGTTTGTACTGATAGACATCTTATATTTTCTTGGTAAATTCGAAAATTCCTCATTAAATTGAAAGTACTCATACACTTCTTTGACAATATCTCTCGTATCAAATAATTCGTTAGGGTCAATGCCTGCGATCGGATTTCCGACTATATTCCTCGTTATATCCCCACATGCACCAGCACTGGAAAGGCCAACACTTTCTAATCTAGTAAAAATATCAGGGATATCCTCAATTGTTAACCAGTGAAATTGAATCGCTTGTCGCGTCGTAATGTCGAAAATCCCGCGACCATAATCTTTGGCAATACCAGCTAGAATTTTCGCTTGTTCCTTCGTTAGTATTCCTGAAGTTACATTCACACGCATCATAAAATAACCTGCTTCTTTCGGCTTTTGCAAATACAAGCCTGCCCATTTAAAAAGATCCCATTGGTCTTTAGGAATAGACGTGAAGCCATTCTTTGCATATTGTGGAATGTCTTCATAAATTTTCAGCCCATCTTTTTCGAGTTTAGCTAATTCGGTTTTGTTTAGTTTTTCATTATTTGACCAATGCTTTGTATAAGCCATTGTCTACAACTCCTTAATGATTTGTTGTTGTTGCAAAAACGTTAGTATTTCCGTTATTGCTTCCTCTACTGATAACCGGTCGGACCTAATAGTTAAATCCGGATGTTTAGGAGGCTCATAAGGTGAATCGATTCCGGTGAAGTTTTTTATTTCACCTCTACGCGCTTTCTCGTATAATTTCTTCGGGTCTCTTTTCTCACATTCTGTTAACGGGCAGTCAATAAATATTTCAAAAAATTCATTGGAGGCAAACTGTTCACGCACACAATCACGGTCAGCTGCGAATGGTGAGATGAATGCCGTAACAACAATTGTTCCACTATCAACAAACAGTTTAGCTACTTCCCCAATACGGCGGATATTTTCTGTCCGGTCTTTTTCAGTAAAGCCTAAGTCTGCATTTAGACCATGTCTGATATTATCACCATCAAGGACATATTCCTTCATACCTTCTTCAAACAATTTGGCTGATAAAGCATTTGCCAAAGTTGATTTTCCAGAACCAGATAACCCAGTAAACCATAATGTACAACTACCATGTTGCTGCTTTAAGCGACGTTCCTCTTTGGAAATGAGCGTATCGTGCCAAGTAAGATTACGGCTCCCCATATAAATCATCCTTTCTAGACGCTTGCATCACTCTTTAAGCCATTAATCAATACATCAATCACTTCTTTACGGCTGAATGTGGAAGGTGGCTGTTCACCCTTGCTTAATAGTTCTCGTACTTTTGTGCCAGATAATATCACTCGATCTTCTTGTTCATGTGGACATGTTTTATTTGAAACCATCCCTTCACAGCGGTGGCAGTAAAAGCTATGTTCAAAAAATAATGGGGTAATTCCAAGTTCTTCTTTAGTAAATTGTTGGAAAATATATTGGGCATCGTATGTACCGTAATAATTCCCAACACCGGCATGATCTCTGCCGACGATAAAATGTGTACAGCCAAAATTTTTTCTGGCTATGGCGTGAAACACTGCTTCTCTAGGGCCTGCGTATCTCATCGCTGCCGGGTAAACACCCAAATGGACACGTTCACGAGGAAAATATTCTTTTAGTAAGATGCGATAACTTTCTAAACGGATATCAGCTGGGATATCATCTGCTTTTGTTTCACCTACTAATGGATTTACAAATAAGCCATCGACCGTCTCAAGCGCAGCTTTTTGAATATACTCATGCGCTCGGTGAATCGGATTACGCGTTTGGAAACCAACAATTGTTTCCCACCCCTTTTCTGCAAACAAAGCTCTTGTATCTTTTGGCTCTAACCAGACATCTGCAAATTCTTTCTTTTCCGTTTTTCTAATGAGGATGATTTCTCCAGCTACATAAATATTGCCTCTTTCAAAAAGTCGTTTGACCCCTGGATGGGCTTTATCTTTTGTACGATAGACCGATTGTGCTTCTGTTTCTAAATCAGGTTCGAACCACTCAGAAACAGTAATTACACCATAGGTAGTATTTTCTAAAACCAAACGGTATTGCTCCCCTTTTTGAAGTTGGGCAGCAATCGTAACATCAACAGGTAATGTGATGGGGATGGACCATATTGTCCCATCGCTTAATCTCATTTCATGAACGACAGATTCATAATCTTCTTTTCCTAGAAAGCCTATTAATGGACTAAATAATCCAACGGCTATTAGCTCTAAATCACTTAGTGCAACTTTGTCAATCTCTATCGACTTTGACACTTTAGAAAAATCAAATTCTGGCTCAAATCTTTGAATTAATGTTCCTCCATGTGGGCTAGGTATGCTCATCTGTTTACTCCTTTTTTTATGAATTAGTATGCAAGCCGCATTCTGTTTTCGTTAAGCCTTGCCAGCGGCCAGCACGGGAATCATCACCGCCACTAGCTGGTTGTGTACAGGGAAAACAACCAATGCTCGGATAATTTGCATCATGTAAGCTGTTATAAGGCAACTGCTTTTCTTTGATATAATCCCACACATCATCTATACGCCAATGAATAAGTGGGCAAATTTTGATATTAGTGAATTTCTCATCACGGTTTAAGAAATTTGTCTGTTTTCTTTCAGGTGATTGCTCGCGCCTAAGTCCAGATATCCAAGCTTTTTTTTCTTGCATTGCTTCTTGTAAAGGCAACACTTTACGTAATTGGCAACATTGATTCGGGTCGCTTTTCCATAATGCTGACCCATATTGTGTGGCTTGTTCATCCAATGTAAGCTTAGGTTTTTTCATCTCAATTTGAAGCGTAGGAAAACGTGATTTTATTTCCTCGATTACTTGGTATGTTTCAGGAAAGTGTAAATCGGTATCAAGAAAAACAATTCTGGCATCACTTTTTATTTGTGCGATGAGGTCAATTAGAACAATAGCTTCAGCACCGAAACTAGAAGCGTACACAATTTCCTCTTCGTCATATGTGCCATAAGCCCACTCTAGAACCTGTTTGGCTCCTTTCGTTGATTGATCAATAGCGAAGGTAGCAGAAATGTCTTTCCAGTTTTTATAAGAGAGCGGTTGATTCATTTAATCCCCCTTTTCCAATAAAAAAAGACGGCATTTCCTCCGTAAAAGGAAATGTCCGCCTTTAGTTGTCTAATCAGCGAATCTTATTATTTTTTTATTTATCACCTTCTTAAATAAAAAACACCTTTTCAAAGAGAAAAGGTGTAGGATGGAAAATTTTTGACACCTTATCTTTCAAAATGAATCAACATTTTGCTGGAATTAGCACCTTGCACTAAGCAGGTTGCCGGGTTTCATCGGGCCAGTCCCTCCACCTCTCTGGATAAGAAAATATTGGATAAGATAAATCCTAACATACTATCAATAAAAGTCAAGACAAAAATCTAATTTTTATGATTTGTCTGAATTATTTAACTGAAACTGATGAATATACATAAAGTTGAGAAAAAGTTTATTTTTTCTGAGAGCGTGTCCCAAATATCCTCATAAAAGAAATAACGTTTTATAAAGGGTGTAACTGCCGTTAAAGATTAGTTAAACATATAGTAAAAAAGATGGTGCGAGCTTCTTTTTTGATGGTCTCAATTGTTCTTTGATACTAAATCGAAAAACAATCATATTAGGAGAATTATATACTGCATTTACAACTAAAAGATTTCCTCCACAAGCTGCCCTAGAAATATTAATTACATAATACTTCTCACTTAGCTAAAAGTAAACTTTCAACCTACCTTCATTCTCTTAAAGTAGGATTAATAAGAATAAAAGCTTTATCCCAACTTTTCTTGTGTTTTTGGAGCCAGATGTAAGTCAGAACATTTACCAGCCTTCAAAATAAAACTATCAGAATATTCAGGATATTTAATTTCTAATTTTTTTCCTAGCTTAATGACTTTATCCAAATCTACACCCGTTGAAATACCCATCTCTTCAAAACCATGAATAAGGTCTTCAGAGGAGATATTTCCAGTGGCGTTTGGTGCATAAGGGCAGCCACCTAGTCCAGCAATCGAGCTATCAAAATCCCGAACACCCATTTCATAGCCTGCTATGGCATTGGCAAAAGCCATCCCTCTCGTATTATGCAAATGCAAGGAGAAGGATAATTCTGGGAATTTATTAGTGAGATGCCCAATAATGCGCTTAACTTTTACTGGATTTGCCATCCCTGTTGTATCAGCTAACGATAACTGATATATTCCCATATCTATATATCTTTTGCAAATCTCTTCAATTCTCACCAAAGGTACATCCCCTTCGTAAGGACATCCAAATATGACAGAAATGCTGCCTGATACACCCATAGAAGCTTCTGCTGCGCGTTTTACTAGCGGTTCAAAACCTTTCATTGCATCGAACGTTTTGCTATTAGCGTTACTGATACTGTGGGAATCTGTTGCTGAAAGCATTAGTTTTACTTTATCTACTTCTGCTTCAATCGCTCTTTCTAATCCTTGTAAATTCGGGACAAGCGCACGTAGTTTTACCCCTTGCTTGCGCTTAATTTTTTGCAGTACTTCAGCAGCGTCCGACAGCTGAGGAATCGCTTTTGGGTGAACAAAAGATGTGACCTCAATTTGCTTGAAACCGCAGTTAATCATTGAATTAATCCATTCGACCTTTTCTTCTGTAGGAATGATTTCTGCCAGACTTTGAAAGCCATCACGGGGGCAAACTTCAGAAATAATGACCTCTTCTTTCAAATTCATGTTTTTCCCTCCTTAGATTACGTTATTTTCTCTTAGGATCTCAATTTCTTCATCATTATAATCAAGAATGCCAGAAAGGATTTCCTCATTGTTCTCTCCCAAATCTGGACCTACATTACGAACAGCCCCAGGTGTCTCAGAGAATTTAGGGATGATACCAGGCATTTTTATTTTTCCTAGACGAGGGTGGTCGACCTCTATGATATTTTGTCGTTCTTTATAGTGAGTGTCTTCGAATATATCTTTAATACTATATATTGGACTAATTGGGACCCCATAATCATCTAGCAGATTCTGCAATTCTTCTCTATTAAATTGTTTCACCCAATCGGCAACAATACCGTTTGTTTCCTCAAATCGGCTAAGGCGGGCGGCATTATTATGATATCGCTCATCTTCAAGCATATCTTCCCTGCCCATTGCAGCTGCTAAACGTTCAAATGTACGATCAGAGCTAGTGACAAGAGACATCCAGTGACCATCTTTTGTTTGAAATGTTCCTGCCGGACTGGAGTGTCCGCTCAAACCTGGCGTACGCTCTTTCACGATTTGCTTTTGATCATATTCCGCAATAAGAAATTCCATCATTCTAAACATAGATTCATATAATCCGATATCAATATATTGTCCTTCCCCTTGTTCTGCTGTATCACGATGATATAGGCCTGTAACCGTTGCAAAAGCAACGTAAATTCCCGTCACATAATCTGTTAATGAAAAAGACGGACTGATGGGAGGTCGATCTGTGTATCCATGTAAATAAGTAAATCCGCTATAGGCAGTCGCTGGTGTACCAAATCCTGCTTTACTGGCATTGGGACCTGTCTGACCATACCCTGTAACCCTTGTCATGATTAAGTTCGGATTCTCTTTCTTTAAATCTTCGTATCCAACCCCCCATTTTTCCAATGTTCCTGGTCTGAAATTTTCTATTACTACATCTGACACTCTAACAAGCTTTCTTAAAATTTCTTTCCCTTCTTCTTTATGCAAATCTAAAGTAAGTGATTTTTTATTTCTTGCTAAAGCTGGCCACCTTAATGGTTCATCCTCACGAAAAGGACCCATGCCTCTTAATGTATCCCCTTTACCGGGAATCTCTACTTTAATAACCTCAGCTCCAAAATCCCCTAGTAATGTAGCGCCAAAAGGTGCCGCAATCATTGTAGACAAATCTAGCACTCTCTTACCAGTTAGAGGGCCATATTTCTGTTTATTTTCCATTACTTTTAACCTCTCTTCTGTCTAAAAAATATACTTTTAGTTCAACTCCAATAAAACAAATATTTTCTCAATATTCGTTTCCGTTTCTAAATGGGTAATAAAATCAATTATTTTATCCTGTTGATTGCTGCTGTAGACGGTAGATGTCAAGGTCTTAAATTTTTCTATTAATTCGCTTTCAGATAGTTTCTTACCCGGCCCGCCCTTTGCAATGTCTACACGTTCGCTATATATATTTCCATATGAATCTATAATTTCCACTCGAGCGGGCATTTGAAGAGGATAATCCTTTTCGAGCTCATCAGAATATTGAACAAACACCTTTTTAGCGAACTCTTTTATCTTTTTATCCTTGTGCAGCTGTTCTATGAAAACAGATTGATTTGCCTTTTGATGATAGAGCTGTACAGCAATAGCAAAAGGAATGCTAAACTTTGATGACAGTATATTTTCATAATCCTGATGTGATAAAGAGGATGCTCTTGCATAGGTATATACGTTTATTTTTTCTATCTGATCTGGACCAAGTTGCTGTTTGTCAATAATAGACTTAACGGCATCAATAGGTGAATGTACATAACGACAAAAAGCATAGGGTTTAAAATAATTGAGTTCAATATCCCAGGGCGCATTCTTACCTCTCTCTAAATCAATCCAATTAAATCCACTGCCGAGAATAGTGGAAAACACAGTTGAAACATTATTTTTCGGCGCCAAATGATTGGTACGGGCAAATATCACACTTTTCATTCCCATTTCAATCGCATGGCCAGCGTAAATATTTCTAATTAATTTACCTTCTAATGCCGATGTCCATAAGGTTGGCAATGAGAAGCTAGCGCTTAGGTTCACACCTTCTTGAAATGTTGCTTTATCTGCTCCATCAATCATGAGCGCAGTTGCTGCAGCCCCCATTACTCCCCATGTTCCATGAGCATGTGCTTCTGGTGATAGAGTAGTCGCTCTACCAAATCTTGAGCAGTATTCATAGCCTTTAATAATTATACTAATCAGTTCTTGTCCAGAAACATTTTTACTCCTCTGCAGCATCGTGAGAATAACAGGAATCACATGGGCCGCAGGGTGGCCTTTACTATATTGGTTTCCTTCATCCATCTCTGTAGCCACACATGCCGTACCATGTACAAGTCCAGTACTATACTTATCTGCATGGAGGGTAGTACCAAGCAGCTGATAGCTACCCGTTCCAGAAAATTGCTTAGCTAATTCGAGCGTATCTTGTTGCTGCATGCCAGCAATCAAAGCTCCTAATGTATCTAGCAAGATCCATTTAGCTGAATCAATTGTTTCTTCATTAAAGTCTGACCAAACTGCATCATATATTGCTGAAGCTTTCTTGATCAATCGGCCTTCTCCTCCTTCTCTTATTCAAAATAGCCTAGGCTATTGCTGATTTGTCTAGCTCCCTCATTTATTTTTGCAATTAATTCCTCCTCATGTTCTGGCGTAAGTCTCTGGATAGGACCTGCAATCGTTAAGCTTGCGATCATCTCTTTGTTTTGATCAAATATAGGTGCAGCAATAGCAAAGCTCCCAGGAACCCTTTCACCTTTCGTAACACAGAAACCACGTTGGTTGATTTGATTGAGTTCTTCTCGTAATGCTTGAATAGGGATATGACTGTTTTGCATAGCTAGATTATCGAGTGTTTTTTCTCTGTCGGTTTCCTTCTCGAATGCAATCAATACCTTTCCTGAAGCACCTAAATGAAGTGGCTTTCGTTCTCCAATTCTTACAAAGTTTCGGACATCCTGAGGACTATCAACCTTTTCTACGCATACTCGATTAAGGTCGTCCTTAATATTAAGTTCCACTGTTTCGCTCGTTTCTTCTACCATTTTTTTCATTATCGGTATGGCGACATGCCTAAAATCCAATTGGCTTTGAACAATGCTACCCAGCCTAAAAAAATTAACACCTAAAGAGTATCTATGCGTATCTTTGTTCCTTTCAATATAATCAAATTCTTCTAGTGCGTTGAGGATACGAAAGACGGTGCTTTTAGGGTATCCCAATTCCTCTTGTACCTCACTAATAGATAAGCTTGTTCTATTCATAGAGTACAAAGATAGTATTTTAGCCATTTTTTCAATTATTTTCATTTTGTGAACTCTCCAGTCTATCAAAAAACTATTCGGTGCAAGGGTCTTAATTGGCTAGACCTAAATAAGATTCTCTAAGTTTATTATCCTGCAGCAAAGATTCTGCTGTACCTGACATCACTATCTCTCCATTTTCAATCACATATCCCCTATCAGACATGGATAATGCTTGATGTGCATTCTGTTCAACTAATAGGACAGTGACACCCTGTTGCTTAATCTCCTTAATAATGTCAAATACTTGTTTTGTTAATAAAGGCGATAACCCTGTAGAAGGCTCATCTAATAATAGAATCTTAGGTTGAGCCATCAGTGCTCTACCTATTGCAAGCATTTGTTGCTGGCCTCCACTGAAGCTTCCTGCCATCTGGTTTTCCCTTTCCTTTAAAATCGGAAATAGCTTAAAGCAGTACTCGATATTTTTCTTCATATTTTTACGTGCCGCTGAAGAATAAGCACCTAACTCTAAGTTTTCACGTATTGTCATTTCAGTAAATAACATTCTGCCTTCTGGCACCTGTATTAATCCTTCCTTGACAATATTTTCTGGTTGCATTTTTTGTATATGCTTTCCATTGAACTCTATTTGTCCATTGGTAGTAGAAATTAATCCAGATAAGGTCCTCAACAAAGTAGTTTTCCCTGCACCGTTCGTTCCTAGTATACTGACTAATTCACCGGAGTTCACTTCAAAAGTGATATTTCTTAACACCTGTAAATTTCCATAACCTGCATCCAGGTTCGATACTCTTAACATCATGATACTTCCTCTCCTAAATACGCCTCTACTACAGTTGGAATTTTCATTACTTCCTGGGGGTCTCCATCAGCTATTTTTTCTCCCAGATGCATAATAGCTAGGCGATCAGATAGTGCCATCACTGCAGACATAAGATGTTCAATGAAGAAGATGGAAATTCCGCTATCTCTAATATTCTTAATAAGCTCAATGAATTCATTCACCTCAGATGGATTAAGCCCTGACATTACTTCATCTAAAAAAAGAACTTCAGGGCTTGTAGCAAGAGCTCTGGCTACTTCTACTTTCTTTTGATTTGGAAAGGTTAGGTCTTTCATTCTGGAATAGGCAAGAGATGAAATACCAATTAAATCTAGGTTTTCCAAAGCCAATCTTTCTGCTTCTTTATAACTTTTTTCTCGATTAAATGCGCCAACAATGACATTTTCTAACACTGTCAGATTGCCAAAAGGCTGCACAATCTGAAATGTTCTCGCAATCCCTTCTTTACATATATGCTCTGGTTTATTTCCAATTATCTCTTTACCATTATACTTAACAGATCCTTCCTCCGGTGTGTGAAATCCACATACAGAATGGAATAAAGTTGTCTTTCCTGCTCCATTCGGACCAACTAGCCCAACAATTTCTCCTTTATTGAGCGTTAAGTTGACATTGTTTACTGCTACTAGGCCAGCAAAGCGTTTTGTCAATCCTTTAATTTTTAAAAGTTCCAACGTCTTCACCCCCATTTATGCTGTTATCTTTCTTTTTCTTTGCATTTTTTTCCTTCCCAAATTTATTTTGGAACCACCCAACAATTCCTTCAGGCAAGTACAGCATGACAAGAATTAAAATGACCCCGTAAGCCATTAAATTCGCTCCGACAAAGTTTCCGAATAAAGTGGTTGTAAGCTCCCCAATTGGAATAATAATGAGTGAACCTACAATCGGACCTAAAACCGTTCCTGCCCCGCCAATGATAGCCGGTAACAAAATATTAATCGAGACATCATTAGAAAAAGTCGTCGCAGGTTCAATAAAAAGCATATATTGTGCATAAAATGTTCCCCCTATTGCTGTTAAGCTTGCACTGATTGCAATAGCAATCATTTTATTTTTATACGTATTTACACCTAGTGATTGGGCAGCATCTTCATTTTCGCGGATGGCGACTAAGTTATAGCCCAACTTAGAACGACTAATATAATAAACTAAAACAGTGACTGCGATAGCAAATAATAGAATGATGTAATAATAAGTGGTACGCGAGCTAAATTGAAACATAAGGGGATCTGGTTTATATGGAATAAGTACACCAAGTGTTTTATTGAAAATGTCAAAATTCTGAATGATGATTCGCAGAATTTCCGCAAATGCAAGTGTTCCAAGCGAAAAGAACACACCTCTCAATTTGAATCTGAACGACAGATATCCAATGAATAGACCAATTAAGGCTGCGATTAGGGCCCCTGCAAAAAGTCCAATCCAAGGCGATACACCAAGCTTCGTGAATAATATACTTGATGTATAAGCACCTGTTCCAAAAAAAGCTGCATGCCCAAATGAAAACTGGCCTGAGTAACCGCTCAATATATTCCATGCTTGGCTCACCAATGCATAATATAAAATGAGAATGGCAATGTGCATGTAGTACTGGTCTTTGACAATAAGAGGAAAGAACGTAAAGATAAGTAATGCTAAGCTGATTAGAATAGGAAATTTTCTCATCGTGCTTTCCCCCCAAATAAACCATTAGGTTTTGCCATTAGGACAATGACAAAAATAATATAGGTCATGAGTTCTTTTAAACTACCAGGTAAAAAAGCTCCTCCTAACGCTTCAGAAATGCCAATAATGAGCCCACCTATTATTGCACCAATAAAGTTGCCCAATCCGCCAAGAACTACCACAACAAACCCCTTTAATATAAAAGTGGCACCTACTGTCGGCGAAGTATAGAAAAATGGCGTAATGAGCGAACCAGCGATTGCTGCAAGAGAAGCGCCTAATCCAAAGGCAATATAGTTTATGCGTTTCGTGTTGATTCCTGATAGCATTGCGCCGTTGCGATTGATTGAAGTTGCGCGTATCGCCTTCCCAAGCATCGTTTTTTTAAGAAATAAAAACAGGCCTATTGATAATACAATCGCTGCAATAAAAGCAATTAATTTCGGGACATTTACTCCTACTTCACCTATATTAAACGTTTGAATAAAACCTTCTAATTTTACGCTGCGAAAATCAGGACTCCATAATATTAACGCAAGGTTTTCAATAACAAGCATAATTCCAAGTGTTACAAGCAATTGATTATGCTCTGGCGCATTTAACATTTTAGATAAGATTGTCTTCTGAATGATCGCACCAATGAAAAATAAGGAAATGGCGCTTAATGGTATCGATAAGTATGGATTAAGCCCAAGAAGGCTAAACGACCAGTATGAAATATACATACCTAACATTAATAATGCCCCTTGAGCAAAATTAATAATTTTCATTACCCCAAAGATTAAGGTGAGGCCTATAGCTACCAGTCCATAAATACCTCCCATTAAAATACCGTCCACCAAGGACTGTAATATCAAAGTGAGCATCAACTTCCCTCCTATACCTAGTGTTTTTTATAAACGAGAACCCATTTCGTTCCCTCAATCATTCTAATTTTGAAAGTTGGGGTGGAGTTTTCCTATGTAGGACCCACGCTTCCAAATGAGGTGAGCTTACAAGCGGCTACAAACACAACTGAAGGCCTCAAATGTTAACATTGTCTATACATAGTACCCTCTCTTCGTTCCCTCTTTTTATTACTTTGTTGGTAATACAGCGTCGGCATTCTTGTATTCATCAGGGTAAATAACTTTAGTTTCACCGTTGATAATTTGATTTAAAACAGCCTGGGCATTTGCATTTTGTCCACTTTCATCAAAAATAATTGAATCCTGGGGAAGGATATGCTCTGTTAAATTTGTTTCGGATAAAGCCTTCTGAATTTTGGCCCGATCGGTTGAACCAGCTCTCTCTACTGCATCAATTAGGACTTTCGTGGCAGTATAAGAATAAGCTGCATTCGGCCCCATATGTTTATTAAATTGGTCTTCATATCTTTTCGAAACTTCAATTGCCAGGTTACTTTGAGGATTGATAGAATAGTTGACATCCATAATATATTGATTGATTTCTGTTTCATCATTAATAAATGACGTATTGCTAAATGCTCCATTAGCAACACCGATTATTGCTTTAGGCTGAAAGTTAGATTGATTTAATCCATTTACCAGTAGCGTGCCATCACGCAAATAGGTTGTTGCAATCACTGCGTCAGGCTTGAGCCGATTAATTTTATTGATTGTCGATGATAAATCTGCTGTTGTTGCAGCGTGAGGGATGTTATCCAGCACTTCAATTCCGTGATCTGCTGCCCCTTTCTCTATCAAACTAGCAATACTTGTCCCAAACACTGAGTCCTCATGAACAAGAACAACTGTCTCTAAAGGGGAATCACTCATTTCATTAAGCACATTAAAATAGTCTAAAAAGTTCGCTGCCATAGTCGATGCTGGTGGCTGAACTCTGAAGGTGTATTTAAAGCCTCTCTTTGTAACTTCTTCGACTGTAGCAATATCGACAACGAATGGGATCCCTGCTCTTTCAGCTTCTTGGGTTGCTGGTAATGTAACACCACTTGAATAAGCACCAATAACACCAACTACTTTTTCACGATCTAACCTTTGAATTTCAGACATCCCTTTTTCTGGTGCACCTTCATGATCAGCTTCTATTAATTCGACCTTTGCACCGCCTAAAGACTCGATTCCGCCTGCTTCATTAATTTCTTCAACTGCAAGTCTTGCTGCATCACGCATTTCCTGACCTTCATTAGCCAATGCACCGCTTAATGGATGAAGTGCGCCGATTTTCACAATATTCTCATCGCCTGATTGTGCTTCTCCAGTACAACCTGTCAATATGAACAGCGTCGCCAGCATAAGAAAAACGATTTTTTTCAATTCCATCCCCCACTTTTATCATTAAATGGACCTTCTAACAAATTTACCTCTACCACTTTCCTTTGTTGGTATTCCATTGTTTACGATTACTTCTCCCCTACTGATGGTATACACTGGCCATCCTACGGTCTCAAATCCATCAAATATAGAATAATCTGAATTCGAATGAAGTACTTCTGGCGAAATTGTTTTGGCATTAGCTAAATCCACAATGGCGAAATCAGCATCTGCCCCTATTTCAATACGTCCCTTATTTTCCAAATTAAACGATTCAGCTACTTGATAGGAAGTGATATCAGCAATTCTTTCAAGCGGAATTCCCCTTTTCATATGACCTTCAGTAATCATCATTGGCAATAGTGCACCAGCACTTGGGAATCCGTACTCTGCTTCAAATACTCCATTTCCTTTAGAAAATTTGGTTGCAAGTGATCCAGGCACATGGTCTGTTCCAATTGCATTCACAATGCCTTCCTTAATCCCCTCCCATAAACGATCTGAATCGTATTGACCATGAATAGGTGGACCTACTTTTGCTTTCAATCCAGTTGAAGATTCTTCTGTTAAGTTCAAATAATGGGGACAAGTTTCTACCTTTACCCCTTTCTCAAGTAGCCATGGCATCTTTTCAAGCACATCGATACTAGCCCCTGACGTCAAATGCACAATAAAAACATTTCCACCAACAATCGAATTTATATACAATGTGCTTAGTAATGATTCTGCTTCCGCAAAACCAGGGCTTGTAAGAGACCATGTTTTTAATCCTTCTTCAGCACCTTCTTCTTTATACTTCTTAATCAAACTGCGATTAATATCCATATTCTCGCAATGAATCGCTAATAGCAGTTTAGGAGAGATAGACTTAAATTTCTCCAGAAGACGCATTAAATCATAGGAAGATAAGTTAATGCCATTGGATATTTTGAATTTATCATTTAATTGTCGTTCATAATTCCTAAAAAACTTAAATGATGTCAGCCCGAAACGTTTAACCGTCTCTTCAAGCTCATCAATATGCTGTTCTGTCAAAATACCTAAGCTATATGTAAAGTCAATATAACTATGTTTTTCACCGATATCTTGTACTTTAGGAAAAAAATCCAAATAGCTAACTGGTTGCCGATCATAATTGACAATCGTTGTAATACCTCCAACGGCATGCTGTTTCGTATCAAGAAAATCTTTTTCAATTGAATTATAGATTCCTAGATGCTGGTGGGCATCGATCACTCCAGGGAACACATGTAAACGGTTTGCATCAATTACTTCATCAGCTTCTATCTCCGAGTTCTCATTATAAATACCAGCAATTTTACCATTAATGACACCGATATCAACCGCCTTAACTCCTTCTTTAGGGAAGACGACTAACCCATTTTTAATCAGTTGATTAACCTTCAACTTTAACTCCTCCTTCTTGAAATTCTTTTAGATAATCGTAAATTTCTTCTGACGGTGATACGTCGCAATATTTCATCCATAGATCAAGTAGACCGGCTTTATGAGACAGTTCGATCCGATCATAAACACAGTCCTCCACAACAGCTACATTGAAATTATGCGTGACTGCATCTACGGCTGTTGCACGGACACATCCACTCGTCGAACCACCTACAATAATCAATGTATCGACGCCCATTTTTACTAGATAACTAATCAGTGGCGTTCCAAAAAAGGCACTTGCATAGCTTTTATCAACAACAAGATCCTTGCTTTCTGGCTCAAGTTCAGAAACAATTTGCGCCTCAGGTCTTCCGTCAATGTACTTAGAATTATCTCGTTCAGCTTTAACCGCAAATGAATCAAAATTGATGGTTTTCTTCTGTACATTCCTTGTATAGATTGTTGGTATATTTAATTGATCTGACAGCTTTTTCATTTTTTTTATTTTCTCTATTGCTTCCCATGCCTTTGCACCTCCCCCACTTGGCCATGTTTCAAGCTGATCTGCTATCGGGAGGTTTGCTCCTACATAGTTATGTTGAATATCTATAATAACAAGAGCAGGATTTTTCCCTAATCCTCTCTTTTTTCCATATCCTCCTTTTTGAATTACCATTCTATCTACCTCAGTCAACATATCTTCCCATGGTCTAGTCATAATATTTCTATCCCTTCATTTAAAATTGATAGTGCCGCATGGTCTCCGGCAATTTTTCCGAAACCTAATGCAGCTAAGAGGCCGTTTCCTGACATATAACCATAAGAATGGTTACCTGAAATTCCAACCGCTGCCCCTCCGCCTGCATATAAATTCTTAATAGATTTACCATTCTTATTTATCACCTGTGCATTGGAATTTATTTGCAAACCTCCTTGTGTATGGAATAGAGCAGGCGATACCTTGATCGCATAATAAGTTGGGGTAAGCTTCTTCGGCCATTCTGCTCTTCCATATGCATCTATGCCTTCATCAACAGCTACAACAACTGATTCGAAAGTTTTTTGTAGATTTTCCGCAGGCAAACCTAACAACTTCGCTAACTTATCAATCGAATCACTTGTTTTAAAAGCTTTCATCCCAACAAGCTGGCTAAAATCTTCAATACTAATCAATTGATCGAATATATGCTGATCGAAAATAATATATCCGCATTGGCCTGGCTGATTTAATACTTGAACAGCGAATTCTGAGTATCCATGAGATTCATCGCCAAATCGCTCGCCATTTTGATTGACCATAAATCCACCCATCATAACCGTTCCCCATGTTACTAAAATACCTTGTGATTTTGCGACAGCAGAGTGCCCTTGATAACTTGTTAAGGAGGCAAATGATGCCTCCACTTTCTCGCCCATTCTAATTGCATCACCTGTATTTGCTTCATAACCAAAATAGAGAGCATCTGCTATTTCAGGAATATATTTACGTACCATTTCTTTATTTGCCCCAAAGCCATTTGTTGCTAGTATGACTTTTTTTGCTTTAATTCGCTGAATACCATCATCTGTTTTTACTTCTATTCCAATGACTTCTTTGTTCTCATTTGTTATTAATTCATTTACCTCTGATTTTAATAGCAAGTAAATGTTGTCCCGCTTTGCAACAGCTTGTTTAAGCTTTTTTATTAGTTCTAATCCTGATCTCGAGGGTGGTGCATGCATTCGAAAATTCCTTTGACCAGGATATTTAAACTCTTTTACTAGTGAAAGCTGAATTTGCAGCGTATCTGCCATCCACTCAATTAATGGGCCCGATTCTTTACATAAAGCTAAGGTTAAATCATAGTCACTTTCATTATGATTTTTCCTTAAGATATCCTCTGTCATCTCTTCTGCTGTCTCAAAAATTCCTTCCTCTTTCTGAAATCTTGTATTCGCTGCAGGAATCATTCCGGCACTGGCAGCTGTATTGCCCAAAACAAAATCTGTTTTTTCAAAAACGCCTACCTCTAAGCCTTTTTCAGCTGCTGCTAATGCAGCCACCAAGCCGC
This sequence comes from Cytobacillus sp. FSL R7-0696, assembly GCF_038006865.1. NCBI lineage: Bacteria > Bacillati > Bacillota > Bacilli > Caryophanales > Bacillaceae > Cytobacillus > Cytobacillus sp. FSL R7-0696. The sequence continues at coordinate 4,089,580 of NZ_JBBOWA010000001.1, read as the reverse complement.
AACCACCAGCACCTGCTACAACTACATCTAACTCAGCATCCCACATAATGTTGAATCCTCCAATTTGTTCCATATTGTGAAACTTGTTTCATTTAATTATCATGGTAACACTATAAAATAAATTGACAACTAAGATGTCATATTTATTTACAATGTTTTTTATTTTTCAATAATTAATGAGCTGGTCGCATCAATTCTGTGATTGTTGAGATATCTTCCAATTCTTCTAAAGAAAGAATTTTTTCTATAAGATCCTTCGCACCCTGACAGCTAAGCACCTTTGCTAAAGTTCTTTCGCTTTTTTCTATTACTTTTTCTTCAAGTCCTACCTCATGAGCATCTCCGCTAGCTCCACTAACAGTTATCGTAAATTGCTGCTGATTTACCATTTTAAGTACAACACGTGAATCGCGTTGGTCAGGAAGCAATTGTGTCATATTAACATCCTCATGAACAAATACTCTCTTGGTAAAATTGAGCCTCTCTTCGTTCTCACTTCCCTTTGGATAAAATAAGCTTGCCACAGCATAAGGTATAGAAAATTTGCCTGCATATGGATTTTTCACATTTTGATTATTCAGCCTAGCTGCCATTGAATAGGTAAAGATATCTACTCTCTCCACATCTTTAGGGAGGATTGTTTCCATTTTTAATAGTTTATTTACTCCATCCATAGGAGAATGGCAAAAACGACAAAAGTCATAAAATTTGAAATACGTTTTCAGCATGTAGTATTCAACGCCAAGATTTTCTATTAATTTTTCGCTTTGAAAACGCTTTCCTAATATTCCATCACCATAAATTTGCTTCATAGCGTTGGGACTGCTCGAAAAACCAGCTGTAATAAGATGGCCAATTAAAAATGAATGCATATTGTTCAAACCGACGTATACATCCCTTAACCGATGACCTTCTAACACCGGCTGCCATAAAGATACATTAGGCAATGAGCTACTTAAATAAAATCCTCGCTCGTAATCACTTGCATGATAGTTTTTCAGTTTACCTAAAGCAAATATAGCCCCAATTACTCCCCAATTTCCATGGGGATGTATGTCGTATCGTAAGGTAATAGCTGCCCCTGCTCTAGCTGCAATCTCATAGCCGAGTATAAAGCTTTCTAAAAAACTTCTTCCATTGCAGTGACTCGTTTCAGCATAGGCCAATAAAGAAGGAAAGAAGTGACAACTTGGATGACCTTTTGCAATCGGATTACCTTCATCCATCTCCTCACTCACCATTGCAATCCCATTAATAAAGGCTGCCATCTGAGGGTTAATAGAAGGTTGTCTGCCTACAATAGTTGCGTAGCCTTTATTGGCTTCATTCTGACTGATATCCTCTTGCAGCTTGAGCATATGTAAAGACTGATTTCCATGGATCATGGCAGTTATTGAATCAAGAATGATTAATTTCGCTCTCCGTTTTACTTCTTCTGATGCATCATGAAGTTGAAAATTGGTTGCGTACTCACTTAATACTTGTTGATATTCCATTCAGCCACCTTCTATTGTTCCATATTATGAAACGTGTTCTATTTTTTATAAATTCTATCATTATTTAAATTTTTAAGTCAATGAATTTCACCAAAAAGTTTTGAATTAATTTTAAATTTAAACAAATCTGATAATTATATTGACTTCTCCTAATACTTCCCTTACGATGTTTGTATGTTCGTATCGTGAACATGTTGTTCATAATATGTAATAAGGGGATTAAAATTTGAAAACAAATGAAACTGAAACGGTTCAATCTGTTGAAAGAGCGATTGAACTATTATATTGCTTCACAACACGAACACCGGAGCTATCACTCAATGCTATCGTCAAACGAACAGGGTTAAATCGGACAACGGTCTTTCGATTACTCTCTTCTTTGATGAAAAAAGAACTGATTAATAAAAATGAAGCTATGAATACTTACCGGCTTGGTCTACCTTTTATACATTTCGCCCAGATTGTTACTGAAAATCTAGATTTAAGAAAAATGGCCCTGCCTATCATGAATGAGCTTAATGAGATTACGAAAGAAACAATAAGTTTGAATATCATACAAGGATCTTCGAGAATATGTATTGAGAAATTAGAGGGAAAGGAAGATATTCGACAGTTTATCAACTTAGGCATTCCTTACCCTCTTTATAAAGGGGCTTCAGGTAAACTGCTGCTTGCCTTTTCTAAAAACGAACTAATTGAAGAAGTTATTGAAGGATCCGGATTGACGAAGAATGAAACAGCAGAATTAAAAAAAGACCTCTTACTATTCCAGGAGCAGAGATTTGCCTTCAGCATGCATGAACGAATTATCGGAGCATTTGCGATTTCCACCCCCATTTTAAATAGCCAGCAGCAGCTAATTGGCGGACTCTCTATCTCAGGGCTATCAGCAAGGCTAGATAATAATAAACAGTTATTTATAAAAGCAGCCATACAGTCAGCAGAAAAATTATCAGCTATGATGGGTTATCAAAAATTAGGAGGATGATTCATTATGGGACAAACCATTATTGAAAAAATTGTATCAACACATGCAAATAAACAAGTTAAGCAAAATGAAATTGCAATTGTCAATGTCGATGGTGTGATGGCTACCGACACCACTGCACCTCTTACAATTAAGGCCTTTCAGGATATGGGTGGATGGAAGGTATGGGATGCAAAAAAGGTTTTCCTTATTATTGACCATGCTGCACCAGCGCCTAACGAAAAAATCGCTAATCTTCATACATTCATGAGAGAATTTGCGAAAGCTCAGAATATAAAGCTTTACGATATCGGTGAAGGCATATGCCATCAGCTGATGGTAGAAAATCATCATGTGAAGCCAGGTCAATTGTTTTTAGGAGCGGACTCCCATACTTGTACCTATGGTGCATTGGGTGCCTTTGCTACAGGTGTAGGTTCAACCGATTTGGCAGGAGTCATGTTGACAGGGCAAACTTGGCTAAAAGTACCTGCTTCATTCAAAATCACTTTGAATGGAAAGCTGCAACGAGGTGTGTCTGCTAAAGACTTAATTTTATACATCGTCGGTCAGCTAGGAATTGAAGGTGCAACCTATAAAGCAATCGAATTCACAGGCCCTGCAGTCGAATTACTTTCACTTGATGACCGGATGACTCTTTCCAATATGGCCATTGAAATGGGAGCTAAAGCTTGTTTTGTTGATACTACAGGATTAGAGCTTCCATACGATTTTGATCATATATATGGTGATGAAGATGCAGCGTATGAAAAAGAGTTTTTATTTAATGTCAGCCAAATTAATCCTGAAATTGCCATCCCTCATTCTCCAGACAATGTAAGAGATATTGCTGAAGCTATTAACACACCTATCCAAATGGCTTTTATCGGAAGTTGCACAAATGGCAGATTGCAAGATTTACATGCGGCAGCAGAGATTTTAAAAGGGAGGCGAATTCATCCAGATGTTCGTCTAATCATTGCTCCCGCATCACAAAAGGTATTACTAGATGCACTAAAGGATGGGACTGTTGAGATCTTAACTGCAGCAGGTGCTTCCTTCATATCTTCAGGCTGCGGGCCATGTGTTGGGACGCACCAAGGGGTACCAGGGAACGGAGAAAACGTTATTTCGTCGACAAATCGTAACTTCCAAGGAAGGATGGGAAATCGTCACTCCAATGTATACTTAGCATCTCCAGCAACTGTTGCAGCCTCCGCCTTGAATGGAAAAATCACTGACCCTACAACACTAAAGGAGGCATTTTCATGATTATTAAAGGTCAAACGCATGTATATGGAGATAATATCGATACTGACCGGATTATACCCGGAAAATACACTAAAACACTAAATCTACAAGACTTAGCCGATCATGTCCTTGAAGATTTAGATCCTGAGTTTCGCACAAGAGTAAAACAAGGGGACATCATCGTGGGAGGAAGCAACTTCGGCTGTGGCTCATCAAGAGAACAGGCCCCTCTTGCGTTAAAAAAAGCAGGGATCTCTGCCGTTGTTGCGCAATCCTTTGCGCGCATTTTCTTCCGCAACGCAATCAACATTGGCTTGCCTGTTATTGAAGTGAAGGATCACTCTATCAATATGAATGATGAAGTAGAAGTAGATTTAAAGAATGGAAAAGTGACAAACTTATCAAAAAATGAAGTATATGAGGGGACACAAATCCCTGAGGTAATGGTAAAGATACTAAATGAAGGTGGATTAGTTCCTTATTTGAAGGAACATAAAACTTATTCTTGATCCCATTTTGGCGCTTTTTATGACAATTATTAAAGAGACGAAAGACATCGATATATCATGCCTTCTTCTGTTCGCCTATAAGGCAGCTTGCATTTACCACTGGGATTCTTGATTTCCAGTGGTACACTTGCTCGAATCGTAGGGCATTTTTGCAAAACATTGTTTTTTTTATAATCAAAATACATGTTAAAACTGAACTTAGGGAAAATAGCCAACTATTTCCTGGCTTACATATGTACAATTAATGAACAAAAAACTCTCCTTTGAGAAGCAAAATCGACGCCTTCCGTTTCCATACCTAGCACCTATCACATTGCCACTTCTTTTTGATTCATCCCTCCCTAGTTGTTTTTTGCTAAATCTCATTAATTATAATATTTTATTATTTTTACTAATAATATTTTTGACATCTAATTCCTTCATTTATCTGAATAATATCCCTTTATACCAAGATATATTTTATAAGAAACGAATGAGTAAATACCTATTAAAAAAAAGATAATTTCGTCTGAGGGCGATTCTCAAGCATCCTAATTACTGGAAAAATATTATTTTATTTTCATAGATTTCTATGATAATATATAAGTAAAGATAATTACGCATTATCTTTACTATACATAATAAAATTATGGTTAATAATAAGGAGTTCTCTTCTATGAATGATATGATACCTTTACATAAAATGACTGATAGTCAATACTTACAAGCTTTACAAACTAAGTTACATTCGAGTCATCTTCTTGATGAACATCGCAATCTCATTTTGGAAAAAGCCAGTGATCAAGAATTTTTGGAAATGTTCTTCGTTGTAAAGATTTTTACAACCAATAAAACATTTTCTCCTCATACCCTGAAGGCTTATCGCAGTGATGCGAAAACCTTACTTACTTATATGAATACACATCAACTTTCATTCAAGGAAATTGGTTTCCCGGAAGTGAAAGCTTATAATCGTTACATTAATGAGGCTTATGCAGCCAAGTCAGCGATAAGAAAATTAGAATTTTTTCGTAGAATCTTAGACTTCGGTTATGAAACGCAATTTTATAAAGCGCATCTTTCAACATGGGTATCTAAACCATCAAGTAAAAAAGGTCATTTTAGTGATCAAACATCTGCAGGTGTTGGTATGAGAGAACTGACTGCTTTTGACGCCGAACAACTTATTTCCTGTTTCCCAAAAGTCGTGAAGGCGGAGACAAATCGTGAAGGATTAAAGCAACGCAATTTGTTAATCGGTTACTTATTGTATACAACTGGATTAAGGGCGAGTGAGCTTATCAGTTTGAATTGGGGTAGTTTCCGTTTAAATCGTCGTGGTGCCTTATATGCAGATGTGATTGGAAAGGGAAATAAATTCCGTTCTATTCCTATTCGTGAGGAAACAAAAAAGGTGCTGTTGCAATATCGCGAAACAATAGGTGCTTCAACAAGTTTTTCAAGCGGAGACAACTCTCCTCTCTTTTTTTCTATGTATAATAAACGGGATTTAACTGGAAAGCAGAAAAGACTCACTTATCCTGCACTTTATAAAATTGTGAAAGAAGCGGTGCGGATGGCCGGAAAACAAACTGATATTTCTCCCCATTGGTTCCGCCATACTTTTGTCACGATGTTGTTAGAAAATGATGTACCATTAGCAGTTGTAAAAGATTGGGCAGGACACGCAGATATATCTACGACCAATGTTTATTTAGAACGAATTAATCAAGAGGAAGCATACAAACATCTTGAAAAAGTAAATATTTTCCAATAATACAAATGAAAAAGACAGCCTGGGCGAGCTGTCTTTTTCTCCGTTTGAGGTGAATCAGTTTTTCAGAAGGATTACTATACTATATGTACAAGCAGGGAATGTGGACAAGGACAATGGTCTATTTTTTAAAATTTGGGCTAAACTTAAATTTGATACTCTTTATTTAATTCCTTTAATTTTCGTGCAAGTGAGCTAATCTTTAAACCCTCTTCGTGACTTTGTGCCACTTCCTTCATTAAATGGTTTGAATCCATCACCATTTGCTCAGATTTTGCTAAAGTCTCTTGCGAAATCGCTAAAGCGTATTCTGTTTTGTCCTCCATTTGCGGTAGAATAGTCTGTAAACCAACCAATTGTCGTTTTGATTCATCTATAATGTTACAAACAGAAAGGACTTCTTTCATTAACAAATCGAATGCTGTTCGATTCTTATTCATGATCTCTTTATATTGTAAAAAATGGTTATTCGTTTCTTCAGATTCAAAAAGTGTTCTAGATGAGATGTCTTTCATTGAAATAATATTTTCTTTGACTAATTCAACAGCTTGTGCTGATTTTTCTGCCAAAGCACCGACTTCAGTTGCCACTACCGCAAAACCGCGCCCTGATTCCCCTGCCCGCGCTGCTTCTATGGAAGCATTTAAAGCTAGCAGCTTTGTTTGAGTTGAAATATCTTGTATAACTGAGGTCACCTTTTTAATAGAAGAAAAATAGTTATTCATTTGGGCAACAGTGTGAGTCATTTTTGAAAATGAAGTTGAAAAAGATTCAAATGTGGCGATGACTTTACTTATACTCTCTTCACCATCTACCGCTGTACCTTCCATTGTATATGCTTTTTTCATCATACTATCCATACTATCAAATAATTTATTGGTTTTTTCTTTCATAGATTGAAACTTCTTAATACTCTCTTCAGAACTAATGGCAGTTTGCTCTGCTCCCTGTTTTACCACTTGAATACCGACTAATAATTCTTCATTTTCTAATTTTACTTTATGAGAAATATGATCAAGACTATTGCCTGATTGGGATAAATTGTCTGTAGCATCCATTATATTTGTTAATAACTTCCTCATATGAGCAATCATTGTTTGATAACTATTAATAAGTGAGACAATTTCAGGTGTTGTACTTTCCATTTTTATATCATTTATTAGTTGTCCTTTACTAGCCTGTCTCATCATTATTGTTAACTTTGAAATAGGGTTGGTCAAATTTCTTACTAAAAGAATGACAATCACTCCAGTTACTAACAAACATAAAAGGACTGTTACACCAATAAACTGGCTCATTTCTGTTAATGTTTGTAGATACTGTGATTGAGGTATAGCAATAGTGTAGATTCCCTTTAATTCTTGAATGTTACGAAATGCTATCGTGTAGGTTTCCCCATTCATGTCACGCTCAATGATTCCATTTTGTTGTTGAGTAATAGTTTCAACAACGTTATCAGGAAAGTTAATTGGTCGATTTTCACTGACAGAAAAAGGGTCTGCTCCGTTTTGATTAATCAAAAAGAAATATGCACTGAATCCATCTTGGGCTAATTGTGATTCTTGTCTTCTGATCACTTGATTCAGTTTTGTTGTGTACTCATTCTCGTCATCTATGTATATGAGTAATAAATTTTGGGCAACTTCATAAATATAACTTGTTTCCTTATCAAGTCTTTGTTCCATAAAGCCAATAATAGTTTCTTTTGATTTACTAATAGAAATCATTGTCACTATCGTTGCTGAAAAAAGCAGAATAGTAATAACAATAATCAAGAGTCTTGCTTGTAAAGAAAGTTTTCCAACAATCCCTTTGATGGCGTCTAAAACATTTTCCATATATCTCTCCCCCCTTGTTCTTATTATGAGGGTGAAATATAAAGAGAATGTAAATAATGAGTTATAATTGTTTTAATTCTTTATACCCATTACTAAAGTAGTGAGAATGAAAAGTTGTGCACTCATTCTTAATACATTGAATAATGCAATTTCTGTCATTTTTTAATATTCATTTGACATCAGATGTCATACTACCTTATCATCAATACTATTGGATAAAACTTTTTAAGGGGAGACATCATGGTAAATATTTTAATAGGAATTTTAGGTTTTTTTCTCGTTCTCGGCTTAGCATACCTTATTTCCAATGATAAAAAAAATATCAACTATAAAGCGATTGCTATTATGGTTGTCTTACAGATTATCATTACTTTATTCATGTTCCAAACAACCATTGGTTTAAAGTTAGTTGAATGGATTTCTAATGGCGTTACAACTGTTTTAAATTTTGGTTATGAAGGTATTGATTTTGTATTAGGTGGCTTGGTGCAAGAAGGACAAACAGTCTTCTTTATGAATGTACTTATGCTCATTATTTTTACTTCAGCATTATTATCCATTCTTACTTATATTAGAGTTTTACCTCTAGCTATAAAGTACATTGGTGGGTTTTTAGCGAAAATTACCGGTTTATCAACAGTAGTTACATTCAATAGTATTAACTCCATTTTCTTTGGCCAAAGTGAAGCATTGTTGGCGATTAAATCACATTTGGCAAAAATGAGTGATAACAAACTATTTATTATTAGTACATCAGCAATGGGGAGTGTATCAGCTAGTATTATGGGCTCTTACATGACAATGGTTCCTCCTCAGTATGTTTTAATAGCGATGATTTTGAATTCGCTTTCAGGCTTGATTATCGCGACAATGATAGCTCCGATCAAAAACAACGAAAAAGAAGAAATTGATGTAAAAGACGTAACGGGGTCAAAATCATTGTTCGAAGCGATTTCTAACGGTGCACTTGATGGCGGTAAAGTAGCTTTAATCGTTGCAGCTATGCTTGTTGCCTATATTGCGTTAATGGCTTTACTTAATGCCATGTTTGATGGAATATTTGGTATGGATCTAACAACAATACTAGGTTATATATTTGCTCCTATTGCCTGGTTGATGGGTATACCATCAAATGAAATTATTACAGCAGGATCCATTATGGGAACAAAACTTGCTACAAACGAATTTGTTGCAATGTTACAATTCCAACCACTTATTGGAGAGCTTTCAGAGAAAACAGTTGCGATTATTTCAACATTCTTGATTTCTTTCGCTAACTTTAGTTCAATTGGTATTATTAGTGGTTCGATTCAAGCTATTAATGGTGAAAAAGCGGCAGTCGTTGCTAAATTTGGTTTGAAGATTCTATTAGCAGCAACCATGGCATCTACCTTAACATCCATTATGGTCGGTTTATTTAGTTAAACACGAAAAAAAGGCATAGCGATATATGCCTTTTTTTCGTGTTAAAATCATGAGTTTGTTCAACTGAACCTATACTTACTTTGATTATGTAAGATTACCGCCCTAAGTGCTTATGATAAAAAGATAAAATTGACCAGATGAGTATAGGTAGTGCAAAAGCACCTATAAGCATATAAGCGAGCGTTTTAATTGCATCATTTGGGCCACTTCCATATAACAGAAAAATTGTCAATGCAGCTAAAAATAATATGATTATTGTATTTATGAAAAATACACTTCTTTGTTTCCCTTGTACTTTCCATTTATTTGATTGAATTTTCATTGCTGTCCAAACAGCTGGTACTGCTATGATCGTTAATATTATTGATACAACAGTGAGTATATTTGCTATCATTCCAGTTGTAAATACTGTACCCGTCCAAGAACTTACTGCAAACAACACTAATGCTCCTATTCCCCACCTTGCCGTGTTACTTAAAGATTCTTCATGTTTTTGGGCAAGTGTTTCCTTATCTGAATAAATTGGTTCAGTACCAGGATCGGCGCGAAATAAATGAATACCTGCTTCTGAGTAAACGTGGTTCCAACCTGCGTCTTCAAAATAGCTTAAGTATTCCTCTTCTTCATTTTCTTCTACTGTACGGTAATCAATGCTGTATACATACTCTTTTTTCTCACCTTTCACCAATGTATATCCCATAAAACTTAGCTTTTTAACATGCCACCCTTTAAGAGACTGCTGCCTCAATTTCTCCATATCTTTACTTTCTGCAAATGCTAATCCACCAGACATCATATACTTTGTTTTACTCATTGTCCATTCCTCCCAATCCTTCTTCAGCTAATTGAACCATTAGCTTTCTCACATTCATTTCACCTTTTAATACCACTTTACCTTGATTAGTCAATTCATATACTTTTCTTCTTGAATCCGAACCGTCCTGCAAATAAATCCATTCTTGTTTTAAGAGCTTCTTTATAATCGTATACATCGAGGCTGGTCCAATGGCTATTCTCCCCTGTGTAGTCTCTTCGATCAAAGACATAATTGCATATCCATGCCTTGGACGGGTTAGTGCCGTCATAATATAAAACATAGAATCGGTTATCTGCCCTTCTGATTTCAATTTACATCATCCTTAATATATTCTTTTTTGATATATCACAAATGGATATATTCATAATATATCATTTTGTGATATAAGTGTCTATAGTTATATCATAAAATGATATAATTTTTATATAAAAAAAGCTTCCTTCAACATAAAGAAGCATTCTAGTCAATATTAACAACGAACATATCTTTGCAATTTTAATTTCTTTTACCCATACATTGCACATTACTTCAAAGGATATACCATCAACCAATTACTATCCTTATTCATTTTCCTCACTTTCGTAAACCCAACTTTTTCATAACAAGCAATAGCACGATGATTGTTTGTCGCAGTATCTAAAATAACCATCTTTGCTTCTGTTCTTTGCGCAATGTATTTAACAAATAGTTTCACCATTCTTGTTCCAATACCTTTTCCGAAAAGCATTGGTTCACCGATGAACTGATCGATTCCATAGATCAGTTCATTGTCCCCAAATCCAAAATATTCATTTTCATTATCTACCTGATAATACTGCATAAATCCAATCGGTTGATCTTTGAGTTCTACGATAAATGGCAGGACATTAATTTCGCCGTCTATACGAGGACCGTATTTCTCTTTCACCATTTCTAGAGAAAAAGGTTCATTAACATCTCCGTAGAATGTCAATACTTCTTTCGTACTTAACCATTTCCTCATATACAGATAGTCATTTTTAGACATTTTTCTTATATATAAATCATTTTCCTTCAACATGAACTCTCCTGTTCAAGATATAGAGTGACCTCTCGCACGCATAAAAGCAGATATGTTTGAACCACCAACCTACCGAATAAGAAAAGTCTCCCCTTGGAAAAATAATCGTATCTTAACTGTTCCAAAGAGAAACAACTGAAATTCCGGTTATTTATTCACATGTTTATCCGTACACATACCCACTTAATAGGACGGAATTTTCAGTTAATAAATTACACACTATTTCTTAAAGTCCTTATCTATCAAAGGTTTACCATCTGGATCAACCATAACAGTTAATCCACTGACCGGACCTGCATAATGGAACATATACATCACTCCGGTTTCATTATCCCGAATAATCTTGAAATTTTCTATTTTCCCTTGAGAATAAATTGTTTCAAAACGTTTATTATCCATCACTCAACGCTCCCTACATCTTTTTTAATGAAGTTCCTCTGAGGTAATGTAGCTCTAAATAAGTTTCATTAACTTATTTTTACCATAAAACCACCTACTGAACAATGCACATTTCAAAGCATTTTTACTTTAGAGATTAAATCAAAAATTTTTATAAATAATTCTGAATAATAATGAGTTACTCCTTTAAAGTGATATAGCAGTCTAAATTATTGTTATTCTATTCAGTTAAAGACCAATCAACGTCTGTATTGAGTGAAACTAGAAATTACCTAAAAAAAAAGCTTGTTAACTTCGAAAGCTAACAAGCCAAAAATGATCCTATTCTGGTTTTCTTTTTTGATCTTTATTTCGTTTATTCCCCTTACTATTATCACCACTTATTGCGCTTTGAGTTCCTTGCGGTGAGCTTTGGTTCTTACTGCCGTTATTAGGTACTTTCGTCAAACTGCTTCACTCCCTTCTATTAAGGAGTATTGTGGACCTTTCGAGAAAATTCTATACAAAAAAGAGTCCAGTCACACCCAAGACCTCCTCTTATCAAATCACGGGGCGAGTAATTCCATATGTATAATGATATATAGACATCAATTGTTAAAGTTCGCTTCCTAGCTGAATGAAAACAGTAGACTTCCTTTGTGGCTTTTAGGAATCGGCTTTGTTCTTTTATTCAATAGTATCTAATTGGTGTAGAGATCGGTCGGTCTTTCGTTTTCAAATCTTGTTCCTATTTTCTAGCTTAAATGAAATAACTTCTAGCGTGTTATCGAATTTTATTATTGGTCTATTGTTTTTTTGAATGATAGCCAGTGTTTTCTTCCTCAAAGCAAGAAAAACAAATCATTTTACCATCATCTTCAAGAACACCACCTAAAAATCCACCATGACAATAAATCCCCTCACCACAACTACTACATTTACCAAGATACTCTTTTTCCATAATACCTCCTTAATATAAGAGTTCGACCTTTTTAGAACAGACTTTAAAAAACTTTATATTGTCTTTTATAGATACAGTTCAATCAAATGGATTCAATTAAAACTTATTGTTATATATATTTAGACAACGGGCAAACATATTCCCTCAAGTTTGAGGTTACTGATGAGATTTTTAGGCAAACTTAAGGTTTTTGAATTTTCAATAAGAAGAAATGAGTAAACATCTGGAAAAGTAAGGGGAAATTTATTTAAGTATAGAAAAAACGTATATTACCTACAAAGAACACGAAAATAAGCCCGGAATAAACATGTTAAGTAATTTTTAAAAAGCTACGTGTAATGCTTAGTTCTATTTTGTTAATAAGGAGGGCTTATCGACTGTTTCGTAACAATTAAAAATAACTTTGCAACGTCTCATCTCCAATCTCAGAGATGTGTGAAAGTTGTATCATTTTTTATAACCCGTGTTTTTAATATTTTTAAAATGTTGGGCTTGCCAATTACTTTGTTCGTCCATTACTAAATCAATTATAGTAATAGTCTTGAAAATAATAAGTAAGAAACCTCATTATCTAAAATGAAGTTTCTTTACTTTACTATACTTAAATGCTCATTACGCCACCTTTTGATGCATTTGTTACCAGTTTGGAGTACCTTCCTAACCAGCCATTTTTAATCTTTGGTTCAAATGGTTGTAATGATTTTTTTCGGTTAGCTAATTCTTCATCAGATAATTTTACGTTCATCGTTCTGTTAGGTAAGTCGATCACAATGATATCTCCATTTTCAATAAGTGCGATTGGACCACCCTCAGCAGCTTCTGGAGAAATATGACCAATGGAAATTCCACGTGATGCTCCGGAAAAACGACCGTCTGTTAGCAAAGCAACTGAACTACCTAATCCTCGACCCATAATGGCTGAAGTTGGTGCTAGCATTTCCGGCATTCCTGGACCACCTTTAGGTCCCTCATACCTGATGACAACAACATGGCCTTCTCTTACAGCTCCATTATCGATTGCTTGTTGTGCTTCTTCTTGTGACTCAAAAACAATTGCTTCTCCTTCGAACTCTTGAATCGTTGGGTCCACTGCGCCGACTTTGATGACAGCACCTTCAGGGGCGATATTTCCATATAAAATGGAAAGGCCACCAACTGGGCTATAGGGATTATCTTTAGGACGTATAACCTGTTCATTAGTAATATCATGTCCACTTACCAACTCACCCATTGTTTTACCTGTAATCGTTATTCTCTCTGGATGAATGGCATTTGGAATTTTCGTTAATTCATTAATGATTGCACTAATGCCCCCAGCTTTATTAATATCATCCATTGAATAATCTGACGCTGGCATAATTTTTGCTAAATATGGAACACGGGTAGCGATTTTATTAATATCTTCAAGATTATAATCAATACCAGCTTCATTTGCGATTGCCAAAGTGTGAAGCACTGTATTAGTCGAACCACCCATCGCCATATCTAAAGCAAAGGCATCATCAATGGCTTCTTTCGTAATGATGTCACGTGGTTTCACATCTTCTTCAATCATGCGAACTAAATGTTTAGCAGCTTCATAGATTAACTCTTTTCGTTTCGCACTTGTTGCGACAATCGATCCGTTACCGGGAAGAGCGACACCTAGCATTTCCATTAAGCAGTTCATTGAATTAGCTGTAAACATCCCTGAACAAGACCCACATGTTGGACACGCATTATTTTCAATATCATTGAACTCTTCTTCTGTCATTTTTCCTGACTTAAAAGCTCCTACTCCTTCGAAAACAGATGTTAATGAAAGTTGTTTTCCGCTTGCACTCGTTCCTGCTTCCATCGGCCCACCTGAAACAAAGACGGAAGGGACATTTGTACGCGCGGCTGCCATTAACATACCAGGAGTGATCTTGTCACAGTTTGGAATATAAAAGACGCCATCAAACCAGTGGGCATTAATAACGGTTTCCGCACTATCAGCAATTAACTCTCTGCTAGGTAAGGAATAACGCATACCAATATGCCCCATGGCTATTCCATCATCAACACCGATTGTATTAAATTCAAAGGGAATGCCACCTGCTTCAATGATTGCTTCTTTAACCACATCTGCAAATTCTCGTAAATGAACATGTCCAGGAATAATATCAATATATGAATTACATACACCAATAAATGGTTTCTCTAAATCTTTTGCTTTTACTTTTCCTGTCGCATATAAAAGACTACGGTGAGGAGCTCTATCTACTCCAAGTTTAATCGTATCGCTTCTTCTCATTTACAACCACACCTTCAATTTTCATTATTTTGATTATTTGTATAATGTATTGTAAAACGTATGTTGTCTGCTGTCAATAACGTTGTTAGACAAAAAGAGCATCTTTTATAAAAAGATGCTCTTTTTTGCTTTTTTATTCAATTCCTAATTCACTCATTGCATGTAATATATGAATTTTCATCGCACTTCTTGCTCCCTCAGGGTTACGATTCTTCATAAAATCCATAATCATTTGATGATCATTCAATGTATCTTTAATTGCAACTTCTTTTTCGACTGATAAAATCACCCCTTTATCGATGGCTTGATAAATGACAGGCATGAGCTTTTCCATAAATTCATTATGGGTCGCTTTAACAATTGATTGATGAAATTTCTGCTCTTCAGCCGTTCGATCTTGCTTCTTTTTAATCTTCTCTTCAATTTGTAATCCATAATCGATAATTCTTTTCATTTCTTGGTCACTTGCTCGAATGGTCGCATAGTATGCAGCTTCTGGTTCAAATATTAAGCGCATTTCATACAAATCTTTCGCATTAATTTTTGCATCTGTAAGCAATCCGAAATGTTGCATATGGTCAATATCCAAAGCTTCTTTTATAAAAGTCCCTCTACCTCTTTTGATTTCGACAATGCCATTTGTAACAAGGATTCTAATCGCTTCTCTTAAAGTAGTTCGACTAATATTCAATTCTTCCGATAATACATTTTCGTTAGGTAGCTTATCTCCAGGTTGAAAACGTTTCTCAATGACAATCATAGAGATAATGTCATCAGCGATGGAATCGGATAATCTTTTTTGAGTCATATATTTGTCCACACCTTATTTAGTATTAATATAGAATATAGTGTAAACGATCATTTATGTAAATGCTTATTTTTTGCGAAATGAAAAACCATGAATGCTGTTGGGTTATATAAAAGTTTGATCAAATGCACGTCTTATTATGTTAATTTCCCAAATATAAAAGAGCCTGTTTTTGAAAAAAAGTTTGATAAAAACAGGCTCTTTAAACATTTTACGAAGACGATTTTTATAAAAAAAGTTTGATCATTTTCTACCTTTGTTGCTCAACAATCGCGCCCTATAATTGAATAACCTTTTTTAAATATTACGTATTTTATTTCCTTCTACTAAGGCTTTCAAATTTTCTAAAGAGGTAGCAAAACCTTCCGAATTCATTGTTACTCTTGTTCCATTGGATTCATCTTTTAATGTAATTGATATTAGAATTTGTTGTGAATCTAAACGAAAGGCAAATTCCTGATAGGTAACAACATTCTCAATTGTTAAGGTCATTGGAAGTTTCTTGTAAGGTTATTATGTACACTAGGTATTAACGTAAAAGTAATTTTCTCACCAACATTCAGACTAGGAATTTCCCAAGGTGAACCAGGTGCATACCACTGTGAAAGTTTATCTTCATTTATTATTGCGTTCCAAACTTTCTCTTTCTTGCTAACAATCCAAACAGAACTCTTATCTTCTTCATTACCCATAATTCTTACCCTCCCTTAATTTGAATTAATTATTTTAAGCCTTATACAAAAGTAATGTCCTATTGCTTAATACCAATTATTTCAAAATATACAAACTAACTCAAATCATTTAAGAGAGCTTTCCTTGTTCTTGAAAAGCGCCCTATTGCGGAATATCACTAGGTAAAGTAGCTGAATTGTTGATAGTTACTTTCCATGAAATTATTGTGGTACTATCACGTACATTATTTTCCTTAATTTCTTCTAATAATCTTTTAACACCATATTGATTGGTTATCCCTTCGAAGGTATTAAATATTTCAAATGGGTTGTCAAAATTAGTATTTGGGCACTCAATAAGCCCATCTGTTGTTAAGAAAATATGATTTTCTCCTTTCCGTAATTCTTTCCTTCCAGAACTGTAACAAGGTACAGCTAAATTAAAAGTATTCTTTTGTCCTACCCACTCATAAAAACTTCTATGATTCTGTTGAAATTCTCCTAGTGCTTTAAGTTCAGGATGAAACAAATAAAGAATGCAATCTCCTATCGATAGCCACCAAAGGAATTTTCCTTTCCTAACAACAAATAGGCAAGCAGTTTCTCCTTGGACATTTTGATTAGCTTCTCGAAAGCTTTGACCCTTAAAAATATTTAGAATGAAGGTGGATATGGTGTCGAAAGCTTCTACTGTCTGCATTTTTAAGATTTGTTGCACTGAGTCTCTTTCTTTTTCAAAGGTTTTAAGAACTAATTCTGCACTTTGTGCTGTATTATGAGCATCAAGAATAATAACAAACTCCCAATCTTCTTCTTGATTAACCCAAATTAAACATCCATCTTCATTCTTAAATTGCCCAGTTGAAGAGTTACCACCAAAATGACCTATTACAATATCGTTGTTCAACAATTCAGTGTGAACTTCATCTACATAATGTTTTTGGCTTCCTACCCATTGATAACCACTCATGATTAATCACCTTGTATTCATATTGGTCAACTATTTTTTAATATACAAAAGAAAATAAAACGATTTATAACCTAAGAAAAGCACCCTTTTCATGCAGAATAGCTGCCAATTCCTTATTTCGGAAATATAATTTCGTTATTTATCCAACTTTACTTGCTATTAAAATATCTGTTATCTCGTCAACACAATTAACTATATGTGTAGGGTTAGTATCACTTAATTCTTTAAATGAACCATATCCATAAGTTACTCCGATAGAGTCAATACCAATATTATTTGCACCAATCATATCGTCTTTTCTGTCACCAATCATAATAAAATCATCTAACCTATGCTCATTGTACTTATCAAGTATGTATTGAATAATTTCAGTTTTTGATGTTCGTGTTCCGTCTAGATTACTTCCAACAACAAGATCAAAATAATGGTCAATGTTAAAATACTTTAGTATTTGTTCAGAAAATACAGTAGGCTTTGAAGTTGCAACAACTAAAATATATTGTTGTTCTTTTAATGATTTTAGTAGAAAAGGAATTTCCGAATATAGGTCATTCTCAAACATACCCTTATCCTTGAACCTTTCCCTGTAAAAATGAATTGCCTTTTGTGTACTTCCTTCATCAAAGTCGTAATATTCAGCAAATGACACTTGAAGTGGTGGACCGATAAAACATTCAAGTTTATTGATATTAGGTTCATCAATGTCCATTTTCTTTAACGCATATTGAACAGATTTAGTTATACCTATTTTTGGGTCTGAAAGTGTTCCATCTAAATCAAATAAAATTATCTTATATTTGTTCATATAAAGCTTCCTTTCTGTATCAATTACCTTCCTCATTTTACCATAAAAACTCAGAATTATTTAAATTTATTATCAAACTGTCCCGTTTACTCGATAATTCTTGCTCCATTAAATGGCCCGATTGCTGAACAAAAAGTCCTGCATCAATACAGGACTTTTGATCAAACTTTATTATAAGTTATCAAACTTTTTTATAAATTATCGAACTTTTTTACAACTTATAAATTTTATTTTAAATCAACAAATGCGAGAACATTCGTGGAAAGAATTTATTCATTATTGGTTGTTACTAGTGGCGCGTTTTCGTCTTGCACCCATTCTGTCATGGAACCATCGTATACAGCGACATCTTTACGGCCTAGTGTATATAGAATGAAAGCATTCCATGTAGCAGCAATCCCACCGCCACAATATGTGATGACTTTTTTAGATTGATCAAATACACCGGTCGGCTCAAAAATTTCACGTAATTTTTCTTCATCTTTAATGAGAAGTGATTCATCATCTGATAAGTCGGCAAAGAAGACATTTTTACTATTAGGAATATGACCGGGACGACCGTAAGTGTTTTTCTTACCACTAAAGACATCTGGTGATAAACAATTCATAATAATCATGTTTGGATCATCTATCGCTTTTTTGACATCTTCTTTTGTAGCTAATAATTCCCGTCTTCTTCTACCATTAAAAGTTGCTTTTGGATAATATTCAATCCCAGACTTAATTTCTCTACCTTCTTCTTTCCATTTTCTAAACCCGCCGTTTAAGATTGAGACATTATCAAATCCTTCGAAGCGAAGTTGCCACCAAACACGTGATGCCCAATCAGATGCGGCATTCGGGGAGCCGACTTCAGCGATTTTGTCATAAATAATCACATGCGTACCATCACCAACACCCAATTTTTCAATCCCTTCTACGAACCTTTCTCGAGATGGCAATGTAAATGCTTTTGGATCATCTGGGTTTGCTAATTCGTTTACTACATCCGCATGCACAGCACCCGGAATATGCTCTTCTTTATATGCGTCTCGTCCGTTCGTTACAGAGTAAAGTCCATCACCATCTGGTAACTTTAAGAAAGTCGTCGCGTCTAGTATGCGGATATTTTCATCATTTAAATGTTCCTCTAACCATTGGGTTGAAACAATTGGTGGAATCGTTTTGGTCATACTCTTCTCTCCTCTTTCGATTTTTGATTAATATAACATTATACCCATCTGTTTACAAGGAATTAGGTTTGCAATGTTCATTTTTATGAAACAAACCATTATATTTTCATATTCCCTATTTACAAAGGTTAGAAACATTGATAAAAGCTTTATCATAGAAATCATTATTTATGAAAGCTTTCGAGCAAAAAACAATCTCCCGAAACCTGTTCATTGAATGGAGAGAATGAAATGAAGTAAAGACATTCGACATTCATACCAATAATTATAAGAAAATATCTTTTCGATTCGTCTCTACATTACAACTCAATCTTGCTACATAAGGCCCTCCTTTATGGAGGAAAGAAACAACGGGAAAAAAACCGATTCTTATTTTAATCGGTTTTTAAAATAATTTCCTATTAATAGAGGGTGCCTTCTGCTTCTTTTGTATAAATTTTCACCTGATCAAGTGCCCCATCTTTTAACTTAGTTACCCATTCTGGATCTGCAAGTAGGGCACGACCGATTGCCACGTAATCATATTCACCAGCATTCATTTTTTCATCGACAATTTTAAGATTTTTTTCAATGGTGATTTGTGCATTGTCTTCACTACTTAAATATGCGCGATTAATGCCAATGGATCCAACTGCAATTGTTGGTTTTTGTGTGATTTTCTTTGTCCAAGCAGCCAAGTTATATGTAGGGTGTTCATCTACAAATTCTGGTTCCCATATGCGTCTTGTTGAACAATGAAAAATATCTACACCCGCTTCAACTAAAGGTAATAATATGGTCGCAAGCTCCTTACTATTATTCGCTAACTTGGCTTTGTAATCTGTACCCTTCCATTGAGAATAGCGGAAAACAATTGGAAAATCGGGACCAACACTTTGTCTGCATGCCTTAACGACCTCTGCTGCAAATGTAGAGCGTTCCTGTAGGTCTCCACCATACTGATCTGTCCGTTTATTAGTCAGTTCCCAGAAAAATTGATCAATTAGATAACCGTGAGCTCCGTGTAATTCGATGCCATCAAATCCAATCTCTTTGGCAGATTTAGCAGCCTTTGCATACGCATCAACTAGGTCATGTATATCTTCTTCTGTAAGTACCTTGATCTGATCAATTTTCTTTCCTTTTAACGTGATGCCTGAAGGACTGACAGGCGGTGAATCGATGTTAGGTAGACTCCCGGCTTTTCTTGCTGCACCAACATGCCATAATTGTGGAATAATCTTCCCGCCGGCTTCATGTACTTGAGCTACTACATTTGCCCAACCTTTTAGTGCATCCTCGCCATAAAAAAGGGGAATTGTTTCACCAGCAACTGCTGATGGATGATCAATCGCTGTGCCTTCAGTAATAATAAGGCCTACACCATTTTCTGCTCTCCTGCGATAATATTGTGCTACCTTTTCATCTGGTACACCATTTGGTGAGAACCCTCTTGTCATTGGTGCCATTACTACCCTGCTTTTTAATTGCCCATTTCCAAATGACACCTTTTCCAATAAACTATGCCCTGCAGTTTTTTCTACCATCTTTATCACTCCTTGCTTTCATTTTACAAAGAATGATAACAAATACAAGTAAAATGCTTTCAATTAACAGAATATTTTATTCATTTATCACTGCATAAAAAAACATTTCAACAAAAGGGATTGAAATGTTTTCTCTTTATTAGGAATCAGCTCTTTTAATTTCTTCAGGTTTAAAGCCATAAATAACAGAAACACCTAAATATAAAGAAAAGAAATCCAAGAACCAATTATTATTCCTTTCCTTTGTGTGAAGACAACGAAAGATCTCTTGGAACTGCATGCTTTCATTTGCCTTCACCACGGGGGTGATTCCGAAATATTTAATTACCGTATCTAAATTTAAATGTTTTGCAATCTTCAAAACATCCTCTAATAGTGAATAATAGATTGCGATTTCCTTTTCCTGAAATAGTTTAATCATTTGCGTATTTAAGTTAGTTAATAATAACCGTCCTTCTTCTTCATTCACAACAGGAACTTGATTTAACATTTCTTTTATATCGATTTTAATCACCTATTTTTCCAATTTTAATCATCTTAAAGAGTTGAGAGTTATACTTGCAAAGGTTTATCAAAAACATAAATCGTCATCGCAATATCTTTTTCCAAATCAATATCAGTAAAAATATTGATTAATTGAGCACCAACGAGTACTTCAAGTTTTTCAACCTTTTCTTTATCGCTATATAATTGTTTGATAAGGGTTGTTCGAGCTTCATGGACTACTTGGTAGCCTTTCGTTGATTCAATCATGAACTTCTCGACATTTGTTAAGTTCCCTTTCATTTCCGTAATCGCCCAACAGCCTGTAAATTTTGTAGTCATTTCTCTTGGTCCATTGCCTACATGTTTTTTTCGAATTTCTCTTATAATCATATTGAATTGATGTTCGATATTCATTAAAAGCGTCCTCCAATAATAAAGTCACAGTTTTTCCAAGGTAAGTGTATAGTGAAAATGTAATCTTATGGTCCTCATGTGACCATTTGTTAAACCTATTTCTCTATGCATAAAATAAGCCCGCCATAAAATAGTTTGTTTTCATAAACTATTTTATGGCGGGCTAATAGCAAAGCAGCAGAAGCTACTCGTTATCCATCTCACCATTCACCTATTATTATATAGTAATAGGCAATCTCTTTACCTATTAGCCATATATTACTTATATAAGTATAATTTCTTTCTTGAAAAATATCAATATTATAGAAAAAAATTGCTTTCTCTTCTATTTGATATGGTAATAAACTCATGCCCTTGCTGTTTCATTTGATTTTCGTTAAGAGTTAGCTTACTTTTTTTGAAAGAATCCCTCAACATGTTGAGATGTAAAATCGGATAATTGTGCAAAGTCATATTGGGGATTGCGGTCTTTGTCAATGACCACTGACCGTACACCTTCATAAAAGTCACTATGGCTTAAAAAATTTCTAGCAAGTATGAAGTCTGTTTCTAAGCAAGTTGTGAGAGATTGTTCTTCACCGTCAATCAGTTGCTTAAGTGTGACTTTAAGTGATGAAGGTGATTTAGATAATAACATATCACTTGTCGTTGTAGCGAAATCACTAGGATGTTCACGAAGAGAGTGTAGAATCTCTTCTAATGTTTGAAAAGAAAAGTGCAAATCAATTTCTTCTTGTAATTGTGATAACTTACTTTCTCCGCTTTCGTCGTTGGCGTACTGGTTGAGTAAATCATTCAAGTTATAATCGTGATTTACATCTAACCAATTCATATTCTCTAGATTTTCTAAGAGGGAGTTAAATTGTTCACTCTTGATGAAATAATCAGCTCCTCCTATGTAGAGAACATCAGATGCATGTATCGTCTCTGCCGTCAACGCTAAATAACGGCCAATATAGCCTGGAGCTTTGTTAAGGAAATAGGCTGCACCGACATCAGGGAAGAAGCCAATATTCATTTCAGGCATGGCCCACTTCGTCCGTTCAGTTACGATACGATAGTTTGCCCCATAAGTCAGTCCAACTCCCCCGCCCATTACAATACCATCAAGATAAGCAATAATGGGCTTTGGATAGTCATAAATTAATTGATCTAATTCATACTCCTCTTTAAAAAATTGCATTGCCAGACTTTTATTTTTTTCATTCAAGCGGGCATCGTATAAAGCTTTTATATCTCCACCTGCACACAAGCCTTTTTCTCCTGCTCCTTTGATCAGAATTATCTGTATGTGATTATTGTTTTTCCATCGCAGTAACTTTTCTTTAAGTGGTTGAACCATTGCTAAAGAAAGTGAGTTTAGCGCTTTCGGACGGTTGAGTGCAATCACACCTAACCCTTTATCATTTACTGTGAAGAGTACTTCATCTGTCATACAATCTCTCCTTCCATTTTTTTTAAAACCAACGTTCAGTTACGACTTTCTTTCTTGTATAAAATTGAACACCATCTTTTCCGTTAGTTCCTAAATCTCCATAAAATGATGATTTGTTACCAGCAAAAGAGAAAAACGCCATAGGAGCAGGTACATTCACATTTACACCAATCATACCTGCATCAATCTTCTCCCTGAAAATTTGTGCTTCTTTACCACTAGATGTATAAATAACAGCTCCATTGGCAAATTTTGATTGGTTCGTTAAGGCGATACCATCTTCAAATGTTTTTACTCTAACGACACTTAAGACCGGTGCAAAAATCTCATCTTGCCAAATTTTCATATCGGATGTTACATTGTCAAATATTGTTGCACCTACATAATAACCATCTTCTGTCGTCTCTGTATCCCTACCATCTACGATTAAATTGGCTCCCTCTGAAACCCCTGAGGCGATATATTGTAACACACGGGATTTATGAGTGTCACGAATGAGTGGTCCAACAAAATGCTCTTCAAACCGGCCATCCCCGACAGTAAGTTTTTTCGTTTCTGCTACAAGTAGGTTCATAAAATCATCTGCTATATCTTCTACAACGGCTACCACAGAACAAGCCATACATCGTTCCCCACTACTTCCAAACGCTGCGCCAATAACACCTTGAACCGTTTTTTCTAGATGACAACTAGATGTTACAACTGCGTGATTTTTCGCACCAGCTAATGCTTGTACTCTCTTTCCGTGAGCGGTGCCAGTTTGATAAACATGTTTGGCGACCGGCTCTGACCCAACAAATGAAATTGCACGAATTTCTGGATGATCTAATAAGCGATTAACCACGTCTTTTCCTCCATGTACAAGGTTTAGTACCCCTTTAGGAAAACCTGCCTCATAGAATAACTCTACGAGTCTACCAGCCAAGATCGGCGTTCTTTCAGAAGCTTTCAGTATAAATGTATTCCCACAGGCGATTGCCAGAGGAAACATCCATAAAGGAACCATCATTGGAAAGTTAAAAGGAGAAATCCCAGCAACAACACCAAGCGGATAGCGCCAAATTGAGCCATCTATCCCTTCGGCAATACTAGGAAGTGCATCTCCCATCATTAAATTAGGAGTGGAGGTTGCGAGTTCAACGACTTCAATTCCTCTTTGTACCTCACCACGCGCATCCTTTAATGTTTTTCCATTTTCCTCTGTAATAATTTGAGCGAGGTTTTCTTTTTCCTCTTTTAACAAATGAAGATATTGGTAAAGCAGACGCGCTCTATTTGGGACGGGTACTTCAGCCCACTTAGGATAGACCGCAGCAGCAGCTTTGACAGCTAAATCAACATCTTCTTTACCAGAAAGGGGGACGTAAGCAATAATTGTCCCATTCGCCGGGTTCGGTACGGCTTCCACTTCCTTACTGCTTGAATCAACCCATTCACCATTAATATGGTTTTTCATTGTTGGAATTTCTGTTTTAATCATTCCTTCATCCCCGTTTCTTTCGCATTTTTTGTTTGATCATTTTTCACTTTTTCATAAAGAACAGCCATATCTTGGCTACCATAACCCTCGTTTTCAGCATTTTTGTATATATTTAATAGTAATTCACTAACTGGCAATTGCAATTCGTGTTCCTTGGCTAAATCAAGCGCGAAACCAAGATCTTTATTTAATAGCTGCAAGGTAAAACCGGGACGATAATCTTCGTTCGCGATAAAACTTTTATAGTTTCTTTCATATATCCGACTTTGGCCGTAGCTCACATTCAACATCTCAAATAATTGTGCTAAATGAATGTTGCTTTTTTCTGCCAGATTTAAGGCTTCGCTTACACCAGCAGTATAAAAACCGATAAGTAAGTTATTGATTAATTTGACTGCAGTTCCGCTTTCAATTCGTTCATTCACATGAAAAATATTCTCTCCAAGAATATTTAACAATGGTTGGGATTGCTCGAAAGCTTGTTTAGGACCACCGACCATAATGGTTAAAGTACGATTTTCAGCACCGATTACACCCCCACTGACAGGAGCAGCAAGAAAATGAATGCTCTTCTTTTTTGCTTCTTCTGCTAATTTTTGATTCAAGCTAGGAGCAACCGTACTTGTATCAATCAGGACAATGCCTTCCCGTCCTTTTGTAATCAATCCTTCCTCACCTAAATAGATTTCTTCCACCGCTTTCATTGATGGTAAGCTTGTGAAAATAAAATTTACTTGCTTTATGATATTATTGATAGATAATCCAATCACACCTCCCGACCTTAGCAATGCCGCTTCAGCATCTTTGTTGAGGTCGACGCCGTACACTTCATTGCCTTCTGATAATAAGCTTTGCGCCATCGGTAAACCCATATTCCCTAAACCAATAAAACCGATTTTCTCACCCATCATTTAAGCTCCCTTCATTTCAGTAATTTTGGTTGATCAATAAGTATTTGTGCTAATTGCCTTTTTTTCAATAACAGATTGCTGTAGAGTGGGATTTGGTAATTTTCAATGTTTGCGAATGCAACGAATCGTTCTTTTTCATCAAGTATCGCTGCTGAAATCAGGCTAATCGTTTGTTGTTTCAAATATTGAAAGCATTGTTCGCATATAATATCAGTCGCTAAATCTTTCCACTTTTGATTTTGTTTTCGATGTTGCAGTTTTGATGTCCGCATATAAGTCGATTCCATTGTGTATAGTTCTGTGATGATATTAGCTAAAAGACGTGCATACTGCTGTTCCCTATTTATATCAATCTTTGCATTTGAAACCGCTTCCAAAGACAGCGATAACAGTTCTTTTCCTAACTCAATAAATTGGCTGTTTCTATCTTGGTGTAATGGTGTAGGGGTATTGATTGTGATATCTTTAGATGAGTGTTTGTGAAGTAAGTTTTTTGCTATGGTTAAGCGATTGATTTCGTTTGTTCCTTCAAAGATACGACTGATTCGAGCATCCCTATATAGTCGCTCAACATCGTAATCTCTCATATAACCGTATCCACCGTGAATTTGAACGGCCTCATCTGTTACATGCCCAAGCATTTCAGAGCATCGTACTTTGTTTATGGCACATTCCATTGCGAATGCTTTTAAAGAGGTGATTCCTTCATCTGTTGGAGCTTGATCAATCATATCTGCTGTGCGATAAGCGGCACTTTCACTTGCATAAATAGATGTCACCATTTCAGCTAATTTTTCTTGTATCAACGTAAATTCAACCAGCGCTCTATCAAATTGTTGTCTCTCTTTCGCATAGCTAAGAGAAAAGTTGAAGGCTTGTTTAGCTGTGCCAATATTCGAGAAAGCTAGCTTCAATCTAGCAAGATTTAATATATTCATGGCAACTTGATGACCTTTTCCTTTTTCTCCTAGTATATTAGCGGATGGCACAACGACATCTTCCAATATAAGAGTAGCTGTTGATGATCCATGAATACCCATCTTTTCTTCTTCTGCACCAATAGATACGCCTGCTATGTCTTTTTCAACAATAAAAGCAGTCATCCCGTCATTTGTTTGGCAAAATACAACAAACACATTTGCTATGTGAGCATTGGTAATCCATTGTTTTTCCCCATTTATTATCCAACTATCACTCTTGCTGTTGTAAATAGCTCTTGTTTTCGGTGAAAGTGCGTCCGATCCAGCTCCTGCTTCCGTTAAGGCATAAGCACCAATCCAATCCCCGGAGATGAGTTGTGGTAAATACTTTTGTTTTTGTGCTTCTGAACCAAAATAAACATACGGTAATGTGCCAACACCTACATGAATATTATACGAAACACTAAAAGCCCCACCGTATCCTATCTTTTCAGCTATAAGCCCGGATAATTTTTTACCAAGTGCAAACCCGCCATAATCCTCAGGTACATCAATAGCTAGTAGACCTAGTTCCCCTGATTTTTGAAACAGATTCTTAGCCACTTCATAGTTCTTTTTTTCTAATGAATCTATTTGGGGCAACACTTCATTCTTAATAAATAATTCTGCCGTTTGTGCAATGAGTTGTTCCTCTTCAAGAAAATCTTCAGGAGAAAAAATATCTCCCTTTTCTTCTAGCGTTTTTTTTAGCTTCGCCATCGTGCACTCCCTTTACATCTTTCCATCTCCTTTGATTGAGCGCTTGCTCAAATCAGTAGCAAGAAGCAAACCACCTTCAAAAAAAAACAACTCCTGTTAAAAGAAGTTGTTAAGTAACGAGTGGACAAACAAATAAACATGTGTTGAGTAATATACATGTTCTTCTATCCGCACTTAACACCCCCTATCCGCGTAGGTAATGATGTTGGCTAAAACAGGCAGGTCTCCTGGCTTATGGTCGTGGCGGATTTGTTCCTTCCCTATTCAATAATGAATAAGTGGTTATGTACAATCCGCTCGCAAATACAGTTGCGGGACAGCACCGGAGTCTAACCGGTTTCCCTTTTAAGCTTGATGAACAAGCACCTGTTTATTTAGCTTATTTAGTTTCACACTAACAATATATCAATTTTTCGGAAAATTTACAATTTATTTTTTAGAATATGTATTCTCAGCTTAAAATGATGAAAAAGTTAGGCTCTTTATCATTTTTCTTCCAACCACAATATAAGCTAGAGTCATTGATTAAATCCACTCCTACAACCCGAGTAGAAGAAAGCCTAATTCTTCATTTTGACCGATCGTTTGATGTAACATGAAAGGTTTATATAAATTTACCACCAAAAAGAGAAACACGCCTCCTAGATTGCAGTGGCGTGTTTTTCAAGTTTACTTAAATAAGTTAAGAAGTTTCTCGAAGAATCCTACTTTATCTTTTGTTTCTTTTACATCTTCTTTGTTATCTTTAATTTTAATCTTATCTGTTTGGATGACAAATTGGACTAGTTCCAACTTTTCATTATTTTTATCTGATACAAAAGAAATTGGCTCATAATCAGATTTATCATATTGCGATATCATTTCATCCACTTCTTTTGTCACCTCATCAGGAATGTCTTTAGTTGCATCATGTAATTGTCCAGTTCCATTATGAAGCGAGCCAGCTCCTTTGGTTAGTTGCTCAGCTCCAGATAGAGAACCGCTAATTCCTTCATGGATGTCACTATATGATGTACTTAATTCAGAAACACCGCCTGTATAAGCAAGTAACCCTTGGTGGAATTGATTATAGTTAGATACCATTTCTTCAACACCAGATGTCAATTGTTTTAACCCTTCATCAATGTCAATTTGAAGAATAGATTCGTCTATATTAGATGATATTGCACGAAGGTTACCTGCTGCTTCTCTCATTGATTGACTAAAGGTTGATAGCGGTTCAACCATGTCTGTAAGGTTATCTTTGGCTAGTAGTAGAACTTCTTGAGCAGCTTTTGTCCCTCTATAGGTTTCTACCAATTGATCAATTACCTCTTTATCCGCATTACTTTCATATAATTTATTTATCTCTTTATCTGAAATTTGGTTATCTGGTATCTGCTCCAGAGCACGATTGATTTGTGTTTTTACCTCATTATAATTAACAACTACTTGGTCTACATCATTTGCTGCTTGTTCTAGATTATCCGCTACCTCAGGCAGATCGATTGTTACATTCTCGAGTTCCCCAATACCACTTACGCCACTGGCTTGTTTCATCTCATCTTTAATCAAAGATAAAGTATTATTTATTTGTGCTGATCCTTCTGTTAATTGGTTACCAGACTGACTTAATTCATTTAGTCCTTTTTTATATTGTGCAGACCCACCCTCTAAAGACCGTAAGCCTGATGATAGTTCATTCATTCCTATTGCTAAGTCTCCGACACCATGATGAATGTCACCAATTGCCTCAGTTAATGAGTGAAACTCACTCGTCAATTCTTCAGTATCTGGGCTATCAATGGCAAGTGAAGCAGGTAAAGCAGATATTTGCACACCTTCTGTTTCAAAATGATTTGTTTCTGCCTCAATCGTAAATACTTCTTCCTGCTCCGGCATAACGGTAAAAGTGAGCTGCTTATCTTTGCCGGATTGTGCAACAGTGGCATTCTCGGCTTTTATCTCCTTGAATTTTTCAGTGTTCAGCGGTACGCTAATTTGCAGCATATAATTTTCAGAGAATGAAGAACGCTTACCTTCATTCGCTTCTACAGCAATTTCCATTTTTATATCGCCCGATTTACCAGCTAAATTTTCTGGTTCAACCTTTTTATTATTAAGGTAATAATTTATTGTAAAACGCCAAGGTAACTCAAAGTTATTTGGTAAGTTTCCTTGATAATAGTAATTTTCTTCTTTTGCTTGTAATGTGATCTGATCATTTTCTTTGCTAATTTTTGATGTGTCAGTTAGATTTTTAACCTTTTGGTAATTCCCAAAATCTTCTATCACACCAGGTTCTATCAGTTCAAACGAATTGACAACATATAATTCGGTTAGGTTACCGTCTGCTAGCAAGTTAGCATAAATCACTTCATTTTTGTTTGCTACTTTCCCTTTACTCATTCCGCCTTTAACTGTTTGTGATTCAGCATGTATATTCATCACAGGAAAGAAAAATAGGGAAGCAGTGATAAGCATCCATTTAATGATCTTCATGTTTTTCCTCCTTGTTACTAAAGTCCATTTGTAGAGATGTTTTTTGAATCAATTTATCACATAGTAATAATAATGCAGGTAGAAAAAGGATAACGAGTAAAAACGCGAGCAATGCTCCTCTACCTAATAATAATCCAATAGAACCGACGATTGGATTTGAAGAAGTTAGCCATAATATAAATCCGACACTAGATAAAATGGAGGCAGACACGATAATGGAAAATAATTTCTCATCAATTGTTTTTCTCATCGCTTGTTTTGGAGAAAGTTTTCCACGATTATGCTTATAAGTCTCTGTTAATAAAATGGCATAATCGACCGTTGCTGCAAGCTGTACAGTGCTAACGATGAGATAACCAATAAATACTAATGACGTATCGGTAAAATAGGGTATGGCGAGATTAATCCAAACAGAAGATTGTATTGTTAATAATAAGATAATCGGTAATGATAATGATTTGAATGTGACAAGTAACACGAATCCAACCGCGATAACGGTTAAAGTATTTACTAAAGAATTATCTTCTGTAACCGTTGATTTCATATCATAAAGTGCAACACTTTCGCCTAAAGTTAACGCTTGATTACCAAAATACTTAGTACCTATTTCCCTTATCTCTTCTACTAATTGAAAAGGAATATCTCCTTCTGTTCCTGCATCAGTATTAATGATGATTCGACTGTAATTATTGGATAAGAATTGTTCCTTTGCTTCCTCCTCTAAATATTCTTGCGGAATAGTCGAACCAACCATATTCGTGTAGCCAATTACATTTGAGACATGGTCAACCTCTTCAATAGATGCAATCATTTCTTTTTCTTTACCTATTTCATTATTAGGTACCAATAATACTACAGCGGTTGATTCGCCAAATATTTCTTCTACTTTTTGGATGTCTTGCCCTAACCTAGTACTGTCAGGTTGATCCCCCATTCCATAAGTAAATGAGGTTTCTTTTTGTGCTAAAAAGCTAGGTATAACGAGAAGTAAGACGAAAATCAAGACCGGAAACCTTAACTTTAATGTTTTTTTTCCAATACCTTTAAAATTTGGTATTAATGATTTGTGCTGTGTTTTTTCAATCCAATGATGGAATAATAATGTAAGTGCTGGAAGGAATACCATCACACTTATAAAACTTAAAATTATTCCTTTAACAAGGTTTAAACCTAGGTCTGATCCAATCTCAAAATCCATAAACAATAATGCAATAAATCCAAATAGAGTTGTAGATGCGCTCGAGGCAATGACACTAAACGATTCTTTCATAGCTAGTTTCATAGCTTCATTTGGCTCATGCCCTCGTTTACGATAATCTTGAAAACTATGTAATAAAAAGATAGCGTAATCCAAGGAAACAGCTAACTGCAAAATTGGTGCGACTGATTGTGTCACAAAGGACACTTCTCCTATAAAAACATTACTCCCTAAATTAATAATTACCGATACACCGATAGCCGTTAAGAACAAGAGCGGTTCGACCCAAGAGTTTGTCGAGAGAACTAGTATAATGATAATAATGGGAATAAGTATCCCTGCAGCGAGTAACGTTTCTTGCCCTGTCATTTTCTGCTGCGTAGCTGTATTTGCAGCTTCGCCAATAAGTGATCCCTTCTCACCAATTATTTGATATATATCTTCTGTTGCTTCGACCTCTTTGCCACTCTCAATGGTGACAGAATAAAGAGCGTGATTATTTTTGTAGTAATTTTCTATTGTGCCTTGGTCTCCGGTTTCTATTGGTGTTCTTATGTCCATCGCATCATCTAACCACATCACATCAGTTACACCTTGAACCTTATTTAATTTCTCTTTGATAACGAGCGCTTCTTGGATTGTTACATTCTCAACCATTACGCTTGTATTTGGAATGCCACTAGTAAACTCCTCTTCCATCACTTCTAAAGCAACGGTAGATTCAGCTTCTGCTGGGATATAATCTTTCATATTATAATTAACATTCACAAACAGAAAGCCAATAGCAGAAAGCACTGATAACAAAAAGAAAATGATTGTTACAGATTTTTTATAACGAATAATAAACTCAATCATTATTGGTTTCCCCACTTCTTGATGTTGAAATTCTTTTACAGTAACATTATACATACCACTGTGTTAGATAAACAACAAACAGTTGTGTAAAAAATGTTTAACATCCAACATTTAAGCGTACTTTGTTGGATTTCTTTAAAAAAGTGAGGGTTTGTATGATGAACAAAAAATTGGATCGTCGGAAACAATATACTCGTATGGTGTTAAAGGAAAGTTTAATGGAATTATTAAGAGAAAAAGTAATCTCCTCCATTACCATTAAAGAATTATGTCAAAAAGCAGATATCAATCGTTCTACTTTTTATAGTCATTATCGTGATCAATTTGATTTACTCCAGCATATTGAAGATGAGATTTTGTTAGAATTACAAGTCACTTTAAAACAGTACAACCATAATGAGACAAATGAAACTTTTGCAATGACAAAGTATTTATTAGATTATGTTTATAAACGTAGTGCCGATTTTCTTGTTTTATTTAGTGACCATGGTAACAAAGCTTTTCAAACGAGAGTAATTGATACTGCACAATCAATCATTATTAATAGTTTAAAGGAAGAACAGCAGGTCATAAATCTAGATAAATCAAAATATATGATTTACTTTGTAATTAGTGGATGTATTTATGTAATTGAAAAATGGTTAATGAACGGGATGAAAGAATCTCCGGAAGAAATGACAACCATTATTACTGAAATAAGTAATCGGGTTATTCTTCATTCTAAATAGGATGCGAATATATCAACATTCTTCACATCAATATTTTATTCACCTCTACTCTATTGGAATTTAAGTTGTCTCCCCTACTCATTTGCATCATTTTACGTATCAATTAATATATTGTATTTATCGCTACTACATTATCAATTGACAAGTATTGGTTTACAGATAATGATTTTTTGCTTATGATAGGATAGACGAACAAATAAATATATCGAATGCGCTAGGGGAGCTATATTTAATGGCTGAGAAGGCAAGTGCCTGACCCTTATAACCCGATCTAGATAATACTAGCGTGGGGAAGTGCAGTTGGTCAGTGTATTCTCTTTTTTTCTGCATAGCCAAACTGCATTCCATCGGGGTGCAGTTTTTTTGTTCAAAAAATGTTAAAAGGAGATTTTTATATGAATCAATTATGTGGAACAAGTAGTATCGTAGGTTGTCAGTTTACGCTTTCTGCAATGAGTGAGAGGTATGTGGACATCATCTTATTTGCCCTTAAAGAAGTGAACATGTCAAAGGTGTGGGCTGAAACTGATGATGTATCTACTTGTATCCGTGGTAAGCAAATTCATGTTTTTGATGTAGTGAGGGCAATCTTTTTACACGCAGCTAAAACAGGAGAACACATCGCTATGAGTGGTACCTTTTCGATTGGTTGTCCAGGAGATTCAGCAGCAGATGTATACATGGACGAAACTGACATTGCCTTGAACAAGGACTATACAAAAGAAATAGACCAGCTTGCAGGTTGTAAATTTGCCCTCTATCCCTTAGGGAGGGAAGATTATATGGAAAAAATTTATGAGCAAATTGATTGGTCCAAGGAGACTGAAGTAAACGTAAGCCATAGCCATTATGCCACAAGGCTTGATGGCAAGGTGAATGATATTTTTAACTTGTTACAGAACGTTTTCGATCAGACCAAGCAAGATGTATCTCATGTGACAATGACATTCACATTATCAGCTAACAGCCCTACTGGAAAAGCTAAAGAAGTGAAAGTCTCATGACAAAATCATGGCGTCTAAAAGATATTGTTCTCATGTCAGTCCTGGGTGTAGTATTTGGCTTTATTTATTTAGGTTTTTTTGGGGTCGGTAAAGTTCTTGTTGCCATCCTTACCCCGTTTGGATTTGGACCCATTGGTTATGAATTGATTTATGGCATATGGTTTATTGTATCAATAATAGCTGCTTACATTATCAGAAAGCCAGGCGTTGCTTTTACAGCAGAAACCATTGCTGCTATTACCGAAGTACTTGTCGGCTCAACATCTGGACCCACTTTAATTCTTTCAGGGATGGTGCAAGGGTTAGGGGCGGAAATCGCTTTTGCACTGACAAAATGGAAAAATTACCAACCTCGAATTCTCGTTTTCTCAGGTGTTAGCGCAGCATTTATTAGTTTTCCTTACCATTTCTTTGTATCAGGTTTTCATGCCTATGAATCCTGGCTTATTATGACAATGTTTGTTATACGTCTCTTAAGTGGAGCCATCATTGCTGGTTATTTAGGAAAAATGTTAGCGGATCAACTAGCGAAAACTGGTGTGTTAAATGGGTACCCGATTGGGAAGGAGGTAATAGCAAGGCATGAAAAATCATCAACCAATTTTTGAACTAGACTCTTTCTCATTTTCCTTTGATAAACACGATGAACCTTCTGTAGATAATGTAAGCTGTAAGTTATATGCAGAGGAAGTGACTTTATTACTTGGAGCAAGTGGTTCTGGCAAAAGTACACTTACACTATGTTTAAATGGTCTATATCCTGAGGCGATTGATGGTTTTACTTCAGGGGACCTTTTATATAAAGGGAGAAATATCTCCTCCTACCCTAAAGGAGTAATAAACCAAGAAATAGGCATTGTCTTTCAAGATCCAGAAAGTCAGTTTTGCATGGTTCGTGTAGAAGATGAATTAGCATTTGTGTTAGAAAACTTGTCTATTCCCAGATGCCAAATGAAACAAAGAATAGAACATGTGCTAGATATTGTAGGATTATCACAATATATGAAACATAACATTCACCATCTTTCAGGAGGACAAAAACAAAAGGTTGCGCTAGCTTCTATCCTTTTAATGGACCCTCAATATTTAATTTTAGATGAACCTACAGCAAATTTAGATCCGATATCTAGCCTCGAGTTTATCGAGACAATTATTAAGATTCAAAAACAACAAAGATTTGGTTTGCTTGTAATTGAACACGAAATCGATGACTGGGAACCATACGCTCATCGGTTGGTTGCGCTTAATAACAAAGGAGAATTACTTTTAGATAGTACGCCGAAGGAAGGTTTTCAAAATCATTTACATAAGTTGACGAAGAATCGTATAAGAGTACCTAAAAGGTATGAAAATAGAAAAATGCCTATTCGACCATCAAGTGAGAAAGAAAGTACAAAAGTAATCGTCAATCTTAAAGATATACAATTCAACTATAAAAATAAGCAAATCCTAAATGAACTTTCCTTTTCAATCAAAAAAGGGGACTTTTGCGCAATAGTTGGCGAAAATGGTGCTGGTAAATCTACGTTATTACAGTTAATAGCCAAATTAATTAAGCCCGTCTCAGGCTCAATCGATTTTTTAAACACTCCATTAAGTAATTGGTATGAAAACGAATTGTATAAGAATATGGGCTATGTATTTCAAAATCCTGAGCATCAATTTATTAACCAAACTGTATACGATGAAGTGTGTTTTGGTATCAAGCTACGTGGCTATTCTAGAGTAGAAACAGAAAGAATGGCTCATCATTTATTAACCGACTTTGATCTCTTATCTGATAAGTGGAAAAACCCATTTTCATTAAGTGGTGGCCAAAAAAGAAGGCTGAGTGTAGCAACAATGTTACATTCCAAACCAGATTTACTTCTATTCGATGAACCAACATTTGGACAAGATGCCTATACGACCTCTCAATTTATGCGTATAGTCACGCACCTAAATGATAAAGGGGTAACCATCGTTTTCGTTACACATGACATGGATTTAGTTGATTCATACTGTAATAATGTCTTGGTCATGCAACAAGGAAAGATCGTTTATGATGGTACACCTAAAGCACTTTGGCGAAAAACTGAGCTTCTAGAAAAAGCCAGATTAAGGATACCTTACCGCTTACGGTTGATCAATGAAGAGATGACAATATGATACACTCATTAAATCCAACCATGAAAGCTATTACGGTTATCTTACCTGCCATTCTGTTGAGCTTTTCCTTTGATATTATTACACCAGCGATTATGTTTATTTATATCCTGATACTTACCTTTTTCTTCAGTAAACTGAACATAAAGAAATGGTTGTTTTACTTTATACCGATGTCCTTTTTTGCGCTCGGATTAGCTTGGATGACAATGCTATATACGGATGATAAGTACGCAACTGGTCCTATTGTTTTTTCGTTCTATTCTTTTGATATCAGGATGGGTAGCATTATAGTTAGTATGAGTTTAGCACTAAGGTCATTGTGTTTTATAGGGTTATCTTTACTCTTTGCTTTTACAACTGATCCAACAAAGTTTATGTTAAGTTTAATGCAGCAAGTTCGCCTTTCACCTAAGTTAACTTATGGTATTTTGGCTGGGTATCGCTTTGTTCCAACCTTCAAACACGAATTAGACTTGTTAAAGAAAGCTCATCGTATTCGGGGCCTTGGTCGTGCGAAAGGATGGAGAAATCGCGTGGAACATATGAGACAATATTTTATTCCCCTATTAGCTGGTGCCATTCGGAAGGCTGAAAGAGTCGCAATTGCAATGGAATCAAAAGGTTTTACAGGGTCAAAAGATCGAACCTATTATACTGTAATGAAAATCAAGGCCACTGATTACCTATTTATTATCATCATGCTTATCATTTTAATAATCGCCTATTACGTCTCTTATCGATTGGGCACCCTTAACATATTTGGCCATCGGATTATGCCCTAACTTTACTTCCTTCAATCTTTCTAAGTAATATTAACAACGAACAAGTTCAGTTATATGATTAAGAATTTGTTCGTTGTTGATTAACTTATTGTACTTGTTTGTAATTATTTCTTCTTAAGTCAAGCAAGATATATCTAATCAATATCATCCATTCCCCATGCTTTGAACAATGCCTTCAAGCTGTGTTTCAATTGTTCTTCACGAATACCTGCAAAGCCTAATATGATTTGCGGTTCTTTATCCTCTCTTCTAATTATGGAGTAATTAGATAATGGATAAATTTTCAAGCGCTCTCTTTTTGCGCGTGCTACGAGTTCGCTTTCATTCATTCCGTTCTTGACAATCAATACGACATGTAATCCAGAGCTTTCTCCCATAACTTCTAATTGCGGAAAGGACTTGAGTACGTTTAGAACTATTTCTACCTTTCTTCTATAAACTTTTTTCATCCGGTTTAAATGCTTTTCAAACTCTCCGTCTTTCATAAATCCACTTAAGGCATTTTGGTCTATTCTCGAAACCGTGCAATGATAAAAAGATAATTTTTCTTTATAAGATTTAACAAGGGGTTTCGGCAAAACCATATAACTAATGCGCAATGATGGAATAAAAGATTTAGAAAAAGAGCCTAAATAAATAACCTTTTCCCCTCTGTCCATGCTTTGCAGAGACGGTATCGTTTTTCCGTTATAGCGAAACTCGCTGTCATAATCATCTTCAATAATGTAGCGATCATTCTTCTCTGCTGCCCAATTCAACAATTGTTGTCTTCGTTGAATCGGTAAAACGGTTCCATAAGGGAAATGGTGTGAAGGCGTCGTATACAGGATATCTATAGGCGATTTTTTTATGGCGTGGATGTCGACTCCTTGTCTATCCACTAACAGTGGATACACTTCATATCCGTAATTATGTAGTATCTTCATCATTAAATGGTAGCCTGGGTCTTCCACCCCATAGACCGTATTTTTATCAAACAGAAAAATCAGCTGTTGTAAAAGAACTTCTACACCTGCGCCAATTACAATTTGTTCTGGCTTGCAAGTTACACCACGGGAATGATATAAGTACTGCGCAATTTCCTGCCTTAAATCAAGTTCCCCTTGGTTTTCACCAAGCAGTAATGAGGACTGATGAACAGGTTCAATATGTTGTTTCACATACTTTCGCCATTTATCAAATGGAAAGTGAACTGTATCAATTTGGCTCGGGTGAAAATCATAAATGGCTGTTTGTTCCTTAGGATAAACACCAACTGTTGAACTTTCATTCTTCATTTTACTTTCGATATATTCTAAGTCTGTTAATGGTAATATAAAGTAGCCTCTGCGCGCTTGTACTTCAATATAACCTTCCGCTTCAAGCTGTTCATACGCTGTTTGAATGGTATTTTGACTTATTTTTAACAAGGTGGCTAATTTTCGTTTAGATGGAAGCTTATCTCCTTCTCGTAATCTTCCCACTGTTATTTCGCCCTTAATATAGTCATATAATTGCTCATATAAAGGCACATCACTGTCTCTTAACAACTCACAAGCTAAGTAATCCATCTAACTGCCCCCTCTAACTGATACTATAAAATTATCAAAAACTGATACTTACAATCATATCAGTTTCTTTTTATACTAATAAACAAATCTGAAAAATGCAATGGAGGAATGAAAATGAGTCAATTAGTAGGTACAGAAACAGTAAAACGCGGGATGGCACAAATGCAAAAAGGCGGTGTCATTATGGATGTCGTCAATGCTGAGCAAGCAAAGGTCGCTGAAGCAGCAGGCGCAGTTGCTGTTATGGCATTAGAGCGCGTGCCTTCAGATATTCGTGCAGCTGGAGGAGTCGCTCGCATGGCGGATCCAAGAATTGTTGAAGAAGTGATGCAGGCAGTGTCTATTCCTGTCATGGCCAAAGCTAGAATTGGACATATTGTTGAAGCACGAGTGTTAGAAGCAATGGGTGTTGATTACATAGATGAGAGTGAAGTATTAACCCCTGCGGATGAAGAGTACCATATTTTAAAAAGTGAGTTTACGGTTCCATTTGTGTGTGGATGTCGTGATTTAGGTGAAGCAGCAAGAAGAATTGGTGAAGGTGCATCCATGTTAAGAACGAAAGGTGAACCGGGTACAGGTAATATTGTTGAAGCAGTAAGGCATATGAGAAAAGTTCAAGCACAAATTCGGAAAATCACTTTGATGAATGATGATGAACTCATGACAGAAGCTAAACTCTTAGGTGCACCATATGAAATCCTTCGTGAAATTAAGAAAAGTGGCAAATTACCAGTAGTAAACTTTGCTGCAGGTGGGATTGCCACGCCAGCAGACGCTGCTCTCATGATGGAACTTGGTTCTGATGGTGTCTTTGTAGGTTCGGGTATTTTCAAATCTGAAAATCCAGAAAAGTTTGCTCATAGCATTGTGCAAGCAACAACGCACTATAAGGACTACGATTTAATCGGAAAGCTTTCGCAAGAACTCGGTGCTGCAATGAAAGGATTAGATATTTCTAAATTATCCTTAGAAGAAAGAATGCAGGAGCGTGGTTGGTAATGTTAAAAATTGGCGTACTCGCCTTGCAAGGAGCCGTTTCTGAGCACATAAAACAAATCGAGTCAGCCGGGCAAGTCGCTGTAGCCGTAAAAAAAGCAAGTGAACTACCGTCACTTGATGCTTTAATTATTCCTGGTGGAGAAAGTACGGCAATAAGAAAACTAATTGATTATTATGAATTCAAAGCACCAATTCAACAGTTTTCAGCAGAAAAGAAACCGATTTTTGGTACTTGTGCGGGTTTAGTATTACTAGCTAATGAGTTAGCTGATGGTAGTGAAGCGCATTTACGGTTAATGGATATAAGTGTAAAGCGAAATGCCTTCGGTCGACAAAAGGATAGTTTTGAAACAATGTTACAAGTAAAGGGATTCACAGACAATGTTCCAGCAGTATTTATTAGAGCCCCAATTATTACAGAAGTAACAGAGCATGTGGAAGTGTTAGCTACATATGATAACCAAATTGTAGCTGCCAAACAAGGTCATCTACTTGTTACCTCCTTCCACCCTGAATTAACAGAGGATAATCGTTGGATGAAATTATTTATCGAGATGGTAAAACAGGCACATCAAATGTCTACCATTCATTAAATCACAAAAAGAGCCTTGCTACAGATAATTTAAAAAGAAATGCCCGGAAAAGAGCTGTTTCCTAATAGGAATTTTTCCGGGTTCTCTATGTATTTATTTACTCTCCTTTTCCTAACCTGCAAATCTATTTCTTATCGCGAGAAGTTATATATGGCAAGAAGACGAAACACACTTGCTTACTTCGGTAAAAATACGCTCCTTCTTCGAGTCCATTTAGCTGTTTAGAAGAACAGCAGTAACCATTTTATTTATAAAGTTTCACTGCCCCCTCCAAAAACTTTACATATTTCACAATAAATGCTTTTGGTTTTAAAATCTTAACTTTATTACCAAATCCGGCCAAAAATTGATAAGCATATTGATTCTCAGGCAATTCAATTGTTGCAACGTAACTTGTTCCAGCTTCTTTCTTAACGGCATCTTTCCCATATCTATCGATAAATTGATCCCTTACAGCAACATCTATTGATAGATGTACATTAACCATTGTTTTTTCTTTATTGTGTTGTCTTTCATGTTTGTATTCCTGATTAATTCTTGCATCAAAATAACCGCCTTTTTGGATATTTAATATCCTCGTCAACTTAAATGTTCGATAGTCTTTCCGTTCTAAGTTATAGCCAAATAGATACCAATGCATTTCACTTAAATGTAGTCTATAAGGTTCTACCACTCTATAAGTTATGTTTCCTATTTGGTCAACATACTCAAACTTTAATAACCGATTATTATTAATTGCTTGCTCAATAAATAAAATATCTGCTTTAGATTGCCTTCTCCCAACCCAATCATAGAAAGATAGATTAAGATTTGGAGAAATATCTGTGCTGGTCATTCCTCTAATTTTTTGAATAGTCGTTTGAATTTCTTGATTTGTAATCAGTCCCTCAAAGCCTGCTAAAGCTATAAGTATATTTTCTATATCCTTGTGATTTAGTAAACGTTTATCAAATTTATACTCTTCCATTAGCGCATATCCCCCTTCAACACCATATTTCGCATAAATAGGGATTTTTGCATAACTTAATGTTTCCATATCACGTTGAATCGTTCTTCTCGTCACATGAAAAAGTTGACTAAATTCTGAAGCCGATACAACTTCCTTTTGTAACAAAATCATTACTATCGAGATAAGTCGCTCAATTTTTTTCATATTCTCCTCCGATATACGACATACATATGTCGCTTATGTACTATTATACTTCAAATATGAAAAGGAGGAATAAAATATGAAAGCAATAAATTATCTACAATTTGATGGAAAAGCAGAAGAAGCATTGGCCTTTTATGCAAAGGCATTATCAGCAACTAGCAAAAAAATAGTAAAATTTGGCGACTTCGGTCAAAATCCCAATGCCTCATTAACAAAAAAAGAACAAAATATGATTATGGAATCTCGTATGGAGTTTTCGGAGAATATTTTAATGATCTCTGATGTTCCGCCTTTTATGCAATCTGTCACAGGTGATATCACAAATGGTAATACCCTCTTAATTAGTATTATTGACGCTGATCCCGAAGTAAATGAACAATATTTCGAAAGCCTTTCAGAAGGTGGTACTGTGATTATGCCGATTTCTTCTACGCCATGGTCAGCAAGTTTTGGAATGTTAGTCGATAGATTTGGGGTAATGTGGAAGTTTAATAGTGAGGCAAGTAAATTTATAGATGGTTATGTAGATTAATCTTCTATTATTGGGGATTTGTCCAACCTTTTTGGCGTAACACCCAGACTAAACAGAATAGACAAACTAGCCTCTGAGATTTCCTATATTATTTGGAAATTTCGGGGCTTGTTTTATTTCTATGATTAGATATTTAATAAGAAATATTGATATAAATGGATAAAGGATATTTTTTTATTTTAGTAAAGAATACTAAACGCT
Organism: Cytobacillus sp. FSL R7-0696; assembly: GCF_038006865.1. Lineage (NCBI taxonomy): Bacteria > Bacillati > Bacillota > Bacilli > Caryophanales > Bacillaceae > Cytobacillus > Cytobacillus sp. FSL R7-0696. The sequence continues at coordinate 4,048,287 of NZ_JBBOWA010000001.1, read as the reverse complement.
ATACAATAAAAGAAGTTTACTAAAAGAATAGACTGTGTAGAAATGCTGTATTGAGCTTTTTCATACATATATGGAACTTTTCCCAATGTCTCCATCATCATTTATAGCCTTTATTTTCCCTGCTAAATGGTGTAGTTATCTCTTTCATTTCAACAATTGTGTAAATATTTTCAATCAAACATTGAAGCATGGTCTGGTTTGTTTTTTAATAGTTGGAAACAGATGGACACTCCAAGCTAATATATATTTTATTACTAGGTTTTGTTATAAATGTAACTTGGTGTTAATGTAAACTATAAAGGGGAAACAAGGTAAAGGCTGTCTTATCATGTTGGCTGATGTAAAAATTAAATGAGTATTAATGAATCAAGGGGGATTTTCATGGAGCAAGGGAATATGGGTTTGATAATTGTAGATGTCCAGAAAGCGTTTGATGATAATAAATGGGGAGAACGTAACAACTTAAATGCAGAGGAAAATATGAGTAAAATACTAACGATTTGGAGAAAAAAAGGGTGGCAAGTCATACATATTCAACACAAATCTGATCAACCGCATTCGCTTTTTCATCCTGCTAATGAAGGGTTCTCAATAAAAGAATGTGTTGAACCTATTTCAGGTGAAGAAGTAATAACTAAAAAGGTGAATAGTAGTTTTATCGGTACCAACTTGGAGAGCTTTCTCAAGTCTAATGAATTAAAATCTGTCGTAATAGTGGGTTTAACTACTCCCCATTGTGTATCAACGACTACAAGAATGAGTGGGAACTTAGGTTTCAACACTTATCTTATCTCAGATGCAACGGCAGCATTTGCCTTAAAAGACCATCACAATAACAGTTACGATGCTGAGACGATACATAACATTTCTCTTGCAACTTTAAATGAAGAGTTCGCTACTATACTTACAACTGAACAATTGATAAAAGCAATCAAATAGAATCATTTATGCGGAATATTTTTTGGAGGGTTAAAACAATCTCAATATGTAAAAAGATGAACAGCATACAGAAGTATTGATGATTTTAGTCATCCCTATGAAAAGCCTTACTATTTCAGATATAGCAAGGCTCTTCATAGTAAGCTGTTTTTTAACTGATATTAATCATAAGGCGGTATACTCTGTGGAAAATGAAAGAAGTTTTCTGGATCGTATTTCGTTTTTACTTCCCGTAACCTTGCAAAATTATTACCGTAATATGCTTCTCCGAAATTTTTTATATTTTGATCTGGCACGTTTACATATGAACCTGTTACATATGGCTTGATAAGCTTTCTTACTCTTTCAACAGATGCAATGCTAACTGCTTCTTGTGATTTATGCTTCCAACTCGCATTCCATTCCACATAAAATAAAGGATTTCGCCAATAGAAAGCTGTTTTGTCAGTTGGGACTCTCCCCAATGCACCACCCCAGTTGATAAAAAAGAAATTAGCTTCTGTACCTGTTGCTTCTTCCAAAAACTTTCTCATAATCGCATACGGTTCATTTGGCCATATATCTAGACCCCAAGCTGAAGAAAATTTCACACTTTGATCAGAACGACCTGGAATGGGTTCGTCAGGATCTAAGAAATCGATTGCATCTGGATATGATAAGGTCTCAATCACGATTCTCGAAGGTGTTCCGGCGCTAGTTAAAGGTTGTAGCAATTTTGTCAGTTCGCTTTTCGAACCTTGAAATATTCCTTCTGCATGACATAAACCATTGATTTTACTATAGACCTCTAATAAGCAGCCTAACCTTTCATCTACGAATGGTGCCCATTTTTGCCATGCTTTCACAACTGTTTCAAATTGTTCCCATGGCCAAACGATATTAAATACAGTAGTGGCTTTAGGTGCACGTCGTACACTAAATGTGTACTCAGTATTGTAGCCAAAATTACCGCCACCACCCCCTCTGGAAGCCCAAAATAAGTCCGTATTCTCCTTTTTATTGGCAGTAATGATATTTCCATTTGCATCAACCGTTTTCAACGAAAGAAGATTATCGCTAATTAGCCCAATTGATCGTGATAGTACACCAAACCCACCACCCATTGTAATGCCACCAATACCAACAGTCGGACTATCTCCAAAGGGAGCAACAAAGCCATTGCGAGCCAAGCCTTTTACAAGTGGACCAACATGAACACCCGTTTGCACTGTCGCTATACCCTTTGTCTTATTCAAATGCACCTTTTGCATGTCACTGACATCAATTACGATGCCTCCCTTCACAACTGAAAGGCTCTTATCTAATGCATGACGCCCACTTCTCACACGTAATGGAACATTTTTTTCTCGCGCCCATTTTATCGCATGGCTTACGTCTCTTGCATTTTGTGCAAAAACAAATACAAGTGGAAAAGTATCAACATAAGGATTCCAATTCAAAACAGCTTTGTCGTAACCTGGTTCACCTTTAAAAATCACCCGCCCTGTTAACTCACTCGCCCCCATGCACACCACTCCCATTATATACTGTTGAACATTTTTAATTGTATGAGTAGATGAACGTTGGTATGTGAAAAAGTAAAACATAACCTTCCTATTTTTTGTTTCTGTTGATGAAAATAAATATTTATTAAGTGGCTCTTAAAAGGCGCTGTTGTTTTTTTATCACAATCACAAAAAGGCTAACTAAAAAGGATAGTCTTCCTGCTCCAAGTAATGCATTGGTATAGGAGCAAGTTTGCTCAAAGATGACAATAGTAGCGACTCCTGCACCTCCTTGGTGTGCAGCAGGTATCCAACCTTAAATAATGATACTTTTCTCAAGGCCAAAAACAATCCTTTTGATATTGATGGTGAGTGGGACAGTTGCGATCCAGTCGGACCCGTAAAATATCGTGAATAACATCAATAGAGGAAGTGATTCTTCTGCAGTAGATCAATTAAATGGGATCTTATTAGGCAGCAATATGAACAGATTCATTATGCATGTAGAGACTCTCTTTTAAGGTGTCCAAAGAAGGTTGTATAAGAAAATTGGTAATCTCTTTAAAAAAATTCCGATAAATATTCCATTATTTTTCTTGAATGCAATCTGTTTCGCAAAGTATTTCTACAATATCTTTTACTAGTTGATTGGTGATTTAACAATCGGTATAGACAATTTTTTATTCAATCGAAGTTGTCGGTTTGATTCCTCTTTTTTTAAACGAGTTTTTCTTTATCTCCTCTTCTTTAATCAAAACAATCCCCTCATTTCGTCAGTTTGCTTTAAAACAGTGTCATAGTGTCTTATAGAGATAGAGAAGAGTATGTTTAAACAGATTCATTGATGGCAAACTTTTAGTAAAAGAGATTTGGGGAGGAAAAGCTGAATGAAATTGACCAAAAAAGAAGCGGAATGACCGCCACTTTAAGGTAGTTTTTCCCTTTAATGAAACCTTTCCTACAATTGTTTCGTAATAATTATAAAAGGTGTGTTACGTTAAAACGTAGATTTCTCAATGGCTTTGCGGAAAATGAGTAAACTATCAGGGCGGTTTCCAAAAAGGAGGGGTACTGAATGGCTTATATTGGAGTAGCATTTGCTTTAGCCGTAGCTATTTGGATAGGTTGGAAAGAAGACAAAAAGAGAAAAGATTGAATAATAATGATAAACAAATAGGGGCTTAGCAATTAATAGAAGTTTTTCATTTGTATTTAGTGAAAATCACCCCAAACGACTGTTAGTTGATTAACCACCTTAAGGTGGCTTTTTTTCTTAAGAAAAAAGGCAGTAAAAGGGGGAGGTGGCGAAAGTTTTATTCATTTTTTCATTCATTAAAAAGAACGTATCGTGCCTTATCACTGTTTCTTAACATGTATAATATACTAGGCCAACAAAAGCGCAAAGAAAAAGCCAGATTCCACATGGGTTCTGGTTTTTGTAACTGCCAATATTGTGACGTTATGTCTACTAGATTGTATAGGTGCTGTATATTTATTTGTCAAGAAATACTCTTGTTTTATTAGAATCAGATGCTATGTAAAATGTAATAAAATATAATCGATAAACATAATAAAATAATAAGGATAATTTGAATGCAACCTCCAATTATACTAAGGATTCTACCCCTTGATGCCCATTTAGTTTCTTCAATGTATTCCCTGTCTTTCATTACCTTTGAAGAAGTCAAAATCCCGAATACTCCAACTATAATCCCGATATATGGTAATAATATAGACGTTACTCCTAATATCATGGGTAAACGACTTTGTTTAAATGTAGAATCCAAAAATAGTTCCTCCTATAGAATAAATAATTTTATTCATTTTATTCCACTCTAATTGGATTAATACGAGTTTATTATAAAAAGTAACCATCCAATTAAGATTACTAGAGGAGAAAAAATCATATGATTTGGATTTTAGAAGTCGTAGCAACAATATTGGATGGTCTTTTATCAATAAGGGATTTTTTGAAAAATAACAAAAAAAAGTAGAAACTTAATCAATTTTATTGAGCTTTCACATTAAACACCATTGCCCAGGTTATGCTCAGGATGGTACCGTTTCCTTTATTATTCTTTTCAAGTCTACTTGCCACCAATTTTCCGTAGTTACTTACTACACTTGCAACAAAACCAAGTACAGGTATTTTTAAGATTCTCAAAATAGTTGAACTAGATTTTACATCTTTATCAAACTCCCTTAATTGATCTATTGCATTTACAGTATCCCTATTATTTAAATATCGTGTATATCCCTACCAGTTTTTAACAGTTTTTGTTACTCCTTGTACTTCTACATTTTGAATTATTGTTTTATCCGATAAAATAGTTATAATTCCTTGTTCAGCTTCTTGATTCAATTCATTTAAGCGTACTTCTGAATTATCTAAGTCATATTATTGTAATTAAATGAATTTTTTAAGCTCATATAAAAAAAGAGCATGTACTAAGATGCTCTACTTATTGAGGCGTTATGTCTACTAAAATGTATGAGCTTTGTATATATATTTATCAAGTTGGAATTCTAATTTAAGGTAGGTTTTTTGCTTTAGAGTTGCTGTTCTGTTCGCTTTACTTCTCTTTTATCTTCTTCTAACGCTTTCCCCTTTTTTGAATCAATAAAATGAGAATAGTGAAGATAATTATACAAAATACAATACCGATGCTCGAAAAATGAGATACCGTCTAATCTATTATCCAATCATAAAATATAAGCAGAAAATAAAATATCGTTAATGAAGGTGCCTATTAAATGAAAGAACTCGTGCTTTTGAATTTTCTATACGAATATCATATAGAAATGAGATCCATTCATATGGGAATAACCATAAAAAAATACATACGGAACTTTTGAACTTGATATGGTTTAGCTGCTACTTATTAAATTAAAAGTCTCTTAAATCATTATTTCAATTAGTAGTAAAACCAGCTAATCCCTAGACAGTACATTAGCTGGTTTTTGTTATAAATACATAGATGTAAAAAGAGCACACTCCTTCCTCCGAAAATGCGCCCTATTCTCTACTAAGAACTAAATTTATCAATTGTTATTTTTAATTAAAATTTGATTGTGAATATGGTGTTCCATATGCGAAAGATAATCTTGAATAAGCCACTCGAGTGTCTTATGTTGATTATTGCCTATGTCACAAAGTTTAGATAGGCTTTCGCTAGGAACATTTTTAACAATAGTGAGAATTTGCTTATTTAATGTCTGAAAAAGGTTTATTATTTCACCCAGCGGTCTATCTTGATAATTCTGAACCTTTACCCATTGATCTTGATTATATGATTGAATAACATACACTTGTTCTTCATACTGAATTTTTATAAACCTTTCAATATTATTTATCGCAGAGTCACATAAATGTCCTAAAATTTCTTTTTTAGACCATTTATTTGGTAATGGTCGATTAGAAATTTCTAATTCTGACATAGAATTGTACTCATTTGGCAATGTTTTTATCCAACGATTGATCCCCTCAACTACCTTTTGCATATTTCTCTTCCCCCTAAAATTTTTATAAGACGAATTCAACTGTACTGGAGGTCTATCCTTTTGAAGTTACCCGTATATAATATCCATCTGGGTCAATGACTCTAAAATCAGTTGCCCCCCAACTTTGGTGTTTAATAGGAGATTCTATGACTTTTGGTGCGACTTTTGTGATTTGCTCGTAATGATCATTGACGTCATCCACACTTAGAATCAACTCAACGCCCACTCCCTTATTTGCTAAATTCCTTTTTCTGAAGTAATGGTCCTCGTCTAGAATGGATTCTCCTGTGAGTAAGAGAAAAGTATCCTCATTCTTAAACAAGGCACTATTCTCCCCTTGTTTCATAAGGCTACATCCTAATATTTCTTGATAAAAATGAATCGACTGGTGCAAGTCTATGACAAATAATTCAATTTTGAAAGCCATCAAATACCTCCTTTATTCACTAGCAATGGTTGAATCAGTCTTATGACATCTTGATAAAACGAAGGCGGATGCGGAACAAAGTGTGCTTGAGTGATATTAGTGTTCAGCTCATCACTTTGCCTAGGATCTAAGATAGATCGGTCTATAATAGGAATCGTATCTTGTTCCCCCACCCATAATCGGCAAAAATCAGTCCATTTCACTTTAACCAAGCCGGCTACTTCTTCTTCTTGAAGAGAAAATTGATCCCAGTTGAATAATCCACGATATAAAAAAACATGTGCATGCTCTCTATCTTTCATCTTTTCGGTTTCTATCGCATAGCGAAGCATACCAATTGAGGAAAGTTGTTTTATAGAGACATTGATGCCTAGCTCTTCCTCTACTTCCCTAACTCCATCTTCAATGGTTTCATCCGCTAATAAATGCCCTGCAGCAGTAATATCTAGCAAATTAGGATAATCTTTCTTTTGCGCACTTCTGATCTGTAAAATGAGGTAGGCTGTCTCTCCTTCCTGACTTAGTAGCCAACAATGAAAGACTTCATGCCAATAGCCATTGTCGTGCGCGTCGTCTCTTGTTGCTATACCAATTTCGTTATAATGTTCATCAAAGATTTTCAAGAATTCTTTAGTCATGTATGCCATCCTTTCCTACAACCAATCTTCTAGTACACTCCAAGTAATAGTGGGTTTGCCGTTGTCTGATTTCATTGTGCCGGTATAGATTAATTCATTTTCCAGGTGTTCATTATAATGACTGGCAATGGCCCTCGACGTTTCAGAAACGTTTTCTTTTTCCAAATTTTTCATCCTGATCCAGCACAATTCTCCCTCCTCACCTGAAATAATTGGTCCATTCTCCTTTAAGCTTGCAAAGAAGACATATTGAACCCTTATCTCATTTTCATCTGCTTTTAATCTATGGACAATATACTTTAACTGTAGTTTTTCTAAAATAAGTCCAGTCTCTTCCTGCACTTCTCTTATAATCGCTCGTTCGGGGTCATTTAGCTCATCTGGCTCCATATGACCACCGATTGGAACGAGTTTCCCTGGAAGAAATGCGTGCGTGGAAGGTTTTTGTAATAGTAAAACTTCACCATTTCGATTGGTTAAAAACGCAACGGCCATTTGCCTAAACCTCACTCAGTAATCACTTCACTTCCCAATTGACTTTTATTCTCCCCTTTAAATCTGAACCGGTTACGAAAACACGATATTGACCTGTTGTATCTGCTGTAAAATAGATTTGAAAATTGTTCACGTCTTGATCGATTGCCTCTATCATCTGATAAGACACATCTTGGTTTTTTTCGTCTAAAATATAATAACCATAGCCACCCTCATTTTCAGGTAAAAATTGAATGGTTATGTAGACTATCTCACCACGGGCAAGTGAAATAGGAATAGGGTGCATACCATTAAAATGAGTAAATTGAGCAGAAAATGAGTTTTCTGACGTTTGTTCATGCCAGTCTTTCTTCTCTGTATAATCTATGGTGGATAATGCAACTAACATGGGAAAAAGTAGAACAATTACCCATAGTTTTTTATGATAGTGTTTCACGATTTTATAGCAAAAGAAAAAGATAACAGCTATAAATGCAGCGAATATACCTGCAAAAAAGGTAAAAAAGCTGATTCCCGTAAAAGGAAAGAAAGCTATAAAGCCAGCGACTGTATAAAAGATGGCCTGAGCTGATATGGATAAAGATAATTTAATCGAAAACCCGTCAATGACCACAGCAACAAGTAGAGCATAAATGATGCAGTAAAGATAAACCCATGACTGATATGACTGCTTCCATTCATATAAATCAAAACCAACACTACTTAGAAGGAAAACATTTAGTAGAATAAGTAAGCAAGTGAGTGTAGTTAATAGATTCATTATATATGATAGAATGGATTGGTTTTTATCCGTGTTCATATGAACAACTCCTATGAAGCAAAAGATTTTATTGAAAGATCTGTAATTTCTGCTGATTATTAATGGCAATAATGCCTATCCATTGTTGTTTAGCTACAGCAAAATGCAACTGATCGTCTCCCCAATCCCAAGAAGGGTTCCATATCCCCTCCGTTGTAATTGTTTTATGTAGGTAAACAATATTTTCTTCTACAAGATTGCGATATTGATGATATAGAAGGTCCTCTTTATTATGAATTAAATCTAGTGGCAGTGCGCCATAACTTTTCCCCCATGTATCTGGTAATTTGTTCATCGCTCGCTCTGCTAGTTGATGGATTTTAGCAAGCACTTTTTTGGAATCACCCATTTTGTCCTGTAATAAGATCGCCGCCTTCTGATAATTATTAATCTCATGAAATCCCATGTCTTCCGCTTGCTGCAGATAGGTGAAGGCTTTTTCAATTACTTGCCATCCCAACTTATTTGCTTCACTCTCCTTGCTCGACCAATGTATCAAATAGGCAGCTAATTCAACTGATGGATTATACATCCACGTAGATTGAACATCTTTTGTATAGTGCCAATGAGGGGCATGGGGATAAAGGTTATGTTCTGGTGTTACTGTGAGCCAAAGTTCCGCCTCTTTATTAAAAGAAAATAATAAATAGTTGACGAGATTCCTTACTATGCTTTCATCCTTAGTCGCATTCACTTCTATTAATTGTTGGCACGCTGACCATGTAGCAATAGCCGAAGAATCTGGCAGCCAGAAATCGGGTTCCAATCCATTACCGAAACCTCCATCTTCATTTTGGTAAGATGCTAAATACTGAATGACCCTTTCTCGCGACCCTCCATCAAATAGGTATTCCCATCGTGCCAGTTCAAGTGGTCGAGCATTACGCTGCATCCAAATCTTCGTTTGTTTATTCATTTAGTTTCCTCCTATATACATAGTGTTTTAAATGTAAATACGATTAGCGTGCCGTTCATTGAATTTTCCAACTGATCTTTTGCTCGTAAAAGTGGAAACGAAACGAAGCACTAGACTTTAAAATATGTAGAGATACTCTTGAGGTTGATTGTTCAATCCTTCTTATACCATTGTTGATACCTTTCAATGGCGCTATCTAAAATCACTTAGTAAATCTTCTAGTATTGTTCAAAATATTGACTAAACGCTTGCATGTTTATCCATTTTCGTTGAACAGACTCGTTTTCCATGATAACTGTATTTCTTTTCGATCCTAATTGGTCGTTACTTCGTCATATATTTAACCCCTTACCTTGCCTAACTGGATTTGTTTTTTCATGTGAACAACAGAGATTTCAAACCCATTTGCTTTCCGGACAGTTACTTTTTCAAACATCTCATAACCAATTGATTGATATAATAAGATATTTTTTGAAGCAGTCATTCGGACTTTGCAAACGAGCTGGGTAACTCCATGATTCCTTGCATAGGATTCTAATTCCTTCAACAATTGCTTTGCCAACCCTTTTCGTTGATAGGTTGGGAGTACAGAAAGACGATAAAAATACAGCTCCTTATTTGTGAGTTTAAACCGAACCATCGCCACTGGTATATCTTGATCAAAGCCGATTAAACTATGTTCACCTCTCTCTAGTGCGTTCTTGACTTCTGCCGTTGTTTCTTTTAAAGCACTAGATGGGGGATTTTTATATTCACTAAATGCAACCTGCATTATTTCGTTAATGATAGCAGCATCCTCGCTTGTTGCGTATTTGATTAACATAAGTGCGCTCCTTATTACCCATTTTTCACTAAATTTTCATAGATAGAGGAATCTTTCATAGAATACAGTATAAGTTTTTAGACTGTTTTTATAAATGCAATTGTTAGGAATCATGACAACTTCGAAGTGGATAGAAAAAATGGAGTTGGTTATACAGTGTGAGTCATGCAAAAGAGCTTTCTTCCATTCGTTATACTTCACCTTACTATCATAACCTATCAAAGTTTAAGTCAGCGATATTTCTACTGAAAATTCTTATAATTTTTGTTACTTTTGTAATAAAAGAACAGGCATTTTTTCCTCTTTAATATGAAAAGAATGGCTAATCTCTTGTTTTGCTGGTATCATATGTAAATAGTTAAAATTTTTATTGATTTTTCAATTTGATTACATCTCATAATTGGAGGGTCTATTGGTTTCTTTTTAGCCAAACATACTATATAATGCGCACTAGATGATTTTAATCAAAAAATCATTCTGCTTGCAGGAAGGAGATTGATTATGAAGAAATGGACAGTTTTATTAATGACAAGTTTGATGGTGCTTTTCTTAGCCGCTTGTGGAGGAGACGAAGAAGCAAAAGATGCTGAGAAGAAGGACGAAGGGCAAAACACTGAATTATCTGCTGAAGATAAGAAAAAACAAGAAGAAATGCAGAAGAAATTAGACGAACAAATGGTTGAGGATGATTCAACTGTTGCTGTAGTGAATGATGAAAAAATCTTAGGTGTTGATTATAATTTGACACTTACTACACTACAAGGGCAAATGCAACAAATGGGTCAAGACCCAACTACTAAAGAAACATCTGAACAAATGAAGACTCAAGTAATTGATAGCCTTGTTGGACAAGCACTTATCCTTCAAGAAGCAGATAAAAAAGGGATTAAAGCTTCTGAAGAAGATATCAATGAACAATTTGAGCAGACAAAAGGTCAATTTGAAGATGAAAAAGCCTTTGCAGCTGCTCTAGAGCAATCTAAATTAGATGAAAAAGAATTAAAAGCACAAATCGCTGATAGCATTCAATTCAACCAATACGTTGAAAAAGAAGTGCCTACTGGTGAAGTATCAGAAGATGAAATCAAAAAAGCGTATGAAGAAGTAAAAACACAAAGTGAAGGTGCCGATCAAGAAGTGCCAAAACTTGAAGATGTAAAAGAACAAATTAAAGCATCTATCCAACAGCAAAAACAACAAGAAGTACTTGCTCAACATGTTGATGACTTGAAAGAAAAAGGGAAAGTTGATATTAAGATTTAATAATCCCCCCCATCCAAACTTCATTTGGGTGGGGGTTTTTGATGGTTCTTGTAGTCTTTATAAAGACCTCAACCTATCAAAATAAACAAATTTCCCAGTGGTACCAGTAGGAATGACCTTAACTTGGGTGCCTATTGGATTATTCTATCGAGTAATATTTTCCCCATTCTTCTTGGTTAAGAAAATAATTGCATTAGGACTCTTGGCGCTCGGGTTTTAAAGTGAACATAATGATGTTTTTTCCTCCTTCTACAATTAATAACTTTGTTTGCTTTTATAATTGGATAGCAATTGCTACCCTATAAGGCTTCAGTTCTTTCGTAATAAACTCAATGTACTGTTGTTCATTCACACGAAAATGCTTATCAACATGAGATTTTTCACTATATAAACCTGCCTGCCAAGGGCAATAATCTTCTGTTCTTTGCACCTGTATACTATCAATACCCACTATCATTAGTTGAGCATTATGGTAATCTAACCCTTTTTCCAATGACAAAGAGTCACCACCAATTGCATCTTGATCACGTAAAAGATTTTGACCATCATGCATGTAAAGCACAGGATAGTGATTACTTGAAATGGGATAACCCTTGTTCTCGTTTGTTACAAGATATTTGAATAAATTGGGAAGCAATGCAACAAATTTAAGCACACCTCACTTATGCAATTTTTAAAAGGAGTTGTTAAGGAAGTATTTAAAAGTTTAATAAGGAAAACTCATTTCTATCATTTACGATAATGTTTTTAAAGATATTATACAAATTTATACGAGCATAATTGGATATTTTTTTTATTAATAAATCAAAGCTATATTTTAATCCACTCCGAAAGAGGGTATGAATAGGAGTGAAGAGAAAAGAATAATGAATAAAACTATACATAAAAGAAAATGAAGGAGTACTTATGATGACTTATATTTTATTACTTGTTGGATTCGCATTATTGATTAAAGGGGCTGATCTTTTTGTTGACGGTTCTTCCAATATTGCTAGGTTGTTAAGAGTCCCGCCCATCTTAATTGGGTTAACGATTGTGGCATTTGGTACAAGTTCACCTGAGGCTACTGTCAGTATTATTGCGGCACTAGAAGGAAGTGCAGATGTTTCACTAGGGAATGTGCTGGGAAGCAATATCTTTAACATCACACTTGTGGTAGGGGTTACAGCCTTTTTATATCCATTGAAAGTACAAAGTGAAACCATAAAAAAAGAAATCCCTTTCACATTACTTGCAAGTGTTACTTTGCTCATTCTTATGAGTGATATAGCATTGCAGGGTTTTGACAGTAATTTACTTACTCGTAGTGATGGGCTTGTCTTTTTATTATTTTTATCTATATTTATGTACTATGTCATTGAAATTGGCCTTAAAAGTCGGCAAAATAAAGAAAATATATCTACTCCTAAAGACATTACGTGGGGGAAAAATATATTCATTTCGATTATAGGTCTAGCGGCCATTATTTTTGGTGGGAATTTGGTCGTTAACAACGGGACAGAAATTGCATACTCCCTCGGTATGAGTGAAACATTAGTAGGGTTAACAATTGTTGCAATAGGTACCTCTCTACCAGAACTAGTAACTTCAATTACTGCAGCGTTAAAAAAAGAGAGCGAAATCGCTTTGGGTAATATTGTAGGTAGTAATATTTTTAATATTTTATTTGTACTTGGTGCCTCGGCAACCATCTCACCATTAGCCGTAAATGATAAAGTCTTTATTGATGTCATTCTTATGATAATCCTAACGATTGTTCTATTTATATTCTCGCGGACCAGTTTTAAAATCGGCAAAAGAGAAGGGTTCATTCTCGCTGTCGCATACATTATTTATTTGGTTTATATTATTATTCGTAATTAAAAAATGCTATAAAATAATTGAATGTGCATGATAAAAAAAGACTTCCATTTCTAGTTTGAAAGTCTTTTTTTTGTTTGTTTGCCCTATATGTTTGGCTTACGACATTTGATAATAAAGCTAGTCGGTAATAGACTGGCTTTATCAGGTGAATACCAGCCATTACTATGTCTATCTTTATCTTCTTCTGTTATACAGACCTCTTCGATCATTTGCTCAATATGAAAGCCAGAAGCAGTAAGTAAATTGATATATGTACTTAATTTATATTGTTGCATTGTTGCTGGTTCCTGCCATGCATGATGATCATAAGCACCTTCCTCATGATAGCTTTTAGTCATAACGAGTTGTCCATTTTGGCGGCTCATTCTATTATATAGTGGGTGCTCCCAACTAAAGATAAATAAACCACCATCATTTAAATATTGAAAGACATTGGCCAATGTCTTTCTTAAATCCGTCGACCATCCGATCGCGTATATTGAAAAGACAATATCAAAATACGCACTTGGAATACCAGGATTCTCTTCCATTGGAGACTCAAATAATTGAATCGATGTATTACTTTCTGCTAATAAGTGCTTAGCTGTTTGAATTTGCACATGAGATAAATCAAGCCCCCATAACTCACTAGGAGATTTTCCATCTAAATATTTGATTGAATGACCACTCCCACATCCTAATTCCAATATCCTCTTTCCTTTAACCTCACCGAATAACTGTAAAGCTTCTTCTGTAGGTGCGAACGGACCATATTCAGGTAGCGGGTTTCTAGCAAAAAAACGCTCTGCGGCTTTATCCCAACTTTTTTTGTTTTGTATTAACGTTACATTATTCATACTTTCACCTCTTAAGAACATATATTCTTCTCTTGGGTGATGATGTCCTCCTTTTTGAGAAAAAACTTGGGTGATTCTCCTTCAATTTTGTGTCATAATACAGTACCGTTAAGCACTCCTGTTTGTGATATTTTCGTAATTTTAAATATATTAGTTGAAGCGGATTTTATTAATATGACTAATAAAATAAGCTATATTCCCCTCTTTTCAGCCATTTAGCTATTAATTAGTTATTTATTAAAAATAAAAGATTCATATTGACAAAACTAAAAAAACATTATACTCTTTAAAACGTAATCGTTACGATTAACCAATAAAGATCTGCCCTGAAGAAATCATACTCTATACATATTGATCAGCCTTCTAAAAGTATATTCTTTAAAACGTAATCGTTACGATTAAATTCAACGCGAAAGGATGTTTATTTTGAAAAAACCGTATTTATATTTAAGTGTAGTGGCTTTAAGTTTAGCATTAGTAGCTTGCCAAGATTCAGAAAAAACAGCAACTACTAACAGTACTTCTACAGAAGAAGGGGAATCTACAAATGATAATGCAACTTCAGCAGAAACAGCAACTATTGCGATCGATGGCTTAGGTGATCATTATCACACTGGGGATACCATTGAGTTGGCTGCTGTATTAAGTGAAGAGGCTGATTATGATCACTGGCATTGGTATACAAGAGAAAGTGGTCAATCAGAATGGGAGGTTGCATCTGGTCAAGAAGGTGACACCTTCTCAGGCGAAGCAAGTGTCGATGGTTTAGAAATTAAAGCAGCTCTTTACAACGATAATCATGAGGTATTTGCTGAATCAGAACCAGTAACGATTGTTATTGATGATCATCATGGGCATGATGAAGAAAGCAAACAGATTTATCAAGGGTATTTTGACGATGATCAAGTAGCAGATCGTGAATTAACAGACTGGGAAGGCGATTGGCAGTCTGTCTACCCTTACCTTTTAAATGGTGATTTAGATGAAGTCTTTGCACAGAAAGCTGAAGAAGGTGACATGACTGCGGAAGAATACAAAGACTATTATACAGAAGGTTATGTAACAGACGTCGAGCGTATTGTTATTGATAATGGTAATGTAACGTTTTACAAGGACGGAGAAGAGTTTTCTGGAGACTACGAATATGATGGCTATGAAATTCTGACTTATGAAAAAGGAAATCGTGGTGTTCGTTTTATCTATAAACTTGCAGAAAAATCTAATGAGATGCCTCAATACATTCAATTTAGTGACCATATTATATCCCCTCAGGAATCTAGTCATTTTCATCTTTATTGGGGAGATGATCGCGAGAAATTATTGGAAGAAGTAACTCACTGGCCGACTTATTATCCATCTAACTTAGACGGCGATGATATTGTCCGTGATCAATTAGCTCATTAATACTTTGGAGAAGAGATGGATCGGTCCTCTCTTCTCTCTACTTTTGCAACACATTATAACAAGGAGATTCATAGATAAAATGAAAAAATACCAAACTATATTCATATGTTTTACCGTGATAGCATTTCTTTTTGGTTGTCAGTCTCAAAATTCAAAAGAAGCTGGAAATAAGAATAAACCTGAAATAACTGTTGTCGCTTCCTTCTTACCGATGTATGAATTCACCAAACAAGTAGCTGGTGATCGAGCAAATGTTCAACTTATGGTTTCAGAAGGTCAAGATACCCATCACTACGAGCCTAGTGCCCAAGATGTAGCAGCTGTCAGTCAAGCAGATGTGTTTGTCTACAGTAGTGAAGAAATGGAGTATTGGGTAAAGAGCCTACTTAATACGGTAGAGAACAACAATCTCGTTATAGCACGTGCTGCAGACGGTCTCGATGAATCAAAACATGACAATGTGCATGATGAACACGACTCAACTGGAACAGAACAATTGAAGATCAATGGGGTAGCAGATCATTACCATACGGGTGATGATATTCAACTTTCAGCTGAATTAACAGGAAATGCTGATTATGATCACTGGCATTGGTATCAGCAGTTAGATGAGAGTGAAGAATGGGAAGCTATTTCTGAGCAAAGTACTGATACGTTGACAATGGTTGCTCCAGAGAAAAGTTTAAACATTCGTGCAGTTATTTATGATGATAATCATAATAAATATGCAGAATCAGAGCCAGTAGAAATTAATATTGATAACCATGATAACCAGGTAGACACTGAACACGCTGAACATAACCATTCCAAGAAGGAAGCGGAAATAAACATAAAAGGGTTAGCAGATCATTATCATACAGGTGATGTTGTTACACTAGAAGCTGAGCCGAATGATTCATTCAATCATAATCATTGGCATTGGATGATGAGAGAAGATGCTAACCAAGAATGGAAAGCAGTACCAAAACAAGTAACCGATCATTTTGAATACAAAACAACAGGAAAAAGCTTCGAATTGAAGGCTGTTCTTTATGATGATAAACATCATATTCAGGCAGAATCTAACCCTGTATCTGTGTTAATTGATGATCATGAAGAACAAGATCCTCACATATGGCTTGATCCAGTTTTAGCACAAAATCAAATCAAAGCGATTCGTGATGCCTTAATTGAGGCAGATCCAGGTGGAGAAGAAATATATGAGAAGAATGCTGAATCCTTTATGAATGAACTTAAGGATCTAGATGAGGAATATCAAACTACTTTAAAAGATGCGAAAAATCGTGTTTTTGTCGTGCAACACCAGGCATTTGGCCATCTAGCGAAACGTTACAACCTAGAACAAATTGCGATTGGGGGATTATCTACAGAAGTTGAGCCCAGTCCATCACGTATTGCTGAAATCGGTCATTTAGTTGAAGAGAATAACGTACCTGTGATTTATTATCAACAAGGAGCGAGCTCCTCCATTGCTCAAACCGTTGCATCAGAGACAGGAACAGACACAGCTGTATTGTATGATTTAGAGGTACTTTCTGATGAATTATTAGAAAATAACTTAGGTTATATTGAAGCTATGCGTCATAACCTTAAAGCATTGCAACTTAGTGTACATTAGGATCAATTGGTGAAGGCGGTTATTTAAAAAAAGGCTAACTAACCAAAGGTTTGGATTTGCATCATTCTAGTTTGCCCATCTGGTTAATTTAACTTCTATCTATTAGATAAAAAATCAGATAGACGATCCTGCAATCCTTCCACCTTATTTTTGGAAAATGAAGAAAGGTAGATGAAAAAGTGTTCTATATAAAAGTAGATGATCTCTCTTTCCACTACGAAAAAGAACCCGTCTTAACAAATATTTCATTTGAGCTAAACCCGGGTGATTTTGTCATGTTAACCGGTGAAAATGGCGCCGCAAAAACAACTTTGTTACGTAATATCTTAGGATTGCTTAAGCCTACTATGGGGGAAGTTACGCAGTCTCCTACTAATCGATATGGTGAGAAGTTAGTGGTTGGATATGTTCCCCAACAAGTATCTTCATTTAATATTGGTTTTCCTAGTACAGTCTTAGAATTAGTTCAATCAGGACTCTATCAAAGGGGCAAGTGGTTTAAAAAGTTGACTGAAGCGGATAAAGATCAAGTGAAACGATCCCTTGAATCTGTAGGATTATGGGAAATGCGTCATAAAAAAATTGGTGAATTATCAGGAGGCCAAAAACAACGAATATCGATCGCACGTGTATTTGCTACAGATCCGGACTTATTTGTTCTAGATGAACCTACTACGGGAATGGATAAAAAATCAAGGGAGGAATTCTACCAATTATTGCGACATCAAAGTGAAATACACGAAAAAGCAATTCTGATGGTGTCGCACGACCACGACGAATTACGAAATTATTGTAATAAACATATTGAACTTGTTCGAAAGGAGGAATTGCCTTGGAGATGTTTCTCTATGAATTCATGCAGAGAGCTTTCCAAGCCTCGATTCTCATCTCTTTAATTGCCCCTATGCTAGGCTTGTTTCTCATACTACGGAGACAGTCTCTGATGGCAGATACTCTAGCTCATGTTTCTTTAGCTGGTGTAGCACTTGGATTATTAGTTAGTATCAATCCGACTTGGACGAACATTATCATGGTGGTGATCATTGCGATCTTACTGGAATACTTACGTATGTTATATCGCACCTATTCAGAAGTTTCAATTGCTATTTTAATGTCTGGCGGGATGGCCTTAGCATTGTTTTTAATGAGTTTGAACCAAGGTGGAACTACACTTAATATCAATCAGTTTTTATTCGGTTCTATCGTAACAATTAGCACACAACAAGTATGGATGCTCTACCTCTTAGCGGGAATCATCGTCATACTGTATATCATTTTCCGTAAGGCGATGTACGTTTTAATATTTGATGAAGAAACAGCGTTTACTGCTGGATTACCAATCAAAACGATGTCGATTGCTTTTAATGTATTAACCGGAGTAACGATTGCTATTATTATGCCTATAGTTGGCTCCCTGCTCGTATCCGCCATTTTAATTCTTCCTGCAGCCATTTCTATGCGATTGAGCCGTAGCTTCGCAAGCACAATTCTATTAGGGATACCTATTGCGTTGACTGGTATGTTAAGTGGTTTATTTACATCTTATGAGTATGGTACGCCTCCGGGTGCCACTATCACTTTAATCTTATTGGCCCTATTTGTGATAGCAATCATAGTAAAAAAAGTGATGAAACAAAACCAAAAGGAAAAAATTACTTTGAAAGAACAGCAGTAAATGGTACAACATCATAAAATCAAGCTTCATAAGGTTCTGGTTCTATGTCTTGTTAGGGTGGGGATACTATTTCCACCCTTAATTTATCTTATAGATACTTTTCAATAGCGTTCCGTACATATCGAACATTTATATATACTCTCGATGAATAACGTTCATGGCCTCTTCTATCCCTTCAACCACCTTATCCAACTCAATGTCTTTGAGTCTCTCCTGGTGCTCTTTTAATGTTTGCTTTCCTGCCCCAGTTTTGACTAAGATTTTCATTGCCCCTACTTTTGAAGCGGCAACCATATCACTCCAGCGGTCGCCAATTACGACGGTTCGAGCTAGGGAAAGCTTATAATCTTCTGCTGCTTGCTGGAGCATCTCAGGATTTGGTTTGCGACATTTACACTCCGCTTCAGGGGCATGAGGGCAAATATACACTTGATCGAATCCGAAAGAAAGTAATTCGTGAATAAATGCCGTTTTTGTCGTTAATCCTTCCGCAATTCCTGGTTGGTTCGTGAAAGCAAAAACCTTTATTCCCTTTTCCTGTAACTTGCTTATATTTTCTGTTACACCGGGAAAGAGTCTAAATTCCCCAGGATAATGGATGGTGTCATCGCCACCAATTGTGCCATCTCTATCTAAGAAAACAGCTTGTAATTTATTGTTTTTCTTCATGGTGACCTTTCCCCCAAAGGCGATTAACCGTTAGCAGTTTCTCTTCAGCAAATATCATCTCATAAATATCAGGTTTAGTCGTTTGTTGAAAAAATTGAAAATCATACTGTTTTTGAAAGTAATTCATTATAATCGTCATGATATTTCCATGTGTTCCAATGACAATGGATTCTCCCATGTAATTGTTTAAAATCTCTTTTATGACTGGGATAGAACGTTCTTGCGCAGCAACTGTGGATTCTCCTCCAACTAAACAGTAATTTTCGTCTTTAAATGACTGCTCAATGGCGGATAATAATTCCTTTTCTTCTGCATGGTAATCGAGCCCCTTAATTGGTCTTTCTCTTAGATTTTCATATGTTTTGATTTGTAGCTGCCTATTTTCTGCAACCTCTCGAACAGTCTCGATTGCGCGTGTATATGGACTAGAGATGACTCTATCAATCTTTTTATCCTTTAAAACCTCAGTGACCTTAATTGCTGCTTCTCTTCCCCTTGGTGATAAACCTCTTGTTTTCTCCTCACCAAATATAAACGGCGATTCTGCATGTCTAACCATATATATTGTCGTTACCATAGCTTTTCCCCCTATCTTTCTCTATAAGACTCGAAAAAAATTCAGAAAATTTAGATACTTATAGTTAACGTAAATCCAAATAAAAAATCCTTTATACAATCTCCACTCTTCTTACGCTAAGAATGGAGTATAATGACATTCTTTATTCTGCTCCTCCCTCATGTTTCTCTTTACCTAGGGAAAAGCCTGCAAATAATCTCCCACCATATGGAAGCAACACCTCATAAGTAAGTGCGATTAACCCCGCTTTGCTATTTTTCTTATAATATTCTTCTAAACTGTCGGTTAGTTTGGAAGCAAAATGAGGGTCATAGGTTTTTAGTGCTCGCAATAACCATTTTGAGTCGCCTATCCATTGCCCTTTCGTTCGTAAATAGAATTCTCCTAATCTTTCAACCAATGTTTGCACAATGAATACACCTTCTGCTCTATCCTTACAACCAGATAAATCGTCTAATACATCTGTTAAAAAGTAGCGTTTCATTTCAATCGTATTTGCATCCCATAATGCTGTTCCAAGGTATAACAAGTCAGCAGCTTCTTTTTTTATTTTCTTAAACATTCCATCTTCTTTCAAGATGATTCCTTCCGTTATCATTTTTGCTAAGGAAGGTTTTGCTCGTTCATAATCACTTTGGAGAAACGCACGATAGGAGTTGTAATTATGGACGAATACTTCGATAGGCCAATCATCTTTTATACAAGAATAGCGATAAGACTCTCT
Organism: Cytobacillus sp. FSL R7-0696; assembly: GCF_038006865.1. Lineage (NCBI taxonomy): Bacteria > Bacillati > Bacillota > Bacilli > Caryophanales > Bacillaceae > Cytobacillus > Cytobacillus sp. FSL R7-0696. The sequence goes on along the minus strand of NZ_JBBOWA010000001.1, from coordinate 4,027,636 downwards.
ACATGTTGTAAAAATTACAATATCCAAATCAGAAGTTGCCGTCGCTTCTCCCCTGACAACACTTCCAGCTAATACTGCACTTGCACATCGAGGGAAAGATGCTTCAATAAAATTCTCTGCTGTTTCTATAGCTGTTTGCTTAATCAATAATATCACCCATTTCTAATTTTATTGACAAAAATGTTACAATATACCAATGTATAACCTAGTATAACCTTTTACTATTAAGTTATGAATAGGTTAATCTTGAAAATTGTGGCTTTCTAGCTTTTATAAGTGGATGTAGCAATAAATAAACAAGAGGTTAAAAATTACTTGATGGCACATCTCTTTATATTACTATGTTAGGAAAAACACCGGAATTTTTAGAAGTGCAAGTTCATTTTACGCCGGTATCATTAGAAAAATTATCAGCCATTGATCAAATAAAATTTGATGCTGTATTAAATGCAGAGGCGTATTTAACTATAGTCGATAGATGGCTATATCCAATTATTTAAAGAAAAACAGAAAGCTTCCGTTCTTCTTTATACAATCGAAAGCAGGTACAGTTCTGTTTAGAGATTTTTCTGGACGGATTTCCTATGAAATAGCAGCAAAAAAGATTAATGATGATAGTAATTTTATTTTGGTCTGTAATACGTCTCTATAAAAGATGGGTACAAGGGGTGGAAGTTACGTTATAAGATTGAGGTTAATAAGGACCAAAAAAATGAAGTACGCGAAATCTATACTTCTTTATTTACAGTTATTGAGAGAGTTAAAAATGGGGAACTATAAATTTGCGAAAGGCATGGTGTGAAACATCCAACATGCCTTTTCTTTTTTCTATTTAATCTTTATCATACTTATAATAGATTTGGTTTTACAGAAACTTCTCATAACAAAAACATTCATATGCTCGCTTATACTGTGACTTCACTTCTTCTTTGTTATCACCGACATAATGCGCGAAGGTTGTCGTTGGTAGGATATTTTTATCTTTGCTATAAATGACATCACTACCCTCTTCTTCATTGATATAAAGATGAAGATAGGAGTAATCACTAGTAAATCCGTTTTGCTGGTACCAACTGTTGACTCCATTATCGTCTCTCGTCCACGCTTCTAACCGATGGATGTTTTTTTTACGAGCTATTCGCTCAGCTTCTGTCAGTAATGCGCGCGCAATCCCTTGTCTTCGGTAATCTGGATGGACAGCGATATGCCATATCATGCCACCGAGTCCACTCCCCTGGAAACAAACACTTCTTTCTTCATTTTCATATTCTACATCGATCAAACCGACAACTGTTTGGTCCGTGATAGCTATAAGTTCAATCGCTTGATTTTCGTAATGCTCTTTTGCAGTTAAAACATTGTCATAATAAGCTGAATCCAAAAAGGCAAGTACTCTACATCTCACCCAACCTATTTCATCCTCTGGTCTATAAGCTCTTATTTCCATTTACTCTCTCCTTAAGTAAAAGAATCCCCCTAAACACCTACATGCAATTATTGTTAGATTCATTGTGAACATGGCAATCACTCCTTTCAATATGAAAGTCTTTATGATTAAAGATAAAAGGCATTAAATAAACAAACGAGAAGTCCAGTTTCTATGGATATAGAACCAACACACTTTGCTAAACGGCCTCACATCCCATTCTATAGAACAAGATTGGCGAGAAACAATGCCTTTTTTGTAAAACGAAATAGTGATTACTATTATTTTGAAATTGCTTGGCATGAATGTCTTTCTCTCGAGATTTCAGTTATCCATTTGAAAATAAAAAGAGCACGCCCTTTTTCTCCATGCTTTACCTTACATTTCGATTGCAATAAAAAACAGGTGGAAATTTGATACAGGTGATTATCTGGTCAATTTATAATTTGTAGCCTATTTTATTTTCTGTATTTCCTATTTTTTTTGCAATTGTTCAACTTCCTTTTACTTTTTTTGCTATAATTAATAGTATCATATTTTGGAAAAAATGTAATTTTGTAAGAGGAGTGAAATGATTTTGTTCCAGTTCTTTCAATACAATTGGCAAGTGAGAGATGAATGGTTGACACTGTTGAAAGACATCCCTCCTGATGAACTATTAAAGGAGAAGGTCGGTGGTGTCAGGAGTATTCTTTATACCTTCTTCCATATCATTGATGTGGAGTATAGCTGGCTACGGTGTATCAATGGAAAAGAAGATGTACTATTTGATTATAGTGACTATCAGACACTTGATCGTATTCAATATCTATCAAATCAACTAAGAACTGAAATAAGCGCTACCTTTCCTCATGATGTACCTATAGATAAACAAGTATTTATTCCTTGGGACTCTAGTCACCAAAATGTGACTGCGATTCTTCATCATATAATTGCCCATGAAATTCATCATATCGGCCAGTTGTCTATATGGGCGAGAGAATTGAATTTACACCCTGTCTCTGCTAGCTACATTGGGCGGAAATTTTAATCGGAGGTATCTATGCGTTTTCCTTATTTTTGTCTTAGCTTAACAGTGTTGTTTTTATTATGCGGGTGTTCTGAAATGAGTAGGAATGAAAAATTAGAAACGAACTGGTCTTTCCAAACTGAAAACGGACAATCATTTAATATTGTAGAAATCCAACATTTAATGGAAAGGTACATAAAAGATCATGATGAAGAAGATGCTATATTCGCAGATTATAAAGAAGCGGTCATTGATCCTATTTATAATGATTGCTTTCTTGACGGCGAATTTCTTCATATCGCTGAAGATGTATTGTCACATAACCCGGAGAATTTCGACAAACTACAAAGAGCCATCGAACGGATGAATAGTAAGGAAGTAAAAGATAGCTTATCCGAAGCATTAGAGCTTTCTGCTGCTGCCTTACCGATAGAAAAGGAAATCAATGTCTGCTTACTTCCTGTTTCCTACCCTGGTTTTGGAATGGCAGTAGGATCAGATAAGATTCTCATTTTGTTTGACGAGTACCTTTCCATCGATCGTTTTAAGGTTACACTCGCTCATGAATATCATCATAGTGCCTGGCAAGCTGCATATAGAGAGCCATCTGAGAAATGGACTGTCCTAGATAATATGGTTTTTGAAGGAAAGGCAGTGATGTTTCAAGAGATCATTTACCCTAATCAACAAATGATCAATACAAATGAGATTTATGACCAAGAGGCATGGGATTATGCTTCACCTCATTTCGAAACAGGAACACTCGAGCACTCTAATGAGATTCTTTATGGCGGATTTGATCCACTGCCACCATTGTACGGCTATTCTGAAGGCTACCGAATGGTGAAAAATTACATTGAGAAAAATCCGAAAATGAGTATTCCGGAATGGACAAAACAAGACGCTGCCACTATTTTTAAAGAAGGTAATCATGAGGAAAACTATGATTAAGATAGGAGAGCTCTTATGCAACATGGAAATGTATTAATTCCTTCAAAAAAGGGACTGTTTCTCTATAAAAACACCTTTCAACAAGAAAGCTTATTACGTTCAGATGCTTCGTATAAATTGATATATGCTCTAAACGGACCCATTCATTACCATCTATCACAAAGAGTGAAAAAACTAAAGGTTAATCAATTTATTATGGTTGATCCATTTACACCTCATCAGCAATTATTTGTTGAAAAGCAAAAATTTCTTATTGAAATCAACCCTTCTTTTTTAAAAGATGTGAATGAATCTTTTGGTGTTGAACCTATTGATATTGCATTTGCAGCGGTTATTCAGCTCAATCCAATGATCACGAAATGGATTGAGCTGGTAATTGAAATGATGACACTAGAAGAAGACGATCAACAGCCGATGTTTCGCTTATTCCTTGAGAACAGCTACACACAGCTAGCGATCCTTCTATTAAAACACACGATACATACGAATAACCATCAGCTACCAACAGAGCATTATCAAACCGTAGCACCTGCTATTTACAAAGTCACTTCCTCATTAAAAGAAGCCTATCAATCACCATGGACCCTCAAGGACATGGCAACAATTATTGATTGGGATGTCTATTATTTCTCTCATTATTTTAAAGAAATCGTCGGGGTTTCGCCCTATTCGTGGTTACAAATCTATCGTCTGCAAAGAAGTTTGTTTTCATTGAAACAGAATGATACGACTATTCTCGATACGGCTCTGAACGCAGGTTTTTCATCCATTGCTGTCTATAATCGCCTTTTTAAAAGAGTATATGGCATTTCACCTCGAACATTTCGAAACAACTTCACGAAGTAATAAAATGTGAAGAGACATATAAAAAGGCCACATATTGCATAGAGGAATCTTACTGGTACAATATGTGAGAATAAACCAAATAATAATAAGGAAAAGGCATTCGCACAATATAAAGTAAATGCGCTAAAACTAAAGCCTCGGCCCAACATCTCGTCTGGTAGGTGTTTTTGTAACAAATAAACTCTAGCAAGCCCTGAAATCGGTAGACCAATCGCTGCGATGGACACACCAATAAACAAAAACGGGAGCCCATTAACTAAACCGACGATACTAATGCCAGCTCCCCAAATAAAGGAACCAATTACATATTGCATCATGGTGAACCTTTTGATAAATAAAGGAATGATTACATTAACAACAATGACAAATAGGCCATACCAACTGGTTAAAATACTGTACCATTCTTCTCCCTTTGTAACCAACTGTTCTACTAATAAAAATAATCCAACTTGCCAGACCCAAGTATGGAAAAACACAATCACAACAGTGATGAAAATGACTTTCCTAAGAATATGGTGCTGTATTAACCAGCGAAAAAATTCCATTAAGGACCTGTGAATTTTTAGATGATTCGTTTTGATGTCACTATGAATGTAAACCGTCACAAAAGAAAGGAATATTGCACTAACAAGATAGCTAACTATCGAAAATGTAAAAAAATGTATTTTACCGATCATAGCTAAAATGATGAGGTTTCCAATGGGTCCTACTATAACAACGCCTCTTGTAATAGAGTCAACTAAACTGTTGGCCGTCGTTCTCTCTTCTTCAACCGTCACTTTCATCAATAACGCTCTACTCGCAGGGTCATATAAGCAACCTATTGTATGTATAGATAAACAGAGAAAAATAAGTTGCCAATACTGTAATTGCTGAGTATAAAATAAAACAATCACTACCATGATTATCGGTATTTTAATAATTTCCATTCGAATAAGCCATTTCTTAATTGGAATCCAATCCGCTAATACGCCCCCTATTAATCCAAATAACAAATATGGCAACACTTGAGCGGCAACCATAGCAGTTACATAGCTAGATGAACCCGTTAATGAGAAAGCAAAAAACAATAAAGCCATATTTATCATCATGTTACCTAAACTTGTGAAACTTTTACTAAGTAAATAAAACCTGAATGCCCGGTTGTTTCGTAGAATTGATTGATACATCTCGCTCACCTCACCTACTACCTTATAGTTGAGCGAGGGATTTTTCTGCTATGATATTGCATATATTTTGCACAAGATCATACCACTTACTATTGTTTAGTATCATTCTTATCAAAAATATAAAAGATGATAATCCTAATTACGATACCATACGAGGCCTATGGTCGGTCTTAAACTCTCACGCATTAGGTAAATCATATAAATGTTAGTTTACCCTATTGCCTTCCTCACCAATTTCACCAACAATTTCCTCTAGAACATCCTCCATTGTGACAATACCAACGGCTTGCTTTTCTTCATTATGAATAAGTGCCATATGCTTTCTTGTCTTTTGCATCGTTAGTAAGGCTTCCTTAATTGGAGAAGTCTCTAGAAAGTTTGGAATTTCATGAATAAGATCACTGATAGATATATTTTGATCCACTAGACTTTTCGTTAATAACTCCTTTGCATTTATATAACCTTTAATCCTTCCATCTATCTTGTCTTTAACAGGATAACGAGTAAAAGCGTGTTTTTCTAAAATATCTAATAATACGGCAAGGCTCATGTTTTTTTCAAGTGTAATGATACTTGCTTTAGGAATCATGATATCTTTTAGTTTTCGTTCATCAAAACTAAAAATATTTTCTAGATAAGTAAGTTCTGCTTGGTTAATCTCACCACTTTCGAAGCTTTGTGTGGCAATCAACTTTATTTCTTCTTCTGTATGCGCTGTTTCATGTTTCGACGGTTCGACACCAAACAATCTTAGAAGACTTTGCGAAGCTCCATTTAAGAATTTGATAAACGGTTTTGTTATTTTCCCAAACCAATATAATGGAGGAGCAAGTAACAATGTCATCTTCTCTGAATATTGGATCGCCAATGTCTTTGGAGCTAATTCTCCAAAGACAACGTGGAAAAACGTGACAATCGCTAAAGCAATGAAATACGACAATAAAGTGGCTGTTGCTTTAGATACTTCGAATCGTTCAAAAACAGGATGTAAAATTTTTTCTACTGTTGGCTCACCCAATGCACCGAGTACGAGGGCGGTAACAGTAATTCCTAATTGGCATGCCGATAAATGATAATCGAGCCCCACAACCACTTTTTTCGATATTTTAGCCTTTTTATTTCCTTCTTCAATCAGTTGGTCAATTCGTGACATTCGCACCTTAAGAATAGCGAACTCTGCACCAACAAAAAACGCGGTTAAAATAATAAACACAACAACAAGAAATAGATTTAAAATAATCATACCGTCCATTCTCAATCCCCTTTGGGTTCACCTCCAATATGAAGTCCTTCTAATTGTACTCTTTGGATTTGTAGTTGTTTTACTTTCATTACTGTCCAAGTGAGACCGTTTTCTTCCACGACATCTCCCTTTTTTGCCATGCCCGCTAATTTTTGATGAATCCAACCACCTAATGTATCAATTTGATCACTATTTGCGAATGTCATCCCGAATTTTTCTTCTAAATCAGCCAATAAAACGCGTCCAGAGATACAGTATTTGTTAGGTGCACGATACTCAATTTCTTCGACTTCCTCTTCGTCAAATTCATCGCGAATTTCACCAACAATTTCTTCTAAAATATCTTCTATCGTAAGTAAACCAGAGGTACCACCGTATTCATCCACAACTATCGCCATGTGAACACCGATTTTTTGCATTTTGATGAATGCGTCGTATATTTTTGTTGTTTCTAAAATAAACGGAATAGGTTGAATAAAATCAGCCAAGTGATATTCCCTTTTGCCTGCCATCTTGGTCAACATTTTTTTAACATTAACGATGCCGATCACTTGATCCTTTGTGTCTTCTATCACAGGATATCTTGTAAAATGATGCTCAATCATCATTTGCGCAATTTCTTCCCTTGTCATGTTCTGCTCGAACACAGCCATATTAATTCTGGGAACCATGATATCTTTGGCCACCCTTTCATCAAAGGAGAAAATATTTTCCATATACTCGAGTTCGGTTTGGTTGATTTCACCGCCTTTATAACTTTGGGTCATGACAATTTTCAATTCTTCTTCCGTATATGAGTCTTCTTTTGCTTTTGCCGGCACGCCAAACATACGTAATATCACACGTGATGTTCCATTGAGTAACCAAATGAAAGGAAACATGATTTTTCCGAACCAGTAAAGAGGGGGCGCTAATAATAAGCTCATTTTTTCGGCAAATTGAATCGCTAAGGTCTTAGGTGCCATTTCACCGACAACTACATGTAGAATTGTTACTAAAATAAAGGCAATGGCATATGAAAGAACTGATGATAATGATTGTGAAAGATTTAACCAATCAAAAACAGGATATAATATCTTCTCAACGGTTGGCTTACCAAGGGAACCAAGTCCTAAAGCTGTTACGGTAATCCCCAGTTGGCAAGCTGATAAATTATAATCTAAGTTATCTGCTACCCTCTTGACAGTCATTGCTTTTTTATTCCCCTCATCAATCAGCTGATCAATCCGTGACATTCTTAGTTTGACAACAGCAAATTCAGCTGCCACAAAAAAACCGGTCGCAAAGATCAAGAAGGCCAATAGTAGTAAATTTAATATTGTAATCAGATCCATAAGACACCACCAGTATTGAAATTGTATTTTATTAATGTGTCCATTCTAATATCATGTACTCATGCATTTGTAATGATTAGTTAACCTCTAATACCAAAGGCTAAAATGCGTAACAGTATCTATGAAAACTCCTATTAAAAATAAAAACGAGGAAAGAAAATAATTTTTCTTTCCTCGACAACATTAACATATTTTATAACTGGACCGATTTATCTAACTATTGATTGTCCAGCTAAATGGATCTGGCAGTTCATCCCACTTGGCATCATACTCACTTGGTGATAACAAGCAGTCATCTAATTCTTTTGTTATTAAATCTACATCAATATCCATTCCAATAAACACAAGTTTAGTATGACGATCACCAAATTCCACATCCCAATCATCTAACAAATTAGGGTTTTCCTTTAAGGTCTCATCTTTTTCCTTCTCTGGTAGTGATGCTACCCAATAGGATATGGGCTGCATCATTACAGAAGGACCAGCTTGTGACATTAATATAGCTAAGTTGTTTCTGCTCGCGCACCAAACAATCCCTTTTGATCTAACTATTTGTGATGGCATTTTTTGACACCAAGTATTAAAACGTTCAGTATGGAAAGGGTATTTTCGGTAATAGACAAAGGATGAAATGCCATACTCTTCTGTTTCAGGCGTATGATCAGAAGGACCGATCGAGAGCTCTTGTAACCAACCTGCAGATTGACTGGCTTCGTCAAAATCGAAAAGCCCAGTATTTAAAATTTCTTTCGGATTTACTTCACTATTTACCGTACGAATAATCTTCGCTTGTGGCTGCAGTGTTCTAATCACTTTTTCTAATTTATCAAGGGCTATATCATTTACTAGATCACACTTATTTAATATAAGCACATCGCAAAATTCAATCTGGTCAATGAGTAAATCAGCGATATTTCTATCATCTTCTTCCCCAACTGCCTCCTTTCGTTCTAATAATGTGTCTCCTGATTCAAAATCATGCCAAAATCTATTCGCATCAACCACCGTTACCATCGTATCTAATTTACAAAACCGAGTTAAATCTATATTCATTTCTTCATCGATATAAGAAAAGGTTTGTGCTACAGGGACAGGTTCGCTAATACCTGAAGATTCAATCAGTATGTAATCTACTTCACCCTGTTTAGCTAATCGTTCAACTTCTATAAGTAAGTCTTCTCGAAGAGTGCAGCATATACATCCATTTGACATCTCCACCAATTTTTCCTCTGTTCGAGAAAAGTTTCCTTGTTTTCGAACAAGTTCACTATCGATGTTTACTTCACTCATGTCATTTACAATGACTGCTACTTTTAAACCGTTTCTATTATTTAATATATGATTTAATAATGTTGTCTTACCGGAACCTAGATAACCACTAAGAACGGTCACTGGAATTTTTTTCATTGTTAAACACCCCTATAAATCAAAATGATTACGATTTATGAATTAAAAAAATACTCTTCTTATCTTTCGTTTATATACTCCCATCTAATAAGGATAGTGGATTACCAACTCGATTTTTTAACACCTGGTATTTGACCTTTATGTGCATATTCGCGAAAAGCTATACGAGACATCTTAAATTTTCTAAGATAACCTCTAGGTCTTCCGGTTATTTCGCATCTGTTTTTTAACCTTGTCGGGGACGAATCTCTCGGTAGTTTTCTAATACCTTGAATGTCACCTTTTTCTTTCAGTTCCTTCCGAATTTCTGCATATTTTTTCACTAATTCTTGCCGTTTCTTTTCTTTTGCTATTTTAGATTTCTTAGCCAACTTTCACCATTCCTTTTCTATTTCTACATTCTCTACTTTGTTTCCCTATGCAAAGTTTTTCTCTTTAACCGCGGACAATATTTCATCAGTTCAATTCTATCTGGATGATTTCTTTTATTCTTTGAAGTAATGTAATTTCTATCACCCGTCTCTGTGCAAGCTAGTGTGATTTTAACTCTCAATTTTTTATCTCCTTCCCGTTTCCTATTATAAAAACTAAAAACAATCAGATATTACATCCCATAGTATAAAACGTAATCATTACGATTTGCAAGCGTTTTTTATTCCTTTATAAAAAAAGAGCCATCATATTGTATGATCGCTCTATCCTTTGATTATTTAATTTACATAGTTGCTAATGGGCTAATTTGGGCTAATTTTCACTGCAACTCTTACTGATTGCTCTAATTTATGATCGAGCATAAAGTTGGCTTGAATATAATAATCATTATCTTTAGCATTCATCTCATTTGCTGAGGGAATTTCCAATGTAAATACTGTTTCTTTCTGCTCATTCGGTTGGACAGGAATCGAACAAAATACAGAGTGAGATCTCACAATTTCTTCTTTATCATTTTCTTGGTTGCAAGCAATCAGATCAATATCATATCTTCTAATCTTCTGTGGGATGAGACCACCAAAAAATTTTATGCCACCTTCAATAATATGGCCTTCTTTATATTCTTCTTCATTAGTAGATAAATGAATTTTCTTCATTCCTATACCCATTTTTAGAGCATATTTTTTAAGCATTCTAGCTATGTCACCTATACCTTCTTATATATTGTTTAATAACTGTTGTTTGTAATCGTACTAAACTATAATAGTATATGATAGAAATAATGGTAAAGAATTTTTTTACATAATTATTTTTTAAAATTATTTATCCTTCTTTTCACCTTAGAATTATAAGCTTTCAATCAGTAACGCATTTTACTAAACAATTAATCAATTCCATTACTCCCTTTTTGAAAGTGAAACGTTACAATTGTCTAACATTTCTTCAGGTAATTAACCAAAAGATAAAGTGCAACGTTATAGTTCTTTAAATTATATAATGCGCATCTACCTTTGACAAGATAAAAACGTGTGCTTTTATAAAATTTACTGTGTTTTTACATTCGTCAGTAGGTACATTATGACGGATTCATTTTTATCGTTCAAAAATAACTATAGTAAGTATTTTAGTTGCATTAAAAGATGCATGAGATTTAGCACCGAACCATGGAATAACAAAGCAGCAGGAATTGTTTCTTATCTTAAACTGTATTGATATAACACTTAAACTTGCTGTACAAAGCAAAACGAATATAATTGAACCGGAATTACCTGCGCATCATCAACTAGTAACAATGAAAAATGTTATCTTAAACTATTTAACCGCAAATGCAGCAAAATAAAGGCTTTTAGAAAAGAGGAGAATAATCATTTCATACTTACCTGAATGTCAGATAGAATGGGGAAAACGTGGTGCAAGAGAAGCAGCAAATCGAGGAGATATTGTGATTATTGTTGATGTCCTCAGTTTTTCTTCTACAGTTGTAACGGGTTTAAATTATGGAGCAATCATATATCCCTATCCCCCTCATTTAAATGGCAAAGCATACGCACAATCATTGGGAGCGCAATATATTCTTGGGAGAGCTGAGGCAGCGAGATTAGATGCACCCACTTTATCACCTGTTACATTTAATCACTCACATGATAGGCAAAAATATGTTTTGAGTTCTTTAAATGGTGCCTTTTGTACTTGGATTGCCTCCCATATACCAGCTTTATTCATTGGCTCTTTATTAAACGCTTCTGCAGTGGCATCAGCTGCAAGTCAAATATCCGCTTCATTAAACGCTAATATTACTGTTGTTCCTTGTGGAGAAGTATGGAATGGCGTGAAAGAATTTGAAGACTCCCTTCGTCCTGCAATGGAAGACTACTTAGGGGCTGGTGCCATCCTTTCTAGGATAGAAGGAAAGCAATCAGCTGAGGTGCAAGTGTGTATTGGCGCTTTTCAGCATTCAAAGTCAACACTTAGTAGATTAATATGGGATTGTACAAGTGGAATAGAATTAAGAGAAAGAGGGTTTGAAAAAGATGTGAAGCATTGTAGCCGTTTAAATATTTATCAAACCGTTCCTATATTAAAAAACCAACATTTTTCTGAGTATACAACAACGACATGAAGAAGCAATCCACAATAATGTTCACAATTGCTTCTTCTTTGGTAGCTTTTAATCTTGTCATCTTCATCTTAAGCTGTTTGATTCGCCAATTATAAGTGTCACTATTTGGTAGAAATCTCGTTGTGCTATGAGGAAGTGGGGATGATTTTCGTCATCTAATAACATAATATAAGGCTCTTCTTCTTCAGGAATAATTAATACCATTTCGTTGATAAAATCATTAAACCATTTGTTTTTTACGGTCAATGATGGTGCCAACGGAATACGAACCATATAGCCGTCTTTAGGCATAGGATTAATTTTCACATATATCCCATTGATTGATTGAAGAATAGATGTTGCTTCTTGTTGTATTTGTTCATTAGGGGGTCGCTTTTTTACAACGTCGTTGACTTCCACATCAAACAATTCCACTTGAGGAAGTCCTTGTGCAGAAGCTGTTGAAACAAATGATAGTAATAGTGCGAAAGAAAGTAAGATCAACATTTTTTTCATCTTAATCACCTCTGTTATTAACTTTTCCCTCAAGATTTTTTTTACTCTTAATTGTGCATTTATTATTTTCTTTCCTATTGAATATTTGGAACATAGTTCATTTAATTTATTAGTTAAATGAAAAAACCAATCTAAGATTTATACTCAGATTGGTTTTTTCTTCTTATGCTTGTAAAGATTTCGCTTGCATCTCGTACATTTGTTCGTATATGCCACCTGCTGCAATGAGCTCTTCGTGACTGCCTTGTTCTTTGATTTCACCTTTATCAAGCACCAAAATGCGATCAGCATTTTTAATTGTAGACAGTCTATGAGCGATGATAAAAGTGGTTCTTCCTTGTTTTAGAACATTCATCGCGTTTTGAATAATTTCTTCCGTTTCTGTATCGATATTTGATGTTGCTTCATCGAGGATTAGGATCGCTGGATCGAAAGCGAGCGCCCGTGCAAACGAGATTAATTGTCTTTGACCGGAAGACAAAGTACTTCCTTTTTCAATTACCGGTTCATCTATCCCTTTTTCTAAATGTGATAGCACTCGATCAGCACCAACTGACTGAATCGCATGCTCCACTCTTTCTCTTGTAATATTAGGTTGATTTAAACTTACATTCGAAGCAATAGTCCCTGTAAAAAGATACGGGTCTTGTAAAACTATCCCCATATGTTCACGAATCGTTTGTCGTGGTATCGTCGTAATATCCACTCCATCAATATAAATTTTACCGATTGTTGGATCATAAAAGCGAAATAATAAGTTCATAATCGAGCTTTTTCCTGAACCTGTATGACCCACGAGCGCAATCGTTTCTCCCTTTTTCGCTTGGAATGAAATATCCTTTAAAACAAAATCAGGTTCTTTATATGCGAAGGATACTTGATCAAACACCACATGCCCTTTATATTTTGGTATCTTTTCATTAGATACCTTCTCACCTTTTAATGCTAAAACTTCAAATACACGATTCCCGGCTACAAGTGAACGCTCCATTTGCGAAAATTGATTCACAATATTTGTAATCGGATTAAAAAGTCTTGTTAAATAGTCAACAAACGCATATAGTGTTCCAGCTGTCACTATTTGTGTACCACTAAATGATTGTGTCCCAAAATAAATGATAAAACATGTAAATAACAGTAGCCTTAACGTATTTACAAGGTTATGAGAAGTCGCAGAATCAAGAATAATTAGCTTTCTCTCATATTGATAATGTTCTTCATTCATTTCATCAAACTCTTTCGTCATTTGTTTTTCTCGACGGAAAGCTTGAATAATAGTCATCCCTTGAATGGATTCATTGATCATTGCATTAATATCAGCAATTTTTGTTCGGATCACGTCATTATACTGTGAAGCATACTTTCTATATAGAATCATCCAAATATAAACGATTGGTATCATAACGAGTGCGATTAAAGCCATTTTCCAGTTCAAAATGAATAGGGCAATATAGACACCAGTTATAGAAATGGCACTCGTAGCAAAACTCGAAAGTACTTGCACAAATAAGTTTCTTATTGCCTCTGTATCATTTGTCACTCTTGCAACAATTTTACCAGATGGTAATTGATCAAAAAAACCAATTGGTAATGTTTGAATATGCTTGAATACATCTTTTCTTAATGCTTGAATAATTCTATTTGAACCCTTTTGTAATTGTAAATACATAAAATAACGGAAAATAGCCGTACAAATTGATAACGAGAAATATAGAATGAGTAAGTATAGAATTGGTGTAAAGTCAAATTGGCCGACTGTCATATGATTATCAATGATATGTTTAGCAATAAAGGGGCCCGCTAGGTCAGTGAACACTGCAATGGATAGAAATAACAACCCGAGTAAAATGGTGCCTTTAAACCTTAGCGCATACGATAATAATTGTTTGCCTGTGCTCATGAATTGGCCCCCTCTAGCTGTTGGCGTACATACTGTTCTTTATACCAACCGTCTTCATTAATTAAATCATCATGTGTACCTACTTGTGTAATCACACCATTATCTAAAACAATAATTTGATCTGCGTGTTGAATACCTGATAAACGATGTGTTGTAATAATTGTCGTTTTTCCCGCTCTTTCGCTTTGAATATTGCTAATAATTGCAGACTCTGTTTTTGCATCTACAGCAGATAAGGAATCATCTAATATTAAAATATCAGGATCTTTAATTAATGCGCGAGCAATCGATACCCGCTGCTTTTGTCCCCCTGATAAGGAAACACCTTTTTCACCTACTAACGTATTTAACCCGAGCGGAAGATAAGCTAAATCTTTTGTAAAAGCAGCCAAATCAATCGCTTTTTCTATTTCTTCGTCTGTGGCATCTTCTTTACCGAATAATATATTTTCTTTAATTGTTCGAGAAAAAAGCACGTGACTTTGTGGTACATAGCCAATCCAATCTAATACTTGTTCTTTCGTCTGTTGGGAAAGGTCGATATCATCAATAGATATTCCTCCTTCTCCTAAAGGATACTCCCTCAACAATTGGCGAATAAAGGTCGTTTTCCCTGCGCCTGTTTTACCCACAATTCCTAACGTTTCACCACTTCTTAAGCTTAAATTAATATTTGAGAGGTTAACGACTTTACTCGTAGGATATTGAAAGGTTACCTCTTGGAATTGTAAAATATGGGGCTTATCGACTGCTAAAGGTTTTGTTGGCGGCATGATATCCGCTTCATAATTTAATGTCTCTTGCACTCTGTCTAAAGAAGCGTTCCCTTGTTGCATCACATTGATTAACTCACCAATAGCAAAGATTGGCCAAACCGCTAATCCTAAATAAACATTAAAGGTAACTAGTTGCCCAACAGATAAGTCTCCATTAGCCACTAACACTGATCCATAACCGAGTGCGACAATATAACTAATACCAGTTCCAATTGTTGTGATTGGATTGAATAAAGCATTTATCTTGGCGGTATGCATATTTTTCTCAAAAACATCTTCACTCATATCAGCAAACCGTTGTTCATCTGCCTTCTCTTGCACATAGGCGCGAATAACTCTCACACCAGAGACGGATTCTAAAACACTATCATTCATCTCGCCAAAAGCATCTTGTGCTCTCATATACCTTTCATGGACAAGTTTGCCATAATATTGAATTAATATGGCCATAACTGGGACAGGTAACATGGCGAAAAAAGTAAGTTCCCACGAGATCATGAAGCCCATCGCTAAGATAATACCACCGAGAAAGAAAGTAGAGTCAATCAACGTCATAATCCCAAATCCTGCGGTTAACGAGACGGCATTCAAATCATTGGTCGCCCTGGCCATAAGATCTCCGGTGCGATTTTTTTCATAAAAAGTCGGTGTCATACACAGAAATTGGCTCATTAATTTCCGCCGCATTAATCGTTGCAAGTTGACGGATCCTTCGAATAGACCGTATTGCCAAAAGAAATTTAACATATAGCTAAAAATAATAATACCTAAGAAGACCGCTACATACTGAATAAGTAAATCACGTGTCATTTCACCTTCTGTAATGTAATCAATAATGACCCCAATTAAGTACGGTGGAATAATTTCTAATACAGTAGCTAACATCAATAATAGAACGGCGATACCGTATTGCTTTTTGTATTTTTTAAAAAACCAACCGAGTTTCTTTAACACATCAAACATTTATTACACAACCTTTCCTCTCTTGCTGTCTGTTTCCTCTACCCACAACCTATACGCTGATTTTTTAATAATAATATTCTTTGTTTTCTGTTCATCTTTAACATCCCCTTATCTTTATTCAACTATCTATTAGAAAAACTCGACTTGCACGGAAATTTACATGGCAAGTCTCTGTTTATCTCCCCTATTTTCTTCTCCAAAAAAAGAAAATGCGGTCCCCATAAAGAGGCCGCATTTCTCTTCTAAGGTATGAACGTGTTGCCATACCTCCATTCATTAAAAGAATAAAGCATTATCGAAAAAAAGGTAGGGACGAATATGAATTTGTTTTCATGAATGCCTTCACTCTTGCTTTCATCGTCCTTACCTCCTCTCATTTGTAAATAGCGTCTTTTGAATATTACCACTATTTTCATATTTGTGTCAATATGTTTTTTTCAAAGACATTCTTTTTGAATGCCTGTCTACTTCAACTGTTATGCCAAAAAAATCAGTTAATGTTTCACTCGTAAGTAACTCAGATGTATTTCCACTTTTAAATACCGTACCGTCTTTGATTAATAGAGATTTATTGAAAATCGGAATGATTTCTTCAATATGATGGGTAACGAAAATAATGGTCGGTGCTTCTTTTTGTTTTGAGATACGAGCAATTGAATCCAGCAGCTGTTCACGAGAAACAAAATCTAGTCCCGTTGTTGGTTCATCAAGAATGAGCAATTTTGGATGGGCCATTAGGGCACGAGCGATTAATATTTTTTGTTTCTCACCTTGAGAGCAAGTTTGATAAGTTTCATTCTGTAATTGGATTAAATGGAATTGCTCTAACCATTCATTTGCTTCTTCAATCCATTGAAGGTTCGTCATAAAGTCCGATAGATGCGTATTTCCCACTTACAATAATATCTTGTACTCGCTCGTATGGACGAATCTTCTCTTGAAAAGAAGAGGATACCCATCCAATGGATTGCCTTACTTGCTGTAAGTCTACTTTTCCGTATGTATGACCCAATACTGATATTTGTCCACTAGTTGGCCAAATATAGCCCATAATCATATTTAATAATGTGGTCTTTCCTGAACCATTTAAACCAAGCACTGCCCAATGATCCCCATTATTTACTTGCCAATTCATATTTTTTAGGATGAGCTCTTGATTTCTTGACCAGTAGACATTTTCTATTTGAAGCACTGTATCCATCTTTACCCTCCCTAAAAACTAAACTATATAATAAAAAAACAGAACGGTGCTTTTGGCTTTTGTCCGTCCTGTTTATGTAAATTATTCATTTCACTCATAAAAACTGTCAGGGATACCTGCGAATTTACGCTTATGATATAATAACGGTTCTTTTTTATTGCTTTCTATATCAATTACTTTTCCCACTAAAATACTGTGGTCGCCAGCTTCAATTGTGTCATGCATCTCGCATTGAAATACACCAGCGCAATCAGCAATAATTGGCAATCCATTGGCTGATTCAGACCAATCAGTATTTTTAAAACGATCAAGACCTTTTGAAGCAAATAATGAACAAACTTCTGCTTGATCATGAGCTAATACATGGACAGCAAATTTTTTCGTTTGCGTGAACTTCTCATAAGAAGATACTCTTTTATCAATTGACCACAATAATAACATTGGATCTAATGAAACAGAAGCGAATGAATTCACCGTTAAACCGATAGGGGTGCCTTCTTCGTCCATCATTGTGACAACAGTGACACCAGTAGGGTAATTACCCATGACTTCTTTAAATAAATCTGTTTTACTCATGATTCTTTCCCCTTTCATTCTCCTCATAATCCCCTAAAATTTGTACTTCTCTTTCTAGCTTCACACCAAAATTGGCAAAGACCTTTTCTTGTACAAGATGAATGAGCTGAATATAATCACTAGCAGTCGCTTCATTCATATTCACCATAAAACCTGCATGTTTCGTCGACACTTGCGCGCCCCCAACCGTTAAGCCCTGTAAGCCGCTATCTTGAATCAACTTCCCAGCGAAGTATCCCGGAGGTCGTTTAAAGACACTACCACAAGAAGGATACTCTAGTGGTTGTTTCGATTCTCTCGCAAAGGTAAATTCATCCATCTTTGCTTTTATGTCTGCTTGATTTCCTTTTTGTAGCGTGAATGTCGCTTCTAATACAATTAGCTTTTTCTTAGCAAATGCACTTGTACGGTAAGCAAAATCAAAGTCTTCTGGTGTTAGCGTTAATAACTCACCTTCCGTATTTAAAGCAATGACCTTTGTTAATACATTCGAGATTTCACCACCGTATGCCCCTGCATTCATAAATACCGCACCGCCTACACTTCCTGGGATCCCGCATGCGAACGCTAACCCATCTAGTCCGTGTTCATAAGCAGTACGAGAAACATGAATAATTTCAGCGCCACTACCTGCTGTTATTTGTTTTTCATTAACAGCAATATCGTTAAAATGATTCAGGTTTAACACAATTCCAGGTAAACCATGATCACTAATAATGACATTTGCTCCTTTTCCAAGTAAGGTTAGAGGAATCTTTTTATCGAAGGCAAATTTTACAACCTTTTGTGCGTCTTCAGTATTTCTTGGCTGCACGAAAATTTCCGCCTCGCCACCAACCTGTATATATGTATGTTTTGACATCGGCTCTTGATGATAGATATCACTATTCGTTAATAGCTGACGTAATGTTTCTTTGATGTTCATTTTTTTACTCCAATCTGTTATGCTTTACAAAAAGTCAATGCATTTTTATACTGAAAGGTATAAAAATAAAATAACATGAAATCATGTATTTATCTAGTACTTTGTGAGACGAAAGAAAGTGTGATAACCATGGGTTTAATATTACTAGAAATTTGCGACATGAACCTCTTGTCAGAAGAAGCGTTGCAAGCACTATTAGAAAAATATCCCGAAGTAGCTGTTATGAGCTATGATTGTCAAAACTTATGTGGTCTTTGCAAAATGAGACCATATGCGCTCGTAAACGGACAAAGGATATTTGGAAAAGACTTGCCGGAATGCATTGAAAATATACGCATTAAAATAGAAGAGGAACTGGCATTGTTCGCATAATTCATTCGCACTGGAGCCTAATAAAGGCTCCAGTTTTTTATTTATTTTTTATTGTAATCCCAAATAGATCTTTAGCTAATTGTAAAAATTCAGCTGTTGTTACTTTTCTTTTCGTTATATTCCCCCCTACATTTAGGGTATAGGAACTTTCTGTCAACGTAATCGTTTCATATTCTCTAATAGATGTGAATAGATAACCCTTATTAAAAGGTGAGGATTCACTATGGATAATGGTGTCTTGTATGGTCGTTAATTCATCTTCTGATTGTATAGTGTTTGCCAAAGAGAATTTATACCCTGTTTTCCAATCATGTACACCGTTTTTTTTCATATTTAAAATATATTCATCGTTATTGTATGTGATTCTAAAAAAACCGTTCGCTGATTTGACTTCTTCACCGTCTAACGGTACAGCTTTTAAAGGTAAATTATTGCCAAAACCTGTATCTACTAAGAAAGGTTTATTTTCTTTAGTGAGAATGATACATACATGCGTGTCCCCAGTACTTGACCATGTTTGTTTACTGTGATCATAGACATTCCCTTTTACTAATTTTACATCTAATCCTTCATCTTTTAATACATAAAAAAGCAAAGGGTTCAAATGATAACAAACACCACCAAATCCATTGTTTAAACAAGTTTCTTCAATTAATTCTTTTGTAATAGGTGTTGTGCTTCTCGCCATAATACTCGTGTTTTCAAACGGGAAGATATTTGTTGTTTTTCTTAGAACTTCGTCCAAATTATTAAATGTAATCTTTTCTTGAAAATGAATTTTCTCTTTGAACTTCATTGTCAAGTCTGTCATTGTTCATCATCCTTTGGTATAACTTCACTCTACTATAACACGCTTCGCCTATCTCATAAATGAATCTGCATAAAATTGGCGAGCACAAGGTATCTTTCTGATTCTTTCAATTACTGAGGAGTATTTAATAAGAAAATTAATCATCCCACCTATCACAGATTGCCTACTATTTTATTCCTTAAAAAACCAAACACATGAAACACAAATCACTTTGAATAAACCTTACATAATAAAGAGACAAACCGCTGACAATATAAGCAACAAAGATAGGAGGACTTCATTATGTTATCTGCTGAACAACTACATCATTTTAAAAAATTGTTAACACAATCTTTAAACGAAAATGAACAACAAATAGAGCAAAATCATCATTTCGGACTCCATGAGGAACAAAATAATGTTGGTTTTTCAGGCGAATTATCTAATTACGATAATCATCCAGCTGATTCTGCGACTGAATTATACGAAAGAGAAAAGGACCTAGCCATAGACGATCATTATAGAGATGAAGTTGATGAAATTCGCACAGCTCTTACTGCTATAGAAAAAGGAACTTATGGAGTGTGTCAAGTTTGTCAAAAAGAGATTCCCGTAAGCCGACTTGAGGCATTGCCAACAGCAACAACTTGCATTGAACATAGTCAACAACAGAACTTAAATGAGTACAGACCAATAGAAGAAGAAGTCATTAATGCCGATGTCGAGGTACCACATGATGATAATAACGGTTTTGATGAAGAAGATAGCTGGCAATCTGTTGCAAAATGGGGGAATTCAGATGGACCGTCAGATTTATACGATGCCCCAACAGATTATGAAAAAATGTATCTTAATTCCGGTGAAAATGTTGGCTATACAGAAGAGTTCGAGAATAGTGTGGGAACGGATATCGATGGCAAAAACATTCAAATTTTTGACACTAAACAGTTACGTGCTTATGAAGAAGCACTTGATGAAGAAGGCATTATGACTACTTTCGGTGATTTAAAAGCTTATGAAGAAGAACCTTATGTAGAAAACAAAGAAGATGAGCAATAATAAAAAGCGAGACTATAGCGTCTCGCTTTTTATTATTCACTGCTTTACTTCTCTTCTTTGGCGAGATCGATCATCATGACAATTAACACGAGTAATTGAATCAAGACATCGGCTTCGATCGGAATCATCCTCCTCCATAAATGGTGAAGTTCATTCCTCCGGTTTATCTAAGAAGTAAAGACTTACGTTTCCCTTACTCCATCTATATGCAGAAGCGTCTTCATTATGTCTCCATTTACTAGTAACCAGTGAAGATATACGTTAAACTAAAAAGGATTATATACATAGGTGGGGAGAGTAAATGACATTAAAGGAAATTGAAAACCAATTAGCAGAGTTAAAAATGGACTATATGCGCTTACAAGATGATATCGAAAAGTTAGAGTCATTTGGACGTTCAGTTGAGAAACAAGAATTACGAATGAAAGAAATTGAAGAAGAACTACAAAGGCTTAATCATTTAAAAGCTGAGCTTGAGAAATAATACGCTGACTGCAGGTGTGAAACGGCCTGTTGATTTGCCGCCTGGTCTATATAGTGATAATGAAGGCTTCCCCCAATTTATTTGGGGGGATGTTTCCTGAGTTGATGAACACATGACTTGCACTAAAAAATAATTTTATTTTCATATTTTTGCCTTCACATTCTATTTAACAGAGTGTCAACAGAACGCTGATTTGATATCTTGTGACAGCAATCTTATAATGAGAAACTTTGTGGTTGTAAAAGGATAGTAGAAAAAAAACCACTTGTTGCCCTTCCGATTGGATTTCTAACAAAGACAAAAAATAGGGGTGTTAATCGAAACCTGCTCATTAAATTTAGTTACCCCTTATAACGGATATAGAAAGCTCGCAATTAGAAGAAGTTCAAATACATAACGGTCTAATCGATTATTATGCAGTAACACCGTAACTTTTCTACAAGATGATGTTGCTATTGATACCGTATAAGTTAACTAAAAAGGTGGATGAAGATGAGCATTCTCTGTGGAATCAAGTGATTAATGAGGCAAGCTAAGGAGGCATTACCAATGTCTAAAGGAATGATTCATCATATAGAATTGTATGTGTCAGAACTTTCACGTAGTGTAGCTTTTTGGGATGCATTACTAACAGAGCTGGGTTACAGTCGTTTTCAAACATGGAAGTACGGACAAAGTTGGAAAATAGAGAACAGTTATTTAGTCATTGTACAAGCAGAAGAGAAATATTTAGACATTCCCTATCATCGTTGTCGTGTTGGCCTTAATCATTTAGCTTTTCATGCACAGTCACGAGAGCAGGTTGATGTGATTACAGAAAAATTAAGAGAAAATCATGTTACAATTCTCTATGAAGATAAGCACCCCTTCGCTGGTGGTACAGGGCATTATGCTGTTTATTTTGAAGATCCAGACCGGATGAAGGTTGAAATTGTTGCACCCGCAACATAGTTTCATCTTCATTCTCCACCATTTAAATACTTGTTATCACCCATCATCACATTTTTATCTTCTCTCATATTTACATTAGTAGGAGGCAAATATGGATGATGCCTCCTTTTTCTATCAATCCAAAAAGCTATACTACATAAAAAAACAATGATAAAAAACAGCACCCACATTTATATCATCACCACGCTTTTAATCAATCCTTTTTTGTCTAATCCATTTGGTTGCCACCCACTTTTCTCCTCTTTGTACCGGTAAACTTGAATGTAATGATTTGCGATCGACTTCACCTAGAGAATTACTATAGTGAAAAAAGACAGCAGATCCTTTCTTAGGGGTAAATGAAGCATTAATCTTTGGAAATATCGTTTCACCGCCTGATTCGACATCATTCAAATAGATTAGCATCGTCGCTATTCTTTGGCCGCCTTTACGATTGTCTACACGGTTTTCCGGAAAAAAATCAAAGTGAGACTTATATTCATCACCGACTTCATAATGCAATACTTGCAAACCTTCCCCATTTTCAATTGGATAAGAGGTCAGCAAACTGATTCGTTTTTCAATTCGAGCAATAAAATCATCTTCTTGAAGCTTAAAATACATCCCTTTGCTCGTTCTACCAGCAGCGGCTTTTTCTGCTCCAGAATTCGCATCTATGACTTTAGATGGCTGAAGGCGGCTTTTCGCCCGTTCAATGAGAAAATCACATTCCTCATCTGATAATACATGGTCTAGTTGGATAATCGTTGGTTTTATAAAGTTAGAGCGAACAAACACCATTTGATTATCTACCACAATGGTATGAGGTTGTTCATTTAAATAGACAGGTTCATATTGATAAGTTGAGGCACCTTTAATATCTGAACTGGCAAACGCAATTTCAAACATTGTCTCATAGGCAAACCTAGCATCAAATCCTTTTTTAATCAGACCATTCGTAATAGCTAATGGACTTACTCCTTGTTTTAATGTATCAATAATCCAATCTTGTAGTTCATTTGAAATAGTTTTCATTTTTTCCAAAACAGACGTCAACTCCTCCCCTATTTTGACAATATGTTTTGTTGAGACTGAACAATCTTCATTAGTTGCTCTGAAGAATAAATACAAACACCTTGCTTCTCCATATCAGTGATACATTTCATTGCTTGAGCAACATGCTTGGCTTCAATGGCATATTTCATTTTTTTCTCGTCATTCAATAATGGCGACAAAAGTTGATACAGCTTTTTACCCGCCAGTTCCCCTCTACGCTTTTCTAATCGTTCACCCATTAACAATGAAGGCCTTACAATCGATAACGCAGGTAATGACAATGTTTTTAGTTTATCTTCTAGTAAGCCCTTAATCCTTGGATAGAACAATTTAGAACGGGCATTTGCGTTGATAGAACTTATAATGACAAAATGTTCAACCTCATGACTCTTCGCTAACTTTGCCATCGTATAAGGATAATCTACATCTACTTTAATCATTTTCTCTTTTGTTTTTGCTTTTTTAATGGTCGTTCCTAAACAGCAATAAACGTGATCAACACAAAAATGTTCGGCATATTCTTCTAAATAATCAAAGTCAATGACTAATTCAATCAATTTTTCATGTTTCATATGAAGCGGTGTTCTAACAATAGCAATCACTTTCTCATACGAATCTTGTAGTAATAATTTTAATAATTCTTGCCCAACTAGGCCTGTTGCACCTGCTATCAGCGCAGTCTTTCCCATCTTTAAACCATCCTTCTATATTTTTTCCTTTCATTCTATGATACATGGAAACGGGTACAGATAAAAACAAAAAGTTTGAATTATTGTGCATTTATTGTTTTTTTCTAGTCACGAAGCTTTTCTTTTTGCAAAAATTACATCATATGCCATAATATGACCATAACATTAAAGGAGGTACTACATGAATACAATTACTTTAAACAATGGAGTAGAAATGCCCCAACTTGGCTTTGGTGTTTGGCAAGTGCAAAATGAGGAAGCAACCGCTGCTGTGCAAACAGCCATTGAAGTTGGGTATCGTTCCATTGATACAGCGATGATTTATCAAAATGAAGAAGGTGTCGGCAAAGCCATTAAAAACGCTGGTATTGCTAGAGAAGATCTATTCATTACGACAAAAGTTTGGAATACGGATCAAGGATATGAACAGACATTAAAAGCGTTTGACGAAAGTCTAGAAAAGTTAGGATTAGATTATGTTGATTTGTACTTGGTTCATTGGCCAACACCACAATTCGATACTTATGTAGATACATATAAAGCACTAGAGAAATTATATAAAGATGGTCGTGTAAAAGCGATCGGCGTCTGCAATTTTCATATTGAACATTTAGAACGTATATTAAATGAGTGTTCAGTCAAACCTGTCTTAAATCAAGTAGAATGTCACCCCTATTTATCACAAAACGAATTAAAGGAATTTTGTAACAAACATGATATTTATGTTGAGGCATGGAGCCCTTTACAACAAGGCGGGGAAGTATTACAACTTGATTCAATTAAAGAAATAGCCAATTCAGTAGGAAAAACACCTGCCCAAGTAGTTCTTCGTTGGCATTTGCAGAACGATACAATTGTTATTCCTAAGTCAGTTACACCTTCTAGAATTAAAGAAAACTTCGATGTCTTTGATTTTGAGCTTTCGCAAGCACAAATGGAAACCATTAATAAACTTAATCGCAATGAAAGAAAAGGCCCAGATCCATCGGATATGAATGTTCGCTAATATTCTTTCATCAATAGGATAAAGAGGTAAGTGCTATAATATTCTTATATTTGCACCTCCCTCTTTTTTTATTACCTAAAGGCGTCATTAATATTATATAGGGCTATATCAATATCTAATTCCTCGCCAATTACAAGCTTTGCTAATTGCGCACCTAAATACGGACCAGATGTTAATCCAGATGCTCCTAAACCATTGGCAGCATATAGTTTCTCGTACCCAGGAACTTGACCTATAACGGGTAAAAAACCAGGTGTAAACGGTCTAAATCCCACTTTTGTCTCAACAAGAGTTGCTGCTTGTAAACCAGGGGCCACAGTCAACGCTTTAGATAATACTTCAAGCACGCCCCCCGCTGTCACATTCGTATTAAACGGATGTTCATCCTCATGTGTCGCACCAACAACGACTTTACCATCTTCAAAAGAGAGTAAATAATGATTTGTTGGCGGCTGAACCACAGACCATTCAGATGTGTCTGAATCAGGTACGTGAAGATGGGCAATTTGTGCTTTTTGAGCACTAACTTGAAAGTTGAGCCCTATTGGCTCTAATAATTCCCTTGCCCAAACGCCGGCGGTTACGATGATTTTATCTGCATGTAATAGCTCTCCATTCACCTTTACCCCTTCTAGTTGACCATTTTCACTTACTAAAAAAGCTTCACCATGGATGATATCTGCGCCATATAGTTCGGCGGCTTTAAGCAGCGCCTTCCTAAGTTTACGCCCATCTACTCTAGCCGCTCCACTCACATATACAGATTGAAAATCGTGCGACAGTGGCGGAAAGGCGTCTCTCGTTTTTTCTTGATTATAGCTTTTGATTTCACCGATTTCTGGTGCATCTTCTCGCCTTTTTATCGCCCTTTCTATCATCTTTTCAATTTTTGTTTCGTCGTGATGTAGACTAATCGCACCTACTTTTTTATAACCGGTGTCTTGATCAGTTTCTGCTTCAAGTGCTGGAATTAATTGTTGATAATACTTTGCTCCCCCTTTAGCAAGCTGATACCACGCTTTGTTTCGACGTTGTGACAACCATGGGCAGACGATACCCGCAGCTGCTTCTGTTGCTTGCCCTGCATCTTGCCGATCGATCACCGTCACCTTAAAACCTGCTTTCGCTAAATGGTAAGCCGTAGATGCACCTAGTATGCCTGCTCCAATCACTATCATTTGTTGCATATTTTTTCCTCCATCATGGATAAAAGACGAAAGGCAATATGCTTTCCGTCTTTTTTCGTTCTAGCTTAAGCTTGCGAACTCTTCCACAAGCTCTTCAAACGTTTGTAACGCTTCGTCAATCGGTTTTGACGTCGTTAAATCCACACCTGTATTTTTTAATAAGTCTAATGGAAATTCTGAACTTCCGCTTTTTAGGAATTCAAGATAAGTCTTTAATGTTTCCTCATCGCCATTATAAATCTTCGTTGCTAATTGAATGGCTGAAGCATAACCTGTCGCATACTTATATACGTAAAATGGTCGATAAAAATGCGGAATTCTTGACCAACCATATTTCACCTCTTCATCTAACACAAGGCTTTCCCCATGATAATCTTTAAATAGCTGCTCATAAATGCCATTAAATACTTCTGTATTTAACGTTTTACCTTCTTCTGCTAATTGATGCGTTTTCCATTCGAATTCACTGAACATAACTTGTGTAAAGAAAGTGCCTTTAAACTGATCAATAAAATGATTAAGTAAATGTCGTTTGACGTCTTCATTGGTTTCGTGATCAAGTAAATATTTTATTAAAAGTACCTCATTTACAGTTGATGCCACTTCAGCGACGAAAATACTGTAGCCTGCCGTAATTTGCGGCTGATGCTGGGCACTCCATTTACTATGAACACCGTGGCCACATTCATGCGCAAGTGTAAACATACTATCAAGATCATCACGATGATTTAAAAGAATATAAGGGTGTACACCATATACGCCCATATTATAAGCACCCGAGCGCTTTCCTTTCGTTTCTCTTACATCAATATAACGATGTTCTTTAAACGATTGCAATGTAGAAATATACTCTTCCCCTAGTGGCGCTAACGCTTTACACATCGTCGCAAATGCCTCTTCATATGGAATCTGCATATCGACATCTTTCACAAGCTGGGCACTTAAATCATATTGTCTTAATTCATCTAACTGCAATAACTCTTTTCTTAATGCTGTATATTTGTGCATCGTTTGCAAATGGTCTCTTGTGGACTGAATTAGATTATGGTAAACCTCTTTCGGAACATTATCACCAAATAATGCTTTTTCTAATGCAGAAGGATACTGCCTTATTCTTGTGGTTGTAACATTATTCTTGATTGCTGCTGATAAAGTCGAGCCGATTGTATTTTTAAGTTGTACATAAGGCTTATAATACGCCTTATACGCTTCTTTCCGCTTTTCTCGATCATCACTTTCAATTAATTTCGCATACATTCCTCGTGTAAGTTCTACTTTTTCACCATTATCTTTTGTTACGAGTCCAAACTCAATATCAGCATTATTAATCATATTATATGTATTTGATGGTGCAGAAAGCGATTCACCGAGTTGTGATAATAAACTTTCTTGCTCAGTTGAGAGCACATGCGCTTTATAACGAAACGATTCGAGTAAGTCTTCTTCAAAATATTGCAGCCCTTCTTCTTCTTTAATATAAGCTTTTAATGTCGCTTCATCTAAGCTAAGTAAAAACGGCATAAAGAAAGAAGTTGCACTACTCACTTTTACACTTAGTTGTTTCGATTGATCTAATAAACTTTGAGCACGACTATCCCTTGTATCAACATCTGATTGTAACATCGCATAAGCATAGACTTTACCAAACAAATAAGATAAATCTTCCTGCTTCCTCAGAAATTGAAATAAACTTTGTCCATCGCTTATTTCCCCCTCGAACCCAGCTAACTCCTGCGCTAATGACTGAATGGAATCATAATCCTTTTGCCACTCAGACTCCTCACTATAAATATCAGTGACATTCCAAGTTTCTTCTACGGGAATCTCTTTTCGACTAGAATAGGCCGTCATAATTTTTAACACTCCTTAAATAGTTCATTTTTTTGCTCATATGCGTTATATTAACTAAATATATTCTATTTCGCCATTCTTAAACCTTTTTATAGTAATTAATAATGGAAAAAAGGAAAGGAGATCCAATCATGGCTATTACATTACCTCATATCGAGGATGCGAATCAAACTAATTATCTCCCACCTCAAGGTGAGATTCAACCGTTTGAATCTGAAGAAGAATACGAAACTAAGTTAAAAGAATGGAAGCTGCCTGCCAAGAAAGCGTTTTGGTTTAAACAAAAAACCCATCAACGCAAAGTAGAAATTGTCGGCTATCAAGCATACGGTGAAGAAGATGATCATTACACCATTGTAATCAAGTTCCAAGATGGAAAACTAAGTTGCATTCATCCCGCTTATTTAAAAGAAATGCAAGCGGGCAACTTTGGTAAAGAAGCTTTTGATGCTGCTGGACAACCGAACACCGCACAAATAGAAGAAAAACAGGCCGACGAAAAAACAAAAGAGCAAGCGCCAACACCGCCGAAAACCACAGCTACAAAAACAAAAACAAAGAAAAAAGAAGCAGCTAAAAAAATCCAACTTCCTGAAGATAAGGTGGCTTTCTCAGCAATTGTGAAGCAATTTGCGCTAAGCTATAATCATTTCACTGAGGACCATGATGAAGTCATTGTGCTCGATGAGGTTGTAATTCATCAAGACGATCCTTTACCTATTGGACTAGCTTGGTGCAGTCACTCTAAAACATTAAAAAAACAAGAATTAGCTATCGGAAACAAACTTTCCTTTAATGGCAAAATCGTCAAAAAGAAATTACCAAAAGCCCAAGACGATGTCGATGAAGAGCATAAAGTAGAAGAAGCAGTTCCTTATAAAATAAACAATCCTTCAAAAATTGAAAAACAATAACAAACAGAGTGAGGCCATTCCTCACTCTGTTTTGTTCTACTTTAAGATACGCAAGTAATCTTTCGTAACAAATGGGTACTGATTCGACAAATAGTTCCTCAGCCATCATTCATGTTTGTAGTTAAAATATATCTATTTAACTGCGAATACGTTTTTATCTATTTAGCTTGTTTAAAATGTCTTCCTGTTTTGAATCCTAACCTCTTTACACATCATCGAGTTTTGTGATAATAATCAAGTTTATTCAAGGTTTACGCAAAGAATGAGCGACCGTGACTTCCTCAATACAACTTTTAGAACTTCCTTTAGACAAAAAAAGCACCTCTACTAAAATATAGAGATGCTTTCGTATCGAATTAGAATTGAGCAGCAGCTTTAGCTACGTTTTGTAATCCTTCTTCAATAATATCTTGTGTACGATCTGGGTATTGGTTATGTCCTTCAATCACAACTTCTGAAGGAGAAGTAATGCCCCAAAGGCTGATAATTGTTTTTACTAAGTTAACTGCCATTTCGCCAGCAGCCATACCTTCTAGTGAATAATCAGAACCTCTAGCGTTTAAAAGCATCACTTTCTTGTCGCCAGCAAATCCTACTGGACCTTCAGCAGTATATTTAAACATTTTACCTGCTTGAGCTAAGTAAGAAACATAGCTGATCAATGGAGCTGGTACAGTTGAATTCCAAAGTGGGAATGCGAAAACGATTTTATCAGCATCAAAGAACTGATTTAAATACTTCTCAACTAACGCCGCACCCTTTTCTTCTGCAGCAGTTAATTCCAACCCTTGGTTCTTTTTAAAAGTACCATTGATTGCATCATTACCATAGTAAGGCATGTTTTCTTCAAAAAGATTCAATTCCGTAATATCATCTGATGGATTTGATTCTTTATATGATTGTAAAAATGCATGATACATTTTTACAGAAATTCCAGCTTCAACTGGACGATCACTTGCGTTTACAAATAGAACTTTTGCCATTATGTGAAGACCTCCGAATGTCGTAATAATTTATCCGAAATACACTAAAATGAAATATCTCGAACCAAAAGTAATTTTAGTATATTAATAGTATCTTGTCAATGGAATAAGTTCTCTTTAACTACACTTATGATATTTTTTAGGTCTAAAGGAATAATTGAAGTAAATCTCGAGCTGACTTTTCTGGATTTTTAGATTTACTAATTGCTGAGACAACAGAAACACCTGCTAACCCTCGATTTTTAAGCATTTTTATGTTTTCTAGTTGAATACCACCAATAGCGACAGCAGGAATATCAATCGCTGCAATGATTTCCTCGAGCATACCTGGTGCTAATAAATCAGCATCAGATTTAGAAATTGTCGGAAACACCGAACCTATTCCAACATAATTTGCTCCTTGTTCTTGAGCAAGTTTCGCTTCTTCTACATTAGATACAGAGATACCAACTACCATATCATCAGGAACAATCTTTCTAACGACAGCACATGGCAGATCATCTTGTCCCACATGCACACCTGCTGCACCTACCGCTAAAGCGATGTCTACTCTATCATTAATAATCAGTGGAATATCCAATGGCTTTAATATAGATTGTAATGTTTTCGCCTTTTCATAAAAGGGTTGACCATCCGCTGTCTTCTCTCTTAATTGAACGATGGTCACACCACCTTTTACACCACTTCGAACAATATCATATAATTCATTGTTTGCTATTTTATCATCTGTGACTAAATATAAACGGTAATCCATTAGTTTTGCCTCACTCCTTCTAGCCAAGTGGCTGCATTCATTGTACTAATCGTATCCATTAGCTTCACTCGAAATGAACCTAACCCTTCACCGGCATGTAAGCTCTTTGCTGCGATTTCCCCTGCTAGACTCATAGTAGCCATACCAATAACAGCCCCGTCAAACCAATTTTCTGAAACAGCAGCAGCAGTTGCTACTAATGAAGCTGTCATGCAGCCAGTTCCAGTTACCTTCGTCAAAAGGGAATCTCCATTATCAATCACAACGAATTGCCTACCATCTGTAATGACGTCTTCTTTCCCACTAATAACAATGAGACAGTTTAGAACTTCGGCTGCCTCCTTTGCAAGTGCTTCAGGTGCCATTTCAATTGCCCCTGCATCAACACCACGCGTTTTTGTATTCTTACCAATAAGAGCTGAAATTTCAGAAGCATTGCTACGAATAATGGACACTTTTATTGTGCTAATTAACTCCTTTGCCTTATTTGTGCGATAAGTGGTTGCACCAACACCCACTGGATCAAATATTACTGGAATCCCTTTTTGATTGGCTGTTTGTCCAGCTTTAATCATCGCCGCAAACATTGCATCATTAATAGTACCAAAATTAATTACGAGCCCATCTGCCATCATAGCCATTTCTTCTACTTCTAAGAGTTGGGTGGCCATAACAGGTGAACCGCCCATTGCTAGGGTCACATTGGCACAATCATTAATAGTTACTGTATTTGTTAAATGATGAATGAGTGGGGTTTGTTCTTGTAACTGCTGAAAGACTCTCTCAACTGCTTCACTTGAAATCGCCATTATCTTTCCTCCATCTTTGCTTTGTTGTATAACTCATAAAAATGATTTGTCGGACCATGCCCATGACCGAGTGCTAGGCTATGCTCAATCGCTATGGAAATATAATTTTTCGCAGACTGTATGGCCTCAATAAGTTCTTCCCCTTTTGCTAACCCGGCAGCAATGGCAGATGAGAGAGTGCAACCTGTACCATGGGTGTTTTTTGTCTCTACTCTTCTACCATTAAACCAGTTGAAACTTTGACCATCCCATAATAAGTCATTCGGTTCTCCTTCTAAATGTCCACCTTTTAATAAGACGGCTTTTGGCCCTAATTCATATAACTTTTTACAAGCTTGCTCCATGTCTTCAACCGTGCGAATCGTCATACCCGAAAGTACTTCAGCCTCAGGAATGTTTGGCGTAATTACAGTCGCAAGTGGTAACATCTTCGCTTTTAATGCCTCAATAGCTTGTTCCTTTAAAAGATGATGTCCACCTTTCGAAACCATAACAGGATCTAACACAATCACTTTTGGACTATAATGATTTAAACGGTCTGCGACGATTTTTACAGTCTCACTAGATGACAACATCCCGATTTTGACAGCATCAACTTGGATATCATCAAACACAGCTTCTATTTGGTCTTTTATAATATTGATTTCAATATCCTGTACCGATCGTACCTCTACTGTATTTTGAGCGGTAATCGCCGTAATGACAGACATGCCGAACACACCATTGGCGGAAAAAGTTTTAAGATCTGCTTGAATCCCAGCTCCTCCTCCTGAATCAGAACCTGCGATCGTTAATGCTGTTTTCATTGATGTAACCTCCAATAGCTTTATTCTTTATTAATACTCTTAATAAACCATATCCTAAAATTGCTCCAGTAAACGAGCTCACCATAAATGCTGGTAGAAATCCGAAAAGGGTGGCTTCTTGTCCTAAAAGTAATGTACTAATCGGATAAGTCGCTACTGCCCCTATCATTCCTGTTCCAACGACTTCACCTAGTGCTGAGAAGCCAATTTTTTTCGTTTTTTGATAAAGGAACCCTGCAAGTAATGCGCCAATCATACTCCCGGGGTAGGCAAAAACACTTCCTGTCCCCATCATATTTCTCAATGTAGATGAAAGAAACGCTTGACTAACGGCATACCATGGTCCAAGAAGTACAGCAGATAATACATTCGCCAAGTGCTGAATCGGAAAAATTTTCGCTATTCCAATCGGAATAAAAATGAGACTACTCGACACAGTAGTGATGGCTGCAATCGTTGCCGTCATCGTCATTTTTTGGATTTTATTCATAGACCTTTCCTCCTTTCGATAAAAATAAAAAAGCCGCTAGTTTGTATAAGCGGCTTTGGTCATCATGATATGTATGACGTCACTCGCTTCCCTACGCTAGTATTAACTAGATCAGGTTCAAAGGGTTCATCTCAGCCAAGTATTTGGCACCCCTAGCATTTATTCATATATAAAAAAAATCCTCTACTTCCAAAAGGAAGCGAGGACGACTACATCGACACACTTCCCTCCACTGGTACAAACCAGATCAGGTTCAAAGGGTTTTGAACGGCATTCAATCTCAGCCTCTATGTGAAGGCACCCCCAGTGAAAACTTATAATATATGATGTCAATATAACATGAAATGATAGAAATGAAAATAAAAAACATGGGATAGAAACGATGTTGCGACATAAAACGTTATGATATGATATTTATATAACATTCGGGAGGACAGTCTATGGAAGATAAGAGTATTGTACTTATTGGGTTTATGGGGGTCGGAAAGACATCCATAGGAACGGAATTAGCAAAGAAATTACAGTGGGGTTTAATCGACACGGATGAAC
Source organism: Cytobacillus sp. FSL R7-0696 (assembly GCF_038006865.1). Classification (NCBI taxonomy): domain Bacteria; kingdom Bacillati; phylum Bacillota; class Bacilli; order Caryophanales; family Bacillaceae; genus Cytobacillus; species Cytobacillus sp. FSL R7-0696. The sequence continues at coordinate 3,994,135 of NZ_JBBOWA010000001.1, read as the reverse complement.
GTATTGAACAACAGTTCAAGATGTCAACTTCAAAAATTTTCCTTGATCATGGTGAAGAAGTTTTTCGAAAAGCTGAAAGCGAGTTGATTGAACAACTATCTGCCGAAGAAAAACAGATTCTTTCATTAGGCGGCGGTGCCTTTTTAAACAGTAAGAACCGCGAAATATGTTTACAAAACAGTACCGTTGTCCTTATCGAGCTCTCATGGGAAAAGTGGCTTGACCGATACCCATTGATTAAAGATACAAGACCGAAATTAAATGGTCTTTCTACTGATGAAATGTATCATCTATACAAAGAAAGACAAGCTCATTATCAACCATATCATCTAAAAATCAATGTTGACGGGAAAACAGCTGAAGAAGCTGCTGAATTGATTATTAGTGGGATAAGATAAAGCTAGTGATGATTATGGTTATGGTTCATTAGGATGTTTCTTCTACTATCTAAGTATTTCGCATTATCCTAAACGAATTTATGAAAGCCGGGCACTCCCTTGCTCGGCTTTCATTTGTGTTTGGTTCTTAATAAATTGCTAAATAACTCCTTTTTGCGGGGCGTTTATCTCTGGTTTTCTTTCCGAGGGACTTACTAAACCCTTTTGCGGGGCGCTCATCTCTGATTTTCTTTACGAGTGATTTGCTAATCCCTTTTGCGGGGCGCTCATCTCTGGTTTACCTTCTGAGGGACTTGCTAAACCCTTTTGCGGAGCGCTCATCTTTAGTTTCCCTTCTGAGGGACTTGCTAATCCCTTTTGCGGAGCGCTCATCTTTAGTTTCCTTTCTGAGGGACTTGCTAACCCTTTTTGCGGGGCGCTCATCTCTGGTTTTCTTTCCGAGGGACTTACTAACCCCTTTTGCGGAGCGCTCATCTTTAGTTTCCTTTCTGAGGGACTTGCTAAACCCTTTTGCGGGGCGCTCATCTCTGGTTTTCTTTCTGAGGGATCTGCTAAACCCTTTTGCGAGGCGCTCATCTTTAGTTTCCTTTCTGAGGGACTTGCTAAACCCTTTTGCGAGGCGCTCATCTCTGTTTCTCCTTCCGAGTGACTTACTAATCCCTTTTGCGGGGCGCTCATCTCTGGTTTCTTTCCTGAGTGACTCGCTAAACCCTTTTGCGGGGCGCTCATCTCTGATTCTCCTTTTGAGTGACTTGCTAAACCCTTTTGCGGGGCGCTCATTTCTGGTTTTCTTTCTGAGTGACTTGCTAAACCCTTTTGCGAGGCGCTCATTTCTGGTTTTCTTTCTGAGTGACTTACTAATCCCTTTTGCGGGGCGCTCATCTCTGTTTGTCCTTCCGAGTGACTTGCTAAACCCTTTTGCGAGGCGCTCTTCTCTGATTCTCCTATTGAGTGACTTACTATCCCCTTTTTTGCGATGTCATATAAATTTTTTTGTGCACAAAGTCCTTTGTTCAACTTATAACTGCTTACTAGTAGATTGAACCCATCAGAATACCGATCAATCTATACGGTACTGTTACTTCACTTCATTACTAAATAATTCAACTATTTCTTCTTTTTTAAAACCCATTAATGATAATAAAAATAATTTCCACCACCATTAAGTGTATATTTCTCTTGTAAGAATCGTTGTATTGCGGAACTACTGATTGCTCCTCCACACCAATCATAAATCGCCGTCTTTGTTACTTTTTCTGATGGAAAAAGAATAATAAAGTCATTGATTGCTTCACTTAATGCATCATAAGATGAAATATTCCTCCTACATTTTGAGCAATGAAATTTGCGCAAACTCGCTCGCCTCATCTGCCCACTGCACTCTCGACAAACCACTCCTTTTACCAAATCCTCCGTACAATAATCGATTTTTCTAGCATAATTCTTTTCTTCTTTATGATGACTCAAAAAAGTGTGAACAATTTTTGTATGAAATGGAGAGTGTTGAATGTCTATTTGATTTAGTTCTCTTAATAATCGTGGAATTTGCGGTGGAAGAATAACATTTTGTTTCTTTGTACGGTCATATAACATAAACTCGGGATGAACAAAAACAAGTAGATAATCAAATGCAATGTTTAATTCGTGCTTAGTAAGGAATTGGTGTAGGAGGGTTTCATTTCTTTGGATTTGTAGATGGGGATTTTTAATTTCCTTGTTTGTTGGTGAATACCATTTAGTGTCCTGAACCAAAAAATCACCACTATAATTTTTCACTTCGAAAGCAATGAGTTTGTGAGGGGTTAAACAGAGTGCATCAATTTGGAAGGATGTATGATTAATTTCTAGCAATACATCATAAAGAATGGGGAATTTTGGTGAAAGTTGCTGCAAATCATCTCGCCATTTACTTTCTCCTTCATATCCTTTTTCTAACATTTTGAGATATTGTTCATTCTCAGGGGACAATTTTGATCTAAGATGGAGCACGCGTAATAATCGGAGTTGATAAGAGGGTTTGAGTGGTTTTAGGTCTGGCAAATTCCTTCATCCTTTCTTTTTACACTATTATAACGAATTTTCCACATGAAAAAAATACCAATTTGTATAACTTCTCTAATAGAAAGTACAAATTTGCTTGTTAAAAAGTGTAAAACCCTTTTGTGATTTTAATATATGCAGTCATTCCATTTTCTCACTAAGTCCATCACTTCGTCTTTATTCTTTCAGTTTTTGTCCACTTTTACTGCTATCCACATTTCTAGCCTAACCCTTTTAAAAAACCACTTACCATCAATGGCAAGTGGTTCTTTCTCTTCTATTAAATTGCTGTCGTAACAGCTTTTTCTTCGTCTACCTTCACAATCCAACCAAATTTATCTTCTACTTTTCCTTTTTGGATTCCTGTTAGCGTTTCGTAAAGTTTGCCGGCAATTTCACCTGTTTGTCCGCCACCAATGGTCAGTTTTTCGTTATTCCAGAATAGTTCTCCGACAGGTGAAATGACCGCTGCAGTACCCGTTCCGAATGCTTCTTCTAGCGTGCCATTTTTTTGTGCTTCATAGATCTCATCGATTGAGATACGACGCTCAGATAAAGGAATACCCCAGTCTTTAATGAGTTCAATAACAGAGTTTCTTGTAACGCCTTCTAAAATGCTTCCGTTCAATTCAGGTGTAACGACTTCACCGTTAATTTTAAAGAAAATATTCATGCTTCCTACTTCTTCCACATATTTATTTTCCTTGCCATCTAACCAAAGTACTTGTGAATATCCTTCCTGTTCTGCTACTTCTTGAGCTTTTAGGCTAGCAGCATAGTTTCCTCCTGTTTTGGCATTACCCGTTCCACCTTTGACTGCACGAACATATTCGCTTTGGACAGCAATTTTCACTGGGTTAATTCCTTCTTTATAATAGGCACCGACTGGTGACATGATAATAATAAATTTGTATTGATGTGATGGAGCAACGCCTAAATAAGGTTCTGTAGAAATAATAAATGGACGAATATATAGAGATGTTCCTTCTACATTTGGAACCCAATCACGATCAACTGCAATTAATTGTCTTAATGCTTGAACAGCAAGTTCTTCGTCAATTGGCGGAATACAGAGTCTGTTGTTCGATTTGTTCAGTCTCTCCATATTTTTATATGGTCTGAACATGAGCACTTCCTGATCTTCAGATAAATATGCCTTTAATCCTTCGAAAACACTTTGGCCATAATGAAATACCATTGCAGACGGGTCAATTTGTAATGGCTCATAAGGGACAATACGTCCATCATGCCACCCCTTGTCTGCATGATAGTCCATTACAAACATATGATCTGTAAAATTCCTACCGAAAATCAACTGATCAAATGCCGGTTTCTCTTTTTTGGTTGCACGTCTTTGGATTTCAAACTGATAATCATTCATTTCTACTCTACTCCCTGTCTAAGATCAATTTAAAGTGCTGTTAAACATCTTTACTCTTTTTCTTGTGGTATTATGCACCATTGTAAACGAAATACTTTGATGATTAAACTACTACTTCGCAATTTATACGATATTAAGAATTTATTACTTTAATACTTAAAATCAATATAACATTTCCTTAATAAAGTACATTGATTGTTTAAAATATTATGAACCCTATTTTTAGTATTGTCAACACAGTTTCTGAAACTTTTCTATTATTCTTACAAATTTATAATCTCCCTATAAACACAGGATTTAACTAGCTTTTTATTGAAATGATTTGCATGAAATATTATGCAGAAAAAGGTTTGATTTTTTAGATAATTAGTCAAGAAATACAAAAATACTCGTGACCACCTGCTCGTCACGAGTATTCATTAATGAAACCAGCCTTTGTTTTTTGATTCTGTGATGGCTTCGATTCTGTTGGTTACTTCTAACTTCTCTAATATAGCTGAGATATAATTACGAACTGTACCAGCTTTAATCGTTAATATGGAGGCAATTTCTTTAGTGCTTTTTCCTTCTGCCATTAATTCAAGTACCGCTTTCTCACGTTCTGTTAAGGGATTTTCTTCTCGATAGACATCATCCATCAGTTCCGGGGCAAAAATTCTTTTGCCTGCCATAACACTACGAATCGAATCAGCTAACTCTTCACTTGGACTATCTTTTAATAAATAGCCCCGTACCCCTGCTTTTATCGCTCGTTGAAAATATCCAGATCTTGCAAAAGTGGTTAAAATAATGACCTTTATGCCACTGTTTTTAATTGCTTCAGCTGCTTCTAACCCTGTTTTTAAAGGCATTTCAATGTCCATAATACAAATATCGGGACTTTGTTCCTTCACTAATGTAACTGCCTCTTCTCCATTGGAGGCTTGACCAACGACTTGCATATCGTCCTCAAGGTTCAGTAAAGAACCGAGTGCGCCTAACATCATCCTTTGGTCTTCTGCAATGACAATTCGAATCATGCCAAATCTCCTCCTTCAACTTGTTTAACGACAAGTGGGACAATAATTGAAATTGTCGTGCCCTCATCACAACTGATGTCCAAATGACCATTGACAAATTCTAATCGTTCTTTCATGCCATTAATCCCATTACCATAGCTTTTTTTCTCACTATTTGTAATGCCTATTCCGTTATCCTTTACAGTAACGACTAATTCTTTATTTCGTTCTTCTATTACTACCGAACATTTTGTCGCTCGACTATGTTTGACTACATTTGTAACCGCTTCTTTTAAGCACATACTAATAATATTCTCTATAAAAATGGATGTGTAAGCTTCTTTTAAAGGTTCATTGATTTCCATATCCATTTGCGCTGCTTGTAATATTTCTTTAATACGAACGACTTCTTCCTGCAATCGTATTCCTCTCATTTGTGATACCATTTTCCGTACTTCATTCAAAGCTGTACGGGCTGTTTGCTGGACATCTTTTAATTCAACTTTTGCTTGTTCTGGGTCTTTTTGAATTAACTTTCTCGCCAGATCACTCTTTAATCCTATTAGTGAGAGTTTTTGTCCAAGTGTATCATGTAAGTCACGCGCAATTCTTTGACGCTCTTCTTGTTTAACAAGGTCGGCAATTCTTTGGTTCGCGTATTCTAATTGTTTCTCTAGCCTCTCTTGTTTTCTTTTATTATAGATATTAAATGGCAACAATATCATACTCACTAAAATAATAATCACAAATGGAATTTGACTTAAAAACATGTCACTTTTAACAACAATATTATAATTAATGGCTACAGTCGTTGAAACAATGTGAATGATATAAACAATAAAAAACGCCACTCTATTTCTTATATATCCATTATAATAAGCGATAAAAAAAGCAAAATACACATACTGATAAATAATTAACATTGTCATTGAAACTGCAATCAATAAAAGAGACCAGATATAAACTGGCCATTTATTAGATATAAAGGCAAAACGAAAAGTGATAAAAAAGACGACCGTTAATATAATACCAACAATAATCTCCCAAGTCGTTGAAGATTGAAAGATAAAATAAAATGGGAGAATCGTCAGGATAATCCATATGTATGGTGTCATCCCAGAGCTTTTCAATTTATATAAAAGTGGATATGACATTGTAAACCTCCGCTTCAATGTAGAAATAGAAAACTCCTTTGTTTCTTTCATACAAAGGAGTTTCTTAACAGTATTATAGCAGATTATTAAGATACCGGTACTTTTCGGTATTGTTTTACTGCACGGTAGCCGACAAATATTTTCTTCTCTTCATCCCAAAGCTTAAAGCGAAGAGATTCTAGGCTTGTTGCTAGTGAAATGGTCGGTACATTTTGTAATTGCTCACTGTTAGTATGTGCTTTCTCTAATTCGTAATTTGGGACTCTTGGAGCTAGATGGTGTACATGATGGTAACCAATATTTCCTGTCATCCATTGCAGTGGTTTTGGCAATTTGTAAAATGAACTGCCTTCAATTGCTGCACTCACATATTCCCATTCTTTATCTGGCTCAAAATAAGAATCTTCAAATGTATGCTGGACATAGAATAACCAAATACCAGCTGCACCAGAAATCAGGAAAATCGGGGTTTGAACAAGTAGGAATGCTTCCCAGCCGATGAGATAACACATGAAAGCATATAAAGCAACAATTCCTACATTGGTTAAATACGTATTTAATCTTTCTGGTAAACGAGCACCCTTTCGATTAAAACGATTTTTAAATAAAAATGTGTAAATCGGACCTAATCCAAACATAATGATTGGATTACGGTAAAGTCGATAACCAACCTTCGTTAAAAAAGAGGCATCCATATATTCTTTAACAGTCAATAACCATATATCTCCTGTCCCACGCTTGTCCAAGTTACTGCTTGTTGCATGATGAACGGAATGATCATGTGCCCAAGCGCTATATGGAAAAATCGTAATAATCCCAGCAATCGTTCCCACAATTTTATTCGCTTTGCGGCTTTTAAAGAATGAATTGTGACAGCAATCATGAAAGATGATAAATATACGTATTAAAAAGCCCGCCGCTAAAACAGATAAAGCTAATGTCAATAAATAATGAATGGAAAGTGAAAAATAAGCAAGTGTCCATAAACCAAAAAATGGTACCAGCGTATTGATTAATTGATATATACTTTTGTTACGATTCGCCTTTTCAAATGGCAGCATTTGTTTTCTCAATGTTTTCAAACGTTCTTTTGTCATATTGTAAGTTCCTTTCCTTCAATATAATTTAATAATAAAGACGTCTGAAAATACTGTGAAGACATAGGTGTCATCACGCAACCATGATAAATGTCATGTATCCATTAAGACCAACTACTAATATCAGCCTTCAAGCTCAATTATAAGGTCAAATAAAACTTTATAAATAAGTGAAAAAGCTTCGCCTATCTTCATATCTTCAGAAAATCCTTCAATATAATCCAACGTAAAGTTAATTTCCCATAAGCCATCTTTTTGATTAAACATGGGGCTGAGTCGTGCTTCATCACTTGTGAAGATTGACATAAAATAGGCTTTAATTTCTTTTTCCTTTTTCTTAGGCTGTTTTAAACCAATCAAGCAATCATAAGTACGGAATAAATCATCTACTTCAAAAGAAAGTGATTCAACATTTAGTTGATCGAACCATACGGATTCAACATAGACGAATTCATTGATATGTTGCTTAAAATAAGTGATCGGCTGCTCAAAAAATTCACTGGCCGATTCTGTCCCAAGGAAATTTTCTGTTTCTTTATCGCCTCTTTCAATATAACTATCAAAAAAGCGCTTTTTAGGGTCGAGGACGTTTTCCTCTTTTTCATCTATTAACTTCTGCTTTTTTGCGTAGTTTAATTCTTCATTAAATAATAATTCTCCATTTTCTTTTGCTTGTCTAATTCTTTCAACTAACTGTTCTTTAAACATTATTCGCACCTCTTTGTCTTTCATTGCAAGTTTTACTCCTTTACATTCTACACAACTCTCTATCATGCTTTCAACAATGGAAAATCACATATTGACGAACATCCACTATCAATGATTCCAATAACCGCCATCTCATCCTTTCAATCAGTTTAGGTTGCAACCTAGCATCATAAAATTTATCTTAAAATCTTTACTTCTTTCATATGTATAAAATAGGCTGCAATTGATTCATGAAGGTTCGTGAATGCATAAACTATAAATTAAAAATGTGGTGATGACTTTGCAAATACTTCCTTTTCAAAATTTAAAAGAGAAAAACTTAACATTTGAAGATGTCTTTGAGCGCATTCTTCACTTCATGTACATCCAACCGAGAGGAAATTATAAACTGATTGTTGGAACAGACTCTCAAGTACATCCTGCCCATACTTTATTTATCACTGGTATAGTGATTCAAAATGCAGGAAAAGGAGCGTGGGCTTGTATTAGAAAATGTTCCGTCCCACGAAAGATGCTTCATCTACATGAACGAATTTCTTTTGAAACTTCTTTAACTGAAGAAATTGTTGCATTATTTGATGAAGAGAAGAAAAACAAGATGATTGATATCGTCTTACCATTTATTTACCAAGGTGCAAGTTTTACGATGGAAGGCCATTTAGATATTGGTGCCGGCTCTCGTAATAAAACGAAGGAATATGTAGCTGAAATGGTCGCAAGGATGGAATCCATTGGTGTGGAAGCCAAAATAAAACCAGAGGCATATGTCGCCTCTAGTTATGCAAATAAATTCACAAAATAAATTACTGATGCAGTGAATACTGCTGTTCTGCTTTCTCTGCGACTGCATTCGTTAACTCGGTTGTAATTTCAGGAAGAGAGGTTTCTAAAATAGCATTCGCCATTTTTGCCATCATTCCTTCAGCTACAATCTCTAAAAAGCCCGTCATCACTACTTCTTTTTTAGAAGAATTTACACTTGAGAAAAAACCATTGCCCTTAAATTTCTCATTGATACCTGTTAAGTTAAATGTCACTTTATTAGGTGCCTGCCATCTAGTGATATCAACCTGTAGCTCTATCTTCTTTTTCATTAAGCCGACATCTACTTTAAACACCCAGATGGAGCTTTTTTCATTTAATATTTCATGCCTTATATATCCAGGAACAAGTGGTGCCCAATGGTTCATATCACTAACAAACTGCCATAGGTGTTCAATTGATACATTTACTTTTTTCTCATGATGAAAGCTTGCCATTATGCCTCTCTCCTTCATTCTCGTCTTAGATGCTACTGCCTTATTTCTATTCAAGCAGTAAGGGAAACATGCTAACGAAAACAAATTAGAAACTCTAGAGGTAAAAGCTGCTTGCTTACAATTGACATTGCTTCAGTTTAATAAAACCGATATACCTCATCATGTTCGCTCTTTTAAATGGCAGAAAAAAAGAGAATACATTCCTACCTTATATTCTATTAAAATCAATGGACGAAGTAGATAGTTTCGATATTAAATCTCTCACCTTTAAAGAATAGCGTGCAATCTTTATACAATTTCTAAAAAAAAAGATCATACTACGATTTACTTTGTCTATTAGAGCCATAACGCAGTCATAATTTAGGCTATCGTCTAATGGCTATACTACAGACGTCTGTAGCGCGATGATTAGCTTTAGATTGGGGGTGGTCAACCCACTAATTCACATTGTGTAGGTTGCTTCACATTCCCTTTATATCTCTAAAAAACTGGTTTGTTAAACATATCAGCCAATAATTTATATGACTTTAGACGATCGTCATAATCATGTGTTATTGTCACGATCATGACTTCATCTATGCCGTATTGGTCTGTAAGACTTAACAAATCTCTCTTGACCTTTTCCGGATTACCAATAATCATTCTTTCTTTCATCTTAGCTACTTTTTCTTGTTTTGCAATGAAATAGGGATGCTTAATTGCTTCCTCTACTGAAGGTACTTCTTGCTTCTCTCCATCATCTGATTGGAGATGCCATAATAATACTGAGGTAGCTATTTCCTCAGCCTTTTCATCTGTTTCAGCACAAATAACGGAGACGGTTAACATCATATTTTGTTGTTCGCTCTTGCGCTTCTCTTTAAAAAGATCAATCGCCTCTCTACCATTAGCTTCACTCATAAATTGTCCAAAACAGTAATGTAACCCTTTTTCGGCTGCTACACTAGCACTTTTATGGCTTGTTCCTAACATCCACACTTCAGGCTTTATTGGGGGAATGGGACTTGCCTTCACTTTACGAAAAAGATGGTCTTCTGGATGATGGTCATTTAAAAAAGCAAGTAGTGTATCAATAGACTGGGGCCACTCTTTGACAGCTTGCAAATAATTCCCTGCTAGTGCAATACTTGCTTCAGCAGATGCACCTGGTGCTCTTCCTATGCCGAGGTCTATACGTCCTGGAAAAAGTGTGCTTAACAAATGAAAGTTCTCTGCCACTTTAAAAGGTTTATAATTCGGTAGTAACAACGCACCCGAGCCAATCCTTATAGTTGACGTTTGTGATGCAATATAACTCATCATAATTTCAGGAGAGGAACTAGCGAGCCCAGGCAAGTCATGATGCTCTGCAATCCAATAGCGGTAATAGCCTAATTCATCCGCTGTTTTTGCTAACTGCAGTGAGGCCTCAAGTGCTTCTTTTGCCGTCTTGCCTTTGGCAATTGGTGATTGATCTAAAATACTCAGCTTCACATTATCCCTCCTGTTTACCTCTTATAGTAACGTCTTCTTCTACTCGGTTGATTCTTATGGCAATCATCGCAAATGTTAAAGGCATGATCCCAAGCTAAAGATTTTCCACAACGCTTACATGTTTTTTTCATATTTGCAATATCATCATCTAATCGTTCAAACACATGATTAGATATATCGTCCCTCACTCTTTCCCAATAGATGGCTTCAGTATGTTGACCTAATTTATAGAGAAATAGTAAATGAAGACCTATTGCTTTATATGAATACTCAAGGTCTTCAAGATTACGGTTTCTTAACCTTGGTTCAGGCAGCTCTTCATGATCAATGATACTGTACATCGCCTGCTCCCATTGCCGAATCAAGTCCGCTTCTTTTTTTGAAAAAGGTAGATGTAAGAAACTGTACAAATCTTTTAAAGGCATTCTCGCCTCAATCTCTGTCCCTCTAACCAGTTCATAAAGCTCCCTTTCTTCACTTAATGTTGCTTTCTTAGTTCCCTTTGGACTCTCAAATAAATCCCAGAGTTCAAAAAACTTCCCTAAATCACGATAATACGAAAGAAAGCGATCAAAAATGGCTGAAGTAGGTGCAATAGCAAAACTTTCAATCGGAGCATCTACTTGTGATAATAAACTACTCATTAACTTAATCCGGTCAAAAAAGGCCACTCTACCTACAGGGTAAATACCTTTTCTCCCCGCTCTCCCAGCAATCTGTTTCACTTCTTGAGAAGTCAGTGTGCGACGTTTCGTACCATCAAATTTCTCCGTTTCCAAAAAAACAATCCGTCGTATCGGTAAATTTAATCCCATTCCGATTGCGTCTGTTGAGACAATGACATCAGATTGACCAGCTGTAAAGCGATTAACCTGTTTCTTCCTCGTTTCAGGTGGCATACTGCCATATATCATACTCACTTGATGACCTTTTCTCTGTAACATAGACGCTGTTTCGAGTACCCTTTTACGTGAGAAACAAATCAGCGCGTCACCCTCTTTTACGTTTTTTAGAGTGAACTCTTCACTGTCTACTTCCAAAGGGGCTTCTCGTTTATATCTATGTATTTCAACATTGCTATCTCCAATTAATTGCAACAGCATAGCTTCGGCATTTTTACTCGCAATAATATGCACTTCTCTCGCATTTGCCTTTGTGATTGCCTTAAACCAAGCATAGCCACGGTCCTTATCACTAATCATTTGTGATTCATCTATAACAATGACATCATAATCATCTTTCTCATAAAACATTTCAACCGTACAAGCTAAATGTTTCGCACCTGAGGTTTCTCGTTCTTCTTCTCCAGTTTTTAAAGAACAAGGTGTTCCTTCATTGTTTAGCTTTTCATAGACTTCAAGTGCCAACAAACGTAATGGGGCTAAATATAACCCGGATGGGGCTGCTTTCATTTTCTCTAGCGCTTGGAACGTTTTCCCTGTATTTGTTTCACCAATATGAAGAACAAATTTCTGATAAATATTCTTTCGGTTCTCATAAGCAGAGCCAAAAATATCATTCAACATTTTTTGTTGTTGTTCTTCTTTTTGTCTCCGTTCCCGTTCTTCTTGTTTGCGCTTCATTTTTCTTTCTTTCACTTGTATTTCATATAAGCTTCGCTGCTCTTCTAAATCAAAATCCTCATTTGCTATCTTCAATAAATCTTTCACATAATCTTCCATGATTCGGCCTAGTGCATTTGGAATTAAATCTTCCCAATCAATTAGATCTAACAACTTCTCTCCAGTCAAACTATGCTGGAACAAAGATTGATACTTATCAATATGTTCTTGACCAAGTTGTAATAGAAGCGCTTGTTGTATAAGCGTATGTAAAGTTTCTCCTACCATTTGTTCGTATTCAAAATAGTATGTTTCATACTCAAAATACCATTTATTTTTTATCATCACTTTGTGGAGATTACCTGTAAACTCCTCAAAGAAATCTTCTACACGAGGGTAATCATCAACGACAAAAGCCCCCACTTCCACTAAAGGCTCTTCTAAGTAACGGGATTCCGTCTCATGATACTTCACTCGATTTGTTAAATCCGTTTTAAGCTTTAGAGCCAATTTGTGTCTTAAAGTTAAAAAGAGATTTTCACTGTTTTTTGACAACCATTGTTCTGCTTCTTCACATAGAAATTCTTGATAGGCGTACCTTTCTTGTTTGATCTGGCGTTCTTTTTCTTCTTGAAGATATCTTTCTCTTGCATAAGCATAACGCTTCGCCCACTTTTCAGGTTGATCTGCAAAAATCGAATGCAGCAAACTATTTACATTTAATGGACGAAACTCAATGACTTCTTTCCTAAATGCTTGATTTAACGTTTTCTTATTCATATCTTCAATAACATAGTTTTTTTTCTTTAAATATTCCTTCTTATGAAAACGAGAGAGTTTGTTTGTCGCTTTATTACTCCACACATTTTGCCAAACTTGTGCTAAAAACGGGGCTCGATCCTTTATATATTGTGAAAAACTTAACATTTGTTCATTTGCACCTAAATAATAATCTATATCTTCATAAATTTTCATTTTTGTATATTCAATCGCTTGACGATGGATATCCTCTAATTGCTTCATTCCTTTAACTCCTCTAACAAATACATATTATTCCTATTGTATACGAACTCTTGTCACTTCACTACCATAACATATCGCACTTCTACGAAAAAATAATTAGAAAATTTAAAAATAAATTGACAAACACGGATGGCGAGATTATAATTATTTCGAAATAAATTATTTTTAATTTGAGATTTATTAATCAAAGATATATAGGAGGAAATAAAATGGCTAAAACAAAGTGGACGTTAGACCCAGCTCATAGTAGTGTTGATTTTTCTGTTAAACATATGATGATTGCTAATGTAAAGGGATCATTTACAGCGTTTGATGCTGTTATTGAAGCTGATCCTAAAGATTTAACAACAGCGGATATTTCATTAACAATCGACTCAGCTAGTATTGATACCAAAAACGAAGATCGTGATAATCATTTAAAATCACAAGATTTCTTCGATGTTGAAACCTATCCAAAAATTAATTTTAAAGCAACGAATATTGTGAAAAATGGGGAAGATGAATATAGCGTGACAGGCGATCTGACGATTAAAGATACAACAAAACAAGAAACGCTTACAGTCGAATTTGAAGGAACGGGAATTGATCCATGGGGAAATACAAAAGCTGGATTTAACGTAACTGGATCAGTCAGCAGAAATGATTATGGCTTAACATGGAACTCTACATTAGAAACGGGTGGCGTTCTTGTCGGAGACAAAATCAAAATTAGTTTAGATGTTCAGGCTAGCAAGGGTGAGTAATTTTTATCCGAATCTTATTTAAAATAAAGACGATTACAAAACGCTTGGTGTCCAGCACCCAAGCGTTTTTGTAATGATAGAGCGTAGTTTATTGTTCAGCTAAAATGGTAGCAATTTTATCTTCAATGATTTTCCCTTTTGATCCATCTACCATATTATTCAATATAATAGAAAATACATATCTTTCTCCTGACTTGTTATCCACATAGCCTGAAAGCGAGCTAACAGTTGAAATCGATCCTGTTTTTGCATAAACATGACCCTCAGCTGGAGAGTTTTTCAGTCGATTTCTTAATGTTCCCCCTACCATTCTGTCCGCATGACCAGCTACTGGTAATGAATGAAAATACACATCAAACCAAGATTCCTTCTGTACTTCGTATAAGAGTTTGGAAAGCTCGTTAGCTGGTAATAAAGTGACATGAGAGATGCCTGATCCGTCTCTTAAAAGCATGGTATCTTGATTGATTCCCCAAGCCTTCAATTCATCTGTTAAAACTTCTAATCCCGCATCCCAACTGCCTTCATTTTTAACCACTTTTCCCATTTCTTTGATTAAGATTTCGGCATGTGTATTATTACTTAACTTCATAAAGGGAATGAGCAATTCCTTTAACGGCATGGATTGTTGTTCATACAACACTTCTGTTTGATTAGGTGCGACTCCTACCCTAACGCCACCATGTATTTTAATACCTTCATCTGCTAAAGAATCCTTTAATAACTCTAAAGCATACTGTGTTGGCTCCCATATGGCAATCCACTCTCTACTAGATGTAGCTTCTATAGGAATCGTCCCAGTGATGGTTATCTCATTTGTACCATGTTCTCTTACAATATCAATTTCTTTTTTATCTGATGTACCAACGGTTTTAGCGTTATTGTTGATTTTGACATATTTATTGTTCGGCTGCAGAGTTATTTCTGGCTTTTTCCCCTCTTGTTTACCTGGTTTTACCTCGACAATCACACTTCCAGCATCATAATCTTCATTCGGACTTACAGTCAATGCTGATATTTGCGCACCATAATAATAACTCTCATCTTTCCAGATGATATCTTCTGACAAACGTTCATCATCATACCAACTATCATCTGCAATAAGTTGACCCTTAATCATTTTAATACCTTGTTTTTTTAATGCTTTAGCCATGTTAGTAAAATCTTCTTTCAATAAAGTAGGGTCGCCATACCCCTTTAAATAAATATCCCCATGGTGGACAGAGCCCCGTTGCTGGCCCTTCGATAATAATTCTGTTTTAAAACGATAATCTTCACCTAATACTGACAGTGCTGCTGCTGCTGTTAATAGTTTCATATTAGAAGCTGGTCGTAATCTAGTATCAGCTATATGTTCATAAACAATCTCCCCTTCTTCTGCGCTCCTCACGCTTACACCAGCAAGAGCTCCCGCTAACAGTGGATCATTGTTAATAAGTCGATTAAGCTTCTGAACTAACTCATCTCCTTCTTCATTAGCCGAAACTTTAGGTTCCACTGCTGATTGAAACGGTGTATAGGCAATTGAAAATAATAGTACAACCGTCAACAAACTCACTAAAGCTTTTTTCATTTTTCCTCATCCCCTCCTATTTTCTTCCTGTCTACATTTCTCCTACATAGATTGACAAAAAACTACATCTATATGTATTGAACTTCGCTTTTTCTTCATTTTTCTCCTGTAAGTGAATGGATGTGTTTTTCCTTCTGTCCTAAATAGGTAGCAATGACTAGTCAATCATTTCTTTCAGCAAAACTAGGCATACTTAGGGGAAAAAAAGAGGAAAGATAGAGAACAAACCTTGACTGTGTGTTAGTGCTTCACTTGGCGCGGTCATACTGTGAGCGACTCATATCCACTTGATGAGCCTGTATAAAGAAAACACCTTCTTGTTCAAGTAACTCTTTTTGCATATCGGCTTGGTGGCTATCATTTAGTCTAATTTCACCTACTTTATTGACCACTCTATGCCAGGGCAAACCATATTTATGACTCATTGAATGGAGAATGCGAACAACTTGCCTTGCACCACGGGGGCTACCAGCATATGTTGCGATTTGTCCATAGCTCATTACTCTTCCTTTAGGGATTTCTTTAATTATTTTAATCACTGTTGCTGTAAATGGCTGCATATCCTTTCCTCCAAACGCGCTCGTTTTGTTACTAGTATAATAAACTAAAGGATCATAACATAGTCTCAATTCATTCATCATAAAATACATGTAATCAATAAAATAAAAAAACCATGCCTAGAGAAACTTATTAGACAAAAAATAACAAGAACAAATTCAAAGAAGCAGAATTTGTTCTTGTTTTTAATACAATCAATATATTAACTTTTTACTAATCTATTTTTTACTACTTCAGTTAATACACGATTTAAATGTTCTGGTACAGTTAAATAAAGGAGACCGTTTCCTTCTAATTTTGGCGAATAGCCCAGCGGAACAGTTCTTCTAATCAATTGCGCATATGACTCAGGCTCTGAGAAATCTCTTTCAAATGTAACTTGAGATAAATCTTTTATTAACGCCAAAGCCCCTGCGACGTGTGGTGCGGCCATTGATGTACCGCTTAGTTTTGCATATTTACCATTTAAAAAAGTAGATAATATTTCTTCACCAGGAGCGACCAAATCAATTTCGGTATGAGAATTGCTGAAAGGAGATGATTCGCGGTTTAAATTAACGGCTCCAACACTAATGACTTCATTATATGAACCTGGATAAGCAAGCTCATCGGTATTATCATCCCCGTCACCTTCATTCCCAGCTGCACAAACAACAAGAATATTTTCTCCGACGGCTTTTTGTATCGCTTCATGTAGTTCTGGAACATCTTCAGGGCCACCTAGTGACATCGATATAATATCTACTTTCTGTTCAACCGCATACAATATTCCATTTATAATCCAATCATATTGACCAGATCCATCTTTGTTCAATACTTTTACAATTAACAAATCTGCTTCCGGGGCTACTCCAATTACTCCTGATTCATTAGCAGTAGCAGCAATTGTACCAGCAACATGTGTGCCGTGACCATTATGGTCATCTAAGATATCTGGTGAACTCCCATCATCGTCTGTAAAGTTTCTACCACCTATAATTCTCGCTTTTAAATCGGGGTGGTCCATGTCACAACCTGTATCTAATATTGCCACCTTCATGCCTTTTCCTTTCGTCTCTTTCCAAATCTCAGGTGCCTGAATCAATTGTATTCCTTGCGGTGTTTCATTGACATCTGTCACTTGATCATTGACTGTGTAAGGCATTACTCTAACTAATTGCTTCATCCTTTATCCCTCCCTAACATAATCGTGAAAACCATTTGGTCCCTTCAACGCATAGACAAGAGAATTTTGAAGCGATACAAGTTGTATCATTATTATAACAAAAGATTAAATATTCTGAAAGAAATTAGACCTTTTTTTCTCTCGGTCTTTTTTCCTGTTTTTTACTTCCGTAACATTTCCCTCAATTGTTTATAGATATCTACAATTTCATCTATTTTCATTCTTACAAGCCCGCTTGACGAAGGTGCAACAAAATCAATTACACCAGGTACAACCGATTCGCTCTGAAACCCCCAAGATACCTTCTTTTTCTTACTAAATTCTTGATATACACCTTTCCCTACATAACAGGCCACTTCAGGTTGATATGTTTCTAGTTTTTCTAATAGTTCTAATCTACCTGCTTGATATTCTTCCTTCGTAATATCGCCGGCCGCTTTAGTTGGTCTTGAGACGATATTTGTTAAACCATATCCTAATTGAAGTAATTGATGATTTTCTTCTGGTAAGTAAATCCGCTCAGTCAGTCCAGATTGATAGAGGATTTTCCAAAACCGATTATGACGATTGGCATAATGATATCCAGTTTCTGCAGACTTTACGCTCGGGTTAAACCCAATAAATATGACTTTTAAATCCTTTTTAAGATGATCATCTATCGGTTTCATTTATCTTTACTCCTTTATTTTTTCATACAATAACCATAGCATGTAAATGATTATTTTTGCATTGATACAATCTACAATTTATTTATAGTAGAAGGAAAAAATGATCAATTGCTTGTATGAATGTTCTAGAAAAAAAGACGTTCACAATCTTAAAAATGGACAGTGATTATCCCGACAATCATTTTCATCATTTTAAGTGCTGTTTAGACGATTCCTAATTTTTATGATGTTGCACTATGCATGCAGAAGACAAAAAAACCTCTCTAAAAATGAGAGGTTTTTATGCATGATATGCTCTCAAGCCATTCTCCAGTAACTCAATAGCTAAGCTTGCTTCTTTTTCTTTGATGATGAGGGGTGGATGCCATGTGATGCAATTGCCAGCTGCTACTTTAAACGATAGTCCATGTTGTAAACAATAGTAGAGAAGAAACTCGGTCAACTGCTCATCTTTTTCTTTTGTGACTCGGCTTTTAACAAGCTCGATCGTTATTAACAATCCACAGATTCGCAAATCCCCAATGCAAGTATACTCCTCCGCTAGCTTCTTTAACTTAGCCGCCATGAATTGAGATTGGCTCAAACTATTTTCTTTTAACCTGTAATCGTCAATATAGTTAAGCATGGCAACGATAGCCGCACTGCCTATTGCTGGCTTTTCATGTGTATAATGACCGAGTGAAACATCTGCCGCCGTATCAAGCACTTTTTTCACTAAAACGGCAGCTTGTGGCACGATGCCTCCGCCTAAACCTTTTCCCAATACAAGGATATCTGGCTCGATATCATATAATTGATGCACATAACATTCACCGCTTCGGTAAAAGGCGGTTGGAATCTCATCAAAAATGAGTAGGATTCCATGTTCGTCACATATTTTTCTTAACCTTTTAAAATAAGATCGTGGAGGAATATGCGTGTCTGTTGCTCTAATTGGCTCTAGTAAGATGCAACTAATATTCCCTTCATTTATAATCACATACTCCAGATAATTTAACGACTTTTCAGCGATATCTTCTGGTGAGCTTGCACCAAAGACATTCCGGTAGGACTGGTAGGGCATTACTTTAATCATCCCAGGCAACATCGGACCAATACCGTTTTTAAATACAGACTCTCCTCCCGCAGAGATTGCATCTAAGCCTGCCCCATGAAATGACTCCCACATGGAAATCACTTTATGATTGCCAGTCACTTTTCTAGCAATTTTCATAGCAAGCCCTACTGCTGCACTGCCTGAGGGAACGAATAATACCTTGAAATCTTTTGAGATCGTCTTCTCTATTAACCTTTCTCCAGCCTCTATCGCAATGTCAGCAGTAAATCTCCGCGGAATAAAAGGCAAAGTACTCATTTGTTTCGTGATAGCTTCAATCACGTACGGATTTTTATAGCCGACTTGATGCAAGCTATTGCCATGGAAGTCTAAATAACGTTTTCCCTCTCGATCGATTAAGTAGCAACCGTCTGAGTCAACAACGGTTTGTAGACAAGGAGTCGACATCGATTGCCTTATAAAGACCGCTTCGTCGCGACAAAGTGTTTCTCGACTTATCTGATCAAGTGAATGATTCCATCTCAGCCGTGAAGGGCTATTATTCACGTCTCCTTCACGGTGAAGTGCTTCTTTATTTTTCAATCGCTTCCCTTTCCTTCCCGGATACTTGAAGATTAATTGTTTCTATCAGTGAAGGTAATTCTGTCATTGTCTCAATTGTAAAATCAGCCCCTGCGCTTATAAAGGCTTCTTTTGTTCGTGCCATTTCTTTCCGTTGTTCCTCTTCAGATAATTTGTTAAACTCATTGGCTGATAAGCCCATTTCAGAACTACCAACTATCACCCCAACCGTCCATACGCCGGCTTGTGCACCTTCTTTCATATCTGAAATCGTGTCTCCAACCTTCACGACGTTTTTGACACTTGATACTTTTAATGCCTGCAAGTTTTTAAAGATCATAAACGGATACGGTCGACCGTACGAATCGGTATCATCAGCTGTAAAGTAACAATCAGGTGTATAGCCTTTTTCCTTTGCTAAGGGTACAACAATATCCATCATTGTGCTCGTATATCCTGTCGTTGACCCTATTTTCAAACCATATGCTCTTAGCTCTTTAACCGTTTCGACCACACCAGCTATCGGATCAGTAAAATGAGCTAATGACTGCAATAAAGCCGGTTCGAATTTGCTATACAACCTTTCTACATCTGTTTCAGTGAATGGCTTGCCATTTTGTTCTTCCCAAAGACATGCAATCCGGGGCATCGACAGCATGGCGCGAATATGATCGATCTTTAGCATGCCCATTGGTTCTCTCGCCTCTGCCATCGTCACCTCAATACCCGCATCTTTAAAAATATCAATAAAGACATTTACAGGTGCAAAACAACCAAAATCTACTGTCGTACCCGCCCAATCAAATATCACTGCTTCTATTTTCTTCATTATGCTTTCACTCCCAAATAGTTTTCGATAATATCACATAAACGGTTAATATCTTCTTCGTAAATTTCGCCAATATTGCCCATTCTAAAAGTATCTTCATCAGTTAGTTTTCCTGGATAAATAACAAACCCATGTTCTTTCATATAATCATAGAAAGCTTGAAAACTAAATTGATCGTTCGGATAAATAAAGGAAGTAATAATTGGTGATTGTTTGTCCTCACTAATATATGTATCAAATCCAATGGCTTTCATTCTCTTCCTTAATAACTGATTATTATTTCGGTATCGTTGTTCACGAGCAGGAATCCCTCCTTCTGTGTCCAGTTCATCCAAGCTCTTCCCGAAAGCAGCAACGACATGAGTTGGTGAAGTATAGCGCCATTTACCATCTTTGTCCATCGCTACCCATTGATCATATAAATCGAGTGAAAGGCTTCGTGCATTACCTTTACAAGAGGTGATTTTCTCTCTTTTAGCAATCACAAATCCAAACCCTGGCACTCCTTGTATACATTTGTTCGCACTGCTTATTAAGAAGTCAATTCCAAGTGCAGGTATATCAATTTCCATTCCGCCAAAGCTTGACATTGCATCAATAATTAATGTTTTATTTGTTTCTTTAGCAACGTTGGCGATCATCTCAAGTGGATTAAGAATACCTGTCGTTGTTTCACAATGGACCATGACGATATGTGTAATTTCGTTATCTAAAGATAATAAATTTCTAATCTCTGCTTCTTTCGGATATTCATTATAGGCTACAGCGTAATGCGTATGCTTGATACCAATATAGTTGGCGATTTTGACAATCCTCTCACCATAGGCACCGTTCGTAATAATCAATGCTTTATCTTCTTTACTAAAAGCAGAAGTCATAACTGATTCCACTGTAAAAGTGCCGCTTCCTTGCATCAAGACAACGGTATAGTCATCATTTTCTGCATGAGCAAGTTTTAATAAATCTGTGCGAATTTTTTGCGTAATTTGCTTATAATCATCATCCCAAGTACAACGATCAAACAACATTTCTCTTTTAACCGTCTCTGTCGTTGTTAATGGACCTGGTGTTAATAATTTATATTGTTTCATTCGTAAACTCTCCTTTATTTAGCTGAATTAAAGAATGCTTGATGTTTCTCTAATAACTCTACTGTCATTGGTTCTGGGAATATTTTTTGATTGCTAGCAATATTTTCATCTGCAACCGTCTCGCCATCGTATAAAGCAACTGGATAATAGTCGATTAAACCTTCTCTCGCTTCTTTTACCAGAACTTCAGCCATTTCTTCCGCTAATTCTTTTTGCCCTTCACCTTTATCAATGACAGCAATCGATTCTGTAGTTGAGAAGTTCCCTTCTGTTGGATCGATAAAATCAATGGGTGCGCCTTCCGTTTTTGCAGCAACCGCTTGATGACGCAAACCAAATCCAACCGCCACTTCCCCTGCTTGCACCTTTTTAATAGAACCAGAACCTGAACTTTCTAAATGGGGCCCTGCATTTTTTATAATACCAGCCATTACATTCTTACCAGTTTCTTCTCCATATTCACTAATTATTGCCTGAATAAGCATCCATCCTGTGGAAGAATCCATAATATTAGGGATTGACACTAAGCCTTCGTATTGCGGTTCTGCCAACTCTTTTATTGAGGTCGGTACTTCTAGCCCTTTTTGCTCTAAAAGAGAAGTGTTATAAAATAATGAACCAGTATTAGCTAATAAAGGAGTATAAAAGTCAGGATATTCTTCTAAACTACTTGTATCAAAACTTAATTCCTTAAACATGTCATGTTGCTTTTCAGCACTTTCTAAAAAGTAAGAGCTCATTGTGACGATATCTGCTTCGATACTTTTCCCTTCTGCTAATAATTTTCCTCCTAATTCTGATGTTCCTAATGATTGAATTAAATAGTCTCCTTCAAAGCCAGCATCGTTTAATGTTTCTTCCATCACGTTTACTGCTTCTTCATCACCATTTGATAAGATCACGACTTGATTACTGTCACCACTTGCTGCCTCCCCTCCACATCCAGCTAGAATCATGACGATAGCAACTGACAAGAGTGTGAACCATTTTTTATTTTTTCTCATGTTACATCCCTCACTTTTATATGTTTTTTAATGATCTTCTTTTTTGTAAATAATCACAGAGTAGTTTGATAATGAGATTAGTGAAGAAGATCAGTAAAGATAGTACAAAAATGTCATTAAATTTAGCAAAGTGCTGTAGTTCTTTGATCTTACTTGAAACAAGCGATGTTTGAGCAGATACGAGAAAAATAATGCCGCTAATCGTGACCATCGCATTGATAAAATAATAACTAAACATTTCTATCACTGTGCCCCAAGAGTTTGGCAGAATCACTCTGTAAATCGTTTTAAACCAACTATCTCCCAGTAATCCTCCCGTTGTCTCCCATGTCGGGTTCATCTTAGATAGAGAATTTTTCGCCATTAAGTAAGGCGTTGTGTAGTAGTGGACAATATTGCATACAATAATAATAATAAATGTGCCTTTTAGACTGCTATTATTAAAAAGTAATAGATACGATAGACCAAGTACCATACCAGGCAAGGTATTTGTAATCATTGAAACAATATCAAACGCGCCTTTTCCTTTTATCTTTGTTCTCGCATTAATAATCGCTGAACTGTAGGCTATCAATATCCCAAAGAATGTCGTAAAAAGAGCAACGATTAAAGAATTCTTATAAACACCAATGAGGTCATTTGATTGAAATACATTGATGAGATGATTCCATGTAAAAGTTGAATCGTAGGGAAAACTTGTTAAAAACGGTGCAATGAACATCACCAGAAAGACAGATAACATACCAATGATGACAATGGAAGATAATAACGCAAAACTAATATCTCTTCCTTTATTTTCAACCATTTCAATCTCAGTGAATTTGTCATAATGGAAATTGAATCGTTCTAAATATTGCAGTAAAAAAACACCGAATAAGGCTGGTAGGAGCATTAATATAGCGATGACTGCCCCATGGCTGAAATTCGGGATTGAACCAAGCATAACCTGATAAAGCTGAGTAGAAACAACCGAGTAGGTTCCGCCAATCGAAGCTGGTATCCCATAATCAGTAAAACTTAGAATAAATGAGAGTACAAAGGCTCCACCTATGGCTCCAGTTAATGGACGTAAGATCGTATGAAAAAAACTTCTCCAAGTACCGTCTAACATCAACTTTGAAACAACCATGAATCTCTTATCTATATACATAAATGAGTTATTGATAATAAGAAAGGCTGCCGGTAAAGTGTAAATTGTATAACCTAACAACAAGCCATTAAATCCATAGATATTAAATAAAGGTTCTCCCATGAGCTGCGTGATTAATCCTTGATTACCAAAAGAATACATAATTGCAAAACCGTATGTAATCGTAGGTAATAACATAGGAATAAGTATCCCGACTTTAATGATACTTTTATAACGATGTTCAATATTCGTACAATGTAATGCGTAAGCAATCATAAACGCTAACACAGTTGAAATGACAGCTGTTAATCCTGAAACTTTTATACTGTTTATGAACGCTGTTAGTAATTCGCCATTCGCTAGTACATTTATATAATTAGTTAATTCAAGGCCATTGGTTGTTTGGAAGGAGCGGTAGAACAATGCCAGCATTGGCAAGACTAGAAATACCGAGAATAGTAGGATGATAGCCATATAGATGACCTTCATTTCCAACTTGATATTAGGCATATTGCTCACCAAACAAATGAAAAATATTTTGCCTTTTAATGTGTAGTTGTTTAAGAATAAAATCTTTCACAAATTCATTATTCGGTTCATGAATGATTTCATGTGGGGTGCCGAATTGTGACACATGACCTTGATTAATAATTAAAATCTTATCTGACAAAGTTAACGCCTCTTCCGGATCATGCGTAACAATAATGGTTGTCAATTGAAATTGCTTAGCAATCGACTTGATTCTTTCTTTAATTGACTCTTTTATCACCCCATCTAATGCACTTAACGGTTCATCTAATAGAAGAATTCTTGGTTTCATCACTAACGTTCTCGCAAGCGCGACTCTTTGTTTTTGCCCGCCAGATAGTTGACTGATTTTCTTGTCCAAATGTGGACCGAGCTCAAGGAAATCAATATATTCGTGTAATTCATTCTTTGAGTCCATAGATTTCTTATTCTTCAAGCCATAAACAATATTTTCATAGGCGTTTAGATGGGGAAATAATGCATAATCTTGAAAAACAATGTTAAAGCCCCTATCCTTCATCTTTACATTCGTTAAATCTTCATTCTCATAATAAATTTTACCACTATCCATTTTTGTCAATCCTAAAATGATGTTTAATAACGTTGTTTTCCCACTTCCACTTTGACCAAGAAGTGACACGATTTCTCCTGGTCGTATTTCTAAATCAATATTTTCTAATACTGATTTGTTATGATATTTTTTAGATACATTCTCAAGTTTGAGCATATTTAAATCCCCCTATAGTTAGAAAATTCAGCATTTTAAACTGAGCATTTTTCTCTTTCAGCTACCAAGACGAATGATAAAAAGTGTCACAATGATAAAAATTAACCATGTTAAAGACCCTTATACCGCCTACAAAAAATATTATCGCTGCTGAAGTAAGTCCCTTTACTTTGACGCCCATTTTTATCATTAAATCAGCATCTAGAAATCCTAACCGATACAACAGTGCGGCAACTGGCATCGGAGCGATCATTGTTCCATTCTCCTCTGAACTAAGGAGGGCTGCAATCAGCTAACTAAAGTGCATCCCTCTCCTTTTAGCTCTGTATCCATTGTTCTTTAGTAAGGGCAACTGTGTGCGAATAGTCGATATTCGTAATAAAGTAATTCACTTCTTCTAATGATGCGATTTTATAATTGGCTACCTTATCCACCTTAGAATCATCACTTAGAACATAAGATTTTTTTGATTGCGAGATAAAAACTTGTGATAGAAGACATTTATCTAAGTCATAACTTGTAAATCCAGCTTGATTAGCCACACCGTCGATGGCAATAAATGCTTTA
Source organism: Cytobacillus sp. FSL R7-0696 (assembly GCF_038006865.1). NCBI lineage: Bacteria > Bacillati > Bacillota > Bacilli > Caryophanales > Bacillaceae > Cytobacillus > Cytobacillus sp. FSL R7-0696. Next base: position 3,968,842 of record NZ_JBBOWA010000001.1, on the reverse strand, counting down.
TCGACATAAAATTCTTTTGCCATTTTTTCTGCCAGAGATCCGGTTGTGCGGAAGTGGTCATTACGAACATGTCCACCTAAGAAGATAAGTTCACCAGTGAAACTTCTTAACTCCTCTCTTTCCATTAATTTAATCGCGATGGGAAAGGAATTCGTTATCACTGTAATGCCTTCTTTCATTAATAAACCATCAGCCATCTGCATCGTTGTACTTCCTTCATCAATGAAAAGTACATCACCATCTTCAACAAGAGCAGCTGCTTTCTTACCAATCAATTTCTTTTCTTCGATATGAAGAATTTCTCTTTCAAACATCGACAATTCATTATTTACAGGCTCAACTTTGACTGCGCCACCATGAACTTTTTTTATTTTATATTCATTTGATAATTCTTCTAAGTATCTACGAATGGTTTCCGTTGATACATGAAATTCCTTCGCCAATTGATTAACCTTCACTTGCCCAAACTCTTGGATTAAACTCATAATCTTTTTCTTTCTTTCTTCGGCTAGTAGAGACATCCATGTTTGCTCCCTTAATCAAAATTCTTTTGTTGTTTTACTTTGTTTTATTTTGTTTTATGTTGTTTTTTATTATATAAGCAAGAATATCACATGTATATCATCCTGTCAGAGAATCTCACAAACATTTACAAAACCTTAAATATCATTTACAACCGCTTAAAGGCTTTTACATATTTCTTCTATTAGTTTGCTTATAACAACACAAAAAGACCGCCAAAGACATTGCTTTGGACGGCTCTATTACTCAATGATTTACTCTGCAAACAACAGAGAGATTTCAGGAAATATGATTACAAGAATAAGTGCAGCCACCATAAGCAAATAAAAGGGAACCACACCTCTAATCACTTCACCAATTTTTTCTTTTGTAATTCCACTAACTACGAACAGATTTAGCCCTACCGGAGGAGTAATCATCGCTAACTCCATATTAATCGTCATAATAATGGCAAAATGTATGATATTGATATCGAACAATACTAATACAGGTAGTAAGATGGGCAAAGTGATTAAAATAATCGCTGTTGCCTCTAGAAACATACCCAATAAGAAAAACATCAAATTGACACCAATTATAAATATCCACTTATTGGCTGCACTAGCTTCAATCCATTGAGCAAAAATCTGCGGTACTTGTTCCGTTGTTAAGAACATCCCAAAAACCATGGCTGAAGCAATCACTAAGAAGATCATCGCAGTTATATTAATAGACTCTTTTAATACTTCTCGAAATTTATTAAAAGTCATCTCTTTGTAAATAAATATCGACACAATTAAACCGTATAAGCAAGAAACAAAAGCCGCTTCAGTTGGCGTGACAGCCCCACTATAAATGCCACCTAAAATAAAAACGGGTAGTAAAAAGCCCCAGATTGCCTTATATGTCTTCTTCCATCTTAATTGAAAGGGCACTTTTTCTAATCTACCATAATTATGTCTCCTTGCATGAAATATAGCTGAACACAAAAGTAAACTTGTTAGTAGCAAACCAGGGATTATTCCTGCAGCAAATAATTTACCTACTGAGGCTTCTGCAACAGTTGCATAAATAATTAACGGAATGGACGGTGGGATTAATATACCTAGCGTACCAGCAGCTGCCACTAAACCCATCGAATATCTTTTACTGTAACCTGCCTTTACCATCGCAGGAATCATAATCCCACCAATTGCTGCAGCTGTGGCCGGGCTTGAACCTGAGATGGCAGCAAAAATCATGCAGGCAAGGATAGTGACAACAGCTAACCCACCGCGAAAATGACCGACCCATGATTTTAGTGCTTCAATTAAGTGAAAGGATATGCCACCTTTGGACATAATCACCCCTGCAAAAACAAATCCGGGAATCGCCATTAAAGTTGCTGAGTTTAAAGCATTAAACATCTTCAAACCAACCGTATAAAGCGTAAAATCTACCATAAATAAAGCAACGATGCTAGACAGGCCAAGGCTGACTGCGATTGGAACTCTTAATAAACAAAGAATCGTAAATACAACAAAGAGGACAATAATCGCACTCATAAACTAACCCCCTTGTTATGATTTTCTCTATTTTGTTGTTCAATTTCTTCATATAATTCTTCTACTCCACCTGTTAACTCTTTCTTATCTCCTTTAGCAGATCTATAAGCTTTTCTAATGAAGTAAAGCCCTAGTAGCCCCATACTGATAGGTAATACAAGTAAGGTAATCCAAATCGGAATACCTACATCAACAGTTTCAGTACCTTGCACTCTTGTAAGCGTTACCAATTTAATGCTTGTAAACATTAAAAAAAAGGCAAAACCCGCACCGATACAATTGCTAATACAGTTAATAATCATTTTTGCTTTGTAAGATAAACGATCAAATAGGATTTCTACACTGATATGACGATTTTCCTTTAAAGCGATACCAAAACCCAAAAAGATGGACCAAACAATCAAAAATTCAAAAATCTCTGTCACCCAAGCTTGCGGCATATTGAGGATATACCGTGTAAATACCCCATACAGACTTACAAACACACCAGCAATAAATAACAAACCAGCTATTCCCTCTTCTAAGTTTGATAGTTTCTTAAGCATGACGATTATCAACTCCCCTATTGTAGATTGTATCCAATATTTATACTTTACTATAAAACAAATGAATAATAAACAGAATATTTATTTATTTTTATTTATTCACAATTTTCATTTATTTTGTTATAATTTTAGATATTGTATCCAATCTACTATTTTGTAAGCGATTTCTTTTGTAACTAAGGGGGGTTTTTCCATGTTAAGAGTAAAATCGATTTTTGTCCTTTGCCTTTTGATTATCGTTGGAACACTTCTGTCTGGTTGTCAAAGTCACCCTACACATGCAGATGCTACCCAAGTAAACGGCGTTCAAGCAATGACTATTAAGATATCCCACGTAGTTGCAGAAAATACCCCCAAGCATAAAGGGGCATTAAAAATGAAAGAAGTGATTGAAGAACAATCAAATGGGAAGATCCAAGTTGAGATTTTTCCTAATAGCTCCTTGTTCGGTGATAAAGATGAATATCAAAACTTAATTGCCAATAATGTTCAATTCATCATGCCAGAAATGACCAAATTAGTTGGTTCAGAAGTCGGTTTTAATATTCCAGGTATGCCTTTTCTATTTGAAAATGATGAAGCTGCTGAAAATTTTTGGGATGGTCCAAAGGGGAAGGAAGTATTAGCGCGTTTACAGAAAGATAAAGTATTAGGGTTAACCATGTGGCCAAACGGAGCCAAGCATGTGACAAATAATAACCGTACTATATCCTCTCCAAGTGATTTTGCTGGATTGAAAGTGCGGACAACTGGAGGGCAACTATTAGAAGAACTATATAAATCATTAGGGGCCGGCTCAAGTTCGATCCCTTTCGGAGAGCTATATACTGCCTTGCAACAAGGAACGGTCGATGGTCAAGATAACCCGTATAGCAACATCGAATCGAAAAAGTTTGCTGAAGTACAAGAGTACTTAACCATTATCGGTATGAACCGTGTTGACTATGCATTACTAACAAACACAACTTTTTGGGATGGATTAAATGATGAGAGCAAGCGTATTGTGCAAGCCGGAATCGACGCAGGTACAGAGATTGCTAGAGATTCTGCTGAAAAGCTCAATGATGAAGCTTATGTAAAAATACAAAATGAGAGCGATATAGAAATAAATGAACTGACTGAAGAAGAAATAGAAGCTTTTAAAGAGCATTTACAGCCAGTGTATGATAAATGGAAGGAAATTATTGGCGAAGATATTATTGAGGATGCTGAAAAACAGTAAAACGGCACCCTAATATTTCTATATCATGTATACTAAGGTAAAACCGTCTCAAATGAGGTGATATAAGAAATGACTGGGGATATGGTGTTTCAAATTATTATGTTCCTCTTCCTTTTAGCCGTCTTATTAATAATTGCTACCGCTGTAAAAATCTTGTTAAAAAAGAGGGTTGTTAAAACAAATCCTGATGTAGAACAAAAATTAGATCGTATTATCGAATTATTGGAAAGAGAAACAAATAGTAAATAATTAAAGGCGTTTTCATATAAAGCGCCTTTCTCCTTTCTCACATTTAATGTAGATTTGGACGATTCTAAATGCCACTCAAAAATTTCGATAGACAATTATCGGTTAGCAGATGCCCACACATCGCCTTTACTACCCCTATTTTTATCAATTTTCACCACGTTTATATGTTTTTAACCAATATTGTAATGATTTGAGGGTTATGTCTCTTTTTTTGGAAGATAACTTTTACGTTAAAATACGAGGGTTTTCTTATTCTTTATGCAAAGATTATGAGTGAGTGATGTATTTTTGTTCTAGCTATTCATACGTAATGGGTTTGTGAAAAAACGACTTTTGCTAGTCTTTATGAGCGGTTTCCCTTTTGATGGAAGTGAAATACTTTTACGAAGCACCCTTTCGATTTTTCCTTGTGAGTGATTGGCTATCCATTTTGCGAAGCATTCATTTCTTCTATTCTTTCTGAGTGACTTGCTAAGCCACTTTGCGAAGCGCTCTTTTCTTCTTTTCCTCCTGAGTCACTTGCTAAGCCACTTTGCGAAGCGCTCTTTTCTTCTTTTCCTCCTGAGTCACTTGCTAAGCCGTTTTGCGAAGCGCTCTTTTCTATTTTTCCTCCTGAGTGACTTGCTAAGCCACTTTGCGAAGCGCTCTTTCTTCTTTTCCTCCTGAGTCACTTGCTAAGCCGTTTCGCGAAGCGCTCTTTTCTATTTTTCCTCCTGAGTCACTTGCTAATCCACTTTGCGAAGCGCTTATTTCTATTTTTCCTCTTGAGTGACTTGCTAATCCGTTTTGCGAAGCGCTCTTTTCTTCTTTTCCTCCTGAGTCACTTGCTAAGCCGTTTCGCGAAGCGCTCTTTTCTATTTTTCCTCCTGAGTGACTTGCTAATCCACTTTGCGAAGCGCTCTTTTCTTCTTTTCCTCCTGAGTGACTTGCTAAGCCACTTTGCGAAGCGCTCATTTCTATTCTTCCTCCTGAGTGACTTGCTAAGCCACTTTGCGAAATTATTCCATTTCCTTCAACTCAAAAACCTTACCAATCCACAACATTCTGTAATCTCACTCATATCGTTCTGATTGTATGTAAATAACCTTCTACACACTCTTGATTATTAACAACACAGGCGTAATCACATATATGGATAGAACGAATCACACACGACAAAAAACCCGGACTCATGTCCGGGTTACATTTCAGCTAAAACAAACCACCTTGCTCTAGTTGATGAAAGTGGAATTAGTCTTCAACGACAACCTTTTCCATTACGTCACCATTTTTCATTGCTTTAACAGCTGGCATACCAGAAGTTACTTTACCAAACACAGTATGAACACCGTTAAGATGCGGCTGAGGTTCATGTACGATGAAGAACTGACTTCCACCAGTGTCTTTACCAGCATGCGCCATAGAAAGTGATCCTTCTTCGTGTTTGTGAGGATTGCCTTCTGTTTCACACTTAATTGTATAACCGGGGCCGCCTGTACCTGTTCCTGAAGGGCACCCACCTTGAGAAACGAATCCAGGAATCACACGGTGGAAAGTTAACCCGTTATAAAAGCCCTCGTTAATCAACTTTTTGAAGTTCTCTACTGTACCTGGTGCTTCATTTGGGTATAATTCAAATTCAAGTTTTTCTCCATTTTGTAGCTGTATGTATCCTTTTTCAGACATGTATAACACTCCTTTATATTTCAAAATCTTTTCTATCATAACATTTTTTTATGTAAGAATAAAATCTGAAGGTTAATTAATTTAAATGAAGCATTTATTATGTACCAAATAAGCTTAAGAATAGTAATAAAAGAAATATGATCGATGCATAAAATGAGACATGGAGAAAAAAAGTAGTGAGGTTGAATTTTATTTCTTCAGTGTTAAAAGTTTGTCTTTTCGTCCGTTTTTGCATATCATCACCATCCTTATGTAGATGTTAATAATATTCGTTATTCATGTGACAAAATCCTCCAACTTTAAGCAAAATAAATAGCCCTTCGTTTGTATGAAGTGCCATTTATTCAGCTTGTCTTTGCTGAAGTTGTTGAGTTAAATGACGATCAATGATACTGTCTAACTTTTGTAGACTTTGCCTTGCTCTGTCAGCAGTAATGGTCCGATAATGATGGGCTCCCCCTGGTTCTTCATCCTTTTCATCTGCTCTTTTAACAATGGATTGTAAGGCCGTACGATCCACTTCTCCACCTGGTAAAAAAGAATCAGTATGAAATAATATTGCAAGTGAGACTTGTTTGGCTCTAATCGGATTTTCACCTAAGCGAATCAGTAATTTATGGGCTCTTTCCGCTCCTTTGATCGCATGAATATCGTTTTTACGATATAATTCATAGTCCCATTTACCATTTTGATTATACCAAGTGTAATGACCGATATCGTGTAAAAACCCTGCTTTTGCAGCTAAGTCGACATCCACATTTTCGATCTTTGCTAATTTCACTGCGTGATAAGCAACCGCTACAGCATGGGCAAGTCCTGATCTTGTGACATATTTTTTGGCAATATGATGATCAAAAATATTTGTTAATGTAACATCCCTCATAAAAAATAACCTCCTCTTTTTATCCTTTACCATATTTATGCCCCTCTAAACAAACGTTGGCTTATAAAGTTATCATATACATTATTATTGTCGAAAGTGTTAGGGCATATTATGTGGAAATTGATATTTTAACTATACATTTTACTTATTTTCTCTTAAAATTGCTAGTGTTTTGTTTGATTATCTAACAAAAATGTTTGTGAGCAATGTCTCTACCACCTTATAAATAAAACATCCTTGACTAATCGTAAGAAAGAGACTGAGACAAAACTAAATGACCTAACCTTAAAAACGAACAATTACCAATGATGATCTATAAAAATCAGTTGCAAAAAAACCTGTTCCATTGCACTATTCTTTTTATAAAAGGATAAAAACACACAAAAAAACCGAATGATTAGTTGTGTATATTCCTAATCACTCGGATCAATCCTTAGCTTGAATACATATGTCCCAGCTACTTCCTTCTTAATTTACATATTCATTCCATTTATCGCGCAAGTATCTCGCGAAATCTTTTCCGTCTTCAATGCTTTCTTTCATAAATTCTTTCCAAACGGGTAGTTCTTCTTTTAGTTTTTCCCCTAGTTTGTCAGATTGTTCTTTAATGGTTGTTTCCATTTTCTCTTTTGCTTTGTTAAAAGTTTCGCCCGTGCTGTTGTTCACTTCTTTAGGTTCAATAGCGCCTTCCATTACCGCTTTAAAAATCGGTACAACATTTGTCGAGGTGCTTCCTGATAAGTAATGTTCTCGGTCCGTTTTATCATACCCCAACCACACTGCGCCAACGATTTCATCTGTATAACCAACAAACCATTGATCTTTTGTTCCATTTAAATCAGCATATGGCAATTGAGTCGAACCTGTTTTCCCAGCAAGTGACACACCTTCTATTTTGGCACCTGCACCGGTTCCATTTTCAATGACGTCTTCAAGCATTGTATCCATTTTTTTTGCGACTGATTTTGATGTGACCTTTGTAGCTTTATCATCATGGGCAACAATCTCATTACCTGTTGGACCAAAAATTTTCGTAATAAAATGAGCATCATACCGCTTCCCTTCATTTGGGAAAGTAGAATAAGCTTCTGCTAGTGTTAAAGGAGAAATCCCTTTATGCATACCACCTAAAGCAATACCTAAATACTCATCTTCCTTTTCATAAGGAATGCCAAATCGCTGCAAGGAATCTAACCCTTTTGTTAATCCAATTTGATCTAGTAACCAGACAGCGGGTGCATTGATAGATTCAGCAACAGCTTTTGTCATTTCTACTTCACCAAGGTATTGATCGTTCACATTTGTTGGTGTGTAGTCCCCATAAGTGACTTTTTCATCTTGTAACATTGAATCTGGCTCATAACCTTCTTCAAGCGCAGGGGTGTAGGCAGCAAGTGGCTTTAAGGTTGACCCTGGTTGTGCCTTTATATGTGTGGCACGGTTAAATCCTCTAAAAACATGTTCGCCTCGTCCACCAACCACTGCACGGACGCCACCAGTTTGCGGATCGAGTAGAACAGCTCCACTTTGAACAAGAGTACTTCCATTACCATTCGGGAATAGAGAGTCATTATGATAAGTCACTTCTAAATTTGATTGGATGTTTTGGTCCATTTGTGTGTATATTTTATATCCTCTTGTAAAAATTTCCTCTTGAGTTAAACCATAACGGTTGATTGCTTCATCTAATACCGCATCTACATAGTAAGGGTATTGTCTCTCGAATGTATTTTTTTCCCCTTCTTTTAAGACAATCTCTTCGGCAACTGCTTTTTCGTACTCGGCAGTAGTAATCATGTTCAGTTCCTGCATTTTAGCTAATACAATATTTCTTCTTTTCATTGCGCCTTCATAGTTTTTATAAGGGTCCAGATAAGAAGGTGATTGCAATAAACCTGCAAGCATGGCTGATTCACTTATTGTTAACTCGCCAACATTTTTACTAAAATATTGGTTGGCGGCACTGTCAATTCCCCAGGCACCACTACCAAAGTAAACTTGATTTAAGTACATCTGCAGTATATCTTCTTTTTCATATTCTTTTTCAATTTCAACTGCAAGGAATAGTTCTTCTATTTTTCGGCGGTATGTCTGTTCGGATGTTAGTAGTGCATTCTTAGCTAATTGCTGTGTGACTGTACTACCTCCACCTGTGATTCTACCAGCAAATAGATTGCTTACAAACGCCCTTGTCATTCCTTTTAAATCAAAGCCATTATGTTGATAAAAGCGTTCATCCTCTATGGCAACAACCGCATTTGGTAAATGTTCTGGTAAATCTTCAAATGTTACTCCTTCGCTACGATTTGTGGCAAAGCTTGACGCTTCATCCCCATCCTTATCATATATGATAGTAGATTGCTTTAATCCTTCTTGTAATGTAGAAACATTGGCATTTACGGCAAGAAAAGCAAAAAATAGAATCGCAAGTAAAATAAAAGTCAATCCTAATAATAATCCGATTTGCGTTAAATGATATTTTTTCCAAAACTTCTTTATCCATTGCCATAAAGTTTTTAATCTGGCTTTTAGTTGAGCTTTCATTGTTTTACTCCTTCATATAAATGCAATAGTGAAAAGTTTTTATTTCCTCTCCTCTATTAAATAGAACGTAATAAATGAAAATAAGTTTCACTTTTATATTATTCTTCTACCAACCATTAGATTTAACCCAGTTGACTAATGTATTTGATATGATTCTCGCACTGACATAAGGGGGTAATAGATTAGTCATTGCTTCAAAAGGAGCTCCAAGCCATAAAATATCATCATCAATCAAAATAAAAGCAAAGCACGGATGACCTTTCATATGATTAGCCGAAGGAAGCTCAGATAAATGAGACTCACTACAAATCGTAAGTAAATTCCTTTTCATAAGTGATTGAAATACCTCTATATAAGGGGACCCCACACTAAATATTTTCGGCAATCCAACGATTACTTGCTTCTTAGCATGATGTAGATCATATAGGAGGCGTTCACGCTTTTTAGCATAATGCCAAGACAATTTCGGATGAGAATGATTCATCCATTGCCCTATTTCAGCGGGGCCAATCACATGTCCTTCGCTCGTTTGATGTTGCCATAATTTTTTCCATATTTTCTTACTTGATACATGCTGCCTTATAAACGTACCATTTGCTATATGGATAAACTTTCCTTTTGTACGTGTGAGAGCAACATTCAATAATCGTTCACTATTTTGACCGGTTAATAACATACCTGGTCTTGTTTCTGGATCCCCATCGACTGTATCGAATATCATCATATCCTGCTCACTCCCTTGAAAGCGATGGACAGTCGCTGACACAATTTGCGCAGCCATTTTCTCTTTCTCATAGACTTCATCTAAGAACTGTGTCATTAATATTGCTTGTGCCCTATAAGGGGTGACATAGCCTATTGAGCGATTACCCGCCTTATAAGCTTCATGAATGAGTTGAAAAGAGAGCAATAATTGCCAGAGATTCACGCGTGAATGCGTTGATTTTTCCTTTATACAATAGGCACCTGTACTTGATGTATCTAACAATATAGAAGCACGTTGAGGAAATGGATGACTTTCTACAATGTTCTCTCTCGTTTGATAGACAGATGGATGATCGATAACGAGGGATTGATAAATATATTCATTCGTGAATTTCGATATATCTGGGTGCATTCTTCTTTGTTCATTTAATAAGAACAACTGCGGATGAAGTTTCCCTTTCTTCTCTTGACTTACGACACCGGCATGATGGAAAATATCTTCTTGCAACCATTTTTTTACTAAAGGATGCTTTGCTGAAGCTATTGGCGGTAGCTGTTTAAAATCTCCACAAATAATTGTCCGTTTTCCTAGAGAAGTCGCCAGGGCAATTTGAGGGATATATGCCATACTTGCTTCATCTAAAATGATATAGTCGAATTCATCTTCATAGATTAGGGTATCAGTAGCCATTTTCGCCAAAGTTGTGCCAATGATTCTTGATTGCTTTACTAGCGTATTTTCTTTTTTCTTTAGTTTTTCCTGTAATGTATGAAGCTTTTTTTCTATTTCAACTAATTGCCTACTATCACGTTGGCTAAATGAAGAGGATAGATCTAATTTTAATCCTGCTCTTTCCTCCATTAATTGATTTTTCTCTTCTATTAAATCACCATCGCTCATGTTCAATAAGCCAGTCGCTGTAATTGAAGCAAACTGCTTCATGAATTCATCTGACTGTCTGCCATACCTTAATAGATCACCAAGATTATATTTATCCTTTTTCAAAAGAAACTGATACACTTCTGCCATAAGTACATCCACTGCTTGATTACTATGTGCGACAATTAATATCCGCTTCTTTTTTAAATATTGATTTGCAGCTACTCTTGCTAACGTATAGGTTTTACCGGTTCCAGGAGGTCCCCAAATATAAGTCATTGGATTATACTTCGATCGTAGGACTAACTCATGTAATGATGATTTAATTTTATCTTGCGGATGTTTTACCTCAGTTGAGGGATTCATTAGATGCTTTATTCTTACTCTTTTTTCCTTTTGATCCTTTATTTCCGCTAGCCTCTGATAGAGTTGATCTAATAACTCCCACGGGTCATGATGCAAATGGGCTTCATGAATCTCTTCACCGTAATAATCTTCTATCGTTACAATAATATTTTTTCCTTCTACAGAGACCATACGGCCCTTTGACCTTCTTTCTCCCCAAAGAACGGTAATGGTTGAACCAATTGGAATTGATAAAGGAAAATGGACTTCAAAGTAATAGCTATAGCCCTCTTTTGCATCTAATTTTCTTCCAGCAAAAATATGAAAACTCTTACTACCATATTGTTTTAAATGACTGATTTCTGCTGCAATCGCTTTTTGCCACTCTTTTATATAAACTTTTGTTGATACCATTTGCTCATACTTCCTTTGTTTTCATCATAAATATTTACTATACCATATTTACAAACAAGTAGACTCTGCTTGAAATAAAAAAGGTAATTAGCCTTCAGCACCATCCTCAGTACAAAATGATCTAATCTCGCTACATCCCTTTGGTAAATCACCTTTTAGTAACCACGTTTCAACGATATAAGTAAATAAGTCAGGTTTTTCCATAGGAAATCCATGGCATGTAAAAATACAATTAAAGAAGCACCCTTATCACCGTATTCTGTATACTTCAAAGCCACTAATTTCACCTATCTTCCTTTAAAATAAGACTGATTCATGTATACTTTTCTGATCGGCTTTCAATATTAGTTTTTCATATATAGTTACTTATTTTAGAACGTCCTTGTCGTAAAGAATGACTCTCTCCAATCATGAATGAACCAGAGATAAATGAAAGAGGCTCAATCATTTTTAAAATGATTGAGCCTCTCTTCCTTATACTTCTAAGCCATAGTTTTTACATAATGCTGCTAGTCCACCTGAGAAGCCACTACCAATGGCATTGAATTTCCATTCGTTATTGTGGCGATAAAGCTCACATACAACAACAGCTGTTTCAATGGAAAAATCTTCTCCTAAATCATAACGTAGAAGTTCTTCATTTGTTTCTTCATTTACTAAACGGACAAACGCATTGGAAACTTGTCCGAAATTTTGCTTTCTTAACTCTGCATCATGAATGGTAACAGCAATTCCGATACGATCAACAGTTGAAGGGATTTTTGAAAATTCGACAATTAATTGTTCATCATCTCCATCTCCTTCACCAGTACGATTGTCTCCTGTATGAATGACCGAACCTGATGGATGTTCCAACTGATTGTAGAAAATAAAATCTTGATCTTGCTGGCAACGGTTTTGATGATCTGCTAAAAATGCAGAAGCATCTAGGTCAAAGGATTCCCCGCCATTATACTTATTTGTATCCCAACCGAGACCGATCACTGCCCTCGTTAACCCCGGGTTTGTTTTCGTTAAATCGATTCTTTGTCCTTTTGATAATTGAATAGCCAAAGAGACTCCCCCTTTTATCGCGTTAAGATTATCCTACTTGTAAGCCGTAATCAGTTGCAATTCTTGCCAAACCACCTTGATAGCCTGAACCAATTGCAGAGAATTTCCATTCGCCATTATGACGGTATAATTCCCCAACAATTACAGCTGTTTCAATAGAGAAGTCTTCTCCCAAATCATAACGAATCAATTCTTCATTGTTTTCTTCATTTAAGATACGAACATAAGAATTAGATACTTGTCCGAAATTTTGCCCTCTTCCCTCTGCATCATGAATCGTAATTACAAACGAGATTTTTGCAATAGAAGCAGGTACATTGGATAAGTCAACTTTTACACTTTCGTCATCGCCATCACCCACACCCGTGCGATTATCTCCTGCATGTACAACTGACCCATTTCCACCTTCTAATTGATTGTAGAAAATAAAGTCTTTATCCGAAGAACATTTTCCAGATTCATCTAATAAAAACACACTAGTATCTAAGTCAAAATCTTGGCCACCATCATACTTATTTGTATCCCAACCAAGACCGATAACGACTTTAGATAGCCCTGGATTTGTTTTGGTTAAATCAATTTTTTGTCCTTTTGATAATGAAATTGCCACTTTTCATCTCTCCCTTTTCATTGAAAATTGTAAATATGTATACATTTAGTTTAAACGTTTATTAGAAAAACGTAAACTGATATACCCTCGCTTTTATACTTAAAAAAGCAAGTGAAAAAAACCTATTCAATTAGCATGGTTTCATATGCTTATGGAAAATGGAGTTCTTTCATTTCTGACTCTCATTTTCTTTTGCATCCTGTCTATAGTACATACGTAAACGCCTGATAAATAGTTTCAAAAATTTTTCGTTTAATAGGTGAGTGCCTATTATTGCCACAGTTTAACAACGACACTCATATGCTATAAAAACAGATCTGAAGGGAGGTTTATATTCTGTCTAAACAAGAGCAGGTAACACCATCATTGTTTCTTAAAGAAAAAATCACTAGTAACCAAGATGTTTTTAGAAAAAATTATCTATCTGACCTTTTAGAAGAACAATCACAGCTTAATCATAAAGTATCAAAACAGCATCGCGATTTACAACATCAGTTAGAGGAGACGTATGAAGATTTAATGAGCTATGCTAAAGATGAGAGTATACGCCACGAAAAAAATATGCAGCAATACAATGAGGACTGGACTGCACTTCAATCAGCCTACCAAGCTCAAGAGCAAAATCAACTCGAAATGAATAGTTATCTTCAACAAATTGAAAATAAAAACGAAGAATTACTAATTCAACTAAGAACTAGTCAGTCTTCATATGAAACTCTATTAGCACAATCATCTATTCAGGAAACAGCTATCTTAGAACTTTCACGAAAATTAGATAACCTTGAGAAGCCGACTGAAAAAATCCTAGAGGAATTAACAGTCATTACCGATGATCAAGCTGCTATTAAAGACAAAATGGAAACACAAGATATCTATCATCAATCTGTTATGGAAAAACTCGAATCTCAAGATGCACTTAATGAGAAATTATCAAGACAAATCGATCATTTAAAATCGATTATTTTTGAAAGAACAGCTTACCTTACAGAAAACTTTAAGTCACTCATTTCTCCAGTAAAAAGTTTTTTTGTTCATCATGAGGAGAAAAACAAAAATAAATAAGTCAGGTTTTATATTTTTTCTTGCGCGGTTTTGGTTTATTTTAATTGCCTGGTCGCGCATTTATTTGCCCGTTGCACTCATCCGTATTTTTCAGAAATTACATAATATAGATTTCTTCGTTTTATTAGTTATTTAACGAATCTATTGAAATGAGTGTTGTTTTTTCCTCCACTGATATGTTAAATCACTATAATGATCATCACCTTTCTTTTTCTCATTTTTCCTTTTTAATAATGACAAGTGCTTTCAACTCGCATATTGTTATGTTGGACCTTAAGGCAGGTTTGGCACAGTCCAATAAGCAGAACCTGAGTCTATAATAATTTTTTAGTAGAGAATAAGGAGATATACTCCTAAAATCATAGCAAAAAATAACAAGGCAAAATAAGTTTAGTTCGTACATTGCCCAAGATGGTTGAGTAAAAAGGGGTTGTGCAACGTTCAAAGAAAAAAATATAATGAAACTTGAATACGAAATAGCAGTGATCACAATTCTTTCTTTCAGTCTAAGAAAGACCCATAGAGCAAAAAAATCCGAACACATAAACCTTTATAGGTTTAAAATGTGTTCGGACTTGTCAGCTAACTATCATACTAGTTTAACCATTTTCTATTTAACAATTAATCTAAGATTGTCACTTTTACTGATTGTCTACCATAATTAATGGCATCCTCTTTATTTGGAATAAAGATATCAATTTTATTTCCTTTAATTGCACCGCCAGTATCTCCTGCGATTGCTTCACCATAACCTTCTACATATACTTTTGTGCCAAGTGGAATAACATTTGGATCAACTGAAATGACCTTCGCATCTGGATTCTCTTTTAAGTTAATACCAGTTGCAGTTACACCAGAACAACCCTCACAAGATGCTGTATATGCAGTTGCTTCCATTGTAATTTCTTTTGTTCCTTCTTCTGAAGGGGTGTTGTTTGTATTTTTTTCTTCCTTAGGTGCATCTACAGCCTCTGCAGGTTCTTCTTTTGCCTGTTCTTTGTTCGTCTCTTGATTCACCGCTGGTTTTTCTTCTTTAGTTGGTGTAGATTCGGTATTTTCTACCGGAGTATGTACCGGGCTTTCTTTTACGATACTACTCGGTGCACCGGGATATACAACAAGCTCTTGGTCAGGGTGTATCACTTCTGAACTTAAATTGTTCCAGTTTTTTAATGAATCAACCTTCACATCAAGTTCTTTTGCAATGCCCCAAAGCGTGTCGCCTTTATTTACTTTATATTTTTCTTCCTCATATACGTTTAACACATCTTCAATATAAATTGTATTTGAAGATAAGTTATTCCACTCTTTAACCTGTTCAACTGTCGTATTATATTTTTGTGAGATGCTCCATATTGTATCTCCTTTTTTGACAGTTACTTCCTCGGCTTGCACGCTTGCTGCAGCTCCTCCTGCAATAGTTGCTACAGCTAAAAATGATAATACTGATTTTTTCATTTCGCATAACCTCCTGTATAGCTTGTATTAGCTAACGGTGATAATCATAACAAAAGTTCGTTACAGGAAAAGAACAGGACAATAATAATCTAATGACTTATATAACAGAAGTTTAACAAAATGAGGGTTGTTGCTTAATAAATGTATTAATAGTAATTCTTCTTCCTTAAAATGAAAATTTTTCTTCCTTTTTATTAAAAAATTCAAAAAATAGGTACACATTTTTATTTTAATCGTGTATACTGTATCATAACAGAAGGAATAATAAAATAATTGTTATATAAAAGGAGATGGAAGAAAATGATGAGTCCAGTAGAATTTTTTCAAACTTTACCTAAGAAGGTATGCCCAGAATGCGGTCAAATAATGGAAGAACAAGCGGAATCCTACTTAATGGAATGTGATCGTTGTCTTTCAAAAAAAGGTGAATAGAACGACAAAAACCGTGCAGTCGATGTAGACTACACGGTTTTTTGTATCCATCTTGCTAAAAATAAAGCGATTAACACAAAGAACTATGCTAATTGCTTTATCTTTAACTGGCGACAAGTTACATTAAGATTTCTGGGAGATCCCTTACTTCTAAAGTTGTGTCACTACCACATAAAGGGCATTTCAAATCTACAGATACAAAATCTTTTCTCATCCAGCCATTACATGTATTATCTAGACAAGCATATACATCCGTACTTAAAATCACTACTTCAGGTTTTTCATCTTGTGCTTTTTTATTAAAAAACATCGTAATCCCCCTCTAAATTTTATCTTCTACTATTAGTATGGACAACTTAGCTTAGATTAATGAATTTAATTCTGTGTATTTTTTCGTAAGTAACGTAAACTATAGAAAGAGGTGAACATAATGTCATCAAAAGAAAAACGATTTACAGTAGCAGGAACTGATATTAATGAAGTGAAACGACTAAATCAACAGTCTGGTTTATCTTATAATGAAGTAAAAGCATTATTAGCTGCAAAATATTTAAATTCAAAAAATGAGCGTAACTAAAGAAGCTGCCAGTAAGCAGCTTCTTTAATTTAATTCTGTGATTTTTTTCTTGGAATCGCGATGTCAATACCTTCAATAGCATCCCAATTTTCATCAGAATTTTCTAAATCACCATTTAGCAAGGATAGATTCTCATAAAGATTTTTGGATTCACTTAAAGGCATATCCTCATACTCTTTCAAATCTGTTATCCTCCCTTCATGTAATACTATTGTGTTCAAATTTCACTTTTTCATACAGTTCTCAAGCATTTATGTACTATTGCCAATATGATTACATAGAGAGAATTCTTCACAATTCGAATCAATGATCATCGATTTAACAAGCAGTAGAATAACTGTTCACATGATTAATATCATGACTGGTTGATGAATATTACCATGAACACAAGTAGGTTGAAGGATGGAAGAAATAAAGAGATAAACTCGGAGGGAAATTCCAAAAATATAATATAGAAGATTATTCTTAAGTGAATACTTTTTTAGCAAGTTGAAAGTAAATGGTTCCCAAACTGAAGTAGCGAAACTTTCACAATGTAGCATAACAACATTCAAAAAATTAAAAACAGAAGTATTTAAAAATAATAAAGCAGCCATTAAGGCTGCTTCAGACCGTAGACAAACCCCACCTTTGCATTATAGTGAAGGTGGGGTTTTCTGTTATTTTAAAAGATTTTTCTTCTTTTTCAGCTTGGACATGGTCCTCGCCATGTCCAGTTTGCCAATTTTTTTAGATTCATGGCAGCGAACGTAAGCATCGCCTGCATTGAAACTTTTTTAAGACCTCTTAAGGTCGTCCAACGCATGCCATGCTTTTCTTTTGCGTCCGCAAAAACTCGTTCGATTGTTTCTTTGCGTTTCGCATATAGAGTTTTATTAAGTTCGGTATGTCTCAAATGATCTACTTCATCTATGTAATCCTGCCATACATGTCTATGAATCATTTTGGTGTGATTCTTACTTTGCGTACAACGGTCTAACAGAGGACAGTCTTTACATTCCAAAGGATTTGAAGCGTATTGCTTGTACCCGTCTCTTGTCGTCGTACGGTAAGGTAGAATTTGTCCTTCGGGACATAGATAGCAGTCAAAATGTTCATCGTAAACGTATTCGTATTTTCTAAGATATCCGTCTTTCGTTCTCGGACGTGTATAAGGCATAACAGGCCTGATGTCTTGGTCCATTAAGAATTTAGCGATGTGTGGTGTTTTATATCCCGCATCAACAGCGATAGAACTGGGCTTACCGACTTTATCTGTGACTTGAGTGACGAGCTTGTCCAACATCCGACTATCGTGAACATTCCCTCCTGTGACGTGTGAACCTAAGATAAACCCCCGGGAGTCACTTGCCGTATGAAAAGAATACGCAAATAGCTTTTCGCGTTCATCTTTTACGTAATAACCACTTTCAGGATCTGTCGTGCTGACTTTTATTTCTTTTGACTCTTCTTTATTCTGTGGGGGGAAGGGCTTTTTTTCGTGTTTCTCACGGTCGATATTGATCTCTTCATCTAACTGATCCTGATACGTTCTGGTTTCGACTCGGGCTATTTTCTTTTCAAATTTCTTCTTATTAGCATTCGCTTTAACATGAGTAGAATCAATAAACGCAACGGATGGATCCACCAATCCCTTGGTCATCGCTTCTTTCAAAATGCGGTAGAAAATTTGTTCAAATAGATCTGTATCGTGGAAGCGTCGAGCGTAGTTTTTACCGAAGGTTGAAAAATGAGGAATCTTCTCGGTGAACCCATAACCAATAAACCATCGATAAGCCACGTTGGTTTCGATTTCCTTTATAGTTTGACGCATTGAGCGTATGCCGAAAAGGTATTGTATGAAGACCATTTTAATAAGAACGACGGGATCAATACTCGGACGACCATTGTCTAAGGAATACTTATCTTTCACCAGGTCATAAATAAATTCAAAGTCAATCGCTTGTTCAACCTTCCTAACCAGATGATCCTCTGGAACAAGTTGATCCAACGCTACCATTTCAATTTGATTTCTTCCATCCTCAACGTGTTTTGATAACATTTTATATCCCCTACATAAAATTGATTCCATTCAATTATACAAAAAAACTTGTAGACGTGGTCTAATTCTTAGACTTTGTCTACAAGCTGAAGCAGCCATTAAGGCTGCTTCTCAAGATGTTCTAACGTCAATATAACAAACATCTACTATCTTATATTTATCTTTAATTCCCATGTTGACATCCTCATTTGAAGGGTAGCTTTTATTTTTATTGATTTACTTTCGTTACGGAAAACGTATTGCGTTAATGTCGATATTTAAAGCACTTGAAGAGGTTACATTTGTTGCTACTGTATAAGCTATTCTAATATCATATGTTGCAGTTCCAGTGGTAGTAGCAGTATTTACATTGGTTGATGCAACAGGAAATCTTGATGTACCTGCCGAACTTACACTTCTTTGAGCGGAACGCGTATCAAGTAAAGTCCCATTAAGATATAGCCTTATTTGGAAGGTGAAATTAGAATTGGCTGTTGTAATTACATCAACTGATACCGCATAGTCAATTTTAATGTTTTGAGCAACAGTAGTTGGCACATTTAATGTAGCCACTGTCGTTTCAGTTCCAGTAGTTATTAGCGCAATTGGCCCAGCCACTTGTGTAAAAAATAATTGAGATCCAGCTCCTGTGGCTCCCGTTACTCCAGTCGCTCCTGTGATTCCTGTGGCTCCTGTGATTCCGGTATCTCCGGTTATTCCCGTCGTTCCAGTTGCTCCTGTTGGACCGGTTACTCCGGTTGCTCCCGTTACTCCGGTCGATCCTGTGGCTCCTGTTATTCCAGTCGATCCTGTGATTCCGGTTGCTCCTGCGATTCCTGTTACTCCCGTAGCGCCGGTTACTCCAGTTGCTCCTGTGATTCCTGTTGCACCGGTTACTCCCGTCGTCCCTGTGGCTCCTGTTATTCCTGTAATTCCGGTTGCTCCTGTTATTCCTGTTGTTCCTGTGATTCCTGTTGTTCCTGTGATTCCTGTTGTTCCTGTGATTCCGGTCGATCCTGTGATTCCGGTCGATCCTGTGATTCCAATGGCTCCCGTTACTCCAGTGGCTCCTGTTGGACCGGTTACTCCCGTCGTCCCTGTTGCTCCTGTGATTCCTGTTGCTCCTGTAATTCCGGTTACTCCTGTTATTCCTGTTGCTCCTGTGATTCCGGTCGATCCTGTGATTCCAATGGCTCCCGTTACTCCAGTGGCTCCTGTTGGACCGGTTACTCCTGTGGTACCTGTTGATCCGATCGATCCTGTGATTCCGGTCGATCCTGTTATTCCTGTTGCTCCCGTAGCGCCGGTTACTCCTGTTATTCCGGTCGATCCTGTGATTCCTGTGGCTCCTGTAATTCCTGTTGCTCCTGTGATTCCTGTTGCTCCTGTTATTCCTGTGGCTCCTGTGATTCCGGTTACTCCTGTGATTCCTGTTGCTCCTGTGATTCCGGTTGCTCCTGTTATTCCGGTTGCTCCTGTTGTTCCTGTTATTCCGGTTGCTCCCGTTACTCCGGTTGCTCCTGTTATTCCGGTCGATCCTGTAATTCCGGTTGCTCCTGTTATTCCGGTTGCTCCTGTTATTCCTGTTGCTCCAGTGATTCCTGTGATTCCGGTGGCTCCCGTTACACCAGTGGCTCCTGTTGGACCGGTTACTCCTGTGGTACCTGTTGATCCGGTCGATCCTGTGATTCCGGTTGCTCCTGTTATTCCTGTTGCTCCTGTTATTCCGGTCGATCCTGTGATTCCTGTTGATCCTGTGATTCCTGTTGATCCTGTGATTCCTGTTGCTCCTGTGACACCTGTGATTCCTGTTATTCCGGTGGCTCCCGTTACTCCAGTCGCTCCTGTGATTCCTGTTGTTCCTGTAATTCCGGTGGCTCCTGTAATTCCTGTTGCTCCTGTGATTCCGGTTACTCCTGTGATTCCTGTTGCTCCTGTAATTCCTGTTGCTCCTGTTACTCCGATTGCTCCTGTTACTCCGGTTGCTCCAGTTATTCCTGTTATTCCGGTGGCTCCCGTTACTCCTGTCGCTCCTGTGATTCCTGTGGCTCCTGTGATTCCGGTATCTCCGGTTATTCCCGTCGTTCCAGTTGCTCCTGTTGGACCGGTTACTCCGGTCGTCCCGGTAGCTCCTGTGACTCCGGTTAATCCAATCGTTCCAGTAGCTCCGGTCACCCCTGTTACTCCGGTTGCCCCTGTATTACCTGCAACTCCTGTAGATCCCGTAGCACCGGTTACTCCGGTCGCCCCGGTGGCTCCTGTAACTCCACTCATACCTGTAATTCCACTAGCTGTCGCATTAAAACTCTCTGGGCCAACACGCGTTACATCTGAATCAACTGCACCAGTAATATTACGAACAAAGGCAGTATATATTAAAAACCCAGAACCTTTGGGGACATTGTAATCTGAAGCGGAAAATGCGTACTCTTGAGGACCATCCTCGGAGCCATTAAGAACAATAGTCTTGATACCTGTAAAAATAGTATTAGCATTAGGATTAGTCCCTCGAACAATTTTTATTTCTACAAAATTTGTATAAGTACTGGCTGTTGGACTTAATTTTAAAGTAATAATACCGTCAAATTGAACACGAATGTTTGAAGTGGGGATAGCTTCACTAACATTAAGGCCAACTTGTCCCCAAATTTGGTAAGCAGACGAAGTTGGTATGTTTATAGAATTGGCATAGGAAGCATTTTGAGATATTATTCCATCAAAGAATTCTGGCATAGGTTGTCACCTTCCTTTTTATAGAGAATACAAGTGAATTTAATTTAAATTAACTTTCTAATTAATTTATGAAATTTGGAACAAAAGTGGAACGGCACATTTATTGATCTTTGAAAAAACTGAGATTAAATAAAATGATAAAATTTTGTCGCATTTTAATAAAAAGTACAAGTAATAAATAAAAAAATTCGACATAAATCTAAAAATAGAATATAAGACCTTTTCCTATATACTCATGAGTATATAGGAAAAGGCATTTCTTGTTGGAATACAAGTGTATTTTCACACGGCTCCAGGATGAATATAATACCTGTTAATCCGCGCATACATATAGATATCAATTCCGATGTTTAACCTTGCATTAGTGCTGTCCGATAAATAGCTTCTTTCTTATATTCATTAAATGTCCATGTCGAATATAGACGGAAAATTATAAATCTTCTTAGTTGATTTATAATTTTAAAAAATGGTACTATATTCATGTAAACGGTTTCTATGCTTAACAATTCCAGCCATGAGAGTACATAGACACTATTTTTAAGGAGGAATTCGATGAGTCAGTTAACTGTAAGTGTGAAAGAAAAGGTGGAGAAATTTTTAAGTGGGAAGAAAAAGCTGTATATTAATGGGGAGTTTGTCGAAAGCAAATCAGGTAAAACATTCGAATCTTATAACCCAGCGACAGGTGAAGTACTCGCCCATGTATATGAAGCTGACAAGGAAGACATTGATTTAGCGGTCAAAGCAGCTCGCGAGGCATTTGATAATGGTAAATGGTCAAAGATCTCTGCTGCACAACGCAGTCGACTTCTCTATAAACTTGCCGACTTAATGGAAGAGAATAGTGAAGAATTAGCACAATTAGAAACCTTAGATAACGGAAAACCTATTAGAGAAACAACAAATGCAGATATCCCACTAGCTGTTGAGCATATGCGTTATTATGCTGGCTGGTCAACAAAAATCGTAGGACAGACGATACCGGTAAGCGGTCCATTCTTTAACTATACAAGACATGAACCTGTGGGAGTAGTAGGACAAATCATCCCATGGAACTTCCCATTGTTAATGGCTATGTGGAAAATCGGTGCAGCACTAGCTAGCGGTTGTACGGTTGTATTAAAGCCAGCTGAGCAAACTCCTCTATCTGCTCTCTATTTAGCAGAACTAGTCGAGGAAGCTGGATTCCCTAGAGGTGTCATTAATATTGTTCCTGGATTTGGTGAAACGGCAGGTAGTCCACTAGTGGATCATCCATTGGTCGACAAAATTGCTTTTACTGGCTCTACTGAAGTCGGTAAATCGATTATGTCCAGTGCTTCTAAAACATTAAAAAGAGTAACGCTGGAGCTTGGCGGTAAATCACCTAATATTATCTTACCTGATGCTGACCTTTCAAAAGCGATTCCAGGGGCCCTAAATGGTGTCATGTTTAACCAAGGTCAAGTGTGCTGTGCCGGTTCTCGTGTGTTTATTCAGAAGAAACAATTTGATAATGTAGTGGCTGATATGGCAAGCCATGCTAAAAATATCAAACAAGGAGCAGGTATACAT
Source organism: Cytobacillus sp. FSL R7-0696 (assembly GCF_038006865.1). NCBI lineage: Bacteria > Bacillati > Bacillota > Bacilli > Caryophanales > Bacillaceae > Cytobacillus > Cytobacillus sp. FSL R7-0696. Next base: position 3,945,846 of record NZ_JBBOWA010000001.1, on the reverse strand, counting down.
GCTGACACAGAAATTGGACCACTGGTGTCAACTGAACAACAAAAACGAGTCCTTGGTTATATTGAAAAAGGTGTAAGTGAAGGTGCAGAACTGATAGTAGGAGGAACGAAACCACAGGATGATGGCTATTTTGTTTCACCAACAATCTTTGCTAATGTGCAAGATGACATGACGATTGCTAAGGAAGAGATATTCGGTCCAGTTATTTCCGCAATGCCATATGAAGATTTGGATGAACTTATTGATCGGGCTAATCGCTCAGAATATGGTTTGGCTGCGGGAGTATGGACACGTGATGTAGCAAATGCTCATTATATTGCAAATAAACTTCGAGCAGGTACCGTTTGGGTTAACTGTTATAATGCTTTTGATGCAGCTTCACCATTTGGTGGCTATAAACAGTCTGGTATCGGTCGTGAAATGGGATCCTATGCTCTTGATAATTATACTGAAGTGAAAAGTGTCTGGATTTCAATGAAATAATATAGAATAAAAAAAGAGTAGCCAAAAAATGGCTACTCTTTTTTTACGCATATGCTAAAATACTGTCTCTTAAGAGTTGAGCAGCCCCCACACCTGCTTTCTCATCGTAATACTGTGTAAATCTCTCATCAGCGATATACATGTCTGCTAAACCTTTATGTGCCTCAGAAGAATAAGTTGACCATGTATATTGTAACCATTTTTTGTGTAACATCACGATTTGCTTCGCATCTTCTTTTTGTTGATTTTTTTGTTGATTGAATTGTTTAAGTCTTTCAATCAGTTGCCCCTCTACCTCTTGCATTTCTTTATACTTTTCCTCAGACATTCCCAGCCATGATTTATTTGCTTCATCCACTGTTTCTTCACCATATTTTTGACGAATCTCTTCTCCAAAACTGTTTTCGTTTTCTTCTAATCTTTTCTTTTTGAATGCGGCAAATTTTTCTTCATTACTCATTTCTTTCTCTCCTTTATGATAAGCAATCGTCTGTTCCACTGCTCTAATGAGGCTGTCTATATGATTCCTCTTTTCAATTAACGCCTCATAATGTGAATGTAATACACTTTGTATCGATTGACTTTCAGACGATAGTATTTGTTGTATGTCAGACAATTTAAAGTTTAATTCCCGATAAAATAAGATTTGTTGTAATCGATCGACTTCTCTTGTTGAATAGTAGCGATAACCCGCTTCATTGACTGTTGCAGGCTCAAGTAAATGAATTTCATCATAATATCTTAGAGTACGTGTACTTACACCTGACATTTCTGCCATTTGTTTAATTGAATAGAGCATCAATTCACCTCCTAATCACTACAATAAAGGTTTACGTTGCGTAAAGGTCAAGCGTAAATGAAAAAAATTTTTCAATACCACTTTTAATGCAGGATACAAAGCAACAATATTTTTATATGCTTTTTTGACCCTTTAAACGACAGTCATCAGATGTTCAACCCCAAATGGCGAGTAACATCCTCCTCCACTAGCGGAAGTTCTCTAGAAAAATTCACAATAAATCTTAAATATCTTAAGTAAGTGCTTTTAAGAATCCTTTTATATGTACTTAAATCTTTTTATGGGAAAAGGAAATTGATGATGCCTGTCAGGTAATATCCCAAAAGTCTAACTAGTTGGGTTTTATGAACAGTTCGGTCTTTTAGTAAAAGTATTGTTAATTTAGCGTATAATTTCTTCCATGACGCGTTTTGGTAGTTCAATCATCCTTTAATATAAGCCTAATTTACTTAGCTTAAAACCCAATTGTATCATTACACCATGTTCTGTTTAAAAAAGAAGATATAGAACTTGAAAATAACCGAAGATAAACTAAAGGGGCTGGGTTATAACTCAATGAACTACCTTAAAACGAACAATAACAAATGATGCCCTTTGAACATGAACATCATTTGTAAAAAAAAGTCCATTTCATTGCACTATAGACACTCCTTTCTGACAAAAAATCCGAATGATTAGATGATAAATACGCCTAATCACTCGGATCAATCCTTAGCTAGAATACTTATGTCCCAACCTCTTCAGTTATTTCGTCCTTCTTTCGATCAAATTTACGCCAACGCCCATACAAATCACTCCAATTAATAACATGAGAACTAATGGCATTGTAATCTCAAGCCATCCGGCATCAAAGATGGCTATATCCATTAGGGCTTCAATCGCATGAACGAGTGGAAATAAATCGGCAACGAACGAGAGGACAGGATGACTAATCAGTCCAGGTGGCATGTAAACACCACTGATGACCGGCACAATTGGCATAACGGACGGGAAAATCATATTAAACTGTTCCGGTGTTTTTATAAATCCTGTAAATAACATGGCTAAACTCACCATACTGAGTGTAAAGACAGCAGCGACAGTAAGTATCATGCCAAAGTTATGTCCTAGATCATAGTCCATCACATAATTAAAAATCGCTAATACAATTACAATTTGCATAAACCCAATCATAAAACTGTAAAACAGATGGCCGGCATACATCCCCGTTTTGCTGACAGGAGAGAGAATCATTCGATCCCATACACCACTCACTTTATCGGAAGTTACTGCATTCACTTTAAATCCAATTGTAAACATGGCTAGAAACAGGGTGAAACCAAACAGTAATTGGAGCTGCATATTATATTCAGGCACTTCTCCACCCTCAATGGATTCCGTTTGCATTTGGAATGGAGCCTCTTCCAAATAACCATTCACTTTCTCTCGTGTGGTGTCAACATTCCCTGTTCCAGATGCGGCTTGGAGCTGCGCCTCTTTCGTAAATACAGAATGAACATAGTCTTCCACTAATTGGACCGCCTGAGTATTGGAAGCTGCAATAATCTGATAATCACTTTCTGATAGCCGAATCGCTGCCTCACTTTTTCCATCTTCCACATCTGTCTGCGCCTCTAATTCATCAGTAATCACAAAATCATAATCCTGATTTGCATTCAACAGAGGCTCCCATTTTTCTTCCACTTCTCTACTATTAGGCTCACTGCTAAAAATCGGAACGGTTGTTTCTGTTTGTTCATGCAAATCCGTGAAAATAAACGTAAAAAGTATGCTTCCTATGGTCAATAGAATGACTAACCATGGACTTCTTATGTCCTTCTTGAGTTGTGCTTTCATCACTGGAAACATTACGACCTCCCCCTTTCAGGAAACAGGAGTATTCCGAGAGCAAAAAATCCACAGAAAAAAACAAATTGCTTCACCAATGGTACGGCAAAAGAAATCGCATTTCCATTTTGCAGAAATTCCGTAAATAAATCTATCGCTACCCCAGTCGGTGTCCATTGACTCAATTCCTGTACCCAATTCGGGAATTGTTCCAACGAGAAAAAATTTCCGCCTAATGCAGCCAACACCATAACGACCATTGTAAACAGTCCATTCGCTGTATTTATATTACTCATCCTTAACGTCAACGAAGTGAAAATCGCAGATAACCCAGCAATAGTTAATGAGAAAAACGTAACAATAACAATGATGCCTAGCCAAAATTCCGATAATTTTTCGGGGAAGATTCCCAACATCAGATCAGTTGCAATAAACACAAGCATTAACTGAATCCAAGCCAGAAAGAAAGTAGAAATTACCTTTCCCATTAAATACAAAAATGGACTGCTGTTCGTTAATAAAATTCGATTGAAAACACGTTCTCTTTTTTCCGTTGCCGTCTTTACTGCAACTGTTGCAGCAATAAATAGCGCAAAGAGTGAGCTCATCGCAATCGTATAATATTGGGCAAGTTCTATTTCAACAATGTTTTCGCTGATTACGTCTCTTCCTCCTTGCGGTAATACTAGTTCTGTTCCTTCATCTTCTGTCACCGCATCAAGTGCCAATTGAAAATTGAGCGTCTCGATATAATGATCGATTACACTAGCTAAGATATCCGTTTCAAATGAATGCTCTGCTATTTGAAAACGAATAGCTGTATCTGCAGGTTGCCCTAGCATTACCTGACTTAACATATCATGCGTAAATCCTGCTGGAATTTTAATAATGGCTTCTAATTCGCCGTTTTCGACCTGTTTTTTCGCTTCCTCTTCACTCATCTCTATGGTATGAACCCAGGAACTTAATTCAGGATCTTCAAAAAACGATACCATTACCCCACTTGGTGACAATGTTTTAGCCTGGTCCATCATTGCATTTATTTCCATTTCTGCCAAGTTCATTTCCAGTAACGTTTCTTCAAATTGTTTAAATGCGGCAGCTTCATCATCTTCCAGAACCAAACCAGCCCTTACATCCAATTCATCGGTATCATCTATCGATATTCCGGAGAAGGCAACATTCAGAACAATCAAGATCAATATTGGCGCTAATATAGAAATCAAGACTTCTTTACGATCCCGCCAAAAAACCAATAAATCTTTTTTTAAAAATGAAATCATTTGGCTCCCCTTCCTCCTCTTAATCTCTTAATGTCCGACCGGTAATATGCAGGAAAACATCCTCAAGACTTGGCTTTTCCATTTGAAAATTCGTTAAATGAATGGCTTCACTTTCAACCGCGTGTACTAAATCACTTAAGATACTACTTCCTTTTTTGGAGATAATCCGTAAACTTTTATCTGTTACATCAACACGACCTATGTTGTTAATAGCTTTCACTTTCTCGACTACCCTCTCACTCGTCTCGCTCAAAGTTACTTGAATCATATCCTCACTGGACAAAATGCTTAATAACTCTTCTTTACTTCCTGCAGCCACCACTTTCCCATGATCCATAATGTAGACACGTTTGCATAATTGCTCGACTTCTTCCATATAGTGACTCGTATAAAGCACTGTCGTTCCATATTCCTCATTTAGTTTACGCACCGTTTCAAGAATATGGTTTCTTGATTGTGGATCAATCCCTACAGTAGGTTCATCTAGAATAAGAACTTTTGGTTGATGCAACAAAGCAGCTGCAATATTAACCCGTCTTTTCATCCCGCCGGAGAATGTTTTTACCAGCTCTTTTTGACGTTTTTTCAATCCGACCATCTCAAGAACTTCCTGGATACGTTGCTCTAAGATATTCTTTTTGACGTGATAAATTTCACCAAAGAACTTTAGATTTTCATAAGCAGTAAGTTCTTCATATAAGGCGATCTCTTGTGGAACAACACCAAGGATTCTCCTGATTTTTCCTGGATTTTTAATGGTACTTTTGCCATTTAGTTTCACATCACCGGAAGTCGGCTTGAGTAAAGTAGAAATCATGGAAATCGTTGTAGACTTGCCAGCTCCATTCGGTCCAAGCAAACCAATGGATTCTCCTTCATCTATATAAAGATCAATTTCATCCACAGCTTTTTTTCCTTTAAATATTTTGCTTAATTTTACTGTTTCAATCATATCCACACACCCCTGTATAAGTTGGTAGCACAGAAAAACTTGACGTAACGCTCGTTTTTCTAATACTTATATCCTCTCCTGACATTGTCAATATACATAAAAAAAAACAGTGTCACCACTGCCTTCAGTCATTTTCATCATCATTGGTCATGACTTTAGTCATTTTCATTTTTCGCCTAGTTATTTGCTGCTTCTCTTCAGTTAATCAGACAAGATTATGGCGGATTGCGTAAATAGCCAGTTGTGTCCGGTCTCTTAAATTTAATTTATGTAAAATCTGACTCGTATTATTTTTCACCGTTCCGACAGATAAACCTAATCGCTCTGCAATTTCATGATTGTTAAGCCCTTCACCGATACAAGTTAATAGTGCACGTTCACGCGGATTCAGCGATGGATCTGGATTTTTTTCTTCCTGGCGATGGAGAAGAAGCGGCATCACTTTGGCTGCAACTTGATCTTCCACACTCAGTCCACCTTTTAGCGCACTACGGATAGAGCGAATGAGAGAATCGGTATCTGCATTTTTTAATAGATAACCGCTTACGCCTATTTTTAATGCTTCCATCACATACTCGTTATTATCAAACGTTGTTAACATTAAAATTTATGATGGTTTCCAACGGGATTGTATAATTTTAGCAGCTTCGATTCCGTCCATAACAGGCATGCGAATGTCTAAAATAACTACGTCAAATACATGCTTTTCACAAAGGTCGATTGCTTCCTTACCATTGCTTGCTTCTCCGACAACCTTCATTTCCTCATCTGTTTCAATCATCATCTTTAGCCCTTGCCGCACCATCACCTGATCTTCAGCCAATAGAATCCGTATCAACATTACCCCTCCTAGTCTGCTAATTTTATAAAACCCTTAACGATAAATTGCTCTTCCGTTTTCTGTACTTCTAACTGACCACCGATTTTTTCAAGCCTTTCTCGCATGGAGGTTAATCCGAATCCTTCCTCAAAACGATAACTATTCATCACCGGATTGCTAATTTCAAAACGAAAGACACTGCCCCCTGGAGCTTCAAACGAAATCTCAGCCTCTCTAGCATTACTATGTTTCATAATATTCGTAAGTGCTTCCTGTACAGAACGAAAAATGACAAAAGACTGTTCACCTGTAAGCGGTACGGTAAACGCCCCATGCTTGACTGAAAACTGAATACGGATAAAACTCTCCGTTTCCAGCATACGGATTAATCGTAAAATGCCCTGAAGTCCTCCAATTTCATTGCTCTTTAACACTTTCACCGCATTTCGCGTTTCTTCAAGACTTTCACTTGCTAGGGACTTTAAAGACTGGATCTGCTCCTGATCTTTTTCATCTGCCGTTAACCTGAATGCTTCCATTTGCATGAGAAGCGCAGTAAGTTTGTGACCTACAGAATCATGAATTTCATGTGCAATCAGGGTACGTTCCTCCTGCCTTGCTGATTCTTCCTCCGAGGCAACACGCCTTTTTAAACTCCTATATTCACTGAGTAGCACATCATACCTAAGGAAAAAATCATCCTTCTCGTTCTTTGTTTGTTTATAAAGAATGATCGCTGCAATGAGAAAAACTAAATATAGCAAGATAAAACTAATTTCAGTTGCGGACAGATCCTTATTTAATATGATAAAAATAACTCCTATAGTAGAAACAATTGCAATAATACTAGCAAGACGAGTTGACAGCTGATAATAGGCTTCTCCAATTAACAAGGATAAAATCAACAGCAGAAACAGATTAAATTGTTCTCCTTGTTGCGGGAATAATATAATGACCGAAATCACTGCATTAATAGCAATTAAAACGGTGGAAATGACAGGCTTTTCCTTAACAAGCGGCATGAAAAAAAACAGTATAAAAAACAGTGATAAACCAAATAGCCGCCATGTGATCTCTGACAAATCACCTGAAAATCCTAGAATAGCAAAACTCCAAGCAACTGCATTAAACAACAACCATATCCAGTATAAGTTCATACACATTGTCCCTTTCCTTCCAATGAATATATCGTACCAAATAGGGTTTTAGATAACAATTATCTAAGGTAATATATCTAAAAGAAGAAGAACGTTGTTTCTCGAAAGGATCAGTTATTGGAATTGGGGAAGAAATATGGTTTTTGGTCTTTGAACTCAACTAAGCAAGCGGCGAGTGATAAATTGACTGGAAACGCCAATGTATTTTTCGTGACATATAAGGTGGAATATTTTATACCTATAGATTCGAGTAATATACGACTGGTGAACAACCACTCAAGTAATGTGGAGGTAGGGGAAAGGATTGTTTATTTTTTGCATCAAAAGTGTACAAAGTCCAAGTACTTGAACAAATAATGAAGTAACTACACATTTAGTCTTCGTCTTATTTGATTTTCTTTAACTGATTGGTGGCACAGCATTTAGTCAACTAGTTTCAGTATTCGGGCGCTTGACTTGAATAATAAGGCGCCTTTTTAACATGCCCTTCACATTAAAGGATTAAATTATCTATAAATAAAATATTGTAACTTTCCCATTTAAATTCTAAAGTTACCTTACAAAATGTCCGAAATGTGGTCTATACATAAAAAAATATCATTAAACAAAAAAAAGAGGTGATACACTCACCTCTAAAATCGATTAATCATATGTAGTAGCCCTGCTTATCCTTAATTAGAAGCAGATGGCATTGCTTTACATGGCTGAATGGTTAATAATGATCTTGGTTTTGTAAGGCTCACTTTAATACCAGCTTTTTTTAAACGGTTCACTAAATCTACGATCTGTGTTTTCTCCATTTATAAAACTCCTTTTTTCCTGCCTTTATACTTTATATATTAAAGGATAATTATGAAAAAACTATGAACAATCCTTTATTTTTTTCCTTCTTTTATAACTTTTTTGTGAAAAAAGTATAAAAGGATCATGGTTTTGTTGGATAAAGTGAAAACTTGCTTGTATGTATTGTCCAACGCCTCGCATTGTCTATTTTATCATTACTTACCCTTTTAGAATTATGACAAAACCTCAACAATTTCATTTCAAACCATAAATATTTATATTCGCTTTAAAGGGGTAAACTCCCTCTATTTTTTCATGTTTTTTCAAATAAATATGATCTAGATTAACACTGTGACTTGAGTTAATGTTATAATTTTATCGATTATGATTCATGGAGGAATATAATTAATGCTAACTGTTACAAACGTAGGTCTCCGCTATGGCGATCGCAAATTATTCGAAGATGTTAATATTAAGTTTACACCTGGCAATTGCTATGGTTTAATCGGCGCAAACGGTGCGGGAAAATCCACCTTCTTAAAAATTTTATCTGGCGAAATTGAATCACAGTCCGGGAATGTTAGCTTAGGACCAGGAGAACGGCTTGCCGTCTTAAAACAAGACCATTTTGAATATGAAGAATATGAAGTATTAAAAGTGGTTATTATGGGGCATGCACGCCTATATGAAGTGATGCAAGAGAAGGATGCTATTTACATGAAAGCAGATTTCTCAGATGAAGATGGTATGAGAGCTGCTGAATTAGAAGGTGAGTTTGCTGAGTTAAATGGTTGGGAAGCAGAATCCGAAGCGGCTATTTTACTTAAAGGTCTCGGCATTCCAGAAGAATTGCATATGAAGAAAATGGCTGATTTATCAGGTGGAGACAAAGTAAAAGTATTGCTTGCTCAAGCATTGTTTGGAAAGCCTGATGTTTTATTACTAGATGAACCGACGAACCACTTGGATATTAAAGCAATTGCATGGCTAGAGGAGTTTTTAATTAACTTCGAAAACACAGTCATCGTTGTATCTCATGATCGTCATTTCCTAAATAAAGTCTGTACTCATATTGCTGACTTAGATTTCGGTAAAATTCAAATTTATGTCGGTAACTATGACTTCTGGTATGAGTCTAGTCAATTAGCACAAAGAATGGCCCAAGATGCAAATAAGAAAAAAGAAGAAAAAATTAAGGAATTACAAAACTTTATTGCTCGCTTTAGTGCGAACGCGTCAAAATCTAAACAAGCAACATCTAGAAAAAAATTACTTGATAAAATTTCTTTAGATGACATTAGACCGTCCTCAAGACGTTATCCGTATGTAGGGTTTTCTCCTGATCGTGAAATTGGTAACGACTTATTAAGAGTAGATGGACTATCAAAAACAATTGACGGTGTGAAAGTACTCGATAATGTAAGCTTTATTATGAATAAAGACGATAAAATTGCCCTTGTGGGTACAAATGAACTTGCTAAAACAACTTTATTCAAAATTCTTATGGGTGAAATGGATCCAGATGAAGGTTCATTTAAATGGGGGGTAACAACTTCTCAAGCTTACTTTCCAAAGGATAACTCAAATTTCTTTGAAAATAGTGAGCTGAATTTAGTCGAATGGCTCCGTCAATATTCTCCTGAAGATGAAAGTGAAAGCTTCCTTCGTGGCTTTTTAGGTCGTATGCTCTTCTCAGGTGAAGAAGTATTGAAGAAAGCAAGCGTGCTTTCAGGTGGAGAAAAAGTTCGCTGTATGCTATCAAAAATGATGCTAAGTGGTTCAAACGTACTTTTACTTGACGAACCTACTAACCATTTAGACTTAGAATCCATTACCGCTTTAAATAATGGTTTAATTGCCTTTAAAGGTTCGATGATTTTTGCATCACATGACCATCAATTTATCCAAACGATTGCTAACCGAATTATTGAAATCACACCAAACGGTATCGTAGACAAACAAGTAACTTATGATGAATACCTTGAAAACGATGAGCTACAAAAGCAAATCGCCAAAATGTATCAGGCATAATAGTAAGAAAGCTGGTAGCCATATACGGCTACCAGCTTCTTTAAATGGATATGTAAAGTCGCGAATACCTGAGGACACTCAAAGTTGTATCTATAACAAACACCTACGTAAAAATACATAAATATATCCTTAGTTAATTTCAAGTATTGAATATTCATTAAAGTTATTTTCCGAAATGACTTTAAAACCATTTTTTCTTAATAAGGCTGTTGTGACACCATTACCTACTATTTGTTCCCCTTTGAATTCTCCATTGTAAATAACTGAACTACCACATGATGGACTATTTTCCTTAAGGATAATTGTATTTGCGCCCAACTCTTGAGCTTTTTTTAATGTAGCATATGCACCGTTGATATATTGTTTTGTAACATCCTTACCTGACTTTTCGATAACTTTTGCTTTTCCGTATAATACATCTTCACCATCTCCGCCCACGATTTCAGCTGGCTCTCTTGGCGTCGTAAAACCTCCGAGTAATTCCGGACAAACAGGCATCGCTTGATTCTCTAATAAAAGTTTCTGGATTCTTTCGTCTAAACTATTAGATCCATTATATCTTACATTCATTCCTGCCAAGCATGCACTTACTACTATCATGTTTTTCACCGCCAGTTGTTAGTCCCAAACAATCTTTTCTATTGATAATAGTAACATAATTCTTTCTTTTTAAAGTTATATTCTCACATTTACTCACATCTATATAAAGCAAAAAAGCACAGTAAAGTTACTGCGCTTCCTTCCTACCATCTTCTATTATGGATATCATATCGGTTACGTTTCCTCATTTTTCGTATAAATAAGAAAACCACTATTAAAATGATGGCGACCGAGCCTATAGCAATATAAATAATAAGAGTCGGATTTTCCTTCTCAGTATCATCACTAGCATCATTCATCGTATGATGGTTCGCTACCTCTTGTTTAGGCTGCTCTCTTTCCAAAGTTATTTCTTGTATCACTTTGTCATTATTATCCACGATTTCTAATACACCTTGTTTATTTAAGTGTTCTGTAAATCCTTCAATCGGTAAAGATACCTTGTAGCTATTTTCTGTCGGTTGAAACACTTTTTCACCAACAAAATATTCTTGTTCAGGGACAAGTTCTTTATTTTCATAATGAGAGAAACTGTAATCAAAGATGGTTTTGGTGTCTTTATAAATATCACGTTTAAAATCTGCTTTCATAACAATCGCTGTTAATGCCAATTTCCCATTATCTGCAGTAGATGCGAGTGTTTGTTTAGATTCACTGACAAATCCAGTCTTCCCACCAGTAATCCATTCGTACGGTCTTTGTCCAGTTAGGAGTTGATGATGGCTAATGAGTGTCGTATCCCAAGATTCACCATCCCATTTTAATTCTACAGTACCGAAAACTTCAGCGAAGGTCTCGTTTTTCATAGCATAATTTGTGATGATTGCCATATCCTTTGCCGTTGTATAATGGTTTTCGGAAAATAATCCGTGGGGGTTCGTAAAATGAGTCTCGGTCACTTTTATTTTATTTCGCATGTAAGCATTCAATTTTTTCGAAAAATTCTCTTCATTACCTTCCAAATGAATGGCAATTGCCTTTGCCGCATCATTACCTGAGTTAATGAGCATTCCTTGAACGAGCTTTTTTAAAGTTACCTGCTCGCCCTCTTCTAAGTATACTTTTGTCCCATCAACATCTACTGCTTCTTTAGAAATTGTGACCACATCATTTAAGTTTCCGTTTTCAATTGCGTAAATAGCGGTTGCAATTTTAGTTAAACTTGCTGGATACATTTTTGCGTTTGCATTTTTTTCATACAATATAGCGCCCGTCTCTGTTTCCATAACGATTGCCGTTTCACTAACAATTTCTGGTTCATCATCCTTAGCATATGCTTGTGTACCTAATAACATGAGGAATAGGAAGATGATCATCCATTTTTTCTTCATTCATCCACTTCCATTTCTAGTGCTTTTTACCCTATTGAATTGTACCAAAAAAATCTAACGTAATTACAGATGATAACAAATTGTTACATAATTGAAAGAACTTTGTCGTATTTTGTAATGAGTTAACGAATGCTGGTGATAAAAACTAAACTTAGTACGTGCCTAATTTTTGGTCATAAAAAAGAGCATCCTTTATTTAGATGCCCTAATTTACTAATTATATGATATTAACTACTGCCGCAGCCTCCACCGCAACTCGCACCTGAATCACCACTAGAACAAGAACTATCATTGGAAGGTGACGATGCATTACTAGCACAGGCAAAACCGCTGCATGAGGAAGAAGTAAAGCTATTCTTTGTTAGCTCTTCAGGTAAATAACTACTTACCGCTTCCTCAAAATTGTCATATTCATACATTGAAAAATAAATGCTAATAAAAAGAATACCTTGGTGGGAAAATACTGATTTTGATTTTAAACCCTTATCTTGATTTTCATGAAAATTAGTTGCTAATTTAATATTTTCTTTTATTGATTGAATTAATTCCAATTGGATATCCTTCCATTTAGAATGAGTCCGAAAATAAGTCATTAACAATTCTTTTTCACTCAAAGCAGTAAAATCAGCTATAATTTGCGGGTGCAAAGGTTTTCTCATAAAAGATCCCCATATTTTCACACTATTCTCAGATGGTTGGAAATAACTCAAATACAAAAAGTCAAAAAATGCCCTTTCGTTATGTGCAGATTGATTGCCACCAAGGTTAGGGGTATGGTGTAAATATTGACCAAATAATTGCTGGCAAAAATCAGCATACTTTTGTGTAAACAAAATCATTTCATGCCATAATGTATCTACTTTGCTACTATACATAGGTACTGTTTTAAACATGCTGCATAAGAAGAAATACCTTTTCAACTCCAAAAAAAGCCAGTCAAATTCATGATCTTTCCATTTTGGATGTTCTTTTAGCACGCGATTTCTTAACTGCCTTTTATCACTTTCAGTAAATGAATTCTCTACTTGATGAACTAAAGATTGTGCTATCGGCTGAACTAAACCAAGATTATTCGGGATTGGCAATTCCTTTAAAGGTTTTACAGTCGGTTTTAAGAATTTGGCAAATACGAGAATCATGATGATGAATAAAATGATAAATAAGTACAACATTCTCTCTTCCCCCCTCTCGCTCATTATACACAAGATATTGGTACCCCACCATAAATTTGGAAGGTGTTAACCAAGCATTCAAAAGCGATACTTTACCCCAAATTTATAAAAAACTCCTCGAAAGGGTTGCTATCTTTCGAGGAGTTATGACTTACTTATTCTTTTTCATATAATTATCGTATACATCATCTTTCGCTAACCAAGCAAAATCAGCTATCTTAATTGCATTCACTGCCGATTGGAAATCTTTAAATACTGTCGCATTTTCTTGATGATTCTTTTCTATTTTCCACTGCTCTTGTTTTTGGTAGATACGATAAATGTCACCAGAGCGTCCTTCATAAATCGTACCATGACTATTTTCTTTTTGGTTGAATTTATTTTTAGGTGCATCAATTTTTAATGATTCTTCTGTGAATAATTCTACAACAAATTTTCTAAACGCCTCTTCATTCATCGTACAGCCTGATGCTTTTGCATGACCACCCCCACCGTACGTGCCTGCAACAGCCGAAACATCAATGTGATCGTGAATCGTTCTGAAGCTGACTTTGCGACCACCCGTATTAAGAATTGCAATATAATCTAAATGAGGGTATTCTTTTCCCAGCTCATTGCCTAGTTCGGAATGATAAGATTCCGCATGAACAACACCAACAATATGCTTATCAATCGACGCTTGGATAAGTTCTCTTTTTTTACGCTTAATATAGCGTTCAATTTTAGCTTCTTCCATTGATAATAATTTCGCTTCAAGCTCATCAAATTCAAAGTCATCTGCGGTTTTTAATCTTTGCAGTATCATTTCTTCAAATTCTTCTATAGAAAACATATAAAATAAATCATTCAACTGCTTCGCTTTTACATTATTATTTTCGTCCCATTCCCAAGTATCATATTGTCGAACCAATTCAATGAATTGTTCAATAGACCTTTTTGGAGATAGTTTTTTTTGCTCAACAAAATACTCATATAATAATGATGTAGCACAAGTTTGTCTACCATCATCATATTGTACTGTTACTGTAGCCCATTCATATTCATTAAAGTGTAGGGCCGTTTTATGATGATCAATTAGTTGTGCCTGACCACCCTGTTTGACAAAATCATCGACCCTTTTCGTGTTATCCTCATTGATCGATAAGTCTGTTAAGTAAAGCTTGGTATCTTTATGGTCCTTTTCAGAAAAAAACTTCTCGACTTTATAGTCTAAGCCTCCGACAGAATTATAATAAACTTGCCCTTCTTCTCCTAATGCTAGCTTGATTATAATACCACAACCAACACCATCTAAGTCGTTATGAGAATATAATTTATACATTACTTCACCCGCTGTTCTAGAATATTTCAATATGTATGCTCTCCCAAAAGAGTTAGTACTATTATATATGAAAAGAACCCTGCATGAAACCGCAGGGCATTAAATTAAAACAGAAGGTATGCAATTGGTGTGACAAGAATAAGAGCAAGCACTGTTCGTTCAAACCAAATAATCACCATTTGCCTTATGGTAATAGGAATATCAGTTGATAAAATGCAAGGAACTAAAGCCGAAAAGAAAATAATCCCGCTAACAGATACAACCCCAATAATAAATTTTGTCATCAAAGCGGCTTCTGTCACTACCATAGAAGGTAAGAACATTTCAACAATCCCAACCGATGTCGCTTTTGCTGTTAGCATTGCTTCTGGTAATCCCAATATAGCTGTAAATGGATAAAATAAATATGCAAGCCAATCAAAAACTGGCGTGTATTCGACTAATACCAAGCCAATAAGCCCAATAGACATAATTGAAGGCAGAATGGACATCGTCATTAATACACCATCTTTTAAATTTTGTTTCACATTTTCAACTATTGATGGTGCTGAAGCAGCAGCTTTCATTGCTTCTTTCCACGCAGTTTTTAGCAGAGGTTTGTCATATGCATCTTTCTCTCTCTTCACACCTTGATAATACTCATTTGACATGTTTCTAATTGGCCAAATTCTTACCGTAATTGCTGTTACTGCAAATGTAATTATGAAGGAAGTCCAAAAATAAACCGACCATATAGACATTAAGTCTAACGCTTTAGCCACGACAATCATAAAAGTAACAGAAACAGTGGAAAACCCAGTCACTATAATTGCTGCTTCTTTCATTGAGTACTTACCTTCTTTAAAAATACGATTAGTAATTAAAATACCGACAGAATAACTACCGACAAAAGAGGCTACTGCATCAATCGCAGACCGTCCAGGTGTTTGGAAAATCGGTCTCATAACTGGTTTCATCATCACTCCGATAAATTCAAGCAGACCATAGCCTACTAATAAAGCTAAGAAGACCGAACCAATAGGAACTAATAAACCGACAGGCGTAACAAGACTATTAAATAAAAAGGGACCCATATTTGGATCAAATATGAATGTGGGACCCAAGCTAAAATAAACCATAAAAGCAATAACTACACCCAAAAGTTTTAAGAAGGAAAATACTGTTGTCACAATCGTTTCTTTCCAATTACCTTTTATAAAAGGATATAAGCCTCCTATCAGGATAATCAATAGCAAATAATAAGGAACAACATTACCTAGAAGGTGGCGCAACCCACTCACAATATGATCGATCATGATGGAAGATTGCCCATTCAATGTTATCGGAATAAAAAACATAAATATACCAATCATACTGTAAATGAAAAACTTCCATACATGACTATTGGCGTTTTTCATTTGAGATTTGGTTTTTGGATTACTCAGTTCCGTTTCCATATTTCCTCACACCCTATCTTCCTTTAAATGTTATTTTATAAAAAGAGACTGGCACATACCAATCTCTCCCTTACTATTAGTGACTTTTTAGCTTAGTTGTTACTAGGGCACCATTGTCAATGACTATTCTTCCAGCTTTAATTACCGTATGCGTATGGTTCATTCCATATAAATATTGAGTTTGCATATAATTAGGTACATCAAGTATAAGAATATCTGCCTTTTTTCCTTCTTCCAGACTGCCAACCTCATGACCCTTCCCAATTGCATGGGCAGCATTGATTGTTGCCGCGTAAATCGCTTCAGCAGGCGTTAAGCTCATATGCATACAAGCGAGATTCATCATAAAAGGTAATGAAGTTGTTGGCGAGGAACCAGGATTACAATCTGTAGACAAGGCAACTGCTACTCCTTCATCAATCATTTTACGACCATTTGCTGCTGCTTCCATTAAGAAAAAGGCTGTACCAGGAAGAAGAACAGCGATGACACCTGCTTCCGCCATTTTTTTAATCCCTTCATCTGATGCTTTCAATAAATGGTCAGCTGATATGGCACCTACTGCTGCTGCTAATTCTGCTCCACCATACGGTTCAATTTCATCTGCATGAATTTTTGGTATTAATCCAAGATTTTTACCCGCTAACAATAACCTCTTCGATTGCTCAGGAGTAAACACTCCGCGTTCACAAAATACATCGTTAAAAACAGCTAACTCTTCCTCTACCACAAGAGGGAGCATCTCATCGATAATTAGATCAATAAAAACATCTGGCCGCTCCTTGTATTCAGCAGGTATGGCATGTGCGCCCATAAAGGTGCTGACAATATCGATTGCATGAAGGTGATTGAGTTCTTTAGCTACAAACAATTGCTTATATTCAGTTTCCCAGTCAAGGCCGTAGCCACTTTTTGCTTCAATCGTTGTTACACCGTGTATTAAAAAGCGATCTAACCGTTTTATACTCTCCTCTTTTAATTCATCTATTGTCGCTGCTCTCGTTTTAGTTGTGGTGGCATGAATGCCACCTCCGTTGTTCATGATGTCCATATAGGTGGCACCATTTAACCTCATATTAAACTCTTCTTCACGGCTCCCTGCATAAACTAAATGTGTATGTGGGTCCACTAATCCAGGCATGACCACTTTACCACTCGCATCAATTATTTCTGCTAAATTTATCTCCTGATGAAATTGGCTGAGCAATTCATCTGTTTCACCGATGGCGACTATTTGTTCATCTTTCATTAGTATCGCACCATCATTAATGACGTGTAATTGATTCATCGCTGCTTTGACTGCTGGTTGTTGTGAATGACCCTTTAATGTAAGTAGTTCATTCGCATGTTTTATAAACAAATAAGTTGAGCTCATTACCTTACCTCTCCTCTATCGATTATTTTTCGGTATCTCTCTTCAACATTGGTATTTGAATGCCTTTATCTATGGCCGTTTGTTTCGCCAGATCATAACCAGCATCAGCATGCCGAACTACACCCATACCAGGATCTGTTGTAAGCACTCGCTGTAATCTCTTCTCCGCTTGTTCCGTTCCATCAGCAACAATCACCATGCCAGCGTGTAAGGAATAGCCCATGCCGACTCCACCGCCGTGATGTACTGACACCCAACTAGCACCACCAACACTATTAATTAATGCATTTAAAATTGGCCAATCTGCTACTGCATCACTGCCGTCCTTCATGGCCTCTGTTTCCCTATTAGGTGAGGCAACAGAGCCTGAGTCAAGATGATCTCGCCCAATTACGATTGGTGCTTTTAATTCACCAGATGCAACCATATCATTAATTATTTTGCCAAACCTTGCTCTTTCACCATAACCTAACCAACATATTCTTGAAGGTAACCCTTGAAATTGAATTTTTTCTCTAGCCATTTTAATCCAGTTACATAAATGCTTATTATCTGCAAACTCTCTTAAGATGACTTCATCTGTTTTATAAATATCCTCTGGATCTCCCGATAGTGCTACCCATCTAAAAGGGCCTTTCCCCTCACAAAATTGTGGACGAATATAAGCAGGTACGAATCCTGGGAAGGCAAAAGCATTTTCCACACCTTCATCATGCGCGACTTGACGAATATTGTTACCGTAATCAAATGTAATCGCACCTTTATTCTGCATTTCAAGCATAGCAGTCACATGAATGGCAATTGACTTCTTAGCTTGTTGAACATACTCTTGTGGATTTTCAATTCTTAACTTCGCTGCTTCTTCCATTGAATAAGAAATAGGAATATAGCCATTTAACGGATCATGCGCGGATGTTTGATCTGTTAATATATCTGGAATGAAACCGACGTCCAACATTTTGGGGAGGATTTCAGCTGCATTTCCAAGCAAGCCAATTGACAGTGACTTTCCCTCTGCTTTTGCTTCCTGTGCAAGCACAATCGCTTCTTTCATATCGTAAATTTTTTTATCCAAATATTTTGTTTCTAATCTTCGGTCTATTCTTGTCTCATCTTTATCTATTGCAATACAAACACCCCCAGCCATTGTCACTGCTAATGGCTGCGCCCCGCCCATACCGCCAAGGCCCGATGTAAGTGTAATCGTTTGCTTTAAAGAACCATTAAAATGTTGCTTTGCCAATTCTGAAAATGTTTCATACGTTCCTTGCACAATTCCTTGGCTGCCAATATATATCCAACTACCTGCAGTCATTTGGCCGTACATTATTAAACCTTTTTTGTCTAGTTCATGAAAGTGATCCCAATTGGCCCATGCAGGAACAATGTTAGAATTGGCAATTAGTACTTTGGGTGCATCCTCATGTGTTTTAAAAACCGCAACAGGTTTCCCTGATTGCACAAGCAAGGTTTCATCATTTTCAAGCTGGTGAAGAGTTTCCATCAAACTATCGTAGCTCTCCCAATTTCTTGCCGCTTTACCAATCCCGCCATATACAATTAATTCATCAGGCTTTTCTGCGACTTCTTTATTTAAATTATTTCTTAACATACGAATAGCAGCCTCTTGAATCCAACCTTTTGCATGAAGTTCACTACCTGTATAATTAATAATTTCTCTCTTCACTTTTTCCATTATTATCCCTCCAACTCATTCATAAGTTTATTTTAACTTAGAATTTTCAGAATAAACGGTCTATTAATATTGGATTATTTATATTTTTCTGTTATTTGTTACTTTGATTTATATAGTTATTTATTCATTTATTTGATTTATATAAAAATATAAAGAATATATAACTAAACCGTTTAAATTCTACTGCTCTATTTTTATTATTCTTAATTTATAAACCATCTAATTCTTTTTTGATCTGAACCCATTCCGTTTCTTTCACGGTAGAATTGCCTCTTTTAATTAAAGTTGATTTCTGCTCTCATCATGCCAGACTCGACAATATGTATAATGAGACTTTCCTTGGAGTGAATAAACGGCCAAAACAAAAAAATCCAAACAATCATTCTAGGTTTTAAGGAAAAATTGAATGATTGTTCAGATTGAGTTTTTGTTTATGATTTCGAGACGAGATGTTCTAGCTGTTCGTCATTAATAAATCGCTGTATATTTTTTAGCGTCAGCTGGTTAATTCTTTGGACTGCTTCAAAAGTAGCCCCACCTATATGAGGAGTTGCTATCACATTTGCTTGTTTTGACAACTCCGTAATAGAAGGCTCTTTTTCAAAAACATCTAATGCAGCACCTTTAATCACATGGTTTTTTAATGCTGCAAGCAGGTCCACTTCATTGACTAATCCGCCGCGTGAGATATTAATAAGAAACGCACTCGGCTTCATTTTTGCTAAAGTTTTTTCATTTATTAGATGGCGATTTTTCTCAGATAACGACGTAGAGAGAATAATGTAATCGGCAGTTGATAGTAAATCGTCAAGTTCAGTAAAGGTAACATTCAGCCCTTTCGCTTTTTCCTCGTTTCGGTAATGGCCGAAAGCAATGACTGACATATCAAAACCGCTTGCTCTTTTAGCAATTGCTTGTCCGATTGCACCGAAACCAATAATGCCCAACTTTTTCCCGTACACTTCGTTACCCATAGAAAGCTGCCATTTACCAGTTTTCATCTCTTGATCTTTTTGCGCAATTTGTCTTGAAATTGACAATAATAACGAAAAGCCAAGATCTGCTGCGGAATGTGCATTTTCCCCTGGTGCGTTTGTAACAACAATCCCTTTTTTCTCAGCATAGCTCACATCGATATTATCGTACCCTGCTCCGAATTTAATAATGTACTTTAAATTGGGGGCATGGTCAATAACTTCTTGATCAATTTTCACAATAGCAACGACGATGATATCAACCTCTTCGACTTCTTTTAATAATTGTGATTTTGTAAGTCCACTATCACTATGAACGAACTTCACTTCAGCATTTAACTGCTTCGCATCTTCTATGATTGTCGGATATTCCTCGATAAAGGGATCTCTAATTAAATATAAAACTTTCATTTTTCATCTTCACCTTTATGTTCATTTTTGTTAGTACGTACGACTGGTGTTTGCACGAAAAGTACTTGGAGAGCACTTCATGTTTTGATTAAAGACTTTATTAAAATATTGTTGATTACGATAACCACATTCTTTCGCAATTATTTTAATAGGAAGATTTGTTTCCGTCAATTGCTGGGTCGCTTTTTTTATACGACGCATCGTAACGATTTCTCTAAAAGATTGCTTATAATACTTCGTTAATAAGGAGCTAATATAGCTTGTATTACGATTAAATTTGGCAGCAATCATATCTAAGCTTATCTCTTTCTCATGATAATGTTCTTCTAGATAATGATATATTTGCTTGGCTAACTTCTCGGACTTCGAGTCTATTTGCATGTCTGTATCTATTAAACTAGCTATCAGCTTGATCATTTCTTCTATTACTCGATAGATAAGTGGTGAGTATAGAATCGTTTGGAATAATGCTTGATATTTTTCTTCCTTTTGTTTATCAATTAAATGCCTTGAAATCATGTATCTCCTAATTTGTGCCAAAATACTCGTTAACCTAATTCTAATAATAGCTGGATCAGGGTAAGGCGAAGTTAGACTTAAAAATTGCTCATACAGCCATGTTTTGATTGCTTTTATATTCCCTCGCCGTAAATAATCAATCCAAAACTCCTGCTCTTTTGGTGTTAAAAAAGGGTCAATACTCACCCATTCGTTTGATGACCATGGAATAAGCTTATTTAGACCAGTGTAAAAAGAAAGCTCCATTCGTTGCTTAATCTTACCGTATTGTGATTGCAGTAAACCTGTATCATTTGTATTTCCTTCGGCTAAAATAATCGCTTCATTTGATTCTTTTTCCCATCCACGAATAAAGGTATGGCATTTTCTTAAAAGATCTTGGTCATTCTCCTCGACAAGGCATAAAATCATCTCAGGTAAAAGAAATACTTTTTTGACATTTGCCCATGAATGACCCATTACATATGTATATAACTTAAATATTCCATTTGGATGAATAGTTCTCATTCCTATGACCTTTACATGATGGGCTTGATCTTTTTGCAGTAAGGTTCGTTCTTCAGTATTGTCTTCTGCTATTTGCGCATGGTTCAGGCTTTTGCTATGCATACGATAAAGCACCTGCAGTGATCGAAGCACATCCTCAGGAGACACAGGTTTTACTAATAAATCACTCACTCCTATTTCAATGGCTTTCTTTGCTTGATCAAAAGTAGGTTCAATGGTGATGGCTAAAATTTTTATGTTTAAGATAGGCACAAGCTGTTTTATTTTCTTATATCCCACTGAATCGAACATTTCCATTTCCAACAATAAGAGATCCGGACTTTGTTTTTCCATGGTTGTGAATACTTCATTTGTAGATGATCTTATTTCAATTTGCCAAGTAGGATATACGGTTTTAATTAACCATTTTAATCCCTCTGCATCGATGTTATCTCGATCAGCAATCAAAATTTTATACATTCCATCATCTCCTTTTTATTATGTTAGCTTAAAATGCAAAAGTAAACAATTTTGAAAAAAAAGATAAAAATGAGACAAGTTCTGTTGTTCAACCTGCATACATATGAAGTACAACCTAATAATGAGGAGAGATAGAATGAAGTTTCTAATTATTACAAAGCAAACGATAATCACTGTTTTATTATTAATTGCCCTTATTGCATCTGCTTCGGTATGGCTTATATCAAAAAATGGGAGTTTAGCGGTGTTTGGGGATACGACAGAAACAACAAGAGAGATTGAAATGGTAACAACAGAATATAAAACAACAATGGAAAATGGAGAAGAAATGGAAGTCTATCGCTGGGATCCAGGAACTGTATTTTTAGAGGTCGGAGAAAAGGTTAATTTAAACATACTAGGTGTGATGGGTAAGGAACATTCCTTTTATGTAGAGGGAACTGATATTAAAGGCGTGGTTCAAAAAGGAGAAGAAACTAAAGTACCTCTCCAATTTGACGAAAAAGGTACCTATCAACTCATCTGCCATAACCATTCTCAAGAGGAAGATCACGGAAAAATGATTGCTTACATTGTTGTACAATGATTATAGTTGTCTCTAAGAATGTTGAATATAGAAAATAGCCACTGAATAATGACGCGAACAAATTGAACATACTTTTGATTTGTTCGTGTTTCTATTATAATCTCCTTTAGGCATCCCCCCATTTTATTCCACAGTACATCGTTTGGAAAAATAAAAAATGATAAACAACGACTCTATTTTCTTATAATTAAATTTTCGGGAGGGACAAAGGTGTCTAAAGATATGGTTTTTCTTTTTGGTGCGATCGTATCTATGATTGGTGATTGGGTTTCTGTCTCCAGCGAACCTATAAAGCCTACAAAAGGGATACACAGCCTTTATTATATTTATCAGTATTCTTTTTTCAAGAATTTATGCGATAATCAATTCAATACTGTAAACGACTCGTTAAAGAGCGCTAAAACATAGCCTAAAAAAACACAATTAGGTAATCGCAATAGGCTTCATAAAAAAACTGCCGTAACTTGTACGACAGTAGAATTCCCTTCTATATTATTATTTTGAAATAAACATTTGTGTCCAATAGTGACCGTAAGAACCGCCTGTAACATAGCCAACACCAATCTCAGTGAACTGACTCGATAAGATATTCTTACGGTGTCCATCGCTATTCATCCATGCTGTTACAACAGCTTGTGCACTTGTTTGGCCAGCTGCAATGTTTTCCCCTGCTGCATGGTATGTTAGACCAAAATCTTTTATCATTTGAAAAGGTGTGCCATATGTAGGAGATTGATGACTAAAGTAACGATGATCGATCATGTCTTGAGATTTAAAGCGTGCCACTCGCGCGAGCTCCCAATTTTCTTTTAATGGTTTTAAGCCCACTTTAGCGCGCTCTTCGTTTACAAGCTGAACGACTTGAGATTCCATTGATAATGTCGCTTGAGCAGTGGATGGAATTTGAACTGTTTGACCAGGGTAAATGAGGTTAGGATTACCAATTTGTTTATTAGCTTGAATAATCTCCTGCACCCCTACTTGATACTTCACCGCTATTTTCCACATTGTATCTCCGGATTGCACTGTATGTACGGTTTGAGCACTTGCTATATTTTTTATTCCAAAGACAAGAGTAACAGTTAACAAAAATAAGGATAAGTATTTAGTTGTTTTTTTCATATTCATATTAAACCAAAACCTATTAAACTATTATAGCGGTAATTGTTGCCTACATTGGGTAAAAGAAGCTTAGATAGTATATGAAAGGTAATACTGGAAAAATCATTACCTATAAATTTAAAATTAATTACTTTTTTACACCCTTAAAAAATTTATTGAACAATGGTGTAGGGAATTTGCCTTTGTTCTCGTCTATTCTTATGATAATGTAAGTTACTTGATAGAATCAGATGACAGCAATAGGAAAAATGATTATAATGGAGTAATGACATTAGAAACTGATAGAATAGAAAGGTATTGAGAGATGAACGAAATCAATATTAGTTTATTTAGAGGAATAAATGACCTAGGCTTTGAATATCCAGATTTGAACCCAATAATTGTTTTTATTGCCGAATATACCGTGATATTATTAGCCTTCATTACTTTGATGTATTGGTTTACACGTAAAACAAAACATCGTTATATGGTGATGACGGCAGGATTCACATTTATTTTAGCTGAAATTATTGGTAAGTTCGTTGTTAGCAAACTTCACTTTAACTACCAACCTTTTGTTGAATTGGATAATGTCAATCAGCTTATAGATAAAGCGGCAAATAATTCTTTTCCAAGTGATCATACGATATTATTCTTTTCATTTTGTATCGTCTTTTGGTTATTTGATAAGAAAAATGTATTGTGGCCCATTCTTGCTGTATTAGTAGGGATTTCACGAATATGGGTTGGTGTTCATTATCCATTTGATGTGATAACAGGGGCACTCATTGCCATCATTTGTGCGATTATCATGTATAACCTTATAGGTAGAATGCAATTGTTCACGACACTTTTAGAAGTATACGAAAAAATAGAAGAAAAAGTATGGCCAAGAAAAAATAAAGGTAGACATTTAAATCGATAGAAGCGGGATGGATCTTTTTTAGATCCATTCTTTTTTTCCTTTCTGTTAATGAATAAAAATAAGGGGCGATTATGTAGCATTTGCTCAATTATTTAGCGAAAATGCACAATGAATCGGTGAAAACGACTTGTACTCTGTATTCATTCAGGTTTTCTATTTGAAGTCCGTTTTGGCTCGACTTTTACCTTCGTTTTATCTTCGAGATATGTTAACACTGTCTACTTATTTAGTTGTTTATTAGCTTTTAATTTAGTAGATTGGTTAACCCCCCTAATCATGTTGGTTAATTATACTTACCTGTAAAAAAACAGACTGCTAACTAGCAGTCTGCCTACAACATTATTTCCACCAATCGTCATGCATAGATGCTGGCATTTGTCTTTTATGTTCCGTTATAATATACCTTTGCTCAATTTTCTTGGCAGCTTCCGCACTGACTTCTTTTCCTTCTAAATAGTCATCAAGCTCATCATAAGTAATTCCTAGTTCTGTCTCATCAGCTTGTCCTGGCGTGTGATCAAGTAAATCTGCTGTCGGTACCTTCATATAGATGCTCTCTTCTGCACCTAGTTCTTTTAATAGAGCTTTACCTTGTCGCTTAGATAACCCTGCTAGTGGCAATAAGTCTGCTCCTCCATCACCGTACTTTGTATAAAATCCTGTAACTGCTTCTGCAGCGTGGTCCGTACCAATTACTAAAAGACCCATTTCTCCACCGAAAATATATTGCGCAATCATACGTGTTCTTGCTTTCACATTTCCTTTATGGAAATCTTTTAGCTCAGCAATATCGGCCACTTCATTATATACTTTTTGAATCTCATCGACTGGTGATTTCACATTATAAACATATGTTTCATCCGGTTGAATAAATTGCAATGCTTTTTGTGCGTCATCTTCATCATGCTGTTCTCCGTATGGTAATCGAATCGCCACGAACTTGGCTTCATATCCTTCCGCCCGTAATTCTTCTACTGCTATCTGTGCTAATCGTCCGGCTAGTGAAGAATCTTGACCACCACTTATACCCAATACAAATCCTTTTGCACGCGCCTGCTTGACATAATTTTTTAAAAAATTGATTCGTTCAATGATCTCTTCTTTTGGATCAATCAATGATTTGACATTTAAAGCAGCGCGAATCTTATCTTGTATGGACATCATTACTCATCCTTTCATCAAGCTTTAGCATTTAGGCTATCTTTAATTTTTTTCTTTATTGAATCAATCAGTTCTATTTTGTTATTCCAGCAATTTGGACTTAAATCTACAGGATATTCTTCCGGATTTAATGACCTTCTATACTCATGCCATAATAGAGATAGGTTTTCTTTCACGTATCCTTGTATCTCTTGAAGACTAGGCATTTCATAAACTAATTGTCCATCCGTAAAAATGTCCTGATGTAAGTCTTTCGCTTCGAAATTGGTGACAAACTTACTAATATAGGTGTGGACAGGGTGGAACATTTTTAAACGTTCTTCTTCTTTAGGGTTTTCACTCTCAAGAGCGATATAATCACCCTCTGATTTGTGATTTTCCCTATTTATTATTCGATAAACACGTTTCAAACCTGGCGTTGTTACTTTTTCTGGATTCCCACTAATTTTAATTGTATCTTCCATTTCCCCTGCTTCATTTTCTATAGATACCATTTTATACACAGCACCCAGTGCAGGTTGGTCATAACCTGTAATCAACTTTGTCCCAATACCCCAAGAATCAATTTTGGCACCTTGTGCTTTAAGATTCATAATTGTATATTCATCTAAATCGTTAGAAGCAACAATTTTTGTGTGAGTAAATCCAGCTTCATCTAACATTTTTCTAGCTTCTTTAGATAAATAAGCTAAGTCCCCACTATCAATTCGAATACCGACAAAATTAATACGATCTCCTAACTCTTTTGCTACCTTAATAGCCGTTGGTACACCAGAACGAAGCGTATCATATGTATCAACAAGGAAAGTACAATCTTTATGTGTTTGTGCATATTTATGGAAAGCGATATATTCATTTTTATATGCTTGTACAAGTGAGTGAGCATGTGTCCCAGCTACTGGGATATTAAACATTTTACCAGCACGCGTATTTGACGTAGCCCCAAACCCGCCAATTACAGCTGCTCTTGCTCCCCAAACACCGGCATCCATTTCTTGGGCTCTACGGGAACCGAACTCCATTGCCACACCATCATCTAACACTTCCATAATCCGTGCAGCTTTCGTAGCAATTAATGTTTGAAAGTTGATGATATTTAATAATGCTGTTTCTATTAATTGCGCTTGAGCAAGCGGTGCTTCAATTCGTACAATTGGTTCGTTGGCAAAAACCAGCTCTCCTTCAATCATTGAACGAATATTACCTGTAAAACGCAAATCCGCTAAATAAGCAAGAAACGCTTCTGGATAGTGTAATTCATCTCGCAAATAGGCAATATCACTCTTAGAAAATTCGAACCCTTGCAGGTAATCAATGATGCGCTCAAGACCAGCGAACACGCCATAGCCATTCCCAAAAGGTAGTTTCCTAAAATAAATATCAAAAACCGCTTTTCTATCATGGATACCATCTTGCCAATAGGTTTGTGCCATATTAATTTGATATAAGTCTGTGTGTAATGCCATGCTGTCATCTGGATATGGCTTGTTCATACTATTTTATACCCCTTTTTCGTTATTTAACTATTGCATTCAGAGAACCACTAAAATGTTCGAGTGCCCATTTATGACCTATTTCGTTAAAACTTGCTGTGGCTCTTTCATAGACAACCATTGAAAACCCTTTGTTATAGGCATCTACAGCAGTGTGTAACACACATATATCTGTACAAACACCAACTAAATGCAATTCGTTAATGTTTCGTTCTCTTAATAAAAGTTCTAAATTCGTCCCGCAGAACGCACTGTACCTTGTTTTATCTAACCACTTTACATGCTCTAAACCCTTATTTTCCTCATAAACTTGTTTTAAATTACCATATAGCTCTCTACCCACTGTGCCGTTTATATTATGAGGCGGGTATAGACTTGTTTCAGGATGAAAATGATCATTTTCTTCATGTCTATCGATAGCCAAGATCGTTAAATCCCCATTTTTGATAAAATCAGCGGTTATTCTTACAATTTCATCTTCAATAGCAATTGCCGGTTCTCCACAAGGTAATGCTCCGTTAACAAAATCATTGGTATAATCGATATTAATCAAAGCCCTTGCCACTAGTATCTCCCCCGTTATCTTTCTTGGTATCGACCTGTATATATAGGTTTCACTACTTCGACTTCATTAAACCTATATAATTGCGTTGCTTTTTTTGACGTTCTTTGCGTGGTTTTACCCTCAACCTTTTCTATAAAAGGGAGTGATTTAATTTTTCTAGCAAATGCTTGCTCATTTAGTATAGCGGGATCTTTTGTAACTGTTGATAATACGGCTTGTAATTCTGAATATGTAAATTCATCTTGTAATAAATTTTTTGCGGCTGTTGTTTGTAACAGCTCTTTTTTTATTACGCTCAGTGCATCACAAATAATCTGTCGGTGATCAAATGCAAGTTCTAATTGCAGGACATCATGAATATTCACTAATTTAACGGCAGATGCGTCATCATTTGCATTCATTTCCCTTAAGTCATCCTCAGAGATAATTGCATAATGTGCGTTAGATATAATCCACCCTCTATTATCTCGACCAGGTTCATCGTATATACCAAAATGCTTCATATGCACACAATCAATCCCAGTTTCCTCTTTTAATTCCCTAACAGCTGCTTGTAAGGCATTTTCATGAACGCCAACAAAGCCACCTGGCAGCGCCCATTTCCCTCCCTCTGTATTTAACTCCCCTTCTGCATTCCACTTAGCTCTTTCAATTAACAAAAGGTTTAAGCTCATATCGGGTGGAGTAAATGGTTTAGATTCTTCTGTTACGATGGTAAAAACAGCAATATCTGCTGTATAGCCATCTGGTGTTCGATATTTTTTAGTCATAAGGTAATTGCCCCACCACCATGAATTAATTAACAACTTGATAATTGTTAATTATATTTTACCCTACTTTAAAGAAAGTTCAACTCTAATGATTCATTTGAATGCAGGAGTTTTCTTTTTTCCTAAAGAATATATGAGAGGAGGAATAATACTTTTTTTGAAAGGAAAGAAAACATGATTGAAAATGTCTCGAATCACATACAAACAGTACGTTTATTAACAATCCAATCACTTGAGAAAATAAATCCAGCATTCATTTCGACTGTACCAAAAGGATTTAATAATAATATTCACTGGAATTTCGGTCATATCGCTTATATACAGGAGAGACTTGTATTTGAACTAACAGGAGAGCGAATGGGGATTCCAAGTGAGTATGAAACATTTTTTGCTGCAGGTACTGCACCACATCTTTGGCAAGGCAATCCGCCATCTATTTTAGAAATCAAAGATGTATTACAGGAACAGACAGAGAGAGTCATTTCCGTTGCCAAAAACAAATTTACTAAAACATTGCCCACTCCATTCACCAATAAAATGGGGATTACTTTTCAAACGGTTGGCGAATGTATCCTTTTTTCTACCTTTCATGAAGGGATGCATTTAGAAACAATTAAAAGAATATATAAAAGCACGAAAAATAAGTAAACCACAAACAAAACATAGTTGACATAAAAAACCCGCCAAATTATAATGTAAACTATATTATACATAAGGTTAACATTATAAATGAGGTGAAAGATTTGACGAAAGAACAATTACGATTAAGGTCGCTCCTTACGACAGCATTATTCGCAGCTATTATTGGGATTATGGCACAATTAATTATCCCATTGCCACTTGTCCCAATTACTGGACAAACATTAGCCATTGGATTAGCAGCCGTCATTTTAGGATCGAAATATGGCACTTTTTCCGTACTCTTATATTTAGCCCTAGGTTGTGCTGGCGTGCCCGTTTTTGCAGAGTTTTCTGCAGGTTTCTCAGTTATTGTCGGACCGACTGGTGGCTATTTAATTAGCTATATACCAGTAGTATGGATTATGGCTAAATACCTTGAGAAAACAAAATTCACATTTGCACATGCGCTTACAGCAAATATCATAGGTATGTTTATTACGTTAATTATTGGAACGGCGTGGTTAAAGTGGATGGCTGACTTAAGTTGGACCGCAGCCTTTCTGTCAGGGTTCGCTCCATTTATTATCGGTGGTTTTATTAAAGCGTTGATGGCAGCATGGATTGGATTGCTAGTTAGAAAACGACTCATTAGTGCTCGATTACTTTTTACGAATCAATTATCAACGAAGGCAGTCGATAAAAGCGCCTCTTAATGATATATTCTTTTTTAAAAGTGAACGAATGCGCATACATCTAAATTGTGTGCGCATTTCACTTTTCAATATTATATTCTTACATTCCTTCTATTATATATACATTGGATTTGAGTACCGAAATTGGTCTTCGTCCATTTCACACTCCTAAGCTTACTTCTTTCTCTTTGATATTTTTCTATCTCCATAATCACATCTATCCATATGATTGATTAAGACCGCCCGATTTAAGCCCTCTGATCTCTAGTCTAGCCAACTTTTTATATTTGCCCTCATACCAGTATGCATGCAGTTTAAATTGAAATAGTCGATTTTTTTTATTACTTCCTTAGCTGAAAAAATTTTTTGTTTTTAAATGTCCACATAGAGTAGTCAAAACAACCGGTGTACCAACTACCGCAGGAATAAAGTAATAGCTCAGGCGATAAAACATTAATACCATAAATGTTAATTCTGCTGGTATTCCGTGAGATTCAAAACCGATTAGAATAACTAAATCAAACGAACCAATTCCCCCAGGTAACATACTTATTATGCCAGCACAAGCAGCTACAATGACAATTGGGAAAACAGAAAATAAAGAAAAATTGACACCGACTATATTTAAAATACCCCAAATACAAATAACGACAAAGATCCATTCAAAAACAGAGATCATTAATAGTTCCGTTATAAACTCCCTCTTGATAGGCAAACTTTGCAGTTTTCGTTTAATAAAATAGACAAAAAGCAGTAGAGGGGTATAAAGCGCCACAATCCAAATAGCAAGATGAGCTAATCTCAATTCTGAGAAAAGTTCAGATCCATTAAATAACACAATCCAAGACAAGATGGATAAACCACAAAGATAAAATAATGACAGTTTAGCGATTACCTTAATATATGGGATATTATTGTCTAAGTAGGGGCGGTAATAAACCGTTCTTAATGTTGCGCCGGCTACTCCGCCAAACCCAATTAAGTTTGAGTAAGCATTTGCAGATAACGAATACCCTAACAGTTTTTGCATCGGAATTTTGACCTGTAGTAATCGATTTAAAATAACATCATAAAAAAACATTGGAGACAAACAAATTAACCCTAGAATAATAATGAAAAAAATTCGCCAAAATGAAAGCTCATCCAAATAATGCTCAAGTAAAGCCCAGTTGAAATCTTTAAAGAATTTATTTGCTTCCATTATTACAATGAGCAAAATAATACATGGCATAACATATTTTATTACTTGAATTAATTTTTGATTAGAAAAAATTGACACGATGATTCACCTTATTCACTACTTTTACAACCATTTTCATTCCCCTTTTGTTTCGATCCTATTAAATATGTATTCAATACTTGTCCATAAATGAACAACCGATTTATGGAAACATTATTAAGCCTAACATGAAAAGGGCTATACCGCCTATATAAGTGACAAAAAAATATATAAATGCCATCTTTTGTTTCTTCACAATTAATTCCACCATCTCCAACTGAACAGATGAAAAAGTTGTAAACGCCCCCAAAAGACCAACTACAAGTAAAGCTGATACATTTTCCCAATGTAGAAAATGAACAACCACACCCATTAAGAAACAACCAAGTAAATTAACGATCACCGTTCCATAGGGAAAGAGTGAGTTGGTTTTGCTATTGATCAACGTTGATAAGGAGAAACGGGCTATTGCACCAAAAAATCCACCTATCATCACATAAAGTATTTCACTCATTTGTTCCCCTCACCTCTTTACGTTTACCATAAACAACACCAAGATAGGCCATCACTAAACCTAGTGCGATATTAAATAAGATATATATAAAAGCTTGAATGATAAATCCATTTTCAACTAATAAAACGGTATCCGCACTAACAGTCGATAATGTGGTAAATGAGCCAATTACCCCTACAGTGATTGCTTGTTTAAGATTAGGATCAATAGGCAATGTGATGGACGATAAATAACCGAGAATAAAGGCACCAAACACATTGATTATTAAAATATCTAAAGGAAACGCACTCTGCCAAAACCGTCCGATGACAATTGTGATAGCAAACCGCATGCTTGCGCCTATCATCCCGCCAATTCCAATATATAGATACTTCATCCTTGACCTCCTTGCTCCAAAAAAATTGTTTATGCATACTATCGATAAAATGAGCCAAGCTAACAGTGTAAGAAAAAAAGAAAGGGTGTTAAAAGATGAAAGGTACAATCATTGCTGTTGCTCTTTCAAGTTCTCTACTATTAACAGCTTGTGGCATGAATAATGGACAAGATACGAACGACACTGCTTATAGAGCACCAGATATGCATGACCCCGCTAAAGTTGGATATGAAAGAAATGGTGACAATGATAGACCAAGTATTGACAACAATATTCATACTCGTAATGTCGATTATGATGGGACACAACATTCAATGAGGTTTGCCGATAAAACAGCAGATAATATTACACAAATGGACGAAGTTAAAAGAGCAAGGGTTTTACTTACTGACGACAATGCCTATGTGGCAGCAACCTTAGCAAATGGTAATGAATTTACACAAGATCTAGAAAAGAAAATTGCTGATCAAGTAAAATCATCTGACCAGAACATTGATGATGTCTATGTATCAGTAAACCCTGATTTCTACAACCGTATGGACACATATGCAAAAGATGTTCGCAATGGAAAACCAATTGAAGGCTTCTTCGATGAATTTAGTGAAACAGTGAAACGAATGTTTCCTAATCATGAATAATGGTCAATCTGTGGTCTGGTAGGGAAATATCCCTATCAGTCCTATTTAATCCTGACTTCACTTGACTAAGCGATTATTGTATAAAAAATAAAAGTAAAGAAGTTAATTTATAACATTACAGATTTTGTAAGTGTTAATTATAACAATCATTTCCACTCGATGCTTTCCTCTATGATCCCAATATAAATCTCTTGCTCCAACCTGCATGCATCCTCAAAGGTACATTTTACATATATTATGAACTTAGCTATTTTTTTGCACACGAAAAAGCTGTCAGTCAATCTGACAGCTTTTTGCCTTAAACTTCTTTAAAATAGTCTTTATAAAAACCACTAACTTTACCAGAGTTGTCAACGATGAAGAAAAACTCTTCTGTTTCATTTTTCACATCATAGATTTTTCCTTCAGTTAAAGCACGATTAACAATATATTTCGCTGCATTCGTATGTACACATTTTACCTTTTTTAACGTGTCACTTTCATGCCATGTTTGATGAATCATTTTTGCCACTCCTTATGTGTTCTCTTATACAGTGTAAAAAAATTAAATGTGTTCTGCAAGCTGTATAGTGATTTTTTTCTATTTGTGATGGTAAATACTCATTTGAAACGTGTTTTTATAGAAATACTTTTTGTAAAAAAGAAATTTTTTCTTTTTCACAAGTATACATTTCACTTGTGAAAAAATCTTTAAATGTTATATATAGTATATCACAAATATAATCGATTCTAATCATTTCCAAGTATTGATAATGTTGCTTATCATAAACAATCTCAAAGAAGCATGTTTTCGTCAATTGTTTCATTTAGACGACCTTCTTTCATCTTTGGTGACATTGTTATATACCACCAAAGTAGCTTATAGTAAACTTCTTTGTTTAATTCACGACTCCAAGCTTATTTATCTCTTCTTTTAAATGCTGAACATATTGATAACTGAGTCTCCCTTCAGCTGCACGCAAAATCTCCCTCGCATAAAAGGATGGTGGAGAAGACTGGGGATTTTTATCATAAACATGGAAGGTTAACACATCTTTATATATTGCCCCTTCAATTGTCAGATTAACAAAAGTCGGTCGGTAGTGACCAACAGTGACTCCTTCTCTTTTGAATAAATAATCTATTGCTTCTATCGGTAATTGATAAACAATACCTTCTGTTTCACCAGAACCTTCAATGATGTCCGCTCGATTCCCATCTGGTGCATAGAAATAATAGCCCATTTGATAGCCTTTTAACACACCTATACCAACGACATTTTTAAAAAAATGGTCAACTCCAGCTTTCATAAATCTTTCTGTATCCATACAAGACCCATAAGCAAAATAGTAAAAAGTCTTTGGGGAATTCTTTTGCAGGTTGTATACCTTCCAGTCTGAAACTTTAATTGCTTCTTGCTGTAGAACTTCAGCGGGGGAAACATAAATAAAACCTTGTCGCACTCCTAAATCCGTATGTACGTGTACTTTTTTTCTTACAGATAAGGAATGCTTGTCACCTTTTACATACCCTTCTAAAACATCAATTGCCTCTAAATGTTCGGCACTTAAAACGTATAATTCTCCATATACTTTTTCAGCTAGTTTATCTGACAATTCGACTCTCGGATAACCATCACCCGTATCAAACATGACTCCATTTACCCAAGCTTGTTCGGCCATTAAACGAGCTTCAGTTAAATAATCATGATGGATCTCATTTTTTCGTAATGTACCATACACAAAGAGGTGAATCGTTGCCATACCCATAAATGCGCTCCTTTATTGTCACTATAGTAATATACTTATTCTTCCTCCTCCTACAATATTCAACAATTTGAAAGTGATTCCCTCTTTATTAACAATTTTTTACCATATTTTTACCTTAACTAAATATCACCAATATCGAATAGAGCTAGGAATATGGGTGAATAAGAGACAAGGCAAATGATTGCCTTGTCTCTTGCTCTTTACTCTCCACTTTTTATATTTGATCTCCTCTTTTCACTCTTCATTTCTGGGCAGTAATGGATTGAATCGCTTGTTCCTTTAATTTGAATTTTTGTATTTTACCAGAAGCAGTCATTGGATATTCTTTCGTAAAAGTAATATGTTTAGGTATTTTATGCTTAGATATTTTGTCTTTACAATATTCTTTAATTTCTTCAGCCGTAATGTTGGCATGATCTCTTAAAATAATCCATGCCATTACCTCTTCACCGTATATCTCATCCGGAACACCTACAACTTGAACATCTAAAATATCTGGATGACTATAGAGAAATTCTTCAATTTCTCTAGGGTATACGTTTTCTCCACCTCTTATAATCATATCTTTCAGACGACCTGTTATTTTACAATAACCATTTTCATCCATAATAGCTAAATCACCAGTGTGCAACCATCCCTCTTTGTCGATAGCTTGTTCTGTCGCTTCGGGATTGTTATAATAACCTTTCATAACATGATATCCTTTTGTGCAGAGTTCCCCTTGAGTACCAATTGGCACTTCATTTGCTGTCCCAGGTTCAACAATTTTCACTTCAACTTCTGGCAATGCTCGGCCAACTGATTCTACGCGTAAATTAATAGGATCATCAGTGCGTGTTTGTGTAATAACTGGTGAAGATTCCGTTTGACCATAACAAATTGTAATCTCTTCAATACCCATTTTTTCAATCACAGCCTTCATTACTTCAATCGGACAATTGGATCCAGCCATCACACCTGTTCGCAATGATTGTAAATTATATTTTGTGAAATTTTTGCTATTGATTTCAGCTATAAACATTGTTGGCACTCCATGAAGGGCCGTACATTTTTCTTGTTCAACCGTTTGTAAAACGGTATCAGGATGAAATTCCTGTACAGGTACCATCGTTGCCCCAACTGACACACAAGCCAAGGTGCCAATGACACAACCAAAGCAATGGAAGAATGGTACAGGAATACATAGTCGATCATCTTTTGTGAGCTTCATACAAGCGGCAATATTTAATGCGTTATTCACGACATTACTATGTGTGA
Source organism: Cytobacillus sp. FSL R7-0696 (assembly GCF_038006865.1). Classification (NCBI taxonomy): domain Bacteria; kingdom Bacillati; phylum Bacillota; class Bacilli; order Caryophanales; family Bacillaceae; genus Cytobacillus; species Cytobacillus sp. FSL R7-0696. The sequence continues at coordinate 3,910,244 of NZ_JBBOWA010000001.1, read as the reverse complement.
GCATTACGCCTTTCGGAAATCCAGTTGTGCCTGAGGTATACTGCATGTTAATAACATCATCCGGCTGAAGTGAAAGCAAACGCTCATTTAAAGCCTCGTCACTACATCCTTCACCAAGAGCTACAACATCTTCCCAACTGTAGGTGCCAGCAAAGCGCTTCTCTCCTAACACGATGACGTTTTTTAGAAAGGGAAGCTTGCGACATCTTAACTGGCCCGGCTGCGATGTTTTTAATTCTGGTGCGATTTTATAGAGAATATCAATATATGATTGGTCGCGGTATTTTTCCATTAAAATAATAGTGGTGGCATCAGATTGTTGTAATAAATATTCAAGTTCAGCAGCTTGATAATTCGTATTGACAGTTACTAACACAGATCCGGTTTTACCTGTTGCAAACTGAGCACTTACCCATTCAGGGGTATTAGAAGCCCAAATCGCTACATGTTCTCCTTTTTCTAAACCGAGTTTCATGAAACCTTTAGCAACTGTACGACAATACTCATTAAAGCTATGATATGTGTACCTCAAACCTCTATCTGCATAGACTAATGCTTCATGATTAGGATATTCTTCTGCTCTTTTTTCTAATAAATCGCCAATCGTTATATTTAATAATTCAGACAATTCTTTTCCTCCTCAGAAAATTATGATTGAAACGCTTTCATTTATTCTTATGTAAAATTCGAATGTATCATTTTAGTACTTATCATATTAAAGTACAGTACAAAATGAACCAACCCAGGTTTGTAAATTCATATTCCGATGGTGCTTTATGTCCAACAGTTAAAAACAAATGTAGATTTCTATTCTAATAAAAATAAAAAAGCTCGAATATTTATATATTCGAACCTCCTCGTATTATTTCCTTTATTTTTTTCTTACCATTATATAAAAGTTTGTACTTTTTCTTTGAAAATGGTGTTGAATAATAAAACCGAGTTTTTCATAAAGATGGATGGCTCGTTGATTAAATGAAGCCACTGTTAACCTTATTGGGGTATTTGGAAAAAGCCTTTCTATTTCCATAAGAATCTTGGTTAAAAAACTGCTTCCCAATCCCTTTCCTGTTAAATCCGGTCTCATTCCAATGCCAATATCAATGCAATCATCTAGATATAGATGACTGCTTTTCACCGGTACTCTTGCTGATTCACCGTAACAAAAGAAACCAATCATTTCTTCCTGTTTATATATACAAAAGTAGTTTCCCGTTAGCCATTCTTGTTTACTGTCTTCTGTTTGAGCGTGATTATAAAAATCGTAAGGAGGTGGATATGTCCATGAACTGAGGATGACTGCCTCGTATTCTTTTACTTTATTAAACCTGGTAGTTTCCATATCATTTTCCTCCAGTTTATCGTTATTAAAATAATCTCAACTCATATACAAGTTCTTCTTGGCGAGTGTCTTCAAACCACTCTTTTCCTAATAACGTAAACCCTAATTTTTCCACGATTCTTATGGATGCTTCGTTTTTTGGGTCACATGAGGCTTGAATATATTTTACTTTTTTATGTCTTTTAGCTAATTTGATACAACCTGTAATAGCTTCTGTCGCATAGCCTTTATGCCAATACGATTTTCTGAAATGGGCAATTAATTCAATTCGTTTCACTGATGCATCAATATTAAATCCAGCCGCTCCAATAATTTCATTGCTTTTCTTATCTTTTAAACTATATACCGATAGGCCGTATTCTTTATGACAGTCTTCATACCATTTGACGATTTTAGGAATCTTGACGGAAGCAACTGCTCCTCCACTTCTGGCCATTACTTCCTGACTGCCCCAAATTTCATTCATTTGCTTAATATACTCTTTTTTAAATACAAAGAATGACATTCGTTTCGTTTCATATATGTGCATGTGACACCCCTCTTTCTATAACGAATGATAAGAAGAGCCAAAGAGTTGTATTGTTTCCTCGTTCTTCAAAAAAGGTTGTAATGTGATATGAACGGGACGGTTCTTATTCGCGTATTTTTTGTTATATGCTGCAAACTCAAAGGATACGTCTGCAATCATAACGTTTGTACCGGGTTGTTTTCCTTGAAACAACTCACGCCATTCTGCAGCTGTTTCTTCAGGTGACTCTACAATATACTTAATGTCCTTTATTTTTGTATGGATAAGTTGTTGATCTATCATACCTAATGATTTGAATTCTTCATATCTCGTATGGTCATCTTGTTGCCATTGAATAAAAAAAGGAAAAGGCACTTCTCGTTTTGCTTGCAAAAATAGCATCTTCCATTTAATCATTTGCCCATCTGCCCTCATCCGTTCACCAGGAAAGATCGGATAGGTTTTATATCCCTTTTCATTTAATTCTTGCTTTAACACCTCAATATTTTCTGTGCGAAAACATACTTGACCTAACCCCTCAAAAGTAGCTAAATCCTGTACAGCTTGTTGTACTAAAGGGTTATCTGATTGCATAGCAGTTGCTTTATTTTCTATTGCTAAAAATTCTATATAAGATGAGTTTAAGTACAATAAACTATTATATGTTCCCCATTTTTCATGCCTACCACCCTGAACCGCTTTTATATTCATAACAGATAAGTAATCGATAATCTCTTGCGGATTTCGTTTAATAAAATGAACGATATGATCAAGTTGCATTGAAGGATACCCCTTTCATCAAAAGAAAATTCATCCAACTTTACCTTAGCTAAGATTAGTTTACCATAACTTTTCTACTTATCTATGAATGTTTTTCACTCAACTTTTACTTCTTAAATGAATTGTGTGTCCTTTATAAACATTTTACATTTCCTTAACAATTAAAATTTTTATACATTTCTCCTTTTCAAAACAGGGGATAACGTTTACAATAAATAAAAGAATATTCAATCCTTTACCTAGGAGGTATGTATCAAATGAAGATAATGAGTAATGAACAGTTGGTCGTCTCGTATCGTGATGCATTAAAGTCAGGTTCTGAAAAGGAATGGATTCGGATACTTAAAGATGAAATTCAAAAGCGGGGATTAAAACCATTTAAAGAGTAAAGCATAAGGCGAGCAAATAGTTGCTCGCCTTTTTATTTTAATCCTTTCGGTAACGCGGAAGATATCCATCACATTTTAATTATCGTTGCTTTATTTCCTTTGTTGTTTGAATTTCATTATTTTGTAGTATCTGTTTATAGTCCATATCAGAAATAACACCTAGCTTTTTGAACAGTACGGAATATTTCAATATCCTATTTTTCCTTCCTCTCATGGTAATCACTCCTGCTTTTCTATCATAATATGCATTTTATCAATAAAGTTTCCTTCATGCAACATTTTTATATTTCTAAAAATCTTTTTATCAAGTGCATATCCCTTACTATTTCCTAAAGTGCTTGAAATGATGATTAATAGTGAGGAATACATGATCTTTTTTTAATGCAACAATAAATGGGATGAGTAGCATGTGGATGAATGATATAGGAAAATGTGAATATTATTTGTTACCACTCGTACTTTTTCTGAACCTGTTCATGTTTGATGAAACTCACTCGTTTTCTCCTCAGACCTAGCGTAGTTCATGTGTAAAAAAAGTTAGTAATTTGCTTTATTTTTGACTTCTTTCCTAAAAGACATGTTCATGAGTGATGATCTTATGCTCGTTGACACCATATTTGTTTTACTGCTAAAGGGCTATGGCTCTTGCTTTTGTGACAGGTTCAAGCTTTGATTTCTTCTCTTTTAGAGGAATATGCCCCTTTTACAATACCCTCGGGTTCAAATGAAGGGATCAATCATGAGGGTGACTGATAACAAAAAGCGAGGAAGTGAACAATAAATCGCTTCACTTCCTCGCTTTAAACCCTTTTGAGTATTAGTTTATTTTAAATTAAGCTTCAAATAATAAAGACTCAGGGTCTTCAATTAATTCTTTCACACGTTTAAGGAATGTTACTGCTTCTTTACCATCAACAATACGGTGGTCATAAGAGAGAGCAACATACATCATTGGGCGGTTTTCCATTCTTTCAGCATCAATAGCTACTGGACGAGTTTGGATAGAATGCATCCCTAGGATACCTACTTGTGGTCCATTAAGGATTGGTGTTGATAATAATGAACCAAACACACCACCATTAGTAATGGTGAATGTTCCACCTTGTAAGTCAGAAATAGCTAGTTTATTATCTCTTGCTTTTTTACCAAGGCCCATAATATCCTTTTCAATTTCTGCAAAGTTTTTACGGTCAGCATCTCTAACAACTGGAACTACTAAACCTTCATCTGTTGAAACAGCAATACCGATGTCATAGAATTTTTTAAGAACTAGTTGGTCGCCGTCAATTTCAGCGTTTAACAACGGGCTACGTTTAAGTGCTGCGACAACCGCTTTTGTGAAGAAAGACATAAATCCAAGTTTTACATCATTTTCTTCTTGGAATTTATCTTTACGTTTTTTACGTAAGTTCATAACATTTGTCATATCAATTTCATTGAATGTTGTTAACATAGCAGATGTTTGTTGAACTTCTACAAGTCTTTTCGCAATTGTTTGACGACGACGGCTCATACGGATGCGTTCTACTGGTTTTTCACTATTTGCATCAGTTGCGGCTGGCTTAGGAGCTGGTTTAGATGCAGCTTGTGGCTGCGCTGCTTGAGTCGCTTGATTTGGATCGTAGTTCGCAACATCTTGTGAACGTACTCTTCCCATAGGATCTGTAGTTGGAACTTCACTTAAATCGATTCCTTTTTCACGCGCCATTTTTCTAGCTGCCGGTGAAGCAATTGTGCGTTGTTTATTATCTTCCGCTGGTTTGGAATCAGCTGGTTTCGCTTCTTCTTTAACCTCTTGAGGTGCTTCCTCTTTCTTCTCTTCTGCTTTAGGAGCAGGAGCTTCTCCACCTTCACTTACAACTGCGATGGTATCCCCTACATTCACAGTGTCGCCTTCTTCTGCTTTTAATTCTGCAAGTACACCACTATATTCAGAAATGATTTCTACATTTACTTTGTCTGTTTCAAGCTCAACAACATAATCACCTTTATTGACTGTATCACCAGGTTGTTTTAGCCACTGAGCCACCGTACCTTCTGTAATTGATTCTGCTAATTCAGGAACTTTAATATCTGCCACAATAATTTCCTCCTTATTACTTACGTGTTAAAGATTCTTCAATAATTCTCTGCTGCTCTTTTTTATGCACGACTGGATCGCCTTCTGCTGTGCTTGAGCGGCGGCGTCTACCGATATAATTTACCTCTACTCCGTCAGGGGCAATATGTTTTAACCTTGGTTCAACAAAATTCCATGCGCCCATATTCTTCGGTTCCTCTTGCACCCAGATCATTTCTTCAAGATTTGGATAACGTTTTACTACTTCCGTAATGTCAGCAAATGGGAACGGATAAATCTCTTCTACACGTACAATATGGAACCACTCTTTATCTTCAATATCTTTTAATTTATCTTCTAAATCAATAGCCATTTTTCCTGATGTGAAAACAATTCTCTTCACTTGATCTTTTTTCTCACCAAGGTCAGATTGCTCAAGAATCGAGTTAAACTGTCCTTCTGATAAATCTTTAGCAGTTGCAGCAACTGTAGGATTTCGTAAAAGACTCTTAGGTGACATTATGACCAATGGTCTTACTTCTTCCTGATTCAAAATCGCTGCTTGTCTTCTTAAAATATGGAAGTACTGTGCTGCTGAAGAAAGGTTAGCTACTGTCCAGTTATTTTCAGCTGCCAGCTGCAGGAATCTTTCTAATCTTGCACTTGAATGTTCTGGACCTTGTCCTTCATATCCATGTGGAAGAAGCATTACTAGACCAGATTTTTGCCCCCATTTTGCGCGACCAGCAGAAATGAATTGATCAAACATAACTTGTGCAGAGTTCGCAAAGTCACCAAACTGTGCTTCCCAAAGAACTAAAGTTTCTGGAGCTGACACATTATAACCATATTCAAAACCTAGAACAGCCATTTCTGACAACGGGCTATTATGAACAGCAAATGAAGCTTTAGCAGTTGAGATTTGATGTAAAGGTGAGAACGATTTACCTGTCACTTCATCATGTAACATGATATTTCTATGGGCAAATGTTCCACGCTCTGAATCTTGACCTGTAAGTCTTACAGGCGTACCATCTGAAATAATTGAAGCGAATGCTAATGTTTCAGCGTGACCCCAATCAATTTTCCCAACCTCTTCTAGTCCATTTTTACGACGTTGTAATATTTTACTTAGCTTTCTAAAGACTTTATATTCTTCCGGCCAATTTAGAAGCTCTTCATTCAATTGCTGTAAAGACTCTAATGGCACAGCAGTTTGAATGCTTGGTATACCATTTTCCACTGTCTCAGGTGGATTTAATTCAGTTGCATCTTCTTGTTTATCCGGCACTTTATCGTAAGCTTGCTGAAGTTTTTCTGCTACTTCTGAATGAATAGCAGTAACCTCTTCTTCTGTTAAGAACTGATCTTTTTTTAATTTCTCACCGTAAAGCTCTTTAATCGTTGGTCTTTTATGGATAATATTATACATCGCTGGGTTTGTGGTCATCGGCTCGTCCATTTCATTGTGACCAAAGCGGCGATACCCAATTAAGTCAATTAAGAAATCTTTATGGAATTTATCTCTATATTCAATAGCTAATTTAGCGGCATTGATGACTGCTTCGGGATCATCTGCATTTACATGCACGATTGGAACCTCATAGCCTTTGGCTAAATCACTTGCATATCTAGTCGATCTAGAATCATAAGATTCTGTTGTAAAGCCAATCGTGTTATTAGCAATAATATGGATAGAACCACCAGTATTATAGCCATTTAATTGACCTAGATTTAATGTTTCAGCGACAACACCTTGCCCTGGAAAAGCAGCGTCTCCGTGAATGATGATGGAAAGTGCTTCGTCGTAATTAACTTCTGGGAAACCACCAGAAGTACGTTTATCTTGAGCCGCTCTTGTATATCCTTCAACAACAGGACCAACGAACTCTAAATGGCTTGGGTTGTTCGCAAGTGTTAAGTTTGCAACTGTTGTATTTTCAGCCTTGATTTGTTTGTCTAATCCAAGATGGTATTTTACATCGCCTGTCCATCCATAGCTGATGCCAATAGAGCCTTCAGATGGGACAAGATCTTTGTTTGGCGCATGCTGAAACTCCGCGAATATCATCTCATAAGGCTTACCAAGTACATGAGCAAGCACATTTAAACGTCCGCGGTGTGCCATTCCAATATTTATTGTTTTTGTGCCATTCGCCACTGAACCTGATACAATTTCATCTAACATTGGTACCATCGTATCTAAACCTTCAATAGAGAAGCGTTTTTGACCGACGAAAGTACGGTGTAAGAATTTCTCAAACTCTTCTACTTCCGTTAATCTTTTGTACACTTTCGCCTTTTCAGGTTTTTGCAAGTTAAGTTTAAGGCTATTTGTTTCAACCTTGCGACGAAGCCAATCCTTTTCTTCTAAATTGTCAACATGAGTGAACTCAAATGCTAACGTATCCATATAAGCATTTTTTAAGTATTCAAATGCTTCTAATCCATCTCTTAACGGAATATTCGCATCTGTACATATAAGATGAGCTGGTATTGCACGTAAATCTGCTTCTGTTAATCCATAATTACTTAAATCAAAAATAGCAACATTCTTTTCTTCCCTATTAACTAGGGGATAAATATCAGCAGCTTTATGTCCGTTTGAACGAATAAAATCGGCAAGACGAATAGCTGATAAAGTTTTTTCAATTTGTTCTGGACTTACGCCAGTGCTTTCTGCTCCTATACTTACAGGAGCTACCCCTGTTTGTTGCAATGGTGAACCATTAACCTCAAAATACTCTCTCATTTCTTGGTCGACTGATTCTGGATTTTCTAAATACATCTCATAAAGCTCGATTACATAGCCAAGGTTAGGACCGTAAAAACTTTGTTCTAAAGGTCCGCTACCCTCTGAAGGCTTCTTCATGGAAAATTACCTCCACAACTCTTTTTTAAATATATTTGGATAATTTATTTCCGCCCCATATCCATTCTAGGATAGTAACAATATTATTTCGTATATAAAAATTCCGAATAATGTTAATTTCCAGAGGACGAAATGTTTCCTAAGCCATTTTACCACGTTAAAGGCGCATATACAAAGGGAAAAAAGAGAAAATCACGAAAATACAGCTAATATTTTTAGAAAAAATACTTATATTAAAAAAGTGAATTAATTTCATTCCTATATCACGCCTATTAGTGTAATAAATTGGAAAGATGAACTAACGTCTACAAGTTGAAAATCATTCAACTTCTAAACCGTTTGCCTATTTAAGTATATATCAAAAGCCTTATTATTGGTAGAATTGTGCACTAAATATTCAAACTGAATAAAATACTACGAGAGAGGATGTGAACTTATGGATTTATCTAGAGCGAGGGAACTACTAAAAAGTCAAATCGAATATGAAGTAACTTTCGATGGCGTAAAAATCGTGATTGTCGATCTCTATGAACTAACTAAAATGGCGAGGGTGTGCGAAAGAAACAACGTAGATAAGAATCAAGTTGTTCCACTCGCACAATTAATAGAAGAAAATACAATACGTTAACGGTCAGTTTTTTTCGTTATAATATGGACGATTTTCTCCGAATCTTTATCATATTCAATAAACACATAGAGCCCATATTCTATCTCCTGTTGACGCATCCAAAGTTTAAACTTTTCTATTTCTGTCTTTTCCTTTACTTCTTTTCCAAGATGCTGATAATCAACAATATCTGCTGATGGGTATTTTTCCTTTGCAATCATCATCGCTTCTTTACCCCATTTTGCATAAGAAGGAGCATCATAAACGGCATAGTTTGTTTGAGGGCTTGAAATTAATATATAGCTAAACAACACTATGACAATCGAGAGAAACACTCTTTTCTCCATTTTCTCCTCACCTCTTCACTTTCATTTTTTGATGGAAATATTTATAGTTTTACTATCTTTTAAATGTTTATTCTTTATGAAAGTTTTTTTGGGTAATGGGTTATATAATGAAAGAAAAAATTCAAGGCAAAACTTGCTTGTGCAAAAGTAAATATCAATGGACAAAGAAAAGCGAGCAAGTTAATGGTTAAAACTTGCCCGCTTTTCTTTATCTATTGTTCCATTAACCCTTATACCATAAATATCAACATAGCCTTTAAAAAAATATAAGAATATGTCCTTTACTAGTTCATTTGATTAGTTTTAGTTATGATTTTAAAAAAAGTAATCGTACAACATCTAAAACAAAAAGTGGAAGACATAAAGGGCTATTTTGTTCTCTCAAGTAAATCATCTATTTCAATTATGTCTATTAAATGATGAATATCATCAGTCGGGTTATATACACCGTCTAAAAATTGATCAATATCAAATTTCTTTAACAAGATAACCCCCCTCTTTTTTCCATCCGTTTCAAAACCATTCGAAGACTTCACACTTTTTCTGAGGGTACTGTCAATCAAATACGCAACATCATTTATATTAAAATAATAAATACAGAAGCAACCTTTAATATTTATTGAATGATACAATATTCATTTTTCAGTTTTTTCTTAAAATAGAGTATTTAAATAATATTATTTTTTCTTTTTACTTTCAGTTTCATGAACATTTTGTGACCAAATTCATCATTTGTTCATGAACATTTTGTGACACCTATCACATTCAATTGTTTTTAACCATTTATGATACTAACATAGGGTTACAGGCGTGATATTCACGTTCAAATAAAACAATAGATTTTTAGAAAGATAGAAAGGGGTACATCAATGAAATTGAAAAGGGCTCTTTTATTGGCTATAGTTGCCATTGCCGCTGTACTTGCTGGGTGTGAACCACTTACTGTTCTAAATCCTAAAGGTCCACAGGCCGAAGTCCAGGCTAACGATATTATGATGTCCATATGGTTAATGTCTGGCATTGTTATTGTAGTTTTTGCAATGCTTGCATATATGCTCATTAAATTTCGTTCATCTAAACAAGGAAAAGATTATGAACCACCTCACATCGAGGGAAATAAATGGGTGGAGGCAGTTTGTGTCGGAATACCTGTACTAATTGTTGCTTATCTATCATTTGTTTCTGTCCAAAGTAACTATAAAGTTGAAGCAACACCACCAGGGTATGAGGATAAGGAGCCATTAGTTGTATATGCATCATCATCTAACTGGAAATGGCACTTCAGCTATCCTGAAGAAGATATTGAAACAGTAAATTACTTATATATACCTACTGATCGGGCACTTGAATTTAAACTTTACTCATTCGGTCCAATTACTAGCTTCTGGATTCCACAACTTGGCGGACAGAAATATGCAATGGCCGATATGGTAACAACATTACATTTAGCTGCTGATCATCCTGGTGAATTCATGGGTAGAAATGCGAACTTCAGCGGAAAAGGTTTTGCTGAAAATACATTTGATGTAACAGCAATGTCTCCAGTTGAATTTGAGGAATGGGTAGATGAAGTTCATCAAACAGCTGATCCAATTACTGAAGATAAATTTGAAGAGTTACTAGAGCCAGGTCACTTAGGTAAGATGACTTTTACTGGCACTCATTTAGACTTTAGCCCAGCACCTGAAGGGCATGAACATCATCAATCAAATGATGAAGATTCAGAAGAAAATCATGAAAATCATGATGAGCACGAAGGTCACTCTGACCACAGTAGCCATTAATTAGATGAAGTGTCTATTGACATCTTCTGAAAGGAGTATACAGGATGGAGTTCTTTGAACGTTTTGCCATACCACATCCAAGTCCAGCTATTTATGCTTCAATGGTAGCAATTGCAATTGTTTCTATTGCCATTGTAGTTGGGATAACATATTTTAAAAAATGGGGTTATTTATGGCGTGAATGGTTAACAACTGTTGACCATAAACGATTAGGTATTATGTATATTATTGCAGCGATCCTCATGCTATTCCGTGGAGGCGCTGACGCAATTATGATGCGTGCGCAATTATCAGCACCTGAGAACAAATTGCTTGATGCACAGCATTATAACGAGATATTCACTACACATGGTGTTGTTATGATTCTCTTCATGGCTATGCCATTTATTATCGGTTTTATGAACTTTGTTGTTCCACTGCAAATTGGGGCTCGCGATGTTGCGTTCCCACGTCTTAATGCACTTAGCTTCTGGTTATTCTTTGCCGGTGCGATGTTATTCAATATCTCATTCGTTATCGGAGGTTCACCAGATGCGGGTTGGACATCTTATTTCCCGTTAGCAGATAATGAATTTAGTACCTCTGTCGGTACCAACTATTATATGATTGCGATACAGATTGCCGGTCTTGGTACATTAGCAACAGGTATCAACTTTATGACGACAATCTTGAAAATGCGTGCTCCAGGCATGACATTAATGAAAATGCCAATGTTTACTTGGTCAGCATTAATTACGAACGTTATTATCGTATTTGCTTTCCCTGTATTAACAGTTGCGCTTGCAATGGGTACATTAGATCGTTTATTCGGTACACATTTCTTCGCATCAACAAATGGCGGTATGGATATGTTATGGGCCAACCTTTTCTGGGTTTGGGGACACCCTGAAGTATATATCTTGATCTTGCCTGCATTCGGTATTTACAGTGAAGTAATCTCTACTTTCGCTAGACGTAACCTATATGGTTATAAATCAATGGTTGCTTCAATGGTAATCATTTCACTATTATCATTCGTTGTATGGGTTCACCACTTCTTTACAATGGGTCAAGGCGCTTTCGTTAACAGTATTTTCTCTATTACAACGATGGCAATAGCAGTACCTACCGGTGTAAAAATATTCAACTGGTTGTTAACACTGTATAAAGGTAAAATCACTATGACAACGCCAATGCTTTACTCAATGTTGTTTATCCCACTTTTCACACTTGGTGGTGTAACAGGGGTTATGCTAGGTATGTCAGCAGCTGACTATCAATACCATAATACAATGTTCTTAGTTGCTCACTTCCATATGGTAATCATTCCTGGGGTTGTGTTCGCAATGCTAGCTGCCCTTTACTACTACTGGCCAAAAATGTTCGGCTTCATGTTAAATGATCGTCTTGGTAAAATCGGCGCTTGGATTATTGCTATTGGTACATTAGTTGCCTTTATGCCAATGTTCATCTCTGGTTTAGATGGTCAAGCAAGACGTATGTACACTTATTCTGAAGCAAGTGGATTTGGTATTTGGAATATGATTTCTATGGTTGGCGCCCTTATGTTAGCAGCAGGATTTGCGTTAATCGTTTATAACATTTACTATAGTTTCCGTTATGCATCACGAGACATTGGATCAGATCCTTGGGATGCACGTACACTTGAGTGGGCTACACATACACCAGTTCCTGAGTATAATTTTGCAACTATGCCTAAGATCGATTCCTATGAAACATTCTGGGATTCAAAGAAAAAAGGCACACCGTTATTCCCAGATAAAATTGAAAAGATTCACATGCCGAACAACAGTGGTATTCCATTCATTATGGGAATTATCTTCTTCATGTGGGGATTCTCGTTCGTCTTTGCAATGTGGATTCCTTTAATTATTTGTACACTAGGTATTTTCGCTTGTATGGCTTATCAATCATTTGAAAATGATCATGGAAGATATATTTCTATTGAAGAAATAGAAGAAACAGAAAAAGAATTGGGAGGTAAAAGATAATGAAGATTGATCACTCTCTCCCTCTTGAGTACAGTACTGATGAAAATCGCTTAAAGATTCTTGGCTTCTGGATTTTCCTCGGTGCGGAAGTTATGTTATTTGCTACATTATTTGCATCTTACTTTATTTTGTCAGGTGGTACAGGTGATGGCCCATCGGGTGCCGAAATTTTTGAAATCACACCTGTATTAATTGAAACGCTCGTTCTACTAACAAGTAGTTTCACAATTGGCCTCATGGTTCACGCGATGAGACTTGGCCGCCAAAAAGCAATGATGGGATTCTTTATTGCAACAATCGTACTTGGGGCTATTTTCCTCGGTGTTGAGATTTATGAATTCGTTCATTATGTTCATGTTGGCGCAGGACTACAAACAAGTGCATTTAGTGCAATCCTATTAACAACTTTAGGAACACACGGCGCGCACGTAACTTTCGGGTTATTCTGGGGAACATGTATCCTAATTCAAGTAAAGAAATATGGCTTAACACCAAGAACAACGAATAAGTCATTTATCTTCTCTCTTTACTGGCACTTCCTAGACGTTGTTTGGATCTTCATCTTCAGCTTCGTCTATCTGAAAGGAATGATGTAATGATGAAAGAATTATTCCCGATGAAACAAGTGATGGGATTTATCTTTTCACTCGTGCTGACAGCTGTTGCCCTAATGGTTTACTTCTTTGATATGTCATTTGCAGTTGGAATGACAATCTTACTTGTAACTGCTTTTATTCAAGCAGGGCTACAATTAGTACTATTCATGCATGCTGGTGAATCAGAAGATAAAAACGCCATCTATATTACAATTTACTATGGTGTATTAATTGCAATCTTCACCATTCTTGGTTCCCTACTAACAATGGTTTGGACTTACCAAATTCAATAAATAAAAAAGGAGCGTCCTCTTTCGGGCGCTCCTACTTTGTTTTAATAGATGTTGCTGTTACTTTTGCTAATGTATCTAGTTTAGATTTTCTTCTACCTGTCTTTTCTAATACTTCCTCTGTAGCTACAAAAAAGACGCCCATTAAAAAGACAAAAATGGCTCCCATTACCGTACCAATACCAATACCAGTTAACGTACTGGAAACGTTTCCAAAGAATCCGATCGAAAAGATGATGATTCCGGCAATCAATAATGTACCTCCATAATACTTAACTGCATTTAACATAGCTTTTGATGTATTCATTTCCATCATCCTCCTTTTCATCCATTATCCACCCTGTTCACAATTATGTCAATATTTTTTCGCAAATTTGACAAAAACACCTCTGTTTTTGGGTTGACTTTTCGATTAATTAGTTATTTTTTTATTATATTATGCAAATAATTATAGTTTGATTTTACTTTTAGCCTTATTTTTGACAAAAATAACGGTTTTACTACTTATTTTCTTCACAAATTATGCATTATATTCCTATGTTAACAACGTTTTATACTAAAAATAGCTTTTCTCTCCCTTTATAATGGACATATATTTACATTACCAAAACATGTTTGATATTAATTTTTTTGGGGGTTATAAATTTGTCACATAAAATAAAACGTGCAACTCTCATTCTTATATCACTGTTATGTATGTTAGCTATTTTTATCACCTATTATTTGATGAATAAACCAACCACTCATACAATCCCCTTCTCTCAATTAGAAGCCAATATACAAAATTATTCCCAAGCTGACATTGAAATGAAGGAATATAAAAACGGAAAATTAGAAGTGGTAATAGACGAGAAAAAATTTATTTCTCATATCACACCTAATAGTGATAAAGTTGAAAACCTTGTCGCTACTTATCCAATAGAATATAAATATTCTGCGACTAACTCATATAGTATATGGATCATTATTGCTTTCTTATCATTATTCATTGCAACAGTTATTTATTTGTTTAAATCAGGAAAAATGGGTGCAACCAAACAATTAAAACAATCTGTATCTAAAGCGAAACCGCTCCCCTCGACAACATTAAATGATGTTGGAGGCTTGCAACCCGAAATGAAGGATGAATTATTACAAACCATATCATCCTTGAAGTCGCCAGCTAAAGCAGTAGAATTAGGGATTAAACCTCCTAAAGGGATTCTTCTTTATGGCCCTCCTGGGACTGGTAAAACATTGCTTGCACAAGCAATAGCTAAGGAATTAAATGCGCAATTTTACTCTTCAAGTGGTTCTGCCTTTAATGAAATGTTTGTTGGTATTGGTGCTGCAAGAGTGCGTTCACTCTTTCAAAATGCCCGCAAGAATCAACCTGCTGTTATTTTTATAGACGAGGTAGATGCTTTAGCAGGCAAAAGAAAGCCTCATGGCGGGGAAGAAAGTGAAAAAACATTAACGGAATTACTCGTTCAATTAGATGGCGGGCTATCCAATGATGGTATTTTATTTATTGCAGCAACGAACAGAAAAGATATGCTAGATGATGCATTTCTTCGACCAGGCAGAATTGATTTCAGCTTTCATATTCAGTTACCTGATTTGAAAGGAAGAAAAGAAATCATTGATATTCATGCAAAAAATCGACAACTTGCCAGTGATGTCTCAGCTTCACTTACAGTTTTAGCTGAATCAACATCCGGATTTTCTGGAGCTGATCTCCATTCTCTGTTTGAAACAGCAAGTAGAAAAGCAATACTCAATAATCATAAAGAAATAACAAAAGATGATCTCAATTTTGCATTGGATCGAACCATACTAGGAAATAGCAGCCTACCTTTACAAGATGTAAATATTAAGCGAAGAGTAGCCATCCATGAAGCGGGCCATGCTCTTATTGCAGCTGTGACAAAACCGGGTTCAGTTAGAAAAGCGACCATTATTCCTCGTGGCCAAGCATTGGGTTATGTTGCACCTATTCAAAAAGAACTCCATTTATCTACTTTTAGCGAATTGCTTGATCAAGTGGCAATGATTTTAGGTGGAGGAGTAGCAGAAAGACAACTATTAGGTGAGCATAGTATCGGTGTAAGCGGAGATGTCCAACAAGCAAAGCAATTATTAGAACAGATGGTTGAAAACGGTCTCTTAGAAGATGGATTCACCCTTTCTTTTGAATCAAAGCGTAAAGACGAATTATTACAATCACTTTATTTTCAAGCATTAAAACGAGCAGAGTCCTTACTACTCGAACATAGTAAGGCGCATGCAAACATTGTTCACGCCCTCATGTCTTATGAAACATTAGATGGAGATGAAATTGAACAATTAGTACGAAACAAATGAAAATGCCAACACATATAAATGAACACTTTCAACCGCCTGTTGAAAGTGTTCATTTTTCACCTCTTCCCTCTCCTATACGATTCTATTATTCGACAAAATGAAGCAGGAATCTCCAACTAAATGTATAATGTATATATATGAATATATAACCATGTTAGGAATGATGCTTTTGTATGAATTCATCACAAATATTATACTGCATTTTTTGATTTTAATGATTATACCAATGACAAAAATAATTGTCCCTTCTAAATATCATCATAAAAAGAAAGTTGGCATTTTTTTTGTTGCTATTTTACTTTCATTAATCTTAACTATTCTTTTTCCAGTGCATCTTTCTAACCATACTGTTTTTGATTTAATGTACATACCCATATTTATTTGTTTTTTCTATGTTCATAAATATACCGGATTATGCTTATTATTTTTCGCTCTTATTTACCGTTTGTTTGAAAGCGATACTAGCGATGTATTTCTCATAGTCAATTATCTCGTCCTCGCTTTCATATTTCATTTACTAACAAAATTTTACCAAAAAAGTTCTTTAAGAAAGAAAATATTGATAGGATTATTATTTTATATTCCTATCGCGAGTACTAGAATGATTATATTTTTTAAGAATCAGGAAACACAATTTTTTATTCAAGCATTATTTCTTGTCTTCGTTTACGCTTTAACATTAATATTGATCATTTATATGATTGAAATGCACCAATCTCATTTATTAATGAGAGAGACGATTCAAGCGGCAGATAAACTCAATGCGATTAGTCAATTAGCTGCATCCATCGCTCATGAAATAAGAAACCCAATGACCACTGTAAAAGGATTTATGCAATTAATGCACGCTGAGCAAAATCTTACTAAGACACAAATACAGTACATCGAAGTCTCTTTAAAAGAACTAGAACGAACCAATCAAATGATTAATGATTTTCTCACTTTATCAAAACCTGCTAATAACACCGTCATAACATTTGACCTTATTCCGATCATTCAAGAAGTAACTGAATTTATGAAATCATATGCCCATCTGTCGAATATTCAATTGCAGTGTAAAATAACCCACTACCCCATTTATATAGATGGAAATGCTAATGAGTTAAAACAACTGCTAATTAATTTTATTAAAAATGCTATTGAAGCCATTAATGAAAATGGCACGGTAGAGATTGAGGTTTTTTCCTTAAAAAACAAAGTAAAAATTACGGTTCGAGATAATGGGAAAGGAATGTCAAAAGACGAGTTATCACGAATCGGACAACCGTATTTTTCAACAAAAACGAGAGGAACTGGCCTTGGTTTAATGATTGCCTTTGATATTATAAAAAAAATGAATGGGAAATATGAAATAGAAAGTAATGAGGACGAAGGAACAGCCATTCATTTGTATTTTTCTACATCAGATTCTGTCTAACGATGTCGCATTTCCCTCAATGAAGAAGGAATATGTCACTTCTTGCGCTTGCCTAGGAAATAACAAGAGAATAAAGTCCTTATTTCCTTATATATTAGAAGTGATAATTTAAGATGAAGCCATTATCACTTCTAATATATCTTCTCATAAGTTAGTTCTTAACTTCTCGGAACCATTCTATTAACGAAGCCATTCACTTCCTTCAATCTGTTCAGATAAAGGAATGATATGAGCATTTTCTTTCAAATGCTCAATATGGCGATTTAATACGGTAACCATCATTGGTCCCGAAACACCAACATGGCCTATCGCAATTAGGCGGTTTTCAGTTTTAAGTCTATTCTCCAGTCTCTGAGTTTGTTTTTCAATATGACTGACGGAATATGTGTCATCAAAAAAAAGATTGTTCTCTAGATAAGGTAAGTGTAGCTCTTCTGCTATTTCTGGTATGACACTCTTGCCAGTGGTTTTACTATCAAGATAATATAAGCCCCTTTCAGCACAAACCTCTAGCACAATTTGCATAATTCTTTTATCTTCAGTGATTTTCGACCCCATATGATGATTCATCCCAACAGCATGTGGTACATTCTCAATTGCCTCCTCTACCCTTTTGCGAATTTCTTCATCACTCAGATCAGCAGTAATCGCTCCTGGACCTAACCAACTTTTTTTCCCTACTTTGGGCTCCATCGGCATATGAACGATTACTTCATGACCTTTTTCAATGGCTGCATTGGCATCTGCAGTTGTTGAAGGCATAAACGGCATAATCGCAACAGTTAACTTTGCCTGTAAATTAAGAATATCTTCTGTTCCATTCATATGGTTACCTAAATCATCAATCACAATTGATAAAGATGGCTTCCCCCCTTCATCAACTTGTGCGAAACTGTCTTTACTCATAAATGGAAATAACATGATATGAACTAGCAAACTTATGAACAATAATCGTTTCATCTCATCACTCCTCAAAGTTAAATTTCCCATAACTTCGAAGAAAATTGCATTCGATTTTATAAAACTGATTTTTTTTCTACTTGCGTGTAGGACGTTTTTCTATTTCGAATCCACGCGATGATTACAGCAGCAATAAGAACTAAACCTAAATAGCCAGTAATCGGATACAGGATACCAACTAAGTTAGTAAATCCAAAGAAACTAAAAACAAAAGATGTTAAACTAATGGCAAGAACTGCCCATTTAAAATGTTTGCTTTCTCTTTTCACTATCCTTGAAGTAAAGCTATAGATCATTCCAACGGCAGTGTTATAAATCATTCCTAAAAGAATAATTGTCATCAACACACCAACGATTGGAGAGATTTCATTTGCTAGAAAGAGCATCGGAATATCGAGTGTTGCCACATCCCCTATTCTTGTGAACATTCCGACATTAATGAGTATTAGCATAAGACCAAGACCCAAACCACCAAGAACTCCGCCCCAACCTGCTTGTTTCGCGTTTTTAGTTGTGCCACCCATAACAGCTAGCATTGCCACTCCACATGTAATGTTATAGGAAACATAAAGTACTGCACCTAGTAACCAATGTGGTGCTGCTGGACTACCTTCTTGAGCTACGTGATTCAATTGTGAGAAGTTTGCATCAGCTGTAAATAGAGCATACGCTGAAATAATCATGACAAGCATGAGAAGAAAAGGAGTGATACTACCGATTATAGTCATGACTCGATTCACGTTTACAAAACAAGTCAACACGGTTAACAGCACCATGATTAAACTTCCAATTTGACTCGCAATACCAAATTGTTGTTCCAATGTTGAACCTGCACCTGCAAACATAATGGTTGCCACACCGAATAAAAAGAAAGTAATAATAAAATCCACTACTCTCCCTATATATTTTCCACAAATATAGTGAACAACATCTTTGTGAGATTCTGTTTGTAGCCTACTACCTATTTGCGTAATATTCATACCGAGAATAATGAATAAAAACGTAGCGACTATTGTACCAATAAAACCTAACCAGCCAAAATTAGTGAAGAATTGCAATACCTCTTGTCCAGATGCAAAACCAGCTCCAATGATTGTACCAATATAAGCACCTGCTATTTGAATGATTTTTCTCATAAAACCTCATCCTTATATTTGAATTTTCTGATATTTCATTAATAATGAAAGCAGCTGCCTATATACACAGCTGGCTTTCTTATTAGACATTATTGATACGTTTTTTCCATTATTGTATATTTTTCAATGACCGCTAAATCTGGGGCGTAACCTATTCCGGCGTTTTCAGGTACGGTAATATATCCATCTTCAACAACAACCTCAGGTGTTATAATATCCTTTTCCCAATATCTTGAGGAACCTGCAGTGTCACCAGGCATAATAAAATTGGCTAAAGTAGTTAAAGCAACATTATGAGCTCTTCCAACGCCTGACTCTAACATTCCTCCACACCAAACAGCAATACCTTGTTCTTGACAATAGTCATGGATTTTCTTTGCTTCTGTTAAGCCGCCTACTCGTCCAATTTTGATATTAATGATTTTGCAACTACCCAACTCCACAGCTTTTCGTGTATCCTCTAACGAATGGATGCTTTCATCTAGACAAATCGGCGTTTTCATTTCAGCTTGAAGTTTAGCATGATCAACAATATCATCCGAAGCTAAAGGTTGCTCAATCATCATTAAATTGAACTCATCTAATTGTTTAAGATGCTGAATGTCTGATAAACGATAAGCAGAGTTTGCATCAGCCATTAGGAGAATGTCAGGAAACTTCTCTCTTATTTGTCTCATCACATCTATGTCCCAGCCCGGCTTAATTTTTACTTTCATTCTTTTATAGCCTTCATTTACATAGCCCTCAATTAATTGCAGTAAATCTTCTACAGATTTCTGTATGCCGATACTGATACCTACTTCAATCTTCTTCTTTTCTCCACCAAGTGCCTTAGCCAAAGTGATTTGATTTCTTTTTGCATATAGATCCCAAACAGCGCCTTCTATTGTAGACTTGGCCATATTGTTTTTTCTTATAGAAGAAAAGATTTCATTTACTTCAGCTGGATGAGTCATTTCTTTATTTAATAATGCTGGAATGAGAAAATCCTCAAGCATATGCCAATTCGTTTTAAAGGTTTCTTCATTATACCAAGGCACCTCAAAAGCAACAGATTCTCCCCAACCAGTATTACCTAATTCATCAGTTGCTTCTAATAAGATAAACTCTTTATCTTGAAAAGATCCAAAGCTAGTGGCAAAAGGTGCTTTCATTGTCATTTTTAGATGGCGTAACTTTACTTCCTTTAATTTCATTGATCTCTTCTCCTCACATCTAATTGTAATTTTTGTCTTTTGATAGTGATGATATAACTTACATGATTATTTTTTTGGACATCATACGCGGTGTACCCATGCTGAAATAATTGCTGAAATATCCTTCTTGTCACCTCTCGCCATTCCTTTGCTAGTGAAGGATTATGTTTTTTAATTTCCATAAACTCCGCTGGAATGGGGACAGCAATACTCATTTCATTATAATCAATGGTTTGTAAAGTTTGTTCCATATCGCTTATCGCAGGAAAATCGTTTCGATTGAAAACTTCAAATGGATAGATCGGTGTCACATCATAGTTAAGTTGTTGTTTGACATGTGAACTGCTGATTCGCCATTCTATGTTGAAACGATCGCTTGGTAAGCCTTTATTAATTCCATCTACCATTTCACCATAACAATTCACAAGATAATCATTACAAATACCATTTAGTTTTGATAAATTCAAGTAAGCATTCCTGCTTTGTAAAGGATCAAATGTCCAACGAATCAGATTGTACCCCATTTCCTCAGCAGCATCCCTCTGTGCAACTTTTAGTAGAGCACCAATTCCTTTATCACGATAGCTTTGATGGATACCGAGCATATGAGAACAAAGAAACGCTTCTCCATTTGCATAACCAGGAAATCCATAGCTAAATCCAATCAATTCATTTTCATCAAATGCGCCTAGCATGAGACCACCATTTTTTATTGCTGTTGCTGTTTGGTGGATAGGAATGGGATCCATTCCCCATACGCCTCGCTCTAACTTTTGGATTGTTTCCATTTCTTCTATCGTGGTCAATTTTTTTATCGCTAAGCCAGCGAGCATAGGTTACGCACCTTCTTTTTCTAACGTATTTAAGACTGTTTTGACAAGAATTTCAATACCCGTAAATATCGCTTCATGGTTAAAATTCATTTCAGGATGATGTAACCCAGGAGTTAATCCACAACCAAGTCCGAGCATCGTTGCCTTCAATTCAGGTCTTTTCAAAGTATAAAAATGAAAATCTTCTCCTCCAGATGTGATAATTGGAGGAACCATTTTTTCTTTACCGATTGTTTCAACAATTGCCTGACCCATTAATTGCACTGCATCAGTATCTACTTGTGCTGCAGCAATATCAGCCGTTGTTTTATAATGAATTTCTACCTCGTGAAGAGAAGAAATGTGAGCAAAAATTGCTTCTACTTTAGTTGCTAATTGTTGCATCACTTCATTTGTTTGCGCTCTTAAATCTAAACTGAAATGTGCTTTACCTGGGATAATATTACTTGAGTCACCCCCGGCTTGGAACTTCGTCATTTTAACTGAATGTGGGACCATAGGATCTAATTTGACACGATTCAATTCTTGAACAATCGCTGCACCTATTTCAATCGCGCTTTGCCCGAGGTGAGGTCTCGCTCCATGGGCATCTTCACCAATGATTTCTCCAGTAACGAACCGTCCAGCTCCGTGCATAATTGCTGGTGAACATTGACCATCTCTCAACTCCTGTATCGGCCTTACATGGACACCGTATAAATAATTCAAATCGTCTATTAATCCCTCTTCAATAAACTTTAATGCCCCGGTACCTTTTTCTTCAGCTGGTTGGAATAGAAATTTAACCCTACCTTTTTTCTGAGCATTCAAACGATGCAGTACAAGTAATGTACCAATCGCCATGGTCATATGTGCATCATGCCCACACGAATGATTGGCCTGCATTACTCCATCAACTTCCTGCCACAATGCATCTATATCAGTTCTAACGCCAATGGCTTTTTCACCGCTACCTATTTCGGCAATAAGTCCTGTCGTTTTAGGCAAGGTTTGAAACAGGATCCCTTCTTTTTTTAAGACTTCAGCAATAAATGTTGTCGTTTTTGTTTCTTGCCAACTGATTTCCGGGTTTTGATGGAGATGATTAAATATGTTTGTTAATTTTGGCTTTAGTGCTTCAAGTTCCTGCAATTCTTTCACCTCTTTAATCTGTTAACTAGATTCAAAATAATCATGGAATACTTTATCGTAGTAATCCTTTTCTTCTTTAAATGACTCTTTATTCTCTGTCATCATTGCCGCAATCAACGCATTCAAGAATGAAAAAAGCACTGGTGTAGAATCAAGTGTAGGTTTCCTCCCTGAAAATAGTGGAATGAGAATGTCGACATTGTTTTTTAATGGAGATAGTGGCGTGTCAGTAATGCCAACGACTTTGGCATTTCGACTTTTTGCTTGCTTGGTAAAATCAGTAGTGCTTTTCACATAACGATGAAAGCTGATTGAAACCACTACTGAAGTTTCATCCATCGAATGGAGAATCTTCAATAAATCATCGGACTCTGTTCGAATAAGATGGACATCATCCTTCACAAGCCCTAATGTAAATGCTAACCAGCTTGCAGCAGCAAATGATGTTCTTGCACCAATAATATAAATCTTTTGGGCTGATTTTAATTGCTCAATAGTCAAATCAAATTTTGCTTCATCTATTGTCTGAATGGCTTGGGTGATTCGCTCTGCATCCATGTTCATCACTTTTTCAAGAAAATGTGGTTCGCCAACAAATGGTTGCTTCATTTGAATATAAGAATCCAAGCTGCTTTTATCATGAAATAATTGCTCACGCACTTCTTTTTGTAATTGCGTATATCCTGATAATCCTATTCGATAACAAAAACGGATCACAGTGGTTTCGCTCACACCTGCTTTTTTACCTAATTCACTTGCAGACAATACGGCTATATCTTGATAATGGTCTAGTAAATAACTTGCTAATTTCTGCTGTGTTTTCGATAGTTTTTCATAACTCCCTGTAATAACTTCTTTCAGATTCACCTGAACACCTACCTCAAAATGAAGTCTGTACTTTTTATGCAATATATTAGAAGTGTTAACTTCTTGTTTATAGTAAATTATCACAATTTTTCAGTTATTTCAATGCTTTATAGAGAAAAAGTTTCAACTGCAATATATTATTTAGAGTAGTTCTTATTTTTTATCCAAGCATGACTATCTCCCACGTTCGTTACCCTTCCGATAAATTTAACGGCTCACCCTTTTTAAATGCCACCATTGTTTTCATCAAAATAATCATAAAGTACGAACAGCATTTATTGCCTATAAGCATTTCATTGTACTCTTCCATTAAAAAAGCGGACAAATTCCACCATTGAAATTTGTCCGCTTTGCGGCTGCTCTGACGACCTTTTCTGTTCTTCTTTATTTTATTGTTTATTTACGATGCATTTTAAATTCAAGAAACAGTTCGTTATAATAAGCAAGCATTTGTTTACCTAGGTTCTCGTATACTTCTAACTTAGCTGTTTGCTCTTCATCCGGATAGAAACGCTCATCACTCGTTGTTTCCTCATCCATATGAGGAAGAGCTGCTTTATTCGGTGTTGAGTAACCTACATATTCAGCGTTTTGCGCAGCAACTTTCGGATCTAGCATAAAATTAATAAATTGATGAGCCGCTTCTTTATTTTTTGTTGTCTTTGGGATGACCATGTTGTCAAACCAAAGATTCGATCCTTCTTCAGGAACCGTATATTCCAGTGATTCATTTTCCCACATCGCATCTTGGGCAGTTCCAGACCATAAAACAGCAACGGCCGCTTCATTATTTTGCATTAATAATTTAATTTCATCACCAACGATGGCTTTAATATTTGGTGTTAATGTATCCAGTTTATTCTTCGCTTCCAGTAATCTTGCTTTATCTGTTTCGTTTAATGAATACTCGAGACTATTCAGTCCAAAACCTATGACCTCTCTCGCTCCATCAACGAGTAATACATCATTTTTCAAGCTTGGATGCCAAAGATCGTCCCATTGTTTAAAATCAATTTCATCACTTACTTTATCAGGATGATATAGAATACCTACTGTTCCCCAAAAATAAGGAATAGAATATTCATTGTCCTCATCAAAAGCTAAATTAAGAAAACGTGGATCAATATTTTTCAAATTCGGCAGTTGTGCATGATCAATGGGGAGAAGTAAATCTTCCTGTTTCATTTTATCAATCATGTATTCTGAAGGTACCGCTATATCGTATGAAGTCCCACCTTGCTCGATTTTTGTTAACATGGCTTCATTTGAATCAAAGGTTTCGTATATGACTTTGATACCTGTTTCATCTTCAAATTGGACTAATAATTCAGGGTCTATATAATCTCCCCAGTTATAAACAGTAATCGTGTTCTCGCCTGTATATCCTTGTGCAGTATTTAAGCGGTGAACGATATACAACAAGACAAAAGAAACAATTAATACAAGTGACAAAGCACGTATGAGGTTTTTCATTTTCTAACCCCCATTCGACCTATCTTGCTCGTTTTCTTTGTTATAAAGTAATAACCAACAACTAAAAGCATGGTGAATAAAAATAACAATGCTGATAAGGCGTTAATACTTAGAGAAACCCCTTGTCTCGCCAACGCATAAATTTCTACAGAAAGAGTTGAGAATCCATTACCGGTCACAAAAAAGGTGACAGCAAAATCATCCAAAGAATAAGTAAGTGCCATGAAGAAACCAGCAAATATACCAGGGGTAATATAAGGTAATACAACCTTTGTTAACACATCTAATCGACTTGCACCTAAATCCAGTGCCGCATAAATGATACTCGTACTCATTTCTTCTAACTTAGGTAATACCATTAGGACAACAATTGGTACACTAAAGGCAATATGTGCCAATAAGACGGAAATAAAGCCAAGCTTTATACCTATCATTGTGAAAAAAATGAGAAAAGATGCGCCGATAATGACATCGGGACTAACAATTAAAACATTATTTAACGACAATAAAGTATTTTTTGTTCTTCTTCTTCTTGCATAATAAATGGCCATAGCGCCAGCTACCCCTAAAACTGTTGATATTGCTGATGAAAGCAAGGCAACAATAATTGTATTTAATACTATAATGAGTAGCCTAGTGTCATTAAATATTTCTTTATACCAATCCAATGTAAACCCTTCAAAGTGATACATGTCACCGCCACTATTGAAAGAATAAAAAATCAAATAAAAAATTGGTGCATATAAAACCATAAAAACAATGATTAAATAAAGAGAGGACCATTTAAATTTCTTCATCTCATTTCGCCTCTCTTTCTTCTACCAGTAAGAAGCATAATGACAACCATAAAGATAATTAAGAAAACAGCAATGGTTGCCCCCATTCCCCAATCTTGTGTCACGAGAAAATGTTGCTCAATAGCTGTTCCTAATGTAATCACTCGATTTCCTGCGATTAACCTTGTCAGCATAAACAAAGATAAGGCAGGGATGAATACGATTTGACATCCAGATTTCACCCCATCTAAAGTCAAAGGGAAAACGACACGAGAGAAGGTTCGCCAGCTTGAAGCACCTAAATCTTTTGAAGCATCAATAAAAGATGGGTTCAGTTCATCTAGTGCATTAAATATTGGTAAAATCATAAACGGTAAAAAGATATAAACAGAGACAAACACAAAACTAAAGTCTGTAAACAAAATTTGCTTTCCACCTACACCCATCACTTCAAGAAATTTATTCGCTGCTCCGTATGTACCAAAAATACCAATAAATGCATAAGCCTTTAATAATAAATTGATCCATGAAGGAACGATAATAAGGAGTAACCATAGTTGTTTATGCTTTGTTTTTGTTAATAAATAAGCAGTTGGATAAGCGATTAATAACGTGAAAAATGTAATTAATAACGCGTACCAAAAGGAGCTAAGTGTCATTTTTAAATAAACTGGTGTAAAGAATTTTTGGTAATTCTCTAACGAAAATTCACCTTCTATATTAAAAAAAGAATAATAAACGACTAGGACGATTGGTGTGATGACAAAAAGAGCAATCCATAAAACATAAGGAATTAAATAATAATTACGAGATTTAGCTTTCATAACTTCCCTCTTCATATGCTTCAAGACGCTTATCGAATTCCTCTTCTGTTTCACCAAGACGCATGACATGTATGTCTTCTGGCTCAAAGTTGAGACCAATTTCACTTCCGACAATTGCTTTTTTTGTCGAGTGAACGAGCCACTCATTGCCATCTTCATCATAACAACTTATCTCATAATGTACGCCTCTAAATAATTGTGAGTCTACTTTCACCTTTAACTTACCTACATTAGGGCTAGTAATTTCTAAATCTTCTGGGCGAATGACAATTTCGACCGTTTCATTTTGATTTAAACCGCCATCGACACAATCAAATGTTTTGCCTGTAAACTGAACGACATAATCTTCAACCATTACACCTTCAACAATATTAGATTCACCGATAAAGTCGGCAACAAAACGGTTAATCGGCTCATCATAAATATCATTAGGCGTACCACTTTGTTCTATTTTACCGTTATTCAGAACAAAAATTTCATCAGACATCGCTAATGCCTCTTCTTGATCATGTGTCACAAAAATAAAAGTGATGCCTAAATTTCTTTGTAATTCTCGCAATTCATATTGCATTTCTGTTCGCAACTTTAAATCTAGTGCAGATAATGGTTCATCAAGAAGAATAAGCTCAGGTTCATTAACAATCGCTCGTGCAATCGCAACACGTTGCCTTTGCCCACCTGACATCTCTTTTATCTCTCTTTTTTCATATCCTTCTAAGTTCACAAATTTCAAAGCTTCTATCACTTTTTGGTTAATCATTTCAGATTTTAATTTTTTTATTCTAAGTCCAAATGCCACGTTTTCAAAGACATTTAAATGAGGAAAGAGTGCATAATCCTGAAAGACAGTATTCACTTGTCTTTTATTTGCAGGTACTTCGTTTACCTTTTTATTATTAAAATAAATATTACCTTTTGATGGCGAAATAAATCCGGCAATTAAGCGAAGTATGGTCGTTTTTCCGCATCCAGAAGGACCGAGCAAAGTATAGAATTTCCCACGCTCTATTTCAAATGAAACATCATTTAAGACAGCCGGGTCATTGTCATATTGCTTTGTTACGTTTTCAAAACGAATAATAGTTTGGTCTGACATTCCAATCTCCTTCTTCTATAAGATATTCCTTAGTAATTCTAGATTAAAAAAAACTGATAATCAATACACAATAATAAATATATATAGATATTTTTATCTGCGCATAATAATTGGAATAGCTGAAACAATAAGGAAAAAAACAGGTGAGTAATTTTGAATCAAAAACTAAGCTTTATTAGCATTGCCTATATTATGATTCTCGGCATCGGCTTGTTTGCTCATGTTGAAATTATTCCTGCTGTATTGTCTACTTCTAGACGCGATACATGGATCAGTATGTTACTTGCCATTATTCCTTTGATTCTATTCACCCCTCTTATTTATAAAGTGGGACAAACAGTTAAAGGAACACCATTTATTCGAATTATTAGTGAACAATTAGGGAGATTCAAATTCTATATTTTATTCTTCCCTTTACTCCTATATTTAATAATTTCTGCCTTTGTCTCTACAAAAGAAATTATCTATTGGTCACAGTTAAGTTTCATGCAGAATTTCTCCAGTATGATCATTGGTGGTGTACTATTAATTGCCTGCTTCTATTGTAGTTTTTCCGGTGTAGAATCAATGGCCATTATTAGCCGCTTGTTACTTCCAGTAGTCGTATTTTTAGGATTTTTTGTTTCTTTCGCCAATATGAAGAAAAAACATTATGAGTTGTTATTACCCATATTCCAAGAGGGTGTACTAGATATTCTAAAAGGGATGTTTTACACAAGCTTACCGATTATTGAGATTGCTTTTGTTTTATTTTTCCTACCCCATATGAAAGGAATGATTAAAATTAAACATTTAATCATTCTGGGTGTACTTATTATCGGATTAATGATTGGGCCGGCAATTGGAGCGATAGTGGAATTTGGTCCAAAATACGCTTCCGAATTTAGGTACCCAGCATTTGAAGAGTGGCGAATCATATCTATTGGAAGATATATTTCTCATACAGACTTTTTTGCAATTTTCCAATGGCTATCAGGTGCTACGATTCGAATTGGATTTTTTATCTACCTCACCTCTCAAATTCTTACAAAAGGGGAGAAAAACAGAACACCTATCTCTATCATCTTTATTTTGTTATTCATTGCAGTTGTTATGCCGTTAGACCAAGACCTATTTTATAATTTTGTTTTTCGTTATTTCTTACCCATATCAACGATTGTTCTACCTATTCAATTTATTATGGTTTCTATATATATCTTTAAGAATAAACAATTATTCCTAGGAGGTTAAAGAGCTTGTATGATCAATCCCTTTTTACAAAAGAAAAGTTAGCAGAAGTTTTTAATCATTCTGCAGATATACAGATCAAAAGCGTTCCTGTTCGGCATACTCCTAAGGGAGAGTTGATTATTATCTATTGTCGTCCCATTGTAAACATAAAGTTAGTCCACTCTCTTGTGATTCCTTTTTTAATGGATGAGGATAATGACAATGAAAAACTTTATAACTACATACAAAGTGATTACAGTTTAAAAGCTAAATTAACAAAAGAAGAATTAATAAATCAAGTATTTTGTGGTAAATTAGCTGTGTTATCAAACTTCCGTGAACGTATTTATTATTATGATGTGAAAGATGAGCCCAATAGACAACCCGAAGAATCTGTTATTGAAGTATCAGTAACGGGACCAAAAGACGGCTTTATCGAAAATATTGACACTAACCTTGGACTTGTACGTAAAAGGTTAAAAACCCCCTCGTTCGTTAATGAAGAGTTTGTAATTGGGCGTCGGTCAAATACGAGGGTTGCACTTCTGTATATTAAAGATGTGATAAATGAACAAATAATTAACAATGTGCGAGAGAAACTAAATCACATTGATGTCGATATTTTGCAGAGTCGTGATGAATTAGAAGAGTTACTTGTGGATAATAAATTCTCCCTACTACCACTTACAAATTTCTCAGGTCGGCCTGATTTTGTTGTTGAATCACTCAATCAAGGAAGATTTTCGATTATTATTGATGGTGCCCCGACTGTGATTATCGCCCCCATCAACTTAAGCTTCCTTGTTAAAACAGCTGAAGATAGTAATATTAGCTTTTATTATTCCTCAGTAGAACGAATGATACGTTTACTAAGCTTATTCCTGACGGTGTTTTTACCAGGTTTTTATACAGCACTCGTTATGCATAATGTTGGACAATTACCTTTGCCGTTTATTGCCACTATTACGATTGCAAAGATGGGTTTGCCGTTTTCTACATTATTAGAAATGATTACAATCTTTATTATGTTTGAGTTGTTTAAAGAAGCGGGTGCAAGACTGCCAAAAGGAATTGGACAAACAGTTGCTGTTATAGGGGGATTAATCATTGGTGATGCAGCAATCAGAGCTGGTATAACCTCGCCGACGCTACTCATTGTTGTAGGAATAACGGCCATCGCAGGGTTTACTCTCGTCAATGCCAGTCTTACGGGTAATGTCTTTTTCTTGAGAATGGCTGTTCTATTAATAAGTTATGCTTTTGGTATTTTTGGTTTTATCCTTTCATTAATTTGTGTATTTATCCACTTATCTACACTCAAATCCTTTGGTATGCCTTTTTTAACTCTAGCAAGGCAAAGAAAGTGGTCAGAAGAACTAAAAATGTTCATTACACTTCCTTTTAGCCTGCAGAAAAAGAGAAATCTATCTTACGGTGTTAAAGACAAAACACGAAAAAATAGTGACAATGATTAAAGAAGGTGTTCATTCACGAACATACTACTTGCCTGATTTTTAGTGGTTGCCAAAGTATAGAAGTTCGGCTCCGCGCATACTTTAGAAATCGGGCCAGATTATCAAAGATTACAGTTTTTAAAATTATCAAAATTAGGAAAAACTGCAACATTTGCGATAGCACCATCATTTATACAAAATGAGACTAAGAAAAAAGGAGTTTTAAACTACTCAACTTTTAACTGAAATCCTTCATATATTCACTTTATTATATATTGATTGTTCATTTACCATTCTTCCGTTTACAATCAATGCGCGTGCCACTTGCGGAAACTCTTTAACTCATTATAGGGACCCTTCATTAATGCCTCTACTTGCTTATCTTTGGCGACATTAGGTACTTTTTTTCCTTTAACTTGCTTATAAATTGGGATTACAGAAGTAGCTCCTTCTTCAATAATCCATTGTTCTCCATCATAAGTTAACTCAAGTTCTATTCTTCCTAAATGATTTCCCCAATGCCCCGCTTGAACAATGAATGGTGTTGTCTGAGATTGAAGCCATTCATTCGGTTTTTCTGGGAAAATATTATGACTATGTCCAAATAGAATCACATCAATATTCTCAATTGATTTTAATTCATTGACACTATTCCCTTCTTGCTCCGCAAGGCCCTTATCCGCATTCACACCCACATGAGCCAAAGCTATGATGATATCTGCTCCTTTTGCTTTCATTTGGGGAATATACTGATTGGCCGTTTCAGTAATTGTCCTCATTTTTAACTTTTGCTTAAAGTAATTACTATTCCAATCGGCGACAATGGGGGTTAAAAAACCAATCACTCCAATTTTAATTGCACGTTCATCCCCATTTGCATCGACCAATGTCCGATCAAGAATCACATATGGGTTCATATATGAAACATCATCAAAGATGTTTATCGTCATATCCTCATTGTATATATTGCTACTTACAATTGGAAAAGTCACATCTCTTAAGCTTTCTGTTAAAAAGCCGATACCATAATTGAATTCATGATTTCCGAGTGTCATGGCATCATACCGTAGTGTATTCATGACATGAATAACCGGGTGAGTTTGTCCTAAATGCATCAATCTTGTTTGAAATATATAATCTGCAAATGCATTTCCTTCTAAGATATCACCAGTATCAAATAACAGGACATTTTTGTTTTCATTACGCTCACTTTTAATTAAGGTTGCGGTTCTAACGAGTCCAAAATCGCTAACAGATTCGCCTTCATCGTTTTCATCCATCATATGACCATGCATATCTGTTGTTTGTAGAATCCGTAATTTTACTGGAGCTGCTGATGTGGCATAAGCGCTAGGAAATAGCGATAAACCCAAGAGCCATCCAATGATAGGAAGTATAAAGAAAACGACAGTTATCTTTCGCATATGACTTTTCATCATTTCACCTCAACACATTTGATGAATTCTTATTTTGTCATGACTTACTTAAAATCATTCGATGGAAAGTAGAATTGTCCTAAACCACTTTATTCCAATTAGTACATTTATGACACGTATTGTGCATATGTTAGAACAAGCTATTATATTTTTTTATCTAAAGAAAAATATATGAAATTAAAAAAAAGTAGGATAGAATAATAAATATAAGGAAATACTGAGAGGATGTAGGTTTTGTATAAGATATGTTTATCAATGATGTTCATTTGCTATATGTTCATTACGCCATTTTTAACTGAGGATATAAACGAGCATCGTTCTTTACATTATGATGATGATGTTCAAATAACGGCTACTTTTGCTACATTTAAAAGGCCTACAGAGATGGTTATACCAGAAGAAAAAAATCCTATTGTACATAAAATCAATGATTTTGTTCGCTTAGAAGAACCCCATAGCATCATTCAGGAGAACCAACAATCAAAACAGGATCGATTTCAACTACCCGTCCAGTATCAATCCAGTTATTTATCTAATCTCCTTATATAAAAAGATGCTTTATTGTTGAAGATTTTATAGGGGGAATGTGAAAATGGAAAATTTCAAGAATTGGTTACAAAGTAGCGGGATTAAAAGAGTTATTATTTTTGCAATTCTCGTATTCGCTTTATTTTTAATGAGAAGTATGATTAATGTCATCCTTATTACGTTTATTATTTCCTTTCTAATGGACCGCTTAGTAAATCTTGTCTTGAAGAAAGTGAACATAAATCGAAAATTCACAGTAATCGGTCTTTACTTATTCATTATTGCGATATTTACTGTTGGAATCAGCAGATATTTACCAGTTATTATTTTTGAAATCTCGCAACTGATTGGACAAATGCAAAGTTTCTTTAGCCAAAAACATGACAATATTATCATGAACTATATTACAGAATTATATGAACGAAATGAAATATCATCTTATTTAGAACAAGGGGTAACCGTTCTACTTAAATACTTCTCTGATATAAGTTCATTTGGCATACAATTTTTGATTTCACTTATTTTAAGTATTTTCTTCGTTTTAGAGAAGCCGAAATTGATTGCCTTTACAAACAAATTCAAATATAGCAAAGTTGCACCATTTTATAATGAGATTGCTTACTTTGGTTCTAAGTTTGTTCAAACATTTGGCAAAGTAATTGAGGCACAATTTATTATTGCCCTTGTGAACTGTGCATTAACAACATTTGCACTATGGATAATGGATTTTCCCCATTTAATGGGATTATCTATTCTTATTTTCTTTCTAGGCTTAATACCAGTTGCGGGCGTGATTATATCATTGGTGCCATTAAGCTTAATCGGATATACGATTGGTGGATTCATGCTAGTCATTTATTTATTAGTCGTCATTATGATTATTCACGCAATCGAAGCATATATACTTAATCCAAAGCTAATGTCATCAAAAACCAATTTACCTGTCTTCTATACTTTTATCGTATTGATTTTCGGGGAACATTTCTTTGGCGTATGGGGACTTATTGTCGGTATACCAGTGTTCGTCTTCTTACTAGATGTATTAGATGTGAAAACGACAGGAAAAAAGTCGGTAAAAGTGTAAATATAAGATAAAAGCTGTGCATAAAGCACGGCTTTTATTCTTCATTTTTCTCCTGAAGCTTTTAGCTGTGAATGACGGCATTATCGTTAAATCAGTTGAATTTGTACACCCCCGATTAATGTGGGGTACCCCTTCATTTATATTACCTCCGCACGAATCTTTACTTTAAAATAAACTCAAGGGCTAGTAACAATCGATGAGAAATATAAAAAAGAAACCTCCTAAGTAGTTGTTCTCGTGAGGTTTCCTTATTGTTGATTTTGAATGGACTTTAAACCCGTTATAATTAAGAATAAAGCATATATAAGTAAGAAAACACCTGGAACAATTAATAATAACGCGCTTCCCTCCCTAGACTGTGCGAATTGTGTAAAATAGCCTGCGTAAGGAATAGTAAAGCCGGTATACTTAGCTGTTACATTGTCGGAAAGTACGAGATCTTTATCAATTGTATTATTATTATCTCCTTTTGTTTCATACATCGTGTGCACGCCACTATGGATAACATTATGAATACGATGGGTAACAGGCATGCCTTCTTCACTTTGAAAAGTGATAATATCTTGCTTTTGTAAAGATTGCTTTTCATCCTGCTCTAGTGGTTTTACTGCAATAACTGCACCTGTTTGAAACGTGGGTTCCATAGAACCAGATAACACAGACTTTAATTGGTACCCTAAAATTGTTGGTTCCCCGCCTGATGCTTTAGCAGCAACAACAACAACCGCTAACACGATAACTATAACCATTAAGAAAACCGTCAAAGCCGTACTAAACCAATTAAGTACCTTTCTCATTTATTCAACTTCCTCTTCTTCAAGTGTTTGTTCAATTTCGTCATCAGAAGATGGATTTTCGTTACTAACTTCCTCTTCTTCCAGTTCTTCTTGGTTATGTTCAACATCGACGTTTTTTTCTTTTTCTTCAGTACTTTCGTTTTGCTCCTCCTGCTGTTGCTTATCTTCTTTTGCCATCTTTTCATCCTCTTGCTTTTCTATCTCTTGGTCATTTTCCTCTTCATGCTCATTTTCTGTCTCTCGTTTTTTTTCACTATCGCTTACTTCTTCATTAGATGACCAGATTTTACTCTCTACATTTACATCAACGGAGGTTGAATATGTATAACTTGCTTTTGTTTGCCCTATTAAAACTGAATGGAAAGTCAAAATGAGAGAATAGATAGACAGAACAGAGAGTAATAAAATGATTTTTCCATTGCGCTTCATGTTATATCCCCTTTTCTTTCAAGGGCTGGGGAACGATGATCATTTCCCCAGCATATTTATGTTTTAATTATTGAACGCCAACAGCGTTATAAGCTTGTTCAACTGCCGTAACTGCCGCTGAATCCTCACCATAGAGATCTTCTGCAGCATCGATGGCAGCTTGTCTCATCATGGCAAATGTTGAATTTGGTGTTAAATAAACCGATAAGGCCCGATAAAAAATTTGTTCCGTTTTTTCTCGGCCAACACCAGTTACTTCCACGCCGTAATGCTCTCCCCCTTCAGAGACAAGGTAAGCAGCTTTATTATTAATACTACTATTAATATGGACACCACCATTATCAAGAGAGCCTGTATACCTTCTATCCCAATGATCTGGATAAGGTTGTTGTGTTCTATTCTCAATTAAACTAGCTGGGTCTTCCATAGAGCGTAATCCAATCGCCCCATTCGCCATAATATCTTCACCGATAATCCAATCATCTCGATCGACCATTGCTCCGAAAATATCAGCAAATGATTCATTCAACGCACCTGATTCATTGCGGTAAATTAACCCTGCTGTATGTTGAATGACACCGTGAGACATTTCATGTGCAGCCACATCAAGACCACCAGCTAGCGGATGAAATCTAATACCATCACCATCTCCATAAGACATATATACACCATTCCAAGAAGCATTGTTCCAATTATCCCCAACATGTACACGGGAGAGTAATCTTTGCCCTTGATCATCTACAGAGTTGCGATCAAAGGTTTTTTGGTAGTAGTCGTATGTCTTTTGAGAATTGGCATGAGCATCAACTGCTGCACCATCGGTAAATAACTTACTTCTACTAACAATATCTTCATTAATATTATTATCATAATCGTATGTAATGACCCCATCACCTCTTGTTTGGTCATACATCTTAAACAAACCATCAATGTAAGATGCCTTAAACATTTGTTTATCTCCGAATACACCATAACCAAATGCCGTTATTTCATTTGCTGCATTAAAGGAATCAATAATCTGCCCAGTCTCTATATTTACAAAGTAATGCCAATACCCTACTTCCGGAGAGGTGGTGGAAGCTTTCACAAGATAAACAGGATAATAGTTATCATTAAACTTGTAAATGTATTTTTCTGCTGTTATTTCACTATCATATTGGTTTACTTCGCCAATTGATGCTTCTATTCCTGCTGTTGCAATGGAAATAGCCTTTTTTTCACTTATTTGGTCGGTTGTAGCTTTTAGGTCAATATCGATGTCTGAAACGACTTCACCATAAAAAGTAACTTTATCAGTATCTTTTCTAATATTAAAAGTTTGTTCTGCTCCATATATAGGAATACCTTTATATAATTGTTGCAAACGATAGTGATGAAAGTTTTCATTTTTAATAAATTCATAATCTTTTATTGTGAAATTTTCGCTCATTTGTTTATTAGATAAATTGAATTGCTTACTTTTAGAAAGTAGATAGCTTTCAAGTATTTGTTTAGGCTCAACAGTCTCACTTACCTTCATATGTTCAGTAAGCTGAGATGATTCGCTATACAGTTTGGTTTGTGATTCATTTGCATAAACTTGCCCTTGAATAGGACTCGCTAGCATCCCTAAAATGAATGCTGTTGATAATACTTTCGTTTTTATCGACATGCAAAAACGCCTCCCCATTGCTTATTTTCATTTACTCTACTTCTCCTCACCAGCTGTTTGTGAAGCATTAAATACCCATTCTAGATCTAACTGATCCCCTTGGAATTGGTTTTGATCTTCACCGTTTTCAACAAATTCGAATTGTACCCATATCTCATTTGTTTCTCCTGGAGCTAGGCCACTATTCTGTTTCCATAAAGGATCCCATAGGTCTCTTTGAACAATATCAGGGTCCATATTCTTTAATTCATACAAAGTTGTCTCGAAAATAGGTTCTGACTCTTTCTCCCAATTCCACAAAAAGTTTACACGAATATGTTTGCCGAAATCTTCTGTATTATCAGATAATTCATCCGATACTTGGTAATTTGTGAGCAGGTGAACGGATTCAATTGGCAACGAACCACTATTACTTAAAACAAGCTCTCTCGTGACTGTGTCACCCGGTTTGATGTTCTCAACTTGAAACACAACCTCAGGATTAATTGATAAGTCTAGTGTGCCAGCAGCAAATACATGATTCGTCGTTACTTCATCGGAAAAATAGGCAAATGTTCCTCCTCCAACCAGAGCCAATCCAAGTGCTGCTGACATCATCCCAGATGCAAGCTTTCTTTTCACTCCCATAGTAAATCTGCTCCTTTCAACCCTTTATTTAGACTTTTCTTCATTTGCTTAGACTTTTCTTCATTTGCTTAGACTTATAAGAAAAGCTTACGTCAAACATAAAGGAATCAATGGTTGGAATTAAGTTTCCTATGCCCTATTTAAATATAGTCATATTCCTTCATTTTTCACATTTTTAGTAAAAACGAGGTATTTATTACCATTATTTTAGGCGGAAAAAGTGATTTTTCAAGCTTACTATTAGCAACCCAATCAAATGCAAAGCTTGTTATCCCCTTTGCCCGTCTCCTACCTATTGTATTTTGGTATTTGTCTAATCCAACACCAGAAATTGAGATTAACTATGCAGTTACGATATTAATCTATCATTGACAGAGAGAGTTGTATATGGAGTTATTTAATATTAAGAGAACAGAGCTAAAGGGGATTGGACCTCATAAAATGTTCCATATGAGAAAATCCATTTCCCCTATAAAAACTTTCTACTTAATGTGCTTAACGGTTTTATACCGCCAAACTCCATTTTCCATTCCCTTCTCTACTTTGTTCTTTTCTTCCAAATAATCTAAATGACCAATTACCTCTGACATAACAAGGCTGAACTGCGTATAATATTTGTCCGGGTAAAAATACCGGGCAATTTCACTCGCTGTTTTTTCTGCTTCAGAAACATAGGATAGGAATTTTTCAGCTTTTCTTTCTATCCCTTTCAACCTTTTATGTATAAGTTGATGTGGATTCGTTATTTGTTCACCATGCCCACTATAACAATAGTCAATATCATAGGTTAAACATTTTTGCAGTGACTCCACATACTCAAGGACCGTCTTTCTTCTTTCACCATTCATATAAGGTTCAATTAAAGCATTACTTGATATATGGGCGATAAGGTGGTCTCCACCTAACATCACATTGTTTCTTTCATCTATTAAAGCGATATGATCAGGAGCATGTCCTGGTGTTTCAATTACTTTTCTATTAATAATATAATCATTTTCACTTAACGTTCTATAATCAGCATGCAATCCCTCGTTTTGTTTTTCTATGACGATATTCTTGAGCTGCTGTACTCTTTTTTCACCTTCCTTGCCACAACCCATTTCACGATATAATATTTCATAAAAGGAAATTCTTTTTTCAAAAAATGACTTTTCCCTCTTTAACCGAGGAATCGCTTCAGCATGAACATAAACGGGGATGTTGTGTTTTTCAATAATTCTAGTAATCAAGCCTGTATGATCCTCGTGTGAATGGGTAAGGATGATTTCATTGATATCCTCTAACAGAAATTGATGGCGCTGTAATAGTTGAAGAAATTGCTGCCAACATGCTTCATGATTAATTCCAGCATCTATTAAAGTTAATCCTTTACTACCTTCTACAAGAAAAAAATTAAAAGAACGCAAATCACTTTTTGTCGGTATGGTTATTGGATAAATCATTTTATTCCCCCTACTAAACTATTTATCTCAAATGTTTGAATGAGCACTCAATCGAAATGTCTTATTTCTCTAAAAATTCCGCTGGCAATGATTATCTCTTAAGTTTTTTTATACAATATAGTATAATAAGTATGATTGTCAAACCGGCCATTGCCACGCGAATATTGACTATACTTGAGGTGATAGAATGGAATTTCATGCTGAATCAACAAAAGATAAAGTGTTATTTTTATTAAAAAAAGAGTCTTCCATGTCTGTCAACGACCTTAAGGAGCGCCTGAATATTAGCCATATGGCGGTGAGAAAACATTTAACCGGATTAGAGAATAGCGGTTTAATCGCGTCCAAAGAAACGAAACAAGCCTTAGGTAGACCGACTCAGTTCTACTATTTAACAAGTAAAGGCGAACATTATTTTCCAAAAAATTATGAAGGTCTATCACTTGAATTTCTCTTTGATATTGAAGAATTGTATGGCAGTGAAGCGATTGAAAACTTATTTATTAAACGAGAAAAGCGACTAGTTGAAGAGTACGAACATAGATTACAAGAACAAGCGCCTGATATAAAAATGCAAACATTATTAAACATTCAAAATGAAAAAGGCTATATGGCAAACTTGTTGAAAACAGGAACAGACGAATATGAGCTTACAGAATTTAATTGTCCCATTCTTTCCATTGTCCAATCGTATAAAACAGCTTGTCATTGCGAAACCCAATTGTTCAAGCAAGCATTAAACACAAATCAAGTGCAACGTGTAAGATGCAAAACAGAAGGCCATGATCATTGCCAATTTAAAATTAAATTTAATTGATTCAACTATTACTTGCTAGAGTAATAGTTTTTCTTTTATATTCACCCGGTTTCGATTTCTAGGCTTTACTTTTAACTTAGTTTCTTTTATGTATTTATCTTTTATTGTGATACATCCCTATAAGAACAACAGTGTACATTTATCACTTTTTAAGCCCTTCAATATCCCTCATATTTTGCAATTATTTGTATATTCCCTTTACTTACATTTACACAATATGGAATAAATTTTCTGTTTGTCCACTCCTCTTATCTGTTTTCAAAGGTGTTTTATGCATATTTTTTATTTGCTATTCTTTTTCTATATTCCTCAGGTGTTTGGTGCTTTTGGTATTTACTTTTACATCAGTAAATTCTTAACTATTTCTTTTCCCTCTCATTTTGCATATAAAAAAGACCCAAAATCAAATTTTGGGTCCCTGATCAACATCCTTATTTTGATGCTGCGAATAATTTGTTTACTTCATCCCAATTCACAACATTGAAGAATGCTTGAACATAATCTGGGCGTTTGTTTTGATATTTTAAGTAGTAAGCATGCTCCCAAACATCAAGACCAAGGATTGGTGTTTTACCTTCCATTACTGGGCTATCTTGGTTTGGTGTGCTTGTAATAGATAATTGACCATTTTCAGATACTAACCATGCCCAACCAGAACCGAAGCGTCCAGCTGCAGCTTTAGCGAATTGGTCTTTGAATGCATCATAGCTACCAAAAGCTTCTTCAATTGCACCAGCAACGTCACCAGTTGGTGCACCGCCACCGTTTGGAGAAAGAAGTGTCCAGAACAAGCTGTGGTTTGCATGTCCGCCACCGTTATTACGTACAGCTGTACGAATATCTTCAGGAACAGCGTCTAAGTTAGCAATTAGTTCTTCAATAGATTTGCTAGCTAACTCGTCATGTCCTTCTAATGCAGCATTTAAGTTGTTTACATATGTTGCATGGTGACGATCATGGTGGATTTCCATTGTTTGCGCATCGATATGTGGTTCAAGCGCATCATTTGCATAAGGTAATGCTGGTAATTCGTGTTTAGCCATTTTGAATTCCTCCTAATATGTAAAATCTATTTACACTCTATATTTTAGAATACCTTATCTACTTTTTCAACTAATAAGTATAAAAAGTAGCTAGAAAATAAAACTTCCTATTTCTACCTCCTTTTGTTAAAATTGGTATAAAATGAGTATGAGGATGATTTTATGAAAGCAGTCCTCCTTTGATATCGATGGTACGTTAGCCAAAACATTAAATTTTTAACGCTGCGTTAAACAAGATGTTTAACAATTTAATGAGCATACACTTTCTCATCATGAATGCCTATCAATGTTAGGACCATCAGAAACAGGAATTTCTGAAAACATCTAAAGCTTACCAAACGACGGAGTTTCGATCACAAGCAAATATTGAATTGGATGATTAACTAACATGGTGTAAAGGTTATCAAAGGGGATGAGATAATGAGCGACCAGTGGTTAACATGGGCGAGGAAAATCCAAGCGATTGCACAATCTGGCTTAGCCTTTTCGAAAGATATCTATGATATTGAAAGGTATGAGCAGTTAAAAGAACTGAGTGCTGAGATCATAGGTGAGTACTCAGGACAATCAACAGACGAAATTGTGGCCGTATTAAGTAATGAATCAGGCTATCAAACACCGAAAATTGACGTACGAGGCGTTGTTTTCAGGAAAAACAAAATATTGCTAGTGAGAGAAAATGTTGATAACAAATGGTCCTTACCAGGTGGTTTTTGTGATGTTGGCTTATCTGCAAGTGAGAATGTTATAAAAGAAATTCAAGAAGAATCAGGTTTTATTTGTGTTGCGAAGAAGCTCATTGCCTTGTTGGATATGAATAAGCACCCGCATCCCAAACAAATCTTCCATTATTATAAAATATTTATTTTATGTGAGATTACGGGCGGACAAGCTACCTGCGGAATAGAAACCGAAGCGATTGATTTTTTTCCTGAAAACAACTTACCTCCACTATCCCTTAATCGAAATACGGAAGAACAAATAAAAATGGCATTTGGCTACCTTGAAGATCCTCATAAATTCCCCATCATCGATTAATCAAAGAAAAAAGCCCATTCCCATTTTTGGTTATGAGCCTTTTTCTTATGCGTCAATTGTTATCTTCTGTAATCGCTCTTGCCACTCTTCATCTGTTAAACCCTTTTCTTTCACGTATAAATTATCAGGATGTGTGCGGCACTCATCCGAACAGCTCCGTAAATATTTATGTTCGTTTTCTTCTGTCGTCATAAAACGTTTATCACATTCAGGATTAGCACAATTGACATAACGTTCACAAGATTCACCAGTGAAATAGTCTTTTCCGACAATGGTATGTTCTTTCTGATTAATTGGCACACTGATTCTTTCATCAAACACATAACATTGACCGTCCCATAGTTCTCCTTGAACTTCTGGGTCCTTACCATATGTGACAATGCCACCATGTAGCTGATTCACATCTTCAAAACCTTCTCTTACTAACCAACCAGAGAATTTTTCACAACGTATGCCACCTGTACAATATGTTAAAATCTTCTTCCCAGAAAGTTGGTCTTTATGTTCACGTATCCAATCAGGTAAATCACGAAATGCTTCAACATCCGGTCTAATCGCCCCTCTAAAGTGGCCGATATCATATTCATAATCATTTCTTGCATCAATAACAACAGTATCCTCTGCTTGCATTGCTTCAAAGAATGCTTTTGGCTCTAAATATTTGCCTGTGATCTCATTAGGATTGAGATCATCCTCAAGTTTTAATGTCACAATTTCTTTACGAGGTCTGACATGCATTTTCTTGAATGCATGTCCATTCGTTTCATCAATTTTAAAGACCATATCACTAAAGCGGTTGTCGTTTTTCATCATATCTATATACGCATTTGTTTGTTCCACTGTGCCTGAAACCGTACCGTTTATACCTTCTTTGGCAACAAGGATTCTTCCTTTTAATCCGAGCTCACGACATGCTTTTAAATGATGTTTACTAAAGGCTTCAGGGTGTTCGATTGTTACATATTTATAATAGAGTAAGACGCGGTATTGATTATTTTCTTCTGTCATTTCTTCCACCTGCTTATTTCTGTTCTTTCATTTGCGATAATAGTTCACTGGGTGTTTCACATTGTATAAACTCGCCATTAACTATTGCATATGGACTTTTCTTGCATTGCTTACAATGTGATTGGCATTCATATTGTTTGTAAGATACCTCTTTACTAGAAAGAAAAGGGCCAAAAAGTGCAAAGTCTTCATCAGTATAAAAACGATCGAGGTTCTTTTCACAAAATTCTATCGTAACTTGTTCTTTTTTTGAAAAAATTTTATTAAATAATCCCATTTACAACATCCTTTTTTAGATGTCTATTTCCTATTTATCCGTAGAATACTATACCATGCTTTGACAAACATTTTCAAATAGATTTGCAACAATTACCTTTCCCTAATCTCATTCACTATAACTTTTAAACCGTTCGTCAAAGGAGATTTGCTCATACTAGCAATCATTTCTGCTCTATCCAATTCCATTTGTCTTAACGTATGTAATAAGGAACCAATTGCTTCTTCCTCGATTACTTTAGCGAATCCTTTTTGTGCAAAAGATTCAGCATTTAACAATTGATCACCTCTACTTTGTTTTTTAGATAGGGGAATGATTAGCATGGGCATATTTAGTGCTAAGAATTCAAATAACGCATTGGATCCACCCCTTGTGATTACACAATGAGTAGCGGCAAGGATATGTGGTAATTCCTCATGAATATATTCAAATTGTTTATAACCTGCTTTCCCTAGTAAACTTTCATCAACTTGACCTTTTCCACAAATATGCACAACTTGATAGTTACCTAATAGATTTGGTAATTCCTTGCGAACTTGTTCGTTTATCTTTTTGGCACCTAAACTACCACCCATAACAGTAATAATTGGCTTTACACTAGAAAAATGAAGCAACTTTAGGGCCGTGTTTTTATCGCCGTTAAATATTTCTGGCCGTATTGGTGAGCCAATGGCAAACACTTTTTCTCGCGGAAAATAAGCTTTCGCTTCTTCAAACGAAGTAAACACTTTTTCAGCAAACCGTTGGGCAATTTTATTTGCTAACCCGGGTGTTAAATCACTCTCATGGATAAATGCTGGTATCCTTAGCATTTTAGCAGCAATTATTACGGGGACTGATACAAATCCACCCTTTGAAAAAAGCAAATCAGGCTTTATCTGTTTTAAGATTCTCCTTGCGTCAATTACACCTTTCATGACGCGAAAGATATCCCTTACATTCTCTAAGTCTATATATCTTCTTAATTTCCCACTGGAAATTGAAAAATAAGGGACCTCGGTCTTTGCGATTAACTCCTTTTCAATGCCTGTTTTCGAACCTATGTAAAAAAAATCGACTTCTTTCTGTAATTCTGTAATAAGGGCGAGATTAGGGGTAACATGCCCCGCTGATCCCCCTCCTGTTAAAACTACTTTTTTCTTAGCCAACATCAATCATTCTCCTCATTCTCTTATTTAAAGGTCTTACTGTTATTTTATTTTC
This sequence comes from Cytobacillus sp. FSL R7-0696, assembly GCF_038006865.1. Taxonomy (NCBI): domain Bacteria; kingdom Bacillati; phylum Bacillota; class Bacilli; order Caryophanales; family Bacillaceae; genus Cytobacillus; species Cytobacillus sp. FSL R7-0696. The sequence goes on along the minus strand of NZ_JBBOWA010000001.1, from coordinate 3,866,584 downwards.
CTAACCCCTCCCATGCAAATTTGATTTCTTCTATTTCAGCCTGAGCTCCTCCCTCATCATGAACATCAATAAAGCCAATTGCTCGGTTTAAACTTGTGCCTATTTGATTCAGTTCATTTTTCTCTACAGAAAACTGCACTCGCATCTGAACAGTTAAAAACCCTTCTTTGGCTCTATTGATTTGTTTTTTTGCACTTTTCCAATCGCCTTCGTGAATTGATTGTTCAACTAAAGAAAGCGTCCCTATTACATCATCGCCATCAACAAGTGGTTGTTTAAGAAAATCTCCAGACTTCATTGTAAAAATAAAAATAGCCAATATAAGTAATGGAATCAATTTATAAAGAATAAACTCTTTCATTTACTTCAATCCTTTAAAATCTGTTATATCTACGGGTTTTTTCATTTTATCATGATAAGCGTCAATAAAGAGCATCCCGTTGCTATCAATAATCGCTAGAAAGATATCACTAATTTTTGTATATCCACGATTTTTTAATTCTTTCATCAGCCATTCCTCAGATTTTTGCAATTGCTGCAAATTATTGCGGACAAGCACACCATCATAAATTAATTCCGTCCCTATTCCTTTATATGTAGACTTTAACTGTAAATCTCTTGGGGTAACTGGTAAATAATCCGCTTTTTTTAACACGGATATTTGCCCATCTTTTTCTACAATTGCATAATCTACCTCTTTTAAATCAAATATCCCTTTTTCTCTTAGTTGTTCTTGGAGATCAGAGATACGGTAACGCAGTTTCTTCATAACTTCATCCATAATTTCCCCATCCATAATAACGATGACAGGCTCCCCATCGAAATAGATTGATGCTTGTCGCCACTTCATTGTTACTTTTTGCAGACATAATACAAGAACCGTCCATGTAAACAGCCCCACCCAATATGGCCAAGCATCTGTCGCGATGTCTGCTGAAAGATTTGCGGCCATAGAACCAATCGAGATACCTAAAATGTAATCAAAGAATGTGATTTGACTCACTGTTTGTTTACCTAAAAATCGTGTAAATATAAGTAATGTACCAAAAGCAATAATCGACCTTACAATAACGACCGATGTCTCATTCATTGACTTCACTCCTACAATCATTGCCTTTAGTATGAGCAGAACTAGAAAAAGTATCCAGAAAACCTTTGAAGTTTGAGGGGAGTAAATAGATTTTTTACAAATGAATTTTTTTTGTATAGATACAAGGGTTCTTATTTAAAGGAAAAAGATTCTCGCATCATTTTCACAAGTTTGTTTGCTTAGTTAACATCTATTTAATTTTATTTTGTTAGTTCCACAATAGATTGCTCGGTTCTGTATGTTATCATCTCCAACCAAGGTTTGCTGTAAAATATAATGTTTATCTTCCGTCATTTCTTAACGAGTCTGATTCATCATTCTTCTATGCAACTGATTCTCTTAACTTAAACCTTAAATAACCTAGATAATGGTTTTTCCTTTGTCGATTAATATGCACAACACAAAAAAATGAAGCCTTATTAGACTTCACTTCATTTTTCCTTATATATCTAATTCTAAGAAAATCGGACAATGGTCACTACCCATTGTTTGACAGTGTGCACCGGCATCTTTGATTTGTGCTTTTAATTTTTCCGACACGATAAAATAATCAATTCGCCAGCCAATATTCCGCTCTCTCACTTTGGCCATGTACGACCACCATGTATAGACATCCGTCTTTTCTGGATAAAGGTATCTGAAAGAATCGACAAACCCTGATTCAAGGAGACTTGTCATTTTCCCACGTTCTTCATCAGTAAATCCTGAATTTCCAATATTGGACTTTGCATTCTTCAAATCAATTGTTTGGTGTGCAACATTTAAGTCCCCTGTATAAATCACAGGTTTTTCCGCCTCTAACGAAAGCAAATATGTTTTTAAATCATCTTCCCATTGTAAACGATAGTCTAATCGGGAAAGATCTCTTTTTGAATTCGGTGTATATACATTTACAAGGTAAAACGTTTCAAATTCTAACGTAATAATTCTACCTTCTTCTTGTTCTTCGTTTTCCCCTACGCCATATTTTACAAATAGAGGTTTTTCTTTAGTAAAAATAGCGGTTCCTGAATAGCCCTTCTTAACAGCATAATTCCAATATTGATGATAGCCATTTAAATCTAATTCTATTTGACCTGCTTGAAGCTTTGATTCTTGTATACAAAACACATCCGCATCCACTTCTGCAAAAAAGTCGAGAAAGCCTTTCTTCACACAAGCACGCAAACCATTTACATTCCATGACACAAATTTCATGTTGCTAAACTCCCCTTTTTCTCTATCTGTCCCTTCTTATTCTATAGGAAGTTTGTCTTTGATAAAAGCCTTGTGATTTGCTATAGTTTTTACGTATAGTTTGAAGGAGGAATACTAATGGCCGATCATCAATTTCATTTAAAAGCACACTTTCCAGGATTACGAAATAGCGTCGGAACAATCGAAAGTGGACAACTGCGTACAAAAGTATCTATTCCACCTGAAATGAACGGACCAGGAGTAGGGACTAACCCAGATGAAATGCTTCTAGGTGCTGCTGCCACTTGTTATATCATTACCTTAGCTGCCATGATGGAAAGAAGTAAAGTAGAGAAAAATGATTTATCGATGGAATCAACTGCAATTGTTAACGAAACGAATGGCGTCTTAACTTATAAGAAAATCATTCATAAACCAACCATCGTACTTACTAACCGTGATAATGAACGTGACAGAGATCTTGCTCTGAAATTGGCTAAAAAAGCAGAAGCATCCTGCATGATTTCGCGCGCCATACAAGGCAATGTAGATATTGAACTAGAAGTAACCATTAAATAAAAGTATCGTTTTCAATCCACGTCTCTTACAAGTTTTCCCTAGAGGCGTGAGGATTTAATAAAACGACGCCAACCACTTCTCCGTGATCTCTACAAATCTTTTGGCTGCTGGTGACAGATTAAACTTCATCGCTAATCCTAATATGCGATAGCTTTCTTCCTTTAATGGCATTACCACACAATTTTTAGGAATGGTTTCTAATAATAATTCTGGCAATATGCTTACACCAAAATTATGAGCAACCATTGACTTAATTGAATCTTCCGCCATTAATTCAAAGCGAATATTTGGTTGGATCTCCGCTTTAGCAAATAAATCTTTTACTTCATGGTACCCCCCATATGTCGGCATGATAAAAGGAATATCCTTTAACTCTTGTACGCTTATCTCACTTCTTGTTGAAAAAGGATGATCTGTTGACACAATACAACGCAAACGGTCCTTTTTTAACGGAATAACATCAAAATGACTGGAGCTATCGACATTAATAAAGCCACAGTCTAATTTTCCATTAAGAATCCAACGGTCAATCGCTTCATAATCTCCTTCAATTAATTCAATACGGATATAAGGATAACTTTGCTCCATTGATTTAATGATTTCGGGTAACCAAGTAGATGAAACACTCGTAAATGTACCTACTTTTACTGTTCCTTTCATCAAACCCGTTATTTTTGCTGCCTCTTGTTGTACTTGTTCGTCATAGTGTAACACCTTACGAATACTTACAAGCATGCTTCTTCCTTCATTCGTCAATGTTAGCCCACCTCTTGAACGATGAAAAAGCGTGAAACCTAATTCCTTTTCTAAATTAGCCATCGCATGACTGACTGCAGATTGTGTCATCCCTAGTACTTCTGCTGCTTTCGTAAAACTTTGAAGCTCAGAAACCTTGCTATAAATCTCATATTTAACTAAACTCATCTCGCTACTCCTTTTCATGAAATTATTTCATATAAACAATGAAAAAGATTCGTTTTATTAATGTTAATAGATTCATTATAATACATGTAGAAAATCATGAGAATGGAGAAATGGTTATGAGTATGCACACGAAAGCAACGATTCTTTTAGTGGTGGTGAATTTTTTCTGGGGATTATCTTATATTTTTATGAAGATGGGAATCGCGTCGATTGAACCATTTAACCTTGTCGCATTAAGATGTTTAATTGCCTTTGTAATTGCCGCTACCTTTTTTTATCGTTCTTTACGGCATGTTAATATGGAACTTTTATTTTACAGTTTTCTATTAGGCTTCTTATTATTACTTGTGTTCTCTTTAGTTACTGTTGGCTTGACGATGACAGATGCTTCTAATGCCGGATTTTTATTAAGTATGACGGTCATATTCGTTCCGGTGATCCAAAGTATTCTGCAAAGAAGGTTACCAATCGTGCCAGTTAGAATTGGCATCATCATTACATTTGTTGGTATTATCATCATGACAATTACACAATCATTATCATTCAATTACGGCGATATTTTATGTATGCTTTCCGCTCTCGCATACGCTATTCAAATTCTGATTATTGGAAGAGTCACTAAGGATCATGAACCCATTACAGTTGGTATCATGCAACTCGGCTTTGCTGGTATACTCGCTCTTGTTTTAAGTAGCTTTTTTGAATCACCAATCCTACCCCAAAACACAGTTGCTTGGATGAGTATACTTGGACTAGCGATTCTATGTAGTGCCTTTGGCTTTATTTCCCAAGCAGTGGCACAAAAACATACATCACCAACACAAACGAGTTTAATGTTTTCACTAGAACCTCTCTTCGCTGCCGGTCTAGCTGTTATTATTCTTGGTGAAGCATTTACCATTCGAGATATCATAGGTGCTTTTTTAATTATTTGTGGTGTGATTGTTGCGACATTAGGGAGCTATCGAGTGCCTATTAAGGTAAAAACTGAGCAAACAATGGAACAAAAAACAGAAAAAATTCTACTTTAGTACAGCCATTAACTTAATATGGAAAGGAGGAAGTTTATGTTATCACTTCGTAGAGTCTTAAAATTACGTGATTTAGAAATCTTTCATGTATGGAAGCAAGAACATTTCTTATCTTATGTAATCATTGAAGATACTAGAAAACCATTTACAAATGATGATAAAAAACTAGAGCCGCTCTGTTATATGGAAGATGAAGATATTGATGAGATACTAAATGTTTTCAGAATTTCTATTATTAATGATGAAAAGTTAAACGAAGAGGATTCGGAAACACTACGAATATATTTTTCGGACTTCGTTAACAATACTCACTTAACAAATTTTATTATGAAGGAATATATTCAAGAAGATTTGTATGAGAACGAAGACGATATAAAGTCCTTTAATAAAATCCTACAAAGTATTGGTTCAAATTATATAATAGAAGAATTTGATGAAAAAAATTGGATTTATTTATCACAAGACTAAGGTTTCTTATAAAAATAGAGCCGTTCACTTTGTTCAGAACGACTCTACTTTTTTAATTTTTTTAAAATGATTCTATATCAATAACCTTTTTTCATCAAATACACACATAATAAAAGTGAAAGAACGATAAAACTAATTAACGCCATAAAACCGCCTGTAAAAGAGCCTGTTGTTGTACTGAAAAAGCCAACAACCATTGGCCCAGCAGCTGCTACTAAATAAGATACACATCCGAATGTACCGCTTATTCTCCCCATCACTTGGGATGAAGCGACTTCATGGAGCATCGTCATGGTTATCGGTGCTGGCATGTATAATACACTTAATAGAATAATTGTAAGTAGAATAACGATTGTAGTATTCGTAGTGTATAAGAAGCCTACGAAGCAGCCTATGATGATGACACTTGCTACGGCGACAAATATAGCCCGTTTCATCCATCTATCAGAAAGATAGCCACATACCAATTGAACGATGATGGCAAGAGCATAACCCGCTGCATTAATCATAGCTGAATTAACAAAATCAATCCCCTTTGCTTCTGTTAAATAGCTTGGCAAAAATGTAGAAAATCCAAAAAAACCGATTGAGACGCAAGCATATACTGTTGTTAATATCCAGAACAGAGGACTAGTTAAAACAGATTTAACACTTCCTGTATCGATGTTAGCAGTCTTTTTCACTCCTTGTCCCTTTTCTATATAGTTCACTTCTGCAGCATTAGTTGCATAATGTTCAGATGGTTTGTTTCTAATCATAAAAATAAATATGGCCAAACAAATAAAAGAAATAATCGCTAGTGCGAAATAACTTTCTCTCCATCCAAAAGAGGCGGCAATTAATGCGATCGCTGGAATACCAATAACTGGTCCGATTGCATTCCCTGTAAACCAAAAAGACTGAGCTTTCCCTTGTTCTTGTTGCGGAAACCACTTAGCAGTTAAGGTAAGTGCAATGGGGTATAAAACACCTTCACCTACCCCTAGTAATGCTCTTGACCATAATAATGCCGTAACCGATGTAGCTACTCCACCGATAATCATCGCTATACCCCAAATGGCTATACCAATCATTCCACTCTTAAATGCGCCGATACGGTCGACTACAAATCCCCAGAAAAACTGCCCTAATGCGTATGTAATTAAAAAGACAGAACTTAATGTTCCCTTGATCACATTATCACTAATAGCTAAATCTTGTAAAAACTGTCTTTCTGCAAATAGTATATTAATATTAGATTTATCGATCATTGAAACCGTGAACAGTAGCATTAATGGTAGTGAAATATAAATCCACCTAGCATTTGTTGCCTTTGTCATGTTTTCTTCGTGAAGTACATTTGCCTTTTGCATAGTTGAATCACTCCTTGTGAAAATTGGCATGTTAGTAGAAGAGTGATATAATAAATACACTCTTATTGATGGCTTTCCTAGTAATCTTTAAGATAGAACAGGTATCTTGCAATCAAAGGGATTTCCCACAAAATCCTTTGGAAGATACCTGTTTTTTTCCTTTAATTTGTTTGTAGTGTTTGAAAAGATGCCTCTGCTTCCTTAATCCATGTTCTTAACTTATTTGGACTGATAGGTAAATCATTTGTTTTAATTTCTAATGGATGAAGTGCATCTACAATTGCATTTGCTATTGCAGCTGGTGGCGCGATGGCACCCCCCTCACCTACACCTTTTATCCCTAGGCGATTTCTTGTTGATTTGAATTCCTGGTGTGCTTTTGCCACCGTTGGTACTTCCATCGATGTTGGTAATAAATAATCCATATAAGTACCGGTAAGCAATTGCCCTGTTTGGTCATAGACGATTTCTTCGTAAAGAGCTGAACCAATTCCTTGTGCAATACCGCCTTGCACTTGACCATCAACAATCATCGGATTAATAACCGTACCACAATCATGTACAACACTATATTTCTGTAAATCTACAAAACCTGTTTCTTTATCAACCTCCACTTGTGCCATATGAATCGAAGCAGCAAATGTAACGGTTGGAGGGGCAAAATAATGTGTTACTTCTAAGCTTGCTTCCATGCCTTCTGGTAAATTCCCTAATTTAGCAGGCAGCGCCGCTCGCCCAACATCTTGATAGGTGACAAACTTTTCAGGAGAAGTCTCTGCATATATTTTCCCTTCATCAATGACTAAATCTTCATCCGTTTTTAGCAAATGTGCAGCGATTTTTAACACTTTCTCTCTCATTTTTAATGCTGCCTCATAAATAGCTGAACCTGCATTTACTGCGCTTCGGCTTGCGTAAGTTCCTTGACCCATTGGCAACACAGTTGTTTCGCCAACTCGAACAGTAATATTTTGCGGGTTTACACCCAATCCGTCTGCTGCAATTTGTGAAAATACTGTTTCATGCCCTTGTCCTTGAGGGGTACAGCCTAAATAAGCTGTTACATGACCAGAAGGGTCAATAGAGATATGTGCCCCTTCATAAGGTCCTGCGCCCGTACCTTCTACGTAAGAAGAGATGCCGATACCAACTAGCTTACCTTCTTTCTTCTTCTCTTCTTGTTCTTTTCTAAAAGCATCATAGTCAACTAAATCAACTGCCTTGCGTAATGCATCAGGATAATCGCCACTATCATAAATAAGCTGATGACCATCTTTTACAAGAATTCCTTGATCATAAGGCATGTCTTCAGCTTGGATCATATTTTTCTTCATAATTTCGATTGGATCTACTTTTAATTTTCTTGCGACGATATCGATAATTCGATCCATTACAAAGACTACTTCAGGTCTACCTGCCCCCCTAAATGGGACATTAGGTGTTTTGTTCGTTAAGATGACTTCACATTCACTATCATAATTAGGGATTTTATAAGCTCCTCTTAAATGATAGGCACTATTATAAGCACAAGTTAAGGCGAAGAAATTAACAGCACCACTATCAATCACAAAAAAATCCTTAATTGCCGTAATCGTTCCATCCTGTTTAAATGAAACTTTCACATCATGGATTTGATCCCTAGATTGCCTTGCACTTGTTAAATGCTCCATTCGGTCCTCTACCCATTTTATCGGCCTCTGCAATTTTTTAGCCAAGTAAGGAATAACAATCTCTTCTGGGTGAACACCTCCTTTTGGTCCAAATCCCCCTCCAACATCAGATGCTGTAACACGAATACTTAAATCGGGTAATGACAAACAATGTGCTAAAGTAGATCTGATTTCATAAGGCATTTGCGAAGACGACCAAACTCTCAGTTCTTGATTTCTTGTATCAAATTTCGCCACTACTCCTCTTGTTTCTAACGGATTTGATCCGAGTCGTGGGGTGCGAATTTTTTCATTCATTATATAGTCCGCCTCGGCAAATGCTTGCTCAACATTGCCTGTTGTCACATGAAAATGGGACTGAATATTATTTTCTAAATGTTCTTGTATGAGAGGTGCACCCTCTTTTCGTGCCTCATATGGGTCAACAAGGGGTTGTAGCGGCTCATACGTTACTTCAACTAGATCAGCTGCATCTTCGGCGATGTAACGATTTTTCGCCACAACTATTGCTACAGATTGGCCAACGTATGTAACTTTCTTCTTAGCCAAAATATCTTCATAGTTAAAGTTGATTGTTGGCGATATGGCCTCAACTAAATTGGGTGGCAAAAAACAATGTGATTCAAATTGCGTCAATGGTTTGATGTCTTCAATATCTTTTGCAGTAAATATCCCATAAACACCCTCTATTGCTTTTGCAGCCTCTATATTTATGTCCACAATCTTCGCATGTGCATGAGGGCTTCTTACAAATACTGCCTCTGCCATATTGGTTAAACTAATATCGCCTACAAACATGCCCGTTCCAGTTAAAAGGCGATAATCTTCCTTTCTGTGCATGCTTTTTCCGATATATTTATGCATGTTTCTCCCTCCTTTTATACCGTTTGATGTGTAACTTGCTTTACTGCTTTAACAATATTGGCATAGCCTGTACAACGGCAAAGATTCCCTGAGATGGCTTCTCGAATTTCTTCTTCTGTCGGATTGGGATTTTCTTTCGTAAATTGCGTTAGTGTCATTAAGAACCCTGGTGTGCAAAATCCACATTGGAGGGAATGGCAATCCGTAAATGCTTGTTGAAGAGGATTTAATTGACCATCTTCACCAGCAAGTGATTCAACTGTTTCAATTGTTGCCCCATCTGCTTGAACAGCTAGCATTAAACAACCTCGAACCGCTTCACCGTTTAAAAGTATTGTACATGCCCCGCATACCCCATGCTCGCAACCGACATGTGTGCCTGTTAAAAATAATTCTTCTCTTAAGAAGTCTGTTAATAAGAGCCTAGGTTCTATATCTCTTTCCACTTTTTCTCCATTTACATTTAAAGAAATATTCACTTTATCCAACCTTCTCTTCTCCTTCCCATGCTCTTGCTATTGCTTCTTCTATTGCACGTTTTAATAGGGTACCAATAAGTTCCCTGCGATAATCAGCACTTCCGTGCAAATCTCCTTCTGGGTCCACACACTCACTCGTTAATTCAGCGATTTCTTTTAATAAAGCTTCCGTTACTTTCTTTCCTATTAATAATTCCTCAGCTTCTTCTATTATAAGAGGAACAGGATTGACACCACCTACAGCTAGTTGTGCCTTTTGAATAAGTCCTTGATTATCTAGTTCAATTACTGCTGCAGCGATTGCTAAGCCAAAATCTCCATGTCTCCTCGCCACTTCTACAAAAGAATGCCCCACTCTCTCTCCTTGTGTCATAATTGGAAAGCGGATTTCTTTCACTAATTGATTTGTTTGTAATGAAGTCAGGAGATAAGTGAGAAAAAAATCTTCAGGACCGACAACTTCCTCTTCATTCACTGAAGCAATAACAATCTCACCTCTTAATGTCGTCAATACACACGGTAATTCTGCCGAAGGATCACCGTGAGCTATACTGCCACCAATTGTCCCACGATTGCGAATTTGTTTATGACCTACCCACTTAATTGCGTCAATAAGCAATGGACATTTTTCTTTAATTAATAGTGAATTTTCCACTTCCACATGCCTTGTCAGTGCACCAATGGCGATATATCCATCCTCTTCACGAATATAATTTAACTCCTTTATACCGCTTACATCGATTAAAAACTCAGGGGTAGATAGCCTCATATTCAGTACAGGTATTAAACTTTGCCCTCCAGAAATGATTTTACAATCATCTGCGTATTCTTCTAGATAGGTTAGTGCCTCATTAACACTTGACGGTTTTAAATATTTAAATTTTGATGGTTTCATGCTCGTGCCACCCTTTCGTTACGCCTTTTGTAAAGTGATTTGTTTCTCCACATCTTTAAAAAAGTTTCCAGCAATAAATTTCGCCACACCGCTCATTACTCTGCTTCCTACACCTGCAATCATGCCGCCAACTTCAGCATCACATTCCCATTTAACTTCACACTTTTCTTCATCAACTGCAGTAATATAGCAATCCATTTTTGCTTTAACAAATCCTGGTTTTCCACTCCCTTCTGCTATTAATTGATAGTGTACAGGTGCTTCGATATCTTCAAGTTTTACATTTCCTTTGTAATCCCCTTTAACTGAAGCAATGCCGAATTTCATTTCAACATCATAGGTTCCGTCCTCTTTTAACACTAGGCTTTTGCATCCTGGAATAGCTTTTTCTAATATTTGAGGGTTGTGAAGAGCATCCCAAACATCTTTATAATTTTTTTTCATTTTCACTTGACCTGATAAGATCATTATTTTCTCCCCTTTATATTTTTTGAATTGTGCTAATAGTAATAATATTAATTTTTTCGAAAAATTTTGTCAATAAAATACGGATGTTTTTGTTTCGTTAACTAAATATCGTTTCTTATATAAAACATAAATATGTAAAAAAGATTGTTTTAGATGAAGAAGGCTATTTTTTGTTTTGGATGTAAAACCATTTATTATTTTAGCTTTTCATACTCTTTTATTGTGTCTATATCTAATAGAATACCGCGGTCATTCACTGCAATTTCTTCCTTATATGGGATGGTCTGAATAAAGTTCTTCCCACTTTGTTGTTGAATCGAATGAATCATTGTATTGTTGATGTTTGCAAAATAGACAGGATGGCCAGGCGTTTGATCATATGATGGCCTTATAGATATTGGATGTTTCTTCTCTCTCGCTAACTGCTGCCCTCTTTGAATAATCATTTCACTTGTTTCCTTTTCTATAAAGGGGGCGTCTCCTAAAAAAACGAGTGCATCTTCCTTTGAAAAGGCAACTTTGGAAAGTCCTTTGTACAGTGAAGACGATTGACCATTGGCATAATCCGAATTAAAAGCCCAAGAAAAGGAAGGATTGTTTATCTTAATTCTTTCCATAATGGTAACTGCATCATGACCAATAACTGCTATCACTTCTTTACAATGTAACTTTAATACTTGTTCAATGACATAATGAAGCATAGTTGTCCCTTTAAATGGCAGCAACTGCTTCGTCCGCCCCATTCGCGTAGATAACCCTGCTGCGAGAATAATTGCTTTCATTGGACGTTTATGATGATTGGTGGATAAATTCCGCACCTTGTAGAAAGCCTCCTTTATGTCTTGTTCTAACTGCTATCACTTCAGCAACAATACTAATAGCAATCTCCTCAGAGGATACGGCTCCTATATCAAGACCAATTGGACTATGCATTCTTTGTAAGTCTGTATACGTGAAGTGACAACCTTCCAAATAAAGCTGATCGAGGATTTTGATACGTCGTGATTTCGGTCCTAAAACGCCTATATAAGGAGCCAGTGAAGACAGGGCAAATTTTAATGTCTGCTTATCTTTCTCAATATGATGATTCATAACGACAATATATGTACGATTTGTTACACGAATACATGCTGTGAAATCCTCTGGTCTAGCTATTATTCTTTCGGCATGAGGAAACCTTTCTTCATTGTTATAAAGGCTTCTTTGATCAATGACAACCGTTTTCATCCCGCATTCTGCTGCATATTTAACAACAGGTATCGCATCATGTCCTGCACCAAACACCATCAAAGTAGGTGATGGAACAAATACATCGAAGAATATGTCTACATCTAATTCATTCTCATCTTGTATCATTAAACTTTCTGATTGCGGGTTGGATTGCCTTAACTTTTCTTTAGCAATGGATAAAGCAGCCAATTCCAATTCTTGGTCATGGAAAGATCCAATAGGGGATTGATTTTCCAGATAGCAAATCCGATAATTTTTTTGTGACAAACTAGCTTCCGTAATGGTCATTAAAACAGCAGCTTGTTGTTGGTCAATCGCATCTAGCCAAGCGTCAAAAGGCGCCAATTTCTTTTGCACATTCATCCACCTCCTCAATATTCTGTGTTGTATATATTATAGGTTCAATATAGATATGAACCGTTCCTGGACAGCCAAGACCTAACCCCCATACCTCGTCTTCATCTAAATGATACGTTTTAATTATTGGAGCTTTTGTCTTTATTACTTCCTTGGCTATTTCTGCTACATCTGCTTCTAAACAGCCCCCCGATATTAATCCAACAGTAACTCCATCCGCATCGATTAGCATTTTTGCCCCTTCTTTTCGATAAGCTGATCCTTTTACTTTAATAACTGTTGCTAGCGCACAAGGAAGCTTCTTGGCTTTTAGTTTTTGTATTGCCCTCATCACTTCCAACTGTTCATTAGTCATCGACATCACCCTCCAATGCGTATATATTTAATAGTACAAATAAAAATTGGAATGTTTTACCTATAAAACGAAGTTTCCGATATAGAATAATATAATCGTTACTTCTTGACTATGTCAATTAAATTTTTAGAAAATTTACAATAGATTACTATTTGAAATTTTTGACTTCTTATTACCCAACATACATATGGAGGTATTCATTTGAAAAATCCTACATTATCCAATTATTGGCTTTCTCCTCACTCTCCCGAATGGTATAGGCAAATAAGCAAGAACGGAAATGCATACATATACCCATGGCAATCTACTATTGATTCACCTATAGCAGAGAATATCTTTGATCAACTTGTCTGTTTACATACACAAGATAAAGTTACCCTTGATTTTGGCTGCGGGGATGGAAGATTCACAAAAAAATATGCTTTATATGCCAAGCAAATGATTGGGGCCGATTCTTCTATGCAATTTATTCAGACGGCAATGAAGACAAAGCCCGAAAATACATCATTTATTGTTGCTCATTCAAAACATGTACTTCCTTTTAAACGAGCATTCTTTGATATTGCCATTATCCGCAAAGGGCCAACATCTATTTATCATCAATTACCTCTTTACGTAAAAGAAGGAGGGCTCATTTTAGGGTTGCACCCTGGTGAAAATGAGGGAAAAGAGTTATCAAACTGGTTTCCTAAACTTTTTCCAAACAACCAACATAACATACCCATTCAACAACATCTCACAAAGATCTTTACAAAGGCTCCTTTCAAGAAATTTGAAATTCACCCGTATCATACGATTGAATATTTACATTCACCGCTTGATCTCATCCACTATCGTTGCTTTGGACAAAAAGAAGAAATCTATCAAGTAGTTAGCTCCGACATACAAGAAATCACTAACATTTTCAAGAAACATCAAACCGTTAAAGGATTACCTATCACTTATGAACGATATATAACAATAGTACAAGTGTAAATCCCTTACAAGTCTATGGATTAAAGTCATTATTAGAATAAATCTGGGCCTACCCTGCATGTAGGTAGACCCAAATTTCATTCTCTTAAGCATAATCATGATTCTTAGTAGTGTGTTCCTTATAACTCTCGCATGTCTTTTATTTTCCATGTTTGTTTGCGGTGGTCATAATTGCTGGGTTCTTCTAAAGACAAGATGGGTAATCTTATATAACACGATGACTAATCTTTGATGAACTTTAAGATCATAAAAGACTAATCAGTACCTTGTTTATACAGCAAGGTATTGATTAGTCTTCTTCTTTAAATATTTCATGTAAATATCGCTCTCTATTTTCCAAGAAGTATTTCGTTATTTGGTAATGATCTGTTTCTTCATACGTTGTTTCCGCAATGCTACCTTCATCGAAATTTAGAATCGTTGCTCCAGGGAAGCCAAGTAGTATCGGAGAATGGGTGGCAATAATTAATTGGCTCTCTTCTGCTGAGACAATATCATGCATGATTCTAAGAAAAGCAAGCTGCCTTGCAGGCGATAATGCCGCTTCAGGTTCATCTAACAAATAGATACCCTCTCCATCAAAACGATTCAGAAAGAGTGATAGAAACGATTCTCCATGTGATTGTGCATGTAATGACTTGCCACCATAACCACTATATCCTGTTGGGCATTCCCGTTCTAATTCATCAATATGTGAAGAAAACTGATAAAAAGATTCGGCTCTTAAGAAAAAGCCATTTGTTAACTTCGGCATCCAAGAAAGCCTAATGTGGGGAGCTAAGGAAGATTCGGAGGCATGTAATTCATAACTATTACTTCTACTCCCTCCAGCCACATTAAAACCGCATTGGTGGGCAATGGCTTCTAATAAGGTTGACTTGCCAGAACCATTATCACCTACAAAGAACGTTACAGGTGACTTAAATTGAATTTCATCCATTGATGCAATCGTGGGAATGGATAAAGGATAGGTATTTTCATGACTACTACTTATTTTCTTTATTTTTCTTAGCAAGGTCTCTCCTCCTGATTTTAGGATGTCTCACCTAAGCATTTACTAAAAATATGTTATTGTCTATGGTATGATAAACATATCTTTCCAGAATCGAAATTTCTCATAAGAAAAAGAAGGTCTGCACATGAACAAAAGCTATTCACTATTGCTAGCAGTTACTATTGCCGTAGCAGGTGGGGGCATTTTCACCCTACTTCATATCCCTGTAAGCTGGCTATTAGGATCCATAACAAGTATGATGCTTTATTCTATACTATCAAAGACGACGTTGTACTGGCCAAAATATTTTAGAAACATCGGGATCTTTATAATTGGATACAGTATGGGCCTTTCATTAACAAAAGAGGCGATGGTGTTCATCTTGCACCAACTACCCTCCATGTTATTTTTAACAGTACTCATTATTGGGTTCAGTTTAATTACTTCATTCTTCATTGCAAAATTAACCGGTATCCATTATCCATCGATATTGCTTGGTAGTATTCCTGGCGGTTTGTCACAAATGCTCGTATTAGCTGAAGAAACAAAAGGAATGAATGTGACTGTTGTTACTTTCTTACAAGTAGTAAGATTAATACTTATTATCTTTTTTGTTCCTTTTCTCATATTTGGTCCGTTCTTCCATAATGGCAGGAATATTTTACCAGATTATGAACATACAGCTAGCTGGCAGCAGTTATTACCTGACATTATTCCATTTATGATTCTATCATTTATTTTAGCTATTATTTTTAAAAAATGGAACGCACCAACCCCATTTCTTCTCGGACCTATTATTGCAACAAGCCTCATGACACTGCTTAATATTAATGGTCCTGCTTTACCTAACAGCTTACTTGAGATTGCACAAGTTTTTATTGGTATTAACATTGGTCTCATGATGCATCCAGAAAAGCTTGAAAACAAATGGAAATTATTAAGTTTAGGTGTATTTAGCAGCGCTTTATTAATCGTCATCTCAATGATTCTAAGCTTTCTTCTTAGTCATTTTTATGAGTTTTCCCTTGCTACAAGCTTCTTAAGTTTATCACCTGGTGGCATGGATCAAATGGCTATTATTGCCCATGAAGTCGACGCACAGTTGGCTGTTGTAACCGGCTATCAACTCTTTCGGGTATTTTTCATCTTCTTTATTGTACCTCCTTGTTTAAAATATCTATTTTTACGATATAAGAGAGTAAAAGGGTAACCAGTTGGTGACCCTTTTTGCCTATCCTAAATGATCTATCCTCACCTCAGGACCATTTACCTATTCCTTCGTAAATCTATTTTTTATCTACAAAATTCATTGTCGAAATAGTCAATTTCGTTATAAAGTGCCTACATTTGTGGAATAACGTCTTGTTTTGATATCTTTTGTCAGCAGGCAGGAAAAGACGGGCTACGATGCGGAATAGCTAATTATACGGAATTTATTATGTAGTTCGGAATCCCCTTCCGAAACATGAAAAATTACACTATGATGAAAGGGAGTTATTCATGAATCAAATTATGCAAGCATATACCATTAATGAAGTATCTAAACAGTTAAATATTCCGCCGGGAACATTAAGACAGTGGGAAAAAGATTTAAAGGATATATTAGTCATTCCCCGATCAAAAAATGGGGCAAGATATTATACAGATGAAGAAATTAGCTTACTAGATACCGTCAAAAAGATGCGTAATCAAAATTTAAGTCAAAAAATGATTCGCAGACTACTTAAGCAACATCTTGATTCAGAGTCAATAGCAGACCAACAAGAGAACCCCTTAGAAACATCATTGAATCCTATCCTACATGAAGCAACAACTGAGCAAGATCATCATCCTCTCAATATCGAACAGCTATCTATGGTCATGACACAATTCCAGGACCATTTATTACAAGAGATCAAGCAAGAATTAAAAACGAACTTTAAAAAAGAAGTTGTAGAAGAAATGAAAATGGAGCTTTCCAAAAATTCGCTTCATACAGTTAAAACCATTTCAGACTCCATCTATAAATCCAACGAGAAGACGAAAGCAGAAATTCAAGAAATGACTGACGAATGGAAGCATGCTTCAAAACAAAGCTCCGGAGCGCTCGAAACCTTGTCAAAAAGAGTTGCGAAACAGTCGAAGCGAACGACAGACCAGATGCACTATATCACGAACAAAATAACCGAATCCTCAGAAGCATCCTCTGAAGAGTTCAAAACAATGATTCATTATATTTCTAGCTCGCAAGAATTAACAGGTACAGAATTTAGCAATGAAATAAATGAATTAAAAGAGAGTATGAATGCAGATCGTGATATTTATGTCGAAACAATGAGAAAAGAACATGAAGAATATTTACATCGATTACGTGAGCGAGAAGACGCATTTCAAGATATGATGCTGTCTTTCCGAGATGCCGCAGCGAGTAAGCAAGAAAAGAAATGGTGGCAAAAGTGGAAAAAATAAATTCGTAGGGGCGAGTATCCCCTCAATATAAAGGGGTCTTTATCAAATGAAAAATCAGCAAAAAGCGCATCATGTGGATGAATTATTAGTTACAATGGACAATGATCATCATCGTGTAGATTTTCGTCTAGATGAACTGGAATCGAAAATGGAGATGTTAAAAAGAAAACTTGAAAAATTTGAACACAAAATGCAAATGCTTAAAGACTAAATACACCTGATAATACCCTCTAAAAGAAGCTGGAAGAGAAGTATTGTATTCTAGCTAAGGATATATCCGAATGATTATGAGCATACAACTTCTAATCATTCGGTTTTTTTGTGTGATTTATATCCTATAGAATAGTGGATGGAGCGGAAGACACTCGACTCCAACGAGAAATAGAAGGAAAGCTGAGACCCCACAGGCAATGCCGAGGAGGCTCAGCTCCCTCCCCGCGGAAAGTGAGTGGCTGTAGTGCAAGAGGACGGACTTTTTTTGCAACTGATTTTTTATAGTTCTTCATTTGTTATTGTTCATCTTTGAGGTTAGGTCATTTAGTTATGTCTCAGCCCTTTTTCTGTTATTCTTCTTAAAAGCGGTCCCATTCCCCGTTTATTCGGTGTATTATCTCTCCATTCAATGACTCCTCCTACTATGAGAAAGCCCAAATATTTTTCTTTAAAACAAAACTATATTTTCATAAACAGATTATGTTATTCTGTAAATAATAGGAAATATATCCTTAGTGGGTAATTATGGATAAGTCAAATGAGTTGTTACCTATGTTTAACGAGACTATAATTTAGGCAATAAAGAGTAGTATCAAGGTTAGAAAGGAATTCTATTTTGAAAAAGATTAGTATATTTTTCTTAATATGTATACTTATTTATATAAGTTGGCCGTCAATTCGTGAAGCTCTAGGGGATAAAACCAGCGAACACTTGAAAGAAATTCAATCAACTATTGAAGAAAAAGATGTTCAAGGCTTTACAGAAGATGCTGTTACTGCTTTTAATCAAATGATTATCAATTTTGAACAATGGATCCAGCCTTCACCTAATGACTCTCCTCCGGCAGAAGAGGAATCAGTCGAGAAGCCCGCATTATCTGAACCTGATAGCCAAACAATTTCAGTCTATAATTTTGAAATCGGTGAGAAGAAAGCGGAAGTTGAGAATACATTAGGATCCCCACAAAGAATTACATCAAATGAATACGGTAGTAAATGGCATGCTTATCATGATAATTATCATCACTTCATCATGATTTCTTACGATGAAAATGAATTAATTAATGGCATCTATACGAATCAAGATTTAATTACTTCTAAAAACGGCTTTCAAATGAATATGACAAAAGAGGAAGTAACAGAGATATTCGGGGAACCGATTAGCGCGATTCGTAAAGGTATAACCAATTATCAATATGCAACCGACAGTAATTATGCACTTTATGAGGTCGATGATAGTTATTTAACGGTTTTCTATGATATTCATGAAAATAACCAAGTAACTGCCATTCAATTAATTGCTAAAGAGCTTGAACTTAATAAAGTTGGATTCTATGGTAAAAAAAGTGCAGCTTTAAAGGAAGGTTTTGAATTCCAGTTATTTGATTTAACAAATGCTGAAAGAGTTAATTATCATTTACCTACACTAACTTGGGATGATCCCGTGAGACAAACAGCTAGAGATCATAGTGCTGATATGGCTGTTAATAATTATTTCGGTCATGATAACTTAAAAGGTGAATCGCCGTTTGACCGGATGAATGCGGATGATATTCTGTTCCGAACAGCAGGCGAAAACTTAGCCTATGGCCAATTTAGTAGTATTTTTGCCCATGAAGGCTTAATGAATTCTGCTGGACATAGGAAAAACATTCTTAAAGAAGATTACCAGCTTCTTGGTGTTGGCGTGGCATTTAATGACGATAACCAGCCTTATTTCACAGAAAATTTTTATACGAAAAGATAAGCATGCAGAACTGCTCTGACATGCTCTTTTTCATACTACAAACCATTTAATATAACTATTCACTCTTAAGACAAACGGTTAAATGAGCTTTGCTTTAATGATCATATCAAATAACATTTTAATAACCGAATCATTCATTTTTAAAGCAGATAATTTCATTCATGTAATAGAAGTTGCTACAATATGTACAGATACTAAAAAGAAAGTAGCTGAAAACGATGTCAACGATAAAATATTCTGTTTTAGATTTAGCACCAGTCCTTGAAGATGGATCACCTAGTGAGTCATTAGCGAACTCGCGCGATTTAGCCAAACATGCAGAAAACTTAGGTTATACGAGATATTGGCTGGCTGAACACCATAATATGCCGGGGATTGCTAGTTCAGCCACATCTATTGTTATAAGTGATATTGCCCGCGCTACCAATACAATTAGAGTAGGATCTGGGGGCATTATGTTACCAAATCACTCTTCTTTAGTGATTGCTGAACAATTCGGTACACTCGAATCACTCTACCCAGGAAGAATTGATTTAGGCCTAGGTCGTGCGCCAGGTACTGACCAACTTACTGCGGCGGCATTAAGAAGGACAAGACGAACAGATGCCGAAGATTTCCCTCAACAAGTGGAAGAATTAAGAACTTACTTTGATCCTTCCCGCTCAGAACAACCATTACCAGTTAGAGCGGTTCCAGGAGAAGGCTTGAATATTCCAATATGGTTACTTGGTTCAAGTGGTTATAGTGCGCAACTTGCTGGTCAGTTAGGTTTGCCCTTCTCTTTTGCTAGCCATTTTTCACCGGACAATACACTACCAGCAATTGATCTATACCACCGGAGCTTTAAACCATCTGATGTATTAAAAGAACCTTATGTAATGGTTGGGGTGAATATCATTGCAGGGGAATCAAACGAAGAAGGACAATACCTAGCAAGTTCTCTTTACCAATCTTTCTTAGGCATGATGCGTAATAAACGTGGAAGGATGTTGCCTCCTGTTGAGAATATGGACGAAGTTTGGACACCTATTGAGAAACAATTATTACAACAACAATTAGGTTCTTCCATTATTGGTGGTCCTGAGAAAGTGAAAGAAAAGCTTGAAATATTCCTTGGCGAAACTGGCGCCAATGAGATCATCGTCAATGCTCAAATCTATGACCATGATAAAAGAAAAGCATCTTATCAGCATGTGGCGAATGTAATGAAGGAAATAAACGCTTAAGAACTTTGATCATCGAAAGCAAACATGAAAACTAGTTTACATGTTTGCTTTCGACCCCATTGTTCTCTTTCATACAGGGTCGTACTTAGAAATCTGCGTTGCTTGGCTTTAGTTATGGTACGGAGCACCCTTCCTCATCCCTCTTTTATCATCTTTAGCTTATTATCCATGTTGGTACAGCTTCAATATTTAAATATGTATATGGGGTGAGAATCTGATTCACTTCCTATTTTCTTCCCTAGAAAGTGAATCAATTTTTGCTTCAGCTAACCGGCGATAAAGATTGCTCATATGGACCAATGAGTTAATCATTAATACCTCTTTCATTTCATTGTTCGGTTGGGAGATTTTTTCATTATAATTTTGAGCCATCGATTTCTCCATCCAGTCAACATTTTCATTAAATTGTTCTTCATTCTCATTTATCATGTCAACATACATATCATAAACGTCTTCTATATTCACCTCTTCTTTTTGTACTTCCTCGTTCAGACTTTCTAACGTTGATTTAATGTCCTGAATCGATAAAATGCCTTTTAGTTGATAAATAAGGCTCATCGTTAATATATGTTCTTTGCTGTAGCGCTTATTTTTAATGGGTGGTAATAGTTTTCCTTTGGCATAATTATTAATCATTGTTTTTGTTAAGATTTTCTCATCTTCATTTCGTTTATAAGAATGGTAGTTTTGTTCAAACAGTTGTATGACTTGATCCATATATAAAGCGATAGACGGAATGTCTTCCATGCGAATCGGCTTTCCTTGTCTGATTCTTTCTTGTTTTTCCATCATTTTATCCCTCATTATTTTTCTTCCTATCATACATCCTATCAATAGAAATGTAAATGTTGACTATATATTATAGTTAGTAGTAATATTATATGTAGTATTAAAAACTACTTATAATATTATTAGGGGTGTTATCATGTCGTTTATAAGAGAACCCATCAATAGCTTAACTCATTTCGTTGGCGCAATATTGTCATTTATAGGTTTACTGGCGTTAATCATCAAAGCATCATTACATAACGGAACAAACATTGCCATATTCTCTGTTACTTTTTTCGGTATTAGTATGATGTTACTTTATCTCGCTTCCTCCACTTATCATGGGGTAAGAGCAAAACATACAGTTATTGCTTTCTTGAGAAAAGTTGACCATTCCATGATTTTCGTGTTAATTGCTGGTTCTTATGCACCTTTCTGTTTAATCGCACTTGATGGCGTATTAGGAATAAGTTTATTTGCTTTCGTTATAACGACATCCATTCTTGGTGTATTATTTAAAATGGTCTGGTTTAGTTGTCCTAGATGGTTATCCACTTTTTTATATATTCTTCTTGGTTGGGTTATCATCATCGCCTTCCTCCCATTAAGTAAAGCATTGAGTACAGCAGGACTCGTATGGTTAATTCAAGGGGGCGTATTTTACACAATCGGTGGCGTTATTTATGCGGTCAAACCTAAATTCATGGAATTTAAACATATGGGGTTTCATGAAATCTTTCATATCTTTATCTTATTAGGAACGCTTTGTCACTTTATTAGCGTATATGGCTACGTTCTTTAATTAATTGAATGGTCATAGGAATATTATGTTTGTGTATAAAATGAAGGGCTAAGTGAGATAGATGTCTATTCTGCTCATTTAGCCCTTCTCTATTCATTATTTAATTAGCTTTTTTAATAGCTTTAATGATTTTTCACTCGGATACCGAAATGGAAAATCCACTTTTGTTGTTTGCTTTAAGACGCTTTTATAATGCGTAAATGCATCAAAACTTGCCCGTCCGTGATAAGATCCAATTCCACTATTGCCTACACCACCAAATGGTAAATGTGGGGAACTTAAATGCATGACTGTATCATTGATACAACCACCACCAAAGGAAATTGATTGCAAGATTTTTTGCTGGACTTTTTTATCATCTGAGAAAAGGTAAAGTGCCAGCGGTTTCGGTTGTTCATTTATTTTGCTAATGACATCATCTAATTCCTTATAACTCAATACTGGAAGAATCGGTCCGAAAATTTCATCTTGCATAATTGGATCTTGCCAATTAATTTCAGTTAAGATGGTCGGTTCGATCAGATGATTTGATTCATCCACTCTCCCCCCATAAAAAGATTGACCATTAGTTAAAAATGTAGCAAGCCTCTTAAAATGCTTCTCATTGACAATCTTTGTGTAAGCCGTATTTTCGATTGCATTCTCTCCATAGAGACTTTCTATCTGAGCTGTAACTTCCTTAAGAAACTTGTCATGAATCTCTTGATGGACATAAACAAAATCGGGTGCTACACATGTTTGTCCAGCATTTAAGAATTTCCCCCATACTAACCTTTTGGCTGCATGGTTCATTTGGGCATCATGATGAATAATTGCTGGACTTTTTCCTCCCAGCTCTAACGTAACAGGTGTTAAATGATTAGCGGCTGCTTTCATTATGTGTCGACCAACTGCTACACTCCCAGTAAAGAAAATATGATCCCAAGATTCTTCTAACAAATTTTCACTAACTTCCACGCCACCTTCCACAACTGTAATATATTCAGCTGGAAAATGCTCCTCAATAAGATGAGCAATTAAACGAGAAGTGTGAGGTGTTAATTCGGAAGGTTTGATGACTGCTGTATTGCCTGCAGCGATTGCACCAATTAATGGCGCAATCGCTAATTGAAAAGGATAGTTCCATGGTGCAATGATTAATGTATTACCATATGGCTCAGGATAAATCATGCTTTTTGAACCGAACGTAGTTAAAGATGATTTTACTTTTGCAGGTCTCGACCACTTTTTCACATGTTTAATTGTAAATTTTATTTCCTCTAGTAAAACAGCAATCTCTGTTAAAAAGGAGTCAAAAAATGATTTCCGTAAGTCTTTTTGCAAAGCCTCCGCTATGCTGTTTTCGTTCTTCTTAATTAAACTTCTTAATGTATATAATGCGTCCAATCGGTATGTAAGTGCTTTTGTTTTACCCGTATGAAAGAATGCTTTTTGCTGTGCTAAAATATTCTTTTCCATGCTCTTCCCTCTTTCTACTTTCAATTTTATATACCTCCTGCAGGAAAATGGTTTTACTCTCTTGAATATATACTAAAAAAATGAGGTGAATCCAATGCGAAAAAAACTGCCATATATGATTCTTCTATTTGCTGTTCTTTATATATTTTTTATACCTGAGGAACCGACAATCCTAAAAATCTTTTTCAAATTAGTACCGATGATTCTTATTATTCTATACACCTATCGCAATCGGCAAGAAACTAAACCTATTCACTACTATTTTATTTTTTCAGGTCTTATTTTTTGTATGTTCGGTGACGGTCTACTCATTTGGTTTGTGGTTGGATTAACCGCATTTTTAATCGGTCATATATTCTATACGATTGGCTTTTTTAAGATTTGGGAATACTCTTTAGCTAGGTTTCTTTCTTTTATTCCTATTCTTGCCTATGGCATCTTTATGAGTTCGGAATTTGTGAAAGCACTTCACAACCGCAATGAAAATGAATTGATTATACCAGTCATCCTCTATATCGCGGTCATATCATTGATGTTTTGGTCTGCTATTATGTCAGGGCAATTATATGCCATCATTGGAAGTTTACTCTTTGTCATTTCTGATAGTGTATTAGCATGGAATAAATTTATTTCTTCCATTCCTTTTTCCGGAAGTATTATTATGATTACCTATTATTTAGCACAATTTTTAATTGCTTTTAGCTTGTTTCATACAGTAAAACAAGTGAAGATACAGAAACCAAATTCACCCATAGCAACAAAAGGATAATTTTTCAAATTTATGTTAAAATAAAGAAATAACCTAAATTGGGCATTAGCATAAAATAACAATAAGCAAATTTATTTCACTCTCCCGTTTAGGCTTAACTAGTTATAATCTATCTTACATTGTAAAAGGAGGATACCAGTATGAACAAGAAACAACATTCTTTTCATTCACAAGATAATGGCGAAAATCATGAAAATGAAATAGAGACAGTTGAGACGGCTGCTGAAAGAATTGAAAGAAAACCAGAATTTGATACGTTCGGGACGGGGTTAAATGGTTACGGAAATTAAGAACAAAAAAATGATGGTGATTCATTTTAATGATGAATCACCATCATTTTTTATGCCGTAACCTCCTCTTGCTCATTACTATCCTGTTTCTTCTTCTTCACTGGCATTAAGCTTCTTTCCAACCAGCCCATTAGAACATCTGCAATTACTGCCATAAATGCTGTTGGAATAGCTCCAGCTAAAATGATTGCCGTTCCGTCTTGCGCATTTGTTCCACGCATAATAATATCACCAAGTCCCCCAGCACCAATAAGAGTACCTATTGTTGCAATACCAATTGTAATGACTAGTGCTGTTCGTAACCCTGCCATAATGACAGAAAGAGAAAGTGGTATTTCTACCATTCTTAATATTTGCCATTTTGTCATACCCATTGCTTTACCTGACTCTATTAAAGTATGATCTACATTCCTAATTCCTGTGTAAGTATTCTTAATAATTGGCAATAAGGAGTAAAGGAATAGTGCAAAAACGACTGTATTTGTTCCAAGGCCCATCACAAGCATTAAAACTGCGAGCATAGCGAGTGCAGGAATCGTTTGAATTACATTGGCTAACGAGAGAACTACACTACTTAAACGTGAATATCTTGCTATTAAGATGCCAACCGGAATACCCACGATCGCTGCGAATAAAACCCCGTAGGCTGACATTAGAAAATGTCTAAAGAACTGTTCCCATACATAAGAACCGTTATTTGTAAAATAAGTAATTAAGTCAGAAAACACATCCATTTATGCCACCCCCTATTCCTTATCACGGAAATAATTATTTTCTTCTAAAAACTCTTCAGCAATGATTGCGGGTTCTCTTAATTCCCCATCTGCTGCATAATTTAATTCTTGCATTTTTTCTGTACTGATTTCTCCAACTAATCTCTCTAATAATGGATCAAGTTCAGGGTATTTCTCTAAAATTTCTTTACTCGCAACAGTAGATGAATCATATGGAGGGAAGAAGTTCTTATCATCTTCTAATACTTTTAAATTAAAGGCTTTTATACGTCCATCCGTCGTGTAAGCTAAAACGACATCCATTTCGCCCGATGCCGCTGCTTGGTAAACAAGTCCAATTTGCATAGGATACACATTCGAAAAATCAAAGCCATATGTTTCAACAAAACCATCATATCCATCTCCTTCACGATTCAACCATGAAGTATCTACACCGAAATTTATTTCATTTGCTAATGCCTCTAAATCAGAGACCGTTTCTAAATCCTCTGCTTTTGCTAATTCATCAGTTACGGTAAAAGCATACGAGTTCTCAAACCCAAATGAATCATACCATTTTTGATTAAATCTCTCGTCAAACTCTTCTTGGACAACTTCCATTGCCTTATCAGGGTCAAGTACTGGCTCCATTCCTAATGGTCCTGCAATATCCGTGCCTGTATAGCGAGTAGCTGATATATCTACATCATTACTCACCATTGCCTGGTGAAGCACAATAGAAGACCCAAGATTATTGACCATGTTTACACTGAGATCGGTTTCTTCTTCAATTAACTGTTTAATGATTTGACCGACAATTTGTGATTCAGAGGTGACCACAGTCCCTACTGAAATAGAATCTTCACTAGATCCGCTTAAACCAGGAAGTGAACAGCCTGATAATAAAAGAGTCATCGTTAACATCATCGTCATGAAAATTTTTTTGCTTTTTATCAAACTAATCACCACCTTATGCTGTTTTTTCTTTGTCACGCATTGATTTAGGCGTAACCTTAAATTCTAATTTTCCAAGTATTAAATCGACTATTAATGCGAGTATGGTGACAGGAATCGCACCTGCAATGATAAACTCAGTTTGATATAAATTTAACCCGCTAAAAATAAAATCACCTAAACCGCCTGCACCAATAAACGCAGCTAATGTAGCCCACCCAATTAAATATACTGTCGATACACGAATACCCGCCATAATAACAGGGATGGACAGTGGTAGTTCAACATATCGAATTCTTTCCCATCCAGTCATGCCCATCCCACGACCAGCTTCTAATAAGCTTTTATTAACATCTTTCACACCTGTATATGTGTTTCTTAAGATAGGCAGGACTGAATAGAAAAATAAAGCAATAATGGCGGGGATTTTACCTATTCCAAGAACAGGAATAAAAAACGCTAAAATTGCGAAACTCGGAATTGTTTGAATCATACCAAGCACTCCCATTACGGGTGATGCCGCTTTATCGAATCTTGTAAGAAGTATACCTAAAGGAACAGCTACAATGACACCAAGAGCTGCAGCAATGACTGATATATATAAATGCTCCCAAGTTTTGATCAATAAATCCGAACCGTTATTATTTAAAAAGTCTATGATGGCACTCATTTATATCTCCCCCTTCTACTGTGCACGTTCTAGCTCTTCGTCTCCCCAAATAGAGTCATAAACGATATCGACTAAACTTGTTCTAGTCACAATACCGACAAGATGTCTTTGCTCATCTACAACCGGCACATATTTAAGCCCTTTCTTTAATATTTGCCTGATCGTATCACGCACAAGCGCATCTTTATACACAGAAAATGTATCAGGGATTAAAATATCGGCTACGTCTTTTGCTTTTTTCCTGTTTTGATCAATGGCTTCCACATCAATATATCCTTCTAAAACTCCTTCTTGATCAATAACCAATAGTGAGTCTACACGATTTGTTTTCATAACAGTTATCGCATTAGATAATTGCTCATCACTTGTAATGGTTACAGGATGCGCATTCATTATTTGCTCAACTGTTGTAATGTTTGGTTTTGCTTGCACTAATCTTTCTTTTCCAATAAATTCTTCAACAAATTCATCGGCAGGTTCACGTAAAATTTCGTCAGGAGTCCCACATTGTACAAGCTGTCCATCACGTAAAATGACAATTCTGTCTGCTAGTTTAAGCGCTTCGTCCATATCATGCGTAACAAAAACGATTGTTTTGTCTAATTTCTTCTGCAAGTTTTTAAATTCATCTTGTAGGGCATCTCTCGTAATTGGATCGAGTGCACCAAATGGTTCATCCATTAAGATTAACGGTTGATCAGCGGCTAACGCTCTCAAGACACCTATACGTTGCTGTTGTCCTCCACTCAATTCATGTGGATATCTCTCTAAATAATCAGGAGTCATATCAACGAGAGAAAGAAGCTCTTCTGCCCGTTTTTTTCTTTTTTCTTCTGGCCATTTTAAAAGTTTAAGCACAAGTGAAATGTTTTCTTGAATAGTCATATGCGGAAATAGACCAATTTGTTGAATGACATAACCGATTTCTCTTCTCAGCTTAACCGGATCTTTCTCCATAATGTCTTCATCATTAATGAAGATTTTGCCTTCTGTTGGTTCGATTAAGCGGTTGATCATTTTCATTGTTGTTGTCTTCCCACAACCACTTGGGCCGATAAATACAATAAATTCACCCTTCTTAAATTCTAAATTTAGATTAGAAACGGCTGTTTTACCGCCTTTATACTTTTTTGATACATGCTCAAATTTCAGCATTTATAACACCCCCATTTTTTCTCTACCACAAACAATACCCAGTTCTCCGTAATATGAATCCTCTTGTCAGACTTTTTACTTACATAACGTAGTATATTATAAACTTCATGAAATAAAAAGTTTACAAAGTGTACATATTTTATAAAAAATAGTTAAAATAAATATTGTATAATGTTTTTACTCGTTATATCTTATAATAGCTACATAATCATACGAATTACTCCCAAAGGTGTGATTATGTAAATTTTTTTCAAATATGGTACATTGTCATTAACTAAATGATCCTTATATTGAAAGGGTGATTGGATTGAGCGAAAGTTTTGATCAAATTGAATCTATTTTCATCGATAAAATAGCGGATAATATGAATACGTATGGTGTTTCCTCAACGGTTGGTAGAGTGTTAGGGATTATTTATATGAACAGAAAACCGATGACACTTAGCGAGTTATCGGAAGCAACGGGCATGAGCAAAACACGAATGAGTCAAGTAGTAAGAGAAATGGTGGAGTTAAATATAGCGGAAAAAGTGTTTGAGAAAGGCATCCGTAAAGACTTATACAACGTGGAACAAGACTATTACCAAACGTTCGTATCACTATTCACTTCCAATTGGCAAAAAGCGATACAAAAGAACAAACAATTTGAAAAGAAAATAAAAGAAGAGCTTCATCTTATCACATCAAAAAAGGAACTTACCGTCGAAGATGAATTAAAGATAAATGAATTATTAGCAGAAGCAAAGGAATGGATGGAATACTACAAATGGCTAGCTAATCTTGTGGAGTTTTTTGAAAGTGGGGAAGTATTTAAACATGTACCGAAGCCATACTAAAGAATTAGCTATAACCGTTCTTAAATATTTATTGTAAAGTTTGTCCTATCTTTTCATATATATAACATATCCAACCGTTCCTAAGGTTAGGAAAAACAATTAAATGGGGATTGTTATATGTTAACTGGACTGATCATCATTTTTTTACTTGTGTTATTTCTGCCCTTTACTTCAAAGGTAGTCGAAGAAAATTTAGAAATATTTCTTTTCTTTATGGGCGTTTTAGCTGTTTTTATTAGCCAAGTCTATACGGAAGCATTATTTTTTAAGGCAGCAATCGCACCAATTAATATCGCAATAGCGGTTTTTATAGCAAGTGTGTTATTCAAGTGGTTTCGACGCGGACTGCAAAATTCAATCGTCTATGTTAGTGAACGTGTGCCCTTTTGGTTTTTTATTTTTTTCACAGTAATCTTTTTAGGACTGATTTCAAGTGTTATAACTGCAATTATTGCCGCACTCATTCTTGTCCTTATTGCTTCTTCACTTCCACTACATAGACAGTCATTAATCATATTTGTTGTTCTTTCCTGTTTTTCTATTGGTCTAGGTGCATCTTTAACACCGATTGGTGAACCACTTTCAACAATCGCTATTAGTAAATTAAATGAAGATTTCTTTTTCCTTATCAATTTAGTTGGTAAAGAGATTCTAATTGCCTTGTTATTCTTCGGTTTACTAGCCGCTATTTTAGTTAAACCACCCAGGCAAACAGATAAATTCAGCAAAATGGTGCAAAACGAGGAAGAAGGCTACGGTGAAATAAGTATTCGTTCTTTAAAAATTTATTTCTTCGTAATGGGGTTAACATTTTTAGGTGCAGGATTTGAACCATTAATTAGCCAATATTTGATTAACCTCTCGCCTTCTGATCTGTACTGGATTAATACATTATCTGCAGTACTTGATAATGCGACATTAGCTGCGGCGGAAATTAGCCCTTCTATGAGTAATCAAACCATACAAGCGATATTACTCGGCCTTTTAATAAGCGGTGGGATGCTTGTTCCGGGCAATATCCCGAATATTATTGCAGCCGGTAAATTAAATATTACGAGTAAAGAATGGGCGAAAATCGGTTTACCTATAGGACTAGTATTCATGCTTGCTTTTTTTATGGTGCTATTGTTTATTCAATAATTAATCTCCTATAGAAAATAGAGACTTTCTTTGACATAAACGATTGACCAGCTGTAGGCTATCTTATTTCACTGATTATTTATATAAACAAAACTTCACATAATAGAGTAATAGCGGAGACAAATTGAATCGTAAATGTCTCCGCTATAACATTTGCAGTTTAATCAATAATGGTCTGATGCTGTATTATTTGACTAAATTTTTTTCGAGGATTATTTTATGTATTCCTATTTCATTTGTATAAGTATGAATAATGTCAAATCCACCTTTTATATTCAAAATCAGCATATTACGCCACTTATTCATCGTTTTTGTCTGAACAATGCGAAAACCATTATCCCTTAAATACTGATGTTGCTTCTTCATTAATATTGATGCAATACCTTGTTTTCTATAATTAGCATCTATTCCACCTAGCCAACTATAAAACTTCGTGCTATCAATTGTATACCCAATCTTATATCCGACTATCTTCTTTCCATCCTTTGCAAGGATAACCAACAATTTAGATTTACTCAGCATGTTGGTAATTAAATTATCAGAGGTTCCAAAAATGTCTTCATGCAGTTTCAAAATGTCATTTAATACATCTGCTTCAGGGATTGTATGGTAAGTAATATATTCATAGCCCATATACCTTTTCTCCTTCTAAACATTTTTAGATTGCTTTTTACCTGCTGTAAAAAGATAAAAGTATCCAACATTACAATGACCAAAATAAATACCTCATTCTCCTTAAACATCAAAGAGAATAAAAAAGAAAAGCTATTTTCCTATAAAAAAAAGCTTTTATGGAAATGTTGATTCACTCCTTATTTAAGCTAAATCAAATAAGGAATGTACAACCGTTTCATTTCTTCCAACGGTCGTTTCAGCTTGGGATAATGAGTTCATAATTGCTTCTTCTGTTACTTCTGCTGCTGCTGCAAACAGCTCATTCATAATCGAATGATCTTCTCTTAAAGTTTTCATTGTATGCAAATAAGATGATTGTTTGTGCTTTATTGTATTTGCAGTAGAAAAAGCAATAACGATATCTCCACTACCATGACTATAATGGCTACCCGTCCTACCCAGTCCAATTCCACATCTTTTAGCAACTCGGTGTAATTGCCTATCACTTAACGGAGCATCTGTTGCTAATACAATCATAATTGATCCGTCAGTTGCTTTATCTAACTCTAAAGGATAATGTAGGTTGTTTTTAAAATAACGATCAAAAGGGAATTCAGGTTTTCCTCCAAAATTACTTAAGACAAGACAACCTACATGAAAGAATTCCCCGTCATTTACTGACAATTTTCTAGAAGAAGTACCAATCCCTCCTTTATAGCCAAAACATACCATTCCCTTTCCTGCACCAACTGCACCTTCTTCCACTGGATTTGTTGAAGCGTGCAAGATGGCTTCTATAGTATCTTTAGGCGTAACAACCATTTCTCTTATTGAATTTAGTAAACCATCATTACACTCTCCGGTGACAATGTTAATCGTCCCTGTTGTATCTCCAATGTCTTTATTTTCTTGTAACATATATTGCAGGGTACCTTGTGTAACGGCCGGGACTGAAAATGTATTGGTTAACATAATGGGTGATTCTATCTGTCCTAATTCATTTACTTGTACCAACCCAGTGGTTTTACCAAAACCATTAATAACATACGATGTGGCCACTACTTTTTCTTTAAATAAATTACCACCATGAGGCAAAATGGCAGTGACACCTGTACAGGCATATCCTGTTTCCGTCTTTTCATCAATGGTTTTATGACCGACTCTCACCCCGGGGACATCAATCAAGCAATTATTTTCCCCTGTCGGTATACTACCAATGATTATTCCTCTTTCTCGTATTTTCAATGCTTTTCTCTCCATTTCTTTCTGTACCAAAAAAGCAACCTTCCTTGAAGAAGGTTGCTTTTTTTTATTCATTCGTTAACTTATTTAATTCATCAGTTAATTCAATAAATCTCTCTTCGTTTCTTTCTTCAAGAGCGTTATCAATTTCTTGGCGGAGCTTTTTCATTCTGAAGTCAAGTATAGCCTTATTTAACACTTGTTCCGCTACGACTGAGTATTGGTTTTCATCGGTTTGGACTGTTGAGTTAAGCGTGTACTTTTCCATTTTGAAATCAACCCCTTGACCTTTTTTCTATTATAACAAAAAATTTCTGATAATTCAAACCTTAAATGAAATTTATCTTATACTCTATTACTAATTGTTGTTAATATAAATATTACCCCGTACTATCTTGATTTAAACCTTTTTAAAATATGTTAATCCACTTCCTTGCAAATATAATTTTCTTTACTATAATGGATATTTAGGGAATCAAAATATATCTATTGGTATATATATTTATAAATGAGGTGGGGTTTTGGATCAATCAACAAATTCATTACAAAAAGAAAGAATTTGGACTAAGGATTTTACATTAATTTGTTTTGCAAACTTCTTTGTATTTTTAGGTTTTCAAATGACATTACCAACATTGCCTTTGTTTGTCGAAGAACTTGGTGGCAATGACCAATTAATTGGGTTAGTCATCGGGATATTTACCTTTTCATCCCTTATTATGCGTCCTTTTGCGGGACATGCGTTAGAATCAAAAGGCAGGCGGTTTGTCTTTCTTATTGGACTAGCTGTATTTGTTCTTTCCGTTGGAGTCATTGGCTTTATAACGAGTATTGCCTTTCTACTTATACTCAGATTAGTACAGGGTTTAGGATGGGGATTCTCTACAACAGCTTCAGGGACAATCGCAACAGATCTTATTCCACAGAAAAGACGTGGCGAAGGGATGGGTTACTTTGGACTATCAGGTAATCTCGCTCTTGCCTTTGGTCCTACTTTAGGATTAGCACTCATTGGCAATATTAGCTTTACTTCTTTATTTCTAATCTGTTCTTTATTAGGACTCGCTGCTTTCATCCTTTCATCATTCATAAAATATAAGCAAGTAGACCATACTGCTAGCGTTGTAGAAAAGAAAAAGTTTGATGTTTACGAGAAATCCGCTCTGCCCCCTTCCATATTAATCTTCTTTGTCACCGTTACATTTGGAGGGATTGCTACATTTCTACCTATCTATTCATTACAAAAAGGAATTGATGGAATTGAATGGTATTTCTTTCTCTATGCTTTAGCGCTACTCATCAGCCGTACTTTTGCAGGTAGAATTTATGATAAAAGAGGGCATCAAGCTGTATTTATTCCAGGTGTGCTCCTTATTATTGCCGCCATGCTTCTACTCGCATGGTTACCGAGTAATGCGATTCTATTTACTGCAGCCATTTTATATGGTTTAGGTTTCGGTACGATTCAACCAGCTTTGCAAGCTTGGTCTGTCAAAGAAGCACCGGTCAATCGTAGAGGAATGGCTAATGCCACGTTCTTTTCTTTTTTTGATTTAGGAATCGGTATTGGATCAATTATGTTTGGACAAATCGCTTTTTACTTAGGATATAGCTCTATCTATATCGTTGCTGCCATTTCAGTTGTTGTTTCTTTATTCATCTATATTGGTATGTTATTACAAATGAGAAAGACCCGCTAACAACCTTGTAAAAAAAAAAATAAGCCTAATAGAAAAGCCCGAAAAGACATTTTTTCATTGTGATTAAAATGTTTTTCGGGTTTTTAATTAAGACTTATACCAATACTACTATCTTCAAGCTTCGAGATTAGACCACCTTCATAGAACTGTCTCTTTTATCTTCACACTGCCTCTTTCCTCACATTCAGTCGATCCTTTTCTTCAACCTTATTTATAATCATCCCAAATAAAGCTGCTAATATTTGCTGAAATAGCATGCCAATAACAACAGGCACGGCCACTGGCGGTGGGAAATAGGCAACAGCTAAGACAGAGCCTGCACTAATGTTTCGCATACCACCATTAAAAGTAATCGCAATCACCGCTTCTCTATTTTTCCCTACTATTTTTCTAGCAATTAAAAAAGCCACTAAGTATCCTGTAAAGGCTATAAAGAAAACGGTGACAACTAATGCTAATAAACGTAAATCAAAGGCTGTCAAGTAGGATGAAACAACGGCACTATTAATCATTACAACAGTCGCCATACCTATTTTAGAAAATGGAGCAAGTCTTGCACTAAGTATGTTTGAAACCTTCTCTTTTGTGATTGAATTAACAACCATGGCCAAAATAGATGGAATGACAATCATCATGATTAATCCACTCACCATGCTTATGACATCCATTTCCACTTTTGCTCCTACTAAGAGCTTTAGTGTAAGTGGCACAAGTATTGGTGATAATAACGTATCAACGAGAATAATCGTTAAAGTTAATGGAATGCTGCCTTTGTAAATGGAAACCCATATCAGGCTTGAGATACCTGTAGGTATTGCCATCATTAAAATTAGACCAGTAATTGTATAAGTATCATTTGGAAAAGTAATATGACCAACAGTAAAGGCCCATAATGGCATAAAAATATGTAGAACAAATAAGACAATAAATAGTGGCAAAGGATGAGTGATGGCTTCTTTCATCGATGTAAAATTTGCTTTCAAACTACCTGCGAATGTCATAAACGCAAAGATCCATGGGATAAGACTATCTAGGTTTTTTAAATAGACAGCAAAGCATATACCCAATATGACACTAGTAGGAGTAATCAAGGGCATCATTTTATCTAGCTGACTGTTTATTTTCGTTAATATCATCCCTCACTCCTTTCTCTTTTTTATACATATATATTTTAACACTTTTTAGCAATGAATTTTTCGATAAAATAAAAACGTAATATTATGCCTATATGAGCACAATATTACGTTTTTCTTGATTATTCACCTAAAACTTCCCGTAAGGTTACATGATAGTCGCCAATTTCGCCTTCACGATACAGATTTGTTACTGATGTATAATATTGAGTTATTGCGGCTTTCATTCTAAGATTATTCGCCGGAACTTGCACATCAAAATTTTCTTCATATAAAAGCACGGCAATATCATGATAGTTCTCACTCGTTACTTTAAAGTCAATGGCAATTTGTTTTAAACCATTTACTAAGGTTTCCTTATATTGATTAATAGGTAATGTATAATTGTTTAATTGTATCTCTTGAACCATTATCATCTGCTCCTTTCTTACAAATTTTATTCTAGCAAATAATGAGCGGAGGTTATATTGATTTGCTTACTAAATAACAATGATACAACCTACATAGAAAAATGAATGATGAGAAATATATTTTCATAACAAATAAAAAAAATAGCTAATGACTTCTTAACACCGTTCATACATACATCTATGGAAAAAAGCACTGGTTGCTATAAATGGCAAGCCAGTGCAGCATATAATTAAAGTTGGTTCATTTGCTCTGTTAATGTATCAACTAAAAGAGTGATATCACTATCAGTTATATTTAACGGTGGGGCAAGTGTAATAATATTATTATATCCAGCAACAGTTGCTCCGTTTTTACCTATTAGTACACCTTTCTCCTTACATCCGGAAATGATCTTATTCACATACTCCACAGCTAGCGGTTCCTTCGTCGCCTGATCCGCTACTAACTCAATACCTATTAATAATCCTTTTCCTCTCACATCCCCTACATAAGGGTGATGTTGCAGCTTTTGCAGTAATGTCCTCTTTAGCGCTTCACCGGCTGTTTTCGACCGTTCGTACAGCTTCTCATCTTCCATAATCTCTAGGTTTTTCAATGCTAAAGCGCAAGCAGCAGGGTTTCCTCCAAAAGTATTCACATGGCGAAAGTAATCATATTCTTCTGTTCCTTTGAAATAATCATAGATTTCTTTTTTCACAGCGGTAGCTGACAAAGGTAAATATGCACTTGTTATCCCTTTGGCCATCGTAATAATATCTGGTGAGACCTCATAATTCATAAATCCAAACGGTTCACCCGTGCGACCAAAGCCATTAATAACTTCATCACTAATGAGCAATGCCCCGTGCTTCTCACAAACCTCTTTTACTCCTTTCATATAGTTTTCTGGTGGCATAATAACCCCGCCACCTGTAATAATTGGTTCCATTATGACAGCTGCAACGGTCTCGCTTAGCTCCCACGTCATTACTTTATCTATTTCCTGTACTGATTGAAGCTTGGTAGATGCCAAGGTTTCATCTTCCGGTTGGCGATACATATCAGGTGGTGCGACATGAATAAAGCCCGGTGCGAGCGGTTCATATTTATATTTTCTTTGCGCCTGCCCTGTTGCTGCAAGTGTTGCCATCGTATTCCCATGATACCCACGATACCTAGAAATAATTTTGTAGCGTTCATGTTCTCCCTTTTGCTTATAATACTGTCTAACGATTTTAAATGCGGTTTCATTCGCCTCTGAACCACTATTTGAAAAGAAGAATACATAGCCGCCACCGAGCATTTCATTTAGTTTTTCAGCTAATTTTATCGCTGGTGTATGGCTTTGTGATAAAGGAAAATAACTCATCTCTTTTAATTGTTCGTATGCTGCCTCTGCGAGCTCTTTTCTACCATAGCCTGCATTTACACACCATAAACCTGCCATTGCATCTAAATAGCGATTACCTTCATGATCAGTAACCCAAGCACCATCTGCTTTTTCCGCTATAATTGTGCTATTAGGGCTAAATGGTTTCATCGCGTGCCAAACAACCTCTGCATCTTTC
Source organism: Cytobacillus sp. FSL R7-0696 (assembly GCF_038006865.1). Classification (NCBI taxonomy): domain Bacteria; kingdom Bacillati; phylum Bacillota; class Bacilli; order Caryophanales; family Bacillaceae; genus Cytobacillus; species Cytobacillus sp. FSL R7-0696. Next base: position 3,829,841 of record NZ_JBBOWA010000001.1, on the reverse strand, counting down.
TTAAGCAACCCTTTCTCTTCCTTAATTTCAGCCATGCACTTTTCCTCCTTATTAATTATCAAAACGTGAGGTAATCATCTTCTTCCGGGTATAAAAATTAACACCATCTTTCCCGTTTACATGCAAATCACCATAAAACGAATCCTTCCACCCAGAGAAAGGAAAAAAGGCCATTGTTGCTGGGACACCAATATTGATCCCTAACATACCTGCATCCGCTTCTTCTCTGAACTGACGGACAGCACGCGCATCTTTCGTATAAATCGTTGCGCCATTTCCATATCTTGATTGACTAATATAAGCTAATCCCTCATCTAAATCTTTCGCTCGCAATAAACTTAGCACTGGGGCAAATATCTCATCCTTCGCAATGGTCATATCAGGTGTGACTTGATCAAAAATTGTCGGACCTAAAAATGTGCCGTTTTTCATTTCAGTCATAACAGCTCTACCATCACGTAACAGCTCTGCTCCTTCTTCAATGCCTTTCTCAATATATCCTAAAACTTTCTGACGATGAGAATCTCTTATAACTGGTGTTAGCAGGACTTCTTCATTAGAGCCTTCACCAATAATTAATTCATCTGCTGCTTGTGAAAGCTTTTCCACAAACTCAGATCCATCACCTACCACAACAACTGCACTACAAGCCATACAACGCTGACCAGCACTGCCAAATGTGGAGCTTATAATATGACTAATCGCTTTCTCCATATCCGCATCTGGCATAACAATATGATGATTCTTCGCTCCTGATAATGCTTGCACTCTTTTACCGTAAGAAGCCGCTTTTTCATAGACATATTTCGCAACCGGTTGAGAACCAACAAATGAAATTGCCTTAACGAGGGGATGTTCCAGTAAGCCATTAACTACATCATGCGCACCGTGAACAACATTTAAGACGCCAGCTGGTGCACCAGCTTCCATAAACAACTTCGTCAACTCATTAGATAAAATAGGCGTTCTCTCTGATGGCTTGAGAACAAAAGTATTGCCACATGCAATGGCAAGTGGAAACATCCACAAAGGAACCATCATGGGGAAATTAAATGGTGTTATACCAGCGACAACTCCATGTGGGTAACGAAACATTTGTGAATCGATGTCTTCTGCAATCGTCGACAAAGTTTCTCCCATCATTAGTGTTGGGGCTCCAGCGGCAAATTCCACACATTCAATTCCTCTTTGCACTTCCCCATATGCTTCTTTATATGCTTTACCATTCTCTTCTACGATTAATTTTGCTAATCTTTCATGGTTTTCCGTTAACAAATGATGATATTTATAGAGAATTCTCGCTCTTTTTGGAACCGGTGTTTTTTTCCAAGTTTGAAAAGCATTTGCTGCTGCCTTTACTGCTTGATCAACATCTGATTTCGTGGATATAGGTACCTTTGCAATAATTGCCCCAGTTGCTGGGTTAGGCACCTCCATTGTTTCTGTAGATTGTGAAGGTACCCATTGGCCATTAATAAAATTCTGTAAAGTTTTCGTTCCCTGTTCAATTACGCTCATCATCAAACCTCCTATTAAAGATTGATTATTCTGATTTCATTATCTCTTATTTACTAGCTCCTTTTCATTAGACATACTGTAAAAAGGATAACGGTCATTCATAAACAAACGGTCTATATGAAATAGGGGTAATCTCGAAATCAGTGTCTCAAAGGAAATCGTAACAAGCAAAATAAACCGACTACTAGAGACGGTTCATTCCTTTTTACTTTATTTGTTTTAAATCCATTGGTCGCTGGATAAAATCATAGCTTAATAGCATAAATTCCAATGCCAATCTTTTCTCATGACTCATAAAGTCGGAGCCTAATAACTGCTCAATTTTTTCCAACCGATGATATAATGTTTGTCTAACAATATATAATTTTTGTGCCGTATCTTTTTTTGAGCCATTACAAATTAAGTACATTTTTAATGTTTCCATTAACTTTGATTGATGTGCGGTATCATATTCAACAATCGGCCCTAAATATTCTTCGATCATTCCTTGTAAATTCATGTGTCTACTGGCAACTGAGATAATACGAAATATATGTAAGTCATCATAAAACATACTTGAATACGAACGATGATAAAATTGTTGATTCACTTGGATTGTTTCTAATGCCGTTTGATAACTCTCATGCACGGCATTTAAATCAGAAACATATTTTCCAATTCCAAAATTAAAAGTCGTGTCTGATTGCATATCCGAAAATAATTGCTTCATTTTTTCAATTGCTTGCACTACTCTCCTCTTCCAATCAGATAATCCTCTTTCATTAAATAATATAAATACAATTGCTTTGTGCTTCTCAACAGCTAAGAGGGAAAAACCTTTTTGTTCTAATATGGAGCGAAAATACAACTTGAAATAGGTTAAATTTTCTAACTTTTCCACTTGATAGACACATACAACCGCCCCTCGAGGTGCTTTCGGTAAATAGGCAGATACATGGTTTAGTAATGAAGGCGTCGTTTCCTTACCTTCTAACCAAGAATTTACCCACTCACTTTCTTCTAATCTTCTTTTTTCTTCTACATATAATTCACGAATAAAGAATTGTGCTAAAGCGTTAGCTGTTCTGTCTACAATTAGCTGATCATATTCTGTTAGTTGATGAGATGAAGAAATGATGATAAGTTCAGCAAATTTCTCACCTAAAAGTTCAATAGTAGCTCTTACGACAAAACGAGAGGGTTCTTGTTGGGCTTGCACCTTCTTTAGGATATTTTCTCTTTTTATTTCCGGTAGTACAGGATAAAACTTCGCACTTTCATCTTGAAATAATAATAGAATTTGCACTTGTAATTCTTCATAAATGACCTTCAAAAGTTCATCATAATGATTAATAGAAAGTAGTTTCTTATTTAAGATATGAGAGATTTTTTCTAAATTTGCTAACATATCATATTGCTGATTAATTAAAGATGTATGAATGTCTTGCGTGATTTCCACGAAAGGAACTTCCTTTAATATGAGTATAATGGGGAAATTCGCTTTGTTTGCCATAGAGATGATTTCATGAGGTATGCCCTTCGTATAAGTGCCATATTCAATACATAAGCCTGCTGCATTCGACTTAATTAACTGTTGTACAATTGAGATAAATAATTCCTTTCTCTCTCGCCATGCAACAGCGGTTGAAAGGATTAATTCATTTCCTTTTAAGAGATTCCCTATTTTTGTTACCTCAACAATATGAACCCACTTCACTTGATCTACTAACCCATCTTTCCCTGCAACTATTTCTATTTGATCGAAATGCTTTCTTTGCAAGATATCATTGACGGTTAAATAGGATTTCATTCTCGCCCTCCTAAATTCTGAATATATAGAATATTAATGGATAACTAGACAAATTGTCAAATATAATAGAAATATTTAATACATTCAGTAAATACAAGAGGCCCACTCCCATGAAAATAAATGGTTATACTTTTACACATTTCTTAAACGCCTTTTAACAATTCTTCGGATCAATCGCTCTCCATACTCAGCAAGATTTCTTTATGCATTCCGTCACATAAGTGATGCTCGTAAAATGAAAACCCAGCGCTTTATACTGTTTGTGCGCTGGGTTTGATAATTTCTTCAAATGTGACAAGTTTTAGATGTTGAGGAAGCTTTTCCTCTGTAGACAATGTGCAAAGTGATAAGCTATATTGTTTCAGGCGGTTATAAACCTTTACTTTTCCCCCTGGGTACCGTTTTTCTTGATGGTTGACCTCGAATTCACTCCGATTTTTTTCTTCCATTTCTATTTCTTGGAGATCTACAAGTAAACCCGTACCGATGGCTTTTAAATAGCTTTCTTTTATCGTCCAACGATTAAAAAAATCTTTCGCTCCGATACACTCTTCTTCCTCTCGAAACAATAGGGAGTGTAACTCTGGCTTTGGTTTAGTTATTTTTTCTAAATCTATCCCAACCATTCCATCAGTTCCAACGGCACAAACACACCAATCACCTGAATGAGACAAGCTAAAAGGGGGAAAAGGGTCCGCGTTCAAAAAAGGTTTACCGTATTTGCTGAATTGGAGCTTAGTAAAATCAACTTTAGGTAACTTCTTCATAAGTATTTTCCTTAATAATAGATAACCTACTAACGTACGATATGCATCTTCTATTCTTCTATAACGGTGGATTTGTATTTTTTTTAATGGTGGTAAATAGTCGCTATAATGATGTAAAGTTACCTCTGAATGTACTTGCGGTAATCGACAAGCAAAAACTTCAAGCATACCTTCCCCTCCTTCTTATACTAGCTTGCTTTTTTCATTTTTGGTGAAGTTGACTTAATGGCAGTTTGACTATTGATCGCAAACAAGCACGCGGCGAGTAGAAGCATAGCACAAAAAATAATTGCCACTTGATATAATTGCTCATTTCCGATTGAAAACATGCTGATAATCAAAGAAATACTCACAATTCCCATTGCTGCACCTAAACGGTTCTGCACATTAAATAATGTGGTTGCTTGTGACATTTTTTCTTTATTAATATGATGGAATGCCGTATACTGCATGGCAATCACGGCATGCCCTAACGTCAGTCCAATTCCAAATAAACAAATTTGTAAACCGATGATAGAACCAGTAGGGCCTATCCAACTGATGAGTAGGAAAAAGACACTGGATAATAAGAATCCATAAACGATCACACGATAAACGCCGAGAAGTTTTAATGTCAAGGGCATTACTCTTGATGCCACCATTAAACCAATCGCTTCAATAAAAATAGTTAATCCACTTTTTAATGGTGATGCACCAGTTGTATATTGATACATAATCGGGAACAAATACAAGAAACCTTGTAAGCCTGCCGCTCCAAGAAAGGAGAGCATGCTTATTCGTTTAAATGTCTTTTCCTCCAATAATTTTAAGTTCAATAATGGTTGATCTGCTTTTAATGCATGAAAAACATATGTAACAATCATTATTAGCCCAATCATCCCAAAAACGATTATTGGCAGACTCATTCCTGCTGTTAGTCGATTCAACGTATACATAAATAATGGAAAACCAATCACCAGTAATAATAAACCTTTAACATCTAGCTTTTTACCCATATACTCATGTTTTTCCTGTAAAAATAGTGCACCAATTATAACGATGAACAAGCCAATCGGAATATTAATTAAGAAGATCCACTGCCACGGTAAATAAGTCACGATTACTCCACCAATTATCGGACCAAGGGCAGGTGCAATGGCAATAGGAATGACGAAAGACCGCGACAGTTTCGGACGTTCTTCAATTGAAAACGTCCGAAAGATCATCGCCATGCCTATAGGGGCAAACAAGCCGCCTCCTAATCCTTGCAGAAACCGTGCTATGTTTAACATCGAAACTGAATCTGCTAAAGCACACATATAAGAAGCGAATGTAAAAACGAGTGAGCTAACCATAAACATCTTTTTACTTCCAAAACGATCACCTAAATACCCTGCACAAGGTAAAATCATGCTAACCCCAACCAGATACCAGACAGTCAATCCACTTAACTGAGCGGATGTTACGCCCAGTTCAGCAGCAATCGAAGGAAGGGCAATATAGACGATTGTTCCGTCTAATGCCGCCATAAACATAGCTAGTATATACACTGTACATAATGCTCTTCTTTGGTATTTCACTTTTTTATCCATTGTCATTAGAGTGATAGACTTTCCTTCTCTTTTTCATTTGGAAGTAGACTTTCCCAATGCTCTTCAATATATTGATGGCAGCTTGAAAGGGTAGTTTCCCCCCAAACCACTTGCCAACCTGTTGGTACATCAATATAACTTGGCCATAATGAATACTGCCCTATATTATTCATTAAAACTAAATACATAGAATCTTTTTGATCAAATGGGTTACTCATGTTTGTAGACTCCCTTCTAAATGCTTGTTTTCAATTAAACACTTTAACTCTCTTGCGATTCCTTCGCCTATTTCTGCTAAAGGCTCTGGTTGACACATATCTTTATGACGGCAAGCAATATCATATTGTCTCATCCTGCCATGGACATATGGTAACCATCTCGCTGGATCATCATTTTTAAACCACTCTGGAACAATTGTTGACTTGAAGAAAATCATATCCCCCTCATATACTTCTGGATCATATTCTGACATGATACGAACGGAATTTTGATAGGTTTCTTTAAGATTTTCGATTGTTTCTTCATCCAATGATGCAAGTACACTCCCCTTTTCCTGAAGTAATTCTTTAACCGATTGTATTGTTAATTGATTGCCTTTCACTTCTTGAGGATCATAGCCCCCAAGTGCTAGCATCGCAATTAACGCATCATCTTCTGCTTCTTCTTCATTCATAGAAATGAAATGTCCTGGATAGGAATCCATCATGACTAAAAACTCAATTTTCTCTCCCTGCTTTTGTAATTCAACTGCCATTGCATGAACAACGTTACCTCCTAACGACCAGCCAAGTAAGCGATACGGACCTTTTGGTTGAACAGAACGAATCTCTTGGATATAATCCTTCGCCATTTCAACTAAACTTGTCGGTTTATTTTTCTTCTCTTTAATCCCTTTTGCTTGGAGGCCATAGATAGGAAATCGACTATCTAGTTTCGACATCAATCCAGCATAGCACCAGCTTAAACCACCTGCAGGATGCACACAGAATAATGGCGTCTCACTTCCTGTTTTTCGTAAACCCAATAATGACTGTAATGAAGCGCCTTCTTCTGCATCACCTTCAATCACTTTTGCGAGTTGGGCAGCAGTTGGTGCTTCAAATAACACACCAATACCTAACTCTTTGCCGAATGTTGATTCTATTTTTTTCATTAATTGAACTGCTAATAACGAATGTCCTCCTAAGTCAAAGAAACTATCATCAATACTTACTTCAGTTAAATGTAGGGTTTCAGCAAATAACTGCGTAAGTATTTCTTCTTGTGGAGTTCTAGGTAGATGCCTATCTCCCTGCATTGTCTCCATCTCTGGTTTCGGAAGAGCTTTCATATCTAATTTCCCATGGTTCGTTAACGGGATATCATCTGTTCTAACGAAGTGATTCGGAACCATATATTTAGGCAATCTCGTTTGTAAAAATTGTCTCAGTTCTTTGTAATCAATCTCATTATGAGAGATGAAATAGCTAACCAATTGCTTATCACCATGCATCGTTAGTACTGTTGTTACAGCTTGTTTAATAGCAGGATACTGAAGAAGTGCTGCATTTACTTCACCTAACTCGATGCGGAAACCACGAATTTTCACTTGATGATCAGAGCGACCAATATAGTCAAGTGAACCATCTTCAGTCCATTTTGCTAAATCTCCCGTTTTATACATTCGACTTCCTGCTGATCCATATGGATTAGCGACAAATCTCTCCGCTGTCAGTGCTGGTTGATTTAAATAACCATGAGCGAGTCCATCCCCAGTTACATACATTTCTCCTATGACACCTTTAGGAACAGGTTGAAGGTAATCATCTAATATATACACACCTAAATCAGGGATACCTTCACCAATTAAACTACTAGCAGATTGTCGAATTATGTCTTTCGTTAATTCTAAGTAACTGACATGAACGGTTGTTTCTGTAATACCGTACATGTTAATAAGCTTTGTTTTTGACATCGCATGCAGGTTATACCAACTTTCCAATCTTGGTAGTTCCAACGCCTCTCCACCAAAAATGATATATCTGATTCGCAACATATCCGATAAATCAATTCTTTCTTTTTCAGCTTCCATTAATTGATAGAATGCAGAAGGTGTTTGATTTAATACAGTCACTCGTTCTTTAACTAATAATTGTAGAAAAGCTTGTGGGTTTCTAGTCGTCTCGTAAGGGACAATAACTAGTTTTCCACCAAATAATAATGCGCCCCATATCTCCCAAACAGAGAAATCAAAAGCATACGAATGGAAAAGTGTCCAAACATCATCATGATCAAAAGAAAACCATCGATTCGTTGAGGCAAACAGTCGTACCACATTGCTATGTGGAACTAGCACACCTTTCGGCTTACCGGTAGAACCTGATGTATAAATAATATAAGCTGGTGAACTAGGATATATCTCATTCCCCTCAACTTCTTCTAAGTTAGAAGAATCATACAATGTCAATGTTTGGTGTAATTGTAGATCAAACACAATTTGATTCCCGTGTTCTACCTGTTTTTTATCAGTAATCATCATAACCGCACCAGCATCACGATGGATATATTGTTTGCGATCTTCGGGGTAATCCGGATCTATTGGTACGTAGGCTGCACCGGCTTTCAATACTGCTAAAATACTTGTAATTAACTCCAAGGAGCGTGGTAATGAAATGGTGATAAAATCATTTGCTTTTACACCCTTATCTATTAACAATCTAGCAAGCTGATTTGCCCTTTCATTTAGATGTTGATAACTGATTGATGTCTCATCATATGTTACCGCTATTTCATTACGGTATTGTTCTACCATTTGTTCAAAGTTATGAACGATATGTTCTTGTTTCGTCGTTACTTTCTTCGATTGTAGATGTAATAACTCATTTTTTTCTGTGTCTATTAGAATTGGTAACTTTCCAACAGATTGATTCGGCGTAGCAATGATTGAACTTAAGAGAGTCAACCATTGCTGCAATAATTGTTGGATTTGTTCATGCTTATAAAGGTCTTTTCTATATTCAATCGCACCTTCCAATGTATCTTGATTAGATCCTTGCCAAAATTCAAAAGTTAAATCAAATTTCGCTGTGTTCGTACCGTTAATATGAATTTCAGCATCCACTCCCTCTACTTTAAATGAGGGTTGTGGTGTGTTTTGCATAATAATCATTGATTGGAATAATGGATGAACTTTATTCGAACGGGTTGGGTTAATCGCCTCTACCACTCTATCAAACGGTGTGTCTTGCTGATCATAAATACTCATATTTTGTTTCTTCACGCGATGTAGTAACTGTAAAAATGATGGGTTGCCTGAAACATCTGTACGTAGAACTATTGTATTAACAAAGAAACCAACGATTGCTTGTAATGACGGCTCATCCCTCCCAGCTACTGGTGTACCAAATGGAATATCATCTCCAGCGCCTAAACGATGATACAGTGTTGCTAATGCTGATTGTAGAACCATAAACAACGTAACATCTTCACCTTTTGCTAACTGATTGAGTTGTCGATAAAGGTTTTTGTCCAGCTCAAAAGTCAATCGTCCACCTTCAACCATTCTTTTCTCTGGTCTTTCAACCCCATATGGCAATGGGATGGCCTCAGGTATGTGGGCTAATTGTTTTTTCCAAAAGGCAAGCTTTTCCTCCATATCATGCACTAACATTTCCTGTTGCCAGAAGGCATAATCACCATACTGAATAGGTAATGAAGATAAAACTGGCTGATCGCCCTTAACAAGGGTCTCATAAGCAGTTGATACATCTTCCATAAATGGTGCAATCGACCACCCATCAGCGAATAGATGGTGATAAACAATACATAATATATTCTCTTCTTTATTTATTCTAAATAGATAGCTATGCCAACCTAATTCATTTTCCCAATCGATTGGCATTTTGATCGCTTCATCTATCTCATGATTGAGCTCATTTCGATTAATCGTTTTTTCATAGTATTTCAATGTTGCTTCATCTGCTGATAATACCCTTTGATATACTTCACCATCTTTTGTTTCTATGACAGTTCTCAACGCTTCATGCTTTTTCATTACCTCAACTAAAGATTCGTATAAAGCTTCCGTTCGGAGTGTACCTTTCAACTTGACTACCACAGGAATATAATAAGTAGAAGCCACATTTTCAGTTTGTTCGATAAACCATAATCTTTTTTGTTCATGACTCATTGGAGCATACTGATCTCTCTTATATGGCTTTAACTTTCTACCTTCAAACTTGTTGTCTGCTTGTTCTTTCACTTGTTCAACAATAAATTGGATCGTTGGGTTTTGATAAAATGCTGAGAATGATAAACTTAGACCGAATTCCTCACGGAGTTTACCAAGTAATTGGGAAGCAAGTAATGAATGACCACCAAGGGCAAAGAACGAATCGGTTTCGCGTATTTCATGCAACATTAATATTTGTTGGAAAATATTATAAACATCCTTCTGCAAAGGAGTCCAACATTCGTCACCTGTATAGCTTGCGTTACTTTCCAGCGGATTAGGTAATTCACGCAAATTTAACTTTCCATTAAGCGTCAATGGAAAAGCGTCCAAATACATAAAGAAACTAGGAATCATATAATCTGGCAAAAACTCACGTAAGTATGAATTGAAATCTTCACTTGTTTTCTTCACGTTCTCTGCCGCTATTATATAAGCCGTAATACGTTGATCTCCCGGTTGATCTTCTCTTACAATCACTTTACAGCTTTTCACATTAGGGTGTGCTGACAAGTGATGCTCAATCTCGCCTAATTCCATCCGATGACCACGGACTTTTACTTGATCATCACTTCGTTTCACATAATGAAGTTTCCCTGAAAGATCTCTTATGCCAATATCACCTGTTCGATACATTCTTTGACCTTTTTCAGTAAATGGATTAGCCACAAACCTTGAAGAGGTGAGCGCTGGCTTACGATAGTAACCGTATGTAACAGCCTCTCCCGCAATATAGATTTCACCTGGTCTTCCCGGAGCAACTAGTTGCAGGTTTTCATCCAAAATGTAAATTTCTGTGCCTGAAAGGGCGTCTCCAAGTGGTGGTGAAGTAAAACCATCAACTGACGTTAATTCATAATGTGTAGACCAAATTGTCGTTTCAGTTGGCCCGTAAACATGATGCACTTCTCGACATAACGTTTGCATTTGCTTTGCTGTATGTGAAGGAAGTTTCTCTCCCCCAACTAATACTTTGACTTTCTTTAATTCTTCAGTTACAAATGGTAGGATCATTTGCCAATGTGTCGGTGTTGCTTGAACCGCACTAATCTGCTTTTCTTTCAATTCTTTGACAATACTTGGCGGATCAGAAATGACCGCATTCTTAGCGATTACACATGTGCCCCCAACCGTGATGGGTAAAATCAATTCTAAAATTGAAATATCAAACGAAATCGTCGTTAAAGCATAAAAGCGATCCATATGGTTTAATTGTAAATGCTTATTCATTGCCGATAAGAAATAAGAAAGTGACTTTGCAGATACGAGAACACCTTTTGGATTACCAGTTGAACCTGATGTATAAATCATATACGCAGGATCTCCACTATTTACGAGCGGTAGCAAAGTCTCACTTTCAGCCTTTATAACATCGATGTTCATAAGATACGGTTGGAAGCTTTTTGGTAGTTTCTGCTTCCCTTCTGTATCAGTAAGAATCAGTTGTGTTTGACTATCTTTTAACATATAGTTGAGTCTACTCTCAGGATAATCGATATCCATTGGCACATAGGCACCGCCAGCTTTCCAAACAGACAATATGGCAACCAAAATATTGGCAGAACGGCTTACAGCTATCCCCGCAATAAAGGGGGAATTGTACCCCGTGCTAATCATTTCTCTTGCTAATGCTGAAGTCATCTTATCTAGCTTTTCATATGTCCATATTTCTCCACTATATTCTAATGCTGGATGCTGAGGATATTTCTTTACCATTTCCTTGAATTGAATAAGCGGATGAACGCTTTCAGCTGTCTCATACCCTAAATCTTTTCGCATCAATGCGTTTTCTTCATCTAATAATAAATTAATCTTCCAAATAGGTTGCCCGCCATCAATACTTGGTAACCTCTTTAGCCAATGGATAATTCTACTTGCATGTTGCTCTACTTCCAATTGCTGAAACTTCGTACCATTTGCTTCAATATCTACTCTTAGACTGCCATCTCTATCTTGCTCAAACATATTCATATTCATTAAATCAATTGGACCGGTGGCTAATTTATAAGTAGTGGCAGCGACATCGCCAAAAATCGGTTGATACGTAAACGGCATAATATTTACTTGAAAAGAGTTCAAAAAACTACTCTGGCCAATGGTTCCTAAATCTCTTTGTAATTGTTCTTGACGATAATGTTGATGTTTACTATTTTCTCTCGTTTCATTTACAACATCTTTCACCAGACTCATAAAAGTTGAATCAATAGAAAATGATAGCAGTAAGGGTAGAATATTCATTGTTGTTGCTGGAATATTCATCGCAACTGTTGAACGATTCATCATTGGTAATGTTAATAAACTCTTGCGATCCCCCGTTATCTTATATTGATAAACCCCCATAGCTGCGATAACGAGATGTGGCCACGCGATTTTCCATTCTTTTGCCTTGTTTTTTATCTTTTGAAACTCTGTGGCTGTTAATTTTTTAGCAATTTTTATCGTAGATGTTGCCTCAGAAGATTGAAGCTCATTCTGAGACAATGAAACGTCGTGTGTGACTCCTTTATATTTTTCCTTCCAATATTTTTGATCTTCCATATATAACGAAGATTCTTTATACTTTTTCTCTTCTTCAATTAATAGAGACAATGGTTTAAAAGCAGGTTCTGGCTCAAACTTTTCTTTTAGATATGCTGAATAAGTACTTGCCACTTTGTTTGTTATTAATGAAAATCCTAATGCATCACAAGCAATATGATGTATTTTTTGATACCAAAGATATTCATCACTTGCTATTTTAAAGAGAATTTGCTTATAAATCGGACCTTTTTTCAAATCAATTGACAGGGATAAGTCATCATTCATGAGATCAATAGCCGTTTGCTTAGGAGTCTTCATTAGACTCACATCGATATATTGAACAGGCACTTCATTCGGTTTTTGAAGAACTTGATATAATTTTCCATCCTCTTCAAAAAAGGTAATGTGGAGGCTGTCTGCTTCTTGAACAGTACTTTTTATACTTTCTATTAATAACGACACGTTTATTCGCCCGTTTATTTCAACATATTCGCCAGTATTATAAGCTGTCTTTTTTTCATCTAATTCATGAGCGTACCAAATACCTGCTTGGGCATCTGTTGCTCGCAGTTTAGTTGCTTCACTGATCATTCCATGCTCCTCCTTTTAAGAATAGACTTCGTCTGTTTGTGGAAACATTTCATACCAAGCTTGTAGGGTTGGATTTGATGCCATTTTCATAAAGTTTACATCTGCTCCTTCAGCTCGCCATTCTTCTACTAACGTCATCATCCTAATGGAGTCTAATCCTAAGCTCACTAAGTCATCATCATCCTTGATTTCACTAGGGGAGATATCTAGTATCTCTGCTACTTTTGCCTTTATTTCACTGTGCGTACGATTAGATGCGTTTTTTTCTGATAAATCATGAAGTAGTGCTTCTGTTAATAAAACCTTCCCACATCTAGTTGCTGTATAATTTAATGCCTGTACATGTTCCTCATAAGAGAAATCAGCTACCGCATCGGCAATTAGAAATGGTTGGATATCATACATAAATGCTTCCATTGCCGTAGCTAAACAACCTATATGTGCGTACACACCACATATAATAAGTTGATCACGACCATCTTCCTTCATACGATCAAGTAAATTTGATTTCTTAAAAGCACTATATCTCCATTTTGTTTGAATCGTATCATTGTCTGTTGGTGCCAACTCAGGTACAATACCTGTTTGTGCTTCATCTTCCGTTAGTCCTGGCCCCCAAAAATCGGTCAATAAGGCACGATCTTCATCTTTTTGATTACCTGGTTGTGCCGTATAGACAATCGGGATATTTTGACTTTGGCAATAGGCTTTTACACGAGCAATCTTTTCAATCACTCCCTCAATCAATTGAGAACCATTCTCATAATAGTTGATAAAATAATTTTGCATATCATGAATAAGCAGTACTGCGCGCTTATTATCAAGCTGCCAATCTACTTTATTTTTTGGTAAACTATTTGCCTCAGGTAATGGATAGGTTTTGATTTTTGGTATTGACATAGGGAATCTCTCCTTTTATATTTTAGTAGCTAATTTGTCTTGGATGATTTCTCTCAAGCTTTTTTTACTTACTTTTCCAAGTGGTGTTTGTGGAAACTCATGTACAAATTCAAAACGGTCAGGTATCTTAAATGCGGCAATTCCTTTTAATTGTAGAAACGACTTCAAAGCTTGACCTGTCAACTGTGCGTTTTGCGAGATAATAAATGCACAAGATCTTTCACCAAGGAATGCATCTGGCATACTGACAATTGCTGCATCTAATACATCTTCATGTGAGAGCAAATAATTCTCAACCTCTTCAGCAGCAATCTTTTCTCCACCACGATTAATTTGGTCCTTATCTCTTCCTTCTACGATTAAATAACCATCTTCCGTTTGTTTAACAATATCTCCTGTCCGATAAAAGCCATCATGAGTAAATGCTTTTTCGTTATGAGTCTCTGCATTGTAATAGGCAATTATCGTGTAAGGACCTCTTACTTGTAAATGGCCCGTATCACCAATGGCAACAGACTGATCCTCTTCATCTACAATACGAATCTCATCAAATTCAGACATTGGTCTCCCTTGTGTATAAACGATTTTCTCATCTGCATCATTTAATCTCGTATAATTAACCAAGCCCTCAGCCATGCCAAAAACTTGTTGTAGTGAACAGCCAAAACTAGGTCCCACCTTTTTCGCTACTTCGGCACTACATTTTGCCCCACCTACTTGAATCACCTCTAAGCTAGTAAGATCATAATCTCTTGTCTTCTTTGCCTCAATCCAAATAATTGCGAGCGGAGGAACGAGTGAAGTAAAGTTGATTTTTTCTTTTTCGATTAGTGGAAATGCCGTATCTGGACTAGGGTCGGGACTTAAAATGATGCACCCACCAGCATATAAGACACCAAAAACACCAGGTGAACTCATCGTGAAGTTATGTGCTACTGGTAATACAGCAAGATATTTCGTCCTTTCACTTAATTCACAGATTTCTACACTTTTGCGAATACTATATAAATACTCATCATGTGTTCTCGGAATTAACTTAGGCAACCCAGTACTTCCACCAGATAATTGGAAAAATGCTAAATCGCTACCCGTAATATTTGGTAGATCCACAGACTCTTCAGACTTTAGTGCTTCAACGTTTAAAAACTCCTGCTCATCTCCTGCGACAATAATATGTTGTAATGAATTAACTTTTCCTTTCACTTCTCTGGCCATCTTCACATAATCATGTCTATCAAAAACATCAGGTATCACATAAGCAACGGCTTTTGTATGTTCGCAAAAGTAAGTAATTTCTGTTTGTCGATGCAATGGCAAAGAGAAAATAGGGAGAGCCCCAATACGGAATAACGCAAAACAAACTTCAAAAAAGCTAATGGTATTGGTGAGTTGCAATACTACTCGATCTTGCTTTTTTATCCCAAGATGTATGAATCCATGGGCTAAGCGATTGGCTCTATCATCTAACTCTTCATACGTGACTTTACGATTTCCTTCAATGAGCGCAATGGATGTCGGTGTGAATGTTGCCATTCTTTCTAATACTTCCCCAAAAGTTTCACCAGTCCAGCAACCATTTGAGCGATATTTTGTTGCCAATTCATCTGGCCACGGTGTATATCCTTGTAACATTTACAACTCTCCTTTATGAATTATTCAATACCTAATGCACTTAACATCGTTTTTAATTTTGCGGCCGTTTCATCACATTCTTCTTGTGGTACTGATTGAGCAACAATTCCTGCTCCAGCAAATAACTTCATTTTTCGTTGACTCAGTTCTGCACATCTAATTGAAATCGCCCACTCTCCATCACCGTTTCTTTTACTATAACCAATCATCCCTGTAAAATAATGACGATTATATGGCTCGAGTTCATTCAACAATTGAAAAGCATTAACTGCTGGTGTCCCACAAATAGCTGGTGTCGGATGAATACTCTCGGCTAATTGAACAGATGAAACGCTTTCGTCATACAACTCCCCTTCTATTTTTGTTGAAAGATGCCACATCGTTTTTGTAGAAATAACAGAAGGTCGAGCGGGAACAGTTAGTGTTCGACAATATGGTTTAAGATTTCTTTCAATCGCTTCAACGACAAGGCGATGTTCATATAAATCTTTTTCAGAGCAACTTAATTCTTGGGCCATTTGTTTATCATCCTCTTCGTTTGCCATCCTCGGCCTTGAACCTGCTAAAGGATTGGTAATCACTTTTCCTCCCTCTTTTTTAATCAGCAATTCCGGGCTAGATCCTATCAACGTACTTTTTTCATCTGATAAATGAACCGCAAAATTAAATTTATCTTCATTATCTGCTAATAAATTCTGTAAAACATAACGAATATTCACGTCTTTACTAAACTCAATTTGCATTAAACGGCCTAAAACAACCTTTTTAAGCTCTGCATTTTTTATTCTTGCTACAGCCTTTTCGACCATCATCATATATTCCTGTGGTTGTGGATGAAAATTCACCTTATTAGGTAACGGGAGTCTATTTCCTTCTTGATATCTTGTACTAGTTAACGGTTTCTCCAACATTACTTCTTTAGGGATATATAAGGTTGCTACATCCTTTTGATCCAAAGGAAAAGCAGCTATCATCAGATCATGATGTCCATATGTCCGGGGACACTTCTGCCAAAGTAAATCCACTCGTTCGCTAAAGGATTTTCCTTCCTGTTCTTCCGTATGTAATTTAACTTCCTTTCCCTTTGCTAAAATATGTTTCGTGGGAAAACCAAGGAAACTATCGCCATTATTATATAAATCCGCCATTTTATTGACGCTTTTTTCTTGTAATATCGCCATTAATATCCACCTCTTTTTTCGTCATTGTGCACCTAAGCTCGCTCCACCATCTATCACAATATTATTCATAGTGATATGACTTGCCTGATCTGAAACGAGGTAAAGAATCGAATCAACAATATTTTCCGGAGTGGCTATTCTTTGTAATGGAATACCTACGCGATATTCTTCTTGAACACCCTTAATTCCTTGCTCAATAGCACCGTCCTTCCAGAAGTCTCTTTGCATATCTGTGTCAGTGGCACCTGGTGAGACAATATTGCAACGTATATTGTATTTTGCAAGCTCTAACCCTAAACATCTTGTAAACATGAGAGAAGCAGCTTTTGATGCACAATACGCTGACATAGATGTTCTCGGTACAGATGCTGCGTTTGAACTAACTGTAACAATTGCCCCAGATTGCTTGGTAATCATCACTTTACTCACCTCATGGGATAGATAAAATACCCCATTTGTATTAATGGAAAAAGTATGTTCCCATTCATCCATTGTCATAGATTGAATCGGGTTTAGTGAGATCACACCAGCAACATTGACAAGAATATCAATCGTTTTATATTTTTCTATTACTAGTTGTATCGTATCTGTTACATGTGCTTTATTTGATACATCACAGATGTAGCCTTCAAATGTATGATCCCGGTTTGATAACTCTTCCGATAATTGGTTTAGTTTTTCTGCTTCGATATCTAAGCCAACCACTTGGCAACCTTCAGAACAGAGACGCTTGACTAAAGCGGCACCCATTCCTTTTGCTGCACCTGAGATGACTGCAACTTTTCCTTTAAGCATCTTAACACCCTTTCTCAACAGATAATCATTCTCAATTAAAATTTAAAAAAGAAAGCGTTCATTTCTTTCTTACATGGTTAGAAAAAAATTACACTTTTAATGATAATGATTCTCATTATCACATCACAATATTAACAATAGTACAGATTCCTAATATTCGTCAAGGAGGAAAAAAATCCTATTTCTATGAAATCGAATGGTTTTTTATCGAATCGAATGGTTTGTAATGGAAAATTAAGGATTGAATGACGATCGATTGAACCAAAAAATTTTATAAATGTAGGAAAAGTTATTTAAATATCTATAGTAAAAAATACAGGTGGCTTTTTGGGAATTCATTCATTTTTCTTTTAAAAAACCTTTATTTTCCAGTAAATTCCAGATAAAAAAGAAACGAACTCTAAGTGAATGTCACTGTTAAGTTCGTTTCTTTGTTCATTCATTTATTTTACAAGTTCCAATACAGCCTCTAACATTACATTGACACCTGCTGCACAATCGTCATATGGAGTAAATTCATCTTCACTATGGCTTTTTCCATTTATACTAGGTACAAATAACATAGCAGTAGGAATCATACTTGCGATAAACTGAGCATCATGCCCTGCACCACTAGCCATTTTTTTATATGGTAATCTCTGTTCTTTTGTCACATTTTCTAGTAATTGAACCATTTCATTATCAAAATGGACGGTCGAGCGATCCCAGAGTTTTTCAATGAATACAGTACATCCTTCACTATTTACGGTTTCTTGTACTTTTTTTATTTTTTCTTCTACAATTGCTGTTACTTCAGGTTCCTTATGCCTTGCTTCAATCGTAAAAATCACTTCATTTGGAATAACCGTATGAACATTAGGAGAAACATCTAGTCTTCCCATAGTAAATACGAGGTCATCTGGTAAACTACTTAATTCATTTCTAATATCTTGAATAAAGTTATTGGTTGTAAATAGTGCATCTTTACGTAAATGCATAGGCGTCGTGCCTGCATGATTAGAGTCACCTACGATTTTAATTTCATAACAGACCATCCCTACTACACAGTCAACTACACCAATCTTCAACTCTTCATGCTGAAGAACCGGCCCTTGTTCAATATGTAGCTCTAAAAAGGCATGCGCTTCTTTTAATCTATTGGCCTCAGAGCCATTGAAACCGATCTTCGCCAACTCTTCTTTAAAGACCTTGCCATCAGCATCTTTTTTGTTCAACATCTTTTCACTATCAAACTTTCCACTTAAAACTCCGGAGGACATCATTGAAGGTTCAAATCTAGCACCTTCTTCATTCGTAAAATTAACTAACATAATAGGAATCTTAGGTGTAATATTATTGTCAACAAGTGTTCTCACAATTTCTAAACCTGTAATTACCCCTAAAACACCGTCGAAACGACCTCCGCATTTTACTGAATCAAGGTGGGAACCGATGACCACCGGTGGACGCTCTACTAAACCTGGTAAAAGAGCATACATATTACCCATATCATCAATTTTCACTTCCATTTTCAGTGCTTCACAGCAGGTTTTAAAATATTCTCGTGCTAAGCGATCTTCTTCTGATAGAGCTAACCTTGTTACACCATTATTCTCTGTCCTACCAAAATTCGCGAAATGTTCAATCGTTTCTGTTAATCTCTCACTATTAATCCTTACTTTTTGTTTCTCCAAAATGTCATCTCCTTCAACAACTTATTTACGATTAATTAAATGGACAGAAAAATACTTGCGTGCATCAGCTGTTAATATGTGTAACGTTTCAGAGTAAATCGTTGAACCTGTAATTCTCTCAAACTCCACAAAGGCCCCACTTAAATTCTCTGTAATGCTTTTAATTGTATAACCGTTATTTAACAGGACATCAATGCTTGTTTTTTCTTTCATATATTCAATATGCTCAGACATTTGACCATCTCCTTTATTGGACTTTTTCTTTGACTTTAGTATTTACTATTTCCTGTTCATCAATAGATAAAACCCAATCTCTTCCGACTGTAATTCCCAGATATTTCTCATCACTAGGATCATTCATTTCGCTTTGCTTGTATTTTTTAAACCACCAGTACTTCGCTAAAACATAATAGAGAACAGCTCCAACGACAAAACCTACAATGGAAGAGTAGGTAGACAATAGATTGGCACATATCCCCCCGACAATCCAAGCAATTAGTCCAGCGCCATTAAAACCTGCAAAATATTTGAATTGCCCTTCATTCTCATATAATGCTGGCACATTCACTCTTCTCTTTCTTAATAAATAATAATCAGCAAATAATATACCAACGATAGATGTTAGGATTCCCCCAATGACTAATAACGCTTGATTAAGCACATCAAACAAGCTCCATGGCTGCGCAAGAGTACCAATAATTCCTGCAAAAATGACTCCTACCCAAAAAGGTACTTTCGGCCCGCCTACATTAGAGAAAACAGTTGCTGCTGGTATAATGTTGGCCGAAGTATTTGTAGACCACTGTGCTAAAACAATCATTAATAGAAGAATCCCTAAAATAAAACCACTAGCTGATTCTTGTAATGCCACAATTGGATCTGATGTGCTAACTGCCATATATGATACAGCGCCAATCGCAATCATGAATGTATTCACAATTGGCATCACGATGATATTACCAATTAACTGAGATTTATTGCGTTTAAACCAATTCCTCTCATTTCTAGGGGCTTTAAAGAATCTTGATAAGCTTGGCATATCTGCTGCAAGTGTAGCCCAAAAGCCCATATTTGCCATAATTACAACCATGAAAGCTGTAAAAGCAGTTATACCTGTCGCAGGACTTTCCACCCAAGTCCAGACATCTTTACCTTGGCTTGTTGCATTATCTGATAATGTAATATACATCCAACATGAGATTATAATAATAATAGGGGCAGCTAAATCAGCAAACCGTTCAATCGATTTAATTCCTAATGCTGTATTGATTAATTGTGCAGCAGCAAAAAGAATAAAGCATACGAACCACTGATCAAAGCCAAAAAGAAGATTAAGTATCCCGTTAATAGCGGAAGCACCAAAGTAAGTGTTTATGCCAAACCAACATGAAGCAGTTATCCCCCTAACAACTGAAGGAATATGTGTGCCAATTGTTCCAAACGGCGCCCGCATGTATACAGGAAAAGAAAGTCCATGTTCCACACCAATATCACCAATTAAGGACATCAATATCCCAATGACCACTGAGCCGATAATGGTTGCTAACAGAACCATAGGAAGCGATAAATGAACAATTCCGCCACCACCAATAGCAAATGCTGCTAGCACAATCGCCATACCAATCCAAATAACTGCAAAACCAAAGGTACCAATTTTCCTTTCCTTATAACCAATTGGCAATAGGTCCGGTGATTTTAAATAATTATCTTTCTTCTCCAATATGGACACCCCCTTAATATGAACAACACATTTAGTAAAGTTCTTGAAGTTGGATACCCTGCTGAAATCATTTCAGCAGGGCGCAATAAAAGTTAAATCATTGTTGGTCGTTTTTCTAACGTTTCTCCATATTTAGCACGCTTAATAAAATTACCCTGACCTGCTTCACCTACAAATTGTTTATCTTTGATGATAAAGTTACCCCTAGATAACACTGAAATAGGCTCTCCTGTAATTTTCATGCCTTCAAAAGGATTGTAGTCAACTGCCATATGATGCGTTTTCGCCGACAACGTCCGTTCGACATTGCCATCATAGATAACAAGATCAGCATCAGCGCCAACAGCTATCGTACCCTTTTTCGGATATAATCCAAATAATTTAGCTGCACGGGTTGAAGTAATCTCTACAAATTGATTAAGTGATATTCTCCCTTTTTTCACACCTTCTGAAAATAAAATACTTACGCGGTCTTCAATTAATGGACCACCATTTGGAATCTTAGAAAAATCACCTTTTCCTAAGTCTTTCTGGCCAACAAAATCAAAAGAACATTGATCAGATCCGAGTGTTTGTAATTGTCCTGTCTTTAACGCATTCCATAAATGATCTTGATTCCATTTTTCTCTTAATGGCGGTGACCAAACATATTTAGCTCCTTCAAAATCTGGTTTCTCCAAATAGGTTTGATCCAAGACCAAATATTGCGGACAGGTTTCACCCCAGATATCGATACCTTGACATCTAGCTTCAGCTATTTTTTTAGCCGCATCTGCACACGAAACATGCACGACATATAATTGTGATCCAGCAAGTCCGGTAAGTGTTGCAGCTCTTCCTGTTGCTTCTGCCTCTGCTTCAGGGGGACGAGTTAAAGCATGATAAATAGGGTCTGTATTTCCTTTTGCTAATGCGTCCTTTACTAAATAATCAATTACATCACCATTTTCAGCATGCACCATGACAAGTGCCCCAAGTTCTTTAGCGGCAAGTAAAGTTTTATATAGTGTCTCATCATCTGCTTGGAATTGATTTTTATAAGCCATAAATACTTTTAATGAAGTTATGCCTTCTTCCTCAACCATTTTCGGTATCTCTGCTAATACAGCGTCACTGCTCTCAACAATTTGCAAGTGAAAACCATAGTCAATGACCGCTTTATTTTTTGATTTTTGATGCCAAGTTTCAACGGCGCTACTGAGTGATTTCCCTTTTGTCGTTAAACAAAAATCAACAATCGTAGTTGTTCCACCAAATGCGGCAGCTTTTGTACCCGTTTCAAAATCATCTTTAGTGACCGTTCCACCAAAAGGCATGTCTAAGTGAGTATGGGGGTCAATCGCACCAGGGAAGACATAATGTCCTTTTGCATCAACGACTTCCGCACCACTCTCTTGAAGATTCTCTCCGATTTGCATAATTGTTTCATCTTCAATTAGGATATCTGCTTTGTAAGTATCTGTTGCTGTAACAATTACTCCATTTTTTATGAGTTTTTTCATAAGTAACCACCCTTTCTCACTCTTTTACTTCGCTGTACTATTTGCAACATAGCTTATATTTGCAATGGCTTCTTGCCTTTCATTCCAAGTCATCGGTGGTAGTTCATTTCGTTTTTCGACCATATCGATTGCTCCATCTACAGGACAAACAATCGAACATAAATTACAACCGACGCAATCTTCTTCGCGAACTTGGAGATAAGGCTTACCATCAGTTCCGGTCAGCATATCAATACATTGATGGGAGGTATCCTCACAGGCAATATGGCATTTATTACAATTGATACAAACATCATTATTAATGTGTGCGACAATTTGATAGTTTAGATCTAAATCGCCCCAATCAGAATATTTGGGTACAGACTTACCGATGATTTCATTTACCGAAGCGATCCCTTTACGATCTAAATAATAATTCAGCCCATCAATCATATCTTCTACGATGCGGAAGCCATGATGCATGGCCGCTGTACAAACTTGTACGCTTGTTGAACCCATGAGCATAAACTCCACAGCATCTTGCCAATTAGATATACCACCAATTCCTGAGATTGGCACACCAATTCTACTATTACGTGCACATTCTCCAACCATATTTAGAGCAATTGGTTTCACTGCAGGTCCGCAATAGCCACCGTGGGCACCCTTCCCTCCAACATGCGGAATGGTATTCCACGTTTCAATATCTACACCTGCTAAACTATTAATCGTGTTAATCATACTAATTGCATCTGCACCACCATTAACCGCAGCCTCAGCTGTTGCAGTTATATCGGTGATATTTGGTGTAAGTTTCACGATTACCGGTGTCTTCGCTACTTCTTTTACCCAATAGGTTTGTTGCTCAACAAGTGCTGGTACTTGACCTGAGGCTGCTCCCATTCCTCTTTCAGCCATCCCATGCGGACAACCGAAATTTAATTCAAGTCCATCGACACCCACTTCTTCCACCTTTTTGACAATTTCATGCCATTTTTCTTGTTTCGGTTCGACCATCAACGAAGCAATGATTGCATGATTAGGATATTTCTTTTTTGTTTCATAGATTTCTTTCAGGTTTACTTCCAACGGTCGATCAGTAATTAATTCAATATTATTAAACCCTGCTACTTTTTGACCATTAAAACTCACTGCTGCAAAACGCGAAGAAACATTCAAAATGGGGTCACCTAATGTTTTCCAAACTGCACCTCCCCACCCAGCTTCAAAGGCACGCTGTACTTGATAACCTGAATTGGTTGGCGGAGCTGAAGCTAACCAAAATGGATTTGGGGATTTAATTCCAGCTATATTTGTACTTAAATCTGCCATTTTTTCACCTCCAAGATATTTAAGCAGTTTCTATCGTTTCTTTTAATAGAGAGCGGTGGATGCTTATGGCACTCGCTTTTCCTTGTTGTGCAGCAGACACAACCATTGCTTCACCTTGTCCTTTACCAAATATACAATCTCCACAGGCAAATACTTTACTGTTAGATGTTTGAAAGGTTTCACTATCTATTGTCACAACACCACCATCGTGACTAATTTCAAATTGTTCAATTAAATCAATATAACGACTTTGTCCGATCGCTTTAATCACTGCATCTACTTCAATCGTAAATTCAGAATCAGTTAAGGGTACAGGACGTCTCCTTCCATCTTCACCAGGTTCCGATAAAGTCATCTTGACACATTTAATACCTGTAACTTTCCCTTGCTCATCTCCTAAAATTTCAACCGGAGCTGTTAACCAGCGAAATTCGACACCATCCTGCTTTGCAAATTCATATTCAAAATCATAAGCGGTCATCTCAGCCAGCGTTCTTCTATATAAAATTTTGACATTATCCGCTCCTAATCTAACTGAACAAGTTGCAGCATCGATAGCTGTATTACCAGCCCCGATTACTGCTACCTTTTTTTTGTATAAGTCATCATGAATAGGTGCTGTCTTTGTTTCTTTTACAAATTCAATCGCATCATGAACGCCATTTAAATCTTCACCAAGAATGCCTAATTCTGGTACAGATGACATACCAATGGCTAAAACAACAGCATCATTCTGTTCCAGAATTTCTTTAGCAGAGATATCTACCCCTACTCTCGTATTTGTAACAATGTCTACATTCAATTTTTTTACTTGTTCTACTTCCCAAAAAGATATTTTCTGCGGTAACCTAAATGAGACGATTCCGTAAGTATTTAATCCTCCCGCTTCACTTTCTGCTTCGTAAATCGTCACTTTATAACCCATTCTTGCTAATTCTCTGGCTGCTGATAAACCGGCAGGCCCACTTCCTATAATCGCTACTTTCTTTCCATTTGGCTTTCCAGCATGAAACAGGGTCGCTTCATTCTTAATTGCCCAGTCCGTTGCATACCGTTGTAAATTTCCTATTAAAATAGGTTTAGTAGAATGATTGAGTACACATGCGCCTTCACAAAGTTCTTCAGTCGGACAAACGCGCGCACAACTAGCTCCTACAGGATTAGCAGACATAATTGTTTTTGCAGATCCAAATAAATTATCTGTGGCAATTTTTTTAATAAAACTAGGGATATCAATTCCCGTTGGACACGCTTGAATACAAGGAGCATCATAACAATACAAACATCGATTGGCCTCATCCAGTGCATCATGCTTAGAAAAAGGTGGTTCTACTTCTTCAAAGTTCCGCTTTAGTGTTGCTAATGTCTCTTTTCGGTCGCTTTTCACTATAGAGTAACCTCCTTAATAGATAGCATCTTTGAATGTTAGTTTTTCTAACATTAATTAAACTGAATTGTTAGAATCTTATAATCATTTTACTGTGTTCTAATCGATTAATCATTATACAATTCGTAAAATAGTTCACTAGTCTTGCTTGTCAAAATGTAAAAAGCAAAGTTTTGTAAGCGCTTCACTTAATACTTGTTCCAAATAGTTTTTTCTTTCTAATTTTTGAATGTTATTTATCCTTACATACCCTGTAAATATTAGTGTTCTTTTACATTCTAAAATGGCAAACATAAGCAATTTATTATGTCTCACAAATAATAATTGACTAATGCTTGTTTTAAGATCTAGTAAGAAATAGAATAACAAACTTTAATTATGAATGTAGGTCTCTATACTCAGAATTATGAGGGAGAGCCTTTAAAAGACCCTGGAGATGTTTTTTAAGAGGATACGAGTGGAAAGGATTTTGCAATTCACTATAAAGTTAATTCTATTTATTTTTTATGCACGGACAAACGAAAACAGAAGTGAGCTCATACAAAGCAATTGTTTTTCAAAGATGATTGTTTACAGACTTCTTGTGTTTCTTAGGTATATACCTATTTCTTAATTATTAATCTTCTTTAAATTAACACTGTTTTCGTGACCTTTGTTATTTGTTACATAAATGAAAGGGAACCTCTCTCGTAGTTCCCTTTCTTACCAGACTATTTCAAACTTTTATTGTTCCTTTGATCGTTTTAATACGCTCTTGCTCTTCTCCCTTATCTAAATATTCGAAAAATCCAAGTCGATTTCCCCATGGGTCTGTGAAAGTTCCCCATTTCACTGGTACATCAGGTCTTGAATGTATTTCAAACCTATCTATTCTTAAAACTTCTATAAGTCTCTCTCTTTCAGCCTCAATATTAGTCACTCCTAAACGCAAAGGTCCGTTACCCTCGGAAAGAGTTCCTTCTGCGACTTGCAACCAACATCCAGGAATAAGTTCCCACTCAGCAAACCCCTCATGTGGAGTAAAATCAGCCTTCTTATTAAGCAGTGCTTCATACCACTTTTGCCCTTCTTCAATATTGGCAACTCTAACTTGAGTAGTCATTTCAAAAATCATCTATATCCCTCCTAAATGTAAAATTAACATCTTGTACTTTCCGTTACATATCGCTGATGTATTTCCACAATAAACACAACCCATTCCATTAGGAAAACGATTTTAACGTATAATAAACGTATCAACTTCTGCTGGAAACAAGTCATTTCAAATAGCTTTAACAAGCACTAATTTTTCTTTTGAACGTACATTTACCCCTCCTTACAAATCGAAATGCTTCCTTAACCACGATGATGTTATTCTCAAACAGAGTTGTCATTCATTACGAAAACAGCGTAAATTAAAATAGACCCGAACAATCGATCGGGCCTCATGTTGAAAAAACTATTTCAAAGTAGATTATTGCATTACCTTACAAATATCATTTGTGAACGCTACCGGGTCTTCCACAGATAAGCCTTCAATCAGTAATGCTTGGTTATAAAGTAAATTGGTGTATAAAGCTAATTTTTCATCATCATTCTTATTAAATGCAGCTTGGATACTATTGAAAACAGAATGGTGGATATTCAGTTCAAGTACTTTATCAGCTTTGACATTTTGATTATCTGGCATCATACTTAATACTTTTTCCATTTCAATGGTTACTTCACCATCAGCTGATAAACAAACAGGATGAGATTTTAGTCGTTTGGATGCACGGACCTCTTTTACTTTACCAGTAAGTATTTCAGACATTTTCGTTAATATTTCTTTATTTTCTTTTACTTCATCTTCATTGTCTTCTTCTTTGTCTTCCGCATCAATTCCTAAATCTCCACTAGATACTGACTTAAACTCTTTTTCTTCATAGTTAACAAGCATTTTAATTGCAAATTCATCAATGTCCTCTGTAAAATAAAGAATTTCATATCCTTTATCGGCTACGATTTCTGTTTGTGGTAGCTTGTCAATACGATCAATTGAATCACCTGTAGCATAATAAATATATTTTTGCTCTTCTGGCATTCTGCTTATATATTCATCTAATGTTACTAGTTTTTTCTCTTTGGACGAATGGAACAATAGTAAATCTTTTAATAAATCCTTATGTGTACCAAACTCATTGTACACACCAAACTTGATTTGGCGACCGAATGATTCATAGAACTTCTCATATTGTTCACGTTCATTTTTCAATAATGTTTTTAACTCGCTTTTAATTTTCTTATTAATATTTTTGGCAATCAATTTTAATTGACGATCATGCTGGAGAATTTCTCTTGAAATATTTAAGGATAAATCTTCAGAATCAACCATCCCTTTAACAAAGCTGAAATGATCAGGTAATAAGTCTGGGCATTTCTCCATAATTAACACGCCATTTGAATATAACTCTAACCCTTTTTGATACTCTTGAGAGTAATAATCAAAAGGACGATTTTCTGGGATAAAAAGAATGGCATTATATCGAATGGATCCATCGACACTTACATGCACATGCTTTAATGGCTGATCAAACCCATACCGTTTCTCTTGATAGAAGTTTTGATAATCTTCATCCGTTAATTCATTTTTGTTTTTACGCCAAATTGGAACCATGCTATTAATGGTTTGTTCTTCTATGATCTCTTCAAATTCTTTGTCATTATCTTCTTTCGGTTTACTCGTTGTGACATCCATTTTGATTGGATAACGAATGAAATCAGAATATTTCTTAATAATTGATTTTAATTGATATTCATCAAGGAAATCATCAAAGTTCTCTTCTTCTTCATTTTCTTTTAATTTAAGTGTGATGGTTGTACCTACTTGATCTTTCGTTGTTTCCACAATAGTATATCCATCGGCCCCTTGAGATTCCCAAAGATAAGCTTGGTCACTATGCAAAGCTTTGGACAATACTTTTACCTCGTCTGCTACCATAAATGCTGCATAAAATCCGACACCGAACTGCCCAATAATATCATGACCATCTTTTGCTTCATTCTCTGATTTAAAAGCAAGGGATCCACTTTTAGCAATGACACCTAGATTATTTTCTAGTTCTTCTTTTGTCATTCCGATACCAGTATCAATAATGGTTAATGTGCGTGTTTCCTTATTAGGAATCACCTTTATGTAATAATCGTCTTGTTCGAAAACAAGTTGGTCGTCAGTCAACGCCTTATAATAGATTTTATCAATTGCATCACTTGCATTAGAAATTAATTCACGTAAAAACACTTCTTTTTGTGAATAAATAGAATGTACCATCATATCAAGCAATCGTTTCGATTCAGCTTGGAATTGCATTTTTTCTGCCATCTTCACAGTCTCTCCTTTATCATGAAATTTTCAAAGACTAAATTAGCACTCTATCTTGTAGAGTGCTAATACTATTTTAATATCCTCTTTTTTCCCAGTCAATAGTTAATATTTATAAAGAACGCACCATTCCGCCATCTATTAAAATGGAAGAACCCGTTACGTAAGTATTAATATCTGAACATAGGAAAGTGACAAATTGAGCAAATTCTTCCGGCGTACCATAACGACCTAACGGGATCGATTGTACTGATGCTTTTTGCACTTCTTCTTTCGTCATCCCCTTTCTATTGGCCGTTAATTGATCAAGATAGTCAATACGATCTGTTGCTATTCTACCTGGTGCAACCGTATTAATTAATATTTGATGCGGAGCCAATTCATCAGCAAGCGTTTTAGTCAAACCGACAATTCCTAAGCGAAATGTATTAGATAATAATAAACCTGGGATTGGTTGTTTAATAGATGTGGAAGCAATATTAATGATTTTCCCACCATGTTTCTTCATTTCAGGCAATACACTTCGGATTGTTCGTACGTAACTAAGTAAATTTAATTCGAACGAACGATACCAATCTTCATCCGATAAATCCTCAAATCCGCCACCAGGGGGTCCTCCAGCATTATTGATAAGGATATCAACGGTTCCATATGTAGCTTTTGTCTTTTGAACAAGTTCTTCAATATCTTCCTGTTTTGTAATATCACACACTTGGTACTCCACTTCCATGAAACCACTTGATTTTAGCTCTTGTTGTACGACTTGTAGTTTACTTTCATCTCTACTAGAAATCATTACTTTGGCGCCTTCCTTGGCTAATTCAAGGGCAATCGCCTTTCCTAAACCTTGACTGGAAGCTAATACTAAAGCTACTTTACCTTTTATTTTTAAATCCATTGACTACTCCTCCTATTTCTTTCTATAAAATATATCAAACCGCTCCCATAAGTCTTCTAACTTCTCTAACCTTTCTTCTACAACATCTGTCCGCTCTTTCCCTAAATAAACAATTAAAGCATTAATTAAGCTAAGTGGTGCGGTAAAGGAGTCGATAAACGTCGGAAGCTTGCTAGAAGCAGTTAATACTACGTCTGCATATGGCACTAATGGTGACGTTAGATGATCAGTAATAGCAATCACTTTTGCTCCATGTTCTTTTGCATATTGCACTTGTTCAATTGTATTCATTGAATAACGAGCAAAGCTGATACCAATCACTACATCATGCTCATCCAACTTAAATAACTGTTCTGATACAGTGTCAGCAGCACCTATTAATTCACTATGTCCAAGGATAATATTTAAATAATATTGCAGAAATACACCTAATGACCGAGCACTGCGATTGGCACTGATGTATATTCTTCTTCCCTCTAATATATATTGTGCTGCTCTCATAAATTGTTGTTCATCTAACTTTTCCATCGTCAATTGGATGTTAGCCATATCATCCTGGAACAGAGAGACAACCCCTTCTCTTTCGTGTTCATACACATCTGATGACATTCTCAATCTCTCTGTTGTAGTGAGTTGTTTTTGTATAGAGCTTTGCATGTATTGCTGTAGATCAGAGTAACCAGTAAATCCAAGAAAAACGGCAAATCTAACAACAGTAGCTTCACTAACTTTCGTAGATTTGGCTAGTTTAGCGACAGTTAAGAATGGAATTTCATTTTTATGATCAAGCATGTATGTAGCAATTTTCTTTTGAGATTTACTCATTATTGGATATTGATCCGCGATTAACTTTTCGATATTCTCCATTTTGTAAGTCATACCTTTTCTTCAAAATTAACAGATTTCTTTCTCATCCTTTTTATTATACGTGAAAAGCTTAAAAATTGATAATTTGTATAACCATCAATGAATTATTTATTTCATTTTAATTAAAAATGAAATTAATACTTCACAAATAGGTTTTTTCAGCGTATGATGTTCTATATATTTCTTATATTAATAAATATGAATTATACATTTCATTATAGAGGTGGAAAATACAGTGAAAACAAGTTCATTAGATGATGTACACGAACAATTAAAAGCAAAAACGAGTAAATCATATCAATTCTCTTTAGATGCCCAAAGCTATATGCCAGGCGGTGTGACAGCAAATATTAAATACTTTGATCCATACCCGATTGTTATGCAAAGAGGTAGTGGCGCTTACTTATTCGATATTGATGGCAATGAATACATCGATTACTTATTATCTTACGGCTCTTTAATGCTCGGTCATGGTCACCCAAAAGTGCAAAAAGCATTAGCTGACCAAATGCAAGTGAATGGTACACATTTATTCGGGACGCCTCATCAACTTGAACTAGAAATGGCAAAAAAATTACAAGCACTTTATCCTTCGATGGAAAAACTTAGATATACAAACTCAGGTACTGAAGCCACTTTATTATCAATAAGATTAGCCTATGCTTACACTGGTAAATATAAGATTGCTAAGTTTGAAGGTCATTACCACGGCGGATATGATCAAATGCTTATTAGTGTCAATCCAAAAGTAGATCAAGCAGGTCCAGCTTCGGAACCAAATGCGCTAATTGAATCTAAAGGTGTTGATCCCTATCACGAAACACATACGATTGTTTTACCTTTTAATAATTTAGAAGCAACAGCAGAAATTTTGACAAAGCATAAAGATGAGGTAGCAGCAGTGATTTTAGAACCTGCTCAAAGTGGCTTTATCCCTGCTACACAAGAATTTATGACTGGATTGAGAAAAATAACGGAAGACTTAGGTATTGTTTTAATCTTTGATGAAGTAAAAACCGGCTTTAGATTGGGGCTTGGTGGTGCACAATCCATTTATCATATTTCACCTGATTTAACAACCTTAGGTAAAGTAGTTGGAGGGGGTTTTCCTGTTGGTATGGTTGGAGGCAAAGAAGAGATAATGATGTGTTGTGCTCCTTCTGCCTTCTCGGATGTTTTTGACCATAGTACAGGTAAGAACTCCAGTGCCAAAGATGTTCTTTTCCATAGCGGGACATATAATGGTCACCCTTCAATCCTTGCAGCAGGTATGGCAACCATTGACGTATTACAAAATGAAATCTCTACTGTAATAGCTAGAACGCATCGTTTAAAACAAGAACTAACAAGTCTTTTTGAGAGAAAAGGATTAACGATGCAAACCATTGGACTCGGGTCCATTTTTAACATCGTATTTACTGATAAAGAAATATGGAATTATCGCGACTTACAGGAAGCGAATTTTGCCTTACGAAAAAGATTAGATCTATTATTATTAATTAATGGTTTATATACAAAACCAATGAATCGTTTCAGTCTATCTACAGCACACACTGATTTAGAAATTAATAGAACCTTGGAGATATTCGAAAAAGCTTTACAAGATTTATAATCATTCGTTGTACCCAGTGAATAAGCACAAACAAAAACTCCTAAAAAATCGTTTTTGTTTGTGCCATTTATGAATCAACTATTTATCGCTCTCCATAACTATCTGATGCTCTTCAATGATTTTTTTAATTTCTCTCTTTTTCTTCTTTTTCATCTCGTTGCTAAAACGAAAGCAAAATTCTGGGCATGACACAATTTATCCTTTTACTAGATTTATAGCATTTTGATTCAGGCTATAAAAACTGCAGCTCTGTTATAACTTAAAGAGATAACTATTGATTGTATAATATGTAAAAATATGTGATAATATAATTAGTTATGATATTTTGAATTCGAGGTAATGACAGATGCAGGTAACTTCTATAGACATAGAGAGTCAAATAAAAGATACAAGAGAAATGCTTTTAATTATCGGGGATATTTTTGGACTATCAGACCCGTTCACTATTCAAATAAGCGAGGAACTCGACCTCTTAATTAATATGGTACAAAAAGAAAAATACGCAATGTATAAATAAGTAAAAGCCTAGTTTCCTCTGAAAGAAATTAGGCTTTTACCATTAAGAAACAACTTTATTTCCTGGTGTTGGCGATGTTGGAAATGGTGGTAGAAATTGTGATAATAAATATTGATAAATCGTTTGTTCCACTGATTTTCCTAGTTTATTTAACCCTTGATTCCCAAATAACACATTAAATTCGATAATATAGTATTTCCCTTCGCTTACCATGACATCAAACCCTGCATGATTAATACCTAATTGACCGGCGATATCTAAAACAAGGTCGATTGCTTCTTGTGGAATAAAATCGGCACATAGTTCTCCACCTTGTGCAATATTATGAAGAAACTCTCCTTCTAGTCCCACTCTCCAGTAGGCGCCCAGTACTTCATTCCCAACCACACATATACGTAAATCTTTGCCATCATTCGGTAAATATTCTTGGATATATAAAGCGTCCACTTTCTCACAATACGTTAGAAAGTCTTCTCTCGATTGGATAAGGAAAACACCTTTTCCCATAGAGTTTCGTGATTCTTTTGCTACAAAAGGAAAGGGAAAAGTATCTAACACATACTCAATATTGCTCCTTGTATTAGCAAGGATTTCAGTATAGGGAGCATGCTCAGGACTCACCGACCAAAGGGCCCTTGTCATTTCAATTTTACTAAAACCTAACTGCATTGTTTCTATGCTAGGAAAAATCTTTTTCTTCAACCCATACACAAGTGACGGTACTTGCCACGTTTCAGGAAATAACACGATGTCTGCTTGCTTTATTGCATCTATTTCCTTAAACATATGTTCTGGCTTTATATAGTGCACATTGGGCATACCAATCGTGCGAAATGCATTAAAAGAAACAATTTTCATTGATTCATTCACCTTCATTATTCAATTATGTTTTCCGTATTACAGATGTTAAAAAATGTATTTAAAAGAATAGAAAACTATTAATATCATAGCATTTTTGTAAAAAAATACAATCAGTTTTTTTAAGAAATATTCTTATTAATATTTCTAAATATTTATTGTAATTATACGGAAGTAGAATAAAGAAAAATCAGGAAAATAGAACCGGTTTTTTGGAAAATTAAAAGAGTTGAATGCATTTACACTCATTTTCTTTATTTTTTTCATTTCGAATGCCAAATTTTAAAAACCAACTGTGTCAAAAGATTCTCCTGGTTTAAATTTCTAGTGTAGGACATTTACCTTAAATTGAATAGAATGACTTGTTTTGTTAGTCCTTCTAAGGGAACCACCCTCTCTTTTTAAAGCACACACCCATTATCTTACAATCGTTTTACTACGGATTCCAACTACCTTTGCTAAGGAAGCGTAATCACCTTCCCTAGCAAGAGAGAATAACAATTTTTTGCTTAATAGCGCCATCATCATTCACCATAAAAAACACCCCGAGTGTTAGACTTTCGGGGTGTACATCAAAAGCTCTATTCTTTTTTATTTAAAGTTCTTCATTTTCTTCGTCTTTTTGTTTAGTCTTCATTTTAAAATAAGCATCAAATACCTCATCAGCAATATGAAGGTTAATCTTGGATTTATCTGAAGACAACCATGGAATGACGACTGAAATGGCAATTTCAGGGTTATCATACGGCGCGTAACCGACAAAGGTTAAATTCCAAGTATCCGGATTTGATTGCACCTTAAGCGGCCCCCCGTAGTAAGCTTGGGCTGTTCCTGTTTTACCTGCAATCTTGTACTTTTTATTTGTAATCCCACTATTTGCTGTTCCCTGCGGATGGTTGACTACTTGGATAAACCCATCCTGTACATGTTCAATCCATGCATCCTTCATCGTAATTTTATTCAAAACATTTGGCTCAATGGATTGATAAACCGCACCAAGTTGATTATTCTCGAGATTCGGTTCACGAATTTCCTTCACAATCTGTGGTTGCATACGGTAACCACCATTTGCTATCGTTGATACATATTGTGCCAATTGTAGCGGACTATAAGTATCGAATTGTCCAATGGCAAAATCAAGCGTATTCCCTCCATTAGGAGGAATGGGTGATTGTCCTGTTACTTCACCTGGTAAGTCGATACCCGTTTTCACCCCAAGACCGAACTGGTGAAAATTATATCGTAACTTTCTAATACCTTCATCTTTATCAATACGAAGTTTACCTCGCGGAATGTATTCTTGTTGCCCACCAATTCTCATCGCTATTAAAAACATATAAACATTTGACGATTTCCTAAGGGCCGTTAGATCATTAATGGCACCAAATCCTGCCGTATTCCAAGATCGTTTAGGTTGTGTTCCGTCAAAATACAAAGGTCTATCCACCAAAACACTCCAAGGTGAGATTACCCCTTCTTGGTAACCTGCTAACACTGTTGCGCCTTTTATAGTGGAACCCATTGAATATTGACTTGTCATATTACCTAAGGCGTAATCCATGACTTCTGTTTCACCTGTTTTTTCATCTTTGACAAATTGTTTGCCAGCCATTGCGAGAACCTCACCTGTTTGTGGGTTCATCGCTGAAACGAAGCCACGATCTAAAAAGTAATTACTTCCCCTCAGACTTCGAACATGCTTTTCAATAATTTTTTCTACCTCTTGTTGGAATTCGATGTCAGTTGTTAAGACAAGGTCTTTTCCTGCTTGTCCTTCTCTTACCACATCTTGCTTTGTTACTTCACCTGTTTTATCTGTGTAATTTTTCATGATTTTCTTTTGCCCTTGTAAAACAGACTCGTATTGCAATTCTAAATAACTCTTGCCGACACGATCATTACGACTATAACCTTTAGATTGATAATATTCGAGCATTTCACTAGGTAAGCCCTCTTTTGAACTTGAAACATTTCCAAGTACAGAACTTAATGTCACTTCGCCGTCTTCGTCTTTCAAAGCATTATAACGTTCCCAGTCTACCGTTGTATCAATGCCAGGTAATAGATGAAGATTCTCACTAACAAGAGCAAATTCATCTTCATTGACATTTTTGTTCTTTATAAAATGAGGTGTCAACATTCGACTACTTGCCATTTCTCGAAATATCGCTAAAACTTCTAGTTCATCCTTCTTAAAAGCATTCAGTTCTTCTTCTGTTATTCGTTCCCGCGTTCGTTTATATATTTCGTCATCTACTTCTTTTGATGACATATCACTTGCTAGCAATTTATCTTTTTCTTTATCCGATACTTTTTCTGCTGCTTCATTCGGATACTTTATTATCCAAAAGTCTTGTTTATCTCTTTCAGTAATCGCCTTCAAGTCTTCTTCCGTGTCTTTTTTAATCATCTTCGCTAAAAGCTCTGATGTCTGAATCATTTCTTCTTGTGTTGTAGATTGGGAGCGAGTATAACTTATGGCTAATTGGGGTTTATTCCCTACAACCAGTCTTCCTTTACTATCATAGATCTGCCCCCTAGGTGCCGTGCTTGCTACTGGCACCTCCACTTCCCGTTCAATCTCTTTTTTATAATTCTCTCCGTAAACAATTTGAACAATACCTAAGCGGAAGATTAGAATCGAAAAGAGTATAAATACTGCAAAAAACATTAAATTAATCCGAAAAACCATTTTTTTATTTCTTTTTTTTCTTCTCTGTTCTCCCGCCATCATCAACACAACCAATCATCAAAGTATGAATGTTCTTAATTATTACTATATGTAACTATTATATTTCACAAATATGTTATCTATTAAAATTAGATTAATAATATAAACTATCTTACAACAAATATCCAATTTTTTCAATTGTTATGAAGAAATATTTGATAAAAAAAGATCAATTTTACACTTTCAGTAACATTTCTCTAAAGACGATAGATGGTGAACAAATCAGGTATCCACTCGACTGCCTTTTAAGTGATGATTGTTCTTCATTTTTTATTAGCTAAATAAAAAAATCGATTGTTAACCAACCGATTTTTTCATTTGACTCATTTTAAGTTTTTGACGATATACTGTTGGCTCATATAACATGAATACTCCAATTAACCCAATAATCGCAAAGCTTAAAGGAATATAAAGTCCATATTGATAAGCGGTTATAACGTCAAAATTAGCAAAATGGTCCAATACTTTTCCAAAAATTGCTGGCAGCAACACTGCGCTAAGAAAGCCTCCCGTATTAGCGAAACCGGAAATAAGCCCCACTTCCTTTATATGAAAGGACTGTCTAACAACTGTAAAGGTTAGAGCACTGGCACCATTTGCATAACCTATGATTACGAATAAAAGAATGAATAATAAATATGGTGGCTCTCCACCCATCAATACTAAAGTGATCCAAGCAGAAACCGACAGCATCTGCACAATGACATACGGTGCTTTGACTCTGTCAAAAAAAGTAGATAGATAGGTTGTTAATGGTGCTCCGATAATGGCACCAAATAAGCCGTACATAATTACTTCACTTGCACTTGATCGTGATAAACCGTAAATGTCCATACCATAGGGAACTGCCCAAGAGCCAATAAAGCCGATATATGTGCCCACTACACCAAAGTGACAAAGGAATGTCGCCCAAGCTTGGCGATTGACAAGTAATCTTCTTATGATGACTAATAACGGTTCATTTGTTTCTTTTTGATTTTTTTCTTCTTCCATTTGAAATTTCTTCTTAGGATATTTTATTAAAACAACATAAAGCCCCATACCAAGGGTGAATATTACAATGCCAACAATTAAAAATGGAAGTCGCCACCCTAATAGAGAAATGGTCGAACTAAAAGGAACTGTTGCTAATAAGAATCCTAAACTTCCGGTCATTCCGGCAAATCCCACTAGCATCGAAAACTCCTGCTGCTTGAACCAAATGCTCAATACAAGAACTAAATTGACCCATATAGTAGCATCGCCAATTCCACATAATAACCTAGCAAAGATGAGCATATAACTATTATCTACCGAACTATACAGGATGGTACCTAGCCCGTTTAGCAGTGTTCCAGCGACTAGAAATACATTGGGACCAAATCTATCAGAGAATAATCCGATGGGAATTTGCAATCCAGCATAAGCAAAAAATTGAATACTCGTTATCAGCCCAATCGTTGCTGCAGTTAAATGAAATTCTTCCATTAATTGATCAGTAATTAAACCAGGTGCTGTTCTTTGACTAACCATAAATAAATAGGCTAAAAGTAAAACACCAAATACAACCCATCTGTACTTACTTTGTTGTTTATTCATTTTTAAAACGCCTTCCTCAATTTAACATTCGTCTCTCATTATACGCTTATTGTCATTATATATATATAGGAAGTTTATATGTCTATGAGGGTGGAGAAGTAGAAGTCATTTCTATTGACTAGATGAGTAGTTTTTGAAGTCCGAACTTCTTTTTAGGAAAATCCGATACGGCAAATTGTCTTTATTCCATAAACAAACCTGATACTACAACGATTATAAAGGGTATGATGTTAACAGAATTGAGTTAGTATGAACTAACCTTATTCTGTTAACACTATTCCTGCTTTCATTTATGAAGTTTTATGCATATGTTTTATCACTTAGCCACTTTTCTTGGGTATAAGCCATTTCCCAAAAAGCTAATTCATATTGACAGCTAATGGTAAATGCCATTTTCATTTTTTCTTTTTCTGTTTCAGATGCCATTTCAGCAAGCCGATCAAGATGATGAATTTGTTCCAGTACAAGTTTAACAAACCATTCTCCACCGTATGTATCAATCCAGGTACGATAGATTTCTTCTTTTGGTTTTGCCCCTTTAAAGCTCTGCCCAATATCATAATAAATCCAATAACACGGAAGCAAACTAGCGATGACCTCGCCAACTGTGCCTGTCTCTGCTACACGATATAAATGGGATGTATATGCATAGGCAGTAGGAGCGGGTTTAAACTGGTTTAACTCTTCTTCAGAAACTTTTAATACCTCCATAAATTTGTTATGTAACCCTAGTTCAGCTTCATAGGTACCTTGCGCATGCGAGGCCATTCTTGAGGTCATATATAAATTCTCTGCTTTAGAAGCAGCGATTGCTTGCACACGAGCAAAATGTGATAAATAGTAAGAATCTTGTAACACATAAAAGCGGAAACACTCAATTGGTAAATCTCCCTTAGCAATTCCTTTAACGAAAGGGTGTTCAAAATTCGCTTCCCATATATCATGTACTTCTTTCCTTAACGATTGTGTAAACGTTTCTTTTGTTGTCATCATTTCTACCTCTTCTCTTTTTTTTATCGAGCATAAAAAATCCAGAAAAGCGAAAAACCACTTCCTATAAGAAAGTGGTTACTGTATACATTATTCATTTAGTTATAGTTATAATGTTAACTAAATTTATATACGCCACTTCCCTACGCTGGTATCAACCAGATCAGGTTCTAAGAGTCTTAAAGTTATTACACTTTAATCTCAGCCTTTTAAAGGCACCCCTAGTGGATTTATTCAATTATGCTTTCAAAGTTATGTTATCATCTTATCAATAAATGTCAACCTAAATGGAAACTGCAAGTTTAGTAAATAAGCAATGTCGAGCTTCTCTTTCAGTAACCATTATGAAACAAGTTGGATGAATGCTTCAACTGACGTAATACCGCGGCTTAAATTGGCATTGACTCAAGGATGGATAACACCAAATATTCTCCAAGCATTTAAACTCTCTGCCGTTAGACCAGACCCTTCCCCCTTTTCGTTCGGTGAAGTTTTTCTTTATAATGAAAGCTTTCGACTTTTTATCAGCGTAAAATATGTTTATACTAGAATTATGATTTTGGATAAAGAATGGGTGAATACTACTTGGAAACACATATTTTTTCAAAGGGAGAAGAAATCGCCAACGCGATCGTACACGGAATTGGTGCGCTATTAAGTATTGCGGCTCTGGTCATTTTAACTGTTTTCTCATCCTTATATGGAACAGCTTGGCATATTGTCAGCTTTGTTCTTTTTGGTACAACGATGGTTATTTTATATTTCTCATCAACTTTGCTACATAGTTTACCTGCTGGAAAAGCAAAGGATGTATTTGAGATTCTCGATCATTCTTCCATTTACTTTTTTATTGCTGGAACGTTCACACCGTTTCTATTTATAACAGTTAAAGGACCCTTAGGATGGACTTTATTTGGTCTTGTTTGGGGGCTAGCGATTGCTGGTACGGTTTTCAAATGTTTTTTTGTTAAAAAGTTTTTAGTCTTCTCGACATTACTATATGTTTTGATGGGCTGGCTAATTATATTTGCCTGGGAGCCCTTGGTTACACACTTACCCAAACAAGGAATGATTTTCCTCATTATCGGTGGCGTACTATACACTGCTGGTTCAATATTTTATGTATGGAGAGGATTTAAGTACCATCACGCATTGTGGCATGTTTTTATTCTCGCTGGTTCGATTATGCATTTTTTTGCTGTTCTCTCGCTTCTACCATGATCAAAATTTACTTCTTTATAAATGATCTGCAGATGGCTACTCTCACCGCCTGCAGATTTATTAATATCCGTTTGTTGAGTTTTTATGACAATACGTGTTTAATCTAAAAAAACTACTACTTATAATAACTTCATTACTTCATAGCGAAAACTCACTTTTTTATACCCTTGTTTGCGATACATATCCTTTGGCGTGTCATTGCTGTCGGCTACAAGTATAACCCTATGATTGCTAAATCGTTTCATTACTTCATATTGCAAACTTGCAGCAATCCCCTTTAATCGGTGAGCTGGTAACACACCTACATTATCAATTTCAGCTGTACACGTACACTTATTAAAAAATACTTGTA
Source organism: Cytobacillus sp. FSL R7-0696 (assembly GCF_038006865.1). Taxonomy (NCBI): domain Bacteria; kingdom Bacillati; phylum Bacillota; class Bacilli; order Caryophanales; family Bacillaceae; genus Cytobacillus; species Cytobacillus sp. FSL R7-0696. The sequence continues at coordinate 3,789,810 of NZ_JBBOWA010000001.1, read as the reverse complement.
ATGAACCTGCTGGCACACCATGATCATATGCGAGTAACTGTAACGTATCTTTTGCATTATAATGATAGGAATGCATGCTTCTATTAAGATTCACATATTCCTCACCATAATCTTGATCAAAGTTTCTCTGCAATAGTAGATATTCTCGTAAATTATCATTTGTCACTTCCTCAACCACGATTTCGTTCTTTCTATCTTTATAGATAAATTGAAGAGGTTTAATTTCATATAACTCCTGACACCCGATCGTATAAAATTGTTGATAAAGGTATAATAAAACATCCTCTTGAATCATTTCGTCTGCTGGTAAATAAAACTTCAAATGTTCTTGTTTATGCTCTTTCTGATAGTCTTCTAAATACCTCTGTGCCAGTTGAAATACTTGCAAACTAGGATTTATTTTAAATTGAATAAAGTTTGCATCATATTTAAAATAGAACTGTTTTGTGCCATAGTGTTCAAAGTTGGCTTTCTCTGCTATTAAATTACCATCATCGTGTATATCTCTGAAACTAACCATTAATAAACCCACCCTCTTACTAAATTTTTGGGTAATAGTAAGACAAAATATTAAAAGAATAACTGATTTGAACTCCAAAATAACATGTCTATATTAACAATTATAGCTTCTTTTATACTTATCCTAATAAGATTTTTATGCAAAAGACAAAATGACTCTCACTCAGAAAGCGAGAGTCATTCTACTTTAATCATTTAGCATTAATAAAATATTAGAGAAACATTCCCACCCCTGGACCAAACGGAATACCAAGTAAACCAAATAATACAAGCAAGATGACCCATGTAAAAAGGAAGGCGATTGAGTATGGTAACATCATTGAAATTAATGTCCCTAAGCCTGCCTTTTTATCATATTCTTTCATATAGGCAAGAATAATTAATATATACGGATTCAAAGGAGTTATGACATTAGTAGAAGAATCAGCAATTCTATAGGCTACTTGTACAAAAGCCGGGTTAAAACCTAATAACATAAACATTGGGACAAAGATTGGTGCTTGCAGCGCCCATTGTGCAGAGCCACTAAATATTAATAAATTTAATCCCGCTGTAAAAAATACAAATAGAATAATAACAAACCAACCAGTCAAATTTAATGAGGTAAGTAAATCCGCTCCTCTTACTGCAATTAAAGTCCCTAAATTACTCCAGTTAAAATAAGCAATAAATTGAGAAGCTGCGAAAATCAACACAATATAACCGGACATATCTTTCATTGCTGAACCCATAAACTTTGGTATGTCAGTAGATTTTTGAATCTTCTTAACAGTTACCCCATATGCGGTACCCATTACAATAAAGAATAATAGTATGATCGGAATAATTCCACTTAAAAATGTTGAAGGTATAATACCACCTTCTTCATTCCTTAAAGGCGAATTTGGCCAAAAAAGTGCTGTGAATAACACAATTAAATAAATTACACCTGCTAGGACACTATTTTTTAAAGCCTTTGACTCTAATTGAGTAACTGGTTCAAACTCTTTCTTTAATTCTCCATCATATTTTCCTAACCTTGGTTCTATAATTCTCTCAGTTATCAAGCCACCGATAAGTGTTAAAATAACGACAGAAACTGACATAAAATACCAATTATCAACAGGCGATACTGATATACTAGGGTCTACTGCTTTAGCAGCTTCAGAAGTAATACCTGCTAATAGTGCATCTGTTCCACCAACAATAATATTAGCCGTAAAACCTGCTCCTACCCCAGCAAAACCTGCAGCTAAACCCGCTAACGGGTGTCTTCCCACTGTGTAAAATATCATTGCGGCTAAAGGAGGTATTAAGACAAATGCAGCATCGGAAGCAATATTACCTAAAATTCCAACAAAAAAAACTGCATAAGTGACTAATGATTTTGGCGTACTTAACATGGTTTTTTTAATCGCAGCTTCAAGTAGTCCAACTTTATCAGCAAGACCTACTCCTAACATCATAGCTAGTACTAAACCTAGCGGAGCAAAGCCAGTAAAGTTACTGAGCATTTCAGTTAAAATAAACTGAATTCCTTCACCTGATAGTAAACTTTTAATTGCTAGCTCTTCTGAAGTTCCTGGATGAACGACAGTTACATTTAAAGAATTAATGATTGCTGACGCGATAATAACAACTATTGCCAAAAATGCAAAAATGAAAAATGGATCAGGTAATTTGTTACCTAGTTTTTCAATTCCATTTAAGAATCCAGTCATTATTCTTGACTGTTTGACTTCATGTTCTACTTTCATACATTATCCACTCCTTTAATAACGGAACTATTCCTTAACATTTCCGTTATTATATCATCACATTTATATTGTGAATAGTCTTTTTTTAATCTTTTTTGTCTTTTTTAGTAATTTTCTAATAAATATCATTTTTATTTACAAATAAAAGAATATATAGGAATTATATGGTTGATAATCATTCTCAATGTTCGCCTTTTGTTAGGTGTTATTTAACTTAAACGATAATAAAAACCTAAACAACTGGAAATAAGTGATATTTCTAGTGTTTAGGTTCAAATCATACGGATTTATTTTTTTATTGTTTGGCAAACTGATTAAAGTTTAATTGGTAAATTTTTCGTGGTCTCCCTCTATGACCTGTCTCTTCTCCAATAATTTCAGCTAAACCTATCTTTTCCATCTCCATCAAGATTCTTCTTGCGTTGCGATCAGTGCTTTTTAGCCAATGAGATAAATCTTGAGAAGTGATCTTATTTTTTTGATAATGTAATGATAAAGACTCAATTTTTGCAACAACCTTACTACTTATACCTGCATCTTTAAATATTTTTTCCCAATCATTTCCGTAAATCCTTGAATGAAAACTTATTTCTTCTCTTTCATTATTAATAATCGTTAATTCTTTTTCTTCATTAACAGAGATAACGATAGGACCCTTAAATTCACGAGCATGAGAAAAAGCCATGCTCACATTTTCCTCAGCCTCTAATACCGTTAATCCAAAGCCTACACCTATGCGAACACGTAACCGACTATGAACAAAAATCTCTTCACTGATCGTCAACATCGATTGGTCTCGCATAAATAGCTCAAGTTCTCCTCGCGTAGTAAAAATATAGTGAACGCCATCATCCATTTGGACTATCGAACCATTCATTTGTTCACCAACGTCAAGCAAGACTTTTTTTAGTTCTAGTTCTTGATGCTTTAACCGGAAGGATCGCCTTCTTTCTTCACTTTCAGAAGAAGCAACGATGCGTTCGACACCAATAATGACAAGCTGTGATTTCCGGTACCATGATGCTTGCCCCTTTTCTTTAATCGTTTCTAAAGAACGTCTGACCGTTAGTTCAGATTGCTCAATGCGATAAGTTGGGATATTCATCTTCGTTAATTCTTTATACACCTTATTCAAACAAGTAATAGCCACATCGACTTTGTTACTTTCATATAATTCTTTATGAAAAGCAATAATTTCTTCAGCCGGCATATATCCATCGTAAGAATTCATCTGGAAAAGGACTCGATTCCTCACTAACGGATCGAGTCCTCTATCCATTTCTTCTTCTTGAATAGTGTCCAAGCTAAAACGCTTTTGCACTTGATCGCTATCTAAAAAAACCTTTACTAAGACAGCAAGCAGGCTCGCACCACTTAAAGGAATATAACTCGCTTCTTTTTTTGTAATCACTTTCTTGGATAATGCATAAAAATATGGCGCCTGTCCTGAAAAAAGCCACTGATCAACCCATTCTCTATTTCTAATAATAATTTGCTCAGTTTCTTCAGTCGATTCATACACAAAGGGAATAAAGTGAAGTTCGCCGTAGTCCGCCCCTGTATCTATAATCATTTTAACTGAATCTTTTGGTCCAATAACCCCCACTCGAATTTTCATCCAACGCACCTGCCTCCAACAAATTAAACAATATAGCCTTATTTTAACATGACTGGTTAAGGTTCGTTCTTTTTAACTTATTGCCATCCTAAAATCACACGACAAATTGATTCAACGGCGATAGGCAGTACCTTTTCATCATAATCAAAACATGGATGATGATGTCCAGCAGCGAGCGGTGTTCCAAATAACATATAGTTCGCCGCTCCCCCATTATTCCTCACCTTCTCTAACATAAAGGCAGCGTCTTCAGAAGCCCCTAGAGGTAATTTTGGGATCACATTTTTAATATTTGTACTGGCTTTCACTGCCTCATTAATAAAATCCACCCATTCTTCTTGATACACTGCACTTGGCGCTTGCCCAACGATTTCAACATTTGTAGTGACATCATATAGTGCTGCACTGGCTTGAATAATTCTCATGGCTTCGAGGACCATGTACTCTTCATTAAGTTCAGTTGAAGCACCTCGGGTTTCTAATTGCATTTTCGCATAATCAGCAATAATATTTCGGCCACTTCCAGCCTCTAGTGTTCCTATATTGATGCGCGTCGCACCACTTGCGTGTCTCGTAATACCATTTAAATGTAATGAAGAGGCTGCAGCGGCTAATAGAGCATTCCTGCCTTCATTTGGCTCTAATCCAGCATGTGCTGATTTGCCAAAATATTCAACGTTTATCTTTGTACTCGCTAAGAACTGATCTGTTGTTGCAACGATGTCACCAATGTTTAACGAGTGGATCCCTATATGTCCGCTTAAAAAGACATCGGCATCATCTAACAAGCCTTTATCCACCATCGGCTTTGCCCCTCGTCCGCCTTCTTCTCCAGGTTGAAATAACAAGGTGAAACGGCCGTTTAATTGATGGCGATTTTCATGAATAAAATGCGCCACACCTAAACCAATGGCGGTATGCCCATCATGACCGCACGCATGCATATATCCCGCTCTGTTACTATGAAACCCATGCACAAAAGGAAAATGTGCTTCATCCTCTGCTTCATTAATCGGCAGGGCATCAATATCAAATCGTAGAACAATATGTTTTCCTTTTCGACCAGTGTCGAAATAAGCTTTAAGTCCGGTAAAAGCACCTTTCATTAAATATAAATACGCTTTATTTATGCCCGCTTCCATCGCTCTTTGTTCTTCTTTTTCTATCTGATCTTCTGTTGGCAACCCCATTCTTGTATGTGGATGGAGAATCGCTTGTCCCATCTCTACTTCAAAATCAAGCTTTTCTATCTCTTCAGCAATTTTTGCAGTTGTCACATACTCTGTCCACGCTACCTCTGGATATGCATGAAACATTCTTCTCATTTTAGTTAAATACGGGGTGATGTCTTTTATGAATGCTTCCATTGAAAAAAATTCCTCCTATAAACCCTTACTTTGTAATTGTTCAATTGTATCAATGGCAACTTGAGCCATTAATTCCATACCGATCGGCAAAATGTTTTCATCAAGTTGAAAAGAAGGGTTGTGAAGCGGCTTTTGATTATTTCCTATTGAACAACCTAGCCAATAATATACACCTGGATATTCTTTTAAAAAGCGGCCAAAATCCTCTCCTGCCATTGAGGGTGCGACTTCTGGGACATTTTCCTTACCTACAAATTTTGCCGCTGTTTCCTTTACTCTTTCAGCCCATTCCGGAGTGTTTACTGTGGAAGGATAACCATCAAGGTATGTGATTTCGACACGTCCACCTAGCGCCTTAACAGTGTCTGTTACGATTTGATGAAAACGATTCTTCACTTGTGTTTTTACCTTATCTGTTAAAGTCCTTACTGTACCTTCAATAATTACTTCTTCCGCAATGACGTTATGGGCAACACCGCCAGACACCTTACCAACTGTGACTACCGCCGATTCTAGCGGATCAATGTTTCGGCTTACGATCGTTTGCAACATTGTAATTACTTGATTCGCTATAATAATTGCATCTATTGTCGTATGGGGCATACTTGCATGCCCGCCTGAACCAGTGATTTTCAAAGAAAATCGATCAGAGTTACCCATCATTGGTCCCGGTCTAACTCCTATTTGACCTGGCGGAAGGTCTGGCCATACATGCTGACCAATAATAACAGACGGTTTATATTCATCAAATACACCATCTTCCATCATGATTTTCGCTCCACCTATTGGAGACTTTTCTTCCGCTGGTTGAAATAAGAGCAAGATTGTGCCGGATATGTTGCCTTTATGTTTATTTAAAATAATTCCAGCTCCTAATAACATTGCTGCATGGCTATCGTGACCACAAGCATGCATCACACCTTTTACTTTCGAAGAATAAGAGACACCACTTTGTTCTTCAATCGGTAGGGCATCAATATCCGCTCTTAAACATACTGTCGGTCCCTGTTTTGCCCCTTTAATAATTGCTAGAATACCAGTTTTAGCAAAACCAGTTTGATATGGTATTTGATAATCGTTTAATTTCTGTTGTATTTTCGAAGATGTTTGTACTTCTTCGCCACTTAGCTCTGGATACTCATGAAGCTCACGTCTAAACAGTGTTAATTCAGTAGCTATTTCTTTTGCTTCGCCTTTAAAAGAAACGGTCATAATGATCTCTCCCTCTATTAAATCATTAAGGAAAAATTCCTTATCAATTCCGATAATACACTAAAATGAATCAAATTTGAGGGAAATCCGAGAATTTTTTAAAAATTTACGTAAATTTCTTTTGTGAATAGAAAAATATCCAATCAGTTACTCATTTTATTTCACTCTCGGTCTCTAGACGTAAAAGATGCTCCTTCCTTTCTATTCCTCCGCCATACCCACCTAATTTACCGTCTGCTTTAATCACGCGATGACACGGTATTATAATGGCTATTTGATTGGCTCCGTTCGCATTTCCGACAGCCCTCACGTAATTGCTACTTCCTAATAGCTGACCAATATCCTGATAAGATACAGTTTGTCCATAAGGAATCTTTTGCAAAAGAGACCATACTTCCAGTTGAAAAGGAGTTCCTTGAAGGAAAAGAGGGATTGTAAATTGTCGAAGTTGTTTAGCATAATAAAGCTTGAGCTGCTCTTCTAGGTTTCTATTAATCGTTGTATACCCTGGTAGAATTCGCGCATTTTGCTTGTTTCTTAAGTTTTCTATCTCTTTTTCAAGTCCACGTCTATCAACAAATTCCAATAAATATAAATACTTTTCATCACTAATACTGATCATCCGCCCTAGAGGTGTTGATAAAATATTTGCATATAATATCGATAAAGAAGCTCTCTTAGGTGATCTACCGATAATCTTTGAGAATGCATCATTAAACGCACTCGATGAATCATACCCGAGTGATACTTGTTGATCTATGACTTTTTTTCCATTTAATATTTCTTTAAAGGCGATACCCATTCTTCTTGAGCGGGCGTACTGCACAAATGTCATACCATAAATTTCTTTAAACTTTCTTCTGGCAGTTGCCGAATGGATACCAATTTCTCGAAAATCTGCTTCCTTCCATCTTTTTTCCGGGCTTGCCTCAACGGCTACAACTAATTTCTCAATTTCTTTAGGAATACTATTTGGATAGAATAATGGTGTGCACCGCTTGCAAGGGCGATATCCTGCTAATAATGCTTCCTCTGCAGTTAAGAAGAATTCACAATTCTCATACTTAGGCTTTCTTGCCGAACAGGTCGCGTGACAAAAGATACCGGTTGTTTTTATGCCTACAAAGAAAATACCATCATATTTTGCATTTCTGTCAACTAAAGCTTGATAAAACTCCCTTGCCTTTTCCTCGCCTATAACCATAGTTGCCCCCTCCTTTATTTCGGTTAATCGCTACTATAATTATAGCGAGACTAAGCAAGATTTCTTTCGAAAAATGAACAACTATTTTTATTTAAGTTTTATATCCTTTTCAAAGTCATTTCAATCATATAGATGATGGGTTATATTATATTCTTTTATGAGCCAGTCTTTTTTCTTTAAAGTAATTGTATTAATGCAACCATTTAATAACCGGTCTCTTTTTTGGTGAATTTCACCTTTTGAATAATGATTTAGTAGTATGCCAATCACCGCACCATGTGCAACAAGAAGGACTTTTTTATAAGGATATTGATAATGAATGGTTGATAAACCGATTTTTATTCTTTCCATTAATATTTTATCACTTTCATACCCCGGGATATTATGTGATGGAAACTGCTCTTTTCTTTCTTCATAAGTCATTCCCTCTGCTTCTCCAAAACATCTTTCAATAAATTCATCCATGATAACAATGGGTAATTGCAGCTTCTCATTTATAATTTCTGCTGTTTGTCGGGCTCTTTTCAAGGGACTTACAATCATTACATCTGCATCCGTTCCAGAAAAATAGTTTCCACATTGCTTCGCTTGTTGCTTTCCTTTTTCGTTTAGCATAATATCCGTTCTACCTTGAATTCTTCTCGCAGCATTCCAATCGGTTTCTCCATGTCTAATCAAACAAATCGTTGTCATTCTCTTCCCCCTCCAAAAAGTTAACGCTTTTTTCATCTTGCGTTCATAGGTTATTCATATTTTATGTGTATATTAATAATACAGCTAGGACATAAACAAATTCCCCCCCTTTTGAAATAGGGATTGAACATTGTTCAATCCCTTTCTTATTGTTTTACATACCGATTTTTCGTATTTTTTTATTCGTATGATGCACATACTTGTCCTGATATCATAAGATATTAACGAATAAAAATTTCTTTCCCGCTAAAACCAGTTTGCTTCGCCTTGTAGCCCACCTAGTGACAAAGTCTGCTCGGTGGGCGACTTTATTAGTTTTCAATTTCAAACTCGTTTTATCAATCAAGCTTTTTCTCGCTTTTTTCAAAAAAAGCCAAAGTAATATGCTCACTTACTATCTTCTCGTCCACCAATTGAAAACGATTTTTTTTATAAAAATTGACTGCTGGTGTATTTTTAGTTGCTGTCGAAACCTTCAGTTTTTTTGACTTGTTTTCATCCTCAATAAAGTTTAATAGTGCTTGTGCAACGCCCTTTTTAAAAAAGATTGGGTGGACCACTAAACGACAAACCTCTATCACATGCCTATCAATTTCGATTGATATAACCCCATATAACCGTTCTTCGCTGTAATAACCAAAAAAAGTTTCCCCACAATTTTGCAGCGTTTCTATTGTCTCTTTTAATGGGGGTAAATCATATGAACCAATAATCGAAGCTTCTATTTTATATGCTGCGATTTGAATGGAGAACACCTCTTGAGCTGACTCAAAGTCAGTAATATCAATTGTTTTTATCATTTTACAAATCCCCCAATCTATTAACTCTTATGAAGCTTTCACATTGATTGATCTGTGGTGTGTATGGCCATTATATCATCAAATTTTTAAACAAACGCTATAGTTAATATCAAATATCATCATCTAAAAACTAGCCATAGTCTGAATTTCTTTTCCTTCGATACTTGATTGTCTATAATAATAAAAAGTAATGAAAGGCGGAGATGAATTGGATATGTTAACAAAGTGGCTGAAAAATGCACATGCAACAGTTGTTTTTACCGGGGCTGGTATGTCTACAGAAAGTGGTTTACCAGATTTCCGCTCATCTACAGGATTATGGAAGCAATTCGACCCAAAGCAATTAGCTAGTATTGACGCATTGAACAATCAGCTCAGTGATTTTATGCAATTTTATCAAGAAAGAGTGAACAGTGTACAGCTTGTAAAGCCTCATAAAGGGCATAGCATTCTTGCACAATGGGAAAAACAAGGGTTAATTGAAGGTATTATTACGCAAAATGTTGATGGTCTACATCAAGAAGCAGGTTCTACACATGTAGCAGAACTGCACGGTACTTTAAAAAGATTTCACTGTCAAAGCTGTGGGGAGACAAAGGATAGAGACGATTTTATAAAGCAACAAATCAAATGTCACTGTGGTGGTAAGATAAGACCCTCTATCGTACTATTCGGTGAGCAGTTACCAAATAAAGCTTTCGAAGATGCGTCACATCTCTCTTCATCCTGCGATCTTTTTATTGTTTTAGGTTCCTCTCTTTCTGTAGCTCCAGCCAATCAATTTCCTTTAATCGCAAAAGAAGCAGGAGCAAAGTTAATAATCATTAATGAAGAATCAACCGATCTCGATCATTATGCTGACTTAGTCATTAATGAGAGGAAGATTGGAGAAGTATTATCCGCTGTGGATCAACAATTACATAGCATTTAATTTAAGAAAATTCGATATAACATATTAAACGAGCGTTATATATTGTACTTTGTAATAAAAATCATTCGTTCATTCCTTCTATTCAGAACACGTTGTTTTACCTCGGTTAAGCTCATCTTGCGTTTGGATTCATGTAGGCATATAATTAATTTTTTCTTCATTCTCATAAGAGAACTTCCCCACTATCAAAATTGTCATATTTCCATCATTTCATTTCTAAAATGACTAAATTTTTCAGACGGTAACCACAACGATCAAAAAAAGCCTGATAACAATAGTTATCAGGCTTCCTCCCAAGTGGGGCTTAGGATTATATACTTACTATATTATGATTCTTTTCGTTCTGCATCTATTTTGTTAAATAATCTAACATGTTTTTTTATTTTCTTTGCTTACGTTGGCTTAGGCTAAATCAAATGTCATCTAATGTTCATTCTCCGTTCAAATTAGCTAGATAGGATTGATTTTGAAGGAGATGAAACGAATAATGAAATCATTAAAAAAAATCGTGCAATTTTCCAGCAGTAAAAAAGGAGCTAAATGGGTCATATTCTTTTGGATCGTCATTATGATCCTATTAAGTTTTACTGCACCTGGTTCGAAAGAATATGCTTCAAATAGTAGTGAAAGCAGTATATCTGGCAAAATGCCATCAGAAATCGCTCAAGACTTATATGAAGAAGAATATCCATCAGATGATGGATTAACTGCTTTACTCGTTTTCCACCGTGAAGGTGGTCTTAAAGTTGAAGATCGAGAAAAAATTACTTCTTTTAGTGAATGGTTAACAACTGATGACAAGCCAGAAGCATTTTCTTCTGCCCTCCCTTTTCATCAATTTAATGAATCTATACAAAATCAAATGTTTTCTAAAGATCAATCCACTTTAATTATAAATGCATCTTTAAAAGAAAATATAGATTCTGATGTCGCTAATCAGGCATTTGACTCTTTACGTAAACAATTCACACGAATGGGAGCAACAGATATTCAGTTCGAAATAACAGGACCAGCAGGTATATCCGCTGATACAGTGACCCTTTTTAAAAATGCAGACTTTGTGCTTATGATTACAACCATCTTACTAATATTCTTTTTACTGATGGTTATTTACCGTTCACCAATCATTGCAATCATACCAGTAATAATTGCCTTAATCGCATATGGTGTGATTGACCGCATCCTTGGTATAGCAGGAAAATGGGATTGGTTTACTGTCGATAGTGCCAGTATCTCTATTATGCTCGTCCTTCTATTTGCTGTCATAACTGATTATAGTCTTTTTATTTTTTCTAGGTATCGAAGTGAATTGAAGAAATATCCGTCTCATTATGAAGCGATGCACCATGCGGCTACACCTTTAGCTGAGCCTATTTTCTTTAGTGGCGGTACTATTTTAATGGCAATGCTGACATTATTTTTTACTGTTTTTAAGCCCTATAATCATTTTGCACCAGTGTTTGCTGTAGCTGTCATATTAATCTTATTAGCAGGTTTAACCTTGATTCCCAGCATGTTTGCCTTATTTGGAAGAAAAGCCTTTTGGCCATTTATTCCTCAAATGGATGCAGCAGATACTAATAAGCATCCGTTTTGGGAAAAAGCTAGTCAATTGATTGTGACATACCCAAAAAGAATGGCTGTTTTACTATTAATTATTTTTGGGCTTAGTGCTTATCAATTCAGCACGATTAGTCCTTCTTATAATTTATTAAAATCGTTTCCCGAAGATTTATCCTCACGTGTAGGTTTCGAAATCTTAGAAGAGAACTATCCAGCCGGACAATTAGCGCCGTTAACAGTGTTAGTACATCAAGATCAAATTGCGACAAACAATGTTGGAGAAAATGTAGCAAGTTTGCAGGCGTTGGCAAAAAGTATAGAAGAAACAGAAGGAATATCAACTATTTCGCCTTCCATTACAGATGAGATGGTATCTGAACAAGTATCATTACCAAAAGGTTTTCAATCAGATTCTCTAAATAGTTTTTCCTTTCAAATTATACTAGATGATCACCCTTATGAACAATCGAGTATGGATACGGTGGAAAGCTTGTTGCAACAAAAAGATGAGTTAATGAAAAATGCTGGTTTTGATTCTGAAGAAACTCAACTATATTTAATCGGACAAACGGCTAAATTAGTTGATATCCAATCGATGAATCAACGGGATACTATCGTTTTGATAACACTTGTTACCCTACTGCTGATAGGGCTACTATCAATTCAAACCAAATCATTTAAATTGGCGTTCCTTATGGTAGCAACTATTTTACTATCTTATTTTGCCTCATTAGGCTTCAGTTGGTTGATATTTAAATACTTACTAGGGCTAGATGCCATCAGCTATCGAATACCCGTCTATACATTTGTTTTTATGGTAGCCCTTGGAATTGATTATAATATTATGTTGCTAGCAAGAATTAAGGAAAGAGCAAAAGAAGTTGAATGGATTCAAGCTGTGAAAGAAGGCGTGACGCTAACAGGTGGAGTCATCTCGTCTGCAGGGGTTATATTAGCAGCAACTTTTGCAGTGCTTATCACACAACCTCTACAGGAATTATATCTTTTCGGAATGACGATGGCTATTGGTATCTTACTGGATACTTTTGTTGTTCGTGGTTTCTTATTACCCACACTTCTTGTTTGGACTACTAAAAAGAGAAAGATTACTTCTAATTGTGAAGACACATTAAAAAAATAAAGTAGGTATATCTCTCCACACTTTGATGCAAACTAGTAGAAAAAGTAAGGAGGGACTTTCATGGGATTACTCAATGCTTTTAACGAGTGGCGTGAAACAAGATATGCTAATCACGTAGAGAAGATGAAAGATCTCGAAAAATGCCCTGATTGTCGTGGAAAAGGATTTCAATATTTTGCTGGTCAAGAATATATGTTTATGGACGACGATGCCTACTACTGTGCAAGCTGTAATGGCAGCGGTGAGTATGATATATGGGAAAGTAACCAAATTAAATGATATTCCTCCTGAATTTATTTAAATAGACAAACATAGGAAAACCATCTCCAGCATTATCTCTGGAGATGGTTTTTTATCGAAAATCTATTTCAATGATCATTACTTCTGATTGAGATCCTATACGTAGTGTTGGCCCCCATAATCCGAATCCTGAAGTAGTAAAAGAATGTAATTGCTCTTTTTGCATATAACCCCAATCATTCTCGAACAATTTCGCAGTAATTAAATTTGCTGGAAATAACTGCCCCCTATGTGTATGACCAGATAATATCACATCTGCTCCAGCCACTTGTGCTTCTGTAATCTCATGAGGCTGATGATCTAATACAATAACGGGTAAATCTTTTGTTTTATTCGTAGCAATAAGTTCCTCTATGGTTTTTCTATTTGGGTTCGTTAAATCCTCTCTGCCAATTACTACAAATTGGTCATTTACAATTTCTGCTTCATCCATTAAATAATGAATACCGATATCATTTAATTCCTTTTTCAACTGTTCATTATCACCACCATAATAATCATGGTTACCAGGAGAAGCAAAAACACCTAGTGGGGCTTCTAGTTTTGCCATCGTTTTATTCATTTCCTGTTCTACATATGGGGTAATATCATCATTAATAATATCACCAGGTATAAGAATAATATCAGGTTTCTCCTGGTTCGCTATTTTCACCAACTTTTCAAGATGATTATTTCCTATAATCGTACCCAGATGCAAATCTGCCGCTAATAAAACCTTTAACTTCCCTTCTTTTGCTTCTGTCGGTTGATCGATTGTTATTTGATAGTCTCTCACAATCGGAGTCCATGCATTATATGTACCATATACAAAAACAAACGTAAAAAACGCAACAATCGCCCAACCTGAGTAAGTGAAAAATTTAGCATTTTTCTTTGAAATAAAATAAAGCAAATTGATAATCGGTAATAGGAGAATACCATAGCCAACAATGACAAGCCAATATCCACCAATCCATTCAATGACCGGCAGATGAATCGCAAATCCAACAAAAAATGATATTGCAAGAAGAAAAACAACCACGATAAATGTTTTTTTGAATCGAAAAGAAAAAGTTTTACTCAACCAACGCCATATATTAAAGCCAATATAGTAACAAGTTAAGCCGTAAATAAGTATCATTGTAATGCCAACGAACAATGTAAGCATATTTTTCCCCTTCACATTATGTATAAAGTATAGAACTGTAAAAAATATTATCAGAGACGTATGTTGAAAACAACTAATTGCTTCTTAATTACAAAAATAATGTTAAATAATTTTATTACATATATAAAAAGAAAGAAGCCTCCACTTTTACTGTGAAGACTTTAAGGTGTGATTTGTTTTTTGATTTGCATTAATTCTTTTAAAGATAAACCCTCTAAAGATTGTTTAATTTCTTTTGCAATTTCCTTCTTATGGCGTTCTTCATACTCATTCCACCACTGTCTCAGTCCTTCAGTAGAATCAAGAAGATAATCAAAGTCTATCTCCTCGACTGTTTCATCTGTTAAATAATTCATTACAGCTGCAAGCATAGAGTTGAGATGGTCGATTTCCTTACTATTATTTTCTTCCTTTTTAGCCATGTGCTCATACCCTTCATCTATTGTTAACGATAGTATGGTCGATTTAGCTTTTAATTAATAAATAAATAAAGTAAGGTGCGCCAATTGCAGAAACGACTAAGCCAATTGGAATTTCTGAAGGTGCTAAAATGGTACGTGAAACAAGATCTGAAAAGAGTAGTAACACCGCACCGACTAACGCTGAAACAGGTAATAAAATTTCGTTTCTTGGCCCTACGAGTTTTTTTGCTAGTTGAGGAGCCACTAGACCTAAGAATGAAATGCCACCACCAACAGCCACACAAGAACCAGCTAGTCCAACAGCAAGTAATAATAACCATTTTCTTTGACGATTGACATTGACACCTAAGCCAGTAGACATCGCATCCCCTAGTGTAAGAACATTTAAATACCTCGCCTTGAATAACACAATGGGTAACAGCACAATTAACCATGGTAAAAGAGCATAAGTATAACTCCAACTCACCCCAGAAATATTACCCGATAACCAAACAGTTGCTTGTGTAAAGGAACGGGGGTCCATTTTTAATTGGAGGATAATAATTAACGCAGAAAAAGCCGCATTAATACCTATACCTACTAAGATTAACCTAATAGGTGTAACACCAGAAGACTTTTTCCACGAGAAAATATAAATCAAAAATGCTGCAAGCAGCGCCCCACATAATGCAAATATAGGCAGAATATACAGTTGTAATAACTCAGATTCAAATCTAATACCTTGTGTAAAAAAGATGTACAAAATTACAGCAAATCCAGCACCACTATTAATTCCTAATATCCCCGGATCAGCTAGACCGTTTTGAGTCGCACTTTGTAATATCGCACCAGAAACTGCCATGCCAATACCAATTAAAATGGCTAGAACAATCCTTGGTAAACGAAATTCGAAAAGGACTAAATCATATTGACCAGGTGTAGAAGATAATACACTGTTGAAAATAGCAACGGGTGAAATAAAACTGGCTCCAAAGCTCAAACTAGCAATGAATAGTAAAGCTAATAATATCGTTAGAAAGAATACAACCACTTTCCATTTTTGTTTTCTAGATTTGTACATCATTATCTTCCACCCTCCCTTCTTGCTAAATAAAGAAAGAAAGGTACACCGATCAATGCCATGATAGCACCAACTGGTGTTTCAAAAGGAGGATTAATCATTCTCGCACCAATATCCGCTAACACAAGTAGTAGACCACCTAATACTGCTGAGCAAGGAATGATTAAGCGGTAATCTGTTCCAACTAAAAACCTAATCATATGTGGGATCACGAGACCCACAAATCCAATCGTACCCGATATAGAAACTGCTGCTCCAGTTAAGAGCAAAACAACTAAAAAACCAATTGTACGGATCAAACCTGTCTTTTGCCCTAGTCCGATAGCAACATCTTCACCCATACTTAAGACAGTAATGGAACTGCTAATCATAATTGCTAGGATAATACTTATAATAAAAACAGGAATAGCAGGGCCAACACTTTCCCACTGGATACCAGCCACACCACCTGCATACCAAAAGCTTAAATCTTTTGCGACATTAAAGTGAATGGCAATTGCAGATGAGATAGAACTTAAAAGGGCCGTAATAGCGGAACCGGCAAGAGCCAGTTTAACAGGAGTCAGCCCATTTCGTGATAGCATTCCGATACCAAAAACAAGCCCTGCTCCAATGCTTGCACCGATAAACGCAGCAAACATGGTTCCAATCGGACTTAAAGAGGTAAAAAAGGCTAAAGCCATTGCAATAGCAAATGTAGCCCCAGAGGTAACCCCCATAATGGATGGTGAAGCTAGTGGGTTTCTTGTCATCCCTTGCATAATTGCTCCGGCAATGGCAAGTGCAGATCCAACTAGTGCTGCTGCCACCACTCGAGGCATCCTTAAATTAATAATAATTTGATGCGTCGTTTTAGATGGGTCATATGATACAACACTTTCCCATACAGTTGAAAGATTAATATTCACTGCACCAAAAGCAATGGAAACAGCCATCGATAAACAAAGGATGATTGTACCAAATGTGACGATCATAATCGCAAAAAAACGATTTCTACTCGTATTTGTTCCATTAAGTAAAGCCATTATGTATCTCTCTTTCATCAAGTTGTGCAAGAAATATCTTGTAATCGATAGTGATAATTGTTATCATTTGCATAGGCTAATTATATCATAGTTCATTTAGGAGGTTAACATCTTGTTTTTATCTCACAAGAAAAAAAACTTATTATTAATTGCTACAATTACAACATCTCTTGCCCTTTTTGGTTGTGGTAATGAGGATGCTGAAAATAGTAACAATGACTCAAACCAAGCAGCTGAGCAAACCGAGGAACGTGTATTAACTGATGCATTAGGAAACGAAGTAACAATTCCTGCTAATCCTGAACGAGTAGTTGCTACATACTTAGAAGATCATCTTGTCGCTTTAGGCATTACACCTATTGTACAATGGTCAGTTGCTAACGGCAAACAAGAATACCTTCAAGAATATTTAAAAGATGTACCTACAATTGCTCATGATTTACCTTTAGAAGCTATATCTAGTCAAAATCCAGATTTGATAATTATGGATGGAGCAGGTATGGTTGAAGGTGGTAAATATGATCAATATGCGAAAATTGCTCCAACTTACGTGATTGGTGAAGAAGAAAATAGTGATTGGCGTACAGAACTTGAAACAGTTGGTGAAATCTTCGGTAAAGAAGATAAGGCAACTGA
Organism: Cytobacillus sp. FSL R7-0696; assembly: GCF_038006865.1. NCBI lineage: Bacteria > Bacillati > Bacillota > Bacilli > Caryophanales > Bacillaceae > Cytobacillus > Cytobacillus sp. FSL R7-0696. Next base: position 3,772,436 of record NZ_JBBOWA010000001.1, on the reverse strand, counting down.
AGTTCTTAAAGAGTACGAAGATAAAGCAGCACAAGTTGAAGAGGAGCTACAAAAAGATCATGCTGGTGAATCTGCTGCAGCTATTTGGTTAGTGAATAACAGTTTATTTGTCGTAAGTAAGGATCTTTCTGCAGGTGATGTAATTTATAATGATTTAGGTATGGCCGTTCCTTCTGTCGTTGAAGAAATTTCAGCAGATGCTACTGGAAACTGGTCTGCGATTTCATTAGAAAAATTAGCAGATATGGATGTTGACCACCTATTCTTTATTAATAGCGATGGTGAAGGTGCAGAAGTCTTATCTGATCCATTATGGGCAAATATTCCGGCAGTGAAAAATGAGAATGTGTATGAATTCTCTAGAGACACAGGGTGGTTATACACTGGAACAATAGCGAATACACAAATCATTGAAGATGTGGAAGAAACTATTCTTAATAAATAAGACAAGCAAAAAGGCTAAGTTTTCCTTTTGGAATCTTAGCCTTTTTCTTATGCCACGTGATCATGTCCACCTTGTTTATTATGATAAATATGAACAAAAAATGTGATAACGAAGGCTGCAATGATAATACTAAAAAATAATAGATGTCCAATCTCTATATGGAACACACTTAATAACATTTTAATTGCAATGATTCCAATAAGAATAAAAGCTGTTGTCTCTAACTCAGGAATCTTATCAATTAGCACTAAAAATAACTTAGCTACTGTACGCATCATTAAAATACCCAGCATACCTCCAATTAACAAAATCCATACTTTATCTGAAACAGCAAAGGCAGCCAATATACTATCTACAGAAAAAGCTAAATCCATTAACTCTACTGAAATAACCGTTCCCCAAAAAACACCAAAAGTACGAATCATCCAACCGTCTTTCTTTACTCCGTCAATATCTTCTTCAGGGGTTTTAAGCCAAAATTGTTTAATCACTAAGTAAGCTAAATAAGCGGCTCCTAGTACTTTAATCCACCAAAATTTAATCAGCCACATACCTAAACCGATAAAGAGAAATCTGAAAAAATAAGCGCCAATTAAGCCATAAGTAAGTGCTTTTTTTTGCTGCTCCTTCGGCAAATGCTTAACCATAACGGCTAATACCAATGCATTATCAGCTGATAATAGACCTTCTAGGACAATGAGTGTACCTATATATCCCCAAGAAACAGGATCTGTAAGAACCTCTTTCCACATTGACCAATCAAAAAATGATGCATAGGTGGATAACAACTGATTTAATACTTCCATTGACAAGACTCCTTTAAATGAATTGAACCTATTATACTCTTCTATTATACCAAATAGATTCGCTGCCCGAAAGTTTCGTTAATCTAACAAAATATTTTTCATTTCCTCTCATAAAGTATGAGCAAAAATAATTCTTTTTAATATAATAATTAACAGAAATGGTTAAAAACTTTTGCTCGCTATAAGATGTACGGGTATATTCAAGTCCTTTCATAATTGAAGCATGAAGTTTAACAGTAGTTTGTCTAGCATCACGACAATTTATCGCTTCATTAAAAAGCGATGATCAGAGGTGAAGCCGATGAGTCTAGGTAAATCTTTTAATCAATGGAAAAATGCGCGAGAACATAAACATTTAGAAAAGATGAAACGAAGTAATAGATGCCCAGAATGCTACGGACAAGGCTTTTTATTATATCCTAGCCTTATGTACTCCCTACATTCTGATACACTCTTTTGTCCAGGATGCGAAGGAAGTGGTCGTTTCAATGATTGGGTGACTATTCAAGAAAGAGAAAAGCATACAGAGGATGAACAAGTCGAATAACCAAACTTCTACTGGGGAACACAAGTCGAATGTTGAGTGTCTTTAATTATTTGGCAAAGAGTTATGTATAAATTTTCTGCCATTTCCTTTTACCAGAAAGGGTGAATGGACAGAGAAAAGGATGTTTTTCAGCTATATATTCCCATTTCATTATCGAAGCTTGCGCACATACTCTTTTTAGTTCTGCTCTAATTACTATGTAACCCATTCTCCTCACAAGATTGTTGGGCACGCAAAATCAATAATTTTCTAATTCGTATAGAACAACAGACTAATCAAAAAGCCCTCTCCTAAAAATGAAGGAGAGGGTTTAAAAAAGCTTATACTGTTTTCCAATCAGCAGCGAACTTCTCCATCCCTTGATCTGTCAATGGATGCTTCGTTAACTGCTCAATTACTTTGTACGGAATTGTCGCAATATGAGCACCTGCTAATGCAGCTCTTGTGACATGATCCGGATGTCTAACAGATGCAGCGATAATTTGAGCATCTATTTGATGAATCCGGAATAACTCAGCTATTTTAGCAACGAGGTTAATCCCGTCTTCTGAGATATCATCAAGTCTGCCTAAGAATGGTGAAACATAAGTAGCACCAGCTCTTGCAGCAAGTAATGCTTGGTTCACAGTAAAGATTAATGTGACGTTTGTTTTAACACCTTTTTTGGATAAATATCTTGTTGCTTCAAGGCCTGCCATTGTCATTGGCACTTTAATAGTAATGTTCTTATCACCATTATTTATCTTAATCAGTTCCTCAGCCTCTGCAATCATTTGTTCAGCTGTTTCTGCAGAAGGAGTGACCTCAGCAGATACTGATTCTAATTCTGGTACAGTTTGAAGGATTTCCTCAATTCTTGTTTCAAACTTAATGCCTTCTTTAGCTACAAGTGAAGGGTTAGTTGTTACGCCTGAAAGGACACCTAACTTGTATGCTTGTTTAATTTCATCTAAATTTGCTGTATCAATGAAAAATTTCATTGTAAAATACCTCCCTTTCTAGCTTCCTTTAACATTATACCATACTAAAGCTGGTAATCGTTTCTAGTTTCATTCTTTACTTTTCCATCCAATTAGTATGATACGTTCCTTCTTTATCTACTCGCTGATACGTATGTGCTCCAAAATAGTCTCTTTGTGCTTGCAGTAGATTAGCTGGTAATGTTGCCGTTCTATAGCTATCAAAATAAGCAATAGCACTCGAGAATGCAGGTACAGGAATACCTTGTTCAATAGCAATAGAAAGAACTTTTCTTAATGAAGACTGGTAGCTTTCAACGATTTCCTTAAAATAAGGATCCAATAATAAATTTGCTAATGCTGGTTCACGATCATAAGCATCTTTAATTTTTTGTAAGAATTGGGCACGAATGATACAACCTCCGCGGAAAATCATAGCAATATCGCCATATTTCAAATCCCAATTCTGTTCATCAGACATTGCGCGCATTTGAGCAAACCCTTGTGCATAAGAGACAATTTTACTCATATACAATGCTTGTCTAACAGCTTCTATTAACTCCGTACGGTCTCCACTATAGGTGTCCTCTTTAGGTCCTGCAAGAATCTTGCTCGCATGAACTCTTTCTTCCTTCATTGCGGAAATGAACCTTGCAAATACAGATTCTGTAATAATCGGAAGAGGCACCCCAAGATCTAAAGCATTTTGACTTGTCCATTTACCTGTCCCTTTTTGTCCCGCTTTATCGAGAATCACATCAACGAGTGGTTTGCCAGTTTCGTCATCTACTTTTGTAAAGATATCAGCTGTAATTTCAATTAAATAGCTATCTAACTCACCCTTGTTCCATTCTGCAAATGTCTCATGAAGTTCATTCGCTTCTAAACCAAGTACATGTTTGAGAATAAAATAAGCTTCAGAAATCAACTGCATATCACCATATTCAATCCCATTATGAACCATTTTCACATAATGACCAGCCCCGTTTGGACCAATGTATGTACAGCAAGGATCGCCATTTACTTTAGCAGAAATAGCTTCAAAAATCGGTTGTACAAGGTCAAATGCTTCCTTCTTACCACCTGGCATGATTGAAGGTCCTTTTAAAGCTCCCTCTTCACCACCAGAAACGCCTGTACCAATAAAATGATAGCCTTCTTCTGCTAATTCTTGATTACGGCGGATGGTATCTTCAAAATATGTATTACCACCGTCAATTAAGATATCGCCTTTTTCAAGATATGGCTTTAGCGATTCAATTGTCGCATCTGTCGCTGCACCCGCTTTAACCATTAACAAGATTTTTCTTGGTGTTTCCAGTGATTGAACAAAATCTTCAATAGTTTCAGCGCCAGTAAAGTTCTTGTCCTTTGCTTCATTTTGTAAGAATGCTTCTGTTTTTTCATAAGAACGGTTAAAAACAGCTACTGAGAAGCCACGACTTTCTATATTCAAAGCAAGGTTTTTCCCCATTACTGCTAATCCAATAACACCTATTTGTTGTTTACTCATTTAATTGGTCCTTTCGTCTTTCATTTTTCCTTGACTGATACTTTAGTCAAGAATAGAATAACCCTCATCTGTGATTATACAAAACGATAAGGGTGATTACAATCAATCCTATTATTAAACAAACTGTGTGAACTTTCTCACTATATCACTCTAATGATAGTATAGTTCCATACCCTTTGAGTCTCCATTGACAATAAATTTCTTCATTAAATCCGATAGAATCATACTGTATACCGTGCCATTGCCACCATATGTGAGAAGATAATACCCGTTTGAGTAATTCGGATGTTGTTTGATCATTGGTAAGCCATTATGAGTCTCTCCAAAAAAGCCTGTCCAGTAATAGGCAGGTTCTAACTTGTCCTTTAACATGGGAAACAACAAAAGTAATTGTTTTAATAATTGATCCCTTTTCTGAACTAACATCCTATCTCTTTTTCTAGAGTCTGAAGTTGACTCATCAAGGCCTCCAATAATGATTCTTTTATCTAATGTACGGCGTAAATACAAATAGGGTCTGGCAGTTTCCCAAATGAACATATCTTCTGGCCATTGATAATCAACTGGGTTAGTAGCTAAAGCATATGTGCTCACAATCATTGCATTTTTTTCAGCTATATCCATCTGAGCTTCATACCCTGTCGCATAAATTACATATTTCGTTTGAATAACGCTTTTATTATCAGTATATAATTTGACCGTATCTTTTCCCCATTTTTGGCCTACAATTTCACTTTCTTCAAAAATCTCTACTCCTTTTTTACTAGCCGCACTTAGTAAATAGTGAATATTTTTAAATATATTAATCTCAGCATCTCCTTCAGTAACAATGGCACCTTCTTTTTCAAAGGACCAACGATCTCTCATATCTCTCCTTGATAAAAAACGCACAGGAAACTGATGAGCTTGTAAATTGGCAAACTCTTTTTTCAGCATTTTCATATCTTCTCTTTTAGATGCAAAATATAAGCTTTTTCTTTTAAAAAAATCTGGATTATCCTCTAAAGTTGGCAGAATGTTGGTTTCATAATGAGATATTGATTCAAAGCAGTTTTTTAAATGCTTTTTCGCTTTACTTAAGCCAAAAGAGTTAATATAAGATGTAAATGATTTATCATTACTATATTGTAGTAATCCAGTATTTGCAGAGGAACTACCCATACCGATTTTTCGTTTATCAATGACGATCGTTCTAATGTTTTCTTTCGCTAAATGGTAAGCAAGAAAAGCCCCACTCGAACCGCTGCCAATAATACACACATCACAGTTCTTATTCTCCTGCAAGCAGCCATACTTTTTCACGTCGTTCATTGTCATTGGCCAAAATAATTTACCAGCTTTTAAGTTCATTGTCATTATCCTTTCAGCCTATAGAAGATTATGACGTTACTTTCCCCAAAAAATATGGATAAGAAACATGATAAGAAAGAAAGCAATGACAAAGAATACCAAGACATTATCCATTTACGAAGCTTTTCTGTTATGAGATGGCAATGGCGTTAATTTGGTTTTTCTTCTTATATGAGCAACAAAATAGAGCAGAAAGATAACGACGGCTAGTAAAGAAGATAGGATGTACATAAAACCGTATCCCTTTTCGTTTGCAGCGATACCAAGCAGTAGTGCACCCATTGCTAAACCCATATCCATAAAACTTAAGCTCATGGCGTTAGCCGTCGCTCTTTTTTCTTTTGGTACGAGGCTAACAGCCCAAGCTTGGAATGTCGGTTGCATGACACCATATGCAATGCCATAAAAAACAGCGGCAATAAATAAGGTTGAAACACCTTTAGCAAATGCAATCAGTAACAACCCGATAAATGCTGCAATTGTTGCGCTATATATTAAATAAGCATGTCCAAAGCGATCGAAAATTTTCCCTGAAAATGGGCGAATGATAATGAGCATCGCCACTAAGATGAGAAAGAATAAAGAGGTTTGTTCCCCAACTCCAATAGAACTTCCTAAGCCTTCAATAAAATTCACCACTCCAGCAAACGTAAAATAAAATAATAATACTAAAAAGCATGGTAAAAAAGCGCGTGAATCAAAAGCAGATTCAACAATTGACAATTTACTAACTGCCTGCTGATTTATGTTTTGAGAAGTTTTAAGCGCAAGACTACCAATTGTAATCACTATAATAAGAATAAGAGAAAAGTACAAAACGGATTCAAATGAATAAACATTAATCATTGAAATAGCCAAAAAAGGTCCGCTTGTTGTACCTACACTAGTAGCTAAGCCAAAATAACCGATTCCTTCACCTAAACGGTGGTCAGGAATTAAATTTGTGGTTATTGTTGCTAATAAAGTAGTAATAAAACCGAAAGCAATTCCTTGTAGTATGCGAAGGATAGTGAATAGAACGATAGAATTTGTGAATGTTGTCACAAAAATAAACAACAACATACCTATTAAAGATAGAATTAATAACGCTTTTTGATTCAAATACCGTAAGCATAAGCCTAAGAAAAGCCTAGATATAACAGCAGCAATCATAAATGCTGTTGTCATTAACCCTCCATATGTCGGGTTATTACTTAATGTAGTAACATAGATTGGAAATCCCCCTAACAAGGATTGTAAACTTAAAAAAAATAAAAAAGTAAGCATAAGGGCCATGATATACTGTCTGGTCCAAAGCTTGCCTCCTAACGTATGCATGTTTAACCTTCTTCCTCAAAAAAATGAATATATTATATTTCGACTACCTAAGCAATTATAGCTTATAATCCGCCAATAAAGTATGCTCATTTTACTTATTTTTTTGTCGAAATAAAGAGAAAATTTTTTATTGTTTATGTAAGCGTTTTCATATATACTAAGTATTAGGCGGATAGCAAGTGTGGCTATCAACGTACTTGGCGAAGGTGGGGCCGGTATATTCAATGGTGATCATTTTATTTAGTACATATAAAAGGTTGTGATTAAGCTTGAAAAGAACTAACTTTTCGTATTTTGTTAAGAATAATGAATTTAACCTACAAGCCTACATCAAATACTTATTGTTGAAATATCATTCATCCACTATTCAAATTCAGTCGCATTCTCATCAGACGAAACTTTAATAGCTTATTAATCAAAGCCTATACTAAAAGGTTACCATTACACTTTTTGTAGGGACATGGATACGTGATGAATGGTTAAACAACATATCCCCCAGTAAAAATCACAGCCATCCGCCATTGGCTGTGATTTTTCATTGTTTAATGGTCTATTTTGATTTTGATTGTTTCTCCATCAACATCAATATTTGTCATTTCTTCAACTTCTGCTAATGTAATTGTCTGGACAAGTAATGATTCTTGTAAAAGCGCTGAAAACTTCTCTAATGCACTTAAAACCCTGTCATTGCCAAACATTGTTAGATGAATACGTAATTCAACCGCTAACCCTTTCTTTTTTCGAGTGTTTTGCACTTCTCTAATTACTTCCCTCACTAACCCTTCCTGCAAAAGCTCTTCTGTTAATCCGATATCCAGTAGGACTGTACAATCTTTTCCTTCCGCAAACCTGTATGGGTGTTTTGCTTTTTTCTCTACTAACACATCCTCATTTTCTAAAAAGAGCATTTCTCCATCTTTTTCTATATTTACTATTCCATCCGTCAGTAACCTATCTTTTTCATGGGCAGTTAATCCTTTTATTACCTGCTCAATCATTTTTACTCTTTTACCGAACTTTTTGCCGGCAATTGCGTAATTAACTTTTAACTCAATCATCATAAAATTATTTACATATTTTTCATAAACAATGTCTTTTACATTTGTTTCATCTTTTATGATCTGTTCATAGGATGACAAATTAACCTTCCCATTAACAACACTTACGATTAATGTTTGAAGTGGTTGCTTTGTTTTGATATTTGCTGACATCCTGATTGATCTAGTGAGTTCAACAATTTGTCGAATAGCTTTCATTTCGGATTCTAATTGGATGTTAGTCTTCTTTTTCTCTTGCTTAGGGTAGTCAGTTAGATGAACGCTACTGCCGACTAATTGTAGGTGAATCTCATCAGTGACGAACGGCATAAATGGTGCAAATAATCGTGTTGATTGCAGAAGTACTTCGTATAGAGTTGTATACGCTGCCCTTTTGTCGTGATCTAACCCTTCCTTCCAGAATCTTTGCCGGGATCGTCTTACATACCAATTACTCACATCATCCAAAAATTCTGCCAGTAATCTAGCACTTTTAAAAAAGTCATAACGCTCTAACCCTTCTCTTACCTCCGCAATCGTATGATGCAATCTAGAAAGTATCCATTGGTCAATGAGTGCAAATTCCTTGACTCGATGTTGTCTGAAATCAAAGCCATCTATCTTTGCATACATATCATAGAAGGAAAAAACATTCCTCAACGTATCGACTATTTTTGATTTTGCTTGTTGAACAGTCTTTTTAGAAAATCGCTTATTATTCCAAGGGGCACTATCACTAAGAAGAGCCCATCTTAATGCATCTGCGCCAAACTCTTCAATTAACGATGTAGGATTTAGAGCATTCCCTTTGCTCTTAGACATTTTTTGTCCTTGCTCATCTAATATATGGCCAAGAGATAAGACATTTTTATAAGGTGCAACACCTTTGTAAAGGGTGGATACGGCTAGTAAACTGTAGAACCATCCTCTCGTTTGATCTACTCCCTCTATTACAATATCGGCGGGAAATTGTTCTTTAAATGGCGTTGTCTGTTCGAAAGGATAATGATATTGAGCATATGGCATTGAACCACTATCAAACCATACATCAATGACCTCTTTCTCTCGCTTCATTTCACCACCACAAGAACATCTCAAATGAATGCGATCAACATAAGGTTTGTGCAGATCGATGCGATCATTTACTTTTTCAATCGCTCTTTCTTTTAATTGTGCCATGGAACCTGGGGCAATTTCTAATCCGCATGTTTGACAAGTCCATACATTTAACGGCGTCCCCCAAAAACGATTTCTTCCAATATTCCAATCAACAAGTTGGTCAAGAAAGTGACCGAATCGACCATTCTTCATATGCGTTGGGTACCACTCAACCATTTGATTATTGTCTATCATTTTTTCTTTGACATCAGTTGTTCGAATGAACCATCCTTCCATCGCATAATAAATCAGTGGATTATCACACCTCCAGCAATACGGATAACTGTGCTCATACTTCCTCTTGCTATAAAGTAGATTTTGCTGTGCTAACATTTGAATGATTGTTACATCACTTTCTTTCACTCTCTTATTTGCAAGCGGGGCAACTTGTTGCACATATCTCCCTTTCTCATTCACAACTTGAAGAAAATCTAATCCATTTTCTTTTACAGCTTGATAATCATCTTCACCATGTGCAGGGGCAATATGGACTAACCCAGTTCCTGCATCATCCTTTACGAAATCCGCAGCAATCACCATATGCCCCTTGTTGAGCGGCACAAATGAAAATGGTGCTACATACTTCATTCCTATTAATTCTTCACCTCGTACAGACTCGATAACTTTGTAACCTTCTTTAAGTACAGTTGAAACCAAGCTTTCTGCAACAATCAATCGTTCATTATTTTGCTCGACTTTCACATAACGTAGCTTAGGGTTTACCGCTACAGCTACATTTCCAGGTAACGTCCAAGGCGTTGTTGTCCAACAAAGTAAGTATTCATTTTCAGCCACTTTAAATTTAACTGTTGCTGAAAGATCATGCACATCTTTATATCCTTGTGCGACTTCATGCGAGCTTAGGGACGTTTCACAATGAGGACAATACGGGACAACTCGATGTCCTTTATATAAACGCCCACCTTGATGAATGTGTGACAATATATGCCAAACTGATTCAATATACTCATTATCGAGCGTGATATAAGGGTTATCCATATCCACCCAATAGCCCAATAGCTCAGTAAACTGTCGCCATTCTTTTTCATATGTGAATACACTTTTCTTACACTCTGCGATAAATGCTTCTACACCAAATGCTTCAATATCCTCTTTGCTATGCAATTGTAATTTCTTTTGTACTTCAAGTTCTACAGGGAGCCCATGTGTGTCCCACCCTGCTTTTCTTAAAACTTGATGTCCCGTCATTGTTTTATAACGGGCAACAAAATCTTTTATCGTTCGACCAAGTGCATGACCAGCATGCGGCATACCATTTGCTGTTGGCGGGCCTTCATAAAAAACAAAGGATGGCGCTTCTTGCCTTTGCTGTATGGACTTTTGAAATATCCGTGCTTCTTGCCAATAATCAGCAATCTTCCTCTCCTTTTCCACATCTCGTTCTTTCATCTATAAAGACCCCTTTCGATATCCCTTCATATACGAAAAAAACTCGATTCCTATACGTAGAATCGAGTTAAAATATCCCCTCTAAAAAACAAAAAAACCAACTGTAGTGGTTTGTATTTGCTCTCACTACGTACTATCATACGCGTCCAGGTTATCGGTTGGATGCCGTCAAAGCTTAGTTTCACTTCAGCTTTGCTTCTCAGAGAGGATTTTCATTGTGGTCTTAACGTCAGCCTCTCAGCAAATGGCTAACTCTCTTTGGATAAGATGTGCACAACTACTCTTTCTCGTCAACGAATTGAATAGAATTTAATTAATATGAAAGTATCATATGTTAATAATTATGAATTGTCAATAGAAATAAATATTTTATCATTGCAGGATGAAGAGAAGTAACCTATTATAATAATTATTAATAAAAACATGCTAAATAGACAATAAAGCTTGCCAAGAATAAAGGAGATTACAAAATGACGATTCACACCGAGAAAGAGGGCATTTTCACGTCCGTTTGTTCACTTGATTGTCCAGACCAATGTGGTTTACTCATACATAAAAAAGAGGGGAAAATCATTAAAGTCGAAGGCGATCCTAACCATCCTGTTACGCAAGGGAATATTTGCAATAAAGTAAGAAATATGGCTGAACGGCTATATGACCCAAAGAGATTAACTCACCCTCTCAAACGAACTGGTCCAAAAGGTAGTCTTCAATTTGAGGAGATCAGTTGGGATGACGCACTACAAATAATTACAGATAAATGGAAAGATTTAATTAAAACACACGGCCCTGAGAGCATTCTTCCCTATAGCTTTTACGGTAATATGGGTAGAGTGGCTGCTGAAGGAATGGACCGCCGATTCTTTTCCCGCTTAGGTGCCAGTAGACTAGAACAAACAGTTTGTCAAGCAGCAGGTAAAGAAGGTTACCGTTACACAATGGGTGGAGGCTTTGGCACAGATCCGGAAGAAACAAGTGAAGCCAAGCTCATCATCCTTTGGGGAATTAATGCTGTCAGTACGAATATGCATCAAGTTATCCTTGCCCGAAAAGCAAAAAAACATGGAGCAAAAATCATCGTGATTGATGTCCATAAAAATCAAACAGGCAAAATGGCTGATTGGTTTATTCCCATTAAACCAGGTACGGATAGTGCGCTTGCACTTGGGATGATGCATATCTTGTTCGCTGAGCATATGGTAGATGAGGAATTTCTTGAAACGTATACCATTGGACATGAGCAATTACGAACACATATAAAAAAATATACGCCAGAAGTAGTCTCTTCTATTACAGGGGTATCTATTGATGATCTTTATCAATTAGCAAGAGAGTATGGTCAGAGTACCCCGTCATTTATCCGGATTGGCAATGGATTGCAACATCATGATAATGGTGGGATGAATGTACGTGCCATATCCTGCCTTCCTGCTCTAACAGGCCAATGGCTGCATAAAGGTGGTGGCGCACTAAAATCAAACTCTGGGTTTTTAGCTTTCAATACCGCGGCTATGCAGCGTCCCGATTTATTAGCAAATAAACAGACAAGATCGATTAATATGAATCTCATAGGTGAAGCTTTAGTACAAAAAGATGAACCTATCCGCTCCATGTACGTTTATGGTAGTAATCCGGCTGTTATTGCACCAAATAGTAATCTAGTGAAAAAAGGGCTTGAAAGAGAAGATTTATTTTTAGTTGTTCATGATTTATTCTTAACAGAAACAGCTCAATATGCTGATATCATCTTGCCGTCTACCTCATCATATGAGAATACAGATTTTTACACGTCTTATTGGCACCATTATATTCATTTGCATGAACCAGTCATAGAACCGTATGGTGAGTCAAGGTCCAATCATCTTGTTTTTCAACAGCTAGCACATTATATGGGATATACTGAAGATTTATTTAAGGATTCCGAAGAAGATTTAATCACATCCGCTTTAGCGAATACAAAGAATGAGTATATGAAGGAAATTAATTTTGAGCGTCTAAAAGAAAATCGCTTTATGAAAGCAGACGTACGTCCATTACTTCCTGGCAAACTTAAGACACCAAGTGGAAAAATTGAACTTTATTCTGAATTAATGGAGAAGGACGGTTTAAATCCACTGCCGACCTACAATCCAATTGTAGATGAAGGCGATGCGCCATTTTTATTCGTACCAGCACCGAACCATAATTTTTTAAATAGTACTTTTTCAAATAATGACAAGCATATTAAATTAGAAAAACAACCAAAAATCCATTTGCATAGCAAGGACGCGCAGGCTTATCGAATTGAAGATGGAGATCTAGTAAAAATCTTTAATAATCGAGGAGAATGTGAGTTAACCGCTGCTGTCGGAGAAAACGTACTTCCTGGGGTTGTTGTTAGTCAAGGTCTTTGGGCTGATGAGCCAGGTAAGAAACATCTCGTTAATACCCTCACACCTGATAGAGTCGCTGATATGGGAGGCGGGGCGACTTTCTTTTCTGGCAGAGTGTATATTGAGAAAGTCATTAGTAATTAATACCTTTTTTAGAAAATGGACAAATGTCTAAATTACAGAATGGCTAGGACAAACTGGTATGGTTGAACGTTTGTTCTAGTCTTTTTTATAGTGCTAAGGGAAGAAGACCAATGTTTAGGTTTTACTTCTCTAGATTAGTTTCCGTTTTGCAACCATTAAATTGGAAGTTGACCTATTGTTGGTTATGTTTAGCTATTTACATTGCCCATATCCGAAATTGCTCACCTGTTGTCTAGTTCCCCCTTTTGCGCTACTCTCACATCTCATTAGTTTGGTAGCTATGCATCAATCATACATTTTCCCAAAGAAAAGAGCCGAACAAATCCCTATTTAACAATGGAAATTTGTTCGACACCTCACGTTTATTTTTTTAACCGAATCTGCCAGTCACATAATCTTCTGTACGGCTATCTTTTGGCATGGAGAAGATTTGATCGGTTTGTTCAAATTCAATGACTTCTCCGTTGAGGAAGAACGCTGTCTTATCGGATACACGAGCAGCTTGTTGCATATTATGAGTAACGATGACGATCGTATAATCTTTCTTCAAATGAGCAATAAGTTCTTCTACTTTAAGTGTTGAAATGGGGTCAAGTGCTGAAGTTGGCTCATCCATTAATATGACGTCTGGTTTCATGGCAATTGCTCTGGCAATACAAACACGTTGTTGTTGACCACCTGATAAACCAAGTGCCGAAGTTTTTAAACGATCTTTTACTTCGTCCCAAATCGCTGCTCCACGTAAACTTTCTTCAACAATTTTATTCAATTCTTTTTTATTTTTAATCCCTTGCATTCTAGGCCCATAGGCTACATTATCATAGATGCTCATTGGAAATAGATTTGGCTTCTGGAAAACCATACCGACTTTTGTTCTAAGTTCAATAACATCTTTTGATTGATATATATTATTGCCATTAATGTGGATATCTCCATTAATTCTCACACTATCAATTAAATCATTCATACGATTCAATGTTCTTAAAAAAGTCGATTTTCCACATCCAGAAGGACCAATTAATGCTGTTACCTCTTTTTCACGAATATCTAATGACACTTGATAAAGCGCTTGGTTCTCACCGTAGAATAAATCTAAGTCTCTTACACTAATTTTCACTGAACGCTGATCATTTTGATGTTCAACATTTGCAGACTCTTTTACTTCTTTACGTTCTAGTGTTGTATTCATGAATAGAACACTCCTTTTTAATAGTCAGCTTTATTAAGCTTTTTAGAGATAAATGTTGCAGCAAAGTTTAGAGCAAGAATCATTACAATTAACACAATACCAATTGCTGCTGCTAATTCAATATCACCAGATTCTTGTGTAACAAGATACGAATGAACCGTTAATGTTCTCGCTGATGAGAAAATCCCTTCAGGCATTGCAGCTACTGTACCTGCTGTTAAAAAGATTGCTGCTGATTCACCAATGATACGTCCCATTGAGAGGATAATCCCTGATAAGATCCCTGGCATAGCGCTAGGTAAAATGACTTTATATAGTGTTTGTAACTTTGTTGAACCTAATGCCAGGGAACCTTCTCGGTAACTAGCTGGTACTGTTTTTAATGCTTCTTCTGTTGTACGGATGATCACTGGTAAAACAATAATTGTTAAGGTCAAGGATGCTGAAATAATAGACATCCCCATCGCCAATGTGGTAACAAAAAATACAGCACCGAATAATCCGTATATAATAGATGGAATACCCGTTAAACTCTCTGTTGCAAACCGGATCATTCGAACGAGCTTTCCTTGTTTCGCGTACTCTTGTAAATAAACTGCTGCTAAAATCCCAACTGGAGTGGCAATGACTAGCGATATCACAATTGTATAAATGGTAGTAATAATCATTGGCCAAATTCCACCGCCGCCGACAGGTGAATAGTCACCAAAGATAAAATCAAGATTAATTAACCCGATACCTTTATAAAAAATATAACCAACGATAATAAGTAGGATAGCTACAGTTAAGAAAGCGCCAAACCACAATAAGCCTAATAATAAATTATCTTTAAACTTTCTCACTTTACTTCCCACCTTTCGAACTTATTTTTGCTAATACGAAATTCAATATTAGAATGAATGAGAATAATACAATTCCTGTCGCAAATAACATTTCCTGATGTGTACCATAAGCGTAACCCATTTCAAGGGCAATATTCGTTGTAAGTGGCCTTACACTATCCGTTAAGCTTGTTGGTATAATCAAACTATTACCAGCAACAAGAATGACTGCCATTGTCTCTCCAATTGCTCGTCCTAGCCCTAATACAATCGCTGCCATAATACCTGATTTTGCTGCTGGAACAACGACTTTAAAGATGGTTCCGATTGGCGAGGCACCTAATGCTAAGGAACCTTCTCTATACGTTTTCGGTACTGCTCTAATGGCTGTTTCAGCAACGGTTACAATTGTAGGTAACATCATGATCGCTAATACGAGAATAACCGCTATTAAACTTTGCCCTTTTACTAAGCCAAGATTATTTTGTAAGAAAGGAACAATAATCGCTAAGCCGAATACACCATATAATACAGAGGGAATACCCGCTAACAATTGCACAGCTGGTGAAATAATCTTTGCAATTGGTTTTGGAGCTATTTCCGATAAAAAGATCGCCGTTAATAACCCAATTGGTACTCCAATGACAAGCGCTCCAATCGTTGCATAAATGGAAGCAACTATCATTGGAAAAATTCCATACTTATCTTCACTCGGTATCCAATCAGAGCCAAAGATAAAATCAATAAAGCTATATCCGTCTGCAATGAATGGATTCGATCCTTTAAAGAAGACGAATCCAATAATGAGAAATAAACTAAGCACAGAGATTAGCGCACAGATTAAAAACAACTTCTCTGAAATGAACTCCATAATATATTTTAATCGATTTGATTTATTTGTTTGTTTTACTTCTGATGGATTTGGCAAAACACATACCTCCAAAGTCACTTGCTAATTGTTTGATGTAGCATCATTCTTCTATAATTGGTATAGCCCCTGCTTCTGCAGCTATTTCCTGCCCAGCTTCACTTAAAATGAAATCAATAAACGCTTGGCTTTCCTCTGATAAGTCTTTATGCACGAAAAGGAAAGGACGAGATAATGGATATTTCTCTTCAATCACATTTTTAGCAGTTGGTTCTACCCCATTAATATTAATCGTTGAAATTGTATCATCTATATATTCAAAAGAGATAAACCCAATAGCATGTTCATTTGTTGCAACCGTCGTTTTTATATTTCCGTTCCCACTAGCGATAATTGAGCTCCGCACTAATTCACCAGAAGAGTAGTCAACAATTTCCTGAAAAGCATCTCTCGAACCTGACCCGTCTTCACGTGAAACGACAACAATCTCCATATCTTTACCGCCCACATCTTTCCAGTTTGTTATTTCACCAGTAAAGATCTTTTTCACTTCATCCATTGTTAAATCTTTTACCTTATTGTTTGCGTGTGTAACGACTACAATTCCGTCAAAAGCAATGATTGTAGGTGTTACTTCTTCTTCTTCTCCTGACTCTAAGTTACGAGAAGACATACCAATTTCGGAAACTCCACTTATTGCATTTGTAATTCCTGCTGAAGAACCAATTTGATTGATTTCAATATTCACATCCGCATTTTCCATATATTTAGCAGCTAGCTTTTCCGCTAGCGGACCAACTGACGTAGAACCAGAAATGGATATCGTGCTTCCGTTACCTGTACTAGCTTGTCCCTCTCCTTCTTCTTCACCACCATTGCATGCAGTCAAAATTAAGGTAAGTGACAAAAGTAACAAAATACTCTTCCATTTTCGAAGTTTTAGCATAGAAAAACCTCCACTTTAGATTGCTTTTAGCTGTTTTGTTTGTGTTAACCCCAATATAACGAATCATATTTAATTCTCTATTAACCTTTTGTAAAGCCTTTGTAAAATTCATCAATATACCCATAAATTTATGGAGAAATTGTAAAAATCAACCTAAAAATATTGTTAATTTTTCAAACTTTCATTTTTTGAAAACGTTTATTTTCTCTACATTATATGATTTAAAAACATTTAAAGAAAAATACGAGGAAGTATGGGCTTTTTTATGTAGGTTGTGGTACGATGATTGCTAGAATAGGAAGTGATTATTGATGATTAATATTGAAATACCTCAACCAGACTTAGTTATCACTAAAAAGAAGCCTGGCGGGGAACAAGGAACAACGGCCATCAGCCATTTATATGGTTTTACGGACTTTACAAAGATTCCAAGAGATAGAGGTGGAATGATTTTATTCTTTGACAAAAAAGAGAACCTTCTTTTTGTTGGGAAAGCACGTAAACTAAGACAACGTGTAAAAAAGCATTTCGACGACCAGGTGTCTCCCATTAAAAATCACCGTGAACAAGTGACCAAAATTGCATGTATGTATGTTGATGATCCCGTTGAGCGTGAAATATACGAAACCTACATTATTAATAAGTTAAAAGCAAAATATAATACTGAAAAAGTTTTCTTTTCAAGCTAATTTTATTTTAGCTATGGGATGAAGGAGAAACCTCCTTCATCCTTTTTTTATAAAATGATTTCCCTCTCTGAAAGAATCAATTACATTCATGACTTAATGGTTTTTTAACAACAAAAAAAGACTCCCAACTGTATGATTCTTACTAGTCGGAAGTCTTATTATTTTGGTTCTTTTTAAAGCGGTACGCTAAATAGGCAATGTACAATGGAGTGGCAATATAAATTAAATAAGGATAGGAACCATATGTCCCTTTATAAAGAACAAAAAGCATACAGCCTAAAAAGATTGTCACAATTGTCCCGTACTTTGGTAATGGGATATCTTTTAAACTCGGAATGCGAATACGACTGACCATTAAAAAACAAAGCGCGGTAAATACAACTGTCGTAATAATACTGGGCACCCAATGGCCAAACAATGTTAGGATAGCTAAAATACCACCAGCGGCAGTAATCGGAACACCGATAAAATAATGCATGGACTGCTTACTAGTACCAATATTGAATCGTGCTAAGCGATATGCACCGAATAGCGGGAATAACCCAGAAACTAATAATCCAATAGAACCAAATTGGTAAAAGTATGTATAATATACGAGAAATGACGGTGCAACCCCAAAAGTTACAACATCGGCTAATGAATCTAATTCTTTGCCTAGCGTACTATCTGCTTTTAACATCCTCGCTGCACGACCATCCATACTATCAAGCATCATCCCGATAATAATCAATATAGCCGCATTATTATATTGGCCATGAGCAGCAAATCCAATAGACAAAAATCCACAATATAAATTGCCTAAAGTAAGCATATTAGGTATCATCTTAATAAATTTCACTTACAATCATCACTCACTTTTTTGTGATCTACGTTGCAAAATAAACCTTCATTTAAACACAAATCACTTTTTAAGGTTTATCTATTATAACACTATATTCTAAGTTGTTACTATATATGTTTGACGATTATTAAGTTCTTTTGTCCCTATTTCTTTTTTTGAGGATTTCTCAAGTCAGAATATTGTTGAATACACGACCAGTTATCATCATAAACGAAATTTCCTCTTTGTTGATGATAACTACTTTTGGGTACTTCATCGATTTCTAACACAGGTGTTAAGCAACAATCGACTTGCTCGCTAACACCTATCCAATCAGTAAATGATTGCTCCTTAAAAACTGCAGAAACTTGTTTATAAACAGGATCACTTACCTTCATCATATGACATGCTATCCATTCGGGATGTTCAACAGCTAAACAAAAAGATTGCCAGAATTTCTTCTCTAATGCGCCTAATGCCATATAGCGACCATCACTTGTTTCGTATAAACAATAGTTAACAATGGTCCCTGCTAAAACCTCTACACCTTGTTTCATTTCGGTCACTTGATGAACGAGATGGTGGTTACCCATTAAAGCCGTCATTGTATCTGCCATACTTACTTGATGGTAGCTACCCTTTCCATTTATCCCTCTTTGAACAAGACCTGCTAAAACTCTTTCGCTTGCCACAATCCCTCCGACTAAATCAGCTATTTGTTGAGAAGGATGAATGGGACGTCCCTTATCATCCTTCCATTGTGCTAACATCCCACTAATGGCCATATAATTCAGATCATGACTTCCAAAGGTAGAATAAAGAGTATTTTCACCATACCCAACCAATGAACAATAGACAATTGTGGGATGATATGTTTGGATCGTTTCATAGTCTAATGTTAAACGCTTCATCACACCCGGTCGAAAACTTTCAATGATTACGTCGGCTTCTAGTATTAGTTCCTTCACCTTATTTAAATCGGTTGTATCTTTTAAATTGAGGAAATGACTGTGCTTACCCCGATTATTACTCGTAAATATGACACCTTGACCTTTGCCCATCGGCTCTACATGTCGTGCAGGATCACCATTGGGTCCTTCTATTTTAATTACTTCTGCTCCTAGTTCTGCCAATCTAAGCGTGGCAAAAGGACCTGGTAAATAGTTTGTAAAATCAATTATTTTCACACCTGTTAACATATGTTATCCCTTCCATTTACTGGCGGTTATTTTTGCAATTGTTCCTGATTTCTTAATACAAATTTTTGGATTTTCCCACTAGCATTCCTCGGTAGACTTTCCACAAATTCATATCTTCTTGGTCTTTTATAATTTGCAAGGCTTTCACTTTGTTTACAAAATGCATCTAAAATTTCAGCAGTAATATTCCCCTCTTTTTTGACAACGTAAGCAATGACAACTTCTCCCCAATGCTCATCTGGTACACCTAATACAGCTACATCTAACACGGAAGGATGTGCATGGATAACATCTTCTACTTCCCGTGGATAAATATTCTCTCCCCCTGAAATCACCATATCATCAACACGGTCTTTCACATAGAGAAAGCCTTCATCATCGAGGTAGCCCATATCTCCTGAGTGATACCAGCCGTTATGGAGTGCCTTTTTAGTTGCTTCCTCTCTTTTATAATAACCTTGCATCATACTTGGTCCTCTCACAATGATCTCACCTACTGTACCAGTTGGAACGACTTGATCATCATATGAATGACCATTATCATTAGGTGCAACAATCCTTATCTCATGGTTCAAGCAAGCTTGCCCCGCCGAGCCTGCTTTACGAATCTGGTCTTCATCACTAAGGAACGTAATTGCTGGTCCCATTTCAGTCATCCCATAGGCTTGAGTTAATTTAACACCCAACTTCTCCCGACAAGCAAACACGAGACTAGGGGCCATTGGTGCTGCACCATATAAACCTTTTTCTAATGTTGATAGATTATACGCTTGTAAATTTTCTTGAAGCAACATATTCCACATTGTTGGTGCTGCAAAGAAAGCGGTAATTTTTTCTGAATCAATCAGTGCTAATGCTTTTTTTGCATCAAACTGGTGGAGAATGGTACTCTTTGCTCCAATATGAACTCTTGGTAAAAAAGCGCAATGTAACTCTGCACAATGAAACATAGGAGCAGCGACTAAACCATTATCATTCTGATGATAATTTAGTGCATGGATAACAATCAGACTCTGTTCTGTCATATCTTTATGGCGATGCAGCACGCCTTTTGGTCTCCCAGTTGTCCCACTCGTATACATAATCGCATATAGATCATCTGATGATAGTTCCACTTCTACGTTCTCTCTATTAACAGCTTTGATTTGCTCATGATAACTTTTGGCAAAAGGAGGATGATTGCCATCAATTGACCAAAATTGAACTGTGGGGAAACTATTGGCCACTTTTTCAACAGCTGTCTGTAGAGTTTCTTCAAAAATAAACACCTTGGGTTCAGCATCAGAAATAATAAATGACAATTCTTCTGACATCAGCCGGAAATTAATAGGATTAAATACTGCACCTATTTTTGCACAGGCAAAAAACGTCGTTGCTAATTCTTCTGTATTATATAAATAGGTAGAAACTCGGTCTCCTTTTTTCACTCCTGCTACATGTAACGCCTGTGCTAATCCATTGACTTCGTCTGCCCACTCACGATAAGTAAACCTCAAATCTTTTCTGACATCATATAGCGCCTCCTTCTCCGGAAACTTACTTACCGTTAAATCAAAGATTTCTGCAATCGTCATTGTCATCTATTATTCCTCCCTTTTTTATTAAAAGATTTTTTCTATAATTGTTGCGTTTGCCATACCCATACCTTCACACATTGTTTGTAACCCATATCTACCTTCTGTACGGTCTAATTCACTCATCATTGTTAATAATAAGCGAGCTCCACTTGCACCCAGTGGATGACCTAAGGCAATAGCACCTCCATTTGGATTCAGTTTATTCGCATTTGCTCCTGTTTCTTTCAACCACGCTAATGGCACAGAAGCAAAGGCTTCATTCACTTCAAATACATCCATATCCGCTAAGGTTAATCCAGACTTTTGCAATGCTTTTTCAGTTGCAGCTATCGGACCTGTAAGCATCAAAGTAGGGTCTGACCCAATAACGACGCGGGTAATTATTTTAAATCTTGGTTTCAATCCTAATTCTCGTGCTTTCTCACCTGACATAATGAGCAAAGCACCTGCTCCATCACTTATTTGACTTGCATTTCCAGCATGTATGATGCCATTCTCTTTAAATGAAGGTTTCAATCCGCCTAATTTCTCTATACTCGTTCCTTTTCTTGGCCCCTCATCTTGATCAAAATTGAATGTTTCCCCACTATCGTCAACTAACTCAAGTGGCATAATTTCATTTTTAAAGCGATTTTCTGCTTGAGCAAGTAGTGCCTTTTCTTGACTGTGATATGCATACTCATCTAGTTGAGCACGAGTGAACTGATATTTTTCTGCTATTCTTTCCGCCGATAACCCTTGATGGATAATCTCATATTGCTTTGTCAATTGCTCACTCGGTTTTACACCCTGATAACTTGAACCAATTGGTATTCTCGACATACTTTCAACGCCACCAGCAATAACGATATCCATATCACCTGATGAAATCGCCTGAGCGGCAAAATGAACCGCCTGTTGACTCGACCCACATTGTCGGTCAATCGTTGTTCCTGGAACTGTGATTGGTAATCCAGAGATAAGAGCCGCCACACGAGCAATATCTCCTGTTTGTTCACCTATTTGTGATACACATCCTAAAATAACATCATCTACTAGTGTTGGATTTAACCCTGTTTTTTCTACTAAACTTTTAATGACTGCACCAGCTAAATCATCAGGACGTGTATTTCTTAAAGAACCGTTCCTTTTTCCGACTGCACTTCTTATCCCATCAATAATAACTACTTCGCGCAAAAGAAATCCTCCCTTATAATCCTAAGTTTTTAGCAATAATTGATTTCATCATTTCATTGGTTCCTGCGTAGATACTGGCGACAGGTATGTCTCTATACCTTCTTGCTATTTCATATTCTTCCATATAGCCGTATCCACCATGAAGTTGCATGCATTCTGTCGCAATTCTTCTCGCATTCTCTGTGCATTTCCATTTAGCCATTGAAACTTGAGTGACAATATCCTTTTGTTTCATATGGTCATGAATTAACTTTTGAAGAAAGGCACGGCTCATCTCTACATCTGTTACCATCTCAGCCATTTTAAACTGCGTATTTTGAAAAGAGCTAATTGCCTTTCCAAACGCTTTTCTTTCTTTGATAAAAGCCGTTGTCATTCTTATCATTTCTTCGGCAGCAATTTGGGCAGCAATAGCAACAATTAACCGTTCTTGTTGAAGCCTTTCCATTAAATGGTAAAACCCTTTACCCTCCTCACCGAGTAGATTTTCACTAGATACGATACAATCATCAAAAATAAGCTCTGCTGTATCCTGACAATGTAAGCCAACCTTGTTTAGTTGCCTTCCTCTTGTAAACCCTTTCATTCCTTTCTCTACTATAACTAAGCTAATTCCTCTATATGGAGGATTCACCTTCGTATCTGTTTTTACAGCCACAATGACCAAATCTGCATTCATTCCATTTGTAATGAAGGTTTTTTCGCCATTCAGTACATAATGGTCATCAACTTTAATAGCTGTCGTCCTAATCGATGCCAAATCAGAACCTGCGCCAGGCTCAGTCATGGCAATCGCCGAAATGAATTCCCCTGTCGCACACTTTGGTAACCACCGTTTCTTTTGTTCTTCAGTACCATATGTTGTGATATAAGGTATAACAATATCATTATGAAGACCGATACCAATCGTTCCGGATCCGACCCTTTCTAATTCTTCATTTATAATGACAGAGTAGCCAAAATCAACACCACTTCCACCATATTCCTCGTCGATGTTTGGGCATAAGAAGCCTTGCTCACCCATTTTTCTCCAGAAAGCTCTAGGAATCATACCATCTTTTTCCCATTGTGAATAATAGGGATAAGCTTCTTTATCTAAAAATTTCCGTAAGGACTTTCTAAAAAGTTCATGCTCCTCTGTTATATATGTATCATTCATCTTTGCCTTTCCTCCTTTTCTATATTTTATTATATTTTTCTTATTTTTTCGAATATTATTAATATCAATCTCACACATAAGTAATATGTAATTATGAAATGGATTCCGTGAAGTTGATTTCGACAGATAATATCCGATTATTGGAAAAAACATCGTAAAGATACTAACGTTTGTTGCATCATTATTTTTTTTGATATGATTACTGTATGAAACGTAGGGAAGGACCTGGCATAAAATGAATGATCAAACTGTTTTTGAACTTATTCATGCGATGGAACAAGTAACCAACCGCATGATTATTAAATGGAATCAATCTTTTAATGAGGGATTAGGTATTTCTCATATTCTTCTGCTTAGTCATTTAAAGCGCGATGGAAAAATGAAACCTATCGATTTGGCAGAAAGCCTCGGTATCGCACCATCCTCTATTTCGCATCTTATTCAGAAGTTATCTAAACGGGATTATATTAAACGAATACCTGATTTAAATGATAAAAGAATTTCATATTTAGAAATCACTGATGAAGGCTTAGAAGTGTTAAAAAAAGCAGCTGAAGACGGACATCAACTGCAAAAAAATACATTTGCACAGCTCACAAATGAAGAAATTAAACAATTATTAGCAATCTATCAAAAGTTAAATCTTACCCTCGATCAAATGTGAGCTACGTTTTCATCGCTCGTATCATTCGATAGCCTAGATGGTTACTTAATTGTAAGTTAAGTTGGTAATGATCAATTAACACTTGTGATAAATCTTCTTTTAATAACTTGATATGTTGATGGGAACTATCGTCTCCCATCTTCACTCCTTCTGCAATCATCTCTGCAATCGTACTTGCTTTTAAAACTTCGACCTTTTTAAAGCCGGCAGTGTCTAAAGCCTTCGTCCAATCTTTTTCACTTAACAGTTTTTCTAATTGATAAAACGCCTTCATTTCTTCTTCCATTTCACTAGTCATTGATGATTCTTTTGTCATCTCTATTAAATAGAGTCTCCCTTTGTCTTTTAATACACGTGCAAATTCCTTTAAAGTACTTGCCACGTTAGTAAAGGCGATAACTGATTCAGATAGGATCAGATCAAATTGTTGATTAGAAAAAGATAACTTCTCCACATTACCTAACGATACGTGAAAGGGTTTTGTTAACATGCTCGCCTTTCTAGTTGCGGCCTGTACCATTTCTGCATGTTTGTCTATTGCTTCTATTCTCGCACCATATAAATCACTTAAAAGATAAGATGTGCTTCCTGTTCCACAGCCAGCATCGAGAATAGTCGTTTCTGTCGTAATAGACTCATTAATTAATAACTCACTCGTAAGTTGTTTCCCTCCAGGGTGAGCAAATGGGACTTGAAAATAGGCTAAAGCATCTTCATAAGAATATTTCATTGTTCCCCTCCTTTTATACTATCTATATTATTCTAATGTTCTAGTTGTTGACACTGGATAAAAACTCCGCTCTTCATATAGGACATGCACCTATTCAAAAAAGAAAGGTGGACATACCATAAGGAGAGAAAGCATTTTTATTTCCCGGAGGTGTTATTTTAATGAGTGGTTATTATCATCGCTGTTCTAACGGAATAGGAAAGCCTGTAGAAATCAAAATGAATGATGGTAGAATTCATCGTGGGATTATTGAAAGAGTATCTAACGACAGAGTGTATTTACGTCCAATGAACAAAAATTATGGTGGTTACGGTTATGCAAGCGGATACCGCAGAGGTGGTTGCGGTCGCGGTGGTTGCGGTCGCGGCGGTTGGGGCTGGGGATTCGGCGCAGGGATTGCTTTAGGTGCTATTGCTGCCTTAGTCTTTCTTCCCTTATTTTTCTGGTAATTTTAACAAAAAAGTAACCGCTAAATATAGTGCGGTTACTTTTTTTGTTATTACTTTGAAATTGTTTGATTATATTGATGCAACGTATTAAGCCTTTTATTGTTCGTGGCTATAATATAAAATGCAGCCAAAATGATAAGAACAGCAATCAGTGTACCGAGGTTAAATAAGCCTTTACTTGAATACCATACAATAGAGTACCCTATAGCACCTGCAAATAAAGCGTAATAAACAAATGGCAAGAGTGTTTTACGAATAACTTCTCCCTCTTTACCGACGAGTCCTACTACGGCAGAAGCAGCAACAACATTATGGACACAGATCATGTTACCCGCTGCTCCACCAACTGCTTGTAAAGCTACAATCCAGCTTGGGTTCACCCCAATTTGGCTACCGACATCATACTGGAAAAGGGAAAACATCATGTTACTAACCGTATTACTACCAGCGATAAATGCACCAATCCCACCAATAAAGGTAGCAAAGAATGGCCAGAATTCTCCAGCTAATGCCGCTGCCCCATTTGCTAATTCGATTGGCATTTGTTCATAACCTGCGGCTCCACCACCAGTATTGATGAATACTTGAACCATTGGAACAGTGAATACAAGTGCAACAGATGCTGCAGCTGTTGTTTTTGCCGAACTACTCCATGCTTTTTTATAGGAGCTAAAATTCATTCCATGGATGAAAAATGTAATAATTGATACTAAAATAAGAACTGTTCCAGGTGAATAAAGAATCTCAAAGCTTGCAGTAATACTTGAGCCGAATATATTTTCCAATTTAATAACAATAGATTGTAACCACTCTTTTAAAGGAAGCGTTTTCAATCTCGTTAAAACTAAAAAGACTCCCACTAGGATATACGGTGACCATGCTTTTAGTAACCCCATTGTTTTCCCATTGTTATTTAATTGCACTTCTATTCTACCTGTCCACCCAGGATCCCATTTTGATTTCTCTTCAAAATCCCACGATTCATCTTTCGGAAGGAGAAAACCTTTTCTAGCTGCAAGTACAACTATCAGTAAACCAACTAGTCCCCCTGTCATAGATGGGAATTCTGGTCCAAGTGTATTGGCAACAATCACGTATGGAATCGTCATTGCAAAAGCTGCAAACAGTGCAAATTTCCATACTTTAATTCCTTCTGCAAAAGATTTATTTTTACCAAAAAAGCGAGTCATTAAAGCAACAACAAATAATGGAATAAAGGTACCGGCAATCATATGCAAGATTGCGGCATGACCACCAATCGTTGTTACAACATTTAAGAGATTGTCAGTTATACTTTGGTTAGCAGATAAACCTGTTTGTACACCTACTAATACAGGTGTACCCACAGCTCCAAAAGTAACAGGTGTACTTTGAATGACCATGCCAGCCACAACAGCTGCCATTGCAGGAAATCCTAAACCAACCATTAATGGAACTGCTACCGCAGCAGGTGTACCAAAGCCTGATGCCCCTTCAATAAATGAGCCAAAGAGCCAAGCAATAATGATCACTTGAATTCTACGGTCTGGTGAAATATCTATGAAGCCTTGGCGAATGGTTCTCATGGCTCCACTTTCTTGTACAGTATTCAATAATAATATTGCACCAAAGATAATATATAACAGTGTAATGGCCACAACTAAACCATTTACACTTGCTGCAGCTACAGTATTGAATGGAACCTTCCATACAAATAATGCTAATGCGGCAGCAATTAGAAAGGAAATCGGCATGGCTTTACTTGCCGGCCATTTAAGTCCTACAAGAAAAATGGCAACAGCAATAATCGGTAATAAAGAAATAACTGCTAAAACGCCTGTACTCACAAACACTCCCCCTTATTCTCTTTGTTGTTATATAACTAAAATATTTTGTTATACAACAAATGTTATATATATTAATTATACTTATTTATTATGCAATTACAACAATATTTTGAAAATTATAAATTGATATTTTTTATATATAATTAAAGTTTTTAATAAGTAGAATGATTGATTAACAGATGAGGTAATAGCGTGCGATATTAGACTTAAAAAAAGTAAAAACGCTCCCTTTTTTTTATAAGGGAGCGTTTTTATTAACTGAAAGAGACTATTCATCTAAATACCCTAAGCGTACAGAAACACTTTTTCCAATATCAACCATAAAGGGAGCGAGTTCTTGCAAACGCTCTTGTGACATTCTTATTAATGGACCGGATACACTGATCGCAGCACATACATTATTTTGATAGTCAAATATTGGGACAGCAATACACACAATTCCGGTTTCATTTTCCTCTAAGTCAAGGGCAAAACCTTTTGTCTTAATCATCTTTAAATTTTCTAACAATGCCATCTCATCTGTAATTGTATGCTCTGTATGAGGTTTCAATCCTTTTCTCTGTATAATATCTTTGACTACTTGTACTGGTAGATGTGCTAAAATCGCTTTACCAACAGATGTACAATGCATTGGCGCACGTTTGCCAACGGATGAGTGCATTCTCAATGCTTCATTCCCATCGAGTTTTTCGATATAAACAACCTCGTCATTATCTGGCACCACTAGATGAATGACTTCATTCGTCTTTTGCTCCAAATCCTGTAAATAAAGCTTTGCTTCTGAGCGGATATCTATTGAATCAAGCAACCTAGTACTAATATTTAATATTTTGTAACCTACTTTATATTTGCCTGAATCTTTTACTTGCTCGATATAACCATACTTCACAAGAGTTGATAATATGCGGTGTACGGAGCTTTTATTGATATCCATTTCATTTGCAATTTCAGTCACACCCATACCGTACTTTCTTAAACTGATCATATCAATAATATCAAGCGCTCTACTTACCGATTTCACCATATTATCTCTTTCCATACCTTCACCTCAATCAAAACCTACAAAAATCATTTATGATTTTACTTCCGCTTTACTTCTTACGACTGTATTTGTTAACTGACCGATTGATTCAATCTCACATTCAATTATATCACCTTCACCAATCAATTCGGCGCCTACAGGGCTTCCAGTAAGGATAACATCTCCAGCCCTCAAAGTCATTACCTTCGATAGAAAAGCAATCATCTTTTGTATAGAAATAATCATTAACTCAGGTGGGCTATCTTGCTTTAATTGACCATTTAGATTTGCTCTAATGCGAGTATCTTCTAGCTTAAGCTCTGTTTCTATAACTGGCCCAAGAGGAGTAAATGTATCGAATGCTTTACCGACCGTCCAATGACCGTCTTGATGGAAAAATTGCGGAGCTGTTACATCATTACCAATCGTATAACCAAAAATATGATCAAACACATCCTCTTCAGCGACATCTTTTGTTTCTTTACCAATCACTACTGCCAATTCTGATTCAAATTTAACTTGATCAATCCCTTTAGGAATGATTATCTCTTCATTCGGACCGATTACGGATGATACCGGTTTAAAGAAAAACACTGGAACTGCTGGTAGTTCCTCTGGTAGTTCTTGTTTATCACTAACAAAGTTTGCACCGATTCCGATAATTTGGTTGGGAACAATAGGAGAAATAAGTTTAACATCACTTTGATCATAATAGGTGCCTGTCTCTTCCCACTTATTGAATATATCACCTGAGATTTCTTTGATCTCCCCATTTTCAATGATACCTTGTAATAATTGATTATTAATCGTAAATCTTACAAATTTCATTTAAAATCCTCCTACTACAATCATTTAAGTTTTAAATTACAATTTCAAGTCCCACTCTTCTTACTATATTTAGAAAGAGTGGCCGCAAACGAACCACTCTTTTATTCATTATTTTTTTACTGTTTTACAGCAAACTTCGCTTTTGCCTCAATTCTACGACGGTGTAAAATTGGCTCGGTATATCCACTTGGTTGTTTAACTCCTTCAAAGACTAGTTCACATGCAGCTTGAAAAGCAACAGATTCCTCAAAGTTCGGTGCCATCGGATAATACAATGGATCATCCGCATTTTGTTCATCCACTACTTTCGCCATTCTTTTTAGAGTAGTCATCACTTGGTCCTCTGATACAATACCATGATGCAACCAATTCGCCATATGTTGGCTCGAAATTCTTAAAGTCGCTCGGTCTTCCATTAAATCAATATTGTTGATATCTGGGACTTTTGAGCAACCTATGCCTTGATCAACCCATCTAACGACATATCCTAATATCCCTTGTGCATTATTATCCAACTCTGCTTGGATTTCTTCCCCAGTCCAATTAGTATCCTTTGCCACTGGTATGGCAAGTATCTCGTCTCTTAAGTCAGTCTTTTTCACTGATAATGATTGCTGTACTTTAGCCACATCTACTTGATGATAATGAAGGGCATGAAGTGTAGCTGCAGTCGGTGAAGGAACCCAAGCTGTATTTGCACCAGCTTTAGGGTGCGCCACCTTTTGTTCGAGCATGGCTGCCATTAAATCAGGCATCGCCCACATACCTTTTCCTATTTGCGCCTTCCCTTTAAAACCGGTAGAAAGCCCTGTTAACACATTAGATGTTTCATAAGCTTGCAGCCATTTTGTTGACTTCATATCATTTTTACGAATCATTGCGCCCATTTCCATTGAGGTATGCATTTCATCTCCGGTACGATCTAAAAATCCTGTATTAATAAATACAACTCTCTCTTTTACTTCTTTAATACAAGATTTTAAGTTTAAAGAAGTTCTTCTTTCTTCATCCATTACACCTATCTTCAATGTATAACGATCGAGTCCCAATAAATCTTCTGTTCGGTTAAAAAGCTCATTGGCAAAAGCCACTTCTTCTGGACCATGCATTTTAGGCTTTACGATATAGATAGAATTCTTTTTACTATTTTGATATTTTCCATTTCCAAGTAATGTATGTTTTGCTGCTAGTGAAGTAATCACACTATCTAAAATTCCTTCTTGAATTTCCTCACCATTTTCTGTTAATATCGCCTCATTTGTCATCAAGTGACCCACATTTCTGACAAACATGAGTGAGCGTCCATTAAGCGAAAAGGTACCTCCATTAGGTGCCAAATATTCACGATCATCATTCATAGCCCTTGTGATCGCTCGGTCACCTTTTTTAAATGTAGAAGTTAGATCTCCTTTCATTAATCCTAACCAATTACGATATACTAGTACTTTATCTTCAGCATCGACTGCTGCAACTGAATCTTCACAATCCATAATCGTTGTAACTGCAGCTTCTAATAAAATATCTTTAATTCCTGCATCATCGGTTTTTCCAATTGGATGTTGACGATCAATTTGAATCTCAAAATGTAGTTGATTGTTTTTCAAAAGAATGGCCGTTGGTTCTGTTTCTGTCCCGCGATAACCGATAAATAATGCTTTATTACGGAGTGATTCTTTTGTCCCGCTATTTAATGTAATGACTAGTTCACTGGCTTCAACAGTATAAGCGATCGCGTCTTTATGACTGCCTTCTTGTAACGGGATCACTTCATCTAAAAAGTTTCTACTAAAAGCAATTACTTTCTCTCCACGAATAGGGTTGTATGCACCTTCGTTCGTTGCCCCATCTTCAGTACTAACCGCATCTGTGCCGTACAAGGCATCATATAGACTGCCCCATCTCGCATTGGCAGCATTAATTGCATAGCGCCCATTATTAATTGGAACAACTAATTGTGGTCCTGCTTGAATGGCAATCTCATCGTCAATATTTTGAGTAGTAATTTCAAAATCATCAGCTTCTGGGAGCAAGTAGCCTATATCTTCTAAAAACTGTTTATACTGTTTCGCATCAAACGTTTTTTGTGTTGTATGCCATTCATTAATCTGTGTTTGTATGTCTTCTCTTTTTTGTAGTAACTGTTTATTCTTCGGAGTTAAATCGGCAATTAACTTTTCAAATCCTTGCCAAAATTGTTCTGAATCTACCTCTGCTCCTGGTAATGCCTCTTTTTCAATAAAATGAAATAATTCCTCCGCGATTTTAAGACTGCCTTTTTCTACATATTGCGTCATGATAATCCTCCTTGTTTGTTATTACAAAACACTGTTTCTATTATTCTAAAAAAAATATACCATGATTGACTGATCGCTTCAACGATTTTTAGATTATTCTTACGATTATTTAACCAATAATTTTCTCTTTTATTTCTTTTTTCACTTCTGCACATCTACTTGGAGACGGAAATAACTTGCCAGCATTCAAAAGATTATCCGTATTAAACACAGATCGAATATCCGTTTGCGCTGCAATTTCCTCATCAGTGAAAACGAACCGCATTTCTTCTCTCTTTTCAATACCTACTCCATGTTCACCTGTAATTGTTCCACCAACATCTGCACACACTTTTAGACAAGCACTACCAGCTGCGAGCGCTTTCTCTGTTTCACCAGGAACTCTCGCGTCAAATAAAACGAGCGGGTGTAAGTTCCCATCCCCAGCATGAAATATGTTGGCAATTCGTAAACCATATTCTTCACTGATCTTATTAATTCTTCGAAGAACTTCAGGTAATTTACTACGTGGGATAACGCCATCTTGAACAAGATAATCAGGTGATATTGCCCCCATTGCGCCAAATCCTGTTTTTCTATTAGCCCACCATGCTGCCCGTTCTTTTTCATCCTTTGCTGCTCTTACCTCTCTAACATTACGATGGCGACAAACCGATAAAATTTGCTCAATTTGTTCATCGATTCCTGCTGCAATACCATCTACTTCGATTAATAAAACAGCTGCTATATCTTTCGGATGACCAACCGGAAAAGCCGCTGCTTCTACTCCTTCAATAGCTGTCTTATCCATCATTTCAAGTGCTGCCGGAACAATACCTGCTGAAATGATATCCGATACTGCTTGACTACCGTCTTCAATATCATCAAAATAGGCTAACACGGTTTGTTTTCCTTCTGGATTTTTTAATATTCTGACGATGATTTTTGTTACAATACCTAATGTACCCTCTGAACCTGTAATAAGGCCTAATAGGTCATAACCAGGTTCATCTAAAACACCGTTTCTACCGATTTCAACTATTTCTCCATTTGGTAGGACTAATTCTAACCCTAAAATGTGGTTTGTTGTCACACCGTATTTTAAACAATGGGCACCTCCAGCATTCTCTGCCACATTCCCACCAATGGTACAGCAATATTGACTCGATGGATCTGGTGCATAGTAATACCCACGTTCAATAATTTGATTTGTGAGTTTCAAATTCACATAACCAGGCTCGACAACTGCTCTCCTATTATCAAGGTCAATGTCAATTAGTCTTTTCATTTTAACCATGCTAATAATGACCTCATTATTAAGGGGAATCGCTCCACCACTCAATCCTGTACCCGCACCTCTCGCTAAAAAAGGTAGGGCATGATCATGACAATACTTGACGATTCGTGCCACTTCTTCGGTTGAATGAGGAAAAACAACCGCTCTTGGTAATGATTTGTGAATCGTAAACCCATCACAATCATAACTGATTAAATCTTCTTTATGATAAAGAATAGCTTGTTTATCATTTAACAATTGAGAGAGTCCATGAATATGTCGATCTTTTGTTTTTAATTTCCATTTCTTCATCCTCTACTCTCCTTTTGGTAAGCCCAATCTAATAGTTGAACAGTATGAACAACCTTTTGACTGCGCCCATGATTTTTCACACCAATGGCCATTTGCAACATACAGCCGGGGTTCCCCATGGAAATCATCTCGACATCATCTGGCACGTTTTCCATTTTACTTGCTAATACAGCTCCCGCCATTTCAGGGTTGGTAATATTATAAATACCTGCACTCCCACAACAACGATCTGCATTCGGCATATGGACCATTTCTACTCCAGGAATATTTAATAACAAATCTCGTGGTTCCTCTCTCACACCTTGACCATGAGCAAGATGGCAGGCATCGTGATAAGTAATTCTTTTATTCAAGGAAGCTTTTGGCTTTTCATAACCAGTATCATAAAGGAACTTCGAGATGTCCTCCACTTTATCTGCTAACGCTTCTGCTTTTTCTCGCCACTCTGGCTCCTCTTTAAATAATTCACCATATTCTTTCATCATACAGCCACATCCCGCTGCATTGACAATTACTGTATCATCGTTCTCAAAGGCAAGAATATTTTGTTTTGCTAGTTTTCTACCCATATCTCGATCACCTGCATGAACATGTAATGCCCCGCAACAGGTTTGATTTTGAGGAATATGAACATCATTACCATTACGTGTTAACACGTTTATAGTAGATTCATTGACATCACTAAACATAACATCCATTACACAACCAGTTAACATCGCCACTTCACGTTTAGTTTCTTGTTTTGCTTTAATTACTGACCCATTACGATGTTTTTTCTTTACTGATGAATGAATCTTTGGCATAACCCCTTCCATATCGACTAAATGTTTAGGCATTATTTGAATGAGCTTCGTTTTTCTAACCAATGTTTGCATTCCACTTTTTTGATAGAACTTCAGCAGTCCACCTAAGGTTTGCAGACGATTTTCATGTGGAAATATCCCATGTAAAAATAACTTGTTTACAGACTTTTTCCATCCTTTTAGAGGAATAGCTTGCCTTACTTGCCCTCGTGCTTCTTCAATTAATCCACCCACATCAACATCAGCCGGACATGCTGTTGTACAGGCTCGACAATCTAAACATGCAAATACAGGATCCATAAACTCTTCATTTACCGTTAATTTCCCTTCTGCCACAGACTTAATTAAATAAACTCTCCCCCTTGGCGAATGCTGTTCCTGACCTGTTTGCTCATAGGTTGGACAAGATTCTAAACACATCCCGCAATGCACACAATCTGCCCATTTCGTTTCATCAGGCGCATCATTCCACAAATAATTGCTCACCCCGTCTTTGCAAGCTGGTTGCTTTGATTTTTGTTGTGAGACTGTCACCTATATCCCCCCTACATAACGTTTACGGTTTAAGATTTTTTTTGGATCGACCTTCGTTTTAATTCCTTCAAGTAAATAATGAGCACCTTTCGTTTCTCCCCATGTATCAAACACCAACCTTTGAGCTAGCGGTAAATGTTTAATGATAAAATAACCACCATTTTCATTTGTTACTTCTCTCATTTTTGTAAGCGTTTCAATCATTTCTCTTTCTTCCCCCTTGATATATAGCTGCATCAAGCCATGACCGACTCCTCCATGCGTATAAATATCAATGTTGGTATTTCTTCTAATCTCCATTACTTTTAGGAGAATGTCTATAACGTTTAGATTGATTGTACCTATTTTAGCAACAGCAAAGAGCTTTTCACCGTTGTTATGTTCAGCCTCCTTATCAATAGGCAGTTGATAAAGTCGGTCCCATAACTGTTTTTCCTCGCTATTTCTTAGAACAATCAGATTCATTTCTTCTTCTATTAAACTTTGAATATACTTTATTTGATATTCCACCGA
This sequence comes from Cytobacillus sp. FSL R7-0696, assembly GCF_038006865.1. Lineage (NCBI taxonomy): Bacteria > Bacillati > Bacillota > Bacilli > Caryophanales > Bacillaceae > Cytobacillus > Cytobacillus sp. FSL R7-0696. The sequence continues at coordinate 3,737,705 of NZ_JBBOWA010000001.1, read as the reverse complement.
TTTTTCAACATCTTCGAAGCTTATGAGTAAAGATAGTTTATTTATGCCGCTAATTTTATAAGAAACAATTGGATCAAGTAACTCACAACTAATTGGTTCAATACTATTATTTAATAAATTTCTAGTAAAAGAATAAATCGTATTTCTATCTTCACCTTGAAAAGATATGATGCAAGTGGCTGTACTCTTTGCCAATGGACGTAATTTAACTGTGACTTCTGTTATCACTCCAAGTGTCCCCATTGAAGAAATAAACAACTTATTCATGTCATAGCCGGCAACATTTTTTACTACTTTACCACCTGTGCGAATCACCTTACCATCTGGGTATACTACTCTTAAACCGATGACTGCGTCTCTTGCCGATCCATAATTTAGTCTCTTCGGTCCACTATCATTACTTGCTATCACACCACCAATTGTACTTACGTGAGGCATAAAGGGATCTAGTGCTAACTTTTGATTAAAATCCTCTAAATAACGTTGAATATCCTCAAGTTTCGTTCCTGCTTTAACGGTTAAAGTCATATCTCCACTTTGATGTTCAACGATCCCCGTAAACTTTTCCATTGAAATAAGTAAATCAGCTTGATCAATTAATCCCCCGTACCCCCTTTTAGATCCAGCACCTTGGATATTGACTGTGAATTGATGTTTATGAACAAATGCGAAAATTTCACTTAACTCTTCTTCTGAGGTTGGATATACGGTGTATTGTCCACTATTACCATACAAATCAGCTTGAGACATTTCATAGTCTAGTTTATAAGCTGTTAAATACTCCACTATAGAAAGCACCTCATTCATCAATTTCCTTACCTCCTTATTGTTCGCTATTACCAAACACCGTTCCTCAATTAGCGAAAAATTTTTACTCCATAGTAGATGTCTCTTGTAACATGTCTTCGACTGTGGTCAAATGCGCCAGCATTTCTTCTGAAGCTTTTTTGCTATTTCTTTCCTTAATTGCTTGGAAAATGTTCATATGTTGGGTTTCAATGATTGAACCTTTTTCTTTACTGTTCTGTATATATTGATGGAATTTTACTAGCGATTGCTTCAATGGTGCGGATATGAAGTCTATAAATTGCATTAAAACTGTATTACCTCCAATACCAGCAAGCTTTTGGTGAAATAAAAAATCTGATTCCCACCCCTTTTTTTCTGTAAGTATATAATGTAAATCCTCTACATCCTTTTCTGATCTGTGATTGGCAGCTAATTCCGCTAAACCTACCTCGACAATCTTACGTGCTTGAAAGAGTTCTCGTATATCCTTTTCATACAAATTCCAATACTTACTCCCCAGTAATGTATGAACATCAAACGCCTTCACATAAGTACCTTCTCCTTGTTTTACCTCAACTAATCCCTTCCCTTTCAATGCAGTGATTGCATCTCGAATCGCTGATCGCCCGACACCAAAAGATTCACAAAGCATGCGGACTGATGGAAGTTTTTCACCTATTTGATATTGACCATCGAGAATCATTTCCTCTAACTTCTCTTCAATAATATGTGAGACTCTCTTCGTCTCAATCTTTTCAATTGCCAAAATCATCACATCCTGTTATATATCACATATCAGATAAGTTAATTTTATTAAAACACCTAATAAGAATAATTGCAACTATTTTTTGAATTAACTGATAATTTTATAACTACTTATAGAAGATAAGTCAGGTTGACAATTTTACTCGACACCTATTTACATAGAGAATTCGATAGCTGAGGAGAATAAACAGGACGTTTTCAAACGCCACAATCATTTAAGTGCTGGTCTATTATTTGATGGGATAATACAACTTAGTACTAATTTGTTCTCTTTTACCGATTATGATAGGTTTCAAGATCCATGTTTAAGATGAGAACAGAATTGGGTAATAAATAAGCGCCCTATTACATTCGTAACAAGACGCTCTTTCAAAAATTCAAATCATAGATTAGTTGATGCGGTTAACGCGGCCGTTAAATGCTTTTGCCCAATAACCACTTGACATATCAGCAATGGCTACACCTGTGCTGCTCTGTGAACCGATGAATTTACCGCCACCGATATAAATACCAACATGACCATCTGTTTTATAAGTATTAAAGAATACCATATCCCCAGGTTGCATTTGGCTTGCTGGAACTGGTGTACCTTGATTCTTCAATGCATCCGTACTAGCACCTACACTATAGCCACCTTGAGCAAATGCCCAATGTACGAATCCAGAACAATCAAAACGGCCTGCAGCGATATCTGATGCTGAGCGTCCACCGCCAAATACATAAACTGAATTTCCGATGTATTTATTACCTGCTGAAATAACTGCTTGCATACCGCTACCAACAGTTGTAGATGCTGGTGCAGAAGATGCCTTTGCTGAAGACTTAGATTTAGAACTACTATTAGAGTTTGTAGTATTTGCAGTTGAAGTTGATTCATTATTTGTAACACTTGCTTCTACAGGAGCTTGTCTCGCCATGCTGCTCTCAATATCAGCTTGCATTGCTGCTAGATCAACATCTTTAGCTTGTAACTTAGATTTTTTTTCAGCTGCAACTTCTTCTTTTTCTTTTAATTCAGCTTTTAGCTTATCATTTTGTGCTTCCTGTTCTTTTAGTTGCTCGCGCATACCTTCAAGATCAGTCATTTTTTCATTTAGTGTAGTTAACTCTTTATCTACTGTTGCTTTCTTTTCTTCTACTTCTTTTTTATCTTTATCATGTTGAATTAATAATTCTTCGTCTGCATCGACAATTTTAGAAATCGCACCAACACGATCAACAAAATCACTGAAGCTAGTAGAACCTAGAAGGACTTCAATATAGTTAACGTTAGAACCACCACTATTTTGGATAGCCACTGCGCGCTCTTTTAAGATTTCACTTCTCTTGTCAATTCTTTCTTGAATGACTTTAATTTCTTCTTCAAGTTTTTTTACTTTTGCTTTAGCTTCTTCAATTTCTTTTTCTGTTTCTTTAACAATTTTCTCGTTATCGGCTACTGCTTGGTCTACTTTTGCGATTTTCTCTTCTAAACCATTTAATTCTGTTAATACAGCTGCAAGTTCTTTTTCTGCTTTAGAAAGATCAGATTTGACATCAGAGCGTTCTTTTTTAATGTCATCCAGAGATTCTGCGTTCACTGCTGGAAGTGCGAAGGCTCCAAGGCCTAACATAATTGTTGTGTTTAATGCGATAATCTTTTTCTTCACTCATTTTCCCCTGCCTTTTTAACATTTTTCCTTTTTATGTATGTTTTATCTATATTGTCTATTTTTCTATGTTTTTTTTACTATAGTTCACTTTTATATGTCGGTATATTATCTAGTACAAAATGCATTATATCATCCCTTTTTGACATTCAGGTAATAGCAATGTTACAAATATATTACTAATCCGACATATTTCATCATTTTTTTATTACAAACTGAAACTTTTTCCTAAAAACTTGTATTTTTTTGCACCTTTCTCCTAATCTCTTTGGCCTAATAAAGAGGGATGATACTCCATCATCTGTAAAAATCTAGTTATTTCAATTATTTAATCCAGTCTCCATGAAAACATATTCACTTCAACATTTCAATGATTAACTCTTTTAGAACAGACACAGGTTAAATAAATGCGTAAAGGTAGTGAGTTATATTATTTTGAGTGAGCTAGCTAGCGAAAACTATAGAATTCCCATTTAAAATTGGTAGACTTTCTTCTTTTATTCAAAAGAGTGAACCACATTAAATGAATGAACTAGGAATATTACTTGCCTTTATAACACCTAATCAAGAGACCAGAAACAAAAAAAAGAGACCCATTAGTCTCTTATATCTAAAAGATGTAATAGATCCTCTTCCGTAAGAAAGTCTTCTGTTTCCCGGTCAAGGATTGTATGAATTAAATCTTTTTTGCGATACTGCATTTCTTCCATTCTTTCCTCAATCGTACCTTTAGCGATTAATTTCACGACTACAACATCTTTTTTTTGACCGATGCGGTAGGCACGGTCCGCTGCCTGGCTTTCCACCGCTGGATTCCACCATGTGTCATATAAAATAACAGTGTCTGCACCTGTTAAATTCAAACCAGTGCCACCAGCTTTTAATGATAACAGAAAGAGATTCTTTTCCCCGCTATTGAACCGTTCACACATTTCTACTCTTTCCTTTGCTGTTGTATGACCATCTAAATAAAAGAATTCTTTCCCTTGAAAGGAGAGTTCACTACTGATTATTTCAAGCATGCTCGTAAATTGAGAGAAAATGAGCACACGGCGATTCGCCTGTTTGGCTTCTTGTAATAAAGTCAATAATTGATCTAGTTTAGCTGATCGTCCCTGATAGTCTTCTACAAATAATGCCGGGTGACAACATAACTGTCTTAACCTCGTTAGTCCTGCTAAAATTCTAATACGATTTTTCCTTAACGTCCGTTTATCTAAATGCTTTAATGTATCTTCTTTCAATTTGGCTAGATACGCTAAATAAATTTTTTGTTGTTCTTTATATAAATCTATTCTTTCGATTTTTTCTTCCTTAACTGGAAGCTCTTCCAATACCTCTGTTTTCATTCTTCGTAAAACAAAAGGTTGAATTATTCGGGCAATCGCAGCGTTATTTAGTTCACTAAATTGTTGTAAGCCGAGAAATAAATCTGGGAAGATAATATGAAAGACAGACCATAAGTCCTCGATTGCATTTTCGATTGGTGTACCTGTTAGCGCAAACTTATATTGTGATGATAATTGTTTTACAGATTTATGTGTTTCAGTTAATGGGTTTTTAAAACTTTGTGCTTCATCAAAGATAATCGTGTGGAAACGTTCATTTCTCAACCAATGAATGTCTTTCCTTATTAACGTATATGATGTAATAACTACATCTGCTACATGAATATCTTTACGTAATAATTGTCTTTCGCTCTGTTTGCCATCTAAAATCACAACTTTCATATCCGGTACAAACTTCATCCATTCTTGTAACCAATTGTAAAGTACGGCTGAGGGGCATACAATAAGAGCAGGTGACTGCTTATGTCTTATTTCATCTATATAAGAATAGATGAAAGTAATCGCTTGTATTGTTTTCCCAAGCCCCATATCGTCTGCTAAAATTCCACCAAATTGGTTTTCTGCCAGCTTTCTCATCCACTGATAACCTTCCATTTGATAGGGCCTTAATATGGACGAAAAATTCCCTGGTAGAGGGTAGTCTTCTTCGTTAAGATTTTTAAAATCTTGAAGAAAATTTCTTATAGATGCTTCAAAGGCAATCGTATCTTCCTTCGTTTTTGCAATAAGCTGTAAGCCACGAGCAAGTGTCGTTTCACTCCAATTTTCAGCTTGCAGAGGTACTTCGTTCAAAAAAGCCTTAATTTGTTGATAATCTTCTGTTTCTAATGATAATAATGCCCCGTTCTTGAGGCGATAGTATTTTCGTTTATCTTCAATTGCACTTAGAATTTCTTTAATTTCTTGCTCAGGAATTCCTTCAATATCAAATTTAAATTGCAGCCAATTCATTCGATCTTTTTTCATTTTCACTCTAATAACTGGACGCGTTTTACCTTTATCAATCCTCATCTTTATGGCTGTAGTCGTGTATATACGTACAAGCTCTTGTAAATCAGGTAAAATATGCATTAAAAAATGATATTCCAATTCTTCATTTTGAATATAATAACCTTCATCCGTTTTTGTAAAAGAGGCCTGCTCCATTAAAGAGAGGATTTGCTCCTCGTCTTCTTTATTTCTAAAAAGAACCTTTTTAGCTTTTTCTTCATCTAATGGATTAAAACTTAATTTGCCGTAATGAAACTCCAGACTAGCTAATAATTTATGATTTAAGCGATCTAAATAAAGCTTTGCCACTAGGGGGGCTTGCATATATTGTTTTTTAAGCGTATCAGCTATGGTTATGGTCGCAAGCTTCTTTAACCCAGGCACTACTTTATTTAAGAAAAATGAGATTTGTTCATCAGCAATCATCAATTTCTCATCCTTCTGCATCATCTTTAACAATTCAGTTAAACGTCTAAAGTCATGGTTAGGCCAATGATAAAAGCATCCCTCTTTATATACAGCTTGATAATATGGTAAAAGCTGAAAAGAATCATTGTGATTGTAAGATAAAATAGCCATATTTTCTTCTTCGTTATAAGAGAGTTCAAAAATGATGGGTAAAGGTTGATCTGATAATCTCATCGTTTGTAACTGTTTGTTCTCTTCTATAAAGTGACTATTACCTAACCGAATGATGTTCTCCATTACTTTTTCCCAAGTTAATGAAGGAATGAATAACCATTCGTGCTTTCTTTCTGCATTCTCTAATAGTTGCATAATATTGACGATTGGTTCGGCTATATAATGTTTACTAGCATCCAAACGAAGTCCATTACTTTCTTTGTAAACCCTTCCTTGCATAAAAGAACGGAACCAATCATGAGGGGAGGAAATAGGTAGACCTTGATAGATAAATGATAGCGCTAGCCTTGCTTCATTTTTCCATGTCACCGTACGGCATTGTATATGGATTTCTAATTTTTTTCTATACTCAAAATGGGCTTGTTCATTTACTTCCGGAATCTCTTTTGCAAATAAGGAGAATAGTTGATTCGCATCTGAGTCCGCTCTCACTCTGTTCTTTTTTTGACAGGCAATATAAACGGCTGCTAGATGCTGACATTCTTTACGATAAGAAGAGAGTTGAGGGCAATTACACTTTGATTGTATCTCACCATCTGTCCGTTCTACTTCCACATTGAAGTGTTCTCCGCTTTTAACAACTGCATAGATTTTGTTTTCTTCTTCTGTTATAAAGTTGACTTTCCCTGCAGAGAAAAAAGCTTTACCGCGCTTATAAGAAACAGCTCCACATCTTTCAATAATCATCTTGTCAGTGAGGTTCAATTCCACAAATCATGCTCCTTTTTTCAAATGTTCTTCTATTATAACAAACCTATACATAAAGATTGTATAGCAAAAACTTTCTATTAATTGTTGAATTGATGTTTTGAAAGTGTATAAAAGGAAATATGAATAGTAGAAACAGAAAATATAAACGGAGGAGATTAAATGTTTAAGTTTATACTTTCCTTATCCGTCCTAACATTCGTCCTATTTTTGAACTTAACTGCGGTACCAAATGGGGAACCGGTGGCAGCAAAGGATACTACAGTTGAAAATGAGACTACTCAAGAACAAGCAAATATCGTTTCGACATTAAAAGATAAACTACATAGCGACCTGACAGAACAAGACGTAATCGATCAGTTTGGTCAACCCGATCAAAAAATGAAGGATGATATGTATGGCTTACCCTCTTTTCGCTATGATTTTAAACATGATGAACATTATTCATTAGATGCTGATTATCAGCTCGTCGATATGGATGCGTTAAAAAATAAACAATTAGAGGCCATTATATACTTTGATTTTGATGATGAGAAAAATATTAGAAGTGCAGCACTCTATTATGTAAACGATGAGCAGAAAATTGAAGAATACCGTATATTTGCTGATGGTACAGAAAAAAAGATGGAGATTGAATAATAGAGATAAACTGATAAAGAAAATAGATAAAAAGAAAAAGTCAGTCCCGTTAACACTCATTTACGGAACTGACTTTTTCTATCCCTTGGTAATCATATATATTTATTAAGTGATTGCCTTTAATTGAATTCTCAGCATCACACTCGTAAGGTAGTTCGAACATAGAGCGAACCCTTCCAATCATTCTTCTTTATTCAATTCGGCTGCTTTCCTTTGAATAGTAATAATTAGCTTTACTAATATAACCGTACCTGCGATATTAGCGATTAAACTTGAAAGCAATAATAGAATCGCTACGATTGGCGAAACATCTAGTTTAAAGGAAAAATACAGTAAAACAATACCTATAAATATAAGAAGAAAGCCAGGATATTTTTTCACCACAACACCGCCTATCGAAACCATAATTTAATCCAATCCTATTTTTATCTGTTACTGTGTTTTTGACTCGTTTGTTTACCTCAGGGTTCTCCCTAAGTATGGACATATACTCACTGTTTTTAGTGGAAAATCAATGACATGTTCAATAATCCTATCTTGCCTTTTCCCAATCATAATATAAATCTGTTCTTCGGTCACGCCAAGTTGTAACAGATCCTTTTTTTCTTACTTCATCCAATAAATGAAGATCGATGTCAGCTGTAATAATCATATCATTATTTAATTCCCCCTCAGCTAAAACACCTTGCGGAGGAAAGGGTATATCGTTTGGTGTCATGATAGCTGCTTGTCCAAAATTTGCACGCATAAAATCAACTGTGGGAAGTGATCCCACCGTCCCTGCACCTACTACATAGATTTGATTTTCGATTGCTCTTGCGTGAGAAGTGTATCTGACGCGATGAAAACCATGGCGGTCATCGGTACACGAAGGGCAAAAAATAACATCTGCCCCTTTCGCTACTGCCATGCGGACAATCTCAGGAAATTCTATGTCATAACATGTAAGAATCGCAATCCTACCTTTTTCTGTATCGAAAACTTTTAAGTCTTCACCCTTTGTTATGCCCCATTCATATATTTCAGTCGGTGTCAAATGAAGCTTTGCTTGTTCTTCTATCCGTCCATCCGGGTAAAAAAGATGGGCCATATTATAGAGACGATTATTTCGCCTGATTACGTGAGTCCCTGCAATCATATGCATATTTGTTTCGGCAGCTAATTGAGTAAACAGCGATTGATATTGTTTCGTAAAACCTGGTAATTCTGCAATGGATAAACTCTCACCCGTTTCACTACCAATTGATAGTAATTGAGTTGTAAAAAATTCTGGAAACAATACAAACTCAGAATCAAACTCTTTTGCAGTAAGAATATAGTGTTTGCATTGACGAGCAAAATCCTCAAACGAACGAATCGTATGCAAATGATACTGCACACTAGAAACTCTCATCTTCATTGTCATCCTCCTTATCTTTTGGGCATAATAAAACCCAGAGAAAGAAAAGCCACATTCTTTCTACCGGGTAAACAAGTCTTTCTTTAAATTTCACATATCTTTTATTATGATAAATAATCTTCACTTTGACAACCTTTATTTATTGGTACTGCACATGATGTAGGTTCGCAAAAATCCCTTCAAGAGCGAGTAACTCTTCTTCAGTTCCTTCTTCGGTTATACCATCCTCAGTAACAACCATGATTTTATCGGCATTTTTAATCGTGGCAAATCTATGGGCTATAACAAGTGTCGTTCGATCTTTAGATAACTCAGTTAAGGCCGACTGAATGAGTTTTTCAGTTTCGGTATCAAGTGCTGAAGTGGCTTCATCTAAGATTAAAATCGGTGGATTTTTCAAAAACATTCTCGCAATGGCTAAACGTTGCTTTTGTCCCCCAGAAAGTTTTAACCCTCTCTCGCCAACTTGTGTCTCGAAACCATCAGGTAACGTATCAATCCATTGCGTTAGGTGGGCTTTACTTGCTGCTAATATGATTTCCTCTTCCGTTGCATCCAACTTGCCATAAGCAATATTCTCTTTAATGGTGCCTGTAAACAAAAAGACATCTTGTTGAACGATACCAATTTGATTTCTTAAAGAGTTTTTCGTCATATCTTGAATGTTGATACCATCAATCGTAATGGTTCCTTTATCAACATCATAAAATCTAGGTATTAAGGAACAAATCGTAGACTTTCCAGCGCCTGAAGGACCAACAAAGGCCACCGTTTGTCCAGATTGAATATGAAAATTCAACTCTTGTAAAACTTTTTGAGTATCATTGTACCCGAACGTGACATCGTTAAAGGTAATATTCCCTTGTAATGAATCAACTTCTATTGCATCAGGCTTATCATTTATATCTGGTTCTTGATCAATCATTTCTGTGAAACGCTTGAACCCTGCCATTCCTTTTGGATAGAGCTCCATTAACGCACTAATTTTATCAATCGGCTTTAATAAAAGATTAGCATACAATACAAAAGCGACCAACTCTCCTGGTGCTAACTGATTATTGAAAGCTAACCAAGCACCAAAAACTAAAACAGATAGAATTAACACTCTCGTGAGGAAATAGACGCCAGATAATGTGATCCCCATGACTTTATAGCCACGAAGTTTAGCCGATCGAAACCTTCTATTATCCTTTGTAAATCTTTCAATTTCAAAAGCTTCATTTGTAAAAGACTGAACAACACGGGCACCAGAAACACTATCTTCTACCCTACCATTCACTTCGGCAATTTCTGTATACATTCTTTTCCAAGCTTTATTCATAGAAATATTACAATATGCGATGAGCCATACGAGGAACGGTACAATAAATATTGCTACCAATGCAAGTTTCACATTAATAGTTAACATGATCCAAAAAGCGCCGACAAAAGTCATCGCTGCAATAAAAAGGTCTTCTGGTCCATGATGGGCTAACTCACCAATATCCATTAAGTCATTGGTTGTCCGGCTCATAATATGACCGGTTTTCGTATTATCAAAGAAACGAAAGGATTGCTTCTGCACATGTGTAAATAATTGCTGTCTCATATCTGTTTCAATATTAATACCAAGTTTATGTCCCCAGTAGTTAACAACAAAATGTAGCCCAGTACTCGTAAAATAAAGAGCAAACAAACCCGCACTAACCGCAACAATCATTGACCAATTGTTGGTTGGTAGTAATTCATCTACAAACCAACTAACAGCTAATGGAAAAGCTAATTCTAGTAGAGCAACGATAATGGCACAACTAAAATCAATAATAAATAGTCTTTTATGAGGTAAATAATAAGTGAAAAATCTTCTAAACATGCTATTCTCCTAACTTTCAAAATATATCTTGGATTATATGCCTCGAAGATAAAAGTTACAATACCTTTTTACTTTATTTACACTGCTCTTCATTCCTTACAATCACTTTTCCTGTTGAATCGTATATGGAAACTGGTAGACATCCTGTTGCTAACAATTCCCCTCTAAGATAATCACTTACTGCCTGTATACTAGCTTTCGATTGACTAAATGTAGCAATAAATCCTTGTACAAAATCCCATTGTTCATAGTGATAAGGAGTTGTTGTCGAAATCACTATGATTGGCTTCTTTTCCTTTTGTAGGTTGTTATTCAATAACGCGTCTTTTTTATGATGTAAAATATAAATGAGTCGTTCTGCCTCTTCTTCGGTTGTAACGGTGATTCCCGCTTTAACTAATATTTCAGTTAACCGTTTGTTCGATTGATGATTACTGCCATCATCTATGAATGCCACCCTCTCATTTTTTTGAATCGGGAGCGTCTCATCTCGCTTTATAATTGTAATCCCTTTTTCAGCCGCTTCTTTTTCTACCTTAAGATGTTCTTTAGCACGTATGACATCAATCGTGTTATGCTCTTTAAATAACTGTGCTTTCAAGTTTAGAATCCTTAGCACAGATAAATCAATTCTTTCCTCACTAATAACCTCTGTTTTGACGGCATTTATCAGCGCCCGCTTAACAGTTAATGCTTCACTTGGCATTAATAATATATCTGCACCAGCATTAACAGCAGAAATAGCGGCATCAGCTGCTGTAAAATTGCTCGCTACCGCTTGCATATTTAGGGCATCTGTTATAACTACTCCATTAAACCCAAGACTTTGCCGCAGAAGATTCGTTGTTATAGCGTGAGATAGCGATGCTGGATATACTGACTTCTCAATAGCCGGAAACGCAATATGAGCAGTCATAACGGATTGAAGACCATTGTCTATTAAATATCTATAAGGTATGAGCTCATTTTTCTTTAATTGCTCGATAGACTTAGACACAGTGGGTAACCCTTTATGAGAATCAACCGTTACATCACCATGACCTGGGAAATGCTTTGCTACAGCAACTATTCCTGCTTCATGGAGCCCCTCCATAAAAGCTGCACTCATTTTTGCAACTAAGTATGGATTTTCCCCAAAAGAGCGGACACCTACGATGGGATTTAAAGGATTACTATTCATATCAACCACTGGTGCGAAGTTCATATTAAAACCTAATGAATCCAACTCCTTTCCTAATACTGAGGCGACACGCTTTGTAAGTCCAAGATCACTACTAGCTCCCAATGCCATATTTCCTGGCATTTCTGTTAAGAAAGGGAGACGATTCACTATTTCTCCACCTTCTTGATCTACGCCTATTAAGAAAGGAATTCCACGATTGAGATGTTGTAATTCCGTTGTAAATCGCTTTGTTTGTTCCATCGATTGAATATTTTCCTTAAAAAAAATAATCCCACCAGGTTGGATTTGATCTATTATCCGAATGATTGAAGCATTCACACCTATTTGTCCGCTCCCGACTGTTTGATTAAAATCTATCATCAACATTTGCCCTATTTTTTCCTCCACACTCATTTCATGGAGTTGCTGTGTTACGTTCGTTTTTTCTATAGTTAAAGCTTGAACCCCCGATTCATTTTGCAAAAGAAACATAAAACAAATACAAAATATGAAACGTCTCATCCTGCATTCACATCTTTTCATTAATTAATAGAAAAGAGGTGCTATGCGCACCTCCTATCTATTATGTGTTTCTGGACGTTATTTTATGTTTTGCTTTCATAAACAATTGAAAAAACACTTCTGCAATGACAAGTCCCACCGCAATCGCACCTGATATCATAAATGCCTTTGCTGCCAATTGGATGGCCATATTATAATCATTTAACACAAAATGTCTCATTGCATCATAGGAAATACCACCTGGAACCAATGGAATTATACCAGCAACACTAAAGATAATTATTGGCGTGCGATAGATTTTTGCGAAAATATGACTAATTGCTGAAATGAACACTGCAGAAATTAACGAAGCGGGGATCGCATCATAATGATTGTTCACAAGAATTATATAGATGATCCAGCCAATCATACCAACAAACCCACAACGCAATAATGATTTTCTTGGCGCATTAAAAATGACACCGAACGATGTTGCCGCAATAAAACTTGTAAACAAATGTGTAATAACCATTGTCATGTATTTCGCACCTCACTTTCATTTAACTCATTGTTGCAAAGACAACGGCCACCCCAGCACCTATAGCAAATGCCGTTAAAAACGCTTCTGCGCCCTTGGATAACCCTGAAACAAGATGCCCCGCCATCAAATCTCTCACAGCATTAGTAATCAGTAATCCAGGTACGAGTGGCATGACCGAGCCAATAATGATTTTATCCAGTTGTTCGCCTATTCCGATTTTGACAAAAAGCATCGAGATCACACCAATAATTAGAGAAGCAAGAAATTCAGAAAAGAAGCGAATTTGCACTACTCTCTGCAAAAAAATAAAAGAAAGGAAACCAACACCACCAGTAATAAAGGCAGGAAAAAAATCATGCCACTGGCCTAAAAACATAATCATAAAACAAGCACTAGCAATAGCCGCTGCAAGTACCTGTTGATAAATTGGAAATGTATAATTTGCCTTTTCAATTTCCATTAACTTTTCAAATGCTTCTTGTCTTGTCAGTTCGCCATTACTTACTTTTCTCGATACACCATTTACTAATGTCACCTTATATAGATCTGTAGAACGTTCTGAGATTCTTATTAATTTCGCTGGGTTGGTGTCATCAGTCGAAAAAACAATTCCTGTAGGAGTAACATAACTATGTGAATTAGGAATGCCTAATGCTTCCGCTATTCTCGTCATTGTGTCTTCCACTCGATATGTCTCTGCTCCGGATTGCAGCATAATTTTACCCGCTAATAAACAAAGCTCAATTACTTCAAACACATGTTCATTATTTTTACTCAAAGAAATATCCCTCCATGTCGTCAAAACCTTATTCTGAAGGTCCACAATTACGCTTATCCATCGTATACGAATTCGTTAAAATAAGGAAGTATTGAGAAGAAATACAGAATTATTTTACTAATCCCTTCTAAAACCAATATTGAGGGACAGCCTTCATTTCTCATAGAATATGTATTTATGTCATCATATATAACAGAATACCATTAACGGCATATTCTGTAACATACGAGATAAAAAAAGGGCTTTAAAACGGAGACTACTTTCGTCATCCTGTTTTAAAGAACCCTGCCACCTTCTATTCTTTTCAAATATCAACTAAATCTCTTTCCATTATTCTGCCCCATAAATCTCGCATTAAGTTGTCCTTGTATCATTTTCTTTCTTGTTTCGCGATCTTCTTTCACCTTTTCTTTTTTATACTCCATACGAATTTCATCTGTTCTCACACCTTCTTCTCGTTTATTTGCAATATCTATTAACCTTTCTACATCCGAAAAAGAATATTTGCGATTACCACGATCAGACCTTGAAGGAAATATCAATTTTCGTTCTTCATAGTATCTAATTTGTCTTTCGCTTAATCCAGTAAGTTCACTAACAGCGCCAATTGAAATGACTTTTCTTTCCTTATATGACCATTCATTTTCCATCTGCAGACCACCCTATTTCAAGGTTTTATTTCTATTATACAGAATTGTTAAAAAATTTCACTAGTTATGTTAAAAAAAATAACATAAAATAAACCATGTTAGATTATCTTACAATTCAGATGATTTTTTATAACAAACGTTTTAGAATGACATCATCATCCATTTAAAGGAGCAGATAAAAATGCAATATTTACGTAAAGCGGTGGAAAAGAAAAGAAATTATTTGATTAAGTTATTACAAGAATACGGTTTGCACGAACAGAAACTTCAAAGCTTAACACTTTCTGAACTTGAAGGATTATCAAAAAAACACTTATCAATTAAATAATCAAAATTAATTGGGGGATTTAACAAATGGAAAATGAAGAAGCAGTTCAATTAGCGAAAAAAATTATTGAACTCGACTTATTAAGAGACGAGATATGGGAGTATTATGCGGCTCTTACAGGAGATGATGCACATAAACTTCTTCGCCTTGTACAAAACAGTTAAATCGGACTATTTTGTTAAATTCTCTGACTAATTATGTAGAGATTTACAGCACGTTGATCTTTTTATTTCTATTTACGTAACCATTTATATGTAAAGATATAAAATATTTATATATAAAGAAACGAACTCCATTCCAAGTAATAGTGGAATGAGCTCGTTTCTTTTTTTATTGATCCAGCCATCATACAACCATGTTGTACGAAAAATATGATAAAATGAATATTAAAGCCATCTCAGATTTTCCTCATACTGATTAATATATTCCCACTATTAGGAGGGTTATAATTGCCAATTTGGTTAACTATTGCCTTAAGTATTTTAGTAGGACTAATTATCATTGAAGAAGTTATACATTATGTAGTTCGTCGTTCACTTTTTTATCAAACCCATGAAAATGATGAAAAGACAATTCGAATCAAGCGATGGTCTCAATTTAAAGAGAAGTTAATAAAATTCAGAGCGCAAAAAAACAGGAGTTGAGTAACTTGTTTGCAATTACAAAAAAGGCCACACAGGCACTCATAGAATGGAGCGGTCAAGACAAAGTGATGATTCGCTTTCGAATTACGACCCCTTGTTGTAACCAACGGAAATATGACCTTACACTAACCGATACAACCACAACACAAGACGCTATCTATACATATGATACAGTGCAAGTCATATACCACCCTACAGATTTACCTTATCTACAGGATACAATGATTGATTATAGCGATGGTGGATTCTTTATACGCCATCCACATCCTCTCGTACAACCATTCTAAAATTGTTCAAGAAGGAGCTCTTGAACAATTTTTTAGATTATAAACTATTCAGTAGCTCAGGATAATCATTATGCACAGAATTCACCAATTCTGAGACTTTAACCATTTGCATTTCATCACTTTGAAAAGGTTTGCATAATGATTTCAGCTGTTTTTTATCTTTGCTATACATCCACTTATCCCCTTCATTACCTGTTAATATGACCGGCATACGATGATGAACAGACGACATGATCTCATTTGCTGCTGTAGTTAAAATACAACATGATGTAAAAAGTTCGTCCCCTTGTCTATATTCGCTCCAGATTCCCGCCATCGCAAACGGCTTTTTTTCAAGCAATGTAAAATGAAAAGGCTGGCTTTTACCACCTTCTATTTTCTTCCATTCATAAAAGCCATCAGCTAAGACTAAACAGCGCCTTGTATGGAAAGAGTGCTTAAAGCTAGGTTTCTCATCCACTGTTTCTGCACGTGCATTAATGAATGAAGTGCTATTACGTTTTGCTTTTGCCCATGGTGGTATGAAACCCCATGTCATTTTCCTCCCAATTTTCTCGCCTTGCTCCTCTACTATAGCTAAAATTTTTTGCCCCGGTGCAATATTATACCTGGGTAAATCCGCTGCATCATGATAATAAAACTCAAATGTTTTTTGTAGAATGAACACTTCTTCAGATAAAGTAAATCGACCACACATGATGACAACCCCTTTCCTAATAAAAGCATATACCAACCATATTCAAAACGTAAAAATATAGCTGCCTGATAATCTAAAGGAAACTATTTTCTACCCTAACAACCCTTTTTCATAGCCTTAATTACGTGAGTAACGCTCATAGTTACTTTATAATTCCAATAAAATAAAAAGAAGGGCAACAAGCCCTCCTTTCATTAATAACGATCTGCATCATGCCCCATCTGTTCAGCATGTCCGGGTGCGTCATCGCCATCTTTATCACCAAGTGGACGACCTTTATGCATCCCTTCCTCTTTCCGAGCATTCACTAAACCTTCTCTTAGCCTCTTGCCATATTCATCATCCGCTGATTCAGCTAATGTAATCATTTTATCTTGTAACACCTTAGCACATGTGGAAAGGTCATTTACTAAGTTTGATATCAGTTCATCTTTTTCCCAGTCTTCAAATTCACGGAAGGTATGTCCTGCCTGTTTTGTATTATCATCACGATCAATCGATTCTCGAACGAGCTCACCACTAATTTTTGGTGTATGCTCTTTACCTGATTGCTCTGATTCTTTTAAACCACCTAAACTAGATGGTTCGTAGTTAATATGCGGATTTTGGCCAGGTGCTTTATCGACATAGTAAGACATCTGTCCTCCACGCTGATTTGTCGCTTGATTTGTTTTCGGCTTATTAATAGGTAATTGCAAGTAGTTAGGTCCAACACGATATCTTTGCGTATCTGAATAAGAAAATGTTCGACCTTGCAACATTTTATCATCAGAAAAATCAAGACCATCAACGAGTACCCCTGTTCCGAAGGCAACTTGTTCGACTTCATTAAAATAATCTTCCGGATTCTTATTTAACACCATCTTACCAATATGAAGCCATGGAAATTGATCCTCCGGCCATAATTTTGTATCATCCAAGGGGTCAAAATCTAATTCTGGATGCGCATCATCACTCATGATTTGAACGAAAAAATCCCATTCAGGATAATTACCTTTTTCAATTTCGTCATATAAGTCTTGTGTAGCATGATTGAAATTCTTTGCTTGAATCTGTTCGGCTTCCTCTTGTGTTAAATTTTTTATCCCTTGCTTCGGTTCCCAATGATACTTTACAAGTACCGCTTCCCCATTTTCGTTAACCCATTTATATGTATTCACACCCGAGCCTTGCATTTGGCGATAGTTTGCCGGTATTCCCCAAGGTGAATAGAGAAATGTGACCATATGAAAACTTTCAGGTGAATTAGCACAAAAATCAAAAAACCTCTCTGCATCCTGAATGTTGGTTAATGGGTCTGGTTTAAATGCATGCACCATGTCAGGAAACTTCATCGCATCCCGAATAAAAAATATTTTTAAATTATTTCCTACTAAGTCCCAATTCCCTTCTTCTGTATAAAATTTTGTTGCAAACCCTCTCGGATCTCGAAGTGTTTCCGGGGAGTGACCACCATGGATAACAGATGAAAAACGAACAAACACGGGTGTTTTTTTCCCTTTTTCCTGGAAAAGTTTTGCCCTTGTATATTTAGATACTGGTTCGTCACCTGCCATGCCGGTCGCTTCAAAATAACCATGAGCGCCAGCACCTCGTGCATGCACGACCCTTTCTGGAATACGCTCACGGTCGAAGTGACTAATTTTTTCAATAAAATCATAATTTTCTAGTGTCGCTGGTCCTCTGTTGCTTACTGTTCGTATGTTTTGATTATTAGTAACCGGATGTCCTTGGCGATTGGTCAAGGTTTCTTCTTGTTCGAGTTTTTCATTTTCACTATTATGATCATTATTCATTAGAAAAAAGCCTCCTTTTACATATCTTTCCTTGAGTAATATGTACAAGTTAGAGCTTTTCTATGTATAATTTTAAGGACGAACAACAAATAACTCTCCTTTATAAGCAAAAGAAATACGACCAGACTCTTCTGATACAACTAAGATAACCGCATCCGTAAGTTCCGATAAACCAAGTGCCGCCCGATGTCGTGTACCTAAAACGCGCCCATTCACTTCCCTATTGGTTAAAGGGAGAATATTTCCAGCTGAAATGATTATATCACCACGAATTAATGTTCCTCCATCATGTACAGGACCACCTGGATAAAAAATCGTTTCTATTAAAGCTTGACTCACCCTTGCATCGATTTGAATGCCATTATGGATAAAGGGCGTAACATCCACTTCGCGCTCGATAATGATTAAACCACCGTGACCTTTGTTCGATAGTGTTTGCCCCGCTAATGATATGCTAGAAAAATGGTTTGTAAACGGTGATAAATAATGTTGCAAGTAATAAATCGCCGTTAGATTATGGGCATCAGACACGATTTGTTGGAGCTGTTCAAACTCGGTTAAAATGCAACAATCAACGCCAATATTAATATTTGATAAGTGAGAAAGCTGAGCCTCGATATCCTTTATATATTGTTCAAGTGTGCTCTGGTAGTCTTCTAAACCATATTGCATTTTTTTCTCCTTTCGCGGGAATATTTTTTCTCCTTATCATATTTTGATTTATCAGTCGTTAATTATGTTCTTTTTCTGTTGTTAGTTTTAGGTAAAAAAAAGAGCCAATCGGCTCTTTATCATACTTCATTTTCAAGCAATAGGTAGCTTGGTTGCGTTAATCAAAGCGCGGATCTGTTCATAATTATCAGCTTCCATTAGCTCTATAATTTTTGATCCGACAATGACACCATCACAATACTGAAGAATTTCTTCTACATGTTCTGGTGTGGAGATGCCAAATCCAGCTAAGACAGGTAGTGGACTTATACTTTTTATTTTCTCTAAATGACTTGAGAGCTGAGAAGCAAATTGTGCTCTCGTACCAGTAATGCCATTTACGGTAACAGCATAGACGAAACCTTTACCTCGCTTGGTGATTTCCGCAATTCTTTCGATTGGACTTTGTAATGTCACTAAACGAATCAATTCGATCTTAACTTCATCTAAGTAAGAAGTGATAATCTCTTCTTCTTCAATAGGTAAATCAGGAATGATTAATCCATCGATACCGGATGTTTGAATATCTCTCGAGAACCGCTCCAGCCCATAAGCTAATAATGGGTTCATATACGTCATAAAGATCAATGGAATATGGATTATTGGTCGTATTTCTCTCATACACTCTACAATTTCTTTTAAGGTAACATCCGTATTTAAAGCTCTAATACCAGCCTCTTGAATAACAGGACCATCAGCTACTGGATCAGAAAATGGGATACCTATCTCAATGGCAGTTGCTCCTGCTTCTTGTAAAAACACTAACTTTTCTTTCAAAGATGTTAAGCCACCGTCCCCAGCCATTACATAAGGTACAAATGCTTTTTTTCCTTCTTTTTTCATTGTTTGGAACACTTTTTCGATGCGGTTCATGCTTTTACTCCCCCTATTTTCGATCTAACAGCCTCCATATCCTTATCTCCTCTACCCGAAAGACAAACAACGATATGTTCTGTTGGCTCCATTTCTTTTGCAAGTTTTATCGCATAACTAATTGCATGGGCACTTTCTAATGCCGGAATAATTCCTTCAGTTTTCGAGAGCACCTGTAACGCTTCCAGTGCTTCATCATCGGTAATGGCATCATATTTCACTCGTTCAATATCATGTAAATAGCAATGTTCTGGCCCGATCCCTGGATAATCTAGACCTGCTGATATTGAATGGGCTTCCTGTATTTGACCATCTTCATTTTGAAGGAGATACATATAGGCTCCGTGAAGAATACCAGGTTTGCCTTTCGCTAATGATGCTGCATGCTTTTCACTATGAAGTCCTAAGCCAGCAGCCTCTACGCCATAAAGTTTTACTTCACGATCTTCTAAAAACGGATAAAACATGCCAATTGCATTACTCCCTCCGCCGATACATGCCACTATCGCTTCTGGAAGTTTAGCTTCTTTTTCGATAAATTGTTTTTTCGTTTCCTGGCCAATCACACTTTGAAAATCTCTCACAATTTTAGGGAAGGGATGTGGTCCCATAGCAGAGCCCAGTATATAATGCGTATCTTCTACATTTGACACCCAATATCTTAATGCTTCATTAACTGCATCTTTTAAAGTTGCACTTCCAGACTTTACACTGATGACCTTTGCACCGAGTATTTCCATCCGAAATACATTCAATTGCTGACGCAATATATCTTCTTCTCCCATAAAAATCACACATTCTAAATTAAGCAGCGCACAAGCCGTCGCAGTTGCTACACCATGCTGACCAGCCCCTGTTTCTGCCACAACCTTTGATTTTCCCATTCTTTTAGTCAATAATGCTTGCCCAAGAGAGTTATTTATTTTATGGGCACCAGTATGATTTAAATCTTCGCGCTTGAGATAGATTTTTCCACCCCCAGCGTATTTTGTCAAATTTTTCGCGTAATAGAGTGGTGTTTCTCTTCCAACATAATCTCTTAATAAATCATTTAGCTCATTTTGAAATGCAGGATCCACTTTTGCTTTTTCATATTCTTTTTCTAATTCTAGGATGGCCTGCATAAGCGTTTCTGGTACATATCTTCCTCCATACGTGCCAAAATGTCCTTTTTCATCTGGTAGGATAGTTGTTGTCATTTTTATTCCTCCTCTTAATTTGTTGCTTCTATAAATCTTCTAATTTTACTCGGACTTTTTTTTCCATCTATTTCAACACCTGAACTTACATCAACCATAAAGGGAGCACATTGTGAAATGGCGACTTTAACATTTTCTGCTGTTAAACCACCAGCGAGAATTAATTTAGGGTGTTTTCTTTGCATTTCTTGCAGCAATGTCCAATCAAAGCTCGTTCCATTACCGCCATGGTATTTACCTCTTGGACTATCAACAAGAATGTAATCATCATCGTATTCATAGATAAGGTCGATATCTTTTTCGCTTTTCATTTGTATCGCTTTAATTACCTCAAAACCTTGAGATTTGATTTCTGTGCAATAGGTTTTCGATTCATCACCGTGTAATTGCACATGTGTTAAGCCTACTTCTTTTGCTATAAGAAGAAGCGATTCTATTGGCTCATCAACAAAGACTCCGACCTTCCATACATTTATAGGCAAACCTTTAATAATCTTTTTCGCCTTCTCGGTAGAAATTCTACGTTTACTTACAGCAAAAACAAATCCGAGGGCATCAGCCCCATAGACTATTGCTTGCTGTGCAATTTCCTCACTAACAATTCCACAAATTTTCACTTTCATTTCGATCCACCAGCCAAATTTTGCGTCTTTTTCATTTGCCCCATTAATAATTCTAAGTTTTCAGATGTCATCAATGCTTCCCCGACTAAAATACCGTCTGCTCCAGCATTAATTACTCTTGCTACATCTTCCCCTGTTTTTAATCCACTCTCACTAATTAAGAACGCTCCTGATTCTTTTATAAGTGGAGCGAGTGATTCCGTTACCTGCAAATCCACACCAAATGTATGAAGGTCACGATTATTCACACCAATGATTTCAGCTCCTAATTCTATTGCCCTTTCTGCTTCAGCTTTATTGTGTACTTCGACCAAAACCTCAAGACCCTCATTGATTGCAAAATGAAAGAGTTGTTTTAACTGATCTTTCGTTAATGCTGCAACAATCAATAAAATAACTGTTGCCCCATGATTTTTGGCATAAACGATTTGCCTTTCATCGATAATAAAGTCTTTACATAATAAAGGTAGCGATACCGCATCAAAAACAGTTGTTAAATCTGTAAAATTTCCTTTAAAAAATGGGGTATCGGTCAGAACAGACATCGCATCAGCACCAAAGCGTTCATATAAACAGGCTTGCTCGTCAGGTTGTAATAGATTATTTATGATTCCTTTAGAGGGAGATGCTCGTTTAAATTCAGCGATAATCACAGGTTTATTTTTTTCTAATTGTTTTAATAAAGAGCGGGTAGTTCCGTTCCTTCGACTATTTTCTGAATAGGCTAAATTTGATAAAGTTCGTCTTTTTTCTGAAATGATACGATCTAAGATTGTCATGAGTCTATATCACCTTTTCTGTAGATTGAACACTTAATGCTTTTAGTTGCTCTAACTTTTCCATGGCTGCGCCTGAATCAATGATTTCTAAAGCAAGTTGCACGCCTTCCTTAATTGATTCAGTTCTTCCACCAACAAAAATACCTATCCCAGCATTCAGCGCAACGGTTTCTCGATACGCCCCTTTTTCTCCGTCTAAAACCCGAAGTAAAATAGCTGCATTTTCTTTTGCATAACCACCACGAATTTTTTCATTCGCATATACATGTAACCCCACCTCTTCAGGATGAAGCATAGTCGTTTGAATGTTTCCGTCTTTTAAAATAGCTAAATAGTTTTCACCTTGTAAGGAAGCTTCGTCCATATACCCTGCTCCATTGATAACGACCGCTCTTTTTCGTCCTAGCTTTTGAAGGACTTCCGCAAACATTTCAACAGCATCTCTTTTATAAATGCCTAATAATTGATTTTCTAAATTCATTGGATTAATTAGCGGACCTAATAAGTTAAATGTTGTCGGAATTCTTAAATCTTGTCTGACTTTCATAATCCTCTTGATTTGCGGATGAACATTAGGTGCAAATAAAAATGCGATGCCAATCTTTTCTAATATTCCTTCAATTTGTTGTGGTGATAAATCAAGACGAATCCCTAAATGTTCCAAGACATCCGCACTGCCCGTTTTACTTGATACACTCCTATTCCCATGTTTCGCCACAGGAATACCGCTTGCAGCTATAACAAAAGCAGAAGTGGTACTAATATTAAAGCTTTTTGAACCATCTCCTCCAGTACCACAATTATCCATTAAATGAGGAATAGATGTATCAAAGGTTAGCGCATAAGCTCTTAATGTTTTTACAAATGTTGCGATTTCATTAACCGTCTCTCCTTTTGCTTTTAAACTAACAAGAAAGGCAGCAATTTCACTATCCGTAATATCTGGTGAAAACAGATATTGTACAGCTTCTATCATTTCTTCTTCCGTTAATGAAATGCTATTGGTTAATTGCAGCAGTATTTCTTTCATCATTCTCTCTCCTTTTAGTGTTTTCAATAAAATGTCTCAACATCTTTTGTCCTTGTAATGTACCAATGGATTCAGGGTGAAATTGAAATCCATATAAATCAAATGCTTCATGCTTGATGGCCATTATTTCGCCATCCTCTAGTGAACGTGCTGAAATATTGAAGTACCCTGGAAGGCTACCTGATTTGATGACTAATGAGTGATATCTCATCACTACGAGCGGTTGGCTCATATATTGAAATACCCCCCCACCCGTATGCATCATGTTTGAGGTTTTTCCATGCATAATTTTCTTCGCTTCAGTGATTTCACCTCCGAATGCATATCCAATTGCTTGATGACCTAAACAAACACCTAAAATGGGGTATTCTTGATGTAATTGTTGAATCAATTCCACACATATCCCTGCATTTTCTGGGCGCCCAGGGCCAGGTGACAAAATGATATGTGTCGGATCTAATAAACGAATTTCTTCGACAGTTATTTGGTTATTTCGTTTCACTACGACCGTTTGCCCAAGTTCTCCTAAATATTGATACAAGTTATAAGTAAATGAATCATAATTATCAATTAATAAAATCATTTGTTTGCCTCCAGAAATGCCTTTAATTTATGAATCGTTTCTTCATATTCTTTTTTAGGAATCGAATCATAAACAATTCCTGCACCAGCTTGAATATATGCGTTCCCATCCTTTGCTACCATCGTTCGAATAGCAAGAGCAAAATCCATATTACCGTTTGTCGATAAATAACCAATGGCTCCGGAATAGATCCCTCTTTTTGTTTCCTCTAATTCATTGATAATTTCCATCGCTCTTATTTTTGGTGCACCTGATACTGTACCAGCTGGCAGGCAAGAAATAAGGGCATCAATATTTGTACATTCATTCTTTAACTGCCCCTCTACTTCAGAAACGAGATGCATCACATGTTTATATTTTTCAATATTCATATATTTCCGAATGCTAATCGTCCCAAATTCACATACTCTACCTAAATCATTTCTCCCAAGATCAAGAAGCATTCGATGCTCTGCCACCTCTTTTTCATCTTGCTTGAGCTCTTTTGCTAACAGATCATCTTCTAAATTACTTCTCCCTCTAGGCCTTGTGCCGGCAATTGGATTGGTCATTACTTTGTGCTGATTCACCTTTACTAAACTCTCTGGTGAAGCCCCCGCTACTTTGTAATCACCAAAGTCCAAGTAATACATATATGGAGAAGGATTATCAATTCTGAGTTTTCGGTAAAAATCAAAAGGATCTCCACTTATTTCTGCTTGTAACCGCTGAGATAATACTACTTGAAAAATATCTCCCGCCTTTATATATTCCTTTGCTTTTTCTACTTTTGAGATAAAGGCATCTTCGCTCATTAATGGTCTATATTGACTGATTCGCGCTTTTTCACCCGTTTTTTGCTCCATAGAAAATAGCTCTGCCTTACGCTTACTTAATTTTTCTTCTAGTTGCCTCTTATTTGATACGATAGGTACGCCTACTAAAAATAATTTTTGCTTCAAATGGTCAAAAACAATCACTTCTTCAAAGAACATGAAATGTACTTCGGGAATTTGCAAATCATCCTGTATTTCAACGCCTATTTCTTCATATTGTCTTATGACATCATAACCAGCAAACCCCACGGCACCACCAATAAAAGGGAATTGTTGAGAATTGTGAACGCCAATTTTTTTCATTTGCTCTTTGACTACTTCTAACGGTTTATTTTTTACTTCTTCTCTCTCATTTTCTGAGAGTATAACCGTAGTTCTTGCACTTCCTTGCACTTCTAAAACGGGATTGCAGCCGATAAAAGAAAATCTACCAGCGTCTTCATGTTTTAAAGAACTTTCAAACAAGAATTTCTTTTTACCTGAAAGCTTTTGATAAATGGCAATTGGTGTTAATAAATCACCGTCATTGACTTCTAAAATAACCAGGGTTTCTAAAGTCTGATTCATTTCTTCACTTCTCCTTATCAATAATAAATCGAATTTTAACGCAAAAAATCCCCTATACCATAAACGCTCAATAGCTTTAGGTATAGAGGACGTATCTATATAGATGCGTGGTGCCACCTCAAGTTCAGAATGTCCATGTGGACATTCTCTTTTTCAAGTACAGATGTCAAAATCGATACTCTATCCTTTTAACGGCGGAATCCCGTGTCCCTTACTTACATTTTTCAGGGTACCTCTCACAAGTCCATTCCATTTATCGATCACACCGGATTCCCACCAACACCGGCTCTCTTATGTGATTAACGATAAATATACTACTCTTGATCAACGATTTTTTTTATGAATTTAATCGAAAAAGGGCCTCTCTCCTTATTAAAAAGGACGAGAGACCCGTGGTGCCACCTTTATTAGCTGTAAATTACAACTCACTTAACAAATACGAATAACAAATTCGTATTTATCTCTTTTAACGATGAGACATTCGCCAGAGCCTACTAGTTATAAAGGTTCGGTCTGGAAGCTCGGAAGTCCATTCACTTATATCACCCACTGATTCCCACCAACCATCAGCTCTCTAAAATGAGCATATATAAGATACTACTCTTCGTCATTGCTTACGTCTTTATTTGTTACATATGATATGCCTGATTCTTTTAATTGTCAATAGGTTTTCGTTTATTTTTTAATCTTTTTTCTAAAATTTCTGTCCACTCTTGCGATAACCCCGATACATTCAACAGTTTTTCCATTGCTTCAATATCTTTAAGTTTATGTAGTATAATATCAGTCGCATCCCATACAGACAGTTCCGATTGCTTTCTTTCGACTAATTGAATTTCTGACTGAAGGTTAATCGTTCCTTCTTTTAACACACGGAAAAAATAACCTGTATGATTCGTCTGAAAAACCTTTTTTAGTAATTGATCTTCACCATTAAATTTTGAGATGGTTGAACAAGGAACTCTCCCTTGTGTCACTTCAACAATCGTTTCACCAATTGCAAACACATCTCCAATATATATTTCCTTCTCAGTCATATTTGTTGTACTAATATTTTCACCAAAAGAAGGAAGCATAAAAGTACGGTTAAATGCCTTTTGCCATTTTTCATAATGTTCGTACGGATAAAGACATAATGCTCTGTCAATCCCACCATGAAAATCTGTATTAGCTACTCCGTCACCTTCAATCGCATCTTTTTTTAAAAAGAGTTCTTTTACAGGTGTTTTACCGATAGCAGATGTTTCATGCTTTTCTTTCCATTGATAATCTTTAGGTTTACCTTTACTTAAAGATACAATTCTCAATTTCCAGCCCCCTTTATCTACCTTTCATTTTAGCTTTTATTACTAATTTTTACTAGTTAAGAAAAAACAAAATTGTAGCCATACTTTCTGTTCATTTCGTTCATATTAATAAATAGTGTTTGTGAGGGTAAAAACTATTGAAAGTGAGTTAACCATGGACCATATTGAACAAGCCATACAAAAAAAGACGAGTAAAAATAAAAAACAAAATAAAAAGAATAACCAAAAATGGGCTATTTTATCTATTTCTTCCATCCCACTTGTCATGACCCTTGGAAATTCTATGCTCATACCTGTCTTACCAGTTATGGAAAAAAAACTATCAATTAATTCTTTCCAAGTAAGTATGATCATCACAATATATTCCATTGTCGCAATCTTTCTCATCCCGATTGCCGGTTATCTTTCTGACCATATTGGAAGAAAAAAAGTCATTATCCCTAGTCTGTTGATTGCAGGAATTGGTGGAATTGTTTCTGGTTGGGCTGCATGGAAGTTGGAAAATCCCTATACGGTCATCTTGATTGGAAGAGCCCTTCAAGGGGTAGGAGCTGCCGGAGCTCAACCAATAGTCATGCCATTAGTTGGAGATATGTTTAAAAATGATGATGATGTAAGTAGTTCGTTAGGTTTAATCGAGACCTCCAATACTTTCGGAAAAGTATTAAGTCCCATTTTAGGAGCTTTGCTTGCTGGGGTAATTTGGTTTTTACCTTTCTTTTCAATTCCTGTTTTTTGTTTATGTTCGATTATCTTAATGCTGTTTCTCGTAAAAACACCCAATAAGCGAGAAGAACCTATTCCTTTTAAGGAATTTTTTCAGCATATAAAAGACATCTTTACACAAAAAGGAAAATGGTTATATGCCATTTTTCTTATTGGTGCAATCCTCATGCTTGTTCTATTCGGGATATTATTTTATTTATCCGATTTATTAGAGAAAAGCTATCATATAAAAAATATAAAAAAAGGTCTGCTCCTGGCATTACCTTTATGTTCACTCTGTGCATCTTCCTATATTACAGGAAAGTTAATTAAGCAAAACAAAATATTGATGAAGTGGATGATATTTGTAAGTTGTTTAGGAGCAATGATCTCTGTAGCATTACTAAGCTTAAATGACCAACTTTGGTTTATGATTATGCTGTTTCTGTTATGCGGGATTGGTATCGGAGCGGCGTTGCCCTGTTTGGATGCAATGATTACTGAAGGCATTGAAAAAGAACAAAGAGGGACGATATCTTCTATTTATAGCTCTATGCGTTTTATTGGTGTTGCAGCAGGACCACCTATTACGGCATTATTGTTAAAGCATGCAGAAAATTGGATGTTCTATATCTTTAGTCTTATTTTACTGATAGCGGCATTAGCAACCTTCTTAGCAATTAAGCCGAAATCATAAGGAACACAGAAGATAAACCCGTGACAACTGAACACTCATATGATATGATTTTATTATATATTACGTATAAAAATGACCACAGGTGTTGCAGCACCTGTGGCCATCTGCAATAGGTTCGTCCTAAAAGGGGACGGCCAAATAAGTTTGACGTAGACCTCACCCTAAAAGTTTAAAGGCTCAAGGGGGGTCTATTTTTTATGATTAAAAGCTAAGACCGCCATAATCAGTGTTGTAAATGAAATCATCAACATTAGAGATTCAAATACTGTCAAAAGGCCTCACCCCCTTTCTACGGGGTTAGCCGACCACCCTTGTGAACACTATCGCTCTTCCATTATAACATATTTTCACAAAAATATAAGAACACATGTTCTCTTTTTGAAAATTGAGCCTATCCACCTATTCTACTTTAGGTTTTCTTTTGATGGTTCCTAGCAACAAAGCAGCAAAAAGACTACCTACCGCAATGGCCAACAAAAAGGAAAGAGAAGAACCGAACACAAAAGGTGTAACTAATACTCCTCCATGAGGAATCGCAATCCCTGTATGTGTTGCCATCGACAACGCACCCGCAATAGCAGAACCAAGGAGAATTGGTGGTATATACGCCTTTTTATTCCGCTCGACAAAAGGGATCGCTCCTTCAGTCATAAACAAAAAACCTTTTACATAATTCGTACGATAATATAAACGTTCATTTTTAGAGAACTTCCAATAAAAAATACTCGTCGCAAAAGCAATGGCAAGTGGGGGAACCATTCCACCAACCATAATAGCAGCTAATGGTTCGTATACACCATTTAACATAAATCCAATACCAACCAAATAAGTCATTTTATTAATAGGACCACCTAGGTCAATGGCCATTAATAGTCCGAACATCGCACCAATCAAGATAGACAAAGGTGTCGTCATCGTTTGGAATAATGTTGTAATGGATTGTGTTAACCAGGTTAATGGTTGTAATAATACAAACATCGCCAATAAAGTCATCAAAATGCCGATGACAGGATAAATGATAATGTTCGACATCGCTGTGATAGAAGATGGTAAATAATTCGTCCATTTCTTTAAACGATTAATAATGAACCCACCGATTAAACCTGCACATATCCCACCAATCAAGCCTGAACCATTCATTGCAGCGAATAAACCACCAATTGCTCCTGGCGCAAATCCTGGGCGATCACTAATGCTTTTACCAATATAGCCAGCAAATATAGGCATTAATAAAACAATAATTGTTTGATCACCGAAAAAAGAGAGAATCTCCCAAAATTGATGACGAAAATCTGAACTAAAAATCGTTAATGACAATAAAAATCCGGCGGCAATGGCAAGGGGGAGCATATTAGATAACCCATTCATCACATGTTGATAAAGCTCTCTTGACCAAGTTTTACTATTTTTATTTACATGATTATGGTCATATATATCACAATCTTGTGAAACAGCTTTCTCTAATAACTGAAAAGGTTTACTCATACCATCTGCAACAGAGGCTTGCACCATATGTTTGCCACTAAATCGCTCCAACTCTACTTTTGTATCGGCTGCAATAATAATGGCAGTTGCTTTTTCTATTTCAGCCTTTGTAATATGTTGCTTAACCCCAGCAGCTCCATTTGTTTCGACTTTTAGAGGAATATGCAAAGTGGCGGCAGCTGACTCTAAGGAATGAGCCGCCATATAAGTATGAGCTATCCCTGTTGGACAACCTGTAACTGCTAAAATAAATGGAGTCTCTTCATTCGTTTCATAAGTTTCATTTCTAGTATCATCTTTATCCAATTCACTAATAATCGAGAGTAAATCACTCTTTGACTCTGCCGTCATTAGTTTGAAATGAGTTTCTTTGTTCATTAAAATGGTGGATAACTTAGCTAATATATCCAAATGGAGTTCATCGGCGTTTTCCGGAACAGCAATAAGGAAGATAAGATGGGCTTTTTCACCATCTAAAGAGTTAAACTCTATCCCTCCATGACTCCTTGCTAAAGCAATACCAACTTGTGTGACTGCCCTAGATTTTGCATGGGGAATCGCAACGCCGTTGCCTATACCTGTAGTACTTTGCGCTTCTCGTTTAAGCACATCAGCAAGGAAAAGTCCTTTTTCCTTTATACCACCATCACTGTATAGCGTATCGACTAACGCAGTTATCGCTTCTACTTTTGTCACTTCCTCAAGTGAGAGAAGAATTGATTCTTCACTTAATAAATCAGTAATATTCAATACCTCTCTCCTTTCCACTAACAAAAAGTCTTTTTATCTTTCAATCATACAAAAAATAATAAGAAAATCAATCATTTTTTCTAGCAAATGATAATTGCTGAAATTGTTCATGTATGCTAGAATCAAAATAACAATATATAGTTAAATTCAACTTCACTAATCACTATATATTGTATTTCGCAAGATTATCCTCATCCATAGTCTCATTTTCCGTTTCTTTATAAGAAACGGCTTTTTTCTGTTTATCTTTTCCCTTTTGATTATGTCATCACCCAACGATTGGAAATAAAATGATACTTCCAGTATATCTAAAGTTCCTGTATAACTATAGATGTTTACATATGCATTTCTTACTATTTTTATGACTATTCTGTGACCATTGTATCATCAAATAAAGAAATCATTATTTATAAAATAGGTCAATAAAATAACTCCATATAGTCCGGTTACATGTTACAATATGAAAAATGCAATATATTACTATTGTTTTGATTCAATTATAACGAAGTGATTAAAATATAGAGGAGTATGGATCATGGCAAAGCCATCTAGTGAAACAGTCATCTTTTATATTGCAGGGAGTATTTTCACTGTCTTATCAATTGGTGGAATTACTTTTTTATTAACAGAATGTTATCAATCACAAACCCTCAATGGTGCAGAGCTATGGATTATTATGCTCGTTAGTTTTGCAGTCACCGCTTTATGTGATTTAGAATTAGAACTTGAAAAACAAAGTGACACATAAATAAGTCACTAACAGGCAGAGGTAATCGTTTTGATTACTGGAATTGCTTTTCTTGTTTGCAAATGGAACATAACAAAAACCTTTTCACTTGTTGCGATGATTTTTTGATCTCTAGTTACCATTTGTTGAGAAATGAGAAAACTCGTATGACCCACTCTCTTTAATGTTGTCGTAATCTCTAACAGTTCTCCCACTAATGCCTCTTTTATATATTCACTTTCCACTTTCTTTACAACGCAACCGATATGTCTTGATTGTAAATATTGATTCGTTAGACCAAGCGCTAAAAACCAGTCATCAATACCGCATTCAAAGTAGTTGAAATATTTCAAATAGTTCATATGACCAAGTTCATCTATATCACTCTCACGAACAACAAGACTTGTTTTAATTTTTTTCAATTTAAGCCAGTCCTCCTTTTTGTATGCTACTTCCTCGGAACAATATTGATAAAAATGGTGAAAGAAAAGTACTATCCATTCCTTTCACCAATTGAAAACCTATTGATTGATTGCCCTTCTTTTATGAGCAAATTCAATATACGTTTTAAGTATTTCTGGATTAGCCATTGAACCAACATTAATCACTTTCTCTGGCTGATGACCTAATAATATCCTTTTAATCGGTACTTCCATCTTCTTACCGGTCAACGTTCTCGGCACTTGCTCCACAGCAATAATTTCATTTGGAACAAAGCGTGGTGAAACTTGTTGCCATATGACATCTTTAATATGTGAAATGAGTCCATCTTCGAGTAGTTGATCTCGCTTTAACACTACAAATAATGCCATATATGAATCTTCTTCCAGGGTTTCTAAATCCACTACTAAGCTATCGCTCACAACCTCTATACTTTCGACTGCTCGATAAATTTCACTAGTACCTATGCGAACGCCTTGTTTATTAATGGTTGAGTCTGATCTGCCAAAGATAACGGATCTCCCTTTATCATCAAACTGAATCCAATCTCCATGACGCCAAATTCCCGGAAAAGTACTAAAATAACTTTCTTTGTAACGCTTATCACCTTCATCATTCCAAAAATAAATTGGCATCGATGGCATTGGATTAAGAATCACTAATTCCCCTACCTCATTAAGTATGAGCTTTCCATCGTCATTAAAAGCTTGGGCGTTTACTCCTAAAGCCTTTGTTTGAATTTCTCCAGCACGAACAGGCAAAACGGGGGAACCTCCAATAAAAGCTGTGCATACATCTGTACCTCCACTTACAGAGGCTAACCACACATCCTGTTTAACCTCGTTATATACCCAATTAAAACCGTCTATACTTAGGGGAGAACCTGTGGAACAAATGGCTTTTAAATGGGGGAATGTATACTTTTCTCTTGGTTTAATTCCTAATTTTAAACTTGCCTGTATAAAAGCAGCACTCGTGCCAAAGAAACTTACTTTTGTTTTTTCGGCTAATTCCCATAAAACATCGGGTTTCGGGTACATTGGGCTACCATCATATAAAACAATCTTTCCACCTGTTAAAAGGCCACCAACAAGTAAATTCCACATCATCCAACCCGTTGTCGTAAACCAAAAAAATACATCTTCGTTTGTAACCCCTTCTTCAATGACTAATACTTTTAAATGTTCAAGTACAATGCCTCCTTGACTGTGTACAATCGGTTTAGGCAATCCTGTCGTTCCAGATGAAAATAAAATCCATAAAGGATGATTAAAAGGCACTGGTTCAAAAACAAGTTCACTCTTTCTTTTCATTACTTCGTGCCAGTCGATTGTTTTCTGTGGATTTAACCGTTTATTATCACTATTTATGCTCTTAAACAACACGGTTCGCTTCAAAGTTGGTAGTGCATTCTGTAAGTGAACCACTTGTTCAACTCGGTCTGATGTTTTGCCATTATATACATAACCGTCCACTGCAATGAGTACATTCGGCTCAATCTGTTTGAAACGTTCCACAACACTTTCCATACCGAAATCAGGTGAACAACAAGACCACACTGCTCCAATACTCGCACATGCTAAAAAAGCAATAATCGTCTCAGGGATATTAGGCATATAACCAACGATACGATCTCCCTTTTTTACACCTATCTCTTTTAAATAACCTGCTAGTGAAGCCGTTTTTCCCCTTAATTCTTTCCAGGAAATTTCCTTTATATCTTCCATTTCTGATCGGAAAATAAGGGCTGTTTCATCACCTCTATCATTTCTGAACACATGCTCAGCATAATTCAATGAGGAGCCTTCAAACCATCTAGTTCCTGGCATTTTTCGAGATTGTAAGACATGTGAGTATGGCGTATATGAAATGATTTGACAATATTCCCAAACATACCCCCAGAATAATTCTAATTCATCAACTGACCATTTCCACAAATGATGGACATCATTTATTTCGAGCTTCTTTTCGTTTCTGATCCAATGAAGAAATTTTGTTACCCCTGCTTTCTCTATCTCCTTTTCGCTCGGTTGCCATAAAAGCTGACCTTTTGAAACCGCTTCCATTTCCTTCGCCCCCTTCATACTCTTTTGTAAAATGGACGGGAATCTGAGATGAAATAAATTTCCATTATATATATATTATCAAAAAAATCGCCATTATCATACTATTTAGCATATATTCTCCTAGTATAAGTGACTACAACGATTATTATTATTAAAAATCATTCTAAGTGTTTAGGTTCCTATCTTTTTCCTTGACTTCGAAAATTTTAATTAATTCTAACATTTAGCTTTTTTCTAGAGATAACCTTTGACAAGTTGGATAAAATGATGTAAATTACGTAATGGGCGAACAATTAATATGTTAACCCAATATAATATTCGTATTTTGAGGTGCTAGCTATGGAAAACGTATTTGATTATGAAGACATTCAATTAATTCCTGCTAAATGTATTGTGACTAGTCGTTCTGAGTGTGATACGGCTGTAACGCTCGGAAAACATAAATTCAGACTCCCAGTTGTTCCTGCAAATATGCAAACAATTATCGATGAAAAAATTGCTACTTATCTTGCTGAAAACGGTTATTTTTATGTCATGCACCGCTTCCAACCTGAGACGCGTAAAAACTTTATTAAGGATATGCATGCACGTGAACTCATTGCCTCTATTAGTGTTGGTGTAAAAGAAGAAGAATATGGTTTTATTGAAGAATTAGCTTATGAAAAAATTGTACCTGATTATATTACAATCGATATTGCTCACGGGCATTCCAATGCAGTCATTCAAATGATTCAACATATTAAATTACATTTGCCTGATGCTTTTGTTATTGCTGGTAATGTAGGTACACCTGAAGCTGTCCGTGAATTAGAGAATGCCGGTGCAGACGCAACAAAAGTAGGTATTGGGCCAGGAAAAGTTTGTATCACAAAGATAAAAACTGGTTTTGGTACAGGTGGCTGGCAATTAGCTGCACTTCGTTGGTGTGCAAAAGCAGCAAGCAAACCTATTATTGCTGATGGTGGGATTAGAACACATGGCGATATTGCAAAGTCTATCCGTTTTGGCGCATCAATGGTCATGATCGGTTCATTGTTTGCTGGTCATGAAGAATCACCTGGTGAAACAATTGAAAAAGATGGTAAGCTCTTCAAAGAATATTTCGGTTCAGCCTCTGAATTCCAAAAAGGCGAACGTAAAAATGTTGAAGGCAAAAAAATGTACGTCGAGCATAAAGGTTCTCTTGTGGATACATTAAAAGAAATGGAACAAGATTTACAATCTTCTATTTCTTATGCTGGTGGAAATAGGCTGGAGAGTATCCGCAATGTAGATTATGTAGTAGTAAAAAACTCAATCTTTAATGGTGATAAAGTTTATTAAACAGCACGATTAAGCCAAGATAATCATTTATTTCATCCTGCCAGGGAATTGACCCCCGGGCAGGATGAGTGCGTTTATTTTGAAGTAAAAACAGGTTTTCTTTTCTCCATAAAAGCTTTTGTTCCTTCCTTTTTATCCGCTGTTGCAAATAAAACTGCTTGTGCTAATTTCTCAATTATTTGTCCTGTTTTTTGATCGGTTTCTGCACCATATTGTACAGCCATTTTAGCTAGCTTAACCGCTAATGGACCTTTAGCTAAAATTTGCTCTGCTATCTCATCTACTTTATCCTTCAAAAATTGCAATGGGACAACTTCTGTTACTAAGCCATGTGTCATTGCTTCCTCAGCGGAAAGAAATTTTCCTAATAGAATCATTTCTAACGCCTTTCCTTTTCCAACAATTCGCGATAGCCTTTGCGTACCACCAGCACCTGGGATAATTGACAAATTTAATTCTGGCAAACCAATCTTGGCATGATCAGCCATCACTCGTATATCACATGCTAATGCCAGTTCACATCCTCCGCCAAGGGCAAGACCATTAATCATGGCAATTGTCGGCATGTCATAAGCTTCAATTTCATCATAAATCTCTTGCATACTACCTGTTGCAAAAACATCTAACATTTCCTTCTCATTTAGTTGGGTAATGTCTGCACCTGCTACAAATGCCTTGTCTCCTTCTCCTGTAAATACAACAAGCTGGGACACTCCATCATGTTTAATTTCTACAAGAGCATCCCTTATCTCACTAAGCGTTTCTTTACTTAATCTATTTCTTACTTCTGGTAGATTAATATATATATAGGCAAGTTGACCTTCTTTTTTTACAATAATGTTTTCATACATCAGATTTCCTCCTTCTTATTTTTGAAGGTTTTCAATCAACATAGCCATTCCTTGGCCGCCACCGACACAGAGAGAGGCAATGCCAAATCTTCCCTTCTTTCTTGCTAGTGCATGCATTAAAGTAACGACAATTCTAGATCCGGTTGATCCAAGTGGATGTCCGAGAGCAATTGCTCCGCCATTAATATTTATTTGTTCAGGTGGTAGCATCAACTCTCTTTGTACTGCAATGGCTTGAGAAGCGAACGCTTCATTTATTTCAAATAAATCTATGTCTGCGATACTAAGCTTTGTTCTTGCCAATAGCTTCCGTATTGCCGGTACAGGTCCAATCCCCATGACTTCAGGTGAAACACCGACAGATGTCCAATCATGAATCATTGCTTTTGCTGATAATCCCCTTTTATCAGCTTCTTGTGCTGTCATAAGCAAGAGTGCTGAGGCGCCATCATTTCTTCCACACGCATTTCCCGCAGTTACGCTACCACCTTCTTTAAATACCGGCTTTAAGCTGGCAAGCTTTTCTCGTTTTGTCTCCGGTCTTGGATGTTCGTCTTGAGCGAAAGTGATTTGTTCTCTTTTGTTTTGTATTGTTACTGGGATGATTTCTTGTTGAAATGCGTTCATTTCTTGCGCCTTTTTATACTTTTGCTGACTTTCATATGCAAACTGGTCTTGATCTTCCCTAGCAATATTGTATCGCTCGGCAACATTTTCTGCTGTCACCCCCATCCCTAAATGAGCGCCATAAATTTCTTGTGGTTGTTGACCATTCTCTTTATTGGCATCCACTAGTATTGTTTGGTCACCTCCAAAACGTGAGCCTCTAATAAAAATGGGGGAATTACTCATACTTTCCGTACCACCTGCGATAACAACATTGGCCTGTTTGGAGTAAATTTGTTGCATACCTGAAGCGATGGCTTGCATGCCTGATGCACATAATCGATTCACAGTAAAAGCGGGGGAAGTTTCAGGAATGCCCGCTCTTAAAGCAGCTACTCTTGCCACGTTGGATGATTGCGAAGATTGTCGCACTTCTCCTAATATGACTTCTTCTACAGTCGATGGGCTCACATTGACACGTTTAAGTAAGCCAGATATAACATCGGAGGCTAAGTAGCTAGAAGATATATTTCGTAATGTTCCTCCATACCTTCCAATCGCTGTTCTTACGCCATCTACAATGACGATTTTGTTTAGGTCCATTTTCTTCCCCCCTTAGTTATATTCTTTATTTAATTGAGCAGCGATGATATTTTTTTGTATTTCTGATGTTCCTTCATAAATCCTCGTAATTCTCGCATCACGATAAAACCGTTCAATAGGAAAATCTGAAATGTATCCAATCCCGCCATGGACTTGTACGGCTTTATCAGCCACACGGTTATATACCTCTGAGCCGAATAATTTAATCATCGCAGCTTCCTTAATTACTTTCTTCCCTTCATCAACCATCGTAGCTACTTGGTACGTAAAAGATCGTAATGCTTCTATATCGACAGCCATTTCCGCTAGCATATGAGCAACGGCCTGATGCTCAATAATTGGTACATTGAACTGCACCCGTTCTTTTGCATACGTCATTGAAAGATCTAATAATTTTTGGGCGGAACCTAAGTTTCTGGCAGCCAAGCCTGCACGTCCGTTGGCAAGAATTGTTAATGCATTCACATACCCTCTCCCTTCTTCACCTAGGACATTTTCTACTGGGACTTCACAGTCTTCCATAATTATTTCTGCTGAATGTGAACCACGAAGGCCCATTTTATGTTCAATCGCTCCTACTTGAAAACCAGGAAAACTTTTTTCTACAATAAAAGAAGTAATCCCTTTTGCACCTTTAGATGGATCTGTGACAGCCATAACCGTAAAGACATCCGCTTGAGGTGCATTTGTAATATAGTGCTTTAACCCATTTAAAATATATTTATCGCCTTTACGTACTGCCGTCGTTTTTAAATTAGTGGCATTCGAACCAGCCTGTGGCTCTGTTAATGCGAAGGCACCTATTTTCTTTCCTGTAGCCATATCAGGTAAGTACTTCTGTTTTTGATATTCATTTCCCATTTCCACAATGCCCACTGATCCGATACCCGTATGACCGCCAATCAAAGTGGTGAATCCATTATGCGTGGCACCAATTTCTTCATACAAGGCACATTTGCCTACCATCCCAATGCCTAACCCACCATATTC
This sequence comes from Cytobacillus sp. FSL R7-0696, assembly GCF_038006865.1. Lineage (NCBI taxonomy): Bacteria > Bacillati > Bacillota > Bacilli > Caryophanales > Bacillaceae > Cytobacillus > Cytobacillus sp. FSL R7-0696. The sequence continues at coordinate 3,699,808 of NZ_JBBOWA010000001.1, read as the reverse complement.
TTCTGGAATACTTAAACCAAATAAGCCTAGCTCTTTTGCCATTTCTACAATTTTATCTGGGATGTGATCCTCTTTTTCGATCTGCATCGCAACCGCTTCCACTTCATTTTGCACAAACTCTCTAACACCTTTTTGCAACACTTCGATATCTTCACTTACTGTATAACTCATATCATCTGCCTCCCTTTATTTTTGAATATTCTCTATTTTCTTTCCGTGTTGATCGTATGCGTACCATCTTTTACCTGTTTTTCTACCTAATTCACCTTTTTCCACTTTTTCTACTACCGACTGTTTAGGGCGATCCACCTCGAGCCCTGTTTCTGCATATCTTTGCTTCCTTACAGCATAATTTACATCAAGACCAGTTAAATCCATTAATGCAAATGGACCAATAGGATGACCTAAAGCCTTTTCGACAACGACATCGATTTCTTCATAACTGGCATATCCATGTTCATATAAATAAATCGCTTCATCCATGAGTCTCGCTAAGATACGATTGGCGATGAAACCTGAAATTTCTTTTTGTAGAAGTACTGGTTTTTTTCCAATACTATGAATGAATGTCATCGCTTGCTGGGCAACGTCCTTTGAAGTATGCGGACCTTGAACAACCTCCACAAGCTCCATCACAAGTACTGGGTTAAAGAAATGGATATTACATACACGATTTTGATAGGTTAACTTATCTATCAATTTAGAGCTCACTATAGTGGAGCTATTCGTCGCAATGATACAATTTTCCGAGACAATCTTTTCTAAAGATTGAAATAATGTTTGTTTTGCCTCTAAATCTTCAATAATAGCTTCTATGATAATATCTACATCATGTAACTGGTTGATTTCAGTAGTAAATGTTAAATGTTCGAAAGCTTTATCCACCTCATCACGCGAAAATCTCCCTTTTCTTACCCTCTTTTCTAACTGTGTTTCTAACACTTCTTTCGCTTTTATTAAACGATCGTTAGATATATCTTGTAACACGACATCATATTGATGAAGCGCTGCTACAACGGCAATTTGTGCACCCATTGCTCCCGCTCCAATCACACCAACTTTTTTTATATTTGTCATTCTCGTTTATTTCTCCTTTCTAATTCTTCTCTTTCACAAGTAATCTTTTCAATAATTTACCAACACCATTTCTTGGTAGGTGACTTCTTTCTTCAAAAACTCTCGGTACTTTATAAGGTGTTAGTTTCGTATAACAAAATGCTTTAATTTCTTCAAGATGGAGCGTATAACCTTCTTTAGCCACAAGAAATGCTTTCGGAATCTCTCCATTTTCAGAATCAGGGATACCGACTACTGCAACTTCAGCAATACCTTGATGTTCATAAAGGACATTTTCCACTTCTTGAGGATAAATATTAAACCCCGAGAAAAGAATCATTTCTTTTTTACGACCGACAATATAGAAATACCCATCTTCGTCTACTGTGGCTAAATCACCTGTAAATAACCACCCTTCTTGTAACGTAGCGGCTGTCTCTTTCTCATTGTTCCAGTAACCCTTCATCACTTGTGGACCTTTAATGACCAATTCACCGACCTGATTAATCCCCAAATCCTCCTGTTTTTGATCAACGATACGACAATCTACAGCAGGAACAGGAATACCGATGCTACCATGTTTATGTGTACCATTTATTGGCGTACGGTGAGTCGTTGGGGAAGTTTCCGACATACCAAACCCTTCTAAGATGGTACAACCAGTTAATTGCTTGAATTGTTTAATAACCTCTACTGGCAATGGCGCTGATCCGGATGAACATATTTTAAGAGAGTTTAATCCTGCGGATCGTACATTGGGATGATGGATAAAAGAAAGATACATTTTAGGGACACCTGGAAACATGGTTGGTGCATATTTCTTCACTTGATTTAAAACCTCATCAACGTCAAAACGTTCAAAGAGCAAGATTCGCGCTCCTAAAAAGATGCCTACATTCATAGCACTTGTCATCGCAAACACATGATAAAGCGGAGTTGCCGCTAATATCGTTTCGTTTCCGAAAGCCACTTTTTGTCGATACATCACATAACTTTGGTAAACATTCGCAATTAAATTATGATGTGTAAGCATGGCTCCTTTTATCGTTCCCGTTGTTCCGCCTGTGTATTGTATAATGGCTAAGTCTTTTTTAGGATCTATAGACGCTTCAGTAAATTTAGTACTTCCATTTTTAAAAATATCTTTCATATGATGAACGATTGAAGATACTTCCCTATTAATACTGACATTTGTGGCATACATAATATGCTCTAAATCATACACTTCTCTAATTTTCTGCAGTGCAGTAACTGATTTTTCACCAACAACTAGTGCGCGTAATTCTGTATCATGAAACACTTGCAATACCTCTCTTGGTGTATAGGCTGGGTTAATTGGCACGATGATAAGACCAAGTGCATGACTAGCATAATAGGCAGTGACATAATCTGGATGATTGCCAAGCCATAACCCGATTCTATCCCCTTTTTTCAACCCACATCTCTGCCAATACGAAGCGAGTGTGTCCGTTCGTTTCTTCAGTTCCTCATAGGTGAGTGTTTCGTGATTAAAAATGATAGCCACATGATCTCGATAAGAATGCGCAGTTTCCTTTAGTACTTCATATAGGCCAATATAAGGTATGTGGAAATTTGGCAACCGATCTTCATAATATTTTTCCCATACTCTTTTTAATGAGAGATTATTCAAGACACATTCCTCCTTTATGTGTCACATATAGTCTTTTAATATATCTCTTGCAATAATTAGCCGTTGGATTTCATTTGTGCCTTCATAGATTTTCGTTATTCTTGCATCACGATAATACCTTTCAACAGGATAATCAGCGACGTAGCCCATGCCACCATGAATTTGCACTGCTTTGTCAGCCACTCGATTAAACACTTCAGACGCGTAAAGTTTAGCCATTGAGGATTCTTTCACGACCTTTCTACCTTGATCGACTAAATGAGCGGCTTTTAATGTTAATGTTCTTGCTGCTTCTGTTTCTGTTGCCATATCAGCTAACATCCATTGAATCGCTTGGTTCTTTGCAATTGGTTTACCGAACTGAATACGCTCATTCGCATATTTCGCTGATAATTCAATGAGTTTATCACAAGATCCAACTGCCCTTGCCGCTAACCCAATCCGTCCTTCACTTAAAATAGTTAGTGCAGCTACATATCCAAGACCCACTTCTCCTATAACATTTTCTTCTGGCACTTCACATTGATCAAACAATAATTGTGCAGTATATGAACCTTTTAAACCCATTTTTTTATCCTTTTTTCCTACTGTAAATCCAGGAAAATCTTTTTCTATTAAGAAGGCAGTAATCCCCTTTGCGCCTTTGTCTTTATCTGTAACAGCAAAGACCGTAAATACATCTGCTACAGGCGCGTTCGTGATGAAATGTTTTGACCCATTAAGAATCCACTTATCTCCCTTTTTCTCTGCTTTTGTCGCAAGATTAGTAGCATCAGAACCTGCCCCAGGCTCTGAAAGGGCAAAACAAGCAATTTTTTCTCCTGATGCTAAAGCAGGTAAGTATTTTTCTTTCAAGTAGGGAGAGCCAAGCCTTACTAAACCTGTACTACCAATACCTGTGTGTGCACTAATTAAACTAACAAAACCATTATGCGTGCGACCTAATTGTTCTAATACAGCGGTTTTCCCAACCATGCCAAGACCAATACCCCCATACTCTTCTGGTATACTCATCCCAAATAATCCAAGTTCCTTCACTTGCTGAACCAAAGAATCTGGTATACGGTCGTCATCTTCAATTTGTTGTGCTAAAGGCTCTACTTCCTTCTCGACAAATTGGTGAACCATCTGCACGATTTGATCGATTTCTTGGTTTTGAACTGTGAACATAAGATCACTCCTTTGTTTGCTTTATTAATATAGATGCAAAAACCATGCCATCATTTTTAACTCATGATAAATCGTTAATGAATAGCTTTAACACAAGTTATATAGTTATTTTTTCCGCATCCTTTAAATCAGCAAAAAAGTAAACGCTTACTTTTTTGATTCAAAAAAGAATAGAGTAGATTCACTAATGAATCAACTCTATTCCATACTTTTTAAGCTTTCTTGAAATTGTCGGTTGGCTTGTATGCAAAGCGGATGCGAGCTCATAGGTTGTTGTACATTTTTTTAAAGCTTTCATAATAGCTTTTTTTTCTGCTGCTTCTACTACATCCTTTAATGTCTCTATTTTGTCATTTTCATATGGAAAATCTATTTCTCGCTGATATTCTGGTGGAAGATCATTCATTGTAATGATAGACTCTTGTGAGACAATAACCAATCTCTCAATTAAGTTGGCTAATTCACGAATATTGCCAGGCCATTGATAATGGTATAAAAATTTTTTTACATCATTATGTAGATCTTTGTTGAAATGATACTTTTCGTTCGTCTGTTTTAAGAAATAATTGATTAAGGGATAAATATCCTCCCGCCGGTCCTTTAAAGAGGGGATTTCAATGGTAATTACATTTAAGCGATAATAAAGATCTTCGCGAAAACGACCTTTATTCACCATCTCTTTTAAATCTCTATTAGTCGCAGCAATAAGCCTTACATTTACATTCTTCGTCTTCGTTCCGCCTACCCGTTGGATTTCCTTTTCCTGAATAACTCTTAACAATTTGACTTGTGAAGCCAACGGTAATTCCCCAATCTCATCTAAAAATAAAACCCCTTCATCGGCTAGTTCAAACATCCCTGGTTTCCCTTGTTTATCTGCACCTGTGAAAGCACCTTTTTCATAACCAAATAACTCAGATTCAATTAATTCTTCTGGAATCGCACCACAGTTTAGTTTAATATATTTGCCCTTCATTCTTCTATTGCTTGTTTCGTAAATATATTTAGCAAGAACATCTTTTCCTACGCCTGTATCACCAAGAAGAAGAACTGTGGCATCCACATTAACAATCCTTTCGGCGGTTTCGTATACATGCTTCATTTTTTCACTTTCTATGACAATTGATTGCTGATGTATGTTAATGTTTTGTTTTAACCTTTCAATTTCTTGACGGTAAGAGAGGTTTAATTTATTTGCTTCTTTTAGAGCATTTTGTAGTTCAATCAACTGTGATAAATCTCTAATATTTGTGACAACACTTTCTACTTCTCCTGTATCGTCAAAAACTGGACTACCTGTAAGGAGCAACGATTCATTGCCAGCTCGATTAAACTGGACATGTGAAATCGTTTCTTTCTTTTCTATCACCCTTTTCGTTAACGAACTCTCGAGAATGCCTCTTTCAATTAAAGCATCGACCTTTTTGTTCATATAATAGTCTTTTGGGATCCCTGTAATTCTCTCCATTGCGGAATTGGTTAAAATGGTATTACCGTTTCGATCGGTTAAATAAATACCATCGTAAGAGTTTTCTATGATTGCTTCTAGTAGCGTATTTGCCTTCATCAAGTCACTTACTTTATTCATTAATTGAGACAATTCGGAAGATAGAACCCCTATATATAAGTAGTGATGTTGTCCTGATTGACTTCTGATAAACAGAAGAAAATCTTCATCCGTTAAAAAGGCAACCTTTATCTTTTCATTACCATACGCATTCCATCTAGGAAATAGGTCGTCAATATACGTGGAAGGCTTCCCTTTTATCAAGATACGTAATGATTCGCTCATAGAAATAATTTCACCAGTGAGCGTTGTCTCTACTGTCAATAAAAGACTACGATTCTGTACAATCATCTACTATCTTCACCTCTTCACATGGTAAACAAATAGAGGAAATAATTTCACTATATTTCCTCCTAGCTTGGAACGTAATTAACTATTCGTATCGGCGGTTTTCTTTGTGTGCTGATCAAAAAAAGAGAGAACTTCTTCAAACACAAGCTGCTCATTTTCTTTTTTAGAAAATCCATGTCCCTCATCTTGTAATAAAATATACTTTACTTCGCGTCCTTTTTTCCTCAATGCTTGCACAATTTGATCAGATTCCTCCTTCACTACACGGGGATCATTTGCTCCCTGAATAACGAGCATCGGTTTAGTCATAGCTTCCAAATAAATAATAGGGGAGTATTCAGTGAGTTTTTCCTTATCTTTTAAGGGATTTCCAACCCATTGATCCATAATTGGTTTCCAATCTTCGGGAACTGATTCTATAAACGAAAATAAATTAGAAGGTCCGAAGATATCGACCACCGCTTTAAAATACTCTGGATGTCTACCATGTAAAAGTAGCGCCATATATCCGCCGTAGCTTCCGCCCATTAATAGAATGTCACCTTTCTTTGTATAACCTTTTTCAATTAGCCACTCTATACCAGCTATATTATCTAACCTAGGACCATCTCCCCAATCACCCTCTACCATTTTCATAAAGGACAGGCCATAACCTGTTGATCCTCTAAAATTAGGGGCAAAGATGCTATATCCATGATTGATAAGAAACTGAAAATAGGAACGAAAAGATTTTCTCTCTGCGGCTTGCGGTCCACCATGTGGCCAAAATATAACTTGGCCATTATTTACCTCTTTATTTGCTTCAAACCATAATGCTTCAATTTCTAAATCATCAAATGAAGGATAGTAAATCGTTGCCGGCTCGACAAGCTCAGATTCTTCCACACCTGGTACGCGATATTCAGTTAACTGCTTCCACTTTTCACCCTTTTTCAATTGATAAATATTGTGCGGTTTAATAGCGCTTCTTCCTAAAAGATATAAATTTCCTGAGTCATGAACAACTAATTTTTCAATGATATCACAAGGAATTTCTACCTTTTGTAAGGAATTATGATCTAATGAATAAGCATAAAGATAATCCTCCACTCCTTTTTCAGAAGTTAAATAGATGATGTGATTACTCTTATCATAATGAATGGATGAGAAACTTTCATGGTCAAGCCCGACGACTTTACGAAATTGCTTTGTCACGATATTAAATTCAGCCAAATAAGTGAAATTTTCTTTAAAGTTGGTGATCAAATAAATCGTGTCTTCCGCGGTAAACAAAGATCCAGTTACCGTATGCGCCTCTTCCTCCTTTTCAGTTAAACAAAGCTTTTCACGTTCCGTATGTACATAAGCGAGAGAATGCGTATTGGCAAATACAGTAGATGAAATATAACTCTCTTCATTTGGACTCCAACCATCTAGAAACGTCATACCTTCTTTACCCTCTAGGAAAAGTTCTTCTTGCTCTGTTTCTATATGATATCTATAAACATTTAAATAAGTTGGGTTATTTTTAGCCGAACTATAATATAAATACTGGCCATCTTTTGATAATAAGGGATTAAAATTCCTCGTTTTTTCATTATTGATTAGTTGTTTCAATTTACCACCACTTGGATGGACTGCATAATATTGCGCACACTCATCCCCATCTTGATCAAAACCCGCAAGTATAAATTTGCCACTCTTATCATAGAGAAGCCCCATGCACACTTGATTTTTGAATGTTAACTGAACTGGAAATTGTTGTGGCAAATTCATTGCCCATAAATTATAGTAGCCATTTAAATTTGTACTAAACACTACTTGGGACTCATCGGAATTAACGACAAAATCATTAATGCTTAACGTTTTTAGAAACTGATCCATCTCGGGTTTTGGAAATTGAATCATAGAGTTGCCCTCCTATTAATAGATTATTCTTATTATTCAGTATACCACACTCTATTTTACCAATTAAAACCAAACAAAAGCGAACATAGTATGACATTTTTATTTCAAATCTACTTGTTTGCAATAATTTCGCCGTAAATGCTCAAAATACCGATAGGAGGATGTACAAATGAACCTTCTTTTTTATTTATTTTTTCTTTCTTTTGATTGAAAAAGGTTCAATTGGTCATTCTGTTAATGCAGCGTGTTTATTTTAAACTTCCTTCATTATAAATGTAAGGCATATAGAAAGAGGATACTAACTATGATTAGACTATTTGGAGGGCGAATTTTCAAAACAGGCATTTCTGTCTTTATTACTGCATTTCTATGTCAGCTATTCACATGGCCACCAACCTTTGCAGTCATTACCGCTCTCGTTACGATTGAGCCTACGGCGAAAGAATCCATTCGCAAAGCACCAGCAAGATTTCAAGCTTCTTCTATAGCAGCTTCCTTCGCCGTTTTATTTACCTTTATCTTTTCAGATAGTTCGTTGGCTTACGCACTAACAGCCGTTTTCACTTTGATGATATGTACGAAGTTAAAGCTAGAAGATGGTCTACTTGTAGCCGCTTTAACCGGTATGGCCATGATTTCAATTGTACAAGAAGCTTATATGGCAACATTGTTAATGAGACTTGGAGGTACGACGCTAGGTTTATTAATTTCAACTTGTGTAAATATATTTATTTTACCCCCGAATTATTTAGTAAAAATAAGCAAAACGTCTACACAGTTATTGAATCGTATGGAAAATATTCTTGTATATGTAACAAACAACATCAAACAAGGAAATAGCAGCAGAAACGAGGTCAAACAAGTCATTGCAAAGATTGAGGAAGAAATAGCTCATTACCAACAGCTGATACAATATCAAAAAGATGAATGGCGCTTTCATAAATTTTCTAGGAAGGATGTATTTTACCTAAGGCAGAAAGAAAGGCATTTAACTATCATAAAACAAGCGTTTATCCACTTATTCCAGCTTGTAAACCTTTCTTTGAAAGAGCTTACACCTTCACCCTACTTAATGCGATTATTGCAAGATACTATACTGCATCTGAAACAGCCATCCAAGCAACCTAATGAAGAGGACTATTTCCATTTAAGGACACAATATACATTGAATGACAACCACCTTAAAATCGAGGAAAATATGCTCGCCATACAACAGCTCATCATGCAGTATCAAATGAATGAAGAAAAGTTAAGAAAACTAGATGAGAGAATAATGAATGTAGAAAACACGAGTACTTAAGATGTATTTATGAGAGCGTATGGTACAGAAGAGGATTTTATTTTGCAGCCTTATTTAAAATTTAAATGTAGTTAGTAACTGTTATTTTCCGTTATGAGAAGGAACTATTACTTTTAAGGCGCACTCACTCTTGGGGTTTCCTCTGAGAGCAGTGTTTCTCTCATTTACGTTACTTTTATTCTTGGGGCTTTTTCTAAAAGCAAGAATCCGCCCCTTGTACCACTCTTCTTACAGCTTTAGGAAAAAATGAATTTCCCTATTATCCTCTTTTACAATTCAACAAAAAACCACAGATCACTTAATCTGTGGCACTCTTTTCTATATTTATATTGTTCAACATTCATTGCATAGTGTGTACCCTGACACCTTATATCCTTTTCTTCTAAGAAATCGAATGCTCATGTTTTTTTCTATTTTTGATGAAGCAATAACGTGTACGCTCTTTCCATCGATTTCATGATAAAAGCGATGGAGATAAGCAATTGGAATATGCAGACGATGATGAGCCTGATCTACTTTTTCATTATAGTCCCTCACATCAACAATCCGAACATCGCTTTCTTGATTGTCTTGTAACACTTGTGCCTTCACACCAAATACCGGCAAATATCTACTATATATAAAAGTCAAAAGTAAAATGATTAAGAGTATACTAATAAACGTAAGCATTTTTCCTCCTAGGATGTTATATTCACCCTCATATTCTATACCCCTATTGGTATGAAGTCAACAAGAAGAACTCACCCTTCATATATCAATTACTAAGCGTCATTTATTTTTTCTAAAACCTACAGCTGAAAGCTATTTTTTTATCTCACTTTCATGTTTTGTAAAAGTAAGTAATAAGAAAAGAACAAAGCTAATCAATAGGATACTTCCTCCAACAATATAAAAAACCGTATTAATCATCTCTGGCATAAAACCTGGTTTAAAGATAAACATTGCCATTCCAGCGGTTAAACCAATTGTGCCGATAATGGCAGTAGTGACATGTAATTTTGCAAGGAATCTTAGCTTCGGAGTAAATAATTGATAATATACCGCCCATGCGAAAAGTGATAGCCAGCCAACAACTAAACTATGGGCATGGATGGGTTTGAAGGCATAACTCCCTGCTCCGGCCATATGTGATCCTAGAAAAGCACCTATCACTGCAAAGATAGCAGAAAACCTAAGTAATATTTTGCTAAATTTATTCAATTGACACTCACCCTTTTCATCTTCATTCATTTGATTTTATTTTGTCATCATATGTCCTATCTCACCTTTTATGACTGACAAAATAAGGTTATAGAATGAATATGAACGGAGTATGAACAATGGTTTACAATAGAATTGTTTTGCTAATTCGATTGGTTTGGTAGCATAATTGTAAAAATCGTTCCTTCTCCTTCTTCACTTTCGACTCGTACTTCTCCTTGGTGAAGATCTACGATTGAATAAACAATGGAAAGTCCTAACCCAGAACCAGCAATGGAACGATTTCTAGAAAGGTCGGAACGATAAAAACGATTAAAAACCTTTTTCATTTCCTCCTGATTCATACCAATACCATTATCCTGAATTTGTACTTTTATCCAGCCCCCCTCTTCTTTAAGAATGATGGAAATATCTCCATTTTCCTTTCCATATTTAATGCTATTTGTGAGTAAATTTTCCCAAACAGAATAGAGCAAGGAGGGGTCCCCTTCGATCATACAATCAGGCAATGAATAACTTAGCATCATGCCTTTGTCTTCTAAATGCCACTGATATTGTTTAATCACTGACTTTAGTTGTTCACTCATATTAAATGAAACGATATTAACCATATCTTTCCTATAGTCGATAGAAGATAATAATAATAATTGATTTGTTAAATCAGACAAACGGGTTACTTCTTCTTCCATCATTGTCATTTGATTCATTTCTTCATCTGTTCTTTTCTTTTCCTTAAAAAGATGTAAGTAACCTTTTATATTAGATAAAGGGGATTGAATATCATGTGAGATATTTGTAATAAATTCTTTGCGCATTTCATTTGCTGCTTCTAATTTTTTCGTCATTTTCATAAAACTTTGAGTGAGAGAACCAATTTCATCTTTTCTATTAGTAGGTAACTCAATACTGTACGCTCCATTAGCAATCACTGTTGTTGCTTCATTTAACTTTCTAATCGGCTTTACAATATACTTTGTACTGATGAACACGAATAAAATACTTAATAAGAGGATACCAATCAATAACCAAGCAAACATCATGTGCATTTCGCTAAATAAAAGGGAAATATCAGGTCTGAGAAAAAGAGCATACTCCCTCTCTTGATAAGTAAATGGTACACCGACAGTATTTTTAAGTTCGTTAGCAAAAAAACCGGTCACAAATGTAGCATGTGGAAAAAGGTTAATACCGTGATAAATCCGACCATTCAAAACTTGTTGAACAGCAGCACTACTTAAATTATGATCGCGATACTCCGCTCCATAAAAAGATTCCTCTCCAAGACCATCAGTTACAAATATTTGATAACCAAAAGAGCTGATATTTGTAAGATATAGTTCCTTATTGATTTGTGGATTCTCCTCCATGAAGGTAATCGTAGCTTTCGCCATCTCTGTCACTTTGGCATCGTTTTTAGGCTTTAATGATTGTTGATAATATGCATTGCTCAAGATGAATGAAATGACACTACTTAGAAGCATAATACAAATGGTTGTGAGAGCAATTTTTGAGTAAAGTGTTTTCATTTGCCTATCTCCAATGAATAACCGATACCGCGAATCGTTTTAATGATTACATCTACCTCTAACTTAGATAAGCGGCTACGTAAACGTTTAATATGTACATCAACAGTCCTTTCATCCCCAGAAAAATCAATGCCCCAGATTTGTTCAATTAATTGCTGTCTACTGTATACTCTATTTTGGTTAGCAGCCAGAAAATATAATAACTCAAATTCCTTCAGTGGTAATAGATAGGCTTTATTGCTCACTTCAATTTCATAGCTTTTTTTATTGATATATAATCGGTCGAGCATGATACTCGTTGTTCCTACCTTTCCATATCTTCGTAATAATGCATTGACACGGAATAATAACTCTTTCGGCTCAAATGGCTTTACCACATAATCATCCGTACCGACTGAAAACCCCTTTGCTTTATCATCTAATTGTCCCTTTGCCGTAAGCAGGATAATCGGGAGGTCAAAATCCCTACGAATTGTTTTTGTTAGTTGATAGCCATCCATGTTCGGCATCATTATATCTGCAATAACAAGATCGACTACTTCCGTTTCTAATATTGCCATCGCATCCTGACCATCTTTTGCCTCAGTGGTTTGATAGCCTTCTTTTTGTAAACTATCCTTCATTAAATAGCGAACATGTTGATCATCATCAACAATTAAAATTTTTTTCACAAGAAACACCTCTTCTTCTTAAAGCTTATCATTTCTTCAATTATTAAGAAGAAATAATAAACCTTGCATATGATATGCAAGGTTTATTATAAAACTTATAATTCATCAAATCCATTATCGACTTGATTCACTTTTGTATATTGTCTTGATTTTTGTTCGAAGAAATCAGATTTGCCTTGATCTACCTCTTCATAAGCAACAATCCAACGGAGTGGATTTTTACGGAATCCTTCAAACGGTCGTTCAAATCCTAATTGATTACTGCGGACATTGGCATAAAATTTGATGTATGCTTCAAGGTCAGTAATAAGAATACCATCCATTTTATCACCGATTACTTCACGTGCCCATTCAATTTCGAGATCTGCAGCTTTTCTAAAGGTATCTTTTACAAATTGTTGCAATTCTGGTGTGTCTAATTCAGGATGCTCGTTTAAGATTTCTTTAAAGATTTTTACAAATAAATCAACGTGAATTTGTTCATCACGATTAATATAGTTAATCATCGTTGATGTAGATACCATTTTTTGATTTCTCGCTAAATAATAGAAGAAAGCGAAACCTGAATAGAAGAATAAGCCTTCTAATACTACATCATAAACGATTGATTTTAACATATTTTCCGCCGTCGGTTCTTTTACAAAATCTTTATAACCATTTGTAATAAAATCATTTCGTTCTCTTAATGTTGGTTCTGTACGCCAATAATCGAAGACTTCATCTTGCTTACTTTTTGAAACAATAGAAGAAAGAATATAAGAATACGAGTGATTATGAATAACTTCTTGTTGTGCAAGAATAATCATTAACGCTGAAAGACTAGAATCTGTTAAATAATCTGCTGTCTTCCCAGCATAGTCAGTTTGAATGCTATCTAGTAACGCTAGTAAACCGATAATCTTTAAAAAGGCTTCTTGTGCGTCCTCAGATAACTCAGGGAATTGCTTAATATCTTGAGACATATTAATTTCAAATGGTGTCCAGAAATTAGATAACATCTTTTTATATTTAGGGTAAGCCCAGGAAAATCTTACATCATCCCAGTTTAAAACGTTCGAACATTCTCCATTAATAATACCTGTTGAACGGTTTGGTGCTTCATGATTCATAATGGGACGTTTATTTAAAGTGTTCATTTATTTCATTCTCCTCTCGGTGAAATCAGCTAGAGCATGATTCACAATCTTCAATATCTGTGGAAGTAGAACGTAAATAATACGTTGTTTTCAGCCTGTTTTTCCATGCCGATACGTGAAGATCTAATAATTCTTTTGCTTTAATCGTATTTTTAATATATAGATTAAATGACACAGCTTGGTCAATATGCTTTTGACGTTTCGCATTTTGAGCAATGCTCCATTTTTGATCGATATGGTAAGCAGATTTATAGTACCACGTCGTTTGAGCGTTTAGGTCTGGTGCAGTTACAGGAATACGATAGTCTTTTTTCTCTTCTGAGTATTGCTTGTTGAAGATTGGATCAATACTCGGTGTGCTACCTGCAATTAATGCAGTTGACGCATTAGGTGCTATCGCTTGTAAATAGCCGTTTCTAATTCCTTTTGCTTTCACTTTTTCCATTAGTCCTTGCCAATCAAGTTCGCTATCACCATTCAGGTAATCTCTTTTTTCGAAATAGGCACCTGTATGCCAATCTGAACCATTGAATGCTGGGTAGGCTCCCTTTTCCTCAGCTAGATTCATAGAACTTTCAATCGTTAAGTAAGCAATCTTCTCGTAAAGTCGGTCTGCAAATTCTAATGATTCAGGGCTTTCCCAAACGACCTTATTAGTAGCTAATAAATGATGCCAGCCGAAAGTACCTAAGCCGATCGCGCGATATTTTTTATTCGTTAACTGCCCTTGGATAACAGGGATTTTATTAATATCAATTACATTGTCTAGCATTCTTACTTGAATAGGAATCAATCGTTCTATGACTGCTTCATTCACTGCTTTGGCAAGGTTAATAGAAGACAGGTTACATACGACGAAATCACCAGGTGTTTTCTCGATGACAATTTTACCATCTTTTGTATACTCTTCTACTCTTGTTGTTACACTTTGATTTTGAACGATTTCAGTACAAAGATTTGTGCAATAGATCATGCCAGCATGTGCGTTTGCATTCATACGGTTCACTTCATCCCGATAGAACATAAATGGTGTTCCCGTTTCTAATTGACTGCGCATGATAGACTTCATAATATCGATAGCAGGAATTTCCTTCTTCGATAGCTCTTCATTATTGACGCATTCTAGATATTTCATTCTAAAAGTACCTGCACCAACTTCTTCATCATAATAATCTTCTAATGAGAAGCCCATTTTTTGTCGAACTTCATGTGGGTCAAATAAATACCAGTTACTACGCTCTTCTACTTTTTCCATGAATAAATCAGGTAGACAAACACCGGTAAATAAATCATGTGTACGTAATCTTTCATCACCATTATTTAACTTTGCATCAAGGAAAGAAAAGATATCCTTGTGCCAAACGTCTAGATAAACGCTAATTGCTCCTTGCCTTTGTCCAAGTTGATCGACACTTACAGCTGTATTATTTAGCTGTTTCATCCATGGAAGCACACCAGATGAAGCGCCTTTGAATCCTTTAATCATACTGCCTCTACTACGAATCTTACCTAAATAAACGCCGATTCCACCACCATTTTTAGATAGTGCAGCAATGTCTGTATTACTGTCATAAATCGAATCTAGACTATCATCAACTGTTTCGATAAAGCAGCTAGATAGTTGTCCCCAGTTCTTACCTGCATTGGATAAAGTTGGTGTAGCTACAGTCATAAATAAGTTACTCATTGCCCAGTAAGCTTCTTTTACTAATTGCAACCGATTTTTTTCTTCTTGATGCATAAGAATCATTGCAATAACCATCCAGCGTTCTTGAGGCAACTCAAAAATTCTCTTTTGGCGATCTTTTGCTACATAACGATCGGTAAGCATTTTAATCCCGAGATAAGTAAAGAGCTGATCTCTTTCAGGGACAATTTCTTTGCCTAATTCATCAATTTCTTCTTTTGTATAACTAGATAATAAAATAGGACTATAAATCTCAAGATCACTTAATTGTTGAATTAAAGTATGAAAATCACCATAGGCCTGGCCACTGTACCCTCGGTTCTCCGCTGCTTGTTGATAAATCTTCTTTAAATATAAATGGGCAGCCACATATGTCCAATCAGGTTCATTAACATTTATGTAAGAAAGACATTCTAGTATTAACTGATCATAGAAACTATCTAACTCTAAGTGATTTAATTGTTCCGCACGCTTTTCTAACGCACTAATTGGTAAGTTGTTGAATTGTTGATATAATTGTTCAAAATTGACTGTCGTATCAATCATTGTTTTCAAATTTCTTCCTCCTTCAAACTATTTCTATCAAATTTAGGCATAAAAAAAACCGCCCCAGTTACACCTTGAGCGGATCAAACGACAGTATAAATACAAGTGTACAATAACACTCTTTTCATCAACTGTCGTTTCATCTTCTCAAGCCCCGAAGAATTGAAACTTATGATTAAGAAGGCAGGTATCCTGGCTTGTGTATCAATCTACTAAGAGCCTTCCCATTCTTTCAAAAGAACAGTGGTTTCCTCTTTTCGTCACACTTACAGTTGCGGGTACAGCTCCGGCTTATCCGGATTCCCATTTTAAGTCCATTTGGACTCCTTCAACCAATTACTATATGTAGTTGTCGAGAAGTAAAAAAATAACTATATATTGTATCTGAGATTGTATGAGTAATCATATCACATCATTTCATAGAATACAATTTATTTCTTTTATCTAAATTTAAAATATACGTTTCGTTCTTTTAGCGGTAAATTTGAGACCATAATAAATAATAGCATTTCTTATTTGTGTAAAAAAGTCTTGAAATCCATTAAAAATTGTTCAAGCTGACCAACTCTACTTTTTTACCTTCAAACGAGTAAGCTTAAACCAGAAAAGTAATAGTTTTTTGGTAAATAAATTAAAAAATCGCAGAAGTATTGAAATAAATTCAATGGTGGTAAAGTTGTGGGTCAAAAAATCTATATAAGTATATGCCATATTAAAAAGAAAATAATTTACCTCAAGGGACAAATTTTTTTATCCATCTCCTACATACCTTCTATAAAAAGAGAAAAACAAACTAACTATTTAATTAGCTTGTTTTTCTCAATCAGTTTTTTGATAGAATGTTTTATAGAAATTCATACGTAACTTGTCATCTTTATCTTACACGTTGCAAACGAAGTGCATTTAATACAACGGACACAGAGCTAAACGCCATCGCAGCACCTGCTAACCATGGTGCTAAGAAACCCGCAGCTGCAATAGGAATACCGATTGTATTATAACCAAACGCCCAAAAAAGATTCTGTTTAATATTACGAATGGTTTTTTTACTCATCATGATTGCATCGGCAATACTATTTAGATCACCACGCATAAGTGTAATGTCTCCTGCTTCCATGGCAATATCTGTTCCTGTACCAATAGCCATGCCGATATCGGCAGTTGCTAATGCTGGGGCGTCGTTAATACCATCTCCTACCATCGCTACCTTTTTCCCTAGACTTTGCAGCTTTCTTACTTCTTCTGCCTTCGTTTCTGGTAAGACTTCTGCAATGACTTTTGATATACCTACTTCTTTAGCAATAGCTTGTGCGGTTAACTGGTTATCTCCAGTCATCATAATAACTTCTAACCCCATATCATGTAGCCTTTGAATCGCTTCGTTTGATGAATCTTTTATCGTGTCAGCTACAGCAAGAAGGCCTTTTGCTCTACCGTTAATAGCCACAAGCATTGCTGTTTTCCCTTCACCTTCTAATTCTTTCATTTGTTTCGAGAACCAAGAGGAGTCTATCCCATTCTCTTCCATTAATCTAACTGTACCAATCAGTACATCTTTTCCTGTAACTTTCGCAGAGATACCATAACCTGGTAGCGCTTCGAAATATTCACTTTTTATTTTTTCTATATTTTTCTCCTCTAACCCTTTCACAATGGCTTCAGCAAGAGGGTGTTCAGATGACTTCTCACTCGCAGCAACAATGGAAAGAAAATGGGCCTCATTTGTTCCAGGCTCGACTATGATATCGGTTAATATAGGCTGACCATTTGTAACAGTACCTGTTTTATCAACCACAACAGTTGTAATTTCATGTGTCATCTCGAGATGCTCTCCACCTTTAAATAAAACACCCATCTCTGCTGAACGGCCAGACCCTGCCATAATTGAAGTAGGTGTCGCTAATCCTAGTGCACAAGGACAAGCAATAACGAGCACAGCAATCATTTTTTCTAACGCACTAGCTACATCACCCGGTTGCAAGAAAAGAAACCATATAAAGAAGGTAACAAGGGCAATAGCTACCACAATGGGAACAAAGATGCCCGAAATCTTATCGGCTAACCGCTGAATAGGTGCTTTCGACCCTTGTGCTTGCTCGACTACTTTAATAATTTGCGCCAGCGCTGAATCTTTTCCAACCTTTGTTGCTTCAACGGTTAAATGACCATTTTTGTTTACAGTTGCTCCAATTACTTCATCACCAGCTTTCTTATCAACTGGCACACTTTCTCCTGTTAACATTGATTCGTCAACAGCTGAATGTCCTTCAATGATTACTGCATCTACAGGAATTCTTTCACCAGGCTTAATGATAACCTTATCGCCTTGCATAACTTGCTCAACTGGGACAATCGTTTCCTTCCCTTCTTTTACTACAACGGCTTTTTTAGCCTTTAAATTCATTAATTTCTTTATTGCTTCTGATGATCTTCCTTTTGCACGTGCTTCAAATAATTTCCCTAACAAAATAAGGGTAATAATAATCGCACTCGTTTCATAATAGAGCTCAACATGATGACCATATGTTGCATTCATCGATTGTAATGTTAGAAACAAACTATAAAAGTAAGCTGCAGAAGTACCTAATACAACAAGTACATCCATATTCGCGCTACCAGATTTCAATGATTTATATGCACCAGTATAAAATTGCCAACCGATAATAAATTGTACAGGTGTCGCCAAAATTAACTGTATCCAAGGGTTCATTAAAAAATCTGGTAGAAAAATGAATGAGGTGAATTCAAAATGCCCAACCATCGTCCAAAGTAATGGTAGAGAAAGGATAGCAGCAGCGATAAATTTCCTTTGCTGCTTTTTAATATGCGGTTCCCTCACATCATTTGCGCTGGCAGTTGTTTTTAGCGAAGCGCTATACCCAATCTTATCTACCTTTGCAATGATTTCCTCAACTGAAACCTGTTCAGGATTGTATTCAACAGTACCTGTTTCTAAAGCTAAGTTCACGTTTGCCTGCGCAATACCGGGCTGTTTATTTAAAACTTTTTCTATTCGCGCCGAACAAGCAGCACATGTCATTCCTGTAATATCAAACTCAGCTTTCTCTAAAACAACTTCGTAGCCTAGATCTTTAATCTTCTGCTGAAATGCATGTTCCCCTACTTTTTGAGGGTTATAGGAAATGGTTGCTATTTCAGAAGTGAGATTCACATTCGCTTCGTTTACACCATCCATTTTACTTAACCCTTTTTCTATTCGAGCAGAACAGGCAGCACACGTCATTCCCGTAATTGGCAAATGAATTTTTTGGTGAGAATCGTCTTGATTAGACATATGCTCCTACCACACCTTTCTTTCAATACTATACCCTACTACCCTATACAAACACTTAAAATAAATCGTGCAAAGCTGCACGATTAAGATTTAACTTCATAACCTTGATCATCAATTGTTTCTTTAATTTGATCAAGCTTTACAGATGAAGCATCAAAGGCAACTTTGACTTCTTTTTTATCTAAATCTACTTTGACCGTGTCTACTCCTTTAAGTTCACCAACACTACTTTCTACCGCTTTCACACAGTGACCACAAGACATTCCTTCTACATGTAAAATTACGTTTTCCATGTTTAAAATCCTCCTATTTTTTCATTAATTTTTGAATTGTAATAAGAAATTCATCTAACACTTCTTCGTCACCTTCATTTATCCGATCAATGACACACCCTTTTAAATGACCTTCAAGTAAAATTTTAGCGACACTATTTAAGGCAGATTGTGTTGCGGATATTTGTGTAATCACATCATCACAATACGTATCTTTTTCAATTAGACCTTTAATACCTCGAATTTGTCCTTCGATACGATTCAATCGAGTGACTAAATTCTTTTTTACTTTATCTGAATGATGACTGCGTCTATCTGCATGCTCTAGGCACATTGTTTCTTCTCTTACCTTATCTTCTTCATATCCCATTGAATCGCCTCCCTTACACATATTATATTATACCCCGGTACCCTATGTAAAGTGAAAGAAATTTTAAATATGGTTCATTTCTCCACTATAAATAAAAAGGTAGGTAGCAGTATCTACCTACACTCTAACATGTTGAATTGTAATTACACTTCATTAAGGTCTGAAATATCTACTTCTGTTCTTTCTTCTAAAGGAATTCCTCTTAAATGAACAGTAACTGTTTTATCATCTTCATGTAACTTATCTATCCATACAGAAGTTCCATTGTATTGAACTTCTACATCACTCGATGATGAAAGTATTTGTTTTATCCTCTTTGTTTCCATATGATTCACCTCTCATAATTGATAAATATATTCTTTAACATTTTAGCCTTTTTATACATTTCGAAAGGAACTCATTTGTTGATGAAGGACTTCTCGACAATATACAATTAAGGTTACTAAGAGATGAAAGGTCTTAACAATGGATTGATTTTAATTTATTCCCTTATATCGTGTAAGTTGAAAGGGAAAAGGCAAAATTAATAAACAGAAAAGAGATGAGTTTTCATCTCTTTTCTACTGAAATATTTCAAAAGCTCTTCTTTTACATATTGATCTTTTCTTTTAGAGGAACGGCTGGACCAAACAGTTCAAGATGAATATGCGAATTTTCCACACCTAACATCAATAATTGTTCTTTCATATTTTCCATAAAATTGATAGGACCACATAGATAGTACTCTGCTTCTTGACTAATATGTTGCTTTAAATCCTCACTATCTAATCTGCCCACGTCATCACTATATTTTACTAGGAAACGCCCCTTTTCAATTCCTGCTATCAACGGCTTCACTTCATCTTCAAACGCATGTACGTTTTTGTTCTTACAACTATGAAGGAAACTTACTTCTCGCTTTGTCCCTTCTAATGCATGAAGCATACTCAATAATGGTGTGGTTCCAACACCACCACTGATTAATACCACGGGTGTCTCTGCTTGGGATGATAATACAAATTCACCAGCTGGTGCACTAACATCCAAACTGTCTCCTATTTGCACATGGTCATGTAACCAGTTTGAGACTTTACCCTGTTCTTCTCTTTTGACAGATATACGATACGTCTTTTCTGATGGTTTACCTGATAAGCTATATTGACGGTTATGGTCGTACTTTTCGCCAGCTATATTTACCCGAATCGTTACATACTGGCCAGGTTGGTGGGTTGGTAAAGTCATACCATCATTTGGCTCTATATAAAAAGAAGTGATAAGATCACTTTCAGGTACCTTATTTACTACTTTAAAAGATTTAAATCCAGCCCATGCTGATGCATTGTATAACTCTTCTTCTGTGGAAATAAAGATACCGGCAATCACTTCATAAGCCTCTGCCCACGCCGTAATAATGTCTTCTGTTGCTGCATCACCTAGAACTTCTTTTATCGCTGCTAATAGATGTTCCCCGACGATTGGATAATGCTCCTTCTTAACCCCTAAGCTTCGATGCTTATGAGCAATTGTAGCAACTGCCGGCGCTAATTCTTCTAAATGTTCAATATGGTTAGCTGCTTGAAATAATACATTAGCGAGGGCTTTAGGCTGTCTTCCCTTCTCTTGATTAGCATGATTAAAAATGTTAAGTAGTTCAGGATGTTCAGCAAATAATCGTTTATAAAAATGCGTTGTGATAGCGGTTCCATGAATTTCTAATACGGGTATGGTTGATTTGATGATTTTAATCGTCTCTTGTTTTAACATTAATATCTCCACCCTTTCAATTTAAAAGCAATATTTTAAATACATCTTTAAAATATACCGTTTCCAAATTTAAAGCAATATTTTAAATACATCTTTTAAAAAGTTGTCACAATTGGTTCCATATCAAGCAATATGTATAATAGAACTATTAATAGAAAAAAGGTGTGATTCATAATGCGTCTTACCAACTACACGGATTATTCATTAAGAGTTCTCATATATTTAGCAACAATTGAAAAAGACCAGCTGACAAATATTAAAGAAATTGCAGATACATATCAAATCTCTAAGAATCATCTGATGAAAGTTATCTATCAATTAGGGAAAAATCAATATGTTGAGACGATACGAGGAAGAAATGGAGGCATTCGATTAGCGATGTCACCTAAAGATATTAATATTGGTGAAGTGGTCAGAAAAACCGAAGAAGATTTTCATTTAGTTGAATGTTTTGATACTAATAACAATCATTGTGTCATTTCACCTGTTTGTGGTCTAAGACATGTATTAAATAAAGCATTAAAAGCGTATTTAGAAGTACTAGATCAATATACATTAGCTGATCTAACGAAGAATCAATCGGCATTAGCAGACTTTTTATTTAAAAATAAACTTTAGATAGCAGTGCATTCTCTCCTACCAAGTAGGGAGATGAAATAATAAAATAGCGGCCTTTAGTCCGCTATTTTTATTACAATCGAGAACCTAACGCTAAATTGAAGCGAAATTAACATTGATAGCAATTTCAATCACATTGCATCCAAGATGAGATACATTCACAATTATCGGCTCAGTTCCTCAATTAGCTGACTTACGCAAAAAATTAATACAAAGTGAAACCTTGTTCCTCGCACAAAAAATGAGCGAACCCCTAAAAATTAGGATTCGCTCATTTCCATTACATCGCTTTCTTTCTTTTCTCCTTTTCTCTGACAGGCCAAGCTTCTACCCCTGTTAGACCAGGGATATCCTCTTGATAAAATTGCGGTTCCAAGCCCGCTTTCCGTTGCTGCATATAGTTTTTCAACAGCTTAACTACGATAGGCGATAACATCGTAATGGCGGTTAAATTGACAAGCGCCATGATACCCATTGTTAAATCTGCCATTCCCCAAACAATTTCTAAATTAGCAATTGCACCAAACATGACCATTCCTAATGCAGCTACCTTATAAGCATGATGAAATATTTTACTCTTATGAATGAAATTCAAGTTTGCTTCACCATAATAATAAGATCCAATAATAGAAGTAAAAGCAAATAAAAAAATAGCAATACCGAGAAACATTCCACCTATTGTACCAAAGTGTTCCGACATCGCAGCTTGAGTCAATTCGATACCTGTTAAGCCTGAAGCATAGCTTTCGGAGGATAAAATGATAAAAGCAGTAGCAGAACAAACCAATAAAGTATCAAATAATACCCCTAGAGCCTGAACGAAGCCTTGTTTTACTGGATGAGATACAGTCGCTGTTGCAGCTGCAATCGGATCCCCCCCCATTCCTGCACCATTGGAGAATAATCCGCGCTTAATGCCATTAACAATAGCAGCAGCTATCCCTCCACCAATAGCCTGCTCAAATCCGAATGCACTTTTAAAAATAAGAGCAAACATTGCTGGTAACTCAGTAATATTTGAAGCAACTGCGAATAAAGCTAACAGAATATAACCAAAAGCCATAAACGGCACGATTAAAGAAGAAATATCTGCTATTCGCTTAATTCCTCCAAATACTACTAATCCTGTTAAGAAAACAAGAATGATACCAATATAAACAGGCTGAATGCCAAATGAATTCTCCATTGCAACAGCGATCGTATTACTTTGTACAGCGTTAAATGTCGTACCATACGATAAAATAATCATTGTGGAAAATAACACAGCCATCCAAGGAAGTTTTAATTGCTTCTTGATATAATATGCCGGCCCACCTTTGAAGCCTACACCAGTCTTAACCTTATAAGTTTGCGCTAACGTATTTTCGACAAATGAGCTAGCACTACCAATAACTGCAATTAACCACATCCAAAAGATTGCTCCAGGACCACCTAATACCATCGCAATAGCTACTCCGGCAATATTACCTGTACCTATTCTCGTTCCTGCACCAACAAAAAACGCTTGTAAAGGCGAAATAGTTTTTTTAGACTCTGTTGTAACGGTTTCTTTAACAAACAGTAACCTAACCATCTCACCAATATGCCTGACTTGAACAAACTTTGTTCTTATACTAAAAAACAGCCCTGCAATCACTAACACAAAGATAAGAACATAACCCCATAATACCTCATTACTCATATTCACAATGTTTTCAATAAACTCCATCAAATCCCCCTTTAATATAAATGAATACTTACCATATTTATTAAAAAATTCTGTCTTTTCACCCCCTTAAGATATCTACATACCCGTTCTTACAATAAATAAACCTATATTGATAAAGTTTTTAAATAAAATAAAAAAGAGTGGTTATCAAACAACCACTCGTCTTATCCTGTGCATTCAATTATCCTTGACTTAACAGAAGCCAAAAATAACAGAAGAATATTATTTGTTATAAAGACTATTGTTATTGACTACTTGTAATTCTTTTGTTGTTGCTACCATTTCACTCTCACAAATTGGGCATTTTGGTGTACTTTTAAAGTTGTCTCTCACCCAAGCATTACATGTTTCTGAGGAACATTCCCAAATTTTAATCTCTTCAGTCTTCACTTCTTCCATGTTCTTTCTTCCAAATCCCATTGCCATTATCAGGCACCTCCTAAAGGTAGAACATATCATCCGAAAAAAATAAAAATCACTCGCTATGCCAAACCAGTATGGTCCTTTATAACAAGTGTGTGTGATATTTTTTACTTAACAAATATTAGTATAGCACATTTTTTTATCCTTGTCAAAACAAGGAAACTTCCACTTTAACATGTTGTCCTATAAAAAACAACCTTTATGTATGAATTATAGTGGAAAAAGTGTATAATAGAGACGCTGATTGCTTTAAAGAAAGGATGAAGACATTTGCATATTTCTAGTTATACGGTGGAAGAAATCAATGATCCAACTGGTATACTGTCTGGAGAGAGGTACGAATTCTTTTTAGATATTGATGTTGATGAAGATGATGAATTATATTTAGAACAAGGTATTCGCTTGCGCGTGTTATTTTATAAAGGTGAAGACGAAATGAAGATACTTAATTATCACTTCCAAGAGAATAATAATGAAGAGATTTTGGAATTTGGATTAGAAGAAGAAGAAGAAATATTAGTGACTAAATTCTGTAGTCAACATCTCAATGCAAATGAAGAATAAATCATAAAATGCCTAGGGTTAGCCCCTAGGCATTTTTTATGATTATTCCTCTACTTCTTTACCTTCTTCAATGATATGATACATTAAATGGGCAAGGTGATGTATTGGACCATACACTTCTTCATCCTCTTGCTCTTCTTCGTTAAATTCTAAATCATTTAAATGCAAGGCAACAAACTGGTAAAAATCCGGCAATGAAAAACTGTAACAAGCGGTTGGCTCTTCTTCTTCGCCTTCATAATGAAGAACCATATACGACTCTTGTCCATCCTTATTAAGACCATCAAAGTAAACAAAAAAGCCAATATTCGTATCTAATTCAAACAGGTGTCTTGTTCCACCTTCTGTCATTCGGTTAAAATCTTCCTCTGATAGTTTGTTTACATTCATTTCATCCACTTGATCTTCTTTATGGAATTGTACTTTAAATGATTGCATACATCTCCCTCACTTTCTCTATATGATGATAGCATAAACACCTGTATTATCCTATTATTACCTTCGTAATAAAAAAGAAACTTCTTCATTTTAATTTTTACAGATATAATAGCTTAAAGGAGTGCGAAGAAAATGGATAAACATGAGATCTATCAGTTGCAAAAAATTTGTGAACAACATGATGAGATCATACTTAAATTAAACTTTGATATGATAGAGAATATCCAAACCGAAACACCTTTGTACAAGCACTATATTGATGGTCAACTTATCGGTTTTGTTGCACTTTATCCATTCGGGTCCAAGCTTGAAATATGTGGTATGGTCCATCCTAATTATCGTAGAAAAGGAATATTCTCTTCATTATTTACAGAAGCTTTGCCGATGATTGACCACTATCAAGAAGTACTAATTAATATACCAGGTCAATCACATACGGGTACGACCGTTATGTCTGCATGGAAACAACCGTATGCTTACACAGAATATCAAATGGTCTATGAAGGGGGTCAACCGACAAAACAAGAGCAACGAAATATTCATCTCAGAATCGCAGAATTAGTAGATTCTACTTTCTGCAACCGACTCGATCAACTATGTTTTAACCTTTCAGAAAAAGATGCTAAAGCGATCAATGGTGATTTCAACTTACATAGACAAGATCATCAATTACTAGTCATTTGCGATGGTAATCAGAGAGTCGGTAAGATACGTCTGCAAATAAAGGATCATCATTTATGGATATACGGGTTCGCGATTCATCCCAATGAACAAGGTAAAGGGTTAGGAAATGAAGTATTGCGTCTAATCATTGAACAATACGAAGCTCGTTATTCCATTCACTTAGAGGTTGAGGTTAAGAATAATCGGGCACTCATGCTTTATAAAAAGTGCGGATTTACAGAGTGTGGCAGTCAGGATTATTATCACTTCAATAAAAACCATAGATAGGTACTCACATTCGTTGTCATCCGAATGGATTTCTATTTAGTCCTCATCAAATACAGCGGTGGAGTACTATTAACCATGAATAAAAGAAAAAGATCACTCCTCAATGGAATGATCTTTTTTGTTTGATTGAACATTTGTATTATAGCTTTGTCACATTTACAGCTTGAGGGCCACGTTGCCCCTCTTCTATATCAAAAGACACTTCTTGTCCTTCATCTAATGTTTTAAAGCCTTCAGTTTGAATTGCAGAGAAATGTACGAATACGTCATCTCCACTTTCTTGTTCAATGAAGCCAAATCCTTTTTCTGCGTTAAACCATTTTACTTTACCTGTTGCCATTTTTTCTTTTCCTCCTAAACATTTGAAAACTCACAGGAATAGTCTCCTGTATTTCCTAATATACCACAATTTACTTTATTTTAATCAATCGCGGCCTTTATTATTATTTTTTACACGACGTCTTTCGCGACCTTTATAGTCACGTCCGCCCCCTTTACGATCTCTTCCACCAGATCTCGGACGATCACCAAAGCGACTACGATTACGCCCATCTCTATTTTTAGGTTTTTTCGAACGAAGTGGCTCAACCGCTGTAATTTTTACAGGTGTGACATCTGGATCTTTTGTTAATAATTTTAATGCTGCTGCCAATACTGTCACTGAATCTGTATCTTCTAACAACGATTCTGCAATACGTTTATACTCATCGTAGTCTTTCTTATCAATCGTATTCATTAAACGATTAATCGTCACACGTTGGTTACCTGCAACAACATCTTTAAACGTTGGCACTGGTTCTTTCTTCATTTTTGTCTTTGTTACATTTTCAATAATTTTCAAGTGATCGATTTCTCGTGGAGAAACAAATGTAACAGCTAAACCTTTATTCCCCGCTCTCCCAGTACGTCCAATACGGTGCACATAGCTTTCAGGATCTTGAGGAATATCAAAGTTGTAGACATGTGAAACGCCTGAAATATCTAGTCCACGAGCGGCAACATCTGTTGCTACCATAATATCGATTGTTTGGTCTTTGAAACGACGAATAACTTGATCACGTTTTGCTTGTGGAATATCACCATGAATACCTTCTGCAGAATATCCACGTTTAATTAATCCTTCTACCACTTCATCTACGCGTTTTTTCGTTCTACCAAATACAATCGCAAGTTCAGGAGATTGAATATCTAATAAGCTACATAACACATCAAATTTTTGTTTTTCATGCACTTCGATATAAGATTGTTCAATATTTTTTACTGTTAACTCTTTTGCTTTTACACGAACAATTTGTGGATCATTCATAAACTTCTCAGCTAGAGTTTGAATACGTCTAGGCATTGTTGCTGAGAAAAGAAGCGTTTGGCGTTCATGCTCAATTTCACCAAGAATTCTTTCAATATCTTCAATGAAGCCCATATTTAGCATTTCATCCGCTTCATCTAGAACAACTGATTTAATATTGTTTAGACGAATGGTTCTTCTTTCAATATGATCAATTAAACGGCCTGGTGTGGCAGCGATAATTTGCGGGCGATTTTTAAGTGCGCGAATTTGTCTGCCAATATCTTGACCACCATATATCGGTAAAGTCCTGATTCCTTTCACTTGTCCAATACGATTTAATTCTTCAGCCACTTGCACAGCTAGTTCCCTTGTTGGGGCAAGAACCAAACCTTGAATGCCATCTTCTTTCGTTACTTTCTCTAACATTGGGACACCAAATGCCGTTGTTTTACCAGTACCTGTTTGAGCTTGACCAAT
Organism: Cytobacillus sp. FSL R7-0696; assembly: GCF_038006865.1. NCBI lineage: Bacteria > Bacillati > Bacillota > Bacilli > Caryophanales > Bacillaceae > Cytobacillus > Cytobacillus sp. FSL R7-0696. The sequence goes on along the minus strand of NZ_JBBOWA010000001.1, from coordinate 3,671,973 downwards.
CATATCCGCACCAGCTAATGCGATTGGTAGTGATTGTGCTTGAATAGGTGTTGGCTCTTCAAAACCCATATTAGAAAGAGCTTTTTCTAGCTCTGTACTTAAACCAAAATCCGAAAATTTTACCAAGATAAATCCTCCTTGTATTTCAAACATACTTCAAAATAATCTATAGTATGAGTGTATCCAGTTTCCATTAATTTTTATCAATTTATAAGCAATAAAAGTAAAATCATTGTAACGGTATAAGAACGGTTGGGGAGTAGTTCACATAAAAAGGTGATGCATGAAAGGCCATGCATCACCGCATTATTATGCTTTTACAACGTTTGCAGCTTGAGGGCCACGGTCGCCATCAACGATTTCAAAAGTAACTTCTTGACCTTCTTCAAGAGTTTTGAAACCTTCAGATTGAATCGCACTGAAATGTACGAATACGTCTTGTCCTTCTTGAGACTCGATGAAACCAAAACCTTTTTCTGCGTTAAACCATTTTACTTTACCGTTATTCATGATAATACCTCCAAAAAATAATCACTAAAAAGTCATAATTATATAAGCTTATAGAGAAAAGTGGAATGCCTCGTACTTTAATTTTCTTATGAAGTTAAAAAGGCCGTAACTACAAGAAATGAAGAGTACAATCGCCTACATTTCTTGCAGTTACGACCACTTATCCAAATAATATATAACGAACTTTACAGCGTATATTTTATAATACATTGTTTTGCCGCTAAATGTCAATAGTTATTTCTCACTGAACCGTTTTCTCTGCTGAAGCTACAGTGTGTTTTAATAACATAGATATCGTTACAGGGCCTACTCCACCAGGGACAGGGGTAATGGCAGATGCTTTTTCATAACAGCTATCATAATGAGCATCGCCAATATTTCCTGGGTTGTATCCCGCGTCTAACACTACAGCCCCTTCTTTTAGCCAGCTTCCTTGAATAAAATTAGGTTTCCCAACAGCTGCAACAACAATATCAGCTTTGCTTAAATGTTCACTTAAATCCTTTGTTTTAGAATGACAAGTCGTTACAGTTGCATTACGATTGAGTAGTAATGCAGAAACAGGCTTCCCTAAAATAGGACTTCTTCCAACCACAACTGCATTTTTCCCTTCAACAGGAATGTCATAATAATCAATAATTTCCATAATAGCAGCAGGTGTACAAGATGGGTAAACACCAAAACCAAGTGCTGTTTGACCATACCCCAGACTGGTGACACCATCCACATCCTTTTCGATGTCAATCGCTTCAAATGCTTTTCTTTCATCTATATGTGCAGGTACTGGATGTTGCAATAGGATACCATGTACATTTTTATCATTATTCAAATCCTGAATCGTTTCTATGAGTGTTTCAGTAGAAATACTTGCATCTAGATGTATTCTCTTTGATAGAATACCCAGTTTTTCACAGGCGTTGCCTTTCATGCGTACATACGTAGCAGAAGATGGATCGTCTCCCACTAAAATAGTAGCTAAACAAGGCGTTACTCCTTGTGCCGATAATTTTAATACTCTTTCTTTTAAGTTTTCTTTTACATCTTTCGAAACTTTTTGTCCGTCTAGTATCGTTTTTTCTTCCATGTCCATTCCCTCCGAAATAAAAAAGAGATAAGGAAAACTCACCTCTGCCCAGACGACCGGCTAAACATAGACGCAGCTCCCCAGCGGTTATTTCCGCAATGTCGTCAGTTACTGCGATTTCTTCAGCTTCCTTTTTATTATAACAGAAAACACATATGTTTCAATAAAAAATACGCTTATTGTTCGCCTTTTTGAATTTACGTCATAGGCTATTTTATTACTCTACATTTGATTATTGGTTGATTATTGCATAATTTTTGTTGAGAATCAAAGGTAATGCTGAGAACCACATAAAGGATGGGGAATATATCTTAATCAACGCTATACGACGTTATCTCTATTATAAGGAATAAATCAAAAAGCGAACCGCTTCAATGACGGTTCGCTGGTTATATTTGAGATTATTAAATTTCAATAAGTTCTTTACCTAAAACAACGAAAGCCCTACCTCTCTTCCATCCTTGCAACCCCGAAGCTGCGCCAGTGAGAATCAGGTTAAATCTTCATTTGTTCTTGAGAAAAGTAACTCTTTGTTGAATTGTATATTGGGGTTTAATTATTGAAGTAACCATATAAAGTTCATTTATGGGTAAATAGAAGATGATTTAAGAAGAATTTCAACTTACTTATGAAGTTGTCCACAAAATAGTTCTTAATTATAAACCTTGCTTAGCGAACTTTACTCTAAAGAGTAACTTTCACATCAAGAAAAGCCGTATGACTACCGACTATCTTTCTATCTCAAATACCACAATCTATTATAGTACTTTGGTAGATACATGTCAAATTCATTGGTTTTTTACGACAGGATACGAGAGAGACTCACTATATCCCGTCGCCACCCACGATTTTTTTTACCCGTTGTTTGTCGCCCAGTCAATCACTTCATTTAGTTCGTTCGTATATGATTGTGTTTGTTCAACTGTCCAGTCAATCTCATCTGCCATGATCTCAATGATAGCCTTTTTATATGTGAACACACACTTAATGTTAAACAACAATGCGCCTGTCCGGCGGAAAAAAAAGTCTACAGGCGAAACAGCCATTTCATAATCAAGTGCATATTTTAGCTCCAACCATAAGACTCGTGGGATTAGATGCTCTCCTTTATGATATTGCTTAACCAAAGAGAATAAAACCGGCGCATTTGAACCATAACGCCTTAAGAGATAAAGAGACTCTTCTCCATTTAATCCAGCTTTTATCCCATCCTGTTTCTTTGATTCGATAAAAGTAGGGAAATATTTCGCTCCACCTACTCTTCCACCTGACAACGGTAGATGTTTTGTCATACTTTTTGAAAACAATAGTTGATATTCTTCTTTTAACATAAACGAAACTTTGTCTACAATTGTCTCGGCCATTTTTCGGTAACCTGTTAATTTACCACCAGCAATCGTAATTAAACCGTGCTCTGACACCCAGATTTCATCTTTTCTCGAAATTTCTGACGGTGACTTTCCTTCTTCATGAATAAGTGGACGCACACCTGACCAACTAGATTCGATATCTGCTTCTGTCACCTCCACATTTGGAAAAACCCCTTTAATTGCGTTCAGCAAATATTGCCTATCTTCATCTGTTATCGAAGGATGCACAGGATCACCTTTATAAAAGGTATCGGTCGTTCCCACATATGTTTTCCCTTCCCGTGGAATGGCAAAAATCATTCGACCATCTTCACTGTCAAAGTAAATAGCTTGCTCTAATGGGAAAATAGAATGATCGATGACAATATGAACACCTTTTGTTAGTTTTAAAGATTTATTTTTCATTTGCCCATCTTTATCTAAAAGCTGTTCCACCCAAGGACCTGTTGCATTCACGCATTTTTTTCCGAAAACTTGAAAAGACTCATTACTTAGTTGGTCTTGCACCTCAACACCAATAATCGTTCCATCCCTATAAACAAAATCAGTTACTTTAGCATAATTAATCACATCAGCTCCTCGATGAGCGGCTTCTTTCATCACTTCAATAGTTAACCGTGCATCATCAGTCCGGTATTCCACATAATGACCACCACCAAGTAAACCTTCTTCTTTCAATAATGGTTCTTTTATTAGCACCTCTTCTTTATTTAACATTTCTCTTCTTTCATCTCTTTTAACTCCCGCAAGGAAATCATAGACCTTCAACCCAATTGATGTTGTGAACTTCCCGAAAGTTCCTTTTTGATAAAAAGGTAAGACCATCCATTCTGGTTTTGTAATATGAGGGCCGTTTTCATACACAATCGCCCGTTCTTTTCCTACTTCAGAAACGACATGAAATTCTAATTGTTTTAAATAACGTAGACCACCATGCACAAGTTTAGTTGAGCGACTTGACGTTCCTGCAGCAAAGTCCTGCATTTCAATTAAAGCTACTTTCATCCCTCTTGTCACAGCATCAAGGGCAATTCCAGCTCCTGTAATACCTCCACCGATAACAACGAGATCATACTCATTGTTAGTTAAATGCTGAATGGTAGTAGAACGATTTTTCACAGAAAATTTCATTTTCGTACCCTCCTGTTTTTTCAAATGGTGAAGTACCTTACTTAAATGCCATTGTTGCGTTGATTGCTGTTTGCCAGCCTTGATACAGTTTATCTCTTTCTTTTTCATCCATTCCTGGTTGAAATTCTTTATCTAGATCCCACTTCTTGGTAAGTTGCTTTTTGTTTTCCCAAAAACCAACAGCCAAGCCTGCTAAATATGCTGCTCCTAAAGCTGTCGTTTCATTAATCTTTGCCCGTTCAACAACTGTATCCAGTAAATCTGCTTGGAATTGCATGAGAAAGTTATTTTTTGCTGCACCGCCGTCCGTCCGTAAAGAAGTGATATCAATCCCCGAATCCTCAATCATCGCTTGTAATACATCCTTCGTTTGATAGGCAAGTGACTCCAAAGTGGCTCTTATAAAATGTTCCTTTTCCGTTCCACGAGTTAATCCAAAAATAGCTCCCCTTACCTCACTATCCCAGTAAGGTGTACCTAAACCAACAAATGCAGGTACCATATACACACCTTCTGTTGATTGTACTTTTGTTGCGTAATCTTCACTATCCTCCGCATGCTTTAACATCCTCAAACCATCTCGTAACCATCCAAGAGCAGAACCGGCTACGAAAATACTCCCCTCAAGCGCATAGGTGATTTTACCATCTATCCCCCATGCTATCGTTGTTAAGAGACCATTATCTGAATGTACTGCTTTTTCACCTGTATTCATGAGCATAAAACAGCCCGTACCGTACGTATTTTTTGCCATACCTTCAGTAAAACATGCTTGACCAAATAAGGCAGCTTGTTGATCACCTGCTGCGCCGGCTATAGGAACTGACTGACCGAAAAAATGATAAGGAGCCGTTTCTGCATATATCTCTGAAGAACTTTTCACTTCAGGCATCATAGAATGGTTTGCCCCAAATAAATCTAACAGTTCTTCATCCCATTTCAGGTCAAAAATATTAAACATTAGAGTTCTTGCCGCATTTGTATAGTCCGTGACATGAGCTTTACCACCGGATAATTTCCATATAAGCCATGTATCAATGGTCCCAAATAATACTTCCCCTTTTTTCACCTTTTCACGTGCACCTTCCACATGATCTAGGATCCACTTCACCTTTGTTCCAGAAAAGTAAGGGTCAATTAATAGACCAGTCTTTTGACGCACCTTATCTTCCAATCCGTCTTTCTTAAGCTCTTTACAGATGTCGTTCGTTTGTCTAGATTGCCAAACAATGGCATGGTAGATGGGGTCTCCTGATTCTTTGTCCCATAAAACTGTTGTTTCTCGTTGGTTCGTAATACCTATACCGGCAATTTGAATGGGAGTAACATTTGCCTCTGATAAAACACTAGCAATCACTGACAGTACACTTCCCCAAATTTCATTCGCATTATGTTCCACCCATCCAGGTTTCGGAAAATACTGTTTAATCTCTTTTTGCGCACTATGTACTGGTTCCCCTTCATGATTGAATAAAATTGCTCGAGAGCTCGTTGTTCCTTGATCTAATGAAAGAATATATTTTTCCAACCTTTTCCTCTCCTTTTATTTATTAAATATATGCTCATACATATGAAAAACCATAATTGAAAGCATTAACCAAATCGCTCCGACCAAAAAACCAGCCGCTACGTCACTAGGGTAATGGACACCTAAATATATCCTACTTAACCCAATCGACAAAATCAGTAACCCCATGATGATTGCTACAGCCCATTTCATACTTGTCTTTTTAGCTACATGAATGATGACAAAAGCAAGCGATCCGTAGAATATAAACGAGCCCATTGAATGTCCACTTGGAAAGGCATAGCCAGTTTCTTCAATTAATGGAAGGATATCTGGCCTTTCCCTTTTAAAATAGTGCTTAAGAGTCCAATTTAAAAGAGCCCCTACTCCCGATGTCAAACAAATATAAATAGCTAATGCATACTTCTTTTTTAAGACAAGAAGGACTATTACAACAACTGTGGCTATGACAAACCACAGCACAGAACCTAGGAAAGTAAAACGATCGATAAATGTGGTTAATGCAGGAGTTACATTTTGCTGGACAATATGAATGACCTCCATATCAAACCAAGCAAGATCATTGTTTGTGTAATCGAAAACGATAAACAAAAACATACCTAAAAATAGAATGAATAGTATGATGTTTGTCGTTATGTATAAGGTTGATTTTTTCATTGCCCATTCCTTTATATTTTTTAGGAAGTTGGAGAAGTCTAGACTTCTCCAATTGAATAAACAAAACTATGCTTCCTTCTTTGTCTTTGTAGCACTCGTTGATTTTTTCTTTTTTGACTTCGTCGTCGTTTTTTCTTTTTTCGGTTGTGTTGGTTTTGTTTGATCGATGGATGCTTGCAATGCAGCCATAAGATCAGTAACATTGGATGTCTTTGGTTGCTGTTGATTTGTTATTACTACCTCTTCCCCATTTTTCTTTGTTTCAATCAGTTCTAAAAGTGCTTGGCGATATTCATCTGTATATTTCTCAGGTTCAAATGTTGTCGTTAGTTGGTCTATCAATAACAATGCGGTGTCTAATTCTTTTTTGGCTATTTTTTCTTCTGCAGGAATATTAGGCACATCTGCAAAATTTCTCACCTCATCAGGAAAATGGATGGTTTCCATTACTAAAGTATTGTGAAAAACTCTTAGAAGGGCTAGCTGTTCTTTTGCGCGAATGATGATTTTCGCTATCCCTACTTTTTCAGACTCCTTCAAAGCTTCCCTTAACAAGGCATAAGCTTTCGATCCACTATCTCCTGGAGATATATAATAAGATCGAGAAAAATATATCGGATCTACTTCATTGATTTTGACAAAATCTAAAATCTCCACTGCTTTATCTTCATTTTCTTTTTTTAACGCTTGTAATTCCTCTTCATCAAGTACGATAAATTTCCCTTTCGTGTACTCATATGCTTTCACTATATCACTTTGTTCAACAGGTTCATCACATACAGGACAAACTTTCTCATACTTAATAGGCGAATGACACTTACTATGCAAATTACGCAATTTAATATCTTTATCTTCAGTTGCCGCATGCAATTTGATCGGGATATTGACTAAACCGAAACTAATGCTTCCTTTCCACATTGTGTGCATCAGAAAACCTCCTCCATTCTTATTAATTGTATTTTTTCTCTGAGGATTATTCATATACACGTACAATGTTGGTAAGATTAGCTACATCTCTTTTATATCTCTTCATCTAACACTGTCTTTACAAAAAAACAAGCATTAAAAACAATAAACACCACAGCTAAATCTGTGGTGTTTGTGAAATCTGAGCCATTTTTTTAATAAACCGGATAAGGTGGGTATGGTGGATATACAGGATATGGTGGATAAGGCGGGTACACCAGAGGTGCTAATAATGCGCCACCTAATAAACCTGCCGCTACACCACCTAAAAATGGACCACCAAAACCAGGTCTCCCAAAGCCGGGACCGCCAAAACCGGGACCTCCCCCAAAACCAGGACGACCACCATAAGGCCTTCTATATAAGTGAGTCTGTGTATATGCCGGGTAAAAGTGTTGATTCACCCTATAACCTCCTCTGTCGTTCTCTTTATATACTCCTTATAAACTATGTAAAACACCTAAATTTGCTGTAGGCAAAAACCTATCCGAAAACGATTTAAAAAACAAAAGACTGAATAACTGGTTGCCTCATTGTATGATCTTTTGTCCATTCTAAGAATGTAACCTTCACTTTTAAAATCGGAGATAGCCACTCATGATTTTTCAATAATCCGCTATAATTATGAAACGGACTTTCTCCCTGAAGAATTTGGTTAGTCACTTCAGTCACTTCACGCCAATCCTTTAAAGTAAGCTTGCTCGAGCCTGCACTACCGATATAAACCAGCTCACCCTTTTCATTATATATACCTAAATCAATTGAACGAATAAGTGCTCCATTATAAGTTACCCCTCCAACAACAGCAATAAGGTCCTGTTCTTTTTTCTTTTTTAACCAGCGTTCATCTTTTCCTCCTAATAGATAAGCACTATATAAATCCTTACAAACAATGCCTTCTAATCCTTGCTCTATGACAGCATCATATAATGATTGACAGTCTCTAAAACTTTGGACGATTTGAATCTCATTTGTTGGCTGGATGATTTCCATTAACATCTCCTGGCGTCTATATAACGGGGTTTCAATCAGCCATTTACCGTTAAAATATAAGAGGTCAAATATCATATAAGTAATAGGAATTTCTGTCTGTAAATGATTGATTGTTACCGTATTCTTCCTCCGATCTCTTCTCATCACATCATAAAAAGAGGGAACACCGTCTTGAAAAGCGATTACCTCTCCATCTAAAATGAAGGAATTCCCCTTAATTAATGAGGGTAATTGATGTAATTCCGGATATTGGATGGTGCGCTCATTTCCTTTTCGATTAAACATCCTTAAATTCTCTTTTTCATAATAAGTCAATATCCTTGTACCATCCCACTTTACTTGCGCTATCCATTGATCGCCATTTGGAATTTCATTTGTCATTTTTGGTTCAAAAGGAATAATTGGCTTCATTGGATCGATCCTCACTTGTATGTCTTTTTTTAATCTAACCATACTATGACCATGTGTAATAGGTTTTATGAATGTAAACCAAAATGTAGAAAAAGGATGGTTGAAGGTCATATGAGGAAAAAAGGTCGTTTCTTTATTACTGGCTGGAATATTACAACTAATCAGTTTGAATATAGTATCGTATATCAAAATAAAGTAAAGGCAATGGGCGAATTTTCCGAAGGTCTAAATGAACAAGAATTGGCTATTTTAGTCAGCTTGATTCAAAAGAATGGAAAAAAAGTAAATCAAGTAAAATACAGCATCTCCCCAAGCATTTGTATTCAACTTTGCTTTCGCGACATAATTGAGGATACCTTGATCCTCCCTCAATTTATGCAATTCTTACCGAATGAGCAATGGGAAACATGTACTTGGGAGAGATTATTGATAGAAAATGCAAATATCGATTCTTCTATAGAAGTGACCCACCCAGAAAAACCGTTATGGGACAACCCAAAGATCAATAAAGAGCAGCTCATTGCTTATCTTGTTTCCGTCGCTCCACGGTTGTTACCGTTTGTGAAGAATAGATTGTTAACAACCATTCGCTATCCACATGGCTATATCGGGAAAGAATTTTTCTATCAGAAGAATAAACCTGATTATGCACCGTCATTTGTGAATTCTTTTACAAAAGACGAAATCGACTATATCCTTTGTAATGATTTATCTACCCTTGTTTGGCTAGGTAATCAATTAGCACTAGAGTATCATACCCCTTTTGAAACAATTGGCAGCGACCATCCGGTAGATATTGTGTTCGACCTTGACCCACCAGATGAAACACACTTTCTACTAGCTGTTGATGCTGCACAGAAACTAAGTAAGATTTTCGAAGAATTAAATATTATCGGCTTCCCAAAATTAACTGGAGGTAAGGGTATACAAGTACATATCCCAATTATGCATCATCATTTTTCTTATGAAGATACCCGACTGTTTACTTCGTTCATAGCATCCTATTTAGTTGAGAAAAACCCAGATTTATTTACGACAGAAAGAATGAAAAAGAATCGCGGGAAAAAGTTATATATCGATTATATACAGCATGCAGAAGGAAAAACGATGATTGCTCCTTACTCTCCTAGAGGCAGAGAAGGTGCGATAGTAGCAGCCCCTCTCTATTGGGATGAAGTAAATAAACAACTGCAGCGGGAGAATTTTTCACTAGACAACATTCGCAAGTATCGTTTAACTGATTGCTGTCCAATGGCAACCTTTTTCGAAACAAAAAATGACACGATTGCAAAAATTATAGATTCATTAAAAGGATAAGACTATACACAGGCATATGCGATTTTTTGTGTTTTAGGAAGTGAAAGGCTAAGCAGATGTGATATGCACGTTATACAAAGCCAAAACGCATTTAAACGACTGTCTTCTCCGTTTGCATATCACTCAAAAAGTAAACTGATTTGAACGTTTTGCTCATTCAGTTTGCACGACATCAAGGAGCGAAAACACTATGAAACGACCTGCTAATGCAATTTCTACGCGTTATTCAGATAAAAAAAACAAAAAACCGAACCAACACTGATATGCTCCCCTCTAGGTAGACAGATAAAAAAATAAAATCTGGCTACTAAAAGGGGAGTATATTTATGTCTAAAAGAGCTCATCCACTCGAAGTTAGGATAGAAGTAATAAATACATTAAAAGATGGTATTTTATCTGTAGCGGAGATAATAAAAAAGTATAAGGTTAGTAGAAGTGCCATTCGAATTTGGAAGTATAAATTTGATATGTATGGATTTGAAGGTCTTAAAGAATCGACATCCTGGAAAACGTACCCGAAGAATTTAAAAATATTAGCCATGAAGGACTACCTATCCGGCCACTATTCTTTAGAGGAAATTGCCAAAAGATATAAAATATCAGATGAGTCTGTCCTCAGGTTATGGTTGAAGAAGTATAATAGTCATAGTGAAATAAAGGATACGTCAAAAGAAAGGACGAGCTCTATGACTAAAGGAAGAAAAACAACTTGGAAGGAACGAATTCAAGTTGTACTTGATTGCTTGGGGAACGGAAAAGATTATCAGAAGACAGCTGACACTTTTCAAGTGTCTTACCAACAAGTCTATACATGGGTTAAAAAATATGAAGAAAGTGGAGAGGAAGGTCTTCAAGACAAACGAGGGAGGAATAAAACAGAAATTGAGTTAACACCAGAAGAAAAAATGAAACTCGAAATGAAAAAGCTAGCACAAGAAAATGAACGATTACGTGCAGAGAACTTATTCTTAAAAAAGTTGGAGGAACTCGAAAGGAGGCGGAAATAAGCAGGATTCGATTTAAAGATAAGTATGTCGCCATACAGGAACTACATAAGAAAGAGAATCTAAGCATAGTTCTTCTGTGTGATATCGCGGGCGTCACTCGGAGCGCTTATTATAAATGGCTAAGACGTCAACCGACTTCCCAAGAGATTCTGAATGAAGCTATTATGAAAGAGATGAAAATCCTCCATATACAAATGAAGGGGATTTTCGGCTATCGCCAAATGACTCTTCATTTGAATAGAAAATTTAATAAGCCACTGAATCATAAGAGAATCTATCGATTAATGAAAGTGGCTCAATTACGCTCGGTGATTCGAGTGAAGAAAAAACGATATAAACGTTCTATCCCCCAATATGTCACGGAAAATATATTAAATCGTGAGTTTACAGCTAATAAGCCGAATGAAAAATGGGTCACGGATGTCACAGAATTTAAATATGGTTCCTCCCAAAAAGCTTATTTAAGTGCCATTCGTGATCTCTATGATGGTTCTATTATTAGTTATGTTCTCGGGCATTCTAATAACAATGAACTGGTGTTCGATACACTTGACCTGGCGACAAAGCATTTAAAGGGAAAGGAGCCTCTCATTCATAGCGACCGTGGTTATCAATACACCTCCTATGGATTTAAAAGTAGGATAAAAAAGTTAAAAATGACTCATAGTATGTCTCGCGTTGGGCGATGTATCGATAATGGACCTATGGAATCCTTTTGGGGAACACTGAAATGTGAGAAATATTATTTACATAAATTTATGACCTATGAGGAACTTTCCAATGCCATAACGGAGTATATTCACTTCTATAATCATAATCGATACCAAAAACGACTAAACGGCTATAGCCCTATGGAATATAGAGCTATAGCCGCTTAGGTAACTTTTTATTATTTCCACTGTCTACTTGACAGGGGGCTGTTCACACTATTTACTCATAAGTGTCGTTTCGGTCCAAAACCCATTTTCTTTCTTAAGCATTTAATTGCTTAGTTAAAAAGGCAGAAGCCTCTTGTTGCAACTTCGCATATTGCATCATTTCTTCAATATATTCTTCGCTATTATCGACGGTAAATGTCCCTGGGTGATTTATATCTACTTCAATTGTACATTGATAGACATAGCTGGCATTACCAATAAGGTCGATTGTAAAGGTATCATTTTGCTTATGAACAACGCAACGGACCTTACCACCGTTGTTATAAACTTCAATCGGCTGCTCATAGGTATTGATCCTTTGCAGACATGTGACTAAACTTGAAGCCGACATCGCTGTCCCACATGCATTCGTAAAGCCCACACCTCTTTCATACGTACGAACAAAAACCCCACCTTCTGGAAGTGGTTTGACGAAACTCACATTTACACCATCAGGAAAGTAATCATTTTCTCCGTTGACATACAAACTTATTTCTTCTTGAATATCTGATTGCATCTGTTCTTTTTCGACAATAGCAACAAGATGGGGATTAGGTACAGAAAGAGCAGTAAAAGCGATATCTTCTGAAAGGTCTTCCATCTTTTCATTGACTAATTGGTGCTGATTGATGTGAAGTGGTAAAGTAGCAACATCAAATGATACTGGTGAAATTTCTACCTTGTAAGTAGGGATATCTTTATAAATATCGCTTTCTTTACTAACATGAAGGGTTACTTTCATCGTATCAATTGTCGCCTCATTGATTTTCAATTTCTCACAAACATACCTCGCGACACAACGAAGACCGTTACCACACATGGAAGCTTCTGAACCATCTGCATTAAATACGCGCATTTTTGCATCAGCAACTTCACTGGCTAATATAAATAAAATCCCATCCGCACCGAGCTCACTGCCACGATTACAAAGACTAATCGTTAAATTCGCTCGTTCTTCATCACTCCAGCCAAAGGACTGCTCCATTTCATCAATAATAAAAAAGTCATTTCCCGAACCGTGACATTTAATTAATTCTAATTTCATCATAAACCCTCTTTCTCTTTTAGGCTCTTCATTTATCTTCTATACATGTTTTTACCATTGTTCATGTGAATATAAACGTAATATTATTATAACGAGAAAAAGAAAGAGGGAGCAAAGAAAATTAATTTTTAACGAAAATGTTTATTAAAATTACTCATTTCAATCGCATTAACAGCTGCATCCCAGCCTTTGTTACCTGCTTTTGTACCCGCTCTCTCAACCGCTTGTTCAATAGAATCAGTTGTTAACACACCAAAAATTACTGGAATGCCCGTTTGTAATGAAGTCGCTGCCACTCCTTTGGCTACCTCTGCATTCACATAATCAAAATGTGGTGTTGCCCCTCTAATGACTGTTCCAAGGGCAACAACCGCATCGTATTTGCCACTTTCCGCAAGTTTTTTCGCCGCTAAGGGAATTTCAAATGCACCTGGTACCCACGCTACCGTAATATCCTCTTCAGCCACATCGTGACGCTTGAAGCTATCTAATGCACCATCTAATAATTTTTTTGTAATAAACTCATTGAACCGTGATACAACAACGGCTACTTTCATTCCCGTTCCAATTAAATGTCCTTCTAGTATTGTATTCATTCTACTTCACTCCTAAATTAGATTAGTTTAATAATAATTGTGATTGCTTATAAGATATTAATTGTTCAATCGTAATCATCTTCAAATCATATTTTTCTGCTACTTTCTCTAACTCTGCTACTCTAGCCATTTCACCATTTTCTTTCATAATCTCGCATATAATCCCGACCGGACTTGCCTCAGCCAATTTCGCTAAATCTACCGCCGCTTCTGTATGGCCTGAACGCTCAAGGACGCCACCATCCTTCGCTATAAGGGGGAAAATATGACCTGGACGATTAAAATCTGATGCTTGTGTTTTGTCGTCTAACATTTTTTCTACGGTTAAAAACCGTTCAAATGCGCTTATACCAGTCGTTGTCTCTTTATAATCAATACTTACTGTAAAAGCAGTTTGATGGCTGTCTGTATTATTAGTTACCATCGGATGCAAGTCTAATTTTTTGGCGATTGACTGCTCAATCGGCACGCAAATAAGCCCTCTTCCCACTGTCGCCATAAAATTGATTGTTTCAGCTGAAGCATACTCGGCAACAGCGATAAAATCGCCCTCATTCTCACGATTCTCATCATCACAAACGATAATCACTTTTCCCATTTTCAAGTCAGCAATCGCTTCTTCAATTGAGTGACTCATATATTTCCTCCTAACTTAAGAATCCATTATTTTCTAATAACTGTTCTAAATTTCTTTCACGTTTCGATGTGTCTGAAAAGGCAAATACATATTTAGCAAATAAATCATATTCGATATTGACAGTATCATTTGGCTTTTTTTCACTAATCACCGTTTCTTCAGCTGTATGAGGAATTAACGCAATCGTAAAATAACCATCCCCTACCTCCATCACTGTTAATGAAGTGCCATCAATAGCAACAGATCCTTTAGGTAGAATTAAATGCTGATACTGCTCGGATAGTGAAATTGAAAGATAAATCGCATTTTCTTGTCTTTGTTTTTTTAGAATTTTTCTCGTTTCATCCACATGACCACTTACATAATGGCCGCCAAATCTTCCACCTGCTAACATCGCCCTTTCTAAATTCACATTGCTTCCTACTTTTAAAGAGGAAAGCGATGTTGCATGAAAAGTTTCTGGCATCACATCTGCTGTAAAACTTCTTTGTTGGAATTCGGTCACTGTTAAACAAACACCGTTTACAGCGATGCTATCACCGATATGGATATCATCCATAATCTTTGTAGCATTGAACACTAATTGGATAGTAGATCCACGATGAATCGTTCTTTGTACAGTACCGATTTCTTCGATAATACCTGTAAACAGAATGATCAACCTCTCTGCATAAGATTTATTCGTTTAAGTAAAAGTTGGAATTTTCCGCTCGGGGCAAATACGCGGTATCGGGAGAGTTTGTTGAAAATTACAAAAAGAGTTGGACTCACACTTATCGTTATCCCATATCATCACCACCCTTTTTAAAATACTCATGAATAAATAAACCCGTATACGAATACGTATACGGGAAAAGTAATCATGGCCAAATAAACGTCAAAATCAACTGTTTTTGAACGTTTTTACACACACGCATCCTTCTCCCATCCAGACTATACTGTCGGCTTTGGAATTGCACCAAATCCACCGTTCTCATTCCTGAGCCCGGGTCACGGACTAAGAGGTCACCCTCATCACCGCCGGTTGGGAATTTCACCCTGCCCCGAAGGATATTCTATTAAATTGTTGATACTATAAAGAACAAACAGTATCTATTACTTTTAAATAAATAAAGATTCTCCTGCTCTTATTAAAGTATCTAAATATAGGATAAATGTAAATAAGTAATTAATCAATAGAAAGAATGTTAAATAGGAGATTATACATAAAGAAAACTAAAATAAACCATCTCCCTAACATACGAGCCAGAAAAAGGATATTAGTTAAATATCTAATATTATATTTCAAAACCCTACCTTAATTTTTTTCTTTACACCTTATAGATGTCTATTCAACTATACTTAATATAATATACAGTTAAATACATTATTCCATTAAATTACACATAATAGAAGGTACCCTTTTGTAAATAACTATTCATCAAGACATACAGATAACAAACAATCACAAAATCCAACTATAAAAGGAGGTCCATCTAAATAGAAAATTAATTATTATTTTCATCTTTCCTTTAATTCTTAGTGTCTTGGGTGATTTATTCTTATAAGCAACCAGTTGTAAAAAAGGAAAGAGCTTTGAATGGAACTTAGATAGCGGAATATAGACCTTATCATTTTCCTAACCCTAAAAGGGATGTGGAAAGGAGAGGCCATTTGGTTAGGAGGGATTAAACCTGAAAGGAAGCGGTCACTTTATTCGATAAGCTAAGTGATTTTCCTCAGGGAGATGTTATTGAATTTGTCAGTATCGAAGGCGCCCCGTTGGATGCGAATTACTCTTTACAAATTAAATGGACATACGAAAATAAGGAATTTGATGAGGAAATAAAACTAGAACGAAAGAAACGCTTTTTCATCTTACCGTTTTAACAATATTAACATTACGCATAAAGCTAATAGCGCTATTAATATTGCTGACAGTATTTTTATCTGAAAATAGCTCCAATTCTTTCTATTGTAAATTCATCACACTCCATAAAGTTTGCTTCATTCACAATATTTCAGTGTTCTACTATCTGCAAGAAGGTTTACAAACCGTTCATCATTGATTTGCACACTATTGGCTTCAATAAAAAAAGAGTCCTTATTATTTACTTGAAAATAAAAATTAGTTTTAGCATGTAATTTCTCGATTTCTTTCAAATCTGATTCTAAGCTTTCAATTTTTATATGACCAAAACCATTCTTGTGATAACTAATTTCGGTTAATAAATTCGCATCAGTAAAATTACGGTCATTTAAGCGTATTGTTCCTACATTAGCCTCTTGATAAACAAAGAACGACATCACTTCCTTTATGAAGATGTAAGTTCTCTTAATCTGTTGTTTATGACAACTAAGTAATTTTAATGTTATGGTTTCATTTATATAATCAATCTGTAAATCATCTAAATCCCAGTATTCTGCTTTTTCGGCAAACAAAGTATTTATTCTATTTAGATCGCTAGACATCTTATCACCTCTTTTACTTTTTTCTATTACCTGTGGAAAGCACACAATCTACCGGCGGTATTTCAGTCAAACTTCTTCTTTTTGATCTTTTATTCCCCTTTGTTTTCGAGTATTTCAATATACCTTTCAAAATTGTCATTGAATCTTTGTTGTTCATAATGACCATCATTCACTAAACTATTATCTAGTAGACTCTCAATCGCACCAGCAATAGTACACGATCCCAGTATAAAGCAAATTCCAATAATCCATGCAGCATTAAGTAAATCTTTCCTGTTTATATTCATCATTTTTCTCCTATCCTTTAATGGTTGGACATCGAATTACATATAACCGTTTTTTCAGTAATTTCTTAATGACGGTAACACTATTTGCTAATCCGTCTTACAGAAGATTACTCATCTTCGTAGAAAGTATCATACATTTCAGGGAATAGATCTTTTAATCTCCTTATCGTATGCGCATTTGCAACAATATCCAGTACATCAGAACTAATATAAAATAAACAATCGCGATGCACAAAACAAATATAGAGTGACGTGTGACCATCAATCATTTTAAGGGTATAGCGAAAAAACGCAGATGATTTCACGTTCTTTACTGTTAAAAAGACAAAATAACTGCTCATTTCTTCTTGCCAAACTACTTCATTAGACCAATTATTTATTTTAAAAAACCGCCGTAAGTTTAACTTTTCTCTCCTTACCCTTGTGCTATCAATATCTTGATAACCAGAAATAAACGTCATATCTAACTTTTCCTCTATAGGAAATAGATGATGAAATAAGCTTTTCGCTAAACCTGGATGTTGCCTGAATGTCTCTAAACCGAACCGAATTCGATTGTCTTTCACTACTTGAAAATAAGGCGTTGCGGCGTTCGTCATATCAACACCGAAAGTATTTGCAGGGATCATTCTACCACTCGCTTCTTCACAAAATATAATGATTACCATAATTATACACTCATTTCTTACTAACCGCTTATATATTTCTTTCACACTTCTTTCCATAACCTGCGTTCACTTAGAAAATAAAAAAGCACGTGCTCATTCCACCTTTAAGCAGAATCGACACGTGCTTCATTCAATCATTTTCCTTATTTAATTAACTCTAACTCAACAGGAATAAATTCTTCCACCGTTTCACCATCGAGTACTTTTTTGGCTGTTTCTACAGCTTGCTCGCCCATTCTGTCTGGTTTTTGAGCGACTGTTGCTGCCATATCGCCACCTTCAACTGCAGCGATGGCATCATCTGTTGCGTCGAACCCGACAACAATGACATCTTTTAGACCAGCAGCCGTTAGTGCTTGATAAGCACCAAGTGCCATTTCATCATTATGAGCAAATACAGCTTGGACATCTTTATTGCTTTGGATGATGTTTTCCATTACTGTTAAGCCTTCTGCACGATCAAAATTCGCAGATTGTTTTGTTGCTACTTCCACATTGTCAGATGCTTCAATTGCTTCGTTAAAACCTGCACCTCTTTCACGTGCTGCCGATGAACCAGGGATTCCTTCAAGTTCTACCACTTTTCCTTCATCACCAAGTTTTTCGATGATGAATTCTCCTGCCATTTTACCGCCTTCTGCATTATCAGAAGCTACGTGAGCGACAACTTCGCCACCTTCTGCACTTCTATCAACAGTAATAACCGGGATATCTGCATTATTAGCTGATGTAATGGCAGAAGCAACCGCTGCTGAATCAGCTGGATTAATAATTAATAAGTCAACACCTTGTTGAATTAAATCCTCAATATCACTTACTTGTGTTGCTGGGTCGTCTTGTGCATCTACTGTTTTAATCGCATAACCAAGCTCTTTTGCCTTCGCCTCTGCACTATCACGTAATGTAACAAAGAAAGGATTATTTAATGTAGAAATCGATAAACCAATTGTTTTTTCTCCTGATGCTTTTTCATCATTATCAGTTGCTTCATTATCATCAGCCCCATTATTTAATGAACATGCACCTAATAAAGCGACTACTAAAACCAAAGTAAGAAGCTTCCATATTTTTTTCATTTGAGTATTCCTCCTTCATAGGTTTGCAAATCATATATGTTAAGCAGCTTTCTTTCTATCAATTAGTACAGCTAATAGAATGACGCCGCCCTTCACCACTTGTTGGTAGAAAGATGATACATTTAATAAATTCAAACCATTATTAAGTACACCAATAATCAAAGCACCAATTAATGTACCAAAGATCCATCCGCGTCCGCCTGAAAGACTTGTCCCACCAAGTACAACTGCCGCAATGGCATCTAATTCGTAGCTTGTACCAGCAGTTGGCTGTGCAGAGTCAAGACGAGAAGTTAACGTAATTCCTGCAACAGCAGCAAATAATCCTGAAATTGCATAAACACCCATTTTCAAGCGATCCACTTTTAAACCAGAGAGCTTAGCGGCTTCTTCATTCCCACCAATCGCATAAACACCGCGACCAAAAGTTGTTTTCTTTAGCAAGAAGTATAAAAATAAATAAGCTAACAGCATCGTAACAACAGGAAATGGTACGCCGAGAAAATAACCTTTACCAATCATTTGAAAGCTAAAAGCATCAGATAGACCAGTTATTGGTCGACCTTCTGTATAAACAAGTGTCAACCCTCTGAAAATTGTCATTGTCGCTAATGTTGCAATAAAAGGAGCGACTTTACCTTTTGCAATAATTACGCCGTTGACAAGTCCCATTAAAGCACCTGCTAATAAACCGAGAAGAACCGCAATTACCGGATCCATACCACTAGCTAACATACCTGCAGTAAGTGCGGAAGATAACGCTAAAATCGAACCGACAGATAAGTCGATTCCCCCTGTCAAGATAACAAATGTCATTCCAAACGCAATTAAAGCATTGATTGA
The DNA here is from genome assembly GCF_038006865.1 of Cytobacillus sp. FSL R7-0696. Classification (NCBI taxonomy): domain Bacteria; kingdom Bacillati; phylum Bacillota; class Bacilli; order Caryophanales; family Bacillaceae; genus Cytobacillus; species Cytobacillus sp. FSL R7-0696. The sequence goes on along the minus strand of NZ_JBBOWA010000001.1, from coordinate 3,652,479 downwards.
AACTTGTCTTAATACGTTCAGTATATTGTCAGCTGTTGTAAAGCTTGGACTCATAACCGATAAAATAATAATGATGAGCAGTAAGCCTAAAACCGGTCCTAGCTTTTGTATGGAGCCGATGCCTTTACTAATTTTGTTCATGCTTTGTTCCCTCCTGTTGCTGCTTCCATAATTTTTTCTTGAGTCGCATCTGTTTTTTCCAGAATGGCGGCTACTTTCCCTTCATGAATCACCATAATACGATCAGACATGCCTAGTATCTCTGGTAACTCAGATGAGACCATAATAATGGAATGGCCCTTCATTGTTTCTTCATTCATGATCGTATATATCTCTTTTTTTGCTCCTACATCCACACCACGTGTAGGTTCGTCCAAAATTAACAGTGTTGGATCGATTCCGAGCCATTTTCCAAAGACCACTTTTTGTTGGTTCCCACCACTTAAATTCTTAACTTCTTGTTCTGGACCAGCTGTTTTAATTTTTAACTTGTCTATCATTTCTTTGGAGAAAGCTTTTTCCTTTTTAGTAGACATAATGGCACTTTGCGAAAGCGCTTTTAAATTAGGAACGGCTAAATTCTCCCTTACACTTAATCCAAGTATAAGACCTTCATCTTTACGGTCTTCTGTAATGAAACCGATACCGGCAGCAATGGCTTGTTTTGGTGCACGAATGTGTAGTTCTTGACCATTCAAAAATATTTTCCCAGACGATTTCTTTCGTGACCCAAAAATCGCTTCCATGATCTCCGTTCTTCCAGCTCCCATTAAACCGGCGACGCCAAGTATCTCACCTTTTCTAACATCAAATGAAATATTAGAAAAATGATCTTTCACACTTAAGTTCTCGACTTTGAAAAAAACATCACCAATTGTTGCCGTCCGAGCCGGGTAACGCTCACCAATTTCTCTACCAACCATCATTTTCACGATTTCATCGAATGAGGTGTCTGTGGTATATTTCGTTCCTATTGATTGACCATCTCGTAAAACCGTAATACGGTCACACATTTTAAAAATCTCTTCCATGCGATGAGATATATAAATGATTGCCACATTCTCTTTTCGCAATTGATCAATAACGGAAAATAATGTATCAATCTCTCTATCTGTTAAAGCGGCTGTTGGTTCATCCATGATAAGAACTTCAGAATTGGCAGCGATTGCTCTTGCAATTTCAATCATTTGTTGTTGTCCAACGGAAAGTTCTCCAGCAGGCTGTTTTACATCCATTTCAATGCCTAAGCGCTTTAAATGCTTTTCTGCTTTTACATTCATCTCTCTCGTCTTTAATAAACCGAAAGTACTTAATTCTTTACCTAAGAACATATTTTCAGCCACTGTTAAATAAGGAATAATATTTAACTCTTGATGAATGACAGCAATGCCATTTTTTTCTGCATCTTTCGGTGAAGAAAATACGGCCTTATTCCCTTTATAATAAATCTCACCTTGATTGCTTTCATGGATGCCTGTAAGGATTTTAATTAAGGTCGATTTCCCTGCCCCATTCTCACCCATAAGCGCATGGATCTCGCCAGCTCTCAAGTCAAAATCAACGCCTTTGAGTACTTCCACCGAATAGAAGGATTTATGAATATTCTTCATTTCTATTATTGATGATTGCTTCATTAAAATATCACTCCTGACGTTAAAATGATGTTAGCGTAAGGGGAAGCTTCTCCAGTTCGTATAATCGCCTTTGCTTTTTCCGTTTTTTTCTTAAATGTTTCATGCGAGACATAGCTACAATCAGAGAACTTGTCTTTAATTGCTAAAAATAACGGTTCATTATCTGTTTTAATTTCAGTTGCTAATGTGACACTCTCTATCATTAGTTCTTTTTCAAGCTCATTTAAGACGTCTAAAAAGGAAGGTGTCCCTAGCTTTAGAGCTAGGTCAATTTTTTTCACACCATCTGGGATAGGTAGTCCACAATCAGCAATAACAATTGTATCTGTATGTCCCATATCACTGATGACTTTTGCTATATCACTATTCAGCATTCCTTGTTTCTTCATGATGATTCACTTCCATTTTTTCAATTTCGGCTTTTGTCGGCATCCCTACTTGTGCACCCATTTTCGTTACAGATAAACCTGCGGCCTTTATCGCGAACGTAATTGCCTGTTCTATTGTTAAGCCATCATCAAGGGCAACCGCTAAAGCGCCATTAAAAGTATCTCCTGCACCAGTCGTATCAACCGCCTTTACCTTAATAGCAGGAATGGTCATAAGTTCCCCGTTTTTAAAGAAAGCGGCGCCTTCATTTCCTTTTGTAATGACAAGCTTTTTTTTCAGTAGTTCCGTTGCCTCAGTATCATTTGCATATGCTTCGAATAACTGTTTCGCTTCATATTCATTCGGTGTGAGGTAGGTTACTAACTCAAACCAATGAGAAGGAATATGATGGAAGGGAGCTGGATTTAAAATGACACCCACATTGCCCTCTGCCGCAATCTCTAGTACTTTTTCTACGGCAGACAATGGAATTTCTAATTGCAGAAGCACCCATTCACTCGCTAAAATATCATCGCGATATGCTTCTATAACGTCACTTGTCATTAAATGATTGGCACCAGGTACAACAATAATTTTATTATCATGGTTATACACTGTTATGCTTGCTGTTCCAGTACGTACAGATTTTTCTATTTGGATACTTTCCGTATTGATATGCATGTCATTAAAATAATTCATATACTCTTGACCAAAAGGGTCATCGCCGACTTTACCAATCATTTTCACATTCGCTCCAAGCTTAGCTGCAGCCACTGCTTGGTTTGCTCCTTTACCACCTGGCACAGTAAAAAATGATTCTCCCATCACGGTTTCTCCCATTGACGGGTCTATACTTGTTACCGTGACTAGATCCATATTGATGCTTCCGATTACTGTAATCATCTAATCACTCTCCTTCTTCTGTTTTAATGCGTTGTTGTTTCTCTTATTTTTAGTTCGGTCGGGAATACAATATGATCCTGACCTTCTTCCTTTCCGTTGATACGGTTCAAAAGCATGGTTGCTGCTTTTTTCCCCATCTCATATATTGGTTGAGCGATGGTTGTAATTTCTGGTGAAACAGTTTCCGTCCACTCAATTCCATCAAAACCAATGATTTGAAGTTCTTTCGGTACATTAATCCCGAGCTTTGTGCATGCCTTTAGGGCTCCAACTGCCATCACATCATTACCAGTGAAAATAGCATCAATGTCCTTCTGTTCGTGCAGGAGACGAAATGTAGCTTCTTGGGCTGTTTTCATTTGATAATGACCTTCACTTATATACACAGGTCTTTCTAGTGCCATCATGACATCTTGGTAAGCTTTTTTCCTCAGTTGGGAATTGATAATGTTTTCTGGTCCACTAATATGGGCGATTTTCTCGCAGCCATTTTCAACTAAATGCATAACTGCCCTTCTCGCTTCCTGATAATTATCTATCGTCACTGAGGGAATACTTTCATGGAACACACGGTCAAGTGCAACTACCGGGATCTGTAAATTGGCGAGATGGCTTTCATTCATATGATTGGATACAATGATTACGCCATCAATATAGTTTTCCGCCATTTTATTTAAATACATCAGTTCCTTTTCTAAATTGTCATCACTATTACATAGAAAAGTAGTATACCCTTGTGCTACTGTCACATCTTCCACAGCGCGGACAAGTTGTGGGAAGAATGGGTTTGTAATATCAGGGACAATGTACCCAATCATTTTTGACTGCTTTTTAAATAGGCTACGCGCTACATTATTAGGTCGGTAGTTAAGTGCTTTGATCGCTTCTTCCACTTTTGTTTGCGTTTCCTTTTGGACATATCCTTTTTTATTTATCACTCTCGATACAGTCGCAACAGAAACATTTGCATACTTTGCTACTTCTTTAATTGTGGCTATATGAATCATCACCTTACATTTGTTAATACTGTTATTATTAAACTTATATTAAAAGGTAGTATGTAACCCGTTACATATTAGACACTCACTATCTGAAGCGTTATTCTCTCATGACTAGGAAAGGTATGTAACGGGTTACATATTTCTAAAAAAAACAAAATCTATTAATTACTATTTTATTTGATATGTAACGCGTTACACACTCATCTGTAACCGTTTACACAAATTTAGTTTACCATCTATTAAAATTTTGTCAACTTTATTTTATCCCTCCTTTTTATAGAGAGGATTTCTGTTCTATCACCACTTGTTTATACGGTCCTTGAATGGTAACTTTCATGAGTTGCGCAGCCATATATTTAGCGGTATACGGACAATCATTTTTCAACCACCATATAATCACACCTAAAAACGCAGAAGCGTAGAAGCGTATGGCCATTTCTCTTGGTATGGTCAATAAGTCATCATCTGGTTGCATAACGGTCATGCCATCTGCAATAAATTCGCTCAACACAGCTGTTAGTTTATCACGAAAATGAGGCATTGTACTTTCAGACAGCAACACTCTATAAATGTAATCATATGTGCCAATTTGCGCAAATAATTGAATAAAGCTTTCATTTGGTGATTCAGTATCATACGTCCCTTTACTTGCTACAAAAGAAGTCTTCATTGCTTCTTTTAACTCATCAATCATGTCATCTGTACTTTGCTCAAGCAAATCGTATTTATCTGTAAAATGGAGATAAAAAGTAGCGCGGTTCAGCATCGCTTTTTTTGTAATTGCCTGCACCGTTACTTTTTCAAAACCTTGTTCTTCTATTAAAGAAATAAGGGCGTCAGTTAACATTCGCTTTGTTCTTACTACACGGGGATCGACTTTTTCTTTTTTCGACATTTTTCTGCTCCTTGTATTAATTATTCTTATTTTTAAACAAATTTGTATGAACTGTTGAGTATACAACGATCTCAACTTTTTTGTTCATTGCTTCATTTTTTCATCAGTTGTTATAATCAGATTATCAACGGATTGTTGATAAAGCAACTAGTTGTATTAAAAATCGTACGATATTGTCTAAGTTTTTACCAAATGGGGGTATATCATGAAAAGGTTAGAAGGAAAAGTAGCCATTATTACCGGAGCAGCTAACGGGATGGGTGCTGCAGAAGCAAAGTTATTCGCGAAAGAAGGCGCTAAAGTAGTAGCGACTGATTTACAAATGGAAACTTTAAATAAAGTGGTTGCAGAGATAAAAGAAGCAGGTGGTGAGGCGATTGCCCTTGCCCATAATGTGACGTCTGAAGAGCAATGGCAAGCAGTTATAAATGAAACCATTGAACAATTTGGTAAACTAGATATCCTGATTAACAATGCTGGTGTCGCTTCTCCCAAAACTCTAGAGGATATGTCAATGGATGAATGGAATAAAATTTTAGATATCGACTTAAATGGTTGTGTGATCGGCATGAAATATGTCATTCCCGAATTAAAGAAAAATGGCAGCGGTTCCATTGTCAATATTTCTTCCATCGGCGGTATAGTTGGCATGGCAGGAACAAGTCCATATACAGCCGCTAAGGGGGCATTACGAGTCTTATCCAAATCTGCAGCAATAGAATATGGAAAAGAAAATATTCGAGTCAATTCTGTACATCCTGGGATTATTTCGACACCAATGACAGCTCCTTCAATGGAATCTGCCTTACCGTTCTATCAAACTTATACGCAGTTGCCTTATTTCGGCAACCCTGAAGATGTTGCTTACGGTGTCCTTTTCTTAGCATCAGATGAGGCAAGATTTGTTACAGGTACAGAGTTAGTGATTGACGGCGGTTGGACTGCCATATAATAAAGCCTAATCTAAAAACGAGCCGTGACTTATTTCATCGGCTCGTTTCATTTAATATACTTTTGTTTTATTTTGTTTTGAACTAAGACCAGCATCTACAAATAATAACAACGCTGTAATGATATGCATAATCATTCCGACTACCGGAATCCAACCAATAATAGAAGTAATGATACCTGTGATACTACCGTACTTGTTTTCTCCAGCTCTTACGGATAGTACAAGTGTGATTACATGAAGGAAAAACATAACAATGAGTGGCACCCATCCATTTGCGAGGATAAAAATTCCTCCTAGAAAAGGAATGCCAAGAAATGCTTCACATGCACCTGTTATCCATTTTAGTATTGTTGATGTACTCAATTTGCCACATCCTTATTGCTTAATCTAATATTATTATACATTTATACCCACACATTCGTTTTAGAAAACATCCTCTATGGTAAACGTAAAATTTCCTTTTCCAAGAAGTCTTCATTTAGCGCACCTAATACTTTATTTCGAATAATCCCATCCGAATCAATGAAGTAACTAGTTGGGTAGGCAATCACCTCATAGTTATCTAAGACAACGCCTTCAGGGTCCATTGGTATGATGAAGGAGAGTTCATTCGCTTTCACGAAATCAGCGGCATTTGTTTCGTTTCTTTCCGTTTTGGTCATATTTACAGCTATGACTTCAAATCCGTCATCTTTATATTCTTTATAAACTTTTTCCATATAAGGCATTTCTTCTTCACAAGGTCCGCACCAGCTTGCCCAAAAATTAAGTAATATTTTCTTTCCTTCATAGTCACTTAGTTGAAATGACTCACCATCCAGTGTTTCCAACTGGATTTCAGGTGCCTTCTGACCAATTTCCAGGCCAACAGCTACATTTTCAGGGTTTTCTATTTCCTCATATTGGTCAATTTGTACTTGTGACAATAAACCTTTGTCCTTTAGAATGGTCCGATCTACGATTAATAAAATAATAAGTAATGAAGCCGCAATGATTAAAAACTTTCTCATAGAACACCTCAACTTAGAACACTTTTCAAAACTGTCTTAATCATACTATAGTTGAGACAGCTTTAGCGAATCTTTTACTTCAATGTTGAATGTTTTTTACATACATGATTAATAAACTATAAAAAATTAATTGTTCATCAGCGTGCAAAGGTTGATTCATCATTAAAAAGGGTGTGTTGTTTACCTTGAACGATTCCATCCATTCTCTCGGAATCCATCCTTTTTGTAATTTCCCAAGCTCCCTTCCATTCTCAGATTGAACCAATAGATTCATAAAAGTCCGTTCATACCTTAGCGTATAAGCTCGGCTATCTTTTTGACAAATAAAGCGTTTATTATTGTCATTGTGGAGAAGAATCGTATTACTGTTATAATCAATTTGGATATTGTGTTTCCGCACTGTAATTATTGCAAGCACCCTTTGATCAACAACTAAAGCATAGCGATTTCTATAAATCCAGCGGTCGACAAATGTAGGCAAAAACCAGCGCCACTTATGAAAAGCTAAATCACGAATTTCAGCAGCCGTTCTACCATCTCTATTAAATAATAATAATCTTAAATTCGGTGCTGGTAAAAAACCTATAAGAAATTCCCTTTGTGAAAATACGTTTTTTTGCTTGCTATTTGTTGATGCATATGAACTTATCTTTGCTTGATTATTTGCTAACACATAGCTTTGATAAGACATCCCACTATATAAAACAAAGGGTAAACACCACCAAAGAAGCCCGCTAATCTCCTGAAAGAAACTATGATATATGACTAATATCCATAGTGGTATACACGCAACTAAACTACCATTAAGAGAGGCTTGTGCTGATTGCTGATAATATTGCTGAATATTCATGAACTTCCTACCCCGATTCTCTCAATAAATGTATTACTACCAATCTATTATAGAACGATGGAAATCATGAGTAATATTCATTTTTACCGCTAAAAACCAAAAGAAAAAAGACATTTCTCCTCTTCTATGAGAGAAGAGAATGATCTTTTTTCACCAAACTTTCAATTAAAATATAAATCTTGTTAAACTATCTTCTGCATCTTTATAGCCTTGCTCATAAAAGGCAGATAATTTTTTTAAATCTCTTTCCATTCTTCCCACATCTACCTTCTCAGGTCTAATAATCATCACTTGTCCTTTTTTTTCTTGCTCCTCTAAATATTCAACGGTTTCATTATACATTTTGTAACGATTCATCATTGCTCTTTGAAGCCCTGGATATTGTGGATATTTTCTTCGCAATAAAAAACTCATTCTTGATGGTTTTTTTCGGTAACCTTTGGGTCGTGTTAAAACAACAACAGCTTTATCATATCCATCTGCTTGTGCTTTTCTTATTGGTATGGAATCAGCAATACCACCATCAAGTAACATTCGATTATTAAAAGAAATTTCAGGTGCAATAAAAGGTAATGAACTTGACGCTTTTAAAAGAAGCAACAAGTTTTCCCCATAGTCTTTCTTCCCATAATAAACAGCTTCTCCACTCAGACAATCGGTTGTACCAATAATAAACTCACTTTTCCCGTGAGAGAACGCTTCATAATCATAGGGAACCAGCTTATTTGGAATTTCATCAAAAATAAAGTCCATACCAAATAACTGTTTAGATTTTCGATAATTTCGCAAGGAGAAGTATCTAGGATCAGATACATACTCCACACTTACCTTCTTGTTACGGCCCTTTTGTTTCGATAAATATGAGGCAGCATTCGCGGCTCCTGCAGAAACACCAATTACATATGGAAAAGTAATACCTTTATCTAAAAATAACTCCATTACACCAGCAGAGTATGCCGCTCTCATTCCTCCACCTTCTAATACAAGGGCTGTTTGATGTACATTCATTCTCACAACGAATCCTTTCTTATTAAAGTCCTTGTTCTATTATAACAAGCTTGAGTTGTCTATTCTACGAAAGTGAGGTATGCGATGAATGATAAAAATGTTGAAAAAACGAAAATAGCATAGTGTGCTCTGTCCTAGTGAATGCATATAAAAAAGTTTGCTAAGAAGCTACCCCACTCCTTTTATTAAACAAGGTCAGCTGTTCACGAATAATAATGTTATTTAAAAAATAATAAAGTTATTTAAAAATGAAGAGCATACATCGTGATTTTGTCAGTTCTTCTTGAACTACCGGGCAGGTTAGTTGAACAAGGAATTTAAACTATGACTGAAGAAATAGTATATAGTAAGTAAAGTTTTTTATATTCCAAACGTATATTTTAAGGTTAATATTTTTTATTGCGGAGGGGTTTTATTGCAAACACTTTTTAAATATAACTGGATGATACGAAAAGATTGGTATAACTGGTGTGAAGATTTAAGTGAGGAAGAGCTTTTGCAAAATCGAACTGGTGGTATGGGCAGTATATTACATACACTTTTCCATATTGTTGATGTCGAGTGGAGCTGGATACGTCTATTACAGGGAAAAGCGGACTTTCAGGAGAGTTTTGATTATTATAACAGCTTGGACAAGGTTCGAAAATTGGACGCAGAATTTCATATGGAAGTAGAGAACTTTGTGAACAAATGGGATGCAAGTATGGAAAATCAATTATTTTACGATACCCTGCCAGATGGAAGAATTGTAACAGATACTTGGGGTGAAGTTATGCGCCATGCCATTGCTCACGAAATTCACCATATAGGACAATTATCAATTTGGGCAAGAGAATTGGGAAGGAAACCGGTTTCTGCAAACCTTATCGGGAGAGGACTTTCCTCTCATTCGACAAAATAATTTATTAAAGGGTTTGCAGAGGTAGCATCTGTTTTCTTGTTGTACTAAGGGGGCAGTATAGCACAATAACCAATAATATGAAATAATAATCAGAAAGTAAAAATTACTTAGTGAAGGTAAAAAAATTGAGGAATAAAGTTTACTTAGTTTTATTGTTTTCTTTAACACTTGTTGGCTTGCTCTTTATAACGAAAAGCACATTTAAATCTAATGTTAGATATACAACCTTTAAACCATCAGGAGTTAAACACGAATTTACTAGGGTTGATTTAGAACAGAAACAAGTGGTTGGTACGGTCTCATATAAAAATAAAACATATATGACTGTCGTTGTGGATGTAACCTCGAACACCTTTCAAGTCGAGGGAAGTGTTGATGAATTAGGAGATTTATCAATGAGCCAAGATTCTTACATAAATCTGTTCAAGCAGCAAGCTAAATATTTCATTGAAAAAAATATTGATAATCCTAAAAAGTATTATGAAGAATTAGAACATCAATCGTTTTAAACAAACGGGTGATTAAGTATAAGTAGGAGGGTTGCTGAGGCAGCTTTCTTTGTCGTTATTAACATAATACGCAGGTTACTTGAAGAATAATATGGGTTATTATGGTAATGTAGATATAAATGAGGTTGTCTAAATGAAGATAATTATACAAGTATTTATTGGTTCAATTATAATTCATATAATCTATATAGTCGGTATGATGTTAGTCGGTTATATCAAAACAAGAAACTACAAACCAGATATATCAAGTGCGTGGGATAAAGTAGAGACACTTCAAAGTGAGTAGATTTTGGTAAAGCTAATTCTCCTTTTCTTTACTTGTTTACTTTTATAGGAGTAACAGTGATTTGCGGAATTATTATATTTTCTTATAAAAATAGGTCAACTAGAAAAATCTGGCTAACCTTATATTACGAACGGGTGCAAGAGTTAAAGATGATTATCGCTGGAGCGTTCTTTTTTTCTTGTTTAACAACCAGGGCAGGCTAGTCGAACAGTGTTGTTTAAATTGTGTTTAACAATCGGCCATATTGAGAGTGACAAGAAAACAGAATGAGTGACTCAAGAATAAATGTTATTTACACTTTGCTGGGGAGGTACTTATGAAAACTCACTATTATTTAGGTTGGTTTAACAATTTTTTTTCAGAGAATCTGGGTAGGGCGTTACAGGAGGATATAACTGATAGAAAATCGCTTGCTATGATTAGCTCGAATCCATCTGTTTTTGAAGATGATGGTGCTACTGAACGGTCGTGGCTTGACCAGGCTGGCATTATGTTTAATGAATATCATTTAATTAATTATCGCTTACAGAAGGAAGATGCCCAAACGATAATTCAAAATGCTTCCGTCATTTTCTTGTTGGGTGGCAATATCCTTAATCAAAATGGTTTTTTGATGGAGTATGAATTATCGGATTCGATTAAAAAAAGCAACGCCGTTGTAATGGGAGCAAGCGCTGGGGCAATCAACATGTCCGCTAAATGGTTATGCTCGAAAAACTTTGGAGATAAAGTTGAAATGAGCTCTGTTTACGACGGAATCGGTCTTGATAATTTTTCCGTCCTGTCTCATTTTGATCTTGAAAATAACATGGCACTGGTTCAAAGCGAACTATCTCCCCTATCGGAAGAAATAAATATTTATGCGTCAAACAAAGATTGCGCTGTACGTGTAAAAGAAGACAAAATCGACGTTTTTGGCAATGTATATTTAATTTCCGACTCAAAGATTCAGAAATTGGATGAGACGCTCTAGTTCTAGCGAAACGCTATGGCTTAATTGAATTAATTTTTTTATGCACCGTCTCTATTTTAAATATAGTGAAGGAGAACTGGCACGAGTGTTGAATTGCGTCTATTTTTCTACTACACCCTTCCACAAAATATTTAGTTAAAGTAATTAAATTCTTATTGAACTAACGGATGCAAGAGTTAAAGATGAGGATTGCTGGAGCGTTCTTTTTTTCTTGTTTAACAAACGGGGCAGGTTAATTGAATACGAATGAATCAGAAGATCGTCATTAAAGGCGATCTTCTTTCTTGTCACTGTTTCAGATAAAAGAATAACTAACCGTTGGAATCAATTTATAGTAATAAATTTTATTAATTGGAAAATAATAGTACAAAGAATGAGGGAGAAAAGGAAATACAGGGGAAACTTCGCTCGAGTCGATACCCGCTTATAGAGTCATGAGGTTTGGGAAGTCTTGCTTCAGCTTTCGTGCCGGACATGGCACTGCTAAAACCAGTTTGTCCAAATAATATATTTTCTTATCTTATGAATTCAGGCTGATCAAGATAAGTCTTCTTTTCTAATTCTGTTTAAAGGGTGTGTAAGATTATGGAATTTTTCACTTCGCAGGAATCCTTAACTATTGTCCAATGGATGCTCCGGGCAATTGTTGGATTTGTGTTTTTCATCATACTTGTCAAATTAATGGGTCAGCGTTCCCTTTCCCAAGTAGGACTTCTCGATTTTGTTATCGTGCTGATTATTGGAAATATTATTGCCCATCCGCTGTCCGATGAAGGATTAGGTCTGGAAGGGTCGATGATTACAATGAGTGTTATTTTAATCTTGTATATAATCGGAATCTACCTAAGTTTGCATTTTAGACATTTTAGAAAGTGGTTTATCACCGATCCGATTCCATTAATAGAAAATGGAATGATTAATAACCGTAATATGAAACGTGCCCGAATTTCACTTGATGAACTGCAGACCGAATTGCGAATGAAGAATATTGAAGAAATCCAAAAAGTCGCACTTGCCTTATGGGAGCATGGTGGCAAGGTTTCCATCTTTCTGAAGACGGAACATTTGCCTTTAACAGCCGTCACATTTAGCAAACCAGTCAAACCTTTTTATTTTCCAAATACCGTTATAAAAGAGGGAACGATTGATTGTAAACAGTTGCATCAATTAGGCAGGGATGAAGAATGGATTCTTAAAAAACTTCAAGATACCTATCCAAATATAACCATCAAAGATATTCTGCTTGGTACCGTAGATGACAAGGAAGATCTAAGTATATTCCTATATAATTCCTGAGCTTCCTCATGATCTTATTTTCCTCTGAGCAGTTGCAACCGCCAGGATGTTTTCCAATTTAAATAGCTGGAATTTTTTGTTTGCATAGCAAGAAGCAAGAATCGCGGACAATCCTTTTTTTCTTTGAAGAAGTTAACTAAAAGAAAATGTTGAGGCTAAGCTATTTTATTAGATGTTTTTATATTTATATAAGCGATCTTTCGACATGAATAAATATATAGGAGATGGCTTTTCTCTTTTTGATACACTATTATGAAGACAAAAAATAAATTGGTAGCACGAAAGCTTTTTTGAATAATTTATAATATCGGTTGTGGATGGCAAATGTTTCAAACCCTAATTTCCTACAACTTTATTAAGCATTGTAATGCCGACTAATCCCTTTTTTTCATTAACATTATCATGCAATTGTATACATTTAGCTATTAATGGAAGTGATTCCTTAACTTTTTTATAGATCATTGAAGCTTTTCTTGTTTCACTATCAAATATCTTGTTTCTGCCTTAGTAATTCTACATTATGGAGGTGGATTTTTAGAAGTACATCATTTTATTTATTACTGTTCCGTCCGATAAAGTTATTTTTTCCTTTGTACCTTGTTATACGAACACGCATAATGGAATGATATTTCAAAATTAAACGTGTTTATTATCTCTATACATCAGCTACCCTATCTTTGACACCCAAACCTACTTAAATCAAAGAATCACCGAATAAGCATTCCTCTATGAATGAAGCAATCATTTACTTTGTTCCTTATTAGTATTTAAGCCAATAATTCGGCTTACAATGGAAAGGCCAAAAAGAAAACACGAACATTGATTTGTTCGCGTCTTCTTTTTGGCCTTTTATATTTACTCGTTTATTAGAGGATACGGATGATAAACGGGATGCGATACTCTTCCCCTTCAAACGCCTTAACGGCTGCAATAATGGTAAATACGATAAATGCAATGCCAAATATCGCTGCTAATAAATAACCAATGAGCACTAACATCAAGATCGTACTAATGATTCCATAAACAAAGTAAGTAATGAGGAAGTTAAAATACTGTCTTCCATGATAGTCTACAAGCTTTGAGCTATCTTTCTTTATAAGCCAAATAACAAGTGGTCCTATAAATACAGTAAAGAAACTAATAATATAAATGCCCGCAGCAAGTATTCTGTCTGTTTGTGAATCTTTCATTGTTGTTTTCCCCTTTCTCTTATTCCTTCTTGTACTATATACCTATTTTACGAAGATTATTATAAAAAGTTTCAAAGTTTTTATTTTCAAATTTCGGTTCTTCTATTGGACAACTTGAATACATTTATAAAAGCGAGAGAAAACAAGTTGATACGTGAGTTCCCCTTATTTTACTACTAGGAAAAAAATAAACAAATAGGTGATTTATATGATGTCAAAAATTGAAGCATTTATTCTTGGAATCATTCAAGGGATAACAGAATTTCTTCCTATTTCAAGCACTGGGCATTTGTATCTTGGAAGACATTTATTTGGTCTTGATGAAGCAGGATTATTTTTAGATACCATGCTCCATATTGGTACACTATTAGCTGTCCTTGTTGTTTATAAAAATGAGTTACTAGAAATCATAAAAAATCCATTCGGAAAGTTATCTATGCTGCTTGTCATTGGTACGATTCCTGCTGTCTTTGTTGGTTTATTATTTAATGATCTATTTGAGACGATCTCAAAAACCGGCGTCACCATTGGCTGGGAATTTATTATTACCGGAATCATTCTTTGGTTCTCAGATAGTATTAAAAATGGTGCGAAAAAGATGAAAGATATTAGCTATAGTGATGCATTATTTATTGGTAGTTTTCAAGCAATAGCGATATTCCCTGCTATTTCAAGATCAGGTTTAACAATCGCTGCAGGGCTCATCCGTAAACTTGATCGAGAAACAGCTGCATACTTTTCATTTTTACTATCTATACCGACCATAGCAGGAGGCATTGTGCTGCAATTTGGTGAAATGTATGCTGGTCATATTGAAGCCATTAGCTTTGGCAGTATGTTAATTGCCACACTTGCATCAGCCATTTTCGGTTATATTGCCGTTGTTTGGATGATTAATTTTCTAAAAAGAAAATCACTAAAGATATTTGCCGTTTATGTTTGGATTTTAGGATTAACAATCCTATTTATGCAAATGGCAGGCATTTTTTAAATTTATTCTCATGAGTAGGTTCTTGATTTCTACTCACTTTTTTGTCACTTTAACAGTGTATTTGCTAAGGATGAATTTTATTAAGCAGAAAAAGGACTGGATGCTGATGTCGACGATACTTTTTAAAAATGCCATTGTCTATCCCATTACTTCAAAGCCTTTCCACGGAGATGTATTAATAAAAAATCGTATAGTGAAAAAGATCGGAAAAGATATTCAAGATTTGCATGCACAAGTCGTTGATTGTTCTCATGGTTTTCTGTTACCTGGTTTTATTGATGTGCATACACATATTGGATTATATGACGAGGGGACTGGTTGGGCTGGTAATGATGCGAACGAGACAACACAGCCATTAACACCACATATTCGGGCAATCGATGGCATCCACCCTTTTGACCCTGCCTTTCGTGATGCACTTAAAGCTGGGATAACTACTGTTCACGTAATGCCAGGCAGTGCGAATATTATTGGTGGCACCACATCCATCTTGAAAACGTACGGCAATAGTGTTGAAGAGATGCTTGTTAAAGAAACTGCTGGATTAAAAATTGCTCTTGGAGAAAACCCTAAAAAAGTTCATAGTCATAGCAATGATCATTCAATTACTAGAATGGGCATTATGGGGATGTTAAGAGAAGCGTTTTATAATGTTCATGCTAATCCAAATGAAGTAAACCTGCGCACATCCCCTATTATTAAAGCACTTACACAAGAAATACCTGTACGAATCCATGCCCATAGAGCAGACGATATTAACTGCACTACGATTTGCTAAAGAGTTTCATTTAGATATACGAATTGAACATTGTACAGAGGGTCATTTAATTACTCCTTATTTAGGTAAGAATCTCCAAGTGAGCGTTGGACCAACCTTAACAAGACGATCAAAAGTAGAGTTAAAAAACAAGACGTGGGACACTTATAAAATCCTCGATCAAGCAGGTGTCTCCGTTTCAATTACCACCGATCACCCTTATACACCTATTCAATACTTAAACATTTGCGCAAGTATTGCTGTTCGAGAAGGATTATCCGAACAAAAAGCATTGGAGGGAATAACGATCGCTGCCGCTAAAAACTTAAAAATTGATCATATCGTAGGAAGCATTGAAGAAGGGAAAGAAGCTGATCTTGTACTCTGGAGCCACCATCCTTTTCATTTTCTAGCAAAACCAAAATGGACAATGGTCTCAGGCAATTGGGCATATACAAATGCGGTGGATAAATAACATGATAAGGAGACAGATTTATCTTTAAATTAGAATTTCCGTCTCCTAACTCTGTCTAAATAATGATAAGGTTTCTTCACCATTTATCTCCAATCATTAAACTTTTTTTATGCCCCTACCTCACTTCACCTCAATGAATCGTACTTTTTTCACCATCTCACCTATTGATTGCTTTTTGCCATTTTACCTTTAGAATCAGGTATGCAAAAAATGGAGAAATTTGGCGAAAAATAATCTTAAAAATAAGGTAAAAAATCTATTCCCTTTTTGCTATTTTTTTAGTATTATACTTTCATAAAATAATATTTTTAGTCGATAATATCTTTTGTTTTTGGATATTGGGAAGGCAAATGGTGCGCCACCAGTTTACTGGTTCTAGTGGGTTCGATTCCCACCCCGAAATTTTTTAGTTACATTACAAAAAATTTCGAGGGTGGGCCTTTTCTGTCTTTTTGGCATGGAGTAGGTTTACTCTCACGTGGAGGGATAACCAATGCTGAAAAAACGTGACCTAAATGATTGTCAAGTTTTATTCGAATTGATGACGCACCCCGATGTCTTCCCTTTTGTGCGTCATAAAGCTCAATCTTATGAAGAACTGTTATTTATTACGAAACAAACGCTCGAAGCTGAGGAACAAGAAAAACTCATCTCTCGCACCATTACAGATGAATGGAATAATCCAATAGGCACAATTAGCTTATATGACATTGAAAACCAAGCTGGTTTTCTTGGCACATGGATCGGTAAACCTTATCATGGTAAAGGTTATAATCAATTAGCCAAAGATGCTTTCTTTAATGAACTTTTTTATGATTTAAATATTGAAACCATTTTTATGCGCATAAAAAAAGAAAATATTCGTTCATTAAAAGCTGCCCAGAAACTACCTTATGCCATTTATGCCAATGAATCACGTAAAAGTTTGTATGAAAAAATAAATGAAACTGGCCAGATTTACGATTTATTTGAAATCCCTAAAGATCTTTATTCTCTTCATATGCTTAGAGAAGGACTTACAGTAGAAGATACAACGCATCTAAAAGAAGCTTAAAAAAACAAGGGAGCTTAAATAGCTACCCTTGTTTTTTATTCGCTAAAACCTGTTGATAAATTTTTCTGACTTCATAGGTCTTGTAAAGTTCTAATTTCCGCAACTCTATTGGATGTCTATTGACACCAAATTCTTTTAGTTTTGCAATATACCAGCCTTTTGAACCTTGAGAAGCCATTCTCATCTCTCCCACAGTCTTTTTAACAATATATGTGATAAGAATCGGAGACATGCTTATTGATGAAGGTTTTTTCCTAACACATCTTTTGCTCCAGTTATTGGGATGACACTACCCGTGATAAAGCTAGATGCAGGTTCAATAAGAAAAGCAATCACCCTCGCCACATCCTCCCCTGTGCCAGGGCGCCCTACAGGAGTTCGATCATCTTTTACTGTACAGGCATCGTCTATATCACTCTCTTTCCACTTGCCAATTATATCCCCTGGGCAAACCATATTAACTGTTATGCCATTTTCCGCTTCTTCTAAGGCAAGCGTTTTTGTTAATGAGACTACACCTGATTTTGCTGCAGCAAAAGCCGAACGATACATCCATCCTGGGGCAGTTTCGGCGCGATCAAAACCTATTGTAATGATTCTCCCCCAATTCCCCTTTCTCATGAGTGGAATTATGGCTTTGCCTAATATAAATAAAGCTTGTAGATTTCCATTTATTAAATAAGACCATTCATCTAAAGAGTATTCAATCATTTTCTTTTTTTCATGAATATATGGGCCTGCGTTATGTATCAAGATATCAATTGAATCTGTTTTCGCTAATGATTGCTGTATGAGATAATTACATTCATCTTCATTCGTAATATCTGCTTTAATGGCAATATTTTTTGTCCCATATTTCTTAGTAAGGGCCTCACAAAGTTCAATTGCTTTTTGTTCGCTATGTCTATAATTAATAATCACATTTACATTTTGCTCTGCTACTTTCCAAGCAATACTGCTACCGATACCGGTTGACCCACCAGTAATTAACGCTGTCTTTGTATTCACGTAACAACCCCTTTTAGTTAGAATTTTTAAAATTATTATTTAATTTTAATACTAATCACTATAAAGTAATGTTGCAAGTGATTTGAATTGATGTTTTTTTAACGAAAATAGAAATGTTGCATAAATTAATGAATAGGCGATTATCATCATCGGAAAGATCATCTCTTTTTTTGGAAGGGTGAAAAGTGTATGTTCCCTTGGAATCAATTCCCATTTAATAAAGAAATGAAGGCCAAATTCGAAAAATTAAACCAAAAAGAAGTCAATGAGTATGTACAAGGGATGCTCGGAAAAGTCTTTCCGAATGACCTTCAATATTCAAACGAGCAAAAACAAGAAGAAACTCAACATACAACAGAAAATAGTCAATCACAAAGTAAATTAAGATTTCGTGTCTTGGAGACACATAAATATGTTTTTGTGCGAATAGAAATCCAAAAACGAGAATGGTTAAAGCAATTAAAAATGTATCATACAACCAATCAACTCATTCTCGAACATATTCCAAAGGACAGTGACCAAACACTTATTACATTACCGACTCTTGTAAATAAAAAAGGCGCTAAAGCAGACTACCAAGATGCCATTTTAGAAATCCAACTTTATAAGTTGATTGACCGGCAATTATCTGAAATACATGTCGATGACCATTAGTTAGGAGGAAGAAAAAGTATGTTACTACCTAAATACCCTAACGACATGCTTTCCATCATCAAAAATGGATTACCAAATATAAAACAAAGAAAGAAGAATGTCTTGATTGCAGGTGCAGGCATGGCTGGATTAGTTTCAGCCTCACTCCTTAAACAAGCGGGGCATACTGTCACTGTCCTAGAAGGGAATAACCGTATAGGAGGTAGAATCTACACGCTTAGGTCCCCTTTTACAAATGGGAATTATCTTAATATGGGTGCGATGAGAATTCCTCATACACATAAACTCGTATTAAAATATATAGAAAAGTTTCAATTGCCATTATCGCCTTTTATTAATAGTCATCCAAACGATATTATTTATATTAATAATAGGAAAATTTCAAGAAAACAATACGAAGAAAATCCAAACTTACTTGATTTTCATTTAAATAAAAATGAGCAAGGAAAGACAGCCTTTACACTATTACAAGATGCGGTAGAGCCATTTATCACACTCTATAATAATAGTACAGAAGAAGAAAAGAAAAAAATGGTCTCAGAATACGACAAATATTCCATGGTCGATTTTTTAAAATATAACCCTTTAGCAACGCCTTTATCTTCAAATGCGATCAGATTAATTAGTATTCTCTTAGGTATTGAAGGGTTTCAAGAATTATCATTTATGTCGATTTTATCTAGTGTCCTCTCCCCACTCTTTCAACCTGATATCAAATATTTTGAAATAAGAGGTGGGAATGATCGGCTTCCCTACTCCTTTCAAATGGAATTAGCATCGAACCTATTTTACAATCAAAAAATAGAAAGTATCAAACAAGGTAGTAACAAAGTAAACATATATGTCCATGATACATATCAACATACTTTTAAAACGTATACAGGTGATTATTGTCTTATTACCTTACCGTTTACTACACTTCAATTTATAGATTTACTACCCAAAAATAGCATTAGTCAAAAAAAATGGCAGGCCATTAGAGAATTGCAAAACATTTCTTCAATGAAAATTGGAATTGAGTTTAGTAGCCCTTTTTGGGAAAGGTACAACTTTGGTCATGTCATAACTGATTTACCGATTAGTTTTAGCTATATTCCAAGTAGAGTAAATAATGATGCACCAGCAGTTTTACTTGCAAGCTATAGTTGGGGCAGTGACGCTTTATTATGGAATAGTTTGTCACAATCAGATATTACGAGGGAAGTCTTGAAATGCTTAAGTGAAGTATATGGCAATATTGTCTATAAAGAATACCTAAGAACCGTTACATTTAATTGGAGCAGAAATTCATTTTCTGCAGGTTGTTTCACGTTATATGCACCAGGTCAACAAAAGCATTTCGGTGAGGAGGTAAGTAAACCCTCCGGCAGACTTCATTTTGCTGGGGAGCATGCATCCTTATTCCCTGGCTGGATTGAAGGAGCAATCGAGTCAGGGATCCGTGCAGCAGCAGAAATTCACATGAGGGAATAGTCATAATAAAAAACGGTGAAAAAGCCATAAATAATACAAAGACCTTTTCACCGTATATGCTATTTAAATGACAGTAAATCCACCGTCAACTGTTACAGGTTGACCCGTAAGTAAGCTTTACCCATCTTTACGCTCACCTTAGCGATGACAACGTTTGCACCTTTTTTCACTGCATGCCTTGACAGCTCCATAGCCAATCTCTGTTGCACCACTCGTGATGATATGTTTCGCGTAAGTTTATCATTTTACTCTTTCTTTTTTTACAAATTAAACCGATGTAGCACCTTGTCCACCATCGATACGATAATATGAACCTGAAATAAATGAAGCTTTTTCTGATGATAAAAATACCATTAGATCAGCAATTTCCTCAGCTGTTGCATATCTTTTCATTGGTACAGAGCTTTCAAATTGTGTACGTGCATTCTCTGTTTGTTCAGGCATGGCGTTTGCTTCAATGGATCTCATCATTTGTGTATCTACACCAGATGGTGCAACCGCATTTACTCTGACACCATAATCTGCCGCTTCTAATGCAGCCGTTTTGTTTAACCCGATTACCGCATGTTTAGATGCAACATAAAGTCCCATACCTGGTGCACCTAATAAACCACCGTTTGAAGCCGTATTAACGATAGCCCCACCTTTTTGAGCTTTCATCACAGGTAAAACATATTTTAATCCTAAAAACGCACCGTAAACATTTACACCAAATACTGCATCAAAATTTTTCTTTGTTTGCTCATCTAAGATGGCAAAATCGCCATTGATTCCAGCGTTATTTATAAATGTATCGATACGACCAAATGCTTGTTGGGTATCTTCAACATATTTCTTTACATCTTCTTCTTTTGTTACATCAGCTGATAATAGTAAAATCTCCTCAGCATCAATAGAAGCAGCAGCCTTTTCTAATGCTTCTTTAGATAAATCTACTAGTGCGAGCTTAGCACCTTCTTTAGCAAAAGCTTTAGCTGCTGCTATTCCAATACCACCTGCGGCACCTGTAATTAGTACTACTTTGTTGGCAAAATTCATCTGATATTCCTCCCTTTTGTTTCATACAAAATAATCATACTACTAAAATTGTATATTGTCGACAATTTTGTTTGCTATAATAGGATGCCCAAAAAGTGGCATCCTTATTCTAACGTTTCTAATAAAAGAGCTGGAACTACATCCTTCGCTTCAGTAATCTTATTTTCCATTAGATTTTTGGTAATTAATTTCATTTTCGGATGAAAACGATTCATCGTATTCATTGTCCATTTCACTTGGGCAAACACCGTTAATATATAAACAGATTCATAATAAAATTTAGATAGTGCTTTATTATTCGCCACTTCAAAAAAGAATGTTGTTAAACCCGTGGATTTCATTTGATAACCAATGAGATCACCTGCAAGGAACGCTTCTTCCACAGCATTGAGTTTTAATTTTAACGTATCTTTCGTTTCATCATGCCATCGATTCGAAGTCATATCTAGTGCCATTTGAATGAGTCCAACCATGACATGTGTATATTCTTTAATATCTTCTGTCGTAAAGGATTTTACAACTGTCCCTTTTCGATGAATACGCTCGACAATATTGTCTACTTGAAGTAAATATAATGCTTCTCTCACTGGAGCTCTGCTTGTTTTTAGCTCTTCTGCTATTTTCTCTTCAATAATTTTATCTCCAGGAATATAAGAACCTTCCATGATTTTCGTTAATATGTATTTGGCAATTTGTTCAGGAAGCGATTCACCAAATCGCTGTTCATTATTAAATAAAAAATCCTTCAAACCATTCACTCCGATGTTTAATTACTCTTTATTTATACATTATATCATTTAATTAGAACGATTTGGAAATTTAATCAGAATTGGATGAGTAAGCCGTCCGGTATATAGTTGTAATCAGATGGTTGTAAAAATTAATTTGGTATCCATCAAATTCATGCACATAAACTCAAACTATATTGGTAGATATTCATAAATAAACCTCACTTTGCTACAATAAGTCAAATCATAAAGTCTGAATATGTATTGGTTTTTATAAAGGAATAATAAAAAGATGAGCAACGTCTGCATCATATGATACAGGTGTTGCTCATCTTGAAGGATAATTTTAAGCATATTTATCCGATTATTATTTACCGATGAACATTTGAGTCCAGTAATTACCGTTCTCAACATAACCTACCCCAAGGTGAGTATAGCTAGAGTTAAGAATGTTTTCACGGTGACCTTGGCTATTCATCCATGCTTGTACTACTTCTTCTGGTGTTTGTTGACCTTGGGCAATGTTTTCACCTGCTGAAGTATAAGAAATACCAAATTGTTTCATCATATCAAATGGAGAACCATATGTTGGGCTGTTATGATCGAAATACCCTTTTGCTTGCATATCACGAGATTTTTCACGCGCTACCTTACTAAGCTCCACATCAAGTTTTAATGCAGGAAGACCAGCATTTGCACGCTCTTTATTTGTTAAATCAAGGACTTGTTGTTCATATGCACTAACTTCAGATGAAGCTTCTTCTGATGGTGCTTGTGCTTCTTCAGTTACTTCTTCAGCTGGTTGTTTTTCTGGTTGTGCTACTTCTTCAGCTGGTTGTTTTTCCGGTTGTGCTGCTTCTTTAGCCGGTTGTTTTTCTGGTTGTGCTGCTTCTTTAGCTGGCTGTTCCGCTTGCTCTGGTTGTGCTGCATGCGCTTTACCTTGTTCTAATGCTGCTTGTGCTTTTTCTTTCGCTTGACTTAAGATATTTTGAATATCTTCTTGATTCCAATTCACATTATATTTACCCATGCAATCTTGCATCACTTTATTAATATAATCTTGGTTTAACATATTAGAAGTTTGATAGACAAAAGCCTTTGTATCTACTTTTACCTGAGCTGGCTCTGCCGCTTCTGCCTTGTTTAAACCTGGTGCTGATACTAGTAATGCAGCTGCTGCCGCTACTGAAAAAATAACTTTCTTACTCATAATCTATTTCCTCCCTAATGGATGTTTTTTGTTGTTTCTTGCTGTGACATAATCATATCATAGGTTTTTTTGTAATATTTTTGGGAGGAAATAGCAATGAATCATTCTTGCATGGATCTATCTAATAATAGAAAGAAAAAACGTTATGATTAGTAGGTTTTTTTGATTTTTAGAGAATAGGTTTTTTTATCATTAATTGGTAATGACACTATCGTGTTTCCATTTATATACTAGAATACTATACTTGACAACTTAAAAAAGTCTTTTTCTCTTTTACGTTTATTACATGAAGGTAACATTCGTGATATTTATTATGCAACTATAATGAAATGATATCAAAGGCTAAAAACCTTGTTGTAAGGCGGTTTGTAGCATATAAACCTATTTTCATTTGCCTATGAAAAGGAAGGGAAATACATCCTTATCCTTCTACATAAAAGGCCACTCTTCTTCTTTATAGAAAGAGTAGCCTTTAAAAATTAATGATCATTTACCATCGGAAGTATAATTTGTATCGTTGTCCCAATATTGTATTCACTTTGAATAAGCAAGCGCCCTCCATGTAAATGAACGAGTTTCTCCACAATAGCCAAACCAAGCCCTGTACCTCCATCAGCTCTTGTCCTGGCTTTATTTACTCGGTAAAATCTTTGCCGGATTTTATCTAAGTCTTCTTCAGGTATCCCAATCCCAGAGTCTTCCAATTGAATACAACAGCCATCTTCTGTTTGGAAAAGATCAAGTAATAAGGTGCCCTCATCAGTATACCTAATCGCATTATCAAAAATATTTTGCATAATTTGTTCGATTCTTCCTTCATCCGCAATAATAATAATATCAGGATCGAGATCAACTTCTATAGATAAGCCTTTTCTTTTAATTCGCGGACTATACTTTTGCACGACATCTTCCAAAAGCTGGGCTAAGGGTATTGGCGCCTTCACCAAACGATAGTCATCTGTTTCAAGTTTTGACAAATCTAATAAATCACCGACAAGTCTCTCCATCCGAGTTGCTTCCCGATAAATGAGAGCAAGATATTTTTCTTGATCTTCCTCATTTGTTACAAGACCAGACTTTAGTGCATCACTATATCCTTTGACATAACTAATCGGTGTTCTTAATTCATGAGACACATTAGCAAGAAATTCTCTCTTTCTATCATCTTCTTTTTGAATAGATGTGGCCATTGAATTAAAAGCACTAGCCAGTTCACCAATTTCATCTTGTTGATTTGTCGATAAGTGCACATTGTAATTCCCTCTAGACACTTGTTCAGCTGCTAACTTCATTTCCATTAACGGGCTAGTCATTCTTTTAATGAGGAAAGTACCTGTCATAATGGCGAATAGAAGAAAGATGAGCGCGGCAAGCATCCAAAGATAAGCGAAATCCTGTGTAATATCAGAAATTTTCTCTAACGGTAAATAGACATATATAATACCAGCGAGGCGATTATCATCTAATAACGGGATAATGACACCCATAATACGAGTATCAAACCTTTCTTCAAAACCCGTTTTGTAAATTGGATTTCCCTTTAATAATTGCTCTCGTTCTTCTCCGTTAATGAGCGAATCATATTTCATTTCAAACGGAAAGCATGCGCTCAATTCCCTAGGATTATCTACCATGATGATATCGGTTTCTGATTTATCATTGTACCAAGCTACTTTTTCCTTTAAGTCTGTACTTATTTCTCCACCTTTATAATCAGACGCTAAGGCTAATCCTTCTTCTAATAATGTATCTTCTACATTTTCGACATATAATTTCTCATAAAACAGATAAGATAATATGTAGGAATAAACAATTGTGATAAGTATCGCTATCGTCACCGTTAACCATAACTTTTTGGCTAATGTGTCGGTAAGGTACTTCATTTGTCTGGTACCTCTAGTTTATAACCTACCCCCCATACGGTTTGAATGTAATCTGCTATACCCAATTTCATCCTTAATGTTTTAATATGGGTATCAACCGTTCGTAGGCTACCATCATATTCAATTCCCCACACATGTTCAAGGAGCTGCTCCCTTGAAAGAGCCTGGTTAACATGTTGAATTAAATAAGAAAGCATTTCAAACTCTTTTAATGTTAAAGATATTTTTTCCTCTTCGACAAGGACTCTCCGCGCTTTTTTATCTATTGATAACTTTCCTATTTTTATTTGCTCTGATTCTTGTTTCACTTTTCCAGATCTCCGAAGGACTGCATGTATTCTAGCAACAAGCTCTCCTGGACTAAGTGGTTTAACAATATAATCGTCCCCGCCTAATTGTAGCCCCTTCACTTTATCCCATTCTTCTCCTTTTGCCGAAAGAAAAATGATTGGAATATCTGAATTAGTACGTATTCTTTGACAAACTTCATATCCATCTTCATTTGGCATCATAATATCTAAAATGACTAAATCAATTTCAGCTTCCTTCAATATCATGTAGCCTTCTTCACCACTCTCAGCTGTATAGCATTTAAATCCCGAATTCTCCAAATACATCTCAATCAATGTTCTCATATCTGGTTCATCATCAATAATTAATATATTTACTTTTCTCATGAATCCTCGTTCTCCCTAAGCAAAATTTGAAACGGACCTTCGCCTACTTCTACTGATCCTTTCAGTTTTATTGTTTCTGAATCGATAAATTGTAACTCAGAGCTATCATACCCTGCGACTAATACTATATCGCTAAAGGTTTCAATTGTGAAAGGGTTAGCTGTTACGCTCATTTCACCTATTACTTCACCAGCCTCATTTAACTTATACAGCAAATTGGTTCCATGGCTCACAACAAATATCGACTCATCAGCTTTGGTAAAATCGACTGGCATCGAAGGAACACTAATTTTCCTTAATGCTTTTCCGGTCTCTCTATCATAAACATGTACATATTTTTCAATATCTAATCCTTCACCATGTCCACCAACCCATATTTCGTTATCTAATGAGAACAAACCTGTTGCATGTGTATGTATTTCATAGTTTTCTTTTATCTCCATTGTTTCCAAATCAATACTTGTAAGAAGATTTTCATCAAACCCTATAATGATGAGTTCATCACGAGCTTCATCATGTTTCATCTCTAGTGGTCGATCAAAGATGTCAATATGACTCGTTTCTTCTCCATTACTATTAAAAAAACGGACGCTATTTTTTCTTTCATCTAAAGCAACTATTGTATCAGGTCTTAGTTCCTCAACATCTACAACACCCTCACCAATCGTCCACTGATGAATCAGTTCCCCTTTAGATAATGAATAAAGATCAATCGTGTTTAACTTTTCACCATACAGTAACAGCGTGTCGCCATCTGATAGTACACTTCCTCCTGTGTATGCTTTATTGACCTTCCATGAACCGATGGTATTTTGCGCCTGTATGTCTATAAATGATAGGCTCATCTCCTTAATATTTACTGTTATCGCAATATCCCGATCAGCTGGTATATTAGTGAATTCTTCTTGTCTACAACCAGTTAAGAAAGAAGAAATCAGTAAGGAAAATATGAACGCCTTGTAATAACGCATATAAAGTTTCTCCCCAGTTTTAATGTTTTATAAGTCAAGGATACCGGATGGTTGTGTTAAAAGTGTGAAAACATTCAATCGATTGTATCGAAAATTTTAAAATGTATATCAATGAGTGCGACTTTCATATCAGAAGAAAGGGAGGAGTCATTAATTCTTTTAATCGCAGCAATTAACTTTTTTTGTTTATCTTTTCTTACTCGCGGGTGAGCATTTTCATCTCTTAATTCTTTTTCTATTGCTATCATTAACACAATATCCGGATTTTCTTCACCTGTTGCCAGTGCTCTATTTTTCCATAATGAACGGTAGCTTTGTAAAAGATCCTTACTATTCATTTTAATTCACTCCTCTCATATTGAATCTACTTGATTCATACATAAATTTCAATTGAACGTTAAAAATAAAAGTAATTCATTAATAGGAAGGGGCTAGTCTATGACTACACCATATTGCTGTCCATCATGTAAAACAAACCGTTCACGCTTTAATATTATTGAACAACATCCGCGTTCAGTTAAGCTTGACCCACAATCAGGCTCTGTACTGGAGGAATACGCAGCAGAAAATTTAACAGCTTTCCATTTAAAATATAATGGTCCAACAGTAAGAATTCAATGCGGCGCATGTGGCCTAATAGAAGATGAAAAAACGTTTATTAAGTTTGGAGAAAACCAATAAAAAATAAGGGTGTAGTAATGAAGAAGGCGTTCAAAATCGATACGATCATGAACGCCTTTTTTTATCTTGTCATTTGCCTAGCTCATTTAAAGTCAAATGCGATTTTTCAACAAAAAATTCTTAGCATCGACCTGCCATGGATCAAGTGGAGAGAATCTTACTAAACGAATGGAACCGCGATAGCTCTTCTTGCCTTTACTCTTTATATACCAATCCACTTGAATGGGAAGATTAACTACTAATGCCGTATTTCCTTTCTCTATGTGACCAATTGAAGTTAACTTAACATTTTCAATCGAACGGATCGCTTTGTCATCTATCTTGTTTAATGCGACAAGAGACAGGAGATAAGCATCTTGTTGTTTCAAGCCTGCTATAAAGGCAGCTGATACTTTTTCCGGATCAGATATAGCCATATACTCATCAAGTTTACCTGCAGCTTTGAGAATCATCAATTTATGAGATAAATCCATTGAATTGGTACGATGTGTCGTACTACCAAAAAAATGAATACAAAAATGACCTGGAAAATTATTCGATAAAGCACCTGCCCCGTGTGGCATCCCGTGCATGGAAGCAGCAATCCATTCTCCATCACTAATGACGATAATTGCTCTTCGCTTCCAACTCCATTTTCCATTATAAATTTCCTTCATTGTCTTTGTATCTTCTTTCGTTAATGGTTGAACATCTGCATGCTCACTACCAGCTCTTCGTTGGACATCAAATCGCTTACCAGTATCGACATCTAGCACAGTAAACTTCTTAAACTTCGGTAAATGTTCTTTCGCTTCTTTCCAAGGCAATATCTGGATAGGTAATCCAATTTCATCATCCACCATACCATACATCTTTGCAGGGAACACTAAATAAAGCATTAAAAACAAGGAGACAATGCACCACTTTTTCATCTTTTATCACTCTTCTTTATTAGGTTTCATCGTAAAGTTTGCCTAAACATGAGCATTTTTATGTATAGTAACTTTTGGGTGGATTTGTCCATCTGAAACACAATAAGGAGAGTAGCTTCTAGAATAACGCCTCTCGACTTGTTAACAGCTAAAGACTTGGATGGTTTTGCGCAAAAAAAACTGAGTAAGAACAAAATCCTACTCAGTTTATTTTTAATCAATATATTCTTTTGGTTTTTCTAGAGATTGTAGTCCGCTTTCGATTTTATCCCAATCAATATTTTCTCCGATGAATACCATGTTTAAAGGAATATTCATTTCTTCTTGAAAATATACAGGCATCCCGTATGAAAATTGGAAAAGCTGTGGATAGGCTAAAGATGAGAACTTAATATATCCCTTCATTCGATAGAGCGTGTCAGGTAATTCTCTCAAAAAATCCTCAAAAGCAGATTGATCTACAGCTCCTTTAAATTGATAAACAAAGGTGCTCAAATGTAAATCTGTGCCAATCCTGCTACTAGATTGTTTTTCTTTCGGCAATAAGGACAATTCTCTTATTCGTTTAATTGGTACTTTTGCATTTTTTGTTAACAATGTAAAAGCTGTCGAATTAATACTTTGAACTTCTTGGATGACATTTGCTTGTTCATCTTCAGATAACAAGTCAATTTTATTAACAAGTAGGCAATCTGCATGTCTAATTTGCTCAACTAAAAGCTGTAGCACTTGCGGTGTCAATTCTTTTCTGTTTAACCATCTTGCACTATCAAGGATTGAGATAATACCTTTAGGGACAATTGAGTTAGCAAAAAGTGGTGAAAGCACAGCATCTAACACTTCCACTGGATGTGCCGCTCCTGTCGCTTCAATATAGATGACATCTGGTTTTTCAACCGTTAATAAACCTTGTAACTGTCCCTCTAATTTGTCTTGAATGGTACAACAAATACAGCCATCCAATAATTCTTTTAACGGAATGTCCTCATCTATTGCATCTGAATCGATTGATACTTTTCCTAATTCATTCATTAATACAGCCACTTTTCTACCGTTCGCTTTTTCATCCTGTAGCAACTGCTTTAACAGTGTTGTCTTTCCACTCCCTAAAAATCCAGCTAATATATAGATCTCTGTACTCATGTTTATTTTTTCCCCTTAAAGTCTATTCTGCAATTGTTTCTTCAATCATATTACTGAGTTTGTTTTTTAATATTTCATACGTATCGTCGGTGATATAGCCTATTTTTTGGAACTCTTCTTGCTTACATTTCCATACGGGAATATATCCATGTGGGAAATATTCATCCTCTTCTTCTAATCCTACTTCAATAAAAGATTGGTAGTCGCTTTCTAAACATTCATCATGTTGTGCTTCTTTTCCTTTTTTACAGCGAATGAATTCAATCACCAAGTGTTCATGTTGTTTGTAATGTCTGAGCATTTCAGCGATTAACATTTCACAAGTTTGTTCGACCTGAACGACCTCCTTCTTCATTTTATCATTCATTTGAACAATCTGCCTCATGGAAACCACCTCTTTCATTGAACCATTGTAAAGGATAGAAGAGAATGGCACAAATATTACGGTCGCCCATTGACCTCCGTAACATTCTTCTCTTTAAAAAACTGCCTGAGGGCGGAGATATTTTCTTTATAATCCATATCTAACACAGCGCCAGCATGCGGAGAATTTTTATCAACAAATGAATCATCTACCGGAATCCGCATTGTTTCTATATCTGTTATTGGATTCAGTAATACAGAGGTCGCCATCGCAAACATCTGATCAATATGTAAATCTGTATCAACATTTGCCATAATCATTTTCATCATTTCAGGTGATTTGGCGATTCCTTCAATAGATGTCATATGGTTTTTTAGTTCTTCCTTTAATAAAGCAAGCACTTCCTGTTGTCGCTTTACTCTTCCATAATCGTATTCATCATCATGACGAAATCGAACGTAATCTAATAGTTGCTCACCATTCAAAAAGTTTTTACCTGGCTCAATGTTCATATTCATATCTTCAATCATTGCTGCAGGAACATCAACTTCCAGTCCATTTGGAGCAACAATATTTAAGATATTTGCAAATCCTTTAAAGTCAATGACAACTGAATGATCAATCTTTATTTGAAAATTTTCTTCGATTGTTTGTGAAAGTAATTCCGTTCCTCCTAAAAAATAGGCATGATTCAATTTATGGTATCCTTTTTCATAATTCGGGATCTCTACATAGCTATCACGCATAATAGAGACTAGTTTAACTCTTTCTTCTTTTGGTTCATACCGAGCTAACATAATTGTATCAGATCTTGAATCTGCTTCTCCTCTAGAATCAACACCAACAAGTAAAAATGTTTTTGGATCTGAATTGTTCCATGTTGTTCCCTTCTCCTTTTGACGGTTATCTTTCTCAGATATGCCAGATGAACATGCTGCTAATAGCAAAGCTAACAAAATGATGACATATTTTCTCATGGTTCATCCTCCTTATTTTTCCTTATTCATTCATTGTAGGGATAGATGAACAACTTTATACTTTAAAAAAGAGGAAATAGTTTTTTACATTTTTGCCTTTCTAACGTAAGGGGGCTTTTTCATATAAAAAGAACAAACTAACAACCCATTATTGCGTGTTGTTAGTTTGTTCGATGCTTAACTTAATTTCTTTTCAACTGTCACAATCACTTCTTTTTTAATTCCTGCTGAAAAGAAAATAATACTACATAAACAAATGACGGCGATCACAAAGAAGGCAATCGTTCCCCCGCTGATACCAATCAAGTATCCACCAATCATTGGACCAATAAAACTTCCTGTATTCCTGAACTGAGCAGCACCAAAATACGTGCCACGTAATTCCTCTGAAGCTAATTGATCAATTAATATACTACTTGCTGGAAATGATAATATCTCTCCAAAGGTGAATAAGATTACACCGATAACTGCCATTATCCAATGAGTGGATATAGCAAAAAAGAATAACCCAATAGCTACAAGAGCCGAACCAATAATCATAGATTTTAAAGGGCGAACCTTTTCCATCAGTTTTGCAAAAGGTAATTGTAATATAATTACAAGGATGGCATTAATGGATAAAAGAAATGAATAAATGACGACGCCATTCTCCAATCGGTTATCAAAGTGTTGTGGTAAGTTTGAATCCATTTGCGAATAACCTATCGCAAGTAAAATACCACCTAGAATATAATACAATAGCGACCTATCCCTCCTTACAATGTGAAAGGCAACAGGTAAGGTCACATTTTCTTTATTCTCCAAACGAGGAACACGCTGAATCGTAAACAATAAAATGAACATATATGCTAAATAAATACCACCAGTAATATAAAAAGTGAGAGACGCATTTGTTAATGCTAATACAGCCCCGATTAATGGGCCAACAGCTGCCCCAATATTAATGGCGACATATCTTAAGGAAAATACTTTCATTCTTTGTTCCTTTTTTGTTAAATCGGCCATCAATGCTTGTGCAGTTGGTTCAAAAAAGGAATTACACAAACCAAGTAAAGCATTGAGTAGCAAAAAAGCAAGAGCTGAGGCGGACAAAGCAAAGCCAAAATAAGCGGCTGCTGTACCAATTAATGCAACAAGCATAATCGGCTTTCTTCCAAATTGGTCAGATAAATGCCCCCCTATAAAACCACCTATTGTCGACATTAATGGACCCATCCCGATAATGAGGCCAATTAAAAACGAAGGATAGTCCTGATTCACTAAATATATAGATAAAAAAGGCAACGTCATAAATGCCGCCCCGCGAGATAAGATTGTACCAACTAGTAAAATCCATATCGTGCGATGAAACTGATTATAATAATCTTGTAATCGTTTAATCATGTTGGTTATCCTTTCGATTCTTTTACAATACGCCCTTTAACTAGAAACAAATAAGATAATAGAGCTAAGATTTCTGCACTAGCAATAATAAATGCCATTGGCCATGAAGAAGATTCACCAGCTATTCCAACTAACGGAGCAGCCATACCACCAAGCAAGAACGTCATTAAGCCAATTAAGGCTGAAGCACTACCAGCATTTTCGCCTTGTGAAGCCATTGCCAACGAAAAAGTTGATGTATTAACGACCCCAACAGCAGAAACAACTAAAAATAACGGAATAAGAACACCCCAAATACCTAGATGAAAAATTTCACTTAGAAGTAATGTAACCCCTCCAACTAAAGCAATCATCAATCCACCGAGTAATAAAGTTCCCTCATGTATTCGCTCTGAAAGTTTTCCCGTTAATTGACTGCCTAAAATAATGCCAATTCCATTCATTGCAAAACAAACACTAAACATTTGCGGAGAAAGACCATAAATGTTTTGCAATACAAAGGGAGATCCAGAAATATAAGCAAACATTGCAGCACCAACAAAACCTTGAGATAAAGCGTATCCCATAAATTTACGGTCTTTTACGATTTTTCCGAAACGGCTAAAGGAAACAAAAACGCCTCCATTTAACCTTTTCTCAGCAGGCAAGCTTTCTTGTAATGAAAAGATAACCAGTAATAAGCTAAGAAACCCGATTAATGTTAAAACAAAAAATACACCTCTCCAAGAGGTAATCGCTAATAGTTGGCCACCAAAAACGGGTGCTAAAATAGGGGCTGCCCCGTTTATTAAACTAAGTGTGGCAAAAAATTTAGTTAATTGTGTGCCACTGTATAAATCTCGAACTACGGCTCTTGATATAACAATTCCTACAGCCCCGGCTAATCCTTGAATAAACCTTAATATGATGAACAATTCAACGTTTGGAGAGGCCATGCAGGCAACTGAAATGAGACAATATAAAATAAGTCCAACTATTAACGGCCTCTTACGGCCAACCATATCACTAATTGGCCCGGCAAAAATTTGTCCTAAAGCTAAACCAACCATACATGCTGTTAAGCTTAATTGTGCATAGGATGCACTTGTTTGCAGATCATCTGCTAGATTAGGTAATGCCGGAAGATACATATCTAAGGATAATGGCCCAAAAGCAGATAACAATCCCAGAATAACGGCCAGCATGAGGCGCTTACTTCTACTTTCCTCCTTATCGTTACTTAATTCACTCGTTTCGTACATCACACATCCTTCTTTCCATCTTCAATACAATTTTAGAATATTGCTAATTTACCATAAAACCTTTAAAAAAACATCAGTCTTTTTCAAATAAATTCGTCAATCGAAATAAATATTTTAAATTTACACTAAAGCTCAACAACTAAAGCCTCCGTTTGCTATTTTCTATTTAGTGCTAATCTCGGGTTATCTGAATGACATGTAAACCCTCTTTTGCGAGGCGTTTCACTTAATTTGTCTTTCAATGAAGCGTAAACTCATCATATTCTCTCCCAGCCTGAAAATTAACTGTCAAAACTAACATCTCTCAAAAAAAAGAAGCATATCATTTGTTGATTTTGATTAAAAAAAGAAGCGACCTTAACCCAATAAATTATAGGGGTAAGGTCGCTTAAACGATTTTCATATGTTGTTTAAGTAACTAGAATGAGTTATTTTTTCATTTCTTCTTTTAAAACTTCTATTGCTTTTTTGATTTGGGTATCGTTCTCTAGTAGTTTTTCACGTAAAGCTTCCATTAGTTTCACGGTTGTTTCACCTTCGATGACACCCGTTTCTTCCAATTTATTATCCTTTTGGAATGCTTTCACTGCAGCTTCTGTCTCTTCATCAAAGAATCCATCATTTTTATCAAGCTCATAATCCAGTGCCTCTAACATCTGCTGTGCTGCCTTAATTTGACTTGATGATTCCGATTTTTTTAATGGTTTCTCAGGATTAATATAAGGCAAGGAAGCATATTCAGGCAAGGAAACTTCATAATCAGGCTCAATACCTTTTTCATGAATCCAATTTGCATCTGGCGTTAACCATTTTTCTGTTGTAAATTTCATATTTGAGCCGTCAGTAAAATCTTGAGCACGTTGTACAGTTCCTTTACCAAATGACTTTTTACCGACTAGACTTACATCAGCTGATTCATGAACGGCAGCTGCTAATATCTCAGAAGCACTAGCACTACCTTCATCAATAACTACGACTAGAGGCGTCTCCATTTGCTTTCCATTAGGAGCTTGCACGGCCTCCCTATTTCCATTACGATCTTCAATTTGGAATAAGATTTCTCCCTCAGGTACAAATAAGCTCGAAATTTCAATTGCTTGATCTAATAATCCGCCAGGGTTTTGTCTTAAATCTAAAACTAGACCCTTCATTCCTTTTTCCTCTAAATCGCTTAATACATCAACGAGTTCTTGCGCTGTATTTTCAGAAAAAGAAGTAACCTGGACTTTAGCAATATCATCTTCTAACATTTCGCCATATACCGTTTCAAGAGGGATTGTATCTCTCGTAATTGTTACATTCATCGGTTCATTGTTACCACCACGACCAATTTCCAGTTCTACTTTTGAACCTTTTTCGCCTCTTATTAATAGGACTGCTTCTGAAGAACTCATTCCTTGCAAGCTCTTTCCATCAACAGATACAATTTGGTCATTTGGTTGTAGACCAGCATCTTCTGCAGGTGAACCTTTTAATGGTGAAACAATGACAATTTGTCCGTCTTGTTCTGTAATTTCTGCGCCAATTCCTTCAAAAGAAGAGGAGATGCTTTGATGGAAATTAGCAGCTTCATCTTCATTCATATAATCAGAATATGGATCATCTAGAGAATCTAGCATCCCATTGATGGCCCCATTAATTAATTCACCCGAATCAATTTCTTGGAAATAATTTTCGTTCAATGAATCATAGGCTTTATATAACTTTGAAAATTCACTTCTTTCATTCGTTCCTACATTTACGGCCTTCTCGTCACCGAAAGACAATGCTAATGTGGTGATTCCAGCTGTAACAAAAACAAGGATGAATACAAGCATAATAAACGGGAATAACTTCATTTTTATTAGCTTAGGCTTATCCTTTACTTCTTGTTTTTCTTCATCATTATTTACTTCATTAGACAACCCTTTCACCACTTTCATCACTGTAAGCTGTGATGCTTACTCAAGTTTAAGATTTTATATTGGCGTTATCGGTATCAATAACTATACTACTGTACTGAAAATTATATCTTATTTCTTTGGAAAAGAGGAAGAATTTTCTTATGTATTCCTTTCATCTTAAGAATTCAAGCTTCTTTTATTATGTATCGATTAAATGGGGAAAGTCTCCTTCTACAAAGTGAATCTCATTTGTTCACTTCTAATTTCCCCAAACCCCACATAATCATTACATAAATGATGAAAGGAGAATGAATGCATGATTCCTGGTATATTACTATGGTGCTGTTTTGCTTTATCTATTATCTTTCTTATCTCAGGAATATTTAATCATTCTTATGGTCAAGCATTATTAAGTTTCGTTTTATTCCTGCCATTGAGTTGTTATTTATTTCGTATTGATCATTTTTTTCAATACTTTTTTCTTTTCCCTATTATTCCATTAATCGCTTTTTGGTACATTTTTATGAAGAAGCGTACTTAAATTTCTTTTACCGACTCAAAGTATTCTTCTAATGTTAGATCTTTCTCAAAAATGACTTTCGCTGCTTCTTTTCCAACATAGCGAAAATGCCAAGGTTCAAATTTGTATCCTGTTATTTCTTCTTTTCCTTTTGGATAACGTAAAATAAATCCGTACTTATGTGCATTCTCTTTTAGCCATTTACCTTCTTTTGTATCTTCGTAATCTTGTGTTAACGTGTAATCGACTGAAGGACTTGAAATATCCATCGCTAATCCTGTTTGATGTTCACTACTTCCAGGTAGAGCCACTGCTTCTGAAGCTTTTTCCTCACCTACGCTATTTACCTCTGCTTGGAAAACTGCTTCCTGCCGATCATATGAACGATACCCAGAAACAGCAAATAACGCTATATTTTCTTTTTTAGCTGCAGAGAATAATTCTTCTAATGCATCTGCGGCTTCTTTTCTAAGGTAACTTTTCTCAATATCTTGATCTCCGAAAGAATATTCAACATCTGCACGAACAAGGTCTTCAGGAGCATAATCTGCCGGTAAAGCAAAGTCTTTATTCACCATTACCATCAAGTTTGTTGGGTTTGCTATTGTTGGTTTTCCATCCACATCTTCAATTTGATTAAAAAATTGAGAAGCTAATGTTAGGTCATCTTCATTTTGTTCATCTTGTTCGGGAGGTTGTTCAGTTGGATTGTTTTCTGTTTCTTGCTGATTGTCCTCTTCTTTTTCTACAGGCTCATCTACTGAAGTTGGTTCCGAATTAGATAGAAAAGGTATTTTTTCTAAATAAGGATCTAATTGACTGCAGCCTCCAAGAAAAAGAGCAACTGTAACTGTTCCTGCAAGTACTTTCTTCATTACTTTTCCCCTATTCTCTTTCTTTATGTCAACGTCTATCATAACACTTTATATGATAAATTGCGAAAGAAGAGAAAGGCATAGTCTATGAACCTTACTATTAGTGATTCTACCAATAACAAATGAGAAGAGGACCACTTTAAGTAGCTACAGATCACTAGAGAAACGAGGGAAATAACAATTCTTATCTTAGTAAGAGAAGTGACTAACACATTCAGCATGATTTAAGTTTCACCGAGAAGATGTCTTTATAAAATACATCCCTTCATACGGATGATACATTTGCTTTAACTTTTACCTTAAGGTAATAGAAAAGCGAGTGACTATGAAAAAAATAATCACTCGCTAACATGTACGATTTATGAAATTGCTGCTTCTAATGCTACTTCAATCATTTCATTAAAAGTCGTTTGTCTTTCTTCAGATGTAGTTTCTTCACCAGTAATAATGTGATCACTCACTGTAAGGACAGAAAGAGCTTTTCTTGCATGCTTAGCTGCTAACGTATAAAGTGCTGCTGTTTCCATTTCGATAGCAAGAATTTGGTACTGTGCCCATTTTTCATGTTCAGCATTATCATTGTAGAACATATCAGCTGTAAAAACATTCCCAACTTTCAATTCCAATCCTTTACTTACTCCACTGTCATAAGCTTTGCGCAATAGATCGAAATCAGCTGCAGGTGCATAATCAACTCCACCAAAAGTTAAACGATTCATTTGTGAGTCCGTGGAAGCAGTCATCGCAAGGATCACATCTCTTACTTTCACATCTTTTTGGATGGCTCCGCATGTACCTACACGGATCAGGTTTTTTACATTATAACTATTAATCAGTTCATTCACATAAATAGAAAGGGAAGGAACGCCCATTCCCGTACCTTGAACAGATATTCTTTTACCTTTATAAGTGCCTGTATAACCAAACATATTGCGGACTTCATTATAGCACTTTACATCTTCTAAAAAGTTTTCTGCAATATATTTTGCTCTTAATGGATCACCTGGTAGTAAAACTGTTTCTGCAATTTCATGTTCTTTTGCTCCAATATGTACACTCATCATATTCCTCCATCTATTAATCGTTCATTATCTAAAATATAGCATAGGATGAGTGATGATGGAAATGAAAAAGGAAGAACATACATTTTATTACCTAACCATTATTCGGTTCACTAAGGCCCAACCACCCGACTTTAATTGATAATAATATTGCCCTCTTCTCCCTTCATCAATATATAAAATATCTCCCGTTGATAAAAATCTCCCTTGGAAATCAAACGGCATGCGATCAAGGACATTAAATTGCTTAAATACATTTGATAAACATTCTTCATGATTTGCACCTCCAATAAGTGTTCGGTAGACTTCTCGATAGCCCCGTGTTTCTCTATATTTTGGAGTTTGAAAAATGGTAACATCATATTCTTTTGTTCTTGGTTTTACAAAAGTCTTGATCATATATACCCCTCCAATAAATGATTATTTTAAACAATATATTAGCTTTTTCTACGTTTATTTCCTTCAAAGAAATTCGCCTATTTTTGTCGATTAAAGAAAAATTTTATTCTGAAAACGCTTACAATTTTATTTTTCTTTCATAAACTAGTATTAAACATAGTGATGGTACAAAAGGGAGGGATAATTTGAAACGAGAGAAGATTCAATTCCATAAATTCTTTTTGTTGTTTGTTTGTATTTCCATCATATGCAGCTCATTACATTGGCTATTCCCATACAAAAACTATACAAAAATTGCACATCGTGGAGACGTTGCTTCAGCACCTGAAAATACAATGGCCGCCTTTCATTCTGCGCTAAACAATGGTTTTGATGTTATCGAATTAGATATCCATTTAAGTAAAGATAAAAAAATTGTCGTCATACATGATTCATCTGTTAACCGGACCACAAATGGTGAAGGTTTAGTGAGAAATATGTCAGTATCAGAGTTACAAAAACTCAATGCGGGCGGTTGGTACAGTCAACGTTTTTCTGAAGAGAAAATTCCATTATTACAAGAAGTGTTAGATGAGTTTGCTGGAAAGATCGTTCTGTTAATAGAAATAAAACCTGGCACAGAAACTCCAGAAATTGTAGATCAATTGGCAACTCTGCTAAAACAAACTGTAAATGCTGGTGTCCCTGAAAAAATGTTACAAATCCAATCCTTTCATATTGATACATTACAGCAATTTACACAACGCGCTCCTGACTTTCCCATTGGCCTTGTCTTAACCGCGCCTATTAATCTTATTCAAATGTATACGTATAAGACAGAAATTAGTTTTTTATCGATTCATTATACGAATTTAACACATTCATTCATTCAACAAGCACAACATTATGGATATACGATCTATGCCTGGACGATAGTTACCCCATCACAGTTCAAGCAAATGCAATTATTAGGTGTAGATGGAATTATTTCGAATAGCTTGGAGCGGAGAGAAGAGAATAGATATTATGCATTTCTACAATCATTTATAGAAGGTCATAAACTATTAGAAAGATTCTTTGTATAAATATAAAAACCCAATCAACTATAGCTCCATAAAGGAACATGAATAGTTGGTTGGGTTTTTGTTTATCTTGTTTCTTACTCTTCCGAATCAAAACTTACATCTTCATCGATAATACACTTTTTGATTAAGTATTCAAATGTAATATCAGCTAATTCATCTACTTCTTGCTCTACAGGAACGAACCCTCTTTTAGTCAACTCATGAAAGAAAAATTCAGCAATTTCTTCAGTATCAATAAAAACTTCAATTTCCTTCATATGCGACTCCCCCTTTGTACAAATTGTATGTGACACATTAATGAAACATGCAACATTTCAATAGAAAAATATTTTTTTATTCTTTTGTCATTAAATCTAGTAAAAGTACATAAATATTTTCTATCACTAGTTTTGAAAGGTTGATTAGATGGAAAAATTCACAGCAGTCTGCGATCGTTTTGTAGAAGATATAAATAATGAAGAAGGAAAATGTCTACAACTATTTGATCGATTATTACATTTTTTATTCATCGCTGTTTTACTAGTAGGCATTCCTGTCATGTCAGTGGCAATTATTCAACTGTTTCATCTTTTGTAAGATTAACTTTTTTTACTTTTGTTGTGATGGTTTCTAGCTTTTTCAAGATGATTTTCATTGCTTTTTTATATTCTTCATCTTGAAAAAAGTTGTACAAAAAAGAATAGTCATTATATATGTCTAGCAAACCATCTATGATTTGTTTCTCTTCGTTAGTACGATCCATTAGATTTGAATCAACATCTTGATAACAAACATCCTCAGAATTCTTTATTTCGTTCAATGCTTGTTGGTTAATAAGAAACAACATCCCTAATTTTTCTATAAATTCGTCAGCCTGTTCGGCATCAGATAATAAGGAAAGTTCCTCTTCACCAGCCTCAAGCCACTCTCCGTCAGATATTCGAGATAACTCATAAATGACGTCTTCCCATGCATCTTCCTTATAACGCCAAATCTCGGTACGGAAGCCGACTACTTTAAAAATCTCAGTACCATATCCTTTCACTTGGACAAGGTCCCCAAAAAAGTATTGGTACTCAATATCTACATGCTCCTTATCACTTACATCTCCTTCAAACTCTGAAAGAGGCTGTAAACTTGACTCCAAATAGAGACCATCACTTTTATTCACTTCATAAACATACATACCATCAAGCCATTTTACATCTGTTACTTTCCCTACCGTTCCATAAATTGTAATCACGACTGTATCACCAACTTCATATTTCGGTTTTTTACGATTAACCATTGCCCTCATCCTTTCCAATATAGTCGTGACTTTTAATTAAGATAGTATATGCATGAAAAAGCATTTTCGCTCGTATACAGGGCCGTCCAAATTTTTTTAGGGCAATCTTCATCATATGTTTATTTACGCAAAAAAACTGAATAAGATTTTACCTCACTCAGTTTTTTCTTCTTCATCTATTTTGAATTGCACTACTACCTATTTGTTATCTACTTCAAGTTTATAACCTTATTACCATTTCTATTTTTCTTATCTTTTGTTTCTCAGCGTCTAGGGCAAACAAAAGAAGATTATACTGTTTTGATTAAAGTCCATATTTAATTAGCCTCTTCACATGTGATGAACAGTCTTTCACCTCATATAGAGAAAAGAATCACCACTTTCTCGTTGAGCATAAAACTTTATTTGTTTATCTTCAAGTAATTGTATTATAGAGAAATAACTAAGCTCCTTGGCAAACTTCTTTGTCCATCCTGCTTTTGCTGCCGTATCTCTGATTGGTCCTTTCATACCGACAAAGTATAAAGAAATCTCCTTTTCTTGTTTTAATTGTTCTATCATTTCTTCTAAAGATTTAAAAGAGTGTGCATCTATATCATTTACTCCCGAAAAATCAACAATGACTAATTTAGCATTAGGTTTTATCAATAAAAGCTCATTTAATTTATACTCTAAATATGAAATATTTGAAAAATGTATAGAAGAGTCTATTCGTGCGATAATCAAATCATCTCGCGTTTTTGCATTTGGAAATCGTTTTATATCTCGAAATACTTTCTCCTTTTCTAAATATCCCATTTCTATGACCCTAGGTCTAGATATCTTAATTAATAAAATGCTGAAATTAAAAACAACCCCAATAACTATTCCCCATTGAATGCCAATAACTAATGTCGCAGTAAAAGTAACTAACCAGCTCCAACCATCAACTGCCTTTATATTAAACCATTTCCTTATTTGCTTGAAATCTATTAATTTATAGACCGCTACAATGATAACTGCAGCTAATACTGCATTAGGCAGATAATAAAAATAAGAAGTAAAAAATTGGAGGGCGATTATAACGAGTAAGCTTGTAAATATGGATACCATTTGTGTAACTCCACCACTTTGATAGTTTACTGCACTTCTTGAAAAACTACCGTTAATTGGTAATATCTGAAAAAAGGACCCGAAAAAATTGGCAAATCCTAAAGCGGTTAGCTCTCGATTAGGATTTATTTTATAACCTTCTTTTTCTGCAATTGTTTTTCCTATAGAAAGTGACTCCATAAACCCTAATAGCGCAATGGTAAGTGCAGGAAGGATTAATTGCCTAACTGCATCTAGCGTGATTGTTGGAAAAACCGGAATCGGCAAGCCACTTGGTACGCCTCTCACAATTTGAACACCTCGTTCATGTAAATCAAAGGCATAGACACTTATAATAGAAAAAACAATCAATAGTAACGCACCCGGAATTCTAGCATTTATTTTTTTTAGTACAAGTAAAAATACTATGCTGCATCCCCCAATCAAAAGTGTTAAAAAATGTATCTTCGGAATCCCATTGACTAAATCTATAAATATTAAGTGTATTTGTAGGTAAGTTCCTAATGTTATTCCCAATAAATGCTTTAATTGACTTAATCCAATAATAATGGCAGCGGCAGAGGTGTAGCCTCCCAAAACCGACGGAGAAATATAGTTAACAATCCTCCCCATTTTCAACACAGCTAAGAGAAGCTGAAAAACCCCAACCATCAAAGCTAAAAAGATTACAAGAGTGATATATTCATAGGTGCCCGGTTTTTCAAGTAAAGATACGCCTGAAAAAACCAGTAATGAGGTTATCGCAGTTGGTCCAACGGATAAATGCCTAGAAGAAGCAAATATTGCATATATGATTAATGGTAAGGTTGATGCATATAGACCCATTATTAATGGGAGGCCCGCTAACATCGCATAGGCCATTCCTTGGGGGACAAGCATGACAAAAAGAGTCATTGCTGAAATGAAATCTTTTTTTAGTGTTTGTAATTTGTATGATCTAATCGAAATGAAAGGATTATATTTTTTATCTAACATATCAACCTATCCTTTTTGAGCTTTCTATAAATGAGATTAGAGAGATACCTTGGTACTGCCTAAGATAAGAAATAGGGCATTTCTGCCCTATCCATTAAGGAGTTACAATATTTATAAACTGATCAAAATGATCGAGTAGGTTTAAAAATTCATCCAATTTTGTTTGGTCTCCACATAATTCTAGTTTGTTTGAAGTAACGGCTTCCCTTGGGTCAAGGATTCCACTTACTATCGCATAAAATGTTGCCTTATTACTAATGAAGGAAAGATCTGGATTATCATCTAGTTTATTTCTCTTATTTAATACACAATTTTCGAGATAAATGGTGTATTTCTCCTCTTCATCTGATAGAGAAACATTCATGATTATTTTTTTATCTGCTGCTTTCGGACCATTTAATCTTACAGAAAGTAATTTAAAGAATTCATCAAACGGCATTTTAAGCATCATGCCCGAATGACCTTTTGCTATTGCTCCCTT
Organism: Cytobacillus sp. FSL R7-0696; assembly: GCF_038006865.1. Taxonomy (NCBI): domain Bacteria; kingdom Bacillati; phylum Bacillota; class Bacilli; order Caryophanales; family Bacillaceae; genus Cytobacillus; species Cytobacillus sp. FSL R7-0696. The sequence continues at coordinate 3,609,466 of NZ_JBBOWA010000001.1, read as the reverse complement.
CTTCCTAGTCCCATTTCTTAGTTCTGACGCACCGATAAGATAAGCGTTACGCCAATTAGCTGATTCGGCCTGATATCCTAATTGTTCAAAAGTGTCTGCTAATAACTCTTTTGCTTCCTTATTATCTGGTTCTGCCATCGCTACATGTTTTAATACTTGAGCAACCCAACGATATTGCCCGTTTTCAAAATCAGCTTTCGCTTGTTTGACCACATGAGCAGAGCCACCCATGTAACTGACATATTTTTGACCTGATTCAACTTGCGGAAGTGGATCCAAATCAGAAGGATGGCCACTATAATATCCTAGATAGAAATTATAAATCCCTTTAGAATTATGCTTTAAAGTACCATAGTATCCTCGATTACCCCAATATTGGTCCAACGGCTCAGGAAGCTTGAGCTCTTCTGCTATTTCTTCCATTGTATACCCGTGATTGGCTAGGCGAATGGTTTGATCATGGATATATTTGTAAAGGTCACGTTGTAACACTAAATGTTCAAAAGCTTGCTCTTTTCCCCATACTGGCCAGGCATGTGCCATGACTAATGCATCAATCTCTTTACTTATAGAAAGATCGATGGTTTTATCGATTGCCTTCACCCATTCTAGCGTATCGCGAGTTTTTGCCCCTCTAATCGTATAAATTTGATGCATTGTTTTATTAACATTTTCTGATACAAATAATACTTTGTAATCCTGAATATAAAAGTGCATTTCTGCAGGTGCTTCCGTATTTGGTGTTAACAGGAATTCGAAGTTGATACCATCTATAGTTAATTGCTCAATCTCCTCTTTTATTTCTCTATTGGGCATTTCAAAACCATTACCTGAGTGGAAAACAGTTCCGATGCCTGCGGATAAAAACCCTTGTTCTCCCACTGGTAACCCTATACCAAACTGATAGGATGCACGCCTAGACATTATTGGACCTAATAGGACATTTTCACTGAACATCTCTTGTGTAAAATGTTCAGGGACAATAATTGGAATTGTAGATGTTTCAGCATATTGAAGAATTGAATGTGTACCCCCAAAATGGTCAGCATGGCTTTGGCTGATGATAATTGCAGTAACTGGCCTTTTAGGTCGATGACTAAAATATAATTCAATGGCCGCATCTGCAGCAGAGTTACTAGATGAAGTATCAATGACAATGACTCCGCTTTTCCCTTCAACAAAAATCACTGTAGCTAACGAAAGTCCGCGAACTTGATACACACCTTCAACGACTTTATAAAGACCTGATTTTGCCTGTAATTGTACATTTCTCCACAAGCTTGGATTTACAGTATCAGGAGATGGCTGATTTTGGATATTTAAATTTTCTATCCTATTTTCACACGGAGCAATTAGACCCCTATCTGCATCTTCAAAATCTTGCTTGTTTTCAAAATCTAGAGATTCGAAAAAATCCTTGTTGGCTTTTTTTGTTACAGGAGTAGCATTCTTTGGGAGCTTGGATAAATGACTTGTCGGAACAGTACCTGACATTTAATATACCTCCTAGATTAAGGGATGAGATATGATTTCTCATACTTTTTAATTTATTTGTCTTTCTTTATCTTTCCAGAAGTCCTTTTTCAATTCCTTTTTATCAATTTTTCCTATTTGAGTTAATGGTAAATTTTCTTTAAAATAGATTTTTTTAGGAATCATATAACTAGACGTCCTTGCTTTACAGAACTCAATAATTTCTTCTTCGGAACACTTCTCCCCATCGCGTAAAACAACAAAAACTGTTACTAGTTCGCCCCAATCTGGGTCAGGTACGCCTATACATGCACTCATAACAACTGCAGGATGTTGATTAACAACTTTTTCAACTTCAACAGAATAGACGTTCATTCCACCTGAGATGATCATATCTTTCTTTCTATCAACGATATACAAAAAACCTTCTTCATCGAATTGTCCAATATCTCCTGTATGAAACCAGCCATCTTTGATTGCTTCTAATGTTAAATCGGGCCTTTTATAATAGCCTTCCATTAAGTACGGAGATTTTAAAATCACTTCTCCTTTTTCGTATGCTTTAACATCTTGACCTTCCTCGTCTATTATTCGAATCTCGGTCATTAAACAAGGTTTTCCACAACTCTGGAGAAACTTAGCCCCTGTCTCTAATGCTCGTAAGTGATCGAATTTGTGCATCCTTGTGATAAGAACGTTCGCTTCAGTTGCTCCATATTGCTGAACAAATACCGGTCCAAACAGCTCCATCGCTTCTTTTAATCTTTCGGAAGAAATTGGCGAAGAACCGTAGTGAATGCTTCGTAAAGAACTAACATCGAATTTCACCTTTTTCGCTTTGTCGATGATTCTGTAAATGATGGTTGGCACCGTGAATGTAACTGTAATCTTTTTGTCTTGTACCGTCTTTAAAAATGTGTCCGGCTTAAAAGTATCAATATAAATATGCGCTCCACCAGCTAAAGCCCGTAGCATTAAACTTCCAGCTGAATGCTGAAGCGGGGTCGTCAATAACACTTTATCGCGATCATCCATTGGAAACTCTATGAAGCTTGCAATAAGTGCAGCAGCTTTCCCTCCTTGAGAGTGCATAACACCTTTTGGTCTGCCTGTTGTCCCCCCGGTATAGGAAATCATAGAGATATCCTCCGGTAACATGTCTGGGAATGACGACACATTTTCGACCTTTTGAATCTCTTGTCTGCTTACCGTAGTAAATTCTTCAGGGTATTGTAGATTAAAACCCGCCAATCCTATTACTTTTACGGATTGATGCTGCTCTTTTTTATCATTTACATATTTCAATACTGTTTTCATATGCATTTCCGTTGCCATAATGACAAAATCCGTATCAGAATCATTTAAAATAAAGTCAACCTCACGAACGCCTAACTTAACCCCCATTGGAATTGAAGTTGCACCGCAGCGAGCAACAGCTTGGCTAAATAGAACGAATTCTATACTATTTGGAATAAGATAAGCAACGTGCGACCCTTTTTTCACACCTAAACGGACTAAAAAACTGGCAATTTTGTCTATTTCTTTACGTAATTCACGGTAGGTTAAGGTTTCATTTGTTGACATGAATGTTACTGCAGGATGTTCTTCAAATCGTTTTAATGCTTTATTCATATAACCTTGAATAGTCTCTATACTCATCAGAATCACCTATCCTTTATTTTATTTTTACTTTGTCTGTAACAATTCTTTCGCGATTGTATTCCTCTGAATTTCAGAAGTACCAGTTAAAATTCTAAACATTCTTACGGTGCGATACATTTGTTCAATTGGATGGCCCTTCAAAAGCCCCTGGCCGCCGTAGATTTGCACGGCTTTATCCAACACACGTCCAGCCACTTCAGATGTAAACAGTTTTACCATTGAGGCAGTTGCTCGATTATCATCGCCACTCTCCATTCTGTCGACAGCATCGTACACCATACACCTTGCTGCATAAATTTCTGTCGCCATATCAGCTAGCATATGTTGAATAGCTTGAAACTCACCGATTGACTGTCCGAACTGCTTTCGTTCATTTGCTCTTTCAATCGATAGATCTAATGCTCTTTGAGCCACCCCAATATATGTAACACCCCAAATGGCTCGATTTTGACTGATCCTTTTTATTCCAAGTAAAAATCCTTTCCCTGATGCTCCAAGAATATTTTCAGAAGGTACTCGACAATTATTAAAAATCAGTTCACCTGTTCCACGTTCTCCTGAAATGGGAATTTGTGTCTCACCTAATTCATAACCCGGTTTTTCATTTGTTTTTTTATCAACTAAAAAGGCCGTTATGCCAGCAAATTTTTCTTCAACGACTTCTTTGCAGATGACAATAGCAAAATCTGAATACGGTGCTGCACTAATAAAGTGCTTGATACCATTTAAAATGTATCCATCTCCATCTTTTACGGCTGTCGTTTGGATTGCTCTTGCATCTGAACCTGCTCCTGGCTCGGTTAAAGCGAAACAGCAACTCGTTTCCCCTCTAATTAATGGATTGACATACTTCTCAATCTGTTCTTTTGTGAATGATTCAAGCATCTGCCCGATTCTTAGGACACCGCCTTTTTCACCTAAAACAAATCCCCATAAAGCAGACCCTGACCGAGCTAGTTCTTCTTTCAGTAAACATAACTCTTTTAAACTTACATTTTGACCACCATATTCGTGTGGTAGAGTAATCCCATAAAAACCTAATTCAATGGCTCTATTTCTCACCCATCGAATAGCTTCGTTCGGAATGACCTCTTCCGTCTTAATATTCATTGCTTTTTCATATGGAAGCAGCTCATTATAAATAAAGTCACGCATTTTAGTTAGTAATTCTTGTGATTCACTCGTTATCACCATATATACTCCCTCCTAATTATGTGTAGACATCTATATACATCTTATATAAAACCAAACGATGACGATTCCTAATTCTATTTACATGTTTTTAGAAGAAGAATCTATTTCTGTTTTATTTTTCCTTATATGTGGAAGTACTAGAACGATAGCTGTTGCTATTAGGAAAAATAGTGAGATCGGGCTTTTAAAGAATACGGTTAAATCACCTGTGGCAGTCAAGATTGCTTTCCTAAGATTATCCTCAAGCATTGGTCTTAAAATAAATGCAAAAAAGAACGGTGCTAAAGGGAAATTCGTTTTTCTAAAAAAATATCCAAGCAGTCCAAAAATAATCATAAGCCAGATATCAAAAAAACTATAATTAATCATATAAACACCAATAAAACAAAATGCAGCAATAAATGGAACTAGGAACAGTTCGATTTTTTGGATTAAAAAGGCAAAGGCTGGCACAAAAGCAACGTTTAATACTAACAGCAATACATTTGCAATGAAAAAGCCTGCAAAAGATGCCCACACGATGGTTGAAGAATTTTCAAATAATAGCGGCCCAGGCTGTAAGCCAACCATAAGGAGTCCCCCCATCAATATGGCTGCAGAAGCGGAACCAGGTATACCTAAAGCAAATGTAGGAATAAGTGCACCACCTACTGACGCATTATTGGAAGCTTCTGGACCACTCAATCCAGCAGGGGCACCTTTTCCAAACTCCTCAGGTTTCTTCGACAGTTTTTTCTCGACAGTATAAGACAAAAACGTGGATAGAAGACCACCGGGTCCCGGCAAAACCCCTACGATAAATCCGATAATTGATCCTCTTATCATCGAACCCGTGTTACTAACAACCTCACTTACTTTTGGAAATAAAGAGGAGAATTTTATATCTGTCTTCATCCCTCTTGTAGTTACTTTCTCTTCAAGCCTAAACAGTACTTCTGAAATACCGAAAAGCCCAATACCGATGACAGCGATATTCATTCCATCCCATAATTCCACAAAGCCAAAAGTTAAACGTTCCTCACCTGTAACCATATCTGTTCCGATAGTTGATAGTAATAGTCCTAACAATGTAGCGATAATTGGTTTTAATGGGTTTTTTTGCGTTAACCCACAAGCTACAATTAACGTAAATAAGATGAGTGAGAAATATTCCGTGGGTCCAAACATGAGTGCATATCTAGCAAGGATGGTGGTTAAAAATACCATACCCGCAAATCCAAAAACGCCCCCAACAAATGAAGCAATCGCACTTAATGTTAAGGCATACCCGGCTTTTCCTTTTCTCGCCAATGGGTAACCATCGAATGTTGTCACAATGGCGCCACCATCACCAGGTACGTTGATTAAGATTGAACTAATCCGTCCCCCATACATCGATCCTAAATAAATACTCATTAATAAAATTAAAGAACTTAACTGGTCCATCTTAAACGTTAAAGGTAACAGAAGGGCCATGCCGGTAATAGGACCCAAGCCAGGTAATGCACCGATGATTGTGCCTAAAGTTACACCAATTAAACACCACAGCATTGCTTCTGGACTTGAAAGCATCGTTGTAAATCCAGTTAATAATTCCGATAACAAAATCTCACCCCCAGAAATCAATTATTTTTCATCCAAAAATACCCAATGGCAGCGGACTATCTAACCACAATTCAAAAATCAAATACATCAAAATCAAAACGACAATGGTAAAGGTAAACGCTTTAAACCAAGGTATTTTCTGTACAAATGCTAAAATGGTGAACATAAAAACCCCTATACTTGCTAGCATTCCAATGAAGTACGATAATCCAATCGTCACTGCAAGAAGGAGGATAAGGAAAACTTGTTGAAATCGGATTTTTTTATCCACTTCTTCTTCTGACTCTTTTTTCTTTAGTCTCATTACCTGAATAAGGTGGAAGCAAAGAAACAGGAATATTAATATGGAAATGATTCGTGGAAAAAAGCCTGCTCCAACCGCTCCCAGATTAGTCGAATATACTGGTAAACCAAACGACATGATGAGAAAAACAATACTAATAAACAATAAAAACAAACCAAAATAGCGCTCAACGAACATACGAAACCTCCTTTAGAGGAATGATAAATGATATTGAATTGCTTACTTTCAAATTCTTTTTAAAACTGAAATTATTTTTCTAAATCTTCCAAATATTTTTTAAACTCCACCCCTTCTTCTTCAACTAATTTTGTATATTCTTCTGTATTTAGATAATAAGGAGACAAACCTCGGTTCTTTAAGAATGTTTTCCAGTTATCTGTTTCAGTCATTTTCTTTAGGTTTTCTGCCCAATAATTAACAACCTCAGCTGAAACGTCTCCACCTGTCCATATTCCTGTATATCGATGGAAAGCAACCTCCACTCCCGATTCCTTTAAAGTAGGGACATCTGGTAAATCTTTGGAGCGTTCTTCTGAAAGGACAGCTAACACTCGCACTTCACCTGTTTTGATATAGTCATTAATTAATGGAAGTACACCTAAGGTTGTATCGATTTGGCCACCGAGTACAGCCGTCAAGCCTTCAGAAGCCCCTTCCATTGGAACGAAGTTTAATTTATCAATGCCTGCCCCTTGTTTGATTAGATCCCATTTAAAGGCTTCACCACCATCAATTGGACCGAGCGTACCAATCGTTACATCTTTTTCCGATTTTAATGAACTTAACAACTCCTCTATCGTTTCATATGGAGAGTCTTTATGGACATAGATAAATAGTTCACTAGTAGCCAGGGAAGCAATGGGTTGAAAATCAGAAAACTTTAAACTAAGTCTAGGGTCCCAACCTGGGCCATATTCAGGAATCACTATTAACTTGTAAGGATCACTTTTTTGCCTCGCTAGTTCTTCACTTGCTATACGACCTCCAGCGCCTGTTTTATTTGTGACGACAAAAGATTGTTTTATTATCTCTGCATCATTAAAAATTTGTGCTGTTGTACGCATAATTAGGTCTTGACCACCACCAGGAGCAAAACCAACAAGTGCATCAATAGATTTATGAGGATAATTCTCTGGTAAGCCATCATTTTCTCCTTTTGCTTTTTCAGACGAAGATGCAACATCTGATGAATTACACGCAGATAAAACTAGCATTACTAATGTAACTAGCAAAACAACAACGAATGAACGCGCTTTCATTTTTTTCATATTAAAATATTCCCCCCTAATTTTAAATTTATTTTTTTCAGTAAATTGATAACATCTCTAAAGTTGGCTTATCATTATTATCTTTACTGTTACTTCTAATGGTGAATTGATAACAGTCTGTATTTAGATACATGAGCCCTGCTACAAGAGGGGAAGCATCTTTATAGTAAAATACTCTGCTTAATGTCATTAGAGGTTGGTTATTAGGGACGTTTAGCCTATTTGCTATTTCCTTCGTAACAGGACGTACCCCTATTGAACATCTTATTTCCTCAAGACCTAGCTGAGAATTATCTTTGCTTGTTTTTAATAATGTACTTAATGGTTGGTCCTCCACTTCTTCAATCATCTCTTCTGTAAAAACTAATTCAGGAGATAAATAGGTAATGTTAAAAGCGATCGGCATATCTTTTAAGTAAAATATTCGGTATATTGTACGTATCTTAGTATCCATCGAACATTCTAGTGCTTCGGCAATATTTTTTGAAATCTTTTCTTCACCGTATTTAACTAATTTTATTTTCACATTTAGACCTTGACCTGTTAAAGTTTCATAAAACCCTCTAAAGTTTTGCACGTCCAATACATCGTTCATAATGTCCGTCTGAATGATTGGAAATTTAACATACATACCTTTTCCTTGTTGAATGATAATTAGGTCTTCTTCCAATAAAAGTTTTATTGATTTACGAACCGTTAATCTGCTTACCCCATATTCTTCCGTTAATTCATGTTCACTAGGTAATCTCTGACCTGGCTCAAAGATGTTATTCTCAATCTTCCTTTGAAGGTCTTGAGCAATTTGTTTATACAAAGGGATATAACTTTCACGATTAATAGTCATCATAACTCTCCTCACATATATACATGTATATAGATGTTATATATAAACTTAAAAAAAATATTCTTTCGGGAAAACTCTTGAGATAAGTTCTATAATAAGTTTCATTCACCCTTAGTTTAAATTCCCACCTTCTTTTACGGTATAGAAACTTCAAACTCCCCCATACATTTATACATGTATGTAGACGTTATATAACAAGGTAAAAAATACTAATCTATTCGTCTTATGATTAGGGTATGGCAAACGGGCGTTTAGACATCAACCTATTCCTACAGCCTTTTTCTAAAAATATCTCTTTCCTATCACCCCTCTTAACGAAGATTTGGGTGTATGCATAGCTTATTAACTAACATTTTATTAAAACTATTTGTAATTGTCAATTTATTCTTAATATTATATTTGCATTTATTATGAGTCAATCCATTAAATAAACATGTCCTTCACTTCTTATGATGATTATGGTCCTTGATTCTATCAAAGATATTATGTTACTTGCTCGGGGTATAAAACATGGTGGTCATTACCCAAGTCAATGATAAATAAAAAGCACCTTTAGGTAGATTGTTTTACGTATCTACTCTATAAGGTACTTTTAAATTTACTTCCTACTTTCTTATATGAAACGTAAGTCTACACCATTGTTAATAGAATCATAGGAGAAGAAATTGGGTAATACTAAGCATTTATCCCTTATGATTATATAGTTCCCACGCTTCATCAAAGACAGTCATCGTTGCTAAATAAGATCCGTTTAACTCAAGGTAAGAACTGATTTCTTGATAGTTCTTAGACATTTTAGGAAAACTATGATCAAGGTAAGCATCGTTTGCAAAAATACTTATTTCATCCTTTGGTTCAGGATGGCGGTAGGTCATTAAAAAATGATAAAAAGATTTTGCCATCGTACCAACTTCCTTTAATCCGTTTTTCTACATCATGAAGGAAAGTTAATAACAAATCAAGCATTAGGTTAATCTAAATGAGAGAAATCAAAATAATTTCTCTTAAGCAATCGTGGTCTAGCCATCAATTCAGCAAAAGAAATCTCCTTATCTATTGTTTTCGTATCAATTAAAAAAAGTTGATCTTCAATTTCTTTAACTTGTTCATCAGGTTGATATTCCATATCACAGTCTTGGCACAAAATAGATGGTGTTTGGGTAATTTCTATTGCTTTTGTGCCATCTGGGAGCTCCCAAAACACACTGGCTTTTGTCTCTTCAATATGCTTACTATCACACCATGTACAATGGCTTTGCATTGTTATCACCTCACTCATTAGAAGCTGCCGTTTCCGACTCTGACCTTTTCTTTTGTTCTGCTTGGTATTTCTTTTCTTTTAACTCGTCACGTTTTTCCCTACGATTCTTCAAATTACTATGAGATGGATCATGGTCATAATTATCACGACGATTTAATCTTGATAATCCTTCTGGGACAAGATTAAATGCTTCATCATTCAATAGGCCCGCAATACCTACTTTTGATTTCATATCTTCCATATCTCCATATACACCTTGGAAATAATCATCAGCTTTACCTGCGACATAGTTTTCAGGCTCTGGATAAGTCGTAATTACTCCCTCAAAGTTTCTTAAGACTACTTTATCAGCACTTTGTGAGATCAAGTAATTCGGCTGAAGAGAAATTTTCCCTCCTCCTCCTGGCGCATCGACCACAAAGGTTGGCACAGCATATCCTGAAGTATGACCTCGCAAGCCTTCAATAATCTCTAACCCTTTTGAAACAGGTGCACGGAAATGGCCAATCCCTTCAGATAAGTCACACTGATAAATATAATACGGCCTTACCCTAATCTTAACTAAGTCATGCATCAGTTTCTTCATAATTGCTACACTATCATTGATTCCTGCCAAAATAACTGATTGATTACCTACTGGCACACCAGCATTTGCTAACATTTCACAAGCCTTTTTCGATTCTTCAGTAATTTCAATCGATGTATTAAAATGGGTATTTAACCAGACTGGATGATACTTTTTCAAAATATTACATAGATTCTCCGTGATTCTTTGCGGGAATACGACAGGTGCTCTTGTACCAATTCTAATAATTTCCACGTGATCAATTTCTCGCAAGCTTTTTAAAATATACTCAAGTATTTTATCGTTGATTAATAGACCATCTCCTCCAGATATGAGGACATCACGAACTTCAGGTGTGTTTCTAATATACTCAATTGCATCATCTAATTGTTTCTTCGGCACACCCATGCCAATTTGACCGGAAAACCTTCTCCTTGTACAATAACGGCAATACATAGAACATTGATTAGTTACTAAGAAGAGGACACGATCTGGATAACGATGAGTCAATCCAGCAACAGGCGAATCCTCGTCCTCATGAAGTGGATCTTCCAAATCATATTTGGTTTTATGAATTTCTTCTGAAATGGGTACAGATTGCATGCGAATCGGACAGCGTGGATCATCTTGACTCATAAGTGAGGCATAATAAGGTGTAATATTCAATGGAATGGTTTTCGTTGATATTTTAACCCCTTCTTCTTCTTCAGGCGTTAAATCAATAACCTTTTTTAAATCATCTAACGTTCTTATCGTATTGGTTAGTTGCCATAACCAATCGTTCCATTTTTCCTCAGGTACGTCTTTCCAAAGTTCGATATCCTTCCAATGCCTTTTTGGCTTATACAAAAACTGTTTCACATGATTTCCCCCTTCAAAGTAGTCGTCAATTTTATTATGCAAAAGCCATGCCAACTATTTCATTCTAAGAATAAGATATGCGAACACCTACACAGTGGATACAAATGGAGGGAACAGCTAATAGAAGGGCTTTTAAAAAATGGTGGTCATAAAAAAATGCCGATTATTCGGCACTTTAAGAAGAACATTTATTATGTCAAAGCTTAGTCATCCCATATCATCTTTAGCACCTGATATCACTTCAAGCCTTTGTAGTTTATATTGAAGCGTTTGCCTTGGAATTTGTAACAATTTAGCTGCTTTTAATATATTTCCCTCTGTCTGGTTGATGGCTTCCTCTATTAATTGGTTCTCCAATTTGGCTAAAGCGGGACGCAGGGCAAAGTCAGTTTGTTTAGTAGTGTCTTTCTTTTCTTGTACATATTGTTTAAGCATTAGAGGGAGATCTTGAATAGTCAGGACTGATCCATTACACACATTCATCATATATTCGATCGTATGCTTAAGTTCCCTGACATTTCCTGGCCATTTGTACTTGAAAAAAAACTGCTGTACTTGTGGGTCTAGACCAGTAATATTTTTTAAAAATTGCTCGTTATATTGCTTAATGAAATGTTCAGTTAAGAAAACAATGTCTTTTTTCCTTTCTCTTAAAGGTAATAATTCAAACGTGAGTACATTTAAACGGTAGAATAAGTCTGCTCGTATGTTCCCTTCTGCTAGGGCAATTTGAGGGTGAATATTCATTGCCGCAATGACGCGAAAGTTCACATATGTGTTTGTTGTGCTTCCTAATCTCCTCACTTGACCATCTTCTAACACACGTAATAGCTTCGCTTGTAGCTCAATAGGCATCGCATGAATTTCATCTAAAAATAATGTGCCTCCATCAGCCAACTCGAATAATCCTGGCCGATCCATGGCACCAGTATAGCTTCCTTTCGTTGTCCCGAATAAGACACTTTCTAATAAAGATTCTGGAATAGCAGCACAGTTTTGTGCAATAAAGGGAGCATTTGCCGAGAGTGATGCATCATGTATTCCTTGAACAAATAATTCCTTTCCGCTTCCACTTTCCCCAATTACAAGCATCGGTGACTGTGAACGCGCTAGTTTTTTTGCTTCGTTTTTTACCGCTATCATTTTCTCATCTTCTGTTAATAAGCTATCAAGGGTATATTTGGTTGCATGTGAATGACTTGTTGCTGATTTTCTTTTACTTTTTACTTTTGATCTTAAATCAATCAAACTATCATTCAGTTCTTTAATTCGCGAATAATCTTTCGCAATTTCAACCGCACCAGCAACTTTCCCATCAAGCTCGATCGGTAAAGTAGTATTGACGGTCTCAATCTGTTTTCCATATAAGTTCACATAACTTTGCTGTTCATTGATCATTGGTTGCTGAGTTTGCATGACATTAAACAATGTGCTCGTATTTTTGTTTAACGAGGGAAAAACGTCTAAAAGTGGTCTTCCTAACACTTCTTCTATTTTTAAACCATCATGTTTGGCCGCTATCTCATTGTAGTAGATCGTATAGCCATGTTGATCAACAACATGAATCCCTTCGTCTATGCTATTTAAAATTGCTGATAAGACCTCTTTAGAAATACCGTACTCGCTTGTCAATCTCATTCCCCCTCTATTCCATAAATACAGATGAGGTGCCGAAAATTTGTCATACACTGCCAACTTTTGGGCAAATTATTTTAAAATCGTTGTTGATAAATCTTTTACCCAAACATTCATATCCTCGAGTTTATTAAAAATATAACAATTCTTTCCTAACCTTCCACGATAGACGTAGTCTAATTGGTGTAGGGCTGCGTTCATACCAAAAGATAAAGAACGAGCAATCGAATAAGCACAATAGATTCCATCATTTGCAAGTTCCTTCTCTAATCTCTGTAATAACACTTTCATTAGTCCATGCTTACGATGTTCCACTAAAGTAGCACAATCCGTTAGCTCTGCGTTTTTATACTCATTATTTACTTCTGCTGAAGCAGCGCTTACAATTTCATCTGCATAAACATAACCAAAATAAATCGTACCATCATTCATTGTTTTCTTAATATACTCGGGGTCATGAAGAGGCGTTGGATATACTTCAAATATAGCCCGATAAAGTGTAGCCAACCCTTTGGCATCATTTTCTGTCATTCTTCTTAATTGATAGTCTGCGGGTGGGATATTTATTTGAAACCCCTTTGACAATTTAGAAACATTTTCAACAATCTCATCTTCTTTTATCCAGTCATCACTTCTTCTTCTTTCTGTTTGATAATACTTACAGAAAAAGAATAAATCAGACCCAAGAAAATAGCGATTTATGGTAGCTTCACATAGAAAACCATTCTGTATCAGCGTTTCAAAATCCTCCTTTCTTGCTTTAATTATTACCTTTTCAATCTCATGTTCATCGGAAACTTCAGTTATTTTTTTTATGATTGCGCACATATCACCACGATAATCATCAATCCTTATTCGTTTATTATAGAAATCCTTTACAACGTCCATTACGTAATGATTTGTACACAGTTTTTCCTGTATGATTTCTACCATTTTTCGCCCTCCATTATAGAAAAAGCCCGGCTTTCGCCGAGCCTTCATATTCTGTTACTCATTTGGTTCCCTACTCTAAGCGAAAGCTTACTAGTTTCATTTCAGTCATTTCTTCCACCGCATATTTTATTCCTTCTCTACCTGTTCCACTTTCCTTCACGCCTCCATATGGCATATGATCTACTCTAAATGTTGGGAAATCATTAATCATCACACCGCCAACGTGCAGCTTTTTCGCAGCCTGAAACGCTCTTTGCAAGTCATTTGTAAACACACCTGCTTGCAATCCATATTTAGATTGATTCACCCAATCAAGTGCAGTATCAAATGAAGCAAACTCATTAATATGGACGACAGGGGCAAAGGCTTCCTCACAAGAAACTTTATCATCCAACCTTGTATTTAATAATACAGTTGGTTGCAGTACACCCTCTTCTTCTCTTCCTCCATATGCTAACTCGGCACCATTCCTTATCGCTTCATCAATCCATGCTGAAGCCCTCACTGTATCGTCTTCAGATATCAAAGCTGATACATCTGTTCGGTCATCGAGGGGGTTTCCTAAATGAAGCTTTTTGGTTTCAGCGACAAAGGCTTTCACAAAAGAAGCAAAAACATTTTGATGAACGAAGACTCTTTGTACGGAAATACACACTTGACCTTGAAAATTATAAGCTCCAGCAACAATCCGAGGTACGATTCTTTCAATATTTGTATGTTCATCAACAACTACAGCTGAATTGGATCCTAATTCAAGCGTCACCCTTTTTAAACCAGCATTTTCTTTAATTGATTTTCCAACTGCAGGCGAGCCCGTAAAAGTAATCATCGCAATTCGTTCATCACTGGTGAAAACATCGCCGATTACACTCCCGCTCCCTGTAACAACATTGAGCGCACCTGCTGGAAGACCTGCTTCTTGAAACATTTCGGCGATTTTATAGGCTGATAGCGGAGTTTGACTTGCTGGTTTAAGCACAACAGCATTTCCAGCTGCAATTGCAGGACCAACCTTATGAGCAACAAGATTCATAGGAAAATTGAAAGGGGTAATCGCAGCAATAACCCCAAGTGGTTCGCGGACGGTGTAAGCCACCCTTCCCTCTCCTCCTGGAGCCGCATCCATAGGGATTGTTTCACCTTGGATATTCCTTGCTTCTTGAGCGGCAAATCGATAGGTCATAATGGTCCGCTCTACTTCTGCTAATGCCGCTTTTATCGGTTTGGCTGCTTCTTTTGCAATAATCTCAGCACAATTTTGTTTTTGCGCCTTTAATTGTTCAACAACTGATTCTAATATCTCTGCTCTTTGATAAGCAGGCATTTCTCTCATTTTTTTCGCCGCTTCATTTGCTGCTTCTATCGCCTCTTCTACTTCATTTGATGAAGCTTGAGCGATTTCTGCTATTACCTCTTGGTTATAAGGACTTTTTAGTGCTTTTAATGTTTGCGTATTTTTATGTTTTCCGTTAATCCATAATAATTGCTGCATCTAAATTGCCTCCTACTAATCTTTTAATAATGTTTGTTTATCTATTATTTACCCTACTGCAACCAACAACTAACCTAAGCAACTATCTATTTACTCTTCAACCATGCCACACCATGAAACAATGGAGAGGGCAATGACCTCAGCAGCCTCAAATACGTCGTCTAAAAAAATATATTCATTAGCATCATGAGCAGAAGCTGTGACACCTGGACCAATGACAACAACCGGTGTATGACCAACGTTTGATAAGATGCCTCCGTCCGTTCCCCACGGAGATGCTTCAATGATTGCTTCTTTATTTGTCACCCTTTCAAAAGCTTTACCGACAGTAGTGATTAATGGATGATCACTTTCTAGATTCCCCGGTTGCCACCTGCCTCCAAACCATTCAATACTTGGGATATTTTCTGATAGCCATCCATCTTTCTCACACACCTCATCAATGGCCGCTTCTAATTCTTTTTCTACGTCTTCCATTCTCTCATGAGGAGCTACACCGATTCTGCCCTCAATTATAGCTATATCCGGTACAGAGGATGGCCAATCTCCACTCTTAATTTTGCCAATATTCACTGGCACAGGAATGGGTATATTTTTATATAAAGGATCGTCAATTCTCGCATTTCGCACTCTCTCTAGCTGCTGAAGTCCTTCTATGATTAACATCGATTTTTCAATGGCATTGATTCCTTCATATCTGGTGCCACCATGTGCTGATTTACCTTTCACAGATACACGAAACCACATTGAGCCTTGTTGCTTTGGAAATACTTTCATATTAGTAGGCTCTGGGATGATCGCGCCGTCCGCTTGGTAACCTCGTAAAACAGCTGCTAATGTTCCTGCTCCTCCACTTTCTTCTTCTATCACACTTTGAAAGATAACATCACCTTTCAGTTTAATATTTGAAGCAATAATCGCTTCTAAAGCGAGTAGTAATGCGGCTGTTCCACCTTTCATATCTGTTGTACCTCTACCGTACATTTTACCTTCTTGGATATGCCCACTATACGGATCATCTGTCCAGTCATTTATATCCCCTTCTGGTACAACATCAATATGACCATTTAAAATGATTGATTTGCCGTCTCCTTTGCCCTTTAGAACAGCGACTACATTCGGATTACCACTATAATCCTTTCTATCAGAACAATAAGCAGGATGTTTAAGCAGCTCTTCATCTCCAATTTCCCATATATCGAGGGCAAGCCCTAATTTACGGCATTTTTCGATAATAATTGCTTGTGCACTACTCTCGTGTCCACGCGTACTCTTTTCTTGAACAAGCCTTTGTAAAAAACGTGTACCCCTCGCTCGATTTTCATTTAACCAGTCTTTGAGTTTTAAATCTTCATTCATCGAAGCCCCACTCCTTTAAAGATATCGTCGATGGTGAAAAAGCTTGAATCATGTATAAGAAGGAAAAAAAGTGCTTTCTTTTCAGTTATTCGCTAATGCTAAGTATTTTCCTTTGCCCTATGAAAAAATAATCTTGTCATGGAGTGACACAGTGGCATCAGTAAGTTGTAATACTTCATCAATAGTATGAGGTTTAAAGACCTCATGAAGAACTAATCCACGATTTTTCTCAACCGAAAAAACTGCCATATCTGTAATAACCATATTGACACAAGCAGTTGAGGTTAAAGGAAGACTACATTTTTGCACAATTTTTGATTGACCGTGTTTATCCGTTTGATTCATGACGACAATCACTTTTTTCGCTTTTTGGGCAAGCTCCATCGCACCCCCCATCCCCGGTACCTTTTTACCCGGGACAATCCAATTAGCTAAATCACCGGTTTCACTCACTTGTAATGATCCTAAAATGGTTAAATCCACCTTACCCCTACGAATCATGCCAAAAGCGAGCGCGCTATCAAAATAAGAACCACCTGCAACTAAAGAAACAGGAAATCCACCAGCATTGCATAAGTTTTCATCTTCTTCACCATGGATTGGGCTCGGTCCCATCCCAATAATGCCATTCTCTGCATGAAACATGACGGCAAAATCTCGAGGGAGATGATTAGGTACTAATGAGGGTATACCTATGCCAAGATTCACAACCATTCCAGATTGGATTTCTGCAGCTGCTCTTTTGGCCATACGATTACGCGTTTCTATTGCCAAGCCCATTTCCAGTCCACCCCCTCAGATTGAATGATATAATCAACAAATACACCAGGCGTAATGATTTCTTCTGCCTGTAAACTTCCAACTGGAACAATTTCTTCTACTTCAGCAATGGTAATGTCTCCTGCCATCGCACAAAGTGGATTCGTATTTCTTGCACTTTTATCAAAAATGAGATTACCAAATGTATCTGCCTTCTTAGCATAAACGATACTAATATCCGCTGTTAACGCCGTTTCAACCATATAGCGCTTTTCACCGATTTCACAAAAAACCTTGCCCTTTTGTACGATATCATTATCGATGGCAATATCTGATAAAATTCCTGGCAACCCCATACCGCCTGCTCTGATACGCTCTGCCAGTATCCCTTGTGGAGAAAATTCAACCGCCAGCCTCCCATCTGTCATTAATTGGCCTGCAATCGGATTAGAGCCGATATGAGAAGTAATTATGTGAGATACACGGCCGAGGCTAACGATTTTTCCAATACCAATATGAGGAAACCCAGTATCGTTACCAATAAGCTTTAACTGTGAGACCCCTTTTTGCTTAATCGCTTCAATCAGTGTCGGCGGTGATCCTACCCCACCAAAACCACCATACATTAATGTCATACCATCAAAAAATAAGTGATCCACTTCTTCAATAGATGAAACTTTATTGAGTGCCTGTTTCACTCTTCATCACCTTCTAACTTTAACTCGACTTCGTTTAAATAAAAGTTCGTAAATTGCTGTAAGGTTTCTTGCAAGCGTTGAATTAAGTCATCCATTTCTTTATAAGTAATATTCAAAGGGGGGGCAATCATAATTGCATCCCCATTCACACCGTCTGAACCTGCACCAGCAGGATAAACAAGTAACCCATGATGTTGAGCAATACTAATCATACTTTCGGTTACTTTCATTGCCCTAGGGAATGGCTTCTTTTCTACAAAGTTCTGGACAAACTCTATCCCCAGCATTAAACCTCTTCCCCTTATATCCCCGATAAATGAGAAACTTTTTTGTAGTTGTAACAACTTTGCTTTTAAATATTCACCTTTTTTCTTTACTTCAGGTATAATTTTATTCTTTTCTAAATATTCTATGACAGCGAGTGAAACGGCACAGGCTTGAGGGTTAGCACTCAAAGTATGCCCCCCCATAATTGTCTTAGAACCTGAAACAATCGGTTCCATCACATGATCACCGACTAAAGTAGCAGCAATCGGCGTGTATCCCGCACCCATCCCTTTACCTAATGTAACGATATCTGGTTCAACACCCCACTGCTCACAAGCGAGCATTGTGCCTGTGCGTCCAAATCCAGTCATTACTTCATCTGCAATAAATAAGATTTGATGGCGCTCACAAATCTCTTTAATAATCTTGTAATAATCTTGCGGTGGAGTGATAGCTGCCCCCGATGCCCCAATAATCGGCTCCGCTATAAAGGCAGCAATATGCTCACTCCCTATCCTTCTAATAATATTATCTAACTCATTTGCACAGAGGTAACCACACTCAGGAGCTTCTTTATTGTACGGACACCTGTAACAATAAGGAGGTTGAATCACTGGAAAATCTTCCAATAGGGGAATAAACCGCGCTCTTCTCCCAGTATGCCCTGACATAGAAAGTGCACCTAATGTGATTCCGTGATAACTCATCCATCTAGATAAAACCTTTGTCTTGGTCATCACACCTTTTTCTTGCCAATATTGAATACTAATTTTCATGGCCGTTTCTGTTGCTTCCGACCCGCTATTGACAAAGAAACACCAATTCAACTCTGGGAAGGATAAACTAGCTATTTTCTTGGCTAACTTTTCAGCTGGCTCACTTGTGAACTGTGAGCGATATACAAAAGATACTCGCTTAGCCTGTTCTGTCATTGCATCAATAATTTCCTGAACTCCATGACCGATATTTGCCGTAATCGCTCCAGATGAAGCATCGAGATATTCCTTCCCCTCACTATCGTACAAATATACACCTTTGCCATAATCAATCATTGGATACTCTGCATCTATTACAGGTTTGATTAAATATGTGCGGTCCATCCCCATCCCCCTTACTAATCGAGCATTCAAAAGTACATAAAGAAAACCCGCTAAAACCTACCAATAACATGTGAGGTAAACGAGCAATGAAGTATTATTATTTTTTTGGAGCGGGCGAATCAGATTGATTTATGTTTTTATTTCAATTGTATGTTTGAGAAATGTAAAACTTTCTTAAAGATTTAAAAGAATATTTTAGTTGCCATTGTTATGAACTGAAATGAGGGATTTGATGAAGGCTCTAAGTGTGAAGTCAGCTTGATTTGTGTATTAAAAACAGTATACCCAATTTCATGGGCACACTGTTTTCCCTATCTATTCACCTACAAAAATCTCCACATCTTCTTTTTCCGCTTTAATGGTGGCATACGATCCAAACGGAATCGTCGCAGCTTGATTTGTATGTCCAAAGTCAATATTAGCAATAATTGGAACGCCGCTCATTTCCTTTTTCGATTCAATCATTTTCTTTAAGAAATATTCAGTAACCTGTGATTCCTTTTGAAATCTCCCGATAAGGATCGCTTTTATCTCATTCGCCTCTTTTTGCTGTAGCAGAGATTGCAGCCCCCGTTCAAAAAGAAAGGGATGTGATTCTTCATTATCCTCAATAAAGATAATCGCATCTTTCAATGAAGGCATATATTCTGTCCCTTGTAATGACGTTAATGTTGATAAATTTCCACCTATTAATTTTCCGCTTGCCTCTCCTTGCTGAAGTACAAGATAGCCTTCGGATGCTATATACTGCTTTTCATCTTGCTCCAGATGCCATGGATCATCACTCCATTTATCCGCAGGCTCAATTTCATACATGCCATCAGTCGTTACTGCTTGAAGGAAGCTATTGAGTGTATATTCAAACCCATATTTTATACCAAAATCAGCAAAGAAAGGGCCGGAGTATGTAATTAAGCCCGTCTTATGATGAATGGCAGCTAGCAATGCTGTTATATCACTATACCCACAAAAAACCTTTGGGTTGTTTTTAATTAATGAATAATCAATTGATTTTAATAATTGATTGGTATTATAACCGCCTATACCAGCTATAATCGCTTTAACATTCGGGTCACCAAACGCATCATGTATATCTGCCACTCTTTGCTCAATACTTGTACTAAAAAAATCATCATGTTCGAGGACATATTGACCATATGTTATATTAAATCCTAAATTAGCTAACCGTTCTTCTGCTAATTTTCTTTGTTCACCCTTTATGACAGCCATACTTCTTGAAGGAGCAATGATTCTGATTTCATCTCCTGATTGTAATCTTTTAGGAAACATCAATGTACACATCCACTTTTTTCTTTCTATTTTACCGTAATTTTCATCTCATTTCGACAGGATACATGAAATCTTGTTAATAATCGCTCAACGATTTTCCATTTGTTATTCACTGACAAATATGTTGATGAAAAAAAAGAGAGACTCCTAAAAGCCCCTCCTTATTCTTTATTCTTTATTCTTTATTATTACCAGTTACCGCACCAGCTAGCACCGATGATTACTAACAAGATAAATAATACTACAATTAACGCAAAGCCACCGAATGCTCCATTTCCACAACCACCGTATCCACCTACTGGATAACTATAATAAGGTTGAACTTGTTGAGCACAAGGATCGCATCCATATCCGTAATTCATAATCATTTCACTCCTCTTTTTGTTTTAGGCATTTTCAAAATCATCATATGACATAGGTTCTTGTCCTGCATGTGTTTTTGCCCAATTTTTTTAGAATGTCAGTTTTTTTCTTTTTCCTCTAGACGTAAAGCGTTTTCATCTCATACAATTTAATTACAAGATAAATGGGGTAATCTAAAATTGTCATATTTAAAGGAGTACAAAGAATGAAAAGAAAATCACTCCTCCTATGTTCCATGTTATGTATTGGATTTATATTTTTATTTCAATTCTTTCAAGAACCTAAAGTGGAGGGAGATCAATCAGTAGAGAATTTTTATGAAAAAGTAGGAAGCGAAAAAACAATTAACTATTTAATCATTGGTGATAGTATTGGTAGAGGATCAGGAGCATCAGAGCCGAATAAAAGATGGTTTCAAATATGGGAAAATAAAATGAAAGATACATATGATGTTGATTTTAAGCGTCATATGGTTGTACAAAGCGGAAGCACTGCTTTTGAAGGGTTAAATAAGCTGAACGCCACTCCGCACCTTGGAAGCATCGATTTAACTTTTATTGTGTTCGGGGAAAATGACCGAAAATATATGAACGAAAAGCAGTTTGCCCAATTTTATGAGGGACTTCTTAGACAAGTAAAGAAAGATTATCCTGATACAGAAATATATACATTAACGGAATCACCTTTAGATAATGAATTATTCATTCAAAAGATCACAGACATCTCAGCCCATTATTTAGCTAAGAATATTGATTTACGCCCTGTATTTAGTGAATCAACTTATTCTGCTTTTGAATTAACCACAGACCTTGTACATCCAAACGATAGAGGCTATCAACTTTATGCCGAAGCGATTTTTCAAGAAACACAAAAGTTGATGAATCAGGATACGCAAATAGCTGTTCTAGCTGCTCCTCTTCATGATGACGTGAATATCGCCTTACAACAATCTTCTGCCTACACACATGCCAGCCATCCATATAAAGGTATTTACTGGTACAGTGAAAATGCTGGAGAAACAATCAAATTTTCCTTCTCCGGAACTTTTCTCGGGATGAAGGTGAAGAGTCACCCTGCAGGAGGCATGCTAGATATTTATATTGACGGTCAACCTGTACGAACATTATCAACGTGGTGGCCTTTAGAAAAAGAAAGACATCTATATATATCAAGCGGTTTAGAGAAAGGTATTCATCAAGTTACATTTACTGTATCCAAGCAAAAATCCATCTTTAATGAATCAGGTAAAGCGGAAATATTTCTTTCAACGATCATAACCGAGGGTACGAACTAGACCGTTTTTCAAAATAAGTGAATGAGCTCTCCTTGCTTTACACACATTAACAAAAAAGGACAGGGAGAGTTTTTCTCATGTATCGATGTTTAGTATCACTCGTTTTCATAGCCTTCATATATTCCAATCATGTGCTTGCCTCTTTTTCTCCAACAGCAGCAGAATTACATGAACAAGATTACATTCTTGAACAACTCAACCATCTCTTAGATGAACCCCATATCACAAGTAAGGAAGAATCAGTTGAACTTGCACATCAACTTTTCGAAAGTTTAAATGAAGAACAAAAAGAAGAGATGATTCTTCCACTAAATAAGGCAATTGCACATAAATGGTCTAATTTACCTATTAATCAAGCAAGTAGAAATGGCGTCCCCTTATCTGAACTAAATACACAAAGTTTTATACTCGCCATGCTATTACTTCAAGCAAATCTCAGTCCGCTTGGCTTTGAACATATGACAGAAATCATTAAAGCTGATTACTTTTTATCAACAACAATCAAGAACCCTCCATTTAAATGGGGGGCACAAGAATATTATATCTCTATACATGGAAACCCTTCCTATACAAAACCTTGGATGATTCAACTAACAGGGCATCATCTTGCAGAGAATATTTTCATTAACCGTTCTAAAACAACGATTACCCCTGAGTTTACGGGGACGCAACCTCGTATGTTTCAAATAAATAATCGTACGTATCATCCAATGGATGCAAAAGTAAATGCTGTCCATGCACTCTTATTATCTCTATGTAATGAGCAAAAACAGCAAAGTAAACTTAATGACGAGTTTAACGACATTTTACTTGGCCCCGGATATGACCAATCGTTCCCCACTCAGGAAGGTTTACTTATAAAAAATCTAAACACGGAGCAACAAATACAAGTAAAACACTTGATTGAGGAATGGGTCGCTCATGCACCTTATGAAGCAAGAAAGGCATTGCTACACACGTATTTATCTCAGGAACAACTACAGAAAACGACGATTGCTTGGGCTGGTTCAACTTCAATCAAGCGACCGGGTAGTTACTTTCGTATTGATGGGCCGCAAATTTGGATAGAAATCTATAGTAAAGAGGGGGTTGCCAATAAAAAACAAACACATGTACATTCGATATGGCGCGATAAATTAAATGATTATGGGGGGATATTGAAATAAATAACATCAGTCTAATTTTTCTGTATCTTACCTGTTATAATCCTGGCTCCTTCAATGACAGTTTCAACTAGCTCTTGTTCTTCATAATCATCAATACGAACAGACGGGATGGTAATAGATATACTTGCTAAAATTTCATTTTGAGGATTAAATATCGGTGCGCTATATGAAATCGCACCTTTCACTCTTTCACCATTACTTTTGGCATATCCTCTTTGTTGAATAGATTGTAGCTCCTCATATAATACATCTTTATCAATAATCGTCGTACTTGAAAGAGGTTCGAATTGGATTTTTGCTAAATACTCTTTTTGGATGTCTGCTGGGAAATAAGCCAATAATATCTTTGCTGAAGCGCCTGCATATAGTGGTGATTCTTGTCCCACCGTAATCATCGTTTGTAGTTGATGACTGCTTGCGATAAAATCTATACACTTTCTTTTTTCATTTTCAATCACATTTAAACTAATGCACTCTTCTATTTTTACCCACATTTCTTTCATTACTGGGGCAGCTATGTTTAAAAAACTTGTGTTTTTTTCTACTAAATGACCTAAAAACAATAACTCTAATCCTAACTGATATCTTTTTGTTTCTGAATTTTTATGTAATAAGCCTTCATAAACAAGTGTAGAAAGCAATCTTTGCAAACTAGGTTTAGATAGGCCCGTACGTTTATGTAATTCTGTTAATGACAAAGTTTTATGCTCATAAGAAAAAGATCGTAGAATTTGTAATGCTTTATGTAAGGTTTGCATCGAATAGTTCTTTTTAAACATTTGATCATTCATGGATGCATCCATCACCTCTTAAATAATATTTACTTTACAATAAATTTACCATTTTCAAAACCTTTCCACAAGCGGAAAAAGATTTCTTGGGAAATGAAAAAGAAGGATTCAACTAAAGTGAATCCTCCTTGGTCTAAATACACTTATATTAAGCATCTTCAGCAAATAATTTCAGATAACGCCCATAGCCTTCTTTCTCCATGTCTTCATAGGGTATGAATTTTAAAGAGGCCGAATTAATACAATATCTTAATCCATTTTCACCTGGCCCATCATTAAACACATGACCTAAGTGAGAATCAGCTTCCTTACTGCGAACCTCTGTTCGAACCATATTGTGACTGTAGTCTTCTTTTTCTAATACTTCTTTCTCTTCTATTGGTTTGGTAAAACTTGGCCAACCACAGCCTGCATCATACTTTTCAGTTGAACTAAATAATGCCTTACCTGAGACGATGTCAACATATATTCCCTTTCTAAATTCATCCCAGTATTCATTTCTAAATGGCGGTTCCGTACCATTATTTTGTGTGACATAAAATTGCATCTCATTTAATTTATTCTTCAAATCTTTTTTCTCACTCATCTTTTTTCCCACCCCAATTTTGTTTAATAAATCCTGCTCTACCTGAGCCTTGATGGTAGGCCTGGTAATGAGTTGGATTTTTCTTATAATAATGTTGATGATACTCTTCTGCAGGATAGAAAGCTTTTGCTGGTAATATCTTTGTCACGATTGGATCTTTAAAAGGCCCCTCTTTCTCCAATCTTTCTTTTGAAGCTTCGGCCAATTGTTTCTGCTGTTCATTATAATAAAAAATAGCCGTCTGATAAGATTGGCCTCGATCGTAAAATTGACCACCAGTATCGGTTGGATCAATTTGTTGCCAATACAGTTCAAGTAATCTTTCATACGGGAAAATCGTTGGATCAAACGTGATTTGCACCGCTTCATAATGACCAGTCGTTTCCGAGCAAACCTCTTCATAAGTTGGATTTTCTTTATCACCGCCGGTATAACCAGATATTACCGCTTTAATGCCCGGTAACTCATCAAATGGTTTGACCATACACCAAAAACAACCACCGGCAAATGTCGCTTTTTCCTCATTATTATTCGCCATCTTGTCACACCTCATTTTTATTTTCCTTAGCTCTTAAAGAAATAGCTTGTAACACTAAGATAAAGAAAAGTGGATGTAGATGCAAATAAACAACCTTCAATTACTACTTATGTTCTCCGAAATCCTCTTCGCGATAATTTTTTATCGCATTAAACATTTCGATGAATACAATAATGAAAAATCATAAGTAAGGAGGTTGGCTTATTTAAAATGCAGCAATCAACTTCAGAGCAAAAGGTCTTACAAAAAATGTCGTCATCTGCCAATCAACTACTGAATCAGAACTTAGATGCATTAGGCTATATCCAATTCTTTCATCTTTCTTCAAGTAGCAAAATGATAGATATCTTTATAAATGGTGTCAAGATATACAAACAAATTTCTTATAAACAATTGACTAATAAACTCGCATTACCTGCCTCTAGTTACCATATTGATATTTATCCAACTGACGTCATGGTCTCATCTTTACTTAGTAGAAAAATTGAAGTCCTCCCCGGAACATTGCATAATATCGCACTCTCAGGTGAAGCAAATGACATGAAATATACTGATATACCAACTAGTATCGCTATACCAAATTCACTCAATGCAAAATTTATTCATCTGGTAGCTGATGGTCCATCATTCAAACCGGTAATATTAGCCCCTAAAAGTGAGGAATTGCCACTCATACAATACAAGCAATCGAGTAAATGGGTGAATCTTTCGCCTAGTATGCTTCAAGGCTGTATTTACGGTTACCCTTATAGAGATTATCTCACTTCGTTTCGCTTTCCCCTACAGCCTCAAAAGCAACATCTTATCTATATCTTTGGTTCTGTGACAGGAGATCCACCATTAGAACTAATGGTACTTATTCAATAACTGCCAGAACTTTTCTTATTCGTTCATATAAAAACCTGTAGCAGGTATATTACTCAATAAGAGTACTCGCTACAGGTTAATGCTTACTTTACCGGTACTAATAAGGTAAAGTCAATATCATCTTCTTCTAAATTGAAGTCATTCACTTTTACTTTTATATCACTTTTTAGATCCATTTCTGTTAACGCTACATAGATTTTCTCTTCATTTGGTTGGATGACTACCCAATCTGGTGTTTTATAATGATTATTAATGAGTTTGAGTAAGAAGGATATCGGTAAATCCATTTGGCCGATGGATAAATCCTTTTGTTCCAATACAACATCCCCGTTTGGTAATACAGAGGGTTCAAAAGACATTCTTAAACGCAACTGTTGACTGAATACCGGTAAGGTGCCGTATAAATTCACTTCATCATCTAACCTTACTTCATAGTCCAGTCCTCCGTCTAAAATTTCTTCCTCTAAGTAATGATTAATTAAGAGGTTTAAATCATTTTTATTTGTTGATATATGAAATGGAGCGTAATCCGCCTCATTTAATTGCACACTTTCATAAGGGTCATCCTTCGCTGGAATACTAACCATAATAAATAAAATAAGCGCAAATAGAATGATTATACCCAGTAGCCCTAAGAAAAGCACTTTCCATTTATTCCCCTTCAATGAAGCTCCCCCTTAATTCTCTTTATTTTCAATGACAGACTTAATTCCTATTTGATCTAAAACTTGATAAATTCTCCCTGCCATTAATTCATATCCTCGATCATTAGGATGGAAATGATCTGTGAATAGTAGATTTTCTTCACTCGTTTCAAAAATATCATCCACATTTACAAAGTACATGTTCTCATACTCACCTAGTACTTGTTGGCTGGCTATATTCCACTGACGCATGATCAAACTTAACTCTTTAATACTCGAAAACCATTCTAAAAAAGGGTTATATAACCCCACTAATAAAACTGTGCTGTTCGGATTATATTCTCGAATGGTATGTAGAATTGTATTTAAATTATCTTCAAAAACATCTTGTTCTTTTTCAAAAGCAGCGACATTTAATTTGGTAAAATTAGATCGGACTACCTTCATAATATCATTGCCACCAATAGTAATAATAACGAGATCCGATTCTGTTACCGCATTTTTTACTTTGTCCATATTAAGCCGTTCTAATAATTGGTTTGACCGATTCCCTTTTACACCATAATTAATAAAACTTGTATAATTAATCGACCGATGCTCCTCTAAGAGCTTTTCCAAATAGGGTATATACCCACCACTTTCAGTCGTGTCGCCTACACCCTGGGTCAATGAATCACCGATTGATACGACATTTAAATCGATGGGAAAAAATTCTGCAGGAATATCTTGTTTAGTTAAATCCTCCATTTGTTTTGCTTCAGCGGCCTCATTATCGCTTGTCATCGCATTGGTATTACAACCCGCCAATAGAACCATGATTGATAGTAATAAGGTGAATATTCTTTTCAATTCTTTCTCACCTCTTTATTAAAGTATGTTTCATTATATCATGTTGTGGTATTCACATAAAAAAGTGTGATTACTTAATAATATTAAATTATACTCTTTTAACCACTATTAAACTTAAATGAAGAGAATAATTTAAATAAAATACTATCTATGGGACCAGAAGAGACATTTTTTCACTTGATAATTTTATGAAATAAAGTTAAAAGCAATACTTAAAGAGGTAAATATATTAGCACAAAAAAAGAAGCAAGAACAAGCTTTGAGTTTACACTTTAGGCTTGGACTTGCTTCTAAGATCTGTTTAATGAAATTATTGTATTTTTTTTATATCGGCAATGATTTCTTCATAAGGAACATCGGATACACCATCATAATCCTTCATAACCACACCATTTTGATCGACTAAATAAATTGAAGTCTGATGAATGACTTGATCATCATTCTTTGGTTTTTTTACTAATGACTTGAAAGAATCAACAGCAAAGCTTTCAATCTCTTCTTGGGTATAGCCCGTTAAAAAGTGCCAGTTTGAAAAGTCTATTTCATAGTTGTTCGCAAAATCTTTTAATGCCTCAGGACTGTCCACAGTTGGATCCACACTAAAAGAAACAAACTCTACATTTTCAATCCCTTCTTCTTTAACCTTATCTTGCAATTGACTCATATTATATGTCATTGGTGGACAGACCGTTTCACAGCTAGTAAAAATAAAATCAGCTATCCAAACTTTCCCTTCTAAATCACTTAAACCTACAGCTTGATTGTCTTGATTAGTATAATTAAAATCTTCCACATCATAGTTTAGTGCATTTTCTATTCCACTTTGGCCACAAGCGGCTAGAATAATTGTAAAAAGACCAATAACCGCGACTAATTTTTTCAACACTGTCACCTGCTTTTATGTATTTATCAATTCAACATTAATGTAACAAACGAAATTGTTTGAATGAAGAAAAAAGTATGACATCTATGTGAACAAAGGAAAATAATGCAAATACCTCTTCTAATAATCGAATAGAAGAGGCATTTACTGCTTAAAGGTTATTCGATGTGATAACAAAAACCAATTGCGCCTTCACCGGTATGGGTACTAATAATTGGTGTTGTATCCTCTATTGTTACATGATTAAATCCTGTTAATTCACTGATTACTTCTTTCAGTTTTCTTGCTAATTCTAACCCACCCGCATGGGTAATTCCTACACTTTTAATCGTCTTTCCTTTTGCATCTTCTACTAATTGTTTGGATAAAAACTTTATCACTTGAGAGTGACTTCGTACCTTTGTTATGGGTGTATACACGCCATCTGCTAAAGAAGCAATCGGTTTAATATTTAATAGAGAGCCGATTAAACCTTTTCCTTTGCCTATTCTTCCACCTTTAATCAGGTTTTCCAAAGTGTCTACAACAACATAAAGTTTCGTATTTTCTTGAATTTCTTGAATTCTCTGGATAATACGCTTGTAATCTTCTCCCTTATCTGCGAGTTCAGCAGCAGCTATGACTTGAAATGCCAACGCTTTTGAAATGAACCGAGAATCAATAACAGTCACATTGGCCTCTGTTATGTCTGCGGCCGTTCGAGCAGAATCAACTGTCCCACTCATTCCTCCAGTCATATGGATAGAAATAATTTCATCGTAACCATCTTTGTTTAGTTGATCATACAATTCTACAAATGTCCCTGTTGCAGGTTGAGAACTTTTAGGAAGCTCATCAGACTGTCGCATTAAATCCAGAAATTCTTGGGGCGTAATATCGACACGGTCCTCATAAGATTGTCCATTAATATTGATTGTTAATGGTACAACAGCTATATCTAACTTTGTAATCATTTCAGCTGATAAGTCAACAGTTGAATCCGTTACAATTTTTATTCTAGTCATTCATTCACGTCCTATCATAGCAATTCAACCTTCATTATACATGTATATCACTACGATTAAAAGATTTATGTTGAAACGTCTTTATACTCTCAAAATTACAATAAAAAAGATTATTACATCTATTTTATGATTTTTTTAGTTAGGTAAACTGGACAAATAATCAATAACAAAACAATAGATTTCAAAATAAATGTTAACAAAAATACATGATTTTGAAAGGCATATTAGCTTTTATATCTATGTGGACCCTCTTTATAACTTTCTCAACTTGTTCACTACACTAAAAAAAGACCCCTTTACGGGATCTATCATGCATTGCTTTTTAATTCTTTTGTTTGAAATACCATCTCAACATCTGACCACTTCATCACACGTTTTAAATACTCTTTAAATGAGTACACAGTTGTCTTACAATGTTCCGTATGATAAAT
Source organism: Cytobacillus sp. FSL R7-0696 (assembly GCF_038006865.1). Lineage (NCBI taxonomy): Bacteria > Bacillati > Bacillota > Bacilli > Caryophanales > Bacillaceae > Cytobacillus > Cytobacillus sp. FSL R7-0696. The sequence goes on along the minus strand of NZ_JBBOWA010000001.1, from coordinate 3,579,501 downwards.
TTTCGTTACAAACTGCTGTAGTCGAATGTGTACTAAGAAAAAACAAGGACTATCCTTATCCACTAAAGGAATCTCTGTAATCTTCACCTTCTGTCCAAATACATTTCTGAACTCTAGGCTTTTACATATCAAAATATCAATCCTCATTTTCACCCGTTTAATCGTATTATACATCATTTCGTTTAATAATTCTTCTAGATTTTTTGCGCTTAATGAAATTATGATGAGGAGCTTTCCAATGCTTCTAATTGTTCTTTCTTTAACTTTCTGCGATAAACGATTTTTGATAAGGTAATACTGATTTCATATAGGACAAGAAGCGGAATACTAACGATAATATCTGACATTAAATCAGGTGGTGAAATAATAACAGAAATCACTACAAGAACAAAATAAGCATATTTCCTGATTTTTGTTAACACGTATGGGTTAATAATCCCGAGGGATGTTAAAAACATCGCCACAACTGGCAATTCAAATAGTATTCCAAAAGGCAACGTCATATGAAATATAAACTGAAAATACTTATCTACCGTAAAACTCATTTCCATCATACCTTCACTTAACCCCGTCAAAAAGTTAAACAATGTAGGCATAATGACAAAATAACCAAAGCTTAGCCCAACTAAAAACAATGCAAAAAGAGCTGGAATGTAAGCTAATGTAACTTTTCTCTCTTTAGGCACAAGTCCAGGTTTAACAAATTGCCATAATTGCAATGCTACAACTGGTATTGTCCCAGCTATGGCAATAACAGAAGCAATCGTAAAATACACCCAAATGATATCACTCGGACCAAGTACAATTAACTGCTCTTTCAAATCACGGACAAACCATTGGTAAATATGATCGACGAACAGAAAACCGACAATAAAAAACAATACAAATGCCACTATACAAAGAATTAACCGCTTTCTTAATTCCTCTAGATGCTCAATATAATTCAATTCTTCTTGTTTCATAACCTACTCCTGCTTCGTTTTCATTTAACCTGTTGAATCTTGCTTCACTTCTGTCCACTATTTAAGACGAACAAAATGGAAAACCCACACAAAAAACGAGAAACATGTGGTTAGGTCAAAAGTAGTTGATTACCTTGACTAATACATGTTTCTAATTTTCACAATTATTCATTTTCATAACTATATGTAGCCCTATCGATTAGGCCTTTTTATTCATTGTCTCTCTCTCAGCATCATCGTCATTGGCTAATTCTTTCGTAGATTTCTTAAACTCTCTTAATGTATCACCAAGCGCGCGACCAATTTCGGGTAATTTCTTTGGACCGAAGATGATGAGTGCCAGCACAAGAATAAGAATAAGTCCTGGAAAACCTATGTTTGAAAACATGAAAAACATCCCCTTAAACTGTTGTTCAAGCCATCCCCATTATAGCGTTATTTTAAAAGAAAAGTCAATTAATTCCTAACAATCATTAGACTAAAAGATGAAACAAATTTTCATCATTGTTAATTTCTTGGTAAGAGAATCCTTTTCTATTCATGCGCTCGATTAAACTATGATTATCACGTCGATTCTTTAGCTCAATACCGACTAGAGCTGGACCACTACCTTTATTGTTCTTCTTTGTATATTCAAATCTTACAATATCATCCGTAGGACCAAGCACCTCATCTAAAAACTCTCGTAATGCCCCTGCTCTTTGTGGAAAATTAACAATAAAATAATACAATAATCCTTCGTACAATAAGGATCGTTCTTTAATTTCCTGCATTCTTTCAATGTCATTATTTCCACCGCTTAAAACACATACAATTGACTTTCCTTTAATCTCCTCTTTATAAAAATCTAAAGCTGCAATTGATAATGCTCCTGCTGGTTCGGCAACAATTGCATGCTCATTGTATAATTCTAATATTGTTGTACAAACTTTTCCTTCTGGGACACTAATAATGTCATCTACATATCGTTTACAAATATCAAATGTCATCTCGCCCACTCTTTTCACTGCTGCACCGTCGATGAATTTATCAATTTCATCTAGAGCCACCACTTGATTTTGTTGAACGGATTCCTTCATCGAAGAAGCTCCTTCAGGCTCGACACCAATCATTTTCGTTAAAGGTGACACACTTTTAATGTACGTGGACAAACCAGACATCAATCCGCCCCCGCCAATACTTGCGAAAACATAATCAATTGGTTCATCGCAATCATGAAGCATTTCAACAGCAATAGTTCCTTGGCCAGCTATCACATGCTCATCTTCAAAGGGATGAATAAATGTGCGACCTTCCTGATTACAGCACGCCTGAGCCTCTGCGAATGAATCATCAAATGTATCGCCTACAAGTATAATTTCAATTGAATCTTTGCCGAATAATTCAACTTGGCTTACCTTCTGTTTAGGTGTAGTTGCCGGCATAAAGATTTTTCCATTAATACCTAATCGATGGCAAGCATAGGCCACCCCTTGTGCATGATTACCTGCACTCGCACAAACAACGCCGTTCTTTATACGTTCCTCTGGTAATGACATCACTGAATAATAGGCACCTCTTAGTTTAAAAGAGCGTACATGTTGCAAATCTTCCCGTTTAATATACACATTGCACTCATATCTTTCAGACAAGCGATTATTTTTTTGCAGCGGTGTATGGGCAACGATATCCTTTAAGTGCTGGTACGCAATCAAGATATCCTCCAATTGCACCATTTTCTCTTTCACTGCTCTCTGTTCCATTTGTCAACTCATCCCTTTTCCTTTTGTAATTTGTACATTATAACATGAGAATAATAGATTGATGCACAATTTTTTAAAAATTCATGTTTTTTTAAAAATGAAAACGGTTACTTTATTTCTGATTTTTCATTTCCAATAAATGGAGGTTTAATCATTTACTTCCTAGAAAAAAATTGATGAGGAGATTATAGTGAATCGGACATAAGACATGGAGTACATACACTTAAAATTGTTACCGACCAATAATGGGTTGCACGCCTTTTTAGAAGTAAAAACTGGATAAACGCTTTTTCAAGTGTGATTTTCTCGTTATTCATGGTATAAGAGCAAATTGGCAATGTCATTTTACGTGCAAGAGTCAGAAGAAAAAAGGAGACAACTGGTACAAATTATTTTTTCTTACAAGAATCACCAGAAAAAAGAAAACTGTAGGCGTACCCACCCATAACACATAATTGTTTTTGGACATTCTTAAATAATCAAAATAAAAGATTGATAGCTTAACGTTTATAGTTACGTCGCATAATGCATTTTCTTACTCCCTGCCTGTTTTAGGGTAGGCAAATAGATAAAGAGCAAACACTTCATAGGAGACCATGAAAAAAACACGAAGCCTCTTCGTGTTTTTAATGACTCCATAAAGAAGCCGTCTATTTTATTTTCTAACATACACTTGAAATTCGTAATCGTAAGCATTTTTTTCGTCTTTGCTTCGTTTCTCGACGGACACTTGTTTCCATTCAGTGAGGTCGAATGATGGAAAGCTTGTGTCACCCTCGATTTCAGCATGAATTTTAGTAATATAGAGCTTATCTGCATAAGGTAAAGTAGATTGATAAATTTGCGCTCCACCAATGACAAAAACTTCCTGCTGTTTTTCTTGACTGTATGTAATTAATTGTTCAATCGAATTTAATACTGTTGCTTGCTCTGGAGAAAAATCTGTATTCCTAGTAATGACAATATTTTCTCTTCCTGGTAGTGGTCTTCCAAGTGAGAGCCATGTTCTTCTCCCCATCGCAACAGGGTGACCTAACGTCGTCTCTTTAAAAAACTGCAAGTCCCCTGGTAAATGCCACGGTAACTGATTATCTTTTCCTATCACTCTATTCTCACTCATTGCCCAAATTAATGAAATCATTTTCATATCCTCCAATCGGCACTAGCAATTAATTATAAGTTTAATATAATTCTCTGCACTTGAAAAGAAAATCCAATAATAAAGCTTCTCAGCAAAAGAAAAGCACTCATACCATGAAGAGTGCTTTTTCTACTTAAACGGCAACTGGGGCTTTAATTGTTGGATGAGGATCATAGCCCTCAATTGCTAAATCTTCCATTTCTATATCAAAAATCGAGGTTTTATTGTTATCAATTCGTAGTTGCGGCAATGCCTTTGGTGTTCTTGATAATTGTTCCTGTACTTGCTCAAGATGATTCGAATAAATATGGGCATCACTGATTGTATGAACAAACTCACCAACCTCTAAACCACACTCATGAGCAATTAAATGAGTGAGTAACGAATAGGAAGCCACATTAAATGGAATCCCTAAGAAGGTATCGCCACTGCGTTGTAATAGATGGCAACTCAACTTTCCATTTATGACATAAAACTGGAACATGGCATGACAAGGAGGTAATGCGGCTTTGCTTCCTTTTCCACCTGCATTGATCACATCTTCAGGATTCCATGCATTCACAATGATTCGTCTTGAGTCAGGGTTATTTTTTATCTGTTCTATCGCATCTTTTAACTGGTCAAGCTCTTCGCCAGTTGAAGCAGTCCAATTTCTCCATTGCTTTCCATATACATTTCCTAAATCTCCGTATTTTTCTGCAAACTCATCGTTAGTAAGGATTCTTTCACAAAACTGTTGTAATTCTTTTTGATAGATTTCATTAAACTCGCTATCAATTAAACAACGTCTACCAAAGTCTGTCATATCAGGACCGTTATATTCATCTGATTCAACCCATTTTTTAAATGCCCATTCATCCCAAATATGGTTATTATGCTGCAATAAATAGCGAATGTTTGTATCACCTTTAATAAACCAGAGTAATTCACTTGCAATTAAACGGAACGGTACACGCTTTGTTGTAAATAATGGGAATCCTTGACTTAAATCGAAACGCATTTGATAGCCAAAAACACTTAAAGTTCCAGTACCAGTACGATCTTGTTTTTTTTGTCCATTTGTTAAAATATGTTGTAGCATGTCTAAATATGCCTGTTCTGGATGTTTCTCCATGATACTCACCTCTTAAACTTTATATCTTAATGATTATGGCCCGCCATTTGTCTAATAAAAGAAAACGTTTTTGGCGCATTTTCATACAAGTAACTTCTCGTTTCTACATTCAAAAAATAAAGGGCAAAACTCTCAGCAAAATATTCTTCGGAAAACGTAGAGAAATAGGAATCATTTGGAAATAATTGTGGTTGCTCTTCTTGCCAAATACGAATAAATTGGCTATTCGAACGGATTTCCTCAAAGATATAACGATCAATGGAATGTGCCAGCTCATGCAATTCCAAATTAACGGAGCCATGGTCCATCCCTTGGTCACTATAGCCTATTTTTACAAGCACTGTTTTCCCTCCACCAATGCCTGGAACTTGATCCCATGTCGTTGATGAAGTATATCCACGTGGAATCATTCCAGTTAGATGTCTTACGCTAGGATTCTCTGTCAACCTGCCTGAAAAAAGCTTAATCTTAATATTTTGATTGTCTATTTTTTGTAATAAGGTAGACGGTAATTGGTCCAAGCGGGATATGATGGCCGCTGCTTCTATTTCATCAAAAGATTCTGTTGGTAATAAGACAATCTCTCCTAACAAATCTTCTGATGTGAGATCCACTGCTTGCTTTAGGTCTGAAGAATATGGATAGTTCTTTAACTGAATCGCACCGATATCGGCTTGTGAACTTCCCATTAATGTTAAGGAAACAACTAAAAATAAGCCTGTAAATATCCACTTTTTCATAGCTGTTCCTCCTTTTTCTATCATTAATCGTATCATTACTAGTCTATTAATTATATCATAGATTTTCATTAAATATAAAAAGGACTAATCAAAGATCAGCCCTTTTAATCTCACACACTTATGAATAAGAACGAACAATATCGCTTAAGCTAGCAGCTTGCGTACCATTCCCTACCGCTGCAAATTTCCAGTCTTGACCATGGCGGTAAATCTCACCAGCAACTAAACTTGTTTTCCCATCATAATTTTCCGTTAAGTTAAAATGAATTAACTCTTGATGGTTATTTGAATTGACAATGCGAATAAAAGCATTCTGAATCATACCAAAATGTTGTTTTCGTTTTACACAATCATAAATATTAACAACAAATACAAGTTTATGGATATGACTTGGAATACGACTCAAATCGATAAGGATTTGTTCATCATCACCATCTCCATCGCCTGTTAAATTATCACCGGTATGTTGAATGCTTCCATCACCACTTTTTAAATTACCAAAATAAATGACATCATTATTGCTACGTAATTTATCGTTATCCCCAAGCAAAATAACCGAAGCGTCACAATCGATATCGACACCCCCACCGCCTCCAAAGAGACCAGCTAATAGTCCACCACTACTTTTTTGCTTTACTGGATCCCATCCTAAACCAACAAGTATTTTTGAAAGACTTGGATTCCCTTTTGTTAAATCTACTCTTTGTCCCTTTTGTAAACTAATCGCCATTGTTTATCTCCCCTTTGTTTTTTTATCTCTTGTTCTTCATATTGCGAAAATTATCTTGCAATTGTTCTAATTTTTTCGTTCCTTCTTCTCTTAATTTGCGATTCTCTTCCTCAATCGACTTTGTTTCTTGCATCCCCTTCATGATGATATCCCAAGACTGTTCAATTGTTTCAATCTTAATACTTGGTCCACCAGCAAGTCTTGCAATGTCTGTACTTTGTTGTGATATATTTTGCGCATTTCTAACTAACATTTCATTTGTTCTGCGATCTAATTCACTCATCGAATCAGCAACGAGCTTTTGCCTTTTCGCTGCCATCGCTTGAATAAGACCATTTTTGAAGATTGGAATCGTCGTCACAAAAGCTGAATTAATTTTCCCAATTAATTTCGTATTCCCTCTTTGAAGCATGCGGATTTGTGGTGCCGTTTGTAATGCAACCATTTTCGCCATTTCTAAATCATACACTCGTTGATCTAATAATTCGACTGCATTTCTTAGAGTATCTAATTGCATAGAGGCCATTTGATCACCTGCAATTGCTTTTTGCTCTAATTGTGGCAATTGATTGGCTTTCAGTTCATCAGATTTCATCTGACCAGCAACAGCATACTGTTCAAGTGAAAGGTAATATTGATAGTTTTCCTCATACATCCTATCTAACGTAGTAGTTGCTTCAACCATTTCATTTTGATATTTAGAGATTTCAACATAAATTTTATCGATTTCCTTGCCCATTGTTTGGTATTTTCCAAACAGCTTTTCAATGAGTTTTTCGCCCTTTTTGAAGAGTTTATCAAAGAAACCTGGCTTTTCTTTCTCAAAATCTTTCGGGTCAAACTGATCCATAATTTTTCCTAGCTGTTTCAATAATTCTCCGGAATCCTCTACTTTTGTTGTTCTCATATTGCCGAGAATTTGATCAGAAAACTTGGATATTTCCTCAGCTGGTTCTTTACCAAATTCTAAAATTTGAATTTGATCGCGCTCGTCTATTGAGGCAGAGAGTTGTTGAACCTCTTTATTTTCTCTTAAAGCTAGTTTAATTTGACTTGCAGATGCTTCTGTTAACTTGTCTTCTGGGTTTGTTGAAATGACATCCAAATTCGTTTGCATACCAGATGAATTCATTTATTTCACTCCTTTATAACTTCTTGAAAATTTTAGTTAGTGCAGATTTTATGAAAGATGGTTCTTTATACTCTAATTCAAAAATGACATCTTCCAACCAATGAACATCATATAAACGCTCATCAATATAATTCTCAATATCATTATGTCCTGCTGGATTATAAACAGTGATATCCACACCGAACTGATTCATTAAAAGTAGCAATACGGCATCATGGCGACTCATTAAGCCATTTAATTCGTTGTTATATAAGATAAGCTTAGGTACATCTTGTGAATAATCAAAACGTTGAATGAGTTGAAGCATCTTAGCTTGGAGTTGCATACTTTGAGCGAAAATATAAACCTTTAAATCTTCTTCAGATTCATTTGCTTGTTTTTTTAATAATGATTTTTCACAAATTTTTCTTATCGCATAGGCTATCCCTTGCTGTAAGCCATTAGGTAAATGCTTGTAAGTCCAAAAATGAGCATTCATCACTTTATCTGGATCAACTAATCCGTCTTGATCAAGTGCATTACGATAATGGTAGCGATAATCGCTGCTCACCCCTTTTGAAAAAGGAAAAGAGCGGATTAAATAACTATGATCGTTTTCCTCAAGTGTGTGAAGCCTTTCCCAGTATTCTTTGCGGTCTCTACTGACACCTTGAATTTTTGCAAATACGTGCGGAATTTTCACAACCTTGCCTGCCACTTCAAAATTAGGGCGAATCATCGCCTTTTCTTTAACAAGTAGAAAAAGTTCATCATAAGTTGTTTTCAACGTAAGCGACGCGGGCAAATATTCTCGTAATTGCCATGGCTTAAAAATACCTGATCCATCTTGATTAAGTATTGATTCTATTTCTTTTGATGCACGATAGGCAACGGTCGATTTTCTTCGTCGCTTTTCAGTTGGAAAAGGTTCAGCCTCATTCTTATTTTGAAAATGATGCACCGGAGTATTTGCCCAATCTAATTGAAACGAGGCAAACGCATCTTCTCCACTAGGTGATATGTAAATCACATCACAACCGAGCGAAAGTAAATAGTAAATAAAGTAAGCATGCGTTTTTTTATAAGGTCCATACCAAATAAATTTCGGGAGCTTTACTGTTAAATCAGCGTTGGTTAAGCTTTCTCCCAAATGGTTATGAGACCATTTAATAAGATCTGTTAAGATTCTACGCAAATCATTATGCTTAAGCCCACCTTCCTCTTTATCAGAGAAAAGTTGTAATGTTTCCATTAATGCTTCGCGGATTTTACGCTGAATAGCTGGTAGTTCTGAACGAAGTAGTAATCCTTCCCCATCTAAAAATGCCACAAATCGATTAATTGAAAGCTGCTGATCTCTATGGATATTAATAACCTTTTGAATAGACTTAAAATGTTCATTATTCATCGATTTGTCTAAATGGTCTTCACCGATTACTGAAATATCGAACGTTGGATCATGAGCTAGGTCAAACAGTTCATTATAATAGGCATCCTCGTCTAATGGTACACCTAATAACCGGAGAAAGATTTGATTATAAGTAAGTGTACGATTGGCCACCTCATACATCGGCCTTTCATTTAGTGGCGTTTTTAATGCTTCTTTATACCCTTCATATGTAACTGCCATTCGGATATTTTTCACATGACTATGAGTGACATTCATTGACTGATCCCTTCCCTTTAATACATTCGTCTTACAGGTTCAATTTGTATATATATTGTTGTTTTAGAAACAATGATTATAAACACGTATCCATTTCATCTTAACATAATTAGTTACGATATGAAGCTATTGAATAAGGGCTTCTGCCATTTTCACCATTTACTGTGGTTATGCATATAGTTGCATTACTAAGGATACCTGTATTTGCTTCAAACGAAAGGATAAATGTAATCAAAGGATGGATTAAAAATGAGAATGTTAGCGAAGCGTTCCAAGTTACCTAATATCGATTCAGAATTAAAAATACTAGAACAAACTTTAAATTCCTCAATATTTATAATGCTTGATTTACTCTTTTTGGCAGCCTTTCTTTCATTATTCACCTATACAGTTCACCAGTCCATTTTCTACACGAGCATGATCTTTATTTTCTTTATCACAGCTGGATTGGTTGTATTTTCTGTTGTAAATCGGATCTTTCGCTCTGGTCCGCAGGATTGGTAACTGTCTGAAGTATTTTAGTAAGGAATTCTTCTGTTGCCAGCATCCCTTTTTCCTTTGTTAACCAATGAGAAGACTTTTTTAAATGTTGAGCCAGTTCTCCATGAGCAGGAACAAATGATTCATCACAAATTTTTAAAAAGTCATAATCTAATAATGAATCTCCTGCACCGAATAAATATTGGGCCCCTTCATTTTCTACGATATACTGTAGTGCCCTACCTTTGCTAATCGCATTGGGTATAAAATATAATTTTCTACCTTGCAAAGAAATACGCCATCCAAGCCCTTCTGCAGTTAGGCGTATTTCAGCCAATTGGCAATCTGACAATGTTTCCATTAGCACATAGTAGAAAAACCAACCATCTGCTTCACGCAATCTACCCTCTATCTTAAATGGGAATAAATGATTCAATAGCTTCTCTTTCGTTCCACTCTTATCATAGACTTCTCGCTTGATACTTTCTTCCCAATTAAGCAAAGGCTGACCATTATATAGAATTTGTGCGCCATTGGCAACAACTGCATAACGATGGCTAAAAGGAAATTCAATCCGCTCAAATTGTTGCCGTGTTCGTGTAGTAATTGGCACGAACAGAAGGGTATTGCGAATTTGTTGTAATAATTTTATGGCACGATCACTCATCACAGATAAAGCTTTATTATTTTTATATTCAACAACGGTTGCAGTTTTACTTGGAATTTCTTCCAATTGCGATATCGCTGTCTCTGAATAGATTAATGTCCGATCTAAATCTGAGGCAAAAATTCCTCCTCTCATTGGATAACCTTCTTAATTAGCCCACAACATGTATAGCTCATTTGTGGATAATGAACCAATTCAATCTTTCTCTCCTCAGCAAGTGCAAACAAATGCTTTAGATAAGGACTCTTTTTATCTTTAATCAGTATTTTCCAAGGTACCCTTCTTAAAGCTACTCTCGTCGTTTCACCTACACCTGGTTTAACGAAATGAGAAGATTCGATCCCGAACTCCTTTTGGATTCTTAGTATTTCATTCATACCTGAAAAGGTCGCTCCGTAATTTCCATCCACTATTTTACTTGCTTCCTGCTTTGCTATAGAAACAACTTTTTGAAATTGTTGAGTTATTGTGTCTAAATAGATGTTTGATAAATCCTCATCAATCATATGATGATAATATTTCGCCCCATGAAAATCCTTTTCACCAATCCATTGATTATTTAAGACCGTCCTGCTGACAAGTCCAGAGACAGTCGAATTTAAGCAAGCACTCGGAATTAAAAAGTCTTCCCTCGTTCCAAATACGGTTGTACAATGGCCAGGGTCAGCTAAAACAGCCAATGTATCATCAATTTTCACCCCATATTTATGAAAGAATAAGTGGCATGCATTTGTTAATTCTATCGAAATGGCACCTTTTCCTGTCCAACCGTCTACGAATTGAATCATTCCCTTTGAATGTTTTTCTAAAATATAGTGAAGGGCATTTTCATCGATTCCTCTATCTCTAATAATAGAAATACTATAATGTGGCAAATCTACATGGTATTTAAAAAACAAATATCTTTTGATTAAAATGCCTATTGGTGTACCTGCTCTCGCTAGTGAAACCAAAACTGTCTGTTTGCCTTTAGCTGCATAAATCTGTTCTGCTACAACCGCTATACTTAAAGACACTTTCTCTTTAAATTCGTCTAAAGAACGAAAGAAAAGATCGATATACGCTTTTGGTGGCTGGTATTCTATTGGTAAGGTTTCACTATAATGAGCACCTGATTGAATGGCGTGTTCTCTGTTTTCTGTTGTATCTTCTAAACGGATATGACTTAAATCCTTTAAAAGAAAGGTGACCTCTCTCGGGTCATATGACCCAAACATAGGCTGCCTGGCGACAATAGTCAAATCACCTCACTCCTTTCAAAAAGACGACTTGAATACTTGGTATCTTTATCTGTTGTAAAAACTTGCTTAAAACCTGTTCATCTACTAATCTTTCAAAAAAGATAAATACTTCATCATATGTTTCCGGTGGAATATTATAGATATAGTTCACCACTTCTTCCATTTCAGGGCTAGGAAAAGTCATACCAAAGCGTGCACCATAGGATGGTTTATTATGGACATGAATAGGGCTACGGGTTGTACTTTGATACTTTACACTCCCCTCCATTAAGCTAGCTATTTTCATTGGCAAATACATAAACTCACCTGTGCCGATACATAAAATATGTTTACCCTTTCTTTTTTGATCAAGAAATGTTGCAACCTTCTCTGCTTTTGAATTTAATAAAACGTTCACTTTACTATCCAAACCGAATCGACCACTCTCAGCAATATAAGGAACAGTGTGGAAGGGAGACTTTTGATTTGTCGTAGGATAATACTTAGAAGCAAACAGCATAGGTAATTCTTTTTCTATGTAAATTTCATCCATTTCTGTAGATGGATGGTACAGGTCTACACTTTCTTCCTCCTTAATAACGGGGTTCCCATCTACTTCAACCTCTCCAGCAAGAAGGGATATATGACGTATAGTGATATCTAACGCTTCCTCTAATTCAATAAATGCATTCTTGTTGGTCTCATTTCTCCAATCAAGAATAGAAACAACAGTATAATGCTTCCTCGGAAACTTATCATGTAATGATGTGATAATATTTCGCGCTGTCTTTCCAGTCGTCACTTCATCATCTACTAATATAATTTCCCGACTATTTTGCAACAAATTGGCATCGATATAACAACGATGAGAAGTAGCGTGTGAATGCTCTTCCTCAAAATGAATGATCGAATCAACGTTTAAAAGATCTTCTCTCGTTGTATGAAAATAATCTGCATTCTTAAACGCTTGAAAAAATGCCTGACCGAGCGCTGTCGCAGTTTCTGCAAAACCAATAATGATGGGGGAATATTGATCGCCAATAAATGCTGAATCACTAAATTTCGTTTGCTTATTTTTCAGTACATCCACAAAGGGTGATGACGGCGAAAGCTTTTTCCCTTCCACATCCTTTAGGTAGCTTTCTGCTAATAACAGTCCCGTTGCTAACCCTTTTGCCGGCGAGATAGGCAGATGTTTTCCTAGCACTTTACTAACGAATAAAAAGGATCTTTTTTTATTCTTTCTTGCTGCCATCTGGAATAATTCATCGAATTTAAAATGGTAAGGATTATAGTTGATATTTAGCTTCACCTGCATGGGCTCGATGACGTCTATCATGTGATAACTGTTGGAAGAAATCAATTGTGTTGTATTGTTCATTTAGCACCCCGTAAACTCTTGATTTTAACTCTATTTTCTTTGCCCAATCATAATGGGGCTTCATTTCGTTCATTTTGTTCTGACTGGCACTTTTCATCACACCATGGGCCCCATTTGAATGATTTAATATATCCATTGCATCATTGTATTCTTCATAAGTCACAGTGTTTAAAGCTTGTACCGGCGTAATTTGCGTGGGATGTATAATCGTTTTTCCGATGATACCATTACTAATATCGAGCAATATTTCTGCTATGAATCCTCTCATCTCTTTCGGCAGTTTGTTCATAAATGACGAGGATTCCATGATTTGCTCCGTTTGATTACTTAGTAAGTTAACTTTTTCTTTAGAAACAAAGTGCTCCCAAACAGGTCCAGAAAGTAAGTAATGATTAGGTGCCCTTTGAAAAAAGTTCATAATGTCTGCTAAACAATCTCTCAATACAGCAATATCATATATTGAAGTGGATGTGTTTCTTCTTATTCCTAATAGTCCACAAAAATCTGTCGCCCCAATCCGGATATTCAAAATAAAATGAGCGTACTTATCGAATATTCCCTTTAGTTTTTTTAACTCTTCCATTCTTGTTTCTTTAAATAGAACTTCTTTCGTTTCAAGGATTGGCATCGCATATAATTCATGGCCACTATTTCGTAAATCACTTACGAGTTGCAGCATTTCTTCACCATCGATTGAAGAGAATTTTGGAATGACAATACCAGTTAGTAACTGCCATTCCTCTTTAAATAAAGTGATTAACCGGACTAACTGCTCTTTATTTCTTATACGAATAAAAAGCAATGGCAATTCTTCTAATGTAATAAAGCCTCTAGAAATATCTTGTCGAAGTTTATGTAATGAATGCTGCAACCCCCTTTCCGCTACTTCCACTTCCAGATCACCAATACTATCTTCCAAACAAATGACAACTGATGTTAGACCAGCGTGCTTTTTATTAATCAAATCTTGATGGATAGCAGGACGTGTTGCAGGCATATAAAGGGTAGCTGCTAATGCATATGCAAGCTCATTCTTCGGTGTGTATTTATTAAATGTCGTCGGTTCTTTAAAAAAGTACTCATCTAGTGCAGCTTGAGATAAATCTGTAAATAACCTCATACGCCAACTCCTTTTTTTAATTTCGGAAAAATTTAATTGAGGGGACCCAGAAATAATTGCAATTATTATCAGATATTGGAAGAGATTGATGGAGTGAAAAAAGAGGGATGAAGCAATTCATCCCTTTTTCTTATGAGCCTGCTGCTTCAGTACGTTTTCTCTTCGCATGTACAATAAAAGTAATTGCAAAAACAATCACAAGTACACCAAAGAAATACATATGATCAATGTGAATACCTCCTGCACTTAACAACATCTTTAAAGAGATTAATAGAATAAGAATATAAGAGCTTGTTTCAAGTTCAGGTACACGGTCAATTAATTTTAAGAATACTCCTGCAACACCCCTCATCATAATGATACCTAGCATACCACCAACAAGAAGTACCCATATTTCTTGACTCACACCTAGTGCTGCTAAAATGCTATCAATTGAAAAAGCAATATCCATTAATTCAACGGCAATAACTGTTCCCCAAAATGTCCCGAACAGACGAATTAATAAGCCTCGTTGATTGATTCCTTCCAACGCTTCTTCGTCTTCTGCTTCTTCTGCTTTCTTTTTGTCGATAAAATATTTAATAGCTAACCAGCCTAAGTAAGCGGCTCCTAACACTTTTATCCACCAAAATTTAATTAAAAATACACCTACACCTATCGCTAAAAAACGGAAGAAATAAGCGCCAAGTAACCCATAAAAAAGTGCTTTCTTTCGTTGTTTTGGTGGTAGGTGCTTAACCATTACTGCTAAGACAAGCGCATTATCGGCTGAAAGCAAGCCTTCTAAAATGACCAATGTGCCAATCAGCACCCATGCATCTGGTCGAGATAATGCCTCAACCCACATATCCCAATCAAAGAAACTAGAATAGGTATGTAGGATTCCATCGATAATTTCCATAGTGAATTTTTCCCCCTGATCAACTTTATATACTATCGTTCCTCACCTAGTATATACGAATATGTACTAGAAAAGTTTCAATTTTTGAAATTAACTCATCCATTTTGGCGGGGTATTTTTATCCCAATAGATGGATCCAAGTTCATGGTGAGTTTGGAATTGATCATAGGCAGTATGATAATGGAAATTAAACCAATAACCTTGCTGCGGTGGATGATCTCTTCTGACATGAAAACGAATGACATCTTTTTGCTTTGTCTCATCTGCTATATGAAAAATTCGTTCTGAAACGCCCGCAGAGGCCGTTTCAGTGATACTCAAATGATGCAGATTCTCCTCTGTATACTGCTCTGCAACTTCTGAAATCGCCTTTTCTATATTAGGGAGTATGACGATTTGAAATTCTGATTCAATGACCGGTTTAATTTTTTCACCAAACTTTTCGAATGAATGCTTTTCCGCGGAAGTAACCATTTCCTTTATAAAATCCTCCCTCGAAACTTGTGAAGTTTCTTCTACACTTACATCTGGTAAGCTTTCAGCTAAAACTGCTTTTCTTGGCGACTTATCTTCATCATGCTGAATAGGTAATAAACTCGTTGGTGTCACCAATCCAAATGTAAAGATTGTCACCATCACCACTAATGATTTTCTTAACCAACTCGGCAAGTGTATCTCCTCCTCAGATGACTGTCATTATTTATTTAAAAATGCCACTTTTCTCAATACGGGAAACAACTTCTAATAATGTTTCTTCTGATTGGACAATACCCATGCGTACATAACCTTCGCCCCATTCACCAAAGGCAATTCCAGGTGTTACAACAACTCCTGCTTTTTCAATTAATTCAAGTGCGAATGGCTTAGATTTCATTCCAACCGGTAATCTCCCCCATACGAACATCGACCCTTTAGGTAAAGCCACATCCCAACCTACTTCTCGTAATCCAAGAACAAAAGAATCTCTTCTTTTTTTATAGACCGCTCTCAATTCATCTAAAAAGGACGAATCATCAGCTAACGCCTGTACAGCAGCCATTTGAATAGGATAAAAAACGCCATAGTCAAGGTTAGACTTTAGATTACTTAGAAGAGAAATAACTTTACGATTTCCTGCAGCATAAGCCACACGACACCCTGCCATATTAAAGCTTTTAGATAACGAGTTCATTTCAATCCCTACATCCATCGCACCATCAACTGATAAAAAACTAATTGGCGCCTCTTCAAAATATAATTCAGAGTAAGCAAAATCGTGGAGAATGACAATGTCATTTTCTTTCGCATAATCGATTGCTTGTCCAAAAAATTCTTTTGTCGCCAGGGCAGGAACCGGATTTCCAGGATAATTTAGAATCATTAACTTTGCTTTTTTACTAACTTCTTTTGGAATATCAGCGAAAGAAGGTAAGTAATCATTTTCTTCTTTTAACGGCATACGATACATTTGCCCTCCTGCAAGATTCACACCTGCTTCGTACGCTGTATAACCAGGATCTGGAACGAGTACTATATCACCAGGATTACAAAGCACCATTGGTAAATGGACCAAACCATCTTGTGAGCCCATCAGTAACGTGGTTTCTTCCTTCGCATCAAGGGTTACGCTGTATTTTCTACTGTAATAATTCGCCACTGCCTCATGAAACTCTGGAATCCCTTTTAATGTGTAACCATAAAGCTTTGGATCACTTGCCATTTCGCCCATCATCTTTGTTATAATGGGAGGAGGTGGTAAATCGGGACTACCGACACTAAGATCGATTATTTTTATGCCTTCTTCTAGTTTCCGTTGCTTGATTTCAGCTAGTTCCGAAAAAATACTCTCTTGGAATTGCTCCATTCTCGCTGCCATTTGAATATTCATGTTCATTGCCTCACAAAATTTTTCTTTTATTCTACCATATTTTATCACTTTTTGGGCATTGGTTCATGATTAATTGCTGCTTTTTTGGGGGATATATACAAATAAGAATATAAGAAGGGGGAAGGTACATAATGGATTCTAGTTGGATTGCGCTTGTTGGTGGTTTAGTACTACTTGCTTACTTTGTTTATATGTGCATCACTGATTAAAAAACGTTTACCATTCGTTTCGATTGCTGTAGCCATTAGGAAGGCAACAGCAATCTTTTTATCTTTTTTCCCACACACCGTAGTGGAATTTCGCTGATTTACGTTTGATTTGCTGAAATGCAAAGGCTTGGAATCTTTCACTACGGAAATGATCCTTCAATACCACTCTTTCTTTAGACACGCGCTTCGCCTCAATAATCATTTCATCAGTTAAATCACCTTTGTATGTAATCGAATGTAATGCATTGATATTAGACGATTCTTTTATCGTTGTTTCAAACATGGGATCAATATAGACACATTCAAAGGAAGAATCAGGTACAGATATCAAGTAATCGATGGCTAAATCATGAACTACTTCGATTCTTTCCATACTGTTTTTCATGATTACGTTATCATTTGGCCATTCTTTCAGACCTTGACCAACGAAATACGCTATCACCTTACTTGCTTCTAACCCAATTACCTTCCCGGTCTCACCTACAGCATAACTTGCCACAATGCTATCTGAAGCTAGCCCAAGTGTGCAATCAAGAAAAGAAGAACCCGCTTTTAGTTGACAAATTTCTATCAAAGGATCATGTTCACCTTTTTGCAAACGCTTAAGGCGGAACATTGCTGAACTAGGATGAAAGAAAAAAGGTCTTTCCTCACCTACTTTATATAGTTCCATTCGCTCTTTTCCAACGACAATTCCGTTCGTTTCGTATTGATTGACCATACTCTTTATTGTTCTTTTTCTTCTATGTAAAAAGGGAAGGTTCAGCGTCATTGCTACCTGTTTTGCCTTATTGGTTTCGTCAGGATTTGTCCTTGCTGATGTTGTAACAAACATCAAAACACCTACTTATTTTATTGAAATTAAAAAGCAACAGTCAGGATAAGAGTGCTCCTAACTGCTGCATTCAATCACCTTTTATCGTGTGATCCTTTTTATAATTTATTATCAAACGCTGCTAATAAATTGTGCATAATTTCTTCCATAGAGTGATCTTCAATATCATGACGTGGAATAAAATGTACCACTTCTTTCCCTTTAAGAAGGGCCATAGATGGAGAAGACGGCTCAATACCTGTGAAATATTCACGCATTTTCGCTGTTGCATCTTTATCTTGACCAGCAAAAACTGTCACTAAATTGTCTGGTTTTTTCTCTGCATTTAATACAGCCTGTGTCACTGCAGGTCTTGCTAATCCTGCTGCACAGCCACAAACAGAATTCACGACAACTAATGTTGTACCTTCTGCTTGCTCCATATAATCGTTTACTTGTTCTTCAGTTGTTAATTCGCTAAAACCGGCCTGAACAAGCTCAGCTCTCATCGGCTTCACAACTTGTTTCATATACTCTTCATAAGCCATAGACATAAATATTTCCCTCCTTTACTAATGATTGCACAGTAAGCATACTATATTTCAAGCCTATATTGCAAAGTTATCGTTCTCCGATATAAAAGGAATAGCTCATGGTAGACGATTGAATAATTGGAAATCCAAGATATTTATGACTGGGAGGATGCTTCTAAGTCTATGGCTGGATTCCACCTTTTTTGAGGTGTTGATGTATGTGTTTTTTTCAGATAACACCAAAAGTGCGGTGGTATCGCACGTCTCAAATTGAGGCATACCCAGACACATTAATTAACTAACAAACGAAAGAGCCCATATTTGAATAGTCTTACTATAAATTTTGCCTGAGGTTAGTCAATTAGCCATAAAAATTGCTACTATCCGAAGTGACTATTGATTGCCCTTCCTCTTTTTTCTAAGCAAACTATAATGGACAGTATTGTTAGAACATCCGTTGATGAACACAGCGTCACAGTTTATACCTTCTTGTTTAAACCCTAGACGTTCAGATATATTTCTAATCATATTTGAAACTGCTCTTATTACTCAAATCCTGTTTGCACTGCTCTCTACCTTATTTGCGAATCTGAGTGACTTGCAAAACCTGTTTGCACAGCTCTCAACCTCATTTGCGAATCTGAGTGACTCGCAAATCCAATTTGCACAGCTCTCAACCTCATTTGCGAATCTGAGTGACTCGCAAATCCAATTTGCACTGCTCTCAACCTCATTTGCGAATCTGAGTGACTCGCAAATCCTGTTTGCACTGCTCTCAACCTCATTTGCGAATCTGAGTGACTTGCTAATCCTGTTTGCATAGCTCTCTACCTCATTTGCGAATCTGAGTGACTTCCAAATCCTGTTTGCATAGCTCTCTACCTTATTTGCGAGCCTAAGTGACTTGCAAATCCTGTTTGCATAGCTCTCTACCTTATTTGCGAGCCTGAGTGACTTGCTAATCCTGTTTGCACTGCTCTCAAATTTATTTGCGAGCCTGAGTGACTTGCAAATCCAATTTGCATAACTCTCAACCTCATTTGCGAATCTGAGTGACTTCCAAATCCAATTTGCAAAGCGCTCAACCTCACTTCCGAATCTAAGTGACTCGCAAATCCAATTTGCATAGCTCTCAACCTCATTTGCGAATCTGAGTGACTCGCAAAACCTGTTTGCACTGCTCTCAACCTCATTTGCGAATCTGAGTGACTCGCAAAACCTGTTTGCACTGCTCTCAACCTCATTTGCGAATCTGAGTGACTTGCAAATCCAATTTGCACTGCTCTCAACCTCATTTGCGAATCTGAGTGACTTCCAAATCCAATTTGCAAAGCGCTCAACCTCACTTGCAAACCTGAGTAGTGACTTGCAAAACCTGTTTGCACTGCTCTCTACCCTATTTGCAAACCTGAGTAATTTGCAAAACCTGTTTGCATAGCTCTCATTCCCTTTTTCAAACCTGGTCGACGTGCAATTCCGGTTCACCCACTCTTTTTCACTCAACTCATGCAGGCACGCACACAACACGACATAACACTATTCCTGCTGATGTAAAAACCTTCTATATCTATGTCTCTATCTCTACTTTTTGATCTCGTTTCTTTTGTACTGAACCCTGCTTATGCTCAGTTCTAACACAAAAAAATTTAACTACTCTTCATCGTATACTGATAATGATTGAAAAAGGACACCTGCATGTTGCGCATGCAGGTGTCCTTCTAACTCATCCATTCTTTCGTGATTCTGTCATTTGCTTCCATACAGATCCTTTTGCTTCTTCGCCTTGCTCAATTCTTTCAATTGCTAGTTTAATTTGCAGACTTACTTCAAATTCATTATCATTTTCAGCTGCTTTTAAGGCAGGAAGCGCTTTTTCGTCGCCTACTTCGTATAGGAACATTGCTGCACGCCAGCGAACCAGCTTGCTTTTATCAGATAATGCTTCCATCATTTTTTCAGAAGCTTCTGGGAAGCCTAGATCTGATAAACAATCCCCCGCCGTTCTTCTCACTGTGACCGATTTATCTGTTAGCGCTTTATATAGATAAGGTAGCACTTGAACGTCTTCAATCATCCCTAAGTACACAGTTGCTAATCTTCGCACAGACGCTTTTTCATCTTGAAGGGCAAAGTCAAGTACATCTAAATCATCTAAGGAAGGATCAGCCATTTGCTCAAGCTTTTGATAGCGTATACGCCAGTCCTCCTCTTTTAAATCAGCTGGAGTAAGTTTAAGACGGACTCTTGGTGCCAATGCTTCTTCTGATTCTGGACTTTGGGCTGCAGTGATGAGTGTTTTTACTCTTTCCTCTGGGTATGCAGCTAAAATTTCATCCACTACTTCTTTACCTACTTGTTCGAATTCACCATAACGCACTCCTAGTTCTTTCCACTTTCTTACCATGACTACATTATCATCAGGTGCTTGTGCATCACCTACAGCTTTAACATAAAGTTCCGGTAAGCCAAAGCGCTTTTCTTCTGTACCATCTGTTAATTTCACTTGCATCGGTATGCCTTTATACGTTTGCACAAAAGCTTGTACTTCACCAAAATGTTCATTTACTTCCGTTCCCCCAGCACTCTCAGCTTCTTCGCCAAAGGCTGCTCTCACTTGAGGAAGTAAATCTTTCCAATCGAATTTCGCATTTCGTTCGACTGCAAGAAAATCGGCTACATGATAGACACCTTTAATCCCATCTATTTTTAAGATATCAACTATAACTTCCGGCGCACCTTCAGCCTGACCTACTTTGTAATTATTGCTTGTCCCCATAGGCAGTTCTTTATCTAAGATCACCTTCATCGTATTTGGACTTGGTGTAGGTTCAATCGCTTTTATAATCAATGAAATCACCCTTTACTTTAATTATTCTCTCATGATAATTATTCTAACATAAATCATCGTCTACTTTCATTTATCTACATTGATTAAGCATCTGCCCATTCAGACAGATAACTCCAACGTTCAATTAGATATTCTAAATCATGATTTAGCTTTTTTTGTTCATCCATGAGCTGTTGAGCTTTCTCGAAATCACTACCAATATTGTTCATATCCTCATCGATTTCTTTCAAACGACTTTCAATCGCTTCCATTTTGTCATCGATTTGCTCCCATTCTCTTGCTTCATTATAGGAAAGCTTTTTCTTTTTTGGTTTACTTTCTTCCTTTACTTCTACTATCTTTTTCTCTTCCGCTTTTTTACTTGATGCTTGTTTTGATTTTTCAAGGTATTCACTATAATTCCCATAATAACTAGTTATTTCCCCATTTCCTTGTAATACAAGTAATTGAGTGGCGACTTTATCGAGAAAATAACGATCATGTGAAACCGTTATCACCACACCAGCGAAGCTTTCTAAATAATCCTCTAGCACCGTTAACGTCTGTGTATCAAGATTATTTGTCGGCTCGTCTAAAAGCAACACATTCGGTGAAGTCATTAAGATTTTCAATAAATATAATCTACGTTTTTCTCCACCTGAAAGTTTTCTAATTAATGTACCATGCATAAAAGGTGGAAACAGAAAACGCTCAAGCATTTGTGCAGCAGATATCGTTTTTCCGTCAGTGGTTTCGATTACTTCGGCCGCTTCCTTTAAGTATTCAATCACTCTTTTGCTCTCATCCATTTCTTCACTTTCCTGTGTGTAATAAGCGATTTTAACCGTCTGACCGATGATTCTCTCACCTTTGTCTAACGGTAACTTGCCGGCTAAAATATTTAGAAAAGTGGTTTTTCCTGTCCCATTTTGACCAATAATGCCTAGTCGGTCACCTGGTTTCACTAGCAGGTCATAGTTTTTTAGGATAGCTAAATCACCATAATATTTTGTCGCTGATTTCAACTCAAATACTTGCTTTCCTAAACGACTACCACCTAAAGACATGTCTAATTTTTCACTTGAAGTAACA
Source organism: Cytobacillus sp. FSL R7-0696 (assembly GCF_038006865.1). NCBI lineage: Bacteria > Bacillati > Bacillota > Bacilli > Caryophanales > Bacillaceae > Cytobacillus > Cytobacillus sp. FSL R7-0696. The sequence continues at coordinate 3,557,184 of NZ_JBBOWA010000001.1, read as the reverse complement.
TTTGTCAATTTTTCATCTAATTGATCAAAACGATCTATGCGCGCTTTTTGTTTGGTAGTTCGCGCCTTGGCACCGCGTCTCATCCACTCTAACTCTCTACGATATAAATTCCGTTGTTTATCAATTACAGCCGCCTCATTCTCCTCTCGGATCGCTTTCGCCTCAAGGAATGCTCCATAGTTACCTTTATAACTGTATAATTGTGCCGCATCAAGTTCAAACATCCGGTTTGTCACACGATCAAGGAAATAGCGATCATGTGTCACAAGCAGAATCGCTCCCCGGTATCGGGTAAGATGCTCTTCTAGCCATTGAACCGATTCATGATCAAGATGATTCGTTGGCTCGTCGAGAATTAATAAATCACTATCTTGTATCAACGTTTGTGCTAACGCTACCCGTTTTTTTTGTCCGCCTGACAATTCACCAACTTTTTTTTCAAAGTCGGCAATACCTAGTTTTGTTAGGATGGTTTTGGCATTTGTACTTGCTTCCCATCCATTATTAGCATCTAATTTTTTTTGTAATTGGAAAAGATGCTCCTGTACTTCGCTATGATCTGGATGTTCATTCAAAGCGATTAATGCTTGCTCATACTCTCTTAAAAGAACGAGTAAAGGAGAATCGCCTGCAAATACTTGTTCAAGTATAGTCAATTGTTCGTCTAATTTAGGTTCTTGTTCAGCATAGGAGACTGAATAATCCTTAGGCGCAATAATCTCTCCAGCATCAGGCAAATCAATACCAGCGACGATTTTTAACAGTGATGACTTTCCTGTTCCATTTACACCAATTAAGCCGACGCGGTCATTTTCTCCGATAGTAAAATTAATTTGCTTAAATAGCTCTTTTTCACCGTAAGTTTTTGTTATATTTTCTAAAGATATATTTTTCATTTCGACCATCCATTCATTAATCTATCTAAACCAGCTATATTGCGGTTAGGCTATTAACTATTCTAATAGCTAATTGTAACATGAAAAATGGCGATCCGTGATATATTCATGCTTATCAACTTTACTCATACAATTTTTTATAAAAAAAGTCGAGACAACAGGAACTGGATTTTTCTACTAAGCTCCGCTTTTTAGCGTTGCCGTGTAAGAATACCATCTCACCTATTGTCTCAAACCTCTAATATTGATCTAATACTATTAATGTTTGTTGTGTGTGGTCAATTAAATCAAGTAAGTCTTCTAATTGTTCTTCTGTTATCAGTCTGTCAAAATTGACCACTATCTCTTGCGTCCATTCATTCTCTACCTTCATTAATCGTTGTTGAACGGTACGGCGATTCCCCCATTGTTTAACGACTTGCTCGTAAGCTGATTCTAACTTATTTTTTTCCTGTTTTTGCAGGATAAAAGTGATGGATAGATGAGCACCGATTTCATTTGTAAATGGGTGCGCAGGTTGCAACTCTGCCGTAATTTGCTGCAAATTGGCCTGTAAGGTAATTTTTGCTGATAAAGTGCTAGTAACGGTTGTATCCGTAAATGTGATGTCATAGCGTCGGCTAAATTTTGCTAGATTCATCCAATCATTTCGATCGATTATCTTCATTTCACCCGTTAAATCAAAATCATAAATATGCCCCTCTAAAACAACCTTCATATTATCAAAAGCTATTGGGTCAAACAATGTATCAGTTCCCCTTTATATTGATTAAAATAATCCTTTCGCTTGTCCTTGTTGGTCCACATCCATTTGCATCGCTGCAGGTACTTTAGGTAACCCAGGCATTGTCATAACCGCTCCTGTTAATGCCACAATAAAACCGGCACCTACAGAGGGCTTTAATTCTCTTATAGTTATTGTGAAGTCAGAAGGAAGACCTAATTTTGCTGCATCATCGGATAATGAGTATTGGGTTTTAGCCATACAAATAGGGAGCTGAGACCAGCCAAAGCGTTCAAAATCGGCTAATTGTTTCTTTGCTTTCGATGTAAACTCAACTCCACTTGCACCATACACATTTTTAGCAATTGTTTCAATTTTCTGTTCTAAGCTGTCATGTAAATGGTAAAGTGGCGTAAACGATTGGTCTGTTTTTGCAATTTGCTCTAACACTTTCTCTGCTAACTGTAAGCCACCAGTTCCTCCTTCTGCCCACACTTCTGTTAGTGACCATTGTATATTTTGCTCCTCACACAACTCTTTAAAAGTCTCAATTTCATCTGTAGAATCACCATTAAAGCGATTAAGTGCAATAACGAAAGGCAATCCGAAACTCTGAACTGTTTCAACATGCTTTTTTAAATTAGAAAATCCTTTTGCTAGTGCAGCCGTGTTCTCTGAGCTGAGATTTTCCTTAGCGACGCCCCCATGCATCTTAAGTGCACGAATCGTCGCCACAATGACAACTGCATCAGGACTTACACCCATATTTCTCGCTTTTATATGTAAAAATTTCTCTGCTCCTAAATCGGCGCCAAATCCCGCTTCTGTTACAACATAATCAGCTAACTTCAATGCCGTGTTTGTCGCGATCACACTATTACAACCATGTGCAATATTCGCAAATGGTCCACCGTGTATAAGTGCAGGTGTATGTGCAAGAGTTTGTACTAAATTAGGCTTTATCGCCTCTTTTAATAAAAGGGTTAAAGCACCTTCAGCACCTAAATCAGCCACCGTAACCGGTTGTTTGTTAATATTATAAGCAATAATCATTTTGCCTAATCTTTTCTTCAAATCATGTAGGTCTTTCGCTAAACATAGTACTGCCATTACTTCAGAGGCCACTGTAATATCAAAACCATCTTCTCGCGGAATACCTTGAGCAGGTCCCCCCAGACCAACAATGACATTTCTTAGCGCACGATCATTTAAATCCATCACTCTTTTCCAAATAATTCTTCTCTGGTCAATTTTAAGATCATTTCCTTGTTGGATATGATTATCGATTAAGGCAGATAAGGCATTATTTGCTGTAGTAATCGCATGAATATCACCTGTAAAATGAAGGTTAATATCTTCCATCGGTACGACTTGTGAATATCCCCCTCCTGTCGCACCACCTTTAATGCCCATTGTTGGACCTAGAGAGGGTTCTCTCATGGCAATCATCGACTTTTTCCCTAACAGACTTAATGCATCACCTAAACCTACAGTAACAGTTGATTTCCCTTCGCCTGCAGGTGTGGGGTTAATGGCTGTAACAAGAATTAATTTCCCATTTTCCTTATCTTCCACTCTTTTAAGTGTTTCGGCTGTAAGTTTCGCTTTATATTTACCAAATTGCTCTAGATCATCGGCTGTAAGTCCGAGCTTTTCCCCAATCTGGTGAATTGGTTTCATCGTTGTTTCTTGAGCAATTTCAATATCTGACTTCACATATTTCCCCATCGCTTTTCCTCTCCTCTATACCAGTTGTCATTGCAAGCGTTACTATTGTATCACTTCCTAAATCTAAATAATGATATGTGACGAGAAATTTTCAAATTAATTATAATTTTAAGGTTTTCAGGTTGCTCAATAAGTTAAACGTCTTTATAATAAGTTTATTGAAATTTCACACAGTAGGGGATGATCACTTGCCAATTACCATTCCACAAGGACTTCCAGCACGGGAAATTCTCGAGGAAGAGCAAATATTCATTATGGATGAAGGTCGCGCTAAGGGGCAAGATATTCGCCCATTAAACATACTTATACTAAACCTCATGCCGCAAAAAGAAAAAACAGAAACCCATTTATTAAGGTTATTAGGTAATACACCGCTTCAAGTTCATATTACCTTGTTGAAAACAGTTACACATCAATCAAAAAATACAAGCCACATACATCTTGAGCAGTTTTATTCAACATTTTCTGAAATCAAACAAAAAAAATTTGATGGCATGATTATTACGGGTGCTCCGATTGAATTACTTTCCTTTGAAGAAGTCGATTATTGGGAAGAGTTAAAAGAAATAATGGACTGGACAAAAACCAATGTCACGAGTACACTCCATATTTGTTGGGGCGCACAAGCAGCACTTTACCATCATTTCAATATTGATAAGTTTGAGCTACCGGAAAAATGTTTCGGCGTGTTTGACCATGATGTAGAAAATTGGTCAGAAAACTTATTACGCGGTTTTGATGACTCTTTTGTCGCACCCCATTCAAGGCATACGGATATATCATTAGAAGAGTTAAAGAATCATAGTAAGGTCAAGGTTCTTGCTGCATCACCTCAAGCGGGTGCTTTTATTATGAGCGCCAATGAAGGTAAACAAATTATGATTACCGGTCACCTTGAATATGAAGCAACGACACTTGCTGAAGAATATGAGCGAGATCGAGCAAAAGGATTGCCCATAACCATTCCGAATCACTATTATCCCAATGATGACCCAACCAAGACACCAAAAAACAAATGGCGTTCGCATGCCCATCTATTATTCTCCAACTGGTTAAATTATTATGTTTATCAAGAAACACCTTATGAATGGGATTAAAAATAGCCAATCCGTAGAATATACGGATTGGCTACTTTTTATTTTGCATACATTGTGAATGGGAATTGATTTTGAAGAACTATGCCGTTGACAATTAAGAGGATTCTACTCTGACAAAAACGGTCAAAATAGCATCTCGGCAATAATTTTGATTACTCCGTTTCTTGCAATAGGAGAACTATTATTGAGAGATTCTTAATTCCTCCCCTTGGGAAACAGTAGTTTAAGATCTGAGTTTCGTTATTGCATTATGATCAGGTCATTTTCCTTAATCAAAAGCGGTGTTTTCCCCTTTTTGCTCTACTCCCTATTGTCACTTTAAATCGCCCATGAGCAGCGCCTCTCTTTTGAGGCCCTTTTAAATACCCTTATACAAACATCCATTGCATGTAAACTAATTCTGCTGCACATAGCCACCTTCTTCATACGGTTGGACAACGACAAAACCTTCGCCTGAAAATTTCATTTGCACTGAGTCACCGCTACCACGGCCTACAAATGTTTTGAATGAGACATCCGCAACGAATTCCGGTTGCAAATGGCCAGACCAAGCGACCGTTGCATGGGGATCTGTTAATACCGGTTTATCAGGAGTTACCTTTAGTGTTAGTGGTTCATAATGAGTCGTTATTGCAGCCATTCCCTCTCCTTCTAAGCGAATATTGAATAACCCACCTGAAACGATGCCTGCTACTTTTCTCATAAGCTTGACGTCCCACTTCAAACTTGGCTCAAACGCTAATAAATCATTGGCACTCACACATAATGTATCATTATGAAAGCGAATAATAGAAATCTTCTTTCCTTGATCCGCTAAATAGAGTTTCCCCCTGCCAGTTGCTTTCATAAGAGCTGTGCTCTCCCCAGAGAAAGCACGTTTAAACATTTTCCCAATTCCATGTTCTAAAATCCCTTCGCGAACAAATTTGATTTGACCTTCATACGCAATCATGGAGCCAGCTTTTGCCCAAATCTGCTGTTGTAAGTTCACTTCTAATAACCGATCCGTTTCTAACTCAAATAATCCCTGACCTCTATCTTCTTGCTCTGTTTTCTCAACAAACTCTGATAATGAGTACCTACTCATAAGCTCACTCCTTTTGGAAAATAAAAATCCACATAAATGATAATGCTTGCTGCAATGGAAGAGGTAATCCGCCTTTAGGTAATGACTCTGCAGCCTTTTTATAAACACCTTGCTCTGCCACTTTTTTCATTGGGAGCCCTTGCATTAGCTGTTCAAACTCCCATGGCATCATCGTGTTGCAAATGACCTTTTCTCCTAGTAACCTAGGAAAACTATTGTTTCTAGGTCCTGCAGTTGGTCCCAGTATCCCAAAACACCCATAACCACCCGGCTTCAATATTCTCACAGCCTCTTTCACTGCATTATACGGATTTTCTGTCCATTCCATAGAATTTATTGCCAACACCCCGTCAAAATGATGCTCAACAAAAGGGAGTTCTGTTAAATCCCCTTTGATGAATTGGTTATCATTCGTTTGGTTCACCCGATTTGCTTTTATAAGCATTTCATTAGATACGTCGACCCCGACTACATTGATGGCATGTGTTGAAAGCTTATAAGCCCCCATTCCATCACCACAACCAAGGTCACATACATGATTATTCGCCTTTAAGTACTGCAGGAAGAAAGGGATAATTTCCTTGCGGCTCCCTTCATTCCACATACTTGCTGATCTCTTATGCCAACTATCCGATCGCTTATCCCATTCTGTAGCCGATGCCTTTTTCCAATCAAATTCAGCCATCAAATATTCACCTAGCTCTCTTTATACCTATTTTTACATTATGTGATATAAAAAATTTAATTTTCTGTCTATATTAATGTAAAAAAAGCAGAGTTATCCACCCTCCATAACTCTGCTTTTATTCTTCTTCATTTTTTCGTTGTACCACTCTTAATGACTCTACTCTATCTTTATTCTCTTCGAAAAACTGTACTAAATCACCAATGCGGTCAATAGCATCCCAACTTAAATGATGCTCAATTCCCTCAACATCTTCATAGATATGTTCTTCTTTCACACCAATAATTCGAAGCATTTGCTCTAATAACTCATGGCGGTATACGAGGCGTTTGCCTATTTTCTTTCCTTTTGTCGTTAATACTAAACCACGGTATTTTTCATATACGAGATATTCATCTTTATCTAATTTCTGCACCATTTTAGTGACTGAAGAAGGGTGGACAGATAGTGCTTCTGCGATATCAGAAACGCGTGCATAGCCTTTTTCTTCAATTAATAAATAGATTTGTTCTATATAATCTTCCATACTAGGTGTTGGCATGTGGATCCTCCCAAAAAAGGCTAACATCTATGATAAACGATATTTGTTACATACAGTATAGCCGCTTACTTGTTCAAAAAAAGCATAATGATAGTGGTTTCATAAGCTGTTATAACGCAAATGAAAAACCACTACTTAAAATATTACTATAAGAATCCTCATGAAACAAGGAAGATATGGGAATAGACGGAAAGAGTTAGTTTGGAAACTTAAATTTAATTTTATTTTCCTTTTTATCCCACATCAATGCTGCTGCAAACAATTTGTCTTTCCCTTGGAAACCTTCCAGCACATCAGTCTCACCACTTTTCAATAGTTGTTTCACTATTTTTTGTGTCATTGACTTACCGAGAATTTTCTTAGATAAGGTAAATGTACAATTCTTTTTCTGATAGTTGCTACAACCAAAAAATTTACCCTTGTCTATTACTTGACCATCACATAATTGACAATTGCCTAATGAGGATTGTCGCTTTTTCTTAAATGTTTTTGGGATAAATTGTTGTTTATCTTCTTCAGAGAATATCCATTCATTCGTTACTTCCTTCGTAGCCGCAATTAAATGATGGACCATTTGACTTGTTTGATCCATAAATTGTTTAGGTGATGCCTCTCCTTTAGAGATTTGCTTTAAGCGTTGCTCCCATTTCGCCGTCATTTCAGGAGACGCTAATATCTCTTTACCAACCGCAATAATGAGAACCTTGGCTTTTGAAGTAGCATAGACCATATTCTTTTTCACATCAATATAACCACGATCTTTTAGCATCGTAATAATGCCCGCTCTTGTTGCTTCAGTTCCAAGTCCTTCTGTCTGTGTTAATACTTGTTCCAGTTCTTTATCATCAATATGTTTTCCTGCTGTCTTCATCAACGTTATTAATTGACCTTCAGTGTACCTTTTAGGAGGCTGTGTTTTACTCTCCTTTACTTCTGTTTTTTCTGTTATTCCTTTATCTCCCTTATCTAATAAGGGAAGATTCACATCTTTATCTTTCTCAACTGGAGAAATCACTTGGCGATAGCCTTGATCAACAATTACTTTTCCTTTAGAAATGAACATCGCTCGCTCATCAACCAAGGTTTTAATTGTCGAGTACTCGATTATTGCTTTCTTATGATGGGCAGCGATGACACTTTTCGCAATTAGGTCATAAAGTTTTTTCTCCTCCGATGCAAGTTTGGAGAAGTCTGGAATTTGCTCAGTCGGAATAATGGCATAATGGTCAGTGACTTTCTTTTCATCCACATATCGCTTATTCTGAACGATGGAGGAAAACGGTAAAGGAAAGAAATCCTCAAAATCCTTTATTTTTTCATAACGAGCCAAAATTTGTGGTAATGTGTTTGCTTCCTCCGTGGTAATATGCCTTGAATCGGAACGAGGATAAGAAACCCATCCTTTTTGGTATAACTTTTGAACAATATCAAGTGTTTTCTTAGGTGAGAATTTAAAACGCCGATTCGCTTCTGCTTGAAGTGCTGACAAATTATACAATTGAGGCGGTAGGAATTCTTTCTTTTCCTTTTTTATATCTGCTATTGTTGCTTCCTTCCCCTGGCAAAACAAAGCAATTTTCTCAGCTAATGCGCTGTCCATAATACGACTATTACCCTTATCTTCCCATTTCCCCTTATATTTTTTCCCGGTGATCTTGAAGGTTGCTTCTACTTCCCAAAAAGGTTCAGAAACAAATGATTCAATTTCAAGCTCCTTTTTTACAATCAATGCTAATGTAGGTGTTTGTACTCTACCAACCGAGAATACATCTGAGAATCCTTTTTGTTGTAATAATAACGTATATAATCTAGAAGCATTCATTCCGACAACCCAATCAGCACATGATCTTGTATAAGCTTCGAAAAAAAGGTTTCTCGTTTCTTCTTCATTTAATAACTGTTGAAAGCCTTTTTTAATGGCATTCGGCGTTAATGAAGAAATCCATAATCTCTTCATTGGCAAATTTGATTTTGCTTGACGCAATATGTTTCTTATTATCAGTTCTCCTTCTCTCCCCGCATCTCCCGCATGAATGACTTCATTCACCTCTGGATGTGATAAGAGCTTTTTAATAACCTGGAATTGCTTTATTTTATCTTTGGAGACTTCGTGCTGAAACTGGTTAGGTAGAAGAGGGAGTGTATCTAATGTCCATTTTTTCCAAGTTGTATTATACACTTCAGGAGGAGAGAGTTGACATAAATGCCCGATAGCCCATGTGATAAAGCCACCATCTGTCAAAATTGGATTAGGAAGAATTTCGATATAGCCTTGGTGTTTCTTTTTGGGGAAAACGGAAGCGAGTGTAGCTCCTTGGTCTGGTTTTTCTGCAATAATTAGTTTCATTCTTACTCTCTTTTCTATCAAAATATTATGTTTCTATCTTACTAAAAAATGTGAAGAAAGCAAGAAGTAAGAGTACGATATACTTAAGAGGGATTACTATAAATGATTTATTACATTCCCGTTCGTAAACTCTTATATAACAAAAGTAGAATAAAGGCTGCTATTTTAAATAACAGCCTTTCTCACATATGAACACGATTTAAGGGGCAGTAGATTCTGATCGAAAACGTTTATGATTCATCTTTTTACCTAACAGTCCTTTTGTTGGTGAAAAGATAAACACGAGCGCGAATAGAACCCCACTCATCATCGCCATTGAACCAGAGATTGAACTGTCAATCCAGGTAGCTACATAATAACCACTAATCGCTGCTAGTACTCCGAAGAATGCACTTAAACACAGCATATGACTTAGTTTATTGGTTAATAAATAAGCAGAAGCACCTGGTGCTATTAACATCGCTACGACAAGTATGGCACCGACACTATCAAATGAAGCGACAGTTGATACTGAAACCATGCCCATCAATAAGTAATGAATAAACATAACTGGAATACCAATAGCCGCTGCAAGGGCAGGGTCAAAAGATGTAATTTTTAGTTCTTTATAAAATAACATCATTAAAATAATATTTAGTATCAGTATACTCAATAACATGATGAATGCTTTTGGAAGCGGTGGTAAAAAACCGATTTCCACCATGTCGAATGGAACAAAGGCAATTTCACCCATTAAAGCATGATCGACATCTAAATGAACACTATCAGCAAACACTGTAATAAGTATCACGCCAATAGCAAAAAAGAAGGTAAACACGACGCCAATTGATGCGTCTTCCTGAATGCCTTTATGATTAAGAAATTGGATAAGCATAGCCGTAAATAAACCAACTATTGCAGCACCGATGAGCATATAAATTCCATTCATTGATTGACTGATTAGAAAAGCAAGCACAATCCCCAACAAGACCGTATGACTAATTGCATCAGCAAGCATCGCCAACTTCCGTAAAATAAGGAAACAGCCGATTACACCACAAGTAATGCCCACTAATGATGCGACAATAATAATCCAAATTTCATAACTCATCTACTTCACCTGCCCTTGTTCACGAAGAAGCTTTTGATTGGTCATTCTCCGTTTGATTTTAAGCGTGATGATACCACGGGCAGGTGCAAACAGAATGGATATAAAAAAGATAATCGTAGCAGTTACTACGATAAAGGGGCCAGTTGGAATCCCTCTATCTAGTGAACTAATTAAAGTTCCAATCACACCTGATATCGCTCCGAATATGCCAGAAATTATGACCATTTTACTAAGTGAATTCGTCCAATAACGGGCGGATATTGCAGGTGTAATAAGTAATGCCGCCATCAGAATGACACCGACTGCCTGGATACCGATTACAACAACAGCTACTAAAAGGGTCATAAATAAAAAGTTTAACGCGCTAACCGGTAAACCTAAGCCTTTAGCGAATTCCGCATCAAAGGTAATTAGTTTAAATTCTTTAAAGAAAATAATGGTCACCATAAGTAATAATGCTGCTGCCCCTGCCATTAATTTCACATCACTACTAACCATTCCTGCTGCCTGACCAAAGATAAAAGAATCTAGACCGCTCTTATTGCCAGAAGGCATTTGCTGTACTTTCGTTAGTAAGACAATACCTACGCCGAAAAACGTGGATAGAATTAAACAAATGGCCGTATCTTCTTTTAAAATAGACGCGGAGGCAATGTATTGAATACAATAAGCAGCTATTAAACCTGTAACGGTTGCTCCTATTAAAAGGATGATGAGCGACCGCTCTCCTGTTAACATAAACCCTATACATATTCCTGGTAATGCAGCATGTGCAACAGCATCTCCGATTAAGCTTTGTTTTCTTAGTAAGGCAAAACTCCCTAAAATACCACTAGCTAACCCTAGAAGAAGCGTACCAATTAACACCCACTGCGTATTTGCTGCTAGTAGCATTTGCCCTATTTGTTCCATCACTCATGTCACCTCTTTTGTTCCACCATTACTTTTCCTTTATCTAAAAAAGCTAGCTTGCCCCCGTATGTTTGGTGTAATTGTTCTACTGTAAAAACCTCTTCAGTGACACCAGATGCAATGACTTCTTTATTTAATAAAATACAATGGTCAAAGTATTCTTCAACTGTTTGTAGGTCGTGATGAACAACAATGACCGTTTTCCCTTGATCTTTAAGGTCTGTTAATAATTGTATAATCGCTTTCTCTGTTGCTGCATCCACACCGACAAAGGGTTCATCCATAAAGTAAACTTGTGCGTCTTGAACGAGCGCTCTAGCTAAGAATACCCTTTGCTGTTGCCCCCCGGATAATTGACTTATTTGCCTATTGGCGTAAGAATCCATTCCCACTTTCTTCAAACTTTCTTTTGCGAGTATCGTATCCTCTTTACCTGGTCGTTTAAACCAACCGATATGGCCATACCTTCCCATTAAGACAACATCTAATGCACTTGTTGGAAAATCCCAATCCACTGACCCTCGTTGGGGCACATAACCAACAAGACGATCTTTTGCTTTGTAATGTTTTCCGTATATTTTAATCTCACCTGACACTTTAGGAATTAGGCCCAATATCGCTTTAATCAAAGTGGATTTTCCGGCACCATTTGGTCCAACAATTCCAGTTAAACTGCCTTTTGGTATTGAGAATTGAACATCCTTTAGTACTGCTGTTTTATCGTAGGCTACAGTTAAATTTCTTATTTCTATTGGATTTGTCACTCTAATCACTCCTATATACACTTACATAAAAACAATCTTTATTTTAATGATTGAACAATCGTATCTACATTATGTTTATACATACCAACATAAGTGCCCAGTTCAGTGCCCTCTTCTCCCATAGCATCCGAGTATAATTCTCCCCCTATACTTACCGTATGGCCCTTTTCCTTCGCTCCTTCAATCACTGCATTAATTGAACGTTCGGATATACTTGACTCTACAAAAACGGCATTGATTTCTCTATCAGCAATTGTATTCACTAAATGTTGCACATCCCCTAAACCATATTCAGCGTCTGTACTTAACCCTTGTAAACCCATAACTTCCATATCATAAGCATTACCAAAGTAATTAAAAGCGTCATGAGCAGTGACTAGAACACGTTTCGCTTCAGGAATTGAATGAATTTGTTCAGTAGCATATGCTTTTAATTCTCTCAGCTCTGTAAAATATGCTTCTGCATTCGCTTCATAATCATCTTTATTTTCAGGATCTACTTCAATCAATGCATCCTTTGCTGTAGTCAATGCCTCTATCCACAAATCAATATCGAACCAAATATGTGGGTCTACCGCATTTTGATTATCTTTATCCGCTAGTAAGTTAGATGGTTCTAATGAATCGCCTACTGCCACAACAGTGGTTTTCTCGCCCATTTTCTCTAACACTTCAAGCATCTTGCCTTCTAAGTGCAAGCCATTATACATAATTAAATCTGCATCTTGAAGAAGACTAATGTCACTTTGCGTAGCCTTATAAAGATGTGGGTCTGTGCCTGGTCCCATCAGACTATTTACTTCCACATGTTCACCACCGATATGCTCAATACCATCAGCTATTTGAGCAATAGTCGTTGTTACTTTCAATTGATCATTTTCGGTATTTCCTGCTTCATTACTTGAACAAGCTGTAAGCACCATTAAACTAAACATAGTAACTAATATTCTTTTCATCTCTACCCTTCTCTCCCTTTATATTCCTTATTTGATTATATGCATACTTTTTTAATCGATACACTTTTTTTAACTAAATCTATAAAAGTTTCCTATGTGCAACATTTTAACTCATGGTGAAAAAATCGTCAATAAGTAAACATGACAAAACAGAAAAAACCCGCAAACAGCGGGTTTCTCCATTTATATTATTAACTGCATCAAACTAAGGTTCGTTTATCAACTTCAGAACAATTTTTTTCTCATAAGAGACTAAAGTATCACTACTGCTGATCTTTTTTCCTCGAAACGATTCCATTTTTTATTTGAAACCAATCGACTTCATTTATAATGTTGGCAACGGTGAGGATATATGATGGGATCGTCTCAATTGAAAAAATGATCGCACCGATATCTTTGTCATATAAAATAAAGGAATCCCCATGATTGTAGTGTAAAATCTCATGTCCCATTTTAACAATCGATTGAAAAATAATATTCTTTTCTATATCATCAGCATCCACATTAATAGAAAAACGCAAAATCCACTCCCTCTCATCGATGCGAAAACGATACATATGGCCACCTTCTTTGATTGATTTACCTATCATATGAATGCCGCGTTTAATTATGACACTTTCTTCCTAATAACGCATAATACAAAACATGTATCTAAGCTTGTCATTCTTACTTCAACCAATCATTTAGGATGGTTATATTCTTCTAAAAAAAGCTACTTCTATCACCAAAATATCTATTTGATAACCCAACATAGTAGTGCTCATCCACACCCTTTTGAAAAAACTGAAATTTTTACAATATTTTAAAGAAAAAACTTTCAGATTTCTTGACGGAATTCGATTAGTATTGTATATTTAATACATCATTTAACAGAATATATTTCCTATATTCCATGACAATATTGCAGTATGTTTATGTTGGATGAAAATTTTTTCTGAAGGCTTGGAGCCTTCAAAGTTTTAGGAGGAAAAGTTCACATGCAAAACGGTAAAGTAAAATGGTTTAACAATGAAAAAGGTTTCGGTTTCATCGAAGTTGAAGGTGGAGACGATGTATTCGTACATTTCACAGCTATCACTGGCGAAGGCTTCAAATCTTTAGAAGAAGGTCAAGAAGTTTCTTTCGAAATCGTTGAAGGTAACCGCGGACCTCAAGCTGCTAACGTTGTAAAACTTTAATCTGTATATAATCAAGGCTGGCAAAATTGCCAGCCTTTTATTATGTAAAATTTTTGCCAATACTTTGGATTTTTTCTCCTACGGTACATTTGGTTATACAAAATCGGTGAGCAAAGTTTCGTCCATATTCTTTGCGATGATATTTGTATAAAAAACAATCCTCACAATAAAAATCAATGACTTGATCAACCTCTTTTACTAATTTCTTTTTCTCATCCACAATAAACCTTCCTTCCTATAACAACTGCATTTTACTATAGATTTTTTTCCCGTTTAAACTTTGGGTCGCTAACTTATGTGCTTCTTGATTTTCTTTTCTTACAATAGGAGTGTACGTTACATTTAATGATAATAGGCTCACCTTTTCCTCAATCCGATCTAACCAATCATTTAATACTTTCTCATAACAAGGCCATTCGCCAGCTAATTGCATTAATAGTCCTTTTGCATCTCCTCTTATTTCACAAGTCTGTCGACTGACATTTAATTCTTCTAATTGTGAAAGAGCAAAGAAAAGGGCAGCATATTCCGCTTCATTATTTGATTCTAACTCGTGAAAACATTCATTGGCTCTTATACGATACTTTTTCTTTCCTTGTCGATAGTAGATAACGGCCCCTAAGCCTGAGGTCTTCGTTTCGTCATAAAAGCCACCATCAAAATAAATCACTAAATCATGCGGTTCTTCTTCTACTTCTTCTAATAGCTTATTTAATTCTTTTATGGTCCAAGATGTACCGTTTTCATCCAAACACTTTATTTCCGTCCATTTAGGATGATGAGAAAACTCTTCTCCTATATCAAGGGCAGACTCACCATCTAACCATTCGGAAGAAAATAAATAGCTTTCGTTATTTTTTAGTTTATAAGCTGCAATCAATTGATATTTCATTTATTTTAACACGCCTTTTAATAAAATGATGATTCAAAAATAAGGTGCTTGTATGCTACACTTACTTGTAGTTTGTATTTTTCATCATATGTTTTTCTGTAGCAAAATATCTCTTTAATGTTATACGATTATTATGAACATTTCTCCTTCATCGCATTACAAAGAACTCCCACTATTTTATCACAAAAGGAGGAATTGCATTGATTGAAGTATATATAGACGGTGCAAGTGCTGGTAATCCTGGTCCGAGTGGTGCAGGTATATTTATAAAAGCGAACGGAAATGTAGAGAGGCATAGTATTCCACTTGGAAATATGGAGAACCATGAAGCAGAGTTTCAAGCATTGATTTTAGCATTAAGAATTTGCATAGAAAATAATTATCGAACCGTTTCCTTTCGCACGGATTCACAAGTGGTAAATGCGAGTATGGAAAAGGAATTTGCCCGTAATAAAAAGTTTGCTCCCCTTCTTGATGAGGCACTTGAATTAAGTAAGCAGTTCGATCTTTTCTTTATGAAGTGGATACCAAGTATGCAAAATAAAACGGCGGACGAATTGGCAAGAGCGGCTATTCGGAGAAATAAAAAATAATGTGGCAGTCAACTAAAACGGCAGACTTCTCTCTTCTACTTGTTGCGTTCATTTGGGGCACTACTTTCGTTCTTATACAAAATGCTCTCCAATCTCTTAGCGCCTTTTCATTTAATGGTATTCGCTTTCTTATTGCTGCATTTTTCTTAACCATAATGGCGATTATTTTTTATAGGAAGCAGTGGGAAAGACCAACTAAACGTACACTAATGGCAGGTATCTTGTTAGGTTTGTGTCTCTTTATCGCCTATACATTTCAGACAATTGGGCTTCATTATACTTCTTCTAGTAAAGCAGGTTTTATTACTGGTTTGAGTGTGATTCTTGTCCCTATATTATCAATTTTTATATTAAACATAAAGATTACTCGTAATGCTTTTATTGGCGTATTTGTCGCTACATTAGGACTTTACTTACTAACAGCACAAGATATCTCTGCATTTAATAAAGGTGATGGTTTTGTATTCATTTGTGCATTAGGCTTTGCTTTCCATATTATATTAACAAATTTATTTGCACAGGCTCATTCAGCTATTATTTTAACTATTATCCAAGTAACAACTGTGGGTTTACTCTCTATTTTATCAGGTTTTTTCTATGAGGGATGGTCTTACGATAGTGAATTATTATTCAGGCAAGAGGTTATATTCGCCTTACTCATTACAAGTATTTTAGCTACAGGGCTGGCCTTTTTAGCACAAACACACTTCCAGCAATTCACCTCTCCAACAAGAGTCGCTGTTATATTTGCAATGGAGCCTGTTTTCGCTGCACTGACAGGCTATATCTTTGCTGGAGACCGTTTATCGATCATCGCCATATTTGGTTGCCTATTCATCCTACTTGGTATGATATTAGCTGAGTGGCCACAAAAAGAACGTTTTACTGAGAATTCAATCGAATAAAAAATGAACTGTACCTCCAATTGTTAGCTCATATGTCTAAAAATTGGGGCGCAGTTCAGCCTCCACATCATGCTTGTTCATTTTTTATGTTTTAAATAGATATATGCAAACTCTTTTTCATATAGTTAATTGCTTCCTTGCGGTTCGGTATATTATTTCCCATAAAACGCTCTAACAGTGATAAATAAAAACTGCCATCAAATGATTTTTGCGCCTTTAATGTCATCTCTATTGCTGTATTAACTAATTCATCTGGTGCATTTGTGTAATGTTTACCGAAGTATATAAAGCCTATACTATCTTCTTCAAGCTGAAATCCTTTACCTTCTAAATGGCATAAATATTCTTCTAACGATTTCAATGGTCGCGCCAGTCCCCTCTTTTTCTCCTACTCAATACCTATATTTTAGCTTATTTTCCGACAAGTTTCTACAATATTAAGTGAAGTATTCTAACTTTGCTTCAGGAAAGAATTTTACCATATATTGATAGAGCGTCTCCTTTATATCTTCCTCTTCTTCTTTTTTATAAACATATTTTCCAATCCCATACTTTCCCCATTTATATCGTCTTTTTTCCTCATCTAGTTCAAGTTTTGTCATTGGATAGTTTTTTTCAATTACTCGTTTCGCCGGCTTAGTAAAACGATGTTGAATAAATTCAAAAGTTAAATCTTTTTTTGCTTCAATCGGCAACTCGGCTTCTAACCGTTCAAACATTTCATAATATCCTTGTTGCCAACCGTCATGTAAATAAATAGGTGCCACAATAAAACCGAGTGGATAACCAGCTCTCGCCACTTTACCAGCAGCTTCTATACGATCTTTCAATCTTGATGTTCCAGGTTCAAAAAACTTAATCACATAATCAGCATTCACACTAAAGCGAAAACGTGTTTTACCATTATGGTTCGCATCTAATAAATGATCGACATGATGAAACTTTGTCACAAACCGCAATTTACCATATTCTGATTGCCCAAAATGTTCAATCGCTTTTTTTAATGTGTGAGTAATATGGTCAATGCCAACAATATCTGATGTACAAGATGCTTCAAATCTTGTTATTTCTGGTGCTCTTTCCGCCATATATTCATCAGCAGCAGTTAGAATCTCGTCTACATTTACATATGTGCGAATATAAGGTTTACTTCCCATTGTTGTTTGTAGATAACAATAATGGCAATGTCCCATACATCCAGTCGCGAATGGAATCGCATATTCTGCTGAGGGCTTTGATGTATCAAACTTTAACGTTTTCCTTATACCGACAACTAACGTAGATTTAGCGACACGATATTTTTGAAAATCATTGTCCCCTGGTAAATTTCTGACTTGATTATGGGAGGTTGTATACCTTATTTCTACATCCGTACTTTCAAACCGCTTCTTTAATTGTTGGCCAAGTGGATAATCCAGCGCGTTCGGTTCAAAATAAACAAGTTTTGGCTCGAATGGCTTCAATCGTCTATCCCTCCTTGGAGGGTATCATTAAAATAGCTCCCATATGTTTCATATGCTTCTGCTTCATTCGAGAAAACAGCCACTTCCTCTGTTAATGGATAATAATTTTCATATAAAAACAATGCTAACTCACCTGGTCGCTCTGGGTTATTGACGACCGCAGCAGCCTGAATATTAGCTACATCTTGTGTATGCGGATTACGATAAAAAACATAAACAATATCACCAGCATTATAATTCATCATAACGTCTCCTTTAAATGGATGATCTATCATACATTTTGTGTTAGTTTCTTAAATACTTGCTATAATAATTTTGGTAAATTTATTGAGAGGAAGTGCAATATACGATGAACCGGAAAGTTTAGGTGGGAAAAACGCAATTTAATATAACAAAAAAAGCCATCAGGAATGACTATTCCCAATGACTTAAACGTTAAATCACTGCAGGTTGACGCAGTAATTTAGCAATACCTCTTAGTTCAATTTCTTCTAGCTTCTGATTAACTTTATTTACGTTATATTTCCATTCAGCTTCTAATAAAGTACATTCAACAGGAACATCACATTTAATTTCTGCTAATTGTCTACTTAAATGTAGCATGTCCAAATCTTGCTCGATTTTAGTTTTTTGCCCTTTTGTTAGTGCTTCGATGTTCTCTAATACGCCTTCTATATGCTCGTATGTTTGTAAGAGTTTTAGTGCAGTCTTCTCACCAATCCCCTTTACCCCAGGATAATTATCGCTTGGGTCACCCATAAATGCTTTTAAATCGATTAACTGCCTTGGTTGTATCCCTTTCTCTTCATAAAAGCTATCTGGTGTGTGGACTTCATAATTACCCATCCCTTTTTTCAAAAGGGCAACCGATACATTCTTATCTAATACCTGTAAAATATCACGATCCCCTGTAAGAATCACAACCTCTGCTTCTTCTTTTAAAACCTGTGAAAGCGTGCCGATACAATCATCTGCTTCATAACCTGTCACACCGATATTTGGAATATCAAAGCTCGCGACCATATCTTTCGCCAGCTCAAATTGTGGGACCAATTCAATCGGTGCTTCCGGTCGATTTGATTTATACCCGTTATACATATCTGTTCTGAATGTTTTACTGCCCATATCCCAACAAACGGCAACATGGCTAGGGTTAAAATGGTTCACACCCATTAAGAAATGCTTCATAAATCCATATATGCCATTGGTTGGCGTTCCTTTAGAGTTATACATAAATTGACCAGTAACAGCTGTTGCAAAATAAGCTCGAAATAATAAAGCCATCCCATCTACAAGAAGGAATCGCGGGTTTTGTGGTTGTTGATTTTCGTTCAAAATTGTTCCTCCTCCATCTAAAGTATCATTATTATAACATAGATGTAAAAAATGTATGGTTTTCGCTCAGTAACGGATTTATTGCTGCAAAAAAAGAGGAAAATCCGTTGTCATCGCAACCAGTTAAGGTGACAACGAGGTCGGATTTCCCTATAAAAAATTAATTCTCTTTCGTAGCAATGGGATGCTCGTCATAAGAAATCCAATCACTAAAGCTACCAGGATAGAGCTTTACATTTTTGTAACCAGCTTCTTTTAATGCTAAATAATTGGGAGAGGCCGTAATCCCTGAACCACAATAAACTATAATATGCTTGTCTTTCTCAATTTCTGAAAACCGTTGCTTTTGCTCATCAATTGATTTAAACTTGCCTTCACTTAAAGTGTCCATCCAAACTTTATTCATTGCTCCAGGTATATGACCTGCTTTCTTATCAATCGGTTCAATCAAACCGAGATATCTCTTTTCTTCTCTTGAATCAATTAACACCACTTCATTATTCGAATACTCAATTGCTTCTTTTACTTGTTTGTAATCGGCAACCATGTCCGTTTGAATGGTTGCTGTGAATTCGCCGCGACCAAATGACTGAACCTTGCTTTCAGTAGGATGACCTGAAGCTAGCCATTCTTTAAAGCCGCCATCTAAAATATATACTTGCTCATGACCAAAATAGTGAAACACCCACCAACAACGAGCAGCAAATGACCCTTCCCCGTTGTCATAAACGACAATTTTTGTATCATTCGTTATTCCGACCGCTTCTGCCTTCTGGACAAATTGCTCTGCTAAAGGCAGTGGGTGTCTACCCCCATGCTTTTCTACTTTTGATGATAGATCTTGTTCTAGGTGAAAATAAACAGCGCCGGGAATATGACCGGTGCGATACTGCTCAATTCCTTCTTCAGGATTAGCGAGGTTAAATCTACAATCAATCACTCTCACATCTTTTAGATGTTGGAAGAGCCATTCTACGTTAACTAAGCTGTTCATCCCCGTCACCCTTTCTTTTTTCAATAAGTCTTTTCACATGATCCTTAGGCTCCCAGCAATTAAACTTGTAATTAGGCATCGTTTCATAACCTAAACGTTCACAAAAATATCTCATTCTATTTTCATTTTTAACGGCTAAGAAGTTTACACAAGTTGCACATACATGAAAGGCATTCACATCTTTCAAGCATGTCACCTCCAATGCCTTAATAGGCCCTCAGACGTTCTTCTGTTGCAACTAGCTGTTCAATTGGGAAGTCTTGAGATAATGTTGCTAACAACCCTTTATAATACTCTTCTGATTCAGCAATTAAATCAGACAGTAGTTGTTGATAAACGGCTGAAAGTTTTTCATCATAATAATCTTTGAGTTGTTTAGATGATTCATGTAAATATACATCTGTTGGTTCTTGCAAGCTTTCCTCAAGACTTTCTGCTAGTAATTTTCTTTCATTCTTCTCAAAGAAGTTCTTAGGGTTTTTAAAATAACTCATTGCTTTTTTAAATGTAGTGCGATCCACGTTACTGAAAGCAGACTCAAAATTCACCCCTTCAAAAGAAGGATTTTCTGGACGACTAAAGGTTACATCGCGATTCAATTGGTTTACTTGGTTACTTCGTTTCTCGTAGGTTTGTTGTAATAACTTTCCTATAAATACTTCTAGACGAATGGTCGTCGCTCGTAATTCTTGGGCAAAGTCATATCCGAAACTTTGTAAAAAGTCCTCCAAAGCTACTTGGAGCGCTTTTTTCATATCACGGCCATCCTCTTTTAATTGTCCTGGATTAAAAGATTCTTTTAAGAAATCATTAAATCGTAAGAAAACTCTTTGTTTGATATAAAACACTAGTTCATCCGCTTCTTGATTTAATGCTTGAGTTAATAAATCAAGATCATCTTTAGCAATTTTCTCTTTAATAATCGCTAGTTCTTTCGTCAGAAGTTCTCTTTTTGCTAACTTGGCTTCTTTACTTTCTTTAGAAGATTCGATAAATGTGCGCAATTGGTTCATTACTCGATTCCACTCAAGTTCAGCAGCAGATAATGAAAGTGACATCAAATCGTGATTAATGAAACGATAGAAACTTTCTTCAAAATCCTTCATTCCAGAAGAATGTTCTTCGCCTGATTGTTTTTCGAATAATGCCTGTAAACTCGATAACCCATGTAATGTTGGTCTTCTAATGCCGTATTGAATGAGCTGATCATGAACATATTGCAAGACATCGTTTTTCTCCTCTTCATCACTTGCAAGGTCAATGGCATTGACAATAAAGAACATTTTATCAAGTTCGAACGCATCTTTAACCCGGCCCAACTGTATAAGGAACTCACGATCGGCTTTGGAGAAAGCATGATTATAGTACGTCACGAAAAGAATGGCATCTGAGTTTTTAATATAGTCAAAAGCTACTCCTGTATGACGTGCGTTAATGGAATCCGCACCTGGAGTATCAACGAGTGTAATGCCTCTGTCAGTCAAATCACATTGATAATATACTTCAATCATCTCAACAAAACATGATTTTTCTTCTTTAGCAACATAATCTGCTAGTTCTGTGAGGTCTGTGATCACTTCTTTCCCAAGCTTTTCCTGAAAATTATTATAACCTTTGCCAAAGGCTGCAAGAAAGGCAAAGTGCGTTTTTTCATGTGCATCAAAGTCGTGATGCTCTTTTAAAATCACATCTATCTTCCCTATGGCTTCACTAAATGATTGCGCTTGTTGATTAAAGACTTGTAGTGAACGATTAATATCTGCAAACATGACTTTTTCACTTTTTACAAATACCTTAACTGTACCATGAGGGTACTCAGCAGTAACAGGCATAATTTTATTAATGGCAGCAGTTGTTGGATTTGGCGATACCGGCAAGATTTTTTCACCAATTAATGCGTTGGCAAACGAAGATTTTCCAGCACTAAAGGCACCAAACAAAGCAACAGTGAAACTACGTGATTGTAGTCGGTCAGCTTTCTCTAATAGCTCTGCTGATATTTTGTGGAAACCTGGGATATCTCGTAACTCTTTTGCGGTATGCTCGAGCTTACTAATTAGTGCCTCGATATCAGCTTCATGATTATTTTCTTGGTTCATTTCTTTTTCAACAATTGAATGAGTAGTCACTACTTGTTTATTATCAACAAACTCTTCTTCACCTTCACGAATAATTTGGACATCTTCATCCTTTGGTCTCATTAACTCTTGGACGGAAGCTGAAACTTTTTTATGGTCTAGCTCTCCTGCCAATAGCTTCTTAATTTCTGCTTTTTGCTCTGATTGTTTTGCTTTAATTTCCTGTAATATATTAAGTGCCTCACCGAAACGAGCATAAGCATCCCATTCATCTTTCATTGCGAGAATTTTTTCATTAGCTAACTCTTCTAACTCTTTCAAATACAACTCTTTCCAGTTGATTATTTGTTTCTTCGTTTCCTTTTTTACAGCATCAGACACATCCCTTGTATATTGCAAAACATAATCACCTGAGAGCCTCGCCCCTTCTTTAATAGCTGTCTTTAACAGGCTTTCTGGTATATTGATATGAATGTTTTGAGCTTGTGACTGTAACTCATTATGATGTATGTGATCATCTTTTAATTTTTTTAAGAATAACTCTTTCACATGCCATTCAATTTGCGATTGGACTTTTTCCTTTAAATCGTTATATAAAAGACTTAGCCTTGTACTCCGTTCTTGTTCAGTTTTAGCCTTCGCAAATAATAGGCCCACTTTAAAGCCAGGTTGCATCGATTCTAAGTAATTCTCAGCTAATTCTCTCGTTTGAAACGGCATTAAATAAGCATTATTTAAGATATCTTCCATATCATGATTCAAATCAATTTCTGCCTGATATTTTTTTTGCTGCAATGCTTGTTTATGTGACTGTAATTGTTCAATCTTTTCAAATACGAGCGCTCGTTCATCTTCAGGCAGAGCTGCTAAAATTTCCTCATTAGCTGCTATGTCATGAGCGTCTTTTTCTTCTAAGTAGATAAAATGATCTTCAGTTAACTTCTGTAATGAGTGAAGAACAGATTGTGGTAAGAGCCTATCTTTTTGGCCAATTTGCTCGTAGATGAATTTCTGAAGAGCAGAAAAATCATTATGTGGTAACTCTGGTTTCTTCAACGATGTATAGAAGATTCTTTCAGGTTGAACGCCCCACGAGGCGAAAGAATCCTTTACACTTTCAGTAAAATGTTGAAAACTTAATTCTTCTTCTCGATGTTTATCTATTTGATTGATAATTAAGTATACTTGTTTACCCGCTGCAGTTAAGTCTTTAGTGAATAAGAAATTGAGTTCTGATTGCACATGATTATAATCCATCACATAAAAGACCATATCAGCTAAATGTAGAGCCGACTCAGTAGCAATTCTATGTGCATCATCTGTTGAATCAATTCCTGGTGTATCCATAATAACCGTATCTTTTGGCAAATTTGTTTCCGAATGGCTAATTTCTACAGTATGAATGAGGTCGCCATCTTTACTATATTTTTTAATTTTTTCATAATCATAAGGTGCAGGATAGAGCTTTGGCATCCCTTCCTTTAGATACACCTTGGCATAATCCTCTCCAGATTTCACTTTAACTAAATTCGCACTTGTTGGGATAGGGCTGGATGGCAGTAAGTTTTCTCCCACAATTTTATTGATCATGCTCGATTTACCCGCAGAGAAATGTCCACAAAATGCAATCGCGTATTGTGAATCTCGTAATTTATAGACGAGGTCTCTTGCTCTTGAAGCAGAAACATTATCTCCATTTTGTTCAAAAAACAATGATAAGGCTGCTATTCTTTCAATTAATTCATTTTGACTAAGTTGTTTACCCACTGTTTGAACCATAATTAATCCCCTTGTCACATCAATTTACTACTATTACAATTGCGCAAGCTTTTTTCCTATATAGGTATTAATATATTATAAATATGGGGTAAAGTGAACCTTTCGTTAGGAAAATTGGTATTTTCACCAAAAAAAAGAAGAAGCCTCACTCACTAAGGCTTCTTCCTATATGTAATAAAGGGGTAAACGCTAATTTAAGATTTTGCTTCTGACTTTGTAACACCATTCAACACATATTTCATTACTGCACCATATACAGCGATAGTGCCAACCACAAAAAGAGCTGTCAAATGTATCACGCCTTTCATTAATTGAGAATAAGTATCATCTTCAATTAATAATTTATCATAATCGAGAATGATTTTCAATACTAAAATAAACCTTTTTCAAATTTTTCCTATTTCTTCATCTCTCTTCATTGGAAAGGCTTCTTCATATTTCGTTAATGCTTTTAATGCTTCTTCCTCAACTGGAATACGAATGGCTAAAATAAAGAAATTCAACAGAGTGAAAACAAGTGCAGTATAGTAAGCTTGAAACAATAGAGGCATAATAAGAAACTCCATGGCAACGACTGTATAGTTTGGGTGCTTTAGCCAACGATATGGTCCTTTAGTTACCACTTTTGCATGAGGTAAAACAATAATCTTTGTATTCCAGAACCTCCCTAAGGAAGATAACACCCATATTCTTATTACTTGTGTGAGTATAAATAATGGCAGTAAATAATACCAATAAGGAGATAATCCTTTGCCGAACACAATTACCTCAACTGTTAGAACAATAAAAAACAAACTATGTACCATAACGATTAGTGGATAATGACTTTGACCAAATTCAATGCCACCTCTTTTTTTCATCCAGTCCTCATTGAATCTTGCGACGATTAACTCTATACACCGTTGAGTAATAACAAATAGAAGAAAATAAAAAAACATTTAATTCACCTCCATTTTAATAAAAGTAATTCCGAGCTAAAACCTGGCCCTAAGGCAGTTGCCAAACCTATATCATCCTTTTTTCCAAGTAGAAAAAACCTTCGCAAGACATATAATATTGTGCTTGATGACATATTGCCGAACTCCCTTAGAACATCTAATGAAGTGGCGGTCATCTCAGCAGGAATGTGTAAAGACGCTTGATAAGCATCAATCACTTTTTTTCCACCTGGATGAGCAATAAAATGTTGCAAATCGGTTATTTGTAATGAGAATTGATTTAAGAATTTCTGTACATTTGGCTTCAGCCAGCCTTCAATAATTGTGGGAATATCTCTTGAGAATATGACATATAAACCATCATCCTTTACGTCCCAACCCATTACATCAAGCGAATCCTTTTTTGTCGTTGATTGTGTCCCGTATATATGGGGGATGGCAGGCAATTTCTGATATTTTCGATAACCACTTTCATCACCTGCGATTAATGCACAGGCAACACCATCAGCAAATAAAGAAGTACCAACAAGATTACTCTTAGAGCGATCATTTCTTTGAAAAGTTAAACTGCATAATTCAATTGTTAATACTAAAACCTTTGCTTTTGGATAAGCTAAGCAATATTCATAAGCCCTCGATAAACCCGATGCACCACCTGCACAGCCTAAACCCCATATTGGGATCCTTTTTGTTTGCTCAGAAAAGGGTAATAGATTCATTATTCTTGCCTCAAACGATGGTGTAGCTAAACCTGAGCTAGTAATCGTAAAAATCGCATCTATCTCTTGATACTTAATAGGTTGATTTAGAAACTCCCTCGTTGTTAAACATTTTTCAATCGCCTCACACCCAAGTTTAACTCCCGTTTCAATGAAGGCATCATTTTTATCAGCAAAGCTATGGTCCTCTTTAAACCAATCTAATTCTTTGGCAAAATGACGTTTTTCAATTTGTCCATTTTGAAATACTTTTAGTAAACGATCGATATCTTTGAAAGATTGCCCAAATAAGTGGCGTGCAAATGCTACCACTTCATTTTGAGTAATTCCATTTGGTGGGGGTACTTCTGAGATGGATAAAATAGCTGGCATAAGGAACTCCCTTTCTATCTATGTACGGGTATTTTTTCCTTAATAAGGATATTTATGCATTGATTGGTTTTTAATCTTTCTCGTTCATTTTTTGCATTAAAAAAAGCCGAATGAGTTATCTCATTCGGCTCAGAAAGATGTGTTTTGAAGGAGTTGCTGTGCCCTTTTATCATATCTTAAAGTGGCTCTCTTGGCATTACGCAAACTTTACCAATTATATTTGCTTATTTATTGCCTTGCTTATGCACATCAATGATAATCGTTTTATCAATGATTTGACCACAAACACGGCAAACCCCTTGTTCTTTATATAGCGTTTTACAATAATCACAATAATATTGCTGCATTTGCTCACATCCAATATCTCTAATAGATTATTTTATGTAAGCTATGATGATTGTGTTTCTATTATGAAGCTTTTTTCAACTGAGCATTTGTTTCATTTTTTGGTTTATAGGAGACAAAGTAAGCTAGGCCAACAAAAACAGCCCCTCCAACTACATTACCTAAAAAGGCAGGTATGATATTACCAATGAAATCTATCCAAGTAAACGAACCTGCAAAAATCGCAGCTGGAATAACGAACATGTTGGCAACAACGTGCTGGAATCCAATCGCAACAAATGCCATAACCGGGAACCAAATAGCCAAAATTTTACCTGCAAAATCATGAGCACCATAAGCTAACCAAACAGCTAGGCATACGAGCCAGTTACAACCAATCGCTGAAACAAATGTTTGTAAGAATGTATCATCAATTTTTGCACCAGCAATCGCTACTGTTTTATCTAGATATGGACCTGTCTCTGTTAATCCAACGACATGTCCAAAGAAATAAGCAACAAACAGTGCCCCTACAAAATTGGATAATAACACCCAAAACCAATTATTTAATAATTGCCCAAGACTAATTCTCTTTGAGAACAAAGCACTCGCAACTGACATCATGTTACCTGTAATCAATTCAGCCCCAGCCAATACTACTAATACAAGGCCTAAAGGGAAAACTGCTGCACCTAAAAACGATCCGAAACTTCCCCACTCTGCCGGTAAATTTCCAATAACACGAATGTCTAATAAAAATCCTAGTGCAATAAATGCCCCACCTAAAAAGCCTAAAACCAACAGCGACAAAAGTGGTGTTTTCGTTTTTGCAACACCTGTTGCAATCGTCTGTTCCATAATTTCTTGCGGTTTACTAAATCCCATTCTAACTACCCCCTAAATAAAAAAGGCAGCACTCAGACACCCCCTACTTTTGTAAAGGATTTCAAAGAATGCTGCCTAACCCTTCTGCAATCACCTACAGAAGTATCAGTCATCATATTTATATTGTTTGTTGTAAAAAGAGATAAAACAGTACTTGCCTTACTTCCATTTACCCATTGCAAACTATATGCTACCAAAAAACAAAAACTTTTACTAGACTATTTTTTATTTTTTTCGTGTAGCGAAGTATTTTTTTATAAGAGGATTCGTTCAGGATAAGTATATATATTCATGTTGCCATTACGAATAAATCCAACAGTCGTAATTCCTAATTCCTCTGCTGAGCGCAAAGCAAACTCTGTTGGTGCAGATTTTGAGAGAATCATTTCACAACCAATCTTTGCTACTTTTAAAAGTATTTCCGAAGAGATTCTTCCTGTGAAAACAATGATTTTCCCTTTCATGCTGATACCCTCTCGTAAACTATAACCATATATCTTATCAAGCGCATTATGCCTACCAATATCCATTCTGCTTAATAATATCCCATTTTTGTCACAAAGCGCAGCGCTATGTACACCACCTGTTTGTTTAAATGTAGTCGCAGAAGCTTGTAATTGTTCCATTAACTGATTACATTCATTGACAGTTAATTGAATGTTAACATCTTCCATTTTTTTAGCTGTTAATGCATCGTTAACAAAAACAAAGCCTTGTCTACTCATACCACAACAAGAAGTAATATATCTTTTATTTTGGAAGTTTTGTATATAAGGATTTGTACGATCAGTTGTAACATGAACGAACCCTTCCTTTTCTTGTACCCATATATCTTTAATATGCTTGTAAGATCTTATGATACCTTCTGATGCAAGATAACCTATAACCATGTCCTCAATATATTCTGGTGTACATACCATTGTGACTAGCTCTTCTCCATTCAGCTTAACCGTTACAGCATATTCGGTAACAATGGTATCTTCTATTTTTTCAGCTTTATTTCCAGTCACTCGTATGATTTTACGACTCGTTTCCACTTGCTTCATCTTTTCTCCTCTTTCTATGAATCTATGATATTTTTATCGAATACAAATACAGATATCGCCATATTTTCTTCCACTTTAATATCAGAAAACAAATGTAACAGCGTCGCGCCGACCAGTTCTTCCATTCCTTCTGGCGTACCTTCAGCATATACATCTTGAATCATTTTTGTTCTTGCTGAATGCACCATTTCTTTGCCATCTTCTGTACGAGAAATAAATTGTTCTGTCGGTGTGAGATTACCGTATAAAGTCGAAACGGCCATATTCTCTACAAACACTGTGTGAATTTTCTCCGGTCCCTTACCAAATAAGTCTTTTCTTAATTTACGAATGATATCATTAAACTCATGCACCATTTTTGACATCTTCTTTACCCCTTTATATAAGATTCTGTCTCAATTGTATAATCATAGTACAAGCAAAAAAAAAATGAAAGGGGCTGCGAATAGGAAAAAAATTGCACGATGATTGCTTTAATGTTTCAAAATACCAAAATTACCCTATTGAACTGTAATCGTTATAAGATTAAATTCATTATTGTTAAATTTAATTTTTAGCGCTATAATAACTAGTGGAATTGTTGGAGGGGTAATATTTTCATGTTGTCTTTCTATCAATGGTACTTTCTACATACTAAAAATGGTATGGATTGGTATAATAGCAAGCGTTGTTATTTAACTATTCCACCATGGATTATGCTCGCTTTTTGTAAGCGGTATAGTACATGGTGGTTTTTTTATTGGTTTAAGCAGAAACACTCACTTTATTCTCTTTAAACCATTGTTTGATCAAGTGTAAGGGGGAAACAAAATTGACTTCCAATGTAAACATTACAATTAATGGTGTGGATTATGAGGGGCATGAGGGGCAAACCATTCTCCAAATCATTAATCAAAATCAAATTGAACATCCACAGATTTGTTATTTACCAGAGGTAGACCCAATACAAACATGTGACACATGTATTGTAGAAGTAAATGGTCAACTTATGCGCTCATGTTCGACTGTAGCAGAAAGTGGTATGAGCGTTAGCTTAAGTTCAAACCGTGCCAAAGAGGCACAAACAGAAGCGATGGACCGTATTTTAGAAAACCATTTACTGTATTGTACAGTTTGTGATAATAATAACGGCAACTGTAAAGTCCATAATACAGCTGAATTATTAGAGATTGAGCATCAAAAGTATCCTTATACGCCTAAAGAAGATAAATCGGCTGTCGATATGTCGCATCCTTTCTATCGTTATGATCCAAATCAATGTATTGCCTGTGGCCAATGTGTTGAGATTTGTCAAAGTCTACAAGTAAATGAAACACTTTCAATTGATTGGGAAAGAGAAAGACCAAGAGTTATTTGGGACCAAGGTGTATCCATTGATGAATCGTCATGTGTTTCATGCGGACAATGTGTAACGGTTTGTCCATGTAATGCCTTAATGGAAAAATCAATGCTCGGTAATGCAGGTTTCATGACAAAGATTGATGATGAGATTATGACACCAATGATTGACCTTGTAAAAGAAGTAGAACCGAACTATGGCACGATTTTTGCTGTATCAGAAGTTGAAGCTGCGATGCGTGAAGAAAGAATCGAAAAAACGAAAACCGTTTGTACTTTCTGTGGTGTAGGTTGTTCGTTTGAAGTTTGGACAAAAGACCGTGAAATTTTGAAAGTGCAACCAAGCCACGATGCACCAGTAAATGCGATTTCCACTTGTGTCAAAGGTAAATTCGGTTGGGATTTTGTTAATTCTGAAGAAAGAATTACAAAACCATTGATTAGAAAAGAAGGTCGCTTTGTAGAAGCTAGTTGGAACGAGGCATTAGACCTAGTAGCTAGTAAACTAGGTAGTATTAAAGAAGAATTCGGCAAAGATTCAATTGGCTTTATTTCTTCTTCAAAAATTACAAATGAAGATAGCTATTCATTACAAAAATTAGCTAGACAAGTATTTGAAACGAATAATATCGATAACTGCTCTCGTTATTGCCAATCACCAGCCACTGATGGCTTATTTAGAACGGTAGGTATGGGCGGTGACGCTGGAACCATTAAAGATATTGCTGATGCAGGTCTTGTCATTATTGTTGGTGCAAACCCAGCAGAAGGTCACCCTGTTCTCGCTACACGTGTGAAAAGAGCGCATAAATACCACGGTCAAAAGCTAATTGTTGCAGACTTGCGTAAAAATGAGATGGCTGAACGTTCTGATTTATTTATCAGTCCGAAACAAGGAACAGACCAAGTTTGGTTGATGGCTGTAACCAAATACATGATTGATCAAGGTTGGCATGATGCTGAATTTATTAAGGAAAATGTCAATTACTTTGATGATTTTAATGAAGTTTTAGAGAAATATACGTTAGCATATGCTGAAGAAACGACTGGTTTATCACAATCACAAATCATCGAAATGGCCGAAATGATTCGTGATGCTGACGGTACTTGTATCCTTTGGGGTATGGGCGTCACGCAAAATACTGGTGGTTCTGATACTTCAGCTGCTATTTCTAACCTGTTATTAGCAACAGGTAACTATCGTCGCCCAGGTGCTGGAGCTTATCCATTGCGTGGACATAACAATGTACAAGGTGCATGTGATATGGGTACCTTACCTACTTGGTTACCAGGCTATCAACATATTACCGATGATATCGCTCGTGCGAAGTTTGAGAAAGCTTACGGAGTTGAGATCTCAGGTACACCAGGTTTAGATAATATTCAAATGTTACAAGCGATTGAAAAAGATGAAATGAAAGCAATGTACCTTGTTGGTGAAGACATGGCACTTGTTGATTCTGACGCGAACCATGTAGATAAAGTACTTTCTAGTCTTGACTTCTTTGTTGTTCAAGATATATTCTTCTCTCGCACAGCTCAATACGCTGACGTTATTTTACCTGCCGCACCATCGCTCGAAAAAACAGGTACATTTACAAATACTGAACGTCGTGTACAAAGATTGTACCAAGCGTTACCAACATTAGGAGACTCTAAACCTGACTGGTGGATTATTCAAGAAGTAGCTAATCGCCTAGGGGCAAATTGGACATATACACACCCTAGTGAAATCTTTGCTGAAATGGCAAGTCTTGCACCACTATTCTCTCAAGCAAGCTATGATGTACTAGAAGGTTGGGGTAGCTTCTTATGGGGAAGTCTTGATGGAGCAAGCACACCATTGTTATATGAAGATGGTTTTAACTTCCCAGACAAAAAAGCGCGTTTCGCCTTATCTGATTGGGCAGAACCTGCATATTTCCCTGAAGAATATGACCTCCATATTAATAATGGGCGTATGCTTGAACACTTCCATGAAGGAAATATGACCAATAAGTCAAGAGGCCTGAATGCAAAAGTACCAGATGTGTTTGTGGAAGTATCAGAAGAACTAGCACAAGAAAGAAAACTTTCGGATGGCTCGACAGTAAGACTCGTCTCTCCATTTGGTGCAGTTAAATTGAATGTTCTAATTACAGACCGAGTGAAGAAAAACGAACTGTACTTACCAATGAATTCAGTTGATAAGGATTCAGCTATCAATTTCTTAACTGGTCCTTTATATGATAAACGAACGCGTACACCGGCTTATAAACAAACGAAAGTTCGTATGGAAATTTTAAATAACAAAGCCGGCGACAAACCATTACCAAAAACGAACCCGCGTAATAAAAAACGCAATCCACAAAACGGTGTGGAAGTTCAACGTAAATGGAATCGCGAAGGCTATGTTCATTTAACAGATCAATAAAGATTGGAGAGGTGATTCATTATGGCAGCGCCTATTACTGAGATTCATCGTGAGAGAAATGAAGCCCTTGAACAAGAGCAAAAGCTTAACGAATTAAAATCATTACTCACTGAAAATGATCAAGCAGTACAAAGCATCATGGCTCTTATTGGCGAATTACAACAAGCAGGTATGCTTGATGCAGCCAATTCCATGTTAAAAGGGAAAGAACAAATTGCTAAAGTAGCACTTGGTCAAGTAACAAAAGAACCTGTAACCAACTTGATTAACACATTAATGGGTGCAACTGGTGCACTTATGCAAGCTGACCCTGAACAAACAACAAAACTCATTAAAAGTGCAGTATCAGGCATGGACGAAGGAAAAAACTTTTTACATGAAGAAAAGAAAATTGGTATTATGCAATTGGCCAAAGTTTTAAATGACCCTGATATTAATCGCGCGATCGGATTCGGTATTCATTTCCTTAAAGGCATGGGTAAAGAATTAAAAGAAGAGAAATAATGCAGTAAACCTCCCACTCGATTGTTGTGGGAGGTTTTTCATTATCATTTACCCTGAGCAATATAAAAATTATTCAAAAAAGACTCTCCCCCCTTCCTCTGGCTATATATAAAACCTAACTTATCGAGATAGAGGACTTCATCATCCTCCTTTCTTTTCTAGTTAATCGTTCACTTCCTAAAGCTATTCTTATACCATGACTTAATCTCATAGATGAGTGACTATTTTGTGCTCGATCTTCATTGCTGTTTTTTTCCTAAATGCTGCTAAGATTATCTACCTTGTACAGCGTTGATGATCTAACATTAATCAGATACGACCGTTAGTTATCCCCCACGCAACCTCAACAAGCCCGTAAAAAAGGCTAACCCTATCAAGCTTTCAAGCCTGATTCTCCCATATGGAATCAATCCCCTTCAAATGTTTGTCAAGGTCCGTCACATCAATGGTGGCCTTCTAAAAGGAGGTTTTATACTAAACGGGGTTTGCGCTATTTATCTTGTTGGTTCTTCTCTTTTATAGCGGGAATTGGGTTGCCCTACTTATCTTGTTGGTTCTTCTCTTTTTAGTAGCAGGGGTTAATTTCGCGCTACTCAACTTGTTGATTCTCCTCTTTTTAGTCGCGCTTTTTGGGGTTACCCTACTCATCTTGTCGCTTCTCCTTTTTTTAGTAGCGCATTTTGGAGTTGCCCTACTTATCTTGTTGATTCTTCTCTTTTTATCGCGCATTTTGATTTTTCCCTACTCATCTTGTTGATTCTTCTCTTTTTAGTAGCGCTTTTTGATTTTACCCTACTCATCTTGTTGATTCTTCTCTTTTTAGTCGCTCATATTGGTTTTACCCTACTTATCTTGTCGCTTCTCCTCTTTTTAGTAGCACATATTGATTTTACCCTACTCATCTTGTCGGTTCTTCTCTTTTTAGTAGCTTATCTTTATTTTTCCCTACTCATCTTGTCTCGTTCCCTCTTTTTAGTAGCTTAAATTGATTTACGCTACTCATTTACGCTCACGTTCATTTTAAGTCGCACCAATTGATTCTCATTATTGACGTCCAAATCCAATTTGCGAGGCTCTCAACTCCATTTTCACTTTGAGTGACTTAGAAGATACACCCATTTTTTATTCCAACTTGGGTATAAGGGCAGTTTTGTAACCTTCCATTACCTCTACTATTTTTATATCCACAAATAGTTATTTTTTTATAAAAGGCAAAATTGATAGTCTTAAATTTAGCATATCTCTCTCTTTTTCTTCATAAGCATTTTAATAGAAAGGATGGATGATATGCAAAAATCACAAGGCTATCAGTTATTTCTATTTATTAACACTACTGCTCTCTCCATTACTATTGCTTGCATCTTTTTAGCAAGTACCGTCGCACTCGTCACAATAAAGATGTCTTCTGATATTGCTAGTTCTGTCATCAATGGACCTCAATCGCATTCCATTTATCTACACTTATTAAAAAGTGCTAACCAAAGTTTTATTAGTGAGGATGCGATTGAAGAAGTGGCTATCTCTGACCTTGCTTTTAAGTTTGCAACAAGTATTACGCCTGAGGATCCACGGACATTCCTTGGTAGAGAACTCCCTTTATTCTCCTTTTTCGATGGCAAAATTCACATCGCTGGAAAAGGAACAGATTATACAACTTTACCAATTGAGTCAACAAACGTACCAATGGATAAATTAATAAAAGACAAAGAGACTATCGGAAACGATGATGATAATAACGATGACGAGCAGGATGGAACAACATCACCTAAAGAAAAAAATGTGTATATTTATCATTCACATAGTTATGAATCTTACCTTCCATTTATAAAAGAAGCACAGACAGCAGACGACGCTGTAAGTAATGATGAAAAGTATAATGTGATCTCAGTTGGTTCTAAACTACAAAAAGATTTACATGCTGAGGGTATCGGCGTTGAACATAACAGAACAAATATGACAGAAGCATTGCATAGTCAAGGATTACAGCATAATGATGCTTATACAAGGGCAAGAGATTTCGTTTCTGAGGCAATGGCTAGTAATAAAAACTTATCTTACATTATTGATATTCATCGAGATTCACAGAGAAAAGATGTCACTACTATTGACATTAATGGTAAAAGTTATGCTCGACTCTTCTTTGTGGTCGGTGCAGAGAGTAAGAATTACGAAAAGAATTTAAAACTGGCAGAAGATCTTAATAAAGCAGTAGAGGAAAAATACCCTGGTCTAAGTAGAGGAGTCTTAAAGAAAGATTACTCAGTAGGCAATGGTGTCTACAACCAAGACTTATCTGATCGCGCCATTCTCCTAGAAGTCGGCGGTGTCGACAATAACCGTGAAGAACTTGATAATAGTACAGATGCCTTTGCCGATATATTTAGTGAATATTACTGGAAGCAAAAAGAAGTAGAATCTCAGTAATTAAACAGCGACTATTCATTTTGGGTAGTCGCTGTTTACTGGGGATATATTTAACTGCTACATTTCACCCTACTTACAATTGATATAGATAAAGAGATCAAAGGAATTTATAGTAGGATTGATATAAACTTAATTATTGGGGACAGATTATTAGATTCAAACCCGATTGGTGCAACTGGAACGAACTCGAATTATTAATTAAGTTGATTAAGTAAATCGCTATTAAGCATTCACAGTTTCTTTCATTCTCTCTTTCTACCTTAATTGATTTCATACTTATTTAAAATTTTACAAATCTGTGATGCAAATATAATGCAATATCCCTTATAATGAAAGTTGGAAACAATCGACTAATTATATAACAGAGGGGCGTATTAGAATGTTTAAAAAAATTGCTTCAGATGCATTAGGCTTATCAGATATCGGAAAAATTATAAAACCAGAGGATTTTGATAAAACACAATCAGATGATTTTGTACGTCATGAAGATAATGAAAAAATCTATTTTCTTATCATGACGAAAAGTGATGAATATTGCTTTACTAACTTAGGTTTAATTCATATTGACGGGCAAAACGCAATCTCTTCAAAAAGAGTCATGAAGCGTTATCCTTACTTCCAATTTGACGTCAGTGACGTAAAGTTAGAAACAGCTGGTAAGATTGATTTAGATGTAGAGATTAAATTTAATCTTGGTAGTGTCCCATTCAGTATTGATGTTGATAAAAAACAAGTAGATGAATTGAAAGATTTATATAAGGCCTTATTATATATTGCTGAAAAAGTGTATGAAAACAAAATTATGTTAAAAATGGCCAATGATAGCCTTGATAAAGCTGTGCAAGTTCTACATAATTCGAGAATCGGTGAACAAGATCTAGCAAAACAATTCCAAGCCCTCACAGAATTTTCATTTAATTGGCTTGACTCAAGTAAAAATCAACTACATGAAAAAGACTTCGGTTCAGTGTTCGAAAAATACATTAATAACTAAACAGAAAAGGCTTTTGCCGATTATAGATGAAACAAAAGGCAAAGGTATGTCGTTTATAATTTCTTATGTATCAGCAATTCGTAGTACATATCTAATAAAACGAGTTTTGCTCGGATATCTTGGATGGATTTCCTTTAGATGTACGAGCAAATCCTTTTTCCTCTGCTATCATCCATTTTTGTATCAAAAATGAACAATCAAACCGAGTTTTAATGAATCGGATTTGAACCGTCTTTTTTTAAAGCAAAGAAAAGCAGCTGACTTGAATTCAGCTGCTTTTCATTACCTATTAAGAAGCTTTCGCTTGCTCAACTTCCTCTTCATTTACTCCACTCTTTTTTCCAAGCATATTAAAAACGATATTTAAAATAATTGCCGTTAAACTCCCAACCACAATTCCGCTTTCAGTAATAATACGGATATTTTCTGGTAGATTCGCAAAGATCGTTGGAACAAATGTAACCCCTACACCTAGACCAACAGAACAAGCGATAATGAGTAGGTTTTCTTGTGAGTTAAAGTCTACTTTGCTTAACATTTTAATTCCTGATGCTATAACCATACCAAACATAGCAAGCATGGCTCCACCTAGCACAGAAGATGGAATAACTGTTGTTAATGCACCGATTTTAGGTACTAACCCTAAGATGACTAAAAATGCACCAGCAACATAAATAACATTTTTGGTCTTTACACCTGATAATTGAATTAAACCTACATTTTGTGAAAAAGTTGTGTAGGGAAATGCGTTAAAAATACCACCAAAAACGATCGCTAATCCTTCTGCACGATAACCGTTTGCTAAGTCTTTATCTTTTAATTTTTTATTCGTAATATCACCTAATGCGAAATATACACCCGTAGATTCGACAAGGCTGACCATTGCCACGAGAATCATTGTAAGAATCGGAATCAAATCAAAGGTAGGCATTCCGAAATAAAATGGCTGTGGCATATGGAAGAATGACGCCTCCCCAACCGCTGAAAAATTCACTTTTCCCATGATAGAAGCAATAATTGTTCCAACAATAATACCAATTAAAATCGAAATAGCACGTACAAAGCCTTTTGTAAACTTATACAAAACTAAGATAACAAGAAGCGTTGAAAAAGCTAAAATAACATTTTCCGTTGAACCAAAATCTGGACTACCTTCCCCGCCAGCCATATTATTCATAGCTACAGGAACTAAAGTTAATCCGATTATTGTCACAACTGATCCTGTTACGACAGGAGGGAAAAATCTAACCAATTTACCAAAGAAAGTAGCAACCAATATTACAAATAATCCAGATACAAGAATGGCACCATAAATGGATGTAATACCATAGTTTCCACCGATTGTAATCATCGGCCCTACTGCTGTAAATGTACAACCTAGAACAACCGGCAAACCGATACCAAAAAATCTATTCTTCCAAACTTGCAATAATGTGGCAATCCCACACATCATAATATCAATTGATACAAGATAGGTTAATTGCTCTGCTGTTAAACCTAGGGCACCACCAACAATCAATGGGACAATAACTGCTCCAGCGTACATGGCGAGCACATGTTGTATTCCTAGGGAAGCTAATTTCAACGGATTTTGATTCATTTTGAGGATTCCTCCATCTCTTCAACTTGTGTAAAAGTAACCTTGCTATCCGCAAGTGATTGAACAATTGCTAAAGATTCAACTTTATAACCTTTTTCGCGTAATTGTTTTCCTCCATCTTGGAATCCCTTTTCAATGACAATGCCCATACCAGCGATAGATGCTTTCGCTTGGTCCACGATATCCGCTAAGCCTAGAGCAGCCTGCCCATTTGCTAAGAAGTCATCAATGATCAACAGACGGTCATTTTCACTTATAAATTTTTGCGATACTGAAATCTCATTGGTTTCTTGTTTTGTAAATGAATACACCTCTGCAGTTAACAAATCATTAACCAATGTCAAAGATTTTCTCTTCCTAGCAAAGACAACAGGTACATTCAAATATAATCCAGTCATGACAGCTGGAGCAATTCCTGAAGATTCTAATGTAAGTATCTTCGTCACGCCTTCATCTTTAAACCGAGCTGCAAATTCTTTGCCTATTTCTAACATAAGCTCAGGATCAATCTGGTGATTAAGAAAAGAATCTACCTTCAAAACAGTATCTGAAAGTACTTTTCCTTCTTGTTTGATTTTTTCTTTAAGCAGCTCCATAATTATCCCCCTTGGCTATAATACAAAAAACCTAAAAGTCATCCGCTTCACTTTCAACTTGAGTGCAGCAAGGACCTTTAGGTTTTAAAGGTGTGGAAACAAGAGCAGATAAAAGACTACTCCTCCACTTGCTCACCCATAGTCAAATAATTTACGGTTATTCGGTAGAAACTCGCGGACCATATTTCCGCTATTATATGAATGACAACTATTAAGTTATTTAAATTGAATTACTATCATTATATCATGCGACTTCAAAAATTCAATAGGATAATGATAGAAAAAACGAACAATAGAGAATTTCTTGTAATTATCATTCGTATATTATTGGTAATTTTCTAAAATCTCATTTTCCGTTACTCCGTTTATATAAAGAAATAACCATTTTTAAGGATAAAAATGTTCCCTTCTCTTAAAATCATATTTACTCTTGATATTTCTGCAAACTATATCATTTCTAACAAAAAAAACATCTAAACCTACTTCAATGAATAGGTTCAGATGTTTAAATACCTTAATAAGCTTCATTATTGGGTGATTTCATCGCTTGTATAGTGCTTCCTTTTCTTTTGCGGTAAGTTCACCACAACAACTGAACCGACAATAAACAAAGCACCCACTACTTGTAACCAAACAAGGCTTTCATTAAATAATAATACACCCATTATTGTAGCAACCACAGGTTCAACTGTGGAAATGACTGCTGCTGTACTTCCTTCTGTTTTCTCTAACCCTTTTGTATAAAGAATATAAGCAAGTACTGTTGGTATAAGCCCTAGGCCAACACTTAAAAGCATGACATCAGTTTGCATAAAGAGTGTACTTTTCTCCCACAAACTTGTTATTGGTATAAGCACAACAGCTGCGATAACAAAAGTAAAAAATGTTACGGCAAACGGAGAATAGCGGTTGAGTGCGAATTTACCAAATATTGTATAAAGCGCATAACCAATACCAGAGCCTAAACCAGTAATAATACCTAAAATGGTTATTTGACTTTCTCCTAAAGCTAACCCTGCAATTAATATACAGCCTGCCATTGTCATTATAACCGCGATGATTTTGTTTATTGTCATTTTCTCTTTTAAAAACATAAATGATAGAATCGTCACAAATGCAGGTGCTGTATAAAGAAATATAACTGCCATGGATATACTCATCTCACTCATAGTCGTGAAATAACAAAAATTGAATAACACGATGCTACAAATGCCTGTACCAAGGAAGTACCGTACATCACCTACAGCGTGTAACTTCATCTCTTGGCGATAATGGATAAAACCTATCAGCAATAAAAATAAAACAGCAAAAATAGCGCGAATCGCTACGATTTCCATTGAAGTGAAACCAGCAGAAGCTAATCCCTTCACAAATAAGCCAATAATTCCCCATAAACTTGCTCCAGCCGCAATCATTATAAAGGGCAGAATACGTTTCATCTTCCACTCCCCGTTTCTAGCGATATCTAGTTTAGTTGATAAATTGCACGATACTTATCTGTTAAATAGTCAATAAGATACTGTACATTTAAGCCTTCTCCAGTTGCCGATTGAATGATTTCTAAAGGCTCTTTCATACGCCCGTAGCGATGGACATTCTCAGTTAACCACTCTCTAATCGGGGTAAGATTGCCCTCTTCTAACAATTGATCAAACTCAGGTATACTCTTCAACATACTTTGTTTTAATTGTGCTGCGTACATATAGCCTAACGCATAGGATGGGAAATATCCAAAGCTTCCGCTTGCCCAATGAACGTCCTGCAAGACACCCTCAGCATCAGTTTTAGGCGTAATCCCTAAATATTCTTCATATTTTTCATTCCATAATTGCGGCAAATCTTTCACTTCGATTTCATCATTAAATAATGCCTTTTCTAGTTCATAACGAATCATAATATGAAGCGGATAAGTTAATTCATCTGCTTCTATACGAATCATAGATGGCTTAGATTCATTAATCGCATGATAGAATTCATCTAATGTAATGCCGTCAAATTGATCTGGGGCAAATTGATTGAGCAGTTCAAAATTATGTTTCCAGAACCCTTGATGACGACTAACAAAATTTTCGTAAAACAGTGATTGCGATTCATGGATTCCCATTGATGCGCCATCACAAAGGAGTGTATCTACCAACTCCTTAGAAATATTTTGCTCATAGATGGCGTGTCCACCTTCATGAATCGTACCAAATACAGCCATGCGAAAATCGTTCTCATCATATCTCGTTGTAATACGGACATCACCAGGATTAATACCAGTGGCGAAAGGATGTACCGTATCATCTAGACGACCTGCATCAAAATCATAACCCATTTGGTCAAGAATTTGCAGTGTGAATTCCTTTTGTTTTGCCTTCGGGAAAGTATCATAAAGGAAATCTGTATTTGGTTTATTCAGTGAGTCAGCGATGTCTTTCACTAATGGAACAATCGATTGACGTAACTTACCAAACACTTCATCTAAGGTTTTTACTGTCATCCCTGGTTCATATTGATCTAATAATGTATCGTATTTATGTTCTTTATATCCCCAGTAACCGATAAAACGTTTATTATAATACACAAGTTTTTCTAAATAGGGTAAAAACATTGCGAAATCAGACTTTTCTCGCGCTTCTTCCCAAATCGTTTCTGCATGTGCTTGAATGGTAACATATTCTTTAAATTCATCTGCAGGTATTTTCTTATTTAAGTCATAATCTTTCTTACATTCTTCTACCAATCTATTTGTCCGTTCTGAAAGACTTTTTTTTGCCTCTTCATTACTTAGTTTACCTATGTATGCTGCCATCTCCTCGCTCGTTGACATTGCAAAGATTTCAGAAGATAACATACTGATCGTTTCAGATCGTTGCTCGGCACCTTTTCTCGGCGCACCGGTTCTTAAATCCCAGTACATGAGTGAAACAGCCTCTTTATAAGCCATCATTTTTTTAACAAACGCTAAAAACTCTTTTTCAATGTTTAACATCGTCGCATTCATCTTCATCTTTCCCCCTTCTTATTTCTAGGTTTATTTTAGCATATTCCTTTCTATAAAACTTGTTGTTTAATATCACTATATTGGCCTAAAAGCGCTTCATTCTAAGTTAATCATTCGTGTTTTCGCTTAAATTTAAGAAAAGAATCATTAAACGATCCATATAGTAATAAAAATCGACCAGTAGAACAAAAAAGAGAGACCAGACAAGTCTCTCCTTTTTCATTTTTACCGTATATTCACTTCCACAGGAAGGATTTTAAACACTTTATCTTTCACATCTCCAGGTTGATCATCTTCGAGTAATATATGCACTGTACCATGATCCTCATTTGTACGAATAAGACGGCCAATTCCTTGTCTCATGCGCAGCAACATATAAGGCATGTCCACCTCTTCAAAAGCCTTGCTTGTTTGTTCTCTTTTTGATTGGAACACTGGGTCATTAGGTGGAAAAGGCAATGAATAGATAAAGACATTTTCAAGCGATACACCAGGAATATCCAAACCTTCCCATAAATGCACTGACGCAAGAATGGACTGCTCTTCATTTTGGAATTTTGAAACGAGCGTACTAATTTCTGCTTCTCCTTCAAAATAAATCGGGTAGTTAAGTTTTCCTTCTGCATAGTCTTTAAACAATGCTAACTCTTCTTTCTTTGAAAAAAGAAGTAAACTACCGCCTTGCATCTTATTTAATTGCGCAATCATATAATCCATTTTTTGCTGA
This sequence comes from Cytobacillus sp. FSL R7-0696, assembly GCF_038006865.1. Lineage (NCBI taxonomy): Bacteria > Bacillati > Bacillota > Bacilli > Caryophanales > Bacillaceae > Cytobacillus > Cytobacillus sp. FSL R7-0696. The sequence continues at coordinate 3,515,274 of NZ_JBBOWA010000001.1, read as the reverse complement.
TGGTCACCTGTCTCAAAGAATGGTGCCAAGGCAGTCATATTATTTTCGTAATCAAATGGTGATTCTACTGTGAAGGAAAGAAAATCATCGACCCCTAAGCTTTTGGCAATATAGTTAAACGATTGTTCTTCAGATAAAGTCGCTGATGAAAAGATAAAAGGAATGTCCTGAGAGAATACTTCTTCTCTCATAATTTCTTCTACCAATCTCGGCATAATGATTAAAGTTCTTTCTTCTTTTTCTTCTTCAAACCAGGCGATACCACTTTGGTCTTTAATAAATAGTGATAAAGAATAGGAAATCTGCTCAAGATACTCTTCCACAACCTTTAGTTCGTATTCATTAATGACATACATTTCACTCTCAAACACGAGTTCTTCTTCTAGTTGACTAATATGGGCAAATAGTTTTTTCGCCTCGTCTATTAAAGCTTTCTCTCGTTTAATCATTTGTTTTTCAGAGCCTGCAATTTTCTCAGTCGTTTGTGATAGTATGCGAAAGAACATTTCACTTTGGTAAATTGTATCTTCAATTGTATGCAATGTTTTTTCACGTACATCGTTTGCCATTAATCTCGTTAACAAAGACTCTAAAATTTGTTCAGTTAGTCGATAAGTTAAAGCTTTTTGAGCAGCATATTCTAACAAATGTCCTTCATCAAAGACAACACTTGAAGCTTCTGGCAATAGTGGTAGCTGTCCTTCTCGCTTTCTTGATTCCTTTGTCCAAATATGTTCCATATAAAAATCATGAGAGCAAATAATGATGTCTGTTGATTGGCGATAATGGTCTCGATGCAATGTTTGCCCACAACGGTGACGTTTTTCACAAGTGAAACAATCTTGCAAAGAGTCCCAACCAATCTGCTCCCATTGTTCATCAGTCAGCTCCGGATAGCTTTTGCGATCACCATAAGGTGTAAACTTTTTCATGGAGACATTTTCCTCAACAAAGGATGGGAGGCTTTCGTGTACATCCATAAAGATATCATCACTATCAATCGATGCTAGCTGTTTATCCAGCTTATTCAAACATAAATATTGCTCTCTTGATTTAGCTAAACGAACATCGATATTTAAATTTAAAGCTTTCTCTAACTTGGCAATATCTCCTTCTGGCTTTACTAACTGTTCAATTAACGTTTCATCAGCACAAGCAATAATCGCAGGCTGGTGGCGGTACCGCGCGTAACAAAGGGCATATAATAAATAGACTATGGTTTTTCCTGTTCCCACTCCTGCTTCAGCAAATACGACTTTTCGATCTTTCATCGCATTTTCTAATTGGAAGGCCATATAAATTTGTTCATCGCGTATATCAAATCCACTCTCTGGAAGTAGATCATAGAATACATCACCAATCCAATCCCCTAGTTTCTCGTAGAATGATTCTGTTTTTTCAACCGTAAACGGCATCTGACTCTGTTGCATGACGTTCCCCCGTTTTCTTCTTTTATGATCCCTATTGTAGCAAAAAAAAGTCGAAACCCCTCAATCATACAAGGTTTCGATAAGCGATTACTATCTCTTTAATTTATTTTTGATAATGAATACGATAATGCATGCCTAATTTCTTGTTGGGCGGATTGCAATTTTTTTAGTGCATCACTATCTTTCATTTGATCTGTTGATATCGCTTGTATAGATCCATCAATTGCTTGCATTATTTTGTGAAAATCAATTTGCGTATCTTTCATTATCATGACCTCCATGAACCATTCGATATATGTATTCTATTCACTTTTATGGCATCATATACCTGCTTTAAAAAGAGAAATACAATCATAAATCTCATGGAGAGTCCATTAATTATTGCGTGGAGGTCGCTTGCCCCAATATTGATAGTAGTCTGTTTTAATAAACCCATTAAAAAGTTTTCTTTTCTTTGTTGCAGGTTTTCCAAACACTTGTTCAAATTCTTCATCAGAAGTAAGGATATAAATAGACCATGTATCAAGTAAAGACAAAGCTTCACCCATTTCTTTATACATTCTTTGGACTGCTGGTTTATCACCTAACCGCTCACCATATGGCGGATTTCCTACAATGACACCGTAGTCCTTTGTCGTTGTAAAATCACGTACTTGCATCTGTTTAAATTGCACAAGATCGCCAAGTCCCGCTTCAAAAGCATTCTCTTCAGCAATTTTCACCATTCGATGATCGATATCCGTTCCAGTAATGTCTAGTGGTTGATCATAATTAGCAAGATCTTCGGCTTCCATTCTTACCTCATCCCAAACTTTAGTAGGGATAATGCCCCAACCTTCTGAAACAAATTCTCTGTTAAAACCAGGAGCGATATTCTGACCTATTAAAGCAGCTTCAATAGGTATCGTTCCTGACCCGCAAAAAGGATCGACAAATGGTTTGTCTGGATGCCAATTAGTAAGCATGATCAGTGAAGCTGCTAAAGTTTCCTTAATTGGCGCTTCACCTTGTCCAGTTCGATAACCTCTTTTATGCAATCCACTTCCACTCGTATCGATTGTTATTGTTGCTACATCCTTAAGAAGAGCCACTTCAATCTTGTACAATGGGCCATTCTCATCTAACCAACCATTTGTTTTATAATGATGCCTCAATCGTTCGACAATCGCTTTTTTTACAATCCCTTGACAATCAGGAACACTGAATAGTTTGGACTTAACGGATTTACCCGAAACAGGAAACTCTGCATTTTCCGGAAGAAATGCTTCCCATGGTAAAGCCTTTGTTTTCTCAAATAATTCATCAAAAGTTTTTGCTTTAAATTCTCCCACTTTGATTTTGATCCGATCAGCAGTTCTTAACCACATATTGCTTCGTGCAATCGCATGCGCATCACCTTCAAAAGTGATTTTTCCATTATCAACTTGACATTCATAGCCAAGCGCACGAACTTCCTTGGCTACAAGTGCCTCTAGCCCCATTGCAGAGGTGGCAATCAATTGAAATTTAGACACAACGTTCATCCTTTTATCTCTTATTCGGTCTCGCTTAACAGCAAGTTTATTAAGTCTAAGCGTATAATTTCGTTTATTAAAGTACACCTAATTAACTGATTTCTATTCTTTAATTGAAAGAAAAGCTCTCCTTATAATAGGAGAGCCTATAATTTCTTTTTTTTTACATTAATTCCGTTCTGTAAGCCATGTTTTGTTCTACGTACTACAAACGGCAATGTATTGCCTCGTACATAGTGGTAATCATCTATCTACAGACGAATACGCCTGTCCTTCCTATCAGTTCATTTCCTTTAGGAAAGTGCCCCTACCATAATTTGGGTTTCTCACTCGCGGGGTTTACCTCGTTCCACTCTTCTCATTTCTGAAAAGACTTCGTCACTGTGGCACTTTTATAGGTATTCATACCCTATCTTTAAAAAGACTTAGGTATTTTCCCTGCCGTCAACTGTTAAAGTTGCCCTAGCTTATGTCTTCGCCAGGCACGAACACTACTGGCATCTCAGCCTGTGTGAGCATGGACTTTCCTCTACAATTTAATAAATTGCAGCGATTACCCGAACGTTATTAATGATACAACGAATATTATATGTAATATTCTTATGAATAGCAAGGGCTTTTTTGAAAGTCACTAATGTTTAATTAATCGTACAATTTACTCCCAAATACATGCTTCTCTAAATTTGATAACCTTTTAAGGATATCAAAATTTGTTGTACCAGCTGGTTGAGAAGCTGCTTGAGGTCTTTTATTATTAGACTCCTCAAGTTCTTTTCTTAATTTCAAGTTTTCATGTTGTAATTCTTCAATTTCAGCATGGAAGGTTTCATAATCTTTAATAATTAAATCTAAAAACTTATCTACATCTTCAGGTTTGTAGCCTCTCATGGCGGTTTTAAATTCTTTTTCTAATATATCCTTACTCGTTAATTTTACTTTATCAGATAGCATTATACTCACCTCTAGTATCGCCAATAGTATTCTTTATTTTTTCAAATAACAACACTTTTGTCAATTTAATTTATCGGTTTCACGCGTTAAAATCCATCTTGGGTCATTTGATCTTCTTCTACTATTAATTGTATATCATAAAACGAGATTTGATGTATGGAGTAATTTTCTTTATTTTGATAATTAAGTGCCTCTTCAAATAAATATTTGGGAGACCCTTCTTTTTCCGTATCATAAAAAAGGATAAGACAATCACTCTTCGATAGATGAAAAATGTTCTTCATTTTAAATTGATTAGGATTTTCATAAGGCTTACGCGAAACTGCATCAACATAATCAGCACTTGCTACAATTGATTCATACCATTCCTTATTATCTTCTTTCCAATTCCCCTCTACATTTAAAAAAGGCGTAATCACACCTAACTGTAAGTGTTCAAATCCTTCCTCCTGCAACTCGTACACGACCTCTGCAGCCCATAGCTCCGTTCCAAGCTGTCCACTAATGAGCACCCACTCTAATCCTTCATCAAGTAATGAAAGCAATTGTTTTTTTATTGCTCTTTTGATATACGTCACTGCTTGTTCATCTTTTTTAAAAATTCCTAATTCGAAAGGCTTATAACCTGAAACAGTGGTTACTTTTACCAATTTTAACTTCTCCTTGCGTCTATTTCAAATTCATATTAGCCTAATTTTAACATATTCCCTTATTTAAATCGAAAGATTATAAAGGGAAGACAAGATATCTTTCATTTTAAGCTGATGATGCCTAGAAATGATAGAGCTTCTCTTGCTTACATTTCGAACCAATCTTTTCTAATAAGTGAACTTTGTAAAACCAGCTTTATCTTTATTCTTTGATTAATCGTCTATTTACGAGGAAGTTTCTCAGCTTTCTTTCCTTATTTTGCTCATTGTTCGAAAGTTTGGATAACTAACCGAAATCCAAATCATGATATGTCCTTCAAATACATATTGTATATTCTTTTCACGCGCTTATTTCAATTGGATTAACGAATAGTAAAAAGGACCCATACAATATGATGAGCCCTTTAATGATTCATGTTCAATATCTCCTAAACCTTCTGTTGAAAGGATGAACTGGCAAAGGGCGATACGATACTTGCCCATGTAAAGCCGGTACTTCTGAAGAAGGATGATTGAAATGTACATGCTGATAATTAATATGTTTCACTGTTGTCGTATGACTGGGATGAAAATGTGGAATAATGATGGTCTCATAAACATGGTTAACATGATGATTAGTTGGATGAACAATCGGTTGCAACTCATTTGGTTTAGGTGGAAATTGGTGCATAAAAATCTCTCCTCTCAATCGATAAAAAAACCTTTTTTTCATTCTATGAGAAGTTAGGAAATCTGCCCTGAGAAATTCACCTATAATCGCACCCAAATTATTTCATTATATAAATAGTAAACTATAAAAACTATCCTTCATCGTGGTCATAAACACGGCTGTAATAATAACGACAAAAAAGAAAATATATAAAATAGCTCTATACATTTAAATATCATCCTCGCAATTAGCATTCATTTCATACACGGAATATTGTACAAGGAAATATCTTATAAAACAACTAAGAAAGTTGTCCTTTTTAGTGGTGTTTTTTTACAAATATAAATACGAATGACACAAACGAAGTAAGTCTAAAGTCTTATAAAATTTCAGACAACAATCAGACGACAAAAAACCTCGCCTCTTTCTATAATAGGATTGAAGAAAGAAATGGAGGTTTTCCAATGACAAAGATATGGTCAAATGGCGCAGCTGTTGCTCAAGTAAGAGTCGCACGTCCGACAAATCAACTAACAGAAATAGAACGGTTTTATTGCAGCGGTTTAGGGTTACAAAAGATAGGGTCTTTCCAAGGTCATAGTGGATATCAAGGTATAATGATTGGTATACCAAATGCTAGTTATCACTTAGAGATAATCCAACACGAATCTGGACAGCCTGTTCCTTCGCCTACAAAAGAAGACCTATTAGTTTTTTATATTCCTCAATTATCAGAAATCCTAGAAATAAAAAATAGGTTGCATGGCTTGGGATACCACTCTGTTTTACCAGAGAACCCGTACTGGGAGGAGAAGGGTTTCATATTTGCAGACCCTGATGGCTGGGGAGTCATTCTAATGAATACTTCAGGTATATAAACAAAAAAAGATCCACCGGGACAATTATTCATCCTGGTGGATCCTTTTCTGTAATTTCCTTATGAGTCTTTCACGCCGTTTATACAGACCCTCTTTTTGCTTTTTATATTTCTCTTTCGTTTCTATTTGCTTAAACGCCTTATCTGTAAATTGTATCGCTCTCATGAGATCAGGCAGCCTGTGTTCATATATTTTTGCCAACTCAACACATGCGCTAAATTTTTCTTGGTCATCGCCATCAGAGGAAACCATCAGCCATAACTCTGCTGCTTTAGCCCATTGCTTTTTCTTTTTCAACTGCCAAGCTAGCTGATGTTTCGCTTTTATACCAGCTTCATCATTCATTTGTGCTAATTCTTCATACCCCACTTGCGCTTTCTTGATTTCACCAATAGAGCTAAACCACCTCGCTGTCTCATAGGCTTCTCTTGTGGTTTGCTCTTTATCTAACCCTAGTAATTGGTTAGACAAGTGGATATATAATGTGATCAGTGAGAGGATGTCGATTTCATTATGTTTCATTATACCTAGCATGCCTTCAGGGTTTTTAGTATCTAAATAATCAAAGTAAATCATCGGCGCAAGATAACCTGGGATATCATCCTCTCTTTTTACTCCTAATACTTCTCTTTCAACAATAGATAACTTCGTCCGCTCGAGTTTATGTTTCCATAACCTTCTTGAAGCATGATATAAATCAAAATGACCAAAAGGCGGTAGTTTGGGTAAATGTTCTCGAATTAATGTATGCCGTGTTTGTAACTGGGGCCAATCAAACGCTTTACCGTTATAGGTCACCATGGTTGTATAATCAATCGATTCTAAGAAGCTTTTATATAGAGCGATTTCTCCTCCAGGGTCAGGTAATATATGTTGCTTTAATGTGACGCCTTTTCGACTCACGCTCGCATACCCTAATAAGAAAATCGTATTGCCTACTCCACCTCCAAGCCCTGTTGTTTCAGTATCAAAAAAGAACAAATCCTCTGCTTGATGGCCTCTCGCTGTTAACGGGTGACACTCGGTAGTTTCGTTCCATTTTTCAATGACCTTGTATAATTCTTGAAAGCGGTAATTTCCATGTAAATAATCTAGGGGATAATGAATTTCTCTAATGAGACAAGTACTACCTTCTATATCATGATAAGGAGAAACATGGTGTTGTTGCCATACGTCTTGGAAAGGGAAAACGGATGGGGACTTCTGCTCTACTTCTACTTTTTTCTCGGTAGCATGAGACATATGTGATTGTAAACGATTCAATTTATTTTTTAATGACACACTTCTCACCTACTCCTTATAGCCATGTTTGAAATAACTTTAACACATCACCTTTAGCTGTCTCAGAAGAAAGATCTGTTCCAACACAAGAAGGACAACCCGTTTCACAAGGACATCTCTCAATCATTGAGATGGCTTCTCTTATTAGTTGATCAATTTCATCGTAGACTTTCTCACTTAATCCTACACCGCCAGGGTATTTATCGTAGAAAAATAAGGTTGGTTTTTCATTATGAATAGCTTTTACTTGCGGAACGACATGAACGTCCGTCTGATCACACATAACGAATAATGGCACGATTGCTTTAAGGGCATGAGCGGCTCCAATTAAACCTTGCTCCAGTCGTTCTTTTCCGAACATCAATCCTTCTGCAAAAAAGGTCACCCACGTAGCACTTGTGTGCAATTCTTCTTCTGGTAAAGAAATGGGTCCAGAGCCGATGTTATCATGCGTATCAAATTTAATTTTTTTAAATATCGTTGCCATGGCCGTTACACTCACATCACCATAGCCAATCTGTTCGTTTCCAATTCGCTTTGTTTTATCTTCCTCTAACACTTTTAATTCGACGGCTAAATTGGCGTCTGTATAATAATCAACTGCCACTTCTCGTACAAAAGCTTTTTTCTCTTCCCAATCTAAATACTCAACTTGAAATTGAGTACCTTGGTGGAGGTAGATGGCTTCATCATGTAACAATGTCATCGCCGAAAAACGGTCCATCTCACCAATCACCTTCACATTCGCCACATCTGATTGATCGATTATGACAACATTCTCTTGCGATGCAGACCGTAAACTGACATTATGAGCTGGAAAAGAATCATTCATCCAATAATACTTCTCTTGATTTTCGTGCAGTACCTGTTCTTCAGATAAATATTCTAATACTTCTTCTGTTTCAAAGCGACCAAATGACTCTCCTTTCTTAAAAGGCAATTCATAGGCAGCACATTTAATATGATCGATGAGAATAATTAAGTTATCCGGATTGATTCTTGCTGTTTCTGGATTTCGTTTAAAGAAATAATCAGGATGATCAATGATATATTGATCTAATGGGTTTGAGCTAGCAACCATAATGACGAGTGATTCACTATGTCTACGCCCAGCTCTACCAGCTTGCTGCCAAGAACTAGAAATTGTCCCTGGGTAACCAGTCATAATACAAACTTGCAGCTGACCAATATCGACGCCAAGTTCGAGTGCGTTTGTACTAACAACTCCATAAATCTCTCCATGACGCAAACCCTTTTCAATCGATCTTCTCTCAGATGGAAGGTAACCGCCACGATAACCTCTGATTGCTTTCGGTCCAATCTTATGCTTGACTAGCTCTTGTAAATACTTGAGTAATACTTCCACTCTCACACGGCTTTTGGCAAAAATAATCGTTTGCACTTTGTTCATTAGCATTTCACTTGCTAGCCTTCTTACCTCGAGTGTCGCACTTCTCCTTATATTTAATGGCTGATTGACAAGCGGTGGATTATAAAACACAAAATGTTTACGGCCGCTCGGCGCACCATTATTGTCAATTAATTTCATATTTGTTTCTGTTAACTCCTCTGCAAGTTCAAGGGGATTGGCAATAGTCGCAGAAGTGCATATAAAAACGGGTTTACTTCCATAAAACTCACAGATTCTTAATAATCTCCGTAGAACATTGGCTACATGAGAACCGAATACACCGCGATAAATATGTAATTCATCAATAATAATAAAACGAAGATTTTCAAATAATGATACCCATTTCGTATGATGTGGAAGAATTGCTGAATGAAGCATGTCCGGATTAGTCATAACAATATGGCCAGCTCTTCTCACTTTTTGTCTTATATTTGAAGGCGTGTCACCATCATATGTATAGCTATTAACGGAAAGAGATGACTCTTCAATCAATTCATTGATTTCCATTTTCTGATCCTGAGCAAGTGCTTTTGTAGGAAATAAATATAGGGCCCTTGCTTGTGGATTATTAATGATAGTCTGCAATACCGGCAAATTGTAACATAAGGTCTTTCCCGACGCTGTTGGTGTAACAGCAACAATGGACTGATGAGCCATAACGGCATCGTAACTTGAGCGCTGATGGGTATACAGACGGGATATTCCTCTTTTTTCTAAGGCGCTCATTAAATGAGAATCTAGTCCAATCGGCATATCCGCTACTTGCGCTTCCTTCTCTTCCAAAGTATGCCAATACGTTATTTGTTCTCCAAATTTATCGGATTGCTTGAGCTCTTTAATCAGTTCTTGTAAATTCTTTTTCACCTTCACGTTCTTCACCTCATCACTTTATTCTAGCGAATAAACGTTCGCAGAAAAAGGTTTTTTTACGATTTATTTATTAGAATATTATTCCATCTAGCCTATTTGAGTTTTAAAATCACCCAAACTTTATCGAGTGCATAGAATAAAAGGAAATGTTTGATTGATTTGGGAGGGAGTTACATGAGTGAAAAAAGAAAGGAGCCGTTCGGAGATTTAATGAAATCCATGAATCAGTTTTTTCATGATAAACCTGTAAAAAACTTCATGCAGACAATGGACGACTTTTTTAAAAATCCGTTTCCTTTCGCTACTTCTTTTCATGTAGAAGTAAATGAAAACGCCGAAGATTATATTATAAAAGCGGAACTGCCAGGCATAAACCGTGAACAAATTGAATTGAATGCCATTAATAATTATATTAAAATTACGATTCACCGACTCGATATTGAGACGCGTGAAGATGACTTACAGCAAATATATCAAAAAAAACAGGCATTCCAACAATCAACTAGGACGATCCCTTTACCTTTTATTATCGATGAAAGCACCATTCAAGCTTCTCACACTAATGGCTTACTCATTGTAAAAGTGCCTAAACCAAAAGGTAAAAGGATCAACTTACAATAATATAATGACTGTAGAGCAAGTAGTAAATCTATTTTCTACTTGCTTCTGTATTTAACCACTGATTAAAAGCTCCTGAAGGTACACTGAAGTAGTCTCGTGTAAACTGAAGGAAAATTTCAGTATCTACTTCTCTTCCGGCAAACTGTTCGTAAAAGGAAGATAAATATTTCTCACCTACTTCTTCGGGACTAATCCCTCTATAAGCGTAATGTTCTTCGATTAATTCGATTATTTTCCAAGCAGGTTGTGCATTTAATATGGCTTCATGTTCAGCCTCATTGATATTGGTATTGGATACTTGGCTTCCATTCACATGCTCTTCTAATGCCCCTAATTCTTCTTGTAGGTAAGCCAAAGCCTGTTGCTTACTTTCCTCACCTTGATTAACGCTGTATTGATAAGCAGCTAAATACGATAGACCAGATCCAATCCAGCTATCCTTTTGAGGGTCCTGACTGATAGCCGATGCAAAATAGAGAGCAGCCACCTCTTTAGCTAATATATATGGATTCTGAGCACCTTCTGCATTCAGCATGACCATCCCAGGCACACTCTCAGTTTCCAAGGAATCGCTTATAAAAATATCTACTTGCTTAAATGGTAGAGGTGCTATCGCCTCTTCAAAATAATCAAAAACTGCTATAATCTCTTCTTCAGCTAATTCCTTCCGTGATGGAGATTGTTGCAAAAAGCTAACCTGCGTATCCTTCTGTGTAATCCTTTCATTTTTCTCCCAATTATCAGACACAATAGAAAAGGAGAAATTCTTCACATCATCAATGGCAACCTCTTCCTTGTCATTCTCAATAGCAGAAGATATAAATGTATATCCTGTTTGAAGGTCATAACTCACTTTAAATGAAGACAATAATGCATGATGATGATGAATATATGGATTATCTTTTGTCGCTTCTGCCCATCTTCCGTTTTTATATGGTGCTAATGCAAAATACCAGTCTTGGAAAATATCAGCATCCTCTATTCCTGTCATGCTATAGTTAAATTGCACATCAAATCGACTCTCGCCTTGCCATTTTTTAGGTAACGTAATGTAATAAACGCCATCCTTTATTTCATATGGTAGATTTTCCTGGTTTACAATGATTTCATTCAGTTCTAATTGAGCTAAATTTCTCGGTGCAAAAAAAATGAGCTCTTTCCATTTATCTTCTGATTCGTTCTTAACTGACACTTCTTCTTTCACTGTAAACTCATTTTCACTTACCATGGAAAGCTCTAAAGAATAGTCTCCTTTATTTTCATTTGTTACACCAATTTTCGAATCACTATATTGATTAACAAATAGACCCCCTAAAACAAATAATAAAAAAAGGATAGCAAAACCTACTTTATGTAAACTAAAGTTTAGTAATCGCTTTTCTCCTAATCTTTTTCGTGTGGGTCTCCCTTTTGGTTTAATTCCAGTTTTGATCCAAGGCATTCTAGCATAATCTGCTTGGAATTTATTTTTTAACCCCACGGTTAATAAGCTAAAAGATATCGTGGTTATTAACAAAATGATAAGTGGCACCATTAAAATATATTGATTGCCCATCAAATTCTCTCTCGCTTGCCCAACAAGACCTGATAATTCTTTTGTAACCGATAAATAGATAACAGGATCATTTCTAACAATCGTTCCGCCGATAAAAATATTTAATAAAGCTAACTGTCCCATGATTGTAATCACATAAACAATTTCCATTGTGAACATCACAAGTAATGATTCTTTTAATTGGGGAAACACGTTACGCCATAACAGCCTCCACCTCTTTGCACCAAGAGTAATTGATGCCAAAACAAAATCTCTTTTATAAATTTCAGCTGTTTTTTGCCTAACAGAAGATACGATACTAGGAGTACCAACAAGTGAGGCAATAACGATGAAATACGCTATAAGAATAGGTGTTTCCAATATAGAACCAAAATTAATAGGCAACAAGCAGAAATATAAAATTAAAAATGCAGGTACATAACTCCAAGCTCCTTCAAAAGCGATAATGAAAGACGGTGTTTTTTTCCATGTACCAATAAACATCCCTAGTACTGTACCGATTATCATTTTTATAGTAGCAACCGCAATGGCAATCCACACCGTATATCGCAAACCATAAAGTATCATTGACAATAAATCGTACCCCCACCGATCAGTCCCTAAAGGGTAAGCCATTGATTCAAATGGTTTTAATGGGGGTGAAATGACATCGCCATCAATATACTTCACCTCTAAAGCCATGAAGATGGAGTGTGGGGCTATTTTCGGACCAAATACCGTAAAAAATAAGACAATCGTTACACTAACTATCCCTAAATACAATGCGTAATTTCGATTATATACCTTATTCATAAATAAACCCTCGTTTAAATAAATAAAGTAAAAGTCTAATAGCTAAAAAGACAAGTAGAGAAATAATTAGCATACAAAAAAGCCCGATGGCAATAGGCTGAGGATCACCAAAACTTTGAAAAACAAACTTGGTTAGACCTGAGACGTTGAGCAAATATTCCACAATAAATAAATTACCGATGGCAAGGGATAATACTTTCACTAAGTCAGCAGTGAGAAACGGCTCAATATTTTTATACACATGCTGAAAATTAATACGATCAACTTTCAAGCCTTTTGCTACAGCTGTACGAATATAATCTTCTCCAGCTATTAAGAAGTACCTCTCAGAAATCAATTTAAATAGATAAATAGAAGGGGCAATCGCAACAAGAACCATCGGGAACCAAATATTCAATGCACCCCCATTCGGTAAAAAGGAGACGACCCTAAAGCCCGTCCATTTATAAATATTCACCGCGAAGAGTAGAGCAAAAATAATAAAAATAAAATCCGGGATAGTTGAGATGATATTCATCATGACACGGAAAATTTTTGTTAAGTAGAATCGACTTAAGAAAATACCGAATAATAAACTTAATAGAATTGAAAGTAATACACCCACAAAAACAATATAAAAGGAAGTGAAAAAATTATCTCCAATCTCTGAAGCAATCGACCTTTGCTCCATCCCTACATAAAATGTACCTAAGCTGCCTGTGCTCAACTCTTTAATAAAATTTCCTACCATTGATGGAAATTGGGCAAAATTCAAACTAACCGTACCATTTGCAGGGTCAACTAAAACGATTGATGGTAAAGTTGCTAGAAATAATATAAGAAAGATGACGATAATCATTTGCTGGATATAACGAACCATTTCTTTCCCCCTTCTGCTTCTTTCGTCATGCTAACTATTTTTCATCTTTCCTACATTATTGTCAATATTTTTTTGACAATTCCCCTATTTCCGAATAAAGGACTTTTCATTCAAATTTATATTTATTAAATAGCTTTTCAAATGGAAGAAAAAGGGCGGCCAAATATTACTGTGCATTACCTCTTTTTTATGATGTCATGTCTGATACGAGTCATCATAAAAAGCCATGTGATTTTTTGCGGTCACATGGCCAAAGTAAGTATATGTCTGCATTAATCCCATTAATAATTGCCACCTTAAAGAACATTGCCTTTTACTTATCCATCAAAGAACCTTATGATCATCTTATTAGCATTTAAACCCTACACCTTAAAGAAACCACGACCCCTTTTACCATTGACGACATTTGATTAATTTATATCTTTTAGTTTCCTTACGTTGTATTTAATCACCTACAAAAGCATTAAACTCGTTTGTTTTCTCGTGAATGTTTAGAGTGCGTGATATTTGTGTGGTCAAGCTTATTATTTTGAGACTTGACCACATTCTTTTATTTTAAGGAAGAAAAGCGAAACGTATAAACTTCACTCCTTATTCCAGATAACATCACACTTAGTTTTTTCTTTCTATCCTCGGTGGTGGTAAAAAACAATAACTTAGGCACACTTTCTTTTATGCTGGGTAATAACTTCTTATATTGTTGAATCTTCTTTTTGTTATCGATCATTTTTCACTGGTTATCTACTTCAATTAGATGCATATACCCATTTCTATTAAATACAGCGTCAGCAATAATTTTACGCTTAGACACTACTGGCATATTTCCAAATGATATACCAAAAGAATTAATTGTCTTTTCTTCAAATTCAATGGAATATTCGTTTTTCCAATCATGTGGGCATTTAAAGTAGATATATACTTCATTTCGTAGAAATGTGTGGTCAAGTAGACTTCTTTTATTTTCTTCATTTATAGAACCAATTAATTCTCTTCCAGCTTTATTAAGGTGGATAATCTTTTCTTTATTATGAAAAGACTCATTAATGTATGGCGATAGTTGTTTAACTACTCTGCAAGCATTTCTATATGATTTTAAGTCATGAATGACTTGCAAATGTTTTATTTTTACTATGCCCAAGTAATCAATTGTTGTTAACAAACTTTCAATCCTACTTTGTGTTGATGATAACATGTTGTAACCCCTCCAAATGTTTGAACATAAAACTGTCATTAATATATGGAACCTGAACAATCCTGTTTTTTTCAACTTTATAAATAGCTCTGCCCGGTATACTTGGCAATTCCTCTGCCCCAACATCATCTAAAATTACACGACTACTTATTTGGGCAGCAGCAACAAATGATAATCGCGCAACAATATTCATCTTTACTTGCATGGGGACCGCTTGTGCAGTGGTGTATTGTGTGCAAAATATTAATCTATAACCTAACGCACCACCAATACGCGCAATCTCACTTAACGCACCCTGACAAAATTTCGCATATTGTTTAGCTTCTGTATTACTACCTACAATATCGGGAGATAATTCGGCACCTTCATCGACAATTATAAATGTCCGTTGTTTAATTGAAGTATCTACAATGTTTGTATAACGCTTAGAACGCATATGCTTCTGTTTAAGCTTTAATCGTTCAAGTATCCCGAGTAAAGTCTCTGCTGATTCAACTAGATCACTCGCGACTTTTTTTACTTGCGGTATATCCTCGTACATACCAAACTCCATTCCACCTTTTAAGTCGAGGATAAATAACTCTATATTATCAGATTGATTCATCAGCAATGTATAAAATGTTTGTTTAATAAATACGGTTTTCCCGAATCTCGTTACTCCTCCTACCTTTTTTTTAGCTAAATTTTTATTGGTAAATCTTTCATTTTCATACTCAGAATCATATATAATTAATTACAAAGATTGGTGGATTGTAGTTCTATCATATTAATAAGATATCTGTTAATCATTATATTATTTGTAAAAAATTATATTTTTTACATACCAAATATTGTGGTTTAAAGAAAATTATGCTATTTTTATACTCGTAATAAACAAATAATGGAAAGTATGGATGAAATACGAAAAAGAAAATGACAAAACTTATTTGCTCGGTATTGGCAGTTGGTTCAATTGGACTAGGTGCAAATACAGCGTTTGGTGCCTCTTTCGGAAATTCTTCTAGTGGGGCCTCTACTAAAGAAGTTCTTGAAATTAGGTATAATGGGGCTGCCTGGAATTACTCTAGTTCGTTTTATAAGTCTACTTCGTTTAAATACTCACGAAATGGTAAAACTTTGCTAAACAAAACCGCCTATTCTAGCAAAGTGACAGGTTCTATTTGGGACGATTTAAGATGGGGAGACAAGTATACTACGAAATTTTCTTGGAGTCGTGGAGCAAAAAAATAATTTTCTATAATTTTAATATTCATAATTTTTTTGAAAAAATCCAATATAATATAGGAAATCGTTCGGGCCTGATAGGTACTTTTCTACAGGGCCCGATTCGACTTTTAAATCTTATAAAATACCGCATTACTTTAATTATGAATAATAACTAAGTAGTTAATGTCAACTAAAAGGTGATACTATTGAAATATTCTTTATTTAGATTTATCGACGTTATTCAGGCGTTTGCTATCTATCTAATGTGTTTTTCTACAAATTTAATATTTATTTATGTACAAACTTTGGATTTAGGAGATTCTTTTATTTTAGAGTCTTTTTTAGAAAGTATTATAGAGTATCAACTTGTAATAAATATTTTTCTTACATTTATTATGATAGTATTTCACTATCAATTTTTAAATCGTAAGAAAACAGAAATATCCTGCCGAATACTCGTAGGAGATACAATGGTAAATGTTGTAATTCGATATATCTTGAATAGTCTAACTATATTAGTGTTTAGTTTTTTACTGTCACTCTTATTAAACTTCTATTTAGAGTTGAATGTAACCAGTAATCTCTACTTAGTTTTTATTTTTATTATATATATATTAATTAGTGCAGCTAAGGTGGAAAAAGAATGAGAATTTTACGTTTTTTTATACTTAGAATATTTTTAAAAAGACCGATACTTGTTTTGGGTATGATAACATTACTTTTTTTAGCCAATTATCTTTCTTTTACAACTGTTCGTTCAGTTATATCAACTTTTCAAGGCTATGGAGAAATGGAAAATCTAAATCAAGAAGGGACTATTATTGCTAATCTAGACCCAGATAGTGAAGCTGATTTCAATAAAATTAATATAGAAGATACACAAAAAGTATATGAATACTTAAACAACAATTACACTTATGCTCTGCGAGTCGATGGTTTTGTTACTTCATTACCTAATGAACATAAGATGGAAGTTCCTTTCAATTATATCGATGAAGAGGCTTATAAGATAAATCAATTGAAATTATCTCAAGGAGACCACTTAAACTTCAATTATAAATTTAATAAAGATGATATACCTATTTTAGTAGGTGCAGGTTTGGCCACAACATATCCTGTAGGGTCAAATATTGAGATTACAGATCCTGTGACCCAACAACTAGTTAATTTAAAAGTTCAAGGAGTCTTGAAGAAGAATACTCAAAGTTCTAATTTTTATGCTCCCAACTCAAAGAATTATCATAACTTTTCGATTTTTCTACCTATTAATGAAGAATTTATTCAAAATGCGGGTCTTGACCTCCACGTTAATGGTTTAATGGACCTTGTGCTTCTTGATTCGACAAAAGAAGAAGCAATGAATTTAAGAGAAAATATCAAGGAAAATGTAGGTTTAGAGTTTAACTTTTTTAATCAACAAGAAAACTTTGATTTCTTTGAAGATTATTATTTAAATTCATTTATAATCATCTGTACTATCACCCTTATTTTAACTATAATCATTGTAGGTCTAGCTATATGGAATAATTTGGTGAGTGTTCGATTAATGATAAGAGATTTTACAATCAATTTATTAGTTGGATTAAGTTATTCAAAACTAAGAGCAATTTTCTATAGCTATTTTGGAATATTGTTCTCTATTATTCTAGTCATATTATCTATGATAACCGCTTATAATAGATACGGCTCTTGGTTAAGAAACGATTCAACTTTTGCTACTTACGGAATATTTGGCTTAATAAGCATGGATTGGATGGCTTTACTTATTGTTCTTTTTATAGATGTTATTATTGCATTTGTGATTGTTGAACTTACGATGAAAAAAATTAAAAGTATTCCGATATCCGTAGGGGTGTTACAATGAATAGTATAATTAAGCTAGAAATCCAGAAAAAAACATTTAAGAAGAAAGGTTTTTCTATTCTAAATGACTTTGATTTGGAAGTGAAACCTGGGGAAAGACTTTCTATTGTAGGAGAGTCTGGAGTTGGAAAAACTTCTTTACTTAATATCCTTGGCCTACTTGATACAAAATATCAAGGGAATTATAGGCTTTTTGATTCACCTGTTAAGGATTTATCACGAAATAAACTAGCTGAGTGGCGTAATCAAAAAATTGGTTTTGTTCTCCAGGAGTCCTCGCTTATTAATTCTTTGACCATAGAGGATAATATTAAATTGCCGCTTATGTATGGTAACGTTGAAAAAAATCTAACTGTACAAGAGCGCTTTAAACGGATTACTAATAAAATTGGGATTGAGCCCATTTTGAAAAAAAAACCACTTGATTGTTCTGGGGGCCAACGATCTAGGGCCGTTTTTGCTAGGGCCGTAATTATGAATCCCCAAATAATTTTATCAGATGAACCAACTGCGTCTTTAGACTCGGAAAATAAAGAGAAAATTATCAATCTACTATTTGATATGAATAAAGAATTTAATACTACTGTTATTACAGTGACTCATGATTTAGATGTAGCCAATCGGCATGAACGTATAATTACTCTCGAAAGGAATGAATAAAATGGGTTTCATTGCAATGATCATGTCATTTATCCTTGGCATATTCTTCACAAACGGCATTTTTTATACAAGTTTTTTTAGTGCTAGGAATTATTCTCATACTTTTTGCTGTTTATCTAGCATGGCCTAAATAAGAATCATAATTACATATAGCACATTAAATGAGTTATATTTAGTATTGGTTATAAAATCTTGGTTGCCCAATAAGATTCACTAAAACTCTTTTCTGCTTATGAGTTATGGGTGACCCTGATTTTGCTTTATTTTAAACATCTGTTGTTATTTCTTTATACGTATTGTTGGGTATATCTAGTTCTAGTTCATCAATTAATTTATGTTTCAGCACTTAAAGATTGTAATTGGTCAAAAAACCATTCTATTTGCGAAAGATATGACATTTGTTCACTTCCTTGCTTATCGTGTTTATTAGTCCTCGTTTAATTCAAATGTAATGACTACCCATTCTCCTTTTCCTTGATACCATTCAATACTACTTTGAAACACTCTTTAATATCCTTGTTTAGCAATTTCATTCATCCGTTCACCTAATTCAGAAGGTGTAAGACCAAAATATGGTAATATATAGTTAAAAACTTTGAGGTGCGATAACTTGATCAACATAATATTAATTATTTTCTTAGCATTAACTTTTTTTGCCTCTATTACTGCATTAATTAATACTCATAAAATCCTATGAGATCTAACAACGATAAAGGATAAACTAGGAATTAAAGAAGATAACATAAGTTCTAATTCCTTTTTTAAGAATGATCTTGATAAGGATTGATAAAATCGTGAAAACTTATTCCAACTACTTAACGAAACATAATACAAAGTCTATTTCTTAAATAACTTACATTACATATAACGCGCCTGAATTAGAAACTGGACAATTTTATAAACTAAATCATCCACAGCTTCATCTATAATGTCCTGATTAATCCCGATGTACCTCATAGTGACAGATGGGGATGAATGATTAAATATCTGTTGAAGAACTGCAACATCCTTATACTTTTGATAAAAATGATATCCGAATGTCTTTCTAAGGGTGTGCCTGCCGATTTCATCTAAGCCCACCTCTTTGGCAGCAGTATTTAATATCTTCCAAGCTTGCACTCGGTGTATACGGGCGTTTCCTCTTCTGGACTTAAACAAATACTCTGCTTCCTCTTTCTTAACGGTAAAATCCGTAATATGGCGCTTTAGACCGTTGTTAATCTTAAACCGCTTCAATTTACCAGTCTTTTGCTCAGT
The DNA here is from genome assembly GCF_038006865.1 of Cytobacillus sp. FSL R7-0696. NCBI lineage: Bacteria > Bacillati > Bacillota > Bacilli > Caryophanales > Bacillaceae > Cytobacillus > Cytobacillus sp. FSL R7-0696. The sequence goes on along the minus strand of NZ_JBBOWA010000001.1, from coordinate 3,495,635 downwards.
TATAACGATATGGTTTTTGTTTCTCACATCACCTACCTTCAACTTAAGCAAATCACTTATTCTAAGACCGGTATTAATTCCTAATACGAATAAGAAGTAATTCCTTTCATGCTGGTTCATCAAGACTTCTTTCATTGCAGCAACTTTCTGTAAATCACGTATAGGTTTAACGGTGTTCAATGCAACAACTCCCTTTTCATATTCTTCTATGGCTTCCAGCACATACCGGCATGAGAAAGGGAGAAATTCTCGGGTTAACTTGGGAAGATGTTGATTTTGAATCTAGAAAATTAAAAGTCAATAGAACTATATAAAAAAACAGGAGAATTTCTCTTTCAATCTCCCAAATCACCTTCATCTGTTAGAACAATATATATGGATGACGATCTTATAAGAGTTTTAAAAAAGCAAAAAGTAAAACAAAACATTGAAAAGATGAAGTTTGGGACTGTCTACAAAGAACATAATATGGTTTTTGCACAAGAAACGGGCGAGTTCATAAACCCTACTGCAGTAAACCAATTATTTTCTCGGTTCATTAGACAGTCCAAGCTCCCTCAGATTAGGTTTCACGACCTTAGACATACCCATGCCACTATTTTACTACAAATGGGCGTAAACCCAAAACTAGTGGCCGATAGGTTAGGACATTCTAGCGTTAAGATTACACTAGATACTTATTCTCATGTTCTACCAGAAATGCAACAAAATCTAATAGACCAATTCTCGAAAGCTATGAAAAGTGGTCAAATTGTGAGCAACTAAGTATTGAGGAGCGCTTAAACCCTACACCTTAAAGAAACCACCGACCCCTTTTACCATTGACGACACTTGGTTTACAGCATTCATCATTTGTCCCGCTGTATCCATCATCTTATTAAAATCAAGTGAACCATCTTGTGACTTAAAGCTATTCATAATCGATTGAACATTATTAGGTTGTTTCGCAACAAAAGATTGTTTAGGATACGGGTTCATGGTGTTATATTGGCTTTGCATATTATAAGATTTATTTACCGGCTGTTCATTGGGCTCGAGTGGATTGTGAAAATAATTCGGACTATCCTGTAAAGGGTAGTTTGGTTGGTGATTATTTACATCATGTTGAGGTGGATACATATTCCCATATGGAATTGTCTGATAGGGATAGTTATTCGTGTAAGCATAATTTATTTGAGATTGATTCCATAATGGCTGTTGTTGTCCATTCATTATTGGGTGTGGAACGGACTGCATTACCGGCAGTTGTCTTATTTCAGTAGGGTAGGACATATTAGATTGGTAAGGTGCATAATATGGATTAAAGCTCCATGCAACAGGCATATTTCGTTTACTTTTCTCAGTTCTTTTACGGCCAAACATGGGCAAACATCCTCCTTATTCATCATCATTATACTGTATGATGAATAGGCGCATTAGGTGATTATCCTCAATAATATTTGCATTTTAAACAAGATATCCTTACTTTTCATTCTGTCATTAATTGTTGAACTTTGTCGGAAGTTTAAATTTTTGAAAAATAAACAATCTATTTATTTCGTGTTACTATAAATTTAAAGATTTGTTTTTTCCTACATTTCTTTAAAACTTCATATTTCATCGCATGATTGGATGAGTATCCTTTTAAGATTATTTCATTATTTGGGGGAGGAAGATTCAAATGAATATTCACGAGCTAAAGCAGAAGTTTCAACAAGTGAAGGAAGTTAAGCCAGATCACGCGAACCAACTACTAGATTTCTCTAAACGAGCTTATATCCACAATGAAATTTCCATTTTGGATTATCGAAATCTTGTTCGTGAATTAGAATCATTAGGTGCTGTCATTCCTGAAAGTTTTTTTAAAGACGGATCCCTAATTACTATGAAATAGGAAAAAACATTCATAACTCAGAAGGAAAAAGGAGTCACTTTTTAGTGACTCCTTTTTCCTTCTATTATTTATACTGAAGCCTGCTCTCCCTTTTCCTCTCATTCTTTGTAAGAAAAAGTCGCTCGATTATTTCATTCGCCCAAAGTTAGGACCTTTAAATCCTCAGTCTTAGTCTTGTTCACACTTCACTTTCTTCTACAATTCTTAACAACGTCTCAACAACATATTTTGCAGACTGCAATTGATTTGTAAATCTCGATTTACTTGTTTCAGGATAAAAGGCTTGAATGGAGCATGTTTCAATTTGGTCATAGGCGGAATTAATTTGCATCGGCCACAGCTTCTTCGTTGCTTTGGACTGTAAAAAATGAAGTGCTTCTTCCTGCCATACATCCAACTCTTGTTTCACCTTGTCTGCATAAGGCTTAACTTCGCCGAAAAAATCCGCTTTCTTATTTTCTTTTCTACCATCTATATAGCGCTTCTCTATCCATTCCAAATGCATTAACATCTCTTTTGAGTGTTTGGCTAGCTTGTTCATCATGTTCATCTCCAGTCATTCTGTAAAATCATAGATGAGCTAACCTTATTGTAGCTTACGACTATACTACTCGTAAATGATTAGCGATAACCAAGTTTGTATTTCACAAAATGTGAATCCGTCGTATCTTGTTGATGAAGCTCGTCCATCGGAAATCTTTCTAATTCCTCTAACTTTTTATGACACGCTTCTACTTTTTCTATTTGTTCTTCTTGTTGATTGAACTTTAATTGTTGTAGATTCTTTTGCACAGCTGTCTCTAAAGCCTCCAATTGATTATAGATATCCTCTAGCATGAGTAATAATTCTTGTTTTTCTGTCATATTGGGTTTCATTGACAAGTCATGCCTCCTTTAAGGTCGCGTCTTTGATATAATGTACATTCGCTTTCCTATTTTTTTCTCCTTTGCGATTGACAAAACTAGAACTGATTCGGCAAAGAAAGAAGGATTTTTTATATAATGACCTTCTTTCGACAGCATATGAATAAACGTTTGAAAATATGACTAAACGGCAACACTGAAAAGAAAATGAAACATTTTTGCCTTCTATTACGTCAAATATTACAAAACAAGTACACCTTGTTGGATTAGTGCTTTTTGACCACCCGATTACATCTTGCTTCTGGTATGATAAGGTATAGTTTGTGAGGTGAAGTCTATGGCATTTCATTACCCGAACGGGAGGAAATACGTACCTGCAGAAAAAAGCACATTAGAAAAAAGAAAACGCAAGAATCCGTCATATGGTAAAAGAGGTATGACATTGGAGGACGATATAAACGACAGCAACCAATATTACTTAGATAGAGGGATCGCGGTCATACACAAGAAACCAACACCAGTACAGATTGTTCAAGTGGATTATCCTGCAAGAAGTGCTGCCGTCATTAAAGAAGCATACTTTAAACAGGCATCGACAACTGACTATAACGGCATTTACAAGGGTAAGTATATTGATTTCGAAGCAAAGGAAACTAAAAACACCACTTCATTTCCTTTTAATAACTTCCATTTGCATCAAATTGAACATATGAGGAACATCATTAAACAAAGGGGCATTTGCTTTGTCATTTTACGCTTTTCGACAACTGACGAGTTATTTTTACTAGAAGCTAAGGAATTACTTGTTTTTTGGGAACGCATGGAAAATGGCGGAAGGAAATCGATGACAAAGGATGAAGTGATAGAAAAAGGGCATCGCATAATACTTGGCTTTCAACCGAGAATTGATTATATTAAGATATTAGATAACATTTATCAGCTTGATAGCTCAACATAAGGTTTGAGATAGAAAGGAAGGACTTATATGTCAGAACAGTATAAATCTAGGGAGGAGCGCCGAAAACAACAACAGCAATCACCTAAACCGAAGAAGAAAAAATCAGGAAAAACGTTATTCAAGAAGATTTTTCTCACATTAATTGCACTCGGTATTGTTGGGATGATTGCAGGCGCAGCTACATTTGCCTTTATGGTTAAGGATGCTCCCGAGCTAGATCCAGCACTATTAAAGGACCCTATTCCGTCGGTACTTCTCGATATAAATGGTGAAAAAATTACGGAAGTCGGTGCTGGGAATTTAGATTATGTTGAATATGAAGATATACCTGACCTTGTTGAAAATGCTTTTCTGGCAACAGAAGATGTTCGCTTTTATGAACATAATGGCATGGATTTAATTCGATTAGGTGGAGCAGTTATCGCCAACGTAACAAAAGGTTTTGGTTCTGAGGGCGCTAGTACGATTACTCAACAGGTCGTAAAGAACTCATTCTTAAATAATGAAAAAACAATTAGCCGTAAAGCACAAGAGGCTTGGCTTTCATTCCAATTGGAACGAAAATATACGAAGCAAGAAATCTTTGAAATGTATGTGAATAAAATTTACATGTCAGAAAATAGTCACGGTGTGTTAACAGCATCACGTTTATATTTTGGTAAAGATTTGGATGAACTGGAGTTACATGAAGCCGCATTACTTGCAGGGATGCCGCAAAGTCCAAACAACTATAACCCGTTTACTCATCCAGAAAATGCCGAAAAACGACGTAACATTGTTTTATCTTTAATGAACCAACATGGATTCATTTCCGAAGAGCAAAAGACTGAAGCACAATCCATTCCTGTCACTGAAGGGTTAGTTGCTGAAGGTGAAAGAGAAATAGAAGATGATACACCTTATGATTCATTTGTCGATGTTGTCATTGATGAAGTAACTGAAAAATATCCTGACCTCGATATCTTTTCCGATGGTTTAACAATTCATACAACAGCAGACAAAGATATCCAAAAATATGTTTCAAATATCTTAAATAGCGAAGATGTCATACAATATCCTGATGAAGAATTCCAAGCAGGGATTACTTTATTAGATTCAAGTACTGGTGAAGTTCGGGCGATTGGTGGCGGACGGAATCAAGAAGTAAAACGTGGCTTCAACTTTGCCACAGACCAAAAACGTCAAGCAGGTTCAACATTTAAACCGATCGCCGGATATGCACCTGCCATTGAATTTAATCAATGGGGCACTTATCATACACTTGTTGATGAGCCATATAAATACAGTGAAGGAACCGAAGTAAATAACTGGGATAACTCGTTTAAAGGGACGATGACGATGCGCCAAGCATTGGCAGAGTCACGGAATATACCTGCTGTTAAAGCTATTCAAGAAGTGGGCACTGAGCAATCAATGGAATTTGCTAATCGACTAGGCTTTAACTTTAAAGATGAATATTATGAGTCATCTGTACTTGGTACAAAGGCCGTTTCTCCAATGGAAATGGCAGGTGCTTATAGCGCATTCGCCAATGAAGGTTTCTATACAGATCCTCATACTGTCAAAGCCATTGAAATGCGTGATGGTACGAAAATTGACACCACACCTGAAAGTGAAGCGGTGATGAATGATTACACTGCCTTTATGATTACAGATATGCTGAAGACAGCTATCTCAAGCGGTACCGGTACAACAGCAAATATCCCGGGATTACCTGTAGCTGGAAAAACAGGGACAACAAATTATACAGCAGAAGAAAAACAAAAGTATGATATCCCTAACGGTGCAACACCAGATGCCTGGTTTGCTGGTTATACAACGAATTATACGGCAGCAATTTGGACCGGATATGAAAGTAGGAAGACTTACCTACCATCAAACGGTTACGATCAGAAGATTGCCCAAATGCTCTTTAAAAACATTATGCAATATGCTTCAGAAGGGAAAGAAACAGCTGATTTCAAAATGCCTAACTCTGTTGAAAAAGTGGCGATTGAAAAAGGTAGCAACCCTGCAAAACTAGCAAGCGAATATACACCAAGTGATCAAATTATTACAGAGTACGCTGTCAAAGGAAATGCACCAAAAACAGTCTCTGAAAAGTTCGATAAACTTGAAGCACCGAATGGTTTCAATGCCAAATATAATAAAGAAGCCAATACGATTGAACTCGTATGGAAACATAAAGACAAAGATAATACTCAGTTTGTAGTGACCGGCGCTATTAATGATGGCGGTGCCCAAGAGCTCACGACAACATCTGAAACATCACTTACAATTGAAAATCCTGAACCTGATAGCACATATACATTCACCGTCAAAGCAGTTCAAGATGATAAGGAAAGTGATGCTGCCCAAACATCTGTTGACATACCGGCCACTGAAGAAGAGCCAGAAGAAGTCGAACCACCTGACGAAGAAACACCAGGTGATGGACAACAACCACCTGGAGACGAAGAAGGTGGCAATGAGAACGAGAATGGCAATGGTGACGGAAATAACAGCGAAAATGGCGATGGAAATGGAAATAACAATGGTGAGGGCAACGATAACAACAATGGTAATGGTAATGAGAATGAGAATGGTAATGAAGATAATAGTGAAGAAGAAAATCAATCACCTGAAGAAGAACAACCACCATCACCACCAGATGAAAACCCTGAGGAATAATCGTTATGTTAAAGGCAGAGAAGCTATCTTCTCTGCCTTTATCTTACCTGTGTGATTGTTTCAAAATATTCAAGAAGGCATTTGCTAAAGCTTCTGCATAATAAAAAACACTCTTCGCATTTTTAGTGCTTCGAGTGTTTTTTTCTTACCCTATTCTTAGCATCTAATTTAATTACTTCATTCATGAGTTCTATTAATTGAATAAAAGCTAAATGAAGTGCAGGTTGCCCCATAATAAATTGTAATCGATCGGCAAAGTTGAATGGGAGATGTACCAAACCATCACCTATTTGTTGTTCATCCAGTGATACTGGTTTTTCATTTAACCAATACACATATTGAACTAAAAGGGCAACTCCCAAAACCATGAGTTGCTCTGCTTCCTGCTTATCTCTTTGTTGATGGGCTGATTTTAGCCTGATCTTTAATTGATCCCATTCTTTAAGAATCATTGCGATGAATCGCTCTGACTCTTCCCAGGGTTTTTCAGAAGCTATTCCTTGATACAACTGTCTTTCGTAATAAAATGGGACAAACTCCCCTACTTGATCCTGTATATTATTAAAAAAAGGATGCTGTAACCTTTTTAACCGCTCATTCATATTATTTTACGCACCTAAACTTTTCATTCTCTTTTTACCTTCTCTACAAATATCAAGAACTGGACATTCTTGGCACTTTGGATTTTGTGCTTTGCAATGATAACGCCCAAAGAAAATTAAGCGATGGTGGGTCACAGACCACTCTTCTTCTGGTATTTTCTTCATAAGTGCTTTTTCGACCTCTAGAACTGAATCCTTCCATCTACAAAAGCCAAGACGTTTACTTACCCTCTCCACATGTGTATCAACAGCTATTGCAGGGACATTATAGGCCACTGATACAACCACATTCGCTGTCTTCCTTCCGACTCCTGGTAACTTTGTTAATTCATCGCGATCAGCAGGAACCACACCATCATAGTCATCTATTAACATGCGACATAGTTTTTGAATGTTTTTTGCCTTATTTCTATATAAACCAATCGAGCGGATATCCTGTTGTAATTCTTCAATGGATACATTTAAATAATCCTCTGGTGTTTTGTACTTTAAAAAAAGCTTGCTCGTCACTTTATTCACTAATACATCGGTACACTGCGCTGATAATGCCACCGCAATAACAAGTTCAAAAGGATTCTTATGAACGAGCTCGCAGTGAGCATCGGGAAACATTTCTCCCATTTTATCTAAACAATATCTAATGTCTTTCTTATTTAACATATATCATCACCATTCAAACTATTGTTCTAACCAATTATAAAAAGGTAGCGACTCATTTCTCTTATCACTATTCTCTACACTTTTCATTCTCTTCACTTGGTTTTGTCTAAATTTCTTCCCTTGATTTGTTGCTTGTTCTACTGTTTTTATACCATTCTTTTTCCACTCAAACAAGATGCGATCAATATAGCGGAAATTCAATTTACCAGATATCACCGCTTCTTTTAAGGCCGCCTTAATGATTTTCACCTCATGATGGTCATCATCTAACCAAAGGGCTAGAGTTTCACATTCAAAAGGAGAAAGTGGCCTGCCAAATTCACTTTCAAACACTGAATACAAATCAATTTCGTCTTGCTGATTTTCTTTTGCTTCTTTTCTTTTATCTGCAATTAAAAAAGCATCTGCTAATTTTTCCCAAAAACTATCTAAACAGTATTTTTCAAAGCGAATACCTTCTTCACTATAACCCTCATTTATAGTGATTAACCCTTTTTGTATTAAACGGCGAAGCATCCCCGCACAGTCCTCTGCTGAATAAGTCATTACTTCTGCAAGTTCAAAAGGTGTTGGGAAGTCATTTCCCTTGTCACTAATTGAAATCAAATGGAGGATAAGGACTACTTCTTCTTCTTTTAGGTTCATTGCTTTGTACTGCGTTAATAAAGCTCCAGGAATTGTAATGTCTTTTTCCTGTAACCATTTTAATAATATCTTCTTTGGCATCATACACACCTCCATACAAGTATATCATGAACCCTTTTAAGAAAAGTATAGAAATGTATTCAAATAAAAGGTGTAAAAAAGTGAAAAAGAGCCACAAAATGACTCTTTTTCGTGTGTTATTGTGAAAAGCTTACGGATATAAGCGGTTTAAAAGTCTTGGGAATGGAATCGACTCTCTCACATGCTCCACGCCACTAATCCAAGCAACTGTTCGCTCTAGACCTAATCCAAAACCAGAATGAGGAACTGAACCGTATTGTCTTAATTCTAAATACCATTTGTATGCATCCATATCTAATTCATGTTCTGCTAATCTTTGTTTCAATAGCTCGTAATCGTGGATACGCTCTGATCCGCCAATAATTTCACCATATCCTTCTGGCGCTATTAAATCCGCACAAAGGACAACATCTTCTCTTTCAGCATCTGGCTGCATGTAGAAAGGCTTGATTTTTGTTGGGTAATGTGTAATAAAAACGGGTTTATCATAGCTCTCGGCAATCGCTGTTTCGTGTGGCGCGCCAAAGTCTTCTCCCCATGTGATATCATCAAACCCTTTTTCTTGTAAAAATGTAATGGCTTCATCATATGAAATTCTTGGGAATGGTGCTTGAATTTTCTCCAATTTAGACACATCTCTGTCTAATGTCTTCAATTCAACTTGGCAGTTTTTCACAACAGCTTGGACAATATAGGAGACATATTCTTCTTGCACTTTCAAATTGTCTTCAAACTCATAAAAAGCCATTTCCGGTTCAATCATCCAAAATTCGATTAGATGGCGTCTCGTTTTTGACTTCTCAGCTCGGAATGTTGGCCCAAACGAGAAAACTTTCCCTAAAGCCATCGCCGCAGCTTCCATATATAATTGACCGCTCTGAGATAAGTATGCATCTTCATCGAAGTACTTAGTAGCAAATAACTCAGATGTCCCTTCAGGTGCACTACCTGTTAGAATTGGTGGATCAACCTTTGAGAAACCATTTTCATTAAAGAATTCATATGTAGCACGAATGATTTCATTTCGAATTTTCATGACAGCATGTTGTTTTCGTGAGCGTAACCATAGGTGGCGGTGATCCATCAAAAACTCTGTTCCATGATTTTTCGGTGTAATTGGATAATCAGTAGATTCATGAATCACTTCTACACCTGTAACGAGTAATTCATATCCCAAAGGTGAACGATCTTCTTTTTGTACTTTCCCTATTACGTACACACTAGATTCTTGTGTAACCGATTTTGCTGCTTTAAATACTTCTTCAGATACATCTGCTTTTACGACCACACCTTGGATAAAGCCAGACCCATCACGTAGCTGTAGAAAGGCAATTTTCCCACTGGAGCGTTTATTAGCAATCCATGCACCAATTTTCACTTCTTGATCAACATATTTATACGTTTCAGCAATTGTCGTTTTAATCAATTTAATACCCCTTCCAAAAACATTTACCAATTAGATTCAAGTCGCCTTTATTATACCCTTCTCTGATTCTCGAGGCAACTTTTCATCATACATAACTCTTGCATGAAAAAAGGAAGTGAAGGGCTCCACTTCCTTTAACGATTACTGCAGTTTATGATTCACAAATTCATGCATTCGACGAACAGCGGCTTCTAATAGGTCAAGTGATGTTGCATAGGATAAACGAATATTTTTCGGAGATCCAAAACCAGAACCAGGAATAACAGCTACCTTCGCTTCTTCTAATAAACCTTTTACAAACGCATCAACATCTTCATAACCTGTAAGCTTTGCTGCTTCTTCTACGTTAGGGAAGAGATAAAAAGCACCTTGTGGTTTAATACATGTGAAACCTGGAATAGCTACTAATTGTTGATAGATAATATTTAAACGTTCTTCAAACGCATTTTTCATTTCTTCTACAGGTTGCTGTGAACCATTATACGCTGCAATCGCGCCGTATTGAGAAGGAGTAGTTGGATTAGACGTACTATGACTTGCTAGGTTTGTCATTGCTTTTATAATGGCTGTATTTCCGGCAGCATAACCAATTCTCCAACCTGTCATTGAATGAGACTTTGAAACGCCATTAATGATAATCGTCTGCTCTTTCAATTCTGGACTGATTTGTGCGATCGAAATATGCTGATGTCCATCATAAGTCAACTTTTCATAGATTTCATCAGAAATAATTAAGATATTATGTTTCAAACAAAACTCACCAATCGCTTCTAGTTCCGGCTTGCTATAGAGCATGCCTGTAGGGTTACTAGGTGAATTAATGATCACAGCTTTTGTGCGATCTGTTATAACGCTCTCTAACTGCTGAGGCGTGACCTTATATTCATTTTCTTCAAGACCATCAATAAATACTGGCTTTCCGCCTGCTAGTTTAACTTGCTCTGGATAACTTACCCAATACGGAGTTGGAATAATGACCTCATCACCTTTATTTAAGATGACTTGGAATAAAGTGTATAACGCATGCTTAGCACCACTTGTAACAATAATATCTGACGCTGGAATATCAATCCCTTGATCTTGTTTAAACTTGTTAGAAATAGCTTCTTTGAGTTTTGGTAGTCCTGCAGCTGCAGTATACTTCGTATATCCTTCATTCATTGATTGAACAGCTTCATCAATAATATGCTGGGGTGTATTAAAGTCTGGTTCACCCGCACCTAAACCAATAACATCAATTCCTTGTGCCTTCATTTCTTTTGCCTTAGCTGTAATTGCTAAAGTTGTAGATGGTGTCAGTGATTGCACTCTTTGTGCTAGTTCAAAGTTCATTATCCTAATCCTCCAGAATGTGTAATCTATCATTTTATATATGAACTGACCATAGAATAGTCAGCCGAACCACTTATTTAAAGATTTTCTAATATTTTTAATTCTTCGTTACCTGTCTCATAATCTATTACATAATAATTAAGAAGACCTTCGCCAGTTTTATAGGAAATCTCCCACAGAGGGATAGATTTTTCCATTCCAAGGTTGACAGAAATAATATCAGTGGGATTTTTTTTATTCATTACCTTTTCGATTGCTTCTTCTTTCGAAATCCCATCTTTTTTATTTTTTATGATTACTTCATCCTTAGAATCGGCTGAAACCCATACATACACCTCTTCATCTTCTTTTGTAATTCCATCAATAATGTAATACGTTTCATTACCATTATATAGAGTTACTCTTTTTACGGTCTGTAGATTCGCCTCATTTTCCGCTTTTTCTTTTGCCACTTTTTCCGCTTGATTTATCGGCTCCATCGCTTTTATATAAACATTTGCCGAAAAACCGATAATGACAACCATAATGGCTAGTACGATGATTAGTATTTTTTTCATTCTTTTCACTACCTATGTACGATATATTGTAAAAACAGCTTTGCTATCATCATCCTTATCCAATGCTAAGCCGAACATTAAATCTTTTTCTTTTAGTGTTCTGTTTAAACTATCAACAATTTTGTATAAATCTGGACTATTTTGAATCGTTACTGTTGATAAGATCTCAATCTTGCTTTCCATCTGTATTTCCTCCTTGACAAGTAAGGCCCATTTTCTTTGTTACGTCTAATAGTATACCAGTAAAAGTGGTTTGCATAAATATTAGACGATTAGTTTTTAAAAATTATAACCATTGTTCAATGATATGAATCGTTTCATTCAAATCACACTCTTTTGCTTCTACAGACGGTATCGATTGTAGAAAAGCTTTTCCATAACTTGCGGTTTTAATTCTTCTATCAAATACAATCACAACACCCCTGTCAGTATTCGAACGAATTAAGCGGCCGAACCCTTGTTTAAAACGAATCACAGCTTCCGGTATGGCGAGCTCTTTAAAAGGATTTCCCCCATCTCTTTTCATCTTTGCAGCTTTCGCACTAGCTACAGGGTCATCTGGCGGTGCAAATGGTAGGCGAACGATAATCAAGCACGATAAGTCTTCTCCAGGAATATCTACTCCTTCCCAAAAACTACTTGCGCCTAATAATATTGCTTTATCAAACTTTTGGAAATTTCTTGTCAATCGCGAACGACTACCCCCTGAGATTCCTTGAGCAAAGATCGCATAATCACTAAGAAAGTCCGATTCCTTTATGAGTTGATATGTTTCTTTAAGCATTTCAAATGAAGTGAATAAAATGAGCATACGTCCCTTGGTTACTTCGGCAATGGAAATAATTTGCTCTGCGATACTGGCAATATACTCTTCCATTTTCACCGTTTTTATATCTGGTAAGTCTTTCGGTATAATCATTTTCACTTGTCTTTCATATTGAAATGGTGAAGGGATTTGCTGACTAGTACAAGGTAAACCTTCTAGGCCCAATTCTTTCTCCATATATTGAAACGACTGATTTACGGTCATTGTAGCAGAGGCTAAAACAACGCTTTTTTTCTTGGTAAAAAAGGACTGACTTAGTCGTTCAGAGACATCTAATGGTTCCGCATAAATAGAAGTGACATTCTGAATTGCACGTAAATCAACTTCTACCCAAGATGCTAAGGGGAAATTTTGGCTGTTTTTAAAAAAGAAGTGCAACGAATTGACATAACCTTCTAATTCCCTTACAGCTGATGAGACATCCTCTAATAAAGGCTGCGACTTCTCCGCAATAGGAGATGGTCCATTCTGAATAGCATGTAACCTTGCTGTCAACATTTGTATAACCTCTTTTAGAATAGAAGAAAACCTCTCCACTTGGATGTCAATTTGACGCCCATATTTAGCGATTAGATTTTGGACATTCATTTTCACTCGCACTAATTTACTCTTCTTAGGACTAGATTTTTGCACAAGCTTCGAAATTAAGTAAAAGAACTCATCCATTTCTCTATGTAAGCTCTCCATCATTTCATTGACCTCAAATGAATGAATAACCTCATTTGAAACACCGACTTCTTCTAGCAATTGCTCAAGCTGAAAGATCCACTCTTTTTGTTCGAATAATCCTAATTTATTAATTGTGAGCCGAACAGTCATAAAATCTAGCATGCGTCCAAAATAAGGAGATGCAGCTTTTACAAAATGATGAGCCTCATCAATAATTGCATATTGATATGATGGCAATATATCATAATCACTGATTGTATCAGAAAGTAACATACTGTGATTCGTAATAATCAATTGTGCTGACTCAGCTTGCTTCTTTGCACGATTATAAAAGTCTTTTTCTCTAAAGTCCTTGTCGTTAATAAATAACATGCGGTTATTTTTAATTTGATTCCAATACAATTGACCGCCACTAGATAAATTAAGTTCGTCGACATCGCCTGTTGTTGTTTCTGTTAACCATACTAAAATTTGCATCTTCGTTAAGCATGTATCATAGTTATCATCATGACTTCTAAGTGTATGAATAAACTTTGCTAAACTAATATAATGATTTCTTCCCTTTAGAATACTTGCCTTGATGGGCATTGGTATCATTTGCGTTAGTAAGGGTAAGTCCTTCTGAAGCAATTGATCTTGAAGTTGAGTTGTGAAGGTACTAATCACGATTCTTTCGTTTTCCTGCAAAGAAAAAATAATCGAAGGAAGTAAATAAGCCAATGATTTACCTACACCAGTTCCTGCTTCAATAAGTGAATGTTGTTCGGAAATAAATGCCTTATAAACGGCATCCATCATCTGATATTGTCCCTCTCGTGATTCAAAAGGTTTGAACACTTTTTGCAAATAAGCTTCTTTTTCTTCTTTTGTATAAGGATACAAGATACCAGATTTGTTTAATTTCCCTACTTGCTTGTTTTGACTTTTACGAAGAGCGATCCCATGATTAATTTCTAAATTGCTAGGAAGGGATTGATGGCTCTCCTCTTTCCATTGAATCCAATCATCTAAATATAAATCTAAGTCACTTTTTAAGCCAAAGGAAATATCTTTTAATTGTTTCAAAGTAAGCAATGGTAAGCTTTTCATTTTCTGTTCTAATATTAAAAGTAATTCTGCTGTTACATAAGCATCGCTATCCGCTTGATGTGGTCTCTCATGAGAGAGCCCTAAGTTTAGCGATAAATCAGATAGCTTATAGCTATCCTCACTTGGTAAAAAAATCCTTGCCAGTTCAACTGTATCTATAATTGGGCCATAAAAACCTGCTAAACCAGCCATTTTAAACTCTTCCTGTAAAAACGATAAATCAAAAAGGACATTATGTGCAACGAAGTAGGCACCTTCAAGCATTTGCTCCACTTTCTTGGCAATCTCTGAAAATTTAGGTGCAGAGGCCACCATTTCGTCTGTTAGTCCGGTTAGTTCTTCTATAAATGGAGGGATACTGTGACTTGGTTGTACAAGTGAAGCGTACTGTTCAGTTATCTGTCCATTTTCAATCACTACTGCTGCTAATTGTATAATTTGATCACCCTTTTTAGGTGAATTTCCTGTTGTTTCTAAATCTACGACAACATATTTATTACTCATGGTTACACCTCGAACATTCTGTCACACAAAACGTTATCATAAAAAGGATAAAAGAGAAAGTTATCTTTCTTTATTTCGCAAATGAGGGTTTTAATCATCAAAAAAATACCTTTGTTTATTTAAATAAATATAATAAATTTGCATAACCTTATCAATTTACACCCTACCAAATGAGCATTTACTCCTCTTCTGAATACTTTTGCAAATTGTACATTTTATCTTCTTATTCACTCACATTTTTTAAGAATATCTCACTAATCTCTTCCCAGTTATCAAGAAATGATTCCCTGTTCAGTTGATCCAGTTCAAGATAAAGATTACGTGCTTCTTTATCGACTTGTAAATAGTATGCCCGATAGTTTTCATCTAAGCGTAAGAAAACATCGGTATCTATCTTGTTTTCCTCATTTAAATAATTGATAGCCAATTGTAGATTTTTACGCTCTCTATTCATCTTTTCCTGCTCTTTTTGATGCCAGTCATTTAATTGTTTTTGCACCGTTTTATTAAGATTATTAATGGCATCATTGCTATTTCTATGCCATTCTGACCATACTTCAGCCATTTCCGTGGTTCGTTTAAATTCTGCCTTTAGATCCTCTTGATTTTGGACATTAATAAACTGTCCATTTGCAGCCCTTGCCATTTCTTTCAATTGCGTTAAACCATCGTTATTAACTTGATAGCCAATGATTTGAACGACTGGACTTAAGTTAGAATCACTCAGTTTTTCCATTGCCTGTACAGGATTTCCTCCACAAGTTTCGATTCCATCACTCACAAGATAAATAATATTCGTATTCTCTGAACCATCATGTGATTCTAAATTAACCATTGCTTGTTCAACTGCTTTTGTCATTGGTGTCCATCCAGCTGGATTAAATTTACCTAGGGCATTTGTAAACTCTTTACTATCATAGGCTGAAAGAGAATACACTTGTTCTACGGTACTGCATGAAACCTCTTTATCTGCTTCATCTCCTGTTCCTTTATGTCCATATACAGTTAATGAAACTTTCGCTTTTTCTGGCAAACTATCAACAAATTGATTAATCGCTTCTTTTGCAAGTTCCATTCTTGTTTTTCCATTTTCTAGAGCACCCATACTACCACTAGCATCAAGTAATATAGCTACATTATAATTTTTCTTTAATTGGCTTTCCTCTTCAGTAACGGTTGGATCTGCAAATTTCATTGCTTGCCATTGATCAATCGGTACATTTGGCATACTTAAATTCTCTTTAAATAGGGAAAAGATTTCACGTTCATAGGCATCAATCTCTTCTTCTGTAGCCTCCATCGTAATAGAGGGTAGCTGATCAAGTGCCGACTTTACTTCATTGGAAAATTCCTTCATCGCCCATTCCCCTGTGTAACCATAGTCAACTGATTCCTTAAACGATTGGGGAATAGGTAACAAAGTTTGAGAAACTGGATTTTCTTCATCTTTTATATCATTTGCTTTATCTGCTACAGCCTCAATTGATTTATCCTCATCTATAACTTCTTCTTTTTTTGTCTCTTCGTTACTACATGCAACAATGATAAATATCGACAACACTGCTAATGCAAATAAAAACGCGGTTTTTTTCACCTTGATCGTCTCCTTCAATGGTTTATTTCTCTTTATCCCTTCATACTCATACGAATTATTTTACCATTATTAACTAAAACTGTTGTCATTTTGTACAAAAAGAAACTATGAAAATAACAAGTCTGCAATGACCCCTTTCGGCTAATAATAAATTAGTAACCATTTGTGTCGATAAACACAATAAAATAAAAAGCACAAACAAATCCTTTTTAAAACAGAATTTGTTCGTGCTTATTCAATCAAGCATTTTTCTCAAACAGTTCAGGCATTTTCACAAAATCGTACTAGCTGGTTCCTGGTGAAGCATATCAATTATTTGATTATCTGCTCCCATAATCGCTACTTTTGGTTGATGACCTTTGAGTTTTTCCTCCGCTACTTGAGCATATGAAATGATAATCACAATATCCCCTTGTTGCACGAGACGTGCGGCAGCGCCGTTAACACAAATAACACCACTCCCTCTTTCACCAGGGATAATATACGTTTCGAATCTTGCTCCATTATTATTATTAACGATTTGTACCTTCTCATTTGGTAACATATCAACAGCATCTAAAATATCACTATCAATCGTAATACTGCCGACGTAGTTTAGGTTCGCTTCTGTTACTGTTGCTCTATGAATTTTGCCATTCATCATTGTTCTGTACATATTAAACCCTCCTCTATGACCTCATGCTGTGATGATGATATTATCGATTAAGCGGGCATTGGAAAATTTCACGGCCAACGCAATAATGATTACACCGTTAACTTCATTGCTTGGTTGTAATTCTGGATAAGAAAGAATTTCAATATAATCGACTTCACCACTTGTCTTCTCATGGAGCATTGTTTTCATCACTTCAATTATACGAGCTGTATTTCTTTCTCCTTCTGTGATGATTGCTTCCGCTGCCTGTAAACTCTCAAAAAGCACAGCCGCCTCTTTGCGTTCTATTTCTGTTAAAAATACATTTCTTGAGCTCTTTGCCAAGCCATCACTTTCTCTCACCGTATCCACCGCAATGAGTTCAATCGGAAAATTTAAATTTTTTACAAGCAAATCTATTACTGCAAGTTGTTGTGCGTCTTTTTTACCGAAGTAAGCTCTTTCCGGCTGAATAATATTAAATAATTTAGAAACAACCACGACAACACCGTCAAAATGTCCAGGTCTAGAAGCACCACAAAGTCTTTCTGTTCTTTCTTCAACATGCATTGTTATCGCTTGCTTCTGCGGATACATTTCTTCTGCTGTTGGATGAAACAGGTAATCTACCTTCACTTCTGCTGCTAATTGCATATCTCTGTCTAAATTCCTCGGATAAGTGGCCAAATCTTCATTTTCTCCGAACTGTAGCGGATTTACAAAAACACTCATGACGACTATATCATTCTGTAAACGTGCTTTTTTAGCTAGTGTTAAGTGGCCTTCATGCAAATAACCCATAGTCGGGATAAGCCCAATTGATTTCCCTTCTCTTTGGAAGTCTTTGATGATTTTCTGCATTTCTTTGATGCTTGTCACTTTTTTCATTTCTTTCCTCCGTAGAGACTTAAAAGTTCTTCTTCTTTCATATTAAAAGAATGGCTATCCTCTGGAAATTGTCCACTCTTAACCTCTTTTACATACGCAGAAATGGCTTCTTCCATCATTTCTCCACTATTTAAATAGCGCTTAACAAACTTTGGTACCCGCTCCACGCCATATGTGAGAATGTCGTGGTACACAAGTACTTGGCCATCTGTATGCACACCCGCACCAATCCCAATTGTCGGGATATTTAAGATTAATGATACTTCTTTAGATAGCTGTTGCGGCACACATTCAAGAACAAGAGCAAAAGCCCCCGCCTGTTCACATTTTCTTGCATCATTGATTAGTTTTTGGGCTGCTTTTGCATCTTTACCCTGTACTTTATAACCACCTAACACACCAACTGATTGTGGTGTTAAACCTAAATGTGCGACAACTGGTATACCTGCATTTGTCATTGCAGCAATTTTATCTATTACTTCATCTCCACCCTCAACCTTAACTGCATGAGCACCAGTTTCTTGAATCAGGGTTCTCGCATTTATGAGCGCATCTTCCATGGAAATATGGTAGCTCATAAACGGCATATCTACCACGATAAAAGTGTCTTTTGCCCCACGCTTCACAGCTTTAGCGTGGTGAATCATATCATTCATTGTGACCGGAATCGTTGAATCATAACCTAATACAACCATTCCTAGTGAGTCGCCGACAAGAATCATATCGACATTAGCTTGCTCTGATAATTTAGCCTGTGGAAAATCGTATGCCGTGAGCATGGCTATTTTCTCACCTTTACTTTTCATTTTCAAAAAATCAGTCGTTTGTTTCATCCTACTTCCTCCTTTTTTAATAGGAAGAGGTGATGATCTACTGATAATGAGAAAGACATAAAAATAACCTTCTACAAAAAAAGTGCAGAAGGATAGTGTATGTTCTCATTATTAAACTCATCCCTCTGTCCTGGTCCTAAATGGATCTAGGCAGATTTCGCGTATAAATGATGGTCAAACAGGTGCAGTTCTTACCGATACTGCCCACACAAAGTATATCAATAATTGTGTTAACTTTCTATAAAAAATATCTATTATTCTAAATCAATATCTGCAGAATAAATTTGATGTCGCACACCAGCCTCATCTTCTAAAAGCAATATGCCTTCATCTGTAATTCCTATCGCTTTACCCGCTATGGTACCAGATAGTGTACGCGCTTTTATATTTTTTCCTATACTAATGGCATAACTTTCCCATAAAATTCTTATCGGTTGAAAACCATTCTGTAAATAAAGTTGATAAAGTTTTTCGAGGTTGAATAAAAGTGTTTGAATAATCTGTGCGCGCGAGATTTCTTCTTTCTTTTCAATTGCAAGGGAGGTGGCGATAGGTTGAATCTCCTCGGGGTAGTCTTCTAATTTCTGATTCACATTAATACCAATTCCCATAATTATAGAAACGATTCGATCTGCATCTGCTTGCATCTCTGTTAATATCCCTGTTACTTTTTTACCATTAATCAACACATCATTAGGCCATTTAATTTCAGCTGTTAAACCGGTCACTTCCTCGATTGCCTGAACAACTGCAACAGCCGCAATAAGTGTTAATTGGGGTGCACGATGAGGGGTAAGCTGTGGCCTAAGAATGACGCTCATCCAAACACCCGTATATTTAGGGGATATCCATTTTCGGTCCATTCTCCCTCTACCGCTTATTTGCTCTTCTGCTACTACAATCGTACCTTCACAAGCACCATCTGTTGCTAATTGATGGGCTACTTTTTGTGTGGAGTCCACTGATTCCTCATAATGGATATGACTACCAAGTATATTTGTTTTCAAACCATAACGTATTTCATCAGCAATCACTTTTTTGGGTGTAGCAATGATGCGATATCCTTTTCTTCTCACCGCTTCAAATTCAAACCCTTCTTTCCGAAGATTCTCTATATGCTTCCACACTGCTGTGCGTGAACAACCGAGTAAATCTGCAATAGCTTGCCCGGACAAATAATCATCTTGGTTAGTCGTGAAGGCATTTAATAACTTCTTCCTTATTTCTGATTCCATTGAAACAGCCACTCCCTGATATCTTCTTTATTATTTTGTAATTCTCCAAGTATAATTGCTTCCTCAACTTTTGCTAATAATTCCTTTAGCCAAGGGCCAGCTGATTGTTGACTCCAAGTGATAATATCATTGCCATTGACTGCTAATTGTTTTCTTGAAGTAATCGACAATTTGCTATACATTTCAACTAAATGATCAGGATATTCTACTCTTTCATGATTGTATACTTGATGAAGTTTTTCAGCACTCACTGCTACTGATAAACCACTGTGGTAAATTGTAGTAGCTTGAAAGGGTGTTGAAAGTCTTTTTTGGAACCACTGATATAGATTGAGTATTTCTTTCATGTCTTTACTTGACATCTTCCATTCTTTTAATCCTAACTTTGCTTCATGCTCATTTAATTGAAAAACCTTTAAGAGCAGAACCCATATTTCAAGCAAGGATAATGATTGAAGAGGATAAGTGACGAGCTGATCAAGTCCCTTCTCCTTTTGCGAAAGCATTGGTAAATAGTGATGCAAGTTTGAGTCTTGCAGAAGCGTCAAGGCATCTACTCGATAGTCTCCGTGTAATAATTTATTAAATTCAACAAGCTTCCTTTCAACTGCCACATGTTGCAGTAGATGGGCTTTCTTTTTTAATGCATCATATGTTCCTTCTTCGAGCAGGAAACCTAATTGACTTTTAAAGCGAAGCGCTCGCATCATTCTTAAGGCATCCTCATTAAAGCGTTCTTCACTTGAACCAACGGTCTTTATTTCTCTATTTTGAATTGATTCCCTTCCAGCGAAGGGGTCAATTAATTCACCATTTTTATCCATAGCAATGCTATTCATAGTAAAGTCTCTTCTCTGTAAATCTTCCTTTAAATGACGGATAAAACGGACTTCATCTGGTCTTCTAAAGTCACTATACGTTGACTCTGCCCTATATGTTGTTACTTCATATGCTTCACCTTTTAGGAGAATAAGTATGGTACCATGCTCAATACCTACATCAACCGTTTTAGAAAAAATCGCTTTCATTTCAATCGGTGTAGCAGATGTAGCGATATCTACATCTGCTATTTCACGACCTATTAGAAGATCCCTCACTGCACCACCGACAAAATAAGCTTCATAACCTGCTTCCTCAAGCTTTTCAATAATCGGAATAGCTCTTTGAAAAATTGGTTTCATCATTTCGCCTCACTTAATAGATCAAAATAAAGCTGCTCGTATTGTGAAACAATTTTATCGGCATGGAAACTTGTCAGTACAGATTCTTTTGCTTGTAATGATAATTTTGTATGTAATTTTTCATCTTGTAAAATATCTAATGCGACTGCTGCAATACTTTCTATATCACCCAGTTCACAAATATAGCCATTTACACCATCTTGGATAACTTCCGGAATCCCTCCAACATTTGTCCCTATACACGGTACATTGCATGCCATTGCCTCAAGTGCGACTAAACCAAAGCTTTCCTTTTCGGACAATAAAAGCATCAAGTCACTAATGGAATAAAGTTCCGCTAAGTTGTCTTGTTTGCCAAGAAAAATGACTTGGTGTTTTAAGGATAATTGGTCTACTAATTTTGAAATATCACTCATCTGTGGACCATCACCTACAAGTAGGAGCTTAGCTTTTATATGTTCGGCAATTTTAGCAAACGAACGCACGACATCATCTACCCTTTTTACACCACGAAAGTTAGACACATGAATAATAACCTTCTCGTCTTCAGCTATTTGAAATTCTTCTTTCAAGTAATCTACATCTTTTTTTACATATTCACGCTCATCAATAAAATTGTATACGGGAACAATTTTTTTCTGTGGATTGATTAAGTCGTAAGTTTGTGCAATTAATGCATTGGAAACAGCAGTAACACGATCCGATTGTTCAATTCCAAACTTTATTGCATCAGTTAATGATGAGTCATAACCAAGAACCGTAATATCTGTTCCATGCAAAGTTGTAACGATTTTAACATCACGCCCGCTCATTTGCTTCCCTAATATGGCACAGATCGCATGTGGCACCGCATAATGTACATGAAGTAAGTCAAGATTTTCTCTTTTAATGACTTCTGCCATCTTGCTTGCTAACGCGATGTCATAAGGCGCATATTGAAAAACGGAGTATTGATTAACCTCTACTTGATGGTAAAAAATATTATGATATATCTTATTTAAACGAAAAGGAATGCTTGAAGAAATAAAGTGTATTTCATGTCCTCTTTCTGCCAGCATTTTTCCGAGTTCTGTGGCAATTACCCCTGATCCACCAACAGTCGGATAGCAAGTAATCCCTATTTTAAGTTTTCTATTCATTCTTACACTCCAAATAAATCGTTTTCGATCATCAAAGGTTTTTTCACCATAAAACCTTCTGCATATTTAACACCAACTTGCTGTCCAAATAGGCGTTCTCTAGCTTCAACCATTTCCACATAGCCATTTGTTAACGGAGTATCGACAGCTCCCTCCGTTTTCGTGAATTGACTTTGGTAAGCGTTTAAACTGTCGATCTTTTTGTCTATTGTTGATGTAATATCTATCATAAAATCAGGTTGGTGAAATCCATTAATCATATAATAGTAAAAGCTTTTCACTTTATGATCCGTTTGATACTCATTCGTTTGATATTTACGAATACCTGCAGAAAAGACTGCTTCCTCGACAATTTTCGTTGCATTCGCATGATCTGGGTGCCTATCTATTTCATATGGTGCAAAGACAATTGTCGGCTGATACTTCCTAATCATTTCTACTACCTGTTTGATACGCTCACTTGTTAAAAATAACTGTCTATCACCTAAATGAAGTCCTTCTCTTACAGACACATTTAATATTCGCCCTGCTGCAATTGCTTCTGTTTTCCTCAGAGTAGGATTACCGTTAGAAGACAACTCGGCTTCTGTTAAATCGCAAATCCCTACTTTATAACCTTTTTCCACATACTTCGCTATTGTTCCTGACATGCCGATTTCTACATCATCGGCATGCGCTCCGAAAGCAAGGATATCAAGCTTTATTTCGTTCATTTCTATTCACTCTCTTTTATAATTTCTCTCCAGGAAAAATCTCCTCGTTCAAGTCCTTTTATTAGGACTTCCGCTGTGCCCATATTTGTCGCTAAGGGTACAGCGTAAACATCACATAATCGGATTAACGCCGTAATATCTGGTTCATGTGGTTGTGCGGTGAGCGGGTCTCTAAAAAACAAGACGAGATCCATTTTATTTTGCGCAATCATACTTCCAATTTGCTGATCCCCACCCAGTGGTCCAGATTGAAAACGATGCACAGTTAGATTAGCTTCCTGCTGTAACCTTAAACCCGTCGTACCAGTTGCAAATAATTGGTGCTGTGAAAGAATAACTTGATACGCTTTAGAAAAATTCACAATATCATTCTTCTTTTTGTCATGAGCAATTAATGCAATGTTCATCGGCACCGCCTCCATACTTACTCCATAATATTTTCTAATCCGTAAACTAACGTATCAATTTTAACTACAGTATTGACAGCTAATGCTACACCACTCATGAATGATTCGCGATTGTATGAATCATGGCGAATTTGCAGTGTTTGTCCACTAGAACCAAACATTACTTGTTGATGTGCAATTAAGCCAGGAAGTCTAACGGAGTGAATATGCATTCCATCAAAATCAGCCCCACGAGCTCCAGCTAGCGTTTCCTTTTCATTAGGATGTCCTTGTTGCTTACTCTCTCTTACATCACGAATCATCTCAGCTGTTTTAACAGCAGTGCCAGATGGCGCATCTAATTTTTGATCATGATGCATTTCAATAATCTCTACATCATTAAAGTACTTAGCTGCCATTTGAGAAAACTTCATCATAAGCACAGCACCAACAGCAAAGTTTGGCGCAATAATCGCACCTAAACTGGTATCATGACATAAATCCTCTAGTTCTTGTAAGTTCTCTTTGGTAAATCCAGTTGTACCAACAACTGGTCTCACTCCATAAGTAAGCGCTGTTTTCGTATGATCCATACCAACTTCAGGCGTGGTTAAATCAATAAGAACATCACACGCTTCATTTTTAAAACATTTTTCTATATCAGAATAAACAGGAACATCGATTCCCTCAAAACCTTTAAAATCACTTAAAATGCCACCATCATTTTTATGATCTACAACTGCTACTAATTCATAATTATCTTTGTTCTGAACTAACTTAACTGCCTCACTTCCCATTCTACCTCTTGGACCTGCAATCACGATTTTAATTGTGTTCATTATTTTTTCCCCCTTCTTCAATACGTGTCCATCTATCTTTATCGCGCGTTTGAAACTTGTGCATTACTTGGTCATGCGCTTTTGCTAAATCTATATTTAGAGAATTAGCAAGACAAATTAAAACAAAAAGCATGTCTCCCATTTCTTCTTCTATTGCCTTTTCTTTTTCTGTACTCTTTTTTGGTTTTTCACCATATGTATGATTGACTTCTCTTGCCAGCTCCCCTAATTCCTCTGTCAATCTTGCCACCATAGCAAGTGGACTAAAATACCCCTCTTTAAATTGCCCAATATAGGTATCTACTTCCCTCTGTAATTCTTCCATCGACTTACTCATTGCTTCTCACCTCATATACATACCTTTTCAAATCATTTTATTCACACTCTCCATGTTAGCTAAACATAGCCATTTTTACAATTCCTATCGTTTAATTCTTTATTTCTGTCCCATAAAAATAGTCTATGTATGAGAGAATGTGCTGCCTTGCTCCCCTATCAAGTGTGATTGCTTATCCTCTATTGAATCTATATAATGAGATGGCAAGTAATATATTTCATCATTTCGGAGGGCACTGTGAATGTTTGGATTGAAAATTAAGAATATTATCCTTATTCTGTTTGGCGCTAGTATATTCTCTTTCGGTATTGTTCACTTTAATATGCAAAACAACTTAGCAGAAGGTGGCTTTACAGGTATCACGCTCTTATTGTATTTCCTATTTGATTGGAATCCATCTTATACGAATTTGATATTAAATATTCCTTTATTTTTTATAGGATGGAAACTACTAGGTAAAAAAGCATTTATCTATACGATTATTGGTACGCTAGGCGTTTCTCTTTTCCTTGAAATATTCCAAAGATATCAAATACATATGCCATTAAAGAATGATCTTACTTTAGCTGCACTGTTCGCAGGTGTTTTTATCGGTGTTGGTCTCGGTATAATTTTCAGGTATGGTGGAACTACGGGTGGCGTTGATATTATTGCACGACTTGTTAATAAGTATACCGGTACTTCCATGGGTAAAACGATGTTTGTGTTTGACTTTTGTGTGATTGCATTATCACTGATTTTTTATCTCAAATATTATGAGGCAATGTATACTCTAGTTGCCGTTTTTGTTGGCGCGAAAGTGATTGACTTTATCCAAGAAGGAGCTTATTCTGCAAGAGGTGCAATGATTATCTCTGAGAAAAATGAAGAGATATCAGCGAAAATTCTCTATGAAATGGAGAGAGGAGTCACAGTTTTAAAAGGTCGAGGGTCTTTTACTAAGCTGGATCGTGAAGTATTATATTGCGTAGTAGCTAGAAATGAACTAACTAAATTGAAGAACCTTATCCATTCAGTTGATCCTAATGCATTTGTCACCGTATCACAAGTGCACGATGTCTTAGGAGAAGGATTCACATTGGATGAAAACAAAAAACCTTTAGAACGCTGAGATTACTAAAAACTAACAAAAAGCAACTACCTCAAGTGAGCAGTTGCTTTTACATTTAAAATATATTAATCATCATTGTTCATGCCAATAAAAGCAAGAACAAAACGCAGTAATTCCATAACAGCGATAACTGTTGCCGCTACATAAGTTAGAGCTGCTGCATTTAATACCTTTTTAGCGCCAGACTCTTCATCATTTCTAATCACACCCGAGCTTACCATAACATTGAGTGCTCTAGATGAGGCGTTAAACTCAACCGGTAATGTAATTACCTGGAATAATACCGCTGCAGCAAAGAAAATGATACCAAGTAACATCATACCAGTAAATTGAAACAACAATCCTCCTAAGATGAAAAAGAAGGATAAGTTAGAGCCAATGTTTGCAACTGGAACAAGCGCATGTCTAAAGCGTAAGAAAGCATAGTCTTCAGCATCTTGAATGGCATGACCCACTTCGTGTGTCGCCACTGATACGGAAGCAATGGAAGATCCATAATAATTATCCTCAGATAATCTCACGGTCTTATCCCTAGGATCATAATGGTCTGAAAGTTGCCCCTTTACTGGTTCGATAGAGACATTATAAAGCCCATTTTCATCTAAAACTTTTCTAGCCGCTTCTGCTCCAGTCATATTTGAAGAAGTAGATATTTGTAAATGTTTCTTATACGTCTTCTTCAAGTACATTTGAATAGCAATCGGGACAATCATAATAATGATAAAGTAAATCAAAAACGACATAGGTGAACCTCCTAATAAAGTATAAGCTTCTCATCTACATCTGCATCATGTAGACAAACACTGGAAGAAATATTCACATACTAAGCTAAAAGCTTTTAGTTAGTCACTCAGTATGACAGAATGGCTTTGTAAATAGTGAAAACACGACTTTACATGGATGCTTGTTTCTAAAAAAAACTTGATAATTGGTACATTCTTGCTTACAAACAATTCAAAAAAAAATGGGTAGCTTCGTCTCTAGATGCCTCAAGATGAAAGTCCATTTTTCCTGCCATCTCATTCTCCCATTACCTTTTCCTTCTTTAATTTACCTAAAGGAAAAGCTTATCATGTTTATGCTTTGATTTCATTTTACCTTTTTCTTATAAGACAATTCAAGCGTTTAGCCTTAGCTCTCTGGATTTTTTTCTTTTTTCTTTCCGCCCTTATATTTTTTAAAACCGACATACGAAAGCGTTAATATAATAATACTTCCAGTTGAAATAATTACCCACCAAAGTGATGGATCAGCTTCATCATCCGTAATTGTATCGAAAATATCTTCTAGCTCACTATTCAATAATTCTAGTTCCCTTTTACCTTCTTCTTTCACCATTACATCTCGACGATATTGATCAATATATTGAATGCGTGTATGCAATTGTTGAATAGTTGCTGGCTCTACTTCTAATTTTAATGAAGGGTAAATTGTATCATAAAGAGAGAGAAAGGTATTGTACTGTGTATGAAAGCTCTCGCTATCACCCGCTTCTATTGACTCCCTTACTTCCCCAAGTGTACTTAACATCGGTCCTTTCATTTCATGCCACATCGGTTCTTTTGCAGGAGATAGGGCGTCCATTAATATCCGAAGTTTGGTTGCTTTTTGTACTTTCGACTCATACGAGCTTTGTTCTTTCTTTATTTCTTCAACTACTTCTTGGTGAACAGATGTGACAGTTCTCAAACTTTCCCTCGTCATCGCAGTTGATGTGCTTGTAGCCAATACAAATTGGTCTGTGAAATAATTCAACATTCTACTAGCCTCTTCATATTTTTGCGCTTTAACCAAGTGTAGAACTTCATCTGATAATAGATCCAATTGATTCATCATGCCATCGTCATTTTCTGTCTCTGCTACTATCATGTAAGGGAAAATGAGTGCAATAACTAAAATAATAGCCACAACTCTCCATTTCATACGTACCTGTCCTCCTTATCGGATTGCTAATAGCATTGTATGACGATGTGGACAAGGTTAGACCATTAATCAATAGATTTATCTACGAAACACTAGAAGCAATATTGGCAACAATGAGGAAATAAAACCAGAAGACTTCTATTGGAAGTTCTAACTTTATTTTTTCTATTGATAGGCTATGTTAATCTTTGTTGTTGATATTCGTTATAATCGAACAAACAGGCTATGAATAAGCTATGAATAGCGAAGTTTGTGATGAATGTGAAGGTAACTGATATTTTAAAAGCAATTCATAAACTAAATCCAGCTGAGAAACACCGATTAAGAGAATACCTAATTGAAAAACTTAGTGCATCATCTAAGGAGATAAAAGGAAGACAGCCTCGTAAGCGTGGTGGTGCTGCAAAGAAACGTGGCATAAGCAAAGAACAAGTATGTGTTCTAGTCGCAACAGATCGTGATAAATTAGCAATTTTACGTACATTGGGTATGGGTAGAATAACCAAAGGGAATTTAGATAAAGCAATTGGGCATAAGCTTTCAAAAGGTAATGTATGATGTACTGATGCCTGGAGAGCTTTTAAAGTTTACGCGAATGAAAAGGGAATGGAAATATATCAATTCAAATCAGATGGAAAAGTACGCACAAAAGGTCTTTATCACATTCAGAACGTAAACAATTATCAAGAAATGCTAAAAGGTTGATACAACGTTTTAACGGTGTGGCAACCAAATATTTAGAAAATTATCTCACTTGGTTTCAAGTCTTAGAAAGCATACAGTATCAAAACAATGTACATTAAAGTTAAGTAATTCACGATATAGAAATTATTTTCATTCGGCAAACGGCCAATTAAGGAGAAAGGATTGTTTTTACTAATAATTGAGACTGGAGAGAGTAGGTGGTTTCATTGTTTAGGTCAGCAGTATATTTGGTACACGTATTAATATTCATATTCGTAGCTCTTATTGGTATAGGTCCAATGTTTAGCATTGCTGCACCAGACCCAGACCGAGCCGCAATTTATAATTGGGGTTGGGGTTCATTGATTGGTATTTTTATGTTTCTTGTGTTGGTATCTGCTTATGTACAGTTAAGGATAAAAAAAGTTTGGGTGTTTTTAATATCCGTAATAGGCTTGAATGCTTTTTTTATTCTCACTTTACTATACATATACCCTTTCGTTATGAATTTTTTTTAGAATTAACAAGGTAACAAGTGTTTAATTAACGGTTGGGATAATAGAAAAAGCAAACATTAAGCAATAGAACTTCCATTACTTGGAAGTTCCTTTGTTTTCTATAAATATCAACATTAATTTTTAACATAACCTATTGATAAAAGGTTATTGATGAATGGAGGGCATTTTCAGCTGATATCGCCCTTTTCGAATACATAATAGATAGGTCAGACCTAAAGAAAATAGGCTAAGCCAGAAAGTAAAATAACCGATTTGCGGAATATATTCATTAAGTACAGAATATCTCGGTAACATAAAGAAAACGTAGTCAATCACATCATTATGCAAAGTCCAAATAGCAGCAATTATAAGATGCCAAGCTTTTATGCGATAAAAAGGGGCATAGAGCACACCTTGTACAGCCATAGCACCATGGGAAACAATAAGCATGAGTGCCGTTATCTCCACTTCACCTGTCACTTGGAACACAAGTAAATTCATCACAACTGCCCAGATACCGTATTTCACAAGTGTAACAATTGCGAGTGCTTCAAAAATAGGCCAATTTCTACCTAATAAAAAAGCAATAAGAACAATAACGAAAAACAAACTAGCAGTTGGACTATCAGGAACAAATGGAAGGAATATTGCTGGTGTATCAACTAATTGCCACATATACCAATCGTAACCATATACAGTCCCGGCAATATTGATGATTAAGAGAAGAATTAAAAAGCTTCGATTACCCAATATCGTATATATTTGTTTCATAGACTACCTCACTTACTACTTTTTATGTACGATACGAAAAGAAGCTGACAACTGCTGGTCAGCTTCTTTTTCACTTTATTCAGATTCTATACTGTCGATAAATTCGACCACTTTATCAAGTTCTTCATCACTACCTGTGAATATACCTGCTGGCATAGCTCCACGGCCGTTTTGAATCACATCTTTAATCTCTTCAGGTGATAATTCAACATCGATTAAAGCAGGTGCACCTGCACCACCTTGCAATTCATTACCGTGGCAAGTTAAACAAGTATTCGCTTCCATGAGCTTATACCCCTCTGCCTCGGTATCGACTTCAGCATCTGCGACGATTTTTCCTTGTTCTGCTGCAGCCTCCCAGTCATGGTGAGCAACTGATTCCCATGTTAGGAAGGTAACCCCCGCCAATGCAAGTAACATAAAACCTGTGGCAAAAGGACGTTTTGATGGTCTACGTTCAGGACCGCGATCGATAAATGGCGCCAATGCAAGTGCACCAAATACTAATCCTGGAATAATAAATGCACCAATAACATTATATGGTCCTGATGCATATGTGTATTTTAGCAATTGATATAAGAATAAGAAATACCAGTCTGGTAGCGGAATATAAGCTGTATCACTCGGATCCGCGATTTTTTCAAGCGGTGGTTCGTGCGCAATTGTTAAACATAAGAAACCTACTAGGAAAACGGCTCCTACCATCCATTCTTTCAGTAAGAAGTTTGGCCAGAAAGCTTCTGTTTTGCCTGGATATTCCGAATAATCTTTCGGAATGAAAGTCTTACGTTCAGCAGATATACGGGAATCACCTACGAATTTCATTCCTTTTCCGCGATGCATGTAATAATTCCCCTCCTTTTAATAGAAGATTTCATTTTACAATGGACCAGAAATACCTTGTTTACGAATCATAATAAAGTGAGCAGCCATTAAGCCAAATAATACTGCTGGTAGGAAGAAAACGTGAATGGCGAAGAATCGTGTTATCGTTTGAGCTCCGACAATAGATGCGTCCCCAGCAATAAGTGTTTTTAACATTTCACCAATAAATGGAGTTGATTCGACAATTTGAATGGTAACTTTTGTTGCAAATAAAGCTTTCATATCCCATGGTAATAGATAGCCTGTTAATCCAAGTGCTAACATTACAAAGAATATTCCTACTCCAACGAGCCAGTTTAATTCACGTGGTTTTTTGTAAGCACCTTGGAAGAATACGCGTAAAGTATGTAAAAACATCATAACAATAACTAAGCTAGCTCCCCAGTGATGCATGCCACGAACAATTTGTCCGAATGCTACATGGTTTTGTAAATAATACACAGACTCCCAAGCATTTTTGATATCTGGAACATAGTACATCGTTAAGAACATTCCAGACAAGATTTGAATGACAGTTACAAAGAACGTTAGACCTCCGAAGCAGTAAACAAACGCCGAAAAGTGATGCGCTGGGTTTACATGCTCAGGTACTTCATGGTCAGCAATATCTCGCCAAATTGGCGTAATATCCAAACGTTCATCAACCCAATCATAAATTTTATTGAACAATGATTACGCCTCCTTATCGCGGTTCTGCCTTACCTAAGTGTAAGAACCCATCTACTTCTTTTGTTGGAAAAACATCAAGTGCTGCAATTGGTGGTGTACCTGGAACATTTGTACCATCTTTTGTATAAAGACCTCCGTGACAAGGACAATAGAAATGATTTTCATTTGCCTTATCTCCATTCCAGTTAACTGTACAACCTAAATGTTTACATACAGGTGATAATGCGACAACTTTATCATTCTCATCTTTGTAAACCCATGCAGTTCCAGTTTCTTCCGAAGAATACCAGCCATCTTGTTGTTCAAACGAATAGTCAACCCTAGTAGGCTCTGTTGTTAGGTCAGCAACCTTCTGATTTGTTGCAATAAAATCGCTTTCACCTTTCTTTTGTAGGACCGGATCTACTGCAAACCGCACCATAGGTAACAACATTCCTGCTGCCATGAACCCGCCTACACCTGTGAGTGTGTAATTAAGGAATTGACGTCTTGTCACACGATTTTTGCTCATACTTTTCCCCCCTCTATTATGAAGTTAAGTCCAACGGACAAAGTTCAACACAATATAAAACTAGGACATACCAATGATATATCAATCTTTATGGAAGGTCAATATAATCCTTCACTGAATCATCACAACTATGAGATTTATGTGACTCTTCAATCATTATTCTGCCATTTCTTCACAAATACATTCAGTAATTGTTTTACCTGATCTTCTAAAATTGAAAGCTTGTACTGATCATCCATGTTATCTAGCGGAATTGAAGGCATCCAAATTAACCCTCCATCTAACTGTTCTTCTACAGTTTTCCAATCACTATCAGAAGTTATGTAAAAAATATGTTTAAAATCTTGAGAAATTAATTCTTTTTCCCATTCTATTAAATCTGCAAGCCGTTTTTCCTCAGAAATGGTCTTTAGATAGCTCATTCCGGGTAACATAAGAATTCTGCCTTTAAATTGCTTTTCAAGTTGCCCAGATAAGAGGTTAATAAATTCGGTCATTGCCACTGTTTGCTGGATATCATCTGCAAAAGATACCGGATAAAGAGGAAGTATGACTGTATCAATATAATCTCTTTCTTTCAAAAATAATTGTATATCCTGTGTATGCCACTTCATCCTAATCACTCCAATTACGCCTTAATATTCCTTATTTATCATACCACGGAAATGACCTTCTATCAAAAGGCAACAGTGTCTATTTTTTGAACATTTCAGAATTCATTAAATATATTTTTTATACTTAGACGAAGATGGTATAGGTATTATTAATATTCCTAAGGTTCGTCACGCCCATTATTTTAATTAAAACTTTAAAACTCTTAATGTGGTAGAATTAAACTCTAAAAGCTTGGTGTGCTATATTGGGACTTCCCTATTCGCTTTCACAAGAATCATATGCCCCCTGTTTTCATTTCATCCTCTTCCGTCTCAACATATAATGAAATCAAAAAAAAGATATGACTCCCTTAAAAAAATAGGAAGCATATCTTTTTTGTCTGTACTTTTCTATAAATAAAAACCTATGTTTGAAGTTTATTCAATTTCGTTGTTAATAGAATAAATCTTTCTTTATCTTGTTTATCTAATGCCTCATCAATTTCTTTGAGTAATTTTTCCTTTTGAAAACGCGCTAAGCTCTCTGTTAAGAATCTTTCAGCTATCATACGGTCTTTTTCACTTATTCTTAATGTCTTTGGCATAAAAGGATTTTCTTCTAACACCGCTGCATATTGATGAGCTTTATTGGCAGCATGGAAGTTCAACTGAATAAATATATCTTCTTCTCTATTTAAGCGGATATCATGAAATGACTTTTCTGCGTCAGTTGTCATTACATTCTCTTTGTAAAAACGAAAAGGCGCTTCATCGACACAATGTGTAGACATAATTAATCCTCTCGGACAATACTGAGCCTGTTCCACAAAATGAACCTTCTCCATTAATTGATCATGACTCATTAAGTAGTTAAGAATCCAGACACACTCTCTTCTTTTTAACTGATAATGATTAAGAAACCAACGAATAAAGTCTTTCTTTTCATTGACAGATACAGGGGCCGTCATTTTGATTCCCTCCTCTGCTGCAGCTTTAATTTTTTTTCACTTAAGCTTCAGGTAGACTTTCTGATGATGCAAACCTCTACGACTCATCTGAAAGCCGCTGCAGGATATCCTGATATTCTTCGTTGTGAGGTTCCAAACGAGTAAGCTTACTAAAAAGTTCGGCAGCCTCCTTTCGTTTTCCTTCTTCAATTAGAAAATATCCATAGTCTGCCAAGAAATCCGGCTGCTGTTTAAAATAAGTATATGCTTCATTGTATTTGTTTAATGCCTGTGAATATTCTTCTATTTCTTGATAACTTTTTGCTGCATCCCATAATAGTTGTGGATCAATCACTTCTGCGCTTTGCATTAATTCTGCAATTTCAATTACATCATTGAAACGCTCGTTATTCATAAAAACTTTATTAATCACAATAGCAGCATCAATATATTCTGGATCAATCGCTAACGCTTCTCTTAGGAGGTCAACTGCTAGTTGTTCATCTGGAATTTTCAAGGCTAGCTTACCACCATAAAAATAAAGTTCTTTATTATATTCATCTTGTTTAATTCCCAGTTTTACTGTTGCTAAAGCTTCTTGAACTTGTTCTTCACGTTCATATGCCTTTGCGAGATGTAGATACAGCGAGTGAAATTCTGGATCTATTTCTTTGAGCTCATTAAATTTCTCAATGGCTACTTGATTATAACCAGCTTGTAAAGCTGTGAATGCATAGCTAAATAGCGTATGTATTTCCAACTTTTCTTCAAGCGCTTTTTCATAATAAGGCAATGCTTCTTCAAAAGCACCCCCTGCACTTAAACTTTCAGCCATTCTTTGGTTAACGTTTACACCGCCAATAAGCTCCTTTTTTGTCAGTACTTTTTCATATAATTTAACTGCTTCTAAAAATTTTCCTTGTTCTGCACTCAACTCACCTAAGGCAAAATCGATAATTGGCTCCTCGGGAAGTATCGCTTTCGCATCTAATAACTTTCTTTCACTTACCTCATATAACCCTTCCATCTGATATAAGTCTGCCAACAATAATAAGGCTTGTGGATAACTAGCATCTTGTTGATTTACTTGCTCTAATACGAGCACTGCTTCTTCTTCATTTCCTAGATCAATGAAGATTTCTGCTTTCATTACAAGCAGTTCGCCTTCCTCAGGGTAGGCATCTAACAGCCTCTCTATTAGTTGGTGTGCCTCTTTTAGAAACCCATATTGCATCAGTTCTTCCGCTAAAACAAACCTTTCTTCATGTGTACCATGAGAAAGTATTTCTTTATATTTTTCTAATGCCTCATCATGTAACCCATTTTCTAACAAGGCTATAATCTTTTTTACTTTATCCATATCTATATCCTTTCAATACAATTATGATAGCTGGTAGTATGATGGTGTCTTAATCATGACTCTCTTACCAAATCCTTCAAGCGGATGATGCCAATCACCTGCCCGTAAGACTCTCCCACGTAAACATGAGATGACCAGCCTCTCTCTATGATAATGATATACATCTAATTCTTCAATATTTGTGATTTCCCTGCCTCGTTTGTAAAAATTATAATTCGCTTCTAATCCAGGTTGTAATTGTGTTTTAAAAGGGTATATACCGATTGTTGCTTGCGTTTGCTCATTGATTAATTCACCATTTTTCAATGGATGAGCCACATATGGCAGGCGATGCTTTTTCATATAATACACCCACTTTTGTTGCAGTAAACGGTAATCTTTTTCATTATCAACATGCTTAAAAATAGGGATTAAGTTACTAAAGTAAGGAAAGAACGCTTCTTTCACCCATCCCCATGGCATATCGTCTAAATCATTGATTCCCGTTATTTCCACAAAAACAGCAGGAATTTTTTCTTTTCTTAATAATCTTATCATGTCTGGCTGCAGTGAAGCCAATGGCAATTGCACCCCTAACAAATAATCAATTGGAGAAATTTTCAGCTTATCATCCAACAGTTGGATAGCTGACTTTAATTGATGTTTATAGCTTATTTCCACTTTCGTCATGAACACTAAACATCCCTTTAAAATCAGCTCAGAAAGAAAGAAGTTAGGCATATCGTCAGGTATTGTCTCAACATACTTAACGAGGGGAGGAGAAATCACGTACGGATCTCCGTCTATTTTCATATACGTATATTGCCTAAAGGGTGCTTCTCTAACGGAAAGGATTTTCTCATTATCGATAACGTAAGAGGTAGGAACATAGGCGCCCTTGCTTTTATTCTGTCGATAAACGTTCTCAATCATATATACCATTTATCATCATCCTTATCTCATCTTTTTAGACAAGCTATGATGAAAACAAGAATATATTATTAGTTTTTACATTTCGCTCACAAAAAGAAAAACTTGTGGTGCATACCGTATGTCATCATTGGCATGTACCACAAGCGAATAGATATGATTTATATTTACTTTACTAATAAATGATCAATATGATCAAAGAAGCTTGGATAAGAAACAGCGATAGCATCTGGCTGATGGAGTTCTATATCCCCGTCTGAAATTAATGAAGCAATGGACAGCATCATACCAATACGATGATCACCACAGCTCTCGACAGTTCCTCCCGATAGAGAAGTTTGACCTTCAATAATCATCCCATCATCAGTTGCTTCAATATTTGCACCTAGTTTTTTCAACTCATTCACAACTGTATCAATACGATTCGTTTCTTTTACTTTTAATTCTTGCGCATCTTTAATAATCGTTTTCCCGGTAGCTTGTGTCGAAAGTAGGGCAATAATTGGTATTTCATCAATTAATCTCGGAATCATTTCTCCATCAATTGTGACACCTTTAAGTTCAGATGTTTCAATAAAAATATCACCTGCAGGCTCCTCGTGACCGTTACTCTCATAAGGCTCAATCGTCATTTTTGCACCCATTTCTTTTAGTACATCAATGATACCTGTTCTTGTTGGATTTAAACCCACATTTTTGAGGACGATTTTACTATTAGGTACGATAGCTCCTGCTGCTAGGAAAAAGGCAGCTGAGGAAATATCTCCTGGTACGATAAGATTCGTTGCTTTAAATGATTGACCACCTTCAACTGAAATCATTCCATTATCATTTGACACTTTTCCACTGAAGGCATGGATCATTCTTTCTGTATGATCTCTCGTTTTTTCAGGTTCAATAATTTTTGTTGTCCCTTTTGCTTGTAATCCAGCAAGTATGATGGCAGATTTCACTTGAGCACTGGCTACTGGTAAAGTGTAGGTGATTGATTCAAGCTCACCACCTGTAACAGATAAGGGAGTGAACTCACCTGATTGACGTCCCTCTATTTTAGCACCCATTTCCTTTAAGGGTCCAACCACTCTTGTCATAGGACGTTTACCAATTGACGAATCACCGATTAAAACACTATGAAAAGGGCGCCCAGAAAGGATACCCATAATGAGACGAATGGTTGTTCCTGAATTACCGACATCAAGTACTTCTTCTGGTTCTTTTAGGGCGTCCATACCTTCACCATGAATAATAACTGTTTGATTTTCATGCTCTATTTTAACACCAAGTTTTCTAAAACAAGCAATTGTACTAAGGCAATCTTCACCAGCTAAAAAATTCTTAACGACTGTTTTCCCTTTTGCAATTGAACCGAACATAATCGACCGATGAGAAATCGATTTATCACCAGGGATATGAATCTCACCAGATAATCCATTATGTGTAAAATTCAAATTCTTTACGCTCACACTTAATCACCCTTTTTTTAACATTGTTACATGCCAATTGTATGTTCAAAAGATGTTTGTCTATTTATGCAATCTATCGCACGATCACGATCCTCTTCTGTTTGAAAGCTAATCACAAGCACGCCAGTTATTTCTTCTCTCGTTTCTCTAATACTAATATTTGTGATACTAATCTCTTCCTTTGCTAAATATCCAGTAATTTCCGAAATGACACCTGGATAATCAGGGACATCGACAAATAGGTCATAAAAGGCCGGAATGGCTCCTTTTTGTTTTTGTGGCATTTCATCACGAAAGGTTTTGGCAGATTGGAAATATTGAAAGATCTCTTCATTATCCGCAGTAGTAAGCATTTCATAGACATAGTTCATTTCTTTCTTCCAGTCTTCTAATAAATCTAACAACACCTCATTATTTTGCAAGAGAATATCACGCCACATCGCTGGGCTACTAGAAGCAATTCTTGTAATATCCCTAAATCCACCTGCAGCAAGGCGGGGAATCAGCTTTTGTGTTTGACTACTCTCTTCGGCTCGACGAACGAGAGAAGCAGCAATAATATGCGGAAAATGACTAATCACACCTGTTAAGTAATCGTGCTCATGTGGTGTCACTGTAATAAACTTTGCCTTTGTACTAGTCAGCCACTCTTTTAAACGATCGATTTTCTCTTCCGTAATATGCGGTTCAGGTGTTAAAAGATAGAAGGCATTCTCAAATAAAAGTCGTCTGGCTGCAGATACACCACTCTTATGTGAACCGGCCATCGGATGACCACCAATGAATGTAAAACCTTTTTGTTTTAAATCATTGGCAGATGATATAATTTCTTTCTTCGTACTTCCCGCATCTGTTATAATTACATCTCTTTTAAGATCCATGTATGCGAGCTCTTCTACTATTCTTTTTGTCTCATTTACTGGTGTAGCAATAATAATCAGGTCAGCCTTCTCAGCACCTTCACGAATAGTTGAAACTGACTCATCAATTACACCCAACATCTTACCGAGTTTTAACTGTTCTTTATTTACATCATAACCGCTACATTTGGCTTCAAGATGAGTATGCTTAATTGAAAGTGCAATAGAACCACCGATTAATCCTAGACCAATAACAAATACTTGTCCATTCATGTTTTAACACACCTCTTGTTAGAAAACTCATTGATTGACGAAGGTATGAGGTTAAATTGCTAAATAGAAAAATACCACTACCCTACAAATACTTTTTCATGTAAAACAATTTCAGAGACGATTTTCGCCTCTGAAATAAAAAATTCCTAATTAAGATACTGTCTTGATTTCTGATA
Organism: Cytobacillus sp. FSL R7-0696; assembly: GCF_038006865.1. Lineage (NCBI taxonomy): Bacteria > Bacillati > Bacillota > Bacilli > Caryophanales > Bacillaceae > Cytobacillus > Cytobacillus sp. FSL R7-0696. The sequence goes on along the minus strand of NZ_JBBOWA010000001.1, from coordinate 3,457,468 downwards.
GAAATTGAGACATCGCTTGTATAACACCATCATTTTGTTCCTTCGATCCAACTGTTACCCGAACAGCTGTAGGAAAACCTAATGCTTGACCCGATCTAACAATATAGCCCTTTTCTAATAGTGATTGAAAGACGCGATTTCCCTCCACAGCAAAGTCAATTAAAATAAAATTTCCTTGGGATGGATAGTAATCTAATCCGTTTTCCTCACAAAATTGATAAAATTGCGCTAATCCACTACGATTCTCTTGTCTACATTTTTCAATGAACACATCGTCAGATAACGCCTGTATAGCTACTTCTTGACCGAAGCGGTTGGCATTGAATGGTTCCCTGACTGGCTCTAACGCGCGAATGAGTGGTGCTTGAGCAATCCCGTAACCAATACGTAGGCTAGCAAGTCCATAAATCTTAGAGAAAGTACGAAGAGCGATGACATGTGGAAAAGCCTCAACAATTTTAATGGAATCATGGTAATCTTCTGCTGTCGTATATTCACAATACGCTTCATCTAGTACAACTAATACATCTTCAGGAACTTTACTAATAAACGACACTAGTTCATCGTTGGGAATATAGGTGCCAGTTGGGTTGTTCGGACTACAAACCCAAACGATTGCTGTTTGCTCATCAATTTGCGCTAACATATTCTCTAGATCATGCTGCCCTTCTTTTAGCGGTACCTCACGTACCTCCGCTCCTTCAATGATTGCATTATGTTTATATTGAGGAAAGGTTGGTGTAGCCATAACAGTATTTGTTTCAGGACTTAATAATGCACGAGAAAGCATCATAATTGTCTCATCCGAGCCATTTCCAAAGATTAATTGATCCTGACTCACACCAAGATGACTAGCTAGGGCTTCACGCAAATTTGCAGCATATCCGTCCGGATATAAAGCAAAAAATGCAGAAGGTTGCTGAATTGCCTCTGACGCTTTTGGTGAACAACCGAAGGGATTTTCATTAGAAGCAAGTTTTGTTATTTCACTTAGTCCATATTGTTTTTTTACTTCATCTATAGATTTTCCAGGTTGGTAAGGGGTCAAATTTAATATTTGCTGCTTCCACTTCATTTTCCTCATACTCCTCTTCTTTATCTATTTAATTCTTGTTGTAAATCCGGTCGTAATGATACTGCATTTCCTAAATAAATATGAGAAATTTTTTCTTGAGCAATCTCCGTGTTCACATGCATCATTACCCGAATACATTTTGTTAAACCTTTTGGAACAGGAATTTCTCTCATACACATAACGGGCACATATGTCCATCCCTCAATTGCCCGGAGCGCCTTTGCTGGAAAGGCTTCTGTGATGTCATCTGTTACAGAAATAAATACACTTACGACAGAATGTGCATCTATATGATTCTCCTTAATCATTTCTCGTAGCAACTGCTCGGTAGCTGCCACTATTTCTTTTTCTTCATTCTTTTCAACAGTAACCGCACCTCTCACCCCACGTATCACCTTTATCCCCCCTTATGAAAGCTTGCCAATTCTTCTAGTATGATTTCATCGGAAATATCCTCTAAAACTGGTTTCCCGATTCTGGTTAACAACACAAACTTTACTTGGCCTGCAACACTCTTTTTATCTTGTTTCATTCTTTTTAATAGATTTTCATGACTTATATGAACAGGAATCGTGGTTGTATATCCTAAAATCTGTAACCATTGTGTGAAATCTTCTACATTAAATGAAAGATTTAATTTTTTCTGACTTAATTTAAGAGCAAAAATCATTCCAACTGCGACCGATTCACCATGCGTCCAACCGCCGTAGCCCATTTCTGCCTCAATCGCATGACCTAATGTATGACCAAAGTTTAAATATGCTCGCACACCTTTTTCTTTTTCATCCGCTGCGACAAATTCTCCTTTTATTTCTATGCCTCTTGTTAAAAAGGATGAAAGTAACGTAGGAGAAAGTTCTTCTAGCGTATGGAGTTCACTACGCATCTGTGCATAAAACACTTCATCATGAATGAGTCCATGCTTAATTACTTCAGCGAACCCTGAGCGTTTTTCCTGCAAAGATAGTGATTGCAAAAATTCTAAATCATAAAAAACTGCTTCCGGCTGATGAAAAGCACCAATCATATTCTTTCCTAAAGGATGATTGATGGCTACTTTACCACCTACTGCACTATCGTGGGCAAGAATGGTTGTTGGGATCTGTATAAAAGGGATACCTCTCATAAACGTAGAAGCAACAAACCCTGCCAAGTCACCAATTGCCCCTCCACCTATAGCAATAATAAGCGATTTTCTATCGAGCTTTTTCTCAAGCAAAAAGCCGGTAATGTCATAATAGACATCAAAAGTCTTTGCATTTTCTCCGCTAGGTGCAATGTAAACGGAGAAGGGCAGCTCATTAAAAGCTGCCTTTAAGTCGTTCCAATAAATATCCGCTACCTTTTCATCAATAATGATGCCAATATTGGTGACTTCCTTCATATTTTCTTGAATGAATGCTTGTACACCATGAATAGCGCCGCTACCAATAACGACTGGATAAGAGTGATGTTGAGTTGAAATTTGCAGCTGCACCATCTTTAAAACTCCTTTGCATACCGTTTTTGATCGGCAATTATATCCTTTAACGTCTCAAAGCGATCTGCATAGAATTGTTCAACAATCGCGCTTGCTAACTCCCAAGCAATTACATGCTCTGCCACTACTGCCGCCGCTGGTACTGCACAACTATCTGAACGTTCAATACTAGCATTAAAAGGTTCTTTCGTATCAATATCTACACTTTCTAATGGTTTATATAGTGTTGGTATAGGTTTCATTACACCTTTAACAACAATCGGCATACCAGTTGTCATGCCTCCTTCAAAACCACCAAGATTATTGGTTTTACGATAATAACCTTTCTCCTCACTCCAAGCAATCTCATCATGTACTTGACTACCTGGCTTTTTAGCGGCTTCAAAGCCAATACCAAATTCAACACCTTTAAAGGCGTTTATACTCAACATCGCATAAGCAAGTTTTGCATCTAGTTTACGATCATAATGAACATAACTACCAACTCCCGAAGGCATACCTTCTACAACTACTTCAACGACACCACCAATAGAATCACCATTCTTCTTGGCATTGTCAATCGCTGCCATCATCTCTTCTGCTGCTACACTGTCTAAACAACGAACTGGAGACTCTTCAGTTATTGTTTTTAATTCTTCCATTGAAGAATAACTTTTCACATTTGAGACGATTCCACCGATCTCCACAACATGACCCACAACTTCAATGCCTAAAGATGATAATAACTTTTTCGCTACTGCACCCGCTGCTACTCTTACTGTTGTTTCTCGAGCTGATGAACGTTCTAATACATTTCTCATATCTCTATGACCGTATTTTACAGCACCATTTAAATCCGCATGACCTGGTCTCGGTCTTGTTATTTTTCTTTTTACTTCTTCTAATTCCTCCGGTTCGATTGGTGCTTGCCCCATAATCTTAGTCCAATGCTTCCAATCATCGTTCTCAACGACAAGTCCAACCGGTGATCCTAATGTATATCCATGTCTAACGCCGGATGTAATCTGGACAGTATCTTTTTCAATTTGCATCCTACGGCCACGACCATATCCTTTTTGCCTTCTTGCAAGTGACTCATTAATATCTGTTTCTAGTAATGGCAACCCTGCAGGCAAGCCTTCAATAATTGTTGTTAATTGGGGTCCATGTGATTCCCCAGAAGTTAAATATCTCATTACTCTTTCCCCCTTCAACGCTTTAAAGGATTATGTATCAATATAACATATGAACATCTATAAACATAGTATAAATTTAAAAATAATCTTTTATTTCTATAAAAAATATGTAACTAGTTAGGTTGAAAAGCCTATTTATTTTATTAACGGCAGTCCGCTTGTCTTTTTATAAAAGAAAGATTGCTGATTTTTCAAGTCATATAGAGAGGGATTAAATATTTGTTCCGTACTTCCAACAAATAAGTAACCACCATTTTTAAGTGCTTTACTAAATTTGCTATAAATCATTGCTTTTGCTTCTTCGGTAAAATAAATAAGGACATTTCGACAAATAATTAAGTCATAGTCCTTTAAAAAAGAATCGGCAAGTAAATTTTGCTTTTGGAAGACTACTGTTTGTTTAATCTCATCTGATAGAATATATTGTTTTCCTTCTTGAAAAAAATACTTCTTTTTCATTTCATCAGGTATCTCCTGAAGAGATCGTTCATGGTAAATGCCTGTTTTTGCTCTCAGTAGTGCAGATTCATCAATATCAGTGGCAAAAATTCGGATTTTTGAAAGAGGTAAATACTTAGATAAGATCATCGCTAGTGTGTATGGCTCCTCTCCTGTTGAACAGGCAGCACTCCATAACTTCAATGGCTCTTTCTTCTGTAACAATAGAGGTAGTATTTCTTTTTCTAACACTTCCCACCTCTTTCGATTTCGGTAAAACTCAGAGACATTAATCGTCATACGATCTAAAAACTCAGCCAACAGCTTTTTGTCTTTAACCATCGCAAGATATAACTGGTTAAAAGATGTATACCCCTTTTTATCATAGAAAGCTTGAAGTCGCCTTTTCATTTGTGTTTCTTTATATTGAGCCAAATCAATGCCCGTATATTGGTTAACCTTTTCAATAAATTGCTCATATTCATGTTCGTACATGAGGTGTACACCTCCCTTATAAAGCTACATTTTCTATCTAGTATAAAACAAAAGTGCAAATAATGTTGAAATTTTTTTGAATTGCCGTAAATAATTCGATTTGCTTTATAAAAAGTACAAAAATTCAGGGGAGAGTTTATCGTTTTCACTCTACTCTTGATAGAGTAGCTTAATGAATTGTCCTTAAACGACTTTGCACAGCCAAATTTTTTCTTTTTTACTCTTGATGGATGCGTTTATCCCTTTTGGTGAAGTTATTCTTAAATGTGGACACACTAATCCCTTTTGCTCAGCTATCTTTCTCTTTTTCACTCCAGATGGACGCGGTAATCCCTTCTCCTCAACTGTATATAAACACAAAAATTAATAGAGCCATTATTTAAGCAAAAAAACGCCTGGCAATTGCCAGACGTTTTTAGAGTGAATAGATTAGTTAGACCAATCGTTGATTAACTTTTTGTATTCGACAATTTGCTCTTCTTTAAAGAACAGACCGATTTCACGTTCTGCACTTTCTTTTGAGTCTGAACCATGAATAACATTCTTACCAACAGTTACTGCGAAATCACCACGGATAGAACCTGGTACAGAATCTTTAGGGTTAGTTGCACCCATCATTTGACGAGCTGTGGCAATCACATTTTCACCTTCCCAAACCATTGCAAAAACGGGTCCAGAAGTAATAAAGTCTACTAATTCACCAAAGAAAGGACGCTCTTTATGCTCCCCATAATGCTCTTCTGCAAGCTCAGTAGGAATACTCATTAACTTAGCGCCTTTTAGTTGGAAGCCTTTCTTTTCAAAACGAGAAACGATTTCTCCAATTAAATTACGTTGTACACCATCTGGTTTAACCATTAAAAAAGTTTGTTCCATTTTCAAACACTCCTCTTGCTCTATGTATTATTTATCATCCATAATCCATCAAAAATATTATCATTGTTTTGACAATTTAGCAACTTCCAATTGATAAAATGACCGTTTCGGTTAAAACTTTCTTTTACCAATTGTTTTCGCAATATCTCGCAGTAAATTTTTTGCGCGGTTTTGTGGAAGCTCAGCAATTAAATTTAGCGCTTTTTCAAGGTATAATTCACTTAATGTTAAGCTACGATCAATCGCATCGGAATTTTTTATCAATTCTAATGCTCGCTCAATTTCTGCTTCTGTTGAATGGTCAGTTATTTTTACTAAATCGTCTTTAATGGCAGGTGTTTCCATAGCAAGTAACACAGGTAAAGTAATATTCCCTTGCTTCAAATCACCACCAGCAGGTTTCCCTAGCTCTTTTTCTGTCCCTACAAAATCAAGCACATCATCAATAATTTGATAACTCATTCCAATATAATAACCTATATAATATAACTTTTTATGTAACTCATCCTCTACATCAGCTGCGATTGCTCCTAATTGACAGCTCGCTGCAATGAGTATAGCGGTTTTTCTTCTAATTCGACGTAAGTACTTTCGCAAATTTTGATTAAATTGAAATTTATCCTCAATCTGTTCAATTTCACCTAAACATAATTCCACAAGCGTGTGAGCTAAAATTTGGTGCGCAATCGGTTTATTAATGTTAGAGAGAACATCAAGGGCTCTCGCAAAAATATAATCACCGGTATACATAGCAATCCGGTTATCCCACCTAGATTTAATTGTCGGCTGTCCGCGACGCAAATCTGCATCATCAATTACATCATCATGAACAAGTGACGCCATATGGATGAGTTCTAATGAAACTGCTACATTTTTTATGTTATTAATATCATAGTTGCCAAATTTACCACCAAGTAAAACAAATACGGGTCGTAATCTTTTTCCACCAGCCTGTAATAATGAAAGGGATGCCTCATGAAGCAAAGGCGATTCAGCCTGTATAGTGTCCTCTAATTCTTTTTCAATAATATTGATGTCAGCATTCAAAAAAGAATAGATCATCTTTAATTTCATATCGATACTCACCCAGCTTTAAATCCTTCATGCACATTCATACTTGTCAATGATGAATTACATTTCAGAACAAATTATTATTTATGTCCAATATGGACCGCCGCAACGCCACCAGTATATGGCTTATACTCAACATCACGAAAACCTGCTTTTTTAAACATTCCCGCTAATTCTTTTATACCAGGAAAATCTTTAGCAGACTCTTGTAACCATGAATATTCCTCATAGCTTTTTGCAAAGATTTTACCAAATGTTGGCATAATAAAACGGAAATAAAAACGGTAGCCTTGTTTAAAGCCAATCATTGTCGGTTGAGAAGTTTCTAAGCAAACAGCTATACCACCAGGCTTCACTACACGATACATTTCCTTTAAGACTTGCATATAATCAGGAACATTCCGTAAGCCGAATCCAATTGTTACATAGTCAAAGCTATTATCAGGGTATGGTAATTCCATCGCGTTTCCATGGACTAATTCTATGTTCTTGATTGGGTGATTGCTCACCTTCTCTTCACCAATCTTAAGCATATTTTTGCTAAAATCTAAACCAATGACTTCCCCTTTTTCACCTACAGCTTCTGATAATGCTATCGTCCAATCGCCCGTTCCACAACAAATATCAAGCGCTTTTGCCCCAGGCTTTACATCCATTCGTTTCATCGTATCTTTCCGCCAGCGCAGGTGCTGTTGAAAACTAATGACTGAATTCATCTTATCGTAATTACCATATATTTTTTCAAATACTTTATGCACACGTTCTTCTTTCGATTGTACCATGTATTTAACCTTCCTCTACAAATGACTGAACAGCTTCTTGTTGCTGGCTTTTCATCCATTTTAGTTTTTCTCTAAATAGCTCTGTATGTTCGCATTTATCAATGGATTGCTCAATTTCTTTAAAGGATAAGGAGACGTATTTATCACAAATATGAATAAGACTTTGTTTATTGTTATGCAAAGTAAATGGTACACTTTGCTCAGTCTCAAATAATTTAGATAAAGCGTCAAATAAAATGGACGGTTTACCAGCTAAAAATTGTTTTTTCTCGAGTAACACTCTATTAATAAAAACAAGATTTGCTGCTAATTCACCAAGCTCATCTCTATTGTAAAAGTGAGTAATACGATCAAATAAAGAGGACTCCGTCTTTTTTAAAGACTCCATTAACGATTCTACAGTAACTCTGGCATGGCTATAAACAGAAACTTTATGTTCATTTACTTCCATAATACCTTCAGCTAAAGTTCGTATCATAAAAATATCATCTATTTCAGCTAAAATTTGGTAGTATAATCCACTATAATAAGTTCCTGCTAAAATGGTGAGCTGCCTTCCCTTTAGACGCTCTAATGGCAGAGGTTCATTTTGAACGCTTTCGTGTGTATCAAGGGCGATTTGCACAAGCATGGTCGTTATGATATATTTATCTGCTTTGGATTTCGGTATTTGCAGGTTATCGACAATAAACATGATTAAAAGAAGCTTGTCTTCGTCAATATATGGTTGTTGAATGATCTTTGACATATAAGGTTGACGCGTTTTTTTCTGAAGAACTTCCTTTAAGTTCATTAATCGTGTATTCATATCTTGTAGTTTGGCGTTCTTGTTTGCATTCATTATATATTCCCCCGATACGGGCAATCCTTATGATCGACATATGAACCAATCATTTACTAAAGATTATTTATAGTAGCACTTCCCTTTTACATTGCCCAAAAAGTGACTTAATTGTTCTCCCTTAGACATAAAAAAAGCCTCTCACTTTTATAAAATCATTGCTTCCATTCCTTTTTAAAGCTTATTTAACTTGAATGGTAGAGCGCTTGACTTCAATGATAAGCCAGTGACAATTATATCATAAAACAAAGTGACTTGTTAGGGGAATATAAAGGAAAGGCATATAAATTCATATCAATCGATCATACCTTTAAGCTTTCTTTTCACTTTCTACTTCTCCATATGCTGTTACGATGGACGCATGCCCTCGTATTTTAATAGCAGAAGTATGCTCCGTAAATTGAGCAATCATGACTTCTCCCTCATCTAATTTCTCCGAATGATGAAACCTCGTGTCCGAGCCTCTTGTTAAACCAATCACATTTACGCCATCTTCTTTTGCTTTAATGACGACATATTCATTGCCAGGATTTGTTCTCTCCATTTGAGTCACCTCTATCCTATTACCCTTTTATAAATGACAACACTTCTGCTCTTGTATTTCCATCTTCCGCAAAAACACCTCTAACCGCAGAGGTGACTGTTTTACTACCAGGTTTTTTCACACCACGCATCGTCATACACATATGTTCTGCCTCTACGACTACCATCACACCATGAGGATCTAATTTATGTAATATTGCATCTGCTACTGTAGCTGTAATGCGCTCTTGAAGTTGTGGTCTTCTTGCAACAGTTTCTACAGCCCTTGCTAACTTGCTTAATCCCGTCACCTTACCATTTCTAGGAATATAAGCAACATGCGCCTTCCCAAAGAAAGGGACAAGATGATGTTCACACATTGAAAAGAATGGAATATCTTTTACAAGGACAAGTTCTTCATGGTCTTCACCAAAAACGGTTTCAAAATATTCTTCAGGGTCCTGGTGTATGCCCGAAAACACCTCTTCATACATTTTTGCTACTCTTTTTGGTGTATCTAATAACCCCTCTCGGTTCGGGTCTTCTCCAATAGCGTCTAATATAAGCTTTACAGCTTCTTCAATTTGAGCGCGATTTACTTCTGACATTCAGCTACCTCCTATTACGGAACTATAAACTATTATCTTACATGCTAGCATAATTATTTCCTAACAGACAAAAAGTTATAGAAAAAATAAAGGATAAACTTTCTTCCTTTTAGGATACTATTATATAAATGAACACAAGTACCGTCAAACTCCTATGATGGTTTTGAAAAGAAATCTATATGTTAAGTACAAATAGTAGCAAAAAACATAGTTTTTTATAACTCATTCATAAAATGGTCATTCACTTGAAATGGTGGAATGTGCATTGATTTTGTAAAGAGAATGAAGAACGTGAATCATTCATTTTAATTGTAAGTCAGTTATTGGGGTCTTCTTAATCATTTAACGAAGAGTAAAAGAATCCGTAGACTTTAGCCCCTTTACCTTTGTGGATTGCACTACTGTTGTATAGGACTAGGCAATGTTTGAAATTAATCGTAAATTTATAAGAAAAACCGCGAAAAAAATTCGCGGTTTTTCCTTAAGCAATTAATTATGTAATTAATTACTTTACTGCATCTTTAAGCGCTTTTCCTGGTTTGAAAGCAGGAACTTTGCTTGCAGCGATTTCGATTTCTTCGCCAGTTTGTGGGTTGCGGCCTTTACGTGCTGCACGTTCACGAACTTCAAAGTTACCAAAACCAATTAGTTGTACTTTATCACCATTTTTAAGTGCATCAAGCACTGTATCGAAAACAGCATCAACTGCTTTAGTAGCATCTTTCTTAGAAAGCTCGCTAGCTTCTGCAACTGCATTAATTAGTTCAGTTTTGTTCATTACTTTCACCTCCTCCCAAAAAAATATCGTAAACCCAGTAAAATAAAGATTCCTTACATTCATTTGTAAACAAAATTACTGAATTCTATACGTTGTAACGCATTTTTGTTGAAGCAGAAACTTATCATATCTCAAAAAAAGAAGAATTTCAACTTTTTTGATGCAAAAAGCCTTATTTCATAAGGGTTCTTACCGTTACAACGTTAATTCTGCTTAAAAGATTATCATAATCAATTGAGCATATCAAGGATATTTCATGATTTGATGGCAATCTTTTCTTATTTGAAACAAATTTGTAATAAGGGGAGAGAAAACCCGTCAATCTAGGCTTAAAGCTTGACAAATTTGTAGAGATAAAAAATGTAAGCTCTTTCATTTTAATAATACAATTCTTTATAAAGAACAATTCAAAGTAACCATACTGTATTTTTATTCGTTTCTATGTAGACGAAAGTTTGAATGGTCTTTTTAGAAGGGAATTCAAGTAAAGCTTCTACCGAAATTCCACGCTTCTTTCGTTTTAGATAATACTCTATTTAACCACTCATCCGTTCATACTTTTTTTACCATAAAAAAAGACAACTTTTCATCCGGATAGAATGAAAGTCGCCTTTTATTTCTACAAAATAATGGCAATGAGTCCCCCAGAGCCTTCGTTTATAATTCTTTCTAAAGTCTCTTTGAGTTTATATCTAGCATTCTCAGGCATCAATGATAGCTTCGCTTGGATTCCTTCTCTAACAATCGAACTAAGCGATCGACCAAAGATATCTGAATTCCAAATTGAAAGGGGATCATCTTCAAAGTCTTGCATTAAGTAACGAACTAATTCTTCACTTTGTTTCTCTGTTCCGATAATCGGAGAAAATTCAGATTCGACATCAACTTTGATCATATGAATAGACGGTGCAACAGCTTTCAAACGAACCCCAAACCTTGAACCATGCCTTGTTATTTCAGGCTCATCTAAACTCATATCAGACAGTGATGGAGCTGCGATGCCATATCCTGTCTGTTTCACCATTCTAAGCGCATCTGAGATTTGATCATATTCTGATTTTGCATGGGCAAATTCTTGCATCAGTTCAAGAAGATGATCTTTGCCACGTATTTCAACACCGACAATTTCTTTTAATACTTCATCATATAAATCATCAGGCGCATATAAATCAATTTCAGCGATCCCTTGACCCATTTCTATACCGGCTAAGCCTGCACGATCAATAAATTCGAAATCACTAAACTGATGTACAACACGATCAACATCTCGTAACCTCTTAATATCTTTGACAGTCTCTTTTACGGCTTCTTGATAACTCTCACGTAACCAATGATCTTCGTGGAGGACCATTACCCAACTTGGCAAGTTTACATTTACTTCTAAAACAGGGAATTCGTACAACGCTTCTCGCATCACGCTATATACATCAGATTCCCTCATTCCTTCTACACTCATAGCAAGTACAGGGATATCATATTTCTCTGATAGCTTCAAACGAAGATCCTCCGTTGCCGGATGGTGTGGTTGCACACTATTGATGACCATAATAAATGGTTTTCCTACTTCTTTCAGCTCTTCAATTACTCTTTCTTCAGCCTCGATGTAGTTTGCGCGAGGAATTTCTCCAATTGTACCATCTGTCGTAATGACGACACCAATTGTAGAGTGTTCTTGAATGACTTTTCTTGTACCGATTTCAGCAGCTTCGTGAAATGGAATCGGCTCCTCATACCAAGGAGTATTGATCATTCTTGGACCATTTTCATCCTCATATCCTTTTGCTCCTGGGACTGTATATCCAACACAATCAACAAGACGGATATTTACCTCCAAGCCTTCATCTACATGGACATTAGCAGCTTGATTCGGCACAAACTTTGGTTCTGTAGTCATAATTGTTTTTCCTGCTGCACTTTGAGGGAGCTCATCCTGGGTACGTGCTCGATCAGCCTCATTGTCCATATTTGGGAGGACTGCTAGCTCCATGAATTTCTTAATAAATGTCGATTTTCCAGTACGGACTGCACCTACTACTCCAAAATAGATATCACCGCCTGTTCGTTCGGCAATATCTTTAAAAATATCTACCTTTTCCAAGTGATCCCCTCCTGAATCATGAGTTAGTGGGATAATATTATCCAATAATTTATATTTGTACACTATATATCTATGATGTTGTCCGATATGAATATGCCAACTTTTTAAAAAAATCCCCTTTCTCACTTTTTCTTTATGCAATCAATTGTTGCTTTTCATTATTGTATTAAAAGAGAAAAAAACCCTCCCTCTACAATATATTTTGTAGAGAGAGGGTTATGACTAATTCACTAAAAATATTGGTTCATTCTTTTTTTCATCTATTGTATACGGTAATGAATAAGATGGTACAAAGGGTGAATCTTCAACTAAATGGAAGCGAATATCACTGTTTTCAGCTTTAAGATCCCCAGCCTCCATTAATTGCATTAAGTCGGTACGATAATCAACGAATACTTCTCCGTCGCTTGTCACCACATACGATAGTTCGTTACCACTAAACGGACTAACAGCTTTCGGTTCTTCATTATAACCGATTTTAGAGAAATCTAATGAGTATACATTTTCACCGATATTATCCTTATATGGTGGATATCCTTCCATGCGAATTCGAAGAGTAATATCTCTGATTTCATCAGCAATACGTAAATCAGACAATTTCACTTTCGGATCATCTTCAACATCAATCAGTACATATTGAAAAACGCCTCCGGATTCAAATGCATTGCTAGGATACTCAGCCATATACTTTGGTACAAGTTTCTTAAAATCAATTGGATATTTTTGAAAAAGCGGTGTATCTTCTTCGGTCGTTTTTATAGGTAATAGACCACCTGTCTCATCTTGATATTGCTTGATGGCTGTTTGTACGCGATTAATTTCATCCTCGTAAGGAATTTGATTCTTTGCTCTTTCTTCTTCTGGATACATACATCCAGATAAAAGAAGGGTTATGAGTATAAATAAGCTAGTTAAATAGCTCTTTTTTTTCATATACATCAACCTTTAATTATGTATTTTCAGGGAAAACCCCTTGCGATGTTCTATTCTGAAACGGGACCGCTAAATACGACTAGAAAAATAATGAGACCACTTACTACCATAAAACTATAGGCAAATAGAGCAGTTACCCCTTTCAATACCCCATTTTTCAACTTAAACCGACTTAAATAAATAAGTAAAATAGCAATAAACATAAAGCCCATTGAAGCAAGGGCAATCCACATTTTCATTAAACCAGGTGACATCTCATTCACTCCTTTTTCCGAATTGTATTATACCATACAGTTCGTTCGCTTTGACAGCATTATCAGATAATTTTATGTATTGCAGTAAAAGGCAAGCAATTATTTGACTAATTGAACATTCTCAATATCCATTGTAGGAATCCCCTCTTTGACTTCTTATTCTCCATTTATATGAATGGTAACATAGCAAGTCAAAGTATAAAAAATAACCGAGGAATAAGAAGGGGCTCCCTTATCCTCGGCAAATGACTAAAATACCCTATTCACCCTGTTCATTTTACCAGTTTGCTTCAAAGGCATTGTATGCAAAGGATAAGCCGCCCGTCTCCTCATATGCCTATATTTTTATAAACAGCACCAAATTATTAGTTAATCTTGATTTTGCGCCATAAAAATATCCGCAATATCTTCCATTTCATTTGTTTTTGTACGCGCCATTAGACGGTCAACTCCATCTTTAGCATCGATATCATTAAATAAAATGTCATATAGAACAGAAGTTATGGGCATTTGCACATCGTATTTCTCTGCTAATTGATAGGCTGCCCTTGTTGTTCGAACACCTTCAACAACCATACCCATATTTTCTAATACTTCATCTAAGTTTTTGCCTTTGCCTAGAAGATTCCCTGCACGCCAGTTTCTCGAATGAGTACTTGTACAAGTCACAATTAAATCACCTATGCCAGCTAGACCTGAGAAAGTTAGCGGACTTGCGCCCATTTTTACACCTAGTCTGGTGATTTCTGCTAATCCTCTAGTTACTAGCGCTGCTTTAGCATTATCTCCATAACCAAGTCCATCTGAAATGCCGGCTGCTAATGCAATAATGTTTTTTAATGCGCCACCAATTTCAACGCCAACAATATCCGGATTAGTGTATACTCTAAAGTTTTGGTTAATAAATAAATCTTGGACTTTTTCAGCTGCCTTCATATTTTTAGAGGAGACAGCTACAGTTGTCGGGTGACGCAAACTCACTTCTTCTGCATGACTAGGCCCTGATAGAACAACCACATCTTTTAAAAGGGCTTTAGGTGTCACTTCTTCAATCATTTCGGAAATTCTTTTTGAAGTATCTGGTTCAATCCCTTTACTCACATGTACGATGGTCAGTGGTTCTTTTCTCACTTCAGCTATGCTCTGTAAAACTTCTCTAATTGCTTTCGTAGGTACAGCTAAAATGATTGTTTCGATACCTTCTAATACTTGATCAAGCTTTGTATAACCTACGATATTTTTTGGTAAAGAAATCGCAGGTAAATATGCCTCGTTTGTATGGTTTTCATTAATTTCTTTGATTTGTTTTTCCTTGTGACCCCATAAACGCACTTCATGGTCATTATCTGCCAGCACCATCGCAAGGGCTGTACCCCAACTTCCGGCACCAATAACAGCTATTTTTTCTTTTTGACTCATCTTGCATTCACCTCATTTCAATTCATTTCGCCTATTTAAAAGAAGGAAAGGAACCGCCAATCTGAGAAAAACGTTAGTACAGCGGAAGAATAGTCGTTTTTTTACCTTTATTAATTGGCATATACTAAAGAGCCGCTGGTCCCATAAAGCTAGAAACATCATTATGTAAGGGACAGCTATTATGAAATGATGAGACATCAAATCGTACAGCTGTCCGCTTTTACTATGCTAATAGTGAATAGTTTATTTTCGCTCTCTTGCAATAATTTTAATTGGCGTCCCTTCAAATCCAAAAGCATCTCTAATTCTGTTTTCAAGAAATCTTTCATAAGAGAAGTGTAGAAGCTCAGGATCATTAACAAATACGACGAAGGTCGGCGGTTTGATTGCTACTTGGGTAGCATAATATATTCGCAGTCTTCTTCCCTTATCTGTTGGTGTTGGGTTCATTGCCACTGCATCCATTATAACATCATTTAAAACATTTGTTTCCACGCGCATCATATGATTTTCACTAGCAATGTTCACCATTGGAATCAATGTATGAATTCTTTTCTTTGTCAATGCTGATAGAAAAACAATCGGTGCGTAATCAAGGAATTGGAAATGATCCCTAATATTTTGTTCGAACTTCTTCATTGTTTTCTCATCTTTTTCAACAGCATCCCATTTATTCACAACAATGATGACAGCCCTACCAGCTTCATGTGCATAGCCTGCAATTCGCTTATCTTGTTCAATGATACCTTCTTCTCCATCTAGTACAATGAGAACAACGTCAGAACGTTCTATGGCTCTTAAAGCACGTAACACACTATATTTCTCAGTCGTTTCGTACACTTTACCTTTTTTCCGCATACCCGCTGTATCTATAATGACATACTCATCACCATTATACTTAAGCTGTGAGTCAATCGCATCTCTTGTCGTTCCTGCTACATTAGAAACAATGACGCGATCTTCTCCTAGAATAGCATTTACTAAAGATGATTTCCCTACATTTGGACGGCCTATAAGCGAGAACTTTATGACATCATCATCGTATTGATTTTCTTCATGATTAGGGAAGCTCTTAGCTGCCTCATCTAATAAATCACCCAAACCTAAACCATGTGATCCTGAGATTGGAAACGGTTCACCAAAGCCTAGGGAATAAAAGTCATAAATCATTTGTCTCATTTCTGGATTATCAATTTTATTGACTCCAAGAACAACAGGCTTTTTTGCTTTATACAAAATTTTCGCTACTTCTTCATCCGCAGATGTCACACCTTCACGACCGTTTACTAAGAAAACGATCACATCAGCCTCGTCGATAGCGATTTCAGCTTGTTGACGAATTTGTTCTAAAAAGGGCTCGTCCCCAATATCTATGCCACCTGTATCAATAATATTAAAGTCATGAGTTAACCATTCTGCAGAACTATAAATGCGATCTCTTGTAACGCCAGGAATATCTTCAACGATTGAAATTCGTTCACCAACAATTCTGTTAAAAATAGTAGATTTTCCTACGTTTGGACGTCCGACAATTGCCAGTACTGGTTTTGTCACGAACATCACCCCTCAATTTCATTAAAATACTTGCTTATATTAATTTAATGTAAGCAAATTTGATTTAAAAGAAACCCTTCAACTAATGAAGGGTTCAACTATAATATATTACCAAACAGCCACCTTCCTTACAAGGAGAAGCTGCATATTCATTATTTAATGGCGGACAATCACGTACATTTCTTCAGTCAGCATATGAGCGATTCCGTCTAAAATAGCTTCTAAATTTGTAGCAATCACTTCCATTTCTCTTTTATCCTCACAATGAAACACGGCTGCACCACTAGGGACTTTCTTTGGGTTTGTAGTAATAACTGCAAGTACAAATTTATTGATTTCCATCATTTGTCCCTCCCTTTATTTCGGTACATGCATTTCTTTTGGCATTTTTATTGCATTTTCCAGAGTTGGTACACCACCAATTACTTTAATTGCTTTTTCAACTGTTCTTTCTTGAGGAAGAATGAATACCCCTACCCGCCCATCATCTAAATCCCGTTTAGCTAATGGCACAAGTGCTGGGGCACCGGAATCCGTAACGACCCCTAGAGCCGTTGAAACATCATGTAATATCGCTTGTCTTTGCCCTAAATTTGCAATGGTCGTATTTACATTAAAATTTTTCGGAACCAGAATAAAACCCATCCCATACTTTAAAATTTCTTCTTGTCTTTCCGGAAGTCCAATGTTCATAATATAAATGTTATCAACATATAATCCGGCTCCGTCGAAATGCGGCTTTACATATTTGATTTCCACGATATCTGATAACTTACCACCACTCATCATTACTTTTGATAACACGACGGCAATAGCAGCAGCGATAATTGCTACCCAAAGATTAAATAAGAGGTAAAATAATGTAGTAATAAGAGATGTAAACATGACTAAATAATTCCTGCTTTCAAAGGCAATAGCAATTCCTTCTATATAAGTCCTACCTCGGGGAACCATTTCATAACTATCTAACTCAGTTAACGTATTTCTTTCCATATTTCTAACCTCACGGAACTGTGAAGCAGCAACGGTTAAGAAGGTAATTGCAGTAAAATCCTCCTCCATGATTGACGGGATGGCAACACTGCCTAATCCAGCAGCGATAAAACCTAAAGCAATATGAATAATCTTCCCATGTAGATAGGTTGGGTACTGTCGATAATCTGTTCTTAACATATAAATCCTTGTTAATGTGCCAACAATTACACCTAAAACAACTGGATAGATATATTCATTCATGATAATTTTGCTTCTCCTTTACTAATGGGTTTAAGTTTCTTTCTAGGTAAGCAGCCAAATATTCAATCATATTCCATCCAGAAACAACTACAAATGCCATACTTAGGACATCAAGAAAGCCAAAAGATCCAATTTGGAAAGGAAAGCCATACTTTTGAATAATAAGGGCAAATATTACCTCCCCGTTTAATGCAGCAAATATTAATATACAAATACGGCTTAACGCTTGCTTATGAAGAAGTATGACTAAACACGCTAACATACCGGCTAACATCCAGTCACGGTTAAAAACAACCCAAATTGGATCAAACATCTCAAAGCAGAGAAAAGCACAGTAAGCAAATGAGACAATGAGCATACATGTAACCAAATAGAGAGGATGACCACATTGCGATTTTACAAAGAGAAAACTAGCGGCAATGTAGAGAAGAAAGAAACTCACACCAATTGCTGTCGTTCCAATTGAAAAATGATAAGGCGTAATGATAATAAGCAATAATAGTGCGAATGACGCTAAATAACGGTATGTATTTGCCTTACTTACGAAAAATGTGACAATAATCCAAAGCGACCAAGCAATCCAATAAAAGAAAAGACCTTCCAAATAAATACACCTCCTACTATCCCCATTATGGGTAGAAAATATGTAGTTTAATCTATTTGAATAAAAAATGTCTGATTTCTTATCTTAATAATTAGGAGGTGTAGATATGGGAAAAGATCGTCAGGAAAAAAAACTAAAAAGCAGTAAGAGAGTAGAATCAGATCGTGACCAAAGTATTCAATACGACGGGGCAACATCAATGCAAAGTCCAGAAAATGCACGCAAATTAAATAATAATGAATAACTTAAAAGAATTGTGTAAACCTCTTAGTAACGCGATTACGCTTTATTTAACTGTTTTACTTTAAGTATTTTTGTCCTTTTCGCGTATTAGCGCGACTTTTGTTTTGTATTCAGTCAACAAAGTCGCGCTCTTCTTTTTTATGATTTGATTAATGATAAAGTTTAAAAATCAATAGACTTTTAACGTAAAAAAAGAGACTACTTTTGTAAGTAGCCTCTTTTTTTAAACATTATTTTGAATGAATCATTCTTGTACTGTATGTATGTGTATCCATTTGTCGCTGTTGCAACCACTCAAGCACTTCTCCCTTAAAAATAAGGGGGGCAAGTTGTAATTCGTTAAGATTGCTTGCACCTATAGCTGTCATAATTATTTTTAATTCTTCATGAAGGGAAGTCACTTCTTTTACTACTGCTTCATAACCAGAATCCACTAAGATCTTCAAGAAATACCCTGCCATACCTACACCGTTAGCACCAAGCGCAATAGCTTTTGCAATATCCATACTCGTCTGAATTCCACCAGATGCAAGTATCGTTATATCACTATGTGATTGTGCTTCAACAATGGAAGTAGCAGTCGGAATCCCCCATCCATCAAAGAACGACAGTACCCTCTCTCTTCGTTCGTTTTCAATTTTAGAGAAATTAGTGCCACCATAACCACCAACATCCACAATATTAACGCCAACACCTTTTAGCTTTTCTACTGCTTCACGACTCATACCGAATCCTACTTCTTTAACGATAATTGGTACATCTAAGTGATTTACAATCTTCTCGATACGCATGAGGGCATGCGAAAAATCACGATCTCCCTCTGGCATCGTTAGCTCTTGGACGACATTTACATGAATTTGTAATGCATCTGCTTGTATCATCTCTACAGCATCTTTGGCTTGATTTACCGTGGCTTCGCTACCCAAATTGGCAAATATTAGTCCATATGGATTTTCTTTCCTTACAATTTCATACGAAAAGCGTTCTTCTGAATTTTTTATTGCTGCCATCTGCGAGCCTACTGCCATCCCTACCCCTGTCTCTTTAGCCACCCGCGCGAGCAGGCGATTAATTTCAAGTGTCTTTGCACCACCGCCACCGGTCATTGCATTGATAAAAATAGGCGAACTGAGTTGTAGTTCGCCTATTTTCGTTCCCAAATGAATCTTTGAGAGAGATGTGTTAGGTAAGCTTTGATGTACAAAAGAAACACAATCAAATCCAGCGTTATTCGTTTGACCAGTTGTTAGCGCATATTGAATATGATCCCATTTTCTCTTTGCTCTCGTCACTATACTACCACCATTATTTATTTAATTTCTTTAACTGTTCACCAATCATTTCACCTAATTGGAACCCTTTAGACTCTTCAGGCAGTTCATAATCAGTTGGTTCTTCTTCTTTTTCAACAAGATCTTTAATGCTTAGAGAAAGTCTTTCATCGTTCTCATTCACATCAAGGACTTTCACTTGCACTGCTTGACCTTCTTTTAATACTTCATGTGGTGTGGCAATATGTTTATGTGCGATTTGAGAAATATGAACAAGCCCTTCCACTCCAGGGAATACTTCTACAAAAGCACCATAAGATACAAGTCTTTTCACTGTGCCTTCTAACACACTACCTTTAGGGGCTTTTTCAGCAATACCATCCCATGGACCAGGCAAAGTATCTTTAATAGATAGTGAAATTCGTTCATTATCCTTATCTACACTTAGTACTTTTACTTTGACAGATTGACCTTCTGTAACAACATCCGAAGGCTTAGCAACATGCTCATAAGAAAGTTGTGAAATATGGACTAAACCATCAACACCACCGATATCAACAAAAGCACCGAAATCTGTAATACGTTGTACAGTTCCATCAATCACGCTTCCAGCTTCAAGCGAACCAAGTAATTCTTTCTTTTGCTTTCCTTGTTCCTCTTCAACAACTACACGATGAGAAAGAATTAAACGATTTTTATCTTTATCTAACTCAACAATTTTAAAAGCTAATGTTTGACCTTTATAATCTGAGAAATCTTCAACAAAATGTGCTTCAACTAAAGAAGCTGGTACAAATCCGCGAACTCCAAGGTCTACGACTAATCCACCTTTAACAACATCTTTGATTTCAGCATCAAAAACTTCACCGTCATTAAATTTTTGTTCTAGCTGTTCCCAAGACTTTTCAGCATCTACTTTGCGCTTAGATAGTACGAGCGCTTCTTCTTCTACTTTTAACACTTCTAATTGTAGTTCATCACCTTCTGCAACAGCATCGCTAGCTGTTTCTACATGAAGACTTGATAGTTCACTAATTGGAATAATACCATCTAATTTGCTATTTTCGATATCGACAATCACTTGCTTCTCTTCTACTTTTGTCACTTTACCATTTACTTTATCGCCAACTTCAAAATTTGCTACTTCAATTTCATTCATTTCTTCTGACATATGTATTCCTCCTTAATCCAATGGCTAATTTCATTTTCCACTTATAAAATGCAATCTTACAAAGTGTAAATTGCACTAAATAAACTAGAGTTGTAAAACCACTTTGATCCTGAAATATAAAATGCCTTTTTATAAACTTCTTACAAATAGCACCTTTTGTCAAGTAAGAAGGTTTAGCGATTCTGTTCGATTAATTTTTTAATTTCATTCATAATGATATCCGTTGTTTCTTCTGCGTTGACTTTGTTTGCCCGGATTTCATCCATTGGGATAGGCTTTCCGTAGACAACTTTTAATTTCTTAAAAGGTTTATACGGGCCAATGATGGCACAAGGTACGACAGCAGCAGCAGAACGAAGAGCAAAGAACCCTGCACCAGCAAGACCTTTACCAACTTCTCCCGTTTTACTCCTCGTCCCTTCTGGAAATAAACCTAAAACATGCCCTTCTTTAAGAACCTTTAACCCTTTTCTCAACGCTTCACGATCACTCATTCCTCTTTTTACAGAAAAAGCATTCAGATGTGGTAATAACTTCCCTAAAACTGGCACGTTAAACAACTCTTCTTTTGCCATAAAGTGAATGTCTCGTGGCGCTGTAATCCCTACAATTGGCGGATCTAGGTTATCAATATGATTGCAACATAAAAGGACGCCACCTTCTGCTGGGACATTCTCCCTACCTTTCACATCCATGCGATAAACGGGCTTTAATAAGCCGTATACTAAAGAGCGTGCAAATGTATATACACTCATATTATTGAATCCTTTCCTCAACCAACTTCATAATTCTATCAACAACTTCGTGAATGCTTAGTGATGTTGTATCCAATTCCACTGCATCCTCAGCTTTTTTGAGTGGTGCAACTTCCCTTTCCGAATCTAACTTATCTCTATTAGCAATTTCCTCTTTTAGAAGAGCTAAATCTGAAGGAAAACCCTTTTCTAAGTTTTCAGCGTGGCGTCGAGCTGCTCGTTCATCCACTGATGCTAAAAGAAACACTTTTACTTCTGCATCAGGTAAAACATGTGTACCAATATCACGGCCATCCATCACTACACCACCTTCTTGACCGAAGCGTTGTTGACGGGCAACCATTTCTTCTCTTACCTGCTTATGTTTAGAAACCGTAGAGACTGAATTAGTTACTTCAGCTGTTCTAATTTCCGTAGAAACATCTAACCCATCTAAAAGAATACGTTGGCCAGATTCTCCAGGATTTAAGACAATGTCTGTCTCTTTTAACAAATGAATTAATGATTCTTCATCATTTATATCTATTTCTGACTGCAACGCTTTAAATGTTAACGCGCGATACATCGCCCCTGTATCTATATAAATATAATGAAGCTTCTCAGCTATGATTTTAGCAACTGTACTTTTCCCCGCTGCTGCAGGTCCATCTATGGCAATTGATATTTTATTCATAAACCCTCCTGAAATACCTATACAAATATATTCTTTACGTTTTATATTCTATCATAAATTCACTTAATTAGTTGTAATGATTATGTGTCATTAATAATCCCCTCTTCTAATAAGGAGTCTTTTTATTAATTAAAATAATATGGTCGTTTTAAAAAAATAAGAGAAACACTAAAAAAGGATGTTCTCAGGAAGAACAATCCAAAAGGTCTGTAAAGCTATTGTTTCTGTTGGCCTGACTTTCATCATAAAATCAAGTTAAGGCCTATTTAAGTAAAATACTTCCTCATCATTATAATCTAAATGATGATTCACTCCTTCATATCTTGTCACTTCATTAAAATCCGGAAATAGATGTAAATAATGAAAAACGGTTTGAAATAATAGTAACAACCCAAGATGAAAAATGATTAATAGTATGAGTGTACGTTCGAATACTTTCACCCTTCCACCCCCATTAATCATTATGGAGACACAAAAGAGATTTTATGCTGTTCTGCTTAAGATTGTTTACTTTTCTTCATATGAAGTAACTGTTGTTCGAAGCAAAACCTCATCATTGCTTGTCTATCTTCTGCATTTATTTGTGGAAATCTAAATGATATAACGAGACGCCCATCTGCTAATGCCTCTTTCCTTACATATTCTGACGCTAAAACAAAGGAACGCTTTTTACCTTCTATCACAAGTGTAAAACGCAATAAATAGGGCGATGGTTTATACAAATAGGTGAAATGATTAACAACTACAGCTATTCCCCCTGCACTTATATTTCTACTTATCCCTATAATAGAGTGAGACATCCCTTCACCTACGGGTTGAATTTCAACAGATTCATTGAAATCAACTCTAACATACTCCCTCATTTGTTCCTTCTCATGAGTAAATTCTTTTGCATAAGCAATTTTCAATAATGGTGTTGACTGCATCATTCGACCGACCACTCTTCCAGAGAAGAAAAACATTTTCCCATTTGCATTGTAAGCAACACACTTAATTCTTCTTCCATCTACTAAGTACATTTTCCGATTCGTTTGTAAACAAACGGGATAATGAATATGTATTATATCCTCTTTAATTTCAGCAATTCTAGATATGTACTTGCCCTCACTTGATAGATAATGTTCTATATACAATTGATCACCTGGTGACAATGTATTCCCTCCTAATCTTTTCTACTTTTCCTTATTTTATCACTTAACTGTTACAAAAGAACTATATTTTTATTTGAATGAGATGAGATTTATTAACATCATGGTATAATCGCATTACTCTATTTAGTCCTAATTTTTTTCTACGTTTATATTTCATCTTCATGTCTTTATTTAGCCAATGATTTCCATAAAAAAACAAAAAGAACCCTTTTCGGGTCCTTATTTGCCTTATACCACATCTTCATAAATCGGTTCTGCATTTTGCAATTTTTCTACTTTTTCTTCTCTTCCATTTTCACTATTAATATAGATGCGATACGTGTCTTCACCTAATGTCCCAGTAAATTCATAACAAAGTACTTCTTCATTACTATCATTCAATATAATCGCTAAACGGTCATCCATAATTTTAAGCTGACTATTGATTTTTTCTCTTGCTTCCTCTTTTGCTAACACAGCTTGAGGAATATCTCGCTTATGATGGGATTTCAAATAATCCTCTGCTGAAAATCCTAAAATTTGCCCATTATCTAATGCTACTTTCATCTTAATTGAATCTGGGTAAATTCTTACATCGTCCTGTTTAGACACAAATGTAAACACGCCCATTTGATCATATTGCACACTTTCAAATAGATCAAGATCTTCAAATTCATTATCCCTTAAAAATTTCACTGCTGATTGATGAGCATCTTCCAGACTAATTTTTTGTTGTTTTACATCTCTTGCCGTGATAAGCCAAATAGGATAACCGCCCTTTTTAGTAATATCTAAATTGGTTTCTATACTTTCTTTAGGAGACCTTAGTGATACACTAAAAAATCCATAATCCGATCCTTCGCCATTTTCTGCCACGGTTGCTTTAACATCATCAGGGGATTGCGCATATTTCTTCGCTTCTGATACAGCTTCTTTTTTAGATATTTCTTTTCCTTCTAAGTATTGATAGTTCTCATCTTTCTTTTGCATATTTACAAATGCGGGACCTAAATCCGTTTCATCGTATCCCTCAACTGTTTTTTCGACGGTTTGAAAGCCGTCTATAATTGTATTATCTGCTGCTTCATTATTTGTAGCAAGCGCTGTTTCTACATCCATCCAACGTAAGTCATTTTTGACGACCATATGCTGCACATTCCGTAATTCTGATTGAATATCTGCTGCCTGCTTATATAATCCTTGTAAAGACTGATATTCTTCATCAGTCAATGGGTCTTTATCCAAGTCTCTAATCGCTGCCTTATAACTAAACTCACCAATTTGTGCTAAAAATTCTTCCGTCTTATTAAATGGTAAAAGGGATAGTGGTAGTTGACCTACATCTGAATGTGCTTGAGAGGTAATTCTCCAAACATCCGCAAGCGCAGGAGACAGTGAACTTCTAGAATTCATTGCCAATGTAGATCCGATTTTATCATGTAATACATCGATTTCATAAGTGAGTTCATGAAATGCACGTTGATAATTGTTTTCTGCGTTAATTAATATCGCATTTTTCTCACGATGTTCTTGATAACCCCAGACAGCAGTTCCGATAACACCAACTGAAAGAACAGTTATGAGTATTCCTTTTAACACGTGACTTCACTCCTTATTTACAGAAAATATGTTGTCCAATTTTTTTAATTTGTGGCCTTGTCCAAATCCATGGACTTGTTGCAGTATCTGGATTAAAGTAATAAAGGGCATCTCCACTCGGATCCCAGCCATTAATAGCATCTATCACTGCTTCCCTCGCTGTTTCATTAGGTGTTAGCCAAATTTGCCCATCTGCAACCGCCGTAAATGCTCTTGGTTCAAAGATTACACCATAAACCGTATCTGGAAAAGACGCACTTTCTACTCTGTTCAATATTACTGCCGCTACCGCTACCTGCCCTATATAAGGTTCGCCACGCGCCTCACCGTATACCGCATTTGCCATCATTTGTATGTCGTTTTCCGAGAATCCACTAGGAACATTTGCTGAAGTTGTACCACCGGAATTACCACTTGATGCATTACCATCATTTTGATTTGATCCACTATTATTAGCAGGTGCTTGTTGACTTAAATCCGTGCCGCCATAATGTGTAAATGAATTCCCTTGATTAATTTGATTCTTCACATATTGCTTATCATAATTTGACGCACTCACCAACTTTTCCTTCGTACCAGAACCAGCAAGCCCATCTATATCCAAGCCAAATTCATATTGGAAATTACGTAATGCCCAATAGGTGCCCCATCCGAAGACCCCATCGATTTTACCATTATAGAATCCTAAATATTGCAATCTTGCTTGTAGCTCAATGACATCATCGCCTATCGCTCCTTGTCTAATCACTTGATTCGAAAAAGCATTTGCCGACTTATCCAATTCAGCCATTGGAATAGTCGTCGCTATAAGCAGTAGTATTAGCATCACTTTAGTAAACATCAATAGTTGTTTCATCGTACTAACCTCCAAAAATACATCTTTTCATCTGTTAAACAATCAGGTAAGCTAATATGGCGTTTTGCAGGCAAAAAATGATGGCTGTAACAGTTAATCCTCGATCTCATCTTTTTTCACGTTTACTAATCAGCGAGGAAGCTAACAATACATCTATTTTTTGTTCCAATTGGCTTTTTATACAAATTCAATGAGAAAATCATTTGGATAAATATAGCATTTACAGGGTGGTCATCAAATAGAGGCTAGTACGCTTGAGATTTAACGATTTTTATAAAATTCAACTTCTATGTTAAATGTTCTGATTACTTATTTTTCTTTAGAAGGTATCCGTCAGCCGTAGGGAGTTTGGTGATTTGACAAAAAGAAAAGAAGGCGGATTTGAGTGTACTCAAATCCACCTTCTTACTTTATCTGAAACTCATTACTCATAGCCTCTTTTTAACCTATGTTAACCATAATTTGTTCTTGTATCTTCTAATGATTGATTATATTTAGCACTTAGTATTCTCGCTTGTTTGGCTTTTTTTAGCCCCATCCACCAAAGAAAGATCATAAATGGAACAATAAACAGCAACCAATTTTCTAATGTTAATAAAATATAATCATATGTTCCATGCAAAAGAAAAGGAGTTGCTAGAGATAGGCATAGCCATTTCCCTCTAGATTTTTTCGAAAACTTTCCTTTTCCTAAATAATAGCCCATAATTACACCAAAAAGAGCATGACTAGAAACCGGGAATAACGCACGACCTAGCGCATGCTCTATACCAAGTGTCAATAAATAAAAGATATTCTCCAATGTTGCAAACCCAAGTGATACTGCTGCGCCATAGACAATGCCGTCATACGGTTCATCAAAGTGCACATGGGGGTAAATAATAATAAGTAGGATAAACCACTTAAAAAATTCCTCAAGCATACTAGAAGAAAGAAAAGCAGAAACAAAATGAGAAGTAAACACTTGTTCTACTTCAAATACATATTGGATAAACATTATGGGAAACACAAGAAGTGCCCCAAATAAAAAGGTTCTAAAAACCATCGAAAAGGGCTCAGTCTCATATTGATCTTTTAAATAAAAGTAACTTAATAATGCCAAGCCAGGAGCAATGGCAGCAGATATTAATCCCAGCATGGGCTGTTCCTCTTTTCAAAGCTTTTCTTTAATCGTATCATGTATAGGTAAGATTGAAAATAAATTTACCAAAATAATTACATATTAATTGGAGGTACCAAGTTGGATAAAAAGAAAATACTCCTAATTCATACAGGTGGGACCATTTCTATGAGTGAGGATGTTGAAACAGGTGCAGTATTAACAAATGAAGAAAACCCATTAACAAGACAAACAAAAGAGTTAAATGAGCTTGCGCACTTGATCGTCGAAGAACCATTTCAATTACCCTCTCCCCATATTACGCAAAAAGAAATGCTTATATTACGAAACTTAATTCATTCTTACAAGGATAAGGTATCTGGTGTTGTCATTACACATGGTACTGATACATTGGAAGAAACCGCTTATTTTCTTGACTTAACAGTAAAGGGTTCTTTGCCGATTGTTGTGACTGGGGCTATGCGCTCTAGTAATGAAATTGGCTCAGATGGATTATATAATCTGATTTCTTCTATTCGTGTAGCCATTTGTGATGAAGCGGATGGAAAAGGCGTTTTAGTAGTGCTGAATGATGAGATTCACACAGCTGAAAATGTGACAAAGACACATACTAGCAACGTCTCGACCTTTCAAAGTCCTCAATATGGACCCATAGGTATAGTCACAAAAAGGGGTGTACTTTTTCATCACCTCCCTGTTCAACATGCACATTTCGAAATCGAACAAGCTGATAAACAAGTGATGCTCATTAAAGCTCATGCCGGCATGGACTCTACCCTATTAGGAGCCATTGCACAAACTACATGCGATGGATTGGTGATTGAAGCGCTTGGGCAAGGAAACCTTCCTCCAGCCATGCTTCCTGGTATAAAAGATTTACTTGCTAGAAAGATTCCTATTATTATCGTATCAAGATGCTTTAATGGCATTGCCCAAGATGTTTATGGTTATCCTGGAGGGGGCAAAGAATTAAAAGAGCTTGGCCTCATTTTTTCTAATGGATTAAATGGGCAAAAAGCTCGTATTAAACTATTAATCGCTTTGGAAAGTAGGATGCCTTTGGAAAAACTTGAAGAAATGTTTCAACTATAAAAGTATGATTTACTGAATTTCTTTATTGCATCTATTAGATGGAAAGTGTACTGAGTTGATTGCTAACTCCTTTGGCAGTTGTGAAGATCTTAATGATAGTAAGCGTCAAAATTTCAACATATGGAGAAATCAGCCTTTACAAAAGGCTAATGGTATTGACAAGTGATGCCATATCATTTGAAAACCCGAACAAAGCAAAGCACCATTGAAAAGTGTTTTGCATAAAGTTCGGGTTTACTTAAGCTCATATTCTCGTCTGAATTTGTTTGTTTATTGTTCTTTCTCTTTTATCGCGTTGGCAATGATTTCTCCATGATGCCTACCATTCTCGATAAATATTTCATTGGCATTATTACCCGCTGCAATCACGCCAGCAATATATATACCTTCTACATTGGTCTCCATTGTTTCAGGATGATGCTCAGGTTTTCCAGTTTTTTCGTCTTTTTTAATGCCTATTGATTGCAAAAATGGATGATCTGGATGATAACCAGTCATGGCAAAGACAAAATCATTCGCGATTTCCTTGATTTGCCCCTCTTTCTCATAGACAACAGAAGTTTTTCTTATTTCCTGAACATTTGCATTAAATTCCATTTGAATATTCTCATGACGAACAAGTGAATCAAACTGCGGTAAAATCCACGGCTTAACGCTTTTTGAATATTCCTCGCCCCGATAGAGAACCGTCACATTTGCCCCAGCCTTTTCTAATTCAATGGCCGCATCAACACTGGAGTTTTTCCCACCAATAACAACAACATCTTTATTAAAAAACGGATGGGCTTCTTTAAAGTAATGAAAGACTTTATCTAAATCTTCACCAGGGATCCCCATATAGTTTGGTTGATCATAATACCCAGTTGCAACAATAACATAAGATGATTGGTACTCCGCTTTGTCCGTTTGCACAGAGAAATCATTATCTTTTTTCTTTGTGATGCTTTCAACCTTTTCATATGCATTGACATTGATTGCTTTTCGTTTGACCACTTCTCTATAATAGGTAAGTGCTTGATTTCTATTGGGTTTATGTTCAACCGTTACAAACGGTATATTACCAATTTCTAATTTTTGACTGGAACTAAAGAAAGTTTGATGAGTCGGGTAACGATAAATGGCATTAACAATGTTGCCCTTCTCAATGACTAAAACATCTTTCCCTAACTCTTTTAAACAAATGGCTGCGGCTAATCCACATGGTCCACCACCAACCACAATCGCATCTTTTTTATTCATGATGATTCACCTCTTGGACTGACCCGTATGATATTTTATATATGTAGAATTGAAAAAAATCTCCTAATGTATATAATAGGAGATTTTTTACCTTCTTTCAAATGTAAGAAATTGTGAAAATTAAATCCAACCTCTAAATCTTGATGCTTCAGCCATTTTACGTACACCAACCATATACGCAGCTAAGCGCATATCTACTCTACGTGTTTGAGCGGTTTCATAAATATTATTGAATGATTTCACTAGAATTTTTTCTAATTTTTCTTCTACTTCTTCTTCAGACCAGTAGTAGCCTTGGTTATTTTGTACCCATTCAAAATAAGAAACTGTTACACCACCGGATGATGCAAGCACATCAGGCACAAGAAGAATATCTCTTTCTGTTAATATTTGCGTCGCTTCTAATGTTGTTGGGCCATTCGCTGCCTCTACTACTATACTTGCTTTAATATTATGTGCGTTTTCCTCAGTAATTTGATTTTCAATTGCTGCAGGAACCAATACGTCACAATCGAGCTCGAGTAGCTCTTTATTTGAAATCGTCTCATTAAATAACTTTGTTACAGTTCCAAAACTATCACGGCGATCAAGTAAATAATCAATATCTAAACCATTAGGGTCATGAAGCGCACCGTATGCATCAGAAATACCCACGACTTTTGCGCCTTCATCATGCATAAACTTCGCTAAGAAGCTACCTGCATTACCAAAACCTTGTACAACCACGCGAGCACCTTTTAAATTAATACCCTTTTTCTTGACTGCTTCATGAATACAGATCGTTACCCCTTTAGCTGTTGCTGATTCCCTACCATGAGAACCACCAAGTACAAGTGGTTTACCAGTAATAAATCCTGGGGAATTAAATTCATCCATTCTACTATATTCATCCATCATCCAGGCCATAATTTGTGAATTTGTAAATACATCTGGAGCTGGAATATCTTTTGTAGGACCAACAATTTGGCTAATCGCTCTAACATACCCTCTACTTAATCTCTCAAGCTCACGGAAAGACATATCCCTTGGATCACAAACAATACCGCCTTTACCTCCGCCATATGGTAGATCGACTATACCGCATTTTAAGCTCATCCATATAGATAGTGCCTTCACTTCTTTTTCTGTTACATTAGGGTGAAAACGAATTCCCCCTTTTGTAGGACCGACTGAATCATTATGCTGAGCACGGTAACCAGTAAAAATTTTCACCGTCCCATCATCCATCCTAACAGGAATTTTCACTGTTAATAAACGCATTGGCTCTTTCAACAGTTCAAAAACCTCTTCTGGATATCCAAGTTTCTCCAACGCTTTGTGGATTACGATTTGAGTTGACTTCAAAACATCCATTTTATCTTCTTGATTCGTATGATCAGTACCTTTATCGGCCACTATTTGAAACCTCCTAGAAAAATTCACATTCTTTAGTTGTCCGCTTTCAAGACATAGTATACACCTTTACTCTATTTATGCAAGGAGAAAAAGCAATTTTTTCTTATTTTTATGTAAACGCTACCAAAGCTATAATATTGCGTATTTTCCTTATTTTCTAAAATATTTACATCTATTTTATTTTGCCTTTAATAGCTGATTTCATTCATAAAATACACATGTGTATTTATCGAGTTAGGTTGAATTCATTTCAGCGATAGGCTCCATATTACATCCTATTCCCAAAGAACTAATACGATAAACATCAAGGCACCTGAATATTCAAACAAATAGGATCACTTAAATCCTATTTGCTTGAATGTAATATCATTATTTAAAATAATGTTCGATTTTTTCTAATGCATGGTCCCTAATTAATTCTTTTCCGTATTCTTTAATAATATATAAACTCACAAAAGAAACGGTACCATATTCAGCTAAAATTGAAATCAGTTTTTCTTCCGTTTGTTTTCTATTGCATTCAATCAATACATAATAAAGTCCGTTATACACATATAAAGAATTTACCACTTCTTCTTTCCATATTTTCCGGTGACTTAATGAAATAATATTCTCAAAATCATCAAATTCATATAAAATATAGTCTTGTTTGTCTACATCTACTTGAAAATCAATGATTCCATCCTTAAGCCATTCTTCTTCTACTTCTTCTTGTATCGTTACAATCATAACCATTCCTTGTATTTGCATTGAAAAAATCTCGATACTGATTGTGCCATATATATCAAGGTCAAATTCTTCACTTGCTTCCTCAAGCATATCTTGAAAAAGCTGATGCCATTTTAAAGAGTCCTTCCAAATATCTTCCTTTGACAAGCCTCTCTCAAACAAATCATCTAAAGTAAGCAAAATTTTAATTTTATTATCATTCAAACGCTCCAATTGCATTTCTCCTGCCCCCTGCCCAGAACCGACTCTTGTGATTAGTGTATGGTATATACTTTAGTTGGTGAGTCGTCCTTAACATTTCCTTCTAAACTTGGATATAAAGAAAGGATATGTGTTTGTGCAGGTGCGCCTAGCCTTAAAGGCAAGGCTGTTGTCCCATAACCATTACTTACAAAATAAGGTATACCGTTCTTATGTTTCATCCCACCTTTTTCATAAGGTCCCCAGTTTAAGATACGGATTTGCCCACCATGGGTATGTCCTGACATCATAAACGAGATTTGATATTCTGGTAATAAATAGTCAACAATACCAGGATCATGGCTCATGAGAATACGACAGCCATTCCCAGCATCCTCAATTGCAAGATCAATCTGGTCTCTTTCCCTACTAAAATCATCTGTTCCAAGCAACACGATACGTTTACCATCTGAGCCTTCAAAACTGACTGCTGAATTATCAAGAATTTTCACTCCGAGATCTAATAGCAATGCATCTAACTCATGAAAATCCACTTCATAATCATTATTCCCCCATACAAAATAAGTCGGAGCAATAGAAACAAGGTTTTCTATATTCCGTTTCGTCCTTGCCAAAGGTACTCCCTTTTCTGTTAAATCTCCGCCAATACATACGATATCCACCTTTCTATCTTTAACAGCTTGAATCAACTTTCCTGATAGCTCTCTACGATGGATATCAGAAATGAAAAAAATGTTCAACCCTGCAAGACTATCTGGTACCCCTTGTATTGCAACCTTTCTCACTTCAATTGTATCTTTATGTGCTTCCTTATACATATAAACGACGACACCAACGATAATAAACAGTAATGCACCTGCTAAAATAATATACATGACTCCACCTCATCTATATGTACTAAAATTTAAGTTAGTCAATAAAAAAAGGATGCTCTATAAGCGAACAACCTAAATATCATTTATTTTGTTTCTACAACTCTTATATTTCATGTGAACTTGCCCGATTGTCACTGATGCCTTGAATCACCGTTTGTGTTCTGTAAGAAGTTCTTAGATTTTCACATGATTCATGTCATACAGTCACAAACTGGGGTTGGTTTTAGGAGCAGTTCCTCATTCTCTTCATTCGTATGAAATAGACTTAAATGTCTTTATTCCCTATGGCTTTGAACTCTGATTATTTGTTCTCATGAAACAGATTAATATCATAATTTTTCTTCATCATATTAAAGACATGATGTCTGTTTTTCCACTCATCCTCTTTTTTCCACAAGTCCTTACTCTTATCGATAATCTCGCATCTAAGTGCATGATATTCTTTTTCCGCTTTATCACGCTTCTGTTGTAACAGAACCATATATCCATAAAAGCCAATTAACGTTACCATACTGTATAAATTGAATGGATGATTAATATAAACAGAAAAAACAGAAGCAAATGAATAGGAATAAGGTAAATAAAATTGATAATACACAAAAATAACATAAGCAAATGATAGAAATACAACTAGCCACATAATAACCAAATGCCACTCTTTCAAATGATCATATTTCGCTTTTCTTTCAACTACTTTTTGAAGCATTTGTCTCGTTGCTTGGTCTGTTCTTTCATCTAGTTGATTAATTGCTGTTTCCATAAACTCCCCCCAATCATAGCTATGCTTGCCCACATTATATGATTGGAGGAGTAGATTCATGACTAGTCGAGGGGAATCCTTAATACTTGGCCAACGTAAATTTCCTCAGATGGCAAATTATTAGCAGCCTTAATTTTAGCAATCCCATCGGGTGACTTATAATAATTCATAGCAATTCTATACATTGTTTCTTGTGATTGAACCGTATGCTGAACAACTTTTGTTGCTTGTTTTTTTGCTTCCTCTTCTTTCGCCTTTTGTTCTGCTAATTCCTTCTCTTTTTGTGCAGCTTCTTCCCGTGCTTTCTTTTCAGCCTCTTCCTTTTCTTTTTTGGCTGCTTCTTCTTTTGCTTTCTTCTCTTCTTCCTCTTGTTTTTTTCGTTCAGCTTCTTCTTGTTCTTTTAATTTTGCCTCTTCAGCTGCTTTTTCCTTTTCTTGTTCTTCCTTCTCTTCTTCCTTATCATCAGGGGCAGCTGCAACATTTTGTGATGACCCATTATTACTGTTATTTGATATACCAACCGTTTCAAAATCTTCTTTTTCTGCTGATGTTGAAGACTGATCAGCTAGCATAGGAACAAGATAATAAACAGACAAAGCCACTATTGGTACCATAATAAAAAATGCTGCAAGTAAACGAATGAGTGGGTAGTCCAACTTTTTATCCAATGTTTGTTTTTCTTTTGTACTGCTGATTTCCGCCATTGCCAACTCTTCACTTACATTTACTTTTTGTAATCTTTGGCGATCTCTCTTTGCCTTCTCCCGATATGATGCCTCTCTATTCATCTATCTTCCCTTCCTGCTCTTTGACTTTTATATATATATAACCCCAATAAACAATCAATAATAAAATGCATAATAATTGTCGCTAACAAATTACCTGTTAATTCATATATCCAACCAATGAAGAAACTTAATAAAACGACATTTATAAATAAAAACCATTGAAATAAATAACGATAATGGACAAGAGCAAAGATTAAACTAGTCACTATCAACCCAAAATGAGTTTGCAGCACACCTCTAAATAACACTTCCTCACTAAAGGCAATAATTAACGTAATTACTACGATATGGGCCGGTGATAGTGAGCTAAATATCCTTATATTTACCCCACCATCATTATAATAGGAGGGAGGTAGGACACGCATCCCTATTATATCAAGCATGACAATGACTAATCCTGATATTATACCAATCGCAATAGATGGTCCGTCCCATTGGAATAGCGCAAAAAAAGAATCCCATGAATGAAAGAGAAATAGGCCAATAACCAATGCAATGAAAAGTAATAACAATTGTGTTAAATATAAATGAAATCTTAATTCTTTATCAGATAACAAACGAATGGTTTCTTCATATTTACTCTTCATTTTTGGATGTCTCACTCAATAAAATGTCTTTTAAAATCTCTTCCCAATTTTCATATAAGGGTATTATCTCCAGCTCTTCAGTTTGCAGATCAGGGTAGTTGCTACCATTACACTGATCGCAGCAGTCTCCTATATTTATTGTCGGCAGTTCACCAAAATAGTGTAAGATTTTTTCTCGTCTACATGTGGAACTATGAATATATTGATAAACAGTCTGAATGGCTTCTAATTTAAGCTGGAATTGTTTGTTCATAATCACCTTTAGTTCATCTAAGGAGGTCGCCTCCTTATAATCAAGGATAGCATGACGATGAAAATCCTTTAATATTCGCATAGATGTTTCGCTAAGGTTGGCAATTACTGTAATATCCTCTTCGTATTTTTCTAACTCCCACCACCTTAGGGAATCTGTTAAAAAAAAACGTTTTAAATTTTCCATTTGACTATCATTAATTAGTTCTGATTCTACCAACTGCATCGGCAGCTGTTCATCAAAAGGTGCATATAACAGTAAAGCAAGACTAGGTTTGCCATCTCTCCCAGCTCTACCAATTTCCTGTAAATAAGATTCCATATTCATAGGCATATGAAAATGAATAACATAACGGATATTTTCTTTATTAATCCCCATGCCAAATGCACTTGTTGCACATATCACATCGAGTTGGTTATGAATGTATTGTTGCTGAATAAGTATTCTTTCTTCATGATTCAATCCGCCATGATAGATGCTCACTCTTTTTATGCCATTCTCTTTTAATGATTGTGCGCAAACTTCTGCCGTTTTTTTACTAGAAAAATAAATAATACCTGGACCGTGTAAGGCTCTTATCTTCTTAATTAACACATCTATTTTCTCTTGATAACTTTCTACTTTCTCAACATGTAATGAGATATTTGGTCGGTCAACTGAATATAGAATATCCATACTGTTTTGCATGTTTAAAGATTTTTTAATATCCTGTTTCACCTTATCAGTTGCCGTAGCCGTTAACGCCAATATAGGCGGATGCCCTAACTCTTTCATTACAGAGCCAATAGCTAAATAGTCCGGTCGGAAATCATGTCCCCATTGAGAAATACAATGCGCTTCATCGACAACAAGTAATGTAATATTAAGCTCACTTAATTTCTCCATGAACAATTTTGATTGCAGCATTTCAGGTGAAGTAAAAATAAACTTATACTGGTGCAAGTTTTTAAGTGCATACATTTTTTTTTGATAATTTAAAAAAGAATTAAATGCGATTGCTCGTTTTTCCCCAATCAATAGTAATTGGTCTACCTGATCCTGCATTAAGGAAAGAAGTGGAGAAATAATTAAAGTTGTGCCTGGGAGCATAAATGTTGGAAGTTGATAACATAAAGACTTCCCAGAACCAGTAGGGAGCATGGCTAACGTATGCTTACCGGCCACTACCGCTTTTATTGTTTCTTCTTGTCCATCTCTAAAAGACGTATAACCAAATTTTTCTCTCAGTAATTGTTTCATTATACGATCACCGCACTTTTTTGTTTAGCTAGTACAAGCCGTATCTGAAAATAGCTTGCTTCGGGAACTAATTGACGGATATATTTTAACTGCTTTATTCCGTTCGTTGAAGTTTTTATAATGTTTCTTTGTACTTCTGGTGGAACATATATATCTATATTAAATGACGAATCAACAATGGCCAATTCCACAATATGATCTTCAATTGTTCCTTGTTTTAATTTTCTTATTTTAATAATATCCTCAATATCGTATCCTTGATTTAAATAGATAGCTGTTTTTCTTGTTGATTGTGTTAGCTGTAACCACTCATTTTTCTCTTCTGTCTCTAATATTTGCTCGAGTAAAGGATAAGAGGTGTTATTTTCTTTTACTTCAGTTAATATCATGTGAATCACATTTATAAAGTGTAACTGATAGGTTAACACTGACATTTGCAACTGTTCGGCTGCCTGCTGTTGTGTTAAGCCAATTCGATTACTTCCTGTTAACCTTAGAATGAGAATAAGGGGGTCAATTTTTTTATTCGTTAAAATATGTTGTAACTCCTTAAACAGTTGTGTTGCCAACTCATGACGATTGATTCTATTCCTTTGAATAAAGTTTTTTAACCAATCAAGATGAGGTTTATTATTTTGAATAGGGAGATACCTCCCGTTATATGCGACTAGGTTAGAAATTACTTGAACCATAAGAGAAAGGCGCTCCCAAAAAAGTTTGTCCATCCGGTTATATGACCAGCCATTGAGATATCTAGGTATGATTGGTTCATCATACTCTTGGAGATACATATCCCCTTTTTCCGTCATTCGATAAGACCCCTCACCAAGACAAGTGACATAATTCTCCTCTAAAAGATCATCTAATATTTGATTAAATTCCTCTCTTGCCAAATGGGGTAACACATGAAAGTATCGCTTCAAGTGAAATAAATGAGCATCTTGTATTGTTTGAGAAGACTTTTTGCCATTAAGCAAATGTAAAATGGCATAAGCAGTTCTCTGATTCTCAATTGATTTTAGACAAAATAAGACCAATTTCTGAATAACGCTCACATTTCTCTCCCCTTTATTCATTGACTAATTAGTTTTTAGAATAGCATTTCCGTGGTGAATTTGCAGACTTTTTCGACATTATTTTAATTTTTTTTGTTGAATTTTATTGTATCATGAAACCGTTATATACGTGATAATATCAGTCAATTTTTCATCATGAACCAGATGAAAAGTCCCACCATAGACTATTCTAGATGGTAGATTTTTATTGAAATGTTTACAAGACAGATTTACAATAGAACATGTGGTAAGTGTTTCGGCAGATATTTTCGTGCTTTAACATGAAAAAGATTTTAAATAGGAGGTTATTCCATGGCGAAGTATACAATTGTTGACAAAGAAACATGTATTGCTTGTGGCGCATGTGGTGCGGCAGCTCCAGACATTTATGATTACGATGATGAGGGCATCGCATTTGTAACACTAGATGATAATGAAGGAATTGTTGAAATTCCTGATGTTCTTATAGAAGATATGATGGATGCATTTGAAGGCTGTCCAACTGACTCAATAAAAGTCGCAGACGATGCCTTTGATGGTGATCCGTTAAAATACGAATAGAACAAAAAGAAATCTAATGGTAAAAGAGAAAACGAGTAAATCCTAATTTAGGGATTTACTCGTTTTTTCTATGAGCTACAGGAATCACATACTCGTATACTCATTCGAATAAAGGTCGTTTCCCAATCAATTATCCAGTTGGAACTTAAATAGTAGTTATCGAAGAATGCAAATGAGTTCATTGGTGCTTTTACGAATGATGAAAAATGTTGGATAAAAGTGACAATTCTACTTAAGCGGCATAAAATTAATATTAAAAGGCATCTAACTTTTCAAAGTTAGATGCCTCCTTTATAAATTAAGCAATCGTATTTAGTGATCTTTGTTTATTAATCCAATTACTCATCTTAGCAAACACAAGCATAAATACCGATGCCATTAAAATTCCTTTAATAAAGTTAAAAGGTAGAATAAACATGACTGCAGTTGAACGCATTTCTGGTCCTGACATAGCGGGCATATTTAAAAACATTGTATAGGCAGGTAAAAAGACGAAATAATTAAGCAAACTCATGGATACAGCCATTACACTTGTGCCAACGATTAATCCTATTGTCATACCTTTTTTGGATTTCATCTTTGTATAAACATAATAGGTTGGCAAAATAAATAATAAACCTGCTACAAAGTTAGCAATATGACCAACAGGTACGCCAGTAGCACTTCCCGTCATAAAATAATCCAACACATTTTTAAACAATTCGACCAGTATTCCCGCAATCGGACCAAATATTAACGCAGCCACTAAAGCAGGAATATCACTAAAGTCAATCATCAAAAAGTTCGGAAACGGTGGTAATGGAAAGTTTAACAACATAAGAATATACGCGATACTACTCAACATACCGATTGCAACAAAAGCTTTGACATTTAACTTCTTCAATTTTCCTCTCTCCTTTTAGGCTATCTCTCCTATAGAAGAAAGGTTCAGCAAATAAGCGTCTTTGCATAACAAAACCCTCAAGTAAACTTGAGGGAGAATTGAACAAAGACATTCTTAATAAACGTTCTTGTAGTGTATACTTTGAACGTTAGCAGAACCTCCATCTTCTCCCATCCAGACTTTACTGTCGGCTTTGGATTCTCACCAAATCCTGCCCAATACAAACGCTTCGTGCTAATTGCACTCCACTTTTAGGCTCGCGGGCTTAAAGTATAAATACTTATCACCGCCGGTCGGGAATTTCACCCTGCCCCGAAGATAGACCATATTTATTTGACAACTTCATTATACTGAAAAATAATTCATTTGTGAAGCCTAAAATAGTAAATATCTCGAATTAAAAACATTCCTTTCATTATGCACATTTGTCTTCAGGAGATAAAATTTTCTTTGCACGAAGATCGTTTTATTTTACTACATTAAAGCGTTTCCATTTTAAACACAAACAATAAATCCAATTGACAGAATAATATTCGTCTTGTAAAATAATCAGATAATTAAGTAACCAACTTAGGAGGGTTCATACATGTATCAAATATTAGTGGCTGATGCCATTAGTGAAGAAGGCTTATACCCTTTACTTAACGACACAAATGCTGAAATTATTCAAAAGAAAACCGACGATCCCGAGGTTGATTTATCAACTATTGAGGCTTTGTTAGTACGAAGTGCCACGAAAGTAACGGATGAATTAATGGCGGAGATGCCAAAGTTAAAAATTATTGCAAGAGCAGGTGTGGGTGTCGATAATATTGATGTTCCAGCAGCAACTAAAAGAGGCATTATCGTTATAAATGCACCAGACGGAAACACAATTTCTACGGCAGAGCATACTTTTGCTATGATGGCCTCCCTTATGAGAAATATTCCTCAAGCATATAGCTCAGTTAAGAATTTGGAATGGAAAAGAAATCAGTATGTAGGTACTGAACTATTCGGTAAAAGTCTTGGTATTGTTGGTATGGGAAGAATCGGGAGTGAAATCGCCAAGCGAGCAAAAGTATTTGGCATGAGTGTGTTAGTATTCGATCCCTTTTTAACCAAAGAACGTGCAGCAAAACTCGGTGTAGAATCTAGTTCATTAGATGAAATACTGCAAAGATCTGATATTATTACGGTTCATACTCCACTTACACCCGAAACAAGAGGGATTATCAATGAAGAGTCATTGAAAAAAACAAAAAAAGGCGTTCGCTTACTCAACTGCGCCCGTGGTGGTATCATTGATGAGCAAGATTTAGCTAAATATGTGGCTAATGGACATGTCGGAGGAGTTGCATTAGACGTA
The DNA here is from genome assembly GCF_038006865.1 of Cytobacillus sp. FSL R7-0696. Lineage (NCBI taxonomy): Bacteria > Bacillati > Bacillota > Bacilli > Caryophanales > Bacillaceae > Cytobacillus > Cytobacillus sp. FSL R7-0696. The sequence continues at coordinate 3,417,406 of NZ_JBBOWA010000001.1, read as the reverse complement.
TTCGAAACTGAACCACCTGGTGAACACCCACTTTTAAAATATGATAATGTCATTGTAACTCCACATTTAGGTGCGTCAACAAAAGAAGCACAATTAAATGTAGCAACACAAGTCGCCAAAGAAGTTCGGACTTACTTTGAAGGAAATCCAGTATCTAATTCAATTAACTTACCAGCTATCTCCAAAGACATTTATGAAAAAATACAACCTTTTTACCAAATCTCTAAACAAATCGGAAATATTTTAACTCAATGTGTTAAAGAAGGGGTACATGAACTCTCTATTACTTACTCTGGTTCAGTGACAGATTTAGAAACTGCATACTTAACAAAAGCAATGCTGTCCGGTTTCTTCAAAGGTAGAATTGACGTTAACGTGAATGAGGTTAATGCATTACTCACTGCAAAAGAGCGTGGTATCACTGTTGGAGAAAAGATTTCCACCGATGCATTTGGCTATGACAACTGCATTTCGGTCACAGCAAAAGGAGAAGAAAATGCATTTACAGTTAGAGGAACCTTTATTGATCATTATGGGCCAAGAATTGTCTATTTAAACGGGTTTAATATTGACTTCTTACCAGAGGGTAACCTTCTTTATATTCAACATATGGACAGACCTGGTGTTATTGGCCACGTAGGTCAAGTCCTCGGCGATCACCATATTAATATTGCCACAATGCAAGTAGGGCGTAAACAAGCAGGTGGAGAAGCGATTATGGTTCTAGCTTTTGACAAACCACTAAGTGACAAAGAGCTTTCCTTATTGAACAACTTAGATGAGATTGTTTCTATTAATCCTATTATTTTATAATTCTTTTTTGTAGAGAGTGGCCCTCAGTCGACCACTCTTTTTTATATTTTGGATAAAAGTAAAAGTCATTCACAACACAAACAGTTTCCAATTAGAACCTGTTCATTTTATGAATGACTTTTTAAATTGAACACTAGTCATCATTATTCCTAGCCTAAAGGATATTCTTTACGTTCACCTTTTGAAAAAGTCATGATGGATGAATATCCAATTTCCTTTGCTAATGCAAGCGATTGATCAAAGTCTGCACCAACATGCTCGGGAAAATGAGCATCAGATGATAAAACGATTGGTATATTCTTCTCAAAACATTTTCGTAATAATCTTGGATCTGGATAAAGCTCACCCACAGGTTTTCTTAAACCTGCACTACTAATTTCCACGCATGTTTTTGATTGTGCTAAAGCATCAGTTGCTCTTTCGTATTGTTCTAATAGAAACTCTTCATCTTGTGGAACATACTTAAAAATCTTCACTAAGTCAATATGGCCGACAATATCAAATAGATTAGATTGAGCCAAAGTAACTATCTGATCATAATATTTACGATATACATCATAAAGATCGCGTCGTTCCCATTCGTTTTTGTATTCAGCTAAATCTATGCCAAAGTCACCTACCCAATGGACAGAGCCAATCACATAATCAAAATCATATGATTGAATGAATTTTTCCATTTCCTTATGCTTTCCAGGTGTATAATCCATTTCAATGGACATCTTTACATCTATTTCTTTATTCCATGCTTGGTGAAATAATGAAACATAATTCTTCATATCATAATATCGTCTTTCATTCACCCATTTATTTTGCAGAATATCTGCTGTTTGGTAAAAGTGATAAGCATGTTCAGAAATACCAAATGAACCAATATTTTTATTATTAGCCTCGTTTGTAAATTGTTCTAAATAGTCTAATGTAAGTGTACCGTTCTCTAAATGATTATGATAATCCGTTAACATTTTGCCTGCCTCCTCAATTGTATGTAACAATTATACGCCTTAAAAGAGGCATGGACAATGAGATTTAACTATTTTTTTAGAATAATCAATACTTAAATGGCGTCAAACTATTTTGATCGAAAAATAGATACGATTTTAAAAAAAATACAACCTTTTATTTATTTTCATATTAAATGTACGTGCTTTGTATGTATTCCTTTCCATTTAGGGAACCTGTAATATTTGATTAGGATATATGTTTTCTGTCCGCAATCCATTCTTATTTACCAATTCTGCTACCGTCACATTATACCTTTCACTAATCGACCATAATGTATCTCCTGTTTTCACTTCATACGTATCCATATGAGGTCCGTTCATTTTTCCTGAAACAAGCATCGTATCCTCATCGTGATTAAATACTAAAAAAGGATCAAGCGCATTCTCCTTAGAAAAGGTCCACTCGTTTGCGTGAACTTCAAAATGCAAATGTACACCTGAGGAATCACCGGTATTGCCCATTTCTCCTATTGTATCGCCTGCTGAAATCACTTCACCTTCCAATACTAAACGCTTTTTCAAATGAGCATAAATGGTTTCTGTATCGTTATTATGCTGTATAAACACAACATTACCATAGGTATCAGAGTAATATGATCTTGTAACTACTCCACTATCCACTGAGTGAACAGGTGTACCTATCTCAGCAGCAATATCAATCCCTTTATGATGTCCTCCTCTAGTTCCATATGTATCTGTGATGACCCCTTCTACTGGCCATACCCAATTTTTTGTTTTTTCTGGCCAAGAGTCTGCTAAAGCATTTTTTTCACTACTGAATATAAAAAAAAGAAAACATATACTTCCGAACATGAACAAACGGCCTACTTTATACTTCAAAACTTTGCCTCCTAATGCGTTCTATTATATAGACAAATTAATTACTTCTATGATTACGACAAATCCTGCCAAAAAACACATCCATTACTATGTACGAGTTTTTAAAAAATATGTATATAAAAATTAATTTTTCTTTTTTTAATGGCACCTTATTTTTAAATTATAGTTATGAGTATTTTACTTTTTTCAATATTACCTTTGTCAAAAGCGCAAAAAGTTGGTAATATTAGACTTTTACAGTCATAATTACCAACTCTTGATTCTTTCTTATGGTAAATCCCTTTTATTAGGTGCTACTGGCACTTGAATTTCTTTTTCTAAATCAAATCGACCAATTTGATCAATTTCGGTATTTTCCAACTTAACCTCATTATATTCAAATTCCTTGGCCGTTAATAGAATCGCTTCAATCGTATATAAAGTTTCCTCATCATTCTTTATATCGGCATCATCTTCAAAAGTAATTAATAATTGTTCATCGGAAACGACTTCCGTTTCAAAGTCTATGTCATTAGGTATAGAAGCTTTCAGGTTATAAGTTTCAATCCCTTTTTTCATTGCTGCAAAAGCATCTGTCACCGAGTTTATTTTTTCTCTAAACGGAACAAGGAAAGGCGTTGTCCATTCTTCGTTAGGATAGTAAAAATAGTAAGCAGATTTATTAGACGTATCAACTTGATCTATTTTTTCTGTAAAGCCTTCATTTCCCATCTCTACCCCTTGTTCACCATCTGTTAATAAATCGATTTTCTCTATATTAAAATCAGCCATCATATCCGTTAATATTTCTTTAATAGCTTCTGATTGACTGCTTGATGAAATATTTGTTGCAGCAGGAAAATCTACTGCTAGCACTTGATTTGATGTATCATAATGAAAGTCCGCATTAAATGGGTTTAGCTCCCCTAACCCCCATTCAGCTTCTTTTAAATCTGACATATGATTTATGAATAATTCCATTTTAGAAAGATCTGCTTCTTTATTTACCATCACACTAATCGGAATAAAATTTTGAACATTATGATCCGGTATAGAATATGTTAAAACTTCCTCTTGATCTTTAATATCTTCCGCATAGACTGCAGTTGGTTCAATTTGCTGTGTCACTGGTTGCTCATTATTATCATTGGCAGTGGTATCTTCTGACTGGTCATTTTGAGCATAAATATCCCCCGTCTGATCTATATCTTCTTGCGGATCTACCTCTTCATCCTTTACTATATCTTCTGTATTTCCTTGCGTATGATTACTCTCATCATTTGTTATCTCATCGTTTTCTTCCTTTTGTTGAGTCGCATTCGATGCCAATTGATTCTCTTGCTCGCTATCATCTATATTACTTCCGGCTGAATCTTGAAAATTAATCATGGTCGGAACGAGAATACATAACAGTAAAACAGCAACTGCAGAGGCTACAGATGGGGTTAACCACCTTTTTCTTTTCTTCTGCTCTTTATATATCATCATTTGTTGATACATATCTTGCTTACTTATGTGGTTGGTGATTTTAGGAAGTTGTTTCAATAGTTCTTCGATGTGATCATCTTTCCAATCTTGTTTTTTCACTATTTAACCCCTCCTTTTCCCACATGTCAGACATGTTTTTCTTCAGAGCCTTTAATGCTCTGTGTTGCGTAGTTTTCACTTTACTTTCCGTCCAGCCTAGAGTTGCTGCCGTCTCAGCAATGGATAATTCTTGAATATATCTCATTATAATAACCGTTCGCTGGTCTACTGAACACTTTTCCATGCACCGATAAATCATTTGGATTTCCTGACTCTGCATAACTACTTCCTCTGGCATAGGGTGCTCATCTTTAATCTGTTGCTTTGACCAATCAAATTTTTCAATTATTTTTTGTTTCCAGCCTTTTTGTTTTCTAAATGAATCAATGGCCACATTCCTTGCAATTGAGAATAACCATGTTTTTTCACTACTCTTGCCTTCGAATTTATCATATGACTTCAAAACTCTTATATATACTTCTTGCATAAGATCTTCTGCCAGCTCTCGATCTCTCACCATATAAAATAAGAATTGAAATACATCCTGATGGTATTTTGTATATAATTCATCGAAAACGGAGTCCAATAACTTCCCCTCCCCGTTCATAAATAATAGTCGTTATTAGAATTAAAAAAGTTACACTCTAACTATAGTATTAATGAAATTAAAATGGAAGGGTTTCTTGAGGAAATCTCTTCTTGCTTATTTCGCTTCTGTTTGCCTTTTAGAATCAAGCTGTTTTCTGACATGAATGGTTTGCCATATACAATCTATTTTCTGAATCATCACATATCTAGCTCTTTTATCCTTGTTAGAGAAAGGATTCAAACGATGGCTTTTTGTTAACCCCATGTGGTATTGACATCATACGTATAAAGGAAAACAAAAAACCGAACACGCACTCTCATTTAGGAGTTTCATGTCCGGTTTTTTTGAATTGCAGTTACTTTTTTTCTTTTTATGATTGGAATGTTCCTTATGAATCAAGAGAATTCGTCAAGAACAGCGCTGATCATTCATGACTTTTCGGAAGAAAGATGGAAAATGTCGTACCATGTCCAATTTTACTCTGAACAGTGATTTGCCCCTTATGGGTATCGACAATATTTTTGGCGATTGCGAGGCCAAGTCCTGTTCCAGATCTTCCTCTTGTTCTTGCTTTATCTGCTTTATAAAACCTTTCAAATACAAATGGTAAATCTTCTTCTGGGATTCCAGATCCAGAGTCAACAACCTCTATCATTAGTCCTTTTTCGTTACTACGCTGAACGACAGTGACTTGTCCACTTTCTGGAGTATGTCTAATAGCATTATCTATCAGATTGGTCAACACTTGCTCCATACGATCAGGATCAAAGCTTGCCCAAACCCCTTTATCTTCCAATGACTCAGCCAATATAATTTTCTTTTCAGCCGCCAGTCTTTGAAACTTTCTGGTGACTTTTAGAATAAATGATTTTACTTCTACAGCTTCACGAATAAGCTGAATATGCCCAGCTTCCATTCTTGCGATATCTAGTAGTTCATTCACAAGTCTACTCATTCTTAACGATTCATCATAAATAACCTTAGCCATTTCTTTCTTTTCATCCTCAGTACCAGCGATGTCATCGACAATTGCTTCACTATATCCTTGCATTAAAGCAATTGGTGTCCGTAATTCATGAGAAACGTTGGCGATAAAATCTTTGCGTAATTTATCAAGTTGCCGTTCCTCTGTCATATCACGGATAACTGCAACTGCACCCCGAATAAAGGTTTCATTATATAAAGGGCTAATAACCATTACCCAAGTTCGCCCTTGAATATTTACTTCACCTATACTCTCACTTTCTGTATTTACAGCTGTTTGGAACAATTCCATTACATAAGCAGGTACACTATCAACGAGACCATCTTCACGTTCATAGGACCAATGACGCAGAAAACGATCCGCTGGTGGATTTGTTATCACAATTTCACCATCTTTACTAAAGGTGAATACACCATCTGCCATACTGCTTAAAATACTAGATAATTGTTCTTTCTCTTGACTTAAAGCATCAATATTATATTTCAACTGCCGGCCCATCCGATTAAAGGTAATCGCTAGATCACCTATTTCATCTTTAGAAAGATAAGGTACTTTTGTATCAAAATTCCCTCGTGATGCTGCTGTGACGGCTTCTTTCATTTTCCTAAGTGGTGCAGTAATCCTCGTTGACAAGAAGAAGGCAAAAATAGTTGTTAAAATAATCGCTACCCCAGCGGCTAATAAAGTAAACTTAGTCGTTGACTCTGTTGTTTCTTGCATAACCTCCAAAGATTGATATATAAATACTGCACCATCATTTTCATTTGATGGCGGAAGTGGGACCCCACTAATCAGTATATCAGGATTATCTATATTTCCTTCTCCACCATCCGTTAAATAAGAAGAAACCTTAGTAACTGATTCATTTTTTGTAAAAACAGCTTTTAAATCTGGATCACCATGTAAATAGGATAGTGGCAACTCAAATGTTTGATTTTCATTGGGAGAATAGTACACTTGATCATCAGCAATAATAATTACTTTTGTCACTTCATCTACTAATTCCCAAGCAATTTCCAGTCCTATTTCACGATCATGTTTTTCCAAGATCAATGCTATTTTATTGGCAGTTGCCTTCAATCCCTTTTCTGTTTGATCAATATGATAATTCTCAAAGAATTGCAGCAACATAACCGTTAAAATAAATAAGACAAAGGAGACCAGTATAAGAAAAGTTGCCCATAGTTTCCCTACAACACTATGCCATAACCTCATTCATTTACAACCTCAAACTTATAACCCACTCCCCAAACAGTAACAATCATTCTAGCAGCTTGCTCGGATACTTTGTTTAATTTTTCTCGCAACCTTTTTACATGTGTGTCTACTGTACGCAAGTCACCAAAGAATTCATAATGCCATACTTCTTTTAATAACTGTTCACGATCAAATACTTTATCTGGTGCTTTAGCCAAAAAGTAAAGCAACTCATATTCTTTAGGAGTCAAGCTTACTTCTTTACCATCCGCTAATACACGGTGGGCATCATTGTCTATTGTTAAATAAGGAAAGACAATGATATCTTTAGCAGTCGTTTCTGGTGGGACATAAGAAGATTTAGATGACCTTCTTAGTAATGCCTTCACTCTTAAAACTACTTCTCTAGGACTAAAAGGCTTGACGATATAATCATCTGTACCTACTTCAAATCCTTGAACGCGGTTTACTTCCTCTCCTTTTGCCGTAAGCATAATGATTGGTGTTGTTTTCTTTTCTCTTATTTCTTTACAAACTTCTATCCCATCTTTACTTGGCATCATTAGATCTAAAAGAATGACATCATATTCATTTGTTAGGGCTTTATCTAGTGCCTCGTCACCATCTTCTGCTTCTTCAATAACATAGTCTTCTCTCTCTAAATACATTTTTAATAATCGGCGAATTCTCTCTTCATCATCAACAACTAAAACTTTTACTTCATTATCCATTTATAGCACTCCTTTAGAATGAAGATTATTTTCATAGAAAAAAGCCTTCACTCCACTACATGTGAAGTGAAGGCATAAAATCTAGCACTACCTTAATGCTCAATTCTATTTTAGCAAAATTTTCACGATCCTGCATAGGAATGCAACCCGGCAATAACTAAGTTGACAACAATTAAGTTAAACATGATAATAATAAACCCAATTACACCGAGCCAAGCAGATTTTTTACCATGCCAACCTTTGGATAATCTGAGGTGGAGGTATGCTGCATAGAATAACCAAGTAATTAATGCCCACACTTCTTTAGGGTCCCAGCCCCAAAATCGCGACCAAGCGATCTGTGCCCATATCATGGCAAAAATTAACGCTCCTAATGTAAACACCGGAAAACCAATTAGGACAGACCGGTAACCTACTTCATCGACTAAATCTAAATTTACTCTCTTCGTTAGTGGTTGCAACGCTAGTGTCATTCGTTTTCTAACAAATAACCTAAATAGCAAATAGATAATTGCTCCTGTAAACAATGACCATAAAACAGTATTTAACTTTTTGGCATTAATGATACCAGGAGTCTCCACCAATGGGCTAAATTTATCCGGCGTTAAATGTTCACCTTCATGAGGCCCAACGAGAGCAGGTAAGTGATATTCTAACGTTTCTTCTACATTATTATTATCAATCCAATGAAACTCTGACTTGTAGCCTGTTGCCCCAAATACGGAAGAAATGATAATGAAGCCAAGTGTACAAACAACCCCAAAGAGAACAACTTCTAACCAGATTGCCTCTTTTGTTTTTTTCGTATGATCCACTGCTTTGATTAAATAGATTAAGCCAGCAACAAAGCTAATCGCTAAAATCGCTTGTCCTAACGCTGCTGTTGTTACATGGATATGAAGCCAATTACTTTGAAGAGAAGGGACCAATGGTGTTATGTCTCTTGGGAACATGGCAGCATACCCAATAAGGAGAAGTGCCACTGGTAATGTAAATAACCCAAGGGCAGGAAGCTTATAAACAAAATAAATGACAATAAACGCCCCAACTAAACACATGCCAAAGAATGTTGTAAACTCAAATAAATTACTTACTGGTGCATGTCCAGCTGCTACCCATCTTGTAATAAAATAACCTACTTGACATATAAATCCGGCAATTGCTATCGTAACACCTATTTTTGCCCACTTATTTGGTCCATGATCTTTTTCTCTTGCTTTCTTGTCCTTAATCGAACCGGCAAAAAAAGCTGTGCCTACTAAATAGAGCAAAAAGGCGATAAATAATAAATTTCCACTTAATGCAACCATTATTACTCCTCCTTACCCTTCTTATTTGTTGTTTCATCTGATTGGTCAATCGGTTCTTGAATACCACTACCATCAAATACATGGGTGATCTCTCGCTTAAGTCCGTGCCAGTTTTTATTTGTATGACCCGCAACTAAAACTTGATCTCCTAACCTTCTAATCCATATTCTGCGATGGTTCCAGTATGCACCTTGCACAACACCAATCATGAAGATGAGACCACCTATAGCTAGAATAGGGAGTGTTAAGTCTTTTCTTACGGTCAAAGCACTAACATTTTGCGTGTCTACTCCTTTAAAGGCCATCTTTAAGTCATTATCACCATATGGTTCAATCGTTTGTTGAATAGCAACGAAGCTAACTTCTCCATCAGGATGTTCAGGTGAGAACATTTTAAAGATAAACGCTGGGTTGTTCGGCACGCGTGATTTCGTGACTGGCTCTGAATTTTCATCAAATTCAAAATCAGGGAAATAGCTCATTAGCTCAACACTGTATCCATTTTCAAATGTATATTCATCTTGTGGGTTATGTAAATCAATCGTCATTTGACCAAATTCTTCATTTGTTTCTTTATTCGTTAAAGCAAACGACATTTCGCTTATCTCACCTAATTTATAGCTTTGTTGATAGAGAGCAAACTGTTCAAACTTTAAAGGTTCATTTACCCTTAATTCGTAATCTTCTACCTTTTCTAGTTCTGGGTCTTGTCCTGCAATTGTTTCTCCAGATTCTTTGTAAAGGCTCACATTTGTTTGAAAGTTCTTCGCGACTGTACCATTGTTTTCTATCGCTGTTGTAAACGCTTCATTTTCTTTTTCTTTTTCATAAGTTTCTAGAATAAATTCGTGATTTTCCAGATAATACTCGCCTTTTGTTTCTGGGATAACGACTGTTTCACCTTCACGGATCCATAGCAATTCGTCAACATACATCCCAGGCACAAAACGCAACATGCCTCCAATTAAAAAAATGATTAACCCAATATGGTTTATATAAGGGCCCCATCTTGAAAATCGGTTTTTCTCAGCAAGTATACTCCCATTCTCTTCTCTTATGTTGTAGCGTTTTTCCTTTAATTTCACCTTGATTTTCTCAAATGAATCCTCTTCAATAGAAGCCAAGGTTGTGGCTCTATATAATCTTTGTCGTTTTAAAAACCCTTCATGCCGATCGACTCTTTGTTTTTTCAAGGCACGATATAGAGGTACGACACGGTCAAGACTACATATAACCAGAGATACGCCAATTGAAGCAATGAGTAATAAATACCACCATGAGCTATACAGGTTGTGAAACCCTAACGTATAATACACTTCCCCAGCAAACCCATATTGATCCTCATAATAAACGGATGCATTTTCTGTAGGCGGTATATACATTTCTTGTGGGAAAATGGTACCAATTGCTGAAGCGGCTAATGTAATAATGATTAAAGTTACCCCTACTTTAACAGAAGAAAAGAAGTTCCATATTTTATCGATGATTGTTTTGTTATACGTTTGTGACCTTCTCGCACTGCCTTCATAACGCATATCAACGAGCTTTTTACTTTTCTCTTCTTCTACTAACACACGACCGCATGATTCACATAGGACTGTACCATGAGGATTTACATGGCCACATTCACACTTTACTTGTTTCATCATAAAAACTCCCCAATAATTACGGTTTGATTTGCGTCATAAAATCTTTTACCATTGGTTCGGTCAAAGTCCCCGTATGATATTTCACTACTTCACCTTCAGGATTAATGAGAAAAGTCGCAGGCAATGGACCGATGCCATATGCTGCCTTTACATCTTCATTTTTATCAATGACTACTGGAAAATTCATGCCATGTCTTTCAATAAACTTGTTCACTGCTAGATTCGATTCACTTATGTTTACTGCGATTGTTTGAACCCCTTGATCTTTAAATTGCTCATATTGATTGTTGATAAATGGCATTTCTTTTTCGCAAGGCTTACACCAAGTACCCCAAAAGTTCAAAAAAACGCCTTGGCCTTTATAGTCAGATAATTGATGTTCTTTTCCATCCATATCGACTAATACAAAATCAGGAGCTTCTTTACCTATTTGTACTTTATGCACATTATCCTTATTAAAGTTTGCATATAGCGTGTAAGCAACGGCTGCAAATAGAATCACTAATATCGCTGTCCTCATAACGAGCCGTCGTTTTTTCATAAAAAATTCCTCCCAAAGTTAAGACACAAATTTTTAGCATTATTTTAACAATTTGGTATTTATTATATCACTAGTATGAAAACAGTCCTTGTAAACGGTGTGAAGGAAATGTGACAACTCTATGACTTTTTCATTTATTTACCTGTACTCTTTTTAGCTAATGCCCTAAATTGCTTTACTTCATGTGCTGTAAGTTCTCTTGCGTCACCTGCTGACAGCCCGTTCAATTGAAGGAATCCATATCTTTCTCGTTTGAGCTTTTGCACTTGATGACCTACAGCCTCAAACATTCTTCTCACTTGACGGTTTCTGCCTTCGTGAATCGTTAATTCGATAATCGCTGTTTGTTTTTGTTTATCACTACTAAGCACTTTTACTCGTGCAGGAGCCGTTTTTCCATCTTCCAAGCGGACACCTCTTTGTAAATGATTTAAACTTTCTTTAGAAGGAATGCCCTTTACTTTCGCTACATATACTTTTTCAATTTCATTTCTTGGATGCATAAGCAAGTTCGCGAATTCACCATCATTCGTCAATAATAATAATCCTGATGTATCATAATCTAATCGACCCACTGGATAAATTCTTTGTTTCACATGTTCAAAGTAATCGGTTACCACTTTTCTACCTTTGTCATCCGCAACACTTGATAATACACCTCTTGGCTTATATAGAAGAAAATAAACCGGCTCTTCACCCTCAACCGGGATACCATCGACTTCGACTTTATCAGAAGGTGTCACTTTCACCCCTAATTCTTTTACAATCTTACCATTAACCTTTACACGGCCATCTACAATTAGTTGCTCCGCTTTTCTCCTAGATGCAACCCCTGCATGGGCTATGACTTTCTGTAATCTTTCCATTATCAGTCACCTCAAAATCTCTATTACTGTCCATATGAATTATGCCATAAGTTCAAGTTTTTTCAAAGAGCGCATTTTTTAACCAAATTGTACATTTTTAAACTAAGTATACAATAGTTATTCCCTTCTTTTTGAATTTGAACAGTTAGTAGGCAATTCTAACATAAAAGAAGCGTTGTAGTAAGCTGTTATCACAATGCACAAAAAAAAGCTGAACAAATGATCCTCATTTGTTCAGCTTCCTCATTTATAAATAAAAGACTACATTATGAAAAGACAAGTAATACAATAAGGATGGCAGCGATAAAACCTGCTAAGTCTGCTAATAGACCTACTTTCAACGCATCACCCATCTTCTTAATACCGACTGCGCCAAAATAAACAGTCAATACATAAAAGGTTGTATCTGTACTCCCTTGAATGACAGATGCCATTCTTCCAATTAATGAATCTGGTCCGTGTTCAGCTATTAAATCAGTCGTCATTCCTAAGGCTGCATTACCTGATATTGGACGAATAATAGCGAGCGGAACAACATCTGCTGGAATACCGATAGCCACAAATAATGGCCTGATGAAATCAAGGAAGTATTCTAATGCACCTGATGCTCGAAAGATTGCAATAGCTACCATCATACCTACTAAAAAAGGAATGATTGAGATAGCAATTTTAATCCCATCTTTCCCACCTTCTACAAAACTCTCATAAGTCGGTACTTTTTTAAACGTCGCGTAGACCAATATAAAACCTATAAGTACGGGAATAAACCAAAGAGAAATTAAAGATACTATTTCCATCTATCTCATCCTTTTCGTGATCTCCTGTAATAAAAGTATCTATCAATCAAAATAGCGGAAATGGTCGAACAAATTGTCGCTATAAGGGTAGGACCAACGATGTCAGTTGGACTAGCTGACCCGTAATTCATACGGATGGCGATAATTGTTGTTGGAATTAATGTAATACTAGATGTATTTATGGCAAGAAATGTGATCATAGAACGACTTGCTTCTGTACTTTCACCATTTAATGCTTTTAATTGTTCCATTGCTTTAATCCCTAGAGGGGTAGCAGCATTCCCTAAGCCGAACAAATTGGCCATCATATTCGATAATATATAGCCCATTGCCGGATGATCTTTCGGTACATCCGGAAAAAGTCTTGATATGAATGGTTTAAATAGTTTAGCCAGCTTGTCTAACAAACCTGCATGTTCGGCTATTTTCATCATTCCTAGCCAAAAGACTAATATGCTGATTAAACCAATACATAATGTGACTGCTTCTTTTGCCCCTTTAAATATCGCTTCATTTACATCACTTATCGTTCCATTAATCATGGCAAAAACGATACCAATGATCGCTAATCCTGCCCATATTACATTAATCATGTTGTTGTACTCCTAATATCCTTATAAACAGATGTTTAAAGTAATCAAAAAATCTTCCTTTTTCTTCTTTTACTCCATCCTGATTATAGTGAATAGGCAAAGTTTTAATTGCTTCATCATTTAAGTAAACAACTGCTTTTCCTACTATTTCAGGTGATTTTTCACCTTTTCTCCAACTCTCTTTCGGTTCAATAAAATTATATTTAATCCGAAAAGATTCTTTCTCTTTTTCAGTTACCGGGTACGAAAAGGAAGAGTGTAGTGATACTTTATCTTTGTAGAAAGCATATTCTACTCCCTTAATTCTCCCTTCGCTCAATACTTCAACTTGTTCATATTGATCAAATGCTCCCTCATACATGGCAATATGATCATTCCAATCATCCGGTCCATTTAACGTAACAGCAATTAGATCAAGATTGTTTTTTGTCGCTGTTGTTACTAAAGTCCTTTTTGCTCTTTTTGTATAACCAGTCTTTCCACCAGTTGTATATTTATAAAGCTGGGTTAATAAACGATTTTTATTATTCCAGCTATAATCTCTGTTTTCAGATCGATACGATTTTGTCCCTGCTATTTTTTGATACGTCTCATTTTTCATTGCATAGCGAGTAAGCAACGCCATATCATAGGCAGTTGAATAGTGATTTTCATGATCATCCAGCCCATGTGGATTTTCAAAATGCGTATTTGTCATGCCTATTTCTTCAGCCTTCTGATTCATTAAATACACAAAGCCATCTAAGCTTCCACCTACATACTCTGCAATCGCAACTGCCGCATCATTACCCGAGCGAAGCATTAAGCCATAAACTAAATCTTCTAGTTTGATTTCTTCCCCCGGTTTTAAGTAAATGGATGAGCCTTCTACTTTTAAAATCGTATCAGTTACTTTTACTTTTTCGTCTAGCTTATTTGATTCAATCGCCAATACTGCTGTCATAATTTTTGTTATACTAGCTATCCGATTTTTATCATTGGCTGCCTTATCATAAATGATTCTACCTGATTCCTGTTCGATTAATACTGCATTTCTAGCACTAACAGAGGGTTTCGCCTCTACTAGTTGTGGACTTAAACTAAGCAATAAGGTGGACATTATGAGAATAGTGATTAGGTTTTTCCATTTCTTCATCGCACAAACCCCGTCTCATTTTATGGTTTGTACAATTCTATGCAGGACAAGTTCTGTTATGACAGATTCATGGCGATCGGTTCATAAATTAGTAGTCTGTATTTTATCAACCGTTCATCAAAAGGAGTTGAACTATCCATTCAAATTGGGGTAAGGATACGGGTATTGTAAACTGTTGGATCACTTGGACTTTGTTGACTGACTATGATTGAGGTTCCGCAAGAGTTGAGAGCTCAATACTCTTGCGGGGTGTAAAAACATAAGCAACTGCCTGTTTTCTTGTGCTACTTTCTTAATAAGGTTGCCATTTCATTTCATGTGCTTTTTGAAATCTTCTTGAAACATTGTCCCAGTTTACAATATTCCACCAATTATCAATATAAGCACCTTTGTCATTTTTATATTGTAAATAATAGGCATGCTCCCAAACATCTAACACTAGTAACGGAATCGTGTCCCATTGTGTTAAGTTTTGATGTTTTTCAGATTGTAAAACTTCTAAATGTCTAGCTCTCGGAGACCAAACAAGAATGGCCCAACCTGAACCTTCTACTTGCTTTGCCGCTTCTGTAAAATGTTTTTTAAAAGCTTCAAAGCTACCAAAGTATTTGACTATTTCTTTTTTCAATTCCCCCGTAGGTTCTCCACCACCTTGCGGACTCATATTTCCCCAAAATATCGTATGCAAATAATGTCCTGATCCATTAAAAGCCAATTCCCTTGACCAATGTTTAACTAGAGAGAAATCGCCCGAATTCCTCGCCTTTTCTAATTCTTTTTCTGCTTTATTCAGTCCATCCACATAACTTTTATGATGCTTATCATGATGTAATCTCATGATTTCTTCTGAGATATACGGCTCTAATGCATTATATCCATAAGGTAAAGGTGGAAGTTCATGCTTTCCTGCTTGAACACTTACTTCATTGACATAAATTTGTCCAAGAGATAATCGGTGATTGAAATACTGTTCCATCTCACCGTGAAGTTCTTCTACTTTTTCGTGAATTTCTTCTATTTCCTTGTCTCCCATATTATGATCAATTGTCTCCATAATGGCTGTCATATGATCAAGTTTATCCCATAGCTCATTGCTCTCTTCAATATTTTCACTCTCTAAAAAAGCCCTCATATCTTCATTCCATTGAAACACATTCTTTAAGTATTCATTCATGCGATGATTCAAGCTACATCCCTCCTCTTCATTACATCATATGTATAGTAATGATAAATAATATCGTTTTTTGCCATTCTACTGATGCTTATCATTTGAACGCTATAGGCACAAAAAAGCACGAACAAATTTGTCCGTGCCTTAGCTCATTCTAAAGTATTTCAATATTTATTTTGATTGCATCATTTTGGTACGATAATCTGTTTCGTAGTATTCTAGTTCTTCTCTTATCTTTTGGAAATCGCTTTCTAATCCTCTAAATAAGTTCTCAAGGCGAACGGGTACTTCGTGATGAAAACGAATTGAATTCTTTCCTGTATACGCTGAACGACTATTCTCATACCACGCATCATTTTTAGGTGAAAAAAACTCTTCAATACAATGATGGTAAAGTTTATACAATGTTTGCTCAGCTGCTCCCCGCTGAAATTGATCACTCATGAGTATGATGCGACATGCTTCATGACCTTCCTCGCAAAACACTAGAAGCTTTCTCAAATTGGATAAAATGCTTTTATAATATCGCTCATCACCCTGTCCTTCCTCTTTAAGTACCGACAAGGTTGTTTCATTTAAGAAGTTCTCAAAAGTGCTTACCGTATTACTAAGGAATTGTTGCACATCTTCCATTTGTGATTCAACTATAGAATTTCCCATCATTTTCCTCCCGTGTATTTAGCTACTCTTTTATCCATTTTGTTCTTCAGCCAATTTGTTTATATCAGCTCTTCATTTATTCTGCATCATTGTTTCTATTATGTTAGATATTTGCTTAAAATCAAATCCCTCAAATAAGCGTATAAAAGCGGTCTCATCACTTATAAATAACCGTTTTCTCAGCTTCAATTCCGGATGATTGAGAAGAGAAGCTAGCGCTGCAATATCCTTAAAAGTTCTATCACTTACTGACTGTTCAAATGATGTCAATTGATCAAGCTTTTCTTCAAAGTACTGCAAATAAGTTAATGTGAATTTTCTTTCCTCTCCATCTTCCTCATAAATGACTTCACTTTTATTAAAAAAATCTTCGAAGGAATTAGGAAGAGTTTTTTCAAGCGACCATCCTTTCAATTGCAGAATGAACAATCAGAACCCTCCTTCAGATTCAATCTACTTTTTGATAAGCTTCGTGATTGATAATAATGAAGTTTGCTGATGACATAATTGTTATTAAGGGATTCATTTTCGTTTGTACCATCTGACATTATGTATATATGCCTTTGATGTTTAATTATGCTAAACAAGTAAATCACCCTTAATGTTTTTATATTAACATAAATGAGCTGTTGATTGTTCAGAATTATTCCACTTATACATTATTTAATGTATCAAAGAACAAATCTGCTTCTGTTTGCTCAAACTCTTCGTCTCCTTGATCAGGTAGCTTTGGCAACTCTTTTAAACTTTTTAATCCAAATGTATCTAAGAAACCCTTTGTCGTGCCATACAAGTATGCACGACCATTACCTTCAGCTCTTCCTACTTCTTTGATTAATGCTTTTGCCACAAGTGTTTGTAATGGTCTTTCTGTCTTCACTCCACGAATTTCCTCGATTTCAATTCTTGTAATGGGCTGCTTGTAAGCAATAATCGCTAATGTCTCTAAAGAAGCTTGCGATAAAGAATGGGAAGAAGGAGCTTCCACTAGTTTCTTTAAATAGTCAGCTAATTCCTTTTTAGTTGTTAATTGATACGACCCACCAATTTCAATGATTTGTAATCCCCGTCCTTGGTTATTTGCTAACTCAGTCATTAATTGATTCATTCTTTCACTTGCCTCTTGATCACTCACTTCAAATACCGAAGCGATCGATTTCAAATTAAGTCCTTCATCTCCTGCTGCAAATAAAAGCCCTTCTAAAATGGCTTTCCAATTTTCTTTCTTACTCACTTACTTTCCCTCCGCTACTTCTACATACAATTCTGCAAAGTTATTATCTTGCGTAACGAGCACAGCCTGTCTTTTCATTAACTCTAGAACAGCTAGAAAGGTTACAACAACTTCTTCTCTAGAATGTGCAGTAAATAAATCATTAAAGTTTTTACGGCCATTACTTTTCCTAAGTGTACGTATAACTTCGTCTATTCTTTTTTCAATCGGAATTTCCTGCCTAGCTACTTTCGTTGCAAGCGGTTCTTTCCATTTTTTTCTTCTTAATAACTTTTGCAGCGCACCTAACATATCGTAAAGCGATACGTCGACATGGGTCTGTTCCATTTTCACTTCTTTTGCCATGTCAGAAAGGTCACTCGGTGCTTTTGTGTATAATAAGCTTCTTTCTTGTTCAAGTTCTTTTAAGTCCTCGGCTGCTTCTTTAAAACGGCGATACTCTATTAATCTTTCAACGAGTTCATCTCGTGGATCTTCTTCCATTTCCATATCAATATCTTCGTCATAGTTATCTTCTTCATGCTTTGGGAGTAGCATTTGACTCTTAATAGCGAGTAACGTGGCAGCCATAACCAAATACTCACTTGCTACATCCAGCTCTAATTCTTGCATGGTATGTATATAGATTAAATACTGTTCAGTAATTTCTGCTACTGGAATATCATATATATCAATCTCGAGCCGATTAATTAAATGCAGTAATAAATCGAGCGGCCCTTCGAAGGCGTTAATCTTCACATTATAATGCTCCATATGTTCCACCAAAATTTCTATAAAATTATTTCTTTACTCTATACAGTATAGATGATTCAACGTAGCGAATCCAACATAATTCTTTTCTTCCACAACGGACTCTTTTATCAACTTTTAGAAACTTACTTTTTATTTTATCCTAAGCCCAAACATGAGACAAACTACGCACATACAATGAGAAGGTAATGACAATTAGGTACTATTGGAGGTATAAATATGTCCAGAGAAAATTGTGGTGACAATCATCATAGAGAAGAAGAGTGCTATGGTGGCGGTTTCGGTGCAGGCTTTGCTTTAATCGTTGTTCTATTCATCCTACTTATTATCGTAGGCGCTTCTTGGTTATTTTAATGTAAATAGACATTGCCTGGCATTGTAATTTGCCAGGCATTTCTTTTTTCCAACATTATTATATGATACCATGAAATTAATCGACTGTATGTTTGAGAGGAGGAGTGTAACTTTGCATCCCCAAGCTTTTATTGACTATTTAGCTCATTATCACGGAGATCGTGATTATTTTGAATGCCACGAAATTTTAGAGGAGTATTGGAAAGAAGTAGACAATCGAAACAAGCAATCCCTCTGGGTTGGCTTGATTCAAGTAGCCGTATCTAATTATCATCATCGTAGAGGGAATTTTCATGGTGCTAAAAAAACATTGCAAAAAGCAGCATTGATTCTTTCGTCATATCCAAATGAAGTCAAACAACTTGGTATTGACCATCAACAATTGTTAAATGATATACACAAAATACAAAAAGAAATTGATAAGGCCCTTCCTTATAAAAGCTATTACTTCCCTATAAACGATATTTCCTTATTAGATGAAGTCAAAAAGACATGTGATTCTAAGGGATTCAGATGGGGACAGAAAAGCAATCTTGAAAACGCAGAAATTGTACATCGACATATGAAAAGAGATCGATCAAATGTCATCGCAGAGAGAGAGAAAGCCCTCCAAAGACAGCGCTAAAAGGCAGCGAAAATTATTCGCTGCCTTTATTTATCTCTTCACATTTCTGTAAAAAGGCTTCTGTTACATTGTCCGCTGTTAGTTCTTTATGTGGATAAGTGTCATTTAATGCTTTTATCATCGACTTACCGACTCCTTGCTGACGATGAGAAGGGTTGACTGATATATGACGAACTTCAATATGATGATCAGATAAGCATACACCAACTAGCCCAATAATATCTTCGTCTTCTTTCCACAAAAACAATTGCAGATTTTCTTCACTTTCATACTCTTTAATCGTCTGTAACAACTGCTTTAATACTTTTTCTTTTGGCATAAAAGATAAAAGTCCCATAGCAATCTTTTCAAAAGACTTTTTATAGCGTATTAACATGATAACCCCTCATTATTAGTAAAACCGTTTATTTGCTATTATTTCCATTTCACAACTAACTTAAACTATTTTATCATATGTATCTATGGATTGAAATGGAACTAGTTATGATTGCGGGGCAATAAATAACCAATAAATAAGCCCCCATATAAAAGCTATACCTAAAATAAAGACAAATAACATAATATTACTTTTTTTATCCATACTTTCTTCAGTAGCTCCCCTTTTGATATACATTCACCTTCATTGTACATGAAAGGTTTCTACATTCCAATATGTTAAAAGAAGGAGTTAGCCAAATAAGGAGAATAATAGGTGAGTCCCTTATGAAGATTCTAGAAACCCACCTAAATTTCTTGGTTCATGTTAATTACTGATTAACCTTGTTTTTTAAAGGTAAATCTAGACGTGCCATATCTTCAAAAGATTCTCTTTTAATGACCAATCGATCTTCTCCATCTTCCACAAACACAACAGGTGGACGAGGGATACGATTATAATTATTTGCCATTGAATAACCATATGCACCTGTACAAAAAACAGCTAACAAATCGTTGTTTCCAGCCTTCGGAAGTGGCAAATCCCAAATAAGCATATCTCCGGATTCACAACATTTACCTGCGATAGAGACTTTTTCCTCTATTTCATCTAGTACACGATTAGCAAGAACAGCTTCATATTGTGCCTGGTAAAGAGCCGGACGGATATTATCACTCATTCCTCCATCAATAGCCAAATATTTTCTTACAGTCGGAACATCTTTTGATGAACCAATTTGGTAGATGGTTGTACCAGCATCACCAACAAGTGATCTTCCAGGTTCAATCCATATTTCAGGTAAAGTCATCCCGTGATGGCTTGTTTGTTTTTTAACTTCCTTGATAATTTCCTCTACATACGTTTCTGGGGCGAGTGGTTCATCTTCCTCTGTATATCTAATCCCAAATCCTCCACCTAAATTAAGAACTTCAGATTCATAATCATATTCTTGGCTCCAAGTTTTCAATTTGGCAAAGATTTTTTGTGTGGCAAGGATAAAACCAGTTGGTTCAAAGATTTGTGAACCAATATGACAATGGAAGCCAAGTAAATGGATGTGTTGGGAATTAAGGGCGATTTTTAATGCTTCCTCTGCCTGTCCATTTTGTAAATCGAAACCAAATTTAGAATCTTCTTGCCCAGTTAAAATATAATCATGTGTATGTGCTTCTATTCCTGGAGTAATCCGTAGTAACACATCGACGCGCTTATTCATTGATAAAGCTACTTCTTCTAATAAGTTCATTTCATGGAAATTATCTATGACGATACAACCAATATTATAGGAAAGCGCCATTTCTAATTCTTCACGGCTTTTATTATTCCCATGAAAATGAATACGTTCAACTGGAAAATCCGCTCTAATGGCAGTGTATAGTTCTCCTCCAGAAACAACATCTAAAGACAATCCTTCTTCTTCCACTAACTGAATCATCGCTACAGAAGAGAAAGCCTTACTTGCATAGGCTACTTGTGCCTTCATATTATTTTCCTCAAACATTTTCTTAAATCCACGTGCTCTTCTTCTTATTAACTCTACATCATAAATATAAACAGGTGTGCCATATTTACTAGCTAATTTTACTGTATCAACACCGCCAATTTCTAAGTGTCCTTTGTCATTTACCTTTGATGTACCGTGAAAAAACATGCTTTCCCCTCTTTCGTCCATTACTTCTCTAATCAAAGAATTGATGCTTATTTTTATCGGACTAAAATGAAGAAATAGACAGAATCCTTAAGAAACTGTCTATTCTGTTATCCTTTAACCCTTTATTCAGTTGAACATACTTTACCATAATTCCCATATGCCTGCAATCGCCATTTACCCAATTATTTTGGTGGCTGCTTAAAACGATTGCGAGAATGGGTAATACTTGGTCGAATTTTTGACCCTGGTACGGCTCTTCTAAAAATAATATGAACGATAGCGCCAGGGCAAAATGGAATGAATGGCCATAAATATGGTGTTCTAAACGAACGCATGGACACAAGGAAAAGAATAAATAGCGTAATTCCAACAACTAAACCTGGTGTATGAAAAATTGCAACTAATATTAACAAGAGCATACGAATAAGTTTATTTGCCACACTTAATTCATAGCTCGGGGTGGCAAAAGTCCCAATTGCCGCAACAGAAACATAGAGAATAACTTCAGGTACAAACAACCCAACAGTGATCGCAATTTCCCCTATAAGTATTGCGGCTATTAGTCCCATTGCTGTTGATAATGGGGTCGGTGTATGGATAGCAGCTAATCTTAAAAACTCTATTCCTAAATCCGCTAATAATAATTGAATAAGAACAGGGATATTTGTCTGTTCATTTGGACCGATATAATCAATAGCATCCGGAAGCAAAGACGGTTCTAAGACAAATAAAAACCACAATGGTAGGAAAAATAAAGAAGCAGCAAGTCCGATAAACCTCATAAATCTAACAAAAGTACCGACAGCCGGGGCTTGTCTATATTCCTCTACATGTTGCAAATGATGAAATAAAGTCGTTGGGGCGATAATCACACTAGGCGATGTATCCACAAAAACCACGATATGACCTTCCATCAAATGAGTGGCCGCAACATCCGCTCTTTCAGTGTACCGAACAAGTGGAAATGGATTATAACTTTGATGAAGGATGAATTCTTCTACCGTTTTATCAGCCATGGGTAGCCCATCGATATCGATTTCATTAAGTTCTTTACGTAACACTTCTACTAGGTTGGGATCAGCTAACCCTTCAATATAGCCTAAGGAAATATCAGTTTTTGACCTTACACCAACATGGAGCATTTCAAACCTTAATCGTTCATCACGAATTCTTCTTCTTGTTAGGGCGGTATTGACAATTATGTTTTCTACGTAACCATCACGAGAACCTCTAATTACCTTCTCCGTATCAGGCTCTTGTGGTGTTCGACCTGGATAACTTCTTACGTCTATTACTAAAGCAGTACCTTCGCCTTCCATCACGATAACAATAAGCCCTGATAATACTTGGTCAACGAGCTCATCGATTGTCTTAATACGATCAACTGCTTGATGAACGATACGGTTCTCTACAATATCAAAGAGATGGGTCGATAATTTTTCTTTATCATTAATCCCTACAAGCTCTTCAACAATTTCAATGATAAATTGTGTCTCTGTTAAACCATTAATAAAGTATAAATGAACATCCTTTTTTAATACTTTAAGCTTTCTCACTCCAAGGTCAAAGCTTGTTCCAAGACCTACATGGTCCTGCATGTACGCTTCAACTTCTTTGACGGATGTCGGCAATGGTCTCTTTCTTATTTTTTCTTTTTCGCTCATAACATACCGCTCCTTTCCAATATAAGTTCAACAGCTTGTTTCGTAATGGGTGAACCGGCTTCAATTGAATCAATTCTTGCCATTTTACCAATATCACCAATACCGACGATAAAAGGGATATTTAACATCTCAAGACAATAAACGGTATCTCCTACTATTCTTCCTTCATCCATATCTGCTATGCCAGATTTATCAACACCATATTCTGTCAATTCACCAAAGCGATCAATACTTACATCTACCTTTGTCCATTCCTCGTGGTGAGTCCTTGATGCTACAGCTATTGCACCAATGACTTCAATATCAGGATGCTTGGCAACGAAAGTCATCGCTTTCTCTCCTGGACCTTCTCCGATATAACCACTATCATCAAACATGATATAAACAGGATCTGATTGTGCTTTTTTAATTAATTGCACCATTTCTTCACCAGACAGTTTCGTTGGATTTCCTTGAGAAGCAGAAATACAACTACCACCTATATCATGAGCAATGAGCTCAATCGTTCGTTTTGCAAACTCATCTCCATCTGTAATCAATATGACTTTTCTCCGTTCTTTCATCGCCATTTCCCTTTCTAAGTGAGCAAACCTACAGATTGACATAATATATCCATTGAAATAAAGATCCGATAATTTTCCCAAAAACAAAAGCCATTAACAAATAGACAATTTTTCCTTCTACACCAATGCGTTTAGCCAATATAGGGAAGACATTTAGAACTTCCGTGAGTGCAGCTGCAAGCATTCCTACAAAGATTCCACATAATAGACCAATCGGAATAAGTATAAAGGGCGGTGCTTGTAGTACTGGCTCCCACATGGAAGCTACAGCCCCAGCGATCACCCCGCACACCGCTGCCCATTCATAAGCATGAATCATCTTCATTGTTTTTGTTAGTTGTGTAAGTCGTGGAATAATTCCTAAGACAGAT
This sequence comes from Cytobacillus sp. FSL R7-0696, assembly GCF_038006865.1. Classification (NCBI taxonomy): domain Bacteria; kingdom Bacillati; phylum Bacillota; class Bacilli; order Caryophanales; family Bacillaceae; genus Cytobacillus; species Cytobacillus sp. FSL R7-0696. The sequence goes on along the minus strand of NZ_JBBOWA010000001.1, from coordinate 3,393,395 downwards.
AAGAAAGCAACTACTCCACCACCTACAGCTATACCACTCGCTAAGCCTATAAAGATGGCAAAGATAATTTTACCGCTCATCAATATTCTTCATACTCTCTTTGTTTTCATGTAGGGCAACATAATTATCCAAATCCATTTGATAATTAAACATCTCTACCTCTAAAGGACTAGGTTCTTCATTTAAACGCTTTTTAAATACATGATTGAAGAAGAGAATCATTCCTAAGCCTAATCCTATTGAGTATGGGATTTGAAAAATCAATGGCCGACTATCGACTTCACCTGTAATCAATGTATAAATCTTTAGTTGAACTTCTTGCATACTAACGTCTTCATGAAAATTCATGATGGTGAGAGCGGCACCAAAAAATAATAAAAACCATATTAGCATAAACAATGGAAGTGAGACTTTTCTTCTTTTCACGGCAACTTCAACAATAATCTGTGTCGGTCCAACCGTTTGGATTTCCAAACTCGGAAAACATTTTGTAATATGCTTAATTACCTGCATAACATCAATAATGATAATATTTTTATCTTCCTTAGACACACGGTATAACAAGAGATTAGCTAATTTATCGTAAACTTCGTCATCTGCAATCAATTGCGCAACATCCGATAAAACGATAGTTTCGTGCGGTTTAACCTGCAATCGATGTCGCAAGCGTAAATAAACGATACGTTCCATCCTTTCACTTCCCACACAAAGATTTCCTTGCATATAGTATGAGTAAAGGTATTTCACTTCATGAAATCCAATAATTTCCTCACACTGATATTGCTTGCTTGTTATTAGTAAATTTATAAACCTCGACTCTCTTCACTTAAAAGAAGCAAATGAAAGAGCATATAGACTATAAGTCCATATGCTCTTTCATTTGCTTCAATATTTTCTTCTCAAGCCTCGAGACTTGTACTTGTGATATACCAAGCCTGACTGCTACTTCTGATTGTGTTTGGTCTTTATAATAGCGCAAATAAACAATCAGTCTCTCTCTTTCATCTAATTCATTTATCGCTTCTTTTAACGCGATTTTATCGAACCATCTCCCCTCATCCCCATCATCTATTTGGTCAAGCAAAGTAATAGGGTCACCATCATTTTCATACACGGTTTCATGAATTGACGAGGGAAGTCGACTAGCATCTTGGGCCATGATAATATCCTCTGTTGGGATATCAAGGAATTCAGAAATCTCTGATACGGTTGGCACCCTACCTAATGATTTCGATAACTCATCTTTTGCTTTCCGAATTTTATTTCCGAGTTCTTTAAGTGAACGACTGACTTTAACTGTTCCATCGTCTCTTATAAAACGTTGGATCTCACCAATAATCATAGGAACAGCGTAAGTAGAAAATTTCACATCATAACTCAAATCGAATTTATCAACCGATTTCAACAATCCAATACAGCCAATTTGAAATAAGTCATCTGGTTCGTATCCTCGATTGAGGAAGCGCTGGACAACTGACCATACTAAGCGCATATTCTTTTGGACAATCAAATCTCTAGACGCTTGATCACCATTTTGACTTTTACCAATGAGCTCTTTAACTTCATGATCTTTTAAATATTGCGTCTTTCCTGTTTTAACCTCCACATCCATAGCAAGACTCCTTAATTACATAGCATTTTACTATTTGATAAATGCTTCTTTAAACGGACCTCTGTGCCTTCACCTGGGTGTGATACAATACTAATTTCGTCCATAAAATTTTCCATAATCGTAAAGCCCATGCCTGATCTCTCTAGCTCTGGCTTTGTTGTATAAAGAGGCTGTCTTGCCTCTTCTATATCCATAATACCGAGACCCTCATCTTTAATGGACAGTTCGACTATTCCTTCTTCAATGGTTACTGAAATGTGTACAATGCCATCTGGGCTCATATCATAGCCGTGAATAATAGCGTTCGTTACAGCTTCTGAGACAACGGTTTTAATTTCTGTCAATTCATCCATTGTTGGATCAAGCTGAGCAATAAAAGCTGCCACTGTTACGCGAGCAAATGATTCATTTTGACTGAGAGCAGTAAACTGCATTTGCATAACATTTTTCACTTACGCCACCCCCAATCGTTGCAGGGCAAACGCTTCAGTAGGTTCTAAGCGAATAATTTTAAATAAACCAGACATATCAAAAAGTCTTTTTACAGATGGAGAAATTGCACATACAACCATTTCGCCATTTTTTTGTTTCACTTGTTTATATCTGCCAAGAATTACTCCAAGTCCAGAACTATCCATGAATGTTAATTGTTCCAGATTAAGAATAATATGGTGGATATCGTGTTCCTCAATCGTTTTTGTTGCTTTTGCTCTTAATTCATCCGCAGAGTGATGATCAAGCTCCCCGCTTAAACGAATACATAATACGTTGTTTTTTATTTCTAAATTAATTGCTAGACTCACTAACCATAGCCTCCTTTGTAATCAGTTGTCTCTATGGATTAGACAGGATTGACACATATAGAATATCAACCTGCCTTTAGTGAGTCCAATTCTATACTATGAACTGTTTTTCCTTCATGAAGACAAAACTAGTGTTTATTCGCTAAAACAGGACTTGTCATCACTCGATTCGACATATTACTCTGATACTTTCGTAAACATTCCCATTGAACGCTTAAATAATGTCCAAATGTTGGCTTTTTTACTATCTTGACTTGCGACTAAAGGACTTTTAACCATTGTTTTTCCGTCTTTTTCAAAAATAATCTTGCCGACTTCATCACCTTTTTTAACAGGAGCCTTCATATTCTCATCGAGTACAACCGTTTGTTTCACGTTTTTAATATCTTCACCTTTTTTAGCTAATATTGAAATGGGTTCGCTTGTTAATGCTTCTACTTGTTTCTTTTCACCTTTTGATACTTTCACTTTTGCCACCGCTTGATTCCTTTTATACATGGCATGTGTTTCATATTTATTAAAAGCATAGTCTAGCATTTTCGTCACTTCTGCATTTCTCTCTTTTGAGCTAGGTGCACCAAAAACAACCGCAATGACACGCATGCCATTTTTCTCAGCTGTCGCTGTTAAACAATACTTTGCTTCTTGAGTAAATCCAGTCTTAAGACCATCTACACCCGGATAAAAACGCACTAATTTATTCGTATTTACTAACCAGAACTTTTTATCGGTGTTTTCACGCAAATAAGCCTCGTAAGTACCGGTAAAGTTAGTAATATCTTCATACTTCAGTAATTCCTTTGCCATCATCGCCATATCATGAGCCGTACTAAAATGATCCGTTACCGGGAGGCCTGTAGGATTTTTGAATACAGTGTCCTTTAAACCTAGCTCTTTTGCTTTTGCATTCATCATTTTGACAAAGTCATCTACCGTACCGGCTAATCGTTCTGCTACAGCAACAGAAGCGTCATTTCCAGAACCGATTGCAATCCCTTGTAACATTTCTTTTGTTGTCATTTCTTCTCCAGGCTCAAGAAAAATTTGTGAACCACCCATTGAAGCAGCATATTCACTTGTCTTAATCTTTTCATCCCATTTAAGTTTGCCTTCATCGATTGCTTCCATAATTAAAAGCATCGTCATAATTTTCGTCATACTTGCAGGTGGTAATTGAACATCACTATTTTTTTCATACAGCACTTTGCCTGTATCTCGTTCAATTAAAATAGCTGACTTTACATTTTTCACAACTTCTTCTTCAGTCATTTTTTCGCTTTCACGTGCAAATACTTGTGGTGCTATGGTAGAAACCATGAGAATACATATAAAAAATACACTTACTATTCGCTTCATCGCACAAACCCTCCATTCTTTATAGTTTCCATGATTACCATTTGTTGATAATTTATACCAATGAAAATACCATAAACTACATTTTATAAATGAAAAATTCCGTGTTTTACTATGAAAAAAGTTCGGAAGGTAAGAGGGATGGAATGAGACCTTGTATACTTTGATGTGGGCATGATTCGAAGGAAATATTCTAAGAATGAGCATCTTTCAGTTAAATTGTAATAAAAAAGCTTAAAGGTTTTATTTCCTTTAAGCTTTTTCTAGTATTTTTATTCAGTGATGACTTGATGTATCAATGTTGGTGCTGTTACTTCTTCTGACACTATTTTAATATGATTAATAAGGATATCTTTCACTTCTTCAACATCTTCCATATTGCTATGAATCGTTAGCAACGCTTCCCCTTTTTGGACAGAATCGCCAACTTTTTTATGAAGAAGGAGGCCTGCTGCGAGATCTATAATAGAATCTTTTGTTGCTCTACCCGCACCAAGCATCATTGCCGCAGTACCAAGTTTTTCTGCAGCAATTTCAGAAATATATCCACTCTGTGCAGCTTCTACCTTTATTTGATATTTTGCCTGTGGAAGTAGAGATGGGTCATCAACGACTGCAACATCTCCTCCTTGAGATTGGATAAATGTTTTAAAAGTCTCTAACGCTTTACCGCTACTGATTGCTTCTTGTAATAGCGTGCGCGCACTTTCTAACGAATCGGCCTTTTTCGCTAAAACGACCATTTGACTTCCAAGAGTTAAACATAAATCAGTCAAATCTTCCGGGCCTTCTCCTTTTAAAGTATTAATCGCTTCTTCTACTTCTAAAGCATTACCGATTGCAAGGCCAAGGGGCTGGCTCATATCTGAGATGACAGCCATTGTCTGTCTACCAACATGATTCCCGATTTTCACCATTGTTTTTGCTAAAGCAATTGCTTCTTCAATCGTTTTCATAAATGCACCTGAACCCGTTTTCACGTCCAAAACAATTGCATCTGCACCCGCAGCAATTTTTTTACTCATGATACTTGATGCAATTAAAGGGATGCTATTAACAGAAGCAGTCACATCTCTTAACGCATAGAGCTTCTTATCAGCTGGTGTCAAGTTTCCACTTTGACCTATGACTGCTAGTTTATTACGATTGACTAAATTCATAAATTCGTCATTATCAATCTCCACATGAAATCCATCTATAGCCTCTAATTTATCAATGGTTCCACCTGTATGGCCCAGACCTCTTCCGCTCATCTTTGCAACCGGCACACCTACAGCAGCTACTAGCGGCCCTAATACAAGCGTAGTAGTATCTCCTACACCCCCAGTAGAATGCTTATCGACTTTGATTCCATCAATGTTTGAAAGATTGATTTCATCGCCTGATTTAACTATTGCCGTTGTTAAATCAGCTGTTTCTCTTTCATCCATTCCTTGAAAATAAATCGCCATAGCAAGTGCACTTGCTTGATAATCAGGAATTGTTTCATTTGTATAGCCTTGAATAAAATAGTTAATTTCCGCTGTCGTTAAGCAATGACCATCCCTTTTTTTCTCAATGATGTCCACCATTCTCATCGTATCGTTCCCCCACTAAATTTAAATTTTTGTCGCGATTCCTTTGACAAAGCTTAAAAATTGTTGTTTTACTTTCTCCGTTGTTTCTATTACTTCTTCATGATTTAATGGTTGGTCTAATATACCTGCAGCCATATTAGAAATACAAGAGATTCCAAGTACATTCATACCAGCATGATTCGCAACAATAACTTCGGGAACAGTTGACATACCAACTGCATCTCCACCGCAAATTCTAAGCATTTTTACTTCTGCAGGTGTTTCATAAACTGGCCCTGTATTAGCTACGTATACACCAGTTTGTATGTCTAATTGTTGTTGTTCTGCGACCTCTTTTGCGACTTGTATCATTTCTTTATTATACGCTGATGACAAATCTTGAAAACGCACACCAAAATGGTCATCATTAGGACCTATAAGTGGGTTTACCCCCATATTGTTAATATGGTCTGTGATGATCATTAAATCACCTGGTGAGAAAGTTTCATTAACGCCTCCAGCAGCATTGGTTACGATTAATTTCTGTACTCCCAACTCCTTCATTACACGGACTGGAAACGTAACTTGCTGCATAGTATAGCCTTCGTAATAATGAAATCTTCCTTGCATAGCAACAACCGCTACACCGTTTAATCGACCAATAACGAGTTGACCTGCATGACCAGCTACTGTTGATTGCGGGAAACCCGGTATATCTCTATACGGTATTTTTATCGCATTTGTTATCTCTTCAGCAAGTACCCCAAGTCCAGAACCTAATATAAGTCCTACTGTTGGTGTTTGATCTATTCTAGATTGAATTAATTCTTGCGCTGCTTTTACCTCATGTAAACTAGTCATTATTTTCCTACTCCCTTGACATTTTTAAGAAAGCTCTCTCCAATCAATGGCTTATTTACTTGGAAATTCTCTGCAATAGTCGCGCCAATGTTAGCAAATGTCTTGCCTTGAGGCAGTTCTTCTCCATGAGATAAGCGCTTAGAATAAACAAGTAATGGCACATATTCTCTCGTATGATCTGTACCATGATGGATTGGGTCATTACCATGATCCGCTGTAATAATCAGAAGATCATTTTCATTTAACTGCTCGAAAAGTTCAGGTAAACGAGCATCGTATTCTTCTAATGCTTGACCGTACCCTAGTGGATCTCTTCTATGTCCATAAAGGGCATCGAAGTCTACTAAATTCAAGAAACTAATGCCTGTAAAGTCTTTTTTTGCTATAGCTACCATCTTGTCCATGCCATCCATATTTGAAGTGGTTCTAATTGCTTCTGTTACGCCTTCTCCATCATATATATCATTAATTTTTCCGATGGCAATGACATCTAGATTGGCATCTTTTAACTCATTCATTACTGTTCTGCCAAATGGCTTTAATGCATAATCATGTCTATTCGCTGTTCTTGTAAACGCCCCAGCTTTACCAACAAATGGTCTAGCAATGACTCTACCTACCATGTATTTTTCATTTAAAGTCAATTCTCTAGCTATTTCACAAATACGATACTGTTCTTCAATTGGTATGATTTCCTCATGGGCGGCGATTTGGAGCACCGAATCAGCCGATGTATAAACAATAAGAGAGCCTGTCTCCATATGCTCTTCCCCTAATTCGTCTAAAATCACTGTGCCACTCGCAGGTTTATTACCAATCACTTTTCGACCTGTCTTTTCTTCTAATTCTTGAATTAACTCCTCTGGAAATCCATTAGGAAATACTTGAAAGGGTTTTTGAATATGAAGGCCCATTATTTCCCAATGTCCTGTCATTGTATCTTTCCCAACAGAAGCTTCTTGAAGCTTTGTATAAAAAGCCTCAGGTTGTGCGACTTTGGCTATCCCTTTTATTTCATTGATATTACTTAATCCGAGACGTTCCATATGAGGCATATGCAAACCGCCCATCTTCTCGGCAATATGGCCTAACGTATGAGCATCTTCATCACCGAAATTTTTCGCATCAGGTGCTTCTCCTATTCCAACAGAGTCCATTACAATAAGAAAAATACGTTTATATGTAAATGTGTTCACAATTAACACTCCTTTCTAACTATTTCTTTACTACAGAAATCCCTACTTATCATACCCCAAAAAGGCTTTCATCAACAGCGAAGGATAGTGTAAAACGTCTAGAACCTAACAAAGAGGAATGTCATGAAAGACTTTAATATACTTCACCTTTAAGAAAGATCTCTTTCGTCAGAAGTCTGACATCTATATTGTACTGAAAATAAAAAAAGAAAAACAGTCTTGTATATCACTTTTCACTGTTTTCCTACATATTTCCTGTTAAGCTCTCGGATGGAATTGTTTATATACATCTTTTAATCTCGTTTTTGACACATGTGTATATATTTGTGTCGTAGAAATATCTGCATGGCCAAGCATTTCTTGTACAGCTCTTAAATCTGCTCCATTTTCAAGTAAATGGGTGGCAAATGAATGCCTTAAAGTATGAGGCGTTAACTCTTTTTGAATACCAGCTGCTTGTGCTGTTTTTTTTAGGTTTTTCCAAAATCCTTGCCGTGATAACCCTTTCCCATGATGATTTAAAAATAAGTATTCTGTCGGGTGTTTTGGTGATAACAACTGTTGTCTACCCTTATCTAAATAATCTTGAACAGCTGCTTGTGCTGTTTTTCCTAATGGAATGATTCTTTCCTTATTTCCTTTACCAATGCATCTTAAAAAACCCATCGTTAGATGAACATCATTTATTGTTAAATGGATTAATTCACTGACGCGGATTCCTGTTGCATAGAGTACTTCTAGCATAGCTTTGTCCCTTAAATAAAAGCGGCTGCCATTGTTCGGGAGGTCTAGCAATCTCTCAACTTCCTTCATATTTAAAACCTTTGGCAAAGATTTTTCAGCTTGCGGTGTCTCAATATGAATAGAAGGATCGTGATCTGCTATTTTTTCACGAAGTGCAAATTGGTGAAAGGAACGAATAGACGCTATATGCCTTGCAATTGTTTTAGCAGACTTGCCATCATCCTTAAGCTGAGCTAGAAACTGAACAATATGAACACGTTCAATCTCATTCATCGATTGCTTCATCATCTTCTGCTCAATAAACAATATATAACTTCTTAAGTCTCTTTCATATGACATTATCGTATTTCTGGCTAGCCCTTTTTCAATCATTAAATAGTGGATAAAATCCTGCAGATGATCATTCATAAAATCATTACTCCCCATTTAAATAAAACAGAATCAACCGATCCAACCAAGAAGAGTCCGTTGCATTCGCACTTGCTGCTACCTTCACTGCTGCCCCACTCGGTTCATCATAACGATGATAATCCTGATACTCTTCATTTAACCACATAATTCCATAATAAAAAAGAATTGTGCTTCCTGTAAAAAGAACAAAAACCTTAATGGTTTGATAGACTAATTTAATCCATGCACTCATCATTTCTCCCCCAAATAAAACGTCTTATTAGAGGGTATGCCATTTTGGACAAGATTTATACCTGTTTCCAATGAGGAATCATTTAAGTTCTGTGAGCTTTTACCGAACAAAAACCCTATTTTCGTTCGCAGCTTGAGACACGAGTTAGAGAAAAATAAGAAAACCCTTTCCAATGAAATTAGAAAAGGGTTGTGCCTTATGCTTCTGGCTCTTCATCATTTTTTTTATCTTGACATCGATAGCAGATGCCATGAAAAGTAAGACGATGGTCTTTTATTTTGAAATGCCAACGCTTCTCAACAACTTCTTCCACATCTTCTAGTAGATCTTCTTGAATTTCATCTACTGCACCGCATTCTATGCATACAAGATGATGATGGAAGTGAACAGCACCTTCTTGACGTAAGTCATATCGGGAAACGCCATCACCAAAATTAATTTTATCAACAATTTTTAATTCAGTTAGTAATTCAAGTGTTCGATAAACAGTTGCTAAACCGATTTCTGGCGACTTTTCTTTAACAAGGAGGTATACATCTTCCGCACTCAAATGGTCCTCTTCATGTTCTAACAAAACGCGAACCGTGGCTTCACGTTGTGGTGTTAGTTTATAACTGGATGAATGCAACTGTTTTTTGATTCTGTCAATTCTGCTTTCCATACCGAAAGTCCCTCCCTCACCACTAACATTCTCATTATAACAGATAGATGTATAGAATCAAACTAAAATCATTATAAAGAGACCTTTATAATAACTCTTATATTAGAATTGTTATAATACCTAAAACAACATAAAAGTACAGAACCTAACGTAGGCTCTGTACCTGATCATTTATCCAAGTAGTCATTATTACTAAACTCATATGATAAAAGAATTATAGCATTCAAACCTTATATAAGCAATCGATGAGTTTAGAGGACTGAGTCAATGACTGACTTCATTAGCACCGGTGAAATATAGGCCTCAATAGCTGATGCACCAGCTAATATAATAATGGCAATAAGGAAAGAAATTAAGTATTTACCTAGCAACGGCATAAATGGATTATTTACTTTCTTCATAAACAGCCGACGAATCATCTTCATTGAAAATGAAATTGCAAAAGTAGATGTAATAATAAAAATTGGAATGATAATCATATTTTGTGGCAAAATGGACACAAAAGATAGTAAAAACCCATGCCACTTTAATTGACTTACTAAAAAACCGACAGTAAAGCCAACGACCATCCCTTTCACAAATAATAAAACTAAAATAAGCGGTAATCCAATAATAGATATCCCCAATAGCCATATCACGCCTATATATTTTCCATTATGAAGTAAGCTTTGTTCAAATATATTAGCCGGTGTCGCCATTTCTTCATTTGAAACATGACCAAAAAACTGAGTCAAGTATTGAAATAAATCCTCCTTTTGCGTCAAACTTAAACTGTTTACGACCACCGCTCCAAATATGACACCCATCAAAAACAATATAATAACAAACAAGTAGATTGAGGAATGCTCACGGAAATGATTTACTACGACGTTCTGGTACATTTTTTTTATCATTGCTCTTCCTCCTGAAAATGATTTCACTTACTAGAATGTATGCTAGACTTGCTGAGATCATGACAGAAAGATACGAAATAATATAACTAATCTATTAAAATTGTTGTTGTAAATAAGATGTTATTTATTTACACTTTAAGAAAGTTATATTTACTTGATGTAAAAGGGTTTGATAGACCGGCGATAGGCGCTATTAAATTAAAAAGGAGAATAAAGAATGAATCCCATCTTAGTAGATTTTCCAGAGAAAATAGAAACAGAACGTTTGTATTTTAGACCATGTTTGCCTGGTGACGGCAAGATAGTGCATGAAGCCATTGCAGTGTCGCGAGATTCTCTAAAAAAGTGGCTGCCTTTTGCTGTAAAAGAAGAGACTGTTGAAGAAGTAGAAGCTGGAATACGCGCATCTTTTGCCGAATTTATTAACCGAAGCGATTTCCGTCTACATATCTATCTGAAGGAGAATCATCTTTTTGTTGGCTCAATCGGCCTTCACCGGATCAATTGGGATATTAAAAAATTTGAAGTTGGTTATTGGTGTGATAGCCGCCAAATTAAGAATGGCTATATAACAGAAGCTGCAGAAGCTTTGACAGCTTTCTGTTTTGAGCATTTCAAAGCGAATAGAGTTGAAATCCGCTGTGATGAAAAAAATATAGATAGTCGGCGAATAGCGGAACGTCTCGGTTTCCCATTAGAGGGCATATTGCGTAACGATAGCTTAGCAACCGATAACATATCCCTAAGAAGTACATGTGTGTATGCAAAAGTAAAAGTTGATGACTAATTGATATCCTCATACAAAAAGGTGAGGGCCTTGTCAAGATCTTAGACAAAGCCCCCACCATCTCAAGAAAAAATAAACATATCCCCGATTCATTAACTCGCCTTTGACGACTGAATGAGTTCGTGGTCCTTTTTTGTTTTATGAGCCACGTTACCATAAATAATCCCTAAAATGATAATACAAACCCCTAACCACTGAAGCGGGACAAGTTCTTCCTGTAAAACCAGTACAGACATTAGTAAAGCAACTGGTAATTCTGACGATGTCAATATCGTACCTAACCCAGCACCCACATGAGGCATTCCGATCGCAAATAACAACGGTGGTAAAGTGACACCAAAAAGACCTAGAAACAATCCGTACGGCAAAAGTGCCGTTACAGTTGCAGCATCAGCTAAGAAAACTGGCGGGAAGATGACAAAAGTAATAAGTAATCCACCAATGGCAAAGACAGCGCTTCTTTGGATCGGCGGTACTTCTTTCCCGACCGTGCTACTAATATAGGCGAAGATGGAGAAAGATAATGCCGCAAGCATCCCCCATCCTGCACCAACTAGAGAAAAGTCATTAAATCCTTGTGACAAAATACCTGTTGCCAAGAAAGAGCCAATAAGTAATAGCAAAATCGCACGTAATTTTTTCATTCCTGGCTTTTTTCTATCAATAATAAACTCGATAGCCGTACCAATCCAAACAAACTGAAATAAGAAAATGATGGCTAACGACGCATTTAAAGACTGTAAGGATTGATAATAAAAAATTCCCGTTAAACCAGTTGGCACACCACATAATACGAGAAAGCTAAAACGCTTGAAGCTTATCTTCTGTTTTTTTGTAAACAAGAATATAAGCCAAATCAGTAACGTCCCAGCTAAAAATTGACTTCCAGAAACTTCAGCAAGTTCGAATCCCTCACCGTAGGCAAGCTTGACAAAGGTTGATAATACACCAAAGCAAGCACCTCCGATAAGGACTGCTAAAGGATACATTGATTGTTTCATCCGTATTTCCTCCTCAATCTACCGGTTAACAAATATCGTTTTAGTAAAGATAAGAGCATTTTTTTTAAATACAAAAAGCCACACATCAATGCTGCTTGCATCAATGTGTGGCGAAAAAAGAGTGTCTACTCTTAAAAAGTCCACAAATCCGTACCGGTTTTGGCATTCAATTATTTATACCACTGTATCTTATCCCCGACATGGGTAGTCTGTCAAGTCTAGTATTTAATCAATGCGTATTCTACCATATCTTCCTCCGCCACCTACGTCAAATTGTAAGCTCCCTGATCTCGCCTGCTCAATCAGAAGCGCTGCTTGTTCAGGTATGACTTGTTGCAATGAAGCAAGAGGAACATCATGGATGATGGCCATTTCTGTGCCATAATGAAGAAGTAGCTTTTCTAATGTCTTTACCCCGATTCCGGGAATAAACTCTAAAGGGATTTGATGAATATATGGTGGGCGTTTCCTCCCTTGAGCCATTGGAGTGACATTTGCTAACTCTTGAATACGATTTTTTACCCCTTTAATGATTTTCTTACTAGAACAGTTACTGCATTTTACTGTCCCTTGTGGTTGGGCCTCACCACATTTAACACAGACCGTCTCATGATATTTACCAAGAAGCGGATCTAATCCATAATTTGCTTCAACTGCTCTTCCATCCGTTTGTTGCAGTGCCATAGTTAACTCCTTAAAACTTAATTCTTGGAGGGAGATTCTTTGGTATTCTCTTGCAATTTTCGCTAATGAATGCGCATCAGAATTTGTTATATATGGATAATCATGTAACTCCGCTATCACGTCTGCCATTTCTGTATTTGCGCTTAACCCTAATTCAATTGCATCAATCGAATGAGGGTCAAATACTTCCGCGAGTGAATGCTTTACCCCTTTTCCATATAAGCTTTTAAAAGGTGTAAACACATGGGCTGGAATAAACAAACCTTCTAATTCCTTTACCTTTTGTTGAAGCACACGCCCTTCTATATAAACACGCTGTGAACTCAGTTGAATATTCTTCATTAGAAATGACAACCAGTTTGAAAAATCCTTCATGTGGCTAAGTGTCGGAAAAAAAGACAGAACATGGATGGGCCCATGGCAATATTGATCATAAATCTCGAGCTCTGAACCAAGAATAATCATCATATCATCAAATAATAATCCGCCATCCTCATGCTCTTGTAACTCACCCTCCTGAAGTAAAGCCTCTATTTCAGTTATCACTTCTGGAGAATGGCAATCGATGATCCCAATGATGTCTAACCCTTTTTGATTTTTTGCATGATGAATAATGTTTGTAAAAGTCAAGTTTTTTGAACCTGTGATTTTAACCGGCTTTCCAGTAGCGGTTCTCCCAATATGAATATGCAAATCTGCATAATAAGATTTCATTTTTGCTGCAACGCTTCTTTTAGTTGCATATATTGAACTGCATAAGCGGTTTTCGCATCATAGATTTTTTGCTCTCCTATTAATTGGACAGCTTCTTGAACAGTGACTTCTTTCAGATTAACAAATTCATCTTCATCAAGAGTGGCCGAATTTTCTATCACATGTAAACCTTTTGCTATATACAAATGAACAATTTCATCAGCAAAACCAGGAGAGGTATAAAAAGAAATAAGCCACTCTATTTCATCACACCCATACCCTGTTTCTTCTTCTAATTCTCTTTTTGCACATTGTAGGGGATCTTCGTTTCCTTCTAATTTACCTGCTGGTATTTCAATTATCGTCTTCTCAAGTGCTTTACGGTATTGTTCAACCATAACCATTTTTCCTTCATCCGTTAGTGCTAATATTGCCACTGCACCTGGGTGCTTGACTACTTCTCTTTTCGACAATTGTCCGTTCGGTAGTTCAACTTCTTCTACTTGGAGTCGAATAATCCTACCGTCAAAGATTTTTTCCGTTTTTAACGTTTTTTCTTCTAGGCGACTCATTTTCTCTCGTCACTCCTGTTCTATCCGATTATTCTGCTCATACATTTTAACATACTTATGTTTAGGAGAGCTCTTGATGAAAATATACGTACATGAAAATGGTGTTACCTTTGTTGGTAAGGCATGGGAAATTAAAGAAAAACTAAAGGTTTATCAGCAGTCATTTACTTATGTAAGAGAATGGGTAGATGAAACAACAAATGATGATTATTACAAGGAGCCCAAAAATAGCAAACGTCACTTATAAATTCTCCATGCAATGAATCAAAAGATTTGTTTAACCTCTCTCAGTATCGGTAAAATAGATAAAAAATACTCAGAGAAGAGCGGAGGTTCACAATGAAAAAAGTACAGTTAGGTAAATCACCATTAATGGTTACTCCACTTGGTCTTGGTTGTATGTCACTTGGAACAGATAAACGAAAGGCACAAGCGATTATTGAAACAGCACTAGAAGAAGGCATTAATTATTTTGATACAGCCGACTTATACGACTTTGGTTTGAATGAACAGCTAGTTGGAGAAGCGTTAAAACGCGTACGAGAGGATGTTGTTATTGCCACAAAAGTAGGTAATCGGTGGACCGAAGGAAAAGAAGGCTGGCGCTGGGATCCGTCAAAAGCTTATATAAAAGAAGCCGTAAAACAAAGCTTGAAACGATTAAGTGTAGAATATATTGACTTATATCAATTGCATGGCGGGACGCTAGAAGATAATATACTAGAAACAATTGACGCGTTTGAAGAGCTTAAACAAGAAGGTTTTATTAAGGCATATGGTATCTCCTCCATTCGTCCTAATGTGATTCGCGAATATGTTAAGCATGCCTCTATTGATTCAGTAATGATGCAATATAGTTTACTTGATCGTCGTCCAGAGGAAGAAGTTTTACCACTTTTAGCTAAAAATAACATTAGTGTCGTTACGAGAGGTCCACTCGCTAAAGGTTTATTAAGTGAAAACTGGATTGATAAACTATCGGAACAAGGATATTTAGATTATAGTGAAACTGAATTGCGCGCTCTTCTGACTGAGCTTAAAGCAAAGTTTACTGAAACACGCCATCTACAAGAAGCGGCTATACAATATAACTTGGCACATAAAGGGGTTACTTCTATTATTGCCGGTGCCTCTTCTATGGAGCAGGTTAAAGAAAATGTTGCCGCCGTTCGTGCAGAGCCATTATCTAAGTCAGAATTAACCTTCATGGATCAATTAGCTAAAATGAATAAGTACGAGGCACATCGTTAACACCAATCAAAAAAAGATGACGTACCTTTGGATACGTCATCTTTTCTTGTAATCTATTATTTAAATTCTTTCCAATTTAAGTTACTTTCGCCTAAAAGCTCTTCAAAGCTTTTATTTTTCTCACGTAATTTACGCTCTTCTGCTTTTCTACGTGATTCTTCCTCAAACTTTATTTCTTCCGCTTTTTTTAGCTCATTTTTCTTCACTTGTAATCCTTTGACAAGCTTAGGATTTAACATATCTCCTAAAGTAAGCGGGTTATCCTCACTTATTTTCTTTGATTGTGCTCGCTGTTTTCTCTGCTTCATGACTGGTGTCCTACCCCCTCATTCTTTTAAATAGAATGTATGGTTATTATAGCATAGAACCCTCTCACCATAAATTATTCTGCAAGCTCTATTACAGTTGCCACACCTTGTCCGCCACCAATACACAATGTTGCTAACCCTTTCTTCGCTTGGCGTTTTTGCATTTCATGGATGAGAGTAACTAAAATTCGTGCGCCACTTGCACCAATTGGATGCCCTAGGGCAATTGCGCCACCGTTTACATTTAAGATGTCTTTCTTAAAGTTCAATTCACGATCAACCGCTAAGGACTGCGCCGCAAATGCTTCATTTGCTTCAATTAACTCTAATTCTTCCAATGTAGTATTTGCTTTCGTTAATGCTTTCTTCACCGCTTCTACTGGACCAATTCCCATAATACTTGGGTCAACACCAGCATTCCCATTCCCTTTAATTGTAACAAGTGGCTTAATTCCTAACTCTTCCGCTTTTTGTTTACTCATTACTACCACTGCTGCTGCACCATCATTGATACCGGATGCATTGCCTGCTGTCACACTTCCTTCTTTTCTAAATGCTGGGCGTAGTTTACCTAATTTTTCTGCCGTTGTACCTGCTTTCGGATGTTCATCTTGATCAAAAATGATTGGCTCTCCTTTTCGCTGCGGAATCTCTACCGGAACGATTTCATCTTTAAAGCGACCAGATTCGATTGCTTGCGTCGCTTTCTCTTGGCTCTCAGCCGCAAATTGATCTTGTTCCGCTCTAGAAATCTCATATTTATCACATAAGTTTTCAGCAGTTACACCCATATGATACTGATTAAATGCACATGTTAGCCCATCATCAATAAGGGAGTCATATAAAGTAGTATTACCCATTTTAAACCCATCACGTGCACCTTTTAGAATATAAGGTGCTTGGCTCATATTTTCCATGCCACCAGCGACAATAATGTCTGCATCTCCAGCGACAATTGCTTGCGTTGCTAAATGAACGGCTTTCAAGCCCGAGCCACACACTTTATTAATAGTCATTGAAGAAACACTTTCAGGTACACCTGCTTTTATAGCCGCTTGTCTTGCTGGGTTTTGACCTAATCCTGCTTGCAACACATTCCCCATAATAATTTCGTCAACTGCTGATGCTTCTACCCCTGCTTTCTTTAATGCTTCCTTAATAACTACTGCTCCTAAATCTATCGCGGATACCCCTTTTAAACTCCCATTAAATGTTCCTAACGCTGTTCTTGTAGCGCTTACAATAACGACTTCTGCTCGTTCCATACTGTTTTTCCCCTCCATGGTTACCTTGTTATGAATCTACCTCTCTATTATGCCATACTTTACTTAATTCTTGCATTTCTGAATATTAAACCACTACAATAAAGTAAACGCTTTCTATAATAGGAGGAATATAATGTTTACACTGCCGAAAGAAGTGACGATTATTGAAGTGGGCCCAAGAGATGGACTACAGAATGAAAAAAACTTCGTTCCAACAGATATCAAAAAACAATTTATTCAAAAATTAAAAAGTGCTGGTGTAAAAGAAATGGAACTTACCTCATTTGTTTCGCCAAAATGGGTACCGCAAATGAGTGATGCAGCTGAAATTGTAGCTGATACCCTTACATCACATACGCGAGATATGGTACTTGCTCCCAACCGAAAAGGGATTGATCGTGTTTATGCTACTGATTGCCAAGCCGTTGCTACTTTTGTTGGTGTTAGTCAAACGTTCAACAAAAAGAATATTAATAAAACAACCGAAGAAAGTGTCACTGAAATTGTGCCAATAATCAAAGAATTAAAAGGAAATGGATATTTTGTACGTGCTTGTATTTCCACAGCTTTTTATTGTCCGTACGAAGGAAAAGTAGATGTAAATGATACATTAAAATTATGCCAGGCTTTTGTCAATGCAGGAGCAGATGAGTTAAGTGTTGCTGATACCATCGGAATGGCAGCTCCGCATGAATCATTTGATGTATTTAAAAAGTTAAAAGATGCTTTTCCTGAAACACTCATTACCGCTCATTTTCATGATACACGAAAATTAGCTCTTCCTAACATCCTCGCTGCTCTTCAAGCTGGTGTCGACCGTTTTGATACTTCTGCTGGTGGACTTGGCGGCTGTCCTTTCGCTCCAGGTGCAGCTGGGAACGCTGCTACGGAAGATGTGGTATATATGTTAGAGAGAATGGGTATCTCAACCAATATAGACTTGCAAAAGCTAGTTGAAGCCATTCATCTCGTAAAGCCACATATGACAAGGTCAATTGAAAGTAGTTATTTTCAACTAAATGCTTAAACAATCTGTCCATCTTATGACACGAACCGGTGTTTTAAGATGGATATTTCTTTTGTCCAAATGGTAAAATAAAGGAAAACACCATGGAGGGAAAAAATGAAAAGAATCCTGCGCTATAGTTTATTACTGCTAACTGTTATTCTCTCTATTGGCACCTACTTCACAAATAAATTAATGTATATTCGTAAAAAAGATAACGCGGTTATCGTTGAAAGAGAAAGCATCGCTGGCAGATTAAATGTCACAGCCTATGATCAATTAGAAAAGGAAGAACATTTTATCCATTCTCCTCTAGGATACTCTCTTAAAGTTGTCGTTGCTGCACCTTATCCTAGTAATAGATACGTCATCATTTCTCATGGGGTGACAGAGAATAAAACGAACTCTATAAAATATATGAACTTGTTTTTATCTCGCGGTTTCAATGTTGTTATTTATGATCACCGAAGACATGGTGAATCTGGCGGGAAGACAACGAGCTATGGCTATTATGAGAAATATGATCTTAAAGCTGTGGTAGATTGGCTCAAAAGACAGAAAGGTCCTGATGTACTCTTAGGTATTCATGGTGAATCAATGGGGGCAGCGACAATGCTCTTATACGCTGGGAGCCTTGCTGATGATGCTGATTTTTATATTGCTGATTGCCCTTTTTCTGATTTATCTGGTCAACTTACTCATCATTTGCGTACGACCTTTAAATTACCACCTAAAGTAATCTTGCCAATAAGTAACGTTTTTCTTAGATTGCGTGACAAATATTCCATCCATGACGTGTCACCACTCGCTGTCGTATCTTATATTAGCAAGCCTGTTCTTTTTATCCATAGTAAAGATGATACATTTATCCCACCTGTTATGACGGAAATGCTTTATGAACAAAAAAATGGACCAAAAAAACTATTCATTGCTAAATATGGTGCACATGCTCAATCATACAATGAAAATAAAGAAGCCTATGAAGCAGCCATCGACTCTTTCTTTACAGATAATGGAATCCCCTTTCAAGTGGAAGATTCACCTGCCCATAAATTTGAGCGATAGCCTACTATAAGCTGATTTTCAACCAAATTCCCACCCTCTATGATTGACTAGACTGAAGCTTTTGTTTACTTGATGCTCATTTCTCTTTTTAACGCACACAGCTCTTTATAGATGCCCTCACCAAGGCATAGAAAATCAAATTTGCTTAGCATAACTTTTCCTAACCTATTATTCCTCGGGTTTATGGTGATAGCCTTTGTCATCATAAGCCTCTTCTTTAAGAATCCATTCTTTTCTCTTTTTTTGCAGTTCGAACTTCATATCGTTGATTTCACTTTTATCCTTCTGCCAGAGTACTTCATAACTAAACACATCTTCACCGTATTTATGCCAATCTTCTTGTAATTCTTTGTTCATATGACGACCATCATTTAAGGTCATTTTAGAAGTAAGCCAACGATTTTTCACATTTGGTACAGCATCAATGAATTTTTTTCCATTACTTTCGTTTTTTATTCTAATCACACCATAATAGGTTTTCATCTCTTTATACTGTTGTTTTAATTCTTTCTTACGATCGGGTTTCAATAGTATTCCTCCTTAATCATTTACCCAATAGGCTTTGCCATCTGGCGTCCTGTTCATATATCCATAATCGATTAAATACCTTCTTATAGTGACATAATCATCGTATATGCCTACTAGTATTTCTTTCATTTCATCTTCTCCGTATGTGCGCCCAGTAACAAATTCCTTGATGATGCGACTTAAAATCGCGATTTTCTTTTTCTCTTTTTTCGGTAATCGTTTTAACTTGAGCGGATGGAGGCTCTCGAAATTTTCCTTTATGATTTGCTCTCGTTCTTCTATTGTCATAAAGTAGCGCTCATCCACCATCGTCGCACCGTTATGAATAGGGATGATTTCTTCCTGAATATGACCTAGAAATGCATTTTCATATATGGCTAAATATAGCTTTGCTTGCTTTGCCTTTTCACGAAATGAAAACTTTTGATGGCGAATCGTTGAGTGAGATACATTCATCTCTTCTGCAATTTGGGCATCTTTTTTACCCGATTGAAAGGCGCTTAACAACTGTTTTTGTTTATCTGTAAGCGTATTATATTTACTTTCGTCTGAAAGTAGCTGCAGAAAATTCCCTCCGTGCTCTTCGGATATATGCCACTCTACTGCTTGTTTTCCTAAAAACATTTCTTCGGCAAATTGATAAACCCGCCCTGTTTCAAAAGTCTGTTGGCAATAATTACATACGTAAACAGCCTCTTGTGATCGATATTGATATCCTTGCTTTAGTTCAGTGAAAGTTAATGATTGAAAGTCCATATTACCCTCCTTATATAAACAAATTTTAAATATGTTTATTAAATTAGTCAACAAAAAAAAGAGAAGATTTCTGTTTCTTCTCTTTCTCATTTCGTATAATCCATGAAAGCCATACGTGGATTCAAGTATTCATAATTATTTTTTAATTGAAAGCATCTCGCCTGTTCACTATAATCAATCGTTACCTCTTCTGATAAAAAGACTTCCTTAGAAGGCTCGATATAAATAGACATAAAATCTGTTTGGACTTCGCTGTCATCTGGCTCTAGTTCTTTTACAAGCCACAAAGCCGTTACACCGCTTACAACACAGCCACACCCTTCAGTATCATATTTTAATTTTAAATAACCCTCTTTATTTTTTAATTTTTCTGTTATTTTTATTATGGCTCTTGGTGTAATTGTTATCTTCAACTTTACCGCCCTTTCTTTCTATGTTAACCATGATTATAACAACTAAAATGTTTGAATAACAGCTTCAGTCCATTAGATACCATTTGACAACCTATCCCACTGCCATTTATCTAATTGGTTATATTATTTATTTAATCTTTCTATTTCCAATCGGAGTTTTTCTTGGCTTTTAATAAACCAAAGTTCCTCTGGGTATTGCGCCATAATGGCATTTGCAAATTCAACAGGGTCATTACCCATAATATCCTGTAATGGTAGTTGTTCAATTGAACTTTCTTTAAATAATTGAAGCATATTTTCTAACACTTCCATAAAATTTTCTCCTTTGGCGAAATTCCACATATACTGTTCTAAAGCATGAAGGGCTTCCTTGTAACTTTGTGGCAACTGCTCTTTTTCAGCTTTATAATCGTTATATCGCTTTTTACTACCAATTAATTTTTCAAATAGATTTTTCATTTACTATCATTCTCCTTTATTTCATTTAATTTTCTAGAGAGAAAAAACCATTTCTCCCAAAACTTATCGAGCTCATACTTCCCAGAATCATTTAACGTATAAAACTTCCTTGGTGGACCAAGCTCCGATTTTCTTTTTTCAACATGTAACAGCTCTTTCTTTTCAAGTCTAAGCAACACAGTGTACACAGTTCCTTCTGCAATATCTTCAAAGCCTATGCTTTGTAAATACTGTGTGATTTCATAGCCATAGGTCTCCCCCTGCCCTATTTTCTGAAGCACAATCCCTTCTAACACACCTTTCAATAATTCTGTTAACCCTTTCACTCGCTAAACCCCTCTTTCATTCTTTGCTAAATAGTAATACTAAGTAGTATGCATAAACAACTTGTTTTTTAACATAAACGACACTAACTATATAGTAAAACTAAGTACTACTACATAATATGACTAAGTAGATAAATTGTCAATGGTTTTAAAAAAAATAAAAAACCACCTGAACTTCTTTTCTTAAAAGGCTCAGGTGGGGAACACTTATGCTTACGCAATGATTGCTTGCTGTTTCTTTTCTTTCTTTTTATTTAAAAATAACACTAAACCTACAAGCCCAATACCGATAGCTGTTAAGATTGCTGCTGCGATATAAGCAGTCGTAAAGCTTCCTGTCGTTTCCTTAAAGTAGGAAGCGATACGTGGACCTACAAAAGCGCCCCCAGAATAGCCAAGGAAAACGATGGCATAGTTCATACCGAAATTCTTTGGACCAAATGACTGACTAGTTAAAGGCGGAAACACTACAAGTAAACCACCAAAAGCAAAACCGAGGATAACAATACAAATGGTGAAGTACACAAGTGATGTCGCCATTGTTAATAGTAATAATGCAGCAATCGTCATAACTAAATTAATTAATAGAGCGATATAGGAACCGAATTTATCATAAATAACCCCAAACGCTAAACGTCCAACAAAGTTCGATAATGTGCTAATACTGACAATGACTGCACCAACTGTCGCTGTTAACCCAACTTGGTCTTGAGCGATTACAGAAGCAGAAGATACCATCATTGTTCCTGCCGTACTCGCTGCCACTAAAGTTAAAAATAATAGATAAAACAGCGGAGTAGCAAGCATTTGCTTCCAATTTAGATTGATGATTGCCGCCTTTTTCTTTTGACTTTGTTTTTGTTCCGATGGTAATTTCCAGCCTTTGGGACGAAAGTTAGCTGGTGCAGTGTACATTAACCAACCCACAGCCCAAACACCGATAAAAAAGACGATCCCCAGTATACGGAATGATACTAGCACCCCGAAACGTTCAATGATCATCGCCGCAATCGGAGACAATATAAATGGACCAATTGCTGCACTTGATAATAATAACCCTGAAATTTTTCCACCCTTATCAGGGAACCAACGCATAGCTGTGACTAAGGCCGAATTATACATCATCCCCGCTCCACTACCAGCGATTAGGCTGAAGGTTACATAAAGCATAGGAATGGTTGTCACTGAAGCGGTTAAAAACCAACCTAACCCAAAGAGTAATCCACCAATATACATTAGCCACTTGACTCCATAGCGGTCAGTAATCATGCCGGCAAATATGGCAACAATAGCAAAAATTAAAGTGTACAATGAGTAAGCTAAGTTATAGTCCGCACTTGACCATCCATGTAATTTTGTCATCGGTTCCGAAAAAACACTAAAAATCGCAATAGAGGCGACGAGAAAAATAATGATCCAGGCACTAGTGAAAATAAACCAGCGATTTGGTACTTTCTTTGATGTTGACATGTTTATCCCCCTTTTTCGAACAATCGCTTCACTTTTACCTTTAAAGAAAGATAGCCATTAAGCCTTTACTGCTTAATGACTATCTTCAAAAAAGTAATTATACGATTGTGTAGCCGCCATCAATCGGTACGACTGCACCGTTCATAAATTTCGATTCATCTGATGCTAAAAATACGGCTAGATCAGCCACTTCATAGTCATTGCCAAAACGGTCTAACGGTATTTTATTGGTTGGACGTGTTTTTAACATATCTGCTGTTAATGGCGTACGGATTGTTCCTGGTGCAATCGCATTCATTTTGATACCTTTAGAACCATAGACCGCAGCAATATGCTTCGTATAACCAACTACCGCATGTTTGGATGCCGTGTAAGCGGCTCCACCCATTTGTGCAACAAGACCTGCAATGGAAGCAATATTGACGATTGTTCCTTCACCGCGCTTGATCATATTTGGTAATACAAGGTTTGTAATTTTATAAATGGCTTTCACGTTAATATCAAATATTAAATCCCATTGTTGCTCTGTTGTTTCTAAACTGTTCGTGTATTTATCAAAAATTCCAGCATTATTGATGACAACATCAATCTGACCATAGTGATCCATAGCTGCTTTTACCATATTTTCTAAATCAGCTTGTTCTGTTACATTGACTTTTACCGCTAAAGCTTCCCCGTTGTTTTCCTTTATTTCTGCTACTACTGCTTCAGCACCTTCCATATTTAAGTCAGCAACAATTACTTTCGCCCCTTCACTAGCAAAACGAAGGGCTTCAGCCTTGCCCATACCAGATGCTGCCCCTGTAATAATAGCTACTTTATTTTGTAATCTCATAACTGTCTCCCCTTTGAACGTAAATTAAATTAGGATAAGTGATTGCCTATTCCTTTGTCCTACGTTTACTATTGTAAAATAGCCTTTTAATAACGTATAATACATCTTTATCTATAATTTATAACTTAGAAGTTATGAAAGAGGTGGATAGTTTTGGAGCTTTTACAGTTACGCTATTTTCAAAAAGTAGCTCATTTAGAAAGCATCACGAAAGCAGCGAATGAATTACATGTATCTCAACCAGCATTGAGTAAAATGATTGCAAGGCTTGAACATGATTTGGGGGCATCTCTTTTCGATCGTCAAGGACGAACCATTCGCTTAAATGATTTTGGTCGCTCTTATTTAAATAGAATCAATCGTGTGTTTTTTGAATTGGAGGAAGGCGAGCGTGAAATAGAAGAAATGGTAACGACACAACACCGTATCACTTCGGTTTCCATTGCCCTGCCACATATCTTACCCTTCTTTATTGGAGAATTCATGAAGGAGCATCCTAATGTTCATATTAAACAATACACTGGCACAGCAGCAGCGATGAAAAAGCAATTAGAGGATGGAGATATTGATTTTTGTATTTCTATGAGGCCTATCGAAGGGACAGAAATTGAGTGGATGACCCTCCTTGATGAGGAAATCTTTTTATCTGTCCCACCTGATCACCCCCTTGCCCACCGATCTTCGGTGCATTTAAATGATGTATGTAACGAGGTATTTATTAATCGTCCGATGGGCTATGATTTTAGAGATTTAACGGATCAGTTTTGCTCTGAAGCAGGCTTCACTCCCCATACTCCGATTGAACTTGAAGAAGCAGGAGCTATTTTACGATTGATTGAGCTCGGTTTAGGGATTTCTTTTACACCACAGTTATCATTATTACAAGAGAATTTACCGAAAACAGTGCAAATCCCAATCACTGCTCCTCGTTGTCGACGTAATATTGGACTCGCCTGGCATAAAGGACGTTATTTCTCTCAGGCTGCGACTGATCTCCATCAATTTACGGTGCGTTTTTTTAAACACATCGCTCTTACTTATTTTGACGATCAGAGTGTTGGCGATTGATACGGGGTATAGTTAACTTAACTTTCTTCTATATGAATGATTTCTGGTAGGAAAATGATATCAATACGGTCATCTTCCTTTACGACTCGAAGCGATTGTTTGAATGTATCTACATAATGAATGCGACCGGAAATAGTCACTTGTTCTCCTCGACGGAACAAGGTAAATGTTAACAAAGTATGAAACGCCATGGCCTCGCTAATCACCTCATCGAACTGTTCATATTGTTGTTCATCTAACTGAGGTTTAGTTTGTTTATGGTGACTTTCATCATACTCTCTTAAAAGCTTGACATGTTCCGGTAGCATCATTGAAACCCATTTCTTATTCCCACGATCACGAAGCATCACTTATTCCTTCTTTCTCCTTACTATTTTTTATGACCACCGACAAGTGTTGCTCTATGTCTCGCTGTACCTGCATCGGTATAAGAAACCGCTCGCAATAAGGAAGCAGATCCGAAGCGGGCACGAATGCGATCGACGGTATAGCCGAGCTTGCGCTTGTTAAAGCCGTTTTGATCAAATAAACTAAGCTGATACTCGTGATCATCGGTTATTTGTCCAAGAGAAATAGTAATCTTCCGAACCGTTTTGCCGTTATAATGTTCATCTAATAAAGCTAAACAAACATGATAAATGGTCATTGTTACATTTGTCGGCTCCTCCATTGTCCGAGAACGATAAAATCCACCACCAAACTCATCCTTGCTATATCCAAGCCCAAAATGAACGGTTCTTCCAGCCTTACGATGTGTGCGCGCCCTTCTTGCAACCTCCTCACACATTTCTAAAACAACATGCTTGATTTCTTCTTTATCAGTATAATCTCGAAGCAAGATTTGACTTTTCCCAAAGCTAATTTGACCTTGTAAAATCGGAGCACCGATTTCTGACAAATCTATTCCCCATGCGTGATAATAAAGCTGATTGCCCATAATACCAAACTTTTTTTCTAGTGTAGTTAGATTAAAATGGGCAAGCTGACCAACCGTGAAAATGCCCATACTGTTCAAATTTTTCTCCATTCTACTGCCTATACCCCACATTTGACTTAATGGAGAAATCGGCCAAAGCTTTTCTTCTATTTGTTCATAAGTCCACTCAGCAATACCAGCCTTCTTTGCTTCTAAATCAAGACAAAGCTTTGCCATTAACATATTAGGACCAATCCCAACAGATGAAGGTAGTTGAAATTCCCTTTCGATATCATCTTTTATCTTTTGGGCAATCGTATAGGCGTCACCCCATATATGTTCTGTTCCGTCAATACGAATAAAACTTTCATCGACACTATAAGTGTGCACAGCCTCTTTTGGTACATAGCGATGAAATACACGTGTAATTTCCATAGAGACACGTAAATACGTAGCCATCTTTGGCTCTTCAATAATAATGCGGGGGTCATTGGGTACTTCAAATAGCCTCGATCCTGTTTTTATGCCAAATTCTTTCTTCATTCTCGGTGAAGCAGCAAGAATGACACTGCCTTTACGATCATGATTTCCCGCCACTACAAGATAGCATTCCATTGGATCTAATCCCCGTATAACAGCTGAACAACTGGCATAGAAGCTCTTCATATCTATACATAAAATTTGTTGTTTTGGCATTACACTATAATCAACCATTAGATTGCCTCTTCCCACTATAAAATAAGAACTTATGTTCCGTTTATTTATACCCATAATATTAACCGAATATACGTTCCCTTTCAATGGAAATTTTACGACGAATTTCTTATATTCGACTGTCTAGACAAAACCTGGGATTAAATAAGAATAGCTCTATCATTAGATGAGATGGCCTATGGGGAAAAACAAACTCTTGTACAGCAGAAGGCTGCTCCTTCCATTATCCTATGTATAAATATTCGACATATTATGATATTTTGCCTAAATCTAAAAAGTCCCAGCTTTTCGTCTTTTATTTGACATGCCTGTTATTTAACGAGAATGTTTAATGGATAGTCAAAAAAATCACTGTTTTTCCGCTATCTTTGACCGTTTCACTATTGATGTATGAGCAAACCGCTTTTGTAACCAAAATAAGACAAAAAAAAACATGAACAAATTGTTCATGTTCATGTTTTCTAAAGATTTCTAGCGAGTAAATGGGACCCAACCTTCTGCAGCTAGGATCACTTCCCATAATCCGTTCGGAATGTCATATTTATCTCTTTCTTTTAAATTCAGGGCATATTCTATTTTCTCAAGACGATCTTCTTGAATATATGCAGCCCATCTTGGTGAAATGAGTAATTCTCTACCTATAGCAATAAGCGGGATATTTCGTTCTCTAACAGCTAATGCGTCATCAGGTGAATTCACTTTTCCAACGGCCATTAACGGAACACGTCCGTTAATTACTTCATTCACCAGCTCAATTCTTGTGCGCTCTGTATCCGCCCCGCGGTGAGGAGTAGATAGTACATGCATAAGAGAGATGTGCAAATAATCGAATGGAAGATTTGATAAAGCATCCACTAGTTGAAAGGTTTCAGTCATTGTTAAACCAGGTGTCGACGGCTCTTCAGGTGAGAAGCGATAACCGAAAATAAATGGTCTCTTTGCATGCTTATCAATCGCTCTTTGGCAAGCTTCCGCAACAGCCAATGGAAACTTCATCCGATTTTCTACAGATCCACCCCATTCATCCGTACGGTTATTCGTATAAGGGGAATAAAACTGCTGTACTAAATACCCGTTTGCACCATGAATTTCTACTCCATCAAAACCTGCTTCAATTGCTCTTCTCGTTGCTTCTCCAAAAGCTTCGATGATTTCTTCAATTTCCCCTGTCGATAGGGCACGAGCCTTTTGGTTATCACGATCGATATTTGACGCAGATACAACATCACCATCGGGAACAAGTTCAGAAGGACATGAAATGCCGCCGTGATGAATTTGTATCACCGCTTTTGCCCCTTCTTGTTGAACCGTCTCAGCTAGTTTTTTTAAACCAGGAATAAACTGGTCATCGTAAATAGCTGGTTGACCAGGAAAAGCTTTACCATTTGGTGTTACATTGGCACAAGCAGTAATAACTGTACCTAAATCCTTTGCACGGGCCTTAATAAAGACTAATTCTTCTTCTGAAATAGAGCCATCATCATTAGAAGAATAATGTGTCATCGGTGCGAGTGCAAGTCTATTTTTAACTGTCACACCGTTAGGAAATGTATAGGATTCAAATAACGGTTCAAATTTTGCTTTCATATTTATCACCTTTTCTCTATAAATATCTTCACGATTTCACCATATAGATAAAAACAGCCCGATGCAAACCATTCAACTTGAAACATTATTTTTTATTAAACACACCGCGTCCAGCCCATTCAAATAATCTGGGAGCAATGGCAAATACTTTACTCCCTAAATTCATCCACCTTGGGAGATTGACCTCTCTTGTTGGCGTCAACATCACATCAACAACTTTTCGCGCAACATACTCCGGCTTTAACATATATCGCTGAACATTTTTCACATATGTGCCTTCTTTATCAGCAATATCAAAAAAATTCGTCTCAAATGGGCCTGGATTCACTGTTGTAATATACACACCTTGAGAAGCAACTTCCATCCGTAGGCTATTAGAATAACCTAATACCGCATGTTTGGTTGCAGAATAGGTACTTGATTTCGGCGTGGCAATTTTTCCAGCTTGTGAAGCGATATTGATAATATGCCCGCTTTTGGTCGCTAACATTTTTGGCAATACTTGCTGTGTGCAAGCAATTAAACCCAGTACATTCACATCGAACATGCTTTTTACTTCTTTCATATCTGCATCATGAGCATAAGTGAAAATGCCGTATCCCGCATTATTCACAAGGACATCGATTACTTTAAACCGTTCGAGAATCAATGGGAAAACTTCCTCTACCTTTTCCATATTAGAGACATCTAAAGAAAATGTATAAATATCAATAGCATAGCGTTGCTCAAGCTCTTCTTTCATTGCAGCTAATTTATCTGTCCTTCTAGCCACTAAAGCAAGATTGGCTCCTCTTTCCGCACAAAGCCTTGCCATCTTTTCACCTATCCCACCTGATGCACCTGTAATAATAATGTTCTTTCCATGTAAATCTTTTCCCATTTTATCACCTCATTTGGCTACTATAGAAAGACACACCGTCCTTCTTATACTCATTTACTTCCCCCATCGCAAGCAAATAGTCGAGCTGACCGATTGTTTCAGATACCGTAAGAGGTAATTGCATTTTGTAAGCTTTCGGAAAAAGGCGTTTGCATATATCAAAGACCGTCATTGATTCTTCCATGAGCCATTTCTTGACCTTCATCGCACGTTCATGCTGTGCTTTTTTTCGTTGAGGTATGATTTCATTTACATTTGTGAAGACTTCTCCATGACCTGGCAATACAAGTGCAAGCGGATAACGGCTTAATTTATCAAGGGATTCATTATATTGCAATAATGATTTAGGGCGCTCAGATTGCCCAGGTAAAGGTGGCTCCATTAACGGATTCGGAGAAATATGAGCCAGCAGATGGTCACCACCAATATAAATTCCATCACTTTCTCGCAATAAACCAATATGACTTTGTGCATGACCCGGCGTTTCGATAACACGCCATCCCTTTAACCCTGGAGGTTCGTCTCCCTCACAAATCTCTTGTGCTAATGAGCGATCACAGAAATAGGCAAGCTCACTATGTAGTCTTGTCATTACTTTATCGTAATACTGAATCAAGCCAAACTCAGTGAGAACATGCTGATAAAAATCATTATTTTGCTGTAGGAAGGCCTCTGTCCGATTGAGCCATCGCTCATTTAAAGGATGACCAATAATTTGCATATCAGCCGGAAAATAATCCAGCAGACCAACGTGATCTGGATGATGGTGAGTCAGAATCACTTGCTCAATATCTGACAGTGTTAAGCCTAACTCATTTAGTTCTGACTGCAACGCTTCCCAAGCTTCCTCTGTTTTAGGTCCAGCATCTATAAGGGTTAGCTTCTCTCCTTTGATGACATAAAGGTTAACATCACCTACAGGAAAAGGAGTAGGAATCACGAGTCGACCGATATCATTAATCCATTGTGCCATTTTCATACCCTCCAACAATCATTATATTTAAATAAAATATGTGTAGAACAATCTAATCTTTAAACATATATATATTTAATCTTAGCTTTATTTCTCAACAATGTCATTATTTTCACATAACTTTTAACAAATTATCTCTAAAAACGAATAAAAATGTTATTGACAATTTCCCTTGTTATCCCTCATAATCACAATAAATTAATGATTTAACGCGATGAATAAGAATAGTAGATGAACATAAGACGAAAAGAGAGTGAAGCTCAATTAGGCTGAAAGGTTTCACCGTCCCCTAGTCCATCGAACCTACCTTATGAGTGTTAGCAAAACTAACCGTAGCCGGCGTTAACGGAGTCGAGATTGTCTGTTCTAACTCAAAGAACATGACAAATGAAGGTGGTACCACGGAAGCACGTCCTTTCGTCCTTTACAGGATGAAGGGGCTTTTTTTATTGACCTTGACGGAGTTTGCAAGTACGAACCTTATCAACATTATCAAGGAGGAAAAAAAATGAAAATCGCATTTATTGGCGCAGGTTCGATGGCTGAAGCTCTAATATCTGGCATCATTACACAAAAATTAGTAAGTGGAAACAATGTATGGGTAACGAACAAATGCAATCAAGAAAAGCTCTATGAATTACAACAATCTTATGGTGTCAACATATCTTATGACATAAAAGACATCCTCTCTCATGTCAATATCGTCTGCTTAGCTATGAAACCAAAGGATGTCGGAGAAGCGATTCAAAGTATTCGAGCTTATTTACGTAAAGATATGTTAATCGTCTCCGTCTTAGCAGGGGTACCCATTACTTCTATTGAAGAAATGGTAGACACAGACCTAGCTATTGTTCGTGCCATGCCTAATACTTCAGCAACAATCGGTAAATCTGCCAGTGCATTAGCCATGAATCATATTGTAAACCATTTACAATTAGAAACGGTTAAAGGGATGTTTGAAACAGTTGGTTTAACGACCATCGTTAAAGAGGAAGACTTAGATGCGGTTACAGGATTATCCGGAAGTGGTCCAGCCTATATATATTATCTAGTTGAAGCGATGGAAAAAAGTGCAGTAGAAATAGGGCTCGAAAAAGAGGTAGCAAAAAAGTTTATTATCCAAACCTTAATAGGTGCTGCAGAAATGCTTGAGAAATCGTCAAAAGAATCTGCCCAATTACGAAAAGAGGTCACTAGCCCTGGAGGAACAACAGAGGCCGGATTAAAGGTACTCGAAGCACATGCGGTACAAGAAGCATTTGTAGAATGCATTAAAGCAGCGACAGCACAATCTAAAAAACTTGGTGAGATTTTTGCTAATAACATGAAAGTTTAACCTAATGAATGGATATTAAAAGAATTACACTGCTGCACATTCATTTTTTATTTGCATTCTTTCTTAATTATAGATAGAGACTGGGACAAAAAAATACGAACAAACCGGATTACCGCCATTTGCTCGTATTTCTATTACTCTGGAGCATCTTGATATTGTCTCAGTCTTTCAACTGTTACTTGAATAGATCAAATAAACCAGAAGAATCTAAGAACACAATTATAATAATGATTGGTACGATATATCTCATCAAAAAGAACCAAACATTAAATATCCCTGTCAGCGCCGTAGAGTTCATGACAATTTCGCTTTTTAATAAGTCTTTTTTCATTCGATAAGATACGAACAGAGCAATCATCAAAGCACCAAAAGGTAAAAGAATATTACTTACTAAGAAATCAGCACTATCAAAAATAGATTTACCAAAAATAGTTATGTCAGATAGTAAGCTATAAGAAAGATTAGAAGGAATTCCGACGATGAATATCGCCAAACCAAATAACCAAGCGATTTTACCCCTATTTTTTGTCGCTCCTTTCGTAACGGAAGCTACTGCGATTTCAAGCATTGAAAAGGCAGAAGTCAGTGTCGCGAATAAGAACAAAGCCAAGAATAACAACAAGAAAACTTTTCCAAAAATAATTTGATCAAATACAGCTGGTAAGACGATGAATAGTAGCCCAGGTCCAGCAGTTGGCTCAAACCCTAATGAAAAGACGGCAGGAAAGATGGCCAAACCAGCCAGTATAGAAATGAATAAGTTCATTGCGACAACAGAAAGTGCCGGTTGTAACAAACTTTCTTTCTTTGATAAGTAAGAACTATACGTAACCATTACAGAAATCCCTACACTAAGAGAAAAGAATGATTGCCCCATGGCATATAATAAACTTTCAGAGTTTAATAAAGAGAAATTGGGTTGCAAGAAAAACTTTATTCCCTCTGAGGCGCCTTCTAATGTAACAGAACGAATAATAATAATAATAAACAAGATAAATAATGCTGGCATCATAAATTTACTTACCTTTTCAATCCCTTGCTGTACACCCTTGGCAACAACGAAAATTGTAATGATGAGGAATAACGCCTGTGCACCTAAAGAAATATACGGATTAGATACAGTTTCATTAAACAGACTCTCATACCCCGACATCCCTACACCTTTATCACTTGTTACTCCATAAAATAAATATTGAATAACCCAGCCACCGATTACACTATAAAAAGAGAGTAATAAGAAAGAAGTAAATACGCCTAAGTAACCAACCCAATGCCACTTTGTTTTAGGTGCGATCGTTTTATAGGCAGAAATCGCTTCTTTTCCTGTACTACGGCCGATAACAAACTCAGCCAGCAGTAATGGAAAACCAATAAATAAAGAGAACAAAATGAATAATAAAATAAAAGCGCCACCACCACTTTCCCCAGTCACATAGGGTAGCTTCCATATCGCGCCTAAGCCAATTGCTGAACCTGCAGAAGCAAGAATAAATCCAAGCTTAGAAGACCATTGTTCGTTTTGCATAATTTTTTCCTCCTTTTTTAACCTTTATCTATATCTTCCACATTATTTCATCCCCTGGAAATTAGGACATTTGTCAACGTGAATTTTGTTATAAAAATCCTCTATTCCTTATTAAAAATAAAACAAAAAAGCCGCAAAGCTCATAAAGGGACGTGTGACTCACGCGGTACCACCCTTTTTGAAAGCTTGCGACTTTCCACTCGAATTCATAACGGTATTGATGACCGTCCTTACTGTCTTCGGCCAAACATGACAGCAAAGAAAAAGCTCCAAGAATGAAATTCATCTTATTTATAGTTCAGCTCACACCAACCGCTGACTCTCTTTACTAGGGAAATAAGGTTTACTAGTTTCTCTTCATTGCTTTATAAAATATAATTTTAAAAGTATAAATGTGATTATAGTACGATTACTATCTATAAGTCAATAACTGTTTTTTTAAATTTTTAAGATAAAATGAAACAGACATTTCTCCCTATGTCCTGAGTTGGTTCTACTGTCGCATTTGTTTAAACTGATAAACTACGCAATTATTTCCTAGGGATATCTATTTCTTTAAAATCTTCAGCAAGGATTGCTGCAGGGAAATCTACCTTTGCCTGCTCTTCTAGCTGTGACCACTCACTACGTTCATAGCGTGAACTAATATGTGTGAGACATAATTGTTCTACGCCCGCTTGTTGGGCTACAGCAGCTGCTTGGGCAATTGTTGAATGGTAATAATCATGCGCGAGCTGTTCCTCGCCATTCGCAAAGGTTGCCTCATGAACGAGTAAATTTGCATTGCGTGCTAATTCAATTGCCGCCGAACAAAAACGCGTGTCACCTAAAATAGTCACGATTCTCCCCATTTGTGGTGGTCCAACATAATCTTTAGGATTAATTATGCGACCATCCTCAAGAGTAATTGTCTCACCTTCTTTAATTCTTTTAAAAATAGGACCTGGCCTTACACCATCTTCTATCAATTGATCAGCCATTAAAGTTCCCGGCAAATCTTTCTCTACAACACGATAACCGAAAGATGGTATACCATGGTCAAGTTTCTTTGCTGTCACTATGAATTGATCATCATAACAAACGACCCCCTCGTCTATTTCAATAATCTCAAGAGGATATTGCAAGTAAGTTTGACTAACCGAAAGAGACACTTCGATATATTCTTTTATTCCCTTGGGACCATATACTGTTAGCTTTTCTTTGCCGCCTTGATGTGAACGACTAGCTAAAAATCCCGGCAAACCATATATATGATCGCCATGAAGATGAGTAATAAAAACTTTCTCTATTCTTCTTGGCTTGATTGTTGTATGTAAAATTTGATGTTGTGTGGCTTCTCCACAATCGAACAACCATATGGCTCTTCTTTCATCTAAAAGCTTTAAAGCGATACTTGTAACATTCCTTGCTTTCGCAGGGACACCCGCACCTGTTCCTAAGAAAAAAACTTTCACTGCCTTTTCTTCCTTTCTCCTCATTCATTATTATCATCATACAGAAAAACACGATAAAGCTAAAGCGCTACAGTTATTTCCTTTCAAAAAAGGTTGCTGTTTTTCACTTTAAGCGATAAAATTTTATACTTGAGTGGGTATATATTTCATCGTTGAGATGAACCTAAAAAAATAGAACTTTTTTACATAGAAAGGAATATCATTGTGAATAATTCTGAAAATCCAACTGCATTGATTATGATATTCGGTGCAACAGGTGACTTAGCGAAACGTAAACTATTTCCATCACTTTACCGATTGTTTAAAAGAGGAAAACTATCTGAACGCTATTGTATTATTGGCGTTGCTAGACGAGAACTAACGAACGGTGCTTTTCAAGAAAGTGTGCGACAATCTATTGAAGAAGCTGAAGGACATCATGATGACCTTAATGAGTTTATCACACACTTTTATTATCATTCCCATGATGTCACAGATTCTAGTTCTTATTTAGCGTTAAAAACACTAGCAAATGACTTAGATACACATTATCAATTAGAAGGTAATCGCATTTTCTATTTAGCGATGGCACCAGAATTCTTTGGGACAATTGCCGATCATTTAAAATCAGATGGGCTAACAGAAGTTGACGGTTTTAAACGTTTAGTAATTGAAAAACCATTTGGTCATGATCTCCCTTCTGCAATAGAATTGAACAATCGCCTTCGTCAAGCGTTTGCTGAGGAAGAAGTTTATCGAATAGATCATTATTTAGGAAAAGAAATGGTCCAAAATATAGAGGTCATTCGCTTCGCCAACGCCATATTTGAACCACTATGGAATAATCGCTACATATCTAATATCCAAGTGACATCAAGTGAAGTATTAGGTGTCGAAGAACGTGGGAGATATTATGAGAATAGCGGTGCTCTTAGGGATATGGTGCAAAACCATATGCTGCAAATGGTTGCCTTACTTGCAATGGAGCCACCAATTAAACTGACAGACGAGGAAATCCGTTCTGAAAAAGTAAAAGTGTTCCGTGCTTTGAAATCACTTGAAGGAGAGGCTGTAAAGGAGAATTTTGTTCGTGGCCAATATGGACCAAGCAAAAAAGATAATGAGCCAATTAACGGTTATCGTCAAGAACCGATGGTCAAAGCTGACTCCAATACCGAGACTTTCGTTGCCGGAAAACTGATAATTGACAATTTCCGTTGGGCCGGCGTTCCTATTTACATCCGTACAGGAAAAAAGATGGCAACGAAATCAACAAAAATAGTCGTTCAATTCAAGGATATTCCAATGAATTTATACTATCAGCATGAAAAGACGTTAAACCCTAATTTACTCGTCATTCATATCCAACCAGATGAAGGAATTAGTCTTTACTTAAACGCACAAAAATCTGGTGACACAATGAATGCCACACCAGTAAAGCTCAACTTCTCCAACAATAGTGTCGATCACATGAACACACCTGAAGCTTATGAGCGACTCCTTTATGACTGTATGCGCGGAGACGCAACAAACTTTGCTCATTGGGATGAAGTGGCTTTATCTTGGAGCTTCGTCGATAAGATCTCACAAATTTGGGAAAACCAACAAGCAGAGCAATTTCCAAACTACGAAGCTGGAACAATGGGTCCAAAAGCGGCTGATGAGTTATTAGAAAAAGACGGCTTCCACTGGTGGCCGGTAGAAAGCGGCGACTATCGTTAATATGTATGCACAATATAAAGCATGGCGTAAGGGGAAAAAAAACCTTATGCTATGCTTTTGTTTTTAGATTCAACTTTTAAGATTTAAAAAACACCACAACAAGATCGTTTGTGGTGTACATATTTTCGCTTATTCTTTCTCTTTTTTTAATCGCTGTAAAAAATCTTTATTAAAGCTGGTTGATGTACCGATGTTGGCTTTTTTCTTTTGTATAGCCTCAAGAGACGCTGCATGATCAACAATCGATGGGCCATACTTTTTCCTCAAACTTTCAATGGTTTGGTAAAGAGGCTCTTTTTTGGCGTCTTCTTCATAGTGAAATAAATCTAATTGTTTCACAGCTTGTCCTTTTTCGACAAGGTCCGTACCAGTTATGCCAAGCAACCGCACAGCATCACCACTCCAGTGTTTCATAAAGAGAGGCTGAGCCTGATTATAGATTTCTTCCACTGACTGAATAGCAAAACCGATTTTTTTGCTTCTCGTAATCGTATGGCGGTTTTTATAACGGATCATCACGCTTATACCAGTAGCATAGACTTTTTTTCGTTTTAGCCTCGTAGACACTTTAAAAGCGAGGTGATTCAACACTTCAAAAAGTTCTTTCTGCTTACTCATATCCCGCGGGAGTGTCGTTGAGTTACCTATACTTTTAAATTCCTCGGCAGCTTCTGGATCAACCGGACGTGAATCTATGCCATTTGCTCTATCTTTTAAACGCTCACCATTTATGCCTAATGTAGATTTTATCATGGCAGTGTCTGCCTTCGCTAAATCACCAATCGTATAAATACGCATACTTTCAAGCTTCTCACTTGTCTTCTGACCAACACCATGCATTTCTTTTACAGGAAGAGGCCACAATTTACTAGGAACATCCCGTTTTCTTAATATTGTAATGCCAAGAGGCTTCTTCATATCAGAGGCCATTTTGGCTAAAAATTTATTTGGTGCAATGCCAATACTACAAGGTAAATCTAACTGCTCTTTTATACGGTTCTGAATAATTGAAGCCACTTCAATAGGGGTGCCAAACTGGTCGCTAGCAGTAATATCCATATATCCTTCATCAATAGAGACAGGCTCTACAAGATCTGAATAATGATTAAGCACTTCAAACATACCAATTGACGCTGCACGATACCTTTCAAAATTAGGGCGTAAAATAATTAACTGCGGACATAACCTTTTCGCTTCCCACAATGGCATCGTTGTTTTTACGCCAAATCTCCTTGCTTCATAGCTGCAAGTAACAATAATCCCTCTACGCTCCTCAGGATTTCCAGCAATAGCAATAGGCTTCCCCTTTAATGTCGGATCATAGGCCATTTCTACAGATGCATAAAAACTATTCATATCAACATGTAAAATCACTCGGCCGGCTTTAGGATACATTGAATTCACTTAAAGCACATCCTTTAGGTTTGTATCCTCCAATTATAGCAAATAGATTATAAAGCTGCCTCTGCTTCCTTAGCTTCTGTTATATATTCTGCAATGGAAACATTACCATCCAATGAGCTCACGAAGCGATGGCTGTCAATGATAGAAATTAATCTATTTTTAAAATTAGCAATTCCTTTTAAGTAGTCTAGACGAATATGTAAAAGAAGTCCTGGCTTTTCAATAAGACCTTCCGCTATATCAATAATCTCCTTCGTTTCCGCAACAAGTAAGCCGTATTCAAATTCTTCTCCTTGAATGATGATGATTCTTCTATCTTTACTTTCTTCAATCGCTCGATTATAAAATATCATTTCAATATCAAGAACCGGGACAAGGTGGCCCCGAGAACGTATCATACCTTTTACATAATGCGGGAGTTGTGGGACAGATGTAAAACCTTCTGCCCGTTCTATAGCAATGACCTGATCAATAGTAATCGCATACTCTTCCTGCCTACATCGAAACACAATATATTTATCCAAAAGATTCACTCCTTCTTTTGTTCATAGTAAAAATATATCATATATTAAGTAAAAAAGAAGAGAGAAGAGTAAGGACTATTTTCCTAATGGAGAATTATATCTTTGATAGGACTCTATCAGGCTCCTCCCAACATTTTCACTGAATTCTATGAGGATATTCATTTATGTCCATGTTAATTCTAACGATGTACAATTTTGGGTTATTTAAGAAAGTACAAATATGTACTACGGGAATAAATAACCGCAATTTCATCTATTTTCTAGTGATTTTTGTACAAAAACGTGACTCGTGCATCCCTCTAACTTATCCTTTGGCTTTTGCCAGTTAACATGATTTACTCCAATCTTTCTTCTTTTTGAATTGAACGAGCACACCCCATTTGCTCATATAGCTTTCTAATCATCAGCAAAGATTTGCTGTGTATGAAAGTTATCCGTCCAACTCATTCTGCTACTTTTCTTCTCATTGATGTTCACCAAAACCCCTCTCAGAATAATTTTTCATCCACAAAAAAGAAAGCCGCTAGCACAAATAAAAGTGTGCTCTGCGGCTTTCAAGGTTGGCCTTACTTGAGCTGTAGCTATGCTCTATCATGAGGATTTAAGCTGCTACTTCCTCGATAATTGCTATTACCATTTCAGCTAACTTATTGAGCTCTTCGATTGACATTCTTTCGTTCGTTGTGTGAATTTCTTCATAACCAACTGCC
The DNA here is from genome assembly GCF_038006865.1 of Cytobacillus sp. FSL R7-0696. Taxonomy (NCBI): domain Bacteria; kingdom Bacillati; phylum Bacillota; class Bacilli; order Caryophanales; family Bacillaceae; genus Cytobacillus; species Cytobacillus sp. FSL R7-0696. The sequence continues at coordinate 3,354,862 of NZ_JBBOWA010000001.1, read as the reverse complement.
AAGTTTACTGTAGGAATATCAAATCCAGCAATAATGTTGGCATCACTGCCACCACCGCTATGCAATAATTCCGGTTTACGCCCTACTTTTTCCGCTGCCTTTTTGGCAACTTCGACAACATGGTCACCGTCTGCAAATTTGAATCCTGGGTACATCACTTCAATATTAACTTCTGCTCTGCCACCCATTTCTTCTGCTGCACTTTCAAATGCTGCTTTCATTTTCTCAACTTGCGCTTCCATTTTTTCAGCAATGAGAGAGCGTGCTTCCGCAAGAACGTCGACATGATCACATACGATATTCGTTTGTTTTCCGCCTTCAAAGCGACCGATATTGGCTGTTGTTTCTTCATCAATTCTACCTAAAGGCATTCTAGAAATCGCTTTTGATGCCATCGTGATTGCAGAAATACCTTTTTCTGGTGCTACTCCAGCATGTGCCGTTTTGCCAATCATCGTTGCTCTCACTTTCGCTTGTGTCGGCGCAGCAACAATAATATTACCTACTTTTCCATCGCTATCAAGAGCGTAGCCGAATTTTGCTTGAATGAGAGAAGAGTCTAATGCTTTTGCACCAACTAGTCCAGATTCTTCACCGACAGTAATAATAAATTGGATTGTACCGTGAACAATATTTTGCTCTTTAAGTACTTTGACGATTTCAAGCATTACCGCTAACCCAGTCTTATCATCAGCACCTAAAATCGTTGTGCCATCTGTTACTACATAACCATCCTGAATTGAAGGTTTGACCCCGATACCAGGTACAACTGTATCCATATGAGATGTGAAATAAATAGGGTCAACGCCTTCTTTATTTCCTTGAAGTGTACAAATTAAGTTGCCCGCTCCATGCCCCGTCACTGCAGTCGTATCATCTTCAAATACTTCTACTCCAATGTCACGGAATTTCTTTTTCAATACTTTTGCAATCTGTGCTTCATCCTTTGTTTCAGAATCAATTTGCACAAGTTCTAAAAACTCATTTAACAGTCTTTCTTCATTAATCATCCGTCAATAACCTCCAAATTTCACGAGCCTTATTATGCTTTTAAACAGTTCTCTTCAACACTAATTAGTATACTCCTAACGAAACTTATCAGCAAATAAAGAATGTTTTATAGAAAATTTGACTTCTATCTTTCTATAAAGGCATATTCCCGTGCTTTTTAAACGGGCGTGTTTCCTTTTTATTTTTTAACATATCTAATGCCTGGATAATTTTTATTCTTGTTTCTCTTGGATCAATGATATCATCTACCATACCACGACTGGCTGCGACATATGGGTTGGCAAATTTTTCACGATACTCTTCTATTTTTTGCGCTCTCGTTTGTTCAGGATTTTCACTCGTGGCAATCTCCTTAGCAAAAATAATATTAGCTGCCCCTTGAGGGCCCATGACAGCCACCTCAGCGTTTGGCCAAGCAAAAACCAAGTCTGCCCCAATAGATTTACTATTCAACGCTACATAAGCCCCTCCATATGCTTTTCGCAGTATGACGGTTAACTTAGGTACCGTCGCTTCTGAATAGGCATAAAGAATTTTTGCGCCATGACGAATAATTCCCCCATGTTCTTGCTTAATCCCAGGAAAGAACCCAGTAACGTCCTCAAAAGTCACTAATGGGATATTGAATGAGTCACAGAAACGAATAAAGCGAGCTGCTTTGTCAGATGAATCAATATCTAACCCGCCAGCCATCACTTTAGGTTGATTACAAACAAGTCCAATTGATTCGCCCTTTATCCTCGCTAAGCCAACAACAATATTCTTGGCAAAATCAGGTTGCACCTCTAAGAAAGAATCAGCATCCACCACTTGGTCAATTACCTTGCGAACATCATAAGGTCTAATTGCATCAAATGGAATAATATCCGTTAAATCTGGTCGATAGTCATCTGTTGATTCATCTGCTTTTCTTGGTGCGCGCTCTTCATTGTTTTGCGGGAGATAACTTAATAAATCCCGAACTTGCGCAATAACCTCTTCCTCTGTCTTTCCTTTAAAGTGGGCATTGCCACTAATCGTATTATGTACATTTGCTCCACCTAAATCTTCTGCCGTAATTTTTTCTCCAGTAACGGTCTCAATCACTTTTGGCCCTGTAATGAACATTTGGCTCGTATTCTCGACCATAAAAACAAAGTCGGTAATAGCTGGCGAATAAACAGCCCCACCTGCACACGGACCTAGAATAACAGATATTTGCGGGATAACACCTGAATAAATTGAGTTTCTATAAAAAATCTGTCCGTATCCATCTAAAGAAACGACACCTTCTTGAATACGTGCACCACCGGAATCATTTAAGCCAATAAACGGAGCTCCGTTCTCTGCGGCTAAGTCCATAACATTCGCAATTTTTTTTGCATGCATTTCCCCTAGTGCACCACCAAAAACGGTAAAGTCCTGTGAGAAAAGAAAGATCGGACGCCCGTTCACTTTTCCATAACCAGTAATAACCCCATCACCAGGCCCTTTTTGTTTATCTAAACCAAAATCATTGCTACGGTGTTCAATGAACGGGTTTAATTCCACAAATGTACCAGCATCGACTAATAAAGCAATTCTTTCTCTTGCTGTTAGTTTTCCTTTTTTATGCTGTTTTTCAATTCTTTCGTCTCCGCCACCAAGCTCTACTTCTCTTCTACGATCATAAAGTTCGTTAATTTTTTCATAGATGTCTGCCATTAGCTTGTCATTCCCTTCTTTTCACATAATTCATATAAAACACTGCCAGTTGATTTAGGATGCATGAAGGCTACACTCGCTCCACCTGCACCCAATTTTGGCTGATCTTGAATCATTTGAATGCCTTTTGTTTTCATTTCTTCGATTCTCTCTTGAATAGAATGGACGCCCAATGCCACATGATGAAGACCTTCTCCCCTTTTAGCGATAAACTTCGCTACAGCGCTTTCATCTGTTTGCGGCTCTAATAACTCAAGTTTCGTCTCCCCAATTTGAATAAAGGCTACTTTAATGCCTTCACTCTTCACTTCTTCAATTCCTAACAAAGGTAATTGCAATGTTTCCGTATAAAAAGGTAATGATTGCGCTAATGATCGAACAGCGATACCAATATGATCAATTTTTTTGATCAACGAAATCCCCCCTATTCTATCTATTTAAAAATATCATTATTTTCTAACTATATATAATTATAATAATTTTCCACGAATATGTCGAATATACAAGAAAAAAACTCTATGTTGTTCAAATGAGAAAATCCTAGTAAAATAAAGAGGAATACCACTCAAGGAGAGGGTGAAAGAAATTGCCGAAAAAAACAATGAAGATCATAGTCTATTTGATGATTTTCGTTATGCTTGCATCAACACTTCTAATGGGTCTAACGATGTTCTTCTAATATAAAATTAAAAAGCATGAAACTACTTGAAGCTTAACAAGAAAAAGGACGGCTCAGCACTCGGAAATTCCGAATGTTGAGCCGTCCTTTTATAATGCGCCATATTTTTTCGCTAATTGTTCTGTGGTTTCATCAGTTGAAACAATTAATATTTTCGTTCCAATAGGAATTCTCTCAAATAAAGCTTCAACATGGTCATTCTTCAGGCGAATACAGCCATTAGAGACATAGTGACCAATCGTCTCCGGGTCATTGGTACCATGAATGCCATAAATTCTTCCATCTGTCTCTTTCGCATCAAAACCTATCCAGCGTGTGCCTAACGGGTTATTTTTCTTTCCACCTGGGATATCTTTTTTTCGATAATAAGGATTTTCCGCTTTTACTATAATCGTAAACATCCCCTCTGGCGTTAAGCTATCAGTCTTTCCTGTAGCCACATGAACAACCTGTTGAACCTCCCTATTATCAATAAAAGTTAGCTCATTTGTGCGCTTATTTACAATCACGAAAGGATCTCCCGGTAACGGGTTTGGGCCAATGGGCCAAAGTGGAGAAATCATTAACACTAGAAAAAGATGACTCATCACATTTAGCAATAGAATCACATCCTTTTTTCTCTTTATTGTTCTCCAGTGGCCGTATTTTGATACAAGCTCTTGCTTCCTTTTAACCCCGCAAATTGACTTTTGATAAAGAGATATTCTTCCATTTCTTTAATAAAATAAAGTAAATCCGCGCGTGCTTCAAATTCTTCTCTTGTTTGTGGTAATGGCATTTCAGCAAATTGGGCCCGCATTTGTTGTAACTTATCGATGAAGAGACTGGCCGTGTTTCCTGGATGGATATGTTCGGATAAATCCTCAATAAAATCAGCTATCATCTCTGCTTGCTCAACATTTTCATCAATCGCCGTCACAACTGGCAAAACATGCTCAATGATTTCAAATTGTTTCTCTCTCATTTTGAAATAACTATAATAGAGACTCTCGTTCCTTAATACATGATTTTCCACTTCTCTGAATGCTAATGCTTTTGCTTCTTCAATTAATTGATACGTCTCCGTGATTTCCTTACCATCCCAAGTACTTTCATTTGTTCTTAAATATATGACAATCTCATCAAAAATCAGTTTGAAATTTTGTTCAATTTCTACTTGATATTCCTTTAATTTCACGTCAAGGCTAGGCATGTATAAATTGGCTAATAATGCAATGCCAACCCCAATGATAATAATTCCTACCTCATTTAAAATCAGTCCCACTGTCACTTGTTCAGCTGAATAAATATGTAGAATAATAACGGAACTTGTAACAATTCCATCGCTAGCTTTGAACATTACCGCTAATGGAATAAACACAAGTAAGACGATACCAATAACTAATGGATGATAGGCAAGTATTTCAAAGAGTAGAGACGCAACAAATATAGCAATGAAACACGCGAATATCCGATCCCATGAAGCACGTAAGGAATCTTTTTTTGTCACCTTCACACATAAAATTGTTAAAATACCGGCGGAGACATAATTCTCCAAACCAAGCATTTGCGCAATCATAATAGCAAGAGTTGCTCCGACTGCTGTTTTCACTGTTCTATAGCCTATTCTAAATTTCATCTTATTACTCCTCGTATGTTCATCATGCTAGAGCATCAAGTACGTATCGTTCTCGTTTATCTACTTTAGTGAATTTTCGTTTTTTTATTGCCCTGATAACAATACTTTCTCTTATAACCAAAGCCCAAAAATAATTGATGATAACACACCAACCACAATACGAAAGAATATCACACTAGCTAACATGATATTTCTTATTATTATACAATAATCACATTCTAATAATGAAAAAATAAGATATAAAAAGGGAAAAGGTCTTTACCTCCCAAAAATATGAAGATAAAGACCCTTTTCTATTCCCTTAGGAGTTATTTATTGTTTCAATCTCTTCCTAAAGGCGTCTTTCTTTTCCTGGAAACCTTTGGCGCGCAAAAAGTTTAATATAAACTAGGTGGTATTTGATCATCTCTACCCTTCATTACTGACGGTGGAGTATTAAATATATAATCTGGTGCAGGTTTTAATTTCGGTTTTTTTGCAAAAGGGACAGGGTTTTCCACATAGTTAAAAGTACCCAGCTTATCCATACTCGGTCCATGTGCCCATCTTCCTTCTGCACTTTCATTCCCTTCTGAAAAATTAAATAAGGTATAAGATACTTCTTGTTTTTCAAGTTCTCTCGGAAAAGTACTTGGTACAACGACATTTTCTTTTTCTTCCAATTCTTTAATAGCAGCAATCCATTGATTTTGATGCATCGTATCTCTAGCAAGAAGCCAAGAAAGCATATCTTTCACACCTTTATCATTTGTCGCAGCATATAAACGTGCAACTTGTAACCTTCCTTGTGATTCTGCATTTAAATTAGCTCTAAAATCAGCAAGTAAATTACCGCTAGCAATAATATAATCTGCTGACCACCGTTTTCCGTTACTATCAGCTGGCATTGCACCTAATCCCGAGACAATGGCATGCTGAGGATTCATTCCTCCTAGAATAGCCCCAATAATAGGATCTTTAGCAGCTGCTTCTAAGTCTCCTACTGGTGCTCCATCTAATAAGCGAGCAACCATTGTTGCTAACATCTCTATATGTGCTAACTCCTCAGCACCAGTATCCATTAATAAATCTTTATATTTCCCATTGCCTCTAACGTTCCAACCTTGAAAGAGATATTGTAGCGCAACTGATATTTCTCCAAACTGCCCTCCAATTACTTCTTGCAGTTGTCGAGCGAAGACTGGGTCAGGTCTTTCTGGTTTTGCATGATATTGTAATTCTTTTATATGATAAAACATAGACATTACTCCTAATATTTTATTTATAACACTGTAGTATATTTAGCAAAAATGATTAGGTGTCTGTACTTTAAATACAATATTATTACATCAAGCTCTATGTTAAGTGAATATGGGAAAACGACCCTTAAACTTTATCACCAGCAAACACTCTTAAAACTTTTCAATGATTCACTTATAAAGTACAAATGGATTTTTACATATTAATCAACAAATGTTCAAGTTTAAAAGAAGAGCTCACTTGTAGTGATACCCAAAAGTCTTACCAAGCTGATAAAGTAGATGTTCTTCAGGGAATATGTGCAATAGTTCAACTTCACTTTTGCTTAGTTGTTCTTTTATTGAAAAATAACTAATTGATCATAAATTCACCGCACTAAATTTCATAGAACTAGTTGACGTTGAAAATAAAATAGGCTGCTGAGACTAGACATTCTCAACAGCCCTAGATGGGTTTTTTTCGCTTATAACACTTTTTGTAAGAAATCTTGCGCACGCGAAGACTTAGGATTGGAAAAGAATTCGTTAGGCGGGGCATCTTCAACTAACACGCCACCATCTAGAAATAATACGCGATCCGCCACCTCACGCGCAAACCCCATTTCATGAGTAACAATAGCCATTGTCATACCTGAATGTGCGAGTGTTTTCATTACATCTAACACTTCTTTTACCATTTCAGGATCTAGTGCTGAGGTTGGTTCATCAAATAGCATAATTTCTGGGTTCATCGCAAGTGCGCGAGCAATTGCTACCCGCTGCTTTTGCCCCCCTGATAATTTGTTAGGATACTCCTGCGCTTTTACAGCTAATCCGACTTTTTCTAGTAATTTCATAGCGTTCTTTTCCGCTTCTGATTTTGTTATTTTTTTCACCTTTAATGGTGCATAAGTTAAATTCTCCAACACAGTCATATGAGGGAATAAATGGAAATGCTGAAACACCATCCCTACATTTTGTCGGACTTTTAATATATCTGTTTGTCGATCGGTAATATCCTCATCTTTAATCCATATCTTCCCGTTTGTTGGCTCTTCCAATTTATTAATACAACGCAAAAAAGTGGATTTACCTGAACCAGATGGACCAATGATAGCAACGACTTCACCATTATTTATCTGTGTTGAAATACCTTTTAGCACTTCATTCTTCCCGAAGGATTTATGCAATTTTTCCACTTTAATCACTGGATCTCAACCGCCCTTCAACTAGTTTGCCTAAGAATGTGAGTATCGTTACTAAGATATAGTAAATGATTCCGGCAAGAAGGAGGGGTTCCATAAATTGATACTGATTCGCTCCTACTTGATACGCTCGTCTCATCACATCCATTACCCCAATTGTCGTCACAAGGGCAGATTCTTTCGTTAATGTAATGAATTCATTCATAAGCGCAGGTAAAATGTTCTTCATTGCTTGTGGGAGAATAATATTTATCATTGTCGGACGATACGGAACGCCTAAAGCCATTGCTGCTTCTTGCTGTCCTTTATCAATTGCTTGTATGCCTGCACGAATAATCTCAGAAATATAAGCGGCCGAGTTCAATGCAAATCCGATAATGGCTGCTGTTACACCCTCTATTTGAAAGCCTAGTACTTGTGGTGAGCCAAAATAAATAATCATCAATTGTAGAATTAATGGCGTACCTCTAAAAACGGAAGTATAAGCATTTGCTAGCCAATTTAATAGCTTCATTTTACTAATCTTACATAAAGAAAGGATAATTCCTAATAAAAACCCTAAAATACCCGCTAAACATACAATCTGTAGTGTGACACCGAGCCCTTGTAAAATGAAAGGTAGAGAAGGGAGGACAGAGGTAAAATCTAAATTCATATAGTGCCATTCCTCTCAGTAATTAATATTTGAAATTCATTTGATCCACCCATTGAAGGGAAAAAACGTCCAGAAGGTTTTTCCCCTTCTGAACGTTGATTTGGGTTTATTGTTCAGAGAACCACTTTGTGATAATGTCCTCGATTTCCCCGTTATCAATCATTTCTTGTAAGGCTTTATTAAATTCTTCTGTTAGCTCACTACCTTTTGGTAAAGCAATCGCATAGCCGCCGTCAGCATCCTCAATCGTTACACCAGCTAAATCTTTCTCTTTTTCAAGAAACCCTTGTGCAACTGTATCTTCAATAATGGCTGCTTCAAAGCGACCTGCTTTAATCTCTTGAATGATCTCAGGAATACGATTACGGCTTTCAACCTTCATATCTATCTCTTCAGCTAAATCATTTGCTTTTGTCTCTTGAATAGAACCTAATTGTACACCAACTGTTTTCCCTTCTAAATCTTCAGCTGTTTCAATCCCGCTACCTTCTTTAGAGATAATCATATGTTTAGAAGTATAGTAGATTTCAGTAAAGTCAACATTCTCTTTTCTTTCATCCGTTGCAGACATGGCTGATGCAACAAAATCAACTTGTTCGGAGTTAAGTGCTTGAATCAGTCCACCAAAATCCATATCTTTAATTTCTAAATTGTATCCTAGCTTTTCAGTCACTGCTTTTGCGATATCAGCATCAATCCCAATAATTTCCTCTCCTTGTGCTGTATCGATATATTCAAATGGTGGATAATCAGCTGACGTACCCATTACTAATGTTTTTTTATCGCTATCGCCACCAGCTTCTTCACTTGATCCACATGCAGCTAAAAACCCTCCAATTAATACCAATAACACACTTAAAAGTATCCATTGCTTCTTCACGGTCTTTCCTCCTAAAAATTATATAGTATGAAAATAAATTTCGTTTCTAATTAATTAATATTTATTCATCTAGATGTATTTTAACACATATGTATGAATATGCAATGATATATTTGCATAATTATATTTTTTTGATTTTTCTAACTAATTTTTAGTATAAAGGAAGGAATTGTATATGAAAAGAAAAATTTTACTAGTTTTCATTTCTCTAGTAAAAAATGGTAGGAGTGTTAAATGCAAAAAAAAGAATAACCGTACGGAACGGCTATTCTTTTCCATGATAAAATAATGATATTATACTTCTTCACAATGTTCTTCGAATGATGCTTGAAGCTTTTGAACAACTGCCATTGGATCGTGTCCCTCAATATCATGGCGTTCAACCATCGTAATAATTTCTCCATCTTTTAACAAAGCAAAGGAAGGTGAAGATGGTGGAAAACCTGTGAAATATGAACGCGCTTCAGCAGTTGCTTCTTTATCCTGACCAGCAAATACTGTTACTAAATGATCAGGGCGCTTATCATAATGAATAGAGTGTGCTGCAGCCGGACGAGCAATTCCCCCTGCGCACCCACAAACAGAGTTAACCATTACGAGCGTTGTTCCTTTTTTATCTAATGCTTCTTTCACATCGTCTGCTGTTCTTAACTCTGTATATCCTGCATGAACGATTTCTTTACGAGCTTGTTGCACAACATCATTCATAAACAAATTAAAATCCATACTCATGATTTCATTCCCCCTAAAGAATAATTAGGATCAAAGTGTCCTTATACGTTTTATTCATTTACGTATAATTATATCATACCAAGGTCGTGAGTTTTTTTACAGTATAGAAACTTTTATCTTTGAGTTTTAAATGAAAAATTTTGGGGTAACATACAATATATAACCCTCCCCCTGGGTGTTCCTGCTAGTAAAGCAGGCTTATATATACTAGAACTGCCCCTATCACGGTGAAGGGGCAGCTTTTTTTATTCTCTTGTATACTGCCTAAAAAGTTCCTCGACAACCGATGTTACGGTTCGGTTACCTGCAATCACATCATTTTCAATTTTAGGCAACATCTCTTTCACGACTGGTGAACCAAAAAAACGATAATGAAGTTGATCTGTGATCATGGAATAAATCCATTCTTTCGCTTGTTCTCTTCTTCTCTGCTCGAAGACACCAGAAGTTTGTGTATTGGCAATAAATTGTTGAATCACTTCCCACACTTCTTTTATACCTTCTTCATAAAGGGAAGAACAAACATAAGCCCTAGATGGCCATCCTTTCGTTGCAGGTTGAAGAAAATGAAGAATCTTTTCATATTCAGCTCTCGTTTTTTGGGCTGCATGTTTATTATCTCCATCTGCTTTATTAACGATAATCGTGTCTGCTAACTCCATAATTCCTTTTTTCATTCCTTGCAATTCGTCACCAGCTCCAGTTAAAACAAGGAGCATGAAGAAATCAACCATATCACGTACAATCACTTCGCTTTGACCAACACCGACCGTTTCAACTAAGATGACATCAAAACCAGCCGCTTCACATAAGATCATCGTTTCTCTTGTTTTGCGATGGACACCACCTAGTTTTCCTGATGTTGGTGATGGTCGTATAAATGCGAGAGGATTTCTGGCGAGTTGCTCCATTCTCGTTTTATCACCAAGAATACTACCACCACTTAATTTTGAACTAGGGTCAACAGCCAAAACAGCTACTTTTGCACCTAACTCATTACATAAAAACGAACCAAAAGATTCTATAAAAGTACTTTTCCCTGCACCAGGCACCCCAGTAATGCCAATACGAATAGATTGATTCGCATGTGGTAAAACTCTATGCAATAACTCTTGAGCTCCTTGAAAATGATGCTCAGCATTACTCTCTATTAAAGTAATAGCACGAGCAAGTGCACTTCGGTTACCTTCTAATAATCCTTTTTCCAGATCATCGATGGGTAGTGAGGTTTCTTTTTTCTTTTTAAAGTTACTTCCTCTTGTCAGAGACGAAAAACTGGATGAGAAGTCACCATCCTGAACAGAATCTGTAAAACCTTCATTAGACGGCCTTCCACGCTTCTTATATGTGTCCATATTAATTCGTCACTTCCTCATAGCCTAGACGATGATAAATCTCTCTTATTACCTTTTGCGCAGCCACTGGAATGACGGTTCCTGGTCCAAAGATAGCAGATGCACCATTAGCAAGCAAATACTCATAATCTTGCGGTGGAATTACGCCACCTACTACAACTAAAATATCTTCACGCCCTAGCTTTTTTAACTCAGCCACTAATTGTGGTAACAATGTTTTATGACCAGCAGCAAGAGAACTAAACCCAACCACATGCACATCATTTTCGACTGCCTGTATCGCTGTTTCCTCTGGCGTTTGAAATAGTGGCCCAATATCCACATCAAATCCCAAATCTGCAAAGGCTGTAGAAATGACTTTCGCTCCTCTATCATGTCCATCCTGTCCCATTTTAGCAATTAAAATACGAGGTCTTCTCCCCTCATTTTGTAAAAATTCATCAGCCATTGCCTTTACTTCATTTATTTCCTCTTCATTAGAAAAATGGGAGCTATATACACCACTAATAGAACGGATCATCGCTTTATGTCGTTTAGCGACCAATTCAATACTATCAGATATTTCTCCTAAAGATGCCCGCACCCGTGCAGCCTGAACGGATAAAGCTAAAAGATTTCCTTCACCTGTCTCAGCTGCTCTCGTAATAGCTGCAAGCGCTTCTTTCACCTTATCTTCATCTCTTGTCGCTCTTAAATGCTCTAAGCGTTCTATTTGCTTTAACCGTACTGCGGTATTATCAATATTTAGAATATCTAGAGGCTCCTCCTGCTCAAGACGGTATTTATTCACACCAATGATTGTTTCTTTATTCGAATCTATCTGTGCCTGCCTTCTTGCAGCCGCCTCCTCAATCCTCATTTTTGGTAATCCTGTTTCAATCGCTTTAGCCATTCCGCCAAGTTCTTCAATTTCCTCAATATGCGCCCAAGCTTTCTCTACCAACTCATTTGTTAGACTTTCTACATAATAAGAACCGCCCCAAGGATCGATAACATTGGTTATGCCTGTTTCCTCTTGTAAAAATAATTGTGTATTGCGCGCAATCCTTGCTGAGAAATCGGTTGGTAAGGCAATCGCTTCATCTAGTGCATTTGTGTGTAATGATTGTGTATGTCCCATCGCTGCTGCATGCGCTTCTATCAAAGTTCTTGTCACATTATTGTATGGATCTTGTTCTGTTAAACTCCAACCGGAAGTTTGCGAGTGTGTTCTTAACGCCATGGATTTCGGGTTTTTAGGTGCAAAGTTTTTCATCATCTTTGCCCATATCAGTCTAGCCGCTCTCATCTTTGCCACTTCCATAAAATAGTTCATCCCAATTGCCCAAAAAAAGGATAATCTAGGAGCAAAAGAATCGATATCAATCCCTGCTTTCATACCTGTACGCACATATTCAAGACCATCTGCTAGCGTGTATGCTAATTCTATATCTGCAGGCGCACCTGCTTCTTGCATATGATAACCAGATATACTGATACTATTAAATTTAGGCATATAATGTGAAGTATACTCAAATATGTCTGCAATGATTTTCATTGACATCTCAGGTGGATAAATATAGGTGTTCCTCACCATATACTCTTTAAGAATATCGTTTTGAATCGTTCCCGCAAGCTTTTCCTGGCTCACTCCCTGCTCTTCAGCCGTGACAATATAAAACGCCATAATCGGTAAAACTGCTCCATTCATTGTCATGGAGACTGACATTTGGTCTAAAGGAATGCCATCAAACAGGATTTTCATATCTAAAATACTATCAATGGCTACGCCTGCTTTTCCGACATCGCCAACCACTCGTGGATGATCGGAATCATAGCCACGATGTGTGGCAAGATCGAAAGCGACTGAAAGTCCTTTTTGCCCCATCGCTAAATTACGACGATAGAACGCATTACTTTCTTCCGCTGTTGAAAACCCAGCATATTGCCTAACTGTCCAAGGTCTATTAACATACATCGTTGGATATGGACCGCGTGTGTAAGGTGCGATTCCTGGCATATCATCGAGGTGTTCCATCGACGTTAGATCATTATGGGAATAAACGGATTTAATATTTATACTTTCATTTGTTTCAAACAAATCATGATGGATTTTATCAGGTTGTTGCGCTTTGACACCCTCATCAAATAATTTTACTTTTGTAAAATCAGGTTTGGTCATTTCACTTCACCCTCCCAATCTTCCACAATGGTGCTTAGTATATGGTAGCAATCACTTTTCATATGGAGAAACTCGGTGATGCCCGCCTCTTTCCAACATTTTTGTTCCTCTACTGTAGGATGACCGGCCAAATATAGTTTAAATATTCTTTGTTTCTCTGTCATTATTACCTTCACAGCAGTTAAAAGATCATCATCATATTGATCGTTTGCACCACAAATCACGTAATGAGATAAACGATTATTTTCTATTTGTTCCTTTAGGTTCTCTGTATGCATAATTGGAATAAAATGAGACCGAATACCACCTGGAGCTAAAAAGCCGTTTACAAAATCCATACGTGACTTATGCTTTTTTAAATCTCCAAGACATAATAAGCCCACCTGAATATCAACGCCACTCGCCTTCATCATTTCTACTTGATAGCGCAGCTTTTCATATGGAATGGATAAGCGGTTGCCTAGCGTCACTGCATTCTGCAGCGGTGATTCATCTAAATTCGCATATTTGTTCGTGCCAACAATACTTTGCTTTCGCGTATAAATATCAGCTAGCCGCTTTTTTTGCACTTGCGTGATCTGTTCTTGAATCCAACCTGTCTCGATGGCACCTTCCATACCGCCTTGATTTTCTATTGCTAAAAATAAATCCCAAGCTCTTTCAGCAATTTGATTCGTCATTGTTTCAATATAATAAGAGCCTCCTGCCGGATCAACGACTTTATTTAAATGCGCTTCTTCCCTTAAAATCAATTGGGTATTTCGAGCAATTCGATTCGCAGTAAAAGAGGAGGCTTCACTAGGTTCATCAAATGGTGAGACGTGTAAATAATTGATCCCACCTAGTATGGCTGCAAAGGCCTCATTCCCTGCCCGTAAAAGATTGACATAAGGGTCGTACAATGTTTTCGTAAATGGTGATGTTTGAGCAGAAATGGTCATGTTCATTAGCTTCTCATTTAGTCCGTATGCTTCTAAAACTTTAGACCATAGGATTTTTGCCGCTCTTAATTTACTGATTTCCGTAAAAAATTGGGCGCCAATGGAAAAATGAAACACGACCTTATCTACTATTTCTTCTATAGAGAAGTCTTCGCTGAGCAAGCGCTCAATATGAGAAACAGCAGAAGCAATGGCAATGGCCAGTTCTTGAATAGCATTTGCACCTAGTTCATGATATATGGTCGTATGAATTAAAATGGTTTTTAGCTTAGGTGAGGAATTTTTCGCATGTACAATTGCTTCCAACCAATCATTATCGTAACCTTTACTATTATTCATTAAACTGGCTAACGGATCTTTCCCAATAAACCCTTTCGAATTTTGCTGACCAATCGTCTTGTATAAATCGAGTAAAGAATTTTCCGTCATTAAACAAAATGGATATTCTTCTAAGCCTTCAACAATCTCTGCTACTTCTGAAAGCTTGTAAAGATCAGGGTTAAATGAAATGGCTGATTGTCCTTTATTTAATTCTTCTAATAATTGTCTTTTCATTTCTTTTGCCGATGTAGAAAAAAGCCGCTGCGAGACGTTCCATGGTTCTTCAAGATATCCTGAAGAGGTATACCCTCGACGAAAGTCTGAACTTCCTGGAAGTGGATTTTGGATAGGTGAAGGTAAATCTTCTCGTGAATAAAGCGGTTTCAATTTAACCCCTTCATAAGTGACTGTTGATAAACGATCGATGGACCCACCCTTTAATGATTCCTCTGCTTTCTCCTGCCAATCGCGTAAAGTCGGCTTTGCAAATGTCTCATTTTTCATTTTATTTAAATTCATAAAATATCTGTCTAAAAAAGACAGGACCTCCCCTCATCATAGCGATCAAAACATTAATAAAATTCTAATAAATCTTAATTTTATTGTAGTATAGATAGGAAAAAGCTGCAATCTTTTGTAGAATTCCATCAATTTATTCATCTAGATATACATTATTTATGGGGTGATTTATTGTGGGTTGTTGAAACTTGATATTTATTTTCAAAAAAAAATGAGAGGCCATTCGCCTCTCATTTTTTACAATCACATCTTAGTATACAGATGTGTTTTCTTTAGAAGTATTTTCAAGAATTTCTCTTACACGTTGCATGAATTGACCACATACTAATCCGTCTAGTACACGGTGGTCAAGTGACATACAAAGGTTAACCATGTCACGAACAGCAATCATACCGTTGTCCATAACAACTGGACGCTTCACAATAGATTCTACTTGAAGAATCGCTGCTTGAGGGTGGTTGATGATGCCCATTGATTGAACAGAACCGAATGAACCAGTGTTATTTACAGTAAATGTACCACCAGACATATCAGCACCTGTTAATTTACCAGCACGCACTTTACCAGCTAACTCACCGATTTCACGCGCAATACCTTTGATTGTTTTTTCATCAGCATTTTTGATAACTGGTGTATAAAGAGCGTCTTGAGTTGCTACTGCAATATTCAAGTTGATGTCTTTTTTACGTACAATTTTGTCGCCAGCCCACATAGAGTTGATTTGTGGATATTCTTTAAGTGCTTGCGCAACTGCTTTTACGAAGAAAGCAAAGAATGTAAGGTTGAAGCCTTCTTTCTTCTTGAACTCACCTTTAATTGAGTTACGATACTCAACAAGATTTGTTACATCTACTTCCATCATTGTCCAACCATGAGGAGCCTCATGTTTGCTCTTAAGCATATTAGCTGCAATTGCTTTACGTACACCAGTCACAGGAATTTCTTCATCTCCTGGTACAACTGGTACATTTGTGCCTGCTGCTTTAGCTGGTTTAGAAGCTGCCGCTTTTGGTGCTTCTTGCTTAGGTGCTTCTTCTTTTGCTGGTGCTTCCGCTTTTGGTGCATTATCAGCAGTTGGAATATTACCAGACTCAATAATTTTGTTTAAGTCTTTACGTGTGATTCTTCCGCCTGCACCAGTACCAGCTACTTGGCTAAGGTCAATGCCATGCTCTTGAGAAAGCTTAAGTACGGCTGGAGAATAACGTCCACCTTTAGGTGCATCTGCTGCAGGTGTAGAAGCGACTGATTTGCTTTCTGATTTTGGCGCTTCTTCTTTTGCTGGTGCAGAAGTTTCTTCAGAAGCTTGAGGCTCGCTGCTTCCGCCACCTTCAGTTTCAATTGTTAAAATCACTTCGCCTACTTCGTATGTGCCGTCTTCTTCGGCAATTAGCTCTTTAATTACTCCATCAAAAGATGAAGGAACCTCAGCATTTACTTTATCAGTCATTACTTCTGCAAGTGGATCGTACTTATTTACTTTATCACCAACAGATACTAACCATTTACTAATTGTACCTTCTGTTACACTTTCACCTAATTGAGGCATTTTTACTTGTTCGATAGCCATTATTAAAGTGACCTCCTTATTACTTATCAACATCTATTTGGAATGTGGCAAAAAGAGTCGGATTTCCGCTCTCATTGCCACTTTTGATTAATATTCAGCTAATTCTCTCATTGCTTTTTCTACTTTATCCGGGTTAACCATGAAGAATTTCTCCATTGTTGGTGCATATGGCATTGCTGGTACATCTGGACCTGCAAGGCGCATAATTGGTGCATCTAAGTCAAATAGGCAGTTCTCAGCAATAATCGATCCTACTTCACCCATAATGCTTCCTTCTTTTGTATCTTCTGTAAGAAGAAGGACTTTACCCGTTTTAGAAGCTGCTTCGATAATCGCTTCTTTATCTAATGGATAAACCGTACGTAAGTCTAAAATGTGAGCAGAGATACCATCTTTCGCTAGTTTTTCTGCTGCTTGAAGAGCAAAGTGTACGCATAATCCGTAAGTGATGATTGTAATATCTTCACCTTCACGTTTAACGTCAGCTTTACCAATTGGAAGTACATAATCATCTTCAGGTACTTCACCTTTAATTAGACGGTAAGCACGTTTATGCTCAAAGAACATAACAGGATCGTCATCACGAATCGCTGCTTTTAAAAGTCCTTTTGCGTCGTATGGTGTAGAAGGCATAACAATTTTTAAACCTGGTTGGTTTGCAAATACAGCTTCTACTGATTGAGAGTGATAAAGGGCACCATGGACACCGCCACCATATGGTGCACGAATAACCATTGGAGCACTCCAGTCGTTATTTGAACGGTAACGAACTTTTGCTGCTTCTGAAATAATTTGGTTGACAGCAGGCATGATGAAATCAGCAAATTGCATTTCTGCAATAGGACGCATACCGTACATTGCCGCACCAACACCAACACCAGCAATAGCAGATTCTGCAAGTGGTGTATCTAATACACGATCTTCACCAAATTTTTCATATAAGCCGTTTGTCGCTCTGAAAACTCCACCTTTACGACCAACGTCTTCTCCTAGTACAAATACTTTTGGGTCTCTTTCCATTTCTTCGCGCATCGCTAAAGTGATCGCGTCAATATAAGACATTACTGCCATGTGTTATTCCCCCCTACTTATTCTGCGTACACATATTTCAATGCATCTTCTGCATCTGCATATGGTGCATTTTCAGCATAATCAGTTGCTTCATTCACGATTTTCATAATGCGATCGTTCATTTCTTTTTCTTTTTCATCATCGAAAAGACCATTTTCTTTTAAGTAGGCTGCAAAAGTAATAATCGAATCTTTTTCTTTCGCTGCATCTACTTCTTCACGATCACGGTAGCTGCGATCATCATCATCAGAAGAGTGTGGAGTTAAACGATAAGAAACTGTTTCAACTAATGTAGGACCTTCACCTTTACGTCCACGATCAGCTGCTTCTTTAACTGCTTGGTACACTGCTAATGGATCGTTACCATCTACAGTCACACCAGGCATACCGTAACCGATTGCACGATCTGATACTTTCTCACATGCCAATTGTTTTTCAATTGGTACAGAGATCGCATACTTATTATTTTCACACATGAAAATAACTGGTAATTTATGAACACCTGCAAAGTTTGCTCCTTCGTGGAAGTCTCCTTGGTTAGAAGAACCTTCACCGAATGTAACAAATGTACAAAGATCTTTATTTTCCATTTTCCCAGCAAGTGCAATACCTACTGCGTGAGGAACTTGTGTTGTAACTGGAGAAGAACCTGTTACGATACGGTTTTTCTTTTGCCCAAAGTGACCTGGCATTTGACGGCCACCTGAGTTTGGATCTTCCGCTTTAGCGAATGCTGATAACATTAATTCTTTCGCAGTCATACCGAATGCAAGAACAACACCCATGTCACGATAATACGGAAGGGCATAATCTTTCTCTCTGTCTAATGCAAAAGATGCACCTACTTGCGCAGCCTCTTGTCCTTGACATGAAATAACGAAAGGAATTTTACCTGCACGGTTTAAAAGCCACATACGCTCGTCAATACGGCGTGCTAGAAGCATGGTTTCATACATTTCTAATACTTGCTCATCACTTAAACCTAAAGCTTTATGACGATTTTTAGTTTTACCCATTTCAAAACCTCCTAAATATATATAGAAGAACGTGGAACGCTCTTATATTCTCCACTTAATGAAGTGAGGCTTCTAGATTTCCAACAAAACCTAGAAGTCCACTTTAATAAATCCTAACGCTTATCCGTGAATCGCTTTTCCGTCTACTGCTAATGCAGCTTCTCCAATTGCTTCAGATAAAGTTGGGTGAGGGTGAATCGTATGTGCTACTTCCCATGGTGTAGCATCTAATACTTTTGCAAGACCTGCTTCAGAAATCATATCTGTCACATGTGGTCCAATCATGTGTACACCTAAGATGTCATTTGTTTCTTCGTCAGCAATAATTTTAACAAAGCCGTCAGACTCACCGAATACAAGCGCTTTACCAATCGCACGGAACATGAATTTACCGACTTTCACTTTATAGCCTTGTTCCTTCGCTTGATCTTCTGTGATACCTACACTTGCAGCTTCTGGTGAAGAATAGATACATTTAGAAATAAGATCATAATCCATTGGCTCTGGATTTTGGTCTGCGATATGTTCAACTGCATGAATACCTTCATGTGAAGCAACATGTGCAAGTTGAAGTCCACCAATTACATCACCAATTGCATAAATATGAGACTCTTTTGTTTGGTAATGTTCGTTCACAACGATGCTTCCTTTTTCTACTTGAATATCAGTATTTTCAAGACCAATACCTTCAGTATTTGCTTGACGACCTACAGATACGAGAAGCTTTTCAGCTGTGAATTCTTTTGTTTCGCCTTTTACTTCAGCAGAAACCGTTACACCGCCATCTTGTTTCAATGTTTCAGGAAGTACTTTCGCTTTAGTAACGATATTAACGCCACGTTTTTTCAGTAGACGTTGCATTTCCTTACTTACATCTTTATCTTCAGTAGGGATAATACGGTCAGCAAATTCTAGTACAGTTACTTCTGCACCGAAATCAGCAAGCATAGACGCCCACTCGATACCGATTACACCGCCACCAACGATAATAATTGACTTAGGAATCTCTTCCATAGATAATGCTTCATCAGAAGTCATTACATTTCCGCCAACTTCTAAACCAGGTAATGTTCTTGGACGAGAACCTGTTGCCACAATAACATTTTTAGGTACAAGCATTTCATTCTCATCACCATTATTCATTTCAACAGAAATTGTTCCTGCTGTTGGAGAGAAGATGGATGGTCCTAAAATACGTCCGAAACCGTCGTATACATCAATTTTCCCTTGCTTCATAAGGTGTTGAACGCCTTTATGCAATTGATCAACAATTTTGCCTTTTCTCTCTTGCACTTTTGCAAAGTTTACTGATACTTCCCCAGTAGAAATACCGAACTCATCACTATTCTTAGCAGTCGCAAAAACTTCTGCACTTCTTAGTAATGCTTTACTTGGGATACAACCTTTATGAAGGCAAGTACCGCCAAGATTTCCTTTTTCTACTAACGCTGTTTTAAGACCAAGTTGAGAAGCACGAATAGCAGCTACATAACCACCAGTACCTCCGCCAAGAATGACTAAATCATATTCTTGTGCCATTAATAAACCCTCCTATTACTACTTACTTAACTGTTGTTGTATTTAATTCATCAATAGTGTAATTCTTAGCTTCTTCTTCGCCACGAAGAACACGAAGTGCACCTTCTGCAAGCGCTTGAAGTTCATCTTCACCAGGTTCAATGATGACATCTGCAATCCAGTTAACATAGCTTGAAATATCATTTACAAATGCTTTCCCATAAGCTAGTCCACCTGTTAAAATGATCGCGTCTACTTTACCTTTTAATACCGCACTTGCAGTACCAATTTCTTTTGCAATTTGGTAACCCATCGCATCATAAACGAGCTTCGCTTTTTCATCGCCAGCTTCAATCATTTTTTCAACTTTTACAGCATCGTTTGTTCCAAGGTAGCCAACAAGTCCGCCTTCACCAACTAACATACTCATGATTTCTTCACGGTAATATTCACCAGAGAAGCACATATCAATAAGATCGCCAGCTGGAACCGTTCCTGCACGCTCAGGACTGAATGGTCCTTCTCCATGAAGTGCATTATTCACATCAATTACACGACCTTTTTCATGAGCACCAACAGAAACACCGCCACCCATATGCGTAACAATTAAGTTTAAGTCTTCGTATTTCTTACCTAATTTTTTTGATACTCTTCTTGCTACTGCCTTTTGATTTAATGCATGGAATATGCTTGTTTTATCAATTTGTGGGAAACCAGTAACGCGGGCGATCGGTGCTAATTCATCAACGACAACCGGATCGACAATAAAGGAAGGAATATTTAGACCTGAAGCAATTTCGTAAGCCAAAATCCCACCTAAATTGGATGCGTGCTGACCAGCATAACCAACTTTTAAGTCCTCAATCATTTCATTATTAACCGCATAAGTACCACCAGGAATTGGGCGTAAAAGTCCTCCGCGACCGACTACTGCGCTTAGTTTTGAAATGTTAATTCCTTCAGCGTCTAAAGTTTCTAAAATAGCGTTTTTACGGAATTCATATTGATCGAAAATTGTTTTAAACTTTTTAATCTCGTCTGTATCATGTCTTAATGTTTTTTCAAACACAGAACTATCATTATCGAAAACACCGATCTTCGTTGAAGTAGATCCTGGGTTGATGACGAGCATTCTCTTGATTTGATCTTGCACAACAGACCCTCCATTATTTATCCATTTTTGAAATTACATAAGGAAGTAGCTAGCGCTTATTAAAGCGCTCGCCACTTCAATATGAACCATAATTACTTACGGCGACTTAAGATGTGATGACCATTTTGAAGGAATGTGCTGCGAGATTGTTTCATTGTCGCAATTCTTTCTTCTGCCATACGGTCAGCAGCTTTATAAGTTGGGATATTTTCTTCTTTAGAAATTTGCATAATACGGTCAATTGTATCGTATAGACCTTCAACTTTTTTCATTGCACGTTCAGCATTGTAACCGTAAAGTTCGTCAGCAACGTTAATAACACCACCAGCATTGATTACATAGTCAGGAGCGTATACAATACCCATTTCGTGGATTTGATCACCATGACGTTCTTCTTTTAATTGGTTGTTAGCAGAACCTGCAATTACTTTTGCTTTAAGTTGTGGAATTGTATCATCATTTACAGTTGCCCCTAATGCACATGGCGCATAGATATCACATTCAACACCATAAATGTCATTAATTCCTACTGCTTCTGCACCGAAATCATCAACTGCACGTTGAACAGCTTCTTTGTTAATATCAGTAACGATTAATTTTGCTCCTTCTTCATGAAGGTGTTTACATAAGTGATATGCAACATTACCTACACCTTGAACAGCAATTGTTTTACCTTCAAGAGAGTCAGTTCCGAATGCTGCTTTTGCTGCTGCTTTCATACCTACGTACACACCGTAAGCAGTTACAGGAGAAGGGTTACCAGAAGAACCAAATGCTGGAGAAATACCAGTTACATAATCAGTTTCTTCATGAATTAAGTCCATATCAGCTACAGTTGTACCAACATCCTCTGCAGTGATATAACGTCCGTTAAGACCTTGAATATAACGTCCGAAAGCACGGAATAATGCTTCATTTTTATCTTTCTTAGGATCACCGATGATAACTGTTTTACCGCCACCAAGGTTAAGTCCAGCTGCAGCATTTTTATAAGTCATACCTTTTGCAAGACGAAGAGCATCTTCAATCGCTGCTTCTTCTGACTCATAAGTCCACATACGTGTTCCGCCTAGTGCAGGTCCTAAAGTTGTATCATGAATAGCGATGATTGCTTTTAATCCTGATTCTTTATCTTGGCAAATAACGACTTGTTCGTAATCATATTTCTCTAGATATTTAAAAATTTCCATGGTTGTAAATCCTCCTTGTTTTTAAAAGAAAATATATTATTTAGCAGAGCAAATAGCTAAAGCAAGTGAATATAACTTACTCTCTGCTGAGTCTGCTCTGGAAGTTAAAACGATTGGTGCTTTTGCACCTGCAATCACTGCACCAACTTTTGCTTGAGCAAAGTAGATCAATGATTTGTATAAAGCATTTCCAACTTCAATAGTAGGTACAAGTAAGATATCTGCTTGTCCAGCAACATCACTTGTAATGCCTTTATGCTCAGCAGCTTCAATAGAAACTGCATTATCAAGTGCTAAAGGTCCATCAACGATGCAGCCTTTAATTTGACCACGTTGATTCATTTGCGTTAATGCCGCTGCATCTAATGTTGCTTGCATATTTGGGTTTACAACCTCAACCGCAGCAATTGGTGCAACTTTAGGCATTTCCACCCCAATACTCTTAGCAATACCTACTGCATTAGCTGTTATTTGCGCTTTTTGACTCAAATCAGGCGCAATGTTCATCGCAGCATCAGTGACAATCGTAAATTTGTCAAAGTTAGGAACTTCAAACACAGCAACATGTGAAAGAACGCTACCAGTTCTCAAGCCATATTCTTTGTTAAGTACGGCTTTTAAAATAACTGCTGTAGGAACATTTCCTTTCATAAGTACGCTTGCTTTTTTCTCTTTGACAGATTTAACCGCCATTTCAGCAGCCAAAGCAGCTGTTTCAGCATGCATAATTGTTAAGTGGTCGCTACTAGCGACATCTGCATGGTTTGCATTCAGAATTTGTGTAATCTTTTCAGAGTTACCGAATAACAGAAAGCTTGCCATGTTTTTCTTTAGTGCACCAGCTACAGCTTCTAAGACTTCTTCGTCTTCTGCTGCGGCAACTGCAACTACATTGCCTTCATATTGGGTTGCTTTCTCTATAAGCGAATCCAATTTCATCTGTCTCAACCCCTTTACTTCAAAGTGCGTGCAAGTAAAATGTTTTTTTGCTGCACTCATCTTTTTATTATGCAATTACCGTGCCAAAATTAAAACGCGATGAAAACGCTTTATTACTAAAAACCCACTGTGAAATTTATTGCAAACTATGCAAATTATTGCATGCTTTTATTTTCAATCTGATATTTTTCCAATTTATAGTATAAATTTCTTACAGACAACCCTAAATGTTTGGCAGCTTGTGTCTTATTACCCTCAGCTTGTTTCATTGCTTTCGTAATAATTTCTTTTTCAAAACCTTCCAGTTGCTTTGCTAATGGCTCTCCTTGTTGAATAGATGCATGCATTTCGGAATCTACGAGAACTGGACTGTCACTATTCGCTAATGTAGATAAATGTTCACTGTCAATATGTGTTTGATAGCCCATAAATATAATCGCTCTTCCAATAATATTATCTAGTTCACGGACATTACCTGGCCAATCATATGCCATTAAAACCTTCATCGCTTCTTCCGTTACACCTTCTACATTACGGCCATATTCAATATTGATTTTTTCAATTAAGCGGTCCACTAATAAAGGAATATCTTCTTTTCTTTTTCTCAAGGACGGAATATGAATTGGCATTCGATTCAAACGGTAGTATAAATCCTCTCTAAATCCGCCGTTCGCAATGGCTTTTTCCAGATTAACATTCGTTGCAGCAATAATTCGAACGTTAATCTGAAGAGGCTTTGTACCACCTACTCGGGTAATCTCTCCTTCTTGTAGCACCCTTAATAGTTTAGCCTGTGTGCTGGCAGTTAACTCGCCAATTTCATCCAAAAAGATACTTCCTTTATCCGCTTCTTCAAATAAACCCCTTTTTCCGCCTCTTTTCGCGCCAGAAAAAGCACCCTCCTCATAACCAAATAATTCACTTTCTAGTAATGATTCCGATAAGGCAGCACAGTTTACACGAACAAATTTATTATATTTACGGTCACTTGCATTATGAATGGCATGTGCAAATAATTCTTTTCCTGTGCCAGATTCACCTCTCAATAGAACGGTTGCTGGCGTTTTTGCTCCAAGTTTAGCTTGCTCAATGGCAATGGCCATTTCATCAGATTGACCAATAATATCCTCAAAAGTATACTTAGCTTCTAAATTTCGAATAATTTGTCTCGCGCGGTTTAATTCGCGACTCATACTTTGCAGATCTGAAACGTCATGCAAAACCCCGACGCTTCCTTTTAAAATGCCATCTACAATTACTGGCGCTACATTGACGACAACTTCTTTTCTCTTCGGACCTACACGCATTGGTACACCCCTTATGGCTCTACGTGTTTTGAGCACCTTCATATGAACACTTTCACCTTCTGAGATATCAGCAGTTGCCGGTTTACCAATGACTTCCTCTTCTGCTAATCCAGTGATTTTTGAATAGGCCGGGTTAATAATTAATCCCTTCCCATCTTCATCTACAACAGAGATCGCTTCATCGCTTGATTGTATAATAGCTTGAAGCATTGTTTTTAAGTTTTTCAAATCAGTAATTTCTTCAGCTAAATCAACTAACTCCGTAATGTCTTTAAAAATAGAAACCGCACCGATTAATTGACCGTTATCACCGATTACAGGGATTCTCGTAGTAATAATTTTCAACCCACTACCTAAAACAAACTCTTGGTTTGTTTCCACTCTCCTTGAATGCAATACTCTCGGCAGTAGGCTTCCACTAATTACATCTCCGATTTTTTTACCTATCGCCTGTTTCTTTTCTATTCCTGTCATCGTTTCTGCGCTTTTATTAAAAAGTATAATTTCCTCGTCAGGATTAATGACGATCATACCGTTATCGGTCGTATTAAAAATGAGGTTGAATTTATATGTTTGATTAGAAAGTGCGGATATGAGCTCTTCCTTTTGATACAAAAGTTTGGCCATTAAATAAGCGACACTACCAGGGATAAAAATGATCTCTTCTTTGATTGAAGATCTAATTTGTTTACTAACTTCTTCGTCTCCTGTTACTTCAATAATAATATCAACAGGTTCTTTAATAAATTGGCGCCAATCATAACCAATTTGTACACCATCTTCACTCGCAAGTTGGAGTCCATTTGCTTC
The DNA here is from genome assembly GCF_038006865.1 of Cytobacillus sp. FSL R7-0696. Lineage (NCBI taxonomy): Bacteria > Bacillati > Bacillota > Bacilli > Caryophanales > Bacillaceae > Cytobacillus > Cytobacillus sp. FSL R7-0696. The sequence goes on along the minus strand of NZ_JBBOWA010000001.1, from coordinate 3,329,311 downwards.
GCGATTAATATCAACAACCGCTGTTACTTTTAACATTTCTGTTTCTTTTAATAATCGATATATTGAGGAGCCACCTTGACCAGCCCCGATGATAATTACTTTTTGCATACTTTCACCTTACCCTGAATATTCTTTCAAATCTACTATGCAACTTCTTTCATTTATAATGTAACCTTAATTGTCCTTGTTGACAAATATCTTCTACTGTTAGTGTTAATATTTTTCTCATACGTTCCACCAATGAAATCTCCCTTTAATAAACGTTTCCTATCATATATAATGAGTTTATTGAATATTTTAGCAGCGGAAGAAAGGAAAAATATGATTAGACTAATAGCATTAATGATACTTGTACTTCCCGGTGTTTTAGCGGTATATGGAATTAAATTAATGAGGGATATGGTATTTGGCATTTTACAAAGCCCTTTCCCATCTTTACCTTTGCAGTTTGTGTGTGGATTATTATTTGTTATATTAGGAATTGGCTTTATCGCCGGATTTATTTTGCATCGTGATCGTAAAAGAAATAAAGTGCAAGACCGTTTTAAGAAGGAATCATAAAAAGCGTCAGCATAATAAAATGCTGACGCTTTTTTGTTTATTCGTGTGGACGATCTGTTCACACGCCTAGCTTTTTCAAGAAGCCTTATGCTCTAATCTTAACTTATCGGCCACCATGGCAATGAACTCAGAGTTTGTTGGTTTGGCCTTTGTCATGCTGACTGTATAGCCAAATAAAGAAGAGATAGAGTCAATATTCCCTCTGCTCCATGCCACTTCAATTGCATGACGAATTGCCCTTTCCACCCTACTAGCTGTTGTATTATACTTCTTGGCAATGTCAGGATACAGAACTTTTGTAATCGAGCCAAGTAACTCAATATCATTATATACCATTGAAATTGCCTCTCTTAAATATAAGTAACCCTTTATATGAGCAGGCACACCAATTTCATGTATGATACTTGTAATACTGGCATCAAGATTTTTGGGTTTTGCCTCTGCTTGTGTACGGTAATTGGTTGTAGAAGGTGATTTACGAATCATCGGACTTGATTTTCCGCTCACTTGGCGGATATGACTAGCCAAATTATCCATGTCAAAAGGTTTCAATATAAAATAAGATGCACCAAGGTCAACAGCTTTCTTTGTCACGTCTTCTTGTCCAAAAGCAGTTAACATAATAACGCTAGGAAGAGTCTTCAAGTTAAGTTCTCTCATTTTTTCAAGAACTGCCAGTCCATCAAGATGCGGCATTATGATATCTAATACAAGCACATCTGTTTCGATTTCATCAAGAATATTTAAACAGTCTTGTCCATTATGCGCCACTCCGACTATTTCCATATCTTCTTGAGATGAAATATACTCTTCAAGCAAAGCTACTAGCTCTCGATTGTCATCAACTACACACACTTTGATTTTTTTCACTAATTTTTTCCTCCTCAACCCATAGTTGAATCTATTTTCTATATTTTTGTCTCTATTTGCTAAGTGACAATTTCGACAAAGGGGATAAAAATCCTTTACCAAATTTTATTTTTCTTTAAAAAACTAATAAAATCTTAAGTTTTCTTTGTTTTCCTCTATTATTCGACTATAATCGATGTCTTTCTGCTTCATTGTCGAAAAATCTTTGTTTCTTGCTTATTTTAACATATTTATGTTTGTCATGCTTTTTCTTATAGAATCTAAATTAAATGATTTCAACTCAACATACACCTGACTATATATCTAAACAAACAAAAAAGCGGGCATAACCGCTTTTTTGTTTAAGATGCTCGCTCTTCATTATTTTCATAAATATTAATGCCCGCTTCATTTAACATCCATTCAATATGCACACCATAACCACTCGTCGGGTCATTAACAAAAACATGTGTCACCGCTCCTATAACCTTGCCCTTTTGAATAATTGGGCTGCCACTCATACCCTGGACAATGCCCCCAGTTTTTTCAAGCAATTCATCGTCAGTGACCTTGATGACCATTCCTTTTGTAGCAGGAAATTTTTGCGGGATCGTACTAACAATTTCGATATCAAACAGTTGAACTTTATCATTTTCAACGACTGTTAGAATTTTTGCTGGTCCTTCCTTTACTTGATGTGAAAGAGCAATTGGCATTGGTTTATCCATTAGCCCGTTAGCCAATCCACGATTAAGCCTTCCAAAAATGCCAAATGGGCTATTTCGATCAATGTTGCCTATAACTTCTTTTTCATCTTTAAAGCGTGCTAATTTTTCTCCTGGATTCCCATTACTCCCTTTTTCAATGGAAGTAACAGTAGACCGTAGTATTTGACCATCATCAACGACAATTGGCCTTTTTGTATCCATATCAGAAATAACATGACCAAGAGCACCATATTTTTTTGATTGTGGATGATAAAAAGTCATTGTGCCTATTCCAGCCGCTGAATCACGGATATATAATCCAAGCTTAAAGTTTGGTTCATTTTTATCTTTCAATGGTAATAATTCTGTCTCAAATTTTCCTTCATCACGAGTAACTGATATTTTCAGGGGTTTACCACTATCTCCTGCTGCTTGTACAAATGGAGCAACATCAGACATTTTTTCAATTTTTGTTCCGTTTATTTCTGTAATAATATCACCTATTTTAATACCTGCTAAATCTCCCGGTGACATCTTTCCATTTATTGTATTAATTTGGTGATGTCCGACCACCAATACGCCAACTGTATTCAATTTTACACCTATTGATTGCCCACCCGGTATAACTTTAAAGTCCTTTAAAACTTCCACATCTACTTTTTTTATCGGGAAACCAGCCAAATCAAGAAACATTTCGTTCTTGCCTGGTTCATTAGCAGAGAGTGTAATGACTTCTTTATCCTGAACAACCGCCAATTGTCCATCGGGTGCTTGTATTGTTGCATTTACAGTTTCCGCCATATTATATCGTACTTGTTCACCCTCAAATACGGTAAGGTTTATAGGAATGTGAATATACTCTTGAAACGGTTTAGAAAATCCTATACATATGATTGAAACAAGGAGAATTCCACCAATTATTTTTCTCAATATATCTCTTGTCATTTCAACACTCTCCTCGCTTCTTGTTTCATGGCTACATATATAATTTTGCCTGCTTCAAGAGCAATTATAACTGGCAACTTAATAAAAAAAGCTACCCTCCATTGGATAGCTTTTCATGGTATTTTTACATTTTTGGCAAGGCTCAGTAATTCCTTCGCATGCTCCCTTGTCAGTTCAGTCATTTCCACACCAGAGATCATACGACCAATTTCTTTAATCTTTTCCTCGTCATCCAACGGCTTTACCGTTGTTTTTGTACGGCCAGCTTTGAGTGTTTTAGAAATAAATAAATGCGTATCTGCCATTGCAGCCACTTGTGGCAAGTGGGAAATGCAAAGAACTTGCGAATCAATCGCTACTTGATGAATTTTTTCAGCAATAGCTTGTGCGACTCTTCCGCTTACCCCTGTATCAACTTCATCAAAGATAATAGATGTTACCCCTTGATGTTTAGAAAAGATACTCTTTAAAGCAAGCATAATTCGGGATAGTTCCCCACCTGATGCAATTTTTGATAATGGTTTTAACGGTTCTCCTGGGTTAGTGGATAAGTAAAATTCGACTGTATCAATACCTTTTTTATGAAAGCTTTCTTTATCCGTAGTAAAATGGACCTCAAATACAGTCTTTTCCATATAAAGCGCTTTTAATTCACGATGAATCATTTTTGTTAATCGTTCCGCAGCATTTCTTCTTAATTCACTCAATTCCTGTCCTTCGACAAGTAAATCAGCTTGTAATTCTTTAGCCTGCTTGAGCAAGTGTTCGATATGTGTTTCTTTGTTGGTTAATGTTTCAATTTCTTCCTCAATCTTTGCAACATATTCTAATATTTCCTCTATTGATGGTCCATATTTTCGTTTGAGCATATTGATTTCATTTAATCGCTCTTCAATTTCATTCAAACGAACAGGATCAAATTCCATAAAATCTAATTTACTCCTTAAAATAGCTACCGTGTCCTCTAATTGATAAAAACTGTTGGCAACTACTTCTTGCAACTCAACTAACTCTTCATCAACTTCTGCCGATTGTTGAAGGTGATTCATAGCTAAACTAATCCAATCAAGCCCTTTTTGTTCTCCTTGCAAGGCATTATAGCTAATTTTTACGCCTTCATACATCTTCTCAAAATTAAGTAAGCGGTTTCGCTCTTCTAGGAGGGCATCATCTTCAAGCAATTTTAAATTGGCGTTTGTTATTTCTTCATATTGAAATTGAATAAGATCCAGTCGATGAGCCATTTGCTGTTCATTTTCTGTTAATGTCTTGATTCTTTTCATTGTTTGCTCGTATTCTCTATAGACCTCTTCGTATTCTTGTCTACTTTTAGCGATTTTGGTACCACCAAATTGATCTAATAAAGGCAGATGCAAACTTTCATTCATTAATTCTTGGTGTTCATGTTGACCATGTATGTCAATTAGCGTACTACCAATTTCTCGAAGGATAGAAATGGTTACAAGTTTTCCATTTATTCGACAGACACTTTTACCTGATTTAGATATATCTCGTCGCAGAATCAACATTCCTTCATCGATATCTATACCAAATTCTAACGCCCGTTTGTAACACGGATGTTGTTCATCATCTAATATGAATAAACCTTCTATCTCGGCTTTCTCTTCACCATGTCTTACATACTCTGAAGAACCCCTGCCACCAACGAGCAGGTGAACGGCGTCAATAATAATTGATTTTCCTGCTCCTGTTTCTCCTGAAAGCACAGTTAGCCCTTTATTAAAGGCAATTGTGATTGATTCGATAATAGCAAAGTTTCTAATTGATATTTCATTTAACACTGACATTTCACCCCAGCTTATAGCATTTCTAAAAATCTTTTGGAAATCACTTCAGCTTCTTCAGGTGTTCGACAGATAATTAAGCAAGTATCGTCGCCACAAATTGTTCCTAATATTTCATCCCAATCTAGGTTATCCATCAATACACCAATCGCCATTGCATTCCCTGGCAAAACTTTCATCACAAGTAAATGACCGGCAGAATCTAGACGAACAAATGCATCCATTAAGTTACGCTTTAATTTTTGTAAAGGGTTAAAGCGTTGATCAGCTGGTAAACTGTACTTATATCTTCCATCCAAAAGGGGAACTTTCACTAAATGTAGTTCTTTAATATCGCGTGAAACCGTTGCTTGTGTCACGTTAAACCCAGCATTTCTTAACTCTTCTACTAGTTCATCTTGGGTTTCAATATCATTGTTCGTAATTAAATCCCTAATCTTAATATGTCGTTGTCCTTTATTCATTCTTTTCACCTCTATGAATGCAAAGCGTTGCTTGAAACCAGCAACACGATTCTCATTATCTTTTAATTCATATGTTAGCTGATTTTCTCTATATTGTACAATTTATTCTGCATAATTTGTGTTTTTTTGGTAAAAAAGATTGTTTCTTAAGAGAATTTCAAAATATCATTTATATCGGTTATGATGCCTGACACAAAAGAACAGGCTGGAAAATGCTCCCCTAGCCTGCTTACTTTAGTCTGTGTTTATTCTTTCAGTTTTGCTTTTAATTGCTTGTGGGCTTCTTTTACTACTGATTGGATATCAAAATCATTCGTAGCATGCACTTCCTCTGGGCCATGTTGCCACTGCAAATGAGCGAGGAATTCAATATTACCATCTCCTCCTGTAATCGGAGAATATGATAAGCCTTTAATGTGATATCCTTCTGTTTGAGCGAAGGTTAGAATTTTGTCGATTACTTGTTCATGTACGGACGAATCACGAACAATTCCCTTCTTCCCAACTTGTTCTCTTCCTGCTTCAAATTGAGGCTTGATTAATGCGATCACGTCACTACCAGGTACGAGTAATGTTCGCAAAACAGGAAGAATTAGTTGTAAAGATATAAATGAGACATCAATGGAAGCTAAATTTGGCATTTGCCCGACTAAATCAGCAGGTGTCACATAGCGAAAATTAGTGCGCTCCATTACAACCACGCGTTCATCCTGTCTTAGCTTCCAGGCTAACTGATTATATCCAACATCTAGGGCATAAGACATTTGTGCCCCATTTTGCAAAGCACAATCTGTAAAGCCCCCTGTTGATGCCCCAATATCTAATAGAATTTTATCTTCAACGGTTAAATCAAATACCTCTAATGCTTTTTCGAGCTTTAAGCCACCTCTACTTACGTAAGGCATTGCTTTCCCTTTGATTTGTAATGGAATATCACTCTTTACCTTTTCTCCAGGTTTATCTAGCCTCATTTCATTACTATAAACGATGCCTGCCATTACCGCTCTTTTTGCTTTCTCTCTTGTTTCTGCCAAGCCTCGTTCTACAAGAAGAACATCCACTCGTTCCTTTTTACTCATTATCGCTTCATGCCCTCTTTTGTTTTTTTTCAGCTAATCTACTCATGCGCTTTACAATTTCATCAGATGTTAAATTAATCTCTTCTAAGAGTTTGTCCACACTACCATGTTCTATAAAATGATCTGGGATACCAAGTCTATCCACTTTCGCATGATGGTAATGATGATCATGAGCAAATTCTAACACGGCGCTACCAAATCCACCTTGTAAGACCGCTTCTTCAACTGTCAAAATAGGCATGTTCATACTTAAAATATCATGTAACATTGTCTCATCTAATGGTTTAATAAAGCGGGCATTAACAACTTTTACTGAATAGCCTTTCGTTTCAAGAAGAGCTGCCGCTTCCATAGCCATTGGAATGGTTGTTCCAAATGTTAAAATAGCTGCGTCTTTACCTTCTTTTAACACTTCCCATGAACCAATTGGAAGTGCCGTCATCTTTTCATCAATCTCAACTCCAAGTCCATTTCCTCTTGGAAACCTCATTGCAATTGGACCATCATTGTATTGAATAGCGGTATATGTCATATGACGACCTTCATTCTCATCTTTCGGCATCATCAGTACCATATTTGGCAAATGTCTTAAAAAGGCAATATCGAAAACACCTTGGTGTGTTTCTCCATCAGCACCTACTAAACCAGCACGATCGATCCCAATAAAAACATTTAGGTTTTGCCTAGCAATATCGTGGACCATTTGATCATATGCTCTTTGTAAAAATGTCGAATAAATTGCTAAAAATGGCTTCATTCCTTGTGTAGCAAGACCTGCCGCTACTGTAGCCGCATGTTGTTCCGCTATTCCTACATCAAACATGCGATCTGGAAATTCACTTGCAAAACCTTCTAACTTAGATCCCACAGGCATTGCAGGCGTAATGGCAACAATTCGTTCATCTTCTCTTGCCAGTTCTCTGACTGTTTCACTAACTAACTTACTCCATGCAGGTGCAGTATTCACAGGCTTCAGGAAGTCACCTGTTTCCGTTTTATAAGGGCCTGTTCCATGCCAAGTACCAACAGTATCACGTTCTGCAGGCTCATAGCCCTTGCCTTTTTTCGTAATTACATGTAAGAGAACAGGACCTTCTGTTTTCTTGGCATAATTAATGTTCTCAAATAATTCTTCATAATTATGACCATCAATTGGTCCAAGATAAGTAAAACCGAGTTCCTCAAAAAACACGCCTGAAACAAGTAAATACTTTAAGCTATCTTTTAACCTTTCAGCTGTTGAAGCAATTTTACCACCGACAGCTGGAATCTTTTTCAGAAAAGCTTCCAATTCATCTTTTGCCCATTGGTATTTCCCCGCAGTTCTAAGACGACCTAAAACATTATGAAGGGCGCCAACATTAGGAGCAATTGACATTTCATTATCATTCAAAACAACAATCATGTTTTTCTGCTCGTGACCAATATGGTTAAGCGCTTCTAATGCCATTCCACCAGTCAAGGCACCGTCCCCTATTACTGGTATCACATGGCTATTTTCTTTTTTAATATCTCTTGCAATGACCATTCCCATAGCACCTGATAAAGAGGTGGAGCTATGGCCAGTTTCCCATACATCATGAGGACTTTCGATCAATTTAGGAAACCCGCATAATCCTTTATACTTTCTTAAGGTATCGAATTGGCTAGCTCTACCAGTAAGGATTTTATGAACGTATGACTGATGCCCAACATCCCATAAAATTTTATCTGTTGGGCTATCAAACGCTTTATGCAGAGCGATGGTCAATTCAACCACACCTAGATTAGGCCCAATATGACCACCAGTAACTGACAATTTTTCAATCAAAAATTGTCTAATTTCCGAGGCTAGATTCTCTAATTCCTCATTAGAGAGCTTCTTTAAAAAGCTTGGGTCTTTAATTGATAACAGATCCATAAGCCGGATCACTCACTTTCATTACTTATTCATAAATTAGTATACTTCTTCTCATTTCCTTTTCATGATTAGTACTAGATTACAGCAAAAATAAAAATAAGCCAAATGTTATCCCTTTTAATGGTTTCTTTCAGCTAGCATATCTGTAATTTTTTCCAAGTAATAAGTATTCAAACCTGTTTTTGCTAATTTTTCTTTCGCTAGCTGTGTATGCTCATCAAGTGCTGCTTTTGCACCATTCATTGTTAGGATGCTTGGATAAGTACTTTTCGCATTGACTTCATCACTACCTACCGGCTTACCAATAAGTTCCTCAGAACCTTCTAAATCTAAAATGTCATCTCTTATTTGAAAGGCTAAACCTAAATGTGTGGAAAATTCAAGTAAAAGCTGTTTTTCCTTATCTGAGGCACCAGCTAAAATGGCACCAGCGATGACACCAAAACTTAGTAACTTTCCTGTTTTATGTACATGAATGTATTCTAATTCAGGAAGCGTAAGTGTTTTCTGTTCGCCCAACATATCAGCAACTTGGCCACCAACCATACCTTCTGCTCCTGCTGATTGAGCAAATTCCTTAATTAAATCTAATTTAGCTTCAGGAGAAGCAAATGCTTCATCCGTTTCTGCAATTAATTGAAAGCTATAAGTTAAAAGCGCGTCCCCTGCTAAAATTGCATTGGCTTCCCCATACACTTTATGATTTGTCGGCTTTCCTCTTCTTAAATCATCATCATCCATACTAGGAAGGTCATCGTGAATAAGAGAGTATGTGTGCACCATTTCAAGTGCGCATGCACTGTTAAGTCCTTTAATTGTTTCTTGTCCATAAGCAGCTAAAGTAGCGAAAAGCAATAAAGGTCTGATGCGTTTACCTCCAGCCGACAAAGAATATTGCATTGCTTCTTTTAGCACAGCTGGAGATTCTAATCTCTCAACAAAGGATGCCATTTTCTCTTCCAGTAGTGTTTTATGATGTTGTGAAAAAGCTTGTAGTGACTCACCCATTCTCCCTACTCCTCCTCATGTATAACAAACGGCTGTTTTTTTCCATCATCAGTAATCATTTCTGTTAATTGTTCTTCTACATTTTTTAGTTTATCGTGACAAAGCTTGGAAAGTTCCATCCCATTTTTATAAATGGAAATGGCCTCTTCTAGAGGGACATCCCCTTCCTCTAACTTTTCTACGATTTGCTCAAGTTGCTCCATTGCTTCTTCGAAAGTAGGTGTTTTTTCTTTAGCCATTACTTTTCACCTCGATTATCGATTATATTCTTTACTTCAGCTAATATCGTACCATCTTTTACCTTTACTTTTATTTCGTCATTTTGTTTAACTTGGTGAATAGATTTGATGAGTTCTTCCTTTTCCGAATACAGCAAACTATATCCACGGTCCATAATCTTTAACGGACTTAACGTCTCTAATTTTGATATAAGATGTGAGAATTCCCTTTGCTTTCGTTCATTTACAACATTCATGGAACGTCTTAACCGTTTATTGATATCTATATATAGTTTTCTGCTTTCTATGGCTAATGAGTGTGGTGGTGTTCTTAGCAAGCGTTTTCGTTGCTGATCGACTTGTTCCTGCTTGTATTTTAATAAGCGGATTGTACTTTTAATTAATTGTTCTTTCGTACGATCAACTTGTTCTAATTTTTGCTCATAAAGTTTTTGAGGGTAACGAAAAGCATAAGATTTCTCCACTCTATGAAGACGTTCAAACTGCCTTGTTAACCTCTCCCTCGTTGCTCGGATCATCCGTGCTTGTTGGTTATGGATGCGTTCACTTAGGTCATCTATATGAGGCACTGAAAGCTCAGCAGCACCGGTCGGGGTTGGTGCCCGTAAGTCTGCGACAAAGTCTGCAATCGTAAAATCCGTCTCGTGACCAACCGCTGATATAATTGGGATAGATGAGGCAAAGATCCCTCTAATTACTTCTTCTTCATTAAATGCCCATAACTCTTCAATTGAACCTCCACCTCTACCAACAATTAACACATCAACCTCTTTCCTTTCATTCGCTCGATTGATTTGTTGAGTGATGGAAGGTGCGGCCCCTTTTCCTTGTACAAGTGCTGGGTAAATATAAATAGGAACAGAAGGATATCGGCGTTTCAATGTTGTAATTATATCTCTGATTGCTGCACCAGTTGGTGAAGTAATCAGCCCAATCGCTTTCGGATACTTAGGAATCGGTTGCTTATATTTCTCTGAAAACAACCCTTCCTTTTCGAGTTTCTGTTTTAACTGTTCATAGGCTAGATAAAGGTCACCAATACCATCAGGGGTCATTTCTTTCACATATATTTGATATTGTCCACTTGCTTCATATAAGGACAAATCACCGGTAATAAGAACATTCATCCCATTCTCAGGGACAAATTTCATCGTTTGATTGTATCTTGAAAACATCACTGCAAGAATTCTTGATTTCTCATCTTTTAATGTAAAATACATATGACCACTCGAATGGCGCTTGAAATTTGAGATTTCACCTTTGACCATTACTTGTTGTAAATGTGGATCTCTATCAAATTTCCGCTTTATATATTTTGTTAATGCGTAAACTGTTAAATATCTCTTTTCTTCCATTCTTATCTCCTTCTTTATTACAACGAATTAATTGTAATAGGAAAGTTTAAGCAGCGGGATTCAAATGATGTAATCGCATAAAATAGATGCTCTTAATTCTCACTATAATTATCTTTTATTTTTGATAATACGCTATTTATAAACTTTGGCGATTGGTCGTCTCCATACATCTTTGCAATCTCAATGGCTTCATTAATAACAACATTAACCGGTATATCATCCTCGCTAAAAGCAAATTCAAAAGTGCTAAGACGTAGTAAATTGCGATCAACGGTTGCCAAACGATCCAATTTCCAGTTCTCCAGATTGTTAGATATTAACTCATCAATCTGGGCTTTATGATGAAGAACACCACTGACAAGATGGTTTAAATAAGCATCCTCTGGCTGTTCATCTAACACATGATGAATGGCCTCATTCATTTCCGTTCCACTTAAATCGATTTGAAATAGCGCTTGCAATGCTTTTTCTCTTGCTGTTCTTCTTTTCATTCTTATTTCTCCTTTGTCATTCAATCTATTATATAAATGTCCTCGTGGATTTCTTTAACGACACATAAAAAAACACATAAGAAGATAATAGCATAACTGACTATGATTCGCACAGTGTAGTCAATAATTTTCCTCTATTTTTCCTTACAGTCTGATGAACTTTAAATAATGCAGCCATAGCCATTGATATGAATAGACTTCTCTAAAATTTGTTGAAACAAACCTTTAAGTCATGGAGCGGATATATCAATGCAAAAAAAAGACGACTAAAGACACCGATGTCTCTAGCCGCTTTTTTTGTCTTTTTATATTTCTTGTTCGTATTCATCTTCTTGTTTTTGGTTTTCAAAAAGAATACCAACTACATGAATATTAATTTCTTTCGTTTCAAGCGCTGTCATATTTAATAGAGCTTGACGAATATTATCTTGAATACTTTGTGCAACAGTTGGAATAGATACGCCAAATTTCATTAAACAGTAGACATCCACTTTAATGCCATCTTCAGCTAATTCGACTTTTACACCTTTTCCATGGTTTTTCTTGCCTAATTTTTCAACTACACCTGATGCGAAGTTGCCGCGCATTTGTGCAACACCTTCCACTTCAGATGCCGCAATTCCTGCAATTACTTCAATTACTTCAGGTGCAATTTCCACCTTACCTAACCCTGTTTCCTCTTGGTTCATTTCTAGAATGTTTTGATCGCTCATTTTGAAACCTCCAATTCTTATTCAGATTTCATAACGTCATTCAATTCCAGGAATTTCGTGTTAAACTCCCCTGCAACAAAATTCTCATTCTCAAGAAGTCTTAAGTGGAACGGGATTGTAGTATGAACACCTTCAATAACAAATTCACTTAGTGCTCGTTTCATTCTAGCAATTGTTTCCTCCCTCGTATCACCATAAGTAATCACTTTTGCAATCATTGAATCATAATACGGAGGAATCGTATATCCAGGATATGCAGCAGAATCAACACGAACACCTAAACCACCTGGTGGAAGGTACATCGTAATTTTCCCTGCGGATGGCATAAAGTTTTTCGCCGGGTTCTCTGCATTAATTCGACATTCCATCGCCCATCCACTATAAGTAACATCCTGTTGGGTCATACCTAAACGTTCACCAGAAGCAACTTTAATTTGCTCTTTAATCAAGTCAACGCCTGTCACCATTTCTGTCACTGGATGTTCCACTTGAATACGTGTATTCATTTCCATGAAATAAAACTTGCGGTTATGATAATCATAAATAAACTCGATTGTACCTGCACCGGTATAATTTACAGCTTCTGCTGCTTTTACTGCAGCTTTCCCCATTTCTTCACGTGTTTCACCGTCTAGGGCTGGAGAAGGCGTTTCTTCTAGTAGTTTTTGCAATCTTCTCTGAATGGAACAATCTCTCTCTCCAAGGTGAATCGTATTTCCATAAGTATCTGCTAGTACTTGAATTTCTACATGTCTAAAGTCTTCAATGTATTTTTCAATATATACACCTGCATTACCAAAAGCAGTTAATGCTTCCTGCTGTGTAATGTTAATTCCTTTTGTTAACTCTTCTTCATTACGTGCGACGCGAATTCCTTTACCGCCACCGCCAGCAGTTGCCTTTATAATAACAGGATAGTCTATTTTTTGCACCAATTCAAGCGCTTCACTAATGTCTTCAATAATTCCATTTGAACCAGGTACGATTGGTACACCTGCTTCCTTCATCGTTTCACGAGCAATATCTTTTGTACCCATCTTGGCAATCGCTTCTGGAGTTGGCCCAATGAATGTAATATGACACTCGCGACATAATTCTGCAAAGTCACTGTTCTCAGCTAGAAAACCGTAACCTGGATGGATCGCATCGCAATCTGTTAACTTCGCCACACTAATGATACTAGTGAAATTTAAGTAACTATCCTTTGAAGAAACTGGACCAATACAATAAGCTTCATCAGCAAGTTGAACATGTAAAGCTTCTTTATCACCTTCTGAATAGACAGCTACACTTTCAATACCCATTTCACGACATGCACGAATAATACGTACAGCGATTTCTCCTCTATTTGCGATTAATACTTTTTTTATCATCGACAAAAGCCCTCCTTACTCAGGCTTCACTAAAAATAATGGTTGCCCGTATTCAACTAATTGACCATCTTTAACTAAAATCTCCACAATTTCTCCATCTACTTCTGCTTCGATTTCATTGAATAATTTCATTGCTTCAACAATACACAGAATAGAATCTTTGGTGATTTTAGAACCAACTTTTACATATGCATCTGCATCTGGTGAGGATGACTCATAAAAAGTTCCAACCATAGGAGAAACTACTTGATGCAGATTTGAAGTATCTTTATCTTCATTCTTTTCATTTACTTGTTCTACTTTTTGTACTTCCGTTTGAACTGCTGCTGTTTTCTGAGGTTGTTCAGGAGGCGCTACTACAGCCTGTGCCTGTGGTTGAACAACTGGTACTGCTGCAGTTTGAATAGCAGTGACATTTTTCTTCATTTCTACTTTTGTACCTTCATGTTCATAAACAAATTCATCAATATTAGATTGATCAACTAATTTAATCAATTCACGAATTTCTTGGACTTTTAGCATTCTTACACCCCTGTTCTTCATTTACGCTTCAACTTTAATAGATGAAATACTAGTTATGTAAATAATTATGACTAGCTACTATAATCATACGCTAAGACCTAATGAAAGTTCAACACTAACTTTAATAGTAAATATTATCCAAATAATAAGTATCCCTCTAAAACACCAATTATATCCCTTTCTCTCCTTCTGATTTATTAAGAGAACGAGTGAAAGTTGAAGTTCTTCATTCTTGCTAGGTTCGGTTTATTTAACTATGTAAAATATTCATCAGTCAAACACGTACAAAAATTATGCACTGATCAAAAACTATTATCTAACTATTATAATTATTTTATCATTCCCCTATAAAAAAATGCAAAAAACTGAGCGATTGTATTCATCGCTCAGCTTTCATACTACTTACTTACTTGAAATTCTACTGCTACCAAAGCTTGTGTGCCTAACTCATTCATTACTTCTCTAATAATCTTGTTTGCTTCAGCTTTTGATTGTTCTTCCGCCTTTACAACCACTTTAACATTGGCACCATCAGCTTTCACAAGAACATCTTCGTAGTTCATTGATTTTATCAAGTTCTCTAACATTTCTTCCTTAGCAGCTAACTCATTAAGTGAATCAAGTTGGTCCTTCGCTTCACTTCTTTCCTCTGCAGGTAATTCTGTCGAAGCTGCGACTTCTGTTAATCTTTCTTTTTCCATACTTCTTTCGTTCATTTGATCAAGTCTCTCTTGGGCAAATTCTTCATCAGATGCTACATCTGAAATTACCGCACCACCGGTTTCTGCATTTTCATTTTCTTCTTGGTCATTTCCCGCAAGATTCATTTGTCCATCTGGAGAAGTTAAGTAATAAATTGACAGAACAACGACTAAACTCAACATAGTTAATAACCATACCGTTTGCTTTTTTAATAACATCATTAAATCCCCCTTAAACATTATTTTTTCTTCGGTAAAACAGAAACTTTATGTGCAGGTACATCTAGTACACGTGAGACAGCTTCCACAATCCATGTTTTCACTTGGATATTATCAGCACCCTTTGCTACTATGAGAACGCCTCTTATATCAGGCTTTTTTGTTTCTATTACAATTGGAACTTCTTTCTCTCCTTCACGGATGATGACAACCTGTTCTTCTTTCGATTGATCTTCCACCACCCTTTTGCCACCTTCCCTATCCGTCTCATCTGTAATTTGACCTTGATTCGTAGTATTTTTTTCTAATACTTTTTTCTCTGTGGAATCCACATTTACGACAACAGAGACATCATCCACTCCAACTATTGTGTCAAGCGCTTCTTTAATCTGTGCTTCATATGCCTTTTCATAATCAGCAATTGAATTGGCTGATTGTGGTTTAGATTGTCCAAAGACTTCTTGCTCTTTTTCTGCTTGCTCACTCTCGGAGTTAAGGACAGAGACTTCATCAGACTGGTCATTATTAAAAAATATATTACTAATTAGCATAATCGCGGCACCAAATAAGAGAACGATCATCAAGTATTGCACTTTACCGGGTTTTTTTTCTCCATCTTTTTCTTTTGATAACCATTCTTTCAGTAATGTAATTGGTCCTTTTTTACCCATCGTCTTTCGCCATCCCCCCTTCTTCTAAAAATACTTCCATCACTTTTTCATCGATTTCCCAATTAGTAGACAGAAGAGAAGTAATATCACCTGGGACAGTAGTTGTTGCTTCTGATTCAATCGGCTTTCCTGTGTCTACTTCTACATTTTGGACAACTTCAACTGCTTCTTGTTCCCCTCCTTCTACTGGTTGTACTTGCACATAGACCTTTTGAAGGTTTTGAGGGAACTCAAGCTCGGACCTATCGTCTTCAATCATTTCTATCTTTGTAATTTCTACACCGTACTTTTCTACCAACTCCTCATTCGCCGATGCTTTCATGGCTTTTTCTACGTTTTCTAAAGCATATGCACGAGAAGAGGCTTGTATTTCTTTTTTTTGCATTTCTATTGAATTTTCTATTTCTTCTTTTGAAGAAGTAGACTCAATTGTTGGTAACGACATAATCGTTTGTTCAAAATCACTAGAAACAAATTTAAATATAGGAGTTAAGATAATCGCTATTAATAATAAGCCCGTAACCATTTTTGTGTATTTCTGTAGCTTTGAACTTGGAAGAATCATATCAATAACCGTTGCTAGTAAAATAAATATGATAATTGTTGTAATCCATTCTTTTAAAAATTCCATGAGCGACCCTCCCTATCTCACCATCATCGTGAGATTTCCAGCTACGATCACGACAGTAATACTAAGAAAAAACATAAGAGACACAATGGCTAATGCTGCAAATACGTACATGACACTTTTACTGATAATATCTAAACATTTAATAATCGGCCCTCCGCCTAAAGGTTGAAGAACAGCTGCTGCAAATTTATATATAAACGCAATCATTAATATTTTGATTGCAGGAAAAGCTACTATAATCATCAAAATGGCGACTCCAGCAATTCCGACAGTGTTTTTCAATAATACAGATGCTGTCACTACCGTATCGGTTGCGTCTGTGAACATTCGGCCGATTACAGGGATAAAGTTACTTGTTACATACTTCGCTGTTTTTAGTGTGACACCATCTGTAATGGCTGTCGAAACTCCTTGGATTGATATCACAGCCAAAAACACAGTAAGGAAAATTCCGAGTAAGCCCACACTCCAATTCCTCAAGAGATTACCCAATTGTGTAACCTTATATTGATCTGACAAAGTACTGACGATATGCAGTAGCGTGGATAAAAAAAGCAATGGAAACACAACATATTGAATTAACACACCACTCGTATTCATTAAAAAGAGAATAACTGGATGAAAAAAGGCTGCTGAGATGAGTCCACCTGACGAGGCAATTAATGCTAGCAGCAAAGGAATGAGCGCTAGAATGAATGAAGTCATCTTATGGACAGTATCACTTGCATACTCCATCGCGATATGGAAGCTATTCAGTGCTAAAATAACCAATACCATCAAAACTATCGCATAAGCGACTTTACTTACTGTTCCGGATTCGAAAGCATTTTGCAATGATTGCAGAAACATGCTAAATACAGCTAGTAAGATTAAGGTTCCTAAAAGTTTCCCATTTACAACAAATTCATGAAAAACGAATTTAAGTATGCCTAATGCCCATTGATCAAATGAAAACTCTTTTTCACCTTTTATAAAATCGTATATGCTGCCCTTTTGGCTTTCCGGTAAAAAACCCCCATATTCATTGGTGATATCTTCCCAGAATCCCTTTAATTCATCCAAATGGAGTGTATCTATTTGCGACTCTACAATATCTTCCGGATTAAAAACTTCTTGAGCTTCTTCAGTTTGGTATTCATCTGGCTTATCTTCATCTGAGGCATGTACAATGTGGCCTGTCATGAAAATAAACAACATACTAAACAGCAATGTTTTCAATAAATAGGGCTTCATCTTTTACACCTCTTTATATAGGGAAGGTGCTACTCTCTTATGATGTTGTCATTTTCTATTCACACCGCATGGGTGGCTCCTTCATTTTCTCTTTACACTGATTAACTTGGGATCATTTGAATAATTGTTTCAATCAAAACCGTTAATATTGGGATAGCCATTGCTAAGATAAAAATCTTCCCTGCCATCTCAATCTTTGCTGCAATCGCACCTTGACCAGCATCTTTCGTAATTTGCGAGGCAAATTCTGCAATATAGGCAATACCCACTATTTTCAGTATGGTCTCCAAATACACCATATTAATATTGGCATTAACAGCAATGCGCTCTATCATATGAATAATCATATATATCTGATCGACAAGATATAAAAAAATCGTACAACCAACAAAAACAACTAAAAGAAAAGCAAAGTTAGGTTTTTGTTCTTTAATAATTAGTGCCAAGAATGTAGCTATTAAAGCAATTCCTACTATTTTAAGAATATCAATGGCATACCTCTCCCTTCTTATTGAAATAAGAATACTGATTTGATTTTTTGAAAGAGGTTATCTACCACTGATGCAACCAGGAATAAAATATAGATAAATCCAAACAAAGTGACCCATTGGGCATATTCTTTCTTTCCCACTTGGTCAAGAATCGTGTGTAAAAAAGCGACGACTATCCCAACACCGGCAATTTTAAAAATAATCTCGACATCTAATCCCATTATTTTCTCCTCCTACACTCAAACATGAGAAATTTTCTCTACATTAATAAAATAATTAGCAGAAGTCCTGATAAAAACCCGAGGCTTTTCGCCATTCTTTCGTATTTTGCCTGTTTCTCATGCGCATCTACTTCTTCACGTTCAAGATGGGCTAATGTCAGCAAAATTTGCTTTTGTTGGGAGATGCGATCATGTCGCCCTAATGTCTCTCCGAATTGTTTCATGATTTCAAATTCACTGTTTTTCAGAGCCGTTTTCTTCCAAATGTGATTCAAGCTATTCTCCCAAGCCCTCATCACTGTCGTTTCAGTTTCTGTTAGCCGAGAAGCAAAATCAGCAAAGAATAACGAAACTGGGTGACTTAACTGAGAAGCGAGCCGTCGTGATGCCTCATGTAATGGAGTGTGGCCATACATGATTTCCGCTTCCAATGATTGCAAGGCACTCTTTAGCTGCCTTAGTTGACGCGGCCTTTCACTTAATCGTTTTGATATCTCAAATCCTACGAGAGTAGTAGCCACGATAATTAGTATTGCTCCCACTATTTTAATCATGGTCCTAATACCTCTTGCCTTCCATGTAACCGCATACCATTACCATCTTTGACAGCTTGTATATTCCCCGGTCCTGCACGCCTATTAAGTTCAACAAAACGTTCAAATATATCTAATTCAAGTAAAGGTGCCATTAACGGACGTTTTTTTATATCTTCATACGAGAAGCCGTGGGTAGTAGTAATTAACTTTATACCAGCATTAACTGCTTCTAATACGGCTTCTACATCTGCTTTGCTACCCAATTCATCGACCACAAGGACATCTGGGCTCATCGAGCGAATCATCATCATCATACCTTCAGCTTTTGGGCATGCATCTAACACATCAACACGCGGACCAAACCTCATTTGTGGTATACCATGAATACTTCCAGCTATTTCAGATCTTTCATCGACGATGCCTACTTTTTTAGCAGTTGTGTATTTATTTTCACTAGAGACCATTCTCGCTAAATCTCTAAGCAAAGTTGTCTTTCCAGTTTGTGGAGGACCGATAATAACTGTATGCATCCAACCATTCTGATAAATATGGTGAGCAACAGTTTCTGCAATCCCGATTTTTTCCTTGGCAATACGAATGTTAAAAGAAGCGACATCTCTAATCACTTTTACTTGTCCGCCTTCTAAAATAACTTTACCTGCTAGTCCGACACGGTGACCGCCCTCTATCGTGATATAACCTCTACGTAACTCTTCTTCCAAAGTATAGATAGAGAAGTGACTCATCTTATCTAATAACTGAATCGCATCCTCTTCCGTTGCTTGATAAGGTAACAAAACATAGTTACCATGTGTAACAACTTCAATCGGGCGATGAGTCCTAATCCTTATTTCCTCTATTTCTGCTAACTGACGAGTTGGTAATTGCCGTAACTGTTGTGAGATTGAACGTGGTAAAAATGCTAGAATTGTTTCCACCTCGAAAGTCCTCCCTTTCCTTTGTCTCCATAGGACTTGCTCTTTTCTACTCTCAATGTATGCAAGATGAATCTAACGTATGACCATATAGCAAATAATTATTATTAAAAGAGAGACAATAATTCACATGACAATCTATTAAAGAGGATGTGAATTGAGTGAGGAAATTAAAGTACTTGTCTATTCTATGTTTTTCTTTATTCCTACTAATAAATACTACGTCTGTTACGGCAGAAGGAAACAAGCCTACAAACATTATCTATATGATTGGAGACGGTATGGGGGTGGGCCAACTAGAGATAGCGCGGGAATTGGAAAGAGGCAAAGAGGGGCAATTGTTTCTAACTTCCCTCCCGTTTAGTGCCCTTGTTCAAACCTATTCGGCTAATCGAGTCGTAACTGATTCTGCTGCTGCCGGTACTGCCCTCGCAACAGGAAGCAAAACCAATAATGAAATGATCGGAGTCACGCCAGATGGCAAGGAGGTTAAAAGCATCCTCGATTTATTTAAAGAGCAAAAGAAAAAGACTGGTATCATCTCAACCAATGCCATCACGGATGCCACACCTGCCGCTTTCACAGCAAGCGTTCTTAATCGTTGGGCAAACCAGGCGGATATTGCGAAGCAACAACTCACACTCGCTCCTGATGTCATGTTAGGTGGGGGAGAAGTTTTTTATGGTCCTGCCCTGTTAGAAAAAGCAAAGAAGTTAGGTTATACCATTGTCAGAAATAGACATGATTTATTAAGCAATCAGACAGGGGATAAACTGCTTGGCCTTTTTGCTCCGTATCATCTGTCATTTAAAATAGACCGCAAATATACAGATGGCACAGAACCCAGCTTAAGCGAAATGACAAAAACAGCACTACAAAAGCTTAATAATGCAAATGGTTTCTTTTTAATGGTGGAAGGCGCAAGGATTGACCACGCAGCCCATTCAGCAGATATAGCAAGTGTTTGGAGAGAAACAGTAGAATTTGATGAGGCTGTGAAAACGGCTGTCGAATGGGCTCATAACCGTTCAGATACTTTGATTGTAGTTGTTGCTGATCATGAAACAATGGGTATTTCTGCGACCGAACCACTAAAGCGAAAAATGATCAAAAAAATTCAAGCTTCACCAGAATATGTGCTTGCACAAACGAAAATGGGAGAGGACGGTAAATTCATTACGTCTCAATTAGTAGACAATTTATTTAAATTTACTGGAATTTTTTTAACTGAGGAAGAAGGCATACAGCTCAATGCAAGATTAATGAACGCTCGGGGGAAAGTATACAAAAGAAATAAAGCTGCATGGGAACTCGGTAGCTTTATCTCAGAAAGATATAATACTGGTATCGTTCATCACCAAATCCGTGGCATAAGTAGTGCGGGTGGCCATACAGCCAATCCAGTTCCGTTATTTGCCTACGGTGCAGGTGCAGAACATTTTCATGGCATGTTGGATAATACAGATATCCCTAAAAAAATGGCGGAATTATTGGGTTATCAATGGGAATAATGATGGAATGTATAGGTGGGGAATTCCCACCTTTATCTTTAAGATGGTTGAATAAAATTTTACTCACGTTTTTATACAGTAAACCAATTAGGTTTATAAGACTTACTCGTTATTTTCTTTTTATTGTAAACTTCGACCTTACTTTAGCCTCTCTTTGGAAGTCATTTTTAAGGTTGAAACGTAAAAAAGACATCTGAGAATCATCTCAAATGTCTTTATTAGTAAATCAAGTAGCCGCTGTTGCCGCCGATTTATATGGAGTTTCATACCTGCTCCACCAGGTGGGTGCTTGCAATAATCTTCCTAACGTCCTAAACAATGTAGGCATGTTATTTCAATTATGATCTTAAGCTCCCTCAATTAACGTAAAGGTTGAAACTTCATATACAAACGAACAACGCAGCAAGTTGATTATTATATTACTATAAGATCACGAAAATAACAAGTCATCAAACTCAAAAATTAAGCACGAGATACGTAAGAAGCATCTGTTGTGTTAATAATAAGCTTATCACCTTGGTTCACAAAGAATGGTACTTGCACACTTAAGCCTGTTTCTAAAATGGCTGGTTTTGTACCACCAGAGGCCGTATCACCTTTGATGCCAGGTTCTGTTTCAGTTACTTCGAGTACTACCGTATTTGGCAATTCAACACCTAATGTTTCACTTTGATATAAAATAATGGAAACTTCCATATTTTCTTTTAAGAACTTCAATTCATATTCAATTGCTGAAGCACTTAATTCAATTTGATCATAAGATTCTGTATCCATAAAGACGTGTTGATCACCATTAGCATATAAATATTGCATTTTACGATTATCAATTTGTGCTTTAGCTACTTTTTCACCCGCACGGAATGTTTTTTCTTGAATAGCTCCTGTACGTAGATTACGTAATTTTGAACGAACAAACGCCGCACCTTTACCTGGTTTCACGTGTTGGAAATCTATTAC
Source organism: Cytobacillus sp. FSL R7-0696 (assembly GCF_038006865.1). Taxonomy (NCBI): domain Bacteria; kingdom Bacillati; phylum Bacillota; class Bacilli; order Caryophanales; family Bacillaceae; genus Cytobacillus; species Cytobacillus sp. FSL R7-0696. Next base: position 3,307,194 of record NZ_JBBOWA010000001.1, on the reverse strand, counting down.
ACGCCAAATCCCATTATCTACTTCAATGGTTAAACCTGTTTTAAAATCATTTACTGAAATCATGCAAAAAGTTCCTCCTACTATTCACTCATTAAAGAATAACTAATTCTTTTGTTGATGTATTAAGGTTTTCATTACCCTCTTTAGTTACAATCGTATCATCTTCAATTCTAACACCACCGATGCCTGGTAAATATATACCCGGTTCACAAGTAACAACCATTCCTGGTTCTAATACGATGTCAGATTTAAAAGAGAGCCCTGGTCCTTCATGGACTTCTAAGCCAATACCGTGACCGGTAGAATGACCAAAATATTCACCATAGCCTTTTTCTGAAATATAGTCTCTCGTTAAAGCGTCAGCTTGCTTTCCAGTAATTCCAGCTTTAATCCCTTTCATACCACGTAACTGTGCTTCTAAAACAATATCGTATACTTCTTTCATCTTATCACTTGGTTGACCGACAGCAACGGTTCTTGTTATATCGGAAACGTATCCATTATATAATGCACCAAAGTCAATTGTAACAAGCTCGCCTTTTTCGATAACTTTCTCACTCGCTACACCATGAGGTAATGCACCACGGACACCTGAAGCAACAATCATATCAAACGAAGATGAAGTTGCTCCTTCTTTTCTCATAAAAAATTCTAATTCATTTGCGACTTCTATTTCTGTCTTACCAGGTTGAATAAAGTTAAGAATATGAGAAAAAGCGCTATCCGCTATTTTCGCGGCTCCCTTTAATATCTTAATCTCTGATTCATCCTTTATCAAGCGTAACTTTTCAATTTCGCCTGATACAGGAATTAATTCAGCATCAATTGTTTCATTAAAAGTTTGGTAAGAAGCATATGTAACATAATCTTTTTCAAATCCTAATTTCTTAATACCTAATTGCTTTACGATTGTTGCCACTTCTTCAGGTATGGTTCCTTTATGTTGCACAACCGTATATCCAGTACATTGCTTGCTAGCTTGCTCAGTATAACGAAAATCAGTAATGAACAATGCATCGTTTTGGCTAATTAAAACAGCACCAGCAGACCCTGTAAAATCAGAAACATACCGTCTGTTATAAGCACTCGTAATCAAAATAGCATCAATACCTACCTGATCAAAACTATTTCTTATTTTATCTATCTTTGTCATCACTTCTACTCTCCCTCTTATTCATCTGTTAATGCAAATAAAGCAAGCTCATAGCCTTTCATTCCTAAACCAACAATTTGCCCCTGTGTTACTGCTGCCATGACGGAATGATGTCTGAATGATTCTCTTTTATGCACATTGGATATATGTACTTCAATAACAGGGACATCAATGGCTGCAATGGCATCACGAATAGCAATACTATAGTGAGTAAATGCTCCTGGATTAAATATAATACCTTCATATTTCCTATTCGCCAGTTGGATTTGATCAATGATTACGCCTTCGTGATTGGATTGCACACAAGTAAGCGCAACATTTCTTTGTTCAGCTATTTGTTTTAAATTATGTTCAAGCGACTCTAATGTGTCCGAACCGTATATCCCTGGTTCACGTTGGCCTAGAAGATTCAAATTCGGTCCATTGATGAGCAATATTTTTTTCATGGCGCCACTCCTACGAATACTGAAATATTCAATATGGCTATTTTATCACAAAATAGAGAACACTCACTATAATAAAGCAAATAAAAGCAATCAATCTTCTAACAATTTAAGCTTCTTCTGTTTCTTGTGCTTCTTTCATCTTTTGTTGTTCTTCATTTTCATATGAAATGGAATAACCAACAAATACACCATACAATAAATATAAGCAAACAGATGTAATAATTGTATTTATTTTCAAATCTCCTACAGGGGCAATATTAGGAAACATCGGATTTAGGACAAAAAAAACAAGGGCAAATAAAACAAGTCCATAAAGGGCACCAAACCACATTTTCTTGAACCTTCTCATTGTCCAATAATAAATATAAGCGGCTACAACTGAAACAGCTCCAATTAAAATAATCGAAATCACTGTTCCAAGCCAACCATCCTTCCAATCACCTATTGTCCATGGTTCTAAAATGACTCTTGGTCCTACTTCTGTTAAATTAAGGACATAAGCGATGTAACCAATCGTACTCCAAAAAACACCTCCGACAAATCCAGAGATAAAAGTTAAAGATGTCATTGATAATGGTTGTTCCCGTTCGTTTTGTTCTAATTCATGTTTATCACTCATATGATTCACCTCCGTGCTTATTATGTCCAAAGCAGGTAGAAACCATTGCATCTTTCATAAAATTGTTAAAATCCGTATTTTTTTCTTGTTTTTTATCTATTTGTAGAGGGTTTCACAGTGAAAATAGAGAAATTTATATATAAAATCTTATTGATTGTACAAGATAGTCTAAGATAATATTTTTCTTATATAAGTACTGCTTGAAATCTCAAATATTGGGTAAGATAACTTTAAAAGGGTACGATAAATTGGTTTTTTGCTCTTTCGAAGTTTAAAAGCTTACAAATATGCTCATCATGCTCATAGGGAGGTGGCTTTCTTGAAGAATCGGAAATCCTTATATATTTTTGGCGCACTTATTTTACTTGCAATGATTGGGCTTGGTTCTCAATTAATTAAAGACCCAGCCGGATTATTTCGAGGTATAGCCATTATGGCGCTTGTTGGGGTCGTCATCTATTTTGTCGTCCAGAAACTTAGCGGGTCATCAAGTCCCAATAAGAGTGAGCGAAAAGCATTTGCGCAAGCCGCTAAAAAGTCAAAAAAACGTTTTAAAAATAAAGAGAATCAAACTTCTTCAAACCGAAGAAGTAAGCCAGTCACTTTAACTTCTATAAAAAAATCAAAAAGAAATACCTCTGTACATCTAACAGTCATTGAAGGAAAAAAAGGCAAAAAGAAAAATCGGGCTTCTTTATAAGAGCTCCGATTTTTTTAATGTCAGATTGCGTTATTTGAGACATTTTAGGCTTATTTTCAATAAGTCCATGTGGCAAGAAATTCCTTCGCTCTTTCCCTCCCTAGTTTCAGTAAATCTCTCTTCCCTTCTTCAGTTAACTCAAACTCTGTTGCTAATACTCCTTCTGTAGGAACAAAAATAACATTCTGTTCATGACTTCTCGAAATATAACGGGAATCATGAGCATCCTTCATAGTTTCAAATAATGCTTCAAACATTTGAATTGCATTCTTGATTCTTCTTGGTGGTTGTTCATTATTATTAATACTCAATTTCACCCCGAGAACCGGTCTCGTTTTCTTTACATTATCTTTATCAAACAACCACATAGGGAAGTTACTTAAGACACCACCGTCCACCATTAAATTATTACGCTTTCCACGACCACCGATTTTCACAGGTTCAAAAAAATAAGGCATACTACAACTCATCCTCACTGCCTTGGCTACGGAAAAACGATTCGGGTCAATTTGGTATTTCGGTAAGTCATCTGGAAGCACGAGTAATCTCCCATTCGTTAAATCTGATGCAATAATGCGTAGAGAAAGCGGGGGAACGTCTGCAAATGTACGAATCCCCCTTGCTGCTAATCGAGCTTCTATCCACTTTTCTAATTCATTTCCCTTATATAATCCCAAACTCCAAAATAAAAATATCCATTTTGCTACAGCAATAGGAATAAGTGATTTTCTACTATCTAAAAACACTTTTAAATCCAAATCATCCATCATTCTTTCTATCTCATCACTTGAATAGCCTGCGATAATTAATGCAGATATAATTGACCCGGCACTCGTTCCAGCCACACGTTTGAATTGGAAACCTTGTTTTTCAATTTCCGCAAGAGCACCAATTAGAGCGAACCCTTTAATGCCCCCTCCTGAAAAAACACCATCGATTTCCATGTATACAATCACCCCATTCTAATTTGCATACACCCTTTTGCAAAAAGAAAAAGCATTATAATACATTTGTAATCACTTGAGCTTGGCAATAGTCCGATTTTTGCGAAAATCAAAAAACTGACAGTTGTTCATAAAAGAACTCGGTAAATCCCCTATTAAACGGATTACTCTTTTCAGGACAATATGTTGAAGCTAATGAAGATGACAGTGAAATTAATTGTTAAGTCCCTAGGAAGAAGAAGTGTTGAGGGGAGTTTTCATGTGGATGATTAGAATTTCTGGTGGTGCTGGCATTCTTTTTTATCCCACGTTTTATGATCAGCGTAGGCAGGAATTTTTATATTCATGAAGGCCGATGAAACTCTTTTGTTCTGCTATCTATGGCGATTACACTTTTGATGTCCGAGCCATTCTCTTTTGCTTCGTTATCTTTGACCAAGTTATACGCACACTCCCTTTTGCCATAGACTATCTTTCCATTTTTAACTAAATATGTTCAAGCAAACGATCTTATGTCAATTGTACGTGAACTCCAACTAGAACCGTCTAGCGACCGCTCCTGATTATACAGACAGAAAAAAAGCATGAACAAATTCGCTAGATAATTTGCTCATGCTTGTATTTTTATTTAGTGAGCTCGGCTCGCTTTCCTTTCAGTCTTGCTACTTATAATCCACATTTTAATTGTGCATTACAATTGGTGCATGTATTACAGCCACCGATTTCTTCCACTTTCCCTTGACGGCAGACAGGGCAAGTATTACCAACTTCAGATCCAATAGTGACATCAGTTGAACGTAAGTCATTGATGGTATCAACAAGGACAACATGCTGTTTAGTGGATGATTTCTTCTCTAAGGCTTCTTCTTCAAAAGAATTTTCTTCAGCTTTTAAAGTTAATACTTGAGAGTCTCTTGAGCCATCCACGTATACAGTGCCGCCTTTTGCTCCACCTTTGTATAAACGCTCATACACCTTTTGCACTTGTTCTACACTATAACCTTTAGGCGCATTTACTGTTTTACTTATGGAACTATCAATCCAACGTTGAATCACACATTGCACGTCAGCATGCGCTTCAGGAGCTAAATCCATTGCAGCAATAAACCAGTTTGGTAAATTTTCAGGATCCGCCTCTGGGTGACGATCTAAATATTCTTGAACAATGTCTGCTTTTACTTCAATGAATTTACCAAGTCGACCACTTCTAAAATAAGAGAATGAGAAATATGGTTCTAATCCAGTAGAAACACCAACCATTGTCCCTGTTGAACCTGTAGGAGCAACTGTTAATAAATGAGAATTACGAATCCCCGTTTCTAGAATTGCCTGTTTGATATCAGCCGGCATCTTTTCCATATAGCCTGTTTCGATAAAGGCTTTTCTTAAGCGGTTCGTTTCCTCCGTTGTTTCTCCGTTTAAGAATGGGAAGCTACCTTTTTCTTTAGCGATTTCTACTGACGCACGATAAGCCGTTGTTGCAATCGTTTCAAACACTTGGTCAATTAATACATTACCTTCTTCTGAGCCATACTCTGTTTCACAATAAATTAATAAATCATGCAGACCCATGACACCTAAGCCAACTCGACGTTCACCCAAAGCTTGTTTTTTATTGTCTTCAAGGAAATAAGGTGTAGCATCGATGACATTATCTTGCATACGTACGCCAATCTCAACAGTTCTTGCCAACTTTGCGAAATCAACTGTTTTATTTTCCTTGTTAGCCATTTCAGCTAAGTTCACTGCTGCTAGGTTACAAACACTATAAGGAGCTAATGGCTGTTCGCCACAAGGGTTTGTTGCTACTACCTTTTGGCCATAGCTTTTCGCATTGGTCATATCATTGGCGTTATCAATGAAGAAGATACCTGGTTCAGCTGAATAAGTTGCGCAAATATTGATCAAGTTCCAAAGCTCTTTTGCTTTAATTTTACGATATACACGAACACCGTGACCTAACTTTTCCCATTCACGCACATCGCCAACTTCATGCCATTGCTTGTTGTAGTTGTCCATTTGCTCACGATCGTAACTCTCTACATCTGGGAAACGAAGTTCATATTCACCATCATTTTCAACTGCTTCCATAAACTCCTTCGTTAAACAAACTGAAATATTCGCCCCAGTAAGGAATTCAGAATTATGAACAGCATATGTTCCACCTATTAATAGTTTTTCTTCTGCATCTTTAATGATTTTCTCATTAAATCCACCTAAACCTGGAATGGTTTTATAATTAATTATTCCTTGATACATGGCAATCTCTTGCTCTGTAAATGGAGTGAATTTTAGTTTTTCCTTAGCGTAACGTTTAATTGTCTCATCTTCCGTATTTTCAAGTAAGAAACGAAGAATTCTTGGATTTTGCATTTTAGAAATAATAAATTCAATAATATCAGGATGCCACGTTAACTACCGTCCCTTTCAGGATATTTACACTGCTCTTAGCAGTCGGACTAGACTATATCATCACCCTTTATAGGGGCCGGGCGCTATTTGAGAGTTTATTGTTGGGGCTCACTCTCTAGTCGTTGAACCTTCACCACTACCTATGCCCAGTGGCGCTTGGCTGCGGATTGTCCCATGCAAAACATTTTTTATAGCGTTCACGCTCACCGTTGCCAGTCACGTTGTAGCAGTTTTGCCTTTAACAGGATATCCCCGCAATTCACCCGATTTTCTAGTCATTCATTGGTTTGAATGACGCGGACTACAGCATCAATTAATCCGCTAACATTATCATCTGCGCACCTCTTCTTGAACCACCTTGTTCAACGAGATGTGTTAACTTCGCAATATCATCTAACCAAGAAACAGAACCGGAAGATTTCCCATTCACTCCTTTCGCTAGTGTATTACGCGGTCTTAATGTCGAACCATTCGTTCCAACACCGCCACCTCTAGACATGATTTCCATGACTTGTTTACGATGCTCTGAGATACCTTCACGAGAATCTTGTACAAACGGCATTACATAGCAATTAAAGTATGTAACCTCAGTATCAGCACCGGCACCATACAAGACACGACCAGCTGGAATAAAGTTCAAATCAGCTAATTCCTGATAAAACTTCTCAAACCATTCATTCTGTTTTTCTTCAGTCTTCTCAACCGAAGCTAATCCTGTGGCATTGCGCTTAGCAATTTGCTCGTAAAACACTTCTAACGGCTTCTCTATAACGTCTAAAGAACGTACAATGATTCCCGTTTCTATCTCTTCTTGTGTATCGAGTACACCGCGATAATCTTGTTCAACTTGTACAACTGCTTTTTTATTTTCCCAATCAATCTCTACAATGTACCCTAAACCTCGCGCAGGAAACTTCGGATCCTCCTTAATCGTTAGAACAACAAAGTCACCTTCAGATAACGTTACTTTTTCTGTATCTTTAAATGTATATCTATCAAGCATAACTAGGCGGGAAACACCTTTATGGGTTAATTTCATCTCTGGAGTAATAGGATGCACTTGTGGAAATAAGCGGATGTCCTCATTTAACCTCTCAACATTTAACTTTAATTCTTGTCCTACAGCAACAGACATTACGACAACTCCTTCAATCATTAAAAATTTACTTCTCTTTATGTTTACATCGTTTTATGCTTTTATATTGTTTTTAGAGAATACCCTTACGTTATCATAAATAAACCTCGATAATCAATATATAGTACCTACTTTATAAAATATAACACTATATATTGTGTTATTTTTATTTTGTCAAATGCAAGAAAGAGGATAAACACTCGAAAACAAGAGCAATTATTTATTTAAGTTAATAAAATAAATGATTTTCACCAATTTTACGACTTGCACTTTAAATCGTTTCTCGCAAATCTAGTAGACAAAACAATTCGACTCTACTCTTTTAAAAATAAAAGAGCGAGTCGAAAAAAATTTATTATCGTTTAAATGTCCATTCATCATTTTCATATCTTTCTTTTGCCAGCTTTTCAACATAAGTTATTTCTTCTGCACTAAGTTCGTAAGGTTCTAGAATGATGTCAAGTCCTTCTTCAAACCCCTTTTTAAAAGCCACTACTGCTTCTTCATATGTAATTGTGCGATCCGTCAGTTCATTTATCGCTACCGCTTTACTACTAAATGCTCTTTGCATTCTTTCTTTCACGCGATCGTTTGAATATTTAAACAGACTAAATAATTTATCCTCATCTAAATCAAGTAAGATGGATCCATGTTGTAGAATCACACCTTTTTGCCGTGTTTGGGCGCTACCTGCTACTTTACGACCTTCTACAACTAATTCATACCAGCTTGGTGCATCAAAACAAACGGATGAACGAGGATTCTTTAGCATTTCTTTTTCTTCCTTTGAACGAGGTACAGCAAAGTATGCTTCTAAGCCTAGTTGTTGAAAACCTCGTAATACCCCTTCTGAAATCACACGATAAGCCTCAGTAACTGTTTTCGGCATTTGTGGATGTTCTTCAGGAACAATTACACTATAAGTCAGCTCATGTTCATGCAGAACCCCACGTCCACCTGTAGGCCTACGAACAAAACCTAATCCATTTTCCTTTACAGCTTCAAGCTTAATTTCCTTATCAACTTTTTGAAAATACCCGATAGATAGTGTGGCTGGGTTCCAACCATAGAAACGAATCACTGGTGGCATTTTCCCTTCGCTATTCCAATCTAATAAAGCTTCATCTAAAGCCATATTAAATGATGGAGAACCCATACCTGAATGGATAAATCGCCATACTTCCTTCCCCATAATAACCCTCTTTTACATCTATTTTTAGTAAACGTTTAAGCGTATTTTAGTCTATCAAAATTCGACCAGAAAAAAAAGCCATACATTCTTCTTTCCATCTAGTCTAGAAAAATGATTTGTCCTTACAACTGATGAAGCATTAAAAAGATGAGCGCTTAATGGAAAGATTTTTTACCTTTCTAAATGTGCAAAAAAAGCGGGCTTCATTAAGTTTTCATTACAATTTTCTCGTTCTTGTCCTTTACTAAACCTATGAAAAACTTATATAATATATCTTGGCGTAAGCAATGTTTGAAAGGAGCAAATATTAATTGTCTACTCTATATTTTTTATTAATTATAATCGGTGCTATTATTGTTTACACAGTAATCACAAGGTTGTATCAAAAGAGAATTGTAAAAACATTATCAGAACAAGAATTCAGAGAAGGATATCGTAAAGCGCAATTGATTGATGTCCGAGAACCAAATGAATATGAAGGTGGCCATATTTTAGGTGCCAGAAATATTCCCTTATCTCAGTTAAAAACAAGACTTGTTGAACTTCGTCAAGATAAGCCTGTTTATTTATACTGCCAGAGCGGAATGAGAAGCGGTAGAGCGGCTCAACTATTGTATCGGAAGGGATACAAAAATCTTTCTCATTTACAAGGCGGCTTCAAAAAATGGGGCGGAAAAATTAAATCTAAAAAATAAATCTCTCACACCACCCGACTTAAAACGGGTGGTTTATTCTCATTCGTCATGATGCCTCTATTCCCTCTAAACTACATATTACTAACCACGTTAGACCATTTATATCATACGTAAAGAGTCCCAATATACTTATCTTTTTTATTTAGAAGAATAAGATCCGTTCTTAATCTACAATTATAAACTCCTGTTAGGGGTGATTTTCGCAAAAAAAACGCGAACAAATACACATAAATGAATTTGTTCACGTTTTATTTAGACCTCGTACATATTTGTAAGAGGGCGTTTTATATTAGTCCTTTTGATAACGTAATACTGGCTTTCTTGCTGCTAGCGTCTCGTCTAAACGGCCAATTACTGTCGTGTGTGGCGCTTCTTGGACGACCTCAGGGTTTTCCTCAGCTTCCTTGGCAATCTGAAGCATCGCATCAATAAAGCTGTCGAGTGTTTCTTTAGATTCAGTCTCTGTTGGTTCGATCATCATACACTCTTCAACATTTAACGGGAAGTAAATAGTCGGTGGATGATAACCGAAATCAAGCAAACGCTTCGCGATATCAAGCGTGCGTACACCTAATTTTTTCTGGCGTTTTCCACTTAATACAAACTCATGTTTACAATGTTTATCATATGGTAAATCGAATGCTGGTGCTAGCTTACGCATCATATAATTGGCATTAAGTACTGCATTTTCAGTAACAGCTTTCAAACCATCTGGACCCATAGAACGAATATACGTATAGGCACGGACATTGATACCGAAGTTACCGTAATAAGGCTTGACTCTTCCAATTGACTGTGGACGGTCATAATTAAATGTATAACCTTCTTCTGTTTTCACTAAGATTGGTTTAGGCAAATAAGGAATTAAGTCTTCTTTTACCCCAACAGGACCTGATCCAGGTCCTCCTCCACCATGGGGACCAGTAAATGTTTTATGCAAATTTAAATGAACAACGTCAAATCCCATATCTCCCGGTCTTGCTTTAGATAAAACGGCATTTAAGTTGGCTCCATCATAATACAGTTTCCCGCCTGCTCCATGGACTATTTCTGCCATTTCTAGAATATTTTCTTCAAACAAGCCTAACGTATTAGGGTTTGTTAGCATAAGAGCAGCTGTATCATCTCCTACCACTCTCCTCAAATCTTCTAAATCTACTAAGCCTTGATCATTAGACTTAACTGTTAAGGTTTCGAAGCCCGCCACAGTTGCCGAGGCAGGGTTTGTACCATGAGCTGAATCTGGAACAATAACTTTTGTACGGTTAAAATCACCATTTGCTTCATGATAGGCACGAATCATCATCAACCCAGTCCATTCGCCATGGGCACCTGCTGCCGGTTGTAGAGTGACTTCGTCCATTCCTGTGATCTCAATTAAATGCTCTTGTAAATCATATAACAACTCCATTGCACCTTGAACAGAGCTTTCGTCCTGTAATGGGTGTAAATGAGCAAAGCCGTTATAGCGTGCTACATTCTCATTTACTTTAGGATTATATTTCATCGTACAAGACCCAAGCGGGTAAAAACCAGAATCTACTCCGTGATTACGCTTAGATAAAGCTGTATAATGACGCATAATATCAAGTTCAGATACTTCAGGTAAATCCGCGTCCTCTTGACGGATATATTCAGCTGGGAGCAAATCAGATAATTCTACTTCTGGAATATCCATCTCGGGAAGGCTATAGCCGATTCTCCCTGGTTTACTTAGCTCAAATATGAGCGCCTGGTTTTCGTTATGCACGGTAATCCCCCATTTCTGCCACAAATGTATCAATTTCGTCTTTTGTTCTTAGCTCTGTTACAGCAATAAGCATATGATGAGCTAATTCACTATAATCTCTGCCTAAATCATAACCACCAATAATATTCTTTTTCAGTAATGCTTGATTTACCTCACGAACTGGACGATTACACTTAATAATAAACTCGTTGAATGAACCGCCATCAAAAGTAATTTCAAAGCCTGCACTTCTAAATTGTTCTTTCGCATAATGCGCCTTTTGAATATTATCTATCGCCATTTGTTTAACACCGTTTCTACCCAAGGCTGTCATTGCAACAGATGCGGCTAGTGCATTTAAAGCTTGGTTTGAACATATGTTAGATGTAGCTTTATCCCTACGAATATGTTGCTCTCTTGCTTGAAGTGTGAGCACGAATCCACGTTGTCCGTTCTCATCAACCGTTTGCCCCACTAAACGTCCAGGTACTTTCCTCATGAGTTTCTTTGTCACGGCAAAGTAACCACAGTGAGGACCACCAAAAGCTGTTGGAATACCAAAAACTTGCGCATCGCCAGCAACGATATCTGCACCAAATTTTCCTGGAGGTGTTAACGCTCCTAAGGATAGTGGGTTACTTGATACAACAAATAAGGATTTATGAGCATGGATAATTTCTTCTAATTCTGCAAGTGGCTCCACTCTTCCAAAAAAGTTAGGATATTGCACGACTACTGCGGCAATGTCATCACCAATCATTTCTTTTAGTGCGCTCATATCTGTTAATCCATCTTTGTGTGGAATTTCAACTACATCGATGTATTGGCCTTTTGCATAAGTCTCAATTACAGCTTTTGATTCAGGATGTACTGTACTTGAAATCAATACTTTTTTACGCTTCGTATGTCCAGTTGCTAACATAGCAGCTTCCGCAAGTGCCGTTCCACCATCATACATAGATGAGTTTGCTACATCCATTCCTGTTAGTTCAGATATCATTGTCTGAAATTCAAAAATCGCTTGCAACTCACCTTGGGAAATTTCCGGTTGGTAGGGTGTATAAGCAGTATAGAACTCTGAACGAGATAACACGTGATCAACAATAACTGGCATATAGTGATCGTAAACACCTGCACCTAAAAATGAAGTATTTGTTTTTAAATCTGCATTTTTTTGTGATAGAAGCATCAATTCTTTCATTAAAGCAGATTCCGTTTTAGCTGGTTTAATATTATATTCCCTTTTAAAACGAACGCTTTCAGGAATATCACTAAATAAATCATCAATTGTTTTGACTCCGATTGCTTCAAGCATTTCTTTTTGATCAGAATCAGTCATCGGTAAATAACGGTGTTTCATCGCTTCTCTCCCCCTGATTAGTTAGTTCTTTTTCTCTTTTTTATAAAACGGTGTGGCAATTACTTTGGCACGGACACGCTTATTACGAATTTCAACTTCCACTTCAGAATCTAGCGCTGTGTATGGACTGTCCAGAAGTGCTAAGCCGATATTTTTCTTTAAAGTAGGAGATTGTGTACCCGTAGTAACTTCACCAATCCGTTGGTCGTCAGCATAAACTGCATAACCATGACGAGGAATCCCACGTTCAATCATTTCAATCCCAACAATTTTTCTACTTAACCCATTTTCTTTTTGTGATTTTAATGCCGCTTTTCCAATAAAATCTTCTTCTTTGTTCACTTTTACGGCAAAGCCAATACCTGCTTCAAGCGGAGAAATTTCAGAAGACAACTCTTGACCATATAAGGCTAAATTGGCTTCGAAGCGAAGGGTATCTCGGGCACCTAGACCACAAGGAAGAACTCCATCTTCTTTTCCTGCTTCTAAAATCGACTGCCATAAAAAGACTGCATCCTCATTTTGACAATAAATTTCAAAACCATCTTCACCGGTATAGCCAGTTCTCGATACTAATGCATTTTTGCCATTTATATTTACTGTTTGGTTAAATTTAAAAAATCCAATTTCACTTAAATCAACATCTGTAATCTTCTGTAAAACAACCTCAGCCATAGGACCTTGCAAGGCCAATTGTGACATATCCTCTGAAAGGTTTTTAAGTTCAACCTTTCCTTCTAAATGATTTTGTAACCATTGATAATCTTTTTCGATATTAGCTGCGTTTACGACTAAAAGGTATTCACCTTCAGTCATTTTATAAATAAGCAAATCATCCACAGTTCCACCATTTTCATAACACATTGCTGTATATTGTGCGCCAAACGTTTTTAGTTTCGCGACGTCATTTGTCATCATTTTCTGAAGATAACGTAAACTATCTTGACCTTTAACCTCAATTTCTCCCATATGGGATACATCAAACAGACCCGCTTTTGTACGTACCGCTTCATGTTCTTCTTTAATACTAGAAAATTGAACAGGTAGAGCCCATCCACCAAAATCAATCGTTTTTCCACCATACTCTTGATAAATGTCATGTAGTGGTGTTTTCTTCAACTGTGACATTCACTCATCCTCCTTTATATTTCTGTTTTTTTCTAAGATGAATATTTGCATACTAGCCATAGAAGTACTTGGCTTCTCGCCAAATGCTACGACGAAAGCTAAACGCTTTCCACTTTAACCCATTAAAGAAGCTAAGTTTTCTAAAGCACACAAAAAAGGACAGAGAATCTCCTCAAAACCGATCATTTGAGCAGATTCTCTGTCCTTTCACCTGAGAGTTTACGGCGATATTGCAGCCTTTCCCCTTTGGTGGCTCGCTTATTACCTTGAGCTCTCTCCAGAGTTGCGTCAAGCAAGTGTTCTTTTGCCTGAGAGATTCACAATACGATGATTGTTTGCTCCTTCGGCGCTGCAGCACTGCAGTCTCTCCCCTTGCTATCATTCGCGTTTATAATTTTTTCCATTTTTGCACATACTATAATTAACTGCTTTAGAGAGTCGAAGCTTACAAAGACGTATTGTACGTATTTGCAGATTTAGCGTTGAAAATTCACAACTTTCAAAGCTACTTACATCCTACCATCCTATCATTATTTGAGCAATATTTTTATTTAAAAATCTCATGTTTTTTCAACAAGACTTAAGCTTAATACGAACATTATATGTATAAATTTAAAATAACGTTCGTATAAAAAGGAGAGAGCAAATGACTTTACAAATAAATTTTGATGCAACTTGGCAAGATGAATTTCAAAATCGTATTGATAATGATGGACCATGGGGAAACTGGGATTTATTCAAGCTTACCATTGAGGTTGAGAATCAAACGGTCATCCCTGCGTTTGATGGACTGCAAGTAGACAAACATTTATCAAACCTCACCCCACTACCACATCAACTAGAGGTTGCCGAACAAGTAGTGGAAAACATGAATGGTAAAGCAATTCTAGCTGATGAAGTCGGATTAGGGAAGACGATAGAAGCAGGGTTAATATTAAAAGAATACATGATCAGAGGGCTTGTAAAGAAAGCACTCATCCTTGTACCCGCTTCCTTAGTGTCTCAGTGGGCAATTGAATTAAACAGTAAGTTCTTCATCCCAGCTGTCGCTCAAAAAAAGAGCTATGTGTGGGAGCAATGTGATGTCGTCGTATCATCAATCGACACAGCAAAAAGAGAACCACATAGGAGTTTAGTCTTTGAACAAAACTATGATTTGATTATTATTGATGAAGCGCATAAATTAAAGAATAATAAAACGAAAAACTATGAATTTGTACAGTCTTTAAAAAAGAAATTTTGCTTACTCCTTACAGCAACACCTATACAAAATCGAATTAGTGAGATCTTTAATCTTGTTTCTTTGTTAAAACCAGGTCACTTAGGAACAGAAACATCTTTTTATGAAAAATACAAAAAAAATGCACGCTCTCTCGATGATGATGAAGGTTTAAAGGAACTAGTCAATAAAGTAATGATTCGTAATCGTAGACAAGATACGGGTATTGAATGGACAAAAAGACATGTCGAAACCGTTCCCATCCATTTCTCAAAAGAAGAAAGAGCCTTATATGATGCGATTTCTTCCATGCACAGAGAAGGTAATTGGATGACTGATAGCCAATTTTCACTTATGACTTTACAACGTGAAGCATGTAGCAGTCGCGAAGCGGTATTTTACACTTTAAGAAATATGTTAAAGAAACAGGAACAACCCTCAGTTGCCTTTCAGCAAAAAATGGAAGAGTTAATTGGGTTAGTAGAAAATATCCAACAAAATGCAAAAGCACAAAAAGCATTAGAGATCATTCAACAAATCAATGATAAAGTCATTATTTTTACAGAATATCGTGCCACACAGCTATTTCTACAATGGTTTTTAAAACAGCATAACATTACGTCTGTTCCTTTTCGCGGTGGTTTCAAACGTGGGAAGAAAGATTGGATGCGCGAGTTATTCCAAAACCATGCCCAGGTGTTAATTGCCACAGAAGCAGGCGGTGAGGGGATCAACCTACAATTCTGTAGTTATATCATTAACTTCGATCTTCCTTGGAATCCGATGAGACTTGAACAACGTATAGGTAGAATTCACCGTCTTGGACAAAAAAACGATGTCCATATTTATAACTTCGCCACAAAAGATACGGTAGAAGAACATGTACTCAAACTATTGTATGAAAAAATCCATCTCTTCGAAAAAGTGATTGGCGAATTGGATGATATTTTAACTAAACTACAATTTGGCAGTATTAATGATCACCTAATTGATATTTTCGGGCAATCGGCTTCAGAAGGAGAAATGCGCATAAAAATGGATAATTTAACATCTATGATTGAATTTGCTGAGTCCGTAAAGGAGGAAAATCAACATGCAGCAACATGAAATCCACCATTTTCTATTAAGATACTTTCATGCCAATCATTGTGAAATCCTTGAAAATAAACCAGGCTATTTAGTCATTCAGTTGACAGTAGAATTAGACAAGGAATTAATGAACCGTCCCTTTTATTGGCATTATTTAGAGAAAACAGGCGGTGTTGCAAACCCTATGGAACTTACACTTATAACCAACCCGTCCTTAGCACCAGATGATATAAAGGGAGAGATTATTCACTTTGGATCACCTCGCTTGCATCAAATTTTTCAATCGACGAAAAACTTGGCTGGTTATATCCGTCTGTATGAAAATTACGAGGCCCCACCAGGAACGCAAACTGCCTTACGTCCTTGGCTAGGGCTAAATCTACGGATATCCTATCAATGTGATCGTAAAAAAGATTTGTTCAAGTCAATCGGCTTGCACTTAATTAACGGGCAGATGGTTGAACAATTCCATGATAAGCTCCTTCATTTATCACTTACTCCTAAAATACCAGACTTTAGCTTTACATTGTCACCATTTATCAAGCCTCAAAGTGGTGTGATGCGTGTGGCGAATTTTTTACAGTCGGAAATTGAAAAGGAAGATCACACATGGGCAGATGAAGCACGACTAAGATGGCAAAAGGACCTGCAATTATTAGAAAGATTCTATGAAGATGCGGATGAAAAAGGAGAAAGCTTCGAAAACGAAATGACTGCATTACAAGAGCAATATGAACCCCAAGTTCATATTTCTATTGTTAATGGTGGATTATTTTATTTAACAGATGAAGCGATTAGTTAAGCATTAACTAACGTGGACGACTCATGAGATTGCTTAAGGGAACATTTTTTAAGTACCTATGCTTAACCATACTGCTAGCGTATTCCTCATTTTTCTTTTTACAACGGTGGCACCAATATTCTTATCGATACTAAAAAAATATGAACAAACCCAACAATGGGGTTTGTTCATATTTTTTGTTGATTGTCGTTTGATTAATGATTTCTTTTTTTCGTTCCTTTCATTCCGTAAAACAAAAGATAAGGTACAATTCCAAACCACCTAAATAAAACAGGCGCTTTTTCTTGCTTTCTTTCTATTCTTTGTTTCTTTCTCTCAGACTTTGGTTGTTCCATATATTGAACGAATGTCTGAGTAATAAACTTGACATAATCATTAGAATTCATCTGGCATCCCTGCTTTTTTAGCTACTAGTCTTTCCCATTCATAAACCATTTATTCCTATTATTTTCTCTCGATTTCTATCCATTTGACCACTTCTCTTTCAATCAATGAATAATACGCAATCGCTTCTACGTTCGCAACACCGTTTATTTGTACTTCCAGAATGATTTTGATGAGGCTTCCTTCTTGATCTTCTAAATCATAATAAACCGTTCCATGATTGAATGAATACTCCCCTTCTATTGGTAGCTCACCATTCAAATGAAATTGTTCATCTAAATAAATAATAGATTGTTTAAAATAGTACTCCTGTTGTAAAAGGATACTACTTAATTTCAAGATTCTTTTTTCTCTTATTAAAAAATTTGCTTGAATGGTAATCACAAAAGAAAGCAAAACAATGAGGATTAATACAAAAGGATAAAAGAGTCCCTTTTCATTCATTTTCTTCGTCACCGTTTGTACGCCTTATTTTCATTTGATAAAAAGAAGACCGATACTCTTTTTGGAAAATATTTTTATAAATAAGCACCATGTTATCTTCCTTCACCTCAAATTGAACGGATTGAAGCTTTTGTAACACAACTTCATGCCCTGCCCCATTCACACGCCTTCTTAACTTATCACCATATTTTTCATAGCTAATAGATTGATTGTCTATTAATAAAATGAGCACCCCTCGATTATCTAATGATATCTTCTCAGCAACGCGTACTTCTTTTTTTAATTGCTGAATAAATACGAGCCATTCAATCTTTTGCTTTCTTTCATCAATATTTTCGTTAACGGAAATAACCTTAAACACAAGTGGCATAAAGCTCACAATGATTAAAAAGCAAGCTAAAGTTATAAGTGCTTCTATTAACGTAAAGCCGTTTCTTTTAATACTTTTCACAGATCATCACTTCTCGTTGATAGAGATAAGAGATACAAATATTATTATCCTCACTGTTAAAAAGGTGAAATGATATTTCGTCTTTTCTCACCGTCCTAGGTAGCACCCTATCATTGTCCATCATTTCCTCATATAGAATTTGAGTGGCTTCATATCTCAAATTTTCTATATGTGTGTACGTATAGAGACGAATCATGACAGGAATAAAAAGAGTGGCGATTAAAAGCATCGCCGATAACGTGAAGAGTAAATCAATGAGCATAAAACCACTAGTATGCTTCCACATAAAATCTCCCTCTGCCTATTTGAAAAACAAATTTGTACTGCTTAAGCGAGCTTTTGATTTGCAAGTAACCGAAACGGTTAATTTTCCCAGTATTTAAAAATTTGAAATGTAATGGCATTGTACCGCTAGTAATGAAATAATCCTCACTATATTTCTGACGAAGGAAAATATTTCGACCATTAGAAAAGATATATTCATGCTCATCAGGTAAAAGATAAACACTAACCGTTGTTTGATTTACAATCGCATACTGCTGAGCATATAGAAGGTCACCTTCAAGTTTGGCAAAGAAAGCTTGATTATCATACTCTTCAAATTGGTGCTGCATGCTTATAGCAGTAATAAAAAGAATAACACTAAAAACAGACCAAACAATTAATGATTCAATCAAAGTAAACCCTGACTGTAAATTTATTCGTCTCTCACCGCCGTCACAATGCCATCTATTAAAACAAGTGTTTCTCCGGTCGGACATGTTGTTTCACCTTCATTTAAATACTCCTCCGTCACAAGCACATCCAATGACTCAGGAAGCTTATTATTAGCTAATTCATACGATTGGACTTGACTCTGAACCATTTTTGTATAAGCACTACAGCCTTTTTCGTTTATTGCCGATTGGTTTTTTGTGATGTTTGGAATTGTAATAATTAAAAGTACAGATATGACTAACAAGACAATCATCATTTCAATCATGGTAAACCCTTTTTCATTATTTATGTTTTTCATCATACGCCCTCCATTAGTTGAAACATTGGTAACATTACTGCCAAATACAATGAAATGATTAAACAACCAACAATAAGATAAATAGTGGGTTGTATTACTTTCATTAATTGATCTATTTTTTCTTCTAACAGCTGCAGACAATAGCGGCTAAAGAATTGTAGTTCTTCTTCTAGCTTTCCATTTTGCTGCCCATGACGAATAACTGTCCTTAAATCTAATTCTAAAAAGGGAAAAACCTGAATCAATTCATCTAATTGTTCACCATTTTCTAGCTTACGACGCAAATATTGACCAACTTCCTTCATTAATGGTTGTTTTTCATCTTTAGCAAATAAGTTCAAGGAAGTTGTGATAGACATCCCACCTGCAAGTAAATAATGCAATTGGATAGCAAAGTAATGTGTATAAAAAAGGGAGACTAGTTTGCCAACAATCGGTATGCGAACAACAAGAGATACTTGTCTGATCATTGATAACCGTCGAAAAATAAAGTAGTAATACAAAGAACTAAATAGTAACAGGATGAACATTACAATTAAAAATAGAGGAGCAACAGAACCAATCCATTGAAGGAGTACCATAAAGGTATTTTCGTTGACATTCATCGACTGAAAAAGTGAGGTAAATCGAGGAAGAATGATTTTTTCAACGAGAAAAAACAGTAGTATGGTGATAAGGAATAAGAAACATGGATACATTAATGCCTTTTTTAACTTTCGCATATCCTCTCCCCTCTTTTGCATCATTTCACTGCCATCAATAAAAGCTTGTTGTAATCCCCCATGTTGCTCAGCAAAAAAGACATAACCAACTAGGTGTGAATTAAAGTTCATTGATCCTAGGGCCGAGTGCAGATGGAAACCTTCTTTTAACTGATAAATAACCTCTTGTAATTGGAGCTTTTTCTCTAAGGTCAATTGCAAACTCGCCGACGCCATCGCTTCTGAGAGCGAATAACCCCTGGATAATAATTCTCCTACTTTCTTAAGGAAGTCGCATTGCTCCTTTAATGTCCATTTAACTTTTTTCATCTAAAATCCACCGATTAAACTCACTTTCTTTTACATACCCTAAGGCTACCCCTTTTTTCAAAGCTGACTTGAGCGAAAAATATGGTTCGTAATTATTCTGACTACTTTTCGCCGCTTTCAAAGCTTGATTCAATTCCCTTCCATTCAATAATTCAAACACACCAGCTCTTTTTAACCTTCCACAGCTATAACAGAAATCGGTACATTCTCCTTCACAAAATGGGCAGGTTAATTCTACAAGCCTCTGTGCTGTTATGGCTACTAACGTTTGTTCTATTTGCTTCCACGCTACCCCAAACTCCACTAAACGATGTATGGCTCCAACAGCATTTCTCGTATGCATCGTCGTTAATACTAAATGCCCAGTTAATGCTGCTCTCACAGCTATTTTAGCTGTTTGGGCGTCGCGTATTTCCCCAACCATAATTATGTCCGGGTCGTGCCTAAGGATAGCTTTCAAACCAGTAGCATATGTTACGCCTGCCTTTTCATTTACTTCGACTTGCAGTAAGGAGTCAGTCTTTTTCTCAATCGGATCTTCTAAAGTGATAATACTTCGATTGAATAGGTTGGAATTGTCATTTAGCAGACTATATAAGGTTGAGGTTTTTCCACTACCGGTCGGACCAGTTAGTATGATCATCCCGTGCGCATGTTTAAGCATAGCAAGGATTTTTCGGGACATCGTTGGAAATAGTGAAACATTGTGAGAAGAAATATGAGACGATTGTGGCAGGATACGGATGACAAGACTTTCATTGTATTGAGAGGGCAATGTGGAGAAACGTAAGCCTATCTCATATCCTTCAATATCTGTAGAATAGGCGCCATTTTGTGGCTTTCGTTTTTCACCAATATCCATGGATGCAATAAACTTGAAATGAGAAATTAAACGGTCAGATTCATAATGAGGGATGTAATGTTTAGGGACAAGGCGCTTGCCATAGCGGAAATAAATGATTGTGTGATTCTTTCTGGGGACAAAATGAATATCTGTTACTTCTGTTTTCACAGCTTCCCTTAAAATTAAGGTAGCCATGCGTTGCATTGAGACCAAGTAATTAGTCACCACCTTTTTTAAGATATTTTATTATTCGCCAAAAAAAGATCGTTTCCTGCATGATTTTAGTCCTTTTCTTTAACTTTTTTTTGAACATTTAAGAGATTCCCTCTACCCTCTCCTCTTTCAACACGCTTTACTATATAATGGTATTAACAAATATAAAACATCCACAAATGACTGACAGTGCAATCGCTTCTTTAAAATCCTATTCATATCACGAAAAAAAGAATAATGACAACCATATGAGAGGTGAGAATAATGAATGAAACATTAAAAATTACGAATACATTATCCGATCCAACGAGATACTATATTTATCAGTATGTTCTTAAAAAACATTTCCCTGTCACTGTTAAAGAAATTGCTAAAGAGTTTTCTATTCACCCGAATGTTGCTAGATTGCATTTATCAAAACTCGCAGAAATCCACATGCTTGAAGCTAAAATAGAAAAAACCGGTCAAGGTGGCCGACCGAGCAAGCGCTATCACCTAACTGATAGCGAGATTGGACTACATTTTCCTTATCGGAATTATCAAATGTTATCAGATATTCTTCTCGAAACAATGATTACACTTGGGCCAGAAGGAAAAAAAGCATTATATATAACTGGTAAAAAATATGGCGAGAAATTGATGGAGACAGCATTACACAGGCAAATGGTTACATTAGAGGACTCATTTGAAAGAAAATTAGCTCTCGTCATTGAAGCAGCAGAAGTGGCTGGTCTTCAGCCAGAATTTAATTTTGATGGAAAAAAGATCATGTTTGAAATGTTTAATTGTCCCTTTAAAGAAACCGCAAAGAAAAATCAAGGTGAAATATGTCATATGCACTTTGAATTTTTACGAGGCATGTTTGAGACGGTTTTTTTAGATATAGAATTAAGGGAATTGGGTAATATGTTAAACGGGTGTATTTCATGTTCTTATGAAGCTGTCGCAAAATAAAAAACATACTGTTTACTTTTAACCAAGTATTACCTTATAATTATTGAGTAATGGACATATGTGTGTGTTAAAGGAGGGATACATATGGATCGCATGTATAGAGTGATGGGATTCTGGACTGCTATTTTTGCAATTATGTTTTATGTAGGTGATATGTATACACCAGCACTACTATTCCTTGGCCAAACTGGTTTCTTTGTGCTACTAGGCTACTTAAAGCTTACAGAGCGTATGTACATTTATATTTTTGGCGCATACTTGACTGTTGCCTTTATCGGATTCACATATTGGACTGTCTTTATGATGGTACCAGGTATGGGGTCACACTAAAAGCACACATAACAAACACAATAAAAAGAGGATGCAACGTCATCCTCTTTTTATTGTGTTTTTAAAGGTTCTTTATCTGAAGAACAAGCTGAAACGATTGGCTGATTCCACTATCCATTAATAATGTTCGAATCTCACGATTTTTCTTAGCCTCATTTGAAAATAGATCGCCACTATGATTGGATAATTCATCTAGAATACCAGATGCAATTAAAAACTCATCTTGCCGCCATTTCTGCATAAAAGTCAACCCATACTTCTCACCAAAACGGATCCACGAATCCCAGTGCACATCATGAGTAATATCCATCTCACCAGCGTGTGTAAGGATATTGGGGATAAGCTGATGTTTCCTGTATCCCCTCAGGCTGCCATCTTTTCTCGTCGGCATTAACCAATCATCGTCCGTGTAACCATAATCAGCTGTCAATACAAGTCCTTTTTCTAACACATCGCTAATCGATGCACTTATGCCATCCATAAATAATGGAATCTCCATTCTTTGGCCATTGTATAAAGAAATCGACATTTGTTCGATGTATGAAATGATTTTCTGATTTTCGATAGGAATATAGACTTCGTTTAGCACATTTTGGTTGGAAGTAATCATTATTTCATATAAACAATCATCTTTTTTTTCTACTAAATGAACAGGTAGCGCATCAAGTAGTTCATTAGAAAAAACAAGCCCTGAAAACGTAGGACATTCATCTAATGATTGAAGAAAATGAAGTTTTACACTGTGATGTTTACTTAATTTATCCTTTTGTAATCTTCTATGATGAGGGCTTTCATCAACTAATATATAAACTAGCGTCTCATCTGTCATCTCTTCCCATTGATTAATAAAGACTTGAGCAAATGAACCATCGCCTGCACCCATTTCTAACACGGCCGCAGGCAGTTGATTCACTCTCACCTGCTCTATAAACCATTTAGCGATTATTGTTGCATACATAGGTGACATTGTTGCTGATGTATAAAAGTCCCCGTCTACACCAATCTTTTTATCATCCTTCATATAATATCCAAAATCAGGATGATAGAGGGCTAACTGAATAAAATCGGCGTAAGTAAGCCGTTCCATCCTATTTTCTTCGATATAGCGGATGATCGGATTCATTATGAAAAACCGTTCAAGAAAGGGTTAGTGTCCATTTCATTGGCAATAGTAGTCACTGGCCCATGTCCTGGCAAGACGAGTGTGTCTTCAGGTAAAATGAGTAATTTATCATGTATGCTTTGCAGAAGCGTCTCATGATGGCCACCAGGTAGATCTGTTCGCCCAATACTGCCTTGAAAAAGGGCATCCCCACCAAACAGCAAGGCAATGTCTGCGAAATAAAAGGAGACACTACCAGGAGAATGACCCGGTGTCTCTAATACTTTGAAGGAAAACCCTGAGATATCTATCTCTTGCTCTTTTACAAATAACTCATCGGCAGGTTGTAAACGTATCGCTGTGCCCATTTGAAATCTTGCTGAACCATTTAAGGCTGGATCTATTAGCCAGTCCTTTTCATTTTCATGTATGTAAACAGGAATTTGGTACTTTTCTTTTACGTCATCTACTGCACCAATATGATCAAAATGTGCATGCGTTAAAAGGATCGCCTTCGGATTCAATTTTTCATCATCCATTATTTTGATTAGTTTTGTTGCTTCTCCCCCTGGATCAATAATTAAACAGTTCTTGTTTTCTTTTATAAGAAGATAGCAATTCGTTTGTAATGGTCCTAATGGTAACTGTGCGTATTTCAAATGAATTCCTCCTTGGTTATTTTCTTTTATTGTACACAACTCTATAGTCTACGAGAAGCAAACATGGTTAATGGACTTGATGTATCTTCCTTAAAATGTTATTATCTGAAAAGTTCGTAGAATATACCTCGACAAAATTTGAAAAAAAGTATAAAATATGATGTGAATGTAAAAATAAGTATTACATACGGTTCCAAACCTTTGCAAGGAATGAGCATAGACTCATTTGTTGATTGAATGAAAAGGGGGCTATAAACATGGGACTAGTAATTATTACTGGTTTAACAGCTATTTTAGCAATTTTCGGTCTAATCAGTGCACTACGAAACAAAAATCTCCTAGGGATTGTATTCGCTTTCGGGACAGCTGCCGTTTTCGGATGGTTTGCTGTGATGACATTAATTCATAGCGGATTCCCAGCTGTCCATTAAAAGGGGATGTAAATAAAAAGTCTGCCTCATTAAGGGCAGACTTTTTATTTATCATTCATCCTCTTGTAACAATGATTCTACTCGTTTAACTTTATCCGCCATCTGACGTTTTACATCTCTACGGTCATCAATGCGAATATTTGTTGCCACTCGCGCAAGTCCTTTTTCAAATGGAACTTCATGCATTGCTTGGACAACCTCGAATAACACTGGTAATTCTCCTTCAATGAGTGTATTCATCGGTGTCAATTGGTAATCAATTTTCCCAGCATCTTTATATTCCTTTAAAACCTTTTGAATATCTGCTACATAAGCTGATACACTTGGACTCTCCGTTCCTATTGGAATAATTGTTACGTCTACTATTGCCATCATGTCATCTCCTTTAAATATCAATATTAGTATGCACAAAATAAAGAGCGAAGAAAATTTATCTGCTCAAGATTTTATAAGTGAAATGACTTCTTTCTCATCTAATAAAATGACTTTATCTAAATAATGACCATATAAACAGGCATTGGCTTTATTAGAACAGGAAAGAGGTTCGTTGTCCATATCTTCTAATAATACGGTCTGTTCTCCCGTTTCCAAATCTGTAGCCATGAAATCAAAGCTACCCCGATACGTATCTGCATCTGTACTGTACTCCGGCTTAAAGTAGAAAAACTCTTTATCCAGCATGGCATATTGTGGAACCATCCAACCGGAAAAGCTTGTTAAATGAGGAACTGAAAAAGATAACACCGATTCAAAGTCATTATTCATAAATGTGTATCGTGCCTCTTCATCATGATTTTCGTTTACACCAATGGTCATCATTAAATCATTGAATGTATCAACAAAATACACATTTTCTTTCTTCACTTCCGCCGTTCCTGTCTTCTTTTGTTCTTTTAACTCCGTCACAATTGAAGGTCCAACCGTACTCCAGTCCAAATACACAAATGAATCAGGACTTAACCAATGGACAAACGGCTCCGCTATAGATATATGTTCCATATTTTTTGTTTCAGCTGATATCAAATAAGAAGTGTAAGACCAGTCCTCGGCAAAACTCGAAACCAATAACTTTGTCGGATCATATTGATTCCAAGAAACAGCTAGTTCGGTGCCATCTATTAACTCCTGCAATATGTAATCACCTTTATGATCCACTATAGCAATACGCCATTTTTGATTACTTGGTTCAGTCTGGACAAATATATATTGTTGATCTGGGCTAATATAGACATTATTAATTGGTGCCTCACCTTCAAAAAACAACTCTTGTTCTCCGGTATAAATATTATATTTAAAGATTTTGTTCAATGTTTCATCTTTGTGATTGAGGAATAATAAGTGCTTGGCATCTAACCAGCCAAAGAAGAAAATTTGATCAGATTCTGAAACAGCAAGAGGTATAATAATTGATTGTTTTGAAGTTTGCTTCTCTGTCATATTCGTTTCTTTAACAGGTGGCTTATCACCTGTTTCATTCACTTGACAGCCAGCTATAATCATTGTGGAAAAAAATAAAAGCAATATGAGCATATAATCTTGGTGTTCCGCTTTGTGCTTCATAAACTTGGCTTGCCCCCCATCGAATTCCAATCTAGCTTCATTCTAGCGCACTTTTATCTGAATAGACGCGAGAAAAAGCCGTTTCCGGCTTTTCTTCGCTCTCTACGAAATTCTTCCTAATTAATTCCCAAAAACATTGTAATCAATAGTAAATTTTATACTGATTATGGAGGAAATACAAGCAACAACTATTTTTTATTAAAGATAAAGTGAAGCTAAAAAGACACCAAGCATTTCTTCATACATGTCTTCATACTGTGATAATGGCAGTGGGTTTACTCCTTTTCCCAGTTCCATCGTAAAGCCTGGCCGTCGATACTCTTTAATAAACCAATCTCTAAACCCAGCGAAACTATCCACATACTGAACGGAACGATAACCGCTTACTCGTTCAAATTCATCTGCAATGACTTTTGAATCAGGCGGTTCAAGTCCTTCGTATCCCCAGTAAAATTCTTCACCTTGTGTGTGGAAAGCTAATAATAAGCTGAAGTTATTATTCTCAACAAGATTGGCCATCGCTATCGCTTCAGGCTCGGATAACGGTTCATATCCAGGAAAGTCTCGAGATGACGGAACATCTGGCTTTCTTTCTTTTTCATATTCCCAATTTGCGGGATATTGTTTATTCAAATCTACTCCTCTAATATTCGCCTTCCATAGGGAAAAATCATCTTTTTGTTCATTAATTGCTAATATTTCTTCTTTGTAGCCTTCTGGCGGTCCCCCTAAAACCAAGTCAACTCCATCAGGATTGACCATTGGAACAACCGATAACTCAACACGACTATAATAAGGTAAAGTCTCAATTCCCCTTAAAGGTTTCGCATTAGTCATAGATAACAAGTAGGCATTTATTAAAGACATAAGGACAGGCGTCGTAATCCATTCATTGGCATGAAATGACGCATTATAATGGACCTGCTTTTCACCCGTACCGATTCTTATCTCATATAAAGGCTTGCCTGTCACCGAATAACCAATCTCATTTATTTTTATAAATGGATAAACTTCTTTTAATTGTTTGAGGTCGTCTTGCAAAGTTTTAAAACTATAACTTTTTTTCCTATCCATTAAAGGCATAATCACTCTTGTTGGCACTAGGACTGTTTGATTTACTTGTAGATTTTGAGGCTGTAACTGCTGATTCAATAAAAGCAATGCATCGACAGGGAGATTATTCTTTGATGCTATTTGCCATAGTGAATCACCTTTTTGAAGTTGAATAGTAGATGTATGAAAGCCAGGAATTTGAATGCTTTGGCCAATCTGCAATGAGGAAGGGTCCACTTGTGGATTGCTATCAATGACTAAATTAATCGGAACCATAAACAGCTGACTGTAGTACCATAAAGAATCACCTGACCTAACTTTAATCTTCACCTTTTATCCTCCTCTCCATCAGTTCATACATATGATGAATGAGAAGAAAAGATGACTTACTCACTATTACAGAAACCTTATCCTATTATTAATTGCTTTGCACTCCAGGCGGCACCTACTACTCCTGCATCATTCCCTAAAGTAGCTAGTTTCAATAAAGTAGACCCTCGCATCTCAGGAAATAAGTTTTCGTCATAATAGGATTGTAATGGCTCTAGCAATAATTTACCGGCTTGAGAAACCCCGCCACCGATTATAATCACCTCAGGGTTTAGTATTGCTGCTACATTCGCTAAGGCAATGCCTAATGGCTTCATTGTTCTTTGAACCACTTCCTTAGCAACTATGTCATTCTTACCTGCAAAGTGAAAGATATTCTGAACTGATAAATGGTCAACTAATAATGTGTTCTTGTTAGAATCAATGATTTCTTTAGCCACACGTACTATTCCAGTAGCTGAGGCAATCGTTTCAAGACAACCCCATTTTCCACAATTACATCGCACGCCATAAGAAGATACGGCCTTGATATGGCCTATTTCACCAGCAGAACCACCATTCCCACGCGTTAACTGACCATTACTAATAATGCCACCACCGATACCAGTACCAATTGTTAAAAGTACAATGTCTTTGTAGCCAATTCCGCTACCAACCCAGCGTTCGCCTAACACTGCACAGTTGGCATCATTTTCTAATATCACTGGAAGCGCCATGTAATCTGATAGTTCTTTTTGTAAGCGGTAATGAGGTGACAAATTTATATTTGTTGCTGAAAGTAAAATTCCATTTTTGCTATCTACCGGTCCTGGGGCACCGACTCCAACAGATAAAATCTGCTCTTTTTTTATTTGCGCCCTCTTTCTATGATGTTCAATTGAAGTGGTTATTTGCTCTGCTAAACTGTTGTCTGTATAATTCTGCTTCGTCTTTTCTTGCCATTTTAAGTGAATGTCGCCATTCTCGTTAACAAAAGCAAATTTAATTGTTGTACCCCCTATATCCACACCAACAAACAAAACAACACCCCCTAGAGAAGTAATGAGCAACTATTCTCTTGTTTTCTTTCTCTCTTTTTCTCTCTCAGCCCTTAAGACTAATAAAGCATCTCGATAGGTATCTACTTCAATTATTTTTGCTTTATATAATTCACTCACTTCAAGCTCCATCATTTCAATATCCAATAAACGTTCACCCATATAAATAATGGCACCATATGCTTTTAACAACTGTTGTACATCATAAAAACTTTTCACATTCATTCCCTCGATTCTTTCTTTCATAAAGCAAAGTATAAACGAAAAAAAACTCTTCCTCAATCATTAAAACATGAGAGAAAGAGTAATTCTAACGATCAAAAGAAAAGTGATCATTTATCTATCTGGATCTTTCGGATGCAACATTCTCGGACGTCTATTTTTCAAAGGCATTGGTGAACGTAAAAGGACATCTCTAAAGGCTCTTAGGTTAAAGGGAATAAACGGCCATAAATAAGGGACGCCGAAAGACTTCATTTTAGATAACCAAATGACAAATAGTGTAATACCGATGATAAAACCATACATATGAAATACACTTGTCAGTAATAATAATACAATACGGACAATTCGATTAGCTAATCCTAATTCGTAACTTGGTGTTGCAAACGTACCAATTGCTACAATGGCAAAATAAAGAACGACCTCACTTGTAAATAAGCCAACTGAAACAGCCAAATCACCAATCATGAGTGCCGCTACTAAGCCGAGAGCAGTAGCAAGACTCGAGGGGGTATGAATGGAGGCCATCCTCAGCATATCAATACCTACCTCAATAATTAAGATTTGCAAAATCAAAGGGATTTTCCCTGCCTCCTCTGGTCCTATAAATGATAGGGAATCTGGTAATAAACTTGGATTTGCAGCAAATAAGAACCAAATAGGTAAAAGGAACAACGAAGCCCATACAGAAATAAAGCGAACGAATTTTAAATAAGCACCAATAATCGGTTTGTTTCGATATTCCTCTGCATGCTGCAAATGATGCCAGAACGTAGTCGGGGTTATAATCACACTCGGTGAACCATCCACAATGATACATACATGACCCTCAAATAAATGCGAAGCTGCTGTGTCCGGTCTCTCTGTATACCTAACCATCGGATAAGGATTCCAATGCTGACCAGAAATATATTCTTCAATTGTCTTCTCGGCCATCGGTAAGCCATCTGTATCAATTTTAGATACACTATCTTTTATTTTATTGACCAACTCAGGGTCTGCAATATCTTCAATATATGTAATGACAATATCAGTTTTTGAGCGTCTACCGATTTGTAAATACTCCATTCTTAACGTCCGATCTCTTACGCGCCTCCTCGTTAGTGCTGTATTAAAAACTAATGTTTCAACATAGCCATCCCTTGCGCCTCTTACAACCCTTTCAATATCAGGCTCTTCTGGGCCGCGGGCCGGGTAAGTCCTTGTATCAATTAATATCGCTTCATCTGCTCCATCAATGACCAATGCCGTTTGACCAGCTAATACAGCATCAACAATTGCATCCAGATCACTTTCTGTAGCAATTTCGATATAAGGGATATATCTCTTCATTAGCTTCGGAACAGTATCCTCTTCTAATTGTTCTCTTCCAAGCTGAGCAAGAAATTCCATTAACCGATTCATAATATCATCTTTAGCAAAGCCATCAACCAAATAGATCGCCATGTCAATCCCAGTATATTCCACATCTATTTGTAACACATCAAAGTTTTTTCCGACTGCTAATGCTTCTTTTAAATATGATGTATTGTTAATCAATTCCTTAGATACTTTATGATGTTTGTTTGTTTCCATGAGTTCACCTCTCAAATATATTCCTAACAAACATCATAGACATACTAAAAAGGAATCATACCCTCCTAAGAGGTTGATTCCTTTTACTTTATGTTAAACAACAAGTTTTTTAAGTTTCTAAGAAAAGATGTAGAATTTCCTAGGAAATATTCCCTTCCTGTCGAAATATCTTATTTGTTTTCATTTAAATTGTCTTGTAGCTGCCGATAGTCTTCTGAGTCGTGTAATTCTACAGCTTGATCAAGATACTTTTTCGCTTCATCCGTATGGCCTTCCCTTAAATATAATAAGGAAAGATTATAGTAAGCTTCATGGAATTGTTCGTTTACTTCAATAGCAAGATGCAAATGACGCTTCGCTTTCTCTGTTTCCCCTATTTGAATTTCCGCATAGGACAATAAAAAATAAGTTTGTGCGGTTGCACCTTCTTTATCAAACGGAGTAAGCTCTTTAATCATCATTGAGTAATTTTCTTTTTCTAAATAAGTTTGTGCTTCAATCAAAGCCATCTCTTCTTGTGTTTGATCATTAGGGAAGTGAAAGCCATAATAGAGTCCTCCACTTATGAGAAGAGCCGTGAAACAAGCTATCAATAGTTGAGCAATCCTGTTTCTCTTCTTAGGCAAAAGAACGATTCCCGTTGCTAAGAACCCGCCAATTAAACCACCAATATGACCAGCGTTATCAATTCCTGGTATCATAAAGCCTAATGCAAGGTTAAACACAAGAACAATGATAATGTTCATACCCATTGTGCGGAAAAATAATTTGGGTTTCAATATTCCAAAGAAAAACAACGCTCCAAAACAGCCAAATATCGCTCCGCTCGCTCCAGCTGATACGTTGGGACTAGTAATAAAACTAAGCAATGAACCCATAAAACCAGATAACAAGTAAATAACTATAAACCTTGTATTGCCCATTATTCGTTCAACAGCAGAGCCTAAATAAAAAAGAGCAAGAGTATTCATCAATAAATGCAGGAAACCAATATGTAAAATGATCGGTGTAAAAAAACGCCACCACTCACCTGCCAAAATAAGTGGATTATATTTTGCTCCACTTTCAATCAGCACCGAGGTATTTGTACTTCCACCTTTCCACTCCAGCCAAAGAAAAGCTAGGACTTGTAGCACAATAAATAGATATGTAAATATGGGCTTACCTTGATTAAAAACCTCTTTTTCTTCTTTCGCTTTATTTGCTGCTAGCCATAATGTCTGTTTTTTTAAGTTTTCGATTACTTGTTCATCAATATCATCAGATGGTTCTTCTAAGAAGAGAAGAGGTTTCATAAAGTGTTGCTGCAGCTGTTTAGCTACCTCTTCTAGACTATCCATAGTCATAATGACAGATTCAACCGTTGTCTTCTCCAGTTTAGAATGCTGAAAGGGCTTATTAAGCTTATCCTCATAATCGTCAACAGGTACAAATGGTGAAATATATATATATTGAGGACAGTCATTTCTCTATGCCTTACTTGTTTTCGAATACGCTCACCATTAAAGGCAACTGATTCTATATCTCTTTGTAACCAGTTACTCCAATCTAAATCCTTCCTTAGCAAACGAATGATTTTTGTCTGTTTATTCTCTAACTTCTCAATCCAGAGTTCATCTTGTTTTTCAGAAAGCTGAATGAAGCGATATTCTTCTTGATGTAGCAGATGATTGGCCAATGACCAAAATAAATAAGCTTCCTTACTATGCACTGTTTTCTCACATCCTTACAGTTATATATCTTATTATAGTCAATGTTTCTTTTTAACAAAATAAAAAGCCCTTATATAAACAGGGCCAAAAAGTAACATTGTTATAAACGTTCATCATTATATTGTGGTTGAGGAAAAACTAGCTTCATTGCTCTCTCTCTTAAAAAAGGGCAATTTAATACGGTAGCAATGATAAAATTTTGTCTCGCTAAAAGACCAACTAGGCGATAACGATACTGATAAATGAAAACACCTGACAATACAAACAGTATCAAAGTCATTATTTTTCCCATTTCATTCCCTCCTGTCTATCACTATTATGCGAATCATTCTCTGCAATTATCCACCTGCTACAGTCACAAAGAACAAAACACCTAATATACTCGCAAGAGCACACGATGAAAGGTTAACAAGGTCATTATTAACTATTGTGTTACCGCTCATATATACCGTTTTACGATTACAATGCCATTTCGATTCGACCACCATCTCACAAGACGGACAACGATAGGTTACCTGTATGAAGGCACCTAATAAGGTATCCAAGATATTTCCGAGGAAACCAAAGACAAATATAATAAACAGGGTGGAAAAAGATAATGAATAGGACAACATAGCAATAATAGCAATAGAGAAGGAACCCATTATTGCAGCAAAGGTTCCGAGAAAACTCATTGCTCCTGAAGTACCAGGTTCTACCTGCTTAAAATACCTAATTGACAAAGGTCTTCTTTTACTTAAAGAACCTATCTCTGAGGCCCAAGTATCTGAATTCGCACTCGCAATGGTTATCGTAAAAGCAATAAAAAAAAGGGGAGAAGGAAAAATAATAAAAAGCACACTAAATAATGCAGGTAACCCACCATTAGCAACCACTTGCTGCCAATCTCTAGTAGACCCTTTTTCATGGCGTGCTTCGATTTGTTGCTTCTGCTTTTTCTTGTATTTAGACAATAAGCTTGAACTAGTGAAAAAGAAGCCAAGAAGCAGCAGTCCCTTCCATCCAAAACCTAAGTTAATCAATACACCCACAACAATTGCTGCTATGGTGCCTGACATTGTAAGAAGTTGAAGGAGATAGCCTAAAAAGGCGGCAATGAGTACAAGAAAAATAAATATCAATTCTTTCACTCCATTATTGTAATAATCTTTTGAACAGGTAAATCATGATGATCTATTGGTATATTATTAACCACTTGCTCTTGGAAAGCTAATGAAAGTGTAAAGCCGTTATAATCCACTAAATAACGATCATAATACCCGCCTCCAAAACCAATACGATCACCCTTTAATGTATAAGCAACGCCTGGAACTATTAATAAATCAATTTCACAAGGCCGAACACTCTTTGTTTTGTCTACTACTGGTTCTTGTAATCCAGAATAAACGACTTCTAGGTTGTCATAACTTGAAAAAATCCTGAAATCCATTTCCCTCGTTTTTGGTAAGCATTTTGGAATAGCCACTTGTTTTCCTTCTGACCAAGCCTTATTAATAATTGGAAAAGTATCGACTTCTGGAAAGCGTGATATTGTAAGGGCAACTACTTTGGATTGTTGCCAATGAGATGTGAGGAATAATTGCGATGCTAATTTTTCTGATTGTGATATATATTGTTCACTAGGCATTTCTGTTAATTGTTGCATAATCATCTTTCTCAGTTGTTTTTTATCCACCATTTAACTCTCCTATACCTCTATTTATAAAAAACACACTTGTCTTATAAAAATATTAGTTCCAATCTAAACATATGAAGTAACAACCATTGCTCGTAATTTGACCTCTCGAACCTTTCCCGGCATCACCCCTGTATGAAACCATAAAAAAAGAGACAAAAAAAGCAGCAGGAATCTACCTACTGCTTATTTTGTCTCACGGTGTGTTGTAGAACGCTTTTCTCTTGGGCAGTATTTTTTCAGCTCAAGACGATCTGGATTGTTTCTTTTATTTTTTTTAGAAATATAGTTACGATCTCCGCATTCTGTGCAAGCTAACGTAATATTTACACGCATGTCATTTCCCTCCAAACTACTAAGCACTAGTTCGTTTCATACGACTTTTATATAATATCACTTTTTAGTTTGAAATGCTAGTATGTTTTTTTAAAAGTGTTTGATTTACTTGTAAAAGCTGTTTTTGACAATCATCTGTAATTGACCAAGCTTGTCCGTCAATAGCAGATTTTCCTGTTATTTTAACTGTATCCCCACATAAACTAACTACCTTTCCTTTTCCTATTGGATTGTATGATAATGTTTGTTTTCCGCCTTTGCCATATGACCATATTTTGTTATTTTCCACTTGTGCTTGTTGCATCACTGTGTTTTCCTTCATTTTCACCCCGTTCAAATGACCATTCACTAAGAATAATTGGCGATCGATCATATGATATATCAAGTGTTCAATCGGAGATATAAAAGAAATCTGGTAGTCACACTCTCTTGGATTACTATGCGCCATTAGTACTTTTATCTCTTTACTCGTAGATAGTTCATTGTAAATGTTGAAATTTAACATAGAAATATGATGACCGATTCTCAGCTTTTCTGTACGTATCGATAAACCTTCTACTTGATGTTCTCTTCCTTCCGCCATATCATTCATTTCAATCCAATAAACACTTTTACCAACGGCGATACCTAACGTTTGATGCAATAAGTTTTCCTGATTCGACTGATTCCAATATTCAGTTGTGTAAGGCGTTTGCTCAATTATTTTCACTTTAATCACCTTTTCTTTGGAATTTATTGACTCGTCCGTGATTTCTATACACCTTTAACGTTTGTTTCGCTACCGATTGCCAGCTAAATTCTGTCTTGATTCTTTTTTGAGCTGCACTGACGATTTGGCTTCTAAAGTTAGGTTCTGAAAGTAGAGAATCTATTTTTCTTTCAAGATTTACTACATCTAGAGGATCGAAAAAAACCCCCGACTCATTTTCAATAATCATTTCAATGAACCCGCCAGTTTTAGCTAAAACTACTGGTAGTCCAGCTGCCATCGCTTCTAAAGCAACTATTCCAAATGGTTCGTACAAACTAGGGAAAATAGCTAAGCTAGCATATGCCATCCAGTTGTCACGCTCATATTCGTCAACAAAACCAATAAATTGAATCCATTCATCGATTTGTTTAGCACGAACTTTTTGTCTGTAATACGATAATAACGGACCTTCCCCAGCGACAATGATTTTTAAGTTTGTATTTTTTCTCTTTAACTTTTCAGCAAGTGCGATAAGAATATCGAACCCCTTCTCTTCTACCATCCTCCCCAGCGAAAAGAGGTATGGTCTATGTTGGGCAAAATGAAATTGTAGGTTCCTATCTTTTTTCTTCGGCTTACTTACGCCATTTGGAATGATGGAAATGGTCGAAGATGGCTGTTGGTATTTATGTAGTAACTCATTTCTCATAAAATGACTACAAACTACAAGGTGATCAGCATATGCCATTAATAATTTTTCTTGTCTATCGATAAAGCCTTGACTCTCTGTATGAATTCCATTATGTCTACCTGCCTCAGTCGAATGAATAGTAGCGATAAGCGGTATATCCATTCGCCTTTTTAAAATGATGCTGCTCGCTGCAACTATCCAATCATGGGCATGAATCATATCTATATCATTTTGCTCAATCAAAGCTCTTGCTTTCTCTTCCATTGCTAAATTCACCGAAGCAACCCAATGAAGAAATGATCCCGTTTGCATAAGCGGTGCTACACGATGAATGACTACATTATTTTGCACTTCAAATTCTTCGTCAACTTCATCCCTTTTCACTGTTAGCACATGAACGGACACCTTTTCTTGTGCGAGTGATCTGGCTAATTCACTTACATGGCGACCAAGGCCACCAACAATATACGGTGGGTATTCCCAAGTTAACAGTAGAATACTCCCCATCATTGCTTCACTTCATAATAACTATACCCACACACTTGATGGATCCAGTCAGCATTTATTTCTGATGATAACTTGACAGTTCCCGCTCCACTACCTATCTCAGTAGTAAGTAAAGGGAGGTAATTGTCATCCATTAGTTTCAAACAAAGAGAGATGCGGTAAGAGTGATATTCTGTTTTAATGGCGTTTCTAATGATCCTCATCGATTGGTATGGTGGAATAAAAAACTCATATAGATCGGAATGATTTTTACTGTATGATTGAAGCTGAATTACCTGTAAGCAGCTTCTTATATCTTTGTTGTAGTAGAGCGAGAGGATGTCATACTTTTCTTGCCTAACCTTCCAACTAATATAAATATCTTTGTTGATAATTTCAGTTTTTAAAGGTAATAATCCTGACGAATGTATCATGTGATTCTGTTTACTTTCCATTTTTCGAACCATTCTCCTTGTCAGATTATTCTATACATTAATGTTAGCACTGAATGGCCAAGCCCACAATAAACAGATTTTGTCGGTTTATGCTATCTATCGCTACACTTGTTATTATGATAAGCATTTTTTCTTCACCGACTTATTTCTTCATTCATTCGACAGAAACTATGAACACTTACTCGACAAATTCTATAGGAGATTCTTCAAAGTTAGCACGACTTGTCGATATTTATGGTAGAATAACTTTGATATTAAAGCTTTGAGGTGAGAATCATTATATATATATTTGCTGTTTTATTAGTTATCGCTTTACTGCTATTTATTTTATCCTTTTTTCTTAAAGATCCTTACCGTTCCTTAAAGGATGAGATTGACCAACTATCTATCCAACATGTAAAAGAAACGTATCAAATAAAGAAAAAATTAAAGCTGTTAGAAGAAGAATTACTGATAGACGAAATCAAACTTCCGAATGACACTGGGTTATCTAGACCTAAGAAGAAGGAAGTTCATGATATTATAAAAAATCAGGTACTTTTACTTCATAAGCAGGGACTTTCCACAGAGCAAATCGCTAAGCAATCTTCTTTATTAGAAGATGAAGTATTGGCCATTATCACAGCTAGTCAACTTAAAGGTGAAAAGGTATGAATAAATATGTTTTAAGAGGCTTTTCAGCTGGTGTTTTTTGTACCGCCTTCATTCTTCTTATTGGTTATATGCTTATGAATGAAGAGAACAAGCAAATGATTGATAAGACAACGGCTCAGGCTTATGTAAAAGAACAAGGTTTTCATGTTTTGACGGATGATGAGATCGATAAACTCATTGAAGAAAAATTAGAACTTGATAAACAACAGGAAGAAGTACCTAAAGAAGAGACTACCATTACAACAGAAATTAAAATCGAGAGCGGTATGCTTCCGCAAGAGATTGCGCAGCAACTTGAAGAGGCAGGCATTATCGAATATAGTGAGGACTTTACTAGCTTTTTAAAAGAATTCAATTATAGTCAGAAGCTACGTGTTGGTACATATCAAGTGAATAATCAACAGTCTTATAAAGAGCTTGCTGATTTATTTAGCAAATCATAAAAAACGAACCTCTATCTCCATATTTCTTACTTGGCTGCAATTACACTCTTAAAATAGAGTTAATTACAGCCTTTTTATTATTAAATTACCGAAGAATATAGTTACGATTACGGAACTTCGTTCAATACATCAGTTCTTTTAGAAATTGACACTCAATTCCCCCGCTTGATCTATTAAATAAAAGAGTATGCTTGTCACAAAAAGTTCCTACTTCTTTATTTCCCTTTGCTAGTAAATGATACGGAATTTACCTTTACATGCAATAAAGATGTTAGTTGTTCAGATAAATAAATGGGCGATTCTTCAAACTCTGTATCAATCCAATGCTTAATAAGCCCCAAAACTGTATACGCCTGGTAATTTGTATATAATTGATGATCTATCACAAACTTATCATTTCCTCCAAAGTCTATTTGAATATTTCGAACATATTGCTTAAGTGCTTTTATAAACTTATTTTCAAATGTATAAGAAACATCACTTTGTAATAGTGACTTATAATAATGTCTATATTTAAATATATGGTTAAATAATTCTTTTGTAGAAGGTAAAACACTTTGGTCAATTTCATAATCTCGTTGATTTAAAGTACTATTTTCCATCTTGTCGATTAAGTCCCCAATTGCTTCGTTCATCACTTCTTTTAGAACTTCTTCTTTCCTATAGTAATGGTAATAATAGGTGCTTCGATTAATATTTGCAGTAGTTGTTAAGTCAGTTATTGTAATTTTATGAAATGGTTTTAGTAGTAATAATGTAACCAGAGCATCTTTAATCCTTTGTTCAGTCATTAGATTTTTACTCATTAACTTAGCCACCTCTCCGTGTAACCCCAACAAATATATACTTTTTTGTTGGTTGTTAAAGAAAACAAAAATAATTATAGTGGTATTGTAATCGATTACAACAATGTTTAAAAGCTATATTCTATAATTATTTAAAGGGGACTTTTATATGGGTAGATTAAATGGAAAAGTGGCTATTATCACTGGTGCTGCTAGCGGAATGGGTTTGGCAGGTGCACAAATTTTCGCAAAAGAAGGCGCTCAGGTTGTAGCAACTGATATAGTTGAAGATGCTTTAAAAGTGAAGGTTGCGGAGATTATTGATAATGGTGGAGAAGCCATTGCCTTAAAATTAGATGTTTCAAGCCAAGAATCATGGTTAAATGTCGTTCAAACGACAATAGAAAAATACGGTAAAATTGATATTTTAGTCAATAATGCAGGAATTCATATGGCAAAAGGAATTTTAGAAGCAGAATTAGATGATTGGAATAAAGTGATGGCCATTAATACAACCGGTGTATGGCTTGGAATGAAATCCGTTATACCTTATATGCAACAGAATGGCAAAGGGTCAATTATTAATACATCTTCCATTGCAGCAATTGTGGGCGGAGTCGCTGATGCACAAGGCGCAGCGTACAGTGCATCAAAAGGCGCAGTTAGAGCACTTACTAAACATGGTGCTCAGTGGTTTGGAAAAGATAACATCCGAGTGAAT
Source organism: Cytobacillus sp. FSL R7-0696 (assembly GCF_038006865.1). Classification (NCBI taxonomy): domain Bacteria; kingdom Bacillati; phylum Bacillota; class Bacilli; order Caryophanales; family Bacillaceae; genus Cytobacillus; species Cytobacillus sp. FSL R7-0696. The sequence goes on along the minus strand of NZ_JBBOWA010000001.1, from coordinate 3,268,287 downwards.
TCCGTACATCCTGGTGCAATCTTTACAGGTATGGTTGAGAAAGCTGGAATTAAAACACAAGAAGAAATGGGAGAGAACTATAAAGGTTTAGCTCCATTACCTCCTTATGCTGGAGAGTCAATGGATATTGCAAATGCATACTTATATCTTGCTTCAAATGAATCTAAATTTGTTAATGGAATAGAATTGGTCGTTGACGGTGGTTGGATCAGTAACTAATATTAAATTAAATAAATAAGATTCACATTCATGTTCTTATTATATAAAAATAACGAACCTCTATGATGAAAGAGGTTCGTTACTTTATCAATCATTCAAATCAAATTGCTTACCTTTCACTAAATAGAAGATATGCTCAGAAATGTTTGTGACATGATCTGCTGCACGTTCTAAATATCTACAAACAAAAGATAATTGAGTAATTTGCGGAATTCGCTCAGATTGTTCCCCACTTATTCTTAGTAAATCAACAATCGTTTGCCCATATAAATCATCCACTTCATCATCCATGTCAGCAACGGCTTTTGCTTTTTTTAGATCTTCTTCATTGAAAGCAGTTAATGAATCGTTTAACATCGTTAAACAAATCGCATGCATTTGTTTAATATGAACAATTGGTTTCACATGGTCTTCTTTCCCAATTCTAATAGCTGATTTAGCTATATTAACAGCAAAATCAGCAATTCTCTCAATATCCGTTGCTATCTTTATTGCGACAATAATTCTTCGCAAGTCAATAGCTACTGGTTGTTGTTTCGCAATTAATAAAATGGCATAGTCATTAATTTCTTCGTACAATATGTTTGCCTTTTTGTCATTTTCCATGATCTCTAGAGCTAATTCAATATCATGATTCTCAAGTGCCTGAATCGATAAAGAAAGGGCATCTTCAGCAAAATGACCTAAGTCTAATAATTTTCCTCTTAATACTGCTAATTCTTCATCAAACTTCTCTCGTACTGGCAAAATAATCAGTCTCCTTTACTTAATTAGCCGAATCTACCGGTAATATAATCTTCCGTTCTCTTATCAGTTGGATTAGAAAAGATTTTATCTGTTTCTGCAAACTCTACAACTTCACCGTTTAAGAAAAAGGCCGTCCGGTCAGATATCCTAGCTGCTTGTTGCATATTATGAGTCACTATGATGATACTATATTCTTTTTTTAATACCTGTACAAGCTCTTCTACCTTTAATGTTGAAATCGGGTCTAACGCTGAGGTAGGTTCATCCATGAGAATAACATCCGGCTCTATCGCCAAACATCTTGCAATACATAGTCTTTGCTGTTGACCACCTGATAAACCATAAGCGTTATCCTGCAATCTATCTTTTACCTCATCCCAAAGCGCTGCCCCTTTTAAACTTTTTTCAACAATTTGATTCAGGACTTTCTTATCTCTTATACCATGAATTCTCGGACCATAAACAACATTTTCATAGATAGATTTAGGAAAAGGATTCGGCTTTTGGAACACCATACCCACTTTTGTTCTTAATTCTTCAACACCATAACGTTTATCAAAAATATTACGTCCACGATATTGAATTTCTCCCGATGTTTTTACTGATGGTACCATTTCAATCATTCGGTTCAACGCTTTAATATAAGTCGATTTACCACATCCTGATGGACCGATAATCGCAGTTACTTCATTTTCATAAATATCTAAATTGATTTGTTTTAATGCATGATTACTTCCATACCATAAATTTAATTCTTTTGTTTGATAAACTTTATTGTTGTCATTAAGATTTTTATAGTTGTCAAGTGAATCGGCGGCTTCTTTTTTGGGTGCAACCAATGTACTCATATTCTCCACTCCTCGTTTAATACCTTTTTTGGAATTTATTTCTGATCAACACAGCAATAGAATTCATCACAATTAACATTACTAGTAATACAATAATGCCCCCCGCTGCAACGGCATGAAACTCTTCTTGCGGTCTACTCGTCCAGTTATAGATTTGCATTGGTAAGACAGTAAACATATCGAAAACAGATTGAGGTAAAAACGCTAAGAAAAGTGGTAAACCAAGCACTACTAATGGTGCCGTTTCCCCGATTGCTCTAGAGAGAGCTAAAATTGCTCCTGTTAATATGCCAGGTAATGCAGCCGGCATAACCACCCTTACAATTGTTTGCCATTTATTAGCTCCCATTCCAAATGACGCTTCTCTTAATTCCATCGGTACACTTCGAATCGCCTCTTGAGACGCGACGATTATGATTGGTAATACGAGTAAACTCATCGTTAAGCCTGCGGCCAATACACTTGTTCCTAAAGTTAATGCTCTCACAAAAACCGTTAATCCTAATAATCCAAAAACAATCGACGGGACACCTGCTAAGTTAGATATATTAATCTGAATCAGTGAGGTAAACTTATTTTTACTCGCATACTCCTCTAAGTAAATGGCTGTTCCTACACCAAGTATAAGCGTCACAGGGGCAACAACACCCATTAACCAAATGGTCCCTATTAAAGCTGTTTTAATACCCGCTTGTTCTGGATCACGTGAAGGTAAAGATTGCAAGAACTGCCAGTCTAAATAACCAATTCCTTGAGTGATAATGCGATACAATAATATCGCAAGAACCACTAATGCAAACGCAGTCGCCAACATGAACAAACCTTTAAAAACGGAATTTTTCCATTTTCGTGGTGACATTTTCTTTAGTACTTGATCATGATTAATTAATTTCATACTAGTATTCCTCCCTAAAGCGCTTGGAGATGAATTGGGCGAGCATATTCATGAACAAGGTGAAAATAAACAATGTAAATCCAACTGCGTAGATACTATAATAGATGGTCGTGCCATATCCAGCATCTCCCTGACTGACTTGGACAATATAAGCCGTCATAGTTTGAATACTACTTGTCACGTCAAAGCTCAAGTTAGGCGTGGAGCCTCCTGCAACAGCGACAATCATTGTTTCACCTATTGCTCTTGAAATTGCTAATACAATAGAAGCAACAATACCTGAAACAGCGGCAGGTATAACAATTTTAATGGCCACTTCAAGTTTTGTTGCCCCTAATGCATAAGCCCCTTCTTTCATCACTTTAGGTACAGACGACATGGCATCTTCTGATAATGAGGCAATCATCGGTGTAATCATAATCCCGATAACAATCCCTGGGCTAAGCGCATTGAATATTTGCAGAGATGGGATCATTTCTCTAAGCACTGGTGTCACAAAAGTGAGAGCAAAAAACCCATAAACGATAGTAGGTACGCCTGCTAATACTTCTAAAATAGGCTTAATAACTCTCCTTGTTCGATCACTCGCATACTCACTCAAGAAAATAGCTACAGCGAGACCAATCGGGACTGCCACAACTGCAGCTATAAGAGCAACTTTTAACGTTCCTGAAATAAGCGGTAGAATTCCATATGAGCCTTGTGTTTCAGAAAATGGATACCACTTTTGTGCGGTAAAAAATTCTTTGATACTTACGTGACTGAAAAAAGTCGTCGTTTCCACAAATAATGTTACAACGATCCCAATCGTCGTTAATACTGACACAATCGCAGTTAATAATAAGATAACTGGAACAATCTTTTCTGACTTCAGTTTATTTTTACTTTTAGATTTTTTTTGTTGTATAAGTTCTTGCACAGAAAACGCTTTTTCTTCTTGTTGTATATTCATAGTTGATCCCCCCTTCATTACGATGATGATCTCTCTTCATCATTCAAACACTTATTTTAAATCTTCAATTGTTGATAACCCTGTTTCATATTCTTCATCTTTTAATTTCACATAACCGACATCTTCTGAAAGTGCCCCCGCATTTTCTAATGTGAACTTAACGAATTCATATGTTTCTTCATTCTTTAGGGAATCATTTTTCACGTAGATATATAAAGGACGTGATAATGGTGCATACTCCCCTGATTCAACCGTGTCATGAGTCGGCTCTACCGGACCATTCCCACCATCGATTGGAACAACTTTTAACTTATCTTGATTCTCAACATAATAAGCAAATCCAAAGAATCCAATGGCATTTTCGTCCCCTGCTACACCTTGAACAAGGATGTTGTCATCTTCTGATAGTGTCGCTTGTTCGACAATTGGCTCATCCTCCAGAATGATTTCATTAAAGTAATCATACGTTCCGGAGTCTGTTCCTGGAGAATAAAATTTGACTTCCTCATCTGGCCATTCTGGTCTAATATCTGACCATTTTTTTGTTTCTCCCGTATTGATCCATAATTCTTTCAATTCTTCGATAGTAAGTGAATCGACCCAATCATTCTCTTTATTTACAACGATTGATAATCCATCGTTGGCTAGCTTTAATTCTGAATACTCAATTCCTGCTTCTTCAATCTGGGCTTTCTCTTCATCTTTAATTTCTCTCGATGCGTTACTGATATCCGTTGTTCCTGCTATAAACTGTTTAAATCCTCCACCTGTTCCAGAAGAAGCGACTGATACTTGTACGCCTGGCTGATCCATACTGAATTCTTCAACAACAGCTTCCATAATAGGATAAACTGTAGAGGAGCCATCAATTTTGATTTCTCCTTGTAACTGTTGATTTTCTTCACTAGTTGTTTGCTCTCCATTACTTGAACTGTTCGCACCGCCATTTGCTCCACATGCCGTTGTAAAAGCAAGAACAGAACCAATCATTAATGTTGATGCCACATACTTGAATCGTTTCTTCATTAGAAATATTCCCCCTAGAAAATCAGTTGTTTTGTCCTACAAACCCATCATAAGACCTAAACGTTAATAGGAAATAAATGTCGTGTAAATATTCTGTAAACCAATGTGAAGAAATGTAAAGTGAAATTCAGCGATAATCATATATCATTTTTATTTTTAAGGAATCGAGTGACATTACCTTACAAACAAACAATGCTGTAAATCGCAGAGGTAATAAACATAGGAATAGTCGAGGCACTCCTTAGTAAAAAGAACGAAAATATAGAGGTAGTTGTGTAGGATTGTCAGCCTTCTTTGCCTCTTTCATTACTGATGTTAAAAACAAAAAGCATAAAAATAACTCGGATTCATCCTTCAAAAAAGGGTGAATCCGAGTTTGATTGTTAGTTTATATCTGTTATGCCTGTGTTTTTCAAAACACACAAGCTTATTCTTCCTCTTCTTTGTTAACATCAATTACTTCTTGCTTCGTTAAATCTTCTGGTTTCTTACTTTCTTCTTTCGCACGTTCTTCTTTTAGTTCAAAGTATTCATCCATGACGCGTTCGGCAATAATCATATTTGCTTTATGGCCACTTCCACCTTCATAGGCCCAAGGGACCATGACCGCAATTGCCACTTCTGGTTTATCAGAAGGTGCATAACCAACATAGCTGATATTCATTACTTCAGGTGGCTCATCATAATTGCTACGTAGTGGTCCATCATAGAAAGCCTCTGCTGTACCTGTTTTACCTGCAGGGTCATACTCTTTATCACCAAAGAAGGATAGTGCCGTACCTTGTTGTTCTTGTGCAACTTGACGGAAGCCCTCTTTTACACGTTCAATCCAAGAAGCATCCATATCAAGTTTATTAAGAACTTTCGGCGATATTTCTTCTACAATAGGGCCTAATTCTTCATTTTCTAATAAAGGTTCCCTAATTTCTTTTACTACATGAGGCTCCATTCTATTCCCGCCGTTAGCAATCGTGGACACATATTGCACGAGCTGCATATTAGAGTACGTATCATACTGTCCAATCACTAAGTCCAACATAAATCCAGGGAGTTGACTCATTCCTTTAAATCCTGTTTGTTCATTTGGTAGATCAATCCCTGTTCTAACGCCTAAACCAAACTGAGCAAACGATTCTCTGATTGTATCAAACCCTTTAGGATCTAACGGCAATGATTTATTATAGCGATATGTGCCGCCTCCAATTCGAATGGCTGTTTCAAACATATACACATTGGATGAAACCCTTAATGCATACAAATCACTAATTGGTCCGAACGTTTTCCATGATTTTTTTACAGGTGTACCAGCAATTTTTAGTGGCTGGTCATTAATTACTGTACCAGGCTGAATCACGCCTTCCTTATAGCCCGTAAGAATCGTAGCCCCTTTGACTACGGAACCGGCATTATAAGTGGTCGTAATATTTCCTAATGCATCATCTGTCATTCTTGTTTGGCCTGTTTCCTCATCTTTCACAAGCCTTCTACCAGCCATTGTTAAGATTTCGCCGCTATACGGATCCATTAACACGACATAGGCTCTATCTAAAAGACTGGTTCCTCCAGTTTGTTTAGCCGCACGCAACTCTTCTTCAATGATTTTTTCTGTTGCTAATTGTAAATCCATATCGACACTTAATACTAAATCTTTCCCCCGCTGCCCTTCTGAAATTGTCACCGTTTCTAGAATCGTACCACCTTTATCAGTGACATTTTTCACTTTGGCTTTTTGACCATGGAGGACTTCTTCGTATTGATATTCAAGATAACTTTTACCTACACGGTCATTTCTTGAATAATCTCTTGCTAAATAGTAATCAAGCATTTCTTTCGGAATACCTTCTTCAGAAGACGAAACAGATCCAAGGACAGATTTCAATGTATTATCAAAAGCATAGTAACGGTCCCAATCAGTTGTTGTATCAACCCCTGGAAGATAATCTAAATTTTCACTTACTAGGGCGAATTCCTTTGCAGTTACTCCATCATTTTTAACAACTTGTGGTGTAAAGGCATACCCACTAGAGAACTCTCGATAGATCGCCAGCACTTCCAAGTCGTCTTCTGTCAGTTCATCCAATTCTTCTTCCGTAATACGATCTAATGTTAATTGATAGACATCTTTATCGTAATCGGCTTCTTCGTCCTCGCGAATATTTTGCTTTTCTTTCTCTGTTACCTTTTCATCCGCGCGATCAGGATTAATCATAATCCAATAATCTTTTTCATCTCGTTCCGTGACTTTTTCTGTCTCTTTTTCAATTAGTTCCGCTAATTTCTCAGCAGTATCAAGCATTTCCTCTTGACTAGCTCCATTATTCGTATATGTAATGGCATTCTGCGGGATATTATCGACAATAATCTTTCCTGTACTATCAAACATCTTTCCCCTAGGTACAGGGTTATTTACAGTGATTTCTTCTGTTCGTTCTATTTCTCGTTTATAGTCATCACCGTAGACAATCTGAACAAACCCTAATCTAAAAATAAGTACAGAGAACAACACAAAGACAATTAAGAAAAGCATGTTCAACCGAAAGGACACACGATTCTTCTTTTTCTTCTTATTCAATTGCTAAAACCACACTTCCCTCTTAATTACATATACTTATTTTAAAAGAAAACCAAAAATAATTCTATTCATAACTATAAGGAAATGATAGTTATTTTGAATATTTTTTTTCACATCATTCGATATTCTTAATAAAGAAATAGATCATACTATGCCCAACACCTAATATTACTAGCAATATCGGCAAGATCACATGATCATCAAAATAGATTACACCCACTATAAAGAACAACAAAGATAATACTCTACCGATGTTCAAGAATAATTCCCTGACAACAATATATTCAATTCTCATTTCTGCTGCTTTCCACGCTGTGCCTATTACATCATAAGTCATTGAAGAATAAGGAACGAGTAATAAAGGATATGCGATGGCAATTAATGCAGCATAAAGCAAAAGGTTAACGTAGGTTATATGAAATACTAACAGGAAAATTGACAGAAATAATAACACACCTCCAACTAATACTGCTCTTTTCCTATGCTCTTTCTTAATCCACCTTGAAGCAATATAATAACAAACTAATGCAATACCTGAATTTATTAATCCGAATGTACCAAGTGCTAATTCGCTCCCCGTAGCTATAAACACAAAGACAGAAACGACAAACGCATATGTACCTTCACGAAACCCTTGGAAAAAATGGGCATTTGTAATCCTCTTCCAATTTTTATTATACTTTCGTTCCTTAATAATCCGCTTAAAAAAATACTTTCCATTTGCTGGACGTCTTTTAATAGAAAAACTTAAAAATACGGCAATCGCGAACAAAGCTAATGAAATTCCAAAAATGACTGAATAACCAGTATACGCCTTCATTTTTGAAATAATTAAACCGGCAGAAATAGGTCCAATCATACCACCAAATGATGAAAGTAACCCGAGAAAACCATTAAAAAAGTCTCGATTTTCTGGATCCGTTATTTCAAATGTTAATACATTAAAAGCAAGCCAATAAAAACCAGAACCTATACCTAATAAAGAACCTAATAAAAGGAGATATGACGACGCTTTATCCCCTACAAGAAGCACAGAAATATAAAAGAAGGCAAGAAATATAACCCCTAACCTTAGAACAATAACACGATCTACTTTTTTCGCCCATTTGCCCGCAATAATAAATGCAATAGGTTGCAGAACAACAGCAGCGAGGTTATATAAGCCTAAATCCACGTATTCACCAGATTGCTTCCACAAAAAAATATTCACAAAAGTATTGGATAACGCAACACTTAAGGAATATAATCCTCCAATTAGCAGCAACAAAACAAGGTCTCTGGTCGGCTCAATATTTCCAATCACTCTCTGCAATTTACTCATAAAAAAACTCCCCTTCGATTCTACAAATAGTCTCCTTCAAAAACGATGGAGTTATGCAAGAAAAGGAAGATCCCCATTGGAAAAATATTTCATGTCGCTTGGTCTTTTTATAAAGAAACAATTATGTCTAACAATTGAATCCCATACATTAGGAAGGAGTGACATTTATCGAACAGAAATGTAAAAAAGCACTATTCCAATGAATAGCGCTTTTTTTACTATTATATATTTTCATTTAGCTTTTACTTCGCTTCTTGATATCTTCTGCCTACTTCGTCCCAATTGACAACATTCCAAAATGCTTTAATATACTCAGGACGTTTGTTTTGATAGTTTAAATAATAAGCATGTTCCCAAACATCTAGCCCAAGAAGGGGTGTTTTGCCTTCCATTAATGGTGAGTCTTGATTAGGTGTGCTCGTTATGGCTAATTCCCCATTATCAACAATTAACCATGCCCAACCCGATCCGAAGCGACCAGTAGCTGCTTTAGCAAATTCATCCTTGAAGTCGTCAAAGCTACCAAATTTACTAGCTATCGCATCTCCTAAATCGCCTGTTGGTGTACCCCCACCATTTGGTGAAAGAACTTGCCAGAATAAAGAATGGTTGGCATGTCCACCGCCATTATTTCTGACAGCTGTACGGATATCTTCAGGAATATCATTTATATGGGTAATTAATTCTTCTACACTTTTCGATGCGTATGCACTTTTTCCTTCAATTGCATTATTCAAGTTAGTTACATAAGTATTATGGTGTTTCGTATGATGGATATTCATTGTTTCCTTGTCGATATGAGGTTCTAAAGCATCATAAGCATACGGTAATTTCGGTAGTTCATAAGCCATGTAAACATTCCTCCTACTAAAAATATGATCATATGCAGACATCATTAAAAATGTCTTCTTATATTTTCTATACCACTTTGCCATAGAATCAAACATAAAAATTATTTTTTTATAGAACAACAAATAAGAAATAGATAATCATCACTACTTGAACAATTCCTTTAGTAAAGATGCTACTTATGAATCCTACAAGTGACCCAAATCCAACTAAAACTGCTTCCTTAAATGGGCGACGATGTACAATTAATTCTGCGATAATTGCCCCGACTATCGGTCCAAGTAATATACCTGCCACCGGGATAACAAAAGGCCCTACTAGTATTCCAATAGTGCTTCCCCATATTCCAGCTTTTGTCCCACCATATTTTTTCACACCAACCATATTGGAGATATAGTCGGCACCAAATAGTAATATTACAAATAAAATTTGGATGGACCAAAACAGTACACCAAAAGGTTCAAAGGAATAGAATAATCCATAAACAATAAAGCCAGCAGCAATAAAAAGTACACTCGGGATAATTGGATATATCAATCCGATAAAAGCTATAACAAATAAGATGATAATGATTGCCCAAGCTAAAATATCCATAACCGTTCCCTCCTATTCATAACAAAAACTTCTCATAGTCTCGCCATAATTAAAACATTAAAATGTTATCTTTTCCATCGAAAGATTTTAAAAAAAGAGGTAAGGAACCCATCCTTACCTCTTTATAATACTCAATCTTCGCCTAATACAGCCTCTGCAATATTAACTGCATGATCACCGATTCGTTCGAGATTACTTAAGATATCCACATATACAATCCCTGCTTGTCCAGAACATACTCCTTCACTTAAGCGAATGATATGCTGTTTACGTAATTTACGTTCCATTTTATCTATTTGATCTTCTTTTTGTACAACATGTTGTGCTGCTTCTTTATCATTATGGTCTAGCGCTTCTAATGCTTCAGAAACCGTAGAGATCGTTAATTGGAACATATCATCTAAATCTTTCATAGCGGATTCCGTAATACTTACCTTATTTGCTTTCTTATAATCCATTAATTCAACGATATTTTCGAAATGGTCACCCATTCTTTCAATATCTCGAATCGTATCCATTAGAACCGTATGTTCAGACGATTCGTTATTAGATAAAGAACTTCTAGAAAGCTGAATAAGATAATCTGTAATTTGTCTGTCCAGATTGTTTATCGCACTTTCGATTTGATAAGCTTTTTCACCATGTTTAGGCGAACCATCTATTAAAAATGATCGTGTTTCATTTAATCCTTCAACAGCAAATTGACCCATTCGAAGTACCTCTTCTTTCGCTTGTCCAAGAGCAATTGATGGCGATTGTTGAATAAAAACAGCGTCTAAATGTTTGGCTTTTTGCTCAATCACTGTATCTTCACCCGGTATAAGCTTCGTCACAATATACGCCAGAACAGCCACAAATGGCAGTTGAATCAACGTGTTAGTAATATTAAATGTTCCATGAGCGAACGCAATTGTCAGCTCTGGATTCAGTCCAAGATTCGCTTGGAACATTTCAACCAATAAAGTAAAAGGATGCAGTAATATTAAAAAGATCGTAGCTCCAATTAAATTAAACGTCACGTGGACTAGCGCTGCTCGTTTAGCTGCCACAGTAGCCCCAAGTGAAGCTAAAATAGCAGTTATCGTTGTACCAATATTATCTCCAAATAAAACTGGAAGAGCTGCATCTAAGCTAATTAACCCTTCAGAAAATAAACCTTGCAATATTCCAATTGTCGCACTTGAGCTTTGTACAATGACTGTAAGCACAGTTCCCACAAGAACACCTAATACTGGAATCTCACTCATACTAACTGTCAGGTCATGAAAGCTTTGTAAGTTACTTAACGGTTTCATACCACCGCCCATTAACTCTAATCCATAAAACAATGCTCCAAAACCAAATATAATAGACCCAATGTTTTGCATACGGTTATTTTTAAAGAATACTAAGCATAATACCCCAATCGCTAGGATTGGTAACGCATATTCACCAATATCTAGACCAATTATAAACGCTGTAAAGGTTGTCCCAATATTCGCACCCATAATTACGCCTATTGCTTGACGTAGATTCATAAACCCAGCGCTAACTAATCCTACTGTTAACACCGTCGTTGCTGAACTACTTTGAATAAGCATCGTTACTAACATTCCTGCTAAAACACCCATTAATGGGTTTGTGGTGAATTTATCCAAAATATCTCTAAGACGATCTCCAGCTGACTTTTGTAGACCATCTCCCATCGTTTTTATCCCGAGAAGGAAAATACCTAATCCACCGACAAACTCAAATATCATCTTTTGAATATCTAATTCCAAGCTATTCAACCCCTAGAAAGTTTTTCAACACTAAATGTAAACCCCACACTATTATTAAAGCTTTCTCTATTAATGTAAATAGTGTAACGGTTAAATTTACAAACCTTTAATATTTTTCTCTTATGTTACAATTAGATGACAAAAGGTTAATTATTCAAAAAACTTATTATTCTTGTATGACGAAAGTATTGTCGTTAAAATAAATAGAATAATGACAAGTAAGGACGTGGAAAATTTTTGAATATCATTAAACAATTTATAAGAAGCATTTATTCTCCAAAAGACATTGCAACCTTTCGTCAGCAAGGTATAGGAAAGACAATAGGTTATGTTTTTTTTCTCACTTTCCTATCCATTATCCCCACTATTTTTTTTCTCAGTACATCCGTCTTTAATGGTGTACAATCAATGGAATCAACAATAACGGATGATTTGCCTGAATTTGAGATTACTAATGGGACATTACAAGCAAATGAAACAGCACCTATTACTGTTGAGAATGATGGTGTGACCATTATTTTTGACTCAAATAATATTGTAAAGAAAGATGAAATATTGCAAACAAATGATACCATTGCCATTCTACAAGACGAATTGGTGTTTATTAGCGGAAACAATCAACAATCCTATAGCTATAGTATGCTCGGTGATATCAATATTGATAAATCAACTGTTATTGAATTAATACAAGCGGCAGATTCTTGGTTAATCATATTAATTAGTATCGTCGCTATTGTACTGTATTTATTTTCTGTAGCCATGCGCTTAATAGAAATTTCCATTATTGCCTTACTCGGTATAATGATTGTGAGAATTGTTCAGAAGACCCTTCCTTATCGCTACATGTGGCGAATAGCCGCTTATAGTATCACATTATCAACCGTATTTTTTATTATCATGGACACACTACAAACCGTTGTTCCAAATGGAGCACTTATTAACTGGTTAATATCCATCATCATTCTTATGTTAGCCATCAAAGAAATACCTCATCAGAAAAAGGAAATACCTGAACAATAGTGGAATCATACTGTAGACGCATATACCGTCTACAGTTTTTTTTATACATAATCTGTTCTAATTAGATGTGGACATGCATAAGTATGATAATGGTTATTCTAAAATGACGGGAGCTTGTAAATATGAGAAGAATTTCAGCCTTCATCTTAATTATTATCATTTCATTTGCTGTATACGTCGATCTTTCCAAAGGAACTCTCCCTAAACATATTGCACCCGTTGCTGCAGAGGTCACAAATTTAGAAAAAGACGAACAAGAGGTAGGCCTTCCTTATTTTGAAAAAGAAGTGAATCGGGGAGATACCGTTTTATCCATTATTGAACAGCAAAATATGAACATCGAAAATCTTCCAATTAATGTTATCGCTGAAGATTTCAGCACATTAAATAATGGAATAAAGCCTGAAGAAATTCAATACGGTAATACCTATAAATTTCCTTCATATAATAATGAAAACTAAATGCTTAGCATCTATTTCTTGTCAATTCAATCACTTCATTGATACAATAGTTGATGATAAGAGCTTACATTGAGAAGTTCAAATATATTTTATATATATAAAGGAGCGAATCTCCATTGAGTGAAATGATACATCGTACGAAAACTCGTCCGGTAAAAGTGGGACCGCTAACCATTGGCGGAAGTAATGAATTATTTATTCAAAGTATGACTACAACGAAAACTCATGATGTAGAAGCAACCGTTGCGCAAATTAAACGTTTAGAAGAAGCAGGATGCCAAGTTGTTCGCGTAGCATGTCCAGATGAAAGGGCAGCTAATGCGATTGCTGATATAAAAAAACAAATCGATATTCCACTTGTCGTTGATATCCATTTTGATTATAAGTTAGCTTTAAAAGCCATTGAAGGTGGAGCTGACAAGATTAGAATTAACCCAGGTAATATTGGAAAACGCGAAAAAGTGGAAGCTGTTGTAAAAGCTGCTAAAGCGAAAGGTATTCCTATTCGTATTGGTGTAAATGCAGGTTCATTAGAAAAACGTATTTTAGAAAAATACGGCTATCCTACGGCAGACGGAATGGTTGAAAGTGCACTTCACCATATTAAAATTCTGGAAGACCTAGACTTCCATGATATTATCGTCTCTATGAAAGCGTCAGATGTCAATTTAGCGATTGAAGCTTATGAAAAAGCAGCTCAAGCTTTTGATTATCCACTACACTTAGGGATTACTGAATCCGGAACATTATTTGCCGGTACAGTAAAAAGTGCTGCTGGATTAGGCGCAATTCTTCATAAAGGTATCGGAAATACGTTAAGAATTTCATTAAGTGCTGATCCAGTTGAAGAAGTAAAAGTGGCTAGAGAGCTGTTAAAAGTATATGGTTTATCATCGAATGCTGCGACACTCATTTCTTGTCCGACTTGTGGTCGTATCGAAATCGACTTAATTAGTATCGCGAATGAAGTTGAAGAATATATCTCAACAATTAAAGCACCAATTAAAGTCGCTGTGTTGGGCTGTGCCGTTAACGGCCCTGGTGAAGCAAGAGAAGCTGACATTGGCATCGCTGGAGCACGAGGTGAAGGTTTATTATTCCGCAAAGGGAAAATTGTTCGCAAAGTACCAGAAGATACAATGGTCGATGAATTAAAGATTGAAATTGATAAAATAGCTGAAGAGTATTTTGCAAAACAAAAAGAAGAAGAAGAAAATGCCAAAGAAACAGTTTAAATAAACAAAGCGCCTAGGGATACTCCTAGGCGCTTGTTGTTTATATTTAAAAGAATGGCATAATAAAAATCCCTACTAAAAGCGATACTATACCGATACCAATCGCCCAAGTGCCAAATCCTCTAGCTCCTTTGCTATTTGCAACAATACCAAGTACGATCCCTGCAGCTCCAAGAAATATCGGCATAATGAATAGTGAAAGGATTGATAATACTAAAGCAGTAATACCTACTCCTCGGCCACCACTACGCGTCCCTTTTCTATCGTCAATATCCCTTCCCCTGTCCTCATCATAAGTTACAGGAGCAGCAATTTCGGCTGCAGTTTCTTCTGAATAATCGCTTGAGACTTCATACTGGTTCTCGTCAACTCTGTCACGACGAAGCTGATCTTCATCATATTTACGCATCTGATCTGCCATCATGATCCCTCGCTTTAATGGTATCCACTTTTCTGTGGTGGAGCATTTATTATTATTAACAAGCTTTACACTTTTACTTGTGTTAAGATTTTCTAGCAACAAAAAGGCTTTTATGGTTTATATAATGAAAAGTTTCAGCTAAAATTAGGAAGTAAAGAAAAAATGAAGTGAACGGTTATATGTTCAAGTTTTAAAGGAGAGCAATGAAATGAAAAAACGATTCGGAATTGATATCGATGGAACTGTCACGAGTCCAGCGGCAATGATTCCTTTTATGAACAAAGCATTTGGGCTACAACTTACTTTAGAAGACATAAAACAATATGACTTGTATCCGCTTGTAGATATAGAACCTCAAGCATTCGATCAATGGTTTAAAGAAAATGAACCGGAAATTTATCGCCAGTCAACCATTGTACCTAACGCAAAATCAATATTAACAAAATGGAAAGAAGAGCATGAACTATTTTTTATTAGTGCACGCTCAACTCATTTGATGAGTGTAACTGAAAATTGGTTCACACAGAATGGCATTACTTTTGATCATATTGATCTTATTGGCTCTCATGATAAAGTCTCAGCAGCTAAACAATATGATATTGACATATTCTTCGAAGATAAACATGATAATGCTGTTATGATCCATGAGGCGTGTCAAATTCCCGTCATATTGTTCGATACACCCTATAACCGCTTACCGACTCCAGACGGCGTAAAAAGGGTGACAAGCTGGAAGGAAGCAGCCACATGGGTAGAGAATTGGTTAAAAGTATCTGTGTAATCTTACTATCTTCATATAAAAAAACCCCTCTTATAAGAGGGGTTTCAGACCGTAGACAAACCCCAACTTTGCATTAAGCGAAGGTGGGGTTTTCTATTGTTGTCAAAGATTTTTCTTCTTTTTTAGGTTGGACATGACCCTCGCCATGTCCAGTTTGCCAATTTCTTAAGATTCATGGCAGCGAACGTAAGCATCGCCTGCATTGAAACTTTTTTAATACCTCTTAAGGTCGTCCAACGCATGCCATGCTTTTCTTTTGCGTCCGCAAAGACTCGTTCGATCGTTTCTTTACGTTTCGCATATAGAGTTTTATTACGTTCGGTATGTCTCAAATGATCTACTTCCTCTATGTACTCCTGCCATACATGTCTATGAATCATTTTGGTATGATTCTTACTTTGCGTACAACGTTCTAACAGAGGACAGTCTTTACATTCCAAAGGATTTGAAGCGTATTGTTTGTACCCGTCTCTTGTCGTCGTACGGTAAGATAGAATTTGTCCTTCGGGACATAGATAGGCGTCAAAATATTCATCGTAAACGTATTCGTATTTTCTAAGATATCCGTCTTTCGTTTTTGGACGTGTATAAGGCATAACAGGTCTGATGTCTTGGTCCATTAAGAATTTAGCGATGTGTGGTGTTTTATATCCTGCATCAACAGCGATAGAATGGGGCTTACCGACTTTATCTGTGACTTGAGTGACGAGTTTGTCCAACATCCGACTATCGTGAACATTCCCTCCGGTGACCAGTGACCCTAAGATAAACCCACGGGAGTCGCTCGCCGTATGAAACGAATACGCAAATAGTTTTTCGCGTTCATCTTTTACGTAATAACCACTTTCAGGATCTGTCGTGCTAACTTTTATTTCTTTTGACTCTTCTTTATTCTGCGGGGGGAAGGGCTTTTTTCCGTGTTTCTCACGATCGATATTAATCTCTTCATCTAACTGATTCTGATATGATCTCGTTTCGACTCGGGCTATTTTTTTTTCAAATTTCTTCTTATTAGCGTTCGCTTTTACATGAGTAGAATCAATAAAAGCAATGGATGGATCGACCAATCCCTTGGTCATCGCTTCTTTTAGAATGCGATAGAAAATTTGTTCAAATAGATCTGTATCGTGAAAGCGTCGTGCGTAGTTTTTACCGAAGGTTGAAAAATGAGGAATCTTCTCGGTGAACCCATAGCCAATAAACCATCGATAAGCCACGTTGGTTTCGATTTCCTTTATGGTTTGACGCATTGAGCGTATGCCGAAAAGGTATTGTATGAAGACCATTTTAATTAGAACAACGGGATCAACACTCGGTCGACCATTGTCTAAGCAATACTTATCTTTTACCAGATCATAAATGAATTCAAAGTCAATCGATTGTTCAACCTTCCTGACCAGATGATCATCTGGAACAAGTTGATCCAACGCAACCATTTCAATTTGATTTCTTCCATCTTCAACGTGTTTTGATAACATTTTATATCCCCCACAAAAAATCGATTCCATTCTATTATACAAAAAAAGCTTGTAGACTTGGTCTAATTCTTAGACTTTGTCTACAAGCTGAAACCCCTCTTATAAGAGGGGTTTTTCCAATTAACAACATTCTGGGCATTTGCCGTAAATTTCAAATTTATGCCCAGAAACATCATATCCTTTTAAGTTTTCTGCCAAAGTATTCATCGGACAAGTTTCTATTTCTTTCGTTTTTCCACAATCCAGACAGATAAAATGATGATGATGATGTTCATGAGAACAAGTAAACCGAAAATGTTTTTCACCAGATAACTCGGTCATCTCAAGAATATCTAAGTCCACAAACAAAGATAAATTACGATAAATGGTATCAAAGCTCAAGCCCGGATAATCTGGTTTCATTTCCTCTAAGACTTCTCTTGCCGTTAAGTACTTATTACTATCTGCAAATAGTGCAAGCATTTCTTCTCTCTTGCCTGTATGCTTATAGCCTCGATTTTTCAACAGTTCTAATGCGCCACTCACATTCATGACTGATTCACCCTTTTTTTGCAATTATACTTTAGCTGGTCTAGATGTCTTTACTTTCTTTAAAAGTATCGTTACTAATAATATTAACACAGCAATGATCACAATGGTTCCTCCAGGAGCAAGATCTAAGTAATATGCTAAAAATAAACCGCCAAGTACTGACACTTCTCCAAAAATAACTGACAATAAAATCGTTTGCTTAAAGCCCTTTGCAATCCGCATACTCGCAGCAACTGGTAAAGTCATAAGTGCGGATACGAGGAGAATTCCAACGATACGCATTGATGAAGCGATAACAAGTGCCACCATAACAATAAAAATAAAATGAACAATTTTTACTGGAATACCAGATGCTTGCGCATGCTCCTCATCAAAAGATAATAAGAATAGTTCTTTATATAAAGAAACAATAATGGCTATAATAATCACCGAAATGATGATAATAAGCCATAGATCTTCTCTACTTACTGCACTAACGCTACCAAATAGGTAACCAAACAGATCTGAATTGAAGCCATCAGCTAGTGAAATAAATATTACACTAAGACCGGTTCCCCCAGAAAGAATAATAGGAATGGCAAGCTCCTGATAATGCTTATATACAGACCTTAATTTTTCAATAAACACAGATCCTGTAACGGAAAAAGCCATCCCCATATAAACAGGATTGACTCCGCTAAAACCGGTTAGTTTCTTTTCAAGTAATAAGCTTGCTGCAATCCCAGCTAACGTTACATGACTAAGCGCATCTGCTATCAATGATAACCGCCTTACTACAATATACACACCAAGTAAAGGGGCAATAATACCAATAATCATACCAGTTAAAAAAGCATTTTGTAAAAACTCATATTCAAATATAGCAGCAATCATTATCTCACCCCTTCATGATGGTGGTGATGATCATGGGATAAGATATGAACGTCATGTCCATAAAACGTCGACATTTCAGCTTTATCAAGACGCTCAAATTCCTCTGTTTTCCCGTGGAAATGAAGAGTTTTATTCATACATGCAACATGTGATACCCGCTCAGAAATTGTCCCTATATCATGTGTAACGAGTAAAAGCGTAATGCCACGGTTTTTATTCAGATCTTCAAGCATATGATAAAAAGATTGCACATGTTGTGCATCTACACCAACAGTCGGTTCATCTAATATAAGTAATTTAGGTTCACTTACTAACGCTCTTGCAATAAACACCCGTTGTTGCTGACCTCCAGATAACTCTCCCACATTACTCGTTTCATACTCGCGTAATCCAACAGAATCTATAGCGTCTATAACATGACGCCTATCTTCCTTTTTCATCCATTTAAATAGTCCAAGTTTTTTTGTTAACCCACTAGCAACAACTTCAAATACCGTTGCCGGAAAACCTGTATTAAATGAATTTGCCTTTTGCGAGACAAAGCCAATTTTTTGCCTGTCCTTAAATTGATTCATTTCTTCCCCGAAAAGAGTGATTTTCCCATTTTGTAATTTTAATAAGTTCAATATTAACTTGAGAAGTGTTGATTTTCCAGAACCATTTGGACCTACAATGGCTAAGAAGTCTCCTTCATTTACAGTTAAATTTACCCGCTCTAATACATTATTTTTTTCATATCTAAAGGAAACATCCTCTATTTTAATCACTGGCTCTTGCCGTGTTTCCATCTTATTCACCTTCGTTTTAAGAATCATTACGATTTAGTACAAGGAGTAGTATACATGAAGTTCCTAACCTTGTAAAGGAGTGAAATGAGGCTTGTTTCATCAATTTTTGTAGAAAAAAAGGCAAATTTTACTGTACAGGTGCATACAGTTTAATGAGGAGTGATGCACATGAAAATCTTTGAGAACATCATTAATCACAAAGTCAATCACATTACCGCAGATGAATTATTAAAGTATGGAAAACAATTTAATATCTCAGTTAGCCGCTCAGAAGCGGAGCAAATCGCCCAATATCTTCGCGGTAAAAAGGTGAATATCTTTAATGAAAATGAACGAAAGAAACTTGTCAAAGAAATTGCCAATATTGCAGGTGTAGACACGGCAAAGTCAGTCAACCAAATATTTCTTATGTTTACTAATTCTTAAGTCTATTACCAGTGCCATTGACATCTACGATTTAAACAGACCATTAGAAGGGCAAAGAAGAAGCATAGAGGATCCCTCTCCTCCATGCTTTTTTATTGTGCTAAAATATCTTCTAATAGATTTTTATTAAACGCTTCTTTACGTAACATATTGATTTCGAATTGATATGGCGGTTTCTTATTTTTCTTGTCCTCGCCAACATAAGGGGTTTCCAAGATTTTCGGTATTGTCGTAAGTTGTGGATGATGAACAATGTTGTTTAGTGCCTTAAAACCGATATGACCAAATCCAATATTTTCATGGCGGTCTTTCCTAGCTCCCTGAATGTTTTTACTATCATTAATATGAAGAACCTTTAATCGATCGATACCAATGATTTTATCAAATTCATTTAATACACCATCAAAGTCATTAACAATATCATATCCAGCATCATGAGTATGACAAGTATCAAAACAAACAGATAAATGTTCATTATGAGTTACACCATCAATAATTTTCGCTAGTTCTTCAAAATCTCTTCCACATTCTGACCCTTTTCCAGCCATTGTTTCAAGCGCAATTTGCACATTTTCATCGCCATTTAGTACTTCATTTAAACCTTCAATGATCCTGGCGATACCGTTTTCTGCACCTGCTCCGACATGTGCACCAGGATGCAAGACAATTTGCTTTGCCCCAAGCGCTTCTGTACGATCGATTTCAGAACGTAGAAAATTCACTCCTAATTCGAATGTAGCTGGGTTCGTTGTATTCCCTATATTTATAATATAAGGGGCATGAACAACAATATCACTTATGCCATTTTCCTTCATATGAGCTAGGCCAGCTTCTATATTTAAATCTTCTATTTTCTTTCTTCTCGTGTTTTGGGGAGCACCTGTGTAAATCATAAATGTATTCGCCCCGTAAGAAGCTGCTTCTTCACTGGCTGCTAATAACATTTTTTTTCCGCTCATCGAAACATGGGATCCTATTTTCAACATACAATATCCCTCTCTCTTATTTTCTTTTAATCCTTCTTTCTCTCTTCTTTATCTTTTCCATTTCCCATTTGCGCTTTCTTTTGTATCCTGGTTTTACTTTTTTCGGTTTTTGTATAAGTGAACTAGCTTTTTTATCAATCTCATCTGTTTGACGTTGTCTGTTTTTTCTTTTATTACGATCGTCAAGTGTTACCCAATTTCCTTTAACAAAATCAATATGAGTAAAAGTAACGCCCATTTTCTCTAATTTATTTAATGCGTCTTCATCTGTTGGATCATAAATCGTTAAGGCGATACCTGAAGTGCCTGCTCTTGCTGTTCTACCTACACGATGAATATAAAAATCTAAGTCTGTAGGTAATTCGTAGTTAATTACGTGACTAATTCCTTTAATATCAATACCCCTAGCAGCTAAATCAGTTGCTACGATATATTGGAATTCGAGATCAACGATTTGCTTCATCATTTTCTTTCGTTCTCGTGGATTCAAATCTCCGTGAATTCTTCCGACTTTCAAGCCTTTAGCCATTAAACCATCTGCGACTTCATCTGCCTTTTTCTTCGTATTCGTAAACACGATGGCTAAATACGGGTTAAAAGACTGTAAAGCATCAAACACAAGATTTACTTTGTTGCGGTGTCTTGAAGGTAAGAGTTGATGTTCGATTTTAGCTGCGGTTGGTTGCTTCGGCTCTACATGAACATATTTTGGGTTTTCCATATATTTTTTCAAAAATGGTTTAAGCTTCTCTGGGATGGTAGCTGAAAACACAAGCATTTGCAATTTCTCTTGCATGTATGACGCAATTTGGTCAACATCTTCCAAGAAGCCCATATCCAACATTAAGTCCGCCTCATCCACAACTAACAATGAAGCTGTATGGATAAGCAATGCCTGCTCTTTCACTAAATCATTAATTCTTCCCGGTGTACCAACAACTATTTGCGGTTGCGTTTTAAGCTTTTCAATTGTTCTTTGTTTATCTGTACCTCCGATAAAGAGCTTAACTGCGATAGCTTCTTCACTATGGCTCGTGATTTTTAAAACTTCTTGATAAATTTGGTTGGCTAGCTCTCTAGTTGGTGCAGTGATAATTGCTTGTACACCTTTTTTGTTTGTTTGAATTTTTTCAACCATTGGCAGAATATAAGCGTGTGTTTTACCTGTACCTGTCTGGGATTGACCAATGGCACTTTCCCCTTTTAAGACAGTCGGTATTAATCTTTCCTGTATATCTGTTGGTTCAAAAAACCCTAACTTCTTTACTGCTTCTATAATAAAAGGTTTAAACTCATACCTTTCAAATCTTGTTTCATTCATTTTTTTAACTCCTCATTATCGTTATGAAATGATCATAAGTACTTGCACACATGATCACTTAAAATCGCAAACATTTACTCCATCATATTATTATAATAAAATTCCAGGTAAATAACCAGTTATACTTGTTATTCCTTCTTATCCTTTTATAAAGATAAACCCATTTCTCCTTTTTGCATACAATGAAAGTAAAATCCCCTTTTGAGAGGAGGAGATGTGATGTATCCAGGAATGGGACCAAATCGAGGGCAGAGACCAGGCTTCCCTCCACCACACCAAACACCACAAATGATGCAAAACTTATCAGGTAGGCCACCATTTCCACCCAGAATGACTCCATACGGACCAACACAACCAAGAAATAATGGTGGAATGAGAAATAACGGATCTTCAAGAAGTGGAGGTCTATTATCCAAAATCCTTGGTGGTAGAGGTGGTTCTGGTGCGCAGGCAGCTGTAAACACTGCTACTAATGCTGCCACAGAATCTAGAGCCGCTGGTGGAGCAGGTATTCTCCAAACGATAACAAACCCAACAAATATAAGTGGTTTTTTAACAAATACACAAAAATTCTTAAATACTGCAGGGCAAATCGGTCCAATGGTTCAACAGTACGGTCCGATGGTTAAAAATATCCCTTCAATGTGGAAGCTTTATCGCGGTCTTAAGAATATGAGTTCAACAACGGAAGAAAAAGAGGAAGAAAATGAATCTAGCTCACCATCTCCGATAAAGGATAGTCATCCTTCTATGTCAGCAATGAAAACTAAAAAAGAAAAATCAGTCACTATGGAGTCTTTAGAAGACCAGCCAACTCAACAACCCCCTAAAAAAGCGGGTGGTCAGTCTGTACCGAAACTGTATGTTTAGTCATGTGCTTAGCGCTCGCCATTTTGGCGAGTTTTTATTTTATTGTAAATTGCTCATTTCCTTCATTAAATGAATTAAAAACATTGTTAGAGTCATCTCTTAAGTACCAACATGCAAAGTGGACCTATCTATCACCTTCATTGTCTTATTTTCATTCGTCCTTACGGAACAATAGAATAGAGCTTAACTCACCATGGATTTCTTTTATCAATTCTCCTTTTTGTGTTATTGCTTTATGTCTTATATAATAGATTAGAAGAGATGAGTAATTTCATTCATCCAATGTTTTATTTACAATTATATAATACAAAATATATGTTTCAGATATAGGGAGGATATTCAATGAACGTCATCAAAATATCACCAAGGGGCTACTGCTATGGTGTAGTAGACGCAATGGTGATTGCTAAAAACGCATCACTCGATAAAACCTTACCG
This sequence comes from Cytobacillus sp. FSL R7-0696, assembly GCF_038006865.1. Taxonomy (NCBI): domain Bacteria; kingdom Bacillati; phylum Bacillota; class Bacilli; order Caryophanales; family Bacillaceae; genus Cytobacillus; species Cytobacillus sp. FSL R7-0696. Next base: position 3,244,875 of record NZ_JBBOWA010000001.1, on the reverse strand, counting down.
AGGCCAATTTATATCCTTGGCATGATTGTCCATAACAAACACGTGACTGATGCATTTGAAGAAGAAGGCATTATTACTTTAGATGGGAAAAACCGTGATGATATTTTAGACCAAGTCCAAAGCGGTACGGTTATCTTTACCGCACATGGTGTATCACCTAAAATTCGAGAAAGAGCTAAAGAAAAAGGGTTAGTTACCTTAGATGCCACCTGCCCGGATGTGAGTAGCACGCATGATTTAATTCGTCAGAAGAAAGACGAAAATTATCAAATTATATATATTGGTAAAAAGGGACATCCTGAACCTGAAGGAGCGGTTGGGGTTGCACCTGAGATCGTTCACTTAGTTGAAACGATTGACGATGTTCAAGCGTTAACATTAACAAATGAAAAAATTCTCGTTACAAATCAAACAACCATGAGCCAATGGGATGTCGGCGATATCATGGAAGAAATCAAAGAGAAATATCCTCAAGCTGAATTTCATAAAGAAATTTGTCTTGCTACTCAAGTACGCCAAGAAGCGGTTGCAGAGCAAGCAGGGGCTGCAGATGTCCTTATCGTTGTTGGAGATCCGAAAAGTAATAACTCGAACAGGCTTGCTCAAGTTTCCGAAGAAATTGCTGGCACGAAGGCCTACCGTATTGGCGATATTTCCGAGCTTAATTTAGATTGGATTAAGGATGCTCAAACGGTTGCAGTAACGGCCGGTGCCTCTACACCAACACCAATTACAAAAGAAGTGATTTCTTTTATTGAACAGTATGATCCAAAAGAAGAATCAACTTGGCTTACAGAAAAGAAAGTACCATTATCTAAAATCCTTCCGAAAATAAAAAAGCCAAAAGCTGTACAAAAGTAAGCAAAAAGCCATCTCCATATGGAGATGGCTTTTTCTATTTTCAATTATACAAATGTAAAAGGATCTGTATGTACTTTAGAAGCAATAAACTCCACCTCTAACCCTTTTTCAGCGCATTTTTTCTTCATATATTCTGCAACACCTGATTTCATCACTTTTTCGACATTATGACCAGGGTCAATAATATTTAAACCCGCTTGCATCGCATCATGTGCAACATGATAATACATATCTCCCGTAACGTAAACGTCTGCACCTTTCATCTTCGCTTTTGCATAATATTTATTGCCATCTCCACCAAGAACGGCTACTTTTTTTACAATTGATTGTAAATCTCCCACTACACGCACGCTAGGCACATCCAACACCGCCTTCACATGCTCTGCAAACTGTGCTAAGGTCATTTCCTTTATATCACCTATTCTACCGAGTCCAAGAACTTCTCCTTGATTAGCTAAAGGGTAAAGGTCATAGGCCACCTCTTCATATGGATGAGCCGCAAGCATTGCTTTGATAACTTTCTTCTCTATATTAGATGGGAATATTACTTCAATTTTATTTTCTTTCACCTTTTCAAGTGTACCCGGTTGGCCAATATGCGGATTTGCTTCCTTACTTGGTAAAAATTGTCCATTCCCTTCACTTGAAAAACTACAATGACTATAATCGCCTAATGCACCTGCACCAGCATTACCTAAAGCTTGCTTGACTGCTTCCTCGTTCTCTACAGGTACATAAACAGCAAGTTTCATTAAAGGTATTTCATATGTTGGTACAAGGACTTCTGTATTTTTTATCTGAAGCGCAGTTGCTAATAGATCATTTACGCCACCCTTAGCAACATCCAAATTCGTATGAGCTGCATAAACGGCTATATCATGCTTAATTAATTTTGTATAGATTCTTCCTGCAGGTGTATCACTGTCTAATTTCTTTAAAGGACGGAAAATCGGTGGATGGTGTGCAATAATTAAGTTAACACCTTGGTCAATTGCTTCATCAACCACTTCCTCTAACACATCAAGTGCAACCATAACTTTGCTTACTTTTTGGTTCAAGCTGCCGATTTGTAACCCAATAGGATCTCCTTCCATTGCGTAGGCTTTTGGTGAAAACTGTTCAAATAACTGAATGATTTCATGTCCATTTGCTTTCTTCAAGATAATACCCCTCCAACAATAGCTATTTTCTTCTGTAAAGCAACTATTTTTTCATTATTTTCATTTGATGATTTTGCTGCTTGGATTTGACTAATTATTCTCTCCCAATTCTTTCGTTCATGTTTCCATTTTTTAATAAAAACTGCCGATTTTTCAAGTAATAAATACGGCCCTAACAAGAGTCCTTCTTCTAAATCGCCGTATCCTCGATTGATATCGCCTTTCTCAGCGATTAAGATCTCATAAATTTTTTCATCTTCTTCGATTATTTCTTCATTTATTAATGCCCATCCGTTTTCACGCAGCCAAAGCCTGATAGAGATGCTACTAATATTAGGTTGGAGAATTAATCGTTTTACCCCACCTAAGCGATCAGAACCTTCTTCCAAAATGGACGCAATCAGTGTTCCGCCCATACCTGCAATTGTTATTACATCTACTTCATCGTCCGTTAAAACAGAAAGTCCGCTTCCTTTTCTCACAGAGATTTTATCTTCTAATTTATCTGCTTTTACTTGTGCTAACGCTGATTGAAACGGTCCTTCGACAACCTCACCAGCAATCGCTTCTTCGGCAATCCCTTGTTTAACAGCATAACAAGGTAGGTAAGCATGATCTGAGCCAATATCGGCTATTTTCGAACCTTTTGGTATATATTGAGCAACTGTTCTTAATCGATTAGATAATTGATTTGTGTTCATTCGTTATTCCACCACTTCTATGTATTAAGTTCTGATTATAGTATAAAAAAAGTCCCTTGCATATGCAAAGGACTTATTCGTTTATTCCAATGTCATTAACCATTCAGCCATTTCTTGCTCTTTACCAGAGACAAGTCCCCCTGGCATTGCACCTTTACCATTTGTTAATACATCAACGATTTCTTCTTCTGAAAGTCTCTCGCCAACACCCGTTAGTGCGGGTCCTACACCACCTTGATATTGGTCACCATGACAGCCAATACAAGATTGTTGATAAATTTCCTCCGGTGACGCTGCTACCTCTTCTGTTGCTTCCTCGTCCCCTTCACTTGTCAGTTCTTTGTGATCACCTAATCCTTTAAATGAAACAAGGAACATTGCGCCAATCCCAAGGATAGCAATAAGAGCGAACGGTATTAACGGATTACGATTCAATGTTTAAACCTCCCTTATGTAAGAACTTCACAATATAAGTAAGTATATACAAACAATCTCTATTTTACTGTAAAAAACGCTATTGGAAAAGCCCTAAAACGAATTTGTTATCAGCAATTCAAAATTATTTTAATAAACTGGCAAAAAAGTTTACTTCCTATCATTTATTTTTTTACCATTTTACCCCTTTTCATTCCTTAAAAATATTTTATGTATAACATGAATTTTTTAAAAAGAAAAACTATCTAAAAAATAGTTTTGATTATAAATGAGGGTAATTTTATACACTTAAAGTCTCTAAAAATCCACCCTCTCTAACCATTCTTAGATAGCATTTTCCTTTAATGCAAAAAATATACTCCTATTAACAACCAATCTGTCTGGCAATCACCATACGTTGTATTTCTGAAGTTCCTTCTCCAATTTCTGTTAACTTACCATCACGCATATATCTTTCTACATGATATTCTTTCATATAGCCATAACCACCATGAATTTGAACGGCCTGATCAGCGATTTCCATACAAATCTCAGATGCATATAACTTACACATTGCCGCTTCTTTGGAAAACGGTTTTCCTTGATCTTTTAACCAAGCTGCTTTATAAACCATATTTCTCGCCAATTCAATTTTCATCGCCATATCGGCAAGTTTGAATTGTATAGCTTGAAAATGAGATAACTTTCTACTAAATTGTTCACGTTCTTTAGCATACTTTAGTGCCTTCTCATATGCTGCTTGAGCAATGCCCACTGCCATGGCACCAATGCCAATTCTTCCTCCGTCAAGAGTGATTAAAAATTGCTTAAATCCATCACCCTTTTTACCGAGCAAGTGCTCAGTCGGCACGCGCACGTCTTCTAATATCAATTCAGTTGTATTGGATGCATTGAGTCCCATCTTCTCATAATTATCCAATACAGTGAACCCGTTCGCATCGGTAGGAACAATAATCGCACTAATTTCTTTATCCGTACCATTCATACTCGTGATAGCTGTTAAGGCTAAATGTTTTGCATAACTCGCATTCGTGATATAGCACTTATTCCCATTGATGATATATTCCCCGTTCTCTTCTACTGCTGTTGTTCTTGTCCCACCAGCATCGGAGCCAGCATTCGGTTCAGTTAAACCAAATGCACCAAGACTCTCACCGGTACAAATAGGTGTTAAATACTTATGTTTTTGTTCTTCGGTACCAAATAATGACAGAGGTGCACCGCCCAATGATATGTGAGCAGAATACGTTATACCTGTTGAGGCGCATGCTTTACTTAATTCTTCAGTTACAATTGCAAAACTAATTGTATCGGCTCCACCACCGCCATATTCTTCCGAAAAGGGCAAGCCCATCATACCCAGGTCTGATAATTTCTTGAACACTTCCAATGGAAATTCTTTCGTTCGGTCCCTTTCCAATGCACCAGGTTCCACTTCTTCCATTGCGAACTCTTTAATCGTTTTAAAAATCATCTTTTGTTCAGATGTAAGGTCAAAATTCATATAAATCCTCCTTCTTATGACTTTTGAATACGCTTTCAATTCCTATTATATAATCACCTCTATAATATTCTCAAGATTTAAAAAATTTAAAATTGTACATAGTTATGTTTCAATAATAATTTAAAACATTAGAACTAAATAAAACCGCTTTATAAACCTTATGTTTTGTTTCTCAATATAGTAATAATTATCTAAAAAATAAATAATTTAAGAATTTTTTACAAAAAGTAATTTGCAATATAATTAACTATTCAGTAAAATAAATTGTAAATATAAGTATGGATATTACCGTACATTTGTTTATTTATTAATATATGGTATCATATACAAATAAAGGAATTATCCACACAACTAGAAGTGAATATTTCACTAAAAAAAGATAGCTTACCCATTAAGAGTAAACTATCTTGAGTTGAATTCTATTCTAAAAAGTCTTTCAGCCTTTTACTTCTGCTAGGATGTCTTAATTTTCGAAGGGCTTTCGCTTCAATTTGACGAATCCTTTCTCTCGTGACGCCAAAGACCTTTCCAACCTCTTCTAGCGTCCTTGTTCTTCCATCATCTAGCCCAAAGCGAAGACGAAGTACATTTTCTTCACGGTCTGTTAAAGTGTCGAGTACATCTTCTAACTGCTCTTTTAACAGCTCGTAGGCAGCATGCTCAGATGGAGAAGTAGCGTCTTGGTCTTCTATGAAATCTCCAAGATGAGAATCATCCTCTTCACCAATCGGTGTTTCTAATGAGACTGGCTCTTGAGCAATTTTTAAAATTTCTCGTACTTTATCTGGTGTTAAATCCATGTCTTCAGCAATTTCTTCTGGAGAAGGTTCACGGCCCAAATCTTGTAGCAATTGGCGTTGAACACGAATTAACTTATTAATTGTTTCAACCATGTGAACCGGAATTCGAATGGTTCTTGCTTGGTCAGCTATTGCTCTTGTAATTGCTTGACGTATCCACCATGTAGCATAAGTACTAAATTTAAAACCTTTACGATAGTCAAATTTCTCTACTGCTTTTATAAGACCCATATTCCCTTCCTGGATCAAATCTAAAAACAGCATGCCACGACCGACATATCGCTTGGCAATACTTACAACGAGACGTAGGTTAGCCTCCGCTAAACGACGCTTCGCTTCTTCGTCGCCTTGCTCAATTTTATTTGCAAGTGAAATCTCTTCTTCTGCTGTTAATAGGTCGACACGACCAATTTCCTTTAAATACATTCTTACAGGGTCGTTAATTTTTACTCCAGGAGGTACGCTTAAATCATTTAAATCAAATTCCTCTTCATTTTTTGCTAATTCTTGCGCATTGGGATCTGCATCGTCATCATTATCACCAACTAGTTCCACACCTTGATCACCAAGGAATTCATAGAACTCATCCATTTGATGAGAATCCAACTCATAATGAGACAATCTTTCTGCTATATCATCATAGGCGAGAACACCTGTCTTCTTTCCTGTTTCTAAAATCTGCTCTTTTGCTTGTTCTAGGGTCAATTCTGTTTCAACCTCTTTCGAACGGGCCGATTTTTCAGCCATTTGTCCCCCTCCTTCCAAAAAATCACAAACCTCTGGGACAGCATAACACTTAAATGGTTATTATGGTAATCATTTGCTTTTGCTTATGCAGTCTATAATATAATTAACACGATGAGAGATAATCACTTTTCTAATGATTTTCTTAATTGTAGAATCTCCATCGCAATTAATGCCGCTTTGGCATAGTCCTTTTGACGTTCTGCTTCTTTTTCATCATGAATTTTTTCTTTTATTTTAATCATCTTTTGATGATTTAACACATGCTTAATATAATCAGATAATTCCTTTTCAGTAAAATCTTCATTGACAGGCATCATCACAATATCTGCTACAATATGCCGCAACTCTTTGTCTTTTATAAATTGCATAAAGTTACTTGTATTGGGCACATGACCACTTTCATAATATGCAAGAAGATAAGTATAAATCGCTTGGTGCTCATCCACATTAAATTCATTGCCACTTAACATTTCCTGAACCTTCAATGTAATATCGTGATTATTCATCATATGAGCCAACAACATACGCTCAGCATTTTGAAAAGCTGGCCGTAATACATTATTTGACATTTGTTGTAATAAAAACGGTTCTTGCGGTAATGACTGTGGCTGATTTTTTGTATTTTTTTGCATTGAATAAAATATTTGTTTTTGTTGCTGTTGTAAGGCATCTAATGAAAGCGAAAATTCGCTAGCAATTTGTCTTAAATAATGATCTCTTTCTACTGCTTTCGTTAGACGACTGATTTCTGTTAGTACTTCTTCTATATAACGAAGCCGTTCTCCTTCATCATTCAACCTTTTTCCTAGTCTTAAATATCTCATTTTAAAGGACATATAAGTAAGACTAGCCTCAATGACCTCATTTTTAAACTTTTCTGCGCCATATTCCTTTATATAATCATCAGGGTCAAGCTCTTCCGGAAGCCAAGCAATTCGCACATTACAACCGACTGATTGAAGCATATCTAAGGCTCGATTGGCTGCTTGAATTCCTGCTGTATCCCCATCATAGCAGATCGTCACATGGTCAGTACTTTTTCGAATTAATTGTACATGTTCATCTGTAAGCGAAGTACCCATCGTAGCAATTCCATTAATGACGCCAGCCGCATCAGCAGCAATGACATCGGCAAATCCCTCAAAGAGAACAGCTCTTTGCTCTTTTTTAATGTGCTTCTTTGCTCGATTAAAATTAAAGACCGTTTTGCTCTTATTGAAAATGGCCGTTTCAGGACTATTTAAATATTTTGGGTCTTCTTCCCCCAATGATCTTCCTGAAAAAGCAATAATATTCCCTTTTTCATTATAGATAGGAAACATGATACGATGGCGAAATCGATCAAAAAAGTTACCATCTCTCTCTCTTTTGATTAATAAACCTGCTCTTTCCATGAGATCCAAGGGAAATTTTCTTTTCTGCAAAAATTTACAGACAAAGTCCCATGAATTTAGTGAGTAGCCAATTTTATACTTCTCAATTGACTCCATTGTAAATCCACGTTTTAATAGGTATTCTAACGCTTCTTGACCATCCTTTGTGTTTACTAGTAAATGATGGTAGAATTTACATAATAATTCATGCGCATCATACATTTGTTGCAATTCAGGTGACTGTTTCACGTTTTTGTCATGTGAAGAAACGTCAATATCAATAGGAATATTTGCTTTCTCTGCTAAGTTAACAACAGCTTCTTGAAAGGAAAAACCTTCTAAATCCATTAGAAATGAAAAAGCGTTTCCTCCTGCATGACAACCAAAGCAATGGTAAATTTGCTTATCAGGAGATACGGAAAATGATGGTGTATTCTCTCCATGAAAAGGGCAAAGTCCAAAATAATTTCGGCCTTGCTTTGTTAAATTCACATAATCTCCAATAACATCAACAATATCAACTGAATTTCGAATTTGATCAATCTTTTCTTCAGGAATACGTTCTGCCATAACGACAACTCCCCACTACATAAAGAAGTATTCTAGAAAAAAAGCTAAAATCCTTCAATTTTCGACAATATTTTTGTCAGTTCTTTCTTGAATCGCTGTCGGTCTTCTTCCTTGAACGGTTTAGGACCTTTTCCATAAACACCTTGGCGCCGTGCTTTTGCAGATAGGTATCGCATATCTAATGCTGTATGGATATGACCTTCCTCATAAACATTACCCCTTGGCGATAAAACATGAACACCATTTAACAAAAGTGTAGAAGCAAGACCTATATCCTGGGTAATTACCACATCTCCTCGTTTGGAGTAATTTTGGATATATAAATCGACAGCTTCTTTACTGGAATCCACGAATGTCCACTCATCTGAGCGATACTCTGCTTTCATATGTGCATAGGACGCAATGAACTTGTAAGCAACCGAATGAATATTGGCCAATTCGACAATTTCCTGCTTAACCGGACAGGCATCCGCATCAACTAAGATGGTTGGTTCGTCTGATGTTCTTATAATTCTACATCACTCCAGTATTTCCTCCTTATAAAGAAATTTCTTTATTATGGAAGGATTGTCGAATTTTTTTTATATAATTCCCTTGACTTCTCCCAATAAATAGTTTATTCGTTAAAAGTCAAGTCTAAACCTATTTTATCATTTTTTATCACGATTTTTTATTATAATATATAAAACAGATAATTTCCAGACATAAGTTTTATATAGAATGCTTCTACTAGCGCTAGCCTATTTATGCAGCAAAATGGCAATTGCATACAATTTAATCTGGAATGTACAAAGAAAAGGCACATAATCAATTACATTATGTGCTAATCCTTTAAAAGATTTTTACGATAATGATCTAGTACAAGATTTGCTGTTTCTTCAACCGCTTTGTTTGTTACATCAATCACTGAACAACCTATCTGATTTACAATGCGATCGAAATATGAAATCTCATCTTTAATTCTTTCTATATTTGCATAACTTGCGCTATCACTAAGTCCTAAAGAAATAAGCCTTTCTCTTCTAATATGATTTAATTTTTCTGGGCTAATCTTCAAACCAAAACACTTCTCTTTTGGTACGAGGAATAACTCTTCAGGAGGGTCGACTTCTGGTACAAGCGGCACGTTGGCCACTTTTAACCTTTTATGAGCTAAATATTGTGATAATGGTGTTTTCGATGTCCGAGAGACCCCTATTAAAACGATATCAGCCTTTAAAATTCCCCTAGGGTCTCTACCATCATCATATTTAACGGCAAATTCGATTGCTTCAATCTTCTTGAAGTAATCATCATCTAATTTCCTCACTACACCCGGTTCATACAATGGTTCATTTCCATAATTATTTTGAATTTGATCCATGATCGGTCCGATAATATCGTAGGCGAAGATATTTTCTTTTTTAGCTGTTTCAAGCATATAATTACGTATATGTGGCTTCACTAACGTATATGCAATGAATCCTTTGTCGAGTTTAGCTAAAGCGACCACTTCATCGATATGAGCTTGTTCCTCGACGTAAGGAAAACGTTTAATTCTTACATCCCCATTATTGAACTGACTTGCAGCCGCCTTTATGACAAGCTCAGCCGTTTCACCAACAGAATCAGAAACTACATAAATAATTGGCATATTACCCATACTAGCATAATCAACTCCTTATTTGAGCTTTACTTATTCACCCGCTAGTGCAACAAATGCTTTTGTTAAATTAGTTTTTGTTATTCTTCCAATAACCTCAAAGCCTTTATCAGCTTCCTTCACAACGGGCATACCATCAATTTGCTTATCAATGAGTTGTTGCGCTACATCAATAAGTAAGTCTTCTTTCTTACACATTGTGATATTTGGCATCCTCGTCATAATGATATTTACTGGTAGTGCACCGAGCTCTTGCTTTCCGATACTGGCTCTTAACAAATCTTTTCTAGATAATACACCTACTAGTAAAGAGTCCTTGTCAACAACAAATAATGTGCCAACATCCTCTAAAAACATTGTGACAATGGCATCATAAACTGAAGTATTTTCACTAATAACAACTGGAATTGATTGATAATCCTTCACAAATAACTTTTTCATATTCTCAGTTAAAAGTTGAGCACCTGTTTTTCCTGTATAGAAATATCCTACTCTTGGTCTTGCGTCTAAATAGCCAGCCATCGTTAAAATAGCTAAATCCGGACGAAGCGTAGCTCTTGTTAAATGTAATTGATCAGCGATATGTTCCCCTGTAATTGGACCATTATCTTTCACTATTTCTAATATTTTTTCCTGCCGTTTATTGAGTTCCATTGATCTCACCACCTTGAGTTGGAGCGTCTTCTAAGTAAACCTATGCATATGTAGACGTTTCCCCAAATAAGCAAATTATGAACGAGCAATAAGGTTATACTTTTATATAATTATTATATACTATTTCTCAGAAATGAAAAGAATTTGCTTGTTGAAGTAAATGAGAAAGGGTGGAAAGAACCATATGGCAGCATTTAAAGGTTCTTTCCATTTAAATCATTTCACAAGTATATGATTCATTTGTGCAAACGATTGTATCATCGTTGCTAAATGGGCCATAAATCTTAAACGATTCGCTTTCACTTTTGGATCTTCAGCCATTACCATTGTATGTTCAAAATACATATCAATTTCTGGTTTTAAAGATACAAGATAGTTGAAGTAATCCTCTGCATTTGTTGTTTCATCAAGGTTATTTCTTACTTCAATGTATTTATTATATAGCTTATGCTCATCTTCATTCTCAAATAGCTCTATTTGAACAGCTTCCATACTTTCTGCTTTTTGAGCGATATTCAAGACCCTACTTAATGCTTCTATTTCACCCTTGAAACGGTCATTATCTTTGTTTGAATGAAGAACTTGCGCCCTTTCAATAATCGCTGGGACCGATGTTAATGCGCTGCCTAACACAGCATCAATTAAATCATAGCGAATGGCTTTTTCTTGTAATATATACTTTATTCTTAAGCGGAAAAAGGCTATTAACTCTTCTTTTATTTTCTCATTCTCTTGCTTATTAATGCCAGCATTTTCGGTAAGGTGGATAGCTTGATTAATTAACTCCTCAAACGAAACCTCCCAATTCATATTCAACAATGTTTGGACGATTCCAGTCGCTTGTCTTCTTAGCGCATACGGGTCTTGTGAACCACTTGGAATAATCCCGATTGCAAAACAAGAAACAATCGTATCTAACTTTTCTGCAATAGATAAAATCGCCCCAGGGACAGATTTTGCAGTAGAATCATGTGCGTTTCTTGGCATATAATGTTCATTAATAGCCTGAGCTACTACAGTATCTTCTCCTTTTTGCAAGGCATATTTCTCACCCATGAAACCTTGAAGTTCTGGAAATTCATAAACCATTTGTGTCACAAGGTCAAACTTACAAATTTCTGCAGCCCTATCTGCTACTTTTTTATCCTCTGATGAAAGTGCTAATAATTGAGCGAGATGATTCGTTAATGCTCGTACACGACCTACTTTCTCAGACATCGTTCCAATTTCTTCATGATAAACGATTTTTTCTAATTTTTTCAAAGAAGCTGCAATGGATGTTTTTTGGTCTTCATTATAGAAAAATGCTGCATCTGATAATCTTGCACGTAGCACTTTTTCATTTCCTCGAGCGACATTATCCAAATGTTCGTGGCCACCATTCCTCACTGTTATAAATTGAGGCAATAAGTCTCCACTTTTCGATTTAACAGGAAAATAGCGCTGATGTTCTTTCATCGAAGTCACAAGCACTTCCTCTGGTAATGATAAATACTCCTCTTCAAAACTGCCGAATAAAGCAGTAGGATACTCTACTAAGTTATTTACTTCCTCAAGTAAATCTTCATCAATTGGGACGAGCCAATTTTGTTCTTCTTCTAATTTATTGATTTGCTTATGAATGGCTTCTTTTCTTTCCACAGCATCAACAATCACATATTCTGCAAGCAGAGCTTTTTCGTATGATTTAGGATTCGTAATAATAACATCTTTTCCTAAGAAACGATGCCCTCTAGATGTATTACCTGTTTGTACATCTGTTATTTCAAAAGGAACCACCTTTTCACCGTACATTGCCACTAGCCATTTAATTGGTCTAATGAAGCGCATTTCTTTGTCTGCCCATTTCATATTCTTTGGGAAATGCATAGAAAGAATGAGCTCTTTTAATTCAGGAAGTAATTTCAGCGTTTCTTGTCCTTTAGTAAAGGTTTTAACATGTGCATATTCTACACCTTTGATTTCTTTAAAGAAAATATCATCAGGTGTCGCTCCTTGACCTCTACTAAAGCCAATCGCTGCTTTTGTCCACTCACCTTGGTCATTCAGTGCAATTTTTTTCGCCGGGCCTTTTGCTTCTTCATGGACATCTTCCTGTGCTTCTTCAACATCTTCTACAAGTACAGCTAATCTTCTAGGCGTAGAGTATGCTTTCATCCCTGAAAATTGAATACCTTTTTCTACTAACCAAGCCTTTACTTTATCCGATAATTGGTTCATGCTATCTGTTACAAAACGCGCTGGCATTTCTTCTAAGCCAATTTCTAATAGGAGATCTTGTTTACTCATTTTCTTTCCCCTCCTTTTCTTGTATCATCGGAAATCCTAATTTCTCACGTTCTTCATAAAAGGTTTTAGCAATTTTTCGAGCAAGTGTACGACATCGACCAATATATCCCGTTCTCTCAGTGACAGAAATCGCTCCTCTTGCATCTAATAAGTTGAATGTGTGCGAACACTTAAGTACATAATCATATGCAGGATGAACGAGTCCCACCTCCATTTGGCGATGAGCTTCTTTTTCATAAATATTAAAGAGATTAAATAACATATCAACATCTGAAGTTTCGAATGTATACTTTGAATGCTCATATTCGGGTTGTCCAAAAATATCTCTGACAGTAAAACCTTCTGTCCATTCTAATTCAAATACATTTTCCTTATCTTGAATATAAGAGGCGAGCCTTTCAATACCATATGTAATCTCAACAGAAACAGGCTTACACTCTAATCCTCCGACTTGTTGAAAATAAGTAAATTGCGTAATTTCCATACCATCAAGCCATACTTCCCAACCGAGTCCAGCACAGCCTAAAGACGGGTTTTCCCAATTATCTTCAACAAAGCGGATATCATGCTTTAACGGATCAATACCTAATGCTTCTAAAGAAGCTAAATAAAGCTCTTGGATATTATCTGGTGAAGGCTTCATTATTACTTGGAACTGATGATGCTGATAGAGACGGTTTGGATTTTCACCATATCTGCCGTCTGCTGGTCTTCTAGAAGGCTCTACATAAGCAACATTCCACGGTTCAGGCCCAATCGCTCTTAAAAATGTATACGGGCTCATTGTACCTGCACCTTTTTCAGTATCATAAGCTTGCATCAAGATACATCCTTGATCTGACCAATGCTTTTGCAACGTTAAAATCATATTTTGAATATTCATAAGCCACCTCTTTCTTTCCTTTTCAGTCACCAAAGACCGGTATCTACATTAGATAAATACTTGCTTTTCGACAAGTATTTATTCTTTTAAAAGCATAAAAAACTCTCGTCTCTATGCCTTTAATAAAGACATAGGGACGAGAGTTAACCCGCGGTTCCACCCTATTTGCTACTTACTTTTACGTAGCCTCTTTTACTTCACCTGTTGCTCCAGAGCGCCCTTCGTTCACTTTCTATTCTCTAGCTCACACTCTCCTAGAGTCGCTTTTATAGAGGGAGTGAAGTACTTTTCTCCTTCATTGCTAAACATAGCTATAATTTAATGAAATAATAGCTGAATTTCTTTCGAAAGTCAATAGCTTACTTTTACTTATTATTGCATGAAACCCTTCATATTGTTCATTTGATTTAAAAACCTTTTTGTTTTTAATTGCAAGCCTGCATACTCATCATAGTATGTTTCTATTACTTTTTTCAATTCAAGTTTGGTTTGTTCTTTTACAGATATATTCCCAAGCCTTGACAAGTCCATGTAATAAAAAATGCGAAGTAATCTAACCGTAGCAGGAGAAAGCTTTAAGTGATAGGGATCTTTATCCAAACAATGATGACAAATGAAGCCATTTTGGCTAATAGAAAAAGCAAATGTTCCTTCCGTCCGTTGACAGACGGCACAATGATTAAGCTCAGGATATAAGCCAAATAAGCCGAGCATTTTCATTTCGAAAATATGTGTAAGAATTTCAGCATCATATCCTTCATCAATTGCTTGTATGCATCTAAATACAAGTTCGAAAAGATAAGGGTTAGGCTTCTTCTCTTCCGTCCCTTTATCCAGTAAGTCTACTATGTAACTTACATATGCTGTAAGGAAAATATCTTCTTTTATACTCCGCATTGAAAGTGAAATTTCACCTTGTTGAAGGGTCCCAAGCCCTCTGCTTCTTTGTATTAAATAAGTGCCATAAGTAAAAGGCTGGGTGACAGCAGCAAGCCGACTATTTGGCTTTTTTGCGCCGCGTGCCATCACACCAACCTTTCCCCACTCTCTTGTAAAGAGTGTGACAATTTTATTTGTTTCGCCATAATTGACTGTTCTAATGACAATGCCTTCACATTTTTCAAGCATCGATGTCACCATCCTTATACGATGACAACCTATGAAATCGGAAAATCAAATTCTGCTAGTTCTTCATCTTGTTCTACGGGTATATCATGGTAATCTTTTTCAATTTCTTTAAAAAGAAGATATGTGTCAATATTACCTGTTTGGGAAAACACTTTCCAGGTAAAATCTTTCATAGATAACCCCACCTTTATTGTGTTTTTACTAGCAATTAAATCTATACTCTTATCATAGCCTGTCTTCTGAAAATCATAAGACGAAAAAATTGTTAATTAAATGGATGCATAATTCTTTGATTTCACCAATAACCTATGTTGACAGGTTTAATATTCATCTTCCCTAAATCCAAAGTCTCTTAACTGGGTCATTTTGTTACGCCAATCTTTTTGAACTTTCACCCATAATTCGAGGAAAACCTTACTTCCCATGAGATTTTCTATATCTACTCTTGCTCGTTGTCCGACCTCTTTGAGCATTTTCCCTTGTTTACCAATAACAATACCCTTTTGAGAATCTCTTTCAACAATAATCGTAGCCATGACATGAATGATATCCTTCTTATCTTGCCGCTCAATCTTATCAATTACAACCGCTAATGAGTGAGGAATCTCTTCTCGTGTTAAATGTAAAGCCTTTTCTCGTATCAATTCGGAAATAATAAACCTCTCCGGATGATCTGTTACTTGATCAGCAGGATAGTATTGTGGCCCCTCTGGTAAATATTCCTTAAGCTGCTCTAGAAGGCGATCAACATTACTCCCTTCTAAAGCGGATATCGGCACAATTTCACAGAAGTTATATTTCTCCTTATAAGATTCAATGACAGACAATAGTGCATCTGGGTGAATTTTGTCAATTTTATTGATGACAAGAAAAACAGGTGTTTTGACTGATTGGAACTTTTCTATAATGAATTCTTCCCCTCTGCCAAACCCTTCTTCAGCATTCACCATAAATATAATGGCATCGACTTCTTTTAGCGTATTTTGTGCAACTTTCATCATAAAGTCACCTAATTTATGCTTAGGCTTATGAATTCCTGGTGTATCGATAAAAATATACTGTGCATCATTTGTTGTGAGCACACCTTGTACTTTGTTTCTTGTTGTTTGTGGTTTATCACTCATAATCGCAATTTTTTGTCCAATGACACGGTTAAGTAGTGTAGACTTTCCTACATTTGGTCTGCCGATAATGGAAATAAACCCTGATTGATGTCCTTGTTGATTATTCATGTAAATCCTCCGATGAAAAAGCTCCTGGTAATAGTTGCTCTACTGTTAATTGTTGTGTATCTCCGTTTAAGTTTGTTAGAACCACCGGCATCTCTTTTGAACATAATTCAGAGATTACCTGCCTGCACGCCCCACATGGTGATACTGGTCTGTCAGTATCTGCAACAACTGCTAACATTTTAAATTCTGTTACGCCATCAGAATATGCTTTAAAAAGCGCCGTTCTTTCGGCACAATTACACATACTATATGCGGCATTCTCTATATTACATCCGTGGAAAACTGTACCATCTACTGCCAAAAGTGCAGCACCAACTTTAAATTTTGAATACGGTACATATGCCCGGTCCCTTGCTATTTTCGCTTCTTCGATTAGTTTATCAATGTTCAATTGTTTCTTCCTTTCTGAAATGGCCGATTGCCTTCTTTTATTTTACACTATTTTTTTTGTAAAATCATGGGTTGTTGTCATTTTGTAATAAAATAATTGAATTTTCAGTAAATAAGCCCATTTAATAAATTTCTTCTGCTCTGTCATTTTAGCTTAATCATGCGTACTATACAAACGGTTTTATCTTCATTTCACAAATCAAGAAATGAAAATTTATTTTCCCATGAATCCAACTTTTTTTTATACTATCTTGTACTTATTTTAAAAAAATAAAGCAAATGGTTTTAAAACGTAAAAAAAGCATATAACCGCATATTGCGGCTATACACTTAAAGGATCTTTGGTAAAAAAATAGAAAGACCAATGATTACGGTTAAAACAGCATAAATAAGAACTGCCCCAGCTGCAATATCTTTTGCTTGCTTCGCTAGAGGGTGCTGCTCTGTAGTCACAAGATCAACGACACGCTCTATTGCTGTATTCATTAACTCAAGGGCAATCATTCCAGCTATTGCAAAACTTATCAACAGCCATTCTGTTTTAGTTAATTCAAAAATAATACCGAAAAATATGACTAGTACTGTCATCACAAAGTGGATTTTCAAGTTTCGTTCCGCTTTTAAAGCGGTAATGACCCCGATAAATGCAAAATAAAATGATGAGACTAATGTTTGTTTTTTACGTGAATTTTTATCTCTGTAATCCGAATTCATCTAAAATTTCCTTTTGCCGAGTAAACATTATTTTCTCCTCCTCGGTTGTTTCATGGTCATATCCAAGTAAATGTAGGAAACCATGTACAGATAAAAATCCTAATTCTCTCATAAAACTATGTCCATACTCTTCTGCTTGTTCCACTGCTTTAGGAATAGAGATGATAATATCTCCTAACACGCGAGGCAAGCCTTCTCCGATAAGAGGGATTTCCCCTTCCCCCATTTCTTCCATCGCAAATGAAATCACATCTGTGGCCTTGTCTTTATTTCTATATTCACGATTGATTTCTTGTATGCGTTCATTTTCAACAAACGTAATAGAAATCTCCGTATCTTCTTCAACCACTTCTTTTACAGATGCAAATTGTAGAAGGTTTTCAATCTCTTTTGTTTGCGTCTCTGTAAGTCCTTCTGTTTCATCAATAAAGTCAATGTGTAATGTCATGCTTGTGTCACCTTCTGATTCGTCATTTCTGGATATTCAATTCGTGAATGGAAAATACCATTCAATGTTTCATTAAATGATTTTGCTACAACCTCTAACTCTTTTAATGTTAAATCACATTCGTTTAACTGCCCATCTTGTAGTCGGTCAGCAATGATTTTACGAATAAGACCATCAATTTGTTCTGGAGTAGGATGAGACATAGAGCGCACAGCTGCCTCAACGCTATCAGCTATACCGATCACAGCTGATTCCTTCGTTTGTGCCTTTGGTCCAGGATAGCGGAAATCCTCCTCTTTCACTTCAACTCCACTTTCTTTTGCTTTGTAGTAAAAGAATTTAAGTAAAGTCGTGCCATGATGTTGTTCAGCAATGTCAATAATTTCTTTTGGCATTTTATGCTTTCTTAACAAATCAGCACCATCTTGCGCATGTGCAATAATAATATTTTTACTCGTCAATGGTGGCAGCTTATCATGTGGGTTGTCTATGTTTATTTGGTTTTCGATAAAGAATTGTGGCCTTTTTGTCTTCCCTATGTCGTGATAATAGCAACCAACTCTCGCTAGAAGTCCATTGGCACCAATAGCTTCACAGGCAGAGTCTGACAGATTTGCAACCATTACACTATGGTGATATGTTCCAGGCGCCTCTGTTAAAATCTTTCTTAAGAGCGGATGATTAGGGCTCGATAGCTCTATTAGCTTCATGGCAGAAAGAATACCGAAGCCTGCCTCAAAAAATGGCAAGAACCCAATTGTTAAAACAGCTGCGGAAATGGCTGATATAAATCCAGAAACCATATAAAAACTGTACTCTACAAGATCCATTTGACCATTTCTTAGCAATAGCAGTGCTAAAATCACTAAAATATTTACGACGGCAACCAGTAGGCCAGCTTGTAAAATTTTTGATCGCTGGTTTTGTTTACTTAAAAATAATACGCCCGCTATGCCACTGCAAGTGATATAAATGGCAGCAGTCACATGAAAACTTCCAGTAATAGACCCATTAAAGATAAGGGAGCCACAAATAGCAATAATTACTGAATAATAAAGGGCAAGTTTTTCGCTAATAAGTATTTTAATCAACATCGAACCCATTGCAGCAGGAAATATATAGAGTATATCAGAATACTCAAATGCCTGTATATAGCTAATCCCCTTCATTAGTAGTAAGGAAATGATGAAAACAATGCTATAGACTAATAAGAAATTTTGCTTCACTTCTTGTGGCTTATCGAGCTCATAAAAATAATAATATGTGGCTGCTAGAATGATGAGAACAACTAGCGCTAGTCCAATAAATGGTTGGATGGAATTCTCATTATCTAACATGCCTACTAGTTCAAGTTGACGATAGACTTCCCTACTTATGAGTTGATTTTGCTCAACTAGTATTTGCCCTTGTAATATTTTGACTGGTTCAACGGATTCAACAGCTGTTTGTCGTTTCTCTTGCGTTTCCTCCGGAGCGTAAAACTCATTCTGGTAAATAGCATACCTACCAAGCTCCACCATCGCAGTTTTTAAAGTATTGTTGAGCGATGTTAAGCTAATTTGATCTTGCACACGTTTTTTAGCGTTCTCTACCCCATCAGCAGGGATCCTTTGTTGCATAACGTGATTAATCTCAGTAATTGTGACATCTTTTGCAATTGATAAGTGATTCGGGCTGGCTTCTAATAGCGTCCTCAATACGCTATCTGAGATTTCCTTCGTTACTTCTTCTGTTAATTGTGATTTTGTGCGCTCAAGTTTCTCATCAAGACTAACAAGCTTTGGTTTTTCATCCTTTTCGCTTTCTTTCGCCTTTTCTGAAGCTTGCTCGTTTTCCTCCGCCGCTTCTTCATTTACTTCAGAAACGGTATCAAAAATTGATGTTATGAGATCCACTCGGTTTTGTGCAATTTCTTTTTTTACGACATAAACGTCCTCAACCTGGTTTTCAGCTTCTTTCTTTTTCTTTTCGGTACTTTCTTTATCTTCAATCGTAACCGGTGAACGAATCGTTTGCTCTGCTACAGAAAAAAGACTTAATTCCAATTTCTCTGGGCGTACATTTGAAAACATTGTTGCGTACATAATGATTCCAAGTAGAACAAAGAGCAAAACCCTCACAAATGTCATTTTTAATAAATTTCTAATTTTATGTATGTAGTGCTGGAGTTTATCCATTAACGAGACCTCCAATCCTAAGTATCTCTGAGGAATTCTTTTCTTCCTTAATTATGTAAAATCATAACAGTTTTTTTTCAAAATTACACTAATATTTTTAATTGATGACAATAGGTAATCATCCTTATCTTACCCTATTCATCCATATACTCCAAATAACAATCAATCCTAGCTTGAAGAGATTGTCGTATGAAATCCAACAAAGAGCGAGTTTTATTCCTTTGGGTATCGTCACATACACTCTTTTTTGCCTAAGTATTTCACCTTACAAGTTCTTCCCATGTATGATTATTTTAATAAGCATGTATGATTAAAGGCACTCATAAAGTCCAATCATCGTTCACGATAAAAAAGAACAAACTCTGATTCAAAAAGCAGAATTTGTTCTTGATTGTGTTGCTAAAATAGCCATTTATTCAGCATTTTCTTCGTATGCTTGAATGATTTTTGCAACAAGTGGGTGTCTGACAACGTCACTTTGTTCTAAATGAATAAAACTAATTCCAGAAACACCATTTAATATTTGTTCACTTACCACGAGACCCGATCTAGCCCCACGAGGTAGGTCGATTTGGCTTTTGTCACCTGTAATAACCATTTTTGATCCAAAGCCTAAACGTGTTAAGAACATTTTCATTTGCGCTTGTGTTGCGTTTTGCGCTTCATCTAAAATAACATAAGCATCATCTAACGTACGTCCCCTCATATAAGCAAGTGGGGCAATTTCAATTGTTCCTCTTTCAATTAACCTTTCTGTATGCTCTGCTCCAAGTATATCGTGAAGCGCATCATACAAAGGACGTAAATACGGATCGACCTTTTCCTTTAAGTCTCCTGGTAAAAACCCTAAACTCTCTCCTGCTTCTACAGCTGGACGAGTAAGAATAATTTTTTTCACTTGTCCATTCTTAAGGGCATTCACTGCCATTACAACAGCTAAGTAGGTTTTTCCCGTTCCTGCAGGACCAATACCAAAAACTAAATCTTTCTGTCTCATAGCCATAATATATTGGCGCTGACCTAAAGTTTTAACTCGGATCGATTTACCTTTTGCATTTTTCATTATTTCTTCTTCATAAAGTTCTTTGAAATATTCTAATGTACCCTTTCTTGCCATCTCTAATGCGTAAATAATATCCCTACCACTAATTTGAATACCTTTTCTAATAACATAAAGAAGTTGCTCAATTACGTCACCTGCAATGGCCACAGTTTCTTTCTCACCTGAGACATAAACAGATTCGCCTCTTGTAACAATTGATACCGATAACTGTTGTTCAATTAGTTTAATATTTGTGTCACCATTACCTAATAGGGCAATGGCTTCATTTGGGTTTTCGAAATGTACATTTAATGTCTTTAAATCTTCTGTCATTCTTTATCTCCTTGGATTATTGGTTGTTCCTCAGCAATATTCTCAATAATTTGGAAATGTATTGATAATTTAACTTTACCATTCTCTATCGTTTGGTGCAAAACATTTTCCCCTTTAATAGTAGCATCTTCATCTAGCTGCTTTTTAATTTTACTTCTAGCTAATTTCTTCGCTTCTACAATCGCCTCTTTTACTGTATAAACTTGTGTCATCTCTTCTGCTTCTCTGTAGATGTTTTTTGTAACTGCAATCGGTAACTCCCATTTTAGAAATTTAACTTGTCGCTTGTCCTCTTCCTTTACATAGTGGTCAAAACCTATATTTCCAAAGCCCCAAATAGGAATTTTTAATGAACCAAGCTCCAATATATGTTTCACTTTTTGATCACCAGTGTATACTTTGGACTTTTTCTCTAATGGATAAGCTACATTCGCTTTATACCACGTTTCCGCTAACACTTCCCCTTTGGCAGGCACTATCTTCTTTCTTTCATCATTTCCAATTAGGCCTGAAACTAATAATTGACCTGGTTTTACAAAGTCATTAATTTTCGCCTTTGCTTCTCCCTCTTCAATAAACATACCAACAATGGTTCCTTTTTTCTTTGCCACTAAATGCTGCGGACTTAATAATTCTGTCTTCTTTGGTTCATTTTTTTCTACCACTTGAAGATGATAGGTTGTCCCTTTCAGCTCCACACCGACCCAAGTAATTTCATTCACATTTTCAGTTAAATACCGTTGTATACCTTCAGGTGTATCTAGAAAGAATTGTAGCTTCCCTTTTTTTACGCCAATTTTCTCTAACTCTTTTTCCATCTTATATTCTGTTGCTGGATTTGCTCCTTTAATTTCGATTCCCCACACCATATTTGACAACAAAATAACTACAACTAAGAAAGCTATTGCCCCTAATAAGAATCCACTATTCCGTAGCATACGCTTTTTCATGAAGGGCAATCCTTTGCGGCCGACAAACTCAAATTTGCAGTCGGCACTTCTTGCATATTGTCTTAAAGTCGGTAAATCCTCTAATTTCATTTGAAATGTAAGCACTTGGCTTCCATGAGCTTTAACATTCCAAATGGATACACCAGCTCTCGTTAAAGTATTTAAAAACCTTTCACTTCCTCTACCGCTTGTCCTAACTGTGACGATTCCTTTTAAAAAAAAGAGCCATTGATTTTTCATCTTATCCTCCTCATATTTGAGCAGGTGGAAATCGCTAACCTTGTAATAGAATAGCGACCCTTCCCACATCAAATTTACTCAGCTACAAAAAGAACTTGATCAATTGTTCCTTGCAATAATATTTCTTCAGGCATAATTGTTTTAATGACAAAGTTATTCCCTTTAATGAGCAGTTGACCATGCTCTAATAACAGCCTTACTTCTTTATCTGAAAAACCAAGTAAGCCGCGGTGGTTCTCAATATAAATATGAATTTGTCCAATCATAGTAATGCGGGGCAAATCCATCATGACATCTTGAGGAAGTTCCATATTTTTAGTCATCCAGCTTCTTAGTCGTTCTCCCCATTTTTTTGCCATAAAAAAAGAACCCCCTTTCATCTCATATGTATGAGAGAAAGGATGGTTCTAGCACTGAATTCAACAGCAAATTTTATTTTCTTTTCATCGTTCGATGTGGGTTCCTTGATCTCGGTTGTCCGAGGATTTCTGACCAAACAACCGCGTCAACTAATTGTTTATTAGAGACTCTCATACTAGGTTGATCTACATGGTTATTGGCCACATCTTTATTTTTTGTTGCTGAAAGGAAGGCACTTGCTCGTTTTTGCGCTTCTTCTTTTTGTTTTCTTAAATCGGCCAGTCGCTCTTCTGCTTCTTTTTTACGATCCGAGACTTCTACACTAGCTTCTTGCATAGTAGCCTTCGCGTAGCGTTTTAACTTCTCTTCATTGCGATCATAAACAGGTGGCCCTTCTTCTTGTTTCTCAGCATCCTGCATCATCTGACGCCTAGCTTCTTCTTGCTCTTCGACAGACTTTCCACGTGGTTGCTTCTGTTTTTCTGACTGCTGGTCATTTACTTTCTTACCAAATAAGGAAGTAATGATCCCGATAAGAAAAACCAATAATAAAGGATTTTCCAACAAAAAATCAATCATGAGATACAACACTCCCCTCTAGAGGTGAGTCCGATTAGGACATTCAATCTTTCTTCGGCCCTTGTTTTGAGTCATCTGATACTTTACTAATCGAGTCTCTCATTTCTGTATCAGCTTCAATATTTTGGATATTCATATAGTCCATCACACCAATATTGCCACTTTTTAATGCATCTGCCATTGCTAAAGGAACTTGAGATTCTGCTTCCACAACTTTCGCTCTCATCTCTTCTACTTTCGCTTTCATCTCTTGCTCTTTGGCAACAGCCATTGCACGACGTTCTTCCGCTTTGGCTTGGGCAATATTTTTATCAGCTTCCGCTTGCTCTGTTTGCAATTCTGCACCAATGTTTTTACCGATGTCCACATCAGCTATATCAATGGATAAAATTTCAAATGCTGTACCGGCATCCAACCCTTTAGCAAGGACCGTTTGTGAGATCATGTCTGGGTTTTCCAATACTTCTGTATGTCTTGTAGAAGAACCAATTGTAGAGACAATCCCCTCACCAACACGGGCAATGATTGTTTCTTCTCCAGCACCCCCGACTAGTCGGTCAATATTGGCTCTTACAGTAATTTTTGCTTTTGCTTTCACTTCGATACCATTTATCGCTACACCAGAAATAAACGGTGTTTCAATTACTTTTGGATTAACACTCATTTGAACTGCTTCAAGTACATCACGACCAGCTAAGTCAATCGCCGCACTTCTTTCAAAACTTAATTCCATATTGGCACGATGCGCTGCTATTAAAGCATTCACTACTCTATCTACATTACCACCTGCCAAATAATGACTTTCAAGTTGATTGGTATGAACTTCTAATCCTGCTTTATGTGCTTTAATTAATGGATTAATTACGCGGCTTGGAATTACTCGTCTTAATCTCATTCCAATAAGAGTGAAAATACTTACCTTAACACCTGCTGCTAATGCTGAGATCCACAGCATAACTGGTACGAATGTGAAGAGTATGGCAAGAGCAATAATTGCTAATACCACAATTACGATCGTCATAATAGAAATAGGTTCCATTCAATTACCTCCTAAAATACTTGGTTATTTATCTAAATTTGTTAATTCACGGACGACTACTCTCGAGCCCTCTGCTTTTATGACTTCCACTTTTGCATCTTTTTTAATAAATCCACCTTCACTAACGACATCAATTCTTTCATTTTCAATGACAATCGTTCCTGATGGACGTAACCCTGTTAAAGCATAACCTTGTTTTCCAATTAGCTCTGAACGGGATTTATTTGAGATGTATCCTCTTTCAGTATTTGTAGAATCGCTTAAAATTAGTTTTTTGAAAAATTTCATTTTTTTACCAAACACCTTTACCATTAGAATAGAAACCGCAATAGATAATATAGCCGCAATCATAATGGAGGTTGCCATTTGTTGCACATCAGCCCCAGCCATGAATAAACTCCCAATTACTGCAGCAATCCCCAACACACCGGCGATACCACCTGGGAGGAAAAACTCTGCGATAATTAACCCAATTCCAATAATAAATACAATGAGTGATTCATACCCGGCAAATCCAGCAACCATATGACCATAGAAAAATAAACCAAGAGCTGTGAGTCCCATTATACCTGGAATACCAAAACCAGGAGAATAGAGCTCTAGCAATAATCCAATGCTTCCTATAGAAAGAAGAATAGGCACGATGATTGGATGTGTAATGAATCTAGCCAATTTCTCAGAAAAACTTTCCTCGATAGACCTTACTTCTGCATCTTCATAACCTAAATGTTCTAAAAGCTCTGCTTGCGTAGCAAATGTTCCTTCTGAATATTCTACCTCGTCTGCTTGACTAGCAGTTAATGTCAATAGCTTTCCTTTTGGTGCACCTAATTCAGGTAGATCGATTGAATCATCTGCCATTGCTTGAGCAATCTCTGGATTTCTCCCACTTTGTTCAGCAGCTGCAGTCATTGCAGATAACCATGCTGAAACTGCTTTTTTATCAGCTGTGTTACCTTCTTGATCGATAATCGCCGCCGATCCCATTGTAGCCCCGGGCGTCATATAAATCTCATCCATGTTTAATGAAATAAACGCACCAGCAGACAATGCTTGTTTATTTACAAATGAAATCGTTTTAATATTTGTAGATGTTAATACTCTGCCAATTTCCTTAGCCGCTTCTACTTCACCGCCAGGCGTGTTTACTTCGAAAATAATCGCACTTGCTTGATTTTCTTCAGCTGTAGTCACCGCTCTATTGATAAAAGCATGCAATCCTTTTTCAACAGTCTCTTCTATTGGTACGACATACACAACCTCGTTATCAGCCTTGCTGATCGGTGTCATCATGACGAAAAATGCCCATAAAAACGAAAGGATGATTGTCGCTTTTCTCATTCTCTTCTCCCCTCCCCCCTTTTACAGAAATACCTATGATAGTTATACGGCTGACGCGTGAAAAGGTTTCATTTTTCTTTACTTACTTTGATTATGATTACATAAAGTAAAAAGTGTGACTATGTAATATATATAAAAGAAACCTTACTCCTAGTATGGCATCTTTTAGAAAAAATAAAAAGACCGTAAGCTCGAAAGCTCCGGTCTTTCCGTACATCTTTTTATGAAAGGTGTTGTTGTACAAGTTTATTAATAAGTGCACCGTCTGCCTTACCTTTTAGCTTAGGCATAATGGCTGACATCACTTTACCCATTTCAGCTTTCGATGTAGCGCCTGTATCGGCAATGGTTTTTTTGACGATAGCAGATACCTCTTCATCAGAGAGCTGCTCAGGCATATATAACTCTACGTACTGTAATTCAGTACGAATTTTTTCAACTAGATCTTCACGACCTGCCTTGTCAAATTCATGGAGGGAATCCTTGCGTTGCTTTACTTCGCGAGAAAGGACAGTAAGTTCCTGATCCTCGGTAAGATCTTTTCCTTCCTTGATCGCCTCATTTTGCAATGAAGCTTTGATCATCCGAATCACAGTTAACTTATCTTTTTCTTTGTTCCTCATCGCTTGTTTCATATCTTCATTTAAACGCTCGAGAAGACTCACTTACATACACCCTCTCTTAAAACTTGCGCTTTCTTGCAGCTTCAGACTTTTTCTTACGTTTGATACTTGGTTTTTCGTAGAATTCGCGCTTTCTTGCTTCTTGCAAAGTACCAGTTTTTGATACTGAACGTTTGAAGCGACGAAGAGCATCTTCAAGCGATTCGTTTTTACGAACGACGGTTTTAGACATTCTCTTTCCCTCCCTCCGAGCACAACACACTTACATGTCAACATGGAATACCATGTACTTTGCAATTATAATATAACAGCGGTGTGAGGTCAACTGTATTTCACCTAGTCTTTCGCTGTTTAAAGATAAATGTACGTTTGTCTTATTTATTTTATTATTTAATTTTTTTGATTCTTCCTATGCATGTCCCTCCATTTTTCACCATATGCTTTCGTAGGAGGGACAAAGCATGACTTCATTACTTATTTTTATAATAATGATTGCTGTTTTTATTTTTGGCATGACTTTATTGCGGAAAGGGCTATTCTATTTATCAGCAGATTCTACTAAACGCTGGTTAACTAAGTTTACAAATACACCTCTTAAAGGAATGATGGTTGGCATTATCTTAACTGCTATTATGCAGAGTAGCTCCGCAGTTATGATTATTACCATTGGTTTAGTTGCCGTACACTTACTTACTTTCCGCCAAACGATTGGTATTATTTTAGGGACAAACATTGGCACAACTATCACAACGGAGTTAATTACTTTCGATATAGAATCTTTTATTTTACCGATTGCAATTATTGGCATGTTATGTGCATTCATCAGGAGGCGATCCTTTCAGAGTATTGGCATTGGATTAATGGGTATTGCTTGCGTATTTGCTGCTATGAGGGGGTTTGAACATTTAGCTTTTACCATTAAAGAAACCCCATGGGTAAAAGATTTTCTTATTACATTAGATCAAAGTCTATTATTAGCCGTAATAACCGGTATTGTTCTTACTGCGATTATCCAGTCAAGCACTGCCACTACAGGTATTCTAATGGGATTTTTAACAGCAGGTGGGATGGACCTTAGTACAGCGATTGCTATTATGCTTGGTTCCAACATCGGCACATGCGCTGACGCATATCTCGCCAGTATCGGTGGACGTAGAGAAGCAAAGTTAACTGCCTATGCTCACATTTGGTTGAATATTATAGGTGTTCTTCTCTTCTATCCTTTTATTGAGCTGCTAACAAATTTCGGTATTGGTTCAGCAGACCAAATTGATAGGCAACTTGCTCATGTTGGTGTCCTTTTTAATGTCATTACTTCACTTCTCGTTCTACCTTTTGCCAAACCTTTTAGTGACTTGATTATTCGCCTACATGACCGTAAAAAGTAGGAATAGTGTTATGCTAATACACACCACAGTTAAAAAGAGAGACGAACATTCAGAATGTCCGCCTCTCTTTCAACAACTAGATTAATAATCTGTTGTACCTGTTAATCCATTTACGATAGCAATGCCTGAGCTTGCGCCGATTCTTGTCGCACCAGCATCAATAACTGCTTGTGCATCTTCTGCACTTCTCACCCCACCAGAAGCTTTGACGCCAATATCGGGACCTACCGTTTCTCTCATTAATTTCACATCAGCAACAGTCGCGCCACCCGTTGAGAAACCAGTTGATGTTTTAACGTAATCCGCTCCTGCTTTAACAGCCAATTGACATGCAATTACTTTTTCAGCATCTGTTAACAAACTAGTTTCGATAATCACTTTTGTTAAAGCCTTGCCATCTGCCGCTTCCACAACTGCACGGATATCCTCCTCCACAACTTCTAATTTCTCACTTTTAAGTGCGCCAATATTAATAACCATATCAACTTCTGTAGCCCCTTGTTTGATAGCTTGTGTTGTTTCAAAAGATTTCACTTCTTTATCCGATGCACCTAAAGGGAAGCCAATGACTGTACAAACAGCCACATCTGATCCCTGTAGAAGTTTAGCCGCTTGTGAAACCCATGTTGGATTTACACATACAGAAGCAAAACCGTTCTCTTTTGCCTCGTTACATAAAGTATTAATTTGCTCAACCGTTGCATCAGCCTTCAATAATGTATGATCAATCATTTTTGCTATATTATTTGTCATCAATGAAA
Source organism: Cytobacillus sp. FSL R7-0696 (assembly GCF_038006865.1). NCBI lineage: Bacteria > Bacillati > Bacillota > Bacilli > Caryophanales > Bacillaceae > Cytobacillus > Cytobacillus sp. FSL R7-0696. The sequence continues at coordinate 3,216,511 of NZ_JBBOWA010000001.1, read as the reverse complement.
TCTCCTTTTTTTATAAAATGCTTTTATACTTAATTTCTTCTGCTAGTTGTCCGTACCTCTGTTATCATATCATTTAATGAATGAAATATCGAGATTCTCTTTAGTAAAATGAGAAAAACTGTTTTAATTTAGGTTCCAAAAGATAATAAGACTGTTTTACAAGATGTTAAGGTCATTATTTATTCCCAGGACTTTTATTATCCTTAGATTGAAAAGCTATTATTCATGTAATATATATATTGAAAAATGTAAAATATATATTACGATTTATAAAAGGAGTGATACAATATTTGGATAATAAGGTTAAGATTTCTCGTATACAAGTAGATTTAACACAACAACAACTTGCAGAAAAGATAGGTGTTACTCGCCAAACCATCAGTTTAATTGAGAAGGGTAAGTATAACCCTTCTCTCAAGTTATGTCTGGATATATGTTACGCAGTTAATAAAACTTTAGATGAAGTATTTTGGATAGAAAAAGGAGGCCGATAATAGATGAAAAAAATCACAGATGAACGTTTAGTTCTACAAAATTTTAAAAATATACGTATTGCATTTATCATCCAGACCATTGGAATTCTTGGAATTTTAGGTTATGACTTAGTTACAAGTGGGTTAGACGAAATGAGAAAAAACCCACTATGGACAGTATTTATAATAACCGCAGTTGTTTCAGCCTATTTATCAATGAGTATTAGTGCAGACCATGAAGATAATAAGATAAACCCCCGGAAAAGTCTAATTATTTCATTAGTAATTCTTATTCTCATTACAACCATTGTTGGTTTTTTTGTATCTCTCACACAAGGATTTTCTCTCATCAATGGAGTAATTGTGGGTGTTATTCTATTTATTTGTGGCCTAATTCCCATCATTTATATCTATTACTTAAGAAAAAAACGACAAGATAAAGACTCCGAATAAAAAAATAACCTATTAAGGGATCACTAAAAAGGATTGCTTAGAGTTCCATTCGTTTTCCTAGATTCACCATTTACCTTACCCCAACTATTTTTCTTACGGAATAAAAAAGCAGTTAAAAAAGCTGACCGGTCAATGAACGGTCAGCTCTAATCGTTTATACTGCTTTTTCTTTCATCTCATCCATGACACGAATAAATTGCCCTTCGTTATATGGATAACCTGCTTTTGTTATCTTCACTTTGACTAATTTACCTACCATCTCTTCTGTTGCAGGCACAATCACTTTTAAGTAATTATCCGTATAGCCTACATACAAATTCCCGTCTGGCGCATCTTTATATTTTTCTTCAGGGATGATCTCGAGTACTTCATCTTCAAAGCGACTTGCGTACTCTTTCGCTAGTTGATCAGATAAATGAATTAAGCGATGAACTCTTTCATTCTTAACTTCTTCATCAATTTGATCAGTCATTCGTGCTGCTGGTGTGCCTGTTCTACTTGAATAAGGAAAAACATGAAGCTCTGAGAATTTATGTTTTTTAATAAAATCATACGTCTCCATAAATTCTTCTTCTGTTTCACCAGGAAAACCGACAATGACATCTGAAGTAACTGCTAAACCAGGTAAGGCTTCTTTTAAGCGCTCAATACGTTCAGCGAAAAACGCCATCGTATACTTTCGACGCATTCTTTTTAATACTGTGTCCGATCCTGATTGAATCGGAATATGCAGATGACGGACAACAACCTTAGAGTTTCTAATTACTTCAATCACTTCATCCGTAATTTGACTCGCCTCAATAGAGGATATACGAATCCGTTTAATGCCTTTAACCTGTTCTTCTAAATCCTTTAGTAGCATAGCTAGATTATAATCCTTAAGATCCTCGCCATAACCGCCAGTATGTATCCCGGTTAAGACAATTTCTTTGTAACCAGCCTCCACTAATTGTTGCGCTTGATGAATCACTTCTTTGGGGTCTCTAGATCTCATTAAGCCACGAGCCCAAGGAATGATACAAAAAGTGCAGAAGTTATTACAACCTTCTTGTATTTTTAATGAAGCACGCGTCCTATCTGTAAAGGCCGGAACATCTAGTTCCTCGTAAACCCGATTTTTCATAATATTTCCGACACCATTAATCGGTTGACGTTCACTTTTATATTGCTCGATATACCCTAACATTTTCTTCCTGTCTTGTGTTCCAACGACAACATCCACACCTGGGATGGCCATGATTTCTGCCGGTGATGTTTGGGCATAGCATCCTGTTACACAAATGACAGCGTCCGGATTTTTTCGAATGGCTCTACGAATGACTTGTCTGCTTTTTTTATCACCAGTATTCGTAACCGTACATGTGTTAATCACATACACATCAGAGGTAGATTCAAAACCGACACGATCGTATCCTTCTTCTTTAAACAATTGCCAGATGGCTTCTGTTTCATAATGGTTTACTTTACAACCAAGTGTATGAAAAGCTACTGATGGCATATATCTTCACTCCATTAATTCAAAATGATAAGAAACAGCTGAAAGTACATAGGAAGGTGCTGTTTCAGTTCTTAATATTCTTGGTCCTAATCCACAAGAAATAAACCCTTCATCCTCTAAAAGTGTTATTTCTTTTTCTGTCAGGCCACCTTCTGGCCCAAAAATAAATAATAAAGAGTCTCCCCGGGACATCCCCTTGAGTACTTGGTGAAAAGCCGATGATTCACCTTGTTTACTACTTTCTTCATAAGCGACACATTTATAATCATAATTTTTACTTATTTCTAGTAACTGCTGTAAGGACTGTGGTCCATACACATGTGGTACTATGATGCGATGAGACTGCTCGGCCGCTTCTTTAGCGATCTTTTGCCAACGATCTTTCTTTTTATTCGCCTTTTTTTCGTCTAACTTTACAATGGAACGAGCTGACATAAAAGGGATAAACCGATGGGCGCCAAGTTCGGTGCCTTTTTGTATTATCCATTCGAGCTTATCCCCTTTAGGCAATCCGCTCACAATGGTAACATCAACAGGTAATTCGACATTTTTCTCTATCCATTGTACAACTTCTAACTCTACCACTTCAGAGGTAATGTTAACCAGTTTACATTGAGCTGCTTTTCCGTCAGGGTCTACACAAATAATTTCGTCACCTACATTCATCCTCATTACGCGGGTAATGTGGTGATAATCATCACCTGTAATAAAAAAATGATCATTTTCTCTATGATTCACAAAATATCGTTGCATATATATAACCCCTTACTAAACGAATAAATAGGGGGAATTCATGACTCCCCCTAGTACATTACTGCTTTTTACCTATAATGGCAACCCAATCTTCCATTTGAATTGTCTCAACAATGTCAAAACCACTTGAAATCATCGCCTCTTTGACAGCCTGTTTTTTCTGCTGAATAATGCCAGAAGCAATAAAATGACCTCCTGGTTTCACCACTTGCGCGACATCATCTGTAAAACTTACAATTACTTCTGCTAAAATATTGGCGACTACTACTTCAGCTTGTACAGTAATATTATCTAACAGATTACCTTGAGAGACTTCAACAATATCCTGCACTTTATTTAACTTGATATTGATTTTCGCTGAACGTACAGCTACTTCGTCCAAATCGAGTGCAGTAATATTCTCTGCACCGAGCATCGCTCCAGCAATACTGAGTACACCTGATCCCGTTCCCACATCGATAATATGATCACCAGATGTAACAATATGCTCTAGTGCTTGAATACACATCACTGTTGTTGGATGCGTTCCTGTTCCAAATGCCATTCCTGGGTCCAATTCAATAATGAGTTCATCACTACTAACTGGTGTATATTCTTCCCAAGTTGGGACAATCGTGAATCGTTTAGAGATTTTTACAGGGTGATAGTACTTCTTCCAAGCAGTCGCCCACTCTTCTTCGTTCACTTCACTAATACTGACCTCATTTTTACCAATATCAATATTAAACGATAAAAGGTTACTAATGGCATTCTTTATTTCTTCTACTGTTTCCCCTAAAAAGCTATTAATCGGTAAATATGCTTTAACGATTACGCCTTCCTCTGGATAATCATGTGGATCGAGCTGGTAGATTTCGCCGTATTGATCTCTTCGTTCTTTCGTCAATTCAAATGGATCTTCAATCACTACACCACTTGCACCTGCTTCATGAAGAATATTTGAAATCGGCTCAACTGCTTCGTTCGCCGTGTGAACACTAATCTCTGACCATTTCATCTTACTACCAACTCCATTTCACTTATTCACCCTTAAAGGCACGCTTTACTTTTGAGAAAAACCCATCTTCTTGTTCACCTTGAGGTACTTTGCCACTCACTTCTGCAAATTCATTTAATAGCTGTCTTTGTTTATCTGATAACTTCGTTGGTGTTACCACTCTAACAATAATATGTTGATCACCAGTGCCATAACCTCTCACATTAGCTACACCTTTTCCTTTAAGACGGAATTTTGTACCTGTCTGTGTTCCTGCTGGTACTTTGAGCTTAACCTTGCCGTGAAGTGTTGGAACTTCCACTTCATCCCCAAGTGCAGCCTGCACAAATGTAACTGGCATTTCACAATAAATATCGTCGCCATCCCTCTCGAAGAACTCATGTGCACGGACGTGGAAAACAACATATAAATCACCTGCTGGTCCACCGTTTACACCAGGTTCCCCTTGAGAAGATACACGAAGTTGCTGACCATCATCAATACCTGCTGGAATTTTCACACTGATTTTGCGACGTTTTTTCACTTTACCGTCGCCACCACATGTCGAACATTTATGTTTAATCTCTTTGCCTGTACCATTACAATAATTACATACACGACGGTTGACAATCTTACCAAACGGTGTATTTTGCTCTACATTTAATTGACCGGAACCATGACAATGTTTACACGTTTCAGGTTTCGTCCCAGGTTTCGCGCCTGAACCATCACATGTTTCACATGTTTCTTCACGTGGAATTTCAATTTCAGTATCTTTACCAAAAGCAGCATCTTCGAAAGATACCGTCATATTATATTGCAAATCAGCACCTTGGCGCGGTGCATTCGGATCTCTTCTTCTTGATCCTCCACCAAAGAAAGAACTGAAGATATCTTCAAAGCCACCAAAGCCTTCGAAGCCACCTCCACCACCAAAACCTTGGTTTGGATCTGTATGTCCAAATTGATCGTAATGAGCTTTTTTCTGATCATCACTCAATACTTCATAAGCTTCTTTCACTTCTTTAAACTTTTCATCCGCACCCGGTTCTTTATTAATATCCGGATGATACTTCTTCGATAATTTTCTGTATGCTTTCTTTATTTCATCCTTAGACGCACCTTTACTTACGCCAAGGACTTCATAGTAATCTCTTTTATCCATGATTACCACTCCCCGATCCATTTCACATAAAAATAATTGTATCATCCCACCAACCCAAAAGGCAATAAGAAAAGCGAAAGCGGCATGCTCTGGAGCGACATGCATAAGACGAGCCGACAGAAAGGTTGTTCTTTAACCTTTTTGGCGGATTGGCTTATGACCTCGAGCCGATGGTACCTGCAGCTAGACAATAAAAAAGCGAAAGCAGTTCGTCCACTTTATTTCACCTCTACGGGTGAGGATACATGATTTTTATGACTATTTTATGTTCTTTTCATTAACAAAGTGTGGTTTATAGTTTAGAAATAAGAAGTAAGCTGACGATTGCTTCCTTACTTCTTATTTCTAAAACGAAAGTCACCTAAATAATGAATTTTTAATGCAAAAATAAAGCCAAAGCCAAGTAATACCTGACTTTGACTTTTGTTAGGACTTTAAAATTATTTTTTATCGTCTTCTACTTCTTCGTACTCTGCATCTACCACATTATCGTCTGCTTTTTTAGATGCATCGCCTTCTGCACCTTGAGCTGCTTGTGCTTGTTGTTGTGCTTCTTCATATAACTTCATAGTCAAAGCTTGAACGATTTCTTGAAGTGCATCTTTTTTCGTGCGAATGTCTTCTAAGTCACCTTTTTCAATGGCAGCTTTCAATTCATCCTTCGCTTCATTTGCTTTTGTCACTTCTGCTTCTTCTACTTTACCTTCAAGATCTTTTAATGTTTTTTCAGTAGTGAAAACTAATTGATCTGCTTCATTGCGAAGTTCAACTTCTTCTTTACGTTGTTTATCCGCTTCTGCATTATCTTCAGCTTCTTTCACCATACGATCGATTTCTTCATCTGAAAGACCTGTTGAAGATTTGATTGTAATAGCTTGTTCTTTATTTGTGCCAAGGTCCTTCGCACGAACATTAACAATACCGTTTTTATCGATATCAAATGATACTTCAATTTGTGGTACACCACGTGGTGCTGGTGGAATATCTCCTAATTGGAAACGACCTAATGTTTTATTATCTTGTGCCATTGGACGTTCACCTTGAAGTACATGGATATCAACAGCAGATTGGTTATCAGCAGCTGTAGAGAATACTTGTGATTTAGACGTTGGGATTGTTGTATTACGTTCAATTAGCTTCGTGAAAACCGCACCCATTGTTTCAATACCTAGTGAAAGTGGAGTTACGTCAAGTAAAACAACGTCTTTCACATCACCAGTGATGACACCACCTTGAATGGCAGCTCCCATCGCTACGACTTCATCAGGGTTTACCCCTCTATGTGGGTCTTTACCTGTTTCTTTTTTAATCGCTTCTTGTACAGCTGGAATACGTGTAGAACCACCAACAAGAATGACTTTATCAATTTCTGATGGAGAAAGGTCAGCATCTTTTAACGCTTGGCGAGTTGGCCCCATTGTGCGTTCAACTAAATCTGCAGAAAGCTCATCAAATTTTGCTCTTGATAAAGTAACTTCTAAGTGAAGTGGTCCAGCTTCACCTGCTGTGATAAATGGTAAAGAAACTTGCGTAGAAGTAACACCTGAAAGATCTTTTTTCGCTTTTTCAGCTGCATCTTTCAAACGTTGAAGAGCCATTTTATCTTTAGCTAAATCAATACCATTTTCTTTTTTGAATTGTTCCACTAAGTAGTCAATGATCACTTGGTCAAAGTCATCTCCACCTAGTCGATTATCCCCTGCAGTTGCTTTTACTTCAAATACGCCATCTCCTAATTCAAGGATAGAGACGTCGAAAGTACCACCACCAAGGTCATATACTAAAATCGTTTGATCTTCGTCCGTTTTATCCATACCGTAAGCAAGTGCGGCAGCAGTTGGTTCGTTAATGATACGTTCAACTTCTAACCCCGCAATTTTACCTGCATCTTTTGTTGCTTGACGCTCAGCATCATTAAAATAAGCAGGAACAGTGATAACAGCTTTATCAACTGTTTCTCCAAGATAATCCTCAGCATAGCCTTTTAAGTATTGAAGGATAGCTGCAGAAACTTCTTGTGGAGAAAGCTCTTTACCTTCTGCTTCTACTTTATAATCTGTTCCCATATGGCGTTTAATTGAAATAATTGTATTCGGGTTCGTAATTGCTTGTCGTTTAGCTACTTCCCCTACTTGACGTTCACCATTTTTGAAAGAAACAACTGATGGAGTTGTTCTATTTCCTTCAGGATTTGGAACTACCTTTGCTTCACCGCCCTCAAGCACGGCAACACATGAATTTGTTGTTCCTAAGTCAATACCAATAATTTTGCCCATGATCTATACCTCCATTACATAATATGTAGTTATTGATTTACTTTAACCATTGCCGGTCGAATGACACGGTCTTTCAGTAAATAACCTTTTTGAAATTCTTCAACGACTACATTAGAATCGTAGCCTTCTTCTTCCACCTGCATTACAGCTTGATGGAATTGAGGGTCAAATACTTGGCCTACAGCTTCAATCTGTTCAACGCCTTCTTTTTTCAACGCCTCGATTAAACTGCGATAAACCATTTCCATTCCTTGTAGCAATGATTGCACGCTACTATCGTCTGAATTAGATTGTAGTGCTCTTTCAAAGTTATCAAGGGCTGGTAATAAATCTGATACTAAGCTTTGCGCTCTATATTTTTCAGACGCTTCACGATCTAATTTCGCACGACGTCTGCTATTATCAAAATCAGCTTGTAATCTTAAATAACGATTATCGGCCTCTTCCACCTTTTTCTCAAGCTCTGCCACCTTAGCTTCCAGCGCAGAAACCTCACTATTTACCTCAGATGATTCACCTTCAGATTGAGTGTCAGCAGCTTCACCAAAAACTTCTTCTGGTTGAATGTTTTCTTGCTCGGATTTGTTTACCTCTTCTTGTAGAGTCTCTTTTTCTTCTGCCAACTTTTTCACCTCCCTTAAATGCTATTGGGTTCATAGTTAAAGGGGTGGAAGCGAATTCCACCCTTATTCAATATTTCCAGGGTTATTCGTTTTGATACAGCCTTGTCAACTCATAAGATAAGCCTTTACTTAAAAATTGTAGCAAACTAATGACTCTGGAATATTCCATTCTGGTTGGTCCTAATATAGCAATCGTTCCCAATTGTTCTGCACCAATAGAATAGCTTGCGGTAATTAAACTACAATTATCCATCGCAGAATTTTTATTTTCGGTACCGATTTTCACTCGTATACCTGAGGAATGATTACGTATTAAATCATATATTCCTTCTTCCTGCTCAATCATATAAAGTAAGCCTTTTACCTTGTCTATATCATGAAACTCGGGTTGACTTAATATATTCGTTTTCCCACCAAAGAACAATTTCTCATTTGCAGGCATTTGAATCGTATCAATAATTGAGTGGTAAAGAAAGTCATAATGTTGGATATGCTGGCGTAAAACGATGGCAACTTCTTTATAAATCGTTTGATTCAGATGTTCAATTGGTACACCCACTAAACGATCATTTAAAATATTTACCATCATTTCAATATCTGCTGGGTTCATAGATTCAGGAAAATGAAACATTCTATTTTCCACATGCCCAGTATCTGTCACAATAATTGCAATGGCTGTGTGATCATTCAATGGAACGATTTGAATTCTTTTTAACCTATTCTCCTTCACTGCCGGACCTAAAACGATCGAAGTGTAATTCGTCATTTCTGAAAGGATTTTAGCTGATTTTTGCACAATTTTTTCTAATTCGTACATTTTATCACTGAAAATACTTTTCATTTGTACTACTTCACGTTTATTTAGTCGCTGTGGGGATAAAAGATGGTCGACATAGTATCTATACCCCTTCTCAGAAGGTATTCGTCCTGATGAGGTATGTGTTTTTTCTAAAAAACCAAGCTCCTCTAAATCAGCCATTTCATTCCTAATTGTCGCCGAGCTAAAAGAAATTTCATCTTTCTTAGATAATGTTCTTGAGCCAACCGGCTGTGCCGTCTGAATAAAATCATCAACAATCACTTGGAATATCAACAATTGACGATCTGTTAACACAGTAATCACCTCTGTTAGCACTCTCATTTAATGAGTGCTAAATCTAATAATAAATTATCAAATCTAGGAGCGAGTGTCAATCATTTGCGCCTTATCTCCATCATAATTATTAAAAGAAAGACAACAAACCATCATTCAAGAAAGAAAGTTGAATGTACCACTCGTTTAATCATTGTTTAGAATACAATGATTTCAACATATTTTGCTTCTTTCTACGTATCACCTGATGAACGAAATAGAGCGGTAGCTTTTACCGTTTTAATCATTTAATAAATGATTGAAAAACTTCATTGCCTAACAGTCGGCCTTGCTTTGTTAATTGAATCGAATCACCTTGTATTTCTAGTAATGACTTCTGTTCATGTGCCAGTAATTCTTCACGAAATATTTCCATGATTTCTATATCGTATTTATCCTTAAAAGCTTTCATCGAAACACCTTGTGTTTTACGAAGTCCAAGAAACATTTCTTCTTCCATTTTTTCCTTCTTCGTCACTTCATGTTTATCCATAATAGGCAACTCATTTTGGTCTAATGGCTCCATATACTTTTTTAAAGGACCGTAATTCGAGCGACGATAACCTTCCACATAGCTATGGGCACCAGCACCAAACCCAAAATAAGCTTCATTATTCCAATAGGTCAAATTATGTTTACTTTCAAAGCCAGGTTTAGAAAAATTACTAATTTCATACTGCTCAAAGCCATTCTCTTTCATTTTTTCCATCAATAACTCATACATGGCTGCCTCAACATCCTCCCCAGGAGTATGAAGTTTACCTTTGCGCATAAGGTTATAAAATACTGTTTTTGGCTCTATGATGAGAGAATAAGCAGAATAATGCTGAACATCTAATTGAAAGGAAGTGGTTAAAGTTTCTTGGAAGTCTGCCATCGTTTGAGTAGGCAAGCTATAAATAAGATCTATACTCATATTTTTAAAGCCAGCTTTTTTTGCTGATTCCACTGACTGGTATACATCTTTCGCCCGATGTACTCTACCAATTTTCTCTAACAATTGATCATTAAATGTTTGTACACCTAAGCTTAATCGATTGACCCCATAATCATACAAAAGCTTAAGTTTTTCGTATGACAAGTCACCTGGATTAGCTTCAAACGTAAACTCATACTGTCCAGCAAGAGGTAATCTTTTGCGAATTGACTCTAGAAAAGTTGCCAGTTGCTTTTCATTCAAAGCAGTCGGTGTACCTCCTCCGACAAATATAGTCTTAAAAGGAGAGTAGTCGCTGCTGTTCATCGTAATTTCCATTTCTTTATCTAAATATTGTAGATACTCATCTACTGGTTGTCCCTTTAAGAACACTTTATTAAAATCACAATAGTGACAGATATGCTCACAAAACGGTATATGAAGGTATGCCGCTTGAATCATTACTTTCACAACCTTACTTTTTTAGGTTTCTCATCTAGTGATGAGTCTAGCAAAAACAATCCTTGAGACTTTCCAATTATAGTCTCTTTGTTTTTGCCTCTATTTTAAAATATAAAACGGAAAAAAATAGGCTAGGATACGCCTATGGGAAAGCATACCTAACCTATCCTAATAAAGCAATTTATTTTATTTCTTTGTATTATTATCATCCATTTTTAATACAGCCATAAATGCTTCTTGCGGTACTTCAACCGACCCCACTTGCTTCATGCGTTTTTTCCCTTCTTTTTGCTTTTCAAGCAATTTTCTTTTACGGGAAATATCTCCACCATAACATTTTGCAAGGACATTTTTGCGCATCGCTTTTATTGTTGAACGAGCAATTATCTTTTGTCCAACTGCTGCTTGAATAGGGACTTCAAACTGTTGACGTGGAATAAGTTCTTTTAATTTTTCAACTATCACTTTTCCTCGTTCATAAGCAAAGTCACTATGAACAATAAAGCTCAATGCATCAACCTTCTCTGCATTTAATAAAATATCCATTTTCACTAGCTTGGATGGGCGATAACCGATTAATTCATAATCAAAAGACGCATACCCTTTTGTATTTGATTTTAATTGATCAAAAAAGTCATAAACAATTTCTGATAAAGGGATCTCATATATAATATTCACGCGAGATTCATCCATATATTGCATATCAATGAAATTGCCTCGTTTCAATTGACACAGTTCCATAATCGCCCCAACATATTCATTTGGTGCCATCATCGTTGCTTTTACATACGGTTCTTCTACTCTGTCAATTTTTTGTGCATCCGGCATATCTGAGGGGTTATCCACTTTCAACTCTGTCCCATCTGTTAGCATAACATCATAGATTACACTTGGTGCAGTTGTAATCAAATCAATCTTAAATTCGCGCTCAATTCTTTCTTGAATAATCTCCATATGCAATAAACCTAAAAATCCACAACGGAACCCAAATCCAAGCGCCTGGGAAGTCTCAGGCTCGTACTGAAGAGCAGAATCATTCAGTTCAAGTTTTTCAAGTGCTTCACGTAAATCATTGAACTTCGCACTATCAATCGGATAAAGTCCACAATAGACCATCGGATTCAGTTTACGATAACCAGGTAACGGATCTGTTGCACCATTCTTTGCACTTGTAATCGTGTCACCAACACGTGTATCGCCTACATTTTTAATTGCTGCTGTTAAGAAACCAACATCTCCAACGGAAAGCTCGTCCATTGGTGTCGATTTAGGTGTAAATACGCCTACCTCGGTCACTTCGAACTCTTTGCCAGTAGCCATCATTTTAACTTTGTCGCCTACTTTAACCGTTCCATCCACGACGCGGATATAAGCAACAACCCCACGATAAGCATCATATAACGAATCGAATATTAACGCTTTAAGAGGCGCATCGGGATCTCCAGTAGGTGCCGGAACCTTTTCTACCACTTGCTCTAGAATATCTTCAATCCCAATTCCGGCTTTGGCAGATGCTAAAACAGCTTCAGAAGCATCGAGTCCAATGACTTCTTCCACTTCATTTCTCACACGCTCTGGATCGGCACTAGGTAAATCTATTTTATTAATAACAGGTAATATTTCTAAATCATTATCTAATGCCAAGTATACATTAGCTAACGTTTGCGCCTCTATTCCTTGAGCAGCATCAACGACTAATACTGCACCCTCACATGCAGCTAAACTTCTGGACACTTCATATGTAAAATCGACGTGCCCTGGCGTATCAATTAGATGGAAGGTATATATTTCTCCATCCTTAGCTTTATATTTGAGTTGTACAGAATTTAATTTAATCGTAATGCCACGTTCTCTCTCTAAATCCATAGAATCTAGGAGCTGGTCTTTCATTTCCCGCGCAGTAAGTGCATTTGTTTTTTCCAAAATACGGTCAGCCAACGTAGATTTCCCATGGTCAATATGAGCAATAATGGAAAAATTACGGATCCTAGATTGCCTATTCAGTCTCTCTTCTCTGTTCATGTAACTTTCTTCACTCCTATATAAAAGCGCAAATCACACATATGTGTATGGTTCACAACAGTTTTCACTAGTAAGTACACTAATTGTCTGGCTGCACAAAGTCGCTATACGATACGACCCTTCTCTCACGATTACGATCATGATTGTTAGCCAAGTTTCTTAGCACTTAAAAAGTGGATGATATGTACTTCATTTATTTACTCGCTTCTCTTTCTAATCGAAAAGACATACATATTGTTGATTATAGCAGTACAAAATGGAAGATTCAACGAAATTCATGAATGGGTTTACATATTCAATCGGAGTTTCATTTCTTGTGTAAGAATGGAAAAGCTAGTTGGGGGAATTGTTTCATCTGAGATTATTGAACTTTTTTATTAGACCTAGGCGGATCCTTGAATCCACCTAGGGAATGCTCAATTACTCCTCATCTTTTTCTTGTACCTTATCAACTACCATATCAATACCTGTTCTAGTAATGGCTTGCGTTCCTTCTGATATGGACTTACCTATAGATGAAAAGAGATTAAAGGACTTCATTTCCTCTAATTGTTTTTGCTTACCTTGTAAGTCGTGTGTGGATGCGCCCCTATCATCCCCGACTGTTAGCGTACTCATCTCTACCATTGCGTGATTCGCTTGCTTCATACCAAACAAAACAGAAATGAACATAAGAGATATAATTAATATAGTTGCGACCATGAATCTTTTCATTCGAATCACCTTTCCCTCATTCTAGTAATATATTGTATGAAAAGAATAGAAAAGATAGAACCTTTTTATCGCGTATAAAAGCCTGTATTCTCTTGATTTACTTTAGAATGGAGAGCTGCATTTAATCCATTAGCTAGTAAATTAGCCATATCTTCTATAAACACGTCTACTTCTTTTGGGGTCACCATCAAGTTATGGCCCAAGGGAGATAATACTTCTCCGATTAATTTGCGTTTTTCTTCCTCAGGTAATGTACCCACAATACCCATAAATGTTTGTCGCTCTTTCTCCTCGGGTAAATCTTCATCAGATAGCTTGCGCTTTTCTCCAAATGTCATTCCAGCCGGGATTAGTGAACGAGAAGGCTTGTCCCCTTCTTTCAGTTCCTTTCCAAAATGCTTGAGGATGAAATCTATTGTGTCACTTGTGATCGAAACGGCATCAACAACAGTTGGTACGCCAATTGCAATAACTGGTACACCTAAAGTTTCTTTACTAATTTCCTTTCGTTTATTGCCTACACCTGAACCGGGATGGATCCCTGTATCTGAAATTTGGATAGTAGAATTGACCCTTTCAATTGACCTTGCTGCTAGAGCGTCCAAGGCAATGACAAAATCAGGCTTCGTTTTCTCAACAATGCCAAACAAAATGTCACTCGTTTCAATACCCGTTAAACCCATTACACCAGGCGAAATCGCACTGACAGGACGGTAGCCATCTTCTACACTCTCTGGCTGTAACTCAAATAAGTGCCGAGTAATTAGTAAGTTTTCACATACTTCGGGTCCAATTGCATCGGGTGTAACATTCCAGTTCCCTAAACCAACAATTAAACACGAATCATTAGGGCCAATACCAAGGTCTTTCATAAAGTAGGCCATCTCTTTAGCAAATAGCTTTTCTACTTGCAGTTGCGTTTCCGTATCTTGTTGTCTAATCCCCTGTACCTCTATTGTTAAATATTTACCTGGTTTTTTCCCTAGCATTTCACTTCCTTGTTCTGTCACTTCAACATAAGAGATTTTCATGCCCTCTTTTTCTTGTTCTTTAATAATAACGCCTTCGATTTGGGACTGATTATCTTCACCTTGTATTCCCTGGTTTTCTAATACGACCTCGCGAGCTTCTATTGCTAAGTCCGTTCTTATCCCATATTTGCTTAAATCCAACTTCTCATTCAAAGCCAAACGACCACCTTTTTTGCGTATTATAGTAGTTTTAGGATGGCCACCACTTGTTCAAATCATGCATGTTTTATATGTGAACAATATGTTTCTACAGTGAAGGAGAAGATGGATTTCCTCGTTTTGTATTGATTTATTGTCTCAGTTTTGATAGAATATCACTTGTTCTGAATTTATATTAATGATGAATACAAATATCGAGTTCATAAAAATTCGATGCCTTTTTGTAGGAGGTGAATGGAATGCCAAATATTAAATCTGCTATCAAACGTGTTAAAACAAACGAAGCACGCTATGCACGTAACATTCAAGCTAAGTCTAACATGCGTTCTGCAGTGAAAAAATCTGAAGCTGCGATTGCTAACAACGATGCTAATGCTGCTGAAAGCTTTGCACAAGCTGCAAGCAAACTAGATAAAGCTGCTGCAAAAGGACTTATCCATAAAAATGCTGCTGCTCGTAAGAAATCTCGTTTAATGAAAAGAATGAATACTGCAAATGCTTAATTTGTAGAAATCATAAAAAGCTATCCGCATGATGGATAGCTTTTTTTCATTACATATAAAAGATTATTTATAGAACTTCCATATCCCGTTTATTTAATTTAAATAAGAATAACTCAATTAATAATTGCTTGTTCATTCCTCCGGTTTTCATTTGATAATCCGCATCTGCGAGAATATCCATGATTTGCGATAACTCTTCTTCACTAAAAAGTCTCGCTTGACCGGCGGCAAGTTTCACTCTAAAAGGGTGCGTTTTAATATATCCAGCTATCTGATTTTGTCCGTAACCTCTTCTAGACAATTCTTTCACTTGGTAAATGAGACGAAACTGATTTGTAATGACTGCCAAAATTTTGATAGGTTCCTCATTTAGCTTCAATAAATCATAAAAAATTCTTAATGCTGCTTCTATATCTCTATGGACGACTTTTTCTACAAGTGTAAAGATATTTTGTTCTAAAGACCGCGACACTAATTGATCCACCATTTCAACCGTAATGCGTCTTTCATCACTTCCATATAAAGCAAGCTTATCCATTTCGCTCGTTAACATAAATAAATTCATACCTGAAAGTGTAAGTAGAAGATTGATTGCTTCTTCATCAATTTGTACGCCATTTTTGGATGCACGATCACGCATCCAAACATGTAGCTCTTTCTCATTCAATTGTTTCGCTTCTAACACTGCAGCGCTTTTTTTGATTTGCTTCGTTAACTTTTTGCGCTCGTCTAGCTTTTCATATGCGCCTGAAAATACGAGAATCGTGTAAGGAGCAGGATCTTTCAAATAATTCTCAAGTGCATTTAATTGATGCTCTACCTTCGCTTTCCCTTTATCCGCTGTTAGAAAATAGGGATTATGTAAAATAATAAGACGGCGCTCCCCCATAAAAGGAAACGTTTCAGCGTCTTCAAGCGCAACTTCAATAGGCGTTTCTTCTAAATCATAGGTAGACAAATTGAAGTCAAGTTCTTCTGGCAGTAACGCATGATTGATTAATAATTGTTTCGTTTCATTTATAAGGTAAGGCTCGGTTCCGTATAATAAATATACAGATGAGAAGCTTTTTGCTTTAATTTGCTTCCATATATCAAAAACCACTTTTTCTCGCTCCGATCATTTTTTATAAGTACTATCTATCCTATAGAAGCAAATCGATTTTGACAAGTGGAATGAAAAGAATGTACGCTGCTTATAATACCAATAAATATAAAGAAAAGCGCTTTTTAAGCGCTTTTCAAACAATCTATATAGAAACGCTTGCAAGCAAGAGGCCTAGGATTCTCTTGCTGAAGCGGTGCACCCTTATACTTATAATATGTCATGACAGTCGCTGAATTATCGCTGTCAACTCATGTAAGTAAAGGAAAAGCATTTCTAGAAGTGTAGATTTTTTCATGGAAATCACTTATACTAATTAAGGAAATAGGAGGGTTGACTGTGAACGAATTTGAAAAAAATGTCCAATCGAAACGTCACGATATTGGTGACTCCGCAATGGGATTCGTTGCTTCTTTCGGATTCTTTACCATTCTATTTGTCATTGCGGTCGCAATTAAAGCAATCGGCGCATAACCCTTGAAGGCTCATTGGCAGATACATACTTCTGCAAATTGCATTGACATCGAGCTTTCGGAAGAGACTGCATTTCGCTTGCAGTCTTTTTTATTTTTTGAAAAGAAAGTTAAATTATTTTCTATTGTCTAGGCATAACATATCCTATGGTAGGACAGTTGAAAAGGTTCCGTTACCTCTGAAAAAAACATAAGAAATTCCTCCATGACGATCAGTTCTTACTATTGGAATTTGATGATTTTTTAACCTCTGTAACACTTCTTCCGTTGGATGACCGAAACGATTGTTTCTACCAACTGAAATAACTGCCAGTTTAGGTTTTACACCATCAAGAAACTTCTCAGTCGTCGAAGTTTTACTTCCGTGATGTCCCACTTTTAATACATCAACAGATAACCTTTCATATTTATTGACTAGCTTCGCTTCCCCAGCTTCTTCTAAATCACCAGTAAATAACCATGTTAATCCTCCTATGACAGCATAAAGCACGATAGACCCATCATTTTTATTATTTGCTGTTTTATCAAACGGCATAAGAATTTGAAATTCCTCAGCCTTCATACGCCAACGAACTCCAGCGCTTACCTGCCGTACATTAACCTGTTTTGTGTGAGCTATCTTTATTATCTCTGTTTCTAACGCACTTCTTTCATTCGTTATCGGGAGTAATATCTCACTTACTTCAATCATAGACAAAACAGCTGGTGCACCACCCATATGATCACTATCACCATGTGTAAGAATAAGTTTATCAATTTTCCTAATGCCTTTACTTTTCAAAAAAGGCACAACGATATCCTCCCCAGGATCAAATGCGCCGGTTCTTTCCTGCCATTCCTCTTTATCAAACGGAAGTACTCCCCCAGTATCAATTAAATAATTCCCCCTGTTATGAGGTAAACGAATGAAAATACTGTCACCTTGCCCTACATCAATAAAAGATACTTCACCTGTAAAATAAAAATAAGGAGTGAGATAGTGAATGAAAAAGACGAAAAAAGGTGCAATGCTTGCTAATAGAAAATTCTTTCTTCCCTCCCTTTTCTCCCATTGTAAGAAGAAAAGATTGATTGCAATTAAATAGAGAAGAATAAGCCACATAGAGGGCCTTCCCAATGTTAATACAGCCTGAGGATAATCCGCTATTGTTAAACTCAAATCATTCATTCGCTCTAGTAATGTATTTATCCATTGAATCGGAAACCATGCCCAAGTTCCAACAATCATATGATAAGCCAATAAGAACAGAAATAACGGCAGAATAACAAAAGAAAATATGGGTACAAAGAGTATATTGGCGACGAGAGAGAAGATTGAAATTTCATAGAAGGAATATAATAATATTGGCGTTGCTGCCAACTGACAAATAAAGGATATTACAAAGAGAGATCTTATAGGAGAGGTGCGTCTTTTGAGGAGAGAATAAGAAGACAAAAGTAAAACATAAGTAACTGTGAAAGAAAGCTGAAAACCAACGTCATAAAGAATAAATGGGTTCATTAATAAATAACAAACAAATACAATACATAACACATCTTGCGTTCTCATAGCTGACAAAAATATCTTAAAAAGCGCTGCGAACATAAGCATTGCTACAGCTCGAATAACTGAAGGTGTGCCTCCGGCAAGGATGCCATAGATCGGTAACAAACCCACTAAAATCATCAACATATGCTGCCTTGTCACACCTAGCCGTAAGCCAACAAATAAGAGCAATCCAGCTAATAAACTTACATGCATACCTGAAATAGCTAATAAATGAATAATGCCTAATCTTTGATAAGCTGTTTCAACGGTTTCATCTAATTGCAATCGGTCTCCATAAACTAGTGCATTCACGAGTGGTGCGGTCTCACTTGGAAAATACTTACTCACGTATTGGATCCCTTTTTCCCGCAATTGCCAAATTTGTGTAACGATATTCGTATTGCCCATTTGGCAGCTTCGTAAATCAAATTGCTCAGTTTGAATTTGCCAATGAATACCTTTGCGTTGTAAATATTCTTGGTAATCAAAGCTATGAAAATTTGTTGCTTTTTGCGGCGTTTCTAGTTTGCCCATCACATTACATATCAGACCTGTACTCGTTATCTTCTCCAGTGAGTCTTTCTCTTCCTTAGATGGAATATAGTATGTAAAAACGAGCTTTTCATTTGAAAGTTGATCGATCGCTTGTGCAGAGAGACGATCTCCATCAATGACCCATCCATGAGTAAAGGTCAGCGTGAAATCAGTCCTTTCACTTCTTAAATCAGTCCCATTATCATAAGAAGCAACATAACCTCTAATGAAAAATAACACACTACATAAAATAAATATTAATGTCAGTCTTCGAGAAAGATATCTTGTAAAAAAACTAAAGAGAAAAAATAGGAAAAGGGGAATGAAATAAAAATAAGAGGAGAAAGAAGATAAGAGTGAAAAAATCGCGACAAGGGAGCAAAAAAACCATTTCCCTGGCAAAGAAATCTCACCACCCATTTAGAATAGTATTGTACACCAAGAGGATGAAACGGCTCGCTACCTAACAAACCGTTTCATCCATCAATTATTTTAAAATTGTTTCTACTTCTTCTTTTAATTGAGCATCTAGAGCGTTCTCACCTTTTAAGTCTCTAATTTCAACCAATAACTTCTTAATTAAGTCGTTCTTTTCTGTTGCTTTTGCATCTAACTGTTGTTGATCGAAAGGTACCTTCTTTAACGAGACTCCAGCTTGTTGAAATAGCTCGATCCCATATGGATGATTTTTATAGTCCTCTGCATAGTATACCTTTTTAATGCCTGCTTGAATAATCGCTTTACAGCATTGTAAGCATGGAAAATGAGTTACATAAATTTCTGCATTCTCTGTTGGTACACCAAATTTCGCGCACTGTAAAATCGCATTCATCTCCGCATGTATTGTTCTAACACAATGATTGTCAATGACGTAGCACCCTTCATCAATACAATGATCGCCACCTGTGATTGACCCATTATATCCGCCTGCGATCATTCGTTTATCGCGAACAATTGTTGCCCCTACAGTTAATCGTGTACATGTACTTCTTAATGCTAATAAATGGCTTTGTGCCATAAAATATTGATCCCAAGAAATTCTGTCCATTGTACGTCTCTCCCTTTTTTCAAACATCCTTATATTTTAGTTTAATCACACCATACATGTATGGTCAAATCCATTTTCATCTAATCAATCAACACTTATCAGATCTTTTAGTTTTTCAAATGTTTTTTCTCCAATTCCTGATACTTCTTTTAAATTTTCAATAGCTTTAAAAGAGCCGACTTCCTCTCTATACGAAAGAATATCTTCTGCTTTTGAAGGGCCAATTCCTGGCAGTGTTTCAAGCTGTTCAACCGTTGCTTGATTCAAATTAATTTTCCCATCATTACCATCGTTTAAGGGCGGTAATGACGACACGCCCTCTTCCCCCACTTTTGGAATATAGATAACCATTTCGTCTGTCAGTTTCTGAGCAAGATTGACTTGTTTTTGATCCGCTTCACTTAGAAACCCTCCTGCAACTTGAATAGCATCTACAATACGCTGGGTGCTTTTTAATGCATAGACGCCAGGATCTTTGACTTCTCCTTTAATGTCAACCATAACATCATCATCTGAATAATTCTCTTCTTCTTCTTGAGATGTTTCTCCCCCTTCTTCAAAACCTTTATCATCAAGCAACCATTCATTTTCCACTTCAACCGTATTGTTTTGATTTAGAAGTGGGGAGAGCAACCACATACATACAGCACCAACAATGAATCCAGCCACTATTAAAATATACAGGGCGTATTGCTTCACCCATTCCATTTTCATCAATTCCTTTCAATAGACATAATTTCAACTGGTGCTTCATATTTTTAATAGGAGTCATTTTTTGTTGGCGAAGGAGGGATGTATTTTGAATATCGGTATAATTGGCACAGGCAATATGGGGAGAATTTTGACAGAAGCCTTGCTTGATAGCAAAGCTGTTTCCCCTTCTTCCATTACCATTACAAACCGTACCATTGCAAAATCATTAGAGATAAAAAAAGCGTATCCAGATATCAACGTGGCACGAGATGCACTGACAACTGCAAAGATGTCTTCACTTATTTTCGTGTGTGTCAAACCGCATGATGTTTACGAAGTCATTCAAACCATTCAACCGAGTCTAAATAGAGACAAATGCGTCATCTCTATAACAAGTCCTATTGCGGTAAATCAATTAGAGTCAGTTTTGTACTGTTCAAGTGCAAGAGTCATTCCGAGTATTACGAACCGAGCATTAGCTGGTGTCTCTCTAGTCACATATGGAGATCATTGCTCAAAAGAATGGCGAGAAAGTATTCAATGGTTGTTTGAACAAATTTCTGTCCCTACCATTATTGAGGAAAATATCACAAGAGTGGCTTCAGATATCGTTAGCTGTGGTCCTGCATTTTTTAGTTACTTAACCCAACGATTTATCGATGCCGCTGTTAAGGAAACAAAGATAGATAATGATACAGCCACAAAATTAGCTAGTGAAATGCTGATAGGTTTAGGGGAATTGTTGCGCCAAGGACATTATACATTACCTACTTTACAAGAAAAGGTGTGTGTAAAGGGCGGAGTTACTGGCGAAGGCATAAAGATACTTGAAAAAGAGTTAGGAGATATGTTTGAACACTTGTTTCAAGCGACTCACTCAAAGTTTACTGAGGATATAAACCTGGTTAAAACGCAATATACAACTATATAATAGTTCTATAAAAAATGACATAATCCTTCTAACAAAAAAAGAGTCTCGGAATTTTTTCCGGGACTTTTCTTTGTTTATTTTATGTTTTTCAGCTTTTTACAAATAAAAAATAATCTTTCAGCATGGTTCATTTCTGTATTTTTTTCATTAAAATCAACGAAAAAAGTAGTTATTTCAAAACCTGCCTCTTTCAACCACTGTCTATATACGTCGATTTCATACGTTCTCTGAAAATGGCATTCATCATATCGTTTGTATGTTCCTATTTTTTCATCAAGGACGAAGAATGACAAATCATGTTCTACACTATGAGGAAATTCCCCTTCAAAACTTTGCCAAATATAACTTACGTCTTCTTCATTCAGGGCAAACGTTTGATTAACAAACAAATCATCAATTTTATGAACGGTATGCACGTCAAACATAAACAAACCGTCATCAGCTAAATGTTCATATACACCTGAGAAGGTAGATTTTACTTCATCTTCTGATCGGAGATAGTTCAATGAATCACAAAAAATAGTAATGATATCATAGCAACCAATTTCATCTAATTCGGACATATCCTGCTCTAAAAATTGAATTGATAGGGCTTCGTTCGCTGCTTTCCTTTGTGCAACCGCAAGCATATTGTCTGATAAATCAGCCCCAGTCACTTCATATCCTTTTTTAGCCAATCGCAAAGACAGCTCACCTGTTCCACAAGCAAGATCTAGGAGGCGCTTACTTTTTAATTGATGAAGATTACACTGTGATGCAACAATGGATACCCACTTTTCATAAGGTGCATCTACCATTAATCCATCATAGAGATAAGCAAATTGCTGAT
Organism: Cytobacillus sp. FSL R7-0696; assembly: GCF_038006865.1. NCBI lineage: Bacteria > Bacillati > Bacillota > Bacilli > Caryophanales > Bacillaceae > Cytobacillus > Cytobacillus sp. FSL R7-0696. Next base: position 3,194,217 of record NZ_JBBOWA010000001.1, on the reverse strand, counting down.
AACTCATTACGGTTGCAGCTCACTTTTAATATCTTCCGTTTTCGCATCGCCCCAAAGACGTTCTAAGTTATAATAACTTCTTTCATCACGATGGAACACATGTGCAACGATATCGCCTAAGTCAACCAAAACCCAGCGTGCTTCATCAAATCCTTCCATTCTTTTGACTTCATAGCCGCTTTCTTCAGCTTGGTCTTTTACCTCTTTAGCAATAGCTTGCACTTGCTTATCTGAATTCCCGTGACAAATAACGAAATAATCCGCTATTAACGAGATTCCTTTCATATTTAGTGCCACAATATCTTCTGCTCTCTTACTGTCTACTGCTTTAACAACTGTTGTAAGTAATTGTTTTTCTGACATATCATCAACCCTTTCTATTCATCACTAAATCATTGTACATCGTTAATGTGAGCGGATAGACTGATTGATTTTTTTTCATTAGAAAAAGAATAGAGTTTTTCACAGCTTGAATTAATGCTTCATCCAAATCACGCTGTGCAAGTTCTCTCACTTCTTCAACACCAGGAAAATGCCTACCCGGCTCAATATAGTCCGCTAAATACACAACTTTCTCTAATAATGACATATTAGCTCGCCCTGAAGTATGATAGCGTATTGCCTCTAATATTTCACGATCAGTAATACCAACTTTCGTTTCAACTAAATATGCGCCCACTGGTGCATGCCATAACTCACTATTATATTTTAGTAAGTCAGAAGGCATGTCTTCTGCTGTGATACATGCTTCCATTTCTTCCTTAGGATGAAATTTAGCATAATCATGAAAAATGGCGGACATCTCAGCTTTCTTCACATCTGCTCCGAATCTTTCTGCCAATTCAATGGCACTGTTCATCACACCAATAGTATGTTGATATCGATGGTCTGTTAATTGTTCTTTGACAATCTCTAATGCCTGTTCACGGTTCATATAGGTGATTCTCCTCCATGTATGTGCGGACATTTTCTGGCACTAAATACTTAATTGTCTTTCCATTTTGCATGCGTTCTCTAATCAAAGTAGATGAAATGCCAATCTCAGGAATCTCAACATAATCAACGGGATATTTAGTCGTTAATTGATAATCTGGTCTCTTTACACCTACAAAAGTAACTAGATCGAGTAAATAATCTATATCACGCCATTTATGCAGATACTCTACCATGTCCGCGCCAATAATAAAGAAAAATTTTGTATCTTTCTCTCTTTCATGTAAGATCTTGATCGTATCAACAGTGTAAGAAGGACCTTTTCTTTCTAATTCTACTAATTCTATTTGAAATTGTGGATGATCACTAACCGCTCTTCTTAATAATGCTACTCTATCTTCATTACTTAAATAGTAACTCTTCTTTTTATGAGGTGGCTCTTGGTTAGGCATAAACCAAATCTCGTCTAAGTCTTTTGCATGCAATACTTCATTAGCGATAATTAAGTGACCTAAGTGAGGAGGATCAAATGTACCTCCTAGGATTCCTATTCTTTTCATCCTTTTCCCCCCACAGGATCGTTTAAGGTAATTTAATTTGTTTATTCTCTTTTGATTGTTTATAAAGCACAATCATATTGCCAATCACCTGTACAAGTTCCGCTTTAGTTCCTTTAACTAACAATTCGGCTACAGTATCCTTATCTTCATCACAGTTTTGTAAAATGCTTACTTTTAATAGTTCTCTTGCTTCTAATGCTTCCGCAATTTGCTTCACCATATTATCATTTACGCCGCCTTTTCCCACTTGGAAAATCGGGTTTAAATGATGTGCTTCTGATCTTAAATATCTCTTTTGCTTACCTGTTAACATAATTTCCTCCTAATTGTTGCTCCACATTTCTTCTCATTCGTTCCGTGTCTGGCATTTGAGAAGTCCATAACTCAAACGCTAACGCTCCTTGATAAACAAACATCTCTAGCCCATTTTGTACACGTGCTCCCTTTGCTTTTGCTTCTGCTAAAAAGGCTGTTTCAAATGGATTATATATAATATCGCTAACAAAGACGTCTTCACGCATAAGATTAAGATTAAGTGGTTTTTCATTCATTCTCGGTGACATTCCGATCGAAGTCGTTTGAATGATACAATCATATTCGTTCAGTTTATGTGCTGCATCATCCAATGTCAATGCTCGCATATCTACATCATACGGACAATCCGTAATCAATTGCGCCGCACGATTAACGGTGCGATTGGCAATTGTGATATGGGAAACACTCGCTTGTGCTAAAGCATAGACAATAGCTTTAGCAGCCCCTCCTGCACCCACTACCAATATTTTACTTTCACTAAACTGTGGTTGATGGTTTTTCAGACCCCGGAGAAAACCCGTTCCATCTGTATTATAGCCAATTAACTTTCCATCCCTGTGAATGACAGTATTTACCGCCCCTATTGCTTCTGCTAAAGGATCTAGTTCATCTAAATACGCCATAATTGTCTCTTTATGTGGCACAGTCACATTAAATCCTGCTATACCACATGCCCTTAAGCCCTTTATTGCATCCGATAAATTTTCCGATTGAATATGCAATGGTAAATAATGCGCATCCATTTCGTAGTACTGAAATAAATCATTATGCATCACAGGTGACATCGAATGTGCAATAGGATCCCCAATTACTGCATAAAACTTCTCCACTCTTCTTCTCCCCTTTGACGATAAGGATTATATCAGTGATTTTCTAAGTGAAACATTAACACCCTTAGGTACATATGCTGCGATTTTGCACCCTGCTGTAGGTACTGTTATCCAACCTAAACCTGAATAAACGACATCTGTCTTATCTTCTTTTATGGTAAATTCATGACGGATGAGTTCAGGAAACTCGTCTAATTCATCCTTACGAGGTGGTGTCAGCATTTCTCCAGCATGCTTTTCGTATAATTCATCTGCTTTTTCTAATTTTGTCCGATGAATTTGGATTTCATTAGAAAAATGACAAATAAATGATGTCCGGTCACCATGAATAAAATCAAATCGACTTAATCCACCAAAATAAAGGGTTTGACCATCATTTAATTGGTATACTTTCGGCTTTATTTCTTTTTTCGGTGTAATGATTTTCAAATCACGCTTGTCAATATAATGTGCCATTTGATGATGATTAATAATCCCTGGTGTATCGATGAGGGCTTTTCCATCCTCTAAAGGAATTTCAATCATATCTAATGTTGTTCCTGGAAAATGAGAAGTAGTAATGATATCCCCTTCTCCAGTTACCTCTTTTATTATCCTGTTAACAAATGTTGACTTTCCAACATTCGTGCAACCGACAATATATACGTCTTTACCTTTTCTATACCGATCAATCTCTGCTGCTATTTCTTTCATTTGTTGCCCTTTTGCAGCACTAACTAAAAAGACATCTTGAGGTTTCAAACCAAGTTCCTTCGCCTGCTGCTTCATCCAGTGAATTAATTTATTAAGATTCACTGATTTTGGTAGTAAATCTACTTTATTACCAACTAATAATACTTTATTATTACCTACAAACCTGTGCAATCCAGGCAACCAACTACCATTAAAATCAAAGATATCAACAATCTTTACAATTAAAGCATCTTTATTTCCTAAGCCATTTAGAATTTTTAAAAAGTCGTCATCTGTTAAACTGACATCCTGTACTTCGTTATAGTGTTTCAAGCGAAAGCAACGCTGACAAATAATTTCTTCTTTTTTTAATGCAGAATTTGGCGCATAACCTATTTCATTCGGATGCTCAGTTTGAATATGCACACCGCATCCTATACAAACGTATTCTTCTTTCAAAGTTAATCCTCCCAATTAATCATACCTTTTTTCTTAAACCAGTTGAGTATTCTTCTTTCTATCGTACGATTGATTTTCGTAAAAAACCCATCTGTTTTTGCGACGGGTACTACTAAAATCGTGTTAAACCCACTTCTATTTCCACCTAATACATCTGTTAATAACTGATCACCAACGACAACAACTTCATGCTTTTCTAGTTGCATTTCTAGTAATGCGCGTTTAAAAGCTCTTCCCATCGGTTTTCTTGCTTGATAAATAAAAGGTGTTTTTAAAGGATCAGAGAAATTCTTTACTCTGCTCTCATTATTATTAGATACAATCGTTACTTTAATATCACTTAAGCGCATTTGTTCGAACCAATTAATCAATTTTGGAGTAGCATTAGGTCTATCCCATTCAACTAACGTATTATCTAAATCAGTAATAATCCCTTTAATCCCTTGTTCTTTCAAGATATCTGGAGTAATTTCAAAAATATTCTTTACATGTTGATCCGGTAGAAAATTCTTTAGCACGACCGTTTAAACACCTCATTCTTCATTATTTCAAGCTATCATCTTATTCTGACCTAATATGACATATCGCAATCAAATGGTCAATTAGCATTATTCTATATTCGAAAATGAATAATCGAATAAATAGAACTAAAACTTTTCGACAAATTCCAACATTACCATTTTTGTGGATAACTTTATACACATTATACACTGTGAGATTATTTACTCGCACAGAGATATGAACAGTTTAATCACACTTTATCCACTTTCCACTGTGGATAAACGAACGATTGTTCTATTCTATTCATTCTGCTATGGTAGAAGTAACAACAAGAACTTCTTTTAAAATAGCCCTGTTCTTTAGATAAACGAGAACGAATGAGCCGTAATGGAGGTGTGATCCTACATGCGAAAGTTATCTGATGAGCTATTAATAGAATCTTATCACAAAGCTATTCAACTTCAATTATCATTGGATTTCATCCGCCTTATCGAAACTGAAATTCACAGAAGATCCTTATCAAATAGAATAAAAGCTTCTTCCTAGCAGAATCATCGCCCTCCACAATTGTAGGGCTATTCTTTTTGTCTACACAATATGACCGATTACTTCTCCAACTTTTATCGGGGCTGGAAACTGTATTGTCGGTACCAATTGAAAGGCATCTTTTTGAAATAACAAAATCACTGTCGAACCAAATGAAAAATAAGCAACCTCTTCACCTTTTTTCAATGAGTCATTTTGATACGTCCGCTCAATTGAATTGACAAACATGGCCCCTACTTTGACCATTGCTAATTCGCCACCGTCATATTGAATTTCTGATATTTTGCGATAATTTTTAGATAAAGTATCTTTACCAAGAGTTAGACCCCATTTATTCACTGGGTAAGATTTCTTTCCTAAAGTCCATTGCCTCTTTACTTGACCATCTACGGGACTATGAATGCGGTGATAATGACTAGGACTTAAGTAGAAAATCATATACGTCCCACCTTTATATTTCTCCGCTTCTTCCACCCCACCAAGCATTTCTGCAATAGAGTAATCTTTCTCCTTCACAGTAATCACATGTTTACTATCCACCATACCTATATCCTCAATCATTGCATCTACAGGGCTGACAATTGTATCCTCCCCTTGATGAATAGGCCGAGCATCTTCCTTCAATAGACGTATAAAGAATTCATGTAATGTATGGAATTGATCCAAACCGCCTTTAATTTCATCTTCGTTGATACGATACGTCTTAGAAAACGGTTTAATTAAAAATCTACTCATTTTAGATCTTGCAAATTTATATAATATCGATGAGGTCATTCGACCATTCGTTAATTCAATCAATGTTCGATATATCGCTTGCTTCATCTTTAACACCTTTCTATACTTTTTTTCCAAGGAACAAGCACCTATTTCGTAAAGGTGTCTCTCTTCAATTTAGGTTTTTCTAATTCCTACTACTCGTTCTTCATTTCTTAAAGTTCATCTATCATCACTGAATAATTATCATAAATAAAGTCAATTATGTTTATGTTTTTTCTTCATGCATTAAAGCGAGAGGTGTCTTTCATATTTAATAACCCACCCTCACCGTCTGCTATTATATCACTAGTTAACAGTCCAGCCTATTAAAATTATCGTATGGAATGATGATTGTAAAGAGGAAAGAATGAATATGTTGTAAACTTGAGATGATTTACATAGATAGAAGGCATCATTCTAGAGATTTTCGAAGATAGTGAAGATTCATCTTATGATAGAGGCTAAGCAAAAATCGTATATTAATTTGGTCATACTATCCTAGCCTCTATTCTTTCTTTTATAATGAAGTAGTCAACTGCATAAACTCCTCAATATCCTTTATACAAAGGCTGGCAGCGTTTTCCCAAAAGTCAGGTTTTGTTAAATCCTCATTTAGATGCTTCATCGCAAGAGATTCAACGGTCATAGAACCAGTATCTTTTAATAAATTTACGTATTTCTTTTCATAACTTGGACCTACTTCTTGTGCTTGTTTATAGATTCCTAATGAGAAAAGATAGCCAAATGTGTAAGGGAATTGATAAAAAGGTGTATGGGTATTGTAAAAATGCAATTTGGAAGCCCAAAAATACGGATGATAATGTTCTAACGAATGACCATATGCTTGTTTTTGCGCACTTGTCATTAATTCATTTAATCGCTCTCGTGTGACTGTACCTTTTTTTCTTTCTTCATAAAAAGCGGTTTCAAACAAATAACGTGCATGTATATTCATAAACATCGTAACAGTCCGACTAATCTTATCATCCAGAAGAACCACTTTTTCCATTTTTGTTTCCGCCTGCCTTACTGAAGCATCAGCGACAATTAGCTCAGCAAAAGTCGATGCTGTTTCTGCTACATTCATGGCATATTTTCGATTAAAGAAAGGGATGTCTTTCATTACAAAACTGTGAAATCCATGTCCAAGCTCATGCGCAAGTGTAGAAACATTACTAGGTGTCCCAGAATACGTCATAAAAATCCGTGACTGCCCACTGTCGGCAAAATATGTGTGAAATCCTCCTGGACGCTTATTCGGACGATTCTCAGCCTCAATCCAACGGCCTTCAAAAGCTTGTTCTGCAAATGTTTTCATTAAAGGGCTAAATGTACCAAATTGTTCAATGATAAACTTCGCGCCCGCTGTGAAATCTTTCTTTGTATCGACTTCACCGATTGGTGCATCTAAATCAAACCAGCTTAATTTATTTACCCCAAGTAATTTTGCCTTTCTTTCTAAATAACGAGTGACTGGTTCTTTATATTTCTCTACCGCTGCCCACATACTATGTAAGGTTTCTTCTTTCATTCGGTTATTAAGAAGCGGCTCTTTTAGAGGGCTATTCCAACCTCTTTTCTTATTGGCCATTAACCGATATCCTGCTATGTGATTTAATGCTTTTGCAAAGATAGGAGATTTCTCCTCCCATGCCTGTTCCATTTGATTAAAGACCTTTTCTCTTAAGGCTGCATTTGACTGTCCCATTATATTATTTGCTTGTCCTACAGATAATGTTGTTTGGCCATTCTCATCTTCATATGGAATGGTAATCATACTAACAGTGGTATGATATAACTCTCCCCAACTGTGAAACCCATCCATACTTAATGATTGAATTAAATCTTCTTCTTGGATTGATAATTTTTCCTGAGCCATCTGGCGCCATTCGTCTAAGACAAAAGCTACCGGAGTAAGCGTTTCACTACTTACATATTGCTTCCATTCATCATTACCTATAAGTGTCAATTTATTTTGAAAGGTTAATAGCGCTGTAGAAAAAGTGGATGATTGTTGCATCACTTGCATTTGTAACCGTTCAACCAAAGGATCTACCGTATTCTCAGCTTTTAAACAACTGACGAAGGCGCTTGCCTGCATGAGCTTTTTAAATACTTCTTCAGATGACCTTAAAACTTGTCCTATACTATTTATAGTATGTTCTTCATTTTCTGTTATTTGCATATCGTTAGCCAGTGAAGTAAATTCTTGCATTAAGATCCCTATTTTCTCTAGATAATTTTGAAACGTTTGTGATTGACTACCTCCTTCAAAAAAACTTTCTAAATCCCAAACCTCCGTATAAGTTGTATGAGTCATTCTAATCTCTCCCTTCTAATATTTAAATACTATCAGAGGTTTCAGATTATTAATACTTTTTAGAACGATTTATATGGCATAAAAATACTCCCTTATAAGTACCAAGCTTATTACTTGTCTACCTATAAGGGAGCGTATCATCGTGTTTTTTTCGTTTAATTTTACTAGATTATGCAAAATGTAGGAGGTTATTTTGCTTCGATTGCAGGTGTTTTAATTGTTTCAATATGATATAGACTGCCTTCAGTTTCTAGAATAAATTTAGGCTTTGGCTTTCCTCTACTTGCTTTATGTCCAGCAATATGTGCTTCGCTTTTCTCCCAGTTCTTCCAATCCTGTTCCGATTCCCAACGGATTTGCAATATAACTTCTTCATTTCCTCGTCGTACTTTTTTTACCATAACTGAAATGTCAATAATCCCTGGCTGTTCATCAATAATGCCTTTTTGGCTGAATTTCTCCACAAGATGATGGGCATTACCTTCAGTTACAGTAAATTTTTTCATTTGAACGAACATATTTAAATCCACCTCTACATTTCATGATATAACTCCATTGTAATCGATAATGATTATCATCGTCAACCGTATGATCTATTTCATGACAATCTTATCACTGTTAGCTATAAGATACAGATTCATTGTTAAATTGTCTCTCTCTTAATAAAGAAAAGCTTTATACATGTTGAGAAAATGCGGTCTGTGCAGCTTCATTTGAGATCTTGAATGTCTGCTATTGCCGTTTACGAAAGGAAATAAGCGCAGTCAACATTAAACAAAGTCTTATGTTGATTTGTACATTCATAAAATAATCAAATCGATGCGGGTTTCCTTTGAAAATCACACAGGTTACAGTGGTTCTCCATTTTACGATACCCACTTGCATTAGGCGAGTTATATGTGGAGATCAATCATAAGAAATCCGCTTTTCTGTGTGCAATCGAATATATTCACACATCTCAAATTCATGTAATAAAAAGTACTTAGTTTAAATTTATTGTGTCAATGATTAAACGACCCTTTTCTTCACAAAGCTCGTTCATTTCACTACTATATCTGCCATAGCTCTTACCTCACTTCATTGCAGTCATTTTTCTATACTACAAAGAAACCACAGCATGGAAACTGTGGTAAATACATACGGTATTCTTAATTCTTCTTCTTCTCTTTTTCCGCTCGATAAAACTCATGAAACATTTTCATTAAGGCTCGTTTTTCAATACGAGAAACGTAGCTCCGTGAAATACCTAATTCTTTCGCTATCTCTCTTTGTGTCTTTTCCTTCTTTAAATCCAACCCAAACCGTCCCACAATCACTTCTTTCTCTCTTTCGTCCAATACATCAATGTATTCTCGCACCTTCTCAAGTTCCATATTCAGCTGAATCGTATTAATCACATCTTCTGATTCAGACTTTAACACATCAATCAACGAAATTTCATTGCCTTCTTTATCCTGCCCGATTGGATCATGAAGAGAGACATCCTTCTTTGTCTTCTTTAGAGCTCTCAAATGCATAAGAATTTCGTTTTCTATACATCTTGCGGCATAAGTAGCAAGCTTTGTTCCTTTGCCTTCAGAATAGCTTTCAATCGCTTTAATTAACCCTATTGTACCGATAGAGATAAGATCCTCAGCATCTTCTCCTGTGTTCTCGAATTTTTTTACAATATGTGCGACAAGTCGAAGATTATGCTCAATCAGCATATTGCGTGCGTGTGAATCCCCTTCTGCCATTTGCCTTAAGTATTTTTTTTCGTCACTTGAAGATAAAGGCTGAGGAAAAGCATTATTCTTCACATATGAGACAAGAAAGACAATTTCTTTAACTAAAAATCCAAGTGCTGTCATAATTCCAGACATAGAGCCACCCCCGCTAGTTTGAACTTTTCGCCTATTAACCATTTCTATGTAGTGGAAAAGCTGTTATTGTCTGTCCTAGCGTATTAATTTTCAATTACAGTGTTTATGGTTTAGTGGAATTGGACGCGGTGTATGCCAATCAGTTAATATGGAGGTATAAGAAATGGATAGAAAGTGGGAACGCTAGTTTGGGAGTGAATCGTTTAGTATTAGGGATTGTTTTTCTTATCATCGCCATGGTTAGTATTGCTGAAATTATATTTGAAGGCTTTTCATGGAAACCAGTTGTCATTTTTGTCATTGGTTTATTTTTAATTATGTTTTTATGGAAACGACCTGATAAATAAAATCATGATGGGACATCTAAAAGCTAGAGGTCCCATCAATTCTGTCTCTATATTTTTCTCTTTTGATTTCTATATCTTTTTGTAAAATAAATCGTGAATAGAGTCATTTTTATCGCCACATACTCTCCCCCTACAAAACATCGTTAGGTTGAGTCCTTCTCAACCCAGAAATAAACCTTTCTTCCTTGTAATAAAAACATCATGATCTCCTCCACCTTTCTTTTTTTCCTTTATCCTTAGTAAAAATTGCGATAGATTTCTTCTTGTCGTGCTTTATGGTCTTCAAGAAGACGGTTCACATATTCATCATGCATTCGTTCTTCAGTCGAGCGTTTTCTAGCTTTAATTGTCACCGTTAGAAAAATTAGATTTAATGTCATCCTGCAGCACCTCCTCTCTTTATCTATCCAAAAATGAACACAAAAATGCCGCAAAGGAGCACTCACCCCCGTACGGCATTAAGAAATAAACATAAAAATGCCGCAGGAGATGACAATTCCTCCCTGCGGCATGGATAGACAAAAATTAAATGAAGCGATCCATTCCAAATAGGTCGAAATTGATTTGTATTTGAGTTTCATTTACTGCTGTAGTTAAATTGCATAAGTTTTTCATTGTTTCCGACCTCCCTTTTCTTTAGAATATTTTCGCTTACATTGGTAAGTATATCCAAGAAACAACCATTTGTAAACGGCTTTTTGCAAAAAATTTTAAAAAGGGCGAAAATAATTATTTTTCCCCTTAGAACGCCCTACCTTTCATTGAAAACAGAAAAAAGCCCACCCCTTAGGTGAGCCTCAAACTTACTTTTCTAAAGCGAGCTTTAAATCTTCAATTAAATCCTCAACATCCTCTAAACCTACAGAAATTCTTACAAGTCCGTCTGTGATACCAAGTTCATCACGACGTTCTTTTGGTATAGATGCATGTGTCATTCTTGCTGGAACGGAGATTAAGCTTTCAACAGCACCGAGGCTTTCTGCAAGAGTAAAGTATCTCACATTTTCAAGTAGCTTATCAGCGTTCGCTTCACTGCCAACATCAAAAGAAACCATTCCTCCAAAACCATCTGCCTGTTTCTTGGCGATGTCGTGATTTGGATGAGACTCAATCCCAGGATAATACACTTTTGATACTGCAGGATGCTGTATAAGAAACTCGACAATCGCCTTTGTGTTACTTTCCGTTTCTTCCATTCTGATTCCTAATGTTTTAATTCCTCTCATTAGCAACCATGAATCTTGAGGCCCTAACACTCCACCGGTTGAATTTTGAACAAAATGTAGTTCTTCTGCGAGCTTCTCATTATTTACAACCACTAACCCTGCAACAACATCGCTATGTCCACCTAAGTACTTCGTCGCGCTGTGAAGCACGATATCTGCACCTAACTCAATTGGCGTTTGCCAATAGGGTGTTGAAAATGTATTATCAACAATTGTTAATAGATTATTTTCTTTTGCTAATTTTGCTGCTGCTTCAATATCCGTGATTTTCAGAAGTGGGTTTGTTGGTGTTTCAATATATACAGCCTTTGTATTTGGCTTTATGGCAGCTGTGATATTGTTTAAGTTACTTGTATCAACAAATGTCGCTTCAATACCGAATCGATTAAGCACTTTCGTAATCACACGATAAGTTCCCCCGTATACATCATCAGTGAGAATGATATGATCCCCACTATCAAAAAGCATCACAGTAGCAGTGATTGCTGCCATCCCTGAGCCAAAAGCAAAGCCTGCATGCCCAGCTTCTAAATCTTTAATAAGCTCTTCTAATGCATGTCTTGTTGGGTTACCTGTACGTGAATACTCAAAGCCTTTATGATTACCTACGCCGTCTTGTTTATAAGTACTTACTTGATAGATAGGTACAGATACTGCACCTGTTGTTGGATCACCAGCAATTCCGCCATGAATTAATTTTGTTTTTCTTTTCATATCAAATACCTCCTTCATAAATCTTTTTACTTAAATAACGCTCACTGCCATCTGGAAAAATCACCACAATATTCGTACCTGCTGGAGCTTGTTCTGCTTCTAATAGTGCTGCATGCAAAGCTGAACCAGATGAACTACCGACAAGCATTCCTTCTTTTTCGGCTAATTGCTTTACTCTATTAAAAGCGTTCTCATCACTTATTGTATGAATGCTATTAAAATAAGTGGTATCCATATAATCTGGTAAAAATTCCATACCGATTCCCTCTGTTTTATGCGGACCAGATTCGCCACCATTTAAGATGGAACCTTCTGGCTCAACAATGACGGTTTTTATTTGTTCTCTTTTTTCTTTTAAATAACGAGCAGTGCCCATAAATGTGCCACCTGTACCTGCACCGGCTACAAATATATCCACATTCCCATCAAGATCATCCCATATTTCAGGGCCTAAAGTTCGGTAATAAGTATCCGGGTTAGCCGGATTTGCAAATTGCTGTGGACAAAATGCATTCGGGGTTTCCTTTAAAAGCACTTCTGCTTTGGCAATGGCACCTTTCATTCCTTCTTCTGTAGGTGTTTGAACGACTGTAGCTCCTAAAGCTCTCATCAGATCTTGCTTTTCAATACTAAACTTCTCAGGTACACAAACAATCACATTCACATCTTCTTTTAATGCTGCTAGCGCTAGACCTATACCTGTATTGCCTGCTGTTGGCTCAATAACTGTTCCACCTTTTTTTAACTTACCACTTTCAAAAGCATTTCTTAATAATTCTTGTCCTAGGCGGTCTTTTACACTGCCACCGGGGTTCATGTATTCTAACTTAGCAAATAAACGCACACCTTCTGGTAAGTCAAACTGCGAAATTTCTACCATTGGCGTTTGTCCAATTAATTCATGAATGCTTCGGTAAACCTTCATAACTTCCCGTCCTTTGTTGATTATTTACTTTTGATTCCTTCGACTATTTTCATAACAAGATTGGCAGAGTGTAATGCTGCTTTCTCTAGGAATTGATCAAAAGAAATATTAGATTCTTTACCAGCAATATCAGATAAAGAGCGAATAATCACAAAAGGTGTATCAAAGGCATGAGCAACCTGCGCAATCGCTGCTGCTTCCATTTCTACTGCTTGCAATGCCGTGAATTTATCTTGTATTAGTGCGGTTTGCGCTGGGTTGCTGATAAATGAATCTCCAGTCGCAATCAGTCCTCTTATAACTGTTATACCTTCTAACTCTTTACCACTCTCTTCAGCAATTTCCAATAACGCCTCATGTGCAATAAAGGCAGGAGGTTGTTGTGGTACTTGACCATATTCATAACCAAATACAGTTGCGTCGACATCATGATGTCTAACTTCAGATGAAATAACGACATCACCTACATTTAATTCAGGGTTGAACCCTCCTGCAGAACCTGTATTGATGACATAATCCGGCTTGAACTTCTCCAAAAGAATGGTAGTGGACATTGCTGCACTCACTTTACCAATGCCAGAACGAAGAAGAACAACGTCTGCTCCGTTCATTTTACCTTCTGTATATTCACAGCCAGCAATCACTTGCTGTTTCTTCTCATCCATATGGTCCCTTAAAATTGTTACTTCTTCTTCCATTGCTCCGATAATAGCTATTTTCATTACTTTCCCTCTTTCTAAGCTTTGACACCTTCCATAATCCAAACAAAATCATTGCAGCGATTAAATGAAACTGAAAAACCATTCACCCGCATAATCTCTCTTAATACGGGAATTGTCGTATAGTATTCTCGCTTTAAATCTTCAGCTAGATTATGGTAACCCTTTTCAGTGGCATCAGTAATAGCCTTTTGATAAGCATCAACAGATTCATACATTGTATCCGCAAACACTATTTTACCACCAGAAGGTAACATCTTTCCATACTGTTCAATCGCCAAAGACTTTTCTTCATCTGTTAAATGGTGAAAGGCATACGAACTTACTATGGTATCTACGTTTTCATCTATTTGAAAGTTTAAGAAATCACCATCGAGCACTTTTGCTTTGTCTTGTAACTTGTTGATAGCAATCTCTCTCATTGATTTCGACGGTTCAATTCCGATAACAGTTAAATCACGTTTTAATAATTTTACGGTTAAATTGCCTGTACCTGGGCCAAATTCTAATACATTACCTGTTGCTCTGTCCGCCACCTCTTGTAGCAATTGATCATAGTATAAGAAAACATCCTTATATTCTTCATCATGGCCTGTTACTGTATCATCATATGTTTTAGCCCACTCTTCAAATAATTCAATAAACTCTTTCCCCATTTCGCAACCTCCTGCACGTAATTACAATAGCAATAATTCCTATGAGTATACTATGAATTAATTTGTAACATGTTCCCAATCTACCACACCCCTTCTTAAGTTTCAAGAAAAATCAATATCCACTTTTCTCATTGCACGGAAAATGAAATTTACTTAAAATGAGGAGTGATAGCGTATGAAAGGATGATTAACTTGAACTTTCAATTAGATTTTATTGAGGATAAAGTAGAATTTTTCGAAGCAACAAAGCTGGACGATTTAGAAAAGAAAATAAATGAGCAAATTGAAACAAATAAAGCCATTATGCTAGAAGTTCATCATGTCGCTCACCTAATGCATCTAGATGAAAACGGCAAAAGGTTTTATTCAGCTGTTGTTCATTTTAAACTGAAGAAAAAGTAGAGTGAAAATTGCATGCGAAGCAGGTTATCCTTTGTTGCATGTGGACACTTAGAAGTCACCACTTTCTAAAATCCAACCATATGTTGACTCTCGATGCAAAAAAAACGCGAACAAATGAATGTTCGCGTTTCATTCTGGCTAGGAAAACCAGTTTTTCTTATATACTATTTAATTCTTCTACCTTCGTCGGTTTCCATCCTTTTCCGTCTACCCATTCAATATATACACGATACATTTCGTCTTTATTTGGTGAAGCGACTGTACCAACAGAACGATTCACACCGTCATTACCAAGGAAATAAACAGTCATAGCTGAACGATCTAATCCAGTTGCATAAGTGATTGCGCGAAGCATTTCATCCCAATCCACATGACTCTGATCATACACAGCTGTAGGATGGTCGTCTTGTACTGTACCTACAGGTTGCCAAGCCGGATTTTCTACTGTTCTTTTTACATCAGCACTACTGCCGCCTTCAGTGACAATCTCTTCCTCTTTTACTTCTTCTTCATTGTTTTCTTCTTCATTAGTTTCTTCATCTTTATTCTCTTCATTATCTTTATTTTCTTCACTGTTACCTTCTTGACTTCCCTCATCTGTTGCATCATCTTTTTCATCACTGTTATTTTCTTTAGAAGTTTCTTCTTTATTTACTTCTTCATTCGCAGCAGAATCCGCTGGTTGATTCTCGTCTTTTCCACCGGAGAAAATAATCGTACCTACAACGATGATGAGTAGGATAACGACGCCAATTAAGCCATTTAAGATTATGTTTGTTTTTTTCCTTTTCGATCTTTTATCATAACGGGATGAACCATTATCAGTATTATTCAAAGGAATACCTCCTAATTTAAAAAAGAAATATCATAGCTGAAAACATTTTAACATGTCTTTTAAAAAACTTGAAGGGATAACCATTACGTGGAATGATCTAATCTATGTATTTCTTTCACAATATCAGCGAATAAAGAAAGTGGTGATGGGTCGGTACTTTTGGCATCTAACCGGACAGTTACTAGTGCATATCTCGGGTTATCGTATGGGAAATAGCCAGCAAACCATTTATTTTCTAGTTCCTGCCCATTCAGTTTTTTTCCTGTTTCCCCTGTTCCCGATTTGCCTGCTACTTGATACGGTACATTTTGTAGTTGCCTACCTGTCCCCAAATCATGATTGACAACTTCAAGAAGAAGCTTTTGTAATGATATGGCTGTATATGGCTTTATATTTTTACCAACTACTCTTTTAGGCTGAAAGCTCTTTACTTTCGTACCATTTTTATATTCTAGTTGCGAGGCGACACGTACCATCTGCTTTTCTCCCCCTCTCGCGATTGTTGCCATCATATTTGCCACAGCTAACGGTGTACTGCGGACATCTAATTGACCAATGGATGTTAGAGCAATTAGATTTGTATCTTTTCTATTCCGTGGATCACTAAAGACCTGGCCTTGTTCTTCATCTGCCATTTGCTGAAAGCCCTTTAAATGATAGAAATCTCCTTGCCATCCTACTTTTATCGAAAGGCCTAATTTATTGGCATAGCTATCCATCACCAATGGTTCTATAGACATCAGTTCTTTGCCAACCGTTGCAAATGTATAA
The DNA here is from genome assembly GCF_038006865.1 of Cytobacillus sp. FSL R7-0696. NCBI lineage: Bacteria > Bacillati > Bacillota > Bacilli > Caryophanales > Bacillaceae > Cytobacillus > Cytobacillus sp. FSL R7-0696. Next base: position 3,177,868 of record NZ_JBBOWA010000001.1, on the reverse strand, counting down.
TTACAACTTCTCGCAAAACTATCTTTAAAGTTAAGCATGCCGTATTGATAATTTTTATCTATTTCTCCATTGATTGACTGATTACAATCAAACATACGACTTTTTGCATCTAGCCCATAATCTATCGCTGCTGCAGCGATAACTGTTTTAAAAATAGACCCTAGTACTTGATTTTGCACCATAAAATTATTCGTACCTTCTTCGCCATGAGCGAAAGGGTTGACTGGGTTCACTTTCGGACGAGAAACCATCGCGACAACTGAATTATCCTCAATATCTATTAACACCATCCCCCCTTTGGTAACCTCGTTTTTATCGACAAGCATTTCCATTCGTTGCTGCCATTCAAAATCAAGCGTCGTTCTAATATTCAATGGATAAAAAGGATTCGCAGGGTGAACATACTTTACATTCGAGCCAAATAATGGTCTTCCTTTTCCATCAACATGATAAATGAGCTTTGTTTCACCTTCTCCAGACAAAAGTTCATCAAAGCTTTTTTCCATCCCAGTTGCACCTAGTCTTGTTATATTAGATAGGTGTTTATTAGGATATCTTTGGGTTAGTAAAAAATCTCTATTGGCAATCCCTAATAATTGTTCTGCTGGTCTCTCATAAATCGGGTATGATTTTCTCACTGCAAACACACCTGGTATTTCCAACTGATTAATCTCCTCCATTTGTTCATTAGACAAAATGAAAGGTTCTCGGTCACCAAACACAATAGGATTCTTTATTGCTTGAACTTTTTGACGGAGTTGATTTTTATCAACTTTAAGAATTTCAGCTACACTCGAGACATCCCATTCTATATCTTTTAGGAACGGAAAAAGGATTAAGACCGTTTTATAGGCAACAGTTAATTGTTTACCATCCCTATCAAGAAAATTCCCTCTCTCGGCATCTATGGCTATTTCCTTAGAACGTTGTGCGACACTTTGACTGATCAAGTTTATGTCTCGATTTGTAAAATGCTTTGTTTCAAACAACTGTATTTGAGCCAGTCTAACAATAAGTATTGATAAAATAATCATCATGACAGAAACAAACAGAATGACTCGTTTTCTTTGCATAAAAACACCTCGTCAAAAGTGTTGACGAGGTGTTTCTATTTCAAACGCTAAAACACGATAATTTTATTAGTTAATACTTGTTATCTTAACACTCATTTCTCCACCTGGTGTTTGCACAGACACTTCTTCGCCTACTTTTTTGCCAATAAGACTTTTAGCAATCGGTGAATCATTGGAAATTTTGCCCTCAAAAGGATCTGCCTCTGCACTACCTACGATAGAATAAGTTTCTTCTTCACCATCAGGTAATTCTATGAAAGTAACCGTTGAACCTAAGCTAACTGCGTCGCCTTTCATCTCATCCTCAGTAATGATTTTAGCATTACGAATCATATTTTCAAGAGTCGTAATACGACCTTCTACAAAAGCTTGTTCTTCCTTAGCAGAATCATATTCTGAGTTCTCAGATAAGTCACCAAAACTACGAGCTATTTTTATACGTTCAACCACTTCTTTTCGCTTAACGGTTTTTAGGTTTTCTAGTTCTTGTTCTAATTTCGTTTTACCTTCTTGTGTCATTGGAAATACTTTTTCTGTACTCAAAACACTCACTCCTTTACCATATATAACCAATTATTATTGGTCAAAAGTATGTATAAATTTTATAAACAATGCATTTACAGCGCGTCCTTATCGAACGCGCCTAACTATGCAAACGTTTGTAGCCTTATTATTTTTCTATGCTATTGTGTCATAAAAAAGACTTTTCTTCAAGAATTGTTTGAATTTTTGTGACCATTAAATCAATTGCCACTTTATTTTGTCCACCTTCAGGAATGATGATATCGGCATATCTCTTAGTCGGTTCGATAAATTGATTATGCATTGGACGAACGACGCTAACATATTGCTCAATTACTGAGTCAATGGAACGCCCTCGTTCCTTAATATCACGCATAAGCCTTCTAATAATTCTAAGATCTGCATCAGTATCGACAAATAGCTTCATATCCATTAAATCACGTAAACGTTCATCTTCAAGTACAAGAATCCCCTCTAAGATAATCACATCTTTTGGTTCAACAACGATGACATCATCTGACCTCGTATGAATAGAATAGTCATAAACAGGCTTTTCGATGACCTCGTGATTCGTTAAAGAGATGATATGCTCAATTAATAAGTCTGTGTCAAACGCAAGTGGATGATCATAATTAGTTTTCAAACGTTCTTCAAAAGGTAGATGTGCTTGATCTTTATAGTAATAGTCTTGTTCTAACATAAGAATAGAATGACCTTGAAATCGATTATAAATCGCCTTCGTTACACTTGTCTTTCCAGAGCCTGATCCACCAGCTACACCGATGACAATCGGTTTTCTCTTCATCTTTATCAATCTCCCTAACATCGTAGCGTTTTTGCTACTGTTTAACAATATACACCTTTTTGCTATGATTGCCAAACATATGGTACTTATACTAGTAATAATTCTTTATCACAACAAAACTTATTTCTTTCTACTAATCGCAACACCATCACCGATAGGCAAAATCACGGTATGGTAACGATCATTTTTCATAAGCCATTCATTAAATTGGTCAATTTTTTGCACTAGGTTGCGGATGCGTTTTTTTTCTATCTCTGCCTTTTCATAAACGAGGCCTTTAAATAACACGTTATCGGTAATAATTACACCAGAATTATTTAAATATTGACTATACATCTCGAAAAACTTCTTATACTGCCCTTTTGCTGCATCAATAAATATCATATCATAGTCACCTAATAATCGAACCTCATCTTCTTGCTCTAATGCGTCGCCTTTAAGTAAGGTGATTTGATTCGCCATGCCGCTTCTTGCAAAGTAGTTCTCTGCCTTTTCATAGCGCTCCTGATCTCTTTCCAATGTTATAATATGAGCAGATGGACAAGCTTCAGCCATTCGTAATGCGGAATATCCGATTGCTGTCCCAATCTCTAATATTTTTGTTGGTTGTTGAATTCGTACAATCTGTAACATGGCTTCAATACCTTCTAGTTCCATAATTGGCACACGATTTTCCCTAGCGTATTCTTCCATTTCCATGAAGAGGTTTGTACGATCCGGTATTAATTTTTGCATATATGTAATTAGCTCATCATTTAGCAATTACTTTCACCTCTATTAATTTAACTTCCATCCTTTGCATATGCAAGAAAAAAAGCGCTCACATTAGTAGATTGTCAAAGAGCTTGGACCATCTACGCTTTTTGCATGATACGCCACCTAAAAAAAATATATAAAATGCTTGTGCTATTTTACCACAAAAAAAAGAGGAAAGCTATGAGATTTTATCATAAATGATGATCTAACATCATTCACACCCCTTTAGCTTCCTCTGTTTTTTAATTATTACTAGTTATGTGCTCATTTTTCTTCACATTATGTTCATCTAATGTTTTAGAGAATAAAACTTCTCCTTCTGGTGTAGCTAGGAAAAACAAATAATCAGTTTCTTCAGGATTCAATGCAGCTTCAATAGAAGTTGAACCTGCATTAGCAATCGGTCCAGGTGTTAGGCCATTGTATTTATATGTGTTATATGGGTCATCTATTTCTAAATGCTTATACAATGTCCTTTCCTTATGCTCACCATGTGCATATAAAACGGTGGGATCTGTTTGTAAAGGCATGTCTTCATCCATACGATTATAAAAAACGCTGGCTATCTTATCGCGGTCCACTTGTGCAGTGGCCTCTTCTTCGATTAATGAAGCCATTGTGAGTAATTCATGGACAGACATCTCTTTTTTCTCCATTGCTTCTGTGTACTGAGTAAGCACTTCACTTGTCTTCTTAATCATTGGTGTGATAATTTCTTCTATCGTTGCATCTTCTTTGTAGTAATCATATGTGGCAGGGAATAGATAACCCTCTAAAGGGTATTTAATATTCTCCGCAAAAACATCATCAGTAATGACACTTGGAAATTTCTCCTGCATTTTCTGTACAAATGCTTTATCATTTAATTCTGCAAAGACTTCGTCTGCATCCATGTCTGCTTTTTCTGCTATAATTGCCGCAATTTGCTCCAACTGCTTGCCTTCAGGAAGTGTGACTTTAAACACGACTTCTTGATCTACATTTCCAGTTTTTAGCTCTGATATTACTTGACCTAATGTCATCGCCGGTGCCAATTCATAAGTTCCTGCCATAAATCCTGATTCATTCTTTAGCTTCACATAGTATTTGAATACTCTAGCATCCTTTATGATCCCATTCTCCTCTAGTACTTGTCCGATTCCTGAAACGGATGAGCCAATGGGGATTTCGACATTCTTGACTTTGTCGTTATCTGGATTAACAGGTTTTAAAGCAGAATTCACATAAAGGAACCCACCTAGCCCTCCAACACCTATGATTACAAATAATATTATGGCTGTAATTAACACGATTTTACGCACAACTCTCGCCTCTGTTTGCCTCTCTATCAACTGTTTTTTCATCTTACCTTTTTTATCATCTGTCATGGTAAACCTCCTTGCAACTATTTCCCCTTACTATTCATACTTCCTTTACGCCTCATGTTGCTACTGTATTAATAGCTGGAAAATAGCTCTCATACATCTCGGATTATTATACTATACTTTCTGTCATAGGATAGCATATTTAGACAAAATTCTTCTACTATAGAACGATTCTATAGAACGAATCAGTTATACAGAAAGCATCAATCAATAATACCTCTCCCTTAAAAAAGAGTTAAGTTTATAGAGAATGAAATAGAAATGAGGACCATGCTGAAAGTGGAGGTTTTTTGTTTGAGATAGTTATATTTTGCTAAGTCCTCTCCTTAGTCGCAAGTTCACCTGCGAAGAATATAGAACATAAAAAAAGACCCACTAACTACGCAGGTCTTTTCAAGCTTACTCTTCTTCATTTTCTAAAAATGTATTTAACATCTCTTCGATAAGATCCCATTCTTCGTCCGTTTCAATTGGCATTAATTCACCATCAGTATTATCTTCACTTGGAACGAATGCAGATGCATGAATTTCAACCTCTTCTTCATCCTCATCTGCACCAATTGGATAATAAAGAACATAAGATTTGCCAAATTCTTCAGAGTCAAAAGTAAAAAGCACTTCGCAAAGCTGCTCGTTACCTTCCTCATCTACTACTGTGATATTGTTTTCTCCGTGATCCATTTCTTTCACCTCTTAATTCTGGCTATCTAAATAACCTTGTAAAATCATGACTGCCGCCATTTTATCAATCACTTTTTTCCTTTTTTTGCGACTGACATCTGCATCAAGTAGGACTCTCTCTGCAGCGATTGTAGTGAGACGCTCGTCCCAATAAATAACCTCAACACCGAAACGTTTGTTAAGTTCATTGCCATAGAACTGACTCGCTTCACCTCTAGGCCCTATTGTACCATTCATGTTCTTGGGAATGCCAACAACAACCTTTGTTACTTCATATTCTTTGAGCAGCTCACCAATACGTTTAAATCCGTACTGATTCTGTTCCTCATTTATTTTCACTGTTTCGATGCCTTGGGCTGTCCAACCAAGACCATCACTAACAGCCACGCCGACAGTTTTTGAGCCGACATCTAATCCCATTGTACGCATATTATCCCTCTCGTTGTTGTTTTAAATACGACTTCACAAGTTCTTCAATAATTTCATCCCGTTCTAACTTGCGAATCACATTCCTTGCATCTTTGTGACGGGGTATGTAGGCAGGGTCTCCAGAAAGCAGGTAACCTACAATTTGATTAATAGGATTATACCCTTTTTCCTGCAGAGCATCGTGAACATGGAACAATACTTTATTGACATCTTGTTCAAATGGTTCCTCAGGAAAATTAAATCTCATCGTTTTGTCAAATGAGCTCAATTGCTACACCTCACTATTCTGTTCTTAAGCGATTAAGCTACCTATTCAAAAAGAGAAGGATGGATAGCTACACCAAGTTTCATTAAGAAGAGGTGTTATGTAACCTCTTCTTTTTATGATTCGCTTTTGTTTACCTACATTCTACACTAAACTATTCGGGAATCAAACGGATTTTATCCATTCCTCTACAAATTGTAACGCTCCCTCTAATTTTGCTGGGTCTTTTCCACCAGCTTGTGCCATATCTGGACGTCCACCGCCACCGCCTCCACAGCGAGTAGCCACTTCCTTAATTAATTTACCCGCATGATAACCACTTTTAATCAAATCATCTGTCACACCGGCAATTAAATTCACTTTTCCTTCATTCGCACTACCAAGTACAACCACTGCTGAAGCAAGCTTTTGTTTTAATTCATCTGCCATATTACGCAAGTGGTTCATGTCTGTCGCCTGAACTTTTGCAGCTAATACTTTTACACCGTTCACTTCTTTCACTTGGTCAATCAAGCTTCCAGCTTCAATATTACCCAATTTAGTTGCTAATGATTCATTTTCTCTTTGTAATTGCTTGATTTCTGCATGTAAGCTGTCAATTTTTACTGGTACATCTTTTATATTTGATTTTAATTTAGCTCCAGCCTCTTTTAGTACAGAGATTTGCTCTGTCATCAACTTATAAGCACCTTCACCTGTGACCGCTTCAATTCTTCTCGTGCCTGCACCAATCCCGCTTTCAGATTGGATTTTGAACAAACCAATGACTGCAGTATTCGCCACATGACAACCACCACAAAGTTCTAATGAATAATCGCCGATTTGAACAACTCGTACAATTTTCCCATACTTTTCACCAAATAAAGCCATTGCTCCCATTGCTTTTGCTTCTTCAATATCTTTCAGGTCAATTTGCACATTTAAGCTATTCCAAATCTTCTCGTTAACAATGGTTTCGATTTTCTCTAACTCATCTCCTGTTACTTGTCCAAAGTGAGAAAAGTCGAATCTTAGTCGATCTGGTTCAACGAGAGAACCAGCTTGATTTACATGCGTACCTAATACATCTTTCAATGCTTGGTGAAGAAGATGTGTCGCAGTATGATTTTTTACGATTTTATTACGATTAAAATAATCCACAGTTGCTTTAACCGATGAATGAGCTTTTAATTCTCCTTCAGTGATAACTGCACGATGGAGGTTTTGTCCATTTGGAGCTTTTTGAACATCTTTTATTTCAACCCTCACGCCACTCGCTGTTAGCGTTCCCTTATCAGCGATTTGTCCACCACTTTCAGCATAGAAAGGAGTAGCTGTCAATATTAATTGAACCTCTTCGCCTTGACCAGCTTGGTCTACTAGCTCTCCACCACTTACAATTGAAGCAACTTCAGTATCGATCGTCAACTGTTCATACCCAACAAACTGACTTTCTACCGTAATTTCACCTAGGACACTATCCTGGACTTGCATACTATCTATATCTTGACGAGCAGCTCGAGCGCGATCACGCTGGTTTTCCATCTCTTTTTCAAAGCCATCATGGTCGATGCTCATCCCTTCTTCTTCTGCGTACTCCTCTGTTAATTCAACAGGGAAACCATACGTATCATAAAGACGGAAAACATCTTTTCCATCGATTACAGTATGTCCATTAGCTTTTTCTTTTTTCATTACTTCTGAAAGAATAGCTAAACCCTCGTGTAACGTTTCATGGAAGCGTTCTTCTTCGTTTTTTATGACTTTTTGAATAAAAGCTGTTTTTTCTTTTACTTGTGGATAATAATCAACCATTATTTCTGCAACCACAGGTACTAACTCAAACATGAACGGACGATGAATATTGATTTGTTTCGCATAACGAACCGCGCGACGTAATAATCGTCTAAGGACATATCCTCTACCTTCATTTGATGGAAGAGCGCCATCACCAATCGCAAATGCTACTGTACGAATATGGTCAGCAATCACTTTAAATGCGACATCTTGTTCCGCAGTTTTCCCATATTTCTCAGCAGAAATATCTTCTGTTCCTTTAATGATTGGCATAAATAGATCTGTGTCAAAGTTCGTCTTTACATTTTGCACAACTGAAGCCATACGCTCTAAGCCCATGCCCGTATCAATATTTTTCTTTGGTAGTGGAGTATATGTTCCATCTGGATTATGGTTAAACTCAGAAAATACAAGGTTCCATACTTCCAAATAACGTTCGTTCTCTCCCCCAGGATAGAGCTCAGGATCATTTAAATCGTTACCATACTCTTCTCCTCTATCATAGAAAATTTCTGTGTTCGGCCCACTTGGCCCTTCACCAATATCCCAGAAATTCCCTTCCAAACGAATAATTCGTTCTTCTGGTACACCTACTTTTTCTCTCCATAATTGGTACGCTTCATCGTCCTCAGGGTGGATTGTCACAGATAATTTGTCTTCTTCAAAACCAATCCATTTTGGACTCGTCAAGAATTCCCAAGCATATAGAATCGCTTCTTCTTTAAAATAGTCACCGATAGAAAAATTCCCAAGCATTTCAAAGAATGTATGGTGACGTGCTGTCTTCCCAACATTTTCGATATCATTTGTACGTATTGATTTTTGTGCATTAACGATCCTTGGATTTTCGGGAATCACTCGACCATCAAAATATTTCTTCAATGTAGCTACACCACTATTAATCCATAATAGTGATGGATCTTCATGCGGTACTAAAGAAGCACTTGGTTCCACTGCGTGACCTTTTTCTTTAAAAAAATCTAAAAACATTTGTCTAATTTCTGCACCAGTTAAATGTTTCATAAAAAAACCTCCTAAAAAATTTATGTAACCATAAAAAAAAGCCCTCATCCCCAATACAGGGACGAGAACTTAAGCTCGCGGTACCACCCTGATTGTGAAAGAAAACTCTCACCTCTCAAAGCACCTTAACGCGGTGAACGGCAGTAGTTAACTGCACTCCGGATTAGCTTTCTGTTATCCTTCATCGAGAAATTCTCTCAGCCATGGAATTTCCTCTCTTTCGAATGGGCTATAACATACTTCTTCCATCAACATCTTACATTATATAAATAGATATAGTCGAATTATAGCTAGTTTTTTGCTCCTTTGTCAATATCAATGTCTAACAGTATCAACAAATTCAGCTGAAACTATACCTTATCTGTCCTCTGTCGGTTCATTAACAGTTTACGTGCATGTATAAGACTAATTTTTAGGATCGCCAAAATCGGAACAGCCATAATTAAACCAATGATACCGCCAGCTTCTCCACCAGCTAGTAATGAAAGCATAATAATAAGGGGGTGCATATGTAGACTTTTCCCTACAATTAAAGGAGATAATATATTCCCTTCCACAAATTGTAATACGACAATAATAATTAATGTGATAATCACCATTTTGACTGATAGGGTCGCTGCAATAATCACCGCTGGGACTGCACCAATAATTGGACCAAAATACGGAATAATATTGGTTATTGCAATGATAAAACCAAGTAATAATGGATACTTCATACCGAACACCCAAAATAAAGTAGCTGAAATCACCCCGATTACTAAACATACAAGGAGCTGCCCACGAATATAACCTCCGAGCGACTTATCAACATCTCTTATAAACAAAACAGCCTCTTTTCGCCATCTTCTTGGTGTTAAGTACCAGACTGCTTTTTTTACATCCGTATAATCTTTTAAAAGGTAAAAGGAGATAAATGGGATAATGGCGATGATCAAAGCATAATTAAGAATCTCGAGCAATATATTGATTGCCTTTGTTAATAATTTATCTAATGCTGCTTCAATATCGTTAATCCCATCCTCAACACGTAATTGTAAGGTTTCCGGCCATTCAGATGTGCGTTCTTGAATCAAAGCAATAAAAGAGCGATATTGCTCGGCAAACTCTGGCGCATGATCAACTAAATCATTTAATTGATGAATAAAAGCAGGAATCCCTTTATACAATCCGTAGCCAACACCACCAAAAAATAATAAATATATTCCTAAAGCTGCTAATCCTCTGTGCATACCCGTTTGATGTAACTTTTCAACAATAGGGTGTAAGAGATAAGTAAAAAATGCCCCAAGTAAAAACGGGATCAGCACAACAAGCAGTAATTTTAAAAGAGGGAGCCATAATTCTTTTAATTGGAAAAAGATAAAAAGTAAAATGAGAACAAGCAAAACAAAGCCTAAACGGTACAACCATTTCATACGAACGTCCATACACTACGCCTCCCTTTACTATCTTGAGAAGAGAGCATATGAATTATACATACAAGTTAAAACATGGGGCGGAGTGGATACATTTATTGACATAGCTCAATTATCTGTACGAAAAACGTCCCCAATCGTTTGATTGAGGACGCCGTATACATTTAAAACATTTTCATTACTTTTCTTTGTATCTTTTTCATATCCCTTTTTGAGACGATGTTATTTTTCTGCATATAGCTATATGCGGCTACACCTGCGCCTATGACAGCTGCTGAGGTTAACATTTTATTCATCATATGACACCTCTCATAAGAATTTTTATGAAGAAAAACGACGCTCTTCTTCATCAAATAAGTCATCTAAAGAACTTAAAGACCCATCTTCTTCCACTTGGTGAGTGTGGATCATTCCTTTAGACAATGAGAGTTCGATAAAGCAATTCCAACAGTAATATTGATTTATGCCAATCTTACCGACATCTTTGCTTTGACAATTAGGACATTGAAGCATCATGGAAAGGACACCTACCTTATTCTACATTTACAATAATGGCATCCTTTCCAATCGCTGGTGCGCAACTAGCTTTAACTACTTTCTTTCCTTCAAGTACATCAGAAAAGAAGCCATCTGATAGTTCATACCCTACGATTGTGCCCATTTCTTCATTGAAATATACATCTTGAAGAAGTCCTAAGCGATCGCCCTCTCTTGTCATCATCATTCGGCCAGCCAGACGATTTTCATTAGCAATTGTAAAATTACTATGCTTTGGTATAGCTGTTAATACAGCACAACTTTCAATCATCACACCATCCCAACCAAATGAGTACACATCTTTAATATCTAGAAAAAAGGATTTGCGAATAAATGAGTGGTTCTTCACCCATAGTCCCTTTACTAATCCTTCGGGTGAGATGAAGAGATCATTCACTTCACCTATTGCCCTACCGTTATTCAACACGATTACCGACAAGCCTCTTAATAAGGAAAATGTTCGCAAAAGTTACTCCCACCTTCTTTGAACATTGTTATTTTGTTCAAAGATGGTGCGGGTCATTCTTTTTCCAGTTTGGCAATTTGTTTTATGTATATAGGTAAAAAAATAAGATGAGAAAAATCTCTCATCTTAGTCTAATCAGCCTCTAAAAAATCATAAGGTGTGATATTTTCCATTCCTATCAACGGGTCGACTTTCATCAAATAATCTTCATATGTTAATGATTCATCAATAGCTTCAATGGTCTCTCCTTCGAAGATTTCATCCTGTAACTTCAATCGTAAATTAGATCGCCTCGATTGATCATCCAATCGTTGTATACCCATTTTTAACGCTTCTTCATCACCACATAATATAAGGAACTGCTTGCTTCGTGTAATGGCAGTATATAATAAATTCCTCCGTAACATCCGGTAATAACTTTTAACGACCGGAAGAATAACAATGGGAAACTCACTGCCTTGTGACTTATGAACGGAACAACAATAGGCATGAGTGATTTGATTTAAATCCTGTTTTGTATACGTAGCTTCCACTCCGTCAAAAGAAACAATAACCATATCTTGTTTCTCTGTGTTCTCTTTCGCATAAAATATGGAGATAATTTCACCCATATCACCGTTATAAACGTGGTTTTCAGGTTGATTGACTAATTGCAACACCTTGTCCCCAATGCGATAGACAACATCACCAAAAGCAATTTCCTTTCTACTACCATCTTCATTAGGGTTGAAAATTTCTTGGATCATTTTATTAAGGCGATCAATACCTGCCGGACCACGATACATCGGTGCAAGTACTTGAATATCCTTTGCTAAATAACCCTTTTTCTTTGCATTTCGCACTACTTGGCCGATAACCGTTCCAATTTGACCTGGTTGGCATTGAAAAAAGGAACGGTCTTTTTGTTGCTGAGTAATATTTTGTGGTAATCTTCCCTTTTTCATTTCATGTGCTAACTCAATAATTGAGGAACCTTCCGATTGCCTATAAATATCTGTCAACATAACCGAAGGGATACGTTCAGAAAGTAATAAGTCTCTTAATACTTGACCTGGACCCACAGATGGTAATTGATCTTCATCACCAACAAGAATGACTTGCATTTCTTCAGGTATCGCTTTAAAAAGTTGATTGGCTAGCCAAATATCAACCATGGAAGTTTCATCAACAATAAGAATTTTCCCTTCAAGCGGATTTTCTTCATGATGGTCAAAACCCTCACTTCCATTCCAACCAAGCAATCTGTGAATCGTCACAGCTGGTAATCCTGTAGATTCTGCCATTCTTTTCGCCGCTCTTCCAGTAGGGGCAGCTAATAAAAAGGGAAAAGGCTCTTCTTTTTTATAGTCTTTCGGATTTAAACTACAACCATGTAATTCACCATACAATTCAACAATGCCTTGGATAACCGTTGTTTTTCCCGTACCTGGACCACCTGTTAATATCATCATTGGTGACATTAACGCTTTTTGAATAGCATCTTTTTGAGATGGCGCATATTGTACAGAAAGTCGCTCTTCTAATTGTCCCAAAGCAAGGAGAAATTCCGATTCGGGAAACTGTTCATTAAATTCCGTTTGATTGAGTATACGTTTAATATTTGTAACGATTCCCTTTTCAGAAAAGAAAAGAGAAGGTAAATATAACTGCTGTCCTTCTGCAATCACTTTTCTCTCTTCTCCGAGCTTTATGATTGCTTCACTAATCGCCTCGTAAGGGATTACCTCAGTCGCTTTTTCCTCTAATAGTTTTTTGACAGCAGGGAGTAATTCTTCTGCTTCAGCATATACGTGACCTGCCTGTGCGCTTTCACTATCAAGCACATACAAACATGCTGCTTTAATACGGTCAGGATGACTACCGGACATTCCCACTTGTTGTCCAATCTCATCTGCCCGATGAAAGCCAATCCCTTCAATATCCTCTACGAGTTGATAAGGTTTTTTTTGCAAAATATCTATTGCTTGATCTTTATATGTTTGAAAAATCTTCATAGATAGTTGTGGACCAAAACCAAGTTGATTGAGGTGAATCATGACTTGTTCAATTCCTTGATTCTCCACAAGTGTGTCGTATAAAACTTTCGCTTTTTCACTTGCTAATTTTGGTATCCCATCTAATAATGAAGGATTATTTAAAATGCTATTGATCGCATTTTCCCCAAGCTCGTCCACAATACTTTGTGCCGTTTTCTTACCAATTCCTTTAAAGAGGTCACCTGATAAATAATTAACGACACCTTCTTTTGTTTGAGGCATTTCTTTTTTGTACTGCTCTACATGAAATTGCAACCCAAACTTTGGATGTTCCTTCCATTCCCCTATAAATGTATAGGTCTCCTCTTCATGGATTTTCGGTATGTAGCCAGTAATGACCGCTTCTTTCTCTTCATATTGTGCATTTGTCTCTAGCACCCGAATACGTAAAACCGTATAAAGATTACTCTCATTATGGAAAATAGTCACAAGATGCTTGCCTTTTACATACGTTTTTTGTTCAGCAAATAAATCTAAAGAATTCTGCTCATCCATCCCATATGCTCCTTCCTCTTTAAGCGCATCTTGTTTTTTATATTAGGCTTGTTTTTCAATCATTTTTTTACCGTAGCCGGCAAGCATATGATCCGGTTGTATATCCAATGCACGATTAAAATGAGCGAGTGCCTTTTGCACGTCTTCTTTAAAACCATAAGCTACACCGAGATTATAATGAGCATCTGCATGTTCCTCATCTAATTCAATACATTGTTGTAGTTGCTTAATGGCTTCATCTATTAATTCTAATTGTGCTAAGCAAAGACCATATTGAAAAGCCGCTTCTGCATCCTGTGGATTCAATTCAGTTGCACGTTGCAAGTATGGTAATGCTAATTTCCCTTGCTCTAATTGCATAAGAGAAATACCTAACATAAAATAATTGTCTCCATGGTCGATTCCTTTTTGCATCGCTTGTTCAAACATATTTTTAGCTTCGTCAAATTGTTCTTTTTCAAAAAGTAAATTTCCGACACTATAATATGCAACACCCGCGTTTTCATCAAGCTCGATTGCTTTTAGAAAGAACTTCAGTGCTCGTTCTCCGTCGCCAACGGCTGATAAAACATTACCAAAATTGATATAAGAAACCGCATCCTCAGGGTTTTCATCAATGGCTTCCATAAAAATCTTAGCTGCTTCTTCCCATTTACCTTCTTGCATATATTGAATACCTTGTTGGTTTTTATCCATTATTTATCGACTCCATTTCTATCTCTTTACTCTTCGAAATAGTATAGCATATTTTTCGATAAGACTTCATTCACAGGCTAAACCGTGCAGGCATAATTTGTTGAGGTTTTTAGAATTGGACATAATATGATTAGTACACGGCTTGATTTAATGCTGTTAGCTCAGCGATTTCCCAGCTTCTCCAAAGAATGAGAGGAGAAAAGTTAACTTCGATGATTTCCAGCATTTGTGCGTATCACTTTAGACTCAGTAACCTGTTGAAGATTTATCAAAAAAACGTGGGAAAAATAAAAAACCAGGCAATCAATCTGCCTGATTTTTTATCCTACATATGTGAGTTGATTACTATTAATATACACTTCATCAATTGTTGCTCCACCTAAGCATTCGTCACCGTTATAAAAGACAACTGATTGGCCAGGGGTAATCGCTCTACTTAGCTCATGAAACTTAACTCGAACTTTATTGTCTGCTAAGCGTTCCACCGTTACACTATTGTCTGTCTGACGATATCTAAATTTAGCTGTACATTCAAATGTTTGTGGCATTTCTTTTTCAGATACCCAACTTACATTCACAGCTACAAGGGAATCGGAATATAATTTTTCATGGTGAAAGCCTTGTCCTACATAAAGAACATTCCTTTTCAAGTCTTTACCAATCGCAAACCAAGGCTCACCTGCTCCACCGATCCCTAGACCATGTCTTTGACCAATTGTGTAATACATTAAACCATCATGCTTACCGACTACTTTACCATCAAATGTCTCCATATTACCTGGTTGAGCTGGTAAGTAGTTACCTAGGAATTCTTTAAAGTTTCTTTCACCAATAAAACAAATACCTGTACTGTCCTTCTTAGTAGCTGTTGCTAAATTCGCTTTTGCCGCAATTTCCCTTACCTCTGACTTTTTAATATTGCCGATTGGGAACATTACTTTTTTTAATTGATCTTGCGAAAGCTGATTAAGGAAATACGTTTGATCTTTGTTTTCATCAAGGCCACGAAGCATTTTTACTTCGCCATCTCTTTCTTCTACACGCGCATAATGGCCAGTTGCTAAATAATCAGCACCTAAATGCATTGCATGTTCTAGAAACGCTTTAAATTTTATTTCCTTATTGCACATAACATCAGGGTTCGGTGTTCTACCTGCTTTATATTCTTCAAGAAAGTAGGTGAACACTTTATCCCAATATTGCTTCTCAAAGTTGACAGCATAGTATGGAATACCGATTTGATTACATACACGGATTACATCTTCATAGTCTTCCGTCGCTGTACATACACCGTTTTCATCGGTGTCATCCCAGTTTTTCATAAAAATGCCGATGACATCATAGCCTTGTTCTTTGAGAAGGAGTGCAGCTACCGATGAATCAACGCCACCGGACATCCCAACAACGACTCGCGTATCTTTTGGCGCTTTTGTCATTGTCTTCACCTCTCTTTGCTATACTTTATTTATGCTTGAAATCGTTGCACGATTTTACTTACTTCTTTCCCAGCTACACTTGCTTGTTCTAATGTATTACCATAGCCAAAGCTGAACCTTATAGAGTTAGCTAACCGCTCATGTCCTTTACCAAACATCGCGACCAGTACATGCGATGGGTCTATAGATCCTGCTGTACATGCAGAACCACTAGATGCGGCAATCCCTACTAAATCTAAATTAACAAGCATAGCTTCGACATTTGTTGCTGGAAAGCTTAAGTTTAATACATGAGGAAGTGTTTCAGCAAGCGAACTGTTTTGCTTAAACTTTATTCCATTTTCTATCAATGTTTGCATGAACGTATCTCTTAATTGTTGAAAGTGCGTACTTTTAGCCACTCTATTTTGTTGACTTATTTTCACAGCTTCTAAAAAACCAGCAATGGCAGGTACATTTTCCGTTCCAGCTCTACGCTTTCTTTCTTGCTCGCCGCCAAACAATCTTGAAGCAAGGGAAATGTCTTTCCGGCAATATAGAAATCCAATCCCTTTAGGACCATTTATTTTATGAGCTGAAACAGAAAGTAAGTCAATATTTGTTTCATTTACATCTATAGGCAATAGGCCATAAGCTTGTACCGCATCTGTATGAAAGACCGCTTGATGATTAACGAGCAGTTTGCCTATCTCAGCGATGGGCTGAATGGTACCAACTTCATTATTCGCATACATGATGGTAACTAAAATCGTATCATCTCGTAACGCTTTCTTAACAGTGTCTACTTCAATGACCCCTTCATTGTTGACTGGTAAATATGTTACTTCAAATCCTTCTCTTTCAAGCTCTTCGCACGCATGTAGTACTGCATGATGTTCAATTTCTGAAGTGATGATATGCTTACCTTTATTTTGATTCGCTCTAGCTACTCCAAAAATAGCATGATTATCGGATTCGGTTCCACCACTTGTGAAAATAATCTCGTTTGCAAGAGCTCCAATACTTGATGCCATTACTTCTCTTGCCCGATCAAGTACTTGTCTTGCTTCTCTACCAAAAGAATGAATGCTTGATGGATTTCCGTAATCCTCTTGCATCATTCGCATCATTACATCAATTACTTGAGGATGCATCGGACTTGTTGCCGCATGATCCAAATAAATTCTTTCCACTCTTTTCACCTTCTTGCCAATCTGTTAAATATAAAACATATAAGCATCGGATTCACCAGTATCTTTATGGTTTGCTAAATCCTCAATCGTTGTATTATCCAGTACCTCTTTCACTGCGTCACGTATACGCATCCATAATTCTCTTTTGGCTGGTTCTTCATTTTCTATCCCTTCAACTGGACTAATCGGACCTTCTAATACGCGAATAATATCGCCTGAAGTGATCTTTGATGGTTCATCTCCCAGTATATATCCGCCATAAGCTCCTCTTATACTTTTAACAAAACCAGCATTTCTTAAAGGAGCAATTAATTGTTCTAAGTAGTGTTCTGATAAATCATTTGCTTGTGCAATTGTTTTTAATGAAACGGGACCTTCCCCATATTTCTTAGCGAGTTCTATCATAATCGTTAATCCGTAACGACCTTTTGTCGATATTTTCATTCCCGACACCTCTATTCATCTTTATTCTCTCTATAAATTCCATCGTTACCTGTTATGAGGCAATCGATACTTTTCTTTCCTTCATCCGTGCAAGTAACTTATTCGTAAATCGTTGACATTGTGGTAATGCTGCACCGACTATTGGACCAGTAGCCAAGCTTAAAACGATTGTCCCCCAAAAAACAGGACCGCCAAGCTGCCAACCGATAACTAACACAATAATTTCCATACTTGACCTTATATAGGCAACTTTCCAACCTGTTCGATTCATTAATGCCATCATTAAACTATCCCGTGGCCCAGTACCTAAACGAGCTGATATATACAAGCCCATACCATAACAATTAATGAAAAGACCACAAGCAAACATAATGAACTTTCCCCAAATCGTTTCAGGAGTGGTCATAAACGGTAATAATAAATACAAATCAATAAAGATTCCAATAAGAATCATATTAAGATAAGCACCTGCTTTTGGCATCTCTTTACCAATGATTGCCGCAATGGCAAGTACAAGAATACCCACAATAATAGACCAAGTGCCAATTGATAACCCTAATTGATAATACAAACCTACATGCAATACGTCCCAAGGTGTTGCGCCTAAATCTGCAACAATAAGGAGTACAATTCCTAAACTCATTACTAATAAACCGAGTAAATAGATAATAAACCTCGGTCCTGTTTGCCCTATTTTATTATTATTGATCATTTGACAAGCCCTCACAGGATAGATTATTTTTAATCTTTTTTCTTACGCCCTCCATTAAATGGTAGAATACTCTTTAATAAGTAGTTGGATAGGTTAAAAACATTTTTCTTCACAACATATAAATAGACCTTGCTATTATAGCACATTTGCAAGCGTTAATCATTTTAGCTATTTTAATTTTATGATATGTTATCAAAAGGAACAGAATAAGCCTCTTATCTAATTAGGAGTGATATAGTTGAGTATCAAACCGTTAGCTTTTCGAATGAGACCAAGAACAATCAATGAAATTATTGGTCAACAACACCTCGTGGGAGAAGGTAAAATTATTCATAGAATGGTAAAAGCGAAACAACTATCATCGATGATATTATACGGACCACCAGGAATTGGAAAAACCTCTATTGCTAGCGCAATAGCTGGTAGTACTAAATTCGCTTTTCGCACTTTAAATGCAGTGACAAATAATAAAAAGGATATGGAAGTCGTAGCAGCCGAAGCAAAGATGTCAGGTAAAGTTATTTTATTATTAGATGAGGTTCATCGCCTAGATAAAGCAAAACAGGATTTTCTTTTACCTTATTTAGAAAATGGCATGATTACCTTAATAGGTGCTACTACCAGCAATCCTTATCATGCAATTAACCCCGCCATCAGAAGTCGATGTCAAATTTTCGAACTAAAGCCATTAGAAGTGGAAGAGATTAAGACGGCATTAAAAGTAGCTATTGCTGATGAAGATAGGGGGCTAGGTAATAAGACAGTAGACATAGAAGATGAGGCATTAACTCACTTTGCAACTGCATCTGGAGGCGATGTTCGTAGTTCGCTAAATGCGCTTGAATTGGCAGTGCTTTCAACTGAACCAGATGACTCAGGCACTATCCTCATCACACTTTCAGCTGCCGAAGAATGCATGCAAAAAAAGAGTATGGCACATGACAAAGATGGTGATGCACATTACGATGTTTTATCTGGATTCCAAAAATCCATTCGTGGAAGTGACGTGAATGCCTCCCTTCATTATTTGGGCAGATTAATTGAGGCAGAAGATATGGTTAGTATTACAAGAAGACTATTGGTTATCGCTTATGAAGATATCGGACTTGCCTCCCCCCAAGCTGGACAAAGAACATTATCAGCCATCGAATCAGCAGAGCGGTTAGGTTTCCCTGAAGCAAGAATTCCGTTAGCTAACGCAGTGATCGAGCTATGCCTTTCACCGAAATCTAATTCAGCTATTATGGCGATTGACCAGGCATTATCAGATATACGTGCAGGCATTAGCGGTGAGGTTCCAGATCACCTAAAAGACGCTCATTATAAAGGGGCGAAAGAATTAGGTAGAGGCATTGACTATCAATACCCGCATGATTATGAAAATGGATGGGTAAAGCAACAATACTTGCCTAATAACATTAAGCAGAAAACTTATTATGAACCAAAAACGAACGGTAAATTTGAACAAGCTCTTTCCACTGTTTACAAACGGCTACAACAGTAAGATGCTGGCTAAAAAAGATAGTTAATCCACCCAGACTTAAATGTTTGAGTGGATTTTCCTCATTTGTTAACAACAAATACTCGGCACTGGCCTACATCTATCTCTGTCACTTGGATTAGTACGTTTAAATCGCAGCGCTTACTTATTCGTTACACTTATGTCCACTCAAAAAATGGTAAACCTGTTATTCGAAGATAGTTGTTGGAATCTCTTGTGAAAGTAAAATAAGCTCGGACACAGTTACCTATATAAATTCATTACTTTTCATTGTTTTCAAGATTTCAACCATAAAAATAAGCTGCTGGAAATTTCCAGCAGCTTCTAGGTTTTATCCAGCTATATCTCTTTTCTTAAATATGATGAATGCAATGATTTGGAATATCAGAAAATAAACAATCAACATGATTACGGAAAAAGTTAACGTCATTCCTGGTAACATCGGCGTTCCTTCAAAGTACTGAAACAGATCGGTATTAGCAAATAAGCTATATTTCGCCCAATCATACTTCATCGCAATGAGGTGAGTAATTTGCCCACCAGCGAACATAAGGAAAATAGATAATCCAATTGCTAATGAACTACTTCTGAATGCTGATGAAATCATAAAGGCCATCGTCGCTAGCATAATGTTTTGGATGGATGATAAGCTATACACATTGATTAAATGCAAAATCATTGACTGTTCTTTTACCACTCCATCTTGATATAAGAGATACGGTTCACTACCACCTAAACCAAATAGAACGAGGCCTAATATCCCAGAGAATATGAAAAGTAAAAAGAGCAAACTGAAACCAAATAACAGCACAGTTATGTATTTGGAGAGAAGAATTTTACTTCTAGTAATTGGGCGAATGAGCAGCAGCTTAATCGTTCCCCAATTAAATTCACTTGCCACAATCCCTCCTGCAATAATAATCATAAATAAACCGGCAAAATCTATTAGCGAAGACATATCAGAAATAAAACTAAGTGCTTCGTAATCTCCATTTGGTGATATATTGTTTTCGATGCGATACTCATTAATGGCAATGATTTTTTCATAGCTTTCTTTTACATCCTCTGGCAGCATATCTCCGGAATTCTCCAGCTCCTTCTGATAGGAGTCAATCTCCATTTGTAACCCTTTTTGCCATTGCTCATTTGGAGGGACTGATCCTTGTACATCTTGGTATTTCATAAAAGCACCTGCTACAGCGACGATAAATAGAAGAATGCCAATCATGACATAAGTGCCACTTCGTTTAAAGATTTTCACCCATTCGTTTCTAATTAATGAGAACATGACTTATTCCGCCTCCTTCTGTAGTGTTGTCACTTCAAGAAAGCGGTCTTCCAACGTTTTCGTCGTTTCTTGAATACGATATATATTAATTCCATCATGAACCCACTCTTTCACCAATAAAGGGATATCCTCTTTTTGTGCTCGCAGCATAAGCGTATTTCCCTTCACTTCTGCTTGCTGTTGTGGAATTAATCTATTGACAGCAAACATTGCTTCTGTTGGATGATCAACGTCGATTTCATATTCCTTTGCCCCTCCTTCTACTTGCTCATGAACAGACTGAATCGTAATTAATTTACCTTTTTGAATGATACCGACTCGATCACACATCATTTCCATTTCTGATAGTAGATGACTAGACACAATGACTGCCATTCCTCTTTCTCTTGCTAACTTCCTTACATGGTCACGGATTTCACGAATACCAGCGGGGTCTAATCCATTTGTTGGTTCATCCAGAATTAACACTTTAGGATCATGTAACAAACATTGGGCTAACCCTAGTCGTTGCCGCATACCTAAAGAATAAGTCTTCACCTTATCATGTATTCTCTCAGTCAAACCAACAAACTCTACTGTCTCCATAATTTTTTCTTTCGTAATTCCTTCTGACATTTTTGCGTAATGTAGGAGATTTTGATAACCACTCATAAATTTATACATTTCTGGATTTTCAACAATCGCTCCTACATGTTGAATTGCCTTCTCAAAGTTTGTTTGCACACTATTACCAAGAATTTTAATATCACCTTCACTAATGCCAATTAAGCCAACAATCATCCGAATAGTGGTTGTTTTACCCGCACCATTAGGACCTAGAAACCCGAAAACCTCTCCTTCCATTACTTCAAAACTTAAGGAATCAATAATTTTTCTCTTTTTAATGATCTTTGTTACATTTTCAATTTTAACTACTGCCTTCATTTCTTTCCTCACCCCTTATATGTTTCTTTCATCCATTCTTTGATAGACAGCCCTTTTTCTTCTCTTATTGTTTCTACATGATACTGACCAAGAAATCTTCCATCTTCTATCATAATTAATTCATCAAGGACTGTTTCAACTTCTTCTATTTCATGTGTAGCCATTAGCACTGTTTGTTTCTCAAAATCAATAAAGCTTAATAATCCCTGAACCAACGTATCCCGAACCATTGGATCTAATCCAGAAAATGGTTCATCTAAAAGTAAAATAGGTGCTCTTCTAGCAAGAGCCAATACTAACTTTAACCGTCCACGGTTTCCTTTCGATAATGACCTAATTTTTACTGAATCATTTAAGTTCATGAATTGAAGTAGTTCCATTGCTTTAACTTGTTCAAAATCAGCAAATTGGCTCTCATAAAAATTCAGCATATCTTTAACTGTAAAAGAAGGATAAAAACTGTCTGCCTCTGTTAAATAGATGACTTTGGACGCAATTCTTCTATTAGCAGGCTCCCCTAATACACTGACTTCACCACTTGAAGGATAGGTTAGACCAGAGATGAGTTTCAGGATGGTCGATTTTCCACTTCCATTCGGTCCCACTAGGCCAATGATTTTCCCAGGGCGTATGGTAAAGCTGATATCTTTCAAAACGTGATTAAAGCCATATTTCTTATTCACCTTATGAAACTCAATCATCATGATCCTCCTTCAGGAATTGAGATAGCCCTTGTTTCATTTCCTCATTAGAAAAACCTAACTCTCGCAAATTATTTACATAGGATTGGATGATCTGTTTTTGCATATCTCTTTTTAAGTTCATTAACTTGGCAGTATCCTCTGTTACAAATGTTCCTTGCCCACGCTTCGCCAAGGCGACTTCCATCCTTTCTAACTCTTGATACGTTCTTTGAATTGTATTTGGATTCACCCCAAATGTAAGTGCCATCTCACGAACAGAGGGTAATTTTGCCCCTGGAGCTAACTCTTTTCTCACAATCTGTTGACAAACCCGTTCCATGATTTGGAGATATATCGGCTGTGATGAATGAAACTCTTCCGCCATTTTTACACCTCAACCTTCTTTTCGAGCAACCAAGTCGAGGTAATGAATAACAGACTAGCTGTAACGATGTATAAAAGGATTTCTACAATGGAGATTGTACTATCAGCCATATTGAATGTGAACCCGTCTGATTGAACAAAAAAGTTGAAATGCAGCCAATCTACATTTAAATCAAGCTCACTCATATGAACTAATTGTTTGTACCAATCGCTTTCACCTATTAAACCAGAAATGAACATTTGCACAACTACTATGATAAATAAAGATACTGAGCGCACCCTTCCTAAGATCGGTACATTTTTTAAGCTATAGTAAACGAACCAATAAAAACAGAACCATAAACCAAAATAGAAAGACAAACAAGTAATAAATAATAATAAGTAAAGTGGAAGAACAACTGGTATATTGTCATAGAATGAGACACCAGGATTATAATAATAGCTCCCTATTGCTAAGAAAATGGTAATGACTATCGACATTACAAAATAAATACTAATGGCCACTAGCTTACTACTCAATAAATAAGAACCCCGATTTGGGTTATGCAACCACCCTTGCGTCTTTGTCTCAAAATTTAAGGAATATAAAATAAAAATAGGATAAAACAGAATATGTGCAAAAAATAAGGCAAACAGAAAAGCAGGTAAAATATTGCCTTCCTTAAAATAATGAGTCAATGCGAAGCCTATTAAAACGGCAAAAAACACGGTTAAAATTACGCCATAAAAGTGAGATTTCATTATCTTTAATTCTTTTACGAGCAAGCCACGAAAAGGATTCATTTTTTCCTCCTTTTTACATCTAGTGTATTAGTTAAATAGTACACCGGTACTTTATTTCCGTCAAGCCTAATGTATGATTCTTTTTTTTAAGGTAGAGGATAATAATAAATGTTTTGATAAGGAGGCTTTCGATGACACATGCATCTTGGCAAGAATCCGACGATCGACTATTAGAAGAATTGGTTAACGAGTATAGCCAAAATGGTGATTCTAAAGCAGATGCCTTTCGCATGGCAGCAAAAAAATTAGGTAGAACAGAATCAGCCTGTCAAACGAGGTATCACAATATGAAGAAGACTAGAGAAGACTCTGCGAGTTTATCTATACAGAAAGTGATTGAATACTTAAAAACAACCCCTGACCTTTTATTATTATCTGAGAACAAGGCACTTTTATTGGAAAATGAGCAATTAGAGGAAAGAAATAACGAACTTAATCAAAAATGGGAAGAAACTAGCCATCAATTAGAAAACGAGCTTTCACTTTACGAAGGACTAATGTCTGTTATGAAAGAATATCGCAAATAAATGAAGAAAAGCTTGTAGTAACAATAACTACAAGCTTTTCTTCATTTATTTACTTTCGTCATTTACACGACTAATAGGAATGTCGGCTAATAGTTCCTTGACAACATAACTTGCCATAATAAGTCCTGATACAGAAGGCACAAATGCATTAGAAGACGGCGGCATTTTCGCCTTACGTATTTTTGCATCATCTTTCCCAACGGTTTTTCTCACATCTTCACGAATAACGATCGGGCTTTCATCAGAGAAAACGACGGGTATACCTTTACGAATGCCTTCCTTTCGTAAACGAGTACGAATTACCTTAGCAATTGGATCGGTATGCGTTTTAGAAATATCAGCGATTTGGAATCTTGTCGGATCCATCTTATTAGCTGCACCCATACTAGAAATAATCGGTATATCTCTTTTCAAGCACTCTTTCATTAAGTGAATCTTATAAGAAATCGTGTCTGAAGCATCAATGACAAAGTCAGGGTTATAACTAAAGAAATCTTCATATGTTTCTTCTGTATAAAACATTTTCAAAGCAATGACTTCACATTCTGGATTAATATCCATAATTCTCTCTTTCATTACTTCTACTTTTTGCCTACCGACAGTAGAAAGCAACGCAATAATTTGTCTATTGACATTGGTAATATCCACATCATCTTTATCAACAAGCACAAGTCTGCCCACGCCTGAACGAGCAAGAGCCTCAGCTGCAAATGTACCCACTCCCCCGATACCTAATACAGCCACTGTACTATTTTTCATTGTCTCTAAACCATCTTTACCAATGGCAAGCTCATTTCGCGAAAACTGATGTAACATGCTATTTCAACTCCATTCCATATCTATCCTACAAATAATCATACCCGTAAAAAAATATATCATACTTTCCGTTAAATACAAGTAAATCACTGGGATTTCTCGTTCCTTCTTTTGAAAAAGGTGAACAGATTTTTATGGTCAAATGATATCTTTTGACCTTCCTGTTTTGGTACATATTTGTTGAGTTTTTTAAACCCAAAAAATAATGAAGAATGAGGGAGCTTTTCTTTCAGGCGTTGGCCGGTTAGAAAAGGCGTTTGTAAAGCACTCACTCCCTGGGTTCCTTCTGAGGGAACTGCTAATCCACTTTGCGAAGCACTCACGCCCGGGGGTCCTTCTGAGGGACCTGCTAATCCACTTTGCGAAGCGCTCACTCCCGGAGGTCCTTCTGAGGGACTTGCTAATCCATTTTGCGAAGCGCTCACGCCCGGGGGTCCTTCTGAGGGACCTGCTCATCCACTTTGCGAAGCGCTCACTCCCAGAGTTCCTTCTGAGGGACCTGCTAATCCACTTTGCGAAGCACTCACGCCCGGGGGTCCTTCTGAGGAACTCGCTAATCCATTTTGCGAAGCGCTCACTCCCAGAGGTCCTTCTGAGGGACCTGCTAACCCACTTTGCGAAGCACTCACGCCCGGGGGTCCTTCTGAGGAACTCGCTAATCCATTTTGCGAAGCGCTCACTCCCAGAGTTCCTTACGAGGGACCTGCTAACCCACTTTGCGAAGCGCTCACGCCCGGAGGTCCTTACGCGAGGGACCTGCTAACCCACTTTGCGAAGCGCTCACGCCCGGAGGTCCTTACGCGAGGGACCTGCTAACCCACTTTGCGAAGCGCTCACTCCCAGAGTTCCTTACGAGGGACCTGCTAATCCACTTTGCAAAGCGCTCACGCCCGGGGGTCCTTACGCGAGGGACCTGCTAACCCACTTTGCGAAGCGCTCAGACGCCAGCTTCCTTCTAAGAGACCTGCTAATCCATTTTTGCGAAGCACTCAAGCACTCATACACCGAGTTGTTTCTAACTTGCAAACCTCTTAATGAGTGCACTATTATTCGACCACAAATAAAAAAACCTGATATCTATGATCAGGTTTTTACGTACAATAATAAAATGAAAGAGTCCCAATTATGCCGTCGTTATTGGTCCTTCATTTTGAACCCGCACTTAGCAGGTGGGTGTCCTGCTCCTCGCATCTGTAAGTCCTCTAGAAATGAGGCATTTACGCTTACGTAGAAAACTCCGGACTCCCGAAGGTAATATGTTCGGTCAAAATTAGGGTAGACGACGTACACATCAGGACTCTTTATGATTGAAGTAATCTTATCATAGCTAAGATATGAATTCAAGAAGTGACATATAGTTCAAAAATCACTTTTTTTACCAATTAATCTTGATTCTTTACATTCAAAGCGAGATGAAGGTCATTTAATTGTGCTTCACTTACTTCCCCAGGTGCATCTGTTAAAACGCAACTTGCACTAGCTGTTTTAGGGAAAGCAATTGTATCTCTTAGGTTCGTTCTACCAGCAAGTAACATTACTAGACGATCAAGTCCTAGTGCAATCCCTCCATGCGGCGGGGTACCATAGTCAAATGCTTCAAGTAGAAAACCAAATTGCTCCACAGCTTCCTCTTTAGAAAAACCAAGAATTTCAAACATTCGCTCCTGAATATCTCTTTCAAATATACGAAGAGAACCACCGCCAAGTTCATAGCCATTAAGAACTAGGTCATACGCTTGAGCTTTTACTTCTGCTGGTTGATCAGCTAATTTTTCCAAGTCTTGTCTTTGTGGCATTGTAAAAGGATGATGTGCTGCATAATAGCGACCATCTTCTTCGTCATACTCAAGTAGCGGCCAATCCGTTACCCATAAGAAGTTAAATTTGCTTTCATCAATTAATTCTAATTGCTTACCTAATTTTAGACGAAGCGCACCTAATGCATCGGCAACTACTGATTTCTTATCCGCAACGAATAATAATAAGTCGCCAGCTTCCACGCCAAGCGCTGACTGAATTGCTGCTTGTTCTTCTTCAGATACAAATTTAGCAATTGGTCCTTTTAAACCTTCATCTTCTGCTTTTAACCAAGCAAGACCTTTGGCCCCGTATACTGAAACAAATTCCGTCAAGGCATCAATATCTTTACGGGAATAGGTGGAAGCAGCACCTTTGACGTTAATTGCTTTCACTTGTCCACCTGATGAAACAGCACCAGCAAATACTTTAAAGCTCGAATCCTTTACGATATCAGATAAATCCGTTAGCTCCATTTCAAAACGTGTATCTGGCTTATCGGAACCGTATCTTGACATAGCTTCATGATAGGTTAATCGAGGGAATGGGATATGAACTTCTTGTCCTTTAACATCCTTCATGATTTTAGCCATCATACTTTCCATCAACTCAATAATATCTTCTTGGCTCATAAAGCTCATTTCAATATCAATTTGCGTAAACTCCGGTTGACGGTCTGCGCGTAAATCTTCATCTCGGAAGCAACGAGCAATTTGATAATAGCGGTCTACTCCACTGACCATTAATAATTGTTTAAATATTTGTGGCGATTGTGGCAGCGCGTAAAACTCTCCTGGATGCACACGACTTGGCACTAAATAATCGCGCGCTCCTTCTGGTGTACTCTTCGTTAAGATTGGTGTCTCTACATCGATAAAATCAGCATCATCAAGGAATCCTCTAATAGCTTTTGTTACTTGATGGCGTAGCTTTAATGTATTGGCCATCACTGGTCTTCTTAAATCTAGATAACGATATTTTAAGCGAACATCCTCAGATACTTCAGATTTTTCGTCAATCGTAAATGGAGGTGTTTTCGCCTCATTAAGAATCGTTACTTTTTCCACTCGAATTTCAATTTTACCAGTTGTTAAGCTCTCATTAACTGTCCCTTGTTCCCTTTCAATTACGATACCTTCAATATCCAACACATATTCGTTACGAATTTTTTCTGCTAATGCTAAAGCTTCTTGTGAAACTTCCGGATTAAAAACCACTTGGACTATGCCTGTTCTGTCACGCAGGTCAATAAAGATAAGACCTCCTAAATCACGACGTTTTTGCACCCAACCCTTTAATGTTACTTTCTCACCTATCGCTTTTTCAGTAATCTCACCGCAGTAGTACGTTCTTCCAAACATCTATGATTCCTCCTAGTTTCTATATAGCGCAGTAAAGTCTTGGATAAATGAAGCAAGCTCCATTTCCTTTTGTTCCCCACTATCCATTATTTTTAAGTTAATCTTATTGTTTTTTAATTCATCTTCACCGATAACAGCTACATATTTTGCGTTCATTCGATCGGCTGCTTTAAATTGTGCCTTAATTTTACGATCAGAATAATCTCTTTCAGCAGAATATCCTGCATGGCGTAATTTGTGGAGCAAACCGACAGAATAATCTCTCGCCTCTTCACCTAATGCGACGATATAACAATCAATGGATTGGTCAATTGGGAGTTCAACATTCTCAGCTTCTAATGCAGCAAGAAATCTCTCAATACTTAGAGCAAAACCAATGCCAGGTGCTTCCGGTCCACCGACTTCTTCTGTTAAACCGTTATACCTGCCTCCACCACAAAGAGTGGTTATTGCGCCAAACCCTTCCGCATCACTCATAATCTCAAAGGCAGTATGCGTATAATAGTCTAAACCACGGACAAGATTCGCATCGACTTCAAATTCAATTTCTAAGTCTGTTAAGTACTGTTGCACTTTTTTGAAGTATTGTTTGGATTCGTCATTTAAGTGATCAATAATTGATGGGGCAGTTTTCATCAATGGATGCTCACGATCTTTTTTACAATCGAGAATGCGCATAGGGTTTTTCTCTAATCTGCTTTGACAATCTGAACAAAATTCATTAATACTCGGGCTGAAATGAGCAATGAGGGCCTCACGATGTTTTGCCCGGCTCTCCTTATCACCTAAACTGTTGATGACTAGTTTTAACTTTTTCAACCCCATTTCTTTATAAAGCGTCATCGCTAAAGCAATAACTTCTGCGTCAATGGCCGGATCATCGCTACCTATCGCTTCTACACCAAATTGGACAAACTGACGGAAACGACCAGCTTGTGGTCTTTCATAACGAAACATTGGCCCCATATAATATAATTTAACAGGCTGATTTGCTTGGCCAAACATTTTATGTTCAACAAATGAACGTACTGTGGAAGCTGTTCCTTCTGGTCTCAATGTTAAGCTTCTTCCACCACGATCTTCAAATGTGTACATTTCCTTCTGGACGATATCGGTTGTATCTCCCACACTTCGTAAAAACAAATCTGTATGTTCAAATATCGGTGTGCGAATCTCCTGATATTGAAATTTATGACAAAGTTCTCTCGCTTTTTGTTCTATTAATTGCCATTTCTCTACTTGACCAGGAAGAATATCCTGGGTACCCCTTGGTAAACGGATTGACATATATACCAAATCCTCCTCTTTCCTAAAGCTTAAATAAAAAAACTCTCGTCCCTTGTATTTTTCAATACAAGGGACGAGAGTTGAATATCCCGTGGTGCCACCCTAGTTACAGCATAATAAATATACTGTCTCTTTATACAGATAACGCCTGCATACGTTCTTCCCCTAATAAATTATATTTTTCAGGGAGAAACCTAAGAAGTGTTCTTTCATCAAATCATCATATAGAAATGCTTTCAGCCTATGGCATTTCCTCTCTTTTTATGTGGAGAATGATTACTCTTCTTCATCATTGGTTCAATTTATTTTATCATTTACTGTATTAAAATATCATTTTATCCTTCTTATCATAATAACCATTGTACAAGATGTCAAGTCTCCATATAGAATTGATGGCGATTTACTTTCTAGAAATTTTCTTTTTCAGTTTTCTCACATCTTGTAAGGAAATTCCGAATTCACTCGCAAGTTCAACCATCGTGGCATCCCCCTCAGCCTGAATAAAATCATGAAAATCAACACCAAATAATTGGTTCTCACCACTTTGCACATTCATCCCTTTTTCACCATATCTCACAGACAATCATCCTTTTACCATATAGTCTTTTACTCATGTTAGTATGGGCAAATCGAATGATATTTATAAAAATAATAAAGAAATAGACAAAAACCATGCAATTCTCCCGAATGGTTTGAAGTGGTAATTACGTTACAACTTGTTTACAAAACAGGTTGATAAACCGATATTAGAAGGGAAACGGCCACATAAAAAAGAAAGTATATATAACCTCATTTATCTTGACGAGAGAGGAAATATTTGCTTATCTTGATAAATGGCAAACAGGAAGGAGGAACGTGGTTGCAAGGCAAAAAACATCTTTGGATAACCATTTGTATGATTCTAGTGATAGCTCTTCTAATACCCATGAAAGAGGCAGAAGCTGAATCAGCAGGACAAAAGCTTCGAATTGCAACAGATAGTCTTAATGTTCGCACAGGTCCAGGATTAAGTTATGCAAGTCTAGGCATGGCGGCAAGAGACGAGACTTACACAATCCTTGATCAAGAAGGTGATTGGTATCAGATTGATTTTGAATCCGGCCAAAAAGGGTGGGTCGCCAATTGGCTTGTTGTAATGGAAACAGAAAATAAGCAAGAAAAAGAAAAACAAGTAAATAGCGGTAGTGAAAAAACCGTTTCCATCAATGCTGATGGTTTAAGAGTTAGAGGTGGTCCTTCAACTGAT
The DNA here is from genome assembly GCF_038006865.1 of Cytobacillus sp. FSL R7-0696. Lineage (NCBI taxonomy): Bacteria > Bacillati > Bacillota > Bacilli > Caryophanales > Bacillaceae > Cytobacillus > Cytobacillus sp. FSL R7-0696. Next base: position 3,147,168 of record NZ_JBBOWA010000001.1, on the reverse strand, counting down.
TATCGCGTTGTTGGCGTTGTCTCAAAAGGAAAAGAATACAAAATCGTCTCCACCGACCAAGATTGGTTCAATATTACGACTGAGTACGGAAATGTATGGGTACACAAAGACTTTGTTCAAGTGAATGGCCAAACCCAAGAAGCAAGCTCTTCATCTAATGAAGAAAATAAAACAGTGATTAAACAAGGGGTCATTACTGGTAATTCCCTCAACGTTCGTACTAGTCCAGATACAAACAGTAAAGTAATTGGTAAGTTAAATTCAGGTACGTCCGTAGATATTTTATCACAAGAAAATAATTGGACTGAAATCTCATTTCATGGGACAAATGCATGGATAAGTAGTCAATATATCCAAGCAGGCAATAAGCAAGAAAAAAAACAAGAAACTAATAATAATGGCACCATCACCGCTAGTTCGTTAAATGTAAGGGAAAAACCATCATTAAACGGGAACATTATCGGTTCAGTTGCTCAAGGTGATAATTTTCGTATTTTAAAAGAAGAAAATAACTGGACAAATATTGAGCTTCCAAATGGGACAAACGGATGGGTTGCTAGCTGGTATGTGAACAAAGATCAAAGTTCCTCAACGGTATCAAAATCGTCTTCATCTGTCAAAAATGTAACGATTCTTCACAATGGCTCTAATATTCGTCAAAGCGCAACGACTAATGCCACCATTGTAGCAAGAGCCAATCAAGGAGATACATTTGAAGTTGTGGGGACAGAAAAAGATTGGTATGAAATTAAATTAGGTGATGGACAAACAGGTTTTATTGCTGGCTGGATTGTTTCTAATGGCAAACAATCTCAACCAACCGACCAATCTTCTTCTACTCCAGGATTAAAAAACAAAGTGATTGTTTTAGATCCTGGCCATGGAGGAAGAGATAATGGTACAACTGGCGCATCCGGTACACTTGAAAAAACAGTAACGATTCGCACTGCTGAAAAATTGGCTGCAAAATTAAAAGCAGCAGGAGCTACTGTAATATTCACAAGACAACAAGATACATATGTTCCTCTCCAATCACGGGTAAGTATGTCTCATATGAATAAAGCTGATGCATTCATCAGTATTCATTATGATAGCATAAACGATCGAAGTGTAAGAGGCATGACTACTTATTACTATCACGATTATCAACAGCAATTTGCTGCTGATGTCCATCAAGGGATTATGTCCAAGATCGACTTAAATGATAGAGGATATAGACATGGTGATTATTATGTTATACGTGAAAATAACAGCAAAGCAATATTACTTGAACTAGGTTATTTAAGTAACGCAACAGAGGAAATAAAAGTAACATCTGAACAATACCAAGAAGCTGTTTCGACAGGTATCTTCCAAGGATTACGTACACATTTCCAATAATAATCTCACACCTGCCTTTTTACTTTTAGGCAGGTGTTATTTATATTTTTTGAACTAGTATAAATTAAGGGTTACTTAGCCCAATAAAAAAATGTAGTTTTGCTCGTCTATGTTTGATGTTGTCACTCTAAATGTACGAGCTAATTCATTTTCCTACGCTATCTTTGACGATTCCACTCTAGATGCACGAGCTTAACCTTTTTCCTATGCTATCTTTTGCGATATGTAAGAGCACACACATTCTACTCTCATAAACAACGCCCAATTATTAGAACAAAAAACAACCTGAACAAATCGCCTTCAATCAAGATTTGTTCAGGTTGGATCTTATTTTTTATTTACTTTCTAAAATGAGTGTAACGGGACCATCATTGGTGAGGGATACATCCATCATCGCACCAAATTCACCTTTTTCTACGTGGACACCTTTTTCCTTAAGCATTTCATTAAAGCGAAGATAGATATCTAACGCTTTCTCAGGGCGCGCAGCATTCATGAAGTTAGGGCGTCTCCCTTTACGGCAGTCCCCATATAGGGTGAATTGAGATACAGAAAGAATTTCACCTTGTATATCAAGTAATGACCTATTCATTTTACCTTCTTCATCATCGAACACACGAAGATGAACGATTTTATCAGCTAAATAAGCAGCATCTTCAAACGTATCCTCATGCGTAATTCCAACAAGCAAAACAAAGCCATGCGTAATGCTACCGGTTATTTTTTCACCAACAGTCACTTTGGCTGCTTTACTTCTCTGAACAACAATTTTCAAAACTCTAGCCACTCCTTTTAATTCATAATTCGACGAACCGCATATACATCGGGTATCTGCTTAATACGCTCTACCACTTTTTGCAGATGGTTTACATTATGAATAGAAATCGACATATTGATTGAAGCGGCTTTATTCTTGTCCGAACGACCCGTTACTGCAGATATATTTGTTTTCGCTTCATTTACTGCCTGAAGCACTTCATTCAATAATCCACGTCGATCATAGCCAGTAATTTCTATTTCTACATTATACTCTTTCTGATCATTTAAAGCGGTCTCCCACTCAACAGGTATAAGTCTTGCTTTCGCATCATCTGTATTAATATTCGTACAGTCGGCACGATGGACAGAGACACCTCTACCCTTCGTAATAAATCCGACAATTTCATCACCTGGTACCGGATTACAACAACGCGATAAACGAATAAGCAAGTTATCAATTCCTGATACGCGTACACCTGATTCACGTTTTTTCGCTTGAGGAAGCTGCTTCAATTCGCTCACAGCATTGGAAATATCTTTTTTACCTTCGAGGTCTCTTTGCTTTCTTAACTTTTCAGTTAGGCGATTGGCTACCTGTAATGCCGTAATGCCATTGTATCCAACAGAAGCGTACAAATCTTCTTCAGATGGGAAATTATATTTTTCCGATACACGATTTAGATTTTCTGCGGTCATAATCTCTTTTACTTCAAAATCCATATTACGAATCTCTTTTTCGATTAATTCGCGCCCTTTTTCAACATTTTCTTCTTTTCTTTGCTTTTTGAAGAATTGTCTAATCTTATTTTTTGCTTGTGAGGATTGAGCTAATTTAAGCCAGTCTTGACTTGGACCATAAGAATGCTTAGAAGTTAATATCTCAACAATATCCCCTGTTTGCAACTTATAATCAAGTGTTACCATTTTACCGTTTACTTTCGCACCAATCGTTTTATTACCTATTTCTGAATGAATTCTATAAGCAAAATCTATTGGTACAGAGCCTGATGGTAGTTCAATGACATCTCCTTTAGGCGTAAAAACATAGACCATATCAGAAAACAGGTCCATCTTAAGCGATTCCATAAACTCCTCGGCACCAACCGAATCATCTTGGAAATCCAATATCTCTCTAAACCATTTTAATTTATCTTCAAATGAAGAATTTTCATCGACCTTTGTTCCTTCTTTATAAGCCCAATGAGCAGCGATACCAAATTCAGATATCCTATGCATATCAAAGGTACGTATTTGCACCTCTAATGGATCTCCTTTAGGACCAATAACTGTTGTATGCAATGATTGATACATATTTTGCTTAGGCATCGCAATATAATCTTTAAATCTGCCTGGCATTGGTTTCCAATGCGTGTGGATAATACCGAGAACAGCATAACAATCCTTTATGCTATTTACCACAATCCTTACGGCTAGTAGATCATAAATTTCATTGAATTGTTTGTTTTGTAGAGCCATTTTTCGATAGATGCTATAAATATGTTTAGCTCTACCAGAAATCTCAGGTTCAATCGTTACGTCGTCCAGACGATCCCTCATCATCGCAATAACATCTACTAAATATTGTTCTCTCTCTGCTCTCTTCTTCTTCATCAAGTTAACAATTCGATAATATTGCTGCGGATTCAAGTATCTTAAAGCTGTATCTTCTAATTCCCACTTAATTTTAGAAATTCCTAGTCTATGAGCAAGCGGAGCAAAAATCTCTAAAGTTTCATTCGAGATTCTTCTTTGCTTCTCAGCAGGTAAGTGTTTTAACGTCCGCATATTATGAAGTCTATCTGCAAGCTTAATTAAAATCACTCTAATATCTTGTGCCATGGCAACAAACATTTTACGATGATTTTCAGCTTGCTGTTCTTCTTTTGATTTATATTTAATCTTTCCCAGCTTCGTTACACCATCTACAAGCATAGCTACTTCTTCACTAAAATGTTCTGCGATATCATCTAAAGTGGATTCAGTATCCTCAACAACATCATGAAGAAAACCAGCTGCTACTGTAGCTGGGTCCATTTCCAGATCCGCTAATATTCCCGCTACCTGAATAGGGTGAATAATGTACGGTTCACCTGATTTACGGTATTGTTCACTATGAGCAGACTTAGCGAATTCGTAAGCTCTTTTGACGAACTGGGCATGCTCTTCATTTAAATATTCTCTTGTCCTATCGATGACTTGTTCGGCGGTCAACACCTGATCGTTCGCCATGGAATCACCTTTATCCCAAATTATTTTTAATAACCCTAACCATGTAATATCTTCTTTTCCTTATAAAAAATAAATAGATATCATTAAGAAAAAAGAAACGATTGTTACTATTATCGAAAAAAATAACATAGATGTAAAGAGCTAGCGTTTTATTTTTACAAAAAAACGTAGAATTTGTCGAAATTACTAATAATTAATTCCAATTAATCCTTAATTATCCTAAAAATAACTATTAATAAAAAAAGAGAACACATATAGTGCTCTCTAGAACTATTAATAAGTCATTAAAGTTAAAACATCATAATCCTTTAATTTCTCTTTTCCATCTAAATAGCTTAACTCGATTAAGAAAGCAATACCTGCAACAACTCCACCTAGTTCTTCTACTAATTTTATTGTTGCCTCAATGGTTCCACCTGTAGCTAGAAGATCGTCCGTGATTAATACGCGTTGACCAGGCTTAATCGCATCTTTATGGATAGTTAAGACATCTTTACCATATTCCAGACCATAATCTACTTTTACCGTTTCTCTAGGTAGTTTACCTTCTTTACGAACAGGTGCAAATCCTACTCCTAAAGAATAAGCTACTGGACATCCAATAATAAATCCACGAGCTTCTGGTCCCACCACAAGATCAATCTGTTTTTCTTTCGCATAAGTAACAATTTGGTCTGTTGCATATCTATAAGCATCACCATTATCCATTAATGTAGTAATATCTTTAAATGTGATACCTGGTTTTGGCCAATCCTCTACTATAGTAATATATTGTTTTAAATCCATCTTCTTTCCTTTGCCTCCTCAATTCACATAGGCATTCTGAAGCAGCCCATCAAACCAATCCTTTAATTGACCTGCTTTTGAATAAAGCAATTCATTTTCTAACTTTACTTGTTGTTGCTTTATGCAAAAAGCCTGTGATTCCGATAAATCTCTCTTTTGTTTCGCATCACTAAGAGAAATCATCCCATTATCTATTTTAACAAATTCTAGTTCAAAAAACACTTCAGTCATAAAATCAATATAAGAAACTTGCCAGCCTTTAAATTTAGCTACCTCTGCTTTTCTTTCTTCAAGGTTAAAAGGCCCTCTCTTAGCAATGAGCGCATAATACCATTTGAAATGGTCACGGTTTGGAGTCGCCATAGAGAATATATCATTTGTTTGATAGAAATGACAATAAATTCTTTCTGGACTTTTCCCACGTAAAATAGCCTCTATTCTTTCCTTTTGTGGTGGTAAATCACAAAAAACCACATGCTTACCATCTAATATAATATTTTCTGCCTCTTCGTCAGACAGAATCAACGATACATTGGGATTATAAGGTGAAAATTTATCATAATTTTCCTTATTAAATACGATCCATTCAGAGGTGTCATGATGGACATGTGTGACAATTGTGTCTAAACGTTTGGCGCCTCTAATATCAAATAATTGCCATTCTTGTATACGTATATCTTGGATAAAGACTTGTGGCTTCTTTATATTATTCCATTCGTTAATAGAAAGTTCCCCTACAATAGCAAGACTAGCATCCATAGAAATTTGTTCTGCGTATTCTCCAAATCCAAATCCAATTCCATCCAATGTCACATCATTATCTTCTAATGTGATCTTCAGATGTGTTTTATTTGTCCCAATTCTCTTTAACAGACTGACATTCGCCTCTTTTAACATTACTTTCGGCTTAGGATTATCAATACCAAACGGTGCCAATTGTTGTATTTCAGCGATCATTTCTAAATTAACATCAGCTACCTTTAATTCAGCATCTAAATCAGTAATCGGTATAAAGTCATCTTCGTTTAACTGTTCCTTTGCAAGCTGGATAAGCCTTTGACGAAGTATATCAACATCATCAAGTTTCAAGGTCATTCCTGCAGCCATTGGGTGACCACCAAAATGAGGAAGGATATCTCGAGATTGCGAAAGATTATGAAACAGATCAAAGCCAGTTATACTCCTCGCAGATCCTTTAGCTATTCCTTGTTGTGAATCGAAACTTAGACATATAACAGGACGATAGTATTTCTCTACTAGCCTTGAAGCCACAATTCCAACAACCCCAGGGTTCCAACCTTCTTTACCTACTACGATGACCGGATTGTCCTCAATTGGATATTCCGCCTCAACTTGTTGAATCGCTTCTTCAGCCATCGTATGAACGATTGATTGTCGCTCTTTATTCATTTGGTCGATTTCTTCAGCTAACGCTTCAGCCTCAAGCGCATCTTCAGTTAATAACAATTCTACTGCAGGGTCCGCAGAATCTAATCTACCTACAGCATTTAATCTTGGTGCAATCGTAAAGCCGATTGTCTCTTCTGTCATCTCTGCTAATTTGACATTAGCTAACGATATTAATGATCGGATACCAAGATTTTGTGTTGATTGCAGCTTTTTAAGACCTTTCTTCACAATTAAGCGATTTTCATCCGTCAATGAAACAAGGTCTGCCACTGTACCAATTGCAACAAACTCTAATAAATCATTTGGCACATTACCTAATAGAGCATGAGCAAGCTTAAATGCTACACCAACTCCAGCAAGTTCTTTGAAAGGATAACGACTGTCAGGAAGTTTCGGATGAATGATTGCCAGACACTCTGGTAAGATAGGGCCTGGTTCATGATGATCCGTAATAATTAAATCGATTCCCATTTCTTTAGCCGCTTGCGCAGGTTCGATAGCAGCAATTCCTGTATCAACAGTAATAATTAACGAAACACCGATATCACTAGCATATTGAAATGCCGGAACATTTGGCCCATAACCTTCCGTAAACCGGTTAGGTATGTAAAATTGCACATCTGCTCCTAGTGATGTTAATGTTCTCATCATGACAGTCGTACTCGTAACACCATCGGCATCATAGTCACCAAAAATCATAATCGATTCGTTATTTTTAATCGCTCGTTGTATACGCGAAACAGCCAAATCCATATCTTTTAATAAGAAAGGATCGTGAAATTCTTTTTTTTCATCAAATAAAAAATACCGTGCTGATTCGACGGTATTAAAGCCGCGATTAACAAGTAATGTAGCCAACGCAGATGAAATATTTAATCCGTTTATGAGTTCCTCTACAGAGGCTTCATCTGATTGACGAACATTCCAACGCGTTTTAGAATGTAACATACGTTCACCCCTCAACTTTTACATTATACTAGAGCGTCGTATTCGTTTCAATTATTCTTTGTTGTTTACCTTTAATTGTTTAGCATCATGATATTCACTTTTCACTTGATGCGTTTTATCTGCTTCTTTTTGTCCCTCATTTCCTTTAACCGCTACTAACTGTTTTTTCAACGATTTGACTTCTCTTTGTAAATTAAAAATTTTTATTAAACCAACTGAACTAACAATTAGCCCTCCCATTAATACAGAACTTAAAATAACGAGAATCAGCGGCCAACTACTTTCGCCAAATAGATAATTAACCGTAACTGGATCGACGTTAATAACAGCAAAAATAGCGACAATTAATGTAAAAACAATACTGAGTAATATAATCCATTGATTTTTCATTTATTCCCCTCCTATGTATGATCATAAGGAATCATTTGAATAAAAACGTTTTGCACTTGATGAAAAGCCATTAGTTTTTCTTTTGCATTTTTTACAATGAGATGACCGTCTTCAACAGTGAGAGATGGGTCTACGGCTATCTTTAAATCAATAATTAAGTAATGCCCATGCTCTCTTGCATGCAACTCTTCTATTCGTTTAATTCCTTCTACTTTATCTACAGCAGAAAATAGATAACTTGATGCCTCAGGGCTTAACACATGGTCCATTGTATTATGAATGGCTTCCTTCCCTAGTTGAAAAGCCATATGGAGAATCATAAATGCTACTACTAAACCAATGACAGGATCCGCATATTCTAGCCAATTGAGCCCTAATTTTCCTCCAATTACCGCACTACCTATACCAATTAATGCAGCTAATGAGGAATAGACATCTGAGCGGTGTTCATAGGCATTTACAATAAGTGCATCACTATTTAACTCTTTTCCCAGTTTAAACTTATATCTAAACATTCCCTCTTTTACTATAATGGAAACAATCACAGCAATAATCGCGTATACCTTCGGAGCTTCAACAGGTTGAAATAATGATTGAAATGATGATATGAAAATCTCAATACCAACAAAGAATAGAAATACAGCAACAATAATTGCAGCAATTAATTCAGCTTTACCGTGTCCATATGGATGGTCCTCATCTGGAGGTCTTTTAGCTGCGATTAAGCCGATATAAACAGCGAGTGAACCTGCTACATCAGAAGCTGAATGGATCGCATCAGCTATTAAAGCTTTACTACCAGAATGAACACCAATTACCCATTTGAAAATAGCTAGGGCAATATTTGCCCCCATTCCTAAAATTGCTGCATTCTCGGCCCGTTTAAACCTCACTTCTTTCTCAACAAGCATTTATAAATCCCCCTCTTGATCATTCATCTACCTATTATTTCCATAACGACCAAAATCATAACCATAACTAGAGCGGGCTTCCTACTTTAACTAATTACTGATTCTAAATAGAGTGGGGATAAAAAAGGGTGCAAACAATAGAGACCTAGCGATATCATCTTTGATAACTCGCTAAACCCATACTTGCGATTTAAAGAATATAGTGACATCTATGTTATGAAAGCAAGAAAAAGCATCTGCCATTTTATGCAGATGCTTGATATCTTCTTTTAAACTTGTGGTTCGTCTGTTTTCTGTTTCTTTTCTTTATAAGTGATTAATACGCCATGCTTTTTCAGTTGCACACCTTTCCATGATAGCCACATTTGTGTCGCAAGGAAGATAGATGAATAAGTACCAGCAATTAACCCTATTAATAAAGCAATATTAAAGTTACGTATCGCTTCACTACCAAATATTAACAGAGCTAGTACAGCTAGTACGACTGTAATAATGGTATTAATTGAGCGACCCAGCGTTTGCCGTAAACTTTGATTAGCTATTTGCGCAAGCTCATCAAAGGTTTTAATTTTCTTCTTCCTAACCATATTCTCACGTATGCGGTCAAATGTAACGATTGTATCATTGATTGAATAACCAACAATAGTTAAGACAGCCGCTATAAATGTAAGATCCGCTTCTAGCCTTGTCACACTAAATATAACAACAATAAAGAAGGCGTCATGCAATAAAGCTAGTACTGCGGCTAAAGCCATTCTCCATTCGAAACGGATGGTGACATACAGAATAATTCCTATGGCCGCTATGGCTAATGCTTTTATTGCATTCATCGCTATTTCTTTTCCTACTGTTGGGGTAACAGTACTAATGTTAGGAATACTTCCATATTCATCTTCTAGTTGTGATTGATACTCAGCAATTTGTTCTTTATTGAATACCTCGTCTTTTATACGAGCGACACCAATTTCATTATTATTACCGGAAATAACGATGTCGTCCGTTTCTATACCTATTTCTGCTAATGATGCTTGATAACCTTCTTCCGTTAACGGCTCATTAGACATTTGCTCAATTCTTGTTCCTTGTGAAAAGTCAATGCTCAAGTTTAAGCCGAAGATAAAGAGCACAATAATTCCTAGGACGACCATCAAGCCAGAAAAACTATAGTATTTTTTCCGATGTTTAACGAAGTCAAAACGGTCAAATTTGGTTGTTAAATCTACTGTATCTAGGTTTTCATTTAATTGGTGTATATCTTTCTTATGAACACCGAACATGCCTGGCATGTTTTTAAACAGATTACTATTTACACATAACCAGAGGAGTAACCTAGCTCCGTATACTGCCGTAATGAAACTCATTAAAATACTTAAAATTAAAGTCGTAGCAAAACCTTTTACAGAACTTGTCCCATAAATAAACAATACGCCAGCTGCTAACAATGTTGTTAAATTGGCATCAAAAATAGTTGATAAAGAGTTTTTACTACCTGCTTTAAATGCAGCTTTAATCGAACGGCCCACTCTTATTTCATCTTTTATTCTTTCATAAGTAATAATATTAGCATCTACTGCCATACCCACTCCAAGAATTAATGCCGCCACACCAGGTAATGTTAGTACCGCATTCATCATATTAAATACGACTAATGTCAAATATAAGTAAACAGATAAAGTGATGACTGCAATGACTCCAGGAAGTCGGTAATAAGCAATCATAAAGATGAAAATCGCAGCAATACCTATTATTCCACCAATAATGGTTTTATCTAATGCTGACTCACCAAATTGTGCACCAACAGAAGTAGAATAGACTTCATCTAACTTAACTGGTAATGAGCCTGCCGATAATAAATCAGATAAAGTTTTTGCTTCTTCTAAAGTAAAGTTACCTACAATTGAAACCGAATCTTGATTAAATACTTGGCTCACTTGTGGGGCTGATAAGTATTTAGGATCTTCTTTTGTCGCTTCTTCGGCGAATGAATCTCCTTCTTCAAAATCTAACCAAATGACCAGTAGATTCTCTCCTGCTGGTTTGTTTACAATTTCTTGAGTCACTTCTCTAAACTTATCCGCACTCTTTAACTTAATAGACACGCTCGGACGACCATTTTCATCGAATGTTTGTGATGCTCCTCCTTCAACAAGGTCACTCCCATCCATCAACACATTATCATCCACGTCTCTAAACGTTAGATTGGCCTCCGTTGAAAGCATTTCCCTAGCTTGCTCTTGGTCTGTTACTCCAGCCAGTTGCACCCTAATGCGGTTGTCCCCTTCAATTTGAATATTGGGTTCACTTACACCAAGGACATTAATTCGGCGATCTAGGGACTGTGCTGTTGCTGACATTGCAGCTTGGTCAATTTCTTGGCCTTCTTTTGCAGGCGACACCTCATAAAGCACTTCAAACCCACCTTGCAAATCAAGACCAAGCTTTACATCTCCTAAAATATCTTTCGAAGTGAATCCCATCAAACTTGCAAATAAAATAATGATTAGAAAAAATGATAGAATTCTGCTACGCTTCACCATTATGTATATTTCCTCCTCACTTTCCAAACAAGCCCAAATGTTGAGCTTTTTAACGTGACTTTTCTAACAGGATAAACGAAGTAAATATGATTATAACCGTTTAATGAATACCTTTCTCAAGCGCAATATTATTATTATGAAACAAGAGGAAGGGACTGTCAATTTAATCAACGTACATGTAGAAATAAACGTTTATGACTAGAGTACTAAGTGATTGATAACTTACTCGTTCTATTTTAGTAATTGCTTCATTTCCTCAGCATTTTCAAGAGAAAATTCTGTGTCCATATAAGCTTCAACAGTTGTATAGTTAATAAATTCTCCAACTTTTATCCCTAAAACATCTTCCACAATTTCAAATAATCGTATCGTTGATTTAGGCGTTTTCCACTTTTTCTTCTTTAAGTATTCCCATAATTGCGCTCTTGTCACATGTTCATATCCAAGAAAGCGAAACTCATCGATTTTTACATCAAGTGCAGGTTCTACCTCTTCGAAAAAAATATCATAGGCATGCATTTTCAACTTCAACTCTCCCTTTTTTAAATATAACTCACTTTAATTACGAAAGCTTGTCATGCTTTGTCCATCTTCTTGCATATAGATTAATTGTATATGAATACCTTTCATTTGAGAAGGCAGGGTGTACAATGTCGAAATTTATTCAAGGAACGATTATTCTCTTATTTGCTGGACTTGTAACTAGAGTACTCGGTTTTATTAATCGGATTGTCATCGCAAGGTTCATTGGAGCTGAAGGTGTCGGTCTTTATATGATGGCTTTTCCTACATTTATTCTAGTCGTAACAATTACACAGCTTGGTTTACCCGTAGCAATTTCAAAAAATGTGGCGGAAGCGGAAGCAAGAGGAGATACGGAAAAAACAAAAAAAATCCTCATTGTTTCATTAGCTAGTACATTATCATTATCGCTCTTATTTACACCAGCTTTAATTTTATTAACTCCCTATCTATCAGAGCATTTATTAACAGATAACAGGACGCTATATCCATTATTAGCTATCGCACCTGTTGTGCCGATTATTGCCGTCTCTTCTGTCATACGCGGATACTTCCAAGGTAAGCAAAATATGAAGCCGGCCGCTTATTCACAACTTATTGAACAAGTTGTAAGAATTACATTAATTGCTGCATTAACTAAAGCATTTTTGCCATACGGTATTGAATATGCTGCAGCGGGAGCTATGCTTGCATCCGTAATTGGCGAATTAGCCTCACTCATTTATTTACTAACATCATTTAAATTAAAAAAGAAGTTTAAGGTACGAAAACAATTTTTCCAACATATCCGCAAAGGCAAGGATACGTTTAAACAACTTATGGAAGTGGCATTACCTACGACCGGAAGTAGAATGATTGGTTCTGTCGCTTGGTTTTTAGAGCCAATTGTTGTGACTTATAGTCTTACTATAGCCGGTGTTTCTACAATTGCTGCTACAGAAGGGTATGGTGCCTTAACCGGATTTGCACTTCCTTTGTTAATGCTACCATCATTCATTAATATGGCGCTCTCCACCTCACTCGTACCTGCCATTAGTGAAGCGAAAGCAGTTAATAACATCCATTTAATTGAATATCGTCTGCAGCAAGCATTAAGGATTTCTTTAACAACAGGTGGTCTTTCAGTTGTGGTTATTTATATTCTGGCTGAACCATTAATGACTGTGATGTATGGTTCGACAACAGGTACCGACTTCCTAAAATTAATGGCGCCTCTTTTCCTATTCTACTATTTCCAACAGCCACTGCAGTCTGCGCTACAAGCTCTAGATTTAGCACGTGCTGCCATGATCAATAGCCTGATTGGTGCGGTTGCTAAAATTGCGGTTATCTTTATTCTTGGAAGCCAGCCTGCCTTTGGTATTACAGGAGTAGCGCTCGGCTTAATTGTTGGCTTTGTATTAGTCACTCTACTGCATTTCGCCACTTTGTTAAAAGCCATTTCTTATACCATTCATATGCGGGAATACTTAATCACATCGGGCGCTATGCTCCTCACAGGTTATATCGGATATATTACAATTAAGTTCCTAAACTTCACCATCGTACCTACTATCCTATGTGGGGCAGTGGTTATGAGTTTAATCTATCTAATCATCATGATTTTCACAAAGCTCATTAGAAAAGGTGATGTACAAGGCCTTCCAGGAGTCGGTCAGTTTTTAGCGAAATTTATGTTTAGATAGCCTTCATATAATGAACTGAGTGACAAGATTTACTCACTCAGTTTTTTCTACCCCTGAACATATTGTCTATTTCTCATCAATTAAATCAATATAAAATGTATTATTTTCAAAACTACATAACGAAACCCTTGAAATATCATGAACCCCTTTTTCCTTTAATTCTTTCTTCAACCATAATTCATCCTTATTGATTAGTGTTAAGTTTTCACTATTTATTCTCCCATCCAGGACAAGAGGAAGCGTAAATGATGGGGTAAGGTCCGCTTGTGATGACTGATTGCTCTTTTCAATCACAGACAAGCTCCCGGATACCTCTAGTATTGCATATTCAACATCAGATATTAGTGAAATATCCTTTTCACGTAGTTGCATAAGGAGATCATCTAAATTGTAACGCAGCTTTTTCATCGCTTTCTCATCAATCTTCCCTTTATTAATTAAAATGACTGGTTTTCCATCAACAAGATCCCTTATTTTCTTACTTTTTAGGGACCAATAGGCGGAAACAATCTGTACAACCATCAGAATAAGCATAGGAAGAATATTCCTAAATAATTTCTCGTCACTCTTCTCAATCGCAACAACTGCCAACTCAGCAATCATTATCGAAATGACTAAATCAAGTATACTAAGCTCACCAATTTCCCTTTTCCCCATGATGCGATAGATGATAGTTATTAAAACATATAGTAAAATCGTTCGAAATATAACAATTAAATATTCTTCCAACATAGCCACCTCTTTATAAGATTAGCTTGTACAGGACTTCACAATTTAATCAAATAGAGTAAGAAATATTTTATGATTTTGCTTCTATTTTGCCATCCGCAGAATATGCTTGTACAAAGGAATTTTATCAAAAGAGAAAGGGGAGGTTTCCAATCGAAGAATCGAAGGCATTAGGGACTTCCGTTTTACATGGCCTTATAGCCATTTTCACATTAGCAATTGTTAGTAGTTTTATTTTCGCTCTTATATTGAGGTTTACTTCCTTACAAGAGTCTTCTGTTCAATATGTAATGACAGCCATTTCTTTTATTGCCCTCTTTACTGGAGGTTTCATTTCAGGTGGGAAAGGAAAACAAAGGGGATGGATGCTCGGCGGGATAACTGGTGCGATTTATACAATCATTATTTTTTTATTCCAATATCTCGGTTTTGATAAACTATTTAATCCTCAACAAATCGTATACTTTATTTGCTATATTCTCATTGCAATGATGGGTGGTATTTTAGGTGTAAACATGAGTTCAAAATCAACAAAATAGAAATTATGTAAAAATGAAAAAAGCTGTTTGAAGTAGTAAAACTACTTCAAACAGCTTTTTCATTCTTAAACGGTACCGGGAGCTGATTCAGTTACTTCACGAATCGCTTGACGGTCGTATGTAAGACGGCTTCCATCGCCACACTTGATAACGACTTTGTCCTCATCGATTGCATCTACAAAACCATGTAAACCACCGATTGTAACTACTTTATCGCCTTTTTTCAGACTATTCTGCATTTGATTAACCGCTTTTTGACGTTTTTGTTGTGGTCTGATTAAAAGGAAATAAAACAGCACAAACATAATGACTAACGGCCCAATAGTAGCTAAAATATCCATATTCTCTTTTCCCCTCCTTTCAAGTATTAGAAGTTTTTCGCGTTCGGCTTATTAAAACCATATTTCTCGAAAAATTCTTCTCTAAAGTCACCTAGACGATCCTCTCTGATTGCCTCTCTGACCTTTTCCATTAATTTTAACAGAAAATAAAGGTTATGATAAGTTGTAAGCCTTATTCCGAAAGTTTCGTCACATTTTATTAAGTGTCTTATATAGGCACGACTATAATTTCGACAAGTATAGCAATCGCAATTCTCATCTAGAGGACCAAAGTCACGTGCATACTTCGCATTTTTAACAACTAATCTTCCTTCGCTAGTCATTAATGTGCCATTTCTTGCAATCCTTGTTGGTAATACACAATCAAACATATCTACCCCACGAATCGCACCATCAATTAAGGAATCCGGTGAACCGACACCCATTAAGTAACGGGGCTTATGATTGGGCAGAAGTGGTGTTGTTTCTTCCAACACTCTATTCATTATATCCTTTGGTTCCCCAACTGATAACCCACCTATTGCATAGCCAGGAAAATCAAGTGAGACAAGGTCTTTCGCACTTTGAGCACGTAAATCATTATATTCGCCACCTTGAACAATACCAAATAAACCTTGGTCGTTTGGTCGTTCATGTGCTTCTAAACATCTCTCGGCCCACCTAGATGTTCGCTCAACAGATTTTTTCATATATTCATGTGTTGCTGGGAAAGGTGGACATTCATCAAATGCCATCATAATATCTGAGCCCAATGCGTTTTGTATTTGCATTGCCTTTTCAGGTGAAAGAAATAGTTTATCCCCATTCAAATGATTACGGAAATGGACACCCTCTTCTTCAATCTTTCTAAAATCACTGAGACTAAATACTTGGAATCCACCGGAATCAGTTAAAATAGCACGATCCCAATTCATGAATTGATGTAAGCCTCCCGCTTCCTTTATCAACTCATGTCCAGGTCGTAACCATAGATGATAAGTATTACTTAAAATTATTCCTGCCCCCATATTCACTAGATCTTCCGGAGACATTGTTTTCACCGTCGCTAGCGTACCTACTGGCATAAAAACAGGTGTTTCAAATGAGCCGTGAGGTGTGTGAACACGTCCAAGTCTCGCGCCTGTTTGTTTACATGTTTTTATCAATTCATAACGTATAGCTGTCATGACGTAACTCCTTTTCCATATCAAACTCTTTTATTTAATAAACATTGCATCTCCAAAACTAAAGAAACGATACCTTTCTTCTACTGCTTGCTTATATGCTTCAAGCACATTCTCACGACCAGCCAATGCACTAATAAGCATAATCAACGTTGATTTTGGTAGGTGAAAATTCGTGATCATACCATCAATCGCCTTAAATTCATACCCAGGGAAGATGAAGATATCAGTCCAACCACTTGACTCTTCAAAACGTCCGTTAAAAGCAGTAGCAATTGTTTCAAGTGTTCTTGTTGAAGTAGTACCAACACTGATGATTTTATGACCACTTTCCCGAATTTGGTTCAACGTTTGAGCTGTTTCTTTTGTCATTTGATAGAACTCTGCGTGCATTTCATGATGATCAATGTCATCTACATTTACTGGTCTGAACGTACCTAGACCCACATGAAGGGTTATGAAAAGAACCTCAATTCCACGAGCTTTAATTTCTTCTAATAGTTCTTCAGTAAAATGTAAACCAGCTGTAGGTGCTGCAGCAGAGCCATTCTCCTTTGCATAGACCGTTTGATAACGATCTCGATCCTCTAGTTGTTCTTTAATATAGGGTGGCAATGGCATTTCACCTAATTGCTCTAATACCTCGTAGAAAATCCCTTCATATTTGAACTTGAGAACACGTCCGCCATGGTCACTCTCTTCAAGGCATACCGCTTTCAGCTGACCATCGCCAAAGATAATTTCTGTCCCTACTTTCACCCGTTTTGCTGGCTTTACAAGTGTTTCCCATTGATCATTTTCAAGCTGTTTCAACAGTAACACTTCTAATTTTGCTCCCGTTTCTTCTTTCATTCCAAAAAGTCGTGCTGGCAATACTCTTGTATCATTCAATACTAGTGCATCACCTGGCTGTAAATATTCTACAATATGTTTAAACACGTCATGACGGACCGCTCCCGTCTCCTTATCTAATACCATTAATCGGCTACTTGTTCTGTCTCTAAGCGGTGTTTGCGCAATTAATTCTTCTGGTAAATTAAAATCAAATAAATCTACTTTCATTTTGTCTCGTCTCCAACTTTTGAAAAATTTAACGTGACTTCCCAATAAAATAGACAATTAAGGAAAGTATCACACTAATAATAATTGACGTTACAATTGGGAAATAAACAGTTGTATTCCCTTTTCTAAATACAATATCTCCAGGGAGCTTTCCTAAATTGAAAAAATGCATAAGAAAGCCAATAACAAATAGAAGACCACCAATAATCATGAACCATTTTGGCAATTGGATGGCACCTCCATTTGAAAATGTTGATAAACAAGCTGTGTCGCAATTCTGCCCCTTGGTGTCCTTTGTAAGAAACCAATTTGTAATAAATAGGGTTCGTACACATCTTCTATCGTATGTGCTTCTTCTCCAATGGTTGCAGCAATCGTCTCTAACCCTACTGGACCACCGCGAAAGCGTTCAATCATGCCCCTTAGTAACTTATGATCAATATGATCTAATCCTAACCTATCGACCTGTAACATCTCTAATGCCTCATTTGCAAACTGTTGGTTTACTGCACCATCCCCTCGCACTTGAGCATAATCCCTTACTCTACGAAGCAATCGGTTTGCAATACGAGGGGTTCCTCTTGAGCGTCGAGCAATCTCATCTGCCGCTTCTCTGTCTATTTCTGTATCGAGAATCGCCGCTGTTCGTACAACGATTTCCTTTAGTTGTCCCTCATTATAATATTCCAGTCTACTCATAACCCCGAACCTATCCCTTAAAGGTGCAGATAAAGAGCCTGCTCTCGTTGTAGCACCAACTAAAGTAAAAGGGGGAAGATCCAGTCTGACGGAACGAGCACTTGGGCCTTTTCCAATCACGATATCAAGACAAAAATCCTCCATTGCCGGGTATAATACTTCTTCTATCGCCCTTGGCAAACGATGAATCTCATCTATAAATAATACATCACCAGGCTCAAGTGAAGTCAAGACAGCCGCTAAATCACCAGGCCGTTCAATGGCAGGCCCTGCTGTTGTCCGAATATTAACGCCCATCTCATTACTAATAATCGTTGCTAAAGTCGTTTTCCCTAGGCCTGGTGGTCCGTAAAGAAGAACATGATCCAATGTTTCATTACGCATTTTCGCTGCTTCGATGAAAATACGCAAATTCTCCTTTACCTGATCTTGGCCGATATACTGTGCTAAAGTTTGTGGACGTAAGCTATATTCAAATGAAGTATCTTGATGATCCGCTTCTCCTGATATAATACGCTCATCCATTTGTTAACCATCCTTCCATGCCTTGCCTTCTTTCTTACTTAAGCAGCTTTTGCAAAGCCAATTTAATATACTGATCGGTAGTTAATATTTCAGCACTTAAATCTTTCGTTATTTTCTTTAATTCTTTATCAGAATAGCCGAGTGCCTTTAATGCCAGAAGAGCTTCATCTAATTCATGGTTTCGATCACTTTTTATTTGTTTCTCTTCTGTAAATAAGTTCGGTAACAAGTCTGGTACAATATCAACTAGTTTCCCTTTTAAATCAAGAATCATCTGCCTAGCCGTTTTTTTACCTACACCTGGGAACTTCACAAGAAAGGCCTCATCTTCATGCTCGATTGCATGAACAACCGCTTCTGGCTGACCTGTAGCAAGAACGGCCAGTGCACCTTTTGGACCAATACCAGTTACATTGAGCAATTTCATGAATAAAGCTTTTTCTTGTCGTGATGTAAAACCATATAGTGATTCAATATCTTCTCTGACATGATGATATGTATAAATTTTCACTTCTTGATCGGTCGTATATCTAAATGGGTTTGGTGTAATCACTTGGTACCCAATCCCATTATTTTCAACTACAATGTATTCTGGCCCGATGAAGTCAACACGACCAATAATATATTCAAACAAAATTTATTCTCTCCCTCTTTTGCATACCTCCCACCATTATACTACAAAATCGTCTTGAAGAAAAAAGGATATCTATTTACGCTACGACTATCATTACTTTTACCTGTTGACCACTGAGAATAGTGGAATAACCATTGCAAATTAACTGCACAGGCTTGCAAGAAAATCGCCGCTTAGGGTATAAAAGAAAAAACCAGCCATTAAGACTGGTCTCCTTCCCGATCTTTCCCTACCAATACTTTCTTTAACTCATCTTGAACAGTGACATCAGCCATTGGAACTTTTGAGCGATAAGCGGAGCGTGAGATGAGATGCGCTGATACAGGTGCTGTTAAAAAAACAAAGAAAATGACTAATATTAATCGAATACTAAAGACACCTTCATGAACAAGAAAAAAGATTAAAGTACCTACAAGCGTAAATAACACACCAATCGTCGAACTCTTTGAAGCTGCATGAGACCTTGTATATACATCTGGTAAACGCAAAATACCGATTGCACTAAGGAAACTAAACAATGTCCCTATAATAATGAGAATTCCTGCTCCTAACTCACTTGTTACGGTCAGATTCAATGACTTTCCCCCTCTCTAGGAAACGCGCAAAGGCTATCGTACCAATAAACGATAAAATCCCCAGTAATAACATGACTGAAAAGAACGCACTCGTCCGCATGAATATAGAAATAATCGCTATCGCCGCAATAATATTTACTCCTATATTATCAAGCGCCTGCACGCGATCCGGAATAGACGGACCCTTAATAAGACGATATACTGCTGCTAAAATAGATAGGACAAGAAAACATAATGCAACTACTAATAAACTCTCAATCATCTTCCTGTCACCCTCTTAATAGACTTTTCGAATCGAACCTTGGACTTTAATAGCGATTCACTCGAAGTTGGGATATCAAGTCCATGAACATAAAACGTTTTGTTATCATTTCCTACCTCAACCACTACCGAACCTGGTGTTATACAAAGCAGAAAAGAAAGCAATGCTAATTCGATATCACCTTCTAATTCTGTCTCCAATGTAAAAATGCCTGGTCTAATATCTAGTTTTGGTTTAATTACTTGTTTCACAACCTCCATACTAGATGTAAATAGCTCATGAATAAACACTAACAAAAGACTAAGGATGTTCATAAAAGTAACGATATAAAAATTATCATCAAAAAATCTTCTTATTAAAAATAGAATAAATATCCCTACAATATAACCACTAAAAAAAGATAAAAAACTCCATTCATCCTGCAGAAACATCCACAACGCAGCAATGAATAAATTGACTAGTACTTGCATAGCCATGCTCGCTCACCGCCCTTTTCTATTAGAATGACATTAATCGCTATACCCTAGTAAAACGGCTTCAATATAAGAAGAAGGATTCATTAAAGATTCAACAGCTATATTCACGTAATCATATAATCCCTCTGCGCCTAATCCAAGTCCAATTGTTAACAAAACGAGTGTTACTATAGGAAACATGACACCTTTCGTACTGCTCTTTTCCATATCTTCTGATAGAATCGTTTCTCCCCAAAAGCTGTTCATAAATATCTTCATGACAGAAAAGAGCACCATCAAACTCGTTATTAATCCAATTGCCCCTAGCCAGTAATAGCCAACCGCAAAGGTTCCTTCTGTTATATATACTTTGCCGATAAAACCGCTTAATGGAGGAATACCCGCTATTGAAAGAGCAACAATAAAGAACATCCATCCTAGATAAGGGTGTGTCTTAATTAGACCACTAATATCATTCAGTTTACTTGTACCTACAAGGGCAATAATCACACCGCCGATAAGGAAAATAACTGCTTTAATCACCATATCGTGAATTAAATAATAGATTGAACCAGTTAATCCTTCATGTGTATACGTAGCTAAGCCTGCTAAAATAAATCCAACACCAACTATGACATTATATGTTAAAATCTTTTTAATATCATTAAAGGCAATGGCACCAATTGCACCGAGCAGCATAGTAATAGCAGCCATAATACCAATAATTAAATGTGTAACCTCTGGTTGATGATAAAAAACCAAAGTAAAGAATCTAAAGATCGCGTATATTCCTACTTTCGTAAGTAGCGCTGCAAAGATTGCCGCTACAGCTGTCGGAGGTGCACTATAAGATCCCGGTAACCAAAAGAATAAGAATAAACCCGCCTTTAAACTAAAGACAAATAAAAACATCATTGCCACTGCAGTAATAATCCCACTCTGCCCTACTTCTCCTACACGTTCTGCTAAATGAGCCATATTAATCGTCCCTGTTACTGAATATAAATAAGCAACAGCTGCTAAAAATAGGAAAGATGCTAGAAGGTTGATTAACACATATTTGATAGACTCTCTTAATTGCTTCTTCTCTCCACCTAACGTGATTAATGCATAGGAGGAGATTAACATTACTTCAAAACACACGAATAAGTTAAAAACATCACCTGTAAGAAAAGATCCATTTACTCCTGTAATTAAGAATAGGAACAGCGGATAAAAGTAATGCCTTTCTCGATCCTCACCAATGGAACCAAAAGCAAAGACGAGACAAAGTAGACCAACAATACTTGTAGTCAATAATAGTAGTCCCGAGAACATATCCGCTACCATACTGACACCAAAAGGCGCTTCCCAACCACCTAATTGTAATGTTTGAATACCATTATATTTCACCTGGTAAATCAAAAATCCTGAAATAACTCCCGTAGCTATTAGCGTAAACACACTTAAAATCTTATGGAAAAGTATTTTCTGTCTAAATATGACCATCACTAAACCAATAATAAGAGGTACAATGATCGGCATAATGACTAAGTTATTCATTCTCGTCACCTCTCATTTCTGCAGTGTTATCCGTTCCCAGCTCTTGATAAGCTCGGTAACTTAACACGAGAAACAAGGCTGTCGTCGCGAAATTGATAACTATAGCAGTTAAAATAAGAGCTTGAGGAAGCGCATCCGTAAATGTAGTTGTATCTATCCCCAATAAAGGCGGACCACCACTTTTTAAGCCCCCCATGGTAAGAATAAGCAAATGAACACCATGACTGATAATTGAAGTTCCTAAAATAATTCTTATCAAGCTCTTCGTTAATATTAAATACGTACCAATTGTAAATAAGACACCAATTAAGATCGACATTAATGTTTCCATATTATCGATCCTCACTAATTGTCATAATAATAACCATTGCTGTTCCAATAACAGCTAATGCGACACCAACATCAAATAGTACTGCTGTAGCCAATTCAGTCTTCCCAAAAATCGGCAAATTGAAATAGTCGAAAGCTTGGAATAAAAATGGTTTATCGAATAAAATTCCACCCAAACCAGTAAAAACAGCGATAAGGACACCAACAGCCGTCAATACTTTAAAATCAAATGGAAAGTTAGCTCGGATTGAATCGATATCATA
Source organism: Cytobacillus sp. FSL R7-0696 (assembly GCF_038006865.1). Lineage (NCBI taxonomy): Bacteria > Bacillati > Bacillota > Bacilli > Caryophanales > Bacillaceae > Cytobacillus > Cytobacillus sp. FSL R7-0696. Next base: position 3,124,492 of record NZ_JBBOWA010000001.1, on the reverse strand, counting down.
TGTCAGAAACAAAAGCGTAAGGGCTGCAGCAAAGGCAAGTCCTCCAATAAATCCGCCACCTGGATTGTGGTGACCAGCTAAAAACAAATAAATCGCAAAGGTAAGAATAATGACCACCGCAACATTCGTTACTGCCCTTAAAATAATATCATTAGGCTTTTTCATTATTTCTCCCTCCTTGAAAACCGTAATTTAATCAGTGTATATACACTTAACGCTGTAATACATAACACAAAGATTTCTAACATCGTATCAATACCCCTGAAATCAACTAATATTGCATTTACGATATTCTTCGCTCCTGCTAATTCATATGAATCCTCATAATAACTTGCTATCGGTTCAAATATTTGTGTACCATTTGCCGAAAACGCGAATACTGTTACCACTGCACCAACCGCAATCGAGATAATTAAATTCAATGGCTTAAATGGCACACCCTTTTTATGCTTTTGCGTTTGCTCTTTGAATTTTGGTAAATGAAAAAAGCAAAGCAAGAATAAGGCTGTAGTGACCGTTTCTACTACTAGTTGAGTTAAAGCTAAATCTGGTGCTCTAAAAATGACGAAAAACAAGGATACTAAATAACCTAAAACACCTAGCGCAATAATAGCAGTCAACCTTGATTTCGCTAATAAAATTGTAAATGCAGCTACTAGCATGGAGAACATAATGGCTAACTCAAAAATGTTCACAGGGGCATCATTGGTCAAATCAATCGTAATAGAATTAGTAATGATTAAAGTACCACCAATTAATAAAACGAAGAATGTAAATATATAAGCAAGATAATCACGCGTGTATCCTGTCATATATTTATTTGTCATACTTGCTGCAATTCTTTGCGATGTTTCCAAGCTATTATTGTATAGGGCATTAATGGTTAAATTTTGTGGATAAAGACGATAAACTTTGGTCCACTTTTTCAACAATAGATACATGATTGTTCCTACGACAACGACGCCGATTGTCATATATAACTCGGCTGAAAATCCATGCCAAGCTGAAATATGAATATTCAGTACACCTTCTTCTATTAAAGAAGGAAGAATCGCTGATACGGCAGGAACTAATAATAAATCAGCAATTACATTAGGAAAGAAGAAAATAACAATAACCAATGAAGCAAGAATAATAGGTGAAATAAGCATGCCTATGGGAGCTTCATGCGCCTTCTTCTCTAAACGATCTGGTTTATATTTCCCTCTAAATGTCTTAAAGACAAGAATCATACTGTATATAAAGGTAAAAACACTCGCAACCCAAGCGATAATTGGAAACAATACACCTAATGTTTCCATATTAAATACATCCATTTCCGTTACTTTAACAACAGATGCAAAAAACATTTCCTTACTTAAAAACCCATTAAACGGTGGTAGACCTGCCATTGCAAATGAACCAATTAAGGCAACTGTAAATGTGATAGGCATAACAGTCATTAAACCACCTAGACGTCTAATATCACGCGTACCAGTTTCATGGTCAACGATACCCACTACCATAAATAAGGCACCTTTAAATGTAGAGTGATTAATCATATGAAATATAGCTGCTGTAATTGCCGCTGCATAAACAGCAGCTTCATTTCCGTAACCGAAATAAAGGGCAGCTGATCCAATCCCAAGCAAGCTCATAATCATTCCCAATTGACTGATGGTGGAATATGCCAGTAATCCTTTTAAATCAATTTGTTTCACAGCGTTGAATGAACCATACAATAGCGTAATTAATCCAACAATTGATATAATCCAAAACCATTCTGCTGTACCACCAAATATGGGAGTTAATCTTGCAACTAAATAAATTCCTGCTTTTACCATTGTTGCTGAATGCAAATAAGCACTAATTGGTGTAGGCGCCTCCATTGCATCAGGTAACCAAATACTAAAAGGAAACTGCGCTGATTTTGTAAAAGCACCTAGTAAAATTAATATCATAGCTGGCAAGAATAAATCATGAGCAATGATTGTCTCACTCATAGCAAACATTTCTCTAATGCTATACGTGTCCGTTATCATCGATAGCATAATAAAACCAGATAACATCGCTAAGCCACCAAAAATCGTAATTAACATTGATTTTTGAGCACCATATCTGGATTTTTCTCTCTCATACCAATAGGCAATTAATAAAAAGGAGGAGATACTCGTTAATTCCCAGAAAACATATAGAACAAGTATATTATCTGAGAATACAAGTCCTAGCATCGCTCCCATAAAAAGAAGGAGATACACATAAAAATTGTGAAGTGCTTCTTTTTCTTTTGATAAATAATAGATCGAATATAAGATAACGAGAGCACCAATACCCGTGATCAGTAATCCAAAAATCAAACTTAATCCATCTACATACATATCTAAATTAATACCAAACGAGGGGATCCATGGTATCGTTTCGTATATTGTTGCTCCTGAGGATATTTTAGGAATTAATTGAAGCAAATAAACGAATATAATAATAGGAATGAGAATAACAAACCAACCTGAATGCAATCTTTTATTGAAGTATTTATATAACAGCGGGACAAAAATCGCAAAAACAAATGGAATTAAAATCATGATGTGCAACATCGTCAACCGTAGTCCCTCCTCCTGAAATGACTGTGAATAGGTGAATATTAATGAAAAAAGCTTTTTAAAAATGGGGGTGACATACTTATTCTGTCTTATGTTAATTTATCCATTACATTAATGTTTTAATTAGGGGAAAATAATGTTTCTAACTATCTTGCCACATTTCAAAAATGGCAGAATTCATTAAATTTCATTTTTTAATTGACTGTTTCATTCGCATAGGATATAGTCATACATAGTTTATTGATATTAAATGTAAATTTTTATGAATTTCACATCTATTTCGAGGTGACAAAACATGAAAAAAATTAAAGGACGTATGGACGAAAGCATTTTAGTATGCGTCTACTATGGACCAAATGGTGAAAGACTTATTCAGCGTGGATGCAAGATTGCAAACATGATGGATTGCCCTTTATATATTTTAACGATTGACCCTAAGCCTTTTGATGATATGGATGCAGAGAAGTCTCATTATATTACGAAATGGCAGCAATTAGCTGAAATGCACAGTGCTGATGCTTTCATTTTAAAAGATAATGAAAGAAGACCTGTTTCCAAGGTTATTGCTGATGTCGCTCGCGAAAAAAATATAACACAAATCATTCTTGGGCAAACGGCTCAAAGCCGCTGGGAGCAAATTGCAAAAGGGTCTATTATTAACTCTCTACTAAGAGAAGTACCTTTTGTCGACCTGCATATTATCTCAGTATCACGATCATTAAAAGATGAAGAAGGTCATTTTGAAAAAGGTGTTCGCGCTTATCTCATTAAGGACGGGGACCATTATCGACTTACTTTCAAATATTCTAATGATGTAGAATATGAAGGTATATTCTTCAAAGATCTCGGTACCGATTTTAATAATGGTGTGTTTAAGTTCATGAAAGATAAAAAAACACTGCAGGTTGAATGTACAGATGATGTCATAAAAGATTTCAAAAACGTTGATATGGCTCCTGAATTTGACGAGGAAGATGAAAAATAAAACTTTCTTTCCTCTTAACGCCTCCCATTATATGGAGGTGTTTTTTTATAAATTGACATCTACTTTTATTAGCTTTTTATCGAATTTATCAATCCCAATATACCTTAACGTTTCAGCTGGCGTATTGTGATTGTATATATTCATTAGAATGGAAATGGCAATCCCTTTCCGATAGGCATGATAACCAAAAGTTTTTCTTAAAGTATGCGTACCGATTTTCCCTTGTACACCAACCTTTTTTGCCGCTTGGTTAATGATACGATAAGCTTGTTGCCTCGTAATAGGTTGTTTGTTCTTTTTAGATTTAAATAAATAATCGTTGTCATTTAATTTAAATAACTTCATATAAGAAGCAAGTTCTTTCAAAATGCTGTTATTTAAATAAAATGCACGAGAGTCACCATTCTTTTCATCCTTAATATATAAAAATTCTTTTAAGCCCTCTTCCTCCCATAAATCTTTAACCTTTAAAAATAATAAATCACTCACTCTTATCCCTGTATTAATCCCTAAGACAAACAGGAGTACATCCCTTTGTGAATGCAATCTTAATTCTGATTTAATTTTGTTAATGTCTTCTATATCCTTAATCGGATCCACAAACTCCACAGGATTTCCTCCTAGAAATTTTAATGTAACTTAATTGTATGTTATCAAAAATTAAGTTACATTACAACTTGTAAGTATACCGTTTAGCCCATTTATTTATATTTTTAAAATTGCTACCATTCTTGATTTTCCTCACTCCAAGAAAAAATAAACTTTTACTCATTCAAAATAGCGACCTTTAAAGGTCGCTACAGTTCATTTATAAAGAATAGCCGCTAAAAGATTTTAAAACTTCCATGTAATCATTCTTTGACTTAATTGGAATCCCTTGTTTCAACTGCTCGCATTTTTTACTTTCAAGCTTTCCTAAATCAATAGAAAAAAATGATTGAATAATTTGTGCCTTTCTAGGTTTCCCATTAAAAATGGTGAGTACACCATCTTCAGTAATGCCAAAATATCCATTTGCTTTTAATAATGGCGAAATATCATTTACTTGTTGACGAAAAACCATTTCTCCTTTTTTCATATCCATTAATTGCCACTCATCATATTTTGCCCATAAATCTTCAAATGACCATATCGTTTCGCGCACTCGTTCCTGACTAATTTCTCCATCAATATATTCTCTTTCTAAAATAATATCTATTTGTTCTGGTTTAATTTCTTTATTTGTTTGGTTTTCATTCCCACGACTTACAGCTTGGACGCTATTATGAATACTAAAGGGAAAAGTGATGAGTAAGATAATTAAGGTTATCGCACTTAATTTCTTCATTATTGCCCCTCCTTCACCAAGTATATCCACCTCTTCATATTATTTATTTTCTCCACTTTTTTCTTCCTTATACGCATACTCCCCATTGAGCTTATTCACAGGTCTAAAATCAAATAACAAACATAACAAACATTATGTATATCATCTAACTCCATAAAAAATGCACGAACAAATTTATACTCCAAAATTGTTCGTGCTTCATTTATATTGACTACTTTGAATAAAAGATTTCATCAATATTCTCATTTATTTTTTCCATTGGGAGACCTGCTTTTACATCATTATTAATTGTATTTAGGCGAAAGAATTGACTTTCGTTCGTAATAATTCTCACTTTTCTCTCTCCAACAAAGGATTTTACCTTTGAAAAAACCTCTTGTTCAACTTGCTTTTCATCGGCATCTTTATTTAATCTTAAAGCAATTACTAACTTCCCGTCATGCTCTGCCGCTCTCGCTTCTTTTACTTGCTCTACTTCTTCTGCACCATTGATAACTTTTTCAATTAATTCTCCTTCATAAGATTGATAATAGTTAGACCTCGGTACATGATTATACTCAATATGGCCATTATAATTGACATCTGTTTTGCTGAATTTCCCATCTCTTGTTGTATCCGTTTCATCTCCTAGAGAATGATCCATCCACTCTGTTACTGCACCATCATCATCATTTAATAGCTTAAATTTTGATTTTTGATTATGCTGTTCATTCGTATAATAACCCATAGGTACCGTCCCGTTCCGGTTCTCATCTGTCGTCTCACTCGCATCGTTATTCGTACCACAGGCAGCTAAACTCATCGACATCACAACAGCAAAAGGGACAAATAGAATCTTTTTTTGCATTTAACATACCCCCCACCGGTAATATTAGAGATTTTTCATCTCTTTACTATTTTGCAAAAAACAAGGGGCAGTCATACAAATTAGATTTATCCATCTATTCTTTTTTTCAGCTCTTCCACAAATAATTTCCTTTTCTGAAATTGATCAATGGTTAAGGATAATAATGGTCGCATTTTCTTTGGATAAATATAGGTTCGCTCCCGAATACACCTGTTCCATTCCCGAAAGACATCAGTTGGATAAGAAAGAGCGTACAAAGATTGGTTACTAGTAGTGAGTTCCTTTAATTGAGGGAACTTCTCCATTTCATTTATCTCCCAATCAAGCGTTGGCAAAATTCTGTTTGCATACTGTAAGTAATCATATTCCTTTTGGCCAATGGATATTAAGTCAAAATCAATTAAAAATAATTGGTTACTATCATCGCGAATAAAATTATGATGAGCCACATCACCGTGAAGTATCACTTCATTCGCCTCTTTTGTATGTTCTGTTTCCCCCATCCCAGATAAAGACCAATCTGCCCATGCTAAATATTCAGCCATAATCTCTTTTGGTATAAAATACTTTAAAATACTTTCATTTTTTTTGAATTGCACAGTCCGAATTCTCCATTTATCTTGCTGGTGGTGGGGAGGCAATAATGTAACATAACGATCCTTTAATTTTTTTGAGACATGATGAAATTTGTCAATGAGATCTAACCCTTCTTTACGGTTGGTTTCGTTTTGGTAAGTAAAAGACTGTTCAGAAGGGAGGATATAAAATAAACATCCAAAATAAATTCCATCAAAAAATAACGGTGGATCCTTTGCTAAAGGAAGAAAGGAATAAGTATGAACAAATCCCTCCTTTATTAATGAAGAGGTAAATGTTTCTTGAAGCTTAAACTTATGATACGAATGAAACCCTTTTAATATAAATGGTGTGTGGTTTGTTTCTACTTTAAATACATTTTGCCTGATTTGATTGATTTCCAATATGGTCCATGGTATTTGCTTTTGTAAATAGGAGAGGAGACGACTATGATGATCGTCTCCTTTAACATTATCCTTCGAAGTCACTGCTTTCATCATAACCTCTTGGCATTCCAAACGGTTGTGCGCCACCCATTGGTGCATACCCATATGGGGAACCATGGTGTGGCATCGGACTATAAGGATAGCCAAAACCTTGATTCATCGGTGCTTGATATTGAGGACCACCACACCCACAATCTTGTGTTCCTGCTACAGTTGGAGGCATTGGCATTTGACTTTGGCTAGGACTTAACGGCATCTGGCTTTGACTTGGACTTAACGGTAATTGTTCTCCTGACTCACCCATACCTTGCACCTGTGGATAGAACGGCATTACACCATGATGATGCATCATATGATGTGGCGGGCATGGCGGTGGACATGGTGGCGGGCATGGATAGCAAGGTTGCTGCATCGCCGGCATCATATAAGTCGGTTGTAGCGGTAATTGCTGATCATACGCTCCTCCTAGTTGTGGTGGAAGCTGTGCTTGTTGATCATAGGCACCACTCACTTGCGGCGGGAGCTGTGCTTGTTGATCATAGGCACCGCCCACTTGCGGTGGGAGCTGTGCTTGTTGATCATAGGCACCACTCACTTGCGGCGGGAGCTGTGCTTGCTGATCGTACATACCTCCTACTTGCGGTGGGAGTTGTGCTTGCTGATCGTACATCCCTCCTACTTGTGGCGACAGTTGTGCCTGTTGTTGATTTTGATATGGTGACATATATGAAGAACTTTCTTCATGATAATTCGGACTCTCTACACCCGCTACCATACCTTGTTGCTGATAAGGGTTATAAGCACCTTGATTTTGTGGATAATAAGGCTGTTGCATACCAGGTTGGAACATATTAGGGTTATAAGGATACATAAGTTGATCATAACCTCCTTGAATTTGCTCCTTCCCTTTAATAGAAGGAGATTGTGATGACTCAGTCGACTTAGGTAAGATATTGGTTGGTTTTGGTGGTAGTTGCGGCATAGGTTTCAACGGTTTCTGTTCTTGAACAGGTTTTAATGGCTTTTGTTCTTGAACAGGCTTTAACGGCTTTTGCTCTTGAACAGGCTTTAATGGCTTTTGCTCTTGAACAGGCTTTAATGGCTTTTGCTCTTGAACAGGTTTTAATGGCTTTTGTTCTTGAACAGGTTTTAATAGCTTTTGTTCTTGAACAGGTTTTAATGGCTTTTGTTCTTGAACAGGTTTTAAAGGTTTTTGTTTTTCGAAATTCATCATATAGTAGTTGTTTATATCGATATCCGGCAGGATTTGTTTAGGCATTTTAGGTTTATACGGTTTTTTCACTTCTTTTTTTACTGCTTCTTTCTTTACTTCTTCCTTCTTTACCTGTTCTTTTGGCATCTCTTTTGGCATTTCTTTTTTAGAGCCTACGTTAATCTTTGTTCCTGATAGGGGTGCTTCCTTCTTAATCATCCCACTTGCGCCTGGTACTTTAATTTTCATACCCGGCATAATCATATCAGGGTTACTTAACTGAGTATTCATCTTTTTAAGCTCTTCGAAATTCACGCCGTACTTCTTCGCAATCTTCCATAGGGTATCACCCTTTTGAACGATATGGATTTTCACGCTGGTTCCCTCCTATACAAAACAAACTTTCATTGATGAGAGCTTTATACCATCAATGATTATAACGAATCGGGATAAAAAGTAGCTGCCTAACACCTATAAATAGGTGCGGGCTCATACCTACTTCTCGACGAGTCCATATATTCTATGAAGGAATGGGCAAATTGCTAATAATCTTCAAAAAAACTTATGCAGAAATCATGAAAATTATGATAAACATTATAGGAAAGCACAAAAAAAGGATTTTTTTAATAAAAATTCTGAATACACTTATGAAAATGATTTTTTGTCCACAGAAACATTTATTAATTAATTTACCCATAAAAAAACTACCTAATGAAAGGTAGCCTTATTTCAATTTATTTTATCACCAACATGCGTGCTAAAGCTTGTTTTGCTCCTACAGCGATTTGATCATCAACCTTGATTTGATTTATGGGTTCGCCTTTCTCCAACATTTCTAAATTCCATGCCAAATGCATTAAATCAATGCGATTCATTGTCATACATGGACACATATGTGGATTTAATGAAACAATTTGTTTATCTGGATGTGATTGAATGAGACGATTGACTAAGTTCATTTCAGTGCCAATTGCCCACTGAGAACCTGGCTCACTCTTTTCTATTGCCTGAATAATATCATTCGTAGAACCATCCATATCAGACCGCTCAACAACTTCTCTTCTACACTCAGGATGAACAATGATTTTCATTTCTGGTCTGTTTTTTCGTATATCTTCGATGTTCCTTACTGTAAAATTCTCGTGAACTGAGCAATGACCTTTCCATAAAATCACTTTGACCTGCTCATTTCCTCCCTCAAATTCTAATCTATGTTGAATCGGATCCCAGACTGCCATTTCATCTAAAGAAATACCTAACTTATAGGCTGTATTTCTGCCAAGATGTTGATCCGGCAAGAACAAAATCCTTTCCTTTTGTTGGAGCGCCCATTTTACCACTTCTTCTGCATTAGAAGAAGTAACGGTTGCCCCACCATGTTCACCTACAAATGATTTGATGGCAGCTGTTGAATTTACATAAGTAAGCGGTAAAATGGTCTCCCCAAATCGTTCAGTTAATAGATGCCATCCTCTTTCTGTTTGATGGATATTAGCCATATCAGCCATGGAACAGCCCGCTCTCATATCCGGTAAATAGACTTTTTGATTTTTAGTTGTTAGGATATCGGCTGTTTCTGCCATAAAATGTACACCGCAAAACACGATAAACTCAGCTCGGGTATTCTGCGCACAAAATTGTGCTAATTTTAATGAATCACCTGTACTATCAGCAAATTGTATCACTTCATCTTTTTGATAATGGTGCCCTGGAATATACAGCTTGTCTCCAAATGTATCCTTCACGCGACGCACAATATTTTCTAACAGCACATTAGATAAAGAACGGTATTTTTCTGGTAAAATCGTTTGTTTTTCAATCGTGTCAAATAGATTCATTTCGTTTCTCCTTCTCGATCACAGACATTCTCACACTAATATCAAGTGCGGCAACAGAATGTGTTAAAGCACCAATTGAAATATAGTCAACACCTGTTTGCCCATACTTATGAAGTTCCTCTAAACCGATACCTCCTGAAGCCTCGGTTATAACACCTTTCGGCACATAAGTTATCCAATCTTCTATTTCTCTAGGTGTACAATTATCAAACATAATGACATCTACGCCAGCAGCAATCGCTTCATTCAATTGCGCTATACTCTCAATTTCGACCTCTATCTTAACCATATGACCAATTTTTGACTTCACACTTTCTACTGCTTTACTTATCGAGCCTGCAAAGCTTATATGATTATCTTTAATCATAACCGCATCATATAACCCGTAGCGGTGATTATAACCACCACCTGTTCGAACTGCATATTTCTCAAGCATCCTTAATCCAGGTGTTGTTTTTCTTGTATCGACAATGCGTGTATGTGTGCTATTTAATAAATCAACCGCTTTCTTTGTTTTCGTTGCGACTGCACACATTCGTTGCACCAAATTTAAAATTACACGTTCTCCCTTTAAAAGTGCTGAGATTGGTCCATACACTTTAAGCAAGACTTCTCCTTGATTAAACCACTCACCTTCCTGTTTGAAGAATTCAAAATGGCATTCATTAGATAACATGGGGAAGCCTACTGTTATGACCTCTCTACCGCAAAACACACCTCTATCCTTCGCTAGAAAAGTAATTGCACCTCTTTCGTGTTCTCCAAAGATCAATTCTGTCGTTAAATCTCTTTCACCAATATCTTCAATGAAGTAATGCTCTAATTGTTTGCGAAGTTTCAATGTATTCATCATGATCACCTTTCTTTTCATGCTTAATTTCTTGTTTCAACCATTCTTCCATTTCAATAGGAAAGTCCTCACGAAAATGTCCCCCTCTACTTTCATTCCGTTTAAGGGCTGATTTCGTAATGCATCTTGATATTTCCATCATAAAAACGATTTCAATTTCCTCTTGTGATAAATAATCTAATGATTGCGGGAGATGAAAGTGATTGAGATAACGTAACTGATCTTGTAAGTTGGCCTTATTCCTTACTATGCCAACATATTCCATCATTCGGTTTTGAATATCTTCTTTTGCAGGTAATCTTCCTTGGATATTCTCTTTCTTAATTTCAAAACGATAATCGCTTCTTTTACCTACGTCATAATCCTTACTCTTATTTATTTGCTGAGCCACTTTTTTACCAAAATACAAACCTTCTAAAAGAGAATTACTAGCTAAACGATTGGCTCCATGCACGCCCGTCCTTGCCACTTCCCCAATTGCATAAAGATGAGCAATACTTGTTTCGCCACTATCATTCGTCTTGACCCCACCCATAAGAAAGTGGGCACCAGGCGATACTGGTATTAATTGATTTTCAACAATAACGCCATTGGCTTCACATAATTTACTAATAGTCGGAAATCGAGTAGTGAATCGTGCCACCTGCTGGATATTTAAATAAACTTTTCTACCTTGCTTCATAGCTTGATAAATTTCTTGAGCGACAATATGCCTCGGAGCCAAATCCTCAAGTGGGTGAATACCCTTCATTATCGGAATTCCTTGTTCATCAACTAAAACGCCACCTTCCCCACGAACAGCTTCAGAAATAAGACCTTTCGTTTCACCATCCACGTATAATAAAGTCGGATGGAATTGAATAAATTCAAGATCCGTTAATATAGCCCCTGCCCGATGTGCAAGAGCTAAACCATCACCGGTAACAACAGGGCTATTAGATGTATATTGAAACAATTGACCACACCCACCAGTTGCTAAAACCACATGTTTGGCGAAAATGATATGGGTTTCGTCTTCTTTTTTTACTTTTACGCCATAGCAAATTTTTCGTTTAACGAGGAGCTCATAAACAAATGCATTTGTTATTACTTCAATATGTCTAGGTAATTGACTGATCATAAAATCAACAAGATGCTTCCCCGTCGCATCGCCGCCACTATGCACAATTCTTTTTTTACAATGCGCTCCTTCTAACCCAAGAGATAATTCCCCGTTTGTATTCTCATCAAATGGAAAGCCTTGTGCACTTAACTCATGAATTAAATCAGGCGCCTCCTTTGTTAAAGCTTCCACAACCTGTTCCTCATTGTGATAGCGTCCAGCATTCAAAGTATCTTGTAGATGGAATGCCCAATCATCCTCTTTACTGAGCGAAGCAGCAACCCCTCCTTGTGCTAAATAAGAATTACTACTTCTGATATCTGACTTTGTGATAATTATCACATGCAAATCATTACGTATTTTTTGTGCTAATTGAAGAGCAGCTAGACCACTCCCAATAATAACCACATCTAAACTTTTCATTGTGATCCTCCTGACAGTAAACTATTCAGGTTAAATTAACATATGTCTTGACACCTATATTTACACAGATTTAAACTGATGACAAGAGTTTTTAACAATATTTATTTCTCCTTCTATCAAAAACAAAGGAATGAAGCCATTTATGATTTACTTAGACTATGCCGCCACCTGCCCCTTATCAAAAGAAGCGGCAGATGCATATGTAAGAACTGCTACTGAATTCTATGGAAACACAGAAAGCTTTCATGATATAGGCAGTCGGGCACATGATTTACTAGAACAATGCCGTTTGACACTAGCTTCTTTTCTACATGTACCGAGTAGTGGAATTTATTTTACAAGTGGAGGGACGGAAAGTAACCTTATTTGTATCCGATCTCTTTTAACCTTAACGGATACAAAAGGACATATTATTACCACTTTAGCTGAGCACTCTTCTATTTCTAACTTTTTATCTATACTTGAAGATAATGATTATGAGGTGACTTATCTACCATTTGATCATAATGGTCAAATTGATTGTAAGCAATTCGCGGCCGCTATTAGGCCAGATACCATTCTTGCTATTATTCAACATGCCAATAGTGAACTTGGTTCAATCCAACCAATCGAGGAAGTAAGCGCATTATGTAAAATTCATCAAATCTTCCTTCATTGTGACTGTGTCCATTCCTTTACGAAAGTAGATATCACTCATGTGAGCCAAGCCGTTGATAGTCTTGCTATATCTGCCCATAAATTTTACGGACCAAAAGGAGCAGGTTTAGCCTATATACATCCTGCACATCCCATTCGTGGCTTACTACCTAATACTTCACATGAAAAGGGATTGAGGCCAGGTACAGTCAATCTACCAGCTATAGTCGCTATGACAATAGCTGCAGATGAAAGCATGAAAACATGGAAACAAACAAGAACGCACGCACAAATCCTTCGCGAAGCTTTCATCACTCATTGTGCCCATTTTGACTCTATTATTTATGAGGCACCAAGAGAAAGACAAATCCCATCTACTATAGGGATGCGAATACCTAGAATTGAAGGACAGTATGTGATGTTAGAAGCGAACCGCAAAGGCTTTTGCATTGCTACTGGTAGTGCTTGTGCGACCAATGCGCAAATGCCATCCACAGCTATGTCTGCCATCGGGGTTAATGGAAAAGCAGCGAAAGAATTTTTCAGAATATCTACTGGAACAGAAACCTCGAAAGAACAATTAATCGCACTTGCCGAATTTCTAGCAACATTAAAGGAAAGCATGGGATAACTTTATTTATACTGGATTCCTATGGTAAAATTATTGATTATGGTTATAGTAGAGGGGATTAAGAATGAGCGAACAAAAAAAGGTGCTTGGAGAAGACAGACGGATGAAACTACTCCAATTATTGAAGGAAAGTGAAGAGCCTATTACAGGTAGTGAACTAGCAGCAAAATACCATGTTAGCAGACAAGTAATCGTTGGTGATATTACACTGTTAAAAGCAAGAAATGAACCAATTATTGCCACAAGTCAAGGATACTTAAGGTTAAATCATACTTCACCACATCCGGTAGCTACAAGAACAATAGCTAGTAACCATTCACCTGAACAAACAGAAGAAGAGTTAAACTTACTTGTTGATCATGGCGTCACCGTAAAAGATGTCACCATCGAGCATCCAGTATATGGTGATTTGACAGCATCTATTATGGTTTCTGACCGCAAAGAAGTAAAACAGTTTATGAAGAAAATTCATTCTACTCAATCTAGTTATTTATCAGAATTAACAGGTGGGATTCATTTACACACGATTACGAGCAGCAGTGAAGCAAAGCTTGATGAAGCAGAAGAGGCATTGAAAAAATCAGGATTTCTTATCGAAATAGATACATAATACTTGCTAGGAAATAGTACTTGATAAAAAGAAAGTAGAGCATGCACTCTACTTTCTTTTTTGTTATTTATGAGTCAATTCTTCTATCTTCCCGAGTTGATATGAAGGATAACTACCTAAAATTTGCACTTTGCAACCTAAAGCCTCTAATTCCGCTTTCACGCCTGGAATAAGCACATCATCTATTTTCTGGTCGATATCAATAATAAAGAAATAATTCCCTAATCCTGTTTTCATTGGTCTTGACTCGATTTTTGATAAATTTAAATTTCTCCATGAAAAGGCAGATAGCACTTGGTGAAGGGCCCCAGCACGATCATCAGGTAACGAGACCATTACAGTTGTCTTATATCCTTTTGACTTCTGCGCTGTCTTGAGGTGACAATCTTGCTTTGCCACTACAATAAACCGTGTATGATTATGTGAATAATCATGAATATCTTTGTGAGCTATTGTTAATTGATATTCTTCTGCTGCTAAAGCATTGGCTATTGCAGCAACCTTTTCGTCAGGATGTTCACTTACATATTTTGCAGCTGCAGCCGTTGATGTCATATTAACAAGTTCAACATCTTTTAAAGTCGAATGTAGGAACCGATGGCATTGTGCAATCGCATGAGAATGACTATATACCGTTTGAATATCTTCTAGTTTTTGGCTAGGGTGAATAAGTAAATGTTGTCTAATAGGGATGGTCATTTCACCCACAATTGGGTAAAGTGCCTCATGAACTAAATAATCTAAAGTAATATTAACTGATCCTTCTAAAGCATTTTCAATTGGTACAACAGCTAAATCAATTTCATCATTTGCTAAAGAATCTAAACAAGCAGGAATGGTCGCTTGTGGAATTGCTCTATCTTCTGGAAATAACCCGCGAACGGCTATATCTGTAAAAGTAGCAACTGGTCCTAAGAAGCCTATTTTTTTCATTGTGAACACCTTTCATCAGTAGCTTCATTCTATGTAGCCACAACAAATTTGAATTATGAAAAAACTCATTATACTATACTTTAACACTTTAGTTTATGGATGTAAAAGAGGTTTTTTATCTTTTTTATAAGATATCTTTCTTTTTAAAATCGAGATCGTTTATATGAACTGTCGATGCGTAAACCTATACGTTTTGACTTGCCTATTATTTCATTGCCTCTGACTCGTTTCTACATGTACGTTTGAAACTTCACCAGTTTATTTTACTAAGCTGTTCGAGTAATTCATTTTAGGTATAATAATCCCCTTATTAAAATGAATAAGACGCAAGAGTTTTTAACTCATGCGCCTGAACTTAATACTTCTACTTTATCTACAAATTCTAGTTTCCTTAAATCGGATAATAAATGATCGATTCCTACCGCCATATCAGCAACATTTAGTGATAAGGTGACATTGGCACGACCTAAAATCGGAATGGTTTGATGGATGGTTAATACATTACAACCTGATCCAGCCACAATACTTAATAATTGTGACAATGTGCCCGACCGATCCTCCAAATGAAAAAACAATGTAATAATTCTTTCCTTCACGATTGTATGAAAAGGAAAAACAGTATCGCGATATTTATAAAATGCGCTGCGACTCAAATCTACCTTATGGACAGCGTCCCAGACAGACTCTGCTTTTCCCCTTTCAATCATTTCTTTTGCATCCAAAGTCTTTTTCATAGCCTCAGGCAATACATCTTCTCGGACAAGGAAGAATTTTTTATCTAATTTATCCTGTTTCATCTTTCACCTCATTGAAATTTTAAGGTTAGTCAATAAATTCAAATTCATAATCTAATAACTTGACGATATCCCCGTCTTTTGCACCTTTTTCGCGTAATGCTTCATCTACACCCATCCCTCTTAATTGACGGGCGAAACGTCTAACCGATTCATCTCTGCTAAAATCAGTCATCTTAAATAATTTCTCAACTGCATCACCTGACACAATAAAGTCACCAGCTGAATCTCTTGTAATCGTAAATTCTACTTGATCTGCTTCATGTTTATAAAGTACACGGTGAACACCTGTATCCTCTTCTTCATGTTCAAGTGGGAATTCTGGTGTTTCTTCTACCTTATCTGCAATCGCAAATAATAACTCACGTAGACCAGATCTTGTAACAGCAGAGATCGGGAAAATTGGATACTCCTCTTCAAGTTGCTCCTTAAATGCCGCTAAGTGTTCTTCTGCATCAGGCATGTCCATCTTGTTAGCTACAATAATTTGTGGACGTTCTGTTAAACGTAAATTATATTCCTGTAATTCATTATTGATTGTCACATAATCTTCGTAAGGATCTCTGCCTTCCATTCCTGACATATCAATCACATGAACAATTACTCGTGTACGTTCAATATGTCTTAAAAATTGATGTCCAAGGCCAACTCCAGAATGAGCACCTTCAATTAACCCAGGTAAATCAGCCATGACAAAACTACGATTATCTTCTGTTTCTACCATACCCAAATTAGGAACGATTGTCGTAAAATGATACGCGCCAATTTTTGGCCTAGCAGCAGAAACGACAGAAAGTAAAGTCGACTTACCAACACTTGGGAATCCAACTAGCCCAACATCTGCAAGCAATTTCAACTCAAGCATAACTTCTCTATCTTGACCTGGCTCTCCATGTTCTGATAATTCCGGTGCAGGATTGGCAGGTGTAGCGAACCTTGAATTTCCACGACCTCCACGGCCACCTTTTGCTATGATTGCCTGTTGGCCATGCTCAGTTAAATCTGCAATTACTTCACCAGTCTCAGCATCCGTAACCACAGTTCCCGGCGGTACTTTTATAAACATGTCCTTCGAGTTTCTGCCATGCTGATTTTTAGACATTCCGTGCTCACCACGTTCCGCTTTGAAATGTCGTTTATATCTAAAATCCATTAGCGTTCTTAAACCTTCTTCAACAATAAAGACAACATTCGCGCCCTTACCACCGTCCCCACCAGCTGGACCGCCTTTAGGAACATATTTTTCACGACGAAAGGCTACCATTCCGTTCCCACCGTCGCCACCTTTTACATACACCTTGACCTGATCGACAAACATAAGATCTATTTCCTCCTATTCAAAAGATGCACATGAATATGAACACCCATGACTCTCGCTGTTTATAATATCTTTTACTGACTAGCTTTTTACTATTAAATAAATCCACTTTACTTCTCTTCAAAAAGAACAAAGAAATCAAATGATATTTCATCTTCTGTTAAGCGCCTCACTGTAAGCCCCATACTTGTTGATTGCTCTAGTAAAAATAAGCGAATCTGCTGCATATAAGTAATTGTTCCACTAAAATCAAAAAAGAAACGGACACCCTGCTTTTCTGGATTAATTGATATAGATAAATGATTATCAGCAAATGGCTGTACAGCATCATTTAAGCAAGAGAAAAAAGATCTTGTCCAATCAGTTAAACTTTTATCATCCAGTTGATCACATTTGAATACTTCATAAACGTCATACTCTAATTGAAATTTTGGATTTCGCCAATTGTACGTAAATAAAAGTGAAGCAAATTGAGGCATTTGTAGGTTTGATAACTTTGCCTCTTGTTGCGCTTCCACAACAATTTCATCAATAATTTCTTTTGCCCGTTCCACCTTATTTAAGCTTAAATTGCCTTTAATTAGTTGTATTTTATTTAACCAATCATGCCTTGCATGACGTAGCACTTCAACAATATCCCAATCTTTTTCCATAATTGACTCCTACATCTTCTTTTATGGTCCTCAGCCATTACATTGATATGGTGTTAGTATAACAAAAAAAACCCATAGCCGTATGTACCTTAGCAAAAAGAAAGGTAAGAATTTTTAAATCTGCCCCTATATTTAAGGTTCCATCAATAGAATTGCATAAAAAGTAGCGGACTTTTATCAAAAGAGGACAGTTTGAGGAGAATATATGTGGGATGAATGACATGAAGAGAACTCTAACCATTAATGGTTAGAGTTCTCCACTCAATCTTATGCTTCTTGAGCTGCAGGGTATACGCTAACTTGCTTACGGTCACGTCCAAGACGCTCAAATTTTACAACTCCGTCCACTTTCGCGAAAAGAGTATCGTCTCCACCTTTACCCACGTTTACACCTGGGTAAATTTTCGTACCGCGTTGACGGTAAAGAATAGAACCACCAGTAACGAATTGACCATCTGCACGCTTAGCACCTAAGCGCTTAGAGATTGAGTCACGTCCGTTCTTTGTAGAACCTACTCCTTTTTTAGATGCGAACAACTGAAGATCTAATTTTAATAGCATGAAATCCACCTCCTACTGTTTGAAGGTTATTTTTATATTTTCCGGATAGTTCTCAACGATCGTTTGCAATGAGACAACCATTCCCTCAAGCAATAATTGGACTTTTTCTTCTATATCTTGAGCAAGATCGCTCGGAAGAATACAGGATAATAGTCCAGATTCCATTTGAATATGCGGGGTAACTCCCGCTAACTGATGGATGCTATTAACGCACCCAACTGAAACAGCTGATACACCTGCACAGACAATGTCCTCACCATTATTAGCAAACAGGGCATGACCACTTATTTCAAATGATTGTATGAGTCCAGAACGATTACGATGAATGCTTACATCAATCATCAATCATCAACCTTATGCGTTGATTTTATCAATCACAACTTTAGTGTACGGTTGACGGTGACCTTGTTTCTTATGATAGTTTTTCTTTGCTTTGTATTTGAATACAGTGATTTTCTTCGCACGACCTTGTTTTTCAACTTTAGCCGTAACTGAAGCACCATCAACAACTGGGCTTCCAACTTTCACACTGTCTCCACCTACGAAAAGAACCTTTTCAAAAGTAACTGTTTCGCCTGCTTCTGCGTTAAGCTTTTCGATGTAGATTGTTTGACCTTCTTCTACACGGATTTGCTTACCACCAGTTTCAATAATTGCGTACATAACTGCACCTCCTCTTAAGACTAAGACTCGCCATCCCAGGTGTCCTGCCAAAGCAGAAGCTTAATGACCTTTTCTGCGCGGTTGTAGCATGGGCGCTACAAACATAACATCAAAATGTTATCATACACATACTGTACTGTCAATACGATTACACTTGCATTTCTTTCAAAGGACCAAATCTTTTTATATGATAGCTTGGTTTTGGGCGATCAATGAAATCGAAAACAATGTGTTTCGCACAGCTTTCTTCTAATTGCTGTAACTCCTCTTTAGTGTATACAGCCACGACATCCCTTGTCACCTCTATAAGAACCGCTTCCTCATCACGGGTCCGATACGACCACAATTCTCTCTCTAAACGAAAGGCAACCGTTTCTGCGCGCAATACCTTACCCGTCCCATGACAAACTGTACAATTCTCTTGTAAAGCTTCAGAAAGAGACACCTTCGTTTTCTTTCTCGTCAATTGTAAAATACCAAGAGGTGTAAATCCAATTACTTTTATTTGTCTTTCATCGGTAGCTAGGGCCTCTTTTATAACAGATAAAATATGTATTCTATCCTGCTCTTTTTCCATACTAATAAAATCTATCAGTATCATTCCTGCTAAGTCCCTGATACGTATTTGTCTCGCTACCTCCCTTGCCGCTAATTCATTTGTTTTTAAGACCGTATCTTGCAATTGGTGTTTTCCAGAAAATTTACCTGTGTTCACATCAATAATAGCTAACGCTTCTGTTTCATCAAAAATCAGATAAGCACCATTATCTAACCACACAATTCTTTTTAATGCTTTTTCAATTTCACGTTCGAGACCATAGGCTGTAAAGATAGCTTCTTGATTCGTATGAAGTTGAAATGTGACATTGTCTTTAGGTTGTAACTGCTTTTTGACAGTAGCATCATCCACAATTACTTCCCCACTTTTCATTTTTTGTATGACTTGACGTAATTTATGTAAAAATTGATCTTCTGTTTGAACTACACCGGGTCTTTTTATTAAGAGAGAAGCGGCATGGAGTTGCTGATATTTCACACGCAATTGTGTTAATTCTTTTTCCAGTACAGCCATATCAACATCTTTCGCAGCAGTCCTAATCACTAGACCTTCCTTTGCTTCGAGCAACCTCGCACAGTTTTGCTTTAATTGTTCTCTGACACTCTGATTAGTAATTTTCTTGGATACAGCAAGATAATTCCCAAACGGCAAATAGACCATATAATTGCCTTGCAATTCAACGATCCCAGTTAACCTTGGTCCTTTCGTTCCCGTTTGATCCTTTTCTACTTGTACAAGTAACCTTTCCCCTTGATGGACAAAAGAAGAAAGGTTACGTTTTTCCTTCTTATCATCATCTTCAAGTGCATAACTTTGTAATTTATCCTTATGCAAAAAGCCACTCTTTTCTTCACCAATATTGACAAAGAGTGCATTTAACCCCGGCATTACCTTTTCAACTATGCCTAGATAGATATTCCCTACTTTTGTCTCGAGTTGTAAAGGTTCAATATACAATTCTTCAACTTCATTTTGATCGAGCAGGGCATACCTTTTTTCTCTATTTATTGTATTGATCACTAATCTTTTCAAATCTACTTTCCTCGCTTCTAATAAACATACACTAAGTCACTTATTTGAGCTGACACATTCTTTTCCGCAAAGTACGCATGTAATAACTCATTTTCATCTAGCACACTCTTTTCTTTATTCCCCGTCTCAACAATAATCGAGTGTTTACAACCACGTTGAAATTTCTCGAGCACTTTCATGATTGGTTCAGATTCTTGAACGACTAACGGTTTTAATTTACGTAGTTCACTATGCTTTCCATAGTATCGTTCCAATAAGAACCGCATAAATATATATCTGCGCTGTTTCCATTCATAGTATAAGGAAAAAAGTAAGAATGCAAGGATGATGCAAATATTAATATTAAAAGGGAGAATCCAAAGAGAAGCAATTAAAAACAATATGAGCATAAAAATAGACAGCTGTAACGCCTTCCTATGTGCATCACCAAATGCATAAAAATAAGACAAATACAAAAAGACTAGTTTTCCACCATCCAATGGCCAAATCGGAAGCAAATTAAAAAGTAAGATCATCAAGTTATACTGGACAAACAAAGAAAAGAACTCAGGTGTGACTAGCTGCCATTCAAAACATAGGAAGGCAACAGCAATCATCCAAACATGCTGTATAGGCCCTGCTAAAATTACCATTAACTCTTCTTTTAATGGACGATTGCCATGTTCGTCCATCTCTGCCACACCGCCAAATGGAAGTAACACAATGCTTTTTATTCTCCAAGAAAAAAACTGTGCGGCCACAGCATGTCCTATTTCATGAACAAAAATAATCAATAGTAAAAGAAAAAGCTCGTTGAAATGAGAAGTGATAATAGCTAATCCGACTACCAACCAGAGTAAAGGATGGATACGTATCTGCTTAAAAAGTAAGATCCATTTATTCAAAAGGAATCACCTGTGAAGGATCAACAAAGTCATCCCCTTTTTTAATGGCAAAATAAAACAGGCCTTTCCCATCCTCTTTAGTAGCCGCTTCTCCTACTTCTGCACTTTTTTCAACATAGTCATATGCTTTTACATCAATTTCAGCTAAATTCCCATACCAAGATTGACTTTGATCGGCATGTTGAATGATAACGGTTTGTCCAAACCCAGGTTTTTCGCCAATAAATTCAACGACTCCTCCATTTGCAGCCTCTACTTTCTCACCCATGTTTGTTTCAATCGAAATTTTTTGACCATCTTGCTCAAAGGCTTGTAATACCTTGCCTGTTGCTGGTAAGCTTGGTTGCGCTTCCTCAACAGATTCTTCTGTCTGTTTCTGCTTTGGCAAAAGGGCAAAGGTTTGTCCGAATTGCTCTTCATACCAATTAATAACAGTAGCAAACTGAAAATTCTTATCCATTGCCTCTACAACAAAGGCTTTCGGCTTTTCAAAAATTGCTCCATCATTTTTAAACATAATGGCCACTATGAGGAATAAGCAGGCTGATACGAGCACTTTAAATAGAAAAACTTCCTTTTTAAATAATGGGTGATTCGTATTTGAATCTTTAGGAGGTGGACTATCATATGAGGGAAGTTGGTCAAATCCATGCCTCTCCTCATCTTGCAACCAATTCATTTTTTTCGATTTTTTTTGAACAGGCTTATTCTTCTCCATCTCTTTTTTTCTTTTAGCCATCCGTTTTCTTATATCATCAGCTCTTGAGCTCATTATAACTTCCCACCTATTCATCAGCATTTGTACAAGTCTATGATGAGAGGTTTTTAAGTATGACAGATAGATAAGGGAGAAGTTTTTTTGTGTTGTCAAACACCTAGTTGTAGTTGGAGAGCTACCCTCTTATAAATGATCACTATATCTGTGTTTATTCTTAGACTGTTGATAGTGAATCCTTTTATTATGAACGATCTAACTCTTAGAGTGCTTTCTATAGAAGAAGATAGGGGTACTAACAGGGGTAATTGACTATACGTCGCTTTTTTGATAAAAAGCTTACATTTCTGCAATTGAATGGATGGTGCATTTGGACCGTTTGCTGTACTTCTTATTATTCTTAGCAGAATATTCCATATTCCTATTTCTTTTCCCATGACAAATATTAAGAAATCCTTAGTGACAACAGATCACTAAGGATTTCATTTGTTATTTTACTTTGAAGAAGTTCTTTATCTTTGTAAAAACACCGGTATTCTCTTCTTGAAGTTGTTGAAGTGGTACAGACTCGCCAAGAATTCTGCGGGCAATATTTCGATAAGCAATAGAGGCGATATTATTTGGATCCATTGCGATGGGTTCTCCTTGATTTGTCGCCCGAATCACTTGATCATCATCCGCTACAATGCCTAATAATTCTAAATCGAGGTGTCTCGTAATATCATCAATATCCATCGTATCACGGTTTTTCATAAGTTGTGGTCGGATACGATTAATAACTAACCTTGGACGTTCGATATGATCTTCTTGCTCTAACAACCCGATAATGCGATCGGCATCGCGTACCGCTGTTGCCTCTGGTGTAGTTACAACAATCGCTTTTGTTGCTCCTGAAACGGCATTACGATAGCCTTGTTCAATCCCCGCAGGACAATCAATAATAATATAATCAAAATCCTGCTTTAAATCGTCTATTAATATTTTCATTTCGTCCGGGTCAACCGCATTCTTATCACTTGTTTGTGCCGCAGGCAGGAGATAAAGAAGATCATCAAAGCGTTTATCCTTCACAAGGGCTTGCTGCATCTTACAACGCCCCTTAACTACATCCACTAAATCATAAATAATACGGTTTTCAAGGCCCATAACAACATCAAGATTTCTTAGTCCAATATCTGTATCCACAAGGCACACTCTTTTTCCTTGCAGGGCTAATGCTGTACCAATATTTGCAGATGTTGTTGTTTTACCAACGCCGCCTTTTCCGGATGTAATGACTATCGCTTCTCCCACTCTAGAATCCCCCTTGCAAATTCGATATATTTGGTCTTACATGTACCAATACTTGTAGTCTGTCGATAATGATTTGCTGCTCTTCATTCATATAAGCACATTCCATTTCGCGACTGTTTTCATCTTGTTTTTCATCAGGCGCACGAGTGATACTATCACAAATTCGAAGCTGTGTCGGTTTCATAATAGAAGCTGATATCACAGCCTCCTGGTTACCATAGTAACCCGCATGTGCAATTCCTTTTAGCTCGCCCATAATAAAAATATTGCCACCAGCTCTTACTGTTCCTCCGGGGTTTACATCTCCAATGAGCAATAAATCCCCCGGGACTTCAATCACTTGACCTGACCGAACAATTTTTGTTATAGAGACGATTTCATTTGCTTGCTTTTGCTTTTCAGCCTCATCCTTTGTCAGTACATTAGAAAGCACAGACTCCACAACAAGATTTTTCTTTTGCCTGATTAACTCTTTTATCTCTTCCTCTTGAGAGGAGGTTAAATAGCGATTACCTGTATGTACAAGGACAGATATCAATTTATCTTCTTGACTTTTACTACTCTCTATTAATTTATGATTTAATTCTTTTTTAAGTTCCTCATAAGAACAGGCATCATCAAGATGGAGTGTAATCCCATCCTTTGTGCCCTTCATCGTTACATTTTGTCTTTTATTCATTTCAAGATGTTCACCTCAAGAAAGACAAGAACAGATCCATTCTGTTATCTCGCCTCATTCTGATTCTCAATACATATTGTAGGAATAAATTCGACATCAGTTTGCAAAATCCTTTTTTCTTGCAAACTCAATCTTCACTCTGGTTGAAAAGAATAATTATATGGCAAAAGAAACCGGATAACCGGTTTCTAAAGTTGCCTGCAAACAGTCATTCAACTTTATTTCTTCGTTTTTCTTCATTATTGACTAGAACAGACTTAACATTATAACGATAGTCGTTCAACATATTTTTCAAAATATTTCTTCAATGGAAAAATGACTATGACGATAAAAATGAGGTTCAATATAAGTGTTGGAATGAATCTCATAAAGATAAAATCCGAGAATCCCATTGTTGTAATACTAATAATATAGTTGACCCCATAAGATCCTAGCTCCATTAATGCTACACCAAAAAGTGTAATGATTGTCGTCACAATAAGATTATTCTGTAAGATCTTCATTAGTTGATACACAATATAAGTGACAACTGGAAATAAAAATAGGTTAATACCGATAATTTCAGTATAAACAATGTCAAACAGCAATCCAAAAATAAAAGCGTAAAGTAAACCTAGTTTCCTCGAGCCAAAAATAACTAAAAGCATAATTGCTCCAAGTAAAAAATGAGGGATAAGCCATCTCTCATTTGCAAACATCTCTGTTGGAGCGACCATAAGGGCAAATGTACTTTCAATGACGAATAAGAAAATAAATAAGAGAGGGAGAAGATATTTTCTCAACTTTCTTCCTCCTCATTTAATTCTTCAAGCTCTTCTTGAATCTCTGGATTAATGCTGTTAAGTTTCGTTACCATTACATGTTGAATGTCATATAGGTCCGCATTCGGCTCAATATATGCAGTTTGTGTAAGGCCATATTCCGCAGGTGTAACCTCAACAACTTTTCCAATTGGCAAGCCTTCAGGGAATACCCCACCATAACCAGATGTCACTACCATTTGCCCTTTTTCTACTTTTGCATCATAAGGTATCTTCGTCATAAGCAAACGTTTTGTTTTTTCATCGTAGCCTTCAATTAAACCAAAAGTTTCTTCTTTTTTCTCACCATCTTGAACAACAGCTGAAATACGGTTCGTTGGATCTTTAGAACTCACCAGCTGAATCGTGGACGTAAAGGTTTGTGCACTTTTCACCTTACCAATGAGTCCATTAGCTGTAATAACCGCCATATTTGCCTCAATACCGTCTCTGGTTCCTTTATTTATGGTAAGCTTTTCTTCCCACCTTAAAGGATTTCTACCGATTACTGTAGCCTGTATAGGTTCATAGTCGGTTAAACTATCTTCTTTTTCTAGTATTTCACGAAGCTCAGCATTATCCTTTTCTAACAATTGTACCTCTGCCTCTAAAAATGCTAGTTTATCTAATCTAGATTTCAGTTCTTTATTTTCTTCATATGTATTTTGCAAGTCTTGAACATTTTCAAAGAAACCAGCAATGTACTGTGTTGGACCGGCAACAATGTTCTGCACCCATCCCGTCATATCTTTTAAAAACTGTTCTGGCCATGTAACACTATCTCTCTCTCTTAAAGAAAAGCCTATCAACGATACGAGAATAATGATACTTACAAGCAAAATAATCAGGCGTTTATTCAGAAAGAACTGTGGCATGCTAAACACCTCGATTGTTATATTTTATGCAATAAAAAAACTTGAAAAACAGGGCATTAATGACGGCCACTAATGCCTAATTTTTCTGTAGGTCACTATTCTTAGCGAGAGTCTTTAGATTTATTTTTAAACAAATGAATATGATCTAATGCTTTGCCAGTACCAATCGCCACACAATCCAGTGGGTTTTCTGCAATAAGAACAGGCATTTTTGTTTCTTCACTAATCACTTTGTCCAAATTGCGTAACAACGCTCCTCCACCTGTTAAAACAATGCCACGATCCATAATATCAGCTGCTAACTCCGGTGGTGTTTTTTCTAATGTTACTTTTACAGCATCAACAATAGAGTATACCGTATCTTTTAATGCTTTTGAAATTTCATCACCTGTAATCTCAATTGTTTTTGGTAATCCAGTTAAAAGATCACGCCCACGGATTTCAAGGTTTTCTACACCTTCCGCTTCACTAGCAGAACCAATCTCTAATTTAATCATTTCAGCAGTTCGATCACCAATCATTAAATTATAAGTTTTACGGATATAATTAATGACTGCATCATCCATTTCATCCCCAGCAATGCGGATTGATTGGCTTGTAACAATTCCCCCTAAAGAAATAATAGCCACTTCAGTTGTACCGCCACCAATATCCACAACCATACTTCCTGTCGGCTCCCATACAGGTAAATTCGCACCAATTGCTGCTGCAAATGGTTCTTCAATGGTAAATGCATCCTTTGCACCAGCTTGTCTAGTTGCATCTACTACAGCTCTTTCTTCTACTGCAGTAATGCCAGAAGGTACACAGACCATAACATTCGGTTTACCTGAAAAAATGCCCTTATTTTTATTCGCTTGTTTCATATAATATTTCATCATTGTTGCTGTCGTATCATAATCAGCGATTACGCCATCTTTCATTGGTCTTAATGCCACGATATTTCCCGGTGTACGACCAATCATATTTTTAGCGTCATTCCCAACGGCAACAATATGTTTCGTATCAGTTTGAAGTGCCACGACCGATGGCTCTCTAACAACGATTCCTTTACCTTTTACATACACAAGTGTATTTGCTGTTCCCAAATCTATCCCAAGGTCTTTTGTACCAAATCCAAACATTCCTGTATCTCCCTTTCTGATACTATACGATTTTTAAAATAAGGTTTATTTAATAGGGCATCTGACAGTCCCTCATTCTTAAAAAAATGATAGGTAAAATACTATACTTCCCCTAAAAAATCATAAACAATATTATATCCTATCGTCAAATAAAAACATAGTGCTAGATATAACCTTTTTCCTTTAAACTGACAAATTTCTTTTCACCAATGATAATATGATCGAGAATATCTATCCCAATTATTTTACCACATTCAGTTAGCCTTTTCGTCACATCAATATCTTCTCTACTTGGAGTCGGATCGCCAGAGGGGTGATTATGCAGACAAATAATCGAGGCGGCAGACTGTCTGAAAGCTTCTTTATACACTTCTCGTGGGTGAACAATAGAGGCATTTAAGCTACCAATAAAAATGGTTTGTTTGCTTAAAACTTGGTTCTTAGTGTTTAAATAAAGACAAACAAAATGTTCCTGAGATAGAAAACGCATTTCGTTCATCACATAATTAGCAGCATCTTCTGGTGAACGAATGCTGTATCTTTCATCGAAGGTTAAATTAGCCATTCTTCTGCCGATTTCTACAGCTGCCATGATTTGAATGGCTTTTGCCTGGCCAATTCCTTTCACTTCGGTAATTTCACTAAGGGAAGCATCCTTTAATAAACGCAATCCATCAAACTTTGTTAGCAAGCGATTGGACAGCTGCAAAACGGATTCATTTTTTGTCCCAGTCCGCAATAAAATAGCTATTAGTTCATGATTGGATAAGCTCTCTGGTCCACTTTGCATTAACCTTTCCCTCGGCCTTTCATCTTGAGGGAAGTCTTTAATCATTAAGCTTTCCGTATGCATCCCTTTCCTCCTTTTTCATTATCCAAACAAATGGTGAGGAAGTGAATAGCCCATTTTGCGCAACTCTCTAATCGTTTGTGAAATAGGCAATCCCATCACAGCAAAATAGTCTCCGTGTATTTGTTTAACAAGTGTGGCACCAATTCCTTGGATCCCATAGCCCCCCGCTTTGTCAAAAGGCTCACCCGTTTGGATATAGGCATAGATTTCTTCTTCTGATAGCGGCCAAAATTCAACTTTTGTAACAACGAAAAAACGAGTTATTTTATTAGCTGTTAGTATCGCTACACCTGTGTACACTTCATGTGTACCGTTCGATAGGTTCTTAAGCATAAGATACGCTTCATCTTCATCAATCGGTTTGCCTAAAACCTCGCCTTTTTGGACAACAACCGTATCTGAGCCAATTACAAAAGTATCACTTTCGTTATTGTAGACTGCTCTCGCTTTTCGTTCCGCCAATTGTTGCACAATTTCATCCGGCTTTAAATTGGCTTCAAACTGCTCATCAACATGACTGCCTTTTACTTTGAAAGATAAATTTATTTGTTCAAGTAGCTGTTTTCTACGAGGAGAAGTGGAAGCGAGTATGAGGGTTTGTGTTTGCATGTGGTTCACCTTACTTTCATCGTATTTCAAATTGGGAGATACCTCTCTATCGTATCAAACAATCCATCTATTAACAATTTTAAATCATCTAATAATATGATTTTACACACAAAAAATAGCCCGAAGAAAATCGAGCTAAACAGAGGTAATCTGCTAAAAATAAATATAGACAGTGAAATCAGTGTTTCATAGATTCAATTAGAAATAAAATTAAATTATTCCCCAGAAAATAATATACTAAGAAACTTTTAAGTTTGAACGATGACCGTATATGATTGTAGGAAATTTAAGACTGCCTGTTGAGCGTCCTTACCGTTATTAGCTTTTAGAGCAGTAAGCATTTTTTCCTTTAATGCTATTAAGTCTTCATGGTTCAGCCCTTGATTAATCTCATTTAACGTACTTGAATATGCATTAATTTGTTCAGGGGACGCTTCACCTGTCAATAATTGATACACTTGGGGTGAGAGCTCTAAGATTTTCTTTTCTTCTGCCGTTAAACCTTCTACCTTAGCACCATCAATCGTATACTCTTTAGCAAACACTTCTGCACCTTGACCTTCTAATTGGGTACTCATAGTCTTAGCCGCTTCACTTGTAGCTGCTACTCCGATGATAAGTGTATATTGTTCTTGATTCTGGTGGATAAATGTAGGAATGCCTTTTTCCTTATACGAAGCAGCGATACCCTCTGCACTATCCTTGGTAGTAAAAACACCTCCTTGGACGATAAACGTATCTAAAGCAGGTAATTCTGCCGTCTCACTACCCGCAGTTACTGCTCCTGATGCACCTACTTGGGAACTTGCTGCGCCTCCTTCTGCCGTTTCCCCTTTATCGAGAACATTTAACATTACCAACCCAAATCCCGTTCCGATAACAACAGCAAACAGAATGGTAAAAAACATCGACGGGTTTAATTGATATTTCATTTGTTTAAAACTACTTTTCTTAGCTGTGCTTTTACTGTATTTGTTTTTCTTTTTCGTCACTTTTTCTCTATCTGCAAGTTCTTTCTCCCAATCTACTTCTTCTTCTCCACTTGGTAAAATCCAATCAAATTGATCCTCCGCTTCATTTTCCTTTGTGGCCGCTTGCTCCTTTACACCTTCTTCTTTATGCTTCGGTTGACCGTCCTGATTTAATTTTATTGTGATTGTTCTCGCCTTTCCATTATGCTTGTCCATCTTTGTCCACTTCCCTCCCTCTTGCCTTTTACTATTATTTTCATCACTTTATCATAGGAGAAAAAAAAAATAACAAGACTTTTGTCGTCTTGTTACAGAATGATTTCGTCAAATTCCATCATGGATAAAAACTTTGTCAAAGAAAGGCGTCAGTCTCTATCTTCAAAAGGATAGGACTTGCCAGCAGCTTGACCATTGACGATTTTAGGATCATTTTCTTTTAAATCCATAGCGGTAGGAAAATGATAAACTGATACAACCATAATATAATCTCTTATACCATCTTTCACCTGGGTGATTTCGATTGACTCAATGGTTGTATACCGCTCTAGATGCTGTAATTCCTCTGTGAATGAAAGCCAATCCTCATAGCTTTGAGATTGCAAGTGCATGCTAATCACGGTCTTTTCTAATCCATTGGGCAACTTTACTTCAACCATATCTTCTTCTGATGTTGTCGAAATATCATTGATTGTTTCACTATTTGCCGCCTCATCCGAATGAACGCTTTCAACATTAATGGCCATTTGTGTAAGCTGAATTCTATTGACCGTTGCCGCTTCATCTAATAATAATAAAAATTGTTCTTCTAATGGATCAACAGGTAGATGCAGTCGAGCATCTTCCCATTGTTCTGTGTGTGATACCGTTGTGGAAGAGCCTTGTGCCTTTAAGCCATTTAACCGTGCTTCTTCTGTGATGACCCTTTTTTGTATGGCCGATTCCTCAAGCTTGAGTGGGTATAAGTAAAGAACGTAGGTTAATACAACTGTAATAAGCATGGATAAAACAATAAACAACAACCAATATTTACTTCCTTTGAACACAGTCAACGTTTTTCCTCCTCTACGATTGAAAAATAAGAGGGATCAAACGTGAAGGAGTAACTAGCTTCAAAACGAGACCGTTCCATTTCAAATGCCTGTTGCTCATTAATCGTTGCTAAAGAAGCATCTTTAGACCAATCAGCTTGTTTAATACTGTGCAACAAATAAGCGGCTTCTCTTTGTGTATCAAATTGAACAATCATCTCAACCTGATTTTTGTTCGATAGCTGCAGCGAAAGAATATAGCCTCTTGTTGGCAAAAGAGCTGTTAATTCAGATAAAAAACCGGTGATATTCACGCGTTCTTGTTCTAGCCAAGTTGTCGCATTTATTAACTCTTCTAGCGATTGTGATTGCTCTCTCTCATTCGACATTTCTGTTTGCTCTAATATTTCAACTTGTATATACGCTAATTCTTCCTCAATTGACTGGATACTTCTTTTTATTTTGTAGGCTCCTACGAAAATCGAAGCTAAGAGTAGTAGCAGGATGACCAACAAGATAACTATAAAAGTTGGGTTAACTAAAGGCTTTTGCTTTTGCAACAAATTTATATTGACTGTCATTTAAAGCACATCCTTTAACGCTAACCCCAGCACCTTATTCATTGAAGGTACAATCGTTTTATCATCCATTATTTTCCTAGCGTCAACAATGGCTATACGGCTTGTCATTCTACTACTTAAAAACAACTGAAAACTATGTATAATATTTTCACCACTTAATAAAACAGTTGTAGTTGCATGATTGGTTTGTTGAAGGGTGAAAAAATGAAAATCTTGTAATCGATCCACTTCACGATACACTTCGGTAAATAAATAATCATCATTGGTTAATTCTATATTGTCATCATAGGGTAAATAATGAACAAGCATAGGAATGCCATGATGAATGATAGAGATATGAACACCTTGTTTTTCAAAATGAATGATAACAACACTCTCATTAACCTCTGCTAATCCTATATAGGCGCTCAACCTCCATAGAGATAATGCGGTGATCTCTGCTTCTTCTGGGTAAACATTAGCTTGAGCGATTACTTGTTCAAACTGATGAACGAGCGTCTCCTCCGCAGCAACTAACAACACACGTTTCTCTTCATTCACCTCTTTATTAGGCATGAGGTGATAATCAAATACTGGTTGTTGAAATGGTAAATGAATGCTAGCCCCTATTTCCATATCCAAATATCCATGAATATGCTTTTCAGGCACTTCATCAGGAATAACTACTGACCTTACAACACTTTGTCCATCCGGGACTATAAATCTAACTTTTTTTCGATGAAGCTGCCATTCTTCCACACAGCTTTGGAGGATTAAGGATAACCCCGTTTCATCTATTATTTTTCCTTCTTCAATGATTCCTTTTGCAATAGGTTTCACTGCTAGCTTTGTACCATAAGGAAACTGCCGCTTGTTCACTTGGCAATAGCGAATGCAATCATCCTCTATAACTAAATTACAAAAGCTTTTTCTTAAGAAAGATAAAGCCATCATTTAAACTCCTTTGTCTAAACTAGAAGATTTGTAAATAATACAGCCATATTTCTTTACCGAAAAAGTAGGCAGATAGCGCCCCTGCTGCAATAAAAGGGCCAAAGGGGATGGGGTTGCCTCGTTTAACTTTGCCTACTAGCATAGCTAGTAAACCGAATACAGCGCCGTAAATCGTCGCAAGGAAAAAGGTTAACAAGACAAGCTTTGCACCAAGTGCAAACCCTAATAACGCAAACAGTTTAATATCACCGCCGCCCATCCCACCATTACTCACAACTGCAATGGCAAGAAGCAAAAAGAAGCCAATAGCGCAACCTACTAAACTACCCCACCAAGGTGAAAGTGGCCAAATCAATCGTTCTATTATAAAAATGACTGCAAAACTTAGCAAAATACGATCCGGTATTAACATATATTGAATATCCGACACAAAAATAATCATAAATAAAGAAATCAACGTTAGAGCAAACAAAAGCTCTGGCGTCCAACCTAACGTGACAAGCGCGAGTACGAATAACAGCCCTGTTAACAGTTCAACGATAGGATATAATGGCGAGATCCTCACACCACAGTGACGACATTTCCCGCCCTGAAATAAATAAGATAACACTGGCACCAATTCAAATGCTTGTAAGTTATGGCCGCAGTCAGGACAAGCTGACCGCGGTTTTACAATCGATTTTTTCATAGGTACCCTCAAACCGACAACATTGTAAAAGGAGCCGAGGATGAGGCCTGTGATAAATAAGTAGATTAGTAGAATGTGATTGACCTCCTAACTTTGTTCCTTAACACTTTCTCTAGATAAGTCAGATTCTTGAACGGCTTCATTATTACCGTCAGAAACTGATCTTTCTCCGTTTGTTAAGAAAACTTTGTATGTAATATTGTTTTCTCTTTTTTCCACCTCAACATAAGAACCATTCTTATTTTTAGTTCTTTTATATCCATTTTTAACTTTATCTGGATCATCCATCTTCTCCAAATACCCAGATTCTTCTAAATCAACTAAATAGAACTTTTCATTTTCAGTGCTTCCTGGAATAACATCCTCTGAAGCTACCATTAATTTAGCTGAACTAATCATCTGCCTTGCATTGGCGACGTGAGCATCCTTTTTACTATTATCAATCAATCCTCCGATACTAGGCACAGCAATGGCTGCTAGTATGCCGAGGATGACAACAACTGCTAATAATTCAACAAGCGTTAGCCCTCGCTCATTTTTACACTGTTTTTTCCATTTTTTCAACATGTTCATCTACCTTTCTATCATTTTATTTAAAATAGGTATAATTACCTAAGTATATTATACTATTTTTCTGTGAAATAAATAGATATTTTTTCCTCTAAATGGTAGATTTTATTCGACATGATTGAAAATATCAAACATCGGCACAACGATACTGATAACGATTGTACCGACGATAAGTGCTAAGATGATAATCATAAGCGGTTCAAGCAGCGCTTTCATCCGTTCGGTTGTCTGATCGATTTCACTATCATATAAATCAGCTACTTTTTCAAGCATCTCATCTAAGGAACCACTTCTTTCACCAACGGCAATCATATGTGAAAGCAATGGAGGTAGTAGGCGATTCTTCATTGGTTTCGCTAATGATTTTCCTGTCTCAATACTGAGGTTTGCATCTTGTAGAATGGTTTTTATTACCGTTAAGGAAGCCATTCTTTCCACTATTTTAAGTGCTTCTACAATCGATACTGAACTGATTAACAAGCTCGATAATGTTCTCGTAAATAAAGCGACCTCTTTAATAATAAGCATTCTTCCGATAAAAGGGGTGCGTAACAATAACCAGTCTCTACAACCTTTAAGGAGTTTATGATCACGAAATAGTAAAATCGTGAGCACAAGCAAGAATAAGAAAAAGAGAATCATATACCAGTTCATCGTAAGGTAGTCACTAATACGAAGGACAAATATCGTAATGGCTGGAAGTTCTGCATTGAAACCTGCGAACATTTGAACAAATGTCGGTACCACTTGTAACATTAAAAATAGAACAACAAAAATAGCAATGATGCTAACAACAATAGGATAGGCTAGGGCAGATAAAACCTTGTTTTTTAGCTGATTTTGTTTTTCATAATAATCAGCCAGACGGCGTACGACATCATCTAGCATCCCCCCGGCTTCTCCGGCATGTATCATATGAATCATATAAGGCTGAAACAAATCAGGGTGTTCTTTTACTGCTTCCGATAGAGGCTTTCCTTCATCCAAAGTGTCTCTCATACTTAATAATGCTTGCTTTAATCGTTTATTTTCCGTCTGCTCTGCTAACATATCTGTTGCCTCAATTACTGTAATTCCAGCTTGTAAAAGGGCAGCGAATTGCCTCAAATACACTACAAGCACACTTGTCTTTAATCCCTTTTTTATGGCAATATCTTTCGTCCAGAATGTTTCTCTCACTTCATTTAATTCGATAACCCGAAATCCTTTTTGCTCTAATTTAGTAACCGCCTCTTTTTTTGTCCAGCCATGGATGATTCCTGTTCGCTTTCCTTTTAAGCTTTTAGCGACATATGAGAATCTAGCCATGACGTCTCCTTTCTTTTATAAAGGGAGAAGCCACCTCCGGAGAGATGAGCTGTTTTTGTAATAATTTCGTTACGCTAGTCTCTATTGTATGCATGCCAATCTCTCTTGATGTTTGCATCACATTGATGAGCTGATGGATTTTCTCATTACGAATAAGGTTAGCTACTGCTGCTGTATTCACTAATAATTCAGTAGCTACCGTTCGACCGGTACCCGTTTTTAAGGGCAAGAGTCGCTGCGAAAAAACCCCTACTAAGACAGATGCAAGTTGAAAGCGAATTTGCGTTTGTTGGTCAGCCGGAAAAACATCAATCATGCGATTAATGGTTGAAGGAGCACTAGATGTATGCAATGTGCCTAGAACGAGATGACCCGTTTCAGCAGCTGTAATCGCTGTTTGAATCGTTTCAAGGTCACGCATTTCACCCACCAATATGACGTCAGGGTCTTGTCTTAATGCAGCCCGCAGCCCGTTGGCAAAGTTTTGTGTATCAAAACCGACTTCTCTCTGATTAATAATTGACCGATGATGTTTATGTAAATACTCAATCGGATCTTCTAAAGTGATAATATGCTTAGATAAAGTATCATTCATTTGTTGAATAATAGCCGCTAATGTTGTTGATTTGCCGCTACCTGTTGGTCCAGTCACCAAGAAAAGCCCTTGTGGTTGCTCAACTATTTTAGCTAACACCGGCGGTAAAGAAAGCTGATTCAATGTTGGAATGCTGACTGGAACAACACGAATTGCGAGGCTTATACATGACCTTTGATGATAAGCATTCACTCTAAAACGTGATAAACCAGGAATGCCATATGAGAAATCTAATTCCCCTTTTTCTTTAAATTTTTTCCATAGATGAACAGGAATGATTTCTTTAGCCATCTCCTCTGTCGCCTGTGGTGTTAATACTTCCTCTGTGATTCTTTCTAGCACACCATTGTTACGAATAATCGGTTGAGTCCCTACACTAATATGTAAGTCAGATGCCTGTTTGTTATACGCGCTCGTTAACAAATCTATCATTTTCATTTCCTAAACTCCCCCCTTCTTCTAACATCGTTACCTTTAACACTTCCTCTAAAGTGGTCAGTCCTTGAGAGATTTTATGTAATCCGTCTTCTAATAAGCTTCTCATCCCAGCTTTCTTTGCTGCGATTTTTAATGTAGTAGTATCATGATCAGTAGTAATGATTTTTCGCAAAGCGTCGTTTAATGTAAAAACTTCATGTAAAGCGATTCTCCCTTTATACCCTGTCATCTGGCAATGACTGCAACCTCTCCCTCTTTGTAAGTTTTCGAGTTCAATTCCTTTGTTAGCAAATACCGTTTGTTCATACGAAGTCGGTGTAACGGTTTCCTTACATTCAAGACAGACTTTGCGTACCAATCTTTGAGCAACCACACCATTTAATGCTGAGCTCACAAGAAAAGGTTCAATTCCCATATCGATTAACCTCATCACCGTTGACACACTATCATTTGTATGGAGAGTACTTAAAACGAGATGCCCTGTTAAAGCTGCCCTTATAGCGACTTGGGCTGTTTCTTGATCTCTTATTTCACCGATCATGATGATATTTGGGTCTTGCCTTAATATAGATCTCAATCCACTAGCAAAGGTCATCCCCACTTGCTTATGAACTTGTAGCTGATTGATTCCTTTTAGAATTTGTTCAACAGGGTCTTCGATCGTAATGATATTGACTTCTTCTTTATTCATTTCATGTAAGGCGGCATATAAGGTGGATGTTTTTCCAGCACCAGTTGGTCCTGTAATTAGAACGATACCTGCTGGTTGCTGAATCATCTGCCTTATTTGCATTAAATGTTCTTTTTGAAAGCCAAGATGTTCGAACTGCATAAGCCGCTCCTGCCGATCTAATATTCTTAATACCGCTTTTTCCCCATGAACCGTCGGAATAAGAGACACCCTTATATCGACCGTGCGATAATCAATTGGTATTTTGACACGTCCGTCTTGTGCTATCCTTTGCTCGGTTGTATCCAACTCTGCCATAATTTTAATTCTTGAAAATAGTTCATTTTGGATAGATTTCGGTAATTCCCGCTCTCGATGTAATAACCCATCAACGCGAAAGCGAATAACAACACTGTTTTCTTGTGCATCTATATGAATATCACTAGCCTTCATGGCAATGGCACTACTTAATAATTGATCTATTAACTGGATAATCGGTGCATTCCTTCTACTTCTTTGCTTTCCTTTCCTTTCACTCCCAGCTGCCACTTCTTCTTTAGGTTCATCTCGATAATAGCGATGGATCGTACGAACAATATCATCTTTAGCAGCAATGGCCGGATGAATCTTATACCCTGTTGTTAAACGAAGATCATCAATTGTATAGTAATCTAGAGGGTCCGCCATCGCCACGAGGAGATGGTCACCCTCAAGCTTTAAAGGAATGACAAAATTTCTCTTCGACACTTCCATTGAGATAAGTTGCAAAATAGAGGGATTGATTGGATAAGCCGTTAAGTCCACATGAGGAATGCCCAATTGCCACTCGAGCGCTTGAATGAGTTGTTTCTCCGTTATTAATTCGCTTTGTAGTAAGGCATCCCCAAGCTTTTGACTCTTGTTCTTTTCCCGTAATACCTTCTCTAATGCTTCATGGGTGATGACACCAGCATCTATTAATAATTCGCCTAATTTTTTGCGCAAGAGATTTCCTCCTTTATTTCTCCATTTTTTCGCCCTCTATCCCCCATAAATCATCACGCGGTTCACTTTCTTCATTTGAATCCTTTGTTACTTCTTTGTTCTCTTCTTCTTCCCTACCGTCACCTCTCCATTCAATTGTAGATATGGGGGGATAATAATCTTTCAATCTAGCAAATGTCTCTATGAACATACCTTTTCGCTTTTGGCGCTCAATGACAACCCGTATACCCATGGCACCTTCTTCAATGATTTTCGCACCGTCTTCTAACCCTTCTTGGTTATATACCTTTGTCAGTGGCTCAATTTGCTCCGTCTCTTTTATTACAGCCTCATAATCATAAATAAATGGTGGCCCCAATAAAGTAAAATACATCCTCCCCCTGCTCTCTTCTATTTTGATTGTATAATTGACAGTATGAGGGTTGTAGAATTTGAAATCATGTTGTCTTTTCTTGTCCACGTAAGCTTCATATCCTGCCTCAGTAAAGCTTGGAAGCTTATTTTGAATGTATCTTTCTTCAATGGAAAAATTCGTATGTAAAATAAGTTGATAAATGCCTGTTGCTATTATAGGTAGATCATTTTCCTCACCGAATTGATCTAACACAGAGAAAAGGGAACGTTTATCGATAGCAACGGATTGGGCATAGCCACTCCAATCATCATCTACTTGTAGTACAACTTGAGCGAGTGGTTCTTGTACCAGTGTTACTGGTAAGTACTCCTCTATTTGCACATTAAAGGATGTTTCTAATCTACTAACTTTATCTACCATGTCCTCATAGATTTTATTCATCTCTTCTTCATTCAACGTCAATTGTGAAAATAATTCTTCTACACGCTCATAAAACAATTGCTTATCATATTCAACAAAAAGTGGATGATTTGTTCCTTCTGTTATTTCTTTAACAGTACCCTCCACGTTAAAGCGAAATAATTGCGGGTCAAGTATCCATTCTTCATCTAGATAGGTAACCTTTATTTGTGCTTTATTTCGCCATTGTTCAACTTTTTGCAGTAACTTACTTTTTATTTCTCCTTCACCTAAACCTTTAATGACCACATCTGCCACTTTCGTTTTACTTGAATGAATAGAAGGAGGAGTGGCATGAGCAACATACTGCCAAACGATGATGAGCAAAAGAATTAGTACAATACTTGTTAGAATTATTCTTGCTTTCATTTTTCTTCACCTTCATGTACGAACGCCATTGCAGCTCCGCACTTATTTTTATAAATAGGGATGATACCTAACCCTTCTATATCCAAAGCATTGTCACAGGTACAAGCACTCGTCTCATCTCCTATCTCAACCCAAGATGTATCTGTAGCGAAAACCACACAGTGATGGTCAGATAGCGCGATCGCCTTGTTCCCTTCTTGGGTAGAAAATAGGGTTACTCCTACTTCAATCAAACGATGATGTTGGATATCAAATTGACTTTGTGTGATTTGTTTGGTTGATTGAAGGACACCTAACAAAAGCGGTGGGATGATAATAAATAGCAACAATATAAGCAAGAGAACAGTAACAAGTGCATACCCCTTTTCGCCATTTTCCTTTACTCGCACCTTGAACCCTCACCTTCAAGTTGTGATATACCATAGAGTTCCTCTAAAGGCTCATCTCCTTCCTTTCTAGTAGAGACAGTAACCTTCAAAATAGCTTTTTCTTCCACCATCTTTTGAATCACTTTAATAACATATTCTTGTTCGTTTATATCAACAGTTTCTTGACCGCACGTTCCCTCTATTAATGCTTTCTCTGCTAGTTGTATTGCAGTAAAATCAGCCTCCGCTCTTGTTATTTGTCCGTTTGCATTGATAAAGACAGAAATAAACACAGTAAGTACAATTGTAATTAACGAAAGAGAAACAATGACTTCAATTAGCGTTAACCCCATTTGTTTTTTTAATAGTTTAAAAATTTCTCATTCACCTCCAAATAATTATTATGTAAAATAAAGGTATAAAGGGGGTATAAAGAAATGGGTAAATATAACTATAAAAATAACATAGGTATGACATTAATTGAAGTACTAGCGACCATTGCTATCCTTTCAATTATTAGTTCTGTGATTTATGGTACTTTTATTTCAATAGAGAAAACAAAAAGTAAGACTTTTACTTCTGTCAATTTAAGGCAAGAATCTAACCTCATTATGGCTTATTTAAGAGACTTACATCAAGTAAAATATGCAACAACGCCACAATATTCTTTATCGCTACCTTCTTTACTATTAAGAAATGATATTCACTTCAAAGACATCTCGATTAAACCTGCTAATCAAAGCAGAGCAGATCCTTATTGTAGTTATCATGAAGATGATGTGAAACCTCTTGAGGATTGCCTCATTTCTAGTGATGTAATTGATGTTCAATTCACTCTTGCAGGCGGAGAAGATACTTTCAGTGTTCATACTAAAATAAACAAACTGCTGTTAGGAGATAAAGAGGACGATTCTGGAAACGAGGAGAATCCCGGCGACGGAGGAGGGGGCGATGATAATGGCGAGGACCCTAATGAAGGAGAAAATTCTACTTGCTCTGACAGCTTCTATCAATGTATGATTGAAAGTCAACTATTTATCCATGGTTCCTCATTTGCCTTTCATGGTAACCGAATCAATGGTAGCGATGCAACCATATATATTGGGGATTCATTAAAAACTACCCAGATTAATGGCGGGGCCTTAAGTAGTGTTTCTAATCTATTTATAGATGGAGATGTAAATTTACAAGGAGGTAGTGCAGGATTAGGATCAGCCTCAAAGCCAGGGCAAGTTTGTATTAACGGCGACTTTTCAGCCACAGGTGGACGTTCTATATATGGTCATACCGTTGTGAATGGAAGGGCCAATATTAAGGATACGACTTTTTATCAACCTCTAACCATAATGAAGGATGCAGTGTTACCTGGAGGAACATATAAAGATATCGTACATATTGGTGGTGACACTTACATCAAAGATGCTTACTTTGAGAAGGCGCTTTTTTCTCATCAAGACTTGACGGTTGATTGGACTCCATCCTTTTCTCCTTACGCTTTAGCAACATATGTTGGAGAATTGTATCATCCGAATAATATAAATTTATCCGCTTATCAAAAAGGAACATCTTTAGAAAAGTTAACGAGTTGTAGCATCCCTTCTTACCCTCTTCTTAAAACCAAACCAGCAGGATGGTATGAAGCAAATGGCTATGGTTCCTCAGTAAAAAGTGAAAATATGAAATTATTTGGAGGAGATATTACCATTTCTCCATATCTTGACGAAAAATACCGTTATATAAACTCCTTTTCAAAAGCAGTAATTATTGCTACCGGTGATGTATATATCGGTTCACAAAGTCAATGGATTGAACGATTTAGCGGAGTCGTATTTGCTCCATATGGAAGTGTAACCTTTTATGGAGGAGAATTTAATGGTAGTATCATTGCTAAAAATGGCGTTTACCTTATGAGTGGGGGAACAACAGTGAACTATATCCCGATTAGTGATTTTTTTGCTCAAGAAAAGGATTTCCCTCTTGAATAAGACACATAATGATAAAACGCCAATTGCTCTATTCATGTTGGTCAACTAAAAAGTAAAGGGCGATTCTAAAAGCTATTTGACGCCCTTTACTTATACGGCTACGAGCAATATCCATCGTAACCAATCATTATTGATGAGCGAAAAAACGCTTTACTTCAGAAATAAAGTATAGGGAACCTGTAATCACTAAAACATCATTTTCACGCATCATTTCTTTCGTTTCTTTTATTGCTTCTTGCCAATCAGCTGTAACTAAATGATGATTCTTTTGACTGATTGCAGACAGTTCCTCAGCTTTTGCCGCACGAGGGAAATCAAACCCTACAAAAGTAATCGCTTTCGCACAATCCTCCATTCTTTGAATCATGCCTTGCAGTGGTTTGTCCTTTAATGCTGCAAAAATAAAATAAATATCACGATCGTGATAGCGCTTTTCTAATTCGTCACAAACAGCAGCCATTCCTTCTTCATTATGTGCTCCGTCTAAAATCGTTAGTGGGCCTGTTGCCACGCGCTCAAAACGACCGGGCCAATACGTTTTCTTCAAGCCTCTCCCTATGCTTTCTTCTGAAATCACAAAGGAAAAATATTGATTCAGAAAATCAATCGCCATCAACGCCAAGCTGGCATTTTCTACTTGATGAACACCTGGCATCGATATTTCTAAATAGTCTCTTTGACTAAATGTATTCTGAAAAGAAAAGGACTCACCTACTTCTGTCGATACGATATGCTCCGCTTGGAATTGCTTATTTGCTTGATAAAGTTTTGCATGTTTTTCTTTTGCTGTCTTTTCGATAACAGCCACTGCCTCATCTTGCTTAACACCAGTAATAATTGGTGTTCCAGGCTTTATAATCCCAGCTTTTTCAGAGGCAATCTTCTCAATCGTATCACCTAATATCGCTGTGTGATCAAGACCGATATTTGTAATGATAGATAATAGGGGATGAAGGACATTTGTTGAATCTAGTCTGCCACCTAATCCTACTTCAAACAAAGCAATATCAACCGGTTCAATATGGGCAAAATAATGAATCGCCATTGTTGTTATAATTTCAAATTCAGATGGCTCTCCTAGTTCTGATCCTTCGAGCTCTACTGCAAGCGGATAAATATCATTCACTAGCTGGACAATATCTTTATCAGAAATCGGCTTGCCGCCTAATGTAATCCGTTCATTGAATTGCTCTATATATGGAGAAGTAAATGTACCTACCATAATCCCTTCTGCTTCAAGGATTGAGTGGATATAAGCTAGTGTCGAACCTTTACCATTCGTTCCCCCTATATGTATAACCTTCAGTCTTCTTTCTGGATGATTCAACTTTTCCATCATCCATTCCATCCTTTGTAATCCTGGTTTGATCCCAAGACGAAGACGAGAATGAATCCAACCAATTGCTTCTTCATATGTTGTAAACATTTCTATCTGCCACCTTTATTAATATAACCATTATAAGAGGAGACGATATTTCGCCTCCTCTCCTATTATACCTTATTCACCTTTTAATTCGTTCATTCTTGC
Source organism: Cytobacillus sp. FSL R7-0696 (assembly GCF_038006865.1). Taxonomy (NCBI): domain Bacteria; kingdom Bacillati; phylum Bacillota; class Bacilli; order Caryophanales; family Bacillaceae; genus Cytobacillus; species Cytobacillus sp. FSL R7-0696. The sequence continues at coordinate 3,082,254 of NZ_JBBOWA010000001.1, read as the reverse complement.
TTCAACTGCTGAACGTTTTTCGCTATAATCTTGTTCTTTCGCTTTTTCTTCAGCGATCACTTTTTCAGGTGCTTTCTTAATAAAACCTTCATTGCTTAATTTTTTCTGAACACGTTCTACTTCTTTATTTAACTTATCCCATTCTTTTTGTAAACGAGCAATTTCTTCATCAATATTAATTAAACCTGCTAATGGCAGAATAATTTCTGCTCCAGTAACAATCGCTGTCATCGCTTTATCAGGTGCTTTTGCATCAATCGCAATGGTTAATTGCTCAGGATTACAGAAGCGTTCAATATAACCAACATTTTTACTTAAAACCTTCTGTACTTTTTCATCTTTTGTTTTGATGAGCATATCAATCTTCTTACTCAATGGTGTGTTTACCTCTGCACGAATATTACGTACAGAACGAATAATTTCTACAAGCAGTTTCATTTCTTCTGCTGCTGCCTTATCGGAAAGCTCTTCATTCACAGTCGGCCAAGAGGCAACTGTAATCGATTCTCCTTTATGAGGAAGGTTTTGCCAGATTTCCTCTGTAATAAACGGCATGAATGGATGCAATAATCTCATTGTTTGGTCTAGTACATAAGCGAGAACAGATCTTGTTGTCTGTTTAGCTGCTTCATCTTCACCGTATAATGGCAGTTTTGCCATTTCAATATACCAGTCACAGAAATCATCCCAAATGAAGTTATAGAGGATTCTGCCCACTTCACCAAACTCATAACGATCGGACAACCTTGTTACCGTTTCAATTGTTTCATTTAAGCGAGTTAAAATCCATTTATCTGCAACCGATTTTTCACCGGTTAAATCAATTTCATCATAAGTTAATCCATTCATGTTCATTAAGGCAAATCGAGAAGCGTTCCATATTTTATTGGCAAAATTCCACGTAGATTCTACTTTTTCAAAGCTGAAACGCAGATCCTGGCCTGGTGAGCTTCCTGTTGATAAGAAATAGCGCAAGGAGTCTGCACCGTATTTCTCAATTACATCCATTGGATCAACGCCATTACCTAGTGACTTACTCATCTTACGACCTTCCGCATCGCGAACCAATCCATGAATAAGTACATCTTTAAATGGACGACCACCAGTAAATTCAATACCTTGGAAAATCATTCTAGATACCCAGAAGAAAATGATATCATAGCCGGTTACTAACGCATCAGTCGGATAATAGCGTTTAAAATCAGCACTTTCTTCATTCGGCCAACCTAATGTGGAGAATGGCCATAACGCGGATGAAAACCATGTATCAAGCACATCTTCATCTTGTTTCCAGTTCTCACTATCACTCGGTGCTTCTGTTCCTACATATACTTCACCTGTTTCCTTATGATACCAAGCTGGGATGCGATGACCCCACCATAGTTGACGAGAAATACACCAATCACGAATATTTTCCATCCAGCGTAAATACGTATTTTCAAAACGATCTGGAACGAAGTTGACTTTATCTTCACCCTTTTGCAAATCAACCGACGCATCCGCAAGTGGTTGCATTTTTACAAACCATTGTGTAGATAAATAAGGTTCTACAACCGCCCCACTACGTTCTGAATGACCCACAGAATGAAGATGCTCTTCAATTTCAAAAAGAATACCTTCTTCTTGCAAATCTTTAACGATTTGTTTACGGCATTCAAAACGATCTAACCCTTGATATTTGCCAGCATTCTCATTCATTGACCCGTCTTCATTCATTACTAGAATTCTTGTTAAGTTATGACGATTACCAATTTCAAAGTCATTCGGGTCATGAGCTGGTGTAATTTTCACTGCTCCTGAACCAAATTCCATGTCAACATAATCATCTGCAACAATCGGAATTTCTCTTCCAGTTATAGGCAGTTTCACCGTTTTACCGATCAAATGTTGATAACGCTCATCTTTAGGGTGAACGGCAACCGCTGTATCACCTAACATCGTTTCAGGTCTTGTTGTCGCAATTTCAATATGGCCGCTACCATCTGTTAATGGATAGCGCATATGATAGAACGCACCTTGCACATCTTTATGGATAACTTCTATATCAGATAAAGCTGTTTTAGTAGAAGGGTCCCAGTTAATAATATACTCGCCTCTATAAATCAAGCCTTTATTATATAAAGCAACGAAGACTTCTTGTACAGCATCTGATAACCCTTCATCTAATGTAAAGCGTTCACGGTTATAATCTAGACCGAGACCAAGCTTAGACCATTGTTGTCTAATATGTCCTTTATATTCATTCGTCCATTTCCACGTTTCTTCTACAAACGCTTCTCGACCTAAATCATAACGGCTTTTTCCTTCTTCACGAAGTTTTTGCTCAACCTTTGCTTGAGTAGCAATACCTGCATGGTCCATACCAGGTAACCACAGAACATCATAGCCTTGCATGCGCTTCATTCTCGTCAAAATATCTTGAAGCGTTGTATCCCATGCATGACCAAGATGCAATCTTCCCGTTACATTTGGTGGCGGTATCACAATAGTATAAGGTTTTTTCTCCGGATCATCTTTTGCCTCAAAATATTTTCCTTTTAACCACCAATCATAACGACCTTGTTCAATAGACTGAGGGTCATATTTTGTTGGCATCGTGATATTATTCTCTTCCATCGCCTATTCATCCTTTCTCACATTCGCTTATCGTTAACAATCAAACAAAAGCAAAATAAAAAACTCCACTCGTCACAAAAAGGACGAATGGAGTTGCTTCCGCGGTACCACCTTTTTTTCAATTACCATAAACTTTAGTAATTGACTCTCGAATGGATAACGGCGTTCCCGTCTTTCGCTAATAATAGAACCTACGTTCACGAAAGAAGCTCCAGGGCGACCTTCCAATGGGTTCGCTTAGAAAATCTCACAGCAATTGATTTTCCTCTCTTAAAGCAAAGCGCCAATGTACTCTTCCCTATCAAAGCTTTTCATTTGTTTGAATATAAAGTAATACTACCTAAAAACAGTCACTATAGTCAATAAGGATGACCAATTTTTTTTATTATATACATGATAATGAAAAAAGGGAACAAACCTGTAAAAAAATTGCTCCTATTTTGAGCCTGCCTATGTATGAGGCAATTATGCGCGGGATGAGGATGCAAGAGAAATCCACAACCTAAATGTAAACTTTCGAGGAGAGGTAGAAAGGTATACTCTATGATATAGACCTTGCTTTTACAGAGGGCGTTTAATTTTCATTTGGATTCTCTTAAAATGAATATAGGAGCCCAGTTTTTATCCATTTTGGGCTCCTTCTTGTTCTGCATTCGCTTTCTCAGCTGCTTCTTGTGCTTGTTTTTTCTGACGCTCAATTTCATCAATTCTCATGGCCACATATTCCGTATTTTTTAATAACCAAAATTGCCTTTGTATATGCTCTACATGCTTTCTTTCATTCTTTTTTGACTTACCATTATGATATTTTTCTGCTGCGCGAATGACAGGCCCTGGATGAGCAAAATAACTTTGAAATAACAGCATTTCATCTTCTCTAAACGGATAATGCTTAAAATAAGTGTAAATCCAATCGACAGCATCGTCGGCACGCTTTGGAAAGGTTTTTAAAGACCTTGATAAGAACGGAAGAAGATCATGCATAGGTGAACTTCTCTTCGCTTCTTCAAAATTCAAAAAATAGCCATATCCGCGCTCATCATACAAGAAATGTTCGGTAGAAATTTTTCCATGTATAACAGCTGTACGAACTTTTTCCTCTTCCTTCGTTTTTTCGTACCAATCCTTTAACTTCTTGGTTGAGAAAGTTAACGCTTGAGCGATATCATTATAATATTGTGTAAACATCAATTCATAAGGAGATAAATATTCCCTAGATTCACATGTTTCAATAAAACCATCCAAAAATTCACTCTGCTTTTCCCATTCTAGTAACGTATTTTCATAATGCTCTTCACGTTCTTCCTTAGAAACTTCCACTTCTTTCGTACTTAAGACATGCAAGCGAGCAAGTTCTCTAAACATTTGTTGATGCCGTTCAAATTGATCTTCTTTAATCTCATTAGGTAGCCAAGGCATTAAATAATACAGCTTTTGGTTGTGTAAAACGGCATACCTACCATCAACCGTCGGATAAATCGGGACGATCCGGTTGTACCCCATTTGGTATAATTGTTGAATATAACGTATGAAGTCCGCACCATGATTTGCTTTTATTTTTTTCAAAGAAAAAACACCTTTGCTAGAGTAAACTTTTTGAACGCTACCAAAACTTTCGATGAAATTAGGCTCAAGTGCATAGTGTTTTAAGATTGGACCATATTTTTTTAATCTATTTTCCTTTGCCACTTAGACCACTCTCTTTCCTCGCTTACCTAAACTGTGTAAGTAAACAAGTGACACTGATAAAAATGCGAGCAGACCGATGGAGATCTGCTCATAATGTGCCCCCTTACCCGCTAGTTTGTAACAGCTACAGGGATATATAAAACTTGGCCTTCATGCACTTCTTGATTCAATTCTAGTTGATTGGCTCTCATTAATGTTTGTGGTGTCACATCATATCTTTCTGAAATAAGATCAATCGTATCATTAGGCTGGACAATACATACCTTAACCTTCGTCAATTGTTCTTCATCTTCTTTACGAGCAAAAAATTCCGTCAAACTCATGCTTTTCTTGCCTTTTACTTTTTTCTTTTGTGGTTTCACTTCTTCTGAAGAGGATTCAAGCTCATCTGTCACTTCTTCAAGCTCTTGAACTGGTTTTGTTTCTTCTACTTGCTTAACCTCAAAAATCTCTTCTGCTTCCTGCTTTTTCTCTTCATATCGATTAGCTATAAAAGAAACCTCTGGCATATCAATGGGTTCTTCTTCTTGAGGCTCAAGAATAGGTAAGGATCGATTTAATACCGGTTCTTCTTCAACCACTTCTGGCTCCTGCTTCGCTTCAGCAACAAACACATCTTCATCTTTTTCATTCTCCTCTGGTAGGGAGAAGTTAATTTCTGTTTGTTCTTCTTCACGACTGGTGTCTTCTTCTTCTTCTTCTTCTTGATCCTGAACCGTTGAACGTTCTACCGTATCAAGCTCAAGCACGTTATTCTCATCCTCAGTATATGCCACATGCTGTTGGTCACCATACAAACCAGATATCGTCAAATTAGCATGGAGTTTCATGCAACTTCTTTCAGGAAACATATAATCAAATGACTCTACTTGGACATCAATATCATCCAATCTCTCAATACGGTTATTCGGGATCGTAATATCTACAGGAAAGTAGTGTGTAAACTCACATACCCCCTCTTCCCTTTCTTCCACAGATTGGATAAACCTTAATGTAGATGGCGGTTCATTCATACTGTCCTCGGTTGATTCATCACGATGATATTCGCCTGTTAGTTCTAGTGCACCTTGAATCGTTACATACTGCTCACTATCCTGAATCGTTATATTCGGATCAAGTGAAATCGAAAGTAATTGTGATACTTCCTGTCCTTTTTGAAACCAAACGGATTCCTCTAATGAAAACCGCAAGTTCGACGGATTTCCTTGAGACATATTCGACTCCTCCTCCCATATCATCAAAACAATAACATCTTTTCTCTTACACTTTATGAGGAGGAAAAGTGAATTATGATTACTTTACTTAGAAAGGAGCGCGTCTTCGATAGAATAACTATATTGTTAAAGAGAAATAGATTAATTTAGGGGTTGTGAATTTAAAATCTCACATCTTTCCCACTCTCCACTTTGACTATTTTTCGATGTGAGCCATTTCAATGCACCAAACTCTCTTTTTCTCATTCTGTCTACCGTTGCTCTTCTCTTTGCCCTACTCTCTAAAAGATTGACATCTTTCGATTGAGAATAAAAAAGCGAACAATTCCATTCCGGAATTTGTTCGCTAAAAACTTATTTCAATTTCGCAAATGCCTTTTCAGCTGCGGCAATTGTTTGATCAATATCTTCATCCGTTAATGCTGTAGACAGGAATAAACCTTCAAATTGTGATGGTGGAAGGAATACGCCTTGAAGTGCCATTTCACGATAATAAGAGGCAAAGAAGTCAAGATTAGACGTTCTCGCTTGATCATAATTAATGACATCTTCATTTGTAAAAAATAGACCAATCATCGATCCTGCCCGGTTAATTGTATGTGGAATCTCATATTTTTCTGCTGCTGTTCTCAAGCCTAATTCGAGTTTATCAGCTTTCTTAATAAAGTTAGCATACGTATCCGGTGTTAATTGACTTAATGTTGCATAACCTGCAGCCATCGCAAGCGGGTTACCTGATAATGTACCTGCCTGATAAATCGGGCCACTTGGTGCAACCTGCTCCATAATTTCTCGTTTACCACCGTAAGCACCAACAGGCAGTCCACCACCTATTACTTTTCCTAAGCAAGTTAAATCAGGTGTAACGCCGAAGAAACCTTGGGCACAGTTATAATCAACACGGAAACCTGTCATTACCTCATCAAAAATAAGAAGGGCACCGTATTCAGTTGTCACATCACGTAACCCTTGTAAAAATCCTTCTACTGGTGGAACAACTCCCATATTACCAGCAACAGGTTCAACAATGATGGCAGCGATATCTTCACCAAATTGTTCAAAAGCGTATTTCACACCTTCAAGATCATTGTATGGAACTGTAATCGTATTCTTTGCAATACCTTCAGGCACACCAGGACTATCAGGCAATCCAAGTGTAGCTACACCAGAACCGGCTTTAATTAAGAGAGAATCTCCATGACCGTGATAACAGCCTTCAAATTTAACTATTTTATTGCGTCCTGTGAAACCTCTAGCTAATCTTAATGCACTCATCGTTGCTTCTGTACCTGATGAAACCATACGAATCACATCAATTGAAGGAACACGATCGATGACGAGCTGTGCTAATTCATTTTCAATCAACGTTGGCGCCCCGAAACTTGTGCCATTTTCGGCAACTTCCTTCACCGCAGAAACAACTTTTTCATTAGCATGTCCTAAAATGAGTGGTCCCCATGAAAGGACATAATCAATATATTCATTACCATCAATATCATAGATTTTGGACCCTTGGCCCTTCTCCATAAAAATCGGATCCATATCAACCGATTTAAAAGCACGCACTGGGGAGTTTACTCCACCAGGCATCAATTTAACTGCTTCTTTAAATGCGGCTTGTGACTTTTCATATGAACGCATAAACATCCCTCTTTTCTTATTTGTGTGAGTTCATCCATTTGGCAGCATCTTTTGCATGATAAGTAATAATTAAATCACTACCAGCTCTTTTCATCCCTGTTAACATCTCAAGCACGATTCTTTCTTCGTCAATCCAGCCATTTTGTGCAGCGGCCTTTACCATCGAGTATTCGCCACTTACATTATAAGTAACAAGTGGTAAATTAATATTGTTTTTCACATCGCGAACAATATCAAGATAAGGCATCCCAGGCTTTACAATGAGGAAGTCTGCACCTTCCATTAAATCTGATTCTGCCTCTCTCATTGCTTCTAAGCGGTTTGCAGGGTCCATTTGGTATGATTTCCGATCACCAAATTGTGGTGTACTGCCAGCAGCATCCCTAAATGGTCCGTAAAAAGCAGACGCATATTTAACTGCATAAGACATAACAGGTATATGCTCAAAGCCTGCCTCATCAAGGCCCTCACGAATAGCGACTGTAAATCCATCCATCATATTAGAAGGAGCAATAATATCTGCGCCTGCTTTTGCTTGACTAATTGCTGTTTGCACAAGTAATTCTAATGAAGCGTCATTTAATATTTCGCCATTTTCAATCAAACCACAATGACCATGGTCAGTATACTCACAAAGACAAGTATCTGCAACGACCAAAATTTCTGGATACTTTTCCTTGATTAATCTTGTTGCTTCTTGGACAATTCCATGGTCATGATACGCCTGCGTACCACAAGCATCCTTTTCAAGAGGAACACCAAATAATAAAACAGATTGGATACCTAGAGATACAACCTCATCCATCTCTTCAGTTAAATGGTCTAATGATAAATTATAAATGCCTGGCATAGAAGGAATTTCTTTTTTTATGTCTTGTCCTTCTGCAACAAAAATTGGATAAATAAAATCCTCCACATGTAGATGTGTTTCTCTTACTAGATTGCGCATATTAGCTGTCCGACGTAAACGGCGATGACGATTAAATTGACTATCCATTTGTACTACCTCCAACTTGATTAAGAAATGACTTTTACTACTTCCTTAATTAAATGTTTAAATGTATATATAGTTGGTACAGCATGTACCTTCAAACCGTAAAATTCTGCTCTTTTTGCAGCTATTGGTCCTATACAACCGATGATACTCTTCCTTATTTGATTCTTCAAATCATGACGCTCTACGATTTCCATAAAATGATCAATCGTTGATGGGCTAGTAAATAATAGTATATCAATGCCCTCATTCAATAAACGACCCGTTAATAATTGTTTACTCTCATTAGGAAAAAAATTTTCATAAACGATTCGTTCAGTCACTCTATGCTTTGCTTCCATAAGCTTTTGCTTAATATAATCTCGGGCCAAGTTGCCCTTAGGCAAGAATATATTTTGTTCATCCCCTAAAATTGTTAAAAATTCAAGGGTAAATGTTTCAGCCACAAATTCCGTAGGTATGAAATCAGCTTTCAAGTCATATTGTGATAACTTTTCAGCTGTTTTCTTTCCTATAACGGCCAACTTCGGTAAGTTTGTCTTCTGTGACACATATGTAAAAAACACCTCAACTGACACACTGCTTGTAAAAATAATCCATTGATATTGTGTGAAATCAAGGTTTTTTAAAGAATGGGCTTCTGTTGTTTCTCTAAACGAAATTAATGGGATAATTACTGGATGTCCACCAAGGGATCTGACCAAATCACCACTAGCCTCCGATTGATCTTTACTTCGGGGAATAAGGACAGACATTCCATGTAAGGCACTGTCCTCATGAATCATCCTTCGTCTAACTCCTCTTTGACAGCATCAATTAAGGCTTTTGCACCTAATTCCGATAAGTTTTCTGCTACTTGATACCCTATTGTCTCAGGATCATCACCAACAGCCATATCTTTATAAATCGTACGGCCATCTGGAGAGCCAACTAAACCAGTCAAACTTACTTCTCCATTCTCAGTTAAACGGGCAAAGCCTGCAATCGGCACTTGGCAACCACCCTCCATTTTATGAAGAAATGCACGCTCGGCCAGCACTGTTCTTTTCGTTTCCTCACAAGTGAATGCATCTAAAAGCCTTCTTAGTTCATGATCATCTTCTCTACATTCAATAGAGAGTGCACCTTGACCAACAGCTGGTAAACAAATATCTGGATCAATAAATTCTGTAACGATCTCCTTCGTCCATCCCATTCTTGATAGGCCGGCAGCAGCAAGAATAATGGCATCATATTCTTCTGTTTCAAGTTTAGCAAGACGTGTATCAATATTCCCTCGAATCCATTTAATTTCCAAATCTGGTCTTTTAGCCAAAATTTGTGAACCTCTTCTTAAACTACTTGTCCCGACAATTGCACCTGGTTTTAAGTCAGCTAATTTCACATGGCCTTTGGAAATAAGTGCATCTCGATAGTCTTCTCTTTCCGGAATACAACCAATTGTCAATCCTTCAGGTAAGACAGCTGGCATGTCCTTCATACTATGTACAGCCATGTCAATTTCCTTATCTAACATCGCTTGTTCAATTTCTTTAACGAATAGGCCTTTTCCTCCTACCTTTGAAAGGGTAACATCCAGGATTTTATCTCCTTTTGTCACAATTTCTTTTACTTCAAAGTCAACTGCAGGATTCAAACGGCGTAACTGATCAATCACCCAATTTGTTTGTGTTAACGCAAGCTTACTTCTTCTTGAACCGACAATTATTTTTCTCATGACAGCCTCCCTATTCTTTAAAACATATTCCTTTTCTTATTCATACCAGAAATGGAAAGACGATAACCTTCCAAATAAGAAAAAATTAATTAATACAACAAGGAAAGCAGCCACATTCCAAGTAGCAAGTGATTTACCACTCATTCCTCTGCCAACCTTTAAATATAAGTAAATACTATACAAAATGAGTACCAATAAGGAACCAAGCACTTTTGAATCCAACCATACCATATTTGGTAATTTCATATAAGCCCATTGTATCCCTAATATTAAACTAATCACTAACATAGGCACCCCTATACTAGCAAATAGATAAGACATTTTTTCTAGTTGTGATAAATTCGCAATTCGAATAAGCCTTGAACCCCACTTTTTCCTCTTCAACAAATCATATTGAATCAAATATAAAAGAGCAAATACAAATGACAATGAAAAAGCACCATATGAGAGAATCGCACCAATAATATGAAAAAAGAGGAGCTCAGACATCAATTGATTCGCCAGCACATCTGATTCAATCTCAATAGGCGCAAATGTATGTAAAGCCATAATAAAAAAACCAAGTACATTTGTGAAGAAAACGATAAAATCAACTTTCATAATGCGATTAATAATTAAAGAAAATGTAATAAGTACCCATGCGTAGAAGTATAAACCTTCAAATATCGTTAACACAGGGAACCTACCCGTATTCCACATATAGAGTAATAAGAATACCGTCTGTAATCCCCATACAAATGCAAGTAACCAGAAGGCGACACGATTGGCCTTCCGGTTACTTGCTAAAAAGTCAATAAAGTAGAGAAGTACACTCGCTGCATAAAGAACGACAGTAAATTCATGCAGGCGTGCCATATAGATATCAAACATGGACAGTACCCCTTTTTATGATTGAAAGGATGTCTGTTGCACCTTTACACGATCTGATTTTGGTTGTTCTTGTTTTTCGATTTGCTGGACAACAAGATCTTCTATATTAAATATTTTCACGAACAATTCTAATGCTTTATCAGCATTTTTATGTCCTGCCAATTCTTTTGCCTGTAATACAGGATCTTTCAACATTTGGTTCACAATACTCTTCGTGTGCTTGCTAACCACTTTTCTTTCACGTTCTGTTAGGTTAGGAAGCTTTCTTTCCAAACTTTTCATTGTGTCAGCCTGAATAGCAAGAGCTTTCTCTCTTAAAGCAGAGATGACAGGTACAACCCCTAGAAGTTTAAGCCATTGCTTAAATTCAACGATTTCACTTTCGATTAATAATTGAATTTTCGCCGCTGCTTTTTTACGTTCTTGCAAATTCGCTTCAACAATACCTTCTAGATCATCAATATCATATAAGAAAACGCTATCTAAATCAGCGAGTGCTGGATCTAAATCACGTGGAACAGCAATATCGACCATAAATAATGGCTTACCTTTCCGCAATCTTTCTACATCTGCCATCATCTCTTTTGTAATCATATAACTGTTTGCACCTGTAGAAGAGATCACGATATCGGCTTCCACTAATGCACATTGTAATTCTTGCATTAATTTCGCTTGCCCTTCATAGCGGTGTGCTAAATTTTTCGCTTTCTCAAAAGTACGATTAATAACCGTAACATTCGCACCATTTGCATGAAGATGTTGTATCGCTAATTCGCCCATTTTACCTGCTCCAAGAATAAGTACTTGCTTATTCGTAATAAGACCGAATATTTTCTTAGCAAGCTCAACTGCAGCATAACTGACAGATACAGCATTTGCACCAATATCTGTTTCGGAATGTGCTTTTTTAGCAAATGTAATGGACTGCTTAAATAATTGGTTGAATATTGTTCCAGTTGTATGTTCAACTTGCGCTTGCAAAAAGCTAGAGCGAACTTGGCCCAAAATTTGAGTTTCTCCTAGAACCATTGAGTTTAATCCACTACCGACTTTAAATAAATGCTCTATCGCACCATCATGTTCATAAATAAAAAGAAAGGGCGAAAATTCATTTTGATCTATTTGAAACCAATCGGCTAAAAATTCTTTAATATAATATCTCCCTGTATGCAGTTGATCGACAACCGCATAGATTTCGGTCCGATTACATGTGGATAGAATTACATTTTCCAAGATGCTTTTCTTTTGTTGCAATGCTTGCATTGCTTCACCCAATTGAGAAGGATCGAATGTTAATCTTTCTCTAATTTCCACAGGGGCTGTTTTATAATTTAGACCAACGACCACGATATGCATTTTTAGTAGACCCCCCAAAAAAATTGCATAAATACATACATATATTATAACATTATCTTTACAAGCTTTTTCGAAAAAATGTGAACAGAGTATGAACACATATGATATGATATTTGAGTAGTAAATGATTACTTTAGAACTATTATAATTTGATATTTATTATCATAAACACTCCACTATGTACAATACCAAAAAACTGCCTAATATTCAAGTGTACCTAACTGAAAGTGGTGAATAAATGAAAAGTCAACGACTATTTGCCGGTATTATATTAATAGGCTACGGCTGTTTCTTTCTCATTCAGCAATTACAGGTTGAGAGTTTACAATCGTTATTGACCTGGCCAGTATTACTAGCTATTACAGGTTTGGCCTTTTTAATCCAAGCATATAGCGGTAAAGAATATAATGCTATATTTCCCGGTGTGATTCTCTTTGGGTTTGGTTTACATTTCATCATTGTTGATCGTTTAAGCATATGGCCTAATCATATTGGTGCCTTTGTCCTTATTATTGCCCTTGCCTTTTTATTATATTACTTAAAAACAGGCAATGGCCTCTTGCAAGGGTTTCTTATGTTAGTATTAGCCATTACTTTATTATTTTATGAAAAAATTTTGCAATATGCAGGTAGCTACGGTGAAATCGTTTCATACATAACGAAATTCTGGCCTGCTATTTTTATTATCATTGGCCTCTTTTTCCTTATTAAAAGAAAATAATCTATTAGAAACTTCCATTGAAAAAACGAACATATCTGCAAAGAAAATGTTCGTTTTTTTCGTTTTAGTAATTAACTCTTTTTAAAGAACAGAATCTAGGAAGCTTTTCGTTCTTTCTTCCTTTGGATGATTAAATAACTCTTCAGGATGACCGACTTCAACGATTTTACCATCATGCATATACACTGCCCAATCTGCCACTTCCCGCGCAAATCCCATTTCATGCGTGACGACAATCATCGTCATTCCTTCTTCAGCAAGTTCTTTCATTGTTGCTAACACTTCACCAACTAATTCTGGGTCTAGTGCAGAAGTTGGTTCATCAAACAGCATTACATCCGGCTTCATCGCTAATGCCCTTGCAATGGCAACACGCTGTTTTTGACCACCTGATAGTTTAGATGGGTAAACATCTTTCTTATCCGATAAGCCAACTTTATCTAAGAGTACTAACGCTTGTTCCTCTGCATCCTTTTTCGATAATTTTTTCACTTGCATCGGTGCTTCCATTATATTTTGTATGACTGTTTTATGAGGGAAGAGATGAAAGTGCTGAAACACCATTCCAACTCTCTGTCTAATTTCATTTAAGTCATGAGAGTCTTTTTCTATTACTTCACCCTCTAATGTAATTGTTCCACTATCTTTTAATTCTAGAAAGTTAAGACATCTTAGCAATGTGCTTTTACCAGAACCACTGGCACCTATTAGACAAACAACATCGCTTTCTTTTACTGTAAAATCAATATCTTTTAATACATGAAGATCACCAAAAGACTTATTTAATTTCTCTATACTAATCATAACTGATTCACTCATCTATATTCATCCCTTTCTATCGCTCACTATTAGACATTTTCTTCTCAACAAGGTTCACAATCACTGTAAATAGAAGAACAAGCACTAAATAATAGACGGCAACAATCAATAAGTAAGTCATATAATCATAATTGATTGATCCTTGTGTTGTGGCAATATTAAAGAGCTCATAGACACCTACAAACGAAGCTAGTGAAGAATCCTTTAACGCAATAATAAATTGATTCCCGAGTGGTGGCAAAGCGCGTCTGCTTGCTTGTGGTAAAATAATTCTTCTCATTGTTAAGCCTGCACTCATCCCTAGGGAACGACCTGCCTCCATTTGACCACTTTCAATAGATTGAATGGCTCCTCTGAAAATCTCTGCAATATAGGCACCATTATGGAAGGCTAAACCTAAAACAACGGACCAAAAACCGGAAATATTTAATGAAGTTAAACCGAAATAAAAGATAAAGATTTGCACAACGAGAGGTGTTCCTCTGACTAAGAAGATATAGAGGTCCGCAATCCACTCTAATACTTTCACTTTAGATATCTTTAACATAGCAAAAAAGAGACCGATAAAAATAGCAATAAAAATTGAGACTATTGTTAATTGAAAAGTTAGGAGCATTCCCTCAAAAAACATTGGGAAGGTGTCAACAAACGTTGTTAGTATGTCCATATTTCCTCCTTAAGGTAAAATGTATTTTCTCTTTAGATACAAGAGGCGAATGCATACGCAATAAACGGAGATGCATTCGCCAACAGAAAATTATTCTTCTGATTCTACAGTAATATCTTCGCCGATATATTCCTTGCTAATTTCAGTCAAGGTTCCATCTTCATGAAGCTTCTCTAATGCATCGTTAATTTTTTCAAGTAGCTCTTCATTGTCTTTGGCTACAGCAATCGCTTGCTCACTTTTTTCTAAAAGCTGTTTTCCCTCAATATTCATACCCGCACCGATCGCTTCTTTACCTGTAACAAAATCGGTAATTACAGCATCATGCTTCCCATTAGATAAAGCCTCGAGTGCTACGACATCGCTATCATAAAACTTAATATTATCAGTAACTTCTGATACTGTTTTTTGATACGTTGTTCCTTTAGCTACAGCTACTTCAAGACCTTCTAAATCTTCTAATGTTTCTACATCACTATCCGGTCTCACATAAATTTGTGGGCCTGAATAATAGTAAGGAATCGAGAAATCAACAGCTTGTAATCTTTCTTCTGTTATTGTATGACTAGCAACAGCCGCATCAAAACGTCCTGATTTTACACCTTCAACAATTCCACCGAATTTAAATTTTTGCTGCACTGGTTCTAGTCCTAGCTCTTTTGCAACTGCTTCTGCTACTTCAATGTCGAAACCTGTCATTGAACCATCATCTTGCGTTACACTAAATGGATTAAATTCTCCCGATGAAGCATAAGTGAATTTCCCTTCCTCTGCTAAATCCATTCCTCCACTACTCGCTTCTTCATTTGAGCCACATGCAGCTAATACAGCTACAGATGCAGCAACAATCATTCCCTTAAGTATCTTTTTCACTAGTAAAATATCCCCCTTGTATGTTCTTTTTTCATATACGCTATCAACCTTACCACTCTTACAAATTATTCTCAAAATTCATATTTTATGATATTTTAAGATATAAAACTGTAAGAAAGTCTCACACATCCCTCTTATACTCTATCCTCCTTATTAAACATGTATCCTCCTATATCATCTCTATTACTAAGTATAGCGGGAGAAGGGCTCACTTGATTCAAGTGAAATTATGTAAACCGAAATTTACGTACATAGTCTAATTTCCCTAAATTCAGAAAAATAAACGTAAACTTCAAAAAAATGATTAACTTTTCACTTATTTTGATAACCATTGAATACTACCAAGATGAAAGATATAGCAAATGAAATCATTAACAAAAAAAAGGCGAACAAATCCGGCTTCATCCGGTTTGTTCGCCTTTTTAAATGTTTGTTTGATATTAACCTTGAACCCGGTTACATCAATCCTTTCATAGCGGCCCATGCTTCTTCTTTCCCTTTTCCTGTTTCTGAAGAGAACAAGATAAGGGAGTCACTAGGGTCAACATCAAGGGTTTCTCTCGTCACTTTAATATGTTTCTGCCATTTCGATTTTGGTACTTTATCAGCTTTTGTGGCAATAATGATACAAGGAATCTCATAATGTTTAAGGAATTCATACATCATAACATCATCTTTAGTAGGCTGATGTCTTAAATCCACAATCAGAACAACCGCTCGTAATTGTTCTCGAGAAGTGAGGTATGTCTCAATCATTTTCCCCCATGCTTCTCTTTCTTTTTTTGACACTTTTGCATAGCCATATCCTGGTACATCAACAAAATGTAAGATTTCATTAATAAGATAAAAGTTTAATGTTTGCGTTTTTCCTGGCTTAGAAGATATTCTTGCTAATCCTTTACGATTCAACATTTTATTAATAAAAGAAGATTTTCCTACATTCGATCGACCTGCTAATGCGAATTCTGGTAACTCTACATCTGGATATTGCTCAGGCTTTACGGCACTGATGACAATATCTGAACTTACAACCTTCATTGTTCCACCCCGTCTACTAACGCTGCTTTAAGCACTTCATCTACATGGGATACAAGCACAAATGAAAGTTCCTCACGAATCGATTCTGGAATATCATCTATATCCTTTTCATTATCTTTTGGTAAGATAATTTTCGTTAATCCCGCCCGATGAGCACTTAGTGATTTCTCCTTTAATCCACCGATAGGTAAGACACGACCACGCAACGTTACTTCACCTGTCATTCCTACTTCTCTTCTAATTGGTACACCGGTTAATGCTGAAACAAGTGCAGTAGTCATTGTGATTCCTGCAGATGGACCATCTTTAGGAACAGCCCCTTCTGGAACGTGAATATGAATATCGAATTTCTCATGAAAGTTCTCATCAATCCCTAATTCCTTCGCATTTGAACGCACATAACTAAAAGCTGCTTGAGCGGATTCTTTCATCACTTCACCAAGTTTACCAGTTAAGACTAACTTGCCTTTACCTTTTGATAAAGAGACTTCGATTTGAAGTGTATCTCCGCCTACAGTTGTATAAGCAAGTCCTGTAGCGATACCGACTTGATCCTCTAATTCAGCTTGGCCGTATCTAAAACGTTTCTTACCTAAGAAATCTTCAAGTGATTTCGCCGTAACTACTACTCTTTTCTTCGTCTCTGATACAATAATTTTTGCCGTTTTTCTACAAATACTAGCCAGTTGACGTTCTAAACTCCTAACACCAGCTTCTCTAGTATAATAACGAACAACAGCTTGAACAGCATCATCTCTCACTTGCAATTGAGATTTCGAAAGACCATGCTCTTTAATTTGTTTTGGCAAAAGATGGTCCTTGGCAATATGAAGCTTCTCATGTTCTGTATAACCAGCAATTGAAATGACTTCCATGCGATCTAATAATGGTCCTGGAATTGTACTTAAATTGTTAGCCGTAGCAATGAACATAACTTTCGATAAATCATATGTCTCTTCAATATAGTGATCACTGAAGTTATGATTTTGCTCAGGATCTAATACTTCAAGCATTGCTGATGAAGGGTCTCCACGAAAATCATTAGACATTTTATCAATCTCATCTAATAAAAATACTGGATTGACTGTTCCTGCTTTTTTCATCCCCTGGATCACTCTACCAGGCATTGCGCCAACATATGTTCTTCGATGACCGCGAATTTCTGATTCATCACGGACACCACCTAAAGATACCCGGACAAAATTTCGGTTGAGTGAGGAGGCGATTGATTTCGCGAGACTTGTTTTCCCTACACCCGGAGGTCCAACGAGACAGAGGATAGGGCCTTTTAAAGAGTTCGTTAACTGTTGAACCGCCAAATACTCAAGCACTCTCTCTTTTACTTTCTCTAAACCATAATGATCTCGATCAAGGATTTTCTCTGCTTTGTTGATGTTTAAATCATCGACCGTTTCTTTAGACCAAGGTATAGCTAATAGCCAATCGATATAATTACGAATAACAGAGCTCTCTGCCGAACTAGAAGGAACCTTTTCGTAACGATTTAACTCTTTTAATGCAGTATTTTCTACATTACTAGGCATATTTGCTTCTGTGATTTTCGCTTTTAAATCTGCAATTTCTCCTGTTTTACCTTCTTTATCACCTAATTCGGTTTGAATGGCTTTCATCTGTTCGCGCAAATAATATTCTTTCTGCGTTCTTTCCATCGATTTCTTTACTCGATTACCGATTTTCTTTTCTAAATTAAGCACTTCTTTTTCGTTATGAATAATGCTGATCACACGATTCAAACGATCTTTTATATTAATCGTCTCCAAGATTTCCTGTTTCTCTTTAAGTTTTAAAGGAAGATGAGAAGCAATAATATCAGCTAAACGACCGGGTTCTTCAATATCTGTAACAGATGTAAATGTTTCTGTTGATATTTTTTTAGATACTTTTATGTATTGTTCAAAATGACTTAAAAGAGTACGCATTAATGCTTGGTCTTCTACATCGCGAGATTCAGACTCTTCGAATGCTTCAACTTTTACTGAAAAATAGTCTTCATCATCTAAAACCTCTGCTATTTTTGCACGTTTAAGTCCTTCTACTAGTACACGAATCGTACCATTGGGCAATTTGAGCATCTGTTTTACCCGAGTAAGAGTACCTAAATGATATAAATCATTGCTGTCAGGCTCATCTATAGAAATGTCCTTTTGTGTTGTTAAAAAGATTAAATGGTCATCTACCATTGCTTTTTCAAGTGCTTGTACTGATTTATCACGACCTACATCTAAGTGCAGGACCATTGTAGGATAAACGAGCAAACCTCGAAGCGGCAGGAGGGGGACGATGATCTCTTTCTTATTCGTCATATACTTGCACCTCCAAAATGCATATGTATCAAGATTTCAATTCATTTTCTTTGTACAATTTTATCTTATTTACTTCACAGTGTCGACTTTTTTAATCTAGTTCGTTTGCGAAAAGAGTTAAAAAGTACAACCGTTTTGTTTGTTTTCTTCATTTCTAGCTTGACAATTACTTATTTCATTCCCTATTTATAGGACTTTAAAACGAAGGGAATGAAAAACTCCGGCAGTTGTTGCCGAAGTTATTAGTACCTCACATACTTTCCTTTTTAGCAAGATCAATCGCTGACGCATCTAGTGGTGAAATTAACGGCTTTTCATGTTGATATTCTTTGTGAAGGGCGAACTCGAACACCTCATTCAACGTTTTAACGGTAACAATTTGAATTCCTTCCACCTCATTTAATATCGATTGCATATTCTCTTCAGGGATAATAACCGTCTTTGCACCAGCTTTTTTAGCAGCTTTTACTTTTGGATATACTCCGCCAATAGGCTTAACAGCACCATGAATACTAATTTCTCCTGTCATTGCCACTGTATTGTCTATTGGATGTTTATAAATAGCTGAATAAATACCTGTAGCCATTGCAATCCCAGCAGATGGTCCATCAATCGGCACACCACCAGGGAAGTTCACATGAATATCATAATCATCTGCAGGTACACCCATTGAGCGAAGAACTGTAATCACATTCTCAATTGAGCCACGTGCCATACTCTTTCTTCGAATCGATTTTCCTTGTCCGCCAATACTTTCTTCTTCTACAATTCCTGTAATATTAATTGATCCTTTTTCTTTAGCAGGAATCACAGTAACTTCAATCTCTAATAAAGCACCGGAATTAGGTCCATGAACAGCCAAGCCATTAACTAAACCAACCTTTGCTGTTTCTCCGATTTTTCTTTCCATTCTCGGCACTAACTGACTTGATTGGATAACCCACTCCACATCTTCGTCCTTAATATAATCGCGCTCTTCTTGTATTGCAAGACTCGCCGTCGTTTGTACTAAGTTGACTGATTCACGGCCGTTTCTTGCATAAGATGCTAATGTTTGTAAAGCTTGTTCACTTATTCTTAAGTTCACTTTATCGGCTGCCTTTTTAGCAACTTCTGCGATTTCTTCTTCGGTTAATTCCCGGAAAAACACTTCCATACAACGTGAACGAATAGCTGGAGGCAATTCATTAGGTGTTCTTGTTGTCGCACCCACTAACCGAAAATCTGCCGGTAAACCATTTTTAAAGATATCATGTATATGAGAAGGAATTTGCATATTTTCTTCATTATAATAAGCGCTTTCAAGGTATACTTTGCGATCTTCTAACACTTTTAACAACTTATTCATTTGAATAGAATGTAACTCCCCAATTTCATCTATAAACAAGACCCCACCATGGGCATTTGTGACTGCTCCTTGTTTTGGTTGTGGGATTCCTGCCTGCCCCATTGCTCCTGCCCCTTGATAAATCGGATCATGTACAGATCCAATAAGTGGATCAGCAATCCCTCTTTCATCAAAGCGAGCGGTTGTCGCATCTAGTTCAATAAAGACTGAGGATGGTTTAAATGGTGATTTTTGATTTTTCTTTGCTTCTTCTAATACTAATCTGGCTGCAGCTGTTTTACCTACTCCAGGAGGCCCATAAATAATGACATGCTGAGGATTTGGGCCACAAAGTGCCGCTTTAAGTGATTTTATGCCATCTTCTTGACCTACAATATCATCAAAGGTCGTTGGCCTAACTTTCTCTGACAGAGGTTCTGACAGCTTTATTGACCTCATCTTCTTTAATTGATCCATTTCTTTACGAGACTCTCTATCAATAGAGACTTTTTGTGTACGTTGGTTTTTAAGTAAGTTCCAAAAATAGAGCCCAATAACAATCCCAAAAAATAGCTGTACAAACAATGCAATTCCCGTCCAACTCATCCTATTCCCTCCTGAACATTTTCTTGCTGTTAATGGATAGTATCTCCTGCGCAAAGTTGGAATAAACAAGAATTTTAAATTCAATGAGAGGAAGCTTATGGTTGTTTTAGCATTTATTATAGTTTAGTAAAAAAGGAAATCAATGAAATAAATTTTGCCTTTTGTTTAGCTGTAATTGTGATACATAAGAAAGTGGTATATTCTTTTCATCTACTGTTTAACCTCTAGTAATAAACCTCGATCGTACTGTAATTAACAAGTTTTACTATTTTTTACGGATTTATTATTTTACGTTAAAAGAACCCACAGCTTACCTTGACTATAAGGTCTTTTTCGAGTGAGTTGGTTTTGTTCAGCCATCTTTGTGGTTTTCACGTTGGATGTACGAGCTAATTGACTTTGTCTGCTATCTTTGACATTTCCACTCTACATGCACGAGCTAATCGACTTTCCTCTGCTATCTTTGCGATTTCCACTCTACAATTACGAGCAACTACCGTTTACTCCGTAGATGGGGCGAAATTACTTATCTTTTTTCTCTATCGTCCTTCACCCTTTTTGTTGGAGGTAATAGAAAAGGAACTAAACCGAAGTTTAGTTCCTTTCAAACTTATGCAGACGTTTTTCTTTCTTCTTTCACAATAGTACCGTCTTCAAGTAATAGCTTTGGTGAACCATTCTCAAGGACCGTATCTTTTGTAATGATACATTTTTTAATATCTTCACGAGAAGGTAAATCAAACATGACATCAAGCATGATTCCTTCAATAATTGAACGTAATCCACGGGCACCTGTTTTTCTTTCAATTGCCTTCTTAGCAATTTCGATTAGTGCTTCATCCTCGAATTCTAACTCAACATCATCTAATTCAAGCATTTTTTGGAATTGTTTTACTAAAGCATTTTTCGGCTTAGTTAAAATTTCAATTAATGCTTCTTCATCTAATGGTGTTAAGCTTGCAATAACCGGTAGACGACCAATAAATTCAGGAATTAAACCGAAACGCAATAAGTCCTCTGGTAAAACTTTAGATAGCAACTCATTTTGTTCAAGTTCTTTCTGCTTATTATCCGAACCGAAACCGATCACTTTTTGACCTAAACGGCGTTTAATGATTTGTTCGATCCCATCGAAGGCACCACCGCAAATAAATAAGATGTTCGTCGTATCAATTTGAATAAATTCTTGATGCGGATGTTTTCTTCCACCTTGTGGAGGTACGCTGGCAACAGTGCCTTCAAGAATTTTCAATAATGCTTGTTGCACACCTTCACCAGATACATCTCTTGTAATCGACGGATTTTCTGACTTACGTGCCACTTTATCAATCTCATCAATATAAATAATGCCTTTTTCAGCCTTCTCCACGTCATAGTCAGCAGATTGGATAAGCTTTAGGAGAATATTCTCAACATCTTCACCAACATAACCTGCTTCTGTTAATGAAGTCGCATCTGCAATTGCGAATGGTACATTTAGAATTCTTGCTAAAGTTTGAGCTAGTAAAGTTTTACCACTTCCTGTTGGCCCAATCATTGCAATATTACTTTTTGCCAGTTCTACATCATCTACTTTACTGTTCGAATTAATTCGTTTGTAATGATTGTAAACTGCTACAGCTAGGTTTTTCTTTGCTTGGTCTTGACCAATTACATATTCATCGAGAATGTCGCGAATCTCGGACGGCTTTGGCACATCCTTAAATTCAACTTCTTCCTCTGTTCCAAGTTCTTCTTCCACAATCTCGGTGCATAATTCAATACATTCGTCACAAATGTAAACACCAGGACCAGCTACTAGCTTACGAACTTGATCTTGTGTTTTCCCACAGAAGGAACACTTTAATTGACCTTTTTCATCATTAAATTTAAACAAATCCTTCACCCCTTGATCAAACTTCTAAGCGATATATCTTCTGCGAACTTTTGTTTATCATTAGCTAAATATTTGAGCCAATTCACTCGCCAGTTCTTATTAAAAACGCTTGATAAAAACTAACCTTTAAGTTATGTATTGCATTGTAACACACTTCAGCAAAAGACAGGAAATAATAACACTTACCTCTAAGTTATGTACGTAATACGTTATTCATGATTCGCAGAAGGAAATCACTCAATAAAACTTGTACTTCCATAAGCATGTCCATTTTTATGCCCATCCATAAGTGGAATTTTTTTCAGGCAGTTATGTATGTGATAAGGTATCCTGCTTTTGCCGTACTGCTATTATGTATTATCTAAAATTGTAGAAAACAAGGCACGATGTGATCGCGCCTTGTTATGTTTAAGTTCCGGGTTGCTACCGTTACTTTGTTATATTCATTTTAAACAGTTTTACTATTTTCTACAAGTAAATCGATTGCTTTTTTCGCTTTAATATCAGATTGTAAACCATCAAGGCTACCACCAAGCGCCATTTGAATATTTTCAGCTGTCATATTATACATTTCAGCCATTTTATTTACTTCTTCGTTTATTTCATCTTCAGAAACTTCGATGTTTTCTGCAGCAGCAATTGCTTCAAGAGTTAAGTTAATACGCACGCGCTTCTCTGCGTCAACTTTCATTTGCTCACGTAATGCAGACTCATCTTGTCCAGAGAATTGATAATAAAGCTCAAGGTTCATACCTTGCATTTGTATACGTTGTTCGAATTCTTGCATCATGCGATCTAATTCAGTATCAACCATTGCAGCTGGAATATCAATTGTCGTGTTTTCTGCTGCTTTTTCTACTACAGTATCACGCACATGGTGCTCTGCTTCATGGTTTTTACTATCAACTAGTTGTTTCTTCGTTTTTTCTTTTAATGCATCTAATGTTTCAACTTCTTCATCTACATCTTTAGCGAATTCATCATCTAATGCAGGAAGTTCTTTTGTTTTGATTTCATGTACAGTCGTTTTGAATACTGCTTTTTTACCCGCAAGCTCAGCAGCGTGATATTCTTCTGGGAACGTAACATTTACTTCTTTAGATTCTCCAGCAGAAACACCAATTAATTCTTCTTCAAAACCTGGAATGAATTGTCCAGAACCAAGTTCTAATGAGAAGTTATCACCTTTTCCACCTTCGAATGCTTCTCCATCAACGAAACCTTCAAAGTCGATAACAACTGTATCACCTTGTTCTGCTGTACCTTCTTCTTTAACAACAAGCTCAGCTTGTTTTTCTTGTAGGCCTTTTAATTCGTTTTCTACATCTTCATCCGTTACTTCTGTATCGAATTTTTCTACTTCAAGGCCTTTATATTCGCCAAGTTCTACTTCAGGTTTTACAGTTACTTTCGCAGTGAAAATAAGCGCTTTACCTTTTTCAATTTGTTCTACATCGATTTCAGGACGATCAACTGGCTCAATGCCTGTTTCATCAATTGCATTTGCATACGCTTCTGGCAAAAGAAAATCAACTGCATCTTGGTATAAAGACTCAACACCAAAGCGTTTTTCAAATAGGCTGCGAGGCATTTTACCTTTTCTGAAGCCAGGAACATTTACTTGTTTAACTACTTTTTTAAATGCAGCGTCTAAACCTTCGTTTAACTTCTCTGCATCTACTTCAATTGTAAGAACCCCTTGGTTCCCTTCTAACTTTTCAAATTTAGCAGACATACTATTATTTCCCTCCAAAATCTATGATCATTTCATTCACAGCAAATAGAATGAATATGTCTAATCGATTATTCATTTATATAAGGTGAATCAGCTTTCTATCCACATAATACAACCATTATATTATAACATAACGTCTCTAGCTTTCAACAATGA
The DNA here is from genome assembly GCF_038006865.1 of Cytobacillus sp. FSL R7-0696. NCBI lineage: Bacteria > Bacillati > Bacillota > Bacilli > Caryophanales > Bacillaceae > Cytobacillus > Cytobacillus sp. FSL R7-0696. Next base: position 3,058,015 of record NZ_JBBOWA010000001.1, on the reverse strand, counting down.
GACTATATTTTAGGATAAGAAAATTCTTCTATTGCTTCAATATAAGTAATAGCTGCATGATAATCCTCTTCTTCGACACAATATTTCTCAAGCATCTCATCCACAGCAAGGTCCATTCCTAAGTAATCAATTGCAAGAGTATGATAAGCTGCAGACCATGTTTCAATCGAAAATGGTTCTAATTCTATCGGATACATGAGAAATAAATGACGGTTCACAAGAGATGCAGCATGTTCAAGTAAAATGGGGTCATCTTGCTCCATTTTCTCTTCTAACACTTTGAGCATTTCAACCCTTTGTTGGAAATGCTCAAAGTCCGGCAAATGTGCAGGAACGAAACTTTTTATATTACCCATTTTTTCAACAATAACTTCCTTATTATATAGATACTGTTTTAACACATCGAGAAGTAATGTCTTAAAGAAGGGATGTCCCTCCTCAGATCGTAAATAGAAAAGGATTTCTTTTACATTGTGCACAATATTCTTTTCTGCCAATTCTTTAGCGAGCATCATCTGTTCTTGTTGATCTTTTATTTCAAAAAGCTGTAGGTGAGTTTCCGAGTCGTCCTCTACCTCACTGGACTTTATATCTGCTTCAGCCATTCTACGGCTGAATTCTAACAACCGACTAAAATGTTCAAATTTTTCATGAGGTACTTTGTTCTCTTCAAATAAGTATTCAATAGTGGTCACAATTTCATCGTAGCGATGTAATTGTACTAATATCATCAAATACATATCTACCACTTGAAGGTAGTCACCTATCCCATTATGGAGCATGTATTCCGCTTGTTTTTGCGCATGTTGTAATTGACCTGATTCAAAAAAGGCAAGCACAAGACCTGTTTGAATATCTTCATCCTTATCATTTAGCTCTGAAGCTTCTGTTAAGAATTCTACTGCCTCTTGAAACTCCCTACGGTGTAGAGCCTCTAACCCTTTCTCTAATAAACGCCTATCTAAAAAGGGAAAGGGAATCACTTTATTTTTTTTGTCATCACGATTATGTTTTGTCATTTTGCCTACGTCCCTTTAATTCCTTATTTAGAGGTAAGTGTAGCATGAAAAGAGAAAAATGCAAAAGGATTGTGCCATTGAGAGGTTTAGCGGAAAAACTTCATGAAAAAATGAGCCCTATATACGATGCATACGGGCTCACAAGTAATGATTCATTTCTTATCTTAATGCTTGTTCATATGCAGTGATGTGATCAGCTAATTGCAAGGTAATTTCAATCTCATCCCACCCATTCATTAGCATCGTTTTCCAATAAGCATCAATTTCAAATGATACTTGGAACCCTGTTTCATCACCAATTGTTTGCTTCTCTAGATTCACTTCTAATTGATAAGGCTGTTGTTTGCCTTTTTCAAGTAATTGCACAATTTGCTCCTTTGGTAACGCAATCGGTAACACACCATTTTTCAAGCAATTCTGATGAAAAATATCTGCGAAGGATGGTGCTAATATCACTTTGAACCCATAATCTAGGAGGGCCCACGGAGCATGCTCCCTAGACGACCCACATCCGAAGTTCTCATTTGCAATTAAAATCGATGCATGTTGATTTTTATCTTGATTCAGTTCAAATGTTGGGTTTAAACTACCATCTGCCATATAACGCCAGTCATAGAACAAATATTGACCAAAGCCCGTTTTTTCAATTCGTTTTAGAAATTGCTTAGGAATAATCTGATCTGTATCTACATTGGCACGGTCAAATGCAATCGCTTTTTCCTTTAAAGTTTTAAATCCAGTCATCTACTCCGCTCCCTATCTTACTGGTTGTCTTTCAACCATTTTTCTAACATCGACAAAATGACCATGAATAGCTGCTGCTGCAGCCATAATTGGACTGACTAAATGAGTTCTCGCTCCAGATCCTTGCCGACCCTCAAAATTCCGATTAGATGTGGAAGCACAATGTTCACCGCTAGGGACAATATCATTATTCATACTCAAACACATACTGCAACCCGAATCTCTCCATTCAAACCCAGCTTCTCTAAAAATTTCATCTAGACCTTCTTCTTCTGCAAGCGACTTGACCGTTTGTGAACCTGGCACAACTAGTGCTCGCACATCAGGATGAACTTTATTGCCTTTGATTACAGAAGCAGCCTCACGTAGATCTTCTAGTCGTGAATTGGTACAAGAACCGATAAATACATGTTGAATATGAATATCTTCTATTTTCTGTCCTTCCTCTAGTCCCATGTATTTAAGAGCACTCTCAAGTGATTTCTTTTCCACAGCTGTTTCATAATCACTTGATGTAGGAATTGAATCAGTAACTTTAGAGGTCATCGCTGGGTTTGTCCCCCAGCTAACCATTGGGGCAATATTGGCTGCATCAATAGTAATCACACGATCATAAGTTGCATCTTCATCCGACACTAATGATTGCCATTTTGTCACTAGCTGTTCAAAGGCTTCCCCTGTTGGGACATACTTACGTCCTCTTAAGTAAGAAAATGTTGTTTCATCAGGGTTCACTAATCCAGCCCTCGCGCCACCTTCTATCGACATATTACAAATCGTCATCCGCTCTTCCATAGACATATGATCAATTACTTCTCCCGTATATTCAATGACATGTCCTGTTCCAAAATCAAACCCATATTGAGAAAGAACATATAGGATAACATCTTTTGCTGATACACCTTGTTGCCTTTTGCCATTGATTTCGATTTTTAGCGTTTTCGGTTTTTGGCGCCAGATGGTTTGTGTGGCTAACACATGCTCCACCTCACTTGTACCGATACCGAATGCAATTGAGCCGAATGCACCGTGTGTGGATGTATGACTATCGCCACATACAATTGTCATCCCTGGTTGCGTTAGGCCTAATTCCGGACCAATGACATGAACAATTCCTTGGTCTGGATGATCAATTCCTGCTAGTCGTATTTGGAACTCTTCACAGTTTTTTTCTAGTGTTGTCATCTGGTTTAATGCAATCTTATCATTAATGACTTTACGATTATCTGTTGGGATATTATGATCCATCGTAGCGAAGGTTTTATCTGGTCTTCTAACCGTTCTTCCTTTCATTCTTAAGCCAGAAAATGCTTGCGGCGATGTTACTTCATGCACTAAATGCAGATCAATGTACAATAAGTCCGGCTTTCCCTCTTCTTGATGAACAATATGTTGTTCCCATATTTTCTCTATAATTGATTGCCCCATTAATATTCACACCTTTCTAAAAGAAACACGGACCCACAATAGGGCCGTGTCCCTTCTCCATTATTTAAGCGTACGCACCCATAATATGCATAATGGCTTCATTATCAAGTAGCATCGCTTTTACTTCCGCAATCATTTCTGTTGTCGATGTCACTTGTTGGCCGAATTCCGCAATATCACTCGTTCTAAAGCCTGCATCTAACACTTGTTTTACAGCACGTTCTACTTCATTCGCTTCTGTTTCTAACCCGAACGATTCACGAAGCATCATCGCAGCAGATAAAATCATTGCTAACGGATTGGCCACGTTTTTGCCAGCGATATCAGGTGCCGAACCATGAATCGGTTCAAATAAATATGGACCCTTCTCAGATAAACTAGCAGATGGTAGCATACCTAATGAACCGGTTAAAACGGAAGCCTCATCACTTAAAATGTCACCAAACATATTCTCGGTTACGACAACATCAAACTGTTTAGGATTTGTCACCATCTGCATCGCCGCATTGTCAACTAACATATGCTCAAGATACACATGCGGATAATCTTTTGCCACTTCCTCTGCCGTTTCCCTCCACATCCTACTTGATTCAAGCACGTTTGCTTTATCAATAGATGTGACTTTTTTTCTTCTCTTATCTGCTAAAACAAACGCTTTTTCGATTACACGCTTCATTTCTGCTTTTTTATAAAATAGTGTATCGACTACCGCAGACTCCCCGTTAGCATCCATGCGTTCACTCGGTTGACCAAAATATAATCCGCCAGTTAATTCGCGTACCATCAATAAGTCTACACCTTGGATCACTTCATCTTTTAGAGGAGAAGATTGCGCCAAACTTTCAAAATAAGTTGTTGGACGAAGATTGGCATAGAGATTAAGCTCTTTACGGATTTGTAATAACCCTCTCTCCGGACGGATCTCAGGATTTACTTGGTCCCATTTAGGACCACCCACTGCTCCTAAAAGAATCGCATCGCTTTCTTTGCATAGTTGAATGGTTTCTTCCGGAAGTGGTTTGCCTTTTTCATCAATCGCATGGCCGCCAATCATACCATAAGAAAATTCAAATTGGTGATTATAGCGCTCTCCGACTGCTTGGAGAATTTCAACTGCTCCCTTTGCAACTTCTTTCCCGATCCCGTCTCCTGGTAGTACAGCGATACGTTTTTTCATCTTTTATCCCTCCGATTAAAATGTATGTTAACTATTCTGCATAGCTGGTTCCGTTTTTTCCTTCATATATATAACTCGGTTAACTGCATTTAAATAAGCTTTTGCTGATGCTTCGAGCACATCTTGAGCGAGCCCTCGACCGCTCGTTTCTACCCCTTGGTAAGCTAACTTAACGAACACTTGCGCAAGTGCATCTCTACCGGCACCAACTGATTGAATGCGATAATCGAGTAAACTAATCTCACCATTCACACTTGCTTCTAATGTGTTATACAGTGCCTCAATACTACCTGCACCCGTACCCGCTTCCTGGATCACTTGATTATCGCTACCGGATAATGTAACCGTTGCTGTCGGCACTTGATTCGTACCGTACTGAATTTGAATTTGAATTAATTCATAGAATCGTTGTTCCTTCGACAATTTTTCTTCTAGCACAAGGGCGACTAAGTCTTCATCTGTCATCTCTTTTTTGCGATCGGCTAAATCTTTGAATACGGTAAATAGTGGTTTGATATCTTCGTCTGCCACATCTAATCCTAATTCGTCTAAACGATTTTTAAATGCATGTCGTCCTGAATGTTTACCAAGAACAAGAGAGTTAGATTGCACACCGACTAATTGCGGTGAAATAATTTCATAAGTGGTTACTTCTTTTAATACGCCATCTTGATGAATACCAGATTCATGAGCATAAGCGTTTGCTCCAATAATGGCTTTATTTGCTGGGACAGGCATTCCGGAAAGTTTGCTTACAAGGCTACTTGTTCGGCTAATCTCCCCTAGGTTTAACGTTGTTTGGGCATTATAGAAATCTTTTCTAATGTGAAGGGCGACAGCTATTTCCTCAAGCGCTGCATTGCCCGCTCGCTCACCAATTCCGTTAATCGTTCCCTCTATTTGTGTCGCACCATTTTCGATCGCAGCTAAAGAATTCGCTGTCGCCATCCCTAGATCATCATGGCAATGAGCTGATAATGCTACTTTATCAATAGACGGGACATTATTTTTTAAATATTTAAAAATCTCTCCATATTCCTTCGGTGTTGCATATCCGACTGTGTCCGGAATGTTAATCACCCTTGCTCCTGCTTGGATGACTTTCTCCACGATTTCTGCCAAGAAGGGCAATTCTGTCCTTGAAGCATCCTCTGCTGACCATTGGACAATGGAGAAGCGTTCCGCCGCATACTTAACGGTGTTAACTGCCGTTTCCACTACTTGCTCTTTTGTCATTTTAAGTTTGTAATCACGATGGATAGGACTAGTTGCCAAGAAGGTATGGAGCCTTGGTTCGGCTCCTCCCTTCAATGAGTCCCATGCTGCATCTATATCCGATAAAACCGCTCTCGCTAAACCTGTTACAGAAGCGTTCTTCACTGTTTCTGCAATAGATTTTACCGATCCAAAATCTCCTTTAGACGCGGCTGGAAAACCTGCTTCGATGATGTTTACATTCAGTCTTTCTAGCTGTCTAGCAATCTCTAATTTCTCAGAGAAGTTCAAGTTGACTCCTGCTGACTGTTCTCCATCTCTAAGCGTTGTATCGAATATATTAATTTGTTGCACTGCTCACCACTTCTTTCTTTTTATTGTTTTGGACGAATGGCATCATTTTGCGAAGCTCTCTACCAACTCTTTCAATTTCATGTTCACTTTCTTTTGCATTAATAGCTGTAAACACTGGACGATTCACCTGGTTTTCCATAATCCAACCTTTAGCAAATTTACCTTCTTGAATATCTTTTAATACTTCTTTCATTTCTGCTTTTACCCGTTCATCTACAACCCGTGGGCCACTGACGAAATCTCCCCATTGTGCTGTATCTGAAATAGAATATCTCATTCCTTCTAATCCACCTTCATACATAAGGTCAACAATTAATTTGAGTTCATGGAGACATTCAAAGTAGGCGAGTTCCGGCTGATAACCTGCTTCCGTTAACGTTTCAAATCCTGCTTTAACAAGAGAAGTCAGTCCGCCACATAATACTGCCTGTTCTCCGAATAAATCTGTTTCTGTCTCTTCTTTAAATGTCGTTTCTAAGCCCCCGGCTCTTAGTGCACCAATTGCTCTTGCATAAGCTAGTGCTAATTCTCTTGCTTCACCCGATACATCTTGGTGAACAGCGAATAACGCTGGTACACCCGCTCCCTCTTCATATGTTCTTCTTACTAAATGACCTGGTCCTTTTGGTGCGACTAATAAAACATCACTTTCTTTCGGTGGAACGATTTGATTAAAATGGATATTAAATCCGTGAGCAAACATCAATGCTTGATTGGTTAAATTTGGTTCAATTTCTTCTTTATATACTTTCGTTTGCAATTCATCTGGTAATAAAATCATTACGATATCTGCTTTAGCAGTCGCTTCTCCTACTGAGTAAACTTGAAAGCCATCTTCAACTGCTGTCTGCCATGATTTTCCCTGCCTTAAGCCGATTACTACCTCTACACCACTATCTCTCATATTTTGCGCATGCGCATGACCTTGTGATCCGTATCCAATTACTGCTACTGTTTTCCCGTTTAAGTAGTTCTCATTTGCATCTCCGTTATAGTACATTTTAGCCATTATTCATTCTCCTCTTTTCATCATTTATTTTTTTATACAATTGAAAAATTATGTTTTTGTTGCGACTGTCTTTGTGTCCCTCTTGGGAATGCTGTTGTACCCGTTCTAGCAATCTCTTTAATACCATAAGGCTTAATTAACTCTAGGAAAGCTTCGATTTTTTCAGATTCTCCTGTGATTTGGATGACTAAACTATCTTTGCTTACGTCAATGACAGAAGCTCTGAAAGGTTCAATTAAAGAATAAATCTCATTTCTTGAGTGCGGATTAGACTGTACCTTTATCAAAGCTAGTTCTCTAGCAACCACTGCTTGATTTGTAATATCCGTCACTTTCAGTATGTCTATCTGTTTATTGAGCTGGTTCGTAATTTGCTCACTTTGTTGATCGGACTCTACATAAATTACACATGTGATTCTTGACATCCCCTCCTGTTCAGATAAACCCACTGAAATACTTTCGATATTATAATTACGTTTAGAAAATAAATTAGTAATTCGATTAAGTACACCAGGTTTATTTAAAACAAGGAGCGATATGATTCTCTTCATTCTTTCACACCTACCATCTCATGAATCCCTTTACCCGGAGCGATCATTGGAAAGACATTTTCGTCAGCATCGACACGGAAATCTAGCAATACAGGCTCTCTTGTGTGTAATACTTCAGCTAACACTCTCTCTGCTTCTTCTTCTGTCGTTATGGTATAACCTTTAATATCGTAAGCTTCAGCTAGCTTCACAAAATCAGGTTGAACCGGAATCTTGCTATGTGAAAAACGTGATTCATAGAAAAACTCCTGCCATTGTCTAACCATCCCTAAGGATTGATTATTGAATATTGCGATTTTTATCGGTAAGTTCATTTCTTGTATAACTGCTAATTCCTGTGTTGACATTTGAAAGCCTGCATCACCGACAATGGCAAGCACACAACTATCTGGATCAGCAATTTGAGCGCCAATACTAGAAGGTAAACCAAATCCCATCGTTCCAAGCCCACCAGATGTAACCCACCTATCCGCATGTTTAAAGCGATAGTATTGCGCAGCCCACATTTGGTGTTGACCGACATCTGTCGTTACAATCGCTTCGCCCTTCGTGTTTTCATACAAGAGCTCCATTACTCTTTGCGGCTTTAACTTTGGTGATGCTTTATCATAATGGAAAGGATGTGCAACACTCCACTGTTTTAATGTCTCCATCCATTCGCTATGAGCTGGTTCATTACATTCTTCTTGAAGAAGTGCGAGAAGCGCAGCCTTTGCGTCTGCTACAACCGGAATAACTGTCGGTACATTTTTACCAATTTCTGCAGGGTCAATATCGATATGAGCAACCTTAGCATTCGGAGCAAAGTGTTCCAAATTACCTGTTAAGCGGTCATCGAACCTTGCACCAATATTAATCAATAAGTCACATTGAGAAAGAGCCATATTTGCTGTGTAACAGCCGTGCATGCCAGCCATGCCTATGAATAATGGATGATCACTTGGAAAACCACCAAGACCAAGTAATGTATGGACAACTGGTATTTTTGTTTTTTCTACATACTGTAAGAGTTCGTTTGCCCCCTTCGAATGAAGAATGCCTGCCCCCGCTAAAATAACTGGTTTCTGTGCTGCTCCTATCGCATCTGAGAGCTTACGAATCTGAAGGCGATTAGGCTTTAATGTCGGTTGATAACCCGGTAACTCCATTTCTACTTCTTCGGGCCTTTCGGTAATCGTCGAAGCTATATCTTTAGGAATATCAATGAGCACTGGACCGGGTCTGCCTGTCTTTGCAATATAGAAGGCTTCTTTAATGACTCTTGGAATATCCTCCAATTGGCGAATTTGAAAATTATATTTTGTAATCGGTGTGGTAATTCCTAATATATCTGCTTCTTGGAAAGCATCTGAACCAATCACACTTGTTGCTACTTGACCTGTAAAAGCTACAATTGGTAATGAGTCCATCATCGCATCAGCCAAACCTGTTACGATATTCGTTGCTCCAGGCCCGGATGTTGCAATGACGACACCAGGCTTACCTGAAATTCTTGCGTAACCTTCTGCAGCATGTATGCCGCCTTGTTCATGTCTAGGGAGAACATGAAGGAATTTCGCATCATAAATCTTATCGTAAATCGGCAAAACCGCTCCGCCAGGGTAGCCAAAGACGACTTCTACATTTTCCCTTTCTAACGCATCCATTAATAAGTCTGCGCCTGTAATCGTCTCAAGCTTTGTTTTCACTTCTTCTGTTAAGGCAGCTTCCCGCACCATCGCTCTTTAACCTCCTTAATAAAATTAAATTAAATATAAAAAAGCCTCTCCATCCCTCATTGACCAATCATTGGTCAAGGGATGAAAAGGCTTTGATCACCATTCCACGGTACCACCCTTGTTCGCGTTTTAAATCTTCACGCGCACTCAGTAACAGCATAATAACTGCTAAGCTTAGATAACGGGTTCCTTCGACCCGGAAGACTCTACTTATCATTGTTCAAGTCTCCACTCCGAGGTGAGTTCATTTTAAGACTGGTTTACCGGTTTCCAGCTTGCCCGGCTCTCTGCAAAACCTACATCAAAAAACTACTTATCCTCATCAACGCTTTTAGTTTCTCACTTTAAACCACTAAAATTTCGTTTGTAAAAATAAAAGGAAAATAACGCTGCTTCCAATTTCATTTTCGATTTATTTTATTGTGCTTTGCTTTGTTGAGGACTATCTTACGCCCATTTTCAAAAGTCGTCAACACCTTTTTGGAAAATTATTTGATAATTTAGATTAGTCTGTTTTCATGTATCCGCTTACATCATTGATCTATTAACCTTTTAATTGGACAAAATTTTTTATTATTTTATTCATTCTGTGGCATGCGAGAATAGCAAGTAAAGTACTTTTAGGATGGGGGTATATGAACAGCTCATGAGCAAAAGAACGCGTCTAATTGAAGGCTATTACAAGATAAATCATGTGCGTTCATTTACGATAAATACTATACAAAGAAACTACAACCTTCAGATACCATTTCATGTTAATCCATTTTTTTAATATTTAATCACATACAAACGTGATAACTTCTACCATATACCGACTCATCGTTACATCATTCGATAAAAATCACCAGTATTTGAGTAGGTTTTTATTCACTGCATCCTATCACTATTATTCTAAGATAGTATTTTTATATTTATTTTTTTAGGTTTTTAATTGAGGATGGAAAACAACAAAGGAAGATTACTTATGGAGAAGTCTAATATGAAATCGACCTCTAGCTCAAATAAAAAAAGCGCTAATCCAAGTTTTCACCGGAATCAACGCTAGTGTTGGTAGATAAATATGTAGCTAATGGCGTCCCAGGAGAGATTCGAACTCCCGACCGACAGCTTAGAAGGCTGTTGCTCTATCCTGCTGAGCTACTGGGACTTAATATCAAGACAATATTTATTATACGCAGGATAAACTGAAGTGTCAATTAATTTTTAAATAAATTTATGATTGGAAGAGAACTGCTGTAAAAATAGCAGTTCTCTGGCTATGCACAGGAAAAGGATTGCTGCCATTCCTCGAGCTCGACACCGTCTCTTGTCCAAATGGAAACGACCACTTTTTCCGCTGTCCAATCTACCATCATATATGTTTTTTCTTTCGGATGCCTTGGAAGCGAGATACTATTTGGGTTAAGATAAAGGATTTGATCTACCATTTCAGCCCCCAATTGATGCGAATGACCAAAGCATACAATACGTGCAGCTACTTCTTTTGCTCTTAAGCTTAAACCTAATAAGGACGATTTTACGCCATATAGATGACCATGTGTAATCCATACTTTGCCGTTATCCGTTTCTATTAATTCTTCGTTTTTATAGCGAGCATCGGCATCGCAATTCCCTCTCACAGCGACATATCCAGTGATTTCAGCTCGGTCACTACTTAATTCAGAGTCACCACAATGAACCATATAATCGACCTCTTGACTGTGACGTGCTTTTAGTTCTTGTAGGATGTCACCATCACCGTGGCTGTCACTAACGATGAGTAACTTCATGTTATCCTCCTCCTTAAAGAATAGTTGGAAGATCTTTTTCTAATTGCTTTAATGCATGTCCTCTATGGCTAATGGCTGCTTTTTCATCTGATGTTAACTCTGCCATCGCCTTATTCTTTGCATTCGCCCAAAAGATGGGATCATAACCAAAGCCATTTGTTCCTTTTCGTGCATAAAGAATTTTACCTTCACATGTTCCCGAAACGGTGTATGTTTTCTTTCCAGGGATAGCTACCGCGAGTGCACAATAAAACCGAGCATCCCGCTTCTCTTCCGGTACATGCTTCATTTCTTCAAGTACTTTATCTATATTCGCTTCATCATTTTTATCTTCCCCTGCATAGCGAGCGGAAAATATTCCTGGGCGTCCTTCAAGTGCATCAATTGATAATCCGGAATCATCAGCAATCACCGGTCGATTCATTAAGCGGGAAATCTCTTCTGCTTTTAAAACGGCATTTGCTTCAAAAGTCGTACCCGTTTCTTCCACATCTGGCATATCAGGATAATCATGTAATGTTTTCACTTCATAACCGAGTGGTGCAAACATTTTTTTAAATTCCTCTGCTTTGCCTTTATTCTTTGTCGCAATAATAATCTCAGACATATAGCGTTTCCTTCCTTTTACGTTCGTCATAAAAAAATAAAGAGAAGAGGAGGCCCCTTTCCTCACTCTTCTCATTTTACTATAAAAGGATGGTGATACCAATTAATAGCTTCCTGTATTCACACTTTCAGGTCTGGAAACAGGCTCTAGCTTTTCGCCATCTTCATCAAGTAAATCACCCTCGCCATTCACTGTAACAGCAACAGATTCCACTTCTGCTTGTTCCGTAAGTGATAACGCTAAAACTTTTAATACATTTTCGTTAATGACATTTTCTTCCCCACTAGAGAAAATCGATTCATCGAAATCGAGCGTAATCGTTCCATCTTCTACTTTAGGTTCACCTAATAAAGCGACTTCACTTGGTAAGACGGCAGAAAGTTTAGATCCTAAAGAAGGGTTACCTAACTCATCAATGATTGCCGTCACGTTATTGTCGACATTATTGGACACTCTTTTTGTTACTGGAACAAAGTATTTATCATCTTCTTCGCCACCCATGTAATAAACGGTAACTGGTTTTGTATTTGTAATATCTGTGACAACAGAGTTATCATAATTGATACCGATAGAACGACTTACTTCTTCGCCAATTGGTGTACCATTGACTGGCATTTCTTTAATCGCATTCCCATTTATACTCAATTTCATTTGTTCTATTTCATCGAATTGGGTCAATGTCCATGTGACTGATTGCAGGATTCTTGCTTCATCTTCTGGATTATACTCAGCAAATTCCTTAGAAAAATCAACATGAGCCACTTTATCTTTCACATCAACCGTCATTTTTGTATCGGCTGGTAAGACTGCACGGAAATTATTTGGTAAGAGTTCAGTTACTTTTCCATCTACCACTAAATATTCTAACGCTTGTTTAGCAACAGAATTCGTACTTGGCAAATCTAATGTTTGTGATACAACATATCCATTATTGTCAATTAAGTATAATTCTGTTGGAATCGTTGCTGTTTCTGCCGCTTCATCAGCAGCTCCACTTTCCTCACCAGTTGTCTCTTCTGTCTCTACATTGGCATCTTCGTTATTAATGGACATTTCACTCGGTGGGTCAATTTTCTCTTTCTCCTCTCCACCAAATAATCCACAACCTGATAACAAAGCAGATGAAACTAATACAGCGGACACTGCGATGGTCGCTTTTTTATTTAAAGACATAACCTTTCCCTCCTAAGACAGTTTGTACTACATGTATACGGGCCTATTTACAAAATAGACCGCCTTTAGGAAAGAAAGTCTTCTATTCTTTTAGACAAATTTGGACAAAGCGTATTCAAACGAGACGATGTTTCGTTAAAACAGCCTTAATTTGAAAGTAATCAATTGTATCATCATTGATTTCATCTTTAATCGGTCTTAACTTTTCTACACCGACTTTATCTGCAGCTACAAGTACTTCCTCTTCTACCTGCTCATTGAAAACTTGATCCCAGTCAATCGGATGGCCCTCTGCTACCGCTCTAAAAATATGATTTTGAATCGTTATCGGTGAAAAGGAACGCTCTTTAGCAATCTCCGCAATCGTTTTACCTAATAGAAAGGCTTCATATGAATGGATATGACTTCCTGTCCCTTCAGCCGCCTTTTTATTTACTGGTGGTGTCTTCACAAAGTGTTGCTCTTTGACCTCTATGTCATTTTTTTCAGTAAAAATTTTTATCTCCTCTAGAAATGCTTCCCCATATTTACTAAACTTCATTTCACCAACACCTTTAATCGATAACATCGCTTCTTTAGTAGTAGGGAAATAAGTACACATTTCTTTTAAAGCTGTATCAGCAAAAACGACATAGGGCGGCACACCTTGTTCTTGCGCTAAATTTTTTCTTAACTCCCTTAGGATAGTAAATAACTCGCTATTTTCTTCACCAGCCGGACGTTCTTCTAGCTCTTTATCTTCAGAAATTTTCATAGATACCTGGGCTTCTCTTTTTAAAACCGGGACAGCTTCATCTGCTAATGTAACGGTCGGATATTGGCCATCTGTCATTGAAAGATAGCCTTCAGCAAGTAAATAATTAATCATATCAACAATTTGCTTTTCCGTCTTTTCTTTCATAAGCCCATATGTTGTAAGTGTATGAAAAGACAATTGCTTAATCCGCTTATTCGCGGACCCTTTTAACACTTGAGCTGTTAGCTTAACGCCAAAACGCTCTCCCATTCGCTTAATACACGAGAATATCATCATTGCTTCATTCGTAATGTCAACAGATTGTCTTTCATCTAAACAGTTCGAACATTTATTACATGACGAGACATCTTGATTGGCAAAATAAGCGACAATATAGGATTGCAAGCAACTTTCCGTATGACAATAATTCGTCATCTGTCTTAGTTTTTCATATTCTTGCTCGCGAAGGCTTGTTGACAGCTCGCTCTTTTCTATTAAAAATTTTTGTAGGAGAATATCTTGAGGTGAGTAAAGTAAAATACATTCACTTTCTTCCCCATCTCGTCCTGCTCTTCCGGCTTCTTGATAATAAGCTTCGATGTTTCGTGGCATATTATAGTGCACCACATAACGCACATCCGGTTTATCAATCCCCATCCCAAACGCATTGGTAGCAATCATCAACGTCACTTGATCATGGACAAATTTTTCTTGAGAGTGTTTACGTTTATCCTCAGAAAGACCAGCATGGTATCTTTCAACTTTATAACCTTTCTTTAGAAAATGTTCATATAATTGATCGGTTTGTTTTCTGCTAGACGTATAGATAATACCTGATTCTTCTTTTCTACTGGAAACATAGGCTTCTAAATACTTGCGCTTATCTCTTCCTTTTAACACTTGAAAAGAAAGGTTCGTTCGGGCAAAGCCTGTAACAAATATATGTTCTTTTTCTATATGCAATAAGCGACTTATATCTTCTTCTACATTTTTCGTCGCTGTCGCTGTTAATGCAGCAATTACAGGCGTTTCAGTAAGAGAGAAAATCCTGTCTACTACCGATCGATAACTCGGTCTAAAATCATGTCCCCATTGAGAAATACAATGAGCCTCATCGAAGACAATCATTGACAAATGAATCTTTTCCATAATCGTTAGAAACTCCATTGACTCCAGACGTTCCGGAGCTATGTAGACAAGCTTATATTCCCCTGCTAACAGTCGCTCTTCTGTTTCCGAATATTCCTTGTAAGAAAGACTACTATTCATATAGGCTGCAGGAATTCCTGCTTCAAGAAGGGCATCTACTTGGTCTTTCATCAGTGAAATTAAAGGGGAGATAACGATCGTCACACCGTCATTCATAAGTGCGGGAATTTGGAAGGAGAGTGATTTACCACCGCCAGTTGGTAGAATGCCAAGTACGTTGTGGCCATGATTTAAATTGTAAATAATATCTTTTTGACCTGGTCGAAAACTTGTATAACCGAAATACTTCTGCAAATGCTCCTCTGCTGTTTGCATATCCATCCTCACCTCATTTTTTATTGATATATATTTAAAAGCATAACGCATATCGTTTCTTTCTCGCAATCTATTCATTTAAAAAACACCAAATACAACCAATGATTGTTCATTGATTATATTTGGTGCCTCCATATTATCCGAGTTGTATGCGCTCCACATCGTTTATCTCTCTATGCAACCATTTTGTTGCTATGTCTTTGAACATCGCTTCAGAACCTGTTGTGAAAAAACGGTGCTGAGGATCTTCTTCACTCGTGTTTAAAAAGCCGCGATCATAAAGAATCGTGCTTGCTTCTCGAGCGGTTTCATCTCCGGAACTAATCACGTTAACACCTTCACCCATCACTTGCTTAACAAGATTCTCCAACAGCGGGTAATGTGTACAGCCTAATATCAATGTGTCTAAACCTTTATTTGTTAATGGCCCTAACGTTTCTAGAACGATTTTTTTCGCAAATACACTCTCGTACTCCCCACTTTCTACTAGTGGGACAAATTTTGGACAAGCTAGGCTATGAACTACCGTACGATTATTGATCCCTTTTAAAGCGAGTTCATAAGCACGACTCTTCACCGTTCCCGCTGTACCAATGATGCCAATGATATGATTTTCTGTTACTTTTAGCGCCGTTCTTGCTCCAGGAAAAATAACGCCAATGACCGGAATTGGTAACTCATTTTTAATATCATCTAACGCAACAGCAGTCGCAGTATTACAGGCAATAATGAGCATCTTCACTTCTTTTTCTAATAAAAACTTCGTCATTTGCCATGTGAATTCTTTTACTTCTTCTCCAGACCTCGGACCATATGGACATCGAGCTGTATCTCCTAAGTAAATAATATTTTCATTAGGTAACTGACGCATCACTTCCTTTGCAACAGTTAATCCGCCAACCCCTGAATCAATAATACCTATCGGTTGTTTCACTTTCTTCTCGCCTCAATCTCTTTTCATATCTTGATGCAATTTTCTTAGATTCTCCCTTAAATGAACGACCTCTTCACCGGAAAAATCCTTTAATACTTCTTGCAGATAATCTTGCCTTTTATCGATCACTTCTTCTATAATTCTTTCGCCTTCCTCCAATAAGTGGATTCTTACAACGCGACGATCATTAGGATCTTTTACTCTTTTTACCAATTCACTCTTTTCCATACGATCGACTAAATCTGTCGTTGTACTAAAGGCTAAGTACATTTTATTCGATAATTCTCCAATTGTCATGTCCCCGTCCTCTAATAACCACTGTAAGGCAATAAATTGCGGGGGAGTAATGGTATAATTGCTTAAAATTTCACGGCCATGTTGCTTAATGATTCCAGAAATATATCGTAAATCCTTTTCTATATCTGCTACAACTTCATTAACATGTTCATTTCTATGTTCTCTTACGTTCATTCACTACACTCCTATATATATCATCGAAATATTCGGTTATTCCGTTACTTTTAACCCTAATTTTATTGTCACCTTTTTCGGAGGAAAATTCAAGCGAGAACTGTAAGCAAACTAAAAAAATATGTCAAGAAAAGAAAAACGAGCATTGCGCCCGCCTAGAATACTCAAACTCTATTACATTGATAACCGGCAATCCAGACGGACTGCCGGTCTAAAATTATAACTCTAGCTCTCCCATACGAAGGAGCTCTACAACAGCTTGTGAACGCCCCTTTACACCAAGCTTTTGCATGGCATTAGATATGTGGTTCCGAACTGTCTTTTCGCTTATAAATAATTCACCAGCGATTTCCCTAGTTGTTTTATCTTGTACTAGCAGCTCGAATACTTCCCTTTCTCGTTTTGTGAGTAACGGCTTGTGAGTATAATCATTCTCCTTCAAGTATTGTAACCCTCCTTGCCTTTCGCCAGCCATGAATCGCGGGGTGGGTGTGTATTAGTCATCATATCATATGTATGTTAAACAATGAGAGTGACTGAAATTCTTGAAGTAGAGAATGTTTATTTTCTAAATGTACGCCTGTCCCTATCTAAGATTGAGGTACATTTATTTTCTCATGAAAAGCAAGCTTCATTTCATCAGTCCACTGCGCACCTTTACCAGTTAATTTAGATACCTGAACAATCGTTCCTCTTCCTGTAAAGCAAATGTCACCATCCTCTCTTTTACCCATGTAATGAATATCTACCGAGGATTGTCCGATTCTGCCTGCTTTTACATAAATTAAGAGGTGCTCATCGAAGTAAACTTGCTTCATATAGTCACATTGGAGATCTGCAACGACAATAAATGTTTCGTTTTCTTCCTTCACCCAATCGTCCATAAGATTTAAACTTTTAAAATACTCAATGCGAGCCTCTTCAAAGTAAACAAATGGAACCGTATTATTCAAATGACCAAACATATCTGTTTCAGAAAAGCGCACCTTAACAGGATGAGCAAATATAAATTCTTCTTCCCATGTCACAATATTTTCTATATAATCAGTTTTTTTCACTTTTAAATCCTCCTTGAGAATGAATGAGCATTCAGTCACCCTTTTTCTTATTATAGCTTTTTTCACACAAATACAAAAGGAGAAATTCTTACATATTCTTATGTTACTTTTTCTGATTTTGTAACTATAATTGCTTAATTGAGTCATTCATGTTTAATAACTGTTTAAGGCAAACCGCGTAAAACGTGTTTTGGTGTCATTTGAAGGGATTTCCTTCTCAAATGTAAAAAGCTGATAAGATGACTCGACAAATAATTTACCAACACTTCCTTATAAAAAACGAGAAATCTCAAAGATATGGTGTTAACACTACAATAAAAAGCCCCAGCACAAACTTTTTACGAAGTGTGTGCTGGGGCTTACTTTAAATAGATTTTATCCTAAAACCCAAACCATTTTTTAATCATTTCCCAAATCCATCTTGTGAATTCTCTTACTTTGTCCTTCAAGTGATCAATGATTTCTTGTTTACACTCAGACCAGCTAGTATCGGGGCCAGGAATACATGCGCTCGGCTCTTCAGGGTTTTCTGGTTCACCTGGCTCTTCTGGATCCGTTGATTTCACTTCTGCAATAATTCTTCCTTCAACCTCCGGAGCTACTGGATTATTGTTTTCCAAATAGGTGGAAAACACATCATAATCCACTTCAAATAGTTCAGTAATTCTGCCCTCATCCTTGGCTTTTTTGAACATATCATATCCATCTCCACCATCGGCCGTGAAAGCGTTGGTCGCAACCGTATAGGTTTCGTCTTCATTGATTGCTATATATTCACCGTCTACTTTCACTTCAACGCCATGGACACGTTCACCCACTGGCTGTGCTTGGTCAAATTTAAAGCGAAGACCTGCCACTTGCATAAATTGGCCAGCACCTTCTTCAATATTTGCTACACTATGTTCTAATGCTTGTTTTATTTCTTCTCCTGTTAAATCAAGGGTTACTAACATATTACCGAAGGGCAACACAGTAAGAACATCGCCAAGCGTAATTTCACCTTGAGCAATAGATGCACGAATACCGCCACCATTCTGCATCGCAATTTGTGTTGACACAGATTCATTAGCTTTAGAGAGCATACCATCTGCAATCAAGTTTCCTAAATTGGTCTCTTTCGTACGAACATCAGTACGTTCACCATTCAAGGCAACTTCACTGTACCCGACTACTTCTTGTTTTAATTCCTCCAACGGTTCACTTAACTCATCAAGTTTATTACGCGCCCATTCATCTTCTTCATAAACATATTCACCGTTCTCATCTTGACTAACGAGATCAAGTAACTCACCATCCCACTCTGACAGTACGCCTTCATCATCGAAAACAATGGCTAAAGAGCCTAAATATTTATGATATTCATTGGCTTGAACGATTAAAGTTGGTTCTCCATCTTCATTTTTTACAACTGGCTCTTCTAATGTCGTATGAGAATGTCCTCCAACAATCACATCGATACCTTGAACAGCTTCAGCTAATTCCTGATCTGGCGTATAACCTAAATGTGAAAGTGCAATAATTTTATTAATTCCTTCTTCTTCAAGCGCTGCTACTGTATTGCTGGCCATTTCAACTGCATCTTCAAAAACAATGGCTTCATCTGGGTTCGCCAAAAATGAAGTGTCCTCTGTTGTTAAGCCAAATAATGCTACTTTTTCGCCATCTACTTCTTTAATAATGGCAGGATAGATCTTACCGTTTTCTCCAGGATATCCAAACTCATTTACTTTTAATTCACTTAAAATCTCATCATTCTCAACATTCACATTTGCACTAACAAATGGAAAATCCGCATTGGATACAAAGTCAGCCAACACTTGCGAATCTTTGTCAAATTCATGATTTCCAAATGTCATAGCATCATAACCTAGGCGATTCATAAATTGTAAGTCCGCTTGTCCCAGGTACATATTGAAAAATAATGTACCTGAGAATACATCCCCAGCATCAACTAATAGTGTATTTTCTTTTTCATCTCTTAGTTGATTCACTGCAGTAAATAATCTTGGTACATTTTCTAAATGAGCATGGGTATCATTTGTATGAAGGATACTCATTGAGAATGGCCCGTCATTTTCCTCTTCAACTGCGATGTCTAACTCAACTAATAGCGGATCATGATCACTAGCTCTACCATGCTCCTCCATGTATAGAGAATTGATATTTAAAACATCTACTTTGGCAGCTTCTGCTAAACGATTCGATACTAAAATATGATCAAGTACTTGCATATTTCCTTGGTAATTATACGTATACTGTTCGTTTTCCGGTAAAGTATCAACCATATTCGTTAACTCTTCACCTTTTAATGTTTCTAATGTGGGAGTGAATTGAAAATCATTCATATCCCCTAATACAATAACATTCGCATCTGGGTTTTTAGACTCTATATCTTTCACGAACCCATTTACAGCTTCTGCTAACTGTATTCTTTGTGCTTCACTCACTAATTCTGGAGGTTGATTCTTCCCAAATAGCGGTTCATCACCTGACTTAGAATTAAAGTGATTAGCAACGACAATCACATCTTCTCCATTAAATTCAAACTGTGCAGCTAGCGATTTTCTTGTATCTTGGAAAATTTCATTCGTCGGATCGATGCGACCTGGGTTCAATGTTAATTGACCGTCTTCATACGTAACCGCGTCGTTAGCCCCGCCTTTTGGTGCCTCTTTTAATGTAACTCTCTCTGGATTATAGAGATATCCTACTCGGATATTCCCACCCGGTTGACCGCCATCTTGCTTGTCTTCTGGTGCAATATCTGCCCAGTCATACGTCGGACCACCGTTTGCGGCAATGGCTGCAATTAATTTCTCATAACTAGCTTTTGCCGTTGTTATACCATCATCAGTCGGGCCATTATCATCTTGTACCTCTACAAGACCAATAATATCCGGTGAATTTAACTCATTGACCATTGACTGCGCTATTCTATTTGTCTTTTCTTGGCTTGTACCTTCATAATAATTTTCAATATTATAAGAGGCAACTGTTAATTTTCCTTCATCCTTACCAAGTTCTGTCGTTACTTCTTCTTTTTCCGATTCAATAAGATCTGGTAAAGAATCCATATCCACTAACACTTTAAAGTTGCTATAACCATAACTAATTACACCGGTGACTGTACCATCAAAACGATCACCCGTTTTAGCTACATAATTATCCTCTTCTAATAAAAGATGCAGTCTTTCTGGATTTGCATTATCTTCCGTTAATAAAACTCCGCCTTGATCCGTATAGAGTTTATCCTCTTCCTGATTCGCAATGACAGGTATTTCACCATATTTTTGAGGTGCAACAACTTGAGGATTCTCCACTGCGACGCGCATACCTTCTAGACTCTCATAAAAATCGATACCATCTTCCTCAGGGTCAAAAGATTGCAATTCATCATTATCAATAATATCATGAGGTATAGGAAGATCTTTGCCTAAAACAATTGCTTCTGGCAGGTCATTTCCTGATGATTCAATGCTTAACTTCCCATTTTGGGCATTGATTTCCGTCATGGCTAAATCTGTTTCTAACTTTTCACTATATCCGTCAAGAACCCATTCTTTCACAAGCCCATCCACTGTAACCTTATCTCCAACTTTCACTTGATGCGTAGGCTTGTACACGAGAATCCCTTCTGATGTATGGGGATTATCATCGGGTGTATCATCTTGCATATAAAAATTACTGTTATCTACTACTTTTGTTACGATACCTTGTACGGCTGTTACGTTCTGATTTACATAAGGAGACTCATGCCCCGCTCCTTGTATATCACGAATGTGCAGACCTTCAATACCATCAGTTGGCTCTTCCTCTTCACCATCATCAGGGTTTCCATCAGCAAATGTAAATGCAGTTGGATTTTTCAAGCCAGGTACGGTAAAATATGCTTCAAGATTGCCTGTTATTTGTACTTTTTCACCTATAATATCAGGGTTAGTCTGTAAGCCAAATGTCGCACGAAAGCTGCTAGACACTTGAACAGGTAAAATTTTTGACGAATCTTGTTCATTCGCATCATCAGCTATCGCAATATTATAGTCATTACTGAAAGGTGGATTAAAATTGTAATTATTCGTCGAAACTGTATGACCTACTATGTAACCTTCTACTGTTGCATTTCCTTCATTATTTTCAATCGCTTCATTCACCGTCAATACATCTTCTTGTGCTGCTTGTCCCGCTAGAGGGCTGAAGCTGGAAAATATTAACATAAAAATCATCAATAAGGCCAACCATCGATTACTAGCTAATTTCATTCTGTTCCTCCTTCAAATTATTATTAATCTTTCAACAACTGAAATATACCAGTTTTTCTATGATTCGTGTTTATTTATAACAAAAATTCTACATTTTTTGCCAAAAATAAGCTGAAAGTACTTTCTTTATTTATTAATTAATAGGTATTTTGTTTTATTATTATGAATTTTCAGTACCTATTGCTTAATACTATTAAAAATATTGCTAATTTAAACGAAGATCCACCTCTTACTCTTTTAACTGGATAAAAAAACACTGAGGCTATAAGCCTCAGTGTTCTATAAAATCTATTACACACGGTCACTTCCAAAGAAGTTTTTAAAAGATTGTAATGTTGTATCACGGTTAAGCGCGGCAATTGATGTTGTTAAAGGAATACCTTTAGGGCAAGATTGCACACAGTTTTGTGAGTTACCACAGTTAGCAAGACCACCGTCACCCATAATTTCCTCTAAACGATCTGCCTTATTCATTTCACCCGTTGGATGCGAGTTGAATAAACGTACTTGAGAAAGTGGTGCCGGTCCGATAAAATCAGATTTGCTGTTTACATTTGGACACGCTTCTAAACATACACCACAAGTCATACATTTTGATAATTCATAAGCCCATTGGCGTTTTTTCTCTGGCATACGCGGCCCTGGTCCTAAATCATATGTTCCATCAATCGGAATCCATGCTTTTACTTTTTTCAATGAATCAAACATGCGACTACGATCAACTTGTAAATCACGTACTACCGGGAATGTTTTCATTGGTGCTAAACGAATTGGTTGTTCTAATTGGTCGATCAGAGCTGTACAAGATTGACGTGGCTTGCCGTTAATGACCATAGAACAAGCTCCACAAACTTCTTCCAAACAGTTCATGTCCCAAGTAATTGGGGTTGTATGCTCCCCTTTTGTATTTACCGGGTTTCTTCGAATTTCCATTAGAGCAGAGATCACATTCATATTTGGACGATAATCAAGTTCAAACTCTTCTACATAAGAATCTGAATCAGGACCATCTTGTCTTGTAATTTGAAATAATACGGTTTTAGACTTTACTGCTGCTTCTGACACGATTAATTACTCCCCTTTCATCGAGTTTTCTCTTAATGTTTCGTTGTATAGTCACGTTTACGTGGCTTAATCAAGCTGATATCCACTTCATCGTAATGGAATTGTGGCGCTGATTTGCCATCAACGAATTTAGCCATAGTTGTTTTTAAGAATTCATCATCATTTCGATCAGGGAATTCTGGTTTATAATGGGCACCGCGGCTTTCGTTACGGTTATATGCACCAATTGTAATAACACGAGCTAATTGAAGCATATTTTGTAATTGACGAGTAAACGCCGCCCCTTGGTTACTCCATTTAGCTGTATCGTTAATGTTGATATTTTCATATCTCTCTAACAATTCAACAATTTTAGCATCTGTTTTTAATAAACGATCGTTATGACGAACAACTGTTACATTATCAGTCATCCATTCACCAAGTTCTTTGTGAAGGATATATGCATTTTCTGTTCCATCAAGAGACATGATTTTATTCCATTTCTCTTGTTCTTGTTGAACTGCACCTTCAAATAATGAAGAAGATAAATCTTCACTTGATTTCTCTAATCCTTCAATATATTCAAGCGCTTTTGGACCAGCAACCATACCACCATAAATGGCAGAAAGCAATGAGTTAGCTCCAAGACGGTTACCACCATGTTGTGAATAATCACACTCACCTGCAGCAAACAATCCAGGGATATTTGTCATTTGATCATAATCTACCCATAAACCACCCATTGAATAGTGAACAGCTGGGAAGATTTTCATTGGTACTTTACGAGGGTCATCACCTTGGAATTTCTCGTAAATTTCAATAATACCGCCCAATTTAATATCTAATTCTTTCGGGTCTTTATGTGAAAGATCAAGGTAAACCATGTTTTCACCATTGATACCTAGTTTTTGGTTTACACAAACATCAAAGATTTCTCGTGTAGCAATATCACGAGGAACTAAGTTACCGTATGCCGGATATTTTTCCTCTAAGAAATACCAAGGTTTCCCGTCTTTATATGTCCAAACACGACCACCTTCACCACGTGCAGATTCACTCATTAGACGTAGTTTGTCATCTCCTGGTATAGCAGTTGGATGGATTTGAATGAACTCACCATTTGCATAATACGCGCCTTGTTGATAAACGATTGATGCAGCAGAGCCTGTATTAATAATAGAGTTAGTTGATTTACCAAAAATAATTCCCGGTCCACCAGAAGCCATAATGACAGCATCTGCTGAGAATGATTGGATTTCCATTGTTTGTAGGTTTTGCGCAACTACCCCACGACAAACACCGTCATCATCAATGACAGTTCCTAAGAACTCCCAACCCTCATATTTTGTTACTAACCCTGCTACTTCGTGACGACGCACTTGCTCATCCAATGCATAAAGCAATTGTTGACCTGTTGTCGCACCAGCAAAAGCAGTACGGTGATGCTGTGTTCCGCCAAAGCGTCTAAAATCTAATAACCCTTCAGGTGTACGGTTGAACATAACACCCATACGGTCGAATAAGTGAATAATTCCAGGTGCTGCTTCTGCCATCGCCTTAACTGGAGGTTGGTTAGCTAAGAAGTCACCACCATAAATTGTATCATCAAAGTGAATCCAAGGAGAATCCCCTTCACCTTTTGTATTTACTGCTCCGTTAATACCACCTTGGGCACAAACAGAGTGAGAACGTTTAACCGGCACTAAAGAAAATAATTCTACTTGTCCGCCAGCTTCAGCAATTTTAACAGTTGCCATCAATCCGGCTAATCCGCCACCGACAACAATAACCTTTCCTTTACCCATATCTGACTCACTCCCTTAATACTAATACCTCTAAAAAACCGAACAAATTATAGAAAAATGTATGTATTCATTACACGAAAGCAAAAATAGCACGAATACCTACAATTGATAATGCGATAAAAATAACTAAAGTTACATAAGTTGAAATCAATTGTGATCTAGGAGATACTGTAATTCCCCAGCTTACCATGAAGGACCATAAACCATTTGCAAAGTGGAAAATTGCAGATAATACACCAACGATGTAAAATGCTAACATGAATGGGCTAGACAAAATATCAGCCATCATATCATAATTTACTTCGGCACCGAACATTGCTGCAATACGAGTCTCCCAAACATGCCAAACGATGAAAATCAATGTAATCACACCGGTTACACGTTGAACTAAGAACATCCAGTTTCGGAAAAATCCGAATCTTGAAGTGTTATTTTTTGCTGTAAACGCAATGTAAAGACCGTAAATTGCATGATATAACAAAGGTAAGAAAATAATAAATATTTCTAGGAAATATCTAAAAGGAAGACTTTCCATGAAATGTGATGCGCTATTAAATGCCTCTTCTCCCCTAGTTGCAAAATGGTTCACTACTAAGTGTTGGATCAAAAAGACCCCAACAGGTATAACTCCAAGTAATGAATGCAATCTGCGATTTAAAAACTCTCGATTACCCGCCATAAGTTTACCCCCTTGAATTTGTAGCATGACACGCTGAATATGTACATAACAAATCCTTCGCATCACTAAGAAAATGCAAATCATTTTCAAAACATTTATATGACATGTCCATTTTACTCCCATCGCCCATTAGCGTCAAGAAAACGGATACAGATTTTGTCGATATTACGAAAATTTTTTCTATTCTAGTTTCACTCAAAAAACCAATGATATAGTTTTTTCAACCCTATTTGGCGGTATATTAAAATAGCTTAAATCACGCAATAATATTCATATTTTACGCATAAAAATACATTTACATTAGATTATTATTAGTGTTAAGATTATTCCCATAATTTACACCAGTTTTACAAACTAAAAATTTTTCCCTTTTCACTGTACGTATTCGTTTTTTCCAAGTAAATTGTATATATTAGACTTTATGAAAGAGGGGAGATTTAGCATAATATGCCATCTCAAGAAGCCCAAATA
The DNA here is from genome assembly GCF_038006865.1 of Cytobacillus sp. FSL R7-0696. Lineage (NCBI taxonomy): Bacteria > Bacillati > Bacillota > Bacilli > Caryophanales > Bacillaceae > Cytobacillus > Cytobacillus sp. FSL R7-0696. The sequence continues at coordinate 3,032,270 of NZ_JBBOWA010000001.1, read as the reverse complement.
GAACAAACCGAAAACATGGCAGAATCAATCGAACCAAACAAAGAAGTGATTCCATCCTTTGGTTATGAATTAATTAGAGAAGAACTTTTACATGATTTGCTAGGTAAAGACGCACCAGATATCTTATACTGGGCAGGCAAGAGACTAGCGCGTAAATATCCTCTACAAACAGAAGAAGACTTATTCAGTTTCTTTGTCGAGGCTGGTTGGGGAAAATTAACGAAAAACCTCGAAAACAAAAAAGAAATCGAATACGAGTTAACAAGTGAAGTCATTCAAAAGCGCTGTAAAGAAAATGCTCACGCAACATTCCAATTAGAAGCTGGTTTTATTGCTCAACAAATCGAACAGAAAAAAGAAGTGATTTGCGAAACATTCGAGCACCCACGTAAAAAAGGTGGAAAGGTCCTCTTCACAGTCAAATGGGATAAAAAGGACAATATCCACACCTAATAAATATACCCAACAGTAAAAAAAATCCAAACATCATTCTTTTTAAGGCGTTTAAATGGTGTTTGGATTTTCCTATCTTATACTACTGCTAGCTCATTTAATTTTTTATTAAATCCCCAACTAAATTAAACGTTTGATGTAAAGCTTGAGCAGCATTTAACATATGCGCTTGGTCAATCACAGCCGAGACCTTTATTTCAGATGTACTGACCATCTTTACAACGATGTTATTAGCAGCTAATACATTAAACATCTCAGCTGCTACTCCTGGGTTTGAAATCATTCCTGAACCGACAATCGAAATTTTCGCCAATTGTGATTCCCATTCAATCTGATCATAACTTAAGGCTTCTCGATTTTTTTCTAGTATTTTCACAGTCTCTGTAAGATCTTGGTTTTTAATAGAGAAAGATAAGCCTGATGATTTATCATCTGTAATACTTTGTATAATAATATCAACATTTATATGTTCTTTCGCCAAGAGTGAAAAGATGGATGAAAGGCTTATTAAAGGGTCTTTAATCCCTAGTACAGATACCCTTGTAATATCATCTTCAAAAGCAACCCCTCTAACAACTAAGTTCTCTTCCATTTCCGCAACCTCCTCAATAATTGTTCCTTCTTCTCGTTCCATACTGGAACGTACTTCAAGCTTTACATTGTAATTTTTTGCAAACTCAACTGCTCTTGGGTGTAGAACGCCTGCACCAAGATTAGCTAATTCAAGCATTTCATCGTAAGAGATTGATGGAAGCTTTCTTGCATTTTTTATATAGCGTGGATCAGTTGTGAATACACCTGTTACATCAGTGTATATATCACATTTGTCCGCTTTTAATACTGCTGCAAGAGCCACGGCTGTTGTATCAGAGCCACCCCGACCTAATGTCGTTATTTGGCCAGTCTCACTTAAACCTTGAAAACCCGCTACGATAACAATTCTCCCTTTCTTTAACTCTTGTGAAACAGGCTTTGTGTCAATATCAGTGATTCTTGCGTCACCATGTACTGATTCCGTTTTAATCCCTGCTTGCCAGCCTGTATAGGAAGTTGCCTCATAACCTTTGGAATTTAATGCAATTGTTAATAAGGAGATTGTAACTTGCTCACCTGTAGATAACAACATATCCATTTCTCTCTTACTTGGAGCAGGTGATAATTCTTTTGCCATACCAACTAATTGATCAGTCGTTTTGCCCATAGCCGACACAACGACAACGATATCATTACCATTATTTTTTTCTTCAATGACACGGTTAGCTACATTTTGAATATGATCAACCGAGCCTACGGAGGTTCCACCAAATTTCTGTACAATTAAGCCCACTTTTCTCCCCTACTTTCAAGTCATTCGTTTTTTATTCCCTGCCGCCTGTATGTACAACCAACACATTTCTACCCATATTCGGCATAAAAAAAAGCAATGAGATGAAACCCATCCCATTGCTGTGTAGTCAAACGTATGAACAATCTACGCACACACAGTGAGATAGCCCTCCAAGACAGATAGTCTTGACAATCCTGCACTTATTCAATGCAGAACCAGCGAAGAAAATATTGAGTCTTTCTTCACTTCGGCGAATATTCCCTTTCAAAGTCCTTCAAACGAAGCTCAATCTTCTAAGGAACTTTTACTAATGAAACTCGCACCTCTACCTTCACTTTCAAGTTAAAAAGTGATTTGATATAAAGTTAAAAACACTATACCATATTTGTTTTTTTCAGACAATGTCTATTCATGTAACTTTTCATAAAGTTCTTGTGCAACTTTTAATGGTAAGCCAGATTCCCTAAGGTCTTCTACACTAGCTGATTTCATTTTTTTTACAGAACCAAAATCTTTTAATAACTGCTTTTTTCTTTTTTCCCCAATACCATCAATTTCATCAAGAAGTGACTGAAATGCACTCTTTCCACGAACTTGTCTATGAAATGTAATCGCAAATCGATGCACTTCATCTTGAATACGTTGTAATAAATAAAATTCCTGGCTATTTCGAGCGAGGGGAATGATCATTAATGGATTTCCATAAAGAAGTTGAGATGTTTTATGCTTATCATCTTTGACTAATCCTGCTAGTGGAATATCTAAACCGAGTTCATTCTCAAGCACATCTCGAACGACTTCAACATGTCCTTTTCCACCATCAATGATAATTAAATCAGGTAGGGGGAGCCCTTCTTTTAAAACCCGGCTATATCTCCGTCTCGTCACTTCCCTCATAGATTCATAATCATCTGGTCCTTTAACTGACTTAATCTTATATTTCCGATACTCCCTTTTTGCAGGCTTACCATCGATAAAGACAATCATTGCTGAGACAGCATCGGTACCCTGGATATTGGAGTTATCAAAAGCTTCAATGCGATAGGGTGTGTAAATTCCTAGCTCCTCACCTAAGCTTTCTATTGCATTCACCGTTCTTTTCTCATCACGTTCAATAAGCGAGAATTTTTCTTTTAAAGCAATCTTTGCATTTTTATAGGCAAGTTTCACTAGTTCTTTTTTTCTCCCTCTTTGAGGAATAAATATTTTCACATCCAAAAGCTGCTCAGCCATCGTCACATCAACAGAGTCTGGCAAGTAGATTTCCTTTGGTTTAAAATGGTTAGCTTGTTCATAAAAACGGCCGAGATAGGTGAGCATCTCTTCTTCAGGCTCATTATAGATTGGAAACATAGACACATCTCTTTCAATGAGTTTCCCTTGCCTAATAAAGAATACTTGTACACACATCCAACCCTTATCAACCGCATAAGCAAACACATCTCGGTCTGTAAAATCCGTCATCGTAATCTTTTGTTTTTCCATCGTCGTTTCTATATGGATAATTTTATCTCTGAAATCTTTTGCTTTCTCAAACTCTAGCGCTGCGGACGCTTCTTCCATTTTCGTTGAGAGTTCTTTTTTGATCTCTTTATAACCACCATTTAAGAAGCGAGTAATCTCATCTGTCATTTGTTTGTATGTGTCAGATTTTACTTCATTTACACAAGGAGCTAGACATTGTCCGATATGGTAGTAGAGACAAACTCTATCTGGTAAGGTGTTACATTTTCTTAAAGGATAAAGGCGATCTAATAATCTCTTTGTTTCATTGGCCGCCTGCACATTTGGATATGGACCAAAATATTTACCTTTGTCTTTTTTTACTTTTCTCGTGGTAATTAATCTCGGATGTCTTTCATTTGTTAATTTAATAAAAGGATAACTCTTATCATCCTTTAACATGACATTATATTTGGGGTCATGCTTTTTAATTAAATTTAACTCTAATAATAATGCTTCCATATCGGAAGAGGTCACGATGTATTCAAAATCTTCAATTTCATTTACCAGCCTTAATGTCTTTCCATCATGCGAACCGGTAAAATAGGACTTAACCCGATTACGAAGCACTTTCGCCTTACCGACATAAATAATTGTCCCTTGGCGATCTTTCATTAAATAACAACCAGGTTGAGCAGGTAATAAAGGTAATTTATTTTTTATATTATCATTCATAATTAGCTGTCACATCCATACCTAAAAAGAATATCATTGCAGGAGGAAACCATACCCTTCTTACTGATTTTGCCATACTTGTACTGTAAAAAAACCCCGATCTTCTAAAAGTAGAAGCCGGGGTTTGTTTTTATGGTACTTCTTATGCACCATGTTTTTGAAGCAATTCAACTAGTGCTTCTTTCGGTTGGAAACCAACCACTTTATCTACTTCAGCACCATCTTTAAATACGATGAGAGTCGGGATGCTCATAACACCAAATTTACCAGCAGTTTCTTGGTTATCGTCAACATCAAGTTTAACGATTTTTACTTTATCTCCCATTTCTCCATCAATTTCCTCAAGAACTGGTCCAATCATTTTACAAGGTCCGCACCATGGTGCCCAGAAGTCTGCAAGTACAAGACCTGAACCAGTTTCAGCAGTAAAGTTTTGATCTGTTGCATGTGTGATAGCCATAATATTTATATCCTCCTAATAAATAACTAAAAAATCTTATCGAAAGTATATCATCGATTAATAATGGATGCTATTATTTTGCTCGTATAGATTACCCATTTTTTTATTGTATCATACTGAACCTTTAAAAAGGATTCAATGTCTATTTTATTCAACATTAATCTTTTTGCCAACATAGTAAAGAAGCGGATAGTATAAGTCTACCCGCTCATATCAGATATAAACGAAAATTATGCATTTACAAGTAATTCTTTAAACTCTTTCGTTAGTAATGGAAGGACTTCGAATAAGTCGCCCACAATACCATAATCCGCTACTTTAAAGATATTCGCTTCAGGATCTTTGTTGATGGCAACAATAATCTTTGAATTGGACATCCCAGCTAAATGTTGAATCGCACCAGATATACCGCAAGCGATATAAAGGTCCGGTGTAACTACTTTACCTGTTTGACCGATTTGAAGTGAGTAATCACAGTAGTCTGCATCGCATGCGCCACGTGAAGCTCCGACAGCACCACCAAGGACATCTGCCAATTCTTTTAACGGCTCAAAACCTTCTTCACTTTTCACACCGCGTCCACCAGCAACAATAACTTTTGCTTCAGAAAGGTCTACACCTTCTGTTGCTTTTCGTACAACTTCCTTGATGACTTGACGCAAGTTTTTAATTTCTACAGATAAAGATGAAACATCTCCATTTCTACTTTCATCTTTTTCAAGTGGTGCAATGTTATTAGGACGAATAGTAGCGAAAAGAAGTCCATCTGTTACAATTTTCTTTTCAAATGCTTTTCCTGAGTATATCGGACGAGTAAAGACTAAGTTACCACCCTCAACTTCTAGATCTGTTACATCAGAGATAAGACCGGATTCTAACTTTGCCGCAATCTTCGGTGCAAGATCTTTACCTTGGGCAGTATGTCCGAAAATAATTCCTTCAGGATCTTCTTGATCAATAACGGCAAGTAAGGCTTGGGAATAACCGTCAGATGTATATTGTTTTAACAGTTCATCCTCAACTGTTACCACTCGGTCAGCTCCATACTGAATGAATTCAGCTCCTAAAGCGCTTACAGAATCACCAAACAAAACACCTACAACTTCTCCACCTTCAGCAGATGTTTTTGCTGCAGCAACTGCTTCAAAAGAAACATTTCGCAATGAACCTTCTCTTACTTCACCTAATACTAAAACTTTTCTAGCCATTATTATACCCCCAACGTTTTTATTCTTTTATGCTCACTATTAGACAACTTTTGCTTCGTTATGAAGTAGACTGACTAATTCTTTTACTTGACCCTCTAATTCACCTTCAAGCACTTTTCCAGCTTCTTTTTTCGGTGGTAGGGAGATTTCGATTGTCTTTGTTTTCGCTTCTACATCATCTTCGTCTAAATCAAGATCGTCTAATTCAATTTCGTCTAAAGGTTTTTTCTTTGCTTTCATAATCCCTGGTAAAGAAGGGTAGCGCGGTTCATTTAAACCTTGTTGTGCAGTGACAAGTAATGGTAGAGAAGTCTCGATTACTTCAGAATCACCTTCTACATCACGAACAACTGTAGCTGTTGTACCTTCAATATCTAACTTAGTGATGGTTGTGATATAAGGAATAGCTAATAGCTCCGCTACGCGTGGGCCAACTTGACCTGATCCACCATCGATGGCTACATTCCCACCAATAATCAAATCAACCTCTTTATCTTTAAGGAATTCAGCTAAAATTTTAGAAGTCGTAAACTGATCTCCTTCTTCAACGTCATCTTCTGTATTAATCAGTACTGCTTTATCAGCACCCATCGCTAATGCTGTACGAAGTTGCTTCTCAGCTTCTTCTGTCCCTACCGAAACAACCGTTACTTCACCACCATGTTCATCACGAACTTGGATTGCTTCCTCGATTGCATATTCATCGTAAGGGTTGATGATGAATTCTGCTCCATCTTCATTAATTTTACCGCCTGAAATCGTGATCTTTTCTTCTGTATCAAATGTTCTTTTCATTAGTACATAGATGTTCATGGTTTCGCCTCCTAATTTTACAAACATTCCATTGCTTCATAAGATTTTGACAAATAAAACTAAATTGTTGACTGAGCGTATGCTCAGTCTTACAATAACCTATTCCCAAAATACTTTTCAAATCGATTATTATTTAACAATTTAAATTATTAAATCTATTATAATAGATTATGAACAAAATTGGTAATGAAAACGTTTATATTTAAAAAATTATTTTCCTGAGAAAACTGGATTTCGCTTTTCAACAAAAGCAGAAATACCTTCCTTTGCATCCTCACTTACGAAAACTTGACCAAAAAGTTCTGCTTCCTTTTTCACCCCATCATAATAACGGTTGGATTTACTATAATTCAGTAATTCTAATGTTGCACCGACAGATACTGGGCTCTTTTTGGCGATTTTTTGTGCCATTGAATAGGCATTTTCTAACAGCTTTTCTTCAGGGTAAGCATGATTGGCTAAACCGAGTTGTACAGCTTCTAGCCCTGTAATTGGATCACTCGTTAAAATCATTTCAGCTGCTTTTGCCATTCCAACAAAACGAGGTAATCGTTGTGTACCAGCAAATCCAGGAATTAATCCAAGCTGCAATTCTGGTAGTCCCATTTTTGTATTCTCAGCAACTAAGCGAATATGACAACTCATTGCAAGTTCCAGACCTCCACCTAAAGCTGCACCATGAATGGCTGCAATAATAGGCTTCTTGAAGGTTTCTATTCTCTCAAAGAGCGCTTGTCCATTTTCTGCTAGATGTGAGAAACCTTCACCACTTTCGATAGAAGTAAACTCCTTAATATCTGCTCCAGCAGAGAAGAAGCGGCCTTCTCCATGAATGAGGATCACCCTAATATCTTGGTTTGGCTCAATCTGATCCAGTACTTCACCTAATTCCTCAATCAACCCAGATGATAGTGCATTGGCAGGAGGGCGATTAATGGTAATTGTTGCAACTTCATTATCAATCTTCCAATTTAAGTATTCCACTTTTGCTTACCTCCATTATTTTTAATTACTGGCTTTTGCACCCACTGATTAAAAGGCGATGAACTTCGGGCGCTAACGCAGTTAAATCATATTTTTGATCATTCATCACCCATGTTGTGGCAGTTTCATCCATTGTCCCAAAGATCATCTGTCTAGCTAATCGGACATCGAGATTACTAGCAAACTCACCCGTTTTTTTTCCTTCGAGTAAGATTGAATCGATTAAGCCTAAATAACCTTTTAAGATGGCATTAATTTTTTGCCGTAAATCGATATTCGATTGCCTTAGTTCTAATTGTGTCACGATAGCTAAATGTTTGTCTTGAGATAAAATATGAAAGTGGGTTTCGACCATCATTAATAACTTCTCTGCTGCTCTTACTTTTCCTGCTATTTTCTCCTCAATCATTTCAACAAAGTGACCCATTTTGTTTTCAAAGAGGGAAATTAAGATATCTTCTTTGTTCTTAAAATATAAATAAATCGTCCCATCAGCCACGCCTGCCTGTTTGGCAATCTTTGAAACTTGTGATTGATGGTAGCCATTCTCAGCAATGACTATCACTGCCGCATCAATAATCTGTCTGTATTTTGGTTTGTTCTTCTTCAAAATCATTCTCCCCCTATATTACTCTTGCTCCTAACAAAGAGTATACCGGAATGGAGATACTCGTTTCCACCTAATCAACAGAACAACCATTCCGAATGATAAAAATGAATGAATAGTCATTCATAAAATTATATTATTATCTAATGATTGTTCTGTCAAGAAACTTTGCATAATTATTATGTTTTTAAATTGGACAAGCTCTAGGTTTCAAAAAGAATGAGCCACATGGCCCGATTATTTTATCGCCTCATTTTGCTCTTCAGCAAATTTCTTTTTATCTTCCTCAATTAAAGTTCTTCTCAGTATTTTTCCTACTGCTGTTTTAGGTAGTTCCTCACGAAATTCATAAATTCTCGGTACCTTATAAGCAGCTAAGTGTTTTCTAGCAAACTCATTTAATTCATCTTCTGTAATATGGGCACCCTCTTTTTTAACAATATAAGCTTTAACTGTTTCTCCTCGGTAAGGGTGGGGCACGCCAGCTGCTACTACTTCCTGGACTGCTTCATGCTCATATAACACTTCTTCTATCTCTCTTGGATAAATATTAAATCCACCGGCGATAATCATATCTTTCTTGCGGTCAACCACATAAAAATAGCCTTTTTCATCCATATACCCTAAATCCCCTGTTAATAACCAGCCGTCTTTTAATGTTTGTTCCGTATCATCTGGACGGTTCCAATAGCCTTTCATGACTTGTGGACCTTTTACACAAATCTCTCCAATTTCACCAACAGGTAAAAATTCGCCATTTTCAGTAGACATAATTTTTGCATCAGTGTCTGGCCAAGGAATCCCAATACTCCCCTTTACTCTCGGTTCATCCCAAAGGAAATTAGCATGTGTCACAGGTGAAGACTCTGTTAGCCCATATCCTTCTACTAATTTACCGCCAGTGATTTCTTCAAATTTTTGTTGGACCTCAATAGGTAGTGCCGCTGATCCACTGATACAGGAATCGATGGAAGAAAGGTCAAATTCTTTAATTTTAGGGTGATTCAATAATCCAATATAAATGGTCGGAGCACCTGGGAAAAGTGTTGGCCTTTGCTTCTGAATCGTCTTCAAGGTTGTTTCAACATCAAACTTGGGTAGTAAAACCATTTTGTTAGCTTCCATAATTGTCAAGATCATAACAGTTGTCATACCATATACATGGAAAAATGGCAGTATCCCTAGAATAACCTCTTCGCCTTTTTTCGTTTGATATAACCATGCTTTACACATCGCTGCATTGGATACTAAATTTTTGTGGGTAAGCATAACTCCTTTCGGAAATCCAGTCGTCCCACCTGTATATTGTAATAGGGCTAAATCTTCATTGAATTCTATCTCATATGTTTGAACTGGTCTTGCTTCACCTTTTAATATTTCCGTTAATAAATGATAATTGCCTTCATGTCTGACATTGACTGATAAGCCATATTGCTTTTTCTGAATAAATGGATACACAATATTTTTTGGAAATGGTAAAAAGTCCTTGATAGCGGTTACAATTACATGTTTCAATTCTGTTTGAGGTAGTATTTTAGTCACTCTCGGAAAAAGTATATCCATTGTGATAATCGCAATCGCTCCTGAATCCTTCATTTGGAATTCAAGTTCTCTTTCCATATAAAGTGGATTTGTTTGGACGACCACTCCTCCTGCGAATAGAACACCATAATAACTTATGACTGACTGCGGGGTATTAGGTAACATGATAGCGACTCGATCGCCTTTCGTTATTCCGATACTTTGCAGGTAGCCTGCAACTTTTAGAGCGGATTCATAGACATAACGATACGTAAATTCTTTCCCCATAAAGTGAATGGCTTTTTTTTCAGGGAACTCATTTGCGGCAGCAACTAAAAACTCCTGAACAGGCTGTTCTGGATAGGCAAGTGTTGATGGGATTTCATTAGGGTACAGCTTCAGCCACGGTTTTTCTTCAGACATTTACGACCCTCCCCAAATATTATATTTTTAGAACATTTAAAATTGTTCACCTTTTATTATAATATACACTTGTAAGCAAGACAAATGAAATTATATAAATCTGTGCCTTATTTCCTAAAGGTACCTCTTTATCTTATGCTAAATAGCACAAACCATGGCCACCATGAGGGAAGGAGAAAAGTTGTATGAGCAAATAAAGTACGGCGCTCTTTTAATAAAAAAAACTAGACAACCATTCGTTGTATTCTGCATACGAATAATTGTCTAGATCTAACTAATGAATCAATTCCTTTATATCATAAAGATGACGCCCGCTAAGATAAATAATACGCATAATACAAGTAATATTTTTGCTAATCTCTCCATTCAATTACGCTCCCTAAGATATGCTCGCACCAATAATATAAGAAATTCCGATAGATAATATCATAGATATCAGTCCAACAGCAATATTATTATTTTGTATTTCATCATCTACTTTTATTTTCGGACTCATGAATTCAAAAACAAAATAAGCGACTAACAATAAAATAAAACCGAACACACCCCAACCGATCATGACAAGTAAATGATCATTATGCATAATCGAATGACGAAACACATTTGCTATCCCAAAGATCTTACCACCTGTAGCCATTGCCACAGCAACATTTCCTTTTTTAATCTCTTCCCAATTCTTATATTTCGTTACAAGCTCAAATACTGCTAAAAAGACAATCATACATAGAATAACCACACTAAAGTAGGCAGCGGTATGAACAAATTCATTTTCCCAAAACTGATTCATTTTATGTTCTCCCCAAAAATTTTTAATGAATTCTTTTTGTACTTACATGTTTTTTCATGCATGTGTAAGATAATCGCTATTTAAATTCTACCACAGTCACACCCGTTCCACCTTCACCAGCTTCCCCAAACCGAATGGATTTGACCGAACGGTGATTTCGTAAATACTCTTGCACACCTTGCCTTAGAGCACCCGTTCCTTTTCCGTGAATGATAGACACGCGCGGATAACCTGCTAGAAGAGCATCATCAATATATTTCTCGACTCTCAAAAGAGCGTTTTCATATCTTTCGCCTCTGAGGTCCAGCTCCAAACTAACATGATAATCTTTTCCTTTTACAGTGGCCATTGGTTTTGTTTCCACCGGCTTAGGTGTTTTAATAAACTCTAAATCTTTTTCTTCCACCTTCATTTTTAAAATGCCGATTTGGACACTCCATTCTTTTTCAGCTAGTTTTTCTAATAGCTGGCCTTTTTGACCGAAACTTAATACCTTTACTTCATCTCCAGGCTGGAATTGATGGGTTTGATTTGCACTTTTTTTCTTTTGTTTCTTCACTATTTCAGGTGCGGCGTCAGATAGACGTTTTCTTGCTTCAATCAGTTCATGCTCTTTAACTTCTGCATGCTTTTCTATGCGCATTTGTCTAAGTTCGCTAATAATGCTTTCTGCTTCTTCTTTCGCTTTCTCTACAATAGATGCGGCTTCTTCCTTTGCTTTTTGTTCTAGCTCATCTTTTTCTTCATAGTAGGAAACCATTTGTTTTTGCAAATCTTTATGAAGCTTCTCAGCGTTTTTTAATAATGCATATGCTTCTTCACGCTCTGCCTCCGCTTGCTTTTTACTACTTTCCAATGAGGCAATCATATTTTCTACTTTGTTACTATCAGCACTTATATATTCCTTGGCATTGGTAATTACACGTTCATTTAAACCAAGTCGTCCTGAAATTTCAAAAGCATTACTACGACCAGGAACGCCAATCAATAATTTATAAGTAGGACTTAACGTTTCTACATTAAATTCAACACTGGCATTTACAACCCCCTCACGATTGTAACCATAGGCTTTTAACTCGGGATAATGGGTTGTTGCAATGACTTTAGCTCCTCTGTTATACACTTCATCCAAAATAGAAATGGCTAAAGCTGCCCCTTCTTGCGGGTCTGTTCCTGCACCTAATTCATCAAAAAGGACTAAACTATTACCGTCCACTTTTTCTAAAATATCAACTATATTGACCATATGTGACGAGAAAGTACTTAAACTCTGTTCAATTGACTGTTCATCACCGATATCAGCATAAACAGCGCCAAATACCGCTACTTCTGACCCGTCTAAAGCAGGAATTTGTAATCCTGCCTGTGCCATCAATGTAGAAAGACCAACTGTTTTTAATGTGACTGTCTTACCACCTGTATTCGGTCCCGTAATAACGATGGAAGAATAAGCTTCTCCCATCGTTATGTCGTTCGCTACGACTTCATTGGCTGGAATCAATGGATGACGAGCTTTGAAAAGCCTAATATGACCTTTGTCGTTTACAGATGGTTTACTTGCCTTTATGCTCTTTCCATATCTTGCTTTTGTGAACATAAAATCCATTTCACCTAAAACATAAACAATGGTTTGTAGTTCATTATTATACTCATTCGTTAATAATGATAGCTGAATCAGGATTTTCTCAATTTCTTGCTGCTCTTTTACCCTGATATTTTGTAATTCATTATTTAGTTGAACAATAGACTGTGGTTCTATAAATAATGTCTGCCCAGAAGAACTTTGATCATGAATAATACCACCATAATGACCACGATATTCTTGTTTAACAGGAATAACGAAACGATCATTACGAATAGTAATAATCGCATCAGAAAGCATTTTCTGTGCGCTGGACGAACGAATCATTGATTCTAATTTATCTCGTACCCGACTCTCTCTCGTTCTTAATTGTGTCCTTAATTGGCGTAAGTTTTCACTCGCACTATCAAGTACATCTCCATTTTCGTCAATACTATTTCTAATCGCCGTTTCTAGCTCAACTAGAACAATGATTTTTTCACTATAGCTGAACAAGATTGGTATTTCATTTTCTTCTTCATCAGCAAAATCTTCAATGAAACGCTTCATTTGTCGACTTACATGAATCGTACTGGCTATTTGCATCAGTTCATGCGGACTCAACATTGCACCAATCTTTGTTCGTTTTAAGTGAGGAGTAATGTCAAAAATCCCCCCTAAAGGTACACTACCTCTCATACGTAACACTTGAGCTGCTTCATCCGTTTCGTTTTGCAACTTAATCACTTCGGAAAAATCTGTTGACGGTACTAAATCTTCCGCTTTTTTCTTCCCGAGGCTTGAGGACACATAGTTTAAAAGCTGTTCTTTCACTTTATGAAATTCGAGCATTTTCAAAATTCTATCTTGCATGAAGTAATCCCCCTTCATTTTTCCTTATCAATCCGCTCTCTTTACTTACGACTCTTTAAAAACTGTAATAAATCATCGGCTTCAAATGTATTAAGGACCGTATCTTTTAATAACCATGCTTTTTTTGCAGCTGATACACCCACTTCCATATGATCGAGTGTTTCTATTTTATGAGCATCAGTATTAATGACAATCTTCACATCAGATTCTTGTGCTAATTTTAATGCTTCTGTTGCGAGGTCTAACCGATTCGGGTTAGCATTTAATTCAAGTACCGTATTCGTCTCTTTTGCTAATGCAATTAATTTCTCAATGTTGACAGCATAACCATCCCGTCTCCCAATCAACCGGCCTGTGGGATGAGCAATAATATCAACATGTGGGTTTCTCATCGCATTTTCTAATCGGTACATGATTTGCTCTTCTGATTGTGAAAAAGCTGAATGAATAGAAGCAATAACAATATCCATCTCTTTCAGCACATCATCTTCATAATCTAGGGAACCATCCGGTAAAATATCCATTTCTATCCCAGACAAAACTTGAAAATCATCATATTTTTCATTGATTTCGTGAATGATTTCTTTTTGTTTTAATAACCGTTCCTTTGTTAATCCATTCGCTACTTTTAAATATTGCGAATGGTCCGTAATTGCCATATAACGATAACCCTTTGTGCGACAGGCAGCAATCATCTCTTCAATTGAATTAGCACCATCACTCCATGTTGTATGCATATGAAGATCGCCCTTGATATCTTCGTTTTCTATAAGTGGCGTGTTTGCAGTATATGTCTCAACTTCCTGACCGTCTTCACGAATTTCAGGAGGAAACAAAGGTAAATTAAAATGAGCATAAAAATCTTCTTCTGTTTGGAACGTTTTAATCGTTCCTTTTTCTATATCTTCTACACCATACTCACTGATTTTTTCTCCCCGTTCCTTCGCCAATTGACGCATACGAACATTATGGTCTTTAGAACCGGTAAAATGGTGAAGTGTAGAAGCAAACTCTTCAGGAGTTACAATTCTAAAATCAACAGAGACATCATATTTTTCTGCAAGCACTACAGAAACTTTTGTTTCTCCTGCCGCAATCACTTCTTTAATCTCTCCTATTTGTAAAAGCTGTTCTTTCACTGAAGCAGGAACCGTCGTTGAAATAATAAAGTCCAAATCTTTAATCGTCTCTCTCATTCTTCTAATACTACCTGCTCGAGAAAAACGGTCGATATCTATAAATGAAGATAAAAATCCTTCAATTTTCTCAGCAATCGGTAGCATAAAAGCAAGAGGCAAGCGTTCCGGTCTAGTTCCCACATTAGCTAATGCTTCGAGAATTTTTTCTTCTGTTTTCTTCCCAAATCCGGCTAAAGCTTGTACTTGATGATCATTACAAGCCGTTCTTAAATCTTCAGCATTCTTAACCCCAAGCTCTTTATACAATTTAGCAATTTTTTTACCACCTAAACCCGGCAATTGCAAAAGTGGAATCAAACCTGCTGGTACCTCTTTCTTTAATTCATCAAGTGCACTCGTTGTGCCTTCTTCTACAAACTCTGTGATAACAGCAGAAGTACCCTTACCGATACCAGGTAACTTCGTATAATCCTCTATTTCATCCAACGTTAAATCACTTGTCTCTAACGCCGTTGCTGCTTTACGAAAGGCAGCTGTTTTAAAAGGGTTCTCGCCCTTTAACTCCATATAAATAGCAATCGTTTCTAATAAATGAACAACATCCTTTTTATTAATTGTCATAAGTGTATCGCCTCATTTACCTTCATATTTTCTTAGTCTTTCCCGTTTTCTTACTACCTATAAAATCATACAATATTTCCACCGTTCCAGACAGTCTCGCCCCTTAATGGTAGACCTATCAAAAAAAGATTGGCTTTAAATAAAGAAAACTTCTCTTCCTAAGGTAGAGAAGTTAAGAAGCTACATAATCAATCCATAACTCTTTTATCTGCTGGGAAAACACTGGTGTATGCTCAATAATAAAGTTTGCCATAAAAGAGCCGTCTAGAGTTGACTGCACACTATCTATTGGCAATAATGCTGCTATGTATAATAAGATAAACATGATAAGATAAACTTCTATAAATCCTAAAATACTTCCAGCCCAACTGTTTAATTGTTTTAATATCGGAAAACTTGCGAGAAAATCTAGCATACTGCCGATAATTTGTAATACAATCTTAACTGCAAAGAAAATGATTGCAAACGCAATTGCGCGATAATAAGCTGTCTCTAAGTCTGTGTTACCTAAAATCGTTTCAAGCTGTGAATTCCCGAAGTTCGGATATGGAATCCATAAGGTTAATTTAGGAGCTAAAGGCTCATAGTATAGTCTTGCCACAACGAAGGCGACAATAAAGCCTAATAGATGGATAGCTTGAAGAATTAATCCTCTTCGTAGACCTATGAAAAACCCGAAGATTAACATGATAATAATGGCAAGATCAAGCATAATTCGTGTCAGTCCTTTACTCTATTTAATTCTTCTTTAAGACGTTCTACTTCGTCTTTAAGTTTCAAATAATCGTTCATTGTGTTCACAGCTGTTAAAACAGCAAGTTTACTAATATCGAGCGAAGGATTCTTTGCACTAATATCTCTCATTGTTTCATCCACCATGGATGCAACTAAACGGATGTGGCTGGAGCTCTCCGTGCCGACAATTGTATACGGGATACCATATATATCAACCCTTGTTCGGTTTTTATCAGTATTTGACAACATACAAGCCCCCATTCTGAAGAATCCTAAACATTATCATAACACGAACCATTTTTTGAGGGAAGTCAAAGCTTGTCAAAAAGACAGAGGAATTGTCAAAATAGGAGGAATCAATTATGAGTCAAATAGTATTAAAAAAGTCTACAGCAGAACTGCAACAAATGAAAACACATTACCAAGCTCTACTATCACCGAAACAGCCTCCCGGTAGTATTTTCACGGCCAAAACAAACAACTGTACAATTACTGCCTACAAATCAGGTAAAGTATTATTTCAAGGAGCAGGCTGTCAATCAGAAGCAGATAAATGGGGGGGCTCCAATAGCGAAGTCGCACCGAAAAAGAAAGCCAGCTTGCCAAAAGGATCCAAATTACCGGATCATTTTGCATCTTTATCCGTTGTTGGCTCAGATGAAGTTGGGACAGGAGATTACTTTGGACCAATGACAGTAGTAGCAGCTTATGTAAGTGCAACAAAGATTCCGCTATTAAAAGAGCTTGGCGTGCAAGACTCTAAGAATTTAAATGATCAGAGAATTATCCAAATCGCTAAACAAATTAAAGATGTCATTCCCTTTAGTTTACTTACACTACATAATGATAAATATAACAACATGCAACAAAAAGGAATGTCTCAAGGAAAACTAAAAGCTCTCCTTCATAACCAAGCTATTAATAGTGTGCTTGAAAAAATGTCTCCAGAGAAGCCAGACGCCGTCTTAATCGATCAATTTGCTCAAGAAGGAGTATATTATAATTATTTAAAATCTCAAGCCAATATACAAAGAGAAAATGTATATTTCAGCACGAAAGGTGAATCTGTACATATCGCTGTGGCAGCCGCATCAATCCTTGCACGCTATGCGTTTCTCCTTCGATTCGAGGAATTAAGTAAAAAGGCTGGCTTTCCACTAACAAAAGGTGCCGGTCCTAAGGTTGACGAATGCGGTGCGAAATTAATACATATCCATGGTGAAGATTCTCTAAGGCACTTTGTGAAACTCCATTTTGCTAACACCGATAAAGCAAAAGCTCTTTATAGAAAGAAGTATAAAGCATAAGGCAATCGGGCGCCGCTCTTTTATGAAGAGCGGATTTTTTCTTTTGCTGGCGGCTCTCAATCTCTCAGCTTGTGTGCTGCTTCTGATACAGTATTTTTCCCTTATACTGCGTTCTCAGCATGGCGCTTCTTCTGGGACCAGTGTTTCTTCGTATTACCACTTTCTTGCTCTTATTTCTTCCTATATCTATAGTCTCTTAAGTAGCTAATTGTTCTTTTCAATTACACTGTACAAAAAAAGTGATACTACCGAAAAATAACGGTGAGTATCACTTTGATGATTATTTATCCACGAAGGACAGCACCAGTTTTTGCTTCTAATGCTTTTAACACTTTGTCATGGGCTTTTACAACATCTTCATCTGTAAGAGTCCGTTCTGGATCAAAATATTTCAGTGAATAGGCAATTGATTTTTTACCTTCTTCCATTCGATCGCCTTCATATAAATCAAATACATGAACGTCTTTTAGTAATTTGCCGCCTGCTTCACGAATGACAGTGCTTAATGCTTGAGCCGTCGTTGTTTGATCGACCACTAAAGCAATATCTCTCGTAATAGATGGATAACGAGGAATAGCTTCATAGCGTAAAGGTTTAATTTCAGCATGTAATAATTTCTCTAATGACAATTCAAAAACATACGTTTCTTTTAAGTCTAATTCTTTTTCAACATTTGGATGAACTTGACCAATAAACCCTATACTCGTTTCATTTAGAAATACTTCTGCTGAGCGACCTGGATGTAGCCCATCTTTCTCAAATTTGGTAAACGTGATTTGTTCTAACAAGCCAAGTTTACTAAATAACCCTTCTAGAATTCCTTTCAGAACAAAGAAATCAACTGGCTTTTTCTCCCCTTGCCATTGATGTAACTCCCATAAACCTGTAATGGCCGCAGCTAAATGTTCTTTTTCCTCAGGCAACTCATTCTCAGCTGTACGTAAGAAAATAGAGCCTGTTTCGTAAATAGCAGTAGCGTCAATTTGTCTTGCACTATTATATTTAAGGACTTCTAGTAAATGCGGAGTTAAGCTTAGACGTAACACACTCCGCTCTTCACTCATCGGCATCGCAAGCTTGATTGGGTCTCTAGCTTCTAAGGAATAGTTTTGCGCTTTATCTTCACTCGTTAAAGAATAAGTGATGGCTTGATATAATCCCGCGCCTTCCAAATATTGACGAACGATACGTCGTTTCTTTTGATAAGGCGTTAAACTACCTGCTGAAGCCGTTCCACCAGGCAATGTTGAAGCAAGATTATCGTATCCGTATAGGCGACCCACTTCTTCTACAAGATCCTCTTCTATTGTAATATCCCCACGTCTTGTTGGCACTGTTACTGTCATTTCATTCTCTTCAACCACTGTCTTGAATTGCAGTCTTTCTAAAATATCTTTTGCTTCACTCACTAGTAACGATGTTCCAAGGACACGATTGATTTTATCAATGGTAATGGTGATAACCGTGGGTTCTACTTTTAACGTGTCAACCTCTACTGATCCCTCTAATACTTCTCCGCCTGCGTATTGCGTGAGTAACTGCGCTGCTCTTTCTGCTGCTGGACGAACACGCTGTGGATCAACACCTTTTTCATAACGCGCACTCGCTTCACTTCTTAATCCGTGATCTTTCGAGGACTTTCTAATCGCACCGCCAGTGAAGTAAGCTGATTCAAGTAGTACGGTCGTTGTTTCATTACCAACTTCTGAATTCGCTCCACCCATTACACCAGCTAAAGCAACTGGTGCTTCCCCATTTGTGATAACTAGGTGATCAGTTGTTAATTCTCTTTCAGCATCATCAAGCGTAGTGATTTTTTCACCTTGGTTGGCACGGCGAACAAGAATCTCTTTCGAACCTAGGCGATCATAATCAAACGCGTGTAAAGGCTGACCGTATTCAAGCAAAATATAGTTCGTAATATCAACAACATTATTATGTGGACGAATACCAGCTGCTGTTAAACGAGCTTGTAACCATAGTGGTGACGGAGCGATTTTTACATTTTTGATTACTTTAGCGACATATAATGGATTATCATCTGCTGCTTCTACATTTACAGTGATGTAATCAGCGGCCCTCTCAGAAACAGTCTCTACCTTTGGCTGCGGTAATTTCACATCTTTCCCTAAAATAGCAGCGACTTCATAGGCAACACCTAGCATACTTTGGCAATCTGCACGGTTCGGTGTTAACCCTAATTCTAATACTTGATCATCTCTGTGCAATTGCTCTAATGCATTGGTTCCAAGCTCTGTATCTGCTGGAAACACATAGATACCTTCACTATAATCTTTAGCGACTAACTTACTTTCAAAGCCTAGTTCTTGAAGAGAACAAATCATACCATTCGAAGCTTCGCCACGTAATTTTGCTTTTTTAATTTTAAAATTCCCCGGTAATACTGCACCTACAGTTGCAACTGCCACCTTTTGTCCTTTATCAACATTAGGAGCCCCACAAATGATTTGCACAAGTTCGCCATCGCCAAGGTCTACTTGACAAATATTTAATTTATCAGCACTTGGATGTTTCTCTTTTTCAGCTACATAGCCGACGACAACACCCTTAATTCCTTCATCAAGTGTCTCTACACCTTCAACTTCAATCCCGCTCTTTGTAATTTTCTCTGCTAATTCTTCTGGTGTAATCCCAGATAAGTCAACATATTCTTGTAACCATTTATATGAAACATACATATCGTTGTCCTCCCCCTTTATTCATGAATTGAGAATTGCTTTAAGAATCTACTATCATTTGTATAGAAATGACGAATATCATCGACACCGTATTTCAACATTGCAATACGCTCAGCGCCCATTCCAAAGGCAAAACCTGTATATTTTTTAGAATCAAAACCTGCCATTTCAAGTACATTTGGGTGTACCATTCCTGCACCTAAAATCTCAATCCAACCGGTTGTTTTACATACATTACAGCCTTTTCCAGAGCAAATCATACAAGAAATATCCATTTCTACAGATGGCTCAGTAAATGGGAAGAAACTTGGACGAAGGCGAATTTCTCTCTCTTCACCAAACATTTTTTTCGCAAATACTTCTAGCGTACCCTTTAAGTCTGTCATGCGAATATTTTCATCTATCACAAGTCCTTCAATTTGCATAAATTGATGAGAATGAGTCGCATCATCATTATCACGACGGAATACTTTTCCTGGACAAATGATTTTCACTGGACCTTTCCCCTCATGCTTTTCCATCGTTCTAGCTTGCACAGGCGAAGTATGTGTGCGTAATAATATATCTTCTGTAATATAGAATGAATCTTGCATATCACGTGCAGGGTGACCTTTTGGTAAGTTCAATGCTTCAAAATTATAATAATCCTTCTCCACTTCAGGTCCTTCCGCTACGGTATAGCCCATTCCAATGAATAAGTCCTCAATTTCTTCAACAACCCTTGTTAATGAATGATGATTACCGGTATGTATAGGACGACCTGGTAATGTCACATCAATCGTTTCTGCAGCAAGCTTAGCTTGAATTTGCGCTTCTTCTAACTGCACTTGTTTTGCCGTTATTCCTTGCGTAATTTGATCACGTACTTCATTTGCTAATGCACCCATTTTTGGACGTTCTTCTGCAGAAAGTTTCCCCATTCCTTTTAGTACTTCTGTGATTGGGCCTTTCTTACCTAAATAAGCAACGCGGATATCATTTAATTCTTTTAAATCTATTGCCGCAGAAACCTTCTCTAACGCTTCTGCTTGCAATTCTTTTAAACGCTCTTGCATCTTGAAACTCCTCCTTTTAATACTTTTTTGACAAAATAAAAAACCTTATCCCATGAAAGGGACGAGGTTTGGAATCGCGGTACCACCCTTTTTAATACAACAATAAAAAACATGTTATATTCGCTTCATTTCGATAACGGCAAAAAGCCGGTGCATCTTTACATCGAAAATATTCGATGGTCCCGATGTCTGCTCAAGAGCTGAAATTTCGAGTAAGTCGCTCATAAAAATGCTTTCAGTCTCAGGCATTTTCTCCCTATTATGAACAAAACATACTTTACTTTGTCTCTATCATAGCTTTTAATTATTTCATTTTGCTATTTATTATATTACATTATGAGTCGACATTCAAATTGTTCTCACGATTTTTTTACTCATTATTCGTTTCGCAAATAATATAGCAATATACCTGCTGCTACAGCTACATTTAAGGACTCACTCTTACCGTATAAAGGAATATACAGATTGGCTGTTGTTTGTGTAAGTAAATCTTTATTTACACCGTTCCCTTCATTACCAACGAGCAATGCAAATTCATCCAGTGGAGCAAAGCTTTGATATTCTTTGCCTCCTTCTAATGCTGTACCGTATACAGGAATATTATTTTCCTTTAACTCCTTCATCCATACATCCAACTTGCCATGGATAATTGGTAAATGGAAGTGACTACCTTGAGCGGAACGTAAAACCTTTGGATTATAAGGGTCCACTGTGCCCTGACCGATGATAACCGCATCCATGCCAGCCGCATCAGCTGTACGAATCATTGTTCCTAAGTTTCCGGGATCTTGCACTTCATCTAATAGTAATAATTTCTTCGTACCAAGCGAATCGAAAGATCTCTCTTCTTCTTGATAACATACGGCCACAATTCCTTGCGGTGTTTGTGTATCAGTTAAGTCTCCAATCACATGTGGCGGTAGGATATAAATCGAACAGTCTCCTACATTCCAACTTTTTGGTATATCCTTTTCCTCACTAATCATTAACTCTTTTACACGATTTTCTTTTAATGCTTCTTCAACAAGGTGAAATCCTTCAACAAGAAAAGTACCTGTTACATCTCTTTCTTTCCTTTTGAGAAGCTTTTTCCACTGCTTCACCTGTGGATTTTTTGCGGATTGTAAGTACTTCATTTTTTCGCTCCTTCAATAAAACACGTGCCATTAATATTTCATTATACCGAAAAACGCATACATAATAAATCTTAAATGAGAAACCCTATAATCGTAACGAATTCTAACGAAGGATGTGTTTACTTTTATGAACTTAAATTTACGTAATGCCATCTTACACAATGTTTCAGGTAATTCACAAGATGAATTAAAAGATACTATTGTTGATGCTATACAAACAGGCGAAGAGAAAATGCTCCCTGGTCTTGGCGTATTATTTGAAGTCATTTGGCAAAATTCATCTGAAACTGAAAAAAAAGAAATGCTAGAGACGTTAGAAAACGGCTTACAATAAGAAAAAAACAGCCTTTCATCAGGCTGTTTTTTTTTCTATTCAAAAGTTATTTTTGCAACTGTATCGTTATCTAGTCTTTTAATAACAGCTGTAATCAGTTTTACTGCGTTTTCAAAATCATCACGATGAAGAATACCCGCATGTGAATGAATATATCTTGTTGCAATTGTAATTGAAAGCGCTGGCACACCTTTATATGTTAAATGTATGGATCCTGCATCCGTTCCACCACCTGGTACAGAATCAAACTGATATGGAATATTGAGCTCATCTGCTGTATCTGTTACAAAATCTCTTAAGCCCTTATGTGACACCATAGAAGCGTCATAGAGAATAATTTGAGGACCATCACCTAATTTACTTAACGCATCCTTTTCTGTTACACCTGGTGTATCTCCTGGTATACCAACATCAACAGCGATACCGATATCAGGCTCAATCATTTGTGCAGCTGTTTTTGCCCCACGCAAGCCAACTTCTTCTTGTACCGTTCCAACCGCATATACTGTATTTGGATGGTTCTCATTTTTCAACCCTTCTAGCACTTTAATTGCAATCGCCAACCCGATTCTGTTGTCCCAAGCCTTCGCAAGTAACATTTTCTCATTGTTCATCACAGTGAATTCAAAATATGGAACAACCATATCTCCTGGTTTTACACCCCAACCTAACGCCTCTTCACGGCTAGAAGCACCGATATCAATGAACATATCCTTGATTTCAATTGTTTTCTTACGCGCTTCTGCTGGCAAAATATGTGGCGGCTTCGAACCAATTACCCCAGTCACATCTCCTTTAGATGTTACAATCGTCACACGTTGGGCTAACATCACTTGTGACCACCAGCCACCAACTGTTTGAAACCGCAAAAAACCTTTATTATCAATACTTGTCACCATAAAACCTACTTCATCTAAATGACCAGCAACCATAATCTTTGGCCCATCTGCTTGACCAATTTTTTTAGCGATTAAACTACCAAGTCCATCAGTGGTTAATTCATCTGCTAAGGGTTCTATGTATTTTTTCATCACTTCACGCACTTCTCGTTCGTTACCTGGAACCCCTCTTGCATCAGTTAGTTCTTTTAGCATCGTTAATGTTTCATCAAGCTTAGACATATTTCGACTCCCTTAATATTATTTAAGCCTATTATACATGGTTAGTCCTTCTTTTGTAAAAACTTAAACTACTTCTTACTGTACTTCATTTCTATAGAACTTATACATATGTGTTAACAAGCAGGATGACTTGAAGGTACCTTTGAGGTTTAGACGCTCACTTATTTTCCGGATGAACCAAACCCTCCGCTGTTTCTTTCTGATTGTGTTAAATCACTTACTTGCGCAAGTTCAACTTGAAAAACTGGTGCTATTACCATTTGGGCAATTCTCATCTGTTTTTCTACGCGGAATTCTTCTTTTCCATGATTAATCAAGATGACCTTCACTTCGCCTCTATATCCCTCATCAATCGTCCCTGGACTATTTAAAACCGTTACACTATGTTTAAGAGCTAAACCACTTCTTGGCCTTACTTGCGCTTCCGTTCCTTTTGGTAACTCCATCTGAATACCGGTGCTAATTAAAGCTGACTGTCCTGATGGTATGATTACATCTTCAACTGAAAATAAATCTAGCCCAGCGTCCCCCTCATTTGCACGGTAAGGCATTTTAGCATCATTGTGAATCAATTTAATGTTTAATATATTCGTCATTGTTTATCCCTCATCTTATTATAGAATGATGTTATTATCTTGTTGCATAAAATTACTTACTAATGGGTATATAAACCGTAAATGTCCCTCAGTTTTTTTCGATTGAAGAGCCAATTATTTTTTACATAACAAAAAAATTATAACAAATTTAAACAAAGTTGAAACCTTTTTCGTTTTTATTCGTAAACACTTAAAAAATGTACAAAGGGGTATTCTTTATGTTATTGATCATTCGCCTATTACTAATCATTTTGATTATTTTGCTCATATATAGCGCCATTAAGTATGTTACAAATCCGATGCGTAAATTAGAAAAAGCCCATAAACAAAAAAAATACTTTTTTTATGACGACGCAAATAACGCTCAGAAAAATTTCTTCATTACTTATAAAGGGGTTATGTTTGAAGGTGAAAAATATCTAGGTACAACAGATAACTCCTTTGATGTGGTTTCAATTTTTATTTGGCCTCATCAGCCATCAGAGTTACAAGGACTTGTTGGCGAGGACTTTATGTTTATCGAAAGCAAATTAAAAAGTCATTATACGAATGCAAAAATCGACTGGAAGAGCCCTGTGAAAGAGCTAATGGATAAAAAGCGTAACCAGTGAAAGATGAGCCCAAACTTTAAGCCCTAACAAAATTTTACAAATTTTGTTAGGGCTATATTTATATCTCTCAGTAGCATTTGCTAGATTTTTACTACAGTCGGTATATTCCTCTTTTCTGCAATCAAATAATTCCCCTCTCAAAGCCAATAAACAAAAAAAGCCAGGATACACGACCCTAACCTTTCATTTATGAAACTTTTTTCACCTTTGTTGTTTTAAAAAATTCTTGCCATTTTATCACAGTCACTTTCTCTCTAATTAGATAGAGAAGAATGGACAAAGACAGTAGAATCATAACAATCATTGTTGGTGTAAATCTACTGATAAATTCACCAAAAACAGTATAAAAGATTGCTAATGGTATATTTGTTAACAAAGCACCTTTGCAGAAATCACGAAATTTCGGGTTTTTTTCTAGCAAGCAAAAGTTAAGTAAATGAAAATGAATAAATGGAATCAAACGAAGAATGGAAATTTGACCAATGGTTAAATTACGATATTCTCCAAACCATTTCTTTTTTAAATGAGATAGTTTTTCATGAAAGGTAGGAAGCTGATAAATTAATATATAAAAAAATAAACAAGATAACATTAACCCTACTAGAGATAAAATACTACCAAATAAACTGCCAAACAATACACCACCAGCAATACAAACAAGTGGCACAGGGATAAAAAGGAACTGCCGCAAAATATGAAATAAAATAAATGCGAATGGAGCGAGAATACCTGCTGTCTCAATAATCCCCTTTGCAAGAGCAAGATGTTCATTCACCTGATAAACGCCCACCTTCCATGAACTATAAGATTCTTGGATGTTAGTACATCATATGGCAACGGCCCTAAAATTATGCCCACTCCATGATGAGATAAACGAGGAATATCAACTGTAACACGGATAAGATAGGAAGACCAAGTTTAAAAGAAAAATGCTTCGTCTTATGTCTATAACGCCTCATTCCCCAAGTCATTCCTATAGCTCCAAACAAAAGAGCCACCAGCCATAGATTTTGCTCACTAATGCGGTATTCTCCCCTTTGCGCTTTTCTTTTATCTATTTTCATCATAATTGCCGCAATGCCATTCAGTATAAAAAAGACGATTATGATAGCAAAAATCATTCCTTACACCCCTATTCTCATGTCGTTATCGAAATTATAGCTGATAAAGTAGATTAATCGTATTTATAAGTTCAAACTCGGTGCCAAAGGTCTTTTAGTTTCATACGCGTGAGATGCTCACTAACGTATATGCTTGAACTTTGCAGGTGTTTATTTTGTCTCCTTTAATTTCAATAGACTAAAAATATAACAAAAAAAGCCACCCCCGAAAGAGCGACTCTTAAACTTTCTTATTTAGAAAGGTTTTGTTTTGCAACAGTTGCTAATTCTGCAAATGCATTTGCATCAGAAACAGCTAATTCTGCAAGCATTTTGCGGTTTACTTCGATACCAGCTAGTTTTAAACCGTGCATTAAACGGCTATAAGAAAGACCGTTCATACGAGCAGCTGCGTTAATACGAGTAACCCATAACTTACGGAAGTCGCGTTTTTTCTGACGACGATCACGATAAGCATAGTTGTAAGATTTCATTACTTGTTGGTTAGCAACTTTATATAAAGTATGTTTAGAACCATAATAACCTTTAGCTAATTTTAATACCTTTTTACGACGTTTGCGAGTAACTGTACCGCCTTTTACACGTGGCATAATATTTCCCTCCTATTTTGCAAGTTTACTTAAGTCCTACTAACATATTGCGGATACGCTTGAAATCACCTGTAGATACAAGAGTACCTTTACGAAGCTTACGTTTTTGTTTTTGAGATTTATTCGCGAACATATGGCTTCTGTAAGCGTGAGAACGTTTTAATTTTCCAGATCCTGTTCTTTTAAAACGCTTAGCAGAACCACGGTGAGTTTTCATTTTTGGCATGTGGAATTCCTCCTCTTACTTTTCGTTTTTAGGTGCAAGTATCATAAACATGCTTCGGCCATCCATTTTTGGATGAGATTCAACTGTTGCGACTTCAGAGCAAGCCTCTGCAAATCGAACAAGAACACGCTGTCCAATTTCCTTATGCGTAATCGCACGACCTTTAAAACGAATGGAAGCTTTTACTTTATCGCCTTTTTCAAGGAATTTGATTGCGTTACGAAGCTTTGTATTAAAGTCATGTTCCTCTATCGTTGGACTAAGGCGAACTTCTTTAACACTGATAATTTTTTGATTTTTACGTGCTTCTTTGTCTTTCTTCTGTTGCTCGAACTTAAACTTACCGTAGTCCATGATACGGCCTACAGGAGGCTTTGCATTCGGTGCTACAAGAACAAGATCAAGATTTACACGTGCGGCTATTTCTAGCGCTTCATTTTTAGATTTGATTCCTAGTTGCTCGCCATTCTGGTCAATAAGACGAACTTCACGGGCACGGATACCCTCGTTTAACAACATATCTTTGCTAATAGTTAGACACCTCCATGGTTTTATATGAACACAATGTTTGGGTCACTTTTCTAAAAGAAGCTTCCAGCTGCACCGAGTGATACAATCGAGGCAAATAAAAAAGTGCGGGTGAAGACACCCACACATTACGTACAATGTTAAAATTCACGTAAACCTGCTAACTGCCTAAAAGCGTCAATCAGGTGAGAAGCGGGCGCTTCTTCTTTACTCAAACTGTATTCAAATTACCTTAGAAAATATATCACAAAGCATAATATTTGTCAAATGGTATTGTTTTTTCACAACATAGAAAATGATATCAAAAGTTACGGTGTTTGGCAACAACTTTTGAAATTTTTTTGTACCCACCTTTATCCAGCTTAACAACATGCATAAAATGATGTTTGAGTTAAGACATGGATAAAGATTCTTAGAACAACAATCAAATCCTTGGTCTGTAATATTTTTATCCTCTTTGAACTTCCTTCTCAATCAATTGTTTAAATTCATTAAAGGAGATAGTTTCTGATTTTTGTTCTCCATATTTACGTACATTAACCGCCTGTTCACTTACTTCATTATCGCCGACAACAAGCATATATGGGATTTTCTGCATTTGTGCTTCACGAATTTTATAACCCATTTTTTCATTACGATCATCGATTTCAACGCGAATTCCTGCAAGCTGTAAATCTTCTTTTACTTTTTTCGCATAATCAAAATGGATATCATTTGAAACTGGAATAACCTGAACTTGAACAGGAGCTAGCCATGTTGGGAATGCACCTTTGTATTCTTCGATAAGGAAAGCAACAAAACGTTCCATCGTTGAAACAACACCACGGTGAATAACAACAGGGCGATGCGGCTTGCCATCTTCCCCAACATAAGATAAGTCAAAACGTTCAGGAAGCAAGAAGTCTAACTGAACAGTTGATAACGTTTCTTCTTTACCTAGAGCTGTTTTTACTTGTACATCAAGCTTAGGACCGTAGAATGCGGCCTCCCCTTCTGCTTCATAGTAAGGCAAGCCAATCTCATCCATTGCTTCTTTTAACATCGATTGTGCCTTTTCCCACATTTGATTATCATCAAAATACTTTTCAGTATCCTCAGGATCGCGATAAGATAAGCGGAACGAATAATCATTAATGTCAAAGTCTTTGTATACTTCGAGAATTAAATTAACAACGCGTATAAATTCTTCTTTAATTTGATCTGGACGAACGAATAGATGGGCATCATTTAATGTCATACCACGCACACGTTGCAATCCTGATAATGCTCCAGACATCTCATAGCGATGCATTGTACCTAATTCAGCGATACGGATTGGTAATTCTCTATAACTATGGATTCCTTGTTTATAAATCATCATATGATGAGGACAGTTCATTGGGCGAAGAACAAGCTCCTCATTATCCATTTTCATTACAGGGAACATATCTTCTTGATAGTGATCCCAGTGTCCTGATGTTTTGTAAAGTTCCACATTTGCCATAATTGGTGTATATACATGGTCATAGCCTAAACGCACTTCTTTATCCACGATATAACGTTCAATATTACGGCGAATTGTTGCACCTTTTGGTAACCATAGCGGTAACCCTTGTCCTACCTTTTGGGAGTTCGTAAAGAGGCTTAATTCCTTACCAATTTTACGGTGATCACGCTCTTTTGCTTCTTCAAGCAAACGCAAGTGTTCTTTTAAGTCATCTTTTGTAAAGAATGCAGTACCATATATACGTTGTAGCATCTTATTGTCGCTATCTCCACGCCAATATGCGCCAGCAATACTTAAAAGCTTAAATTCTTTAATTTTCCCTGTAGAAGGAACATGAACCCCTCGACAAAGATCAAAGAATTCGCCTTGTTCATAAAGGGTAACTGTTTCACCTTCTGGAATGGCGCCAATCAGTTCAACCTTATATTCGTCGCCAATCTCTTCATAGATTTTTAAAGCTTCGTCTCTACTCACTTCTTTACGCACAATCTCAATATTTTCATTGATGATTTTCTTCATTTCTTTCTCGATTTTCGGTAGATCTTCAGGTGTTAATGACTCCTCCATATCGATATCGTAGTAGAAGCCACTCTCAATAACAGGACCTACACCTAATTTAACGTTTTTATATAAACGTTTAATCGCTTGCGCCATTAAATGAGCTGAACTGTGACGCATAATTTCAAGCGCCTCATCACTGCCTTGGGTAATGATCTCCACAGCCGCATCCTCTTCAATTGGACGACGAAGGTCGAATAATTCATTATTCACTTTACCGGCTATGGCTTTCTTTTTTAAGCCAGGGCTGATTGATGATGCGATTTCTTCCGTTGTTGTTCCTTTGGAGAACTCCTTTACTGCTCCATCTGGAAACGAAACTTTAATCATTTCTGACATCATAACTTCCTCCTTGTTTTTGAAAAATAAAAAACTCGCCCCTAAAAAAAGGGACGAGTATCATATACACGTGGTTCCACCCTACTTCTCACTTTAAAAAAGTGACTCGTAGCAAGTTAACGGTCTTGTTGCCGCCAATACTTAATCGACGCCATAGACATCTTTATGTATTGGAGTTCAAAGGTGGTAAGCATTCCATTCGTGTTAGGAAGATTGCAGCCTTGTCTTCCCTCTCTATAAACCGTAAAAGAATACCCATATCCTTATCATTACTGTTCATTGATAATTTCAATATGTAAGTATTATAGTTTTTAATTTACGGAAAATCAAGAGGGTTCACTTATATTTTTACACGCATGCTGTTTACGCATATTAAATTCACTTATATGAAGGGTTTTCAATCTCTCTTCAAAAATATTTTTAATTGTACGAACTAAAGGTTGTTCTTCACTTTCACTATATAAACATATTTCCTCAGGAGCGATTGAGAGTAATGGTGCGATTGTAACTGAATCTACATAGACAGGGTGATTAATTAATAGCCTTCGATCTATCATTGCCGTTAGGTCCATTCGAGAAAGCTCCTCGAAATGCTGATTAAAAAAGCGGACTTCTTCACCTAAATATAAATGAATCGTGGGTAACTTACTTTCTCTATCCTTAATAAAGTCTCTTAAGGTTTGAATAAACATTTGATATTCCTGTTCCATTTTATATTCATCAATAGACAACTCAACATACTTTGTCATATCATCTAAAAGCGGTTTAAGACGAAACTTTATAAAAGCATCATAAGAAAAAGAGATATCATCATGCACTAGGCGATCTATAGCCGCTCGTAATTGCTCGTGTATATCCACTCTCTGTAAAAAAGTAGATAAATCTTCTCTTTGCCCTTCTAATATGGAATGAATGATTTCAAGAATTTGTTGTTGTTCTTCCGAATCTTGATAATAAAACTTCTCGGCCATTATCTTTCTAAACCAACTATCGCATTTACTCTCCATTAAAAAAGCAGAAAATGTTCGTTTTACTTCTTCAATAGATCGTCCACTGCATTGTTCAGGATACATTCTTACTATATATTGACCTTCATTATGAAGAATTGTCGTTTCGCCTTCCGTATAGTTCTGAATCCGGATTGCGTGCTGAAACAGCTCCTCAGCTTCATGCTTATTCCGGAAAATGATCTCTATCAACCAAATCCCCCCTTAACATCTATCTGATTCATATATATGGGAGACTTGGCCAAAATAGAAGTCATGAAGAAAAACTATTGAAAAATTATCTTGCCTAAACCCTTCGATTCGGTCCTTCGACAAGCACAGGATCGGTTAAATATTTAATTCTTTCCATTACTCTTCTTGCCTTCATCCGCTCCTCTTCCCCTCGCTGACTATAGGTCAGGTGATGTTCAAGTCCTTTATAATCAAAGTTTGAGGTGAAAAAAGTCGGTAACTTTTCAAGCATACGATATTGTAGAATCGGCGACAAAATTTCATCTCTTGTCCAACTTGACATCGTTTCTGCACCCATATCATCAAACATAAGTACAGAAGATGATCGAATAGCTTCAAGTTTATCATTTAAAGTCGAATCACTAATTGAGCTTTTCAATTCCCTAAATAATTCAGGCACATAGACAATCATTGATGGAACTTGCTTCAAGGCAAGTTCATTGGCAATCGCACCTAATAAATAAGATTTACCGACACCAAATTGGCCGTATAAATATAACGCCTTCTGACCATCGCCCTTTTTAAAATTCATACAATAGCTAAGAGCTTTATTAACCGCTTCCATTCTTTTTCCATCATCGTTGTACACCGTATCAAAAGTTGCATTTAGTATGTCTTTAGGGACATATAAACTTTGAATCAACTTCTCATTTTTTCTTTTTTCATCATGGATTTGCTTTCGTGGGCATTTATCATATTTAATATCAATCAGGCCACGTTCAATGACGAGCTCTGGGTGGTAACCTTGCATAAAATTGATACAACTATCTAGGCTCGGACAGCGATTACATTCTTTACTTAGCTTGCTATATTCATACAATTTAATTAAGCTTCTTTCAACCATATCTGCTGACAATTCATCCTTATGTGCCGTCAAAAAGGCATGGACATCTGGATCATTTAAAGTCTCTGCTCGTTGCTTTTCATATCTCGTTTTAAAATCTTGATTTCCTGCAAGTTTTTTAAGCGTATCATTGATTCTTTCCATCTATTGTCCACCCCCGTTTCTTCTTTTCATTAGTTCTTGAAATTCCTTCATATTAAGATCTACATGATCATCTTTCTTATCCTGCTTCTGTTGGTCGACAGTTTCATTTTTACTTGTTTCCTCGTCAAACCAATCAGGTAAAAGCTCTGTCCTCGTGACAGCTTTTTTCGTATTAGATTTGGATGAACGTTTCCCTACTTTTTTATTCTCTGCCCATTTCAAATATTGTTGGTGCTCTTTCTTCGCCAGAGCCATGGCATTAGCCGTAGTTTGAATGCTCTTTCTCGCCCAATGACTAGCGATCGTTTCCACATATGCCTTTGTCAGCTTTTTATCTGTTTTACGCATCACATAATCAATCAAAACATTCATCACACCGGGAGGCAACTTTTGGTGAAACATCACATCTTCAAGTATTTTCAATTCCGCTTTTGAAGGTTCCGCCCCCCCAGATAAATCTTTCAAAAATTGAATAGGGGAAGTTGTATCAAAGTATTGAATAAGCTCTTCTTCTTTACTTTTGGGCTTTTCAGTTATTGAGAGACTATGAACAGGCTGAGTTTGCGTAATTAGTGATGGCAATTCGTCACGATGATTCATTTGATACCAATCCCTTGCCGATTTCCGCAATTCATCCATCTCAACTTCATCATCTTCGTTCATCGCGCTTATCATAATATTCTTCATTTCCATAACATCAATATCATATAAAAATGCCAAATTACTAATGGCATCCTTTACTGTTTGCGTAAGTGCTTTTCGGGGAACAAGTGATTCACTAAGGCCCGCTTCCAATAACGAGAAATTAAATGTTTGCAATGGGATTTGAATTTTATTCGCTTCCATTCTATCTACCCATTCACCTTTTGGAGAAACAGATAAGTCATCATTATACTCTTTAGCAAGCTGGTGTCCAGATGTATAAACCTCATGAAAGGCTGTTGTTACATCCTTATAATCAAGAGGAAGGTTTGAATACTCCTCATCACTAAAAAAACGCTTTAGTCTTGTATATTGAGTTTTACCGATTTTTTTATAAAGAAAGATATTGAGCATACCATCTAAGAAAAATGTACTTGGAGAAAGGGGGGGCTGTAATTGATAAATAAATTCACGATTTTCCCCTTCTTTCACATAAACTTTTAGCAAGCCAATTCCTTCAAGTTTTTTTCTTGCTTCATAAATTTCTTTTAAACTTAAGTCCATCATACTCATCAGACCATGATGGTTACGCGAAGATGAAGACCAAATACGGTTTTCCTCCACTTCCATCCATAAGGTCATATATAAACTGTACGCAATGGTCCCAATAAGTGGCTGATAAAGAAATACTAAGATTTTTCGATCATAGTCATGTAACAGCCCATTTAAAGCCACTGTATAATGATCACTAGGGATGACTTCAGTCCAATGCTGGGCCATGAAAAATACCTTCTTTCTTTCATATCTTGAAAAAAATGAGCAAAGAAGCTAAATTCACTTTAGCCTATTTGCTCACCTTTACGCTTGTTCCTTCTTCATTAACTCTTTTAGCTCTTCTATAAATACATTAATATCTTTGAATTGACGATAAACAGAAGCAAAGCGAACATAGGCGACATCGTCAACTTTCACTAGCCTGTCCATAACCATTTCGCCAACATCATCACTTTTCACTTCTGATACTCCGTTGCTTCTTAATTCCTTTTCAACTTGAAAAGTGATATCTTCTAGTTCTTTTAATGCAACCGGTCGTTTTTCACAAGCTTTTATTAGTCCACGCAATATTTTCTCTCTGCTAAACTCTTCTCTTGTTCCTTCTTTTTTCACAACAATCAAAGGAATTTCCTCTACCTTTTCAAAAGTTGTAAACCGATAACCACATTTTTCACACTCTCTTCGTCTTCGTATCGATTTACCTTCATCAACAGGACGAGAGTCTAGCACACGAGTATTATTATGTTGGCATGAAGGACATTTCATACAATCAACTCCGTCTCATCTTTACATTCCTAAAATGTATCTTTACTTACTATCATATAAAAAAGGAGTTGTTAGTACAAGTAGATATGTTTTTTTCATAATAAAAAGAGTGCAATTATTCGCTTGCACTCTTGAAGACTTCTTCTTTATTATAACACATTGGCTTTTGTTGCGTTCTTAACTTGAACAGGACCCATTCCACGAGGAATTTCTATATTCTCACGTGTATCAGCACCTAAAGCTTCTGCTATATAGTCAGCCGCGATATGAGGATTAAGATCACCGCAAGTATAAACATCGATGCTTGCATAGCCATGCTCCGGAAAACTGTGTATAGTTAAATGCGACTCTGAAATAATGACAACCCCACTTACACCTTGTGGTGCAAATTTATGGAATGCCACCTCTCGCACTTCTGCCCCTGATTTTAGTGCAGCTGCTACAAATGTTTGCTCAATAAATGACATATCATTCAATTTTTCAAAATCGCATCCCCAAAGCTCTGAGATGACGTGACGACCCATTGTTTCCATATTCAAATTTCCCCCTTTACTAATTGACATGAATTTCTACTGGGCAAAGCATATAACTACCACGGGGGAAAGTTAGTCCAAAGAGGTCCTAACCCTTTAAGTAGCCATTTAGCGCCTTACTCGTTGAGAAGTTCACGATTTTTAGTATACTTTGTTTAATGTTCTTTTGCAATAAATCCTAGAAAATTTATTTAAGTGAATTTCAATAATAATTACATTTTCACATAAAGAAAGGTGACTAAACATTGTTATCATCAGTGTTCATCCCCTCCATTAAGCAAGGGAAATGTCACAATTTATTCAAATTTTTCATAGACATCATTCAGTAATACGTAACGAAAAGACAATCAAAAAGCTTTTTTATTTAAAAGATTGCCCCAACCTGTGATCATCTATGTAGTAATCAGTTTAACATTTCATTTTATCTACATAGTAAAAATGCAAAAAATAGGCAATCCCATTAAAGGATTGCCTACATAAAATTATGCGTTCACTGCAGATTTATTTAGTTCTTCAGCTACGTATTTCACCAAGTCAACTACACGACAAGAATAACCCCACTCGTTATCATACCAAGCTAAAACTTTTACTTTATTCTCACCAATCATCATTGTGGAAAGCCCAT
The DNA here is from genome assembly GCF_038006865.1 of Cytobacillus sp. FSL R7-0696. Lineage (NCBI taxonomy): Bacteria > Bacillati > Bacillota > Bacilli > Caryophanales > Bacillaceae > Cytobacillus > Cytobacillus sp. FSL R7-0696. Next base: position 2,997,527 of record NZ_JBBOWA010000001.1, on the reverse strand, counting down.
CAATAATAGCAGAGTGTGGATTTGTTGTGAAATCAATTGAAACAAGTGGTTCTTCTGTTATATCTAATATACCTTTTAATTCATTTTGTGCCGCATCTTCAAACGCAGCATTTACCTCATCAATTGTTACATCCCTCTTTAAATCAACAACTAAATCAACAAGTGATACATCTGGCGTCGGCACACGAAGAGCCATACCATGTAACTTGCCTTTTAATTGTGGTAACACAAGAGACAATGCTTTCGCTGCTCCTGTTGAAGTAGGAATAATTGACTGCGCGCAAGCTCTAGCACGGCGAAGATCCTTATGTGGATTATCAAGGTTCTTTTGGTCATTTGTATACGCATGTACAGTCGTCATTAAACCGTTTTCAATGCCGAACTTATCTTCTAATACTTTTGCAACTGGCGCTAAGCAGTTTGTTGTACAAGAAGCATTAGAAATGACATCATGTTCAGCAATGTTAAGCGCTTCATCATTTACGCCCATCACAATGGTTACATCTTCATTTTTCCCTGGAGCCGTTAAAACCACTTTCTTGGCACCTGCATTTAAATGAAGCATCGCTTTATCTTTCGAGTTGAACTTACCTGTAGCTTCAACAACGATATCAATCTCCATTTGTTTCCAAGGAAGTTCCTCAGGGTTACGATTGCTTAGTAATTGAACTCTTTTTCCGTTCACTACAAGCGCATCATCTTCGGGAATCACTTCACCTTGGAATGCACCATGAGTAGAATCATATTTAATTAAATGTGCTAACGTTTCTGGTGGATAACTAGCATTTATTGCTACTACTTCCAATGTATCATCAAGAATGGCCTTTCTAAACACCATTCGTCCTATTCTCCCAAACCCATTAATCGCTATTTTCGCCTTCATCTTACGGCCCCTTCCGTATAAATGTTATACTTTTTTAACCATTTTCATGCTAATAGTATAACATATTAACCACAAAATGTGATGAGCAAATTGCGGATATTTTAAAGTTCCACTATTCAGAAATATTGTGCATGTAAAGAAACCATAAAACGCGTGACATTACGTGAAAAATGCATCGTTACGCCCTATTTCTTTAGCGGAAAAAAATAATCCACTTATTATTGTGGACGAAAAGGGTGGAAATATTACTAATGAAACGTAGAAGTCTAAGTAGTAATTGTGTTTTACTGTTTATCTTTTAATTGTAACAGTAAATCATCTAGTTGCTTCTCTGTACTTGCGAGATCGCCATTATTATCAATTAAAAAATCCGCTAGCTGTACTTTTTCTTCCAATAGCATTTGTGATCGAATACGTGCATTCGCTTCTTCTGCATCAAAACCATTTCTCTCCATCAACCGCTGAAGCTGATTTTCTTTATTAACATACACTAAAACGGTGTAATCCACCATATATGTGAGTTTACTTTCAAATAAGAGCGGAATATCTAGAACGACCATTTTTTCACCATTAGCAACTGCTTCGTCCTTTTGCTCGTTCATTCTCCTCCTTACAGCCGGGTGGACAATACTGTTGAGCTTCATTCTTTCCTCTTCACTATAAAAAACAATGGAACCCAATCTTTGACGGTTAATCTCCCCATTTTCAAGAAGAATCTCTTGGCCAAAATGAGAGACAATTTCATCATAAGCAGTCGCACCTTTTTCAACTGCTCGTTTCGCTTCAACATCTGCATCTATTACTGTAATCGCTCTTTCTTTAAACATGGTGGAAACCGTGCTTTTACCGCTTGCAATTCCACCAGTGAGTCCGATAATAACTGTCATTCTTACTTTCACACCTTTTTCTCAAATTAAATTTTCCAGATTCCAAGTATAATTAAAATTAACCCTGGTATAAACGAACATCGTTGCATCCATTGAGATTTAGAAAATATCGAGCCAATACTCATCCCACCAAAAACAAACAAGGAACTCATAACCGCAACACATATAGCTAAATAATATGGTGAATACCCCAGCATAGCCGCTCCAATGCCTGCACCAAACGCATCCAGTGACAAAGCAAACCCTAATAAAAAGGCTTCAATACCAGTAATTGTACCTGACTTATCAATATCGGCTACCATCGGTTTTCTTAAAATGTTAATAACTACACCCAAAGACTTGATTTCAAAATTCAAAAGAATTTTCTCATGTGGAAGAGCATCCTTATCCTTTTCCTTTTCAGGGCGGAAAAACTGATACAGTACCCAAGCACCTAATACAATAAGGATGATACCTCCAATACTGTTTGCAAAAGCAGGTGAGATAAACTTTGCTATTGTATGACCAATCCCCATTGAAATGAGAAGAGTAAAAGCTGAACAACAAGCAATAATTAAAATCGATTTAATTGGAATCTTCATTTTTCTTAATCCATACGTTAAACCTACACTAAAACTATCTAAGCTAACAGCTATAGCTAGTATGATAAGTGTCATCATCTGCGTCATTTAAAAGAGCTCCTTCCATGAAATGGCTAACATATTATATGGAAGAAGCCCATCCAATGTTATCTATAATCTAGGCTAAGATGACAAAAGAAAATTGTGGTTATTTTTTTTTCGGCTGACATTGTGGACAATAAACAGTCCCACGTCCTCCAGCAATGATTCTCTCAAGCGGTGTAGCACAAACTTTACATTCCTCTCCACGCCGCCCATACACAAATAGCTCTAACTGAAATAATCCTATTTGGCCTTGGGAGTTCACATAAGAACGTATCGTACTGCCGCCTCGTTCCACCGCTTCGGACAGTGTTGCTTTAATTTCCGTATAAAGCTTTTCTACTTCCTGTTTTGTTAATGTTTTAGCAGAGCGCTCTGGGTGAATACCTGCTTTAAACAAAGATTCATCGACATATATATTGCCCAAGCCTACAATTAGTTTTTGATCCAAGAGAGCCGCCTTAATGGGCCGTGCTGTCTTATTCAATACATTTTGTAATATATTTGGCGAAAAGGCATCTGATAAAGGTTCTACACCTAATTGTGAAAGTGGTAGTTGACCAAGCTCATCTCCGCGCTTAAATAAATGCATAGTGCCAAATTTGCGCACATCTTTATACCTTAACTCTGTTCCATCCGTAAAGGAGAAAATCACATGTGTATGTTTATCAATCGTTTCTGATTTCGGATAAACCCCATATCTCCCTTCCATTCGTAAATGAGAAACAAGGGCTAAATCATCTGTATAAAGAATCAAAAATTTTCCGCGACGGGCAACCGCTTTAAATGTCTCCCCTTCTAACGCCTTTGTAAATCGAACGACATCATCTGGTTCTTTCACCATTTTCGGCCAGTGTACCAACACTTGGTCAATCGTCTTTCCGATAATCAACTCTTCTAAAGTTCTTCTTACTGTTTCTACCTCAGGTAATTCAGGCATTCATAATGACTCCTTTTTTCAATCCGATTGTGAACTCTCTTACTTCGCATCAAACCATGTTGGACCGTATGAATAATCTACTTTTAACGGTACTTTTAACTCTACGGCATGCTCCATTACATCTGGAACAATTTCTTTCAGCTTTTCTATTTCTTCAACCGGTGCTTCAAATATCAGTTCATCATGCACTTGTAATAAAAGCTTGGATTGTAATTGTTCATTCTCTAAGCGATCAGCCATGTCAATCATCGCTTTTTTAATAATATCTGCGGCACTTCCTTGAATAGGTGTATTCATAGCCGTTCTTTCCGCAAAGCTGCGAAGATTAAAATTTCGACTTGTGATTTCCGGTAAATATCTACGACGGTGAAGTAAAGTTTCTACAAACCCTTTTTGTTTTGCTTCTTGCACAATATCTTCCATATATTGTTTAACTGCAGGGTAGCTTGTTAAATAGCGATCAATAAATTCTCCAGCTTCTTTTCTTGTAATAGATAGACTTTGTGAAAGGCCGTAATCACTTATCCCGTAAACAATCCCAAAGTTAACTGCCTTTGCATGACGCCGCATATTTGCCGTCACTTCTTCTTTAGAAACATGAAAAACTTCCATAGCTGTCTTCGTATGAATATCTAAATCTTCCTTGAATGCAGAGATTAGCTTTTCGTCACCTGCAATATGAGCGAGAACCCTTAATTCAATCTGTGAATAATCTGCTGCAAAAATAACCCAATCTTTCTTTGAAGGAATAAATGCTTGTCTAATCTTTCTACCTTCTTCTAAGCGAATCGGGATATTTTGTAAGTTAGGGTCTGTAGAACTTAATCTACCCGTTTGCGTTAACGCTTGATTAAAACGGGTATGCACTTTATCTGTTTCTTTATTGACCACCTTTAGTAAACCTTCAATATAGGTGGATTGTAGTTTCGCTAATTGACGATATTCAAGGATTTCTTTGATAATCTCATGTTTGGATTCTAATTTTTCTAATACATCTGCTGAGGTAGAATAGCCCGTTTTTGTTTTCTTCATAACTGGCAAACGCAGCTTATCAAATAAGATTACCCCTAATTGTTTCGGAGAATTAATATTAAATGCTTCTCCAGCATAGGCGTGAATTCGATTCTCAATGGCCGCAAGTTTCTCTAATAGCTCTGTTCCCATTGAACGCAGGCGTTTCAAATCCACTTTAATACCTGCCGATTCCATATCAGCAAGGATCAATGATAAGGGTAATTCTAATTCGTAAAAAAGAGCAGACTGCTGGTTCGTTTGCAGCGACGTATCCAATTTTTCATAAAGCGAATCCATTGCCACTGCTTTCCTTATAATATGAGGAGCAAGCTCTTCTTCCTTTGGAATACTCCTTTTTGCTCCTTTCCCATAAAAAGCTTGGTCAGATTGAACTGCAGAGTATCCGTGATTACGCGCAATAGAAGCTAAATCTTCAATTGTTTCAGAAGGGTTGATAATATAAGCTGCTAAAAGGATATCAAAGTGGATACCTTTTAAATGAATACCATGATGTCTTAGTGAGACTTCAGACCTTTTCGCATCATATACGACCTTTGGAGAGGCATCATCTTCTGCCCATTTTTTAAACACATTCGATTGACAAGCGTTTTTTGTTGAAATAAAGAAGTGTCCATTTTTGTTTGTGACTGCTATTCCAAGAATATCTGCGTAATGATAATTATCCTCTAACACCTCGATATATAATGCACTATCTCCATCCAACTGTTCCTCGGTAAAATCAGTAACAATCTCAAAATTAATTTCTTCAAGCTCGGCCGTTTCATCTTCTGCTAAATCAAAGCTTATTTTTTCTAATAGAGAATTAAAACCGAGGTCTTTAAATAAATGATATAGCTTATCTTCATTCCATCCTTCATAGGCTATTTTATCTAGCTCTACTTCAATCGGCGCTTCTCTTAAAATTGTTGCTAATTCTTTGCTCATTAAAGCTTGGTCTTGAAATTCCTCTAACTTCTCTTTTAATTTGTTGCCACTCACTTGATCTATCGATTGAACTAATTGTTCTAATGTACCAAACTCCTTTAATAATTTTAGTGCGGTTTTCTCCCCGACACCTGGCACACCCGGGATATTATCGGAGCTATCTCCCATTAGCCCTTTCATATCAATAATACGTTCAGGTGAGATACCATACTTTTCCTCGATATGCTGAGGGGTGTACTCTTCTATATCAGTAATCCCCTTTTTCGTAATTCCTACTGTTGTCTTTTCCGAACTTAGCTGTGTTAAGTCTTTGTCCCCTGAAATGACCTTTACTTCAAAATCATCTTGTTCAGCTTTTAAAGATAGCGTACCAATAATATCATCCGCTTCATAATTCTCTAGCTCATAACGAGCAATTTGATAAGCATCTAGTAACTCTCTAATCACCGGGAACTGTTCTGAAAGTTCTGGCGGCGTTTTTTGCCTTCCACCTTTATATTCAGTAAACGTTTTATGTCTAAACGTAGTTTTACCGGCATCAAATGCAACAAGAATATGAGTAGGTTTTTCATCTTCCAAAATGCGCATAAGCATCATCGTAAATCCATAGACTGCATTCGTATGTATGCCTTTATCGTTATTTAATAATGGAAGAGCAAAAAAAGCTCGATAAGCAATACTATTTCCATCTATTAAAACGAGTTTTTTCTTTGTCATCTCGCCACCAACCTCCTTCGCTTCTCACAAAGTCATTTCATTGAATATACTTCGAAAAAAGCCATTATCTATTCTATATTTTATCATGTCTAAAAGAATAAAGAAAAATTAGGAATAGAAATTCATGGGGCTATTGTTCTTTAACGTAAGAGATTTACAAATTTCGAGGAAGTATAGGGTATTTATGGAGGTGGAAACTGTAGAAATTTTTAGGTGATGGTCACTTTGTTAGCGCATAACAGCACAAATTACAATATTATAAATAGCAGATGTTTAATATCCATCCTTTTATTTCATGTTTATCACAGACTAGAACTTCTTTTAAAAAAAGAGAGAGCGGGGTAGCTCTCTCTTCTTCACATCATGTGATGAAGGGGTTTTACAATACTAATTGTAACCCCCTATTGTTAATGACATAAAAAAACAATGTAAACTTTTTGTAAAACTCTTTATTCGCTATCAGGTAACTTCTTATAAAACGTAAGTAAAAAGGCCGTGCCCTTTCCACTCTTGCTTTCAACAGAAATCAATCCCTTATGTGCTTCTAGTAGATGCTTCACAATTGCCAGACCCAGACCTGTACCACCTGAATTTCTACTCCTTGCTTTATCTACTCGATAAAACCTTTCAAAAATTCGCGGAATCTCACTTTCTTTAATGCCTATCCCCGTATCCATTATTTTTATATACACTTTTTGTTGATCTTCTGTTACACGAATAGACACTTTACCTTCATTTGGCGTGTAAGAAATAGCATTGGAAACAATATTAAGGAATATTTGCTTGATTCTGTTAACATCAGCTTCCATTTCGATTATTTCATCTTCACATTTATAATCTATGGTAATTTCTTTTTCCTCCGCACGTCTTTTAACCATCATTACTACTTCATTTAAGACACCAATAATATTCACCTCTTGTATAGAAAGGTGAAATCCTTGTTGCTCAATTTTTGATAAATCAAGCAAATCTTGAATGAGTGTTTGTAATCGTTCACTTTCTTGGAGAATAATCGTTAAGAATTGATTAAGGGCATCTTGATCATCCATTGCTCCATCTAAAAGCGTTTCTGAGAACCCTTTAATAGAAGTTATAGGTGTTTTTAATTCATGTGAAACATTCGCAACGAAATCTCTTCGCACCTGCTCTAATTTCTTTATCTCAGTAATATCATGGAAAACCAAAAGTACACCTTTCCAAACATCATTCGTGCCGATAATCGGAACACCGTAGACTTCAAAATGTTTTCGATGAATGCCAATAAGGATTTGTATTTGCTTTCTTACCTTTTGCTCTGTCATAAATAATTCTTCAATAAGCTCAGTGATTTCTTTATATTCAATGACATTATAATACAGTTCGTCCATGTATTCTGTCACATCAGCATGAAAAACTTCTCTATATGTACGATTCACAAGGTTAATATAACCTTTACTATCTATTAAAATTAGCCCACTACCCATGTTTTCAATGAGTGTACTGAGTCTATCTTGATGCATCTCTCTCGATTTCTCCATATCTTGCAAATTACGTGCAAGAATATTAATTGAGCTATTTAACTTACCTGCTTCACCGACATCATTATCATAGGTTCTTGCCCGATAATTTCCTTTCGCTAATTCAATAGCCACTCTCGTTGCAGAATCAATCGGTCTTGTATATCTATTCGTAATAGCAGCTCCTAAGAATATAATTAAAATTAATGCTAGGCTAAGACAGATAATTAGGATCCACCAGATTTGCGAGTAACCACTTTTTACTTCATCTATTTCGGCACTTAAAAATAAATAATAGGAATTCGTACCTTCATTTAATTCCTTCCAAAAATAATGATAATCGTCGCCTACAACTTTACCAGCCTGCTCATCAGAGTCAGCTGCACCTAATATTTCATTTATTGTCTTACGGTTTTTCATTTGAATTTCTTTATTCACGCTATCAAATATCACTCGATCATTTGCATTGGCAATAGTAACATTAACACCTAACCAGTTAGCAAACTGGTCGACCTTCTCTTGAGTGAGTTGTTCAATTCCACCTATTTCCTCAATCTGGCCTGCTACTAGCTGAATCTCTTTAGATAAGCGTTCATCTATAACATTTATATAATAGGATTTAAATAGCTGACCTAATAACAAGCCTAAACAAAGTAAAACAGCGATAATCAACGTAATGATAGCAAAAAATAGTTTTGAACGAAAAGTTTTCATTCAGGCTTAGGCTCCTCTAGCTTATAACCAAGCCCACGAATCGTTTTAATATATGTTGGTTTTTTTGAATTTTGCTCGATTTTATCTCTTAAGTGACTAATATGAACATCTACAATCCTCGTATCACCCGCAAAATCATAATTCCAAACAGCACTCAGCAATTGATCGCGTGTTAATACTCTACCTTTATTTTTGGCAAGATATAATAGTAGTTCAAACTCTTTTGGTGTCAGCTCAAGTAATTCGTCTTGATAATAGACCTCATATCTATCTGGATAGATTTTCACTCCAGCTATACGTATACTATCATCCTCATCTTCTGAAACAGGTTCGTCAAATTGAGCTTGTGACCTTCTTAAAATGGCCTTTACCCGCGCAACGACTTCTCTCGGACTAAATGGCTTTGTCATATAATCATCTGCACCTAGCTCTAAGCCAAGAACTTTATCGAACTCATCGTCTTTTGCAGTTAACATGAGTATTGGTGTATTCACTTTCTTTTGTCTAATTTGTTTACACACTTCAATTCCATCTAGCTTAGGTAACATCAGATCTAACACTATTAAATCTAGCTGTTCACTTAAAGCAAGATTTTTGCCTTCTTCTCCATCAGATGCTGTTAGTACTTCATAACCTGCTTGTTGCAAATTATATTGTAGTAACGTTACAATTGACTGCTCATCATCAACCACTAGAACTTTTTTATCCATAAAAGCCTCCGATAAATAGATTCCCCATTAGTATAAACCAATTACTTTAGTAAAACCCCTTATATAAATGTATTATAATATAAAAAAGAAAAAAAAGCGTGCCCACGACAAAAAACTAAGCAGTATAAATTACTTTTGCTTAGTTTTTTTGGTTATCTATGCCTTACCATTCATGATTAGAAGTTTTCTAGCACTTTACTGTTGAGACTCTCAAGTGGATAGGGTGGACATACTTTCATTCGGCCATATAAAACCGTTTCATTTTCTTCATTCGTTGCTTGTACCTTCATTTCAATACTATGCTTCTCTTCATCTACATGAATTACTTCCATCAAGAATTCAATTGTAGAATAGTGATAAACAGGTTTAACATATTCTAACTCTTGCTTAAGTATGTGGCTACCCGGTCCAGGGAGATATTTTGAAACACTAGATGAGACCATACCATTCAGCATAATATTGGGTACAATTGGTTTTTTATAAGGTGTTTGCGAAGCATAGTCATGCTGTAAGTATATGGGATTGGCATCATCTGTTAACCCTAGATATAATAATAAATCCCTATCTTCTATTTTTTCCGTAAAGGTCAGCTTCTCTCCAACCGAAATTTCCTCAAGTCTTCTACCTATTTTTCTCTTCTTCCCTAACATGGATGCACCTCCGATTTTTGTAACCGCTTGCAAAAATGAAAATATAAACTAATTTTTCTGTTTATTTATAATTATATTAACATTTTATTTTAATAAGTAAAAGAAAAATAGTAATAATAATTTTCTTTCTATTATAAAGTTAACAAAAAATAAGCGAAGCTCAGGTAAAAGACTGAACTTCGCCAACAAGTACTTTCTTTATATATTAGGTTTACGACAATATCGATATCACCTGACGCACCGACTCAGCTGACTGATCTAGTGCATCCTTTTCTTCTTTTGTTAAATCTAATTCGATGACTTTTTCAATCCCATTTGCACCAAGGATTGTTGGCACACCTAAATAAATACCCTGATAACCAAACTCTCCTTCTAAATAAGCGATTGCAGGAAGTATTCTTTTTTGGTCCTTAATCATAGCCTCTGCCATTTCTACTAAGGCTGCTGCAGGTGCATAGTAGGCACTACCATTCCCTAATAAACTAACGATTTCTCCCCCACCCTTTCGCGTTCGATCGACAATTTGTTCTAAACGATCTTTGGAGATTAATTTTTCTAAAGGGACACCGCCTGCATATGAATACCTAACAAGTGGAACCATATCATCTCCATGACCTCCGAGCACAAATCCTGTTATATCTTTTATAGAGATCTGTAACTCTTGAGCCACAAACGTACGGAACCTGGCACTATCGAGCACGCCCGACTGGCCAATAACTCGGTTTTTAGGAAAGCCTGTTTCTTTAAATATTGTATAAGTCATCGCATCCACTGGATTTGATAACACAATAATAAGTGAATCGGGAGAATACTGTGCAATTTCCTTCGCTACATTCTTCATAATCGTTTCATTTGTTTGAACTAAATCTTCTCGACTCATTCCTGGCTTTCGTGCAATTCCAGCAGTAACCACAACAATATCTGAATCTTTCGTATCTTCATAGTTTGCTGTACCTAAGATATTTGCATCAAATCCTTGAACTGGACTTGCTTCTAACATGTCTAAAGCTTTTCCCTTTGTCGGATTTTCCATTTGGGGAATATCAACTAATACAACATCTGCTAATTCCTTTTGTGCCAATAAAAATGCAGTCGTCGCTCCAGTAAAACCGGCTCCGATAACAGAAACTTTCTTACGCTTGAGTGTAGACACTTGCAACATCTCCTTATATATACATTTACAACTATTCAATTTATAACCGCTTCTTATGAGATTAAAACATGAGGAAACAACTTAATTTCAGATATGATGGAAATTATCTTCTACTGAATTTTGCATCGCAATCAATAAGGATGAGGTTTTTGAATAAAAAGAAAAGCAGGCTCAATTTTCAAATTGAACCTGCTAGATCAAGTTAATTAGTCCATGTTTTTAATTAGGACATCACCGAATTCAGAACATTTCACTTCAGTAGCTCCGTCCATTAGACGAGCAAAGTCATAAGTTACAACTTTAGAAGCAATAGATTTTTCCATAGATTTTTCAATTAAATCAGCCGCTTCATTCCAGCCTAAATGTTTAAGTAAAAGCACACCTGAAAGAATAACAGATGAAGGGTTTACTTTGTCTAACCCTGCATATTTAGGAGCTGTTCCGTGTGTAGCTTCGAAAATCGCATGTCCAGTTTCGTAGTTGATATTTGCTCCTGGAGCAATACCGATTCCACCAACTTGTGCTGCTAACGCATCAGAAATGTAGTCACCGTTAAGGTTCATTGTTGCTACTACATCAAATTCCGCTGGACGAGTTAAGATTTGTTGTAAGAAGATATCAGCAATTGCGTCTTTAACGATGATTTTACCAGCAGCTTCAGCATCAGCTTGTGCTTTGTTTGCTGCATCTACGCCACTTTCATCTTTAATGCGGTCATATTCAGCCCATGTGAATACTTTATCGCCGTATTCTTTTTCAGCTAGTTCGTAACCCCAGTTTTTAAATGCACCTTCAGTAAATTTCATGATATTACCTTTGTGTACAAGTGTTACTGATTTACGACCTTCGTTGATTGCATAGTCAATTGCAGAGCGAACTAGACGAGTTGTTCCCTCTTGAGAAACAGGTTTAATACCGATTCCAGATGTTTCTGGGAAACGAATTTTATTGACACCCATTTCATCTTTTAAGAAAGAGATTAATTTGTTTACTTCATCTGTACCCTTAGCATATTCAATACCTGCATAGATATCTTCAGTATTTTCACGGAAAATGACCATGTCAGTATCTTGTGGACGCTTAACTGGTGAAGGAACACCTTCAAACCAGCGTACTGGACGCAAGCATACGAAAAGATCTAACTCTTGACGCAATGCAACATTTAAAGAACGAATTCCTCCACCAATTGGTGTTGTAAGTGGTCCTTTAATGGCGATTAAGTATTCATTAATTACATCTAAAGTTTCTTTTGGTAACCATTCGCCTGTTTGGTTAAATGCTTTTTCACCAGCTAAAACTTCTTTCCAAGCAATTTTACGCTCACCTTTATATGCTTTTTCAACCGCTGCATCTAATACACGAGAAGCAGATGCCCAAATATCCGGCCCAGTCCCGTCACCTTCGATAAAAGGAACGATTGGTTCGTTTGGTACATTTAAAACACCATTATTTACTGTAATTTTTTCTGCTGCCATAATAATTTCTCCCTCCAATTTCCTTGTGTTAAAAGTAACACATCACAAACTTATCAGAATCAAAGGCTAGAAGGCAAACCCTCTAACCTTTTACTGGTAGCTTGTTTATCTTTATTTATTATTATCATCTGTTTTGAAAAAACTCAATAAAAAAGTTTACCCTCTTTGTTCAACAGGAACGTAAGCTTGCATTCCTGGACCTGTATAATCAGCACGAGGACGGATTAAACGATTATTAGAGTATTGTTCTAAAATATGAGCTAACCAACCAGATACACGGCTAACTGCAAAGATTGGTGTAAAGAGATCGTGATCGATACCTAAGCTGTGGTATACAGATGCCGAATAAAAATCAACATTAGGAGGAAGGTCTTTCTCTCCAGTCACAATTCCTTCAATTTTCGTAGACATTTCATACCAATGTGGTTCGCCTGTCAATTCTGTTAATCTCTTAGACATTTCTCTTAAATGTTTCGCTCTTGGGTCGCCTTTTCTATATACACGATGACCGAAGCCCATTATTTTATCTTTATTTGTTAATTTTTCACGAATAGCAGGTTCAACATTATCTAATGTCCCGATTTCTTTAAGCATTTTCATTACAGCTTCGTTAGCACCACCGTGTAGAGGTCCTTTTAATGCACCAATAGCTGCTGTAATACCTGAGTACATATCAGATAATGTCGCAACACAAACGCGAGCTGTAAAAGTAGAAGCATTTAATTCATGATCAGCATGTAGAACAAGTGCTTTATTCATTGCTTCAACTGCTACATCTTCTGGTTCTTCCCCATTTAACATAAACAAGAAGTTAGCAGCAAAACTTAATTCCTTTTTAGGAGCAATTGGCTCTAAGCCTTTTCTCACACGCGCAAATGCAGCAACAATAGCTGGCATTTTTGCTTGTAAACGGATGGCTTTTCTATAGTTCGCATCCTCTTCCATTACATCAGCTTCTTCATCATAAAGACCAAGAAGTGATACAGCGGCGCGAAGAGCTGCCATTGGATGAACTTGATCAATTGGATAAGTCTTAAAATGAGCAAGTACCTCTTGTGGCAAATTCATATTTTCTGCCAATTGTGCTTTTAATTCATCTAGTTGTGATTGTGTAGGTAATTTACCATGCCATAATAAATAGATGACTTCCTCAAAACTAGCATTCTCTGCCAAATCATCAATGTTATAGCCTACATATGTTAAAGTATCATCAATGATTGAACTGATAGCAGATGTAGTAGCTACTACACCCTCCAGACCGCGTGTCGCTGTCATAACAAACCATCTCCTTCTTTGAAATATTTTCCCCAAACCCTCTGTCTGCATGAAACTTATTCATTAAGTTGTTATCAGATAAACCTGATAGCTCTATTGGCTATTGTAGCCGATTTAATCCAGCCAATATGTATTAAGCTGGGAGACAGACTAAATGACATTCTTAGTCAGATTTCCATCTGACAGAACAATCTCTGAACGTATGCTCAGTACAAACATGTACAAACAATAATGAAAGAAAATGCTTACATTTTCTTTTTGGTATAAAGTATCTACTATTTTCATAGACTCAACTATCAAACCTATTTGTACATGTATATTATAAACAATTATCTGACTTTTGTGAAACGAAAAATTCATAAAAATACAAGTGATTGATAGCTTTCTACCAATTATTGAATATACTCAAATATCTTCATGAATAAATAGGCGATACCCGCTCCAATTAGCGGACCGACTGCTACTCCTTTAAATAGTGTAATAGCTAGAATTGTTCCTAGAACAAGAGCAGTCGTAATATGTGGATCTTCTGATAGGAGGGTAAGCCCGCCCTTTGCTAATAATGCAACGATAATGCCTGATATACAAGCAACCCAAGCATAAGGTGATTTAAACGCATCTGCTAGATCTTTGAACCCGATTGCTCCACTTGCAATAGGGGCTAAAACAGCAATCGTAATAATCGTTACACCCCAATTAATACCCTTACTTTGGATAAATGAAAACACTTTTAACTCTGTTCCGACTAATTTTAACAATAGGAGGACAGCAATCGCAAATATAAGAGATTGATTTTTAGCCACAATACTGATAGCTAAAAGCAGTAGTAAAAACAGGAATGACTCCATATTCTATCTCACCTTCCTGCTAATGATGTTATTTTAACATAATTTCGAAAAAAGATAAAATTAATTTCTATTTCGCTCATTACGTCACTAAAGATAATAAGGACAAAAGAGCATATTTTAGGTTAAAAGATTAAAATTAGCGTCTAGAAAACAATGTCAGATTATTCAACCTTTTTCACTTAAAATCCATTAAGGAGGAGTGCCGAACAATGACAAGTGCCCTACATTACCAAATCATGAGATTCTTTTTTGTCTTAATCATCATCTTTACTTTATTATCTGCTAGTTTTTACTTGTCATCCATTGCTTATCCTTTTCTAATAGGGTTAGGTATCGCATACATCATTAATAGGACGGTCAATTTTTTTCAATATACATGTAAAATACCACGATCTTTTTCTGTTTTCATTTCTTTAACATTACTAATAGGTGTTATTCTGGGCGGCGCAGTTATTTTGATCACTGAATTGGTCTCTGGGGCAGCTCACCTATCAAAAGTTGTGCCAGCACATGTACAAGTGTTTATTACACATATAGAACACTGGATCGCCAATCAATTTATGCCTGTGTTAAATAAACTAACCAGTTTATTTAACCATCTAGGAACAGAACAACAAGCAAGCGTTATGGCCAATATAGAAGAAATAGGTAAGAATATTGGACAGTCATTAGGACTTTTTCTGCAATCTTTTTTTGAAAAGCTTCCTGCATTATTCTCATGGATACCTAATGCAGCAACTGTCATTATTTTTTCTCTTTTGGCTTCATTTTTCATTAGTAAAGACTGGGAAAAAATAAAACTATCTTTTCTTAATCTGGCACCTGAATATGTAAGACGCAGTAGCATTACCGTCTTCACTGACCTGAAATCTGCCCTTTTTGGCTTTATAAAGGCACAAGCAACTTTAATATCAATTACTACTCTTATCATCTTGTTGGGCTTATTAATATTAAACATAGATTATGCGATGACAATCGCCATTATCGCCGGTATGGTTGATATTCTTCCTTATTTAGGGACAGGTATCATCTTTATTCCATGGATTATTTATTCCTTTTTTATTGGTGAAACGACCATTGCAGTTGGACTCTCTATCCTGTACGTTATTATTATTGTCCAAAGACAAGTAATGGAACCAAAGATTTTATCTTCCAATATTGGTTTAGATCCATTGGCGACTTTAATCGCTTTGTTTATTGGCTTTAAACTATTTGGATTCCTCGGACTCATAATTGGTCCAATTATTCTTGTCATCCTTTCTACTTTGTACAGAGCAAAAGTATTCACAGATATTTGGCTTTATATAAAAAATGGAAGAGAGGAGAAGTAGAAGACAGCCATTATAATAGATGCTAAATTTGAGGGACTCCTTTTTTGAACCTCGACTATAAACCAACTTCTCGCCAATGTAAAAATCCGAACATAAATGAATTGTGAACAGCCCCCTGTCAAGTAGACAGTGGAAATAATAAAAAGTTACCTAAGCGGCTATAGCTCTATATTCCATAGGGCTATAGCCGTTTAGTCGTTTTTGGTATCGATTATGATTATAGAAGTGAATATACTCCGTTATGGCATTGGAAAGTTCCTCATAGGTCATAAATTTATGTAAATAATATTTCTCACATTTCAGTGTTCCCCAAAAGGATTCCATAGGTCCATTATCGATACATCGCCCAACGCGAGACATACTATGAGTCATTTTTAACTTTTTTATCCTACTTTTAAATCCATAGGAGGTGTATTGATAACCACGGTCGCTATGAATGAGAGGCTCCTTTCCCTTTAAATGCTTTGTCGCCAGGTCAAGTGTATCGAACACCAGTTCATTGTTATTAGAATGCCCGAGAACATAACTAATAATAGAACCATCATAGAGATCACGAATGGCACTTAAATAAGCTTTTTGGGAGGAACCATATTTAAATTCTGTGACATCCGTGACCCATTTTTCATTCGGCTTATTAGCTGTAAACTCACGATTTAATATATTTTCCGTGACATATTGGGGGATAGAACGTTTATATCGTTTTTTCTTCACTCGAATCACCGAGCGTAATTGAGCCACTTTCATTAATCGATAGATTCTCTTATGATTCAGTGGCTTATTAAATTTTCTATTCAAATGAAGAGTCATTTGGCGATAGCCGAAAATCCCCTTCATTTGTATATGGAGGATTTTCATCTCTTTCATAATAGCTTCATTCAGAATCTCTTGGGAAGTCGGTTGACGTCTTAGCCATTTATAATAAGCGCTCCGAGTGACGCCCGCGATATCACACAGAAGAACTATGCTTAGATTCTCTTTCTTATGTAGTTCCTGTATGGCGACATACTTATCTTTAAATCGAATCCTGCTTATTTCCGCCTCCTTTCGAGTTCCTCCAACTTTTTTAAGAATAAGTTCTCTGCACGTAATCGTTCATTTTCTTGTGCTAGCTTTTTCATTTCGAGTTTCATTTTTTCTTCTGGTGTTAACTCAATTTCTGTTTTATTCCTCCCTCGTTTGTCTTGAAGACCTTCCTCTCCACTTTCTTCATATTTTTTAACCCATGTATAGACTTGTTGGTAAGACACTTGAAAAGTGTCAGCTGTCTTCTGATAATCTTTTCCGTTCCCCAAGCAATCAAGTACAACTTGAATTCGTTCCTTCCAAGTTGTTTTTCTTCCTTTAGTCATAGAGCTCGTCCTTTCTTTTGACGTATCCTTTATTTCACTATGACTATTATACTTCTTCAACCATAACCTGAGGACAGACTCATCTGATATTTTATATCTTTTGGCAATTTCCTCTAAAGAATAGTGGCCGGATAGGTAGTCCTTCATGGCTAATATTTTTAAATTCTTCGGGTACGTTTTCCAGGATGTCGATTCTTTAAGACCTTCAAATCCATACATATCAAATTTATACTTCCAAATTCGAATGGCACTTCTACTAACCTTATACTTTTTTATTATCTCCGCTACAGATAAAATACCATCTTTTAATGTATTTATTACTTCTATCCTAACTTCGAGTGGATGAGCTCTTTTAGACATAAATATACTCCCCTTTTAGTAGCCAGATTTTATTTTTTTATCTGTCTACCTAGAGGGGAGCATATCATTGGATATGTTCGGATTTTTTTTTGTCTATTCTTTTTTTAATATATGGGATCACCTTTGTCTAAATGCTCACCATTTTATCACTTTGATGTTGCCCTGATTAATACGTCTTCTAAGGAAGTGATACAAAATAATTTTTAATTTATTTCTTATAAAAGGAATTAATAAAAGAACACCTATGAAATCTGAAATAAACCCTGGTAACACAAGGAAAACACCTGCTATGAATATACAAAGACCATCTAGCATGGAATCACCCGGCATTTCCCCTCGGCGCGTTTCCATCTGTACCTTTTTCATTACTTCCATCCCTTGCCTTTTTGCTATATAAACGCCAAAAACGCCAGTCAATATAATTAGAAGAAATGTCACGGCCACACCTAAAGCCTTACCGGCAAGAAGCAGTACAACAATTTCAATCGCCGGGATTAAAATTAGCGGTAATAATATATAGCGCATTTAGCCACCTCATTATATTTTATATATATAATGATATCAAAATTATGGGCTCCCGAGAAACATAACACATTTCCATCATTGGAAAATCCCACTTTATAAATTTAAGAACAAAATGCTACTTAAACGAATTCGGGAAAGTACCTATATCGATACCCCATGCAATTGGCATATAGAAATAAATCATTACACCAACAAAGATAATTGTAAAAATACTTAACCAAAATCCGGATTTAGCCATATCACCTATTTTTAAATAGCCAGATCCAAAGACAATAGCATTAGGCGGTGTGGCAACAGGGAGCATAAACGCACATGAAGCAGCAATTGCAGCAGCTACCATAAGCGCATACGGATGAAGGTCTAACGCTAATGCTAAAGATGCCATAATAGGGAACATCATTGTAGCTGTTGCCGTATTTGATGTAATCTCAGTTAAGAATGTCACAAGTGCTGTTACGCATAGAATGACAATAACAAGATGCACACCCTCTAAAACAGTTAACTGCTCTCCAATCCATGTGGCTAAGCCTGAATCCTTAAAGCCTTTGGCTATTGCTAATCCCCCACCAAATAGTAATAATATCCCCCAAGGAATATTCAATGCATCTTTCCAATTTAAGAGCTGAGAATCCTTACTACTTTTCGATGGTAAAAGAAATAGAATAATCGCTGCAGCAATCGCTATAATCGTGTCGTCGATTCGGCTCATAAAATCAAAAGGAATGAACGATCTTGTAATCCACGCAACCGCAGTAGCAAGAAACACTACTAATACTAATTTTTCCTCAAAAGATATATTTCCTAAACGTTTTCTTTCAGAAGAAATGATTTCTTTTCCACCTGGAAGCTCCTTGATTCTCATAGGGAAAGCCATTTTAATTAAGTAAAACCAGGCTACAAGTAATAAAATAGCTGCGAAAGGAACCCCAAATAGCATCCATGTAGCAAAAGAAATATCAATCCCATAAATTTCTTTTACAACACCTGCAAAAATCATATTTGGAGGTGTCCCAATTAAAGTACCTAAACCACCTATTGAAGCTGCATAGGCAATCCCTAGCATTAGTGACTTACCAAACCGGTTAGCAGATTCTCTTTCCGACTTCATGGAATCGTTTACATGTGTAATAACAGCAATGGCAATCGGCATCATCATCATGGCCGTTGCAGTATTCGATATCCACATTGAAAGGAAACCTGTAGCCACCATAAACCCAAGAACAAGCCTAGATGTACTAGTACCAACCACAGTAATGATACCAAGTGCAATTCTTAAATGGAGATTCCACTTTTCCATCGCAATGGCGATAATAAAGCCACCTAAAAATAAGAATATTGTATTATCCGCATATGAACTCGTAATTCCTTCAGTCACTGCACCAGTAACGGGAAAGAGAATGATCGGCAATAGTGAAGTTACTGGTATTGGTATGGCCTCAGTAATCCACCAGACAGCAACCCAAAGAGTACTTGCTAGCACTGCTTGGGCTTCTCTTGACATTCCTTCAGGTGAAACAAATAGGAGGGTTAAAGCAAAAAGAATGGGCCCTAATAATAAACCTATATTCTGTTTTTTCGTTCTTTTTCTCTGTTTCGGATTCTCTCCATTATTTTCATCTGATTGCTTCAATTCATTTGATTGGTTCTTATCAGACTCGTTCTTCACTGAGAATAACCGTAATAAGTCCTTTATTTGATCATGCAACCTCCACATTTCCATCCAAAATCCTTGCATATAATTCAGCATATCCTCACCACTCCCTTTAATTATGTATTTATTTATTTTTTTCAATATTTCTATTCTAAATAATTTAAGAGATATGTTATCATTATAATTGTGATATATTATATTTAATATTATGTTATACTAATATAACGATATTGGCAACAATTATATTCTATTTTGAGTTAAAAATTTAATTAGGTTGTCTAAATATCTTTTTCAACCTTATTTTTCAATCTTATATAAAAAAAAGAACTGCCGATTAATAGTATCCGACAGTTCTTCTATGTTTATAAGACACTCGCATGGCCGTTATAAATGACACCTCTTTGTGAGTCTACTGTAATGTCTTGACCGTCCTTAATTAATTTTGTAGCCATATCTAAACCGACAATAACCGGAATACCCAGGTTTAAACCAATTACAGCACCATGGCTCGTTAGACCACCTTCTTCAGTAATTAAAGCACTACATTTTTCAATAGCTGGGACCATTTCACGATCAGACCCAATTGTTACGAGTATTGAGCCTTCTGTAACCTTTTCCATCGCTTCTTTCGCATTGCGGGCAATAACTGCTTTACCAAATGCTGACTTTCTGCCAATTCCTTGAGCTTTTGCAATGATATCGCCAACTACATGAATTTTCATTAAGTTTGTTGTTCCTGCTTCTCCAACCGGAACTCCAGCTGTTATAACAACAAGATCCCCCGAATGAACGATTCCTGTTTGTAGACTTTCTTCTACAGCTATATCTAGCATATCATCGGTTGTCTTAGCCTTTTGGCCAACTTGCGAATATACTCCCCATACAAGTGATAAGCGACGAGAAACGTATTCATGTGAAGTGACAGCTACGATTGGATTCACCGGTCTGAATTTAGCAATCATTCTAGCTGTATGTCCACTCTCTGTAGGTGTGATAATGGCGCTGACTCCTAAGTTTAGTGCTGTATGTGCAACAGATTGGCCGATGGCATCAGTCACATTATGTTTATTATTTTTACTTCTTTGAGATAAAATTTCTCTATGATTTAAGGCTGTTTCTGCACGAGAAGCGATATTATGCATCGTTTTAACTGCTTCTACAGGGTAAGAACCCGCTGCTGTTTCACCTGATAACATGATTGCATCCGTACCATCAAAAATGGCATTAGCAACATCACTTGCTTCCGCACGAGTTGGGCGAGGGTTTCTTTGCATGGAATCTAACATTTGTGTTGCTGTAATAACCGGCTTTCCAAGTTCGTTGCATTTTTTAATTAATTGCTTTTGTACAAGCGGTACTTCCTCCGCTGGAATTTCAACACCTAAATCTCCACGCGCTACCATTAAACCATCTGACACTTCTAGAATACCTTCAATATTATCTACGCCTTCTTGGTTTTCGATTTTGGGGATAATATGAATATATTCTGCATTATTTTCTTCTAGTAATTGACGAATTTCTAAAACGTCTGATGGTCGTCTCACAAAGGAAGCGGCAATAAAGTCAACTTCTTGCTCAATTCCAAAAAGAATATCCTTGGCATCCTTTTCTGTGATGCCAGGGAGGTTAACTGAAACACCTGGTACATTCACACCTTTTTTATTCTTTAACGTACCGCTATTTAAGATTTTCGCATGAATTTCTTCTTTCTCTTTATTGATAGCATCGACTTCCAAAGCAATCAACCCA
Organism: Cytobacillus sp. FSL R7-0696; assembly: GCF_038006865.1. NCBI lineage: Bacteria > Bacillati > Bacillota > Bacilli > Caryophanales > Bacillaceae > Cytobacillus > Cytobacillus sp. FSL R7-0696. Next base: position 2,976,193 of record NZ_JBBOWA010000001.1, on the reverse strand, counting down.
TCATCTAAAAGAATACTAGAGCCAATGTGAACATCATCAATGAGGCCACTATATGTAACAGAGAATTTGTCTGTTGTCCCTTCCACTTCATTCATACTCACAATGATATTGTTACCCGCTTCTAATTCAATCGCACCGTCTTTCATATCATTTGTACGTATTTCTGGACCTTTTGTATCTAATAAAATTGCAACTGTCTTTCCAGTTTGCTTGGATGCTTCGCGGATATTAGCAATTCGCTCACCATGTTCTGCAAAATTCCCGTGTGAAAAATTTAATCTTGCTACATTCATGCCAGCATTTATTAATTCAATAATTTTTTCAATACTTTCACTAGCTGGTCCAATTGTACAAACAATTTTCGTTTTACGCATATTAATATATACCTCCTAATTATGTACGCTTAAATTGAAAGCTCTCTTGATAACTCGTATAGGTCTAAATCTAACCTATTATGTTGACTTAAGACATCACGCAAGCTATTTGCTACGACTTGGTTATTATTCAAACCAACTGCTTGTCCACCTTTTTCTTTGGCAAGTAATTCCACTGCATGAGCACCTAAACGACTAGCTAAAACACGATCAAATGCCGTTGGAGATCCGCCTCGTTGGATATGACCAAGAACAGACACCCTCGTTTCAAGTGAGGTTGCGCTCTCAACTTGTTTTGCGAATTCTATACCACTACAAACACCTTCAGCCACAATGATAATACTATGCCTTTTTCCTCTATCAAGTCCACTTTTGAGTTTTGTTGCAATTTCATCTATATCGTAATTTACTTCAGGAATAAGAATGGTTTCTGCTCCACCAGCTAAGCCTGCCCATAAGGCAATATCTCCTGCATCTCTACCCATTACTTCTATAATAAAGGTTCTTTCGTGTGAGCTCGCTGTATCCCTGATTTTATCTATGGCATCAATGACTGTATTTAATGCTGTATCAAATCCAATAGTATATTGTGTACCTGCAATGTCATTATCAATCGTTCCTGGTACACCTACACATGGAAAACCTGCTTCAGTGAGGGCAAGCGCTCCTCGATAAGATCCGTCTCCGCCAATCACAACTAGACCTTCTATTTGATGTGCCTTTAAGTTCTCTATTCCCTTTTGTCTTCCTTCTTCTGTTTTAAACTCTTCACATCTTGCGGAATAAAGAATCGTACCGCCACGATGAATAATATCACCAACAGATCCTAATTCTAGCTTTTCTATATTACCATGAATTAGACCAGTATAACCGCCATAAATACCATATACCTCGATCCCATCATGAATGGCTTTTCTAACAACTGCACGAACGGCCGCATTCATTCCAGGTGAATCTCCTCCACTCGTTAATACACCAATTCTTTTCATCTTCTCTATCACCTCTATTATGGGAAAACAATTTGTATTCTATTAATATGAACGAACCTAGGGGAAAGGGAAAAGAGGACCTACAAAAGGTTAATAAGCTTCTTCTACTGTTAAAATAGCACGAAAAAATAAACATCACAATTATAATTTATTAAGTTTCGTTAAAGAATTGTTACTAAAAGCATATTCAAGCCAAATATGAACAAAGGTATACATTCTATTATGAAGCATATCAGAGTATAAATTACTTTATAGTTGCTCTCGTTTGGTACAAATTATTATATTCTTTTTTAAATAACGTGAATAATAGGAAAAACGTGCAGTTCGCACGTTTTTATTTTACCCCAATATAATCTCTTAAAAACGAATATTTCCCAATTGATTTATATTTCTCATAACGATGATCTACTAATTGCTTTTCATCTAGTTGAGATAAATCTTTTAATGACTGATAAAGAATATCTTCAATTGCTAGTGCTTGTTGCTCAACATCCTTATGAGCTCCACCTTTTACTTCAGGTATGATTTCATCGATAACTCCAAGCTCCTTTAAATCTGGAGCAGTAATACGCATCGACTCAGCTGCTGTTTGCGCTTTCGCCGCATCTTTCCAAAGAATAGAAGCAGCTCCCTCTGGTGAAATAACAGAGTAAGTAGCATTTTCTAGCATATGAATATAGTTACCAATGCCCAACGCCAAAGCGCCGCCACTTCCCCCTTCTCCAATTACTATGCACACAACCGGTACTTTCAAACTAGCCATTTCAAAAAGGTTTTTAGCTATCGCTTCACTTTGCCCTCTTTCTTCAGCTGCCTTGCCTGGATAAGCACCTTTCGTATCTATAAAACAAACAATTGGTCGGCGAAACTTTTCCGCTTGCTTCATTAAACGCAACGCTTTTCGATAACCTTCAGGATGCGGCATACCGAAGTTTCTACGGATATTTTCTTTTGTATCTTTTCCACGTTGATGGCCGATCACTGTAACAGGATGTCCTCTAAACTTAGCAATCCCACTAACAATCGCTTCATCATCTCCGAATACACGATCGCCATGACATTCAAAAAAGTCATCAAACAAATACTCTATATAATCTAATGTAGTAGGGCGATTAGGATGACGAGCAATTTGCACGCGATCCCATGGTCCTAGATTTTCATATATATCTTTTTCTAACTTGGCTAATCTTGTCTCGAGCTTATTAATTTCAGATCCTAAATCAACATCTGCTGTCTTCGTAAATTCTTTTAATTCAGCTATTCTTTTTCTTAGTTCAATAATCGGTTTTTCAAACGTTAATTCAGTTACCATTTAAGCTCACCTCCTGGCTGATGAATGGAAAGAATGTTAGCAATCTCCTCTCGCAGCTTAGAACGATGAATAACGGCATCAAGCTGCCCATGCTTCAATAAGAATTCTGCTGTTTGGAAGTCCTCTGGCAACTCTTCACGAATTGTCTGTTCAATAATACGACGCCCGGCAAAACCAATTAACGCTTTTGGCTCAGCAAAATTAAAATCTCCTAATGAAGCGAAACTAGCAGAAACACCACCAGTAGTCGGGTGTGTCATTATCGAGATAATTAAGCCACCATTATCACTGAATCGCTTAAGCGCCACACTCGTCTTCGCCATCTGCATCAAACTCAATACACCTTCTTGCATTCTTGCACCACCAGAAGCAGTAAAGATAATGAATGGCACTTTCAATTCATCCGCCTTTTCGATTGCCCTTGTGATTTTCTCTCCGACCACAGAGCCCATGCTTCCCATTCTAAAAGTCGAATCCATTACGGCCAGAACAATTTGAAAACCATCCAATTCTCCAATCCCTGTCATTACCGCTTCATTCATGCCTGTTTTCTTACGGTCTTTTTCAACTTTTTCAAGGTAATCTGGAAAAGCAAGCGGGTTTTCTGATATCATTTCACGATCTAGCTCTTGAAATGTCCCCTTATCTAGAAAGCTCTCAAAACGTTCTGCTGCGTTCATTGGGTGATGATGACCACAATTAATACATACCTTCATGTTTTTCATTAGTTCTTTCGTATACATTATCTTCTTACATTCAGGGCATTTAGTCATGATTCCTTCTGGGACATCTTGCTTCGCTGCCTCAGAAGGAATAGTTGCATATTTTTTCTTCTTTGATTTTGTAAAGATGTCTTTTAGCAAGGTGAAACCTCCTTGTAATTACAAAGTAAATAACAAAAGTGAAATTTACCTTTCCTACTTTAGTAATCATTACCAATTCCCTAGGTGGCCAGACCACTTAGAAAAAAACAATTGCCTATCGACGTAAGTGCGAGAATATAGCTTGTCTCATCACTATACAATAATAGGCTTAAAAAAGATGGAAAACATTGTCGTTAAATGCTCGACAAATTTCTTATTAAACAATATTGAATTTTTGCTGTTTGTTCATCTTTCTCTATCATCGCATCTATTAATGACAGATAGGTTTTTTGATCAACAATCGCTGAACCAAAGTCTAACGAATTATAATAATCGGTTAAAATCGTCCAGAGACGCTTAAATAAATGGTTATCTGCTATGAGAACGATGCGATAAAAAAATTCATTCTCTTGAAACACCTCAGAAGTGACCCAATTTCTAAAAGCTTCAAGTTCTTTTGGCGTTGCTTTTCTCATCGCTAACCATATACAATCCCATTCTACCAAATATTTCGTTTCTTTAATATCAGTTTTTGCTTGTTTGTCTTGCAGAATAAATGTACTCAGTAATTGTACCAGATTATGACCGCGAAAATCTTTAATAAAGGTTCCTTCGCCTCTTCTCGTCTCTATTAAACCTAGTAGCTCTAACGCACGAAAAGCTTCACGAACGGAAGAACGCCCAACATTTAGGCGTTCTGACATTTCACGTTCTGAAGGTAGTTTATCACCTGTTTGATAACCTTCTTCTTGAATAATATTTCGCAGCTGTTTCACGATTTCTATATATAATTTCGTTGAATTGTCCAGCGAACTCACCGCCTATCGTTATTTATCTTTTCCGATAGCTGCAAGCTGTGCTGTTCTTTGCTTCACTTCTTCTGGGTCAACTTTAATTCTAGCTACGCCAGTTTCCATAGCTGATTTAGCTACTGCAGATGCTACTGCTGGTGCCACTCGTGGGTCAAATGGAGCTGGAATGACATAATCAGAATGTAAGTCTTCTTCAGCAATCAATTCAGCAATTGCTTCAACCGCAGCAATTTTCATATGCTCATTAATATGAGTTGCACGAACATCTAAAGCACCCCTAAAGATTCCTGGGAAGGCAAGAACATTATTTACTTGGTTAGGGAAATCTGAACGACCTGTACCAACAACAAGCGCTCCAGCAGCTTTTGCTTCTTCTGGCATGATTTCTGGTGTTGGATTAGCCATAGCAAAAATGATTGCCTTGTCGTTCATTGATTGTACCATATCAGCTGTCAGAGCACCCGCCACTGATACACCAATAAATACATCTGCATCTTTAATTGCATCTGTTAAACTGCCTTTAACTTGGTTACGATTTGTGAACCGGGCAACTTCACTCTTAATATCATTCATCCCGTTTGGACGCCCTTCATAGATAGCACCCTTTGTATCACACATAATAATATCTCTTACACCATAACGGTATAGTAATTTAATAATAGCAATACCTGCTGCACCAGCACCGTTTGCAACCACTTTTATCTCGCTCATCTTTTTACCAGCAAGTTTAAGGGCATTGACGAGTCCAGCAACAGTTACAATGGCCGTGCCGTGTTGATCATCATGGAACACTGGTATATTTGTCTCTTTTTTCAAACGTTCTTCAATATAGAAGCAATTCGGTGCTGCAATATCCTCTAAGTTCACACCGCCAAAAGTCGGCTCCATTAACTTCACCGTATCAACGATTTTATCAATATCATTGGTATTCAAGCAAATAGGAAAAGCATCAACACCTGCAAAACTTTTAAATAACACAGCTTTCCCTTCCATTACTGGTAATGCTGCTTCTGGTCCGATATTGCCAAGTCCAAGAACGGCTGTTCCATCAGAAACCACGGCTACCATATTGCCTTTCATTGTATAATCATAAACTGTTTCTGGTTTATCATAAATTTCTTTACATGGCTCTGCAACGCCGGGAGAATAAGCTAAGCTTAACTCTTTCGCATTTGTAACAGCTACTTTTGATTTAGATTCTAATTTACCTTTATGAACCTTATGCATATTTAATGCTTCATCTCTTAATGACATGACCTACACCCCTTAGTGCTTTCTTATAATTCTTCACAAACCCAACATACTAGCTGTCTCTTCTTTTCTTAATATGTAAAATTTGTCTCTCTTATTCTTCATTACATATATCAAGAATGTGGCAAAAACAACTAAATACCTAGGACGTTACAAAATAGCAGTCGACCTCACAATAAACATATACTAGAAAAATGATTCAGTATTCATTAATAAGAATTGCTTCCGTACTAGAGAACAATTTCCCTATAAATAAGGAAATGAAAGCAGCACTTAAAACAAATTCTTTAAAAATCAACTTCATGGTGGTCTGACCAGTTTATGATAACAATATAACATATCTGAAAAACTTGTAAAGGCTAACGCTTAAAAACAATATTCTCTCCTCCGAATAATTCTTTTAAGCGCTCAGTCAATTTTTCGCTGTATGATACATATTTATCTTGACTAAGTTTGATGGATCTACGATCATTTTCATAGAATAAAACGACAGGTGATTTCCCTACTTCATATTGTAAAATTTCTTTTAACAATGTTAATTTCTCATCTGATTCATTCTCTTTCGTAATCTTAATGTAAAGGGTAGGTGGCTTAGATTCTTCCTTTTCAATCACTTCTTCTACATTTTCAACACTTCTAATAATCCATTGTTTCTTTCCATTCCTTACCTCTATTTCACCTTTCATAAAGACAATATCGCCAGCTTGCATGATAGAAGAATACTTATTATAGATTTTCGGAAAAGCGACTGCTTCCATATCTCCAGTTTGATCACTAAGAAGTAAAAATGCCATCGCTTCTCCTTTTTTGGTCCTAATCTTCTTCATTTCTGAGATATACACGACTGATTGAACAATTACTTTTCTCTCTTGACTCTCAATGTATTGTAGCGTTTGAGATTTTAACAGTGAAAAAAATGATTCATAGGTTGTTACCGGATGTGCAGAAAGATATAACCCTAAAGCCGCCTTTTCGTTAGCAAGTTTATCTAATAAGGGGATCTCTTCAACAGTTGCGTATTTTGGTTTAGGGAAAAATTCCTCTTCACTAAACATATCAAATTGATCATCATCTGGCTGAACTAACTCGGCATGCTCTAAGGCAATATCTAAGCTAGCAAGTAGTGTCGCTCGGTCCTCACCAAACTCATCAAAACTCCCGGAATGAACTAGCATTTCAAGCATTCGCCTATTGAATACTTTCCCTGACATACGGATACAAAAATCAAATAAATCTTGGAATGATCTACCTGCTCTCACTCGAACAATTTCCTTCCAAGCATTTACCCCGATCGTCTTCACTGCCGCTAAACTATAGCGAATTCCTTGATTTTCCACCTGAAAAGAAAAGATACTTTTATTAATGGAAGGAGGTAAGATCGCAATCCCCAATTGCTTCGCCTCATTTACATATTGGGCTACTTTCGCATCATTACCAATAGCTGAAGTTAACAATGCCGCCATGAAATGTAGCGGATAATGGGCTTTTAAATAGGCAAGTTGATAAGAAATCATACTATAGGCTACTGCATGACTTCTATTAAATCCGTAATTAGCAAACTTGACGATGTAATTATATATTTGATTGGCAGTTTCTTCTGTGTATCCTTGGATAATCGCACCCTGCACAAAATGTGCTCTTTCTTTATTCAGAACTTCTTCTTGCTTTTTACTTACGGCCCTTCTTAATAAGTCCGCTTCCCCTAGTGAAAATCCTGCCATCTTTGCTGCAATCTGCATAATTTGCTCTTGGTAAACAATGACACCATAAGTCGGCTTCAATATATCTTCTAAATCTTGATGAGGATAGGTAATTTCCTCCTCACCATGCTTTCTCGCTATAAATAACGGAATATTTTCCATCGGGCCTGGGCGATATAATGCATTGACTGCAACAATATCCTCAAATGTAGTCGGTTGCAGTTTTTTTAATACATTTCTCATCCCACTTGATTCTAACTGAAAAATTCCTGTTGTTTCTCCCCTAGATAGTAATTGATAAGCTTTTTGGTCCTGAAGTGGCACTTCTTTTATGGGAATAAGTTTCCCTGTTTTCTTTTTGATAGACTGTAAAATATTTTCAATAAGTGACAAATTACGCAAACCAAGAAAATCCATTTTTAATAGGCCACGATCTTCCAAGTGCTCCATTGAAAATTGTGTTAGAAAAACATCTCCATGTCCCCCGGTAATTGGTACCACTTGAACAAGTGGGCGCTCACTTATGATAACGCCAGCAGCATGTGTAGAAGTATGTCTAGGCAATCCTTCTAGCTTTAGTGCTGTATTAAATAATCTTTTATATAACGATGATTGATTAATCAATGTTTGCAAAGAATGTGACTCTTGCCAAGCTGATTTTAAGGTAATACCTAGTCGACTAGGTACCGCACGAGATAGCTGATCTAGTTCCTTTGAGTTTAAGCCAAATGCCCTACCCACATCTCTAAGTGCCGCCTTAGCTGCTAATGTTCCAAACGTAATGATTTGCGCGACATGTTGCTGACCATACTTGCTGGCCACATACTGGATTACCTCATCTCTGCGATGGTCAGGAAAATCAATATCAATATCAGGCATAGAAATCCGCTCAGGGTTCAAAAACCGTTCAAAAAGCAAATTGTAACGAATCGGATCAACATCTGTTATATAAAGCACATAAGCTACAATTGAGCCGGCTGCTGACCCACGTCCAGGTCCAGTGAATATTTTTTCCCTTCTGCAAAACTGCATAAAATCAGCAACAATTAAAAAATAATCACTAAAATTCATTTTCTTCAAAATAGAAAGCTCATATAAAAGGCGATTCCTGGCTTTCTCATTTCCATCAGGATATCTCTCACCCCACCCTTCCATACAGAGCTGCTCTAATTGTTGATCGGCTGTCATATGGCCATCAGTGGGGAATTTCGGCAAGCTTTTTATTCCAAGGTCCATCTCCACATCACATTCACTGGCAATCATATTCGTCTTTACAATGGCCTCTTCCTCTTCTACAAAAAGGTCAACCATTTCTTTCACACGTTTTAAAGAATATTGATCAGATTGTAATCTTTCCCAACTCTCGTCTTCTAATTTTTCTCCATTGCGTATAGCAAGTGCACATTGTTGAGCAAAGGCATCTTCTTTATTTAAATAATGAACTGCATTTGTCACAACTAGAGATATATCACTTTGCTCTGATAAACCCTTCAGCAACGGCAATAATTTCTCTTCCTCTGTTAGCCCATGTCTTTGCATAGAAAGATAAAAGTCACCTGAAAAAATCTCTTTATACATACGAGCATATTTTTCAGCATCCATAAAGCGGTCTTCTAACAAGTAATTCTCAATTACGCCTTCTAAACCAGGTGTTAAAGCAATTAATCCATTTGAGTAAGCCCTCAACCACTTGAGCGGGAGCCCGCCTTCTGCTGCCGTTTGCAGGCTACTCGTTATTTTGAGTAAGTTTTGATAACCTTGGTTATTTTTCGCTAGTAATACTATTGGGTTCGTCCCTTCTTCTTGTTCCTTTTCAATATCGACAGTCAACCCAATAATAGGTTTAATATTATTCTTTTTACATTCATTATAAAACTGTGCTGTCCCGTACATTACATTTCTATCTGTAAGGGCAATTGCTGGATACCCTTTTACTTTGGCATCTGCTACGAGTTGTTCAACACTAGCTGTGCTCATTAGTAAACTATAGGCACTATATACTTGCAAGTGAATAAAAGACAACTTTCTCACACCCTCATTTTTCTTCTTCTTTTATTATAGAACGTTTGTTTCTTAATGAAAACTCTCATTGTACAATCGCATATGAATTCATTTAAGAATAAACATAATTTATGATGTTCGTCCATATGATGGAATAGAGAGAATTCATCACTAAAAGGCGGTTATGTAAATGAATGAGCAACCCTTCTTTTCTTCTCTTTTAGAAAGTTACTTTATTGCTCTTGGTGTTTTGATTGGCGGTTCAATCATCGGTGGCATTGCCGCGTTTTTCACAGGAAAACCTCCCTTAACAGAAATTTTCAATTTATCTAATTCTATTAGAATTTGGGCAATTATCGCTGCTATTGGAGGTACTTTTGATACGGTTTATAGTTTTGAGCGTGGAGTCCTTGATGGGCAAACGAAAGATATTATCAAACAATGTCTCTTAATTCTATCAGCTTTTGGTGGGGCTCAAACAGGCGCTCAAATCATCATATGGCTAACTCAGGAGCATTTACCTAAATGAGAATTCCCCCTTATTATCGCAGACCTTCTTGGCAACGTTTTTTTGCTGGAATGGCTATCGGAGGCGTATTAAGTTGGTGTGTTTTCGTTTACATTTTTGGTGAATGGCAAGAGCGTTATAGTTTAGAAATCCACACACAGGAAGCTGAAATTAAGGAACTAGAAAATGAAAAGGAGATATGGCAGAAGGAATTTAAAAAATTAAATAAAGAAAACGAAGAATTATTAACTGTCCAAGAGATCGTTGTTAAAATCGACCAATCTGCACTCAAGAAATATAATTTAGACGAATACAGTCTCTATCAAACGGAGGATGCGATCAAAGAAGATATCAGTATTTTAATGGCGCGAGATATAAAAAGCGTCGGACAAAGTATCGAACTCGTAAAACGCATTATTGTGAATAAAACCCACCCCATTAATGGGAAGCGCTACCGAGCTGATATTCAATCCATTATTATAGATACAACACTCGTATTGGAGGTTGAGCTGTTATTAAATTAATTGCCCAACCTCTTTTAATGATTAAATGGTCCATGATTCACATAAATCATTTAAGTCGGAAATCACTCTTTCAGCTTCATCCCAGCTATATATAGATGCACCTGCTGCAAATGGATGTCCCCCACCTTTATAGCATCGAGCTAGTTGATTAATGATCGGACCTTTCGACCTAAAGCGCACTCTTATTTGATCTTCTTCTTCTATAAAAAACACCCATGCCTTCAATTCTTTAACATGGCCGAGCTCACCGACTAGAACCGAAGCCTCAGCAGGTGTAGCATCGTATTTTTGCAATAAACTACTGTCCATTTTCACCACCGCCGCTCCGCTATCAAGCATATGAAAATGTTGTAAAATATATCCTTGGAGCTTAATTAGATTGGGTGCTAATTCATACATTCTATCGAAAAGCTCTGTCCTTGAGAACTGATATTTAATTAGTTCTCCTGCATAAGCAAAGGTTTTATTCGTAGTACTTGGATAGATAAACCGTCCTGTATCCCCGACAATGCCAGCGAAAATCAGCCTTGCTGCCTCATCTGTCATTATTAAACCATCCTTTTGACCATTTAGAAAAAACTCATAAATCATTTCACTTACAGAGCTCGCCTCAGTATCTACCCAAAGCAAATCTCCATACGGATCCATATTAGGATGGTGGTCAATCTTTATTAATAGATCACCCTTTGTATAACGTTGATCACTAATGCGCTCCGTATTGGCAGTATCACAAACAATCACTAAAGCTCCTTCGTAGACGTCATTACTTATCTTGTCCATTTTACGCAAATAAAGCAGGGTTTCGTCCTCTTGCCCCACTGTATATACTTGTTTCTGCGGAAAAGAAGCTTTTATTATTTCTGCCAACCCTCCTTGCGACCCGTAGGCATCTGGATCTGGGCGAATATGACGATGGATAATGATTTTGTCATACTTTTTGATCGCGGACAGAATTTTATTCTTCATTGTATACTCCTCTCAAATAACACACAAGAAAGAAAAGCATCTTGCAATTATAATAATTATTCTCTCTCTTCTAGCAATTTCCTCTTATAGAAGTTAAAATAAAGACATATGTTCATTTATGGAGGTTTGTACATGCTTGTACTTGCAGTTTTTATTGCACTATCTTTTGCTTTGTACGTATTCTATAAAGTGAAATACGTACGTTCTAGACGTCCTGCAGAAAAAGAATGGATTTCAGCTAAATCACGTATGGCGCTAGGTGCCTTTATATTCTTTTTCGGTGTCAACCAACTATTTCTTTATAGCGGTACGATCACGTATGTCATCTCTGCTCTTTTTATCATTATTGGCGGAATCAGTATTTGGGCTGGTATGAAAGCCTATAAATATTTTCTTCCTCGTGCGATTGAAGAATCAGAATGGATTAAATCGAACCAAAACTAAAACCTTACAATTTCACCTGTGGTGGCTTCAATTGTAAGGTAGTAAGTAAATTCGGTCTAGTTGATGTTTTACTATCTATTAGAAGATGTATCCATCAACTAGCCGATTTGTGCTTATCTTTCTGTTAATTGACACATCATCATCGCTTTTCCAACCAATACCCCGCCATTGAAGACTTCTACATCTACTTTCCCAAACTTTCTCCCAACATCAAGCACTCTTGGAAAAATATCAAGCATACTCTCAATTTGAACTGGTTTTAAAAAGTATATGGTCATATTTTCAACTACAAGGTCACCTTTTTTGTACATTCTTAAAACGCGATTAGCAGCTTCTGTCACTATCGTCGTGAAAACACCGTATGAGATGGAACCAATATGGTTCGTCATTTGCGGTGTAACTTCACAGCGATACATCGCTTCATTCTTCGTTTTTCCATTCGCTAATACCAACTGGTTTGTCACCGTATCATCAATTGTTTCACCAACTTGTGGTTGCCGTTGAATGACTTGAAGCGCTTTTAACACATCCTGCCGACTAATGATTCCCTCTAACTTATGCGATTGATCAACAACTGGGAGGAGTTCAATTCCTTCCCAAACCATCATATGTGAAGAAGAAGCCACACTTGTTTTACCACCAACTGTCATCGGGTTTTTCGTCATGACCTTTTCAATAGGTGTATCTGTATTATGGCCCATAATATCTTTGGAAGTAACCATTCCTTGAACCTTCATATGTTGATCAACAACCGGGAAGCGACTATGACTCGTCTCTCGATTATGCTTTAAATATTCCTCAATCGTATCTGTTGTTTGCAAGCTAATCGTTTGAGTAACAGGTGTAAGTACGTCTTCTACTAAAACAATTTCTTTCTTAATTAACTGATCATATATTGCTCGGTTAATCATCGTTGCTACTGTAAAAGTATCGTAGCTTGTTGAAATCACAGGTAACTCTAATTCGTCAGCAATCCGCTTCACGTCTTCTTCCGTATCAAAACCACCCGTAATAAGAACGGCTGCTCCAGCTTTTAACGCTAGTTCATGGGCATTCGTACGGTTTCCAACGATTAATAAGTTTCCGGCACCAGTATATCTCATCATTGCTTCTAACTTCATCGCACCGATCACAAACTTATTCAATGTTTTATGGAGTCCTGCTCGTCCTCCTAGCACTTGTCCATCAACGATATTGACAACTTCTGCGTAAGTAAGCTTTTCAAAGTTTTCTTTCTTCTTTCTTTCTATTCTAATTGTACCGACTCTTTCAATCGTACTCACATACCCTTTATTTTCAGCATCTTTAATGGCACGGTAAGCTGTCCCTTCACTCACCGATAGTGCCTTTGCAATTTGTCTAACGGAAATTTTTTCTCCGACTGGTAACTCATCAATATAATGTAAAATCTGTTCATGCTTTGTAGCCAAGACATCACCCTCTATTTTCATCCTTCATAGCCTTATTATAGAATGAAAAGTTGTGATGTTCAACGAACGAGCAATATTATTCATAAGACCTCATTCGTTTGCGGTTAGATGTAACCACTTTTCGCCTTGTCCTTACATTTACCTTTGATTTCGGCTCATATAATAAGGCTGTCAAATTTCCGGCAATAACTATCAATGCAAACGCTAACCAAGTAATGGTAAAAACACCCTCAAGACCACTGCTATAAACATCTAATCGAGGGACTGCGTAAAAGAGCATAGCACCTGCAAGCAATAAACAAATAATATAACGATATCTCCTCATCTCATCCTCTCCTCTCATAATCTATATTTATGCAGAGAAGAAAGCGGACATGACCAGTAATCGTCTTCAATACTAGTGTATTTATTATGTGAAAAAGTATTGATATGTACCCAGTTGCCTTTTCAATTCTAATCCCACTATATTAAAGAGGTTTGAGGTTTAATCAATTGTATTAGCTTACGCACGTTTCCATGAAAAAGTGTAACTAGTTGGTTCACAAATTGAAATCAAAAATACCACAGACAGTCATCTGTGGCATTATCTCAGTTTCTATCAACAATAATTTATTATAATTCAACAACTTCTCCAGCTTCCATTACTTTTACATCAGATCCTTTTACTAATTTAGCAAAAGCGTGTGGATCTTGTTTAATTGGTGGAAATGTATTGTAATGAACAGGAACGACTTGTTTCGGTTGCAGCAACTCTACAGCATAAGCAGCGTCCTCTGGCCCCATTGTAAAGTTATCACCAATCGGGATAAATGCTAAATCAATCGGATGTCTCTCTCCAATTAATTTCATATCCGAAAACAAACCTGTGTCTCCTGCATGATAGATTGTCTTACCATCAATTGTTAGTAAGACACCAGCCGGCATACCTAAATAAACAATTTGGTTATCTTCAGTTACGAGCCCTGTTCCGTGTAAAGCTGGAGTTAATTTCACTTTCCCAAAATCAAAATCATACGCACCACCAATATTCATGCCGTGTGCTTCAATACCATGGAAACCTAAATAATATGAGAGTTCTGCATTACATATCACTAGCGATTGATTCTTCTTAGCCAGTTCAATCGTGTCTCCTAAATGATCACCATGTCCGTGCGTTACGATAATAACATCCGGTTTTTCTTCTTCAACCTTAAGGTCTGTTAATTCATTCCCAGTAATAAATGGATCAAATAAAATTGTTTTATCCTCTGTTTTTACTTTTACGATAGAATGGCCATGAAATGATACTTTCACAAATGATTCTCCTTTCTGTTTTTCCTATGTAATTTTTTCAACATCAATATGAAGTTATCCTGTCTCTTCCCTTATTTCTTTCAATTTAAACAGTTCAAAAAGTTTACTTTTTCATATATAGTTGATACGCTTGCTTATAGCTTACTACATAAAGACCAGGAGGGACTACCATGAAGCAAAGAATGGATATTTTATCATCATGGATGAAAGAAAACAAAATTGATGTATCTTTTATTACATCAACAGAAAATGTATTTTACTTGAGCTCTTTTCATAGTGATCCTAATGAGCGTTTACTAGGATTAGCCGTTTTCCAAGATGCTGACCCTTTCCTTGTCTGTCCAAAAATGGAAATAGAGGATGCAAAAAACGCTGGTTGGAATGGTGATATTATTGGATATACAGATATTGAAAATCCATGGACAATGATTAATGATGCCATTGTTACACGTCTTTCAACAGTTAATAAAATAGCCATCGAAAAAGAACATATGAATGTTGAACGTTATGAAGCGGTGAAAGAACTTTACCCTCATGCAAGTATGGTATCTGCTGAAGAAAAGCTTCGCACATTACGAATGGTAAAAAGTGAAGAAGAGCTTGCGATTATTAAAGAAGCTACAGCTCTTGCAGATTTCGCTATTGAAACAGGTTGTGCTGCCATAGCTGAAGGAAAGACAGAACTGGAAGTTTTAGCTACAATCGAATATGAATTAAAGAAAAAAGGCGTTAATGAAATGTCCTTTTCAACAATGGTTCTAACTGGTAAAAACGGAGCATCTCCGCATGGTACACCAGGTATGACAAAAATTCAAAAAGGCGATCTAGTTCTATTTGACCTTGGTGTTGTTTGGAAAGGCTATTGTTCAGACATTACGAGAACGGTTGCTTATGGTGAAATAAATGAGAAACAAAAAGAAATTTATGACACCGTGCTCAAAGCACAATTAGCCGCAATAGCAGCATGTAAACCAGGTGCAAAAGCATCAGAGGTTGACTTAGCAGCAAGAAAAATTATTGCAGATGCTGGATATGGCGATTACTTCCCACATCGTCTCGGTCACGGACTTGGAATTTCCGTCCATGAATATCCTTCATTAACAGAAACAAATGATTTGCTTCTACAAGAAGGCATGGTATATACAATTGAACCAGGTATTTACGTACCAGGAGTTGCCGGTGTCCGTATCGAAGATGATCTTGTTCTAACAAAAGACGGAGCAATACCATTAACACAATTCCCAAAAGAGTTACAAATCATTAAATAACACAGAGAAGACCCCGAGTTTATTGACGGGGTCTTTTTTTTATATCGTAATTTCAAAGACGATTGGCATCCAGTAATAAACCTGAACATACACATTAGGTTGTGTTTGTTCAGGTTTTATTTTACTTTGCTTCATTTCGAAAATAACTACTTTGAAACATACCAAAATTTATCGATGATCTGCTGTTGTTGAATTGGTTTTTTATACTGTGTGAACAAACTAACAACTACATAAAGTATGAAAGATAAGAACACTGGAACAACAACCGGGTGCACCCCTAATAAGTCCGGAAATAAACGGTCAATAATAATATAACTACTTACCCCTGTAATCATAGAAGCAAGAGCCCCATAGGCATTTCCTTTTTTCCAATAAAGCCCCATAATAATTGGCCAGATAAACGCTGCTTCTAAGCCACCAAAAGCAAATAAATTAAGCCAGATAAGAAGATCAGGTGGCTCTATACTTACAATATACACTAGAATACCAATGATGGCTGTCACAGATAACGTCAACTTTTTAATAAACTGATCTGTTGCTTTGTTATTAATATAATTTATGTAAATATCTTTCACCAACGATGAACTGACAAGAAGTAACAATGCGTTGACTGTTGAGATAACCGCTGCAATCGGAGCTGCCAACACAATTCCAGCTAACCATGAAGGTAAAATGGTTAGTGTCAATTGCGGCATCACCGTATCCCCTACTTCAATTCCAGGAATCACCACTCGTGCAAATACACCTGTAAGATGCATACCTAGCATAATAGCGCCTGTAACAAGTGTACCGATAATCATCGCCGTATGCATTGCCTTTGCGTTTTTGTAAGACATTGCTCTGACAGCAATTTGGGGCAAACCAACAACACCAACACCAACCAGAAGCCAAAAACTGGATACGTATAAAGGCGTTAGTGAACCGTCCGCACCAAAGGGTGTAATCAAGTTAGGATTTTCTACTGTTAATTTCTCGATAATATTCGGTACTCCACCACCAGCGATGATTGTTCCTACTAAAATAATAATTGTACCAATTATCATGATCATACCGAGAACTGTATCAGTGATGGCAACTGCACGAAAACCACCAATCACAACAAAAATAAGAACAGATAATGTAAAAATTAAAAGTGCTGATTGATACGACAATCCCATAAATGATTCTAATAATCGGCCACCACCAATCCACTGCGCAGACATAGAAGCGAATAAGAAAACAACTATACAAATTGACGATATGATGACTACCCATTTACTTTGATAGCGTTCTCTTAAGAAATCATTTAAAGTAACCGCTTTTGTCTTCCTAGAGATAATGGCAAACTTTTTACCTAAGATAGCAAGTGTAAAGTAGCCTGTTACCACCTGTGACATCGACAATAACACCCAGCCAAGACCCATATTATAAGCAATTCCAGGTCCACCGATGAAGCTTGACGCACTCCCATATGTAGCCACCATCGTCATCGCCAATAATAAGCCACCAAGATTTCTTCCACCTAGAAAATATTCTTGTAAAAAATCAGGTCCATGCTTTAAATATTTTGTTGCATAAATCCCAAAAAAGAATAGTGAACATAAAAAAATAATTAATGGTATAGCTACTCCCCAATTCATTGTTCTTCCTCCTCAAAAGGTACATCAGAGAACAAGAACTTAACAACCAACCAAACAATGACTGTAATAATTAGAAAACCTAACACGCAGCTATAGAAAAACCACGAAGGTAATCCAAAGATATATTGATACTCTTCAACAGGCTTACTACCTAAGCCGTAGGCAAAAGAATACCATATGAAAAAGTTGATCATCGCAATACCGACACCGATAAGTGCTTCCCGATTAGCAACTTTATATCTTGGATCAAGCTTTTTTTGCTCCATCTTCTTCTCCCCCTTATTAAATCTTTCCCCTATCGTTCTATTCTAATATAAATAGCTATCAATGGACATGACCTATATAAATTGCTTCCTTTAACCAACCGTTTTTTACATCTATTAACATAGAGGGGTAATGACAATATATCTATCACAAAATTATTTTAACAGTAAAGGTGTTTTTGTCTACTCTTATGAAGTTTTTTTGAATACAAGCTCAAAAGGCGCTTGTCATATGACAAAACGCCTTTTATATTACTTTAGCTTAATTCATCTTCATTGGTTTCGTTCGTCAATTGTTGGCGACTAACTGCACCACCGTTATATGCCTCCATTATTGAATCGCTAATAGATTGTTCTGCTTCATTTTCATCATACAATTGATTCCATTCATTTCTTTCTTCTTTTTTCAAGATTGTTCACTCCTTTGTCATTATTTTTTCCTCATTATTGTTTGAAAAATGGCTACATTTATTCATAAAAAGGGTATGTATAATAATAGGTAAAGGAGGAGATTTAAATGAGTAAACATTATGCAAACATTTTAGTCGCAGTAGATGGTTCAGTAGAAGCAGATGAGGCATTTAATCAAGCAATTGAAATGGTGAAGGATAGTGGTGCCAATCTCATTTTAGCTCATGTTGTCGATACTCGTACCAATGCTATTGAAGCTTATGATCACTCTACTTCTGTTAGAGCTACAGAATTTGCTGAAAACTTAATGGCACGTTATAAGGAAGTTTGTACTCAAGCAAACGTTACTAAAGTAGAGTATATAATCGAATATGGATCTCCCAAAATCATCATTACCAAAGATATCGCCAAAACAAAGCCAATCGATCTTATTATATGTGGAGCAACGGGGCTGAATGCTGTCGAACGCTTCTTAATTGGTAGTGTATCAGAATATATTACACGCCACGCACCTTGTGATGTACTTGTGGTCAGACCGAATAAATCCGCAAAGCAAAAAAGTGGGGAGGCAAACGTGGCAGAGAAGCACTCTTAAAAATAGCGAAGAAGAGCATGCGCAATCTAGGCATGCTCTTCTTTATTTAACTTAGCTTTCGCTTTATCTATAGCGATTCTCACCTGGTCGAAGCCTGTTCCACCCGCGCTATTTCTTCTTTCAACAGCGGTATATGGATCAAGCACCTTATAAATATCTGCTTCAAATAAATCATTAACAGCTCTGTATTCCTCAAGTGATAGATCCATTAAGAAACAACCTTTTTGTACGCAAGTAAGCACGAGCTTACCAACGATTTCATGCGCTTCACGGAATGGTACTCCTTTACTTGAAAGATAATCCGCTAGTTCAGTCGCATTAGAGAAATCATTCTTTGTTGCCTTCTCCATTTGTGTCGTCTTCACCTTCATTGTTTCAATCATACCAACAAAGATTTTTAGAGAACCAACGACCGTTTTGACAGTATCAAACATGCCTTCCTTATCTTCTTGCATATCTTTGTTATAAGCAAGTGGCAAGCCTTTTAAAACAGTCAACATCCCCATAAGATTTCCGTATACTCGTCCCGTTTTACCGCGTATTAACTCAGCCATATCCGGGTTCTTCTTTTGCGGCATAATGCTGCTTCCTGTTGCGAAACTATCATCTAATTCAATGAATTGAAATTCTTGACTTGACCAGAGAATCAATTCTTCACTTAATCGAGATAGATGCATCATCAGTGTTGAACTTGAAGATAAGAATTCCAAAATAAAATCACGATCACTCACAGCATCTAAGCTGTTTTCATAAATCCCTTCAAAACCAAGTAATTCGGCTGTTTGATAGCGATCAATCGGAAAAGTCGTTCCAGCCAATGCACCAGCTCCAAGTGGAGAAATGTTAATGCGTTTGAGGCTTTCTTGATAACGTTGTTTATCACGATCAAGCATCCAGAAGTATGCCATTAAGTGATGAGCAAATGAAATCGGTTGTGCTCTCTGTAAATGGGTATATCCTGGCATCACCGTTTCAACGTTCGCTTCCGCTTGTGTAAGTAATGCATGTTGCAGCTCTTCAACAAGCATAATAATGGTTTGAACCTGCTTCTTTAAATATAAATGCATATCAGTAGCAACTTGATCATTTCGGCTACGAGCTGTATGTAGCTTTCCGCCTACAGGACCGACAAGTTCAGTTAATGCACTTTCTAAGTTAAGGTGAATATCTTCAAGTTTAACTGAATACTCAATTTCTTCATTAGCAGCTTTTTCTTGTAATGTTTGCAAGCCAGATTTAATTTTTTCAGCATCCTCTTCGCTAATAATACCATTTGCAGAAAGCATTGTTACATGAGCAATGCTTCCTTGCAAATCTTCTTGTACTAGCTCCTGATCAAAGGAGATGGATGCGCCAAATTCATCGACCCATTCTTCAGCAGATTTGGTGAATCTGCCTCCCCAAAGCTTTTTCACACTGTCACCTTCTTGTTGCCTTGCACCGCACTTTGTACTTTTGT
The DNA here is from genome assembly GCF_038006865.1 of Cytobacillus sp. FSL R7-0696. NCBI lineage: Bacteria > Bacillati > Bacillota > Bacilli > Caryophanales > Bacillaceae > Cytobacillus > Cytobacillus sp. FSL R7-0696. The sequence goes on along the minus strand of NZ_JBBOWA010000001.1, from coordinate 2,956,111 downwards.
TGGTAGACCCCATAATTTAATGAAACCGATCGCTGCGTTATGATCAAATTCATCATCAGAAGTGTATGTGGCAAGTTTTTCATCATATAGAGTATAAGGAGACTTTCTTCCTTCAACAATCGCATGGCCTTTAAATAATTTCACTCTTACTGTCCCTGTTACGTATTTTTGCGACTCTTTTAAGAATGCTTGGAGTGCTGTTCTTAATTGAGAGAACCAAAGTCCGTTATAGATTAATTCAGCAACCTGCTTCTCAATAATTGGTTTAAAATGCGCTAATTCTTTCACAAGTGTTAAATCTTCCAGCTCTTTATGTGCTTTCATTAAAGTAGTAGCACCTGGCACTTCATAAATTTCACGAGATTTAATCCCTACTAAACGGTTCTCAACATGGTCAATACGTCCCACACCATGTTTTCCAGCAATGTAATTTAACTCTGTAATTAGCTGAGAAAGCATATATGATTTCCCATTTAATGTCACAGGTACGCCTTCCTCAAAACCGATCTCAATGATTTCTGGTGTATCTGGTGTATTTTCAAGACTATTTGTTAAATCATATGCATCTTCTGGTGGTGCAGCCCAAGGATCTTCTAGAATTCCGCACTCATTACTTCTCCCCCATAAGTTCTGATCAATAGAATATGGAGAATCTAATTGAATCGGTACAGGAATACCATTTTCTTTTGCATAAGCAATTTCTTCTTCACGAGACCATTTCCAATCACGCACTGGTGCCAATACTTCTAAGTCAGGATTTAATCCCGCAATAGCCACTTCAAAACGGACCTGATCATTCCCTTTACCGGTACATCCGTGTGCAACTGCAACCGCACCTTCTTTTTCAGCTACTTCCACTAATTTTTTTGCAATCAACGGACGAGAAAGCGCTGATACTAATGGATATTTATTTTCATATAATGCATGTGCTTGTAAGGCTACAAGGGCAAACTCTTGTGCGAATTCCTCTCTTGCATCAATCACGTAAGAAGCAACCGCACCAACCTGAAGTGCTTTTTCTTTTACGAAATCAAGGTCTTTTCCTTCACCAACATCTAAACAACAAGCAACAACAGCGTAACCTTGATCTCCTAACCATTTAATTGCAACTGAAGTATCTAAACCGCCTGAATAGGCAAGAACAACTTTTGGATTTGACATTTTTTATTTCCTCCTTGAAGTGGATACGTATAAATATTCAATAACTTATATTTTTATTCAACTGATTATGTTAATACTTTAACAACCTTTCCCTAAAATTGCAATAGGTTATCTACAATTTCTATAAAATATCCACAAATGCATAAATCCACATAAATATCCGTCCAACCGAAACAAGTGAAACTGTAGAGAAGAGCAAAATTTACAGCATATATTGCAAATCATTATAAAAAAAGATAAAAACCTTATTGGCTTTTATCTTAGTTTCCTTACTCTTGTTTTTATTTATTTATAGCAATGATTGCTAAGAGATTATCGCCTTATAAATAAGGTCTATTACCTTCCCATAATTACTAATAACTGACTGATCTCCCGCAAAAACATTTGGATTCTTATAAGGATTAATTACATGTGAATGTCTTTTATTTGTTAGTAAACATATGCCAAGTTGATTTTCCTTATCAATAACAGTCATCGTTCCTGTCCAACCTGTATGACCAATGGCAGTGCTCGGTGCACTTTCACTAAAGAATTGATGCATATGATCGTCACTATTTATCCTCCAACCTAATGCAAAAGAAGAGTCAGGGGACGAAGGGGTTGTAAACTGATTGATGGTTGACTGATTAAAAAGTTCAATATTCCCGTAGCCACCTCCATTTAACATCACTTGTAATAATACAGCCATTTCCCTACCAGTAGAAAATAGGCCAGCGTGTCCTGATACACCCGCCATGCTATAAAACGCCTTTTCATCATGGACTTCGCCTTGTAATGTATGCTTCCTTATATGGGGAAAGGAAATGGCACCATCTCTTGTATTACCAAATAACTCAGTTGCGGCAAATTCATTTTGGCTTTCTCCTTTTTGTAAAGGATTATACTTAGTATGACTAAGGCCAAGGGGTTTATATATTTCCTTTTCAACATAATCGTCTAATGATACACCCGTCACTTCTTCAATAATCATCCCTAATAACATATAATCAATATCACTATATATTTGTGCTGTATGGGGCGGATGCTTCAGTGGTGTAGCTATGACCATCTTTTTAGTTAACTCTCTATCTTGAGAATATAACACGCCCGCTTTTTTTGGATCGTGATAGTGTATACTGCTCGGTAGTCCAGCAGTATGCTGCAACAGATCGGTTACTGTTATCTTTGCTTTTCCTTTTATCTCATCGTTATCACGATCTTTAAATGCTGGTAAATAATATTGGACAGATTGCTTTAAGTCAACCTTCCCTTGGGAAACTAACTGTTGCATAGCAAAATTTGTACTGAACATTTTTGTATTTGATGCGAGGTCAAAAATCGTTGTTGTTTTCATTTTTATTGGTTGCGACAATTCGGAATGCCCATCATATCGTTTGGCGAATCCATACGCTGAATCCTTAATGATTTTTCCATCCTTAATGATTACTAAAACAGCACCAGGAAAACCACGCGATATTTCCGTTGTTATACATTCATCAACGACTTTTAAACGCTCACTACTGATACCCACATCTTCGGGCAGCCCTTTTTGTAATTGTGTAAAATAGTTTTTTTTTGCTTGCATGGTGTTTGTATTCGATTTAGCATTAGGAGGGGATGGAGAAAGGCAAAGCAGAATAAATAGAAGAATCCAAACGATATTTTTCAAAATTTGCCATTCCTTTCTCATTATAATTACTTTACTATATTCACTTGGCCAAGCAAACGGAAGGGTATATAGCTATGATTTGAAAAAGAAGATACACTTATAAATAATAAAAATTTTAGCAGGGGGGGTAAACAATGCATCAGCATTTTACGTTTAACCAAAGATTATCTATCGATTTACCGACTATAAAAAAGGATTGGGAGGCATTTTCATCTATTGAGCAACAACAAATTTTAGTACATTGGGAAACCATTCGGGGGAAAATCCCTGACCGGATAAAAAGTATAGAAGTTTTGATTAATAGGAAACAAGAAGAGCTCTCTAATGAAAGCGACTTTGAAACTTCTTGTAAGCTCAATCACGAAATTGCCGAATTAGCCTCACAAATCAATGAATTATGGCTGTGGTTCCGAACAGATCAAGATGTAACACTTAAAGGTCATTATTAATGAATAGGCCCGAACGTAAATGGTTCGGACTCATTCTCATTAAAATAAATCTTTACGCAATTCTTTCACGACATGACTGATCTCAGGTAATATCAATTTATTCATCGCTAATTTGACAGCACCAGAGGATCCAGGTGTACAAAACACTGCTTTATGCTTAATCACACCTGCTATTGCTCTGGACATAATGGCACTAGAACCGATATCCTCTGTATAACTCAGCATACGAAATAGCTCACCGAAGCCATCAATCTCTTTATCAAACAAACGTTGTACCGTTTCTATTGTGACATCACGTAGAGCAATGCCTGTACCACCATTCGTTAATATAATTTCAACATCCTCTTGGTTATATCCAGCTCGTACACTTTGTTCAATTGCGACACTTTCGTCTTTGACAATGTCATAGGCATTGACTTTATGACCCGCTTGTTCAAGTAATGCGATCATTAATTGCCCACTTTTATCTGTTTCCTTATCTCTTGTATCACTTACTGTGATGACTTTACAGCCTACAGTTAACGAATCTTTCTTATGTTCCGTTACGCTCATCGTTTACAATCACCCTGACTTATTTAATAGATAGCGATACTGATAATACTTATGAGCAAAGTCCGTTACATTTCTCGTTAATTGGTAATTAGTACCCGCTCCTATCGCCATACTAATGACTGGTATACCTTGTAACGTTTTTTTTCTAAGTAAAACAATCGCTACTGCTTTAAACATTTGTTTCATCGGTTGTTCTAACCATGTAATATCTGTTAATTCCTCTTTTCCCTCATAAAAATATAAATCGTCATGCTGTTCTAAGTCATTCATTAAGTCCTCCCAAGCTTCTCCTTGGATTCTCCTTGGTAAGGTAGCTGCATGAAAGACTTTTAATGAACTCATCATTTCAAATGGTGTATTGACTTCGACACCATAAGTCATGGCAATTAACTGCACGACTCTTAAATTAATGACAGCCATTGCCGGAATATCACTCCCTAGCATCATAAGCCCGCCAGTTCCTGTTGCACCGCCTTGTGCTAAAGAATACATTCGATGCCTAGCAATTTGCTGTTTAGCTATGTATGATAATTGATCAATCGTCAAAGCATTCATATCATGTAATGTATCAATATCTTTTTGAAAAATCCTTCCTGAAGACAGAATTCTTTCTTTTGCATCAAGCTGTAATTGTGATCCTTGAATGAGTGCATGTAAATGAAACATCCAACTATCCATCATTGAAAACACTTGCTTTTGTACATTCTCTGGTAATAATGCAAAAGAGTATTCTAAATAATGTTCATATGAACGCTCGATGTCATTCGCTTCGTAGCTATATAATTGATTTTCCCATTCACGGATTTCGTTAAGTACCATTTGTTCACGTGCAGATAATGGCATCTCCTTATCCTCCATTCGCTACTAGATTTTGTTAATAGTATAGCAAATTAACTGATAATAAGCACGTTACTCTTATAATCAAAAAACTTACTATTACTAAATCAATTATTTGTTTTTGACTATAAAATTCTTTGATGAATGATAGCTGTTAGTCAGACGATTAAGATTTTCCAGGCTAACAAGGCGATTTTCTAAATGGTAGATAGAAAACCATCCTTTGCGATCTTTCATCGTTTACTTCTGTTTACATAGAATGATATTTCCTTACCCATTTGCTTATAAAATATAAAAACCGACTCCACCAAAAAGGCGAGTCGGAGCAAATGTTCATTCCATTATGATATTAATTCAATCGTATCTCTTGCAATCATTACTTCTTCATTTGTAGGAATGATGATGACTTTTACCGGACTATGCGGATAATTTATAAACGCCTCACGCCCCCTGACTTTATTAAGAGCAGGGTCCCAATAAACACCCATAAACTCTAGTCCCCTTAATACTCTTTCTCTTACAACATCACTGTTTTCACCGATACCTGCAGTAAAGATTATCGCATCGACACCATACATTTTCGCTGCATATGAACCGATATATTTGTGAATATGGTTTGCGAATATTTCTAATGCTAATTCAGCACGATCATTGCCCTCTTCCGCTGCCATCTCAATATCTCTTAAATCACTTGAAAAACCAGTAACACCAAGCATACCACTTTGTTTATTTAATACATCTAACACTTCATCTGCTGACTTCTCCGTTTTTTGCATGATAAACGGAATGAGGGCAGGGTCAATATCTCCTGATCTTGTTCCCATAGTTACGCCAGCTAATGGCGTAAAGCCCATCGATGTATCGATAGACTTTCCACCTTCAATCGCTGCAATACTCGCACCATTACCTAAGTGGCAAGAAATTAATCGTAATTGCTCAAGTGGTCTCCCTAACAGTTCAGCTGCCCGTTCCGATACATATTTATGTGACGTTCCGTGGAATCCATACTTTCGTATACCATACTCAGTATAATAACTATACGGCAGACTATATAAATAAGAGCTTTCCGGCATTGATTGATGGAAGGCTGTATCAAAAACCGCTACTGCTGGAACATCTGGTAAGACACGTTTGAATGCTAAAATCCCCGTTAAATTTGCAGGATTATGTAGCGGAGCTAAATCAGATAGTTTACTGATTTTATCCATCACTTCATCTGTAATCAACACAGATTGCGAAAAATCTTCTCCACCGTGGACCACACGATGACCTACACCAACGATTTCATCAAGTTCAGCAATAATTTCATGTGCTGTTAACTCATTTAAAAGTAATTGCACAGCTACTTCATGATTGGGAATCTCTAGTTCTTTTGTTCTTTTTTCACCTTTCACTACTATTGTAAAAACCGCATGTGCTAATCCAATTCTTTCTACTATTCCTTTTGTAATTACTTTTTCTTCTGGCATATCGAATAATTGGAATTTCAAAGAAGAACTACCTGCATTAATCGCAATAATTTTTGTCAAATGATTCACTTCCTTATATCTAATATCTCCTACGCTATTTATAAAATCATCGTTTATTGATTGAATTATATCTCATCAAAAATTCATTTAAACATGAGTTTCATCATATTTCAAGAAATAATAACAGGAAATAGAAAATAGTTAAATTCTGAAATATTGTATTACATAAAATAAGACTTCCTTTTTACATGTCTGAATCATAATAATCGTGTACTAATGTAGTTTATAATCTGCAAAAACGAAAAAGGACCTCGGCAATTTTTTACCGAAATCCTTTCATTATCATTAGGAACCTTTGTTTTCTTTAATCCAATTACTCACTTTTGTTAAGACACGATCAACGTCATCTGCTTTTGACAAGGAAGGCAAATTGACAAGTAATGACTCTTTTGGAGGTTTGACAGCTTCACCTTTTTTCTGAAGGATAAATATACTTTTAGCTGCTTGTTCATTTTTGAATAAATTCAATGGTAAATGTAATAAACCTTGAATAATTGCGTACTTCTTCAAAAAGTCATGTAACTTTGGTGCTTGTGGACTTTCAAACAGACCGTTAGGAATTAATAAGAACAGAAATCCGCCCTCTTTTACATGTTTAAAGCTTTGTTCTATAAATAAGTGATGGGCATAAGCATGACCTTCATCAGCTTTAAGCTCATAATCTTGCGCGCGTAAATCGTTTGGATAATAGCCAACTGGTAAATCACTTACAACCACATCTACTTCATTGATGAATAATGGCTCTAAGCTATCTTGATTGTAGAAGCGGATAGGATGCTCCTGCCAGTTCGCATTCACATAAGCAAGTTTAATCAAGAGATCATCAATTTCCACACCTGTTGCTTCTACCACTTTACCAGATTGTGCATTCATCACTGTTGTGATGAGGTTACCGGTTCCAACCGCTGGATCTAATAAGGAGAAAGAAGATTGATCAATAAACTTATTAACTAAATACCCCATTAACAATCCAATAGAGTCTGGTGTCATTTGATGGTTAGGTTGAACATTTTCTTTCATGCCTTTAAGAATAGCCAGTTGAAATCCCTTTCTTAAATCTTCTTTTTCAAATTTACTTATATGAAAGGATTCATAACTTTTCTCAAGTCGCTTGGTTGTCAGTTCGCTTAGTTCCTCTTGAAGTATTGCTCCTTGAAAGACATTTTCTCCCGTTTCTGCTAATGCCTCAAGATATGTAACATTTAATTCTTCCTTCAATAACTCCGCCGTTTCATTTAATAATGTAAACACTTCTTCCACCGGCAAAACTTTCATTGTTCATCATCGCTCCCGTTCCTATACTATATCTCCTTATTGTACCTAGCTTTATAACCATTCACAAGTAATGAAGTTTATTTCATATATTCTAACAAATTGATTTTAATAAAAAACGAAGGAAAACATTTCTATACTTGCGCTAATTTTGACTATCTATAAGGGATAGTATGCTCTACTAGAGAGGAGGCTGTGGTAAATGAAACATGTCATGTAGAGCTTTTTACAGTGGGAGAGCTGCAAAGCGACAACTGATAGAACAACGAAATGGTGAGAGGAGATTGTACTAAAAAGCACAAGCAAATTCTGAAAATGATTCAGAAACTGCTCGTGCTTTATCATTTTATCCTACTTATTTTGCTGATTTTGCTGCTTCAATTGCCGCTTCGTAGTTTGGATGATCTGTTCCTTCTCCAACATATTCTACATAAACCACTTGGTCATTAGAATCTACAACAAATACCGAACGAGCTAACAAACGAAGCTCTTGCATTACAACTCCATACGCTTCACCAAAAGATAAATCTCTATGATCTGAAAGAGTTTGCACATTTTCTAATCCGGAAGCAGCACACCAGCGTTTTTGAGCAAATGGGAGGTCTACACTAACGGTTAATACCTCTACATTATCTAGTCCAGATGCTTCTTCATTAAACTTTCTTGTTTGTGCATCACAAACGCCTGTATCAACTGAAGGAACCACACTAATTAAACGGATTTTCCCTTTTGTATTAGCTAGAGTAACTTCAGATAAATCATTGGCTAAGACAGAGAACTGAGGCGCCTGATCCCCAACTTTCACTTCACTTCCTAGCAGTGTAACAGGATTCCCTTTAAATGTAACTGATGCCATCATAACTTCCTCCTTTATTTATAAGTATGTACGTTTAAATGATAGCTTTTCAGAATCTTTTTTGCAATTGAAATGAATCCAATGAAAAAAAGACAGGCACAAAAAAATCCGAACGATTCAAACCTCCTACAGTCGAATTTGAATATTGTTCAGATTTTTAATTGAAACATATTAGATTAAAAGTCTAAATTATTTTTCTCTTGATGATCTTTCTCATTTGATGATTCTTCTTTTTGGTCCTTTTTATTAAATAAATGTTGGATTTTATCTACTGCTTGAGGTGCTAAATCTAAGATTTTTTCGTATAGATGAGTGCTCTCATCTAAATGAACCATTTTTACTTCATGAGAGTTAACGATAAGAAATGCGATTGGTGTGATAGAAACACCTCCACCGCTACCTCCACCAAAAGGATGACCCTTTGATTCACCATTATTGCTATCTTTTTTGCTTGCATCCATCATAAACTCCGAGCCTCCAGCAGCAAAACCAAAGCCCACTTTTGAAACTGTAATAATTACACTGCCATCGGGTGTTTCTACTGGGTCACCAATTATCGTATTTACATCTACCATTTCTTTCAGGTTTTCCATTGCAGTTGTCATCAAGCCTTGTATTGGATGATCAGACATTCTCAATCGCCCCTTCTCATCTAGTATGTTTTAGGTTTATCACCTGATAAAACAGAAAGCTGACTTGTCTTAAAATGAGCTTTGCCACCTTTCCAAAATTTAATCAGTTTAAATCCTGCAAGCATAGCATGCCCGATACGAAATTGAATCATACATATAAAAGAGGTTTGGGCAACCGCAAATTGAAACTGTGGAGAAATAGCAATATCCGGTCTTGTCTTTAATTTCATATAATGGCTTAACACACCAATTATACTGCCTTTCACAGACCAAAACCCACCCGTTAAGACACCCGTTAACGCTGCATTACCTACACCAATAACTGTATGCCAACGCAGCTGACGAACAATGACCTTACTCATGAAATGACGAATAATATGATACAGAGAAACAACATGCTTTAAGAGCTCATCCATATCCTTAAAGCTATTTAACAAATCTTCTGCAGTAATATTCTTCGAGTCCTCTTTCGTCTCTCCTCCTGATGCTGTTTTTTCTTCCTTTATTTTAATTTCAGCATTTTGCGGATCAACTTCCATCAAAGGTATATCAATTGTATACTTGAGCCATTTCCAAAATTTTAACTTTATACTAAGGTGACTTTGTTTATCATAATGATAAAAGTGAACAGTAATGGAGAGTTTTGAAAATAATATAACTAAAATAAGAAGTAAAAATAAGAGAATAAGACCAGCAATTATGATGAACCAAACCATATGAGCACCCCTGCCTTTCAAGCAATTAGTATGGTCATTTTCACCTTTTGTTAAACTTTAAATCCAATTAATATGGGTTATCATATAAATTTTTTCAAAATAGCATTTCTTAACTTCTAATCTTGGATAAGAAAAAATGATTCTACATCAATCTCATACACTGATTCTTTTGCATAATAAAAAAGCCATCCCTTACAGGAATGACTTTTATATGCCTAGCTATTCAATTATCTCTCATGGACAACTGTTGTATCAGCAAATAGGTCATGTATGCCCTTCTTTTTTGGATGAAAGGCAACGACAAGGTAAGGAAGCATCATCACTGTACCTGAAATGAAGCGACCAATCCACTCTCTAAAAAGAATCGTTCCCCATGAAAGCTTGCCTCCGTCTATTTGTATGACTCTTAAACCGAATACCATTTTTCCTAGAGTTTGCCCGAGGTATTTCGTCATAAGAACAAAATACAAATAGAAGGTCAACGCGGTTGCAATGGCGACAGCAGAAAAGTAAGATGAATTATTTAAAGAAACATCTAACGCTCTAAAAACAGGGTAAATAAGGATACCATTAATGCTACCAATAATTAGCCAATCTAATAAATACGCCCAAAATCTCATCCAAAACCCCGCTAACCGATATTCTTCAGTCATTGTTATCAATTGCCCAGGTTGTTCGGAAAGCACCGCTTCTTCAGAACCTTCTTGTTGGAACATTTCCTTATCTTTTGGTTCGTCTTGATTATGCATCCTAAAGCGCCTCCTTTCTATTCAGCATATAAATACATTAGGCGTGGGGAATTCGGCTGTGTAAGAAGCTTCATTACACCTTCCATTTGCAGATCATTCCCAGCAACTTTATTTGCTGCTACACTAAGAAGTGAGCCAAAACCAACATTATCGCTATATTGAATAACAGCAGCGTCTTCTAAGCCCACATCGTTTTTCATCTCATTAATGACATCTTCTGCATAGCCTAACCCGTCAATCAATTGATTATCTAATGCTTGGCGACCATCATAGATACGACCATCAGCTAGTTCACGGACTTGATTTTCTGACATCTCTCGCCCAGAAGCAATCACTTCTACGAATCCTTGATAAGCATTATCAATCATATCTTGTAAAATATTTTGTTCTTCTTTAGTCATTTCTCTCGTTTGACTCATAATATCTTTAAATTCGCCACTTTTAATAGTATTAAATTCAATGCCTATCTTATCTGCAAGCTCAGTAATGTTTACCCCTTGCATGATGACACCTAATGAACCTGTCATTGTATCTGCACTAGCGAAGATTTTTTCCGCCGGAGCTGAAATATAATACCCACCAGACGCGGCCATAGAACCCATAGAAATATACACAGGTTTATTCGCCTCTTCTTGAATTTCAACAATTTTATCGTGAATTTGCGCACTTTCAACAACGCCCCCACCTGGTGTATTCACTTTAATTACAACACCTTTAACAGTGGTATCATCTTTCACATGGTTTAATAATTTCATAAAACGATTGTGGTTATATGTAGAAGTTGCTAATAATGAGCCACTCTCACCCGTATCCTGAATCGTCCCATTTAAATTTAATACAGCAATTTTATTTAAAGAGTCTCCTGTTTCGATCATTTCTTCAGTAAAAGAATCTTCGCCTGTGGCCATCAAGTTTGAAAAGGTATCTTCAAAATTTGTTGACGCCACGTTAGACATGAAATTAATTCCTACCGAAAAAACAAATAAAACAGCAGCAATTCCCAAAGCAGCCCATCTCTTTGCTGTCATTCCATCATTCCTCCTTTGAATTATACATCATCTTCCCATAGAATAAGAATGAGAAGAGTAGGTTATCTCTTCTTATGATAGCAAAAAATGTCACTTCTTCAAATCATAAGCACCTTTATTCATTCTATCTTTCCAACACATTTTTTATGAAACATTAAAGGAGGTTTTTTTCATGCATCAACGACTTTTATATTTCTACCATAAACAAGACGCCGAAACACTTGTAATTGTTGAAAACTTAAAACAACAAGCAACCCATCATGGATTTACTATAGTAACAGATCCGAGAGATGCGACCATTATTGTTAGTATTGGAGAAGATGGGGCTTTCTTACAAGCAGTAAGGAAAACGGGATTTCGTGATGATTGTCTATACGCTGGAATTTCGACACAAGGGCCATTAGGTATTTACTGTGACTTCCAATTAAATGAGCCTTCGAAAATGCTAGAAGCAGCACAAAATGAAAATATAGAAGTACGTAAATACCCCACAATCCAAGTTACAGTTGATGGTGAAACCTCGTTTCAGTGTTTAAATGAATTCTCCATCCGTTCTAGTATTATCAAAACATTAGTGATGGAAATCTATATTGATGGTCAATTATTTGAAACATTCCGTGGAGATGGAATGATTGTTTCCACTCCTACTGGTAGTACCGCTTATAATAAATCTGTCAACGGTGCGATCGTAGACCCCATGCTACCTTGTCTACAAGTAAGCGAACTTGCCTCTTTAAATAATAATAAATATCGCACACTAGGTTCTTCATTTATTTTAGGAGAGCAAAGAACCTTAACATTAAAGATTACACACGAGGGAAATGATCACCCTATCATGGGGATGGATAATGAAGCGTTAAGTATCCAGCATGTAGATGAAATAAAAATTACCTTAAGTCCACACAGTATAAAAACCGTTAAGCTAAAAGACAACTCCTTTTGGGAAAAAGTAAAGAGAACCTTTTTATAAAGAATTGTCAGGACAACAAATAAACGCTATGTAATAAGTGTTTGAACCGAATGGTAATATCGAAAAGAAAAGCCGTTGAAATTTTAAAATCATAAAATTTCAACGGCTTTATTCTAAATGGTATATCCAATAGTTAAAGTTGAAGATCCACCAACTTAAATGACCTTCATTTAAGAAAACTGCCGATACCGGATAAGATATTAGACAAAGGTGATATCAGCCGAATCTTCACATTCCTACTTGTTTTCCTCTGGCTATTTTACTTTCCCATAATAAAACCCATTTTGTACGGGATAGAGAATAGATACTCAGCGAAATCCATATAAACAAAAAGGATAAAAAATGTGCTTTGGAGAAATATTCACCATATACAAACACACCTAAAATAAGCATGATTGTTGGCGCAATGTATTGTAAAAAACCTACCATTGAGAGAGGTATTCTTTGGACCCCGTTAGCAAAAAGCAGTAAAGGTACGGCTGTTGCTACTCCAGCACCTATCAACAATAAATCTAAACCGACATTTTCATGAAACAGCATCTGTCGTTGCTGCACAAACAAACTACCCATATATAGTAAAGCAATGGGTGTAATGACCATCGTTTCAAGTGTAAGACCAATGGCTGCATCTACTTTCACCATTTTTTTCGCTAACCCATACAGTGCGAAGGTTAAAGCAAGTAAAAAGGAAATCCAAGGAAATGAACCATACGAAACTGTTAAGATAATCACACCAATGGCTGCTAGGGCAAAAGAAACATATTGAGAAACAGATAACCGCTCTTTAAATACGACCATCCCTAGTAGGACACTAATCAACGGATTAATATAGTATCCCATACTTGTTTCAATGATTTGTCCATTATTTACAGCCCATATAAAGATAAACCAATTCGCACTTACTAATAGAGAAGCTATAATTAATCCGTACAACTGCTTCTTTGTTTGCCATAGTCCTTTTACAACAGTCATAAAAGCACGCAATTTACCTAATAATAGCAATAGAATCAGCATGAAAAAAAAGCTCCAAATGACTCGGTTAGCAAGTGTTTCTCCAGCACTAACCCCACCTATCAACTTCCAATAAATCGGCAGTATTCCCCATAACACATACGATAAACCTGCATAAATTACACCTTGCTTAACATCTTGCGCCATTTCCCATCCTCAATTCTTTCTATTATCGAAATAAAATGTATTATACGCCTAAAAGAATGGAATAGACAATAGTTTTTCAACTTTTTGTATAAACAATTTCCTCTGCCACCACAGTCATTTCTATAGAGACGTTGGGAATTTCTTGCACAGGAATGTTAAAGATATCTTCTTTTAAAATCGTAAAATCCGCTACAAACCCCTCTACAATCATCCCACGTTCATGCTCATGACTACATGCATAAGCACTTCCTCTCGTGTATAACCATACCGCCTCAAAAGGTGAAAGTGTTTGGTTAATATCATAAACGGTTTCATTCGGATCATTCACATTTGTTCTAGTAACTGCTGCATGTATACCTAGCAAAGGGCTTAGTGGTTCAATAGGTGCATCCGATCCACCTGCACATATTACACCCTCTTGCATGAGTGTACGCCAAGCATAACACCATTTCATATACGCTTCTCCAACTCGTTCAATTACCCAAGGAAAGTCAGATGAAACAAAGCTCGGTTGAATATCAAGAACTAATGGTTGTTTTTTCGCTCGCTCAATCAGTTCTTCCGTTAATATTTGCGCATGGATGATTCGATCTCTATCTTTAGTATGTTGTGGATGTGCCTCTATTGCAGTTAAGGCCATTTCGAATGCTTGATCGCCAATCGCATGTATGGCAACAGGCATAGAATACGAACGAGCTTTCTCTACTAAGTTATTTAGTTCTTCTTGCGTAAATATCGCTACTCCACTTGTTTCCTTATCATCTGCATATGGATGACTTAATAAGGCAGTTCTTCCGCCAAGTGCTCCATCTGCAAATATTTTCATCGCACCAAATTCAATAAATGGATGAGGAGAAACCACCTTCGCTTGCTGTTCATCGACCACCTCGTGATGAACGAGTAAGTGCGCTCTAAACGGAAGATTGCTCTCTTTTATCACCTTTTTAAAAGTTTGATAGGTCTGTTCAAACCCACCGTAATAATTCAGGTCTTCTGTATGTCCCCCTGTAAGACCTAATCGGTGTGCATCACGAATAGCGGCATTCATAGCCTTCATCATATAAGCATCAGTTACTGACGGTATCACAGTTGTAATCAGTTCTTGTGCTTGATCCTTTAATAACCCATTCGGTTGTCCATCCTCATCTTTTTCAATTACACCACCTGAGGGACAGACTGTCTTTTTTGAAATGCCTGCAAGCGCCATTGCCATTGTGTTCACACTAATCGCATGCCTACACACTCGTTTAAGCATAACAGGGTGATCATTTACCCATCTGTCTATATCACTAGCAACGATAGGTTCTGCTTCATCCCAGAGATTCTCATTCCAACCCTCTCCAATAATCCACTCCCCAGGGTTGGCATCTTCACTATATTCTTTTAGAGCTTGTAAGCTCGCTTTTTTTGAAGTGAATTGCGATAAATCAAGGCGAATAAGTTTTTCCCCATGACCAATTAAGTGCATATGACTATCAACAAAGCCTGGAAGCATTACTCTACCTTTTAAATCCACTAATTTTGTCAATTCATGCTGATAGAGCTGTCTCAACTCAGCTTCATTCCCTGTTGCAATAATTCGCCCTTTTCTTGTAAAAACAGCTTCAACATAATCATTTACTGCTTGCATTGTATACACTTTTCCGCCAAACCAAAGTGTTCCCATTCCATTTGACTCCTTTTATTATTTTTCTTCAGTATAACAAAAAAAGCACATTCTTCTATATCACTCAATATAAAAAAGACAGAAGATTATTATTTTCTTCTGTCTTTTATATTTAGTTTGCTGTCGTTTTTGAAGCCTCTTGTTTTCGTAACTCTCTTCTCATAATTTTTCCTGAAGTTGTTTTTGGTAAATCGCTGACAAATTCAATTTTTCGTGGATATTTATAAGGTGCCGTGAGCTCTTTTACATGAAGTTGTAAACTTGGAATTAGATTAGCATCATTTTCATCGACGTCGTCTTTTAAAACGATAAAGGCTTTAACTATCAAACCTCTTACTTCATCTGGACTACCTACAACTGCACACTCTTTGACGGATGGATGCTTCACGAGGGCATCTTCAACTTCAAATGGCCCAATGGTATAACCAGAGCTAATGATAATATCATCACCTCGTCCTTCAAACCAGAAATACCCATCTTTATCCATTTTAGCTTTATCTCCTGTAATATAGTAATCCCCACGGAATTGCATGGAAGTTCTTTCGGGATCTTTATAATAATTCTTAAATAGTGCTGGCGTATCAACATGAACAGCAATATCCCCTACTTCACCCACTGAACATGGTTGGCCGTCTTCATTAATGATCTCTACTCTGTTCCCTGGCGTTGGTTTTCCCATTGAACCTGGTCTTAACCCCATACCTTTTGTGACACCTACAAGCAATGTATTTTCCGTCTGTCCATAACCGTCTCTTACTTCAAGCCCAAAATGCTTTTCAAAAATATCAATAACTTCTCGGTTCAAAGGTTCTCCTGCTGAAACAGCACTATGAAGCTTTGATAAATTATATTGACCAATACGGTCTACTTTTGCCATTAAACGATATTCTGTCGGTGTACAGCAAAGCACATTCACTTCATAATCCTGTAAGAGCTGTAAATATTTTTTCGGTTCAAACTTTCCGTTATAAACAAACCCTGTTGCGCCTGATCCTAATACGGAAAGAAATGGGCTCCATATCCATTTTTGCCAACCTGGACCTGCAGTTGCCCATACAGTATCCCCTTCCTCAATACCAAGCCAATGTGTAGCTGCAGTTCTTAAATGAGCAAATGCCCACCCATGGGTATGAACGACACCCTTTGGATTGCCAGTTGTTCCCGAAGTATACGAAAGAAAAGCCATATCATCTTTCTTCGTTTCTACTATTTTAAACGACTCATTTGCACTTTCCATTTCTTCATCTAAAGAAATCCACCCTTGCGCTTTTCCTCCAATAATGAATTTTGGAAGATTTTCCGCTTCTTTTATCTCGTTGAATTCAGATACATAAGGTGCATAACTAATAATTGCTTTGACATCACCATGATTAATACGATATTTTAAGTCTTTAGTTTTTAACATTTCTGAGCTAGGGATGACAACCATTCCTGCTTTAAGCGCAGCTAAATATGTTTGATAAGCTTCTACAAGACGAGGGATGATTACCAGAACAACATCGCCTTTTTCTAAGCCTTTATCCACGAAAACGTTTCCAATTCTGTTTGCTTTGTTCATTAATTGCTTATATGTAATTTCCTTTTTCTCCCCCTGCTCATCTTCCCATTGAATCGCCAGTTTATCACTATTTTGCGCATAGTGCTCAACCTCTGAGACTAAGTTATAAACCTCGGGTGCTAATAAATCCTCTCGTTTCATCCAAAAATCTCTCCTTTTTCTCAAGATCTATGCGGAATTCAAGATGTCACTAATAATTATACTAAATTATTTAAATAATTAAAATAATTTATCTTTCTCTATCTCAATAGTTAGTTAATAAACACCCACTTCCCCTCTCTGAAACATAGGTATATTTTCCTTTTCAGCACTATCTTTCTTTTTTAAATTCTCTTAATTACCCATATCTGAATCTAAATTAAATTTATCAAATACAAAAAGACCGAGCTATATTCTCATCTCTTGAATGGAATAATTGCTCGGATTCTTCGTACATTATGTTTGTTTAAGATAATAAATTGATGCTCGTAATGATAATCGGCATAGCAAAGACATCTATAAGAAAAGCCCCTACAATTGGTACAATTAAAAACGCTTTTGGGGATGGTCCATATTTCTCAGTAATGGCAGACATATTCGCCATCGCGTTTGGTGTTGCCCCAAGACCGTGACCTGTAAAACCACCGACCATTACAGCAGCATCGTAATCTTTTCCAAATAGCTTAAATAGAACAAAGATAGAGAACAATACGATAAAGACTACTTGAATAAATACAATGAATAGCATCGGAAGAGCAAGATCAGCAATTTCCCATAGTTTAATGCTCATCAGCGCCATTGAGAGGAATATACCTAATGTAATATCACCAATGAAATTGATTGATTTCATATCAATGATGCGTCCATTTACTTTATCGACAATATTTCTTACGATTACAGCAACAAACATTGCGCCAACATAGCTTGGTAATACAAAACCTGTTGCATCGGAGAATAACTCTCCTAATAATGATCCAACCGTCATACAAAAAGTAATAATGAGAACTTGAACCATAAAATGATTAGTAGAAGTTGGTGAATGATCTTTTTCCTCTTCTAATGTTGGAGCAATTTCACTGGCTGAATCACTTGATTGTTTAGGTGTTAATTTGTATTTATTTATTAAATACTTAACTGTCGGCCCCCCAACTAAACCACCAGCTATTAAACCAAACGTAGCAGCAGCTAATCCAGTGGATAGTGCAGACTCTATTCCTAATTCCTCAATGGTTCCGCCAAATGCCGTTGCAGCACCATGTCCACCTTCCATAGAAACTGCCCCCATCATAACACCTAGTAACGGTTCCAGACCAAGAGCGGTTGCTAGAGAAATACCAATTGCACTCTGACACAAGGCAAGTACGCCACAGGCAATCCAGTAGAAGATAAGTAGCTTGCCACCTAGCTTCACTAATTTAAAACTAGCCCCTAAACCAACCGTTGTAAAAAAGGTAAGCATAAAAATGCTTTGTAGTGATGTATCTAATTCAATGTTCATTAGCCCTGTTTGTTTTAAAATTAAAATAAGTAGAGCAAATAATAATCCGCCCACAACTGGTGCAGGTATACAATAACGATTTAACCATGTCACCTTTTTTATTAATATGCTACCGATTAACAAAAGGGCGACAGCAAGAAACAATGTTGAAATTGAATCTAAAGTGATGTTCATCTCTTTGTCCTCCTGTGAAATGCGCTGATTGCTTCACTCACTAATTGAGCTGCAACTGCTGCTGTTTGTCCATCTCTGTCTAATGAAGGATTAACTTCGGATATATCAAACGAAATCGTCTTATCATTATTTGTAACCAATCGAACAAGTTCCCTTACCTCAAATGGAGTTAAGCCAAATGGAGATGGTGCACTTACACCTGGTGCGTAGGCAGAATTAACTGCATCCATGCACAGTGTTAACAAGCACACATCACATTCTTTAATAAAATTATTTATTACTTGTTTTGTTTGATTTAAACCTTCTGCATGAATGGTTTCTTCTAAAATATAGGTTACACCCAGTTTGGAGGCAGTCTCGAAAAGAGAAGCAGTATTCCCTTGTTTTTGTATACCAAGGCATAAATAATTTGCATTTTCGTCTTGATCTAATATTTGTTTAAACATCGTACCCGATGACGGCGCTTCATCATATGATCGCAAATCAAAATGTGCGTCAATATTAATGATACCTAGTTTCTTTTGTTTACCTATCGACTTCCTAACACCTAAATAATGACCGTAAAGTGTCTCATGACCACCGCCTAATATGATAGGTGTAGATTTTTTATTAAGAATTAAGCTAACAAAATCCCCTAATTCTACTTGTGCTTCTTCCAACTGCTCACTATCACAAGCCACATTACCAAAATCATAAATATTGGTATCAACATCATATGGAAAAGGTAATTTAGCAACTGCTTGTTTTATAGCATTTGGTCCCTCTTTCGCTCCTAGTCTACCGTTGTTTCTTCTTACTCCTTCTTCACTTTCAAAACCTATAAGTCCATAGCTAGATATTTGCGTTTTACCACTCGGCGTGAGAAGGTTTTCCATTTTAATAACCTGATGGTATCTAAAACTCTTTCGATCTTCTAAAGAGTCTATTCTGCCTATCCATTGATCTTTCCTTCCTTGACTGTACATTGCGAACTCCCTCATTTTTATTAAATTTCTGAACTTTTTGATTAGATTCATTTAAAACGTTTCGTATAAAAAAAGTATATAAAGAGTTATGCTATAATGACCAATACCAAATATATATATATCTATAGCTTTTAACTATAAGCAGGTGAAAAAATGGAAATAAGGAAATTAAAGTATTTTATTACGGTAGCTGATGAACAGAGTTTTTCTAAGGCAGCACAAATTTTACATATATCACAGCCATCATTAAGTAATGCCATTATGAAATTGGAAAATGATTTAAAGATGGAGCTATTTAAACGAGATACAAGAAGCATTTATTTGACAGATATCGGAGAGGTTTTTTATCAAAGAGCTCTACATATAGTAAGACAATTCGAACATTTCCAACTAGAAGTTGCAGAGATGGCCGAAACCGGTGATGGTCATATTAATATAGGCATAATTGAATCTGCCAAGTTTTGGCTATTCAAAGTCATAAAGGAATTTAAAAATACCTATCCTGATATACACTTTCAATTCAATGAAGTACTTGGCCAAAAAGAAGTTATTTCTTCCATATTGGAAGGCGATGTTCATTTTACGATTACCAATCAGCCTATGCATAATCAATTAATTACTTCACACCCGCTTTATCATGAGCCTTTTATGTTAGCAGTTTACGAAACACACCCACTTGCTCGTAAAACTTCTGTAGAGCTCACTGATATTGCTAATCAGGCTTTTATAATTAGCCGTGAGGGGTTCCAAACGAGAGGAGATGTGCTGCAAGCTTTTATGAAGGAACAGCTTTATCCAAAAATTGAATATGAAATCGAGCGCTTAGAAACTGCTTGTAAAATGGTTGAAGAAGGTTTAGGCGTGACTATTTTGCCTAAAAGCTATTTAGATTATAATCCTACACCTCATATTATTGGCTTGCCAATCACTTCTATTTTTCTTAATAGAACTGTTTACCTTGCTTATTTGAAAGACAGATCAATGACGCCTGCCATTCAAAAACTTTTAAGCAAAATACGTCAATTTGAAGTTTTTTAAATATAAAAAAGGGCGAAGTGATTACTCCGCCCTTTTGTAGCCATCATATTAAATTATTTTTGGTAACCACCTAATTGTTGTTCAGCCATTTGAACTAAACGTTTAGTGATTTCTCCACCAACTGAACCGTTAGCACGAGAAGTAGTTTCTCCACCAAGGTTTACACCAAATTCAGTTGCGATTTCGTATTTCATTTGATCAAGAGCTTGTTGTACACCAGGTACTACAAGATTATTTGAGCTGTTGTTTGCCATGTGATTTCACCTCCTTGTGAGTATAGAATGTGTAGAATCACATGGCACTATGCAATAAATATTTGGTAATTGTTGCATTTATATTTCCTTTTGTAATCTTTTTGTAATAAAGACCGTTTAAAAAAGATCTTCCATCTCTTTTTCTATGTTTGAATTCGGCATAATAACAAGTTTTTCGGTATTTTCAACTGCTTTTTGAATATACGGCTCGAAGTCTGTATAGCTTTCAAAATGTTGAACCTTTTCAAGCTTCGGCTTCGTTTTAGGTGAAGAAGGTACAAATACAGTACAACAATCCTCAAATGGACGAATAGAAATATCGTGCGTATCAATAGTTTGGGCTATATCGATTATATCCGCTTTATCCATCATAATCAGAGGTCTTAAAATGGGTGTGCTAACCACCTCATTAATAGCATACATACTTTCCATCGTCTGACTGGCAACTTGCCCAAGACTCTCACCAGTAATAATGGATAATCCTTGATATTTTTCTCGAAGCGCGTCTGTTATTCTAAGCATTAACCTTCTTGTCGTTGTCATTGTATAGTTATCAGGAATTTGTTTCTGTATCAGCTGTTGTATTTCAGTAAAAGGAACAATATGAAGCGCCACGCCACCATTAATTCGAGAAAGCTTTTCCGCAAGATCAATGACTTTTTGTTTTGATCTTTCACTTGTAAATGGAGGGCTATAAAAATGAACAGCCTCGACTTCAATTCCTCTTTTCATGGATAAATATCCTGCAACAGGGCTATCAATCCCACCAGATAACATGAGCATACCTTTCCCACTTGAACCAGCTGGTAAGCCAACAGCTCCTTTAATATTCTCACATGAAATATAGCTTGCTTCTTTTCTCACTTCAATGACTAAGTTTATACTTGGTTTTTTCACATCAACTGAGATAGAAGGCATATTTGTTAAAATATGTGCACCAAATGCTTGGTTAATACCAAACGTATCTAATGCAAAACTTTTATCTGCTCTTTTCGCTGTGATTTTAAACGTATCGCCTTCTTGATAAACCTTTTGAATTAATTGTAATGCCTTTTCCTTCATTGTATCTAAATCTTTTTCCACCTTCAAAACCGGACTAAAAGACTGGATACCAAAGACACCCTTTAATCTCTCAATAATCTCTTCATGTGGTTGGTCATTAAGCAGAACAAACATGCGATCTCTTTGCCCCTCGACCTTGATTTCAGGAAAATCATGTAGGACTCTCTTTACGCTTTTTCTTAATTTATCTATAAAATTCTTACGATTTCTTCCTTTAGTTGAAATTTCTCCATAACGAATTAATATTCTATCGTATTTCATTAAGCTTTCATTACCTTTCTCAGTTGAAATATAGTGTGTTTCACTTCATGAATAAACTTTTCTACCTCATCAGCCGTTGTATGATAACTTAAACTCACTCTAACGGCACTCAAGGCAATTTCTTCTTTTATACCCATAGCAAGTAATGTACTACTCGCTTGAGCATGTTTAGATGAACAAGCACTCGTGGTAGAAATATAAATATCATTCTCTTCTAAGGCATGAACAAAAACCTCTGACTTAAAGCCTTTAACAGAGAAATTAAGAATATGTGGAGCTGTCTCTTTTATTGGCGTATGGATAATGACATCTTCTATTTCACTTAATGCTATTCTAATTTCATTCATTAAATGAGAAAGTTTAGAGCTAGAGTTGAAATAATCATTTGTCATCCTCAACGCTTTAGCCATCGCGACAATTCCACCTGTATTTTCTGTGCCGCTCCTTAATTCACTTTCTTGGTTACCACCTGCAAGAAGGGGCGTTAAGGATACTCCTTGTCGTAAATATAAAATACCCGAACCCTTTAGGCCATGAAATTTATGGCTTGACATTGTACAAGCATCAATACCAAATTCATATAACTCAAGTGGGACTTTGCCTACTGATTGAACAGCATCGACATGAAAGAAAACCTTAGGATATTCTTTTAATAAAGTTCCAATAGCTTTAATTGGTTGAATGGTACCTATTTCATTATTGACATGCATAACAGAGACAAGAATCGTCTCTTCCTTTATAGCTACTTGTAAATCATCTAGAGAAATTCTTCCATCCCCATCTACAGGTAGATAGGTCACTTCAAATCCGTCTTTTTCTAACTGCTTCATTGTCTCAATAACAGAAGGGTGTTCAATGGTTGTTGTAATTAAATGATTGCCACGATGCTGATATTGTTTAGCAATTCCTTTAATTGCCATATTATTACCTTCCGTACCACCTGAAGTAAACAGTAATTCTTTTTCTTTTACTTTAAGCAATTGTGCTATCTGTCTCCTCGCTTGTTGCAATAGTTTTTCAGCTTTCTCACCAACTCCATGGAGGGATGATGGATTACCAAAAAAGGTAGAAGAAACTTTTACAAACGCATCAATTACTTCTTTATATGGTTGAGTAGTTGCACTATTATCTAGATAAATCATTACGGCTCCTCCTTGAAGAACACTTATGCAATTTTTAATCATAGCATAATTTTCGCTTAGATAGAAATGTTATTTGTATAAAGACGAAATGTAATTTTACTATTTTGTAAAAACAAATTATTACGATACACAATCAAAAAAAATTTTGTGTATTAATACAGGTTTTGCTTTATAATTTTGGGTTTTTAATTTATAATGAA
The DNA here is from genome assembly GCF_038006865.1 of Cytobacillus sp. FSL R7-0696. Taxonomy (NCBI): domain Bacteria; kingdom Bacillati; phylum Bacillota; class Bacilli; order Caryophanales; family Bacillaceae; genus Cytobacillus; species Cytobacillus sp. FSL R7-0696. Next base: position 2,932,757 of record NZ_JBBOWA010000001.1, on the reverse strand, counting down.
AATAATTGGTTTAAAAAAACTCCGAAAATCTATTCCTTTCAAAGTTTGCCACCGTTATTTCAATATACCCAAAATTACAACATTTTTATAATTCGACACATTTCGTCAAAACCATGGTACTATAGTTTCTGTTGAAAATTTTATAGTGACTATTGACGAGCGACTTAGGGGGTAAATTGTATGAATAATAACACACTTTCGTTCAAACAAATCTTTTCAATAGGTTTAATGCTCTTTGCTCTATTCTTCGGAGCAGGGAATATGATATTTCCACCATTTTTGGGACAAGAAGCTGGTACTTCTGTATGGGTAGCAATTATTGGTTTCCTAATTACTGGTGTCGGACTACCACTCATTGCTGTTATTGCCATTGCAAAATCTGGTGATGTACAAACAATGGCAAACCGAGTTCACCCATTGTATGGATTAATCTTTACTGTGGTAATGTATTTAGTCATTGGTCCACTATTTGCCATTCCTCGTACAGGAACAGTTTCTTATGAGATTGGGATATTGCCGTTTTTATCTGAAAACGCTGCCAATTCAATTTGGCCACTTTTAATATTCTCAATTGTTTTCTTCGCGCTTACGACTTTATTAGCTATGAATCCAGGTAAGCTTGTAGATGTAATCGGTAACATTCTAACGCCACTGCTATTAATTATTCTAGCTGTAATTGTAATAAAAGCGATTATCTCACCAATAGGAGACCCTCAAGCTCCAACAGGCGCTTATGTAGATAGTGCCTTCTTTAAAGGATTTATTGAAGGGTACTTGACAATGGATACGATCGCCGCTCTAGTATTTGGTATTATCGTTATCGGATCAATCAAAGGCTTTGGTGTTACAAAAAAAGCTTCAATTACAAAAATTTGTATCGCCGCTGGACTTATTGCCGCAGCTGGTCTAGCTATTATTTATGTATCACTTGCTTATATTGGTTCTACATCTCCAAGTACATTAGGTGTACAACCAAATGGTGGTGCGTTATTATCAGTAGCTGCACAATTTTTATTTGGTTCTGCAGGCGGTTATATTCTCGGATTTGCGATCATTTTCGCTTGTTTAACAACATCTGTGGGATTAACCTCATCTTGCGCAACTTACTTTAATAAAATTGTACCAAGTATTTCATATAAAAAGTTCGTTATTATATTCTCCATTTTTAGTATGGCGATTGCAAATGTCGGATTGACACAATTAATTAATTTCTCAGTACCAGTGCTAACATTCCTTTATCCATTAGCTATTGTGCTTATTCTTCTCTCACTAATAAACAATGTATTTAAAGGAGCAGCTATTGTTTATATTTGTGCGCTCATTCCAACAGGAATAATTAGCATAATCGATGGATTAAATGCAGCTGGTCTTGGAAGCGAAGGACTAAATAACACACTTTCTATCTTACCGTTATTTAGTGTAGGTATTGGATGGCTTGTACCTGCTATCATTGGTGCAATTGTTGGTTTTATTATCGCTTTCAATACAAACCCGAAAGAACAGTTACAAACTCAAGAAGATTAAAAAAAGAAATAGTCACTAAGAAAAGCGAAGGAAAAGGGGCCTTCGCTTTTTGTTATATGGTAATCATTTCTTTTGAGCTTTTGGTCAGACGGTCGCACTAAATTAAGGTCGCAAATCACTTATTAACCGAATGAAACAACTATAGCAAGCGAATTCAAACGAAAAAAACTGATGTAACTACATCAGTTTTTTTCCTCTTCATTTATCCAATCCTTAATCTTCTCTAATGCTCCTGGTTCAACTTCTTCAATCGCGGTTGCTGCCAGTTCAAGCGCTGCTTTGTATTCATAATTCCTAAAGGCAAGCTCAGCATTTGTAAATTTTTCCTTTAACCCTAGATGACGACTACGATATCTATTACCATACTGAATGACTTTCTCAGTTAACGAATATGTCTCTATCATATCCTCCGTATATTCAACTGCTTTCTCTACTGATATAAAGGCTATTTCCATATAATCGTTAACAGATGAAATATTTAGTGGCTTTTCTTCAAGTCGTAAGATAACCTCTTTAATCTGATCGTTTGCTTCTTTCATTACAAATTTATATTCTTCTGGTAAACCCGGAATATTACTTTTTGAAACTAAGCGAGCTAGGTCACTAATCTGCTTTTTTAAATCATTAATTTTTTCCCTTGCTACCATTTCGTCTTTACGTAGTGCTTCTAATTTTTCACTAAAACGAGTTTGTTCTTCTTTTATAATATCTAGTTCTTCTTTTACAGCTGTCAATTCTTCTTTTAAAATTGTATGAGGGACTTTTTGTTCCTTGATTTTATCTTCTAATACTTCATACCTTTTGATGGCATTAGTTAATAGCTTCTGAAGTCTTTCCTGTGTATCACTTTCCGTGTCTGGTACATGATATGTATCGGAAATCATTCGCATTTCTTCTATTAAATCCATATGTCTTTCACTGCTATCAATCAAGAGATCTTTCGCCTTGCTTTCTTCTTTAGAAACGAAATGTTTCGCCATTACTTCCTTTTCTAGCTGTTCATATAAACTATCAATTCGTTCCTTAATTTCATCTTGGAGTTCAGAAGCAGCTTTCACGTTTACCTCTTCAACTAACCCAATTATTTTTTTAACTTCTTCTTCTATTTCACTTATATTCTTTTCTACTTGGAGGTGTTCGAGTAGATAACCTTGCTCCTTCATCTCCTCAAATCCATCCTTTAATTCTGCTAACTGATTAGGCAATTTAGTATTTACCTCAACTAATAATACAGGAATTTGATCTACATGATCGTTCATTTCTTCCATCTTTTGATTTAAAGCGAGAACGATTTCCCTTGCCTCAAGATAGTTTCCTTCATTTGTTTTTTGAGTAAATAACTCGAATTCATTATGCATTTCACCTAACCTGTTTTCGAGTTGTTCCCCCGGCTTGCCAAAGGCATGACGTTGTGTTAGTAATCGTTTTTTATAATTGCGATATGTATCTTTTAACGCTTCCATTTCGAGGCGGTTCTTTTCTTCACTTCCCACTAACTCTTTTAGCTCTATTAAAATCTGGTCGATTTGTTCCTCTACTAGGTTCAATTCTGCTTCAATTTTATTTAAGCTTTCCTTAGCTTTATTGAACCGATATTTATCTATGTATTCTTCCGCATCAAATAATGTCGTTTCAACCTCAGGAAGCTGTGATGTGACGATTTCGTCCCAAGCACTTCGCCATTTTTCAAATAATTTTTCCGTTTGACCTGTCATATTTAGTGCCTTCACCTTCGATAATTCATCCAAAACAGGGCGATCCATAATTTCAAGCTTCCATGTCTCTAGTCGATCCACTTCCTTGAAGTATTTCTTCTTAAAAAAATACCCTGTAAAATAAATGCATATGAAAACTATGAGTACACCAATTACATATCCCATCTGTAAAGCCCCCTGTTCTGTTACCGAACCAAATATATACTTTAAATAAATCATTTTCTTGTTCATTTCAATGCTTTTATGATACCATGTAAACGACATTTTTTGACTATTATTTTAAGATTTTATAGAAATAATTGGGCAAAATTCGTATAATCAATCTTTTTACATCTTAAATTGACAGTAAAACTTCTATTTCCCTGTAAAGATAACCGAATAATGTTAAATCTACACGTATAAATGATTATTTTTATTTATCTCATATATCGCACTAAATAACAATTATTTCGCTATAAAAAGGAGCTTTCACGTGAAAAAAGATGGTCATATTCATACGCCTTATTGCCCTCATGGAACAAAGGATCAAATGAAACATTATATTAATAGAGCAATAGCGCAAGGTTTTACTGATATCACTTTTACTGAGCATGCCCCTTTACCCACTCATTTTATTGATCCTGCACCAGCCAAAGATAGTGCAATGAAAAATGGTGATATTGCCAATTATATAGATGAAGTTGAGCAGTTAAAACAACAATATAAAAAGGAACTCAATATTCATATCGGACTAGAAGTGGATTATATTGAAGGGTATGAAGACGAAATAACGGCATTTTTGAATGAAATCGGCCCAAGTATCGATGACGCCATCTTGTCTGTTCATTTCCTAAAAGGAGAAACTGGTTATCATTGTTTAGATTACAGTCCTGATGTCTTCCAAGAAATGATTAATGAATATGGATCTATCGATGCCGTATATCAACATTATTTTCGTACAGTTCAAAAGTCCATCTTAAGCGACCTTGGTCAGTATAAACCAACTAGAATTGGACATATTACTTTAGTTAAAAAATTCCAAAAAAAATTTCCCGTTGAACAGGAATTTGAAAAGGAACTTAGTGATATTTTGAATGCTGTTAAAGATAAGCACTACGAACTGGACTATAATGCTGCTGGGCTCATTAAGCCGCTATGTCTTGAAAGTTATCCTCCGGCATCAGTCGCACAAAAAGCCATGAGTATGGGCATTCCCCTTATATACGGCTCCGACGCTCATCAAGCAAAGCTTGTGGGATGCGGTTGGAATAAGTTAAATTCCCAGTTACAAAACATTTAATAATGTCACCTGCTGCTCTTTTGGCTCTTTTCTACAAACAACATGATCAATCCAAGCATGAGTCTCACGTACATATTTCTCCACAAAATAAGTTTCATGAGGAACAAGGTAAATTACTTCTGTTAAGTAATGAGTATTAAGAAATGGCATAGTAAGCAGACTCTTCCATTGTAGGATTAAATACGCCGTCGTGTTTAAGTAGAATTCTTTCGTCTTGAATCCTTGTTCAAAGATTCTATTGAGATAATACTTCTCCTTTGTTAAATAAGTGGACATAATTTCTCGAACCATTTGCGAATCGATCGACATTTCTCTAATAATCAGTCTCGTTAATTGCACATTTTCAAATTGGAAATAAAGGATATTTTCAGCAACGGCCTTTAGGGAATGTGTCGATCCTCGGTCTAAGAGATTAAACCCTTTCTCAATTTCTTGAATATATGCTTCATAATATTCCGTTAAACATTGCTCTAGCAAACCATTCTTATTACCAAAATAATAGGATATATTAGCAACATTTGTTTTTGCTTTACTGGCGATATCCCTAACAGATGTTCCATTAAACCCTTTATGGTTGAAGAGATAGATAGCTGCATCAATTATTGCCACTTTAGCATTTTCTTTCATGCGCTCTTTCGCCTCCCTATAACAAGATTTTTGTTCAAATATCCACTGTTCTTGTTATAATAAATCTATTCTTGCATAAAAGAGATTTTCCTTTTATTAATTGTCGACAAAGTCTCCCCTTTTAACCTATTTTATGGCATAATACCTTAAATACTTAAAGAAAGCATGGTGATGCATGATGTTTAACGTCGAAAATTATCAAGGAAATAAAGAAGAAAATTATCAATTAGTAATTAAGCAACTTGCTGCACTATTAGAAGGTGAAAAAAATACAATCGCCAACTTAAGTAATGCTTCTGCCTTATTAAATCAATTTTTAGACCGTACAAATTGGGTTGGCTTTTATTTAATGGAAGAGGGAGAACTTGTTCTCGGACCATTTCAAGGATTGCCTGCATGTGTAAGGATTCCAGTCGGTAGAGGTGTTTGCGGCACTGCTGCTTCTAAACAAGAAACGCAAAGAATTGCAGATGTCCATGCTTTTCCTGGCCATATCGCATGTGATGCGGCTTCTCAATCGGAAATTGTCATTCCTATCGTAAAAGATGGAACATTATTAGGTGTCTTAGATATTGATTCTCCTGAAAAAAACCGCTTCGATGAAATAGATGAAAAAATGCTAGAAGCGTTTGTTAAAGAATTAGTGAAGTTCTTATAATTTCAAGAAATGCGAACAAATGGAGATCTATAAAATTTGTTCGCATTTTGATTAGATGATGTTATTTCAATTGATATAACGCTTCAGAGAGATCTGCTTTAATATCTTCGAATGCTTCTAATCCCACTGAAAGCCGTAATAAATTATCTTCAATCCCCATTTTTTCTCTCTCTTCTTTAGGTACGACAGCATGTGTCATCGTTGCCGGATGTTGAATTAAAGTTTCTGCATCACCTAAACTCACAGCCACTTTAATAAGACTTAGATGATTCATCAATGCCTGTGCTTCTTTTTGTCCTCCTTTAATTTTAAAAGAAATAAGCCCCCCGGGTTGCTTCATTTGTTTTGCGATAATCTTAGCTTGTGGGTGATCAGCAAAACCTGGGTAATAAACCTGCTCAATTTTTTCATGATTTCGTAAAAATTCGGCAAGAATAGCAGCTTGTTGGCTGTGTCGGTCTAATCGAATAGCTAATGTCTTGATACCTCTTAATAAGAGCCAAGCATCAAAGGGAGATATAATACCACCTATATCCTTTCTTGTTTGTCTCGCGATGTCGTCCATCCACACTTTTTTACCAGCCACAATGCCAGCAATGACATCTCCATGTCCACATAAATACTTTGTTGCACTATGGATAACAATATCACACCCAAATGAAATTGGGTTTTGCAAATAAGGGGAACAAAAGGTGTTATCTACTACAACAGGGATTTGTTTTTCTTTACCTATTGCTGCGACCATTTCAAGATCAACAATATCAAGCGTGGGATTAATCGGTGTTTCAATGTAAATACAAGTGGTTTCTGGTGTAATACAACTCATTAACTCTTCTCTAGAGCTCATAGTAGAAAACTGATGTGAAATCTGGTACTTTTCTTCTAATAAATGCAATAGACCATATGTGCATCCATATACTCCTTGTGAGCATAAAATATGGTCTCCCGCTTTCGTTAATGTCATTAACACAGATGAAACAGCTGCCATTCCAGATCCAAATGCTAATGCCACTTCTGCCCCTTCTAATTCTGCCATTCGTTTTTCTAAGATCTCAACAGTCGGGTTACCTAAACGTGAATAAACATACCCTGCTTCTTCAGAGGCAAACCTGCGAGCACCTTCCTCTGCACTTGAAAATGTAAATGTAGCTGTTTGAAATAAAGGTGGTATTAAACTGCCGTTATATACTTGACTATCATAACCAGAGTGAATACATTTGGTCTCTATTCTTTTCTCTTTACCTTCCAAGGATATCTCCTCCAGAATTATAAATTGAAAACGCTTACAATAATAAAAACAAAAAAACATTATCGTATCACCGTAGAAATATCAAAAACATTTATATAATTCAGAATATGATACAACGCAAGAATTTTCAACGATTATTATTATTTATGGTCGTCTAATTAAACAAAGAGGCTGGTATAAGTGGCATTAACTAAATAGGATTGGGCGTTTGTGAACGATAAGTAGCCAATTTGGACTTAAAAGTTCTCATTCTAAAACCCATCTATTTAATTTCTATCCAACTAAACTAACCAACCTCTTAGTCTATATCTTTTTCTAAAAAAACAACTTTATTTTTCCCTGCATTTTTCGCTTCATATAATGCTACATCAGCACGGTGAAATAAGGTTGCATAGCTCTCATCTTCATTAGCTTTCCAATGTGAAACACCACATGAAATACTCACATTTGGACTCGTTAATCGACTCACTTTTTCCTTTAATCTTCTAGCGATTGAAACACCGATCTTCGCATCTACATTTGGAAGATAAATCGCCAGTTCCTCTCCTCCCCATCTTGCGCCCACATCACCCACTCTAATATGATGAATGATGATATCTGCCACTTGAATAAGGATATCGTCACCGACTTGATGACCATATTCATCATTAATCATTTTAAAATCATCAATATCGATTAATATTAAAACACCTTTTTCATCACTTTTTAGTGATTGTTCCACTTGATTATCCAAATAACTTCGTGAAAAAAGTTGCGTTAAGTGATCGGTTACGACTAACTTTTCTAATTCCTCTCTTAATAACGAATTCTTAAATGCAAGCGTTGTATGATGAATTAATGCTTGGAGTAATTTAAATGAATCAAACGGAAAGTAATAAGGCATAGGGTGCAAAATCACGACAAACCCCCACATATCCCCTAAGTTTCCCATAGGTACGGCCATAAGAGAACGGTAACTAGCTTTCATATGGGGAATCGTTAAATCGCCAATAAAGAGCGCATCTTTCTTCTCTAACATCAGTTTTTGCACATATGTTACAAAGGCTTTCGATTTTTTTGCAAAGAAGAAACTGGTGCTACCACTTAATGGAGTCCATTTTTCACCATCTTGAGACAAGAAAAAACCCACTTCTTCTGCGTGAAATGATTTCTTTATTTGTTCTGTCATAAAATGAATCGTCTCTGTAAAACGCAGATCAGCATTTAATTGCTGTGATGTTTCGTTTATAAATTGCAAATCACCAATTAATTGTTGTGATTGTTGATGTAATTGAATATTTTCAATAATTGCCCCTGTCATTTTCGCAATTAAACCAAAATACTTTTGATCTGCTTTAGGAATGGCATATATCCCTTTAGTAATCACTTGGAGAACACCATATACCCCCTGGCTTCCTAAAAAAGGAGCATATAGAACAATGTCGGTTGATGTTTGTTCTATTGTCACTTCCCCTGATACATACGCTTCAAGTGCGAGACTGTTTTCCTCCTGATAATCTAGATCCCTCACTGGTAATTGATTGATTTCTTCATAATCATGTGTCAACAATAAATAATATTGAAATGAAGGATAGAGCCTATCCAGAATTTTTAACATTTCACTTAATAATACATCCAATTTTAATATTCTATGAAAACTAAAACGTTCGACAAATGCGAACAATTCCGTATAATGCAGTTTTTCATCGTAAAGCTCATTTATTTTACCTTTAAATAACATATAGGAACTTAAGACATCTGTAAGCTCATTCATAAATGGTTGGCTCAACATAAATTGTTGATCCTCCCTTAGCAAAACCAAATACTCTGGTAAGCCATTTAACCGCTGAAGGAAGAAGATGAGTAAGCGTCCATCTTTACTCGAATAAGCTCCCTGTTTTTTATTAACATACAATGGATGATTTTCACGATAAACCTCATCTATAGGAATAATAGCAGGTAAAGACAATAACTCAGCATGGTATTCCCCTCCAATGACATATGCCTTTCTCCACTCATTTACGAAATAAAATCCCGCTGCTATACATCCTAAACTAGTAGCAACTTCTTTAACAAAATCATCAAATTGATTCTTAGAAGTGTTTCCTTTATATATAAGGTCTAATATTTTACTTTTTATTTCTAGTAACGCTTTTACTTCTTTTTCCTTATCCATAGTTATATCACCTATATTCAAAAGTGGTTTGTTTATCACCCACATTTTAGATAGAATATGTACTAAATCCAGATGTATAAAACAGACATAATTAATCGTCTCTTAAATGGTATGGGGATTATCATTTTTATGACTTAACAAATGACATAAAAAGATAATCGCACTTAAATATATTTATTATTACACTTAGCTATTTTTTTCTATACTATAGTTCTTTTAACCTACTTCAAAACAGATACTTTAGAACTATATTATATCATATATTTTACAATATCAATCAATCTTTATTATAGTTTTTACTATATTCATAAGGAATTGACTCATTTTCATTAATTGTTTTCAACTTACAACCTCGACATCAAAGATCACTGATTGACTACATATTACACTCAGCAAAACATTGACTTCTAATCAATAAAGATTGTATAATAGTCTTTGTGTAAAATATCGCAGCTTTTGTGTGTACTTTAATGTTTCATTTTGTTCCTCTAACAATCTTTGTTGATGGGGTATTGTGTAACCCTCTGCTGCGAGGGCGAAGATACTTGAAAACAAAATGTGCGTAAAGATGACCACAACTGTTTTTATTTTACCCAAATAAAAACAAAAAGGAGGAGTCATATTATGGCTCGTTATACTGGCCCAAGCTGGAAATTATCTCGTCGTCTTGGTATTTCTCTAAGCGGCACTGGTAAAGAATTAGAAAAGCGTCCTTACGCTCCTGGACAACATGGTCCTAACCAACGTAAAAAATTATCTGAGTACGGATTACAATTACAAGAGAAGCAAAAGCTTCGTCACATGTATGGTGTAAACGAACGCCAATTCCGTAACTTATTCGATAAAGCTGGTAAAATGACTGGTAAACACGGTGAAAACTTCATGATTCTTTTAGAATCTCGTTTAGACAACGTTGTTTATCGTCTAGGTTTATCTCGTACTCGTCGTCAAGCTCGTCAACTTGTGAACCATGGTCACATCTTAGTTGATGGCAAGCGTGTAGATATCCCTTCTTACCGCATGCAACCAGGTCAAACAATTACTCTTCGCGAAAAATCTCGTAACCTAGATATCGTGAAAGAAGCAGTTGAAGTTAGCAACTTTGTTCCTGATTTCGTATCTTTCGATGCAGATAAACTTGAAGGTTCTTTCACTCGTTTACCAGAGCGTTCTGAACTTCCAGCAGAAATTAACGAATCTCTTATCGTTGAGTTCTACTCTCGTTAATATTAGCATTAAGCATTTTAATGCTAATAAAACCCTTGAAATGTTGTTAAATCAACATTTCAGGGGTTTTTTCGTTTTTATTTACTTTGCAATACAGGCCAAGATAAATGCACTGATTTGGGACCAACTTGGTCCCAAAAATATGAATAGAAAAAGGCCCGTTTGCTTCATATTATTACTCATTCTTCAAATCCCCGAACATCGTACTTGACGGTTCACAAGGAATAAAAGAACTTACAGAATGACTTTGTCTTAGAACTATATTTAGTTAAAAGGAATTTCTATTTTATTATTTTTATGAATATCTTCAGTTCCGGAATCCAAAGCTGTTTTGTAATACCAACATTTATGCTTGATGAGTTCCATTGTCTTGTTTAATTCCTCTAGTTGTGATTCCACTATAGCTTTTCGTTCCATAAACATGTCAAATCTTTGTTGCAAGGTGGAATCTCCTTCAGAACACCAATCAATAAATTCTTTAATAGGCATTCCGGTGGCTTTTAAACATTCAATTATTTTTAAAGCGTCGATATCGGATTCTTTAAAAAGCCTTGTTCCCCTAGCAGTACGTTCTATAAATGGCATAAGTCCTTCTTTGTCATAGTAGCGCAGGGTATATGCGGTTAGATTTAATTCTTTAGCAACCTCGCTGATAGAATATGTCTTCATTATTACTCCCCTTTTCTTTTTTTACGATATAGACTTCGAGTTAACTCTAGAAATGAAGGAAATTATATCACGATATTTGTTGATTGGCAAAGTCATCTGTTAATTAGAAATTTGGGGTAAAAAGAATAAACGTACCATTTGACCTAGAGTTAACTATAAGATTTAAACTGGATTATGTAAGAGGAGAAAAAGCAAGGATTGAAATGAATAGAAGCTATTTTAACATGAGTTCTTAGTTTAATCTGGTTTAAGTGTTATATAAAATGGATTGGGTCACGAAGATCGGTCAATACATTTTTTTAGCACAAAATAACTGATTTGGTGCATGGCGCGGGGTTGTTGCTAATTATCACAGTAACTCTCACGAGGTTCTCATTGTAGCCAGGGGATTTGATCACAAGCGTTTGAAGTATATTGAAGTCATCAGTGCCTATCCTAAAGGGCAGGATTATAACTTATGCTACGGCTACAGACCAAATGTAGATTCAATCGTATTAGCTGCGAGAAATAAAGACCAGCTGCATGAAAATATTGTATCGTATAATTTAAAATTAACGGATGACGATATTAGACAAATCACGGACTTAACGGCACTTGAGCCTATCTATCCATTATGGCATCGTGCGATAAATTCAAACTCATATAATAGAGCGTCAGATTCAGAAAAGATATATTTTGAAGTATACAGTAAAATGATGAAAAGCAAAAATCGGGATTTATAAAGAAAAATTCAGGGCATAGGTTTTAGCGAACAAATAAAGACGAACGACATCAAGATATCTTGTTATCGTTCGTCTTTTTAGTTACTAATATTTAATTTTTATAGGGGTACCGCCATTGGCTGTCCCCCATAAATATCACTTACGTCATTCACATTGTACTGATGTCAATTACAAATCTATACTTCACATCGGAAGCTACTACACGTTCATAAGCCTCGTCAATTTGATCAGCTGAAATCACTTCAATTTTAGGAGTAATATTATGTTTAGCACAAAAATCCAACATTTCCTGTGTCTCCCGGATGCCTCCAATCATTGAACCAGCAAATGAACGACGATGACCGATTAAATTGAACACGTTTAGTGACAGTGGTTCTGCAGGCGCACCTACGTTTACTAGCGCTCCATCAAGATTGAGTAGTCCTAAATAGGCATCCAGATTAATCTTTGCACTTACCGTATTAATAATTAAGTCATAGGATCCGGCAAGTTTCTCGAATGTTTCTGTGTCACTTGTTGCATAGTAATGATCTGCACCTAACTTCAGACCATCGTCCATTTTCTTCAATGTTCGAGACAGAACAGTGACTTCAGCACCCATTGCATGTGCAATTTGAACCGCCATATGTCCAAGCCCCCCCATACCAACAATTGCTACTTTCTTGTTAGGACCTGCTCCCCAATGGTTTAATGGAGAATATGTTGTAATACCCGCACAAAGTAATGGTGCTGCTACGTCAAATTCAATATTATCAGGTATTCTGAGTACGAAATCTTCCGATACGACAATGTGGGTTGAATAGCCACCTTGAGTGGGTTCCCCGTATTTATCAACACCTGCATAAGTATCGACTTTTCCTTTTAAACAATATTGCTCTTCTCCTTTACGGCAGTTCTCACACTCACCACAGGAATCAACCATACATCCGACTCCTACTCGATCCCCAACCTTATACTTTGTCACCTCGGCTCCAACATCTGTGACGATTCCCGCAATCTCGTGTCCGGGTACAAGTGGATAGTTCACTGGACCCCATTCACCATGAGCAGTATGAATATCAGAATGACATATGCCCGCATATTTAATTTCTATCAGAACATCTTGTGAATCAAGATCACGTCTTTTAATTTCTGCAACTCTAAATGGTTTGTCTGGACCGTCTACTGCTCTTGCTTTAGCTGTTATCATTTGTTTAAACCTCCAATAATTTGATTTTCAAAGAGAATTGACCTGTTTGTTTCTTACAAAACTAGAATAACCCCTATAGTTAACTCTAAGTCAAGGTATAAGTTTATATGCAGAATCAAGCTAAAATCACATAATAGTGATACTCCGAATTTAGAAAAGAGCGAGGTTTGAACCAAGGAGATTTCGCTAAAGCAATTTGTTTTTTAAGGCAAACTGGCTAAAGGTGAATTTACTTAATTAGTAATTAATTTGTGAAAAGATGTTTTTTAAACAAACAGCTGTTTAAGTAAAGAACCCCTCTCGATTGAGAAGGGGCTTTATTAAAACTCGTCATAACTTACTAAAGAAAAGTCATCCTTATTTAATTTCCTTTTACAATTATCCATGTAAGAACAAACATTATTCTTGAAGTTTTTTATAATGTCTACTAAGGCATCCTCAATTTTCAAGCCATATCCTACTGCTCCCTCAAAACCACCTAAAGGATCTTTTAGTTTTAGATTTGTATAACCAATAAAGGTATTAGATTCTTTTTGTTCATAGATTCTCACTTTAAAGGAACCAAAAGGAATTTGGTCACCTTCATATACTTCTTCAAAAAAAGTTAAAGCAGATACTTCAAACTCAGCCACTAACTTTTCAATTGTATTAATTTTCTCTATTTCTAAATCCTTCCAACTCATTCAATCCCCCCATGTTTCGGTTAACCAAAAGATTATACTGTTATTTGGAGCTCAATCAATACTTTTATTCTTTTTATACCTAACCATGCCATAAACTTCATCTAATACTTGAGTTCCGGAGTATTTCCCGAAAAGGAAACTGCTTAGACAATTCACCTATGGAAAACTTTTTTGGATTACTAAATCAGGAAATGTATTTCAGAAAACACGCTGCTCATTTGAGAAAATTAAAAGAGAATAGATCATTTATTATATAAATAAGCGCATAAAGAAAAAAATGGCAGACATGAGTGGTTCTATACCATGTTCATGCCAGCCAAATCGTTGCTTAATATAAAGCTCTAACTTTTAGGAGTCACTACTATATGTTGGTTTTTCTTTATTTAATAATGATATACCTCCTTGCTTAATACTTAAACAACATGGCAACCATCTCATGCCCCGCACCAATAGTCCAAAATAACACCGTATCGCCTCTTTTAATTCTTCCTGTTTCAATACCTTCATATAAACAAATAAAAGGACTACTTGTAGTGGTATACCCATACTTATCACCTATGTAGATGATCTTCTCCTGGTTGATTTCAAAATGTGATTGTATTTTCTTAATGTTTGATAAAGCAAATTGTGAGAAACAGTAAGCATCTACGTCTCCTATTGTTAGGTTATTTCTTTCAAGCAATTCTTCGATCATATCACAAGCTACTGGAATGGCCATTGCTCCATCAAAAGGTAGGAATACAATATTTTCTGCTTGTCCTCTCGTTTGAGAAAAACCTGCCTGCGGATAGACAATATTATCTTTATTCGCAGAATCCACTTCGAATATGGCATCAATAAAACCTGTTTCTTCTGTTGTTTTTTCTAAAATAAGAGCTGCTGCTCCATCAGCAAAGTTGGCAAAGGTTATCTCTTGCTGAGGGTGAGAAATGAGGCTATTCGCATCCGATCCAATCACCAATGCTTTCTGCACACGTGGATTGGCCATCATGTAACGTGACACATTTTCCACTGTTAAAGTCATACCTGCGCAATTTGCATTACTATCATATATCATTGTATGATTCTTGGCACCAATGGCCTCATGTACATACATCGCATGACTTGGAAACGTCCTTTCAGGTACCTGTGTGGAAAAGACGATTAGATCTATATCCCCTCCAGCCATTTCAGCCTTAGTTAATACCTTTTTCGCTGCTTCTATTCCCATTGATAAGCTATTCTCCTTACTGTTATCAATGATGTATCGCTCTTTTCTTCCCATGATTTCAAGGAAATGGGTAATATCCCTCCCTTGTTTCTTAAAATGTTCAATATAAAAATCATTTGTCACAACATTCTCCGGATGATAGATAGCTATTGCACGCATTTTAATATTTTGTTCTGTCACTTTCGATTCTCCTCTTGATATGATTTCTTTTCCATATAAATAAGTATGAAGAGCTACCCAAATAGAATAGCTCTTCATACTTATTTAAGCCTCTTCAACACTTGCTTGTAAAAGACCCGCGTTTCTCGCCACTCTTGCCAATTGCATTTTGAGGACTACATTTTCCTTAATCGTATAGATGACTTTCTTGAAGCCTGTCTCTTTGTACATTTTCATCACTTCTGTCAAATTATCAGACAGCTCTTGAGATAAAAGCTTCATTTCCGTACAATCAACAAAAAGGTCATAATCCGGTCCATTGATCGGACCGATTTTTGCCACATATTCCTCAACAAAAAGCTTTGCATCCTCCATCGTCATCTGCCCTGCTACAGACATATTTACTATTTTACTTGCTTCATTCACATGAATCGTTGCTTTTTTCATTTTCATATAACTCCTTATTATTTTTTACTCGCATATAGGTCTTTACACCCACAAACGAGTTATAAGACTATATAAAACTATTAGTCTACTATAATAATATCGGATGATTAATAAAATTTTTACTAGAATATAGGAAAATAGGCACAAAAAAAACACCCTATTAGGGTGCAAAATACTTTTATCACTCATATGTTAACAAAATTGAACTCCTTTAGACTTTTCTTTCTTCGAAAAAACTCCTTGCTACATTCGGAAACATATAGAATGGTTACATTGTTTTTGAACTAGATATATCTTTGCTACTCTTCATATAAGTTTCACGTTTAAGATAGATTAATAGACCACCTATAACCCACCAGCCTGCAAAGATGACCCATTCATATGGCCAGATTAATGCAGCAGGCATTCCCGGGAAGAAGAGGACAATAAAGCCAATACTTAATAGAACCGCTAACCATCCGACAATATTAGAATTACCTGCTTTGAATGGTCGAAGCATATCTGGTTCATTTTTACGTAATTGCAAAAAGGCAATAGAGACGATTAAATAAGCAAAGAGAACGGCCAACCCACCAGCGTCTACTAACCATACAAGCATTGGACGACCTAAGAGTGGCGCTAACATTGATAGTCCACCAATAAAAAGAATCGCATTCGTTGGCGTTTTATTTTTGGGATGTAAGCGACCAAACCAAGCGGGAATCATTTCCTTCTCTGCCATTGAGCAAAGAATACGACTACCCCCAATAATAAAGGCATTCCAACTCGTCAGTATCCCAGCAATTCCTCCAAGAATCAAAATGGTAGCAAAATGATCAGAACCATATATGATTGCCATCGCATCCGCGGTTGGTAAAACCGATGTCGAAAGAATTGTTTTATCTACTGCTATTCCTACTGCTATGACTACTCCAATATAAAATATAACAGCAAAGGCGACTGACATTATTAAAAGGCGTCCAATCGATTTTGGAGGTATATTCATTTCCTCAGCCGTTTGTGGGATAACATCAAAACCGACAAACATAAATGGAGTCATCACTAGAACAACAATAATACCTGAAACGCCCCCTACAAAAAGTGGTTCAGCATCTGCTAAGCTTCCAGTCACACCGGCACCTGCAATGAGCATGACACCAATTAAAGAAATCACAATCGTTAATACCATCTGTAAAAAGGCAGCTGATTTCACACCAAAGAAGTTAAAAATGGTAACAAATAGGGCACCTGCTACTCCTACTAAAACCCAGGATAAATAGACATCATAATCATTGATGGTGTACATATAACCAACTTTGTAATTAGGAAACAAATATTCTACAACGGTCGGCAGGGCAACTGCTTCAAAAGCGACGACTGAAATATAGCAAAGTGCTAACCCCCAAGCAGCAATAAAAGCGGACTTACGTCCAATCCCTCTTTCTGCAAAAATCATCGTTCCCCCATTTGTCGGCATCGCTGATGATAATTCTGCATAAGCAAGTCCGACAAAAGAAACTAAAATACCGCCAACAATAAAGGCAATCGTTGCTCCAACAGAACCGGCAGTATGAACCCAGTTGCCTGAAAGCACAACCCAACCCCAGCCAATCATTGCACCAAAAGACAAAAACAACACATCGAATCGAGACAGGACTTTATTCTTGTTAATAAAATTCAACCCTTTCAGATTTAATTGCCATCTAATGTTTCAAAAGTTTGTATAGATACTGTTTTTATCTCTGTAAAAAACTCAATTGCTGCTTGTCCCTGTTCTCTGCTACCTGAGCTTGATGCCTTCATCCCCCCAAATGGTGCTTGGGGTTCTGCACCTCCAGTCTCTCCATTGACTTGAACCATACCAGCTTCAGCATGTTGAATAAAATGAAATGCTTGGTGAAGATTATTCGTGAAAATAGAAGCGCTTAGGCCATATTTAGAGGAATTCGTTGCTTCTAATGCCTCCTTGTAATTCGCTACTTTCCTTAAACAAAGTACCGGGCCAAAGATTTCTTCCTTAACAATCGTCATGTTTTCTTTCACATTTTCAAAAATTGTCGGTTGAATATAGTAACCATTATGCCAATATGTATCAGCAAGCGACTTACTTCCGCAAACAAGCTCTGCACCTTCTTCCAATCCTTTTTGGATATAGGATTGTACTTTTTCATATTGTCTCTTTGATACCACCGGACCAATATCTGTCATCTCTGATAATGGATCTCCTATTTTCAATTCATTGATTCTATCCTCCAATATCGTTCTGAAAGAATCATAGACTGCTTCCTCAACATAAACGATGCCCGTTGCTGTACAGCGTTGCCCAGATTGTTTCATTGCACCGTCTATACAGGATTGTGCAGCAAAAGATAAATCACAATCAGCCATTACAATCGCAGGGTTTTTCCCGCCTAACTCAAGTTGATACTTCTTTTGCTGAGATGCAGCAGTAACAGCAATTTGATTGCCCACGTGGTTTGACCCTGTAAATGTAACTGCAGTTATGTCTTTATGACGAACTAATGCCTCACCAATCGTTGCTCCTGAACCATTAACCATTTGTAGCACATCTTTAGGTAACCCTGCTTGCCACAGAATTTCTGCTACTTTTATTGCTGTTAATGTAGATTCCTCTGATGGTTTCCAAACAACTGTATTTCCGAAAACTAATGCAGGGGCCATTTTCCAGATTGGGATGGCGATGGGAAAATTCCATGGAGAAATAACAGCAATCGGCCCAATCGGCACTCTAGAAGAGTAGAGGGTTTTTCCAATATACGCAGAAGGAAGACACTCTCCAATTTGTCGCCATCCTTCTTGCCCATAATATCGAAGAATCGCTGCTGCTCTTCCTATTTCACCTCTCGTCTCTCTTATAATCTTTCCTGTTTCTTTTGTCGCAAGTATAGCCAGTTCTTCTATATTTGCTTCTAATAAATCTGCAGCTACACGTAAAATATCCCCACGTTCAATTGAAGGCTTGTTTTTCCATTTTAAAAAGGCTTGCCTAGCAGAAGTAGCCGCTAAGTCTACTTCCGCTAGGGATGATTCTTCTACTTTTCCAATCAATTCATCAGTATTAGCAGGGTTGTAGCGCATATACTTTTTTTTATTTGTTTCAATCTTCAACCTTCTAACACCTCTCTCTTTATATTCGAAATCGCCTGGTCAAGGATATTAACCATCTGCTCTACTTCTGCTTTGTTTATGATGAGCGGCGGTGAGAAAACAATCGAGTCATGATCATACGTAACTGTTCGCAAAATCAACCCTAGCTTCGCAGCTTCCTTTACAATGAGTGGACTTAAATATTCATCAAAACGCTCACCAGATTGACTATCTTTGACAATGTCAATGCCACCGAGTAAACCAAACCCTCTTGCATGTGTCACGATTTCATGTTTTTCTTCTAAGTACTTTAGCCCTTTATACAATTCCTCTCCCATTTTTTTCGCGTTCTCAATAAGACCATTCCTCTCAATAATTTCAATATTTTTCAAAGCAACATTACAAGCGACTGGATGACCGCTATACGTATAACCATGCAACAGAGTGCCCTTTGAGAGCGTCTTGAAATCATTGTGTAGGCGATCATTAAGCGCGACACCACCTAATTGGGCATATCCACTTGTTACACCTTTGGCAAAACAAAGCATATCTGGTTGAATCGCTTCATGTTCAATGGCAAAGTATTTTCCTGTTCTTCCAAAGCCAGTAATGACTTCATCGATAATCATTAAGATGCCATATTCATCACATATTTTTCTTATCTCTTTAAAGTAACCTTCTGGTGGGAGATTGACTCCGCCTGCGCCTTGAACAATCTCAGCAATAAAAGCGGCTATCGTTTCAGGTCCTTCCTTCTCTACTAATGTACGGAATTCTTCTACGCTCGAATTTACATAGTGAAAATGGGGTGCATTAGCATTTGTAAAATCACGAAACGGTTTTAACCCTGTAGCACTTGTAGCCCCCATTGCAACACCATGATACGACATTTTCCGGGAAATAATTTTTTGGCGCTCTGGTTGACCCTTTAATATCCAATAATGTCTTGCTAATTTAAATGCTGTATCGTTTGATTCGGAACCCCCTGATGTAAAAAAGACAGCATTCAAATCTCCTGGTAGTATTTTTGACAACTTTTCTGCTAAGCGAATCGCTGGCTCATTACTAAAAGTGCTAAAATTAGATGTAAAAGCGAGTTTAGACATTTGTTCATAAGCTGCTTCAGCCATTTCCTTCACACCATGGCCTATATTGACATTCCAAAGCGAGGACATACCATCAATAACTTTATGTCCGTTCGTATCTGTCAAATATACGCCCTTACCCTCTGTAAATATATGGCTCGGACCTTCCGCCTGTTGCTGTGCAATTGAGCTAGTTGGATGGATAAAATGCTTCTTGTCTAATTCAGATAACTCTGTTGTTAATAATGTCGTCATGTCAATTCCTCCATTATGTGATTATTTCGAATAATATACTTTATAATGCAATTCTTATGCCAAATTTATAAAACTTATTAAATGAAGCCACTTCTTTATGATTAATGAATGTAATAATTCATTTTTGACTTTTTTAATTAATAAATTAATTATTAATTAAATTTTGAATTATTGTATAATTAAAGAAACGTTTTTATGCAAAGGAGTTTTTTATATGGAAAATTCATCACTTCATCACATAATAGAAACGATTGTTCTCACATCCAATAATAATATTACAATTACAAATGGCGTAGGCGAAATCTTATATTTCAATCCAAAACATTGGTCTGTTTATGGTGTAAAGCAAGAAGATTGCTTAGGTAAAACAGTTTATGAATTAGAGGCAAAAGGCGTATTTAACCCTTCAATTACAGCATTAGTAATAAAAAAGAAACAACAAGTAGAACTGATGCAGCAAACGCTAACAGGAAAAATCATTATGACTACCGCCTATCCAATATTTGATACTAACAATCAAATACAATTCGTAGTGAGCTATGCTCAAGATCAAACGGAAATAAATAAACTTCATCTACAATATAAAGAGCTAGAGCGACAAATCAAAAATTATCAGCAGGTCGTAAAAGCACTTAGAGAACAGGAAAATGCCCAATATCGTAATAAAAAAATGGAAGAAATCAAACGAACGATTCATCGGGTAGCCAATACAAACGCAACCGTCTTATTATTAGGTGAATCTGGTGTTGGAAAAAGTATGTGGGCAAGAAAAATCCATCAACTAAGTAAAGAAAAAAACGAACCATTCATTGAGGTAAACTGCAGTACTATTCCAGAAAGTTTATTCGAAACGGAGTTTTTTGGCTATGAACCAGGGAGCTTCACTGGGGCACATAAGCATGGGAAAAAGGGGTTAATTGAACAAGCACATCATGGTACATTATTTTTAGATGAGATTGGAGAATTATCGTTATCTTTACAAGTCAAATTATTAAAAGTACTTGTAGAAAAGACGTTTAAAAGAGTTGGCAGTAATACAGATCGAACGAGTCATTTCAGACTGATTACAGCAACGAATCGCCCATTAGAGGAAATGGTCAATAAAGGTGATTTTCGCCTTGATCTTTACTATCGTATCAATGTGATTCCCATTGAAATTCCCCCTTTAAAAAAACGGAAAGAAGACATCATCTTTTTAGTAAGTCATTATCTGTCCATCATGAACAATAAATATCATATGGAGAAAGAGCTTCATAATGAGACTTACGAATACTTAACAGAGTATCATTGGCCAGGAAATGTGCGCGAGCTTGAGAATTTAATAGAAAGACTTGTCTTAACAGTTGATTCTGTCATTATCTACCCAAGTCACCTACCCCAAGCACTCTTTAAAAACAAGCAAATTGAACCAGACCTCATTGACTTACCACTACTAAAGAATAATGAAAGCTTAAAAGAAAGACTAGAAAGAATTGAAAAACATATTCTCTTACATACGTATAAACAATATTCCTCAAGCTATAAAGTAGCTGAATTACTAGGAATTAGTCAAGCATCTGCTGCTAGGAAGCTAAAGAAATATCGCGCAAATAGAGAGCTATAGCTTCTATTTGCTTTTTTACTATACAAAAAGGGCCACTCAATTTCTTCTACTATTTTTTTATTCAGCAACATATATAGATAAAGAAATAAATATTAAAAATGATATGAGATAAAAGAGAAAAGATCTAAATAAAAAAATTTATAAAAAAAGGTTTGAAATAAAACTATTAAGGATATTTATCTATTGTAAAAGGAAAGGTTTTTTTTTAACTTAAGTGACATATGTGTCACTTAAATTCTAGACTTTCTCCTTTTCATTAGGTACAGAAAAAAAAGGAGCGAAGCAATGGAAAAGACAAAAAGTGTGGTAGTCATCGGAGCGGGTGTTGCAGGATTAGCTAGTGCGATACGATTACAAAAAGCAGGCTATGATGTAGAAATTTATGAAAGAGATAGTAATCCTGGAGGTAAAATGAATCGTATCGAAAAAGATGGCTTCACATTTGACCTCGGGCCGACTATCGTGATGA
Organism: Cytobacillus sp. FSL R7-0696; assembly: GCF_038006865.1. Taxonomy (NCBI): domain Bacteria; kingdom Bacillati; phylum Bacillota; class Bacilli; order Caryophanales; family Bacillaceae; genus Cytobacillus; species Cytobacillus sp. FSL R7-0696. The sequence goes on along the minus strand of NZ_JBBOWA010000001.1, from coordinate 2,910,745 downwards.
TGCCCGAACTATACAGAGAGATATTTGAGCTTGCCGGAAGAGATCCTGATGATTATATTCCGATGCAAAAACTCGATCTGATGTACGCTGTTTTCTTCAGTGAACAGGCTCAAGATCATTATGAAATATCCTCAAACTTAGTTGAATTAATGAAAACACTTGAAGATATTGATGAGAAAGATGCCCAAGGATTCCTCACCTATTTAGAAAAAATATACAAACGGTTTTTAGTTGCCAAAGAACACTTTCTACAAAAACCTTTTAGGAACGGAAAAGATTTTTATAACCCCAAAGTATTGAGGCAAGCGCTCAAATTAAGAACATTAGATAGTGCAGATTCATTTATTGGAAAGTACATCAAAAATGACAAAATAAAAAGTATGCTGAGCTTCCAAACATTATATATTGGGGTTTCGCCTTATACTGGACCCTCTTTATATACGATTATCCCAATGATTGAAATACTTTATGGGGTCTGGTTTATAAAAGGTGGAATGCATACGATGGCAAAATCAATGGAAAAACTTTTCTTAGAACTAGGAGGTAAAATTAATTACAACTGCGACGTGCAACAGATCTTAATAAAAAATGGAAAAGCATATGGTATACAGGCAAACAACCAAGTTGTCCATTCTGATTATGTTATGTGCAACGCAGACTTTCCTCATGCCATGAAACATCTCATTCAAGATCAGCGCACTAAAGGAAAGAAATATACAGATAAAAAGATTGATCAAATGAAATATTCATGTTCCTGCTTTCTCATGTATATAGGGTTGGATAAAAAAGTGGAGCAACTAGACACTGTCCATAATTTTTATATTAGTCAATCTTTAAAGAAAAACATTGACGATATATTCGAAGGTAATCAATTAAATGACCCCTCTTTTTATGTTTATATCGGCTCAAAACTTGATGAAACAATGGCACCTAAAGATAAAGATGGTCTCTATATACTTGTTCCTGTTTCTGAGCTCTCTACAGCTAAGGATGAATGGACGCATGAAACCTCGCAACACTACCGCGAGCAAGTCATGAAAAAATTATCAACCATGCCTGGATTCGAAGATATTGAAGAACACATTATTTCTGAAACACATATCACTCCAATGGATTTCAAACATCGATTTAACGCTTATAATGGAGCGTGTTTTGGATTAAGACCAAATTTGACCCAAAGCAATCACTTACGCCCGCAAAGTAAAGCTACTTATTGTGAAAATCTTTACTTTACCGGTAGTAGTACACATCCTGGCGCAGGGGTACCGATTGTTTTATTATCAGCAAAAATTGCCTCAGAGGAGCTTATATTAGATGACGAGAAAGCATACGAGAAAATTTAAGGGGGGCATGTAATGAATCAGCAGCTATTAGCCGATTATTATTATTGTGAAAAAATCATCCAAAACTATTCAAATAGTTTTTACTATACCTTTTCTCATCTACCGAAGGAAAAAGCGAATGCAGTGTATGCCATTTATGCTTTTTGTAGAATGGCAGATAATGCGGTCGACCTTCATGACAGTACGGCGGAAAAAGTTACCCGTCTGGAGCAACTACACGATGAACTTGTCCTGTTTCAACATAATAAGGAGCTAGATTTACCTTTATGGAGAGCATTACGAGATGTATTTAACCGCTATGAAATGAATATTCAACCTTTTTTTGAACAATTAGAAGGACAAGCAATGGATATTTCCTTCAAAGCCCCTCGTACAATAGATGAGTTGTTGAAGTACAGTTATCATGTAGCCGGAACTGTCGGCCTTATGCTGCTACCTATTATCGCTAAGACGCATTATCAACAACTAAGACCAATAGCTATTAAATTAGGAAATGCTATGCAATTAACAAATATTTTACGAGACATTGGTGAAGATTATCGCAATCATCAACGTATATATATCCCAGAAAATTTGCTAGTAAAATATCAATATTCAACTGGAGAACTTTCAAGAGGTGTGATTAACCCTTCATTTATTTCAATATGGGAGGAACTTGCCCAAAAGGCTGAAAGCGAATATGACAGCTTTGAAACAAGCTATCATCTATTTGATCGTGACTCTCAATTCCAAGTGTTATCCGCTGCAAGAGTTTATAGAAGCTACTTAGCACAAATTAGAAACAAACACTATAACTGTTTTAAAGAAAAGCATGCGATGATTTATGATGATGTGGCGGATATATTAAATAATACAAGAATGGATTTAGCTAATTAAGGGGGATAATTAATGAAGCGAACAGCCATTGTCATCGGCGGTGGACTCGGCGGACTGTCCACTAGTATTTCCTTAGCACAGAGCGGTTTTCAAGTTTCATTATATGAAAAAAATGCTCATCTCGGTGGAAAATTAAATAGGCTTGAGCAAGATGGGTTTGGTTTTGACCTTGGGCCAAGTATTTTAACCATGCCGCATATTTTTGAAAGATTATTCAACGGCAGTGGTAAACAGATGTCTGAATATATTCCAATAAAGGAAGTAGCACACCAATGGCGTGCTTTCTTTCCAGATGGAAAAATGCTTGATCTCTTCTCAAATTTAGAACAAATGCTCACTGAAAATGATGATTTAACAACCAAGGACATAGAAGAATATGAGCAATTCCTTCATTATTGTAAAGGGTTATATGAGATGACTAATGAAGGTTACTATAAGCATGGGCTTGATTCAACATTAGAAGTAATCAAACATCACGGAATCATCCGCTCACTTAGAGGGTTTGATTTATTTTCCACGATGTATGATGCCATCGAGCATCATATTAGTCATCATCATCTCAAGAGAATGCTCTCTTATTTTATCAAATATGTTGGCTCTTCACCTTATGATGCTCCAGCTATACTTAATATGATGATTTATATGCAGCATAAGCAAGGGGTATGGTATGTACCTGGTGGTATGCACAAAATTGCAGAAGGTTTAACAAAACTTGCGCAAGAAATTGGTGTTCATATTTACCACGGTCAAGAGGTGACAAAATTATCTACTGGCAAAAATAAAGTCACAGAAGCCATTCTAGCAGATGGTACCACCTTAAAGGCTGATTATTATATTTCCAATATGGAAGTCATTCCAACCTATCAATTTTTATTGAATGAAAACATAGGCTACATTAATAAACTTGAAAAAAAGTTTGAGCCCTCTAGCTCAGGTTTAGTGATTCATCTTGGTGTTAAAAATCAATACCCACAATTACGTCATCATAATTTCTTTTTCTCAAGAGATTTAAAGATGCAGATGAATAAAATATTTCATAAGAAACAACTACCAGATGATCCAACGATCTATTTAGTCAATGTCAATAAAACAGACCCAAGTCAGGCTCCAGTTGGCCATGAAAATCTTAAAGTGCTGCCACATATCCCGTATATTCAAGATCAACCCTTCACAAAAGAGGATTATTTGCATTTAAGGACGACTGTACTCATTAAATTAGAAGAAATGGGCTTGACTAATTTACGTCAATCCATTGTTACAGAGGATTTTTGGACACCTGAAGATATTAAAGAAAAATACAACTCTCATCGTGGTTCTATCTATGGAACCGTTTCTGATAAGAGCAAAAACAAAGGCTTTAAACACCCTAAACAAAGTGAAAAGTATAAGAATTTATTTTTCACAGGCGGAACCGTAAACCCAGGTGGCGGTATGCCGATGGTCACACTTAGCGGTATGCAAGTGCGTGATAAAATAATGACTGCTGAAAAAGAAAGGGCGTAACATTCATGGTTCTGACCGGTATTCTCACCATACTTGTCTTGTTCATTATATTTGGCCTCCTTTCTGGGAAGCTAATGTTATGGGATATTCCCACTGCTGAAAAAAAAAGTACAAAACTGGTTGCACCGCTTATCAAACAGGTATCTATTATTATACCCGCACGAAATGAAGCGAAACGATTGCCGAACTTACTCACTTCATTACAGCAACAAGTTATGCAGCCAAGAGAGATCATTGTCATCGATGATGGTTCGGTAGATAGCACAGCTTCTATTGCTATACATTACGGTGCAAAGGTTTTAAATACCAATACATTAAGAGAAAATTGGAAAGGAAAGTCAGCGGCCTGCTGGCTTGGCGCGAACGAAGCGAATGGTGCTTTCTTATTATTCCTTGATGCTGATACATTCTTTGACCATCCTGATAGCTTGCAGAATTTAATGCAAACATATGAACGATACGGAAAAACCGGGATTCTCTCTGTACAGCCTTTTCATCGTATTAAAAAATCCTATGAAAACTTATCCTTACTATTTAATATGATTGTTTTTGCAGGCATGAATGTCTTTACCATTTTTCGTCATAAAATACCAACTGCAGGTGCATTCGGTCCGTGTATCTTATGTAATACACATGAATATCTACAGACAGGCGGGCATCAAAAAGTCGGGGAAGCGATTATGGATGATCTTGTGTTAGGAGGAATTTTTAGTAAAGAGGGATTCCCAGTCCATTGTATTAGCGGTAAAGACCTTATCAGCTTTCGTATGTACCCAGAGGGAATCAAAGGTTTGATTGAAGGTTGGACTAAAAGCTTTGCTACAGCTTCAAAGGCTACTCATTCTTTTATTACCATACTCATAAGTTTTTGGATTGCTGGTGCCTTTTCTTCCGTTGCATTCGTCTTATTATCACTATGGCAAAGCAGTCTTAGCTTATTACTTATTTCATTAGGATTTTATCTTCTTTACATCTATCATCTTATATTGCAGTCTCAAAAAATCGGTCGTTTTCATATAGCGAGTATTGTCCTTTATCCATTTTTATTTTGTTTCTTTACACTAACATTTGTATATTCTCTTTATTTAACGCGGATTAAAAAAAGGGTGAACTGGCGTGGTAGAAAGGTAAAAGTATGAATATTTTTCCGATTTTCACCCTTACACCACTCGCTCTTTTAACAGTTAATATTCTTGCATGGGGTTTCATTCACATCAGTTTATCTCTTTTACTAGCTTCTCTACCACTCCGTTGGTTTAAAAATGATTCTCCTCTTTATCAATCAAAAAAATGGGAGAAAAACGGAGAGCTTTGGCAATGGCTGGTGAAGGTAAGACAGTGGAAACATAAAATTCCAGATGGTAAGCATATTATTTCTAAAGGATACGAAAAACAACACTTACAGGGTGTTTCTCTGTCAGACCTTGAAGTTTTCTTATATGAATCTAGAAGAGCAGAGCTCACCCACTGGTTATCCATACCACCCGCCTGTTTATTTTTCATTTGGAACCCCATTTGGGCAGGTTGGGTAATGATTGCCTATGCATTACTATTTAATTTACCTATTATTATCGTACAACGCTATAATCGGCCACGCTTAATACGCTTAATAGCATTAAAAAAATGCAGAAAAACTGTTTACTAAAGATAAGTAGCCTATCTCTAATTTTTAGAAATAGGCTACTTCATTTTAATATTGAATTAATGTATATTTCTTCTTCCCGCGACGAATAACTGTAAATTGACCCTCTATTTTATCTTGCTCACTCAACTGATAATCAACCTGTTGCATACGATCACCGTTAATGTAGATTGCACCGTTCGTTACGTCTTCTCTCGCTTGTCTTTTAGAAGGCGAAATTTTAGCCTCTACGAGCAAGTCAACAATATTGCCCTCTCCAGTATGTTGATAAGAAGGAACATCTTTAAATCCTTCCTTTACTTCCGCAGCGGTTAACTCTTTAATTTGTCCACTGAATAAGGCTTCAGTAATTTTCAACGCTTGGTTCAATGCTGCTTCACCATGTATTTGTCTCGTCATTTCTTCTGCTAATGCCTTTTGGGCTTTACGTAAATGAGGCTCGTCTTGGACAGCTACTTCCAAAGCTTCGATGTCTTCACGTGATAGGAAGGTGAAGTATTTCAAGTATTTAATGACATCTGCATCTGCTGTATTAATCCAGAACTGATAAAACTCATAAGGTGATGTTTTTTCGGCATCTAACCAAATGGCTCCACCTTCTGTTTTTCCAAACTTCGTACCGTCAGCTTTTGTCACAAGCGGAATGGTCATACCGTATGCTTTTGCACCTTCTCCAACCATTTTACGGATAAGCTCAAGCCCAGTTGTAATATTACCCCACTGATCACTGCCGCCAATTTGAATTTTACATTGATGATTTTCATAAAGATGCTTAAAGTCCATCCCTTGTAAAATCGTATAAGTGAATTCCGTAAAAGAAATGCCTGATTCTAATCTTTTAGCTATCGTATCCTTAGCTAACATATAGTTAACCCCAATATGTTTACCGTAATCCCTGAGGAAAGTGACAATATTCATACTCGATGTCCAGTCGTAATTATTGACTAATGTCGCTCCATTATCTCCTTCAAAATCAAAAATACGTTCTAATTGCTGTGATAAAGAAGCAACATTTTCTTGTACTTTCTCAATCGTTTGTAGTGTTCTTTCTTCTGTCGCCTTGGGATCACCAATTAACCCAGTTGCCCCCCCTACTAACACAATCGGACGATGCCCAGCATTTTGAAACCTTCTCAATGTTAAAAAGGGTAATAAATGACCAATATGCATACTATCACCAGTCGGATCCATCCCACAATATAAGGAAATCTTTTCTTTTTCTAAAAGATCCTTCATCCCCTCTTCATCTGTTTGTTGATAAATAATGCCTCTCCACTGTAAATCTTCTAATAAATTCATTCACTTTTCCTCCTTTATTTCATAAAAGATAAATTATTATCCAAAAAAAAATACGCCCCTGCTCATTGCAGGGACGCATTTCTTTGCGCGGTACCACCCAGTTTGAGAACACCCTTATTCTCCACTCTTCACTGATAACGGAAATACCGTTTACTACTACTAGATATATTCATTCGCAGTAAAAGCTCCGGGAGGTATTTCGCACTTCTATTTGTATCGACTCACAGCAAACCGTCGACTTTCTGAAAACAGGGATAGAATGACTACTTATGACCCATCAACGCTAATATTAAATTGAATCGTAATAATGCATTTTTATCATAAAAGAATAACCAATGTCAATATGACGTTTTTTTCAACTTTTTTTTATCATAATAGGAAAAATATGAATTTTGTACTTTATGACGAACCTTGTCATATTACCTGTTAGGTTATGCTATAATGTATTTGATTTTAGGAGGGATGAACGAATGAATGAAACCTTCAGCAAGATAATAGAAAAAGCAAAAGCCGCGTTCGGTTTTTTAACTCATAATAAAACCAAAAAAGGCGCACGTATTACATATCAAGTTATATGGAACTTATTATTAATACTTGCCATTACCGTTATTTTAGGTGGGGCATTTGCAGGTGCCACAGGTATTGGCTATTTTGCTTCTCTTGTTAAAGATGAACCCCTTCGTTCTTATGAAAATATGCAAAAAGATATCTATAATTATGAGGAAACCTCAAAATTATATTTCGCTGGTGATGTATATTTAGGGAATGTAAGAACGGACCTTGAAAGAGAAGAAGTGAAACTAGAAAATGTTTCACCATATTTGAGAGATGCTGTAATTGCCACAGAGGATGAGTACTTTTATGAGCACGAAGGTGTGGTACCAAAAGCTATCCTACGTGCACTGTTTCAAGAAGTAACTAACGCCTCTACTCAATCTGGAGGAAGTACATTAACTCAGCAACTGATAAAAAACCAGATCTTAACAAACGAAGTTTCTTTTGATCGAAAAGCAAAAGAAATCTTACTCGCATTAAGGTTAGAGAATTATTTCGATAAAGAGGAGATTCTTGAAGCTTATTTAAATGTCTCTACTTTTGGCCGCAATGCAGAAGGTAGAAATATCGCTGGCGTTCAGGCTGCTGCCCAAGGTTTATTTGGTGTTGATGCTAAAGATGTGTCTATTCCGCAAGCAGCTTTCATTGCTGGTATGCCTCAGTCACCTTTTGGTTATACACCATTCCAACAAGGTGGTGGCTTGAAGGATGAAGAGTCTCTACAACCAGGCATTGATCGTATGAAAGTCGTACTTAAGAGAATGTACGATGATGAAAGAATTACTGAAAAAGAATATAAAGAAGCTAGTGAGTATGATATTGTTGCTGACTTTAGAAAACCGAAAAATGATGATGCGATTGAAAAATACCCTTATTTAACTTATGAAATTCAAGACCGTGCCAAAGAACTTTTAGCATCCATCTTAGCAGAACAAGATGGATATGAAGAAGCTGATTTAACTGGTGACCTTAAAAACGAATATCTTATTTTAGCTGATCGAGCATTAAGACAGAATGGTTATCATGTCCACTCAACTATTGATAAAGATATTTATGAAGCTTGGCAAAAAGTTGTTAAAGATTATCCTAACTACGGGCCTGCCAAAAGTGCAACCTATGTAATCGATGGTGAAGAAAAAGAAGTAATGGAACCAGTGGAGGTTGGGGGACAACTTATTGAAAACAGTACAGGGAAAATTCTGAGCTTTGTTGGTGGTCGTGGCAAGGGTGTATCCTTAAATGAAGACCTTAACCATGCAACCGATACTTTAAGACCAAACGGCTCAACCATGAAACCATTACTTGTATATGGTCCTGCATTCGAACTTGGTGCAGCACAACCAGGAAGTATTCTTCCCGATGTGCCACTGCGCTTAAATCCTGGTTCAAGTGACTATTGGCCAAAAAACTATTCTTTTACCTACCATGGTTTAGTTTCAGCAAGGTATGCCGTTGAACAATCTTATAACGTCCCTGCCGTTAAACTTTATACCGATATTTTGAGCCAAAATCCGGCACAATATCTTGAAAAGATGGGTATAACCACATTAACCGCAGAAGATAAAACGAATAGATCAGCTGCATTAGGTTCATTAACAAATGGTGTTTCCGTTGAGGAAAATACGAATGCATTTACAACATTTGCTAATAACGGTAAATTCGTAGATGCTTATATGATTGATAAGATTACTGATAAAGAAGGCAATGTCATCTACGAACATGAAACGAAGGAAGTAGAAGTCTTTACTCCACAAACAGCATACTTAACAATAGATGTAATGCGTGGGGTTATTAATAGTGGGACAGCCACTGCTGTTAAAAACCGTTTAAAATTTAGTGCCGATTGGGCAGGAAAAACAGGGACAGGTAATAACTTTGAAGATGCATGGTTCGTCGCGTCTAACCCAAATGTAACCGCTGGTCTATGGAGTGGCTACGATACGCCTAAGTCTCTAAAAGCAAGTGGTAGTTTATCTTATAGCGCACGTAATAATTACTTATGGGCTGATTTGATGAACGCTGCTTATGATGTAAATCCTGAACTCATGAAGCCAGATAAAACCTTTAAACGACCTGATGGTATAGTCAGTCGCTCATTCTGTGCAATTAGTGGTTTAATCCCTTCTCAAGCTTGCTCTGAAGCAGGACTTGTTGATACTGACATCTTTAATGCAAAATACGTTCCGTCTAAATCAGATGATAGTCTTGGAACTGGTAGAATTGTCCATATAGGGGATAAAAAGTATTTGGCACTTGAATCCACACCAGCGGAATTTTCTGATCCTGGTATGGTCATAGATGCCGATTATATTGAAAAACTATTTGGCATTAGAGCGAATCCAAGTGACTTATTACCGAAAAGGGATAAATGGGCTAAAGTACTCGTTGCAGCCGATAAAATGAGTGAAAATGGCAAAAAGCCAGCTGCACCAAATGCTAAAGCATCAGGTAACTCCATTACTTGGGGGCAACATCCTGAAAATGACGTCATTGGTTATCGTGTATATAAAGACGGTAAAAAAGTAGCCAGTATCAAAGCCGGTAACTCCTTAGGCTATAAAGGTGGCAATGGTGAATACCATGTTACAGCAGTTGATATTGCCGGTAATGAATCTTCACCTTCAAGCAAAGTCCAAGTTGGCAAAGTGAAGGAAGAAGAGAAGCCACAACAAGAAGAAAAAGCAAAAGAAAACGAGCCTAAAGAGGAACAAACAGATAAGGAAACAGAAACGGATAGCAAACCAGAAGAAAAACCGGAAGAGGAAAAGCCTCAAGGTGAAACAGAAAATCCTCCTGCGGAAGAAGATCAACCGGATACGAGTGATGAAGAATAGCAGGAATCTGGTCATTTCATTTTCAAATCAAAAAATCAAAGCTGAAGAATACGAAAAGAGCAGGATAATCGGGCATGTAAGAAAGAATTTATAGAAAAAAACACAATGACATTTGTTACTACCCTAAAATAACTAAACAAAGTAAATCATTCTCGAAGTGGTACTACTAAAGTTTACCAGTTGTTTAATATCCCCTTAAAGTAGATATTCAAAAAAGCCTTCATCTTACCATGAAGGAAGAATGCTACTTGGAGGGGATTTTTTTATTGCAAAGAAAGGATAAAGTTTTAATAGATATTCATAGGAGAGTTTTCACATAACACCGGGTAAAAGATATATGAATAGGTCTAAAAGTTAAAGGGTTGGCAGATGAATAGGGATTCGTTACTGCAGCCATCAAAAATGTGGGTTATGAAATGGAAAGAGAGAGTACCTTTTGATGTACGGAAAGGATTCTCAAAATCTTTTAAGAGGAGTGTAATAGCAGTTAAGTAGAATTTTTTCTTCTTCATATCAATTAAAAATCAAACTACATTACATCTTATCTTTTCTAAACAAATTTCTACTTATTCAATTTTTTGTATTAAATATTTAACGAAAATAGTCTAGAAAACCGGCACCATAAATCAATTTATGATCCATTCAAATTCATATAGTTATCAACTGGAATTTGGGGAAATTTATAAATTGCCTAAAGTAGCGAAAAAAACTTAGTAAGAATATTTCCGAAGTGTTAGGAGAAAATACTGAAAGAATTAATCTTAGGAGGGATAATATGACGAATGCCAAACCAGACAACCGTTCAGATAATGTGAGAAAAATTCAAAATACCATTGACAATACTCTTCAGAATATTAATGAAGCTGAGGACTACACTAAAGCTCACTCAGAAGAGTTGAGTACCCAAGAAAAAAATGAAATAGTGAATAAAAATGAAAGACGGAGAAAAAGTATTGACGGTTTACGCTCAGAAATTAAAGATGAAGCTTCGCATAATGAATATAATAATGATTTAAATTAATTTCTAAATACTAATTAAAATTGTGAAGCAATTGTATTTGATGTTTATACTTCTAAAATTGCTGACAATTGACTGCCGACCTTGAAAATAACATACATGTAAGGGGCCATTGCTCTATATTCTATAGGGCTGTGGCCATTTTATTTTGCATTCTATTGTGGTTATAAAAAAGAGGCTAGATTAATTTATCAAATTTTTACGTATATGCAAATAATAATTCCTACTTTTAAACATCATCCATTAAAACAAGGAAAACAATTCATTATAGCTATTAACCACCCTTTTATGTATAGAAAGCATAAAATGTTGTTTTCCTAAAAAACTTTCCTCAAATACTAAAAAACGAGTCAATAAGAGAGGAATCTCCTATCATTGACCCGTCATTTCAAAATACCTAAAAATCTTTCTTACTACTCTATCTATTTGTCTTGTGTATGGTTGTAAGATCAGTCTTCCATTGTAGATAAGTCGCCCGTAGGTAAATCTAATTCCCAAGCCTTTAATACACGGCGCATGATTTTACCACTACGTGTTTTTGGTAGTTTGTCGCGGAATTCGATTTCACGAGGTGCAGCGTGTGCAGCTAACCCCTTTTTAACGAATTGACGAATATCTTCTTTCAGTTCATCTGTTGCTTCATAGCCATCGATTAGCGCAATAAAGGCTTTAATAATCTCGCCACGGACCGGGTCCGGTTTTCCTATGACACCAGCTTCAGCAACAGCTGGATGTTCGATGAGCTTACTTTCTACCTCAAATGGTCCTACCCGTTCGCCGGACGTCATAATTACATCATCGACTCTTCCTTGGAACCAAAAATAGCCATCTTCATCCATATAAGCGGAATCACCTGAGACATACCAATCACCAGGCATAAAGTAAGAATCATATTTTTCTTTATTATTCCAAATCGTGTGCATCATAGATGGCCACCCTTTTTTTATGGCCAGATTGCCCATGCGATTTGGTGGTAGTTCATTCCCTTGGTCATCGACAATGGCTGCTTTCACCCCTGGAATTGGTTTACCCATGGAGCCAGGTTTAATTTCTAGGCATGGGTAGTTACAAATGAGTTGAGCACCCGTTTCAGTCATCCACCACGTATCATGAATACGCTTATTGAATACTTTCACTCCCCATCTCACAACTTCAGGATTCAATGGCTCACCTACACTTAACACATGTCGTAGAGTGCTTAAGTTGAACTTCTTCACTACTTCATCCCCAGCGCCCATTAACATACGAAAAGCTGTTGGTGCACTATACCAAACCGTAACACCATAATCTTCAATCGCCTGGTACCATGTTTCTGGGCTAAATCTGCCTCCGACAATAAGGTTAGAGGTTCCTGTCAACCAAGGTCCGAAAATACCATAAGAAGTTCCTGTTACCCAACCTGGGTCAGCCGTGCACCAATAAACATCATCTTCTTTTAAGTCCAATACCCATTTTGCTGTTTGATAATGTTGAATCATTGCATTGTGAACGTGCAGCACACCTTTTGGTTTACCAGTGGAACCAGAAGTATAATGTAAAATTAGACCGTCTGTCGGTTCTACCCATTCAATTTCTAATTCTTTACTAGCATTTTGCATATATTTACGGAAGTCTAATAATTTTCCATTTTCTTCTACATTCTCACCAACAACAAAAATATGCTTTAAGTTTGGTAATTTATCAGCGGGTACACGATCTAAAAGTTCAGGAGTCGTAATAAGGACTTTTGCTTCGCTATCCTCTAAACGGTCTGTTACTGCTCCCTCCATAAAGGCTTCAAATAGTGGTCCGACTATGGCACCTAGCTTGATTGCGCCAAGAACTGAGAAGTAAAGTTCTGGTGACCGTCCCATAAAAACAAATACGCGATCACCTTTTTCAACGTCTCCATGTGCTTTTAGTACATTAGCCGCTTGGTTTGAAAAGTCCTTCATCTCTTTAAAGGTATACTTTTCTTTATTCTTACCTTCACGATAATAGAGCGCTACCTTGTTTTTCTTATCACTTTCAGCATGGCGGTCAATGGCTTCGTACGCCAAATTCATTTTTCCTGTTTCGTACCAAGAAAATTGCTTTTTCGCTTCTGTCCAATCAAAACTATTATACGCTTCCTCATAATTTTTCAAATTATGGTTACCTTGTATTGCTGGCAGCGCTTCCAATTTCATGTTTATTTATCCCCCTTTAAACTTGTTTAAACTATTATAATATAAATACTTTTTTTTCACAATTTTTTAAATTATAAGGCAGTAAATTATCTATAAAGACTTATTAAACTGTAAGTTAAGAACGGATAACCATTAAAAGTTGATACCTTCTGTGTTATTGATACGATTTTTCCAAACACGGATAGATGAGTAAAGGGGATTTCCGCGTACATCTAAAGGGAAATGGGCAAGGATAGCTGAGCTACAAGGGTTTGCTCGTACAACTGAAGTGGTATCGGCAATGATAGCTGAGCTACAGGGATTTGCTCTTACAACTATAGTAGAACCGGCAAAGATACTGAGCAAACACGGTTTGCTCGTGCATCTGAACTAAAAAATGGGCTATCCTTCTTCAATTCTTCTTGTCTTGCTATCGTTTCATCTTCATTTTTACTACTAAATACTAAATCTAAAATATACTTAGATTTGCTCTCACCTACCAATTGCTTTCTGCTCTAAAGATATGCTTATTTATTTGTGCAGCCACTTTTGCTAGAATGTCAACAGTTCGATCAGCTAGCTTTTTTTTTATACTTACCTACTGACAAATAAGGTTTTACATCCTCCCTCACTTCCTCTACTGTTGAAGCTACTCTGGATTTTTAACTTTATACTGATAGCTTTAACAAACACTCTTACTTTTTTTCGCTGCTATGATTTTCTTCACTGGTACATTGCCTGTTAAGAGTAATCTAAAAAGACTGACGTAAATATTATGTTAATATCTCCTTTTCCATTGATCAAATTAGAGGGCAAATGAAATAAAAAGGTTTCAATTTCCATTGAAATTTTTATATAATCTACATATTATTTTAAATTGTCATTAAATTGATGTTTTTTATATGAAAGCGCTTCAGTAGTTTATGTATAATAGATAGAAAGATTACTTGTTTTAGGCGGTGAATGAATTGCAGCATCTGAAAACGTATAATGCGATGAAATTGAATACGGCAAACGGAGAATTAATCATTGAAGGACCGATTTCTGCCGATGTTCTAAAAACCTATGACTTTCATCATGATCTTGTTGCTTTCAGACCTCCAGAGCAACAGAGGAAGGCTTTAATTGAGATTGCTGGATTACCTGAAGGAAGAATCATTATTGCTAGATTTAGAGATACGATCGTAGGCTATGCGACTTATTTATATCCAGACCCGTTAGAAAGATGGTCAGAAGGGAAAATGAATAATCTCATCGAACTAGGGGCAATAGAAGTGATTCCTGCCTTTCGTGGAACGGGTACAGGAAAAAGTATCTTACGCGTATCAATGATGGATGATGCGATGGAAGATTATATTGTTATTACTACCGAATATTATTGGCATTGGGACTTAAAAGGAACTGGTTTAAACGTATGGGAGTACCGCAAAATCATGGAAAAGATGATGAATGCCGGGGGACTTGTTTGGTTTGCTACCGATGATCCAGAAATCAGCTCCCATCCTGCTAATTGTCTAATGGCCCGGATTGGTAATCGGGTAAGCACAGATTCCATTCAACAGTTCGATAAACTTCGATTTATGAATCGCTTTATGTATTAGTTTTTCTTAAAAAGGGGGATTTTAAATGATTGTTGAAGAAATGATGAAGAAGGAAATCTTTACACTTACGGAAAATCACCTCATTGCTGATGCACTCCAACTCATGCGTGATCAAAAAATCCGCCATTTGCCCATTATCGATGAAGCCAATCACCTAATCGGCTTAGTAACAGATCGAGATATACGAGATGCGACGCCTTCTATACTAGTAGATACAGTTCAATTAAAAGAAGGCCTCTCACAACCAATTAAACGAATTATGAAGACGGATATTATTTCTGGACACCCATTAGACTTTGTAGAAGATATCGCTGCGACTCTTTACGAGCACCGCATCGGTTGTATGCCCATTCTCAACGAAAACCAATTAGTCGGCATTGTGACTCAGACAGACCTCCTTCATACTTATGTAGAATTAACAGGTGCCCATCAGCCAGGGTCACAAATCGAAGTAAGAGTGCCTAATCGTACAGGTAAGCTATTTGAAGTTACCTCCGTATTTCGTAATTTAAAAGCCAATATTCTTAGTGTCCTCGTCTATCCAGATAAAGAGGATAGTAATTATAAAATTATAGTCCTTAGAGTCCAAACAATGAATCCGCTTTCTCTTGTAGACAAATTACGTGAGGAAGGACATTCTGTACTCTGGCCTATAGATCCAAGGAAGTGAACATCATGGACCGTTCTGTTTTTTTATATTCTGATGCATTACTTAACTATCGCTTTAATGCTGAGCACCCTTTTAATCAGCAACGCCTAAAATTAACTTTAGATTTACTACAATCTATCCATGCGATAAAAGACACACACATGATTGCACCTAGAATAGCAACAGAAGAAGAATTATTACTCATTCATGATCCAGGTTATGTTCGTGCTGTAAAGTTAGCAGGTAATAATGAGCTTCCCCAAGAGCAGGCAGAGAGTTACGGGCTTGGAACCGAGGATACCCCTATTTTCCCTCAAATGCACGAGGCCAGTAGCTTACTTGTTGGAGGCGCATTGACTGCTGCTGATTATGTCATGCAAGGGAAGGCAGAACACGCCCTTCATTTAGGCGGGGGACTTCATCATGGCTTTAGAGGTAAGGCATCTGGATTTTGTATCTATAATGACAGCTCAGTAGCAATCAAATATTTACGAGAAAAATATAATGCTCGTGTCCTTTATATTGATACGGATGCTCATCATGGTGATGGTGTACAATGGGCGTTTTATGATGACCCAAATGTATGTACATTATCTATCCATGAAACCGGTAGATACTTATTTCCCGGAACAGGGAATATTAACGAAAGAGGTCATAGTCATGGATATGGCTATTCTTTTAATATACCTTTAGACGCTTTTACAGAGGATGATTCGTGGCTACATGCGTACGAAACGTCCTTTAAAGAAGTAGCAGCGTTTTTTAAACCAGATATTATTTTCACCCAAAATGGTGCTGATGCGCATTACTTTGATCCGTTAACACATCTTTCGGCAACAATGAGAATATATAAAGAAATACCAAGGCTTGCTCACCAACTTGCTCATCAATATTGTGAAGGAAGATGGATAGCCGTTGGTGGGGGCGGATATGATATCTGGCGGGTAGTTCCGAGAGCTTGGTCACTTATTTGGTTAGAAATGATTGAAAATTCAAGCGGTACAGGACCATTACCTTCTGATTGGATTGAAAAGTGGCAAAAGGAATCTCCATTTAAGCTGCCACAAACTTGGGAAGATTCATCGGATATATATAATCCCATTCCAAGAAAAAATGAAATCACTGAAAAAAACGCTAAAACGGTGGAAAAAGCGCTTTATCCCATAAGAGGGAAAAATGAATGAAAATGAAGTAAGACGCAAAGTTTTGGGACAGAAGTTATTAAGTAATGATAAAGGTTAGGTAACATAACTAACATCACCTATTGATCTATGAGCTAAATTATCAATATAGAAAGCTGAACTATTGTAGCATGTTCCCGATGTGTGAGCTTGTCTAATCATAGTTCGGCCTTTTTAGTTGAGTTGCTGCAAACCTTTTGTCCTAACCTCTTCTCTTTTATGAAGAAGTAGCTAAACATTATTGTAACAGAGTGTAAGCAGCTTGCTGGGCGCTGACAGTAAGAAACACATATTATGATTCGCACTCTTTTATATTTACTGTTATATTCTTATTTTTCCCGCAGAAAAAAATCCTGCGAAGCATTCAGATCTTGTTTTCCTTTTGAGTAACTTGCTAATCCTTTTTGCGAAGCACTCAGCTCTGGTTTTGTTCTTGAGAGACTTGCTAACATCTTTTGCGAAGCGCTCAGCTCTGGTTTCCCTTCTGAGTGACTTGCTATTCCTTTTTGCGAAGCGCTCAACTCTGGTTTTCCTTCTGAGTGACTTGCTATTCCCTTTTGCCAAGCGCTCAGCTCTGGTTTTCTTTCTGAGTGACTTGCTAATCCTTTTTGCGAAGCGCTCAACTCTGGTTTTTCTTCTGAGTGACTTGCTATTCCCTTTTGCGAAGCGCTCAGCTCTGGTTTTCCTTCTGAGTGACTTGCTATTCCCTTTTGCGAAGCGCTCAGCTCTGGTTTTCTTTCTGAGTGACTTGCTAACATCTTTTGCGAAGCGCTCAACTCTGGTTTTCCTTCTGAGTGACTTGCTAATCCTTTTTGCGAAGCGCTCAGCTCTGGTTTTTCTTCTGAGTGACTTGCTATCCCCTTTTGCGAAGCGCTCAGCTCTGGTTTTCCTTCTGAGTGACTTGCTATTCCCTTTTGCCAAGCGCTCAGCTCTGGTTTTGTTCCTGAGTGACTTGCTATTCCCTTTTGCGAAGCGCTCAGCTCTGGTTTTCTTTCTGAGTGACTTGCTAACATCTTTTGCGAAGCGCTCAGCTCTGGTTTTTCTTCTGAGTGACTTGCTATTCCCTTTTGCGAAGTGCTCAGCTCTGGTTTTCCTTCTGAGTGACTTGCTATTCCCTTTTGCGAAGCGCTCAGCTCTGGTTTTCTTTCTGAGTGACTTGCTATTCCCTTTTGCGAAGCGCTCAGCTCTGGTTTTGTTCCTGAGTGACTTGCTATTCCCTTTTGCCAAGCGCTCAGCTCTGGTTTTTCTTCTGAGTGACTTGCTATTCCCTTTTGCGAAGCGCTCAGCTCTGGTTTCCCTTCTGAGTGATTTGCTATTCCCTTTTGCGAAGCGCTCAGCTCTGGTTTCCCTTCTGAGTGACTTGCTATTCCCTTTTG
The DNA here is from genome assembly GCF_038006865.1 of Cytobacillus sp. FSL R7-0696. Lineage (NCBI taxonomy): Bacteria > Bacillati > Bacillota > Bacilli > Caryophanales > Bacillaceae > Cytobacillus > Cytobacillus sp. FSL R7-0696. The sequence goes on along the minus strand of NZ_JBBOWA010000001.1, from coordinate 2,892,721 downwards.
CGAAGCGCTCAGCTCTGGTTTTCCTTCTGAGTGACTTGCTATTCCCTTTTGCGAAGCGCTCAACTCTGTTTTGTCCCAGTCTCTGCTTGTTTTAACTTAATAGGATCACGGGCGTCTATTCTCCAAGATTTTCAATTTCATTGTAAATGGATGTGATGTCATTAATTGTTTGCATAAATTCTTGGTCCTCGATGAATGCCTCAGATAATGTCCCTTTCTCCAAACCTTCCTCAAGCTTAACTAAATGCGTAGATAATGCTTCATTTTGTTGCACCAATTCAGCATGCAGACTATCAATTAATTCTGGTGCTTCAGTGTTTTCAATTGTATCGATGGCATTTTGTAAATCCTCTACATTTTTTTCCAGTGATGCTGCAACATTCTCATCCGTTATCGCTTGCTCTGCTTGTTCCGGAAATTCGTTGGCAAACTGTGTAATCTCATTCATATAATCTTCCACATCATTTACGTAAGCCAACGTATTTTTTGTATCTTCAATTGGCGAACACGCAGACAAGCTTAACAACAAACCAAAAGCAGCAAGGTAAACTTTTGTTTTCATCCCTTATCTACCCTTTCTTTTCTTAAACTGTTCTTTTATGATTGGCACTGCTTTTTTCTTCAAAAACTTCACGCCTTCTTTTTGAATGAGTCTCTTTAATAATTTTTTCACAGCCATTAGTCTTCACTCCTTCATAAATGAGTTAGTTAGTCTTTCTTTTTTAAAAGCACGACAAAAACCCTTACCAAAGAAACTTGGTAAAGGTCTCGCAAACAACGAATGTTGCCAATAAAGCCGAGGGAGAGTCCCTGTACTGACGACTTTACTGTAACTGCTACTCCCCTTTAGACAAAAGGTAGTTGATATTTAAGTTTTCCCAATTATACCATGCCCATATTTAACCTGCAACTGATTGCAACCTTCATATGAAAGAAGAAGTCGATGACAGTTTTCAATTAGAAAAATATGAGCTTAAAGCCCAATCAAGCTTAGCCTTCCACTCCTTGGGATGCATCCCACTTTCCTTGTAATTTGCGCAACAAGATGATTTGACCCGTATGATACGCCGTATGCAAATAAAGATGACTCAATGCCTCACTGGCATGATTCATAACTAAATCATCCGCTGCTTCTAGGTTTTTTTTCCAATCATTATATAAATGATGAATCCTCTCTCTCGTATAAGAAAAAGTTACCCCTTCATCCAACTGAAAAGTATCTTCTTTCGATTGTTCATCCACTGATTCTTCTTTGAAGCGATGCAAGTATCTTTCATTATAATAAAGAAGATGTGTTGTGATTTCATGGATACTATGAACGTCTTCGTTCGGTTTCCAATCTGCCTCTTCGTCACTCAAATTGACTATGCTATTCAGCAAACTAACAAACCAACCATTTTCATGATGTGATGCATTTAATTGCTCTTTTAATACCTCCCTTAATTCCATCACTTTGCCCCCTTTTGCATTCTTAAATCCAAACATCATTTTCAGCCGTCAATGATGATTTCACCTCTCCTGTATTAATCACTCCTTTCGGTTCAATTAATATGACATGGCACTCTTCTTTTGCATATGGACAATGTTCTACTCCCTGAGGGACAACGAATAAATCACCATTCTTTAATACCACATCTTCTTCTCTCATGCGAATCGTTAATTCACCTTTAACTACCAAAAATACTTCGTCTGTATCATCATGCTTGTGCCACACGAACTCCCCTGAGAATTTAGCGACCTTCAATTGATAATTATTCATTTCTGCAACAACTTTTGGAGACCAAAACGTATGAAATTTTGTTAGTTTTTCTTGAATGTTAATGGGTTGATTGTTCATTTTTATGCCTCATTTCCTTGTGAAATAACTTTATTCATTTCTTTTGCTGCATTTATTGCCCTCGTATCTTTTTCGATATCTCCCGGTTTGTTTCCTTCACCCAATATATATCCTAAAAACTTCATTCCTATAAAATCAAAGATGTACTGAAATTGTTGAATCATTGGTAATCCCTTGATCGTTGGCTGATCTCCACCAACAGCAATGACATAAGCTTGTTTATTTCCCATGGACTTCTTAAAGTGTTTCATTTCGGGATCCCTGAGTGTTTGGGACCAACGATCGATAAAATTCTTCATCATACCGGACATACTATACCAGTAAATAGGTGTAGCAAATATTAACGTTTCATATGTCATTATTTCTTGAATTAATTGTTGATAATCATCATCCACTAGAGGAAAACCGCCTTCACTATGTCGATGATCCTTTATAGCATTTATTTGATAGTTAGATAAATGAAATTCCTTAACTTTCACCCCATTTATCACTTGTTTCGTCAACCATTCAGTATTCCCGCTTTTACGTGTTCCACCATATATGACTGCTATATTCATTACGATTCACTCCTCTAGTTTCCTATCATATTAAGTTTAATCTGTTTCTATTAATAGATACAGATGATAATATAGATATCATCAATCGAAAAATACGATCAATGCAGAAGGTGAAAAAATGGATATGAAGCAATTAAAGACCTTTCAAACAGCGGCCACTACTTTGAATTTTACAAAAACTGCAAAAATGCTTAATTTTGCACAATCAAGTGTAACCGCTCAAATAAAAGCATTAGAAGCAGAACTGCAACACCCACTTTTTGAAAGGTTGGGAAAAAAACTTGTCTTGACCGCTACCGGTAAAGAATACAAGAAGTATGTTGACCAAATGTTAAGGTTAAATGATGAGGCACTACAAAAAATAAGTGACAAACAGTTTAGAACAGCCTCCTTAACAATTGGCGCACAAGAAAGTCAATGTACTTACCGTCTTCCACGAGTTTTACAATTATTTAAATCACAGTTTCCTCATGTAAAATTGACGTTTAAACCTGCCCATTCTGATGATTCAGCAAGAGCACTTTTAGATGATGGTACACTCGACCTTGCCTTTATCATGGATGTGAGAAAAACCCCTGAGACCTTACTGACAGAGACATTAATAATTGAAGAGTTAAAAATGGTCGCAGCGCCAGAGTATGCAATTAAATCAAGCGTTACCCTAAAAGATTTACAAAATGAATCATTTCTCTTAACCGAAATCGGATGTGCCTATCGCACTTTATTGGAGCAGACTTTAGCGGGGGAAAATGTCTTTTTGCATAACAGTATTGAGTTTGTGAGTATAGAGGCCCTTAAACAATGTGTAAAAGCTGGACTAGGTGTGGCTTTTCTTCCCGCCATGGTCGTCAATAAAGAGCTTCACAACGGTCAATTAAAAGAAGTTATTTGGCCAAACGAACACATTCAACTCTATACACAAATAGCTTGGCATAAAAACAAACAAATGACACCACCACTACAAGCATTTATTGATTTAACTAGAAACGTATTTAAAGAGGAGAGAAAAAAAGCTGTTAGTTCTTATTAATAAGAGTTAATCCTATTATCGATAGCTTGGCAGTTACTATTTAATGATCGTCTCCACTATGTGAAATAATGTCGTAACAAGTTGTAACGCAAACAATCTAAATTTGCGCAAGGAAACAAAATTTACTAATGAAAAGGCTAACACCACCATCGCTCGGCTTTCACTTCTGCTTTTCCACTCTTGTCCATCATTTCCTTATATGAAAAAACCCAATCCGATTTGATCAGATTGGGTTTTTACTATCGCCTATTACTCTCATAAAAATATTTGATTGAGCGCTCAATCATCAATCATTTTTATTTATAAGAATGCCACTGTTGTTTCAACACTACATGGTTTTTTTGCATATATTGTAGACTTGCAACAAGCGCAAATCCTATCATAAGAAAAATGACAACCATGCCGATGACTCCATGCCATTCGTAGCGCGACCAAAAGAATCCAGCAACTGTACCACCGACACTAGAGCCGAAATAATAAAGAAATAAATAGAGCGAAGAGGCTTGTGCTTTGTCATGTGTTGCTCTTTGGCCAACCCAACTTGAAGCAATGGCGTGTGCCCCGAAAAAGCCAAATATAAAGATAGATAAACCTAAAAGAATGCCGATGATATGAGGTATAGCCGTACAAACTGTACCTACTATGGCCAAGGTGAAATAACTAACTAACATCTTCTCTTTACCGTAAGAACGAACAAGTTTTGCGTTAATTGTAGAACTAACTACACCGATTAAATAAATAAGAAATAACCAGCCAATCGTTGCATGACTATATGAAAATGGCTCGCTCATTAATAAATAACCAACATAGTTAAACAATGCCACATTGCTGCCTAATAGTAAAAAACCGATAAAAAACAAAGCTAACAACATTGGATCTTTAAGATGGTCAATTAAAGAATGGGATAATGAACGAAGGTTTAATAATCTCGGCTTAAAGAATTTCGAATCAGGTAAACTTCGTTGAAAATACATTGTGGCAATAAAGCCAATCAGTCCCACGCCAAAGATAGCAATTTGCCAGCTGAAGTAATCTGTAATAACACCCGTAAACACACGCCCAAAGACAGCGCCTGTGGCATTCCCACTAATATAAAGGCCCATTGCCTTTCCTAAACTTTTCGGATTCATTTCCTCAGATAAATAAGCCATTGCAATAGAAGGCAAGCCTGCAAGTGTCACACCAATGAGCACACGATAAATAAGTAATATCTCAAAAGAAGGACTAAATGCCGTCAAAATACACAGAAATGAGGAAATGAACATGGAATAAACCATAATCGGTTTTCTTCCCCACACCTCTGATATAGACCCAAAAAATAACATACTAATCGCTAAAACTACTGTTGTCAGGGAGAGGGAGAGACTTGCTTCTGCTGGGGTAATAGAAAAAATTTTCGAAAACTCCGGCAGTAATGGTTGCATGCAATAGAGTATGGCAAAAGTATTAAACCCCGCAGCAAAAAATGCGATATTCACTTTTTTGAAAAGATTGCTACCTTGTTGTATGCCGTTCATCAATTCATGTTCTCTTCTTTCTTTTAGAATAGTTCTTGTCTTGTAACATATTCTTTAATATTAAACATCGTACCACCTTTGAATCGATTTGTATAATGCATTATAATAATAAAAACAATGTATTATTGTAATGGAAAAGAGTGAGTCTATGGATATTCAACAATTGCTTTATTTTCGAACTCTTGCGGAAACGGAACATATGACACAATCAGCAGAGAAACTATTGATTTCTCAGTCTGCATTAAGTCGTTCCATTGCGAGGCTAGAGGATGAATTAGGTGTGCCATTATTTGAAAGACAGGGGCGTGCTATTCACCTTAATGCTTATGGGGTTATCTTTTTACGAAGAGTAGAGAAAATGATTCAAGAGTATGTAGAAGCTAAGCAAGAAATTCAAGACCTTATTCAACCGCATACTGGAACGATTTCTCTTGGCTTTCTCCACACATTAAGTACCAACATTATCCCCGATATGATTTCACAATTCCGTGATTCTTACCCTGAGACACATTTCCGACTTAGTCAGGGAGCTTCACATGTCATGTTAGAACAACTCTATAATGGGCAAATTGATTTATGTTTTATTGCACCTAATGAAAAAAATGATCAGGTAGGCTGGATGAAGTTATGGGAAGAAGAACTTTTTGCTGTCGTACCTAAAAACCATCGGCTAGCAAAGAAAAACTCTATTACACTCGAAGAACTAAAATATGAACCAATCATTCATTTAAAGAAAGGATATTCTTTAAGAGAGACCGTTGAGGGGCTCTTTTTAGATGCAGGCATCACGCCAAAAATTACGTTTGAAGGTGATGAGGCAGATACAGTCGCGGGGTTAGTTGCTGCAGAGCTTGGGGTTTCAGTTTTACCTGATTTGAAAGGTATCAACAAAAGTAAGATTATACAAATTCCAATTAGCCGACCACATTGCTTCCGTATGATTGGTATTGCCTGGTTAGAAAGCCGTTATATGTCACCCATTACAAAAACGTTTAAAAAATTTGTGACAGACCAATATGTCTCTTCTGGATGGTGAAAATACAAAGCCATCCAGAAAGATATATTCAAAACCGATGTTGGTGAAGATTCCCGAACCGTTCAAACCATACCAATGCCTTCTGTTCAACTTTTTTCACATAAGCATTTTTTCCTTCAATATAGGCATGGATATCTGTCGAGTGCTTGATGGCCAACGATTCTTTTAAGGCACCATATCTTTCAGCTTCTAATGGATGAGTCCGTAAATAATCACGAAAGGCAAGATGTCTAATAATCTCCTTATTGTCTTTTGCAAAAAAATGAAGATGATGCGTACGATTATCATGTCCTTTTTGAAAATATCTTCTTCCTCTTATACCATTCTCTCCTCTTGCTTCATACCCTAATGCATTCATTTCAATTAAGTAATCATCAACCTCTGCAATATCTTTGACAACCGGTAATATATCAATAATCGGCTTGGCTTTAAGGCCTGGTACTGAGGTGCTACCGATATGAAAAATGACTATCATATTATCTTTAAAGACTCGTTTTAACTTCTGTGCCTCTACTTCAAAGGCCGTAGACCATTGTCTATCATAATTAAGTACTTCTACTTTCCTCATAATTACCTCCATTTCCTAGGATTGAATAGTCCCTCTATCTGTTCGAATAACGATTGGTGCTTCTTTAGCGTATTTATTTGAGAAAATCCACCTTCTACCAACAGGAGCAACAATAATATAAACTCCATCTTCATATTCTCCGAAAAAGTTTAAATATTTCTCGTGTTTAATTGATTCGTTGTTTCTCACTGGTATTCCTTTATCTTGTAATTGCTGAGCAAGCTCTATTATATGGTTTGTAGCGATACCTACCTCACTTATATTTAAAAAATGAGCCTTATGAAAATGTGATTCACTAGCTACTGCGGACGTTTTTCTTGCAATCAATTCAACGATATTACCGGATGGATCCTCGAAATAGATCGCTTTTGCTTTCGCTTCCTTAAAGTCTACCTCATCTTTTCCCTCCTCCATTGCCAATTTAACTCTATTACTTAACCAAACTTTCGCTGATTGAAGTAAGTTAGGTGGAATATTAATAGCAAAATGATAAAAAGATGCCTGTTCAATCTCCTCTTGAATGGTTAACAGACTTGTACCAACCTGAAATGTAATCTGTTGTTTAGATTCTTTATATACATTTAGACCCATCACTTCTTCATAAAATTTTCTCGTTTCATTGTAATTACCTATATATATTGTCAGCTCTTTTATTTGCATACGTTTATCCTCCTTACCGTTTCTTTCATTATACAAAATGACCGTTGTTTAAAAGTCAGTCTATAGGTTGAAAAAATCAGTTAAATATTAAAGGATAATGAGTATTCACAGCTTTTTCTGGGACCAAAAAAGTGAAAAAAGCTATAGAATCAATTAGATGATTCCATAGCTTCATTGTGTTTATACTCAGGATCAAGAATAATAACCTCTACTCTGCGATTTTTCTCCCAATTTTCTGAGCTATTGTTTGCGGCAATCGGCCTTGTTTCACCGTATCCTACTGCAGTAAAACGAGACGGTTCTATTTCATTATTCTCCACTAAATAACGAATAACACTACTTGCTCGAGCTGAAGATAACTCCCAATTTGATGGGTAGCGATAAGTCTCAATTGGGCGATTATCTGTATGGCCCTCGACTCGGATAAGATTAGGCATTTCTTTGAGCATGACCCCTAAGCTTTCGAGAAAACCAAATGAATCTTCAATAAGATCGGCTTGGCCCGTTTCAAACAATACTTGCTCTTGCAGAACGAGCACAACACCTCTTTCATTTCGATTGGCTGTGATCACATTTTCCAACCCATTAGATTTTAGATAACTCTCCACTTCCTGAACAAGTGAATCAAGTGAATGTGGTGTACCTGTCTCTGTTTCATCTGGCACAGATTCACGTCCATCATCAGGTAATATTGATGAGCTAGATTGGAATATCCCTACTTTATTAAATGAATCTGAGACAGCCTTAAACTTCGTCATATCCACTTGTGACATCGAAAACAGAAGGATGAAAAAAACGAGAACGAGCGTAACAAGGTCTGAATAGGTCACCATCCAAAGGGGAGCACCCTTTTTATTGTTCCTATCTCTTTTAGATCGGCGGTTATTGCGCCTCATGTTCAAAGTCCTCCGTTAGCTCTAGTCGCTCCTCGATAGCTTTTTTCTCGGTTTCGGACAAGTAAACACTTAATTTCTCTCGTAAAATCGTTGGGTTCTGTCCCGTTTGAACACCAATTACCCCTTCAATCACAACCTGTTTATAAAAAATTTCATCATCCGTTTGTGATTCAAGTTTCGCAGCTAAAGGATTGAAAAAAAGGTTTGCTAGTAAAGAGCCATATAAAGTCGTTAAAAGAGCAATTGCCATTCCGGAACCAAGTTCTGAAGGGTCGTCCATATTTTTCAACATAAGGACTAGTCCAATTAATGTACCAATCATTCCCCAAGCAGGTGCATAATCCCCTGCTTTTTCAATAATATTCCTTCCTTTTCGATGGCGCTCTTCCATTGCATCAATATCGGCATTAAGTATATCTCTAATCATTTCTGGTTCAATTCCATCAACCGCCAACAACACACCTTTACGGATGAAAGGATTTGGTTCATTTACAACTTCTAATTCTAAAGATAATATACCTTCTCTTCTAGCACGGTCTGCTAACTTAACAAAAGTCTCAATCAGACTCTCTATTGACCTCTCTTCTTTAGAAAAGCCTTTTTTCATTACTATAAAAGTCTTTCGTAGATCCTTCATTTGGAAGGATATAAAAAGACCTGCAACTATCCCACCAATGACAATAAAGATGGATGAGAAATCAAAAAAATACTTAATCCCAGTCCACCCACCGGAAGCAACAATTCCAAAGATAATCATGATTACACCGACCATTAAACCAACTGGTGTTAACTTGTCTAACTTTCTCATTCTCTCTCTCCCTAATGACGAAATTAGAAAACTCGCCTATTGGCGAGTCTTGCAAGAGGTGAAGACAAGTTATTCCTTATTAGCTGTAAAGAAACTTATCTTCTCACTTGACCATTTTTTCTTACCTTAACATGTAAAAAGTGAGAATTACCTTGTAAATACGGTAAACTCACTTTACATGTCTTTCCCTCTTTTTCTCATATCGGTCGGATGATTATTTTGTTGAGTTACGCTGTTCAATTCGGTGCGGAAGTACTACTGTGTGATCTGTGACTTCTTCCTTATTCATATACTTCGTCAATAATCTCATTGCAACTGCACCTATGTCATATAGCGGTTGTACAACAGATGTAAGTTGTGGTCTCACCATTAAAGCTAATCTTGTGCTATCAGAGCTAATCACTTCTACATCCTGAGGTACGTGATACCCTTTATCTTGTGCGCCATGAACGATGCCTAATGCCATTTCATCTGAACCAGCAAATATAGCAGTTGGCTTGCTATCTAACTCTAACAAACGTTCAAATGCTTCCAATCCTGAGTCATATGTGTAGTCGCCTTCAATTACCCATTCTTCATGATAAGGAATACTCGCGTCTTGAAGAGCTCTCTTATAGCCTTCTAATTTTTTCTCTGCATTGATTGGTTCTCTTAAAGGGCCAATCAGCAAGGCAATTTTTTCGTGACCTTTTTGAATAAAGGCTTCCGTGGCATCATAAGCTGCTTGTTCATAATCAATGTTAACAGAAGGGATGGTTTGCGACTTTTCAATAGAACCAGCAAGTACAATAGGTACAGGAGATTTCTCAAATTCCGTCACATGTGCTTCCTCTATATTACCACCCATAAAAACAATCCCGTCCACTTGTTTTCCTAACATCGTGTTTAATAGATGTAACTCCTTGTCCATATTTTGATCTGAGTTACTTAAAATAATATTATACTTATACATTGTTGCGATATCTTCGATTCCTCTAGCTAATTCCGCGACAAAAGTACTCGATACATCGGGTAATATCACCCCTACTGTCGTAGTTTTTTTACTAGCAAGTCCCCTTGCAACAGCATTAGGGCGATAGCCTAAACGTTCAATTACCTCTAATACTTTTTTTCTTGTTGTCGGTTTGACATTAGGATTCCCATTGACAACCCTTGAAACAGTAGCCATTGAAACATTTGCTTCGCGTGCTACATCATAAATCGTAATATTCATGTCACACACTCCTTCTACTTTTTCTATATTAATAAAATGTATTTATGTATGTCATTCTTCTACAAACCTTATTTGTTCAGCAAGAATTGTAATTATGTATAATCATACGATACTTTTCTCATCCCTCGCAACTTCATGCTGAAATATTTATGAAAAAGTCAAAAAATAGTTAGAATCTAACCTACATAACTGTTATCCCAAAGTTCTTTCCTATTGTTCAATTCCTCACATAATCTTAAAAATAAAGATTAGAAACCACAACCAGCTTACTACAAATTTTTTTAAAAAGATATAAAAAAAGCCGATTCAAGAGGGAAGGTTACCATTCCCCTTAAATCAGCTTTATTATACCATTACACTTGAATTTGTGAAGGAAGTTTAAGTGCGTTCATGAATTGATCAAATTGATTTAAATCCATTTGCTGAGCGGAATCAGATAACGCCACTGCAGGATCTGGATGTACTTCTGCCATAACCCCATCAGCACCAATTGCAAGTGCTGCTTTTGCAGCTGGAAGTAATAAATCTTTTCTTCCAGTTGAATGAGTGACATCAACCATAACTGGTAAATGTGTTTCTTGTTTTAAAATTGGAACAGCCGTAATATCTAACGTATTTCTTGTTGCTTTTTCATATGTTCTTATGCCTCGTTCACAAAGAATAATTTGGCCATTTCCTTGTGCCATGATGTATTCAGCTGCATTAATGAATTCTTCAATCGTTGCAGACATACCACGCTTTAAGAGTACAGGCTTATTGATTTGTCCTGCCGCTTTTAGCAATTCAAAGTTCTGCATATTTCTAGCTCCAATTTGAATAACGTCTAAATACTGCACTGCAGTTTCCATATCATTTGGGCTTACGATTTCTGAAATAACAGCTAAACCATATTCATCTGCTACACGTTTTAAGATTTTCAAGCCTTCAACACCCAAACCTTGGAAATCATAAGGAGAAGTTCTAGGCTTAAATGCGCCGCCTCGTAACAACTTCAAGCCTTTAGCTTTCACAGCTTCAGCAACTGATGCCACTTGCTCATATGATTCTACTGCACATGGCCCAAAGACAAGATGTGGCTGTCCGTTACCGATCTGCTCTCCATTTATATCAACAATTGTATTTTCAGATTTTTTCTTACGGGATACTAATAATGCTTTGCGATGGTCATCCTTTTGTAATTCTAAACCAGCTTTAAAAATTTCCTTGAACATATGCTCAATTGTTGAGTTCTCAAAAGGTCCATTATTATTCTCTTTGATTAGATCCAACATCGCTCTTTCACGGACAGGATCATAACGATAGACTCCTTGTGTTTCCTTTACCCTTCCGATTTCTTGTACAAGTTCTGCTCTCTCATTAATTAAAGAAAGCAACTGAAGGTTAATTTCATCCACTCGGTTACGCAATTGCTCTAGTTCTTTACCCATAATAGTCCCATCCTCTCAATTGTTATTACATTAAAGCTCAATTCCGAAAAAGCGAAGATGAGTACAATACTTTCTTGCTTCATTCAGATATCACTTATTTGTTTTGGTGATAATTATAATACATTTTTTATAATTGTTGTTATTATATATGAAATATACGCTTCTGTCACTAATTTTATCTTTATTAATTAGACGCTTTTAAGCAATAAAGCAAATTGATTCAAAAGGATGTGATTCTTTTGGGTGAGAAAAAACAATTTTTTGTCTTAGATATAGGAACAAGGTCAGTCATTGGTCTCTTTATTCTTTTTGAAGAAGGGGAGTATAATTGTGTTGATTATTTTGTAAAGGAACATGATGATAGGGCAATGATGGATGGACAAATTCACAATATCCAATCGGTTGCAGAAACAGTTATTGTTATTAAACAATCCTTTGAAAAAAAACATGGTCCCCTTCAGAAAGTATTTATTGCTGCAGCTGGTCGATCATTACGAACCGAACGCATAATGACTAGTATGGATATAAGAAATTATCCGCCTTTAACTGCTGATAATATTCAATACTTAGAATGGCAAGCTCTTCATAAAGCACAATCTACTATTACAAATAAAACTCATCAAACAGAAATCCAAACAGATTATACCTTTGTAGGCTATACACCACTGTATTATTTTATTGACCGACAGCCTATTGGAAGTTTATTACACCAACAAGGTGCTCAAGCGAGTGTAGAAATTATTGCCACCTTCTTACCTAAGCTTGTTATTACCTCTCTAGAAGCAACAGTACAAAGAGCAGGGTTAACGATTGATGGGCTCACACTCGAGCCTATTGCTTGTGTACAAACCTTAATTCCTCCACCCTTACGACACTTGAATATAGCTGTATTAGATATCGGAGCGGGTACATCTGATATTGCCATTACTAATGAAGGAACAATTACTGCTTATGGGATGGTGCCACAGGCAGGTGATGAAGTGACAGAGTTCATTCAGCAATTGACACTAACCGATTTCCATGAAGCAGAGCGTATCAAACGGCATTTAGTCGACCATGAATCCTTCACATTTGAAACATTAAATAACACACAACAACATATCTACTCAAAAGACTTAATGAATAGACTTTTTCCCTTTATCGAACAACTTGCTCATTCACTTTCAAAAAAAATACAACAGCTAAATAATAAAAAGTCACCTCTTGCTCTCCTAATAATTGGCGGTGGAAGCTTAACACCTGGCATTCAAGAATTACTTAGAGACCAATTAGATTTGCCACCACATCAAGTCATGCTTAAAACTTTAAATAGCTTAAAACATCTATCATTTCCAGAAGAGCTAGCTTCTCACCCGATGTATGTTACACCTTTTGCAATCGCAATTGCAGCCAACGAAACTCCGCTCAGATTTGTTCCTATTACAATCAATGGTGAGACAGAACGATTGCTAAAAATCATGACTCTCACAGTAAAGGATGTCTTATTAACTGCAAAATATCTCACAAGGAATTGGTATGGAAAAATTGGCTCTCCAAAAGTAATTACCGTTAACAAACAACAAATGACCATTCCAGGAAGTCACGGAAAACCGCCATATATTTATTTGAACGGTAAAAAAGCAAAATTAAAAGATGTCATCCACGCCCATGATGAAATAAGTGTCGTAAGAGGAATGAGTGGAGAGCCAGCGACTATTAGAGTATCTGATTGTGTCGGAGAAACCGAGAATAAAAGTATTTATATTCATGATGCAAAATACACCATTATGCCCTTAATAAAAGTGAATCAAGTAACAGCATCCACTCAACAGCTACTCGAGGACGGTGATCATATTGAATATATGATCCCATCGACAATTACAGAAATCTTTCATTCATTAGATTTGACACATCTTTTAGAGCACGTAAAGCCATTTCAACTGATCATCAATGGGAAGCAGACAATCGTTCCACCTCATAACGGAAAAGTCATTTGCAATGGAAATTCGATATCTTTAACTAGTCATGTGAACCATTTAGATCGTTTAGAGATCATTGAACAACGCCCATTAACACTGTTAGAATTCATCAAATATAAATCTTTACAGTACAAGGTCAGTATGACGATTAGTGTTAATAATAAAGAAGTTACACTTTATAAACAACTTTTGCACATAATCAGAGAAAAAGAGAAATTAGTTGAGGAATCACTTATACATTCAGGAGATGTACTAGAAATAATAAAGGAAGAAGAACAAGCAAGGTTTTATTTTCATGATGTGATTAAATTTGCTCAAGTTCAAATTCCTTATCATGGTAAACTTCAATGTACATTATTTAAAAACGGCAAGAAGTCCTCTCTATTGGAGGAAATACAAGAGGGGGACAGTTTAAAAATTCACTGGTCAACTAAAAATTACACACTCGTGCGGAAAAAACACATAACTCCTTCAACCAATTTAAATAATGTTCCGAACGACTCACGTCCATATTAGACAAATAAATCGTTCGGGATAGATAACTTCCTTAAGCTTGTACAGCCTCATTTAGGTTATCATATGTAATTTTACGGTGGGATGTATGCCAAGACACTTCTTTATTAACAAAAAGAAAAGCTTGTGGAGATTCGTGTTTTACTTCAAATATTTCTGCTATCTCGTTTGACAATGGGCGATCTTCTTGAACAACTAAGTAATAAGCTTTCACATCACTACTATTTTCATTTGTGTATTTTTCATATTGCTCGTAAGCATCTGCGCTGATTGGGCAAGTGTTACTGTGCTTAAGTAATAACATCTTCTCATTCTCTTGCAATGCTTGGTTAAATGCTTCTTTTGTATTTAATCTTTCCATTTGAATTACCTCTCTTATTATAATTATGGTATACCTCACATTATTTTACTAAAAAAGAGTCACCTATGACAAATCGAGATCATAATAAAGCGGTAAAGAATAGAGGGCTCTTTACCGCTTTATTGAATACTATTGATTTACTTTTTCCTCTGTTTGGTCAAAAGCTACTTTCGTTTCTTCTAATCTCTTTTGTGCTTCTGCTTCCGATGTTGGAGCATTTTCTTCAGCCACTCCGTCATCTTTTGCAGTCATTTGCTTAATTTTATCTTTCATATCTGCAGACTGCTTTGAGACTGTTTGTTGTAAGTCATTAGATTTTTCTTTTGCTGATTGAACGATTTCATTGCTTTTTTCTTTAGCAACCTGAACCCATTCAGTACCTTTTACTTTAGCAGTATCAGCGATATGGCTAGATTTTTCCTTTAAATGAGAAGCTTGTGTATTAATATCACTTATTAGTTCCTTACCTGATTTAGGGGCAAGTAATAATGCTGTACCAGCACCTACAATACCACCAATTAGTGCTCCGATGACGAAATCCTTTGTATTAATGCTATCTTCATTTTTGGCCACTTGTGTTGATTCATTTTCTTGACGATCTTGGTTACTCATCATTATCATCCTCCAAATTGAATTTATGACCTTGCTCTTTCTCTTTTCTTGCTAGGAACTGGGATAGGATCCTCAGCTGTATACGTTTGCGCTGGTGCTTGCTTACGTTGTTTATATTTCTCTCTTAATTCTAAGATGACATTACCCCAGCTAATAGCTTGTGCAACTTTTTCTTTATTCGACTCTAGCTGCTGACTGACTGAAGATGATATATTTTGAATAGAACCATTAAAGGTTCTTACTGAGTCCCCTACTTCTTTTACGGCACCAACAACATTATTCAAGCTTTCAGATTTCTTTTGAATATCTTCTGCTAATGCATTCGTTTTATGTAAGAGTACTGTCGTTTCCTTGGTCACTCCATCAAGCTGTTTTTCTAACCCGTCTAATGTCTTAGATACACTCGTTAACGTTACTTGTAGCGATGAGAGTGTTTTAGCAAGGTAGATGACTAAAACTAAAAAAGCAATGGCAATAACCGCTACACTCAAATACAAGATAATTTCCATTAGGCACACCTCCGTATTTTCAAAATAAGAATGATTCAAAGAAAAGAGCAAAGTATTTAATTTATTATTGCTTTTCCCCAATTATGAGAGAATAAACGCTCTTTCCAAATAATCCTTTTTATTTTATCTGTAAATATTATCATAATATAAACAATTACTTAAATGAAGCGATTAGACCTAACGGGAACCTTACTTATCTATTTTATCCTAAGAAAATCATTTATTCTGTCTTTTTCTCTAGTTATTTTCGAACAAACCTCCCACTTTAGGTTACAATAAGAAGGTAGTAATCAATTTTTTATTCGGAGGGATATGTAATGAAAGATCCTCGTATTGAACAATTAGCTAAGAACTTAATTAATTATTCAATTGGTTTACAAAAAGGAGAAAAAGTTCTCATTGAGAACTTCGGTTTACAAAAAGAACTTGTAACTGCTCTTGTAAAAGAAGCCTACGCCGCTGGTGGTCACCCTTTTGTCACGATAAAAGATAATACAGTTGACCGCGCACTTTTATTCGGCGCAAATGAAGAACAATATAATATGATGGCTTCATTTGAAGCAAATGTCATGAGTCAAATGGATGCTTATATTGGTTTACGTTCTGGAAATAACATTAACGAACAAGCAGATGTACCAGATGAAAAAATGCGTATTCACGGATCAACAATCGGTCAAAAGGTACATAGAGAAATTCGCGTGCCAAAAACAAAATGGGTCGTACTCCGCTATCCAAACGCTTCAATGGCTCAATTAGCTAAAATGAGCGTGGAAGCATTCGAAGACTTTTACTTTGATGTATGTAACTTAGACTACAGTAAAATGGATGCAGCCATGGACAATCTCGTTTCATTGATGAATAAAACAGATAAAGTTCGCTTAACAGGACCTGGGACTGATTTAAGTTTTTCAATTAAAGATATCCCAGCTATTAAATGTTCTGGACAAATGAATATACCAGATGGTGAAGTTTATACCGCTCCAGTGCGTGATTCAGTGAATGGAGTTATTTCTTATAACACACCATCTCCATATAACGGTTTTACGTTCGAAAATGTAAAACTAACTTTCGAGAATGGTAAAATCATTGAGGCCACTGCTAATGATACTGAGCGTATTAACAAAATATTCGATACAGATGAGGGTGCTCGCTTTGTTGGAGAATTTGCTATTGGTGTTAACCCTTATATTCTACACCCAATGCAAGATATCCTTTTTGATGAAAAAATTGACGGTAGCTTTCACTTCACACCAGGACAATGCTATGACGAAGCATATAATGGGAACAAATCAAATATCCATTGGGACTTAGTCAATATCCAACGTCCTGATTATGGTGGTGGAGAAATCTACTTCGATGATCAATTAATCCGCAAAGACGGCAAATTTGTAATTGCAGAATTAGAAGCACTCAATCCAGAAAACTTAAAATAAGCTAACAAATGGGAATTTTCCCATGTGAACCACGAACAAATTTTTGTTCGTGGTTATTTATGTATTCCCACATAAAAAATGACTGCCACAATCATTCATGCATATAGCAGAAGCCAACAATCATCTTAACCGTCTTTTCTTCAGATTTAATTGTTGTAATTTTCCTTCTGTACTAATTCAGTAATTTCCTTAACAACAGGTACACCCTGTCTTGTAATGGTATTAAACATGACAAAAGTCTTCTTACATGTTGTCAATAGCTCTTGATCCTCATTATATATTTCTTGATAAATATAAAAGCTTTTATTACCTACATTACGTAATTCTGTGAAAATTGTGAGTTCTTCATTCACTCGTGCCTCTTTTTTATAGGTAACATCAAAGTTAACCATTACTGTTCCTAAATGCTGTTGATCTAATTGCTCTTTTCCAATGCCAATTTCTCTATACCAGTTAGATACACCCTTCTCTAAATAGACAAGATACTTCATATAATTCATGTGACCTAAATGATCAATATCATCTTGTTGAACACATACCTTTAATATATTTTTTCGCATCTTCATTCCCCCGTAATTTATCCGTCATTTTTTTATATTATATTTTATCAAAATAGTAAGAAAATGAATACATCAACTTTCATCATTCAAATTTATTTAGTTCCAAGTAATTGATTAAGGGGAATATGTAAAGAAAAAATGATTGCTATGCCGTGTTGATGGCCTGATGTGAGTGTAGCCCATTAAATGCGCAGCTATCTTTTCCGATTTTACTTCTGATGCACGAGCAAATCCCTTTTGATCTGCTATCTTTGCTTATTTCACTTCAGTTGCACGAGCAAATTCCTTTTTCTCTAATGGACTTAAACCACAAATTGAATTGATAAAACAAAAAGTAGTCCCCCACTCTCATGAGGAACTACTCGCTTATAGTTGCATTTCGTATGCTTTCTGGAATTTTTGAATGTCGCCTGCACCCATAAAGATTAAGACACCATCGTGGTGATCTTTTAAGATATTCGTATCGTCTTCGTTTAAAATAACAGAACCATCCACTTTTGCTTGTAAATCTTCAATAGAAAGCTTTCCATGAATTTCCCTAGCGGATCCAAAGATTTCACATAGATACACTTGGTCTGCCAAGTTTAAACTTGAAGCAAAATCATCTAAGAATGTTTGTGTCCTTGTGAAGGTATGCGGTTGGAAAACACCGATGATTTCTTTATCAGGGTATTTTTGACGCGCTGCTTCAATTGTTGCTTTTATTTCAGTCGGATGGTGAGCGTAATCATCGATAATGACTTGATCACCAATTTGTTTCTCTGTAAATCGTCTCTTTACTCCTCCGAATGTGAGGAGCTGCTCTTGAACAATCGAAGCATCAATATCTTCGTAATGACACACGGCAATCACGCTTAAAGCATTTAAGATGTTATGATCTCCGTATGATTTGATCGTGAACGTATTATAGAAGGTATTCCTTACAAATACATCAAAGGTTGTACCGCTTGTTGACTTGATGACATTTCTTGCTTGAAAGTCATTTTCTTCACCAAAACCGTAAAAAACAACAGGTACTTTTGCTTGCACTTTTTGTAATTGTTCATCATCACCACAAGCGAAAATCCCTTTTTTCACTTGTAATGACATTTCTTGAAACGCAGAAAAAACATCATCAAGACTTGCAAAATAATCTGGATGATCAAAATCAATATTTGTCATGATGCAATAATCCGGATGGTATGACAAGAAGTGGCGGCGATATTCACATGCTTCAAAAGCAAAATATTCGGCCAGTTTATTTCCTCTCCCAGTACCATCACCAATCAGATAAGCAGTAGGATTCGCACCTGTAAGTACATGTGCAAGCAACCCAGTCGTAGAAGTTTTACCATGTGCTCCTGTAACAGCGATACTTGTAAAATTCTTCATGAAATCACCGAGGAACTTGTGATAGCGAATGATTGGTAAACCAAGTCTTGTCGCTTCTTCTATTTCCTCATGTGTATCAGGGAATGCATTACCGGCAATGATTGTTAAGCCAGGTTGTATATTATTTTTATTAAATGGCAAAATTTTTATTCCAGCTTCCTCAAGTGCCACTTGTGTGAAGAAGTGCTTTTCAACGTCTGATCCTTGAACATTATAATTCATATCATGTAGAATTTGTGCAAGTGCACTCATCCCTGACCCTTTAATACCGACGAAATGGTAAATAGTCATATAAAGAAACCTCCAACCATCGTATATCTGTAAAACAGTATATGACATATATCTATTTTTGCTCATAATCGTTTATTTCAAGTTTCCATAGTTCTTTTTAATTCACATTTAAACATTATATCATTATTCCCTTTGAAAAACTATGTATCACTTGTCCCGATCATCATAATTTTTTGCAACTTATAGTGCATGAGAATTTTCCTTACCTACAGCACAGTATATCAGCCTTTTCTACTTAAAAAGGTTGTTTATTTTTAGGTAATAAGGAATAGGACTATCAGCTCAACACTTCCCAATATTGGCTTTCTGGTAAAATGTCCAATGCTCTGTGCTTTAAAAAAGACCTCAATGTATCTTTTTTGCCCATTCTTTGATAGTTTGTACGTAATTCACTAAAAGGATGAACATCTTGACATAGTAGGAGAGGGGGAAAAGCGAAATTATTCTTTATACCAGGAATTCTCCTTAAAAAAACAACCGTTCCTCTTACGATAGTTAAAGAAGAATGCTCTACGTTATTTAAAGATACAACTTGTTCTTCCTCATTTAAATCATATCCAACTATAGTCTTTCCATCATAGTTTGTAATTAACAATGGTTCCATAACAGCAGCCATACATAGGGCAGCTTGAATCATTTCATATTCACGCATCTGATTTCTTTGTCTCTGTAAAAATAGCTGAAACACGCTAACCCCATGAATGGTTTGGTAGTCAAAAATTAACCAATCTGTAAATAGATGGTACATGCTTGATGGAATTTCATCCTCCTCCTTTAATTGGAGGTGTAGTTTAAAAATATGCTTTGCACGGACCATCTCACGAATATTTAAGTGGCGTTCACTGTACCTTTTAACCTTTTCAATTAACTGAAAACTAGCTACCTCACCTTGCAGTTGCTTTTTATCACGAAACTTGTGCAAATGAACGATGGGTGTATCATTTTCAACCATCATGACCCTTCCTTACCTTTCTTCTAACATCATTCACTATTTTGTTCAATTTCATTTAGTTCCATTTCAGTAATGAGGACATCTCTTGGTTTACTGCCCCGATTTTCAGATACGAAGCCTTGTTCCTCCATCATATCTATTAAGCGTGCTGCTCTGTTATAACCAATTTTAAACCTTCTTTGTAACATAGAAGCGGATGCCGCCTGATGATCAATCACAAAATAACATGCTTCAAAGAATAATTCATCTGTTTCTTCAGTTACTTTCGCTTTCTTTAATAACTCATCTTGTTCAAATAAATATTGTGGTTTCTGCTCTTTCCTAACATGTGCTACGACATCATCAATTTCTTGATCAGAAACAAAAGTTCCTTGCAAGCGAACTGGCTTTGATGAACCGTTTTCTAAAAAGAGCATATCTCCTCTACCCAAAAGCTTTTCAGCACCACTAATATCTATTATTGTCCGCGAATCCACTTGTGAAGAGACAGAAAAGGCAATTCTTGTTGGTACATTTGCCTTAATGAGACCCGTGATAACATCAACTGACGGTCGTTGAGTCGCAATAATTAAGTGAATCCCGCAGGCCCTTGCCTTTTGAGCGATACGACAGATGGCTTCCTCAACATCCGCTGGGGCCATCATCATTAAATCGGCTAATTCATCTATGACAATGACAATATACGGCAGTTTTTGATGGTATTGCTTATTTGCCTCTGCATAATCATTGAAACGATTAATATCTCGTACGCCCGAATGAGCAAATAATTCATATCTTCTTTCCATTTCTTCTACTGCCCACTTCAGTGAGGCTGTTGCCGCCTTTACATCGGTTATGACCGGACTAACAAGATGTGGTATTTGATTGTATGGTGCTAATTCTACCATTTTAGGATCAATGAGCAAGAGCTTTAACTCCTCAGGATCAGCTTTGTATAAAAGACTAATAAGAATAGAATTTATACAAACACTTTTACCAGATCCTGTTGCACCTGCAATTAAACCATGGGGCATTTTGCGTAAATCTGTGACAATTGGATCACCAGCAATATCTAGACCTAATACAGCAGTTAATGGTGATTCTGATTGCATAAACTCTTCACTATGAATGATTTCGCTAATTTGTACAGGTCTACTCTTTTGGTTAGGCACTTCTATGCCTATCGCATGTTTTCCAGGGATAGGTGCTTCTATTCTAATATCCCTTGCAGCAAGACTGAGTTTGATATCATCAGCTAGGTTTGTAATTTTATTTACTTTCACTCCCGGCTCTGGTTGCACTTCAAAACGAGTAACGGCAGGACCTTTCGTTACTTGTATCACATGAGCTCGGACATTGAAGTGATGTAGGGTGGCATTTAATAATTCCTCTTGTTCTAATAACCATTCTTCATCTGTGTCCATATTAACTGGAGGATCTAACAACCTCATAGATGGGAAGACATAATTAGGCAAATTTTCTTCTATTTCCTCATCTCTATAAAAGTCATTTTTTTTTACTTGTGACGATGGATCAAATGCTGCCGTCTCATTGACATTTAACTTTTTCTTATCCGATTGCAACATCATTACATTAAAGGGCAGATGACTCCGCTTCTGTGATTGATGAGACGATGTTCCAGTTTCTATCTCTTCTTCCACATTGGCGTGAGCTTCTTCCATGCTATGTATGTTTGCTTGTCCTTCATCCTGTGCCTCATCTTCATACATCCGTTTTTCTTCAACTTCTTCATACTGATTCGAATAAGGAATGGATTTTTCAAGTGCGACAGCAGTTTGATCTTGTGAAACTGTTAGCTCATCTTCGACCTGAAAGGATGTTATCATTTGTTCCGGCTCATTGTTAGTCGTCACTATCGGGTCTTCTTCCACCCTCACACTCACTTGTTCCGGCTCATTGTTAGTCGCCACTATCGGGTCTTCTTCCACCCTCACATCCACTTGTTCCGGCTCATTGTTAGTCGCCACTATCAGGTCTTCTTCCACCCTCACATTCACTTGTTCCGGCTCATCGTAAAGAGACAATTGATTGTATTGTTCTTCAAGTGAAGCAGATTCTTTTCTTCCACGAGCAATACCAAGATCATATTCAGTAGGTTCTATTCTTTCATACTGTTCAAGTTTCGTTTCCTCTTTTATTTGACTTTTCCTTTGACCAAAACCATATATAGGAGAGGGAATTTCTGATGGTTTAAATGGCCCAGCATTCAGCTTAATTTCTGTTTTTTTTACTTGTTTCTTTTCTATTGGACGATGATTTTCTTGCTGATTTTCAATATTTTCTTTTGTTGAATGATTTCTTCTTTGTCTTGTTTGAAGATTTTTGCTATCTTTTGGCTTTTCGTCTGCTAATTTATTTACACGTTCTCTTGGCTTTCTTCTTCCCCGTGTCTCATCTGGGATGAGAGGAAAACGAAATTCACCTTTTGGATATTGATAAATTACTTTTGCTTCTATCTCTCTATGTGTATCATATGGTTCTTTAGCTTGAATTTTATTAGTGTTATTTGTAGGTTTCTCTTCTTGAGTTGTATTCGTTGGATTATATTCCTTGAACTCATCGGCATCATAGCCATTAAAGTAGGCTTTTATTCTTTTAAACCAATTCATTCTATCAACTTCCTTTTCTGTTCTAACTTACATTCTATCAGTAAACCTACTAAGAATGATAGCAATTATATAATCTGAGTTATCTTTGATAAGTTTTTGATATCATTGAAAAAGATGACACACAAATGAAAAATGGACCGCCTATAGCGACCCATTTCCATGGTTATTGTTTCTTTTTATTCTTGCCTAGAATAAATATTGGTTCTAACTCCCCATCTTCATATAAGAAAGACAGAGCTGTAATTGGTACATGACCACTTGCAAAAAAGCTCATTGTCATTTGCGCCAAGATATCGTATCCTGTTTCATTCATAATATCAGCAATAATTAATACATCTTGATGAGGAACAGCTACAGCCATATTTCCTTTGACCTTTGTTGCCATATTTTTGAGAAAAGACTCGTTTAAGATACGACTAGCATCATACCCATCTTTTTTATTGAGGAAATAAAAATCGTTGCCAGCTACTTGATCTATTTTCATTTCTGTTGAAAGCGACCGAACATTAAACTGAGCAACTTCTTTTATTCGCTCTTTTTCCCAGCCTTCTTTTTGAAGCAATTTTTCATCAATTAATCGGTAAGTGCTCCCTAAGTCAAGCGCATAAAAAATTCGTGTTTCTGCGGTATGCTCATCATATACAAAGGGTACTTCATCACCTGTTTCTAGTGGAAAGGAAGTTGAGCGAATAACGGGAAAAATGTTTTTTTCTTTACCGGAAAAACGTTGTTCTCCTGTCATGGCTTCTAAGCCTTCTTCTACATAATAAACAACCTCATCAATCGCTTTTTCCTTTTGCTCTTGATATCTCGCAACAATGCCAGGCAATTCTATCGTTATCCCTTTGCCAGTATGTTTATTTTCTATACGTAATTGATCTTTTTCTCTATCGAAAGTCATTAGGCGATCCTCTTTATGAAGACGCTTTTCTAATTCCTCTTTCATACGCTTACTTGTCATTTTATTCTTCATTCTTATCCCTCCTTACAGGGAAGATTTCGGTACTTAGTTTACACTAAAATGCACAGAAACAAAAGTGTCCCGCTTCATAACGGATGATATGGCTATTATCCATGTAGAACAAATATCTTCATCATCTATCCTATCAAAACAACCAGCCTATTTCGTGGGAAAAGCGAAAAAAGATATAAAGGAATGAACAAAATACCATTTATCTGATTACAGGTTGGATTCATTTGCCCATTCAAACAAGATTGTCATTGATACAATTCGTGGTGTGAACAAGAAATAACACCGATTATCTCCAAATTCATATTGTAAGAATAAAAAACGGCCCCTTATAAGGAGCCGTGCAAATCTATTTTTAAAGCGCTGCAATAAATTGCTCAATTTCATCCTGTGTTTTACGATCCTTACTGACAAAACGACCAAGCTCTTTACCATTTTCGATAGCTACAAAGCTCGGAATACCGAAAATATCAAGTTCCACACAAAGATCGATGAACTCATCGCGATCTACATAAATAAATGTAAACTCTTTATACTTATCAGCTACTTCAGGCATAAACGGTTCAATAAACCGGCAATCCCCGCACCACTGTGCTGAAAACATTAAAATATATTTTCCGTTTTCCTTTAATTGCTCATATTCTTCCATTGACGCTAATTTTCTCATTATTTTTCATCTCCCATATCAAGCTTCATATCGCCGAATTTAATCCAGCCTTTTTTTCTCATATATTCTGATATTATCAAGCTAATGATTGCAGGTCCAATAAAATGTATTAAAATCACTTTTAATAGTACAGTAAGATTAAATCCCATTGTTGTAAAAGTCATTATTTGGCCGACTAAGCCACTCGTACCCATCCCCGCACCAGCAGCAATACTTTCCATATTAAAAAAGATGATGCCAATTGGCGCAAGTAAAAGCCCTGCAATTGTGGGTGGGATGAGTATGAATGGATTTCTCATAATATTTGGCACCTGCAACATAGAAGTTCCTAGCCCTTGTGCAACAAGGCCACCAAATTTATTCTCCCTATAACTCGAGACAGCAAATCCAACCATTTGAGCAGCACAACCAATTGTTGCCGCTCCTGCAGCTATACCATTTAAATCAAGCATCATCGCAATAGCTGCTGCTGATATAGGGGCTGTTAAAGCGAGACCCATTAGTACAGCTACAATCATTCCCATCACTAGCGGTTGCTGCTCTGTCCCCCACATAATCAATGCACCAAGATTTTTTATTCCAAGATCTATAAAAGGACCAATTAAAGTCGCTACACTATATCCGGAAAACACAACAACAAAAGGTGTCACAATAATATCAAGCTTTGTTTCCTTACTAATTAGTTTGCCTAGTTCAGTAGAGATGATTGCTGCAACAAAGCTACCTGCTGGTCCACCTAATACCGCACCAGCAGCCCCACTTAATAAAGAAGCAAACAAGACGAGAGGAGGCGCTTTTAAACTATACGCAATAGCAACCCCAATCGCAGGACCCATTAACCCCATCGCCATTGTACCCATTTCAATCATTACATTAGAAATCATGCCTAGTTGTAATTGTTCACCAATCGTCTTAATAATCAACCCTATAATTAAAGTGGAGAACAATCCTAAAGCCATACTCCCCATAGCGTCTATAAAATATACTTTTAGAGACAGTTTTACTCCCTTCTTATTAAGAAAAGCGTTCATAAGTATAAATCCTCCATCATTATGTTCATTTAACACCCTATTATCTTATCACATGTAAAGACATATGTAATATCTATTTTTTTATTTCATTAAGATGTTAATAGAGGGAGTAAACAACCTTAAAGTTTTATACCATTCAAAAATCCAATGAATGGTATGACCATTTGTTTTTCTTCCAAAACATTCAGTAGATACTTGTCCACATTCTTTCTTCTTCTTCTCATATTCATACTTCAGTTGATGAAATAGTTAATACCATTAGAAATAGCCGTCATACAAGCCTGCTGATAATGAAATGAAATAGACTATCTACATACGCGATTGTAAAGGGTAACGATTATTATTAGAAAGGATGAAGCATGGGAACAGAAAATGGCCATTTAGCACTAACAGTATCAAACAAAATAAGCAGTGCACATATTTTCACTATCAATCCATTTGATGTTAGAATAAGTAAAAGTGTAGAGGAGGAAGACAATGGAACTGAATGTATATTTAGCTGGGGAAATTCATTCTAACTGGCGTGAAGAACTGAAGGATAAAGTCAAATCACTACAGCTACCGGTTCATTTTTTCGGACCTATGGAGAATCACGATCGCAGTGACTTCATTGGAGAGGAGATCCTTGGTAAGCAGCCTAATGCTATTTTCAAAGACGAAGCAGCTTCAAATATCAATAATTTACGCACTGAGCTTTTATTGAAAAAATCTGATTTAGTGATTGCCTTATTTGGCGAAAAGTATAAGCAATGGAATACTGCTATGGATGCAAGTGCAGCTATCAACCAAAACAAACCGCTTATCCTCATTCGGCCAGAAGAACTCCACCACCCTCTGAAAGAATTATCAAGTAAAGCAAATGTTACAGTGGAAACGGTTAATCAGGCCATTAAAGTACTTTCTTATATTTTTGAGGAAAAATAGTAGACTACTCCCTACCTGCCACCATTCATGTGGTAGGTATATTTTTGATAAAGACTTTTGCATAAAACACACCATATGTATCCCATAAAAAAAACCAGCCCCAAAATAAAATGGGCCGGTTAATTTATTGCGTAAGGCTTTATTCACCAGTATCGCGATATTGCCATTGACCATACAATAGCTTAACAAGATGGGTAAACATTTCTTCGCGGTTGATTTGATTTCCTGTAAATACCCCTATTGCTCCTTCTTGGCTACGGATATTATTTTTATTCGTAAAATCATCCATGACTGGTCCCAGTTCCTCACCTTCAATCAGACGCTGCGCTATAGAATCTGGTAAAAGAATTCTTGCTCCACCTGCAACAATTGGCGTATGCCCTTCCACTGCAAGTGCACCCCAATTGCATAAGAATAGACCATAATCTGTTTGCTGTACACCACCTTCTAGGCCAATGCCAATGACTCCATCGCCTTCATATAAGGCTCCCTTCGCCCTGTTAATTGCTCCTTGAATCGTTTCTTGATCAGTCATTGGTTGTTTAGCTACATTAGATGCAACATCAACAGCAATAACATCACTATTTTCAATAAAAATATTTTTAACGGCCTGTACTTTTGTAGGGTTTTTCGATCCAATATAGATCTTCATGATAGCCCCTCCTAAAATAAATATATTAAAAATCATCCTGATATACTCATTGCCAGTGCAAAACTTAAAAAGGACCTCTTGTAAAGAAGTCCCATGTTACTTATTTGAAATTCTAACTGTTTTGACGAATGGTTTCAACTGTTGTGCGATCAAGTGATTTTATCAATGTGACAAGTAGTTCTTTCGCAGCAGCATAATCATCTATATGGATAATTGAACCGTGCGTATGAATGTATCTTGAACAAATACCAACAACTGCACTTGGGACACCATTATTTGTTAAGTGAACACTACCTGCATCCGTTCCGCCAGGAGAAACAAAGTATTGATATGGAATCTGATGACTTTCAGCCGTATCTAGAATAAATTCTCTCAAACCGCGATGTGTAACCATTGAGCGATCAAGTATTCTTAATAATGTACCTTTCCCTAACTGTCCGAACTCGTCCTTTTTACCAGTCATATCATTGGCAGGACTCGCATCAAGCGCAAAGAAAAGATCCGGGTTAATCATATTAGCAGCTGTTTTTGCACCTCTTAAGCCTACTTCTTCTTGTACAGTCGCACCAGACCATAAATTAATAGGTAGTTTCTCATCTTTTATCTCCTCAAGCAATTCGATAGCAAGACCACACCCATAGCGATTATCCCAAGCCTTCGCCAAAATCTTCTTCGGATTCGCCATTGGTGTAAATGGACAAATAGGAACAATTTGTTGTCCTGGTTTGATACCGATTTCTCTTGCATCTTCTTTATTGTCAGCCCCGATATCAATCAACATATTCTTTATATCCATCGGCTTATTTTTTGCCGTATCATCTAATAAATGAGGAGGAATAGAACCAATTACCCCAATTACCGGACCGTTAGCAGTCATAATCTGCACCCTTTGTGCTAATAATACCTGGCTCCACCAGCCACCTAATGTTTGAAATCTGATCATGCCATTATCTGTGATAGCAGTTACCATAAAACCTACTTCATCCATATGACCTGCAACCATAATCGTAGGATCTGTTTTAGCACCTTTTTTCACACCAAAAATACTTCCTAAATGATCTTGAACAATTTCATCTGAATATTTACTAAGCTCTTCTCTCATAAAATTTCTAACTAAGTGTTCGTTACCAGCTGCTCCGGGAAGTTCTGTTAATGTTTTAAATAGTTCTAAGGTCTTCTCATTCATTATTTCCCACTCCTATTATTTGACTATATTGAATCCTATGTATATTACCATTCTACATAACTTTTATGACGGGTGCCACCATTAGGAAAGTTAATTAGTTTTTAAATATTCAAATCTTTGCTAAGATAAAAGTGAAGCAATTAGCACTAGCAAAACATCTAAAAGATTATGTAGGTACTTTTTAATAATGGAGGTTTAATTATGAGTTGGAAATCATTTGTTTTAGGTGTAGGGGTCGGTCTTGTTGGAGGATATATTACGCGCGAAGTAATGACAGAGAAAATAGCAGCGTCACCTGAGAAGGCATTACAAAATGCGAAAGATGCCTTTAAGGAGAATGGGGAAATAAGTGGTTCATGGATTCATATGGAAAAAGAACCTTATCAAAAGGAAGAGTTAAATTATGAAGTGTATAAAGGCGGCATATCCAGATATACTGGTGAAGATGTAAAACAATATGAATTTGTTGCCGATGCAAAAACAGGTGTCATTATTGACGCTTATCCTATTTAATTTATTCCTAAATGAGCGCTGAGCCTCATCGACGCAGATGCGTTGATGGGCACAGGCATTCATTATTTATTTGGCTCTTTTAATTTCTGCGATGATTTCTTTCCCCTCTTGATCCCATTTAACCGCTCGATAAAAAGCATCATGATAAAAACTAAACCAAGCTTCTTTTTCTAATCCAATTTTCATCCACTTTTGTTTTGCAGAGATAGAATCCATCGGATAATCATCAAACGCCAATACCCATAGCACATTTTGATGCGCA
Source organism: Cytobacillus sp. FSL R7-0696 (assembly GCF_038006865.1). Taxonomy (NCBI): domain Bacteria; kingdom Bacillati; phylum Bacillota; class Bacilli; order Caryophanales; family Bacillaceae; genus Cytobacillus; species Cytobacillus sp. FSL R7-0696. The sequence goes on along the minus strand of NZ_JBBOWA010000001.1, from coordinate 2,863,798 downwards.
TGTGTTGGCATAATATCGGCCATATGTATAAGCAACTCTTCTTTTCCCTCAATGATAATGATGCTATGTCCATCACTATGGCCGCCTGTGTGAATCATTTGAACAGGTCCCATACTCCATTCTTTATCAAATGTTATTACTTGTTCTTGTATACTCTGCCAATTTTCCTTCCAATATGTATTACGTGAGCGAATATTCGGATTTCTCATTTCATCCCATTCGATTTGTGAACAAATAATCTTCGCGTTCGGAAATACAGAATGATAGGATTCTCCTTCTAATTTAGTCAAACCACAAGCATGATCAAAATGCATATGGGTCATAAGAACATAATCAATATCCGATGTTGTAAAACCTAGTTGCCTTAAGTCTTCCTCAATAAAAGATTCTTCCCATGCACCGTAATTCCGCTTTTGTTTATCTGTAAACTTTCCAATCCCTAAACCGCTTTCAACTAATAGCAATTGATCATTCCATTGTATGAGGATTGGATCTGTTCGTAGCTCAATTTGGTTATTTTCATTACTAGGATACTTTTTGGACCATAATGGCTTCGGAACGACACCGAACATCGCTCCCCCATCTAGATGATTGACACCACCACGAAGCCAAGTTAATTTTATATCGTCTATTTGTAAAGTCTCCATTCTTTTCCCTCCCTTTCACACCATTAGTCTATCATATTTACGCAATATTAAGAAATCTAATATTAAACAGTCTTCCATTTAAAAAAGAAAAAACAAGTTCAGTTGAGCCGCTGGGTATAGTCACTAAAAAACTGTGAAGTAAGGAAGAGAAATAGCGATTCATCGTTCACAAAGAAGCTCTCTTTCCGTGACTTCCGTTACAGGCTCGATATCTTACAATTTATCATTTTTCACCTTTATTCGACTTTGTACAGAACTCGTATTCTCTTCGCTTTTTTTGAACACATACTCTTGTTATCCAGTCGACGCAATGAAACATGATTAGAGAAGCGAAAAAGGCCTTTATCACCAACACAACGTGACGATAAAGACCTATTACTATTTTCTGAGCCTTTCTTAGTGAAGTGGCATTTTCACCTTATCGATATTGCACTTCACAGCGGAAAATACGACTACCTTTATTCGAGAACTTTTCTTCGTACTCTGTCATTATATTTCCTTCATTATCACTTTGGTGAAGGTCTAAGCTGACATATTTCAATATCATACCGTATTGAGAAAAACTCATTAAAGAATATTCGAAAAGACCTTGGTTATCTGTTTTAAAATGAATCTCTCCTTGAGGAGGAAGAATATCTTCATAAAGAGATAGGAATGTTTGATAAGTTAGTCTTCTTTTTGCATGTCGTTTTTTAGGCCACGGATCTGAGAAGTTTAAATAAATCCGATCAACTTCCCCTTTCTCAAATACCTCCCGTAACTCTGCTGCATCGATATTCATCAATTTTACATTCGGTAATTCTTCTTCAATAATATGATCAAGCGCACTTACAATGACGCTCTCCGCTAATTCAATACCAATATAATTAACCTCAGGATTCTGTTTTGCCATTCCAGTAATAAAACGACCTTTTCCCGTACCAATTTCGATATGAAGTGGACGATTATTACCAAAGCACGCTTGCCACTTTCCTTTTTGTTCTTTTGGCTCTTGGATAATGTATTGTGGATAATTGGCAAGTTTTTCTCTCGCCCACGGTTTATTTCTTTGTCGCATAATTACACCTCTATATTCAATTCATCTTTCAAAAGATAACATGCAATGTAAAAGTGTGCAAGCTCCTTTATAAGGGTATCTTACTATGCAGTTTTTGAGATACTCACTACTTCCCATGGTGAAACCTCTTTTGTCATTACGGTTTTTTTGTATGTATAAAAAACGAAAGGAATCACAATCTAGTTGTGATTCCATAAAAAGAAAAAGGGTGAGTAAAATGCCAATTAGTCAAAAAGACCAATTAACATTGCTGCAGGATCTATTAAGGAACCATCACACAGATGCCTGTGGCTCCAAATCAGAATGTGAACAAATTGCTAGGCTTGTACAATCCCTACAAAACCAAGAAACTATTCATCAAGATTTACTTCCTTTATTAAATGATGTTGATCAATATAGTAAAAACGGTATAGTATCATCTGACCTAAACGAGCATATTTCTTCTAGCAAAGAGGATCTCTCTCAATGGGTCGACACAATGAATCAACTAATATAATCTAAATGAAGCCTTCTTTCCAACCCTTGGATTAGATTATTCATTTCCTGAAAACGGAATTTACTTTTATGCCATTGAATACTATCCAAGGCTTGGAACAATGCATACCACTTCATGCGCAATCGCAAATCTTCCGTCAACACCATGCCATATAACTGAAGCCACTCACTCCATTGTTCATATGGAATATAGGCATATAATAATGTGCCTATATCTATAGCCGGGTCACCGATCATTGCTCCATCCCAATCTATTAAAAACAACTGATTATCCTCGGATAATAGCCAATTATTATGATTTACATCACAATGACACACAGTCGTTACATCCGTTTCAATCGCATTCACTGTGTCTTTTAAAAATGTTAGTGACTCAGCTACTAATGGAATTTCCAATAAGTCTTGATCCAATTCCGTTAATAGTGATTGTAATACTGTCTCTGGATGTATGGCCGATTTCCCTAACCTAGTTAACATGGCAAGCAATGGTTTTGATGAGTGAATCTTCTTTAGCAGCTTGGCTACTCGCTCGCTATTCATTTGCGATTGCCTAAGCTCACTACCACTCATCCATTGCTGAGCAGTAAATACATCTCCATTCTCCATCCTTTTCGTCCAAACAAGCTTCGGGACAATTCCTTCAGCAGAAAGCACGGCTAGAAAAGGAGAAGAATTCCTTTTTAAAAATAATCGCTGTTCATCATGTTGTGCATAATAGGCTTCTCCAGTTGCACCACCAGCCGGGATAATCCGCCAGTCATCCCCGAATAAATTTTCCAAAATAGTTCACCTGCAATTTACTACGCCATTTATGAATAGCTGTATTAAACAATTTCACACTTAAAGTTTCATCTGAAAATAAAAATAGCTATTGATACAAATTCAACAATAGCTATCTTTATAAATTTTATCTCTTTCAAGAGTTTTTAGCAAGTTACTTTTTCCTGAACAAAACAATAGCAGGAAAATGGAGGCAAAGTAATATTAGAATAGTTACCTAACGAATGAAGAGAGGCTTGATTTTGGGTGACAAATAATTGCCATTGCCCATATGGTAAGGAAATTTCATATTCCTTTTCAGTTGGATTAAAATAACATAATACATCCTCATTAAACTTATGATGTGAAAGTAAATACGCCAGTAGTGGTTTTTCAATATCTAGAAAATTTACCGCTTCATTAATTTGCTTCGTACTGTATAAACGTAAAATCGCATACTTTTTTCTGAAAGCAATTAATCCTTTTACATATTCAACATTCTCTTTATACTTACTCCTAGCCATCCAATCCAATTGATTCACACAATCAGGTGAACGATAACTATTCCCTTCACCGTTTTTTGTCCGAAAGAACTCTTGACCACTGTGCAAGAAAGGAATCCCTTGGGCAAGAAGAACCATCGCTGTTGCTAATCGATGTCTTAGTCTTTTACTTTCATCTGTGTCTTCAGGAAAACATATATGGATTTTATCCCACAAAGTATGATTATCATGTACTTCTACATAATTAACCGTCTGAAATGGTTCATTAAATATCCCTTGTTGACCAATGCTCCCCTTCAATACCGTTTTAGCTGTTTGATAATAATAGTGATTACCAAGTGCATATCCACAATCGTATAGATTAAATGTATTCCCTTTTATTCCATCTCTAAACTGATCATTGAATTGTGCAATGGCACCAAGCCTATCTTGATTATGAATATTCGCTTTCTCTTCTTTAGCGAGAGGTGTATTTAAGTCCCAACCTTCACCGATAACAAGGATTGTCGAATCAATACTATCTAACGTTTTCCGGATAAGTTTCATCGTTGTCACATCTAAAATACCCATTAAGTCAAATCGAAAACCATCCACCTTAAAAGTGTTGGTCCAATAAGTAATCGAATCAACAATAAAATTTCTTACCATATGCCTTTCAGATGCGATATCATTTCCGACACCTGTACCATTTGATGGAGTACCATTTAGATCATGTCTAAAATAATAGCCTGGAACAATTTTTTCAAAAGAGGAAGTTTCTCTTTCATACACATGATTATAGACAACATCTAAAATGACCCTTATACCATTTTGATGAATGACATCAATGAGTTCGATTAATTCATTTATTCTTGTATAAGGAGTGGCAGCATTAGAAGCATAGCTTCCTTGTGGCACATTAAAATGAAGAGGATTATATCCCCAATTATAACAATCGTCTGGTCTTGTCTCGTCAACTCCAGCAAAATGATTCAATGGTAAAAATTCGATATGTGTTATACCTAATTCTTTCATATAATTGAGTCCTGTAGAATCTCCTTTTACGTTAGTAGTGTTCTCTTCAGCTATTCCCTTATATAAGCCTTTGTGGCGGACACCGCTATTTGGGTGAATGGTCAAATCCCGAATATGCGTTTCGTAAATAATGGCATCTGTCATCATTGAGAAGGATGGACGTGCTGTTTTTGGATGTTTAAATCGATTCTCATCAATAATGACACCTAATTGCCCATTCGGAGTAATTGCTTTTACATATGGGTCTACAGCTTCTCTCCAAACCCCATTCACACATATGTGGTAGCAATAACACCATTCATGTACATCCATTGATACAGTAACCTGCCAAACGCCTTTTTGCTTCCTACTCAGTTCAATCAATTCTGAATCATCGCCATGCTGTAACTCTAATCGTAGGGCAGTTGCTGTTGGTGCCCATACTTTAAAAGTCGTTGCATGCGGTTGATATTCATATCCAAGAGGCCCTTCATATTTGAAGAGCTCATCAAATTCAGGTGTTCTTGTCACCGACCCAATATCGACCTCAATCACATCTCCGTGTTCACTTTCTATATAACCTATCGCCCCAAATGGAAAAGGATGAGGAAAAGAGCAATAGTATTTGCGAAAATCATTAATTTCTTCCATTCCTTCTATTACAAGCTCGTAACTTTCATCACGATGGATATAAGTAAAATACTTTGAATGGCCCTGGTGATAATCATAAGGAAGTAATAATGTGATTAAATCTAATCGATCTATATACGCATAAAATGCTTTCTTACTATCATTCATATTACTCCCCCATCCCTTCATTTAATTATTTTACTCTTTGCTAGATTGGAAATATCTCTTAGGTTTAACGGGAAGCCGCATGGAGATAGAAAGTCCAAGATGTGACATCACTTCTTTATACTTCCCTACTTTCCTTTGCAATGTGAGAATATTAATCAATTATGATAATGTCCACCCCTGTACTCGCCACAGTTACTAACGACATTTGCGGAAATCATATGTAACGCCAACAAAAAGTCTCAGGTTCTATTGCTGTCGGTTTATAAAACGATTCACTTTATAGGGAACTTGAGCATTAAACACAGCCCGTTATTTTTACAAATAGCGAGTAGAGTTATTTAATCCGCAAATTCTCCCTATATCAAACTCTTCTTCATTATCTATATTATTCACCAGCGATTTAAGTGCTTGTTTAGCTGAATAGACTTTCAAAATACCTCTTGCCAAATTATTACCCGCTCTATATGGAAAAAGGCCAGTTTAACAGCCGAGCTCTTATACCATCCATTATGTAGTTCATGAATGGTACAAACACTGCCTTACAAACCAATAACACTCTTTTATTCGGACCCTGTTACCTGACAACAGTATTTGGCTTGACTGTCTTACATGTGACTGAACGAGTGAAACACTCATTTAATTTCATTTTTTACGTATGGATAGACAATAATCGCCTATTCATCATCCTTCCCCTATGTCACTCCATTCAGATCTTTCAAATGATATCCTTTCCGCATAAGTCAACAAGGCTTGTGCTGCTAATAACTGCTGACTTTTTAACGGTGCTATTGTTTGTCTTTGATTTATGAACCAAGACGGATACTCTTTCCGATCAATTAAAGTAACATCAAAGGGAACTGATGGATAATCAATATATCCTTCTCGGCAAAGAACGACCTTTTGAACAGGTAAAGTGACATCATGTTTGTCCAAAATTTTCTTGACTACTGTGACTGTTCTGTTCAATGAGATCAATGGGTTTAAAATTTTCTGTTCATTTTCTTTTTTAGCTAACCAAAATCGGCCAGCACTTCCGGTATAAGCCGTTAATTCAGCACCGTCTAAAAAATGGAGACAGATTACTTCTGTCGGTGTGAGAATAATTGTATCAAGAGAAACCGGTGCTTGACCTAGCTTTAGTATCGGCTGAAAAAGGACAAGGAATGTATCTGGAAACCTTTGTAACAAGTATTTTAACTGTTCATTATAATAGTAACTTCTTGGTAGAGACGATTCAGAAAACAAGGTTGAGCTTGCCCATTTTAATTGTGTACGAAATAATTGATCGAGGTACATTTGCTTAAGTTCCTTTGTTGAGGTAGGTCTCACATGATAGTCCGCGGTAAATGAAAATGACTCTTCATTATGATTCGTTTCCTCTTCAGCCACCTCTTCAATCATTGTCTCTTTGTTTCTTTTTACAATATTGAGCAACTTATCCTTCAAGCGTGGTTTATGATATTGAGCTGGTTCTTTCTCTATGAGTTGGTACTCTTTTCCTTCTTCTTCAAAACGGGTCAACAACAGTTCCCATTGTTGTTTTTTTAATTTTACAAATCTAGATGGATATAAATAAATATTCTGCTCATATCGTGAAATACAATCGACAATTTTTATTAACTGCCCCACCCTACTACCCCCTTAACTTTTTAATGAAAATGTTGCTATTCTTTTATATTTCGGCTTACTCTCTGTATTTACTTCATAAAGACCCACTTCAGTAGCTTCAAATGATAATGGTGTTTCCATAATAGGCGGAAAATGTGTGAACTGATTTTCACCTTGCCACTTTTTAGCTAATGTAATATGTGGTGTGAAATTTCTTCTATCACGTGAGAAACCATACTTTTCACAGACTTGATTTACAATTGATTGAATCTCATGTAATTGCTTTTCTTTATGTATATCACACCATAGAATACGAGGGCGTTCCTTAAGCCCAAAAGTTTGAACACCTTCAAGATACAGCGTAAATGAGGAAATATTTTTTAAATCATTAACTATCACTCGGTTCATTTCGTCCAATACTTCTAATGAAGCACCCCCTAAGAAAGCAAGAGTAATGTGATAATCACATTCATGGACCCAATCTTTAAATGGATAATCAGCCTCTACTGCCAGACATTTTTGCTTTATGATTAATTGTATATTTCTTGGAATACTAATCGCATAAAAGTAATGAGGATTTCTCTTTTCCATCATCTTTATCCTCCCAATTCCTTTTGATTATCTATATCTATTTTATCAGAACAGATAAGAATTTCAGTATTTTTCCATAGGTAAGATGTCATGTTTGCCTTTAAGCAATTCCTTTATAACTGATAAGTTAAATATGATATAACTATAATAAAGAGTAAAGCATTGAAGAAAGGATGCGACTTGAATGAAGGTTGTTGAAAACTTAGCGCAACTAATAGGAGACACCCCTCTATTGAAATTAAATAAAATTGGACCTAAAAATGGGGCTACTATTTATGGGAAACTAGAGTTTTTTAATCCTAGCAAAAGCGTAAAGGATCGAGCTGCATATAATATGATTCTAAAAGCAGAGCAAGCAGGGTTATTAAAACCAGGGGCGACAATTATTGAACCTACAAGCGGAAATACAGGCATAGGTCTGGCTATGAATGCTGCCGCTAGAGGATATAAAAGTATACTCGTTATGCCCGATACGATGACGAAAGAAAGAATTAATTTATTAAAAGCGTACGGTGCAGAAGTTGTTCTCACACCAGGAGATGAAAAAATGCCTGGTTCAATTAGAAAAGCAAAAGAATTAGCTAAACAAATTCCTAATAGCTTTATCCCTATGCAATTTGAAAATAATGCTAACCCAGATGCCCATAGGCATTCAACTGCTATTGAAATTATTGATGGGATGAAACAAATAGGTAAGGATTTGTCTGCATTCGTTGCTACTGCAGGGACAGGGGGAACCATTACAGGAACCGGGGAAGTATTGAAAGATTATTATAAGGGACTCCAAGTCCATGTTGTAGAACCAAAAGGTTCTCCTGTGCTTTCCGGTGGAGAACCAGGAAAACATAAATTAGTAGGGACGAGTCCTGGCTTTATACCAGATATCTTAAACACAAATGTCTATGATGAAATACATCAAATCACAGACGAAGACGCCTATCAAACAACAAGAGACCTCGCACGAAAAGAGGGCATCCTTGTCGGGCCATCATCTGGAGCTGCTTGTTTCGCAGCGATACAGGTCGCTAAAGATTTCACACCAGATGATGTCGTTGTATTCATTGTTTGTGACACAGGTGAACGATATTTATCAAGTGATTTATTTAAAATTTGAATATAGAGCTAGAAAGCCGGACGAATGCTATCGTAGATTTGTCCGGCTTTTTTATTATTACACTCCTAAATTAAAAACCGATCCCCCGTTAACCAAGTTTACCAAGCTTTCACACCTCGTGTGTATCCAATTTGATTCCCTAATTTCCTATTTTAGTTTTCATTTGTGTCTTTCCTGCTAAATGACTTGCAAGTTCGCATTGCTCGGCTTTCATTCCCATTCTCGCTTCTGAGTAATATGCAAACCACACATTTAATATGTACCTTGTGCTTCCAATGTGCCCTAAAGAAACCCTCCAATATTTCTTTCGCGTGTTCCCCGCTCATATGCGTTATGTTTAGAACACCAAAAAAAAGGCCACTCGATTTATCGAATGGCCATTCTCTTATACTTCTGCACTCACTTGTTTTGAATGCCTATTCTCTTCCTCTTCTTCTAACTTACGTACTGCTTCCTCACTTGTATCCACTCGTTTTATAAATAATACGAGTATAAGTGCAACAATATTAATGGCAAGTGATACATAGAAGGCATATTGTATACCTGCTAGTAACGCTTGTTGAGTAACTGCAGCAGTTGTTGCTTCTGTCATTGTTGTAGGGTCTACACCTGTCATTAAGCTTTCTGCTTCAGATTGTGTGACACTATTCATAATCGTTACTAATATAGCTGTACCGATTGAACCCGAAACTTGTTGAGCTGTGTTATTTATTGCTGTTCCATGTGGATTTAAGCGATTTGGAATTTGGTTCATACCATTTGTCATAATTGGCATCATTACCATTGACATACCAAACATTCTCAACGCATAGATAATCACAATATGACTATAGGATGTATCGATTTGTAAATTAGCTAACATATAAGTTGAAATAGCTGTCACTATTAAACCAACAGCAGCTAACATACGCGGTCCAAATTTATCAAATAACTTACCAGTGATCGGTGACATAATTCCCATCACAATTGCTCCTGGAAGCATTAACAGACCAGAATCGAGCGGCGATATTCCACGAACACTCTGGACATATGCTGGAGTTAAGATCATACCTGAAAACATTGCGACCGCATTAACAATTGCAATCACTGATCCCAGTGCAAACATCGGATATTTATATACACGTAAATCTAATAGTGGTTTTTCCATTGTCATTTGACGAATAATAAAGAGAATAAGTGAAATGCCACCAACAATTAAAGTCGTTAGTACCCATGTATCTGTCCAACCATCAGCACTTGCAGAACTAAATCCATACAGCAAGCCGCCGAAACCTAGACAAGATAGCACGACTGAAAAATAATCAAGTTGCACATTTTTATTTTGAGGCATAACGTTCTCTAATTTCCAAATAGATAGTAATAAGCTGATGATTGCTAATGGCAAAATCATCTCAAAAAGAACACGCCAATCGTGATATTGAACAATATACCCAGACAAAGTCGGACCAATGGCTGGTGCAGTAATCATAACTAACCCAAACACACCCATTGCCGTACCGCGTTTTTCACGAGGAAAACTAACAAGCATGACGTTCATTAATAAAGGCCCCATAACGGATGCACCTGCAGCCTGAACCATGCGACCTGCTAATAACATACCAAAGTTTGGTGCAAATGCAGCCATCGCTGTACCAATTGTAAATACAGACATACAGAAAATATATAAGCTACGATTTTTAAAACGTGTTAGTAAGAATGCTGAAGCAGGAACAAGCACGCCACTAACTAGCATATACCCAGTTGCCAGCCACTGAACTGTAGAATAATTTTCTACATTTAAATCGACCATAATACTAGGCAATGCCACATTTAATAATGAATTATTTAAGAAAGACACAAACGCACCGACAAATAATATCGCAAGCATTAAATACGGAGGTTTTTGAGGTTGTAAACTTGAATCCATACTTTCTCATCCTTTTTATTTTTTTATTTCGAGTACTGAACCATTTTAAACCCAAAGTATAAATTGGTCAACATATTTATACTAAAAGTTCAATTGCATTGTATTTCTCTTCTTAAGAATCTATAATGAAAGCCATAAGGGTGGGGAATACACGATGAATAACAAGAAGAAGAAAGTGGCAGATGCAGCATTGAAACTGTTTCAAGAAAAGGGGATTCAACAAACATCTGTACAAGATATTATTGATTCAGCAAATATTTCCAAAGGGACATTCTACAATTATTTCGCCACAAAAAATGATTGTATCGCTGAGATATTAGAGGATTTGCGCTATGAAGCAAGTCAAAGAAGAATTGCACTACAAGTGGGGAAAGATACAAAAGATAGAGACGTCTTTATTGATCAAATCTCCCTTTTATACACACTGCAAGAAGCCAGTAATCTTCATCGATTGTTTGAAGCGATATTGCATTCAAATGAAAAGGATTTAAAAAAACTCGTTTTACAACATAGAGTGTACGATATGGAATGGTTAACTTTTAGAGTTATTGAGGTATTTGGAGAAGACACTAGAGATTACGCGTTTGAAGGAGTTGTCTTATTTACTGGAATGCTCCAACACCTTCTATTTGTGAAAAGAATTACGAACAATGTTTATGATTTAAAACAACTTATTGATGTGACACTATCTTATTTAGAGATGATTTTACAAACGATGAAATCTAGTGGCGTTTCTCTTCTCAATTATTCAGCTATTAATCAGCTAAGAACTCATATAAATAAACGGATTATCAAAATTGAAGAAATTTTTGAGTTTGCTCAGCAATTGCAAGAACAGCACCAATTTGATGAAGATCAACAAGATTTATTTGATGCGATATTAACAGAATTAAAAGCAGATCGAATTCGTAAACCTGTTCTGTTACCTTTACTCAAACCTTTCCAAACCTCACTAGACAAGACAGAGATCGAACTACAAGCTCATACGTTTACAAATTTGATTTGGTACTATTTACAAACAAAATAAAAACAGCTTGGACAGTTTTGCTTTTATCTAAAATAACCACGAGCCAAATGAATTTGGTTCGTGGTTATTCATTTCCCATTAGCTATTTGCTTTTGCTAACTTTGGCCAGAAGACAATTGGTACTAAAATGAATGAAATCAATCCACCAACTATACTTAAAGTAGCATAACTAGAATGAGCAACAACCATGCCCGAAAGCAACCCACCGGTCGCACCAGATAGGGCAATAAACACATCGACTTTTCCCTGAATATGAGCTCTGTTTTCATTGGTTGTTCCATCAACAATTAATGTCGTTCCACTGATTAAACCGAAGTTCCAGCCTAACCCTAATAAAGCTAAAGCTAAGATTAATCCAAATAAAGAATCTTCAGGCACACTGGCAGCGGTAATTCCAGATAACAATAATGTAACACCTGCAGCAATAGCAATAAAATATCTACCTAATCGATCAACTAGAACACCTGTAAATAGAGATGGTAAATACATCGCACCAATATGAACGCCAATTACCACTCCGATTGCTTGTAGTGTATGACCATGATGAAGCATATGAACAGGGGTCATCGTCATAATCGCTACCATAATTAACTGTGTTAAAATCATAACTGTTGCCCCAACAACGATATGATATTTATTTACATTTTTGGTAGCAATAACGGAATTACTCATTTGTTTTTCTTCTTCAGCTACCCATTGCTTCGCTAAGATAAATGGATCTGGGCGTAATAAAATAAACAATACAATCCCAGCAGCTATGTATGCAAGGGCAGATAATAAAAACGGGCCAGCTAAAGGAGGAATGGTTAATCGGCCTGCCACCTCCCCCATAATATTAACTAGATTGGGCCCTAATACTGCTCCAAATGTGGTCATAACCATTGTTAAACTAACTGCTTTTCCTCTTTGATTCTCATTAGCCAAATCACTGCCGGCATATCTCGCTTGTAAATTGGTTGCCGTACCTGCTCCATAAAGGAATAAGAAAAAGAATAATAGAAAAATATTCTGTAATATAGCTGCCAAAACAACCCCTAATGCTCCTAGTCCACCAACAATAAAACCTATAGTAAGTCCAATTCTTCTGCCATAATGTTGAGAAGTTTTCCCTACTATAAAAGCAGTAACTGCTGATCCAATCGTGAATAAAGCTGTTGGCAAGCCTGCATATGAAGGCGTTCCTAATATATCCTCTGCTAATAACGCTCCTACCGTAATGCCTGCAGCCAAACCTGCTCCACCAAACAACTGAGAAATACTTACAACCGTTAAAGTTCTTTTATATAATCTCTCTCTTTCACTCTCACTATAACTCGATTGAATCGGTTCTCCCATTTCTTCCCCTCACTTTGTTCAATCTTATATTTCTTGATTTTGAAGTTTTCTTCGTATTGTATCCTTAATAAACTGACGGCAGCTTTCAGATAAAAGTGACTTATTCGGATGAATCATATCACCATATATGTTATTCCCTAGAATTCTCACTTCTCCTGCAAATGGTTTATCGGATCGTGCATCGTACCCTTGTAGGACAATATAAATAGATTGTCCCCTCCTCGCAAAATCAATGATAGACACTTGATGTTCACTCAATTTTACTCCATCCCCTTTGGTTACAACCGTTATTGACTAGTTTACTCTATTTCTGGCACATGTGAGCAATGATTTGATTATCATTCAACTAGTATAAGCTTTCATAACACCTTAAGGTATTCAACTATTTATTAATCATCAGGCATAATAAGTAATACAAGAGAGGGGTTGATTTTATAAAGGAGTTTTTAAAATAGACCTATTACCGGCGTTTGGATGGCACTAATCGTCTATACTGTATCTAACAGATAAGAGAAGATAATGATGATTTGATTAATGAAATTGAGAGTACAACTATTTCAAAAACAATACATCATAATCATTGAAGAAATTCTCTATAAAACAACTACGTATGATAGAAAGCATGATACATGTAGTTAAATTTACTATTGAACGCAAAAAACAGAGACACCATTAGATGACGTCTCTGCTTTCCTACTTAGTCATTATACTTGCGACCGATTCCAAAATCTGTGAGCGGACAAAGCATCAATTATTTGTTTCGCAAAATCATTACCTGATTGTTCTTCTAGTAAAATGCCTTCTTCACTAGGATAATCTAAATCTTTAATCCAATAGATGGCATCACCAGTAGCAGCGATTGGTTTGAAGTGTTGGTATGCTTCATCTATAAACAGCAATGCATCATGCTTAAAGGTTGCATCAACTTCATCACTACCAATAAGATACACACCATCAAATACCACTGAACTGTCACTAGCAAATGTATGTTTTGCTTGTAACTCTACTCCTCCACTCCCTCTAATTGTGCCAAGACGGTCACTTACAATACATGGGTTCACACCGGCTTCTTGCAAATCATTGATGATTGACTTTGCTTTTTCACCTTCAAATCCATCCGTAACAATGATTGCTAGTTTACGTGTAGCTGCTGAAAAGATTGTGTTTTGTTGACTTAGTGCAGGTGATGATTTCGCTGTAGTTGTCTCATTATTATTTTCAACTGCATCAACACCCACTTTTTCAGCAATGCGATTAGCAAGATCACTATTTACGTGACTAAACATTTCGACTACACGCTCTTTTACAGCATGGCTTTCCACTTTACTCAATTCGAATTGAAAAGCACTAATCGTATGTTCTTTTTCTATATCGCTCAAGCTATTCCAGTACAGTGTAGCTTGACTAAAGTGATCTTCAAAACTATCACTTCGTTCTCTAATTTTCCTACCTTCTACTTTTTCTTGATAGTGAGCATAACCACCTTCAGATTCTTCAACCGTATTCGGCGAACCATTTGCTAGGGTATTATTATGATAAGCAGCTTGTCCTGTATTAATCGTTTGGCGACCATAACCATCTCTTTGATTATTGTGGAAAGGGCAAACGGGTCTATTAATAGGTAGCTCATGGAAATTTGGACCACCTAAACGAATGAGTTGGGTATCTGTATAGGAAAACAATCTTGCTTGTAATAATGGATCATTCGTAAAATCAATACCAGGTACTACATTCCCAACCTGGAAGGCTACTTGTTCTGTTTCAGCAAACACATTGTCTACATTGCGATTCAGTGTCATTTTACCAATTTTACGAACCGGAATTTCTTCTTCTGGCCAAATCTTCGTTGGATCCAGAATATCAAAATCAAACGAAAATTCATCCTTCTCTTCTAAAATTTGCACACCAAGTTCGTATTCAGCATAGTCGCCTGCTTCGATAGACTCCCATAAATCACGGCGATTGAAATCAGGGTCTTTTCCTCCTAACTTTTGTGCCTCGTCCCAAACAAGGGAATGTGTGCCTAATACTGGTTTCCAGTGAAACTTAACAAAGTGACCTTCGCCTTTATCATTAACCAATCTAAATGTATGAACACCGAATCCTTCCATTGTACGATAACTTCGCGGAATACCACGGTCACTCATCACCCACATCACCATATGGGCAGATTCCTGATTTTGCGAAACCCAATCCCAAAAAGTATCATGTGCAGAAGCAGCTTGTGGCATTTCATTATGCGGTTCAGGTTTCACTGCGTGAATTAAATCAGGAAATTTAATACCATCTTGGATGAAAAACACAGGAATATTATTACCTACTAAATCATAATTTCCTTCTTCTGTATAAAATTTCGTTGCAAATCCCCTCGCATCTCTCGGCGTATCAAGTGAACCACGCGAACCAACAACTGTTGAAAATCTGACAAAAACAGGCGTTGTCGTATGAGGATTAGTTAAAAATTTCGCTTTCGTGAAAGCCTTCATTGAATCATCATAAACTTGAAACTCACCGTGAGCGCCAAACCCCCTTGCATGAACAACACGTTCAGGAATTCTTTCATGGTCAAAATGTGTTAACTTCTCACGTAAATGGAAATCCTCTAGTAATGTTGGACCTCTTGTACCAGCTTTTAAAGAATGATCATCTTCTGAAAGTTTTACTCCACCGTTTGTTGTTAAGTCTTTATCCTTATTGTCATTACTTCTAAAATTTTCAAGTTGTTTGTCTTTATCATTTTTAGACATAGTGATTCTCTCCTTTTATTATGTAATTATTTTTAAGGAATAGTTGTTTCTATTTACCCTCCCTATTCTTTCTAAAACAAAAATAATCATTTTTTTTAAATAATAATTATAAAAAAGAGGGAATCAACACATTGATCATTTTAATGCCAACGCCTATATACAGGTTTCTTTTATGACATACTAGCGTTTTATCATTAAAAAAAAGCACCCTATGATGGATGCTTTTCTTCGTGCATTTGTAATGATCTTTGAAGATGAATCATGTCATTTTTCAAGTTAGATAAACCTTGCATTTTAGGAAAGGACAAATTTGCTGGAGCGTGCTCTCTGTACGCTGCATTAGCTAAAGATTCATAAGAATACAAGAGTTGCGCTAAAGCCTCATCAGATAATTTCACCTGCTGCTCTTTCTCTTCTGCTGTTTTTTCAAGAAAATAGGTGATTTGCTCTAACCAAAAAACAACTGGCCAATAATAGGTTAATGCGCTGCGATCGATTGGGATTTCACCAGCTGCTGTATTATATACAGTCTTTAAGCCTTGAATATTTGTTTTCAATTTAGATAGTTCTCTTTCTGATACATGACCATCTTTTGTATGGTTTGAAAACATTGTAAACATGAGCTGAGCTTGACTACGAATTGTTTTTGAAATGAGGTGGGGTAGCCTACTAGAGGCTGAGCTCCTCCCAATAATTAAAACACCTAATAAACCAATGATGCTACCTATAAAAACATCAATTATTCTTGCTTGTGCGAAATAAGTAAAAGCAAAATCACCTGGGGTTACTGTTTCTGCCATCATCAACGCATTAGGTGTAAAAAAGATTGCTGCTAATCCATAGTTTTTCACAATAAATAATTCTGTAATAAAGGTAAGTAAAAAGATTAATATGGCTATGACAAGTCCTGTAGGGTGAAAACTAAGTATAAAGCTAGCGATTAAGATCCCCACTATTGTTCCAATTCCACGTTGAATTGCACGATGATAAGTGGCAACGACTGTTGCTCCAGACATGACAGCTACACAAGAAAGAGGAACCCAAAATGAACGTTCAAAATGAAATTGGTAAGCGATAATTCCTGCAATGATCGTCATAATTCCAATTCTCATAGCAGACAGTAATACAATCGAGTTCTTATCAAATGAATGAAGTAAAGCTTTTCTAACAGTGGGTTTAGAAATTTCTATTTCTTCTTTCACATGAGAAGATATATCTTCTGTATCCCAATCGAGGCGTTTAATAATTGCATATAATTGTTTATACTTGGCGTGCCAGCCTCTTACTTCATCTTCTTCGATTTCAATTATATCCAATCTGCTTTTATCAACTGAATTCGATAAAACTTGAAGCTGTTCTATTAATTTTTGTGGTGGCGCTGTTTTCTCGTTTAAAAAGTTTTTAATCACCTCTAGAAAAATGCGATTCAAATGATCATTTAACACATATAAACGATCATATCTCTTCTGCCTTCTAAGAGGTAAGTAGCCAGCAATTAAGATATCCTCGACTTCATTTAAGGAGGACATCACTTTATACCTCTGTTCACCAAACTGCTCTGTACCAATACTTTTTATCAAAATGATTAATTCATTATAAGCTCTCTTAACAACATCTGTTTCAGGTCCAAAAGGATTCACAAACCATCCTGCCATCGCAATCACCCATGAAAGTGCACCACCTAAAAACACAAACCCAGCACGCTGAAACGCTAGCTCAGGCTCTGTAGGCATTCCAGAAGTCATCGCGAACACTAATACAAAAAAGATCGCACTTGGCCCAGTAAACCGTAACGCTCCAAAGACAAACGTGGCCATTGCAGCAATTATACCCATAATGATTGCAACAGCAAGTGGAAACGGTGCAGCAATTGTCCCTAAGAAGGAGGATAAAGTAATACCTATGACAACGAAAAATAGTTTTTTTGCTCTTTGGGCATAAGGGATATTAAATACATAAAGATAGGTAAACCCCCCCATACCTGTTAATAAACCATACTCTAGCTCTCCAAACAGGATACCAATAATAACCGGAAGACCTGCAGCTAATCCAGCTAGAAAAGCCTTTACCCATGGAAAAGGTTTTTTGTTCACCTTTAGAGCTTGTTGAAGAAGCGAAAAATTTCCTTTTTCTGTATATCCACTCATTTATATAACCTCACTTACAACCTTAAAATTAAAACAATAAAGAGCATCTATTCACACTAGATGCCCATGTTCTATATAGAACGTAAATAAATTCCTATAAAAGGTAATTTTCTCACCTATTTATTAGTATATCATATTGCCAAAATACTTATGTGGCAACCCTCATGGTACATTTTCACTTTACTATTTGTATGAATATTTCGTATAATTTTATTGATTGTAGCAAAAGTAAGGAGTGTGGTTGCTGTTGAAAGTATACCAAGCGTTGTTAGCTGATGTAGATGATATTCTTACTTTGCAGAAAGGGATCGTTGAAGAAAATCGTTTTTTCATTACTACAAACGATGAATTTTTAGCAAATATAGCTGAAGAAAGAAAGAAATTATCTGCAATCATCACACATAGCAAAAAACACGCGGTTGTCTTTGTCGCTAAGTCTGATCAAAGAGTCGTTGGATGTATAATATTTCGCTCATCATCCATATCCCGACTAGCTCATCATGGTAGTTTTAGTTTATATGTTGACTCAAGCTATCGTAAAAAGGGCATTGGCATGCAATTATTGCAAACACTGATTAAATGGGCTGAGGGACATCCTTTCATTGAAAAATTATGCTTAGGAGTGTTTTCTACTAATTACCCCGCTATCCATCTTTATGAAAAAATGGGCTTTTTGGAAGAAGGACGAAAAATAAAAGATATTAAGCTTAGTCATGATGTATATGTTGACGATGTTTTAATGTACAAGATGGTTTAACAAATATTACGAGGTGATTCCGTTGATCAGACGTCATACTGTTCTTATGAATCAATTACACACGTATCGTGAGGAAGTGCTATCAATCCTCAAGGATGTATCTGCAGAACAAGCAGAAATCATTCCTTTCGGTTTCCGCAATAACATCAGATGGCATATGGGGCATATTTACCTTGATCAGTACTTATGGATACAATCGTTAACAAGGGAGGTCATCATAGACTTATCAGCCTATCATTCATTCTTTGGTTTCGGTACAACACCAACTGATTTCAATGAATGCACACCTTCTTATGAAGATCTTATCGGATTACTTCGTGACCAACCGACAGTTATTGAACATCATTATGGTGATATCTTAAATCGCGAATATCAACCTATTGATATGGGTATGTGCACCATTGAGGATGTCCTCATCAGAACCATCTTTCACGAGGGAATCCACATGCAAACAATCAATATGATTAACCGTTTAATTAAGGAAGGTTCCTATGATCAATATTCGAAAAATTAAGCAGAAAGATAACTTACAGATTGCAGCAATTATAAAAGAAGCATTAGAGTCAGCCAATTTAGCTATTCCAGGAACGGCTTATTACGATCCTCAATTAGATTCGCTCCATCAATACTATGACGAAACCCCAGGCTCAGCCTATTGGATTGTTGAGATGGAAAAAGAAATCATTGGAGGTATCGGCATTGCTCCTTTTGACTTAGACGAAGGAATATGTGAATTACAAAAACTATATGTTTCACCTAAAGCTAAAGGACTGGGCTTATCCAAAAAGTTAATGGATACTGCTCTCACATTTGCAAAACAACATTATCAGTATTGTTATTTAGAAACACACAATACACTAACAATTGCGGATCGCCTATATCAATCATATGGGTTTGAATTACTTCATGAGCCACTAAAAGGGTCAGAACATTCAGCTATGGATCGTTGGTACATAAAATCACTGTAAATGAAAAACGAACAAATTGTTCGTTTTTTCTATTTCACCAAACTAACCATCTTTTTCATTCTTAAACCCATCTCTTATAAAGTAATAAATACTATGTGTAATCTTTATATCGTGAAGAATGATAAGCAAAACAAGTGTGACTGGACCAATAAATAAGCCAAATGCTCCGAATAATTGGAGACCAACAAAAAGAGAGATTAACACAGCAACCGGATTTAAATCCATGCTGCTCGATAAAACTTTGGGCTCTAACAATTGTCTTACGACTAATGTCACGCCATAAACAATGGCAATGCCAACCCCAAGTCTGACATCTCCTGTAATGAGAAGATAAACACTCCAAGGAATGAGGATTGTCCCTGTGCCTAAATAAGGTAGAAGTTCTGCGATACCTATAATAACCGCTAGTGTAAATATATTTTCTACTCGCAAAATAGCAAGACCAATGAAGACAATAATTCCTGTTGCGATCATTAGAATAAACTGCGCTCGTATAAAACCAAACAGTCGGTTTCTTATGGCAAAGTTAAACTCTTTTGCCTTCACTCTCATACGAAAAGGGAGAATTCTCCTAAAAAAACTTCTATATTGTCCCCAATCTTTTCCCATAAAGTAAATGCTTAATAAGAAAAAAATAAAGGCAACAAAAAAAGTAGGCAAGCTGAGTAGCAACTGAGATAACCAATCAACAACTCCTTGACCAATATCTCCTAAAATAGAACCAACCTGTGAACCAAGTTCCATTATTCCTTGCTTCATTGCCTGATTATTACCCGAACCAATTGAGTTAAATAACCCTGACGCATCTTGCCAAAAAGGTAAAATAACCGTATTAAAAAAGTGTTGCACATTAATAGAAGCGCCCTCTATCCAGTTAGGGATTTGCAAGAAAAAGGTTTTAAAATTGGCGATTAGTAAGAACAATAGGCCAGTAATCATACCGCATATAACAAGAACACCGCCTAACAAGCCAACGAAGCTTGCCCATCCTGAAGAAAAGCGTAATTTACTTTGTAATAACCGAACAAGGGGCTGTAAAAACCAGGCAAATAAGGCAGCCAACCAGAAAGGATAGGTAAGGGTGAATGTTTTTATGACGAACCAGCCGACCAACACCAAAGTGAGTATAAGCACGCCAGCTCGTACAATCATCCAAGCATGACTTCTTTTCATAAAACATCCTCTTTTCATTCAATTCTTCTGTTTATTTCATGTCATAATTATATACTAGTCCTCTGAAAGAACAAAAAGTCTACACTCGAAAATCATGAAAAATTTGGTACGATTTTTTGAAAAGTGCTGGATATTTAGAGATATTAAAGTTGGTAATTTTACGATAATGTCCTTGAAAGTGGAAATTTGCTTGAGCATCCTATGCAGCTAAAGAAGCAGCTCCACGCCCGGTTTTTTTCATACTCATGAAGACGATTAATGATTTGTGTGCAATCAAGAAAGGTATTAAATATAGCTGACTTTATTCATGAAAAGGCCTGCTAGTAATAAAAGAGCACCTCCACTTGTTAGATACCGTCTAACAAGTGGGGTGCAGTTTTTGATATTACTTATGGTTAGAAAGAATTCTATCTTCCCTTTATATTGATAATCATTACACTGTCGTTGTTAATCTTCCGCATTCGCTTTCAATCGCTGCATCAAATAATCCTTGAATTCTCTTCGTTAAAACGCCAGGTACACCTTCACCTACTAGTTTTTCATTTATTTGAATAATAGGTGTAATTTCTGAAGTTGTGCTAGATAAAAATACTTCATCCGCTGTATTTAAATCATTTAACGAGAACGGCTCTTCCACTACCGGAATACCATCTTTTTCACAAACCTCAATCATTTTACGACGAGTGATGCCATTTAAAATCAGATTGGACGCAGGATGTGTGTAAAGTGTTCCATCTTTAATAATAGAAATGTTAGATGAGCTACCTTCTGTTACAACTTCGCCACGATGTTGAATCGCTTCATAACATCCTTTTGACACAGCCTCTTGTTTAGCCATGACATTACCAAGTAAATTTAAGCTTTTAATATCGCAAAGTAACCAGCGAATATCTTCTTTTAATATGGCTTTGACACCATTTTCTAAATTCGCAAGCGGACGTGCTACTTCCTTCGTATAAGCCACAAATGAATGAGCTACATCAGAAGTAGGGTATGGATGATTACGTGGAGCTACTCCTCTTGAGAATTGCATATAAATCGTTCCATGCTCTAATGAATTTTTTGTTATTAATTGTGTTAACAGCTCTTTCATTTCATTAACAGTATAAGTTAACTCCATGCCAATTTTTTTTGCGCTTAAAATAATTCGCTCCAAATGTTCTGTCGCTGTAAACATTTTGCTATTATAGACGCGAATGACTTCATACACTCCGTCACCAAATTGGTAGCCACGGTCTTCAATATCAACATTTGCTTCCGATCTTTCAATGATATTGCCATTAAAAATGACATAATTCATGATAGAGCATCTCCTTCAACGATTTCATTTTTCCTTTAAAGTGCTAAACTTCAACGCTATCTTACCAAGGAAAACAGCATTTATCAATAGATTATTTTGTTAATTCGTATATTGCTTCTGCATAGATGGCCGTTGCTTTCAATAAATCTTCAATATACATATATTCATCTTTTTGATGGGCTACATCTTCTCTCCCAGGGAATAACGCACCAAAAGCTACTCCAGCTTTTAATGAACGCGCATAGGTTCCTCCACCTATCGAAAGTAATTCAGCTTCTTCCCCAGTCTGTTCTGTATACACTTTTTTTAATGTTTGAATGAGGAAAGAGTCACCATCTACGTGATGTGGTCTTGAATCATCTAGGTTTTCAAATAGCATCCCCAATGTTTGAGCTTTTTGTTCAATTTTCTTCAATGTAGATTCAATATCAGTAGTAACTGGATATCTCATATTTAAACCCAATCTACCTCCAGTTTGTTGCTTGTAATAGATTTTACCTACATTGATTGTCAAGTCTCCCGTGATATCGTCCGAGAAGGCAATACCTAACTGATTACCTCTAGAATCATTAGCAAAATGCTTCGCTATGAAACCGATAAATTGGTCTGCTTGTTGATCTAGCTTTAAACTTGAGAGAAAATCTGCTAATAATAGTCCGGCGTTTTTACCCAAATTCGGCTCCATCCCATGTGCAGATACACCTTCAAGCTCAAGAATAAGTTCACCATTGTCCATATAATATTTACCTTGAAGTTCTTTTTCCTTTAAGAAGTCAACATACATTTGTACAACTTCAGTTGGCTCATATTGAACCATAAGTGATGCTTTAGCAAAATCAGGAACCATATTGTATCTTTTACCTGACTGGAGTGAGAGCACTTTTACTTGTGAGGAAGCGACACCGCGAATAATTTCTTTTTGCACAAGGTCAAAGTCAGCAATGCCCTTTTCTGCATAAATAATAGGAAAATCTGCATCTGGGGCAAAACCTAAAGTTGGCATTTCTTCTACTTCAAAGTATCGGTCCACACAACGCCAATCACTCTCTTCATCCGTACCAATAATCATCCTTACACGTTTGTTCATATCCAGGCCTAACTCTTTGACAATTTTCATTGCGTAATACGCAGCCATTGTTGGTCCTTTATCATCAATCGCTCCACGAGCAAAGATTTTACCATCTCTTATTTCGGCAGCATAAGGATCACTGGACCAGCCATCTCCCTCAGGAACAACATCGACATGACAAAGTATGCCGAGTAACTCTTCACCTTGTCCAAACTCTAGGTGACCAGCAAGATTCTCAACATTTTTTGCTATAAAACCATCGGTTTCACCTAAATTCAATAGATAGGTTAACGCTTCTTTTACCTCTTTACCGAGCGGTGCATCAGATGTGGCATTTTCCTCATCTAGCACACTTTTAATTTGCAATAACTTTTGTGTATCTTTAATTAAGTCGTCCTTTCTTTTCATAACTTCTTCTTGCCAATTAATATCACCCAATGTAAAAACCTCCTGCTATATGTAATCAACATCCTTCTCTTTTAAAAGGATTAATAAAGTAAGTGCTTTCATGGTTATTATAACACTACCCTTAAAAATATAACGATATGTACGGTATGTTTCTATTTCAAAGTCTACATCTTATATTCATTATTGATCATTTCTTTAATAAACGTTAAAAGTCCGAACAACCCATCACATTGTTCGGACTTTCTTATCTTTCTTGTTCACTACTGGATAAGACCTTTCTCTTTTAAATATTCTTCTGCTACTTCTTTGGCACTTTTCCCATCAACATTCACTGCATAGTTCATTTTTCGCATCTCATCGTCTGTTATCTTCCCTGCCAACTGATTGAGAGGATCAACAATTTCCGGATATTTCTCAATTGTTTCTTGTCTCAATAACGGTGCACCTTGATAAGGAGGAAATAGTGATTGATCATCTTCTAGAACAGTTAGTCCATACTCTTCTAACTCAGAATCAGTTGAGTAGGCATCAACAAGATTGATTTCACCATTTTCCAAAGCGGTATACCTTAATTTAGGCTCCATTGTCACCACTTCAGAAAAACTTAAGCCATACAACTCCTGAATACCGATGTAACCATCTTCACGATCAGAGAATTCGAGTGTAAATCCTGGTTTCATCATGCTTTCAATTGCTTTTAAGTCGGATATTGTTTGAAGTTCATGTTCATCGGCAAATTCATTAAGCACAGCTAATGCATAGGTATTATTATATTCCATTGGTTCTAATAGAACTAAATCGAATTCCTCTTGAATTCCTTCTTTCGCTTGTTCATAGACGGCTGTTTGGTCTGTGCTTACTGCTTCTTCCTTTAAAAACTCAGCAATCACTGTACCAGTGAATTCAGGATAAATATCAATACTACCGGAAGTTAAAGCTTTAAATACAAAAGAAGTCTTACCCAGTCCTGGCTGGAGCTCAACCGTTAAGTCTGTTTCTTCTTCAATCAATAATTTATACATATTGATAAGAATCTCAGGTTCTGATCCAAGTTTTCCGGCAATCTTCAAGTCTTTCTCTTGTTGAAAGATATAAGGAGACACCGTTACAAACAAGGCAATTATAGCTCCAATACTGACACCTACCAGCGCTTTCTTAAATGATAATTTCTGGAACCTTCTTAAAATAAAATCAAATAAAATAGCTAAAAGGGCCGCTGGAATAGCGCCAATCACAATTAGTGTAGAATCATTGCGGTCAATCCCTAGTAAAATAATATCTCCTAGGCCTCCTGCACCTATAAGTGCTGCTAGAGTTGCCGTTCCTATAATTAGAACCATACCTGTACGGATTCCAGCCATAATGACAGGTATCGCTAGAGGGAGTTCAACTTTCATCAACCGTTGTGCAGATTTCATTCCCATCGCACTGGCCGCCTCTTTTAAGGCTGGATCAACTTCTTTAATTCCTGTATATGTATTTCGTAAGATTGGTAAAAGAGCATAGGCAACTAAAGCAATAATAGCTGGGATTTTACCAATACCTAATAAGGGAATTAATAAGCCAAGTAAAGCTAATGAAGGGATTGTTTGAATAACTGCCGCAATGCCAAGAATGGGTTCTGCTACCTTTTCATTCCTCGTTAAGATAACCCCTAGTGGGATTGCAATAATCACGGCAAATAATAAACTAATAAATGAAATTTGCATATGCTCAATTAATGCATTGAGCAATTGGTCTTGTCTCTCTGATAAAACGTTAATAAGTTCATTCATACTCTCCACCCACATCTTTCGCTTGAGTGGCTAAAAACTGAATGACACTCTCCCTTGTAATCATCCCAACGATAACACCATCTTCTTCCACTGCTATTTTTTCATGTGTGACCAGTTGATCTAGCACTTGCTCTTTACTTATGTTTGTCGTTACTGTTTCAGTGATTAATACATCGCTCGTATCAAAAGGAATCATCACATGATTAATGGCAAATCGATCAACTGTTTGGTCAGTTGAAGTGATGAACTCTTCAACAAATTGACTTTCAGGTTGATACCTCAGCTCTTCGGGTGTACCAATTTGGACCATTTTTCCTTCATTCATAATAGCAATGCGATCACCTAGCTTTAGCGCTTCTTTCATATCATGTGTCACAAAGACAATTGTTTTATTTATATTTCTCTTCATTAACAATAAATCATCTTGTAGCTTCACTCTCGTAATCGGATCAAGCGCACTAAATGGTTCGTCCATTAATATCACTTCAGGATTGGCAGCTAAAGCACGGGCGACACCTACTCTTTGTTGCTGACCACCAGATAGCTCAGCTGGCTTTCGGTTACGATACGTACCTGCATCCAATCCCACTAAGTCTAATAATTCTGTCACACGTTGATGAATTTTACTTTTATTCCATTTTTTTAATTCTGGTACAATGGCTATATTCTCTTCTACTGTCATATGCGGAAAGAGAGCTATCTGTTGCAACACATAGCCGATGTCATAACGTAAATCATGAAGAGCATAATCACTAATATTCCTTTCATTTATTGTAATTGATCCACCACTCGTTTCTTCTAAGCGGTTAATCATCTTTAGTGTTGTTGTTTTACCACAGCCGCTTGGACCTATTAATACAAATAGTTCTCCTTTTTCTATGGAGAAATCCAAAGAAGTGACGACTTCTTTTTCTCCAAAAGCCTTAGACACACCAGCAAATGTAATCATGAGTTTCCTCCAACTAGATAATTTCAATCTATAATAACTTCCCTAACATTTCATTCTTTAAACCAATAAAAAAGTTTTTCCTTTATTTTTTTGAATATTTAGAACATAAAACAGGCTTCTTTAGCCATATATATGATGTTAAAAAGAATGGAGGATGCTTTTGTATATTTAGAAGGAAAAAGAGAAAAATAATGTAAAATCATGCAAGTGACTAGAAATTATCTGAAAATAGGTTTACAATATTAATAATTAGTATGACATCTTGATTATTTCTTCTGTTAAACCAAAAAAGGAGTTGTCTCGGGAAAAAGAAGACTACATATAACTGAAAGGACATGTTTCTTAACTGAAACTGTCGGTTGCAGGCACTTGCCATGGGTTTATAAATTGGATAGGGAGTGGTTTTTTGAAACCTTCGACTAACCGGATGTTAAACCGTATCAAATCCGTTTATATGTTTATTCGGAAAAACGGAACTGTAACAACTCAGGAGCTTGTAGAGGAATTCGGTATCACTCCTCGTACGATACAGCGAGATTTAAATGTTTTAGCTTATAATGACTTGGTGAAAAGTCCAAGCCGAGGAAAATGGACTATTACACAAAAGAAAGTGAAGATGTCATCATAAGAAAATGACAAGCGAAAAAAAGAAGCTCTTATTCAGGCTTCTTTTTTTGTTACAAAGTATATTTAGTACTTACATTTCATTACTTGGATTATAAGATAATAATTCTTCTAATTCTTCATCCGTTAATTCTCGATATTCTCCTAACGCAAGAGAATCATCAAGTTGAAGCGGACCCATTGTAAGCCTTTTTAAATAAATCACCTTTTTATTTACTGCCTCAAACATGCGTTTGACTTGATGAAATTTCCCTTCTGTAATCGTTAAATGAATTTCAGAGTTTGTCTCACTTTTTAATATTTCTAGTTTTGCTGGCTTCGTTTCATAACCATCATCAAGCTTCACACCTTTAGAAAAGGTATGAATATCTGCCTCTGTTACTCTATCATTAATAATGGCATAATATGTTTTTGGCACATGTTTTTTTGGTGACAATAACTGATGACTAAGCTTACCATCATTCGTTATTAGTAATAGTCCCTCTGTATCCTTATCCAGTCTACCTACAGGAAATGGAGAATAAACGATATCTTCCATCTCTAATAGATCAATGACTGTTTGATGCATCGTATCTTCTGTGGCAGAAATTACCCCGTTAGGCTTATTCATCATTAAATATATGTATTCTTTATACTCAATTATCTCCCCATGAATACCCACTTCGTCCTGTTTTGGATCAATATGTTGTTTAGCATCTTTAATCTGCGCCCCATTTACCTTTACTGCTCCTTGCTTTAATAATTGCTTTACTTCTTTTCTACTTCCATAACCTAAGTTTGCTAACATTTTATCTATTCTCATCTTACTTACTCCTTTTATATCATCGTTCCTACGCACATATTGCCTTTATCAACATAGACTAACATCATAGTTTATCGATAAAGGAGTGCAAGAAACATGTATTACTATCGTCAACAACCAACGTTTTTCCCTATTCCAGGCTTCCCGCCGAGCAATACCAACCGTAGAATAGAGCGTTTAGAAAATCAAGTACAACGCTTAGAGCAACAATTCGATCGTTTAGAAAGAAGATTAGAAAGAGTGGAACGGCGCATTGGTATTAGTAATCCGCCACCCTCTCCTCGCCCTTATTGAGGAAGGAGGAAAGATCAAGAGGAAGTTTTTCCTCTTTCTACATATCCTCTTTATGTCAGTTACTCCTAGTTAACCCTAGTATATCATCTACCTAACATAATGTAACTTACACATACATCCTGATCATACACTCTTACTATTTGTGAGAGGACGTTTCTTTATTTCTTTGTTATCTCCATGCTTTTGTCTGTTTTCATTTAAATGACAAAGGGAACCTAATTTCTGTTGCCCATAGTGATGAGACGTGTGTTTTTTCCTGTTAACTAACATTTTCCTCACCTCTTCATTCAGTTTTATTAAATATTCTATGTAAGTCCTTTAATAAGTGATTAATACACAATAGAAACTGAAACAAGACTGCATGATTTCATCATGCAATCTTGTGCTTATTTTACTTCCTCCAAATAAATGATAATGTCTTCTTTATCAACAGAAGGTGAATCCTTTAAGGTCTTAAAAGCGATCGATCCATCCTTTTTACGAACACATAAAGGATAACCGCCCACTTGTGCTTCCTCTATTTTTTCATAATTGTCGTTTGCTTGTTTACTTTCTATCGAATAAGTTGTATTTATCTTCTTATTTAACTCTGTGAACACATGCTCTTCGTCAAAAAGCATATGAGCTTTCACAGTTGTGGGTAACCTTCCATCCTTTTCCTCATCCATCCGCTCAGTCGCAATGGTAAACGTTTTATTATAGCCAAACTCCGGAAGAAATGACTGTGTAACCAGTGCATTGTAATTAGGATCATCAGACATTACCAGGATGAATTCGTAAGGTGTTAAATCGATTTCGAATTGACTATGCTCATCTAGTATTTGTCCCGAGTAAGTTTCAATCCCCTTTTTTCGGATAAGCTTTAACTTGCCACTTGATGTGTCACTAATTAGTACAGGATTACCCAACTCTTTTAACTTGTATGCTAAAGCAATTGAAAAACTACTTGCTCCAACGATCAGTACACCTGGCTCTGATTCAGATGCTAATTTTAATTTCTTTGCCAGCGGTGCTAATGTAAAACCATGAGCACAAACCGTAATAAAAACGAGAGCAAAAGTTAATGTTGTAAGTAATCCCGCTTCTCGATAACCATCATCCATTAATGTCGTTGCGAAATAACCAGAAACCGTTAATGCCACGATTCCTCTTGGGGCAATCCATCCAATTAAAGTTTTCTCTCGATTGGTTAGCTCTGTCCCTATTGTTGATATCCAAATTGATAGTGGACGAACAACAAATAACATCACGATTACAAAGCCAATGATTTGGATACTAAACACTTCTGCAATTGTCTCTCTTGTTAAAGAAGCTGTTAATAGAATAAATATTGTAGATGTTAAGATTACAGAGACATTTTCAATGAAGTGACTAATATTCCCAAGGGCAGATACCCTTTTCTTCTCTCTAGCTAGCACGAGTCCCATCACTGTCACAGCAAGCATGCCTGTTTCATGCATAATCACTTCACTTATGCCAAAACAAATGAACACAAGTGATAAAGTAATAGGGGATTTCAAGTATTCTGGAAACAACCCTTTGTTAGCCATCCAGCTCAAAACCTTTGCAAATATGTAACCGATCACAATCGCTAATAATGAAGCTAACAAGAATTTTCCGAGCTCCATCATGCCTAACGTATCACTTACTAATACTTTAATAACCTCATAAGCAAATAAGGCTAGTAGTGGTCCTGCTGGGTCGACAATAATACCTTCCCATTTTAATAAAGCACCCACTCGTGGTTTAAGTTTGGACTGCCTTAATAAAGGGATTATAACAGTTGGCCCTGTAACGATAAATAATCCACCGATGATAAAAGCCACCTCTAAACTCAAGCCTGCGATATAGTGAGCTGCCAAAGATCCAAGTATCCAAGCAAGAAACGCCCCAACAGTAACTACCCGAAAAACAGATTTGGAAATACTACGAACTTCACGAATATCAAGTGTTGTACTACC
Source organism: Cytobacillus sp. FSL R7-0696 (assembly GCF_038006865.1). Lineage (NCBI taxonomy): Bacteria > Bacillati > Bacillota > Bacilli > Caryophanales > Bacillaceae > Cytobacillus > Cytobacillus sp. FSL R7-0696. The sequence continues at coordinate 2,833,991 of NZ_JBBOWA010000001.1, read as the reverse complement.
TTCAAATAATATGACAGCTACAGCTAAAGAAATAACAGGGCTATAAAGACTTCCTAGATCTTGTTCTGGGTTCAATAGTCCGAATGCTGGACCGATTACTAATCCAGCAATCGACATAATCACAATGGAAGGCCATTGAATTTTCCATGATAACCACTGCGAAAAGACCCCTAAAGCAATAACGAGAATAATTCCTAATAATCCAAATGACTCCATTTTATTCACTTCTTTCAACGAAATACGCGAAGGATCCACTTCTCTCCCTTTTTAGTAATTACATTTCATTTTGTTTTTCATTCACATTATCAATAAAAAGTAGGAAGAATGCTTTAGTTAGAAAATATTAAATATACTGAAAATTTACTGTTGACAGTATACATTTATATTCTTATGATAATTACATATTGAATGCGCTTACATTTTTTTGTTGAAAGGATTGGTTTGCTTGATTTCCATTATGAGAGAAACATTAACAGTACAAGTGTATCAGCATTTAAAAAAGAGATTATTAGACGGATATTATCCTGGAGGAGAAAGATTAATAGAAGTAAAAATCGCTGAAGAATTTAACGTTAGCCGAGGGCCAGTACGTGAAGCATTAAAAATGCTCATCCAAGAAGAATTAGTTGTACAAAACGGAAACACCCTTAAAGTATTTAGTCCTTCCCTAACAGATATGATACAAATTTATCAAATTAGACAGCAATTGGAGTCGTTCGCAGCAAAGTTGTCCGCTAAAAACATCGAAAATTCTGACTTAGAACTTTTAGAAAGCATTATTGATCAAACGAAACAAGCATGGTTATCGCAGGCGAAAGAGGATGTCGTAAGACTTAGTATACAGTTTCATGAAATCATCTTAAGCTCATCTGGAAATGATCATTTAGTTTCATTAACTAATACCATTCGTGATAAAGTAACCTATTTCAGAAATAGTGGGATTAAAATCGGCATACGAGACGAGAGTTGTATCGAGGAACACGCTCAAATTCTAGCCGCACTTAAAGAACGAGATAGCTTAAAAGCAGCCAATGAAATGTACAATCATATTGAACAAGATTTACTCTCTTTACAAGCAATCTATAAGTAAATTTATTTATTAATCATTCATTGAGGTGAAAAAAATGTCCAATAAAGCGTTATCTGGTTTAAAGGTTCTTGAACTGGGACAGCTAATCGCTGGACCCTTCGCATCGAAATTATTAGCTGAATTCGGTGCAGATGTCATTAAAATTGAACCTCCTACAAAAGGAGACCCTCTTAGAACTTGGAGAGTAATAGAAGATGAGACTAGCCTTTGGTGGTATGTGCAATCTAGGAATAAGAAATCAATTACACTGGATTTAAAAAAAGAAGAAGGTCAAAAAGTTCTCCGCGCATTAGTGAAGGAAATTGATATTTTAATTGAGAACTTTCGTCCAGGTACCCTTGAGAAATGGGGTATTGGATATGAGGAATTAAAAAAAATTAATCCACGATTGGTTATGGTACGAGTGTCTGGTTACGGACAAGATGGACCATACAAAGATAAACCTGGGTTTGGATCAATTGGAGAAGCAATGGGTGGACTTCGCTTTATAACGGGCTATCCCGACCTCCCCCCAGTGAGGGTAGGCATAAGTATAGGTGATTCCCTATCTGCTCTATATGCAGTAATTGGTGCACTAATAGCGGTTTATCACCGTGACGTAAATCATTCAGAAGAAGGACAAGTCATTGATGTCGCCCTTTATGAATCGGTGTTTAGTTTAATGGAAAGCATCCTACCTGAATACGGAAGAAATGGGGTAATCAGAGAGCGTACGGGTAGCACACTACCAGGTATCACTCCTTCCAATACATACCTTTGTTCGGATGGCAAATATATCGTCATTGGTGCGAATGGAGATACGATTTTCAAAAGGTTAATGAAAACCATTGGCAGAGAAGAGCTTTCAAGAGATTCTCGCTTTGAAAATAATATCGGTCGCTCTAAACATGCAAAGTATTTAGATCAGCTGATTGAAGCTTGGACGAGTCAGCACCCACTACTTGTAGTCAAAGAGCTCTTAGATGAGGCTGGTGTACCAGCTGGGTCGATTTATTCAATCGAAGATATTGTAAATGATCCACATTATCAAAACAGAAATATGATACAAGAAGTACCTATTGATGGAATCGGAACTTTGAAAATGCCAGGAATCGTACCGAAATTGAGTAAAACACCTGGTGAGATAAAGTGGGCCGGTCCAAACTTAGGGTCGCATACAGAAGATGTTTTAATGTCAGAATTATCACTCACAAAAGAGCAAATCGCAAAATTAAGAGAAAAAGGGATTATATAGAAGAAAAAAACACATCTATTTATATATTAAAAGGAGTGAATGTAAACTTGCTATCTCTATTAGGCTTCTGCATGATGATATCTTTTCTTCTTTTAGTTCTGACTAAAAAACTTTCACCTGTTGTTGCTTTTGTCTTTGTTGCAGTTGCTTTTGCCATTATCGGAGGATTCAGCAACGAAATGGGCCAACTGATGATGGATGGGATTATCCAAGTAACCCCTACAGCGATAATGATTGTTTTTGCGATCCTATATTTTGGGTTAATGATTGATGTAGGGCTATTTGACCCAATGATTTCACGTATTTTAAAGTATGTCAAAGGGGATCCATTAAAAATAGTGATAGCTACAGCTCTTATTACAATGATTGTTGGTTTAGACGGGGACGGCTCATCCACTTTCATGATTACCATATCAGCGATGCTACCTCTTTATAAGAAGTTAGGCATGAACCGCCTTATTTTATCATGTGTTGTTGCCTTAGCTGCAGGGGTAATGAATATGATACCTTGGGGAGGTCCTTTAGTTAGAGCCGCTGCTAGTTTAAATGTGGAAATGAGTGATTTATTTATCCCTCTCATCCCAGCGATGATCGGCGGACTAGTCTGGACATTTTTCTCTGCTTATATTCTAGGTAAGAAGGAAAGAGAAAGAATCGGTGTCATTCAAATATACACTGAGAGTTTCACAGAACAATCGAGTACAATCGAACAGAAAAAAACGTCCCCCACATTATTCTGGTTTAATTTACTTTTGACAATCGCATTAATGATCATGCTTATTATGGACGTATTGCCATTACAAATTTTATTTGCCATTGCTTTTTCTATCGCACTTTTTGTCAACTTCCGGGATCCAAAAGCGCAACAAGAACAAATTTTAAGTCATGCAAATAACTTTGTATTAATCAGTACATTAATCTTTGCTGCAGGGATATTCTTAGGTGTCCTAAATGGAACGCAAATGATGGACGCGATGGCTGTTTCCATTGTTTCTATCATACCTGAAGGCCTTGGTCCTTACCTTCCTGTCCTTGTTGCGATAACCAGTTTACCGTTAGTGTTTGTTTTCCCACCTGATGCTTATTACTTTGGCATTTTACCAATTATAAGTGAAACAGCAGCCAACTTTGGCATCGACCCAGTGGAAATAGGTAGAGCAGCATTACTCGGTCATTCAACAACAGGCTTCCCTCTGTCTCCTTTAGTTCCTGCGACCTTTATTCTCATCGGGCTATCTGGTGTAGACTTTGGGGAGCATCAGAAGTTCCTATTTAAGTGGGCGTTTGGGACCACGATTGTGATGACGATTATTGCCGTACTTACGGGTGCCATTCCTTTTAGTGAAAATTTTCAGTATTTCCCAACTCCTATGAAACTTCCACCCCATCATTCCGTCTACTCATAAAAAGGGGAATGAACTTGATGAAAAAAACGTCTCGTCTACTGCTATTTCTATTACTACTTTTCTTAAGTAGCTGTTCGACAGCACCAGAACCTAAAATTTCCGAACAACAAGCCAAGTCCATCGTTATTGAAAAGAACACAAGAACAATTGGGAATGTAACTATCGTTTCAATTGAACAGAAAGGAAATAAATATATAATCAAATGGGAGAATCCAGAGAATTGTGAAAGCGGGGTTGAACATATGAACCACCAAAGCGGTAAAATCATTACAAGTGAAGTAACCATCTGTTAACGGAAACGATTAAAGAAAATGGCCAAGGTAATATTTATGAACTGTCCTTTTAGGACTGCAACAAATATTTCCCAATTGGGCATTAACATTTATCTGGAGGAAAACATTGCATAAGAGGTAGCAGTAAAAACTTAATGGCACCCAGTATAGATGGCTGGGTGCCTAAAAGATAGATACTATTTCTTCAGCTTCAGTTTAATTAATATCCGATCGATTCTATCTCCGAACAATAGTGGTAATAGTCGAACCTTATTTGCAAGATAGAAGTACACACTTGCACCTACTCCTCCACAAACAAACACAATGATAATTGCATGCCATCCAGAAGCTGGATTTAAGAAAATCATCAATATTTGATAAAGGACCCACGTAATGACAGTCATAACCAATGTAAGGATAATAATCAATAAACTGCGCCTGAATACAAATCTAAATTGGTAGCCTGAGAATATTTTAATGACAATCAAGTTGATTAAAATTGCCACAGCATAACCAAGTGCTGTTGCTAGAACTGCTCCCTCTGTTTCTAACCACTTAATTAGGGGTATATTTAATGCAAGCTTTACTAAAATTCCTACTAATAAACTAAGAATGGTAAAGCGCTGCTCATTGATCCCTTGGAGAATCGCAGCTGTAACTGCATAAAGGGCAAATAACATTGCTACTGGGGCATAGGCCCGAAGTACAGCAGTGCCTAACTCACTATGCTCATAGAACAATGTGTATACTGGTTCGGCTAATAATGCAAGGCCAACAACCGCCGGTAATATTAAAAACAAGATCACTTGAAACGTTTGATTCAATTGACGATTCATCGTCAAACGATCATTTTTCATAAAGGAATTCGTAATGGTTGGTACCAGTGTTAATGAAAACGCCGTTGCTAAAGTGACAGGAATCATCACTAATTTATGCGTTTGATAGTTCAATACGGAAAGGGCTTCTCCTGCTTCTTTACCAGAGTATCCTATCGATTGCATCGCTTTATTAAACGTTGATAAATCAATCATTTGGAATAACGGATTAACCAATGCGACAAGGACAAACGGAATCGAATAAAGAATGATTTCCTTATACATATCTGTAAGAGAGATATCCATTGTACCTTTATCTTTAGCCAATAGTTGATCTAAATAAGGCTTTCTTTTGTACCAATAAATAAACAAAACAGCTAAACTACCGATACCACCTATGAAGGCTGCAAAAGTAGCTACACTAACTGCTGTAACTAAATCGCCATCCATTACATAAAGGACGACAAATGCCCCAGCAAGTAGAAAGGCAATTCGTACAATTTGTTCAACGACCTGAGATACGGCAGAAGGTCCCATGGATTGATGACCTTGGAAGAATCCGCGAATTAAGCTCATAAACGGGATAATGATTAAGGCAAAGCTGACCGCTCGAATAACGGAGACAATATCTTGTAGCATTGCTACATCTTCTGGGTCCACAAAAATCTTTGCTAGAGTAGGCGCTCCCATATACATGATTAAGAAACAGACAATTCCGCTACAAAGCATAATAATTAAACCGGATTTGAATAGCTTCCTACCTACAGCATACTCCTCTAATGCGTTATACTTTGAAATAAACTTTGAGACGGCAAGCGGTACACCCGCAGTCGCCACACTAATAAAGATTGTGTACGGTACATAAGAATAGTTATAAAGGATTGTTCCTTCGTTTCCAACGATTTGATAAAATGGAATCACATAAAATAATCCAAGAAACTTAGATATGAATGTACCAAGAGTTAAAATAAATGTTCCTCGTAAAAGCTTAGACGACATATAATCCCTTCCTCTATTGTCCAAGCGCTACCAAAAGCGTGGTGTTTTCTATCATTCGCAAAATTAAACTATACAACTTCTCATTCTACCATATGTTACGACAATAATAGACATATTTTTATCTCAGAAGACCCTTTTCATTCTTGATGATTTTTTAAGAAGATGTTTAGATGTTTTATCTTTTGCTTTATAATAGCAAAGGTATGCTATTTTCAATGAAAGAGAAAAAGTTGGTGAAGAAAATGAAACAAACACAATATGATGTCATTGTCATTGGCGGTGGACCGTCTGGACTAATGGCTGCCATTGGTGCTGCAGAGAATAAAGCAAAAGTTTTACTTATTGATAAAGGAAATAAATTAGGTAGAAAACTGGCGATTTCAGGTGGTGGTCGTTGTAACGTGACTAATCGGCTCCCAATCGATGAAATCATTAAACATATTCCTGGTAACGGTCGCTTTCTTCATAGCGCCTTCTCCATTTTTAGTAATGAAGATATTATCCTTTTTTTTGAGAAGCTTGGTATCGCCTTAAAAGAGGAAGACCACGGTAGAATGTTCCCAGTAAGTAATAAAGCACAATCCGTTGTCGATGCACTACTTATACGACTAGACGAATTGAAAGTAACGATAAAAACAAATAGCCCTGTTGCTGATATTCAATTCCAACCGGAGAAAAGCCATACAGTCAAATTACATTCCGGTGAACAGTTTCATGCAAAAGCAGTTGTGCTAGCAGTGGGAGGCAAATCTGTTCCTCATACAGGATCTACAGGAGATGGCTACGGTTGGGCAGAGAAAGCTGGACATACGATTACAGACTTATTCCCGACAGAAGTCCCCTTAACGTCAAGTGAATTATTTATTAAGAACAAAGCGTTACAAGGACTCTCTTTACGCGATGTAGAAGTAAGTGTATTGAACCCTAAAGACAAGCCGTTGATTACACATCAAATGGATATGATATTCACCCATTTCGGGCTGAGTGGTCCAGCGATTTTAAGATGTAGTCAATTCGTTGTCAAAGCCATGAAAAAATGGAAGCTAAAAAAGGTAAGCGTACGCATCAATGCCTTACCTGGGCAAAATGGCGAGAAAACCTTCCAAGAGATCATATCACTAAAAAAATCAGAGCCAAAAAAGAGTATCAAAAACTTGCTAAAAGGGATCGTTCCTGAGAGATATCTTCTCTTTCATTTAGAAGAAGTAGGTATTGATCCAACGGCACAAGCAGTGAGTATCACGAATGAACTGCTACGTTTATTCGTTAGCCGTCTACATGATTTCCGTGTTGAAATCGATGGGACATTACCATTAGAGAAGGCCTTTGTAACTGGTGGCGGCGTTTCTGTTAAAGAAATTGAACCACAAACAATGGCGTCAAAAAAAATGGCTGGGTTATATTTTTGCGGAGAAATTCTTGATATTCATGGCTATACCGGTGGCTACAATATTACCTCAGCCCTTGTAACTGGACGTTTAGCTGGCAGTAATGCGGCTATATGTAAAAGCGTAACTACTTGATAAGTAAAAGTAGTTACGCTCTATAAATGACCATCGCCGAAAAACAATAAATTTGCTCCTCATCTTCTTCTTGCATTGCAGCAATATTATACTTAATATCAACAAGCTTTTGTTCTTCCACCTTTTCTAAAAAACGGTTCATCGCAACCTCTAAATCTTTTTCATGCTCTTGGTCAAATAACTTTACCTTGATCATTTGATGAAAACTCCCTTCATGGGAATGAGTATTTTTATTTATTATTAACAGAAAATTCATAATATATACATAGGTAGGTGGTGATGAAATGAGCGCCGTTAAACGAATACTTTTAACTACCATTTGTCTTTATGGCTTGTGGGTAATTGGAGATATCAGTAATTCAATTACTAAAAACAATGGGGCTGGTTTTATCGACGCCATTTTGATAAAAGAAAGAGGCAGGATTTACTTTATCGACGAAGAAAAACGGCCCACTGTCCAGATAAATGAAGAGGCATCATCTAACACGACCTATCAACCTGACTATATACCGAACGGACCGACATTTTTGCTTGATTACCATTCATTCGATTCAGGCGATCAAGTTCGCATTTGGTATACAAGCATTTTAGAGTCTTATCCTGGAAGAATAAATATCGTAGACGTAGAAAAGATTGATTAATCTCCGTCATTTTTTTCTCTTAACATGGTAAGGATGGTTTTTGTATCTGCGATTGCTTCTTTTAAAGACATTAATAAGCGATCCGTAACATATACAATATCCTCCTGATTTTCTGGTAGGTTCAATACCTCTTTGATATGAATTGGATGAGCCATTTTTGCTTGTTGGACTAGGCGTAAAATAGATGCATAAGAATAATGAGCCATCCTTAATACTCGAATCACCTTTAGCATATTTATTTCCTTTTCTGTAAAAACACGATACCCCTTTTCATTACGAGGAATAGTAATTAATCCGTTTCTTTCCCAATTTCTTATTAGCTCTGGATGAAGTTGAATTTTTTCAGCTACTTGTTGTCTTGACAATCCTTCACTTTGAATTTCCTTAGTTGAATATAACCAACTCTCTGCAATATCAGCTGCTTCAACCGCTCTTTCATATTCCTTGTTTAAATGCAGTAAATGTTCTTCAGCCTGCTCGTAAGCTTTGAGAAATTGCTTCTGACCGCTAAGGAGCACAATCTCTCTTGCACTTTTACGAATACTGCCTTGAATGATTTCACAACGAAAAGCGAACCTCGCTATTTTCAATTGAAAAAGATGTATGTCATCATATTGTCTGTATCCATTATCAGCACGAGGAGCAGGGGAAAGATATCCCCATTCCTCGTAAACTCTCACCGTATTAGGATGAACGCCCATACTATCAGCGATTTCTTTAGTTGAATAAACCAAGATATCTCACTACTTCCATCTAAAATATTTAATCGAAAGGAATCCACTAATGAATACACAAGCCATCATTGTGACTATGGGAAAAATCATGTCGCTTAGAACTCCGCCTAAACTTACTTCCTTAAGCAACTGAATACCTTGTGATAAAGGAAGGAATGCAAAGACATTCTGTAAAATTTGCGGGAAAATCTCAAAAGGTATAGTAGCACCTGAAAAAAGAAGCATGCCGAAATAGGCTAACGACCCCCATAGATTCGCTGCTTTTTGATCTGGAACAATACTCCCAATGAGTAAGCAAAAAGCAAAGTTAAAGGCGAAGCTGGGGTCACCTGAAACCTTTTTAAAATATGGCGATGACGGTAATCAGCAATGGTAAGGGGCAGTCCCATTACACCTGTAGCTAATATACTAATAGTTACAACCGCTGGATAAGAATGGAGGAACATTGTATTTCCTTGGGTAAACAGTTCATTATTCATAATATAACCAAATAATAAGGCAACAATGATTGGAAAAATGATACCGAAGATCAGTATATCTAAACCTCTCCAAACGAGTTTCGCTTCTATTTTTGTTAAAGTATAGAATGTCATCATCCTTCCCCCTATTCATCTGTTAAAGTTAAATAGGCAGCTTCCAACGAAGCTTGTCCTGAATAATTGATCACTTCTGCTATCGTTCCTTCGCATATGATATGTCCGCCCTTTAAAATCATAACGCGGTCGCAGAGTGCTTCTACTTCATCCATATAGTGAGAGGTAAGGACAATAGATAATCCCTCGCGCTTATAATTTCTTAGCGTTTGCCACAATTTTTTTCTTGCTTTCGTATCTAAACCCGTAGTCAATTCGTCTAGAAAGACTAATTCTGGGTTGGGTAACAATGCTAATAACACCGCTAATCTTTGCTTTTCACCGCCTGACAATGATTTAACTAATGATTTCTCCTTATCTTGTAGGCCAAATTTGGTCAATAAAAATTAAGATGGCGCGGTTGCCTTGTATAACACACTCCATTGCTGACATGCTTCAGAAACGGTCATTTTATCTGGAAAATGCGATTCCTGAAATTGCACACCCACTTTCTCAAATACTTGCTTTCTATTATGAATTGGAGATTGTCCTAATATAGCGACTTCCTTATAAACAGCAGGCCTAATTCCTAGCACAGCTTCTACCAACGATGTCTTTCCTGCGCCATTTTCTCCTAGTATTCCCAGTACCTCCCCTTTTTGAAGGGAGAAACTAATCTTATCAACTACCGTTTTCTCTCCATAACTAACGGACAATTCTTTTACCTTCAGAACCATCAACTCACACCCTTTTCTAAGAATAGATTCACATCATAGCAAAAGAAATGAAGGGTGGTGGTATATTGGAGGGTTTATAAAACTCTTTTATTTATTTTCTGATAATAGGATATCGATGATTTGTGTGAGTGGTTCTTTATTTAGAACTCTATAAAAAGTAGGTTTTTTGTTTTTGTAGTGAATGGCGATTACTTCATCATATACGCTAACACTTTTTCCAGCTGTTTTCGTTACAAAACCAATTCTATACAGTTCTTTAGATGCTGTGCGATGATACCTTTTTAATTCAATATCTGCCAAAAGTGAGCGAATTTCTTTTAGTTGCTTATCATGATCGTCCTTATTTAAAGATACAGTTTCTGTTGTTTCACTAGTAGCTATAATGATGGAATGTAGGTTTTCCTCCGATACCAGTACGACCTCATTAAAACCCAGCTTTTCTTGAGAAAGATAAAATTGATATACACCCATGGACAAAAATAATAGGACAATTACCGATAAAAAAGGGATGATTTTTTTACTCATTCTTTCTCCTTTCGCATCTATTTGAACAATCGTCTGAAGTAAATAAATTGAATTTTTATAATATTATACCTATAATAGAGTAAATTGTTAACAGGTGGTGTAAATATGCAATATGCAATTTATGGTGGCGCAAGCGTAAGCAAGGAAGCGATAATCGCTCTTCCACCTCTTGGTGAAAGAAAGGAAATTTTCTCCTCTCTTGGCAGTGTGTTAAGTGGCCATCGTATCATTTCATTTGATTTGCCTGGACACAACGGTGAAGTTGATATGTCTCTTACTAATTATCTAAAAGGCATTCATCATGTATTAAATCAACTGGAAATAAGTGAAGCCCATTTTATCGGGAACTCTATTGGTGCATGGATTATTCAAAAATATTACGGTACATATCCAAAGGAAGTATTAAGTCTTACCTTATTAGATGGTGGTTACTATCCAATAAATGAAAGGCCCAGCGAATACATTCAGCTTCCCATCATCCATAAGAATGATTTTATCCCTGCGATAAAAGAACATTGCCAACAAATGAGCAAGTTAACGAACGAAACAAGTGAAGTGCTATTTTCTTATTTGAAAAACAATTTTATCCTAACAGGAGAGGAGTATAAGCATCATAGTGATGAAAAGGCCGTAAATCGTCTCATACAACAAATTCATACGGATTCATCCTATTATTTAAGGAAATGTGATATTCCCTTGCAATTATTAATAGCTGATTTAAACCTCGATGAAATTAGTAAAACCAAACTGACAGCCTTTACAAAAGAGCACCCTAACACAGACGTCTACCACATTAATAATGGCTATCATTTCTTACCAATCACAAATACAAAAGAAGTTGCTGAGAAAATCAATCAACTAATGATTGTCGCTAACGCCTGAAAACAAACTCAGCTCAAAAAATTGATGAGAGCTAAATAAAAATGCCTCACAACTCTGAGAAATCCAGCGTGTTGGATAGTATTCAATTGATGAACACATTTCATGACAAGCTTGGCATATTGTAAAAGCAAACGGAAAGTTATGTACACACCTCGTAATTCTTACATACTTCATGAATCAAAACCTTAGCATAGTACTTACGTCCATCTCTTAAATAGTTAAACGATAACGAAAAAAAGAAGACCTCCTAAAAAGAGGCCTTCTTCAAAAGTAACAATTATTTTGTTTCGCCTTCCCACTCAAGCATACCCCCGACCATATTGGTCACTTGATAGCCTTGTTCTTGCATAAAACGACAAACTTGTCCACTACGATTCCCTGAACGGCAAATCATAATATACTCTTTGTCTTTATCAAACTTATCTAGGTTTTCAGGAATTGTGCCCATTCTAATATGTTTCGCACCAGGAATGATTCCTTGAGCTACTTCGTCATCTTCCCTTACATCTACAAGTTCAAGTTGTTCTCCTGCTTCTAACTTTTTCTGCAATTCTTCTGTTGTGATTTCTTTCATTTCAGTCATCATCAACCACCCTTTCCATTATCGTTATCTTTATTCTAAAGAAGTGTTGATCGAAATGCGAATATTACAGTCTCATAGGGAAAGGGGTAGCTCTTTTTCATTAAGCTACCTCTTTTCCTAAATAATCTTAATTAGCGACAATATTCACTAGCTTCCCAGGAACAGCAATGACTTTTCTTACTGTTTTGCCATCAATTTGTTCTTTGATTTTATCATCATCCATGGCAATTTGTTCTAGCACATCCTTTTGTGCATCAACGGGTACCATTAATTTTGCCTTCACTTTACCATTGATTTGGATAACGATCTCCACTTCATCATCTGTCATTTTCGCTTCGTCATATGCTGGCCAAGCTTCATAAGAAATGGTTCCTGTGTGACCAAGTATCTCCCATAGTTCTTCAGCAATATGTGGAGCAATTGGAGCCAACATTTTTACGAACCCTTCTGCATAAGCCTTTGGAAGAATATCAGCTTTGTAAGCTTCATTGACGAAAACCATCATTTGTGAAATAGCTGTATTGAAGCGCAAACCTTCAAAGTCCTCTGTTACTTTCTTGACTGTCTGATGATACACTTTTTCTAGTTGAGATACTTCTACATCCTGCACTTTGCTACTTAAGCTATGATCTTCTTCAGCAATCAAACGCCAAATTCGGTCCAAAAAGCGTCTAGAGCCATCTAATCCATTTGTAGACCAAGCAATGGAAGCATCTAGTGGTCCCATAAACATTTCATATAAACGAAGCGTATCCGCTCCATGGCTTTCTACAACGGCATCAGGGTTAACAACATTCCCTTTTGACTTACTCATTTTTTCATTATTTTCCCCAAGAATCATGCCTTGGTTAAATAATTTTTGGAATGGTTCTTTCGTATCCACTACACCGATATCGTATAATACTTTATGCCAGAAACGAGCATATAATAAGTGAAGAACCGCATGTTCAGCGCCACCAATATAAATATCAACCGGTAACCACTCTTTTAATTTTTCCGCATCAGCTAATGCCTCACTGTTTTTCGGATCAATATAACGTAAATAGTACCAGCAGCTACCTGCCCATTGTGGCATCGTGTTGGTTTCACGGCGACCTTTTTTACCTGTTTCAGGGTCAATAACATTAACCCACTCTTCAATATTAGCTAACGGTGATTCACCTGTACCAGATGGCTTAATCTCCGTTGTTGTTGGTAAAATTAACGGTAACTCTTCGTAAGGAACTCCCGTCATTGTACCATCTTCCCAATGAATAACAGGAATCGGTTCACCCCAATATCTTTGACGACTAAATAACCAATCACGTAAGCGATATGTCACTTTTTTCGTCCCAATCTCTTTCTCTTCTAGCCAAGCGATCATTTTTGTAATTGCTTCTTCTTTACCTAAGCCATTTAAGAAATCAGAATTAATATGTTCTCCTTCACCGGCATAAGCTTCTTTAGAAATATCTCCACCAGCTACGACTTCTTTAATAGGCAAGTTAAATTCTTTCGCGAAATCATAATCACGCTCGTCATGAGCTGGAACAGCCATAATGGCACCTGTACCATATGAAGCAAGCACATAATCAGCAATCCAAATCGGCATTTTTTCACCGTTAGCAGGGTTAATTGCATAAGCACCTGTGAATACACCTGTTTTTTCTTTAGCTAAATCAGTTCTTTCTAAATCACTCTTTGTTTTAACTTTTTCAATATAAGTCTCAACTGCATTACGTTGCTCTTCTGTTGTAATTACATCAACTAGTTTATGCTCTGGTGCAAGGACAGCATATGTCGCACCAAATAATGTGTCTGGTCGTGTCGTAAACACTTCAAACGTACCTTTGTCACCTTCGATATGGAAAGTCACTTCAGCACCTTCAGAACGGCCAATCCAGTTACGCTGCATATCCTTCAAGCTTTCTGGCCAATCAAGTAAATCAAGATCTTCTAGTAAACGGTCAGCATAAGCTGTTATTTTTAACATCCATTGGCGCATCGGTCTTCTTTCAACAGGATGGCCTCCACGTTCACTTTTCCCATCAATTACCTCTTCATTAGCAAGCACAGTTCCAAGTGCAGGACACCAGTTCACTGCTACTTCATCGATATAAGCAAGACCTTTTTCATAAAGCTTTAAGAAAATCCATTGCGTCCATTTATAATATTCCGGATCTGTTGTGTTAATTTCACGATCCCAGTCATAAGAAAATCCTAATGATTTAATTTGACGGCGGAATGTATTAATGTTTTTCTCGGTAAATTCAGCTGGGTCATTCCCTGTATCAAGGGCATATTGTTCAGCAGGTAAACCAAATGCATCCCATCCCATTGGGTGAAGAACATTATACCCTTGCATTCTTTTCATACGGGCAAGAATATCTGTTGCTGTATATCCTTCAGGGTGTCCTACGTGTAAACCTACACCAGACGGATAAGGAAACATATCTAACGCATAGAACTTTCTCTTCCCTTTTTCTTCACCCGTTTTAAATGTTTTTTGTTCTTCCCAATAGTGTTGCCACTTACCTTCAATTTGCTGATGATTAAAGCTCATCTTCTTTCCTCCTAAAAATGCTACGTTTTTAAGTATAAAAAAACCCCTCATCCCTCAAAAAGGGACGAGAGGATTATGTATATCTCCCGCGGTACCACCCACATTAACAGTTTACAGTTAACTGTTCACTTCATTCATCCTTAACGCGGAGTACGGCAAGCATTACTGTCATTTTCACACTTGCTGCTCAGTAGGTGAGTTCATGCAAGGAGCTGACTAGCTTACACCAACCGCTAGCTCTCTAATATCAGGCTTCCTAGCATTACTATTCCTCATCATTGCAGTTATAAAATATTCATATTGACATTGTAATCAATTTCAATGGTTGATGCAAGTAGGCTTTCACAAGTTACTATAGATAAGTATAAGCTATTCAAGAAAATCGAAAACGTGTCAATTTTTTAATCCATGTATTACTCTTCCTTATTTTGCCCATAACTATAGTAAAAAATAAGGAAAGGTGATTTCATATTATGAAAGGTATCGCTTTTATTAATGAAAAGTGGATTATGAATGATTTTAAAACGCTAGATGAAAGCCTTGAAGTTCAGAAGCAATCCATCCAGACGTTCATTGAAAATAACCAAATGAAAACCATTAAATTAAATCCTTATCAATTACATGATTACTACACCATTCCACATGCCTTATATTATGATTTAAAACAAACCAAACCGAAGTTAGATTGTCTGATACTCTACTCCGAAAAAGTCATTGAAAGTTTTATCGAGGCCTATCCCGCTCGTTGGTTGATCTTGAAAAGTTTCTTTCATAAAGTCATTTTTCTAGATGAAGTTCAATCACATCATTACCAGGATATTATCTGAATGGTTAAGTAGAGAGCCCCTAGAGTTTTTATCTACGGGGCTCGCTTTTTATGAAGGTATAGCTGGCACAACTTTTTTCTTTTTAAGCTTCTTATCATAAACAACAGTTGTATATACGGAAATGAGCAGTAATGCCATTAATATACCGAAAAGCATCTTCACACCGTATACATCCACGAGTACGCCACCAAGTAATGGCCCAATCATTCTTCCTCCTGTAGAGACACTGTTAACAATTCCTTGATAGAACCCTTCTTTACCTTTAGGTGCTAAGTCATTAGCAATTGTAGGTACCGCTGGCCATACGAGCATTTCCCCAATGGTTAAAATAATCATTGCTGTGACAAAGCCGGAAAAGGCAACTGCATTTCCTACAACAGCAAAAGAGATAGCAAAAATAAAAATACCAATAATAATTTGTACTTTTAATGATTTTATCCTTTTAACTAGAAGACTAATTAATGGTTGCGCAAGTACAATCATGGCGCCATTTATTGTCCAAAGCATACTGTATTGTTTTAATGAAATCCCAATTTGCTGAGTATATGCTGAGATAGTCGATTGCCATTGCACATAGCCAATACAACATAATAGATAACCGATTAACAAAACGAATAAAGCGTTTAATTTAGGATTACCGCGAAATTTTTGTGCTGTTTTTATTTCATTTGGTTGACTAACCGACTTTACTTCCATTTTTCTATAGCTAGTGATTGCTATCAAGAAAAACAAGATATACATTAGACAATTAGCGATAAAGATATAATTGAAAGAAAATGAAGCTATATACCCCGCCATTGCTGCACCTAATGCTACACCTAGATTTGTCGCTACATACATCGCATTAAACGCTTTTCTGCCGCCCTCTTTCCATACACTTCCTGCCAATGCATACATAGAAGGAAACACGATCCCTGAGCCAAAACCTAATATCGTCAATAATACAATGTATTCCGGCCATCCATGTTTAAAGACCATAATAATGAGTGAAGATAACGAAATGACTATGCCTAATAAAATCGAACGATAGCCACCTAATTTATCAAACAGCACACCACCAACTAGATTGCCTATGACTGTTGCTGCTGAATTGATCATTAAAACAATGCCGGCAATCGATAAAGACTTTCCTAATTCTTCATGCATATAAATGGTGTTTAAAGGCCATAAAAAAGAGGAACCTGTTACATTAACAGCCATCCCAATTACTAATAACCACAAAGCTCGAGGCATCATCCATACCCCTTTCACATTCTAATTCAATTCATTCCATTTCGAATTCCAAAATAAATTCTATTCGTTTTTTATGATGGATTCAATACTAATTTTGTGACAGATTTAGACATCTATCTTATCTATACATAAAAATGAATAATTACTCTTGAAATTAAGCATAAACAGAAGGAATGGATGACATTATGTATGAAATATACAATAATATTTTTTAAATTTATCATAGCCATACACAAGCAAACTCCATGAGATTTGCTTGTGTACAGATCATTTTACTAAATACATATTATTTATTCTGGATGAAATTTAGATTTAACGGGTTGCCCACCTGTTTCCTCATATTTCTTTTTAGATCGTGGGATCACATTCGCACTACCGAATTCTACCTCTTGGTTATTGATACCATTTCTTGTTTTTTGCTCTGGATTGTTTTGTTTTGATTTTTTTCTAACCAATTGTTGTTCACCTCTTAATGGGGAGTAATGATCATTTGATTTTGTAACTGTTGTAGCTGTAATCTCATTCGATGAAGTTCTTCCCTCTGCGCATCTGTGGCACTATGAGACATCGTCATCAAATCATTATAGGCTTGTTCGATATGAGCAAGCGCTTTAGCATAGTCTTGATCGTTATAATGTTCTTGCATTTGCCCATCTTTAAACTGCATGTTAGCAAATTGAATGACTTCTTCACATTGTTGCATTAATTGTTGTACGGATTCACGGGTTGCCATAAAAGCCTTCCCCCTCTTTTTTAATGAAGTGTACGAAGCAAATACGCCTCAATGATAGTATTTACCGAGTGTTCGATTTCTACTAATTGAAATGTTATCAATGTGTAATTGAGTTGATGATTTCTTTCATGATAATATTGAATTTGTCACAGTGGTGACTTTAGGAGGGCTGACTTTGGATTTACTGACTCAATTTCCATATACAAATGATCAAAAACGTTATCATACATGGAACTTTCATTTAAAAAAACATTTCGGGCACAAGGTCTTTAAAGTTGCTTTGGATGGAGGCTTCGATTGTCCTAATCGGGATGGCACTGTCGCTCATGGTGGCTGTACATTTTGCAGCGCAGCAGGTTCAGGTGATTTTGCAGGTAATCGTGCAGAACCATTAGACGTACAATTTATTAAAATCAAGGATAGCATGCATAAGAAATGGAAAAATGGAAAATACATTGCTTATTTCCAGGCATTCACAAATACTCATGCACCTGTTGAAGTACTAAAAGAAAAGTATGAATTTGTCTTAAAACAAGAAGGGGTTGTTGGCTTATCTATTGCCACAAGGCCTGATTGTTTACCAGATGATGTCATAGATTATTTAGCTGACCTTAATAAAAGAACATACTTATGGGTTGAATTAGGCCTACAAACCGTTCATGAAAAAACAGCCCAATTAATTAATCGTGCACATGATTTTGATTGCTATAAAGAAGGAGTAAAGAAACTTCGTCAACATGATATACGTGTCTGTTCTCATATCATTAATGGTTTACCTGAAGAGTCACCTGAAATGATGATGGAAACAGCACAAGAGGTTGCAAAATTAGATGTGCAGGGAATTAAAATACACTTATTACATCTATTAAAAGGAACACCGATGGTTAAGCAATATGAAAAGGGAATGGTTTCATTCCTTAGCCGTGATGAATACATTCAGTTAGTTTGTGACCAATTAGAGATTTTACCTAAAGAGATGATTATTCATCGCATCACTGGCGATGGTCCCATCGACCTTATGATTGGTCCTATGTGGAGTGTGAATAAATGGGATGTGCTAAATGGCATTGATCATGAACTAAAGCGAAGAGATAGCTGGCAAGGTAAATATCATCAACCATTTACCGAGGAGGTGAGCTCTTGAAGCTAGAACGTATTCTACCATTTGCGAGAGAACTACTACAGAAAGCAATTGCACCAGGAGACGTCGTGGTTGATGCTACACTTGGAAATGGACATGACACATTATTTTTAGCTCAGCTCGTTGGCGAACATGGCAGAGTTTATGGATTCGATATCCAAGATGAAGCCATACAGTCTACCCAAATAAAACTTGATGAACATGAACTTTCTAATCGGACTGTTCTATTTAATCGTGGCCATGAGCATGTGACTGCTTGCATTCCACCAATCCATTTCGGTCGTATCACTGGCGCTGTTTTTAATCTCGGTTACTTACCTGGTGGAGACAAAACGATTGTCACAAGACCGAGAACAACTATTTCCGCGATTGAACAGTTAATTGATATGATGGCACCTGAAGGCATTATTATTTTGGTGATTTATCACGGTCATCCAGAAGGTGCTGTTGAGCGTGACTATATTTTGCGTTACTTGAAAACCATTGATCAAAATTCTGCTCATATTTTGCAATATCAATTCATTAACCAAGCTAACCGGCCACCTTTTATTGTTGCGATTGAGAAAAGGTAAGTTAAGACAAATAAACACTCGAACAGACAAGAACAAATTTGTTCTTGTTTTTTATTTTTTCTCGTTTACTTTTGTTTGAATCGAATCTGAGTTATTCTAGTCAAACTTGTAGCCTTTTCTTGATGGTTGACTAGATGCCGCTTGCGAGTCAGATTTTTTCGAGTTAGACTATCCTGTTCCTGCTTTTCTCTTGTGGATTGCTTCCGATCTCTATTGCGTCAGAAGCCCCTTTCTAATGTCCTACGTTGATGACAAGTTTTATGGGGAGGAGAACTTTATTCTGCAAATTTTATCGTTAGACATGATTTTACTCTATCCACTGGATTCATGAACGCACTACCGCCTGTCTACTTTTTAATGCGCGATAGGCACGACCATTAATATAAAAAAAGAGGCTTGAGAATCCTCCAGATTTAATCATCTTTCTTGCTAGTTTTTTCATTTGTTGTCTTCTCCCGACTTTTTCATCGGATAAGTATAACCCTAATAATCCTCGATTAATTAAAAGGTGAAATCGTTTATGAGGAAGCTTGTCCGTATGCTCATCTGCACACTTTACAAAATAACGTATGCGCTCGAATAATTCTTTTTCATCTTCATAATAAAAGCAAAAGTTTAAATCACCGGCTTCCTTATCTTCCTCTTGATCAATGTAATAGTCTAATAAAATGTGCAGACCTTGAATATATGGAAAATACCCATTACGTATAATCTCCCCGTAACTTTCCTTATAGTCCCTTCTCGTTGCATAAGCAACTAAGCAAAAAATACCGAGTGTAGAACCCGAACAAGCAGAAAATTCATACCAGCTCATAGGTGGGATGAGATCTTGATGTTCTTTATACCAACTTTGCAGACGAGAAACTCTTTCCTCAATTGCCACATGTTTATGTATTTGCAAATCACAATAATAACGACAAAGCTCTGTCAAATAAGATTTAATCAATGGATAATTTTCCATAGAAGATAAAACTTTTCGGCAAGTCATCACTAATGCTAACAGATACCCACCATCATCCTGGTCATCCCGATAACGATAATAGTTCACCTTAGGTAACTGCTCATCGATTAACAATGAGTGACGCATCGCTTCATGTATTGCCGTAAAATCTTTTGGGTCCATCGATGTACTTCTATCACATAGATTATCTAAGTAATCACTAATGGTTTGATAGGCAACAATAAACGTTATGACTTGACGATAGTCATCAACGGCCAAAAGTGACATGATGGCCCCACCCTCACAGTGAAAGGTTTTATCTTTTATGCTAGAAAGTGCTTGTGACTTTAATTCATCATTGGGGATTGATTCCGCCAATTTGCGCCATTTGTTTAACTCCTCATTCACAGCAGGCATCACTTTTTTATATGCATTTGTCATTAAGCTGATCGGCATTGTTGGAACATTCATTACATGGACTCCCTTTACTCTTTACTAAACGATATACCCAATAGACCGCAAACTACTCATTACAAAATCCTTTGCGTAATCAAATACATCTTCCCTCTCCGGCTCATTAAAGATTTCATGATAGCATTTTGGCCATTCTTTAAAACGTTTCTCAGTAAACGGGGCTTTATTGAACCATTGTTTAACAGGAACTTTATTAACAATCTTGTCATCTCCACCTTGCATAACCAGTAAAGGAACATCTTGCACCTTTTTTATATCTTCAAATGCCAGATTGATTGTTTGGTGTAGTTCACGAAACCATCGTACAGACACTTTGGTAATATACAGTGTGTCATTTACATCCATTTCTCTTACATCAGCATTCCTTGTTGCCATATCAATAGTTAACCCCGAATTAACTCTCAATGTAGGAGCAATTTTATTTAAAGGATACGACGCAATCTCGAGTAGCTTTGGTGGATTTTTCATAAGCCCTAAACATGGAGATGAAAGAATAACGCCCGCAAGCTTTAATCTTTCTTCTTGTAACAAGCGTATTGTTATTAAACCACCCATACTATGACCTAAAAGAAAAACAGGTAAATCAAAGGTGTAAGCAGCTTGTATCCAATCCTTTACCTCAATAAGATACTCTTGAAAAGAATCAATATGCCCTCTTCGTGATCTAGTCGTCATTCCTTGACCCGGAAGGTCACCCATAACAACGTGAAATCCTGATACTCTCCACATTTCTATTAACCAACCATACCTGCCGTGATGTTCCATTGCCCCATGAACCATCACAATCACACCTTTTGCCTCACCCTCAGCTTCCCATTTCCACATCGTCTGATCCTCCTAAAAACAATTCTGTTTCGTTCAAGTTTGTTACCCTTTATTATATCCTACCTTTTAAAAATCTTCACGATTTCTCATGATTTCTCCATGATATAATATTAAAAAAGAACAGAATGGCTAGAAAACAGTCATTCTAAATTGACTAAGGTAAAAAGGAGCTATGATAACAATGATTTATCCTTTTCATAACAAACAACCCAAAATTGCTGATGATGTATTTATTGCTGATTATACAACTATTACGGGTGATGTAGAAATTGGCGAAGAATCAAGCGTTTGGTTCAATACAGTCATCCGCGGTGATGTTGCACCCACATATATTGGAAAAAGAGTGAATATACAAGACAATTCAGTTCTTCACCAAAGCCCTAATAACCCACTCATTCTGGAAGATGAAGTAACAATTGGACACCAAGTTATCTTACATAGTTGTAAAATAAGAAAAAAAGCATTAATTGGCATGGGTTCCATCGTCTTAGATGGAGCAGAAATTGGTGAAGGTGCATTTATCGGAGCAGGTAGTCTTGTTCCTCAAGGTAAAATCATCCCTCCCAACACTTTAGCATTTGGTCGTCCAGCAAAAGTAGTCCGTGAATTAAATGATGATGATATAAAGGATATGGAACGGATTGTACGAGAATATGCTGAGAAAGGGCAGTATTACAAAGCACTTAAAAAAGAAAGGCAATAACTTCTGATAAATTTTGCTCAATCGCCGATAATAAGTGGAAGACATTTTTTAGGTGGTGTAATTGTTGAAATTTATTATTGGATTGGCATTGATTTTGTTAGCTTATTTATTTATTAAACTGCTAAAAAATGGTGCTAAACAACTGCTTATCCCTCTTCTTATTTTAATTTTCCTTCTTCCTTCTCCGAAAGCAACAACGGAACACGCTGATGCTGCCCTTTTCCGAGAGAACAAATGGGCGGAAGGAACAAACAATGAAGAATTTATCGTAAAAATAAAACAAAAAGTATTATTAGACATTCCGGTCATATCACAATTTCCAGAACTCCCTCGCGGATGTGAGGTTACAAGCCTTGCGATGTTACTCAACCACGCAGGCGTAACTGTGGATAAAATGACTTTAGCTAAAGAAATTAAGAAAAACCCTGCAACCTTTGAAAAAAAAGATGGCAAGATTTATTATGGTCACCCCAATGACGGTTTTATTGGTGATATGTACTCTTTTAACAATCGAGGTCTCGGTGTTTACCATACGCCTATTAAAGAGCTGGCAGAAAACTATTTACCAGAGAAGATTCATGATTTTACTGGTGATGACTTTTCGTCAATCAAAACACATCTCTCTAATGAGAAGCCTGTCTGGGTGATCATTAATACGAAATACAATGAACTGCCTGATGCTTATTTTCAGACATGGCACACACCAAGCGGAGTGATTGACATTACGTATAAAGAACATTCCGTTTTAGTGACTGGATACGATGAGCAATATATATACTTTAATGACCCCTTCTCTAATATAAAAAATAAGAAAGCACCTATCAAAGAGTTCCAGGCGGGTTGGGAACAAATGGGCAGGCAGGCAATTACTTATTTAAATTAAAAATAGTAAAGTGCAGTTAAGACATTTAGCATTTTTTACTTTAACAACAAGAAAACCCGAACTGAGTCCGGGTTTTCTTTCTTTTTCACAGTTGTTGACTTAAAGGTGTGCTGTTGTTGCTGAGATAAATTGCTTTTCGAAATCATATTTCTTTTCAATAAAAACATCATGCCACACAATAAACATAAGTACCGTCCAGATTTTCCTACTATAATCTGCTTTTCCTTGTGCATGCAATTCGAGTAAATTTACTACATACTCTTTATTAATTAAATAGTCTGTATGACTTTCTTTAATTAACGTTTTCGCCCAATCATACATCTCATCTTTTAACCAATGACGGATAGGGACCGGGAAGCCTAGCTTTTTACGATTCAACACATGTTCTGGCACAATACCTTCCGCTGCCTTACGAAGGATATATTTCGTTGTTTGATGAGACGTTTTTAAATGAGTTGGGATGGTTGAAGCCACATTAAAGACCTCTTTATCAAGGAATGGTACCCTCAATTCTAATGAATGTGCCATCGTCATTTTATCTGCTTTTAAAAGAATATCTCCGCGCATCCAAGTATGAATATCAATATACTGCATTTGATTAACCGCATCATAGGCTGCACTTTCTGCATATAATGGACGGGTAATATCTTTAAAATCATTCTTCTCATTATAAACCTGCAATAATTCTCTTTTTTCATGTTCTAAGAACATTTTCGCATTGCCAATGTAGCGTTCTTCCATTGGCGTCGTTCCTCGTTCAATAAAGCTCTTACCCCTCATCCCCTCTGGCATGATTCGAGAAAGGGTACGCAATAACTTTCTTCCTGCTGAAGGCATTTTATTAAAAATTTCTAAGTCCTGTGGTTCACGATAAATATTATATCCACCAAACAATTCATCAGCACCTTCGCCTGATAATACCACCGTTACATGTTTTCTTGCTTCCCTTGCGACAAAGTAAAGTGGAACGCAAGCAGGGTCCGCTAATGGATCATCCGTGTGCCACATAATTTTAGGTACTTCTTGCATATATTCTTCTGGAGAGATGATATAGCTTATATTTTCAACACCTAGTTTTTCGGCTGTTTCTTTAGCCACATCCACTTCACTAAAACCGTCTCTTTCAAAACCTACTGAAAACGTTTTAATATTGGGGTGAAACTGTTTTGCTATGGATGCAATAATAGAAGAATCAATCCCGCCCGATAAAAACGAACCTACAGGTACATCACTGCGCATATGCATTTTAACTGAGTCAGTTAAAACATCTTGAATCTCTTTAATAAACTGAGATTCTTCTTTTTGTACAGGTTGGAAATGTGCTTTCCAATAACGCTGGATATGCATTGAGCCACCGATTTTCTTCTTGAAATAATGACCTGGCTCAAGTTTCTTTATACCCACTGACATAGTCATCGGTTCAGGTACAAATTGATAAGTCATATAATACTGCAAAGCATCATAATTAATGATATCGTTTTTCAATGCCAGCAGAATACTTTTCTTTTCAGAGGCAAAATAAGTTGTCTCACCATCTTCAAAATAATAGAATGGTTTGATTCCAAAAGGGTCTCTCGCTCCAAAAACTTCTTGTTTTTCTTTATCCCAAATAACGAAGGAAAACATACCTCTCAGTTTTTCTGCCGCCTTCTCTTTGTAATAACTGTATAAAGCAATAATCACTTCAGTATCCGAATTAGTTTCAAAAGTTAGTCCTTTATTGATTAATTCCTCACGTAGTTCAACATAGTTATAAACTTCTCCATTGAAAATAATCCAATATTTACCATTATCATAAGTGAGTGGTTGATGACCACTTTCAATGTCTATAATACTTAATCGACGGAAACCAAATTGGATATGGTCTGCACGATAATATCCTGAATCATCTGGTCCACGATGAGTAATAATGTTATTCATATTCTCAAATTGTTTATCTGCTTCTTGTACTTTTTGTGCTTGATCATGTATACAACCAATAAAACCACACATTATGTACGTCACCTACTTTTTATTTCATCTAGTTTGTATTTTTTCCCATACCTTGTATAGACGATAAGTTATTTTAAAAAGTTTCACCTTTCGAAAAAAAAAATGGAATGATTTATGCTAGGCAGTATGTTCATGTTTTCTTCTTCATATACTTAAGGTTGTTTATTCCTTACCCACAATTTAAGACGAAAAGATGACATTCATTTTAAATTTTTATGAAATCGTTTTCTTAAGGATTTCTGTAAAATATCGGTAGTCTAAAATATTATATTTATTTTGCTAATGTAATATCTAAAAAAACGACTATTGCTCTACTATCTTCGGTCCTTTTCACTTCTGATGTATGAGCGAATCACTTTTGCGCCGCTATATTTGACCATTCCACTTCTTGATATACGAGCTAATCCCTTCGCCTCAATTGTAGGTCTATTAAAATTTAATGATAGCCCCTTTCCCACATAAAAAAACTGTAGAAAACTCATTAAAGGAGTTTTCTACAGCCATAACTTTTCTAATTTATTTTAAAGCTTCCTTACGCAATTCTTCCGCTTTATCTGTGCGCTCCCAAGGTAAATCAATATCTGTACGGCCAAAATGTCCATAAGCAGCTGTTTGCTTGTAAATCGGACGGCGTAAATCAAGCATTTTGATAATGCCAGCAGGACGGAGGTCAAAATTGTTTCTAACAACTTCAACTAAAACATCCTCAGATACTGCTCCAGTTCCAAATGTATCAATACTGATGGATACCGGCTGAGCAACACCAATTGCATATGCTAATTGTACTTCTGCTTTGTCAGCTAGTCCAGCAGCAACAATATTCTTTGCTACATAGCGAGCTGCATAAGCAGCTGAACGGTCAACTTTCGTTGCATCCTTACCAGAGAATGCACCACCACCGTGACGTGCATAACCACCGTATGTGTCAACGATAATTTTTCTACCAGTTAAGCCAGCATCACCTTGAGGTCCACCAATAACGAAACGACCTGTTGGGTTAATGAAGTATTTTGTGTTTTCATCAATTAATTCAGTAGGAACTACTGGGTTAATTACATGCTCTTTTAAATTGCGTTGAATTTGCTCTAAACTGATCTCTGGATGGTGCTGCGTAGAGATAACAATTGTATCAATACGTACAGGTTTGTTGTTTTCATCATATTCTACTGTTACTTGTGTTTTACCATCTGGGCGAAGGTAAGGTAAGATTTCCTCTTTTCTTACTTCAGCTAAACGGCGAGAAAGTTTATGCGCTAATGAAATAGGTAATGGCATAAGCTCTTTTGTTTCATTACATGCAAAGCCAAACATTAAACCTTGATCTCCAGCACCAATGGCTTCAATTTCTGCATCAGTCATCTGTCCTTCACGCGCTTCTAATGCTTGGTCTACACCCATAGCAATATCTGCTGACTGCTCATCGATAGAAGTTAATACAGCACATGTTTCAGAGTCAAAGCCATATTTTGCACGTGTATAACCAATTTCCTTAATGGTTTCACGAACGATTTTTGGAATATCTACATATGTGGATGTAGTGATTTCTCCTGCAACCAATACAAGACCTGTAGTAACAGACGTTTCCGCAGCAACCCTCGCATTTGGGTCCTGTGATAAAATAGCATCTAATATTGCATCAGATATTTGGTCACTGATCTTATCCGGATGACCTTCAGTTACTGATTCAGAAGTAAACAATCTACGTTTTGTTGACATCTGACTTCCTCCTTATTTATCGAATCAATAAGACTTTATTATAGTCTTTATTTTTGATACGGAACTCATTCCCTTATTTGAATCTTCATTATTT
Organism: Cytobacillus sp. FSL R7-0696; assembly: GCF_038006865.1. Classification (NCBI taxonomy): domain Bacteria; kingdom Bacillati; phylum Bacillota; class Bacilli; order Caryophanales; family Bacillaceae; genus Cytobacillus; species Cytobacillus sp. FSL R7-0696. The sequence continues at coordinate 2,807,303 of NZ_JBBOWA010000001.1, read as the reverse complement.
ATGGGCCAATGTTTATCTCATACCCTTAATAACCTATGCGCTAACTTGGAATATTGAGAATAAAATGGTTGGTCTTTTTCCCCATACATAAATAGTACATTCCAAAAGCCGCTCCTCGTATTCGCCAACATCATGTTAAAAAGCATGAAAAAAAACCTCTTCTCTGATTTAGTGAAAAGGTTGAAGCAAAATGATTCGCGCCTTTCACTCTTATCGTTCAAGGATAGTGAGTAATAAATCCTTGCATCAGGTTAGCACCTTTGCTCATGAAAATGTAGTTGGCAGGTTGCTGGGTTTCATAGGGCCTGTCCCTCCACCAGCTCGGGATAAGAGAGTATCCGTTCAAGGATTCATCATAACTTACACATGGAATATAGTCAAATGTTTTTCATTAACAATTCAATGTAAAAATTGTCATATCCGACTCTATAAACTTTAGTTTTGATAACGGATAATTTTAGTTAAGATCATACCGTTCTTTTTCCTTAATATATATAAAAATTACAATAAATTTGCTGATTATCCTTTTTAAATTTGCAAAAGCTATTTATAATGAATACTGCCTGTATTTGTGACAATTTCATTAATTATATAAAAATGATTTATATAGTATAGACTGAATGAATAAATGTGTTATACTATTTTTGAAGAAATAATCACAAATAGCGACTGAGATGCATATCTCTTAAATAATATTATATAAAGGAAGGTATTCATCAGATGAATTCTGTATCGATAACTGAGTTAAATGATTTACTAAAAGGCGAAAACATCCAAGTTCAATTATCTGTTCCGCAACTAGTTGAAAAAGTATTAAACAGAAACGAAGGTGTTCTTACATCTACTGGTGCAATTCGCGCGACAACAGGTAAGTATACAGGTCGTTCACCTAAAGACAAATATACTGTTGAAGAAGCAAGCTCTAAAGATAAAATTGACTGGGGAAGTGTGAACCAACCAATTTCTGAAGCAGTCTTCAATAACTTATACAACAAGGTGATTGCTTTCTTAAAAGAGAAAGAAGAAGTTTTCGTATTCAAAGGATTTGCTGGTGCGGATAAAAAACACCGTATGCCAATCCAAGTAATTAATGAATATGCTTGGCATAACCTTTTTGCACACCAATTATTTATTCGTCCTACAGAAGAAGATTTATTAGATCACGAATCTGAATTTACAGTTATTTCAGCTCCTAATTTCAAAGCAGACCCAGCAGTTGACGGTACAGCTTCAGAAACTTTTATCATCGTTTCATTCGAACGCCGTATTGTACTTATTGGTGGTACTGAGTATGCTGGTGAAATGAAAAAATCTATTTTCTCTGTTATGAACTACATGCTTCCTGAAAATGGGATTCTCCCTATGCACTGTTCAGCCAATGTTGGCCGCGAAGGTGATGTTGCTTTATTCTTTGGCCTTTCCGGAACTGGTAAAACAACATTATCAGCTGATCCAAACCGTCGTTTAATCGGTGATGATGAGCATGGCTGGTCTCCAAATGGAGTATTCAACATTGAAGGTGGTTGCTATGCGAAGTGTATCGACCTTACACGTGAAAAAGAACCACAAATTTTCGATGCCATCCGTTTTGGCGCAGTACTTGAGAATGTTGTATTAGACAAAGAAACACGCGTAGCAGATTATGCGGACAATACGCTAACAGAAAACACGCGTGCGGCTTACCAATTACAAGCAATTGACAATATTGTTGACCCAAGTATTGCAGGTCACCCGAACACTATCATCTTCTTAACAGCTGATGCTTCTGGTGTATTACCTCCAATCTCTAAATTGAATAAAGAACAAGCAATGTATCACTTCCTAAGTGGATACACTTCTAAGCTGGCTGGTACTGAGCGTGGTATTACTTCACCACAAGCGACTTTCTCCACTTGTTTTGGGTCACCATTCTTACCATTACCAGCTCAACAATATGCAGAAATGCTTGGTAAAAAAATTGACGAGCATAACGCGAAAGTATTCCTAGTAAACACTGGTTGGACTGGTGGCGAATATGGTGTAGGCAGCCGTATGAAGCTTGCTTATACACGAGCAATGGTTGAAGCTGCTCTAGAAGGCGAACTAAATTCTGTTGAGACAGTAACTGACCAAGTATTCGGTTTAGAAATCCCTCAACACGTAACTGGAGTTCCAGATGAAGTACTATTGCCTAACAAAACTTGGCCAGACCAAGATGCATATAATGTAAAAGCAAAAGAACTTGCAAATGAATTCCGTGAAAACTTCAAGAAATTCGGTAATATCTCTAGTGAAATCGCTGAAAAAGGCGGTCCTATTGCTTAATTTAAAAAACCTTCGAGCATCCGACTCGAAGGTTTTTTGTTACAATAATTTCACTTCACTCTTCACCCACTGTTTATATTTGAGGGTCAAAATACCGCATCAACGGGCTTCGATTTACTAATTGCGATTAACACAGGTGGATCGATTAGTAAGTGCTAATCTCACCAAGTTGCAATCGACGGCTTGTATGTATCCAATATTCGCCCTTTGATATGAGTCTACAAATTAGCTTCTAATTTAAATTCGTCACTGCTTAATAAATACTTATATTTATATTCATGCAGAGTTTCAATAGACATCTGTATACAAAATAAGCCCAACACTGCAAAAGCAGTCGGGCCAATTTTTAAATTAATTTGTAGTTTTTAGCGAAATCAGTTGATAAAAGATTTTCGTACAATCATTTTCCATTTCTAACTTTTGGATACTTCCCATTCCACTGATTTCACCGTCTCTTGTTTTCTTTACTTCAAGTGGAATATTTAGTGGGTAGAGGCGGTATCCTTCTTTTGTTAATGTAAAAAGGTTTTCATTTAGCCTCTCTTCTCTTCCTTTCGTAACGATCATTGTATTTAATTCTAAAGGCATCCCCATAATTGTTTTGCTCCTTGTTCATCGAGTTTTATATTACTATTGTATCTTACAATCTCTATACAATAAAGCTTATTGTTCTTTCATCCACCGCCCAAGATCACGGACAATTTGTCTATTGATAGCTGGCGGAAAATAATGCGTATATTCTTTAAAATACCATGTATCTACAGGTTTACCTAACTCTTTTAATCGCTTCTCTAAGCGGAAGGCATGCTCGACAGAAACATTATGATCTAAGACCCCATGAATAATTAATACATTTGCTTGCAGTTGATTAAGTTCATATAATGGCGTCCGATATTCATATCTTTCTGGGTATTTATGGGGCGTTCCACCGATGACCCGTTTCATCATTTTACGCAAGTCCACTCTTTCTTCATATGTGAGGAACATATCGCTTACACCACCCCACGTAACAACTGACGCCGCTTCAGGCATATGTAAGGCTGTTAATAACGCCATTACACCTCCTCTAGAAAACCCAAAGACATGTACCCTTTTTACCCGAGGGTGTTCCGCTAAAAGTTGAAAAGCTGAAAAAGCGTCATAACGATCATCACCTGCAAAATCTTCATTTCCCTCCCCTCCTTGATTGCCCTGATAAAAAGGCGCAAATACGATGAAACCTTGGAGGGCAAACTGCACAATCCGACTTGGGCGCACTTTACCGACATTCTTAATCCCACCTCTTAAATATAGAAACCCTTCTGATACGTTTTTATTTTCTGGTTCAGCTAATAGACCTTTAATTTTTAGGTCATTAGATAAGTATGTAATGATTGATAATTTCACTTGAGGATGCGGAGATGGAAACCGCCATTTATCGATTATCAATGCTTTTCCCTCCTTTACATATAGTAAAAATTTCACATGGGCAATCACACAAATTTTTCACCCTCATAAGATAGTTTAGATGCAAAAATCTAAGAAACATTGAATGAGGAGGTTCTCAAATGAAAAAATGGCTTAAATGGGGCTTCATGCTTCTCTGTATTTCTGTTTTACTCATTCCTCTTGCAGCCTGTGGAAAAGAGGATGTGACAAAAATACGTATCGGTGAGGTCACAAGATCTCTTTTTTATGCTCCCCAATATGTTGCAATTGAAAAAGGATTTTTTAAAGAGGAAGGTTTGGATGTTACGTTAACCACGACTGCCGGCGGCGATAAAACGATGACTGCGCTATTATCCGATAGTATTGATATTGCTCTTGTTGGCTCTGAAACATCCATTTATGTTCAGGCGCAAGGGGCAAATGATCCTGTCATTAATTTTGCCCAACTGACGCAAACAGATGGCACCTTCCTTGTTGCAAGGGAAGATATCCAAGATTTCACTTGGGATATGGTAAAGAAGAGTACCTTCCTCGGGCAAAGAAAAGGTGGCATGCCGCAGATGGCTGGTGAGTATACGTTAAAAAAACATGATATTGATCCACATGCTGACTTAGAGCTAATTCAAAATATTGATTTTGCCAATATCGCTCCTGCCTTTTCATCTGGTACTGGTGAGTTTGTACAATTATTCGAACCGACTGCGAGTGTGTTTGAAAAAGAAGGCATTGGACATATCGTCGCTTCCTTCGGTGAAGAATCTGGCCACCTTCCTTATACAGCATATATGACAAAGGATAGCTTCATCAATGAAAACGAAGAAACAGTAGAGAAATTTACACGTGCCATCTATAAAGCGCAACAATGGGTAGATGAACATTCAGCAGAAGAAACAGCTAAAATCATTACAAAATACTTTGATAATACCGATTTAGAAATTTTAACCATGTCAATTGATCGTTATAAAAGTCAAGGGTCCTTTGCGACCGATCCTATTTTAGAAAAAGAAGAATGGGAGAACTTGCAAAATATTATGGATGAAGCAGGTGAACTGCCTGCTCGAGTGGATTATGAAACTCTTGTCAACACATCCATTGCCGAGAAAGTGATTAAAGAATAGTACTATGTGGAGCGGATAGAATGAGTCTGTTCGCTCAACCATCCAGAAAAAAAGAGGAGACTGCAAGATGACATTCTTAAAAGTGCAAGATATTCATCATACTTACTTTACGAAATCAAATGCAGTGACGGCTCTCTCTAATATCTCACTTCAAGTGAATGAAGGAGAATTCATTTCATTTTTAGGACCGAGCGGATGTGGCAAAACAACCTTGTTATCTATCATTGCTGGTCTTTTCCAACCAACGGAGGGCCGTGTAGAGTTAGAAGGAAAACAGGTAGCTACATTAAAGAGTGAAATAGGATATATGTTGCAACAAGATTATCTATTCCCTTGGAAAACCATTGAGGAAAATATTCTTTTGGGTCTAAAGATCAATCATCACTTAGATGAAGAAAAAAAAGCTTATGCAAAAGATTTATTAATGCAAATGGGCTTATCAGATGTGGAGTCATTGTACCCTAAACAATTATCAGGCGGCATGCGACAAAGGGTAGCACTTGTAAGGACGCTGGCAACAGAACCTAAACTTCTCATGTTAGATGAACCATTTTCCGCTCTCGATTATCAAACAAAATTGCATTTAGAAAATCTAGTATCTGACACATTAAAATCATTTGGAAAAACAGCTATTCTTGTGACACATGATATCGGTGAAGCAATTGCGATGAGCGATCGTATCTATTTATTCGCACCAAGCCCTGGTAAGATTCATAAAGTATTTGAAATACCTGAGGAATTAAGAGAATGCTCTCCATTTGATACAAGAAACCACCCAATGAATGCAGAAATTTTTCAAACGATTTGGAAGGAGATGGAGTCCCTTGGATCACAAGAGTCACACAAAAGCACTCCATAATGCGTATATCCGCTCCCTTAAGAAAGAAAAGTATTGGGTACGATTTTATCAACTCGTTATTTTTCTTATTTTCTTCTCGGGCTGGGAGATTGCCAGTAGAAACAAGTGGATCGACCCTCTCATTTTCAGTTCACCTTCAAAAGTATGGGAGCTCTTTTTAATTAAAGTTCAAGATGGTACGCTGTTTTTTGATTTAGGTTTTACTTTATCAGAAACCATACTCGGTTTTATTTTAGGGACATTATTGGGAACGATTTTGGCTGCGATTCTATGGTGGTCACCGTTTCTCTCTAAGGTTCTAGACCCTTATCTCGTCATTTTAAACAGTATGCCGAAAGTGGCTTTAGGACCGATTTTAATTGTCGCTCTTGGACCTAGCTTCACGTCGATTGTAGCAATGGGAACGATTATTTCCGTTATTATCACAACCATCGTCGTTTATACATCTTTTAGAGAGGTAGATCCAAATTATATTAAAGTGCTTCAAACTTTTGGTGGAACCCGCTTCCAAATATTTAAGGAAGCCATTCTTCCGTCATCCTTTCCTGTAATTATTTCCACACTTAAAGTCAATGTAGGCTTATCTTGGGTCGGGGTGATCGTCGGGGAGTTTCTCGTCGCCTCTAAAGGATTAGGTTATATGATTATTTACGGATTCCAAGTATTTAACTTTACTTTAGTTATGCTCTCTCTGCTTGTCATAGCTGTATTAGCTACCATTATGTATCAAGCAGTAGAATTTTTAGAGAAGAAATTAATAAAAAACAACTAAGGGCTTGCATGAGCGTGCAGCCCTTTATTTCAAGCGATTTTGTAGATAAGCTACACTTCTCTCGACTACTCGATCTTTCATTATAAAGCTATAATTGGGTTGATGAATCTCCCTCATGAGCTGATTAATCGCTACCCATTTTGGACCATCCGTTTCGAAATAATGGTCTACTTTTTGCAAATAATCAACCTCTGCAAACATGATTGCCTTTATAAAGGAACGATGTTTTTCCATTACTTGATATGTACCAATATGTTCAATAGAAGACAAGACTGCTCCGGTTTCTTCCTTTACTTCTCTCTTTGCAGCTGAATATATATCTTCTCCTTCCTCCGCCTTTCCACCTGGAAACTCCCATCCTCTTTCTTTATGGTTCGTTAATAACCAGTCATCGCCTTTTTTACATAACACCAACACATGACGCGGCTCCATTTCAAATCCTTCTTCATTAAATGAGAGTGCTACACGATTCCCGTTCTGATCGATAAAATATTCCATTTAATCCTCTCACTTTACATATACTTATTGGTATATTTTACTTTGAAAGAAACGTAACGTACAGGAAAAGGTGAAAACACCGTCAATATTTATAACGGTGTTTAGAGCACAGCTTTATTGTTGTTCAGGGGGAAGAATCCCCATATTGACAATATGATTTTTCGCTTCTTCATCGCCTAATCGATAAATGGCGCTATATATTTGCGTTAAACCATCATCATACTTATCATTTTGCCTGTCGAAATGATACTGTAAATAAGGGACATGAGCCCGGAAAAAACCTTCCCATTCTGTTGAGTAATTTTGATCAAACAACTCTCTTAATTCGATAATTTCATCATCAGTTGCCTCTATTTTAAAATTCCATGATGAGGAAGTAGAACTTTGTGAGATTTCACCATCATTCACCGTAATATAATAAGTTTTCTTCTGATCCACACTTTCAGCCCCTTTCTTCTTATTATTTGTTTCCCTCATTATGAATGAATTTATACGAAAAATGAGCAAAACCATGAACTTAACATATACTAAACGTAAAATAAGAAGAAAATAGGCAGGTGCAAATAATGAAAATTATTGATGAACTGTACGACTATTATCGTAATAAGCTTACAGGTGACGAAGAAGATATTGATATGCTTACGTTTGCTTTCTTAGAGGAAATGTCCCGAGAAGATATCCTTACATTAATTCAAGAACTGGATAACCAAGAACTATATAATTTAATGGGTCTTTACGTTATTGAATCCCTTAAAGGAAAATTTGCAGAAAGTGATTTTACAAAGCCTCAAAACTATCATTGAGTCTACATAGGCCTCGGATACAAAAGTGGCATGGTACAGAAAGGGATAGGTTCGGAAATAAGGCTAAACTTGGTGTCATGTTTAAAAGTGAAGCTGAATATTCACCCATTTATCTTTAACCCTGCTGTATTGCCAAATTAGTTAGTGGCATGGTAGAAGCATCTTGGTCTTCTCTCGCTTGATGTTGATTCAAGTAAATGCTGGAATTACGACTCATCTGAATGAGATGCATCGTTGAGTCGGGAAGATGATGGAATCGCTGACGGTGATTCACAGTTTAGTGGGCTTTTGCTCGAATCGCTACTTATCTCGACGGTGATTCACAGTTTAGTGGGCTTTTGCCCGAATCGCTACTTATCTCAACGGGAAAACATAGTTTAGTCGCGATTTTGCCCGAATCGCTACTTATCTCGACGGAGTTCCACAGTTTAGTCGGGCTTTTGCTCGAATCGCTACTCATCTCAACGGGAAAACATAGTTTAGTCGCGATTTTGCCCGAATCGCTACTTATCTCGACGAAAATCCACAGTTTAGTCGCGATTTTGCTCGAATCGCTACTTATCTCCACGAAGATACAAAGTTTAGTCGCGATTTTGTTCGAATCGCTACTTATCTCGACGAAGAACCACAGTTTAGGCGCGATTTTGCTCGAATCGCTACTCATCTCGACGGAGTTCCATAGTTTAGTCTTGATTTTGCCCGAATCGCTACTTATCTCGACGAAGATACAAAGTTTAGTCGCGATTTTGTTCGAATCGCTACTCATCTCGACGGAGTTCCATAGTTTAGTCACGATTTTGTTCGAATCGCTACTTATCTCCACGAAGAACCACAGTTTAGGCGCGATTTTGCTCGAATCGCTACTCATCTCGACGGAGTTCCATAGTTTAGTCGCGATTTTGCCCGAATCGCTACTTATCTCGACGAAGATACAAAGTTTAGTCGCGATTTTGCTCGAATCGCTACTTATCTCCACGAAGATCCAAAGTTTAGTCGCGATTTTGTTCGAATCGCTACTCATCTCGAAGGAGTTCCATAGTTTAGTCGCGATTTTGCCCGAATCGCTACTCATCTCGACGGAGTTCCATAGTTTAGTCGCGATTTTGTTCGAATCGCTACTCATCTCGACGGAGTTCCATAGTTTAGTCGCGATTTTGCCCGAATCGCTACTTATCTGTGCAGAATCCACAGCTTAGTCGAGTCAATGCTTGAGTTCTCAATTCTTTACACTTCCTTGTGTTCGTATTCTTGTTTAACAACTATTCTCCGCACTTTTCAGCCCTCTTAAGTTCGCAATTTCAGATCTCCTTTACACTCGGCTCTTTTCAAATTCTTTCATATCGTCTCTCCCTGCACATTTATTTATATTTCCCAAAAATAAAAAAGACCTCTTAAAAGAGATCTTTTTTCCGCTTATCCTAAAAATGCTTTAAGCATCCAGTTATGTTTTTTCACACTCTGTTTAACTGCAATCAGCATATCACCAGTGGCTTCATCTTTCGCTTCATCAGCTAGTTCAATACCTTCTTGTAGTTCGTCTAACATTTTTTCGAAGTCACTCCATACAGATTGTACCATGTCTCTTGCGTCTTCTTTACCTGTTGCTTCTTCAATTGAAGCCGTATCTAAGCAATCCTTCATTGTTGCTACAGGATTTCCACCTAAAGCAAGTATTCTTTCCGCTAATTCGTCAATATGGTCATTAGCTTCGTTATATAGTTCTTCAAATTTTTCATGTAATACGAAGAAGTTGCTTCCTTTAACATACCAATGGTAGTTATGTAACTTCACATACATTACAGTCCAGTTTGCTACTTGTTTGTTTACTGATTGGATTAATTTTTCGCTCATATTTATCAACCTCCACTTATAAGATACCCGCTTATCCAATTTTCAAACACATAACTATCGGATAAGGAAAGATATTTTAGTTCAGATTAAAAGAGAGAAATGGTAAAATAGCTTTTGTAAAGGGGGAGACTATTGATGACTTATATTATTGTCATTATGATATCAATTATTATTGTCTTTACAATCCTTATTTTAAGTGTAATGACAACATCCAAAGCTTACACATTCAAACATACCGTAGATCCTCTACCTAAACCTCTTTCAGAAGAGGATAAGGCACCCAATCAAGAGGACAAGGATATAAAGTAACACTAATACTTTTTGAGAGGAATCTGCACTTCTATGGATATTTACTCCATATTTATTGGACTCATTTACCTTTTAAATATGATTCTTGCCATTGTCGTTATTTTTCTTGAACGAAAAGATGCCGCATCCACATGGGCATGGTTACTCGTTTTGTTCTTTATCCCGCTACTCGGGTTTGCCATTTACTTATTATTCGGACAAAACTTCTCTAAAAAGAAGAAAATGTTTCAATGGGAAGATCGTAAGAAAATAGGCATTGATGAAATGCTCAAAATGCAAATATCAGCGCTTCATAATCGCAGTTTGCCTGCAGAGAATGAGCAGGTTCAAAATCATTATGACCTCATTCATATGCAATTAGTCAATAATGATGCTGTACTCACGCAAGATAATGATATACAAATGTATACGGATGGCAAAGACAAGTTTGATGCTTTATTTAAAGATATAGAAGGCGCTACTGACCATATCCATCTTCAATACTATATCTTAAGAAGGGATGCATTAAGCAAAAGGCTAATCACACTTCTGAATAAAAAAGCCCGTGAAGGTGTAAAGGTCCGCATTTTATATGATGATTTAGGATCAAGAAGTTTAACCAAACGGTTTTTTAAGAGCTTACGTGAGGCTGGAGGAGAGGTTGAGGCGTTCTTTCCTTCTAAATTCCACTTTATTAATTTTCGGTTAAATTATCGTAATCATCGCAAGCTAGTGATTATTGATGGCAAAATTGGCTATGTTGGGGGCTTTAATGTTGGAGATGAATACTTAGGTTTAAATAAGAAATTCGGTTATTGGCGAGATACACATTTAAGGATTGAAGGAAGCGCAGTTTATGCGATACAAACACGCTTTATACTTGACTGGAATCAAGCTTCTCATCGTCATGATATTCACTATTTACCGGAGTATTATCCCCCTATCACTACAAAGGGGCGTATCCCTATGCAAATTGTAGCAAGTGGACCTGATAACGAACTCGAACAAATCAAACTTGGTTATATAAAAATGATTATGTCTGCAAAAGAAACCATTCTTATTCAAACTCCTTATTTTATACCTGATGCCAGTGTTGTTGATGCGCTTAGAATAGCTGTTTTGTCAGGTGTGAATGTAAAAATTATGATTCCTAATAAACCTGATCATATGTTTGTTTATTGGGCTACCTATTCGTACATTGGCGAATTATTAAAACTCGGGGCAAAAGTACTAATTTATGATAATGGTTTTATTCATGCGAAAACAATCGTCATTGATGATGAAATTGCATCTGTTGGGACAGCCAACATCGATGTTCGAAGCTTTAGACTTAACTTTGAGGTCAATGCCTTTATTTATGACCGCAAGATAGCTGAGGAAGTAGCAGCTAGCTTCTATAATGATGTAAGAGTATCACGTAACCTTACATTAGATGATTACAATAACCGTTCCTTTTATATTAAGTTCAAGGAATCTATATCGCGCCTACTATCACCGATTCTGTGAGTCGGTGATTTTGGTATAGATTTATGGACATCGATAACATAAAATAGAAATATATGGATAAAAAAGGAGTCATGTTGATGAAGATAAAGTTTTGGACTATTTTCCTCATTACCTTTGCCATCGAAACAGGTATCACTTATTTTCTCTCTTCTCAGTTTTCTGTTCGCTTTATTGAAGTCATGTTCTTTACGGGCATTGTATTTCTTATCACAAGCATTTACTTTTCTGGAGGGCTCTCTTACATCAAGGAGCAACAAGATGCCAAAACTCATGCAGAAACGGGCTTTACACCATTTGTAGAACCACCAACTATATTTAGAAGAGGACCATTCTTTATCGCTTCCCTCACTTTTTTTCTTATCGGACTTATATTCTACATCTTACTGCTAACTGAAATTATTCCTTAAAATCTAGATGAATTTTAATAAAAAATAAAGGTGGAAGGGAAATGACCTGTAATAACTGGAGTAGATATTCTTTTATACGAGTGACAGATTTAATTTCTCTTCGTCCTTTAGATTTAAAATGGCTCTTGGTTCAGAGAAGGTTTATACTTTCTGTTTGCGTGGGTGAAGTAACAAATCACTTCAGTAAAAATAAAAAACCTTCCATCAAAAATGATGGAAGGAGAACTATTTAAGCAAATACTTGCTTTAATTCTTCTTTTGATTGAGAAAGCCAATATTTCATTAACTTCTTTGCACCTTCTAGGTCATGTAGCTTCGCTTGACCACATTGTTTTTCATTTGCTGCTGGTATTTCTTCAATTGTTACAGCATCCTTCATTGTTGCATCTAAAAGGTCGATAATTTCTTCCACTGTCGGCTCGCCACTTACAACTAAATAGTAGCCAGTCTGACAACCCATTGGCGAGATATCAATAATATCAAAATGATCATATTTCTCTGCGTGTGTTCGAATGTTAAACGCAAGTAAATGTTCAAGTGTGTGAATAGAATCTGGCTTCATGGCCGCTTTGTTTGGTTGACAGAAACGAATATCATATTTATTAATCTTTCCGTCTGTTCCTACTTTATGCACGCCACAATGTCTCACATATGGAGCTTTGACAGCGTTATGGTCTAATTCAAAACTTTCAACTGATGGCATAAAATACACTCCTTTATCATCATTGCCTTCATTATACTATAATATCCGACTAATTTCATCAACTTTAAATACATAGTCAATGATTTGGACTTTTCACCCTATTATATGATATCTTGGTGCTAAAAGAGCAACTTTTTCAAAGGAAGGTTCATATGTTACAAAAAATCATGCTTGGATTTTTTAAATTCTATCAAGTAGCCATTTCACCCATCAAGCCACCTACTTGTCGTTTTTATCCTACTTGTTCCAATTATGGATTAGAGGCCGTTAAACGGTTTGGTGCAATCAAGGGCGGATATTTGACCATCAAACGAATCTTAAAATGTCACCCATTCCATCCTGGTGGAGTTGATTTCGTGCCAGAAGAATGGCCAACTCGCAAACAAAGCAAGTAACTTATTTCCTCTCGTATCCATCCACTACTAAGTCCAGTTTGCCTGTACTAGGATCGATGACAAGACCATGTACTGGTACTGCTGGAATCAGCGGGTGGTTCTTAATCATATCCACACTGTGTGAGACACTGTCCTCTACTTTATTAAAGCCTTCTAACCAGCTCTCAATATCAATCCCAGAATAATTCAAAGTAGAAATTGTTTCTTCTGAAATGCCTCTTTCCTTCATATTTTCAATCATTGCATTGGCATTCATTCCACTCATCCCACAATCATGGTGGCCGATAACTAATACTTCGTCTGCTTTTAATTGATACAGCGCAACGAGAATACTTCTCATAATACTGCCAAACGGATGACTTACAAGTGCCCCTGCTGTTTTGACGATTTTTATATCACCATTTTTTACATTTAATGCTTTCGGTAATAGTTCCACTAATCTTGTATCCATACATGTTAAAATAACCATTCGTTTGTTTGGATATTTCGTTGTGGCATATTCACGATATTGCTCTGTTTCCACAAACTCCTTATTAAATGCTAATACCTCTTGTAAAAGACTCATTTTTTTCATCTCCACTACGTATATTGTTAAATATGTGTTAAATCGCTTGCTCTTCCTTTATGATACAAAATAGTATCCATTTTAACAAATTTTATACTTGATTTTTGGATTTAGTTTTTGTATGATTACATATGTGAATCGGAATGATTACGGATTAATACGAGAAATAAATCGTAACAAATACGATTTGATACATTAAGGGGAGAAACCAATGAAGAAATTATTTATTTTACTTATTCCTTTTATTTTCATATTTGCTGCATGCTCAAATTCAACAGCGAGTGACAAGGGGACAACACAATCATCAGAAGAAGTGTTAACTGTTTATACGACAGTCTACCCATTACAATATTTCACAGAAAGAATCGGTGGAGACCTTGTTGATGTAAAAACTGTTTACCCTCCCGGTTCTGATGAACATACTTACGAACCTTCACAAAAGGACATGATTAAAATGGCCGATTCTGATTTATTTATCTATTTGGGCCTTGGTTTAGAAGGATTTGTTGATCAAGCGAAAGATATCTTAAGTAATGAAGGCGTTAAAATGATTGCCGCTGGGGAACATCTTGCAATAGAAAACACAGAGCAGCACGAACACGATGATCATGATCATGAACATGAACACGACCATGATGGTCATAATCATGATGGTCACGATCATGGCGATGTTGACCCACATGTTTGGATCGATCCAGTATACGGACAGCAATTAGCAGAGGAAATCAAAACACAATTAATTACTGCCCTTCCAGAGCATGAAGAAGAATTTACTGCAAACTTTGATAAACTAAATGAAGAACTTAATGAATTAAATGATAAATTTACTTCAATGGTTGAAAATGCAGACAAAAACAAATTCATCGTTTCTCATGCAGCCTATGGTTATTGGGAATCACGTTATGGATTAGAACAAATAAGTGTGGCCGGGCTTAGCACATCTAGTGAACCCTCCCAAAAACAATTACAGAATATTATTCAAACAGCAAATGAAAATACATTAGACACGATTTATTTCGAACAAAATGTTAGCTCTAAATTAACTGAAATCGTTCAATCTGAAATCGGTGCCGAGAGCTTACAGCTTCATAATCTTGCTGTCTTAACTGAAGCAGATATTAATGAAGGAGAAAACTATTTTACATTAATGGAAAGAAATATTGATAACCTGGAAAAAGGTTTAAACTAACTAATCGTAGGACCAGAGCAAATGAATGCTTTGGTTCTTATTTTTTTAAAAAGATATCGTATATAGGTTCCGGACTAATAAAGCACATCTGATGGGCATCTCAAGCTTTACAATTGAATCAGAAAAGTCGTTAGTGATAATTAGTTTACTCTCCCTTTATTTGAAAAAACTTATGATTATATCATCAGCCAATTATGGTAAGAATAGTGATGATGGCGAAATCCATCTGAAGATTTTTCTAAAAGGAAGTGAAAATGATGGCAAAAGATGTATTATGTGAAGTCAATAATTGTACTTTCTGGGAAAAAGGCAATCTATGTGGTGCTGATCAAATTTATGTAGTCAGCCATCGAGACCAGGCATCTACGAGCAAGGAAACTGACTGTAAAACGTTTGAACCTCAATAAGAAATAGCCTATAGACGCTTTTATATGTAATTTCCGTACATATAAAGGCGTCTTCCTTTTTCTAAAAAAAATAATTATTGCTATTTTTCAAATATCATTATATACTAAAGCTACTAAATATTGAAAGTGGGTGAGCATGATGAATCTAATTAACTTTTTCATACCGAAGCAATTAAAGTTTTCATATTTATCATGCTCATTGGAAATAGGTTAATACCCTATTATTCTTTTCTTTCATTTATGTGCGGATAAACCTTATGATCCTTTAATTGCGGGTCATAAGGTTTTTTATTTATCACAAAAATGGAGGAAATGAATTTGAAAAAAAACCATGAAAAACAACTCATCGGGCGAATTGCTATCGCTTATAACCATATGTACAAAATATTGACAAAAGAGCAAACTTTTTTACCCGCTAGCCTCCCTGGCAATTATCACTTTCATGTTCAACATGAGGCGGACTATCCAACGGTTGGTGATTGGGTTGTCTTTCACCAATTACCAAATGAAGATAAAGCAATGATCAAAGAAGTTTTACCACGAACGAGCAAGTTTTCAAGAAAAACTGCCGGTGTTGCTGTGAAGGAACAAATTATCGCTACCAACATTGATTATTTATTCATTGTTACAAGCATGAATGAAGATTTTAATATAGCAAGAATCGAGCGCTATTTAGTAGCAGCACAACATTCTGGAGCTTTACCGATTATTGTCTTAACAAAAGCTGATCTTTGTGAAGATAAAGGATGGATTTTAGATCAATTATTACTACTTGGCGTCGACTTCACAATGGTTAGCATGTTTCAACCCGAATCTGTAGAGGTCATCAAAGATTACTTAATTGGAGGCAAAACTGGTACATTTGTGGGATCATCTGGTGTCGGAAAATCTACACTTATTAACTTACTAACGAATGAGGATCGGATGAAGGTGGGCAATATTCGTGAAGATGATCAAAAAGGTCGTCACACCACAACCCATAGAGAATTAATTCAATTAGGTGATGGATATATCATCGATACCCCAGGAATGCGTGAATTTCAACTTTGGGAAGATGATATAAATATAGGGGAGAGCTTTACAGATATTCAAGCACTAAGTGAGCAATGTAAATTTAGAAACTGCTCTCATCATAAAGAAGTGGGTTGTGCCGTACAACAAGCAATTGTTGAGGGTAAAATAACTGAGAAGAGGCTTAGTAGCTACTTTAAACTAGAACGAGAGTTAATCATGCTCGAGAAACGACGTGCGAAACAAGAAAAGAAACGTATGAAAACAACGAATAAGAAAAAGAGTGCACGTTATGAGTGAAATTCATTTAACTGCAATCACAAAAGAGAATTGGTATGAAGTGGCATCATTACATGTTACAACAGAGCAGAGTAAATTTGTGGAAAGTAATGCTATCTCTATCATTCAACAACAGTATGAACCTACTTTACAAACCTATGCGATTACAGTAAATCAGCAAATCATTGGCTTTGTTATGTATAACCGTCAGCTAGAAGAACTGAATGGTTATTGGATTTATCGTATTATGATTTGCGATAGTCATCAACAAAAGGGATATGCCAAGCAAGCATTAAAACTTATCATGACAGAAATGAAACAGTTAGCTAGAAAACCCCTTATTATTGCAGGTATTCATCGTGAAAATCATGCTAGTATTGCTCTGTTTAAAGCGGTGGGCTTCATTGATAGTGGACATCATTTTGGCAAAGAAACGGCTTATATTTTGCCCATAAACGAATACTAGCTTTTGCATAAAGTAAAAATTCATTAGGAGGAAGATGAATGGCTGAGGCGAGAGAAGTATTATTAGATCAGTTAGCCGCAAATGCAGATGATCCTAGTTGGTATACCCCCTTCTTGCAAACGGTTGATGAAATTAGTGAAGAAGAAGCGTTTATGAAGCCAAACGATAAAAGTCACAGCATAGCCGAAATAACACAACATCTCATTTACTGGAATGAAGTTTGGCATATTCGCTTTAAAGAAAAAAATGTTGGGGCAGTTCAACGAATCGAAAATAATGATTGGAGCTTTTTCGTTCCTAAAGGAAAAAGCTTTTCAGATTTAAAAGCTTCACTCTTAGTTAAGTTAAAACACTGGCAAAAACTCCTAACAACCAATGAATTATTGGATCAACATGTCGAAGGGTTTCCTGTTACAGCCCAGTGGTGGGCAATCATTGCCAATGTCACTTCACACAACGCTTACCATATAGGGCAGATAGCTTATTTGAAGAAATTAATCAAGTCATCTCATTAGAAAATCCGAACAATCGTTCGGATTTTCTCCTTTAAAATACTTGTACCATTTTTCTTAGTTCTCTTCGCAAGATTTTTTTAGCAGCGTTTCTTGGAATTTCATCGACAATAAAGAATCTCTTCGGAATTTTGTACTTCGCTAATTTTTCTTGGCAATATTCCTCGAGCTCTTTATGAGAAACTTCTGCATTTTTCTTGATTACAACAAATGCTACCGGCACTTCTCCCCAGGTGGAATCTTTCATACCTATCACACCTGTATCATCAACAGCTGGATGAGCTGAAACAATTCCTTCTACTTCAGCAGGATACACATTTTCTCCACCTGAAATAATCAAATCAGAGCGACGGTCAAGCACATAAAGAAAGCCATCTTCATCTAGAAGGCCAATATCCCCTGTTGCTAACCAACCTTGTTGAATTTTTTCAGCAGTTGCCTCATCTTTTCCTAAATAACCACTTGTTACATTCGGCCCTTTAACAAAAATTTCACCCGATTCATTCGCCTCTGCCACTTCACCAGTCTCTCGACATATCTTTACTTGAGAAGGAAATAAGGCTTTACCAGCCGAACCTAACTTTTTAATACTATCCTCAGGTGATAATGTTACGATTTGTGAGGATGTCTCTGTCATCCCATATGTTTGATAAACCGGGATACCACAAGAAACGGAATCTTCTAATAGTGCACGCGATGCCGGTCCCCCTCCAAGTAACATACAGCGAAATGAATCGTGCAACGGCTGCTGTTGCAAACGTTCTACCATTTTCTTCAACATCGTACTGACCGCAGACATAATGGTCACTTTTTGCTCACGGATCAGTGTAATCGTTTTATCCGCATCGAAACTATCAAGTAGTACAATCTTATGACCATATATGAGTCCTCTCATAAGAATGGAGAAACCGCTTATATGAAATAACGGGACAGCACATAACCAAACATCATCATCCCTTAGCCCAAGGTTTAAACTTGAGCCAACAGCACTCCATAAGTGATTACCGTAAGTTTGCATTACACCTTTTGGATGACCAGTCGTGCCTGACGTGTACATAATTGTACAAATATGATCTAATTGGACTTCACTTACTATCATAGGCTCCTCGTAATCATCATCCATGATTTCCTCTTTCACAAGTAAACAAAGGGATGATACTTCCATTTCAACATCAGATCTAACTTTTTTAAAAGCCTCTTCAGTAATAAAAAAGACAGACTCCGAATCCTGTAGTTGCCAAATAATTTCTTTACTCGTTAGTCTACTGTTTAATATTACCGCTTTAACGCCAAGAAGTTGCAAAGCAAATAAAATGAAAACTGATTGAAGATTATTCTTAAGCAGTACACCGACGAATTGTGATTGCTTTACTCCTTTTGCTGATAAAATACCAGCCCACCGATATGCTTCATGATAAACGGTTTCAAAAGTATAACTTTTTCCTTCGTAATAAAATGCTTCTCTTTTCGGTGTAGATAAAAAGCGTTTATAAATAAAATTTTGCATCTCTTGATTAGACAAAACAGACACCTTCTTTAATATAGTCACAACGAATCCTAAAAAGAAACAATGGCAAAACAGCTTGATGGTTATCCCATCAAGCTGCTCATTTATCATTTCATTAAGGGAAACGTGGGAATTGTCCAAAGTCCGGATCACGTTTTTCTTTAAATGCGTCTCTTCCTTCTTTTGCTTCATCAGAAGTATAGTAAAGAAGGGTTGCATCTCCAGCAAACTGTTGAAGGCCTGCTAGACCATCTGTATCTGCATTAAATGCAGCTTTTAAGAAACGAATCGCAGTTGGACTTTTTGATAGAATTTCTTCACACCATTGAATCGTTTCCTCTTCTACTTTTTCAAGTGGCACTACTGTATTAACTAGTCCCATATCTAAAGCTTCTTGTGCGTTATATTGACGGCATAAGAACCAAATCTCACGCGCTTTCTTATGGCCTACAAGACGTGCCAAGTAACCAGAACCATAACCAGCATCAAAGCTACCAACTTTAGGGCCTGTTTGACCAAATACAGCATTATCTGCAGCAATTGTTAAATCACAAACAACGTGAAGAACATGTCCACCACCGATAGCATAACCTTTTACCATTGCAATGACAGGTTTCGGAATGACACGAATTAATCGTTGTAAGTCCAGTACGTTCAAACGAGGAATCTGGTCATCTCCAACATATCCGCCATGTCCACGGACTTTTTGGTCCCCACCAGAACAGAAAGCTTTATCCCCTGCTCCTGTAAGAACGATTACACCTACATTAGAATCATCTCGTGCGTATGCAAATGCATCCATTAATTCCATTACAGTTTTTGGTGTGAACGCATTATGTACGTGCGGACGGTTAATTGTAATTTTAGCAATACCGTTATATGTTTCATATAGAATTTCTTCATACTTACGGCCTGCTACCCATTCTACTGCTGACATTTCGAATTCCTCCTTCTATATTACTAACTCAATTTGTAGTTTTAAATAGTGCTTCCTATCATATTTTAGCAATAATTGACGAAAAACACACCTTTTTTCATCATTTTCTTCTAATAGGTTGATGTTTCCAATAAAAATTTCTCTATTTCATCCACATACTGTAAAGGTTTTTCAAGGTGAACAGTATGGCCTGATTTTTCAATCGTTTGATGTGTAGCACGCTGAATACGCATAGACATTTCTTCACCAATCGTACAAAACTTTTGATCGATTGAACCGGTCAAAATAAGGACTGGCATCTGAAGCTTAGCTATCGATGTCCACCAACTAGGTTGCGCACCAGTACCCATCCCAATAAGACTGTTTATTAACCCTTGGGGGTTATTTCTCAGACGTTGCGTACGTACCTGCTCTCTCTTATGTGCTGTTAATTTCTTTTGACTTGCGAACAAAGGAATATTTTCCCAATAATTCACAAATCCCTCTATTTCTTTATCTTTAATCATTTGACAGATTTTCATATCATTTATCATACGTTTTTCTCTATCTTCAATAGAGTTAATTCCTGGTGTTGTACTCTCAAGGATCAGGCGATGGACCTTTTCTGGAAAAAGCAGAGCAAAGGTAATGGCTAAACGCCCCCCCATTGAATAGCCAATTACATCAACTTTACTTATCTTCATAAGGTTTATTAAATGTGCAAGCATAGCCGCTTGCTCTTCAATCTGATAATGAGAAATATCTTCCGGTGATTCTGACTGTCCGTGACCAATAATATCCGGTGCAATGATTGTTCGATCAGATATTATTTCTGAATAAAATCGCCAACCGTTGCTATTACCTGTAAATCCATGAAGTGCCATGATTGGTTCACCATTACCGAAAGTTTCGACATGATATTTCACGTTATTGTAGAAAAAGTCCATTACTCTTCGTCCTTTATTCTCTTATCTATTTCCCGGGAAACAGATTCCCACAAATTCCGATGCTCTTTTACATTATTTTCTCTATTGGTCATAACCTCAATTACCTTTAAATGAGATGTCTCCGTCGCAATTGCTTCCGAGAACTGCTGCCAATCTTCCACCTTTATATAATCTCCACCAAACATTGTTACACTGTGTGAGAAATCTATGTTCAATGGCGTACCAAATAATAATTCAAAATGCTTCGGGTGTTCTGATTGTGGTAAGAAAGAGAAAATCCCTCCGCCATTATTATTAATAACAATAATCGTAATAGGAATATGGTAGAGTTTACTTGCAATCAACCCATTCAAGTCGTGGAAAAAGGTCAAATCTCCAACAATTAAGTAAAGTGGTTGTGTATGCATTGCCACGCCTAGCGCTGTGGAAATTGTGCCGTCAATACCATTTGCTCCTCTATTACCTATAATCCTCATAGATTTGTTATTAACAAAATAAAAGCTATCTAAATCCCGAATGGGCATGCTATTCCCAACGAAAACCGTAGACTCTTCAGGCAGTAACTGACCTAATTGGGCAAATATCTTTCCCTCATTGAGTTGTTCAATCTCCAACACTTTTACCATTTCTTTTTTTGCCACTTCATTAACGTCCTGCCATAAAGTAAGATAGCCATTCTCTTTAATAGCAAAAGCATTGGCACGAAGAATCAGTTCTTCACAAAATTGTTTCTCATCACAATAAATCATATCTGTTGATAACAATGAGGGATCTCTGAAGCCTCCTCCACCATCGACAATTAATTGACGCGTTTCTGGATACTGCTTCATAAACAGTAGCAACGGTTTCGATACTGGCATCGCCCCAAAACGAATGATTAATTCAGGTTGCAACTCAACTTTCGCTGTCTCACTTTTCAAAATGGCATCATATGCATCAATGATTTGGCTTTGTTCATGGCGTCCACTGCGTAATTGTGAAAGTGGATCAGCAATAATCGGAAATTGTAGTGCCTTTCCAAGTTCAACAATCTTAAGTGAAAGGTCCGCATCATCTATAGGTCCGCAGATAATCATTCCTTTATTATATGTTGAAACAGTTTGCGCAAAAGTATCAAATTGGGCATCATCCACTGTTAAAATAGATGATGACACTGTCATATACTTTTCTTCTCTAGAAGAGCTAAGGAAAATCTCCGGATCGTTTAGGTCAGGGATGAGCGGTTCCCTAAACGGAAAATTCATATGAACAGGACCTTCTGGATTCCTCTTCGCAGTAGCAACTGCTCTTACAGCAGCCGTACGGACATAATTAATCATCGAAGGCCCATTTTCAGGTGGTGCCATTTCTGCAAACCATTTGACATGTTTTCCGTACATTTGAATTTGGTCGATAGCTTGTGGCGCGCCTATATCTCTTAGTTCATGAGGGCGGTCTGCAGTAAAGACAAGTAGAGGTACTCGAGAGTAAAAGGCTTCGATTATCGCAGGATAGTAATTTGCTGCTGCAGTACCCGAAGTACATAAAATGGCGACTGGACGTTTTGTTCCTTTGGCTATTCCAAGAGCAAAGAAAGCTGCCGAACGTTCATCAACATGGATATGGACTTGAAGATCTGGGTGCTCAGCCATTACCATAGCCATGGGCGTAGAACGAGATCCAGGACTGACGACCACATCTTCTACCCCATTTTTTACTAGCTCAGAAATGAAAGCCGCAATGTATTTAGTTAAAGCCTGTTGATGGCTCATTTCAGTTCCCCTCCAAGCGCTGATAACATTGGTCTAAACTTAATTTTCGTTTCCTGATATTCACTTTCAACTTCAGAATCTTTCACAACGCCACAGCCAGCAAAGATCGAAGCCTCATTATCTTGTATTAATCCTGATCGCAATGCCACCGCAAAATCTCCATTGCCTTGGTAATCAAGCCAGCCAATTGGGCTGCCATATAATCCTCTGTCCAAAATCTCTAAATCCCTAATGACTTCTATAGCTTTTTCTGTCGGAACTCCACCTAGAGCTGGTGTTGGGTGGAGTTTTTCTATAATTGCCAAGAGCGATCCTTCCTTACTAGCTGCTGCAATAACTGGTGTATAAAGATGTTGAATATCTCTTAATTTTAAAAGTTGAGGACCCTCAGGTAATTCGACTTCTGTACCTACCATTTCCATCCCTTGACGAATCATATCTACAACGTATTGATGCTCTTGGAGATTTTTTTCATCTTGTAATAATTCTTTCCCGAGAGCATCATCCTCTTCCTTTGTCTCTCCTCTTTTCATTGAGCCCGCTAAACAAGTCGTATAAAGCGTATGACCTTGTTTTTTCACTAACCGTTCTGGTGTCGCTCCAATAAAACAATCAGCCCCTGACTCAAAGGCAAAGATAAAGCTGTTTTTTTGCTTGTCTAAAAGGTTTTGTAGGACGCTTTCAATTTGTACAGGATGAGCAAAAGTAAGTCTCGTTTCTCTTGCCAAAACCACTTTTTGTATAACGTTTTTTCTCATCTCATCTACTACTTGCGCGACAGCTTTCTTCCATTCCCCAGACGCCACCTCATGTTGGGCAATCACCTTGTTATTGATCCTAGTAGGTAATATTTTAGCATTTTGTAATAATTGCCTACGTTCCTCTAACATATCCTCTATGCGTTCTTCTCTATCGTTTGGATGAACAAGCATATTCGTTGTTAAAAAAGCACGACCACCAGCAATCGTGCACATATATTGCGGTAGATGAAAATCTGTATGCTTATATTGACTCCATAATTTGGTCTTTTCTTTCAAAGGATCGAAAGTGAATCCACCAAATAATGTTGGACCAATCGCGTCGATTGAGTATGAATTATGGATTATTGCATCATCAAGCAATGACTGCCACTTTTTTTGCACATAAAAAAAGCGGTCAGTAGTCTGATCCGATTGAAATAAATAGTTAATACCAACACCAGTTATTACAACCTCATTATCAGAACCTGTCCAAAAAAACCGATCACCTAGTTCTGTCTTTTTTCCTGCTCCAAAAAAAGCTAAAGGATCTATGCAATCGATCTCACAAACCTCACTAAATAAAATATCATGGTTCGTTCGTTGTGCTTTCGATAACGCTTCAATAAACCCTTCTTTAAATTCTGTGTGCTGTAAAGTAAACAAAAAAATCCCTCCAATAACAGCTACAATCAGCTGCTATTCTTCATTCATTAAAGATACACCTCTTGCTTAAATGCTGTCAATCATTCCAATCAATACACTTCCTTATTATATATTATTTTGAGTAAAATAAGCACTGTTCGTTCTTTAGTAGGAAATATCCTCCTTCGCTTCTTTCAAAATTCAATTGACACTTAATAGGACATTACCTAAACTTAAGAAAGTGATTTGTTTTATTTGACTTAATTGGAGGTACTAAAAAGTGCAAACACAACCTAATATAAACACGCCACATTCTACGAAGAAGAAATGGCAAATCTGGTGGCAATTAACACGTCCACATACATTAACAGCTGCCTTTGTTCCTGTATTACTAGGTAGCGCATTGGCTATTTATGAAACGTCGATAGATGCTGGCCTTTTTATCGCCATGATGGTTGCTAGTCTTTTCCTTCAAATTGCAACGAATATGTTCAATGAATATTATGACTTCAAACGCGGCAATGACACAGCTGAGTCTGTAGGGATTGGTGGAGCAATTGTTAGAGAAGGGATTAAACCACATGTTGTGCTTAACTCCGCTTTAGGGTTATACGGCGCTTCCATCTTGATAGGGATTTATATTTGCATGAATAGCAGTTGGTGGTTAGCAGCTGTTGGACTTCTAGGTATGGCTATTGGCTATTTATACACAGGTGGGCCATTACCAATTGCCTATACACCTTTTGGCGAAATTATTTCTGGTTTTGTTATGGGTATGTTACTTATTTTAATCTCATTTTTTATTCAAACTGGTACAGTAACTACGACAAGTGTTCTTGTGGCCATTCCTAGTCTTTTATTAGTTGGAGGTATTATGCTCTCTAATAATATACGAGACTTAGATGGGGACAAGGAATTTGGTCGAAAAACATTAGCTATTTTAATCGGACGTCCAAAAGCCGTAAAATTATTAGCAACCATGTTTATCGTTTCATATATATGGGTATTTATTTTAATTGTAATGCAAATTGTTTCACCATGGCTTGCACTCGTAGTGCTAAGTGCGCCGAAACCAATCAATGCCATTAAAGGCTTTAAAGGCAAGACAATTGCATATGAGATGGTCCCAGCAATGAAAAATACTGCCCAAACAAACACTGTATTTGGATTACTACTTTCTATAGGATTATTAATCGGATATATTCTATAAAATCAGTAGCATTTTGCTAAGCGCCTTTTACTTATAAGGCGCTTTTTCCTACTTTTTTTAGCATTCAATCTCTGCTTAGCGTACCATAAAATGATAAAATAAATGAATAATTATCGCAATTTTTCACTTATTCCAACCAACAACGGCACATCTAGAAAGCGACTAAAGTATTTGAACTAGGTCATATTATAAGAAAAGCAACAGTGAAACCTACTAATAATCAAGATAAAAACTTAATACATCCTGAATTCACCCATGTAAGATGCTAAAGATGCTAAATAGGAATAGATACAAAGGACGAAATCTCACTAAAGATTGTAAGGAGGATGAAAGATGCTGGATAGTCAGTATAAAGCACAATGTAGTACCGAGTATAGCCGTTTAAAGACTGTCGTATTATGCGAACCAACCTACATGAATATTGAGAATCAAATCAATGAAACACAAAGAAGGTATTCTGATAAAGGCTTTAATGTGGAGCAAGCCATCATTCAGCATCAACAATTCGTTGCAAAATTAAAAGATTTAGGGATTGAGGTCGTACTTTTACCTCCAGGTAAAAACTATCCTGAACAAGTATTTACACGTGACATTGGTTTCACCCTTGGGGACACTGTATTTATCGCTGCGATGGCAACGAAAATAAGACATGGTGAGGAAGATATTTTACAAGAGTGGTTAAAATCTCATAATGTATCTTATAACAACATAAAACATGGTCATGTTGAAGGTGGAGATGTCATTATCGATCAAGATACCGTTTATATTGGACAAAGTGACCGTTCCGATACGATTGGTATTCAATATTTACAATCTAAATTACCACATATGAAAGTATTACCAGTACCATTCACTAAATCCTTTTTACATTTAGACTGTATCTTTAACGTGCTGTCTCCTACAGAAGCACTCCTATATCCAGGACAAATGGATAAAAAAGTAGAAGAATATTTATATTCAAGATATGACATTATTGAGGTCTCTAAAGAAGAACAGTTCACACTAGGAACAAATGTCCTTTCTGTAGGTAATAGACAAGTATTCTCACAACCAATCAATTCACAAGTAAATCGAGCTCTGAGTCAAAGAGGCTTTGAAGTAATCGAAGTAGATATTTCTGAAATCATAAAATCCGGTGGTGCCTTCCGCTGTTGCACAATGCCCCTATTACGTTTAACAGACCCAACCTATTTTGATTGAGGGAATAGATAAGATTGGGTGAATAAGAAATTTAGACACTCTCTCCGTTTTTTCTAGCATTTATAATATATTTGTACAAGTGCTTATAAGGTCCAACATAAATAAAAAGCAGAAGTGTGTATAATGAAGCACACTCCTGCTTTTTTTATCTATTTAATTCTCCATATCCCTTGGGCATATTCATTAATTGTTCGGTCGCTGGAAAAGTAACCCGATTTAGCGATATTGTTAAGGCTCATTTTCCGCCATTTCTCCTGTTTTTCATAAGCGTACCCCGCTTTTTCCTGAATATGAACATAGCTAGAGAAATCACGTAAAACAAAATATTGGTCATTTTCCATAATTAGCGAATCATAAATGGGTTCAAATTCATCAAATACATCTGGAAAGAAACCATTTCTTAACTGGTCCATTACTTGCCGGATTCGATGATCATGATGATAATATTCAGTCGCTTGATAACCACCATGAGCATAATAATGATTGACCTCATCAGAGCGTAAACCGAAGATAAAAATATTCTCATCACCTACGCGCTCATGAATTTCAACATTAGCACCATCCATCGTTCCAACAGTAATCGCACCATTCATCATGAATTTCATATTTCCAGTTCCAGATGCTTCTTTACTTGCCGTCGAAATTTGCTCACTAATGTCTGCTGCAGGAAAAACATCCTCTGCCAGTGATACCCGATAGTTCTCAAGGAAAATTACCTTAAGGTATTCATTTGTTTTAGGGTCATTATTTACCTTTTTAGCAACAGTATTAATGAGCTTTATTACCTTCTTAGCAAAATAATATCCTGGAGAAGCTTTCGCACCAAAAATGAAGGTACGGGGATGCATTTTAAAACTCTCATCTTCTTTGATTCGATTATATAAATACATGACATGAAAAATATTTAATAGTTGTCTCTTATATGCATGTAGTCTCTTTACTTGAATATCGAATATGGAATGTGTATCAATTTTTATTCCTGTTTGCGTAAAAATACGATCGGCAAGATTTTCTTTATTTGCGTGTTTAATATCAGCAAGTCTCGTTAACAAGTCTGTATCATTTTCATATTTTAATAATAATGCCATTTGCTCAGGATCGCGAATCCATTCCGCTCCTAACCTTTCTGTTATTAAATCAGCAAGCGACTGATTAGATTTAAGTAACCAGCTACGATGCGTAATGCCATTTGTTTTATTATTAAACTTCTTAGGAAAAAATTGATAAAATGAATGCATTTCGCGATATTTTAATATCTCTGTATGGAGTGCAGCCACTCCGTTTACACTATGGCTACCTACAATAGCCAAATGAGCCATTTTTACTTGGTCATGAGCAATAATCGCCATGTTTTCGATATGCTGCCATTTGCCAGGATACTTTTCCCAAAGCTTTGCACAGAACCGTTCATTGATCTCATTTACAATCATATACATTCTTGGTAATAACGGTTGGAAAATACGAACTGGCCATTTTTCTAGTGCTTCAGATAAGGTCGTATGATTAGTGTAAGAAATTGTTTGTGTAGTTACTTCCCAGGCATCATCCCAACCAAGATTTTCTTCATCAATTAATATCCTCATTAATTCTGGAATCGCTAATACTGGATGCGTATCATTAATATGAATACTAATATATTGATGGAATTCCTTCATATCCTTATGCTGTCGTTTAAATGAGCGTATGATCGACTGAAGACTTGCACGAACTAAAAAATATTGTTGTTTTAACCTCAGTATCTTGCCTTCATCTTGCGTATCATCAGGATATAAAAACTCAGATATTGCTTCAGTCTCTTTTTTATATTTTAATACATCTTGATTGGTTGGATAACGGACTGGCTCTGCACTCCATAACCTAAGTGTATTAATCGTTTCAGTATGATACCCGACGACTGGCATATCATATGGTACTGCAGTCACTCTTTCAGCATGGATATGTTGAAACACTTGTCTGCCATTTTCTTCACGTATATCTACTTCTCCCCAAAACGGAATTTCAACTGATAAATCTGCCTTTCTCACCTCCCAGACATGACCATTTCTTAACCATTGATCGGGTAGTTCTACTTGATATCCATCAACCACTTTTTGTTCGAATAACCCGTGCTTGTATCTAATCCCACAACCATGGCCAGGCAAATTAAGAGAAGCTAATGAGTCAAGGAAACAGGCTGCTAATCGACCTAAACCTCCATTACCTAATCCTGCATCTGATTCTACTTCCTCTAAAGAGCTTAATTCGATACCTAAATCTTGCAACCCAGCAGACACCACTTGCTCTATCCCTAAATTTAATAAGTTGTTTCGAAGTAGTCGACCTAATAAAAACTCTATCGACAAATAATAAACCTGCTTTACTTGGTCTATCCTGTAACGCTCATTGGTATTAATCCATTCCGTACTTACATACTCACGTATTAATAAGCCCAATGTATAGTAATGATCTTTTTCTGTGCTATCAGCAAAGCTTTTTCCGCATGTCATCTCTAGCTTCTTTAAAAATGCCTCTTTAAATTCTTCTGTATTAGAAAACATGGCTCTCACTCCTAGAGATCACATCTGAATATAATTGATTATATTTAAAAGCGGATTGTGCCCAACTATAATCTTTTTCCATAGCAGTTATAACTAATTGACTCCACAGTGGTTGATTCCGATAATATGCTAGTGCTCGACGATAAGTATAGAGCATATCATGTGCGTTAAAATTTTTAAAAGTGAACCCCCAGCCCTCACCTGTCTGGTCATTATAAGACTGTACGGTATCATTCAACCCTCCTGTTTCTCTTACTATAGGAATGGCACCATATTTCATCGCAATGAGTTGACCTAATCCACAAGGCTCGAACTTAGACGGCATCAAAAATAGATCAGCACCCGCATATACTTGATGCGCTACTTCTTCATTGAACCCAATATAACATTTACATTTTTCCCCGTAATTTGCTTCCATTTTTCTGAAGAAATCTTCAAACACTATATCGCCTGTACCAATAAGAATAAATTGCACATTTTCTTGCATCATTTCATGGAATACTCTCTCTATTAAGTCCATACCTTTTTGTTTTGTTAACCTTGTGATCATAGCCACAATGGGGGTATTCCGATCTATCTTTAAATCGAATATTTTTTGTAAATATGCCTTGTTTTCCTTCTTTAATAGCCATTGCTCTGAATGAAATGCTTGATAAATCGTCGCATCTTTCTCTGGGTGATAGACGTCTTCATCAATTCCATTCAATATCCCAATTAAATGGTCATTTCTTTCCTGTAACAAACCATTTAATCCCTCACCAAAATAATCTGTTAGAATCTCATCTCTATACGTAGGACTTACAGTTGTTATTTGATCAGCTGATACTATGGCACCTTTCATAAAATTAATACAATCATAATACTTTAATTGATCTTCACGATAATACTCAAACCCCAACCCAAACAAATCATGAATGGCATCTTTAGGGAAGACACCTTGAAAGTGTAGATTATGAATCGTAAAGACTGTTTTAATCAATTCATACCCACTTCTTTTTTGATAATGAACTCTTAATAAAAAAGGAATCATGCCTGTATGCCAATCATGGCAATGAATAATATCAGGATAATAGTCGAGCTGTGCCAGTGTTTCTAATACAGCTCTATTAAAATAAGCAAATCGCTCACCATCATCATCGTAACCATATAATTTTTCTCTCTTAAAATAGTATTCATTATCTACAAAATAAAAAGTAATATCATTTAACTCGAGCACTTCAATTCCACAATATTGATTGCGCCAGCCAACAGCGACTACGAATTCGGCTATCTTTTTTGTCTTATTCTTATATAAGGCAGGGATGTTCCCATACTTTGGTAATATTATTCTTACTTCCGTCCCTTGTTTCGTTAATTCCTTCGGTAACGAACCTGCGACATCTGCTAATCCACCTGATTTAAAAAAAGGGACACATTCTGAGACGGCAAATAATACTTTCACGAATTCATCAACGCTCCTTGAATTGACCCTTTTTTAACAACAAAAGGGACCGATTGTGTGCCTGTTAAGTAGGTTCCTTCTTCTACTTTCACATCTTTATCTAAAATAACAGAATCTAATACACACCCCTCTTGAATCTCACATTTCTGCATAATCACACAGTTTCTTACTATCGTATTTTTACCGACTTTTACACCCCTAGCAATAATACTATATTCTACTTTTCCTTCTATTTGGCAACCGTTGGCCACAATAGAATTCTTTACTTCACAACCATTTAGATATCTTGTTGGCGGTTCATCTTTTACTTTTGTATAGATTGGAAAATCTCTTAAAAATAAATTTCTCCAGACATCAGGGGTTAGTAGTTCCATGCTCGCTTGAAAATAAGATTGGACAGAATCGATAGTTACTGCCTCCCCCTTATATTCATAATGACAAATTGTGTAAGGCTGATGGATATCAGCCATAATATCACTTATGCATGTATAACCTGTTTGTCTGCGAGTTTGAATCATATCTATTAGAAGATCTTTTTTGACCAAATACATCTCTAAAGGTTGATTTAGCTGTTGAATTGACGTAATATCACAGCCAGATTGAATATGCCGCTGTAAAACTGGTGAGAAATCAATATTACAAACGGTATAGCAATTAGCAATTAATGCATAATCTTGTGAACTACGATAAAAATAATCAATGTTAGCAACAAAATGATTAAATGAACCAATCCCACTATTTGAACTATCAATCATCGGTGATGGGAAGAAGAAAAGACCATCTCTTTTTCTATCTAAATCCCAGTTCTTCCCCGATCCTAGATGATCCATCAAAGATCGGTATTGATATTTCGGAAAAATCGCCACACTCTCTATTCCTGAATTGACCATATTAGAGAGAATAAAATCTATTAGTCTATATCTTCCAGCAAAAGGAACAGCAGCTAAAGAACGATGAAGGGTTAACTCATCCAGTCCCTTATGATAAGTTGTCGCATCAATGACTCCTAATAAACGATTATTCAATCAATATCCCCCCAGTAAAAATCATACGGTTCTACATTTATGCAAAATGACAAATACTTTCTGGCGTGATTAACAATGCTTCACTTGTTTCTTTTCTTTCTTTAATTACTGTCCCATCTGGTATAACTATATTTGAAGGGACAATGACCTTTTCTAATATGACATTCTTACCAATCCTTGTATTTGGCATAACTACTGATTCTTTAATAACAGACCCTTTATCAATCGCTACACCTTGAAAGAGAACTGATTTGATTACCTCGCCTTCAATCGTACATCCTTCATTTACTAAAGATTGTTTGACCTTTGCTTGTGGAGAAATATATTGTGGAGGATGGTTAGGATTAACTGAGTAAATTCTCCAGTCTTGATCAAAAAGATTTAACTCACAATTTTCATCTAATAAATCCATATTAGCTTCCCATAGACTTTGAACTGTACCGACGTCTTTCCAATAACCATTAAAAGGATAGGCATAAAGTTTCTTATTTAACTTCAACATCTCAGGAATAATATCTTTTCCAAAATCATGGCTTGAGTCCTTATTTTGATTATCCTTTTGTAAAAACTCATTTAGTACTGACCATTTAAAGATATAAATGCCCATTGATGCTAAATTATTCTTTGCTTGCTCAGGTTTTTCTTCAAAATCTTCTATTCTCATATCTAAAGAAGTATTCATAATACCAAAACGATTTGTTTCATGCCACGGGACCTCTATAACAGAGATTGTCGCATCAGCTCCTTTACTAATATGGTAATCTAGCATTAAGTCATAGTTCATTTTGTAAATATGGTCACCTGATAAAATTAATACATATTCGGGGTTATGTTGCTCTAAATAATTGATATTTTGATAGATAGCACTTGCCGTACCTGTATACCATTTGACTTCAGAAGATTCACTGTAAGGGGGAAGTACTGTCACACCGCCATTTCTTCTATCCAAATCCCATGCGCTTCCTATGCCAATATATGAATTGAGTATTAGCGGTTGATATTGTGTTAGTACACCGACTGTATCGATACCTGAATTTGTACAATTACTAAGTGTAAAATCGATGATGCGGTATTTACCTCCAAAAGGGACAGCTGGTTTAGCAAGCTCCTTCGTCAAAGAATTAAGGCGGCTTCCTTTACCTCCAGCAAGCAGCATCGCTACACATTTCTTGTTAGCCATTTACAACATCACTCCTTTTTCTTTTTCTAACAGGACGTAAAACTGAAATACCGAATGGTGGTATCGTCATTTCGATGCTGTATGGTTTTCCATGGTAGGATTGTTTTTTTGTATTTAATACTCGTTTATTAATACAATGAGAGCCACCAAATTCATGATTATCACTATTAAACACTTCTCTATAACTCCCATTTTTAGGAACACCCATTCGAAAATTCATATATACTTGAGGGGAAAAGTTACATACAACAATTAATATTTCTTCTTCTTCTACTCCTTTACGAATAAATGAAAAAATGGATTGCTGATGGTTATTAGCATCAATCCACTCAAAACCTTCTGATCTGTGGTCCCATTCATATAATGATTTAGATCTCTTATATAACTTTATTAACTTCTTCACATAATGATTCGTTTTTGCATGCATTTCATACTGAAGTAAGTGCCAATCCAACTGTTCTTCATCTTTCCACTCGGCAAATTGTCCTAGCTCAAACCCCATAAATAACAGCTTTTTACCTGGATGTGTCATCATAAAACCTAAGAGCAAACGATATTGGGCAAATTTTTGCCAATAATCTCCTGGCATCTTGTCTAGCAGGGATTTCTTCCCATGGACAACCTCATCATGTGATAACGGTAAGAGAAAATTTTCGGAGTATGCATACATTAAAGAAAAAGTCATTTTATTATGGTGGTATTGTCGTTCACCTGGGGCTTTCTCCATATAAGATAATACATCATTCATCCACCCCATATTCCATTTATAACTGAAACCTAATCCGCCATAGTGAACAGGAGCCGTTACTTGGGGCCAATCAGTAGAATCCTCTGCCATCATCAAGATAGAGGGATCATAAGCAAACACAGCTTTATTTAATTTCTGTAAAAATTGAATACCAAATGGATTTTCCCTCTTCTCGTTATTAGGCCAAAAAATAATATTTGATACTGCATCAATTCTAAATCCATCGACATGGTATTTTTCCATCCAAAAAATAGCATTGGATATGAGGAAACTATGAACCTCTGTTTTACTTAAATTAAAATTAGCTGTACCCCAAACAAAATTTTCCCTATCAGCTTCTGTTTCGTATTCATAAACATATTCACCATCTAAACAATATAGCCCATGTTGATCTTTACAGAAATGTCCTGGTACCCAATCTAAAATAACACCAATATTATTTTGATGGCATTGATCGATAAAAAACATTAAATCTTTTGGTTCACCATATCTACTCGTAGCCGAATAATAGCCTGTTCCTTGATACCCCCATGAACGATCATAAGGGTGTTCAATTATAGGCATCAATTCAATATGTGTAAAACCATGCTCCTTTACGTAAGGAATGATTTCTTCTGCTAGTTCACTGTATGTCAATAAAAGGCCATTCCTCTTTTTCCATGTACCTAGATGCATCTCATATATCATCATAGGTTCTGAAAATGCTTTCCTTTGTTGTTTTTCCTTTTGCCAGCCTTGGTCCTTCCATTTGTAATCTTCTAAAGAATAGACAATCGAAGCAGTTCTGGGTCGTAATTCTGAACAAAAAGCAAAAGGATCAGCCTTTAAAAAAGTTTGTTCATCCTTGTTCTTAATTGCATATTTATAAATTTCTCCTGTTAAATCTCCATCTAGCTGAATTGTCCATATCCCCTCATTATTTACTTTTTCCAATGAAAAACCTTCGCCATTCCAATGATTAAAAGAGCCAACTAATGATATTGAGGAGGCATGTGGAGCATAGATAGTAAAGCAAGTAACCCAATTATCTCCTTCTTTATGACGGTGTGATCCAAACAGTTCGTATGCCTTAAATAAGCTTCCTTCATGAAACAAGTGCATTTCGAATTCAGTGGGGTATGCAGTTGTATTCATTCTAATTCATTCCACTCCTTGTATTACATTACTCTTTCTTAATTAATTCGTCTTAAGTATAAAAATCCCTTGTTAATTTTCAAATTATTTTGACATCTAATGACAGATAATATAACATCCAAAAGTGTTAGCCACATAAAAAAGAAGCTGTCAACTTATGTTGACAGCTTCTTTTTTATGACCCCTACGGGATTCGAACCCGTGTTACCGCCGTGAAAGGGCGGTGTCTTAACCGCTTGACCAAGGGGCCAACTGGCGGAGAAGGAGGGATTTGAACCCTCGCGCCGGTTGCCCGACCTACACCCTTAGCAGGGGCGCCTCTTCAGCCACTTGAGTACTTCTCCATATGGCTCCGCAGGTAGGATTCGAACCTACGACCGTTCGGTTAACAGCCGAATGCTCTACCACTGAGCTACTGCGGAATAATATAAATGGTGGGCCTAAATGGACTCGAACCATCGACCTCACGCTTATCAGGCGTGCGCTCTAACCAGCTGAGCTATAGGCCCCTATTTAAGCGGGTGAAGGGAATCGAACCCTCATCATCAGCTTGGAAGGCTGAGGTTTTACCACTAAACTACACCCGCAATGGGGCGGCTGATGGGAATCGAACCCACGAATGTCGGAACCACAATCCGATGCGTTAACCACTTCGCCACAACCGCCATAAAAAATGGCTCAGGACGGAATCGAACCGCCGACACAAGGATTTTCAGTCCTTTGCTCTACCGACTGAGCTACTGAGCCAAAATAATAAATATGTAAATGGCGGTCCGGACGGGACTCGAACCCGCGACCTCCTGCGTGACAGGCAGGCATTCTAACCAACTGAACTACCGGACCAGATTGCGGGGGCAGGATTTGAACCTGCGACCTTCGGGTTATGAGCCCGACGAGCTACCGGACTGCTCCACCCCGCGATAATAATATGAATGGCGGAGGAAGAGGGATTCGAACCCCCGCGGGCTTTAACACCCCTGTCGGTTTTCAAGACCGATCCCTTCAGCCAGACTTGGGTATTCCTCCGAATAATGGTGGACCTTGTAGGACTCGAACCTACGACCGGACGGTTATGAGCCGTCTGCTCTAACCAGCTGAGCTAAAGGTCCATCATTCTATCTATGGTAGCGGCGGAGGGGATCGAACCCCCGACCTCACGGGTATGAACCGTACGCTCTAGCCAGCTGAGCTACACCGCCATAGAATATATTGTATAAAATTAATTGGTGGAGCCTAGCGGGATCGAACCGCTGACCTCCTGCGTGCAAAGCAGGCGCTCTCCCAGCTGAGCTAAGGCCCCTAAAATAAATATGTATATCTAGTGGTCGGGAAGACAGGATTCGAACCTGCGACCCCTTGGTCCCAAACCAAGTGCTCTACCAAGCTGAGCTACTTCCCGAAACATAACGCGCCCGAGAGGAGTCGAACCCCTAACCTTTTGATCCGTAGTCAAACGCTCTATCCAATTGAGCTACGGGCGCTTAATTTTAAAAGAATGGTGCCGAGGACCGGAATCGAACCGGTACGGTAGTCACCTACCGCAGGATTTTAAGTCCTGTGCGTCTGCCAGTTCCGCCACCCCGGCACATATTGGAGCGGAAGACGGGATTCGAACCCGCGACCCTCACCTTGGCAAGGTGATGTTCTACCACTGAACTACTTCCGCAAATATTTAAAATGGTGCGGGTGAAGGGAGTCGAACCCCCACGCCTTGCGGCGCCAGATCCTAAGTCTGGTGCGTCTGCCAATTCCGCCACACCCGCATATTAAGATGATCAAATGGTGAGCCATGAAGGACTCGAACCTTCGACCCTCTGATTAAAAGTCAGATGCTCTACCAACTGAGCTAATGGCTCGTACAAAGCACGAGTGGTGCCGGCCAGAGGACTTGAACCCCCAACCTACTGATTACAAGTCAGTTGCTCTACCAATTGAGCTAGGCCGGCAAATACACACAAAAAATGGTGGAGGATGACGGGATCGAACCGCCGACCCTCTGCTTGTAAGGCAGATGCTCTCCCAGCTGAGCTAATCCTCCAATATGTATGCCCGGCAACGTCCTACTCTCACAAGGGGACAGCCCCTAACTACCATCGGCGCTGAGAAGCTTAACTTCCGTGTTCGGTATGGGAACGGGTGTGACCTTCTCGCTATCGCCACCGGACTTTTTAAAGACATTTATTATTATAACGTCTTTTATGAAAATTTCAAGAGAAATTTTAAATCATTCTCTGAAAACTAGGTAATGTTGAAGAAGATTATTTTGAGTAATCGCCTGAATGCGTGCTGACGTACTACATAAGTAGTGCTGTCTAGCTGCGGCGGCTTGGAGCCGCCCGCATTTCGTATTGTCTAGCTACAGCGCCTAGGTGCTCGAGGTCATAAGTCAAATCTGTCATGAGGTTAAAGAACAACCTCCTGTCAAATCTGCCTTATGCTTGTCGCACCTGTGCAAGGCGCTTTCGCTTTTCGTTTTTGGTTAAGTCCTCGATCGATTAGTATTAGTCAGCTGCATGTGTCGCCACACTTCCACCTCTAACCTATCAACCTGATCATCTTTCAGGGATCTTACTAGCTTGCGCTATGGGAAATCTCATCTCGAGGGGGGCTTCATGCTTAGATGCTTTCAGCACTTATCCCTTCCGCACATAGCTACCCAGCGATGCCTTTGGCAAGACAACTGGTACACCAGCGGTGCGTCCATCCCGGTCCTCTCGTACTAAGGACAGCTCCTCTCAAATTTCCTGCGCCCACGACGGATAGGGACCGAACTGTCTCACGACGTTCTGAACCCAGCTCGCGTACCGCTTTAATGGGCGAACAGCCCAACCCTTGGGACCGACTACAGCCCCAGGATGCGATGAGCCGACATCGA
The DNA here is from genome assembly GCF_038006865.1 of Cytobacillus sp. FSL R7-0696. Classification (NCBI taxonomy): domain Bacteria; kingdom Bacillati; phylum Bacillota; class Bacilli; order Caryophanales; family Bacillaceae; genus Cytobacillus; species Cytobacillus sp. FSL R7-0696. The sequence goes on along the minus strand of NZ_JBBOWA010000001.1, from coordinate 2,770,089 downwards.
GGTGCCAAACCTCCCCGTCGATGTGGACTCTTGGGGGAGATAAGCCTGTTATCCCCGGGGTAGCTTTTATCCGTTGAGCGATGGCCCTTCCATGCGGAACCACCGGATCACTAAGCCCGACTTTCGTCCCTGCTCGACTTGTAGGTCTCGCAGTCAAGCTCCCTTGTGCCTTTACACTCTACGAATGATTTCCAACCATTCTGAGGGAACCTTTGGGCGCCTCCGTTACTCTTTAGGAGGCGACCGCCCCAGTCAAACTGCCCACCTGACACTGTCTCCCATCCCGATAAGGGATGTGGGTTAGAATTTCAATACAGCCAGGGTAGTATCCCACCGACGCCTCCACCGAAGCTAGCGCTCCGGCTTCTAAGGCTCCTACCTATCCTGTACAAGCTGTACCAAAATTCAATATCAGGCTACAGTAAAGCTCCACGGGGTCTTTCCGTCCTGTCGCGGGTAACCTGCATCTTCACAGGTACTATAATTTCACCGAGTCTCTCGTTGAGACAGTGCCCAGATCGTTACGCCTTTCGTGCGGGTCGGAACTTACCCGACAAGGAATTTCGCTACCTTAGGACCGTTATAGTTACGGCCGCCGTTTACTGGGGCTTCGATTCAAAGCTTCGCGTGAGCTAACCTCTCCTCTTAACCTTCCAGCACCGGGCAGGCGTCAGCCCCTATACTTCGCCTTGCGGCTTCGCAGAGACCTGTGTTTTTGCTAAACAGTCGCCTGGGCCTATTCACTGCGGCTCATCAAGGCTTTAACACCCTAATGAGCACCCCTTCTCCCGAAGTTACGGGGTCATTTTGCCGAGTTCCTTAACGAGAGTTCTCTCGCTCACCTTAGGATTCTCTCCTCGCCTACCTGTGTCGGTTTGCGGTACGGGCACCTTATTCCTCGCTAGAGGCTTTTCTTGGCAGTGTGGAATCAAGAACTTCGGTACTAAATTTCCCTCGCTATCACAGCTCAAGGTATATGACCATGGGATTTGCCTCATGGTCCCTCTAACTGCTTAGACGCACATCCAATCGTGCGCTTACCCTATCCTCCTGCGTCCCCCCATCACTCAAACAGAATACGGTGGTACAGGAATATCAACCTGTTGTCCATCGCCTACGCTTTTCAGCCTCGGCTTAGGTCCCGACTAACCCTGAGCGGACGAGCCTTCCTCAGGAAACCTTAGGCATTCGGTGGATGGGATTCTCACCCATCTTTCGCTACTCATACCGGCATTCTCACTTCTAAGCGCTCCACCAGTCCTTACGGTCTAGCTTCAACGCCCTTAGAACGCTCTCCTACCACTGAACATCAACGATGTTCAATCCACAGCTTCGGTGATACGTTTAGCCCCGGTACATTTTCGGCGCGGAGTCACTCGACCAGTGAGCTATTACGCACTCTTTAAATGGTGGCTGCTTCTAAGCCAACATCCTGGTTGTCTAAGCAACTCCACATCCTTTTCCACTTAACGTATACTTTGGGACCTTAGCTGGTGGTCTGGGCTGTTTCCCTCTTGACTACGGATCTTATCACTCGCAGTCTGACTCCCATGGATAAATCTTTGGCATTCGGAGTTTGTCTGAATTCGGTAACCCGATGAGGGCCCCTAGTCCAAACAGTGCTCTACCTCCAAGATTCTTACGCATGAGGCTAGCCCTAAAGCTATTTCGGAGAGAACCAGCTATCTCCAAGTTCGATTGGAATTTCTCCGCTACCCACACCTCATCCCCGCACTTTTCAACGTACGTGGGTTCGGGCCTCCATCCAGTGTTACCTGGACTTCACCCTGGACATGGGTAGATCACCTGGTTTCGGGTCTACGACCACATACTCATTCGCCCTATTCAGACTCGCTTTCGCTACGGCTCCGTCTGTCCAACTTAACCTCGCATGTAATCGTAACTCGCCGGTTCATTCTACAAAAGGCACGCTATCACCCATTAACGGGCTCTAACTACTTGTAGGCACACGGTTTCAGGATCTCTTTCACTCCCCTTCCGGGGTGCTTTTCACCTTTCCCTCACGGTACTGGTTCACTATCGGTCACTAGGGAGTATTTAGCCTTGGGAGATGGTCCTCCCTGCTTCCGACGGGATTTCTCGTGTCCCGCCGTACTCAGGATCCACTCTGGAGGGAACGAAGTTTCAACTACAGGGCTTTTACCTCCTATGGCGGGCCTTTCCAGACCTCTTCGTCTATCTCGTTCCTTTGTAACTCCGTATAGAATGTCCTACAACCCCAAGAGGCAAGCCTCTTGGTTTGGGCTAATCCCGTTTCGCTCGCCGCTACTCAGGGAATCGCGTTTGCTTTCTCTTCCTCCGGGTACTTAGATGTTTCAGTTCCCCGGGTCTGCCTTCCATACCCTATGTATTCAGGTATGGATCCTATCCCATAACGGATAGGGGGTTTCCCCATTCGGAAATCTCCGGATCAAAGCTTACTTACAGCTCCCCGAAGCATATCGGTGTTAGTCCCGTCCTTCATCGGCTCCTAGTGCCAAGGCATTCACCGTGCGCCCTTATTAACTTAACCATTGTTCGGCTTGCGATAAGCTACGCATTTCGGCGTCAGCTCACTCGTCAACATCCTCATGTGCACAAGACGCACACTCCGGTGTTTCCTCGCTCGCTTCCTTGAACTGCTTGCTTCTCACAACCCTCACGGTTGTGTGTTTTAAAAAAAGTTTAGTATCTTTACTCTATTACTATTAAATAGAGAGAAAATAACTAAGGTGGCGATTACTCGGTAATCTTCTTCATTACATTATCTAGTTTTCAAAGAACGATTGATGAATAGTAAGCTTTGGTATTCTCGTCAGCTTACGCTTCCTTGAATCCTTCGCTATTTTCACCTTATTTTGAGAGATTATACTCTCAAAACTGAACGAACAGTCTAACATCAAGTAAATTCCGTATATTCCTTAGAAAGGAGGTGATCCAGCCGCACCTTCCGATACGGCTACCTTGTTACGACTTCACCCCAATCATCTGTCCCACCTTAGGCGGCTGGCTCCAAAAGGTTACCCCACCGACTTCGGGTGTTACAAACTCTCGTGGTGTGACGGGCGGTGTGTACAAGGCCCGGGAACGTATTCACCGCGGCATGCTGATCCGCGATTACTAGCGATTCCGGCTTCATGTAGGCGAGTTGCAGCCTACAATCCGAACTGAGAATGGTTTTATGGGATTGGCTAAACCTCGCGGTCTTGCAGCCCTTTGTACCATCCATTGTAGCACGTGTGTAGCCCAGGTCATAAGGGGCATGATGATTTGACGTCATCCCCACCTTCCTCCGGTTTGTCACCGGCAGTCACCTTAGAGTGCCCAACTGAATGCTGGCAACTAAGATCAAGGGTTGCGCTCGTTGCGGGACTTAACCCAACATCTCACGACACGAGCTGACGACAACCATGCACCACCTGTCACTCTGTCCCCCGAAGGGGAAAGTCCTATCTCTAGGATTGTCAGAGGATGTCAAGACCTGGTAAGGTTCTTCGCGTTGCTTCGAATTAAACCACATGCTCCACCGCTTGTGCGGGCCCCCGTCAATTCCTTTGAGTTTCAACCTTGCGGTCGTACTCCCCAGGCGGAGTGCTTAATGCGTTTGCTGCAGCACTAAAGGGCGGAAACCCTCTAACACTTAGCACTCATCGTTTACGGCGTGGACTACCAGGGTATCTAATCCTGTTTGCTCCCCACGCTTTCGCGCCTCAGCGTCAGTTACAGACCAGAAAGTCGCCTTCGCCACTGGTGTTCCTCCAAATCTCTACGCATTTCACCGCTACACTTGGAATTCCACTTTCCTCTTCTGCACTCAAGTTCCCCAGTTTCCAATGACCCTCCACGGTTGAGCCGTGGGCTTTCACATCAGACTTAAGGAACCGCCTGCGCGCGCTTTACGCCCAATAATTCCGGACAACGCTTGCCACCTACGTATTACCGCGGCTGCTGGCACGTAGTTAGCCGTGGCTTTCTGGTTAGGTACCGTCAAGGTACCGGCAGTTACTCCGGTACTTGTTCTTCCCTAACAACAGAGTTTTACGATCCGAAAACCTTCATCACTCACGCGGCGTTGCTCCGTCAGACTTTCGTCCATTGCGGAAGATTCCCTACTGCTGCCTCCCGTAGGAGTCTGGGCCGTGTCTCAGTCCCAGTGTGGCCGATCACCCTCTCAGGTCGGCTACGCATCGTCGCCTTGGTGAGCCGTTACCTCACCAACTAGCTAATGCGCCGCGGGCCCATCTGTAAGTGATAGCAGAACCATCTTTCAATCTAATTATATGTATAAATAGATATTATCCGGTATTAGCCCCGGTTTCCCGGAGTTATCCCAGTCTTACAGGCAGGTTGCCCACGTGTTACTCACCCGTCCGCCGCTAATCTTTGGGAGCAAGCTCCCTCAGATTCGCTCGACTTGCATGTATTAGGCACGCCGCCAGCGTTCGTCCTGAGCCAGGATCAAACTCTCCAATAAAGTGTTTGATTAGCTCGTTTGCACCTATGGTGCTTTGTTGCTGATAAATCAGCTTTTTTAGAATTACGCTTGACGTTTTACGTTCGTTCAGTTTTCAAAGAACAATCTCGTTCGCTTCAAAAGCGACTTTATTATCATAACATCCCGTCTACATCACGTCAACCATTTTTTTAAATAATTCAAGTGATTAAATTAGTAAATTTTTCTTTTATCGGGAACAAAAATAACTATATCATGATTAAAAAGTGTTTGCAATATAATTTTTAAAGTTTTATTCAAGTTTTTCATATTTTTATTAAGTATGGTAGCTATCATATAGTTAAGCGTTTCCATTTATTGATAATCACAAGAAACTATTGATTATCTTTGCTTTACTTATATAGATACTCTTCGATTATTCTTCCCTTCTTCTAAGCGCCGTCTTAACTCAATAAGTAATCCCTCTTTCTCTTCATACTTATCATAGATAGTTGTCATAAAGTTGAAAATGGGTCATATAATCTACTAATCTCATTCTATTATATATGAAAGGTGTGAATAGAGCTGGAAGATGTAGCACTATACGTATCAGTAATTATGGCCCTTTTTTTATTTTCATTCGCTTATGTGGAAGGTATTCGCATCGCTAATTCACCAGGTAAAGTATATGGAGGAACTTTCATCTTCACCGTAACAGCAGCATTTATTTTTAGTAGATTATCCTATTTATTTATATAATAAAGGTGAGCTCATTCTTGGCTCACCTTTTGCTTCATTTCTTAATACTTGAACTTCAATATGCCTATAGTCGTTTCTTTCTTGTCCTTCTTTCATCTATTAAAAAGAAAGATAGCCCTACTATAACAAATAGCCCACCCAAAATTTGTGTCCAAGCTATTCTTTCTTGTAGTACAAAATAAGCTAAAATGGCTGCACCCACAGGTTCAAACAAAGTCGCCATCGAAATAACAGAAGTACTTAAATACTTTACAGACCAATTAAATAATGTATGGCCTAATAATGTTGGAAAAAGTGCTAAGAGAATTAAAAAAATCCAGTCATTTACTTGATAAGGATACAAAGGTTGTTTGTTAAGCATGACATAGATAAAAAGTGTCAATGTACTAATACTGTATACAATAAATGTATAAGTAATGAGCGATACTCTTTGACGGACGGTCTGCCCAAACAGTAAATAACCTGTTACTAGCCCACAGGCGATAAGTGCTAACAAATCTCCATAGAGCGCCCTTTCACTTAGTAGAAAATCACCCCAGCTAATAATGATACAACCGCCTATCGCAGTTATAGTTGACAAAATGGATTTCCAAGAAGTTTTTTCTTTAAAGAAGAGATAAGTACCTATAAATGCAAAAATCGGTTGTAAGGCAACTAACACAGTCGAGCTAGCAACCGATGTGTATTGAAGAGACTCAAACCATAAAATAAAATGGAAAGCTAAAAAAATACCCGCAATGATAGAAAACAGCCAATCCTTGATTGTAATATGACGAATTTCATGGACATATTTTAAAAGAAAGATTGGCATCATAAGCACGACTGAAAAAAGGAGACGATAAAAAGCAATAATACCAGGGGGAGCTGAAATCAACTTTACAAAAATGGCTGAAGTTGAAACTGAAACAACACCTATAGCTAATACAAAAAACGGATTCATCTTCACTACCCCATGCTATCACCTTGTCTCTATATATTGTTATTTAGGTATAGACTATTTTACACCTTAAACCTATAGTAAAGGTATCTAATTTAAAATTTATTAAATGATAAAGCAGGCGATAATATGTACGGATTAGAAATGGATGTCCTAATAAAGTTAGGGATTTCAGCTGTGCTTGGTCTTATTATAGGACTAGAAAGAGAACTAAAACGTAAACCAGTTGGCTTAAAAACAAGCCTAGTCATTTCAATCGTTAGCTGCCTTCTCACTATTGTGTCAATAGAATCAGCATACATATTTCCAGGTAATGACGATATTAATATTACAATGGATCCTTTACGTTTAGCAGCTCAAATTGTATCAGGAATTGGCTTTCTTGGCGCAGGGGTCATATTAAGGAGAGGGAATGATAGTATCTCCGGCCTCACAACAGCCGCCTTAATTTGGGGCGCAGCCGGGATTGGTATCGCTGTTGGAGCTGGATATTACATGGAGGCTGTTGCAGGCGTCGTATTACTTATTATTTCAGTTGAAGTTGTTCCCTACTTATTAGGGCTTATTGGCCCAAGACAACTACGAGAAAAAGAGATTACGATGAAAATGGCAGTTGAAACGAAGGAACAGATCACGACTATTATTCATACCATTAAAGAGCAGCAAGCGGCTATTCGCAGGATGAGAATTAAAGATACTGAAGAGGGCTACCCACAAGTTTATTTAACTATTGCAGTTGATTATCGTAAAAAAACAACTGACTTTTATCATACAATTTCTCAAGTGCCAGGAGTAAAGTCGATGGAAATAGAAAGCTTGCACTAATTTTTTTATTTTTGACTATTGAAAAATATTCATTCTCTCGCTATAATTTCTATATATCTAGCGGGGGATTAGCTCAGCTGGGAGAGCGCATCGCTGGCAGCGATGAGGTCAGGGGTTCGAGCCCCCTATTCTCCATACCAAGAAGCCTTGATTTATCAGGGCTTCTTTTATTTTTCCCTATTTATGATTTATCCCCTAAGTTCCCTTTGCCGTCATTTTGCCGTCAAAATTCATTTTTTTATATTTTTTTATGTTTTAAATGACACTTTCTACCTGCTTAAGTACATTCAAAATTAATTCCTTATTATTCAACAAACGGGGCATTTAACGGAATAAGGTATATCAATAGAAAGTTGGTAATGGATGGTGAAATGAAATATAATTGAGTATATTAAGCTGGTCGTCCACACTCAAGAGGCATATATACTTAAAAAGTCTAGGAGTGATAGATGATGAATCCCAAAATTGATATTGTAACAATTCCTGTTGAGAATTTAGATCTGTCAACAGGATTTTACAGAGAAGTATTCGCTCTTCCAGAAGATAAAATTTCATCGGGTGAAGATCACGTTGCTTTCTTTCTAGAAGGAGAAATGTCTTTAGTTTTGTATGAGCGTTCAGGGTTCGCTCAGATGACTGAACAGCATGAAGATAATCTAAACGCTTCTAGCGTTATTTTCAGTCACACTGCTAAAGATACTAAGGAGGTTAATTCCATTCTTTCACGTGCATTAAGAGCTGGCGGCACGGTTACGAAAGAAGGTACCGCAGATGATTGGGGATATACAGGCCTTTTCAAAGACACAAATGGATATACTTGGGAAATAATATCTTGGCTCGAAACGGATGATACGTACACTATAGAAGTAAACAGAGAATATAAGCATAAACCAGAAATTCTATTTGATGCTTGGACATCCCCTCAAATACTTAAGGACTTATTCGGGCTTACAGAAATTGATATGGATGTTCGTGTTGGGGGAAGCTTTCGTTTGGCTACAAATCAAGATAAGGAGTTACCTGGAATGCATACTGAATCTGGAGAGTATAAGGTTATTGAACCATATAAACGCATTGAAAAAAGCTGGAATTATGAAGGACCAATGTCACCAGACAAAACGCTAAACTCAGAAATTATATTAGAGTTTAATGAGACTCAACCAAATGTTACAAAAGTCGTTTTGCGTGAAATAAGCTCCTTTCTTTCTAATGTTGATAAAAGGAATCAAGCCAGAGATAAATGGACACATGCATTAATTGAGATTGATGCTCTCCTCGAGTAAATAATATCGTGTTATCAATCTTCCATTAAACCAGCTAATAGTAGGTAGCTGCTTATTCAAGATCGAGCGCGATTGTGGAGTAATCGTCCCTTTTCTTATATAACTAACGTGGGCTTTAGTGAAATAACCTCATATAAAATTCAAAAGCCCCCTCTTATTTAAAGTGTACCCTTTGTAAAGGACATTTTGAAAAAGCCTAGGCAACTTGTTGAAGCTGCTGTCTGTATTTTGCAGGCGGCAGCTTTTTCAAATTCCATTGACCTCGATAATGGTTGTAATATACCATATATCTCTTAATCTCTTGTTTTACTTCTTCTAGTGTTTCAGATTCTTTTATATTTGTTTCATCCTTTAAATGCCCAAAGAATGATTCCTGAGGCGCGTTATCCCAACAGTTTCCTCGGCGTGACATCGACTGACCTAAACCTGTTTTCTTCACAAGTTTCTGAAATTGTGGATTGGTATAATGAAAACCTTGATCTGAATGAATAAAAGCGTCATCTTTTAGGTGATGGTTTTTTCGTTTTAGTTTTCGAAGCGTATTTAAGGCAATATCCATACTTAATGAATCTGATACTTCATAAGCCAAAATTTCATTCGTCTCTCCATCTTTAATCGTTGATAAGTAAGCACACTTACCACCCTTATATGGTAAATACGTGATATCAGTTAAGAGTACTTTGCCCGCCACACCCTGCTTAAAGTTGCGTTGTAAATGATTTGGACACGTACGATGTTCTTTTGTTGCTTTGGCCATGCGTCGATAAGGATTTGCTTTACGAATTGGACAAACAATCTCAAATTTATTCATAATACGACGAATTCGTTTTAAGTTGTACGTGATCTGGTATTGGTTTTGAAGCGTCATTTTAATTTGGCGTGCCCCTTTTTTGCGCCCACTGAAATGATACGCCTTTAAAATGATTTCTTTTACTACTTCATCCGTTTCCTCTTTAGCTGTACGCCTTTGTGCGGACTCTTCCAGGAAGTAGTTGTAGTAACCTGAACGAGATACGCCGATTACTTCACATAAATAGCTCACCATACGCTTCAATTTGTATTTTTTTATCGTTTCCTGGATGAGTTTATACTTTAATTCTGGTGCCATTTTTACTTCTTTTTCAACATCTGCCTTTCGTGTAAATCGAGCTTTTTTAATAGTTCATTCTCTGCCTCAAGTAATCGGTTTTTTGCTTCTAATCGTGCAATCTTTTCTTCTAACGTTAATTCACGTTCTAATGGCCTACCCGAATTTGTTTTACGCGTATCTTGTAAGCCTTCCACACCAGCTTTACGATAAGCTGCCCGCCAACGTTTTCCGGCAGTTTTAATACGTCCCATTCCAATTAAATCAACATTTAAACCAGACTCCTCAAATATTTCTCGTGGTAGTTTACCATTCTCATTCTCCACAATGAAATGACGTTTAAATTCGTCTGTGTAAGTAATTGTTTTTTCACTCACTGCTTTCACGTTAGGGTTTTGCTTTAATTGCTCTTGTTCTTTCTTTGTAAGTAATCTTTTCGTCATTTCAATCTACTCCGACATCTTTTTTTCTCATTATAAACAAAAGTACCCTATAAGATGGACTTTTTTCAAAGTGTCTATCTTATAGGGTACAGTTTAATTAAAGAGCGTTTTTTTATTGATAAAATATCTATAGACTCCTTGTATAGAATCTCTTTGCCACAACAATATTAAAACTTCAGTTTTCTCCCTATGTGCCTCAACTACTGCATTCCCCAGCTCTTCTAATTCAAATTCATCCCTTGAAGGTCTTTGCGGTTTTGACTTTTTCGGCATTTTCACTCCCATGAATAAGCTCCTCTCCTTACTTTCCTGACTGGACCAATCGATAGGACATTACTTACCTTAAAAGTGCGCTGCTCTCTTATGATTCGTGATCGTGGAAAAATGAAATGGCAAGGGTTCTTTATGAGCGAACACACCGAATTACTTAAGCAGATACCCGCCGAATATGAAAAAGTGAAAAAGCCAGAGTTAGATGAGCAACAACTTCAAGAAATACAGATAATAACAATGGAATCATTAAACTACACCCTTACAATCAAAATGACCATCTGGATTGATGGATTCACAAAAACTTATGAGGGCATAGTCGATAAAATCGATCATATTAATATGTACATTCATTTGGAAACGAACGATTTAAGAATCTTAAAATTTCACATAGATGAAGTGATATCAGTCGAAAGGGTATAACAACATGACTAGGATTAATGAAACCGATCGTGATGTGCTAGAGCAAGCTATATACTTACCGAAGATTATTATCATCCTTGAAAGAGATTTAACAATCATTGAGAAGTCTCCATTTGAGATTAAACAGCTTTATATTACCTTGATGGAAAATACAATAAGGAAGTAAAAAAACAAGATGAGGAAAGGGAATATGAGAGTAAACCAGATTGGACATGATGAATCCTTTACTATGTATGAGTTCCATTATAAAGGATATGATGAGCAGCATAATTATTTCAATCCAAGAATTAAGAATAAGTGTGAAAATGTTAAATTTTCATTTGACATAAGAGGTACTTTAAAGGGGAATTCTTCAACTAACGGGGGCAAGAGTTAAAGATGAGGATCGCTGGAGCGTTCTTTCTTTTTTTCTTGTTTAGCAAACGGGGCAGAATTGTTTAATAACAGTGCTTTTATTGGATTGTAAACTGAATATAGAAAAATAATATGTTAAAATTGAATCAACATTTATAAGGAGGGGGTTATTTTGAAAGCTGAAAAAAGTTTAAGGGTTTGTGAAAAGGGACATGAGTATTACAAAAGTAGTGATTGTCCAAGTTGCCCTACTTGTGATAAAGAGAATAAACCTGATAGTGGCTTCCTGTCGAAACTAAGTTCACCTGCCAGAAACGCCTTAGTTCACGAAGGAATTGATACTTTGCAAAAACTCTCCAAGTACACCGAAAAAGAAATTCTAAAAATCCATGGTATTGGACCAGCATCCTTACCAACTATGAGGATTTCATTAGAAGAAGAAGGTTTATCATTTAAACAATAATAATGTTCTCCTATTACTTGCAACGTAGTTAGTGAAATAGTGCACTTAAAGTAACGGGTGCAAGAGTTAAAAATGAGGATCGCTAGAGCGTTCTTTTTTTCTTGTTTAACAAACGTGGCATGTTTGTAGTACAGTACGGATTTTTCAAAAGTAGTTTAACTATAATAAAAACTTATAAAAATAGATAAATAATTCTAAATTTTACTGCAATTATTAATAGTGTAGAATTAAAATTGAGAACAGTTCAAAAAAGGGGATGCTAAGTATGGGGATTGATTTTCATAAAGATGAAAATCGTAAGACTTATGCGACTCGAAAAGCAGATAAGTCGTGGATGGATGCTATAAAGGAGCTTGTACCAATACAACAAATTTCTAATGCATTAGATATAGGGTGTGGTGGAGGAATTTATTCTAAGGCATTAACTGATATGGGCGTAAAATCTATTACTGGTGTCGACTTTTCCAATGCAATACTTGAAGGTGCTAAAGAAAACTGTAAAGATTATAGGAACATAACTTTTAAACAAGGAAATGCTTTACATACGGAATTGGAAAGTGGCTGTTATGATTTTTTGCTTGAAAGAGCATTGATCCATCATATAGGCGATTTACAGCATTGTTTTATGGAGGCATATAGATTATTACAAGATAATGGATACTTCATTATTCAAGACCGTACGCCCGAAGACTGTTTATTAAAAGGGAGTGACAGTCATATTAGAGGGTATTTCTTTGATTTATTTCCAAAGTTAATAAGTAAAGAAACTAAACGGAGATATAGTAGCCAATATGTTGAGGAAGCACTTCAGCAAGTAGGGTTCAGAGAGATTCAAGAAGTTAAATTATGGGAAATTCGAAGGGTGTATGATTCCAAAGAACAATTACTTCAAGATTTAAGCAAAAGAACAGGAAGAAGCATTCTACATGATTTAGAAGCTAGAGAATTGAAAGTATTAATTAACTATATAGATGAATTAATTTCAATTGAGCAGAACATAGTTGAAAAAGACAGATGGACGATTTGGAAAGCAGTTAAATAGTTGTATCTCTTATTATTTTAGTGAACAAATACACTTATTTTAAGCACTCAACTTCTTTAGTAACTGTGTGTTTTGCGCGCCTGTACCTCTATAATTTTTAACTTCATATTTAACAGCAAGTTTTTTACGGTTAGTCATGGAAGAATCGACATTAATTGATTTCAGATAGTCAACCACACTAGTTGTTTTCATATCGCCCTTTGGCTTTGGTTTGGTTTGCTGAGCTGGTTTAGCCACACTTTGCAGTTTTTTCAATAATGATGTGTTTTGCTCGGGTGTCCCCTTATAATTATTTATCCCATCCTGTTGAGCGATTTTTTGTACGATTAGAGAATGAAGAATCAATCCCTTTTAATTTAAGGTAATCCACAATACTTGTAGCAATATTAGATGGCTTAGTACCTTCACCTTTAGACGAAGTATCCACATTTGAACCGTTAAACGTATCTGTTCCATAACCTTTATAAATAAATTGAAGGTGTGGCTTATCAATAAAACTTTTCCAATCTCCACCCCACTCAAAACCAAGGCGCTTGGCTTCTTTAATAGCTTTTTTTACATCGGCTGCACCATATCCCTTCCAAAGAGTCACCTTTTGAGTTAACCGGAACAAAATCCAAAGCCTGTCCCACCAATGATAAGAACGCATAGTTTGAGAAGCTCCATTATTTACATGGGTGCCGGGGATTCCTGGCTTTTTTTATTGCTTACTGCGACATTTACGGCAAATCCCCCTATGTTCAAACACCATTGTTTCTTTTACTGGAAGTACGACGAAAAACGCTACAACTCGTCATCTTCATATAATCAACTCCCTCTATCTTTTGTTTCATAAGAGAACTTCCAATTCTCTAATATGTTTTAAAACATACCCCCTATTCTTCACTTGTTTAACAATCCAAATTATGTTAATTTTTAAATAACTAATCATGTAAAGGGTGTGCAGTAATGATTCGTTTAATAATAGTATTTATTGCTACATTAGGTGCAACCTTAACTACATTCAGACATTTTATTAATGGTGGTTGGCTACCTGAATCACTTAGTTCAACGAGTCAAATTTTATTTTTTATTATGATGATTTTGGGATTATTGGCATTAGGCTATGAGTTTCGTAAATACTTTTATGAAAGAGGTAAAGAGACTAAAGATAATTAACTCCTCCTACCTTGTTTAGGCTCCCTGCGTATTTCGGACAGTGCCTAAAATGTTTGGTTCTTAATATCTTCTACCACTCGAAAAGCTTCATGCGGACTCAATCCTTCATCTTCAACCATTCCGAGCAAGCCAGTTATTATAAATCCGTGATTCAGATTCTTTTCATTGAATTTCAAATCTTTTTCCAAGGATACTCCTCCTACCTTTTTTTTTCATCAAATTTATTATTAAAAACAATTTTGTTATAATATATAAACACCTAAATGAAGGGACTGAACTATGTACAGATATCAATATCAAACCCTCAGATAATAAAAACAATACGGAGGTAAAAATATTGATTAAAAAACTCAACACACCGCGATTATTATTTAAAAAAATGGACGTATTAGACTCAGCCGAGCTTTTTCAGATATGGTCTGATCCTGAAGTAACAAAATTTATGAACATCGAAAGTTTTAATAATGAAAATCAAGTCAAAGAAATGATTTTATTATTTGACAAACTTTCAAAAAATGATGAAGCAATTCGTTACACTCTAATTGAATTAAAATCAAACCAAATTATTGGTACATGTGGATTTAATTATATTGATTTTGAGAACGCTAAAGCCGAAATTGGATATGACCTAAATAAAATATATTGGGGACAAGGATTTGCTAAAGAGGCAATCACTTGTTTAATCCAACATGCTTTCAATGTATTAAATCTCAATAGAATAGAAGCTAAAATCGAACCAGAAAATACTAATTCAATACAATTGATTGAAAAGCTAAATTTCACATATGAAGGGACATTAAGACAATCAGAGAAATCTAAGGGTCGATATATTGATCTTAAAATATATTCCAAATTAGCATCAGATTCTTAAGAATAAAGAAGAGCTGCATTCACTGCACTCTTCTTTATTTATTTGAGACTAGAATTAGTTTATTTATCTATCATTTTGTTTCGTTAAATTATCGAAATATATATAAATTATTTACAAACTATTAATTACATCGACCAAAATAAAGAGTAAAATATTCTTATGAATATTCAATTTATTTATTGAAAGGTTTGATCTTGTTGAGATATTATTTTGATTTTTTTTTGGCAATTTTACTAACTGCTTTATCTTATTTCATCGGCAGTACTCTTCTTAGTAATGGATTACCAATATGGCAAGCTCTAATAATTGGCGCTACCGTTGTCTTATTAGGTGCTATTACAGAAGCATTAAAAGGTCCTATGTGGTTAATCATCTTAGTGCCTTTCCCAATTGGGATGCTTTCGCTTTTTCTCTTCTTAAATGAACCTTGGCTAACGTGGCTACTTACTTATTCAATAACATTAGCTATATACTCAGTAATACACGTTATCATGAGCTTATTTTTTAAATTCCATTCTTTAATTCCTGCTTGGAAATTGTCCTAATTGATTAGAGAATCTATAGTGGGTTCTCTTTTTTCATTTGTGAAACATTTTGCTTACTGAGTTTACTTCCAATGTAATTCCTCCTTAATTAACGTTTTTTATTCTTTTGTATAAAAAAATGAACAAAATTTGCTTTTCATTCGTCTAACTATATATTCAAAATAAAGAGGTGGATCAAATGGATGAAAGTCATATTCTCTCTGTAGTTGCAATTGCTTGTGCTCTGTTCGCTATTTACTACGATCGAAATAAGAAGAAAAATTAATTTGCACCTATGTTAGCTGCTTATTCTTTTCTTAGAAATACAATTACTCTTGAGTAATATAATTTGCTAATCAATTTCAACCTAGCTCTTAGTGCTACTCTAAATTTTGCATATAATTTGCCTTTGAAGTTTAAACTGTTCTTATGAAAGGAGTGATATCAATGGAAGATCAACAAATCATAAAAACCTTAAACAAGCTACTTCAAGGACAATATATGGGTATACATTCATATGAAAACTTCATTAAAAAATTGGATGACTCCTCTCCATTACGCAGTATGTTCATTACAATACAAAAGGACTTGAAGTATCATGCAGAGTTATTATCTGAACGAATTCAAGAATTACATGGAACTCCTGAGACTAGTGAAGGAGTAATTGGTAAGATAGAACTTTTTATTAGTGAAAATATTGATCGTCCTCATGATGAAAAAGAAATCTTAAAACATGCTATAAAAGGAGAAAACCTTTATGGAATAAAAATGACCGAGAACTTGGTACGAGATAAACTAGATGATAAAAGTTTAAATCTTGTTCATAGGATCTTAGATAAACAAAGGGAACATGTGGATACTCTAAAAAGTAAACTGCATTCTAACAATTAATTAATAAGAAAATCAATCGGCTTAGCTAGGAAATTTCCTAGCTGCCGGTAGGAAACAAATTAATTCAAGAGTTGATTAAATGTTTGTCCTCGTATAAACTACTTCAAATTTATTGGAGTCATTCTAGAACGGAACCGAACTACTGGCTTTAACCAAATCGCCATGTTCATCAACTGCTATGAACGTAGAACAATAAAATGACCCCCATGATTCATGGAATTTAACAACTCCTTATCCGCCTAACGGCCGCTTTACAATATCCCCCTCATAAATCTCCTTGCCGTTTTTGTCTTTAAACCCTGTGTACTGACGTAAGATCACATCACCGTAATTTCCATCTAAAGAAAAATGACACCAATCTCCTTGCTCACCATCAAAATTTCCTACAACCGAATTGTCATTAAAATTTATTGAAATCGGAGTAAAGTGTTCTCCTGTTGGCTTATAAATTGCATCAAACTTTATCTCACGCACGTTCATTCCTCCGTTTTTACATACTTTGCAATAAAATTGGCAACCTTAAATTTAGAAAGGATGTGTCTTATGTTTCCTGCATACAAAAAGAAACTGGTTTCTCTTATGTGGATGGGTGTTGGGAGTGCTGTCCTTTCCAGTATCTTTAGTGCCATTCTCATTAGTCTTGTGGTTATAATTAATAAGAAAATCAATCGGCTTAGCTAGGAATTTTCCTAGCTGCCGGTAGGGAACAAATTAATTCTTGTGATTAATTAACGAAAACAGTCTCATCTGTAACTTGATCATTGCTCGTAATTTCCACAACGGTTTTTTCTGATGGTCTCAATTTGAATTGATCAATCTCATAATCTTTGATTATAGAAACGCTACTGACATAGCCAGATTTATAGGTTGAAAACTCACCATCCCACTCCCATTTACTATTAAGATTCGGGTATCTATCACTTTTGTCTTTCCCCAAAAAAATACCCTTGCCTCCATATAACCCCACATTGATTACTTCGCTCATTTTTTCTCCTCCATTTAACGAAACACAATACAAAATCAGTAATCTCCCCTCACCTCATAAGCCCCGGCACTGGGGAAAATAACCCCATGCCGTTTGCTATATGGATTTTCATTTCTAATCTGCTGCTTCGATATGCCTTCCTCGTAGATGACAACAACCTGTAGCTTTTCTCGATCAAGTCTAACCGCATTCGTTTCTACGATTCTTCTAGCCATTAACTTACCTCCACGAATCCCCTATCTCGGTCATATTTTAGTAATTTAATAGAATCCATATATGACGCTCGAACAGTTTTCTTTTTATTAAAAATTCTTTGGTGACTGTTCCTTTTATATCAATGATCTCTATTGTTCCATCTAATTTTTCTACTTCAAAATCAGCAACATATTCAATCTTTCTGTAAGTCTTTCCGTTCTTTTTAAAACCCTCTTGAAGAAGGTATCTCTGTTGCATCTTAAACCCTTTAATCTGTTTAGTTTGCAGCAACCATTTTAATTGGCCGTAATACATTGCTTCTGCTTTGCTATCAAACTTATGTCCATCGACAACTTGTTTGTGGTTGCCGTACTTGTTGTATTTTCTTGCTCCCATAATATTATCCAATATTGGTTATACTATTTTTTTGAAAGGCACTTTCGTTATATAAGAACAACGTTTAAAGTAGAAACGTAAGAATAAATAAACAGAATAATAATCGTTGAGAGGATGGTTCAGATGGCAAAAACATCAATAACAACCCTTAATATGAAACGCAAATTTAATGTTCCAGCAGAAAAAGTATTTGACGCGTGGACTAAAGCAGACACGATTAAGAAATGGATGTTCACCATGGAACATACAAATAAAGTGGCAAGGAGTAATCCTCGTGTAGGTGGAACATGGGAAGTTGTGGATCATCGGGATGGGAAAGATTATCGAGCTATTGGAGAATACAAATTGGTTGAACCACCAGCGAAACTTATTTTCACATTCAAAATGCCTCAATTTAGTGATTTAGAAGACGACATTACAGTGGAAATCGAATCGCTTGAATCAGGCTGTGAAATGATTTTCACACAAGAAATTAACGTAATCCATGAAAAAGATTGGACTACTGAAGATATTCAAAAAGCACATGAAGATTGGAAAAAAGAGACCGAACAAGGTTGGCATTATATGTTCTTAGGTTTGAAAGAATTGGTAGAAACAGGAAAGATTACATATCCATCATTTTAATAAAAATAAGGCTAACTTTAACAAGAAACATGTTTGAAGCAAAGTATAAAATAGTCAGATTCCATATCACAATTAGCAAAAAAGAGAAATTTAAAAGTTTCTCTTCTTTGCTTTTTTTATTTATTTCTGTGCAAGTTCAGAAGCAATTTTTTCGACTTCAATATAAGCATTTTCTAATATTGCCTAAGGTTTTACTTAAAGAAACGGAGAATTTAGGTGAAGAGGCTATTCATTTACTATGGTGAAATATGTATTTAAGGTAACATATAAAAGGAGGCTAAATACTATAAGAAATGTTTGTAGAATAAAAGCAAGGGGGAAGAACTAACTTGAAAATCACAACAGAAAGACTACTAATCAGACCTTTTAAGCGTAATGATTTACAGGATGTATTTGCTATTTATAATAATGATGATACTTGTAAGTTCCTATTACATGAGAAGTGGACTGACGAAGATATGAACAAAAGGTTTGATAAAAAGCTAGCAAACTATGTACTCACTAAAGAATCCATGTTAAGTTTAGCAGTTATATACAAGAGTAAAGTAGTTGGTGATTTATCCGTATGGTATACAGGTATGAAAGACACTGTTGAGATTGGTTATAGTTTTTCAAATGAAGTATCTGGTAGAGGTTTGGCGACAGAAGCAGTAAGTAGTTTGGTCAATAAATTATTTGATGAATTTAAAGTGCATCGTATACAAGCTAATCTAGATGCACGAAATATAGCTTCACAAAAATTATGTGAAAGAATTGGTATGAGAAAGGAAGCACATTTCATACAAGATTTTTGGAATAAAAATGAATGGACAGATAGTATTGTGTATGGCATGTTACCTTCCGATTTGAAGTAATTAAATTTTTTATTTGTATTAATGATGACTTATGTTAAAAAGCCCTTCCAAATAGAAAGGCTTTTATAACTAAAGTACAAGTTCATTTAGTGGTATAAGATTTTTGTTTTGTTTTTGGCTGAAGGTTTGATTTACCTATTTTGTATTTATTAACAATTTTGTAAGAGCTTGCCTCAATGATGTAGCAGGACGTTTTAAAAAGAATTTCAAATCGGAATGTGTGGATTCTAATCTGTAATTTGGGGATCTTGTTTCTCAACACGAGCTCCCAAGCCTTGTTTCTTATATCAATTGCTTTTTGAGACTTGTCTTCACGTACACCAACAACTACTTCTTCTATTGATAATTTGGTAAATAAATACGCTACAACTTTAGAACCTAAATTTCCAGTTGCCCCAGTTATTAACCTTCACTATGGTGGTTATTTTTGATCCTAATACCTATATTATTTGTAATCAAGGACTTATGTAAGTAGGTACTTTTCATAAAATAGTTATAAAGGAGGCACCCTTCATTTTGGTGCTTTTTTAAATAAACTTAATAATTCTTTATTAAAGCTCATCCATGCACCCAATCCCTTCAAAATCATAAGATGCTTTGAAGGAGTGATATCACCATGCCATGGCAACATAAAATTAATTATTTAATTGGCCAACCAATTGGTATCTCATTCACCAATGGTCAAGGAACATCAGGGAAACTTTGTGGTACATCTCAAAGAAAATTATTAGTGATTGAATATTTATATCAATCCCAATTCGCATTAAAGCAATATGATTTTCATATGATTCAAGATATAAGTGGGTTTCCATCCTGTCATAACCAACAACCATTATATTGAAGCACAGCCCACATCAGTGGGCTGTTTTTTTAAGAGACATTATACATAATCTATCTGTAATTCATCCTGTATTCGCAGATACATTGATTCATTAAAATATACATCTACTTCGAAGCACTTGATTCTGATATTTTGAAATACGAAAGCATAGCAGGTAAAGAGCATGAGATATGTAAATGACTTTATAATTTATGAATACTTAAGTCCATTTAACATCACTCTAAGTTAAGATAGTATACCTTAAAGGGGAGAGTTAAAATTAAGAGGATCCTCATTACCATGATTATGTTTCTTTTGTTAAGTGGATGTCAAAAGCCTGCAGAAATTCAATATCAAGCATACGCAATTGGTTTTGGTGTTGACTTTATTGATGAAGAATATGTGGTATATGTTCAATTCTTAGATTTTTCAAATGTAGCTAAGACCGAGAGCAGCTCTATTAATCAAGATAAACCTGTATGGTTGGGTGTAGGAAAAGGCAATACAATAAATAAAGCATTAATTAATATTTATAAAACCATGCAAATAAAAATTAATTTTGATCATATCAATAGCTTTATTTTTTCAGAAAATATAATCAAGTATAAACTAAAGGAAACGACTGATTCACTATCTTCGAATTACAACATACGTGTCCATGGGTGGATTTATGGTACAAGTGAAGATTTGGAGAAAATATTGACACTTAAAATGCCTTTTTATTATCCCTATACAAGCAGTATTATTAACCAACCTCTAGACACACAATCACAAGTTTCAGAAGTACCTGCTATTGATGCAACTAAATTTCTTATTGGTTTAGGTGAAGCGACAAAGACTATCTTACTACCACGAATTGAAATAACTGATAATAATGTGAGAAAAAATGAATTGAAATTTTTAGTACCCTATTTAAATGGAGGATATTTTATTAAAGGCGGGAACTACATAGGTTTTTTAAACTCATCTCAGTTAAATGGGTATATCAAAGCTAATAAGCAGGCAGATGTAGAAAGAAGTTTAATTCAGGTCAATATGGAAAATAAAAACGATTCTGTTGAAGTCGAACTTAGAGACCCTAAAACGAAATTAATGTTGGAGGAAGACAACTTTCATTCTAAATTCAAGTTAAACATAAAATCCACAATCATTTTAAGAGAGGGAGCCTCCGAAGTAAATCAAGATGCACTTAAACATAAAGTTGAAGAGAAAATCAGAGAAGAAGCCTTCTTATCTTTAAAATCTGGGCGAGAAAAAGGTATAGATGTATACCTTTTTGAAGATTACCTCTTTAGGCATCATAATAAAATTTGGAAGCAACACAATTTTCAAGACATGTTTAAGAATATTACTGCCGAAGATATAAATGTAGAAATTAAATATTCTCATAGTCCAAACAAAGTATATAAATCAAGAAGCAAGTAAAAGTGAGTAATTGTTTGCTTAAAATGACTCTTACCTTTAGGACTTCAATTAAAAGTAATATAAGGGCATAAAGTAAAATAAAGAGAGGCAAAGGCCATTTAAAAGACAACTTTGTATTGTTTTTCATCGGTTTCCTTTGCCATCTTCTCCTAGCCAAATTTCAACTACCTCTCTATATCAAGCACATAGAGCCCTTTTGTTACACAATGAGCCATTCATTCTTCACTTTCTTGCTTTCATTATATAACCCCTTAAAGTTTTAATTGAGTTTTTCCTATAATAGTGTCCGGTAGCAAAAAGCGATAGCCTCACTGAGGCAAACAATTCATCTAGAACTGATACATCTAATGATGGCCCTCCCTATAGAAATAAAACGGTACATGACCTTCAATGCCTGCTACAAGATTATTAAAAAGAATAACTATATAAGTTGGCAAACACTTTAATACACTGTAAAATTTTACACATTAATAAAGTCTATTGAGAGGATGAGAAGATGAAAGACAAACCATCATCAAAGAAAAGTAACTTCAAAAGTATCATTGGGGCAACTATCGCGATAAGCATCATTGTTCTGTTGGTCTTATCATTCGTTCTTGCTCTTTACTTTTTTAGTACTCTAGGAATCTTTCATTTACTTAACATCAAATTTGACTCCTTCCTATCCATCATTTCATTTATTTTGCTTTATTTTCTCATTGGAATCGTATCTGATATTTTTATAGGAGCACTCATTTTATTGATGAATCATTCGGGGAAATATACCCTGAGGCAACAGCAGGTTACATCTTTAGTGTTTTCTTTTTTGACAAACTGGGCGATTGTGTCTTTTTTGGATTATGTTATGCATTCTATCCAAATCGGATTGGTCGCTACAATTATTTTAGCTTTGATTTTTTCTTTAATAGAGTATGCATGTGAAGGCTTAGAGAAGGATGGAGAAAAAGAATAGACGAACAATCATGAATACTCCCCTAACACCATTTTTTAGAATGGTTGTACCAGAAAAAGATGCTTGTACTATCTACTTAATATTTAAATATAATAGTTACAAAAAGGATGTCCAAAGCGTGTAAGTCTTGCTTCATTTACTTTTCCTTCCGATTCCGTTATGATTATGATGAAAATATGTAAAAGAATTGAAAGGAGGGGAGCAGTCTAATGAGACATTTATTATTCAATCATACCATAATCTTTGGGATGATATTTGCTGGTCTTTTTGAACTTGATTATCAAACCATTCATGACTTAACGTTAGCTGGTATTGTCTTAACAATCCTACTCCCCGCCTTAACGATATATTTCTTACAACGAAATACAGGCATGCTTTTTTATCGACTTCAAGAAGCAGACGCTGATTTAATTAACCACTACGCATCTGTTCTTTCTAATGTGCTTAATTGGGCATGTAAACAAAACCGTTTACTTACAGTCCGTCGCAAAGAAAGTCCAGACGATAGCGATGAAGCTTTTCTTTCTCTAATGACTAATTAAAACAATCATTAGAGGAGGAAATATTTTTGAAGAAAATAATATGGTTAGTAATTACAAGTTCATTGTTTTTAGCAGGCTGTCAAGCAAACGGTGGTACAGACACAGGGTTTTTCCATCATTATTTTGTGCAGCCATTGATCTCTATCATCGACTTTTTTGCAGGCATATTCCACGGAAATTATGGTTGGAGTATTGTGCTAGTGACTTTATTATTAAGGTTGATCTTGCTACCTTTAACCGTTAAACAAGTAAAAAGCTCTCAATCGATGAAGGTCAAAATGGAAGCGTTACAACCTGAAATGAAGGCTATACAAGAGCAAATGAACAAAACAAAAGATGAAGCTAAGAAGCAAAAATTACAACAAGAGCTTATTGGTTTATATGCGAAACATGGGGTCAACCCAATGAATATGGGATGTTTACCCTTGCTGATACAAATGCCGATTTTGATGGCTATTTATTATGCTATTAGAACATCTCCTGAAATCGCTACCCATGGCTTTTTATGGTTTAGCTTAGGACACGCCAATATTCCAATGGCTATTATCGCTGGTGTCATTTATTATTTGCAATTCAGAGTTTCCCTTATGCAATTACCAAAGGATCAACAACAAGGACCAATGAAAATCATGGGATACCTTTCACCGGCAATGATCTTGTTTATTTCCCTATCTGCACCAGCTGCACTGCCTTTATATTGGTCAGTGAGTGGATTATTCCTTATTATCCAGACATATGTCATCCAGAAAAAATATAAGAAATCACCCGTCGTACAACCTAGTCTTTAATAATCGGTTAAAAAAAGTCCAATGATTAAATTAATCATTGGACTTTACTATCTGCTGAGGAAAAAATTTAATCTTTGCCTTTTAACTCACCACTTATCGCATTAATAATATAATCGATATCTTCACTACCATCTCTGACTTCGATTTCATACTGCTCTGTTCCATTCTCTACTTCTAATGTCCAACCACCGATTTCATTACTCGTTTCTGATTGAACAATTTTCATCGCTTCTGAAGGTGAGATAATCTCATTTAATGAAATACCTTGTTCTTCGTCCCCTTTTTCAATGGCCTCTTCACTTTTATCTAAAATATCTCCAGTTTGTGCATCAATCACAAGCTCATACTCTTTTTCATTAGAAGTTCCAGCCACATCATATTTCCATTGATCCATATCACTATCTAATTCGACTTTTGTGATATAATCCACTTCGAATTCTCGCAGAAAAATATCTACGGCATTTTGGAGACTCACTTCAATTTCTTCTTCAGCTAGATTAGGTTTATCCATGTTTGCACTCTTAGAATCGCCCTCACCATCACCATCGCCACATGCAGTCAAACAAAAAATCGTCATTATCGATAATATAAGTAAAAATCTCTTCATCTTTAATCGTTCTCCTTTAACTATTATGTACTTATGTTTTATATTCCCTCTTCTTTCAAATAAAAAACAAGTATTAGGTTGTATTTACTTAAAGTTAACCTTTAAGAGTAGGTGAATCAAGTTATTTGTTAAGTTCACTGCTAACGAAAGGAGATAAGATAATGGGATTTACAACAGATTTACGATTAGATTATTACTGGGGAGATATCTCGTATAATCGCTGCAGTTCTACTATGTTTGCTCAAAAGGTGCAGAAGTAATCGTAACAGATATAGATGATCAAGTAAGAGAAGAAAATGCTTAAAAAAATTAAATGTTGTAAATGAGGGAGAGAAGTTTAAGCAAATGAATCAGACTTAACAGCATTCACTCCTTGTACAAAAGAGTTTCTGAGGATAAAACAAATGATGAATAAAAAAAGTCCATGTTGATTAGATGGGACATTCTTAAAAGTTCAAGCAATAAAGGAGACACAATCGACTGGCTTTACTTCATGTTGCTAAAGAGTAGAATATTCGTATGAATAGAGCCCAGCCTGATTCCATTGCGATGAACTGGCAACAGACAATTTTAAATAGATGAACTAATTGCCAAAAAACCGTTAGTCGATGAGGTTATGCTGATGTACCTTGCTGCTAATGAGCCGACTCTTACTACGGGTTGTGTACTAGTTAATAAATGGTCTTTATTCGGAAGAAGTACCGATAAATATATATCTTTCATTTTTATCTCCTTAAGTACAAACCCACTTCCTTCACCACATACATATAATGAAGCGAGTATGGGAGGGATTAGGCCTGAATAGTCAACTAAAGGAGATTTTTGGCTCTGTATTGTCAACTATCGGTACAATTGAAGCAGCTTTAGGAAGTACGCCTCAACTCCCTATCAATCAACAGCTAAAAATTGATTTGCGTTTGCAAGGGAATATACTTCAAGCTACAGGCGAAGCACTTTCCGCTGATGGTCAAGGAACCTATTCGCTTGAGCTTATTGGTGATGAAGTCCAAGCTGTCGGCAATTCTCTCGTTGTCACAGGCATCCTTTTTGACCCGAATAAAGATTTGAACCAAAGAATAATCATTACTGGTAATTGGCTCCAAGCTTTAGGAAGTTTTGTTGCATTAAGTGATGAGTTTTTTGATTTAACACCCTCGGGTAGATCTTTAAATATAGTTGGTGGCTTCCTTCAAGGAATTGGCAATAGTATGCAAGCAAAAGGAGGGATAGAAACATTAAGAGACAAGAGTAGTGAGAGCGGTGAAGCATTGGGGTTTTATGGTAGTTGGATTCAGGCGATCGGGTCTGTTTTATCACTTATTGGCCAAATGAAAGAAGAGCTTCAAGAAATTGCACTTCATATTAATGAGTAAGTTTATAAGCTTCGTACAAGTAATCATGTTTACCTCTTTTTTTACATATACCTTTAAAGAAAGGATGTGTAAATTTTATGAGTGAATTTGTGCTTTGCAATAAATGTCAAGAGCTTGTTTATTATCATGAAATACAAATTGTAAAAAGAAAGATCATTTGTATGACTTGTTTAACTAAAAGAGTTGTTCACAAATCAAAATAAGCGGTGTCCCATATTTGATTATTACAAATATGGGATTCGCTTATTTTTTTCTTAAACCTTAAAACCACGCCTTATTTTCAGTTTACGAGAATAGCATTGGTCACAAACACCATCATTATCGATATATTCATTCTTGTCTTCTATTACTTTCTCACATTTAGAGCAAATCCACTGATGTTGTTTCACTTGTTTCATTACTCTCAACTCCTTTTCACCTATCATTCGACAAATCTAGGTAAGTTCCTTTTCGTTTTTATATTTTTCGGAAAATAAATGTATCTTTCTTTGAAAAATAACAGAAGCTAATCCTATCACTCTTCTTAGGAGGGTTTTTTAATGGTATTTTTCATTGTATTGATGATTATAATGATTCCCCTTTTAATGGTTTTTGCTAATAAATATTGGGCACCCACACATATTGTGCTCATTTCTTTTGCTACCATTTCCCTCATCGTTTTTGAAAGTATAACAGCTACAACAGTTTATGAAATCATTAGCGAAAACTTAGTATTTATGACAACCGTCCATGTCGTCTTTCTTAACCCTTTATTTTTAATAACAGGGGGATATCTCGGGGTTTTCTTACTTTATTTACTATTTTTAAGACTTGCAATGAAATAACTAATTAGGTTTGAACCCATCTCTTTCACCATTCATATAGTATAAGGATTCTTTATTTGGTGGTGAACGGGATGATAACAATTAGCCTTTGTATGATTGTAAGAAATGAAGAGGAAGTACTTGCTGAATGCTTAAAAAGTGTGTCTGATTTATGTGATGAAATTATAATTGTAGACACGGGCTCAACAGATAAAACAGAGAAAATCGCTAAAGGATTTACTGAACATCTTTTTCACTATAAATGGACAGATGATTTTGCCGCAGCAAGGAATTATGCTTTTGAGCAAGCCACACAAGATTATATTCTCTGGTTAGATGCAGACGATATACTTTTACCAGATGACAGACAAAAAATGAAAGACTTAAAAGGAGCGTTATCTTTTGACGTAGATGCTGTCGCGATGCTCTACCATTTAGCCTTTGATGAGGAAAATAAACCAACCTTTAGTTCTCGTAGACATCGGTTAGTTAAAAGAGACCGACATTTCAAGTGGCATGGGCCTGTCCATGAATATTTGGAAGTCGGGGGCCATATTATTGAGTCAGATATTGCCATTAAGCATAATAAAAGTAGGAAACAAACTCATCATGAACAAAGTGATCGCAATATTAAAATATACGAGAAAAGGTTAGAAAAGGGTGAGGAGTTTTCACCAAGGGATTTGTTTTATTTTGCAAATGAACTAAAAGACCATGCTAGATTCGAAAATGCAATTGCCTATTATGCACAATTTTTACAAAGTAAAAAGGGATGGGTCGAGGATGAAATTAGGGCATGCTTATCTATAGCTGAATGTTATAAACATTTAAATATAGAAGAAAGTGAGCTTGAGGCACTCATTTTAACCATGAAGTTTGATACACCTAGACCCGAAGCCGCTTGTAAAATTGGTGATATTTATAAAGAAAAAAATGACTTCAATAAGGCCATTTTTTGGTATCAATTAGCAACTACGCTCGAGGAACCGACTCATTTTAATTTTAAAGATGAATCTTATACTACCTGGTACCCACATATTCAACTATGTTATTGTTACTGGCAAAATGGTAATGAAAATCAATCCTATTTGCATCACTGTAAAGCAAAAGAGTACCGACCCAATGATCCAAGAGTCAATCATAACGAGCTTTTTTTCAAAGAGAATTACATCAAATAAGCAATGTGAGGATAATAATTCCCACATTGCTCTTTTTATCCAATTTGGTGGATGGACCAAACAATGGGTAAAGCCCCTGATCCCAAATTCAAGCTAATTGTAAGCCCATTTGCATTATAGAATAAACCCACTGTATCGCCCGCATTTAAAGTCATATCACCTGAAAGAGTAACTGTTCCAGCTCCTAATATAGTTCTCAGACTCAATAATAAAATAATATTCACATCTAGAATTGGAAATACACCAGTAATTAAATCTGTTGAAGTAGATATTCTTCTAACACTAAAAGTCGGATTAACTCCTGCACCGATAGCTATAGAAATAGTGGTAGTTGTTTGATAATTAATTGTTGCCTTAATAGAATATCTCCCTGTATTTGGTACTGTAAAAGTACCTGTAGTAGCATTAAAACTTGCACTACTATAGCTTGGCGAAGCAATATTCCAATTAGCAATTTGTTGCGAAGTACTAATCCCACTTAAGTTTGTTCTAGCTGAAAATCCGACAATAGGTACTGAAATGCCCGATGGACCAGTTACACCTGTTATTCCTGTCGCTCCGGTTGGACCTGTTGGACCCGTGATCCCGGTAGATCCTGTTAGCCCCGTAGCTCCGGTTGGACCTGTTAGGCCAGTCAGACCTGTGACTCCCGTTGGGCCGATTGAGCCTGTTGAACCGGTGATTCCCGTCGATCCAGTACTACCGGTGATTCCTGTCGACCCTGTTAGACCTGTTATTCCCGTTAGCCCTGTTAAACCAGTTGTACCGGTTGAGCCCGTGATTCCCGTTGGTCCAGTACTTCCAGTGATGCCGGTCACCCCTGTTGAACCCGTGACTCCCGTTAGACCCGTAGGTCCTGTTACACCCGTTAAGCCGGTTGCACCTGTGATTCCTGTTACTCCCGTTAGACCGGTTGTGCCTGCAGTCCCCGTGAATCCTGTCGCTCCAGTAACACCCGTTACTCCGGTACTTCCCGTTAGACCGGTCACCCCTGTTGAACCCGTGACCCCTGTGGCTCCCGTTAGACCTGTAGCTCCAATCAAGCCGGTTGGGCCTGTTGAACCCGTGACTCCCGTCAAGCCGGATGGGCCTGTGATCCCCGTCACTCCTGTTAGCCCAGTAGTTCCTGTCGCCCCAGTCAAACCGGTTACCCCTGTTAGGCCAGTTGATCCACTCAAGCCTGTTGGACCAGTTGTTCCTGTGATTCCTGTTGGACCTGTTGATCCAGTTAAACCAGTTACTCCTGTCAAGCCGATTGAACCCGTAATTCCTGTTGTTCCTGTTATGCCCGTTGCTCCAGTACTTCCGGTGATACCGGTCACTCCTGTTGAACCTGTTACTCCTGTTAAACCTATTGCTCCTGTGATTCCCGTTAGCCCTGTAGTTCCTGTGGCCCCTGTTTGACCCGTCGTGCCGGATGAACCGGTGATTCCTGTTGATCCAGTGATACCGGTCGCTCCTGTTGAACCAGTTGATCCAGTTAAACCAGTTACTCCTGTCGAGCCGACTGACCCAGTAATTCCTGTGGTTCCTGTTAAGCCCGTTGAGCCAGTTGGACCTGTGATTCCCGTTAGCCCTGTGGTTCCTGTGACACCGGTTGAACCCGTATTTCCGGTCGACCCTGTTAGACCTGTTACTCCTGTTAAACCTATTGCTCCGGTGATTCCGGTCGCTCCTGTCAAACCGGTTATTCCTGTGACTCCTGTTGGTCCAGTTAAACCCGTTAATCCTGTCGAGCCGATTGACCCCGTAATTCCTGTTGTTCCTGTTGAACCCGTGACCCCCGTGGCTCCAGTTAGACCTGCAGCTCCTGCCAAGCCGGTTGTTCCTGTGATTCCTGTTGACCCTGTTAAACCTGTCGCTCCTGTTGGACCCGTGGCTCCAATTAAACCAGTAGCTCCTGTCAAGCCGGTTGTTCCTGTGATTCCTGTTGACCCTGTTAAACCTGCTGATCCTGTTATTCCTGTCGCTCCTGTTGGACCTGGTGCTCCAGTCAAGCCGATTGACCCCGTAATACCTGTTGTTCCTGTTATGCCCGTTACACCAGTACTTCCGGTGATACCGGTCACTCCTGTTGAACCCGTGGCTCCAATTAAACCCGTGATGCCGGTCGATCCTGTTATACCCGTTGCTCCGGTTGGACCGGTGATTCCCGATAGACCGGTTGTTCCTGTGACTCCTGTTGATCCAGTTAAACCAGTTACTCCCGTCAAGCCGACTGACCCAGTATTTCCTGTGGTTCCTGCGACACCGGTTGAACCCGTTGATCCGGTGATTCCGGTCGATCCTGTTAGACCTATTACGCCCGTTGCGCCAGTTGAACCCGTGATTCCGGTCGTCCCTGTTAGGCCTGTGACTCCGGTTAAACCTATTGCTCCGGTAATTCCTGTTACTCCCGTTAGACCTGTAGTTCCTGTAGTTCCCGTCGTTCCAGTACTACCCGTTACTCCGGTATTCCCTGTGATTCCTGTCAAGCCTGTTAAACCGGTGATACCCGTTAGACCGGTAATTCCAGTTGACCCTGTTGAGCCAGTTGGACCCGTTAGACCTATAATGCCAGTCACACCAGTTGAACCTGTACTTCCCGTAATGCCAGTCACTCCTGTTGAACCCGTGTTTCCGGTCGTCCCTGTTAGACCTGTTACTCCGGTTGACCCTGTTAATCCTGTGGTTCCTGTTAAACCGGTGACTCCCGTCAAGCCAGTTGGGCCTGTGATCCCCGTCGCTCCTGTTAGCCCAGTGGTTCCTGTAGTCCCAGTCAAACCGTTTACACCGGTTAGACCAGTTATTCCGGTCAAGCCGGTTGGTCCCGTTATACCTGTTAATCCTGTTGGACCAGTTGGACCAGTTGGACCTGTGATTCCGGCCGCCCCTGTTAGACCTGTTACTCCCGTCAAGCCGGTTGAACCGGTGACTCCTGTGGATCCTGTTAAACCCGTTACTCCTGTCAAACCGATTAACCCCGTAATTCCAGTTGCACCTGTTAAGCCCGTTAAGCCAGTTAGACCCGTTAGACCTGTATTTCCTGTGTTACCAGTTGAACCAGTAGTTCCAATGATTCCAGTCGGTCCAGTACTTCCTGTGATACCTGTCACTCCTGTTGAACCCGTAGACCCCGTCAAGCCAATTGCTCCGGTGATTCCTGTTGCACCCGTTGAACCTGTGGCTCCCGTTAGACCCGTCGAACCGATTGAACCTGTCACTCCGGTTATTCCCGCCAAGTCTGTTGGACCCGTGACCCCTGTTACTCCTGTTGAACCCGTAGTTCCCGTTGTTCCTGTTAAGCCCCTTGAACCGGTGATCCCGGTCGATCCTGTTACTCCCGTCAAACCGATTGAACCTGTTGCTCCTGTTAAACCCATTATTCCTGCTACTCCGGTGTTGCCAGTGGCTCCGGTACTCCCTGTAAGACCGATTTGGCCTGTGATTCCTGTAGCTCCAGTCATTCCCGTTACTCCTGTCACACCATTAGGGCCGGTTGAACCCATTATTCCAGTCTCGCCTATTGGTCCAGTGTTGCCTGTCGCACCAGTACTTCCCGTCACACCTGATACGCCCGTAGCCCCTGTCAAGCCTGCGACTCCTGTTGAACCTGTTTCTCCAGTTATCCCGGTCAAACCGGTGGTCCCTGTTGGACCTGTTAATCCCATTTTTCCATTTAGACCCGTAGCTCCGGTATTTCCTGTGCTCCCAGTGATACCTGTTGTGCCTGTGGGACCAGTTACGCCTGTGACCCCTGCTTCTCCAGTTGTTCCCGTCACCCCTGCACTACCTGTTAAGCCAGTAGATCCAGTCATTCCTGTTACTCCTGTCACACCATTAGGGCCGGTGGTTCCTATGGAACCAGTTATTCCAGTGGCCCCGGTTAACCCTATCGCTCCGGTAGGGCCGGTGATTCCTGTCGCTCCAGTTAAACCATCCGCCCCTGTTATACCTGTAACTCCGGTGGCCCCCGTTAGACCAGTGATTCCCGTACTTCCGGTTAAGCCTATTGCACCTGTCATACCCGTTGGTCCAGTTACTCCTGTTGCACCCGTTACCCCTCTTCTGCACCATCTACACATCCGACAATTACATCTTTGACTACAAGCATGAGGCATATTTATTTCACCAGCTGCTCCTTCACTTACTTCTCTCAAGATTGGAACTAATATGGGATCTTGTAAAATCTCAGCCAAGAGTCTAAGAGACTCATCAGGAATCTCATGAATTTCCTGTAAAAATTCACCTATTCTATCCGGAAACAGCAATTGAAAAAGATATGTGAGCCTCTCTTCTACCTCTTCACCATCGAATAGGCCTTGTTCATACATATTACTTAACAATTGCCTCAATTGATTGATTTCCTCGATGATTCTCACATATCTCAAATTTCCTCTCTCCCTTATAGATACTAATAAACTTTTTATCTATTTATTTTATATACGTTTCATATTCAACTACCTATATGCTATTCCCATCGAAGTATTCTGTTTGTGTATTCGCCTGTAAATAGACAATTGTAACAAAATAAACGGAATAAAAAAGCTTTAATTGAAGAGAAGAAATGGACACTACAATTCACCACTTATACCTTTTCTTAACAATATAATAAATAATGAAAATACCGATAAAGTTCTTAAAAATATCAACAAAAGAGAAAGAACGATAAGGAACATATAATTGATGAATTTCATCAATCAGACTATAAAGTAAGGACAAAATGAAACAAACAATCATTTTCTCTTTTGTAAACTCCCCATTTGGATTGGCCTTAAAGGTAAAGATAAGGAAAATAAATAAAATGCCAAACTCGATAAGATGCAATAATTCAAAAACAGTGCCAAGAATTACTAATATAGGAAAATCTAGTCTATAAGCATATATTTCAATTAATTGGGGGTTAAAATATTCAGATTGAAGCCAAATGAAAACCATATAACCAATCGTCATGAGCATCCAACTAACCTGTTTTCCGTATCTCCAAAGTACCAATGATTTACCCCCTAAGAATACGCACAGCTTTATTTTTCAATCGGTTTAATCCTGTTCTGAAGAAATATTTCCACAACAATAATTTATTTCTACGCAAGAGAAGTGACTGTAAGATTGTATCATCCTTCATTATTTGTTCTATCTGTATTACAACTGGAATAAGTGATGCTTCTGATCTGACAGTTTGTTTATCGACCCGTATTATTCGTCGACCAACAGACATTTTTAAAAGTCGATATAACTTTTTTTCTAATATAGCTATATAATATTTCGGCTGATGAAGAAGGGCATGATCATAAATGATTTCAAAAAAATGAAAGAAATACCCTTGTCTATGATAATCTTTATGTAAGCAAAGTTTATCTATCTCCCATACCCGTTCCTGTTGTTGAAAAATAGATGGGATTTTAGAAAAGCGAAAATACCTTTCAACTTGCGCTTCTTCATGATAAGGAATAAATTCAATCGTACCGATAATGGTCGGGTCCTTTTTAGATAACAATAGTTGATACCTCTCGCCTGTTTGTGCATAAGGGTCTTTATGCCAACCATTCCTCTCACAAAAATATTCCCATGTAGTAGCAAAAGCCTCTTGTTCCTTCTGACTAGTTACTTTTTTAAACATATACTCACCACCTAAATAAAAAACGCAGAGCGCCCTGAAATAAACAACTTAATCTCTTTTCTAGTAAAAAATCCTTATGTACAAAAGTACATAAGGACATTTCCTCAACTGTAGATATCTGTTTCCGGCTCTGGATCAGCAGGATCCTGGGGATCCTTTCCTCCCCCATGTCCTCCACCTTTCATGGTCATTTTTACATCTAGTACTTCTAGTTTTACTTCTCCCCACGGCTTTTTCATAAAATCACGAATCCTTTCTATTTTTTCTTTAGGAAAAGGTAATATTTACATTGCCTCCACCTGCCTCTGTAATAGTTGACTAAATAACTGGTTCTTATCTTTAGATAATTGAACAAATTCTCCGACTTGAACAACTTTACCTTCATCTAACACGATTACTTGATCGGCATCTCTAATGGTGGAGAGGCGGTGAGCAATTACTATGATTGTCATTTTTCCTTTTAATTGTTCAATACTCTCTTGAATGTTCTTTTCATTTTCGGTATCTAAACTACTCGTTGCTTCATCAAGTATAAGAATTAAAGGATCTTTCAAAATCACTCTTGCTAAAACAAGCCTTTGCTTCTCACCACCAGATAACTTTATTCCTCGATCGCCAATGTAAGTGTCTAAAGATTCAGGTAATTTTTTCACAAAATCAGCTGCTGAAGCAAAGGACAAGGCTTGCCATAGTTCTTGATCTGTCGCATTTGGGCGAAGGAGTAGCAAGTTTTCTCTAATCGTACCGTTAAATAAGAAAGGCTCTTGAGAGACATAACCAATGCTCTGTCTTAATAGGGCAAGCGAATGATTGCTAATCTTTTGTCCATCAATATGCAATGCGCCTTCCTGTGGTTGATTTAAGCCCATCAGTAAATCCACGAATGTACTTTTACCCGCACCTGATTTGCCGACAATTGCTGTCATCTTTTTTGATGGGATCGTTACATTAATATCCTTTAAGGCATATTTCTCTTTAACGTAGCGAAAAGACACCTGTTGATAAGTAATACTGTTCTCTAATTTGAGTTTTTCATCTGATGAAATAAGTTCCTCGCGGGCTTGTTTACATTCAACCTGTAATAATTTTACCGCTTTAAAAGATGGGATAGCTGTTGTTATTTGTTCTAAAGAGGATTGAATACCTGCAACTCTCGGCCAAAGGCGAGAAAATATAACAACAATGAGTAATAGTGTTGCTGATTGAGCTTGAAATAATTGAATAGATAGATAAACAAAGACCGCGATGAATACAGCTAATGAAATTTTATAATTCAACTGTGAACGTAATCTCGTATTCATATAATTCACTTGTTCTTCTTGCATTTGAGCCGTCATTTCACCAGCCCAGCGTAGTTGTGCTTCTTCTAAATGGTTAGATTTAATTTCCTTGATTCCCCCTAATTGGTCTGTTATTCCGGCTAGGAATTTTTTACCTAACGTATAATTTTGTTTACCAAACGCTTGTGTCAGCTTCAAATATTTCCTGTTCATATAAATGGCCACCATGCCAAGCAAAAGGACAAAGCTTGTAATATACGGAGACAGAATAAACGCCATGCCAATTTGCACGAAAGCGAAAATCAGATTCGTACATAATTGTAAAATAGACCTCGTACCACCACTTGTTTTAGCAATCTCGGTTAGCACTGTATGGATTAAATCGGAACTGCTCTTTTTCAGGAAAAAAGACCAATTACTCAACAATATGTCCTGATAGATACTCATCCGTAAATGTGTCAAAAAACCCATTTGTATGCGCGTATGCTTTATCATCACAGCTTTTTCAATAAGATGATGAACAGCTACAATGACAACAAAAATCAGTAAGATCAACGGCAGTACTACACTAGATGGTACATGTTCGAATAAGGAAAAAGAGGATAAAAAGGAGTTTTCTAAGCCGAAATCGACCATTCCGGTAAAATGAATCAATGGGATTAGTAAAAGGATAGCTAATCCATCTAATAGACTGACAATTGTAACTGCTATTAAGCTAGCGAATAGTCTCCAGCCAGCGTATTGGTAAACTTGTTTTAAAAAATAGACAATATCCTTCAAGTAACCACTCCTTATTCCTAAAAAGAACATTTATATTCTATATAACGAACTATTATTATCAATTTACCATGATTCACCACTAGACGTCAATAAAAATTAGGTTAAACGAACTATATTTAATTACTTTCATAATGGTTGACACTGATTTTCTCATCTAAAGTACTATTAAACATAAATATATAGTAAAAAAGCGACAGTACGCGCATAAGATAACCTATCTAGAAAAGGAGGCGAGAAAAAGTGATTTTTATTATCAAAGATTATTTTGAGAATAATGCACCAACGATTAAGAATTACGATACCGCGATGATCCGTTTAAAAATAACAAATTTACATCCAAGCACTTCGTTGTCATTTAACATTCACAATATCACGATTACCGTTAAGGCAAATGAAACATTCGAGGGAAACTTTGCTCCGTTTAACACGCTCTCTGTGCAATCATCTGTCCCTTTTAGATGTTATGTAAGTTCTTGGTTAAATAATGACGAACTCAAACCTGAGCCTGAATCACCTCCAAGAAATGTAGAAAACTTAATCATTCATCAAGTAACTGCTACTACCGTTACGTTACAATGGGACCCACCTCTTTATCATGATGGAATTACCTCTTATGACATTTCTCAAAATGACCAATTTAGAGAGAATGTCGTCAATCCTTCTGTCACTTTAGCAAACTTGTCCCCATCCACCTTTTATACTTTTACCGTACAAGCAAAAAACGAAGCAGGTCAAACCTCTTCAGGGGTTAGCATTACCGTTACTACCTTAGAATTAGACGAAACACCACCTACTTTAACGGTGACACCTAGTGGCTTTTTTTCACAATCACACGAAATTACTATTACTTCAAGTGAACCAGCGGCGATCTATTATACTTTAAATGGAGACGAACCGACTTCAACAAGCCCGGTTTATTCAGGTCCTTTTATAATTACTGAGACCACAACCGTACAGGCTTACGCAATAGATAATGCTGGAAACAAGAGTACGCTACAATCTGCCTTGTATCAAAAAATTGGCATTCAAACTGAGGGTATTATTCTTCATTATGACTTTACCAACCGTTCTGGAGAAACGAATAATTCTATTAGTGATACGATTCATGGGGTCGTTGCTTCCTTAATAGGTCTTTCACATGATGGAGTGAGCGATGGTTATGTGACAGATCAAGGCTTATTAGTCAATCGCGAGGATTATGTAGAAATACCGACAAATACCTCCCCACTGAATCAACTCATTTCTTTTGAAAATGGATTAACCATCCAAATGGCCAGCTTCAACACAAATGGATCGCACTGGAAAACAGTAGATGGGAAATTCACAGCTGCACGCTCAGATGTATTTATTCCGTATTTGACTACAACAGGACAGCAAAACACAAGAGCCATTAATTCATATTGGTTTAAAGATGAACAAGGACAAAAGAAAAGTTATCAAGATTGGCTAAATCCTATTGATTCACATGCGATTAATCTCTTTACACTCAGATTTAATACCGATCAAACAGCCAGTCTCTTTATCAATGATGCAATCAATGAGAATGATCCAAGACCTGTACCTACTGATTTTGCTAGTACCGTAAATGCGCTTATTCAATCACCACTTCAATTAAGAAAGGACTTTGTCGCACATAATCAAGCACCTGAAACCATTGTGGCTTTTGCTATTTATAATCGGGCATTAACGGATGAGGAAGTAAAAAACAATTATGACTATTATCAGCAAACAGAACAATTAATTGGCATTTCTGCGTTACCACAAACCATCTCTTTAGCAATTGGTGAAAGCCAAAAGTTATTTATTGAAGCCATTCCAAGTCAATACACTTCAGACCTCACCCTTGATTTTCAAAGTAATAATGAACAAATAGTAGAAGTAGATAACAGAGGCCGTATAAAGGCATTAACCGCAGGGCAGACATCCGTAAATGTAATGGCAGCCTATGAAGAACAGAGCTTTACGACAACTATTCCTATAGATGTGCAATTATCTCCCTCTCTCCCCCCATCTAATCGGACGGTCACCGAGATCGTGATTAATAAAAAGAAGGAAACGATGGTTGTTGGTGAAGCGACTGTATTGATGGCGACTGCTTTATCAGAAGGATTACCTTTTGATGTGCTAAATGATAATATCGTCTTCTGGGAAAGTGGAAATATTCAAATCGCCACAGTACAATATGGGGTGGTTGAAGCACTTTCGAGCGGTACAACGACCATTACTGCTTATGATAGTAGTAAAACAATATCTGCAAGCTTTACTTTGACTGTATCTGAACGAGCAGAGCAACCGATTGATGAAGCCGACATTTTGCATGTGGATGCAGAACAATATGATATACATTTAGATGGAACAAACGCTCTCGCAACTACAAACGGGATTCAAGCAGCATTTGATGATGCCTTACTAGGCCCATATAAAAAAGTCATTTTCCCCTACGGCCATTATTTAGTTAATCCAACTGTTAGAACATTGTTTCCTCCGACTAATATCATCATTGATTTCAGTGATAGTAAGATTCAAATTGAAGCAAGTGAAAAAACAACAACAGGTTACAGAATGTTCTACTTTACTAATCTTGAAAATACCAAACTCATAAATACCCATATTTATGGCGAAAAAAATGACACAACTGTTGGAGAGTCTACAGAAGGGTGCTTGAGTGTGCTTATAGATGATTGTAAAAATATTTCATTTGAATCTTGTACGTTTAATCAATCACCAGGATTCAATTTCATCACTGGAACAATTCATAACCGTGAGCTTGGAGAAGTGAAAAGTGATACGGTTGTTAGCTGGTCACATTTTGAACCAGGAGATATAGATGATCAAGGTAACTCACGCACGGAAATAAACAGCCATCGTTTTCGTTCATCTACCTATTTAAATGTTTCAGGACTGGGTAGTTATTATTTGTTAGGTTACACTCAAGGTTATCAAGGGTTCCGTTATTTACGGTCCAGACTGTATTCTATATACTTTTACGATGAAAATCACCTATTCATTTCTTCCCAAACTTATAATCTACAATTTTACAATTATGATAAGCCACAAGCGGCAAAATGGGTCAAAATTGTCATTTATCAAGAAGCCCCCCCTGCAGATGGCGATACCGACTTTAACGGCGCAGTCGCTTTCCTTCGTACCATTGGCATGCCAAGACAATGTAAAATTAAAAACTGTCATTTTGAAGAAAACACCAGCACAGGTCTTGCGATGTGTGGTGGTCAAGAGTGGTTAATTGAAGGAAACACATTTGTTAATAATAAAGGACGAACACCAGGCTGTGACATTGATTGGGAAGATGGCTGGGATGCAATGGCGTTGGATGTTGTGAGGTATAACCGTTTTACTTCGCCCCTAGGTATTATCTTAAGTGCTGGTAGCAGTTTAGCTATTTATGAAAACGAATTTACTATGTCAACAATGAAGGCATGGGGAAGAACACAAAACTTTAGAATTTATAATAATATTTTTATGGGTAAAGGCGCCATCACCAATGACTTTAGTACGCAGGCAGAATCCATTCTCGCCAGAAATATATTTACCGATGGTGCCGGTTTTACCACTGGTAAAGAACATGAGAATGGATCCTATCAAGTTCACACTTACCAGAATACTACTATTTAAAAAAGCCAATATCACGACCAGGACTAGACAAGAATCACCTAAAATATTGGTGCTAAGAAGAGATCATTCTATCTCTTCGCTTCGCTTGCAAGCGTCTTAGTATAGTCAAAACCATTTTTAAAATATATTGGAATTCGTCCGTTCGGTAAAATACGATTATATATAATAAATTAGGTAGCACTAAACTGACAAATAAGTAAATAAGAAAAGTAGAAAAACTGACAGGAGAAAACGGCATAAGAATGACTTTCGTTAATAAATAAGCTACCAATCCTATGAACATAAGAGACAAATATGAAGTAAAATATTGTCTTACTGGTAGCTTAAACAATTTTTTATAGACCACATACGGGGTAAACCAAAACGGAACGAAAAGCGCACTAAGGAAATGCCCTAAAAATATGCCTGTAATCCCTAGAAATTGTACAAGGACAAGTGCAAATATTAAGCTGATTCCTGCTTGTAATAGCGGTGCATATTGATCTTCACGAAATAAACCCGCTGTTGTTTTTATTGCCGATATAGAATTTCGCATGCCACGTTCATAGAAGGTCAATAATAGAATGACGAGTAACGCTTCTTGAGAAAACAAGAAGTCGCTTCCTAACCAGATTCTTATAAACGGCTCCAATGTAAATGCCAATACAATGGTTAACGAAGAATACAGCCAAAAATTCACTAAACGATAACATTTATAAATCGCTATGATCTTCACCATTGATTCATTAGCCACGAGATTGCCAACACTATGATACACATTACTAAATACCTGGTTAATAAACGTACGAGCAATATCAATGACCATTTTATAATTCGAATAAATCCCAACAGCCACTAAGCTAACAAAGGATGCAATCAGAAGATGCTCTGTCCCGAATAATAAATAATTCCCTATGTTTTGAATGACAATCGCCTTCACGTTGGTAGTGATTTGTCCCTTTGTTATTTCATCTAATTTACCCGCCACCTTCTCGCGCAAATATGGGTACATTCGATTGACCATCACAGCAAGGATAATGGAATTGGCAATTGTAATAACACTATCAATTATTAAATAAAGTAAATAATTGTGAGTATAAGATAAAATAGCTATTTTCATTACAGCCGTTACTATCGATGAAACCGTGTAAACGGCTGTAACAATATAACCACGCTGTGCGACATTCAGAAATGAATTTTTATGAATATAAAAATAAGGAGCAACTGTATTAAGCAAAAAGATAAAGTAAATGAGTTCTACATCTTCAATATTCGCCCCTTTTACAAAAAAATCAAGGAACGGAAAAAGCAATAAACCGAGTACGAAGACAATTGCTGCAATAACCATATACGCTTGACGATAAAATTTCATAAGAATGCGGATTTTCATATAATCATTGTCCGCAACAGGCTTATATAAACTGTACATAATGCTAGCACCTAGACCTGCTTCAGCGAGTGTAAGCATCGCTAAAAGATTCGTAAACAAACCATTAATACCTAAATATTCTACACCTAATGTTTGGATAAAAATCGTTCTTGATAAGAAGCTTAACATGGTGATAATCAACTGATTGGTTAAACCTGCTGTTATATTAATTAGAGAGTAGCGTGATCTCATTTTGTCCCCTTCTCACTTTTCTTTGTTCACACCCATTAGCTCACAGCTTGTCTATCTTTTTTTGCTTCCTGATATCTTCTTTTCTCTGCCAATAATCTTAGCGACATCCCTTGCGTAAACGGAAGGATATCAAACAATTGGGAATAAACGCCAATATCTTTTGTATCTCCTTGTGAGAAGTCAATCGCTCCCGTCCTTCTTGTTACCTTCATCAAATAATGAATAGCTTTATCTCTACCTTGGCAACACTGATCCGCAATCTCATCGATATAAGCAGCATGAGCTAAGAAATATCCTAATGTCGCCGTTGTCGAAGAGTCCGCTCTCGCTTCTTTTCTAGTCATTAACCAATTCCAGGAACCAGAGTCTTGCTGTAGACTCAAAATGACTTTTGCCAATTGTGTTATCCTAAACTCTAATTCATGTTTATAAGGATGATGATTCGGTAATTCCTTCCACGAATCAATCACGCCTAGTGCTAACCATGCCATTCCTCGTCCCCATCCATATAGTCCAGTCCCCACCTTTGATTTTATATGATAAGCATGAGCGGGTACTGCTATCTGACTACTCATCCCATGAGTAAAGAAGGATTCTATTTGATGAATTGCAAGGTCAATGCACTCCGGCTTATTATTTTTCACACCGTAAGTAATCAGAAAAGGACAAATAAAACCAATTGTATCGACGTACCGATAGTCTACCATCGACTTTCTATACATGACGGTTCCATCCTTCCCAATATGTGCTTGAATCACTTGCCACATCCCATCCATTGCTTGCTGATAACACTCACCATTTAGCCGATTATTTTTAAGGATTGCATAAGCTAAGATTGCACCATCTATCTGTTGTGGACATGTTTTCCATTCACCAGAGGGAGTGATTTTCTTATTGATAAAACGATCGACTTCTGAAATAAACTGAGGTGATGGTAATGCCAATAACAAAGCTGCCTCTTGCCAATATTGAATCTCGCCTCTTGTATATTGACCTTTGATGATATCTAAAGCCACCCAACGCCTTTGGTCGGTTAAAGGTACTTTCGGTGTTCGCTTTAACCAACGAGCCACTGTAGTGATGATAGGTTTCTCCCAATCGTGTTCATTTTCATATTTGCCAAAATGAATCCGCGAAAACCAAGTTTTGAATATAAGAAATAAATCCAAACCGATTGCTCCAACCAAAATCAGTATGAAAAAGGCTAACAGCCATATAATCATTAAAGATTCGCCTACCCTACTTTTATATATTGGTAAAAACGCTTGATTTCGTCTTCTGTTCCAAGTTTCTCTTTCCCTAGTCCATCCATTAACTGATGCTGTAAAGATTCATCTGCAAATAATTGTAGAATCGTTTCTGCAAGTGATTCTGCTGTCATATTTGCGATTAACCCCGTCTGTCCATGAATAATTTGATCGCCTGATGTGCTATAGTTTGTGACAATCACTGGC
Organism: Cytobacillus sp. FSL R7-0696; assembly: GCF_038006865.1. Lineage (NCBI taxonomy): Bacteria > Bacillati > Bacillota > Bacilli > Caryophanales > Bacillaceae > Cytobacillus > Cytobacillus sp. FSL R7-0696. Next base: position 2,728,439 of record NZ_JBBOWA010000001.1, on the reverse strand, counting down.
TTGTATAATATTTTGGCTTCCTCAACAGCAATTGACTTTCCTTCAAATCTCGAAGGCTGTATATATGCATCTGCCCAGCGAATATATGGATAAGGATTCTCCTTTATTCCGATAAATTGCACTTCTTCTTCTAATTGATACTTTGTAGATAACTGGATTAAATTCTCCCTTTCGCTACCTTCTCCTAAGATGAGCCATTTAAATGGTACGCCTTTTTTCTTCAGTAACGCAGCTGTCTCTAAAGCTAAGTCAAAACCTTTTTGTCGATGTAATCGTCCGATAGATAAAAGCTTCAATCCTTGAAATGGTAAAGGCATCTCATTCATAGCTAACGTGTGAATAGTCGATTTAGATAAGATATTTTGTATGACTTTTATTTTCTGTTGATATTCTGGAAATTGTTGGCGTAATACATCGGCACAGGAATCTGACACTGTCATAATACCGTCCAATTGCTGAAAGTATGGAAGGTCCAACGTTCTATCCATGCCCATTTGTTTATAATCATTATGGATAAACCCTATTTTTCGCTTCGCTTTTACTTTTTCTAGACAAAAATAAATAGGATTCTTTTCTAAGAATCCTATGGCGACATCATATTCTTTTTTTACATTAGATAAGCATGGGGATATATATTTCCACACTTTTTGTTCACAAACAGCTCCATTATTTTCCGTTCTAAAAATACGTGCTGCTTTTATACGAGAAATGGCGAGATCAAATCTTCGAGATGAAATAGCTTTTAACACATTATCGATGACTCTGCCATCAAAGTAACGAAATTCCTCTTGTTCATTTAAAATGGTTACTTCATTTGGCACGATATTCAAAAATACGCCTTCCTTTTTAAATAACAGCAAGTCCACCTCATATCTTTTATAGTCAATGGCATGTAATAATGAGATAAGCGCCTTTTCTGCACCGCCACATTGGAGGTTATTCATCACAAAGAGTAGTTTTGTTTTCATGCTTATACCCCTCTATACGATTTGATAAAACTTGTCTATTTCAGATTCTGTTCCATAAGAGTGCCCGCTTAAATTGACTGTTAACTGTTTTCTTAAAGCATCATCTTTCATTAATAAGCTAATCCCCTTTTCGATCCCATCCACGTTTAAATCTACGATGAGTCCCGTTACTCTATCTATAATTTGATCTTTTGCTGTCGTATAGTTTGTTACGACAATCGGTTTGTGCAGTATTTTCGCCTCGTCTATAGCAATTGCCTTACCTTCAAACCTTGAAGGCTGTACATAAATGTCAGCTACATCGAGCCAAGGATAGGGGTTCGCTTGTTGTCCAAGCAAGATGAAGTGTTCCTCTAGTTGATGAATTCTAATCAATCTTTCCAATTTGATTCTTTCTTGCCCCTCGCCAATAATGTACCATTTCAGTTTCATTCCTTTTCGTACTAAACGGCTACAAGCCTCAATTGCCATATCTAGACCTTTTTGCGGATGTAAACGGCCAATGGTTAGTAACGTTAACATTTGCTTTTGTAACGGTATGTTCTGACGTGACATTTCGTAAATGATTGTTGGTGACACAATGTTATGAATCACCTTTACTTTATATTTCAATGAAGGAAACTGTTCGATAAACACCCGCGCACATTCATGAGAGACTGTGACAATAGTTGACATTTCTTTAAAATAAGTATGATCGTATGTTGCATCCATGCCCATTTCATTGTAATCAATATGTACCCACCCAATTTTCTGTTTCGCATTTACTTTCTCCACACAAAAATAGGTTGAAGATTTCTCTAAAAATCCGATCGCTGCATCGTACGTTTTGACTAGTTGTGGACATGCTTGTTTTAAATATTTCCAGGCATACTGTTCTTTCTGAGCTGTATTTCCCATTCTTCTATTAGCTAAAAAGTATAATAGACGGTTATACACGAGCTTCCACCTGCGCCTCTTGGCTAGAGCCCATATAGCTGAATGGACTGGTAAAGAGAAATGTTCAAAATCTACGGAGTGATTTAGCACAGACACTTGAGGAGGTAGAAACGATAGAAATACACCTTTTTTGGCAAAAAGAAAAACATCCACCTCATACTGGTCATAATCGATTTGTGATAGAAGATTGATCAAGCTTTTTTCTCCTCCACCTGCTGCTAAACTAGGGATAATAAATAATAGTTGTTTTTTCATTATCCTAGCAATTCCTTTAAAGAATGCACGGCTTCATACGAACGGTTTTGTATAATGGGGATGACTTTTAGCAATTGTTCTTTAATCTGGGCTTCTTGTTCTACCATTTCACCAAAATATTGAATCAGTTTATTACTATTTGACACTTCCTCAATCGAAACTACAAATCTTTCACTATTGAATAAGTCATAGGCGATACCTCTTGACTTCACACTATAGCCTAAAACGAGGGTCGGGACAAAACTGGAATAGGCTGCAATCGTTGCATGTGTTCTTGCGCCAATAAAAAAACGCATTTTTGCAATATACCCTTTATACTGTAATGCGTTTAAATGCGCTGGTAGCAATATGACTCTTCGTGAACTTTTATATTTTTGATAGTATTCTTGTAATAAATCATAATCATTATTCCCCTTTTGCATGACATGTGGTGTGAGCGCGATGACAGATTCGGTATTTTCTAAAATATATTCTATTAAATGAGATACAGCTTGTTTACTACCTTGATTCTTGCAAACTAAAAGTGGACTGATATTTAAGCCAATCGTATCCCCATCTTTCCAACCAAAGGGCAGGTCTACTTCTTCTTTCTCTAGTGTAAATGCAGGATCACCACAAAGTGACACATGATGAATGCCTCTCTTTTTTAACATTTGGTACGTATATGTCTCTCGAGCCAAAATTAAATCAAATATTTTGAGATCTGCTAGCTTTCTTGCCGACATATCTTCCTCTCCGATCGAACACCCCCATAATACTAATTTTTTCCCTTTCTTTTTGACCATTTTATCCACTTCATACCAACCGGGTTGTTCACCATAACAGTAATTATCTCCGCCTATTGAAAGACAAATATCAGCCACATCAATTTGATCAATCGTTTTTTGTTGCGCTTTTTGCAAGGCGTATGTTTCGTCTTGAAAAAGTTTATTCCGAATCGCAGCTCTCCACCAATCTGTTGAATATTTTCTTATAATTGTTTCTGAACCATCAAAGATTCCATCTAGCTGTTGTATATGTTGATCTGTTTCAGGATGATAAGATGAAAGGAAAACAGCCACATCTTCCACTTTTTCTTTGAGCATAGTTGACGTTGATCGTACAATCGCCTCACAACCGCGATTCTCACTTCCTCCATGGGCAAACATCAATATTTTCATGAATGAACCTCCCCTTTTTTTCTATTTCGCCACCTACTATATGCCGTTGCACTATATAAACCAAGAAGCGATTGATGCTTTATACACTTCATTAAGAAGCGGTCATATCTGCCGAGCATTCTTACCTTTTCTAACGGGTAGAGTCGTAAAGCTTCTTGAACAACTGGATGATGAATCATTGTTTGTACATATTGCCTTCTTTCTTTTTTACTTAATTCATTTGTAGGTAAAATATAGATGTGAATATAAGCTAACACTTGTTGAAGCAGCTTCATAGCCTTTAATGTCTTGATTTGATGGCTACTCATTTCAATCTGATCTGGTATACTACGCTGATAAGAGCGTAACGCATGAGAAAAGTAATCTTTTTCTTGGAGATTTCTTGTCGCACTGCCTGCTACTTCACGATAATAATAACCAGGAAGATCGCTATAAATCGCTGAATTCGCACATAAAAAAAAGGACCAATTAAATTGTCCATCTTCCCCAAGCACCTCGTTTATCGGAAATTGCAGCCGAAGCTTATTCAATGTTTCTCTTCTATATAACTTGTTACACACACTATTAAAATCTTCTTTTTGTAACATGTGTGGAATGATAAACTCATGAATGTCCTTTTTATGTAATTTTACCCGCATTGGAAAGGGATAGCTAATCACTCTTTGAATGCCATTGACCTCTTCAACTAAGTGAAAAATAACGACCTCACTATCGAATTGATTAGCAAGCTGATATACGTGCTGATAAGTATGTTCTGTTATTGTATCATCAGCATCTATAAATCCGATATATTCACCTTTAGCTATTTCAATCCCCTTATTCCTCGCATAGCTGACCCCGTGGTTTTCTTGATTCAAAAGTTTAATGCGATGATCTTTTTCTTGATAAGCTTCAATGAGTTGTTGACTGTGGTCACTAGACCCATCATTGACGAAGATAAATTCACATTGTTGTAAACTTTGCGTAAGTAAAGATTGAATACATTCTTCCAAATAATCGGCTGCGTTATAAACGGGGATGACGACACTTACTTTCGGTTGTTCCAATGGCCCTATCCCCCTTTTTTATTCACAGATGGCATGTAATTTTTCAAGCTCGGCTTCATTACTAAAATTCGTTCGTTGACAATTCCTGCTCAACCTCTCCCTTTCCTCGGGATGTTCATATAGCTGAATAATGCTTGAAGCTAATTCTTCTGGATTGTTGCCAGCGATATAACCATCCACTCCAACACGAATTTGGCCTTTTGCTGTAGGATAATTCATAAGTAGTACTGGCTTTGCTAGTATTTGCGCTTCACTTACTGTAACGGCCTTCCCTTCATAACGAGAGGGTTGAACATAGAGGTCACATGCCTTCATAAATGGATAAGGGTTGACCTTTTTACCAAGTAATATAAACTGACTTTCTAAATGACAAGCTTGAATGAGTTGTGTCAGTTCTTTTTCATCTCCACCAAAGCCAATCACATACCAGACAATGTTGTGATAACCTTTTTCTTTTACTATTTTCATCGCCTGTATGGCAATATCTATTCCTTTTGCTTTTGATAGTCTAGCAACTGTAACAATGGTAAAGCGATGATCTAAGAGAATAGGATTTTCGACCATTTCCTCAGACAATTCTTGTATAAAGGTCGGCGATATCAGATTTTCCATCACCATCACCTTTTTGGCTAACTGTGGATAAACGGTAAGAAATGCTTCTCTACAAGCATCAGAAACTGCGATAATATGATCAAATAACCGCCAAACTTTTTCATCCTCATTCGTATCAATATGGAGAGAGGAAAAGTCAGTATGAATCCAAGCAATCTTCTTTTTAGCCTTTACTTTATAGGCTACAAAATGGTGGGGCCATAAATAACTAATAGCCACATCGTAAGTTTTATCCATTGTAGGAAGGAAGGGTGATGAATATTTACCGATTTGCTGCATCTGATAGTAACCCCACTCTTCATCACGTGCGTGCAGGCTTTTCCATTGTGTTTGCCATTTGGCTAATAGTCTTACAGAAGCCAATAGCATATGTTTCTTTTGGATTGTTTCAATAATGGACTGACGAAAAGTAGCCATACTTGAAAACTCTTGCAACAAATGCACTTGTTTAGGCAGCAAGTGAAAAAAATCGCCTTGATGACGATATAATAATAGATCCACCTCATACTTTTCGTAGTTAAGTTGTTTCAATAATTGTAATAAACTTCTTTCTACCCCGCCAATTTCCATATCATATGTAGCAATGAATATTCGGCTCATGACCTCACTCCCGAAAACTTCTTACGTAAACTAGCTAATTTTTCTCCGCCAATCAATTTGACTATACTCCTTTTCACCATTCGTTTAACTAACACATGAGGAGGCAACCAACTTTGATAAAAATGATGCTTCGTCACCGTGTCGTCTGATTGCAGGTCGCGGCAATTAATATAATCATATGGGGAGAAAATAGCTTGCTCAAATATTACCCCCAAATCTTCTATCACTTGCTTTTGTCCGTTACATATAACCCCTTTTTTCTTCATTTCTTCTGTTATGGCGGCAACATTTGTCCATTCGTTAAAAGTCCCGTCATCATTGATAAAATGATTAGATTGATAGGAATCTAAAAAATACTGGATAAGCGGATGCCCCTTACTGGCACCAATCGTACTTGTTGCAATGTAATTGCCTTCTTCAAATCCCCAAAAGGATGGATAGTGAAGGAAACGATCAAAAGATTGATAAACCTCGACATCTGTATCAAGATAAACCCCACCTTCTGTATACAAAGCATACATTCTGAAATAATCACTCACAAAAGCATATTTTTTCGCTTGATACGCTTCGTGTACATAAGCATTACATGTTACATCTACATTGCTTTCATCCCATTGCTTTAGCTCATAATGAGGGAGATGTTCTTCCCAGGACCTTATACACTGTTTCATTAACTCTGGCTTTTCCCCGCCACCAAACCAACAATAATGAATAATTCTTGGTATCTTCTCCATCATTCCAGCGCTCTCTTCCTTTTCTTAAAACTGAGTTATTTATTCTTTACTTCATAAATTCTTTGTTTAACTGTCTCCATCTGATCTTTTTCAATGCCTAACTCTCGCATTTCCTTAATAAGTATTTGCCATTGTCTATTTTGCTCCGTGATATAAACGCCTCTGATGACTTCTTCTATTTCCACACCGAGTACGAAAATAATTTTTTCAATGACTTGAATAGAAGGATTTTGATGGACCTCCCTTTCAATATTACTAAGATATGACTTCGCTACGCCCGCTCGTTCGGCTAGTTCTGTTAATGTTAATCCTTTTTGTTTACGTAGTTTGGCAATATTTTTTCCTATCATTATCTGCCTCCTATCCTAATAAATAAGGATGCAGATGAAGACTTGAGGTAATGGTCGTTTGAATACATTGAATTACTCTGTTTTGTTGCTCAATTGTTAAATCAGATCCTGAAGGTAAACAAATTCCTTTTTCGAATATCATTTCCGAGATAGATTCGTGCTCCACATCATGTGGATAAAAACTATAACCTTGAAATAACGGTTGTAGATGTAATGGTTTCCATACTGGACGAGCCTCTATATTCTCATTTCTAAGAGCGAAAATTAGCTCCTCGACGGTTACACCTATTGTCTCACTATCAATTAATATAGTAGTTAGCCATCTATTGGAATAGGTTCCCGGAAGCTCAGGTAAAAATGAAATGCCTTCTAATCCTTTAAGCCCTTCTTCATACCGCTGAAAAATTTTCCTACGTGCATTTATTCTGTTTTCCAGATAGGTCAATTGGGCTCTACCAATACCGGCAGCGATATTACTCATACGATAATTAAACCCGATTTGGCTATGCTGGTAATGTAGTGCTGTATCTTTTGCCTGTGTGGCTAAAAACGAAGCATATTCCACACCTTCTTTATGATTGGAGACGAGCATCCCCCCTCCAGAAGTAGTAATGATTTTATTACCATTAAATGAGTAAATACCATAACTGCCGATTGTGCCGGTTGGCTTCTCCTTGTAAGTAGAGCCAAGCGATTCAGCAGCATCTTCAATTAAGGGCACACCATAACGTTGACAAACTTTTAGCAATTCATCCATTTTGGCAGGTTGCCCATATAAATGAACGACAATCACCGCTTTTGGTAAATTTCCATTTGCATTCGCTTCCTTTAGAGCTCTTTCTAACGCATCAGGAGACATATTCCAAGTTTCGGGTTCTGAATCAATGAATACCGGTTTTGCCCCAATATAAAGTATAGGATTAGCCGTAGCTACAAATGTAAATGTAGAACAAAAAACGGTGTCTAGAGAGCTAATACCAAGTGCTAATAATGAGAGGTGGATGGCAGCAGTACCCGAGTTCACCGCTAAGCAAGATTGCACATTCACAAGTGTTGACATTTCTTGTTCAAACAAATCGATATGAGGACCGACGGGTGCCACCCAATTATCCGTAAATGCGGATTGTACATAATGAATTTCTTCACCAGTCAAATGGGGAGGCGATAAATAAATACGCTCAGCCAATGTCATCACTCCATTTCAATATTTTCTTTGCTTGTGCGGGTAATCCCACTGCCATCACTCGCTCTGGTATTGAGTGAATCACTGTCGAGCCTGCCCCTATGACAGACCATTTCCCTAATGTTACTTGTGGAATGACAACAGAAGCAGAACCGAGATGCACCCCCTCTTCAACTTTTACTGATCCAGTTAAAGTTGAACGCGGAGAGATATGCACATAATCACCAATTTCATTATCATGTTCAATCACTGCTCCTGTATTAATGATTGTATGATGACCAATCACCGCATCCGCATTAATAACCGTCTGTGGCATGATGACGGTTCCTTTACCAATCATTGCGCTCGGACTAATACAAGCAGAAGGATGGATACAAGTGGTATAGTATTCTATTGGTAAAGCTAGCCTTTCGAACATTTGCTTGCGGATTTTATTATTGCCTATAGAGATAACCAACCTAATATTAGGGTTGATTTTTAGGACATCATCTACATAATCAATCGGTGCTAAAAACACATTCCCTTTCATTTTTAATGAGCGATGCTTATCATCAAAAATACCAACCACATTATTTTTTTGCATTGTAATAATGTCAAAGATTACTTTGCTATGCCCGCCATAACCAATTAATGCAATATCCATTTATGTCACTCTTTCATTTTTATTTGGTTTCCCTTAAACACTTCAGTTGTGGCAGCACCTGGCTGATTAATTCCTTCTGAACGGATGACCTTACTAATCGTAAGAAAAAGAATTTTTAAATCTAGTAAAAAATGTTGATGATCGACATACCATACATCCATTTTTAACTTTTCTTCCCAACTAATCGCATTCCGGCCATTTACTTGTGCCCAGCCTGTGATTCCAGGCTTGACACAATGTCTTCTTGCTTGTTCTGGTGAATATAATGGTAAATACGCTATTAGTAACGGACGAGGTCCAACCAAACTCATTTCACCTTTTAAGACATTAAGAAGTTGTGGTAATTCATCCAAACTATATTTTCTTAACTTGCTACCGATTTTGGTCAATCTTTTCTCATCTGGTAACAGATGACCTTGCTCATTTGTTTCATTAGTCATTGTACAAAATTTATATAAGCGAAAGGATGATCCATTAAGTCCAGGTCTTTCTTGTTTGAAAAAAATGGACGATCCGTTGATAAGCAAAACGGTAGATATAATTGCCATTACAGGTGCAAATAAAAGAAGCAGTATACATGCGCAAATAAAATCAAATAATCTTTTCATTTCCTTCCTCTTCTTATACGTCATCCGACATCTTATTAAGAAAAAGAAAAATCCCCACTTTGCATTAAGTGCGGATTTTTCTTATCACTATAACCAGCGGGGTTATTTTTCTGCCACCGCCAGGCGTCTATACACATTTCCTCTAATCCTCTTTGAGCCTTCCAGCCTAACCCCGTCGCTGCAGCTGTTGGATCAGCATAACTAATAGGGATATCACCCATACGGGCATCCGTAATGATATACGGTATATTCACATGATTTACTCTCTCAAAAGTTTGGACAATTTCTAAAACACTATAGCCTTTCCCTGTACCTAAATTATAAAAATTAAAACCGGTCTCCTTTTTTAATTGTTCTAGTGCACAGATATGTCCCTCAGCTAAACCCATTACATGGATATAATCTCTTACTCCTGTACCATCTTTAGTAGAAAAGCCATCGCCGAATATTTGTAATACCGGCCGTTTACCAATAGCTACTTGGGTAATATAAGGCATGAGATTATTAGGGATACCCCGTGGATCTTCACCTAAATTTCCACTTGGATGGGCACCGATTGGATTAAAATAACGTAAGCATGTAATCGCCCACTCATTATCGGATGCAAAAATATCTCTCAACATATCTTCGATTATTAGTTTTGTTCTGCCATATGGATTAGTTGCCGATAGATGAGCATTCTCCGCAATCGGTACCTGTTTTGGTCTACCATAAACAGTCGCTGAAGAGCTAAACACCAGTTTTTTTACGTTAAACTGTTTCATTACTTGCAATAAGTAAATCGTGGAAATGAGATTATTATCATAATAGGAAAGTGGATTAACAACCGATTCTCCAACTGCTTTATACCCGGCAAAATGAATCACTGCTTCGATTTCATTATCAGCAAAGACAGAATGAACTGCGTCTTTTTCCTTTAAATCAATCGAATAGTACTTTACCTCTTTCTTCGTCATATGCTCAATCCGCTGCACGACTTCTTGATTACTGTTGGAGAAGTCATCAAGAATAATGACATCCATACCACGGTTTAATAAAGAGACACATGTGTGACTGCCAATATACCCTGCTCCACCGGTGACGAGAACACTCATTTTTTCTCCCCTCTTTCTCTCGTTATCCTAACCAATCACTTTGGTACTGAATATTTAAACTAATGACTGTTTCATAAAAATAATAGAAAAAATATAGCACAAGGATACAATAATAAATAAAGCGTTGATCCTTTGGTTGAAATAATTTGACTATCCAAGCAACAAGAATCAATTGATAAAGACTAAAATAAATAGAAAATCGCGCAAAAATCCAGTTTTGTGTAGAAATAATCATAAATACTAAACCAACTAGTGCCATATTCACAATAAAATCACTTTTAGGAAAGATAGTCCTTAACTTCTCTCGCCCAAGATAAGCAATGAATAAAGGGGTTGCTTCCACAGCGACGCGTAAAATATTTGCTCCTCCTTCTTGGAATTCTGCATATTGCCCATATTGTGTATCTTCTATCGCTGAAAAAAGGAGTGTCGAAAACTCATTAAAGCCGACAACAATAAGAACGGCAATCAGAAGTAATATCAACGTCGCTTTCGACCAAGCCTTATAACGTACAAAAAAGTAAATAGGTAATAAAATGAGCGCACTTTGATGAAAAGAAGAAGCAAGGATAACAAATAAAAAGTACACAGGCCAATTCCCATTTATAAGGAACTTTGTTGCCGCAAATACTATCGCCGCTGCTAAGCATTGGCGAATACCATTCATCGTAACTAAAAATAAACCACCAGTTATATAAATATAAATACTCAATTCAAATAATCTTGCATAGTGTGCGAGAACAAATACTATTAAACTGTTCGTCAATAACGAGACAACGAAAATTAAAACTTGCGGGTCATCAGTATAAAACTTCAGAACCATTTGTAATAATCCGAAGCCAATATCCTTTCCCTCTACTATTGTTGCCCAGCTAAAATCATTAACTTCATATGCATGCATATAAAAAAAGGTATCGCCAATATTGGTTCTTGCCCCAGAAACAGCAATAAGAATGAAAGCAACAAAAGTAATCATCAGTTTATTAGGATAAACAGTCTGGACTGAATCCCCTACAAGTACAGGTCTAGAAAAGTATCTAGCTATTAAAGCCACACTAAAACTTGCGAATAAACACATCCAAAAAACAGTCATGATTACTGTTCACTTCCCATGGCATTCCTCTTTCGTTGCTCATAACGTACATAAAATGAAAGTAGATATCCAAATGGTAGCGCAACAAGTGTCATACCTTTTAAAGGTGACGCTTGAATGAAGTCTTTCTTTTGACTTAATAAACAACTAGAAACGTAATGTATACATTCTCTTAACTTTTCTTTCAATGATGGAGCATGAATCATTGCTGTTTGACGAAAGAACGCAAAGCCTTTCGGGTTTTTATAATATTGATTAAGCATATTTAAACTCGATCCGTCTGGTAAATATTCGACATGGCATAATACTTCATTGAGGAGTAATAACGGTTTTAACTGATCAATAAAAATGTACTTATAGCTTAATGGGCAATACTTTTCTCCTGAGAAAATAGGATAGGCAGGGGTCGTTTTTGTCAATGCTGTTCGATAGACAAGCTTCTTATCACCCTTCACTTTATGAACACCATACAATTCCCCTAGAGTACAAGTAGACAAATCAGCGGGTAATTCGGTCCCTATGATATCCCCATTTTGATAGGCATCAAGCCCGACAATACCAGCTACCTCCTCACTTCCAAATTGGTTCCAATAAGTAATGATTTTCTGTACCGCATCCACTGGCATATAATCATCAGAATCAATGCAAACATTCAATTCTGTTTCGATTAACTCATAAGCTGTATTATGTGCCCCATGCATACCTAAATTTTCCTGGTAATGGTAGCGAATAGAAATGATTCCCTCTTCTATCCACCCTTGAACCAATGACCTTGTTCCATCATTCGAACCATCATCAATGATTAACCACACAAAGGATTGACATGTTTGTTTCTTTAAACTTTCATAGCCTAAATGTAGGGTGTAAGCACGGTTATAGGTCGGGGTAAAGATTGTTAATATTGGTTTCATCTTATCTCGTCCTGCTTGCATGATTTTTAGTCTCGTTATATTCGTTATAAAAGGTAGATAACCACTGACTCGTGGTCTCGATATCATAACCAGCTACTTTTAACGCCGTAGAGGTATCCTTATGTTGGTTATCTAATTGCAACAGTTTATCTGCCCATTCAGAAGCCTTTCTAGATAAGCTCATAAATGTTACCCTATTCGTCAGATTCACTTCTGCCGTTATCGTATCAGAGACAAGACAACTGAGACCAGCAGCCTGTGCTTCAATTAAAACTACAGGTAAACCTTCAAAATGAGAAGGGAATAAAAAGACGTCCAAGGATTGCAAAAGCAAAGGAATATCATCTCTAACACCTAAAAATTTCACTTGTTGTTCTAGCCCTAGCTTGTGAACTTTTTTCTTTATTTGTGGCATTAAGTCACCATCTCCAGCTAAAATTAAAACAGCGTCTTTTCTTTTATCAGATATAGATTGGAAAATATCTATGATGAAATCATGATTCTTCTGATAATTAAAGCGCCCAATATGACCAATTACAAAAGAATCATCCACGTCCAATTCTCTTCTTATCCGCTTTCGCTCTGGCAAATGATAAAGATATTGACTCACATTTACTGCGTTAGGTAAAACGGTTATCTTGTTCTTAGATGATGTAAATAACCATTCCCCAGCACGTTCTGAACATGCAAAGTAATAATTAGGATATTCCTTCATGCATGATCTTGCATACTTGCGAAACGGCCATTTAAAATCTATATGTAAATCACTCAAATGGCTATGCGCAATCCGACACGGCACTCCAGCATCATATGCTGCACGCATAACAAAACTACTGTTTTCGTTTAAATGAGCATGTACAATTCGATAATATGGGTGTTCGGCAAAAAAGGTGTCCAATTGTTTAAAGTATTTTTGGTAATTACCTGGGCGAATGGATGGCATATGAAATATACGACCACCTAGCCTCTTAATTTCCTCGTCATAATGACCTTCTTCCTGCCGGTGGACAATGAAGTCAAATTGAATGCCAACATGCCTAAGCCGACGATAATAATTCATTAACATGGTCTCTAACCCACCACGATTCATAATCGTTACCACTTGCAACACTCTTAATTCCATTATGACCTACCCCCCCAGCGTTTTTTTCTTAATTTATCAATCATCAAAAGCATATAGTAGACACTGCTAGCTGAACGTGAACGGGAACAAACAAAAAATACCCTCCAAACGAATGGAAAGTAGTTGAGTTCCAACGCTTTAAAAGCCTCTCTAACAATAGGTGCACTTAATATGTTATCTATTTCATTGATTTTTTCTCGTATCGTTAGTTGGCTTTTAGAAGCAAGGATATTTAAGCCTAAACCAATCATATTTAAGCAAATACGATTATTTAAAGCTGATTGAGCATGACGACTGAATGAATATTCCATTATGCATTGATTCATTTCATCATAAAGTTGCTGCCAAAGCTGAAATAAATCCGATTTATATTCACTCGTTTGTGAATGTTCATTTTCTTTCCAGTAATGATATAAAGGCCGATCGACATAGACAAAAGAGTCAGCTAGGCTCATCACTTTCATATTGAAAAGGGTATCCTCATTTGATCCAATATGATGTAAATCTGTAAAAAAGATAGGTTGTTTTGTTAATAAATTTGTACGGTATAACTTTGACCAAACGGTTCCCATAGCATCAAGCATACTAGGATCAGATACTTCTTCCTTAATTGGACCTACTAATCGCCTGACAATTTGTTCTTTATAGGCTTGACCTCTATAGGTTTTTTCTTTCAAGTGATGGAAGTATCTTTCCTTAGAGAAGTGTTGATACGCTCGTGTGTATCGACACATAGCGATATCTGCCTGCTCTCGTTGAAGCGCTTCATATAATGCCTCATACATCTCTTGGTGAACCCAGTCATCAGGATCGACAAAACCAATATACTCTCCCTCCGCGTGCTTTAGTCCAAAATTACGGGCCTGGGAGACACCTTTATTCTCCTGGTAGAAGACCTTCAGCCTTTTATCCTTCTCTTGATATTTTGAAAGAATGTCCCCCGTTTGATCGGTTGAACCATCATTGACGGCAATAATTTCAATTCTTTTAAATGTTTGTGTGAGTAAACTATGTAGACATCTTTCAATATACATTTCCATATTATATATAGGCACGATAATGCTGATGATTGCTTTCATCTTTCTTCTCCTGCGTGTATTTAGCATAAAGGATCATTAATTCTTCCATGACGACTTCAGTTGAATACTTGCTAACAAGTTGCCTATTTGCTTTAGCGAACCTCTCTCTCTCTTGTTCAGAAAGTATAAGACTCTCCATTTTTTCGGCGAAACGATGCACATCAGTCGCTGCTATCAGATATCCATTATGCCTGTCCCTGATCAATTCATGATGCCCTCGATTCATAGTAGCTATAATGGGTAGGCCACAAGCCATTGCTTCCAAAATATTCACTGGGAGGCCCTCCCTAAAACTAGAAGCCACAGCCACATCACTCATTTGCAACCATTCCTTCACTTCATTAGTAAACCCGAGAAATACTACCTGACGATCAATTCCAAGCTCAGTAGCTAGTCTTTGACAATCTGATAACAGCGGTCCTTCTCCTGCTAATAGTAATTGGCTAGATGGGTGTTGTTTCGCTATTTTTTTAAACGCTTGTAGTAAAAGCCTTTGGTTTTTGTTTCGATTAAACTCTGCTGCATAAAAAAATAAAAAAGCCTCTTTTTCAATTAGATGCTTTTCTCTTAGTTTTTCCTTTATTTCCTTATCAATTGGCTGATATTGTGCCACATTGACGCCTACTCCATGGATAAAAGCTATTTCCTTCGCTTTCAATGCCTTAGTGGCTAAGGCATAATCTTCTTGATTAATCGTAATCAAACAATCCGTTTTCCGCGCCAAGGTTTTTTCAATAGGATAATAGATAAGCCAATTAAGTAGTGGGGCACCTTTGCAAAAATGAAATCCATGGGCAGTATAAAATAGTAATGGCTTCTTCTTCATACTAAAAGTCGCCAATCTCCCAAGTAATCCACCAGTGGGTGTATGACAATGAACAATATCGAATTGATGAATCTCCATTAAGCTTTTCAACTGCTTGTACGCATATAGATTGGCTTTTTTAAACGGATGCCTTTCAATTGGGAGGCGATGCTGTTTGGATACAAAAGGTAAGGTTAAGTCACCTTTAGCCGCTATATGTATTTCCCAACCTTGTTCGTATAGTTGTCGCATAAAGGGGAGATGAAATGCCTTGAAATGATAGTCGACTGTGGCAACTAATAGCAGTTTTTTTGCCGTCATTTGATTGGATATCTTTCTGTTATCGTTTGTAGAAAACCTAACAGCTCCTCTTGTAAATCCTTACGTTTTAAAGCAAATTCAATGGATGTTTGAATATAACCAAGTCTCTCACCAACATCATAGCGCTCTCCTTGAAATTCGAATGCAAATATCGGTTCACTATGATTCAAAGTGGCTAACGCATCTGTTAGTTGAATTTCATTCCCCCTCCCTGGCTCTTGATATGAAAGAATATCAAAAATACTCGGTGGTAGGATGTATCGCCCCATGATTGCTAAATTAGATGGCGCCTGATTAAGGTCTGGCTTTTCAATTAAAGAACGAACCGTATGAAGTCTTTCCGTCACTATTTCACCATCAATGATGCCATATCTTGATACTTCTTCGTCTTTCACTTTTTTCACCCCAAGAATCGTACCTTTATGCTCTTCATACTGTTCTATCATTTGAGCTATGCATGGCGTAAATCCTTCAATAATATCGTCACCTAACAAGACCGCAAACGGCTCATCGCCAATAAACTTCCGTGCACACCATATGGCATGCCCTAACCCAAGCGGTTCTTTTTGTCTGATATAATGAAGGTTGGCCAGTTGAGATGACTTCTTCACTTCTGATAGTAATTCAAATTTACCTTTGCTCATTAAATTTTGTTCTAGTTCAAAAGAATAATCAAAGTGATCCTCTATTGCCCTTTTCCCTTTACCTGTAACAATAATAATATCTTCAATACCAGCAGCAACTGCTTCTTCTACAATGTATTGAATTGCCGGTTTATCGACAAGTGGTAACATTTCTTTTGGCATTGCTTTTGTTGCAGGAAGAAATCTAGTTCCTAAACCGGCAGCTGGAATAATCGCTTTTCTTACTTGCCCCATACTTACTCACTCCTTCTTCTTAAGATAGTGATAACATATTAGCAACTTCCTGCTGTTTCTCTGGCGTTTCTTTTCGGTTTGCAAGGGTTAACAAACGTTCTCTTAATTCCTCTTTACTCATCACAGGATATAGATCAATTAAACTTTCAATCTCCTCAATATAAAGGGTGGCGCTTTTCCCAATATAAATATGTGGGTAAATTTGCTGATCGCCCATCTCTTCTTTATTCAATAGTTCTTCAAATAACTTCTCCCCTTGGCGAATACCGGTGAATTTAATACTTATTTCCTGAGTTGTATAGCCGGAAAGTTTAATTAAATTTTTTGCTAAATCATATATTCTTACCGGTTTACCCATATCTAAAATAAATATCTCACCACCTAATGCTAGTGCACCTGCCTGTAGCACAAGCCTTGACGCCTCAGGAATGGTCATAAAATATCTCACCATATCAGGGTGCGTGACAGTAATTGGTCCTCCTTTTTCGATTTGCTTTTTAAAAAGGGGAATGACACTCCCTCTACTACCTAATACATTGCCAAACCTTACCGCAACAAAACGAGTTGCACTTACTTTATTCATTTGTTGAACAAGCATTTCCGCAAGACGCTTCGATGAGCCCATTACACTTGTTGGATTAACAGCTTTATCTGTTGACACCATTACAAATACATTGACTTGTGACTGATGAGCTGCCTCTGCCATATTCCTTGTACCAATTATATTATTTTTTACTGCTTCCTCTGGATGTTCTTCCATTAATGGTACATGCTTGTGGGCGGCTGCATGATAAACAACTGCCGGTTGATATTTTTTCATGACTTGAATCATGCGTTCCTTATCTTGAATATCAGCAATAACAGGAATCAGTTCGCTATCACTTTTCATATCTACCAGTTCTAATAGTATGGAATAAATGCTGTTTTCTCCATGACCGAGAAGAATCAAACGCTTTGGTGAGAAATTTAAAATCTGTCGACAAATCTCTGAACCAATTGAACCTCCTGCACCAGAGACAAGTACCGTTTGATTGGCAATATACTCCGAAATACTATTGTCCTCTAAGAGAATCGGCTCTCTCCCGAGTAAATCTTCCACCTTTACATCTCGTATATGATTGACTTTTACTTCTCCCATGACAATATCTTCAATAAAGGGTAGTGTTTGTGTCTTAATATTCGTTTTGGTACATTCATTAAAAATGATCTCGAGCTCTTCTTTTTTAAGTGAAGGAATAGCAATAATTAAATGCTCTATACCCATTTCATGAACAATCTCTCTTAATTGTTCAACCTTTCCTAAAACCTTTAAGCCTGCTAAATACAACCCTTGCTTCCTATAGTCATCATCAATAAACCCGACTGGAATTAATTGATCATGTCCTTGCATCAATTGTTTGGCAAGCATCCCCCCTGCTGAACCAGCACCAATAATTAACGTTTTTTTCTTATTCATAGCTAGCTCTTGCATTTGTTCTCTATAGACTCTAACGCCATATCTTGAACCTGTTAATACAATAAGCAGCACTAAACTATAAATGATTGTAAATTGAGGAAGAAACGCTTTTATTAACATGTAGTATGTAATCATTGTTAAACAGACTGTCGTTCCCACAAGCCTGAGAATAATGAGAAATTCTCGGATACTAGCATAGGACCATAATTGCTCATAGAATTGCTGTTTATAAGCAAAGATATAATAAAATAGAAGTAATAAACTATAAAATATAATAGCTTGATTGTATGAGATAGAAGTTGGGAGTAATAGATACGTAAATATAAAAGAACTCAATAGTAATACTGCATCCATCAATAACGAAAATATCAGCTTTAGTCTGTATGACACAATATCATCCCTCCCTTGCTTCAGGATTTCAAATGCCTTACCATCAGTGAATGATTAGAACTAGCACAAGTCTCAACTCATGTATAGACATTTACAATTTTAAAAAGTAAAACAGGGCATCTAACCCCACCTCTCACCACACTCTTGACGACAAGGCGTCTAAGGTTTTTTTCAACCCACAGCATGACCGAGTATCTCTCTTAGATAAAGGCAAGGAGACATCACCTTAGGTATTCTTTATAACGAACATTTGTAAAAAAATTAATGGCTTCCATTCAAGATGGTGCCAATAATGTTCGACTTTGCATATTGTAGTGTTTTTTTAGCATTGTAGACATGTTCTGCTTTTGTTTGCCCTTGTTTTACGACGAGTATCACACCATCACTAACATTCGCTAACACCTTTGTATCAGTCACATCTAATAAACAAGGAGAATCAATTAGTATCACATCATATAATGGGCTAACTTTAGCAATGAGTTTCTTCATGACACTAGAACCAAGTAGTTCTGAGGGATTGGATGGAATCTTCCCACTAGGTAATAGTTTTAGACCAGGAATTTGCGTAGAAACGGTCACTTGTTCTTGTATTGCATCGCCTTTCAGTACATCTGTTAAACCAGGCTCTTGCGCTGCCATAAACATTTGATGTAATGCTGGATTTCTTAAATTAGCATCAATCAAGAGCACTTTCTCTTTTTGGTTCGCAATTGATACAGCAATATTGCCTATCATTGTCGTTTTACCTTCATAACGATCGGGTGAAGTAATAAGTAAGACCATATGCTTTTTCTCACCATTGATAAATTGGATATTTGTTCTTATCGTGCGGAATTGTTCAGAAATGATAGAATGGGGGTACAAATAAGTGACTAAGTTTCGTTCCTTATTGCTCGTACCGATTTTCCATTTCCGCATATTGACCATTAGTCTTTCTCCTTTCTTTCACTGTTTGTTTTTGTTTCTTTTGTTTTAAATTTTTCGTATGTATGATTGAGACAGTACCAATTGTCGGCACATCGATTAATCTCTCAAGCTGGCTTTCTGACTTTACAGAATCATTTAATGAGTCTAATAGAAAAATAAAGCCTATTCCTGCAACTAAACCTAACACCCCTGCAATCACAATGATATTCAGCCCATTACTTTCATTAATAGGGCTCGGGTTTGTTCTCGCCTCCGACAAAATGCTGACTTCATCAAAATCCATAATTGTGGGGATTTTTTCAATAAATACTTTTGCTGTAGTATTAGCAATTAAAGCGGCTCTTTCTGGATGTGAATCAACTACGGTTATATTCACCACCTGCGTATCATCAACACTCGTAACAGCAATCTTATTCGCTAATTGATCACTTGTTTCCGCTAATTTCAATTCTTTAATTACTTCCTCTAACACAACTGTGTCTCTGATGATGACCTGTAGAGTATTTCGATACCCTACTTCTGCCCCAATAATAATATTCGTATCGCTTTGATAAAGTAATGTTGGTTTATTTAATAAGTGATAAATAAAAGCAATCCCACAAGCAAGCAACGTAAAAAGGAGCACCAGCCAAAACCTTTTCTTAATGACTTTAAATAGTTCAGGTAATTGTATTTCTTTAGCCCCAGGTTCATTCAAATATCTGTTCATTTGTAATCCACCTTTTGTATTTTCTTTATAAAGAACAAAAAGAGTAAAAAAATATAATTAGATTAGGTTTATTTCATTTTAGTTCTTTATAAAGAACAAGTCAACAAGTTTTCTTTCTTGCATTTTGTAGCATTTGCCGTTTCCTATTTAGCCATAGAAAAGGTTTTATCACATAATAGAGTGGGAACAATTTTTTCGGTAACGGGAATGCTTGATAATCTTCGGACAAAGGATAGAACCATTGCAAATAATGAATGAATTTCTGCTTCAAAGTAAATAAACTGCGTAAATATTGCGCATGATAATGAGCAATTTCCTTTGGTACATGATGATCATGTAACGAAACCAATTGGTGAAAATAAAACGATGCCCCTCTTGCTAACTTTATTGATGCGCGCTTATCCATGCATGTTGATTTTACATTTGAATTAAATAGTTTCACTGATAATAATAATGCCTGCCCAGCGATTTTATCGTATTGGTATTGGGTTAAATGATGTGACCATTCCCTATCATTCACAAAACTTCCCTGTAACAAGATCTGATGAATATCAAACAGCCATCTTAACCTTGACCAACCGTGTCTAGCACCGTGAGTGCTTAAGAAATAGAATAAATCTTTTTCACCTAAATAAGGAAAGCTGATTTGACTACTCCATTGACTTTCTCTTCTTCTCTCCCATAACTCGGTAAAATGGGGCTCTGTGCTTGGTGCAGGGTGAAGGCGCCAGTGAACTTCTACCTTCGTTCGATGTTGCTTATGAAAATAGGTAAAGTGATGATGTCGCCACTTCCAATCATCCATCACCGATTCAATATATTCATCTTTTTCATAACCTTGTAGGAGCATTAATTGTTCTGCTTGTTCAATACGTTCAATCGGCACAAGCAAATCAATATCAGCACAAGTACGCAAAGACAGATCTCCGTAAAGCTCTTTAGCTAGGATGGGACCTTTGAGAAAAAGAAGCGGTAGAGATGCTTGTTGAAACTGCAAATAGAGTGTATGCATTTCCGCGGTCAAATGCAGCATACGATAGATGTTCTGCTCATAATCTTTCTTTATTTTTGTAAATATATATGCTGGCATCTTACCAGCTACCTTTTGTTCATTTATTGCATGATATATTTGCGGGAATATTCGATGATGCTTTACTGCTAGCAGGAACTGATCCCAATCTACCTTGCTACATAATGAAAGTACTAATTGCTTTTCATTTTTCATCAATGATAAGATCAGCTGCATTTCTAAAGGTAAATTTTGATTATCAAATGACGTTCTTACCATCTCTCCTTCTCCTTTTTCGGTATACATGCAAACATACTAACAATTGTAAACTTATCTTTTTCATGCGCCCCGCTCAGAAAGAAAGTACCACTTCTTAACCATGCATGAGCGACAAACTCACCATAATCATCCCTTGCAGTCCCTAAATATAAAGTACTTTCTATTCCTCTTCTTTCAAGCATTTTCATACAAGCAACAGCCTTCACTAAGCATTCACTCTCCCAAAACGTATACCGGCTCATATGATGTACTGCTTCAGAAATTTGTTGAATAGGATTCTCTCTATGAAGGTCCTGCGTTTGTTCTGTCTCTTTCATATGCTTACCTAATAGATGGGAAACTTTAGAAAATGGTAACTGCTTATAAATTCTTGCATAAGCTAGGTAAATTAGGGCCTCTATTAATAATCGTTTTTTCTCCCAGGGAAGAGCAAGAAAATGTTTAAGTTTATGAAAAAGTATTCTATTCATGTTGATGTACTTCAATAAGCCCTTCTTTTAAAAGCTGATTAAGAAAGAAAAACACCTCTTCTTCACACTTGATTTGCTCCACTTCGTATTCTGCTTGCATTTGCACAATGAGAGAAGAGATTAACACGCCTTCTTGCATCTTTCCCCAGATTTCACCACCAATGACACCTAAATTATAATACTTTCCGTTTTCTATATTCAGCATCACTTTCTCACCGTTCATATCACTTACCATATTTCCACTAGCTTGTTTCACGATATCATTGATTGACAATGGCTTCTTTGTTATCATTCTGCTCCTCCTCAAACAAGTTATGAATCGTATCTGCCAGCTCATATGCTGAAAATAAGTTCGACCGTTCGATCGCATACATAGGAATTTGACTAGCAATCTTAACCGATAAGTCAAAATGCCAAGTTAATAGTCCTAACCGCCCGATCATAAAAGGACGATATGTATGAGTATCCAAAACTTCAATTTTTTGCAACCCATTTAAAGGATGTATTTCTTTTGGTCTTTCATTCACCTGATGTAGGACGAAAATACCTGCAAGTGGAACCGAGTGATGTGTAAATACATTCTGTACAGGTATCGCATATTTATTTTCTCTATCAAAAAGAGGATGATAACTTGTAACCGATAAACCTAACTTCTTAATACTTTCATCCCATAGTTTTTGTTGTGGGTAGCTCGGTACTACATAGGCTATGCCGTTTACTAATTGAATAGGTATGACATCATCACTTAATAGCGACCATCCTTTTAGAATAAGCGTCGAAGCTAGTGTCGACTTTCCTGCCCCTGAATCTCCGACAATTAAATAGGCTTTGCCATCCTTCATTACTGCACTTCCATGAAGGGGTAATATCCGCCTTTGCATTAACAGTACACCCATACACGATCCTAATATAAACAAACGGATTTTATCTATTGAACTACTAGGATGGGGATCAAAATAAATGATCCTGCCCCCCTCAATATAGAAAGTTGCCGTTTCATTAACGGTAAATAGAACGGATTGATCTGTTAATACTTTAAATTTTCTTTTCTCTCCATAATTATCCCATATAGATGATAAGTCTCTTTGTTTAATACAGATCTTCTCAAAAGGATTAGAAGGCTCAGACTCTTCGCTAGCAACGAGTTCTTTAAATGGTATATCACTTAATACATATAAACCGAATGCTCGATATTTATGTGTCTTCTTTTCCAAAACGTTCCTCCTTTCTAAGAAAAGCGCCAGACGCCACTGCCTATAAGCGTAAAAGAAAGGACTCTGCTTATCCTGTTTTTTTAAGCTATACTTAAAAGCAATAGCGTCCATATTTAGCGCACGAAACGTCAATTAAACTTATTATCTCTCCAACTCTTTTCTAAGAAGCCCTTATCCATAAGCGCACAAGGACCGTTTCCTTTGATGTGCTTACGAATGATGAATCGTTTCATCTTCATCTGGTTGGACAGCATCAGGGATTTTTAATCCTGGTCCTCCCATTGTTCTTTTTATTTCAAGTTCTTGTAAAATGGGTGTTTGCCAAATTTTTGTCACTTGTTTCACCTCCTTTAATAAGAAAACGGTAAAGAATGAGTGTCCGCATCGCTATGCGAAAATCATCATCAAACACTTGGTTTGCTTGTGGTTGCTGAATACGCTTTAGATGGTTCCGGATGACTGACACATCGATAAAGTGTTGAATGCGCTGATCGCTTAGTGCTTTTTCCATTTCATTTAGAAAAGTCGACCAATTTGGTAGTAGACGCAGCAGCCCATCTGCACCTTGCACACCCTTGCTTTTCACATTTAATCGATTAAGATTCGGTAAATATCCTTTTGTTGCTCTACGGATAAAGGCACGATTGAATCCATTTTTCACAAATTGATCCTCTGGAAGAGATAAACAAAAACGGACCACTCGCAAATCATCTGTAGGATCTCTAGGAATTACTCCATATTTCAAAGCCATTTTTGCGCCATATACCCCTGTTGTATGCCAATAATAGAGGTCATTGAATTGTTTTTCCCTTACTTGATACGCATTAGTTAGCCCGTTCCCCGCTTGGTCAATGCCGTTATCTCTTAATTTTTCATACACCTTTGTTTGCCTTGCAAATGCGGGATGAATAAATTGTGGAAAGGGATGCCCCCGATTCACATGGGATGCTCTTATTTTTTTATTTATAATAGCCGACCAAACTTTTTTTCGATTCACACCTAAAGCGATACTATAGGAATTAGTCTCTTTAAAAAAATGTAATAATCGATACTTTTTAAGAAGACTTGCATAATAATCAAGTGCTGGCCCCCAAGAAATGGTCCAATTTCCTCGTTGGCCATTGAGAAGAATACCTATATCCAAAGCTGATGCTTGTTCGTAAATCCCTCGTAACCAATACGTATTATCGAAGTATTTATAAGGTGATTCAATCACATTCAACCACTCATCCATTTCTGTATAAGCATTACGGTCAGAGAAAGATAAGAAGTGCGGAACGAGAGTAGGGTATAGCTTAAGCATCTCTTCAATCCATGGTTTTTCGTTTGCTTGTCTGCTTTTGGGTGTCCAATCGTCAAACTTGGGGATAGGGATGTAACTGAAAGTATGTAATGGTTCCCCTTGTAATGATTTGGCCGCAAATGCAGTGACTGTACCTGAATCCAACCCTCCACTTAAATGAGCACCTTTTCCCTTAAATGTTCTTAATTTAGAATTAACCACTTTTTGAAATAATTCTTGAAATGCTTCAATATATTGTTCATCATTCTTTAGTTTAAGCGGTTCTCTTTCTTCTAGTAGGTGACAGTATTGTTTAATCTGTGTATGATGTTTCGTTATCGTGATTGAGTGTGAAGGTGGTATTTGATAGATAGATTGATAGACCGTTGAGGTTAAATCTACTGATTCTATCGTTAATGGATTAGCAAGATATTCAGCGATCCAGTTCTCATTATATGTATCTTCTACTTCTGGTAAAGTCAGTAGTGCACCCATAGTCGATGCGAATGAGAAGAACAAAGCATTTTTAGTAAAATATAACGTTCTCGTCCCTGAGAAATCTCTAGCTCCAAACCATGTTTGTTTTTTGTCATTCCAAATCATGAATACAAAGTCACCGACTAAAAACTTGGGACAATCTTCCCCCCATTTTTCATAGGCATTTAAAATCAGTTGACTATCGGTAATCATATATCTCTCATACTTCCGAATATTTAATAACTGGTATAAGTCTTCGCGATTATCAATAATACTATTGCATATAATAGCTAACCCTTTTTCACGATTATAATAGGGAATTTCCTCACCCCTAGATTGCGGTGTGATCCAATTTAAAGAACAACTTAAGAATAGGCGGCGCTCTCTTATTGTTTGCACCTGATCATAACGGAACCCTTGAAACTGTTGTAACATCCTATCCCCGTAATGAACGGGAATTTCCCACTCATTGAAGCTCCATATCCCCGCAATTGCTGTCATGCGCTACCTCCCTCTTCGTCAGTTCTTTATAAAGAACATATAAGTACTTTTAAACTAACATCATACAAATCAACTGTCAATATTGTTTTTGATACAAATGACTTATTTTTTTCAATTGAAGTTCATTTTTGTTTAAGGCTAAAATAAGCCTTCCTCTCATCTCGTAAAGTAAAAAAAGTCTGATAGAACTGTAAAATATATACAGTTATACCAGACTTACACTATTCCACTTTTACTTTTCATCACCCCAAATAGCAAATGCCCATTCAGGATGATCAATGAAAGGATTGCGGTTATTTTGAAATTCTTCATAGATTAATTGATTTCTACGTTGTTCATTCTCATCTACAGGGTCCTCTTTATGCCACTCTAACAAAACGGATAATTTTCCATGCAAAGGCGTGCGTCCATTATTGACTCTATCGTTCAATTCTAAATCTAACTCGCCAGCATCTCCCTCATAACGTACCGCCATATAAAAAAGCATTCTGGCAATATCACCCTTCATTTCATCACGAGGTTCAAAAGAATCATGATCATAATAATTACCCTTTGCTTCCTGATGTTCTTTTCCACCATAATCAAAATCTAAGTTTCCTCTAGAAGCATTTACACTTACATCCGTCGGCCTTAAATGATGCAGGTCTGTTCCTACACCTGGCTCAGTATCAAATCCACCATGGGATTTTGCCCAAATATGTTCACGGTTCCAGTCATCTGCATCTGGACCTTTTAAGTCCTTGTCTTGCGATCTTCCACTATAGAATAAAATTACATTGTCACTATTTTGTGGATCTTCATCTGTCACCATTAACGCTTCCCATACCTCACGATAAGGCAGTTCATTATGATCATCTATAATCTCATGAAGTGCTGCTTTTAATTCATCTGCCGTTTTCCCTTTTGCCTCTTTATAATAGTTACTATCAACCTGATAATCATTTGTTGTTTGGTTTCCCTCTGTAAGTGGGGATTCCCCTTCTGGCGTACAACTAACTAACAAGCTCAATAAAACTAATAATGGGATAAATGAACGTATGCCCATTGTTTCCTCTCCTTCATAAAGTACTTAAAAGAATATTATCTATGAAAAATAAATATTTGAACAGCACCAACAGTAGGGTTTTATTTAATAGAAGTTTTCCGCCCCTTCCTTCAAAGGAAATGCATGATATATGCTGAAAGTAATATCTATTGGAAATGTCATTTTAGGCAGCTGAGTACTTCGGGGAAATCCTATATGAAGAAGAAAAATCCATGCAACGGAAAATTACATACCATTTGTTAGAAACTTGTTGTTTCCCAAATGAAACTAGAGCAAATCCTCTATTAGAATTTGCTCTAGTTTCTTTCTATTTATTATTTCCATGTCTCGGTATTTTTTACTAAATCCCTTTTAGCGCCTCACCTATCGTTTCCTCCCCTGTAACGAGGTCGAATGATTTATGAATGGTCTGATCATTATGAAGCACCTCAACGATTGTTGCAGCCACATCTTCACGTGGAATTGTATTTCGTTCAAGAGAAGCAGACGCCTTCACTTTCCCTATTCCTGGTTCATTTAATAAGCCGCCTGGACGTACGATGGTGTAGTCTAATGAGCTATTCATCAACATTTTATCAGCATAATGTTTAGCTACCATATATGGCTCGATCGCTGACCATTTTTCTCGGTCATTCGCATGTATGGCACTAACCATCACAAATCTAGAAACATCGGCTTTTTCCGCTGCTTCGATTGCTTTACCTGCGCCGTCTAAATCGATGAGCAATGTTTGGTCATATCCTGTATGACCTCCTGATCCTGCTGTGAAGACAACAGCCTCACACCCTTGCATAGCCTTAGCCAATTCATCAACCGTACCAGCTAATGATGCATGGACCGCTTCCATCCCACGGTTTTTAAAATCGGTTAATTGTTCTTCTTTTCTTACCATTGCTACAGGTGTATCACCGGTTGTTTCACTTAATTTATTCATCACTTGTTTACCAATTTGCCCGTTCGCTCCTATTACTAATACTTTCATTCTAATTCTCCTCTCTTCCTTTTCATTTATCGGTGAAAATCGTTTATGAAAATGGTTTTTCACCTATACTAAATAATACTATTTTCTAGGGGAGTTTATAAAATGCCACATTATCTGTATTCTTATTTCACTCGCTTACCATTGGTCTTTCGCATACTCATCATGGCACTGATGACAATTATCCTATTTGGCGGTTTTGTTCACTTATTAGAGCCGAATAGCTTTCCTACTTGGTTTGATGGTATCTGGTGGGCTGTCATAACTGCTTCAACTGTCGGGTATGGTGACTTTGTGCCTCACTCTGTTGTCGGAAGACTAGCAGGAATTGTCCTTGTTTTGACAGGAGCAGGTTTTATTGCTTCTTATTTCGTTGCATTGTCTACTGCCGCTGTCGCTAAGCAAAATGACTATATTCAAGGAAATTTCCAGTTTAAAGACCATGATCATATTATTGTCATCGGTTGGAATGCTCGTTCGAGAGAAATTTTGAAAACGATATGTAGCTATGTTAATAGCGTACCCGTCACATTAATTGATGAAACATTGGAGGAAAACCCATTACCCCACCAAAACCTTCATTTCGTCAAAGGGAATCCACAAAGAGATGATGTGCTCATGAAGGCAAGTGTAATGGACGCTAGACAATTGATTATAACCGCTGATCAAAACAAAGACGAACACCAAGCAGATATGCACAGTATCTTGACGTTAATTGCTGTTAAAGGAATGAATCCATCCTTACCTTGTATTGTAGAAATCCTAACAACTGAACAGATGAAAAATGCGAAGCGAGCTGGCGCAGATGAAATCGTGCAAACGAACTTATTAACAAGCTTTGTCATGATTAGTAGCCTTTCTTCAAGAGAAATGGTTACGGCATTTCTCAGTTTACTAAGGCAAATTGATCAAAGAAGACTAGGTATTGAGCCCGTATTAACTGACCATATTGGGGCTAATTTTCGTGATGTGAGTATTAGCTTAATGAATGAAGATATATTGATTCTGGGCATTAAACGGGGAGAAGAAATGATTGTTCATCCCCCTCACCCGTTTTCACTTCAGTCAGAGGACATGCTTATCACGATAAAAAATTAATATTGCAAAATCCCCTCTAGTTCTTTAACAAGTTCTTGGCCTATAGCTACATATCTTTCGGTAACTTCTCCGTCCTTATCAACTGGTGCCTGAAATTGATTAAATGAGGCAGAGAAATTACCGATATTTGCATTATTTTCATCAATATTGCTCTCGTAAATATGTGATAAGAGATAAGGTGTTCCCAGTTCTACTGTACAATTGCTCGTATCTAATTGACCATCTATAGACTTGAAGGGTATACGTAAGAAATGATAACCATTGTTCGTATCAATTTTGTAATCAAACGCACCATGATCATAATCCCAATTCCCTCCAATCGTATAACCCATTGGTTTTAATAACTGCTCCAGTTTAAACAAGTGATATTGCTTTCCTTCGATATTAGAATGAATTTCTCTCATTGCTTTCATTCCTTTCAACATCATATTTTGCTTAGTTTTACCCTATTCCCTCTCACTAATACTATCGCTTTTCACTTCACTTTAGGCCTTATCTCATTTATCCATTCAGGTCATTAATGGACAAACATACAATCACACTAAGAACTTGCCTTATAAATTAATAACAGTATTTAACAATGCAAACAGTGTAGCTGCTCACGCGGAAGGAAATTCAATGACTGATGATGGTCATGATTCTCATGCAGAAGGATTTGAAACTGCTGCCAGTGGTGCTATTGACAGATGATGGTAGTTGCTCAATTAATGATTACTGTTTACCGAATGATGAAGGAATTGCTACATTTTCAGATACAGGTTACCGTGTGATGGATAGAATAAGTTCTGATCAGATACTAGTCATGTTTAAATAAATAAAGTTTTTAGAGAGTTGGCAAGTACTATGGAAGGACAATAGTTAACTGAGTACAGAGACGTTTCTCATAGCGATATCGAGAGCTGGTTAACTTATAATTACCACTCTTAAGCATCTTTCCCTATTTTTTGTTCATCATTTCCACCTTTTGGATCCTCTAAGTAGGAATTATAATAGGCTACTTTTATGGAAAGAATGAAATAGGGTTACCGTAAATTATAAAAGAGAGGAAGAATGGATATGAAAGAAAAAATCATCTATATATATCACGATTTTGGAGGTACCCATACCACCTCTTTAGCCGCTGCCTATCACCTAAATATCTTGAGTGATACTAATCTAATACCAAGTAAAGAAGAGATTTTATCTGTTCCATACTTTAACAAACTAAAAAAGAAGGACGCTGGGGAGTTTATTTACCATGGAATTGATAGTGATGGTAATACGGTTTATACTATCGGGAGAAGATCATCCAAACTAACTGTAAAATCACTATATAATTTTAGTGAACTATTATCTGTGCAGCATCAAACTATGAATAAAAAAATAATATTTTCTAATACCTCTCCTGTTGTACCGTTAGCTATGACACTGGGAGGATTTTTTTCACGAGGTCTTGGAATTGATTCCATAGGGGTACCACTTTTAATTAAAGGTGCACAGCGTTGTAGCGAAAACATCATTCAACTTGTAATAGAGAAAAAAAAGTGGCTAAAGAATCGAATCAACTAATTGTTAAGATTGAAAACAAAAAATACCAAGCTTGATATTCTTAAAGCTTAATCACTTCTTCTTTGGAAGCTCTTCACAAAAAAAACAGCTGCCTTCCACCCTCTGTTTAGCGCATAGGTGAAACTGTTGAGTTTGCTCAATCACCAATATTCTCAATACTAGTAGACTTAATAATTCTGTGTACAAATTCCTTAATTTTTCATATTGCATATTCTAAACTGATTTAAATTAAGGAGTTGATTAAATGTACTATATGAGTAAGCCAATACAATTCAGAGACAACCACGAACTTATAATGGATATTTCTAAAGCCATTAATGGTGAGTACTCTGCGATTAATTGTTATAAGAAACTTCAACAATTAGCACCTAATGAGAAAACTAGGACTATTATTAAAGAAATTAGACAAGATGAGAAAAAACATTTTAGGATTTTTAACGAGATATACAGACAACTAACAGGACATAAGCATTCGCCTCAATTAACTGATCAATGTCCAAATTCTTATCAAACTGGTTTAGATTATTCATTTAACGATGAGCAAAAAACTGTGGACTTCTATTTAGAAATTGCCGATAAAACCAGTGACCCATATATTAAAGAACAATTTAATAGAGCAGCTAAAGATGAGCAAAATCATGCTGTTTGGTTTGTCTATTTAATGAATAGAGGATATTAATTTTCACTATTCTTCAAAACATAACAAAAAAGTAATACTATAAACCTTTCACCTCATAAATACCAGTACCGGGATAAACAAACCCATGGCCAATATGTATTTCATTTACTGATCTTCTGTTTCGGTACGATTATCTACTAAACGAAAACAACCTAGGGCATTTCTCTATCTATGACCTATTCGAACTTTCAGTATCGAAGCATGGAAGTGCTCGGTGGATGGAAAGTAGCATCTAAGACCAACCAGGTCTTATTTTTTTAAAATAAGAGCATATATTTTAGAGGAGAATGTAAGAATTGTTGATTAACATACCTAAAAGGAGATATTGAAAGTTATATGATAAGAGGCAGGGTATCATTTGAAGAAATACAAGTTAATCTTGGACATAGAAACCTTATGATGTTTGATAAAATCTCAAAAATATATGGCTGATCTATAGACTTTATGCATGAATTGTGGTCAATCAGCCATATACAATTGTTTTATGTTTACTTATTACACCATTAAGAGTTGAAGGCTATTATTTCAAGCGTTCTTCAAGCTCTTTTTTCTTCTCTTCATAACCTGGTTTACCTAGTAATGCAAACATATTTACTTTATATTCTTCCACACCAGGTTGATCAAATGGATTTACACCAAGTAAATACCCGCTAATAGCACAAGCTTTTTCAAAGAAATAAACAAGATAACCAAAAGTGAAAGCATCCATTGCTGGAATCGTTACAATGAGGTTAGGTACATCGCCATCTGTATGGGCAAGCATTGTTCCTTGGAATGCTTTATGATTCACAAAATCAATCGATTGATTAGCTAAATAGTTTAAACCATCTAAGTCATTTTCAAGGTTTTCAATTTTCACTTCATGTCGTGGTTTCTTCACTTTAATAACCGTTTCAAATAAATCTCTTCTACCTTCTTGCACATATTGACCAAGTGAATGAAGATCAGTAGAAAAATTGGCAGATGAAGGATAAATGCCTTTTTGATCTTTTCCTTCACTTTCACCAAATAATTGCTTCCACCATTCTGAAAAGTATTGTAACCCCGGCTCATAATTAACAAGCATTTCAATGGTTTTGCCCTTATTATAAAGGACATTCCTTACTGCTGCATATTGATAGGCGATATTCTCTTCTATATCGGCAGAACTTAACTCTTTACGAGCAGCTACAGCCCCTTCCATTACTTGATTAATATCAATATTCGCAACGGCAACTGGTAGTAATCCAACGGCTGTTAGCACAGAGTATCTTCCACCAATATCATCCGGAATAATAAATGACTCATAGCCTTCTTCATTCGCTAATGTTTTTAACGCGCCCTTTTCTTTATCAGTGGTAGCGTAAATTCGTTTTCTCGCTTCTTCTACGCCATATTTCTCTTCTAATATTTTTCGGAATAAACGAAAGGCAATTGCTGGTTCTGTCGTTGTTCCAGATTTAGAAATGACATTAATAGAAAAGTCTTTACCTTCCAATAAATCGATGACATCATGAATATAACTAGAGCTAATATTATTGCCTACAAAAACGATTTGAGGTGTTTTCCTTTTTTCTTTTGAAAGAGCATTATAAAAACTATGTTGTAACATCTCAATAGCAGCTCTTGCACCAAGGTAAGAACCACCAATTCCGATTACTAAAAGAACATCTGAATCTTGCTTGACTTTTGTTGCTGCCTGTTGAATTCTTGCAAATTCCTCGCGATCATAATTTTTCGGTAAATCTACCCACCCTAAGAATTCATGACCTGCCCCTGTTTTATTTTCTATAGCGGTATGCGCTGCTGTTACCGCTCCTTTTAAGTATGATAGTTCATGCTCACTAAAAAAGCTAAACGCTTTCGTATAATCAAACTGTATATGAGTCATCGTTTTTCCTCCGCTTATGTATTTCATGAATCAATAGTCCTCTATCACTTTATCGAAAGACAAGGAATTTTTCAAGAATCAGTCTTTGCCACCGACGGTTTGAACAACCAGTTTAACCGTTATCTAGTTCATGATTACATCATTTCCAAAAATAAGGTTTATAACCCATCACTCGTGCTTAAGCAAAAATTATCCTTTCACCTTTTTTACTATGGGTGTATAAGGCAACTCACACCAGGTGACCACAATTCCATTAAACCCAAATATGATAAGAACCTATAAAGAAAGCTCCCGTTTCACACGAGAGCTTCATCCTTATAATGCTGAACGATAGATTGAAAGAACATCCTCTTTATCTAATACTTGAAAACGACCAAAAGGACCATTATGAACGGCTTTATTTGCCATATCTTCTAGCTTGCTATCGTCTATACCATAATCTGATAATTGTTCGGGTGCATCAATACTGTTCCAAAAAAGTCTTAAACGAGCAATTCCTTCTAATGCGACTTCCTCATCTGTTTTGCCTGTTGGATCAACTTCAAACACTCTTATTGCTAATTGTTTCATTCTCTCAGGCTTGGCATGTAATGTATGCTTAATCCAATGAGGGAATAAAATGGCCAAACCGCCACCATGAGGGATATCATAGACTGCCGATACAGCATGTTCAATATTATGAGTTGCCCAGTCTCCTTTATAACCCATATTGAGAATACCGTTTAATGCCATTGTACCGCTATATAAAATGGTCGCACGATGCTCATAATTTTCTAAGTCATCTATTAGTTTTGGAGCTGTATCCATTATCGTAGTTAAGAGAGATTCGCACATACGATCTTGAAAGTCCGTATTTTCTTCTAAATGGAAATAATGCTCAAGTACATGAGACATCATATCGACTATGCCATAAATCGTTTGGTCTCTTGGCACTGAATATGTATGTTCTGGATCTAAAATTGAAAATTGAGGGAAAACAGCCGGGCTTCCCCAAGACAATTTTTCATGTGTTTCCCAATTGGTAATGACCGCTCCAGAATTCATTTCAGAACCCGTTGCAGCTAATGTAAGGACGGTACCAAAGGGAATCGCTTCTTCCATTCTTACTTTATTCGTCACCATATCCCAAGCATCACCAGCAAATTTCGTTGCTCCAGCAATGGCTTTTGTACAATCGATGACACTCCCGCCACCAACAGCTAGAATGAAATCAATTTCTTTCTCGCGGCAAATATTCACACCTTCACGAACGGAAGAAACACGAGGATTTGGATCAACCCCACCTAGTTCATACACTTCTGCGTCCATTTTCTCAAGCTCATTCATTACCTTATCGTATAGACCATTCCTTTTAATACTTCCACCACCATAAACAACCAGCACCTTACGGCCAAAAGGAGAAATCTCTTCGCTTAATTTACTAAGTTCACCTTTACCAAAAATCAATCTCGTTGGATTCCAAAATGTAAAATTCTCCATTCTTTTCACCTTCCTTTTTTGTTATTATCATTTTTTTTACTAAGGATTGCAAAGAATACATCTTTTTTTATTTATTTTAAAAAATAAAATAAATACCTCTCTGTCATTGTCTCTTCCGAGGAACTAAATGATTCTTTCTTTCGACAAAAAAGACACCGAGATTTCCCCGGTGTCTTCTGTGAAGCTGAACTAGATTATTTTTTAATTAAATCTTCACGCTCAGATTGTGCAATCCACTCTTGCAATTTATCTTTTAGTGTATTGAAACCTTGGCTACCATTATCCTCTACTTTTTGAGCTACAGGATTATTTGGGCGTTTGCGAGGTTTTTTCTCTTTTTCTGTTGGCGCTGGTGCTTCTTGGGTTGCACGAATAGAAAGGCCGATTTTTCCAGCATTTTCATCAATAGACAGTACTTTTACTTGTACTTCATCTCCAACACTTAAATGTTCATTAATATCTTTAACGAAGCCATGAGTAACTTCTGAAATGTGAACAAGTCCTTGTGTATTTTCATCTAATGCAACAAAGGCACCATAAGGTTGAATACCTGTTACTTTTCCAGTAATCACGCTGCCTACTTCAATTTTCTCTGACATGGGAACACTCCTAATTATTAATATTTTATCGTTTATATACGCAATAAAAAATTATATCATACTCTATAGCTAATATCAAAAGTAAAATGGATAGTCAATAAATAGTCACAATTAATTAACGAAATGTTCATACAATTACCCATTAAAAAAGATGATTGGTGGTAAAATAAAATATAGAAGGGGGGATAAAAATGAATCACATTGGTGAAAACATTCGCTTAGTCCGTGAACAACATGGGTTAACAAGATTGGAACTTGCAAAAAGAGCGCGGGTAGGTAGTGCAGTAATCGAAAGATATGAGTCAGGTATTTCCACCCCAGATACGCTAACAATCCTCAAGCTATGTACAATATTGGACATCCCAGTATCAACTATTACAAATCCACAAGTTGACCTTCAAAATCAGAACGAGTTCAACCATCCTATGCTTCATCAACAGGATATAAATGAAACTATTTCCAATTCTTACGTATAAACATGTAGGTTTTCGGGAAGGCTTATATTGTAAGTCTTTCTAGAATTCCCCCTTTGTTGAAGGCAATCTGTTATAGGATTGCCTATTTTTTATTTTATGCCTCAGATAAAATGTTTCTCCTTGTAAGCAATGGCTACGAATGATATGACTTATAGTAACACCTTACATCACTGTAAAGAAATGAGGACAACCATTGCCAAACGATAAAATGCTTCTAAATGGAAATGACTTTTATTATGAATATTACCCACACCCAACCCCTAAACGATCATTTGTATTATTGCATGGGTTTCTTTCTTCCAGCTTTAGTTTTCGAAAGCTCATACCATTGCTACAAAAAGAAAATACAGTACTCACAATTGACCTCCCACCATTTGGAAAGAGCGGAAAAGCAAAAAAGTTTATCTATTCTTATGAAAATATTGCTTCAACTGTTATTTTACTTCTTGAAAAATTATCTATTCAACAAATCGTGATGGTTGGGCATTCAATGGGAGGACAAATTTGCCTAAACATTGCTCATCAAAGACCAGACCTGCTTGAGGCTGTAGTCTTATTATGCAGCTCTTCTTATCTACCGAGAATGCCAGCAAAGTATGTTTACGCAAGTCACCTCCCTTTCTTTTCTCATTTTGTAAAAAAATATCTTGAAAAATCAGGTGTAGAAAAAAACTTAAACAACGTTGTTTATGAAAAAGAAATGATTGATGATGCCATGAGGGATGGTTATCTAGAACCATTTTTAAACAAGGATATCTTCTATTCCTTAGCGAGAATGATACGTGACCGGGAGGGAGATTTGGATGAGACCTTATTAAAAACAATTAACACTCCTTGTTTACTCATATGGGGGGAGGCAGACAAGGTGGTCCCACTCTCTATCGGTCAAAGATTACAAGGAGACCTACCGCATAGCGAATTACATATCCTTAAGCAGGCAGGTCATCTTATACCCGAAGAAAAGCCTGAGGAGATTGCAGCAATTATCGAACAATATTTACAGAAAAAAGAGAATGGTGGGCTAAGATAATTTTTATTCCATCACCCATTTATTCAATTTCGCAAGAACTATTATTTTTTATCACCAGGAGTTTCTTTGCATATTTTTTACATTGAGCAAGAGGAATTACTTCATCAAAAGAGAATTCATATATAGCTTGGATGTTATGGGCCAATTCATTAGTATCGTCAACAGTTTGTACTACTTGGAGAATATCAGCTATTTCCGTATCGTAATTACCTGTACCGATATGAAATGGGTCCCAATCATTTAAACAATCAACTAACAAAAGATTCATTTGTTGTGTATTCATTATTCATTCACCTTATTATTTTTCATTTATGTTTACATATCTTATCATATAGATAGAAATCGATAAATAAAGAAATGGTGGGATAGAAGTGGAAAATCAATATTTTCATGAAATTTTTGATCGTAAAAATACGTCATCAGTGAAGTGGGAATTGACCAAAATGGTTTTTGGAGAAGAAGACGTCCTTCCAATGTGGGTCGCAGATATGGATTTCAAACCGCCTAAAGAGGTAACAAATGCCCTACAAAAACGTTTAGATCACGGAATTTATGGTTATACATTTGCCTCCCCATCCTTACCAAAAGCAATCAAGGATTGGGTAAGTGTTCATCACGGCTGGGATATTCCACTGCAGTCCATATTATACAATACCGGTGTGGTTCCATCTTTGGCAGCAGTCGTACAGACCTATACAGAAGAAGGGGACAATATATTAATACATACCCCTGTTTATCCGCCGTTCACAAATGTCATTGAAAGTAATCATCGTAAAGTTTTACGGTCTCCACTTCAGCTTGTTAATGGACATTACAAAATTGATTTTGATGACTTTGAACAGCAACTCAAAAAAGGTGCGAAAATGTTTATTCTCTGTAATCCTCATAATCCAGGAGGAAATGTGTGGTCAAAAGAGGATTTACAGAAGATCGGTGACTTATGTATCGCTTATGATTGCTTAATCCTATCAGATGAAATTCATGCAGACCTCGTCTATAAGCACAAAAAACATGTCGCTATCGCTAGCTTAAGCGAGGAACTAAGAGACCAGACGATTACATGCATTGCACCAACGAAAACTTTTAATATTGCTGGGTTGCAAGCATCCGCCCTTATCATTCCAAATGAGACATTAAGGAAAAAATTTGAAGATTTTCAAGCAAGACAAGGCTTCCATCAATTATCCATCTTTGGAATGGTCGGCATGGAAGCTGCTTATACCCATGGAGCAGACTGGTTAGAAGCTTTACTCTCCTATTTACAACAAAATATCCAGAGTGTAAAAAGTTTTATAGAAAAAGAATTGCCTGATATTGATGTCGTTGAACCAGAAGGGACGTATTTAATCTGGCTAGATTGTCGTAAACTCGGCTTATCTGATGATGACATTCAGCAAAAGCTTGTAAAGAAAGGAAAACTTGGATTAGAGCCAGGACCAAAATATGGCCCAGGTGGTGAAGGGTTTGTCCGTATGAACATCGCCTGCCCTCATGATATACTTATGGATGGACTTCACCGTTTAAAAACAGCATTTTCATAAGGATTCTGTAAAAAACATGTCGGAAAAACGATCTCCGACATGTTTTTTTATTTCAATAAATTCTCTTTTAAATGCTTTTTTATTTCTAACCAATCTTCTATTGTCACACTATACATCACTGTGTGACGAATTTCTCCATTCCTACGAATCATATGATTGCGTAATACCCCCTCCTTCTTAGCACCTATTCTCTCAATTGCCTGTTGTGATTGGAGGTTCTCATGGCCAGTTTTTATTTGTACTCGATTTAATTTCAGTTCTTCAAAACAATAAGATAATAAAAGGTATTTACAGTTTGTATTGATGGCACTGCGCCAATAATGAGGATGAAGCCATGTTGAACCGATTTCTAACCTTTTATGGGTAAGGTCCACATCTAAAAACCAGGTACAGCCAATAATTTGCTGCTCCTTTTTATTAAAAATAACAAAAGGGAACTCTCTTCCTTCTTCACGCTTTTTGATACCCGCTTCAACATATGTAACGACATCACTATATTGGGTTAAATCGACTGACATATGTGTCCAAATTGACTCGTCTTTCGCTGCCTTGTTTATCCCTTCAATATGACAAGTTTCCATTGGAATCAGTTGTACTACACTATTTTCTAGTTGCTTCATAAAGTCCCCTCCCTTTACCCTATTAAAGCATATTTACTATAAAATAAATATGGTTTTTTACATAATATTCTTACTTTTGTTCACGTAATGATTTTCATTCATTTATTTTAAAAAACTTATGACTGACTTCGCTCACTCTAATGGTTTACTGTCTCTTCTATCGATAAACAAGCCTGGTTTTTTATCGTTTCCTAAACAATAAAAAAAGAACAAATCCCTTCCAGAGTTTGTTCTTCCTTCCGTGTACATAGTATTGGTTAACTCTTACTATTTTGTGCTTCTTTCTGCTTTGGTTCTTTGTTCTTTGAAACCACTCCACATGCAATTCTTTCCCCTGAGTCGCCAGAAGGCTGTGTCATTCCATCATCTGTTTTTTCATCAATGACAATAGATGTACCATCTTTTGTTAATAATGAAGACTTGTCATCTTTCATTGTAACTTCAGCTGCAACTATGTCTGTCTTCACTTTCCCATCATCTTCCACAATAATATTAGGTAAATCTCCCGCATGATGACCATCTTGATTCAGTAAACCATGATCTTTATCTTCGGGATTAAAGTGATTACCAGCCGATTTAAAATCAGGAGCCTCACACTCACCTTTCTCATGGATATGAATAGCATGATCCCCAGGGGGCAGACCTTTTAAATCTAAGCCTAACTTGACCCCACTGGCCTGCTCTTCTAATTTAATCTTACCAAGAGAATCTCCTACTGCGTTAAACATTTCTACATCTACCTTTTTTACTTCCTGTTCTGTACAACCCATTAATAAAACAGATAGACTAAATAATAAATAAACTATCTTCTTATTCATAAAGAAAGCCTCCAAAAAGAAAATCATGCACTTAGCTTTTCCCAATCCAAAAAAAATACAACCACTACTCAAAGTGGTTGTCGAAAAGTTTACAAACATGAAAGTTGCCTTCAATCAACAGAGGAGTTTTTACTTTTTTGTTTTAATTGGTCTTCGAGTTCGCGTGTTTTTTCACTCTCTTTTTTTGAGTGGTGAATAAACCATCTCATTACAAATGCTGCGAGAATCATAAAGGCAACTAACCATATAACGGCCGGAATATATTCTGTCTTGTCTTCTGGAAAATAAAGAAATAAAGAAAACACATAAGTTTGAAGCACGGCTATGTTCCTTTCTTACTTTCGTTGATATCCTTATTATAACAGTCGATGTAATCTATACCAACCTTTATTCGATGACTTGTATTTTCTCAATAATCACGTCTTCTACTGGTTTATCGTTTTCATTTACTTCTACTTGTGCAATTTCATCAACAATATCCATCCCATCTATCACCTGTCCAAAAACAGTATGACGCCCATCTAGCCATGGCGTTCCACCATTTTCCACATATTTCTCAATAATGTCAGCTGGATATTCATTATCTTTCATTTGTTGTTCTAGGCCATCCCCTAATGTTGTATTCTGAACAATGAAAAATTGACTACCATTTGTATCAGCACCTTTGTTAGCCATCGATAAGGCACCGCGAATATTAAATAATTGATTAGAGAACTCATCCTCAAAGTATTCCCCGTAAATACTTTCTCCACCAAGTCCTGTGCCTTCAGGGTCTCCACCTTGGACCATAAACTCTTTCATAACACGATGAAAGATAACGCCATCATAATAGCCTTCTTTACTATGAGTGATAAAGTTTTCTACTGTCTTAGGTGCAATATCGGGGAAAAGTTTAATCGTAATTTCGCCTAATGATGTTACCATCTTAACGACCTGCTCATTTTCCCCTACTTCATTGGAAAGCTGTGGGAAACCTTTTACTTTAGCAGTTTCGCCTGTATCATCTTCTTGTGTTTTTTCCTCTGCTGTTGACTTGTCCCCTTTGTCTGCATCAGCTGTATCGTTATTCTCACCACAACCAGCAAGTAATAAAAGAAGCGTAGCAAATAAAACCAACCATTTTTTTCTCATTTTCTCACTCCCAAGTGTATGTATTATACTACCATTATTTTAATATTGTACCGGTTTGTAAAGAGCCTATCTATCTGTTTTATGGATTGTCTTTCATTTCTTTCTCATTCATAATATAGGCAAGATCAATTGTTAGGAGGTACATCAATGAGTGAATTAAAAATTGGAGATAAAGTTACCGGGATATACAAAACAGGGAAATATATTGGAGAAATCACAGACATCCGTCCGCAAAGTTATTTGGTAAGGGTCTTAGCAGTGCTGAAGCATCCTACACAAGGTGATCTTCATCACCCTAAAGAAGTAGACGGCGTTTTCTTTCAAGAAAGAAGAGCCTTGGCATATAGGGAACAAACGAATGTCCCTTTAAAAATGTTGAAACCTTTTACCGAAGAAATTCCCGACTATCAAGTTTCACTTCAAGATGCTATTGAAAAAATGCGTGCAGAATTACTTAGCAAAAGCACGGAATGGGCAGAAAAAAGCTTAGTGAACTTAAAATCATTAGAAAAAGACTATTTTAAATAATTGTTTTTAAACGAACTATCACAGATTGAGTCCTAAATCACATTTAGTCATTTAGGACTTAAATCTCCCTTAACAGTCCCCTTCCCTTTTGCCCTCCGTTCTGGCTGATTTGAAATCATTTATGTGGGCATTGCTTATTTGTACTCCGTATTTCTAGTTAGCTCCTTTGCTCTTTTGATATTCGTTTCTAAAGTAGTATGTATGTACTACGGCTTGATGACCGTCATTCCTTCTGTCACTTCACGAATCCAATGCAAGCTAGCACTTGATTAAGTACAGGAGATTAGCAGCAGTACTGTAAAAACAGCGACTTTTTTTCTTTCGCGTTTATCACCTTGACCACTTTTTTTGCATAAGGT
Source organism: Cytobacillus sp. FSL R7-0696 (assembly GCF_038006865.1). Classification (NCBI taxonomy): domain Bacteria; kingdom Bacillati; phylum Bacillota; class Bacilli; order Caryophanales; family Bacillaceae; genus Cytobacillus; species Cytobacillus sp. FSL R7-0696. Next base: position 2,687,526 of record NZ_JBBOWA010000001.1, on the reverse strand, counting down.
TTGATATTAAAAACAGGTTTTCATGCAAAAAAATAAGACTCAATTTTACTTTGAGTCCTTACACATGTTGCTTCAACAGCTTAGAAAAATCTATGACGTCCCCGATTGTAGCAGGCTTCGGTTTCTTTAGATAGCGCTTATCTTTTTCCACAAGCTTAAAGATCTGATAAGTCGTTAAGGCATCATCCAATGCTTTATGGTGCTTCCCGGTGCCTTCTTTTCCATACTCTTGCACAGCCCTCCATAAACCTGTCTGATTCTGATTACCGAAGAATCGTTTATACTCCATTGATAAATCTATTTCTTTACCATCAAAGGGAAACGGTAACTCCGTATGTAAACAATTATTTCGCAGCACCTTCATATCCATATTTCCCCATGTAACGATTTTTAAGGAGGAGACAGTTGGTATTTTCGAAAACTTTTCTAACATTTGCTTAAAAGTGATTCCTGTATCAACCTGTTGTTGAGAAATTTTCAAAAATGAGCTACACCTTTTAGATAAATGAGGGTACTTAATTGGTTTCACATAAGATGAAAACTGGTCAACGATGTTTCCACCCTCTACCAAAATATAGCCCACTTCAATGATTTCAGGATAAAAACCTTTCCAATTCCGTTCTGGCATTGTAAATTCAAAATCAATAAATAAATATCTTGCTCCTTCCATCAGCTGTGACCCCCCTTTTTACGTAAATAATAAGAAAAGATCCCTTCTTTATAAACGGATTTTATCGTGTACTCTATTGTTATTATAGCATGCTATTTTTTTATTTTTCTGTTATTTGAATTAAAACCTAAATATACTCCATCATATTCCTGACTGTCCCAAATATGTACTTTTTTATTTCTCATGTTATGTACGGTCATTTTAGAAAATCCCCTTCCCTATATAAACCAACGAAGTTATGCATAGTATTTGGGATTGCATTATTCATTGGTAATCTCATCATCATTGTTCAAATAAAAAAGATCCGAGCAAAGTCAAATTTGCCCGGACCTTTCAAGTCTCATTAGTCGTCTTTAGCCACGTATTTTTGGAAAAATTTTTTCAAGACACTTCTCTAATTTTCACGTACTCTCTTGGAGCAAAATCAGATACATCCGCTTCTATTTCCAAATTACTCCATTCACTTTCATACTTTTTAGGTTGATCTGCCTTCAGTTTATTTGACATTTCCTGTGATTCAACGAACCATGCACTGCAGAAAATGATGGCAAATATGCCTATAGCAGTTATTATTTTCCCAAACATTTACAAACCACCACCTAAAAATAGTTTGTATAATTATTCGTTTTTTTATTCATTTAAAAAATTTTTGCCAAATATCGACGTGTTTCTACTTATTTATAAAGTTTATGGGGAATCCTACTGTTAGAGGATTTCTTCAATGCAACTGATAACTTTTTACGTTATAATTACTACCGTAGCTGTTGAACTTTAGTATGAATAGCATATTTCTCTGCATTATCTTGCAATTCACAGATTTTTTCTTCAAAAGGGGGTAATTTCTTGTCACTGTTACATTTGGCGATTATTGCGCCATTTATTATCGCAGTGTTTGTACCGCTTATATATAAAAATATTAAGTCAGTACACACAGGGTGGTTTATACTACCACTTCCTATTCTGCTGTTCATTTATTTCAGTAGTTTTATTTCTAAAACAACAAATAAACAAGTAACAATGGAATCGTTTTCATGGATCTCTTCTTTAGGAATTGACTTCACAGTTAAAGTGGATGGACTTGGTTTATTATTCGCTTTATTAATTACTGGGATTGGTTCGTTAGTTATTCTGTATTCTATTTACTATCTTTCTAAACAGAAAGAGAAATTAAATACATTCTATGTTTATTTATTGCTGTTCATGGGGGCAATGCTTGGTGTTGTTTTATCAGACAATTTAATTGTCCTTTATGCGTTTTGGGAATTAACTAGCTTTTCATCTTTTCTCTTAATTGGCTATTGGTACAATCGAGAGAAATCACGCTATGGTGCACAAAAATCAATGATTATCACCGTTTTAGGTGGACTAGCTATGTTGGGAGGAATCATCCTTCTCTATAACATGACCGGAACGTTCAGTATTACCGAAATTGTCGCACAAGCTGACACAATTATTGATCACCCACTTTTTGTTGCCGCTCTTTTATGTATTCTATTAGGTGCATTTACGAAATCGGCACAATTTCCATTCCATATCTGGTTACCAGATGCGATGGAAGCACCAACCCCTGTTAGTGCTTACCTTCACTCAGCTACAATGGTTAAAGCGGGGATCTATCTAGTAGCTAGAATGAGTCCAGTTTTTGCCGAAGACACTTTATGGATGGGGCTCATCATTGCTTTTGGATTGTTCACATTATTCTGGGGATCCTTCTCAGCGGTCAAGCAAACCGATCTAAAATCTATCCTAGCCTTTTCGACCATAAGTCAACTTGGATTAATTATGTCTTTATTAGGTGTAGGAGCAGCTGCGCTACATTACGATCAACCGAAATATTTTACTGTCGCTACAACTGCAGCAATATTCCACTTAATTAACCATGCAACTTTTAAAGGTAGTTTATTTATGGTTGTAGGAATTGTTGACCATGAAACTGGTACAAGGGACATCCGTAAACTTGGTGGCTTGATGAACCTAATGCCTATCACTTTTACGATTGCAATTATAGGTACCTTCTCAATGGCTGGTCTTCCGCCATTTAATGGATTTTTAAGTAAAGAGATGTTCTTTACTGGGATGATTAATGCACTTCATATGGATTTTGAGTGGAGTATCATTATCCCAATTATTGCATGGATTGCGAGCGTTTTTACGTTCATATACAGTATGATCCTTGTTTTCAAAACATTCACAGGGAAGTATCAACCTGAAAAATTAGAGAAAAAACCGCATGAAGCGCCAATTGGTATGCTTATATCTCCAATTATTCTGGCTTCATTAGTTATTGTTATTGGCTTTTTCCCTAATATCATAAAACCAATATTAGTACCTGCTATAGAAACGGTTATGCCAATGTATGAGTTTGATGTTCATATTTCTATGTGGCATGGTTTTAATACAGAGTTGGTTATGACAATAGGTGTTATTATCGTTGGGGTTCTGTTGTATCTCGGATTAAATAAGTGGCGCGGAATTTACGGGATTTTCCCTGAGAAGCTTGCACTTAATCGTTTTTATGATGGGCTAGTTGATTCAATGTATAAAGGATCTCACAGCTTGAACCGCAATGTAATGACAGGTTCGATTAACCATTATTTAAGTTATATGTTTTTGTTTATGGTTGTTCTTATTATTGGTTCATTGTTTGGGCAAAACGCCTTCGCCTTTAGCACTGATAATCTGGCACCTATTCATTTTTACGAAGTCATACTCACATTGATAGTTGCAATCTCATCAATCGCATTATTATTTGCTAAGTCCCGTATCGTTTCGATTCTTTTAACTGGAACAATAGGATATATGGTCTCCTTGTTGTTTATTGTGTTTCGAGCGCCAGATTTAGCACTAACACAACTAGTAATTGAGACGATTTCTGTATCACTATTTTTACTTTGCTTCTATCATTTACCGAAAAAACTAACAGATGATCCTGTACCAGTTAAAGTCCGTAATGCGGTTATCTCAGTCGGAGTGGGTTTATTCGTAATTTTAGTTGGATTAACAGCGCATAGTACAAAATTATTTGATTCTATCTCACAATATTATATTGAAAACACGTATAGTGAAGCGGCTGGAAAAAACATGGTGAATGTTATCCTAGTTGACTTTAGGGGCTTTGATACGATGTTTGAAATTGCTGTGCTAGGTATTGCTGCACTAGCTATTTTCAGTCTGATTAAGTTAAGGAGAAATGGAGGAAAGAAAATTGAAAACAAGTAACGTTATCTTGCAATCGATGACGAAAGTTTTATTATTTCTCATCATGATTTTCTCCATTTACATCTTTTTTGCTGGACATTATACACCTGGAGGCGGATTTGTTGGTGGCTTATTAACTTCAGGAGCCATCCTACTCTTACTCTTGGCCTATGACCTACAAACAGTAAGAAATATTTTACCAGTCAACTTTTTATATATGGTGGCAGTTGGTTTAGTATTTGCGATTGGAACTGGTGCTGGGTCACTCATTTTCAACAAACCTTTTTTAACACATGCTTTTGGAGATCTTCATGTACCTATATTAGGTGAACTCCACTTGCATACAGCTACATTGTTTGATCTAGGGGTATATCTTGTTGTTGTAGGTGTGACAATGTCCATTATTCAAACGATAGGAGGAGATGATGAATAATGGAAATACTAATGATTATTATTGCCGGCATTCTTTTCATGTCAGCGACCTACTTGATGCTATCACGAAGTGTTGTGCGAATCATATTAGGGACAACTGTATTAAGTCACGGCGTACATCTTCTCTTATTAACTATGGGAGGCTTGAAGAGAGGTGCACCCCCTCTAATAGGTGAAGAAGCCAGTGCATATTCAGACCCTCTTCCTCAAGCACTCATTTTAACTGCAATCGTCATTTCTTTTGGGGTTACCGCTCTATTCCTTGTATTAGGGTATCGCTCTTATAAAGAACTTGGAACAGACAATATGGAGAAATTGAGAGGAAATGATGGCAATGATTAATTTTTTAATACTACCAATTTTAGTTCCATTAATTACCGCCGTCATTCTGATCTTCTTAAATAAGTCAGTTATTGCTCAAAGGTGGGTTTCTGGTCTATCGGCTTTTGTCACAGTCATTCTATCTGCCTTGTTAGTAAATAAGGTGAAAAATGACGGCATACAAACATTAAACTTATCAAACTGGGATGCTCCTTTTGGCATTACCCTCGTCTCTGATATGTTATCTGCTTTACTTGTATTAACAACGAGTATCGTCGCATTTGCTTGTATCATTTATTCGTTTAAGGGAATTGGCGAAGCACGTGAAAAATATCATTTTTATGCTGCATTACAATTTCTAATTGTTGGTGTGAATGGTGCTTTCACAACAGGCGATATCTTTAACCTATTCGTATTTTTCGAAGTGATGTTGATGTCTTCTTATGCGTTGATTTTACTCGGTGGAACGAAAATTCAATTAAGAGAATCCATCAAGTATATACTCGTTAACGTTATTTCATCTGGTCTATTCGTCATTGCGGTTGGTTATCTGTATTCAGTCGTAGGAACATTGAATATGGCGCATATCGCTGCAAGAATTAGTGAAATAAGTGGTATATCTCAACCTGGTGTGATTTCTATTATTGGAATCATATTCCTGATTGTATTTGGATTGAAAGGTGCGATATTCCCACTTTACTTCTGGCTTCCGGGCTCCTATTATGCACCTCCAGCACCTGTAATGGCAATTTTCGGGGCACTTCTCACGAAGGTCGGTGTTTATTCCATCATCCGGACGTACTCTTTATTCTTTTATGAAGACGGCGGGTATGTTCAACAGGTCATCATGATTCTAGCAATATTAACCATAATTGCTGGTATTATCGGAGCCTTGGCTTATTCGGATGTTAAAAAAATTATCATATACAATATTATTGTTGCAGTAGGTGTCATCCTATTCGGTGTCAGTACAATGAATGAAAGTGCCTTAACAGGATCAATATTCTACCTCATTCATGACATGATTATTAAAGCAGCTTTATTCCTACTCGTTGGTTTAATGGCGACCATTACGGGGACGAATAACTTGAAACAAATGGGTGGATTGATTAAAAATTATCCAGGATTTAGCTGGACCTTCTTCCTTGCAGCACTTGCACTATCAGGTATCCCACCGTTAAGTGGGTTCGTAGGAAAAGTGCTTATTGTTCAGGGTGGGTTTTCATCTGAATACTTCATTGGCGCTGCAATTGTATTAGCATCTAGCTTATTCGTACTCATCTCTATTATGAAAATCTTTATTAATGGGGTTTGGGGCGAACCAAAGACATATGCAAATGAAAAGACGGTTCCTTATAAGCAGTTATTAACCGCTCCAGTGATCTTAGTCATTCTTTCTATCTGCTATGGTGTAGGTGCAGATTTTATTTATCCGTATATGTCTCAAGCTGCTGAAAGCTTAATCAACACCAATTTATATATCGATGCAGTTCTAAAGGAGTAGTGAGTATGGCAGTTCAAATTTTATTAAATGTTTGTCTTGGTTTTATGTGGATGTTTCTAACAACAACGTATGATCTAGTAGCATTTATCAAAGGATATTTCTTCGGCCTACTCATCCTGTTTGTATTTAGAAACTTCTTCAGTAGCCGTTTTTATTTATACCGTATATATGCGGTCGTAAAATTACTCTTTATCTTTATAAAAGAGTTAATTCTAGCCAACATTGCTGTTGTCAAAATTGTTTTAACACCTAAGTTACACAACTCTCCCGGGATTTTTGCTTATCCAACCCGTTTAGAGAAGGATTGGGAAATCACTACTTTATCTAATTTAATTACTTTAACACCGGGTACGTTAGTGGTAGATATATCTGAAGATAAAAAGATTCTCTTTGTTCATGCAGTAGATATGAATGATGTCCAGGATGAAATAGAAGCAATTCAAACAAGCTTCGAAAAAGCGATTATGGAGGTGAGCCGAAAATGATACAAACTGCCGTTACAATTGCAATCATTTGTTTAGCTCTATCCATGCTTGCATTAGTCTACCGAATCATTATAGGCCCAACATTGCCGGATCGTATCGTTGCTTTAGACGCCGTTGGAGTAAACATTGTTGGTATTGTCGCGTTAATATGTATCAAAGTAGATACAACTGCCTATGTAGAGTTCATTTTGCTATTTGGTATATTAGCGTTTATCGGGACAGTAGCCTTCTCCAAATATCTAGAGAAGGGAGTCATCATTGATCATGATAGAGATCGCTAATATTATCATCGTCATATTTATTATTCTCGGAGCATTTTTTCACTTAATAGCAGCGCTAGGTGTAATCAGATTACCTGATGTATATACGAGAAACCATGCTGCTTCAAAAGCTGCTACACTTGGTGTCCTTTGTATATTATTAGCTGCATTCTTTTACTTTTACTTTCATGAGAGTGAGTTTAATACAAGAGTACTTCTCTGTATCGTCTTTATGTTTTTAACAGCTCCAGTTGCTGGCCATTTACTTGGAAGAGCAGCCTATCATCATGGGGTAAGAATGAAAGGTAGTAAGGTTGATGATTACCAGGAATACCTCGAGATAAAGAAATCTAATGAACAACAAAAATATGAAGAATTTAAAAAGAAATTAGGGAAGAATCTATAAAAAAAAACGCTACCATATGCAATCTAAACTGCATGTAGGTGGCGTTTTTTATTTTAATAAACAAATTTTCCAATCTTGACTAATCAAATGAATGAAACGTAACTTGCGGTTTATTAAAAAAATATTTTTGATGGCTTTAAACAATTGATTACGATCAAATGAAAGTGTCCCACAAACCTAACTTGTTCAGTTATCATAGAGTAAAGCTTAAGCTGGGAAACGTCGTTTGTTTCACTATTTGTGGCTGATTGCCAATTGTTAGTTTAACAATGGTTTCTAGTAATTTAACATTTAAAGAGAGCATGTATTCGTTAGGTGGTAATGATTGTTGTGTGGATACTGGATACCATGCGAAGGTTTAACTTTCACATCATACAATGCCACATATAAAACAAAAAAAAGCAGGGTAGAAATTACCTTCCCACCCGCATTTCATTAAGACTTTTTCAATTTTAAAACAGCCATTGTACACCTTGATGCACATATTAATTTTTCTTGTTCATCGACGATCTTTATTTCCCAAACCATCGTTGTTTTTCCTTGATGTAGAACTGTTGCAATTGCTGTCACAACGCCGTCTTTCTTTGACTTAATATGGTTAGCATTGATCTCTAGTCCTGCTACACCTTCTGTTTCTTTATCAACGAGTTCATAAGCACCTAAGCTCGCTACAGTTTCAGCAAGCGCTACAGAAGCCCCTCCATGAAGGATACCAAATGGCTGTCTCGTTCTGCCGTCTACAGGCATAGTGGCAACAACCTTTCCCTTTTCAAGGCTTGTAATTTCAATACCTAACGTTTCTATCATTGTTTTTGGATACATATGTACGCCTCCCCTCAACTACCATTATAACCGAACATATATTTTATGGGAATATTCTGTTTAATCATAGAATAAGCCCTAGGCACATATATTTATGCTAATGCGATATTGAAAGGAGACCTATGATGTATCCTACACGTTTTAATCCCTCTCCTATTTGTCCGTATCCTTATACCTATCCTATTTATTGCCACCCTTATCCACCAATACATATACTACGTTCATTCCCTCCAGTTAATCCAGATCAGTTCATTCAATCAGCAAAAGAAATGGAAGTATTAATGAATAGTGCTAGTAAATTACTTGATAAAATGGCGAAGTCCAGAGAATACTCCTATAATATTATGACTGCTGCCCAAGAATCAAATCAAACAAAAGTTAATCAATTAATTGAATCTGCTGATCTGAACAATCATCCGAAAGTTACTTATACACCAGATGGATTGACCTTAAATTTTCAATCTGCCGGTGATCAAAGTGCGCATTTGTCATTAAAATTAAAATGGACTACGATGCAAATGTAGGGTGAAGACATATTTTTCAAACCTAATATAGAAGAGCAGTCATTTTACGACTGCTTTTTATTTATATAAACTTGGGTTTTCTGTACCATCCTTCAATATATAAATTCAAGCTTACAAAAAAATACCACAGCATCTCTCCGTGGTATCATTTCTATCTAGTTAATCTCATTATTTATATTAATATTTGGTCCATAAAGATTGGGATTGCCAGCATAGGCATTTGGATAGCCACCAAAACCTTGATTGCCATATGGAACAGGGCCGGGGCCGTATCCGTATCCATACGGTGGACAAGGTCCTCCAAAACACGGCCTAGGTCTAAAGAACAGCGGTGCGGCTAAAGCCCCTCCCGCTAATCCTCCAAGAAAACCGCCAACAAATGGCGCCGCCAAAAAGGGAAAAAAGCGTTCGTCCGAAACACCAGGATGTCGATAATAATAATGCACTAGGGATTACCTCCTTTAATTAAAAGCTGGGTACCTTCCCTATTACATATGCATCTATCATCAATTAAGCGTGGGCTTAATGTGAGTTAGTATCATTCACTCTTCGTTAAAATAGCATCCGCGATTCCATAATCCACCGCTTCTTGTGCGCTCATAAAATAATCACGCTCTGTATCCAACTTCACCTTGTCTAATGGTTGATTTGTTTTCTCGGCAATCATTTGGTTGGTTACGTCTTTTAGCTTTAATATCCTTCTTGCAGAGATCTCAATATCTGTCGCTTGCCCTCTTGCACCACCTAAGGGCTGATGAATCATTACTTCGCTATGAGGAAGCACAAATCGTTTTCCCTTCGTGCCAGATAGAAGCAGTAGTGCACCAAATGAGGCAGCCATCCCTGTACAGATAGTGCGAATATCACACCTTACATAGTCGAGTGTATCCAAAATAGCAAAGCCCGCTGTTGTTGATCCTCCAGGACTATTAATATAGAGTGAAATATCTTTTTTCTCATCTTCTGCAGCTAAAAATAATATTTGTGCAACAATATTATTCGCCATATGATCATTGATTTCTTCACCAATCATAATAATCCGATCTCTCAATAGTCTTGAATAAATGTCATAGGACCGTTCACCTTTAGCCGTTTGTTCAATTACATAGGGTATCGTGCTCATTAGGAAACCTCCAAAAAGGCAAGCATTAAGCTGCCATCATATTGAAAGCATTGGAAGGGGTGCTTTGCTTGGAAGTACTATAATGACTGATTACTGGCAGTAATTTGATAAGCTCAGTGGGATGTTGATGCTCAAGTGCCCGATGGAAAACTTGAAAGATTTTTCTCTTGACCGGCTCATCCCACTGCTGATTCAATTCTTTCATATCTGTTCCTAAACGTTTTCTTGCTCGATGCAATAAACTCTTAACAGAGGCTTCTTTCATATTTAACATCTCTGCAATTTCACTATTCTTAAATAAAAACGCTTCTTTTAATGAAAAAGCTAGCGCCTGTTGCACAGTTAATTTCTCTAATAATAATTCAATTGTTTCTGTCAAATGATGATTTCTCGTTTCGATATCAACATGATTTTCTGTTAATTGCTCTTTTTTCTTTTTTCTAACCACATCAATCCATTGATGATAAGCAATTTTCTTTAATAAAGCTCGTGTTATTTTAGTTTCGTTATACTTCATTGCCTTCAAGATGGTTTCTTGCGCGATGTCCTCTCCATCCCACTCATTTTGGCAAAGAAAGGTGCAATAGTTTACTAAGTCTCGATAATACTTTTTCGCAATCAAATCTAACGTTGCTGACCGGCTTACCATCTGCTCCTTATGCATTGTTTCCTTCACCCCTTCACACTTTCTATTACTTAAACGGCTATAAGTGAAAAAAAGATATGGGTCAATAAAATTTTTTTCTTAATAAGCTTTAGCCCAATAGACAAGATGCTTTGCTTCTTCTTTACAGCACACACACACTTTAGCAATCGCCGTTTCATCAAATGGCATACAACGGGAAGTCACACTTGTGTCTTCTTTTATTTTCTCTTCGCATGCTTGATTACCACACCACATCGCTTTGACAAACCCTTGTTTTTCATTAAATATCTGCTTAAACTCTTCATAAGTATATGCTTCATACGTATGATCGTTGCAGTGTTCTTTTGCCTTATGATAAAGTGAAGTTTGAATCCCTTCTAAAAGTTGAACAATTGTTTCTTCTAGATTTTCTAATGGAGTGACCATTTTCTCTCCTGTATCTCTTCTTGCAAGTACGACTTGACCCTTTTCAATATCTTTAGGCCCTACTTCTAAGCGAATGGGCACACCCTTCATTTCATATTCATTAAATTTCCAACCTGGCTTTTTATCACTTGCATCAATATCTACGCGCGCTACTTTATTTAGTTTTTCTTTTAAATCATAGGCAAAATCTAATACGCCATCCTTATGTTGCGCAATAGGAACAATCATTACCTGCTTTGGGGCAACCTTTGGCGGAATTACTAAACCTCTGTCATCACCGTGGACCATAATCATCGCACCGATAATTCTGGTTGTGAATCCCCAAGAAGTTTGCTGCACATACTGCTCTTTTCCATCTTGGTCGGTAAATTGAATCCCAAATGCCTTTGCAAAGCCATCTCCTAAATGATGAGATGTCCCTGATTGTAGCGCTTTACCATCATGCATTAAACTTTCAATTGTATAAGTTAATTTTGCGCCAGCAAACTTTTCTTTTTCCGTTTTCTTGCCTTTAACAACAGGGATAGCTAAAAGATTTTCACAAATATCTGCATAGACTTCAAGCATCTTTACTGTTTCTTCTAACGCTTCTTCATCCGTCGCATGACAAGTATGGCCCTCTTGCCATAAAAACTCCAACGTTCGTAAAAATGGTCTTGTTGTTTTCTCCCATCGAACAACATTTGACCATTGATTATACAGCTTTGGTAAATCACGATAAGAGTGAATAATATTTTTATAATGTTCTCCGAATAGTACTTCTGATGTCGGGCGCACACAAAGTTTTTCAGCAAGCTCATCTTCTCCACCATGAGTTACCCAAGCAACTTCTGGGGCAAATCCTTCAATATGATCTTTCTCTTTCTGAAGAAGGCTCTCAGGAATAAATAGAGGCATATAAACATTTTCATGCCCAGTTTCTTTTATCTTTTGATCAAGTGCTGATTTAATGTTCTCCCAAAGGGCGTAACCATATGGACGAATAATCATGGAACCTCTCACACTCGAATAATCGACTAAATCAGCTTTCTTTACGACATCTGTATACCATTGTGGAAAATCTTCATTCATTGATGTTATTTCTTTCACAAACTGTTTACCCATATTGACACCTCATTTTTAATTTTTATTCTCAAAGACACAAAAAAGCCCTGCTTTCAAATAGGGACCCAATGACTGGTGGTACCACCCTATTTCAAAGCAAAGCTTTGCACTCTTATTGATAACGGTTCAACAAGTAAACCGCATATTCTAAAGAATATGTACTCAGAGGGCAGGTTCAGCTTTTCATTAATAGATATCTCACAGCACAAACGGATACCTTCTCTGAAAATAATGATGAAAACTTACTATTCCTCATCAACGTTTAACTATTTTTTTGAAGATTATATAGAGTTTCATGAAAAATGTCAACTTTTGATTGAAGGCTCTTGGTCTAATGGCTTTTCACTTCACTTTTTAAGCCCCCTAAAAGTGAACTTTTTTCTATTACTAGACTAATTAGTACACAGAAGATGTCAAAAATAAGACGATCAATAACAAAATGTGAAAAGATAAACCATCCCGTACAAAGAATACAATCCATTTTTCTGTTTTATTTATTTGAATGAAATCGAATATCCCCTATATGTTTAACTAGAGAAATACAGCCCTATTCAATCCTTTGAATGGTGAAGAGGCTCCTGAAGAGACGTTACCCATCATAGCAAAAGCATAATAAATGAAAGCTATAAGAAAATCGCGTTCAACATGATTTAGTATTAACTGAACCACTCTCACAAATTCATACATCGTCTAATATTTCATTCAAAGAATAAAAAAACCTACCCCAATAAGAGGTAGGAAAAAGTATCATTAGTTTGTTATTTCTTCATTTGCAAATGCTGCCTCAACTTGAACATAATCATATCCTAAGTCCCTTGCGACTGCTTCATACGTTACATGCCCATTTACTACGTTTACCCCTAATTTCAATGCTGGGTTTTGCTCAACAGCTAGATGTGCACCTTTAGTCGCTATTTGTAATGCATAAGGAATCGTTACATTCGTTAAAGCGATTGTTGATGTTCTTGGCACGGCACCTGGCATGTTTGCCACAGCATAATGCACAACACCATGTTTAATATATGTTGGATCATCATGTGTAGTTACATGATCAACCGTTTCAAGAATACCACCTTGGTCAACCGCAACGTCGATAACGACTGCACCAGGTTTCATCGTTTGAATCATTTCTTCTGTTACTAATTTTGGCGCTTTTGCTCCTGGAATGAGTACAGCACCAATTACAAGGTCAGCTTCTTTTACAGATTCAGCAATATTTAATGGATTAGACATTAATGTTTGAATACTATTACCGAAAATATCATCAAGTTGACGAAGTCTTTCAGGGCTTAAATCAATGATTGTTACATCTGCACCAAGACCGATGGCCATTTTCGCAGCATTAATACCCACAACGCCCCCACCAATAATCGTCACTTTTCCTCTTGATACACCTGGTACACCCGCAAGTAATATTCCTTGGCCGCCGTTTGTTTTTTGTAAGAATTGCGCTCCAACTTGTGTTGCCATTCTACCAGCAACTTCACTCATTGGTGTTAGTAATGGAAGTGTACGGTTCACCTCAACCGTTTCATATGCAATAGCCGTTACTCCGCTTTTCACTAGCGCATCTGCCAATTCTGGTTCTGCTGCTAAATGCAAATAAGTAAACAATACTAGGCCTTTACGGAAATAGTCATATTCAGTTGGTAGCGGTTCTTTTACCTTCATTACCATCTCCGCTGCCCATGCTTCTTTTGCCGTGCCTACGATTTTCGCGCCTGTTAACTCGTAATCTTGATCTTGAAATCCACTTCCGAGTCCTGCAGTCGTTTCAATAAGTACTTCATGTCCAGCTTTTACTAATGCATCTACCCCCGCTGGTGTCATTGCTACACGGTTCTCGTTGTTTTTAATTTCTTTAGGTACGCCGATAATCATATCCTTTTGGCCCCTTCCATTTATTATATTAATTTTTAAGTATGAATAAATTGCATAGAATAAATTGTCAAATAATAAATGACAATTTTATGTTTCCCTATTGTCAGTATAATAATAGAATGTTGAAATGACTTTGTTTATATTTGAAAAATGAAAAAGCATCATTTGTGTAATTTCACAAACGATGCTTTTTTTCTATGTATTTGCGGATTTGCAGTTCTAAATACAAGGAAAATTTCTCATGTGTACTTTTAAAGTTCACATGAGTGAGTTCAGTAATTCTCTTCAAACGATAATTTAATGTATTAACGTGAACATGTAGTATCTTAGCAGCGTCATTTACATTGCTATCATTTAAAATAAAGGCTTCTAGCGTCATTAATAGCTCCGTTCGATGAGCATGGTCATAATCTATTAAACGTTGGATGACGGGATGTTCATATGCATCACGGCTTCTTATATCAAGAATGGCATCCAAATATTTAAAGACACCCAATTGGTGATAAGTATAGATTTCTTGCATTTCTTTCGGATATTGTGATTTTAAACGAAGTACTTCTAAGCATTCTGAATAGCGATCTTCAACATGGTCATAGGTCAATTTCAAACTGCTACTACCACTAATGATATGATCAATTTCAAATCTTACATACATTTGATTGATAACAAACTGGACAAACTCAGATAAATCTGTTTCATTTGCCTGTGTAGATGGCGGAGATGCTAGTAAGATAAAATCATTACCCATCGTTGCATAAAAAGTCATATGGATTTTTTGGCTCGTTGAAATGAGATAAATCATGCTTTGTTCTGTTTGCATGTCTATATCGTCTATAAAGCGAAAAATAATGACAGCAGAGTGTAGAGATGGTTTGATATGAAAATCATCTAACTTGTCTATTACTTCTGCATGCTTGGGATATCTGCCAGTTAACAACTGCCAGAAAAAATCCTGATAGCTTTCTTCTCTTTTCTTTTTTTGACGATAAAGCTTCAACAATTCAATTCTTGCCGATTGAGCAGCCAGTTTTAATAAATACATATCTTCTGCTGTAAGAGACTTATCTCGTTCGACCACCCAAATATAGCCAAGCACCTCTTCTTGATGCCTAATGGAGATTGCTACCCTATTCCCCAGACCAATTTCTTTAATTTCTGGAATCTTTAATGGTTCAGCACTCCTTAATAATTGAGGTATAGCATCTGCTTTCCATAAACTATTTATTACCTTTTCGGGAACTTTTCTGCTAATAATCGTTGCAATCCTAGCCTGATCGGTTTGATCATCATGCGTACTATAAGCTAATAACCGATGATTAGCATCTTCAATAGTAACTGGACATTCAAGAACATCTCTAATTTTATCTACAAATGTTTCTAAGTTATCAAATGATCGTTTAAATGGATCTTTCCCGTACTGTTTTTCTCTCTCCATTTCAAACCTCCAACTGCCTCTTTTTTTTATTATATCTAAACCTTTACATGCTGTCGAAAAGCTCTTTTTAAACTTATTGATTATTATAAATAGTTAAACTTTTTTAAAATTGATTGAAGTTATCTTTGTATAATTTTACAATAATAAGTATTCTTATAATTTTCCGTGCACTTCAAGAATTTTACCAAGATGAAAATGGTTTTGGTTTATTCATTTAAGAAAGCGATTACATTTTAAAAAATATAGTATGATATTCAACTAAAGAGAGGAAGATTCATCTGTGGACATTATGAACATACTTGAAAAAGTTAATTCCTTTTTGTGGGGAACCCCCAGTTTAATCTTATTATTTGGGACGGGCCTACTTCTAACAATCATGCTTAAAGGCCGTACATTTACGAAACTTTATTATGCTTTCAAATTAGCATTTACAAAGGAAGGAAACGCGAAGGATACAAATGATGAAGGCGATGTAAGTAATTTCAAAGCGTTAATGACTGCATTGGCAGCAACAATAGGTAACGGAAACATCGCTGGAGTCGCCACAGCTATCACTTTAGGTGGACCAGGCGCCATTTTTTGGATGTGGATTGTTGGGCTTTTCGGGATGGCTACTAAATACGCGGAAGCCTTACTAGCAATGAAATATCGTGTAAAGAATAGCAATGGTGAATATTCAAGTGGACCCATGTACTATATTGAGAGAGGATTAGGAGCTAAGTTTAAATGGTTAGCCATTGCCTTTGCCATTTTTGGTGCTTTTGCCGCTTTAGGTATAGGGAATAGCGTGCAATCTAATACGATTGCTCAAGTAGCTAGTGAATCCTTTGGTATCAACAGTGTGATTACTGGCATCGTTTTAGCTGTTTTTGCTTCACTTATTATTTTTGGAGGTATTCAAAGAATTAGTACCGTCGCTGGATTCTTTGTTCCCATTATGGCTTTTCTTTATATTGGTGGCGCTTTAATCATCATTGCGGTCAATTATGAAATGATTATTCCGTCATTTCAATTAATTTTTCATTATGCTTTTAATCCGATCGCAGCAACCGGTGGTTTTGTAGGAGTTGTTGTATCAGAGGCAATTAAAAATGGTGTCTCAAAAGGAATCTTCTCTAATGAAGCTGGTTTAGGTACTGCTGCTTTAATCGCCGGTAATGCCAAAACAGACCATCCTGTGAAGCAAGCACTTGTTGCTATGACAGGCACTTTCATTGTTACCATCATCGTTTGTACAATGACTGGACTTGTATTAATCATTACTGGCTTTTGGGATTATACAGGTGGATTACTTTCTGGCGTAACCCATGACCCTAATCTCGATGGTGGTGCATTAACGAGTGCAGCATTTGCATCAGTATTAGGAACAGCAGGAGAATATATCGTCGCTTTTTCTGTTATCTTTTTCGGATTTACAACAATTGTAGGCTGGTATGTATACGGTGAGAAATGCTTTGAATATATAGCTGGTACAAAAGGAATTGCAGGCTACCGCGCGATTTATATTATTGCTTGTGCAGCTGGTGCAATGGTTAACTTAGCTACCGTTTGGGCATTTGCTGATATGGCTAACGCATTAATGATGATTCCGAACTTAGTTGGTCTACTCCTGTTGAGGAAAGTTGTTGTACAAGAAACAGACGAATTCTTCACACAACATTATAAAACAAAATAACTCCCTTCATTACGCAAGTAATAAGAGCCTCACAAATTGAATAATTTGGGGGCTTTTTTTATTTACCTGTTCATTTAATAAAAAGCATTCTTCTTCTTTATGTTTTTAAAGATCTTATAATGAAATAAGAATTCCTTACAATATAATTCTTCGTCGTGGTCAAAATCATAAATATTTAGGAACTCGGATAGTATATTTCGATCTGCCTCTAGCCATTGATAAGCAATCCATAATTTATACTTTAATTGTTCATATAAGTGGTAATGCCCTGACTCATGGAAGATGTCTTCTAATTCGTATTCTGTCATTTCACCTATCCTCCCATCTGTTTTCTTCATTCTCCCCACTAAAAACGATTATTACTCAAAAGGTTGTAAAATATTCACTATCTTTGACGAAGCAACACTTGTTTTGTCAAACGTAAAGGAAAATATATTTCTATAAGCGAATGCTTCTTAATAAAGTAATGATAAGGAGGAGATTACTTTTGAATACAGGCGCTGTAGCGAAACTACTCGGTGTATCCCAAAGTACTATTCAGCGATGGATAAAACAGCTAAATTTAAATATGACAAAAAATGAGCATGGACATTATGCTTACTCAGAAGAAGATATTCAATTATTAAAAAGAGTTCATAATCAATTAAATTCAGGTGTCCTTCTTCAAGACATTAAAGTAACTAGCAAAAAAATTCGGCACGCCACTATATCTAGTCCACAGATATCTAATGATGAACTTAGCGCAAGAATAGATATGTTAGAACAACGCTTAAATGCAAAAGCAGATGATGTGACTTCTTATCAGTTGCTACATCACCGGCAGGAGTTAGAAGAATTACACGCAGAAATTGAACGTTTACATGAACGTATACACATACTTGAAAAGCAGAATTTCATGCAAGTGTCTCCTATTCCCTCTGACAGCCCTACTGTTAGTACCTTTCCCAAAAAAAGAATAAAAAAGCGTAATATCCTTACAATGCTTTTCGGCATTAAATTTTAAACAAAAATGGTTCCTCCTCAGATTTGGTTGGAACCATCTTGTTATCCTTTATGCGGTAATGCTTAAAACGAATATCTAGTTCTAAAGATCGCGTTGGAAAATGAAAAGAAGATTGACTGAGGGAACTGATATCCTGTCAATATTCTTTAATAGTTTCTATTCATATCTTATCTGTTAAATCCTAGCTTCCTTTAGGTGTTTATAGTGACATATGCAATGTACGACTACATTTAGCTTTATGGCTTAGACTTTATTACTTTTTCACTTTTTACTCGATTCTGTTCTTTGACGGTCAGATTTACATGCTTAGTCATTCATGATTCAGAAAACTCGACCTATATCCATTGCCTCAGGTCGAGTTCACAAAAATAAACCCAATCAAATATGATCGGGTTTAAGTAATACTCGTTTATTTTTTTATAATACCATTGCAGCAATCCATCCAAATATAATGACAGGTATATTATAATGAATAAATGTTGGTACACATGTATCCCAAATATGATTATGGTTACCATCCACATTCAATCCAGATGTCGGTCCAAGTGTACTATCTGAAGCAGGTGATCCAGCATCACCTAATGCAGCAGATGCACCAATTAATGCAATCGTTGCCATAGGACTAAACCCTAGCTCTATACATAAAGGCACAAAAATGGTCGTGATGATTGGGATAGTTGAAAAGGATGAACCAACACCAATTGTGACTAATAAGCCTACTAAAAGCATTAATAACGCACCAAAGGCTTGATTATTCCCTATCATCTCAGCTACATTCGACACAAGGACTTCAACATCCCCTGTTTCTTTCAGCACATCACCGAAACCAAATGCCGCGAGCATGACAAACCCGATAAATGCCATCATTTTCATTCCATCTGTTAATAAGCTATCTGCTTCAGCGCCCTTTATGGTCCCACTTAAATAGACAGTTATAATACCGGCCACTGCTCCCATAATCATTGAATCTAGTTGTATTTGTACAACTAACGCAATAATGATTGATAATACAGCAAATAAGACACCGCGCATACTATAAGATACCGTTTCAGTTTCTATGATTTCTGATGATTGATAGTCTCTCGGTTTTCGATAAGATATAAATACGGCTATTATTAAGCCTACAACCATACCTAAAGCTGGAAGTAGCATAGCTAGTGGTATTTGTTGCATATCAACATTCAAACCGCTACTTGTCATATTATCTGCTAAGATTTGGTGAAATATTTGGCCAAACCCTGCAGGGATAAGCATATAAGGAGTAACTAAACCAAATGTAAGAACGGAAGCAATCAATCTTCTGTCTATCTTCAATTCATTCATCACTTTTAATAATGGTGGGACTAAGATAGGGATGAATGCAATATGAATAGGAATTAGATTTTGTGAGAAACACGCCATAATTAACAATGACAAAATGACTAATGTTTTAGATAACCCTTTCTTTCTTGTCTCTCCCTCTTTCCCTACCTTTTGAATAATTTTATCAACAAGAAGATTAGGTAGACCTGTACGAGAAATAGCAATAGCAAAGCCTCCTAATAAAGCATAACTAAGCGCTACTTCTGCACTGCCACCTAAACCATTTGTAAAGACTTCAATTGTGTTTGTTATACCAAGTCCACCTGTTAACCCTCCCACCAATGCACCTATAATAAGGGATAACACGACATTTACACGTAATAGACTTAGTATTAACATGACTAATACAGCAAGTAAAACAGCATTCATGATTAAAACCTTTCTTTCTATTTATTATTTGCTTTATTTTAGTAAAGTGTTAGAGTAATAAATTAACATACTGATTCAAGTTCGTCAAATAATGGATTTTTAAGAAAAGTTCCATAATTCTCACTCTTATTCATCAACTATCGGAGGTTTCACCTATGCAAATATAAGTGCTAAGGAGGAGTAAAAAAGCATCTTAAGGAGTTTCTCATCCTTTAAGATGCTTTTAATGAATGGTTGATTACTTTACTTCAAATCTTTCTACTAGTAGAGCTAATGTACGCGTCATTACCCCTGTGGCTCCAGCAGGACCTAATTCATAAGGTTTATTTGTTGTAGATGTACCAGCTATATCCAAATGCACCCATGGTGTATCTTCAGCAAATTCTCCAATAAAGCCGCCCGCCATAATCGCATGGCCTTCTCTTCCTGGTGAATTGTTTAAATCTGCCACTGGGCTATTGCGAATTCTTTGTTTATCTTTTTCAAATAATGGGAGTCTCCACATCGCTTCGCCTGCTTCGAATGAGGCTTCTAATACTTGTTCAAAGAAGGTTTCATGATTAGTAATCGCACCTGTTGTTTCTTCTCCTAAGGCAACAATAACACCTCCCGTTAAAGTAGCAACATCGACTAAATAATTGGCACCATGCTGTTTTGCGTACGTAATGGCATCAGCTAAAACGAGACGCCCCTCTGCATCTGTATTTAAGATCTCTATTGTTTTTCCACTTAACGAAGTAATAACATCATCTGGTTTAAAGGCAGATCCACTTATCATATTATCTGTTGATGGAATAACGGCTAATACATTCTGTTCTGGTCTTAACTCCCCGATGATTTCCATCGCACCCAGAACGGCTGCAGCTCCGCCCATATCTGTTTTCATTCCAACAATCCCTGTTTTCGGTTTTATCGAGTAACCACCAGTATCGAAGGTAATTCCCTTTCCAACTAGACTAATGACATCTTCCCACTGATCTTTCCCTTGATATTTTAGAACAATCATTTTCGGTGGCTCTGTCGAACCTTGATTGACAGCTAACAGCGCACCCATCCCAAGCTCTAACATTTCTTTCTTATCTAATATTTCTATTTCCAAATCATATTTATTAGCTAACTCAATCGCATATTCTGCCATTGTTGTTGCTGTTAACATATTCCCAGGCATATTCACTAAAGTTCTTGCAGAGTTTGTTCCCTTACCATAGGCATAACCAACTGTTAAAGCAGATAAAACATCTTCTCTATTTTCAGTCGTATAGGCTGTGATTTTATCAATTGTCTTTTCAGGTTCATTTGACTTTTGTTTATATCCCTCAAAACGATAGGTAGCAAGGGTATATGCTTCACTAACTGCATGACCAACATCGAGGGCATCAAGCTGATCGGCAACAGTAAATGTGTCTAAAAAAACGGCTACTTCCGAAAGTTTACTTTTTTGAATTTCTTTAAAGGCTAAGCCTATCGCTTCTTTTAATTCATTGAATTGTAATGTCTTTTTCTTACCTAGACCCACAAATAATAATCTCTTTGCACCAATTTTATTGAAGGTATGTACTTTACTTACTGATTTTAACTTCCCTGATATATCACCTTGCTTAAGAAAATCATTCATTTGTCCTTCAAATTTTTCGTCCAAAGAAGATAATTCATCTTTTATTATATTCGGTTCATCGAACAAACCGATAATTAAAACTTCATGAGCGGAGTCATAAAGATTTTCTTTTTTAACTGTAAACATTTTAACACCTCCATAAGATATATAATCATTATATCTAATCTTTCGCATTATTTCGACTAGCTAACTTTATCGTCTAAGTAGATCTGATTTTCAAATCAAAATGTTTTGTGCTAATCTGTTACTAATAGAAAATCCTTCCTTATAGTAATAATTAATTAATATTAAACACGAACAAAGAATACAAACATCGATAAGGTGGTTAAATAATGGAATTATTTTTGAACTTTCCTCTTTGGTCAGCATTAGCTGCCATTTTCTTTGCACAATTTGTAAAAGTCCCTATTACCTTTTTTGCTACAAGAAAGCTAGATTGGTCTCTGTTAACAAGTACTGGAGGGATGCCAAGCTCTCACTCTGCTGCCGTTACAGCTTTATCAACAGGGGTGGCCATCGAGGCAGGATTAGATTCAGTTCCCTTCGCGATATCAGCCATGTTTGCTATCATTACTATGTTTGATGCAACCGGAGTCCGAAGGCAAGCGGGTGAACAAGCCATTGTGCTTAATCAGCTTGTCAATGACTTTAACCGTTTTGTCGATGAAGCGAAATCATGGCCCAAAAAGCCAGACCAAGTAAAACGTAAAGAACTGAAAGAATTATTAGGCCATAAACCAGTAGAAGTGTTTTTTGGAGGATTAACAGGTATTTTATTAACATTATTCTTATATGCATTGATATTTTAAGATATTGGAGGTTTCAATCATGCGAGTCGCCTCTCTTTGCCCTAGTAATACAGAAATTCTCGCCTACTTAGGATTAACCGATCAACTTGTCGCTGTTGATGATTACTCTGATTGGCCAGCAGCAGTAAATACTCTACCAAAACTGGGTCCAGACCTCTCTATAGATATGAACGCTGTAGAAAAGGCTAAACCAGACCTTGTGCTGGCATCCTTAAGTGTACCGGGTATGGAAAAAAATATTCTTGCATTGGATGAACGAGGCATTCCCTACATAACATTAAATCCACAAAGCTTAACAGATATAGAAAATGACTTAATCACTGTAGCCACAGCCCTAGGAGAAAAAGAAGTCGGCATGCAAGCCGCAGCAAGCTTTCATGAAGAAGTGATAAACTTAAAGAAGTTAGCTAAACAGGTGAAGACTCCTCTCTCTATTTATTGGGAATGGTGGCCAAAGCCCGTTTTTACACCTGGAGGTACAAACTGGCTAACTGAAATTAGTGAACTTGTGGGCGGCAAAAACCTTTTCGCATCTAAAGAACAAGCAAATATCCAGACAGACTGGGACACCATCCGTGCGCAAAATCCTGATGTCATTTGTTTAGCCTGGGTAGGTGTAAGACAGGAAAAAGTGAATCCAGTCATTTTACAGAAACGTCCAGGTTGGTCAAATATGGATGCAATGAAAAACAATAACGTTTATGTCCTAGAGGAAGAATTGTTTTGCCGTCCATCACCAAGATTAATCGAAGGGGCAATCAAATTGGGGCAGTTATTACATCCGACAATATATTCTTCTCCACTAAAAAAGTAATGGGTACTCATCCCCCATTACTTTTTTAGTTTTTATTCTTTTGTATACTGCTGTCTAAATACTTGTAGTGATTCCGTTTCATTTAACTCTTGTAAATCTTCTTCAGTTAACGTACCATCACCGATTGATATTACATAAACATCCAAAGTTTTCTTCCCCCAAGAATTATATACATCATCTACTGTTTCATAATATAAGTCCAATTTATTTCCTTTAATGGCGCCACCTTTGTCAGCAACTACCCCAAACCCATAATCAGGAATCCACAGTATCGTACCAATGGGGAAAACAGTTAAATCTGCAGCAATCGTAGAATATAAATCCCTTTTCACCTTTACACCAGAATATGTAATACCAAATTCAGGATGACCTGGATTTTTACCTGTCGACTCATAATAGGCCGTGTATCCGGTTGCGATTACTTCCTTAGTGTCGTATTGTGACCAATCCCAATCATTCAAAGAAGGTGGTTCCTCAGCAACTGTGCTTGCTGATAATTTCAAATGATCTGCTTCCAAAGTCTTATTTAAATCTTTAAAGGCCAGTCCAATCGATTTTAAAGCATGTTTGAAAGATAGGGTAGATCCCTCTCCTTCATTAGCTTGTTCACTCATATAATCAATCACTTGCTTTGCTTCTACACCTGAAATCGTTTGGAATGTGGATAATAACGCGAAAGAAAACGCTACAGCTATCACCATTCTTTTCGCCCATTTTTTTATATCATACATCAGTTAATCACTCCTCCCAACAATAGTCATTTCCCTTAATTCAAGGTAATATTCATTTTTTTTAGAAAGAAGCTAAACATACGGTCCTATAATCAAATAAAACCCTTATGTAAATTCAATTTTCTTCATCACTTTGATAGCAAACTAATAACCGCTTGGACTTTCGTATCAAAAAAACCAAGAGATTCACTCTCTTGGTCCAATAGCTTTCTGCTCGAATCCTACAACTTTTTTCTTCGGTCATGGATTTTTGACGTGTTTAACGAATGAATCTTACCGTCTTTTTCTTCAGTCACGGGTTTTTGACGTATTTATGCATGAATCCTACCATCTTTTTCTTTAATCACGGATTTTTGATTCGTTTACGCCTGGATTCTACCACTTTTTTCTTCGGTCATGGATTTTTGACGCGTTTACGCATGAATCCTACCATCTTTTTCTTTGGTCACGGATTTTTGACGCATTTATGCATGAATCCTACCATCTTTTTCTTCAGTCACGGATTTTTGACGCGTTTATGCATGAATCCTACCTTCTTTTTCTTCAGTCACGGATTTTTGGTGCGTTTACGCATGGATCCTACCATCTTTTTCTTCAGTCACGGATTTTTGACGCGTTTACGCCTATACACTTCCACATTTCTCTTCTATCACGGATTTCTGACCCATTTACTCCTGTATCCTACCATCTTTTTCTTCAATCACGGATTTTTGATTCGTTTACGCATGTATCCTACCACTTTTTTCTTCGGTAACGGATTTTTGGCGAGTTTACGCATGTATCCTACCATCTTTTTCTTCAGTCACGGATTTTTGACGCGTTTACGCATGTATCCTACCACATTTCTCTTCGATCACGGGTTTTTGACGCATTTATGCATGAAACCTACCATCTTTTTCTTTGGTCATGGATTTTTGACGCGTTTACGCATGAATCCTACCATCTTTTTCTTTGGTCATGGATTTTTGACGCGTTTACGCATGAATCCTACCACATTTCTCTTCGGTCACGGATTTTTGGTGCGTTTACGCCTATACACTTCCACATTTCTCTTCTATCACGGATTTCTGACTCGTTTAGCATGAATCCTACCACATTCTTCTTCAATCACGGATTTCTGACTCGTTTACGCGTGAACACTACCAAATTTCTCATCAATCACGCATTTGAAGCAATCCTTCCATTGTTTTATTTTCTTTCATAATAAGTACCTCGACCACTTCCTTTTATGGAATAATTGTTTAGGAGGACTCTTCTAATAGTTGATTTGCTTATGGTTCCATTACACCAATTAAAGATGACATGATTCGTTATTTTCAAAGCAGGAAAAAGAATGGAAAAATCATGAATCAGATCTAACAATGCACTTTCCAAGGGACACTGACTTTTACACTTAGGGCAGATGACCCGATTAGCTTTCCTTTCCATCTTATCCCTACATCTTTTACAAAATAGCCCTTTGGCTAATTCCTGATATGTATACTCTGTAATGACGAACAATGGAGACTCGGTTTGATGGGTTAATAAAGTTTGAATAATCTTTGTGTGATGGGTTGTGGGGGTGTGACGCATTTGGCTTAAATTTCTTATTAGATTTGGGATTTGTGGGGGAAGAATGAGTTTCTTTCTTGGCTTAGAATCATACAGCATGAATTCAGGGTTTACAAAAACCAACAAATAATCAAAGGTTAGTTGTAAATGATGTTGGTCTACAAATTGTCGAATCAGTGTTTGATTCCGTTCTATTTGAATCAATGGATTTTTTATTTCTTTATTTGAATGATACCAATGCCCATCTTTTATCGTAAAGTTACCGCTAAAATTTTTAATCTCAAAAAAAGTAATATGATGCTGGTGAACCATGAGTGCATCTACCTGAAAAATCGTATGATTACTTTTTAGCGTGAGGTCAAATAGAATAGGGATTTCAGAAGGAAAGCCGTTTAAATATTCTCGCCACCTTTTTTCTCCTTCGTAACCTTTAAGCAATAAGTGAAAGTATTGTTTTTCATCGAGTGAAAATTCCTTTCGCACACTCAGTGCACGTAATAATTGGAGCTGATGTGAGGGATTCAGGGGTTTAATAATGGCCATGATGTACCGCCTTTCTTTTTATCCATTATAAAAGATTCCACCACAATAAACGACATTATTTTAAAATACAAAAAACTCTACTTTTATATATATAGTAGAGTTTTCTTTCCCTATGTATAGATTAAAACATACGATATCCTCTTTTGCGGAGCATGTTAATGACTATGCCAGCAACAATGGCACCAACAAAGCCACTGCTCAAGATGAGAATATCAGCTAATTGGAGACTCGTGATTTCCGTCCAAAGACTAGAAAAGGCAGCACGAGTGTCATTAAAGTATTCAATGAGTCGAACCTTATCAATAATCCTAATAACGACAATTGGATAAACAATTGCCATGATCCATGACATTCTTAAAAGCATATTTAATATAAAACCAATTCCGAAAAACAAAACAAAAAAGAGTAACATAGAAATCGGCAATACGAAAATGGTCATTTGCATTCAGCTTGTCCTCCCTTGCACATCAATACTAAGTTTACTGAAACTTCTCTCTATGCGTCAACATGTTCTTACAATAGAAATGACAAAAAATAAAGATTTTTCTACTTAAAAGTTAAATTTCTACCTTTAAATCGCATTGAAAATGTAAAAAAGCTAGAAGTGCCCATCGAATACGCACGCCTAGCTTCATTATGATTACTGTTCACACCTTAACAGATTTTTTCTCATTCGGTTTCATATGAATCGCACGGTTATTCAAGCCCTCAATTGCTTCTAAAATGGTTTCGTTAAAACTCGGGTGAGGGTACAGTGGGAAATTTAAGTCTTCGTCACGACCAACGAGTTCCATGGCTGTGACTGCTGTACTAATTAATTCAATAGCTGAAGAACCAATGGCATGAAAGCCGAGTAGCACATCATTATCTGCATCTTTAATAATTTTCATGATGCCACTTTTTTCACTAGTCACCATCGCATAGCCATTGCCGCTATAATTGAATTGACTAACAGCAATGTTTAACCCTTTTTCTTTTGCTTCTTGTTCTGTCATGCCCACTGTTGCAAGAGGTGGTATTGTATGGGCAACTGCTGGCATTAAGCTTAAATCCACTTCACTATTCAAGCCAGCTATCCTCTCAGCGACCACTTTTCCTTCTTTAATTGACTTAACAGCCGATTGCCCGCCACCCGTGACATCACCAATAGCGTATATTGTCGGTATATTTGTTTGTAATTGCTGGTTTACTTTAATAAAACCATCAGTTGTACATTCCACACCTATTCTTTGTAAATCGAGGGTCTTGATATTCCCATGATGCGTTCCTTCCATAAATACATGACTACCTTCACATGTGATCTCCTGGTCTGATTTAGATAACTTCAGCTGCAAGAGAGTATGACTTTCTTTTATATCTATTAATTGATAATCACGGTATACTTTGATTTTTTGCTTCTTTAATAATCGCTGTAACTCCCTATTAATACTTTCATCAAATGAGAAATTTTCTTTATTTAAAATGAGGGTCACATCTGCACCAAGTTGACGATAAGTAAAGGCCGCTTCTAATGCAATATAACTATGACCATAAATGATAAGATGAGGAGGAATCTCCGTTAACCGATAAAGTTCAGCTTCTGTTAGGATTTTGGCAGAGCGATACTCTGTTGGTATTTCAGCAGTGCTTCCGGTCGCTATAATGACTTTCTCAAAATCATATAAATCAAAATGATGAGACATTTCAATACCTAAACGCTTTTGATTTATAAATTGAGCCTTGCCACGAATTAACTCAATTTGGTTTGCTTTACAAAGTTCTTCTACCCCTTTACGTAACCGTTCAATTGTCATATTCTTATAATCATTTAACGATTCAATAGCAAAAGTAGGTTCATCAATAGCAATACCAAAAGAAGCATAATACCCTAGCGCTTCTAACTTCTTTGCAGCTTGCGCGTAAACCTTTGAGGGTATACAACCTGAGTTCAGGCAAACACCGCCCAATTCATTCTGTTCAACTAAAGTTACCTTCAACCCTAATTGCGCTGCTCGAATCGCCGCGTTGTATCCTCCAGGACCGCCTCCAATAATGATTAAATCCCGCTTTTCAGCGAATTCGCCTACAACCATTTAAATCAGCTCCACTAATAGTTTTGTTGGTTGTTCAATTAA
Organism: Cytobacillus sp. FSL R7-0696; assembly: GCF_038006865.1. Taxonomy (NCBI): domain Bacteria; kingdom Bacillati; phylum Bacillota; class Bacilli; order Caryophanales; family Bacillaceae; genus Cytobacillus; species Cytobacillus sp. FSL R7-0696. The sequence continues at coordinate 2,659,703 of NZ_JBBOWA010000001.1, read as the reverse complement.
TTCAATGAAACGGTTAGAAAAAGCAATTGATTGCGCACCATCTATGACGCGGTGATCAAAAGAGATAGAAATATTCATGATAGAACGTATAACGATTTCATTTTCAGCATTTACTACCGGCTTTTTCTTCACTGCATGGAAGGTAATAATACTTGTTTCAGGATGATTGATAATTGGCGTTGCCCCTGTACCGCGGCCAAGAGGGCCAACATTATTAACTGTAAAAGTTCCACCCTTCATATCATTAGGAGTTAGCTTACCTTCTTGTGCTTTTTTCGTTAACGATTTCATCTCCTCATGGATCGCTCGGACTGACTTTTGATTAGCTTGGTGAATGACCGGTACCATTAAACCTTCTTTTCCATGTGTCGCCACCCCTATATGATAATCCTTTAACAACCGAATGACACCTGCTTCTTCATCTAATCTTGCATTAAATAATGGGTGTTCTTTTAAGCAGATAACAACTGCTTTCAAGAAAAATGCGGCTGGAGAGAGGCGATCCCCTAAATCCTTTAATTCATTTCGCGCTTCTAATAATTGGGTGACATCGACCTCATCATAATGCGTAACATGAGGAATTGTAAGTAGAGAATGACTCATTCGTTGAGCGATGACTTTTCTAATTCCTGTAAAAGGAATAGTCTCCTCTAATTTTGTTGTTTCTACTTGTGGCTCTGTTCTCTCTTTTTTCGTTTCTTTCGCACGATATCCTTCCACAAATTGATACACATCATCATCCATTACTCTTCCTGCTGGTCCTGTACCAACAATTCTTTCTATATCTATATTTAGATCTCTTGCAATTTTTCTTGTATAAGGTGCTGCAAGTATACGTTGATAGCGATTCCCATTCGCTTCAGGAGGAACTTCTTTTTCCATACGCGGTGGAACGGTTTCCATCACCACTTCTTCTCTCTTTGCAAGGCTCTGTCCATTATCAATTGTCATAATCACCGTTCCAACCGTAACGACTTCTCCTGTTTGAAAAGGAATGGAGGTGATGACACCAGCTGAGGGAGCAGGGATTTCAGCCACCATTTTATCAGTTTGTAGTTCAACCAATGGCTGATCTATCTCCACTGTATCTCCTTCTTTGACAAAGTAATGGATAATCTCTCCTTCTGTCATTCCTTCACCTATATCGCTAAATTTCACATCAGTCATATCATCTCACCCTCCCCTCTAAAATGTATAAGCTTTACGAATAGCTGTCTCTACTCGTTCTGTTGATGGTAAATAATCATTCTCCAAAGAAAATAATGGCACAGGTACATCAAAGCCAGTCACTTTCTCCACCGGTGCTTTCAAATATAGAAAAGAAGTATCATTTATAATAGAAATAATTTCGCTACCTAACCCGCCTGTCTCATGCCCTTCATGAACTATGACAACTCTCCCTGTTTTTTGTACAGAATCAGCAATCAAGTCACGGTCTAGTGGATAAAGGCTTCTTAGATCAATTACATCACAGGAAATACCGTCTTTTTTCATTTGTTCACTAACTTTCATGACTAAGGGAATCATTGCACCCCAAGCAAAAATGGTGACATCATTGCCTTCTTGCACACGAGTGCCTTTGCCTATTTCAATTCGATAATCGCCCGTAGGCACTTCTTCTCTACTTCCACGGTATAGACGCATCGGTTCTAAAAAAAGGACGGGATCTGGGTCATCTACTGCTGCTAACAATAAACCTTTTGCATCATAAGCGTTAGATGGGCACACGACTTTTATTCCTGGCAAATGTGTAAATAATGCTTCGACACTTTCCGAATGGATTTCTGGTGAGCGGACTCCTGCACCGTATGGAGCGCGAATCACCATGGGAATATGATATTGACCGAGTGTACGCATACGCATTCTTGTCACATGAGTCGCAATTTGTTCAAATGCTGGATAGATAAAACCGAGAAATTGAATTTCGACGACTGGTTTTAATCCCGCTAACGCCATCCCTACGGCTGTTCCGACGAACCCTGCTTCACTTAGTGGTGTATCGATGACTCTTTTTTCACCAAAAGTCTCCTGTAAACCATCTGTTGCTCTAAACACACCCCCATTGCGTCCAACGTCTTCACCCATAATAATCGTGTTTTGATCACTGTCTAGCATCGTCTTTAATCCATCCGTGATCGCTTGGATCATCGTCAACGACTGACTTGTTGCTTTCGTTTTTATTATTTCATTTGACATGACCATGATTATCGATTCCCCCCAATCAAGCCTAATTGTTCTTTTTGCCTTGATATCGTCCAAGTAGGTTCTCTAAAGACATGATCAAACATGTCATCTGTGTTAGCAGCAGGTGCATTTTCCATTTTCTCTACAGCTGCTTCTATCTCCTTACGTATATCAGATTGAATACTCTCTACCCACTCTTCACTCCAAAATCCGCGAAATTGTAAATGCTTTTTCAACCGAAGAAGAGGATCCTTCGCCTCTTTTTGACGATTGATTTCTTCTTGATCACGATATTTCGAAGGGTCATCTGCTGTTGTATGTGCCCCAAAACGAATAACAACTGCTTCAATAAGCGTTGGTCCCTGCCCTTTTCGCGCCCGTTCTAAAGCTTCTTTCACTGCATAATGGACAGCAAAAACATCCATACCATCTACCCGCACGCCCGGTATCCCATAAGCAACAGCTTTCTGTGCAATCGTTTCGGAATTCATCTGTTTTTCAATAGGTAACGAAATAGCGTAACCATTATTTTGATTAAAGAAAACGACTGGTGCCTTAAATACACTTGCTATATTTAATCCCTCGTGAAAATCACCTTCAGAAGTAGCACCATCTCCAAAATAAGCAATGGCAGCGTTGTCAGTTCCTTTATAAACCTCCGCAATTGCAGCGCCTGTAGCATGTGGTAAATGGGTAGCAATTGGTATGGAAGCTGGCATAATTCGCTTTTCTTTTGATGGTAAACAACCTTCAATTCTACCATTCCAATGAAGGAGCATCCGATCTAAATCTGCACCAAATGTGAGAGAGGCACCGTGATCACGATAAGTAGGAAACATCCAATCATTTTCTGACAACGCCAGTGCGCTTCCTACTTGTGCTCCTTCGTGCCCTGGAAAAGGCACATACGTACCAATTCTCCCTTGCCGCTGTAACGCAACCCCCTTCTGGTCATAGGTGCGTATACGCAACATGTGGTAATAAAATTCCTTTACTTTTTCCTCATTGAATTCTTCTTCATATGACTTGTTAACCCATTCCCCGTTCTCATCGATCATTTGATATAGTGGATAACTTTCCATAGTAACGCCTCCCATCATTTAAAATCCCATTTAGGTCTTACATTCCGAGAGAAAAAGTTGCTTCTATGTTGCTGTTCTTTCATCTGTCTTTGTAGACGATCTTGGGCGGCTTCTACTGTGTTCTTTCCAGTTGTAGCAGATTCTCGATATAATTGTAGTAAAGTATGATAAATCGTTCTTGTTTTCTGCAATACTCGCTCTTTACTTGGTCCATATAATTCATCTGCAACTTGAATGAGCCCCCCAGCATTCACAATATAATCAGGAGCGTATAGGATACCCTTATCATGTAAAAGAGCGGCGTCAGAAGAATGTGCCAGTTGGTTATTAGCAGATCCGACAATGGCATGGACTCTTAATTCGCTGATGGTTCTTTCGTTTAACACTCCACCCATTGCACATGGAATGAAAATATCGGCCGATACGCGGTAAATTTCTAGATGATCAACTACTTGCACATTACCTCTTAACGTTTCTGCCTTTTCTACAAGTTCTGCTATTGCCTCTTGATTAATATCTGTAACAAACACATTACCACCAGCTTCAAGCAGTGTTTCTGCAATCTTCATCCCAACTTTGCCTAATCCTTGAATACTGTATGTGCGTCCTTCCAAAAGGTCTGTACCATGTAAATATTGATTAGTTGCCTGTATAGCATAAACAACCCCTTGAGCAGTAGGGATGGACGAATCTCCTCCACCTCCATATGCTTCAGGTATCCCATTAATGAATCGCGTTTCTTTTGAAGCATGGACAAAGTCCTCCATCGTTGTCCCCATATCTGTCCCTGTATAAAATCTACCATTCAATGAATCTACAAATTGACCAAAAGCACGAAATAAGGCAGGTGATTTATCCTTTTTCGGATCACCAATAATGACTGCCTTTCCTCCTCCAAAATCAACATCTGCTGCTGCACATTTTGCGGTCATTCCTTCAGCTAAACGTAAAGCGTCTTCTAAGGCGGCATCCATATTTTCATAAGGGTACATCCGCGTTCCACCAAGAGCTGGACCTAATGTGGTATTATGAATGGCTATAATTGCTCGTAAACCTGTACTCGGGTCATTACAAAAGACTACTTGTTCATGATTAGCCATCTTCTTAAAAATATCGTTTCCTACTTCTTGAGACTGATTAAGCTTTTCCATCCTTGCTCCCCCTTAATTGTTGGTAGCTAAAACTTTCTTCGCAATTACTTCTTTCGGAAGAACCGCTTGTTTGACTTCTCCTCTACCAATTAGTCCAAGTTCATTCATCACAATAACCTCCGTTACTAAAGAACGTTCAGTAATTGTCGTAACGGTCGCAGTTAAAGTCACTTTAGAATTTCCCCCAGATGGAGCAACATGTTGCATGTGGACAGCTGCCCCCATTCCCTCTTCATGATCCTCAAGAAACGGAAGAAGGATTTTTCTAGAAACCCACTCCATGTGATACACCATGGATGCAGTTGAATAGACGGGATGAACAACTTCTCCGTCGAACTGCGCAAACATATCCTTTGTGACATTAATTGTCATTACTTCTGATAGACCAATATGTAATCCATCCTTCATTGCTACACACCACCCTTCTTGTATGCGCTTTCATTGTAGTAACAAAAGAAAATTACCCCATGTTAAATTATTTACGCCGCACCACACTTCTGAATTTTCTTTATATTTCGGATATTACAACATTTACTATTTTTAGTCAACGGAAAACAGTTAACCAACATACCTCTTCATTTATTATTCGCCTTGTTTGACTTGAAAGAGCGAAATGAAATGAAGCTGCAATATTTCTACCTCATACATAGTTTATGTGAAAAAAGGCTGAAAAAGACATACTCACTTTGTGCATTTAAACAAGTAAGGATAACGCAACAACAGGAAAAAGAAGAAGTAGAAAACTTGATCACCTTCAGTTATAGAGGAGGTATATAAGGTTTGCTGCCAGAACAAATATCAGTCAGCTCGAATGCGGGGATGAATTTAGCTATAGGTGGGATCATATGTACACTATTTTTATGAATGAATAACCTAACTCAGTTAGTAAAAGGGATGGGAAATTACCATTGAATTCTCTATAATGGCACTTCCCTTATAAGATGTATATGGTCGTCACTACAAGAGCACACCATACGGGAAACTTTATGAATCAAGTAAACAAGCTGACTTGTCTCACCAGTGTTACAATCAAACCTTTAAACGGGAATCTCTCATAATAATTAAACAAAGCTACTCTATGTAGGCTCTACTTAGAGTAGCTGATCTTTATTTAGAAACGCTTTTATCAATATGCATAAGGACGCCATCAAGTCCTTTTTTTATATGCTGTCTGATATATTCTTGTGCTCCTTTTTCATCACCGCTAAATAATAAGTCTATAATTCTTTCATGTTCTTCTACTAATGTAGGATAGAAGTTTTCCTTTACCATATTACTACGCATATAATGAATCTTTGCCCGAATCATTTCTAATAGCTCTGTTAGCTGTTTATTCTTTGAGGCATAAATAATAATATCATGAAAGGCTTGGTCGAGCTTACCGAGTTCAATTATATCTTTCTTTTCATTTGCCTGATAACTAGCTACTAAATTCTTCTGTAACTTTTCTTTCTCATTCTCTGATATATTATGAATAGCTAAGCTGATCGCAAGAGCTTCTAGACTTTCTCTACATTGGAAAAGATCCACTACATCTTGAACCGTCGGTGTATAAACCTTTACATAGCCATCATTATATACAAGAAGACCATCTTGAATAAGCATTCGAATCGCTTCTCTAACGGGTCCTCTACTTATGCCTAATTTACTTGCCGCTTTTGCTTCTACAATTCTCTCAGAAGGTTGATAAACCCCTTCAAGAATTTCGCTCTTAATTATATGATATGCCTGTTGATGCAGAGACTCAGGTTTAACGATACGCATAAATTGCAACCTCCATTACAAACTTCGCCAATTAATAAACTTTATTATAGCAGAATTTTATTTAAAAATTTTGATATTTGATAGCATGTGAGATAATTCTGCTGTATTTCAACAAAATTAAAAGCGCTCTAAAACTTAGAGCGCTATCATTACATCTTATTCATTTGCTTTATTCATTTGCTGAATTATTTTTCATGTTTACCAGAACCACCGCAACAAGCACATGTTTCCGATCCTCCAAGGATCAGTTGGAAATACCCTTGACCTGCACAATAGATACAAACTTTAGATTCATTTTTTACTGCCATGTTGTTCATCTCCCTTGGAATAATTGAATTTTCTGATAATAACTAAATAATACAGAAAAATATCAAAAATGGAAAGGTTCAAAAAACAGTAAAAACCCTTTATGTAAACGCATACAAGCATTATTATCTTTCTTATGCTTTAAATTATGCAATATATCACGAGGTTACAAAAATAATTTATAAGCAGTGTATCCAAATTGATCTCCGGGATTAATGTCATCAATTAATGTTTTGTTGTTATGATTGAGGTTCTCCCATATATACTGAATCATGACTGAAGTTGGTTGATGATGAATAAGTTCCAGTGGATCCATAAATTGGACATCATCTAATTCTTTGTCTTCTATTACAATTGCCTGATTTGTATCAGCTTCCAAAAGAAAAATGACCATATTATCGCTAATTTCCCTTTTAATCACACCCGTACGAAGACCTATCATCTCTTTCACACGACAAGATAGCCCAGTTTCTTCCTTCACTTCTCTAATAATTGCCTCATCTGCTGTTTCATCTTGCTCTACAAAACCGGCAGGTAATGACCATTTTCCTTTTAAACCACCGTATTTCTTGTTTACAACTAACCATTCATTCTTTTCATTGATTAAAAGACCACTAACCCCAAGCCATACTTTACCTCTATCGGCTTTTCCCATTTTATCTCTCCTTAGATGAATTAATCTATAAAAAAAAGAGCAAACATATCGTTTGCCCTCTTATATTTAACACATTAAAGAACGTTGAATTTACCTTTTTTCGCAACTAATGAAGCGCCACCGATCATTAATAATGCACGGTTATCAACCATCTTCTTCATAAATGAAGCCTTTTTACCAACCACTTTTTTACCAAATACAACACCAATCGCATCATCTTCACCTAAAGAACATACTGTACCTTTGTTATCAAAAGTAAATGTCCCTAGTTCTTTATTTTGAATAAGTGCAGCAATATTTTTTGCAACTAATTCACCTTGTTGCATAGCAATTTGTGCAGTTGGCGGATAAGGGCGATTAATTTCTTCATTAATTACTAATGAACTATCACCAATAACAAAGATATTGTCATGTCCAGGTGCTCTTAAGTTCTCATCCACTTTTATACGTCCACGCATGGCTTCGAATCCTGATTTTTCAATAATGGCATTCCCACGAATACCAGCAGCCCAGATTACAGTACCTGCTTTAATTTCTTCTACATCATCTTCGCCTTTAGCTACGATAATACCATCTGGTGTACCTTCTTTAATCGCTGTGCCAATACGGAATTGAACACCTTTCTTCTCAAGATGAGCAACAGCATATTCAACTAATTCAGGATCAAATCCTGGTAATACCATTGGAGCTGCCTCAACACATACAATTTTCACCTTTTCAAAAGGTACATCATATTCTTTGCATAATTCAGGAATACGGTTACCTAATTCACCAAGGAACTCGATACCTGTGAAACCAGCACCACCAACAACGATTGATAGGCGCGTATCATCTTTTACTTCTTCTGTATTATAAGTAGCAAATTGATACTCGATATGCTCACGAATTTGGCGTGCAGAATTGATATTAGAGATAGAGAAAGCGTATTCTTTCAATCCTTTAATACCAAATGTTTCAGATTCTCCACCTAGTGCAACTACTAGATAATCATATTCAAGCTCACCTTTTTCAAGTAGAACTTTCTTCTCATCTGTTTTAATTTCAACAGCAGTGCCTTTTACAAACTCAACTTTACCGTTGTCAATTACCTTACTTATATCATAACGTACACGGTCGTGATGTAATGTACCCGCAGATGCTTCATGTAACCAAGTTGTTTCATAATGGTAATCATTTTTATTCACAAGAATAATTTCAGCATCATTTGCTCCGATTTGTTTCTGCAAACGAGTTGCAGTCATTAATCCACCGTAACCTGCACCTAAAATAACGATTTTTGGCTTTTTCAAGTGTATCACTTCCACCTTTAATATATTTTATAGTACTTCTTATCTCCTATTTTTCATAAAATAAAAGATTGTGATATTCTTCACTAATACGGACAAAAAAATGTTCGAAAAATGTCACAAAAAATTAATAAATATATCTTCTATTACATAGTATTCCTTTTCTATCTTATTTTCAAGCTAAATTGACACTTTAAGAATTTTAAGATTTTTTAATTTGATAATGATTATCAATACTATAAAATCAACATTGGTACCGCTTTCACATTTTACCTTTCTAAAGGAAATTTAACCGTATTTTTCTAGTCAACGCTGATTTTTAAAAGATTATTTGATGGTACATCTTTTCCTCATGCAACACCAAATGATACAGAATAGTCTAATATTATGGTAAACTAATTAAAACACCATAAATATACTTAGGGGGAATCACTTTGACTGAACAGAAGATTTACGACATCACGATTATCGGCGGGGGTCCAACTGGGCTATTCACCGCTTTTTACGGTGGGATGAGACAAGCATCTGTTAACATTATTGAAAGCTTACCTCAACTAGGTGGACAGCTTTCTGCCCTTTATCCAGAAAAATATATCTACGATGTTGCAGGATTTCCGAAAATCCGCGCACAAGAGTTAATAGATAATCTTGTTGAACAGATGGACAAATTTGATCCGACTATATCTTTAGAACAATCTGTACAAACATTGGAAAAACTAGCAGATGGTACATTGAAAATTACGACAGATAAAGATGTCCACTTTTCAAAATCTGTCATTATTACTGCAGGTAACGGCGCATTCCAACCCCGTCGTTTAGAATTGGAAAGTGCGAAAGAATACGAAGGAAAAAACCTTCATTATTTTATTAACGACCTCAATCATTTTGCCGGAAAAAGAGTCGTTATATTTGGTGGAGGCGATTCAGCAGTGGACTGGGCTTTAATGCTTGAACCTATCGCAGAAAAAGTTACAATCGTTCACCGCAGAGATAAATTCCGTGCACATGAACATAGTGTAGAAAACCTTGAAAACTCTAAAGTTGATATCAAAACACCATATATTCCAGCTGAATTAGTCGGTGATGAAAGCGGTGTAAGCCAAGTAATCCTTGAAAAAGTAGGCGAAGAAGAGAAAGAAGTTATCGATGTCGATGCAGTTATTGTTAACTATGGTTTTGTCTCTTCATTAGGTCCAATTAAAGAATGGGGCTTTGACATTCAGAAGAACTCTATCGTTGTAAACCAAAAAATGGAAACAAATATTGAAGGTGTTTATGCTGCTGGAGATATTTGTACTTACGATGGAAAAGTAAAATTAATTGCATGTGGGTTTGGTGAAGCACCAGTCGCAGTTAGTCACGCTAAAACATATATTGACCCTAAAGCAAGAGTACAACCTAAACATAGTACTTCAATGTTTTAAAAGAAGCCCGGATGATTCCGGGTTTTTTTATACCATTAAACCGGAGGAAGTTTTGACCATTTCCACATGCTAATACCTACCAATCACACTTCTTGTGGATTAAAAATTAACTTACTGACTTCAAATAATCATGCAAAGTAAAAAAAGACCTTCCCTTTATAAAGGAAAGATCTCTTCACTAAGATTAGCACTCTTCTGGCGTACCAACCTTTGTTGCGGTTCTAAAAGAAGATCCACAGCCGCAATTGGCAATCGCATTTGGGTTGTCGATAGTGAAACCGCCACCCATCATGGATTCTTTATAGTCTATTTTTGTCCCTTGTAGAATCGGTGCATCTTCTTTACTTACAACGATTTCAAGGCCATGTAATTCAAAAGGAATGTCGTCTTCTTCTACTTCTTGAGCAAAGCCCATTCCGTAAGATAATCCGCTACAGCCACCGCCCTTTACTGCTACACGTAATTTGGCGTTCTCTTCTTCATTTTGTTTCATCATTTCTTTAATGTGAAGGGCTGCCGCTTCTGTAATCTCAACAACTTGATTCATCATAATCCCTCCAAGTTTATATTATAGGCTTAGTATATACTTCTTTACAGTGTTTCACAAATTTACTGCCTTCATTAACGTACCTATACCTTATTATATGGCAACAAAAGAGTAAAGGAACATTATTCTTCATCTAAATGTTGATAAATGTTATAAACCAATTCCTCCGCATTTTCCCCATGAATGATGTCATTGTCAACTAAAGCGAATAATAAATGCCGGCACTTTCCACAATATCCTAAACAGCCATATTCAATGACATCTAAATCATAATCTTTTTTTAACTTTGCAAAGGCATGGTGAGAACCATTGGCCATATTTGTTATACAAAATTCTACAACAATCTTCCTCATAATATTAACTCCTTATTCGCTTCCTTTTCCTTCTTTTGAAGAAACTATAAATATCAGAATATTTTTACTCCGTCTTATCTGCATAAGTTTCCTTTTGTTTTCTGTTGTGATTTAGAGATAATTTCGTTATACTTTTTATGGGATTATGCAATATGGATGGTTATATTTATTTTTTTAAGATAATTTGGACACTTATGTTTTTTCCATTGTATCAGATTATCTTCTTGTATGAGAACGGACAAAATAAAGGGGATATCAGCAAATGAAAAATCTTGTTATTCTTGGGGGAGGATACGGCGGAATGCGAGTGCTTGCTCGTCTTTTACCGAATCAACTGCCGGATGATGTTTCGATTACTCTCGTCGACCGGGTACCTTATCATTGTTTAAAAACAGAATACTATGCACTTGCCGCTGGAACGATTTCCGATCAACATGTACGTGTTGCTTTTCCAGAACACCCTCGCTTGAACATTCAATATGGAGATATTACAAAAATTGACACAAAAGAAAAGATGGTCCATTTAAACGATCAACAGCCCATTTCATATGACGATCTTATTGTTGGGCTTGGTTGTGAAGATAAATACCATAATGTTCCTGGGGCAGATGTATATACTCACAGTATTCAATCTATTGCCAAGTCACGAAAAACATATGAAACGCTGAATAATTTGCCAGCGGGTGCCATTGTTTCGATTGTTGGTGCTGGTCTCAGTGGTATCGAGTTAGCATCTGAACTAAATGAAAGCAGACCTGATTTAACGGTCAAGTTGTTTGATCGGGGGAATCGCATCTTATCTGCCTTCCCAGAGAGACTAAGTAAATATGTACAAAACTGGTTTAACTCTCGAAGCGTACAAGTCATTAACAACTCTAATATCACTAAAGTCGAAGAAGGCGCTCTATACAATCATGATGAGCGGATTGAAAGTGATGTCGTTGTATGGACTGCAGGTATTCAGCCGACACATGTTGTACGTGCGATGGATGTTGAAAAAGACAAACAGGGTAGAGTCGTATTAACCAAGTATCACAATATCCCTGATGACGAGCATGTATATGTAGTAGGTGACTGCGCAAGCCTTCCTCATGCACCAAGTGCGCAACTAGCTGAAGGACAAGCAGAACAAATTGTACAAGTCCTTTTAAAACGTTGGAAAAATGAAGAACTACCCGAAACCCTTCCTGTGATAAAACTAAAAGGAATCATGGGTTCACTAGGTAAAAAACATGGCTTTGGTTTAGTTGCCGAACGTCCAATTACAGGACGAGTAGCACGTCTTATTAAATCAGGCATTCTTTGGATGTATAAATATCATAACGGTTAATCAAACTCTTGATTATCTACAGTTTTATAATTTATTGATTTAAGAGGGTTTTTCAATCCTTTTAAATACAGAAGTACAATTTCTTTTAAGAGATTGTACTTTTTTGTTGGGTTTTTGTTGGGTTTTTATATCCCACTACCAATCTCCTTCAAAACTTTCAACAGCACCGGCATAATTTGTATAAGCACATATCCAAGTGCACCATGTAAGTGTCTCGAATACCACAGTGGAAGAATTATGGGGAGAAAGTGTTGAAGGAGGCAAAAATTAAGACAGCTATTTTACGAGGCGATCTTATTTACCTTTAATGTTCTTGGTCTCCCCCGGCTTACATAGCCATTCTCGTCCATTTTATTTAGGTTTTCGCTTATAGTTGAGGAAGATGCAATACCAACCATAGTTCCTATCTCTCTAAATGAGGGTGGATAATGATTTATTGCAACGTATTTTCCAATGTTTCTAACACTTCTTTGTCTAGAGGTTAAATCCCAGAAAAAACCTAAAAAGATCAACTTTAAACAGTGTCCTTAAATTTAAATGATTCGTTTTTTGAAACTTTATTAATATACAACAGAAATGGAGACAACTTCTCATTCTTAGGTATGTATTTTTCAATAATCCAAAGTATCATTTTAGAAAATAAAAGAAATGCAATATAACCTATTATAACTCCAAAAAGATTGGCTAAAACATCATTAATATCTATAATTCTATAAGCATATCCAATAATAAAAGAAATAATAAGTTGAGCTGTTTCTATTAATAACGTAAATAATAAACCACAACCAACGATTGTTTTAAAGTTCATTTTCCTCTTTACATAAGGTAACCCAAAACCAAATGGCACAGTCAAAAGAATGTTTAATAATGTTTGTTCTATGTATTGATAATTAAAGGGTATAAGATTTATATTACTCGCTATAGTGGTAGTTTCTTTCATTTCCTCTGCAAATGATGTTCCAACTATTATAGGAAAAAGCGTAAATTTAACAACATTTATAATGTAAAAAAAGAAAATTGAAAAGAAAAAAAGGTACATTTTAGATTTATTAAGTCTAACCCTTAATGCAGCCAATATTGCTCCTAAAAAACCAAAACCTATTAAGTATGATAATAAGTCAAAATCTATTAACATATGACTCTCCTTATAAAATAGAGAGCAATAAAAATATATTACTCTCCATCAATTATTAATAGGTACTTTTAAATGTACCTGATCCCATTAAATCCCAATAATCATCCGCCGTCCTACTGAAATATAGATAATATTGTTCTGTGGGTTGACCACTAGCTGATATAATGATTGATTTCTCGATACCTAATGTTTTAGATGGTGTAGCAAAAAAACCAGCAACACGAGTATCCGGACCGGCGCAATTGTAGTCTGATCGTCCACCTTCAACCCATTTCACCAATAATAACTGCACAAATTGAATTTTGGCGTACATCTATTCCAATTTTATCCGGAGATAGCTCGGCAAAAGTTACATAATTCCCTCTGAAATCATCGTTATTTTACTTATAAGTTTTTAAATCAATTTTTCTATACAGGTGACCAATGCTTTTGGTGGATAAGATTCAAGCATGCGACTATATCCGATAGCTACTTGATCACCACTAACAATCCCCTCTAGAAGAAGCGGTGACTCTATATGTAATAATACAATTTGGTATTTTGCTTGTAATTCATCCATATCTAAATGGATGTCTTTGGCATGGAAATTTCCATCTTCTATTAAAATTTTTTCTTCTATATAAATATGTCCTACCAGTTCACTCTTTTTTTCACAAGATGATGTATACAGTTCCATAGCTTTTACAGCGATTTGAGGAATTTTTGTTTGAGATATCTCACTATAGCTTACTTTCACTTTATCGCCGTTCTTTATACCCCCTGGAAGCTGAGATGCTTTATATGATAGATAGTAGATAATGTCGTACTTTTCTTTTAAATGATTTACATCAAGATTAAGGTCTGCCTGTTGAAAATCTTCATCACCAATTAACATATGCTTATCTAATAGAAGATACCCTATTTGTGATCTTTCTCCATATTCAGAAGAAGCGGAGGACAAATGCATATAAACGAAAGAATTCAATCCCATAAGCAACAAAAACATGACAATAAAACCTTTCATTCCGTTTCTCCTTTTTTACTTTTTTTCTATCACTTTTAAAAATTAGACTCATTTAGCTTTCAAAAGTTTCAACCAATAAGGGTCATTTCATAAAATATCCTTTTATCAATAGGTATTCTCTTCAGGACAAGATTAAGTATCACCACAGTATTCTCCTGCTATAATGGTTGTTTTTTTACATAAAAACCAAATTCTTTTATAATGATATGAATTTTTACAAAAATAACAGTTTTCTTACTTTTTTTACTTTCTATTTTCTTATATAGACTTGCCCTTTATAATGGCAAAGAAGCGCTTACAAAATAGTTAGGTTATATTCAAAATATTTCCTAAATAGAAAGAAGGGAGAAAATATAAATGAAGAAAAAGAGAAAAGGTTACTTGCAGCGTTCATTAGATAGTGTTGAAACAATTGGTAACAAATTGCCTCATCCCGTCACTTTATTCGCAATATTGTCATTAATTGTTTTGCTATTATCTGCTGGTCTATCACAACTAGGAATTAGTGTAGAGCATCCGGGCGAAGAAGGAAAAATGGTTGAAATTACTAACCTTTTAAGTGCAGAAGGTATCCAATATATATTTTCTAGTATGACAGATAACTTTATTGGGTTTGCCCCTCTGGGTGTCGTTTTAGTGACGATGTTAGGAATAGGTATTGCTGAGCGCTCGGGACTCATTAGTGCCTTATTACGTGGGTTTGTCTTATCAGTACCTAAGAGATTTATTACACTAGGATTAGTATTCGCAGGAATCATGTCTAGTGTCGCTTCCGATGCAGGGTATGTTGTATTACCGCCACTTGGTGCACTTCTTTTTGCAGCAGTAGGTAGACATCCATTGGCAGGATTAGCTGCAGCCTTTGCCGGGGTATCAGGAGGATTTAGTGCAAACCTTTTACTTTCAGGTACAGATGCATTATTAGGGGAGCTAACCATTGCAGGTGCTGCAATTATAGATCCTGTCTATGCAGAAGGTATGAGCATTGCCATGAATTATTGGTTCATTATTGTTTCTGTGTTTTTATTGACAGTTATAGGAGCATGGGTAACAGAAAAAATTGTTGAGCCACGACTTGGGGAATATAAAGGCGACTACAGGGAAAAAGTTGAAAAGTTAACAGCTATCGAAAAGAAGGGGTTAATCTGGTCAAGTGTTTCAATTGTAGTAGGAGTTATTTTAGCAGCATTACTCGTTTTACCAGAAGGCGCTCCAATGCGTGGTACTGGTGACCAACCAATTATCTCCTCTCCATTCATGAGTTCTTTAGTACCAATCATTGCGATTCTTTTCTTTATTCCAGGTTTAGTATATGGCATGGTTACTAGAGAAATTAAAAATGACAAAGATGTGGCAAATCAACTCTCTGATACAATGGCGTCAATGGGAATGTTTATTGTACTAGCTTTTACAGCGGGACAATTTGTCGCTTACTTTAATGAATCTAATATAGGATTAGTTCTAGGGGTTTATGGTGCTGAATTCTTACAAAACATTAACCTCACAGGCATTCCATTAATTATCGTCTTTATTCTTATTGCTGCATTTATTAACATATTTATCGGCAGTGCTTCTGCAAAGTGGGCAATGATGGCTCCGGTATTTGTTCCAATTATGATGCAATTAGGTTATTCACCTGAACTTACTCAGATGGCCTATAGAATTGCAGATTCATCAACAAATATCATTTCTCCGTTGATGACGTATTTTGCCATTATTATTGCTTTTGCACAGAAATATGATAAAAAGATGGGAATTGGTACGCTTGTATCAACAATGATTCCTTATTCAATGTTCTTCTTAGTCGGATGGACACTTATGTTGATTGTGTGGATGTTACTTGGTATAGAGCTTGGACCAGGTGCACCGATTATGTATGAATAAATGCTTTTTTAACAAAAAATGCAACCTCTATCTCATTCATCTGAGGTCAGAGGTTGCATTTTTTTCACTTACACCGCTGTAAATCCGTATTTCTCCATCTCCGCATAAATCACTTTCAACCTAGGATTACCTTCTCCAACAATTTGATCTTTGATTTTAACTACGGGATAAAACATATCTTCTTCAATTACACGAGAGGCGAAAGCTTTTTTTTCTTCATCTAATGGTGGGTTGAATATATCGACATATGATACTTTAAATTTTTGGTTTTCAAACTTTCTTGCCAGTGCCGCTTCAAGCCATTCGTATGTCTCTTTAGATGACGGTAAATTCACACAGCTTGCACATAGAACATCTGCTCCATATACAATAATCTCTAATTGGTCAGCCATGAAATGCTTCCCCCTTTTTCAATAAAAAAAATAATTTCACTCTTCATTCTATTTTACAATATAGTATAATAAGAGACATAAGTAAATGTTTCCTTATCATAGATTTTTATGGTTATCTTGATTATAATATAGATATGAAAGGAGTCGATTTTAAATGGCAGAACAAGCAGAAATGACAGGTCAAGTCCAAGAAGTACTAGATAAATTAAGACCGTTCCTTCTTCGTGATGGAGGAGATTGTGAATTAGTAGATGTAGAAGACGGGATTGTAAAATTACGTCTTTTAGGCGCATGTGGTAGTTGCCCAAGTTCTACAATTACTCTTAAAGCAGGTATTGAACGTGCTCTTTTAGAAGAAGTTCCTGGTGTTGTGGAAGTAGAACAAGTTTTCTAATGCCTACTTAATTAAAAAAGCGATGTCACATGACATCGCTTTTTATTTTTGAACTATTTTCTTTATAAATACGACTACCGATTAAATCCATTTGCAATGGAACTACTTTCATTCCATGCAAACCTGCACTCAAGAGCGTTGCCAGTTTTTGTCCTTCCCCATCACGTGCTAAGCATAATATAGTCGGTCCTGCGCCACTTAGTGCTACACCAAGTGCTCCATTCGCCATTGCAACTTTTTCTACTCCTTCAAGCTCTGGTACAATTTCTTTACGATAAGGTTGATGATAAAGATCTTTCATCATCATTTTACCTGCTTGTTCATAATCCCCACTAATAAGTGAAGCAATAAATACATTGCCAATTGCCCCTGCGTGAACAGCATGTTTATAAGAAAGTTCCGTTGGCAATACTTGGCGCGATTTCTTCGTTAATAATTCAGATGTTGGGATACAAACGACAAAATCAACTTGAAGGTGGTATAGTGATAAAGCGTCTACACCATCATCTGCTTGACTACCGATTAGCAATCCTCCAAGTAGGGAAGCACCGACATTATCGGGATGTCCTTCTAATTCAGTTGCCCATTCGAGCTTTTGTTGTTTTGTTAATCGTAAATCACATAATGTATCAGCAAGTTCGATTCCAGCCACAATCGCTGCCGCACTTGAACCTAACCCTCTAGCAATGGGGATATCACTGCTCACCGTTAATCGACAAGGTGGGCAATCCTGATTGTATTTCTTCGCTGTTTGCATAGCCACTTGAATAATGTAATTCTGCTCATCTGTTGGAAATGTCATCAATCCTTCTGAAAGAGGAATGACTTCCCATTGATCATGGGTTGTTACCTCAAGTCGCAAATACAAATTGAGGGCCAAACCAATGGAATCAAACCCTGGCCCTAAATTTGCTGTACTAGCAGGTACTTCAATGACTAGCACTTCACCTGCCATCATACGTGGACAACTCCCTTTATATGCGCTGCCACAGCTTGCTCATCATTTGGCAATTTCACAGGTTGAACAGGACTCGCATCAATCGCCGTATTCGGATCTTTCAATCCATTTCCAGTTAAAACTGCTACTACTTTTGTTTGATGCTTAATTTCTCCATTACGTAATTGCTTATATACACCTGCAAGAGAGGCACATGATGCCGGTTCAGCAAAAATCCCCTCTGATGAAGCTAATTTTCTATACATACAAAGAATCTCTTCGTCACTGACTTCATCAATTTTCCCTTGCGATTCTTTCGCTGCATTCACAGCTAAATCCCAGCTTGCTGGATTACCGATACGGATAGCTGTAGCAACTGTTTCAGGGTTTTCAAAAACACGATTATGAACAATAGCTGCTGCACCCTCTGCTTCAAATCCATGCATTTTTGGTAGGCCTGTTTGTTTAGCTTGATGATATTCTTTAAACCCTTTCCAGTAAGCGCTAATATTGCCCGCGTTTCCAACTGGTAAGGCAAGAATATCTGGCGCCATCCCACCTAACTGATCACAAATTTCAAATGCTGCTGTTTTTTGTCCCTCAAGACGATAAGGGTTTACAGAGTTTACCAATGTAACGGCTTCTGTTTCACTAATTTTTCTAACCATTGATAAAGCTTGATCAAAATTCCCTTCAATTGAAACCACTTCTGCCCCGTACATGACTGCCTGTGCTAATTTTCCCATAGCGATTTTTCCTTCAGGAATCACGACAATACATCTTAGACCAGATCTCGCTGCATAGGCTGCTGCTGCTGCTGAAGTATTACCTGTAGATGCACAAATAATTGCTTCACTTCCAGCTTCTTTCGCTTTAGCTACAGCCATAACCATACCGCGGTCTTTAAATGAACCTGTTGGGTTTGCTCCTTCTGTTTTCACATATAAATCAATTCCCCAATCTCTTGAAAGGTTATCTAACCGAATTAAAGGAGTGTTGCCTTCATTTAGTGTAAGCATCGGAGTATTTTCAGTTATTGGTAAAAATTCTTTATATGATTGTAATAAGCCTTCCCATCTCATCATTTGGCTCCTCCTTCTACACGATACGAACTTTTAATCTCTTTTACTGCCTCTAAGTCTCTTAAATGAAGCATAATATTTTCATAGTCTTCTAACGATGCTTGGTGTGTAACCACTACAATTTCAGCTAGTTCTTTCTCTTTGACAGGTACTTGTAGAATCTTCTCGAAACTCACACCTCTTTGCGAGAAAATATTTGTGATATTAGCGAAAACACCGACTTCATCACTTACATGTAAGCGCAGGAAGTATTTGGCGAAAATTTCATTATCGTTTTTTAATTTCTTCTCAAACTGTGGAACTGCCGCACTTCTTCCATTAACTCCTAATCTCATATTCTTCATGACTGCAACCAAGTCTGAAACAACAGCTGTTGCTGTAGGTAAGCTTCCCGCTCCTGGACCATAAAACATTGTTTCACCCACTGCCTCACCATACACATATACGGCGTTATATTCATCTTGCACACCCGCAAGTGGATGGGTTTCTGCTAACATCGTCGGTTGTACACTCACTTCTACTTTTTCGCCTTCTCGGTGAGCGATCCCAATTAATTTCATTGAATAGCCGAGTTGCTTCGCATATTGTAAATCTTCTTCCGTGATTTCCGTAATCCCGTTAACCTTCACATCATCTAAATCAATATTCATAGAGAAGCCTAATGTTGATAGAATGGCCATTTTTCTAGCTGCATCTAATCCTTCTACATCAGCAGTAGGGTCACTTTCTGCATAACCAAGTGCTTGTGCCTCTTTTAGAACCTCTTCGTAAGCACTGCCCTCTTTACTCATTTTTGTCAAAATAAAGTTTGTCGTGCCGTTCACAATGCCCATCATTTTCGTAATGCGGTCAGATGCTAAACCATCTACTAGCCCTCTTAAAATAGGAATACCACCAGCTACACTTGCTTCATAAAATAAGTCACATTGATTTTCCGAAGCAGATTGTAATAATTCCGGCCCATAAACCGCCATTAAATCCTTATTAGCTGTCACAATATGCTTATGATGATTGATTGCTTCTTGGAGATAATCCTTCGTTTTCTCCAGTCCACCCATCACTTCGATGACTACATCTATATTATCGTTCTTTAAGATATCATCAGGGTTCGCTGTAAGTAGCTCTGGGTTTATTTCTACCTCTCGCTTTTTATCTAACTCTCTCACCAGAATTTTACTCACCTTTACCGGGCATCCAATTTGATGCATAAGCTTATCCTGGTTTCTTTCAATGATTTTTACTACACCTGAACCTACTGTGCCCAAACCTAATAAACCGATCGAGATTGCTTCCATTTCCGTTCCCCCTCAGATTGTTCTTATAGAAAGTACATTTGTATTTGTATAGTAGACATTATAGACCTGTTTCTTGTCTTTGACAATAGGAGAAAGTAGTTTTTTCTATTTTTCTATTAACGCTTTATCTTATAAATTTATAGCATCCGACTCTTGAAAATAAAAAAAGACATTTTCATAAAAACTGAAAATGTCTTCATCGCTTATTCTTTATTTTTTTTCACAAAACTAACTATACATTCAATAAGTGCCACGATAATGAGGGATATACCAAATAAAGGCATCAGTATACCTAAAAGGACCATTAACATTATAAAACCAATGGATATCCCTTTAAAATTTTTCGGTGGTGCAGAAAACTTGTCTTTTTTCTTCCGCGAAAGCCATGTTTTAAAACCCCAAAAAATAACAAAAAGAAAAGCAAGACAAACTACTAAGTTTAAAACCTTATTTGGCCAGCCAAATAAATGACCTTCATGTAATGGAATCCCCCATGTAAACCATTTTTGTAAAAGATTATAATCCTCATAATTAACAGCGGCGATATATTCACCGGAATATTGGTCAAAGTAAGTAGTCATTTCTTCTGACGGACTCACATCCAAACCCGTTACACCGGAATTACTTCCTTTAGAAACAATATAAACACCGTCATCAGCAGAAGGGTAAACAATAGAATAAGGTTTACTAATATTTTCACTTTCCACTTCATCTATTAGTTGCCCTACTGAAATCATAAACTCATTATGTTCTCTCTGACCTGATCCTCCGTGATGATGGGCATGAGGATCATCAGATGCTGGGGTTTCCTCTTGCCTTGTCGCCCATGGGATCTCATTAATATCAGATGTTGGTGGATTTAATTCCAGTTCAGGTGCATTATTACTGGCAGTTGTATAGATTATATTCCCCATAACCGCAGACCACGGTAAGCCCGTGAAAATAATAACTACCATTGGAATGGTAATGATTACACCTATAAGCGCATGTAATTTTTTATTACGAAAGTTCTTAGAACCATTTGCTTTTCTCGTTAAGATCTTCCCTTTAAAAGTCATATACAACCCACTGATTAGTAGAAAGATGGCCCAACAGGCCGCTAGTTCAACTAAATAATTGACCGGTGTTCCTCCTACAAATAGGGAGCTATGTATGCTACGCATCACATTTGAGTATGTATTGGCTGCATCCTGACTCCCAACAATTTGGTTTTGTTCATCAAGGAAAACATACTTTTGTTCCCCAGCCTCATCTGTTAAAGTTAAACGAGTATTATATGGCTCCTCCATGATACTAATCTTTGTAACAGCAAAGCCATGAAAGTCTTTTTCAACTTTCTCCATTCCTTCGTCTATCGTTAATTGTTCACTGTTTTCACTATCTCCAAAGAATAAATCATCATATAATTGATTTTCGACTTCTGGAAAAAACAAATAACCAATTCCTGAAAGAGTTAATGTAATAAGTAAGGGAGCAATAAAAATCCCCGCAAAAAAATGCCATCTCCAAAAACGATTATAAAATCCCTTTTTCATCTTGTATTCTCCTACTCTATAATCATAAAATTAGTTCGAATGACAACAGCCACCAGACATTTGCTTCACAATTTCTTTTATCGCTTCTTCAAACGGTAAGATTTCTCCGCCAAACCCTTGTTGGAATTGTTTGGCATGTTTATAAGAATTGAAACAAATCACTTGAGGGTGGCAGCAATTTAAATCAAGGTCAGCATTAATTAAATACAATGCTGCTTTTGCGCTCATCGTCGTATCTTTTAAGAAGTCTCTACAAATAATTTGTGTCACATCTTCCTTAATATCTTCATAACGTAATAATCCACAATGAGGACAACATGTTTGCTCAATCACATCATTCTCTCTGATGATTTGCACTGATAATCTTGCTTGCAATGGTTTCAAACAATAAGTACATTGGTTCTCTTTCATTAAATTTCTTGGAATGAGTGCAATCCCGTTAGATGTTTTAATGATTTTATCCTGTTTCAATAATGGCTTTATATCTCTATAAACTGTCATTTCTGATACGCCTAGTCTCTTACTAATTGTCGAAACTTTTAATGATCCTTCTTTCTCTAGCCAATCTATCATTTTTTCTCTTCTTTCAATTGGCAACATGAAATCCCTCCTCAAAAATATTTATGTTAGTAAAAGTGAATTCATAACGAATAATAACATAAAATCACATTTTTTTATTCGTTACTCTAAACAATTACTAAAAGGTTTGCTATCTATACACACTCTCTTCATATATATTGGTTTTTTTTCACATTTCAAAAAACACCATGATGAAAAAGAAATATACTTGTGGATTATTTTTAAGGAGCATAAAGATAAATGAAATGTCAAAAACCCGTGTGCTATAACGCCCACGGGTTTTAACCTACTCGTTTAATTTACAAAGATGGTTTATTGTTTTACTGGTGTAAGTGGAGTCCCATCTGAAAATACTCGGTCAATGTTCTGTACGCATAATTCCATCATTTTATATCTTGTTTCAGTTGTTGCACTTCCAATATGAGGCAATGCGACTACTTGTTTTAATTGCAATAGAGGATGATCTCCTGAGATTGGTTCTTCTGCGAACACATCTAATCCAGCTCCCGCAATTTCACCCTCTACTAAGGCAGAGTAGAGGTCATCTTCATTGACTACTGGTCCACGTGAGGCATTAACAAAAATAGCTGAAGGTTTCATTTGCTGAAAGACTTCTTTTGTGAAAAGATTTCTTGTTTCATTTGTTAAAGGCGTTAAGCAGACGATAAAATCAGATTGACTGACAAGTTCTTCGAATGATACATACTGGGCATGAAGCTCTTCTTCCGCTCTCTTTTTCCTAGTTCGATTATAATAAAGGATATGCATATCAAATCCTTTTGCACGTTTAGCAACCACCTCACCAATACTCCCCATGCCAACAATTCCAATGGTTTTTCTATGGACGTCATGTCCAGCTAATAGCAGTGGACTCCAGCTTTTCCACTGATTATTTTTCACATATTCTGCCGCTTCAATCATTCTCCTTGCCGTAGCTAATAATAATGAAAAAGTCAGATCAGCTGTTGATTCTGTTAGGACATCAGGTGTATTAGTGATTGTTACATTCGCGCGCTCTGCCGCTTGTATATCTATGTTGTCATAACCAACGGCCATATTGGCCACAACCTTTAATTTCGGGGCATGTTGAAATAATTCCTCATCTACTTTTTCTGATAACATTGTCATTAAGCCTTCTGCATCTTTCACCTTTTCGAGTAACACATGACGAGGGATTACTACATCCTCCTTGTCCCACATCTCAACATCGTATTTTGCTTGTAATGGCTCAATGACCTCATATGGAAGTTTCCTTGTAATAAACAATTTCTTACCCATTCTCTCACCACTTCCCATTTTCTTTTCATTATAGGCAAATTTTTCATTTGGTGGAAGTGATTTTGCTTGGTGAGAAAGCACGATCCAGCTTGAACTTGGCTCGTGCTTATAAAATGGTTGATCTTTAGCTTTAGGTGAAGACTCATCTTAATTAAATTAATTGCTACATTATTGGAATGAAGGTGTGCTTATTTCAGATTTCCCCACACTTTCCAACTTTTTTTCCTGATGAAGGGTACATATATAAATTTATTTATTTCGATTCCAACCATTCAGGCATAGGAATATACCATTGTTTAGATACTTCCTGATGGTTTACGATCTCAAAAAAACGCGATATGAATTGTTCATATTCTGGCGATTGGTGCAAATACTTTTCTAATTTTTCCTTCAGAATATTTCGTTCTTGTTCTGTTTGTGCACCGTAATAGCTTTCGATGCATTCAAAATAATGAAGTGGGAACATCATTCTCGCATAATATAAACGCCATGAAAAACTTGACAATGGACTGATCGATTCATATTCTTCAACAAACTTTCTTACATCTGGTTGATAGGTTTTTATATTCTTGAAGTACTTCTCTCTCGTCCATTCGGCTAAATCTCTTGTGGCATGGTCAAATACCCAATCAAAAGGGTTTTTCACATAATATTGTTCTCCCCATGTACGATTAGAAAATCTTTCATGGCAGACAGTGCCAGTATCAGTCATCATCGGTTCATCATCAAATTCCGTATCAACAATATATTGAATCGCATTTTCAGCCATTCCCATGTAATAAGGAAATGATTCTAAAAATAGGCGGTCAAATTCACTTTCTCCATCAAATTGAAATACCATATCATTCCATACCTTTTCCATTTGATCGAGTCTTGTTTCCCACAGTGTTTTCCATTGACCGATTCGACTTGTTTGTTCCACTGCAAAATTAACCGTTCTCCCTCGAAAGTGGAATTTTGCCAACTTCCTGCCGAAATGTCCTTCTTTTCTTGGCTGTAAACGTTGATTACTTAAAACTGCATATCTCGCTTCCTCCCACTCAGTATAAGGCTTTCCTTCTGTTGTTTTTTTAAATCCAGCAATATTCTTATCCCCACTCATTCTTAAATGCTCTGCAATTTGATCCAGTTCAGTGAGCGCCTCTTCTTTTAAATGATTAGCAGGGACTAATATATACACTTCATTTTGTGATTTACAAGCATTATAATGATCAAATCGAAACTCTTCTTCCGCCTGAATATTATATTTTTCCTTGAGTAAACGTCTTAACATTCGTCATAACCCCCTTTAATCAAGCTAAATAGATGCATTTTATTCAAATATATGAAAAAATAGCTAAAACTTGTTGATTTATTTTTAGGGGATATGATGGTTTGAAAGTTCGCAAGCTATCATTACTATCATATAGTAGTAAAGAGCAGCAGAAAGCGAATAAAATTATAGAAAAAGGTGAACTCATGAGTGAAGAAAGAGCAATTACTTTAACAGAGAAAACAGCAAGAAAATGGCTCAAAGAACGAGGAGTAGAGATTGTTGATATTGCTGAGTTAGTGTATTTTCTTCAAGAGAAATATCATCAAAACTTGAAAATAGAAACATGTATCGACAATGTAGAAAGAGTATTATCCAAACGGGAAGTACAAAACGCCATTCTCACCGGTATTCAATTAGATATGCTTGCAGAAGAAAAGAAATTAATGGAACCACTGCAATCCATTATTGAAACAGATGAAGGATTATATGGTGTTGACGAAGTTTTAGCGCTATCAATTGTAAATGTGTATGGTTCAATCGGAATGACCAATTTTGGTTATGTAGATAAATTAAAACCCGGTATCTTAGGTCCATTAAATGATAAAAACTCTGAAAGATGCCATACTTTTTTAGATGATATTGTTGGTGCCATTGCTGCTGCGGCTTCTAGTCGCCTTGCTCACCGTGCGCATCATGTGGAATAGATAGAAGAAAAATAGTAGGACATCACTTTATAGTGAGCCTGCTATTTTTATTTTACTCGCCTTTATATTACAGAGTTTTAGATAAATTTGTTGTTATAAAAAGCGTTCATGTTCACTCGCATGAATGTCTATAATCGTCTTCGCAGTCAACATCTATTCCAACAATATAAAAAACAGCAAGTACATCTTTCGTACTGCTGTTCTTCATTTCTTATAAGTAATCCCACTGATTTAGTGTATCCACAACAAAGGTTGGTTGCTTGTCGTAGCCTTTTAAAAGTTCCTTCGTTGTTACGCCTGTATGAACCAATAATGTGTCTAAACCAGCATTCATTCCTGCCTTGATATCTGTATCATAGTTATCTCCAACCATCAATGTATGAGCTTTATCTGTGCCTAAAACTTTTAACGCTTGCTCCATAATGATCGCTTCTGGCTTGCCAATAAAAGTAGGGATAGTTTGCGTCGATACACTAATGACTGAGGTTAATGAGCCATTGCCAGGTAAAAGTCCTCTTTCAGTTGGAATGGCAATATCACCGTTTGTAGAGATAAAGGTAGCTCCATTTCTTACAGCCAAACAAGCTGTTGCAAGTTTCTCGTAGTTGATGTCACGATCGATTCCTGAAACAACATAATCGGCGTGCTCCCCTGCAAAGTGAAAGCCCTTTTCTTCTAATGCCTGTCTAATCCCTTCTTCTCCGATCACAAATATAGACGCTTCGGGACTTCTTTGAAAAATATAATTCGCCGTTGCCATACTAGTTGTAAATACTTTATCTTCAGTCGCCTCAATGCCAAAATTTTGAAGTTTTTCAGCAACTTGTTTTGGTGTTCTAGATGAATTGTTTGTGACAAAAAGGTAGGGAATGCCTCTTTCTTTTAACCCTTGAATAAAGGAAACGGCTTCATGAATTAATTGTTTTCCTTTGTACATCGTCCCATCTAAATCAATTAAATAACCTTTATATTTTGTCATTTACTTTCCCCCTAATTTCTAAAAGCTGATACAGGACCAAGTTCTTTCATTAAATAGTCTCTAACAGCTGTAGGGAATTTTTTTAATTGAGCTAATTCTAATTGGAAGCTCTTGTTTAATTCATCATGTTGAATGCCTGTATAACTTTGCACTAATGGCTTACGGTAAGCAATAACCTTTTTATAGCTGATAGCCATTTCATGGTCAATGACTTTTTCATCTTCCAGAATATCAATAATATCTTCATAACTACCTGGGTCTCTCATAATAAAGCCATCAATCATTGCATTACCTACATCTAAGACCGCCTCAATAACCATATGGCTCAGTCTTTCAAGCGCAAGTTTCTCTATATCCGAATGAAGTGCTGTATGTTTCCCTAATAGTGATAGTTGTTTTTCCAAATAAACGAGGATTTCCTCAATTTTTTCTCGATCAACAAAATACATGTCCCTCACCTTTCTCATCCCATACTTCCTATCTATTGTATCTCATTCATAACAATGAAGAAAGTTCTCCCTTATGTGAGTATAAAATCAATTTCCTGTCTGCTAAGATTTTGTTATGATAAATGTAGCATGGATAGTTAGAAAGGGGTCTATACGTTAAATGACCGAAAGATTCTTTTTATATGATGATTTAGAAGATACAAAAACACGCTTTGTTAGTTTTATGGGTGAAAATCAACGCTTTGATTTAGCGCTTGTTCGTTCAGATCGGTATTATGGAAAACAACTTGTTCTTGATATTCAAGGAAGTCGTTTTGCTATTATTGGTACCGATGACCTTGAAGAAGAGGGTTATTTAGAACATGCTTTTCAATTGGAGAGCGAAGATGCAGAAGAGTTAAGAGCCTTTTTATATGAGGTCATTTAACCGATTGGATAATATTGATTGCTCCTGCAAATAGTATAAATGGGAGCGTAGCAAGGCTCTCATTTTTTCTCATATTATTAGGAGTGATATCAATGGATCAAAAAAAGAATTACTCGGATTTTGACAATGTTGAATCACAAAAGGAAAACCTCGCAGTGGAAGATTTACCTGAGGGCCCGTATGGTGCACCAAGAGGGAAGCATACACCTGTTGAGAACAAAAGTTCAGAGTGGGAAGAAGGTCAACACCAATCTAGTGCATTTGTTTATGAAAATCGGGAACTTCATGCTGACATTCCTAGAGAAATGCCTGGAGCACACGATCCCCATTCAGAAGCTTCAGATGAGTAATTTTAACAGAAAAAAAGCTGGACGAATAATTCGTTCAGCTTTTTCTATTGCTTCACTCTTTTTACAACGAAATAAGGACAACCAAAATTACAATATTCGTATAAATACTCTGTCAAAGTGCTAATTTTCGTATCATACGTCGCTTTTTGATTCTGATCGTCAAAAAAACCTCTAAGTCTTAGTTGGCCGTATCCCCAGTCACCTACAATATAATCATAACGATTTAATATTTCACTATATCGACCCCGAAAAGCTTCTTCATTAAATCCGTCTCTAATATCTTCAATTACTTCATAACATGCGTTTTGTATACAAACCAATTGATCTCACCTCTTTTTCATTGGCTCACTAATTAAATTATAAAGAAAGTTAACGTCTATGTACAATAGTCCTATTTTAAATTATAACTGATTCACCATCAATTACTAAGGAAAAAAACGAAAGAATCGGAAAAGATATTGTTAAGGGGGTGTTTCTGATGAAAAAAATGATAATGTTCATCGGGATATCCAGTATGGTTGCTCTCACTGGATGTCAAGCAGCCGATCATTCCGCTAAAGGTGATATTTATCCCGAAAGTGGCAATACGGTTAATGTGAATGATCAGCGAACAGATATTTACAATACTAGTCAGCAAAGTAGTGAAGATTTCGGATACGTTCGTCATCAAAAAAGTCCTATTTATGGAGAAAAGGTATCCAATGAACATTATGCTGCCATTAATCGTGAAAAAGTGGCTGATATTATCGGAAAATATTGTACTGAACTTCCAAATGTGGATGATGTGTCTACATTAGTGACAGACAATGAAGTGTTAATTGTTTACAATACGGATTCAGATAATCGTGAATCAACTGCTACACAAGTAGAAAAAATGGCAGAATCAGTTGTTCCCGGATGGTTTGATATTTATACGACTGACAATACCAATCTCCGCAAAGAAATAGAAAGTTATTCTACGATGGATGCAGATAGTGAGCACACCCATTATGGTATTGATCAATTAACGAGCCAAATGAAAAAAGCCGATATTAACAAGTCTGAAAAGATGTCAAATAAGTAACGCTGTGAAATATCAAAAGAGGATTAGCTCCTTTAGCTAATCCCCTTTCTTGTGTTTACGCTTCTTTCGCGTCTACTTCACCCATTTGTTGTCTTTGCTTAGCTGCTGCATTTACTTGTTCATCTGCATGATAGGAAGAACGAACCATTGGACCTGCTTCACAATGGCTAAACCCTTTGGACATTGCAATTTCCCTTAATTCATTAAACTCATCTGGATGATAATATTTTACAACTTTTATATGTTTTTTAGATGGTTGTAGATATTGACCAATCGTCATAATATCTACGTCATGCGCTCGCAAATCATCCATCGTTTGAATGATTTCTTCTTTTGTTTCCCCTAGCCCCACCATTAAACTTGATTTGGTTGGAATTTCAGGTTGCATTTCTTTAGAACGTTGTAAAAATTCAAGTGATCGTTTATATGTAGCACGCGCTCTTACTCTTGGCGTCAGTCTTTCTACTGTTTCAATATTATGGTTTAAGATATCTGGTTTTGCATCCATTACTGTTTTAAGATTTTCATATACCCCGCCCATATCAGAAGGTAAAACCTCTACAGTTGTAAATGGACTTTTTCTTCTAATGGCACGAATCGTTTCCGCTAAAATAGCTGATCCACCATCTTTTAAATCATCTCGCGCAACCACTGTAATAACTGCATGTTTTAAATTCATTAAAGCGACAGAATCAGCTACGCGTTCTGGTTCTTCCCAATCAAGCTCAGTTGGCAGTCCTGTTTTGACCGCACAAAAACGACAGGCTCTTGTACAAACAGAACCTAAGATCATAAATGTTGCTGTCCTTCTTACCGCCCAACATTCATGAATATTTGGGCATTTTGCCTCTTCACATACAGTATGAAGATTCTTTTCTCTCATCATTTTCTTTAATCCGGTGTAGTTTTTATTAGTGTTTAACTTTATTTTCAACCAATCCGGCTTACGTAAATGTTCATCTTTCTTAGTCGTCATTCTTCTTCACTCCATCCCAGAATTTCAAAAAGACGCTTTTTTTATCATCATTTTTATCTAGAGAGTCTTACAGAAGCAACTTTAACACATGGAAGTAGATAGAACAACCTCGTTCATTAAAAACCTTCCAATATTTTATATTTATCGTTTTTCTATTTTATCACAAACTATAACAGTAATTAGAAGAGAAGGGAGGTTTATTGGTGCGAGTTTTCACATTACTTATCACCTTAACAACGGTCTTATCCTTTATGCAACCAGAAACGGCAGCAGCCTCCGAATTAGATGATATTTACGCAAAAAGAATGGCGCTTTATGAAAGAATTGAAACAGTCACGACCATTCCTTGGTATTATCTTGCTGCCATCGATCAATATGAAAGAAATGTAAGACAATCAAGACGAGACTTACCTAAAGCTGAAGGGATTACTGGCATTTACTTTAAACCGGAGGAATGGGTTGGTTTCACAAACCCAAACATAAATGACGAAGATCCAAAGACGATAGAGTTCTTTAATGGTATTGGCTTTGATGGTGATGGTGACGGAAAAGCAAGTTTAGATAGTGATGACGATGTATTGTACGCATTTGCTAACTTTCTACTTCGTTATGGTACGGATTATGAGAACATTAAAATTGGTATTTGGAACTATTATAAACGTGATAAATCGGTCAGAATTATTATGGGAAAGGCAAAGCTTTATCAAAACTATGGGAGACTTAACTTAGATGAACATGTTTTTCCTGTCCCGATTGGTACTCATTATAGCTATCGTAGTACATGGGGAAGTGCGAGAGGTTGGGGTGGTAGAAGAATCCATGAAGGAACAGATATTTTTGCTGATTACGGATTACCAGTTAGAGCTACCAGCTATGGTATTGTCGAAATGAAAGGCTGGAATAAATATGGTGGTTGGCGAATTGGTATTCGCGATATCAACAATAACTATCACTATTACGCTCACCTAAGCGGATTTTCTGATGATTTAAAAGTTGGTCAAATTGTTGAACCTGGCAAAGTCATTGGTGGTGTCGGTAGTTCTGGCTATGGACCAAAAGGGACTTCGGGAAAATTCCCTCCACACCTCCATTATGGTATATATAAGGATAATGGCTATACTGAATGGTCGTACGATCCATACCCTCATTTGAATCTTTGGGAAAAACAAGAAAGAGCAAAGTAAACGAGGAATAGATGACGCCTTCTTGTTAGAAGCGGCATCTAACTCCTCGCTTTTTGAATTTCGCTTGAGCAATGATCCATTACCCAATATTTTGTTAACGGGTTCTTTTTATCCGCCTAAATAAGCCATACGGATTTCATCACTTTCTTGTAAATCTTTTGCTGATCCGGTGAGCACTACTTTTCCAGTTTCAAGGACATACCCTCTTTTCGCAATAGAGAGGGCCATATGCGCATTTTGTTCAACAAGTAAAATCGTTGTTCCATTTGTTTCATTAATTTCTTCTATAATACTGAAGATGGTCTTAACCATAATTGGGGCAAGGCCCATGGATGGTTCATCTAACAAAAGCAACTTAGGTCTAGCCATAATGGCTCTGCCCATCGCTAACATTTGTTGTTCTCCGCCTGATAAAGTTCCGGAAAGCTGTCCTTTTCTTTCGAATAATCGCGGGAAAAGTTCATAGACTTTCTGGATATCTTTTTGTACTTCTTTATCTTTTCTCACAAAAGCGCCTAGTTCTAAATTTTCTTCTACAGTCATATTCGAGAACACGCGTCTTCCCTCTGGTACATGCGATATCCCAGCCTTTACAATCGTTTGTGCTTGTTTACCAACAATCGATTGATTCTCATATTGAATCACGCCTTGCTTCGGCTTTAATAATCCTGATAACGTTTTTAATAGCGTGCTTTTCCCTGCTCCGTTTGCACCAATTAAAGTGACAATCTCTCCTTCTAATACCTCTAACGAGACGCCCTTTAATGCATGAATATTCCCATAGTAAACATCTATTCCATCAACCTTGAGCATCCGAAGAAACCTCCTCTCCGAGATAAGCCTCGATTACTTTTGGGTTACTTCTAATTTCTTCTGGCAACCCTTCGGCAATTAATTGCCCATGGTCAAGCACATAAATTCTTTCACATATCCCCATAACTAAATTCATATCGTGCTCAATTAAGAGTATTGTTAAATCAAACTTCTCTCTAATAAAGCGAATGAGCTCCATAAGGTCATGTGTTTCTTGTGGGTTCATACCGGCAGCCGGCTCATCTAACAGCAAAAGCTTTGGTCCAGCCGCTAATGCTCTTGCGATTTCTAATCGCCTTTGTTGTCCATATGGCAAGTTTTTAGCTAATTCATCCTTCACATGTTCGAGCTGAAAAATACGTAATAGTTCTATTGATTTGTCTTCCATTTCTTTTTCTCCGTTAAAATGAGAAGGCAACCGGAGAATCGAGCTTAACATCGAATGTTTCGCACGCGAATGATTCGCTACTTTTACATTATCTAACACAGAAAGATCATTGAATAAACGAATATTTTGAAACGTCCTACTGATTCCTTTCCTTGTCACCTGATAGGGAGGGAGTCCGTTTAAACGTACACCTTCTAAGAAAATATCTCCTTCAGTCGGCACGTAGACACCAGTTAATAGGTTGAAGCTGGTCGTTTTCCCTGCTCCGTTTGGACCAATCAAACCGATCAGTTCCCCTTGGTGAATTTCCAAATCGAATCCTGAAACAGCTTTTAAACCGCCAAAAGAAATACCAGCTTGATTGACTTTTAATAATGGTTGATTCTCCATTTTAGCTTCCTCCTTTCACGCTTTTACGTTTAAAGAGGTCCGTAATTTCCTTTGTCCCCAATAAACCTTGCGGACGGTAAAGCATAACTAGAATGAGCACGGCACTATAGATTATCATTCGTGTTTCAGGATAACTTTGTAAAAATGTGGAGATAATCGTTAACAAAATAGCCGAGATAACCGCCCCAGATAGACTGCCTAATCCCCCTAATACGACGAAAATGAGGATATCAAATGATTTCAAAAAACCAAATTGAACGGGTTGAATAATATAAAAATTATGAGCATATAACCCCCCTGCGATTCCTGCGAAAAAAGACCCAATGGCAAATGCCGCTACTTTATAATAGGTCGTATTAATACCCATCGCATCGGCAGCGATTTCATTTTCTCTAATCGATATACATGCGCGACCATGCCTTGAATTTGTAAAATTCACAATCACTAATACGGTAATAAATAAGCAGATGAAGGCCGAAGTCCAAGTTGTCATCTTTGTGACCTGCATACCTGCTGCTCCACCTACTGCATCAATATTTAAGAAAATGATGCGGATAATCTCTGCAAATCCTAATGTTGCAATCGCTAAATAATCACCACGTAACCTTAAAGAAGGTATCCCAACAATTAAGCCAGTTAAAGCGGCAACAATCCCACCAATAATAAGTGCAATAGGAAATGGAAGTGAAAGTTTCATCGTTACAATTGCTGAAATGTAAGCCCCAACAGCTAAAAAACCAGCATGTCCGATTGAAAATTGTCCTGTAATGCCAATAACTAAATGTAAACTGACGGCCAAAATAATATTAATACAAATATAAACAAGTGTATTCACATGATAATTATTAATCATTCCAGTATTTGCAGCCATCTGAACTGCAAAATAAACAATAATGGAGAGAATAACAAACAACCAGAAACCTTTGATCTTCTTCGTATTCATCCTTTTTACACCTTCTCTCTTGCATTTTTGCCAAAGATACCTGATGGCTTGAATAAAAGGATTAAAATGAGAATGACAAATGCTGCCGCGTCTCTCCATAAAGAGTAACCAAGGCCACTAACAACCGTTTCAACTACGCCTAACACAAGGCCACCAACCATCGCTCCAGGAATAATACCGATGCCACCTAGTACAGCTGCAACAAAAGCCTTTAATCCTGGAATCACGCCCATTAACGGTTCTATTTTTGTATAATACACACCAAAGAAAACACCTGCTGCCCCGGCCAAGGAAGAGCCAATAGCAAATGTGGCGGAAATGGTTGTGTTTACATTAATCCCCATCAACCTTGCAGCATCCATATCATGTGACACAGCCCGCATTGCTTTACCGATTTTGGTTTTATGAACAATAAATTGTAGAACGATCATTAGCACAATCGAAGTGCCTAAAATCATAAGTGATTGACTACTGATTTGTGCACCCAAAATATTATAGGTTTGATTGCTAATGACTTCAGGATAAGCTTCTGGTTGTGCACCTCTAAAGTAAATAAATAAGTACTGTATAAATAAAGAAATCCCTATCGCTGTAATGAGGGCAGCAATTCGCGTAGAACCTCTCAACCTTCGATATGCTACTCGCTCAATTAACATACCCATCCCTGCACAGACAGCCATTGCAATAATTAAGGCAGGAAAGAATCCTAACCCCCATCCAGCAATCGCATAAAAACCAACAAACGCCCCAATCATAAATACTTCACCGTGGGCAAAGTTAATCAATTTGATAATTCCATAAACCATTGTATAGCCTAAAGCAATCAGTGCATAAATACTTCCTAACGATATCCCATTTACTAACTGTTGAATCCAATCCATGAATCCCCACTCCTCTTCAAATAACCCGAATAGCTTCAGATAGAGAGTGACAGCTAGCGAAGACGCTATGCTGAATATCTCCTCATAAGGTAATAATTGACACGCTAATTTCAAAAAACCATTGCTCCTGAGCAATCTTGGACTATGAGATTATTAGCTATCACATCAGGAATTACCCTTTCATATCTGATAAAAAAAATGGAAGGCCCACTCGCTCCTCCCATTTTAATACAGCCTCATTTTAAGGATTTACTTTCGTTTTGAAGACTTGCTCCCCATCCTTATATTCCAATACAGTAGCTGATTTAATTGGGTTATGATCTTCATCAACTGAAATGATACCCGTTACAAGAGTTAAATCTTTCGTCTCAGCTAAGGCATCTTTGATTTTCTTCGCATCACTTGTACTTTCGGCACGCTCCATGGCATCTTTCAACATATATACAGAGTCATAACCTAATGCATTAAAAGCATCTGGTGATGAACCATTATATTTTTCACCAAACTTTGTTACAAAGGATTGAATCGTCTCGTCTGGATCACCCGAAGAATAATGGTTTGTTATAAACGTATTATTTAAGGAATCCCCTCCGGCTAATTCAACTAGCTTTGGTGAATCCCAACCGTCAGCACCCATTAGCGGTACGTCAATACCCATTTCTCGTCCTTGTTTGACAATAAGTCCTACTTCTTCATAATAACCAGGGATAAAAATAAATTCGGGATTAGCTGATTTAATTCTTGTAAGTGTGGACCTGAAATCAGTATCCTTCGCCACATACGATTCTTCGGCTACTATTTTCCCACCTGCTGCTTCGAAAGTTTCTTTAAAGGAAGCTGCTAAACCTTTTGCGTAATCACTTGCGTTATCAGCATAGATAGCTACATTTTTCACTCCTAATTCATTGGCAGCAAAATTCGCTGCTACTGTTCCTTGGAAAGGATCAATAAACGAGGTACGGAATACAAAATCATTTAAGCTTCCATCATCATTCACTGTTACATTTGGACTCGTACCTGAAGGAGAAAGCAATACCGTCTCTGAATTATTAGCCACTTGTGCTTGAGCAACTGTGTTACCACTTGTAGCAGACCCAATAATAGCTACGACATCATCATTTTCCGTTAATTTAATAGCTGCATTGGTTGCTTCTGCTGCATCCGATTTATTATCGACTTTTACAATTTCTATCTCTTTACCGTCGATTCCACCATCTTTATTAATTTCATCCACAGCCAATTCGATTCCTTCAGCAATTCCTTCACCATATGAGGCAACTGCACCAGAAAGTTCTAGGTTGGCACCTATCTTGACAGTATCACCAGACTCACCACCACCTGCACTATCACTACCACAGCCAGCAAGGAAACCTGCAGCTCCTATAGTAGAAGCTAAAAGAACAGCCGTCATTCTCTTTTTAAAAAACATAATGATCCCCCTCTTTTTGATTATTCCAACAACTAAGAGCATGGTTCAAATCCCCCATATAAACCCCACAAGAAAAGATACCACACAAAAAAGTAGACTAAAATAACCAAAATGTAATATTTTTCTGATAATTGCTATAAATCTAAAAATAGTATAGTATCATTTTATTCATCTGTCAAAACAATCTTTGTGAATAATACTAATATTTAGAATTTTATTAATAGTTTAGAGCGTTAAAGGGTTTCTTTTTCATATGTTTTGTTTGTAAAACTCTATCATTATATTCATAAAATAATTAATAGTAGATAGATATAATGTAGTTCATTCAATTGTTAATAATAGCAATTGAAAATAACTAGCTACTTTTATATAAAGTAAAATAACTTTGCTTATGTAGTAATTTTAGACTTGTAAGATAGAAAAAGAGGAATGAACCGACGAGTTCATTCCTCCTTCCTATATGTTCAAAAGAACTATTATATCGTCTTCTCGGTTTTTGTACCGAACATTTTAACAACAAGTAAAATCCCTGCCATCATAACAATCAAAGCAGCTAATGCAATGATTACACTTCCACTTACACCCAAAATGATATAAGAGATGGCCGCAGCAACAGCTGCTGTAAAGGCATAAGGAAATTGTGTAATGACATGATCAATCAAATTACTTCCTGCACCTGTGGCGGATAAAATAGAAGTATCAGAAATCGGTGAAGCATGATCTCCGAATACTGCCCCTCCAAGTACAGCTGCCATTGCAGGAATCAGCAGGGATATATCTGTAGCTACAGCAATATCACCAGCTATTGGAAGGAGAATGCCAAATGATCCCCAAGATGTCCCTGTACTAAATGCCATAAGTGCCGCAATAATAAATAGGATAACAGGGATAAAATCATGACTCAGATTCGATTGATTAATAACGCTAGCCAAGTATTCCCCTGTACCTATTTGACTAATCAAATCTCCGAGTAACCAAGCAAAGATTAAGATCAATACTGATCCAAACATAGATTTCATCCCAACCCATGTAGCTTTCAAATAAAAATTACTCGTTAGTTTATCATCTTTCTTTAATACTTGAGCAAATTGTACGTAAGCAACAGCTAAACTCAATAATCCTCCGACAATTAATGATAAGGCCACATCTGTGTTTTCTAATAAGGATACTAACGACACATTCCCCTCTGCCCCATTCATGCCTGTCCAAGCCATCATACTCACTGTTCCAATAAATAAAACAATGATTGGCCAAACAAGATGACCAACAGTCCCTTTCGTACTAATAGGTAATTCTTCTTGAACCTCGTCTTTCAACTGTTTCTTCTTATCAAATAGAA
Organism: Cytobacillus sp. FSL R7-0696; assembly: GCF_038006865.1. Lineage (NCBI taxonomy): Bacteria > Bacillati > Bacillota > Bacilli > Caryophanales > Bacillaceae > Cytobacillus > Cytobacillus sp. FSL R7-0696. The sequence continues at coordinate 2,622,537 of NZ_JBBOWA010000001.1, read as the reverse complement.
TTCCTTGTTCAATAGCTTGTTTCTCATGTTTCTTCATTGGACCAAAATCAATTTGCCCAACAACAATGATAAACACCATTATGATTGCCGCCCATACATAAAAATTTAACGGAATGATTTGCATGAAAGCAGAGAAAGCACTATAATCAGTTATTTTATGAGACACTAAAATCGAGCCAATTAAGGCGATAATTGATGCTCCCCAACTTGATATAGGCGATATAACACATAAAGGTGCGGATGTTGAATCAATTAAATAAGCAAGCTTTACACGTGATACTTTTTGTCGATCAGTAACAGGTCGAGATACCTGTCCAACTGTTAACGCATTAAAATAATCATCTATAAACAAAATCATACCTAAAACTACGGTTAATAACTGTGCACCCACTCTCGTTTTCACACGCTTCATTGCCCATTCACCAAAGGCACGACTACCACCCGATAGTGAAATAAATGCAGTAATGCTACCAAGAATAAGTAAGAATAATAGAATGAATATATTCCAAGTATTTAACCCTTCATCTGTTATGAAAAGTGCTATAAACGACGAGAAAAATATTTGTAGCGTATCTAGCGGTTGATATCCTCCAATTAAGATAGCTGCTGTTAACGCCCCTAAACCAAGGGAGAGAATCACCCTTTTTGTTAGTATAACCAAAAGCATCGCTACCAAAGGTGGCAGCACAGAAATAAATGTACCTGTCATAAAAAGACCTCCTATTAGTATAGGAGCTATAGACATGAACGAATGCGTCTCATATCAATTAACGATCAGAGAAAGGTATCCTCCACTTTTCTTTGATCCTTAATTGATAATAAAAAAAGAGTAACGATAGAGATTCTATCATTACCCTTCAAGAAGTAACGTTATTCTCCATCACGACTGTAGCTCCCCATTATGGTTAATATACCTCCATAATGACAGTGTTACTCCTATTTAGAGCAACCCCAACAAATAAATATTGACGTACCTATTTGCTTCGGCAAATCTCCCTTTTATCAAAGTTCACTGTTGTCATCCTCACATTGATTACTAATGATGATTTGCGCCTCTACCCCATCGGATTGATAAGGCATTATTCAATTGTTATACATTATATCAAAATATAATTATTTATGCAAAACTCTATCAAAACCTAAAATATACTTAAATTTATTATTTTTAAGATATAGTAGGATACTATAACCTATACCATTCTTAATAGCGCTTCTCTTCCGATCATCCCTTTTTTAATTCCTAATTCCTCTGCAGCAAAAGTGACTGATTCAAGTGGTGCATCTATTAGTTGTTGAATCGTTTTTACCCCTACGGCTCTACCAGCAATGACATGGCGATCTTTTAATTTTTCATTTAATAACGCAACGTCTAATGCACCACACATGATATATCCATTATCATTTGATACAACTAACAAATTAGTTTTTGGCAGCTCAACGGATACAGTCATAAACGTATGACCATCCAAAATAACAGGCTTTAATTCAACCATGACCGTCCCCCCTTCCCTTTAACAATTTATGTTATAGGTAGAGATTCGGTGTACTCATTAGTTAAAATAAACCGAGTTGTTTTGGAGCTAATCCCTCATATTCAATTCCTAATATTTCTAGAATTTCCTTTGCATTATCCGCTGCGTCACCACCAGAATTATTATTAAATAGTACATAGACGTCCTTCGCCTCTTTTTGTAATTGCTTTAATCGCTCTGCCCACTCCAATAATTCCTTGTGATTATAACGGTATAGATAGCGAACTTCACGCCAATTTGGTTGTTTTTTATTTTGCCATCCATGAACATTACGACCATGCAAGCGGACAAGTACAATTGGATGTCCGCAAGTATGCATTACAATTGGAACAGAGCCCTCCCCTGCTTGTGGTTCATCACAAACGGTATGTATCCATTTCTCTTCCTTGATAAAATTTAAAGTACCTTCTATAAACACAGCTTGATACCAAGACTGATGACGAAATTCAACAGCACATGGTATTTCTCCCATTTGCTGTTTACACCAGCGTAAATATTGAACGTTTTCCTTTTTACAATTAAACCACGGTGGAAATTGAAATAGGACCATCGCTAACTTATTTTCTCTTATATAAGGGGCAAGCGACGCTTTAAAAGCAGCAAACATTTCTTCTTTGGACTCAAAAGGAATCTCTCCCCTTTGATGCCCCGTCATCCCCTGATAAGCTTTCACAACAAATTTAAATGAAGCAGGCGTTTCCCTCACCCACTTTTCCCCGTTCCTTTCTGGCTGTACGGCATAAAAGGAGGCGTCTACCTCAACTGTTGGAAAATGAGCGCCATATTCTAATAGTTTATCTCGGTTAGATACACGCTCCGTATATAGGCTGTCATGATCTCCCCATCCAGTTAAACCAATCCTAATCATTCCATCACCTCATCTACCAATAATCTTCATACTGATTATTTTACCTAAAGGATATAACCATAAACAAGAAACACAATGAAATAAGTGAAAAAGAATCAGTCAAAAACAGAAAAGAAAATTCTTAGAACATTCCATTAGCACTTTACTCATTTTGTGATTGCTCATCGGTATCAAAAAAGGAACCCTTACGCAGTAATAAGGAAAAGCATATAGAAAAAGTACCTTACTGGAGATGGTATAAATCAGATATCCGTTTCTTACTATGAGTTTAAAAGAAATAAAAAATAACCCGAACCATTGTTCAGATTATTTTTTATTAAACAGATTAACTCGCTTTGATTTTGTTCGTTTTCTTCAATAAATAAAGTAAGTATGGTGCACCAATTAAAGAAACAATTATTCCAGCAGGTATTTCTTTAGGAGCTAAAACGACTCTTCCAAGAAAATCAGCTGAAATAAGTAAAATCCCGCCAATTACTATGGTTAATGGCAGTAATTGTAGTAGCTTCGGACCGACCAGTTGTCTAGCAATATGTGGAGCTAGTAAACCGATAAATCCAATTGCTCCAACCACTGATACACTGATGCTTGACAACATAACAGCTAGTATAATCATAAACATACGCATTTTACTAGTTTTCACACCTAAACCAATGGATAGTTCATCACTCAATGATAAGATCTCGAATGTATTGGCCATATAGAGAATAACCGGAAAGAGTAGTAACGATGTTATCATCACAATTACTAGGTCACTCCAGCTTGTCCCATAGGTGCTACCAGCAAGCCATGTTAAAGCTTGTGATGCATGAAGGTTCGCACGTACTAATAAAATCTGTATAATAGCAGAACCTACCGCAGATATAGCAACACCCATTAATAATAGAATCATCGGTTGATAACCGCTCCGCGCACTAATAAACAATACAATTCCCATTGTAACAAGTGCACCAATTAATGCACCAATTGGAATAAGGACAAAGGGGGCTTGAGGAAAAACAATGAGAACCAACATCGCCACTACACTTGCACCTGAAGTCACACCTAAAACAGAAGCGTCAGCAAGTGGGTTACGTAAAACAGTCTGCATCATTAAACCGCTAGCTGCCATCATCATACCAATTCCGAAGCTGACGACCACTCGAGGCAAGCGAAAATCCCAAACGAAGGTATTATACATCAATTCTCTTGGCAATTCTAAAAGACTAGTGAAACTTGTTCCCCCAAACGACAGGCTAAACCCTACTAATCCAAGAACGGCGAGAGATATGAGGAGATAAAATCTTTTAATATGCTTAATTCGCACTTTCCCCTCTAATGCTCCTCCAGCAGTTCTCGTTTTCCTACTTACCTTTAAGGCTAAATAGACTAACCAGGGTGCTCCTATAATGGCCGTCATTGCTCCTACAGGTAATTCGGACATACTAGAAATCATACGAACAAAGATGTCAGCACATATGAGTAAGCCTGCACCGACCACTATATTTCCTATTAGCATGGATCGATGCTTTCTAAAGCCCATTAAACGAACAATATGTGGAGCCATAATACCAACAAAGCCAATGGGGCCTACTACTGTAACAGAGACAGCAGCTAATATAATTGCAATGCCCCAACCTATTAATTTACTTATCATCACATTTTGTCCTAATCCTACAGCTACATCTTCCCCCAACAGTAAAGCGTCAAAACGATGACCTATTATAAAGGCAAAAAGAAGAGTGAAGAGAACCCATGGCAAAGCAAATTGAACGCCACTCCAATCAAGCTGTAACAATGTTCCCGCTCCCCATAAAAACAACCCGGACACTTCATTTTCATATAAAAGCTGCAGGGCACTAGTAAATGAAGAAAACAACATTGTTACTATCAATCCAGTTAATGCGATTCTAATAGGATCCAATGCTCTACCTACTAAAAAACTAACAATTAAAGCGGCTATGATTCCCCCAAGCATCGTCACGAAAAATGGAAAGGCACCATTTATAGAAGGAAAGAAAATGGAAAAAAGAACAACAAAGAAAAATGCTCCTGCATGAATGCCTAGTGTACTTGCACTTGCGAGCGGATTTCTTGTCATTGTTTGTAATAACATCCCTGCTACGGCCAGTGCAGCTCCAACTAAACAACCAATTAAAAACCTCGGCATTCTACTATAAAGGAGAAAATTCAGTTCCTGCTCATTATCCCATACTTCCATCCAAAAGCTGAGTAAGCCTGTTGAAGCTTGTCCTTGGCTCAAGTGAATGAGACCAAGAATAATAAACAAGAGCACACATGCCGCAAATAATAGAAAGGGTTTAACTCTCATAACATTACTTCACTAATGTCTCTTCAACATGATCAACTAAAGTTTCCATTGAAAGAACACTACCAAACGTCCACACACCTGCGCCTACATCGTACATCAAATCATTTTCTACAAAGTATAAAGAATTCCAAGCTTTGTTTCCTTCTAAATTACTAAATAACGGATCATCTTTTTGTACAGTATGAAGAAATATAGCTTCTTCGTACTTAGATACACCCTCTACATTTGTTGTAATAAAACCACTCGGCTGTGGATCTTGATCCTGTATTTTATTCGTCAATCCTATACCTTCAAGTGTATGGCTCACCGTTGAGTTTTCTGTAAATAATCGAAAGGTCGGGGCTTGATTCGCAGAATAAGCTTGTGTAAAAACAAATTCATTTGTCTTTAATTGAGCTGCAGATATATTCTCTTTCGCTTCTGCCATTTTTTCCTCTAAATGAGCAACTGCCTCGTCAGCCTCTTGTTCTTTACCTACTAGCTTACCTGTCTGCTTTAATGTATGTAACATGTAAGCATATAAGTCTTTTTGAGCTTCCTCTGTAGAACTATCAAAAATCACTACAGGAGCTATTTTTTCAAGGTCCGCTTTAAACTGTTCTTGATATTCCATACCAATAATCACATCGGGCTCTAACTTTGCTATTTCTTCAATATTTGGTTCTGTTCTTAAACCAATATCCACAACACTTTCATCTAATTTAGCATCAATTGTTACCCACTTATTAAAACCCTCTACATCAGCTACTGCAGCTGGTTGTACACCAACAGCTAATAACTCTTCAGCAACGCTCCATTCAAGAGCAACTACTTTCTCCTGAACTCCTTCAAAGCTGCGTTCACCTGACGCATCTTCAATGACAATCGTTTGATTACTATTATTATTCTCTTCTCCACTATTACTCTCTTCTTCCTTTTGCATACAACCAGCTAAAACGAGTACAAATAAAAGCATAATAAAATATAATTTTTTCATTAATCAAAGCTCCATTTCCAAAAAAATTAATTATCACAGCAATCTCATTCAAAGTGAAGAAAATTCCGAAATATTAAAAGCTAATCATTTGAGAATTTAATTTGATTTTAACCTTTCAACAATGATAATCATTCTCATTTTAATGTAAAAAATAGCGTTTGGCAATACACTATTTTATTGCTCACACTTCTATTCATTCTTTAATCAAATTCAATGCTCTTATCTTTAATAAAATCGTATATAATCCATATCATATCTTGAATGAACATTTCTTCAATCAAACGACACAAAGAAAACGCCCACCTTAATGAAGGTGGGCGTTCGTTCTTATATTATTTACCCTCAGATGTCCCGTTAAGGTCTACGTCTTCCAGTAATTAATTGGAATACTAAAACGACGAGTGCAATAACTAATAATAGGTGGACAAGTCCTCCTGCGACATCAAAGCTAAATCCCAAAATCCATAAAATAATTAAAATACCGATAATCGTCCAGAGCATTTTACATTGTCCTTTCTGTTGTGTATTTGTTCGATACTCTTACATACCCCAGAAAAAAAACACTTAAACCTCCAGAACATTTTCTCTATGTTTAGAATATATGAGAGGAAGGGAAAATACAGAATAGATATTTCACCTATTAATGGAAGAAGGGATACTATTGGTCACACCTGTCGTTTATGATTTTATTGGCATTGGCTTAGGACCTTTTAATTTAAGTCTTGCAGCTTTAACTGATCGAGTCAAAGAGATAGATGGATTATTTTTTGAACAAGAAGAGGAGTTTGTTTGGCATCCAGGTATGCTTATAGAGGGCACAGATTTACAGACACCCTTTTTAGCTGATTTAGTAACATTTGCCGACCCAACCAGTCCATATACATTTATCAATTATTTACATACTCATGAGCGTTTATATGCGTTCTACTTTTTCAACCAATTCAACATTCCGCGCAAAGAATATAGTGACTATTGTAGTTGGGTAGCCCATCAATTATCACATTGTTATTTCAGCCATCGTGTAACAAATGTGATAGAAACAAAGGATCATCTTTATCAAGTAACTGTAGAGAATCTACTAAAAAAAGAAGTATCCAACTATTTAACAAAAAATCTCATTATCGGAACTGGCAGTATACCAATGGTCCCAAAAGGATTAGATGGAGATTGGCCAAACAATGAAATTAGTCACTCAAGTGAGTATTTGTTTCATGAGAAGCAATTGAAAAGTGGTCATTCAGTCACTGTAATCGGTTCTGGTCAAAGTGCATCTGAGATTTTTTACGACTTATTGTTAGATCAGAAAAACCACGATTATGAACTAACATGGTTTACAAGATCTTCCGGCCTTTTTCAAAAAGAAGATGCCAAATTAGGGAAAGAATTTTTCTCTCCTGAATATATTCATTATTTCCATCAACTTGATTTTGACCATCGTCTAGAAGCATTAGATTCTTTAAATCAACTACGGAATGGCATTGACCCCGAAACTTTAAAGAAAATTTATAACCTGCTTTACCATCGTTCTATTAGTGGGGAAAAACTCAATGTAACTATCCAACCCTTAACAGAAGCGCAGAAAATAGAGAAAATAGAGAAGACGTACCATCTACATTGTCAACAATGGCAGCAGGAGAAAAAATTTATTCATCAAACGGAAAAGGTCGTCTTAGCAACTGGTTATAAACCTGCCCTACCGAATTGGTTATCGCAATTTGCCGATGAAATCATTTGGGAAGACAATAAACGATTCAAAGTAACGGAAAATTATCAAATTGACTTTAAGAAACAGAAAACAAATCATATCTATACCTTAACCAATATCGAGCATTCCCACGGTGCTAGTGCAACAAATCTAGGCCTATCTGTTCTAAGAAATCAAAAAATCATCAATTCAATTGCTGGAAAAGAAATATACCCTGAACCAACAAAAACGGTTTTTCAGCAATTTTCACCGAAACACTAGTCAATGTTGAGACAGTCAAAAAAGAAACCCTGCTGAAAGTTTATTCAGCAGGGTTTCTTTTTTATTTTAGGTTAGCGACAGTGCCACCGTCGACTCTTAAATCAGTACCAGTAATATAGCTTGCTGCATCACTCACTAGAAACGCAACAGCTGAAGCAATTTCAGGTGATTCTCCTTCACGCTGCAAAGGTGTTTTTTCTAGTAACATCTTCATTTGCTCAGATTGACTAGCTTCCTGTCTACCCATTGGTGTATTAATCGTACCTGGAGAAACAGAAACAATTCGCGCCCCTTTCTGTCCCCACCTCCATGCTTGGTCTTCTACAATTAATAAAACACCTAATTTCGAAAAGCTATAGGCAGCACCAGAATTCGTTTGATAGAAAGGCTCCATCTTCTCGTGTAAATCTTCAGCTAACGGTGCCTTTAGTATTTCGCTATACGGCCCTTCTTTTGGCACCATATGCCCACTCATTGAGGAAATACAGACGGCAACTGTCCCTTTTTTTGCGATTTCATAGAAGGCATCTAAAATGATACTTGTTCCTCTTAAATTAACATCAACAATTCTTTTCGCATCAGCCATCGTCGGTGATAATCCAGCTGTATTGATGATGGACTTTACTTCACCTAATGAATCAGCCGTTTGTGCCAATGCTCGAACATTTTCTTGATCTGTTATATCTACTGTTTGATAATGTACTTGAGTGATTCCTTTGTCATTTAACTCTTGCTGGGTCTGTTTTAATCTCTCTTCATTCACATCGGCGAGCAAAAAGATATCTTCCTTGTTTAACGCTTCTGCAATCGCTTTTCCCATGCCACCTGTGCCACCAGTTATCACATGTACATTTGTCACTTATGTTCCCCTCCGTTATACTTCAATTTACTATCACTTATAATTGTAAAAAAACAAGCCAATACAAACAAACGACATTTTCATTCTAAATGTCCAATTTTAGGAGATGAGGAAACAATGCTACAAAATACATCTGCGAAAGCTTATATCATCACAGCACTACTTGAGCTATTACATCAAAAGACATTCTCTTCTATAACAGTAAAAGAGATTGTAAAAAGAGCAGGCATTAGTCGCTCTACCTTCTATGTCTATTACTATGATAAATATGATTTACTTGATCAACTCTCAAAGGACATTATCAACGAATTTTTAGCGTTTTATCCTCAAGCTAAAAAAAGGCACAATCATCATTTAAAGGTAGAGGAAACAACCAAGGATATATGTAATCATGTCTTTTTTTATCAATCTTTCTATAAAGAACAGTTTCAAAATCCACAATTTATTCACCATCTATCACGAGAACTATCTGCTGCATTGATGCATGTATATAACCATAAAAGCTACGCCTCCTTTTCGAGTTATGGGACAGTAGGCTTTCTGGCTGAATGGGTATACGACTCTTTTCAAATGACACCTGAGGAAGCTGCTTTAGAATTAAGAAAGATAGGGACGACAGATTGGTCAGCTTTACATACAGACATGAAAACGGTGAACTTTAAGGAAAATTGATTATTCCATTAAGGACAGCTACAAGTCAATTGAATTCCTCTATGCAATAATATAAAAAAGCAAGGTGAATACTTCCATTAAAGTAACCTTGCTTTTTATGTTCATTTATTTAACAAAAGTTCCTGCATTTAGTCGTCGTTGCATTTCTTTTACTACGAGGGATGGACGACTTAATACACCATCAGCAACCGTCCCCAAATATATTTGTAACGCTCTTACTGTTTGAGGGCCCATAAAACCATCAGGATTTGCACCAATCAGTCGTTGTAATGCTTTTACCATTGGACTTCCTTGTTTTCCACTAGCAAAGTGAATCGTTCCATCATAGAAGGCATTCGTTACACTATTTTTCGGCTGATTACTGATGATACCATCAACAGGAGTACCAAGTGCTTTTTGTAGTGCTCTCGTTGTTGATTTTCCCCATTTTCCGTCCACATTCAGATTCGCTTTCGGGGCTGTTTGCGGCTTCTTCGGCACTCCTTTTTTGATTTTTTCTAATAAAGCAATGTTTTGCGCCGCCGTACCTTGATAATTATTCATCCCATATTGCTTTGCTAATATTGCTCGATTCTTGAAGGATGAGTCTATTCCTTGTGCGTTGAGATAGTCGACAATACTATTTCCATTCTCAACCGGTTTTGGTTTTGGCTGATTAGAACCGGGTGAAGGGGATCCGAAATTTTCCTCTTCCTGCACCCCATCTACTTTATTCAAAAAATCCTCCCATGTAATGCCCTTATAACCCGCGCGCAATTGTGCGGGGCAGTTTTTCCCTGACCAATCGTGATGTTGTTTAATTCTACTCCGATCCAACCCATACTTGTCCATCAACATTTTGACTAATGCTGCACCATTATTGATTGTCTGTTCATAATCTCCATCGGCATTGATGCACATTTCAATATGAATCGACGCCGTATTCCCCGGACCTCGCCCATCTCCTGCTGCCCAGCACATCACATTATCTTCAAATGATTGTATTGCCATGCGATCATCCACCTGGTAGTGCCAACTAGCTTGTCTTGCATTTAAGTTCGACTGTAAATTAGCATGCATCTGTGCATTTGCTCCGATTCCCATATTTCCTGTTTGATGTGGTGTTATATATTGAATTGTGTTCCCTTTACCATAAGAGCGTTGATTAACCACTTCCTGAGATACCAGCTGCTTTATCACATTAACCATATAAAACACTCTCCTTTCTATAATATATAAGTAAAAAGGACTGCCCGTGTGGACAGCCCTTCATAAAAAATACATATAGAAAGCCTATTTTCTCTATAGAATGGAGGAGTGAAAAGATATAATGATCAATTTACTGATCTGAGTATAAAAGACGCATTTGCTACTCTATTGTTTCAACCTTGTTGTTAGTACAAATGCATTTTGCTCCCCAAAATATAGCGTAGCAACCTAAGACATGATTGACATTCAAAATTATGACAATAACGAACGACTTGCTAAGGTTTTTGGGTGGGAAAATTCCTTGCATTCATCTCACTCTGTAGACAATTACAAAAAAGAGCATGACTGATTAAACCATAAATAACCTCTGACTTAACTCAAAAAAAAGAAGAAGACGAACTAAAAAAGTTCGCCTCATATACTAAAATAAACGAGAAAAAATCTATATCTGCCCGAAACCGGCACGAATAATTTTACTCCAAACAAAAAACCCTTATATAATAAGGGTTTTAAGCATTTATCCAATTGAACCTTCCATCTCGAACTTGATTAAAAATGGATTTCTATCCTTTTCATATCCTTTTAAAAATAGGAGTTTACCTGAATAAACAAGTTATACCTTTTAACAGAATTCATACTTTTTCAATTCGAATCGGCACGAAATCGGCACGTTTGAATACTCTTTCTAAAATAAAATAATTAGTTTCTTCTATTATATATTAAATTGCACTGCCAACTTCTTTTAATACCTTAAGCAGCATCGGCATAATTTGTATAAGTACATACCCAAGAGCTCCATTTTGTATTCCAGTCCATGCTCTATCACTTTTCCCTAACATGAAGAAAAAACACGAACCAATTACAACAACCGAAGAAATAGGGAAACTCAATGCAACCATCAAATCAACTAACGGATCTAATGCGTGTGTCAATATCTCAAGTGACTTATCACCAAGATACTCGGTAGCTCCTACTGGTATGGCTTCGGGTGATGCAGCAAACGCTGGTTTTGCCATGATTAAGGGAACGGCAATTGATGTACCTATTCTTCTAACACCTTTCCAGTTTCTCTTTTTCTCTTTATTTTTATAAGAACCAGACATAAATTCGTTAACGGACATCGTTTGAGTTTTCATTTTAAATCCTCCCAGAGATATATTTTATAGTTCATACCTTCGCAAAGCTTTTCTAACCTGTTTCTTCTATATAAAGTAGTTGTCACCCAAACTAATTGAAATTGTGGATTAAATGTAGATAACTTTCTGTATTTTTTTATCTTTTGTACATTCTTTTGCATGGTTTGTTTATTATCGATTTCTACAAAGTGGTGGATTTTATTAAGAATATAAGCTGCATCTGTTATGAGGGAAAGATTATTGAGGGTTATTTTGACTTCATTGCTCCATGTGGTAGGTCTACCGAGTGAAATGTATAGGTCATTACGCATTAAAAAGTGATTAACTTGTGCCGTTTTCTTTCTTACTTTATCAGCTTGAACAAACTCACGACCTGATGTATTTAAATAATAAACTTTCTTTCTATCTTCCGAAAAATGAGATAAGTATTGGTTCATATTTCTTAAAATTTTTTGAGCGTTGCGATCTTTGCCAAGCTTATGCATTCGTTGCAATTGCTCCCGAGTGAGATAATCACATTTCTTCAAGCTTAAAAGTATCTGTTCGATTCGTTGTTGATTCTTCAAATTTAATAACCTCCTTCGCCAGATATGGCGAAACCTGTCTAGTTATCTCATCATTACTGATGAATGGTGTTTGAATGGTATTAGTCTTTACATTTTTATATAGGCCTCTACCTGGTATCATCGGTAATTGTTCCGCACCTGTCTGACCAAGTGCAGTATTCGATGCTGTAGCATCATCTAGTACATAGCAAAGTCGAATAGGTATATTACGTTTTGTTTGTTGTGGAATAGATTGAGCACTAGGATATTGTGTGGCATAAATCAAATAATATCCTGCTCCCCTCCCCTTACGAGCTATACTTGTTATTGCATCCATAGCAACCGGATGATCAGTTAAGTCTGCTGCTTCATCAATAAAGATAAAATGCCTCTCCTTAATGTCTGCCTCTGTTACATCTTCGTATCCTTTATCTACTATAGATTGGTAGTCCTTGGTCATCTGTTCGTCAATGGTTAGCAACATCCGTTTAGCTTCATCTGGATCACGTGCGAAATTATCCGTTTGTTTCAGATTTTTGAATCGTTGAAATGCTGAGCCACCTTTTAAATCAATGAGATGTAAATGTGTGTGTTCTGGTTGTTGTGCTATAAGTGTTGTGACTGCCAACTTTAGAAACACACTCTTCCCATAACCAGTGGCGCCAGCGATGATAAGGTGTTTATCTTTGTCAAAATTGTGATGTATGATTGATGTCCTTGTATGGCCGACTGGTATGGACCAGGTATCTTTCTTTAATAGGCTATCATCCCATATATACTTTTCTGCAAATCCCTGATTGTAAACTTTAATACGTAGCATGCCATCAAATGATATCTCAATTTCTTTTTTCTTTTTTTGTTTTTTACCTAGATTTTTAATCTGTTTAATAATGTCCTTATTGAGCTTGAGGGAAAGCAAATCGGCAAAGGAATAATCAATCGAGTTATCTTTAATATTCAAACCATCCTCTAATACATGCGTCTTATCCATTACATCTTTAGAAGACATTCCAAGTGGCAGTTGATAAATATACTCCATCCCTCCATCAATTTTTCTTTTCTTTTGAAGACGAATTGTTTTCACTTTCCTTTCTTCCCTGATTGAAAGGCCAGCGTTGTTAAATATCCTTTGTATCTTGTCAGCATCATTACTAAGACTGGATTTTTTGAGGTATGAGTAACCTGCTAAACTCCCCATTAAAGTGGTCGATACAATTTCGAAAATCACACCACCATCTCCTTTTGTATTACGTAGTAATAGTTGCAAGATAAACGTCAATTGATAGGACTGCATCAGCCTTTTAGACTTCTATTGTCCCTTAGTTCGTATTAATGTGCGCCAACCGAATTTGAAAACGAATATCTTACCGAATGGTAAAGTGTACGTATATACGAATTTGTCTTATTACAAAAAAATAAACAGGACAAAGATATTTTTTATAGAATTGTTTAAATGGGTGATTAAATGGAGACTAAATTAAGTAAATGGCACAAAAAAACTGGTGTATCTCAAATTCATATTGCTAAAAAAATTGGGATTACTAGTACTGCTTACAGTAAGATCGTAAAGGGAGAAACAACGCCATATGTTCAAAACGCTATTAAAATCGCACGAGCACTCAATACCACAGTTGAAGATTTATGGGGAGAACTTACAGAAGAAAACAAAAATTAAGACCACCTCTTTTATGAGGCGGTCTTAATTACTTTTAATGTTCTCGGTCTTCCATCTTCCCAGCTTACATAACCGTTTTCTCGTAATTTATTTAAAATCCCACTTATGGTGGATGAAGATGCTAGTCCAACCAAAGCACTTAACTCTCTATATGAAGGTGGATAATGATTTGTTGCAACGTATTTTTCTAATGTTTCTAACACTTCTTTTTGTCTAGATGTTAGTTTTCGCATAATTAACCCCTTTTTTTATTTTTGTATTCCTTTAAACATAATTTTACAGGAACATTCGTTCTATTTCAACTTGTTTTCGAACAAATGTTTGTATAAAATTAGTGCATAAGGAGGGATTCTAGATGATACGAGACCGCGGAAAGATGAAGTGGCAAGGATTCTTTATGACCGAACATACTCAATTACTTAAACAGATACCACGTGAATATGAAAAAATGAAGAAGCCAGAATTAGATGAGCAAGAACTTGAGGAAATACAGATAATAACGATGGAATCATTAACCTACACCCTTACAATCAAAATGACCATTTGGGTTGATGGGTTCACAAAAACCTATGAGGGCATAGTCGATAAAATTGATCATATTAATATGTACATTCACTTAGAAACGAACGATTTAAAAATCTTAAAATTTCACATTAATGAAGTGATATCAGTCGAAAGGGTTTAACAACATGACTAGGATTAATGAAGCTGATCGTGATGTGCTAGAGCAAGCTATATACTTACCGATGATTATTATCATCCTTGAAAGAGATTTAAAAATCATTGAGAAGTCCCCGTTTAAGATTATACAGCCTTATATTACTTTGATGGAAAATACAATAAAGAACGTTCAGCGTGACCTGAAGGAGGTTAAAGATAAGATGAGGAAAGGGAATATGAGAGTAAACCAGATTGGACATGACGAATCGTTTACTATGTATGAGTTTCACTATAAAGGATATGATGAGCAGCATAATTATTTTAATCCAAGGATCAGGAATAAATGTGAGGAACTTTTAAACTTTTACCTGAGCAAATAACAGGACTTTTTTACCTATTTTTTGTTAATATAATTGCATATTATAGGAAAGAGGTATGTTTTAATGAAATATGAGACATTGGGATTTATTGATGATGGCGTTACTTATCATATTTATGCAGATGAAAATACAGTTACAGTAACTGCCAAAAAAGGAGAACTAGAAATTAAATGTATAGGAGTTACATTTAAAGAGACTATTGCAGAAGCTAAAAGACTTATTAACAATCAACTTCATTCTAAAATTTAGATCCCTCTCTTTTGAGAAGGGTTATTTTTTTCTTTATATAAATAATACATTATCAATTTGTGGTAAAATAACTATAAATTTCTAATTTTAAGGAGACTTATAGTATGAAAGAGATAATTTATCTAGATACTGAAATAATGAACTCCATTCTATCTCAAATGGATGAAGGAATCATAAACGATTTTACGGCAGAACTACAAAAACAAAAGACAGAAGTTGAGAATACTCATAGTATAACCAAAGATCATACTGACTTAAAAGGAAGCTTATTCTTTGGTATTGCAAGGTTCTTATCCTCAGTCGGAGTTACTGAAGAAGAATTAGCTGGTGCATCATTGTCTATGTTAGAAGGACAAAAGGATGTGTTAAATAAAGCTTTTCATGATCATGCATTAAATATCTTAATACAAAAACTCGAAGAGGAAAAATTACTAAAAGAAATAAATACTCTTACAGATGGAGATATTTTCTTAGGACAATCCGAATACAAACTATTAGACTTTAATTTATTAAAGAAAACTTTGGATGCTAACTTCTTCGAAACTTCTATTATGTTTGAATTTAAGGGATCGGGAATAGAAATGAAAGAAGCGAAAAAACTTGCTACTAAAGCTAAACCCAATGCTGAAGATCGAGAAAAAATAATTATAGCCAAAAAAATGGTTCAAACTTATGAGAATAATAAACCTTTATTTAATTTACTTGAATATATGTCGGAGATAAGTGGGTTTGCCACTGATTTATTAGGGGATCTAGCTGTCTTTAAGGCGAATAACGAAATTGGATTATTAAAAAAGGAATACTTGCGTGAATCTATGGAGTCGTTATCTTTCAGACCAAATAGATATCGCAAAGTAAAGTTTTTGGCAAGAGTTGTAGGAAAGAAAGAGCAAGTTTATGATGGTACAGATAACTCTCAATTCAACGAAGAAAACTTCGATTTTATGCCAAATATGATGCTAGACATAGTTTTAAATGCCTTTGGAATTATCAAAGAGAATAATTTTATCGTAACTCCTATCGCTATTTATTATGAATAAAATAAAACTTCTTTGACTTTTCTTGCATAGCTTTATCAAATTCTTTTGATTTTTCTTTGATAGATGATTGTACGCTATCTGAAAATTCCTTGTTTGACTTCATTTTTTTTTCGTGTTTAACCTTAATTTTATCTATTTTATGATTTGATTCAGAGAATATTTTTTTCACTTTTTTAAACATATTTAACACTCCTTTTTAATATTATCTTATCCAGTTAAAAATTAATCAAACTCTTTTTTATTATAATATGCATGGTTAATAAATATGATAAAGCCCCTCTCTGATTTGGAGAAGGGCTTTAGTTATTACTTTTTAGAAAACTTAGCACTAGTATCAGCACCAACATATATATTGCGTTTACCTCTAGATGTTTTAATAGTGACAACGTTAGCTTGTGGTTTATCAAGAATTTCATAGGTTAATCCTCCAAATGCGGCAGGAGTAAGTGACCAGTCAGAGTTCTTAGTAACTGGAGCTACATTGAGCTTATAAGTTCTCCATGTCTTTGCTGATGCTGGTAGAGTAACATATTCTTTTTTAGCTTTTGGCTTTGGTTTTGGCTTAGTTGCTGGTTTGGTACCGCCTCTCATTAAATTCAAGAGTTTCGTGTTTTGAGCAGCTTTGCCAGAATAATCTTCAATACCGTACTTTGCAGCCAGTTTTTTTCTATTAGCCAAGGAAGAATCCACATTGATGGATTTTAGATAATCTATAATACTTGTGCCTGTGTATTCCTTCGTTGAAGGTTTTTCAACTGGTTTTGGAACAGGCTTAGAAACACTCGGCTTTGAAGGCGTAACCTTTTTGTTCAGCACTGCTTTATAATCAAATACAGGACATTGTTTCCATGAATAACCGCTAAATTCATTATGCCCTTTTACATATTTTATGGTTGGGTATGCCTTTTGTAACGCTTCAACTAAGTTACGTAAACTTTCCTCTTGCTCATTAGTAGGCTTCTCATATCTAAAATCACCAGTTAAACAAATACCGATGGCATAATTGTTATGATCCCCAACATGGTAGGTACGTAATTCGATGTCATTACAAAATTTAATTGTCCCATCAGGCTCAATTACATAACTATAACCAATGCTTGGCCAACCGTGTGTATCTACATGATAACGAGCATAGCTTTCAGCATTAGAACCTGCAAGACCTTGTTTAGTTAAACTATGATGAATAGCTAATGTCGTTTTACCTTTTAAACTTAATACAGGGAACTTTAAAACCGGATGCCTTTTCACTTTGTTTCTAAAGTCAACAAATTTTGGTATATCTAATAATCCCGCCATTTAAATAACACTCCTTTTATTGTTTTTGTATATAAAAAAGACCACCCTTTGGGGCAGCCTTATTTAGTCAAACCTTTCATTTTTAAAGCAGCTTTTTGACGTTTACCTTTTGCAGTTACATAATTATTTTTAAACCAAGCCCATGTTGCGGCCGCACCAGTAAATGCTGTGCATAAAACTTCACCCCATAGTTGTTCACTTCCAGGGATTGGATTCAAGCCAGTTGCTACCAAGAACTGATTAACGATTGCCACCAATAATACCGCTGTTCTAATTACTGTACCTTTATCCATTTTCAATCTATTCATCCTCCTATCACGTTATAAAAAAAAGCGATTGCCCCGCCTATTAAGCCAGTGCTAACCGCTGTAATAATAGCACCTATTAAGGCGCGTTTAATCCAAGTCGTATTGTCATTAATACTATCTAAAGTTTTATTAATTGCTTTGATTTGTTCCTCATGTACAGATGTTTTATTCTTTAGATCAGCGACATCTTTCTCTAGTAGTTTGATATCTTGCTTCATTTGCGTAATGTCTTTATCGTGAGTATTCACCTCGACCGCCTCCAATGTCTCTCCCCCTTATGCAAAATAAAAAAGCCTTACTCGGCTTCCGGTTGTAATCTCTCTGTTAATTTAGTTCTAATGATATTTTTCAATACTGGAATGGACTCATTTCCTTGATACTCTTCTGAAGTTAGTGGGACATATCCGCTTAGACTAACAGTTCTTTCAGGATCATGGCCTTGGAATTGTACATGAACTACGGAAATATCACCATCAGCATAACGAATATTGGTACCAGTGATTTGAATATCAAACATTATTCTTCATCTCCTTTTTCTTCTTCATTTTCAAAGGCTTCCACAAGAATGAAATGTGCTTCTGCCGCTTTACCTGTAAGCTCTTTGCCATAATCATTCACAAGCTTCTCAACTGTCTTTAACGCTGATTGAAGGTTGTCGTCTTTGATAACAAAATACTCATCATACAGGGCTTTCTGCTGCTTCTTAAATTCCTTTGCATCTTCCATTTCAATGCCGCCTTGTTCATTTAAAACTAGCTCATTATCATCATCTGTTTTACCGTACTCTTTAAGCAAGGTTAATTCTTCTTCACCAACTGAATTACTTTTATCACCCAATGCCTTCACAATTCTCATGCGATGAAGGTTCTTCTTTCCTTTTGCCCCTACATCATTTTGAAGAAAGTCTGCTACATTCTTTAAGTGTTTGTGTTGAATTTTTAGTTCCATTAACTTTTTCCTCCTAAGCTACATTTAGCAATTCTTCTAAATGCGCGATTCTATCTTCATATTGATTTACTTTTTGCTTTAAATATTGATTGTCCATTTTGAGCCAGTTGATTTCTTTATCTAACTCTTGGACTGCTTTTCCAATATAACTTGATAGAAAATAAAGATTAATAGCTTTTCCGTCTCTTCCTGTAACATCAGGACTGTATTCAGCAATTAATCCTACATTTCGAAAATATATCCCATTTTTAATGTCGTCCTTGAGGTCATACTCTACAAATGATAAGCCTCGGATAACTTTCAACCCGTTATCAGGAAGATGTTTAATATTAGTTTTTAAATCAATACTAGACATATTTTCTACTTCCCTTGCTTGTAGACCTCGCCATTCTTCTGTAGTACCGGAACGAGTTACCTTTACGTAGCCATTATCAACTGTCCTTAAATAAAGATGGATTCCACCATCTAAAGCATTGACATCAATAGCATCAGCAAAAAGGTTGTTGGCTCTTATATCAGCAAAAGAAGAAGTAGAACCACTTCGAGTTATCCTTACTTCAGCACCACTTACTGGTCTGATATAAAGATTGGTTCCAGCAGTTTGTGTATTACCATCAAAGTAATCACCGTATACACCCCTTACACGGATATCACGATATAAGTCTGTTGTTTCATTAGCTGTCACTCTTACTTCCCCAGCAGACAAGGGTCGTAAATAAAGGTTTGAAGCTCCTCCCGGAACTGCTGAGTTTACGTTGATATAATTTCCATAATAACCACTTGCTCTCATTGGTAAGTATCTATAGCTACCAACTAATCCATCGCCAGGAATATCATTAAAGTTGACTACACGAGCCTCATGGTTAGTGCCTAAATAAACACTATTGTTGGAGGTGCCAATTGCCGAACTTGTTACGAGCGTTGCATCCACCTTGAATCGCTGACTATTATTGGAGTTATACCCAAATAAGCCATTTGGATTTATCAATACATATTGACCACTATTTTGACGCAACCTTACATTACCACCAGTAATATCAAGTTGTGTAAGACCATCACTTGAACGGAACTGCGAACCGTAAATATCTATACCACGAATAGCACCGGCATTAATTTTATCAGCATTGATACTTGCGATTTTAGCAGCTGTTACAGCTAAATCATCAATTTGGGCATTGCTAATAATGGCATCTTGTAATTTAGCTCTTGTAATAGAAGCATTAGCTAATGCCCCGTTTTGAGCTGTAATACTATTTGCTGCCATTAAGTTTGCATTAATCGATCCATCTACAATTAAATGGCTATTATTCTTTCTTCTAACAACTAAATTATCCACCCATGCCCTATTAGTTGTCTCTCCATTATTAGTAAAGCTTACTCGAAGTCGAATGTATCCAACACCAGCAGGCACTTTATAAGAACCCGTCATCTTTGTCCATCCGTATGTTTTTGTTGTTGTGTATGCGACTGTGGTCCAAGCAAGATGTTGTTTTTGAAGGTCATATGTTCTAACTCCATACGACAACGAACCCGAACCAGCAAGATTATTAAATCTATAGTCTAACTCGAAATATAACTCGTCACCTTCCCGAACGGTTATTAATCTTTCTTGTTGGGCATCTACATTTCTAATATCACTAGCCCATAAACCTAAACATTTACCAGACCCATTGTGCCCTGACCAAGATGTTTGATCTACAACCCTTATGGTTGTGATATCTGAATTATCATTTATCCAACCTCTAGGCATTTGGTTGATAACATCATCCTCAAAATCTCCATTATCAATGAGGTTTGTAAAATCACCAACATCTAGTAATCTAGCTTGAATTTTAACTGTACCTGGCTGAACATTAATCGCACCAATAATCCCATCTCGATCTACTTTCAATTCAATATCATCAGATAAAAGCCTTATAGATGATTCGCTTTGCGTCATGCGATCACCAAGGATATCAATCTGTTGGGTTTTTAGCTCTATTTCATCAGATAGTAAATCGAGTGAACTTTCAGCCTTTGATAACGCGGTGCCTTGTTCATTAACAGTTTGAGTAAGCGAAGATACATTTTGACTGATCTGATTCGCTTTGATATCTACATTGGCTATTTGAACTACTGCTGAATCAACTTCATTAGCAAGTGTATCAACATTAGCTTCTACATTTTGCGCTCGTAAAGACAACCCATCTAAGCTGTTATCAATTTGAAGAATTTTATTCTGATAAACACCATTGTCTACCTTATTAATCAATTCCTCATTTACGAGATATATCTTTCCATCCACATAGTCAAAGCCTGCTTTATTTGCAAGCTCAGACATCAAGCTAACCTCTGTTGCTGTTATCTCAGCATCAGTATACTGCTTTGAATCAGCTTGGATTTTATCATATACATCTTGGCGAATCATAGTTGGGTAAATTGTATCCTCATCCAGCAGAGGATGTAACTTTGATAAACTCCTTAATTCCTCAGCAGTTTCAGGACCAAATAAAATGTCAGGTGTTCGTACTCTGTGTGCTGCCGCACTAACTTGCACAGACCAATCACTTGGTGTTCCATGCTGATTAACTGCCCGTATACGGTAATACCAAACTTGATCAGTACCAACCGAATGGAGAAAACCACTAGTATTTCCCCTCCATAATAAATGTTGCGTGTCTGGCACAAAATCTTTTAACTGTGAGCCATATACTTCGTAGTGTTTTACATAAATCGAACTGCCGTAGTCCCAATATAATTGTATAGCTCCTATTCCGCCTACCGCTTCAACGTTTATTGGAGTAGTGGGCTTGATGTCCGGGAAACTACCTTCAGTTACTTGTTGTGGGCGGTCACGGATTTTTTCAACTTCTTTTTCTAATTCTTCAAGCCGATTATCATCTAACTCTAGAAATTGTCCCATCTCAACAATCATGGTGCCGTCAATGTCTAAAAGGTCATATTCCATGGCGATGATGCGAGATTGTATTTCTATTGGTCTTGCAAACTTGCGATCTATTGCTATGGCTGTATCACCCAAACTTACTTTATCGTCAAATAAATCAACGAATAAGCGATAATTAACTACCGGCTTATTATTATTTTGGAGATTATCCCATGTTGCCCACAATAGTTCCTCAGGGTCCTCATAGTCTTGGTTGCTAAACTGACCAAAACGATGTAAAGCTACACCATCACGAATGCGTCGATAACTTGCAAACGCCTCTGGATCACCAACCCATTTTTGTCCCTTTGGTTTATCAACTGGATCACCCTTGGCAACAGACCACTCAACATCGCCAAAATCAATGTAACGTGTGTTGCCACCGCCTTCTGTCTCGAGCGACGCACCCCAACCATACATGGCTGTTACAGGGTAACTTAAGACTTGTCTACCAATCTCGGTTGTATTGTGGTCTATTTCAAAGCGTTGACCTGTATCCTTGCCCAGCCGTTGGATGATTTTAATCTTACGCGCGATAATGTTATTTTTCTCGTCAAACTCAACAACATCTTTAAATTCGCCGCCCCACACTTTGATAATCTCCCAAATAGCATCAACCGACCGCATACGATAAAAGTTTGTGGAGGCAAGTCCTAAGTCAACTTCAACTTCTCCTATCCAACCAGTACCTTCAACAGCTGCATCCAAAGCAACTTGTGCGGTCTTTTCGGTAAATCGTTTATCTAAGATAATATGTTCTGCAAGTTCTAAAAACTCTGGTTCACAGGTAGCTGTAGTTAATGGTCCATCCATTCCGTCAGAGTCATCAAGCTCTTTAATAACAAATATCCTTAAATCACCTTCATGATCTCGAAAAACAACTTTATTTTCTTCAAGTACATACTTAGCGTTTTTGCTGTCAGCTTCTACAGTAAAAGAAAAAGTTGTTTCTGGTATCTTATTAATTTCAATACGGTAAGGAGCACTAATAAGACCACTATCTTCAGAGATAATGGTCAATGGTTGATTGTCTTGGTTAAAAATGAATAACTCTGTCAAAATTTCACATCCTTTCTACAGGGGAATTGTCACCTCCTGTCGAAATAGGTCTATCGAAGGGGGTGAAACTATGGCGAAAAAAATATCAAAACAGCGATTTGAACAAATAATTAAAGAAGTACAAGAAGTGACTAGGAAAGAATTCGCTAAAGGTCTTGAAGAAGCTTATGGGCAAGAAAGAATTGTCCCATTACAAGAGTTTACAGATGAGATACTTCCAAAATTACTTAGTAAAACTTTTGTTAATGCAAACACTCATGCAGAGTATATGATTCATGATATTTTATCTGAATTAGATTTACTTACAGATGACGACGATTAAGTTTATTTTTCTCAAAGTCGGATTTGATTATTTCAGCGATTGCTTTACCATTAACCTTTACAGGAGTGGGCAGCTCCTGACCTTCTAAAAGTTCAAGGATTCTGTCCATTTTCTTTTCAATTCTCTCTAGTTGAGATACAGTAGTCATTCTTGCTTCACCATTAGGTTTTTCTACACCTAAAAACCCTTTTGCCCTAACTGGCTCATACTTCGCTCCACTCATCATTATCCCTCCTAATAATATCTCTCGTCATAAACCAAATCACAATTATGACTTGCTTTTAATGTAATTTCACCTGGTTGTAACAACACATAGTTAGATGACATACTGACTGCCACCCTTAGATCATTACCGTTTAAAAATACTCTGCGGCCAACATAATCAATCTGCAATCTGTCTCCTGCAACAAATGTATAGTTAAGGAGAAGATATAGACCATTGCTTGCTGTAAATTCAAATTTATTGCTTGCTTCACTGAAAACAACATTTATAGACCAAGGTGTATCTCCTTGAGTCGAAATTATATGTGTCCCATCTGTATCCGTCACATTGATTTCTTTAGAATTCTTTCTTTTTGCTGGATCAGTACAAACAAAAATAAGAGTACCTACCAATGAATTAGATTCTTCATCTGGTATATCAGCACTCTGCAATGTGGCGATAAAATATGCTTCCTCATCGGTAAATTCGAGTTTCTTTTTTGCACCTAAAAGAAAAACATTTAGATTATTAAACCGATTCCTCAATCCATTACTAGTCTTATCCTCAATCAAAAACTTCACTGGGATTTCTCTAATATCATAGGTGAATCCCTTTTCTCTTGCGCCATGTTGATAAGGTGTTTCCGTGATATTCATTCTTCTGGAAAGAACACCTCTACCACCTACTGACAACGTGACAAATCGCCCTGTATCATCTGTTAATAGTTCATCAAGGTTAAACCCGTTAAAAACAGTTTGCAACGATAGAAGGGCATTTTGTGCGTTATCATTAGGTATGGTATCTATAAAGTTATACATAAAGTAAGCGCCCTCCTATCTTGGTCGTTTGTTGTGTCTAAAGGCTTTTCGATTTTGGGCATTAGAAATATCATCGACAAAAGCATTAAATTCACTTTGTCCAATACGGATATTGATATTAGCTGGTTCTTTTGAAACTGATACTGCGCTTTGCACATCACTATAAATCTTTGATTCTGCCATTTTGTTTATCCCAGCAACTTCGCCTGCTAGATTAAAACGAGGGACATCAGGAACAACCGCATCTCCAAGTGCTTGAGATGCTTTTTCAACCCAAGAAACTGAATTATCGAGTCCTTTAACCATACCTTGACCAAAGTATTCCATTAAACCAATGGCTACTCGGCTTGGGGAATGTATATCTAATGCTCCTCTAATAGAGTCACCGATTCCATTAGCAATTGATTTCGCTTTATCCCACACCGCGGAGGACATTGCGCCTACTCCATTGATCAACCCTTGAATGATATCTTTACCAATTTTGTATAGGTCAATATTTTTGAAGAATTTGACTACCTCACCCCAGATGTCGCTCACCTTGGTTTTTAGGTTTGTCATTGTCGTTTTTACTGCATTAAATTTATCTTGGAATCTACCTTTAACTGTGGAAAAGATTGTTTTAGCGACACCAACAACTGTTTCTTTTAAAGCGTTCCAGATGCTTGCTCCAAAAGTACGGAGAGTAGACCATATACTAATAGCTCTGTCATAAAGACTCTTGAAATAATCAACTATCGACTTACTCATTTTGGATGCAATACTTGATGCAGTAGAGCCAAAGCTCTTGAAAAAGTTAACTATTCCAGTCCACATGGATTTAACTAGACTTAAAGCACTCTTCCCTAAGCTAACTAGAAGTTTCCTTAATCCACCTACAAAAGAAAGCGAAAATAACCCTATAATTAGATCAATCGCTCCAAAAAACAACTGTTTAATACCTTCCCACATTTTCGACCAGTCACCAGTAAATAATCCAGAGAAAATTTTAATTAGTCCCATTATGATATTTAGGGCGCCGTCTATTACTTGTTTTATAGCCGTCCAAACCATTTCAACGACAAATAAGACCGCTGGCATAATAAACTCAACGACCGATAGAATCATCTTAAATGCGTTTTTAACAGCCTCAACAAACTGAGTGCCATTCTCATCCCAAAATTGCTTTATTTGATCGATCTTTTCGCCTATGAAACTAGCTACTACTGAGAAAACCTGCATAGCAATCGTCTTTAAGGTTTGGAAAGCAGAAGTGACTTTATCTCTAAATATCTCGCTGTTCTTCCAGAAGTAGATAAATGCTGCTACTGCACCTATTACTAATGCAGCGAGCCAAGCTATCGGATTCATCAGAATAGCAGTATTCAACAACACCATCGCTGTCCTAACCCCTAAAATTATGTTTTTAAGAGTATTTAATCCAGCAAAAGTTGCAATAAAAACAGCTATACCTATAGCGATCTGTTTTAGAATAGGAATATACGGTTGTAATAACGAAAACAACGTTTGGAAGTACCCTATAACTACAGGTAACACAGTACTTATTCCCTTAGCAAAGGAATCTAGGAAGGAAAAGAAGGCCTTCCCTGTCGTCGTTATGATATTTTCAATACTTTTTAAAGGAGTGTTTTTTAGTACTTCATCAATCGCAGTAATGATATTGGTAACCCCTCTAACAACTGCAGTTTGCATATTAGTCCAAGCTGTCCGTATTCCGCTTGTAGACGTCTTCGCTCTTTCTGCAAATCCATTTACACCTTCATTTAATTCAATAATCTTATCATTGAATTCTTGAAAGGTGATTTCTCCACTTTGCAATGCAGCATATAGATCATTTTGAGCAGAGGTACCAGCAAAACCAAACGCTTTTGCAGTATCATTTAGGGCTACCCCCATCGTTTCCTGTAATGTACGCCATGACTGTAAATCAACTTCACCTTTAGATAACATCTGCACATATTGATTTAAACCACGAGAAGCATCCGCAGATGAAGAACCAGACGTAATGAATGCATTATTAAGGGCTAAAGTGGTATCTGTAGCTCCTTCTAAATCATTCGTCATAGTCGCTATTTGTTGAGCAGTGCTAGCTACATCATCTAGGGTGGTCGGTAACCCTTGAATACCATCAGATAATTTATTTATGGCTTTTTCTGATTCTTCAGCCGAAAATCCCATTTGCTTCATCACAGTAGGAAAGGTACCTAGAGTATCATATCGAGAAACCGCACCATCTATCGCATTTCTTACTGTATTAATAACTCCCACAACAGCAGATATTCCAAGAATGGAGACGATGAAACCTTTGATAGAAAAGCTTGCTCTATCCATGGTTCTGTTGATGTCGCTGGTTGTATTTCCGAAATTTTGTAATCCATGTCTAGCTCTTTCTGTACTTGACATGAACTGTCCTTGGGCATTTCTTAAACGTCCTTGAGCATCAATGAATCCGCCAGACCTTCTAATAGCATCTTGAGTGGCTTGTGAGTAATTGTTAGTTGATCGCTCTAAGCCATTAACACCACTAGCAGCACTATTAAAAGCTCTACTAAAGGATTCGACCCCAGTGGCTCTGAGATAAGCTTCAACGCTATATGATTCAGCTATATCCGTTACCCCCTTCCATTAACCCTAGCTGCAAGATGGGCCATTCTTTTTTGACGTTTCGATAAACGTTTTATTTGTGTACCTTTGATTTCATTAATGCGCTCATCATAATCAAAGAAATCTTTGAATTTTGTATAAACAGGTACTTGTTTTTTTCCCTGTTCTTTTGTCGATTGCACAACAAAATTAAGCCATGCTTGTTTATGCATGTCATATTCTTTGTCTATGGATGATAGTTGATAAGCCTTCATTCTCATTCGGTATTCGTAAAGAGATAAAATTTCAATATCATACAAACTAGTGAACCCTAGGTAACGGAAACAACTAAGAATTATCTCTTCGTAAGTTTCTATTGAGGTTGTTCTGTATCGGTTTGTGCCATCTTCTTGAATTTCTCGAGAGTGGATTTCGTCACCTTGGACTTTCCCATCTCACTAAGAACTGCCTCAAATAAACTCTCTAACCCATCTTGTTCTTCAGCATAATCCTCAATAGCTGAGTCAATTGTTGATAAACTCGGAGCACTAGGCATATGAGAAACAGCTGCATGCACTACTTGAGATAGAGCAGAAGGATTATATTGATTTAAAGCCATAAAAGCTAAATTAACACCCATACCAAACTCCATACCTTGATAATCCACCTTGTAGATTTTGTCTAACTCTCGAATAAACTTGATGCCAAATTTAAGTTGATATTCCTTATTTGAAACTTTAAATTCCATGTTTTACCCTCCCAATAAGTAAGAGAGCAAGCTTATGCCTGCTCTCCGCCTGTTGTAGTTTCTCCACCTGCCGTAGTGTCTGTAAATGCATATTGTGCCGCACTCTCTTGCTCTGCTGTTAGCGTTGCAAATCCGAATTGCGGTTCAAGTTCCACGATAAAGTTACTTGAGATTGTCGCTTCATCCTCTGCACCTGCAGCATCTTCCCATGAATCTAGGTACCCTTGTGCATATACTGCTGGATACTTTCCTTCACTACTTTTCAAATCTTCATCAACTGATACTTCCCAAAGTTCCAGTTTCTCCCCTTTAATTACTGAGTCACGAAGCATCGGGCCAACAGCATCATCTTTCGCTTGAATCGCTTCAATGCTGACCTCAGACTCTAATTCGCCAACTTTGATTACTCGACCATCTTTTGTAACAATAGAATCTAATTCACGAGAGTAACTAAAAGTATGATCCGTCTGGAATACCAACTTAGCAGCAACAGTATTTTGTTGAGACAATTTTCTAAAGAGAAGAATACGATTCTTCCCTTGCATCATTTCTGACATGTAATAACCTCCTAATTAAGTCTAAATTCTAGTTCGATAATTGCATGAAGCAGTGGCTCCACGTCTGTGTTATCCGGTAAGATTTGACTTTGCGCTCTTTTGCAATTGATGTAATATGTGTCAGCTCTCTTTAACAACCGACATTCTCTCTTGATTGCATCAACCATCGTTGATAATTCTCTGCGTTTTTTAATTGTGTGATATACGTGAATACGTTGCTGGATATCGTGATATAAACCAGATTTTGTTCTGCCATCCTGGTTAAATGTTTCTCCGATGAAAACGAATGGATAAGCAAAGTCGCTAGGTGGTAAATAATCGACTGTTTTATATCCTAGATTCATTGATGCCATGAAAACAGCATCAAATAATTGTTGTTCAACACTTTTAGTCTCCATTTATCCACCTACCTCATTACTCTTGTTAAGTCATTTAAAAATTTTACTTTTTGTACAGTAAAAGAAGGGTAAACAAATGGCTGGGCGCTCATATATCTTGTTCCGTATTCGAGATAAGGGCTATAGTTGGTTGTTGGCGCAACTTTCGCAGTAAATCCGTTGTCTTGAATACTTAATTTGATAGAACGTTTTGTATCACCAACAGAATACCCCTTTACAAAGTTGGCGTTTCTTTTCATACCTCTGTCCAATTCAGACCCATTCAATCGAATAATATTCTTGATATCTTGGAGACTAGCATTTCTTTTGAGTTGCCCTCGTAATTGGCGAATACCAGTAACTGAAAATGAACTCGATCTAGCCATTTGCAATACCCTCTAAATAAAAAACACCCTTCCTGTAATCGGAACGGCGCTTAATTTGATATTTTTGTTCGTTTATTAAAGCATAATCAATTGGACCAACGAAAGGCACTTGTAACCTTGCTACAGTAACCCTTTTATCAATAGAACCAAATAACTCTGCAGTACGGGTGATACCTAAATTAGAAAGTTTGCAAGGCAAAGTTTTTTTAATTAACTCACCTTCAATCCATTCACCTTGCACAGGGTCATAATAGGATTCTTTCTCTTTGACAAAAGTAATTCGGTCATCAAATCTCAAAAGAACATCACCTTGCCCCTTGCTGATTCACCCTCTGATTCTTTGTAAGAAGCAATTATATCTGTATATGGAGTAAATTCATCTTTGAGATCATAAAACTTAACAGAATGACCTTCTACTGATTCTGATTGCATCCCCTCTGTACCAATACGATTAAAACGACGAATGACGATCTCTTGCACGATAAAAGAAAGTTCTTCGGGTATTTGCTTGCCCAAAAGAACCATCAAATGGCTTTGGACATTTTGAATAAGAATATCAAGGACATCATCTTGTAGATTGTCCTTGATACCGAGAAGAATTTTGATGTTATTTAACATATTAATCGCCTTCTTCGATTTCTTTTATAAGAATCTCTCCACGCTTATTGGTAGTTGATGATAACTCCTCTATTCGAGCCTTTTTGCATTTCCCTTTTCGAGGGAATTTATCTCCCTCTGTATAAACATAGTTACCATCTTCTAAATCAGTAAAATCTTTTACAACAATATATTTTGACACAGATTACGCACCCTCAGGAGCAGTAGTTGGCTCGATTTTAGCGAAGGCATTATCTTTAAGGACCATAAAACCAACATCCATAGTGGCGCGAATAGCCATTAGTTCACGTTCCCAAAGATTAATAGGTTTACCACTCTCATCAACCATAGATGACAACTGAGCTTCTTCTGAAATGCTGTAGTTTAGGTTGTAAGGGATACCGTAACGAACGTAATTGAAGTTACCTGCAAACAATTCACCTTTTTTCATATTAGTCGATTCTAAATCAGCAACTGGTGAGCCATCTAGTGTATTTGCTCCACGATTATACAAACGTACTGGATCAGTGATAGTTCCATCTTCTTGAGTAAACCCATCTACAACTCTTCGTAATAGTGAACGGTTATTCTTTTTAGAGATATATGCGTTCACATCAAATCCAGCATCGTTTACTAGGTCATTCAATTCAAAGAAAGTATCTCCGTTGATATCACCTGTAACAATATGACTTTCACTTGTAACTGACTCTTGAAGAGATTGTACAAACGGATTATCTACATTTAGAATCGTTGCCTCATCAAACTTTTTATAAAATGCTTCAGCAATTAAAGGACGTACTTCATTAAAGAAATTTGTTACACTGTATTGTAAAAATTCACGAGAAACAGGAATGATAACACCTAATTTCTTCGCTTCCATTGTTGCTGTTAGCCATTGTGGTTTAGATGTTTGGATAACTTCACCCTCACCAACCCAGTATGCTCCTACACCCTCAGCTAGATATTGGAAAGTTTTCTTTTGTTTGGTCATTTCTTCGTATTGAGCTAGTTGCATCATAACCGAATTTGAAATTGTTTCTTTTAAAATTAGCGTTCCTTGTTCCTCGGGAATCGCACCTGTTTTTGCGTCTTGTAATAAAACGTTATCTGGATTAAATGTTGGCATAAATATATTCCTCCTATTTTATCAATCTGTGTTCTTGTGCCAAGTTAGCAACGGATGGCACTTTTCCGTTTGCGAAAGAACCTGTTCCTGCAATTGGTGTTTCTTGACGTAACTTCTCTTTAACTGCTGCATTTACAGCTTCATCAAACGCTGTTTTAAAATCATTGATGTTTTTAAGAGTTGATTCAGCATCTTCTGCTATAAGGAAATCAGCAAACGAGGCAGGTAACTCTTTTTGATTGAGATCAGCAATAGCATCTGCCTTCAATTCTTTTCTTTCAATTTCTGCTAATCGTTTCGCGATGTCTTTTTCACGTTGTGATAACTCCTCATCTTTGCGCTCTTTATCAGACAGCTTAGAAAGACGATCTTTTTCTTTTAGAGCATCATCAATTTTAGTTTGTAACTCACTTTCCCACTCTCCGCGCTTCTTCTGCAAAGCACTAGCTAGTTTACGATCTGATTCAGCTTCAATTTTCTTCTGTAATTCATCCGCGGTTAATTCAAGTTTTTCTGAATCAGCTGGTGGTTCATCCTGCCCTCCGCCTTGCGGATCATCAGCGAAGTTTTGTAAATTCAGCTTCAATAAGAATGATTTATTTAAAACGTTAATTGGTAAATTCATCAAGCTTCCTCCTATCCCACATACACATCGCTACTTCCTATTTCATTGCATAAAAATAAGCCCCAGAAACGCTTTTTCAGCCCATCTACGACTTTTCTACACAAATACTCTATTTAGTTGCTAAATGCCCATGTACGATTGATTTTGTGAGTTTCATAGCCTTTTAATGACTTACTTAGGTCAAACTATAATCCCCTACTCCTCAAATCAGCATCCCAAGCATCGCGATCCACAGCAGCTGCAGTAGCGCATTTACAATTCGGATGCATAGGGTACATATTTACTCCAACTTTCATATCTTTAAGGTTAAACACTTTGCCATCTAAGGATTTGCATATAGGGCAGGCAGATGGTTCAGCGATATACTCGTAAGAATCAAAATCACCTTGATTCATACTGTCTTTAAAAACATCACCTTGCACTCTAGCCATTTCAGTACGCATGAGACGCTCGGAGTTGCTGATACTTGAGTTAAATACCTTTCTCAAGTCCCTAGCTAATACTCTTGAATTAACTCCTTGCACAATCCCTCTATTAAGCAATTTTTCTAATTCTGAGCGAAGGGCTGTTTGATTGGACCATAACCTATCTGACCAAGTAGCATTCAAAAATGAAGAATCTACGATTGAAGCAATTGATTTAGCGTTACGATTCAATGACTCTCCTAGTATGCCTGCTTGTCTTGCATATTCTGCCTTTGCAATCTTTGTCATTTCCTCATAGAGTAATCTTTCCTCTGAGCTGGTAGATGCAATTACTTCTAACTGGATTTCTAAAAGGAGTAGTTGAAGACGATTAATACGCATCGACGCATTATACAATCGCATTTCTTCATTTGCCTTCTTCGTAAAGTTCTTTTCTTTGACATATTGCTTTGCTAATCGCTCGTATCGCTCCATATCAATCTTTCCTATGCGTTTTCTTGCTTCTTCCATAGAAATACCTTCGGAAGATGCGTAACGGCCATAGAAACTCTCTATGAGTCTCTGAATTTCTGCCATTGTGTTGAGTTGATTTCGTTTAATCTTTTTGGCGATAGTTGATTCGTTTTTAATTAGCTTTTCAATATGCTCAAGCTCCCTATCTCGCCAGTAACTACTCATTCTCGGTCACTTCTTCTTGCTCAGCAACTTCGTAATCATACATCGGCTGGTTTAAAGGACTATTTTTTTCCTCTTCTTCGATTTTCTCGATTTCTTCTTGAGGATTTTCGATAAATGTCAGCATACTGAGCATAGTTTCATTGGATAGGCGGCCACCTGCACCAGTGAACCATTCCATTTCTTTAGCGATGTTTTCAGGTAGGTTTTCGGTGAATGTAATAGTTAAATCATTTACATCAAATTCACCTTCTGCAGCAACTCTCATGATGTTATTAATCAGTCGGTAGCGATCACGCAGAGACTTTTTAAATAACCGTTCCTTGGTGGCTCTCTTTTGTTCAAGTAGGAAAAGTTTGTATTTCATCGCTTCACCACTCTGAACACCACCGAAGTTTTCATCATTCATGTTAGGAGTGGCGGTAAACATATGAATGTCATTAGCAATGCGGTCCTTGTATGCTTCTGAACCAGCAACATCATATTGTTTGTAGATATAGCCTGCGTCAGCCTGTGTTGATGTGCCTGTTGTGGTTGGTTCGGTGCGTAACAGCAAGAGATTTTTCTCCTTCATCTCCCTCGCTTCTTCTGCATCTATCTCTAGATTTCCCACTATCTTAAGCATGGCATCATTTAAATCTTGACTATAATTGGCTAAATCACTTTGAGCAGAATCATATAGATCAATCAAATTAAGGACATCTTCAAAGTCGCCTTGGCGAAATTTATTATTGCTATATTCAATGATTGGTACACCATCAAATGAGTGTTCTTGCTCTCTATCAAGCTTTATATTGTCTAGGTTCTGATTACCTTTAAAAATATAAATCTTTTTGGCTGTATAGACATAAACAATGGTTTCGTTATCACGAAATTGATTATCCATGTAACGAATACCAGCTAAAGGTAGCATTTCAACTGTATCGTCGTATACAACAAAAGTAGAAACAGCATCCAATGTAGTGAATTTAATCTGATCATCTTGACTGCGGTAAAGAATCTCATATGCTCGACCATAAATAGATTGATCTAAAATCAATTCACTATTATGTTCATCTGCATCATTTGCTCGATTCATATCCCTTAGCTTTTCATTGATAGTTTCCTCTGGGTAAGTTGTTTTCAACGGAATGCCTACCATGTAACCTTGGACAAATTGGCTCACGTATTTAGCAAAATTATGAGTGGCGCGATTATCTGCAACATGTTCCTCTCTTCGCCTTTTACCATTTAGAATTGTGGTGTTATTTCCTTTGAAGTAATTTCTCAATGTTAGTAGGCGTGGCTTTTGGTAGGACATGTGGTGTTGCACCATTTCAGCTATCTGATCAGCATCACTTAATAAATCATCAACACTTGGAAAAGTGTAATGAGTATTTGCAGAGTCGGGAAAACGTTGCTTACTGCCTACTCCATATTGAATATCCTTTGCTTGTTCAAAATCATTTACTTTTGCCATAGTATCCCTCCTTTACAGACCCAATGATTGTAGGGCTTTGTATGTTTCTTTGTGGTTTTTCAAATCAACCACTTCATAATCATCTAATCCATACCAAATGGCGCTGAATGTATGTGGGTCAATGTTGAATTCGTCATAAATTGTATTTCCTTGCTTGTCTTTTTTGTAAGTTAAACTTTTCAGTTCACGAATTGTGTTTTTACATTGGTCTGAACAGATGATTTTGTGAAATCTTTTTACTTTCTTTGTATTCTGTAACCTCGAGCCTTGAAATTTCTTAGCAGGTTTAATATTAATACCACGCTTTTTAAGATAAAAAATAGTTTTCGGTTCAGCACTATCACCCCTGACTAGCTCTTTTGTTTGAACAAATCCAGCTAAGTCATCCGCAATTTCTGGGTCAGCCTTACCTTTGCTGTAATACTCCCAATAGATATAGAGAATTTTCTCTCTGTCATCGATAGCCATACGAAGGAGTGCGTTAGATGACTCTTCAAAACCAAAGTCCATCCCTGCTCGGTAAACAGGTTTATAAATAGCATTAATAGCATCCATAACCTCATTGTGTGGCCTGCTTTCAAACTTAGGTAAAACCTTAGTTCCAGACACACCAAATCGACCTTTCCTTGCAACTCGGTAAAGGTCTAAATCATATATCTTTGTTTTTTCTAGTTCTTCCACATAACTAGCTGGCAAGAACAAATTATCATCAGCTGTTGAATGATGGTAGTAGGTATCATCGACAACCAGTGTCCTTTTCTCATATAAATCCTCATCATCAAGAAATATAACCTCATCTTCTTGGCCTTTATTTTTGATAAAGAAATGTGAATACGTCCAGTTGCCCTCATCTACAGGGTTTGTTGAGAGAATCATATGAAGTGGCAAAGTTGGGTGTCTTAAACGACCAATTAACTCTTTAAATCCCTCATATTTAATTTCTGAACACTCTTCAAGCCAAATTAGCGATACATTATGGATTGATTTGAGTTTCTGTGGTTTATCCATTCCTTTAAATATGATTTTACTGCCATTCGGAAAACGTATTTGCATTGGAGAAGTCACAGCTTTAACCCTATCGTCAATTTCCAGCTCAATAAGGATTTCCTCGAACAGCGAGAAACAAGATTCCCTGATAGTCTCATATACTTCCCTGACGACAAGAGCTGTACGTTTTTCAGAAAGTAATTTGAGAATAACCTTCAAAGCGACGTGATAAGATTTTGATGATCCGTATCCACCCACAAGAAATTGAAACTTTTGATTCCAGTCAAAGAGAAAATCTTCAAAGTGTGGATTGACCTCTTTTTCAATCATGTTCCATCACCTTTTCTCTTGATTAAAATTTCTATTGGCTTATCAGAATCATTGTTACTAGCTTTTTCTGCATCAGCTCTAGTTTTATCAATTTGTGCCTTCATCAGGTCTAATTTAAGCCTGCGTTCATCTTCTAAATGTGCCATTTCATCAAATTGTTTAATTAAAGACCGAAGCTCACTCATAGCTCTAGATTGGGCATTTATAAATGTTGCATGGCGGTCCCAAGCGAATTGATATTCCCATTCACGTTCTTCTGCAAAATCAGAATCCTTTTTCTTTTTGAGAACTTTTATGATCTCGTCTTTATCCTCTACATACATTATCTTTTGCGCTCTTATGATAGCAGCATATTGAATCTGTATCTGGTCATAAATCAAATCAGCAGGTGAACGTTCTTCCATTTGCTCCATGATTTCTAATGTCTCAGCAGGAAGGAACTTGGAGAAGAACCCATGTGTTACAGCGTTTTGATTTGATTTAGGAGCACCGCCATTATTGCCTTTAGCGTTTATATTGCCCTTTGGCGCACCTCGCTTTTTTGTGTGCACACTTTTTTCTTTGGGTGCACCCCTATCTCTATTCCATCCATATCGCTTTTTCCATGACTTTACGGTATTAATGGAGACATCGTATTTTTCTGCAATGTCTTTATATTTCATGCCTTTTACATAATCTTTTTCTGCTTGTACATGTTTTTCAGCCATGCTACATCACCTGCCACCTCCATATATTTGAGTTGTTTTGGAACATAAAAAAGCACCCTCGAAAGGATGCTTATGGTAACCAACTTCTTATCTCTTTTAAACCTTTATAAGTTTTAGCTATTGCGCTGTTTTCTGATAGATATTCTTCACCTTTTTCAGTCAAATTGCATGAAGCCTCAAAAAACTGAGGTCGATTATCAGCATAGAATATACCAGCCAAGTATTTCTCTCTTACTAAGAAATTAACTGCTTCATCAAACACTTCCTCTTCAACTTTAAAATCACTCTCAGATAACTGTTTGTTACCATTATCTATTTCTTTCAAGATTGCAATTCTAAGCTTTTTCTTATCCATTACCGAATACCCAACCCTTTATTATCTGGACTTCCACCGACTTTATTTCCCATCAGTGTCCACCCCCACCTGGGTCTGGGTGATATCCACCTCGTGGAGGGTCAGAAGGAGGTCCACCTGGCTTAGGGTCTTTTAAAATAGTATTGCTTATCATATACCTCCACCACCTGGATCGATATGATGTCCACCTTGAGGTGGGTCTTGATGATGACCGCCTCTAGGAAGGTCTAAGTGATATCCACCTGGTTTTACACCTGAGTTCATTTCAAAAGCCCCCTTCGTTTTTTAAGAGGAATGGAATAACACACATCACAAACGCCATCATTGTCATGGTACTCATTATAATCTGTGATTACCGCCTCACATTTAGAACAAATCCACAATCCTTGTTTCACCTGTTCCATATGCAATCCTCCCCTTTTTATAACATAATTCGCCATAAAACGGGGTAAATCCTCCTATAAAATCACCGAAAGGTGAGCAACGCACAAAAATAGAGGAAGCAGCTTGTTTAACTGCCTCCCCTGTCCTGCCTTCCATTTTACACTCGCAAATATTACCATTTCAACTTCAAGACGTTTTAGACAACTTGGACATTTGAGACATTTGTACAATTATCGAATCCCTTATCCTTCTTACATGCCGTTCAGATAGCCCCATATGAAGCCCAATCCATTTATATGACTTTCCTTCTAACAACCAATGTAGCACTTCAAACTCACGATCATCCTCAATTACATACATCCTATCTTGAATAACTTGTACCTTTTCCTCATACTGAGCAATCTTCTTATACCTCTTCTCACGTCTTACTGTCTCTTTATAAACAGGGTCACTTGTAGTTCCTTGAGCCTTTGGCATATCAGATTCATCACCATACTGAGCTGTCAACCCTTCCCCTGCATCCTTCATAGAGTCCCTCAGAATCTTAATCGAGTTCATCATCCAATGGTAATCTTTTAATATCGATTCTATATGTTTGCTGGCAGCTTCTTTCATACAGGAACCCCCTATGTTAAAATATAATTGGGTGCCGGGGATTCCTGGTCATGTCTCTGCATTGCAGGGACTTTTTAATTTGCGAAAGGAAGAAGTTTTTTTCTTCCTTCTCTAGCTGCTAGAGAAGCACCTTCTACAGTTCTGTGATAACCGAAATAATAAACCTTCCCATTATATTTGACAGTAGCTCTCCATTTTTTCTTATCTTTATCCCAAATGACGCCTCTAGCACCAGATGTGTTATTTTTTTGAATCCTTGTATTTTGGTTGTTTTCGGACAAGGTTACTATTCTCAAATTATTTCTTTTGTTGTTTAAAGTGTTCCTGTCTATGTGGTCCACAAATCTATCTGTCGGCGCATCCAAAATATATCTATGCATGCCGATCAAAGCAGGTTTCCCATCTTTGTTTTTTGTGTTGCCCATCACATAATAGGATTCTGTCTTTTTGTTGTAATTTACAAACCAACTACCCGGGAAACTATCTACTTTTTCCAGATCAGAAGTATCAATAAATGTGTTGAACACATCACCGTTTCTACGTTTTATGAAGATGACGGTGGTCTCGCCGAGTGTCTCATATCTATTCTTCATATAATCAACCCTCTCTATAGATTTCTTTATCGTTAAATAATTTTTCATGCATACTTTTATTAATCATGGTTAAATTACTATCAGGTAAGGAATTACATATTCTTCCACAGTACCTACTTAGACGTATTTCCTTACCAAAACCCTCAATATGGTCAATTGATTAGAAAGAGCTTGGGTAGGCTCTTTCTTTTCATAGTAAACTATCTCTATCTTGTGTTTATTAAAAGATGAATCTAATTAAAGGCGGTGTTATAAACATTAGAGCCAAAACTGAATATGTTATCTTTTTATGCTTTTTCATTGGATTCCACAAATAATTCTCAAATGCGTAAAGTGACCAACTTGAAATCTTATTAAACAATCGTATCAATTCATTTCCACCTCATTTTGTGTTTATTAATTTACATCTCCCCATGAGAAGAGAAGGTAGTGTTCTTTATACGTCCATTTTGTAATCAGATGCGTTTTTTCTTTAACAACATATTTCACTTTTACTCCATCCATAAGGTCATTAAGTTTTTCTACAAATTCATTCGATTTGAATATATGTCCATCTTCTTGTTCGCTGGTAATGCGAATATTCAAACTTGAATATCCGTTCTCTGCACTTTCTAAGAGGCGTGGTTCCATTTTCTCAGCAAACTCCATTACCTTTTCATCTACAGCTTGTTCCCTTTTCTTTTGTAATTCTGTAACTAACGACATCTAACTCCCCCTATTCAACCGTAATTTCATCCCACTTAATCAAATCTTCTCTAACCCCCTGACCAGGACTCTCTGAGAAGAAGAGAAAGGTCAACTGGTCAAGGCGCGTAATATCTTGAACTGTGAATCTATTACCCTTGTGGATCAGCGTGCTGCCTATTGAGTAATTCAATGGAATTACCTCCTACCACTTCTTTAATAAATATCCCTTATTCTGAAACTAGCTACTGTTACCTGTCTATACTCCTTCCAAATAAGCGCTTCGCATTTACTTAATTCTAAGGAAGTCCCATAATCTTCACTGGCAGATTGAAGCTGTTTAATTAATGGTTTGATCGCTGATTCATGAGTATCTTTATCAAAAGCATCCGATGTTTTGAAGTAGAAAACTGTTCCAATGTAACCATCAATTAAACCAGAAGGGATTTCTCCGTAATCTACTTGTGTTTGATTAATTATTATCGTTTCATAAGGAAATAAATTAACTTTAA
This sequence comes from Cytobacillus sp. FSL R7-0696, assembly GCF_038006865.1. NCBI lineage: Bacteria > Bacillati > Bacillota > Bacilli > Caryophanales > Bacillaceae > Cytobacillus > Cytobacillus sp. FSL R7-0696. The sequence continues at coordinate 2,583,882 of NZ_JBBOWA010000001.1, read as the reverse complement.
AAGACTGCATGATATTCCTCCTTAATATACTGATCCTACCTTTTGTTTACTAAGCCTTAATCAACTTTTTCCTTGCTACAATGAACGGCTCACTATATTTAGGTTTAGGACCTTGAATCATATAAAATCCCTTTTTGTCCTGACATTTACTTACGACACGAAAATCCTCAGTGAATGCAGCATCTTCATGTTTTACCGTATCTCCTACTTTTAACCTCAATCCTTTCCCCTCCTAATCAACTGATCTATTAATCATTTATATCGAACCAATCTCTCCTAGGATCATTAAACGGGTCTATACATGTTGAAGGTTTTTCTTGCTTTCTAACTTGTTTTTCTATATCCTCTAAATTTACGTTTATCATCAATACTGACTTACCTTCAATTTCGCCAACCACAGCTTGATTGTTCTCCAACATGTTAGGAGTGAATGCTGTGTCTAATAATAGGATTTTGCTTGCTTTTAAATTTAGATCCATTTTTATTCCTCCTAATCAACTGATCTAATATTCTGTGGAGCAAATCACACGGGGTTTATCTATTTTTTCATGGGCAATCACCCATTCGAACGATTTATACACCCACAATACATTTCCGTATGTCATGGTTTTTTGTTGTTCCTTTTGTTCTTTAATTGGAAGATCGTCTGCTTCTATAAGCATTTCTTCTTTTAAACTGACTTCCCCAACAAATTCCTCATTAATATCATCATCATCAAAACCACATTCTTCTTTATAAAATTCCTTTGCTTGCTTTTCGTTTTCGGCTGCCACCCAATCATAATCGTTCATTTTGAATACTTTCATCCTCTCTCCTCCTAATCAATTGATCTATCATTTTGTTAACTAACTAATAGATCAACCCACCTACGAAAACCTCGTAATATTGGTTGAACATTTTTACTATCAAGCTCTCCGCCGAACCCTATAAACCCATTCTCATTGAAAGAAATAGCTTCTCTTGAATCAAAATAGCTTCCTCTTACTTTTAAAAAGGCGTATTTTAGTCCAGTGCGTTTGAGTACCTTCAAATCTTTCGCCAATGGTTTCCGAACCTTCATGTCCATTGCTTTGGCATGTTCAGTTCCTTCTTTCAAATACAAATCCAATTCTTCTGCTAAGAAATTGTTGAGCGTTGCAATATCTTCAACCTCAATATCTGAATAAGACAAACCCGAATTTTTAAAATACTCTCTAGCTTCGTCCCTGTTCATTTTTATCTCCTTCCTAAGTGAACATTTTGCTTATCGTGTTTCTTTTCTGTGTCCACACGCTTCTTTGTAACTCCAGTAACCCGGACACTCCTCAGTGTTAGGTTTCATTTTAATTTCAGCTAAACTTTCTGAAACGCATTGCAGCGCTGCTTCACTGGCATAATATTTATCTTTAAAATTTGGATTCCAAAGATTCCAATAACATTCTTTGCAATTACAGGTTAAGTCTTGACCTTCTTGAATATCTTCCATCTTTGCAAATAGTTCATCAAACTCAGATAGTGGTTTAATCATCATTTGCATCCTTCCTAATTAACGTTTTTACTCTTGTGTTTATTTATAATTTAAACTTGTCATAACTCTTCTGTTTTTCCATAATATGTTATAATCTACTTGTACAAGAAAGGAGAAAGCAATTCATGAATTTGATTACATTCCTTGTAATTATTTTTGTAGCACTAATTGTCGATTTCCTTTGGCTGGATATGGAGAGCAAAAGATGGAAATGGCTTAAAAACCAATCTAAACCACAGCAAATTTTATTTTTCTCTTCCTTCTTAGGTGCTTCAATGATTCTTTATTTTCTCTTTGGATCAAAGTTTCTAAGTTAAAAATGAACGTTGGAGCCTTTGCGCTCCTTTTTTCAAAAGTCCATACCCATCCTAGTAAACTTAATAATTCAAAAGTTAATTTAAGCACCCAATCATTTATCCGAATTTCACATATTATTTAGAGGACATGGTTTATATCAATGCATCTCCTTGAAGAGCCTCTGCATGGGCTCTTCTTTTTATGATTCCTGATTAATTAAGTCTGGATTTTCGTAAATGTCGCCAACAACTTCACCTGTGATTGCGTAATCAGTTCTAACTCCACCAAACAGGAATGTTGCATCACGTTCTGACCATTTCACAACTAGATTTAGATTTCTACCGTCTAAGCCTTTATAAGCGAGGATATCCCCCTCATAAATCTCCTTACCGTTCTTGTCTTTTAAGCCTGTGTATTGCATGAAATCCAAAAATACATTGTTGTTGATATCATCAACACCATTTTCTTCAAACCAATACATATTATTGATGTATTCCTTTTCTTTTCTTGATTTATCCCAAGCACGAAACTTTATCTCACGCACGTTCATTCCTCCTAAATTTTAGTGAACACAATACAAAATCTATAAACTAAAGCCATCCACGGCCTCATCTATGATGTCTTGATTGATCCCGATGTACCTCATAGTGACGGCCGGGGACGAATGATTGAATATTTGTTGAAGCACCGCAACATCCTTATACTTCTGATAAAAGTGGTATCCGAACGTCTTCCTAAGGGTATGTGTGCCTATCTCATTAAGTCCTACCTCTGTTGCCGCGGCACTAAGTATTTTCCACGCCTGCACTCGATGAATACGGTCATTGCCTCTTCTGGACTTAAATAGGTACTCAGCTGCACCCTTACTCAAGGTAAAATCGCTTATATGGTGTTGTAGATCATTATTGATTTTGAACCGTTTTAACTTACCTGTTTTTTGCTCATTGATAATGATGTGAGATTTCCCTCTAACATCCCCCACTCTTAAAGCGAGTAAATCACTGATTCTTAAACCGGTGTTAATCCCCAATACGAACAAGAAGTAATTACGATAATGCTGGGCCATCAAAACTCTTTTCATCGCTTCAATCATTGCCACATCGCGTATGGGTTGAACGGTATTCAATTTGATCACTCCTATTTTTGTAATTTAGGAATCTCTAAACCACCAAGTCTCTTACAATCACTACCGATACGAGAAGAACAAAACCTATAAAGATTGCACCGGGACATACAAGCCATCATTCTATCCTCACGCTTTACCCACGTTGGACGATCGTCGGCGATTACTACTCTTTGCACTTTTCTTCACCACCTTGTTTTTCAATTTATTTAACTTATCAAGTTCCATAAATCCCAAGGAGCTGTCATATCCAATTACGGATAATTTATCTAGATAGCGATACTCGAACAGTTTTTTCTTAAGCATGAACTCCTTTGTTTCCACACCCTTAATATCAATGACTTCTGTGGTATCGTCCAAGTGCCGGACTTCAAAGTCAGCAACATATTCAATCTTTCTGTATGCTTTACCGTTCTTTTTGAATCCCTCTTGAAGAAGGTATCTCGGCTGCAACTTAAACCCTTTAATCTGTTTAGCTTGCAACAGCCATTTCAATTGGCCGTAATACATCGCTTCTGCTTTGCTATCAAATTCATGTCCATCGACAACTTGTTTGTGGTTGCCGTACTTGTTGTATTTTCTTGCTCCCATTAATCTATATACCTCCAAATATAACCGCCAGCTGTTTTACAATATCCTGAAGCGCAAGAAATAATTGAATTAATACCCGTCTGCCTAATTGCTTCTCTCGCTCCCTCATATACAGCTATGGTTTTGAAATTAACCGGGTTAATTTGTTTAACCTTTTTACATCTAGCTTTATTTTTTCTCATAGCTTTTTGTATTTTGATTTCTATATTCTCAACGTTGTAGTCATCTTTAAATATCCATGAGAATCCGCCGGCGAAATTTCTTTCATTTGTACACACCTTATAAATTGCTGCATCATCCACACGCAAAGCTTTAGAAGCTAATGTAATAGATGGATATGTCTCAATAACATCAAAGGTTTCCTTATCAAGCTGAATTACAGCCTTAACGTTGTTTCCTAATACATAACAAGAATGAAGAATATTCTCACTTTCTGTAATAATTTCTAAGTTAGGTAGAGTATTATTGGACTTATCTCCATCTATATGATTAACTACATATCCGTTCGCTATTGGACCTATAAAATTCTCTGCTACCAGTCGATGAACAAATACTTGCCTTTGATTTCCTAATGAATCTATTAGACCTACTCTCTTATATCCTTTTTGATTGCTAAAAACCCTTAATTTTCGTTTGCTCCCTCTTTTAGTTGAAAAGATATTCCCTTGATCACTTATCAAATAACCACTGTAACCTATCATTTGCTTGAATTTTTCTTCCAACATCTTAATATTGATTATCCTGTCTTTGATGATTAATTGAGTCTTTCACATAGAATGCTTCTTCGATCTGTTCAAAAGAGAAGCCAATCATTTCACCAAGACCGATATATTCAGAGAGTAGCTCGATAAAGGTAATGGAACTTTTCGTCTTATCCAATTTAGATACGAGAGCGAAAATGTATCTGAACTGGGTTGCTAACGGCCGCCCCTTATCTTCTCCAGACAACAAGTAGATCATGTCAAAGTCTTCAAAGAATATTTCGTGACCGATATCCAGAATGAAATGAAGTCCGTCAGCATATTCGATTAACGCGTCTTGTAGGTTGTTCTCTTTGTGTGCCCAAAACTTGAATGATTCCGGAAGTTCATTCGCACATTCCCCTAGCTCCACTTGAAGAGCCAGAATAAGTTCTCCAAAACGGTCATTACCTTTATAATCAATTCTGTTTCTAAATGCCTTTTGCGCCTCGTACATTGCGATTAAATCTAACATTAACCTTCCACCCTTCTTAATTTAGCCATCCAAACTGACGAATAATTATGTCCAGCAAATACATGACGATTGTAGCTATCACGATCAAATGTCTTACCTTGTTTTGAGAACTCAGTTAGAGGAAAAATGATTTCGCATCCTCTTTTCACATGGTCCTGAATTGCCTTTTCAGCTTCATATTTCCTTGCACGTCGAATGATTATATCTTGCATAGGTTTCCTCCTATTAATCTCATTAAGAGCTTCTAAGGCTAATTCTGTGTGTCGTGATATGTAATATAGCTGCCCTAGAGTCGCTTTTCTAAAATCCAAGGGTAAGTCCCCCATTTCTTTTGAAGACCATATCCTCTTTTGCTAAATGGATGAGAGCTAATAACACTTCGTCTGGATCTCTATTAAAACTACTAGCAATCAACCTAACGTCTTTTCCAACTTTCCACTGACGAGCGACTTCTTCTAGCTCCAACTCATCCCATAAAAAATCCAAATCCTCTAAAACAATGATTCTTTTTTGTCTTTGTTTTGTTGCGTTTTTAAGAACCATTACTCTCACCTGCTTCAAAATACTTCTCACCGATTGCCTTGCGAATCCGATCCAAGGTTTTCGGTCCTATACCTGGCGTTTTTTCTAACTCAAGAAATTTTTCGCGGAAAAATGATGTTGTCTTAGCAATGCCTTTTAATTCGCCCATATCCTCACCTAACGCAAAGCCCTCAGTTCTGCCTTGTTCATAAGCTTTCTGAATAACGGGGTTACGCTTCTTCATGACGACATGTACTTCTCTTTGTAACATTTTCTACATGGTCCTTCGACGAAGTAACCGTTAGGCTTTTTACATTCCGGGCAAACCTTCGCCATGGTATGCCATTGCTGGCCGCATTTCGTATCATCACATTCCATTAACACTAATTTTCCTGCCGGAGCTAGTAGGTATCCCTGTGTGCTACATTGCGGACATTTTAAAACTGGTTTAATATTTTGAATGGTCATTCCATATTCCTCCTTAGAACCAAGCGTTACTGCTTGTCTCTGAATCTATTTGTCTAAATGAAGCAAGTACATATTCGTATTTCAAATCTTCATAATCTAGTTCATCTAATGGAAGCCCTTCTTGACTGGCTGTGACGTTTAATGCTCTAAGTTTTCCAAGAATAAAATCACGTTTTAACTTCTTTTGCATTACAGCAGCTTTATAAAGGTTTCCCATTCCTTCAACTCCCCGAATTTTTTCGTAACTCCATTAAGCGTTCAAATTCGCTCATCTGTTCACCATCATTGACTGCTGGTTGACCGCTAGGTTGCGGTTTAGATTGTTGCTCATTCTCTTCAAACCAATCAGGCAGCATTTCAGTACGTACAATGCCTTTGCCTTTACGAGCGAAGGGTTTCACTTTAGAGTTATTAAATTTCTCTCGCTCGTAAGCTCGTACTCTATCGATATCCATTAGATTGTGGCTATGCCACTCTTTAAGGAGAAACTCTACAAAGTTAAAGTTTCGTTTATTTTTATTGTCAGCTAGTTTAATAGCTGCATTAACAATTTCTTGATTGCCTTTAAAATCATCAACCCACTGATAAAGAGAGTTCATCTGAATTGGTGATAATCTGCAAAGAAGATATTCGAACAATTGGACCGGATTTTCTGGCGCTGTTGTAGTAGTAATATTTTTATTGTCATTATTACCTTTATTACCTTTATTGTTTGTGTCCACTTGTTGTCCATTTGCTGTCCATTTGTTGTCCATTTGTTGCTCATTATTTTCTTGATGACTATCCTCAACCGTTGGTACACTAGGATTTTTCGCTTTAATTTGATGTTCATTTTTCAGGTCAGTTTGATGGATACTTTCTGATAACCCCTGTTTTCCGTTGTTCATTTGTTGTTCACTTTGTTGATATTGCCTCCAGTTAACTATTGATACAACGCTATATTTTGTATTAGATTTGATGTTCACGAATCCATTACTCTCAAACCATTTCAACCAACGCCATAAAGTAGTTTCTGGAACCATATCGTTTTTTTTCATGCCGTCATTAAAGCTCTTAGATAGAGCGTATCTACCAGTAACAAATTGGCCAGGCTCTAATTTCACTACTTGTTTACCAACCAATTGTTCATGTTCTTTATGAGATGCCTCCAGAAGGCAGAGCATCCATAGTTTAAGTAACTTTGGATCTTGCCAAACTGGATTATTTTTTATTTTTCTATGGATGCTTACCCATCCGTGCAAGATGCTCACTCCTTACCTATTAATCTCACAAACCGCAAACCGCTTAGTGATTCGTTTTACGGTATAATCCGGGTACTTTCGCATATAATTTAGTACAAGCATTTTCAACTGTTCTTTGTCCTGTGCCTGCTCGAAAATCCAAGCAGGCAGCACTACGTTTGTTTGGTTATTCATCGATGATTATGTCATCCTTTTGATCATCGCTACCCTCATCTACTGTGTAATCGGTGATGTCGATTACATCACTCATATCCTTCGAAAATTCATTCTTGATAGTAGAATCTGCTTCAACAGACTTCTGTAATTCAATGGATTTAGGAGCATATTTAAGGACTTCTTTTAAAACTGTCTTTTTAGCCATAGCATCATAATTCGTTTTCCATGGACTGGTCCACCCTTTTTGTACTGCCTGGCTGAACTTGTGGGCATGGTTATCAATGCGTTCCCTCGTCCAGTAGACAAAGTCATAGCCTCCGTTTTGAAGATGATAAACTGCGTAATAACCAATTGGATCACCTTCTGGAATAGTTGCCGGTTTATGGATTAAATCTTTTGTTAAACCGTACTGGAACTCAAATTCATCGTTCGTATATACTTCATGAGCATAAATCGCTTTATACTGCCCACTTCTTACTGCTAAATCAATTAGACCTTTATAACCTAGTTGGAACTGAACTTGCTTACCGTAAGGAATAAGGTATGCTTGCCCTAATCCCGTGTTTGGCTCGACTCCTAATTGTGCCGACTGCATGATTGCGGCCAAGAAAGAAGTTTGATCACAATCAAGCAATTTTGGTGTTGTTCTCACTGCTGTTAAGGCAATTCGTGCAATCCTATCTGCATCCATGTGTTTTGGTAAGGCTCTCTGTATTTCTGGACCCATTTTTTTCAAAAGGGCATTTAATGTATTTTCTGGAGATACCTGCTTTTGTACGCTTGTATTAGTTTTTTTAGCTAATTGATTTTTAACATCAGTATTCGTTGCCACTTGAAACCCTCCTTATTTAATAGAAAACCTTCTAGAAATAGATTGCTTAGTGAACTTGTTGTAAAGCTCAGGATATTCTTTAGAGAATCGTTTGCTATCAAAGCGATTAGAAGTGACAGTTTTCCAAGTAATCAACCTATCTCTTGCAACAGCTTTCTCATGCTCTCCCATTACCGCTTTAATCTTGTTCTCGTACTCTTTTTTCTGAGTTTCTAGTTGTTTAATCTCAATATTTACTTGCTCTAATGCATCTACAAATGTGTTGGTATCAGGTGATAAAGATATCTCGCTATCTGGCACTGACTCAGGATATAAAGCTTTGAGTAGATCCACTGATGAATCTGAACCATCAAATTCTGGTGGTATTTCTTTTAATACATTGTCATTCCAAAAAGTTGATTCTATATCAATCAAGTATTCAATTAATTCCTCATCTCTCTCGACTTTCTTATAAATAAACTTATTCCCACCAATAAGGACTGCTATATACCAGTTTTTATAGCCTGTGACAGCCATATAGTGTTGACACTGTAACAAGTAAGATGCAGGAATCTCTTCATCCTTCCATTGATCCCTCAAATATTCGGAAGCAGTCTTACATTCAAGACCAATCTTTTCACCAACGACTAAGCGATCTACATTCGCTAACATAAATGAATGTTTTGGATGTTTTAGAATCGCATTACGTTTCCTTACTTTCAAGCCAGTTCTTTTAGAAAACTCTTGAGCGACTATTTCCTCCATTTTGTTACCCCAATATGCAGCTTCGCTTGTTGTATCTTCTTCAGGCGACTGCCCCAGCTTATCTAAGTAAACTCCAACTGGAGACTTCCACTTATTTAATCCAGCAATAGAAGCAGCATCTGAGCCACCTATTCCATTCCTACGGGCTTGAAGCCATTTCTCATGTGACATATCAGTAGTCAGTGTTAACACTTGAGCTTGCATTTGATATCCTCCCTTTACCGTTATCAAAGCTTTGTGCTAAAATAACTTTAAATATTGTTGTTTTATCGGCTCCTGTTGCTAGCAGGAGTCTTTTTTATGCGCTTTTGAACTCAAATCCAAGTACCTCGCATAAATACCGTTGAAGATTGCCCTCCAAGATAATCTCACCGTCATATTCAACGATTTCATCACCTTCGAGAATCTCTTCTCCAAAGTAGTCAATCCCGGCATGCTCTGGCTGTGCAACCAAATTCGGATAGCCTGTTCTTCGTAACTGTGTAACCTCAGGATGCTCCATCAATCAACCCTCCTTCAGATTTGTGAATTTGACACACCAGTCAATTTTTATGCCATCTTTTTTGAGTCTATTGATTAGAGCATCAATTGTTTCTTTTTTACTCATATAGCTCTCTCCTTTCTGTTCGTCTTTCAAAGATCATGGTGCTTTATTCGCACCGTGCAGAGCCAAAATAAGGGGATGGGGTGGGATTGGTAGATATACTTTGACCCTGCACGGTGGGAACAAAAGTTCTTGTTTCCTCACCGTATGAATGGTATAATTAAGTTGGTTATTTCATATGAGTCGTTGAGTAGTGAGCCCGCCAGTTCACTGCTCTTTTTTGTTTTTACTATTAAAATCTCCAAACATAACTCCTAAGAAAAATGCGATAAATGTAAACATGATTGTTAGAATCACCATATCCATCTACTAAAACCTCCTACTAACATCGTTAATATTTGTGTTAACGAAGCGATATCTACACCGCATAACATAGCTGCTAATGCTTCAGGTGCATTCGTCACTTGCCCCCATCTAACTGCATCAGATAATTTCAATTCCATCTTGTTGTTTTCAATTTTTGATATTGTCGTTCGTGGCATAAGCATTTTTTCAGCCATTTCCTCTTGCGAATAGCCTTTGATAACCCTCAATTTCTTAAGAAAAGAACCGTAATGCATCTTCTATCCTCCTTCTGTTCCAAGTTAGAACAATTTGTTCGGTTTTCTAGTTGTCATGTTCCGATTTATGTACTGCTAGATTTCTAGTTTTCGAATAAAATATATTTATGAAGGAACACATCCGGTTTTTGCCTGGCAGCTTCACCGGATGGTTTCTGATTCAAGAAACTTTTCGAGGAACCCAATGTTCTATGTAGTTGAGAGCTGCTTGCAGCTCTTTTCTCTTGATGTCTTTGTAACTAGCAACGCCAAAGCGATCTTTGATTTCTCGATGTATCTCTCTGAAAAGCAACGGTCTGTATTCAGGGTCGTTTTCAATTTCATATACTTTCTTAGCAACCCCCTTTTGGAGACGCCTTTGTTCACCACTTGTCAGAGTGATTTGTTCTTCCACCATGTGGCGAATTTCTTCGACTTCACCTTTTACTTGGTCCAGTTCTTCTGATGTTTCTATAGAGAGCTTCATTGCCGCTATTAGTGACTCTTTATTGTTTAAAGGAACAACTTTATTTGAGTAAGAACCAGTTTTTCTGATTTGTGGGATTACTTCAATTGCTAGCCAATCTTGAAATTTTTCGGCTATTTCGTTTTGAGCTTTGAATGCCAATTTGTAAACCAATGGTTCAGGGATTAGATCACCTTTTTTCACTTCTGCCACAAGTGGCAGAAAACTATTTACTCGTGACCACCTAACATTTTCATAAGTAAAACCGTTTTTGGTCGTCTTAGAAACAAAACCTAAACTTTTAGCAACTTGTTCTGCATCGAATAAAATTTGGTTGTTCTCAATCTTTGCAGCTACTTCGAATAAATTACTTTTGAATATTTTTAAATCTTTCATTACATAGCCTCCTTGTTAAAAAATTTATATTTTTTTTGTTGTTTTAGAGCCCAGTTTCTGAGAAAAACTTTGCACTCATATGCAGGGAAATACCATTTCTGACCTGATTTAAATTTTGGAAAATCAGGATCGTGAAAAAAATTATCTTGAATGGTGTTCCAACTCATATTTGTCTGGCGCTTCAACTCTTTTGTGTCCCAAAAAGAGATTTCTTTATCAATCTCTTTTAAACGTTTGTTAATTTCATCAAGATATATTTCTTTCAATTGTTGCTCATCCAGTTGGATTTTAATCACTCTAATCACCACCAATTGGTTAATATTAACTACCTTTAAATTGCTGTTTTAGCAATTTTATTAACAAAAAAATCTGTGATATTACATCCAAGCGCTAATGCTAATCTTGGTAGTTGATCAGCTTTAAAGGCATAAGTTCCATTTTCATACTTCAAATATGTTGAAGCGTTCTTAAAGCCAAGGTTTTCAGCCATTTCTTGTAAAGATATATTCATCAATTGTCTTTGGCTTTTTATAAAGTGAAGATTTAGTGTCTTCATAACATACCTCCTATAAAATTTCTATTTCAGCAACTTTATAACTTAATAATAAATTGCTGAAATAGAAATGTCAACATAAAAACAGAAAATAATTTCTTATTTAGAAATTTAATTCATTTCCGTTACAGAAAAATGTTAAAATTGTTGCTGAAACAGAAAGATGGTGAGACAATGAATATCGGAGAAAGAATTGTTTTGCTCAGAGAGAAAAAAGGCTGGAAACAGAAAGATTTAGCTGATAAAGTCAACATAAATGTTAGTGTAATGAATAGGATTGAAAAGGGTACTAGACCGCTAACTGATGTAGAAATAATAAATATCTCAAACGCTTTAGAAGTATCAACTGACCATCTACTTAAAGGTGAAGATTACCACTTAAAAGCAAAAGAAATGTTAAATGACCCCAACACTCAAATCGCAGCAAGAGATGGCGATATTTCTGACGAAGAAGCTGTAAAATTACTTGAACGGCTACTGGAGAGAGAAAGAGATCGTAAACCAGGTCAAAAACAAAGAAGAAAGTAATACTTTTATTTTCTTCTATATTTTTTTCATTTTTATAGGCTGATTGTTTCATATACTTAAGATTTATATTTTTATATAAGATTGTAATTAATGGTTATCTCATCCATTAAGTATATATAAGGGGGATTATTTCTAATGAAAAAAAGATTCTTATTTTTAACATTAATTTTAGGATTAGGAATATTTTTAGCAGCATGCGGATCAGACAATACTAAGGTTAGTGATGATGACTCAACTTCAGGTGCTGATCAAAACGAAGATAGTAAAGAAGAAGATAAATCTGAGCAGAAATCAACTGATGAGGCAGATGATGTGCAAGAAGATGCCGATACTAAAGTAACTAACACTTTCACAAATAAAGAGCTTGATATTTCAGGAACATCTGGACCATTAAATTATGAAATTTCTGCTATACAACTAAAGGAAATTGAAATTAAATCTGAATCAGCTGCAACAATGTTCGAGAAGAGTGTTGGTGATACAGTTCAAGCAATTACAATTGAAATGTCTGGTGAAAATACATCAGAAGAAGATATGTCATTTTACTTAGGTCAAGCAACTATTATTACTGATACTAAAGAACAATTAGAGCCTGATATGTTTTTATCAGAACATATAGATGGTGAATACCTAGGTCAGGTCCAACACGAAGGTCATAACGTATATATTTTAAACAAATCAAATGTTAGTGATATCAAGTCTATTGAGGTAAGAATTGGTGCGCCAGTTGATAGTAATTTTGATGCAAAAGGCGAAGATGTAGTAGAAACGATCGAAGTGAACAATTAAATGAGAATTGCCCTTTATGGGCTTTTCTTTTACACAAAAATAGAACATACGTTTCGTGGAGGTAATTTGAGTGAATTATAAAATGACAACTTTAGAAACAAATATCGAAAAACTCTATAAATTTCTTGAAATTCAATCTCCTAGCGAGATAGAAATGTACAAAATTGCAGAGAAACTTGATGTTTGGGTACACCATTGGGAACACAAAAGCATAATGAATTGTAGGGATGGAATGTATAGTATCATTTTGGATGAAAAGAAAGATCAATTTGAACAATGGCAAGACTTTGCTCATGAACTTGCACATGTGATTAATCACGTAGGCATTCAACATAATTTAAGCAGGTCATTCAGAATGAGGCAAGAATACCAAGCTAACAATTTTATGTATCATTTTTGTGTACCTACTTTTATGCTATTAAGTCTTGATGTAAATAACTATGCAAATATTAATGATGGTGTAGATTTTATTTCAAAAACATTTAATGTGACCCAAGAATTCTCCAGAAAAAGATTAATACACTTTCGAAGTCAATTATTTCAAGCTAATGCTGATGAAAACCACAGAAGACACATGGAATCAAGATACCCTAAAGCTCCACCGTACTCTAATGAAACAATGAAAATAGTTGAAAAAGCATTGAGCTTAAAAGCTAGAAAAGAAAGGATGAAAATACGTGCCTAAACAAATTTTAGACTATCAATATATTGATGGAAATTTAGAACCATTTTATTTTATTATTAAACCTTATAAAGGAGAAATAAATTGGAATAAAAACGTATTTCACTTTGATTTATTGCCTCCAATTATCTCAAAAGAGTTTACTAATTTCGATGAAACATTAATTAACTGTACTATCTCTCTCTCTGAATTGATTGTTAATAAAGACATTAAAAATAGAATTGGAATCAATCTGAAATCTATCAAACATAAATTAACTCCAGACATTCATGACCCTAGTATAATTGAACAATTTATTATTTATGCACCTGATTTACTAGAAGTTATAGGTACTATCCCTAATGAAAAAGTGAAAACCTTTCATTTAACTAATAGTTGAATTGTTTAAGGTGATGTTGAATTCTTATTTTTAACCCTTAAAATATAAATGGATTTTAAAGGAGTGATCAAATTGGCTACTTTCCGAAAGTTGCGTAGTGGCAGGTGGCAAGGACGAGTTTCGAAAGATGGACAGGAATTTAGTATTGGTACATTCAGAACAAAAAAAGAAGCCGAAATTGAAGCCAGTAAAGTAGAAGAACGTATTTACTATGGACAATCCTTGAACGATAGAAATATGTTATTTAAAGAGGTTGCAAAAGAATGGCTATATGATCATAAAAAAATAAATGTGAAAGAATCAACATTCGAACAACTTGAGGTAATTGTTCGTTTACATATACTTCCTTACTTTGGGGATAAGAAAATAATGAAGGTGCGTCGGTCAGAAATCAAAAAATGGATTAACCTATTTGGAGATTCTCAAAGTGACAAAGGGACGTATTCATATGGAGCGCGTCTAAAATACTTATCAGTTTTGAAAGGAATACTGCATTATGCTGTCCACGAACTAGAAGTGTTAGAGAAAAATCCTGCCGATAAATTGAAAGTACCAGTTCAGGATGATAATTCAATTCATAAACAAGTTAAATACTTCACTCTTGAAGAGCTTAATAAACTTTTGCTATTTATGAAGGATTATAAACATCAACGGTATCCAGATTACAAAGTATATTACATGTTAATGTATTTGTTGAGCCAAACTGGTTTGCGTATAAGTGAAGCCCTAGCTTTACAGTGGAAAGATTTAGAAGGTAACAAATTGAAAATAGAAAGACAAATAAGAAGAGATAATAACAACAAGATACAGGTCTCAACATTAAAAAACTCGGCATCCTACAGAATGATTGGTCTAGAAGAAGATTTATTGAAGGAACTAAGAAAATTCAAGCTCACACAGAATGAACTTATTTTAGGAAAAAAAGGGTTTAATAAAAGCGAAGAAGGGGTAATCTTTCAAAATTTTCGTGGTGGATACCTCACACCCTCTATAATAAGAGAAGGTATGCAGAAATATTGCAAACTTGCTGGAGTGGACTACAAAGGGACGCACGTTTTCAGACATACACATGCTGTACTTTTATTAGAAGCAGGAGCTACCATTAAATTCGTATCCAAAAGACTTGGACATAAAACAATAAAAACAACTGCAGATACCTATCTGGATATCACTGAAAAAATAGAAGAAGACGAACTAAAAAAGTTCGCGTCATACACTAAAATAAACGAGAAAAAAATCTGAATCGGCACGAAATCGGCACGAACAGATTTTTTCTCTTTTATTTCAAACAAAAAACCCTTATATAATAAGGGTTTTAAGCATTTATCCAATTGAACCTTCCATCTCGAACTTGATTAAACGGTTCATTTCAACAGCATATTCCATTGGAAGTTCTTTTGTAAATGGTTCGATGAAGCCCATAACAATCATTTCTGTTGCTTCTTCTTCAGAAATACCTCTGCTCATTAGATAAAATAATTGTTCTTCAGATACTTTAGATACCTTTGCTTCATGCTCTAATGAAATATTGTCATTCATGATTTCATTATAAGGGATCGTATCAGAAGTTGACTGATTATCCATAATTAATGTATCACATTCAATATTTGAACGTGCGCCAGTTGCTTTACGTCCAAATTGAACAATTCCACGGTAAGTTACTTTACCACCTTGTTTAGCAATTGATTTAGAGACAATTGTCGAAGATGTATTAGGTGCTAAGTGTAGCATTTTCGCACCTGCATCTTGGTGTTGTCCTTTACCTGCTAATGCGATGGACAATGTCATACCACGAGCGCCTTCACCTTTAAGAATAACGGCTGGATATTTCATCGTTAGTTTGGATCCGATGTTACCATCAATCCATTCCATTGTTGCATTTTCTTCACAAACTGCACGTTTTGTAACGAGGTTAAACACGTTATTTGCCCAGTTTTGAATTGTTGTATAACGGCAATATGCGCCTTTTTTGATGATAATTTCAACTACGGCACTATGCAATGAATTTGTTGTATAAACAGGTGCTGTACAACCTTCAACATAGTGTACATGTGCGCCTTCATCTACAATGATTAACGTACGCTCGAACTGACCCATATTCTCAGAGTTAATACGGAAGTAAGCTTGTAATGGTGTATCTACTTTAATTCCTTTAGGAACGTAGATGAATGAACCACCAGACCATACGGCTGAGTTTAATGCAGCGAATTTATTATCTGTCGGTGGGATTACCTTTGCCCAGTGTTCACGGAAAATATCTTCGTTTTCACGTAGGGCAGAATCTGTATCTTTAAAGACAATTCCTTTTGACTCAAGATCCTCTTGCATATTATGGTAAACAACCTCAGATTCGTATTGAGCAGAAACCCCAGCAAGATATTTTTGCTCTGCTTCTGGAATACCTAACTTATCAAAAGTTTGTTTGATTTCTTCAGGTACCTCATCCCAAGAACGCTCTGTTTTCTCAGATGGTTTTACATAATACGTAATCTCATCAAAGTTTAGTGCTGATAGATCGCCACCCCATTGAGGCATTGGCATATTGTAGAAGTGCTCTAAAGATTTCAATCGGAAGTCAAGCATCCATTGAGGCTCTTCCTTCATTTTAGAAATCTCTTGCACGATTTCTTTTGTTAAACCGCGTTTTGACCGGAAAATGGAAATGTCCTTATCGGCAAATCCATACTTGTAATCGCCGATTTCAGGTGCTTTTTTTGCCATTTCGTATTCCTCCATTCTTATGGTTAGAAACATCCTTCACCATGATTTATTTTAACGTCACAACTCTATGACTACTTAGCTGTATCTTCCTCGTTCATTCCCTTTTCCATCGCCTTCCACGCTAGTGTCGCACACTTAATACGTGCCGGAAATTGGGAAACACCTTGAAGTGCTTCAATATCACCCAAATCGATATCATCGTCATAATCTTTCCCAAGCATCATATCAGAAAAAATATGAGATAGCTTTACTGCTTCTTCCTTTGTTTTTCCCTTAATCGCCTGTGTCATCATAGATGCCGATGACATTGAGATAGAACAGCCTTCACCTTCAAATTTGGCATCAGCGACTTTCCCATCTTCGAGCTTTAAGGTTAACTGAATTCTATCTCCACAAGTCGGATTATTCATATTAACTGTTAAGCTATCATCTTCAAGCACGCCTTTGTTTCGAGGGTTCTTGTAGTGATCCATAATCACTTGGCGATAGA
The DNA here is from genome assembly GCF_038006865.1 of Cytobacillus sp. FSL R7-0696. Lineage (NCBI taxonomy): Bacteria > Bacillati > Bacillota > Bacilli > Caryophanales > Bacillaceae > Cytobacillus > Cytobacillus sp. FSL R7-0696. The sequence goes on along the minus strand of NZ_JBBOWA010000001.1, from coordinate 2,567,039 downwards.
GGGTATCTAAGTTATTAAAAGACATCGCTGAAATACTCCTTCGTTTTAATAAGCCCTGCTGTAAGCTTATCAATATCTTCTTCTGTGTTATATAAATAGAAGCTTGCTCTAGCTGTTGCTGATTGCTTCAACCATTTCATTAACGGCTGTGCACAATGATGTCCCGCTCTAATAGCGATTCCTTCAGCATCTAATACCGTTGCCACATCATGCGGGTGAACATCATCTAAATTAAATGTAACAATCCCTGCACGATTTGCTGCTGTTTTTGGACCGAAAATTTTCATGCCTTCTACTTCAGAAAGTCTCTCTAAAGCATAAGCAGCAAGCTTATGTTCATGAGCCTCAATTTGGTCTAAACCAATTTCTTCTAAGAAATCAATCGCTGCACCTAGTCCAATCGCTCCAGCAATAATTGGTGTGCCACCTTCAAACTTCCACGGAAGTTCTTTCCATGTAGACTCATATAAGCCGACAAAATCAATCATTTCGCCACCAAATTCAACTGGCTCCATATTTTCTAAAAGTTGTTTCTTACCATATAGAACGCCAATACCAGTAGGTCCACACATTTTATGTCCTGAAAAAGCAAGAAAATCACAATCTAGATCTTGCACATCAATTTTTAAATGCGGTGCCCCTTGTGCAGCATCAACAACCATTACAGCTCCATGCTGATGAGCAATTTTGGCAATATCTTTAATAGGATTGATTACACCCAATACGTTAGATACAAGTGTAACAGAAACAATTTTCGTTTGGTCTGTAATTGTAGCGGAAACATCACTCAGAGCAATTGTTCCATCTTCTTGTAATGGTAAATATTTTAATGTTGCACCAGTTTCCTTAGCCACTTGTTGCCAAGGAATAATATTACTATGGTGCTCCATATAGGAGATAACAATCTCATCCCCTTCTGAAAGATTCGCTCTCGCATAGCTTGCAGCCACTTTATTTATACTAGTCGTTGTTCCCCTAGTAAAGATAATTTCTTCAGTGGATTTTGCCCTGATAAACTTGCGGACTTTTTCTCTGGCGCCTTCATAGCCGTCAGTAGCCCTTGTACCTAAAGTGTGTACACCTCTATGAACATTTGAATTATCGTTATGATAATATTTTTGTACCGCTTCAATCACTTGAATTGGTTTTTGTGATGTAGCACCGCTATCTAAATACACTAATGGATGGCCATTGACTTCTTGATTTAGTATTGGAAATAGCTCGCGAATCTCTTTTGCATTCATTATTGAACTTTCCCTTCGATCACAGCTGTTAATTGCTTTTTAACCCCTTCGATAGGAAGAGCATTAACTACTGGAGCAAGGAAGCCATGTATAACAAGGCGTTCTGCTTCTTTTTGTGAAATACCACGACTCATCAAATAATATAATTGTAACGGATCGACACGACCAACAGAAGCTGCGTGACCAGCTGTTACATCATCTTCATCAATCAATAGAATTGGGTTCGCATCTCCACGTGCTTTTTCGCTTAGCATTAATACACGAGATTCTTGTTCTGCATTCGCCTTTGTCGCTCCGTGCTCAATTTTGCCAATCCCATTAAAGATGGAAGTAGCTGCATCCTTCATTACACCATGTTTTAAGATGTAACCTTCAGATGCTTTACCGAAGTGTACAATGTTTGTTGTAAAGTTTTGCGTTTGTTTCCCGCGACCTACAACGACTGTTTTCATATCTCCATATGAACCATCGCCGATTAAATTCGTTTTATTATCAGAAACTGTATCGCCATCATTCATTAAGCCTAATGCCCATTCAATACGTGCATCTCGGCCAGCAACTCCGCGACGATTCACATATACAGTAGTTCCAGCAGATAAAGTGTCTACCGCTCCATAAGTTACTTTTGCATTTGTATTAGCAACAACTTCGGAAATGATGTTAAAAATGCCTTTGCTTTCTTCCATTGTTGAAATGTAGTTTTCTACATAAGTAACAGAACTATTATCTTCAGCAACCAATAATACATGATTGAATAGGTTTGCTTCTTGATCGTCGTGAATAAATACAGAGTGTAGTGGCTCTTTGATTTCTACATTTTTAGGAATATAGACAAATACGCCACCATTCATCAGTGCAGCATGTAAAGCTGTTAACTTATGTTCGTCAACCTTTACCCCATCTGTCATATAATATTTTTGCAACAAATCTCCGTGCTCTCTAGCAGCAGTAAAGATGTCGGTGAAAATAACACCTTGATCTAGAACTGTCTTTGATAAAGAGATATATGCCGGACGATTATTACGCTGAATATATAAATTTTGGTCAGCTGATTCTAAATTGATTAAGCTTCTTACTTCTTCTGGCAAATCTGTTAATGAAGAGTAATCTTCACTTCCCACGATATGCTTATCAAATTGAGTGAAATTCCATTTTGAAATATTTGTTTTATCAGGCTTAGGCATTGGAAGATCTTCAGCTTTCTCCAGTGCGTTTACACGGAGATCTGTCATCCATGCAGGCTCGCCCATATCTTTTGAAAAAGAATGTACGTATTCTTTATCAAATGGTAACTTTATTTCTGTTGACATAGTGATCCTCCTAACTCTTACGCTTCTTGCTCAACTGATTCGTCTTCAATACCTAATTCTTTTTTAATCCAGTCATAACCTTCAGCTTCTAGTCTTTGTGCTAATTCTGGTCCACCAGACTTAACGACACGACCTTGCATCATTACATGCACGTGATCAGGCGTGATGTAGTTTAATAGACGTTGGTAGTGAGTAATAATTAAGCAACCAAACTCTTCACCGCGCATTTCGTTAATCCCTTTAGAAACGACTTTCAATGCATCGATATCTAATCCAGAATCAATTTCATCAAGAATCGCAATTTTAGGCTCAATCATCATCATCTGTAGGATTTCATTACGTTTTTTCTCCCCACCAGAGAAGCCTTCGTTTAAGTAACGTTGGGCCATATCTGTATCCATTTCAAGATACTCCATGTTTTTATCCATTTTACGAATGAATTTCATTAGAGAAATCTCTTCGCCTTCTTCTCGACGGCTATTAATTGCGGAACGTAAAAAATCTGCATTTGTTACGCCACTGATTTCACTTGGGTACTGCATTGCTAGGAATAGACCTGCGCGCGCGCGCTCATCTACTTCCATTTCAAGTACATCTTCACCATCTAAAATAATACTTCCTTTTGTTACTTCATATTTCGGATGTCCCATAATTGCGGAAGATAATGTTGATTTACCTGTTCCGTTAGGACCCATAATTGCGTGGATTTCTCCACCCTTTATCTCAAGGTTAACACCCTTTAAAATCTCTTTTCCTTCAATTTCAACATGAAGGTCTTTAATTGTTAATGTAGATGCCATGTTTATACCTCCGTAATAAAAAAGATTTGCCCTGTTAAGTCAAATCTCATTTCTAGTTTAATTCTCACTTTATTCTCATTACAATCTTATAACAAATTAAATGTGATATCAACTCTTTGCACATATTAGACGATATTTCCACTATGTATATGTTGTAAACCTATCACCATCCATTATTCTACACTAAATTTAGCGAAAATAACTCATTTTTCTTCTATTTATATATGACTTATTGTTAAGTTCGTTTCTACTTGCATTTATGTCCAAATTAAAATCATCATAATCACCTTGTTCATAAGCAATTATATGAAAAAAAGAAGCCAGATTTTTACATAATAAATAGTTTCACGCTTCTTTAACATTGGCGTAATGAAATCACATGTTCATTTATTGTATACAAAAAGAGCCGTCTATCTGACAGCTCTACTCTTTATTTAAGCATGTGCTTTACGTTCGATATCGGCAACAATTCTTTGACTCTTTAAGTAATCTTTTTCACGCTGTTTTTCTACGCGCATCCTTACATCTTGTCTTTGGCAATACGTTTCATAACCTACTCCGTATGCTCCGTGCATGGCCTTTTCCATTTCGCTTGTGTAATTCAGCTGTAGCTGACTAATAATGAATCAATCCTTTCAAATTTTCGCCGTTTAAAGCGTTATAATGATTACAATAAAAATACTACACTATAAACTTACCCCACTCAAACACGATAAAACATGAAAATACGCTTTTTTACTGAATTTATCGCGATTGGTTTTATCCACCTCTTTTATTCATAAATTCATGGGTCATTACTTACAAATATTCACCTTTACTCATACACAAGTTAGAAATGACTATTTTGTCTGTGCAAAATACCTCTAATCAACAGTTAAGGCCACCTTTGTAAGATTAAGCAATATACAGAGAATTTTTATCTGTTTTTTATTAAGCTGGTTTGTATTTTTACTTCCGATATACGAGCAAAGAGATTTTGTTCTGCTATCTTTGGATTTTCTCTCTGGATGCACGTGCAAATAGACTTTGTTCTGCTATCTTTAATATTTTCCCTCTGGATGTACGTGCAAACCGATTTTGTTCTGCTATCTTTGGTTTTTTCTCTCTCGATGCACGCGCAAGCCGCTTTTATTAGCAATTTTTCGTATCCTTAACCTTAATGAACGCGGAAACCCGATCATGGGGGAAAAGCGTTTTAACTTGATTTATTATTTTCTTTCTTAATAATACAAATTTCCCTCACTACTTGTTTCTATCAAATCGAATTTAGGGATTCTCCAAAAGCCGTCTAATCTACCTTTATTTGCATCAATAGTACTAGTTAGTCCCTATACATCGCCTTACCAAAAAAAGAAGCCTACAACTAAGTAGACTTCTTTAATAAATTTCTATTATTCAGTAACAGGTACAACTGCACCTTCATATTGTTCTTCAATGAAACCTTGGATTTCTTCAGAGTGTAATACTTCTAGTAGTGCTTTAATTTCTTCTTTGTCTTCATCCCCAGCTCTAACTGCGATTACATTCACATATGGAGAATCACTTTCTTCAAGTGCAATTGCATCTTCCACTGGATTTAAGCCAGCATCAATCGCATAGTTAGAGTTAATTAGAACTGCGTCACCTTCTCCATTATTATATATTTGTGGAAGAAGTGCTGCTTCATACTCCGTATCAAACTTTATATTTTTCGTATTTTCCTCAATATCATCAATTGTCGCTGTCGTTTTATCGACATCAGCTTTTAGTGTAATCAAACCTTCCTTTTCTAACATTGTCAAAATACGACCGTGGTCAGGTACAGAGCTACTCATAATAATTGTTGCTCCTTCTGGAAGATCATCTAAGCTATCATATTCTTGTGAATAAACACCAATTGGCTCGATATGAACACCACCAGCATTAACAAAATCATAATCATTTTCAGCCATTTGAGATTCTAAATAAGGGATATGTTGGAAATAGTTCGCATCAATATCGCCACCCTCTAACGCTTGGTTCGGTACAATATAATCTTGGAAGGTTGTGATATCCAACTCAATTCCTTTTTCTTCTAATAAAGGTTTTGCTTCATTTAGGATTTCAGCATGCGGTACATTAGATGCCCCAATTTTTAATGTTTTTGTTCCTTCATCAGATCCTTCGCTACCTTCATCTGAAGATCCACAAGCAGCAATAAATAATGCAACAGCTGCAATCATTAAAACAGATAACCATTTTTTCATTTTTTAGCTCTCCTATCGTTTGTCTAGTTTGGAAGTAATCAAATCACCAATCATTTGAATGATAAACACGATAATTAAGATAATAATCGTTGCAATCCATACAACGTCATATCTACTTCTTTGGAAACCTTCTAAGTAGGCAAGATTCCCTAATCCTCCTGCACCTATGACACCTGCCATCGCCGTATATCCGACTAGCGCAATCGCTGTAACGGTAATACCCGAAACAAGCGCTGGCATAGATTCAGGAATGAGTACCTTCCATATAATTGTACTTGTTTTTGCACCCATCGATTTAGAGGCTTCAATGACACCTTTATCAATCTCACGTAAGCCAATTTCCACCATTCTTGCATAGAAAGGTGCTGCACCAATAATGAGTGCTGGCAATGCTGCATTTTCTCCAATCATTGTCCCTAAAATCATTTTTGTGAAAGGGATTAGTAACACAATCAAGATTAAGAACGGAATGGATCGAAAGACATTAACAAATGCCGCAATAATTTTATTAACTAGCTGATTTTGCCATATATTTCCTTTAGAAGTTAAGAACAAAAGTAATCCAAGAATAATTCCTAAAATAAACGTGGCTATAACAGAAATACTTGTCATATATAAAGTTTCTTTTGTTGCTTCCCACATTCTTTCCCAATCCACATTTGGTAGCCATTCATTAAGCATGGGAAATCACCTCCACGCCAACCTTCTGCGAATGAATATATTCAATCGCGCGGGTAACCTCATCCGACTCTCCATCTATATGAATAAATAAGGTACCGTAAGAGCCACTTTGTGTTTGGGATATCTTTCCTTGTAATACATTCACTGTTACATTGTAGTGACGAATTAAGTTTGTGATTAATGGTTGTTCCGCTGAACCACCTACAAATCCAAGTTGAACAATTTGGCCATTTGGATAAGCACTCAGTAAATGTGTAATCGTTTCCTTCGTTTCTTCCGGTTCGGTCACTTGTTGAACAAAACGCTTCGTAATAGGTTCTTTTGGCTTTTGGAACACATCTAGCACTTCGCCAATTTCAACAATTCTTCCACCTTCCATGACAGCCACACGGTGGCAAATCTTGCGAATGACATGCATTTCATGCGTAATTAACACAATAGTTAACCCTAAACGTTCATTAATATCAACAAGTAAGTCGAGAATACTATCAGTTGTTTGCGGATCTAGAGCACTTGTCGCCTCATCACATAACAGTACTTTAGGATTATTGGCAAGTGCTCGAGCAATACCTACTCGCTGTTTTTGTCCACCGCTTAATTGCGAAGGATAGGCATCCTCTCGACCATCTAGTCCGACCAATTTAATTAATTCATTAACTCTCTCTAGTCGCGCTTTCTTAGGTACACCAGCAATTTCTAATGGAAACGCAATGTTTTCTCGAACTGTTCGAGACCATAATAAATTAAAATGTTGAAAAATCATGCTTATTTCTTGTCTAGCCTTTCTTAAGCTAGCACCTTTTATGCGAGAAACTTCATTCCCAGCTACAGATACAACGCCTTCAGTCGGGATTTCAAGTCCATTTAACATACGAATCAATGTACTTTTACCTGCACCACTGTATCCGATTACACCGAATATTTCACCCTCGTTAATTTCGAGGTTAACATTGTCTACTGCATTTACTTTCCCGTTTTTCGTTGAGAAAATCTTTTTTACATCTTTTATTGAAATCATCTTATACTTCACCTCTTCAATCCAGAAAAACCAACACATTTATAGCATATCCATTGTTTATAAAAAAAGCCTTCCTGCTTATGAGCAGAAAGGCTTGTTATGAAAATTCCTTTCTCTCATCTTTCAAAGCTAATGCTTTGAGTGAATTGGCACCATTTCAATTAAATGACGGTTGCCGGGCTTCAAAGGGCACTTCCCTCCACCTCTCTAAATAAGAGCAAACTATGAATATATTGAATTTTTTTGTGTACCTGTGTAATAGTATCATGTCATTGAAGTAGGTGTCAAATCTGAAAATAATAGTTGTTAGGCCCTTATATTTAATGAAGCAATACCAGTTGCCGCTTCAATAGCAGATTCAAGATCATCGATCAAATCTTCTACATTTTCAATTCCAATTGATAATCGGATTAAGTCTTCAGGTACACCTGCTTGTTTTAACCCATCTTGATTAAGTTGTTGATGCGTTGTGCTTGCTGGATGTATAATAAGACTTTTTGCATCACCTACATTCGCTACATGTGCGAACAGCTCAACCGAATTAATAACCTTCGCACCTGCTTCGCGCCCACCAGATATGCCAAAAACGACAACTGCCCCTGCACCTTTAGATAAATATTTGTCTGCTAATTCTTTATTAGGATGGTTGTCATCGCCCGGATAAAGTACCCAATTAACAGCAGGGTGATTATTCAAATATTGCACAATTTTTTTCGTATTAGCAATATGTTCTTTCATTCGAACCGTTAACGTTTCTAAACCTAAAGTGAATTGGAAGGCGCTTTGTGCACTTAGTGCTGGACCTAAATCCCTTAGAAGCTGCACTCTCGCCTTAGTAATATATGCTACAGGGCCAAGTGCCTCACTATATACTAAATCGTTATAGCTTGTATCCGGCTGACTTAATCCTGGATACTTCTCTGAATTCCAATCAAATTTACCACCGTCAACAATGATTCCCCCCATTGTCGTCCCATTCCCCAGTAACCATTTCGTAGCAGAATGAACAACAATATCTGCGCCATGCTCAATCGGCCGACATAGATAAGGAGTTGCAAATGTGTTATCAACCACTAACGGCACACCATGTTCATGGGCGATATTAGAAACCGTTTCAATATCTAGTACTTGTAAACTCGGGTTACCAATGGTTTCGGCAAATACAGCTCGTGTCTTTTCATTGATTGCTGCTCGTAGTTCCTCTTCATTATTCATATCGATAAGCCTAACGTTGATGCCGTACTTTGGTAAAGTGACTGTAAATAAATTATATGTACCTCCATATAAATTAGAGGCAGCTACAATTTCATCACCCGCTTGAACAATATTAAGAAGTGCTAAGTAAATGGCTGCTTGCCCGCTTGCTAATGCTAATGCGCCTGTTCCCCCTTCTAACAATGCAACTCTTTCCTCAAACACAGTAACCGTTGGATTATGAATACGAGAATAAATATATCCTGTTTCTTTTAAGCCAAATAAGTCTTGCGCATGCTCTGTATTTTGGAATTGATAAGCATTATTTTGATAGATTGGGACTGCTCTTGCCCCTGTTACTGGATCAGGTTTTAGCCCACCATGAACACCAATTGTTTCAAAACGAAGTTGCTTTTCTTTTTCTGCCATTTTACATCTCTCCTCTTTTTTAAATTGGAAAGAAAAGACGACCAAAAACCCTCTTCACAAAGAAGAGGGTTTATCATCTCTTCTTATCTATCAGAGCTTTTATGCTCTGCTGGAATTAGCACCGTGTATCAAACAACCGGTTGCCGGGTTTCATAGGGCCAGTCCCTCCACCACTCTCGATAAGAATATTTAATTTTCTAATTATTCTAAGGATAGAATAACAACCTTTTTTTGGGAAGTCAATCTTTTTTTAGTACATTTGATATATTTTTGATTAATTTTGATTTAACAGGAAAATGGCATCTAATTTCAATAATTGTCTAAAAGTCGATTTAAGGATGATATGCTTTTCATCCACTTGTTTCTTTAGACTTGTACGCCCTTGAAGCAAAGAATGAAAGTGGTCAGCAGTAGTTTGAATGTTTATATGATAATTTTTCAATGGGCGAGCATGTTTAATTAACAGCCTTTTACGGTCTAATGTCAAATACAATAGATTTTGTTCTAATTCTACTCGAATCCTTATAGGTTCCTTTAACATCATTAAAATATGATCATTTACTCTTAAAGATTGATTGAAATGATAAATGAGTTTCTCTATTGAAACCACCTCCTGCCCCGTCTTATATTCTATAATTCTGTTCCAAGAAATGATTTCCTTCTCCTAACTATCGACTTTAACCGACAGAACATTTTATTTCCAACAATGTTCACAACCTATTTCCCGAGAAATATGTCAAAAGCTAGACTTATCGACAGAAAAAAGATACAGCCCATCGGTTCATCTGCATAGAATGAGTGAAGGGTATATTTAAATATTTGCGCAAAACCCCTTGATTGAAAGCATAAGAAAACCACTTATTCCTAAACAATAAGTGGTTTTAAAATTGAGACTGTAATTCATATGATTGAATTTGCTCAAGTAAATAAGGTACGGAATGGAAAGCATAAAGCTTATCAACTAACTCTCCTTTTTTAAACACAAGTAAACACGGTACACTTTCAATTTCATACTTTTCGGCTACTCCTGGCAAAAAATTCAGGTCGGCTTTACCTATAGGAAGGTTCTGCAACAGTTGCTCAGTAATTGTTAGCATTTTCCCGGCAACTTGACATGTCCCACACATAGGAGTGAATAAATAAAATAAGCCGGATTGCTTCCTTGCGATCAAATCATTTAAGTCATTGTTTGACCAGTCAATCATGTTATCATCCTTTATCTAAATACTCGGTATATATATCTATATTTGCACTTATTAAGGCTGTAGCTAAATGATACGCGGGTGCCGCCTCGACTTCACGATACATTTTATCAATATAGATATGCTCTGCCTCTGGTAACTCTCTCTTAAATTGTTTACGAAGTTTTTCTCCTGATGCGTCAGCATCGACTAATATATAGACTTCCTTCCCAATTAAATAATCAATTAATTCATCCAACTTCGAAGTGCCAATCGTTCCATTTGTACATAAGATCTCTACAGGTTCTCTGATTAATCCTTTCACTTTTCGTTTGTCAGATTTACCTTCAACAATAATGACTTTATTGCCATGTTCTATATGCATGCTCATCACCTAATATATATCATTTATATATTTTACAATAGTAAGCCTTTTTACATTTGAAAACTTTTCAACACTTAGCTGGTATGTCTATATAGAAATTTAGAAAAAGGTCAAACCATTTAATGATTTGACCTTCTTTATTTAACTGCAATTAATCTTCTTTTGTCATTTCTTCATATTGTTCAGCTGTCATTAGCTTGTCAATTTCACTTGCATCGGATGGCTCAACAACGATCATCCATGCTTTCTCGTAAGGAGATTCATTCACAAATTCTGGACTATCGCTAAGTTCTTCGTTAATCTCAACGATTTTACCACTAATTGGTGCATATAACTCAGAAACTGTTTTAACAGATTCTACGCTACCAAACGGTTCATCAGCAGTTACTTCATCTCCTACTTCTGGAAGCTCAACAAATACGATATCTCCAAGTTCTGATTGAGCAAAGTATGTAATACCAATACGAACTTTATCTCCTTCTGTTTTTACCCACTCGTGTTCTTCTGAATAACGTAATTCTTTAGGTGTGCTCATGTTTCATACCTCCATTAATTTAGGAAATTGTTTATTTTAATGACCGAATAAACGATCGTTTAAAACGTATAAAGCGCATCCACCATTTACAGCCAATTTTGTTCAAATTCTAGCTCTTTAAATCCGACTGTTACTTTCGTACCGTCTGTTGTTAATGGACGTTTAATTAACATTCCATCCGATGCTAATAAATCCAACAGTTCCGACTCTGAGGCCGTTTTCACTCGGTCTTTTAATCCTAACTCACGATACTTTTGACCGCTTGTGTTGAAAAACTTTTTCAGCTCTAACCCGCTCTTTTTGTAAAAATCTTCTATTTCCTTGCGGGATGGGGGATTTTCCACTATATGTATCGCATCATAGGCTATTTCATGTTCATCTAGCCATTTTTTCGCTTTTCGGCAAGTACCACATTTAGGATACCAATAGAAAGTAAGTGCCATGTTTTCACCACCTATTTTATCATACCTATATTCATGAATACTATCGTTTCATTAGCATAACATATTTCTTTTTATTTTCATAACGAAGAATTGTAATTATTATCATATTAAAAACAAAACAAAGAGGCCCACATTCGTTCTTGAGCCTCAAGTTATAAAGTTCGCAAATGGAGGAAGTAAACAGGTTACTTTCCTTCCATTCATTAAAGATAAATATTATACTACGAATCTTTCAGCTTCAATAATTTTCTCAGCCGCTTGACGTTTTTTCGCAATTACATTTGTTGGAGTATGTCTCGTAAACTTCTTAAGTGCTGAAAGCATCATTCGTAATGTATCGCCTTCTTCCACACCTACTAAAGTTTCTTTCGCAATTAACTCAATTTGATTAAATGCTTCTTGGCAGAAAATTTGTGTGTACAATAGCTTTTGTTCCGCTTTTGCTACTCCGTCTTTTACTATGGCTTTTTCAGTACGAAGAACAGTAGATTCCATAGAATAGGCGTAAGAAACAAGATCAGCAATATTTACAAGAACTTCTTGCTCTTTATCCAAAGCTTTTCCGTATTTTTGTGCACATAAACCTGCTGCAAGTAAGGCGATTTTCTTAGCGTTCTTTACAAGGTATTTCTCTTGCTCTAATGCTTCAGTACCTGGCTCTTCTGGCATCATCATCATCAATTCCTCTTGAAGTGCCATTGCTTTTTCGAATAAAGGCAGTTCACCTTTCATTGCTTTTCTAACATACGTTCCTGGTACTAAAAGACGATTGATTTCGTTTGTTCCTTCAAAGATTCGGTTGATTCTAGAATCACGGTAAGCTCTTTCTACTTCATATTCTGCCATAAAGCCATAACCACCATGTAATTGAACTGCCTCATCAACTACATAATCTAAAACTTCGGTAGAGAAAAACTTATTAAGTGAGCATTCTATTGCATATTCAGCAATAGACTTCGCTACTTCTTTACCGTCTTGGACTTCTTCATCACTCAGTTGACTCATTCTGTCATCAAATAGACCCACTGTACGGTAAACGGAGCTTTCAGCTGCATAAATTTTACTTGCCATTGTTCCGAATTTTTCCTTCGTTAAATTAAAAGAAGAAATAGGCGTACTGAATTGTTGACGTTGGTTAGCGTAAGCTACCCCTAATTTAAAGGCATGCTTAGAACCACCCACTGCACCTACACCAAGTTTGTAACGACCAATATTTAAAATGTTAAAGGCAATGACATGACCACGACCAATTTCACCTAGTACATTTTCAACTGGTACTTGTGCATCTTCTAAAATAAGTGTTCTTGTAGAAGAGCTCTTAATACCCATTTTCTTTTCTTCAGCACCTGTTGATACACCCGGATATTCTCTTTCAACAATAAAAGCTGTGAATTGGTCACCGTTTATTTTGGCATAAACAACGAACACATCGGCAAACCCAGCATTCGTAATCCATTGTTTTTCCCCATTTAATACATAATGTGTGCCTTCTGCGTTTAATTTAGCAGTTGTTTTTGCTCCTAATGCATCAGATCCTGAACTTGGTTCTGTTAGTGCATAAGCAGCTAATTTTTCACCTGTCGCAAGCACCGGTAAGTATTTTTGCTTTTGCTCTTCATTTCCGAACAATACAATTGGAAGAGAACCAATACCTACATGGGCACCGTGTGAGATAGAGAAACCACCGACACGTGACATTTTTTCAGCAATAAGTGCTGAACTTACCTTATCTAAACCGAGTCCACCGTATTCCTCTGGCACATCTGTACCAAGTAAGCCTAAGTCACCAGCTTTTTTCAATAGTTTTACAGAGCGATCGAATTCATGTTGTTCTAAATAATCCACTTGAGGTACCACTTCATTTGTCACATAATCTTCTGTCGTCTTCGCAATCATGATTTGCTCTTCGCTAAAATCCTCTGGTGTGTACATATTTTCATAAGAAATATCTTCAATTAAAAAGCTTCCACCTTTAATAAATTTTTCAGTTTGATTTGACACGTTCATCATCCTCCATCTTCATTCTTTATGCTTTTTGCAGTTTTCGTTAACTTTGTTTTTCAAAGATAATTAAATAAAATTTTCACTTCGGTTCATTGCGCATCAGACACTCACTTTTTGCAGGGCTCAGATTTCTTTGATCTATTAACCGCAGGAGTCGAGTGTCTTCCGCTCTATAACACTATTGGTTTAAAAAAAGAACTTAGTCGTTTTTAAAGAAGTTCAAACACACCTGCGGCACCCATTCCGCCACCAATGCACATCGTTACAACACCAAATTGCTCGTTTCTACGCTTCATTTCATGAATTAATGATAGTGTTAGCTTAGCCCCGGTACACCCCAGTGGATGCCCTAAAGCAATAGCTCCCCCGTTAACATTCACTTTTTCTTCATCCAACCCTAATTCTCTAATGACTTGAATGGATTGAGAAGCAAAAGCTTCATTTAGTTCGAATAATCCGACATCTGATAGCTCTAACCCCGATAGTTTTAAAGCTTTAGGAATTGCTACAATTGGCCCAATCCCCATAACCTCTGGCGGCACGCCTCCGACAGCAAAAGAACGAAACTTCACTAAAGGCTGCAATCCTTGTGCATCTGCTTTCTCTCTGTCCATAATCATTACAGCTGCTGCACCATCACTTGTTTGTGATGAATTCCCCGCTGTAACTGAACCTTTCACATTAAAAGCTGGTCTCAGTTTCCCTAATGTTGCAACTGTTGAATCACTCCGTACACCTTCATCTTGTGAAAACTGGAAGTTGTGTTCTTTCACTTTATTATCCGATCCAATTTGACGGAGTGTGACATCAACCGGAGTAATTTCATCAGCAAATTTACCTTCACTAATTGCTTTCGCTGCTTTTTGATGACTACGTACAGCGAATGCATCCTGCTCTTCTCTTGAAATGCCGTATTTTCCAGCAACTTGCTCTGCTGTATGCCCCATACTCATATAATATTTAGGAGCTGTCTCGGCTAAAGTTAAATTAGGACGGACAACATGACCCATCATAGGTACAAGACTCATGGATTCAGCTCCACCGGCGATTACTGTATCTGCGTGACCAAGCATGATCTTTTCGGCACCATAAGCGATTGATTGCAACCCTGATGAGCAATAGCGATTGACTGTGATTGCTGGTACCGAGTCTGGAAGCCCAGCTAATGCACCGATATTTCTGGCCATATTCAAACCTTGCTCTGCTTCTGGCATGGCACAACCAATAATTAAATCATCAATACTACCTTCATAATTTCCAGCTCGTTTCAACGTTTCTTTTACAACAAGTGCACCTAAATCATCTGGCCGAACAGTGGCAAGTGAGCCTTTTTTTGCTTTACCGACAGGTGTTCTAGCACCTGCAACAATTACAGCTTCTTTCATTGCTTTTTCCCTCTCCTTCTACTCTCGGTATCTTTTATTCTTTCTAGCAATCTATGATTAGTTACGGAGTGGTTTACCCTTTAAGAGCATGTGTTGCATCCGTTGTTGAGATTTTGGCTCTGCAATAAGTTTTAGAAATGCTTCTCTTTCAAGATCTAACATATATTGCTCATCTACTTCTGTACCAAAAGGAACCTTGCCGCCAGCAATGACATATGCCAGTGCCTTGGCAATTTTTAAATCATGTTCCGAAATATAACCAGATAAATGCATAGAATTAGCACCTAAAAGTAATGCGGCATACCCTGTTTCACCAACAACTGGGAATTTCACTTTTGCTGGTGGAAGGTAACCTGCATTTGCCAATGCTAATACTGCTTGTTTGGCATCATAAATGAGGTGATCTCCATTTACACTAATTGCATCCGAAGTATTCAAGAAGTTATTTTCTCTCGCCTCTTCTCCTGATGTAGATACCTTTGCCATCGCAATTGTTTCAAAGACTTTATTGGCTACGTTCTGTAGATCAAATTGAACTCCTTTAGGCATGCTTGCTAAATGTTTCAAATATAGTGACTTGTTCCCTGCGCCGCCTGGAATTAATCCAACTCCTGCTTCCACCAAGCCCATGTAAGTTTCACTAGATGCTTGAACATGTGATGCACTTAAAGCTACTTCCGCTCCCCCGCCAAGTGTCATACCGAATGGAGCCACTACGACTGGTTTAGCACTATACTTGATTTTCGTCATCGCATTTTGGAATTGTTTGATCACCATATCTAATTCGAAGTAATTATCATCTTGGGCTTCCATTAACATCATTCCGATATTGGCACCGACACAGAAGTTCTTTCCTTGATTGGAGATAACAAGACCTTTATAATTTTTCTCTACTTCATCAATAGCGAAATTAATCATTTGAATAATGTCTAAACCAATCGCATTACTCTTTGAATGGAACTCTAAGATAGCGACGCCATCGCCTAAGTCGATTAAGCTTGCTCCAGTATTTTTCTTAATGACACCTTGTTTTTGTTTTAATTGCTTTAAGTTTATTACTTTTGGGTTTAACTTAATCGGCTGATACTCACCATTTTCATACACAAAAGTTGTCGCGTTCTCTTCCTTATAGAACTGTGTATGTCCATCAGCGATCATTTTCTCAACCCATTCTGGAATGTCTAATCCTTCTGCTTTCATTTTGTTCACTGACTGTTCCAAACCAATAGCATCCCATGTTTCAAATGGGCCCATATTCCAACCAAATCCCCATTTCATTGCATCATCAATGGATTGAATATCATCGGCAATTTCCCCTAGGAGTTGCGCAGAATATACTAATGCTGGTGATAACACCTTCCATAATAATTCTCCAGCGCGATCATCTGCGTATACAAGCGCTTTCATTTTGTTTGCTGTCCCTTTTTGTTGTTTAGCTATTTCTACCGCTGCCGTTTTCAACTTTTTACGAGGACCATATTCCAAGGTTTTAGGATTTAATTCTAAAATTTCTTTGCCCTGTTTTAAGAAAAATCCTTGTCCTGTCTTACTGCCTAACCAGCCTTTGTCTAACATCTTATTAATAAAATCTGGTACATCGAATACTTGTTTTTCTTCACCTTCTACTTGGTCATAGACATTTTTAGCTACATGGGCAAACGTATCTAAACCAACAACGTCCAATGTACGGAAAGTCGCACTTTTCGGTCTACCAATAAGTGGTCCCGTAATTGAATCTACTTCACCAACAGTAAATCCACCCTTTAACATTTCTTGTACTGTTACAAGGAGACCGTATGTGCCGATTCTATTGGCAATAAAATTAGGTGTATCCTTTGCGATAACAACACCTTTTCCTAAAACATCCTCACCAAAAGTTTGCATAAAAGAAAGTACCTCAGGCGATGTTTCCTTAGTTGGAATTACTTCCAATAGTTTTAAGTAACGTGGTGGATTGAAGAAATGAGTGCCTAGGAAATGCTTCTTAAAGTCTTCAGAACGTCCTTCAGCCATTGCTTCGATAGAAATACCAGATGTATTAGAACTGACAATTGTTCCAGGACGTCGATATTTATCTACTTGGGCAAACACGTCTTTTTTCACGCTGAGATTTTCTACTACCACCTCAATGATCCAATCCACTTCTTTCAAGCGCTCCATATCATCATCGAAGTTACCGGCCTCAATAAGATGAATATTTTTCTTTGCTGTTAACGGTGCAGGTTTTTGCTTTAATAGTTTTTGCTTACCACTTTCGGCAATTTTATTTTTGAACTGTTTATCCTTAAGGGTAATCCCCTTTACTTCTTCTTCATTACTTAATTCGCGAGGAACAATATCTAATAAAAGTGTTGGTATACCAATATTCGCTAAATGCGCGGCTATTCCAGAGCCCATAACACCTGAGCCTAAAACAGCAGCCTTTCTAATCTGTTTGGTCAACTGTTCTTCCTCCTTCTATTTTGAATGAATGCTCATTCATTTTTTCTGTAAAAAATTTTGGAAATTCCTTTGATACTTATAATAATAAAATATTTGAAAAATTTAATCAATCATTTTCCTTATAGATTTTTTATTTCTTTTTCACTTTTTTCTTTCTGCATAAATTTTTCTGCAATTGACAAACTATTTTAGAAGAAAATCATCAAAATGGAGGTATTGGGATGCAACAACAAAATACAAACTTCTCGAATCAACAAGGAATCATGCAGCAACCCCCAGTTATGGTATCAACAAAAGATGCACTTTACTTTAATGATATGCTTTCTTGGAATTTATTAGCAATGAAAAAAGCTCATTTCTATGCGGTACAATGCCAAGACCCTGCTTTAAAAACTGTTTTTGAGCAATGTGGACAAATGCATCAACGTCATTATGAGCAAATTTTGAAACATCTAAATACGACACAACCGTTTAATAATATGCAATAAGGAGGAAACTCAGTTGACTAATTCAAAAAAAGTACAAAATCCTGAAAAACAAATAGCTAAAACACCACAAATGAATGATCGTGATTTTACAAACGACCTACTTGCAATGGAAAAGTACATGAGTGATTCTTATAGCATTTATTTAAATGAAGTTAGTAATCAAACACTTTATGAAGATTTTATGCGTATTTTTACTGAAACAAAGAATGAACAACGTCATCTTTATAACCTCATGTTTGAAAGAGGTTGGTACAGTCTTGATGCAGCAGATCAACAAAGTCTGCAACAATCTTACCAACAATTCCAAGGATACTCTACACAGTTTCCATATGGAACAAACGGTAACATTCAATAGCTAAGATAAGTGAGGAATAAAATAGGAACAGATGTTGACCGACAGTCATCATCTGTTCTTATTTTTTATCCCTTTTTTTCATCAGGCTTTTGTTGAAGCCGCTGTTTTTCATTTAAATCTTTAATCTTTGTAATTAGCTCCATCATTTCTTGTTTTCCTTCAGGGTACAATTGATTCCAATGTTTTACTAAAGGTGGCATCTGTTTAGCAATAAATGAATAAATAATCCATGATTTTACTTCTTCTTGCAATGTTTCGTCACTTTCTCCTAATAACAATTCCGTGTATTTTTCCACTAGTGCTTCTATCTTCTGATCCAAATCGTGAGCCAACTTGTATCTCTCCTTTACCATTTTTTAATCATCATTCATAACACAACCAAATTTGGTAACAATATTGATTAGATGCATTTAATACTTCTGATTGACGGTGATACCTTTGAGCATATGGGATAAGTTTAAAAAAATCAAAAATGATGATTGGAAATCTTTATTAAAGCAGTCAACTGATTTTCAGTCTACCTATTATTTTAATGAAAAAACGAATGAACGATTTGGTTTTCATTTTTATTCGACTTTAGTAGATGAACAAATTATTCAGGAAAGTGCTTTACCAGCACTTTTAACAAAAAAATTTGAATCACTGGATGATTTGCATAGAATAGTTCCCATTGCAGATATTCATATTTTAAAAAATCCAAGCGATATAGAACAAAAGTTATTAAATGGATATGTACTTGTTACACTAGATTCTGATAAAAATCGTTTCGGATTTATTGCCGCTCAGAAAGAAATTGTTCGATCTCTCAGTCAACCTGAAATTGAGTTTTCTGTAATAGGACCTAAGGAAGCGTTTGTTGAGGCTATTGGTCAAAACTTAAATTTGATTAGGAAGAGATTACCTATTAAAGAATTAATTTCACAAGAATACACTGTTGGTAAACTTTCGAAAACAAAAGTAGCTGTCTTACATATAGAAGGAATTACTAATAAAGACAATGTTGATACTGTGAAACAACGTATAAAAAATATTGAGATTGACACGATTTCTGATAGCTCTAATATTGTTGAATTATTAAGTGATAATTCCAATTCCCTATTTCCACAATTACTGGACACCGAGAGGCCTGATCGAGTAGCTGCTATTCTTGCTGAAGGAAAAATCGCCATAATCGTTGATGGTTCACCACATGTGTTAATAGCGCCCACGACGTTAATTGAATTTTTTAGCGCTTTCGAAGACTATTTTCTCAATTGGATTGTCGCTACATTTTTTCGCTTAGTACGATTTTTTGCTGTTGTTTTTTCAGTACTGGTTACACCGATTTACGTTGCAGCTATGACATATCAATACGAGCTCATACCGCCAGACTTATTAGGGATATTAGTAACATCAAGAAGAACCATTCCGCTCCCCCCTATTCTCGAAGCATTATTTCTTGAGCTGACGATTGAATTATTGCGTGAGGCAGGGGCACGGCTCCCTACTAAAGTCGGCCAAACCATTGGTATCGTAGGTGGTATCGTTATTGGAACAGCATCTGTTGAAGCCGGTCTTACTAGTAACGTACTGTTAATCTTTGTCGCATTAGGTGCATTAGGTTCCTTTACAACACCTGTTTATAAAATGGGTAATACAATTAGGGTTTTACGCTTTCCCTTTCTTCTGTTTGCACAATTTTGGGGTGTATTAGGAATTCTTTTTTGTTTCTGTATTCTCATTGCCCACTTATTACGCCTGACCTCACTAGGAAGACCTTTTTTGGCGCCAATATACCCACTTAGATTAGCAGATATGAAGGATACACTTATTCGCGCACCCTTACAAAAAATGTACAGGCGTCCACATGTTTTAAGAACGCAAAAACCAAAACGATTCAATAAGAAGAAAGCTGAAAACCCAAAAGACATTGATGAATAACCCTAGCCTTAGTAGAGGTGATGAATATGCAAAGCCAAACGATTCCCAATAACTTAAAAATATCTCCTTATCTCGTTTTTTATGTGATGATCTCTATGCAAATTGGCATTGGTATTCTAGGATATCAAAGAATTATTGCCGACTATGCTGGACATGATGCATGGATTTCCATTCTCATTCTAGGTGTTTATATTCATCTCGTCATTTGGATGATGTACAAATTATGTGAAATGGTTAATGGAGATATTATTACCGTTCATGAGTTTCTTTTTGGGCGATTCATTAGTAAGGTAGCAAGCTTCGCCTTTGTTTTATTTTATATCACTTACCTTCTTTCCTTTATATTGAATTTTATCGAAGTCATTCAAATATGGATGTTTCCAGACATAAATAATTTTGCGTTTTCGGTATTGTTCTTACTTCTAGCAATATATATTGTATACGGTGGACTTAGGACAGTTGTGGGTATTTGTTTTTTTGGAACCATTTTGCCAGCCTATTTAGTATTTACATTCACCTTTACTCTAAAGTACGCTGACTTCACCCACTTATTACCGATTTGGGAACATAAAATCACCGAATTACTTCAAGCTTCTTATCATATGTCACTAACTTCTGTTGGATTTGAAGCGATTTTATTTATCTATCCTTTTATTAACCAACCGCAGAAATCGAAAAAATGGGCCCATATTGGAGTCGCCACCACGACAATTTTTTATACGATATTAGCGATTATTGCTTTTTCCTATTTCTCAAAAAAACAATTAGAAAATACGATTTGGGCTACACTTTCTATGTGGCAAATGGTGCAATTTCCATTTGTTGAACGCTTTGAGTATATTGGGGTCGCCAATTGGTGTTTGATATTATTACCGAATATATGTCTCTCTCTTTGGATTGCTTCAAGGTTACTTAAAAGAGCCACTAAATTAAAACAAAGAAAAGGAGCCATACTGATTTCAGCCATCTCTGTCATTATCGTTACTTTTTTTGAGAAAGGCGTAGACATTGAAAGGTTTAATCAAATTGTTGAACGGATGTCTTTTGCTTTTGTATTTGTTTATATTCCCTTTTTGTACTGTTTATCCCTCATTATAAAGAAGGTGAAGAAAACATGAAAAAATGGATATGTATCATTTGCTGCCTGTTCTTACTAACTGGATGTGTACAGAAAAGAATTATAGATGAGCTCAATATTGCAGTCGCAACTGGCTTTGACCCTGATACGAGTGATGAGCATTTGTTAAAGACAACCTTTCTTATGGAAATATTCAACAAAGAAATGAGTGTAGAGAACAAAACTGTTACAACAACCGGTGATCTCAGGAGAGAGACACTGTATAAAGCAAACCGGCAATCACCCAATCCAATTGTAGTCGGAGGTTTAAGGCTTACATTATATAATATTGCCATTGCCGAACGTGGATTAACTGTTTATGTAGACGCCTATCAACGAGATGCTTCCATTGGCAAACGAATCTACTTCGCAACCACTGATAGTAGTACGGAGGAAATTTTAAAAGGAGAATATGGCCCACAAGGAAATGGAACCTTTATTTCTGACTTAATTGAACATAATATTGACTATGGAGATTTACCTAAAACGAACTTAACCTTATTTATGAGAGATTTTTATCAGGAAGGGAAGGATATCTTCTTACCACATATCAAAAAAATAAATGAACAGGAAATCGAACTAGCGGGCATATCATTATTTAAAGATCATGCTGCATATAAAATTCTCCCAAGTGATAAATTATTTTATTTTAAATTACTCGTTGATCGTTATAGTAGAGGTGACTTCTCTATCGACTTGCCGGATGGTGAAAAAGTGGCTATTAAAAGTATACATTCCAATCATAAATATAAATTAGATAAAAAAGATCCAACAAACATCACTATCAAAATTAAAGTCCAAGGTAATATAAAAGAATATTCCGGAAATAATATCGATGATAAAAAAATAAAAGAGATAACGAATTTTATCAATAAAAAAATAAAAAATGAATGTTCAGCGCTTATTAAGTCTTTTCAAGAAGATAATGCCGACCCAATCGGAATAGGTAAGGTTTATAGCACAAAAATAAGGAATTTTGATTATAAAGAATGGAAAGAGGGATATCCTGACTTAAATATTAAAGTTGATCCGAAGGTGATCATACTGGATACTGGTGCATCTATCTAACAGCATTAACCCGAGAATTTTAAATTCTCGGGTTTCTTTTTCTTAGGAAGATCTGGAAAACATATACCGTTTACTATGAAAACCAATTGAAAAAATTAGTCCCATGGCAAGCATATTACCCATTAGTGAGCTTCCTCCATAACTAATGAACGGTAGTGGGATTCCTGTAATCGGTAAAACACCAATTGTCATTCCGATATTTTGAAAGACATGGAAAGTTATTAAACTAATTACCCCTACACAAACATATGTATAGAATGGCGTTCTTGTACTGATGCCTATTTTAGTTAAATGATAAATCAATAAGAAAAATAAACTAACAACCACACTTGCCCCAATAAAACCGAACTCTTCTCCTATGATACTAAAAATAAAGTCTGTGTGACTTTCTGGTAAGTAAACTTCCCTTGTGCCGTAGCCCTTTCCTGTTGTCTCACCAGAACCGATGGCAAGTAAGGAGCGCGTTAGTTGAAAACCTGTAGAACTTTGATAATTATAAGGATCGATCCAAGAATAAATTCGCCCCAATTGGTATTCCTTCACGCCCAAATATTTTTCCAACAACTCTGGATGCCACAATACAAAATAAAAAATACCAACAACTAAAGTTACACCTACACTTACAATAGGCGCGAGTATTTTCCAAGTGATACCTGAGATAAAAACCATTCCGAGCAAAATCGCTAAAATTACCAAGGAAGTCCCCAAATCTGGTTGTTGCATGATGAGCAACAAGGGGAAGCCAGTAACAATTAGCATTTTAAATAATAGGAAAAAATCTGTTTTCACAGTTTTTAATTGTGTCTTTTGATGATGGTCATCGATGACCCTGGCTAGAGCTAATATGAGAAAAACCTTTACTAACTCAGCGGGCTGTATTTGTCCAAGACCAGGCAACCGTATCCATGATTTAGCTCCATTAATTACAGGAGCAATACTTTCAGGTGCGACAACAAGAAATCCAAGTAGCAATAGTCCAAAACCGTAAGCATACCAAGAAATTTTCTTTAATTGCTCAGCATCTAATGTAATGACTGCTAGTATAATCCCTATTCCCACTACATACCATACAATTTGTTTAAGTAAAAAATTCTCACCGTATTGTTCAGTCGTTTGTGCACTATATATAGAAATACAGCTCACTAAAAACAATAAAAATAAAATAAGAACTAAAGTATAATCAATTCTCGATGTTGTCGTTCGTTTAGAAGTCATTAATCAATCTCCTTATGAAACAAAGGCTCTTCATTAAAAATAATCTGTGTACAATACTTCATTATATTTTTTTTAGATGAAAATCACAACAGCTACGTATATTTCTTTTTTGTAACAAAGAAATATACCTATTATAATTGTACATATTTACTTTGAATATCCTTTACCATCCACATGATGTTATTAGGTACTTGTGGCAAGAAATATCCGATAAAAAGAGGGCTTGTTACATATCGAGGGACGATTTTTGCATATATTTCATTCTCGAAATGATAAAAAAATAGATTATAGCTGTTACATGTAAAAGGAAAATCCCTCAGAATATATTTGGTTGCCATTTGAATATATTTAGCAAACGCTGCAATATCCTTTTTCTGTCCTAATTTAACATTAAATTCATAAAAACCAATACGAGGTTTATTCGATAAAGAAAATTCAGTATCACCATGTTGATCAATCAATTCTCCTACAAAATCGTCAGCCTGCACCTTATTTTGATACACGACATCATATAAACCAACAATTTGCATATGAGGATGAGCAATGCTTCCACCTGAATGCGGCCCATGATTCTTGAAAAAAATCACAGATTTGTATTTATCACTTTTCTCCATACTTAACCACTTGTCTAAACCAAATGTAATCAATCTGACTAAATGGTTGTCATCATACTGTGAAAGTTCCGTGTCACACTCAGCTGTCTCGATTAAGACCGTTTGATGAGCATTTTCTAATACGGGATATTTATTCTCCAACCAAATGATTGGACCATCCTCCGCAATAATGTTCGTCAATTGTTCTCTCTGACAGAACGGACACACTTGTTCTTTATTCCTTATACTATTAGGTTTCTGTTTACCAATGCTTGTATTAAAAAATAAATGAGTATTTGTCATTAGTTATTCTCTCCTGATTTCAATTACTTACTTCTATTATAAAGGGCTTCTTCTTTATAGTGTGAAAGTTTGATTATGATTAGTATAAAATTCATCAATATTAAAGGCAACTTCACTTGCGTAACAAAAGTACATTATTAAATAAGATAAAAAAGATATTTGCATATGCAAATATCTTTCTTTTACTGTTAATTTACTTTACTATGACCTCAAATTCACTATGTTCATGTAATCCTTCATCATTTTCAACATGAACGACAATCTTGTATGTTCCATTATCAGTAAATGCATGTGTTGCTGTATACATCCCACTAGTTTCCTCTACTGCATCTACCCAAGCCACCTGATGTTCATCAATCGTTTGAACGATTTCTAACCTCACATTAGCCTCTTCAAGTCCTTGTTCTTCTTTCGTAATATGAATATCAAATGGAGTTTCCTCATTCGTCTTAATATCAGCAGTAGGACTTATATGTATCGCTACATTTCCATCATGCTCATGTGTGCTATGGCCTTGATTTTCTTCTTCGCTATCTATTTCAGCACTGCCTACCGCCACTTTAACTTTAGGCATAGTGTGCATACTTCTTGCGGTGACATGTGACTGAATATGATAGATAGCATCTTTTTCAAATATATAGGATGCAACATACTTTCCATCATTCTCATGTTCTGCTTCTATTAATTCACTATTATCCTTTTTCCCATCTTCCCACAATTCAAATTTTACTTCATCTGCATCTTCCACAGACTCGTCTCCCTGTGTAACAGTAACTTCTAAGCGTACTTCTTCGTTCCTTTTAATCTGACTTGGTATCGAGATACTGGCATCGATTGCAGCAGGAACTGATCCTTCGCCACCACTAGAGTTTGCATCATTCCCCGCATTTCCACAAGCAGCAAGAAAAATAATCATGATTACAGAAAACGTTGATATCCACTTCTTCATAAAAAGCCCCTCTTTCTTAAACATCTAATCTTTCTCATCTATTTTACTAATAATATGTGTTAGAAAAGTGAAATAATTTGTTAATGAGAGAAATATGTAAAATAAAGAAAATATAGGTATATAAAAAGATTTATTAGGAGAAACTTCTATTACAAGTGTAAATCCCCCTTGTTGGCTTCCATTTATGGAAGCTTTTTTTTTACTTTTCTACAACGCTTTCAACTAGATGCCTAGAAGCTTAATTTAAAATTAATCATACAAAAAAAGCTCATAAACCTTATAGAAGATTTAAGAGCTTTGACGCGCCTTAGAGGATTCGAACCTCTGACCCGAAAAGAAGCATACGCTATATCAACCGTTAATTGATGCGGTCACTGGTACGGTCATTTACCGATCTTTCGACCATTTGAGTATAACACGCCACTTTATAAAAGAAAAGCGCGGCATTTCTTTACGAGTTCAGCCAATCGTAATCCGGCACTGGCGAAGGCTCTACGGAAGCATTCTGACGCAATACTTGCGATGTTGTCGTCTGCCAAGCGCGGTATAAATAATTTTCGAGGCTATGTAATTTACGCTGCTTGTACTTTAATATCGCGTTAAAGAACGTTTCTACAAACGGAGTAGCGTTATCCTCGATGATGATATCGTTATGTATTGATCGTTTAGCTCGAAGCAATATGCCGTAATATTTATAGATTCCCTCAGCGTCAAAATATCGTTCCATTGCGTCGTATATTTCGCTTGGTAGCGAGCTTTTCAATGCTTGCGAAGGAATGACTGACGTATCTAATACGTTGTTTTTTGAAAGATTAATAGAATTAAAAGGTTCGTTTTCATTTTTCGTCGTTTGCGTCTTTGTCTCCGTAGGCATTTCGCGTTCCTCACGATTGGACAAAGTCGACTGGTCATTGCGAGTAGCACGCAGCTCATTTTGCTTAAAAGGAAGGACGCGGAGTATGTTAGCGCCCTTGCCTCCGTTTACTTTGCGCATGGTTGCAACCTTTTCGATAATGCCTAGCTCCGCCAACTTATTAACGATACGGCGCGCCGTCTTTTCGCTCTTGTCGATTAGTTTCGCGAGCGTCGTCGCTTTTAAATGCGCAGCGCCTGCGAACTTGACCGCATAGCGAGCGATAGTATTAAGGGCAGCGCTATCCGTATCATTAAGGCTGAACGCGTTGTTCTTTAAATGTGCGTCTACATTTGCGTTTAATTCCTGTGTCGAATTGAAAGTCTGATAGTCCGATAGATAGTGCATCAGTTTACGCTCCTTTTTACGTCGATTTATATATTATTATATATCGCTATACCAATATGTCAATTACTTATTTACAAAATATCGATATAACGTTATAATCAAATCAACTTATAAGGACAAGGAGTGTAGCCGAATGCTTTACGTAAAGGTATCGGATATTTTAGCTGAAAGAAATATTACGCGGTCGGCACTCGCAGAAATGACGGGCTTGCGACCGAATGTTATCAGCGAAATTTGCAACAACCAACGTACGACTATTAATCGCGAGCATATTGCGCGCATTGCTAAAGCGCTTGAAATAGCTGACGTTAGCGAGCTACTTGAGCTTCGTTCACTTTAAGATCATTCGAATACCTTCTGACGCTGACAGTTGTTTCGGCTTCTGTTCTACGGGCTTACGCAGCGACTGTATGAAGGCGGTAAATGTCTTTGCTTGAAATATACGGAATGGGTAGTCGATTGCATTTATCGCGTAAGGGCGTTCACTGAGGATGAGTACATGCGGAAAGTTTCCAGGCAACGAACCATCGCGATAAAACTTAACATAACGATCAAGCTTTTCGGTCATCTGACGATCGCTATAAAGCGTGCGCTGTACCTCAACGAAGAAACCCGTTTTGCGATAGCGACAATAAATGTCGGGCTCAACAGTCCCTTTGCGTCCATACTTCGGCTCAACTACGAATGTTTCTAGCGCGCCTAGCTTGCGCAATTCTTTGTAGACGTCAAGTATTGCGAGAAAGTGACCTATCTTTGCGCTGTTCTTTTTTAATTGCGTTTCTACGCTGAAGTATAGGAAAGGAACGAAAGCTTTTGAACGCGTAATATGTCCGTCCCTACATAGCCGTAGCAATACGTTATTTGCGGAATAGTTAGGACGTTTATTGTGCGTAAAATGGATTTCCGCTATGCTGTCTCGGTCCATTACGCGGAATCGATTAAGGTCCGCTATAATCTCCTTATCTCTCTTCGTTAATGGCATCGTTAAACACATCCTCTTCCGTTAGATTCGCTTGCTCCTGTATAACAGTCTTATTTTTACCTTTCGCTATCATGAACGGATTTAATAACTCTTTAGCTCGCTCCATTTCGAGATATGGCGCTTGTAATTCGTAGAGTCTATCGCTATTCATAATGAACTGACCTGGCTCCGTTAACTTTTCTGCATCCGGCGTATTAACAATGCGAGCTTCCGTTTTATCCCGCAATTTAAAGCCCATGCTCACCGTCAAATTTGCGCGTATAGTCGTGTCTAACACTTTGGCGTTCGGTCTTTGCATCGAAAGTATAGCGAAAACTCCCAGCGTCCTACCTATCGCAACAATCTCCGTCAATATTTCCATAACCGTTTCGTCTTTGCGCAACATAACGAACTCATCGATACATACAACTATATAGGGACGCTTGTGTTCCGCCGGCAAATCATCAACGTGACTTACTTCGAAAGTTTCCGTTAAGTCGCTGCGTTCGTCTAACTCTCTCTTTATATGCGCTAACATATGCGCAATTTCTTTGCCGCTGCTTAAAACGGATTTAACGTGCTCTACTTTGCGAAAAATGTGAAACTCCGACTTTTTACAGTCGCCGAGATATAGCTCTAGCTCGCTAGGCTTTTTCGTAAGTATTAGCGTGGTTAGAATCGATCGTAGCTGCGTTGATTTACCGCTACCAGTTTCTCCCGCAATCAAAATATGTGGCTGCTTAAGTAAATCGAATGATACTATTTCGCCAGCCCTCTCTTTCCCGCAGATGATGCCAAGTTTGTGCTTTACTACATATTCGCGAATCTCATCGATATCATAAGGCATGTCATTCGAAAGTGCTTGCGCATAGACCGTCAATGTGAACAGTTTTATTTCGCCATCTAACCGCACTTGCTCGCCAAAGTGTTGCATAATCGCAAAGTAATTTCGTTTTAATTTGTCGGGATTTAAGCCGTTTGGCAATGAGAAGGTATATTGCGTTGAGTGTGCTTTGATTTTAACGGAATGTATTTTCGGAAAGACTGGTCGCTCTGCTGTGCCGAGATATATTTCGCCACTTTTGAATGCGTTGACTAAGCGTTTCCTTGCGTTTAGACTCGCAACAAGTTCGCGCAGTGTCATTTTAACCACCCGATTAACGCGTTCGTTTCGATAAAATACACGCCTGCAACTAGCCCAGCTAACGGCAATAAAATCCGCAATACTGTTCCCACTCCGTGAAACCCGTAAGTCTCTGCCGTCTTGTCTGCTGCCGCAATTAAAATCGTCGACCCGGCCGCTAACAACATCGTTCCTGTAAACATCATTTCTACTAGTTCTCTCCTAGAACAGTTATAGCCGAAAATCCTCTCTGGATTACTGCCGTTATATTTTTTCGACGTTTCTTTTCTGCATTGAGGGCATTCATAATATAAACCAAAAGGTCTATCTTTCTCTCTATACCATTTATTCAAATTTGTTTCAGTTTGGCATCTAGGGCATATGATAAGCATATTTTCTTTTACTCTTCTAAATCCCTTCATATCAAAGTACTCATGTAATCCACCGTATTTTTTATTAACATAGTTGCCTATTCGAATAGTATCCTC
Source organism: Cytobacillus sp. FSL R7-0696 (assembly GCF_038006865.1). Classification (NCBI taxonomy): domain Bacteria; kingdom Bacillati; phylum Bacillota; class Bacilli; order Caryophanales; family Bacillaceae; genus Cytobacillus; species Cytobacillus sp. FSL R7-0696. The sequence goes on along the minus strand of NZ_JBBOWA010000001.1, from coordinate 2,537,922 downwards.
ATTATAGTTTTTTGAAAATGTAAATTCTCCTTCGTAAGCTTTCCATAATATTTTCTCTAACTCATCTTCCTCCCATAGCCATTCAAAATTTTGATAAAGGTGTTTTTTATCCTCTTCGTCATCGAACGGAGTATAGACTTCAATTATCCCCCTACTAATTAACCTATTAATCTTTGAATGATGAACGCCTAAAATTTTCGAAACCTTATTCGGTCTATAACCCTCGTCTAACAATTTTTGTGCTAATAATACTAATTCACCACTCAAATTCACTCAACTCCTTGCGTAAGTTATATATCGTGTTGCGTAGATTTATTATCGTAAATCTGTTCCCTTACTTTAAATAACGATTTCGCCTCGAATTTCTGACATGAAAATCGCAAATTTTTTTCGTCTTACAGTTTAAATAACGGATAACTTTCGTAAAGTGGATGTTTTTAGGCAAAAAAAATCGCCAATCCCGAAGGACTGACGATATCTTCTATAAATATTTACGCAAATTTTCCGCAACTTCTTCTTTATCTAAATGCAAATATTGCGTTGTAACGGCTAGATTGCTATGTCCTAGCGCTTTACTAATCTCCGCAACATTAGCCCCTTTACTAAGCAAAGACTTCGCAAAGCCCCTTCTCAGCGCGTGAGGATTAATGTTCTTTAGCCCGTACATTTTAGCGTAATAATTAAGCCGTTTCTGAATATTATTATGTGTAGGACTATTCGATATGATACCGCCATGCTTCGTAATAAACACATAATCATTCTTGCGACAATACGCTTTTCTAATCTGATCGTTCTGACGCATAAGCACGTCCAACAACTTCGCAAGCGTATCGTCGAACGGTAAAAGTATCTGATTATGATTTTTCAGTATTGCACCATCTAGACGCAGCAATCGCTCGTTAAAATCGACGTGCTTGCCTTCGAGATACGAAACGGTGCCAATACGTATGCCCGTCTTAAACATTAGATAGGCTGCGGTCGCATCGCGCAACTGAACGAAGTCTCCTAGGTCGAGCACGGATAGCAGGCGCTTAACGTCCTTTTCTGTCGCGCCCTCCTTAATCTTTTGGTCAACGCGAATAGTGACCTTTTTCCAAAACGGCGCGTCTATCCAACCGTTTCCGTGGCAACGCGATAAAAACGCTTTTATACATTTTAGTCGCGTAAGCTTCGTCTGATTGCTTACGTCCATGAGCGAAAGCCACTCGTATATTTTATTGCTGTCAATTTCATCGAGATAGTTAACGCCCGTAAGCTTAATAAACAACGTTACATAACGCTCATAGTCGCCTATTGTCCTCGGTCTGTTACCGCTAATTTCCATCTGACGCGTGATAATTTCGAGAGCGCGCGTTAAAAGCATTCGGTCATTAGGCGGAATCGCTTTGGCTTTAGGCGCGGCATTATTCGAAAATATTCCGTTTAAATCGTCGGAAACTGAGAATATTTCCTTCTTTTTCGGCAAAATAAAAACCTCCTAGCTAAGTCAAATATCGAGTATAATCGGCAATTTGACCGTTACACTGACCGTTTCATTTGACGGGCTAGAAGGTTGATATAGCGGGCTTTTCAGCGAGAGCTTTGACGCGCCTTAGAGGATTCGAACCTCTGACCCACAGCTTAGAAGGCTGTTGCTCTATCCAGCTGAGCTAAAGGCGCAAACTAAAATATGTATGGCTCCGCAGGTAGGATTCGAACCTACGACCGTTCGGTTAACAGCCGAATGCTCTACCACTGAGCTACTGCGGAATAATATAAATGGTGGGCCTAAATGGACTCGAACCATCGACCTCACGCTTATCAGGCGTGCGCTCTAACCAGCTGAGCTATAGGCCCCTATTTAAGCGGGTGAAGGGAATCGAACCCTCATCATCAGCTTGGAAGGCTGAGGTTTTACCACTAAACTACACCCGCATTTAAGAACTTCAACATACCGGTGGTCGGGGTCGAACCGACACTCCCGAAGGAACACGATTTTGAGTCGTGCGCGTCTGCCAATTCCGCCACACCGGCATAAAGGCAACACCCGGATTTGAACCGGGGATAAAGGTTTTGCAGACCTCTGCCTTACCACTTGGCTATGCTGCCATAACTGGGCTAGTAGGGTTCGAACCTACGAATGACGGAATCAAAATCCGTTGCCTTACCACTTGGCTATAGCCCAACAAAATATTTAAAAATGGGGCGGCTGATGGGAATCGAACCCACGAATGTCGGAACCACAATCCGATGCGTTAACCACTTCGCCACAACCGCCATGAATGGCAGGGGTAGTAGGAATCGAACCCACATCAAAGGTTTTGGAGACCTTCGTTTTACCATTAAACTATACCCCTAGATGGTGGAGGGGGGCAGATTCGAACTGCCGAACCCGAAGGAGCGGATTTACAGTCCGCCGCGTTTAGCCACTTCGCTACCCCTCCAAAAAAGAATAAATGGTGGCTCAGGACGGAATCGAACCGCCGACACAAGGATTTTCAGTCCTTTGCTCTACCGACTGAGCTACTGAGCCAAAATAATAAATATGTAAATGGCGGTCCGGACGGGACTCGAACCCGCGACCTCCTGCGTGACAGGCAGGCATTCTAACCAACTGAACTACCGGACCAGATTGCGGGGGCAGGATTTGAACCTGCGACCTTCGGGTTATGAGCCCGACGAGCTACCGGACTGCTCCACCCCGCGATAATAAATATTAATGGCGGAGGAAGAGGGATTCGAACCCCCGCGGGCTTTAACACCCCTGTCGGTTTTCAAGACCGATCCCTTCAGCCAGACTTGGGTATTCCTCCATTAATAAAAAAGCAATAGCGGCGGAGGGGATCGAACCCCCGACCTCACGGGTATGAACCGTACGCTCTAGCCAGCTGAGCTACACCGCCATAAAATATATTTTATAAAAATTAAATTGGTGGAGCCTAGCGGGATCGAACCGCTGACCTCCTGCGTGCAAAGCAGGCGCTCTCCCAGCTGAGCTAAGGCCCCTAAAAAGTATTCGTGGTCGGGAAGACAGGATTCGAACCTGCGACCCCTTGGTCCCAAACCAAGTGCTCTACCAAGCTGAGCTACTTCCCGAAATAAAGCGCGCCCGAGAGGAGTCGAACCCCTAACCTTTTGATCCGTAGTCAAACGCTCTATCCAATTGAGCTACGGGCGCATCTGGAGCGGAAGACGGGATTCGAACCCGCGACCCTCACCTTGGCAAGGTGATGTTCTACCACTGAACTACTTCCGCAACTATTCATTATAAAACTAATGCGGGTGAAGGGAGTCGAACCCCCACGCCTTGCGGCGCCAGATCCTAAGTCTGGTGCGTCTGCCAATTCCGCCACACCCGCAAATTTAAATGGTGAGCCATGAAGGACTCGAACCTTCGACCCTCTGATTAAAAGTCAGATGCTCTACCAACTGAGCTAATGGCTCGTACAAAGCACGAGTGGTGCCGGCCAGAGGACTTGAACCCCCAACCTACTGATTACAAGTCAGTTGCTCTACCAATTGAGCTAGGCCGGCAAATATACAAAAAAATGGTGGAGGATGACGGGATCGAACCGCCGACCCTCTGCTTGTAAGGCAGATGCTCTCCCAGCTGAGCTAATCCTCCAAAATGGTGACCCCTACGGGATTCGAACCCGTGTTACCGCCGTGAAAGGGCGGTGTCTTAACCGCTTGACCAAGGGGCCAAAAAATAACCCCAAAAAATGGGGTAGTTTGCCCGGCAGCGTCCTACTCTCACAAGGGGACAGCCCCTAACTACCATCGGCGCTGAGAAGCTTAACTTCCGTGTTCGGTATGGGAACGGGTGTGACCTTCTCGCTATCGCCACCGAACTATAAAATTGTAAGGGAATCGTTCCCTCAAAACTAGGTAATGTTGAAGAAGATTGTTATTGAGTAATCGCCTGAATGCGTACTGTAGGCTACTACTTACGTAGTGCTGTCTAGCTGCGGCGGCTAGTAGCCGCCCGCATTTCGAATTGTCCAGCTACAGCGCCTAGGTGCTCGAGGTCATAAGTCAAATTTGTCATGAGGTTAAAGAACAACCTCCTGTCAAATCCGTCTTATGCTTGTCGCACCTGTGCAAGGCGCTTTCGCTTTTCGTTTTGGTTAAGTCCTCGATCGATTAGTATTAGTCAGCTACATGTGTCGCCACACTTCCACCTCTAACCTATCAACCTGATCATCTTTCAGGGATCTTACTAGCTTGCGCTATGGGAAATCTCATCTCGAGGGGGGCTTCATGCTTAGATGCTTTCAGCACTTATCCCTTCCGCACATAGCTACCCAGCGATGCCTTTGGCAAGACAACTGGTACACCAGCGGTGCGTCCATCCCGGTCCTCTCGTACTAAGGACAGCTCCTCTCAAATTTCCTGCGCCCACGACGGATAGGGACCGAACTGTCTCACGACGTTCTGAACCCAGCTCGCGTACCGCTTTAATGGGCGAACAGCCCAACCCTTGGGACCGACTACAGCCCCAGGATGCGATGAGCCGACATCGAGGTGCCAAACCTCCCCGTCGATGTGGACTCTTGGGGGAGATAAGCCTGTTATCCCCGGGGTAGCTTTTATCCGTTGAGCGATGGCCCTTCCATGCGGAACCACCGGATCACTAAGCCCGACTTTCGTCCCTGCTCGACTTGTAGGTCTCGCAGTCAAGCTCCCTTGTGCCTTTACACTCTACGAATGATTTCCAACCATTCTGAGGGAACCTTTGGGCGCCTCCGTTACTCTTTAGGAGGCGACCGCCCCAGTCAAACTGCCCACCTGACACTGTCTCCCATCCCGATAAGGGATGTGGGTTAGAATTTCAATACAGCCAGGGTAGTATCCCACCGACGCCTCCACCGAAGCTAGCGCTCCGGCTTCTAAGGCTCCTACCTATCCTGTACAAGCTGTACCAAAATTCAATATCAGGCTACAGTAAAGCTCCACGGGGTCTTTCCGTCCTGTCGCGGGTAACCTGCATCTTCACAGGTACTATAATTTCACCGAGTCTCTCGTTGAGACAGTGCCCAGATCGTTACGCCTTTCGTGCGGGTCGGAACTTACCCGACAAGGAATTTCGCTACCTTAGGACCGTTATAGTTACGGCCGCCGTTTACTGGGGCTTCGATTCAAAGCTTCGCGTGAGCTAACCTCTCCTCTTAACCTTCCAGCACCGGGCAGGCGTCAGCCCCTATACTTCGCCTTGCGGCTTCGCAGAGACCTGTGTTTTTGCTAAACAGTCGCCTGGGCCTATTCACTGCGGCTCATCAAGGCTTTAACACCCTAATGAGCACCCCTTCTCCCGAAGTTACGGGGTCATTTTGCCGAGTTCCTTAACGAGAGTTCTCTCGCTCACCTTAGGATTCTCTCCTCGCCTACCTGTGTCGGTTTGCGGTACGGGCACCTTATTCCTCGCTAGAGGCTTTTCTTGGCAGTGTGGAATCAAGAACTTCGGTACTAAATTTCCCTCGCTATCACAGCTCAAGGTATATGACCATGGGATTTGCCTCATGGTCCCTCTAACTGCTTAGACGCACATCCAATCGTGCGCTTACCCTATCCTCCTGCGTCCCCCCATCACTCAAACAGAATACGGTGGTACAGGAATATCAACCTGTTGTCCATCGCCTACGCTTTTCAGCCTCGGCTTAGGTCCCGACTAACCCTGAGCGGACGAGCCTTCCTCAGGAAACCTTAGGCATTCGGTGGATGGGATTCTCACCCATCTTTCGCTACTCATACCGGCATTCTCACTTCTAAGCGCTCCACCAGTCCTTACGGTCTAGCTTCAACGCCCTTAGAACGCTCTCCTACCACTGAACATCAACGATGTTCAATCCACAGCTTCGGTGATACGTTTAGCCCCGGTACATTTTCGGCGCGGAGTCACTCGACCAGTGAGCTATTACGCACTCTTTAAATGGTGGCTGCTTCTAAGCCAACATCCTGGTTGTCTAAGCAACTCCACATCCTTTTCCACTTAACGTATACTTTGGGACCTTAGCTGGTGGTCTGGGCTGTTTCCCTCTTGACTACGGATCTTATCACTCGCAGTCTGACTCCCATGGATAAATCTTTGGCATTCGGAGTTTGTCTGAATTCGGTAACCCGATGAGGGCCCCTAGTCCAAACAGTGCTCTACCTCCAAGATTCTTACGCATGAGGCTAGCCCTAAAGCTATTTCGGAGAGAACCAGCTATCTCCAAGTTCGATTGGAATTTCTCCGCTACCCACACCTCATCCCCGCACTTTTCAACGTACGTGGGTTCGGGCCTCCATCCAGTGTTACCTGGACTTCACCCTGGACATGGGTAGATCACCTGGTTTCGGGTCTACGACCACATACTCATTCGCCCTATTCAGACTCGCTTTCGCTACGGCTCCGTCTGTCCAACTTAACCTCGCATGTAATCGTAACTCGCCGGTTCATTCTACAAAAGGCACGCTATCACCCATTAACGGGCTCTAACTACTTGTAGGCACACGGTTTCAGGATCTCTTTCACTCCCCTTCCGGGGTGCTTTTCACCTTTCCCTCACGGTACTGGTTCACTATCGGTCACTAGGGAGTATTTAGCCTTGGGAGATGGTCCTCCCTGCTTCCGACGGGATTTCTCGTGTCCCGCCGTACTCAGGATCCACTCTGGAGGGAACGAAGTTTCAACTACAGGGCTTTTACCTCCTATGGCGGGCCTTTCCAGACCTCTTCGTCTATCTCGTTCCTTTGTAACTCCGTATAGAATGTCCTACAACCCCAAGAGGCAAGCCTCTTGGTTTGGGCTAATCCCGTTTCGCTCGCCGCTACTCAGGGAATCGCGTTTGCTTTCTCTTCCTCCGGGTACTTAGATGTTTCAGTTCCCCGGGTCTGCCTTCCATACCCTATGTATTCAGGTATGGATCCTATCCCATAACGGATAGGGGGTTTCCCCATTCGGAAATCTCCGGATCAAAGCTTACTTACAGCTCCCCGAAGCATATCGGTGTTAGTCCCGTCCTTCATCGGCTCCTAGTGCCAAGGCATTCACCGTGCGCCCTTATTAACTTAACCATTGTTCGGCTTGCGATAAGCTACGCATTTCGGCGTCAGCTCACTCGTCAACATCCTCATGTGCACAAGACGCACACTCCGGTGTTTCCTCGCTCGCTTCCTTGAACTGCTTGCTTCTCACAACCCTCACGGTTGTGTTTTCTTAAAAAAGTTTAGTATCTTTACTCTATTACTATTAAATAGAGAGAAAATAACTAAGGTGGCGATTACTCGGTAATCTTCTTCATTACATTATCTAGTTTTCAAAGAACGATTAATGAATGGTAAGCTTTGGTATTCTCGTCAGCTTACGCTTCCTTGAATCCTTCGCTATTTTCATCTTATTTTGAGAGATTATACTCTCAAAACTGAACGAACAGTCTAACATCAAGTTAATTCCGTATATTCCTTAGAAAGGAGGTGATCCAGCCGCACCTTCCGATACGGCTACCTTGTTACGACTTCACCCCAATCATCTGTCCCACCTTAGGCGGCTGGCTCCAAAAGGTTACCCCACCGACTTCGGGTGTTACAAACTCTCGTGGTGTGACGGGCGGTGTGTACAAGGCCCGGGAACGTATTCACCGCGGCATGCTGATCCGCGATTACTAGCGATTCCGGCTTCATGTAGGCGAGTTGCAGCCTACAATCCGAACTGAGAATGGTTTTATGGGATTGGCTAAACCTCGCGGTCTTGCAGCCCTTTGTACCATCCATTGTAGCACGTGTGTAGCCCAGGTCATAAGGGGCATGATGATTTGACGTCATCCCCACCTTCCTCCGGTTTGTCACCGGCAGTCACCTTAGAGTGCCCAACTGAATGCTGGCAACTAAGATCAAGGGTTGCGCTCGTTGCGGGACTTAACCCAACATCTCACGACACGAGCTGACGACAACCATGCACCACCTGTCACTCTGTCCCCCGAAGGGGAAAGTCCTATCTCTAGGATTGTCAGAGGATGTCAAGACCTGGTAAGGTTCTTCGCGTTGCTTCGAATTAAACCACATGCTCCACCGCTTGTGCGGGCCCCCGTCAATTCCTTTGAGTTTCAACCTTGCGGTCGTACTCCCCAGGCGGAGTGCTTAATGCGTTTGCTGCAGCACTAAAGGGCGGAAACCCTCTAACACTTAGCACTCATCGTTTACGGCGTGGACTACCAGGGTATCTAATCCTGTTTGCTCCCCACGCTTTCGCGCCTCAGCGTCAGTTACAGACCAGAAAGTCGCCTTCGCCACTGGTGTTCCTCCAAATCTCTACGCATTTCACCGCTACACTTGGAATTCCACTTTCCTCTTCTGCACTCAAGTTCCCCAGTTTCCAATGACCCTCCACGGTTGAGCCGTGGGCTTTCACATCAGACTTAAAGAACCGCCTGCGCGCGCTTTACGCCCAATAATTCCGGACAACGCTTGCCACCTACGTATTACCGCGGCTGCTGGCACGTAGTTAGCCGTGGCTTTCTGGTTAGGTACCGTCAAGGTACCGGCAGTTACTCCGATACTTGTTCTTCCCTAACAACAGAGTTTTACGATCCGAAAACCTTCATCACTCACGCGGCGTTGCTCCGTCAGACTTTCGTCCATTGCGGAAGATTCCCTACTGCTGCCTCCCGTAGGAGTCTGGGCCGTGTCTCAGTCCCAGTGTGGCCGATCACCCTCTCAGGTCGGCTACGCATCGTCGCCTTGGTGAGCCGTTACCTCACCAACTAGCTAATGCGCCGCGGGCCCATCTGTAAGTGATAGCAGAACCATCTTTCAATCTAATTATATGTATAAATAGATATTATCCGGTATTAGCCCCGGTTTCCCGGAGTTATCCCAGTCTTACAGGCAGGTTGCCCACGTGTTACTCACCCGTCCGCCGCTAATCTTTGGGAGCAAGCTCCCTCAGATTCGCTCGACTTGCATGTATTAGGCACGCCGCCAGCGTTCGTCCTGAGCCAGGATCAAACTCTCCAATAAAGTGTTTGATTAGCTCATTTGCACCTATGGTGCTTTGTTGCTGATAAATCAGCTTTTTTAGAATTACGCTTGACGTTTTACGTTCGTTCAGTTTTCAAAGAACAATCTCGTTCGCTTCAGAAGCGACCTTCTTAATATATCATTCAGTTCGTTTGATGTCAATAACTTTTTTTAAAATCCTTATGTAAGTTACTGCGTCAGTAACGACTGCTTTAATATAATATCACCTGTTATTATTATTCGTCAATAACTTTTTTAAAAAAATTAATCTATTACATAAATAAAAAAGGAGTCAGCACTTTCATGTTATGCTGACTCCTTTTTTATTATAGTATTTGCGATAAGAACGCTTTCGTCCTTTCATGTTGTGGGTTATCAAATAATTCTACTGGCGTTCCCTCTTCAACAATTTCACCGTAATCAAATAAAACAATACGGTCAGCTACTTGGCGAGCGAACCCCATTTCATGTGTAACAACTACCATTGTCATTCCTGATTCAGCCAACGTCTTCATTACATCCAATACCTCTTTTACCATCTCAGGATCTAACGCTGAGGTCGGTTCATCAAACAACATGATTTTCGGTTGCATCGCCAACGCTCTTGCAATAGCCACCCTTTGTTGTTGCCCACCTGAAAGTTGACCTGGATATTTATCAGCTTGTTCAGGAATACCTACTCTTTCAAGCAACTCTTTCGCGATTTGTTCAGCTTTAGTCTTCTTCCACCTTCTCACCCAAATCGGTGCTAAAGAGATGTTTTTTAGAATCGTCATATGTGGAAAGAGATTAAAAGATTGAAAAACCATCCCTGTTTCTTTTCTTATTTCTTCTATGTTCTTTAAATCATCAGTCAACTCAATACCATCTATTTTTATTTGTCCTTGTTGAAACTCTTCTAAAGCATTAAGGGTGCGAATAAAAGTAGATTTCCCTGAACCAGATGGCCCCAGGACAACAACAACCTCACCTTGTTTCACACTAATATTTACATCTTTTAAAACATGCAGTTGTCCAAACCATTTATTTAATCCCTTTACTTCTATTATATTTTCTCTTTTTTCAATAGGTATATCTATTTTCTCAACTCCAAATATACTTTCCATCTATATATATCCTCCTAACGCTCTCCGGCACCTAAAGTATTTTCCAATCTTCTACTTACATACGACATAAGCGAACAGAATATAAAGTAAATAAACGCGATAAACAGAAATACTTCCATGTTCTTACCTAAAAAGGCGGGATTTGCGATCACCTTTTGTCCCATCCCTAATAATTCAGTTAATCCTACAATTGCTACAAGAGAAGTATCTTTGAAAATTGAGATAAACTGACCAACACAAGCTGGAATCACAGCTTTGATAGCTTGAGGAAGAACAACAAAACCCATGGTATATGTGGAATTCAAACCTAAAGCTTGCGCTGCCTCAAATTGTCCCCTCGGAATTGATTGCAATCCACCTCTTATATTTTCAGCTAAATATGCAGCACTAAATAATGTGAAACCAACCATTGCCCTGAGGACATTACTCACATCAATACTATTACCTAAAAAAAGCGGCAACATTAACTGAAATACAAATAGTATGGTAATTAGAGGGATTCCTCTTATCAGTTCAATATAAATGATACAAAACCATTTCACTACAGGGAGTTTACTTCGTCTTCCTAGAGCTAATAAAACTCCCAAGGGAAAAGAACAAACAATTGCCACACTTGCAATAAGTAGCGTTAATAAGAAACCTCCCCAAATATTAGAATTCACTTTTGGTAAAATTCCGAAACCATTGAATAGAGAAATAACAAGCGGAATAAACAATATCCATAATAATAAAACTGGTATTTTTAGCTTTTTCACTTTTCTTCCTATTATATAAAAGAGGAAAATGCAAATAATATTCCCTACAAGAATAAGCCTCGTATTTGTTTGGATAAATGGTAGGACAAGCGAAACGACCATTAGCCCACCAATAACCAATGCCACATGCTTCATCACTCCTCGCCATAGCCCCCATGAGCTTCCTAAAAGAGCAGAAATGAGAAAAATAGCTACCCAAACTCTCCAAGTCTCCTCTAATGGAAATTGCCCAACCATGAGTAAACGAAAGTTCGTTTCGATCACATTCCAATCAGCTGTAAAAATAAATTTCCCTGTATGGAAGACAACATATAAAATAATGGCAGTTGATACGATGGTTAATATAATATTTGGCCAAGTACCGAATAAGTTTGTCTTTAACCAACTACCTACACCGACTGTTTTTTTAGGCGGTCCCACAACCGAAGTACCAGTAGTTACGTTTATTTGAGGTTCATTGTTCATGCTTACACCTACCTTTCAACGAGTTGCGCTTTCTTATTAAAGTAGTTCATAAATAAAGAAGTAATTAAACTAAATGTTAAATAAACAGCAATCATTATCGCAATAGCCTCTATTGGACGCCCCGCTTGATTCATTACTGTGTTTCCAATACTTACAATCTCTTGATAACCAACTGCAACAGCCAAACTTGAGTTCTTAGTTAAGTTCAAATATTGACTGGTTAAAGGTGGGATGATAATTCTAATGGCCTGTGGGAAAATCACCAATCTGAGAGCTGTTGAATTCTTTAACCCTAATGCTTTCGCAGCTTCAGACTGCCCCTTATTGACTCCATTGACCCCAGCTCGTATGATCTCTGCAATAAATGTAGATGTATAAATGACCAACCCGAGTAATATAGCGGAAAATCCAGGTGATAGGACAAAACCACCATCAAACCCATTTCCTGCAACAGACGGAGCATGGAAGGTTACTGGTGTATTTCCAGTGACTACGTAAGATATAATAGCAATCACCACGATAACGCCAAGCGCCCACAATGATGGAAAATTCTTTTTCCCAGATTCTATTTGTTTCTTTAACATCAAACGATAGACAAAAAGAGCAATTACCAGTGAAACAAGGAATAAAATGCCCCAGAGTAAAATTCCTTGATTTTTTTCATACCAAGGAATAGCTGTACCGCGATTCGAGAAAAGCATCGGTCCAATCTGAAGGGCTTCTTGAATTTTCGGCATTGGTAAAAACACGGCATAAAACCAAATAAATATTTGTACAAGCAATGGTGTATTTCGAAAAATCTCAATGTACACTCCGGCAATTTTACTTAATAACCAGTTATTCGACATTCTCGACAAGCCGACAATCAATCCAAGAATAGTCGTTAAAATAATCCCAAAGAATGCAACCCTCAATGTATTAAGCATGCCTATGAGTAAAGCTTTTCCATATGTATCAGTCGGTTGATAATCAATCATCGCCTCCGAAATAGAAAACCCTGCTGTATTGGCAAGGAAATCGAATCCTAACTGTAAACCTATTTGTCTTAGCCCACTTAAAGCATTGTCAATTAAAAGATATCCGAATACTAAAACGATAATAGCAAATACTACTTGTAAGATAATTGGGATAATCTTTTTATTTCGCCAAAATGGTGGAGAAATCGATTTCTTCTGATTCGACAGTTCACTCACATCTTACACTCCTTTCTAGAGGTACCTATTTAACTAATAGTTTAAAAAAGACCTGCTATAGAGAATTCTCATCAAGCAGGTCTATCTTTACTTAACGGAATGGAGGAGAGTAAAGAATTCCGCCATCAGTGTATAATGCGTTTAACCCTCTATCTAATTTGAAAATGGTATCTGCTCCAAGATTCTTCTCAAAAATTTCGCCATAATTCCCTACTTGCTTAATAATCTGGTAGGCAAAGTCATTTGGGAGCCCTAACTGTTCTCCAAGGTTTCCTTCAGTTCCTAACAATCTTCTAATTTCAGGATTTTCCGATTCTAAAAATTCATCAACATTTTTAGAAGTGATGCCAAATTCTTCAGCTTGAATAGTAGCAAAAACCATCCAGTTCACCGCATCAAACCACTTATCATCTCCACCTTTTACTGACGGTCCAAGTGGCTCTTTCGATAAGTTCTCCTCCAAAATCTTATGTTCATCAGGCTTTTCCATTACTGCCTGCCTTGCAACTAATCCAGATTTATCTGTTGTCCAAGCATCAATGCTTCCTGATTCATACGCCGCTACTACTGCATCTTGACCATCAAACACAACCGCCTCATGCTCAATACCAAGCGCTCTCATCTGATCTGCTAAGTTCAACTCCGTTGTTGTTCCTGTGTCTACACCAATACGCATACCTTTTAAATCCTCAAGAGACTCTACCCCACTGTCGGCTCTCACCATAATACCTTGGCCATCATAGAAAGTTGTTGGCGCAAAATTCAAACCAACTTCCGAATCACGGTTTGTTGTCCATGTTGTGTTTCTAATTAACACATCAACTTCGCCTGTTTGCACAGCTGTAAATCTCTCTTGAGCAGATAAAGGTCTAAACTCAACGGATTCGGCATCCCCTATCGCACCCGCTGCTAGTACTCGAGCGAAATCAACATCAAACCCAACGTTCTTACCACTCTCATCGATGTAGCCAAACCCTGGCAATTCATCATTCACTCCAGCAACTAGCTTCTTATTATCAATCACTTTACTAAGAATAGAACTTCCGGATGATCCATTATTCGAATCCCCGCCTTCCTTTCCCCCCGCCTCTTCATTCGAGCAACCAGTTAGCGCAAGCAAAACTACTAAAACGAAACTCATAAAACCAAATGAAATCTTCTTCATAATTACCCCCCTTTACTCTGTTAATTAACAGAATTTTTAGATATTTAACAATAGTAATAGATCCACATGTAAGATTGTCTATCACTATATGTTATATATTAACTTTATTGTTTTTTGTAGTCAACTTTATATTTTTAATTTTCTTAAAAATATAAATATTTAGAATAAATTAAATGCATTTAACAGTTTACTAGAATATTAATCTTATTAATCTCTTCCTATATTACTGGAGTCTAATCAGGTTTAATTACAAATGAAGAGTATTTCTTAATAATATTTATCATTTTACTAACACTCATTCTAAATACCTATTCTATACACCGGATTAATAATCTTTTTTACCAAAACGAACTACATTTACCCTTCCCCTTTTCTTCTCTCGCTTTTCCGCGATTATTTCATAAAAGTAATTTTTCAATATAACACTTTACCTTCTTTCTTTTGAAGAAATAATGAATGAAAAAGATATAACTTTCGATTATAAATGACAAACGATTATAATATTGATGAGGTGAATAAATATGGGTAGAGATAGAAAGTTCTCCATTACAGAATTATACGAACATACACAAGCATTATTACTAGAAGTTGGATATGAAGCATTTACGTTTAGTTTATTGGCAGAAAGGCTAAATGTAGCAAGAGGAACAATTTATAAGTATTTTGAAAATAAAGATGAACTTATTACAGCTTTTATGATTTATGAAATGAATCAATTTATGCAAAAACTCGAGCAAATTGAGGAAAAAGGAGATTTTGAACGGCAATTTACTTACTTAATGGAAATTATCTTTGAAAGAAGTGAGATTCAGGAATTAATCAATATTACAAAGCAAGTGAATACAACAAACGAAAAAACAGCTGCAAATCAATCTTATTTTAAAAACATGAGTATAAATATGTATACATGCTTACAAAACTTTGTCCAACTAGGTAAGCAAGAAGGAAAGTTAAACCCATCCTTGCCAGACACAATGATATTAGGCTTTATTTTTCAATCAGTAGCCATTCCAAATCATTTTCAGTTACCACGTGAGCAATGGGTTCAATCCATTATTCAAATGGTAAGTAACGGGATACGCACTTAATAATTGACACATGTGTCACTTTGGAGCAAAATATGATAGAACCATGGAATTTTTATGATTTTCCACCCCAACCTAACTTGAAAGGATGTCCTATCAAATGAAAAACTTGCTCCATACTATTACTGATCGAGTAGCAACGAAAAAAGGGGCGTGGATTACCATCGTCTGTTGGCTAGTTATCGCGCTAGGGTTAGCATTTTTTGCTCCTAATGCGAAAGATTATCAAGTGGGAAGAATTGCTACTCTCCCTGAAGATAGCCAATCGATTATCGCCCAAAACAAATTAGAAGAATACTTTCCAAGCGCTGACGGTATTCCTGCCATCCTTGTCTTTCAGGATAAAAATGATGAGCAACTTGAAACCTCTGTTTTAGCAGAACAACTAAATAGCTTTAAGAATAATGAAATTAAAGGAATAACTGAGGTCATTCCACTAGAACAATTACCACCTGAAGCACTCGAAGGCTTCTTTTCTGATGATCAATCCATAGCAGTCATTCCACTACAATTTGCATCTAGTATGGAAAGCGGAGATATTCAAACTTCCATTCATCAAATGCAAGATATGATCGAAGATCAAACAGACCTAAACTTTTGGGTAACTGGACCCGCTGGCATTAGTGCAGACTCTCTTGACCTATTTTCAAGAGCTGATGTTGTCCTTATTTTATCTACTGTCGCTTTAATATTAGTCTTACTTATTGTTATTTATCGCTCACCACTGCTTGCTATCATTCCTTTATTGGCTGCTGGATTTGTTTATGAAGTTGTTATGAAGTCATTAGGTATTTTAGGAAGCCTAGGATTAGATCTCAGTCAACAAACCATTTCGATTATGTTGATCTTGTTATTTGCAGCAGTAGTTGATTATTCGCTTTTCGTATTTTCACGTTTTAGAGAAGCATTAAAAAACCATGAAAACTCTTTTGAAGCGATGAAAGTGGCTATGAGAAGTGTTGGCATGCCTGTTTTCTTCTCTGGAGGCACGGTTCTTGCCGCTATGCTTGTTCTTTTCTTTGCCGAGTTTGGTGATTATCGAAACTTCGCTCCAACTTTCGCAACAGCCATGGCGATTATCATGATCTCATCCATAACGCTCATTCCTGCTTTATTTGCGTTATTTGGCAGAAAAGCATTTTGGCCAAAAGTACCGAAAATGGGAGACCATTCAGTGAAAGGAAGTTCTTTCTGGAGTAAGGTAGGACAATTCGTTGTCAAAAAACCGATTGTATCCGTTATATCTGTCGGGGTTATCTTGGTCGTCTCTGCATTAAATATTTCAAACTTAGACTATGAATTTGATACGATAAAATCTTTCCCTGAAGATATGCCATCTCGTGTCGGTTATGAAGTATTAGAAGAAAACTTCTCTAGCGGAGATCTTGCACCAACAACTGTTTTAGTTGAATCATCACAAGCATTATCTGAAGAACAAGTTTCTTCTATTGTCGAACAACTTTCAACAAGGTCAGAAGTAAATGAAGTTAGACCTTCTGGGACAGCTGAAAACAATCAAGTTCTTCAACTGAGCTTGACTTTCAATGACAGTCCTTATGCGATTGAAAGTATTAATGAACTAGAAAAAATAGTAAATGAGAAAGATGAGTTATTAGATAACAGTAATATAGATGGCGACATTTATTTTTCAGGTGAAACAGCGTCATCATTAGATGATCGTAAAGTGAACAATAATGATATCCTTTTGATTGTTACACTTGAAACGGTCCTCATCTTCTTACTCCTTATCGCTTTGACAAAATCGATCAAAATGCCAATCTATATGATGGGAACTATTCTCATATCATTCTTAGCAGCATTAGGATTGGGAACATTTTTGACAGAGATATTTTTCGGAATCGATGCTGTAAGTAACCGCGTTCCTTTATACGCCTTTGTATTTCTTGTCGCACTTGGAATCGATTATAATATTATGCTCGTTTCTCGCTTTCAAGAAGAAAGAAAGCACCATAGTGTCAAAGAAGCTGTTCAATTAGCTGTTTCTCATACAGGTGGAGTCATTTCTTCAGCCGGCTTGATTCTAGCCGCAACATTCGCTGTTCTAATGACACAGCCTATCGAGTTACTATTTGTATTCGGATTTATTGTAGCTGTCGGAATTCTATTAGATACATTCCTTATAAGAGGTGTACTTTTACCAGGATTAATTGTTTTATTAGAGAAAGATAAACAAGGAGATAAGCAAAAATCAAAATCTGTTAATAACGGATAGAATACAAAAATTAATTTATGTTTGTACTGCCACAGATGATGTTCTGTGGCAGTTTTTATACGCTGAGAATATAACACATAGATTGATAATACTAATGTAAAGAGGTGAATTTCTTTTTTACAAGAAATATCACTACTCTCTCCTTCTTGCCAAGGAGTTCTTACTACAAACGTTCCTTTTGAACGGTCTTCAATTAGATAAACAGCGTTTACTACACCTCTCCCAATATAGGATATATCTTTCACTTGCCAGACCTCTTCAGACTCTAACGCTATTCGGATTTGTTACTTTAAATGCTTATTCAACCTATTATCAAAAATGACATTAGATTCTCCTAACTACTCTAACGTTTCTATACATATTTCGATCGCCCTTGTTAAATCATATTGACTCCAACTAGGCAGTTTACTATTGGTCAAAGCTAATCGATGCGACGCAGGAATATGAATAAACCCTGCTGGGATATTAATGTTATGTTTTTTTATATAATACAGTACTTGATACATCACATGGTTACATAAATAAGCTCCTGCTGTATTAGATATTTTTGCAGGGAAACCATGATGATGAAGCCTTTCGACCATTTGCCTAATAGGTAGCGTAGAGAAATAACCATCTTCGCCATCCATGTGAATAGGCTCATCCACTGGTTGAACTCCGTTATTATCAACAGGTCCATCATTTACATTAATCGCTATCCGCTCGGGTGTTATTTTATCTCTACCAGCCGCTAGCCCCATAAGTATCACGGCATCTGGATTCATTTCTTCCATTTTTGTTATAAGTGTTTGCTTTACATGTTTAAACGAGACGGGGAGCAAGGCCGTTTGCACATGATAATTCCCAATGTTTTTGCCATCTAATGCTTCCACAACTTCTGCGGTTGGATTAATTGGAAAATCTAAAAAAGGTTCAAAACCGGTTAATAATAATTTTTGCATCTATCTCACCCTTCATTATGTAGAATATTCAATTATTTTATAAAAAAAGAGAAATCGCTTCTTTTCTAAACAAGAAGCGATTTCGTTTTTAAGAATCTTTCCCTAACATTAATTGATCTTTGTTTTCCTTCTGATCGGCAAGGAGCTTGTCGGAATCAACATATACGCGAGTGCTTTCTAGCGCAATGATGACACCTTCTTGCTCAAGAATATCAATGATTTGAAAGTTAATATTCTCTTTAATTTTAAGGAATTCTCCCCAATTGGTTGTGTTCGTAAAGAAATACAAAAATAAGTCATATGAATTATCTTTAATTTCATCAAAAGTAACAAAGATGGTTTCTGGATGGATATCATCATTATTCACTAAAGTTGAATGAATCCTATCAACAATACGTTGCAGCTTATGTCTAGGTGTCTCATGTGAGATCGATAAATTAAAGGTAATTTGTCTTTTTCCCATTCGGCTCCAATTCGTAATCGGTTCATTCGCAATTGTCCCATTTGGTAATGTAACAATCGCCTGAGCGAATGTCCGGACTTTTGTACTTCTGAAGGAAATATCTTCTACGGTCCCTTCAACACTCGGCGTCATAATCCAATCACCCATTGTAAAAGGTTTCTCGGTTATGATAATAAAACCTCCGAATAAATTACCAATAGCATCCTTCGCTGCAAAAGCAATTGCAGCACCACCGATACCAAGCCCTGCTACAAGACCACTGATATTATATTCAAACACTTGTAAGACAATACTTGCAGTAATTACAATAATAACAACTCTTAACATCCTTGATAAAAACGGAATGAGTATATCATCGACTTCAAGTGTATATTTATCACGCATCTTAATGAAAACTGCAGATGATGCAGAAGCAATATTATAGAAGCCCCAACCAATCATTATCATGAACGCTGATCTTATTAAGCGAACAAACAGCGTATTATGTTGCTCTAAATATGGGAAAAACCCCATGGCAATATACAATCCGACAATGATGAATATCCATTTCACCGGTTTTTCAAATGAAAGAAAAATGTGAGATAAAAGCTGTGAATTGGCCTTATTACTCACCTTCATTAACAATTTAAAAACATATTTTGCAAAAATACCGCGAAAAATTAAAAAAAGTATCAAGATTCCTATTGATATCCCTAGCTGAATCCAGGTGTTCTCAGAATCAAGGAATGAAAAAGCGCCTTCCATTTATCTGCCCCTCCTTATAATCTAGTGTTTATCATACCATAACACCGCTTGTTACCATTAGTAAAAAGATATTACCTTATGTAAATAACCGTTCCACACGTTAACAAACCTGATGATTGAAAATAATGTCGAATGTATCTTGTCATCTGCCTTCTTATTCTTTCTCATTTTCAGCTATTCTACCTTGGAGATTTATGTTAAGAAATGCTGTCGAAAAATATTATGCACATTATTATTGATTTTATAATACTGTATGATATACACTATTGTTATTAACGAGGTGATTACAATTGAAAGACTTATTACATTCCCTTACAACAGAGCTAAAACGTGGAACACTTACATTAGCGGTTTTAAGTCAGTTAGACGAACCACAATATGGCTACTCTTTAGTACAAAACTTAGAACAATCGGGCATCGAAATAGAACAAAGTACTTTATACCCTTTGCTTAGACGACTGGAAAAACAAGAACTTGTCACTAGTAGTTGGGACACAACCGAAAGCAGACCAAGAAAATATTATCAGCTTAGTGAATATGGGAAGAAGATCTTCGCAGCATTAAAGGAGGAGTGGGCAAAAATGTCTACTGAAATGAATTTATTATTAGAGGGGGGAAACAACAATGGAATGGATTGATGTTTATATCCATGAGGTTACAAAGCGTCTACCTGAAAAACAACGGAATGACATTGCATTAGAGCTAAAATCATCCATTTTAGATGCACTACCAGAGAATTATTCGCTCGAAGATGTAAAAGCTGTATTGGAGGACTTAGGAGATCCAGCAGAAATCGCGAAGAATTATCGCGATGCACCCTCCTATTTAATCGGTCCTGATTATTATGACTTATTCATGACCACTATGAAGATGATTTTACAACTTGCCATTGGGTTTGCTGTTGCTTTCATCGTTTTTGAAGGAGTAATTACTTACCTAAACAGCAATCAAGATTGGACCTATATATTCACTGTCTTCGGCAAAGGGATTTGGACGGTTCTATCTACAGCTATCCAAGTCGTATTCTGGGTCGCTATTGTCTTCATTATTATGGAACGAACTGGCGTCGCGCCTTATGAAATCGCCGGTACAGGAGAAAAATGGACACCAGATGATTTGAAAAATATTACTGTTATTCCCAAGAAAAAAGGGATCACGAAGATCGATATTTTTGCTGCGTTCCTCTGGACAGCCATATGGGGTACCATTTACTTCTTCGCACTTGATAGGGTCGGTATCTATACACAAAATAATCAAGAAACAGGGTTAACCCTACTGACGCCGATTTTCAACCAAGAACTTCTTCTCTCATTCTGGCCACTTGTTTTGATTGTTATTTTATGCGAGCTCACATTAACGGTATATAAATGGGTAAAGAGGCAGTGGACCAAATCTTTAGCAACCATTAACACTATCTATCAACTCTTGTATACGATCTTGTTCCTGTTAATTATTCTGCAACCAAATCTTTTCCATAGTAATTTTATCAATGAACTTAGTCAGCTCTTTAACACAACAGCAACAAATATAAGTTCAATTCTTGATACAATTATTGGGGTATCTATTGCTATTACCATCATTTCAGCTGTTTATGCTTCATATGAAGGTTTTAGGAAAAGTAAAATAAAGAATGATACTTTGCTGTAAATCAAAAAAATACCTTACCGATAAGTGAAAGAGAAAAAGCCCGAACCATGTTAAAACATTGAACATGGTTCGGGCTTTTTCCTATTTATTTCTCTGGTTTCTTTTTCTTTGGTTTTATATATAAGCCGAGCTCTTTTCTTTCTTGCATTAATGAACGATATATGGAAATCATCATTAATATCATTATAATTGAAAATGGAAAGGCTGCAATAATTAATGCATTTTGCAGACCTTGCAATCCTCCACTATATAGGAGTATTAAGGCTACTAAAGACTGTGCAACACCCCATGTAAGCTTTACAGAATTGTGAGGGTTTAAGGAGCCATAAGTCGTTTGCATTCCTAAAACAAAAGTCGCAGAGTCTGCTGATGTAATAAAGAATGTCGATACCAACAGAATAGCGATGATAGAAATCACCATAGACCATGGAAACTCATTAAATACAGCAAATAGTACTTGCTCTGTCGGGAATTGACTTAAGTCTACAGCCCCACTTCGCTGCACATTAATAGATGACGTACCGAATACAGCAAACCAGAAAAAGCTGACTAGCGCTGGAGCAAGTAGGACTCCAGATATAAACTCTCTAATTGTTCGTCCCTTAGAAACACGCGCAATGAAAATCCCCACAAATGGTGACCAGGAAATCCACCATGCCCAGTAAAAAATAGTCCAATCGTTAATCCATGAACGATGCTCTCCATCTAATGGTGAAATACTAAAACTCATGCGTATAATATTTTGTATGTAACCACCAATCGTATCTGTAAACATATTTAAGATGAGTACTGTAGGTCCTAACACAAAGACAAGTAAGACTAAAATAACAGCTAACACCATATTAGCATTACTTAAATATTGAATCCCTTTACTCAATCCAGACCATGCCGAGATCATAAATAATACAGTAACTATGGCAACAATAATTATTTGGACCACAAAGCTATCAGGAATTCCGAACAAATACGTTAGCCCTCCATTAATTTGCGCTGCTCCAAACCCTAGAGTCGTTGCCACACCAACCACAGTCGCAAATACAGCCAACACGTCAATGATTGTACCCCAAATACCATCCATTGCTTTTCCAAAAAGAGGTTTCAATGTTGCTGAAATTAAACCTGGCTCTTCTTTTCTAAATTGAAAATAAGCCAGTACTAATGCAACTAATCCGTATATCGCCCAAGCATGTATACCCCAGTGAAAAAATGTATAACGAAGTGATTCCCTAAAAGCTTCATCGGTTTGACCATCAGCTAGTGGAGGTCTTACATAATGTGAGAGCGGTTCAGCAGCACCCCAAAAGACTAACCCTATTCCCATACCCGCACTAAACAACATCGCGAACCATGATAGGGTAGAAAATTCTGGTTTAGAATCTTGTTTTCCTAACTTAATAGAACCAATGGGGCTAAAAATGAGGAATAAACAAAAAGCAACTATAATAGTTACTAATATAAGGTAATAAAAGCCAAAACTATTTGTTAAAAAAGCTTGTAAATTTGCAGTTACACTTTCAAACAAATCTGGAACTGCTACACCTAAAATAACAAAAATAAAAACAATAAATACGGTAATCCAAAACACATTTGATACTCGCTTCATAGAATAGTCCTTTCAAATAAATTCTTGTCCACGTAATTCTAAACAATAAAGATTTGCACCTTATTCTTTCTTAGTTTGAGACAAATTTTTTTATTTATTCTTTGTTTAAAAGAATACGCACCGTTCGACAAATTTCTTACAAATATTTACCCAACTAAAACAGATTTAAACATCTTTTTAACTAGAAATACTTATATCCTTTTCAGGTAGGTATAATCTGCTCTATATACAAGCTTAACATTGATAGAACATAAAAAACACTTTTTAAGCCATTCTCTGAAAGCAAAAAAAGTGCTGAATTTTCTCAATATTGATCCATACAACTTGTGTCAATAACCCACGGTTCCCCTGTAGTCATATCAATCATCTTAATATGACCTGTAGTAAGTGGATAGGTCGGTAAATATGTTAATGTGTATTGATGCTTCTCTATATTCTTTCCCCAGCTTAATTCCATAAAAAGCTTTTCCTTAATCATTTCTGTTGCAACTTTAAATGTAAGGCTTGCGACAAATGATACATGTGAGAAATCTTGGAGGACATCACTATCTACATCTACATACTTCACCAAACCTGTATCGTCTATTTGAATATGAACAAAAGCATCAGCTACTTGAACGCCTCTTTCTTGTCGAATAAACGTAAAATCGTATATGCCGTTTGCGGGTTTTTGACTTATAACATGATCGTCTAATTGTTGCAGTTTAAAATAATCATGAGGGTTATCACAAACTGCTTGTAACACTGATGTAGCAGTTAAAAGCGCCACTTTCGAATTAACAGGTCTAGAAGCAAACGTTTCAGAATCATCTAAGCCCATTAATTTAAGCAGTCTTCCATCCGCATTGAATACAAATTTTATCGCACCAGGGATGTCTAATTCATCATCTAATAAATCTTCCTCACTCACCCGTAAGGATTCTTTAGGTAACTTACTCCACACCTCTAGTCTACCACTTTTCTTTTTTGCTTCAGCTACAAGCATATGGT
Organism: Cytobacillus sp. FSL R7-0696; assembly: GCF_038006865.1. Classification (NCBI taxonomy): domain Bacteria; kingdom Bacillati; phylum Bacillota; class Bacilli; order Caryophanales; family Bacillaceae; genus Cytobacillus; species Cytobacillus sp. FSL R7-0696. The sequence goes on along the minus strand of NZ_JBBOWA010000001.1, from coordinate 2,514,556 downwards.
CTTCCGTCATTCCCGCCAAAGTATAAATATCTATAAATTCGGCTAAATGGGGTAAGGATGTCACCAGCGTTTTGCCTACACCAAACGAATCCGAGGTAAGCACCCCCCCATTTGTGTGAACACCAAGAATAAAATCCTCCAACTGATAAACATAGTGATACTCATCATCACCATTAACAAATATGTCTTTATCATACTTTGCAATAACAGGTAGAATCCTTAAATGATTTAAATAAATCCGCTTTGCTTCTTCATTCGTAATCAGTGTTTTTGGATAGACAAGTTCAAAATCCATGCTTTCTCTTTCGACTGCACTTAAAACCCCATTACTAAGCATTGTAAAACTAATTCCAGAATGAGGGAGTTCCTTATTCAATCGCTCATCTTTGCGATTATATAAAATCATATGATATTCACCTAAGTCAATATATGCTGACAAATATAACCCATGTCTGAAAGTCGAATCATAGAACCTTTCTATAAAATGCTCTGCTTGCATGATCATATCAAACTTACTCATTTCCCCTGGAATTTCATCTAGTTCATCCGTATAAATGAAAAACTCTGCCACACCTAATTCATCCATACGAACCGAGCCAATTGACTCTCCCCAATCTTCCAACAGGATATCATACACATTTTCTTCAAATTCCATCTGCTCCATAACTAAATCATCTGGGTTGATTCCTTTAAAATAGGTTTTTAGTTGTTCCATTATTAAGTGATTCAAAGCAGCTGTTCTCCTTTAGTTATGATTTAATTAACGTGCAGGAAGTGAAATTTTAACATTAGATCGTTTCTATTTAAAGGTTCTCTTTAATTCTTCCCATAATAATGACATCTATAAAATTAGAAAAGCGCAGGGCGTCCGGAGCTAGACAAAGCCTCGTTAAACATTTCATATAACGCCAACGCCCTTATATTATCTGCACATACATCTAACTCTAATCTGATGAGCCCTAACTCTTCATCGGCAAGCTTTACTATTCGCTCAAGAAGCGTCTTACCAATCCCTCTTCCTTGTACTTCTTCATTAATAGAGATGGACACATTACCGCTATATCTCAACTTTCCACTTCTCTCTTCTAAGGAAGCTACCCCTCGAACATGACCGTTATATTCTGCAACAAATACATGGTCTTCTTTTGTAAGTCCTTCAATATAATCTTCAATATCTTTTAATCTCCCCGATGATAAGGCCATTGTCTGTTCGATAATAGCATCTTGCCTATGCATTTCATGAATATCTCTTGCATCATTTATATGTATCGGTCTAATCTTTATTTCTTCCCCCATGTAAAAACTCCTTTTTTTTGTCAAACTGTTCTGAATGAAAACTTATAAACTAAGACTACCACTTTTTTTAGTTTGAAAAATATTGCTTTACCTATTTACGAATGAACAGTATAAAAAGTTTCTTACCATTGCACTGACATAATCACTACGATACAAAATATATATGAAAGGAGGCATCGAGATATTTTATGAGCATCTAAAGGAGGGTAATTTGAATATGCTTGCTTTGTTCAGTCTTTTTTTAGTTGTCGGCTACAGTTTCTTTTTCTTTATTAGTGCCGTTAGAAAAAACAAAGAAATAGCTACCCAATATTCTAAATGTATTCCCATGGTGGTTGGTATGACGAGTAGCTTAACAATCGGTTTGATTATATCTGTGTGGTTACCAGAAATGGCTAAAGCAACTGTATTATCTATTCTCATTAGCGCTGTCATTGCCATTTTTATAGGACTACCGTTTAAAACAAACGGACTCGTTGAAGCTCAAGCGTCAAGTCTCATGGGAAGTATGATGGGGGCAATGCTAGGTATTATGTTAGTACCAAGCGAAGTTACATTTATGATCATTAGCATGGATCTGATTTATTTAATTAGTATTTTTGCCATGATGCTTCTCATGCACAAAAAACATTCATTAAAGGAAGCATTGAAAAATCGACCTGTGCCCTTCTATCTAACATTCCTATTAAGCATCGCCATTATCTGCGCATCGGGAATTCATCAAGAAGCGAAGAACTCAATTCATCCGATTGAAGAAAACACCCCACAAGTAGAACACCATCACTAGTTTAAAGATTAATTTCAATTATGTTATTGACTTTTCATGTAATAGATAATATTATGAATATAATTTAATAAAGCATTTTCTCTTATAAAGAGCGGCTGAGGGACTGGCCCTGCGACGCCCGGCAACCATTCATATACCCATATGAACAGGTGCTAAATCCTGCAAAATACTATTTGGTATTTTGATATATGAGAGAGGTTACTACTATTCTAGTATATTTATGCCTCTCATGATGAGAGGCATTTTTGTTTTTATAATTACATCAAAAGAGAAACGAGGAGAAGAAATGACTGCAACAATCGTAAAAGGGGCTCCAGGATATTATTTATTAGGTTCAGGCATTCTAACAGAACTCCCCGACCTACTTAAAGATATTTCTGTTTCCAAATACCATATCATAACCGGTAAAAAAGCTTGGCAAGCCGTGCAGCCCTACTTGCCCAAGGAAGTAATAGATAACAACATTCACCTTCATTACATAGATGGTCACACTACCTTAAAAAAGGTCCATGACATCCAAGAATTATTAACAAATGATGGTGCTAATGGCGTAATTGGTATTGGTGGTGGGACAGCATTAGATATAACAAAAGCAGTTGCGATTGAAGCATCTGTTCAATCCATTCTTATACCGACAATCGCAGCTACCTGTGCCGCATGGACACCTTTAAGTGTTTATTATAATGAAGAAGGCAGCTTTACTCATTATACCGAGTTTCCTATTGCGACAACCCTCGTATTGATTGAACCGGAAATTATTGCTAAAGCGCCTATTACTTATTTAAAAGCAGGAATTGGGGATACATTAGCCAAATTTTATGAAGCTGAAGCTCTAATTGAAAGTCTTTACCATGAAAAAACACTACCTGTACCTAAACAAGTTTCGCAATTTTCAGCCAAAATTTGCCGAGATACATTGCTTAATGATGGTGAAGCAGCACTACAATCAGTAGCAAAAAACGAAACCTCACCAGCACTTATTCGAGTGATTGAAACGATTATCATGACTGGGGGTATGGTCGGTGGATTCGGCGAAAAGGCAGGACGAATCGCTGGTGCCCATTCGCTTCACAATGGACTAACCGTAGCGAATGCAGCCAAAGATTTCCTTCATGGGGAATTAGTCGCTTACGGGATTCTTGGTCAATTGGCCATTGAAGAAAAATGGACGGAAGTTGATTACCTTCTCCCGTTTTATGAGAGCTGGCAATTGCCAAGTAGTCTCTCTACTCTAAATATAGATGTGAATGACGAGCAATTAATGAAAACAATTGTGAAAAAGGCGATACGTCCAACTGAATCGATTCACTTTATGAAAAACGAGATAAGTGAACAATCTGTTTTACAAGCACTTCGATTATTAGAGAAACAAAATGAACAAAAAGGAGTTCAAACATCATGAAAAAATGGTTATTAACTGGAACATTCTTATTATCTTTAACAGGCTTAGCTGCATGTGGTAGTGATGAAGCCAGCAACTCTACAGAAGGGTTATATGACGATGAAGAATTAGTCATTGGTGTCACTGCAGGTCCACATGAGCAAATCTTAGAAAAAGTAATTGAATTAGCTAAAGAAGAAGATATCAATATTAAACCACAAGTATTTACTGATTATGTGATGCCAAATGTTGCATTAGCTGAAAAAGAGATTGACTTAAACATTTTTCAAACAGAGCCTTATTTTAATGCATTTAAAGAAGATAGAAATTTAGATTTAGTTAAATCTTTTGATACCGTGTCATTCCCGATGGGCATCTATGCACTCAATGTAAAAGATGTAGCTGAATTAAAAGACGGCGCAAAAATCGGTCTTCCGAGTGACCCAACAAATAGTGGCCGAGCTCTATTACTATTTGAAAAAGCTGGATTAATCGAATTAGATCCTGAAACAGGTATTAATTCAACAGTTCGTGATATTGAAAAAAACAATGGTAACTATGAATTTATTGAACTTGACTCTGCTCAAATCGCTCGTCAGCTAGAAGAGCTTGACGCTGCAGCTATTAACACGAACTTTGCGATTGAAGCTGGTTTTGTTCCTTCTAAAGACGCTATCTTTATCGAGCCTAAAGATTCACCTTACGTAAACCACGCTGCTGTCCGTACGGAGAATAAAGATGATGAAATTCTTGAAAAATTAGCTGATATCTACCGCAGTGAAGAAATTGAAAAGTTTGTTGAAGAGGAATTTGACGGATCAGTTATCGTCTCTTGGTAAAATGATTAAAAATGAGCGTTACGGAGGGAGCATCAAATCATGATAGAGCTTAAGAATATAACCAAAACCTTTACAGGAAAACAAGGAAGCATCCATGCATTAAAGGATGTCTCACTATCAGTGAATCAAGGCGAAATCTACGGGGTTATCGGATACAGCGGCGCTGGTAAAAGTACATTAATTCGCTGTGTGAACTTACTTGAAAAACCTGATAGTGGTTCTGTAAAAGTTAATGGGGTGGATTTAACCACGCTGACACCAGGAAAACTCCGTGAAGCAAGAAGTCATATCGGCATGATTTTTCAAGGGTTTAACTTATTAAAAACAGCAACAGTTTATGATAATATTGCTATCCCTCTTAAACTAACAGGATTAGATAAGAAAGAAGTAAAGAGCCGCGTTAATAAATATTTAGAGATTGTCGGTTTAAGTGAAAAACAAAATGCTTATCCAGCTGAGTTATCTGGTGGCCAAAAGCAAAGGGTTGCTATTGCACGTGCATTATCGCATGAACCAGAAGTATTACTCAGCGATGAAGCAACAAGCGCCTTAGATCCAGATACAACAGAGGCAATTCTTGATTTGCTCTTAAAAATCAATAAAGAATTAGGAATTACGATTCTCCTTATTACACATGAGATGAATGTTATCCAAAGGATTTGCGATTGTGTGGCCGTTATGGAAAATGGGGAAATTATTGAAGAGGGGCGAACGAAGGATATCTTTACCTCTCCTCAACACAGTACAACAAAAAGATTCGTTAATAGCTTATTTTCACATGATATCCCCGATGATCTATTAGAGGAATTAAGTGAAAGTGGCCAAGTGGCAACATTATCTTTCTTTGGTGAATCATCAGGTGATCCTGCACTTGCATTAGTAACAAAAAAATATGATATTTTCCCTAATATCTTATCTGGTAATATTACAAGATTAAAAGATGAAGCATTCGGACAGTTGCTTGTCCATTTTAAAGGCGATACAGCAGAAATTAACAAAGCCATACAATTTTTACAAGAGAAACAAGTCCATGTGGAAGGAGTGACACTCAATGAACGCCATCAACGAATTTCTTGATGCATGGGGTGCTGATTTATGGGAATCAACGATACAAACTTTCCAAATGGTTGGTATCTCTCTCGCTATTTCCATTCTGATCGGGCTACCATTAGGGATTCTTCTTGTTTTGACTAGACCAGGTAAAGCCCTAGATAATAAATTTGTATATAATGTGCTCAACATAGTAATTAACGTCATTCGTTCCGTACCTTTTATTATCTTATTATTTTTCATTCTACCGTTTACCAAGTTTATTGTCGGTACATCGATTGGTGTAAAAGGCGTAATTGTCCCACTTGTTATTTATACTGCTCCATATATTGCACGCTTAATGGAATCAGCATTACTTGAGGTTGACCGTGGGGTTGTCGAAGCCTATGAAGCAATGGGAATTAAAACAAGACATATTATATGGAATGTACTGGTTAGAGAATCTCGCTCTTCAATCGTTCTTGGACTAACGATTGCAACAATTGGATTAATTGGTGCTACTGCAATGGCAGGACTCGTTGGCGGCGGAGGACTTGGTGACTTAGCCTACCGTTATGGACATTTAAGATATGAAGTTGATGTGATGTATGTCACAGTCATTTTACTGATTATTTTAGTACAAGGATTACAGTCATTAGGGAATTTCTGGGCTGCGAAGTTAAAGAAAGATTAAAACAAAAGAGCCGAAGCGAATGTTCGGCTCTTTTCTTATTTCTGCTTGCAAATTCTTAAGAAAACTGGAGATGAAATTGTTCCTCTTAACTTTATCTCTCTTCTCTTCTTCTCTTTAATTTCTCCCCAATTGCTAAAAATGATGGGACTAAGATTGGTAGCATAAGCAAGCTCAGCATGATTAGCCCAATTATCACAACTAGCGCCACTTCGATCAGTGTAATAACACCTGAAGGGATTAATGCAGCAAAGGTTCCTCCTAAAATAATAGCGGCCGATATCACTACTCCACCTATATTTTTCGCTGCCGTTAAGATCGCATTTACTGGATTACCATCCACTTCATTAAAACGCATCATAAGAAAGATACTATAATCGACCCCAAGAGCGATAATCATAATAAAGCCAAAAAACGGCACATTCCAGGCGAGTTCACCTACGCCGAGAATAGATTGACTCATCCATTCACTAATACCTAATGAAGTATAGTAGGCTAATAGAAGTGCAGCAATAATATATAACGGCTGCATAACAGAACGGGTAATGACCATTAGAACAATGCCAATGCCAATTAACATTATTGTTGCCGTTCGAGCGAAATCTTCTGTAGCAATATTTTGTAAATCTAGATTTTGCTGTGTTTGCCCACCGATTGCATATTCAGCATCTTGTAAAATGGTTGCATTCAAGCTTGCCGGTACTTGACGATTGACTTCCTCCATTACCTTCATCGCTTCATTTGTATAAGGATTTTCTTCTAACACTATCGTCAACGTCGTCATTTTTTGATTATCTGATACATACATATCAAGTGCTTGCTGGAATTCCTCTCCTTTTAACACTTCCTCTGGAATAAAGAATTTCTCTGAAGCTTTCGAGTCACTTAAGCCACTAAGATACTTATTTGCATCCTGTAAACCTTCTCCTACTTGATTTAGTCCATCTGTACTTTCTGCTAATCCCTTTTGTAACTCCACCATTTTCTCACTTAAATCATTTAAACCTGTTTGGAGCATGGTTTGCCCCTCATTAATTTGAGCTAAACCAGACGCTAATTCACCCGTTTTTGTTGCCATTTCGTCTGATGCATTTGCACCATTTGCTAACCCTGCTTGCAATTCATTTGCGCCTGACTCTAATGCAACTAAACCGTTTTGCAGTTTTTCTAAACCAGCATCCACTTGCTCTAGTCCTGCATTCGCTTCTGCAAACTGCGTCATCGCTCCTTCATATTGCGGATGGACAGCTTCTAATTGCGCATTTAACTCCTCAACTTGTTGCTTCGCCTCCCCTGCTGTTCCTAATGCTAATTGCATATGTTCATCTGAAGCAGCTTCGGGATTTTCTTCAATATAGTTTGTTAATGATTGCTCAATTTGCGTAAATGCTAAAGTCATGCTTGTTACAGCAGTATTCATCTGCGAAAATACATTGCCTGTATTCGAAAGACCTGTTTGCAGTTCTGTATAGCCACTCAATAATGTGCCAGTTGCACCAGAAAGCTGTTCCACACTTGCCTTCACATCTGCAACCCCTTGATTTAACTCACTTGCCCCACTACTACCTGATTGAATTCCAGTTGTTAATTCATTCAGTGCCTCAACTAAGGTCGACGCTCCGTTTTTAGCATTTGTTGTTCCATCAATGAGTGTTTGCACATCTTCTAATTGATTACTATTTTGATTGGCTGATAATTCTCCTTCAGCAGAAGATAAACCATCATGTATCGATCCTACCCCTTTGTTAGCATCCCCAATCCCTTGATTTAATTGATCTGTTTGATCATTTAAATAGAGTTCTGGTATTTTTTCTCCAGCTGGTCTTGTTACAGATTGTACCTTGGATACGCCATCTACAGCTAATATTTTCTCTGTCAATTCATCTATCGCTTGCAATGACTCTTGTTGATTGAGTGATTGCTCATTTTTTATAACTAATGTTGCCGGTGCTGAGAACCCAGAAGGAAAATGGTCTTCTATCCGATTGATCCCCTGTTTTGATTCAAAAGAATCATCTACTTCAAGAAGGTCGTTATAGCTTAATTCTCCCGAGTATTTGAATACAAATGGCAAAGAGATAAGGAGGACAATAAGTAATGAGAGAAAAGGACGCATTATTGAATGTCCTGATAGAAATCCCCAAAATTTACTGTCTGCATGACCATCAAATTTCTTAGATGGCCAAAACATTTTCTTCCCTAATACGTACATGAAAAATGGATTAAATGTATACAACACTCCGACAAGGACTGCTACACCAATAGCTACTGCCGAACTAGCTTGATACAAGCTAAATTGAGCAAACATTAATACAATAAAACCAATAAATACCGCTAAACCACTATATAAAACAGTAATTCCTGCCGTACGATAGGTAACTTTCAGTGCCTCTAAAATGGATTCCTGCTTACTCAGCTCTTCTTTAAACCTCGTAAAAAGTAAAATATTATAGTCCGTACCTATTCCAAATAAAATCACTACTAAGAATACTTGCGTGAAATTTGAAAATGGGTAATTAAATGATTCTACTAAGTTGGCAATAATAGACATAGAGACGATATAGGATACACCCACAGATAATAATGAGATAAACGGTATAATCGGTGAACGGAAAACAAGAATTAATACGAGTAGGATGAATACGACGGCAATTGCCTCGGTTTTCTTAATCCCATCCTGCGTCGCCTGAACAAAGTCTTCCATGACAAGTTCGTTGCCAGTAATAGAAACCTGGAGTGAATCTGTTATGAGCTCACTTCTAAGAGAATTAGCGACTTCCTGTAATTCTCCTTGCTCTCGGTCAATAGAAATCTGCGCTAGTATGGTCGAACCATCTTCAGCTGTTAGAACCGAGGCTGCTTCTTCACCATCTAAATGCGTTGTCATCTCTTCGATGCCAAGTGTTGATTGTCTGGCTTTTAATTCTGAAAGAAGTTTATCTAATTCCTCTTTCTCCTGATTAGACATTTTCTTGCCATCTTTTGATCCTATTACTGCTATAAAATCATACGTATTTGCATTCTCATCCATTTCCTCTAACATATGTGAAGCTTCTCTACTTAAGGCATTATCTGGTATGGTTATTTGCCCCTTTTCTCTAACAAGGTCATCCATATTCGGCATCCAAAGGAAACTTAATATTGAGATAACAACCCACCCGAAAAATAATAGGGTTCTTACATTTTTAAACTTTGACACGTTCTGGCTCCTTTCTCTTTTTTATATACGGAATGAATATTCATTCCTATTTATGTTCAGCTTGAAATCAACTTTCAAGCTAGCTTAACTAGTTGGCTTTAATCGCATTCCAACAACATTCCTCTAAGTTATCCATTAAAGGAGAACTACCATCAATCGTTCCTGCCCGCACCATTTTTAATATTTGTACAATGGCACCATAAACAACACCTATCAAAGCCTCTGTTTGTAGAACAATAATTTCTCCTCTTTCTTGACCAACCCTAACAACATTAGAGATATACTCTATAAACGCATCAAAAAGTTCCTGACTCTCTTTTGTTAAAAACATTTCATTACAATGAGAATCAATGAAATGTAACGCATGTGTATCTCCCATCGCAAAGTGGTGAATACTCTCAAAGATATGATGAAATTGTTCACGGATACTTGCATCAGTCGGATAATCCTTTAATAATTGTTCAAATAACGCATTTAGTTTTTCCTGGAAGAGCACATTAACTAAGTTCTCTTTATGATCAAAATAACGATAAATCGTTCCTGCCCCAACCTTTGCAGCATCAGCAATCATTGGTACCGTCGTCCCGTTATACCCCCTCTCTGCAAATAAAACAATCGCGGCATCCAATATATCTTGCCGCTTCGACTTTTTTGCGTCCGTCATATACTCGCTCCTCACTTTAGTCAATATATGATTCGGAATGAACATTCATTCCTTTTGGGAATAGAATAATATATTTTTTTATATTTTACAAGAGAAAAGAGAGAGGTATTTGGACTTTAAGTAAAAATGGCAGACTTGCCATGATTATAGGAAGTTGTACACAAACAACTTTTTACCACACCATCTACGTTTTTGTGGAGTTTGCGTATATGGTTTGCGCGCAATTCTTTCTTTGCTACTCCTCGCTTTTGCGCGTATTCTTGATTTGCACGCAGTTCTTTGTTTGCTAATCCTCGCTTTTGCGCGTATTCATGGTTTACGCGCAGTTCTTTGTTTGCCACTTCTAACTTTTGCGCGTATTCATGGTTTACGCGCAGTTCTTTGGCTTCTCCTGCTCGCTTGTGCGCGTATTCATGGTTTACGCGCAGTTCTTTGTTTGCCACTTCTCACTTTTGCGCGTATTCATGGTTTGCGCGCAATTCTTTGGCTTCTCCTGCTCACTTTTGCGCGTATTCTTGATTTGCGCGCAGTTCTTCGGCTTCTCCTGCTCACTTTTGCTCGTATTCATGGTTTGCACGCAATTCTTTCTTTGCTCCTGCTCACTTTTGCGCGTATTCATGATTTACGCGCAGTTCTTCTGCTTCTCCTGCTCACTTTTGCGCGTATACTTGATTTACGCGCAGTTCTTCTGCTTCTCCTGCTCACTTTTGCGCGTATTCTTGATTTGCACGCAGTTCCCTACCTTTTCCTTCCCACTTTTGTGTGTATTCATTACTTAAAGAATAACTCACCTAACGATGCCTGACTTGTTCACAAACTCCTACTTTACTTATCTTCCTAACCCCTCCTTCATTTAGCAAAAAGACTGACTCAAGAATAGAGTCAGTCTTTTTGCTACAAATTTACTTCACCGATTCACGTACAATAAAAGAAGCGGCAGTTGCCTCTTTCAATTCTTCTAATGTTACACCTTCTTGTAGTTCTACCAGTTCCATTCCTTTTTCAGTGAATTCGAAGACTGCCATGTCCGTAATAAGTACATGAACAACTCCTTCACCAGTTAGTGGCAATTCACAACTCTTTTTCACTTTAGACTCACCATATTTATTACGATGGTCCATGATGACAACGATGCGTTTTGCTCCTTGAACAAGGTCCATGGCGCCACCCATACCTTTAACCATTTTTCCTGGTATCATCCAATTGGCTAAATCACCTGTTTCAGATACTTCCATACCACCAAGGATAGCAAGATCGATATGACCGCCACGAATCATAGAGAAGGATTCTGCGCTATCAAAATACGAAGCATTGCGTTTAGCTGTCACTGTTTCTTTTCCAGCATTGATAAGATCAGCGTCTACTTCAGACTCTTTCGGGTAGCTACCAATGCCCAATAAACCATTTTCGGATTGAAGCATCACATCAAATTCTTCAGGGATGCGATCTGCAATTAAAGTAGGCATGCCAATACCAAGGTTTACACACATACCATCTTTAATTTCTTTTACTGCTCTATTGAGTATTTTTTCTCTTCCACTCATGATTATGTCCTCCTTTTAAGCTTCTTTTCTCGTTGTTAGTCTCTCTATTCTTTTCTCATAAGCTTTTCCTTCATATACATGTTGAACATATACGCCCGGTGTATGAATCTCATCTGCATCTAATTCTCCCGCACCAACTAACTCTTCTACTTCAACAATCGTTATTTTTCCTGCTGTCGCCACAGTTGGATTAAAGTTACGAGCTGTTTTTCTAAAGACTAAGTTGCCAAATGGATCTGCTTTCCATGCTTTTACAAAAGCGAAATCCGCTACAATGCCTCTTTCTAAAATATATGTTTTCCCATCAAATTCTTTATGTTCTTTCCCTTTAGCAACCTCTGTGCCTACACCAGTTGCTGTATAAAATCCTGGAATTCCAGCGCCACCAGCTCTTAACCTTTCAGCTAATGTACCTTGAGGAACGAGTTCAACTTCAAGCTCACCGCTTAAAAATTGTTTTTCAAATGTTTTATTCTCTCCTACATAAGAGGCGACCATTTTTTTAATTTGTTTATTTTGTAGAAGTAAGCCTAATCCCCAGTCATCCACACCACAGTTATTACTGTATACCGTTAGTTCCTTCGTTCCTTTTTCTTGCAGGGCTATAATTAGTTTCTCTGGAATTCCGCATAAACCAAAACCACCTACTGCTATAGAAGCACCGTCCTGAACTTGTTCTAACACTTCATCTAAAGATGTAATTATTTTACTCATGGTATGACTCTCCTTCCATCTTCCTTATAAACTATTAGTTTAAATAAATAGTGAAATAGCAAAAGCTAATGCAAATACAGTAATCGTTTTTAATATTGTCAACACAAAGATATCTCCATATGATTGTCTATGTGTTAAACCTGTAATCGCTAATAATGTAATAACAGCACCGTTATGAGGAAGGGTATCCATTCCACCAGAAGCCATAGAAGCAATTCGATGAAGTAACTCTGGCGAAATACCTAATGTTTGTGCCATCTGTAAATATTGTGCACCCATTACCTCTAATGCGATTGATAACCCACCTGAGGCAGACCCAGTTACCCCTGAGAGTACGTTTACGGCAATTGCTTCAGAGACTAACGGATTATTGCTTGCATTAAATACCCAGTCTTGAATCGCTGTAAAACCCGGTAGCGTTTTCACAACATTACCGAAACCAACTTCAGAGGCAGTATTAAAGATTGCTAGTAATGAACCCATAGCGGCTGTCGTTAACCCTGCTGCCAAACCTGTTTTAATTTTTCTCACATTCGTGAGCATTGCGACAATTATTCCGATTGTTAATGCTGCAACGAGTGCCCATGTTGAAGTGACTGTACTTGGATCAGCAATATTGTATTGTTCAGAAAGCTGCGATGCATCATACCAGAATTTCGCAGACCAACTTGTGCGGCTAAAAATAAAGTTTAATGCAATCACGACAACAAGTGGTAAGATTGCTAACCAAAAACTTGGTAACGTATTCGGGTCGACTTTTTCAGGCTCGTTTTTATGCCCTGTACCATAACCTTCGCCATTCGCAAGCGCTTTCCTTCTACGACGTTCTAACCAAATCATCCCGCCAGTGAAGATAATAATTGCTCCTATGATACCTACAAGAGGTGCGGCATAAGCATCTGTTCCAAAATAATTCGTTGGTATAATATTTTGAATTTGTGGCGTACCAGGTAGTGCGTCCATTGTATACGTGAATGCTCCTAATGCAATAGCGCCTGGAATTAACCGTTTAGGAATATCAGCCTCTTTGAAGATAGCTGCAGCAAACGGATAAACAGCAAATGCGACGACAAATAGGGAAACGCCTCCATATGTTAACGCAGAACATGCAAGTACAACAGCTAAAATAGCATGTTTTGACCCTAGTGAGGATACAATTGTCCTTGCAATGGCTGCTGCTGCTCCTGTCATTTCCATCACTTTTCCGAAAATCGCACCTAGTAAGAAGATTGGGAAAAATGATTTGATATAATTAGCTGCATTCGACATATACGTCTCTGTATAGCTTGGTAATAATAACCCGCCAGATATGACAACAGCTAATAACGTAACAATTGGGGCAATAATAATAACTGGATAACCACGATAAGCTAAGAAAATTAAAAGTCCTAATGCTAGTATAATAGCAAAAATCTCAATAAACAATGAAATCCCCCTTTATTTTCGCTAACAAATCAAACTGACTTCTCCCCAGAGTCGTCCGATTGTTGCTTTTCTCCCCCTTTGTAACTCCCTCTTACTTTCATCTGTAGAAAACGTTTTCATTTCCATATACATCTCCCCCAAAATTTCTTTTGGAGTCATACTGACAATAAACCGTCTGTCAAAACTATGCAATGAATGTGCCAACTTAAAAATTCCCTCTATTCTTATTCTTTTTTATATTCATTCACATTTTTTCGCAAAAACCGTTCAGAAAAACTGTCACTTTTAAAACACCGCTGTTTTTCTGTATGGATTTACGCACACTTTAAGCATATCCACTCAGTTATTGTACGGATTACTTAACACATTTACGTAATATCGATTCATTTATCTTTTTTGTTTTTGTGAGATAGGGGGGTACAGATAATGTGGATAAACGTTGATATCCACACTTCTCTTGGGATTTCTACTCTTTTTTGTGGACAAATCATCATTTATTCCCCGCATTTCTTCTGGATTTTCCACTCTTTTGTGTGGGCAAACTCATTCCTTCGGGTTTTTCCAATCTTTTTGTGTGGATAATTAACATCATCTTGCGTTTGACCGTTTGGGGTATCATACACAAAAAAATCCTACCAAACACGATACAAGTATTTGGTAGGATCCCGTTCTAAACCTTACTTACTCTTCTAGCAAATGATATTTGTTCATTTTTTCATACAATGTCGTACGGCTAATGCCGAGACGTTTGGCTGCTTCTGTTTTCTTGCCACCAACTGCTGTTAGACATTGAATAATGGTCTGTTTTTCTGTTTCTTCCATGACTTCTGCTAATGTACGCGTAGGTACTACTGTTTCTTGTAATTTAATATTTGCCGACAAGTGCTTCGGTTCAATAAAACAATTAAGATCAACCATATTCATCGCGCGCTCGATTACATTTTCAAGTTCTCGAATATTGCCTGGCCAATGGTAGTTTTTCAAGATATGGAGCGCCTTTTCGTCAATCCCCTTGACTGGTTTTGCCATCATTGTTGCGTATTTTTCTGTAAAATAATGAGACAGTCGTGAAACATCTTCTTTTCTATCTTTCAAAGAAGGGATGGTTATTTCCATCACCTTTAGGCGATAGTAAAGATCCAATCGGAATTCTCCTTTATCAACCATATCCTCTAGATTACGGTTAGTTGCTGCAATAATACGAACATCAATGGCTTTACTATTAGTTGAACCGACTCGTTCCACTTCTTTTTCTTGTAACACGCGCAATAACTTCACTTGCATATGAATGGGCAGTTCACCTATTTCATCTAAAAAAATCGTGCCTCCATCTGCTGTTTCAAACTTTCCTGCTTTGCCGCCTTTTCTTGCACCTGTAAATGCTCCCTCTTCATAGCCAAATAGTTCGGATTCAATTAATTCAGCTGGGATAGCAGCACAATTTACTTTCACAAACAGCCCCATTCCCCTACTGCTTGCCTGATGAATCGCATGTGCAAATAACTCCTTGCCTGTCCCGCTCTCACCTAAGAGCAACACATTAGAGTCATTTTCGGCCACTTTGACTGCTTGGGCTTTTACTTGTTTAAAAGCAGGCGATTCACCAATTAAATGATGAAAAGAGTATGATGCTTTATTACTTTCTCTAAAATCACCTTTATATTTCTTCAACTCTTTTTCCAATGAGTGTAATCGTTTAAATAAGGCGGAAAACTGACCAACATTTTTAAATAGGAGCTTTCCAACCGCACCTACTACTTTTCCATTTTTAAAAATAGGCGAACGAGTAGCAATCATATAGCCGCCATTTACTTTCTGTAAGGAAGCTGCTTCTTGCTTACCTGTTTTTACAACGATATGCATTCTCGTATTTTCGATCACTTCTGTAACATGCTTACCTATTGAGCTTTTCTGATCGACCTTCAAAAACTCCGCATATGCTTGCGTCAACAGAACGACATAGCCTTTTGCATCGACAAGCACTAAGCCGTCATAAGCATATTCGAGAATGTCTTCTATTAACATCTCATTCTCTTGCTGTCCTTGGCCGGTAGGTAGCAAATCTGCAGTCGCTTCATTTGACAGTGCACAAAGATACATATAAGCAGCACCATTTATACCTTCTAACCGTTCACCCTTAATTAATAGCTCTTTTTTATTTATTTTCATCTTCACGATTGTACTGAGAAGGAAATCTTGTTGGAGAAGATGAGTCATTTCGTTTTCATCGCCATCCATCATCCACAACAATCTTTGATTACAAAACAGTATCTCCTTTTGATGATTAAGTATCATCACCCCTAACGGCAGCTCATCTATGATTTTGTTAAATAACTGTTCATTCCGGATGGCATGACTGTTTTGCATCTTAGATCTCTCCTTACACTCGACTTTTTACAATCTGATAATTTTCATTATTATATCATAGCCAGGCAAATGAATATTTTTAATCACATAAAAGGTGTAGAACTTTTTATCGTTCTACACCTACGCATTATTTTTTCATTTTTGCTAAGCGAATAAAGGAACGGTCTCTTTCTAATAGTTTATTAAAGACCATCTCTCCTTCATATTGGAAAATCCCTTCACCTGTCTTTACACCAAGCTTCTTCTCGGCTACTAAGTCAGAGATGATTGCTGGCGCTTCCTTTGTGTCATTTAATTCTGGAGCAACGTTATTAAATACTCTTTCCCAAGTATCCAATCCCCCGAAGTCAGCAATTTCAATCGGCCCTGTAAATGCCCAGCGGAACCCTGGCCCTGCGGTAATAGCCGTATCTATATCTTCAGCTGTTGCCACACCTTCAGCCAATAATGAAAAAGCTTCTCTCATTAAGGCTGTTTGTAATCGATTAGCAATAAAGCCAGACTTTTCTTTTTGTAAAATAACAGGTGCTTTGCCGATTTCTTTCATGATGTTTCTCACTTCTTCAACAATTGAATCAGAAGTCTGTTCATGTTTAATAATTTCTACTAACGGAACTAAATGTGCTGGGTTAAAGAAATGGGTGATCACCATTTGATTAGCAAACGTGCACTTCTCCATTAATCTCGTAATTGGAAAAGTCGATGTATTTGAGGCAACGATCGCTGTTGGTTGCTTCAATTCTTCCAACTGTTTATATAAATCCCACTTCCATTCAATCACTTCTGGTATTGCTTCAATAATTAAATCTGCTTCTTGAACTGCTTGAGATAATTCAGTGACATATCCAATGGCATTCAAGCTTGTATCCGCTTCCTTTTCTGATAATACTTTCTCTTCAACAAGTAATGCTACATCTGCAGCTACTCTTTTTTCTGCTTTATGTAATAATTCATCGTTTAAATCATTCAGTATTACGTCGTATCCTTTAGTTGCAAACGATATCGCAATACCTGTCCCCATTACACCTGAACCAATCACAGTAATATTTCTTATCATCGTTGTAACCTCCTTTAACTTTTCAAAAATTAAAAATGCAATTACTGTGCCAAAAATAAAATAATTGCGAAAACCGTGAATCTATGTTACGATTTTTCCAGTTTTAACTCCCCAACTCCCTATTACTGACTTTACACATCTTCATACTGAAATAAGCCACTAGATTGATATGGAGGAATGTCAAAATGGTATCTAATAAAGTGGCAATTATAACAGGTTCAGCACGAGGCATTGGTTATGAGATTGGCAAAATTTTTGCCGAAAACGGAGCCAAGGTCGTTCTTTCCGATATTAATGAAGAGGAAGTCAAAAAATCTGCGCAATCCCTTCAAGAAAAAGGGCTAGAAGTGTTTGGCCTGAAAGCTGATGTAACAAAAGAGGAAGACATTATCAGCTTGATTGAAGAAACACAGAAAACACATGGAAGAATCGATATCTTTATTAATAATGCCGGTTTGCAACATGTGGCACCCATTGAAGATTTCCCTACTGAGAAATTTGAGCTGATGATTAAAATCATGCTTACAGCACCATTTATTTCACTCAAACACGTATTACCAATTATGAAAGAACAACAATTTGGTCGTATCTTAAATATTGCATCCATTAACGGATTAATTGGATTTGCCAACAAAGCAGCCTACAATAGTGCGAAACATGGTGTAATCGGCTTAACAAAAGTGGCCGCACTAGAGTCCGCAGCAGATGGCATTACAGTCAATGCCCTTTGCCCTGGTTATGTTGACACACCACTTGTGCAAAACCAATTACAAGACCTAGCATCAACAAGAAATGTGCCATTAGAAAATGTCCTTGAAGAAGTCATCTATCCACTCGTTCCACAAAAGCGCTTACTACAAGTAAAAGAAATTGCTGACTATGCCATGTTCCTAGCCAGTGATTTAGCTGGAGGCGTAACTGGCCAGGCGATTGTGATGGATGGTGGGTATACGGCGCAATAAGTGACAAAAAGAGAAAACTAAGATCAAACTAAAAGAAGTGCTGTTCCTTAACAGTACTTCTTTTGATTATATTTACATCATTTTGAGTACTTTTTGTAAGCAACTTACTATCACGGCGATAAATAATACTATCCCACTATTAACAAGCAACATATAGCCTATTTGCAGACCATAAAAAACGGTAAACGGATCGCGGATTATAGAGATAGCTATTAAACTCCCCATACCACCAAATACAGGGGCAAATGCTAGAATAATGAGTGCTCCCTTGTATACACTTCTTTTTTTAAAAACTACAAATGCCCCTGCTATATTGGCAATGGCAATAAAAACAATCATCAAAATTGAAAGAATCACCATTTATCCTCCTTAGTCAAATCGCTTATTTTAAATCCGCATTCGCTAAGAAAGTATCCACTTCCTCTGCAAACTGTTGCGGCATTTGTGTATTCAGTTCATGGCTACCATTATTTATGATTTGTAATTGCGCATGAGGAATCAATTCTGCCAATTCTTTTGCAGTAGGCATATTTATACGGTCTTTAGAACCAGCCAATACTAAGGTAGGAATATTGATTTGATGTAATGAATGAGATAAATCATAACTTTCCATTGATTGGTAAAGGGGAATGATGGTTGATTTTTCTAACCCTTGCTTCCTCCATACTTTTGCTGGTATGAGCTTAAATATATATTTTTGCAACTGAAATATGCTTTTAATCTTCCATCCATTTACTAAGGAGTATGGCGTTCCCGATAATACCATACCTTTTAAATGAGGGTTTGTGATAAGGGATTGTTGTAATGCAAAACATCCTCCTAATGATAGTCCAATGATGATAAACGGGCCATCTATTGTATGAAGCACATTAGTTAAAGATTTAGATAACTGATTGAAAGTAATAGTTTCAGATGTTTTCACTAATTCATCTATAGAGATGAGCCTAGCATCGTATCCGTCCCCCATAAACTTCTTAACCTTTATCCAGCTATCATTGGTCTGGCCTAATCCATGCAAAAAAACTAGTTTCATCCGTTTCTCACCACCGATTTTTAATTATGCCCTGTAGCTTAGTTACTTTGTTTAGTTGATTACCTCGAGCTAAATTTCACCAACTCTTTTTTCTTCTTATATACCGCGCATATCTCAGAGTTTTCATACACATTGTTACCGCTACAAAGGAACGTCCCCATTGTCGATTCCTTGTTTCAACTTCTGCTGAAACTTTAGCATCATGATAAAAATCACTGATTACTTTCTCAATATATTCCTTCGTGTATCATTCCTTATAGGTCACCCGGTATCCATCCGAACACACCTTAATCATCCCATTAACATGGGTTGGATTAGCTTGAATGATTATCCACAAATATGTATACCTATCCCCACTCAAAAGAATCATAATTTTCAATAAATATTTTACCATAGAAATAAGGGACTGTAGGTAAAAGCTTTTTATGATCTACAAAAAAACCTATTGTCTAATTTTCTGACAATAGGTTCTTCTTCACTTATGATTCATAAATAACTTCTCCACATTTGCTTAAATCATAGCCGTATAGCTGTTCGATTTCCTTTTTATAACTTGGGGAATTAACCGTTGCTTTCAACAATTGTACAAGTTCTTGATTTTGTTTAAGAATGATAAGGTCATACTGCTCAGATATTAATGGAATAAAGTCAACATTGACCATTTTTGTTACATTTTCAATACCTATACCAATATCCGCCTGACCACTCGCGACAGCTGAAGCCACTGAGTAATGGCTTGTTAACACATGATCATACCCATTAAGCTTGCTCGCATTGAATCCATGAACTCTAAGTTGTTCATCCAATAACACTCTTGCGCCAGAGCCAACTTCCCTATTCATGATGGTAACATCCGCACGCCCAAGATCTGCCCATCCTTGAATATGCAGAGGGTTTCCTTTTTGTACGTAAATACCCGCCGTACGGTAAACAAGATTCAGCTGAATAAACGGTTGACTGACAAGAATTTTCTTCACATAAGATGTATTATATTCTCCTGTATCACCATCAAACAAATGACAACTAACGACATTACATTCTCCACGATACATCGAAAATAAACTATTCAAGCTACCACTATATAGCCTTAATGGCGGTTGTCCTTTTTCATTTTCTATATGCTTAGCTAGTATATCTAAAACAATATCTTGTCCACTTATAATCACATGACCATCATCAATTGAATGAACTTTCTCTTTTACTTCTTTCACAGCTTTATTCTTGGTGATACCTGTTTTACTCTTGGATTTGTAACGCTCCAAGTCGACGGCATCAATTCTCATTTGCCTCCCTACACGATAAGCAGGAAGTTGATCCTTTTTAATAAGATCATATACTGTTAACTTTGAAACCTTTAATAATTGTGAAACTTCTTCTATTGTATAAGATGCATCGTTCGTCAAAAGTATCACCTCCAGGATATTTCAAAAAGGATTCGTTTTTTGTTTATGTTTTTATTATAATTAACAATAACTAATTATAACTAATTAAAAGGTGAGCAAAATGACACAATTAATCTTTGAACATATTTCTAAATCTTATCATTCAGGTGAACCGGTCATAAAAGATTTCCACTTTGAAACAAAAGAACAAGAGTTTATTGTCTTTGTTGGTCCATCTGGTTGTGGAAAATCAACAATCCTAAAAATGATAGCCGGCTTAGAAAACATCACTTCTGGAAGATTAATAATTGATGGGAAAGAAATGAATAACGTCCCTACTAGAGAACGTAATCTATCAATGGTCTTTCAAAATTATGCATTATATCCTCATATGACAGTATATCAAAATATCGCTTTCGGTTTAAAGATGAGGAAAGAAAAGAAAACTGATATTAAGAAAAAAGTGTTGAAAGCCGCAGAGATTACTGGCTTAACAGGTTTATTAACAAGAAAACCGACAGATCTATCGGGCGGACAAAGGCAGCGGGTTGCCCTTGCTAGGGCAATCGTTTGCGATAATCCCGTTTTTCTAATGGATGAACCACTTTCTAACCTGGATGCCAAGCTGCGTACACAAATGCGCAGAGAAATTACACTTTTGCATAAAAGGCTAGCAACTACGACCATTTACGTCACACATGATCAAACAGAGGCAATGACAATGGCTGATCGTATTATCGTACTAAAAGATGGAAGTATTCAACAAGTGGGTACACCACATGAAATTTATGAAACGCCAGCTAATCTCTTTGTCGCCAGCTTTATTGGATCACCAGCTATCAATGTTTTAGAAGGAAAAGTCGAATCCAATGTCATTACAATTGACGGAATTCCGACTCATTTTTCGCGTAAAAACTTAAAAACAACTAATGAGGCACTAATCGGTGTTCGTCCAGAGCATTTAATCATAGATGAATATAATCCACTCTTGACCGCCACCGTTGAAGACTTAGAAACTCTTGGTGCAGATACTATTATTTATGCAAAACACAACCGCATTCATTTATCGATAAAAGCACCTGGATTATTATCCTTCAGTAAAGGTGACCCTTTACCTTTATCACTCACTGGTGAACATCTCCTCCTATTTGATAAAGAGTCAAAAAAAGTGATCCTTTAGTATAAAAAGTATTTTATTTCATAACTAGTTATAATAAGATATAAAAAGATATAATTAATTAGAAGAAAGATGGAGATGATTCAACTTGTTAAAACATTTAAAGCTGATTTGTTTATTGCTCTTAGTTACTTTATTTACCGTAGCGTGTTCTTCAAATGAAGGAGAAACTGCCCTAAAAGAAACGAATAATAAAGAAAAAGAACCGGTAGAATTAACCATTTCTGCTGCTGCTAGTTTGCAAGATGCCATGTCAGAAATAGATGAAATGTACGCAGAACAACACCCTGAGACAAAACTCACATTCAATTTCAGTGGATCAGGTTCTCTCCAACAGCAAATATCCCAGGGGGCACCCGTTGACCTCTTCTTCTCAGCTGCAGAAGATAAATTCGATATTTTAGTAGAAGAAGGAAATATTGCAAAAGAAGATGGTGTTGATTTATTAGGGAATAGCTTAGTGTTAATCACTCCAGCCGATGAAAAAAATCTAACAGGTTTTACAGATTTAACAAAAAAGGAAGTTGAACAAATTTCACTTGGCACACCTGAATCTGTTCCTGCTGGTGCTTACGGTGTCGAATCACTTGAAAATATGGGCTTATGGAACGAACTAGAAGCTAAAACTGTTTACGCAAAAGATGTAAGACAAGTTCTTTCTTATGTGGAAACTGGCAACGTAAATGCAGGCATTGTTTATAAAACAGATGCACTCGCTTCTGATAAGGTTGAAATTATTGATACAGCAGGTGCTGATACACATACACCAATTATTTACCCTGTTGGTATCGTAAAAGACACGAAAAATTACGATGCAGCGAAAGAATTCTATACCTTCTTACAATCTGATGAAGCATTAAAGGCCTTTGAGGAATATGGATTCACTGCTCAATAATATTACCA
Source organism: Cytobacillus sp. FSL R7-0696 (assembly GCF_038006865.1). Classification (NCBI taxonomy): domain Bacteria; kingdom Bacillati; phylum Bacillota; class Bacilli; order Caryophanales; family Bacillaceae; genus Cytobacillus; species Cytobacillus sp. FSL R7-0696. The sequence continues at coordinate 2,492,106 of NZ_JBBOWA010000001.1, read as the reverse complement.
GTTCAACCTTTCTAAGTCCCATATGGATTTCATTAAAAATTGCCATTCTCGCTGGAATAATCGTCGTTATAATTGGAACAATTGCTGGCTATTATCTCGCAAGGAGGTCTTTTAAAGGCAAAGCAGTCGTCGAAACGATTTTAATGTTGCCAATGGTACTGCCACCGACTGTCGTTGGCTTCTTATTAATTGTCATCTTTGGTAAAAATAGTTGGGCTGGTCAAGCCATAACTTGGCTATTCGACCGGCCCATTATTTTCACTTGGTGGGCTGCAGTCCTTGCCGCCATCGTTGTCTCTTTCCCTTTAATGTATCAATCAGCTAAATCTGGCTTTCTCAGTATTGATCGTGATATCGAGGATGCAGCACGTGTGGATGGTGCAAATGATTGGAAAGTATTTTGGCTAATATCTGTTCCATTAGCTTCTAAGGCGCTCATTTCTGGCGCTATTTTAAGCTTTGCCAGAGCACTAGGCGAATTTGGCGCAACATTGATGTTTGCAGGTAATATTCCTGGTGAAACACAAACGATCCCTATTGCTATCTATCTAGCCATCGATTCCGGACAAATGACCATGGCTTGGCTATGGGTAGGGGCTATGATTATTATTTCATTTATCATCCTTTTAACGATTAGAGTAAAGGAATAAAAAAATCGTAGAGATATCCACACACTCTGCGATTTTTTTGTTAAATCCATTGGCCTATTTATCTTATAATGAAAAAGTAGGAAGTTTCTCTTGCAGAAAAGGGAAATAAGCGTTATCCTTTAATGAGAATGATAATCAATTGCGGAATTTAGGAGGGATCAAGATGGAACAGCATGAGTTATTTGATGTGACAGTTATTGGTGGAGGTCCAGCAGGCTTGTATTCTACTTTTTATAGTGGGTTACGTTCCATGAAGACCAAGATTATTGAATTTCAACCACAGCTTGGCGGGAAAATCCATGTGTACCCAGAGAAGATGATTTGGGACGTAGGTGGCCTAGCTCCTGTACCTGGTGAGAAACTAATCGAACAACTCATTACTCAAGGCTTAACATTTGATCCCACTGTTGTATTAAATGAAAAAATTGTAAAAATCGACCAAGATGACAACCGTATCTTTCATCTACATACCGCATCAGGACAAATACATTATTCCAAAACGGTCATTGTCGCTGTAGGTGGGGGTATTTTAAAACCACAGAAGCTTCAAATCGAAGGTGCAGAAAAATATGAAGTATCAAATCTTCACTATACAGTTAAATCCATTCAAAGCTTCCGTGATAAAACGGTTGTGATATCAGGTGGAGGAAACTCAGCTGTCGATTGGGCAAATGAACTTGTTCCTTATGCAAAAAAAGTTTATTTGACTTACCGTAAAGGTGAACTCAGCGGACATGAGGCACAAGTAGAACAACTTAAGAATAGCTCAGCTGAGGTCATTTTCCACTCTTCTATTACTAAGCTTGTTGCTGGTGATGGACAGGACCGTATTGAGTATGTGGAGTTAACTAATCATGAGTCGGGTGAGGTATCAACCCTTGCGATAGATGATGTAATTATCAACCATGGATACGAAAGAGACTCAGCACTCCTCAATAATTGTGATATGCAAATTGACATGATTGATGATTTTTATATTGCAGGTAGTAGCAGAAGTGAATCATCTATCCCTGGGTTATATGCTGCAGGAGATATTCTGAAGCATGATGGTAAAGTTCACCTCATTGCCGGCGCCTTCCAAGACGCTGCCAATGCTGTTAACCATGCGAAGACATACATCGATCCAGAAGCCAATGGATTCGGAATGGTTTCTTCACATAACGAATTGTTTAGTGAGCGGAATAAAGAATTGAAGAAGAAGATCTATAAATAATTTCACGTTATAAATAGATCCTATATGGAGAAAGTGTAAAATATTCGCTTGCATTAATGGTCAAAAGTATCGATACTTTTGACCATTTTCTAAATAGGCATGGCAATTTTATAAACTACATTCTTTAATCTCAGTTCACATCCCCAAGATATACGGGAGAGTGATCATCGAGTAGGTATTTTGTTAGCTCTTGTGGATAGATCCGAAGTGCCTCAAGGCTTTTTATTGGTATCCATTCTATCCCCACTTGGTGATCATCTGCCAGTATAGCATCATTCTGGTCTACCAGATGACAAGTGAAGAAGAATTCAACTTGATGTACATTCTTATGTTGCGATGAAAATTCATGATTTCCCCCTATATATTCGCGAATATAACGAAGGTTTCCTACTTTTATAATAGCTCCAGTTTCTTCTAAACACTCTCTTTTTACTGTTTCTTCAAGGGTTTCCCCGTGATTTTGTCCTCCTCCAGGAAAAACATAAAAGATACCCAATTCATCCATACATTTAACTAATAACAAGCGCTCATTTTCTATCATGATCGCTCTACTCGCATTTCTTATTTCCATCTATTACCCACCTTTTCTCCTATTAGCACAGTGTAAATGCACAATAATACTGAAAAAACCCATCTTTTATGGTACTATATAACCAGTTAATTATACCCATAAAACACAAGGAGCCTCTATGTCTAAACAATTAGGATTCAACTTAAAAGTAGAAAGATTAAAGAAGCATATGACGCAAAAGGAATTAAGTGAGCACATCGGCATTAGTGCCCGTACGATTTCACGGTATGAATTGAATCAAGCAAATCCAAAGGAAAAAACTTTAATGAAGTTTGCAGAATTTTTCGGAAAAACAATAGAGCAACTGCTGAAATAATATTCTCCTATTCAAGCAAAAAGGAGGCTTTACGCCTCCCCCTACTCTTTCACTTTCATTAAGCGCATACTATTTAAGGCTACAATTAAAGTAGCACCAATATCTGCTACAATTGCAATCCATAAAGTTAACCAACTTGGGACAACAAGTAGTAGAGCAATGAGTTTAATCGTAAGTGAGAAGGTAATGTTTCCTTTTATAATTCTCATGGTTTTTCTACTTAACTTAATCGCAAATGGGAGCTTTGATAAATCGTCACCCATGAGAGCAATATCCGCCGTTTCTAAGGCAGCATCTGTACCTGCTCCTCCCATCGCAATTCCCACTTGTGCAGAAGCAAGAGCAGGGGCATCATTTACGCCATCACCGACCATTGCCACATGTCCTGACTCTTTTTGTAGTCTTTTTACCAGTGCCAATTTTTCTTCCGGTAATAATTCTGCATACACTTTCGATACCCCAGCTAATTTCCCGATTCTACTGGCTGCCTTATGATGGTCTCCTGTTAACATCACCGTTTGTTTCATCCCTAATTGGTGTAGCTTTTCTACTACTGCTTTGCTTATTTGACGGATTTCATCAGCAATGGCCATTGTCACGAGTATCTTTTTTTCCGTTCCGAAAACAATGACTGTTTTTCCTTCGCTTTGTTGTCTTCCAATCATTTCACCTATAGTCTCAGGCATTACTTGTAATTGTGTAAAAAGTTGTGGGTTTCCAATATAATATTTTTCTCCATTTATCTTTGCCTGGACCCCTTTACCTGTTAGTGAAGCAAAGTCTGTTACTTCGATGTCTTTACCTTTTAACCCTTTTTCATCTGCTAAATGAATAACAGCAGAAGCTAATGGATGTTGGGAAAGTTTTTCAATACTAGCAATCATTCGTAGCCATTCATCACTTTCTTTCTCATCATCATGCACATTAAAATCAGTAACAACCGGTTCTCCTTTTGTTAACGTCCCTGTTTTATCAAAAGCTACTGTTTGTATATGCGACAACTCTTCTAAATAGATACCACCTTTAATGAGAACGCCGTGTCTAGCTGCATTACCGATTGCTGAAACGAGTGCAATTGGTGTCGAAATGACAAGGGCACAAGGACAACCTACAACCAAAACAGCTAATGCTTGGTAAACCCAAGATTCCCAGCTCCCATCTAAAAATAATGGCGGGATGATGGCAATGAGGACAGCTATTAACATAATAACTGGTGTGTAGTATCTCGCAAAACGATCGATGAAAGCTTGTGCAGGTGCTTTTTCACCCTGTGCTTCCTCTACTAAATGAATGATTTTGGCAATTGTCGTATCACCGACCAATTTCGTAATTTTCACTTCTAAATAACCGTCTTGATTCAATGTACCTGCAAATACCTCATCATCTATACCTTTTTCAACTGGAATGGACTCACCAGTAATCGATGCCTGATTGATGGATGATATACCTTTAACAATCATGCCATCCATGGCAATTTTTTGTCCTGGTTTTACTAACATAATATCGCCAACTAGAATTTCTTCAACAGACACAACCTGCTCTATACCGCTCCTTCTAATTATTGCCTTCTTCGGAGCAATTCTCATGAGCGAGCGAATAGACTGTCTGGCTTTTTCCATCGAATAACGCTCAAGTTCTTCACTTATAGCAAACAAAATGACAACAACAGCTACTTCTCCCCACTCGCCAATGATTGCCCCGCCAATGACGGCTACAGTCATTAATGTTTTCATATCAAAGTCTAGCTTTATTAGATTCTTTACCCCTATTTTTAATAAATCTAAGCCACCAATAATTATTGAGAAAAGAAACATTGAAACCGTAAGATAATGGCTCTCTCCAAACCCAATCCAAGATAGATAGCCAAACAGAACAAACAAACTAGCAATAAGCACACGACTGTATTTTTTTATAAAAGAGGTTGGCTCCTTTTCATTTAATCCGACATAGGCATTCTCTTCGGCTACCTTTAAATTTTCAAAAGCGCCTGCTTGTTCTAACTCTGCAATCGATACCTCCCCCTGTACAGAGAGTTTACTTGCACCAAAATTCACATGGGCATCTTGTACACCAGACAAATTCTTTACATTTCTTTCAAACTTAGCAGCACAATTTGCACAGGAAAATCCTTGTACACGATAAGTCTTTTCATTTATTTTTTGTTCAGGAATGACTTTAAGTTTTTCAAACTCACCCGCTTTTTCAATGTCGCTAAGAGAGGCATCTCCTACAATTGAAAGTTTAGAAGCACCAAAATTCACATGCGCTTCTTTCACTCCAGGTATGTTTTGTACGTTTTTCTCAAATTTTCCCGCACAATGAGCGCATGAAAATCCTTCAATCCGATAGTTCTGTTTAGCTTCACCTTCACTCATTGATTTGGCCGCCCTTCTTGATGATGGAGATAGGCAATCTGAATTAATTGTTTCACATGGAGATCATCTAAAGAATAATAAACAAGCTTTCCTTCTTTTCGAAATTTCGCTAACCCAATATTTTTTAATAATCTTAAATGATGGGAGGCTGTTGCCATTGAACAATCAATGATTGTTGCAACATCACATACACAAAGTTCTTCTTCTATTGTAAGAGCATAAGCAATTTTTATACGTGTAGCATCCGATAAAGCTTTAAAGATTAGCTCAAGGCCTGTTATATCACTCATTTCTTGTTTGACTCGACTAACCTTTTCTTCATCATTACAAATAACTTCACAAACTTCAGGATCTAGCTTCACCTTGGCAACCAAAATAAAAGCACCTCATTCAAACGAATATTTGATTATAACTTCAGTCTATGTAATGGAAGTGGTTATTGTCAAAGGAAAATGAAGAATATTTGAAAAATAATAGCACTTCCTTAATACTCCATACTAATTACCAAAAATAGGTTTAAATGCTGGAGAAAAGAGGAATACAGATAAAAATATTTAATTATACAATAGACACACATTTGTGAAGAAAACACTTCAGATATAAACGTTGGGAGGGAAGAGAAAAATGGCGTATGTAATTACATCTCCTTGTATTGATGAACAAGCTGCTGATTGCCTTGACTCATGCCCAGTCGATTGCATTGAAAAAGGGGAAGATCAATATTTGATTGACCCTTCAATTTGTATTGATTGCGGAGCATGTGAAGCTGTTTGTCCAGTAGATGCTATCTTCTATGAAGAAGATGTACCTGATGAGGAAGAGTCTTTTATTGCGAAGGCAAAAGCCTATTTTGATGCCTAATGAAAATGTGAACGGAGTGTACAAACAATGGCACTCCGTTCACATTTTTGTATTTAGACTATAGCTGGTGGTAAACCGTTTGTTTTGGTAGAACAGGTTTCTTTTTTTTACGAAGCACTTGACTCCTTTTTATTCTTTTCCTAAAAGTGGCGAGTTTCTTTGTTCCTTAGTAGACCTGATCTAATTAGTTTCAATTCGTGGCAGACTGCTAACTCTTTACTTATTCTGTCTCGTTTAACATTGCTTCGAAGGAAACTTCTTTTATTCTTGTTCCTCTTCTGAATCGTTTAAGTCAGCACAGTAACACCCTCTACCAATTAGATAGAGGGTGTAAGACTTTATTTTAGATTTCTCTTTAGAAACGCTTTTGTTCTCTTATGTTGAGGTGAAGTAAATAATTGATCTGGCTTACCTTCTTCAACGACTTCACCTTGATCCATAAATATGCTTTTTGTTGAGACTTCTTTGGCGAAGCCCATTTCATGGGTAACGACAATCATCGTCATTTTTTCTTTCGCCAAATCCTTCATTACTTGCAATACTTCAACCGTTAGCTCAGGGTCCAATGCCGAGGTTGGTTCATCGAACAATAGAATATCTGGTTCCATCATTAAAGCTCTTGCAATGGCCACCCGTTGCTTTTGCCCACCGGATAAATTACCAGGAAAGGCATCCATCCATTCGCTTAATCCTACCTTAGCTAATAAAGTCTCGCTTCGTTGTCTAATTTCCGCTTTTGTCCCCATTTTGACCATTTTCGGTGCGATTTCTAAGTTCTCTCGGACGGTTAAATGTGGGAATAAATTAAAATGTTGAAACACCATACCCATTTTTGCGATCATATTTTTCACATTTTGAGGTTTAGCATACTTTCCATCTTCGACTAATGCCTCCCCATCAATCATGATTGAACCGCTGTTGATTTCTTCTAATTTAATCATACTGCGAAGTAGCGTACTTTTTCCTGAACCTGAAGGACCGATAATTGACACAACTTCATTTTTCTTAATATTAAGGTTGATTCCTTTTAATACTTCTGTTTTACCGAATGACTTTTTTAAATCAACCACAGAAATAACTGTCATACTAAGCGCTCCTTCCTATGCGTATCTAAATCTTCTTTCAATCCATTTAAAAATAAACGAGAGTACAAGTGTCATCAATAGATAAATGATGCCCGCTAAGAAGAATGGCATGATAGTAAAATCACGATTGACTGCCGTTTGAGCAAAGTGTAAAAGTTCCGGAACAGCGACTGCATATAATAACGCTGTATCCTTTACTAACGTAATTGATTCATTCGCAATCGCTGGTAATGCTACTCGGATCATTTGAGGAATGATGATACGTGTCATTGTTTGCCAACGATTTAACCCTAGTACATGCGCAGCTTCATATTGACCCTTATCTACTGAAATTAGGCCCCCGCGAAATATCTCAGCAAAATAAGCGGCATAATTCAAGATGAACCCTAAAGATGCGGCAAAAAACCGATCAAGGACTAAATATTCACCTACGACTGGAAGCATTGGTAACCCGAAACAAATAAATAATAATTGTAGTAGTAATGGTGTTCCCCGCATCACATAAATATACGTATGGGCAAACCAAGATAAAGGCTTTATCTTACTGCGAGCTGCTAGTGTTAATAAAAATCCAAGTGGAATTGAGGCAATAATGGCAATGATAAAAAGTAACACTGTAATTTGCGCGCCTTCTAGCATAGGTTTAAGTAACGTCATAATATAATCAAGTGACATCGTTCATCCTCCAAAAACAAAACAGGGTTTCCTCCAATTAGGAAAACCTGTTGTTATTCATTTACTTCAATAATAAATCTTCACCAAACCATTTCTCAGAAATATCTGCCGCCGTACCATCAGCAATCAATTCATCTAATGCTGTTTGTAAATCTGCTAACAATTCATCGTTTCCTTTTTTCACACCAATACCATACTCTTCTGGTGCCAGTGATTCCTCAAGAACTTTAAAGTTTTCATTTTCTTTTGTCATATAATAATCAATGACAATTTCATCAATGACTACTGCATCAACTCGGCGATTTCTCAAATCCGCTAATGCTAGTACATTATCAGAGAACTCTGTAACCTCTTTTACTTTTTCACTAATTTCATTTCCACTTAAGGCATCAGCAGCCGATGATAATGATTGTAAGCCTACTACTTTTCCTTCTAACTCATTAATCGTTTGAATATTAGAATCTGCCTGTGTCACAACCACTTGTGCATTACTTAAATATGGCTTAGTAAATAAGACCTTCTCTTTTCTTTCATCTGTAATCGTATAACCATTCCATATGAGATCGATACGACCACTACTTAATTCAGACTCCTTTGTTTTCCAATCAATCGGTTGAAAGACAGGTGTTGCACCCATTTTTTCTACTGCCGCTTTTGCTAAATCAATGTCAAAACCGACAATCTCATTATTTTCATCTCTGAACCCCATTGGTGCAAACTTATCATCTATTCCGATAACGATTTCCTTTCCTTCTTCTGAACCGTTTTCCTCACTAGATGTTGTTGAGCCACAAGCAGCTAAAAACCCAACTACTAAAAGTGATAAAACAAAAAGCGTTAATTTTTTCCCCATGATTAAGCCCCCCATTTATAATATATAAAATACTTTAGTATGCTAATATATTAGAGTGATAAAATAAATCTACCATATGAGTCAAATCTATGTCAATCATTATTTTAATATATGCAAATCGAATGTATATTCTGATTTTTCATAGTTACTTTAATGTAACTATGTGTAACGAAAGTGCGTTCTTCACATTTGTTGTTTAACCATTTACGATAAGAATAGATGACAAAGAAGGAGTGATATGGAATGGGTAAAAAAATTGCCGCACTTGTAACAGATATGGTGGAAGAAATTGAATTCACTGATCCGGCTGAGAAAATGAGAGAAGCTGGCCACACGGTTTCCATTGTAAATGCTGAAGCAGGAAAAGAAATCAGAGGAAAAAATGGTCAAAATTTCACTGTGGATAAAGGGCTTGATGAAGTTAGTCCAGAAGACTTTGACGCTTTGCTTATTCCTGGAGGGTTTTCTCCGGATTTATTAAGAATTAATCCTGACCACGCCAGTTTTGCCAAACATTTTATCGCAGAAGGCAAACCGGTATTCGCTATTTGCCATGGACCTCAATTTTTAATTGATACAGATTTATTAGAAGGAAAAAGGGTGACTAGCTTCATTTCTGTACGTAAAGACTTAATTAATGCTGGGGCTCAATTTGTCGATGAAGAAGTAGTTGTTGATCAGCAACTTGTAACAAGTCGTACACCAGATGACTTACCCGCTTTTAATCGTGAAGCATTAAAATTATTAAATAACTAATAAGGTCAAAGCATAACTAACATTAAAAACCAGCTTAGGATTACTTCTCCTCAAAGCTGGTTTTTAATATGCCTTCTTCTTGTAGCTGTTGGATGCGGTTCGTACCCCATTCATACATCATTTCAATAATAGGTAATAGCGAATAACCTAATTCCGTCATAGAATACTCCACTTTCGGCGGCATCTCTGGATACACTTTTCTACTGATTATCCCATCTTCTACTAACTCTTTTAATTGATTAGATAGCGTTTTATGCGATACACCATCAAAAAGCTTTTGTAGACCATTAAAACGGTAAGGACCTTCTATACCTAAATGCCAAAGGATCACAACTTTGTACTTGCCACTTATCACTGATAAAGTGAACTCCTTCGCACAGTGGTAATAACCACTTTCTAGCTTTTCTTTTATATCTTCCCGAAGAGACTCACACATGCTTATCCACCTCCCTCGCATCTATCCATCCTTTAAGAGTTTATTTTAACATATCAAACCCCGTGTATATCTAATGGTATTTCTATCACATCATCTACAGATTCTAAGTAATGTCATTTCTTATTATAGCTACTGATATTGCTGAAATTTGCCAACTAATTTTTATTGCTTTTACTTAACCCCTCTGATAAGATAACTTACGAACGTTCGTTAATTAGAGGTGAGTGAAATGAAAAGTGATGATATAAAGGAAGCAGCTTTGAAATATTTTACGATTCATGGATATGAAGGTGCTTCCCTTTCCCAAATAGCAGAAGAAGTGGGCATGAAGAAACAGTCATTATATGCGCATTTTCGCGGTAAAGATGATTTATTTCTTCAAGTGTTACATGATGCCAAAGAAACTGAACTACTAAGCAAATTACAATATTTTAGCAACATACGAAGCTCGCAACCAGAAAAAGATTTATATGGATTTTTACAACTAATTGTAGATCTCTTTCAACAAAATGAGCAATTGAAGTTCTGGCTAAGAATGTCATTCTTCCCACCAGCTCATCTACAAAAAGAGGTTGACCTTGAAGTCATTGATATAGAAGAAAAAACGCAAGCCTTATTACAGGAAAAATTTCAGCAATGGATAAATGAAGGGCTATTGCATGTAGAACATCCACGCATACCTACACTCGCATTCTTTGGTGTTGTCGATAGCATCATGCTTGAGCTTGTCTATATGAGTGATACAAAACGATTACAAGAAAAACTAGAAGCCTCATGGAAAGTATTCTGGAGAGGCATCTCGATACGTTGAGAAAAAAAGAGGTGTTTCAAATGGAACAAAAACCGTTAAAAGAACAAAAAGCTGTATTACTTATTTTATTAAGTAATATTTTCATTGCCTTTTTAGGCATCGGACTTATTATTCCAGTCATGCCTTCATTTATGAATATTATGCATTTATCTGGAAGTACAATGGGCTATTTAGTCGCTGTCTTTGCTTTCGCTCAATTGATTACTTCCCCATTTGCAGGTAGATTCGTTGACCGATTTGGCCGAAAAAAAATCATTACAATCGGGTTATTTCTATTCGCTATCAGTGAATTGGTTTTTGGATTAGGTACTCATATTTCTGCTTTATATCTATCAAGAATTTTGGGTGGAATCAGTGCAGCTTTTATTATGCCTGGGGTAACAGCCTATGTAGCCGACATCACTACATTAAAAGAGCGACCAAAGGCAATGGGTTACGTGTCAGCAGCTATTAGCACTGGATTCATCATTGGGCCAGGAATCGGTGGCTTTATCGCCGAGTATGGTATTCGCCTGCCTTTCTTCTTTGCAGCCGGTATTGCTTTCTTAGCATGTATTTTATCTATCTTTATATTAAAAGAACCACTAACAAAAGAGCAGATGAAAGAGCTTTCTGAAAAAGCAACGAATAGCAGTTTTATCGCAGATTTTAAACGCTCGTTCAATCCGTTATATTTTATTGCGTTTATCATCGTCTTTATCCTAGCGTTCGGTCTATCTGCCTATGAGACAGTATTTAGCTTATTCTCAGACCATAAATTTGGCTTTACACCGCAAGATATTGCGATCATTATAACCATCAGCTCGATATTCGGCGTCATCGTCCAAATTTTCTTATTCGGAAAAATGGTCGAGAAACTCGGAGAGAAAAAAGTGATCCAGGCCTGTTTAATCATGGGTGTAGTCTTAGCATTTGCCTCAACAGTCATATCTGGATTTTGGATGGTACTATTAGTGACGGCCTTCATCTTCTTAGCATTTGATTTACTACGTCCGGCACTTACCACTTTCCTTTCCCGATCAGCGGGGAAAGAACAAGGCTTTGTCGCTGGAATGAACTCAACTTACACAAGTCTCGGTAACATTGCCGGACCAGCAGTTGCAGGCATTCTATTCGATGTAAATATCCATTATCCTTACCTATTTGCAGGTGTAGTCATGCTTCTGGGCTTAGGGATAACATATATATGGCGTGAGAAGGAGTTTGTTGAAAGCACGGCAGAATAATTGAAAGAGTCATTATGTGTCACCGTTAAGGAACACATATGACTCTTTTTCTATATAACAAAAAAGGGCGAATTCCTTATTTCTTTCTTCACCTTGGATGAATATGATGCCTCTAATGAGTCTACTATCAGGGGCGGGTATAATGGGAACATTCTTTTACACGATGAGCACGTTTGATAAACAACTGGGGGAGTTCCTTACTTCTTATGGATTATATATATATGTACTGTTATTTTTGCTTGTTTATTTAAAAACTGCCTTCGTGGTACTTACATTTATTCCAGGGGACTCACTTGTATTTGCTAGTGGCGCTCTTGCAGCAGTGGGTAGCTTGAATATCGAAACACTAGCCATTGTTTTCTTTCTTGCTACCATCTGTGGAGATAACCAAAACTTCTCTATTGGAAGATTAATCAAAGGCTGGAATAGTAAAAGATTAAAGCCAATTTTATTAAAAGAAACACAACTCCAACGGGCTGAGCAATTTATGACCCGTTACGGTAAAATATCTATTATCACCGCTAGGTTTATTCCACTTATGCGTACAACTGTCCCGTTAGCAAGTGCAATAATGAATTATTCCTATCGATCTTTCTTTAGACATAATGCCCTTGGCGGATTCCTCTGGGTGTTTTTTTGGTTATTAGCAGGACTTTTATTGGGGCAAATGCCCATTGTAGAACAACATCTTGTTGCCTCGCTTTTGGTACTTTCGCTTATTCCTTTTAGTATTCCGGTTGTTTTTTTCCTCATGAAAAGAAAAATAAACAAGAAGTAAATTTAAGCATTGTACATGGTAGTAACCCAACCTTATTAATAATTTCATTTATTACTATTTAAAGGATGACTATTTCTTAACATCGTCCATAATCTTAGACAAAAAAACACTCCCATTAGGAAGTGCAACAATGCTAAATCTATCTATTTTTCTATCGTTTGTTTTTGAGAAACAGATGCGGGGGCTTCTTTTTCTTCCCCTTTAGGCATGAGAAAGATGAAAAAAAGACTCAAAGTCGTAAAGATTGTCAGTAAAACTGCGGTTGATGATAATCCTTTCGCGCCATTTCCTCCAGCGGCAAAGATTGCGAAAGTAACTAAAGCAAACGATGCCCCTACACGAGAAGCGACATTTTCTATCGTTAAATAAGTAAAGGAGACCACGCCAACCCTTGTAACAGGTGCCCGAGAGACAACGAGTGCTTTTACGATTGGTCCTACTGTCCCAATTGCAGAACCTATAAGACTCATAGAGATAAATAAATAGACAAAAGAGGTATCCTCATTAGCAAAAATCAACATGCTAACCCCACCATTCAGCAAGAAAATACTGCAGAGAATTAAATGCACTGGTTGGGTTTTACTCATTAAACGCCCACTAATGAGGTTGCATATAGCCATAGTTAGGAATAATGGAAATTGCAATAACCCTACCACCGTAGAGGAATGGCCTTGAACACTTTGCACGAAGAACGTTAATAAATACATCACACTACTAAAAGACATGTACATGATAATAGCAATGATAGATGGAACCCAAAAATGACGTGTCTTTGCATAGTCAATATCCAGTAACGGTTGCTTAGTCCTCTTTTCAACGATAATTAAAAAGATGAATGAAACAACAGCAACTACTAATGCTGGTGACCACATCCATGATGTCACACCATACTGATTGATAAATGTTGGAATCGTAAGTAGACCTGCTAAAAGAAGAAAGACAAATATTACGCCTAACCAATCAATTGTGCTCTTCTTGCTTCTTTGTACAGAAGGTACGCCAAAAGTAAACAGCAGGAAAGCAATAATACCAAAGACTGAGCAGAGCCAAAAGATAGACGACCAACCGATGCGATCCACGAGAACCCCACTTAATATAGGACCAATGAGACCACCTACAACCGTATAAAATCCATATACACCCATCATTTTACCACGCATACTATCGGTATATACGGTACCGACAAAGTTCACGCCGGCAGGAATCACAGCCGCTCCGGCGAAGCCTTTTAAAAATAAACCGAACACCAACAACCAAAAAGATGGAGCAATGGCCACCATAATCGAACCGATTGTTAGTAATCCTGAACCGATCAATATGACTATTTTTTGGCCAAACGAATCAGACAACCAGCCCATCATCGGTTGAAAGCCTGTTAATCCTAAAGCAAACCCTAGCTGCATATAGACAGAATAGCCTGCAGTTAAATCGAAATGTTCGAGCATTTTTGGATAAGCTGGGATGTGTGTTGCCTCTGCAAACACGACAAGTAAAATGCCGATGCAAAGAATATGAAACGAACGATTAACAGACTTTTCCTCCACTCCATTCCCTCCTTAATTACCCGATATGGATCACGCACGCCTTTTCACGGGTGTTCTCTAATAAGGAATCTTTACCAAATCCACTCTCCTTAAATCCACCAAACGGTAATTCTGGTCCTACTCTTCGATACGTGTTGACCCAAACATTTCCACTATCAATTTTCTTCATCATACGATGGGCTCTCCCTAAATTGTTTGTCCATATGCCCGCTCCGAGGCCAAAGCTTGTATCATTGGCAAGACGCAGGGCATCTTCTTCATTATCGAATGGCAAGACGACCGCCACCGGACCAAAAACCTCTTCCTGACAGATTCGTAGAGAAGAATCCTTCACTAGTAGCAGCGTTGGTTCCACCCAGTATCCTTTTTGAAGATCTGCTTGATCGTCAAAGAAGCTCTCCCCACCGTAATTTCCTCCAAAGATGACTTCTCCCCCCTCCTGCTTTCCTAATTCAATAAAGTCGCAAACCTTTTTATATTGGACATTGTTCGCAATTGGTCCCATCGATGTCGCTAGATTCATAGGATCACCAAAATGAATTGACTCTTCAATGGACTTTTTCATTAAAGGAAGAAAATCGGGTAAGATATCTTTTTGTACAAGAATGCGAGAGCCGCCGACACAAATTTGTCCAGCATTCCCCGTAAAAATACCATTTAATGTGACGCCTTCTGCCGCTTTCTTTACATCCGCATCAGCGAACACAATATTGGGGGATTTCCCTCCAAGTTCAAAAGTGACAGGCTTTGGCGATTGTGCCAGCTTCTTTGTAATCGCACGAGCAGTTTGACCTGATCCCGTTAACGTCACCCGATCAACATCTCTATGACCGACCAAGTACGAACCTGTAGAACCATCTCCTGAGATGACGTTTAATATTCCCGGAGGAAGAATTTGATTAAGCAGTTCTGTATATTTTAAGCTCGATACACTCGCATGCTCGGAAGGTTTGATAATCACGGCATTGCCTGCTGCAAGGGCATACGCCGCTTTAATCGTAAAGGTAAATAATGGGGCATTCCATGGAAGAATACCAACAACAATGCCTAACGGTTCCCTAAGCGTGTACCCGATTGTTTCCTCATCAAGTTGGACCGTTTCACCTTTACTGACATGTGACGCCGCTCCTGCTGCGTCTAACCAAATACTCACTAATGATGGAATGAGACCGTGCAATGTTTCCCGATAAACCCACCCATTATCCTTCGTTTCTAACATTGCTAACTCTTCGCCATACTTTTCAACCTGTAACGCAATTTCTCTTAAATATTTTGCACGTTCCATTGCTGATAATTGCGACCAAGCTGGGACGGCCTGTTTGGCATGCTTGATTGCTAAGTCAATATCTTCTTCTGTACTACAAGGGATCGTTGCCCACACCTTGCCATTTGCAGGGTTTATACTTGTTAATTGTTTTCCTTGAGTAGCTGGCAATTGCTTTCCATTGATTACATTTAAATAATGTTCGATTTCATTTATGGTCTGCATTCAATCACTCCTCTTTTTTCTTTTACCATCCTAAAGCTGCTGCTGCCTTTTCATAATAGCACTCACTACTACCTAGATAGTGTTCATAATAGCGCGCTCTTTTCACATATAAATGACAATCTAATTCTTCAGTAAATCCAATCCCTCCATGTATTTGCACATTAGCTGCTGCTGCTTTTTGCAGGGCGTTATGAATGAAAATACGTGCCACAAATATCGATTCCTGACGATCCTCAGCTGTTGTATCGTAAGCCCAATTGGCATAATAGGATAGCGACCTTGACAGTTCTAAATCCACTTTCATATTGGCAATCGCATGTTTAATGGCTTGGAAACGGCCAATCGGTTGCCCGAATTGTTCCCGTATCTTTGCGTATTCTGCTGCCATATCCACGATCGCAGCCATACAACCCACCATAATGGCGCAAATTGATGCATTAAAAGATAGCAGTCCTTCCTCGAGCATGTTATCACCTTCGTTTAGCTCTCCTATTAATTGCTCTTTATTAACGATTACATCCTCAAAGTAAATTTGCGATAGCTTCCGTGTTTCATCAATACTTTGCTGCTGTGTCACGTTTTTTATCATTGCCTTATCCACTAGAAAAAGTGAAATTCCCTCTTTATGGCTAGGTGAAGTGGTTCGAATCGGAACGAGAAAAGTATCGGCTAGTTCAACATCTGCTACTAACGATTTCACGCCGTTAAGAACAAATTCATCACCTTTTTCTACCCCACGTAATTGAATCGATGACGCCGTGTAGCTTCCTTTTGGCTCTATCCAAGCAACCGAAATCTGCAGGGAACCATCGGCAATTGCAGGTAGATACTTTTGTTTTTGTTTCTCTGTACCGTATTTTTCGATAAGTGGTACAGCGAAACTATTCGTTTCCAAAAACAAACCCGGTAGGACACTTCTCCCCATCTCCTCAAGTGGTAATACCATGTCTAATAATCCTAAGCCCATTCCCGCATAGTCTTCTGAGACATTGATACTTGGATAGCCTAATTCAACTAATCCTTGAAATGCTTGATCAAATCTTTGTCTATCACCATTAATAAAAGCACGGGCAATATTGGTTGTACCTTGCTCAGTTAAATACTTCCTTACATAACTACCGAATAATTCCTGTTCTTTATTTAATGCGAAATCCATTCTTTTTCACCTCCAACATTGTTAGCGTCCTAGATCCTTAGGCAGTCCAAGTATTCTTTCTGCAATAGTATTTCTTTGTACCTCACTTGTTCCCCCGCCAATGGTCATACCAAAAGAATAAAGATACTTATTCTGCCAATACGAATCACCAATAGCCGCATCCTGCTTCCAAAGAATCCCGTGTGGACCTTGAATAGATAAGGATAAGGCAAAGAGTTCTTGTGTCGCCTCACTTACAATCAGTTTATCTAGAGAGCCCTCAGAGCCCGGTTGACCTTTTTTCAATGTTTTCGTTAAATTACGATAATAATTCAACAAAGATCCCCGAGATTTTGCATATAAATCAATTAATGCATTTCTTACACTTTCCTTTTTTATGACAGACTGCCCGTCCTCCGTCCATTCCTTAGCCATCGTTACTAAATCTTGAAATTGCTGCTCTAATGTAAACACTTGACCACCAATACCCGTACGTTCATGCATCAGTAATGCAATCATTACTTGCCATCCACGATCGATCTCACCAACAATATCACTATCATAAGCAATCGCATCATTTAAATAGACTTCATTAAAGTCATGTTCCCCATCCATTTGGATAATGGGCCTAGTCTCTACACCTTCTTGATGCATATCCAAAAGGAAAACGGTAATACCATGATGTTTTTTCTCCCCTTTTGAAGTACGCGCTAATAGGAAACAGCGATCTGCTAAATGACCAAAACTCGTCCAAACCTTCTGCCCATTAATGACCCAACGATCGCCTTTTTTTACTGCGGTTGTCTGAATAGCTGTTAAGTCTGAGCCCGCATTTGGTTCAGAATACCCTTGGCACCAAATCTCTTCTCCAGAAATGATTTTAGTAATATAAGCTGACTTTTGTTCGCCACTTCCCATTTGCATAAGCAAAGGGGCAACCATATGGATGCCGACATAATTTACTAGAGGCGGTGCACTGACGCGAACCATTTCTTGTTGATAGATGATTTCTTCAATTAAACTAGCTTCTCTTCCCCCGTACGCTTTTGGCCAAGCAATCGCTCCCCAGCCACCTTCATAAAGCTTGCGCTGCCAATCTCTTAAAAAGCGAGAATACTCATTTATATCTTCTGGTAATTCTCTGTCTCCATGCAACCACCCTTGTGGCAGGTTTTCCTCTAACCATGTGCGTAATTCCTGTCTAAACTTTTCTTCTTTTTTTGAAAATGAAAAGTCCATCTCTTCTCTCCTCTCAACCTATTCCCATTGTGGTAGGGAACGCCCATCATTGATCTTCTGCCATGTCATTTCAACTTCCATCCCGATATGGATATCCTCTATCGCATGATTCAAAATGTTACCAATCATTTTCACTTCTGGATAGGTAACCAATTCAATAACGGCAATGACAAGTGGCGTATCATTTTGAAATCCTGGCAGGAAAGGGCGGTGGGAAATGACGTAAGAATACACACGCCCTTTAATATCTGTCCCTAAGTTCTCCCATGTCAGATCACTGCTGCCACACTTTGCACATGCCGGTCCAGGTGGATGGGCAAACTGTTGGCATGTATGACATTTTTGCAAAAAAAGTTCATGGCGGTCAGCCGCATCCCAAAAGGGGGCATTATCTTCATTTTTTAACGGTATCGGTTTCTCATAGCTCATTCGTATTCCTCCTAATTCCTTAAAATCATCGCACCAGCAATATCTGGACCTGCCCATCCCGTACATAAACCAACTTCACAATCCTTCACTTGTCGGTCTGATCCCTCATAGTCGTGACGAATCTGTCGCACGATTTCAATCACATTATTCATTCCATGGGTGTATCCTTCTGAAAGCATGCCACCAGCTGTATTACTCGGCAGCTTCCCACCCATCTTGAGTTGTCCATCGGCAACAAAGTCCCCCACTTCGCCTCTTTTCGCTATCCCATATGCCTCTAACTGCCGCAACACAACCCAACTATAGCAGTCATAAATAGAGGCGACATTGAGGTCCTTTGCGGTAACCCCTGCCTTTTTGTATACATCCTTAGCAACATAGTCTGAAGCAACTTCATCAACATTTGTCCAATAATGTGCGTGTGAAACACATTGTCTAGCGGCGATTCCCATAATATAAGCGGGCTGCTTCGATAATTGTTCAGCTCGTTTGGCGGACGTAACAATGATTGCATTTGCTTCGTCTGACTCTAAGCAGAAATCATGCTTATTAAAAGGGAAGCTTAAGTCAGGCGTATCATGATAAGCTTCCATTGTTAATGGCTTTCCATAAAAGAAGGCTTTCGGATTTCTTTGTGCATGCTCATAAAAACTCACACAAATATGACCTAGATGCTCCTTCGTTAACCCTGTTTCATGCATATGACGTGTGGCAAATAAGCCAAACCATTGCCCAGGACTACCTGCTCCATATGGGATGAGAAAACTACCGCCATCCATCGCATTTTGCAGCATGTTCACATCCCAGCCACCACCGCCCATTCTTACGCCTGATCTGCCATTCATAGATCGATAAATAAGGACGGTATTTACTTGACCTGTTTCAATCAGACCAATCGCGTCAGCAATTAACATTTCTGTACTACTTCCGCCACCCATAATATCTTTTACATATTTCGGTCTCACGCCTAAATAGGTAGATAATTGATGTGCCGGACATGAATCGTTTTCACTGTAACTCATAAATCCATCAATCTCTTTTGTCTCAAGTCCAGCATCAGCAATAGCTGCTCGCGCTGCATCTAACGCCAAATGTAACGGGGTTGTACCCGACTTTTTTGAACGTTCGCTTTCTCCAACTCCGACGATTGCATATTTGTTTTTAATGTTTTCCATCGTCAACTCCCCCTTATTCAAAGAATTCCAACAATGTAGAACCTGATCCAACGATTTCTTTTATTGATTTAGCCGCTTGCAACTCAAGTTCCACATATTTCTTTCCTTCGTCCTCGTATACGCGTTTTACAGTAGACATGCAAGTAATCTCATCTCCTGGTTTAGTCATCGCTCCAAAACGCATGTTAAACTTCGCTACTCTTGCAGTCACACCCGCTAATTGTTGGATATATTCTCCCAAAAATCCCATGACTAACATGCCATGTGCGATGGCTCCTGGTAATCCCATACTTCTAGCAAAAGCATCGTCTGTATGCAGTAAGTTGTAATCTCCTGATGCTCCCGCGTATTTGACGAGTTGAACCTTCGATACCGCAGGCTTCACTAATGGTTTTAACTCTTGACCGTCTACCAAATCGGCAAATCTTAGCATTGTCATTCCTCCTCGTATCGTTATACTGCCTGGACTGGAGGCTGGGTATAGATGATATTCATGCGACTTGTAACCACTAAATCCCCCTCTGTGTCTCTCATTTTGGTATCCAGAATAATAAATTGCATCTTTCCTTTTTTTCCTTCTTTTTCATAAAGGTCTGCTACTTTTATTTGGCAAGTAAGAGACTCGCCTACTTTTAGTGGGCGATGATAAATAAAGGACTGCTCACCATGAAGCATTCTCTTTTTATCTAAATCTAGCTCTATTCCTTCACCCTCTACCCCTGCTACCACCGGAAAAGTAGGTGGCGCAATCAGCCCATTATAGGGACTCTGATTAGCATAAGTTGGTTCCGTATATAATGGATTGTCATCACCTATAGCTTGAGCAAATTGTTTAACATGTCTTTTATCCACTTCAAACATGAACGTTGGCCCAGTCTTACCGATAATTGTCTGATCGAGCATCGTTACCACTACCTCCTAGCGAGCATATTTTCTGTTTGTGCAGCGCTTGTTACAATTAGTGCATCTACCGCTTTTGCGCACTTTTCAGTCACAATGATTGGATTTAAATCTAGCTCTTCAATGTCATAATCTTGTACAAGTGAGGATACACGCAGTAAGATGTCGACAATCGCCTCTACATCAAGCGCTTCTTCACCTCGTACACCGTCGAAAATGGCTTTTCCTTTAATCTCATTTATCATTTCAAGCGCATCTTGTCTTGTGATCGGTGCAACCCGGAAAGCAATATCTTTGAACACTTCAACAAAAATGCCGCCTAAACCAAACATAATCACCGGTCCAAAGCTGGCATCTCTCGTCACACCAACGATAACTTCCGTCCCCTTTGCCACCATTTCCTGCACCATCACCCCATTAATGTGGGCATCAGGATGATATTTGTGAGCGGACAGAAGAATGTCATCGAATGCTTGCTTTACTTGCTCTGCATTTTGCAAGGAAAGACGTATACCACCTGCTTCTGTTTTATGCAAAATGTCTTTTGAATCAATTTTTAATACAACAGGATAACCAATACTGTTCGCTTGCTGAACCGCTTCATCCACGGTAGTTGCTAAGCTCTTTTTTGTAGTGGGAATTTCGTAAGCCTGTAGCACTTTGCTTGCATCCCATTCGCTTAAAATTTGATTCTCTTGCAGTAAATACGCTACGTTCTCTTTCTTCTGAATAGATGCCCGTTCTCGAACACTCTCTTTTTGATACGCACGATATTTTTCGCTATATTCGACTAACTTTGCGAGCGCAGATATCGCTTGTAAGTTACCCGGTATCACTGGCACACCATGGTCGACCATATATTGTTGCCCTTTAGGTATACTCATTCCTTCTAACGGAAATGTACTTACTAACACAAATTTATTCGTGTTTTTACACATCTCAACAAATTCTTGTAATTCCTTCGTCTCTTCATCCCAAAATAAGGGGAACTCTGTAAGAATGATATTGTCTACATCCGGATCCTCCATTAAGGCTTTTAATGGCGCAGTAAATAGCTCTGGTGCCGATACAGAAGCCGCTGCAGTTAGATCAATTGGGTTGGCTGCACTAGCAAAGGAAGGAATCACTTGTTTGATTTTCCGTTGTGTTTCCTCATTTAATTTTGGAATCAACAAGCCATTAGCTTCACAACGATCGGCTTCGTTAATCCCTCTGCCACCCGAGCTTGTAATAATTACGGTATTTCTCCCTGTTGGCAGTTTGCCAGATAAGAATAATTTCGAGAATGAAATAATTTCATCATAATCATTGGCTCTAATCATGCCAGTTTGTTTAAAAAATGCGTCATAAATATCGTTCGAGCCGGCTAATGAACCCGTATGAGAAGCGGCTGCTCTTTTTCCTGCAGTTCCTCGCCCTGCTTTCATAACGATAATCGGTTTCCCTTTTTCAAGCGCCTCGTATGCCAATCCCCTTAATTTTTCAGGTTTTTTCGCACCTTCCAAATAACCGCTGATCACTTTCGTTTGCTTATCATGAACCATATACTCGACTACATCTTCAAAACTGGTATCCATTTCATTTCCAACACTCACAAAATAATTGAACGTTAATCCATGTTGGGCAGCAGCCATATACGTAAGCACACCAAAGGCGCCGCTTTGCGATACATAACCAACTGCGCGTCGTTCACTAAGAGGATAGCTCATAACAGCAGGAGAAAATGTACCGACTAGACCATTCAGCGTATTAACAAGGCCGACACAATTTGGACCAAGTAAACGGAGACCATGCTTTTTTGCATAATCCGCTATTTGTTTTTGTTGTTTTTCTCCCGACTCTCCAGTTTCAGAAAATCCTGAAGCAAAAATAATCGCTGCCTTCACTTTCTTTTCTACACATTGCTCTAGCCCTTGCTGAATCTGGTGAGCACTTAAACAAAAGATGACTAAATCAACTGCATGTGAAACCGCTTGTAAGGATGAGTAGCACTTCACTCCATGAATTGCATTTGAAGTAGGATGAATAGGAAAAATATCTCCTTGAAAGCCCCCATCTAATAATGCCTTCACCTGGATATTGCCAAGCTTCTTCGGGTTTTCAGATGCACCTAACACGGCTACTGATTGCGGATAAAAAAAAGAATGTAGCTCATTCTTTGCGGAAACGTTTTCATTTATCATTACATTCACCTCACTAAATAAAAATCAATTTCTTTCTATCGATAGCTTACAAAATGAACGCTAATGGATCAGGCGTAAAGAAAACATTAAACATTTAATTATTAGGTAGTAAAAAAAAGTAAATAACAACTAAACCTTTACTTACCGTAGGCAGAAACTTTCACAATTATTTTTTTACGTACTACATCATCTCGACTATGACACAAGATCACCTCGACAATGGCAAGGGATTACCACGAAAAAAAGACAATGATCACACAACTTGTGCTCATTGCCTCTTTTCCATTATCTCTATCCAGCGTAATAACTTACCTTCCACCCGTTTAGATGGGACTTTAATTCCTCGTTCTATCGTACTGATATAAGCTTGTGACACCTCAACTTCTTGCGCTAATTGTGATAACGACAAGCCATTTGTCACTCTTACTTCTCTTACACGTTTACCTAAAAGGACGTGATCTGTTAACGATTGATGGTCTTTCACTTTCACTTCAAAAGTCGTTTTCTTCAATTGAGCATACCTTTCAACAACTTCCTCAGGTGGCTGAATAATAATCTTTGCTTGCTTCCAAGTATTCCCCCAGCCTTTACTATCCACAATGGATTCTTCCCATGCTTCGTAATACCATGCAGAGAGTAAACCATCCTCTTGTAGCGTATCAAGCGCGCTCTCAAATCGTTCTCTTGTCCTTGAAGGCAATCTTATATTTAATGATTCACCTATCGCTGCGAGTAATGTTGAAATATAATGTGGTTTTAAATAATCGCCCTTCTTTGCCTGGACTCTCCAACGCCAATGCATATATCTCCCTAACCTCTTCTCCCAAGACCTTCTGTAAGGATCATACTGCAATATTTTAAGTGGTAGATGTATAACCTGCCTACCGGATCCATATAGAAATGGGGAAAATATAGGACCCATTTTATATTTCAACACTTGCTGTGATTCATTTTGGTCATACACGTCAAAAGCATTACCCATTAACCTTTTCTTGACTGGTTTTCCTTTTTGATATACCACAGTCTCTATATCGATCCAAAGATTTTTTATGATTGTAAGCGATTTCATAATTCTTAGACGTTGACTCCGTTCATACCCTCCGCGTCTCCCTTCTCCACCGCGTTTAGGTAACAAGCCCCTCATCCGAAGCAGTTCATCCACCTCTATCGTAATAACATCTTCATGATGCTTGGCGATAGCAAGAAAGTTGGCACATAACATATCGAGTACATCAACATCCAAATCTGTTAACGTAAAGCGATCTACATTTTGATCTTCTACTATCTCGTTAATCATCAATAAGCCTTGCACATGACCTTTCTGGATTCTTCTACAATACCTTTCTTTCTCTTGATCCCAATGAAAAACTTGATATAGCGCCTCTCGTACCGCTTGATAAGGGGCATTATTCATTACACAAATATTCTCTCTCTGAGAAGGGACTAGAGATGAATTTCTCCAGTCTACTCCATGAGCGATAGCCTTTTCTAATTCCTGTACAGTGCATTTACTATATTTAAAAAGTTGATTGATCCATTTATCAGCATAATCATTTACGATTATCGTGAACATAGAAAGAAATTCTTTACTGTTCAGCAAAAAATTAGACAGGTATTGATAAAAGAGCTGATTTAATTCAGCTTTCTTTAGTTGACTGAGGTGCTCCATCCCAAGTTCGTCAGCCATTACATCTAATACCCACTCTGCGATTCCCCGCTGAAACCACTGACAAAACTCTTCCCAAGCAGCTTCCTCATTTAAAAAGGTATCCGTCCTTAGCCTATTTTCAATTGCTGAAATGGCAAGTCCCCTTAGTTGATGATCTAAAAAAACCGTTGTAAATAGGGAGGAATAATTTTTGTTTTTCTCGATAAGAAAATGCACGATATGATCTGCCAATTGATGAATAAAGCGATCTCTTGCGATTTGTCTTAACGAATTAAAAACAGCCGGATTTTCTTGATATGCCTTTTCCCAAATCATAAAAGATTTGACACCTGAGATATAATAAATAGGTGCCTTCTCTTTTTCAATCGACTCTTGTTTGGCAATTGCTTCTTTTTGCTGTTCATAAATACATAGAATTAAAAAATTATCAATTTCATTTGTCAATTGTCTAGCTTTGCCTTCATTACGCTTCCCATTCCTACGAACAACTTTTTTAGTCATAAACCGTCTATTCCCTCCTACCCTTATTTCATTGAGTGACTTAGACAATGTTGGTCGTTATTTATTACAAGTGTAGCATAACAAAAGTTTAATTAACTATATATTTTAACTATTCAGAATAAAAATACCCGCCATGGAGGTACTTCCATGACGGTGTATGACTACTTTTCACCAGCATCAGCAAACCGCTTCAACCGCTCGCCTATCTCATCTCTTACACGAGTAAACGTTTGCCACTTTTCCTCTTCCGTGCCAATTGCTTTGGCAGGGTCATCAAATCCCCAATGTTCTCGTTTCACTTCTTTCGGTGTTATAGGACATTTATCAGCAGCATCGCCACATAAGGTGACAACCAAATCCGCTTGATTTAAGATGTCGGTATTTATCACATCCGATGTTTGCTGTGAAATATCTATCCCCGCTTCTTTCATCGCTTCTACAGCTTTTGGATTGAGTCCATGTGCCTCAATGCCTGCACTATAGACTTGCCAATCCCCATTTAAATAATGCTTTGCCCAACCTTCAGCCATCTGACTTCTGCAAGAATTCCCTGTGCAAAGAAAATAAATGATTTTTTTCGTCATATGA
Organism: Cytobacillus sp. FSL R7-0696; assembly: GCF_038006865.1. NCBI lineage: Bacteria > Bacillati > Bacillota > Bacilli > Caryophanales > Bacillaceae > Cytobacillus > Cytobacillus sp. FSL R7-0696. Next base: position 2,466,648 of record NZ_JBBOWA010000001.1, on the reverse strand, counting down.
ACACTCCTTTAATGAATAATTAATAACCATATATAAAGACCTACTAAGGTGATAAATAAGGTGGGAATCGTTAGAATGATACCTGTTTTAAAGTAGGTCCCCCAAGAAATCTTCACCCCTTTACGCGATAACACATGTAACCATAATAAAGTAGCAAGTGAACCAATTGGCGTGATTTTTGGACCAAGGTCAGAACCGATGACATTGGCATAAATCAAAGCATCTTTCATCATACCTGTTGCATTCGTATCTGCAATGGCTAACGCATCAATCATCACTGTCGGCATGTTATTCATGACCGAAGACAAAATGGCGGCAATAAAGCCCATGCCCATTGTTGCGGCAAACAATCCTTGATCAACGGTCAATTGAAGAACATCTGTTAACAAGCTCGTTAGCCCAACATTCCGCAAACCATACACAACAACATACATACCGACTGAGAAGAAAACAATATTCCACGGAGCCCCCTTCATAACGGTTTTCACATCAACTGCATCACTTCTTCTAGAGATCATAAGAAAAATAAAAGCAATGATACTAGCAATAATCGATACAGGCAAACCAACAAACTCACTTGCAAAATAACCAACTAGTAATATCGCCAAAATCCACCATGAGTACTTGAATAATCGTGGATCCTTTATCGCTACACGTGGCTCCCGTAATTGCGTACCATCATAACGACCGGGTATGCTTTTTCTAAAAAACAAATAGAGAACCAAAATACTTGCCGCAACAGAAAATAAATTCGGTACAATCATGACAGTGAAAAATTCCACAAATCCGATGCCAAAGAAATCGGCCGATACAATATTAACAAGATTACTTACCACAAGGGGTAATGACGCTGTATCAGCGATAAAACCACTTGCAATAATGAATGGAAAGACCATTTTCTCATTAAAATTCAAGTTCCTTACCATCGAAAGAACAATCGGTGTCAAAATCAAGGCAGCCCCGTCATTCGCAAACAGAGCAGATACAATCGCTCCGAGCAAAATCACATAGACAAACATTTTTACACCATGCCCTTTTGCCGCTCTCGCCATATGCAAAGCAGACCATTCAAAGAAACCAATCTCATCTAAAATTAAAGAAATAATAATAATAGCGATAAATGTTAACGTTGCATTCCATACAATCGACGTCACATCCAAAACATCTTGGAAATCTACCACACCAACTAGTAAAGCCAATATCGCTCCACCACAGGCAGACCAACCAATAGACAACCCTTTAGGTTGCCAGATGACTAAAATAAGTGTGATTAAAAAAATCACTGATGCCAAAACCACTGACGTTGTCATACCCATTCCTCCTTAATCACACATTACGCGCAAACCTTGTTTTTCAAGACTTTCAAGTAGCCCCTCTTGACTTGGAAGCTGATTTAATAAAGTACAAACGAAGGGAAAGTTCTCATATTGTTTATTTAAACCGTAATAGACCCATTGACCCTTTCTTGATTCAATGATCAAACCAACATCACGTAATTTACGTAAATGCTGACTAATAGCTGGCTGGCTCATATCAAATAAACGAACAAGCTCACATACACAGCATTCCCTTGATTCAAGAATCTTCACCATCTTTAGCCTGGTTTTATCACCTAACAGCTTTAACACAAGCGCAACTTCCTCAATTGTACTTTTCATTAAGGTACTCCTTTATCGTATAAGTAAATGCTTATATTCTTATGCTATTTTATAGATAAATCTATAGTTAAGCAATCCCTTTTAGAAAAAAACGCATCAATTTTTTTTGATTTATCTCTTGATTTTCCAATTATAGTTAAAGTATACTAATAACACATCAAAAAAATTTGATAGGAAGTGCAACCCATGAAACCATTCATTGAATATGAAAAACAATTTAAAGCATTAGCCGACCAAAAGAGACTAGAAATTATGTATGAGCTATGCCAACGGGGACAAACATGCGTTTGTGATTTATCCGAGATTTTCTCTCTTCCGCAATCGAAATTATCCTATCATTTAAAGATTTTGCTCGATGCTGGTTTAATTACAAAAGAGACAAAAGGAAAATGGAATTACTATGAATTAAATGAGCAATCCGTTAACCATCTCTTATCAGAAGAACTTTGTTGTATCTTTAGAAAATCAAGTAATTCTTGTTGCAATTAAAAGGAGGCATTTCAAATGAAATATGTGCATATCGGTATTAACGTAACCAATTTAGAAGCATCTATCGCCTTTTATTCGAAAGTATTTGGTGTTTCTCCAATCAAGGTCGAACCCACTTACAGTAAGTTTTTACTAGAACAACCTGGACTCAACTTTACCCTTAATGTTAAAGACGAAGTAAACGGTAATCAAGTGAATCACTTTGGTTTCCAAGTAGAAACACAAGAAGAAATCGATCACCATAAACAACGATTAGAACAAGAAGGATTCTTCGCACGTGAAGAACGAGATACCACTTGCTGCTACGCTCTACAAGACAAGTTTTGGATCACCGATCCAGATGGGAATGAGTGGGAGTTTTTTTATACGAAGGCGGATCGCGGAGTTCAGAGTGAGAGATGCTGTGTAGATATTTAAGGGATAGTTCTTTCATTTCCTAAAATAACAAGTAATTTAAAAAACATAGATACTAATCAGTGCCTTGTTTTTTAACTTACTATAATCCTGCATAAAGTGAAATATAACTACCTTTAGTATTAATATGTTTGCTTAACAACAATACTGTACTTCTTAGTGCCTCTCAAATCCTGCTTATTAATGTACATCATATTCCTAATATTCAATTATAATATGATGTATAGTAGGAGAAAAAGGAGGGGTAAGCCCTAATGAAAAAAAGATACTATAAAATATTTGCCTTATTATTTCTGCTAGGTATCATTACTTTTTTGATTTATAACTATATAAACAATTATAGATTTGCTAGTGAAGCTTATTCTTTTAGGGGTGAAGGACAATACTGGGTTGTTACCTCTAAATATACATCTATTCATCAGGATAACTATAGGCATGAGATAAAAATAGAATATACTGGTGATGAAAAAAATGTATTAGTTGACCATTGGTATTTTCATTCTTCACTGTTTGGCACCGGCGGCGGTGGGGAAACGCTTGATGATAATAACCAGCTTAGTAAAAGAGAGGAAGGGACATTCATGTTTACGCCAAATAAAATGCATACATTCGAAATAGAATGGAATGGCCATAAAGAGACGTTTGATGTTAACCTATTGGAGGATCATTGATTTTTTTGAATAGCTTGGTTTTATATGTTATTGGTTTTAACCAAATAAAAAACCACCAAATATGTATTTGGTGGAGACGGAGGGAGTCGAACCCTCGTCCAAAGATATTGGCACTTAAGCTTCTACGAGTGTAGTCGATATATTCGTGTTTCGCTGCTCCTTATGCCTATCGACGGGCGTCCGGGCAGCTAGTCTGGTTGTTCTCTTCCTTCATCCTCAGACGGTGGAATCCGGCGTAGCCCACTAAATTTGAGTCCCTTACCCTACCACATGGGCGATGGAGGGAGGAACCGCTAAAGGCCTATTAGGCAGCTAAAGCGAAGTTGTTTTGTTGTTTGCCAGTTATAGGCTTTGACGTTTTAACGAGGACGATCCCCTCGACTCGCAACCTAAGCTCAAACTATCCCTGTCGAATCCGTAGCGTCCCCATTGGATAGTAGCAGTTTTTTAAAGCTGCTAACTGTATTAGGTGCGCAACTGAGTCGTTGCAGCATACGGAATGCTCGATAAACTTTGAGCAAAGATTGTGCACTTCTATTTGAAGTGACAATTACTATTATAGCACAAACAAACGAAATATCAATTGTAAGCTTTTGGCATATTACATTTTTTGTCTTTCGCGGAAGGCACGCTCAACTTCTCGTTTCGCTTCTTTGCGTTTTAAGTCTTCACGCTTATCATATTTCTTTTTACCCTTCGCTAATCCAACTAAAACCTTTGCGAAGCCATTTTTTAAATATAGTTTTAATGGAACAAGGGCATAGCCGCTTTCTTTTGACTCACCTATTAATTTGTTAATTTCTTTTCGGTGTAGTAAAAGTTTTCTCGTTCTTAATGGGTCGTGGTTATGAATATTCCCTTGCTCGTAAGGACTAATATGCATACCAATAATGAATAATTCATTATTAACAATTCGTGCATAGGCATCTTTTAGGTTCACACGTCCGTTACGAATGGATTTAATCTCAGTTCCTTGTAAAACAATACCCGCTTCATATGTTTCTTCGACAGTATAATCATGATAGGCTTTTTTATTTTGGGCGATTGTTTTCCCTGCACCTTTTGGCATCTCTTTCTCATCTCCCTTAAATCACAGCAGTTTTATTTATTTTAGCAAAAACAAAGGAAAGAAGGAAGAAAGCCTTACAAAAAAGGCTTCCTCCATTAGACTATTTACGTTTCTTTTTTCGTTTTGCTTTCGGTGCATTCTCATAGAATTTGCGTTTTTTCTTTTTCTTACCCTCTGGCTTACCAGATTTTTCTCCTCGTTCTGGCGCAGCAGATTTCCTTGGCTTTCTTTCTGAACTACCTGTTTTAAACACTTTTGTTTCTTGTCGGCGTTCTCTTCTAGGCGTGCCTTTCATTCCGACAATCTCAAAGTCGATCGCACGTTCATCTTTATTGACATTAATGACACGAACGGTAATTTCATCCCCAATGCGGAATACATTCCCTGTACGTTCGCCGATCATTGCCATTTGTCGTTCTTCATAGCGATAATAATCATCGGTCATATAGCTGACATGGATTAAACCTTCTATCGTGTTTGGTAGTTCGACAAACATCCCAAAATTTGTAACAGAGCTAATCATACCATCATATTCTTCACCAATTTTATCAAGCATGTATTCTGCTTTTTTCAATTCATCGGTTTCACGTTCGGCATCGACTGCTCTGCGCTCCATTTCAGAAGCATGATCCGCGATTTCAGGTAACATCGCATTCCATTTTTCTTGGGTGCGATCGTCTATCTTACCTTCGATCAAATACGTACGAATGAGACGGTGAACAATCGTATCGGGATATCGACGAATTGGCGAGGTGAAGTGTGTATAAAACTCTGTTGATAGTCCGAAGTGACCCAAGCTTTCTGGATCGTACTTCGCTTGTTGCATGGAACGAAGCATCATTGTGGAGATCACCATTTCCTCTGGTGTCCCCTGTACTTCTTCTATAATATCCTGTAATGCACGCGGATGAACAGCGTTGGCTGTTCCTTTCACAATATACCCAAAGTTTGTAATAAACTCAAAGAATCTTCTGAGTTTATCTTCTTTCGGATCTTCGTGAATACGGTAGATGAACGGTACTTCCATCCAATGAAAATGCTCGGCAACCGTTTCATTCGCAGCTAACATAAATTCCTCAATGAGTCTTTCTGCTACTGAGCGTTCGCGAATGACGACATCTTTTGGATCACCCTCTTCATTCACTAACACTTTCGCTTCTTTAAAGTCAAAATCAATGGCACCACGATGCATACGCTTCTTACGAAGAATCGCAGCTAATTCCTCCATACGCTTAAACATTGGTACCAGTGGCTCATAGCGCTCAATTAATTGTTCATCATTGTCTTCCAAAATTTTATTCACATCCGAATAAGTCATTCTTTCGGTTGTTTTAATGACGCTTTGGAAAATCTCATGATTGACGACTTCACCATCAGGCGTAATTTCCATCTCACATGAAAGTGTGAGACGATCTACTTTTGGATTCAATGAACAAATCCCATTCGATAGGCGATGGGGAATCATCGGTATTACACGATCGACTAAGTACACACTTGTTGCTCGTTCCTCTGCTTCCACATCAATTGGTGATCCTTCAGTTACGTAATAAGATACATCAGCAATATGCACACCTAATTTATAATGACCATTATCAAGCTGCGTCACAGTAACAGCATCATCTAAATCTTTCGCATCTGCACCATCAATCGTCACAATCGTTTCGCCTCTTAAGTCACGACGGTTTTCAATTTCTTTTTCATCGATCTCATCAGGGGTTTCTTCTGCCTGCTTTAACACATCATCAGGGAATTCCATCGGTAAGCCATGTTTATGAATAATGGAAAGAATATCCACACCTGGATCGTTTTTATGACCCAGAATTTCCATTACTTCACCTTCCGCACTCTTTCTTCCTTCAGGATAAGTTGTGAGTTTAACAACGACTTTATGTCCTTCTACTGCCCCTTTAGAAGCAGCTTTTGGGATAAAGATATCACTGGCAAACTTTTTATCATCTGGAATAACAAAGCCAAAATGCTTACTCTCAGTGTATGTACCAACGATTTGTTGCACACCACGTTCCAAAATGCGGACGATGGTTCCTTCTTTTCTTTGACCAGCGCTTTCTGCTGCTACACGGGCTAAGACAATATCACCGTGCATGGCATTATTTGTTTCATTTGGTGGGATAAATAAATCATCGAGTCCTGGTTCATCTGGAATAACAAAGGCAAATCCTTTGGCATGGCCAGATAATTTTCCGCGCACAAGATTCATTTTTTCAGGTAATCCATAGCGATTACTTCTTGTACGCACAACTAAGCCTTGTTCCTCCATAATGACTAAAGTCTTTACAAAATCCTTAAATTGGGTGGAGTCTTCTATCCCAAAAGCCTCCTCCATTTCTTGTACTGTTAGAGGCTTGTACGCCTCGTCCTTCATATAATTTAATAGTTTATCGACTAGCTCTTTTTTGTGGTTATCCACGATTGACAACACTCCTCAAACTTCGATCCAACTTACACTTGCCAATCAAGCTGCTCTAAAAATTGATACACATCTTCATGCAGCTGATCTCTTTCCTTATCAAGTGTAATGACATGACCGGATTCTTCATACCATTTAATCTGTTTTTGATCATTTTCTACTTCATTGTATATAATATTTGCGCTTTCAGTATTAATCATATGATCTTCTCTTGATTGCACAACAAAAGTCGGAGAATAAATCATATCCACATTATGACGGACATCTGCAATTAATGCTTGTAATGCCTTTAATGTGTCCATTGGTGTTTCTTTAAACTTAGCTACTTCTTCTTCGATTTGTTCGGGTGATTTTCCTTCTAGCTTCTTATATTGTCGGGCATAATCAACGACATTATCGTACATCACTTCTTCAGACTTAATATGCATAGGTGCACACATGGTTATAATACCCTTTACAGGTACAGTGTAACCTAATTTCAAGGAAAATACCCCACCAAGAGATAAGCCGGCAATCGCGATTTCTTCATGGCCCATTTCCTTTAGGTGTTGATAACCATTCATGACGTCTTGCCACCAATCTTCTGGTCCCGTATGGACAAGTTCTTCCGGCGGGACGCCATGGCCTTTATATAATGGCGCATGACAAGTATAACCTTTCCCTTCTAGGAATCTTGCCATCATGCGGACATCTGCTGTATTACCAGTAAACCCATGTAATAATAATACTGCTCGTTTACCGTCTCCAAATGTGAATGGTTTGGGTTGAACTACTTTCATTATGTATACTTCCTTTCAATCAAACGTTTGTTTAATATGATTAGTTTTCCCTGTAATAGGCAAAATAAAAACCCGACCTTTCGTTGAGGCCAGGCATTGCATTGTTCGTCTCTATTTATAGAGCAAAATAAGAAACTGCGATTGTTAAAATAAAGAATAAAACAGCTAAAACAATCGTCAAACGATGTAAAATCAAATCTAAGCCGCGTGCTTTTTGTTTCCCAAAAAGTTGCTCCGCTCCACCAGAAATCGCACCTGAAAGACCTGCACTTTTTCCAGATTGAAGTAACACAACGGCAATTAAACCGATAGACACAATGATTAGCAGTGTAATTAAAAGTGTATGCATGTGGGCACCTCCATATCAACCATTTACGTACAATATTAATACTCAAATTTTAGCATATTTACTATGTACAGACAAGTTAATCTATCATGAAATGTCAAGTTCATGCCCGCATGCCTAGATGCTCACACTACAAATTATTCACAAAAACGATGATCATATTTTTGTACGATGTGATTAGTCGCTTTTTAGGAAAGTCTCTATTATGTATATTTCTGTATTTTTGACCTTTCTTTTCAAAGTATACTAAGAAGAGGATCCAAAAATTTGATGTGTTTCCGTGATAAATGAATCAAAATTCGAAGGGGATTCAAAAATTTGACGTGTTTCCTTGATTAACGAGTCAGTATTCGATGGGAATCCGACAATTTGACTCGACTCCTTGATTAACGAGTCAGCATCCGAAGGGAACCCGAAAATTTGACGCGATTCCATGATAAACGAGTCAGCATTCGAAGTGAATTCGAAAATTTGACACGATTCCATGATAAACGAGTCAGCATTCGAAGTGGATCCGAAAATTTGACACGATTCCATGATAAATGAATCAAAATTCGAAGTGAACCCGAAAATTTGACGCGTTTCCTTGATAAACGAGTCAGCATTCGAAGTAAAAATCCAAAAATTTGACACAAGTCCATAATAAACGAGTCAGGGCTTTTGGTTTTGTTTACAATTCCTTATTTTTCCCGCCATGTATTTACGCGTATTTCCACTACGAAGCTCACACAACTCTTAAAACCAAAATAGCCTAAAAAAACAAACACCATTTACAAAATGATGTTTGTTTTTAAAGACATTATTTACTCAAGTTATAAAAAGATTTCAATCCATCATACACAGCTAAATCACCAAGCTCATCTTCAATGCGAAGAAGTTGGTTGTATTTTGCGATACGATCTGTACGGCTCATTGAACCTGTTTTGATTTGACCAGCATTTGTAGCAACAGCGATATCAGCAATTGTTGCGTCTTCTGATTCGCCAGAACGGTGAGAAACGACTGCTGTGTAACCAGCACGTTTCGCCATTTCGATCGCTTCAAATGTTTCAGTTAACGTACCAATTTGGTTTACTTTAATAAGGATTGAGTTTCCTACACCTTGTTCAATTCCTTGTGCTAGCTTTTTCGTGTTTGTAACGAAAAGGTCATCCCCTACTAATTGAACTTTACCACCGATACGTTCAGTTAATAATTTGTGGCCTTCCCAATCGTTTTCATCTAACCCATCTTCAATAGAGATGATTGGGAATTCAGAAACAAGCTCCTCGTAGAAAGAAACCATTTCTTCTGAAGATAATCCAAGACGACCTTCTCCAGTTAAATCATATTTGCCTGTTTCTTTGTTAAAGAATTCAGATGAAGCAACGTCCATTGCAAGGTAAATATCTTTACCTGCTTCGTAACCTGCATTGCTAATCGCTTCTATAATGACTTCTAGCGCTTCACGGTTTGAGCCAAGGTTTGGAGCGAATCCACCCTCGTCACCTACTGCCGTGTTTAAGCTTTTAGATGAAAGAACTTTTTTCAATGAATGGAAAACTTCAGCACCCATACGAATCGCTTCTTTGAATGTAGGAGCGCCAACAGGCATAATCATGAATTCTTGGAAATCAACATTGTTATCCGCATGAGAACCACCATTAATGATATTCATCATTGGTGTTGGTAATTGTTTTGCATTGAAACCACCAAGATAGCGGTATAGTGGTAAACCAACAGACTCTGCTGCTGCATGAGCACAAGCCATAGAAACACCAAGAATCGCGTTTGCACCTAATTTGCCCTTATTTTCTGTGCCATCAAGTGCGATCATTGTACGGTCAATACCTACTTGATCAGTTACGTCAAAACCAATAATTGCTTCAGAAATTAAGTTATTCACATTATCTACTGCTTTTTGAACACCTTTACCTAAATAACGGTCCTTGTCTCCGTCACGAAGTTCAACTGCTTCATATTCACCAGTTGATGCACCAGATGGTACAATCGCACGGCCGAAAAAGCCAGACTCGGTTAATACTTCTACTTCTACTGTTGGATTTCCACGTGAATCTAATACTTCACGAGCATATACATGTTGGATAAATGGCATGATAATCTCTCCTTTTTCATTGGCTGTCATCTTGTCAAACTTCATTTATATGTAAGGCACGGATGTTCACAAAGAAGTGAACACCGGCACTTATTTAATTAATGTAGAACCAGTCATTTCTTCAGGTTTAGACACTTTTAATAAATCAAGTATAGTTGGAGCTAAATCTCCTAATATACCATCTTCACGTAATATTAGACCTTTTTCCGTTACAATAACAGGTACTGGATTAGTTGTATGAGCTGTCATTGGATGATCATCAAGAGTAATGACCTCATCCGCATTGCCGTGGTCAGCGGTGATAATCGCTTTTCCACCTTTAGCAATAATGGCGTTTATCACTTTTCCCAGACATTCATCAACCGTTTCAACAGCTTTAATTGTTGGTTCTAGCATGCCTGAGTGCCCCACCATATCAGGGTTAGCAAAATTTAATATAATGGCATCATGCTTATCTTGACTAATTTCATCAAGCAAAGCATCTGTTACTTCGTAGGCGCTCATTTCAGGCTTTAAATCATAAGTAGCAACTTTAGGTGAGTTAATCAAAATCCGTTCTTCACCAGGAAATTTCGCTTCTCTTCCTCCACTCATAAAGAATGTAACATGAGGATACTTCTCTGTTTCTGCAATTCTCAGTTGCGTTAAGTGATTTTGTGAAAGTACTTCTCCAAGAGTATTATCTAGGTTTGTCGGTTTAAATGCAACATACCCGTCAACAGTTTCACTAAAATGGGTTAAACAAACAAAGAATAAAGTCTTTGGATGGCCTATACCACGATCAAATGAACGGAAGTCTTTGTTTGTAAACGTATTTGAAATCTGAATTGCGCGGTCAGGTCTAAAGTTGTAAAAAATCATGGCATCATTATCACTAACTTTTCCAACAGGTGATCCATCTTCCTTCACAATAACAGAAGGAATAACAAATTCGTCATAAATACCGTTCGCATAACTATCTTCGACTAATTCATGGGCACTATGATAAGCAGGACCTTCGCCATACACCATCGAACGATAAGATTTCTCCACACGTTCCCAGCGGTTGTCACGATCCATTGAGTAATAACGACCTGAAATAGAGGCGAATTCACCTACACCAATTTCTTTCATTTTCGCTTCTGCTGCTTGAATATATCCTCTAGCTGTCTGCGGACCAACATCACGTCCATCAAGAAAACCATGGACATAGACCTTTTTTAATCCTTCGTCACTAGCTAGCTGAAGGAGGGCATACAAGTGGTTAATATGACTATGCACACCACCGTCTGACAATAATCCCATCAGATGAAGGCTTGTATTGTTTTTCTTTGCATGATTAATCGCTGCAAGGAATGTTTCATTCTGCTCAAAGTGCCCCTCACGAATAGCCACATTTACTCTTGTTAAGCTTTGATAAACAATGCGCCCTGCTCCGATATTCATATGACCGACTTCGGAGTTCCCCATTTGTCCTTGTGGTAAACCAACCGCTTCTCCACTTGCTGTTAAATAAGCGTGTGGATACTCATTCCATAACCGATCAAAGTTCGGTTTTTTCGCTTGAGCAACAGCATTGCCTTTGACTTCTTCTCTATGGGCAAAGCCATCAAGAATAATCAAAGCAACAGGTGATTTACTCATACTTACCCGCCTCCAATAATTGCAGGAAAGAAGAGGGCTCAAGACTTGCGCCACCGACAAGTGCACCGTCAATATCCGCTTGACTCATATATTCTTTAATGTTTGCCGGTTTCACACTACCACCATATTGAATGCGAAGAGCTTCGGCAATTTCCTCAGAAAACTGTTTACTAACGACAGAACGAATATGGGCACATACTTCGTTTGCATCTTCCGCTGAAGATGACTTTCCTGTACCAATAGCCCATATCGGTTCATAAGCGATGATCGTCTGTGTTAATTGCTCATCAGATAACCCCGACAACGCTGCTTCAACTTGATGTCCAACAAAACTCATTGTTTCATTGTTTTCTCTTTGCTCAAGTGTTTCACCTACGCAAATGATTGGCGTGAGGTTATGAGCAAATGCTGACTTCGCTTTTTTATTCACAGTCTCATCCGTTTCATTGAACATTTCGCGACGTTCTGAATGACCAATGATGACATATGATACACCTAAGTCTTGAAGTGCAACAGGACTGATTTCGCCAGTAAATGCGCCATTATCTTCAAAATGCATGTTTTGTGCACCAATGGCAATAGGCGAACCTTCCACACAATCAACAAGACGCTCTAAAAATAGGGCAGGTGCACATACGACCGTATCCATATCCATTTCATCTGGAACAAGACCGTTAATCTCTTCAATAAAGGACTTCGCCTCATTCATTGTTTTATGCATTTTCCAGTTACCTGCAATAATCGGCTTACGCATACTATCTCGTCCTTTCTTTTTATTACTTATTTATCATTTAAAGCGACAACACCTGGAAGGGCTTTTCCTTCCATAAATTCTAATGATGCACCGCCACCTGTTGAAATATGACTCATACGATCAGCAAAATGGAATTTCTCGACTGCTGCGGCAGAATCCCCACCACCGATAACAGAGTATGTGTCATTTGCTTCCGCTAATGCTTCTGCTACTGCTTTTGTTCCACCAGCAAACTGATCCATTTCAAATACACCCATCGGTCCATTCCAAATGACTAGCTTACTATCTGCAATTACTTCACTATATAAATTAGCCGTTTCAGGACCAATATCTAATGCCATCCAATCTCCTGGAATCTCGTTAATAGCCACTGTTTTACTATCTGCGTCTTCAGCGAAACGATCGGCAACAACAGCATCAATTGGCATCAGAAATTTCACGCCTTTTTCTTCCGCTTTTTTAATAAACGTTTTCGCTAATTCTAATTTATCTTCTTCTAATAGAGAATTGCCGATATCATGGCCTTGTGCTTTTACAAACGTAAAGGCTAAACCGCCACCGATAATTAAATTATCTACTTTATCTAATAGATTATCAATGACATCGATTTTATCTTTTACCTTTGCACCACCAATGATAGCTGTAAATGGTCTGTCTGGGTTTGACAGTGCCTTGCCTAACACTTCTAATTCTTTTTCCATTAGTAAACCAGAAACCGCTGGGATATGGTGGGCAATTCCTTCTGTTGATGCATGTGCACGATGTGCCGCACCAAAAGCATCATTTACATAAACATCTGCTAATTGGGCAAAAGCCTTAGCAAGTTCCGGATCATTCTTCTCTTCACCTGGGTAAAAGCGAACATTCTCTAGTAATAGAACATCGCCCTCATCTAAACCATCTACTGCCTGTTCTACTTTTTCTCCATACGCCTCATCTGCATAGGCAACATTTTTTCCTAGCAAGGCAGATAATCTTTCTGCAACAGGAGTTAACCTTAACTCTTCTACTACTTGTCCTTTTGGACGCCCTAAATGAGAAGCTAAAATCACTTTCGCTCCTTGGTCAATTAGATAGTTAATTGTCGGAATCGCTGCGCGGATACGTGTTTCATCCGTGATTTGACCCTCTTTCATTGGCACATTAAAGTCTACACGACAAAATACGCGTTTTCCTTTTAGTTCAACATCTTTTACGCTCTTTTTGTTCATAGTAAAAGGCCCTCCTAAACATAATAATAGACTATTTTCTAGTTAGCTGCTTGTACTACAAGAAAGGCGAATGTTCATTCATTTATATGTATAAAAATCACCGTTTTCTTTCTTACTCGCGCAAGAAAAGCGCGAAAACGTTTAGAAAAAGTCAAAATAAAAGGGAGAGGTATGGTCCCTTTCTCCCTTCACCATTTATCATTATAGACGTTCATTCATCTAATATCCATAAAGATGTGAGTTTGTAAGCAAAATTTTATTTTTAATGTTTACCAAACCTACATTTATAATCCTTTTTCTGCCATATATTCCATTAAATCAATTACTCTGTGAGAATAACCACTTTCATTGTCATACCATGAAATGACTTTGACCATATTGCCTTCCATGACCATTGTAGATAATCCATCAACGGTTGATGATGCAGGATTGCCATTGTAATCACCTGAAACTAATGGTTCCTCACTAAAGCTAATAATATCCTTTAACTCTCCATTTGCGGCAGATTTCAATGCTTCATTCACTTCATCGACTGTGACATCTTTATCAAGCTCGGCAACTAAATCAACTAGAGAAACATTCGGTGTTGGAACACGAATGGCTCCACCATTTAATTTCCCTTTTAATTCTGGTAGAACAAGGGAAACGGCTTTTGCTGCTCCAGTTGTTGTTGGAATAATATTTTCTGCAGCTGCTCTTGCTCGACGATAATCTTTATGAGGCAAATCAAGAATTTGCTGGTCATTTGTATAGGAGTGGACAGTTGTCATCATTCCACGTTTGATTGTAAATGAATCATGTAAAACTTTCGCCAACGGTGCTAAGCAATTCGTCGTACAGGAAGCATTTGATACGATATGATGGTTGTCAGGATCATATGACTCATGGTTCACACCCATTACAATCGTTAAATCTTCATCGGTTGCCGGAGCAGATATAACCACTTTCTTCGCACCTGCTTCTAAGTGTTTCGCTGCATCTGCTCGTTTTGTAAAGCGGCCTGTAGATTCAACAACTAACTCAACACCTAAATCACCCCAACCAATATCAGCTGGATTTCTTTCTGCTAACACTTTAACCTTTTTGCCACCTACGATTAAGTTATCGCCGTCTACCTTTACCTCGTGCGGAAATGCTCCATGAATGGAGTCGTATTTTAATAAATGAGCAAGCATATTCGCATCTGTTAAGTCATTTATGGCAACGATTTCTACATTTTCCTTTTCAAAGCTTGCACGAAATACGTTTCTGCCAATTCTTCCAAATCCGTTTATTCCCACTTTGATTGTCATAGTATGAAACCTCCGTTAATTAATTGTTTTTAGTAATTCCTGTGCCACAATCTCATCTGTGACAAGTATGGTTTGTTTCGGTGCTTGTTTCATGTAGGCAGCAATCGCTTTAGCCTTTGTTGATCCACCTGCAACGGCAATCACATAGTCTGCATGTTGCAAATCTTCTAGTTGTAGTCCTACCGTTTGCAAACGATGGACCACTTTACCCTCTTCATTAAAGTAATACCCGAATGCTTCAGCAATCGCACCTGATTCTGTTAATTCCTTTATATTTCCCGTATGGGTACCACGTCTTTCTGCCATCTCAAGTGCATTGCCAATACCGTGAATAACGATATTCGCCTTTTTTATCACTTTCAGGACTTGCTTAATTTCTGGTTCCTTGATGATAGATTGATACATTTCTTCACCGACGACATCTGGGACATACAATGTTTGGTATGTGCCGCCCGATTCTTCTGCCATTCGCGCCGCTAATGTATTGGCTTGGAATCTCATATCTGTGCCGACGCCTCCACGGGCTGGAACAAATAAGACATCCGACATATGTTGCTGTTTCCTAAGCGCTTCAGCTACAGTTGAAATTGTGGATCCACCCGTTACTGCAATGGTCATCCCTCCATTAGCTATCACCTGAACAAGTCGGGCTACTTCTTTTCCTAACTCTGACTTTACTGTTTCATCCTTATCAGTATCCCCATAAGTAAGTAGTACCTTTTCTATTTGAAGCATTTTAGTCAAATTTATTTCTTTATCATTTAATCCCGACCATTCTTTAATCACCTCGTGGAGATCTACAAGGAGATGCTTTCCAGCCTCCGATAGTTTCGTTCCTTGTGCATCTACAATAATTAAGCCTTGTTCTCTTAAAAAATCGAGTTCTCCGCGTAATACTCTTTCGGTCATGCCTACTTTTGTCGCTAAACTCCTTCTTCCTACAGGCTCCATTAAAGAGGTTTGTTGCAAAATTTCATATCGTCTTTTCATTATTTCCATCAAGTCTGGAATTACTTTTTGAGTAACATTCATCCACTTATTCAATTTCTTACTCCTTTACATGGACATTATATGTCCACGCAAGACATTTTGTGTCCCACGAGAATAAAAATATATAATGAAGTCAAAACTTCATTTTTTTCTTCTTTATTCTTATACCCTTTTTACACTATTTTAATCATTAATCTTTAAAAATAACCCTACAACTTTATATTAGCAGGGTTATTTTTATTTTTCAATCATTTATCATTTTCCCCACTTAACTTCTCAGAAAGAGTGGCATAATCTACTTGTCCATATTGAAGGATCTCACCGTCTACTTCAATAACTGGAATCATTAAACCAAAGCGTTCTGTTAGATCATCACTTGTTTCAATATCAATGGCTTCATATTGAAATAAACTTTCTTCTTGGACCATCTCAATGACAAGCTGAGCTTGCTCACATAAGGGGCATCCTTTTCTTGTATACAGTTTAACAACCTGCAATAATCATCCACCCCACTCTTTATTCGTATCTTTTTCTTTTTGAAGAAGATGGAATTTTTAATTGATCACGATATTTTGCAACTGTTCTTCTTGATATCACAATACCTTTTTCCTCTTCTAATCGCTTAACTATCACTTGATCTGAAAGAGGTTTCTTCTTATCTTCACCTTTGACCATGTCACTTATTGCGTTTTTCGCCTGCTCAGATGATGTATTCTCATATGACGTTGTCTTAATCGTACTAGAAAAAAAGGATCGCAATTCAATCGTTCCAAATGGCGTTTGCGCATATTTTTCACGGACCGCACGACTGACCGTTGATTCATGTATCTCTAATTCATCGGCTATCTCTTTCATTGTCATCGGTTGCAAATAATTTGGGCCCTTCCAGAAGTAATCAGGCTGTTTTTCAACAATTTTTAATGCTACTTTTAATAATGTTTCTTTTCTTTGCTCTATACTTCTAGCAATCCATTGAAAATCCGTTTTTTTCTCTTGCAAAAAACGATTCACTTCTTGATCTCCGCCTGCTTGAAACTTACGAAAATAGCTCTCATTAAAGCGAATCTTTGGTAGCACATCATCATATATACTTACAGAAAAAGTCCCATCTTCCCACTGAATAACGACTTCTGGTGTAATATATGGTGCTAACTCATTTTGGAAGGCTGCAGCTGGTCTTGGATTAAGTGTTTGCACAAGATCAAAAACTTCTTGGATTTCTTTTATGTCTATCTTCATTTTTTTCGCAATTTCTTTCCATTTCTTATCAGCAAAAAGAATAAAATAATCACTAATGATTTTCTCAGCGATTTCATTATAAGGGTGAAGTCTCTCTAATTGTAACCATAGACATTCCTGTAAATCTCTCGCTGCTACTCCTGCGGGTTCTAAACTTTGAATCTCAATCAACGCTTCATTCATATCCTCTTCACTTACGTTGAATTTTCCCGCAACAGTTTGTAAGTCTGTTTGTAAGTAACCGTTTTCATCTAAACATCCAATGAGATAGGAAATGAGTTTATATTCCATATGATTTAATTCTGCGATCGCTAACTGCGAATGTAAGTATTCTTGTAATGTGGTATGGTTTTTTGAACCGATTTGTTCAATCCAGTCCTGTTTATTGTCATCTACTTTTTGTTTTGATGGTTTCATTCGATCAAATCTCGAATCGGCTGCTTGTGCAGGACTCGCTTCAATTTGCATAAGGGGATTCTCTAACGCCTTACTTTCCAAAAAGGCAGATAATTCTTGTGTATTATATTGTAACAGCGCAATCGCTTGTGTAAGCTCTTGTGTCATGGTCAATTTTAATGTTTGCTGTTGCCATAACCCTGCTTTCAAGTTCATTCTAAAAACCCCCTTATTCCCATTCTACAATAATCACCTGAAATAGTGTATAGAAATAAATTGGTAGCTCACTACATAACTATTCAGATTGTAGAGTAAATATCATCAAAAAAGAAAAAGGAAGATTTGTGGAAACTAAACAATTATTAGATTTTTCAGTTATTTTTCCCTTTAGTTACAAAAAGGACGTTTATCGACCATACTCTATGAATATGTGATAGAATCTATCATATTGGGCAAATTTTACGAAAGTAAAAGACGCAAAGCCACGGGCCTAAAGCATATATTGTCATGGCAGCCGGGTTGCAGATGTGTGAGGTGATTATTTTCGCTTGAATCACCTTTACTTCTTATGGACTTTCTAAAGGTCTCCTATATAAAAACCTTTCTAATTTTGCCTAAATTTCCCACAAAAAAGAAAGGTGTGTCTTATGATCTATCCAACCGTTCAAAGCGAAGAAACCCATTTAACCCACATTGTAAAAGACCAACACTCTTGTATATGCGGTTTCCGCTATAATGTTTTTGCTACATTTACGAGGAAAGATTTGAAGAAAATCCAATTTAGATCGAATGAAAAAATTACTTGTCCCGTATGCAAAGCAACAGTAAATGAGGATTAATTGTATACATACCAAATTTAAAAGCCAACCATATATCCATGCGAAGGGTTGGCTTTTATGATGAAGTTGAAAATTTAAGGATGACCATTCGAATGAGCCACCCGATTATGACACCAGGAATGACAGCTAACATCGGTAACCATACAGGCCCAAAAAACACGCCAAATATTGATACCTCTGTTGAATACATAAGACCAACCGTTACAAAATAAGCACAAAATACAAATGGTAAGAATGAATACTTACTCCCTTCACCCCCGGCATCCTTATAAGCATCCCAAATAGCGAAGAAGTATAAACACGGATAAAACATTAACCATCCATAATTAGCGGCTTCAGCAGCTTGGTGAACTTTCCCTTGAAAGCTCAACATAATAATTTCGTTAAAATTACCCATGACATTAAATAAAATTTCTAAAACTAAAAATACAGTCCCTTTAAACAATTTACCATTTAAATATTGACCAAAACCGGGAAAAGCAATCGACCAAAACAATTTCTCAATCGGGTTATTTTTTCTCACAGAACATCCCTATTTCCTTTTCTTTTTGGAAATATTTCTATGGTCTACTGACTGAGGGGCTTGTTCAAGCCAACCGTATTTAATTAATAAACTTGCCGATTGATTGCCTAAGTCTAATGTTTCGGTCATTATCTTTGCATACATTACCGTTAAATCCCGTCTTGTAGTCGTACCTAATGCTGTCCCATAATAGCCGGATAACGTAGCAATAAACATTACTACTTGGTATAGCATTAACTTTTCTGAAAAAGGTGGTGTGGTAGAATTAAGCACTTCTGAGTCCCAAGTCGGTGAAACAGAAATGCTATCTTTAATTAAAGTATTAGCAAATTCTTGAACATTTTCATCGAACAAATCAAGGCCTTTCCGCAAGAATTTCTTGATATCATTGGAAGTAACTGTTTGACAAAGACCTAAAAACAGGGCCTTTCCTAAAGCATTTCTTTGCATATCATTGTACACATTCATAATCTCAACGACTGATAATGCTCGCTGTTCACTTATAAAGCCGTTTAAATAACTATTTTTTTCAGCGATTTCAATTTTTTCAGGGATTGGAATAGACGGTGAGGGGTGAAAAACACCCTTATCTTGCTGCAATTTAATTGCCCTTCTATATAATTGTGAACCTTTTTCCAATGCTTTTGTGAAAATTTGATCCACATCTTCATGAATCGCAATAGCTAATGCCGTTCCATAACCAATAATGCCATAACGAGTCATATCATGCATATACGCAAGAATAAACACATCTGAGTAAAGCTTTGGAGCAGTTACATTGACATCTTCTTCTTCACTAAAGGCTTTCGGCAATGGATGGTTGTTCTTATTGTAGATCGTCGTAATATCAAAAATAATTTCATCACACATCTCGATAGCCGTCTCAATAAATTCCTTAATCTCTCCTTTATCAGCTTTTTCATAAAAATATTGCAGGACGCATTTATACATTTTATTATTCATATAGGCATTCCATAGCTGTGCTAACTCAGATGCCGTTAACCTTTGATCTTTCTCCGCCATATTAACCCTCCCATTGAAAGATTATCTATAGCGTGTCCTTAACTTCAAGGAAACATTCCCAGTTTTTTTACATCCATATACAATTAAACTAATGTCGGTGAAGCAATTAAACTTTTTGCCAATTCAAACGCGTTTTCAACGTCACCAATTTTCCTATAATAAGCAAATAAACGTTGTTCGTATTTTTCTATCATAAGCGTATCACCCGACTGACGATAATAAGGTAATAATTTATTTTCTATTATGGCGTATGCTTCCTCTTCTCTGCCCTCAATTAAGAAGGAGTAAAACTCAAATGTAAAAAGCCCACTCCATTGGTAAGTCTTAGCTAATTCAATCCCTTTTCTTACTTCTTGTAACAATTCCTTTTTATGTACTAACCCACTAATAAAACCATTATGAATATAATTTTCTAAAAACATGGCGTATAATGGAGAGTTTTCGCAAGCAATTTCTAATGCTTTCAAATAGTAATAGTGTGCTTCAGTGTATTTTTTCCTTTTATGAAGGTCATAAGCGAAGTTGTTATATACCTTTGCTTTTCTCTCTACTTCGCCACACTCTTCACATAAACGAAAAAGAGCCTCATACCTATCTTTCGTCTCTTTAAAATCATGAGCACCTTTCGCATTTAACTGCACAAGTAATAATGTTTCCGAATCTATCATGCGATTAACATTCATCGTTGAATGAAAATAATCAGCAGCTTTTTTACCATAATAATAGGCTTGTACGTTCTGATTAGCAGCATAATAAGCGAGTGCTAGATGGTAATAATATTCATTTTGATGATAGCTATCATGGTCAATAGAACTTAATTCTCGAATACAGTCTTTATTTCTCCCCGTTAAAAAATAATATATCCCTAATTGATGCTTTAATGAATTCTCTTCAAAAGAGGTTAGCTCTATCACTTCCTTTTGAAGTTGGTTGATAAAGTAATAAGCTTCTGTCACTTTCATCTTATATAAGAAGTACCTCGCCATTGTTAAAAAGTAACTCGCTTGAAAATCAGGTACTTTTCTTAACGAGTTTGCTGTTAACTCTTTCTTTAATTGCTCAATTCTCTCATCATCTTGAATAATAATTTGCTTTTGTAGGTCAGTCATCTTTCGCTTAAATTGGTGAAATCGTTCAATTTCTTCTTCCATGTTAATTTCCAACCGTTCACAAAGCATATAAATAATTTCACTGGAGTATTGAGTAGATTCTCTTTCAATTTTACTTAAATGGGTAATAGAACAAATGCCTTGTACAATCTCCTTCTGTGTAAGCTTCTTTGCTTCTCGATAGTATTTGATGATTCTTCCTTCCATCCTTGAACCTCCCAATAAGTGAAAAGTTAATCATGTCTCTTTTTGGCTATTATAGCAGAGAAAAATGATGGAGAAAGGCAAGGAAATCCTATTTAACAGTCTTACACATGACGGAAAAGTAATAGACAAACTAGGAGGACCAAGTTTTATACGGTAGAGTAAACCATGAAACTTATCTCGAAAAAAATAACCTAATGAGGGGGCAAATCAGAAACGATTAAGCGGCCTTAGCCCTAAAGAATATAGAGCTAAAGCCGCTTAGACTGTTTTTATTATTTCCACTGTCTACTTAACAGGGGGCAGTTCAATAAGTCGTGTCGATAGGATTCGTACTATTCAATTGGTGTTAAACCAATTAATCGAAGAAAATATTCAAGGTCTTTGTTACCGATTTTTTCTTTTGGTTGTTTCGATTCAGCATCAGGACCTTTCGTTAAGAAATTCTTTTCTGTTATTCTTATGTCTAATTCATCGACAATTCCGTCTTGATTAATATCTTCTTTCTTCTTCGAGGTATCTTCATCTCCATATGCATCAACGATTTTTCGAATGTCTTTAATATCAATGACCTTATCACCATTCACATCACCGGCTAACCCTAGTTTTGGACGGATGGTCTGATGTTGACCAAAGAGTTCGCCATCGATTTTCTTACCAGGCACAAAAGTTGTGGCGCTCTTTAGGTGGCCTGGTGCTTCAATAACTAACGTATAATCCTGACTGCTCGCTGGAATTCCTTTTACAGTGAATTGTCCATGATCATCCAGCGTACCTTTATAATTCTTACCTGAACGTGTTTGAGCATACACTTTAATACCTAAATCGTTTGCTTCTCCAACGCGGTTAAAATATCCTTCCTCACTATTAAAGGCTTCTAAGTTTACTGAGCCTGAAACAGTCGTATGTTTAGAAATCACATCAAATGAATCGATACTATAATAAGGAATATCAACTTGTTGCTCGTCTTTTTGTGTATACTTTCCATTTACTACTTCAAAGCTACTTGTTTTAGCATAATAAGCATCATCTTTCAACTTAAATGTCACATCAATTAATGGCATATCCCCATCTAGCCCATCAAAAGCTTTTCCAGATAGAGCAGTACTTAATGTAACCGTACTATTCCAAATATCACTTTTTTCTACTACCGGTTTAGCTAAATTCACTTTAATGCCCTTTTGTTTTGTGTATTGCTCTATCTCTTTCGTCAAATTTGCCTTTTTGAAATCATATAAGTCATGTTGGAAACTTACTTGCCATTCCCCTGACATCATATCTTGAACATTGTTTAGCGAAAGAGTCATTGTAATATTGTCTTTTTTCTTTATCGCTTCCTTATCATAACTAGCGGAAACATATGGAGTTCCTTCCTTCACAAAAATATAGTTCTCCATCTTAACAGCTGTCGCTAAATCGGAAGTGGCTAACCGTAAATATAACTCTTGATTTTCAATATCACTTTTTTCAATGCCAAATTTCACTTTTCCTTCTGCATCAATTGGGAATGTCCTTGCAAAATAAGCGTATTTAGAAGTGCCAAAATACATCGTATTAGATGATTGATCGTACGGTAAACCTTTTTCATTTAATAGTCCGATTGTTTCATCTTCTACTTTACCATGAACATAAAATGCCTCTTCCCCATCCTCGACTGTAAACATCGAGTCATTCAGTTCATACACACCTGGCTCGTGATCCCACTCAATCTCAGGTGCGGTATTGTCAATGATTGCTGGTGCGTCAACTGTATACGTTTTTCCACTATCATCCTTCGCTAAAATGACTATTTCATAGTCTCCCTCTGGTAATTTTACGTATTCTTCAGCAATTGGCTGATTAGGGTCTTTCGTAAATGGCAACATTGCTCCTGTAAACATATACAGCAAGAAATATTCTCGATCTGGCATCATATTCTCAGCATTTAACGAACCAATATATCCGAGTGCCTCACCTGACTGACTATCTTTCACGATCACGTCGATGCTTTCCATTGGACTTTTCAAAGTAAATAATCCGTTAATAATTGGATAGTAGTTTTGCCAAAACCCAACATCATTCGCTAGTGTTGGTCGATCCGTTTCAAAAGAATCAATTCCTTTATCTGTAACAAAGATGGAAAAAGGAATTTGATATTTCTCTTGGGCATCCTCTTGATTACTTATACGAATATAGCCTTCATATGCACCCGGCTTCGCATTCGCTGGTACATTGATGGTGGCGTTTAGCGTTTTTTCTTTCCCTTTACCGACTGTAACAGACTTCTTCGTTTTTAAAGTGACCTTATTTTCTTTTGCATTTTCGACCCCATCAATCGATTGATTAAACTCTACTGTAAGGTCATAAGATTTTTTCTTACCGCTATTTTTGATTACTATATCTTTAGAGTGGTTAATCGCTTCACCATCATCACGTAAATAATCCCTACCAAATGCTATAGAAGCTGTCTCTTCATCTATAACAACGGTACCTTCTCCCTCCATCATTTCCGTTTCATCAAGTACTTTAATTGTCGTTTCAGCATGTACAGATGCATAGGCATTGATTCTTCCTGCTCCAACTTCATTCACTGAATAATCGCCATTCAGATCGACTGAGTTATTCATCAATACTTCCTTCACTTCGAAAGGGTCATAAGCTTCATTTTCTTGAAGAATCAACGCTGCTACACCTGCTACATGAGGTGTTGCCATCGACGTTCCTTGCATTCTAGCATAGGCATTGTCATATGCGACTCCTTCTTCAGGACTATGGATATACTCTGGAATCGTCGAAAATATCGCTACCCCTGGCGCCACAACGTCTGGTTTAATATCATAGTTTCCATTCACCGGACCTCTTGAACTAAAGTCAGCTAAATGATCTCCCTCTGTTGTCGTTTCATCAAGATTTGTTAAAGTGATTTTATTGACTCCACTCGCTTTCAATTTCTCTCCATCTTCTTTTGACAGGCGGAAAGATGGGAGATATTCACTTCCTTCTCCCAAGTAGGATGGGATTTGCCCTTCTTCATTGTTATAGATAATAACAGCTATTGCTCCTGCATCTTTCGCATGTTTAATTTTCTCATCAAATGTCAAAGTGCCTCTTTCAATTAATGCGATTTTCCCTTTCACATCTAACCCTTGGAAATCCGTCTCTTGGCCAATCCCAGCTTCAACAATCGGTAACTCTTTACCCTCTAGTAATGCCAACTTATCAGAAAAATTCTTCGCTAGTAACATTAAGGATAGTTTTTGTCCTTTAACGGTTACATCTAAAGTCGGGATACTCATATCGGAGTCACTTGCCCCTACAGTAATACCTAAAGCAGCTGTACCAGGTGAACCGAGTGTTTTTTCATCTGGACCTGCATTTCCTGCAGCCACTACCGCAACAACCCCAGAAAGCATCGCTTGGTTTATCGCAATAGAGGTCGGGTCTAGTGGGTCATTGACAGAAGTTCCAAGTGATAAATTCATTACATCCATTTCATCTGCAACTGCTTTATCAATACCAGCCATAACATCTTCGTTACTTCCAGATCCGTATGGACCCAGCACTCTATAATTATATAAATCAACTTCTGGTGCTACCCCGGTTACAGCATAATCTACAGTGTTATCAGGGTTTGCTGCTATCGTTCCTGATACGTGAGTACCATGAGATGTATAATAAGTCGCTCCACCGTATTCTTCAGGATACCCTTCATCATTTCCAACCCAATCTTCATAGGTAGTTTCCATTGGGTCAGCATCATTATCAACAAAATCCCAGCCTTTAACTGAAGATGGCTCTACCTCAGCAGGATTCTCGCCATCGGTATAGCGATATCCTTTATAAGCATCCATTAAATCAGGATGGTTATAATCAATTCCTGTATCGATTACACCGACTTTAATGCCTTCTCCCTTAATATTTTCATCATGCAATTGATCCACCCCAATTTGAGGTACACTATCAGCCATTTTCGGACTAACCTTCTCATCTTCACTAGGTAAATCTAATTTGATTTCTTTGTTACTCCATATTCTTTTTACTTCATCAGAGGCAAGTAATGATTGAACAGCCGTACCAGGTAAAGTCATTGATACCCCATTAAAAGCGTGTTTGTATTCATGAATGATCTCAAGCTTATTGGCATCAAACTTATCAATAGATTTTTTCTTTTTCATTGAGGATATAAATGTTGAAAAGGATTTATGAGAAGCCTCAACTTGCTGTTCTGCATTATTAACCGCTTTTTGCTTACCTAATAAAAGTTGCTGTTTAACAGCCACTTTTGCTGGAAGTGTTTTAAATTCTACAATAACAGAAACTAATTCTGCACTATCCTGCTTAATATCTGGAGAAATTGTAAATGTTGGTGACGCATTTAATTCATTCAAAGTCGCTCTTTCTTCTTTGGATAAACCACTGAGCATAGATTCAATCTGTTTCATATTGAACTGATCATTCTCAGCTGCCATTGAATGACTAGGTACACTGAACGAAAATATCATACCAGCGGCCATCGTCAACGTAAGTAACGGCTTTAGCTTTTTAAACTTCATAACTCCACCCCTATTTTTTTGAAAATTTATTATTTTTATAATTTAATGATAGGTTGTGAAGTTATTACTTGTAAATTGGGGTAATATTTTTAGGTACTTCGGTACAAAAAAGCGAAGAATTTGTCGAAAAAAGAAAACAAACGGACCATTTTCGGTTATTTTTTTGCGGCTCCTTGCGTTTTTTAGTGAGATGTTTGACGGAATTACCCCAACACAAAAAACACATCTAACTTGAGATATGCTAGTTCTGGTTTTTATGAAGATGTATACATGAGAATTGCTAAAGACAGCTGAAAAGGAACAGTTTCAGCTTTACTATCACTTTCCGGCGCTAAAATGGCTGTATGATTGTTTTTTGTTTTCTAGTACCTATCTTATGAAGATTATTTAGTGCTTTATATTGAGTTATATCTTTCAATCGCTTCTACAATCAATTTATTTCCTTTTTCCACTTCCTCCTTTGAAAGAGCATTGTCTTTTTTTGCTTCAATTAAATTGAATTTCATACTTTCAATTGTGACTAATGATGTCATTTTTTTGTATTGGTTTTTGGAGTATCCGAGGTTTAAGTAATCAATTAACTCTGGAACACCATCTAGTGTAGGAATATATTCAAACAAATTTTCTTCATATCTATCAGGAAGTTGAATACTTAATAATTTTTCTCTCATACAATCACCTCTTTTTAAATTTTTTATTATAAAATTTAGAAACCTATTTTTATTGTTTGCAGAACAAATTATTCGAGAATTTTTCTCATCTCAACTCATTTAAGGGTTCCGGCGATTCCCGACTTTTTATGCATAGACTAAGGTGTTATCGGTAAGAGTATAATTATCTACTTATTGGAGGTATAGTTGAATGTTTACCCATATTTTCTTGTGGACTATGTTGATTCTACCTTGGTTCTTTCTCCTTTTTTTAGATCCTAAAAGGGTAAAGTCCTTCATTCCCGGTGGATTAGTAAGTGCCCTGCTTTTAACAATAGTATTTCAACTATATCAAAGATATCATCTAGTTGAAGTTGTGCAAACCATTTTCCCATTAACTAATACAACTCCTTTTGTCTACGGCTTATACATAGTCTTACCTACTATATTTCTATACTTTACATTTGGTAACTTTTGGATTTATATAACAATTAATACAATTAGCGATGCAGTCTTTTCTTTTGGTATCATGAACCTTTATGAATATTTCGGGATTTATAAAATGGATGATTCTATCCATATCATCATTTTTATCACTTGTATTATTTGTGCTTCACTCATTTACTTATTTCAAAAGTGGCAGTATATTGATCCATACAAATGAGAAGTTAATCAAGGTTTATAGAGCCCATCGGCTCTTCTTTTATTAATTCATACTGAAGAAGTTAACGATTCCCATTATTGTAGACTTTTTCCCTAGAGCCTTTAGTCTCCTTTTCAGTGTTTCTAATAGATTTTGCTTTCTTTGTCTCCTTTTCATTTATATAATACTTTTAATAAATGGAGAAGTTGAGGTGTAGAATAGATGAAATATCTTCAAGAAAAAATGCATTTATTAGGAGAAAGACACTCAAATGTATACATTATTAAAACTCCAGAAGAAAAATATATTGTCTCTATTCCTGATCTCCATTGGTCAGCACAAATAGGCTGTTTAGAGGAATTCCAACAAAAAGTGGAATACCTCAATGATTCACTCTCATTTCACCTTTATGAAGGCAATTCATACGAGCTAGCCTATAGACTGTCCAAGCTTACTGAATTAAACATATTTCGTTAACCTTCGTATAAAAATTTATCAATTAAATACACTAAGTAGAAAATTGTCTGTAGGTGATTATTTTCTTCTATTCAAATGAAATATTCGGCATGCTCATTTTCGGGGGATTACTAGCCCCAACTTCATTATTCCTTTTTAAAAAAATTCATTATGGCATAGTTATAGCAGCCATGTACATAAATATCTTGGTTGTAATGTTTCTCTTTAGCGTTCTTATAGATTTATAAATGAATTTTTAACCTTTTTATGAAACATCATTATTTAACCCCAGCATTAAAATGATTGAACATAAAATACAATGGTTACATTGGTTTGCCAACCAATGATTCTTCAAAGAGTGCATCCCTCACGCTCGCTGTTCTTTTCTTTACTCATCCTTTCTGCATGATAAAAATCGCATAATAAGAGTAGTTTCATCGGAATTTCATTTAAAGAAGAGTCAATGCATGACTCTTCTTTTTTGTTCACATTTTGTGTTTTTTTTGGTTAGTTTTTTAAAAAATGTGGGCTAAAGCCTTAATTTCACAAAGAAAGATTTCTCCCCAGATGCGCTTTTTAAATGGATAAATGGATAAAACGATTTTTTTAACACAAAATAGATTTATTATTAGAATTTACAACTCAAAAACGGAGGAATACATTCATGTATTTTTACAAAGAAGATTTAATTAATATGATTGTTCCTGATAAACCAGATCCACATGCAGCCAAGGTGCTTCAAGAAGCTCTAGGTGGACAATTTGGAGAAATACGGACAATGATGCAATATTCATTTCAAAGTGCCAACTTCAGAGGAAAAGCAAAAAAATATCGAGACCTATTAAGAGGGGTATTTATAGAAGAGCTTAGTCATATAGAATTAGTACAATCGACAATAAATCAACTTTTAAATGGTGCTGGTGGTTCTAGCCCAGGTAACCAAGCATTTGATAATGCTCCGTTAGATGATGTTATTCAAGATGGGGCAAATCCCCATCATTTCATTATAGGTGCTAAAGCATCCTTACCAGTTGATGCAGGAGGTAACCCATGGAATGGTTCCTGGGTTTATGACCACGGTAATTTAGTAGCAAATTTAATCAATAATGTTTCATTAGAATCAACTGGTGTACTTCAAAAATCAAGAATTTATGAGATGAGCAGTAATAAAACTCTAAGAGAAACAGTAGCTTTTCTTATGGTTAGAGATAATGCGCATCAAAATGCTTTTGCAAAAGCATTAGAAACATTAGGAGTCGATTGGGGAAAAATCTTCCCTGTTCCTAACTACGACTTGAATAAATATCCTGAATGTAAGAAATATGTTGATATGGGCTTTCACAACGCCCAATTTAATTTCCGTTTAGATGATACACTTATTGGGGAAGTATTCACTGGAACAACACCTAGTAGGAATGGTGGAGACCTTTCAGTTACTGAACCACCTAAAGGGTTTCCTGTGCCAACAATGCCCGATATGCCAAACGAACATGCACCAGGTTTATATGATTTAGATAATTAGGGCCTTTATAGGCTCTTTTTATTTGTTTTCGATAATATCGTTCAAACCTTCTATTAACTAAACCTGTATAAATTAGTTAACATCCACATAATCTAAAGGAAAATAGAGGTGAAGTGAATGCTTGCTAATTTTTTTAGAATATTTAATGCAATTGTATTATGGTTAATCGTTATTATTTTTCTACCTAAAAATTCGTTTAAAAGATTTTTACCAGTGACATTATTTTGCTCTTTTCTTTTACTCATTGTCGAAATGTTAAGTCCAATATTTAATTGGTGGACAGTAAAAGGTGGTTATAAATTTATGTTATTTGATGCATTAGCATTTATTTTAGGACCATTCTTCACGATAAATTTATGGGTGTTTCACTTTACTTATGGCAAATTCCCCTTATATGCGACTACCAATTTAATTATGGATGTTATTTTTGCCTATCTCTTAACTCCTCTTTTCGAAAAGATTGGACACTTTAAACTCAAAAAATTCACAAGAACTGGAATACTTATCCTTTATTATTTCCTTTCTCTTTTGAATTATGGCTTTCAAAAATACATTGAAAAACCGGTAGAACCTATCGAAAATTAAGGATCTAGTAGAAGGCTATTGCACACTTTTTCATGTAGCTTAAATATTTAGTTGTTACATGCATTGTATTTTATTTAGATAAACATACCATAGGGCTCTTTTACCTTTTGACCATCTTTTTTCTGGTAGATCGCTTATGTACAACTTTTGAGAATTGCTCTTGAGATTGGTGAATTTTAGAAAACATATTGTAATAACTCTTAAACTCCCCTTTCCTTCAATTATCTTTTCAATTTTTTTCACCTCAAATATTAAAACTAACCTTCTTTTAAGCATTAGCGATAATCTATATGTAGGAATATTAAGAATAATTAAAGGATAATCGATTGATGAATTTCCGATTTGGATAAATAAAATAGGAGATTTTTAACTTCGTCGGACAAAAGTCGGACAAAAATTAAACATCTCCCATAATCCCTTATATTATAAGCATGTAGCGCCCTCGGAGGGAATCGAACCCCCATTTTAAGAACCGGAATCTTACGTGCTATCCGTTGCACCACGAGGGCATTTTTCATATGTAGGAACACGTTTTTCTTGGTGTTACGAATATTAATTATATGGGAAAAACCCTTTATATGCAAGCATTCGTTGTTTAAAAGCAAAAATTTGTGGGTATCATGGATACGAGGAAATCAACTTAGAAAAAAATGTCGAATAATTCTCTTGAAATAATCAAGCGATTCGTTTGACCTTAATTGACCAACCATGTATGATGAAACTACATACATTTACCAATGGCGAGGTATAAAATACCTTTCCAAAACTTTTTTGACCTTTAAAGGAGGAATTGGAAATGAACTTAATCCCTACAGTAATCGAACAAACAAACCGAGGGGAACGCGCTTATGACATTTACTCTCGCCTATTAAAAGATCGCATTATTATGTTAGGCAGTGCGATTGACGATAATGTGGCTAACTCAATTGTGGCACAGCTATTATTCTTAGAAGCAGATAATCCTGAAAAGGACATCACGCTTTATATTAATAGTCCAGGTGGAAGTATCACTGCTGGTATGGCTATCTATGATACGATGCAATACATCAAACCAAATGTTTCAACAATCTGTACTGGTATGGCTGCATCCATGGGTGCATTCTTACTAGCAGCTGGTGAAAAAGGGAAACGTTTTGCGCTTCCAAACAGTGAAGTCATGATTCACCAACCACTAGGTGGCGCTCAAGGGCAAGCAACTGAAATCGAGATTGCTGCTAAACGCATCCTATTCTTACGTGAAAAATTGAACCAAATTCTAGCTGAACGTACTGGTCAACCTTTAGATGTTATTTCTAAAGACACAGATCGTGATAACTTCATGACAGCAGAAAGAGCACTAGAATATGGTCTTATCGACAAAATCATTACAAACAATACACCAGAAGAGAAAAAATAAGCATCACAAATAACAAAAGCCATCAGCATTTCATTTGCTGATGGCTTTTGTTCTGCGATGAATGAATAGTTGTTAGATTGACTATTTAGAGTTAATACATAGTTGAATAAGATTACGTTTCATTGTCGATTTACAAATAGTTGGGAGGTGAACGAAAAATGGTGAGATAAAAAGAAGTAGAAATAGCGTAATTTGTAGAGTGGCAATCGTAACCGATATAAGAGGAAAAATTAATTTGTTCGGTCTTCTTTTGTGGTTTTCTATCTAGTTAGCTGTACAATTCTTCTTTGCTACGGCTTCTTTTAAAATTTTCCACCTGGATAGCTGTGCAATTCCTCTTTACTACGGCTTCTTTTCAATTTTCTACCTAGATAGCTGTGCAGAAACGCACCCCCATTGCTAGAAGGAAGCAATCTAGCAATGGGGGTGCTGCGCAGGTTATTTGTGTATTATACAGATTATGAAACAATGTCCTCTTGTAGGAGTGCAGTCAGTTTATTTAAGGCTTCGGTTTCATCGCTGCCTTCAGCGAGGAGGGTTACGGTGGAACCAGCACTTAGAGATAGGCTCATTAATCCCATGATACTTTTGGCATTTACTTTTTTTCCGCCTTTTTCGATAAAGAGATCTGCTGTGAAGCGATTGGCTTCCTGCACTAACTTTGCAGCAGGGCGCGCCTGTAAGCCTGATTTAATTTTGACTTCCACTTGTCTTTCTACCATGTCCTAACCTCCAAAAAACTTTAAGATTCCTTCCATTGCCCTGTTTTAATTTTTTCTGCAATTTCATCAATTTTTCTTAGGCGATGATTGATACCCGATTTGCTTATCGTGCCACCAGAGACCATTTCTCCAAGTTCTTTTAAAGTCACATCTTGATACGTAACACGCAATTCAGCAATTTCGCGTAATTTCTCTGGTAACACCTTTAGCCCAACGGTACTCTCAATATATCTTATGTTTTCGACTTGTCTTAAGGCAGCACCAATTGTTTTATTTAAATTGGCTGTTTCACAATTGACCAAGCGATTAACCGAATTTCGCATATCTCTAACAATGCGGATATCTTCAAATCGTAAAAGCGCGCTATGAGCCCCAATAATATTAAGGAATTCTGTAATTTTTTCCGCCTCTTTTAAATAGGTAATAAAACCTTTCTTTCTTTCCAATGTTTTACTATTCAATCCAAAAGTATTCATTAATTTCGACAAGGCGTCATTATGCTCCTTATACATTGAAGCAATTTCTAAATGATAGGAAGAGGTTTCAGGGTTATTGACTGATCCCCCTGCTAAAAAAGCCCCTCTTAAATAAGCACGTTTGCAGCATTTCTTTTTAATTAAATCCATTGAGATATCATGGATAAATTGAAAGCCAGCACTAATAATATGCAAATCATCAAGAATCTTTTGTGCTTGCTCCATTAGCCTAACAATATATACGTTATTTTTCTTAAGTCTCATTTTCTTTCGAACAAGCAGCTCAACTTGCACATCATAATTCCTTTTGATCAGCGTATAGATTCTTCTGGCAATCGCTGCATTCTCCGTTTGAATATCTACAATTAACATTTTATTTGAAAAAGAGAGAGATCCGTTCATACGAATCAAAGCGGATAGTTCTGCCTTTCCGCAACAATCCTTTGTCTCCAAGTTCGTTAATTCTTTTTTCGTTTCCGAAGCAAAAGACATACCTTCTCCCCCCTAACCAGACAAATACTAGTTTTTCATTATGTCATTAACAATTAATTGATAAATCTTTTTAGCGACTTCATTCGTATTATGACGAATTGCCCCTTTTTCAAGGCTAACAATCTCACCCTGTAGCACTTCCAACCCCTGTTCGACTAATCGATCACGGTCATAATAGACAGGCTTCGCTCGTTCCTCTTCATAACGCTCTTGAATATCTTCTGGAATTTCTTCATGATTGACAAGAATCAGATCTAAACATGGCTCAGCCATATGATCAAATATTGCCTGTACGTGGTCACTCGCGCGATAGTCCAAAGTTTCCCCTGCCTGCGTCATTAAATTACAGATATACAGTTTTTTTGCATGAGAACGGCACACTTCCTTACCTACAGACGGTACAAGTAGATTAGGAAGTATGCTTGTGTACAGGCTACCAGGGCCAATGATAATGAGATCAGCCTCTCGAATAGCTTCAATCGTTTCCGAAAGCGGACTTACCTTCTCAGGAGTCAAAAATACTTTCTTAATCTTCTTGCCAGAGTAAGGGATTTTAGATTCTCCTGATACAATACTTCCATCTTCCATTTCTGCATGTAATACAACACTCTTTTCAGCTGCAGGTAAGACTCTCCCATTCACATTCAATACTTTACTCATCTCTTGAATCGCATGAACAAAGTCGCCAGTAATAGAAGTCATCGCTGCTAGAATCAGATTACCTAAAGAATGACCCGATAATTCATTGGACGTTTTAAAACGATGCTGGAACATTTCTTCTACAAGGGGTTCCACATCTGATAACGCTGCCAAAACATTACGAATATCTCCTGGAGGTGGGATATTTAATTCTTCTCTCAACCTACCAGAGCTACCACCATCATCAGCAACTGTGACAATGGCTGTTAAATCAAGGGGATATTTTTTTAATCCTCTTAATAAAACTGGCAACCCTGTTCCACCGCCAATGATGACGACCCTCGGCTTTCTATTCATGTTGTTTGCCTTCTCCTCTCAATGTCACGGTGAGTGATGCGAGTGTTGTAGTCTTCCTTAAAATGGTTAGCGATATACTCGGTTAGTGCTACTGATCGATGCTGTCCACCCGTACATCCAATCGCGATAACAAGTTGTGATTTTCCTTCACGCTTATAATGCGGGAGCATAAATGCTAGTAAATCCGTGACCTTTTCTAAAAATTTATTTGTTTCGTTCCATTTCAAAACATAGTTAGACACTTCTTCATCCAAGCCTGTCTTCGGACGCATATGCTCAATATAATGCGGATTTGGCAAGAAGCGAACATCAAATACAAGATCGGCATCAATCGGTAATCCATGTTTAAAACCAAATGACATCACATTTACAGTGAAAATAGATTGTTTATTAACAGAAAACTCATGGAGTATTTTTTCTCTTAATTCACGCGGCTTCATATTAGATGTCTTATAGATAATCTGCGCTCTACCCTTTAGATCATCTAATAATTCTCTTTCCAACTTGATGCCTTCCATTGGCAAACCTGATGGCGCTAATGGATGAGAGCGACGCGTTTCTTTATATCTACTTACAAGGGTCGCATCGTCCGCATCAAGAAAAAGAATTTCTGGTGTGACCCATGACGTATCTGCTAAATCATCTAACGCCTTGAAAAGATGCTCAAAAAACTCACGGCCACGTAAATCCATCACAAGCGCAACCTTATTCATCTTATTCCCTGAATCCTTCATCAGTTCAAGAAATTTCGGTAATAAGGTCGGTGGTAAATTATCTACACAAAAAAAGCCTAAATCTTCGAAGCTTTGAATCGCCACTGTTTTACCTGCGCCAGACATCCCCGTAATAATGACCATTTGTGTTTCTTTTGCTGCAACCGAACTCATTTCTCGCTTCCCCCTGTATTCATTTTTAGCTTGGATCTAAGCGGTAACTAATTAATTCAAAGTCAGGTGTATAAGTAAATGTACCGTAAATCATGCGATTGCCATTAATCATATATTCAAGAATATGATGATCTCCTGCAGCCATTGGTAAATCCTTCACTTTGTCCACTTCGACCCATCGCAATTTTCCTTCTTCTGACTCATCTACATTTAATCCGTCCGCATCTGTAGCAAAAAAGGTAAACATCATCCATTCAGAAAGTACTTGATCTCCATCCTTCATAATGAAAGTAAATATCCCTTTTATGTTTGGATTCCTTAAGTAAATCCCTGTTTCTTCTCTATATTCTCTGATACAAGAGTCACGCACCGATTCACCTGGCTCCATCTTTCCGCCCGGTGCAACCCACCATCCTCGGCGTGGCTTTTGTAACAACAATACTTGATCATCTTTTAATAATACGCAGTTTGTGACCCGCTGCATCCTATTCACCTCTTACTTCGTGCCACTCATTATTAGAGAACAGATGAACCTAAATTCTCTAATGAATGAAAGCATAGTATTTATCATTATATTATACTATTTTTGTCATAGCGCTACAACGATACAGGTTGAACATGATTCTTCGTCCTAAGCAAATTGCCTAGACTTCTTTATAGTAAGTGTCTATCCATTATTATAATATCCAACCGGTGTGCTACATTCGATCTGTGGAAAAAAGAATTTTGCTTTGCTCTTACTTCTTTTTCTCATTCTGAGTGATGCGCAATTCACTTTTGCTTCGCTCTCATTCGTGATTTTCATTCTGAGTGACTCGCTAACCCACTTTGCTTCGCTCTCATTCGTGATTTCCATTCTGAGTGACTCGCTAACCCACTTTGCTTCGCTCTCATTCGTGATTTCCATTCTGAGTGACTCGCTAACCCACTTTGCTTCGCTCTCACTTCTTTTTCTCATTCTGAGTGCCGTGCAAATCTCTTTTGCTTCGCTCTCATTCGTGATTTTCATTCTGAATGACTCGCTAACCCACTTTGCTTCGCTCTCACTTCTTTTTCTCATTCTGAGTGACACGCAATTCACTTTTGCTTCGCTCTCATTCGTGATTTTCATTCTGAGTGACGCGCAAATCTCTTTTACTTCGCCCTCATTCGTGATTTTCATTCTGAGTGACTCGCTAACCCACTTTGCTTCGCTCTCATTCCTGATTTTCATTCTGAGTGACTCGCTAACCCAATTTGCTTCGCTCTCACTTCTTTTTCTCATTCTGAGTGATGCGCAAATCTCTTTTGCTTCGCTCTCACTTCTATTTCTCATTCTAAGTGACGTGCAATTCACTTTTACTCCGCTCTCATTCGTGATTTCATACTGAGTGAACCATTTCCTCATTTGCTCAAAAACAAAAAAAAAGAGCACAGGAGCTACCTGTGCTGTAAAAGGAATATATCTTTAAAAGGGGGTCAATTTCTATTATTATCATAACCGAAATTTGTTTCACCCAGGTTACAGTAGAGTTAAAACGAAATGACTTTTTGTAAATGATGAATAAAGTTGGATTATGATCCCCTTTTTCGTTAATTTGTAGCTGTTTTTAGACTTTCTTGCAGCTCTTCAATATAGTGCTGAGCAGCTTGAGCGGCAATGCTACCATCGCCTGTTGCGGTAACGATTTGACGCAATGTTTTTTCACGAATATCTCCAGCAGCGAAGATACCAGGAACATTCGTTTCCATTTGGTCATTGGTTACGATATAGCCTTCTTCATTCGTAATACCAAGGCTTGCAAATGGTTTCGATAGTGGATTCATACCGATGTAAACGAACACGCCATCCGCTTTGAATTCTTTTTCTTCACCTGTTTCTGTTGATACAATCGTGACACTGCCTACTTTTCCGTCCTTATCGTTAACTTCTTTCACTGTATGGTTCCAAATGAAATCAATTTTATCATTATCAAAGGCACGTTGTTGTAAGATTTGTTGTGCACGTAATTTATCACGACGGTGAATGATGGTTACTTTACTTGCAAATCGTGTTAAGTAAACACCTTCTTCAACAGCAGAGTCGCCTCCACCAATAACTACTAGTTCTCTTTCTTTAAAGAATGCACCGTCACAAACCGCGCAATAAGAAACACCGCGGCCGCCTAACTCTTTTTCACCAGGAATACCTAGTTTTTTATATTCTGCACCTGTTGTAATAATAACCGCACGTGCTTTGTATTCTTTAGAACCAGCAATGACTGTTTTATATTCCTTGCCATCGATGATTTCTTTAATATCTCCATATGCATATTCCGCACCAAATTTTTTCGCATGATCGAACATTTTTGTAGAAAGTTCAGGTCCAAGAATATGATCAAATCCTGGATAGTTCTCCACTTCTTCTGTATTCGCCATTTGTCCGCCTGGTACCCCGCGTTCAAGCATTAATGTTGATAAATTTGCACGAGATGTATATACTGCCGCGGTCATTCCTGCTGGACCTGCTCCTGCAATAATGACATCGTAAATTTTTTCTTCAGCCATCATTCCCACTCCTTTGTCTTGAAGCCTTCTGTTCTATTATGACCTTCTTGGTTTTATCCTATAAAATTTATAGGAAAACGTCCAAGTTTTTGCTCAACGAAGGTATTCATTCAATAATCGCAAATATTTTCTTAAAGTTGATGTAGAGATTCCGAAATTTTTTGCGATTGTTGCTTGTGATACAGTCTCATTTCTTAGCTTATGCCAAGAGTAAGTGATTGCACCGGCATATGCATGAGGGTTTTTAATCGTCACCCCAGCTTGGGTTAACTGTAAATACGCAGAAAACCACATTAAATACAAACTTGCTTCTTTTGCCCCAACAGGTGAGTAATTTTCATAAAGCAATCCAGCTATATCATGTGCTGTAGACGTATCTTGAGATGCCTCACCAAATTTTAGATAAGCTACATAATCCCTCTCTAACGCAGAGAACTTCCTATTTCCTTTTAAACGGTCAGATTCTAATAATTGTTCTTTTTTACCTGAAACTGCTGTTAAAAACAAGGCAAACAATCGTTCTTCTGGATAGTCACTATCTAGCCTTTGTTGAATAGAAGAAACATGATCTTCGAACCCTTGAGCACTTTTTGACGTATCGCTCCAAGGCTCCAATCCTTCTTTTTCCGGATTTAATTCAACAGCCCTTCTCCACGCCACTTGAGCCACTGACTCTTTACCAGTATGATAGGCAGCGTATGCGAGCCAGTAGTAAAAAGAAGCGTCCCCGTTAAACCCTAGTTTATAGAGACGACCGAGCCATGCATATGCTTTATCATATTCCCCTATAAGTGCTAACGTTGCCCCTAATTTAAATTGATGCTCAACAGAGATGGGATGTACTTTTAATAAAGCATCCTTTAGCGCTCGCACCTCTTTAAAGTCGTTTTCGTAAAAAGCAAAAACAAGCTTATTACAAAGGGCATGCAAATTCCCCGGATTGTCTTTAAATACTTGTTTCAACACATCCGAGGCTTTATCTGTTTCGCCTAGATAAAAATAAGCTAGGGCTAGATTATTATAAGCCGACCAATATTCTGGGTACTCTTCAATGACACCATTGAGTAGTTCCACAGCTTTTGGAAAATAACCGGTCTCAAGTAACTCCCTTGCTTGTTCCTGTTTGACCATTAAGTCGTCCTGCTCATATAGATGTTCGTTTAGATCGTCATCCTCTAACGTAAGGAGCTCCAACAACTCTTCTGTATCTTCAACAAACTCGCCTTCTGGATCTAGTTCTATATATAATGTAGCATGATGGTATGCGTCTTTGAAAAAACCTAAATGTGCATAGTTATTAGCTAAAAAATAGTGACACTCAACCATCTCTTCATCTAATTCCTCTAATATTAATCGGAGTAGCTGATTAGAATCTTGATATTCTCCCATTTCGGCATGCACCACTGCCAACTGACAAACAATCATCGGTTCGCCTGGCTCTAAATGCATCGCACGTTGGAGGTACTTCTTCGCTCTATGAAAATCCCTGCGGTGGTAAGCTTTAATGCCTTTTGAAAAATAATACTCACCCGTAGGGATAAATGATAAAATTTTTCCTTTATGATCTCTTGCTTTAGAGTCTTTACGCATGGAATCCTCCATAAAATATATTAACTAATTGAGTATAACATACGAATAATCGCTCGAGAAGGGGGTGACAAGATAAGGAAAAAAGTGAAGATAGCATGATTATCTAACTCAGCTTAAAAAATCAACACTTTCAAAAATGTGACTATTTTATGATTTTTTTATTAAGAAAGTGTAACATGCTAATAAAGCGCACGGATTTCTCGAACATCACTCTTTAATTAGCATTCATATAAATTGAACGAGAAGGTAATAAGAGTACAGAATAAGTTTTGTATGTGCATATCATTGACGGTAGTTAACAAGGTATATTTTGATAATTTAAAGTGGAAAAGTACGATTTGATCATATTGCCCGATTAAACTAATCTTAAAAAATCGTGCACTCAAAAAAGACGATTTCTACTTACAGAAATCGTCCCATTCAACCATTTATGAAACTGGCTTTTTCTCTTCATGCCTTTTATTCAAGACGTTTAATACTTCGGCAAATGGCAGTTCTTGTTCACGTAAAAGCACCATTAAATGGTAAAGTAAATCAGCAGATTCCCATTTTAGTTCTTCACGATCACGATTTTTAGCTGCGATGATTACTTCTGCTGATTCTTCGCCGACTTTCTTCAATATTTTGTCGACACCACTCTCGAATAAATAGGTCGTATAAGCTCCTTCAGGACGTGCATGCTCGCGCTCAGCAATAACTTCTTCCAACCGTTTTAGAATTTGATAATCTGCAATTACAGCTTTTTCTTTCCTCGTATAAATCGTTTCATGAAAACAGCTAATTTCGCCTTTATGGCAGGCAACACCATTTGGTAAGACCTGTACTAAAATAGCATCCTGATCACAATCCCACTTCATTTCTACGACCTTTTGCGTGTGACCACTAGTTTCTCCTTTATGCCAAAGTTCATTGCGTGAACGGCTGAAAAACCAAGTTTCCCCTGTTTCAATCGTCTTTGCTAAAGATTCTTTATTCATGTACGCAAGCGTTAGGACTTCTTTCGTTTCACTATCTTGGATAATTGCTGGCACAAGGCCTTGATCATTAAATTGCACTTGATCAATCATCTTACATACACTCCCTTATCTTTTATATATGCCTTCACTTCTGCGACGGAAGTTTCTTTATAATGAAAAATAGAAGCAGCGAGGGCTGCATCTGCCTTCCCTTCAAGGAATATATCAGAAAAATGACTAGCTCCCCCTGCTCCTCCTGAAGCAATGACAGGAACGGTTACTGCCGTACTTACAGCTTTTGTTAAGGCAATATCAAAGCCTTTCTTTTCACCATCACAGTCCATGCTTGTGAGAAGAATTTCACCAGCACCTCTTCGCACAGCTTCTTTAACCCAATCAAGCACTTTCCACTCTGTTTTTACTCTTCCACCATGTGTATACACAACCCATGTACCGCAATCTTGATCGTACTTAGCATCTACAGCGACAACCATACATTGTGCCCCGAAGAAATCAGCACCTTCTGTAATTAACTCTGGCCGATTGACAGCTGCGGTATTTAATGAAACTTTATCTGCACCCGCTCGAAGAATCTTCTTCATATCATCAAGTGTATGAATACCACCACCAACTGTAAAAGGGATGGCTAGTTCTGCCGCTACTGCTTGAACAACATCAACCATTGTTTTTCTTCCCTCATGTGAAGCAGAGATATCAAGAAATACAAGCTCATCTGCTCCTTGCTCGTCATAAAAACGTGCTAATTC
Source organism: Cytobacillus sp. FSL R7-0696 (assembly GCF_038006865.1). Classification (NCBI taxonomy): domain Bacteria; kingdom Bacillati; phylum Bacillota; class Bacilli; order Caryophanales; family Bacillaceae; genus Cytobacillus; species Cytobacillus sp. FSL R7-0696. The sequence continues at coordinate 2,426,300 of NZ_JBBOWA010000001.1, read as the reverse complement.
CACTGGGTCACCTGCATCTCTTAATTGAACAAATTGGATACCCTTTACGACCCTTCCTTCTTTTACATCGAGACAAGGAATAATTCGTTTAGTAAGCACGAAAAGGCCCCCCTTCCAATGCTTCCTTCACAGTAAAACGCCCCTCATAGATGGCTTTACCGACAATAGCTCCAGGAATACCTGCTTGGTTAATTAATTTGAGATCAGCAAGAGAACTGACTCCACCAGAAGCAATGACCTCTTTTCCTGTCGCTTGTGCTAATTGGACAGTTGCTGTAATATTCGGCCCAGATAACGTACCATCTGTAGCAATATCTGTAAAAATAAACGTTTCAGCACCGACGTCCGCGAATCGTTTGCCCACCTCAACAGCTGTTGCTTGTGATGTATTCAACCAGCCATTTGTTGCAACAAAACCGTCTTTAGCATCTAGACCAATTACAATACGCTCTTTATACTTCCTAATCATTTCAATAGCAAATTTAGGGTTTGAAATGGCTACACTGCCGATAATTACTCTTGATACCCCAGCATCTAGATAAAAATGTATATCTTCCTCGGTCCGAATACCGCCACCAATTTGGATATTTGCATTTAACTGCTTTGCTGCTTGAATGACATAACGATCGTTCTCCGGCTTTCCGGCTTTTGCTCCGTCGAGGTCCACCATATGCACCCAGCTAGCCCCATCTTCTACAAAGGTTTTTGCCATATCAAAAGGAGAGTCCCCGTATACCGTTTCCTTATCGTAGTCGCCTTGTAATAAACGAACACATTTCCCGCCCCGCATATCAATCGCAGGATAGATGGTCAGACTCATTTTACACTCACCCCTTCTGATACAAGCACTGTAAAGTTTTCTAAGATTTTCATGCCAGTCATACTGCTTTTTTCCGGATGAAATTGAGTACCAAAGACATTATTTTTTCCTACAACTGCTGGGACACAAACATCATATAAGCTATCGGCCAAAATAATTTCATCTGTCTCTGTTGTTACATAATAAGAATGAACAAAATATGCAAACCCCTCTTCGACATCCTTTAAAATCGGTGATTGTCGTCGTAACTGTAATAAGTTCCAGCCCATATGTGGGACTTTATACATTGCACCTTGAGTTGTTACACCCGGTATTTTCACAACCGTTCCAGGAAGCAATCCCAATCCACGGCATCCACCGTTTTCTTCACTTGCTTCAAACAGTAATTGCATCCCTAGGCAAATGCCTAATATTGGTTTACCACTAGCCGCATAGTCTCTGAGGACATCTGCTATACCCGTCTCATTTAAAAGTCGCATGGCATCACTAATGGCTCCAACTCCAGGGACAATCACACCATCAGCTAAGAGGATCTCATCCTTTTTATTTGTAATAAGATAAGGTTCGCCTAACCTTTCCAGTGCTTTACTGACACTGAATAAATTCCCCATTCCATAATCAATGATCGCAATCATTTATAACATCCCTTTCGTGGAAGGAATGCCTTTTATTCTTGGATCAATCGTTGTTGCTTCATCTAAGGCTCGACCAAGTGCCTTAAAGACTGCTTCAATCATATGATGGGTATTCTGACCATAGTGAACGATCACATGAAGATTCATTCTCGCCTCAAGGGAGAATTTCCATAAGAATTCATGCACTAGTTCGGTATCAAATGTACCTACCTTTTGATTAGGAAAGATAGCACGCATTTCTAAATGTGGTCGATTACTTAAGTCGACAACCACTTGTGCTAGTGCTTCATCCATCGGAACAAAGGCATTGCCGTATCTTTTAATTCCTCTTTTTTCACCAAGGCTCTCTCGCAATGCCTGTCCGAGACAAATCCCTATGTCCTCTGTCGTGTGGTGATCATCAATTTCGACATCGCCTTTTGCATCAATCGTTAAATCGAATTGCCCATGCTTAGCAAATAAATCAAGCATATGTGTCATAAAAGGAACGCCTGTCTCCAAATCACTTGTTCCTTCTCCATCAATATTGAGTGATAGTTGAATTTCTGTTTCATTAGTCTTTCTTCGCAACTCAGCCGTTCTTGTCATTTCCCTTCTTTCCTTTCACTTTGGAGTCTTTTTTCAATCGATCTTGCATGAGCTTCTAAACCTTCTAGTCTTGCAAATGAAGCGATTTTTTCCGCATTTGCTGTAAATCTACTTTCACTGTAGTAAATAATGCTCGATTTTTTTCGAAAATCATCCACATTCAACGGGCTTGAAAATCTTGCTGTGCCGTTAGTTGGTAAGACATGATTAGGACCAGCAAAATAATCACCAACAGGCTCTGGGCTATATCTACCTAAGAATATTGCACCCGCATGGCGGATAGCTCCTAAAAGTGATAAAGGATTGACTGTTAAAACCTCCAAATGTTCAGGAGCAATTGTATTAACCACTGCAATCGATTCTTCTATTGTCTCTGTCACATAAATACGACCAAATTGTTGAATCGATTGGCTGGCAATATCGTATTTTGGTAGAGTAGCTAACTGTTCTTCCACCTCGATGGCTACCTCTTTAGCGAGTTGTTCGCTATTCGTAACAAGGATGCTACAAGCCATTTCATCATGTTCTGCTTGTGATAATAAGTCTGCTGCTACTTCGGTTGGAATTGCTGATTCATCAGCAAGAATAGCAATTTCACTTGGTCCAGCAATCATATCGATATCGACCTCACCATACACTTCTCTCTTCGCCAATGCGACGTAAATATTACCTGGGCCTGTTATTTTATCCACTGGTGCGATTGTCTCTGTACCATAGGCAAGTGCAGCTACCGCTTGAGCTCCACCTACTTTATATATATCTGTTACCCCGGCAATATTCGCTGCAACAAGGACAGCAGATGGTATTTTTCCTGTTTTGCGCTCTACAGGAGAAACCATCACAATTCTTTCTACTCCTGCTACTTTTGCCGGCAAAACATTCATTAACACAGAAGATGGATAAGCCGCTTTCCCACCAGGCACGTATACACCAACAGAATCAATCGGCGTTATTTTTTGTCCGAGCAAGGTGCCATCGACTTCAGTCGTCATCCATGAATTTTGCAATTGCTTCATATGATAGTTTCTTATATTTTCTGCTGCTTCTTTTATAATTGAAATGGTTTCTTTAGATAATTCTTTATAAGCTTGGTCTATTTCTGCTGCTTTCACTTGATAATCATCTAATAGAATCCCATCAAATTTTTCTGTATAACGAATGACCGCTTGATCACCTTCTTGACGTACAGCTGCTATGATTTCCTTTACTGTTTGCCTTTGTTCTTCTGTACCACCGTCAATGGAACGCTTGATAGAAAGGTCGTTTGTTACTTTTAATATGTCCACTTACTTAACCACCTTTTCCTGCTCGATCACTTCTGTCAGTCTCTCAACCACATCACTTATACGTGCGTCTTTCATGCGGTAACTAACCGGATTGACGATGAGCCTTGATGTAATATTGACGATGTCTTCATATTCTATTAATCCATTTTCTTTTAATGTTCTTCCTGTAGAAACAATATCAACAATACGATCAGCTAAACCAATAAGCGGTGCCAATTCAATCGAACCGTTTAATTTAATAATCTCGACTTGCTCACCTTGTTCACGGAAATAAGCCGCTGCTACATTCGGGTATTTCGTAGCGATTTTCGGTGCGACATCATTCATTTGCGTATGAGGCAAGCCAGCAACAGCTAAATAGCAAGCACTAATCTGTAAATCAAGCAATTCATATACATCACGTTCTTCTTCAAGCATGACATCTTTCCCGGCTATTCCAAGATCGGCAACACCATATTCCACATATGTTGGCACATCCATCGGTTTAGCTAAAATAAAGCGGAAACACTCTTCAGGTACATCAATAATTAATTTCCGCGAATCATCGAATTCAGGAGGCAACTCGAAGCCAGCCATTCTCAACATCTCCGCTGCCTCAGTAAAAATTCTTCCTTTTGGCATCGCAACTGTTAACCAATCCTTCATCGCGCCCCCTCCTTCTGTTTACCAACTAAATAAGTGATATCTTCATAAAGTGCTGAACAAGCATCAATATCTTCTACGCCATTAATATCTTGCAAAACGACTTTCTTCCCTTCAAGTCGTTGCTGTTCAGCTAACATAAAAGCTTCTTTTCTTCTTTCTAAACTAAACACAATACAGGAAAGAGGTGGTTGTTCAAATGGTTTGTCTAACGATTCAAGTAAATGATCTAATCGAATGGCAAAGCCAGTTGCACTTTTGGCTTTCCCAAACTTTTCTAGTAATAAATCATACCGCCCACCGCTGCCAATTGGAAAACCAACATTACCTGCATACACTTCATAAACAATACCTGTGTAATAACTCATATGACTGACTAATGTTAGGTCCAATTTTATGAGGGCATCCTGTTGATAGTCAGCTATAATTCCCCATAAGGTTTTCAATTCATTTAACGCTTCGACGCCTGCATTGCACTCTAATAGGTCTTCCGCTTCCTTAATGACTTCTGGTCCGCCTCTTAATTTTAGAAACTGTTTTAACCTTTGTTTATCAATAGATGACAATGATAGCTGATCTACATGTACACGATAACCAACATAATTTTTCTCATAGAGGAATCGCATCAATTGCTCCACTCTTTCATCTGTACCGAGTATCTCTTGGAAAAAACTCCTTACAAAGGCAATATGACCAACGGAAATCTGGAACTGCTCCAATCCTGTTTTCATTAGAGCGGAGGATATTAATCCTAAGCACTCTCCATCCGCACTAACTGTTGGATCACCAATACATTCGACACCGATTTGCTCAAATTCTGCCGGCCGTCCACCTTCTCGCTGTTGTGCCCGAAAAACATTAGCCGAATAAGCTAAACGCTGTGGCAACTTTTCCTTTAATAACTTAGACGCAGCCACACGAGCAATAGGGGCTGTCATATCTGGTCTTAGTACAAGTGTATGTCCCTCATGATCCAGCAGTTTAAACAATTGTGTATCGAGAATAGCTGAAGCCGTACCAACTGTCTCGTAATATTCCAACGTAGGCGTTTCAATAAATTGATAGCCCCAGCGTTTCATTTCATTGGCCATTGTCACCCGTACTTCTTCTTTCATCATATATAGATTAGGCAATGTATCCCTCATGCCTAAAGGCTTTTCAAACATAAATAACCGACTCAACTCGTTCACCTCATTTTTACTTTAGTTCGCTACCATGCTAATAAATTGAAGTTACTTAGTAGTGTACGCTTCTCACCTCTAAACGTCAACCCTAAACACTTAATTTTGAGAAAAATGAAAGAAATTCACAACAAAGGGATGTAATCTAAAATATTCTAATGGGGGATGTAATAATCCCGCTTGTTGCCATAGTCTCAACTTCAGGGCGTTTACGATAATAGAGGGTTCTACTTTTGTTCAACGTCCTTATCTTTAAGGGGGCAGGTGTGAGAAAACAAAACAGGAGGAGTGCAAAAGCTTGTTTCATTGCTAAAAAGGGGACGAGGGAGTCAGGTCCTTATTTACGATAATCTAAACGGGCAGTAGGAATTTCTCCTTTGCGCTGCTATCCGCTTCGAGCGACCTCACGAAAGTGGTGAATCTTCATGTCAAGTGAGGGCATGGCACCTTGGCGCCAAATCTCTCTGTAAAAATCTTTTTACGTAACTCAGTCTTTTTTTCTTGTTAACCATCATCCGTAACAAAAAAACATCCGCTGTCCCCCTTTCTTTTCGAAAGTGAAGTTAGCAGATGCTTATGACCGTTGTTCCATTTCTTCTTTTGTAAATATGATTTGCATTGGGTTACCACCTACGAAAGCACCAGCGGGTACGTCTTTATGTACAAGTGTACCAGCGGAAACGATCGCACCATCTCCGATTACTATTCCTGGAAGAATCGTGCAGTTGGCACCAATCATGACTTCGTTACCGATTTCTACAGTTCCCAGACGATATTCTTTAATCAAATATTCATGGGCTAAAATAGTAGTATTGTATCCAATTACACTATTACGCCCCACACTGATTTTCTCTGGGAACATGACATCGAGCATTACCATAAGCGCGAATGACGTCTGTTCACCGATTTTCATCCGTAAAAAGGTACGATAAAGCCAGCTTTTCACCCCTAAGAACGGGGTGTAACGTGCCAGCTGAATCACAACAAAGTTCTTTACTACTTTCAAAAAAGGGACCGTTTTATACACATGCCAAAGGGAGTTCGCTCCTTCAACAGGATAGCGTTCGGTTCTCCTCATCTGTTTAATTCCTCTAAGATGGTTAATAAGTCCAGCATTGTCTCTAACATATAGTCAGGATCAAATTGAAGAAGATGATCCCTTCCTTTACTTGACCAAGCAACACCTGCTGTCACCGTACCTGCATTTCTGCCACCTATAATATCATGATGATTATCACCAATCATGATGGCTTCTTGTGGTTCTGAGTCCAATAGTGATAATGCTTTTAAAACAGGCTCAGCATCCGGTTTCGGCTTTTCTACATGATCAAGGGCAACAATCACTTCAAAAAATTCATCCAGCTTTGTTAAGCGTAAACCCTTTTCAACAACGTCTAGCATCTTTGTTGTTACGATGCCCAATTTATAACCCGATTCCTTTAGTGTGCGGACCGTCTCATACACGCCTGAAAACTCTTTCACTAATACATCATGGTTTTCTTTATTAAATGTACGATACATATGAACCATCTCATCCGCACGGTCCCTATCAATTGATGTAAATGTCTCGACTAATGTTGGACCCATAAAAGGTAGTACATCCTGACGCTGATAGCTATCTGGATAATAATGATTTAATGTATGCAAAAATGAAGAGATAATTAGTTCATTCGTATCTATTAACGTTCCATCTAAATCGAATAATATTGTATCAATTTTAGCCATAATACGCTTCCTTTCTCGGTGTTGCTTCAAGCTTCCTCCAAATCATCCCGACAATCATTGTTAAAATCACAGCGACTACGATGCGAATAAGAAGAAGTGGTAACACAGGTATGCCTAAAGGTATAAAGATAAGAGTATCCTCCACAACCGCATGACAAGCTACTAAGAAAATAAACGCTAAAGTGACATCTTTTTGACTAACGCCATCCTCTTCTACTGCTTGAATCATCACACCGGCTCCAAATGCTAAGCCAAACAATAATCCTGATGCTAAAGTTGTCGATGTATTTTCTCTCATCCCTAGCTTTCTTGTTAATGGGGCCATCCATTTAGAAAATACTGCAAGCCATTTACGGTCTTTCATAATCTGTACAATTACCATTAATGGAATGACAATAATAGCTAATTGAAAAATACCGAGACCTGCTTTTTCTACTGCATTCCATACAATCGGCCATATGCCTTCAATCGTTTCTTCGCTTGCTCCAACAAAACCATACTCTGCCATCTCAGAACCGCCATTCCAAACGAGATTAATAATAATCCCCGATAGAAAGGCTAAACCGAGCCGAACAGCGAGCACAATCCATAGTTTAACGCCTACTTTCATGGCTACACTTGTTTCAATCAGTAAGTTATGAGAAAACGAAAGCATGACTGCCAGTATAAATACTTCTTTTACCGTTAAATCCAACGTGAGAATCGCACCAATACCAGCATAAACATTCAAGAAGTTTCCTAAAACTAAAGGAATGGCCGCATCCCCCGATAGACCAAATATTCCCATAATCGGTGCGATTAATTCAATCACCCATGGTAAAACTGGCGTATGTTGCAATAACGCCACAATTAACGTAACAGGAAAGATAATTTTCCCCAATGTCCAAGTCGTCTTAAAACCAACCTTTAATCCTGCTTTAACAGAATGTATCACCTGCTACTCCCCCTATGCTGACCCTTACTTTGCTTTTGCTTGTTTCTGTGGAGGATCTAAATACCTCTCTTTTGCATTCCCACTTACTCTTCTATATATAATAATTACGATAGCCCCAACTATTAATATGATCGATAGCATTTGTGCTGCTCTTAACATTTCAGTCACCATTAAGCTATCGGTTCTCATTCCCTCGATAAAGTATCTACCGATAGAGTACCAAATCACGTAACTAAGGAATAATTCCCCTCTTTTTAAATTAGCACGTCTTAGTAGTAGTAGCAGTGCAAATCCAGCGAAATTCCAAACTGACTCATATAAAAATGTCGGATGATAATAAGCCCCATTAATATACATCCCGTTAATAATGAATTCTGGTAGATGCATGTTTTCTAAGAATTGTCGACTTACTTCACTACCATGCGCCTCTTGGTTGACGAAATTCCCCCAACGTCCAATGGCTTGGCCGAGGATGATACTAGGTGCAGCAATATCCGCTAATTGCCAAAAGGATACACCACGCTTCTTTGCAAAAATAATCGCAGTGACAACTGCTCCGATTAATGCACCGTGAATGGCGATGCCTCCGTTCCAAATTTTAATGATTTCACCTGGATACTGAGAATAGTAGTCCCATTCAAAGATCACATAATAAATCCTTGCACAAATAATCGAAATCGGAATAGCCCATAACAATAAATCAGCAAATAAATCCTTACCTAGTCCTCTTTTCTCTGACTCTCTCATCGCCAAAATAAGACCGAGTGCAATGCCGATACCGATGATTAAGCCATACCATCTAACAGACAATGGCCCTAAACTAAAGGCAACCGGATCAATTGGCGCCACTGTTAACAACATAGTCATATCTCCTTTAATTATGTATTAATAAATCTCAACGATCTTCATGATCGCCATCTTCAATTACATCCGTTAATCGATTTGTAAATTGCTCTGCTGCATTTACACCCATACGTTTTAATCTAAAATTCATTGCCGCTACCTCAATAATAACCGCTAAGTTTCGACCTGGGCGGACAGGAATGGTCATTTTAATTAACTCCGTATCAATAATCTTCATCTTTTCTTCTTCTAAACCTAAACGATCATACTGTTTTTGAGCATCCCATATTTCTAAGTCCATCACAAGGGAAATCTTTTTAAATCGGCGAATGGCACCTGCACCAAATAAAGTCATGACATTAATAATACCGAGTCCACGAATTTCTAATAAATGCTCAATGAGTTCTGGTGCACTACCGACTAATGTGTCCTCATCTTCTTGTCTAATTTCTACACAATCGTCCGCTACTAAGCGATGTCCTCTTTTGACAAGTTCTAATGCCGTCTCACTCTTACCGACACCACTCTTTCCTGTAATGAGGACTCCCACGCCATATATATCGACTAACACTCCATGAATGGCAGTCGTAGGGGCTAACTTACTTTCTAGGAAATTCGTCAAAAGGCTAGAAAAACGCGTGGTTTTTTGCTTTGTTCTTAAAATCGGTACGGCTTCTCTCTCAGCCGCTTCAAGTAATTCTTCTGGTACTTCTAGCTCTCTCGTAATAATGATTGCTGGAGTAATGTCAGAGCATAGCATCTCCAGTCTTGCTTCTCTCTCTTCGTCATTTAGTTTTTCAGCAAATGACAGTTCTGTTTTCCCTAATAATTGTATGCGTTCTGCCGGAAAATAATCAAAATAGCCAGCCAATTCAAGACCTGGTCGAGAAATATCACTCGTAACAATCGGACGGTTGATACCTTCTTCACCGCTTAGTAATTCTAACCCGAATTTTTCGATAACATCCTTTGTGCGAACCTTTGCCACTCTTACCCCTCCTTACCCTGTAGTTATCTATTCTTCTTTCATCCATTCTCATCTGATACGTTTTTTATTTTAGCACTTTTTACGCGAGAACCAAACGCTTTAAATTGAAACTGTCATTGTATACAAAAAAACCCGTTCCATATCATTGTCGACTCTCGTTGTTTATTATACACTGAAACGAAATAAATGGAGAGAATGACTAATCAATACATTGAACAAAAGGGAGGGATTTTAGTTAATGGATAAGAAGACCCTTTTTATTAATGCCGATATTATTTTTCAACATTATGTTTCACCAAACAGTTATCTGACATTAAATGGCCATCTGATTGAAGATTTCGGTGAAATGGCTTCATGTCCACAGACTACTCGCTACGATTACATATATGATTTAAAAAACAGTAGCTATATTAGTCCTGGCTTTATTGATCTCCATATACATGGTGTGGCTGGTGCCGATGCGATGGATGGTACAGCCACTGCCTTAAAGACCATTTCACAGATATTACCTAAAGAAGGAACAACAAGTTTCTTAGCAACAACCATTACTTCTCCAACAAAAAAAATAACTCAAGCCATTGAAAATATCGCCCGTTTTCATGCTTATAAAGGGGCAAAAGTACTTGGCATACATCTAGAGGGCCCTTTTATCAATCTACATCAGGCAGGTGCACAGCCAAAAGCAGATATACAAGAGTCCAATCCCCATTTATTTTCCTACTGGCAATCACTGGCTCAAGGTCAAATAAAACTGGTTACGTATGCACCCGAAATGGATCCACACCAAAGGTTATTACACCAAATAATTGCAGACGGAGCCATCCCATCAATTGGTCATTCAGAAGCTACTTTCGAACAAGTCGAAACCGTTCATTCTTACGGCGTCTCTCATATGACTCACCTCTTCAATGGTATGCTTGGCATACATCATCGCGAAATTGGGACAGCAGGTGCCGCACTTTTACTTGATTCCTTTACTGCTGAAATCATTGCCGATGGTCTACCATATTAGCCCAGAAATGATTCAACTGCTGTTGAAGGTTAAAGGATATCAAAGCCTGATATTAATTACTGACAGTATAAGGGCAAAGCATATGGAAGATGGGGAATATGAGTTAGGTGGACAAACAGTTCATCTGCAATCAGGTGTAGCGACATTAGTCGATGGAACGCTTGTCGGAAGTATACTAAAGATGAATGAAGCGATTAAAAATATGATACATTTTACTGATATCGCTTTGCATGAAGCCATCCATATGGCTACCGTCAACCCAGCAAAGAAAATCGGCCAGTTTCATTGCATCGGTAGTATCGATCGTGGCAAGGAAGCTGATTTAGTGATTTTAAATAGGGAATTAAATGTAATAGATACCTTTTGTAAAGGTGAAAGGATGTAATTAAGGCATTCTGCCCGGGGATTCAAAGACTATTCTATATTGTACGGTGATTTATAGGGTCTTTGGTAGTCGACGTGGTTTTTGCTTGAATCGAAGGTGTTATTAGATTTTAAGCTCAAAAAAGCAGGAAGATGTCTCATCTCCCTGCTTCATTCATCATTATTAATATTTATAAGATTGTCCACCATCGATCGGTACAACCGTTGCATTAATGAAGTCTGCTTGGTTTGATAGTAAGAATGCTACTAGGTAGCCGACTTCTTCTGGTTTACCAAAGCGTTTCATTGGATTGACGCTAACAAATTCTTTTCCTGCTTCTTCCCAATTGTCTCCGCCCATTTGTTTCAATGATCCTTCAACCATCGGCGTCATAATCGCACCAGGAGCGATTGCTTTAATACTTACACCAAATTGGCCATATTCGATTCCAGAGTTTCTTGTTAAGCCTACTACACCATGTTTACTTGCAGCATACCCTGATTGATTACCAACTCCACGGATTCCACCAACGGAAGCGGTATTAACAATTGAACCATGACCTTGTTCTTTCATCACTTTTAACACATGCTTCATACCGTAAAATACACCGTTTAAGTTAATATCAACTACACGTTGGAATTCTTCGATACCGAAGTCTTCTGTTAAGTTTTGTTTCCCTTCGATGCCTGCATTATTGAAGAAGCCATCGATTTTACCAAATTTCTCAACAGCAAACGCCACGTATTTTTTTACATCTTCTTCATTCGCTACGTTCGCTTCGATTGTTTCTATCTCTGCTTGAGGTGCTGCTGTAAGTATTTCTTGTTTACTTTCCTCTAAGCCTTTTGCATTTAAATCTACTAAAACAAGTTTACCGCCTTCTACTGCTACTTGATTTGCTGCCGCTCTACCAAGTCCAGATCCCCCACCTGTAATGATAACGACTTTATCTTCAAAACGATTCATATAAAACTACCCCTTTCATATGCGTTGTGGTACTATTTTCACAACTTCTCTTTTAGTGTAAACGGATTCATAATTAGCAACAATCAGTAATTCTTTTGAATTTGTCGATAGAATCTACACATTACTATAATGTGTTTATTTTAGGAGGAAAAATACATTGGTTGAGTATAAAAGTAATATCTCTAAGCAAAGTGAGCGGACGAAATCCTCTTTCAAAAAAGCTTTCATTGACCTTATTCATGAAAAAGGCTATAGCCATGTAACAGTGACGGATATTATTAAGCGAGCCGATTATAATCGCACGACGTTTTATCTTCATTTTCAAGATAAGCAAGGTCTAACGGATGAATTGCAAAGAGAAATGTTCAAACAAGTAAAAGAAAAAAGCATGAATAAATATGAAAAAGGCAAAGCCATCAGTATTACCGAGATGGATCCAAAATCATTTGAACTAACACACTTCATATACTCTGAGCAAGCTTATTTCAATCTTTTATTAAAAAACGATACCATCCCAGGATTGCATCGAGATCTACCTAAAGCGATTTATGAAGTATTGGAAGAGAGCTTTATCTTATCAGCGATTAATCAACTAGATATTAACTACTCGGTCCATAAACTCTATATGGCCCATGGGACAGCAGGACTACTCGTCAACTGGATTGAAAATGGTTATGATGTCAGCCCTGATGACATGAGTCTGCGCTTGATTCAAATATTACATTCATTTGCTAAGGAGTTTTCAATTGCAACTAAAAGCAAAAACACACCACCCATTTAAAGAAGGCGGTGTGTTTTTACTTAATCCCAGAGAACCTTTTGTATAATCAAATTTGCTACTGACATAATAATTGCCACCAGAATAGCTGTGCCAAAGCCGGCAATCTCAAAAGTATCTCCCATTAATCCACTCGTAATCATTAAGGTTACTGCATTGATAACGAATAAAAATAACCCTAACGAAATGACCGTAATTGGTAATGTCAATAAAATCAATATCGGTCTAACAATTATATTAAGAATGGATAGGATAAAACTAGCTAACAAGGCAGATCCGAAACCTGATAAATAAAAAGAATCTCCTATAAAGCCAGATAAAGCAATAAATAATATGGCATTAATGACAATACCAATTAACCATTTCATACATATGACACCTTTCCATTAGAAAACTGAGCTAGATTTTTTTACTGTGACAGACCCTGTTTTTGTATCTGCATTTAACCTTAAACCACCTTGAGGATCTTTAATAGAGCGGAAACGAAGCACCTTCTGAATAACATCACTCTTTTCCTCTAATATCTCAATTCCCTCAATATGAATATCAAAACTTCCTAAATTCGTTTTAAGTTCACCACTTACTTCTGCAAACGGGGGAAGTGTTACTTCTACATTTCCAGTTGTTGCTTTTGCTTCAATCGATTCACAGCGGGAACCCCCAACAGCACAAGCTACATTCCCATTAAAAGAATGTGCATTCACTCTCTCATAATCTCCATCTACATGTACAGCACCGTTTATCGTCTCTGCTTCAAGTATATCAACCGTGCCATTTTCAACATGGATTTTTCCATGAACGGTTTCTAACTCTGCATGTTTACTTTGTAATTGCTTTGCTGTAATTTTACCGTTTGCCGTTTTTGCCTTAAAGGTTTTCGCTTTTAGCTTTTCACTTTCAATCGGTCCATTAAAGGTACGAAGTTTTAATTTATTATATTCCTTCTCAGGTACATATAGTATCGCATCTAACTTTATCCATTTTTGTTGAGTAGAGAACTTCAGCTTATCATCTACAACGGTAAATACAGCATCCTCCAAGAATTTTTTCCGAGCCTCATCTTGAGACTCCGCACGATACACTTTTACTTCACACTCTGCTCTTACATCAGTCTGTGACCACGGTACAACTTTGATAGCTCCGTTTGCGACATCTACTTCAATTTCATTAAAGGTACCGTCAGATTGATGGAAAATATGGGATATACTATGTGACTGTCCGAAGTTAAAGTCTAAATCGACATCTTTAATCTTTTTAAATGCAGAGTCGACAAAATCAATGATCTTATCTTTTGCTGAATTAAATTTATAATTAAAAGGTTCTTCTTTTTTCTCTTCTTCAAATTTTACTGCTGTAGACAATTCTTTAATAATTTCTTCTTGCTTTTGCTCAGCCGTATCTTCGGCTTTTTCTAATTTCTCTAATAAAGTTAAAGCTTCTTCAACAGATAATTTTCCATCCTCCACCATTTTTAAAATGCGTTTTCTTTCTTCCTTCATTCTATTCCCTCCATAAGGTTCATTTTGTCTATGCCCTATTATCCTTTTTATCTTAGGCTAAATAAGTATCAATATCTAATAAGTATGCTTAGGACAATCTCCAGCATGATTAGTATTGAAAAATGAAAGTTGGTTATATTTCATTTTTACCCCTAATCAGCGAAAATTAGGCTTATACTTCAATTTTTCTTTACTCAATTGTACGATAGTCAGGGGCAAAAGTTTCACTTAAATAAAAAAACCAGTCTCAAGTCTGACTGGGATTTATGTCATGAGGTCTAGATTTGAAGGTTCGTTTCCTGTGGTATAGGGAAAATGAAGAGTTAAAGAAGGTAAATCGTTGCGAATTAAATTAGTAAAACCCAAACAGGTCCTGGATATTTATGACCTAGGACCTGCTTAAGCTATGTACCTATAAAAATTTATTGATAGGCCGCCAAGTCAGTTGTGCGAGGAGATTCCTTACGCTTAACCTCATCAATCTTGTTAACGAACATTTGAAATACTTTTCTTTTTTCTTCCAAATCTTTTGCACGCTCCTTCAAATCATTATACTTCTCTTCAAACGGTCTGTGATAACGTTCTCTTATACTTTCAATAATCTCATCGTTGACAGTAGATTGAATGACTTGTTTAGTTATTCCATATTTATAGGAGTAAAGTTTTAGCTCAAGCTTAATTTGATCATATTCCTCATTAATTTGACTAAGCACTTCAGAGATATCTTCTTTCCATTCCTCTAATGATTTAGCTAAATAATCTTCCATAATCGTATAGTCACCCTCTCCCCTTATAATACTATGATTATAACGAAGGATAGTTACATCCCTTTTGCTATAGAGTTACAAATCTTTATCTTTTTTAATAGGAAATACCACGAGCCGATAGTGAACTGCACCCCAATTGTTAGACACTATCTACAACTATTGGAGGTGCAGTTTTTTTGTCCAAATTTACTGCGGAAATGAAGCTACAAGCCGTGACTCGCTATTTAAGCGGAAAAGAAAGTTACAGAGAAATTGGAGAATCTATTGGAATAGATCACAAATCGATTGTTAAATGGGTAAGACAATACAACTACAATGGTGCAGAGGCATTGGTGAAACGTTGTACAAGTTATACACAAATGTTTAAACTAGAAGTACTACAATATATGACTGAAAATGGTACTTCTCTATGTGAAACGGCAGCTATTTTTAATATCCCAGCGCATTCCACTCTAGCTGTATGGAAAAGAAAGTTTGAAACACAAGGGATAGATGCCCTTCAGTCACAGGAACAGGGGCGTCTATCCATGAAAAAAGATTCAAATAAACAAAGTTCTACTGACCGTTCTTTTGAAGCACTAGAAAATCGAATAAAACAACTGGAAATGGAAAATGAGTATTTAAAAAAGTTGAATGCCTTAGTTCAAAACAAGGAAAAATCACCAAACAAGACAAAGCACAAGTAGTCTATGAGTTAAGGCATAAGTATTCGGTGAAGTCACTCGTAAAACTCGCTGGCATTCCACGCAGCACCTATTATAATTTAGTAAAACGAATGAATCGACTTGATCCAGACACCGATATAAAAGGAGAAATCCAAGCCATTTATGAAGAACATGAAGGTCGTTACGGTTACCGTCGTATTCGGGATGAGCTAGTGAATCGTGGGAAAAAAGTAAATCATAAGAAGGTTCAACGAATCATGAAAGAGCTGGGTTTAAGATGCCTAGTGCGGATGAAAAGGTATAAATCTTATAAAGGCACAGTCGGTAAAATAGCGCCAAATCATTTAGACCGTCAATTTAGTGCGGACGCACCGAATGAAAAATGGGTAACAGATATTACAGAATTCAAGCTATTTGGTGAAAAGCTGTATCTATCGCCTGTATTAGATTTATTTAATGGTGAAATTATTACGTATACCATCGGTTCTCGACCAACGTATTCATTAGTTTCGGACATGTTAGAAAAAGCATTAGAATCCTTACCAGAAAGGCATCAATTACTCATGCATTCCGACCAAGGATGGCATTATCAAATGAACCAATATCGCAACTTGCTTCAAGCAAAAGGGGTTAAACAGAGTATGTCACGTAAAGGTAACTGTTACGATAACTCTGTAATGGAAAACTTCTTTGGGATACTGAAGTCAGAATTGCTTTATTTTAAGGAATTTGAAAGTGTGAACCACTTTAAACTAGAATTAGAAAAATATATAGAATACTATAATAGGAAACGGTTAAAGGGAAAATTGAAAATGAGTCCGGTACAATACCGAACTCATTTTGAACAAGTTGCCTCATGAAATAACTGTGTCTAACTTTTAGGGGTCACTACATAGACCCGTGGTATTTTCTATTAAAACCATTAAGCATTCGTTACACTTGCTTCTTTATGCTCAATTTGCTCTTTCATTCTTTTGCGATCACGTTGAAGAATCGGTTTTAAATATTTTCCTGTATAAGACTCGGCTGTTTCTGCAATCACTTCAGGAGTACCTGTAGCTAGGATTGTCCCCCCTTTAAGTCCACCTTCAGGACCCAAATCAATTAAATGGTCAGCAGCTTTAATTACATCTAAATTATGTTCAATCACGAGCACTGTATCTCCATTTTCAACAAGGCGCTGCAAGACATTAAGTAAACGAGCGATATCATCGACATGCAAGCCCGTGGTTGGTTCATCTAAAATATAAAATGATTTACCATTAGAACGACGATGTAGTTCAGAAGCCAGTTTTACCCTTTGTGCTTCTCCACCTGATAAGGTTGTCGCTGGTTGGCCCAATTTAACATAACTCAATCCAACATCATAGATTGTTTGCAACTTACGACGAATTTTAGGGATATTTTCAAAGAAGGTAAGTGCATCTTCCACGGTCATTTCTAAGATTTCTGCAATACTCTTCCCTTTATATTTAACTTCTAACGTCTCGCGATTATAACGTTTTCCATGGCAGACTTCACATGGCACATATACATCAGGAAGAAAATGCATTTCGATTTTAATAATCCCATCTCCACGACAGGCCTCACAACGGCCACCTTTGACGTTAAAACTAAAGCGCCCCTTCTTATAGCCCCTAACTTTTGCTTCATTTGTAGAAGCATACACATCACGAATGTCATCGAATACTCCTGTATAGGTAGCCGGATTAGAACGTGGCGTTCTTCCGATAGGCGATTGATCAATATCTATGACTTTGTCTAATTGATCAATTCCTTTCACTTCCTTATGTGCACCCGGCTTACTTTTCGCTCGATGTAGTTTTTGCGCTAAGCTTTTATGGAGAATCTCATTGATTAACGTACTCTTCCCTGAGCCTGAGACACCAGTCACAGCCGTGAATGTACCAAGAGGGAACTTGACGTTCACATTCTTCAAGTTATTCTCTTTAGCCCCTTTAATCTCAATAAAACGACCGTCACCTTTTCTTCTTTCTATCGGCAGTGGGATAAATCTTTTCCCTGATAAATATTGACCGGTTAAAGAGTAATCATCTTTCATAACTTCTTCTGGTGTACCTTTGGAAACAATTTCACCACCATGCACCCCTGCACCTGGACCCACATCAATTAAATAATCCGCTGCAAGCATCGTATCTTCATCATGCTCTACCACAATTAACGTATTACCGATATCA
The DNA here is from genome assembly GCF_038006865.1 of Cytobacillus sp. FSL R7-0696. Classification (NCBI taxonomy): domain Bacteria; kingdom Bacillati; phylum Bacillota; class Bacilli; order Caryophanales; family Bacillaceae; genus Cytobacillus; species Cytobacillus sp. FSL R7-0696. Next base: position 2,408,409 of record NZ_JBBOWA010000001.1, on the reverse strand, counting down.
CGCATGTTCTTTAACGTTTCGATTAATCGGTCATTATCCCTTTGATGCAATCCAATAGAAGGTTCATCAAGAATATACAACACTCCAGTCAACCGTGAACCAATTTGGGTTGCTAAACGAATTCGTTGGGCTTCCCCACCTGAGAGAGTTCCAGCAGCCCGGCTGAGCGTTAAATAATCCAAGCCAACGTTAATAAGAAATCCAAGACGTTCTTTAATTTCTCTCATGATCAAATTAGCAATTTTCATTTCTTTTTCTGTTAAGTGTAATTGCCCAAAAAAGTCATAAGCTTCTTCAACAGATAAATCTGTAAGCTTTCCAACATGATGTCCATCAATCAAGACTGCTAAGCTTTCTTTCTTTAGACGGTAGCCTTTACACGTAGGACATTTATGTTCCCCCATGTACTTCTCCATCTGTTCACGAATATAATCAGAGCTTGTCTCCTTATATCTTCTCTTTATATTATTCATCACACCTTCAAAGGCAATATGTGATTCACGCACTTGGCCATAATCATTTTCATATTTAAAATATATTTTTTCTTTACCAGAACCATAAAGGATTTTATCTATTTGTTCATCTGGAATAGCTGATACGGGGATATCCATATCAATGCCATAATGCGTACATACTGCTTCCAAAAGCTGTGGATAGTATTGTGAACTATTCGGTTCCCAAGGTGCAATCGCATGCTGCTTCAATGTGAGATCTTTATTAGGGATGACTAAATCCGGATCTACTTCTAGCTTTACACCTAAGCCATCACAATCGGGACAGGCACCGAAAGGACTATTAAAAGAGAACATTCTCGGTTCAAGTTCTCCAATTGAAAAACCACAAATAGGACAAGCATGATTTTCACTGAATAATAATTCCTCTTCTCCAATCACATCAACTATGACTTTTCCTTCTCCCATTTTCAGTGCTGTTTCGAGCGAGTCAGCTAATCTGGCCTCCACGCCCTCCTTCACAACAATTCTGTCAATAACCACTTCAATAGAATGTTTTTTATTTTTCTCAAGCTCGATTTCTTCTCCTAAATCGAGCATATCACCATCAACCCGAACACGAACAAACCCTTGTTTCTTTACCTCTTCTAATACCTTTACATGTGTTCCTTTTCTACCAGACACAACAGGTCCCAGTACTTGCAATCTTGTTCTTTCCGGATATTCCATAATGCGATCTACCATTTGTTCAACAGTTTGGGAAGAAATTTCTATATTATGATTAGGGCAGGTTGGGTGTCCTACTCTCGCAAATAATAGACGTAAATAATCATAGATTTCTGTTACAGTTCCTACCGTTGAACGAGGGTTTTTACTAGTTGTTTTTTGGTCTATAGAAATCGCAGGAGATAAACCTTCAATCGTATCCACATCCGGCTTATCCATTTGTCCTAAGAACTGTCTTGCATAGGCAGAGAGGGATTCAACATAACGGCGCTGTCCTTCTGCATAAATCGTATCAAACGCTAAGGACGATTTTCCCGATCCTGATAATCCCGTTAGGACAACAAGCTTATCCCTTGGGATTGTTACATCGACATTTTTTAAATTATGTGCCCTAGCACCTTTAACAATCAATTTCTCCATTGCCATTTCCGTTCATCATCCTTCCGCCTTCAGTTCAAGAATAAGATCACGAAGCTCTGCCGCTCGTTCGAAATTTAAATCCTTTGCTGCAGTCTTCATCTCTTTCTCCATATCTGCTATTAATTTTTGACGTTCTTTTTTATTTAATTGACTTAATTTATCAGCACTATTATATTCCTCTGGCGTTTCCGCTGCTTGTGTCGCTCTAATTACATCACGAATTTCTTTTTGTATCGTCTGTGGCGTGATACCGTGTTCTGTGTTGTAATCTTCTTGGATGCTACGGCGGCGTTTCGTTTCACTTATAGCTTTTGTCATCGAGTCTGTCATTCGGTCAGCATACATTATAACTTGACCATTTGCATTACGAGCAGCACGCCCAATCGTTTGGATAAGTGAACGTTCTGAACGTAAAAATCCTTCTTTGTCGGCATCAAGGATCGCTACGAGTGAAACTTCTGGAATATCAAGCCCTTCTCGCAATAAATTAATACCTATTAACACATCATAGGTACCCATACGAAGCTCCCTAATAATCTCAATTCGCTCAAGGGTTTTCACTTCGGAATGTAGGTATTGAACCTTCATACCAATTTCCTTTAAATAATCCGTTAAATCCTCAGACATTTTTTTCGTTAAAGTCGTAATGAGAACACGTTCATTTTTCTCAATTCTGTCATTAATTTCACCAATTAAATCATCAATCTGGCCGTCTATTGGTCGGACATCAATAATAGGATCTAACAATCCAGTAGGTCTAATGATTTGTTCAATCATTTCAGGTGTTTGTTCTAATTCATATGGACCTGGAGTCGCAGAAACATAAACAATCTGGCTAATATGATCTTCAAACTCAGAAAAAGTAAGAGGACGGTTATCCATTGCAGAAGGAAGACGAAAACCATGTTCTACTAATACATTCTTACGGGCTTGGTCACCATTATACATCCCTCTTATTTGCGGCAATGTCACATGAGATTCATCAATAACAAGTAAGAAGTCCTTTGGAAAGTAGTCAAGTAAAGTATAAGGAGTTGAACCAGCTGGACGAAGAGTTAAATGACGAGAGTAGTTTTCAATCCCTGAACAAAAACCCATCTCTCTCATCATCTCTAGATCATATCGCGTTCTTTGTTCTAGGCGTTGTGCCTGTAATAAATGACCTTCTTCATGTAAGTATGCCAGTCTTTCTTCTAATTCTTTTTCAATATTTTCGATAGCTACACGCATTTTCTCTTCTCGGGTAACGAAGTGAGATGCCGGGAAAATGGCTACATGATCACGATCGCCTAATATTTCTCCGGTCAAAGCATCGACTTCCCGAATCCGATCTATTTCATCTCCAAAAAACTCCACACGTAAACAATGCTCGTCTCTCGAAGCAGGGAATATCTCTACGACATCACCACGTACACGAAATGTCCCACGTATAAAGTTCATATCATTGCGCTCATATTGTATGTCGACTAGTTTCCTTAATAATTGATTTCGCTCTATTTCCATTCCCGTTCTTAAGCTTAAGACAAGTTCTCTATATTCCTCAGGGGATCCTAAACCATAAATGCAAGAAACACTGGCGATGATAATAACATCATTTCTTTCAAATAATGAGGAGGTAGCTGAATGACGGAGCTTATCTATTTCATCATTAATACTCGCATCTTTCTCAATAAATGTGTCAGTGGATGGAACATATGCTTCTGGTTGATAGTAGTCATAGTAACTAACAAAATACTCTACCGCATTATTGGGGAAGAACTCTTTAAATTCACTATATAATTGACCTGCTAACGTCTTATTATGAGCAATTACTAACGTTGGTTTATTCACTTCTTTAATGACGTTAGAAACAGTGAACGTTTTCCCGGTTCCAGTTGCACCTAGTAATGTCTGATGCTTTTTCCCCTCTTGAATCCCATTTACAAGCTCTTTAATCGCTGCCGGTTGATCACCTTGTGGGGAATATTTTGAAACTAACTCAAATGTTTGATCCAAATCAGAAACCTCCTCTATGTAAAAAGTAAAGCGTGTCCAATCATTATTGCATTCCGATTTTCTATATCCTCATTCTACCACAAATCCTCTTATCTAAACCACAAAAAAGCGAACAAATATTCGATTATCATTCGACAAAGAGATGAAAAGAAGGTTAGGATTAATATAAAAGGGTATGAAGGTCCAAATTAACTTTTCATTTATTTTGAAACTTTATTCTATATAAAATCGTCTTTTGTTATATGGCGAAATAGACGAGGTGATTTTTTGTTTGGTTTTATTTTTGCATTCGCGTGGCTAGCCGTTTTTATTTATGCCCTAAAAACCATTAAAGATTATATGAACAGTAATGACGAGGAAAAAGCATATGAAAAAGACTTCGTCATTAAAATTGTTGGTGCTGTATGTCTTTCGGGGCTTTTTGTTATTGCAGAAATACTTCGTGTCACAAACTTGGGCTTCGTTGATATGAAATGGCTCTTTCTCGTTACATTTCTACTGCTGTTCGTTATCATTTACGTTTTTTTCACCTACAGGATCCTCTTTTCTAAAAACACCTTTGACCGTAAAAAAGGAGATTATACATTTAGTTATAAATATCGAAAATGGCTTATCCCTCTCTTTTTTCTATTCCCCATAGGTGTATTTAGTATTTGGATTTGGGTTAGCTAACTGGATGGCATTTCCTTCTACATAAACGGGTAATAGAATGAGTCCATAGTTAGGGGCATCTAGTAAACTTGAAAACCTAACCAAGTTTAATTGAACAACAATGATTGAATCAAAAGTTATAAACAAGTCAATTACAACCACCCACCAAAAATAAAGGATAGTTCATCCCCATCTTCTTAATCAACCACACGCACCTCAGCTCATCCTTCTCAATCTGATTAGTTAACATTTCTTTTATTAAAAACTTTAAAACTAAACGCTTTCCCCTAAGAAAAGTAGAACCCCATCTCACTTTGATGGGGTTCTACTTATTTATATATCTGCTGGATGCGGACCTTTTTCAGCTTCCATCTCTTTTGCCATTTTCCTTGCTTTTATAAATTGAACACCGCTTAAAACAATGGTTTTCCCAACGGCGTATGTTGGTACAGCAAGTAACATGCCTAATATACCAGCTAAGTTTCCTGCTACCAATAAGATAATAATGATTGTTGCTGGATGGGTATTTAATGTTTTCCCTAAAATTAATGGTGAAATTAAATTACCTTCTAATTGTTGTGCGACGACGATGACTATTATTGCTAAAATCGCCATCGTAGGCGATTCAAATAGACCAACTATAACCGCCGGTGCGCCACCAATAAATGGTCCAACATAAGGAATAATATTCGTTACTGAAATAATTAATGCCAAAACAATTGCGTATGGTAGGTCAATAATTAAGAAACCAATAAAAGACGCTGTCCCGACGAATAATGCGACCGTAATCTGACCTTGAATATAAGAAGAAAGAGTTTTACCTGTTTCTTTTAATGTATCAATTGCTTCAGCACGATAACTTTTGGGAACAAATTTCCCTAGTGCAGGTGGGAACTTCTCCCCGTCTTTTAACATAAAGAATAAAAGGAATGGTACAGTAATAATCGTAATGGCTATATTTGCAACTAATCCAACTAAATCGCTGAGACCATTCGTAATCCTTTGTGGAAGTTGATTAGCGTAATCAACTAAATAACCCATTATTTCTTCTTGTGTTACATAATCTTGATTCATTAACCAGCGATAACCCTCAGATTGCGAGAAGTTGTTAAAGAACTGTTCTGTTTGTTTAACATAGGTAGGTAGTTCATTTAATAACCCTGCCAATTGAGCTGAAATTTTTGGTACAAAAATACTAACAACAAGCACCATCAATCCAGCAACAATTGCAAATAGTAAAATAATCGATAATATCTTAGGTATTTTTGCTTTTTCAATTAAATGCACAAATGGATTTAAAATGAAGAATAAGAACCCCGAGATAATAATAGGGAAGAACAACGTGGAAAAAAAGATTCCAATCGGTTCAAATAAAAAAGAAATTTTTGAAGCTACAAAAATGACGGACACAATAATTAGAATTTGAAGAGACCAGTACTGGAATTTCTTCTTGTTCACATTCTCACCTTTTCCCAAAAAATAAATTTTTCTCTATAGACTACATTTTCATATGTAGTTCCCTTTTTCTCAAAAAGGAAAACCACTAGGATTTATTTGTATGTATTATTGTAATGCATTCCACCACAAAATGTCGCCTCATAAGGATATTTTCCATGAATTTTTTTCGACAAATATTTCCTTTTGGCTTTTTTAATCAACAGTCATTTATATAATCAGCCACGTGTTAAGGAAATCTCTTTATCCATTCACACAACCGCATGGGAACTAGATAGGAAATTTCACTTATATCCCAAGTTAAAAAAAAGGTATCTTAGGAGTCTCCCTAAAATACCTTTTTAAAGCATGATTATTCTTGGCCTTTTTGAATCCATTCAGCAACAGTTGCCGTACGTTTGGCTTGATGTTTAACTGCTGCTTCATTATCTTCAACGATTTTACCATCTTGTCCTTGGGTTGAACTTGCACCGTATGGATTACCGCCACCAGCAAATATGCTTGGGTCAGTGAAGCCCGGTGCGGCAACAATCGCGCCCCAATGGAACATAGTTGTATAGAATGAAAGAAGGGTTGCTTCTTGACCTCCGTGAGGATTTGAAGCAGAGCTCATTGCACTTACTACTTTGTTCGCAAGTTTGCCTTGTGCCCAAAGGCCCCCAGCAGTATCAATAAAAGCTTGCACTTGTGAAGCAATGTTACCAAAACGAGTTGGGAAACTAAAAACAATCGCGTCTGCCCATTCAAGGTCAGCAAGTGTAACTTCTGGTACATCTTTCGTAGCATCAGCATTGGCACGCCATGCAGGATTGGAATCGATGGCTGCTTCAGGTGCTGTTTCAGGAATCTTTAACAACTTCACTTCAGCGTCGGCTTCTTTTGCCCCTTGTTCTGCCCACTGTGCCATTTGATAGTTGGTGCCTGTTGAACTATAATAAATGACTGCTAATTTAATACTCATTTGAATGGAATCCTCCTTGATCTCTCACATACATATATATTGTTTCTATTCCTTTCAGCTCTATACATTAAACTTATCTTAATGTTTTTAATGCACCGCTCCATGCTAGCACTTGATCAAGCATCATTTTCATATTTGCTTGGTGCAAGTCCTGTGGCTTAAATTCATTACCATTTACGAAATCAGTAAAAAGTGAAAGTGTTGGATGTGTGCGTACATCTGCGACTTGTAGCTCACCTAAAATGCCACGTAGATGTTCTGCTGCACGGGCACCACCAGTAGATCCATAACTGACAATACCTGCTGCTTTATTCGCCCATTGATCACGAGCAAAGTCAATCGCATTTTTCAAAGCACCACTAATACTATGGTTGTATTCCTGTACGATAAACACAAATCCATCCATACTATCTAATTTATCTCCCCATGCTGCGATACCAGGCTCTGTGCCATCTGTTGTACCAAGGAACGGAAGATGAAAGTCAGCAATATCAATAATTTCATAATTTGCATCCCCACGTGCATCAGCTATTTCTTTCACCCATTGACCTACTTGTGGACTTACGCGACCTTCTCTTGTACTTCCTAAAATAATACCGATATTTAATTTTTCCATTTTCATTTCCTCCTTAGGATGTTGATTATTTTTATTGAATAATTTATTTAAAAAGCCCATATTGTTTCTCCCCATTTCTTAGATGCTGGCTTTAAACCATTTTGCTGCTTCTTCAACTTCTTTGAATGAAAGCTGATGTCCCATATGTTCCCAATGAAGATGAACATCGGCTCCCGCATTTTCTAATAAACTCTTTAACTCTTCAGATTCTTCGGATGAACAAATTGGATCATTTGTCCCTGCTCCAATGAACACCTTTTGTCCTGTTAAATCAGGCAATTCTATACCTCTTCTTGGTACCATTGGATGGTGTAAGATTGCTGCTTTCACAGCATCTTTATAATGGAACATCATACTGGCTGCAATATTAGCACCATTTGAATATCCTAAAGCAACGATATTATGGCGGTCAAAACCATATTTGTCAGCTGCTTCATCTAAAAATTGATAAAGCTCTTTCGTACGAAAGATTAAGTCCTCCTCATCAAAGACCCCTTCTGCTAACCTTCTAAAAAAGCGCGGCATCCCATTTTCAAGCACATTACCTCGAACACTTAGCACTGATGCACTTTCATCTATTTTGCCAGCTAACGGTAGAAGGTCTAGCTCATTTCCCCCTGTACCATGAAGTAATAATAGGGTTGGTTTTGATGCGTCACTACCCTTTTCAAAAATATGTTTCATGTAAATCCCCTCCATTATTTCGGTCGAACCATTGTAAATACTTCTCCTACTTTCGCATAATCATTTCCAGCCAAGCGACTGATTGCGCCTAAATTCTTAGCGTTAATTTTGCCCGCTTCATAAATGCCATCATCGAAATGGAAGTAGACAACTTTACCGATAAGAAGATCAGCATTCCCTTCAAGTTCAATATGATGAGCAAGCTGACATTCCATCCTCACTTTCGCTTTCACGATTCCTGGTACATTGACAACTGTACTTGAAATTGTCTCTAATCCACTGAGCTTTAATTCATCCACATTTGGTGAGACAGTAGCCGCTGTTTCATTAATTTGCGTAACATTCGACTCATCAACAATATGAACGACAAACTCCTTCGTATCACACACATTTTTAGCAGTATCTTTCATCTCACCCGCTCTTCTTGCTACTGAAACAGCAATCATCGGCGGATTAGAAGACACGATATTAAAGAAACTAAATGGTGCACCATTCATCACACCAGTGTTTGATTGTGAAGTGACAAAGGCAATCGGCCTCGGGATAATACTTCCGATCAATAATTTGTAATTCTCCCTCTCGGTTTGCATGTTCGGATCAATACTTACCATTGCGTAACTCCTCCTTTTGCAATTACACTTCCCTCACATCAATCGGAATTAACCTTCTCTGTAATTGTCCACGGTATTTTTCATATTGCTCAGGAAGCATTAATTCTGTCCCCATCGTTTCCTGACTTTCATCATGAGCAAAACCTGGCGGATCAGTAGCAATTTCAAAAAGAATGTCGCCATATTCTCTGAAGTAAATCGCATTAAAATAGTTTCTGTCTTGCACGGGTGTGACACCATAACCAAAGCTTTCAATATATTTCTTCCAATCTAATTGGTCAGCATCATCTGCTGCGCGCCATGCAATGTGGTGGACAGTTCCTACACCCATTCTTCCTTTTCCTGAGCTTGTTATCTTCACATCGACAATATTACCTATGTCGCTTTTTGATTGATATCTGACGAATGCACCTTCTTCAGCCACTTTGGTTAAACCCATTGTTTCAATTAGCTCACCTGTTTTTCCACCATTGCTAGAATAAAGAACGGCCCCGGCGAAACCTTTAATCGCCACATCCGGAGTTATCCCATTAAATGTCCAAGTATTCTCGTCCCCAGCTTCTCTTTCAACAAGCTCTAAATGTAAGCCATGTGGATCATCGAAGCTTAGTACTTGTTCGCCAAAACGTACTTGTTTTTCAAAAGAAATGCCTTTACTCGTTAAGCGTTCCTCCCAAAATGGTAGGGCGCCAGATGGAACAGCATATGCAGTAATTCCCACTTGCCCGTCACCAATGATGCCCGGGTACGCATCTGCCCATGGGAAGAAAGTAATAATTGTACCTGGTTTACCTCCTTCATCACCGAAATAAAGATGATACGTTCCCGGGTCATCAAAGTTAACTGTTTTTTTAACAAGACGTAAACCTAAAATACCAGCATAAAAATCAACATTTTCCTGTGGGTGACCGACAATAGCTGTAATGTGATGAATTCCCATCGTTTGTTTTTCCATTTTGAACATCCTTCCATGTCCCTAACCTTCAAGTATCTCGAAATTGAGATATTAGGTGTGAGTTAGTTTATTTTGTGTTATTTTATGAAGAATATCAATTAATAATTGTTGTTCTTCTTCTGTTGTTTGTTGAAATAAGGTTGAAATCTGTTCTAATAAATATGGACTGATTAGATCCATTAATTCCTTCCCTGCATTTGTTATAGTTACAAAAACAACCCGGCGATCCTCTTTGCAATCACTTCTAGATAAATAGCCCTTTTCTTGCAAGCGGTCAATCACATATGTCATACTGCCGCTCGTTAACCAAACGCTTTTACTAATTTGCTGGACCGATTGTCTCCCCTTTTGATGCAGCACTTGGAGTACGGAATACTCTGTAAAGGTGAGCTTATATTTGTGTAACCAGTCTTTCATCTGATCTTGCATGTATCTGTTGGTTTGCATTAAGCAAGCGAATGAATCTAATGTCTTCTTATGAACCATTTTCATCGCCTCACTTTTTATCTTTAATTTAATTATCTTGAATATGAGATAATAATATCTCGAATTCAAACTAATGTCAATCCCATTTTCAACTTTTTTTCAATTTCTAACCATCGTGTTCATTCTAGGGGCTCTTGCTCTTCTAATATAGGTAGAAAACTAAATAACTAATTCGATGTACTACCTTTTAGAATAGGTAGCAGCCTTATCTTCTAGCAAAGGTTTCAATAGGTAAAGGACACCTACTCATATTGCTTGTGCACCATTTTCAAATGACTTTCTCTACATTTTAAGATCGAGTCTTTTACCTTGTGAAAACAGAGACATTTTTTCTTCACCCCGACTAGCCTAGACAAAAAACATATTTCGTTCCAATAAAAAAGAAATATTGCTGACTTCTATTAAATACATACGATAATATAAACGATTAGCTGTCGATAGATAAATAGCATTAACAGCATTGTTTTTTCCTATCCGCATCTTCTCTTGCTAATATATTGCCTATAACATGATGCAAGAACCTCTATTCGTAAGGAATTAATGATATCGTCTTTGTTGCAATTGCATTTATGTAAGATTCATTATGATCAACTGCAATCATCGTCGGCTGATACACCTTAATCGTCTCAACTAATTGCTGAATGACAAATATGTCTAAGTAATTGGTGACTTCATCCCATATAAATAAATTATTTTCCCCTAATAAAGCATGAGCTAAAAATACCCTCTTCTGTTCCCCAGCACTCCAATGCTGACTAGATGTATCAGTGAAACTGTGTCTATTTATGCCTAACTGATACAGTAAATGCCAAAAAGCTTGTTTTTCTTCTTTTGAAGTCAATTGTTGTATATAAGACGCATAATCTACATCTTGCTCATTTTTTTGATTTAAAATGGATATCTGTCGCGGTAAATGAATGCGATACTCCCCTATTGTCTCTAAATGCTTTACCCCTAATATAAATTGGAGTAGTGTTGACTTCCCGACACCGTTACTCCCTTCAATAAATAAGCGATCATTAGGATACATATCGATGGAAATTGGTTGGAATAAGGGGTTTCCGTCTCTTAATATCGAAAAATCACGGAAGTATAAAACTTGCTTTTCAGGTTGTTTCACAAGCATTTTCAATTGTGAGACCTTCTCCCGATTATCGATAAGTCCTTCTTTTTCAATAACCATTGCTTCTGTGCGTTTTTTTATTGCCTTCGCCCTTTTCATTTGTTTCGCGGCTAAACGTCTTTCCGACGCATCCTTTGTGCTGTTTTCTCGTTTCATTCCCCATTGGTTTACCTTACTAGACACTTCATTTAACCGTTTGATTTCTGACTTTAACTTACTATTTCTAGATTCAGCAAGTTGATCCGCATTCTCTTTCTCTCTTCGCCACACATCCACATTTCCCTTAATTAAGGTGAGCGACTGCTTTTCGATTGCTAACACATGATCGACGAATTGGTTTAAAAAGGATTCATCATGACTAATTACAATAAATCCTTCTTTCATCCTCAAATAATTCCCCACTATGTTACGACCCTCTTTATCAAGATTATTTGTCGGTTCATCAATTAAAGGAAAAGCATCCTCATTTAAGAATAGCTCTACAAGTAACACTCTCACTTGTTCCCCACCACTTAATTGATGGAACTTTCTTTGACTAATATGAGGTGGTAATCCGATGAGTGATAATTCATAATCAATTCTCCACCGGTCAACATTAGGATTTTCTTTAAGCAATAACTCTAATACTGTTAAATTCTCCTCTTGTAGTGGAAAGGCAGGGAAATATTTAAATGTCAGTGGCGTTTGAATCGTCCCTGTATATTGAAGTTTATTTGTTAAAATGTTCATAAATGTCGTTTTTCCACGACCATTTCGCCCTAGCAGCGCAAGCTTCCAATGCTCATCAATACTTACATTCACATCACTAAAAATCTTTTTATCCATTGAATGATACTGAAAAGACATATTTTTGATTAATATCGAATGGGTCAATGAAATACCTCCTTTTGATTAATTTAACACAAGTTATCTGAATTTTGTTATATTTTATCTTTATTACCATAAGTTAGGAATAAATAGAATGAATCAAGGACATGTTCTTGATTCATTCTCTTGGATAAAAAAAACCGATTGCCCCATAGAGACAACCGGTAAAAATATTAAACTGCTTGGTGACTTTTCTTAAATTCTTCTTTAATAAAGAGAATACCTAATTCATGATGATCTGTTTTATAAAGTGCCCTTTGCACAAATCGGTTTTCATTATTGGTGTCAATGACTTCAAGTTTGCAATGAGCTGCATTTTTTTGCAATGCTTGATAAAATCCCTTTTCGTCATTCACTTGCAAACCATTCACTTTAAGAACAGTTTCTCCTACTTTTAACCCCATTTTGTCTGCTGGTGAATGAGGAACAACACCAATAATCATTAAACCATCATTCTTTTTAGCAAAGTAAAACGCTGCCTTTGCATCTACAGATCGTTGACGATAATTTAACCACTCTCTCCCTACTATTGCTAGTAATGGTATCGCTAAGCTTACAATTGGATAAACAAATGCGCCACTGGCAATTAGGAGTAGCAATACACCAAAGAAGATTACTTTTTTTCCATAAGCTGCGACGGCTACAGTCGGAAATTTGCTTTGGATTTGTTGTTGAAAACCAATAGCGAAAGGAACAGCTACTAAAGCATAAGATTGATCTCCAATTGAAAATAATGGCCACCATGTTGAGTCCAAACTAATGGCGTCACCAGGTATTAGTAAAAACAGTGGTAAAAGCCACATTCTTTTTGCTTCATGCATACCCACAACCTGACCACGGCGACTCTTCATTAGTCTTGGAGACGTCCCTTTTGGACCATTGATGGTGATCATTATTCCCTCAGCAATCACAAGCAAGGCAATGATCATTGCTGCAGCTGGCAATAGGTACTCTACGCCCTCTACTTGTGTTGAGATGAAGGCAGGCAGTGGCCAGTTCTGTTCTAATGCAAAGAAGGTAAGAATAAAACCAATACTTACCGTATAAGCCGGTGTCGCCCATCTTGCTTTTGGAGTCAGTATCAAGATAATTGTTGCAACAGTTGCAAAAACAAGTAACTCAATAGGAACAGTTAAACCAGCTAGTACGGTAATAAGGGAAAGAGAAATACCGAGAATGAGCCCTAAAGGCAATAATTGCTTCAGCTCAAAATAGGCATTTTCAGCACGGACTAAGAAATGCTGTCTTTCCCTGTTGACTCTTTGTATACCGTAATAAGCAGCTGCTAGAAATACTAAATAAAAGACCGGGTTTAGAAATAACCTTCCTAACCCCTTCAATAACTCTATTGCCCAAGCCTCAGCCAAGCTTCCCACCAACCTCTACCATTTATCTAATCTACTAATCTGACTATATTCTACCAAATATCCCTTTAAAAACATAGCCAACCCATTGTCTTCTTCCTACTTGTAAATACATTTTCTTAAAATGACAAGGAATAGATGTCCGGTATTCAAAATATAGACAAATAGTGAGAGAAAATCGCTTTCCGCTAGAATTTACTTTCAAATGGGAAAGGGGTTTCTTCTTTCACGCAGTTTCCGGGCGGTTTCTCGTTTCTGTTTTTTAACTTGAAGACACACTAACGCTATTACCTGACAGTTACATCCCTTTTTATATTTGAGTAACTCGCAAAACCTTTTTTCCAAAAAGCGAAGATTTTCGCTTTCGTTCATCCACTGTACACAGGTACTTCTATATATGCTCCCCTTCTCCTATTTTGCCATTTCCTCCGTAGCCTTTTTTATCAACCTCACATTAAAAGCCGAACAAACATTGAGTTTGTCCGGCGTTGATATATAGAGAGTAAGCGCTATTGGTTTGCCATAATACGCAAGCCTGTTTGTAATTGCATATCATTGTCCTGATTATTTCTTTGCTTAATGACTTCTTTTTCAAGAGATTCGGCTGTTTTTTCATCAATTTGTCCGTTTGCTGTTAGTCCGGACGCATGTTGAAACGCTCTAACTGCTGTTGCAGTTGCAGCACTATAATAGCCATCCTCTCGACCAGGTGCATAACCTAAGCTTTTTAATATGAATTGCGCATTCTTCACTTGATCATTATTCATGTCCGTTTTTAACGTTTTCTCCACTTGGATCGGGTGAGTCTCATACAGTTCAGATTGTTTTACTTCATAAGTAGGTGCGACACCTTTTTTATGAATCCAATTTCCGTCAGGTGTAAGCCATTTATATAAGGTCAATTTAATATTACTGCCATCCCCCATTGGAACAGGTTGTTGAACTGTTCCTTTACCAAATGTTTGTGTACCAATTAACGGATAATCACCAGCTTCTTTGAGGGCTGCTGCTAATATTTCTGAAGCAGATGCACTACCCTTATCAATAAGGACACCGATAGGGTACGATTTCTTCTCTTCTAAAGGAGAGAAATTCATCATTCTTTCACCGTTTCTTTGTTCTATCTGCACATATGGTTTATCCTTTGTAACCAACTCTTCCAATATTTCGTCAACTACTTTTAATAGTCCACCAGGGTTATTTCGTACATCAATTAACAAACTGTCCATTCCCTGTTCTTCTAGGTCCTTGAGAGCAATCTTAAATTCCTTAGCTGTATCTGTTGCAAAAGAAGTAATCTCAACATAGCCAACTTTTTCCTTGTCGTGCATTATAACATCAGAATTAACTGTAATATGAGGTATTTCTGCCCGGACAATTTCTATTTCTAACGGGTTTTGTAAACCTTCTCTCATAATGGTCAATTTGACTTTTGTCCCTTTTTTTCCTTTTATCTTTAAGGTCGCTTGCAATAAATTAAAACCTTCCACACTCTCATCATCAATCTTGATGATTTGGTCATTTGGTTTCAACCCAGCTTGCTCTGCTGGTGAATTTTTTACTGGGGATACAATAATAATCTTACCATCTACTAAACTAACCTCGGCTCCAATCCCTTCAAATGAAGAATCGAGTGTTTCACTAAATTGTTTTGCTGTACTTTCATCCATATAAACGGAATAATCATCGTTTAACGTGGAAAGCATCCCTTGAATCGCACCTTCTGTTAACTTATGTGCATCAACTTCTTCAACATAATTTTTGTAAATGAGCTGATAAGCAGCGTTCATTTTCTCCAAATCAGATGCAAGCTGTTGACTACCTCCCATTTCTTCTAACTGTTTTGTTTGCGATATATTTAACTTTAATTGAAAGCCTGCATAAGAACCTATCGCGCCCACAAGTAACGATATGACCATTAATATGACTACTTTCTTATTGCCCACTTAACCGCCGTCCCTTCTTTAAGCAACTGTGGCTCTTTCATCAATATATGAATGAATAGGACGAGTTATGATTGGGAAATTGTTTAACCCCAAAGTAAGCGAAGAGAGCTCTGTTATATCCCACCTGTTCTTGAAAAAGGCAACACAAAGTCTTTAAATATCCAAAAAAGTGAAAAATGACTCTTTTTCACCTCAGTTGAGGTATCAAAAGGGCCATTTTTATGCTAAAATTGTTTTATATATCGTACGATGGGTAAAAGAAAAAAGAGAAGCTTTAAAAGCTCCTCTCTTACAATGGTACAATTCCAACTGGGTTAATTGCGTTGGATTTCGATTGGTTCCAACCACCTTTATGCAATTCAAAGTGTAAATGTTGTCCTGTCGATTGTCCTGTGTTACCCATTAAACCAATTTGTTGACCTTGTGAAACCGTTTGGCCATTACTTACAGATCTTGAGCCACTTCTCATATGTGCATAAACCGTTGTATACGTTTGTCCATTAATAGAATGTGCAATAAATACGACTTCACCATAGCTAGATGAATGGTAAGATTGAATGACCACACCATCAGCTGCCGCATAAATAGGCACTGTTCCTGCAGCTGCTAAATCAATTCCAGCATGATAAGAGCCCCATCTTTGTCCTAAACCTGAAGTTAATACACCTGCTGAAGGACGAATCCAATCTCCACTTGATGGAGGTGGTGTTTGTACTTGTTCTTGTCCACCACTAGATCCTGAAGAACTATCGGAACCACTGTTGCCGGAACTGCTAGTTGTGCCTGCATTTTGTTTTGCTGATTTGGCTGCTTCAGCTGCTTTTTTTGCTTCCGCCTGTCTTGCGAGTTCGGCTTGTCTCGCTTCTTCAGCTTTTCGTGCTGCTTCAGCTTGACGATCTTTTTCTGCCTGTATTGCTTTTGCAACAGCTTTCTCTTGTGCAGCTAATAATTCTTTTTCTTCTTCACCACTTATTTTTTCAGCGTGATGATGATCTTCTTCTTCTTTTAAAATTGTAATAAGATTAGCCTTCTCTTTTTTCTGGTTATCAAGATTTGCTTTCATTTTTTCTAATTCTTTACGCATACCTTCAAGCGAAGCTAAATCTTCTTTTACTTTTGCTTGTTTTTGTTCTAGTGATTTTTTATCTTCTTCTTGCTGTCTTACAATCTCTTGGTCAGCCTCAACAATTGTCGCTACTGCACCAACTCGTCCAATAAAATCACTGAAACTTTGTGCGCCAAGTAATACGTCTATGTAATTAACTGTTCCACCTGATTCTTGCATCGAACGTGCTCGGTCTTTTAAAAGTTCATTTCTTTGTTTAATACGTTCTTTTAAATCTTCTATTTCTTGTTCAAGCTTTTTAATTTCTGCTTTCTTTGCTTCAATCTCTTTGTTTTTCTCATCTATTTGCGCTTCTGCATCTGAGATTTCTTTCGTTAGTCTTTCTACAGCAGTCTTAGCATCCTCTTGTTCGCCTACTAATCTTTCAATCTCTTTTTGAGACTTATCAATCTGCGAATCAATATTAGATTGCTCTTTCTTAAGTTCTTCACTTTGACTTTCTAAATCCCCAAGCTTATCGGCAAAAGCATTCGTTGGCAATGTTGCCGTAACCGTTCCAACACTCATCATTGCGGCTAAAGATAATGTTACCATCTTTTTCTTCAATTTCATTTTCCCCTCTCGTATGTTTCTCCCCGTGGCAAATATGTATAAAGAGCTGAAGTCAGCATCTCATGCCAACCCAGCTCAAGCATCCTTATATTTTCAAAAACTTACGAACAGACATTAAACTTCCCCAAACGCCAATAATTGCGCCTAATAGTATGAGAATCGCACCTACTTGGTAAACAAATGGCGTTACCTCTAACAGTTGAATAAAATGGCCTTGAAGTTTTGGCGATACGTAATCATAAAAGTAATAATAAGCTGTACCTACAGCAGCGACTGGAATAATCGATCCGAGTAACCCTAGCCATAACCCTTCTAAAAAGAATGGCCAGCGTATAAAGGAATTTGTTGCCCCAACTAATCTCATAATCTCAATTTCGTGACGCCTTGAAACGATAGTGATTTTAATCGTGTTTGAGATTAAGAACATAGCGGTAAATAATAAACCAACAATTAAAATAATACCTATATTACGGCCAAAGTTAATGGTAGAAAATAAATTCTCAACCGTTCCTTGCCCATAATTCACGTTAGCAGTGAATTCCATTTCATCGATTTCCTCAGCTAATGGAATCGTATCATTTGGTGTTTTTGCTTGCACAACGTAAACATCATTTAATGGGTTGTCTTGTTGGAAAAGCTTAAACGCTTCTCCCTCTTCACCTAAGCTACTAATTAAACTATCTAGTTCTTCATCTTTCCCAGAGAATGTCACAGAATCAACTTTCGGCATTGCTGCAATCTTCTCTTCTAATGCTGTGGCATCTTCTTCTGTTGCGGTTCGGTCAATATAAACTCGAATCTCAACATCACTTTCAATACTGCTAGCCATATGGTTAAGGTTCATCATAATGGCAAAGAATACACCAACAAGAATCAATGTAACTGTGACGGCACTTGCAGAAGCAAATGTCATCCAACCGTTACGACCTAAGCTTTTGAAACTTTCTCTTATATGCCTTAAAAAAGTATTAGATTTCATATCCGTAATCACCTCTTTGCTCATCACGGACAATTCTGCCACTCTCAATCGCAATGACACGATGCTTTATCGTATTAACGATCGTTTTGTTGTGGGTAGCCATGATAACCGTTGTACCTCTCGTGTTGATTTCCTCAAAGATATTCATGATTTCCCAAGATGTATCAGGGTCTAAGTTTCCTGTTGGTTCATCGGCAATAACCAACTTTGGCTGATTGACAATTGATCGAGCGATGGAAACACGCTGTTGCTCTCCACCTGAAAGCTCATCTGGAAACATGCGCACCTTATGCTTCAAACCAACTAAATCTAATGTTTCCATTACTTTTTTCTTTATATTTTTCGGATTCTCTTCAATAACTTCAAGTGTATACGCTACATTTTCATATACATTCAACTTCGGTAGCAGCTTAAAGTCCTGGAAGACAACTCCGATATTACGCCTAATGAGTGGAACTTTACTGTTCTTTAATGAACCCATATCTATGCCATTTAAAGTGATTGTACCGCTTGTTGGCTTTTCTTCTCGATACATCATTTTTATAAATGTAGATTTACCTGCACCACTTGGACCAACGATATAGACAAACTCACCTTGGTCAATCTTCACGTCAATGCCATTTGTTGCAGTAACACCATTTTTATATTTTTTATATACATTTTTCATTTCTAACATGTAGATCACCTTATATCCGGAGTTTATTTTTAGTAAAAATTGCGCAAGCCTAACCCAATTATTTTTTATAAAATAATCATCAGTTAAAGTGGGTTTCTTTTCCTTAGGCGGGGCAATTGCGGTGTGTGAATGATAAAGATGCATTTAATCGACATAAACTGACATCTTCTTCTAAAAACCATTGACTCGAGGGATCAAACAACATTTCTTACGTTTACTTCACTCATTATAACATCATATATTGTCAAAATAACGCATAAAATTATTACATTTTCTTTTCAACACAGTAATATTATAGGTAAATATGTCTACTTTTGAGGAATTATAATAGAATTATTTTCCAATATTAGATAATTAGACCTTTCTTTTGTCGCAATTTTCCGTTTAATATTATGTAAGCAGCTCTATAATTGACTGGATATGCTAGTGACGTTTTTCACCCTAGGGTAATGTGAACATTTGTCGATTTTTCTTTATTTTCTCCAAAGAAAAACGCGCTGTGAGTGAGCGCGTTTTTTTCTCTTTTATTACTTTTTAGCTGCAAGCCATTCAGCAACTGTATTCGCTTCTTCTTCATTCAAGAGTCCGCCAGGCATTGCACCTTTACCGTTGATAATAATGTCGTGAATTTCATCAGCAGAGTAGTTAGCACCGATTTTATCTAACGCAGGTCCAGCACCCCCTGAAAGATCTCCACCATGACAACTCATACAGTTATTGTCATACAGTTTTTGTGCATCTCCCGCATCCGCTGTTGACTCTTCACCACTCGTATTATCATCTGTTGCAGTGTCGTCACCTGCCTCATCATTGCCACCACATGCAGCGAGTGAAAAAACAAGAGCTGAGCCGAAAAGAATTGATAAAAGCTTTTTCTTCATTACATTTACCTCCCTTTATAGGAAAATTTACAGATTACAGTGAAATTATACCAATATTACGCCCGTTTAAAACCCTCTCCAAGTACCTCTGAAGCATCGCTAACAATGATAAAAGCAGATGGGTCAATTGATTGAACGAGTTGTTTCAATTTCGTGAACTCTGTCTGATCAACCACACACATTAAAACAGGACGTTCATGATCTGTATATCCACCGTATGCTGATAGTTTTGTCACACCTCTATCAATTTTATTCAAAATTCCATCACGAACTTCATCTTGACGGTTCGTAATAATGAGTGCCATTTTTTTCCTACCAAGGCCAACCTGAACGATATCAATGGTTTTACTCGTTACATATAGGCCGATTAATGCATATAAACCTTTTTCAATATCAAACACAACAGCAGCTGCTATCACAATCAATCCATCAATCAGTGCCACACATACACCGAGAGATAATCCGGTATATTTATGAATAATCTGAGCTGCTAAGTCAGTCCCACCTGTAGATGCCTTCCCGCGGAAAGTAATACCTAGACCCAAACCGACACCGATACAACCGAACAAAGAGGCAAGTAGCGGATCCATTGTCCAAGGCTCCAAGTCTTTTGTTAAGAAAACGACGAAAGGAAGGAATATGGTTCCTACTAATGTTTTAATACCGAATGATCCACCTAATAATATGACCCCAGCAATAAATAGGGGAATATTTAGTGCCCACTGCACATAAGCTGGCTCCCATCCTGTAATAGCCTTCAAAATTGTGCTAATCCCACTTACTCCCCCTGAGGCCACTTCATTTGGTAGTAAAAATAAGTTAAAACTGATAGCGACAAGTGCCGATCCAATCAATACGAATACGTATTCAACTAACTTTGAGTTCCCTGATACAGTCTTTCGCTTCTTTTTATTTACTTTTTGACTATTCATTTACGTAAAATGCCTCCTTAGTGCCAAGTCTAATATGATGTTCATTTGCTAAAGGACACGAGGCAATAAGAAATCGTCTCAATTACGAGTATATGCGCACAATTCAATCTTTTCATCACCTTTGTCTTTTCAGAGAGTGAGTATAGCATGGCTTTTATCCTATGTAAATGACATTCAACTACTGTGTTAAAGGGGTGAATAAACAAAGATATAAAATTTATTATGAGTTGTGGTGGGTGGGATTATGCGAGAAGACTATACGTTCTCTATTTAGATTTATTTTAGGGATGCATGTGGAGGGTCTAAGTAGAGGCTTCTTTAAAGTGAGTTGCTTGGTCTCGGCTAGTTATGTTTATTGGTTGTATGTAGCCATGAATAGCAGGATAATTCGTATAGAACCTCAATCCTTTTCCATTGTGGAATCTTCTTGAGTGGATGTGCTAATTGTTCTTCCTCAACATAGATGTGAAAACCTTTTACGTGATACGGGGGAGCTGTGCTTCCGCTTCTGATTTTCATTTTGAGTGACTTGCTAATTCAGTTTGTGAAGCTCTCATTTTCGCTTCTCTTTCTGAGTGACTTGCTAATTCAGTTTGTGAAGCTCTCATTTTCGCTTCTCTTTCTGAGCGACTCACCGTTCCAGTTTGTGAAGCTCTCAGCTTCGGTTCTCTTTCTGAGTGACTCTCAGTTCCAGTTTGTGAAGCTCTCATTTTTAGGGTTCCTGCTGAGTGACTCACAATTCCAGTTTGCGAAGCTCTCATTTTCGCTTCTCTTTCTGAGTGACTCTCAGTTCCAGTTTGTGAAGCTCTCAGCTTCGATTTTCTTTCTGAGTGACTCTCAGTTCCAGTTTGCGAAGCTCTCATTTTCGGTTCTCTTTCTGAGCGACTTGCTATTCCAGTTTGTGAAGCTCTCAGCTACCGTTCTCTTTCTGAGCGACTTGCAATTCCAGTTTGTGAAGCTCTCAGCTTCGGTTTTCTTCCTGAGTGACTTGCTATTCCAGTTTGTGAAGCTCTCATTTTCGCTTCTCTTTCTGAGTGACTTGCTATTCCAGTTTGTGAAGCTCTCAGCTTCGGTTTTCTTTCTGAGTGACTTGCTAATTCAGTTTGTGAAGCTCTCATTTTCGCTTCTCTTTCTGAGCGACTCACAGTTCCAGTTTGTGAAGCTCTCAGCTTCCGTTTTCTTTCTGAGTCACTTGCTATTCCAGTTTGTGAAGCTCTCATCTTCGGTTTTCTTCCTGAGTGACTTGCTATTCCAGTTTGTGAAGCTCTCATTTTCGGTTCTCTTTCTGAGCGACTCACAGTTCCAGTTTGCGAAGCTCTCATTTCCAATTTCCCTGCTGAGTGACTCACAATTCCAGTTTGCGAAGCTCTCATTTTCGCTTCTCTTTCTGAGTCACTTGCTATTCCAGTTTGTGAAGCTCTCAGCTTCCGTTTTCTTTCTGAGTGACTCACAGTTCCAGTTTGCTAAGCTCTCAGCTTCCGTTTTCTTTCTGAGTGACTCACAGTTCCAGTTTGCTAAGCTCTCATTTCCAATTTTCCTACTGAGTGACTCACAATTCCAGTTTGCTAAGCTCTCATTTTCGCTTCTCTTTCTGAGTGACTTGCTAATTCATTTTGTGAAGCTCTCAGCTTTCGTTTTCTTCCTGAGTGACTCACAATTCCAGTTTGTGAGGCTCTCATTTTCAGGGTTCCTGCTGAGCCGCTCACTAATCCACTTTACGAAGCTCTCATCTCCCTTCTTCTTTCCAAGTGACTCCCAAACCCACTTCACATAGCGTTCATCCCCAACCTCACTTCTGCCCCACTTACCAAACCTCGTTTTCGGCTTAAAATTATCACCAATATAAAAAAAGCAACGTCCTCCATTGTGGACGCTGCTTTTTCTTCTTATTCACCTAAGCTCAATTTAGAACGTAGGTAAGCGTTGATGAAGATGTCTAGGTCTCCGTCCATGACGCCTTGTACATTGCCTGATTCGGTGTTTGTACGGTGGTCTTTGACCATAGAGTATGGGTGGAAGACATAGGAACGAATTTGGCTTCCCCAACCAATCTCTTTTTGTTCTCCACGGATCTCTAGTAATTCTTGCTCTTGTTCTTCGATTTTCTTTTGGTAAAGTTTCGCTTTCAACATTTTCATTGCTTGTTCGCGGTTTTTAATTTGGGAACGTTCTGACTGGCATGTAACAACGACATTTGTCGGTAAATGCGTAATCCTTACCGCTGAATCCGTTGTATTGATATGCTGTCCACCTGCTCCACTGGCACGGTACGTATCAATTTTCAAATCCTCTGTCCGGATATCAATTTCAATTTCATCGTTGAATTCTGGCATTACTTCACAAGATACGAAGGAAGTATGGCGACGGCCAGAAGAATCAAATGGCGAAATACGTACGAGTCGATGAACGCCTTTCTCCGCTTTTAAATAGCCGTATGCATTATGTCCTTTAATAGACAATGTTACGCTCTTAATTCCCGCTTCGTCACCTGGCAGGTAATCTAATGTTTCTACTTTAAATCCTTTTTTCTCTGCCCAACGAGTGTACATACGTAATAACATCGAACCCCAGTCCTGAGACTCTGTACCACCAGCACCTGGATGAAGTTCTAAAATCGCGTTATTTTTATCGTATTCTTCACTTAAAAGCAATTGCAGCTCAAAATCAGCTAAACGCTTAGATAAAGCGACGATCTCCGTTTCAAGCTCTTCTTGAAGTTCTGCATCTGCTTCTTCTTTTACTAATTCATATGTTAATTCGAGATTCTCGAACGTCTCATTTAAATCATTGAACTCATTGACTTGTTCTTTTAATGCATTGGACTCATTGATCACTACTTGTGCGGCTTGTTGATCATCCCAAAAACTAGGATGAAGCATTTCGTTATCAAGTTCTGCAATACGTGCCTCTTTGTTTTCTAAGTCAAAGAGACCCCCTAAAGTCCGCTAAAATTTTAGCTGTTTTCTCTAACTCATGACGAATCTCTGCTAATTCCATCTTGGTCACCTCTACACATATTTTTAACCTTTATATTATATAACTTCTCCAGGCAAAGTGAAACACTTCGTGTAAAAAGCCGGCAGCGACCCTTATAAACAGGTTTTTGCCGGCTCTTATTCAGATATTGTTAACCTTTTGCACCACAGCAGTTTTTATATTTTTTTCCACTGCCGCAAATACATGGATCATTACGACCAACATCCATTTGTTTGACAACAGGCTTTTTCTTCTTCTGTTTACCGTCTTCACTTTCTTTCGGGTTGACAGCTTGGCCTTTTGCTACTTCTTGACGTTGAAGATTGTCACGAATTTCTGCTTTCATCACATATTTCGCTACATCTTCTTCAATAGCAGCAATCATCATTTCAAACATGTGGAAGCCTTCTTTTTGATATTCGCGCAGTGGATCAATTTGTCCATACGCACGAAGGTGAATCCCTTGACGAAGTTGATCCATGGCATCAATATGATCAATCCATTTTGTATCAACAGCACGAAGCATAATCACTTTTTCGAATTCGCGCATTTGTTCACTTTGCATTTTTTCTTCTTTTTCATTATAGAAGGCAATGATTTTATCCCAAATATGATCGATTACTTCATCCGCTTCTTTTCTGCGAATATCTTCCACTGTAACCGTTCCTTCTGGAAGAAGATTTCCTTTAACGTAATCAATTAATCCTTCATAGTTCCATTCATCGTCACCATCTTCTTCTGTTTGTGAAGCAAAAGCATGGACGTTCCGTGTTAAGACGCTATGAACCATACGCTCGACAATTTCTCTTAAGTTCTCTGAATCAAGCACTTCATTTCTTTGTGTATAAATAATCTCACGTTGCTGACGCAACACATCATCATATGAAAGCAATTGTTTACGGGCATCGAAGTTATTTCCTTCTACTCGTTTTTGTGCAGATTCAACTGCACGTGAAACCATTTTACTTTGAATCGGTTGCGAATCATCCATGCCAAGCTTCGACATCATGTTTTTCATATTATCCGAACCAAAACGACGCATTAATTCATCTTCCATTGATAAATAGAACTGGGTAACACCAGGATCACCTTGACGACCAGAACGACCACGGAGCTGGTTATCAATTCGACGACTTTCATGTCGCTCTGTACCGATAACAGCTAATCCGCCGACTTCTTTGACACCTTCACCAAGTTTGATATCAGTACCACGACCAGCCATATTTGTAGCAATCGTAACGGCGCCAGACTTACCAGCATCTAAAATAATATCTGCTTCACGGCCATGGTTTTTCGCATTCAAGACATTATGCGGAATCCCTTTTTTTGTTAGGTATTTTGAGATAATTTCAGACGTTTCAATGGCAACTGTACCAACAAGGACTGGTTGCCCATTTTTATGGCGTTCTGCTATGTCTTCCACTAAAGCACGATATTTTCCATCCACCGTTGCATAAATTAAATCAGAACGATCATCACGTGCAACAGGACGGTTTGTCGGAATTGCAATGACATTCATATTGTAAATGTTACGGAATTCCTCTTCTTCTGTTTTTGCTGTACCTGTCATACCTGATAATTTTTCATACATACGGAAGTAGTTCTGGAATGTAATGGAAGCAAGGGTCATACTTTCATTCTGAATTTCTAAGCCTTCCTTCGCTTCAATTGATTGGTGAAGACCATCACTATAACGACGACCTTTCATAAGACGGCCAGTGAATTGGTCGACAATCACAATTTCGCCTTCTTGTACAACGTAGTCCACATCTTTATGCATACTTGTGTGTGCCTTTAGCGCTTGCGTAATATGGTGATTCAAAGAAACATGAGAAACATCAAACAAATTGTCAATGCCAAAAGCTTTCTCGGCCTTTGTCATCCCTTCTTCCGTTAATTGCACACCTTTTGTTTTTTCATCATAAGTGAAGTCTTCCTCTACCTTTAAGCGGCTAACAAAGGCATTCGCTTGTAAATAAAGTTTCGTTGATTTTTGTGCGGATCCAGAAATAATCAACGGTGTACGCGCTTCATCAATTAAAATCGAGTCAACCTCATCAATAACTGCAAAATTTAACGGCCGTTGCACTTTTTGCTCTTTATAAAGCACCATATTGTCTCGTAAATAATCAAATCCTAATTCATTGTTTGTACTATAAGTAATATCAGCTGCATAGGCTGCTTGTTTTTCCTCTTTAGACATACCATTTAAGTTCAAACCGACAGTTAGTCCAAGGAAATCATATAGTTGTCCCATTTCAGTAGCATCACGAGTCACTAAGTATTCATTGACTGTTACAACATGTACACCTTTTCCTGAAATCGCATTTAAATAAACCGGCATCGTCGAAGTTAAAGTTTTACCTTCACCGGTTTTCATTTCAGATATATTGCCATCATGAAGTGCTGCCCCACCCATTAACTGTACGGGATAAGGATATAAGCCAAACACACGTCTTGACGCTTCTCTTACCACAGCAAATGCTTCTACTAGTAAATCATCAAGCGATTCACCTTTTTGATGACGCTCTTTGAACTCACCCGTTTTCGCTTTTAACTGTTCATCACTCAGCGCTTCCATCTTCGAAGCTAATGCTTCTATTTGTTCCGCCGTTTTCGTTAGGCGTTTTAATTCACGTTTATTCACATCAAAAACCTTATTTAAAATCCCAAGCATACAAACGCTCCTTTATCTATTGGAGATGTCTATTTAAAAAGTCTTCCTGAAACAATGATATATGGTATTAATGATACCACTTCGCATGGGTAGAGACAACTTTTGTCAGGTGTGAAGGAGTAATTTTGTCATTTAGGGCGGCGAAATAATAAAGAAAGAAGCTAGATTCATTCCTAGCTTCTTTCCCATTTAATTATCTTGCTTTGTTTTATTAAAAATATCGTCAATAAATGCAGCTACTTGGCTCTGAATATCCCTGTAGTAAGTAGATACTCGGCCAGCTGTTAGCCCGTATTTTTCCCCAAGCTCTTTTTGTGTCATACTTGATTCGACACCTGACTGTTCATAAACAAAATAACGTAGGGCAGCAATATAATTTTCTGCTTTTTGAATACGTTTATTCGTTTGTTTAATGTATTCTACCCACACACCTACACCGAAATTAATGACCCATTGCGGTTCTCCCGCTACAGTCATATCTTTTTCAAATTGCTCTGCCACTTGTTTAGCCCCTTCGGTTGGCCATTCATAAGCATCCATATCTACACTTGCAGCTGCCTCTGGAAGGCGATGCATGAGCTCCAAGAAATGATCTTCGAGATATTGGATAGCATGATTATTTCCAATTGCTGCAAAATCATCTTTTAGATAACCCTCATAATCTGCTGCTTTTCCTTCTGATACTTCGAATAAGCAAGGAAAAGCGGTATATTTGTCCTCATATGGGAATAATACACCGAAAGCAAACCAACCTTCAGAAAAATCATTCATTGCTTCATCTAATACGACTGTATACGATTCATTTGTCAGTGTATCTACAAAATGTAAGTCTCTATCATCAAGTCCAATCACTTTCCCAGCTACCGGGATCGCCACTTTCCAAGATTGTAGAATTTCTTGTAATCTTGGTCTTAAGACAGCTGATTTTTTATGTTCAATAAACTTATGAAGAA
The DNA here is from genome assembly GCF_038006865.1 of Cytobacillus sp. FSL R7-0696. Taxonomy (NCBI): domain Bacteria; kingdom Bacillati; phylum Bacillota; class Bacilli; order Caryophanales; family Bacillaceae; genus Cytobacillus; species Cytobacillus sp. FSL R7-0696. The sequence continues at coordinate 2,381,345 of NZ_JBBOWA010000001.1, read as the reverse complement.
TCGTTTCACCGTCTTCAACCGTTTTAAACGGAATATACCAGAAAGGCATCATAAATTCGAAAAATTCCGCGTCATCTTTATCGGTATCTTCCAGTTTTTCCATTAATTGTTGATACTCACTTCTAATGGCATTACCATATCTTTGATACGCAAAAATACGTAATTCTTTTTGTAACTCGCTCACTTCATTATCAATGAGTTCTGTAATAGTAATTGTTTCCTTTTTCGCACAGCATTTTTTGTATTTTTTTCCACTGCCACAAGGACAAGGGTCATTTCGATTAATTTTCACAGCTGTTTGCATATTTCATTCTCCTCTCATCACCTAGGAACAGCTTGTTCTATTATATATGATTAGTTATCTACTTTCGTTGATCGCGGATATTCCAACTCAACTAAAAGCCGACTCACAATAAGTGCCCCCGGCTCACCTACAAAATTATCGCTATTCTATACTAACATTAATCTAGGGCTAAGGTCATTTAATAGAAAATTATAAAAGATGGAATGATTCAGTATAATTAAAATGATAGAGTAAAGGATATCTTCTAAAGAGTAGGGGTAATGAAACATAAACAGCATTTAGATTGTCAATAATCGTCTCAACAGGTATGATGAGGGAAATAACAGACAACAATCGGAAAGGAAGAGGAAGATGAAGAAATTCTTTAAACGTGTTGGGTTTGTCCTAACCTTCTGGAGATTCATTCCTTTTTTCTTTGAATACTTAGCAGCTAAAGATATTCCTTTATGGAAGAAACTACTTCCTGTAGGCGTATCGATTGCCTATATCCTCATTCCAATAGATCTCATTCCAGACTTTCTTTATATCATCGGTATCACAGATGATGTACTCTTCACAACCTTTATCCTTCAAAGCATGGTTAAATATGCACCGGACCGGTTGAAACTGAAGTACTCGAAGCTCTTGGATGACAACCAGAAGCCCGTGAAGAAATAAAATAAATGCTTATATATGGATTGCCCTCTGTTCTTGTTGAGGGCTTTTTTGCGTTTAATTAAGACAATGAATCAATGTTGGTTATGTTACTTTTTGGAAGCTATTGAAGCAAGAATTTTATTTACTCAAGGCTGTCCGTAAGTTAAGTGAAGTCGAAGTGACTTTTGAAAGAATATTCCTTACGTAATCTCCCAGTTCGTATACCTGATATGAAGGGGAATTTAAAGAAACTTATGCCTGTTGGTTTTCACAGGCAGATGAAGGCTATAGTAGAGGGTACTTATTAACACTATTTTCGGATTATCTAAAGTATGAAGTTATGAGAGAGCTTAAATGCTTCTCTTTTTTTGACGAAATAAGAAGGTGTAAATCTGTTTTAGTAGAAATATAGAAATAAAGTTTGATACAAGGTATCAAATAAATATTCTGTGGTCAAAAAATGAGACGATGAGGTGCTAAAAATGATTGTAGCAGTAAACCCTTATGTAGTAACAAATGGAAATGGAAAAGAAGCAGTGCAATTTTATGTTGATGTCTTTAACGCAGAGCTTATTTCGTTACAAACATTTGGAGAGATGCCAGAGGATCCGGATCACCCACTTCCAAGTGAAGCACAGGACCGTGTATTGAATGCTCAATTTAAAGTAGGCAATACCACTATGATGCTTTCCGATAATTTTCCTGGAGCTCCTTATACGATTGGAAATCAAGTAACCATTGCCATTCAAATCGATTCAGTGGATTCATCAAAACAAATATTTGAGAAATTGTCTAAAGAGGGGAAAGTTACAATGCCTCTACAAGAAACGTTTTGGAGCCCATCATATGGACAAGTAACTGATAAATATGGAGTAGAGTGGCAAGTTTCAGCTCTTCCGCAAGACGAATGAAAGTTTTAAATCAGCCCTTTCTTCTACTTTAGAAGGGGCTTTTGTTTATTCAGCTTTTTGGTCATGTATCCTAAAATAAGCGATATTTAGCAAAGGTTGTGAGCGATACAACAAACGTCGAAATTTTACTGTGAGGCACAAATAAAAGAAGCACCAGAAAAAATCGATTCCTAGGACTCGGCAAATGAATGATTCCCGGTGACCCTCACAAAACTTAAAAAAGCGCAATCTCCTACCTGGAATTGCGCATACCTGTTATAAAACCACTGGTTCTCTTCTATTATTACTTACCTTCATTTCTGCTAAAAGATTTTCTACCAAATTAACATCTCTCACTCTTTCCCCACTTTTATCAAATACCAAGACATCTTCTTTTGAAAATGCGATTTGGGTTTCTTTAGTAGGTGTTTGCCACGTGGACTCACCTTTTACAAAAACTTTCCCCCAATCCGTTGTAAGACAATAGATAGATTCTCCACCTAAATGTTCAGTAGAAACAACGGCACCTGTTAATACATAATCAGCATTCACATTAGGGCCATCTTCCTTCATACTCATATTTTCTGGTCGAATACCGATGGAATAATCACCATAAGACAATATATTTGTAGGGGGTGAGCCAATAAATTGTGCTACGAATAGATTGGCTGGATTTGTATAGATTTCCTTCGGTGTCCCTTTTTGCATGATATGACCATTGTTCATAATAATGATATATGACCCCATTGACATCGCTTCAATTTGGTCATGTGTGACATAAAGGAAGGTAGTTTGTAATTCTTTTTGTAATTCAATAAGTTCTTGTCTCATTTGATTTCTCAGTTTTGCATCTAAGTTGGACAAAGGCTCGTCCATTAGAAACGCGTGCGGCCTTTTAACAATAGCCCTCGCTAACGCTACCCTTTGCCTTTGTCCCCCTGATAACTCACCTGGACGCTTATTAGCGTGTTCTGTTAACTCCACCATCTCAATCACTTTATTTACCATGTTCAGACGTTTGTTTTTCTCTATTTTTTTTATTTTTAATCCGTATTCAATGTTCTTAAACACTGTCATATGCGGGTACAATGCATAATTTTGAAAAACCATCCCGATATCACGGTCTTTAGGCTCGCTATAGGTAATATCTTGGTCATTAATAAAAATAGACCCACTGGTCGGTTCTTCTAAACCAGCAATCATACGCAATAGCGTTGACTTACCGCATCCTGAGGGACCTAGTAAAATGGCAAATGATCCATCTGGTATATCAACATCGATTCCTTTTAGTATTTCTTTTTGACCGAAAGATTTCTTCATTTGTTCAACTTTGATACTCCCCATAATTTACGCCCCCAGCTTATTTATTTGATGCCAAATCGAACAAAAGAGTCAACGATATGTTTTTGTAAAAATAAATAGATAAGTAGTATCGGTATACATGAGATAGTTGTAGCTGCCATTAGTGATCCCCACATATTCACATCGGAATTGACAAAAGACTTCAAGCCAATTTGAATGGGTGCATTCTCCATTTCTTTGGTCACTAACATTGGCCATAAATACTCATTCCAAGCATTAATAAAAAGAATGATACCCAATGATATGACGGTCGAACGAATATTTGGTAGGATAATTCTTAATAAAATACCGAGGTCAGACTCTCCATCTAACCTCGCCGCATCAATTAGTGCTGTAGGAAATGACCTAAAACTTTGATAGATTGATAAAATGGCAAAGGTCGATGCAGCGAATGGTAAGACAATACCTAATGGATTTTCATTTAAGCCTATTTGATTAATCAATACATAGTTTGGAATCATTACCGCTTGAAAAGGAATCAGCCAAGTTAAGCTAAGTAATGTAAAAATTAAAAGTTTCCCTTTAAAATTCCATCGGACTAATGCAAACCCCGCTAATAAACTGGTTGACAACTGCAAAATCGTCATTAAAGTAGCAACTACAAATGAATTAAATAACATTTGTATGATAGGCATTTCTGCGAATGCATATAGATAATTTTGCCATGTTGGTGCCTGTGGTATAAAAGAACTTGTGAAAATTTCAGATTCATTTTTAAATGAAGAGATAATCATCCAATAAAGTGGGAAAATAGCGATGATACTCATCATTATTAATAGAAAATGCTGAAGTACCGTTACTGATTTTATCCGTTTCATCACTTTTACTCCCTTAATTATCATAGAATGCAAATTTTTTCGTTAACACATTTAAACCGATAGCAATGATCGCAAATACAATAAAAAATAACATCGCGGCTGCTGAACTTAATCCTGCATTTAAGTTACTGAATCCATATTTATACATCTCATAATAAATATTCGTTGACGTACCGAACGGACCGCCTGCTGTTAAAATATCAATATAAGCGAAAGTAAATTGACTAGAAAATAGAATACTCATTGTGAGCATAAATAATATTGTTGGTGACAATAAAGGAATAGTGATCGTTATTAATTGCTTCCATTTCGTCGCACCATCTAAAGCTGCTGCTTCAAAATAATCTCTGTTAATATTGGTCAATGCTGCAGAGAAAATAATCGTACTAAATCCAATCAAGCCCCAGCCTGTCATCAAAAGAATGAGCCATTTCGCATAGACTGGATCAGTAAAGAAAGAGATGTTTGCATCGGTGATTCCAAGTTTTTGTAATGTAATATTGACTAATCCATTGGCAGGATGAAAGAGCCATCTCCAGATTGCCCCTACAGTTACTGGTGCCAATATCATTGGGATGAAAAACATTGCCCGATACACATTTTTCACTCTGCCATTTAACCCATTTGTTGCTACAGCTAAAAGCATTGGAATGATGATAGAGAAAGGTAGTATACCCACTGTATAAAAAACTGTATTTTCGATAGACTGAACGAAGTCCTTAGTTTGGAACAAGCGAATAAAATTATCTAACCCTACTGCAATAGGTTCTGTGCCTGGGACCATACTCCACTTTTGAAAGGCTAAAACAAAAGTAGATAGTAACGGTTTATACATCCAAACCCCTAATAAAAGAATAGCAGGTAGTAAAAATAAATAAGGTTTCCATTTTATAAGTGAACGAGCAACACGTCTGTTTTTCTGCTCGTTCACTTTTTTTCCTTGCTCTGATACGATTATGCTTTTTACCTCACTCATAAGATTCCCTTCTCTCATGAACACCTATTGTATTAATTGGTTAATTTCTTCTTCTGCTGCTTTTAAAGTTTTTTCTACATCTGCATCCGTTGAAACCGATTGAACAATCGCATCTCTAAATATATTGGACATTTCAGTTGCATATTCCGCTGGCCAAATTACTGCTGGTTGGATGTTTTTCAATTGCTCCAAGTTGATTTTATATAATGGATTTTCGTCAATAAATCCTTTTAAATAATTGGGATCATCAGCTAACTCTGTTCTGAGCGGTAAATACCCTACCTCAGAAGTTATGATTGTATAGCCTTCATTACCAGTAACATATTTAATAAACTCCCAAACCGCTGCCTTTTTCACATCATTATCTGGTCTAACAGCTAAAACACTGCCAGAGTTCACTGGTACAGACGGATTGTTTCCGAATGATGGTAAACCAGCGCCGTAAAGTTCCCAGCCACCCGCTTCGGAAGCGTTTTTAAATCCGCTATGCAATGCAGTAGAAGTAATGTACATTCCTAGATTACCAGCCATAAATTGCTCGGGTAACTCCGTATCACTCCCAACTGCATGGGCACCATTTTGATAGAGATCCTTCCACATTTCAATCGCTTCAATACTTTCTTGATTTGCGAATTGCGCTTCCTTACGATCATCAGAAAGTACTTTGCCTCCATTACTTAATATCACACCTTCAGTTGTCCAACCATTATCCGGTGCTAACGCAAAGCCATCTTTGCCTGTCTCTTCATTTATTTTAAGTGAATATTCCTTAATCTCTTCCCACGTTTGTGGTGGTTTGGTTGGATCTAAGCCCGCTTCTTCGAATAATTTTCCATTCATAAAAACAATCGGTGTGCTAAATGTAAATGCCAACCCATATGTCTTTCCATCTATTTTTCCTAAACTCAATGCATTGTCTGAAATGCCACTGAGATGATTGTTTAATTCTTCTGCTGGAAACACATCTTCATAAGCTTGGAATCCGAGAGTTTCTCTTGAATTATCTAATGTTGAAAAAGTATGTTGAACAATATCAACCGCTTTTCCAGCCGCAATATCTGCCTTAAACTGTTGATAAGAGGCATCAGCAACCCCTTCAACAATGACACCCTTTTCTTTACCAATTGTGTCATTGAACTCATTAATTAGATGTTCCATACCCTCTTTCATTGTTGGAGCAGCTAAACTATAAGAATAAAAAGTTATCTTTGTAGGGTTCTCAGGATCTAATTCTCCCATTTCCTGTGAGACGGTTGAAGCGTCAGAAGAGCTACAAGCACTTAACACTGTAGCGATACCTAACAATAGAGTGAGCATAATCGATAGCCTCTTACTTTTTAATATAACCATTTACCCCTCCCCCTTCGCTTAAGAATGCTGAAGCATCTGCTTCAATTCTACTGATAAAAATGTATCAAACTTATCTGGGTACCTAACATGTTCTACACTTGCACCATTTTCGCCTAATGTACATATGCTATAGCCCGTACGATTATTAAACGAAGCTAATTCTTGACCAATTTCCATACTAAAAGAAGTTCCTCCCGCAGTAGATAATAGAATATTTTCATAGGTAGTTACTTTATTCTGATGAGTATGACCACTAAGAACTAGTTTGACATCGGTATTTTTTATAATAGCCAATACCTCTGCTGAATTCGATAAGCTATGGCCATCGACCACATGTCCAGCTTCCAATGGATGATGGACAACAACAATCGAACCATTAGGGGCAGGCTGAGCTAATGTCTCCTTTAACCATTGTAGTTGTTCCTCACTTACTACACCTTTTCCACTATGATCATAGCTAGAATCTAGCACGATTAGGCGATAGCCTTGAATAATTGCTTCGTAAAATAAGTCCCGCTTCTCTCCTTTTACGTTGCCTACACCTTCCCAGTAAGCTTCTGTCACATCATGATTCCCTAAAGCTAAATAATAAGGAATATCTGTGATATGATCTTCTAGTAATTTAGCTAAAAAAGCATAATCTTCAACTGTCCCTTCGTGAACAAGGTCCCCACTAATTAAAATAAAATCTGGCGCTTTTTCATCTTGTGTGATTGCTTGTAATATTCCTTTCAACGTTTCAGTTGGATTATTGTCAACACCTGTTAATGTTTCAATTAAACTGCCTTTGTATTCTCTTAAAATATGTGTATCCGATAAATGAGCAAACCTTAATTTCTCCATGTTCATATCCCCTTTAGAAAATTACTCTTGCAAGCAAAAATCTTTTATTTTTTTCCTTATTTCATTTGTTATTCCAAACTCTAGATACAAATAAGTATCAAAATCGCCATATATTTCTTCTATAGCAGATTTAGTTGCAAGTAAGTATTCTTCCTGTAATAAAAAAGCTGCTTTTAATTGCAATACCTCCTCTTCCACAAGTGCTGCTTCTGCCTGCAGAAACATTTGCTCATGAAAGGTGGCTAAAGCAACATTAGAATAAAGGTAATCTTCCATCACAGTTGAAAATGGCACACCGAGTGTAAGTAAAATAATCATGGCGCCTATACCTGTTCGATCTCTTCCTCCAGCACAATGATGGATTAGCGGCAAGTTTTTCTCTGGTTCCTTTAATAAATTCATCAAAGCTTGGTAAGAAGCATTTCGAACCGGAAAAGTAGAATAGAGTGTTAAAAATGTTTCTTTAGTATAGTGTTTGAATACATCTTCTTTTTTCTTTACTTTCGATACTTGCTCGGCGATATTATCCTCAGCGATTACCGGTACGCGTAAAAGCTTGGCACTACCAATTTCCGGATCAGGTTTTTCATTTGCTTCATCTTCTCTACGATAGTCAAATATATATTTGATCTTTTGTTTAGACAGTTGAGCAATATCATCTGTCGTTAATCCACTTAAATCTCCCGCTCTATATAAGATGCCTCTTCGTACTTTTCGACCATCTACGGTAACGAGCCCTCCCATATCACGAAAATTCAGAGCCCCTTTTAGGGGAACAGTTTGAGAATAAAGTCCTGTTGTTGTCATTGATTCACCTCATACTTTTCCAAATCACTGACACCATCTAGTTCGATAACTTGAAAACCAACTTCGCCATTTTTTACTGTTACTAAAAGAATATGATCGATCGATCCTACACTATCACCGTGCCAACATGCACCCGTACGACCCATTTGAATATAATTTCTGTTATTTTTTTTCATTACTTCCAATTGATGAAGGTGTCCTGCAAACATCGTATACATTCTTGATTCAAGCATATTTTCAAATTGGCTGAACTTAGGATCCTTCGTTTTCCATGCTGGCTTATGCATAAATACAAAAGTATGTTTCACATCATTATTTTCATGTAACACTTCAGCAAAAAACTGTAATTGCTCATCTGAAATATGAGGTAAGTTCCCCTTCTCAATATCTTCCTCCGAAGCCCCTTCAGTCATTTGTCCGAAGAATTCTTCAATGTACCCTCTTGCTTTTGCTGGATTTTCAACTACTTGATTGGTAATATCTCTAAAACTCTTTACAAATGATTCAGGCATACCTAAAGGATCTTCCTCTGTATTCATCACTAGAAATAAATAATCATTTAATCGAAAAGCGTAATACTCAAAACCTTTTCGCTCACGCCAAACTTTAACCATAGTGTCATTTCCATAGTCATGGTTACCAACTGTTAAATAAAATGGAATGTCTACATCTTTAATTAACTGATCAATATAGTCCCACTCTCCATGGGCCGCTTCCTCTTGATCCCAATAACCTTCAATGAAATCACCTACCGAAAGGACAAAATCAGGATTAAGGCCTTTTACTACCTGCAAACCTTTCTCAAAAATGCCTGGTGTTGTAATCCCACAGCGATCACCAACAACTGCAAACGAAAAATCATTTTCAAGGTGAGTGGACATGTTTCCAAACCAAGGTCTCTTACCATTCTTAGAAAAATCTTCTTTAAAATAATGTTGCGTCCCAAGCTTTTTTTGATCTATAACATGCATCCATTTGTCCTCCTTTATTTAAATACAACTGAAGTATACAACTAGCATGTTAATAAGATGTTAATCTCACATGAATCATTTTATGAGTTTGGTGAAATTTTTAAATTTAGTGTAAATTCAAAGGTTACAAGATGTATTCTTAGGAAATCATCGCTATAATTGTATAATCATAGGATGTTCAATTAATGGATTTAGACAGAGAGGAATTACGACAATGACAAAATCTTTAATAGATACCGCTTATCACACCATTCGAACGAAAATTCTTACTTGTGAATACCTACCGGGAAGCTTACTATCCATATATAAATTATCAGAGGAATTAGCTATGAGTCGCACACCCATCTCTAATGCGATGGCTAAACTTGAACTAGAAGGGTTAGTGATCTCCTTAAAAAATAGAGGCGTGATGGTAAAAGAAGTATCATCTAAAGAGATACTAGATATGTTCGAAGTCATTTTCACCCATCAAATGTATGCGCTTGAAAAGGTAGAAACAAATCCGCTTTATTCATTTAATTTATCACTTTTAAATGAACATTTAGAGCAACAACTACTAGATAAAGAGAACGATCGTTATTTCTCTTATGCAACTCACTCATTACAATTCATAAGACAAATCATAGCTGCTGGACAAAACCAAATCATGCTTCAAATTATGGATCAGCATATGGACAAAATCATCATTGGTTCTATGGCCAATTACTTGCTTTACCCAGAAAAACGGATCTTTTCTGGTGCTCATTATAATGAAGCACTTTACCTATCCATTGAAGCAAAGGAGTACGAACAAACAAAAGAACTACTAAAAGAATGGCGAGCACAAATAAGGGAACGCATCTTAATAATGGGAGCGATATGAATACTTGCAAGACTTACGTAGGGAAGACATATTAATGTTCTGCTACTATTTATCTTCTGTAGCATCAACTTCTCTTCGCACATGAAAAAAGCAGGTAGTGCCATAGCACCTACCTGCTTCCTTTTATATTATTGCGCTTCGATGAGTCCGTAGCGTCCATCTTTTCGTTTGTATACGACGTTGGTTAAGCTTGTGGCTGCGTTGGTGAATACGAAGAAGCTATGGCCGAGCATGTTCATTTGTAAAATGGCCTCTTCACTGTCCATTGGCTTAAGGTCAAAATGCTTTTGGCGAACGACCTCTAAGTCATTGTCTTCTTCTGGGTGTTCTTCAGGCTCCTCAAAAGTAGCGAATAATTCGTTAATGCCGCCTTTTTCGCGGAATTTACGATTGACTTTCGTTTTATGTTTACGAATCTGTCTCTCCAACTTGTCGTTGATTAAGTCGATGGCTGCATACATATCAGCATGAGCCTCTTCTGCTCGAAGTACAAGATTCGTCATCGGAATCGTTACTTCAACTTTTGACGTTTTATCATTATTGGTTTTCAGGTTTACGTTTACATTTACATTAGGAGTTTCAGTAAAATATCTTTCCAACTTCATAATTTTCTTCTCGACGTAGTCTCTGATTGCTGGAGTTACCTCAATGTTTTCACCCCGAATGTTAAAATTCATAAGTGAACTCCTCCTTCTCTTTATAAGAGTCATAAGGATGATTTAGCCTGTCCTTCTTCAGCTAATCCTTATAAGCTAGTCTTTATATAAGACTATACTCTATATTTCTATGTTACCCGTAAAAAGTCCTGCTAAAACCTTTTTAACGGTATTAAGAAAATAAATAAGGTTGCAATTCATAGTCTATCATTCGGTGCCAAGCTGCAAACAAAGGGAAAAATTGCTCACGTAATATTTCTTGTTTTTCTGGCGCGTTGCCGATGGTTTGCTCCAGTCGATCAGCTTGTTCCTGCACCTTTTCAAACACATGCATAATATGAACCATTTCACTGTTTTCCTTAAACAAATGCAGTAATTGCTCGTTCACTGCTTTGATTTGTGGAAAAGAATCAATCACCTCAAAAAGAAGCGCATCACCATCATCTTTATCTAAATCTGTGAAGCTATCTACAATATAGGTAAAGCTTTCTTCTAGTGTATTTAACACAGAACAATACTCTCTTAGGAGAATATACTGCTCCTCCTTCAACTTCATCACCTAATTTCGTTTATCATAAAAAACACCGTCGCTCATCCCAATAGCTTCATACGGATTCGCATATTGCTTACTCTTTACTTTCTGCACCTTCAATCGTTTGATATCATCCTTAATGATTTGCTGGTGCTGATCTAATAATTGTTTAATCGCACGATCCTGCTTCAATAGCACGTCTTTCATCTTCTGAGCTTCTGTTGACTGAAAATCAACTTGTTTCATTAAAATAAATCGTTGATCAAGCAAATCATCCGTCTTCTTTATGTAAGCTTCTCGTTCATGTTCAGGTAATCCTTGGTTTAAATGAAGTAATAACTCACGCGTACAAACGATCAAATCAGTTGTCGCTGTCATGATTGTTCACTGCCAACCATTTGAGGTTTTTTCTGCGCTAACATCATTTCTTTCCATGTATTACGAAGATCCATAATCATTGATTCCGCTTCTGTTAAAGCTGTGAGATCATTGCGTGTATTGGCGTCAACTAAGGTTCTCAACACATAATCATAGATTCGTAGCAAATCACTAGATAATTCAACCTCTTGATTGAGTGTCACCATAAATTCTTGTATGATATTTTGCGCCTTCTGCATATTTTCATTGCGCTTCGCAACTTCACCTTGCTCCATTGCTTGCTTGGCAATGCTAATAAACTTTAAACAACCGTTGTAAAGCATCATCGTTAGTTCTGCCGGTGTGGCTGTATTAATAGAAGTTTGTTGATATTTTTGGTACGGGTTGGTTGTCATCTTTTCACTCCTTATTGCGAGCTATAACCGAATTGTGTGAGCATATAATTCATTTGCTCATTCATTTTTTGCATTTGTGTCTCCATCGCTGCAAATTGTGACCAATACCTTTGCTCTTTATCTGCTAATTTCGATTCTAGTTCAGTTATACGATTATTGATATCATCTAAATTTTTTCCAATTGTAAATTGACTATTTGTCTTCATGCCATTTCCGGCTTTTAAGGTAATCGCATCGATTGATTGTGTAACGGTATCTCGCAATCGTCTAGAAATCCCTTGTTCACCAAGTGTATCGCCATCTGCTGCGAACAAATTAAATACACCTTCTGCATCATTTTCCAATGCTTCCTTCAGCTTATCTTCATTGATTTCGAGCTTACCACCTTCTAAATAATTTTTCGTTGTGGTAATACCAATAGCTGACAGCTGGTTATATTCACTCGTAGCACCTTCTAGCGGTGTATAAAAGTTCATACGCATATTGCTTAGTAAACTACTTAATTGTTGATCTGAACGAAGTAAACCGCTTTTCGCTTTTTCTTCCCAAAGCTCAATATCTTTTTCAGACATCGCCTCACGCTGCTCACTTGTTAACGGTGCATAATCACGATATTTTTCTTCAGATAACTGTCCTTGTATATTATCTATTAATTCATTGTATTTTTCTACGAATTCTTTGATTTTTTCTACGGCTTGATCGGTGTCGTTATTAATTGAAATGGTAACTGGCGAATCGCCATTAACAGCATCAAATGTATCCTTCAAAGTAAAAGAAACACCGTTTACTGTAAACGTATTAGAAGTTCTCTCCGTTTCTAAACCATTTAAAGTAAATTTCGCATTTTCTCCACCTTTTTCATTATTGCTATCAAGTTTTAGAACATTATTTAAAAACGGACTACCATTAAAAGAGATCTCTTTCCCATCGCCACTTTGATTAAAATCGCCTGTTGACGTTCGGGCAATCGTTACTTTATCAGAATGTTGGTCATAAAACATATTGACACCTAAGGACGATTTATTCACTTTATCGATTACTGTCGTTAAAGAATCACGGGCATCAAAAGTAAATGTTTGGCTCACTTCACCTGTTTCATTGAATGTAGACATACTGAATTCAAAGTATTGGTGGTCATAGCTCACTTCCGCTTTTGCACCTGCTTGTAGGTCAGAGCCGAAAGTGATTTTGCCTGTTTCTTTATCTAAATAAAATTGATCTTCTGCTAAATTATTCACATCCGTACCAGCAGTAAATGTTTTCGTTTCTTTTATTGGGTCACCATTCGTGTCTTTAATGATATTACCAGCTGCATCTTTTTTGTCCCATGTAAAAGTAATGCTATCCTCAAATTCTGTGATCCCTATTTGTGAAAGTTGCACTTCTTTTGTTGCAGAGCCAACAGAAATTGCATCTTTTTGAACCATACTGTATTCCACTTCAATTTTACTGTCGGCGGGAATTTGTTGGCTGAAAGTCATTTTGCCTGTTTTCTCATCTACAAACACTTGCTTTCGACTAGCATCTAAGTCATCTAGGCTCGTCACCACTTGGTAGTTGTCTGTACCAACTGTAACACTATCCATTTGTTCTATAGTATGCTTACCAAGCTTTTGTAATGAAAATTCGGTTCCTGCTTTCTTTACTGTGATTTCTTCGTTTATACTTTGTTCAGTACTCTTCCAATCGAATGAACTATTTTCAAAAATGTCCTTTTGGCTATATAGACTTTTCGTTGTATCTAGCTTTTCACCTGTACTAGTTATTCTTCCCGCACTTGCATTCGTAGCAGAAGTCGCCAATCTACTCACGGCAGACAATGTATAAGATCCGTTCCCTGCTGTCGAATCTGCCGTTGCTGTGACTTTGTTGCTATTAGAAGAAGACGTGATTTTTGATAAAAATGAAGACTGCAAGCGCATATTTAAAGTCATATCGCGGAATGATGCTAGTTTTAAGTTAATATCTCTATATGAATCGCGCTGCCATTCGAGCGTTTGTTTCTTTTGTGACAATTTATCAATCGGCACTCTCTGTACTCTCATTAAATCATTAATTAAGGATTCTGTATCTAAACCAGATGCTAAACCACCTATTCGAAAATTCGCCATGACCATCCGTCCCCTTTTCTCTCTATCTATTTATTATATCGACTATAGTCCTATCGTTTACAGTAAAAATTTGACTAATCGCCACTGTTCACGAATAAAAAGCCACTAGCATCAGCCAGTAGCTTCTAGACTTTTTGATCCACCATCAGTCCTTGAAATTCTGTCATTTCTGCAATCATATCGAGGAAATCCTTCGGAGGTATTTCACGAACGACTTCTTTTGTATCTGCATCAACGACTTCTACATAATAGCGATCGAGCTTTTCATGTAATTGGAACTGTACCGAAGTATAATGCGTCTGCAAATGACTATTTGCCTGCTCCACCTTTGATTGCAAGAAGTCTTTTTGTACTTCAGGAGCAGACATCTTTGCTTTATCTTTTATTGTAAAATTTCTTTCATGTTGGCTTTTTTCTTTCTGCTGAATAACAAAAGGCGAGTCCACCATCATTCTCATATTCGACTCTACTCTCATCCCTATTCGCCCCTTACCGAAATCACCTATTTTCTCTTTATATCGGAAACAACCATAAGGCTCTCTATCAATCTAAAGTTCGGTTTTTATTAGAGAAAAAACAGCGACCTTTTTCTTATATATAAGGTCTTTTTGCCTAAAAAGACAAAAAGAAGCCCCAGACAAAGCTGAGACTTCTTAGATGAAAATACCAATAAGCGACGAATTAACCTAATAATTGAAGAACCGCTTGTGGTTTTTGATTTGCTTGCGCAAGCATCGCTTGAGAAGCTTGAGAAAGAATGTTTGTACGTGTCATTTCCATAACTTCTTTAGCCATATCTACGTCACGGATACGTGATTCAGCTGCTTGAAGGTTTTCGGAAGAGTTGTTTAAGTTAGAGATTGTGTGCTCTAGACGGTTTTGGCTAGCACCTAGTTTAGAACGCTCTGCAGATACTTTATCAATTGCTTCTTGGAATTTAGTAACCGCTGCAGCTGCATCTTCGTGAGTTAATACACTTAGTGCAGATTCTTGAATTGTTGAGCTTGTTCCGTCAGTTACACCTAATTTAGAATCTGTAGTACCAGCAGTAGTGATTCCTAGCGCAGAAGCTCTCATATCAGAGATATTGATGCTCATGCTTTGGTTTTCGTTTGCACCAATTTGGAATGTAATGCTAGAACCTGCTCCAGCAGCTTTTCCTTCTACTCCAGCTGTTACTTCTGTTAAAGTCGCACCTGAGATAGTTGGAGCAACTGATGATTCTTGACCAGCTTCTTGTTCAAGAGAGATCGTTCCTGTTGTATTTGTAGCAGCATATTTATCTTTTAATTTATCATTAGCTTCGATAGCAGCAACTAACTCATCTGCATCACTAAATGTTCCATCAGCAGCCGTACCGCCACCAGCAACATAAGTAAATACCTCATCATCAATTGTGATAGTACTTACTCCATCAACACTTCCGATATCACCAAATGAAAAAGTATGTTCACCTGCAACAGCAGTTACTGCTTCTGATCCATCTTTTCCACCATCGATTAATTTTTGTGTATTGAATTCTGTCGTATTACCGATACGGTTGATTTCTGAAGTTAATTGGTTGATTTCTTTTTGGATTTCTTCACGGTCAGATCCAACGTTTGAGTCATTGGCTGCTTGTGTAGCAAGTTCACGCATACGTTGAAGAATGTTTTGTGATTCTTGTAGCGCTCCTTCAGCAGTTTGGATCATTGAGATACCATCTTGAGAGTTACGGCTAGCTTGGTCTAAACCGCGGATTTGCGCGCGCATTTTTTCAGAGATTGCAAGACCTGCTGCGTCATCTCCTGCACGGTTAATACGAAGACCTGAAGATAATTTCTCCATCGCTTTAGCGTTTGCATTGTTGTTTACGCCTAATTGACGATACGTGTTTAATGCTGAAATATTATTGTTAATAATCATTTGAATTCCTCCATGAGTTGTATTTTTCCACGTCCTTGTGGATTGAAGTAAAGCTTGTCGCTTTATTCTTATTTATTATCGGAGTGCTATAAAGTTTGTTTAATACTTTTTTATAATTAAATTAATAATTAAGAAATTACTTGTCTCTATTGCCTTCTGATTACATCCCTTATCATTACTTCAACATGTATTCTTGATTCGTTTGTTTATCATCAAACAAATATAAAAAAATAAACCGATATCTCCAACCGGTTTATTTCTCAGTATTATGTTTCAATAGTGCCATTAAATCAACAGGGTTTTGCGCGGCTTCGTTGTTTTCTGTCTGAATTTGTAGGTAAACTTCTTTTCTGTAGATGTCGATGTCTTTTGGTGCTTGGATGCCAAGTTTGATTTGGTCTCCTTCGACAGCGACGATCGTGATTTCGATGTTTTCATTAATGATAATCGATTCGTTTTTGCGACGGGTTAGTACGAGCATGAGGCATCCTCCTCCTTCAGCTGGAATAACGGATGCTTTGTCTTGTAGCGCGCATCATTTAAGACAAGCTGTTTCCCCATTCGTTTTTTCATATTAATCACCAATGGACCTTGCAAATTCGCCGTTGATGACTTAAACGGTTCCTTCAATGTGAGAATGACAAAAGTAGCTACGTCTTCCGGTTGTTCAATTTGCAGCGCATGTTGCGACGCTTCATTGAGCTGAAATTCGTAATCAGCAAAAAAGGCATACGGGTCGACAACGACAAACGCTAACTCTGCCGTATTGATTGATTGTAAAATAAAATAAGGGAGTTCTTCTAAAAAGGGAAGAAGCACATATTGCTGTTCTTCTGGAAACCCTGGCAAGCCTACCGGAAAATGAAGGTGTTGCTCTGCTGACACTTCCACTGTCCCTTGATATTTTGTCTCAATTTTCATCGTAACACTTCCTTAAATAAGCTGATCCACTTGAAAATCTCTTAGTTCAAAGTTAATCGCTTCTTTTTGCTGTAAATAAATTTGTGCTTGCCAGTTTTCATGAGCGATTTGTGGTCGATTGATACTTACATCAATGGCTGGCGTTTGCGGGGTTACGTTCACATCGACGTTCCCTGGATCATAATCGATTTGTACCCGGAAATGGTTTTTTGGTAAATAGCCGATCCCTGGTGTCTTTTGGTTGGGCTCACTATTTTGTTTCGCAATTTGTGGGATGGCGCCTGCTCCGTTCTCAATTTTCATCATCGCATCACCTTCACGGACTCGCCTAGAGATCCCTGTTATTGCCGTCATCTTTGCCTGTTCAGCCGCCTCTGCGACTCGCCTGCCTGCCCCTTTATTATCCAGGTCAGCTCGCGCCTCTGATTGATCAATAAAAAGCCGGGATGCTTCATGACTAATGGTAAGCTTAGCTGGTGGCTGATGCATCGAAACGTCTGCTTGCGACTGTTTGATTTTCATCACAGGTTGATAATAATTGATACCAAGTTGCGCTTGTTTTGTCGTTATTTCTAAATAAGGTGTATGCATAGATTCACCGCTCTTTACATGACGAGCGGCCCATCTATAGAGATGAACCGTCGTCAGCGTTTTTTATCGTAAAAAGTCCATTAATGTTGGTTGAATAATGCTTGCTCCTACTGCTAAAGAAGCACGGTGGAGAGCTTCTTGGGATGTTAATTCAATAATGACCTTCTCTGCATCGATATCTTCGTTATTAGACATCATGGTTTTGGCAAGTATCTCTTGATTCCCTAAACGACTTTCCACCATCTCTACTCGATTAGATTTAGCACCGATATCTGCCATTTCAGAGATTACATTATTATGGTGATGATCAATCATATCCAGCTCCCCAGATAAATCATCCGCTGTTGTATCAGGTGATTTCAACTTATCAATTAAGTTGCCAATATCTTTAAATAAATCTAATGAAAAGACATTTTGCGGCTTACTATTCACATCGAGATGAATGCCTGCAGAAACTTCAATTTTTACGCCTTCAGCATTGCTAGCAACCGCTCCTTTTTCTTTCGCTACAAAAGAATCTGGTATCGGGAATCCGATTTCAGTGCCATCTTGAGCTTTAAATGCATTCGAAGATTCATTCCAAACAAGCTGACTACCCTTCTCATCGAAAAGTACATAATCCTTGGCATTATTCGCATCAATTGTGCTGATATCAACATTTTGATCAATTTTCTTTAAATCTACTGGCTTATTCGTTGTATCTGAGCCGTTAAAAATATACTTATTATTCACTTTTGTATTGGCGATCGTCTCTAATTGATTTCGCAGCTGTTCAATTTCACTAGCCACGTTCTTACGTTGACCCGCATCATATGAATCACTGGAAGCCTGTACCGTAAGATCACGGATACGCTGGATAATTTTATTCGTTTCATCCAGTGCCGATTCCGTATTATCCATCCAGTTATATACTTCACCTAAATTGCGTTGATATTGGGATACAGCCGTTACTTGGGAACGGTAATTGACCCCTTTCATCGCTGCTACAGGATCATCAGACGGGCGATTCACTTTTTTGCCGGTATATAGCTGCTCTTCTAACTTACCAAGCTTTTGATAGTTGTTTTGAATATGTTTTAGTGAATTTTGTGAAAGCATGGATTGTGTTACGCGCATCAGTCATTACCTCCTTATCTTCCAACTCTGCCCATACCATTAATTATGGTATCAAGCATTTCGTCTATTGCAGTGATTTGCCTAGCCGCTGCACTATAAGCATGTTGAAACATGATCATATTGGACATTTCTTCATCAAGAGAAACCGAACTTACTGAAGAACGGTTAAATTGGACCGTATCGGTTAGCGTAGCAGCATTTTCCGTCATTCGATTAGCCTCTTGTGTAGTTACTCCTAACTCCCCAATCATCCCTTGGTAGAAGCTCATCATATTTGTATCTGATCCATTAAAATCGAGCATCATGTCTTTTACATTTGCCAGAGCAACTGCATTAGAACCGTCACCAACAAAACTTTCGCTCGAAGGGTTTTGTCCAATACCTGTTAACTCAAATGACCAAGTAGAACCAGATTGTAAGTTAGAGATTGTACTAGTATCGATTTTAAGGCCAAAGAGATTCATATTTTCTTTCACTGCTTGATTTTGATGGTCGGCTATTGGGTTGCCGTCTAAATCATAAGCGGAGTACTTCCATGAGCCATTATCATAAGTCAACTCAATTTTTGCCTCACTAATCGTGATCGGCGGGGTATCATATGTTTGAATACCACTGAACGCACCCAGAATCGTTGGGTTACCAGTCGATGGGTTGTCCGCATGTTTCGTAATAGAACCCGTAAATAACTCACTACTTGAGGAAGCGGCAATATG
Source organism: Cytobacillus sp. FSL R7-0696 (assembly GCF_038006865.1). NCBI lineage: Bacteria > Bacillati > Bacillota > Bacilli > Caryophanales > Bacillaceae > Cytobacillus > Cytobacillus sp. FSL R7-0696. The sequence continues at coordinate 2,362,208 of NZ_JBBOWA010000001.1, read as the reverse complement.
ATTTAAATTATTCATGATTGAATCAGACACTTTTATATTGGCTGCGGCCCCTGCTGCATTATCGCCAATTTCAAAGAAGTCCACACCGTTCTTTACGCCACTCTCAATTTCAGATAAACTCCAGCCACTTTGATGGACAGCATTAAAGGCCGTGGCAAAGCGGAAAGCCATTAAGTCCAGATTCGCAAGCATATCAGAATAAACACCTGTTTCCTTTCCAGTGGCATCTATTTTGCCGTACATATCTATATTCGCAAGTAAACTCCCTTTCGAAGTGAAATCTGATGCTGCCATCGATTTATTACCGATTTGCAAACTAGCAATAGCTTGTGTTTCAGGGTCTTTTTTGACACTCAATGATTGGACGATATCATTTTTCCCATCGAGTAAAGTACCGACACTTTTACCATTCCCATCGACTAATTCAATCGAATATTTCCCTGCAGCTTGACTACTTGCATTCCCACCACTTGGTGTAGCACTCACTTTAATGTTGACTAAGCCTGAGAGTTGATCGACAAGGACGTCCCTTTTATCATATAAATCATTCGGCAAATAGCCATGTGGTTCTACGCTGGCAATTTGCTCATTAATCTGGTTAATTTGTGTGAGGATTGAATTAATTGTTTTCACATTCATATCAATTTGCTCACCGACATCTGCTTTTTGAGCGCTCAGTTGTCCTGCCAAATAATTAAAAGTGTCACTCACGGCAATCCCACGCTGACGAACAACCGAACGTGCACCTGAATCTTCAGGGTTAGTAGATAAATCTTGCAAAGCATTCCAAAACTGATCTAATGTATTCGCAAGGCCAGTATCTGACGGCTCATTCATGACACTTTCAATTCGGGAAAGCTCACTGCTTCTCGTATTCCAATAACCGAATTTATTGTGCTCATTACGGTACTGTACATCCAAATAGTCTTCGCGTATGCGTTGAACCGATCCTGCCTGAACACCCGTTCCAATTTGTCCTGGCATGTATGGCGCATTCATTCCAACAGACGGAAAAGCATTTGTTTGTGTAAAGTTCACCCGTTGTCTCGTATATCCTACAGTATTCGCATTGGCGATATTATGCCCGGTTGTATAGAGTGCACTTTGTTGTGTATGTATGGCTCTTTTCGCCGTTTCTAACCCCATAAAAGTAGATTTCATAACGTTTCCTCTCTTTTCTCTATCCTACACTTTCGACTGGAACATTCCTGTTGCAGCCTGAGATTTCGCTTTTTGCGGATGAATATAATTCATATTTTGCGCAGCTGCTTTCGGATTGACGAGATTCATAGTTAAATTCACATATTGCAAGGAGTGATAAATCAATTGTTGATTCAATTGATTTTTCTCTTTTAGTTTGTCAATAACGGATGATAACTGCTCTCTTTTTTCAAGTAAAGCTTGTTGTTCATGCTGTTCCAGTACTAGTATACAGTCTGCTAATGTTGGCTTATCTATACTTGGTACAAGACTTGCTGCGATCTGGATACGCGCTTGTTCAAGCTTCTTAATTGTTGCGACATGGCTTTGTTCATCTTTTAGCATCTGATCTAATGCTGCCATATCACCCTTTTTAATCATATCTGTCTTCTGGCCTGCAAGCTCATAAAGGCTTTGATGATAAGATATTAAGCGTTCCATCGCAGTGAGAAGTGCTTCAGCAGACATACCACATCCTCCTTAAGAGCGTTTTTGTTGAAAATGTTGAACTAAGCTTTTCGCCAATTCATTCGCATCAACATGATACGTACCATTTTCCACTTGCATTTTTAATTGCTCCACCTTTGCTTGGCGAGCAGGATCTGATTGTGATGTTTTTTGCATTTCTAATGCTTTTGAAGAAATTTCAAGTTTATCTGCTTGATTCGTCTTCGCTTGCTCTACTTGCTTTGTCATATTCGCTTGGCGTTGGTAGGGATTGACCTGGTTTGCCGCGTTAAAATGATTAACCTTCATTATAAATCCCCCGCTTTCTTCGTCCCTTTTATTACTCCTATTATCGGTATAAATAGAATGAGTTTAAAGTGATATTACACTTTTAGTAAATTTTACATACATACTATCATTCCAAAAGAAAACATTAGTTCTTTAGACTCCCTTCTTTAAGACTGTTTACCTCTATAAGAATAGTAGGTTCTCTCTCTTTCTTTTATCCGATCCTGCTCTCGTTCAAATTGCTCTAATTCTTTTTGTAATGCTTTGCGACAAGACTCACAAATTCTTCCTTCTTGAATTAATGTACCACACTGATCGCAAGGGTAGCCTAGCTGGGGAAATTGCGCCACCTTTAATCGACCTGATCGAACAAACTTCTGCAGGAGCCACTCCTCTACTCCTGTTGCTTCTGTTATTCTTTGCATAGTCGCAGCACGATTTTCTCTTTTCCTTAGAAAGGCATATACGACTTCGTACGCTTCTTCTTCTTTTTTAAAACATGCTTGGCAAATGGTGCTGACTTGATTTTTCATAAATAAGGCATTACATCTAGGGCAGTTTGCGATCTCCGCCATTCTTTTCACCTCTACTGATAGCTTCTATTCTATATATCGTCAGGATCGGCTAACTTTTTTAACTTCTTGCCATCGTCAATGATCGAACCTCACTTGCTCCTGCCTCTTTTAGCAATTTAGCTGCATGATAAAGAGTCGTACCTGTCGTATAAATATCGTCGACGATTAACACTTTCTTCCCGCTCATTTCTTGTTGACCCGTGAATCGAAAAACTTGTGGTGTCTCTAATCTTTCCTTTCTTGTTTTCTTTGATTGTTTTTCTGTATGCATACGGGTGAGGAGAATGGTGGGCTTTTTGCCTAATGCGGTGATCAGTGCTTCTGATTGATTGAACCCTCTTTCATAGCGTCTTTCTTCACTCAGCGGAATCGGTGTAATAAGATCAAAGCTTATCTGTTTTAATTTCGATTTTAGCAAATCAGCAATTGCAACTGCGAGGATATAATCACCCCGATACTTATATTGAGCGAGCACTTGCTGACAAAAAGAGTTGTATGCTAACACAGAAATATTCTCGTCCAGACAACCGCTATATATTGGGTCCGCTTGCCACCTCTTACAGTCGAGACAGATTTCAGCCGTTTCCATCCACCGGTGGCAAGTAGGGCAAGTAGGACCTTTGATAAATGCCCATTTTGCTATACAGTCTTCACACCAAAATGACTGCGCAGCTTTTTGAAACAATGCTTGAAATCCACCAGGAAGTTGCATTTCTTTTTGACAAAAGAGACAGCTATTCATGAAGTAAGCCCCTTTGTTTTGCTTCTTTATTCATTTGCAGTATTTGCTTTTTAGCCCGTACCATTGCAGTTGTTTTACCATAATGAAAAAAAACAACATCCCCTGTTGGTGCTTCAACACTTCTCCCAACCCTTCCAGCTATTTGAACAAGTGCACTTTCTGTGAAAATGCGCTCTTCTGCTCCTAATACAGCAACATCTATATGAGGAAAAGTCACTCCTCTTTCTAAAATCGTTGTTGTGAGTAAAATAAGCGTCTCTTGCTTTCTCATTTTCTGGACTTTTTCTTTTCGTAAAGGATCTTCCGCATGCACTGCCTCCACTTTAGGATGAAGTTTTTGTATGAGAGGTAGCATATCATCTATTAGCTTAATTTTAGGAATAAACAGCAAAACCTGTTTCTCTTTTTCAATGCGTTGCTGTAACCATTTTTTTAACACAAAAGGGAGACGGGCGTTTTTTAGGGGGCTTGTCCATTGTCCAATCCATTTAAATTGGGGAATCGGTAAAGGAAACCGATGGAAACGAGCAGGGATGGTCATGTATGCTCTTTTATTTTGCCGACATTCTTTTTGCCACTTCCTTGAAGGAGTAGCTGTTAAATAAATTGTGGCAGCTGCAGACTTTTTCGCTTGCTGAACAGCATACTGCAGCGTGGCATCCATTGTGTAAGGAAAGGCATCCACTTCATCAACAATGACTGTATCAAAAGCACAATAAAAGCGGAACAACTGATGTGTTGTGCTGATGACTAGATTGGCAAAAAGGTGCCGGTCTTCACTTCCACCATACAGTGCGGCAATCGTGGTGTGGGGAAACACTTTTTTCAGACGGGGTGCCAGTTCTAAGACGACATCTGTTCTTGGAGTAGCAAGACACACGCGCTGTCCTTGCTTTAGTGCATGAGCAATTCCTGCAAAAAGCACTTCGGTTTTACCTGCGCCACATACCGCCCAAACCAGGTACTCTTTTTTGTTATCAATGGCTGCGACAACTGCTGTAGATGCTTGTTGCTGTCCTGTAGAAAGCGTCCCATCCCATTTTAACGGTTGGTCGTCTATTAGGGTGCTCGGGTTTGGTCCATTCCAACTAAGAAGTGGAGTACAAGCCGACACTCTTCCCATCATCAAGCAATTGCGACAATAATGGCACTGCTCATTTCCACAACGAGCACAAGGATATGTCGCTAGATGATGACTACTACCACAGCGAGCACATTTGATTTTTCTACCTTCTTTTATAAAGGGTCGACGAAGCGTGATATAACCTTCGTTCACATGGGTGAATAGTTCTTCTACAGGGTGAGGGATTTCATCTAGCAGTAATTGTTTACCGAATAGGAATGTCTGAATTTGTGGATTGAAGCGGTATGTAGGGTTGTGGTTATGGTGAGGAATGTTCGGAAGTTCTGTAATAGTGTAAGAAGCTGAGTCGTGGTGAAATACGGGGATGAGTAGGTAATCTTTCATGAGTATTCGCATATAGACTCCTTTCGTGGCTAAAAAAAGGAGTTATTTCAGCAGTGGTTCGTTTTGTCTGCGATAATAACTCCTTAGTAGATGTATTATTTTTTTACCCAGCCAAGACCCATTGAGCCTTCGCCAAGATGTGTACCAATAACTGCACCAAAATAGCTAATACCAAAAGTGACATTCGGTAATTGTGCTTCTAGCTCTTCCTTCCATTTCTGCGCTTCCTCTAAACGATTTGCATGAATAATAGAGGCTTCATAAGCTTCTCCACTCGCTGCATCTTCCGCTAACAAATCCACGATCCGTTTCATTGCTTTTTTACGCGTACGGATTTTTTCGAAAGGCACGATGAGCTTATTTTCAAAATGAAGCAATGGTTTCACTTGGAGAAGACTTCCTAAGATTGCTTGCGCACTCGATAAGCGGCCACCTCTTTGTAGATGTGACAGATCATCAACCATGAAATAAGCACGAATGGATTGTTTCATTTCATTCAGTTTGTCCATAATTTCTGCTGGCGACTTCCCGTCAGCTGCCATTTCGGCTGCTTTGACGACATAGAAACCTTGTACACGCGCGCTAATTTCTGAGTCAAAAGGATAGACGGGAATGCCTTCAACCATATTACCGGCAGAGACTGCCCCTTGATAGGTGCCACTAATCCCGCTTGATAAGTGGATGGAGATGATGGCATCATAGTCTTGCTTCAACGTTTCAAACAATGTGACAAAATCACCTACAGATGGCTGTGATGTTTTCGGCAAATCCTTATGTTTGACTTCCTCATAAAAACCTTCTGCAGTGATTTCTATTTCTTCTTTATATGATTCATTGCCAAATATCACACTCAGCGGGATCATGTGAATATTCAGCTTTTCTCTCAATTCTTGTGGGATATAAGATGTACTATCCGTTACTACGGCCGTTTTCATAAATAGAGTGACTCCTTCACTTTTTTCTCTACTATATGTTCTGTTACCATTCTATATGAAAGTTAATAAAAATGCATTAAGTTTAGAGAGGTTTAATGGGAAATCTTTTACTTTTTGGTGGGCTTTTGGGGTGGTTGGGTGGTTGGTTTGATTCATACTCGAAGTCTGGGGTTTTAACTTTTGCGGTGATGTAAGAGCGCAGGCTTTGATTGTAAAGTAGCTCCTTCTCCAGTCATGAGTCAACTCTTTCCATGATCCAGTTAAAAACTCAATTTTGAAACACCTAGAGTCAATTAGGATTTACACATTTTATATGATAATCCCCCCTTATATGTGTGTTGCAACTCTCAGCTCAGGTTCCTTTTCTTGGGGAATTTAGGGATATCTATATCCAATATCTTACGCTCGAGAGGGGCCCGAGAAATTAAATGCGATTCTTGCTTTTACGCTACTTAGCTCTTCCTCTCTTCTTTTTTAGTCGTGGTTTTTGCTTTTGCCCTACTTATCTTCTCCTCTTTTCTTTTTTTAGTCGCGGTGCTTGCCTTTCCCCTACTTATCTTCTCCTCTTTTCTTTTTTTAGTCGCGATTCTCGCCTTTGCCCTACTTATCTTCTCCTCTTTTCTTTTTTTAGTCGCGGTTCTTGCCTTTGCCCTACTTATCTTTTCCTCTCTTCTTTTTTTAGTCGCGATTCTCACTTTTGCCCTACTTATCTTCTCCTCTTTTCTTTTATTAGTCGCGGTTCTTGCCTTTCCCCTACTTATCTTCTCCTCTCTTCTTTTTTTAGTCGCGATTCTCACTTTTGCCCTACTTATCTTCCCCGCTCTTCTTTTTTTAGTCGCGATTCTTGTCTTTGCCCTACTTATCTTCCCCGCTCTTCTTTTTTTAGTCGCGATTCTTGTCTTTGCCCTACTTATCTTCCCCGCTCTTCTTTTATTAGTAGCGATTCTTGCCTTTGCCCTACTTATCTTCTCCTCTTTTCTTTTTTTAGTCGCGATTCTCACTTTTGCCCTACTTATCTTCTCCTCTTTTCTTTTTTTAGTCGCGATTCTCACTTTTGCCCTACTTATCTTCTCCTCTTTTCTTTTATTAGTCGCGGTTCTTGTCTTTTACGCTACTCATCTCTTTCTCTCTTCCTTTTTTAGTCGCGATTCCTTCTTTCACGCTACTCATATGTTCTACTCCTCCCCTATTATCTACAAAATTTATACATTGCTCATATTTCTTATAATCATGTCTCTCCCTTCATTAAATGGACGCCTTCCCTTTCCTTGACCTACCGTTCTATTTTCGAACCGATCCCATTTTCAACAAAAAAACACTCCATATTTGGAGTGTTTCTTCATATGTATGAAAGGCTGGGTTTAGCGAACTTCTACCCAACCGTTTTTGATGGCTACGACAACCGCTTGTGTACGGTCATTGACGTTCATTTTTTGCAGGATGTTACTTACATGGTTTTTGACTGTTTTTTCACTAATATATAATGCTTCACCGATGCCGCGGTTACTTTTTCCGTCTGCAAGGAGTTGGAGCACTTCACACTCGCGTCGAGTAAGTAAATGTAGCGGACGACGGATTTCGATTTGTCCATAAGCGCCTGTTGTGCCAGTTCCTTCTGAAGCAAGGCGACGGTATTCGTTGACAAGATTGTGCGTTACTTTCGGATGAAGGTAAGAACCACCCTCTGCAACTACTTTTACTGCCTCAACTAATGCATCTGCATCCATTTCTTTAAGTAGGTAACCACTTGCTCCGGTTTTTAAAGCGTGCGTAACATAGTTTTCATCATCATGGATTGAAAGAATGATTACTTTAGAATCTGGATATTTCTCTACTAATTGACGCGTTGCTTCCACGCCATTAATATTCGGCATGTTAATATCCATGATAACTACGTCTGGTTGATTTTCTTCAACGAGTCTGATCGCTTCGTCGCCATCGTCACCTTCTGCTACCACGTTAAATGTTTTTTCAAAATCAAGAATACGTTTTACGCCCTCTCGGAAAAGTTGATGGTCGTCAATAATTACTATTTTAGTATTCAAGTTCTTCCCCTCCCAATCTTCAACTGTTTTATATCTATCATGATGTTTGACCAGTTTCAACATCAATTAACTATTATTTCATATAAGGTACTTGAATAATAATAATTGTGCCTTTACCAATATTGGAATCTATCGAAAGCTGGCCCTCCAGAAGTTCAACTCTTTCTCTCATGCCGATAATACCAAAGGATTGTGCTTTTTTCTTATTAATATCAAACCCTTTACCATTATCTCTAATGACGACTGCTATTCTTTCATTATTAATTTCAGTTTTTACAATAATCTCTTCTGCATCAGCATGCTTCATCGCATTCTGCACAGCTTCTTGAATGAGTCGGAATAGCGCCACTTCATATTGACTTGGTAAACGAACCTCTTTACCAACATTCATGAAAGTGATTTTGGTCGAATTATGATATTCTTCGATTGTTTGTAGATACTTCTTTAATGTAGGAACAAGACCTAAGTCATCTAAAGCCATTGGTCTCAGGTCATAAATAATTCTACGGACCTCATATAAAGCACTTCTGACCATTTTCTTTAAATTCCTTATTTCCTCCATGGCTTCATCTGTGCCACGCTCTTTATAAACACGTTCAATCAAATCAGAGCGCATCATCACATTCGCCATCATTTGCGCCGGGCCGTCATGTATTTCACGTGAGAGCCTTTTACGCTCTTCTTCTTGCGCCTCAATGATTTGTAAGCCAAATTCTTGTTTCATCTTCGCATCTTCAAGCATCTCACCCATTTGCTTGATGTCACTCATCAAGTAGTTCATGACAACAGTAATTTGGGAAATTAAATGCTCAGCACGCTCAATCGTATCACTAACGCCCACTAATCTTCTTTCAATGTCGTCTCTACGGTCACGAAGCTGCTTTTCCATTTGCCGATTCATCGATAGATCCATTTGTAATTGATGGGCTTTTTCATATGCATCACGTACTTGCGCTTCCGTGTAATCTTTGAAATGCATACTGACTTCAGATAATCGTTTACGCGCAAAACGTGTTTGACTTTCTAAACGGTCGCCTTCATCAATGACTTTAATAACCATTACCTTTACATCTTTCAGTTCTTCGGTTAAGGTCTCATAATCTTTTCGACATTGCTCACCAATCCGGAAAATTTCATTCTTACTCGTACCGACCGTTTCTATCATCTTTTCTAAAATTAAATCGAGCGACTTCGTATCAAATTTTTTTATACTCATTCGCGATTCCTCCAAGGGTATACCCTGTTGTTGCTATTCCTTATTTTACCTTGAAAAGCGGTATTCGACCATGTGTAGCGGCAGAAAATAATACCATTTGACACAAAATTCGATAAAAAGTCGCACGCTTGAAAATTTTTTATATGTCATATATCCTAATTTTATGTTAAAAAAAGAGGATTATTGGCAATATCTATAGTTATCCTCAGATACATACTTATTATATCACTTCAACGATTCGACAATATTAAAGTTTGTTTACAATCTATTAATATTTATGTTTTCCGAAGATTGTCGAATTATAATAGGAAGAGACTTGCAGGAAGGAGCGATATTTTTGCTTCCACAATATCATACCGTCAAAGGTTACGGGGAACATGAAATTATTATACAAAAATCTAGATTTATTGCATATATTGACCGAGCAGAAACAGAAGAAGAAGCGCAAACATTTATTCAGAAAATAAAGAAGCAAAACTGGAATGCCACTCATAATTGTTCTGCCTATTTAATTGGTGAGCATGATTTAATTCAGAAAGCTAACGATGATGGTGAACCGAGTGGTACAGCTGGTGTACCGATGCTTGAAGTGTTAAAAAAGAGACAATTAAAGGATACCGTCGTGGTAGTCACCCGCTATTTTGGTGGCATTAAACTTGGTGCCGGCGGTTTAATTCGCGCTTACGGTAAAGCTACATCCGAAGGTTTACTTGCTACAGGTATTGTTGAAAGAAAGCTAATGCGCATCATGCATACAAAAGTTGATTATACCTTTCTTGGAAAACTCGAAAATGAATTACGTGCTTCCATTTATCCAATAAAAGAAATCCATTATGCCGATCTTGTTGAAATTGAAACTTATGTAAAAGACGAAGAAACAGCTAACTTCAATGCCTGGATGATCGAATTAACAAATGGACAAGCAGAAATAACTGAAGGTGACGTGTTATATTTAGAATCGACAATTTCTGAGTAAATATTTTACGTATATACAAATCCATTGTAAAATAAACATTAACTATGTAAAGAATCGATTAAATTTTTACTAATAAAGGAGCAATCATATGTCTTATGATGGTCGTAATGCCCAAAAGGTGAGGAGACGTAAAGTGAAGCGCAGAAGACGTGTTTTCGCATTTATCCTTCTTCCTCTACTAGTCCTTGCCCTAAGTGCCACTGCCTACGGTGCCTATCTCTATAATAAAGCAGAGACAGCGATGAACAGCACATATAACCCACTAGAAAGAGAAACCAAGCGAGATGTAGCTGTACAACCTGATGTTGATAACTTTTCACTACTCATTATCGGAGTCGATGATAGTAGTAAACGGGGTTTTAGTAATTCAGCGCGTTCAGATGCATTAATGGTCGCAACATTTAATAAGGAATCAAAATCTATTAAACTATTAAGCATCCCTCGTGATTCTTATGTTCAGATTCCTAAGCTTGGTTATCAAGACAAAATCACCCATGCTCACGCTCACGGCGGACCACTCACTTCTATTGAAACGGTTGAGCAGCTACTCGATATCCCCATTGATTTTTACTTAAAGTTAAATTTTGATGCATTCATTGAGATCATTGATGCACTAGGTGGAGTGGAAGTAGAAGTACCTTATGCCTTATCTGAGCAAGACTCAAATGACAACGCAGGGGCTATTCAATTAGAAGAGGGCTTGCAAACATTAAATGGGGAAGAAGCATTAGCGCTAGCACGTACGAGAAAGCAAGATAATGACATTATGCGCGGGCAAAGACAACAAGAAATCGTTAAAGCGATGATGAAAAAAGCCGTATCAGTAGATGCTATTTCGAAATACGGGGATGTCATCGAAGCAGTCGGAAACAATATGGAAACAGACCTTTCCTTCGACCAAATGAAATCACTTATTAGTTATGCGACTTCTAGTGGCATGACACCAGATATTGAAATGCTCAATCTCAAAGGTCAAGATATGTACTTACCAAACTCTAATGGTAATCGTGTGTATTATTATCAAATAGATGATACTGGATTACAGGAAGTTATTTCAGAACTACAAAGCCATCTTGATTTAGGGACTACGAACCTCGGACAAAATGAATCTACTGATCCGACAAATGGCGAGAGTTCAACAGACGGCGAAATTTCTACTGAATCAAGTGAAGCTGGTTACAATAGCGAATATTAATAGAATTATGCTTTATAGAAACCCCCAAACAAAAAATGTAGTGACCCCTAAAAGTTAGACACAGTTATTTCATGAGGCAACTTGTTCAAAATGAGTTCGGTATTGTACCGGACTCATTTTCAATTTTCCCTTTAACCGTTTCCTATTATAGTATTCTATATATTTTTCTAATTCTAGTTTAAAGTGGTTCACACTTTCAAATTCCTTAAAATAAAGCAATTCTGACTTCAGTATCCCAAAGAAGTTTTCCATTACAGAGTTATCGTAACAGTTACCTTTACGTGACATACTCTGTTTAACCCCTTTTGCTTGAAGCAAGTTGCGATATTGGTTCATTTGATAATGCCATCCTTGGTCGGAATGCATGAGTAATTGATGCCTTTCTGGTAAGGATTCTAATGCTTTTTCTAACATGTCCGAAACTAATGAATACGTTGGTCGAGAACCGATGGTATACGTAATAATTTCACCATTAAATAAATCTAATACAGGCGATAGATACAGCTTTTCACCAAATAGCTTGAATTCTGTAATATCTGTTACCCATTTTTCATTCGGTGCGTCCGCACTAAATTGACGGTCTAAATGATTTGGCGCTATTTTACCGACTGTGCCTTTATAAGATTTATACCTTTTCATCCGCACTAGGCATCTTAAACCCAGCTCTTTCATGATTCGTTGAACCTTCTTATGATTTACTTTTTTCCCACGATTCACTAGCTCATCCCGAATACGACGGTAACCGTAACGACCTTCATGTTCTTCATAAATGGCTTGGATTTCTCCTTTTATATCGGTGTCTGGATCAAGTCGATTCATTCGTTTTACTAAATTATAATAGGTGCTGCGTGGAATGCCAGCGAGTTTTACGAGTGACTTCACCGAATACTTATGCCTTAACTCATAGACTACTTGTGCTTTGTCTTGTTTGGTGATTTTTCCTTGTTTTGAACTAAGGCATTCAACTTTTTTAAATACTCATTTTCCATTTCCAGTTGTTTTATTCGATTTTCTAGTGCTTCAAAAGAACGGTCAGTAGAACTTTGTTTATTTGAATCTTTTTTCATGGATAGACGCCCCTGTTCCTGTGACTGAAGGGCATCTATCCCTTGTGTTTCAAACTTTCTTTTCCATACAGCTAGAGTGGAATGCGCTGGGATATTAAAAATAGCTGCCGTTTCACATAGAGAAGTACCATTTTCAGTCATATATTGTAGTACTTCTAGTTTAAACATTTGTGTATAACTTGTACAACGTTTCACCAATGCCTCTGCACCATTGTAGTTGTATTGTCTTACCCATTTAACAATCGATTTGTGATCTATTCCAATAGATTCTCCAATTTCTCTGTAACTTTCTTTTCCGCTTAAATAGCGAGTCACGGCTTGTAGCTTCATTTCCGCAGTAAATTTGGACAAAAAAACTGCACCTCCAATAGTTGTAGATAGTGTCTAACAATTGGGGTGCAGTTCAAAACTGTTTGGGGGTTTTTATTCAGACACATCTTACTCATACTGTTGTGGTTCTCTTTTAGGTGGGCTCATTCTCTCTAGTTTTCTAGCTACTGGTATGGGCATTTCTCGTTTATCCAGACTTCTTTCTATTTTTTCTTCAATTAAAGGGCACTTTATAAAGCTATGGATAGCTTTTCTTATTAGAATGTACGGGAATTTATACATGCATCTCCGTTTCTTGTTACTTTACACTTATACATGGCTTTCCCGCACTTCTCTGCCTTCTCCTTTTGGCTTTTGCGCGTTACACGGCTTGCGCGCAATTCATTGATCTTTCTCTCTTTCTTTTGCGCGTATAGGCCACTTGTGCGCAGTTCCCTGTCTTTTCCCTCTCTCTTTTGCGCGTATACTCCATTAACGCGCAATTCATTGATCTTTCTCTCTTTCTTTTGCGCGTATAGGCCGCTTGTGCGCAGTTCCCTGCCTTTTCCCTCTCTCTTTTGCGCGTATATACGGCTTACGCGCAATTCCATGATCTTTCTCTCTTTCTTTTGCGCGTATAGGCCGCTTGTGCGCAGTTCCCTGTCTTTTCCCTCTCTCTTTTGCGCGTATACTCCATTAACGCGCAGTTCTCTGTCTTTTCTCTCTCTATTTTGCGCGTATACACGGCTTACACGCAGTTCCCTGCCTATCCCCTCTCTCTTTTGCGCGTATAGGCCGCTTGTGCGCAGTTCCTTCCCTGTCCTCTCTCTCTTTTGCGCGTATACTCCATTTACGCGCAGTTCCCTGTCTGTCCCCTCTATCTTTTACGCGTATATACCATTTGTTCGCAATTCTCTCCTATTACCTCTCAAGTCTTGCGCACAGTTCCCATTCTACGTTCTATTTCGCAACATTCATGAGCATTTATTATTCCGCATCATTTCTTCAAACAGTTCTCGCCCACCAATATAGTTATCCAATGGCTCTAGATAAAGCATTACTCTACCAATTTTTCCCTATCAACCTTATCAACCTCTTAATCTACAAAAAAAAGCTAACCAATTTGGTTAGCTTTTGTATCAGTTGCCTTTTCCTTTGAGTCTTTTCAATAGGGGCTGGTAGTCTTTGCCGAGTAGACCGATCAGTTCGGCAAATAATTCGAGCATGACAAGGACAACGGCTATTAGTAAGATGGCTCCCCATACTTTTGCTTGAGAGAAGATAATGGCAATCATGCCAAAAGTAGCTGCCATCGCATAAATTAATAAGACTGTTTGGCGATGGGTAAAGCCTGCATTCAATAAGCAATGATGGAGATGTGATTTATCTGGTGCTGATATCGGTTGCTTGTTTAAAATCCTTCTAAATATCGCAAAAATCGTATCGGATAATGGGACACCTAAAATTAAAATAGGGATAATAAACGAAATCACTGTTACATTTTTAAAGCCGAGCAATGACAAGACAGCAATCATATATCCTAAAAAGAGAGCCCCTGTATCGCCCATAAATATTTTCGCTGGATGAAAGTTAAAGACAAGAAACCCGAGTGTAGCTACCATTAACAAAGAAGCCATGGCAATTACATACGTATTCCCCATGAATACAGCCATCCCAGCAATCGTAAATAGCGCAATCGATGATACTCCAGCTGCTAATCCGTCAAGACCATCAATTAGGTTAATTGCATTCGTCACACCAACAATCCATAAGATTGTAATAGGGATAGCAAAATAACCAAAGTCGATCCGATTATCGCCAAAGAATGGGTTGTTAATAAACTCAACTTCCACATTTCCCCAAAAGACTACGATTAATGCGGCAGCAATTTGCCCTATCAATTTATACTTAGCAGGTAATTGATATTTATCATCTAACATACCGATTATAACGATGATAAATGCACCGACCATGATCGGGATATGCACTTCTTTATTTGGTGAGAAGATTAGCACACCGAGCATGAAGCTTAAATAAATCGCTAAACCACCTAAACGAGGCATCACTTTTTCATGGACTTTTCGATTATTTGGTTTGTCTGTTGCTCCTATCTTAAAGGCCAGTCGTTTTACCAGCGGTGTTAAAAGAACGGAGCATATAAAACATAATATTAAGGTCAAATAAATCATAAAGACCCTCCTTATGGATAGCATGCCCCTCTTTCACACTTGGAACCAGGCATAATTTACAAATTCGTACAATTGTATATCGAACCTATTATATCATAGTTGTACCATTTAAAAAGGTACTTTTTTTGACAAAATCCGCAATATTTATGTCCAATTTTTGTAGGCGTCCATCACATTTTCCCGAAAATGCTCCACACTAAACCACCTTGATGCATGTTTATAGAGATTTTCACCGATTTTTTTCAAGGAACCTACATAATGGGCATTGATCGCCTCTTCAATTGCTAGCGCTAATGCGTCGACATCTTTCACTGGAACAAGCCAGCCATAATCTTTCGATGGAATCAATTCACAGACTCCACCAACATCGGTCGAAATCACCGGCTTTTTCGCTCTTGCTGCCTCTAATAAGACAATTGGAAAATTCTCACTTAATGATGATAATAGATGAAGATCTGAAATTTGTAATAAGGCATCAATATCCTGTCTATATCCTAAAAATTTTATTTGTTTAGCTAATCCTTTGTTGTTCACAAAAGCTTTTAATTCTTGTTCTAAAAAGCCATCTCCTATTAAAAGGAGTTTGACCTGAGGTGCTTTAGCCATGACACGGCTGATGGCTTCTAAGGCAATCCGATGGCCCTTTACAGGTGTGAGTCTCGCCACCATAGCAATCACAAAATCATTCGCCTCAAGCCCTAACCCTTTGCGTTCAAGCGTACAAGACTGCATCTGTCTGTTAAAATCTATGCCATTGAAAATAGTCTTCACTTTACTCCCATCCACACCATGGGAGAGCAAGAGCTCTTTGGAACGATTAGAAATGGCGAAATAATAATCAGGGTGCTTCAAAAGCCATAAATGCAACTTAGTAAAGGCTTTTCCTTTCAAGCCCCGATTAAGAAAATCATCATAGGGATTGCTATGTAATGTTGTCACCCACTTACATTCTCGGTAGGTTTTTTTTAGCAAATAACCGTAAAGATTTGCTCGCGCACCATGTGTATGAATCATCGTCATTTGTTCTGATTCAATATATTTCTTTAAACGCTGAATGACTGATAGATCATATCTTTTTTTCGTAGCGAAAAGCTTTACGCGAATCCCTCGCTGTAATGCCTTCTGATAAATCGGTCCAGGTTCAAAAATCCCTAGCGTAAAAACAGAAGGGTCACTATTCTCTAATAAATCAAGAATATGTGTCATGCCCCCACCTGTATCATTCCCTGCATTTAAATGGAGTACTTTCATCGTTGAGATTCCATCCTTCTTCATAGTATCAGACGGAACAGCTTAGAAAATAGTTGCAGATTCTAGGGATTTTTACTTCAATCTCGCTTTCTGGATTGCCGTACTTGCTTCACAAATTGAGGTAAAACGAGCACCCTTCTCCAACGAGAGGGCTGCTTCAATAGGCGATAAAACCACTCTAACTTAAGGTTTTGCCAAAATTCAGGCGCTCGTTTCATTTCACCAGATATAATGTCGATCGTGCCACCGACCCCAATGAATAACCCTTTAGAGAAGCGATGATAATTAGTGGTGATCCATTCTTCCTGACGTGGAAAGCCTAAAGCAACCAAGACGATATCTGGCGCTAAAGCTGCTACTTCTTCAGCCACTTGCCCATCTTCCCAATCAAAATAACCATTATGTCTACCGACAAGGTTAATTCCCGGATAATCTTTTTCTATATTTTCAGCTGCTCTTTTATTTACTTGTTCCCTTCCTCCGAGAAGATATACATGCCAGCCTTTTTTATTTCCTTCTTCTAATAAGGACATTGTTAAATCAAAGCCTGTTACACGCTCTTTTATCGGCTTTTGAAGCATATTCGCAGCAAGTAGAATCCCATTACCATCAGGCACCACGTAATGAGCTGATTGAATAATCTCTTGATAATCTTTATGCTCTTTGGCATACATAACGATTTCCGGATTCGCTGTCACGACAAATGTTTTTTCTTGTTTATCTATATGGTTGGTTAAAATGGATTCCATTTCTGTAAAGCTTGTATTAATAAAGGGAACCCCAAGTATATTTACGTAATCATGACTCATTTTATAACCTCAATCTTTATCTTAATAGTCGGTGTTTTAGTTTACACCGTTCTGATTATACTAATAATAAAAAGCACTTTTCCTTAAAGGAGATTCATGATGAAAAAACAGCTTATCCAAGCTGCGGGACTCATAACAGGTATTGCAATCATTAGTAAGGTTCTAGGTTTTGTAAGAGAATTGCTTATGGCCTCTTATTTCGGTACTTCAACAGTGGCTGATGCTTACTTTGTAGCATCCATTATCCCTGTTTTATTATTCTCAGCAGTTGGCATGTCCATTACAACTGGTATCATCCCTCTATATGCTGAATTAAAAAAACAACATTCACTAGAAGCACGAAACGTAGTAGGGGTACTTACGACTTTATTCCTCATTCTTGCATTAGTGATTACTGTCATCGCAATTTTATTCACCCCTATCATTACCCAATGGATGGCACCAGGGTTCAATGAAGAACAGTGGTATGTAACAAATGTATTAACGATTATCATGCTACCAAGCTTCTGCTTCTACGTTTTATCTGCCGTTTCAACTGGCATTTTAGAATACGAAAAGGAATTCGCACCACCAGCAATGGGAGCCATCCCGCAAAACATCCTGATTATCATTAGTATTGTCGTTCTCTCACAGTTCTATGGGATATACGGTGTAGCCATTGCCACTTTGTTAGGAGCCATTAGTCAATTTCTTGTACAATACCCGTTTATAAAGAAGTATAAAGTAATTCGACTTAATTTTCATTTTAAAACCTATTCTCTATTCATTAAAAGAACCTTTTTTTCTTTTATGCCATTAATTATTACGTCCATTGCTTTTCAGTTTAATACAGTCATTGATCGCTTTTTTGCATCTGGACTGATAGATGGTAGCGTTTCAGCCTTAAACTATGCAAACAAGCTGATGTTTCTGCCGTTAAGTATCATTCTCCTATCCTTTATCACCGTGTTGTTTCCATCCATTATTGATACGGCGGCAGAGAATAAGAAAGAGCTTATTCCACTGATCATTAGCGGTATGACGATTATTAGCTTAGTCGGCATACCTATTAGTGCGGTCATGTTAATAGAAAGCCGGACATTGATTGAAGTAGCTTATGAGAGAGGCGCATTCAATACGAACGCTACTACTATAACGAGCATTGCCTTTTTCTTTTATTCAATAGGTATGATCGCCATCGCATTAAAGGAATTTTTAAATCGTTCATTTATTGCCTTACAAAATGAGAAAATGACCATGATAGCTGCAATCGTCTCTATTATCGTCAATATCATTTTTAGTTTGATTTTAACACCTTTAATGGGTATTGGTGGTGTAGCCTTGGCTACTTCTATCAGCATGGTCTCACAGACGGTTGTTTTGCTATATTTTTTACGGAAGGAATTAGACATACCGAGACAAGAGATGAAGGATTTATTATTTTCTCAAGGAAAAGTATTCACGATGTTCTTACTCGTAACTGGCGGTCTTTTCGGCTTACATAAGCTCTATCATTCCTACTTACCAGCACTGCTTTCGATATCAGTGACAACCTTCACCGCCGTCATTTTCACTATACTAGTGGCTACATTATTGAGAATATCCGAAATGGAAAAGTTCGTTGAATGGGCTAGGACACTCAAGAGAAAGCCCTAACAGAATCAATCAAACGTTTGTTTAAAAAATGCGTTCATTCGAAATTTGCAGCTGAGAATTCTTAGTTCATAGAATTCTCAAGCCGCACGGATTGGATTCCACAGGCTAGCCAAGCCATTAGTACAGCTAAATAAATACTCACACCAGGTGCTGTTAATACATGACCAGCGATAAAAGCGACCCCAAGACCTAGAGCTACTCCAGTGAGTACTAAAATGACCTCTAAGTCCATCAATCGTTTCATATTTTGAAATGCTTGTTTAATCAATTGCCAAAGCATATAGACAAAGGGCAGCAAATATAAACTAAACCCTATCATTCCTACGGAATAAAATAAATCTAAAAAATCCATCTCAATCGTTTTGGCTTCATCCGTAAAGTTGCCACCATAACCCATGCCAAAAAGCTTTTGCATCCATGGCGCCTCTTGAAAATAAGCTTGATACTCTTCCCAGTAAATTTCCCTGCCGCTATAGACGATGTTATCCTTCTGTTCACTTGTCATCACTTGCGTATTCCCTTCTTCTTTTGAAACACCAAGCCAATCAAGCTGTAGCTCCATGTTATGGGCAACTGGGGTATATGGTGTCATAAGAATAAAAACAACAAACAAAATGCCAAGTGTAACTAATTTAGTTCTTTGTATGTATTCTCTTTTTACCAAACGAAGAACAATAGAGGTACCAATGCTGATAAGCAATGTAATCAAAATCGCCCCATAACCCACTTTCGTCCCTAAAGCCAGCAACCCATACATAACCGTGAGTAATCCTACCATTAACCACCACGAACCTTTTAAGGCAAAATACAATACAACCGGTAACCCCATAGCCAAAATGGCACCAATCTCATTGCCAGCATAAAACCAGCCAACATGACCACTCTTCCAATAATCATAACTAGGAAACGCAGTATCAGAAAGCCCCGCCACCGTCATCATCGCCCCAGTCAAAATCACAGCTATCATCAAATAATAGAGGGGAGAAATCCTAAACCCTCTGCGAAAAGCCACTAGAAAGAATAGAAAACAGACAACAAAATAAACATTTTTCATTAACCATTTCAGCTCAGGTCCCCACATAAAAACAGGTTTCATCGTAAACTGAACCCCAATCGAAATCACAATAAACAAGCCAAATAACAACAGATAGCCTAAAATCACGGGTTTTCTTACATATGATGTAAATAATAAGTAAGCACATATAAATACTAAAAAACAAAAACGCATCGCTAAACCAAGCGTAAATGCTTGATCATTCAAACGAATAGACAAAGATGTAAGCACATCAATAATTGGCTGTAATAACAAAAAAAGCATACTCAGCCACAACACCTTATTTCTCTTTTCAGTCTTCAGCATAAATAAACAACCTCACTGGTGGAATTTGTATGGTTTTAGTATGTGAGGAAATTGGGAATTTACTATAAGAGGTGCAAAATATGTTCATCAGATTTTCCCGTACTCTTTTAGAAAAGAGAAACATGTAAACACAAAAAAACCGAGGGTATTCCCCTCGGTATAGTCATTATTTGAATTGCTGCAGTAAATCATAAGAAGAAGTATAAACTTTAGCTTGTTTTGCATTTGTAAAGTTTAAATAGTCACCGTAAATCCAACCTTGTTTACCATTAACTGAAATGCGATACCAAGTTGTATCATATGGATAACTACCATTAGATTTTACATCCGTGTTGTATCCTAATACAATCACTTCAGTTGAAACTTTTAATGTGCCAATGACATTACTATTATTATTCACATAAGGGAACGATCTCCAATTCGCATTGGTGTTGATTGTTGCCTTCGTACCAGCCGGCATGTTTTTAACAACATCTGATGGATATGGCTTGCCTGCTGGAATATCCCTACTCCAATTACCTGATGGTGCAGGACCATTGCTCGTTACAACATTTGTAGACGAGTAGTACTTAGCATCATACGGCTGTAAATCTTCCATTAATCGAGCAATTTTATTTTGCCAATCTTTATCCGTTGCATATTTTACATTCATGCCAATTAAGTCTGGTCCATTGTACCATTTACCATTAGGAGTTAAATAATCGGATTTCACTTGGTACGCTACATTACTAATACTATCTTCTACACTATCAAAATAGTAACCGCAAGTGAATGGACAAACATCATACGCCCCGTATCCATATAAGTTATTTTTATAATCGAACAAGTTGGATTGCTTTCCCCAACCAGTCTCTAAAATTGTATGCGCTACTAAGTAAGTTGCGTTTACCCCATATTTATTTTGAACATTAATAAATTCTTGGGCATAATCCTTTAACTTACTATCCCCATGACCTTTGCGATCAAATAAAGCTTTGATTTCCTGTACAGTCAGCTTTGCTGGTTTTCTTAAGTCAAGATTGAGATAACCTGGTTTTTCTGTACTGAGGTCATCTTTGTGGATATAGCCTGTATATTTCTTCCCATTTACATATACAGTTGCTCTGTACCAGTTTGAAGTAAAGTTATTGACTTTTAATAAATCACCCTGTTTATATTTCTTAATTACATTAGATGATTTAGAAGCAATTGTATATACATTTAAAGTGTCTGGCACTGCGTATAATTGTACTTCCTTAGACGTTTGTGTTGTATTTTCAACATGACTAGCTGCGATATAACCTGTTTGCTTTTTCCCATTCACATAGACCGTTGCCTTATACCATCCATTAATAAATGACTCATATTCCAGGATACTACCTACCTTATATGATTTCCATTTACCTGTAGATAAATTAGGTTTTTTATATACAGCAGTAGGTGATTTTAATGCAACCCCTTGGTAACGAGCAGGATTTTTCACGGGAATTTCCACATCTGATGCATTGATATAACCTATTTGCGGTTTACCACTAATATAAACGGTAGCCTTATACCACCCTGTAATAAAAGTCTCAAACTGTAATAATGTTCCTTTAGTATACGACTTAAGAGTGCTAGTTACACTTGATGCACTTTTATATACACTCACCGAGTCTTTCAATGCTATGCCATATAATGTTTCAGGATTATTTGTAGCTAATGAAACATCCGATGCTTTTATATAGCCACTTGTGGCCTTACCATTGATGTAAACAGTAGCGGAATACCAGCCAGAAGAAAAACTTTGAAACTTCAAGATACTTCCTCTTGGATAAGTTTTTAAAGTTTTAGAGTTTGTAGTTGCTTGTTGATAAACTCTAGTAGGTGATTGTATACCTACACCCTGATGCTCTACAGAATTAGAATTAATATTTTCTACATCACCTTTAAAAATATAACCAGTTTCCCTTTTACCATTCACATATACTGTAGCTTCATACCAATTAGATGTTAAAGTGTTATACTGCAAAATGCTACCAGAGCTATATGACTTTAGCACATTTGCATTTTGTGATGCTTTAGAGTAAACCTTTGTTGTTGTAGTTGCTATACCTTGAAGTGCTTTTTTCTCTTGAATGTTTTCTACATCTGTCTTTTTAATGAAACCGTCACGCCACTTTCCATTTACTGATACAATCGCACTGTACCAATTGTTATTATACGTTTCATACTTTAAGATTGACCCTTGTGAATAACTTTTTAAAGACTTGGCACCTTGATTAGTACTCTCATAAACTACTGTCGGGCTTTTTAGTGCAATACCATAAAGTGGCTTACTGACAGTCGCAGCAAATGTAGACATTCTTGCTTTCGGTTCTACAACCTCTTCTTTTTCTTCTTGGCTAACTTCCAATTCTCCATCGATATCTTCACTTGGTGTACTTTCTTCCATCTCAATAGAGTCAGTTTCTTCTAAAGAGGAAGCGTTGTCCTCAGGTTCCTCTACTGTTGAATCCTCACTTTTATCTAAGTTTTCTTGTGAGTTGTTTTGAGGAACCTCATGGTCTTCAGCCCCATCGATTTCTTCCGTTTCGCCCGGCTCATTCTTTGCCTCTTCATCATGATTGTTTAAAACAAATAGCCTTGCTTCGCGGAATTCACTCGCTTCCGCTTTTTCTACAATTCTACTATTCTCTATATAACCTTGTTTTGTTTCTGTTTCATCCTCAAAAGAATATTCTACAAAGGAAAAATATTGTCCCCAGTTTAATACCAATACTTCAGAATCATCTTTTATAGTAAATAAAACTTCTGATTCACTATTTTCTTCTTCGTAGACAGAAATATCACCATCAATTTCTTCAGCAAATACCATTGCCTCATATGTTTCAGGTAGAGATTCCGCTTTAACAAACGAAATATTCTGTGGTATACTCTGTAAAATTAATAGCAAGACTAAAAAACTAACAAATATTTTTTTCACTACTTTTCCCCCATGTAAATCTATACTTTATCTTAGGGATACATGTAGCGGTCCTTACATAACTATCAGATTTACACTTGAAGCAAATATTTAGTTTTTCAAAAAACCGGTAGCTATCATAAGAGATTTCCTCTACACGCCCACCTAATACTAAATAAAACTCTACACCTCCTAAACTCACAAAATTCACTTTACCAAAGCCATTGACTAGTAACCAGCATTACTTTTAATATCGACAATTAGTCTTATGGTTTTACAATTTATTATAGTTTATAGCCCTTTTGATACAAAAAATATTATAATTCTTTAGTCTTGATTATAAAAAAAGAAACCCCAAATCGAGGTTTCTTAACTTTCATTATTTTTTAATACCTTCTTAACTACCTGCATACTTGAATCCCCATTCTCTAAATAACAAAATCGATTAAAGAAGGGTTCAAAACTTTCATCTAGCTTCTTACCATCTTCTATTAATTTAATTTCTTTTAACACTTCTGAAGTTGTTTTAACTAATGGGCCTGGTGCTTCTTTTTCGAAATCAAAATAGAATCCTCTTAACTGATCCCTGTAGTTATCTATATCATAGGTAAAGAAAATCATTGGGCGTTTCAAGTTTCCATAATCAAAAAACACTGATGAATAATCCGTAATCAAGATGTCTGATATGAGATATAATTCTCTTATATCTTCATAACTTGATACATCTTTTGCAAATTCCTCATACATAGATAAATCCATATTTTCCGCAATTAAATAATGCATTCGCATAAGTATAATATACTGATTACCTAATTCTTTTTTCATTTTTTCTAAATCTAATTTTAGGTTAAATTTATATTTACCCACACTATAATATTCATTATCTCTCCAAGTTGGAGCATATAAAATAACCTTCTTATTAGAGGGTATTTTTAATTTTTCTTTTATTCCATTAATAACTGCTTCTTTTCCATTATTTAATAGTAAAAAATCATTTCTTGGATACCCAGACTCGATCATATCTTTATCAAAGCCAAATGCTCTTCTAAAAATATCTGTTGAATATCGATTTGGAGAAATTAAATAATCCCACTTCCCAGATTCATTTAAGAAATTTCGCTTATAACGATCCGTATCGGTTCCAGGCATATGCACTTCTTCCATATCAGCAGCAAGTTTTTTTAACGGTGTACCATGCCATGTCTGCAAATATATTGTATTCTTAGGTTTCGGAATCCAAGAAGGCGTTCTACTATTAAATACCCAATATTTAGCTCTGGCCATCTTTAAAAGCCACGGTATAGAAAAACGGTTTATTGTTTTAACCCCTTTTACTTGAAAAGAAGCTGAGTATCTTGGATCTACACTCCAATACATTTCATAATCAGGGTAATTTACTTCGATATACTCATAAATCGCACGAGGATTACAACTAAACTGTTTACCCAAAAAACTTTCAAAAATGATTAGGTTATTCTTTTTTGGTAATAAACCTACTATTTTAAAAGCTATTTGATAAGCTTTTTTTATAATACGGTGCCTTTTCACCTTTGTAATCAACTTCCTAATCACCAAAATTTCCTCCCAAAAAACTAGATGGGGAATAAGTTATTTAGCTTTTTGCCAAATAAATTCTCTTATACCTATTAATTCCCCATCTTCTTTTACTATTTGCTCAAATGGTTAATACAATTATAGATTCTATCATTATTATTATTATCTAACACAGAAAATATATCAGATTTTCGTGACAAAATATCTGGTCTCTCTTTAAAATTCCTTAAAACTGCTTCTTCAATTTTTTCGACTAATTCTTCATGTGAAGTAACGATATCTCCGAGAAAAGTTTCTTCTATTGGTCTTAATATGCCGTTTGCAAAAAACAAATCGGAATCAAAATGAAAATATATCACAGGTTTACCTAAGAAAGTAAAATCAAATGAAACCGAAGAATAATCTGTTACCATAATTGAATTTTCCTTCAAAAGCTCCTGAACACTTTTTTCTCCAAATTCAACAAGTTTAATTCTGTCATTATTCATTGGAACATGATCTTTAATATATTGTTGCATTCTATAATGAGGATAAAAATTCAATTTCAAATTATATTTTTCTAGCATCAAAGATAATTCTTGAGATTGAATAAATCCAATGTATTTTTCAAAATAACTAGACTGGATTAAATTTTCCTCACTATTTATCCACTCTCTCCATGTAGGTATGAGTAGTATTTCTCTTTTTGGATGATGATTTTCTTGGAGCTTATCAAACCTAGCTAAACCAGTAACTACCACTTCGTCTTCATTATATCCAAATTGCTCTACGACCATATCTTTTTCTGCCTGGGATGAAACAATGAATAAATCAAAAGGGTATTCATAGTAAACCTTATGATATGGAACATTTTTCCTACCTAAAACCCCATGCTGCAAAAAGATTTTTTTTGCTTTTCTATAGTTCTCATATTTTATTCCTTTAAAAGGAAGTATATAATCCAAATCATGAGTACCAATAAATGCACTTGCCTGTAAGCTTTTTTTAATATGTTCCATACTGCCTATTTCCAGCACGTTTCCTAATGCTAGAACTTTCTCAATATCAGGTGATTTTCCATCAATAACATAATAAATCTTTAACTCAGGAAAATGATTACGACAGTACTCAAAAAATCTATACCCATTATCTTGAGCTGTATCAGGCCTTTCACCAACAAGCCATACTTCTTTACTTTGAGATGCATCAGAAATAGATTTCATTTCTTTATAAAGCTTAGTCTCAAAGATAAAGCTTTCGAATTTGATATTCCCTTTCGGTGTGGTTGTTAGATTATACTCATAAGTTTGATTATCTTTCTTTGAAGTGAAATCAAGGAATACCTTATCTTTGAAATACGTATAATCTCTTAATCCTAACTTTACTTTTCTAAAGAGTGACTCTCCTTCTAATATTAAATAAAAGTCAATTATCTCTTTAAATTCATCAACAATTAAACTTAGTTCATTTGTCGGAATCGCAACCTTGAAGTCTTTTCCATTTTTAACTTCCACTTCATATCTAACACTTTCCATATTCCTTCTATTAATTAATTCTACAAAAGGCTGATACTTTAAATCTTCTCTTACGAATTTCGAATCAAAATATATTTGTCCTTCTAAGTTAAAATGATGATTTTGAATATAGAATTTGTTAACAAACTTGTTCAAACTTGCACGAGAATATACTAGTGAAAGTTTATTGTATCGAGTACCATAAAATTCATAGAAATAACAATCCATGTGATTCTCGAATACATATGTTGTTTCATCTTTTACTTTATTTATATTCTGATCCACAATTCTAAAATCGATATATTGAGATTCATTTATTTTAATACCAATAAATAAATCCCACCTTCTCGGCCTATCAAGTGCATCAAAACCTAATATAGCATAGTCTAATTCTGTGTATATCAAGACTGTATCTTCTTTTACTTCTCTAAACATCTTGATGCTAGTAAATTCATTTGTATCCCTTTGTCTAAGGCGTAAAAATACATCTGTTGCTTTTTCATCAAGAATGCTTAATTTATCCTTCGAACTTTCAATTGTTAATGTGATTTTTTTCTCTTTTCTTATAAAATTAATTGTATTAGGTCGAATAGATAAATATCTTGTATATGAAAATATCTTTCCATTTATGACTTTAGTCCGAAAATGCATCGTCTCACGATGTGTAGGAATAAAAAATTCAATAGTATTTTCTTTCATTTTTTCGTTTCTTACATACATAGGGAAACGGAAACTTTGGGTGTCATAATCAACGGTAATAAAAAACTTCCATTTCCCTTTAACAGCAAAGGTACTGTTTTCCAATGCAATATTTGCTTTGAATTGCTTTCCATTTATATACATAGGTGCTTTAACACTATAACCATTAGGCCTTCTGATTTCCAAGAAGAATTGCTCTTTTAATATTTCCTTGTCTAAAATGCTATTATCAATAAAGCCACTTAATTTAATTGAATTTTCTTCATGTTGAATAGATTCAATTGTATTGGGGATATCATAAACAGATTTCATTTCTCCATTTAGATAACTTGTTTTAAAGAACACTCGATTATGTCTATCCCATCTAAGTAAAAATAAATGAGTATTACTTAGAAAGTATTGAAAGTCTTTATAAATAAATTCATCTCCGAACCGAACTCTTACCCTTTTCTTACCAACAAGTATGGAAACATGGTATGTCCGTTTATTGGATGGTAAATCAAAATCATTTTTGGGTATAATAAATTCGTATATATTTGAAGACTTTTCCTTTATAATACTCTCTGCTTTGTGAAATACCTCACCGTTTTTAGTATGAAAGAGAAGTTTTACATTTTTCTGATTTGATACCTTACTTGAATATTTAATTTTAAACATAATATTCAAGCCATCTTCAATTATATCGATTAATTCGCCGTAATGAAGTAAATTATTGATAATATACTCTTTAGCCTTTTGCTTTTCAGTTTTTAATTTACGATTAACTTTTCTTTTAACTTTTTTTGTGAAGTCAAACATACTATTCATATTTATTGTAAAAACCTTCTTTCAGTTAAACATATATATAATCCACATTTTATCTAATAGCAATTTTAGACGAATATTAATTGCTATTCAACATTTACTTTATTAATTAATATTTGCCACTTCTATGTAATAATTACTAATACTTGATAAAAAAAAATATATATCATAAAATAAAATAATGAGTATAATCCATAGGAAATATTATCAAATCTTATAAAGCTGATGTCAAATACTCGGAGGTAACCTCTTATGAAAAAGATAATAACATACGGTACATTCGACCTACTTCACTGGGGTCACATTAATCTTTTAAAAAGAGCCAAGAGCCTTGGTGACCATCTAACAGTTGCTATTTCTTCTGATGAATTTAATAAATTGAAAAGTAAAGAATCCTACCACTCTTATGAAAACAGAAAAATGATTCTAGAATCAATTCGATATGTCGATAAAGTAATTCCAGAAAACACCTGGGAACAAAAAGTAGAAGATGTAATCAAACACAATATTGATATTTTTGTAATGGGCGATGATTGGGAAGGGAAATTCGATTATCTCAATGAATATTGTGATGTAATCTATTTACCAAGAACTGTTGGTATTTCTACTTCACAAATCAAGAAGGATCTTTTTAAAGTGAAGTAATGATTAGAGAACTCTTTATATTCGTTTATTTATTTACTTTCCGTCTAATTTTCCAATTGTTTAAACTTTTCCCTATGGAAAATAAAGTTGTTTATGTTGCTTCTTTTTTAGAAAATACTATCAATGTATATAATGAACAAAAGCGACAAGATTATACTTGTCGCACTATTTTTTTAACCCGGAGAGACTTCGTAGAGTTTTTCAAACAACATACGGCTGATAACGCTGATATTTTATTATTTGATTTTCGCTCACCTTATCAATTTATTAAAGGCATATATCACTTAGCTACTTCTAAAGTTATTTTAGTAGATAATTACTTTGGGTTTTTATCAACGATTAAGTTTAAAAAGGAAGTAACTTGCGTCCAACTATGGCATGCGAATGGAGCTATAAAAAAGTTTGGTTTATTAGATCCTGGGAATGATACACGAACCACCGCTGCGAAGAATCGTTTTCATAAAGTTTATAATCAATTTCACAAGATAATCGTTGGTTCAGATAAGATGCAGGAAATTTTCAAACAAGCTTTTGGCTTAGATAATTCGAGATTTATCAAATCTGGTATCCCACGAACAGATATCTTCTATGATAAAGTGCTTATAGAAGAAAAGAAGGAATATATATTTACTAAATACCCTCAATTAGATGGTAAGAAGATTATTCTATATGCACCTACTTATCGAAATGAAGATTTCGAAAACTTCAAGTTACATCTTGATCTACATCTAATGAACAGAGAGCTTTATGAAAAAGGATATATTTTAATACTTAAGTTACATCCCACAATTAGAAAAGGGTTAGAAATACCTTATAATCTCACTGATTTTGTCTATGATTTTTCGAAAACATATAATACCAATGATTTACTCTTTATTACTGATATGTTGATTACCGATTACTCTTCCGTACCATTCGAGTATTCCATATTGGAAAAACCTATGATTTTTTATCCCTATGATTTTGAAGAATATAAAAGAGAAAGAGGTTTTTGGGAAGAGTATAATGAATTAGTTCCTGGACCAATAGTTTTCTCAACCGAAGAAATTATATCAACAATTGCTGAAAATAACTTTAATATACATGAAATAAAAAAGTTTAATCAAAAGTGGAATCAATATTCAAAGGGAAATTCTAGTAAAATACTAGCCAAATATATATTATCAATTATAAATAGCAATTAATTTAATACTTTGCTGTTATTAACATCTCTCTAGTTTACTAAAAAACTTCTCAGATTGTAAATGTCCCCTTTAAGTAGACATTCAAAAAGGCCTTCATGTTACCATGAAGGAAAGAATGCTACTTGGAGGGGATTTTTCTATGGCAAAAAAAAGGGAAAACTTTTAATAGCTATTCGGAAGAGTTAAAACATAATGCCTTCATGAAATATGTGAGTGGGTCTGGAAGTTATAAGGAATCCGTAACTGCAGCCAGCTTAAAGTGTGGGTTAAGAAATGGAAAGAAGTAGTCCATGAGCGTAAAGGAGTTTCTTATCCTATAAAAGGCAGGCCTAGGACCTAATCAAAAAATGGTAACGGATATCACATTTATGTCTGTTGGCGAAGAATAATTTTTATTTATCGGTCATACAGGATCTCTTCAAAAACGAAATAGTAAGTTGGGATCTAGCCCGAAGAAATGATTTGGAACTTGTGTTAAAAACAGTAGAGAAATGGACAAAGAAAAAAGACGTGGCTGGAGCCGTTCTCCATTCGGATCAGGCTTCCAGTACACGTCAAAAATATACAGCAACCGATTAAAGGATTATGACATCAAAAGCAGCCACTTTCGCAATGGAAACTGCCTGGTCAATGCCTGTATAGAATCATTCTTTTCACACCTCAAAACCGAGAAGCTGTACATAAGTAAAGTGTATGGGAGAAGAACTAGAGCAAGCTCTTTAGAATTACATTTACCATTACAATTACAAAAGAAACTAAAGAAACGCGCGCCGATTGAATATCGAAACGCGCTCACTGCTTAGCTTTTATTATGGTCTACTTGACAGCGACAAGACCAGATTAATTAAAACTGAGAAGTTTTTCTTACAATAATTATACAATTTATTAAAATATTAAGAAAATAACCAAATTATTATTTTTTATTTAGCTAAGAAATTGATCATTAAAACATAATAAATAACCTCTTGCATCAATCAAAAGGTGATCCTTTTATAAGAACCACCTCTTTAAAATTTAAATCTCAATTAAAATATTGATTCAAACCGTTATAAATCCCCTTAGCTGCTTTTTTCTGATAAGCTGCTTTCGTAACAACATCATATTCTGCTGGGTTTGAAAGAAATCCTAACTCTACTAAGACTGCCACATTTTGATTCTCACGAATGACATGGAAGTTCCCATTATTTTTAACCCCACGATCTCGTAACCCTGTTTCAGCGACAACGCCATCTTGAATCAATTGGGCTAGCTCTCGTTCATTCTCATTAGAAGGTAAATAATAGGTTTCAATTCCATTAGGACTAGGGTCTGGATTTGAATTATAGTGAATGCTAATGAAAGCATCTGCACTATATTGATGGCTAATTTCTACACGTTCAGCTAATGTCAAATATACATCAGTAGACCGAGTCATGATTACCTCAGCTCCTGCGGCATTCAAATAAGAACGCAGATAATTAGCGGTGTTAAGATTCAAGTCTTTTTCTATGCCCATTGCCCCTGGGTCATGACCACCATGTCCAGGATCAAGCACAATAACTTTTCCTTGTAATCCTTTTTCCATCGTATTCGTTTTAATATAACCAGTTTGAGCTTTTCCATTTACAAACACAGTCACTTCATACCAATTCGATGTAAAGGTTTTATATTTAATTTTGGAACCTTTACTATAAGTTTTCAAGACACTAGACGTATTAGAGGCCTTTGTATAAACTGTCACTTTTGATTGTGCTGTACCTGTTAATGTTTGTTGTGGGTTCTTACTATTTTCAACATCTTTTTTATTGATATAACCTGTTGTTGCTTTTCCATTTACATAAACAGTTGCTTCGTACCAGTTGTCAGTATACGAACGATACTTAAGGATGGATCCAGAGCCATAGCTTTTCAGCACATTAGCTGAAGTTGATTCGTTTGCATACACCTTTGTTGGCGAGGCCAAAGCCACTCCTCTATAATCAGTTCTAGCTGCATCCTCGTCAATAGTTGCGCTTTTTTGAATATAGCCTGTTGTTGCTTTTCCATTTACATAGACAGTTGCTTCATACCAATTCTTCGTGAAAGTTTTATATTTAAGGGTACTACCTTCATTATAGCTTTTTAGGATACTTGAGCTTGTTGAAGTACTGCTATATACATTGACACGTTTTTTTGCAATGCCACTGAGTGTCTCTTGCTTCGCATCATCATTGATTACATCACTTTTATGAATATAACCTGTAGTCGCTTTTCCATTTACATAGACAGTCGCTTCATACCAATTCGCAGTATGTGTTCTGTATTTAACACTTGTACCTTCATTATAGCTTTTCAGCACATTAGATGATTTTGATAATCCGCTATACACATTGAGTTTTTCATTTTCCACCACACCATTTAACGTAGATTGTGGTGTGTTTTCTGGAATCACATCATCTTCATGAATGAAGCCATATTGCCATTTACCATTAGCATAAACTTTCGCTTCATTCCATTGAGAAGAATATGTTTGATACACGACCGTATGTCCTTCATTATAACTCTTTAAGACATTCGAGTTTTTAGACGGTGTAGCATAAACATGTAGATTCTCGTTATAAACGATTCCTCTCGAACTCTCTTGCTTTTCAACAAGTAAGTCAACATCATCACTATTGATGTAACCTGCTACTGCCTTACCCTTTACATAAACAGTTGCTTGTAGCCATTGATTATTCGACTTTTCAAATTTAAGAATTTTACCTTGAGAGTAGCTCTTTAACACTGTAGAATTTCGACTGGATTCTGTGTAAACATTTGTGGGGTTTTTAAGTGCGACACCTTGTACAGTAACTAAAGCTTTACTCATAAGCATTCTTGATTTTACAGGTTGCTCATCACTTACTTCCTGTTCATCTGGTAGCGCTTGTTGTGCTTCATCTTCTTTTAATTCATCTGTTTGACTTTCTTCTTCAGTGAGTTCATCCTCTTCAGTAAGATTATCTTGTCCTTCTGT
The DNA here is from genome assembly GCF_038006865.1 of Cytobacillus sp. FSL R7-0696. Classification (NCBI taxonomy): domain Bacteria; kingdom Bacillati; phylum Bacillota; class Bacilli; order Caryophanales; family Bacillaceae; genus Cytobacillus; species Cytobacillus sp. FSL R7-0696. The sequence goes on along the minus strand of NZ_JBBOWA010000001.1, from coordinate 2,330,225 downwards.
TGAGTCGATAGGAGTATTCTCCTCACTTACCGCCTCTTCCTCATTAGGAGCATTCTCTTGCGCTTCTTCTGTCAAAGGGGTCTCAATCGTTTCTTCCTGTTTCTCACCGCTTAACTCTTCTTCATCAGGTTTATCTTGAACAATCGCATATTGATCAATTTCTTCATTAAGGACGTAACCTAGTACTTCATTATCTTCTTCGTCCTTTGTTTGAATATAAGAGTACTCGTCCCCTAGTTCTACGATATCAAATACTGAATCTTTAATTAAATGAAATAAAATCTCGCTTTCTTGTGAATCTTCAAGATATACAGCAACTTGTTGCTCTTCATTTACAACATATGTAATTGGTTCTTGTTCAACACTTTTATTATTTATCTCATTCGCATATCCTATATTCGAAGTTAAACCGAATACTAATAAAGCAATAAGAAACATGGAAATATGTTTCTTTAGTTTAGTCATTTTCTCCTCCTCTTCTAAAGTTATGATACTTTATAACTAATTTTCCAGTAGTGCTAAATTCTACATACCCCACATTCATATTAACATATTAAAATATGACAGTATTTATTATTTTTTTTACATTCACTTTACGAATAAGAAGAACTTTTGTCTAATATTGTCTATTTTACATTTATTTTATATCCACCGAACTAATAATTTGGTATTCTATAACATATATCAATCAAATTAACATTCGTATGGGGGAAAAGAAATGCGTAGCCAACCTAAGAAAAAGAAGCCGTTATGGTTAAAAATAACTGGTTCTATTGTTCTGTTAATGGTCATTGCAGTTGGCATCTATGGGTTTATGGTCTATCGTTCTGTTTCAGGGGCTGTAGAAACGATGCATCAACCAATCAAGTATAAAACAGAGAAAAGAGAGCAGGAGCTTACACTGACTAAACAAGAGCCATTTTCTGTTTTAATGCTCGGAGTAGATGAAAGAAGCGGAGACAAAGGGCGTTCAGATACAATCATTGTTATCACTGTTAATCCAAATGACCAATCAATGAAAATGTTAAGCATCCCAAGAGATACACGTACAGAAATTGTCGGTAAGGGCTTTGATGATAAGATTAATCATGCTTATGCGTTCGGCAATGAGGAAATGGCGATGGCCACGGTGGAAAACTTCCTTGATATCCCAATTGATTATTATATCAAGGTAAATATGGAAGGATTTAAAGATATTGTTGATGCGGTTGGAGGCATTACAGTTAACAGTTCCCTCTCATTTGAACAAGGGAATTCTTCCTTTACAGAAGGGGCAAACACCTTAAATGGCGACGAAGCATTATCCTATGTCAGGATGAGAAAAGAAGATCCAAACGGTGACTTCGGTCGTCAAGACCGTCAGCGTCAAGTGATTCAAGGAGTCATTAAAAAAGGGATGAGCCTTAACACACTCACAAACTATGATGACATCTTAGATGCGTTAGGCAAGAATGTTAGAACGAACTTGTCTTTCAATGAAATGCGTGATATCCAAAAAAATTATAAAAATGCAGTCGGAAAAATTGACCAGCTAACCATATCCGGCAATGGTCAGCGTATCAATGATGTTTGGTATTTAATCGTTTCAAATGAAGAGCAATTAAAAGTACAAGAAGAATTGAAATCACACCTAGATATATAAGAAAAAAGGTCTTATTCTATCAACCTATGAGGTGAAGAATAAGACCTTTTTTTAACTTCTTTTAATCAACTGAAGTGAGCTTATTGTTCCATCTTCTACTCCTTGAAATAAGTAATCAAATTCTTCTCCATGATATAAGAAAGATTTCGTCTCCTCTAACTCCATATCTGGTTCTCCCAATTGATTAAATAAGGTATCTGTAGATGGACCATTCATATCAATAATCACACCATTGATTACTTCATCTTTGTAAATATATTCTGCATGTTCAAAAGGTTCCTCCATCACTTGCCCTTTCCCTAAAGTGTTCATAACAGTTTCTAGAGGGAAATTAGGACCGACAATGCCATTTAATTTGGTCTCAATCTCTTGATCAACAACTGTATTATTTAATCTTGCCAAAACCGTTGTACTAACCCAGCCTTCTTCATTATCATTTAGTTGGATTTTAGCCCATCCTTCTTCTTCTTCTAATACTTCATATGGAAAACCAAAAACAGCAAAGTCTATAGCTTCACTCTCCATTGTTGGTTCTTGTCTTATATTAGCACTTGAGACCGTTACATACCTAATATCTAATGATTCATCCTTTAAACCTTCTTCTACAGCTTTTGGTTCTTCTGATGCTACAGGTGATTCATTTTGGTTGGTCTTCACAGTCGAATTCGATGAGTGATAGTTATTTATAAGAAATAGAGTGCTAACGGATAGGAGTATTAAGAGTGTACTTAATCCTAAAATAAATTTCCATTTTTTACGACTAGGTTTTGTACGTTTTTTTACTCTTGAACTTCGCTGAATATTACTAGAAACAACGTTAGCATTATTGGTTTCAATGTTGTCAGTATAATTATTCAACTGACTGCGCCTATCTAAAATATCCTGTCTGAATTTCTTCTGTTCCTCTTTGGTTAGTGATTTAAAATCTTTTAGGAACTTTTCATATTTTGGAATAATTTCACCGATAGTGCCGTAATCTCTCACTTCTCCCGCCTCTAGCCATAATGCTTTATCACAGAATTTCTTTACCTGTGCAATACTATGACTAATAAAGAAGATGGTTTTACCTTTTTGTTTAAATTCATTCATCTTATCTAAACATTTATCAGTAAAGGTTTGGTCACCAACCGAGAGGGCTTCATCAATGACAATAATATCAGGATCAATATTTACAGAAATGGCAAAGCCTAATCGTGACTTCATACCACTAGAATAGTTTTTAACTGGTTGGTCAATAAACTTACCTATATCAGCAAAGTCAATAATCTCAGGCATCAATTGCTGAATTTCTCTCTTATTAAACCCTAGCATGAGACATTTTAATTCAATATTCTCTCGACCTGTTAATTGATTGTTAAGACCTGATGCAATAGCAATAAGCGATGCACTACCATTAATCGTTATATCACCTGTGGTAGGAGGTACTACTCCTGTAATAAGATTGGACAGTGTAGATTTTCCAGCACCATTAATACCAATCACACCAATGACATCGCCTTGATAAGCAGTGAAGTTGATATGCTGCAATCCGTAGAAATCTTCACCGTATCCTTTAGGTACGAATATATCTAATAGTTTTTCTTTATTGTTTTGATACATTTTAAAACGCTTCGTTACATTCTCAAAATGAACTGATTCAATGGCCATATCTTTTTCCCCATTATTTATTAAATTAGTCCTTTTTACTATACCAAATTTTGCAAAGAAAAAAAGGCTAAAAATCAATTTAGCCTCACTCTTCATAAACATTTATTTAATTTGTAACAAGTCCTGCTTGCTTCTTCATTGCCTTTTCTTTAAAGGCACGCTTCTCAGAAGCACTCATCGCTTTATATTCCTTTAAGAAAGCCTGATATTTTGGCATGACTTCTTTAATCGGCCCAAACTCTCTCACTTCACCATACTCCAGCCAAAGTGCTTTCTCACAGAAACGATTCATTTGACCAATCGAGTGACTAATAAAGAAAATTGTTTTCCCTTTTGCTTTAAACTCATTCATCTTATCTAAACATTTATCGGCAAATGTCTGATCACCGACTGAAAGTGCTTCATCAATCACTAATATATCCGGATCAATATTTACAGAAATAGCAAAGCCTAAACGTGATTTCATCCCACTGGAATAGCTTTTGACCGGTTGATCAATAAATTTACCTATATCAGCAAAATCAATAATTTCCGGTTCTAACTCTTTAATCTGCGCTTTACTAAAACCGAGCATCAGACATTTTAATTCGATATTTTCGCGCCCGGTCAATTGATTATTCAAACCTGAATTGACAGCAATTAATGCCGTCTTCCCATTTATGGTTACCTCACCTGTAGTAGGTGGGATAATGCCGGCAAGGATATTGGACAGAGTGGATTTACCCGAACCATTCACTCCAATAAATCCAACAACGTCACCTTTTTCAGCTGTAAAACTAACATTTTGCAACGCGTAAAAATCTTCACCATAACTTTTCGGTAATAAAATATCTAATAACTTTTCCTTATTACCATCATACATTTTATATTTTTTCGTTATATTGTTTAAAACAACTGAATGTTCCATAATTCACATCCATCTTATAGAAAGTCTACGAAGCGATCTCTAAATTTCACATGTAAAATCGAACCAACGACAAATAATAGTATAGTAATTCCCCAGAAATAAAGGCTATATTCCCAATTCACAAATGGATACCAATTTAGACCTAAGATTGTCGCACGATATCCTTCTGCTAAGTAATAAATCGGGTTCAGCTGCATTAATGTTGGCACAATCTCAGGCTCAAGTTCATATGGTGGCCATAAGAAAGGTGATACATAGATGAGAATCCTCACTACTGATTGAATAGCCATTTGAAAATCACGTACAATTGTTGAAATAGTAGAGGTGATCAGTGATAGCGAAACCAAGAATATTAAGGTCGCTAACATCATATAAGGTAATTGTATATAATATACAGAAATTGGATAACCCATAAATTGGAACATAATGAGTACAATAACTAGTAACATTAAATGTTGATAAAGCTTTGCAAAAATCACATAGGTAGGTATGACACTCATTGGGAAACTCATTTTGGATACCATCTTAATTCTCGAATAAACCGATTTCGAGCCCATTGTGATCGATTGATTAATAAAGAACCAAACGACTATGCCTGATAACATCCATGAAAAATAAGGAATAGCATCCCCATCACCCATTTTTACATCAGGTCTACCAACAGCTTTAAATATCCCATAGCCAAACACAAACCAATAAATCGCAATTTGAATCATAGGGTTTATAATTTCCCATAGAATCCCTAAATAGTTGTTTCTGTTCGCACTTTTCATTTCATAAACAGAAAGGCGTCTAACTAAATAAAAACTTTTGATTTGTTCTTTTAAAACTGTCACTACAGAACGCATGCGTTTTTCCTTTCCGTGCCTTTAATTTTCTTTTAACAATGAATTACTCTCCCCGAGAAAATATTTTATCATTGAATGATGAAATTGTCATTTTCTGTTGCGACAGAGCAAAAATAAAAAGGGAATTAAAAGATGAATAATTCCCTTACATTGCCGATAACAATATTATAATGATTTCCCTAGTACTTTACCATAAAATTGGTTTAAGGCTTCTTGATTATATTGTTCATCATGAAATGAACTTCTCTTAGGTAAACATTTTTGTCGGTAACGCTCAACAAATTGAATTAACTTTTCAGCCAATGCTTCTTGATTGTTCTCTACTAACTCACCATAGCCTTCTTTAAGGACACTTCTAACACCTGTTACATCTGTTGCTATAATCGGTTTACCTATAATCAATGTTTCGAGTAGAACGAGTCCTTGACCCTCATAATTTGAAGAAAGAACAAAACAATCACACTGATTAATAAGAGCAAAGGGATTAGATAATTGTCCCACCAATATAATGCGATCATTCATTTTTAGCTTCTTAATAAGAGATTGCAATGATTCTTTTAGTGGTCCTTCCCCAACGATATAAAGCTTAATATGCTGATCATATTGGTATAAAGCCCAAAATGCATGAATTAATTTTTCATGACCCTTTTCAGGTGAAAGTCTACCAACAGTGACAAAGTTTACATCTACCTCTTCAGGAGCTATGACTCCTTGAATAGTTAACTTAACAGACTCTGCTAATTGGTCCGTAACAAGATAATTATTCCCGTTCACTTCGATATAATCATATTGATTCATCAGTGTCTTCACACGGTTACTATCAACAAGATTATTAACATATGTCATTTTTTTGTGACTATCTGGTACTAACTGCTCTAAGTTTTTCATATTCGTTTCGTGTGTCGATTCTGCTACTGAGATGATTCTATCATAATATTTATAAATAGAAAAAATCACTTTTAGATTCTTTTTATGTTTAAATTTTCCTTTGATTTTCTTATTAAATTCTTCCATCATATCGTTATGAAGATAAATAGATTTATTCTTTATTCGCGAAAAGGCAAATAGGAGACTCCAAAAATCATTATAACCACCAAAATTTATTGCATGATCAAATTTCACGTCTCCAACTAACCGGCGAAACTCATTATAATATAAATGTGCCGGTAGTACCTTTTCTACAATTTGTCCACTGACACCACGATTCAAGATCCATTGATGTTTATAGCTATCAAGAACTGTTCTACCGAGAACCCCAGGTCGATAAATAAAATGAACATTAGGATTAGCTCTTTTAATATTTACCCATTTTTCTTCAGAACCTTTCGGATTCTCTATGACAACCACTTCGTATTTATCATAATCAACCGCATCTAATAAGGTTAAAGCAGACATCGTTATACCATTATTATAGAAAGCTCCGCAATACATAATAATTTTCTCTTTTTTTGTTTCCGTTTTGATTAAATGCTTTTGTTCATTGTCTACTAAGATTGATAACAGTCTTGAAGCAGCCTGGCCATCATCATTATAACAAAACTGTTCTTGATATTCTTTGTACTTCTCATTATATTTCTCTTGCTCTAAGTCGATATTTTTAATATGCACAATCACTTCTTCTAGCTTTTGAGTGAGTAGTCCAGGTAATTGATCAATCGGGAGGTAGAATCCTCTTTCATGACTATATTGTTCAATATCATCTCCATAGAAAATGACTGAACGCCCTGTCGGTAAGAAGTCAAAAAAGATGCTAGAATAATCAGTTATTAAAATATCGACTGCTGATAGCAATAAATTTGTGTCCATGCCATTTGGTACACATAGCTCTTGTTTTTGGTTTTCCTCAAAGTACTTAAAGGTAAAATAATGAGACTTCAATAATACAGTATAGTCACTGCCTAATTCCCTCTTTAAATGGAGGACATCCTGAAGTAGTTGCTCACTCATATCTGCCTCATTTCCTACCGTCCCCCGCCACGTTGGGGCATATAAGATCACCTTAGTTCCACTCGTTACCCCTAACTGAGATAATATATCCTTACTTGAAGCAGCTAACGTTCGATCGACACGAGGATAACCAATATCAGCAACCCATCCTGGAAAAATTTCGTAAATACCATGTGAAGACAATAGTTTTTCATATGTAAATTGATTAGGACTAACCAATATATCCGTTTGTAATAAATTCCGCTGGATATTCATATGATCAGTCATGCCCGCTTGTTTAATATCTCTTCCTAACGTCTTAAGGGGTGTCCCATGCCATGTATTCACATATACCTGACCTTCTCGTTTAATGAAATAATAAGGAAAGGACGTATTATTAATTAGATATTTAGCAGTAGCTAAGTATCTTAAATAAAGATCATCATCTACTGCTACAAATTTTATATTTTTTCTTTTTGGTAATGTGTCTACAAAAGAATCGGTTTCATTCACAACTATAATATGAAGAAACTGATCGAAATCAGTTCTTTTTTCAAACGCTAAAAAAATAGCTAATGGATTACACGTAAAACTTTTACCATGATATGCCTCATACAAAATCACTCGATCTTCCACTTTTAAATGATTCACATAATAATTATACTTCGCGCGAATCTTAAACCGTTCATTCTTAATATAATCACGTATAGGTTGTTTAATAAAAGGAACTTTGCGACTGAAGTATTTAATGACACTCTTGGCCAAGTATAGTGCTCCTCTCGGTTTTTTTATAATTGTTTAATTTATAACTTTAATTAACTTCTCATTTAAATATTTCATAAACTCCTTATAATAACCTGACTCATAGTGTGGAGGTTCTGCTTTATTCCCTAAAGGGTAAAGTTCATCTCCTATAAAATTTGTTTTTGTTAAATCAATTACATTCACGCCTGGTATTCTACTAATAAAGTAATTATCTAGCCTATCCCAGAATAAATTTCTTTCTTTTATATAAACCTTGTCCTGAAATTCCCTGATTACTCTGTTTGAATCAAGATATTCTTGGGCATATCGACCAGAAGTGAGAAATATTCTATTTGGTGGAAAAATAGTCAATAATTCTTCTATAAATAGATCTGCAGCTTTCTTCCACAATTCAAAGAAATTTTCTTCATTATCATGAGTAATTAACTCTACGTTACCTTTCATTTGATTTAGAAAATCAGTTTGCGCCAAGATATATGATAGAGTAAGATATTTATCCTCACCTACTCTTAAACAATTATGGGTAGCATCTATATCAAGGTCCAGTATAAAAATATCTGCACCTGATTCTCTTAAATCCGTAAAAAATGTCTTATCGAAGTCCCTACGAATAAATGGTTTCATAGATTCTTTTAAATTTTCTATTACAGATAAATCTATTTTTATTTGCTTTGACATTAAGCTTATTAAAGATGAGTGAAATTGGGTAAATACCACTTTATAATTTTCTTTATAATCCGGATTAAAATAATTCATAGAATTAAATGGATTCCTACTAAAGCATGTTCCTAATATTGCTACTTTAATGCTTGGGGTAACCTTTTTAGAAACATAAAGTGAGAGTTTTTTTGATTTATTTACATACGGTTTAATTTTCTTAAACTCATCTAATTCAAAGTAATTGAAAGTTCCCTGCTCATTTAGTTCATAATTATCTATCATATATATAGCAGAATGATTAATTGAATTTTTCAACTCTATAAATATATCCCAATTATTATTCATTATGGCCAATGTTATCGGAAAGTCATTCTTTAAATCTAGATCTAAGAAGAATTCATTTTCGTCATTAAGAGCAGTTTTGAATTTTTGAGCAGATCCATAAGATATCTCTTTCCCAAATATATTTCTCTGTTTTATAATAATTGAACATTCTTTAATAGTTTGCAAAGACACTATATTACCTTTTAATTCTAATTTTCCTGAAATAGAGTTATAATACACTTCTTTTACACTTGTTTTTACACTATCTTCCTTTAAATATAGACTTAATGTATTACTCTTTGTTTTATAAGGCTTGATAAGATAAAAGTTATTATTTACTAATGGATAATATTCAAAGTTAATTTCATTTAAGTTATTAATTTTCATTTGGTATTTATCTGTGTATTGCATTTCTGTAATTACAATTATAATATCAAATATTTTATAACCCAAATCACTATCTGGAATATTGATTGGTAATGAAAATGCCAATATTCCGTTCCTTTTTTCAATTTGCTGACCATGAATACAAAGTACCCTATTATTCTCTCTATTTCTTAATTCAAAATGAAAACTACTATTTTGATTATACGAAAACTCTTTCTCTAAAGCCACTTCACCACTTAATAAACCATTTTTATAAAGTAAAGAATCAACATAAAAATTGTTTTTATTATTAATAACAGCAAAAAAAAGTTTATTTGATTCATTGTTAATCTCAAGTTCAAACATTTTATAATGGTATTTTGCATTATTTAAAGAGCTAAGGGAAATATCAATTTCTTCACCATTTATTTCACAACAAATTTTCCATCGTATATTTTTTTGAGGATTTATGATCGCCTCTTTTAAACTGATAATTAAAGTATTCTTATTATAATCAATTTCATAAGATACATTTAGCTTTTCAATAGGTGCATACTTTATACCTGTTTTCTTTACGAAATATAAATTTAAACTTTCAGACTTGTTAAAATTAAAACCCAATAACTCCAAATATATATCACTATTAGTTTCTGTAAATCTATAACTATTAATAAGAATGGTATTCATCGATTTCACTCACACAACCTTTATAAATTATCAATGGCTTGATAAATCCTTGCGCTATTATTCTTATCCTTATAAGCGAAAAATTCACTAGAAAAATCCTCATATTTTTTCTCTATGGGAAACCCCTTTTCACAATAACTAATTAGGCTTCGTATTAGTTCTGATTTGGTAGTATGGATCTCACCAAAGTCAGAATAGGATAATTCTTTCACTGGCCCATGATGGTTATTGTATGGATCAAACTGGTATAATAATACCGGTTTATTCATATAAAGAAAATCAACCATCACTGAAGAATAATCAGTAATTAACAATGAACTTTCTTTAATTATTTCTGAGAGGACCGTTTCATTCTTAGATAAAAATTCAATATTAGGGTGCTCGAATTGAAAATCTTCCAAGAACTGTTGCATTTGATTGTGTATATAGAACTTAACTTGTATATTATTTTTTTCAATGACATCCAAAAATTCTTTGTTTCTAATTAATCTATAATAGTTATTATAATAATCCGATTTAATAAACTCACTCTTATTTAATTGAAAAAGTGCTCTTCTCCAAGTTGGCATGATTAATATTTGATTTTTATTCTCAATATCGTATAAGTTATCATATCTGCTTAGACCTGTTATCTTTATTTCGGTGTCATCATACCCTAGTGTATCCCTTATTATTTCTTGTTCAATCTTAGAACTAGATATAAATAAATCCTGGTGATACTCTTCTTTTGCCAAATAAGGTGCAATATTATGGATTATAACACCGTGCTGGAGTGTAACTTGCTTTTTCTTTTTGACTTGTTTTTGAAACAGATTATCGAAATTTATTTTACCTATCGGAAATGAAGTCTCTTTAAAAACCCATGCACTTATATACTTATCTGCTACTAACATATATATCCAGTGTCTTAAGCTTGAATGTATTATTACATTCCCCGATTCTGTAACTTTTTCCAAATCTTTAGAGTCTTTATTTATTAAATAAAAAACTTTTTTATTAGGGTAAGTTTCTCTACAATATTTAAAAAAGTGATAACCATTATCTTCGGCTTGATCAGCCCTTTCACTTATTAACCAGACTTCGTTTCCAATATATTTTACTTTATAAACAAAACTTATCATTAGTATTAATAATTTAAATACTTTAATTTTGAGATCAGAAAATATTTTGCTCAAACTCCTTAACGGCTTTGTTATTTTCCATGACAAAGATTCTTCAATTGGATATGATTTAATTTCCTTTTGTAGAAACCCAAAATAGTTGTACCAATGTCTTTTACCCCTTAAAATCCTTATATAATATATTGATTCTTCATAAAATCCATCTTTCACCAGTTCAATAAAATCTATGTACCCTTCTAGCCCCCACTTTTTAATATCTTCTATTTCTAGGATGTTGAATAATGAATTAACACTTTTCAAAAGTAGAAATTGCTTAGTTTCTATCAATTCTTCCGTAAAATATTTATTATCAATTATTTTCAATACATCCTGTACTAGTACTTGTAACAATTTTTTATTTTTCGATTCCTTTAATACAGCAACATCTATAAATTCGCATAAATCAGTAATTGCTAAATCAACTGTATAATGCCGATCAGTTTCTAATACATTTTCTAAATAATATATACTTGGAGTATTTATATAAAAGTCAACATATATATCCCATAGTAAAGGTTTATTGATTTTATTTATACCTTTATTAATCAATGCTGCTTTATTAATTATTCTAGGACTTATTATATCTATACCAAATGTTTTTACTCCTAGGGACGTACTAAACACGGTTTGATAAACTTCATTATCCTTTGATAAAACCCTATCTATAAATTTGGTAAACCTTGACTCATTGAATTGATAATTTCTATCTAAAAATAACAAATCACTAGTGTTAATATCATTTAAAAAAATAGATCCATTCTCTACCTTCTCAACAATCTCTAATTGCCCTTTTCTTTCCATGCTTCTTAAGAAATCAGGTGTCTCATAATCTTGGTTAGTTCCAAGATATATAATTGATAAACCCATAATATCCCCCTATACATCATCTTTTATCTAAGAAATCTTTTATCGCTAAAAATATTCTGGAGTTGTTATCTTGATCGATATACTCAAAAAATTCCGTTCTCATTTTTGAAAATTTCTCTTTTTCTTGGAAGTTGTTCTCCCTATAGGACTGCATCGTAGTTAAAACATCGTTAGAGTTATAGACAACATCACCAAATAATTCTTTATCTAATTTCAAATAGCTCCCCTGCTTTGTCAAATAGTCTTTTTGATCAAATTGAAAAAAAATGATTGGTTTTTTTAAATAAAAAAAATCCCATGCAACACTAGAATAGTCTGTTATAAGAAGTGAAGCTTCTTCTAATTCATCTTTAACTGAATTTTCCTCATAGTTTTTAATTTTTATTTGTCTATATCCATTAAACAAACTGCTATATTTTGTGAATTTAGGATGCAAGAAAAAAACCACTTCTATATCATTATTTTTGAGAATTCTCTCACTTTCAATATCAATAATCAATTGATGATATAAAGAAAAATATTCCGTATTTAGAAATTCTTCAACTGATAAATCTTCTAACCAACTTCTCCATGTGGGCATTATTAATATTTTCATGTTTTTAGTTGTCTTAGATTTTAAATTATCCCATCTCGATAAACCAGTTATCACTATTTCATTTTCGTTATAACGAAAATATTTTTTAATTAAGTCTTTTTCATATCGTGACGAGGTAATAAATAAATTTGTGCTATTCTTATTCATTTTATTAAAGATTTGGTGAACCTGTTTTAAACCGATAATTCCATGCTGTAAAAAAATGTGCTCTTTTCTATTTAGAATGAATCTAATTGGTCCTTTATTTAATCTAATATCATATATATGAGCTTTTGATTCAGAAGAAATTAATAAAGAAGATGACAGGAAATAAAGCATAAATTTAAAACTCATGAAATATATAACCTTATCATCATAGTCTTTAACTATACCAATATCGGGAGATTCCTTTTTTATAACATAATAATAATTTTTTCTCAGGCCATTTAAATAGCAGTACTTAAAAAAACTGAAGCCATTATCTTGTGCAAAATTACTATTTTTTTCATATCCTAGCCAAATTTTCTTATTTACTAAATATGGCCTTAAAATAACAAATACAATAAAAGCCATAATCCACTTATATTTATTTTTTTTACTTTCATATGATTTTTTCTGCTTAAAAAGAATTGATAAGTTGCTATGATATGTTATATAAGGTGATATGTGGTATTTTTTGTTTATTAAAACTTGGGGCTTTGATAAGAAACCATGTACTCTTAGCTTTATTTTGGGTTTTAAAACCTTAAGCCTATAAAGGCTACTTTCTTCCCCAACTGTAAACTCTATATAAAAATCATAATAATGGACTTGCCATTCAACTTCATTTAACCTCATACAAAAATTAAAACAAAAGTCCCTTTTTACTACATCATTAAATTCAACTATATTTATCTCTTTACCATTCTCTCTTTGTTTCAAAATCAAGCGTATAGAGTAACACGGTGTATTAGGTTCAATTTGTAAACTGATTCTGCCTCTTAACAGCTTATTAGTTAGTTTATATGAAATTAATTCCGGGCTTTTTTTCAATGGATTCACTCTCATAATATAAATCCTTCTTATACTTTTTAGCGTTCTTGTATTTTATATTTTTTAAAGTTTATATTACGAAATAAATTTCTTCGCTTTTGATTGATTAATCTTAAGGTTTTAGTAAGCTTCCAAGATTTACTCTGTAAAAAACCTACCTGTCTATCATACTGTTTTTTTAGCGCGTTCGTTTCTGTATACCAATATTTTCTTGAAACATGAATTTGTATATAATTCATTGCATGGTTAATTTCGCCTTTTTGCAACAAACTCACTATTGGATATTCTAATGTAAAATATTTCTTTATTAAATTAGAATCATAACTTACCATTACATAACTTATTTCAAGTAATAACTCCTGTCTTTTCTTTTTTGATAGAGAATTAAACGCAGGATCTAATAGTTTCCAAAAGATAGAGCGTAATGCGTTAATTTGAAAATATTTATATTCATCTTCTTTTAAGAGGGGTCTTATATTTAAAGCAGCTTTACAATCATTTAGAATAGTAGATTCTAGATCTTGCTGTGTCATTGACAAATTTTCATCATCATCTCTAGTCCTATACATATATACTGTTTCAGGTATGTATGTAAATTTTTCTGCCTTCGTAAAAAGCATCATATCATAAATTTTATCTTCCCCATTTTTCATGCCCTCTATAAAGCTTAAATTATTCTTCTTTATAAATTCTGTTTTTACCAATTTTAAATAAACCCCTGTTTTCACTTGCAAGAAAAAAGGGACCATTTTTATATTCACATTGTAATAACTCTTTTTCATTAAATAATCTCTAAATGTTATGTGTAACCATGTTTTTCTTTTTGGATCGCTATCTCTAAAGCTCTCCATTTTACCCATGACAAATTCAGATTCATATTTTTCTGCATTATTATAGAGAATTTCATATGCATTTTTTGGCAAAAAATCATCAGGGTCTAGAAAAATCGAGTACTTTCCTAGTGCATAATTAATTCCTACGTTCCTTGGCTTTCCTGGAGCACCTGAGTTTACTTCTAATCGAATCACTTTTACATTAGTATATTTATCAACATAAGATTGTAAAATACTTGCTGTACTATCAGTTGAACAATCATCAATAAATATTATTTCCAAATTCTCAAAACCAATCGTTTGATGTAATAATGAATCAAAACACTCATCTACGTATTTTTCTACATTATAAACAGGCAATATCACCGATATAGATGGTACTGTCACTTACCCACACCTCTTTTTTGATATCATTATTTTACTTCCTATAAAGATTAAAAGTCCCTCAATTTGAGGGACAAAAGTCTATCTGGAAACCATCTGCTCTTTCAGTATTTCGCTTAAAAAATCCAACAATTCCTCTTTAGTCTCATTATGCTGAAGAGCAAATTCAATTGTCGTTTTAACAAAACCTAGCTTCTCTCCAACATCAAATCGTTTCCCCTCAAAATTATATGCAAAGGTTTGATCTAATTTATTTAATTCCTCAATAGCATCAGTAAGTTGGATTTCCCCTCCAGCTCCTTCTTTCTGCTTTTCTAACAACCCAAATATTTCAGGCGTTAAAATATACCTACCCATAATAGCTAGATTTGAAGGTGCCAACCCTTTAATTGGTTTCTCAACGAATCCATTTACTTCATACATTCTACCAGTAGATGATTTGGGATCAACAATACCGTAACGATCTGTTTCATTATAATTCACTTCTTGAACACCAACTACAGATTTCTCTGTAATCTCATATTGCATAATTAATTGTTTAATACATGGTACTTCACTTTGTACAATATCATCACCAAGTAAGACAGCAAAAGGCTCATCACCAATAAAATTGCGTGCACACCAAACAGCGTGACCTAAGCCTTTCGGTTCCTTCTGCCTAATATAATGTATATTAGCTAGGTTTGAAGCAAATTGCACCTTGTTTAATATGTCAATTTTACCTTTTTCTCGTAAATTTGACTCTAACTCAGGAGCATGATCAAAATGATCTTCTATAGCTCTCTTTCCTTTACCGGTAACAATTAAAATATCCTCTATTCCCGCAGCTACTGCTTCTTCAATTATGTACTGAATTGTTGGTTTATCAACAATTGGAAGCATTTCCTTAGGCATTGCCTTTGTCGCAGGTAAAAAACGTGTTCCAAGTCCGGCAGCAGGAATGATGGCCTTTTTAACTTTCTTCATATAAACACATCCATCCTCCCATAACATTATTTCAGAATAATTATAAATACCTATATCAAAATACAATCAGATTACATTATAACATTTATTTTACATTTTCCTACCTATTTTTTCACAATGTTGATGATGTTAAATACAATAACATAAAATGTAAGATTTTAAAATCTATTTATTTAATTTTCTGTTATAAATACATAGATTTTATACCTACTCCAGATAAATTGACTCAAAAAAGAAGATGGCTAAATTTATTTAGCCATCTCAGACCGTAGACAAACCCCAACTTTGCATTAAGCGAAGGTGGGGTTTTCTATTGTTGTCAAAGATTTTTCTTCTTTTTTAGGTTGGACATGACCCTCGCCATGTCCAGTTTGCCAATTTCTTAAGATTCATGGCAGCGAACGTAAGCATCGCCTGCATTGAAACTTTTTTAATACCTCTTAAGGTCGTCCAACGCATGCCATGCTTTTCTTTTGCGTCCGCAAAGACTCGTTCGATCGTTTCTTTACGTTTCGCATATAGAGTTTTATTACGTTCGGTATGTCTCAAATGATCTACTTCCTCTATGTACTCCTGCCATACATGTCTATGAATCATTTTGGTATGATTCTTACTTTGCGTACAACGTTCTAACAGAGGACAGTCTTTACATTCCAAAGGATTTGAAGCGTATTGTTTGTACCCGTCTCTTGTCGTCGTACGGTAAGATAGAATTTGTCCTTCGGGACATAGATAGGCGTCAAAATATTCATCGTAAACGTATTCGTATTTTCTAAGATATCCGTCTTTCGTTTTTGGACGTGTATAAGGCATAACAGGTCTGATGTCTTGGTCCATTAAGAATTTAGCGATGTGTGGTGTTTTATATCCTGCATCAACAGCGATAGAATGGGGCTTACCGACTTTATCTGTGACTTGAGTGACGAGTTTGTCCAACATCCGACTATCGTGAACATTCCCTCCGGTGACCAGTGACCCTAAGATAAACCCACGGGAGTCGCTCGCCGTATGAAACGAATACGCAAATAGTTTTTCGCGTTCATCTTTTACGTAATAACCACTTTCAGGATCTGTCGTGCTAACTTTTATTTCTTTTGACTCTTCTTTATTCTGCGGGGGGAAGGGCTTTTTTCCGTGTTTCTCACGATCGATATTAATCTCTTCATCTAACTGATTCTGATATGATCTCGTTTCGACTCGGGCTATTTTTTTTTCAAATTTCTTCTTATTAGCGTTCGCTTTTACATGAGTAGAATCAATAAAAGCAATGGATGGATCGACCAATCCCTTGGTCATCGCTTCTTTTAGAATGCGATAGAAAATTTGTTCAAATAGATCTGTATCGTGAAAGCGTCGTGCGTAGTTTTTACCGAAGGTTGAAAAATGAGGAATCTTCTCGGTGAACCCATAGCCAATAAACCATCGATAAGCCACGTTGGTTTCGATTTCCTTTATGGTTTGACGCATTGAGCGTATGCCGAAAAGGTATTGTATGAAGACCATTTTAATTAGAACAACGGGATCAACACTCGGTCGACCATTGTCTAAGCAATACTTATCTTTTACCAGATCATAAATGAATTCAAAGTCAATCGATTGTTCAACCTTCCTGACCAGATGATCATCTGGAACAAGTTGATCCAACGCAACCATTTCAATTTGATTTCTTCCATCTTCAACGTGTTTTGATAACATTTTATATCCCCCACAAAAAATCGATTCCATTCTATTATACAAAAAAAGCTTGTAGACTTGGTCTAATTCTTAGACTTTGTCTACAAGCTGAGATGGCTAAATTTATTTAGCCATCTTTTGTAAAATTTTTTTACTTATTTCCTTTGTATCTGCTTTATCAGGCTCTAAGGATAAGGAGTAGTCTATTAATTTCTTCGCCCAATTTAACTTATTTCTCCTTAAACAATGTGAAGCTAACTCATTAATATATATATATGAGTGTAAGTTCTTTTTTCTATCAATTATAGGAATTGGTTCTCCATCGAATACACTTTGTACTGTTTTCTTTAATAATCCAATTGATAACAAATAAGGTGCTGTCGAGTGACCAGAATAAGGTGTTTTTATGAATTGTCCATTAGGAAAGGATTTTTTTACATTAGTCTCTATATATTTATTATCTAACTGGTCCTTTGGATCATAAATAATTATTGGCTTAATCGACTCATTTCTAGGTAAAAAAGATTGATGGGTGAAAACTGTCTTTTTTCTAGGCTTTCCATTATAATTTGGATGCACCGATAATCTAGGAGACAAGGATAAAATGCTAGCATTTAGTTCTGATGCATAATATAGTGCAGCATAAGCACCTAAACTAAATCCATATGCAAATGTTTTATCATACCCTTTCAAAATATCCCTTACAGCAAGATGATACTTTTCTATCTGTAAATCTTGATAATAGTTATCTTTTGTTCTCCTTCTTAAAGCAATAATATCTAAATCAAATTTTTGTATAAAATTAAACGAAAATGGATTTCTATCCCAAGTTATATTTATAGAATCGAATGTTAAACAAATTTCTTTAGTTTGTTTTGTCATCTTATAATATTCAATTCTGCTTTCTCCATTATCTAACAAATTAACTTTTAGATAGGGTTTATCATATTTATAAATGGACTCTCCTTCATTTGCTGTTAGAAAATCTTTCATTATACTCTCAGCTTGTTTACTATCTCCCAATATTTGGTTTGTAACGCTACCTATTAATAAAACTTCATTATAAAGATTTATTTTCTTTTTTACTTCTTCGAACCTATTAATAGTTTCTTTCCAGTTCATTTTTAAAAATGATGTTTTTACGAAGTATAATGCAATTTTTTCATTGCTCGGATAATATTCATATGCCTGATTAGCCATTTTATATGCAGTATCTATATTATCGTCTATTGCAATATCGAGATAGTTAACATAATCTTCTTCTATTAACTTGACATTGTTTGCTATTAATTTTTGATAGCAATTCATACTCCACTCTTTCTCGTTTAATAAATAACCAAGCTTCGCCTCTAATGTAAGTATTTCATCTGAAGGGTTCGTAGCATTCTTACTAATTATTATCTTAGCCTCATTATATTTTTTTAATTCTATTAGACTGTTAATATACCATATAAGGATATTACTTAATTTTAGTTTAACTTTACTTATTTGCACCTTTGTTCTCAAATATATACTTGGCTGTAAAAAATATTTTTTTAAACTAAGTACCTTAAATTGTTTATTACTTTTAAACTTATATAAACCTAACTGAAGAAATATCTCATTATCTTTGGATTCTATTTTCTTAAGTTCGTCTAGCAATTGTTCTTCCTTCATTAAAAATGCATCTATTCGATCACTCAATATATTATAGACATTTTGCCATTCTTCCATCTCCACATATTTTGACACATTCTGATAAAAACTCTCGAGCTGTAATTGTTTCAAAAACTTATCCTCCAAAATGATTATATTCAATACATGATTATATCAAACAAACTTAGCAATGAGACTTAAATCGAAAAAGTGAGAAAATTATTACAGGTATCTTGTTTTTTTAAAAAAAACGGTCAATTTTCGGTTTATTTATGTCAAATTTATTGAAATCACTGATGTTTCCCATACTTTTTTTGTTTTGCTCATTTCCTATCCCATATCTTAAACTACCCCTACCTAGGAAAAAACCGGTAAGCGCGCTTCCTTTAAGGATGATAGAGAGTGCAGGAGTTTGAGGTTGTGCTTAAGTCGTATGAGCCAATGATTTTTAAGATTATGAGGAGTTTGGGGATTTATCGGGAGAAAGAGGAATATTATCAGGTGGGTGTGATTGCTTTGTGGGAGGCTTGGGAGCGATATGATGAAGGGTTGGGAAAGCCTTTTATTAGTTATGCTTATGCTTGTGTGAGGGGGAAATTGTTGAATGAGTTGAAGCGGTCGATTAACTACGCAGAGCGGTGGGTAGTGGCTGAGGAAGAGTTTTGGTTATTGGTGGTTGGTGATGAAACGAGTGATGATTCTACTGTAGAGCTTGAGTTTTTGCGGGTTTGTCGAGGATGTTTGACGGAGAAGCAGTTTAAGTGGGTATGGTATACACTCATGTATGATCACTCGATTCGAGAGATTGCCATTAAAGAGGGGGTGTCTATTTCTGCTGTGAAGCAGTGGCGGGAAGGGGCACGGAGATCCTTAAGGAAGAAGATGGGGCGAGAAGGAACGCGCCACTAAGTGTGAACGGGAGCATTCCTTTCTTCATTAATTAATTGGATTGTCTCTTCTAGAGTGATAGGTTCTTTGGTATTCGGGTTCATATATTTGGGATAAAGTAAATAGGCGGCAGCGAATACTTCTACAAGTGTGCGTTGTCGCTTTCTTCTGGCTACCATTTGACGATCATCTGTTAAGCCCCAGTTGGAGTAAAAAGGGGCTCCGACTGTTGTAACGGGAATGCCTCGCATGAGTGCTTCGAAACCGGATAAAGAAGTAATGGTATAAACATGGTCAACGGTTTTAAGTGAATCATGCAAGCTAATTGGTTCGCTGACAATCTGTGCTAGATGCGTGACGTCTTTTGGATTGGATTGCAGCGGTCTTTTACCAGATAATACGTCAGGATGCGGCTTATATATAATTTGCGCATGAGGATTTTCCTCCCTAGCTAAGCGGACCAAGTCATTGTTCGTCCAACGTGTAGCTGCTCCCATCATAATCGAAGCGTCATCTTCTACTTGTCCAATGACTAATATCCGCTTGTTCGCTTTCCTGCCGTAGACTACATTCACATCTTTAGTTGAAAGATGGTTATATTTACTTAAGCCGTTTTCTTTTATTTCTTCTATGATGCGCGCTGCACGATCTAAGATATCTTGGTCAAAATGATGATGATTCAGTAAATGCTCTAAGTCACTTGGTTGTGTACTATCATAATAAATACCTGTCTTGTCTATGCATAAGGAGTATGGCAATGTATGCAGCGCCCCTAAACCAACAGAGCGGACAAAGCCGTCCTCAACACGATATATGGGAACTTGATAGGCTTCGGCTATATCTTCTAGCTGTACATGTTGTTTAGATCCCCATATTAAGAACACTTTTTCCCTTTTTACACGGAGCAACCTGTGTAAAAAAACAGTAGTAAAAGTATGGGGGATAAAAATAATCTCATATTCACGAAAAAATTCCTTCACACACTCTTGTTTCCAATGGGAAAAGTAAAATGCTAACGCGATCGGTTTTGTTCCACTATTCCTTTTCACTTGGCGAACGCTTTGTGTATATTTTCGTAGCTCCTTTACTTTCCTAACACCTTTCTTTGCTAATACTCGCCATTTGTTCACTGTAGGACACCTTCTACGATGTAGGATTTAAGCATATCCTTGTCTTTACTGTTGCCTGAGTATAGGATTTGTTCCTCGGCTATTTTTTCTCCTGTTTGTTGAACGATCCAGAAGAGTAATAATTCACGATCGCTTGGTTTTCTGCCGAGTTGATTGACTAACTCACGATACAAACCTTGTGGGTAAGATTCTAGCTTCACACCTCGTTCTATCAGCGTACGCATATAATCTGAGCCATGGGGATAGCGATGAATAAGGCCCGGCTCATTACATAATAATAATTCCACCTGTGATAAGTTCACCTGCTCATGCAATTCGGGATGAATGGCACTAAACATAACGAATGAACGGTTCCGATCAACCAATGAAAAGGTTGGTTTTGTGACAAAGATGAGGGTATCAAATTTTTGGCAGAAATGATGCACCGCCTCTTGTGATGTCGCTTCTAGTATAATACCTATCTTTTTTGGAGTGGTCAGCAGTTGTTGAAACTGGCCTTCTGATTGAATCAATTGATTGACAACCACTTTTTCACTATAAGTAGAGGCGTTTAGTTGATCGAAATCAAAATTGACTGCCAAAGAAAGATAAGGCACCTCTATTGGTTCTATTTGTTTCTCCCGTAAAAGCCGTTTCGCCTTATAGGGGTGACCGCAATGATTAAGGATAGCTGCAAACTGCATGATATCTTCTTTAGAAAAATCTACATCCGACATTTTTAATGTCTCTTCTGTTGCTTGTAATAACCTATCTGATGGGCCTTCAATCTTCCATAGTAATCTGATTAAAGCAAGCATTTGTCGCTTAGATTTTTTTTCTACTTTTAATAAGGAGATAAGTGCTGCTTCATAATGCCCAAGACCGGCATGAGCAATGCCCTTTTCGCAATATAGAGAGTCAGGTAAGCTGTTCTGTCGCTGCTTTTCTTCTATTAGCCGCAGGGATTTTTCGTATTGTCTCGCATCATTTAGGAGTTCAATATACACTTGCTCTCTTCTAGGTTGATAAACTAAACTTAATGCTTGTTTATATAATTGTTCAGCTTCAGAAAAGGCAAGTGCTTGTCTTTTCTTATCACCCTCTAGCTCCATACTCTCTGCACGTTGTCTAATTAAGATTTTCATTGCTTCTTCAAGTTGAATATGTTCACCGGTATCTGGGTTCATATACCGCGGATACACAAGATAGCTAATCGCAAATAACTCGTCAATCGTACGCTTCCGTTGCCTTCTAGCGTTTGGCTGCCTATCTGTTGTTAAGCCCCAGCCTGCATAAAATGGCGATCCGTAACAAGTAACTGGTATACCGCGAATAAGGGCCTCGAAGCCAACGAGAGAAGTCATCGTATATACATGATCAATCGTCTGGAGCGCATCAACGATACCAAGCGGTTCAGTTACAACTTTCGCCACATCGGTCACATCCATTGGATTAGAAAATGCTTTGCGATATCCGCCAAGAACATCGGGATGTGGCTTATAAATGATTTCACATTCTGGATGCTCTTTTGCAGCTGCACGAACGAGATCATTATTGGTCATTTTCGCTTCTAGTCCATATTGGATGGATGCGTCATCTTCTACTTGCCCTATAACTAAAATTCTCTTTGACTTTTTCTCACCATAAATCTTTTGGATATCAGTTTGCGCCGTATGGTTATATTTTGATACGCCCTGTTGAATAAGCTGTAGCCGACATTCTCTTGCACGCTGCAACATTTCTCCTGATACCTCGTAAGTATTTAATAATTCTTCTAAATCTGATGGTTGCCGAGCATTGAAATAAAGGGTCTTTGAATCAACAGCGATGGATAGAGGAAACGTATGGGCTGCACCTAAGCCTACTGAGCGGACAAAACCATCTTCCACACGAAGGACTTTAATACCTTTCTTAGCTGCATAAGCAGTTAGCCCTCCAGGTTCTTTGAATCCCCAGACGATAAATACTACCTGAGAAGCCTTTCTGATGAAAGGTTGCAATCTTTTTAAATCCCCTTGGCCAAAAACAAACGCGGTGCGATATTCTGAGAAAAATTTGCTGCTATGTTCCCTTTTCCAAGGATTAAAGCCGAACATAAAGGCGACAGGCACTGCCTCAGTTTTGCTCCAATTCTCTCCCATTTCAATAAATGGCTTTTGTTCGTTCCCTTTTTTCAGTGAAAGTTGTTTTAAACCTCTTTTTATTGTCTTTTTCCAACCCATACGTACAATACCTCCTTCCTTTATACATGTACGAAATGTGTTTTCAATCCTTTGACCCAATCCATTTCCTTTAGAGATACGGATGGGACTCCTCCAATGACCTCAGAAATAAATGGCAGCCCCCGCTTAGCACTACCTTCTAGTCGTGGGATAAGATGAAAATGAAGATGCCGTACAAGCTCATTCATTGAAGTCATATATAAACGTTCACTGCCAATTATTTCTTTCAATGCGCTTTCAACCACTTTGACGATATGAAAAAAATCATGCTGTTCTGCCTCGTTTAAATCGTGCCACTGTTCAATATGTCTCTTCGTTTCCAAGTGTAAATAGCCCAATGCAGTCCTTGATTCAACCGCAACAAGCATCCACCGATCATTACTGTAAATTACTTCACGCTTATGAGTGAACTGTTTTTCACAAATTTCACAGCTATTCAAGAGAAACACTCCTTACTGTCTGACCGCCTGTTGGTTAAGAAAATCCTTTACTAGTGCCGCGTAATCAAAACTTTGACGAAGAATGGATTCAATAATCTCCCGCACTGCGCCATTACCGCCCATCCGTTCCGCAACGATTTCCGCTTCTTGCTTCACTTCCTCCATCGCGTTTGCTGGACATGCAGCTAACCCGACCATATTCATTGCTTCTATATCATTCAGATCATCACCGATATAACACATTTGATTCACATCAATATCTAATTCACCCGCTAATTGTAAAAGGGCGGATACTTTATCTTTCACACCTTGCTGCACATGGTTGATGTTCAGTTCCGCAGCTCGTTTCTCAACTGCCGCAGATCGTCTGCCTGTTATAATCGCGACCTCTATCCCAACAAACTTCGCTAGGCTAATTCCCATGCCATCATGTACATGAAATGCCTTTACTTCTTCACCACTGCTTGATAACAAGAGTTTGCCATCGGTTAACACACCATCAACATCTAACACGATTAAGCGAATATTTTTCATCAGTGTGCCTCCTACAACCCAAGATGCATAAGGTCATGAATATGAATCATACCAGTGGGCTCATGTTTGTCATTGACAATCGGCAGCACATTTACTTTATGCTGCTCCATTAATGTCTTCGCTTCAGAAGCAAGGTGATTTTCTGATAGAAAATAGGGTTGTGGATTACAATATTGAAGGACTTGTTCTTCAAGTATTGTATTCGTCATCGCAAATGCTCTTCGAATATCACCATCTGTTAAAATACCGAATAATTCATTTTTCTCTGTGACTACACTGATCGCACCCATTCCTTGTAAAGTCATAGAGAATAGTGCCTCTTGAACGGTTGCATGTGTAGCAATAATCGGGTTTTTGCGGGTATTAGCGACCACATCAGCTGTTTTAAGTAATAATCTTCTACCTAATGAGCCTGCCGGATGAAAGACTGCAAAATCTTCTGGCTGAAAGTTTCTTGCTTCTAGTAAGGCAATGGCTAAGGCATCTCCTAAAGCTAAAGTAACCGTCGTGCTTGTTGTAGGAGCTAAACCATGTGGGCAGGCTTCTTCTACATTGCCTATACAAAGGACGATCTCTGACTTTCTAGCCAATGTCGATAATGGGTTTTTCACAATACTAATCATTTTCGCACCGATTCTTTTTATGGATGGAATGAGCTGTAATACTTCTTCCGATTCCCCACTATTTGATATCGCTATCACTACATCCTTAGCCGTAACCATCCCTAAATCTCCATGTAAGCCTTCCGATGGATGAAGGAAAATAGAAGGTGTACCTGTACTCGCCATAGTAGCATTGATTTTTCTGGCAATTATGCCTGATTTGCCTATGCCTGTAATAACCACTCTTCCTTCACATTGGAGAATCATGGCAATCGCTTCATTGATATGTGGACCGACTTGATCTTTTAACTGCATAATAGCTGTTGCTTCTTTTTCCAATACAGAAATCACGTGATTAGTATAATCCAGCTGGTTCGTTTTCATATTCAGCATGCTCATTCCCTCCTGCATAGGATGATGCTTTTAATAAACAATCCATGGCTACAATCGGTTTTAATATTTGTTCTACATCACTTAATTTCACCATATTCGGTCCATCAGATAACGCTTTTTCAGGGTTAGGGTGAACCTCCATAAAAATAGCGTCGACGCCAACTGCTGCTGCGGCACGAGATAAGTAAGGAACAAATTCACGCTTCCCTCCTGTACTTGTACCATTGCCTCCAGGGATTTGCACACTATGTGTGGCATCAAATACAACTGGTGCCATTTCTCTCATCATTGGTAATGAACGCATATCAACAACTAAATTGTTATAGCCAAATGTTGAGCCTCTTTCTGTAAGTAATATTCGCTCATTGCCTGCTTCCTTTAACTTTGTCACAACATTGTTCATGTCAGTAGGAGAGAGGAATTGACCCTTTTTCACATTGATGACTTTTCCTGTTTTCGCTGCAGCAGTAAGCAAGTCTGTTTGTCTACAAAGAAAGGCTGGGATTTGGATAATATCCAGTACTTGACTAGCCAAGGCCGCTTGGCTAGGCTCATGAATATCTGATAACACAGGAATGCGGAAGGCATCCTTCACATTTGCTAGCATGTTTAATCCCGCTTGAAGTCCAGGCCCTCTTTCGGAAAATATAGATGATCGATTCGCTTTATCAAATGACCCTTTGAAGATAAATGGAATGCCTAAATGAGAGGTAATTTCTTTTAATCTTGCCGCTGTCTCCATCACTACTTCTTTGCTTTCTAACATGCATGGTCCGGCAATCAATACAAAAGGACGCTCACCGCCAAATACGATTTCATCATTTAATCTGACTGTTTTAGACATACTGTTTTCCCCCTAGAATCTCTTCTATTTTTTGAATATCTTCCTTTGTGTCTACACCGTGGAACGGGTCATCTGTTGCAATCATTTTAATCAGAATATTATTTTCTATCAGCCTTAATTGCTCAAGCATTTCCGCTTGTTCAAGCGGTGATTGTGGGAGCATAACGAATCTCATTAATATTTCACGTGGATAACCATAGACACCAATATGTTTAAAATAATCGGTTTTCTCGCCTCTTTGAAAAGGAATCGGTGCTCTCGAAAAGTAGAGTGCCTCATTTTGCTCATTTGTAACGACTTTTACCACATTTTGGTCCGTGATATCTTCAGGGCGATTAATTTTTTTCATAGCGGTGATTACAGCCCTATTTTGCTGTTTTCGAGAGGTGCGAACCATCTCATTAATCAGTGTAGGCTGGATGAGGGGCTCATCTCCTTGAATATTAATGAAAAAGTCACCTTCTATATTGGATGCTACTTCAGCCATACGGTCAGAGCCCGTTTCATGGGCGGCGCTTGTTAATATCGCTTCACCACCGATTGATTCTACTACTCGTTTAATTTCTTCATGATCAGTAGCGACAATGACGCGTTCTAATTCTTCCGATTGGCACACTTGGCGATATACCCGTTCAATCATCGGTACACCAGCAATAAGTGCAAGTGGTTTACCTGGGAATCTAGTCGATGCGTACCTTGCGGGAATGATTCCAATCGCTTTCATCCAATACACCTCTCTCATAATCTTCTAATCTATTTGCTAAATTCTTTGCTGTTTGTTTATTAGGTCGATTGAGTACACCTTCTGTTTGGTAATGAAATCGTAAATAATAGAGAAATTTTTCAATTTTATCTATAGATAAAGGGGTCGATAATGACTTTTGCAAACTTTGATATAAAAGATCTGGATGCGGACATCTTTCCACTAGCGGATCAATATTGTATAAGGCATCTCCTAATGTAATCACCTTTTTGTAATGAGCAAGCGCTTCTATTCCGACTGTTGAATTGACCGTCACCACAGCTAAGCTAGCCTTCAAAAGCTTGTCCATCCGATATTTTTGAACAAATTGTACATTTGTATATTTGTTCTTTAATGATTGATAGTTTTGTCTTGATAAGTCTTCAGGATGTTCCTTTACAATGACTTTGATTTGCCTGTGATACGTCT
The DNA here is from genome assembly GCF_038006865.1 of Cytobacillus sp. FSL R7-0696. NCBI lineage: Bacteria > Bacillati > Bacillota > Bacilli > Caryophanales > Bacillaceae > Cytobacillus > Cytobacillus sp. FSL R7-0696. The sequence goes on along the minus strand of NZ_JBBOWA010000001.1, from coordinate 2,303,125 downwards.
GGTTATATTGTTCCACCGCTTTTAAAGTAATTTCTAGTAATTGCTCCATTGATTGAATATGTGGTGAATGATAAAAAATTTGCGTATCACGAGACACTTGAAACGGGAGAAAGATATATTCACCCCGCAAGTCAACCTCATCTTCCTTTCTTCGGCTATACCATTTCTTATGAACGAAATATTTGAGTCCTTGCCAAAAATTAATATGAGCAAAATAGTTTGGGTGGATACGCAAAAGTGACCCTGCCATTGATAATAGTTTTGCTGAAGCAACCTTCACTAGATTTTCCCTCTTTAGGTGCTTAAGTGATTCTTCCTCCGGGCGAAACATAAATTTCATTAGACGCGGACGGTCGACCTCCATATCCTGATAGAAGGAGAAGTCTCTCGGGACGCTCGAACAGGCATTAATCCCATTCGGATCACACGTAATCGTATACGGCCTGAACAGCCCATCTTCAAAGAAATACGTCCGCAAACCCTTCTTCTTTGCTAAATAACGGCATATTTGGTCAATCCAATGATAGCCATTAAACAAGCAAATTACTTCTATGTTGTACTTATCAAGCAGGTGATCTAGTGCTGCCATGTACCGCTTATACATCCTAAGCTCACTTAGGGGGATTTCCTTTTGCAGTACCCTTTTTGTAAAAGTAATATTATATATCTGTAGATCCATTAACTCCTTGTCACTAATCGGGTATTCCTCTTTCGCCACATGATTAGGTAAAAAAACGGTTGGAATGGTCGTTTTCATTAGTAACTCATTTAATTCAAGCTGTATTAAATGAACTTGATGACCTTTTCGCTCCAACTCAGCCCCAATATCATGAAAAAGCCTCTTATTGCGGTTGCCTCGAATAAACATGAAATGAGCCATTAGCATCCTCCAAATTCATCGGCTGTATTTAACGCTTTATTTGCCTAGAGTGTATCATGACAATCGCCGGAAAATGATGGATTTACCGATTATTTACAAACCATTTAATAGACATTTACATTTGTTAGAAAATTTTCATAATAGTTAATGGAGGGTTTACAATTTAGGGGAAGTCTTTTCAATAGAGGAACTAGCTTTAGATTTTCTTTTACAATAATCTCCGCTTCGATGATTCGTTATTGAATACTTAATTGAGTTAAACGAATTGTTTTACGTGTAAACCTCAAACTAATGGTGTAGATTTTGATATTTCCCACTCTAGGAAAGCAATCATTCTTGGTGGATTTTCTACGATAAACACAAACTTTATCTGTGTTTTTTGTACCTTGTGTAGTTAGGAAGAATGTACTCCTTCTTATAGTTGTAATCTCGATTCGCCAACACCACTTGCCTTTTTTTCTTTTCTTATGTTCGTATTCCCAGTTTGCCAACACAACTTGCCGATTGTGCCTCTTCTTATGTTGGTATTCTCGGTTTACCAACACTACTCGTCGGTCTTTTCACTTCTTATGTTCGTATTTTCGTTTTAAAAACACCACTCGCCGGTTTTTTCTCTTCTTATGTTGGTATTTTCGGTTTACCAACACTACTCGCAGGTTTTTTCTCTTCTTATGTTCGTATTTTCGGTTTACCAACACTACTTGCAGGTTTTTTCTCCTCTTATGTTCGTATTCTCGGTTTACCAACACTACTCGCAGGTTTTTTCTCCTCTTATGTTCGTATTCTCGGTTTACCAACACTACTCGCAGGTTTTTTCTCTTCTTATGTTCGTATTTCCAATTTGCCAACACTTCTATGGTTTTTCACACTTCATGTATCTGAATATAATTTCTTCACCTTCTTCTTTACTTCTAAGTATATTCAACTTGCACACAATTCTTTGCTACGTTCTTGGATTTCCCCCACACCATCTACTTCCAAAAACTTGATTGACCTACTAATAAACATCCTTCCAATTTAGCAGCCCCTCCCCTCATAAAGTTAATTGCACTCACACAGTTTTACTCATGCAACTATTTTCACCCGAAACCCCTTCAGATATCAGAGTCATTCAGCAAAAAAAAAGCATTCAATCAAACGTTTGATTGAATGCCTTTTTCATTTATTCAGCTTTCTTCCATTCTCCTATTCTACGGGGATCTGCAGCCCCGTCTAATGTACGGTCATTTAGTTGTAGGGATAAGGCATTGACACTGCCGAAGTAAGTGGCGTTGTCATTGATTTTCACTTTATAGCCTTTACTTTGTAGTTCGTTATAGGTTTCCCGTTTGAAGCCTGGTTCAATCTCAATTTTATCGTCTTCTAAATAAAAGCGTGGTCGCTCCACAGCTTGTTGTAAACTATAACCATACACAAGATGATAGAGAATGGATTCGGTGACCACTGCAGGAATTCTTCTTCCTCCAGGTGAGCCTATGCCGATAACTTCTTTATCATTTGCTAGAATCGTTGGCGAGATAAAGCTTCTTGGCCGTTTACCTGGTTCAAACACATTCGGACTTTTTTCATTTTCACTGTAATTGGTGAGTGCGTTATTCAGGAAGAATCCTTCCTTCATATACTCTCCTGTTCCAAAGAAGTTCCCTAATGAATTCGTTGTGGATACCATCATACCGCTATCATCTACGACAACAAAATGAGTGGTATGCCCATAATCTTTACGTTCTGCCTCTGAATCATTTAATTGGGCACTTTTGAAAATATCCTTATGCTCCTCCACCAACTCATCAGTAAACTCTTTACTCATTGATTTTTCCAAATCAAGATTGGTATAATCCATATCCCCTATTTGCGATAATCTCTGCTCGTAGGCAATTTTACTAATTTCTCCGAAAGAGGCGACAAATGAAGGTTCATCTTCCCATTTTTGTTCTTCTAATACTTTCTCTGCCATCTGTAATGATTGAATGACGGTCAGCCCTGAGTATGGTGGGGCAGATGAAAAAACATCGTATCCCATAAATTCTCCATGCACTGCTTTCATTTTTTGTGAAGTATACTTACTAAAATCACTGCGGTCAAAGGATTCATGTTGCTCAGCGAAAGACTCTGCCATCTCACCTCGGTAAAATGCTGCCGCACCGCCATCACGGATTTTTTTAAGCGTCTGAGCAAGAGCTGGCTGCACGAGACGATCACCTGCTTCTATCGGCTCCCCATCAATAATAAAAGGTGATTCTTCATCCTCGTCTATCCGATTATTTAGCGCTACCTTAAAGCGATAAGATAAATCCTCATCTACCTGGAAGCCGTCTCCAGCTAGTGGGATCACTTTATCCATAATCTTCTTAAACGACATACTTCCTTCAGCTTCATGAATATCTTCCATTCCCTTTACAAATCCAGGAATGCCTGAATCTGATTCTACTTCCTCCGAAGAGAGCGGAGCCATTTCTCTATATTGCTGAACGAATGGCTTTACCCCTTCTTGATATACAAGTGTCTCCCCGCCACCGCCAAGGCCTGAGCCATATGGTTCGACAACGGCTAATGCATAAGACACAGCAACAGCCGCATCAACTGCATTACCCCCTTCGTTTAATACTTCCATTCCTACCTTTACAGCTAACGGGTGGCTTGCACTTACCCCGTATTCACCGCTCTCTGTTCCTATCATCGGGAGGCTCACCTCTTCTTCACCCTTTCCATCAAAAACCCGTAGAAGAACAATCACAATGAGAATAACGACCAGCAATCCTAGCAGTATAAGTTTTTTCTTCATTGTTCCTCCTTCTTTAATCTTGGTTTTGTTGCACCTTCACCTTCAATAACTCGATTTGTATTTCTTGTTCCTCTTTTTCTGTTAGCGTATCTGTTTGACTGAAGCCAACGATGAAAAGGAATAAACAGGCTACAAATAAATAAGGCAATAAACGTTTCAATACCTTCTTCATTCTTCTCCCTCCCTTTGTTTAACTGTAAATGTTAACTTATCATCAACTGTCGCGTGATCCACATCCAAGTCTCTCGTTAATTGTCGGATAATTGACTGCTGTGAGAGCTTGTCCCAGTTTGATAGAGGGGCGGGTGTAGCTTCTCGTATTTTCATAGGGGTAATTTCGAAATTCGTTTCCCCTGTAGGCATGAGATGAAATTGTACGAGTGCTGTTTCTCTCGTTCTTGACCAGCCCTGGTCGAAAATAAAGTTACCCAAGCTATAAAAAATAACTGTGTCATCATAGACCTCAATCGACTCTAATACATGGGGATGGTGTCCAATAACTAAATCGGCTCCAGCATCTGCTAACGCTCTTCCCAGCTCTTTTTGTCGATCACTCGCTCGACTATTATATTCACGTCCCCAATGGGCATGGACGATCACGTAATCTGCCTTTTTCTTTGCTTCTGCAGTTAATGGGATAAAAGTGGCTGGATCAAAATCTAATATCCCGGCTTGTTTTTCTCCTGCCTTCGTTTCTTCAGAACTTAAGTCGGAAAAACTAAGTGTCGCAATCGTTAATCCATTGATTTCCTGATAAGAAATACGATTTCTAGCATCGGTACTATTTGTCCCAGCGCCAACGGCATCGATACCTTGTTCATGAAAAGTATCAAGGGTATCAATCATTCCCTGTTCTCCGTAATCCATCATATGGTTATTCGCCATGGCCATCGTTTGAAAACCAGCATCCTTCATCGCCGTAACCGATTCACGATTGGCTTGCAATGTAATCTCTTTGTTTTCCATCGGTTCAAGCTCTCGGTCGCTTGCTACATTTTCAAAATTCCCCGTCGCATAGTCCGCTTGATTAAACAAAGGCTCTACATAACGGAATAAATAGTCATAACCATAACGGTTTGTTACTTCTTCCACATGTCTCCCGACCATCACATCTCCAACAGCCACGCCCGTTACTTGCGCATTCTCTTCTGGCTCAGCATCTGCCTCCGTACGAATATCAAAACTATAGATAATAGCAAATGCAACAATTAACACCGGAAAAAGAATCATGATATGTACAGGAATACGTCTTTTCTGCTTCTTTAAGAAACGAAGAAGTTGTTCATGAAAATTAAGCTTCCTAGGTTTCTTTTTATGTTCCATTGTGGTCTTCTCTCTCCTTTAAAATAGGTAATACACGTACATAATGCCAAATGTGGCAGCGGATAAAAGCAGTGTGCTACCTAATGTAATGGTAACTCCTTGTTTTTGAATCGTATTTGCAATCAATCCTGGTACAATAACTCCCAGCCCTCTAAATTCATTAATCTCAAACGGTAATATCGGGTAAAAATAATCTAATATCAATTTGAGACATATCCCGGTAATCAGCATTGCAGCAAACTTGCGACGTCCGTATAAAATAACGACCTTTGATACACCGTATTTTACGATCACATAAGTTAGCAAACTGACGAGCAAAATTATTAAAACAAAGATTGGCTGGTCTAATACAAGAGCCAGGTAACCTGGCACGACTAACCCAGCAGGCATAATCCCAAATTTCTCAGCAAATAAGAGACTGAGTAGGACGCCTAAAATAAGAGATATGTATAAATCATCACCAAACATGGAAAACGCTCCTTAACTGACTAATTGTTTTATTTTCAAATGTTGAATTTCTTCTATTAACGGTTCTGCAGCACCATGTATATTGCCGACTCCATAAATGGTAGAACCTTTCATTTCTCCTTTTAAATGTTCGAGAATTTCTCCCGTATCCGACCCTTCTAAGTTTTCTAATGAATGGGCAGGTATAAGTCCTAGTTCGTATGCTTTCACAATTGGTTCCGCCGATTCCCCAATCACCACAAGTGTTTTCATTGGGATAAATGGTAGTACATCTCTAGCAAATTGTTCCGTACGATCGACGCGGTCTGCACGACAATTCATGATAACAATGGGTTCCTTTGTCGGGTATCCAACTTCTTCTACTCGCTTCCAAATATTCAAAGTTGAAGACGCATCATTTGCCGCAAAACCATTAACAAAATAGGATGGTTCTTTCGAATGTCCAATTGGAGAAATTCTCATCGCTCCTGGATCTGGTGGCGCATTGAGCATCCCTTGTCTTGCCGTTTTTTCATCAATACCAATCGCTTCTGCTACAGCCAGTGCTAAAGAGGCATTATCAGGGAAAACCATGTAATCGAACTGTTTTAGAAATGCTTCTGAAATCTTACTATTATCTGCAACAATCACGGTCGTGTTACGCTCCGCAGCTGCTTTTTCATAATAATCACGATATGCATCATCGGTAATAATTAGATAACCATTATGTGGGATAGTCGCTGTAAAAGCCTCAGCAACTTCATCTAATGTTGGTCCCATGACATCCATATGATCCTCTAATACATTAACGATAACGCCGATGTTCGCTTGTAGTAATTCTTCTTGGAAAGTAATTTGGTAATCGGGGTTAACCGCCATACATTCACTGACCAATGCTTCCGCCCCACGCTCAACCGTCTCTTTAATCACTTCCTTCTGTTCACCAATATTAGGCCCTTGAGGCTTTCTTACGATTGGTTTCTCTTCTGGATCATTCCAATAAATCATCCTCGCATCTGTTCCGGTTGTTTTTCCTACTGTCTTATAACCAGCTTCGAATAATATCCCGGTAATAAGCCTTGTAACTGTTGATTTCCCGCGGATTCCATTAATATTCACTCGTATCTTTAACGCATCTAGCCTCTTACGATGTTTTCTTTTCTCCATAATTCCTGCCGTTAATAAAATGAGACAGCAAACAACAATAATCCACATATGCCCGCCTCCTCTTTTCCTTTTTTTTCATTGTCAAATTGGCACGATTAATATATTAATATATAAATATTTCATAGCCATCACATGGAAATAAACTTTTTTTACCGATAGATGACAACCAGATTTGACTTAAAACAACAATTTCGGAGGGATAAATCACTATTAATAAACAATTTTTTCTAGTTGTTCAAATCGTTTTCCTTATAAAACATTTTTTATGTCCGTAGGTAGGTATTTCTTTTATAAAAATTAGATGACAGGTGACATCGATGCTGACATAAGATAGAAAAAAACTTCTCAAAGAGGAAATATCCAGAAGGGTGTCGAAAAAAGTTGAACAAGGATGTGAAATGTATGAATGAAAAATTATGGGAACAAATCGAAATGGATACACTAACTTCACGCCTTCTTGCTATTGGAAACCTACAAAATAATCCAATGGGCGTATCCATTCAATCATTCGGACAAACGATGGCTTACACCGTTAAAAGTATTCCGGGACCAGCTTTTAATGTGATCAAAGGGCTTTGTGGAGAAGACGAGTTATTGCTTGATGAAATAATTGATTTTTATGATGAAAAACATATTCCTGCTCGCTTCGAAATTGCACCGAGTCATCATTCCCAATCATTATTAAAGGCTTTGCACAAACGTGGTTTTTATCAGATAGACTTTCATACCACTTTATATAAGCAGTTACCCGATACCATAAAACCTGTTAATAGCGCTATTGAAATTCGCGCCTTACATCGAGATGAATTCCAGACTTTTGCTGACATATACACACAAGGCTTTCAAATGCCTTCTTTCTTACTTGAAGGCGTAGCACAAAACAATGCTGTCCTTTATTCGTTACCAGAATGGACATTTTACTTAGCGTTAGTGAATCATGAACCGGCTGGTGTCGGCGTACTTTTTTGTAATGAAAAAGGGGGGAACCTCGCCGCTGCTTCTACCTTACCTACTTTTCGACAAAAAGGTGTGCAGTCTGCACTTATTCAACAAAGAATTCAACATGCGCAGGAAATCGGCTGCAAATGGATAGTTGGGCAAGCCTCCTATGGTTCAGTTAGTCAGAGGAATATGGAGCGAGCAGGAATGAGGGTTGCCTATACAAAGGCGATATGGGTGAGGGATGAATCGTTATGAGGAGTAAAAAAATAGAGCTCCTTTTAAAAAGAGCTCTCATAATTGCGTCTTATCTAGATGTATATCCAGCGTCCGCATGAATAGTGGTACCTGTAATATAAGAAGATGCATCTGATGCTAACCATAGACTTGCTTGAGCAATCTCTCTTGGTTGACCAAAGCGATTCAACAAGCTTAATTGTGGAGCATATTCTTCTTCCGTAAATCCAAACTGATCAAGCGCACCTCTAAGCATTGGTGTATCAATGGCACCAGGAGCTACTGAATTCACACGTATATTTTTTGGACCATATTCCATTGCAGCTACTTTAGTCATTCCAACTACTCCGTGCTTGGCTGCTACATAAGCAATATTTTGTGGTTGTGGACGGAATCCGCTTACAGATGAGATATTAACAATCGAACCACCGTCTCCTTGTTTTTCTAGTTGTTGTAGCTCATATTTCAAACAAAGAGCCGTACCTGTTAAGTCTACAGACATTAAACGGTGCCAATAATCTTCATCGAACTCAGCGGCTAATTTATCATCTGGTGTTAGCGCAGCATTATTCACAGCTACATCTAATTTACCATATGTGTCTACAGCAAATTGCACCATGTTTTGTACTTCTTTTGATTTCGAGATATCTACTTTTACAAAAGCAGCTTCTCCGCCACTAGCTTTGATTTCTTCTACTACTGCTTGGCCTTTTTCCTCATTAAAATCAGCTACGACTACTTTCGCTTTTGCCTCTGCAAAAAGTTTAGCCGTCGCTTCCCCCATACCCATTGCTGCGCCTGTAATAATAGCGACTTTACCTTCTAATACTGGAAATGTCATTGTCCTTTCCTCCCTTTCCTTTGTTCAGTTACTATTAAATCTCATCATTTTTAGTGTCTCAATATACAAACTGGGACATTTTGTTCAGTAATGTGCAACCTATTTTATTTTGTTCAGTAAAATTGCAAAATATATAGGAATTCAACATAATAAGGAAAGAGGTGATTCTCTTGGAGCATGATTTTTTAGATAAACGCGTACAACGGTCACGCGCAGCTATTAAAACAAAATTTATAGAATTATTATACAAAAAGCCTTTCGCCCAAATTACTATATCTGAGATTGCAAGAGAGACAAATTATAATCGTGGAACATTTTACGCCAATTTTCATTCGATGGACGAGTTACTAAAAGAGGTCATTGATGAGACATTACATGAGATGATTGAACAAATTGGTATTCCTTATCAAGCATATGAACAAGTTTATTTACGAGAACTTCCGATTGAGGAGATTACTCTATTCAATTATTTCAAAGAACATGCATCACTATATCAATTATTATTAAGTGACCATATTCGTGTCGATTTCCGCTATCAAATGGCACAAGCAATTGAACAACTTTTTTTAGATGAATACGACTATGTTCTGCCTAAGGACAGTTCAGTTGACGCTAAATGGTTATATATTTATCGAGCCAATGGCATTGCTGGTCTCATTATTCGCTGGATTGAAGAGGACTTTCCACATACACCCACTTATATGGCTGAACAAATTGTTGAACTTATGGTCGTTTCGACTGAATCATTTTTTGTAAAAGGAAAGGGGCATCCTCATGATTAAAGTGTTATTCGTTTGTTTAGGTAATATTTGTCGTTCACCAATGGCAGAGGCGATATTTAGACATAAGGTAGAACAAGTTGGACTAGAGAAGGAAATATTCGTAGATTCAGCAGCGACGAGCTCTTGGCACATTGACGCGCCTCCACATAAAGGAACACTCGCGATTTTAAACGACTATCGTATTTCCTCTAAAGGATTAAAAGGACGTCAATTACAGAAAGAAGACTTCGAAGTATTTGATTATATTGTGGCAATGGATGAATCGAATATAAAAGATATATACCGTATACTGGGTCAACCTCAGCATCCAAAAATATTCCGTTTATTAGATTTAACTGAAGGTGCAAAGGATGTGCCGGACCCTTACTATACCGGGAATTTCCAGGAAACATATGATTTAGTGAGCGCTGGTTGTGAAGCCTTGATGAAGAAAATAAAGGAAGAACGAAGATGATGCGTTATAGACCAAACTGTTTGAGATGATGGTCTAGATGCTTGTATATACCCTTTCCCCATTGCTCAGCGGTCAGTTTACCAAAAAAAGAATGGGGATGGGTTGTACACTTTTCTGGTCCATCAGCATGGAATTGCAATAATTTTTGTTTCAACTTTTCCTTCTCTTTGCTAAAGTCCCTATCATTGACAATTAAAATGGTCGGAATCGTAGACATATTTTTAGGTAAAGTCTTTTCGTTATAAAAAATCGGTTTGGCGAAGTTTCCTACAAAGATTCCCAAACAACTCCTTTTTGGAGAAGATTCCCCCATCGCAATATCTTGAAAGGCTGAGCAATGAGCCATCATTTGGGCGACATTCATCTTCCCCCATTGCCGTTTTGAATTGGAACTCAAACGATCTATACGTGTTAAAATTTCCTCTAAATATACCGGATCATAGATACTTTTCATTTCCCTTCTCCCCCTCTTCATTCACAATTTATTATTCACTCTATAGCTTTCAACAAAAGAATTATACACTCCTTCTAATATAAAAAAGAGCCCAAAAAAAGAACAAATCCTCTATAGATCTGTTCGTTCTTCAGCTACAATATTTGTCTCGGTTATTACTTTTCGTTTTCAGCAATCCAAGCAAGAATGGCTTCAATAACTTTCTTCAAGCTCATTCCTCTTTCTGTTAAGGCATATTCAACTTTTTTCGAAGAATCTTCTAAAAATGTTTTATTCACAAGTTCTTCCTTAATGAGTTCATTCAACCGTTCTGTAAGTAATCGGTCAGAAATACCATTAATTTCATCTGCTAATTCAGAAAATCTCTTCGGTCCGTCCATTAAGGAATAGATGACCATGCCCATCCATCTACGACCTATAAATTCAATCGCTTCATGGTAGTTGCTACAGATATGCTTAGAATCCGTTTTCAATTTATGGTTACAATCCATTCTTTATAGCTCCTTTACCTGTCCTCATTAAATAGTACCATATATTCATTAGTTGACAACATAACTTACGAATGGTAAGTTTATAAACGAAATAAACTTACTAAACATAAGTAAAGGTGGAGAGTTAAATGTCAGAATTAGTTACTCTTATGAATGAACGCAAGTCTGTGAGGGTATTCGATCCTTCTTTTAAAATAAATCAAGAAAGTTTAGAAGAACTATTAGCACATGCTATTTCTGCTCCTTCTTCTAGTAATTTACAATCATGGAGATTTATCGCTATCCAAGATGAAGCAATGAAAAAGGCTTTACCTGTATTTGGCAACAACCAAAAGATTGTAGAAAATGCTTCTGCTGTTATTGCCGTACTTGGTGATACGGAGGCTTATAAAAATGTTGAGGAAATCTATACTCAAAATGTCGAAGCTGGTTACATGGATCAATCCATTGCTGACCGTACCATCAGCAATACACACCAATTTTATCCTGGCCAACCGAAAGAAGGACTAATGAACATCGCAAGCTATGATGCTGGTCTGATTTCAATGCAATTGCTTCTGCTCGCAAAAGAACGTGAGCTAGATACAATCGTAATGGGAGGCTTCGATAAAGCTGCCTTCGCCAAACAATTTGAGCTAGAAGAAAACATATTCCCCATTACATTAATCGCTATTGGCAAAAGCGCTGCACCTGCCTTTAATACAACTAGACTACCTCTTGAGCGCGTAGTGAAGTTTTATTAATCGTTTGGAAATAGCACCCACTATCAATGAGACCCATTGAAAAATAAGTTACGCGTGAACAAAGACTTTTTGGTCTTTGTTCTTTTTTTATGGTGCGGTAAATGACCTTAGAAATTGGAATCCATAGTTTAGATTGAAGTTTGATTGGGTTTAGATGAGGACAGGTAATTTTTAAATTTTAATAATCTTAGAGTGGATTAATATGAAAACGCAGCAATATAGGGAGGTGTTGGATTATTTTGTTGTTAGATTAGGTGGGAAACACGTCAATTAACTGGAGACATCGGTAAATTTGATTCGTTTAACCCGGTAGCGCGTCAAGCTTTCAAATGTGGATCTCTGTTTGATTGGTTTCAACCCACATCGAATCAAATTTTATCAATAAAGGCACGGGCCGTGTTAGTGATGAAGTCGTGGAATCAGTTAAGAATCGATCCACTCAACTACTCCTCAGCTACTGCCGTCATATCAGCCTTTGCTGCTTCCATTATGGCTTCTAACTCAGCGATTTTTTTCTGATTCTCCTCAATGGTTGGATCGTAATTTTGGATCAATTCATTTGTGTACGCTTCTAATTCAGCTACACGTTTGGCTACTTCTGACTCCGTTTTCTGTTTTATTTGTTGATCTGCTGCTGCTAGTTTTTGTGGGATTTCTTCTTTTAATTTAACAATTTGCTTATTTTTTTCTTCGTTTACAGCCGTTTCTATCTCGGCGATGGACGCTGCTTTTTTTGCAGAGAACCAATTCGTTAGCATCGATTCCATATCTTCACCTGCAGACACAAATCGAAAACTAACAGAAAGAAGGAAACCTGCGAAAAGGCAACTAAACAATATTTTGATATATTTACTTTTTTTATGATTCATTTTGTTTTCCTCCCTTTACGAGATTTCCAGGGCCAAGCAAGCTGGCCCTGAAACGAATTAATCATTGACAATATTGTTGACAACGTCATCTAAACTCATCTTTGCATCTGCCTCTAGTTCAGCGGCTTTCGCTGTTATAGCAGCCTCTTGTTCTGCGACTAAATTAGCAAGGATGGCATCTAATGCCTCTCGAATTTCTTCAGCCTTCCAATTCGCCTGATTACGAAGATTTCGACTACTAATTTCAACTTGAGATTCTACTTTTGTAACAATTTCCTGTTTCGCTGCTACAATCTCTTGCTCAAGTTCTGTTACTGCATCTGCTTTCGCTTGATTTAATTCCGCTGTGACTTGCTCTAAAGCCGACTGGCCCTTCTCACTAGCAAAAGCTTGGAAACCAGCCGTTGCTTCCTCCTGCATTAAATCGCCTTTTGCCTTAATATGAAAATAGCCTTCTAAAAATAGTTGATAGAATTGATAATCCATATTTTCCAAGATCAACAATTTCTCACTATCTAGGGATGCAATATGTTCATATTTGGCCTGGTCAATAGCTAAAGTAGAACCTTCAATTTCACGCAATGTTTTCTCGTCAATTTGACTGGCTGCTAACTCCTTTAATGTTTCATTTTCTGCTCTGAGCTCTGTTAATAACTGTTCAAAATTGGCATCCGATTCACTTAGAACCTCAGCACTTGTTTGGTTAAATAAGTTATCATACCAAGTTTTCAAAGCCTGTCCCGCATCTGTATTCGCTAACGAGAAGCCTGCTCCGGTTAGCAATCCGACTGTAACTGCACCAGCTATGATTTTCTTTTTCATCTTCCCGACCCCTTTGTCGAAATTTATTTTTCTAACGTTTCTTCTAAAAATAATCGTATTTCTTGATCCATCTCAGATTTAAGTTCTTCCTTCTTTTCACCTTCATACGTATGAAATGAATGGCTTAGTTCTTTTTTTATGTTTTGAATATCTACTTTGTATAAAGTTAAGTATTGGTTGATCTCTTTTTTCGCTTCTTCACTTGAAACTACTACGTTTTTTTCCATTGCTTTTTCATAGGTTAGTTGTGCATCTAGCTTTTGCTGTTTCATTTGTTCAGACCAAGATTCATAGGCGGTTGCCAGCTCATTATTGGTCTGTTCCTCACTTATCTCGAATAATTCATTACTCCACTTTCCTAGAGATTCGCTCGAAAATGCTTGAACGAAGACACCTGTTAGACCAATCATGAGACAAATAATGATTGTGATGGTCGTTACCTTTTTCACTCTCATACTGTCCTTTCTTGCTCTCATTTATTTTTCATAGGGGAATCAACCATAGATGTGTGTTCATTATTAGGACAAAGTAAAGCTAGTATTCAACTACCGTGACTTATATCCTAGAATCATCACTTTCCCCCTTTCATTTGTCATTTGTTCTTTCATATGTTCTATATTGTTCTTGATAAAAAACACTACACGTAGTATAAATGAGACGCATCATAATGAAAAACGTAATAGTTTACCAAAAATTCAGAATATATTATTGATATCTATGTTTTTCTCTTTTTTCCTATTATTTACACTCATTCACACTTGAATAATAGAGAAGAAGTGCTTCCACTCCTTTGCTAGCAAGACTTTTAAATCCAATTACCTATATGTACAACAAGAAAAATAAGGAAAAATATTCAACCTTCCACATCCATTTAATAGGTCACTTGTTCTACCAAATACTTATCTCTCATTCCAATTTACTAGGTAGTTTTAGTATTAAAAAAAGACCTGCAAAAGTGACGATGCAGGCCTGTAGTTCAGCAGTCATAGGTAGAATGGATCTAGTTCCAACTGTTTATTAATTGCTCTAGCTCCTTTTGGCTCCCTACACCTGCTATATCTTTTTCATACCAACTGTTTACTTCACCTCTCGTTACTTTCGTTTCACTTCCATTCACATGAAAACTTATCCATTCCACGTTTCGCACTAAGGAAAAAAGAACAGTCGCTTGTTTTTTCATTAATGCCTCTCCATCATTGACTTCATGATAAAATACTTCTAAACCATACGGTTCTTGATCTGTCTTTAATTCAAAATAATCGATCGAGTCCGTTGTCTCATTCAGTATATTTCCAACGGCACTATTGTCACCAATATAGGCACCCTTATATCGGAATAATTCTTCTTCTTCTGCACCTTGGCAACCAAAGAGAAGAAAGAATGGCAAGAGTAAAATAAAAAAGTTCTTTCTCGATAACATTTAACCACCTCCTGGCCGATTTGAATCAACCCATCTCACAAACACAATAACATATTTTGTTAAATTTTCTAACAATAATCATGCAAATTCTCCTCAATTGTAATAGTATAGATTAAATACACAAATGTTGAAGGGAGATGATGTGATGAAAACGCACTCGTTACGATCAGAAAATCAGCATTTATTTTTATTTGAGGAAATAACAATTGAACAGCTTCACAAATTGTATGATACAGGTGAGTATACAATTGAAGAAGTCATTCGATCTTTTCTTGAGCGTATTGAACAATATGAATTGACATATAATGCTTTTACATTTATGAACGAACAGGCGCTTACTGATGCGAAAACCATCGATGCGAAACGGATGCGTGGGGAAAAGGTGGGTCCATTAGCAGGTATCCCCGTTGTTGTGAAAGAAGCTGTCGATATGGTTGGTTTTCCATCTACATTTGGCTGGGCTCCACTCTCTAAACATACAGGTGGAATAGAATTATTACCACAGAAAGATGCCACCATTATCTCTAGATTAAAAGCAGCTGATGCCATCATACTCGGCAAAACAAATATCCCTGCCTTTAGTTGTGCATACCATGCTAATACTAGTTGGAAAGGTCCTACATACAACGCGGTAAATAGAAAATTAACACCTGGTGGTAGTAGTAGTGGCACGGCTACTGCCGTATCTGGTAATTTTACCGTTCTTGGAGTAGCAGAAGAAACAGCGGGTTCCATACAAGTACCAGCAGCAGCGCAAGGAATTGTTGGCATTAAACCTTCATTCGGACTCATTCCTACTACAGGTGTGACTCCGCTTGCTGGCAGTACAAGAGATGTATTAGGGCCGCATGCCAGAACGGTGCGGGATGCAGCGATTATGCTTGATGTTATCGCTGGCTATTCACCTGATGATGCTAAAACCATTTCTAGTACGATTCCAGAGAAGGGCTATACCTCTTTCCTTTCATCACATGCTTTGAAAGGGAAAAGAATTGGTTTATACGGTCCTAGTTGGCGAGAAACGAAAATGACGGCAGAAACGGAAGCACTTTATAAAAAAAGTATTTCAATATTGCAATCACTGGGTGCAGAGGTGATTGAAGATCCTTTTCATGTAAAGCCACTGGCTCCATATATGAAAACTATTGATACAATGATTGGAAGAGAATCCTTTTTTTACGACCTTAATCAATACTTCAAAAACCTTGATCCTTCGTTAAATATGGAAAAAGTTTTCTTAAAAGCGGGAGCAATACCTTGGGAAGGAGACCAGCCCTTAGCTTCCTTTGTCCGACCACTTGAAACCGACAAAGCTTTCGAAAATGCTGAACGCTTACCTGATTTAACACGCTTTAAAGAAACGAAGAACGAACTGTTACGCACCATTACCTACATTATGGCTGAGCAACAATTAGATGCCTTTGTTTACCCAACAATGCTAGAAGATGTACCAACTTTAGATCGTGAGGATGTTGCGACTTCTACCATATCCGAAATTAATATTAGTGGATTGCCACTCATAACAATACCAGCAGGGTTTTATAGTAATAGCTCCCCCTTTAACCTCGCTTTTTTCAGTACAATGTGGAGCGAAGGTGACCTACTTGGTATGGCCTATGCCTATGAAAAAGCTGCCGGTGGCCGTAAAGCTCCGCAATTAGTGAAAAAGGAGTAGCCCTTCAATCGAAGGGGCTTTTTTTTGTTTTCTACCTAGCTGCTAGACTCATAATCGTATAAATGATTAAGCTAAACGATACTGTCAGCCAAAAAGTATTTTTCTCTGTTTCTTTTTCATCACGGATTTTCTTCAAAAGGGAAACCAAATTTAAGCAAAAAACAATACATAGGACTGGCATCAAATAGAAGCCGATGAAACTGAAGGTTAGCATTGAATCACTCCTTATATTCATGCTCCATAAAAAAAGATGCTCTTAAAGAACATCATTTTGATTGTACTAACTCATTAACACTTGATAAATGATATACCCTATGATGGCAAGAACAATAGCCATTCCCCCAACAGTTGGCGTACCGTAAAAAGTTCTATTCCAGTCATCATCTGTCTTCATTTTGCTCTCTTCGTCTTTTTTCTTTTTCAAACCATCACCTCAAGTTTACTTCGCATGATATAATCGTTGAGATAGAAAATAAGCGATACAGCCGGCGAGTAATGCAAATGAATAAGGGAACGGGTTAGCAATGGCCCCAAATTCTACTGTTTGGCTTTGCGTTGTAGCAAATGTAATCTCGGGTGTATATATAAGTGTCAAGATTAGACCGGATCCGATTTCAAATACATAACTAAGAACGATAAAACTTAGTAAGAATATTAAAAATTTTTTCATCAGATGACCTCTCCCTTGTTATCGTTACCTATATTTTACCATAAACAGAAAATAGGAGTTGAGTAAATCTTGAGTGCGATTATACTATTTTTATTAGCCGGAATTGCAGAAATTGGCGGCGGTTATTTCATTTGGCTATGCCTAAGAGAGGGGAAACCTTTTTATTGGGGAATTGGCGGTGGTGTTGCCTTAGCCTTATATGGCGTGATTGCTACCTTTCAAGCCTTCCCATCTTTCGGACGCGTGTATGCTGCCTATGGTGGTGTATTCATTATTTTGTCTGTCCTATGGGGCTGGGGCATTGATAAAAAAGCACCTGATATGTATGACTGGATTGGAGCTACCATCTGCCTGGTTGGTGTTGGTGTGATGTTACTTGCGCCTCGTCATTAAGCATGTGATTAATGCTGTATTGGTGTTTAGTTTAATTGTAATGTAAAAGTCTTTCTAGGTAAAAGCGAATGATGTCTGCATAATGGGTGATTGGAGCAAGTGCGGACTTTTTAAATTTGCCCACACTTCTTGTGGTTTTCGATCTCATGTTGATTTTGAACCGTCTTGTGTGGGGGTTTCTCGTTTTAAACCTTCTTGTAACTATACGGACCCACGATTTTTACTTTTCCGCCAATAATAAACGATAGAAAATAAAATAAGCCCTGTTGCTGCGCCGACACTATCAATTAATACATCCCTTACTTCACCCGAACGCCCTGGAATAAAAAGTTGATGAAATTCATCAGACGCCGCATAAACTGTTGTGAGAATCCAGGATATAAGCA
The DNA here is from genome assembly GCF_038006865.1 of Cytobacillus sp. FSL R7-0696. Classification (NCBI taxonomy): domain Bacteria; kingdom Bacillati; phylum Bacillota; class Bacilli; order Caryophanales; family Bacillaceae; genus Cytobacillus; species Cytobacillus sp. FSL R7-0696. The sequence continues at coordinate 2,285,350 of NZ_JBBOWA010000001.1, read as the reverse complement.
GCTTTTGACGAGTAAGTATATTCCCTTGTCTTATGGCAAAAAGAATAAATATCCCTAAAATAAAATAAGCAAAAAAATGCGCGTTTTTGCGAATAAAAGTCTCTAAAGTATGTAAGTTTTCAATTGAAAATGGAACCCAAGCAGCGATAACTTCTGTAATCCCACCACTTAATTGACTTGATTGTGTCCCCGGTTGATGAGATAAAATAAAGATCATTGCCATCCACAAAATACTAGGGAGCCAATATAATTGTTTTTTCATAAGCATGTCGTCCTTTATATGTCATAACTCTATTATACCTTAGTAGATGACATCCTTCACGGTTATTACGCACAGATATGGCAAGTGACGATTTTCTAAAAAGAGCATTTGTTCACATTTGTGATTTGTCAGTACAACTGGTATTTTTCTATTCTTTTGTGTACATTTCTCATTCTGCTAACACTTCTAACAGCTCCCCTCCCTCTTGTGCTCGTGAACCCCATACGCTAACAGCTACGCCAATCCTCTTAGTGGTAACCCTAATCTCTCCCACTTTATTCAGGAGAGGCTAAACTATTAGACTCCCCATTTAACCTATCAAAAAAACCCCACGGGCAATGATGTCCGTGGAGTGATCTAATTTCACCTATTCGTCATAGGCATTTAATGCATTGATACCGTGTGCTAGCGCGGAACCTGCTTTTAAAGCAGTTGCGACAAAGATGCTTTCGACAAGTTCTTCTTTTGTAATCCCGAGTCTTTTCGCATTCTTTGTGTGTATATCAATACAGTAGGCGCAACCTGTAATATGAGCAACGGCGACAGCAATAAGCTCTTTATCTTTTTTATTGATGGCCCCGTCTTTCATAGCTGCTTCATCAAAGCCAAAGAAACCTTTTACCGCATCTGGAGCATAGTCTTTCAACTCAGTCATTCTCTTCATATTAGCCGCTTGGTAGAGGTTATCTGCTTCTACTTCCTCGTAAGCATTTAACGCATGAGTGCCATGTGCGAAGGCAGAGCCTGCTTTAAGAGCGGTCGCTACTAAGACTGCTTCTGTAATTTCCTCTTTTGAAACCCCCAATTTCTTTGCATTACCTACATGGATTTCAATGCAATACGGACACCCCGTAACATGAGCACAGGCGACAGCAATAATTTCTTTCGTTCTTTCCGTAATGGCACCATCCGCTAATGCTGCCTTATCAAAGGCAAAAAAGGTTTTATTGGCTTCCGCTGCTGACTTTCCTAATTCTCCAATTCTTCTAATCTTTGATTTTTGATACAAACTGTCATTTGCCAACATATTCCCCTCCGATTCATTTTATTTCCCCAGAAATATTCTTGAAAAAAGGAAGAGAATCCTTTATTTTCGACAAATTCCTTTTAAATCGATCAAAACTCCCAGCGTTGAGTGAGCATTTTTCTACGTGTGTAAAATTCCACACCATCACTACCATTTGCGTGAAGATCACCATAGAATGAATTTTTCCAACCTGAGAATGGGAAGAAGGCCATTGGTGCTGGTACCCCGATATTTACCCCTAGCATACCCACTTGGATACGTTCTCTGAACTGACGGACATCGCTGCCGCTTTTTGTAAACAAGCAAGCACCGTTTCCGAATTCTGATTGGTTCGTTAGATCAATTGCTTCTTGGAGAGATGATACACGGATAATTGATAAAACGGGTGCGAAGATTTCATCCTTCCAAATCTTCATTTCCGGTGTTACTTTATCAAAAATGGTTGGCCCGATAAAATAACCATCTTCATGGTAAGCTTCATCCTTACGTCCATCACGTACCAAAACGGCACCTTCTTCTTCCCCTGATTCAATATAACTAGCTGTACGTGCTTTATGCTCTGGGCGAATCACTGGTCCTAAGAATACATTTTCGTCCATACCATTACCAATTGTAATTTGATCAGCAGCGGTATTTAATTTTTGTAATAAGGGCTCAATCACATCATCTACTGCCACGACAACTGAACATGCCATGCAACGCTCTCCTGCAGAGCCATATGCTGCACCAATAATTTCTTTAACTGCAGCGTCTAAATCAGCTGTTGGCATAACGATAGAATGGTTTTTCGCTCCCGCCAACGCCTGTACTCGCTTGCCGTGAGAGGAAGCTGTTTTGTATACATATTCAGCAACAGGTTGGGATCCAACGAATGAAATAGCTGGAACGTCCTTATGTTCCAATAAACCATTCACGACATCATGTGCACCGTGAACGATATTCAATACGCCATCTGGCAATCCTGCTTCTTTAAATAATTCTGCTAAGCGATTAGCAAGTAAAGGTGTTCTTTCTGATGGCTTCAATACAAATGAGTTACCACAAGCGATGGCTAATGGGAACATCCAGCATGGGACCATCATCGGGAAATTAAAAGGTGTAATACCACCCACTACCCCCACAGGATAGCGATACATACCCGATTCGATATTTGTGGCGATATCAGGTAGTTGTTTACCCATCATTAACGACGGTGCACCCGCAGCAAATTCTACACACTCAATCCCACGTTGTACTTCACCATATGCTTCTTTAAAGCTTTTTCCATTTTCTTCGGTCACAAGCTGTGCCAACTCATCCCAGTGGTCGACCAGTAGTTGTTGATATTTAAAAAGTACGCGTGCCCTTTTTGGTACTGGCGTTTGACTCCACGTTTTGAATGCCTCGCTTGCTGCTTTTACTGCTTCGTTGACATCATCAATAGTTGAGATCGGTACTTGCGCTAACTCTTCACCAGTTGCTGGATTAGGAACCGGTTGATAGTTTTCTGTTTTTGCCTCTACCCATTGTCCGTTAATAAAATTCTTTAATGTAGATGTTGTAGTTGTTGTCATTTGTCATACTCCTCTCAAATTTTAAAATATAGAATACAAGACTACTGCTAGTAACATAGCAATGGTTGGAATAACTACACTGAGCCAGAATATTGGCCAGTACGCACGTTTATGTGTTTCTCCACAAATCGCTCGCACTGTTGTAACAACATAACCGTTATGCGGCATAGAATCTAGACCACCTGAAGCCAATGTCGCTACACGGTGCATGGCTCCTGGATCGACCCCTTGAGCTAAATAGATCGGCGCTAAAATAGGTAGGGCAATACCTAGACCACCTGAGGCTGATCCTGTAATTCCACAAATTAATGTGACGGCCACCGCCAAACCTAATATAGGTGGACCTGGCAAACTTACAAGTCCATCGACTACGGTATCGAATGCAGACACTTGAGCAGCTACACTACCAAAGCCAACGACCGCACAAGTATTCGCAACGGCGACAAGTGCATCTTGTGCTCCTTTTGCTAACGCATTCCAAAATTGTGCTAAAAACTTGTACATCGTCAGACATGCAAGGACAATACCAGCCGTTAATGAAATAAGGGCTGCTGCAGTAGAAGAAGCAAACTGTGCAATAATATTTAGCATAACAATAACACAGATTAATGGCAAAATTGAGAAAACAATATGAGGTAATGTTTTTTCCTCTACCAAGATTTCTCCTTCTGTTTTCTCCGCCAAACCTGCAGATACTTCTTCTTTTGCCCTATTTCCTGGTAATGAGAAAGTTTCCCCTCTTTTAACAGCATTTTGAACGAATTTGCTTAATAACAGTCCTCCCGTAATCATTACAAGAAGTGCCATGAGTACCCCGACCCAACCGCCAGCCGTGGGAGTTGTACCGAAAAACTCAGTTGGAATTAAGTTTTGAATTTCTGGACTACCTGGTGCGGTCATCGTAAAAGAAATCGATCCAAACACAAGGGCAGCAGGGATAAATCGATGTGGAAGATTCGCCGCTCTAAATAATGAAACAGCAATAGGATAAACAGCAAAACCGACCACAAATAAACTTACTCCACCATAAGTCATGATTGCGGCTGCAGCCACTACGGCAAATACAGCTCTTTTCGCGCCTAATGTTCTCTTAATCCATTGGGCAATGCTCTCAGCGGCACCTGTCTCATGCATTATCTTCCCAAAAATCGCTCCTAGTAAGAAAATTAAGAACCAAGAGGCAAAATAATTTGTGAAGCCGTCCATATAATAACCTGCCAGTGCCTTCTCTAAATTTAAGCCACCTGTTATGGCAACAACAATCGAGCTTAGAATGGCAGCAATAATGATATTAATGCCTCTTAATGTTAAAAACATCAGTAGGACTAAACCTAATATTAACCCTAGCATTCCTAACATTTAAACGCCCTCCCCCGGACTATTACTTCACTTGTTCCTTTTGAGCAAATTGATAATGATAGCAAGCAAGATATAAATCTTCTAACTCAGAAACTGTTGGCACTCTCGGGTTATTCCCAGGACTACCGCTTGCAATGGCATCATGCGTCATTTTACTAATCGATTGTTTAAATAGAATCTCATCTATTCCCCATCCAGACAGATTAGGAATATTTAAGTTCACACATAACGTTTTAACGGATTCTACTGCCAAATCGGCTGCTTGTTCATTTGTGAGAGGCTCACTTCCTTTAGTAAAGATTCTTCCTAAATCGGCTAGCCGATCGACACAAGCTTCTCTACTAAACTCTAGAACAGCCGGCAATAGCATAGCATTGGAGTAGCCATGGGGCACATGGAAAAGTGCACCTATCGGTCTTGACATCCCGTGCACAAGACACACACTTGCATTAGAAAATGCCATCCCTGCTTGCATTGAACCTAATGCCATTGCCTCTCTTGCCTCTAAATCCTCACCATCTGTAAATGCTGTCTCGATATTCTCGACAATTAATTTCATAGCTGATAAAGCCATCATATCTGTCATTGGGTGTGCTTTTCTCGATATGTACGCTTCTATCGCGTGACTGAGCGCATCGACCCCGGTAGCTGCAGTGACATGTTGGGGAGATGACATCGAAAGCACGGGATCCACAATAGCTACAGTTGGCATAAAGACTGGTTGTTTAATCATCATTTTGACATCATTAGTCGTATTCGTAATGATGGTTGCATCTGTTGCTTCAGATCCAGTTCCAGCAGTTGTTGGAATAGAAATATGATTGATAGCCGCACTACTTGCTAATTTATCCACGCCCATGTAGTCACCAATATATCCACTGTTAGTAGCTAATACAGCTACCGCTTTGGCTGTGTCAATGCAACTTCCACCTCCAAGTGAAATAATTAAATCACAGGCTTCCTTTTGAAAAAGAGATAATGCCTCTGCCACAAACTTATCAGTTGGTTCAGTAGATACACCTAAATAAAGAATAGTTTCAACATTAGATTTTGTTAAGATGGCTTCCGCTTTTTTCGTCCACCCTAGGCCATCAATAATTTGGTCACTAATAATAAGGGCTTTCTTTCCTCTTAAACTGGCTTCCTCGCCAAGCTTTTCAAAAGAACCTTTCCCATATAAGACCGTTTGTGGTGTTCTAAAAATCTGCGTACTCATTTTTCTCCCTCCTCTATACATTTATTTATATGCAATTGATGTGCCAAAAAGAAAACCCTTACATTCAAAAGATTGTAAGGGTTGTAGTGTAGTAGAATCACTACATGTGTAGATTTTATGTAGTGATTCTACTACACTCATTCATAATTGAAACTTTTTCAACTTTTGATATAATGTGGTTCGATGAATACCTAAACGTTCCGCTGCCTTTTTCTTATTGCCACCAACTTGACGCAAAGTATCTATAATGAGGTCTCTTTCCCGTTTTCTCCCCATATCTTTCGCTTCTTCTATTAAAGAAGGTTCCTTTGTGATGGATTTTGGTTGTTCTTCTAAATAAGTATGTATATGGGTAATGTCAATCACGGGTTGTTCGACGAGGGTAACTAACCTTTCTATGACATTAACAAGTTCACGAATATTACCCGGCCAATCCCGTTGTACAAGCATTCCAATTGCTTCAGGTGTGTAGATTTTCTCTTCGATTTGATATTGCTTGCAGATTTTTTTCGTATATTCATTTAATAATAACGGAATGTCTGTTTTCCTTTCTTTTAAGGAAGGAAGGGGAATTTCGATGATATTTAGACGATAATATAAATCCTCACGGAAGCTCCCCTCTTGAATACATTTTTTCAAGTTACGATTAGTTGCGGCAATGATCCGCGCACGAATCGGGTATTTCTTGTTACCACCAATTCTCTCCGCTTCTTTTTCTTGCAAGACTCGTAATAGTTTCGTTTGCATGACTAAAGGTAATTCGCCAATCTCATCTAAAAAGAGCGTTCCATACTGCGCCAATTCAAATTTACCTAATTTCCCACCTTTCTTTGCTCCAGTAAAAGCACCTTCTTCATAGCCAAATAGCTCTGATTCAAACAGACTTTCTGGGATTGCCCCGCAATTCACACTAATAAAAGGACCCTCGGCAAACGGACTCAATACATGCATGCTTTTCGCAACCATTTCTTTCCCTGTTCCGCTTTCTCCCGTAATCAGTGTGGTAGCCATTGTACGCGCAGCACGCCTTGTTAATCGCTTAATCTCTTTAATTTCCCTACTTTCACCAACAATATCGTCTAATGTAACATGGCGATCGTTTTTAAGTTGTTCGACAAAGGGCGGACGATTATTACTGTTTTCTTGTTGATTTTTTTGTAATGATTGATAGATTTTATATACTTCTGTCACACCCTCAAAAATAAGCATGCCAATGGCACCAATCACTTTCCCCTCTTGCCATAGTGGAATACGGTGAACGATCATATCTTGACCATTTATTCTTTGGACTACCCCACGTTCTGGTGTAGCTGTTTTAACCGTTTGATGAAGATTCGTATTTTCAATCACTTCAGTCACATGACGGCCAATCGCATCCTCCCTCTTCACACCAATAAATTGACTATAAGCTTCATTAAATTCCTGCACGACCCCATACTGATCAACAACAGCGATCCCTTCGTAAGCTCGTTCTAAAATAACCTTCAATACTTCTGTGGCATTCTCTTGCTGTTCAATGCGATGAATCCATTTTTTATATCCATCCATCATCTCTCTTGTATGAATCATTCCGACAACATAATCATTTTCATCTACTACTGGCAGTTCCTCATAAGGAAAGGAAGCTGCATAGAGGATGGAATCATCCAACCGGACATAGGCAAAATTCCTCGTTGGCACCGGATGAATGGTGACATCTCTATCTTGACCTTTAAGAAGATAAGAAAATAATTTTTTCATAGATACGATGCCAACTAGCTTCTTATGATCATCAATGACTGGTAAGCTACTTACTTGATATCGATTCATCTTTTCACCAGCTTGTCCTAACGTTTCTCCTAAAGAAATACAAGGTGGATCAGGCGACATCCAATACCTTACTTTCAAGAATTCCTCTCTTTCTAGCTTTTCCCTTGTCTTTGAACGGTCTTCAATAAACATGAAAGGCACCTCCCGCAAGAAATAAAACGAAATATTCTAAAAATATATTGGAATTTATTCTCCTCTTCAACTATTATAAACTTATTCACTCAAACGTGATGAAGGATTCACCATATTTTTTTACATAGAAGGAGGATTTATATGTTAGAAAAGCTTTATTCATTACTACAAGAACATTATAACGAAATGGTTGAAATCAGAAGACATTTGCACCAGCACCCTGAACTTTCTTTTCAAGAAGTGGAAACACCCAAGTTCATTGCTAACTATCACCAAAAGCTTGGACATGAAGTCCGAACTGGTGTAGGAGAGCGTGGTGTTGTCGCTAAATTACATGGAGCAAAGCCCGGAAAAACCATCGCTTTAAGAGCGGATTTCGATGCATTACCCATTCATGAGGAAAATGATTTTCCTTATAAGTCTAAAAAACCCGGTGTCATGCATGCTTGCGGTCACGATACACACACAGCGACATTACTTGTTTTAGCAAAAGTACTCAATAAACTTCAAAATGAAATTGAGGGCACAATTGTCTTCATTCATCAACATGCGGAAGAATATATGCCGGGTGGTGCGATTGCGATGATTGAAGATGGTTGCTTGGAAGGGGTCGATGTTATTTTCGGTCAACATATTTCATCCGGTGAACCATTAGGTGAAATCGGCTATCGTTCTGGGCCACTCATGGCAGCAGCTGACCGCTTCCATATTAAACTCCAAGGAAGAGGTGGACATGGCGCCCATCCTCACGAAGCAAATGACAGTATCGTTCTCGGCGCTCAACTCATTGTTAATCTCCAACAAATCGTTAGCCGCCGTATTGATCCACTCGAATCTGCTGTTCTTTCTATTGGTGAATTCGATGCCAAAAATGCATTCAATGTCATAGCTGATTCTGTCACACTTACAGGAACGGTTCGAACCTTTAACGAAAACATAAGGAATAGGATGGAAAGAGAAATCGAGCGTGTAATCGAAGGAACCTGCTTAACTGCGGCTGCAAGTTATGATTATAAATATGTTCATGGCTATCCAGCTCTTGTCAACCATGCAGCTGAAACAAAGTTTGTTGCTCAATTAGCTGGTGAGGTTCCTGGTGTAACTGCGGCTGTAGAGATTGCCCCTCGTATGGGTGGTGAAGACTTCGCTTACTATTTACAAAAAGTTCCTGGCACCTTCTTCAATACCGGTGCAGCTATTGTTGGAAGAACACCATACCCTCATCATCATCCTAAATTTGATATTGATGAAAGAGGCATGCTCATTGCAGCAAACATGCTCGCCACAGCTACAGTAAAGTATATGGAACAACAAGGTGTAGTGGATACCACAGTCATTGAGACGCTTTAATCTGTTCTGAGTACTTTGTTTTAGAATCATGATTGATGTAATCCACTCTTAGAGTCTAAGAGGGTGTAGGTTTTACTGAGGGCGGTGAATGCTTCTTTTTATATACTTGTGGCAGCAATTTCTTACCACTTTATTTGCATGGTCAGAAGTCGCCTTCTACAAGAAGAGGAATTACCATATGCATAAGACTGTATTACGCGCAGTTAGCGTGGGGCTTTGTTTTGCTTTTGCGCGTATTTCTCTTTTACGCGCAGTTGGCAATGGGTCTTCCTTTCCTTTTGCGCGTATCTCCTTTTTACGCGCAGTTGACTCTGGGTTTTCCTTTGCTTTTGCGCGTATTTCTCTTTTACGCGCAGTTGACTCTGCGTTTTCCTTTCCTTTTGCGCGTATTTCTCCTATACGCGCAGTTGGCCCTAAGTTTTCCTTTCCTTTTGCGCGTATTTCCTTTTTACGCGCAGTTGCCACTGGGTTTTCCTTTCCTTTTGCGCGTATTCCCCTTTTACGCGCAGTTAGCTCTGCGTTTTCCTTTGTTTTTGCGCGTATCTCCCTTTTGCGCGCAGTTGACTCTGCGTTTTCCTTTCCTTTTGCGCGTATCTCTCTTTTACGCGCAGTTGACTCTAAATTTTTCTTTGCTTTTGCGTGTATTTCCCTTTTACGCGCAGTTGACTCTAAATTTTCCTTTCCTTTTGCGCGTATTTCCCTTTTACGCGCAGTTGACTCTAAGTTTTCCTTTGCTTTTGCGCGTATCTCTCTTTTACGCGCAATTGACTCTAAGTTTTCCTTTGCTTTTGCGCGTATCTCTCTTTTACGCGCAATTGACTCTAAGTTTTCCTTTGCTTTTGCGCGTATCTCTCTTTTACGCGCAATTGGCTCTAAGTTTTCCTTTGTTTTTGCGCGTATTTCCCTTTTACGCGCTGTTGGCACTGAGTTTTCCTTTGCTTTTGCGCACACCGCATTCGTTTTTCCCTCCTGTCTGAGTGTCGTGATTACTTATTTTTCTATACTCCCCCTCTATTCCTAGCCAAGTACAACATTCCTTCCTTTTAGCAACTCTTAATCACCGGGACACCCTCTCCCAACATAGTATATTACAATATTTTCCACACACAGGTTTCGCCGAGAAAAAAGAGACAGCCTCAAGGGACTGCCTCCTACGTTCCTTATTTTTCCGTTAATTCAATTCTCCCATTACTTGTCTTCAACTTCACTTCTACCGACCCGTCACCAATGGTTCGATTTCCTTCATTCGATCCAAGGATTTGCACCGAACCATTGCTCGTGTTAGCTGTGATGGTTGTATTGTTAACTGCTTCTTCTACCTCAACAATAATCGCACCATTGGAAGTGGCTAAGTCTAACGGAGAGTGAATAGTTGGTAGTGACATTTGGATAGCTCCATTACTCGTTTGAGCTTTTATTTCACCTTGTATATCATTTGCAATGATTGCACCATTACTCGTTTTTGCATGAATATAATCACTATCAAGTTGCTTTAATCGTAGCTTTCCATTCTTCGTATCTAATATGACTTGATTGGCATTCAACTCCGATACATCTATGACACCATTGCTGCTTTCGACACTTATTTCTTCATATGCTTCTCTTGGTAAATAAACTTCTATTTGTTTATTAAACTCTTCTAAATCAAAACTAAATAAGCGAAACGTCCTTTTATCCGTTTGATGCTCTACTTTCAAAGTATCTCCTGCAACGGATACTTTGAAATCCTCATGTTCTTTTCCTTTCATTTCACCACTTAATCTCACCTCTGCCTCGCCATCGGTTGGAGCGAGGATAACTTGGGCATTATCTGTTTTAACCTCTACATTGTTAAAGGCTTCTTCAATTGTTTTCGTCTCCGAAACATTTTCTGCTTGCAATTGCCCATAGGTAAACGCAAACCCGACTCCACCAACGCAAACGAGCAATCCACCAATTAATAATAACTTCTTAATCACCCTTCATACCTCCTTTAACAATCGAGACGTTATAAGAAAGATAACGAATAAAAATTTTCTTCATGAATTTAGTAACATACATCATAGCGACCAATAATAATAACCCCAACCCACAAAAAAGAATAGCAGCAAATAAGTTCACTAATTCAAATGATGAGGTTATAAAAATGTCGATGAGCACTAATAAGGGTGAAATAATACCTGCAAAACTTACAATCCAACCGGAAAAGATTATACTAACGATGGCAAGGAAGGGACCGAGGACAATGATTAGATTAAATAGACCTAATCCAATGACAGCCAATGTCGCCTGCAAAATATTTTGGATGCCACCATCACCTTTTGCTTGCTCGATATGGTAACTCGCCTTAACCTCCTTAGCAATGCCTCTCGGTGAACCGAGATCTTTAGCAATTTCCTCCTCTGTTTTCCCTTCTTCTAATCCAAATTCGAAATGGGCTTCATAATCTTGAAGTAATTCCATTCTTTCTTGTTTATCAATATCTTTTAATTCCGCTTCTAAGGTGATGAGAAATTCCCGTTTATTCATCTTTAACACCTTCTTTTATTAAATGATTAACCCCGTTTGTAAATTCGTACCACTCTGCTAACAACGCCTGTAAATAGATGCGTCCTTTATCTGTTAACTGATAATATTTTCTTGGTGGACCTTCTTTAGATTCCTGTAAATAAGTTGTAAAATACTCTTCCTTCGTTAACCTGCGCAATAATGGATAAACCGTACCTTCAGATATTTGAATTTGATCAGATATCTTCTGTACGAGCTCATATCCATAATGATCCTGCTTATCAAGCAAAACTAAGACGCATAACTCGAGCACACCCTTCTTAAACTGGACGTTCATTTTCTTCCTCCTTCCACTACTATATATTATATAGTACTAAACAATATGTGTTATTAAATTCTGTAATCATACTATAGCAGGTAGTATTATACATTGCAAGGTACTGAATGAAATTTTCCAAAAAAAAGAAGCCCGTAGACTTCATTTTAGCTTTAGACTCTTAAAGGAACATCTTTACTAATCGTTGTGTTCATTTTCTTTTGCTTTATCTCTTTATTCCTCATTTTTCCTTCTATATAGGTAAATAGCACTTCCAATAACCAACAAATCAACCAATAGATCAGAGCAGCGACTAAGTACATTTCCAAAAAGTGATAACCATCATTAGCAATGATTTTTGCCAGTGCCATCACTTCTACAACTTTTACCGCAAATGCTAGTGAGGTCGCCTTTATTAAACCAATAAATGTATTTCCCAAGTTTGGTAAGGCCACTAAGAAAGCTTGCGGGAGGACAATTCTTTTTAACGCTTGAAAAGTAGTCATTCCCACAGAATGGGCCGCTTCCATTTGTCCGATTTGTACAGCATTTAAGGATGCCCGCATAATTTCTGCTTGATAAGCTGATACATTAATTGTGAATGCAATAAAAGCGTAAAGCAGTGGTGAAATATGATCAGCATTATAGGCTGTACCGAAAGATTGATTCATTTTTTCTAATAGAACAGGCACACCGTAGAAGAATACATATAATTGTACCAATAATGGCGTACCTCTAATAAATGATATATAAATAATGAAGAGGCGATTAAGGATAGGGACGCGATAAATTCGGCAAAGAGCAATTAGCAGACCGAATATCAATCCAAACACCATTGCAACAACAGCAATCGCTAAGGTGATAGGCACCCCTTTTAAAACCTCAGGAATCTGCTCAATAGCAAATTCAAAATTGATCATAGGCATTAAGTGTTCATTCCTTCATTATAATTTGGATAAACTGATCTTTCCTTTCTTTAAAACCTTTTCTAATGTACTAATGACCATTTCTATTAAAATACAAGTGCCCCAGTATATAAGAGAAATGACGACATAAATCTCAAACATACCTATACCATGGTTATTACCTAATATAATCCTTACTTGACCCATAATATCGATAATACCAATCGTGAATGCTAAGGAAGTATCTTTTAATAGCTCGATAATGTTATTACCTAAATTCGGTAAAGATAAAACGAAGGCTTGAGGCAACACCACTCTCCATAATGCTTGTGTATAAGTCATTCCTACACTATATGCTGCTTCAAATTGATCCTCACCAACTGCCAAATAGGCAGAACGTACAACTTCTGAAAGATAAGCAGCATTATGCAGGGAGAGACTAATTAAAACAAAAATCATCCGATCCATACTATTAATATCAATTTGAAAAGCTAATAACAGCTGTGGTAACCCAAAATAAACAAGAAATAATTGCACTAATAAAGGTGTCGATCGACAGAATGAGAGATAAAATGTTGCGATTTGATAAAGTACTTTGAATCTCTTAATACGGATAATCGCTATAGCTACGCCTAAGACTAATGAACAAACTAATGAAATGAGTAACATAAATAAGGTGATTGGTAGCTTATCTAATACTTGTATAAACAAACTAAACCAATCATTCACCACAGACATTCAACCTTCTCCCCTTTCTAATAACAAAGAATAATCCGTAATTCGATGTGATTACGGATTAAATTTATAGTTTTCCTCATTGATATAATCTAAGTTCTCGAAGAAATTGACTTCAAACCATTTTTCAGCCAAATCTGGTAAGGTACCATCCTCAATAAGCTCTTTCGTCACCTCATCGAACTCTTTAGCTAATTCTGTGTGTTCTTTATTAAAGACGGCATAAACAGGCTCTTTTGACACAATCCCGGCCACTTTCAAATTTAAATCCAACTCTTTTTGGACAGCATTGAATGTTGTTACATTAATAAACATGGCATCATCCTTACCATCATTAACCCGCTCTAGGTTATCTGCATTAGAAGGAAATTCAATACTCTCAATATCAATTTGCTCATCAGGATTGTTTTTGTTATAACTATTTAATATTGTTCTTAAACCACCACTAGGAGACATCGGTGCTAATTTTTTGCCTACCATATCTTCTAATGTTTTGATATCTTCACGATCTGGTTGTGTTACGAGAGAAGTGAGTGAATAACCAAATTCCTGTTCTGGATAAAGGAACTTTTCTTCTCTTTCAGGGTTTTTAAAAAACCAATTAATCGCAAAATCATATTTGCCTGTATCCACGCCAACTAAATTTGCTTCCTCTTCTCCCCAAACATATTCAAAATGGTAGTCTTCTAATTTCTTTTCTACTTCTTTCAAATAATCCATATCGTAACCAATTGGCTCATTATTATCGTCCGCATATAGGAATGGTGGATTCACCTCGTCACTTATGGCGACAGTAATAACTTTCTTACCATCTTCAGTTGTCCCATTACTTGAAGACGAGCACCCAGCAATGAATAAAACGCTTATTATAATTAAAAATGCAATATTTAACCCTTTCATTTTAGTCCTCCATTCTCTTAGATAGTAAAGTCTGGTTCTTTCATTATTCTTTTTAAAAACTTCCTTGTTCTCTCTTGTTTCGGGTGAATAAGAATGTCGTCAGGCGGCCCTTGTTCGATAATCTGGCCATCATCCATAAATACCACTCTATTCGAAACCTCACGAGCAAAATCTATCTCATGGGTGACTATCATCATCGTAACCCCACCACTAGCTATTTCTCGAATAATTTCTAGCACTTCTCCTACCATTTCCGGGTCAAGTGCTGAAGTTGGCTCGTCAAACAATATAACGTCCGGATTGAGCGCTAACGCCCGGGCAATCCCCACTCTTTGTTTTTGACCTCCAGAAAGTTGTTGCGGATACGCATTGATCTTATCTGCTAAACCTACCTTAGTTAGAATGTCTATCCCGATTTCTCTCGCTATTTTTTTCGATTTCTTTTGTGCGACGATTAAACCTTCTGTGACGTTTTCTAGAACCGTTTTATTCTCAAAAAGATTATAGTGTTGAAAAACCATCGCCGTCCTTCTTCTTAATTGGAGAATGTCTTTCTTTACTGGTTTTTTTGTTTGTATCGTTAAATCATGGATTGATATTGTTCCTTCGTCTGGTTTTTCCAAATAGTTCACACATCTAAGGAGCGTTGTTTTTCCTGAACCGCTCGGACCAATAATTGTAACAACATCCCCTTTGGATACTTCTAAATCAATACCTTTTAATACATGGTTATTTTTAAACTTTTTATGAATATGCTTCAGTAAGATCATTTAAACCTCACTTTCCTGCATTACTGCATCGGTGTTAGAATTTTATAAAAAAAGATTAACAAAACAATTTCTATATGTAAAGTCGGAATTTTATTATTTTTTAAATATTTCAACAAACCAGTATCCCCTCCTTGACGAACCTGAACCACTTGTTTAACATTTAAACCAACAAAGGAAGTAGGGATTAGATCGTTCATTAGAGGAGGAAGAGACATTGGTTTCACAATTATTCGTGAAGACGGAAGAGCAGACAAAGTGGTTACATGCATTACAGACAAAAAAAGCGACGTTTCTTAGTCGTTCACAAGAGATAGATGAAGAGGCGAAATTCCCTCATGAGAATATTCGTGAATTAGTGGAATTAGGTTATACAAAAGTGACATTACCTAAAAAATATGGGGGTGAGGGGCTTGGTGTGTATGACATGGTTCTTTTCCAAGAAACCCTTGCTTCCTACGATAGTGCCACTGCCTTAAGTATCGGCTGGCATGTTGGTGGATTAGGTGAAATCTATGAAAAGCAACTATGGACAGAGAAACAACTTGCCTCTTTTGCAAATGATGTACAAAAAGGCGCACTTGTGAACCGGTCTGTGAGCGAAGCACAAACAGGTAGCCCGACAAGAGGTGGCAGACCCGGAACAACTGCTGTGCGCCAAAAAGGTTCGTGGGTTATTAATGGCCGTAAAAATTTTACAACCATGTCGCCTGCTTTAACCTATTTTCTCACTTCTGCCTGGATAGAGGAGAAACAAACGATTGGCTTTTTCTTAATTCATAAAGATACGCCAGGATTATCTATTGACGAAACATGGGACGTCGTGGCTATGAGAGGAACAGGAAGTCATGATCTCGTATTAGATCAAGTAGTCATTCCTGAAGAGGCACTCGTTGAAACAATTGCTGACAGGGGAAAATCTTTAAATGGATGGGTATTACATATCCCCGCCTGCTATCTCGGAATTGCTCAAGCAGCTAGAGATTATGCCGTACAATTTGCCTTAGAGCATAAACCAAATAGTATAAAGGGGTCTATTAGTGAATTACCGAATGTACAAACACTTCTCGGTGAAATCGATGCCGCTTTGCTTGCTGCAAGACATCTACTCTATCACGTGGCCGAAGTATACGATGATATAGATAGAAGAAAATATATTGAAAACGAACTATCTGTTGCTAAATACCAAGTCACACATGCAGCACTTACCGTTGTCGATAAAGCGATGCGTGTCGCAGGAGCAAAAAGCTTACAACGTAATAATCCACTTCAAAGATATTACCGAGACGTCCGTGCTGGTCTTCATAATCCGCCAATGGACAATATCACTATTCAAAAACTTGCCGAATCAGCGATTGCTGTCTATAAATAAGGGCAAGCTAGAATCAGACACGAGGGAATTCCAAAATTAAATTTCTCCGTGTCTTTTTTTGTGGCGATAAGTAGCGTTTGGAGGTGATTGGGGAGGTTCAAACTGAGAGGATAACATTTGTAGTAGGGGAATGGGGGATTTCGACTCAGCGCATTTTTGTCACTTGTTATGTTTGTCATCACGAATTTGGCAATCTATCTTACCACTTGCTTTTTCTCATGACTATTTTAGGTCCGTCACCACATCTTTTTGCTTTTTCATTTGGGATGTGTTCGGATTTCGTTTTTGACAACACACCTACTTGCTTTTCATCCGAGTTATGTTCGTATTCCCTTTTTGGCAACTCACCTACCTCCTTTTCGTCCGAGTTATGTTCGTATTCCCATTTTGACAACTCATCTCACCGCTTACCATCCGAGTTATGTTCGTATTCCCATTTTGACAACTCACCTACCTCCTTTTCGTCCGAGTTATGTTCGTATTCCCATTTTGACAACTCACCTACCTCCTTTTCGTCCGAGTTATGTTCGTATTCCCATTTTGGCAACTCACCTACCTGCTTTTCATCCGAGTTATGTTCGTATTCCCATTTTGGCAACTCACCTACCTCCTCTCGTCCGAGTTGTGTTCGTATTCCCAATTTGACAACTCATCTACCTGCTTTTCATCCGAGTTGTGTTCTTATCCCCAATTTGACAACTCATCTACCTGCTTTTCATCCGAGTTATGTTCGTATTCCCATTTTGGCAACTCACCTACCTCCTTTTCATACGAGTTGTGTTCGTATTCCCAATTTGACAACTCATCTACCTGCTTTCCATCCTAGTTGTGTTCGTATCTCCAATTTGACAATTCATCGTTCTGCTTTTCATCCTAGCTGTGTTCGTATTGAAACTTTCACATTTCCCAACACTTCTTTTTATCTTTTTTTCCCTAATTACCTCCACTATTCCTATTTTGCTTCAATCCAGTGGTCTCATCTCACTTAGCCTCACACCATTGTGTCTATATTTGAATAGAAACAGAGATAATAAGCTTAATATTGTGGTCCCGATTAAGAAGGGCAAATAAGTGTTCCATTCAGTTATCACCCCTGCTAAGAAAGTAGCGAGCATTCCGGTAAGACTTGTCAGAACATGTACTGCGCTTCTGACGCGAGCGATTAAATGATCGGGTGTAATTCCTTGTTGGACAGAGATTTGGACAACAAATCCCATTGAAAGCGCACCATCAAATAGAACCATCCCCAAACACATCAAATAAAAATGACTAGTGGTCAAAAGTATAATCCCAACCCCTGAGATTGCCATGAGGATACCTAGGAAAGGTAGCCAATTCATTTGCTTAAACCGCGGCATGAGAAAAACACCTAGCAGATTACCAATACCGGCGCATGACAGTAACAGTCCAATTTGTGTTTCTGAAAAAGATAGCGTTAAATCTGCATGCATGATGACACTGAGGATGATAAAGGTGGTACTAAAAGAGAGGGATATCGCTGTTAAAGTAATTAACATTTGTGGCGTATTAATAAAAAGTTGGCCCATTCCTGCTTTCGATTCTTCGATAAAAGTCCTTACACTTTTTATTAAAGTTTGTTGTTTTTTCACCGTTGGTTGATGATTGTATTTTATGAAAATAAGCAGAAGCATGGCTGCGAGATAGAGCGTGCCACAAATGATGAGGGTAGTCGAGCCACCATATGTTGCAAGGAGATAGCCACCTAAGGCTGGGCCAATGAATGTAACAATGGCATCCGCTGCCTTAAGTAAATTATTCGCACTTAAAAGCCTTTCTCTCGAAACAATGCGGGGAATCATTGCTTGTTGGGCAATTTGAATAACAAGACCAGCAAAACCGAGTAAAAATATAATGATAGTGATCAACCATAGGTCCCCTATACCTCTAGCGAAAATATAAGAAAGAAAAAATAACAAACAGCCGTATACGAAATTGGCAACCCAAGCTACAGTCACCACATTGATTCTTTCAATAAACGTTCCTACTGGAATGGCAAAGAGAATCGATGCCGCCTTTTGCACCATTAATACAGCCGTCGTTATAATAGGAGACCCAGAAATACCGAGAACAATGAGGGGAAGGATAAGTTCATAAAAACGATCACTTAAAAGACGCGATAAGTAATGACTCCACACTTTAATAAATTCTTCGTTTATCATCGACCCACCCTCATTCCCCTTCTATATCGTTTTCGTATATTTTACCCATGCCAATACATTCAATAGAATTGTCACGACTAAAAGCACACTTGAAGCAAAGACAGCTGAACTGGTTATATCCATCAAGGCACTAAAATCTCCTATTTCTACAAGAAATTTTTGCACCATTAATTGGAATAAAATAGCCGTACTACAACAGATGAAACATAAAAATGAATACGTCGTCCACCGTTTGGTATTTTCTTGTTCTCGACTAAGATTCAGCAACGGTAAGATCCAAGCAACCATGCCTAAAACCAGACTCCCTATATTTAACCAACCCATAATAACCACCTTTTTCTTACCATTTATTCTCCACCCTCTCAGCAAAACCAAGAAAGTCTTTCAGTACAATGGTTGTTCCATCATCCAATACCGCTTTACCAGTGAAATGACCAAATACTTGATGTTGATCACTAGAAATAACTATGACCGAGGTGTGGTCTTTACGATCTAAAATGGGGATGAAGTCCATTTCGAATCTTCCATCGCTTGAAGTGAATCGCCAAGGTGAGAGATAGTCAAAGATTCCATTATTTTGTGGGATATGGAAAGTAACCTCTTCCAGTTTATGGGCCACTCCATCATAGAAGAGCATATTTTCACTGGCAAGTGAAGTATCGCCAAAACCATAGCCGATATTAAAACCGAATGTTTTCCCCTCGACAACACCAGATGCTGATCCCCAATACCACGTATTTTTATATGTCCATACTCCCCTGCCCCAGTCTAATGTAGCAAAGCTATTCTTTTCCTGAAATTGATATTCTGTTTGCCCATAGTGGACACTGCCCTTTGCACGCATACCATTGATCTTTTGATTATAGTAAAACGCTTGTCGATCTTCCTTAAATGGAATAGCCATTACAATAGAATCTTTAGCCTCATTAACTAAATCAATGTCACAGGCAAAGTCAGTTTTACCATCGAAATTTTTCATATGACAACATAATTTCCTACCATTCTTTATATGCGAAAAAGACAGCTTAATTCGCTTATCTTGGTAAACAATATCGCCTTCCTTTGAAGTCGACGGTAAGTTCAACTTCCCAAATGTAAGAGGCTTCATCATACTTGTCGTTCGATAGGATGCACGCTTAAAATCAAGAAAAGACACACTCAATAAAGCCATGTAGGAATTGTCGGCAATGGTTAGAGCGACACCAAAATCATCATTACAAACTAAATAATAATCCCATTCCTTTATTCTCCATGCTTGAGCCTTGATGGCCTTTCGATCATATGTAAGCAGGAGCTGTTTTGCATACCCTGCTTGAACAAGTTCCCCTTTATCATTTAAAAGATGACCCGCTTCCGTCATTTCTCTCTGCACAATGTAACCTCCCTAAGTGAATTCATATTGGTCCGGTTGAAGATGAGACATATCTGCTTCCAATAGGATATTTTTCTGACCATTTACAATGTCAATTACTGAAAGACAAGTATCATGAATGTACGGGGCATCCCAAAGATTTTCCATAGGTATTTGTTTTAAGTAGGCAAGAAGCGTTTTAATTACGACCGTATGTGTAACAAGCAAAACATTTCCATTCTTATGGTTTGTCATCACTCTTTTTAGCATTTTTACTGCTCGATCCTGTACTTGCTGAAAACTTTCTCGTTCTGTTGGATGATAGAGATGAGGCGCACGCCAAAAGGCATGGAACTCATCTGCGTATTGTTTTTCTACATCTGATTGTTGCTGCCCCTCCCAACTTCCCATATAAATCTCTTGTAAATCCTCATCAGTAAAAATCTTAATTGGGCGATTGCTTTTAATCAGGCTCGCCGTCATCATCGTTCTTCCACTTGGACTGGCATAAATCGCATCAAACGGGACTTTGCTTAAATGTTCTCCTAATAATTTGGCGTTCTCCCTCCCAATTGTTGTTAGGTTAGAATCTAATCTTCCCTGTAGCCTTCTTTCTCTATTCCATTCTGTCTGACCATGTCTTGTCATGTATAATTTCACCATTCACCCTTCTTTCTGTCTAAAATCGGAAACTTATCTGTTGAAAGGAATGTATGCCTGTCCCAAATCGATCCAATTGATGACTCTTTAAATACTGAACTGCATCATAAGCTTCCTTCAAAACAGTCGGTGCTAATCCTAATGTATGATGTGATCCGAACACTTTTGCAACATTGGGAATCAGCGCTATTTTTTCAATTGATCGTACGAGATCAGAGGGACTCGTCGAAGGATAAAAAGCGAATATAGGCTCAGTATCATACAATAAATCACCTGTAAATAGGTAGTTATATGTTTCATCAAAAATAGTAATATGCCCCGGTGAGTGTCCTGGCGTATGATAGATTTTGAGTTTTCGATTCCCTAATTGCAGCACATCACCATCCGCTAGTAAAGCGGTCGGCTCTCCTGTAAAAGGCTGATACGTTTCAGGATTAAATGTTTTCGGGGTGGGGATTGTAATATCTCTTTGTATATCAGTGCGGATTTGTTGGAGCGTAAGACCACTAATACCATTAACTAACCAGTCTTTATCTAGCTCATGAACGTAAATCGTATCGTACAACCCATGTCCACCAATATGATCGACATGAACATGCGTTGTTATGACCTCAATAGGTAAGAAAGTTAATTGATCGGTTATACGTTTAATGTTATCTATTCCAAGACCTGTATCAATGAGTACCGCTTTTTCTTCACCAATGAGTAAAAACGAATGTACTTTTTCCCAGTGGCCATATTCACTAATCGCATACGTTTTACTATCAATTAATTGCACAGTAAACCAAGAATCTTTAATTAACACAAGCTTCACCTGCATTTCAAATTTTGGGTTGGAAGAGTTTTTGAGGTACTTAATGTATAATGGTTGGTCTATTCTTAATTATAGCAATTTTTGGTAGATGTGAATAGATAACGATATCTAAATAAGAGATATCAACATTTGTATTAAATAGCTTCTATTAAATGGATCGTTTTGGAAGAAATAAAGCCATTTTTCAGTTCTTTTATCTTCTGAACTTATTCTTTCTATGTTCATAAGATATTGCGTGTCAATCTCGTCCTTCAGTTTATGTACACTATTTCAAAAATAAAAATCCTATTTAACTATACAACCTATCTATCAAAAAATAGGGTAACAGCTCAACATGGAGATGTTACCCTATTCTTTATTTTAATCCTTTCTTAGACTTCATCTTTTTTTATCTCTACTCTGTTCTTTGATGGACTTTCTGAAATTCCTAAAGTTTTTCATGCCGCCCATACTACTAAGCATTTCATTTGTCTTTTCTTTTTCAATCATTTTAGAATTCAAACCTTGATACTTAGTCTCTTTTTTTAGTTTCCAATAGCTTTCTAACCTCTCAACAGACAAAAAACCATCTTTAATTGCCTTTTGTACTGCACAGTTCGGCTCATGTTGATGTGTACAATCATTAAATTTACAATCAAAAGCAAGTTGATTAATATCAGAAAAGGATGTCGTTAAATCTGCACTTATAATCCCAAGTTCCCTCATACCGGGGGTATCTATAACAACACCTAAATTTGGCAACATAATCAGTTCTCGTCTTGTAGTAGTGTGTCTGCCCTTATCATCATTTCTTAAACCATTCGTATCTAATATTTTTTGCCCTATCAGACAATTGATTAAGGTTGATTTTCCAACTCCAGATGAACCTATAAACGCTACTGTCTTACCGCTAGCGAGATAACTTTTTAAGGAATGGTACCCTTCATCAGAAACACTTGTTGTAACATGTACTGCTACACCTATTGCAATAGAAGATATTTCATTAAGCCTTGCTTCTATTTCATTACATAAATCTGATTTTGTAAGTACAATAACCGGTGTTGCACCACTATCCCATGCGATAGAAAGGTAACGCTCTAGTCTACGTAGATTATAATCATCGTTCAATGACATACAAATAAAAACCGTATCAATATTTGTAGTTACCATCTGTATATCTTCTTTAGTTCCTGCCATTTTACGTGCAAATGCGCTTTTTCGTGAAAGTATGTGATGAATAATTCCGTTCCCCTGTGAATTATTTGTTCTATCAATCATTACAAAATCTCCCACAGCAGGATATTCAGAAATTCCTTTTACATTATAGTGATATTTACCAGAGATCTCAGCAACTATCTCACTTTTTTCTGTGATTACCTTATATAAGTTTTTAGATTGTGATGAAACTCTACCAATAAAAAGGTCTTTATATTTTTTAGACTCCTGTATAAATTCTTCAGTAAGTCCTAAATTTTTCATATCAATATTATTCAACTTCATTTCCTCCTAACTTGTTTTTTTACTAACACAAATTTATTTTGATTGCACACCGGACATCCTTGATTTTTCAACGCTTCGATTGTAGGAAAGTCTCCCTGGATGCCAACAAGGGTTGCTCTATTACACGACTTACATTGGTAAGTACGGATTGTTTGCCTTACCTCACCTGTATAGATTGCATCTTCGAATCGACCTATAATATTAGGCTTCGTTGATTCTGTTGTTTGAAGAACGATCATTTGTCCTTTATTTCCAATCATTTGTGCCCCTTCGTATTCATTAAAATTTACTATAATCTCTTTAATTGAGAGACTCATGTGTATTAGCTCATGCTGCAATGCCAGCATAAAGTCTGGTGATTTATGGGCAAATGACAAAAAGATTGGGAAGCCTTTTTCTTTCTTTAAAGCGCTTATTCCGCGAGAAAGGAACAAAGACATTCCTTGTAACGTATAAGGCGGATCTGTAAAAAAGCAATCGTATTGTTCGTGAAAATACTCTGGTAGTAATTGTCGCAAATCCATATGAAGGTCATTAATAGATAGGCCTTCTCGTTCATTTATATGAAGAATATATTGTAAGAATCGGTAATCATTATCTATGACGGTAATCATGGTGTTTTTATTCCTCTTATCCGGAAATAACCGGTTAAGAAGAAGGCCGAGCGACACACTGACTAGGTCGTCATCACCAACACACAAGATTTTTTTTCCTATCAACGCATGCTCTCTTAGGCAAAGTATTGCCCGACGCAAACTTGTTTCGGGTGTGCATTTTGATTGATCAATTTGCACATTAACTTGTGGGCGTAATTGAAATAACCTTGTTAGTAACGATAATATACCTTCAAGCTCTACCTTCCAATCTGTCTCATTAGTCATAAGCCTTTGATATAAGGCTTTGTCTAATCCATCATATCCTAATTCATTTTCGATATATGAAAGCCCTTTATAGGTACAACGCACCCCACGATCCTGGATTAATGCACCTGCCTTTATAAGTTCCTTCTTAACCGCAGTAGCCACTGGAACTGGAAGAAGGACTTTTCGTGCTAGTTCTTTTGTTGATATCCCAGGTTGTATAAAACATTCAACCAAAAGTTGTTCAATTACCAAAGGACCCTCTTGAAGACATACCTTTGCATTAACTTGTTCAATATAATTATTCATGGAATCACTCGCTTATTGTCGATATTTTAATGTGCTTTATTCATTGTGGATAAACACACACGTCATCCAAACAGATACTTAATCCCAAATAAAAAAGGACAGAAAATGAACATATAGTCCATCTTCTGTCCTTTTTAGGATATTGACTACCAAATGACTTTTTTGTCAGAATGATACCGGTCGTTAAAAAAACCTATTTCTAACGTGAGAGTAAAAAATATAACCGTGCAAACGAGCACGGCTTTTGTAGTCAATTATAAATTAAGGATGGCCGTTGTGTTCTTAACCTATATTGATTCATCTATTTTTGTCCAAGACAAACAAACCACTTCAAAAAGTGGATTTTTCCATGTAATAGAAAGAACCATATAAAATTGGTTGATTAGTTAAGAACAAATACCAACATCGAGGCAAAACTCCTATATTGAAAAATATATCCAATTGTAACTTGGATATATTAAATAATCAAGAGTAAAAGTTATTCTATTTTTCTTACGACCTTCCACGCATTTCTAACTCCTTTAATTGTACTCCTGCAAAACTTGGTAAAGTATGAATAATACAAACTCAACTGATAACTTAAGAGATTATAAGATTATCATACTACTCACTTAAGCTTGACCAATAAGCACTATTCCATTTAATTTATAAATTTTAAGCCTTATTACATTTGAAATATAATAAGGCTCTTCATTATTGAAATGAAATTCATCATAATTATCACTCCACTCCTATAACCGCTCTCGACTCCAAGTTGTCCCTGTTTTGATTATCTTAGCTGGAGAGCCTGCAATGGTTGTATGTGCTTCGGAGAAAGGTTTAGTAACAACTGATCTTGCTCCGATGATCGTATCGTCCGGAATCACCGCGCCTTTGGAGATCAAGCAACTAGCAGCAACCCAAACATGATTACCAATGACCACATCCTTTGCACCGTTCAATCTTTCATTTGTTTCAAGGTCAAGAACGGAATGAGCATCTGTTGTTCTCACGGCTATATCATAAGAAAACATACAGTCCGCTCCAATGGAAATATTCTTTCCTTCTTGTGATAATAGATAGACATTCTTAAAGGTCGTTCGGTCACCCACTTTAATTGATTGTTTTTTGCCTTTTAATAATATATGACCAATTAAGTCGGTATTTTCCCCTATCATAATTTCATTATTTGAACCTCGTATGTGAATTAATATATTGGATAGTTTTGTCCCTTTTCCAATATGGATTTTATTATTTGAACCAGTGATTTTTAATTCAGCATTTTTAAAAATAAACGATTCTTCATCGTATATTAGTTGATTGTTTTTTCCAAATACTTTCGTCGTTAGTCCTTTAATTTCTTCTTGAAGTATCATGAAAATGGACCTCCTTACAATTATTGCTCGTATTATAACATCACTGAGTTATTGTAAAGGAGGAATTTACAGAAACTGAAAACAACTGTTACATATGATTTAATTGTCATCTTATTTTTGCATTTACATCGTACTCGATATATAATGTATCGTGTACGATGTAAATAAGGAGGTGGCCAAAGTAAAAGCACAGACCTTAGAGAATCAATTATGTTTTGCTATTTATAAAGCAACAAATCAATATACTAAGTTATACCGGAAAGCACTGGAACCGTTTGACCTCACTTACCCTCAATATATTGTCTTACTCGCTCTGTGGGAAAATGATCATATGATTATTAAACAATTAAGTGAAAAGTTATCGTTAGGGATTGGTACCTTAAACCCCATTATTTCTAAACTAGTAAAAAAAGATTATATAACGAAAACACCCTCACCAATGGACAAAAGATCTGTAGTCATTTCATTGACCACAAAAGGAAGAAACTCCGAAAGTACGATATCAGAAATGATTGCAACTAAGGCTACAAAATGGGATTCATTTGCTATATTTGATGACCAATTCAAATTAAAATTACAAGAATTGAATACACTGTTATCTCAATTAAATGACGGGGAGGAGAAAAAATGAATTTATATGATATAAACGTAAAACTCGAAAACGGTACCAATTATCAATTGGAGCAATATGAAGGCAAGGTATTACTAATTGTCAATACCGCAACAAAATGTGGTTTGGCCCCACAATTTGCAGAACTTGAGAACCTATATCAAAAATATAAAGATGCGGGACTGGTTATATTAGGATTTCCTTCGGATCAATTTAAACAAGAACTCGACTCTGCTGAGGAAGCGAGTGAAGCTTGTCGGATGACCTATGGTGTTTCATTTCCTATGCATGAAATCATTAAAGTGAATGGAAAAGAAGCACACCCTTTATTCAATTATTTAACGACAGAAGCAAAAGGTTTTCTGAGCAAAAGCATTAAATGGAACTTTACTAAGTTTCTCATTGATCAAAATGGAAATGTGGTAGAGCGCTTCGGTCCTACAGACAAACCAAGTGATTTTGAGGAAAAAATAAAACAACTACTATCAAATTAAGACATATCACTTCGCCTTCCCCCTGGTAGAATACTATGATTATTACCGTTCACTTTAGGGTATTACAATTAATACCATCATTTTATTTATCAAGGGGAGGCTCATTCATGAATCAGTCAAAGAAACTAGGTATTGTCTACCTTATTACTTTCGCTATAATGATTTTCTTAAATTATTGGTCCGCTACAAATGTTGGCAATGTTGCTGATGCTAACCAACCTTTATTACAACCTGCTGGTTTTGCATTTTCCATTTGGGGGTTCATTTATTTCCTTTTATTTATTTGGATTATCAGAGCTTTTTTCGTGAAAGGTGATGCTGTTTATGTAAAAACTAGCTACCTACCAGCTCTTAACTTTTTATTAAATGGCTGTTGGATTCTAGCTTTTACTGCTCAAGCACTACTTACATCAGTAATCATCATTTTTGCTTTACTTGTCACCTTAATTCTGATCTATGGCAGAATAAACGATACCACTCATACTTTCTTTGAAAAACTACCATTTTCCATTTATATTGGTTGGGTTTCTGTAGCAAGTATTTTAAATGTATTTGTTTGGTTTGTAGGGATGGAACAGACTGTTTTTCTCGGATTGAATGAAGTGACTTGGACCTTTATTATGTTAGCAGTTGCTACAATATTAGCGATTGTTTTCTCTATTCGATTTAAAGACTTTATTTATACACTTGTTTTCATCTGGGCATACATTGGTATATATGCAGAAACACCTAATGATGCTGTGAAAACCTTTGTGATGATCCTCATCCTTTTATTAATCGTTATTTTTATCTATACGCTCTACAAATTTTTCAAAAAGTAAATACAACTTAAGAGGCAAATTATGAAGAAAATAATCAAATCAAAAGTATTCCTTATCCTATCAGCTCTAGTAGTTACAGCAATCGGTGGATTTTTCATCTGGACTCAGCTCACTTATCATTCAGTGAATGAGCCAACGATCCCCGTAGACAACCAAATAAGCGTTGAAGATGATTGGCTCTTATTCGGTGACCCTAATAGTCAAATAGGTCTGATTCTTTATCCGGGTGCAAAAGTAGAACCCGAAGCTTATGCTTATATCGGTCAAGAATTAGCTAAAGAAAATCTATTTATCGCTATACCACATGTAACACTAAACATCGCCATACTTGATGTTTCTAAAGCTAACGAAATCATTAGTACGTATAAAGATGTAGATTGGTTTGTTGGAGGCCATTCAATGGGTGGTGCAGCAGCAGCCATGTACGCCGATAAAAACATAGATCAAGTACATGGTTTAATACTACTGGGTGCCTATGCCTCTGATAATGATACACTGACAAATTCGAAACTACCTGTCTTATCCATAAGTGGCTCAAATGATGGACTAAGTACGCCCGCTAAAGTTGACGAGAAGAAGGTTTTTCTTCCAGATGAAGCAGACTTCGTAGAAATCGAAGGAGGAAACCATGCCTATTTTGGTGTATACGGAGAACAATCTGGTGACAACCCAGCCGACATTTCTATTAAGAAACAACAAGAAACGATCATCGATACCATTACTCACTGGATAAAAGAACAAAAACAATAATTAAGAAGGGCTATCTCCTATAGATAGCCCTCCTGTTATTCTCCTCTAATTCCTTCTACTTCAATCTCTGTAATATGATAAGATGAATGAAATGCCAGAGGTAACCAGTCTTCAACTAAATGAATTTTCTTCATGCCCGGAGTTGGCATAAGCAGTTGAATTTTTGATAATAGTTTTGTTTCATCCATTTCATAGGAGACAATATAAAATTGATCAAACGTTTGTTTAAGAGAATCGAATTCACCGAAGCTTAATTGTTCAAAATTCTGAGAAGTGACGTCTTCTAACATTAACTGTTCTCCTACTTCATTCATTTGTTCTAATTGCTGCCAATCAATATGACGATTAATCTTGGAGAGTTCAACTAAATAGTGCTCCTCTTTTCGACTCGGTGATGATTGTGGTGAAGGTCCTCCACTTTTTATGATAAATAAAGAGTTTGTTGCCTTATTTTCGAATTTAAGATAACCCCATGCATAACCGGCTTTAGAAAATTCAAATTGAATCCCAAGTTTGCGACATTCTTGTGCTACGGCATCTTCAATATGATTGCCTTTTACCCATGCTAACCTGTACTAATAAGCATTTCACGTTTCTTCTGTTCACGCTCATGAATGTAATGCCTATATCCTTTTAATATCCCATCAACAATCGCCTGGCTTAATTCAGGTGAAAATTTATAATTCATCAAGTGATATTTCCTCCTAAGTTTTCTCTTTCACATATTCAACCTTTTTTGGAAAGGAAGATCATTGCTTGTTTTGGAAAAAAACCATTCTGATTACCATGCCCTTTTGTCTATTAATTCTTTTTTGTTCTCCCATACCATACGCAATAGGAGCTTCTTTATTCTTTTCTATATTCTATTATTTATGGTCTTCTAGTAAAGAGAAATGATAAAAGCATTCGCCTAATGAAGAAACGAATGCTATCTTTCTTTAGCCATTTTGGATAGAAACCGAAGTTTCTTCTCTCTTTATTTTCCAGTTGAGCGATAAAACTTTTTCTATCTCTTTTAATTGACTCTCACTTACTTTTACATTAGTTACTCCGTTTTCTACAAGCGTGTAATCTTGGTCTTTCTCTAATCCGAACTTCATACTTAACATGCGTTGCAATCCAGGAAAAGTAAGGAATTTGATGCGGT
The DNA here is from genome assembly GCF_038006865.1 of Cytobacillus sp. FSL R7-0696. Lineage (NCBI taxonomy): Bacteria > Bacillati > Bacillota > Bacilli > Caryophanales > Bacillaceae > Cytobacillus > Cytobacillus sp. FSL R7-0696. The sequence goes on along the minus strand of NZ_JBBOWA010000001.1, from coordinate 2,256,330 downwards.
AACCATTGTTAATCATTGAAACAAAGTTTGCCTCATCTTTTTGGGCCAGATGAGCTAATTGTTCAAAATCGAACTGCTCGTTATACTTCCTCCACTCTGTCACTTCCTTTGACAAAGATTTTCTTATAATTTCTTCATCCGTTACACCTTGATTACGTAATAGCTCAATCATATATGCTTCCATTAAAGTTAATTGTTGTTTCAACATTCATCAGCTCCGAGGTTTTCTTTCATTTTACCACGGGATCGGCTGATTGAAGTACTCATTCATTACTTGAAACCAAATATAGTACCCAATATTATTCGGATGCACCCCATCTGCCAATGTGTCTTGTAAATCAATGGAACTGTCCGCCATTCTTTTTGCCATCGGTCGATAAATATCTATATATGGCCACTCGTTTTCTTTAATATACTGTTCTGTTGCTTTTAAATAGTCTTGATAAGAATGATTGCGCTTATTATCAATTTTTCCGTTATAAAGAACAGTTGTCGGATTGGGAGAAAGAAAAAGAATTTTCGTATCAGGAGTGGCCTTTTTAATTTTATCAACGGTTTTTTCAATCGCTTGCTCCGTTTCTTTTATGCTTTGATGATATTGATAACTATTAACGACACCTGTTTCAATCATTACCAAATCAGGCTCTGATTTTACCAACTGATCCACCGTTCCATCCTTAAGTAGCATATTTAAGGTGTAACCGCTTTTAGCAAAATTATGAAATGACAGCTTTTTTTTATGTGGCAAATGGCGTTCGCGCACTTCCTTTTCTAATAAACGGAACCAAGAAAACATCGGATGAGATGCTCCTTTTCCACGAGCAACACTACTGCCAATAACGGCTACTTTTGCACCGTTCTTACTGTAGCTTTCAGAGACAATATAATCATAAATTGTTGTCTGCTCGCTAAATGAATGGATTGTTTTAGCCGACACAGCAGAGCCAGAAAACAATAAAATACTCGTAAACACTAAGATCATCGTTTTTTTCATTTTATTCGCTTCCTTTCATACTCTCTGCTTACCCTTTTCACTGGCACTTAATCTAGGTCATTTTGACTTCTCTCACCCATGGGAATCTGATAAAATAAGGAAGCACAGTTTTTCATGAAAGGAGGAAACTAGATGGTCTCTTCTAAGGATGTTGCCAAACATGCTGGCGTTTCTCAAACGACTGTATCACGTGTACTTAATACTCCAAACCTAGTCAAAAAACCAACAGTAGATAAAGTGATGGCTGCGATTGAAGAACTTCATTACATTCCGAATGCCCATGCGCGTTCTCTTGTACAAAATAAAACAAACACGATTGCGTTACTTTCTGGACCCCTTCACAATCCTTTTTTTGTCGATACAACAGCAGCAATTGTTAATTACGCTAATAGCAAAGGTTATCGTGTGCATGTTCAATTTGTAAATGATGAGAAATTAAATGAGGCATATACTTCAGTAGTTGAAAATAAGGTAGATGGGGTCGTGATGTCCTGTATCTTACTTGATGATCCTATTTTCGAGAAGTTTGAGAAAATGGATATACCATTTATTACATATAATCGAAAACATATTAATAATAAACATTTCGTTGAAATCGATAATTTTCAGGCTGGCATACTTTCAGCTCGTCATATGCTAGAGTTAGGTCATAAACAAATTGCTTGGATTGGAGGTCCCTCTACCGTTAGTACATTTAAAAATAGATACGATGGCTTCGTGGAAGGGATGAACACTCAAGACCTTGCATCGCAATACGTGATTCAAACGAATACATCAAAACAAGCGGTAAAAGAAGCATTTGAAAAACTGATGCAATTACCAACTCCACCGACAGCTATTTGTGCTGCCACAGATGCAATCGCTCTACAAACCATCGATGAAGCAACAAAAGCCGGTTATCGTGTCCCAGCCGATATTAGCGTAGTGGGTATCGATAATGTTGACTTAAGTAAACATGGTAGTATCGAGTTAACAACCGTCGGAAGTATCTCTGAGCAAAATTTAGGTTTTCTAGCCATCAATGAACTGATTGAAATGATTGAAAATAAAAAAAACAGTTGCGTGAAAATCACTGAATCTGTTAAAGTATTTAATAGGAAAACAACAAAGGCATATCAATAGTTTTTATTTATGCAAAAATGAATACGTAACCATTTCGAAAGCATAATCCCTTACCCTCTTCCATATGAGCTTGAACGACTCATGTGGAATCGCTTTACAAAAAAATGGTTACGTATTCATAATTTAATATTCAAACTTGTAAGGGTTTACAATTAAGGAGGAAAAAACCGTCATGAAATGGAAAAACAGAAAATACGGCGAAGAATCACCGTATATCCCAGCAGGACCTTTTAAGGTTCGCTTACCTTTTATCCATTACCGTTTTGAATGGCCCGATTATGTGCAAGGACTATTAATGTGTGCTGTTGATTTATCAGCCATCCCGCTTTTAATGGAATTACTCGGTATGCCTTTTGAAGTAGCACTCGCTATTGTTGTTTTAAATGGACTTTTTTACTTATTACATCATTTACTAGGTGATCCGGCTGTACCTGGTTGGATTACACCAGCCATTCCTTTAATCATGCTGTACTGTCAGCAATTCCCAGAAGGACCTGAACGTGTTCACTCACTGATCGCCTTCCAATTAACACTCGGTATTCTATCATTATTACTCGGGGCTACTGGATTGGCATCAAAGGTTGTTCGCTTTATTCCGCCCGCATTAAAAGCTGGTGTTATCCTAGGTGCTGGTTTAGCAGCTGTCATCTCTGTTTTCCAAGTTGGTGGCCGTTTTGAATTGTTCCCTTGGACTATCTCGATTGCTATTGGAATTGGGTTTTATCTTTTATTTTCAAAACATTTTATTCACTTCCAAAATAAGAATGTCTTTTGGAAAACGGTCGCTAAATTAGGGATATTCCCAGTAATATTATTAGCTGTTTTTATCGCTCCAATCTTTAGTGAAGCTAAATTACCTGCAATAGAATGGGGCTTTTCTTCCCCAGACTTTATTACTCTATGGAATGAATACACAGTATTTGGTATTGGTTTACCGCCTTTAATGATGTTTATTACCGCGATTCCTACAGTTTTGGCTGCATATATTGTGTTGTTTGGTGATGTATTACAAGTAAAAGCATTAGTAGAGGATGGACAATCTAAACGTCCAGATGAAAAGGTTGAATATAATCCAAACCGCTCTCACTGGATATTTGGTATTCGAAACGGGGCAATGAGTATCATCGGACCTGATGTCACAATGGCCGGACCAGCTTGGAGTGCGATGCAAGTTGTTATGGTTGAACGCTTTAAAAAAGGCAGAAAAGCAATGGATTCATTATATGGTGGCGTAGGCTCTTTCCGTTGGGGAACAAATACTGGATTATGGCTACTGCCAATCGTAAGTTTCGTTGAGCCTATACTAGGGGTTGCGATGGCATTAACTCTTCTTATTCAAGGATATGTAAGTGTGAAAGTTGGTATTTTAGAAGCACGAAGTCAAAAAGATCTTGGTGTAGCTGGGATTGTCGCAGCTGTTCTATGTATTAAAGGCGCTGCTTGGGCGTTTGCAGTAGGTATTATTCTTTGTCTATTATTATACGGAAAAGATTTCTTTAAAGGAGAAATAGACAAAACGTTTAATAAAGATAGTGAAGATCTCAAAAATCAAGAAAAGCAGGTGAGTTAATATGAAGAAACAATTATATATCAATGGTGAATGGAGAGACTCAGCAAACTATGCTGACCTCCTCTCTCCCTATACAAATAAAGTGATTGCGCAAATTCCACAAGCTTCAAAGGAGGAAGTGGAAGAAACCATTGAGATGGCGCATCAAAAAAGAAAAGAGATGGCTCGTTTGACTGCCTACGAGCGTGCAGAAATATTAGAAGAGCTTGTTCTATTATTTAAGGAAAATCGACAAAAAGCTGCTGAAATCATTTCTTTAGAATCAGCGAAACCATTGAAATTCTCACTAGGTGAAATTGACCGTACGATTGAGACATATAAATTCGCAGCTGAGGAAGCAAAACGCTTAACAGGAGAAATGATTCCGATGGACGCAGCCAAAAACGGAGCTAACCGATTCGGCTATACAATCGAGGAACCGATTGGCGTAATTGGTGCCATTACACCATTTAATTTTCCACAAAATTTAGTAGCACATAAAGTGGGACCAGCGATTGCCTCTGGAAACCCGATTGTATTAAAACCAGCATCGCAAACACCATTATCTGCTCTATTTCTTGCTGAACTCCTTGACCAAACTTCTTTACCCAAGGGTGCATTTAACGTAGTTACTGGCAGTGGTCGTATTGTCGGAGATGCCCTTGTCGAGAATCCGCTTGTGAAAATGATTACTTTCACTGGTAGCCCAGCCGTTGGTATTGGTATTCGCAATAAAGCAGGACTAAAGAAAGTTGCACTAGAACTCGGCTCTAATGCAGGACTGATTATTGATAGAAACGTAGACTTAGAAGAAATCGTAGCTAAATGTGTAACAGGTGCCTTTTCTAACCAAGGGCAAGTCTGTATTTCTCTGCAACGTACGTACGTACTAGAAGAAATTTTCCCTGCGTTCATTGAAAAGTTTGCCGAAGCTACTCAGGCATTAACAATCGGTGATCCCATGCATGCAACAACTGACCTATCAGCGATGATTCATCCAGCTGAACAGGAGCGCGCATTGAGTTGGGTTGATGAAGCAGTCTCCTTAGGAGCAGAGATTATTACAGGCGGAAAAATTGAAAATGGCGTATTTTTACCAACCATCTTAACGAATGTCGATGCGACTGCAAAGGTTTCTTGCCAAGAAGTGTTTGCCCCTATTGTTATTGTTAACCGTATCTCTTCAATTGAAGATGGTATTATTGCAATCAATGATTCTGACTATGGTTTGCAGGCTGGGATTTTCACTAATGATATTCAAACTGCCTTCCATGCTTCTAAAGCACTTGAAGTGGGCGGCGTGATGATTAATGATATTCCAACCTATCGTGTAGACCAAATGCCATATGGCGGAGTGAAAGAAAGCGGTACGGGCAAAGAAGGTTTGAAATACGCGATTCACGAAATGACAGAAACAAAATTAATTGTTTGGAACCAAAATTAATTAGAGGAGTGACCATCATGTCTGAAAAAATCACCTTTACCCCTATAAGCTACACGGGCTGGGATGCCCTTTCCCACCTCGTTGAAGAAGTAGAAAAGTTTAACGTCAAAAAAATCCTTGTGATTACTGACCCTTTTTTAAAGGAAATTGGCTTAACGGATAAAGTGACACACCCACTTAATGAGGCAGGATATATCACTGATGTTTACACTGATGTTGTTCCTGAACCACCACTTGCTGTTGGGGAAAAACTAGTCTCCTATACGCGCGAACACGCTTTTGATATGGTCATCGGCATCGGTGGCGGAAGTGCACTTGACTTAACAAAATTAGCTGGCGTTATCGCTGTTCATGAAGGTGATGTAGCTGATTATTTAAATCTAACCGGCACAAAATCGATTACAAAAAAAGGATTACCGAGCATCTTAATTCCAACTACATCTGGAACAGGATCAGAAGTAACAAATATCTCCGTCCTTTCATTGGAAACAACAAAAGATGTCGTCACGCATGATTATTTACTTGCAGATGTAGCTATTGTTGACCCAGCACTCACAATGTCTCTTCCTGCAAAGGTAACAGCTGCTACTGGTATCGATGCCCTTACACATGCGATTGAAGCATATGTGTCTAAAAATGCGAGCCCAGTCACGGACGCTTTAGCACTCCAGGCCATTCGCCTAATCAGTCAATCCATTCGCACAGCTGTTCATCATGGCGATAATAAACAAGCACGCATTGACTTGAGCTATGGGAGTTATTTAGCTGGTATTGCCTTCTTTAACGCAGGTGTAGCTGGGGTTCATGCACTTGCTTATCCACTAGGCGGTCAATTCCATATTGCCCATGGTGATTCAAACGCTGTTCTTCTGCCATATGTGATGGGCTATATTCGTTCAGCATGTGAAAAAAGGATGAAGGATATTCTCGATACAATGGGCTTTAGCTCTACCCATCTTTCACAAGAAGAAGCTTCCCACCGCTGTGTAGAAGAATTAAAACGCTTAGTCGAAGATGTTGGCATCCCGTCTTCTTTAAAAGGCTTTAACATTGGCCATGATGCACTTGATTCTTTAACAGAAGATGCGACAAAACAAACTCGTTTACTTGCTCGAAGTCCAATGGAATTGTGTAAAGAGGATATATATACAATTTATGAAGCCGCCTTTGAGGGTAAAGTAGTTGATCAAACGCTAGTAAAAGCATGATGATAAAAAAGGGGTGCAATTCATTACTTGCATCCCTTTTTTATTAGATAAGAAAGTATAAAATTTTTCAATGAGTTTTCATGTCTAGCTCCAGGCGCCATCGGCTCGAGGTCATAAGCCAATCCGTCAAAAAGGTTAAAGAACAACCTTTCCGCCGGCTCGTCTTATGCTTGTCGACGATTACGGGCGCCTTGCGCTTTTCTTATTAATCTGTTTTCAATTCATAATGAGCTACTCGATTCTCTTTAAATGTAATGATTAGCCATTCACTATCAATACTAATGATACTCCTTTCATTACCCAAATAATAAACGATGTTATTGTCACTCTTAAAATACGTGTTTTCTGTTGGTGTTCCTAGTTTTTCAATTACTTCGTTATAATGTCTATTTTTTAAATCATACGTATTTAACAAATCGTCTATCATTCGCACTCGTTCGTGTGGATTATTTCTCCAATCCATTTCATTAAATTTGGCATGAACGCCATTAAAAACTAGTAGGCTAATCAAAGCGATTGGCCATACCCATGCTAAAGAAAACAACCAAAGTTGCTTGGGCTTCTCCCTCCTATTTGGACGTAAGCGTTTTATCGCAAACCACACGCATAAAAAATACAATACACTTGGTAAAATGACATATAGCATCGTATGAAGATTCATATGAGCATCAGCAACCGAAAACAAAATGAACAGTAGAAGATTAACCATCAAGTACAATATCGTTACGATAACTAGAAGAGGAAAAACTGCTTGAGTGAACTTCATAAATTTGAATAACCTCCTTATATTTATTTGGTATTATTATACATTCACTCATAATGATATTGGTAGTCATCTAGAGTGATGTTTTTACACGGTCATGGGAGGCGACCACCGCATTATGGTGGCTATTAGTTATTCTCCTAGATTAAAGGTAGTGACCGCTCCTTTGCGGCGCTCTCTAATTACATACCAACTGTCAGTGTCTTGCTAGCGATGTACGTATTTGGTTATTTCAGTAAGTACAAAATGAAATATATGATGTGGGGTTTTATGGGGGTTGCCAACACATCTTAGAAGGTTTTACATCTCTTGTATGCGCATTTTCTTTTTGCCAACACATCTTAGCTGGTTTTTCATCTCTTGTGTGCGCATTTTCTTTTTTGCCAACACATCTTAGACGGTTTTTCATTTCTTGTGTGCGCATTTTCTTTTTGCCAACACATCTTAGACGGTTTTTCATTTCTTGTGTGCGCATTTTCCTTTTGCCAACACTTCTTGACTGTTTTCTCATCTCTTGTGTGCGCATTTTCTTTTTGCCAACACATCTTAGCCGGTTTTTCATCTCTTGTGTGCGCATTTTCCTTTTGCCAACACATCTTAGCCGGTTTTTCATTTCTTGTGTGCGCATTTTCCTTTTGCCAACACACCTTGACTGTTTTCTCATCTCTTGTGTGCGCATTTTCTTTTTGCCAACATATTTCTCATCACTTGTGTGTGCATTTTCTTTTTGCCTATACATCTTGGTAGTTGTCTCATGAAAGTGTATATCATTCCATGATTATGTCAGGTGATTCTCGTTTCTATGCTCCCCCCATCCCCCATTCATAGAGTTCCTTTAAACAATGATTTCTTCTTTTGTAATTTTCCACATGACAGGATCCTATCAAAAATAGCTTGATTGCCTTATAAAGTTATTATAAATTTCCGAAAATGATCGACTTCTACTCTAGGTAATTATACACTGAATGAGAATGATTATCGTTATTAAATTACTACATACGATTGTCACAGTTTAATAGAAGAGAAGGGGAAAAAAATGAAAGCAAAGAAGTCGTTCTTATTACTACTATTACTGGTATCTACCGCCATGTTTGCCTTAATTGGTTGCTCAAATAATGAATCAACTGCTTCTGAAGATGAAAAAGATAAAGAGGCGGAAACAACTACAGATCAACCATCCAAAACAGAATATCCAATTACGATTGAACATGCTTTTGGGGAAACAGTGATTGAAGAAAAACCTGAAAGAGTGGCAACAATTCAATGGGCGAACCATGATGTTGTACTAGCCCTAGGCGTTGAGCCTGTCGGTTTTTCTGCAGCAAACTATGGTGTAGAAGATGGTAGTGGCTTACTTCCATGGACTACGAAGAAACTTGAAGAACTTGATATTAAAGATCCTAATATTTATCAAGATACAGATGGTCTTGATTTTGAAGCGATTGCAGACTCCAATCCAGATGTTATACTTGCTGGTTACTCTGGAATTACACAAGAAGATTACGATTTATTAACACAAATTGCACCAGTTGTCGCATATCCAACTACTCCTTGGACAACAACATGGCGTGAACAAGTGCTTCTTAATGCCAAAGGGATGGGTATGGAGAAAGAAGGAGAACAACTCATTAAAGATACAGAGGATTTAGTTGCGGAAAAAGTTGCAGAGTATCCTGAATTAAAGGGAAAAAAAGTAGTTTGGGCTAACTTCTCAGCAAACGATTTGTCTCAGTTCCACCTCTATACACCTGCTGATCCACGTGTGTCTTTCCTTATGGAAATGGGATTAGAAACACCTGAGAGTATTACCAATCTAATCGAAGATGAAAATGCATTCTCTTTATCTTTGAGTGCCGAAAATGCTGATGTACTTAATGATGCTGATATTATCATCGGTTATAATGATGAAAGCACATATGATGCAGTAAAAGCAGACGCTCGTCTTGGCAAAATTAAAGCTATAGAAAGAGGATCGGTTGTCTTTATTGGTAACAACACACCACTTGCAGCTTCCGGGAACCCTAACCCGCTTTCTATCGAATATACAATCGATGAATACTTAGAATTAATCGCAGATGCGGTTGAGAAAGTTGATGAATAATTTAATTGAAAAGCAAGTCCCAAAAAGGCATCTACCAAAGCATTTGATAATTGTGCTCGTCGCATCTATCATTCTACTATGCTTATGTGTTGTTGCCTCTTTGGCATTTGGCGCAAGGTTTGTATCATGGAATGAGTTACTTACCGGTCTATTTCACCCAGAAATAGAATCATTTAGTTCAAGTGTTGTGCAAGAACGCATCCCTCGTACGATTTTTAGTTTATTATGCGGTGCTGCTCTTGGTGTTTCCGGTGCACTCATGCAATCTGTAACAAGAAATCCAATTGCTGACCCTAGTATTCTTGGCGTAAATACAGGGGCAGCGCTTTTTGTCGTCTGTGGGATAGCTTTTTTTCAAATTAGCAGTGCAGCTGAATATATTTGGTTTGCGATTGTTGGAGCTATGCTAACAGCGATTTTTGTATATGGAATTGGTTCAATGGGGAGTTCAGGTGCGACCCCACTTAAGCTCGTCTTAGCTGGGGCAGCAACAAGTGCCGCTCTCTCTTCCCTCGTTAGTGCCATTATGCTATCTCGTACATATGTCATGGATCAATTTAGATTTTGGCAAGTAGGTAGTGTAGGATCTGCTAACTGGAACTTAATCCTCACTTTTTTACCTTTTTTAGTTGCAGGGATTTTGCTTGCGATCATGACTGCTTCTGCTTTGAATGCATTAGCACTCGGTGACGAAGTGGCTACCGGACAAGGTGTCAGAACCGGTATGATTCGTTTAATCGCTGCATTTGCAGGGGTCATTTTATGTGGTGCCGCAACTGCGCTAGCCGGTCCAATTGGCTTTGTCGGTTTATTAGCGATGCATTTGATGCGACTCATTCTAGGTGCTGATCTTAGATTCACCATTCCCATGTCGGCAATATCAGGTGCAGTCATTTTAACAATCGCAGATATCGCTGGTCGTATCATCGGTAGCCCAGGGGAGTTAGAAGCTGGAGTTGTTACAGCCTTTATTGGAGCGCCTTTATTAATATTTTTAGCGATTAGAATGAAGGTGCGTTCACTATGAGACATCCATTATTAACCGTTATTAAACAGGGACGAATAAAAAGAAGACAGCGCTGGTTACTGATTAATAGCATACTCTTTGCTACAGCCTTAGCATTATGCTGTGCCATGCTCATGTTTGGTAACTCCTATTATCCGCCACAAGAGATTTGGAGTGCACTAACAGGAAATGCTGCTGGCGGTGCTTCCTTTGCCGTCAATACAATCCGTTTCCCGAGAATGTTAGCTGGTTTTTTTGCTGGTATTGCTTTCGGCATAGCAGGGAATACATTTCAAACGATGCTAAGGAACCCGCTTGCTAACCCCGATATTCTGGGTATTACTGCTGGTTCAAGTGTGGCTGCTTTAATTTGTATTCTTATTTTCCATACAAGTAACACGGTCGTATCTATTGCATCAGTCATTGCCGGATTATTAACGGTTTTCCTTATTTTTATTTTATCTAAAGGAAAATCTTTTTCCATCGGACGATTAATACTAGTCGGTATTGGTATCCAAGCTATGTTGAGTGCAGCCATTTCTTTTCTATTAATGCGAGGGGCGCAAGAAGATATACCTACTGCCTTACGATGGTTAAACGGCAGCTTGAATGGTGCTCAGCTAGATTCAACGATTCCATTAATGATTACTGTCATCCTATGCGCGCCTATTGTTGCCATTTTGGGTAGACAGCTTGGGATTCTTGAATTAGGTGAAGAATCCGCGACATCGCTCGGACTGAATACGAATCAAACAAGAATACTCCTTGTACTAACTTCGGTCGCCATGCTAGCCATTGCCACCGCAACGACCGGACCGATTGCTTTCGTTGCCTTTTTAGCTGGACCGATTGCCAAAAGACTAGTTGGTGTCGGGTATTCTAATGTCATTCCTGCAGGTCTCGTTGGTGTGAATCTTGTTTTAGCAGCTGACTTGATTGGTCAGTTTGCTTTTACAACTAGATATCCTGTTGGTATTATTACTGGATTACTCGGGGCACCATATCTAATTTACTTACTTATCCGTATGAATCGAAAGGGTAGTTTATAATGAAAACAATACACCAATTTGAAACGAAGGAAGTCGTAGCCGGTTATGATCAGAAAACGATTCTCCATGGGTTGGATGTGGAGATTCCAAGCAATAAAATAAATGTCATTATCGGGGCAAATGCTTGTGGAAAATCGACTTTGTTAAAAACGATGGCGAGGCTAATCAAACCACAGTCCGGTCAGGTTATTCTTGATGGGAAATCAATTGATCAAATTCCACCGAAGCAACTCGCTCGGGTACTCGGTATTTTACCACAGTCCCCTATTGTTCCAGAGGGAATTACAGTAACTGATCTCGTAGGTAGAGGGCGTTATCCTCACCAGAAAATGTTCAGTGGTTGGTCTAAGAAGGATTATGAAGCGGTAGCTGAAGCAATGGAAATTATGAATATCGCAGAACTGGCCGATCGTAATATTGACGAACTATCTGGTGGTCAGAGACAACGAGTATGGATCGCCATGGCACTGACACAACAAACAGATATTTTATTTTTAGACGAGCCCACTACGTTTTTGGACATTGCCTATCAAGTAGAAATTTTAGATTTATTAACCGATCTCAATCGTAAATACGGGACAACTATCGTCATGGTTTTGCATGACATTAACTTATCTGCACGTTACGCAGATTACATTTTCGCATTAGAAAAAGGGCAGCTCATCGCAGAAGGTGAACCTTCTCAAGTCATCACAACTGATCTTGTGAAAAAAGTTTTTGGTCTAGATTGCACTGTCATCAATGACCCTGTGTCCCTCTCACCTATGGTTGTACCTAGGGGCAGATACCATGTACAAGTAAATGAATCGTTATAAGAACAAGAAACTCGCTTCTGTAAAATGAGCGAGTTGAGGGGATAGGGAGTTCGATTAAATGGGGTCTGGGGAAGGTTTCCTCGGTGGGTTTGGGCAAGGCCCAAGGTTTAGACTTAAAGCTGTTCTTTTGTATCATTTATGTAAAATATAGTAAATCCCCTTGTATAATTTCTGCATAGTTTCTTCTGGAAGCTGCCTTTGATAAGGCAGTTTTCTATTTATCTAGAAAAACGAATAGAGGTGAACCATTTGAAAAGCACTGGAATTGTTAGAAATGTAGACGAGCTAGGTAGAAACGTCATACCCATCGAATTAAGAAGGGTAATGGATATTAACATTAAAGACCCGATAGAAATTTTCTTATCAAGACTTAAATCGTAAAAAGTCATAAAAAAATAAAGGGAGATACATATTATATATGACTAAGATGTATCCCCCGATTGTGAAATATGAATTAGGTCGTATCTTTCATTTTGATTTTGATATTAAAGGAATCTACATAAAGATATGCCCAAAATATAGTGTTAGTAATATAACCTTTCTTTCTAATTACCACCTCTACGAGACCATATGATAATCGGAATTAATAATAAGGAGAGAATCCCTCCAATAAATGATAAAGTTAGATAACTTGAACCTGCCATAATCACTCCAGACAAGGCTCCACCAGCAGCTCCTGATAACGCAACGAAAACATCCAACGTACCTTGTGTTTTAGCCCTTGTAGAAGTTGTAGTTGAATCAACAATAAGTGCAGTCCCACTTATCAAACCAAAATTCCATCCTAATCCAAGTAAAGAAAGTGCAATTACGAGGAAAACCATGGAATCTGCTGGAGCAAATGCTGCTGTTAAACCCGCCAGAAGTAACGTAGTTCCAGAAGCAATCGCCATAACAGTACGGCCCAATTTGTCAACAAGGATACCAGTAACCAGTGAGGGGAGATACATGGCACCTATATGAAAACCAATAACCATACCTACTTCACCCACGCTATGTCCATGATGCCGCATATGAACTGGTGTCATAGTCATAATAGCTACCATTACAATTTGAGTCAGAACCATAATTGTCGCACCTACAATTATGCCTCTTTTGTTCTCTAATTGCTCAGTATTGACTGAAGGTTTTTTCTCATTCTTTTCTTTGTTCGATGCTTCTATTGTTCTTGCTATTAGTAACGGATCTGGGCGAAGCATAATGAAAAGAACAATACCTGCTAAGATATATGCTGCTGCCGCCAAAATGAATGGACCAGCAAGTGCTGGAACGCCAATAGAAAGAGCAATATCGCCCATTACATTTACTAAGTTCGGACCAGCAACTGCACCAAATGTTGTAAATACCATGGTAAGACTAATAGCAGTCGCTCTCTGTTTACTATTTGCTAAATCTGTACCTGCATAACGAGCTTGTAAATTTGTTGCAGTTCCTGAGCCATAAACAAGTAATGAAAGAAATAACAGCAAAACGCTATTTATAATTGCTGCAATGATGACCCCTATTGCTCCCAGTCCACCTATCATAAAACCTGTTCCCAGACCTATACGACGTCCAGAAGCTTGCGAAAGTCTCCCAACGAGTAAGGCTGCTCCTGCTGACCCTAAAGTAAATAAAGCTGATGGAAGTCCGGCAAAGGCTTCTGTACCAAGCATTTGCTGTGCAAGAAGTGCCCCCACCGTAACTCCTGCTGCTAACCCTGCACCACCAAAAATTTGTGAAACACTTACCACGAATAATGTACGCTTATATAACGCTTTTTGTTTTTCTGGAGAAAGAATGTAGCTTTTCAGCGTAGTTGTTTGTACTTCTAACAATTCTACACGATCTTTTTGTACCATGTTCCTACCTACCTTTCCAAAAACTCATTCTATTAATCTTCCAACAAGATTTGAAATATCATAACACGCACAAAAAAACCATACAATATCATAATTGTATGGCAAACAATATTAGGTATGACCCTTTAATAAACGTTTAAGGATAATCAATCCTTGTTCAAGCTCTTGTGTGGTATTAGGTGCGCAAACAGAGATTCTTACTGCCCTTTCGGGACAACTATTTCCAACTACAAAACGTTCAGCTGCATATACTTGTACTCCCTCTTGCTCAGCTAACGTTTCAAATTCTGCACCAGTAATCTTGCCTGGTAATAGCAACCAACGAAAGATACCCGTTTCAACACCTAGGCACTTATAGTCACTCAAATATCGATCTACTATTTGGTTTCTTTGAATGGTCTGTTTTCGATGCCCCTCAATTAAGAGTTCAAATTGGTTGGATACAATCGTACGTGCTGTCAATTCCGCTAATAACGGGGAAACAGTTATGTTTAAATTATAAAGTGCCTTTGAAATGGGCTCCTTATATTGACTCGGCACTGCTACATAGGCTAGTCGTAATCCTGGTGCTAATGCTTTAGATAAACCTGCAATATAGACAACCTGTTCCGGGGCGAATGATGCAACTGCTGGTAGTGGGTTTTTATTAAGAAGATGGTAAGATCCATCCTCAATAATGAACTGATTATACTTTTTGGCAATGCTAGCAATCTTTTTCCGATTCTCAACCGACATTAAGGAAGCTGTGGGATTATGATAATCTGGCATCAAGTATATGCCTTTAATATTTTCATTTTTACATGCATAATCAAAAGAAGTTGGACTCATTTCATAGTTCTCTGACTTTATCGGCACTATTTGTACATTAAGCATCGCTGCAACTGTTTTTAGGCCGGGGTACGTATGCTGGTCAACCCCAATGCGATCACCAGGCTTACAAAGACTTGCTAGTGTAGCAGCAATTGCATTTTGAGCTCCATTTGCAAATAAAATGTGTTCAACAGTTGTTTCGAATCCACCTCTTCGGAGTAACTTTATAGCTGCATCCTTTTGCCATAGACTTTCGCCTGTCCGACCATATCCAAACCATTTTTCGTAATCAGTCTCTTGCAGCATACTTTTCAGTTGGATTAACAATGGCTCGTAGGAAGCATTATCTGGAAGTGTTGCTCCCATTTCAATTAAATGCTGCGGCTTTGTATCTTCAAGTAAATAGGCATTCGATAACGCGTCATATGATACAAACGTCCCACTTCCAACTGAAGCGCTTAACAAGCCCTTCAACTCACAAACTTTAAAAGCTTTTGAAATGGTACTCAGATTTAAATCTAGATAATCAGCCAATTCTCTTTGTGGTGGAAGTTTTGTTCCTGGTAACAAAACTCCGTTAAGTATGTCCTTCTCCAATTGCCTTGCAAGTGCTTGATATATAGGTTTTTCAGTTTTATCAACCGAAGGCTTCCAGCTCATCGGATAGTTTTCAAAAGAATTAATTGGCATAATATGCATCCCTTTTTACAATTTTATATGATTGTACCATTTCTATAAAAAATAAAATTCTCTTTTTCTTTATCCCTATCAATGAATACCTGAGTAATTATCTATAAGTAAGGCCACCATTCTTTTTTTAATATTCATGATTATTTTGTGATTCGCATAGTTGTTTAAACCCTTTTTAAATTTATATCACTTTGGACTATTCTATTTTCCTTGCTTTGGTGAGTGTGTAAACAGTAGTGCCAGTAAAGCACCCAGAAATGCTATTATACCGCCCCAGAAAAATGCCTGTTGAAACCCATCATTCAAAGCAACTACCTGTGACCCGGCTGTACTAGAAGCAGTTGTTGCGCCTGCAATAGCTACTATTAAAGCTAGACCAACCGCTGATCCAATTTGGTAAAAGGTATTGTATAAACGAGATGCAATACCTGACCTTTCTGATTCGACCTCTGATACAGATGCCGTAGTCGCAGGTAAATAAGCAAGTGCATTACCTAGAGATGCTATTAACGAAGCGAGCAACACATTGGTCCAATAGTTCCCGTCTACTGTAGCTGTTTGTGAAAATAAAACAGATCCGGCCCCAAGTAAGATAAATCCAGTAATCATGGTCTTTTTCATTCCGAATTTGTCCATCACTTTTTCGGCTATAAATATCATGAAAAGCGCCATAAATACAGGCATAGGCAACAATGCCATTGCTCCAACAAATGGAGAAAGCTGTAAAACCTGTTGCAAGTATAAAACAAGTATATATATCATCGGGAACCATGATGCTGCTATTAAGAAAACAGAAATATTTCCTATAGCTAAATAAGGCGTCTTAAATATATTGAGTGGTAAAAGTGGTTCTCTTTTCTTGGACTGTACCAAAAGGAAAATAAGAAACAAGATAGCACCGACAGCCAAGGAGAATATTGTATTGGATGACTGCCAGCCACTTTGCTCTGCTGTTACAATTCCATAAACAATTAACATAGAAGAAACAGTAACTAAAATGGCACCGATATAATCGACACGACCAGTTGCTTTACGCCCTGCCTCTTGTAAAAGCTTCGGAGACAAGGTAAGCACGATAATACCAAGTGGAACATAGATCAATAATGTCCAGCGCCAACCAAGAACTTCTGTAATAACGCCACCTAAAACGATACCCAAAGCTCCACCTGCTGCCCCAGACAGTCCCCAGAAAGCAAGTGCTTTACCCATTTCTTTACCATTAGAAGAAAACAGGAGCATAATCAGGGACAGTGCAGCTGGTGCAATGAAAGCAGAGCCCAATCCTTGAACTCCACGCCATACGTTTAGACTCATTTCACTCCAAGCTATACCTGCAAACAAGGATGATACAACTAGAATAATAACGCCTAAATTAAATATGCGTTGATTTCCGAATAAATCCGCTAACCTTCCACCCAATAGTAGAAATCCTCCAAATATAATAAGAAAAGCACTCATTACCCATTGTAAGCTTTCTTGACTATAACCAAGCGTTTCTTTGATAGATGGCAGGGCAATCTGAATAATCGCAGAATCCATCATCACAAGGAAATTTGCAAAGCACAACAAAGCTAGTGCTTTCCAACGCTTTGAATCAGGTTGCGAAATTGCCTGTGCATGTGTAGGCATAATGAAATTACCTCCAGAATTACAGTTTAATTAGTTTCGATATTAAATGATAGTCCATCATTGAAAAAGTAAATTAATTCCCTTTACCTTTTTATTAATCCACAACGAAAAAAGCATTTATATTAACTTATCAATTGGTCCTTACCTACCCTCTTCCAGAATTTACAGAATGTCTCCCGTTTTTTACCCATTTGCGAATAGTTAGCAATAATCTTTTCTACAGTATCGTACAATTCTTCTGGAGTTAGATTCTCTTTCAGTAGATAACCAACTTCCGCATCTCTTCCTTTTGCTTTTCCACCAACATATAAATTGTAATGATCCTTAAACTTCATAACGCCTATGTCGCTTAACATTGGTTCACCGCACCCTATAGGGCAACCTGTATAAGCAAACTTCAGGGTAAACGGTACAGGTTTTCCCGCAAAGCGTTTATTTAATTCCTTTGCTACCGGCATTCCTTCCTCTTCTTCTCCTTTGCAAAAATTGCAGGTTCTCAAACTTTTCACATAGTTTCCAACTGGGTAACATGCTAACCCGACATTTTCAAAATTTTTTATGATTTCTTCTTTTTTATCTTCTGGGATATCTACATAGAGTTGTTGGAAGGTTGTCAACTCCAGTTCCTCATCTTCATTCATATATTTTGAGATCATCGTAAGTTGTTTTGAGTTTAGCTTTGCCCCAAACCCTATTCCTCCATTTACGGCTATTTTAAGTTTTTTAACATCGCTCTCCATATCATTTCTCCCTTTTAAATCCAACTATTTTTTCATTAATTACGAATACTTTACCATGGTAGGGTATAAAATTAGTGAAAATATATCTATGCACAAAAAGCAGGTACATAATGTTATCTATGCTATATTAATAACTTCTTTATCTCTTCTTTATTCCTTTCGAACCCTATCATGCTTTTTGGTTTTCTCATCCATCCTAAGAGGGACGGATGAGAAAACACAAGTGCTGGAACAATTCTGCTTCCGGTTATCTTAATTAGATCTTTTTCTTTTGATGGTTGTTTTGCTAAATCGTATTCCTTGTGAGGAATATGATGACTTTGCAAGAATTTTTTCAAATCTTGGCAATCAGAGCAAGTAGGTCTAGTGTAAACTTCAAGTTGATAGCTTTTCATCTCAAAACCCCACTCCTTTATTTTAACTTTGTTTTATTCCTTTACTTCTAAAATAAACGGATAGACGTTTACATTATCACCAAACTTAAATTCCGCCCAAATTTTGTACTTACCAGGTTTAGAAAAATGCGCATTGAACGTGGTTGTATCTTCTGAAGCTGGATGAACATGAATATATTGTTCAACCTCCTCGTCAACAATCACCACATGCCCTAAGGCACCTAGATGTGGATCTGGCTTTTCCCCATGCGTATCAAATACCAAAGGAACTTTTTCTTCAACCGCAGCATTAACATCCTCTAAGGTGACGGTCTTCCCATCAATTTCTTTTGTCCATTTATCCTCACTCTCTAGGCTTGCTTTATCTGTTTCGTTTGTTCCAATCTGCACTGGGTTTGGGACGACCTGGTACGCCTTATTTTCTGGAGTAATATCAACGAATGCTTGGTAAGTGCCGTCACTCAACTCTTGATTTACTACATATGAACCTTGTTGTTCCTTATCTGGATGTAAATGATAATACGCCTCTAAGTCATTAGAAACAATGATAAAATGCATCTCTTTTTCATGCTCTTTAGCAAGTTTAGGTGGGTTTCCATTATCAGCTTCCAATTTAATAAAAACTCTTCCATCATTGTACGTAACATTTGTATTAAGCTCTGATTCAACCTGATGGTCATGATGATGATTATGCTGCCTATGTTCCATTGTTTCTTCCTCCTTTTGAACTTCTGAAGTTTCATGATTATGGTCTAATTCTCCGCTTTGAAAAGGGTTATTTCCAGTAATTAAGCTATATACTAGGATAACCAATATTAAATATACACTACCTAGAGAAACCCACTTTTTGATTGACATAGCTTTACTGCCCTCCCTTTAGCTTTAAACGTTGTAACCGCAAGGCATTTAGTACAACAGATACGGAGCTAAACGCCATTGCAGCTCCGGCAACCCATGGAGCCAGTAAGCCAATAGCAGCAATTGGGATAGAGGCAGAATTATAGAAAAACGCAAAGAACAGGTTTTGCTTAATATTTCGCATCGTTTTGTCGCTCAGTTCTACACTATCTGCCACACTGTGCAAATCTCCTCGCATAAGTGTAATATCAGCTGCCTCAATGGCTACATCTGTTCCTGTACCAATCGCCATTCCAATATCCGCAACAGCTAGAGCAGGCGCATCATTCACGCCATCACCTACCATGCCTACTTTTTTATTCATTTTTTGTAATTTCTTAATTTCATCTGCCTTTTGTTCAGGAATCACTTCTGCAATAACACGGTCAATACCGACCTGTTTACCAATTGCTTGTGCTGTCCGTTCATTATCACCTGTAAGCATAATGACTTCTAAGCCAAGCGCGTGCATTCTTTCAATAGCTGCTTTTGATGTTTCTTTCACAGTATCAGCTACAGCAATCACTCCTGCTAATTGTTGATCAACACCAATTAACATTGCTGTTTTACCATCTAATTCTAGTTTTGACATCACTTCTTCTATAGAAGTGATATCGATAGCTTGTTGTTGCATCAATTTTCTTGTACCAACAAAAACTGTTTTACCTTCTATTACAGCACGAATACCAAAGCCAGGTATCGCCTCAAATGAATCTGGTTCTTTTACCATAGTACCCATTGCTTTTGCACCTTTAACAATCGCTTCAGCAAGAGGGTGTTCAGAACTATTTTCAGCAGATGCCACTAAGGATAGTACTTCTTCCTCCGTGAATCCTTGTTGAGGAAGAACGTCTGTTAAATCTGGCTCCCCTTTGGTTACTGTTCCAGTTTTATCTAAAACAATTGTATTTAATAAGCGTGTGTTCTCTAAATATTCTCCACCTTTAAATAAAACACCTAGTTCTGCAGCCCGTCCAGAACCAGCCATAACAGATGTTGGTGTCGCTAAACCAAGCGTCCATGGACAAGCAATGACAAGAACTGTAATGGCAGGAACAAGTGCTGATCGTAATTCACCAGGTTCGACGATGAAGTACCAAACAAGAAATGTCACGATTGCAATCCCTACAACAATAGGAACAAAGATACCTGATACATGGTCAGCCACTCGCTGAATATCTGCTTTACTTCCTTGTGCTTCCTCTACCACTTTTACAATTTGGGATAGCGCAGTATCTTTTCCAACTTTGGTAGCCTCAATGGTTAACATTCCATTTTTATTAATCGTTGAGCCAATGGCAATGTCGCCTATTTTTTTATCGACAGGAATACTTTCTCCTGTAATCATAGATTCATCTACAGCAGATTCACCTTTTATAATTTGCCCATCAACTGGAATTTTTTCACCTGGACGAACAATAATGGTATCTCCAACAATTACTTCTTCAATTGCTATTTCTTGTTCGACAGCATCACGTATCACTCGTGCTGTTTTAGCTTGCATGCCAAGCAATTTCTGAATAGCCTGACCTGTGCGTCCTTTGGCACGCACTTCAAAAAGCTTCCCAAGGATAACTAATGTAATAATAACTGACGCTGCTTCGAAATAGAGTACTGGCATCCCCTCTTGACCATTCATTTGCCATTCAATACCGAGAAAAATGCTATAGAAGTATGCGACAGATGTACCGAGTGCAACGAGAACGTCCATATTTGCACTTTTATTTCGTAATGCTTTATACGCACCTCGATAGAATTGTGCGCCAACAATAAATTGAACTGGAGTGGCTAATGCCAATTGTACCCATGGATTCATTAACATAACTGGTGAATAGATAAAAGAAGTAAACTTAAAATGCGTGACCATAGTCCATAACAAAGGAAACGTCAGAATAGCGGAGAAAATGAATTTCCCAGTCTGATTTCGTACTTCTTCATCCTTACTGTTGGCCGTTTCTTCTTTGGATGCTTGAGCCTTAAGCGTATACCCCAGCTTTTTTACTGCTTCAATCATATCTCCAGTTGTCACTTGGTCTTGATTATATTCAACCATGACATTCTCCAGGGCAAAGTTAACCGTAGCATTAGAAACTCCATCCATTTTAGCTAATCGTTTTTCAATTTTATTCGCACATGCTGCACAAGTCATCCCAGATATATCAAATGTTTGCTTATTATGTGCCACGCGATAACCTAATTTCTCGATTTTATCTTCAAAATCTTGCACATTTGTTTTCTCAGGATTGTAAACAACCTTTGTTTTTTCTATCGCAAAATTGACATTGGCATCTATTACACCGTCTATCTTGTTTAGACCTTTTTCAATTTTGTTGGCACATGCTGCACAAGTCATGCCTTGAATTTGCAAACTTACTTCTTTGTTTGCTCTCATCATTGTTTTCCCTCCTAAACAAGTACCCCATAAGGGTATATATTTTTTAAAAAGAAAATCGTGCTACAGAAGCACGACCGCTCTTCTTAGGCAACATCATAGCCTTGCTCTTCAATCACTTCGGTAATATCTTTCAAGTCTACCTTTTCCGGGTCAAAGGCTACGTCTACTTTTCCATCTTGCAGATGCACTTTTACAGTTTCCACACCCTTCAGTTCTCCTACATTTCCCTCAATTGAATTAACGCAATGTCCACAAGACATTCCTTGTACATTAAGTGTAACTTGTTGCATAATAATTCCTCCTTAAATGACTTTACTAGTTTTAATATATTCACATTACCATACCTATGTTAGGTATAATAAATAGTAAATTTTTGATTAAATTTTGTGATTTTTGAAAAGGTCGTTAAAATTCTTCCACCGGATCATCTTGTCTTAACCGTTCACAATCACACAAAGTGTTAATATAACTCTCTAACAAAACGCGGGAAACAAGATCTAATGCTGTTTGGGCTGCTGTATTTGATGTAAAATATCATCACAAAAATTTTTTCTCGTCATCATATTTTTTATTCCTTTAATATGACCCTCAATTCTGTTCATCCTCTTAATGAAGTTTATCTTGTAAATCACTTGGATAGTTTCCACTTTCTTTTTCTTGACTGCTGCATCATGTTTCATTAGAAATCATGATCAATTCGTCCATTCTTATCCCCCCTCTAGATATAGAATTAACTGCCGATATACCGGATTGACAAAACCAATATTACTATACCCTCGTAGGGTATGTCAACTTTTAAATAAAATGCCAGCAAATGATTACTGGCTTACAAACCGCATTTCATTTATTTGGTGAGAAATTATATCTTTTCCCCCATACTAGATTTATTTAATGGTGTAAAAATCGTAGCCTATAATATTCAAAGCCCTCCTCATATGGACTTGTTTCAGATATGTTAGTCAGAGCTTTTAATGCTTATCCGAAGTAGATGCGCCTATCTTACATTCAGATTAATATTGGCATTATCAAATGAAAGAATACTCTTATGCATTAAAACAAAATGGTATTACTCAAAGTATGTCTCGTAAAGGCAATTGTTTAGATAACACAGTAATTGAGAACGTCTTTAGTCTATTAAAATCGGAATTATTTTTATGTAAGAATTTGAGAGTATGGCTCAATTCAAGCGTGAGCTTGAACTCTATAACGAATACTACAATCACAAACGTATGAAAGGGAAAAATTAAAAGGATTGAGCTCGGGGCAATACCGAATACAATCCTCCATAGCTGCTTAACTTAATATAATGTCTAACTTTTTGGGCTCACTTCATTTGGTATAAGCGCCCTTTAATGAAATAAACACTCGAATTGATTTATCTATTAGTGTGAATAATTAGCAAATGTTTCTTAAACACATTTATTGATTTTATAATTATCTAAAGCCAGTCAGTTAGTCAAGAGGGATTATAAGTTCCCTTTCTTTAACACTTACCATATTGTAATTCCCGAAGCATTTGAAAAATTTGACCTCTATGATGTGATTCATGTTCAATCAAATGGTAAACAACCCACTCAGGTGTGACGTCATAATGTTCAAGTGCTCTCGGTTTACGCCAATCGGTTAGGTCCATTGAACGAAAGTGAGAAAGAAATACTTCACGTACCTTATTGAGCCGGTAAAAATGGTCCTCTATACTTTCTCCCTCAAAGTGAGTTAAATTGCCTTCAGTTCGATGTTCTAAAGGAAATAATGAGCTAATTTCAGGATCCCAATCGGTTCCAAGTACTTCTACATATAACCAATCTGCCTCGATCAATGCAATGTGATACAAAAGAGTCCCAATTGATTGCCTTCCGACTATTTTTCTGTCAATTAAGCTTTGGCTGATTCCAGTTAATTCAGTAATAAGAGTACGTCGAACATCCGCTAAACACCATATCCATCGGCCAATCTCTTCTTCATATTCTGGTAATGAGGATACCAGTAAAGCTCTTCTCTCCAACAAGATCAACCTCCTCTAATTAAAATACTTACATTCTATTAAAAATGGATGTTTCCTTCTTTTAAATAAAAAAATTCTTTCCGTACTTCACAAACTCCCCCTTTAGCTGAAAGAAGGCACAATTCTTTTCAAGAATTGCGCCCGATTGTTTAAAACAATATCTCAGTTCTTACACACAATTTAATCGTTTTACTGTAACTTGTTATTTACAATACCTCTGAGCTTAGGGAATTCAGAAATCATAATAAGTGTATGTAACCACACTTAAAGAACCCAAAACACTATATTCAAAGTTAATAAACTCAAACCAACCTTTGCTTACCAAAAACATCACAACAATCATTACTAAATATGGAAAAATCATTATAAAATAAAATCCTATACCTTTTCCAAATTGGAAAAATGAGTTCCATTTATTCTCATCTTTATTAAAAACCCTTCCAAGGGGTCGCGAAAAAAAACAAAAGTACAGCAACATAAAGAGCAGACCCTATGATATCTAACAGAATATAAGAAATAAGAAACAAAAGTATATCCATACCTACCACCTTTAATCTTATGTCACACTCGTGCCAGTTGCCCCTTTTTATTCCGGTGTGCTCCAAAATAAAAATCCTACCTACGAAAAAAATCACCAAAACAATTAATATAATGTTGCAGAAACGTATAATAAAATCTTTCCGAATAGATTCCTTTTGCTAAACAAATATAAAATCAAAGTAATAACTAAAAATATTAAGCCAGTTATCATTGTGACATTATCGTTAACCAATGTACCTCCGACCAAAAAAAAAACAGCCATGGAAATAATGCTCACAATCAAACTTATGAAAGAAATAATCCCATATTTCTTCGTTCATTTGTCAAAATATATCGCCCCCAATTACCATTAATTTTAATATATACTATGCAACAATCTGGCCCTTAACATCAAAAAGCACTTACCTTTATTTTCAAGATAAGCGCCCTTTAATGGAAGATCGTTCAACAGTATTAAGAGCCTTCTAGTCACTTAACTATTACAGATAAGCCCCCTTTTGTTTAAGCAGAATACTTCACAAAACTTCTTTGAAACAAATGTTTATTGTAATATGGCAGTCAACGGATTACGTTGTTTAATCTCTTGTATTGATAGGTTTAAACTATAGTTCCCATGATCGAGAAGTTGATTAAGAAGAAGATTCAATTGATTTTGGGATTTAACTTTTATTTTTAAATGGTAACAGCCTTCTCCAGATACTCGGTGAGCTTCAACTACCTCTTTTCGATCTTTAATAAAACGAATAAAAGCAGCATGATTAGCTGTTTTCATATGAACAATGACAAACGCTGTATAAGAAAGCCCGAGTTTCATTTCATCGATTATTAGGGAGTAGGCTTTAATTACACCACTTTCCTCAAGTTTTTTAATACGATTCCCTACTGCTTGTCCAGTCATATGAATTTGTCCTCCCAAGTCCTTCCATTGAATACGTGAATTTTCGGTTAGTAACCGTAGAATCTGAAAATCAATTTGATCAATTTCCATAATAAATTCCTTTCACCGTGAAATTATTTGATATAAAAGTTTTTCATCAAAGTATCGATAAAAACCAAGCTATTATTTATCATTTTATTATAATAAATTTTTTAATGAGGTGAAAAAAATGAACACAGCTTTAATCATTGTCGATATTCAAAATGACTATTTTCCAAATGGAAAGATGGAATTAAGCAACCCCGTAAAAGCGGCCTCTAATGCTGCTAAAGTTCTTGAATGGTTTAGACAGAATAACAAAGATAATATTTTTCATGTCCAACATATTGCAAGTAATCCAGGTTTAGGATTCTTTCTTCCAAATACGGAGGGAGTTCAACTAAATGAAACTGTTTTACCATTAGAACACGAAAGTATTATCATAAAACATGCACCTAACAGCTTTTTTAAAACCGAACTAGAGCGCAAATTAAGAGAAAAAAGAGTGACCAAGCTAGTGATTGTAGGTATGATGACGCATATGTGTATTGATGCCACAGTCAGAGGTGCTGTAGAGCTAGGCTTTGAAACTACTCTTATTGAAGATGCATGTGCGACAAGGGGATTATCTTATCAAGATAAGGTCGTGCCAGCTGAACAGGTTCATTTTGCGTTTGTCAGTGCACTTAATGGTATGTATGCCAACGTAATATCAACTGAGGATTTCCTGCAACAAGAAGCTAACACAATCTTGAAGAACAAATAATTCAATACTAATGGGGGGTTGTTTAAAAAGAATCTCCCTTTTTGCTGTTGTTTAAACTAATTAATAAGGTATCCTTCTTCAACTGCAACCGTTAGCTTAAGTGTAACTTCCCACAAATAATCTTTAATCAGGATATCTACTGTCCTTAATTCCTCAACAATATGGCCCTATTGCTCAATACCAATTATTTCAAAATCATTCGCTCAACTCAATCTTTTTTCTGTGAAAAAGGACGTTTACCTTATTTCAGATAAGCGTCGATTGTTTAATAAAAATTAGGATAACAGTAAAAGTGTACTGAAACTCATGAATTAAGAAAACTTTTTACAGCAGCTAAGAAGGCTGGTAAATTAGCATCATGCACAAAGTGCCCAGCATCTTCTATCGTCACCAATTCGCAATTCGGGATGCGTTCAGAAACTTCCTGTAATTTGTTTTGAGGAATATGACTGGACTCACCGCCTATAATTAGAGTCGGCATGATAATGTCGGTAAGACGCGCCCACCATTCGGGATTGGGTTCATTAAGTTGCTGTAGAATCGAAGACACAACAAGCCAATCAAACGGTAGGGGATCAGAAGGTTTGGAAGGAACTTCGATCGGCTTATCCGGAAAAGGAGGAGGAGTGTCTTCAATAATCAACCGTTCTATCCTTGACGGAAATGTTTCCGAGAAAAGATAGGATACTGTTCCCCCCATGGAATGACCAATTAGCGTAAATCGTTCTAAATTCATAGCATTCGCAAAATGAAGCAAGTCATCGGACATCAGTTCAAAAGAATATGTACTAGTTCTCGCACTCCCACCGTGACCCCGTTGATCTAAAGCTAAAACGCGATATTTTTCTCCTAATACAGCAGCCACTTGATCCCATGATTCTGCACTTTTTCCCAGCGCGTGAAGTGCAACAAGCGGTGGTGCGGAAGGTTCTCCACTCTCGCGATATTGAAAAGTGAGCCCATTCAATTCAATTTGATTTACTAGGGTTTCCATCTCCGATCATCTCCTATGGTGGGTTTCGTCATATGAAACCCGATTTATTTAATGTCCATACCTATATATTTCAGCGAGTGTGTGAATATTCCCTGCTCATCTTCAACAGTATGGTCCTTTAATTGAACAAGATAGGAAACGGAGTTCCCTCAGATTTTTTTATAAACTTCTTCATAGGAAATTTTAACTGCTCACGTAATTCCTTTTTTTCTTCCTCTAACTTCTTAACCTTACGTTTTATTGAAGCAATCATAGCTTCTTTGGTGTTTTTTTTATCCATTTCACGTTTGATTTGCTTTGCAGTTGGGACTTGTGCTTGTTGCATACGTAAAGATTTCGATTCGCTCACTAATTTCTGTGTTATTGTATAGTGCCGCTTTACTAACTCCTGCCTCTTGTTGAGCAACACTGTTAAAATTCAAGCTTTCTTTGGCCTATATAAGGCGTTTTATTGAAGTATGTTTTGATTTAATCTCAAAACATGCTAAAAAAATACTCTTCTTAAAGTAAAGCATCCGATCGTAATATAATGTTAGCCAGATTTTTCTGGTTGACCTTTTTAGATAAGTCATATGATAAAAAACGTGAAGTAGGAAACCCCTTCAGAGTAGCAATTATTGCCTGTGTAAATAAGCTTTTAAATTGGTTACTCCTTACTAAAAAACAGAACTATTTTCAAGGATATAGATTAGGAACTATATCTATCTAAATACAACAAAACCCTCCAAAAGTGAGAAAGTGGAAGGTTATTTGGCATGATCTATTTTAATATGTAATATGTCATTGTTGTTTGAAATATTTTAATGAAAATGTTGACAAACTATAAGCTGGTTTAGTTCAATAAGAATGCACAAAATAATAATAGTCGGTTTTTTATTAATGGATTAATGAAGCTCTCAAATCACTAACACCATTTTCCAAATAGCACTTTAAACAAGTTAGCATATAAACCCAACCTTCTTTTTGTCCTAGCATTTTGTTTACTATTTCAGGGTCATCTTCATTAAGACCTGATTCGTTCACCTCAATAATTGTTCTCGCATTATCCAACTCTTTCAGTGTAATTATAACAACTGTTTCTTCATCAGATTCTCCGCCCCATGAAAACACGATTTTCTTATTTTTTTCGATTTCTAATACATGTATAATACCTTCTGCTTCGTATTCATCATATCTTAATGTAATAGTCTTGCCCTGTTCCCATCTTTCAGAACTCGATGAGAACCAAAAGTTTCCGATTTTGAAAGGGTCTACTATGGCTTCAAAAACCTCATTTGCTTGCTTATATATTTTAAATTTCGTAGTTACTTGGGTATCCATAACAAAATCAACTCTCTTTCAGAATATTTAATACTTGTTCTATTATATCCTACGGTACTCTTTCTTTACATTAATGCTTCTTATTTAACTAAACTGCATCTTTACTTTAAGTATATCATCAAGCAAAGTCCTATTCTTTAAATCCTGCATACCTAAAACATTAAACTGACTTTTGAAATCCAGCCCCTTGCTAGTCTTATCTTTTTTTACATTAAATAACACCTTCCTGTATTTGCTAATATCATTGAAAAATGGTATGATGAATATAATTATTTTTGTTCGGTGTAAAATTGAGAGAGAGGAAATCTCTTCTAAGGAATTTTTTGTCTTAAAATCGTATGTTTGAACAAGGGTAGTAATACATTTGTGGTAACCCCACAACAGGAGACGATAACATGGAAACAGGTACAGTAAAATGGTTTAACGCAGAAAAAGGTTTTGGATTTATCGAGCAAGAAGGCGGAGAAGATGTATTCGTACATTTCAGCGCAATTCAAAGCGAAGGCTTCAAATCTTTAGACGAAGGTCAAAAAGTAACATTTGACATCGAACAAGGTCAACGTGGTCTTCAAGCAGCTAACGTTAACAAAGCATAATTACTATAGAAAAAAAGACTCCATCTAGGAGTCTTTTTTTCATTAACGGTAAGGACACATTATCTTCACTAATGAAAGGGATTGAGATTATGAGCGTAGAAATGTTTCGTATCGGGGAAATGGTAAATATAAAAAGGACGAAAGAGCAAGTGATTATATCAAAAAGCCAGTATGTAAAAAATATGAAAAGATACTCTTATGTCGTTAATAAATATCCTGGTACATTTTTCTTTGAAGAAGAATTGATGAAGCGCGAAAAGAATTAAGTTCTTGCATCTGTAATCAGTGATTCTATTTTTATGCTAAAATTATAGTATCAATCAATTTTGGAGAGATGTTCGATGATCAGTAAAGTAAAGGATAAAACAGTTTACCAATCACTAGTGGATACGTCTACTAAATTATTTGCGTTGTTAACTAAAAAATTAGATGTCAATTCTGCATATATAGCCAAAAAAGTAGGCAATAAAATGACTGTTATTAATTCCTATAATAAAGTGGAATTTATCATACCAGACGATATTGCTGTTGATTATCAAGAATCGAATTGCAAACTTGTATTAGAAAATAATGAACCTGCGAAAACCGTGATGAATTTAATGGCTGATGAAGAAACAAAAAAGCGAAAAATCACCGATGAGCTTGGGGTGAAAGCCTTTATTGGTGTTCCGTTAAATCGCACAGATGGATCAAACTTCGGCACGCTCTGTTTAATGGATAAAGATGAAAAAACCTTTACCAATGAACAAGTGGAAATGGTCCAGTCCATTGCCGATGTCCTCTCCTATATTATTGAACTCGATGACCTTTATGAAGATATCGATTTACTCAGCGTACCCATCATTCCGATATCAAAAGGGATTGCTATCTTGGCACTACAAGGCAACGTCAACGATAAAAGGGAAAGAAAAATTCTTGAGGATACATTAAATTATACATTAAGCCATAAAATTTCTTCTTTTCTCATCGACTTATCTGAAATGCAAATCTCTAATTATGAATTTTCCGACGCACTTAATCGATTAGTCTCTGCTCTTAAACTTATGGGCGTGAAGGTAATGCTTTCGGGTATTCCAACCGCACTTGCTAGCTCAACAAGAATGAGAGACCAATTCCAAGATTTAGAAGTGACATTTGTCAGAAGTATTGAAGGCGGACTAAAAAAATTAGGTTATCAAATTGTGGAACGTGAAGAAGAGCAGTAACTCCTACTGCTCTTCAGCAATTTCCCCGTGTCTTAACCTTCCTATTAGAAGAAAGCCTCCGCTCCCCTCTTTATCGACAGCAAGACCATCATAGTCATTCCCGCTTTTATAAGCTAAATATCTCCATACCTCTTTAATGACCTTGTTTAGAATCTACCTCTTCCTACTAACCTTCCTTGTGCGAATCAATCAAATGGTTAAAAAGTAGTTTAAGTGTACAAGCACTAAATACATCCTTTGCATAAAACTATTAGAAAAGGAGGTATTTTCATATGGTAAAAATATATATCGATCCTGGTCATGGTGGTACTGACCCTGGAGCAGTAGGTAATGGTTTACAGGAAAAGAACCTTACACTACAAATAGCTACAAAGGTAAGAGATTTATTATTAGGATATAGTAATGCTGAGGTACGAATGAGTCGAACAGGTGACCAAACCGTTTCTCTTGCCCAAAGAACAAACGATGCCAACGCTTGGGGGGCCAATTACTTCTTATCCATTCATATTAATGCCGGTGGCGGTACTGGCTATGAGGATTATATCTATCCTGGATCCGGCACACCTACAACAACCTATCAAAATATCATCCATGAAGAAATAATGAAAGTCGTTAACTTCGCCGATCGTGGGAGAAAGCAAGCCAATTTTCACGTATTAAGAGAAAGCAATATGCCTGCTATTTTAACAGAGAACGGTTTTATTGACACAGTTGCTGATGCCAACAAATTAAAACAAGCGTCATTTATTCAAGCTATTGCCCAAGGACATGTAAATGGACTCGTACGTGCCTTCAACCTGGTTCCATCAGGAGGAGCTATCTATCATACAGTTGTCAGCGGAGATACTGTATATGCTCTCGCCAATAGATATGGTAGCACTATACAGCAAATCCGTAACTGGAATGGATTAGATGCAAATTATACGATTTATCCGGGTCAAATTTTGCGGGTGAAATAAAAGAAAGAATGGACCCCATTGATAGGGGTCCATTCTTTTATACTTTCAAAATAGATTCCTTTAATTGAACATATAAAAACCTTTACATATAAAATGATTTATATTAATATTGTTATCGAAAACCGATATCGGTATTGGAAAACAAAAGGGAGTCCTTATGGTTGGAAAACAATAAGATATTAAGAAAGTTATTTTTGGGCTTTATCCACATTCATATTTTACATCATGCCAAAGAGCATCCCATATATGGAAGCTGGATGTTAGACGAATTAAGAGAACATGGTTATACCATTAGCGCAGGTACACTATACCCTATATTCCACGGAATGGAAGCTGATGGTTTATTGTTAAAAGAAGACCAATTGGTAGATGGAAAAATAAGAAAGTATTATCGCATTACTGAAAAAGGTGAAGCTATTTTAATTGAAGCAAGAGCAAAGGCCTATGAATTATTCAAAGAAATTAAAGAGTAAAGGAGTCCTGCATGCAATACTTTAAAAAACTACTTGAGATTTTCATTGTATCAACAAGACTTGGTTTCACTTCTTTTGGAGGACCAGTCGCACATTTAGGTTATTTTCATCAGGAATATGTTCGAAAAAGAAAATGGATGGACGAAAAAAGTTATGCTGACCTCGTAGCATTAAGTCAATTTCTACCTGGCCCAGCAAGCAGTCAAGTCGGAATTGGCATTGGTGTCATGAGAGGTGGCGTTTTAGGTGGGATTGTATCTTTTATTGGCTTTACAATGCCCTCAGTCATTGCTCTTATTTTATTCGCTTACTTTGCTCAACAGCTTGGTCTAATGGAATTTGGCATCATCCAAGGGTTGAAAATAGTTGCTGTAGTCATTGTCGCTCATGCCATTTTAGGGATGGCTAAGAGTTTAACCCCTGACTTAACTAGAAAATCAATCGCTTTATTCGCGCTTTTGATCACCTTACTTATTCCCCATAACCTATCGCAGATTGGGGTCATTTTGGTAGCTGGATTGCTTGGTTATTTTATGTTTAGTAAAAAAGAGGAGCATGACGGTTTATCATTACAAGTACCGTTATCAAAGAAGATAGGATTGGTTTGTTTAAGCTTATTTTTCGGGCTTTTAACCATCCTTCCAATTTTAAGCAGTTTAATTTCAAATACTTGGCTAAGTATGGTTGACAGTTTCTACCGGGCTGGTGCATTGGTATTTGGAGGAGGGCATGTAGTTCTTCCCTTATTAGAAAGAGAATTTGTTCCTACTGGATTTATTAGTGAAGAAGCCTTTTTATCTGGTTATGCCGCTGCGCAGGCTGTGCCTGGTCCACTATTTACCTTTGCAGCATTTATTGGCGCTGATATGAATGGGTGGTTAGGAGGCATGATTGCAACATTTTCTATCTTTTTACCTGCCATACTGCTTATCTTTGGTGTCTTACCCTTTTGGCATGCATTAAGGAAGAATCATCACATAAGAGGAGCATTTATTGCCATTAACGCTGCTGTTGTTGGAATACTAATATCAGCCTTTTATATGCCCATATGGACGAGTGCTATTATTACGCCATTAGATTTTTCCTTAGCAGCTATATTATTCTTTATGTTGGTTTATTGGAAACTCCCCCCGTGGCTCATTGTTTTAGCTGGCGCACTAGGGGGAGTATTGATAGAAATGACTTGAACACCTTTAAGCCGTTATTATAAAATAACGGTTTACTTTATTTTTGCTTCATCTTCAATTGATTTTCTAGCTCCGTTACACGATGCTCTAGTTTCTGCCTTTCATCAAGCTCCATTCTTAATTTTTCCTCCATCAATTCTCCGTTTTTTAAATACCTTTTTATGACCTTACTCGTGGCTACAAATACAATGATAAGTAAGGTAGGAATGATAAGAACAAATGTCAATATTATGATTCCATTCACCAATGAAAACATATCCCCAAACCCCATGGCTCCTACTCCCAACTAAATGAAAATCTTATTGCTTAATTAGTATATAGGACACATTTTCATATAGCCACTCTTTATTTTCCACAAATATGTTATTAATATATAAGAAACAACTAATAGCATAAACTGAAACTTCAGCTAATAAAAATTTGTTACCATATTCATTAACTTCTATTCCACCAAATACGTTAACAGTAACACACGTACCTCATCGTACAGCATATATTCATCTAAAAAATGAGGATAATCTCTCATTACCCGTTTTAAAAACTCATATGTAGGGAACTGCTCAAAAAAGTCGGATGTCAATAATGATACTTGCCTTTGTGAAAGCTGATCTTGGCGGTTGTTGGCAACGTAACTTAGACTACCTGCTATATTCATCCAGTATGTATGTAAATCTACAGTTAAATCCTCTAATGGATACGAATCACCAAAATCATTATCGATCTTTGTTAAGTCTTCAAATGGCATGGGATGATATAGATTTTCCTTTTTTTCCATTAACTGTTCGAATATTGTTTGTTTATTGATATGCCCACCACCGATTAGACGCTATTTGTTAACACAGGGATAATAAAGGTTTCTATCGAGAGCTACTTTTCCCAGTATCAAAAGAACCACTGATAAAAGAAAAAACCCCCAATAACAATAATTACGAGTAAGAGTAAATCGTTCCAGCCCATCCCACTTACATCAGGTGACGGACTCTGACTTTTATTAATGCTATCATTTAGCGTAACTGTGGGAGGATTCTCCTCCTGCTTCTTTCTATCTTCTGATGGCATTCCTACACCCCTTTTGTTTCACACTTTAGGGAAAAGCAATAGATAGCTATATTTACTGCATTTTCCCTTTCTCCTCTATTATTCTCGTTCCCTCGCAGCTTGCGTATCACGAATATTCTTTTGCACTGCGACACTTGCAAATAAGCTAAGGACAAAAGCCATCGCATAAAATCCCTTTTCACTTAGAATAATACTACCAGCGTTATATAACCCAATGGCCATTAATGAAACGGCGACAATTAAAGCGAACCAACTGATCCCGTAATAAATACCCGTCACAGAAATACCATCTTCCTTGTCTCTTACCGCCTTTTGTAAAGAAACAGCGGCATACAATCCAAATATTAGAACAGCAAAATAATAGCCCTTCTCATTGAGTTCCATCGCAGCATTAAATAGACCGATGATATAAGCCGTCACACCTACTAATAGGGCTGCCCATGAAGCACCTTTAAAAGCTGCTGATGGTTCCCCTTCTTTTCTTTCTTCTTTCACTTTATTACTAGTCTTTTTCGCCTTCTCTACCATCAACTCTTCATCACTCGACAATATAACCTCCACCTTTCTCAACCCCACCACATGGCTAATACAAAAGTTGACCAGATTGACATGATGAAGCTTATCATAACTACCACTACAAGGGTTTCCAAGTATTTTACCTTCATTCTATGTTTAATTACTCGGTAAAATGTTATCGCAATCGCTAGCATATAAAATAAATAACTGCTTATCGTTACAATGGTTAAAAAAGTGATTGGATAAACATTAGGCAAAATAGCATGAAGGGAATAAGCAAAATCTTGACCAAAAATGGCAAATACCGAGCCAAGGAGTAAACAAATGATCACAATCATCTTATACCTCATTTTGTTTAATTTAGTGTAATTATACACTTTGTAAATTCGTTTAGAAACGTTTATTTATGAAAAATGTAATTTTTGAGAATAAATACCTAAAAAGAGTTAGTTCGAAAACGCGAACCAACTCTTCTTTTATCCTTTATTCAATTTTAAATGAGCTTCCTTTATGAACAAATTCACCTTAAAGATCGTTTTATACATCAAGTAACCTACCATTGCACCCATCGTATTAAGGATAATATCATCAATATCAAACTGCCCAATCTGCAAGAAAAACTGTAGAAGCTCAATAGAAAAACTCGCAGTAATGGCAGTGATGGTTACGACTGAAAAAAGTCGACAATGTTTAAAAAGCACCGGAAGTAATATTCCTAATGGCAGAAAAATAAGGATATTTCCAATTGTGTTAGTGATAATAATATCCAAATTAAAGCGATCAGCACCTAAAAGATAGGTGATTGTCGTTTTAAAAGGGATAATATTTACATTCATGCCCCATTCAGATAAATTAAAGTTAAAAAAGCTCATTTGTTCTTCTCTTGATAAAAAATAAAAATTACCTGTATAACCATTAGCATAATTCATTATTCTCTCCAAGAGCCGACCAATAATTAACTGCCATAAGACGACTAGTGCAAACAATGAAAACAGCAACCAGCTACTCACCTTATAGAGCTGATAGAATGGGGAGATAGATTGATTATAACCATGTGCAATGCTTTTCTGATTGCCAAAATCAGCTAGAGCCAGCTGTACGGCCTCTTTTTCACTCTTGCCATTTTGCCTATGTTCTTGTTTCAGTAGTAAAATATGGTCTGTCATTTCATCAATGATCTCTTGCTTTTCAACATGGTCACAATCAATTGTATTTACAATTTGTTTGATATAGGATTCAACCTCTTTGTCCACTTGAGCCCCTCCGTTGTTACGTTAATCAAATCATTCACTTTTTGCCACTCGCCTAGTTTCCTACTTAATTCTGTTTTTCCACCGTTTGTTAATTGATAATACTTCCTTCGACCACCAAACTGTGAATCTTCCCAATACGCTTCAATCCAGCCATTCTTCTCCAACCTCTTTAAAGCCGGATACAATGTCCCTTCACTCATGTTATACAACTCATGACTGTTTTCCTTTAAGCTCTTCACCATCTCATATCCGTACATATCTTTTTTAGATAATAATGAAAGCAATAAAATATCAATACTACCCTTCATGATTTCTTTATCCATTCTGTTTCTCCTTTATTTGGAAAGTCGCTAACTATATTGTAATGCGATGTACATCGTATTACAAGGTAATTGTTGTCTTTATACAATGAACATACACGGTTTTTTTCCAAATTTAAGAATATCCCCATGTAAAACAAGGAAATTTTTGTTATTATTTTTGTAGTAGAAGAATATTTTATTCTGCCTCAATAAGAATTTAAGAATGGAGAGAAAGTGTGCTTAAAATCCTACAAATGATCTTATCTTTTCCCGCTTTAATTACCATCACATATATTTTCATAACGGAAGATTTCACATTGCAGCCATTGTCGTTACTGCTATTAGGGTTGATGTTACTTATTATGACTATTACTCTATTTCAACAAGGTCATAAAGGGATCGCTTTATTTTGCGCCATTGTGATGTTCATATATATGATTGTTTTCATACAAAATATCGTTTATAGGGGTATACTATGGAATTAATATACGTTTTTATTATTTTTCTTATTCTATTTCTCATTAGTGCTGTGCTTAATATTCTGTTGAAAATGACAAGAAAAAGAGACTGGCTGATTACTTTATTTATTAGTGTTTTTTTAAGCATTATTATTTACGGGGTGCAACAATAGATTTGAAAATGGAGGGATATGGCCGAAATGGATGATACAAAGGAACGCCTCTTACTGGAGAGTGAACAACATTTCCACTCATTAATGAAACTAATTGAATCTGTTCCTGTAAGAAAAAGAAGCCTTTCCATCGAGACAGCTGACCGGGATAAAAATTTCCGCGATATTCTTATGCACCTATATGAATGGCATGCGATGTTGGAACGCTGGTATAGAGAAGGCATGGCCGGAGATACACCATCCATGCCGGCACCCGGGTATAAGTGGCGAGAGATTCAACAGCTTAATCAACAAATTTGGGAAAACTACCAAGATATGAAACTCAACCAAGCAATCAAGAAATGTAAATTAAGCCATGAGCGAATCATGAACATTATCAAGTCCCATACCACTGAAGAAATCATCACCAAAAAGCATTACAAATGGACAAAAACAAGCAATCTATATAGCTATTTTGCTGCGAATACATCCAAGCACTACTTGTGGGCAATGGGGAAATGCGAAAAGATTATTGTTGAAATCAATTCAATGAATATGGTTAGTGATAGGAACAAATAGTTTTGGATGTGGATTACTCTCAGTATCCCGCTTGCGGTTCTTGTTTCTTTCTCGGATTCGGGGATTACTTTTGAATTGCTCTCATCTCCACTTTTTGATAGACAATGTTGGTTTCCTAAGTTAGAAGTACTGTTCTTCTTCTCCAACGACGAGACCATAACTTCACAAAAAGTACCCTATAGGTAGACTTTTACCTATAGGGTACATTCTTAGCCGTAAACCATTTTTATTTAATTAGCTATTGTTTCTATTATGACCCACTATTACTGTTGAATAAGGTCCTCTAAGGATGTGAAATAATATTATTTTATACAATTAGTTGATTTCAAAACGAAATTTTTTTCTTTAGAGCCACCTAAATGTTTTAATTGTCATTAAATAAAAAACAATACTTAAGCCAAGTATAATCGATATATCCCCTACTATTGGCAACTTTCCATCGAAATCAAACAATGCCTGATGGTAAATATCAGTAAGGTATGTAAACGGAATAAAATAAGAAATCGTTTCAAATATATCAGGTAATATATACAAATGAAATCATTTATCTGGGAAATGCTTTGTTGATGATTATTAGTGATTATTAACAGAAGATACACTTTCATCTGTTCTGAATCATATCACTCATTTATAACCAATAGCATTACAAATGGCAAAGACCAGCAGTCTATCTAGTATTTTTCTACGAATACCTTTAAACCTAACTTTGTGGGCATGAAATATAAACAGTTCATAAGTTTAGGGTTTCCTCGTTGTTGGAGATTTCTTCTGGATATGTTTCCTCCTCTTTAACCAGCTTTGGATACTGCTTTTAAATTATCACTTTCCTCTTCAAACGACTTACATTAGTCATTGGCCTGTCTTTTTAAAAGGTCGGAAATTCCTTTACACTCATAAAAGGGACGCCTTCTCAATGTCAGGGGATTGAAATGATGAGTATGGCGGCAAACTAAATAAAAGTGAGTTTACTTAATAAATTATTTTGTGAATAGATGTTCTTAAACAAACGAGGCATTTCTTTAAAAAGAGATGCTCTTTTCGTAGCCAATTAAAAGGAATTGAATGTTTGTATTATATTAGAGATGGTTTTTCTTCTATTATATGTAGAGAAAGCTTTAATTCGATATATGCTACACTATAAATACGAGGAACTTTGGAGGCACACCACCACGGATTAAAATTATATAGACCATCACGGACATATTGTGAAACAGTGCTTTTAAAAAGGAGTTGGATAAAATGGATAAAAACAAAGATACAGAAATAAAGCGATCTTCAAAAGCAGAACACATTCTACTTCAGATCAATAGTAAAACGAAGCTAGGCGACTTACGAAAAATCGCGAAGGATATTAAAAAAGATCACGAACTAGCTATGGAACTTTGGTCAACTGAAGAGTTTTTGCCTAGACTATTAGCAATCTTAATTATGGACAAAAAACTTCTTTCTCAAGATGTGCTAAATAAGCTTGATAAGGATATGCAGACTCACACTCTTGATGAGCGAAATAACTTAATGGATTGGTTAATGGCTAATCAACTCACCAAAGACAAGAAGAAAATTGCATTGATGGAGTCATGGGAAAATAGTCCTTCTGCTCTTCAAAGGCGAGCTTTCTGGTATTATCAAGGGCGATTGAGATGGACTGGACAAACACCGCCTGATAACACCGCAGACTTGCTATCTAGATTAGAAGCTAATATTATGCAGGAGGAACCGGAAGTTCAATGGGCTATGAATTTCACCGCAGGCTGGATAGGCGTTTATGATGAAAAGAATCGTACACGTTGTATGAATCTTGGTGAGAAAACGGGTCTTTACAAAGATGAAAAAGTAGCAAAAGGTTGTACTCCCAGCTATTTGCCAGAGTTCATTGCGATTGAAGTGGACAAACGGCAAAATAACTAGTTACCTCAGGGGTTACTGTATTTGTGCACGGTGTAATACAAATTTGTTGCTTCAATATTAAATCACTTATCACGTAACCAATCAGCATTTTATATCGAAAGCAATGATGACTCTTGCTAGTGCGAAATGCCACACTGAAAATTGTTCTCCTCCTTTTACTGACCCCATCACTCAACTAGAACGATAGCTCCATACAAAAACCCCCCACAAATTCCTGTGAGGGGTATCTTTCATTTCTATCCTTTATTCAGCTTGATACTTACCTAAGAATTCCTTCACTTTATCAGCATCGGCTTTTAGTTCATTGCCAGTATCTACTAGTGGACTTACTGTAGATGAGGCTTTGATTTTATTACCTTGGTAGTAGTCGATGATTTCCTCTTGGTTGATAGAGTAAAGTACGGCTCTTCTTAGATCGGCACTTTCAGAAACGGCACGACCTTCTGTAT
Organism: Cytobacillus sp. FSL R7-0696; assembly: GCF_038006865.1. NCBI lineage: Bacteria > Bacillati > Bacillota > Bacilli > Caryophanales > Bacillaceae > Cytobacillus > Cytobacillus sp. FSL R7-0696. Next base: position 2,217,245 of record NZ_JBBOWA010000001.1, on the reverse strand, counting down.
TAAATAGAAGGTATGATACAGCATTACTTGGAATGCTTTGTAATTGTAGTTTGCTATCGCCTTCTACCGTCTCATATTTATTTTCTGGTACGCTGTATTGAATATGTGTTTCTCCGTTACGTAAGGCAGAAAGTGAGCTATCAATATCGGCAATGAAACGAACATTTACTTGATTAATATTTGGTTCATTTTCAGTATCCGTCATATAACCTGGGTTTTTGTAGAATACAGCTTCATAATCATTTTTATGAGATAAGATGTATGGGCCACTAGCATATAACGTATTGTCATAGCTATCGCCTTCAGTTACTGTGTTTTGGTCACCATAAGCGATGTCCTTGTTTACATCAAAGTCTTCCACTTTATACGTGTTGATTGATTCGACTTGTTCTTTTGATACAATACCTGCAGATTGGTGCGCAAGGTAGTTTAATACTTGTGGGAATGGTTCTGTAGTTGTTACTTTCACCACTTGGTATTTACCTGCTGCGTTATCTGCTGCATCATCTTCAGCAACTAACTCGGCAATCTCTGTATCTAATCCTTCTTCAAGTGCTGCTTTAACCGTACCCTCGCCACCTGAAGTTTGTACTTTCTCTAATTCTGAAACATCTGTCACAACTTCAGCTGTCTCAATATGCTCATGTAAGCTATATGTGCGGTGATCTGGTACAGAATTTTTATCCTTCGCACGTTCTAGTGAGAAGACAACATCCTCTGCACCAACAAGGTCATCTGTTTCTTCTGCTTTTTTATCAGTAACTTTGGCAAAATTAACGTCATCTCTTAATAAGAAATAATACTCAGAATTGCCATCTGCAATACTAAAATTACGAGATAGGGAACCATCAGCCGTCACAACATCATCATCTGTTAAGTTTACAAGGCGAATATACATATTCGAATTCAACATATTAATAGAACCATCGTTCCCTTTAATTGGGTCAAGGGAAGTCAGTGTTGAAAGTGTTTGCGATAATACGAGTGGATCTGATTCTCTCTTCGCTTCATCTTGGAAATCAATCGTTTCCCATGCTAAAGAGCGCGATTTAGAAAGGCGAACAGAATCTGGTACTAACACATCTTTATTCAATGCTTGTGTTTTGTAAGAGCTATATAATGGTGCAATATAAGCTTTATCAAATACAAGTTTTTCCTCGAATTCCTTATATGTTTTTGCGTATTCTTCTGGTGTTTCAGTACTTGCTTTATCTATCAACTCATCAATCTCTTTATCAGCCATAATGCTGTAATCTCCACCGCTAATAAACAATGAACGCACAGCGTAATCTGGATTTCCTGTTACAGTCGTCCAACTTGATAAAGCAACATCATAGTTTCCTGCATCTTGTTGTGCTTTAAAGCTACCATAGTCAGGTTGGATGTTTAATTTTACATCAAAACCATTCTTCGTTAATTGGTCACGAACAATGTTCATGTCCTCTTCACTACTGCTCATGCCAAGAATCTCTATTGATGGCTTAGAGCCATCACCACTACCTGAACCTTCATTCTCAACATCAGATTTTGTATTCACACATCCTGTTAGAATCAATGTAAATATTAACAAGAATGATAGTACCGCCTTTTTCATCTGCTTTCCCCCCTGAAAGTCTTTTATTTATTAATCAAGCTTAGGGTCAAGTGCATCACGCAACCCGTCCCCAAGAAAGTTAAACGATAAAACAAGTGCAATAATAGCAATACCAGGATAAATAGCTAAGTAGGAATGTGATTCTAGATAAGCACTACCTACTTTTAAGATATTACCCCATTCCGGTATATGCGGCTCAATTCCTAATCCTAAATAACTTAAACTACTTGTGGCAATTACTGCTCCTCCGATTGTTAACGTAGCCTTTACAATCATTGGCGCCATACTATTTGGGACAATTTGTTTAAAAATAATCGATAGATTACTTGCTCCGAGCGCACGAGCCGACATAACATATTCCATATTGGAAATCATCAGCACATTTGCTCGCATCGTTCTTGCATACGTTGGAATTGAACCAACACTTAAGGCAATCACTAGTGTCGTTGTGCTTGCCCCGAAAGCTGCGATGATGACGATCGCAAGTAAAATACCTGGAATAGCATATAATACATCTAATAATCGCATTAAAATATTATCCGTGCGTTTCCCATAATAACCAGAAATAGCACCTAGAATCCCACCAACCACAAACGGAATGAAGGTCGATAAAACCCCTACAATCAGAGAGATCCTGGCCCCAAAGACAATGCGCGAGAACACATCGCGACCAAAATTATCTGTACCTAAAGGATAGGCAAGACTTGGCATTTGTAATGTAGCACCATAATTATTATCAACCGCCATACCATAATCGAAGGTCCAATAACTGCAAATCGATAAAGAGAAAATAAACAGAATGAAAAATAATCCTAGCATCGCTGTCATATTACTCGCAATTTTCTCCCACATCGCATACCATTTAGCAACAGTAGATGGCGTTTTGCTGAACACTTCTAATAGCATAAATAAACCTAAGGCAAGGGCAAATAAATTACCGGTTAAAGAAGTAAGTATTAATAGGATTCCTACAGACAACTTCCATTTCGATAATTGTCCGTTATCTTTTATTACTAAAAGGAGTACAACCAACTGAAAAACGAAAATGGCCAGTAACAAAAACATACCCATGAGGAATGTATTCGCTACGTAAGGTTTAAACAAGTTTAATGAAGATACCGCAATCACGTAGAATTGCGTCATCAACATAAACATAGTAAATAAGTATTGTGGGCTTTTTTTCTTTTTAATAAGACCAAATGCAAAAGCGGTTGTGAAAATATTACCCACCAATACACTTAATAGTTGGAAATAACCCCACATTCTTGTCGACGAGCGTATAACGCCATCTCTTTTCAAATCCCGCTTCACTTGATAAGCAATAAAAGATTGAATGATAGAGAAAACGGCATAAGCAATAAATAATGAAAAGAAAACTGGCTTGATTGCCCCTGTTGAAAAATCAATACCTGCAAGCAAAAAGATCAGCGTTAAGGCAATAGAGACAACAAGGGCAAAGTTGGCCTGCGCATATTCAGATGTCGCCTTTAAGGCGAATTTTTTTAACAAGCTATCTTTATGAGTAGACATGCTGCACCTACTTTTAATATTGTTTCATTTTTGAACGAATTCTTGGATCGATAAATGCATATAAAATATCAATCAATAAGTTCACTAATGAGATTGTAATGGCAATATATACAACACCGCCCATAATAGCGGGAATATCAGGGATAAATTGTTTATCAACAATATAACTTCCAATTCCACTAATATTAAAAACTTTTTCTGTAACAGCAGCTCCACCGAGCATACCGCCAAACATTAAACCAATGACAGTAATAATTGGTATCAAAGCATTTCCAAAAGCATGGCGCCAAAGTATGCGGCGTTCATTAAGACCTTTTGCTCTTGCAGTAATAATATAATCTTCATGGATGACTTCTAGCGTAGATGAGCGAGTCATCCGAGCAATGGAAGCCATTAAACCGGTTCCCAGGACAACCGCTGGCATGATAATCGAAAGCAAATTACCTGGTGTAAAAGTAGCCGGCAGCCACTGTAACTCAATCGAAAATGTTAAAATAAAGATTAAACCTTGCCAAAAATTCGGAATCGATAACCCAATTAAAGCTACGAACATAAGGGTATAATCTAAAAAGGTATTAGACCTTGTAGCAGAAATGATTCCAATAGGAATGGCAATAACAATCGCTAAAATTAAGGCAATAAACGTTAGTAATAGTGTGATTGGAATTTTTCTAGCGATGGCATCCACAACATTTTCATTTCCGGCAAAAGAAGCACCTAAATCAAATGTGAAAATACCTTGAATTGCTTGCCATAATTGAACCCAATACGGTTGATCTAACCCATAAATTTGGTTAAATGTCGCGATCTGTTCCTTAGTAGCCGTTACTCCCAAAATATTGGCAGCTGGATCAAACGGTGAAATATACAAAATCGTAAACACAAAAAAAGCGACCCCAACAATAACAAATAGGGTGGAAACAAGCCTTTCAAAAATATACTTTATATACGGATTCATATACAAGAAAAGGAGGGTATAGAACAATAATCCAGGTATGAACGTTAGAACAACAAATACTGGATGTTCTAATAATGATCGCATGATACTTGCAAAAGTTAATTGATCTTCTCCTCGCTGTGCTAATTCCTCCTGAACTTTATCCTCTACTACCTGAAGAAACTCATCCTCTGCTCTCTTTTCAGCCACTTGTTTCATTTTCAACTCATCTATCTTTTGCTGAAAGAACGTTTGCTTTCGCCTTTGCTGTTCTATATGTTTCGTAATTAATTTTTCCTTTAAACCGGCTTCTGTGCATGCTTGATGGAGCTCACGCCATAACCGCTGATAAGCGTCATCTTTTCTCTTTATGAGGTAAATAATGAAGCTAATCACATAAACTGGTAAACCTATAATCAACATCGCCCATTTTAAAAATGGGTATTGGTTCATTTTCCCAAAGGTTTGACTGAGTGTCGAAAGCACATTAGGAACGCTAGATGAATGTATCTGTGGCGCATTATTGACTGTATTCATTCATCCGTTCACCCCCTTTAGTCCCGATAATTCCTAGTTGTATACTATATTTTAATTCTAGTATAATATGACTGTCAATATTGTTCGAGAGTAAACATCAAAGTTTGGTAGGTGGAGAATGTGGAACCGTTATTAAAAATAGAAAATTTACAAGTATCCTTTATGTCTCGAGAGAAGGAATTTGAAGCTGTCAAAGGTGTCAGCTTTACTGTCAATAAAGGAGAAACATTAGGCATTGTCGGTGAATCAGGCAGTGGCAAGAGTGTCACTGCCCGCTCGATTATGAGACTGCTCCCGTCTCCTCCTTCCCTTTTAAAAGACGGCGAGATTATGTTTCTCGGTAAAGATCTGGTCAATGCAAGTGATCAAGAAATGGAAGCGATCAGAGGGAAAGATATGAGCATGATCTTCCAAGATCCAATGACCTCGTTGAATCCAACGATGCGTATTGGTCAACAATTAACTGAAACAATGCTAAAACATACAAAAGGATTAGGTAAAACTCAAGCAAAGGCTGAAGCCATTGAGCTTTTAAGATTAGTAGGGATTCCAAAGCCAGAAGTTCGTTTTGCCCAATACCCACATGAGTTTTCTGGCGGGATGCGGCAACGGGCAATGATTGCTATCGCTCTTGCTTGTCGTCCTAAGCTACTCATCGCTGACGAACCAACAACAGCACTTGATGTAACCATACAAGCGCAAATACTGAACCTAATGAAGCATATGCAGGAAAAATTCGGTACTGCGATCATTTTAATCACCCATGACCTTGGCGTTGTTGCTGGCATGTGTGACCGTGTTGTCGTAATGAAGGACGGGGAAATCGTTGAAAAAGGCACAACCGAAGAAATCTTTGAGCATGCCACTCACCCTTATACATTACGATTACTCAACGCTTTACCAAAGCTTCATGAAAAAAAGAAAGCAAAACCAGCACCGCGTATTAGTGAAGATATCAATGCAAAAGAACCCCTTCTCGAAGTAAAAGCATTGAAACAACACTTCGATTTAGGCAAAGGCCAAGTGTTGAAGGCTGTTGATGATATTAGCTTCTTTATTAAACCTGGTGAAACACTTGGTCTTGTCGGGGAGTCTGGTTCAGGAAAGTCCACCACCGGGCGTGCGATTTTAAGATTAAATGAACCAACTGCTGGTGAAGTGTTGTACCAGGGTATTCCTGTGAATCAACTAACAGCAAAGGAAATGAAGATGATGCGCAGACATATGCAAATGATTTTTCAAGATCCTTATGCTTCATTAAACCCGCGCTTTAAAGTAATTGATATTATCGGTCAAGCACTAGATATTCATAAGCTCGTAAAAAATAAGCAAGAACGCCGGAAACGCGTAGAAGAATTACTAGAAATGGTGGGTTTGGAGAAGGAACATGCAATGCGTTATCCCCATGAATTTTCTGGGGGACAAAGACAGCGAATTGGGATTGCCCGCGCACTTGCCGTCGAACCAAAATTCATCGTCTGTGATGAGCCACTCTCTGCACTAGACGTATCCATCCAAGCGCAAATCGTTAAATTACTTGAAGACTTACAGCAAAAGCTTGGATTGACCTACCTATTTATTGCCCACGACCTCTCCATGGTTAAACATATTAGTGACCGTGTAGCCGTTATGTTCGGGGGAAAAATCGTCGAACTCGCAGAAAGTGAAGAACTCTATGCTAACCCGCAGCACCCATATACAAAATCACTACTCGCTGCCATCCCAATCCCTGACCCAGCGATTGAACGGCAGAAAAAACGCGAAACTTTGTCCGCACAAGAAGAGCGACGTGAGGAATATCAACTCGATAATGCTGAACTTGTGGAAGTAACGCCTGGGCATTGGGTTGCTCAGCCGAAGGTAACAGTGGAAATATAAAAGAAAAGCCGGCCATTTTCGGTCGGCTTTTCTTTTATAAATTCTCTAGTAGACAAAATAGATAAGAATAGTAGTAATCACCCCGACCCAAACACTCAACAAAATGCAATACCCCATTATATGGCGAATATGCAGACCAACAACACTTAAAATAGGTAGAGCCCAAAAGGGTTGAATGAGATTCGTCCAACCATCTCCCCAACCGACAGCCATTGCCGTGATGGCATGATTTACTCCTAGCTGTGCTCCTGCCGCTACTTGTAATGGACCTTGTAATGCCCACTGTCCTCCACCAGACGGGGCGAGTAGGTTCACCACGCCTGCAGTCCAATAAGTAAAAACACCAAAAGTATCTGATGTGGCCACATTGGTTATCCAATTGATAATAGACTCAGCTATCCCTGAGCTACCAAGTACCGCAATAATGCCAGCATAGAAAGGAAATTGCAAAATAATCGGTGATATCGATGAGGCCGCATCCTTAAAAGCTTCTGCATATTGAGTAAGCGACTGATGAAATAATAAACCTAAAGATAGAAACGCAAGATTAATAATATTTAAATCTAAATCTCTACCATTCCAAAATGAAACCAGTAAATAAATAAGTCCAATCAAACCTGTTACCGTTCCCCAAACCTTCGATCGCTCTAACTTCATAGCCGGACTATCTATTTTCTGTTCCTTTTGTCGAGAAGTTACCTTTTTTTCTTTTTCTACAAAAGGAATAATGTCTTTTTTTGGTGCCATTAATATGATGAATAGTGGCATCGTTATCACTAAGGCAATAAGAATCGTCATTGTACCTGGATGGAATATTGTCTCGGAAGTAGGAATGACACCAATAGCACTTTGAAGAAAATGACCTTCTGTTGCCACTGATAATCCAATTGAACTCGATAAACCAGCTGTGTACAATACCGTGGGTGCATATGCAGCTGCTACCAGTAATGGAAAATGCGCCTGCTGATTTCTTTTACCAACCTCTCGGGCGATGATTGCACCGACAATGACCGCCAATCCCCAGTTAATATAATAGGCAAATGAGGATACGAGAAAGGTGAGAATATAAGCTTGATTTGCACTTTTGGCTAATGATGCTACACGGCTGAGAAAACGTTGGATAAAAGGGACTTTAGCTAATGCCATTCCCGTCATTAATAATAAAACCATTTGCATAGTAAAGGTTAAATAAGTCCAAAAGCCATCACCGAAAGACTCCACAATCATCAATGGCTCACTTGGATTCATGATTAAAGCAAGGCCCATCATGAGTAACATCAGGATAACAGCAATGACAAAGGCATCCGGTAAAAATCTCTCAACCATTTTTGAAAAACGGTGTGCTAATCGATTCATTCCCTACTCCCCCTAACATGCTCGTCAGCACTAGGCTGTAGTACATGGTATGAACGAGGGAAAAGGGATATACGCTTTATTTTCTCAAAAAGTTTGTCCGGAATAAAGAAAGTAATTGAGTGGTCATCAATACAAAAGTTCATTACTACCTATAGTAAAATCTAAATCATATAGCACTTAAGAATCTCTCACTTGCTCCAATGTAATAGTTAACATGGCGAACTTTCTCCTTTATAATATAAGAAAAAGTAGGAAAGGATGATTTTGATTGCCCATTATGAAACCGCTATACCCTCCCCAACAACTCCGTTTTCTTCTTGCACTCCATGCTCGAAAGGAATTATCTTCAGACCACCTTCATCACCTACAAGCAATGAAAAAAGGAGCAGATGGTGAAATACGTTGGACAACCCTCTTAAGCGAACTGCCAGATGACATTCCCATTCTTTATGATCTCAATTTTGAGATTAACCAATCCATTATTCAATTAGATGCTCTTTGTATTCTGCAGAATAAAATAGTTATTTTTGAAATCAAAAATTACAGTGGTAATTATACACTGGTTGGTGACCAATGGCTTAGTCCTTCAAAAAAAGAAATGAAAAGTCCACTCATCCAAATCAAACGAAATGAACCGCTCATTCACCAGTTTCTTAAGAGGTACCAGCTCCCCATTCCCTTTGAATACCACCTCATATTCGTTAATCCCCAATTTATTTTATATGGTGCAAAACCAAATGGAAATATCATTTTTCCTGGACAAATCCCACAATACCTTGACTCATTAAAAAAACAAACTGTCTCTCCAACATTACTTCACACTAAAATCATCGAGACATTATTAGACAACCACAAAAACAAACTAAACATGCTTGTCAAACCAGAATATCATTATGAAGAATTAGCGAAGGGCGTGTTTTGTAGTAAGTGTTGTGGGAGGATGGAGCGATTGAGTAAAAAAAGGTTTAAATGCAAGAAATGCTCCCATTCGGGATTTGTAAATGACATCATCTTCAACAATATTAAAGACTATTCAATCCTATTTCCTGAGAGGAAAATTAAAACATTAGATATATACGAGTGGATTGGGAAGCAAGTAAGCACTGCTATTATTCATAGAATATTGCAGAAAAACGCTAAAAGACTCGGAAATGGCCGAGCAACCTATTATGAACTCATAAATAGCAATTTTTAACCGTACCTCAGGTCATGAAAGTCCTTGATTAAACAAGAGGCTAAACACTTTTTTGACGATTTGGGGCAAAGCCATAAACAAATGACCCGAAGGAGGAAAAGTCGTGGCTTTACCTTTTTTCCCTACTTATCTTTTCTTTCATAACTAGATTAGTCGCGACCTTCTCTTTTTCTCTACTTACCTTTTCTTTCACAGCCAGATTAGTCGCGATTCTTCCTTTTACCCTACTTATCTTTTCTTTCACAACGAGATTAGTCGCGATTCTTTCTTTTTCCCTACTTATCTTTTCTTTCACAACGAGATTAGTCGCGATTCTTCCTTTTACCCTACTTATCTTTTCTTTCACAACGAGATTAGTCGCGATTCTTCCTTTTACCCTACTTATCTTTTCCTTCACAACGAGATTAGTCGCGATTCTTCCCTTTACCCTACTTATCTTTTCCTTCACAGCCAGATTAGTCGTGATTCTTCCCTTTACCCTACTTATCTTTTCTTTTCAACTAGATTAGTCGCGACTCTCTCTTTTCCTCTACTTTTCTTTTCCATCCAGATCAGTCGCGACTATCCCTTTTTTAGATGAAACGACTCGCAGTCATTCTATTTTCAAAAAAATTAGCTTTCTTACTAGAAATAGAGGGAGTGCTTCCAATGAAGACTCCCTCTCCACCATTACACAATAAATATCGGTTTAGCCTGCTTCAATTTCGCTGCCACAGTTTCAAGTGGTTTGCCAGTGTGTACATCTAGAACGGTTGATGCTTCATTAAACCAACAGTCCGGTGCTGCTGCACCCCAGAATGTTTGGCGGCGTTTGTCGTTGAGCTCCCAACGGATTGGTTTGAAGTCGGGATCGCTCGTTAAATAATCGCCATTATATAGCTCGATACGGTGGCCATCTGGGTCTCTTAAATAGAGGAAAAAGGCATTGGATAAGCCGTGTCTTGCTGGGCCACGTTCAATATTTTCTGCATAACCCAGTGCTGCTAGCACATCACAACCATGAATTAAACTCATCGGATCGCTGAGCCAATAGGCGACGTGATGTACACGAGGGCCTTCCCCATTCATAAAGGCGACATCATGGACGGATGGTTTTCGATGAATCCAGGCTGCCCAGATTTTATCCTCTTCAGTTGCCGTGTATTCTGAACAAGAGAAACCGAGTTCTTTTGTATAAAAATCATAAGCAGCTTCCACATCAGAGACCATATTATTGAAATGGTCAATCCGTTGGGCCTTTGCGCCTTGATATAAATCGTAGCGTTGTAATAGGCGCTCAACTGTATCCATTTTCGCAAAAAATTCTAACGGGATTCCTGAGACATCCTGTACCCGTAAAGCCCTGCCAATGGCATGCTGGCTGCCCTCTTCTAACCACTTTGTCTTCATACCGTGCTTTTCAAACATAGCTGCCAATGTATCTAAATCGGCATCTGACCTTACTTTATAGCTAGTGACTTCAACATGTGGTGCGTCTGCTTTCTTCAACACTAGACTATGATGAACATGTTCCTCTAAGCCTCTTAAATAAATCGTATTTTCATCCGATTCGGTTTCTACTAAACCAAGTCCTTTGATATAAAAATCACGAGATCGTTCTAAATCGGTCACATGTAAAATCGCTCTAGCCGTGCGAATAATATCAAAATCTACACTCATCACGCGCTCCCCCTTATACTTTTAAAAACTTTGAATTGGACGCTTTGCCTAAAAAGTCTTGTACTCTGGCCTTTAGCTCATCCTTTGCTTGATAATGATCAAAGTAGGTCATCCCCATACGGATAGGATCGCCGAAGAAGTAGTATTCATAATGCATTTGCCTGCTACCAAATGCACTCATCGTGATATCCCAAGCCAACCTAAATAGTTGAACTCTCTCGTAACCTTCTAGATTCTTCCCTTGTAATCCACGGTGAATAATATCACCAATTTCTTCATTTTGAAAATCAGCTTGTGTCGGAATTCCCATTAATCCAGATGCACCTAGTACACGCAGAATTTCTATGAGACGAGGATAAACTCTTGGGTACCAGTTGCGCGCAGCATCGAGTGCCTCGTAATCAGGTGTCATGGTGCCCCACTTATCGAGCTTTGCATTATGTTCAGCACGGTACATATGAGATTTCATCGTTTCAAGTGCCAACATGATTTCTGTTCCTTTGTCTTTCACATGTTGGAAACTATCAATACCAATGGCATCCATCATCGACAAAGCTACCCCGAGTATAAATTCTGTCTTAATGATATTTTTTGAAACGACTTGGTGCGACATATGCACGACCGCATTTGTTTCGCGGAAGGTGCGGTTACAAATTGATGAATTCCCGCACACAAATACACGCTCCCACGGAACAAATACATTTTCAAATGATACAATTGCATCTCCTTCTTCAAAACGGGAGCTAAGTGGATGGTCATAACTATTCCTCCCATAATCGAATGATTCCCTACTAATAAACTTCAATCCTGGGGTATTATTCGGAATAGCAAACGCTAAAGAATACGGATCATCCAATTCACCTGCTTTTTTCACAGTCGATGGAAATACAAGAATTTCATCAGTGATACCGCCTTGCGTTGCTAATAAACGGATACCATCCACATATATTCCTTCATCTGTTTTCTTCACTAAATGGAGAGCGACATTGGCATCCTTCTGTTCATGTTGTGCCTTAGCCCTGTTCACTTGTGGATGAATCAATGTATGTGTCAAACTAATATCATTTTCCCTAGCAAATTCGTAATACTTACGTGCGTTTTCTGCGAACATCGGATCTGCTTCAGCAAATAATTCATTTGATACACCCATAGCCATCACTTCTGCATTCAAGTAATCGGGTGAGCGGCCCATCATACCACCTGATGTAAGGGCCCACTCTTGAATGGCTTCTCGTCTTTTTATTACATCTTCAATCGTTTTTGGTTGCAGCCATGTCATTCCTACTTGTTCACCTGTTGTTGGTGACGTGTAAAGCATTTTTTCCGGTTTTTCAAACTGCAAATCATATAGATCTGCCATTGATTTCACGACACCTTTTAAACCAGGATGTGCTGTTACGTCTTGCACTCTTTCGCCGTGCAAATAAATATTATTGCTCGCCTTTTTTAGCCGCTCGATATATTGCTTTCCATTCTTTGCCCCCATCTATTCCCCTCCTTATTTTTTCTTACCGAATTGTGGAATATGGTGATCACTTATGGCGACATGAATGACCTTAGGTTCTGTATAAAATTCGAAAATGGCATAATGTCCACCTTCTCGTCCGATACCACTCGCCTTCGTTCCACCAAACGGAATTCGTAAATCCCGTGTGTTTTGCGAATTAATCCAAATCATTCCTGCCTCTACAGCTTGGGCCACACGATGACCACGCTTAATATCATTCGTCCAAACGAAGCCAGCTAAGCCGTATTTTACGTCGTTTGCCACTTGGATGACCTCTTCTTCTGTTTCAAATTCAATCACAGCCATCACTGGTCCGAAGATTTCTTCCTGGCAAACTTTCATATCATTCGTCGCGTTTAATAATAAAGTTGGTGGAACATAATTACCGGCAGAGAATGCTGATGGCACATCCCCTTGGAAAACGTCACAGCCTTCTTCTCCCGCGATTTCAATATATTTTTTCACTTTGTTATAATGGGCTGTTTCAATCAGCGGGCCAAGTTCTGTGGCCTTATCCATGGGATCACCAACGACGATATTCTTCACCCGCTCTTTAAGTGCTGCAACGAACTTATCTTTAATATTCTTGTGCAAAAACACGCGGGAGTTCGATGTACAGCGTTCACCGTTAAAGGAGAATATTCCCCAAACAGCTGCATCAAGGGCGCGATCTAAATCGGCATCCTCAAAAACAATCAACGGTGATTTCCCCCCTAATTCCATTGAGGTTTTCTTCAACGTATCGGCAGCATTTTTAATAATGGTTGAACCAGTCGTTGTTTCACCCGTAAATGAAATCGCTTCCACATCTGGATGACGCACAAGGGCATCACCTGCTGTTTCCCCGAAACCATGGACAATATTGAATACCCCTTTAGGTAAACCTGCTTTTTGAATCACTTCAGCCAGTTTATTCGCCGTTAATGGAGATAGCTCCGCAGGTTTAAGGACGACCGTATTCCCAGTCGCTAATGCCGGCGCCACCTTCCATGTCTCTAACATAAATGGGGCATTCCATGGCGTAATTAACCCCACAACCCCAAGCGGTTTGTAGATCGTATAATTGATAAATTCATCGTCCACTTGGTAGGCTTCACCATGCAAGGTCGATTCAACCATTTTCGCGTAAAATCGGAAGTTCATCGCTGCACGTGCCGCTTGTTTTTTCGTTTGGCTGATAGGCAACCCTGTATCAATCGCTTCTAATCTCGCAATCTCTTCTGCTTCTTCATCAATAAGGTCAGCAATGCGGTTAATATATACCATCCGCTCTGAGATTTTCATCGTTTTCCAAATTGTCTCGAAAGCTGTTTTCGCACTCTCCACTGCAACATTAATATCTTCCTTATCGCCTTCAGCTACAAGATTAATCGTTTCATTTGAAAAGGGACTTAGATTGGCAAATGTTTTCTTTGAAACACTATCAACAAATTCACCATTGATAAATAGGGATACATCCTCAACTGCAAAATTTTGCTTTGATTGATTCGTCTCGGTCACATGATTAGTCATATTGTTTCACTCCTTGTTTAAATCACTTTACTTCTGCACGACACCGCCAGGAAGGTCCACATAATGTTTTAAGACTTCTGCAATTTCATCTTGCAAGCTCTGCGTTGGTAAATCCATCGGCAGTCTAAGTACCGGCTTAATTTTGCCCATTTGACCAAGTGCTGCTTTTAATGGTGCAGGATTCGTATCTTTGAACAAAACATCATTCAACTGCATGAGTTCGTAATGCAAGTTTTGCGATTGTTCTACATCGCCAGCTTTCCATGCATCATAAATCGCTGCCACTTTATCTGGGACAATATTTGCTGTTGCGCTAATATGTCCTGCGCCACCAATGGCTAGCATCGGATAACATAACAGTTCAATTCCTGAATAAAGTAGGAAATCACGACCGCAATTCAGTAGTACACGGTTCACATGTTCGAAGTCCTTATTCGATTCTTTTACACCAATAATATTCGGGCAATCTTTACTCAACTTCGCAAGTGTTTCCACATGCATATTTGTGCCTGTTCGACCTGGAATGTTATAAACGATGAGGGGGAGATCTGGTACGGATTCAGCGACAAGTTTAAAGTGCTTATAAAGCGCATGTTGCGAAGGTTTATTATAATAAGGAACGATGATAAGGGCAGCATCTGCACCCATCTCCGCTGCTTTTTTCGTTAAGTACAATGTTTCTTGATGGTTTGTTGAGCCTGTACCTGGTACAAATGGTACTCTTCCGTTAATTGTTTCTTTCGCCACTTCCATCACTTTCAATCGTTCATCGATTGTTAATGAACTTGGTTCTCCAGTTGTTCCTGTAACAGAAATACCATGACTTCCGCTTTCAATATGCCAATGGATGAGCTTTTTAAATGAGTCAAAGTCTATCGATTCATCTTCATGAAATGGTGTAATAATCGGTGCAATCGAACCTCTTAATCTTTGTTTTACTTCAGCAAACTTCGTCATTTACAAACACTCCTTCTTTAAGTTTATTTCTGAAATTTTTGAATATTTTTATTGTAAGCTCTTTCATTTGCAGTTTAACATGTGTTAGATTATATAAAAAATATTGTTTTTGTTTGTTTTGGATATAAAAAAAGTATCGTTTCAAGGAGGAGCAAGATGGACATAAAGCAGCTGCAATACTTTTGTACAATTGTTCAGGAAGGGCAAATCACACGTGCAGCAAAGAAGTTACATATGGCACAGCCACCACTTAGCCACCAACTGAAACAACTAGAAGAAGAACTAGACGTTAAATTATTCGATCGCATTGGTAGGAAAATGGAACTGACCAAATCAGGTAGCGTCCTTTATGAACGTGCCTTACAAATATTATCTGAGTTAGATGAAGCTAAAAACGAAGTCAAAGAAACAAATGAAGGCGTGAAAGGAAAGCTTTCTATTGGTGCGAGCAAATCTTGTTTCGCCTTTTTACCAGACCGCCTACGGGCGTTTCGTGAAAAATACCCTCTTGTTACCTTTCAGTTAAGAGAAGGCGATACTTACTACATTGGCGAGCTGTTGAAAAATCGCGAAATCGAACTAGCTGTCACTCGCCTTCCGCTAGAGATGGATGATATTGAGATGATTCGCTTTCCAACAGAACCTTACGTACTAGTCATTCCAGAATCATGGCAACAACATATCCACAACAAGACCTCCATCAAAATGATAGATATCAAAAACTTCCCATTACTCTTACTCCATCGCATCAATGGCAAAGGTCAATTCGAAATCGTCACAAATGAATGCCGTCGTCACGGCTTTGAACCGAAAGTGATTTTGGAATGTCCCGATGCCTCTATGCTTTTATCTCTTGTTACTGCTGGGGTTGGTGCAACAATAGTACCTAAGTCTACATTGCAATCCTATTATGCAGATAAAGCGATTGTCATAGAGCTAGAAGATGCAACCATTCAATCGGAATCGGCCATTATTTGGTTGAAAAATCGTTACCTATCGAAAAGTGCCCGTCGAATGATAGAGACCTTTCAAACAAACGTTTGATTGGATTTGGTTAGATGGGTATATCTGGTTTCGAACTGGGGAGAGGCGATTTTCACAGTTCCTTTTTACCGGGAGAGACAGTGATTTTTTTTGGTGCGCTTGATGAACTGAGAGCCGCAATTTCTCTTTTGGCGTCACTCTCATTTCCCCCTCTTCCTACAATAGCCGTAACATCTCTCCTCATAAAAAAACAAGGTACCCGCCAACAACCAGGTATCTCGTTCACCAATATTTAATGTTTAATTACACCTTTCACATCGCTACCTGTATGTGATTTTACTAATATTTCTGTATAGCGATCCTCTTCCAAAGCTGCTTTCTTGGCACCAATTTTCGTCCCAATGTAACAAGCTAAGAAACCAAGTGGGATAGAAACGATACCTGGTGAAGAAAGCGGGAAAATAGCTTCGCCTGTTAAGAGCGCCGCACCTGGTACAGGATTCCACACATTCGGGCTTAAGGCAACGAGTGTAAGCGTCCCTAGCAAACCGACTAACATGCCGAAAACCGCCCCCGTTTTATTAAATTTTCGCCAGAATACCGTAAATAAAATAACTGGAAGATTCGAGCTTGCTGCCAAAGTAAAAGCAAGGGAAGCTAAGAAGGCAACATTGAAGCTTTGTAAAGAAAGAGAGAGTACGATGGATACCGCCGTAATCACTATTGAAGCTAAGCGAACCATGTTCATCTGCTGCTTCTCTGTCGCTTGTCCATTTTTGAAAATTTCATTATACAAATCATGAGAAAAGGCAGCTGCCCCTGTCACAACAATCCCCGCTACAACTGCTAGAATCGTTGCAAATGAAACCGCTGAAATGAAGGCAAACATCAAATCCCCACCAACAAGTTGCGCCAATAATGGTGCCGCCATATTACCAGCTGGATTGGCTTCAATAATGGATGGCATTCCTACTAACTTCGCTGCACCAAACCCTAAGAAGATCACCATAAAATGAAAACACCCCATAATCCACATGACCCAAACAACGGACTTACGCGCTACTTGGGCATTGGGAACTGTCAAGAATCTGACTAAAATATGCGGTAAGCCTGCAGCCCCAAGCAACAATCCTAACACCAATGAAGCTGCATCCAATCCACTTAAATACTTTACCCCAGGGTTTAAGAAATCGGCTCCAACTGGTGTAGCAGTTTTCATCTCAGCAAACATCCCAATGAAGTTAAAACTAAATTGCCACATCACCATGATAAACAAAATAAAGGTTCCGCCCACGAGTAAAATCGCCTTAATTATCTGAACCCAGCTCGTTGCCGTCATTCCACCGAAGAGTACAAATGTGAGCATACCAATACCAACAATAATGATTGAGATATGAAATGGAATACCTAATAACAATTTGAACAAAGCACCAGCAGCTACCAATTGTCCAAGCATATAAAAAATGGATATAACAATTGTGTTAATCGCAGTGACCGCGCGCACCTGTTTGAAACGGTAACGTGCAGTAATCATGTCACCTAATGTGTACTTACCTAAATTTCGTAAAGGTTCAGCTACTAAAAATAAAATCACTAAGAAGGATAGTAATGCAGGATACATAAGGAAGAATCCATCGAAACCTGACAGAGCAAAGGCGCCAATTAACCCTAAAAAGGTCGAGGCAGACATAAAGTCACCTGCTAAAGCCAAACCATTTTGCCTAGCAGTTAATCCACCCCCTGCTGTATAAAAAGAACCAGCTGTCTTTGTTTTCTTCGAAGCAAAATACGTGATTAGCAAGGTACCAATGGTAATAATTGAAAAAAGGATAATAACCTGAATATCCATGTTATACATTCTCCTTTTCTAACATACTTTTCACCACTTCATCAAAATGAGCGGCCCGTTTCACATAAACATTGCACACCCAAAGGGAAACAGGGATAAAAGAAACACCATATAACCAAGCAAGTGTCACTTCTCCAAAAACATGGACATTTAATATATCCGTATACAACGCTAGAAAGGGCAAGAGTAATGAGTAACCAACATAAAACAGCGTAAACGAGATAATAAACTTTTTCTTTTCTGCCATTAACCCTCGAAATTCATCCATCCCTGCTATTCGATCATATTTACTTACATGGGATTGATGATTACGCACTTCATTTTGCATGGACGATCACATCCTTATTTAATTATTTATCTAAAAATTCAGTCTTTTATAGAGACTTTTCAAAAATCACTCTATCATGACCATCCAAATATAGAAAAATACCAATTTCATTAGTTTTAAATATAAAAAAAGTATAGATCTCCCAGATTATCTTGTGAAAACCCACTCAGCTCCTTACTTTCTCTATTTTTTACGTTAAATCATTACATTAACAAAAAATAATTGACTATTTTAACAATTTGAAAAATAACTTGTAATCTATTATGATTTAATCACCCATTTTGTTAAAGGAGTGTTGATCACATTGATGAAAGCAATGATGAGATATAATGGACAATTCTTTTTACAAGAGGTTTATGTCGATTCTACTAAACAACTAATAACCCGAGGAGAAGAGACAACCCCAATTGAACAGCTTGTCGTCCATCCCCCAGTATCTGGAACGATTTACGGAACATTACTTAATTACAAAGGTGAGTTAGAAGCACTTGGTTCAGCTGTTTATGAAAGCCCTTACCAACAACCACCGAAAGCACCCATTCTTTATATCAAACCAGTCAATACAATCAATTACCATCAAGCGAGCATTCCTATGCCAAAAGAAGAAGATACCTTACAAATAGGCGCTGCCCTTGCAGTAGTCATCGGTAAAAAAGCAAGCAACGTATCAAAAGAAGAAGTACAAAATTATATTTTGGGCTACACAATTGCTAATGATGTCAGTATTCCACATAGCAGTGTTTACCGTCCTGCCATCAAGGAAAAAGCGCAAGACGGATTCTGTCCAATCGGTCCATGGATTGTTGATCGAAAAGAGCTGGCGAACCCTGACGACTTAGATATTACCATCCATATCAACGGAGAGTTAAAGCAACAGCAAACAACTAGAAACTTAATCCGCCCCGTCGCTGAGCTGATCGCAGAGGTTACTTCCTTTATGACCTTATTTGAAGGCGATACATTACTAGTCGGTGTACCAGAAAACCCTCCACTTGCTCGTAATGGGGATGTTGTCAAAATAACGATTGCTGGCATCGGCTCACTTGAAAACCAAGTTATTATCACAAAACAACCAGTAAAGGAGAATACGATATGAAAACCGCACGTGTCGCCTATAAAGGGAATATCCACGAGGCAATAGAATGGTACGGTAAGCTACAATTAGATACTGGCGCCATCGTTTCAGAAGATGATGTCGTTTGGCTCCCTCCTATTGTGCCACAAACGATTTTTGCATTAGGACTCAACTACGCCGATCATGCGGCAGAGCTTTCTTTTAACGCACCGAAAGAGCCCCTCGTTTTTTTAAAAGGACCTAATACACTTATCGGTCATAACGGGGAAACTTTCCGCCCTGCCGATGTTACCTATATGCATTATGAATGTGAATTAGCAGTAGTCATTGGTCAATCTGGTAAAAATATACAAGAAAAGGATGCTTATAACTATGTCGCTGGATATACCGTGGCCAATGATTACGCCATCCGCGATTATTTAGAAAACTACTATCGCCCAAACCTACGTGTGAAAAATCGTGATACATTGACACCCATCGGCCCCTGGTTTGTCAGTGCAGATGAGATAAAAAATCCAATGAATCTCACTTTACGCACCTATGTAAATGACAGTGTCGTCCAAGAAGGAACAACGAAAGATATGATTTTTAGTATTCCAAAGCTCATCGCCTATTTAAGCAGTTTCATGACACTCAATAAAAACGATATCATTCTCACTGGGACACCAAAAGGTTCAGTCGATACGAAAGTGGGAGACACGGTCATCACTGAAATCGAAGGCATCGGCCGACTCAAGAACACCATTATAAGCGAACCTGTCTATCAGTGAAAGGAGGATTTTTATGCCACATTTCATTATTGAATATACGAGCAACATCAAAAGCGCTGCACATATTCCCGCCTTATTAGAGAAAGCGAACAAAATCCTCATCAGTAAATCGCCTACTTTTCCGATAGGCGGAATCCGTTCAAGAGCCATTGAGCTAGAAGACTATTATATTGCAGATGGTCAGGCAGACGATGCCTTCGTTCATGCAACCCTCAAAATCGGCTCCGGACGAAGTGAGCAGGTAAAGGCAGCTGTATGTGACGAACTCTTTACTATGATGAAGGATCACTTCAAGGAACTATATGATCAACGCTATTTTGCTTTATCAATGGAACTGTATGAATTTAGCGAAGCTGGTACGTATAAGTGGAATAATATTCATGGTCGGTTTAAGAAGAATAATCGTTAGTTATTAATGTATTTTATATAATCTCTCTCCACAATCAATGTTTTTTGTAGAGAGAGACTTTTTCTATTACCTTCGCCTGCTAAGACAGGAATTACATCCCTAGCTTTACAAGGAAATAGCCCCATAGCACAACTGAAATCACAATAAAAGAAATAGCAATGATAAAGGTTTGCTTATATTCACGTTTGAGTTGGGCTAAACCGTTCGGATTTTTAAGTATATTCCGAATAGTTAATGTAGATAATTTTGCATTCTTTAGCTTTTGATAGTATTGCAACTCATACTCTGATGGTGTGGTTAAATATCCAACCATCATCAAAGTAAGTATAGAAAGTATAATAGCTAAATAGAAATTATCAAAACCCGTTGGGAATGAGACTATTTTCCAGCGAATAAGTTCCCCAAATAGGATATAAGAGATTATGCCCACAGTCATACTAGCTGTTGCTGCTTTACTATTCATTCTCTTCCATTCAAGACTCCCAACAATTGTTGGCAACCATGCCACAGCAAAAATCGAACCTGCATATATGGAAATCCAGAATATTGACGATGGTTGAATAATGGCAATAATACAAACAAGAATAGCGACAAACACTTGAGCAGCACGCCCTAGAATTAAACTTTGCTTATCACTCATTTCCTTATGTAAGACATTTTCAAATAAGTCTTTAGCTAATGCAAAACCTGTTAAAACAAAAAGTGTTGAAGCCGTAGACATAATGGATGCCATTAACCCTGCAAGGCCAATCCCCGCAAGACCAGAAGGAATATATTCCATCATCCCAACAATAAATACACGGTCAGCAGGCTCAATTCCGGGTTGAAGTACTTGCATGGCTGCTGCTGCAATAAAGACAAGTAATTGCATAACAGGAGCAAAGAACACACCAATAACTGCTGTTTTTAGTATAACAAAATCATTTTTCGCAGGGAACACTCTAGATACAAGTGACGGTGTGCATGTGAAAAATAATATCCACATTAAAAATTGAGAGAATATCCATCCAAATGGACGATTCTCCGCACCAGTAACTCCCCAGTAGTTAGGAATTACTTCTCCTAAGTTCTTAATCTGATCGAGACCAGCTTGTCCTATAATAATCGGAGATATAATGATTGAAATAGCTAGCATTGTAAAAAACATCAATGTGTCTGTTATAACAACACCATACATTCCACCCATTGCGCTGAAGATTAAGAGGGCAAAAGTGAATAGCAATATTAGTATCGGGAACGGAATATCTAATATTTCAGATAAGACCACCCCTGCACCTATAAGCTGAACGACTCCGTAAGCTAATAAACCAATAATCATAATAACTGTTGAGATGACCGTAACTGTTTTATTTTTAAATCTTTTTTCAAAGAACTCAGGAAGCGTTTGGCATTCAATTGCTTTCATCTTTCTACCTATATAAATGACCGCAAATAACGTGCCCAACCATGCACCGAAAGAACCAAAACCTGCATGTGCTACAAGACCTTCGCTATAATTCATTCCTGCAAGACCTAACAATGTTACAGCACTTAGATAAGTGGCTGCTAATGTTCCTACGATGAGAAGTGTTGAACCCTTTTCACCCATCACATAAAAATCATCCTTACTTTTTACATATCTTGTTACAATAATACCCGCAATAATGTAAACTGCTATAACTATAAAAAAGATTATTTTTTCCATCCTAAGCCTCCTTCGTTATGTCATCTTTCTCACTTGTTGTAGAACCGTCTTCTTTTTCTAATTTTTGAATAACGGGTAAATATTCTTTTCTTAATATTCTAATGACAATGACAGAAGCTAGCACACTTGTAAAAATCGCACTTCCGAAAAGCAGCCATGCACCAATATACATTACTATCCCCCCATAAAATTATTCTTTATATTTACACCACTTTAGCAAGAAAGCAGCATATGTCTTAGTTACTCTTTTAACACTTTCTAAATCCACCCATTCATCAGGTGCATGCAAATTTCCTCCTGTCGGACCATAGCATGTGGATGGGATATCGTAATACAAATTGTAAAATCTAGCATCCGTTGTTGCCGTAAATGTACTAAATTCTAGCTTTTTATTTTCAGTAATTTCATGTGCTTCACCAAGTATTTGAAAAATTTCCTGGTCGGGGTCTATGACAAACCCACCTGCGTGAAACCCATAGAATGTAATTTCAGGCAAATTTTCCATCAGCCAAGGATCTTTCTTCGCTTCAGCTAATAAAAATGTCTTCAACTCTTCCTTCACATCTTGTGGGTCGATACCCGGATTAAAACCTACTCTTGCTTCTATAATACATTCTGACGGTACCGTAGATGGCCAATCTCCTGAATGTATTTTTCCTATATTTACATTCAATGGATGAGGGTGATCAGCGAATATGGGGTGATTTTCTTTACTATTAATGGCTTCTTCATAGTCTAATAGTGCCTGAACCATTATATAGGACTTAACAATTGCATTGATTGATTGCTCTGCTCTTTCTGTGTGGGCTCCCAACCCTGTTACTTTGATTCGTACCCATATTACACCCACTTGACCGATTAATCCTTTTTGCCCTAAAGGTTCAGGAATTAACGCAGCATCTGCTCGATACCCAGCCTCTATAGCAGCCAATGCACCATTTCCCGTACATTCCTCTTCAATTACTGTCTTTATAATGACATCATTAGAAAGAATGATTCCTGCCTCCCGTACAGCTTTTAAGGCATAGATCATAGCAACTACACCAGATTTCATATCTGCAATACCACGACCATACATTTTATTTCCAACAATTGAAGAACCCCACGGGTCATGACTCCACTTTGTCATTGGTTCTGGGCTTACAACATCAATATGTCCCTGTAAGATAATACTTTTCCCATCTTTCTCACCAGGTGCTTCATACTTACCCACAACAACTGGACGGCCTTTATACGACCATTCAGGGGTTGAAAAACCTGGATGAGCACCAAGTTGCTTCGGATCAGGAATCATTTCTTCTACCTCTAAACGTAAATCATTTTGTAAAAAGGTAGCGATGTATTCTTGAATGGCTGTCTCATTTCCTAAAGTGGAAGGATAACGTCCTAATTTTTGTAAAAATTCAACTTCTTCATCCCATAAGCTTTCAACTGTTTCAAAAACCTCGTTCACTACATCTTTTGTATTTTTAGTCATTTACCTTAGCCCCCTTAATTTTTATATTAGATTCTCTTTATTTGCGAGTGTGATAACGCTATGAAGCAATACTTGAACACCTCTTTCGATATCTACTGCTTCACTGAGTTCTTCCTCACAATGACTTACCCCATTAATGCTTGGGATAAATATCATTCCTGTAGGTGCTACCTTGTTTAAATACTTCGCGTCATGAGCAGCTCCACTTTGCATGTTTAAGTAAGAGTAACCATACTTCTCAACAGCCGTTTGAATGACATCTATTATGCTATCAGTAAAGTGCTCTGTTTCAACGTCAGCTATATCAGTGATTTGTATCTCCATATTTTCAACTAACGTCATCATGCTTAAAGTCTCTCTTAATTGGTTAGTAAATCGTTTGCGTGTTTTGTTATTAGGGTGACGAATATCAATTGAAAATTTAGCTTCACTGGATACAGAATTAATCACATTCGGGTAGGCATTTATCCGGCCTACTGAAATTAATAAATCCGGATACTCCGCTGCTAATGAATAGATTCTTGTTATTAGTTTTGCTGCATGTAGAATGGCATCTTTTCGATTAACCATCGGCCTTGTGCCTGTATGTGCCGTTTCACCTTTCACCGTTACTTCTATCCAGTTCATGCCTTGGATACCCGACACTATACCGATTGCTTTATGACTATCTTCCAAAATAGGACCTTGTTCAATATGTAACTCTAGAAAACTAAAAATATCTTTAGCTCGATTTTCCTCAGTCCCTTCATAACCTATCCTCCGTAATTCACTACCAAAAACCTTCCCCTGTTGATCGGTCTTATTTAAAACGGCTTGCTTAGAAAAAACATTTGTCATTGCACCTGAACCCAACATTGCTGGCTCAAAACGTGCGCCTTCTTCATTCGTAAAATTAACAATTTCTATTGGCCTCATTGTTTTTAACTCCAGGTCATTTAAAGTTCGAATAACTTCCAATGCACCAAGAACTCCTAATATCCCATCAAACTTACCACCATTGGGCTGTGTATCTAAATGGGAACCAATTAAGACAGGTGCTAATTCATCCCTTTCTCCTTCACGACGCCCATACATATTTCCGAAGTCATCTATTCTGATCTCCAAACCGGCATCTAACAACCACTGATAAAATAAGTCTCGCATGACCTTATCTTCATCAGTTAAAGTCAAACGACAAATCCCTCCATTAGGTAACTTTCCAATTTCCGCACTTTCCTCAATCGTTCCCATTAAACGCTGAATATTAATTTCTGCTAATTGCTGACTCATCCTAGCCACTCCTTCTCTTTTAATGAGTAAGATGCAATTAGCATGCCAAGTGATTGTAACAATTGACCCTTTATTTATAGAGAAAATTTTAAATATTTGTTATAATTTCTTTAATATCGACTCGCTTTGAGTTGATTTCAATTCACTTAAACCATTTGAATTTCTTCTTTTGAAGGGGTGATTCGAATACAACTCACTAAAGGAGGGTCAATTTGAAGAGACTTCACGCAATTGCTCAATTGAGACCTGAATTTTTCTCTGAAATTTTAAACTCAATCAATGACGCTGTTTATATTACAGATAAAAACGGTATGACCTTATGGGTAAACTCTACAAGTGAAGAAATGTGTAATATTCCAAAGGAGAAGCTCATTGGTAGAAGTGTACAAGAACTAGAGAAAGAGAAAGTCTTCACTCCTTCAGTCACCAGACTTGCATTAGAAGCAAAAAAGAATATAAGTACTGTTCAAGAGATGAGAGATGGTCGAAAGTTTATTGCTACTGGACATCTAGTTAAGGAAGAGCATGGACAAGTCATTGCAGTTGTTGCTCACTGCAGAGACATAACCGAAGCAGTAAAGACCTCCTCACGATTAAAAGAGACAGAAGAGTTACTAGAAAAATATAGTTTAGAGATTAAGAAACTCTACCTATCTACTAGACAATCTAATCCTGAACAAAAGGAACAAATGATTGATAATGAGATTGAAAATATTATTAATAAAATTTCTAGAGTAGATACAACTGCTTTAATTATTGGAGAAACAGGGACTGGAAAAAGTGTAACAGCAGAGAGGATTCACCTATTATGTAACCGACATAGTCAACCATTTATACAAATTAATTGTGCTTCTATGCCTGAAAGTTTGCTAGAGTCAGAGCTTTTCGGGTACATGAGAGGAGCTTTTACAGGGGCAAACAAAACTGGGCAACAGGGCCTTATTCAAGCTGCAGAAGGTGGTACATTATTTTTAGACGAAATAGGTGAACTCCCCATCCACCTCCAGGCCAAACTATTACATTTTTTACAAACCAAAACTTACTTACCTATTGGTGGAAGACAATATAAAAGAGCAAATGTGAGAATTATAGCTGCAACTAATCGAAAACTCGATCAAATGGTAGAAGAAGGAAAATTCCGAGCTGATTTATACTTTCGTCTAAATATCCTTACAATTAAGCTCCCCCCTATCCGTGGTAGAAAAGAACATATTACAGATTTATCCTTCTATTATTTAAGGAAATTTAATGAAAAGTATCATACCAATAAGATTTTTTCGCCAGATGTTTTAAAGACTTTTCATTCCTATAAATGGCCCGGAAACGTGAGGGAATTGGAAAACCTAATAGAAAAATTAGTTGTATTGTCTGAACAAAATATCACTATGAATGATTTACCAAGAAAAATGTTGCAAAAAACCTTAGATTCTACTTCATTCACTTATCCAGTCAAAGGGCAAACGATGCCTGAGTATTTAGAAATGATTGAGAAAGATATCCTTCTTAAAGCATTAGATCAAGAAGAATCTACTCGAAAAGCAGCAAAAGCATTAGGTGTTACCCAATCTCTATTAATGAGACGTATACGAAAATATAATATTAAATTACTTAAATAGGTACTTGTATGAGAATTCTGTTTATAAAGGAGTGGTATTCGGCGACATTATATCGGGTGTCAAAATTAAGAAGTGGCTTGACCAAATGAAAACGGATTGCCTAAAACCAATTAAACTAAACGACATAAATATCTCACGATGATTCTTTTAAAATCACACCAACACTCTAATAAAACGAACAAAAATAAAATGAACTGTACTCCAATTGTTAGATACCTGAGCTACAATTGAAAAATGAGTCCGGTGTAATACCGAACCCATTTTCTACCGAGCTACCTTAATGAAATAACCGTCTCTAACTTTTAGGGGGCACTTCAAAAAATTTTGTTCGTTTTCGTATTCTGCCAAAAAACACCTTTCAATTTCTTCTCCTGATAGAAAATCTATAAATCACCGATAGACAAATACTTCGTCTCTAAATAAGGTTCAATCCCTTCAGTGCCCCCTTCACGCCCCAGTCCGCTTTCTTTCATCCCACCAAAAGGAACATGTGCTGCAGAAGGAGCACCATCATTCCAGCCAACGATGCCAAAGTTCAAACGTTCATGTAAATAGATACCCGTTTTATAATTGTTTGTGAAGAAATAGGCAGCAAGACCATATGGTGTACTATTTGCGATTTCAATCGCTTCTTCAAGCTCTTTAAACGAGATAAGTGGTGCTACTGGGCCAAATGTTTCTTCTTGTGTAATTTTCATATCTAATTGTACATTTTTGAGAACAGTTGGATAGACAAAGTAAGTATTGATTTGATGATTAGCATTATATTCATTGCCCACTAATACCTCTGCACCTTTACTAATCGCATCATTCACTTGAGCAATAATTTTTGTATAGCCTTTTTCATTAATAATCGGCCCAATGTCTACGCCCTCGTCCAATCCGTTACCTACTTTTAACTTCGTCACTTCTGTTGTTAGTTTATTTGCGAATTCATCCATTACATTTTCATGCACGAGGATTCGATTGGCACAGACGCAAGTTTGTCCAGCATTTCGAAACTTAGAAGCGATGGTTTGGGAAACGGCAAAATCCAAATCAGCATCTTCGGCAATAATAAGTGGCGCATGCCCACCTAGTTCCATCGTCACATGCTTTATTGTATCCGCACTATTTTTAAGTAATGTTTTCCCGACAGGAGTAGAGCCAGTAAAAGTAATCTTACGTACAAATTCACTATTTGTGAAAATTTCACCGATCTCTTTTCCTTCACCGATGACATATTGTATAGCGTCAACAGGAATGCCAACTTCATGGGCCAGTTCGATTAGTCGAATCGTCGTTAATGGTGTATCTTCTGCAGGTTTGACGATAAATGTACACCCAGCAGCTAGAGCAGGTGCCGCTTTTCTTGTCATCATTGCCGCTGGGAAATTCCAAGGGGTGATAGCAGCAACTAACCCTACTGGCTGCTTCGTCACAACAATTCTTTTGGATTCATTATGGGATGGAATCGTACGTCCGTATGTGCGCTTTGCTTCCTCAGCATACCAAGCGATGTAACTAGATGCATAATCTACCTCACCTAATGATTCTTTTATCGGTTTACCGTTTTCACGAGTCATCAATTCTGCAATTTCCGCCTTATGTGCTTGAATGTTATCCATCCATTTCTTTAATAAATCTGAACGTTCATGAGCATTCACCTGTGACCATTTTCTAAAGGCATTATGTCCTTTTTTCAATGCGAGATTGATTTCTTCTTTTGTATTCATTTCAATTTCTGATATGAACTCTCCTGTAGCAGGGTTATTCACTTTGTAAGTATTTTTCACTTTGCTCACCTTTATTTTAAATTTTTTATATAACGTTACTCTACTGATTGAAAAGCTCTTTTTAAAATAGACAGTCCTCTTTCTAACTCTTCATCCGTGATGACTAATGGCGCTAAAAAGCGAATGACATTGCTTTTTAATCCTGCCGAAAGAAGTAATAAGCCATTTCGATTTGCATAATTTATAATTTCAGCTGTTATTATTTTGTTTGGTACTTTACTCCTTCTGTTCTCAACAATTTCAATGGCAACCATTGCTCCTAAACGGCGGATATCTCCTATATACTCATGCTTTAAAGCAAGCTCTCTACTAGTTGCTTCTAGTTTTTGACCTAATATTTCGGCTCTTACAACTAAGTTCTCTTCTTCTAATATGTCAATGACAGCGAGCGCAGCTGCGCAAGCCACCGGACTTCCTGCATAAGTCCCCCCCAATTCACCTGGATCAGCAATATTTAGCATTTCTTTTCTACCAACTACACCACTTAGTGGGAGTCCACCTGCAAGAGATTTAGAAACGGTGATTAAATCCGGAGTGACATTAAAATGTTCAATAGCAAATAATTTTCCTGTACGACCGAACCCCGTCTGAATTTCATCTGCTACAAAAACGATGCCATGTTCTTTACAAAAGTCAGATACTGCTTGTACAAATTGTTTTGGTGGAACAATAAATCCCCCTTCACCTTGGACTGGCTCCATCACAATACAAGCGACCATTTCAGGTGCAACAGTTGCAATGAAAAAGTCTTTAAATTCTTCAATTACCATCTGAATATATGCTTCATCTGTCATCTCACTAGGCTTATGATACATGTACGGAAATGGAGCTTGGTAGATCTCAGGTGCGAAAGGTCCAAAACCGAATTTATAGGGTTTAACTTTACTTGTCATGCCCATTGTAAGGTTTGTTCTCCCATGATAACCTCTAACAAATGACACTACAGCTTGCCTTCCAGTATATCGACGTGAAATTTTGATTGCATTTTCAACTGCTTCAGCACCTGAATTAAATAAAATAGCTTGCTTTTCAAAGGTTCCAGGAGTGAGTTTACAGAGCTTTTCTGCAAGATGAATATATCCCTCATACATCATAACATTGAAACCAGGATGTAAAAATTTGTCTACTTGCTCTTTCACCGCTGCTGTCACTTTCGGATGTGAATGACCAACATTTAGCGTGCCAATCGCCCCGGCAAAATCAATCCATTCCTTTTCATCCATATCAATAATTGTGGCATTCGAGGCCTTTTGGGCAATACTTAAGTTCCCATTGCTTACCCCTTTTGGAATATACTTCATACGTTTATCTTGCAATTCTTTAGTTATTGAATCAGTCGAATTCATATAAATCCTCCTTTTTTATTAAATAATTGATTAAATCATATCAATAGTCTGACACCTTACTGGTATAATAAAAAGAACCAAAAATGAAAAAATTATGGTACCAAATATTCAAGGAGGATCATATGATATATTTGTCGATTGATAAGAAGGTAAAAGAAAAGTTCATCTATCAACAGATTTATGAAGAAATAAAAAAAAACATACTAATCGGACGAATTCAACCAAATGAAAAATTGCTCCCTAAAAGAGTTCTAGCTCATCAACTAAAAGTAAGCTTAAACTCTGTAATAAACGCCTATGATCAATTACTTGCAGAAGGATACATATACACATTAGAAAGAAAGGGATACTTTGCCGAACGGATACAGGCATTTGTCAGTCAAGAAGAAATACTTAACCCCTTACCAGCAGATTTAAAAGAAAGTGTAACCGATAAAAGCGGTTGGATTTCACTGTCCCATATGACAGCTAATACTTCGGATTTTCCATTTAAAGAATGGATAAGAAGTCAACAAAAAGCCATCTTAGTGCATCAAAATGAGCTTTCAGAAATTATTCATCCCCAAGGTCCTTATATTGTTAGAGAAACAATTGCTCGCTTAGTTGCCTTCAACCGAGGAGTTATTTGTGAACCTGAACAGGTCGTGATTGGAGATGGTACAATTTCTTTAATTAGACAATTAATGGATATTCAGAATAAAAATTCTGTAATAAGTATAGAAAACCCAGGATATCAGCGATTATATAAATTACTAGAAAGAATGAAATTTCAAGTACTTCCAGTAAACATGGATAATAAAGGAATTAAAATCAAGGAAATCCAACCCTCTCATTTCGTTTTTGTCACCCCATCCCACCAATTCCCTACAGGTATCATCATGCCTATTTCTAGACGAATTGAATTATTAAATTGGGCGTCTGAAGGGGAGGATCGTTATATCGTTGAAGATGATTATGATAGTGAGTTCAAATATGAAACAGATAATATCCCATCCCTACAAAGCCTAGATAGAAATCAGCGCGTAATTTATATAGGAACATTTTCAAAAACAATGCTACCCGGCTTACGTATTAGTTATATGGTGTTACCACCAAAACTCTTAAGAATCTATCGCCACAAATATGCCGATCTAATGCAGCCTAGTAACACCCTTAACCTATTTGCCTTGCATTATTTTATTGAAAGTGGAGGATATCAAAAACATGTGAAGAGAATGAATAGTTATTATGAAACAAAGAGAAAAATATTAATAAAAGAGCTAGCCAATCGATTTGGAGACAATCTCCAAATCGATAATATCCCAGCAGGACTTCATATTTTCATTCACATTAAGAGTAATAAAGATTATGAGGAAATCGAGGAAAGAGCACGACAACTAAGATTAGAAATCTATACAATGAAACGTTTCCTATTAACAGAAAACAAACAAAAAAGCGGGTTGATTAACCTTGTAATTGGCTTTGCTAATTTGCCAGAGGATAAAATAAAAGAAGCTGTCAATCGCTTATTTCAAGTTTTTCATTAAGAATAAGATATGACAAGTTATACTATTTTAACTACAGTAGCGCCCTATTAAAATGGAAATCGAGAATGAGAGAGGCTGAACCTGTTGAGAACCTATGCCTTTCTAAGTAAGAGCTGATATCCCAACCCAAATTGCAAATGACTTCGCACATCAATTATCAAGTGAAGTAACAAAATATTTAGTACACAAAAAAGCTTTGGATTTGGTCTTGCCCCTGTCAAGTAGACAACATAAAAAGCTAAGCAGTGAGCGCGTGTCGATATTCAATCGGCGCGCGTTTCTTTAGTTTTTTTTGTCTTCGTTTGTAATTGTAATGGTAAATGTAATCCTCAAGAGCTTGCTCTAGCTCTACTTCTCCCTTACACTTACTTATATACAGCTTCTCGGTTTTGAGGTGTGAAAAGAATGATTCTATACAGGCATTGTCCAGGCAGTTTCCTTTGCGAGAGTGGCTGCCTTCGATGCCATAATCCTTTAATCGGTTGCTGTATATTTTTGACGTGTACTGGAAGCCTTGATCCGAATGGAGAACGGCTCCAGCCACGTCTTTTTTCTTTGTCCATTTCTCTACCGTTTTTAACACAAGTTCCAAATCATTTCTTTGGGCTAGCTCCCAACTTACTATTTCGTTATTAAAGAGATCCTGTATGACCGATAAATAATAATATTCTTCGCCAACAGACACAAATGTGATATCCGTTACCATTTTTTGATTAGGTCCTACCGCCTTGAACTTCCTTTTCAGACGGTTAGGAAAGAGGTTAGAAGGAATATGACCATGTCGTTTTCTCTTTTTTCGGATGACTGATTGGATGTTCATTGCCGCCATCAATCGGTAGACCTTTTTGTGATTAATTAAATACCCGTTTTCATTTAATTCGTCTGTAATACGGGGTCGTCCATATTCGGGATGCATGAAATGTATGCCCAAAATGTGCTCTCGAATCTCTTGTTCATCCCTAACTTTTTCTTCTCGTTTATGATTGTTTTTTCTCCATTTGTAGTAGCTTGCCGGTTTGATATAGGCAATCTCCAACAGCCAGGAGACCGGATAGGTAACCCTTAACTCATCCACCAATTCATATTTCATTCGTCTGGGGTTTTCTCCTCCTTTACCAGATTTGGATACTGCTTTTTTAGAAATTCAACTTGTGCTTTCAAATAATCCCTTTCCTCTTCAACCGACTTAAATTTAGTCCTAGGCCTGCCTTTTAAAGGATTAGAAACTCCTTTACGCTCATCAAACGGGGCTCCTTCTTTCCATTTCTTAACCCACACTTTAAGCTGGCTGCAGTGACGGATTCCCAGTTCCTCTGCCAATGCTTTATAACTTTTAGACCCATTCACATATTTCATGACGGCATTATGTTTAAACTCTTCCGAATAACTATTAAAAGTTTGTCCTTTCTTTGCCATAGAAAAATCCCCTCCAAGTAGCATTCTTTCCTTCATGGTAACATGAAGGTTTTTTTGAATGTCTACTTAAAGGGGACATTAACAATTTCAAAGCTTTTTTGTGTCTTTAAGAGGTTGTTCTACATTTAAAGCAAAGGGTTTAGATTTTATTTGCTCTCATTTACTGTGTACTTAAATAAGAGTTCCCCATTGTCAGGGTCCCTTTCATTCATACATTCGAACCCAATACTTTCGTATAAGCGATAGGCCGTTTTATTTTCATCAATGATACTTAAATATATCACGTTTACCCCATATTCTTTTGAAACGATATCAATAAGTTTCTTCATCGCAGTTTTCCCATAGCCTTTGCCTTGATAGTTTTCATCGATCATTATTCTATCAATCCAAGTCTCTTTATTAGGACCAAAAGAACCGTACATAGCAAATCCGATCATTTCTTCATCCAAATATATAGCCACTGGATGCCACTCTCGATGGGCATTCGCTTCATTTAAACATTCATCTACGGTTTCAATGAACTTTTCTTGTCCAGACTTTAATTTTATATTTCTAACGTTAAATTCATTCGTAACATCTATATCTTTAAAATGCAGTTTACTCATATATAAATTAATCCTCCAACACTTCAATCTTATATTTAAAATTTTCTTACGTATGTTGAAATCTTACCATAAGTATCACAAACCTTTGTGTTTTCTCATCTGTCAAACCCATCACTATTCAAATAGTACCCTCATTTGCAGGTTGCTATCTTAAGTCTGCAAATATTTCTTAGCAGAAAAGCGTCCCATTAAAACAATTGCGTTGACTTCATCTCATTCTCAGGGAATTTTCTATGGTGTTTTAAACAACTAGATTCGTAGGTAGTACAAATTCTCCAATTACCATATAATTTAAATATTCCGTATTTTTTAAGGAGTTGAGAATCATGCAATTACAAAATAATAAGATTGGCTGGCTTGAAGGGATTATTGAGGCCATTCATGATGGAATTCTGGTAATCGATCACGTTGGTGTGGTGCAATTAATAAATGAGGAGTATACACATATTACAGGTGTCAGTGCAGAACAGATAGTAGGAAAGCTATTACAAGAGGTACGACCAGGAGCACTTCTGCCCACTGTTTTAAAAGACGGCTTGGCACGAGAAGGTGTATTCCGAAAAGAAATGACAATGGAATATGTTGTGGATATGGCTCCCATTTGGGATCAAGGGAAAATCATTGGTGCCGTTTCTGTTTGTAAAAGTATTCCTGAAGTTTATCGATTAAATAAAGAGCTGAAAAAAAGTCGTAAACGAGTCACTATGCTTGAGAGAGCTGTTGGTAGAATTCATCAGGCAAAATACACCTTTGCAAATATTATCGGTAGTGATGTCCAATTAAAGCAGACGATAGAACAAGCCAAAAGAACCGCACAAACAGATATGAATATTTTATTATCCGGTGAATCTGGTACTGGCAAAGAGCTTTTCGCACAGGCCATCCATAATGAAAGTAAGAGACGTGTAGCACCCTTTGTTCCAGTTAATTGCGCTGCTATCCCAAGCTCCTTATTAGAAAGCGAGCTTTTTGGCTATGAGGAGGGAGCTTTTACTGACTCTAACCGCGACGGAAAGATTGGGCTCTTTGAGCTTGCCAATCACGGCACGCTGTTTCTCGATGAAATCGGTGATATGTCATTTGAGCTTCAGGCCAAGCTTTTGCGGGTCTTACAAGAGGGCTCTTTTAGAAAAATTGGTGGTCTCGAGGAACAAACGGTTGATGTTCGAGTAATTGCAGCAACGAATAAAGAATTGCAAAGCATGGTAGAAAAAGAACGATTCCGCGAAGATCTTTTTTATCGAATTAATACGGTTCATTTAACCATACCGCCTCTTAGGGAAAGAAGAAATGATATTACAGAAATCATCGCCTTTTTATTAAAAAATGAAGCACACATTACTTTTGATCCAGAAACCATTTTTATCCTTCAACACTACCATTGGCCAGGGAATATCAGAGAATTGAAGAATGCGATTCAATACGCCATTAGCATGTGTGATCATCAAGTCATTCGCCAGGAACATCTACCTGACACAATCAAGAAAGCGTTTAATGCAACGCAACAACAATCAATAACGCTCCAGCCGCTAGAAAAGATACTGAATGATACAGAGAGAACAGCCATACAAAGTGTACTTAATCAAACAGGGACGACAGTGAAAGGAAAAAAGAAAGCGGCAAAAATCTTAGGTATATCACTTGCTTCCTTATATAACAAATTAACGAAATATCATATTTAAGCCTGCTTTCTAAGGAATTAGAAATTATAAACCCTTTTCTAACATTCTAGAAATTACGCTATCACTGATATGAAGGGCTCTTTTAAACCTTCATGTTTCTAATTCTTTAGAAATGACAATCCATCATTTTAAAAAATCCCTTTCCTATCAAGGCTTATTTTTTGGCATAAATCATGCATAACGAAATGTAAGCGCTTAATACAGTTAAGGAGGTTTTTATTTGTTATCCATCATGGGGTTCTTAACCATCGCAATTTTTCTATATTTAATTTTATCGAAAAAAGTGTCTGTGATTGTCGCTTTAATATTAGTCCCAGTTTTCTTTGGGCTTTTCACAACTGACTTGAACAGTCTCGGCGCGATGATTCTTGAAGGAGTTACTTCTGTGGCACCAACAGGGATTATGCTTGCTTTTGCCATTCTTTTCTTTGGTCTCATGAGTAAAGCAGGTCTTTTCGATCCAATTATTTCTAGAATATTAAAACTTGTGAAAGGGGATCCGTTAAAAATAGTCATCGGTACAGCCATTATTGGAATGGTCACACATTTAGATGGCTCGGGTGCCTCTACATTCCTCATCACGATTCCTGCTTTACTTCCTTTATATGAACGTTTAGGAATGAGCCGACTTGTGCTCGCAGGTGTGGTGGCCCTTAGTGCTGGGACAATGAATATCGTTCCATGGGGCGGTCCAACTGCACGCGCATCAAGTGCACTTGGTATAGATACGGCAACATTATTCAATCCCCTGATTCCCGCTATGATCGCTGGGCTTATTTGGGTGCTATTTGTTAGTTATTACTTCGGTAAGAAGGAAAGGAATCGCATCGGTATTCAGAACTTTCAATATGATTTTAATCAGGAATTAAGCGAAGAGGAAAAAAAGGCAAGAAGACCTAAACTTCTTTGGCTCAACTTCCTTCTTACTATTTTAACCATTGTTGCATTAGTAAAGGTATGGCTCCCTCTACCCGTGATTTTTATGGTTGCCTTTGCTCTAGCTCTAATTCTAAATTACCCGAACCCTAAAGACCAACAAGAACGAATAACTGAACAAGCTACAGGCATGGTCACAGTGGTATCCATTATATTCGCTGCGGGTATCTTCACTGGTGTTCTCTCAGGCACAGGCATGATTGAAGCAATGGCAAATACACTTGTATCCATAATACCTGAAAGTACTGGTTCCTTTATGGGCCTCATTGTTGCCATTACAAGCATGCCCCTCAGTCTCGTATTTACACCAGACGCTTATTATTTCGGTATCCTACCCGTTCTAAGTGAAACAGCCGCCAACTACGGGGTAGCCGCTGAAAATATTGGTCGTGCAGCTATATTAGGGCAGATGACAACTGGATTCCCTCTCAGTCCTTTAACGGCAGCTACCTTTTTGCTACTAGGATTAGCCAGAGTAGAGTTAGCTGATCATCAACGATTTATTTTCATCTGGGCTTTTGGCACAACCATTGTAATGACAATTGTTGCTCTTATTACTGGTGCAATTGCCATCTAATTTTATATGAAAAGGAGTGTTCGACTTGCTTCGAATTGGATCAGGAGCAGGATTCGCGGGTGACCGTATTGATCCTGCCATCTCTTTAATAGAAAATGCACAACTTGACTACCTAGTACTGGAAGGATTAGCAGAACGAACCATTGCGCTATCTCAAAAACAGAAACAGAAGGATGCCAACAAAGGGTATAACGAATATCTCGAAGACAGAGTTCGCCCACTACTCCCTTCTCTTTTAAAAAATAAAGTCAAACTTATCACAAATATGGGGGCGGCTAATCCAATTGCCGCAGCAAAGACTATTTTACAAATGGCTCGAGATTTAAACCTTACATGTAAAGTTGCAGCTGTTTCAGGCGACGATGTCTTAAACGATTTAAACTTTCATCAGTTCGAAACAGAAGACGGAGAAAATTTAATGACATTTGAACCCATTGTTTCGGCTAATGCCTACCTTGGCATTGAAGCGATCTTACCTGCTTTAGAAGCAGATGTAGATGTGATTATTACAGGTAGAGTGGCTGACCCTTCCCTTTTTTTAGCGCCACTCATCCATCACTTTCAATGGAATCAAGATGACTTTGACTTGATGGGGCAAGGCACTTTAATTGGACATTTACTTGAATGTGCTGGACAAGTGACAGGTGGATATTTTGCTGATCCTGGCCTGAAAGAAGTAAATAACCTAGCAGATCTTGGATTCCCCTTCGCCATCGTAGCTGAAGATGGCAAGGCGATAATTACAAAACTCCCTAATAGTGGTGGTGTCGTCAATACTCAAACAGTAAAAGAGCAATTACTTTATGAGGTGCATGACCCAAGTCAGTACTATACCCCTGATTGTATTGCGAATTTTAGTACAGCACAAATGGAAGAAATAAAGCCAAACGAAGTGCTTGTTTGGGGAGCTACAGGTAAAAGAAAACCAGATACACTGAAAGTATCTATTGGTTACCATGCAGGTTATCTTGGAGAAGGTATGATTTCCTATGCCGGATCAACTGCCGTCAATCGCGCCAAACTGGCAGAATGGGTGATAAACGAGAGATTACGTGCCAATGTACCTCAATTACGAACAGACCTAATCGGCTTAACGGCTCTCCATCATACAACTTATACTCACACAACACCTTACGAAGTCACTGTGAGAGCTGCCGCTTTATGTAAAGAAGAGCAGACAGCCAAAATGATTGGACATGAAGTTGAAGCACTCTATACAAACGGACCTGCTGGAGGGGGCGGGGCACGGAAAAAAACAGAAGAAGTGATAGGAATCGTTTCTACCTTTATTGATCGCTCAGCAATAACAATTCATACTGAAATAATGGAGTGATAAGATGGCAACAGTTAAATTATTGCACATTGCACATAGTCGAACAGGGGATAAAGGGGATACATTGAACTTCTCCCTCATCCCCTATAACGAAAAAGATTACGCTTCTATCGCCGAACAGGTGACAAGTGAGAAAGTGAAAGACCATTTACAAGCAATCATCAAGGGCGAAGTAATCAGATATGACCTGCCCAACTTACATGCTTTTAATTTCGTTTGCACAAATGCCCTCCTCGGTGGTGTGACGACTTCCATCGCATGGGATGCTCACGGAAAAAGTATCAGTAGTGCCCTATTAGAAATGGAAATAAATATTTAAATGAAAGAGTTAGAAACGACTGTTTCTAACTCTTTTTTCGCATAAGAGATTACTCTGGTTTCTTTACAACAACCTTCCCGTTTTCATCTAACAACGGTGTAAGTCCACTTCCGCCTGTACTTGCCCATGTATGAACATAATGGACCCCGGTTTCACGATCAACGAGGATAGAAAGCAGCCCTGATGAGTAACTTTCTTTCAATATTTCTACAAAACGGGTCTCTCTTTTTTTAAACACATCAACACTCCTTACAAAAATTCATGATCATCGTATTTAGTAAGATGATTGACCATAATACAAAGCATACTGATAAAAGTATTTGTAATAGTAAGTGGAAGTATTTCATTTTAGGAGAACAAATTAATACCAGACATGATTAAAATTCCAATAACAAGTGCCTGTGCTATGATAGCAATGGTTGCCCATAAACTGACATAGCTTTTTCTTGCCCCTCCTGCTAATCCGATTGCTGCCGAAATATGAAATCCCCATAGAAGTCCTGCTAAAGAAACGCCAGGTACACCATACTTTTCAAAATATTTCTTTGCTTTCATCATGCGTTTACTTGGTTCTTTCTCCTTTTCCTTTCCTTTCATCAACTTTGACCTCAGCGCATTGATGACCCATATAAAAGCCATGACTGATACCCAGTTACCTAATATCGCTACTAAAATAACAGGGACTCCAGGAAATCCTAAAAGAAACCCAAATGGAATGGCACCGTATGATTCAAAAAACGGGATGAGCGATAAAACAAAAATACTCAGTAACTGTAGAAATAAATTATCTTCTAGTGCTGGCATTAAATTTAAATAGAATTCTTGTATGTCTTGCATATTTTCTCCCCTCTCATGTTTGCCTACTTTTAGTATGAAGGATAATCCCTTCTATATCAGCAACTTCTGCATGAAAGGAGGGAAATTCATTCCGAGTGGAGACGATTTATGCCTCAATGGAGACCTTTTTTTGCCTTCTCTTTATGAGAAAGAGCAAAGCAATGCCACCCCAAATGAATGGCACAATCATAAACTTCAATCCAGAGGTAAAGTCCTCATTTTCAATCAGAGTAAGACCACGTTCGATGTGATAATTGGGAAAAAGAATGGTTAACTTATTCAGGAGCGAAGAATAAACCAATCCTTCTATTAAGAAATAAACAATCATAATTGGCCATCCATATAAACTTACATCAATTGTATTTTTTGCATATTCAGCGATAGCAGTCCCTATTAAAAGCCACATACAGAAAAATGGGATGGTAAATACACTGGCCATCAGTATTTGCGCTAAACTATAACCATAAATAATCATACCAATAGTGAACAAAAGATAAGATATACTATAGGTAACGATGGATTTAGCTAAGAAAATATTTATTCGCCTTATCTTCATCAAACGATATAATATGCCTGTCCCCTGCTCTTTTTCTTCAACCATTAAGTTCCCTTGTGTATACATTGTCACCAAAATACTAATAAAACTAAGTAGTGAAGTCATGCCTTTGAAAAAGGTAATCTGTTCATTTGAAAAGGTGATGGTCAAATTATTTAATACATAAATGAAAAAAATCATCGCGAAGGCAGTGAAAAAGAGTAATAATACTTGCCCATTAAAGCGCAAATCTTTTAGTTCCCTTATCATTAAGACCTTAATTTGCTGTACATTCATGCAAATCACCCCTTTTACCAGTTCAACAGTTCTTTTAACTCCCCATATCGTGATTTGGATAAA
The DNA here is from genome assembly GCF_038006865.1 of Cytobacillus sp. FSL R7-0696. NCBI lineage: Bacteria > Bacillati > Bacillota > Bacilli > Caryophanales > Bacillaceae > Cytobacillus > Cytobacillus sp. FSL R7-0696. The sequence continues at coordinate 2,177,875 of NZ_JBBOWA010000001.1, read as the reverse complement.
GGAACCGTCTTTTCATTTTCCAATGTGAGGCTATAACTATTCTTACTCCATACCACAACTTCCCTAACACGCTGCAAATTAACTAAGTAAGAGCGATGACAGCGAAAAAAACCGTAAATATGTAATCTCGTTTCAATGTCCTTCATTGAAACAGTTGATATAAACTCTTCATTATTTACATGGAGAATCGTTTGTCTATCTCTCGTTTCCACAAAATCAATCTCTAATGGGTCAAATAGAATAAATTTATCGTCTGATTTAGCTGATATTTTCTCGAATCTTTGTTGGTATATCGTTTCGTCTTCTGTGTCACTAGCCTCTTTTTCCTCTACTTCTTCTTCGGCTTCCTCATTATATTCAAGCCGCTGTAGTCCTCTATCGGTCAAACGGAATACTTTTGTCCCTATACGAATGCTCTCTTCTAAAGAAGAGGTAAGAATAATAATGAAACTATCCTTTTTCAACAATTCATTAAGAATACGATTCAATACCTGCTTCGATTGGAGATCAATGTGATAAGTAGGTTCTTGAAAAATATAAATGGTCGTAGGTTGAATCAAACTGCGTGCAAATTGTAATCGTTTTTTCTCTGAGAATGTTAGTCCTTTGTTTTTCTTATTACGGACTTCATTTAATTCAGCAAGCGCTAAAATCCTCTCTATATCTACTCTTACACCATACAAGTCACACCAAAAACGAATCGTTTGCTCGGGGGTTAACCGTTTATATTCGCCCATATTCGTCCGGTAAAAGAATAAATCCTCCACCCCACGGAGAACACCGTCTGAGAGACGGATTTCATTTGTCATATAACTTCTATCTTCCTCCATTAAGGATAAAAATGCATGCATATATTCCATGTCTGCTTGAATCGCAACCACATCTTTTTTTTCAATGGTCAATTGTATAGAAGGCAAGACAACTGTATTGCTAACGACCTTCCCAAAACCTTCAAAAATTAATGACATATACACTCTTCTCCTTCTGAACCTATTTATTATGACGGATTTCTAGAAGTGGTACCTTCATAATGAACGAAAAAGAGGAAAAAGCAAACGAAAAGGGAGCAAATCTTGGTTAAACTCATCCTTTTATTATTTACGCCTCACCGAGTGGTCATTCATTTTATCCCGGTGTATAAAACATATACTTTATTGTATTGAAGGAAATTATAAGGAATGAACTGTTTTTTCACCTTGATGAAAGCTGTGAGACATACTGGTCGTCTAAAGGGGAGTACGCGATCAGTTAGCCGAAATTTCATCATAATATGATTGGAGAAGTGGGGGAAATTTTGACTCCTTCCGGTAAAGAATAAAAAAGGGGGTGCAGAAGATGGCTCATATTATAACGATCAAGTATAGATAATGGCACAGAGAAAAGGACATTTTGAGATACCATGTGGCAAGATCGATTTACTATCTCACCACATTTCTTTAAGGAAATAAACAATATTGAAAAATAACCGTTAATTGCTCCCAAGTCTCAGCTTCACGAACACTGACTCCCTATATATATCCAAATTAGAACCTGCTAGTGGCTATGGATTAGCAAGAGAAACGTGGTTACTTTCCTAACAGCCTGCGCCGGGGAAATATTACGTAAGAAAATCCATTGATTAAGAATCATTTCATTATATTTTAAGAGGAATATTGCGATTTGCGCGACTACCTCAATCACATTCCCCCTATTTAGTCGCGTCTCCCTCCTCTCTTCAACAAAATTCTACATTTCCAATCATTTTCCGGGAAATAAGATAAGCATTCGACTAGAAACAATTATTTTCCGTAAGGTTAAGAAGCAAGAAATTAAATATATTTCACACATCATATGCAAAAAGGAAAAACGCCTTAGGGAATCAGGAGAAATATGGTAATTACAACTTTGATTGCGCAAAAATAACCGTTGTTGTTCCGTTTCTTCTCTTCAGGCAAACCGACTAATCCCATACCTCTCAATCGGAATTGAGGTTTCCTTATCAATTATTAACTCCGTAATTAATGTGCCTATAAGCGGTGATAGGGTTACACCACTGTGGGTAGCTGCTACATATAAGTTCTCAATATTAGGCACGGCACCAATGATAGGAAATCCATCTTCCGGCATGGCACGTATGCCAGAGAAAGCACGAACAATTTTTGCTTTTTTAATGGCTGGCACATAACGGATGGCCATATTGGCTGTTTCTTGCATTACATTAAGTGTGGTGGAGCGATTAAACCCTTTATTTTCCATGGAATACCCCATCAAAACCTCACCATTATTTGCTTGTCTAAGACCGCTCACTGTATGATTCAGAAAAGGTTTAAGCGGTTCAGAAACTAAAATTTGTCCTCTTACTTGATTCATTGGAATATGAACATCAATCATTTTCCCCAATTCTCTGGACCATGTTCCCCCAGCTAGAATAAGCCTTTTACATCGATAAGTGTCCTTCGTTGTAGCTACGATAAACCCGCCATTGATTTTCTGAAGGCCATGAACAGGGTTATATGTTGAGTATTGCACTCCTTTTCTTTTAGCTGCTCTCATATACATATCTATGAGTCGAAAAGGATTTACATTTCCATCTATGGAGCTATAGGTGGCTCCTTCGACATCCGGATTCATGAATGGCTCTTTTTCCAATACCTCTTCTTTTGATAATACTTTAATATCTATGCCAATTTCTTTATATGCTTCTGCTAGTTTCATTGCCTTCACTCTATCCTTTTCATGAAAAAATGGTGATAGTCCGCCTGTTCGTTTATATTCGACATCACCAATTTTTTTCGATAGATAAGGATATAACTCAGCACTATAATAATTCAATTCTGCATACCATGAAGGTGTTTTATTATGCACCCATACCCATGCCTGAGTAGAGCCAGAAGTACCTGCTAAAGGGTATTTTCGATCAATGACTAATATACTTTCTTGGCTTCTTTCTGAAAGATGATAGGCAATCCCGCTACCCACGACTCCTCCACCTATCACAATTGTATCGAATTGAGTGTTCATCACTTCACCTTCCCATCTGTCAGCTCTATTTCATCAAGTACAGACTTGACTGTAGAAAACTGTTGGCTATCTGTCGCTAATGCCTCCAAACTGACAGGCGAAATGGGCATCCGAAAACGAGGTGGATAAATTTGTTCCATCGACAACCCTGTTTGCTTGTGTATCACTTCAGCTACTAATTTACTGCATATTTTTGACTGACATGCACCCATTCCACAACGGGTTATTCTTTTAATATCATCGAATGTTCTTCCGCCCTGAGTGATTACTTCTTCTATTTCTTCATAGCTTATTTCTTCACATCTGCAGACAATTACTGACTTATCCATTCAATCCCCTTCTTATCTTCAATTTTAATAATCTAAGAAATAAATTGATCTTTTAATTGTGGTGTGGAAAATTGTTTAATATGCTCTTTTCTTGCTGAAAATGTATCGCTCTCTTCTTCATTCTCTAACTTACTATATAGCGAATTCCTTACTACTTCAGTTTCTTCTGGCGGTAATGATTGAAGCGCTTCACACACGCTAGCAGCCGCTAACATTCCCGTTAGAATAAGAGCGGAATGATTACTGACTCCAGCTGCATTTCCTGTGACATATACATGATCCTTACTTGTTTGAAGTTGATGATTGTAAACAGGAAGCCAGCCCCCGAGTTCTGCTTGATATCTAAGAGCACAGTCCAATTGATACACGATATCTAATATAGGAGATTGTCCCCCATCTATTAGAACGATGTCAGGCTTTAAGGTGATCATCCCATGAGGAGTTTGTATGTCAATTTCTTCTAGCTTCCCATTGCCTCTAGCCTCAATAATTGAGCTATTTTCATACAACGGTATATTCATATCCCCGAAAGTGGAGTTTCCTAACTGTTTGTTTTGTTTTACTATAGCGACGATATTTACTTCTACACTAAGCAGAAGTTCACAAACATCGCTGGCAAAGGAGTTATCACCATAAATCACTGCTGAAGATCCTGGTTTTACTCGATCCCGATTCACTACACTTTGTGCTGCTCCTATCGTCATCACACCTGGTAAGGTCCATTTAGGAAAAGGTATCGCATTTTCAGCTGCCCCTGTTGCGATGATGATTTTTTCAGCAAATACCGGGAAAACATCTTTATCATTTGTCACACCAATCTGTCCATCTTCATATACACCAATGACACGATGACCTAACAACCACTCCACTGCCAGTCCTTCTAACCGTTCCACTAAAAATTGAGCAAGCTCAAAACCTCTCATGTTTGGGAATATATCGGGTAAAGCTAATATTTGGCTTTGTTGCCATAATTGCCCGCCTGCTTGTTGATGTTCATCGATGATTAGAACACATAGACCTGTCTTGGCTACTTCATAGGCTGCCGTTAAACCGGCGGGACCAGCTCCAATAATTAATACGTCAGCCTTCATCAATATCTCTCCTTAATTCGGGGTCTTCTAGCCCTTCACTTATTTTCATCCCATCTCTTACTTTCCTCATACAGGTTTTCACGTGATCTTCTCCGTCCACAGTCATATAACAACTACAACATCTACCCTTTGAACAAAACATTCCCCTTGCTTGAACGAGCTTCCTACTTTGCCCTAGCTTCTTCACATTATTGGCCATTAATGCACCAGCAATCGATTGGTTATCATAGGCTTCAAGAGGTTGCTCATTCAAATAAATAGTAATGGGTTTGTTCAATTGCTCACCTAATATTGGATGCTCTTTTATATGCACGACTTTCACCTCTCTAATTTTTAGAAGAGAATATTTTCCCTACTCCCATCACCCGCTCAATTATAATCATTAGAACGACCGTCATAATGATCATGATGCTAGACACCGAGGCGATAATGGGATCATATTGATATTGCATATACGTATAGATTCGTACCGGTAATGTCACTACATCCGTACTTACGATAAAGAGGGCTACGGTTAAGTCGTCAAACGATGTAATGAATGCAAAGATGGCTCCCGCAATAACCCCGGACTTAATCACCGGTAAAGTGATTTCAAAAAACACTCGAATAGAACTGGCGCCTAGATTCATTGCAGCCTGTTCAATCACTCGGTCAAACCCTACTAAACTAGCAACAACTAATCTCATTACAAATGGAACAGTTAATATAATATGTCCAAGGATTAATGACAGTGGGCTTGTTGCTAGTCCAATCCATGAGTAAAATTGTAATAGCGCCACACCAAAGACAACTGAAGGTATAAGTAAGGGTGAACCAATTAATTGTACAATCGCATTTTTCCCCTTAAACTCCCTTCGAACAACTGCTAAAGCAGACATGGTACCAATGATTGTTGCAATGATTGCTGTGCCAAAAGCTACACTGATACTTAAGATGAAGGAATCGATAAATTCCGGATGTTCGATTAACTCTATATACCATCTCAAAGTAACGCCTTCAGGTGGAAAAACGATATATTCTGTCGTGGTTAAAGATGATAATAAAACGACGACAATGGGTGCCAATAAGAATAAATACACTATTAAACAAGAAAGACTTAGTAATATGCTCGGTAACTTTTTCTTCATTGGATCGCCACCCCTTTTTCCGATTTGCTAAGGACTTTACTGTATATAAGGATGGTGATGGTAGCAACTAAGATCAATAAGAAGCCAATCGCTCCACCATAAGGCCAGTTCATCATAACAGCCACCTGTTCATAAGTAATATAGGACATCACTTTCACTTGTGGTCCCCCTAGAATAGATGGAGTAACGAAGGAACTAACGCTTAAACTAAAGACCATTACCGAGCCTGCGAAAATGCCGGGTAAAGTTAATGGCAATACAATCGACACAAACGTTCTCAAGTTACTTGCCCCTAAGTTTTTTGAAGCGCGAATAATAGAAGGATCAATTCTCTCTAAAGCCCCCATAATACTTAACACCATATAAGGAAACAGCACATGTACCATTCCGACAATTACACTAAATTCACTATAAAGTAAGGGAGCCGGTTCATTAATCAATCCCGTTGTCATTAGGGTTTGATTAATCACCCCATTATTCGATAGTAAGATGACCCAACCATAACAACGAATAACCATACTAATTAACAAAGGAGACAGAACCAGCAATGTTAAATAATTTTTCATCCGAGGCTTGGCCTTCGTTATTTGGTAGGCAACAGGATAAGAAATAATAATTGTAATGATTGTCGTAATAAAACCAATTTTTATTGTTCGCCAAAGCACACTTATATAAAAAGGATCAGACAAAAATTGAATATAATTCGCTAGCGTCCACTGATTGCCAATCCCAGTACCAGCATCAAACGTTTTAAAGCTAGTAACAAATAAAAAGAACAAGGGGAGCAAGAAAAAGAAAAGAAAGATAGCTAGTGTAGGAATGAGCAATAACCATGTATCTCTCCGTTTTTTAAAGTTCTTTTTCTTTTGCATAAGGAAGATTTCATTATCTACGCGTGTATTTAACTCCATTTCCTCACCTCACATTCCTAGAAGGCAGGATATCCTCTGCTTGCCAGAAGGTTTGCACTTTACTGCCTTCTATAATTGAGTGTGGATTTAAAGCTGTATTCGGAATGTCTGCAATTAAATCTTTATCTTCTACTTTAAGGAAATACCTTGTTTTAGCACCTAAGAACATTTTCTTCATTACGATCGATTGAAATCCCTCTCCCTCATGTTTTTGAGTAATGACAATTTTTTCTGGTCGAACAAAAAAATCAAGTTTCTCATTCGTTCGGAGTTGGAAAGGAAGTAACTGTTCATCTCCATAGAAATTAACTCTACTTTCATTCCCATTCTCCCCGCCTACTACTACGCCTTGTATTTTATTAACTTCTCCAATAAATTGAGAGACAAAGTCCGTTTTAGGTTGATTATAGATGGTTATTGGATCATCGACTTGTTCAATTCGCCCTTCATACATCACGGCAATCCGATCAGATATGGCTAAGGCCTCTTCTTGGTCATGTGTAACAAAAATAGTCGTGATACCTACTTGCTTTTGAATATCCACTATCTCTTCACGCATTTCTTGTCTTAGCTTCGCATCCAGATTACTTAAAGGTTCATCAAGCAACAAAACTTTTGGCTTGATTACTAATGCGCGCGCTAATGATACCCGTTGCTGTTGCCCACCTGATAATTCCTTTGGATACCTTTTCTCATAGCCAGCTAACCGAACCATGTCTAATGCTTCTAACACTCTTTTTTTTGCTTCTACCTTTGATACTTTTCTCAATTTGAGCCCATATGCAATATTGTCAAACACAGTCATATGTGGGAATAACGCATAATTCTGAAATACCATCCCCATTTCTCTTTTGTTAGCAGGAAGCAGATGAACGGCTTGTCCATCTACCTCTATTCGTCCTCCATCGACATCCAGAAAGCCAGCAATCATATTTAATGTCGTTGTTTTCCCACATCCAGATGGACCAAGAAAAGAAATTAACTCCCCCTTACTAATTTCTAAGGTTAGATCCTTCACTACTTCTGTACGATTGAATGTTTTCACTAAATTGTTTATCCGCAAGTAACCCATAATTGATTCACCTCCTTAATGTGATACTTCAATTTCTTTATTCGCACGCTCTGTCCATTCAGCACGCTTACTATTCACTACTTCCCAATCAACTTTAATGAGCTTAGCAATCTCTTCTTCGCCGTACACGACTTTACTTGCTACCTCTTCATCTAACTCAACTTCTTTATTAGCTGGGCCATCGAATAACTCAGCTGCAAATAATTGCTGCGCATCCTCATCTAAAACGAAATTAACAAACTTCTGTGCTAACTCTTGATTTGGGGCATCTTTCACAACACTAACAGTTGCCATTAAGGCTGGCGCCCCTTCTTCCGGGGTAACATATTCAATTGGAAAACCCGAATCTTGTAATGTTAGGACACGACTACTCCCCCAGGCACTTGCTACCGCTTGCCCTTGTAAGAAGTAATTAGAAACATCGGCTGTTTTGTCAAAAGTAATAGTGTTTTGCGCGATTTCTTTCATCTTCTCAAAACCTGGCTCCATGTCTTCTATACTTCCGCCATTGGCAAGTGAAGCCATTAATAATGTGTGAACGCCATAAGTATTCGCAATTGAAGGCAATACTAACTTGCCTTTATACTTAGGATCAGCTAAATCATTCCATGAAGTTGGGGGTTCCCAGCCATTTTCATCAAAATACTTTTTGTTATATGCAAGACCTGTAGTAATAAATCCAAACCCAACCCCAATATTATCTTTGTCCTTAGCAATATCATATAAATGAGCTAAATTCGTAACGATCTCTTCATCTAAAGGAGCTAATAACCCGAATGATTTTGCTTGTGCCTGTGGTCCATCATCAAGAAAAACAACATCAATTTGTGGATTATCCTTTTGTGCCTGAATTTTGGATAGCGTATCAACAGAGCTACCTGTAATGTAAGTCACTTTCACATTATTTTCCTTTTCAAATTTAGGAATCAACACTTCCTTCATCTTTTGTTCATAGCTACCACCATATGCAGCTAATACAAGTGTCTGTTGTTTCTCCTCACCACTTGACTCAGTCGAACCACCACATCCTGCAACCAAAAGTAACAGTCCAACGATTACGATAACCATCCATTTCTTCATCACTTCCATACCCCCATCATTAGATTGACTTCATTTATAATTAGATTGCCTAATTACCTATAATAGATTTTTAATTTTAAATATTCAGTAATTTAATAATAAAAATATAATAATATGATATTATAACTTTTATAGGGTAAAGGAGAAGAAACAAGCAAACGTCTCTCTCCATTAATTAAAATCAACTTCTGTAAAATAAGTTTCTTTGTCCGGTCTCACATAAAACATTGAGTATTCCACGATTTCCTTTTCCTTAGAGTATGTAAATCGTTCCCACTCAAATACGGCTGTATTCTCAGAAATACCTAATACCTCTGCTTGTTTACCTGTAGCTATATAAGGCTTTATAAAAAGCTTAGCTTTTCCTAAATTGATATGAAACTTATGGCGTAGCATGTTGTAAATTAAATCATTATTAATATCTTCACTTGTTATTCCATGACAATGAACATATGGTAAATATGTATATTCCAGCGATATCGGTTCACCATCAACAAGCTTTAAACGTTCAATTCTTACCACCTGATTGCCATGGTTCAACTTCATCTTCTCAACCATTTCACTAGAAGCAATCTCTATAGCAAAGTGTAACAATTCATGGGGGTGCGATTCCGATTGGTCAGTTGTTAACGAGATTAATTGATTAATATCTTGTTCTTTTCTTTTTCCTAAAACAAATGTCCCTTTCCCTCGTTGTCTCATCAAAAAGCCTTTATTGACCAGCTCAATAATTGCCCTCTTTACTGTTATCGTACTAATATTAAATAATGTAGCCAACTCCTGTTCAGTGGGCAATTGAAAACCCTCATCCCACTGACCTGAACTTATTTTATACTCCAACACCTGCTCCACTTGGCGATATAATGGGAGATGTGAATCTTTATTAATTTCCATATATGTATACTCCTCAGATTATAATATTATAACTTTATAAATCATAAGTTTAAGCTGACTTGTTTTATTTGTCAATGTTTTCTGATAATTTATCCTTACAAAATCTCCCTTCACCATGCTAGCTATCTAGGCATACACTATGCTGAAGAAAAATGGAATGGAGAGATTAGGTATGTATCCATATAATTATTATCATGTGTATAGAACACAACCCACTCTTTGGTCACCAGGTGAAGCCACTCAGAATCTTAATCAATTTCAAAATCAATATATTCGAGTGCACATCACCGGGCTTGGATGGGTTGTTGCTCAATTATTAGGTTTTGATGCAGCTACAGGAGTGGTGACGTTAAATGTCTATCGCCCTGGTAGTCATGTGCCAGAATTTATGAGGATTAATCGCGCAGAACTAACTGGGTTAACACCACTTGGATTTACCCCACCACCTGAAGTTACTGGTGGTGCAGGCGGCGGTGGCGGAACACCTGGAGGACCAACCGGACAACCGGGAGGCGGTGCACCTGGCGGCGGTGGCGGGATGCCTAATCCAGGCGGCGGAACACCTGGTGGAAAACCACCTTGGTGTGCATATATGCCGTGGCACCCTTATTGTCAATAAGATACAACATGCGACCATCCCTTTAACATTAAGGGCTGGTCGTGTTTTTTACTTGCCTGCCATTTTTCTCTCCTTTTGGGACCTTATTTTCTTTTTGAAGAATCCGTTACTCAGAATATAAAGTGGTTTTCGCTATTACCACCCCGTTTTTAAACTTCTATCCACGAATAACGCATCCTTTGTATAAAATAAATGCTCAAAAGAATACCATCCAAGGAAAATATATGATTTGTATGACTATAATAGAAAATTTTTTTATTTGGCGAAGCACAATTGGGTGATTTCATCATAAATTATGAAGACACTATACGGAGATTTGCATGAGGAGGCACAGTATGTATTTTTATTACGGTCCATTCGGGCCACAACCTTATTATCAACCTCAGAGCTATACCCATAACGTTCGCGGCTTACCGGGAGGATTTCCTGGCGCTGGCGGCTTTATAGGAGGAGATGGGCCCCCATCAGGAGGTGCACCAAACTTAGATGATTTCATGCCTGGCCAAGGCTCACCAAATAACGGCGGCGGTATGCCAAACTTAGGGGACTTTATGCCCGGACAAAATAATGGTGGTAGTATACCCAATCCAGCTGATTTCCTACCAGGACAAAATGGAAATGGAAGCGGCATGCCAAACTTACAAGAATTATTACCAGGACAAAACGGATCCAACAGTAATGGTGGAGGTTTACCAAACTTACAAGACATCCTCCCTGGACAGGGAGGGTCTGGATCAAATGGCGGTATGCCAAGCTTAGAGGATCTAACCGAACTTATCCCGCAACCGAACGAGTCAAACGGACAAAACGGGCAATCAGAAGGCAGTAGTGGGACAAATGGCAACGGACAATCAGGTGAAAACGCTGGTGAGGAAGGATCAACAGCACCTGCCTTACCCGCACCACCATCACACTATACCGTCAACAAATATCACTCTCTACTAAAAAATCCACAAACCGCCAAAAACATTCTACAAAGCAAAGGTTCCGCCTGTGTAAACAAATGGAGCATCATCCAACTAACGGATGGGCAAATCCTATTAATGCATATTACAGGGCACGACGCAAACGGGCAAACACAAGGCATATTTTGGCCATCTGGCCGGTATGGTGCATTTGGAAGTAGTGATATTTCAGGGTATAGTTGCAGAGAATGAGTGAATAAAGGTCGCCTCGGGATGGCGGCCTTTTTGTTTATCTATTATCCACTTTTTGTTTTATTTTGTACGAAAGAAGTTTCGCCTACAACTTCTTTTTTGAAGCTATTATTTACCAGATAAATGCCTAATAAAATAAATGAACCCCCAACTAAAAGTGAAAAAGAAATAGGTTCATCAAGCAAGACGTATCCAGTCAAAACACCAAAGAATGGTGCTAAAAATAAATAGGAACTCGTCCTCCCTGGATTGCCTTTTTGTAAAAGGAAATACCAAACCGCAAATTGCACAATAGAGGACATGATACTTAGCCATACCAAAATAAGCACTGAATGCTTCGTCACATGAAAGTATGGTTCTTCAAATACGCTACTAAAAAATAGGAGAATGCCGCCACCAAACAACATCTGATAAGCAGAAAGCACCCACGTATCGAAACGCCCACTCCAGCGATTAACTAATAAAGTAGAAATAGCCCAAAAAACAGCAGAAAAAGCGCCAAACACTAGACCAACCCTAAAATCATTAATGCCCCCTAATGTAATTCCTACGCCTACGAAACCTAAGACAACACCACTCCACTGATACCATTTATAACGGTGACCCAATAAAATAGTGCCAAAAACAATGACTAATAGCGGATTCATAAAAGTTAAAATAGAAGATTCACTTGCTGTTATCGTTCTTAAACTGATAAATATGCATCCCATGACCCCAGCTGTTTGAAAAGAACCTATTAATAGCACTCTCCCCCAATTTTTCATGCTACGAGGGTGCTCTCTCTTCTGTATCAACACAATCACCATCATGATTAAACCAGCTAGAAAAAAGCGTAAACCTGCCAATAACAAAGGGGATGAGTAACCTAACCCTATTTTCCCTATCGCAAAAGATGAACCCATTAGTGCTGTAGTCAACATAATTAAAGTAAAAAAGTTGAATTTCTTCATGTATATTATCCTCCCAAACAATACCCCCACCTACCTTGTAAATAGGTTTTCTTCGTATTATTATAAAACCTATATCATACGATACTTATCGAAGTATGGAATACAGAGGTGTGAAAAAATGAGTATACATCCGAATATTACGGCACTAACAGCCCTACTTGCTGAAAAATCTAGAGCCACGATACTGGCAGCTTTAATGGATGGAAAATTCCATACAGCAAGCGAACTAGCCTATATGGCCACCATTAAACCCCAGACAGCCAGCTTTCATCTTGCCAAACTAATAGAAAACAATCTCGTGATCAGTGAAAAAAATGGCCGATTTCGCTATTTCCGCTTAGCAAACGAGGAAGTGGCCAACACACTAGAAATATTTATGTCCATCTCCCCTCCACCTGAAGTTCGCTCTTTAAAACAATCAAGCCAACTAAAAAGATTAGAAAACGCCCGAACTTGTTACGACCATTTAGCTGGACGTCTGAGTGTGACATTAACCAATATCATGCAAGAAGAAGGATATATTGAGAAATCCAATAAGAGGTTTATCATAACAACAAAAGGCGAGCACTTTTTCAAAGAATTAGGAATAGATTTAATTGCTCTATCTAGAAAACGCCGCTCCTTCTGCCATGCTTGTCTGGACTGGAGTGAACGTACACACCATTTAGGCGGCGCTTTAGGGAATGGTCTATTTGAAAGATATATCGAATTGGGGTGGTTAGAATCTAGAGAAAACTCGAGGGAAATTGTTATAACTACCGAGGGGAAATCTGGATTTAAAGAATTTTTTGGACTATCCATATGACTTCTTTTCAAGTACTATTTCTCATATTATGTTCTAAATAGCCAATAAATTCTAAACAAATTCCGACATCATTAATCATTTCTCGGGAAATAAGGAAAAAATTTGTCAAACACAGCTCCCATTTTTATAACTAATAACTAATACAACTAAGCACAGCTTCAGCAACAAAAAAAGTGAAAGTTGTAAAGAGAATTACGGTAAACATCTAAACATCACAATACCAGTTGCGGAGAATAAAATGAAAGAGGCTGCCGGTTGGCAGCCTTTTGTAAAATATTCTTGAACATTCCTTTCCTACTACACTATCAAGGTAAGAAAGACAAAATCTCCTATGGTTTGTTGGCTCTGCTAATAGGCTTATTATCCATAAACCTCACATATATAACTTTTCCTCCTCCTTCTTCCCTTCACTCTTCATCGTTAATGAGTGTTCTTTTCGTATATATATATCAATAATGCCGAACAATACTGCTATCGCCACTAACTTAATACACCAATTCATCACTTCACCAGCAAAAATGGCTATTAATTCTCCCTGATTCCCACCCATAACAATAGCTATTAGAAAAAGGATTGCCACAATGAACCCCAAAGTTAATGTAATCAATGCAAGCATTCCATATATCTTTTTAAATAGACTCATATCAACACCCCTATAACCCTAAGATTGGTAGTATGCCAGTTAGTAAGATCATACACAATATTAAATGAAGAATAACCCATATTATTGAGAGTTTGACCGTTTTTGTAAAATCAGAGTTTGCTATCCCCATCGCCACGTACATGCCTAATGCGAGTGGAGGGGTCATTCCCTCAAGCGCACCTGTCATAGCTGGTAATAATGCTGCAAATAGAATAGGGTCGCCTCCAAGTGCACTGGCGGCTGCAATTACAGCACCACCAAGAATAGCTACTTGCGCAGTTCCAGGTAATACCATCCCAAGAGCCATAAAGAAAATTGGAATAATAATAATAAGGAGCGTAATGCTTAAACCTAATGAAACAAACCATTCTTCGATTGCTTTTTCTGCACCAATTCCAGAGAAAGCCTGTGAAGTAGCATAAGCAAAATAAATGGTAACCGCAATAGGTACTACTTGTTGAAGTGAGCCTGAAAAAGTTGACAACATTTTTGATAGAAATTCTTTTCTTTTAGCAAACGACTTTCTACCGATAAAAACAGCATAAGCTCCAGCTAAACCAGGGGTAAACATTAATACCGAACTAGAATAGGCCCCACTACCACTTTCCCCAAGTCTACCTAATAACCAATCTTTTGCCTGTGCATCTAAGAAAAGAGGGAGGAATATGATGATTGGAATGAATAAAGTAGCCCAACCCGACTTTAAACTTTTTTTGAATGAAGGAATTTCTGTAGCAGGAATCGGCTGTACTTTATAAACGCGACAAAGCACATACAACGTTAACCATCTTTGGACAAAGAACCAAACACCTATACTGTATGCTGCCACCATCCAACCACTTAATGTGATACTACCAGGGGAGACTTTTTCAAGCACACCATATGTCAAAACAATAATTCCTGCTGGAGGGATAATATTACCTAACATACTTGCTGACATCTCTGTTGTTGCTGCAAAATGCGGAGGAAACCCTGTCCTTTTCATCATCGGAATCGTAAATACACCGGTTGTTGCAACATTACCTGGACCTGTCCCCGACAATGATGCCATAAATGTACTCCCTAATAAGGCAACATAGCCTGCTCCTCCTCTAAATCTTCCAACTAAGGAAATTATAATCTGCACAATTCTATTAACAACATTTGTTGCATCGAAAAGTACAGCAATGACCATAAAAGCAAAGATCACATAAAATAAACTACTTGTGGAAGGATACAATAAATACTCTAAAAACTTATTCCACTGTCCTGTAATCGCAATGATAAAAACAAAGGTAAGAGCCATTATTTCATACATAGGTCGCTTAAAAACCACAAAAAATACAGCTACAAAGACTAATAATGCTAATAGTATCCATAAAGCAGCAGGCATCAACATCCCTCTTTCCCCAATTTGTCATAAGTGGTTATATCAATTTATTTGATATTATAGCAGGTATTTTTATTTTTTCAATAAGTATTCAGAAGTTTCTAAATCTTATTAAAATATGGTAGTTATTTCCCTTTAGATGTTATAATCACATAAACTAAGTTGGATCAGGAAGGTGTTAAAAATGCTTAATCGTCATAGTTCTACACCACTCTACGAACAAGTTGCACAGCTTATTCAGGAAAAAGTAAATGAAGAAACTTGGCAGGCCGGTAAAAAACTCCCTTCCGAAAGGGAACTTTGCGAACTTTTTGCTGTAAGCCGCATTACCATTCGTCAAGCTATTAAACAATTGGAAGACCAAGGTATTCTTTATAGAACACATGGAGTGGGCACTTTTATTTCACGAAAAACCAAGTTACAACAACCTTTAGAGCAAATCAATAGTTTTCAACAAATGTTAGAGCAACAAGGGGTTATTGCTTCAACCAAAATATTAGCAAACAAACAAGTACTCAGTTCTGTCCAAATGGCTAAAATACTTAATCTTCAACCGACCGATTATGTAAGTAATCTTCAACTCATCGGATACGGTGATGAGCAACCAATGGTCTATTATAATAGTTATTTTTCTATACCTGTCGGTCAAACCATCATGCCAAATGCACAAGCAATGGAAAAACAAGGTAAACCTTTTTCAACATTGGATCTCTATCAGTTAACAAATACATATCAGCCGACTCACTTAGAACAAACATTTGAAGCTCATACAGCAAATAAGGAACTTGCATCTACAATGCAAATTGAAGAAGGTTGGCCCATTTTCCAAGTAACTTCTATCATGTATAAAGATGCTTATCCTTTAGAATATAGGGAAGCCTACTATCGCGGTGACCAATATCGCTTTTTTATAAAAAGAAAACTGTGAAACCTCCCTAGCCAACTTTTTTGTTGGCTTTTTTTATTTGTTGATTATATTCTGAATTGACAAATAATTTTATCAGTGTATTATATTGTATTAAGTGGTTATAACAATTTTGCGCAAGGAGGAATTTTTATGACAAAAGAACAATTAAGAATTGTTAGTCCAAATGGACATTTAGGATTTGCCCCAACAAAAGAGGAGAGCTTTCATATTGCAGCTGCTACAAAACCTGATTATTATTGTTGCGATTCAGGAAGCGACGATATTGGAGCTGCAGCTTTAGGTGCAGACCGGTCAGTAAGTATGTACCAATGGCAAAAGCATGATCTTGAACTAATGTTGCTCGCCTCACGTGAACAAAATGTACCAATGATTGTCGGTTCTGCGGGTGATTGCGGTACGAAAAGCAGAGTAGATTTATATGTAGAGATCATAAAGGATTTAGCAAAGGAACACCAACTTCCACCTTTCAAGATTGCCTATTTCTACTCTGATGTAGACACTGTATATTTAGCTGACAGAATCAAAGAAGGTACTAGAATTGAAGGTTTAGATAATCGAGAGGATTTAACAAAAGTAGATGTTGAGAAAACAACTAGGGCGGTAGCAGTAGCAGGCATCCACCCTTATGTAAAGGCTTTAGAAATGGGGGCAGATGTTATTATTGGTGGCCGCTCAAGCGATTGCGCTGTTTTCGCAGCGCCAGCTATTTTTGAAGGATTCCCAGAGGAACATGCCTATTATTTAGGTAAAGTTCTCGAATGTGCCTCATTTTGTGCAGAACCTTACGGGGCGAAAGAAAGTGTAATTGGTACGATTACACATAATGATGTAAAGGTCACTGCAATGGCACCGCATCAAAAATGTACCATTGCTAGCGTTGCGGGCCATGCAATGTATGAGAGGTCAAATCCTTATTTTGAATACTTTGCCGGGGGTATGCTTGACATGACCCATTGCAAGTACGAACAATATGATGAAAAAACAACACGAATTACAGGGCAAAAATATATACCTATTCAGGGAGACACAAAAATAAAAATAGAAGGCTCTGGTAAAGTCGGTGAAAAATATATTGGCATAGCAGGAGTTCGTGACCCCTATACCATTCAACATATTGATAAAGTCATACAGTTAAGCAAAGAACAAGTAAAAGAAGAATTCCCAACTACAAACTATCATCTGAACTACCGTATATTCGGCAAAAATGGGGTGATGGGTGAAATGGAACCTATTCGAGATATTCAATCACATGAACTCGGCATTGTAGTCGAAGGGATCGCAGACACAAAAGAACTAGCCGAAGCGATTACACTCATGGGCACAAGACAAATCTTCTACGCACGCTTACCAGAAGTAAAGGGAACGGCTGGTACAGCTGCATTTATTGTAGACGAGGTCCTTCCTTCCACCGCTTCTTATTCATGGACCATTAATCATACGTTACCAGTTAAAGACCCTATGTCCCTTTTCGAACTAAACATTGAAACAATCCAAGAAACCATTAAAGTGTAATGAGGAGGAGTGAGTATAACATGAACACAAAACCCTTAGCTGAATTAGCCAAGACCATTCGAAGTAAAAACGCAGGAACCGATCGCATCACATTTGACATTATTTTTCGAGAACCAGAAAACTATGATTTAGTCAAAAAAAGCGGTGTCATAAACAAAGAAAGCATTGCCGCACTCTTCCATATCAACAAAGATCGCATCACTGATTTAGTAGAGTTTGACCCTGCCTACGCCATTAAATTTACAATCAGCAGAACCGCCCCGAGCGGTAGTCCAGGTGAAGGAGATATATTTGGGTGTCAGCAGTATCCTCCTTTGTTGGGGGTGGAGGTGCCGGTGTAACTATATAAACTTATATGTAACTCCAAACTTAATTTCACAGGGATATATGGCACTGTAGGAGCTATTGTTGCAAACAGGGGGAAAGAAATATGGCATATTAAATTTCTTTATACCAGAGATGTTAGTAAGTATCCAACTGTAATGAGACGACAATAGTTACTTCTAAGTTTGGGAAGGCTTGCTGTATATAATAAACCAATTACAAAATACTCGATAGTTATGTAAACGTGTATTAATAGAGCAATTCATTCAAATTAAACGGGTTCATTTAGACATTGAGGCGAGTATCATTTTTTTACAGGAAAAGTGATATTGAGGAGTGCATTTTCAGGAAACAGTAAACAACACAAATAAGCCCGCCGAGCCATTAGAGCCAGCGGGTAATTTTTATTCACACAGATATTTAATTGCTTGAATAACCATTGGGGTGACTCTTATGCCAATTCCATGCATCAGAGATAATTTTTTCTAATGAATTAAATTGTGGTTTCCATCCTAATACCTTTCTTGCTTTTTCCGATGAAGCAATTAGTACAGCTGGATCTCCCGCTCTTCTCTCTTTTACTTCCGCAGGAATCGGATGATTAGTCACCTTTCTTGCTACCTCAATTACTTCTTTAACTGAGTAGCCACTACCATTACCTAGATTAAAAATATCACTTGTGTTATCTTTTCTTAAATATTCTAAAGCTAAATAGTGAGCAGATGCTAAATCCATTACATGAATATAATCTCTGATACAAGTACCATCCTCTGTAAGAATATAAATTAGATATAATTTTTTGTGTTACATTATGAAAAATTACATGCTTAACGTCTAAATCTTCTATCTCCAAAAAAACTGTTTAAATGAACCCTCTTGTTCTTAATCTCTCCTTTTGTCGCATCCTTTTACCAAGAGCCAAAGATTCAAGAATTAATTTATTGGTTTCCGGATCATGATTTACTCCTATTTTCCACTAATCGTAGGATATTAGGACCATCAGCTTTAGGTTTAATGGGTAGGATCATGATTGTTTATAGTTGTTTCACAAGCATTTGCTGATATGGGAATATCTAATGCAATAATTCATAGACAAAGTATCACTAAAAAGCAGCTATCAAGTTTTTATTGGCCAAATATTTTTGCTGGCTTAGTTATTTATTATATTATTTGAGGAGGAAGTCATGGTTGTATTCAGAATAAGACCAGAGGCTATTAAAATGTATCCCCTTGTAAAGGAATTAAAATCACGAGAAAATTTGAATACTGTTGTTTGCGTTACAGGTCAACATAGAGAAATGTTAGATACCTCTTCCAGTAAATTTTTCATCTTTTCTAAAATATTTATAGTCAAATCAAATAACGTTAGCTTTCTACTATACCAAATAGGCGAAAGAACTCTAAACTACTTTAATAAAAACCTTGATTTGGATCACCATCAACGATCGAGGAAGATAAAAGTTGGACAAATCAATTAGAACAAGAAATAAATCAAGCCTATCAAAAGACAATAACAGTCGAGATTGTTCCTTTTGATGGTATTTCAGGTGAATTTGATATCGCAGATGTAAGCAAATTTGGACCTGACCTTGTCTTATTAAAACCCTTCTTAAAGAGGGATAATAATTGGTAAGAGGATGTAGAAGCACCGATACATCACATTGAGAAGTGGCTAGAAGCTTTAGAAGAAGTGAACCCTCAACGACTGTTATATTTCAGCCAGCTAACCCATTTTATTTTCCACAAAAATATAACGAGCAAGTCAAGGCACTTAAAGCCTTTGCTGAGGAAAATCATTTAACATATCTCGTCCATTGGGAAGCATGGCCAAATACTAATGATCCATTCATACGAGAGTACTTGGAGGAAGATTACTACCCGAATGAACAAGGTCATCATCTATGGGTAGAATATTTACGAGAATATTTTATAGCAGAAGAGTGATTAAAACTGTACATACATCTCACGCTCAATGATTATAGCTTTACTAATATAATGCAAAAGGAGCCGAATGAAGGCTCCTTTTTTTACACTTATAACCCTGTCCAGTTCCAATAAGTAAAGTAAAACAAAATCATCAATATAAAATAAATCGGCATTAAGAACATATTTAACTTTAATAAAATATTGGCACGATAACTCATCGTGTCATGCTCATAGTATACTAATAGTGCCTTCGAACTGACCGGGAAAGTTAAGCAATAGTTCATCCCTACTAAGCTTAAAAAGAGCATGGAGGATGGCTCTAAATTAAGTGTCATACTAAGCATTAATATACCTGGCACCATCACTACAGCCCTTGTCGTATGAGAGGTAATATAAATGTGACTGGTAATAGCGATAAGGATGATAAGACTCACAAGACCCCATGCAGGGATAGGTGGAAAAGCACCAATTAGCTTGAATACTTCCTGCTCTATCCAGCTTACCGCACCAGTTTCCACTAAGTTCTTACCTAATGCTGTTGCAGCAGCGACAAATAAAATCAAATTCCACGAAACAGCCTGTAAGCCTTTTTTCCAGGTAATGACGCCATACTTAGGCAGCATAAAAACAAAGGCACCCACAATTGTGATTAAACCTATTTCATAGCCATGAAGTGCTTCTGTTAGCCACAACAAAATCAAGACAGTTAAAAGGATAAGTGTTTGCTTCTCCTTTTTGGAAACAGGCTTTACTTCAAATATATTGTTGACATTGCTCGCTTCAAAAGGGGCTGCAGTTAATTCCTTTGAAAAAAATAGTTTAAAAACAAAATAAGTGATGAAACTGATGATGAAGGCAAAAGGGAGGCCCCATATCAACCAATTTATATAAGAGATACTATCTCCTGTCGTCTTCTCTAATATTTCTATCCCGATTAAATGTGAACCTGCTCCTAATAATGTCGAAGAGGTCGTCATTAAAATGATGACTGGTACGAACAATGCAATGATTTCTCTTTGTTGCTTATTCTTAACAAGATTCGCTATTTCTCTTACAATTGGCAACATGAGTACCGCCCTGCCGGAAGTGGAAGGAATAAAGATAGCCAATGGAAACAGAGACAACATCAAATACAATAATAGTTGGTTTGTGTTTTTAGCTTTATGAATGATCACTCGCGTCATTCGAAGAGATAGACCAGAAGAACTAAATGCTTCTCCAATAATAAAAGCGCCAATCATCAACCAAATGATTTCCGAAGAAAAAGATGAATAGAGCACATCTGTATTTGCCCCATTTAATAAAATGAGTAATAGTAATGCACCTAAAGCAACATAGGCGGCAGGAAGTTTTGTACATACCCATAAAGCTAGTGTAATAATGAAAACAATCATAGAAACCTTTGCATCATAAGCTATATTGTCTGTGAAAACAATAAATGAACACACAAATGAGAGAAGAATGACGATGATTTGTGTTACATTTGGCAGCTTAGTTAAGTATGTTTTAGTAGATTGTTGCTTGTTTTCTAGTAAACGATTAGATTTCATATGATACCTTTACCCAATTTCCTTTCAGCAATACGATAGCCAACCTGAATTTGACGTACAGCTGCCTCTGCACAATCAGCAATTAAATTTGCTGCGTCTTCCATCGCCTTTTCTAATGAAGTTGGCTTCTGAATAATGCTCATATAAGCATCAATCCCACTTGTATAATTTACCCATGCATCCTTTCCAATGGACCCAGTAATTGCAATCACCGGTATGCCCAATTGTTTTGCTAATCTAGCAACTTCCGCAGGAATCTTCCCGTTTGGTGTCTGTCTATCTATACACCCTTCCGCTGTTAATACAAGGTCAGCACCTTCTAGATGTTCTTCAATTTGAATATATTTCATAATAATTTCATAACGTGGAAATAGTTTTGCACCTGCAAATGCCACTAAACCTGCCCCTAACCCCCCAGATGCGCCACTACCTGGTAGCGTTTTCACATCATGCCCCGTAGCCTTCTCTATTAAATTAGCAAAGTGCGATAAACCATTAGCCAATATCTCTACCTCTAGTAAGGAAGCTCCTTTTTGGGGTGCAAATACGTGCGCCACCCCCTTTGGACCACAAAGTACATTATGCCAATTACACGCGACATGCATTTGTACTTGAGATAATCTAGGGTCTATATTGGTTAAATCCATATATGCAATATCACTTAAGCAGCCCCCTCCCGTTATTTCTATTGGTTGATGATTTTGAGAATAAAATTTAGCGCCCAACGCTTGTGCCATACCCGCTCCACCATCGGATGTACCCGAATCACCACAGCCAAATAAAATATGAGTCGCTCCTGAATCTAAGGCAGCTAAAATTAATTCACCTACACCATAAGTATGAGTATTTAAAGGGTTACGTTTGTGAAGAGGAACCATTCTAAGCCCAGCAATAGCGGCCATTTCAATTACGGCTGTTTTTACGTTGTTTTCCTCATACAACCCAAAGTATGTCTGTACTTTTTCACCTACAGGATTTGTGGCGTCAATAAATTTAAGTTCACCTTTCTTAATTTTAATAATTGTTTTGACAAAACCTTCTCCACCATCAACCATGGGAATAACATGCGTATCCACAGCGGAATCAAAACGCCTGATCCCTTTATCAATCGCACTCGCTACTTCCTCAGCTTCCAAACACTCCTTAAAACCAGATGGGATAATCACTATTTTCATTTTACTGCCTCCAAGTCATTTTTTTTTTAGGAAAATGAGCCATTTCCATTTAAATCCGTCACTTCTAAGCTTTTTCACTTTCCTTGTTATCTTCTATACTAGTTTTTGAAGATGAGAACTCTATGTAAGAACCATGATAGTTAGATTAGAAATCAATAAGAATGAACCCAAATAATCAACCGAAATAAAAAAGACATGTAAATGGTTCTCACCAAATACATGCCAGGCCTCATTAATCCAAATCTTTTTTTATTATCTCTCCAGTTTTTGCATTCATCTCTATTTCCACTTCGCCTTTTTTGGAATCAGCTTCAATTTCATAAACAATGAGACCATCTTCTTCATCCAGTTCAATTTCATTCACTTTACCGTTAGAAGCCTTTTCTGCAATTGCTATCGCATCTTTTTCTTGTATGATCCGTTGCTTGATTAATTGCTTATCATCATCGTTAGCGTCGTCTCTATCTCTTTCGATATCATCATCTTCATTACCTTGATCCCTTTGGATAGAATCACCTGAAGAGGCATCTACTTTTACGTCCTGTACATCATCGTTATCGTCATCGTATCCCCTATCGTCAGATTGATTCTCCCCATCATCTTGTTTACTGATGGCAATGACATCCGCCTCTCCGGCCTGAGATACTTTTTCATCTAATTCTGTATTGATAGAAGTAGCATTTGTTTCATCATTATTTGTAGCCCCAACAGCAACCGCTCCACCCATAATTACACCAGTTATGATTAAACCAACAAAAATTTTATTTTTCATGATTAATATCCTCCTTTAATCTTCTGATTACTTATAATATAATCGCGTAAGATTAAGGAATGAGGTGAGTAACATTAGAATTTGCTAAAAAGTAAGATTAATCATCAAATGAAATAGTAGCTTTCCCTGTTAAGGTATGAACTTGTACGGTTGCCTCATTATCATCATCGGTTTCAATTTCAATGAGATAATAAGTTTGGCCTCCAATATTTTCAATTTCGATATCATCATCGACTGCCCCTTTTACATTTTCCAACGCGATTTTAATTGCTTCATCTTTAGAAATAGCCACTGGACGATCTTCTTCTTTTTGTTTGCCTTCTTCCGGGTTTTCTTCTTTAGGTTTTTCAGCTTTATCTTTTGAAACAATTGAACCTGTTACTGCATCTACTTTAACAATATACTCCTCTTTATTCTCCAGAACTTTAGCTACATAAACATCTTTCTGATTTTCGGTTTTTTTACTAATAGATAAAATATTATCGCTTGACAGTAATAAGATACTTTCTATTTCCTTTTCATTCTTTATCATTTTATTACGATCATCACCGCCACTTGAGTTATCTCCAAGTTTCTTTAAAGATATTATATCTCCATTTTCTGCATTTAAAGAAACTTCATATATTCCGCTTTCTCTCGTCATTTTTATGTGATAAGCACTTTGTTGTAATTCGATATTTGTTACTTTGCTGCCTTTATACCTTTCCTCAATTAAGGAAAGGGCGTCATCTTTAGTAATTGTTTTCGCAGAAGTAGTTACTCCTTGCCATGTAACAATAATAATAAAGGTTGCGATGACAACTAACCCAAGAGTAATCCATAACCCTTTTCTTCTCATTATTATCCTCCATTCTATATCCCTTTCCTTTATTATCTAATAAAAAAATTAAAAGAAAATGAGAAAGCACTGATCGATTAATTAATTTTTGTTTTCCTATGTTCGTTATTAAACACCATAGTAACCGTTGTTCCTAGATTTTCAACACTTTGTAATTTTATCTCAATGGCTAAAGCGTCGGCAATTTCCTTCGCTAAAGAAAGTCCAAGTCCGACTCCTCCTGTTTTTCTGGACCTTGCTTTATCAATACGGTAAAAACGTTCAAATATTTTGGGAAGCTCATTCTCATCTATACCTATTCCACGGTCAGAAACATGAATAAGTATTTCTTCGTTACTATTCTCACTCAAAGTGATTGTAATTTCATCATTACTATACTTTCTTGCGTTATCAAGGAATATAAAAAGTAATTGCTTTAACTTTTGTTCATCTGAGTAAATGGACGCATTGCCATCAATTTCACTTTCAAAAATAATCCTTCGATTGTAGCCGTTCTGGAAAGCTTTTGCTGAATCTACCAAAAAGTCGCTTAGGCTAATTTTGGTTGTTTCTATATTCCATTGTTGATTATGTTGTGCTAGGAGTAATAGTTGTTCTGTCAAATTTTTCATTCTAATGGCTTCAGAATGTATCGCTTCAATTGATTCTTTAAAAAGTTCCTCATCATGCAATCCTCGTCTTTTTAAAAGACTGGTATAGCTTTCAATTACAGTTAGTGGTGTTTTTAGTTCATGGGAAGCACTTGAAGCAAATTGTTTTTGCTTATCAAAGTTGACTTCGAGTAAATCAATCATATGATTAAAAGTCGTACCCATTTCATGCAATTCGTCATTGGAATCTTTATTTAATGGCAGCCGTTTAAATTTCCCACTTTCTCTAATTTCACTCATCGTCTTAATCATTGAAGTAATCGGCGCAATAATAAGGTTGCCTAATAACCTACTAGAAATAATAACTGGAATCATTGCAACTAAGGTTACAATGATTAAAACCAACCGTAATACTTTTAAATTTTCTGTCGTTCTTACAATGCTTTTGGCGATTTGCAGGTTAGCTATTTCACCATTGCTCAAAATAATCGGAATCGAACCAAAAGTATATGAGGTTTCACCCTCTTTAATCTCGACATTTAATGAGGAACTAAATGATTTCTCTATGTTATGAGCCTCTTTATTAAAAGAAGGATCCACAAATGTACTAGCTGCTTTTTGGCTATCCTCATAAACGATACGAACCATACCGTCGATAGGAATATAAGCCCGAAGTAACGTGTCCATTGGTACCGTGGCAAGTGACTGATCGATTTCAGCAGCATTTCTTTCCAATTCCAGTTTCCCACGGTCAAGTTCACTATTCATCATCATATTGCTAAACAGCAAATAAATAGAGATATTCATGACGATTAGTAATATGATGAACAAGATAGAAGTATATAGATTGATTTTGTTTTTTAACTTCATTTCATCTCCCTTATTACATAACCTACACCTCGTACCGTATGGATAAGCGCAGGGAGATTTTCAACGTCAATTTTCTTCCTTATATAACGAATATAAACATCAACAACATTTGTATCACCAATAAAATCATATCCCCAGACTGCTTCAACAATTTGATCACGATTCAGTACTTGTCGTTTATTTACCAATAAATAAACAAGCAAATCAAACTCCCTCGGTGTCAATTCAATAGATGTATCCCCACGAAAAACTTCTCTTGTTTTCTCATTCACTTTTAAATTAGCAATCGTAAGCACATCTTCTTCATTTTCTACTTCCTCAGTGACTTTATTTCGGAATGCCACACGGACTCTGGCCAGCAACTCTTCTATTTGAAAAGGCTTTGTTATATAATCATTCGCACCTAAATCTAATCCAGAGACTTTGTCTTCAACTGAGCTTTTCGCAGTTAAAAGAATGACCGGTGTATGGTTATCATTAGCCCTAATTCTTCTTAACAACTCTATTCCGCTAATACCCGGAAGCATAATATCTAATAATACGAGATCCCATATTTTGCTTTTATAAGTATGGAATCCTTCTAACCCATCAAGCGCTTTTGTCACTTTATATCCTTCATATTCCAGCTCTAATTCTAATAACCGTGCAATTTTTTCTTCATCTTCAATGACGAGAATTGATTTTTTGTCCATTAAATACCCACCCTTTACAATCCACTTTATGATTGATTGTAGATTCTTTTTATTAAGATTCTATTACTTTATGAATATATTTATATTAATACCTTTCAACCCCAGTTTCTGTTAAAAATCGTGTTTATTAAACGGCCAAATGGCTCATTTCTCATCATTTTTTAAAAGAGGCAATTAAATATGAGCTTTCCTTTTTGAAAGGACTTATCTAGTACAATTGTTTGTTTTTGAATTGAGACTTTTATTGGATGAATTTAACCGGAGCATTTGTTATGGTTAATTAAAATTATATTTACAGGAGATGAAATTGCATCATGTATAAATGGCAACTTGCACTAATTACTGGGATACTGCTCCTCTCTGCTTGTAACAGTAATTCCGTTGAGGAATCGGACATGAATAAAGAGAAGACCCACGAAGTGTCTCAATCATCTGATGAAAAAGAGGCAAACTCAAACTCAGGTAACCATTCAGTCCCTGTACAAAACATAGCAAATGATAAGATTTCTAACGAAAAGGATTTGTCTTCATTACCAGAATACGGCAAAATTATAGAACTAATCGGTGATCAAGATTATCTCTTCACAAAAGAATCAGATACTGGAAGTAAACGCGTGTTTATTATTGAGCAAAATGGTGAAAAACAATATAAAACTATCTTCATCAAGAAAACAAATCGACTTAAAGTGATAAAAATTCACGGTAATGGCGGAGAAGTTTTCAACCAAATATTACCATAAAAAGAATGACAGAAAAGACACTAATAGCAGGTGGAAGTAATGAAAGTCGACCGGACCCTTTGAGGTTATTCTTTAAGTATTTATACATTTCTATGGCATGAAAGAAGTTTAAGGAAATTCGCGCCATGATTTCCTATCCGATTCAAACCAATTGTTTCTAGGTAACTTGCACATCTTCATACCTGTTGTTCGCATTTTGGCTTTGCCCATACCTTTTCCCCAAAGGTATAGGTATAACTTATGCTCATGTGTTTGGTTGTAAAGAGGCTAGAGCAAAACAAACACAATAGAAACTAATTTTCCTCACATTGTTCGCCGGAACTTAATAAAGAGTGACACCATTTTAGTGTCACTCTTTGTTCATCATTTCAATGACGGCTGTTTTTTCCTTGCAAGGAATAACATGATGGTACCTGCTAGTAAGATTGTCATACCCATTGCTAAATAGTTATAGCTGTTGGTTGACGTATTTGGTAGAGACTTACCTGTTTTCTCCTCTGGTTTGGCGCCAGATTTCATTTGTTCTTTTTTCCCTTTGATGACATCTGCTGGTGTTTTACCATCATTTGGTTTTTTATTGCCATTGCCTGGGTCTGGTTTTTTCGTTGGTGGAGGAGGGGTGTTGCCCTCGCCCGTTCCATCTTCATCTACTGTTGTTGTTGCTTCTGCATAAGTATAGCCAAGGATTTCATATTCTTCGTCATATGCCATCAATTCAATAGTATATGTTGTATCTTTTTCAAGTTCTGTCCAAATATGCGAGAGTGTATCTGCATCCACGATTTCATACTCTTCTCCATTTAGAGAGATTTCATATTCATAGACTGCTCCTTCACCATCGTATATCCATTCTGTTTCAATAGAGTCTTCTGTTGCTTCTACTTTTGTGAAGTAAAGATCTTCACTAATCGTGAATACATAATCGAAATAAATTTCAATTTCTTCTCCATCCGCATTTAGTGCTGCAATAGCAACTTCATACGGCGTTCCCGGAGATAGTCCAGTAAATACGTAACTAGATTCTGTTCCTGATACTGTATCTACTGATTCACCATCTATATACAATTCATAAGCTGCTACTTCTTCTTCTCCATTATATTCCCATTCTGCATAGATCGAATCATGCGTCGCTGTTAAAGAGGTAAAGCTTAAGTTCCCCATTTCTTCTTCATAGAAAACTTCCACACCGCGCATTCTTAATTCTTTAATCACTTCCATCGCTTTCGAGCCTTCCGAAATGTCAAGCGTTGGGACCGAGATGAAAGAGACAACAGCTAAGTAAGGTAAATCTAGTAATGGCGAAATATCCGTAATAGCTGTTTCATCCATTGCTAAGAATAATAGATTATTACCATTCTTAAGTGGCGTAATGTCAGTAATAGCATTACCCGAAATAATGAGACCTTGTAAAACATGGGCATTCTCAGAATTTAACCAATCAAGATTCGTCATATTTGTATAATCTGCAAGTAAAAATAACAACTGTAATTTCGCTAGTGATTTGAAATCACTAATTGGATTATCCGATACGATTAAGTATTGCAGATTGGTTGCTTTTTCAATTCCTTTAAGACTTGTTAGTTCATTATCATATAGTGATAATTCGATTAAGCTACTTGGCAAAGCAGGGAGCTTTTTATATCCATTGCTATCAGCTGAAAGCGATTGTAAGTTAGGTAAACCTTGTATTGGTGATAAATCGAGTCCAGGATTGTAGGAAGCAACAAGCATATTCAAGTTTGTTAAGCCCGACAATGGTTTTAAATCTTTCACTTTCGTGTCATCAATATATAATACCGATAATTTACTCAAGCCTTTAATCGCTGTTAGATCACTGACTGGGTTCCCTGTTATCGATAGCTCTTCAAGGTTTGTAGCCAGCTCTAGCCCAGCTAAATTCCGAACACCTTCATAATCAACATACAGTGAAGTTAAATTTTTCATATCACTTTCATATATGTCACGGCTAATGCCAAGAGTCATCTTAATCATGTCTCTTAACCCTTTATCCTTAATCGACACTTTTTTTCCTTCAGGTAATTTTGCCGTTTTCACATCCATTGTTGCCCGACCAATTAATTGTTTACCGTCGTAAGCCTTAATAACGATATCATAGGTTGTATCTGCCTTTAAGTTCTTAAATACATGTTCTTCTAAACCAGATACTTTCGTTTCTTTCCCGTCAATAGAAACAATATAATGATCTGGGTACAAATTGATATTGGCTTCAGGCCAGAAACTCCAATACACTTGGATACTTGATTCATTGACAAATCCACGCTCTACCATCATATTTACATCATCTGCTTCATTGCTGTACACGGTTACGCCTTTTGCAGTTAAATCTTTCAGTACAGCTTGTGCCCCAGCATTTTCACCAATCCAAGGCAGGCCATAAGCATAAACTGTTTGAAGATTCGTTAATTTTTTAAGAAAGTCCAGGTTGGCTAGGGAAGTATGAGAGATATTTAATTCCACTAAACTTGTACTAAAAATACTTGTATCTGTAATAGCTAATCCTGTGACATCAAGGTCTTTTAACTTTGTTAATGCTTTGATTGGTGTTAAATCAGTAATGTCATTATAACCGAGATGCAATGTTTCTAAATTTGTCGCAAATTGTAATCCTTCAATAGATGTTACCCATAAATTCGAGATTGATAGACTTGTTAAACGGTCTAAGTCAGCTTGATAAATAGCGCGCTTTAACCCTAATTCATCTTTAATTGCTTGCTCAAGGGCACTGTCTTCGAATGGAATAACGTCTCCTGTCGGTACTGCCGATGTTGTTACTTCTACCTCTGCTGAAGATACTACACTACCTTTTTGCACACCTTCTACTTTCACTTTATATGTAGTAGCAGGGGCTAATTTCGTTAATGCATAGGTTGTTTTATTTGGTGAAACGACTTCTTTTAAATGGCCATCAACGTATAATCTAAATTCATCAACATCCACTAAACTCCACGAAATGTCAGCTGTTGTATCAGTTATCTTATGAGCAACAATATTTATTGTAGGGACAGGTTCATCTTTTGCTGGTTCTTCATCCGCTACTTGTTCTTCTTCCTCAACAACCGTTTCATCGTCTTTTGGTGACTCTTCGCTAGCTTCCTCTTCTACAACCGGCATTTCAACAGTTAACGTTGTTTCGTTACTTTGCGCCTTACCTTGCGCAATCGCATAAGTCACTGTATCTCCAGGTTTCACCTCAGAATCAATCAATTCATATATACGATAAACGCCATCCTCCCCAGACTGTTCTTGACTCATTTCAGGTTGGCTGGCAAGAACCGAGCGTTCTCCGTTTTTAACGAGGGTGAACAATTCTGCATTCTCATTTGCAGATTCTTCATATTTCACTCGCCATTTCAGTTTCACTTGTCCATCAATATATTCTGGATTTTGCAATTGAATATCTAATGGTTGTTCCACATCAGTTGTTTCTGGTGATGTCGGTGTTTCCTCCGTACTCTCTGTCTCCGCTAGGACGGATGCAGGGATGAAAGAAAAAACGAGCATCATGGATAAAAGTAGATGGATAGCTTTTTTCATTCCCAATTCCCCTATTCTCTCTATTTTTAGAAATATATTCCTTTCAATACAGATGTATCATATAACGAATAGATGGGCTTGTATAGATACTACGATAGAATATTTTTCGACATCATCTCTTGAGGAAAAATGAGGTTTTTGTCGAAAGTTGACTAGACTGGGTTGCTATCCCCATCACCAGACTAAGCTTGTTTGATAAGCCATTGCGGGGGAGACGTCAGTTAATGTTTGAGCGTTGATTTGCGATGTAGGTCATGTCATGTGCTGCTTGTCTCTTCCGGAGATTTGATATTTGATCGGTTGGGGATGGTTATAGGGGTGATAGAAATTTTGAAAGGTAACCCCTCAAGAAAGGAGAATCGTGGGTCGAGTTGGTAGCCATAGGGATAAGCTCTGTTGTGGCGATTATCCCCGTTATCCTACCATTTTTTCTTGCTCACTCTGATTTTTGGTACGTTTCTCGGCGTTTCCTACCATACTTTTCGACTCACTCCGATTTTTGGTACGTTTCTGGACGAATCCTACCATCTTTTCATGCTATCTCCGGTTTTTGATACGTTTCTCGGCGTTTCCTACCATATTTTTCGACTCACTCCGATTTTTGGTACGTTTCTGAACGAATCCTACCATCTTTTCATGCTATCTCCGGTTTTTGATACGTTTCTCGGCGTTTCCTACCATATTTTTCGGCTTACTCCGGTTTTTGGTACGCTTCTCACCGTTTCCTACCATCTTTTTCGGCTCACTCCGATTTTTGGTACGTTTCTAGACGAATCCTACCACCTTTTTCGGCTCACTCCGATTTTTGGTACGTTTCTAGACGAATCCTACCACCTTTTCATGCTCTCTTCGGTTTTTGGTACGTTTCTCGGCGTTTCCTACCATCTTTTTCGGCTTACTCCGGTTTTTGGTACGCTTCTCGGCGTTTCCTACCATATTTTTCGACTCTCTCCGGTTTTTGGTACGTTTCTCGGCGTTTCCTACCATCTTTTCATGCTCTCTCCGATTTTTGGTACGCTTCTCGGCGTTTCCTACCATCTTTTCATGCTTACTCCGATTTTTGGTACGCTTCTCGGCGTTTCCTACCATATTTTTCGGCTCACTCCAGTTTTTGGTACGCTTCTCGACTTTCCCTACCATATTCTCATGCTCACCCCGATTTTTGGTACACTTCTCGGCGTTTCCTACCATCTTTTCATGCTCACTCCGATTTTTGGTACACTTCTCGGCGTTTCCTACCATCTTTTCATGCTTACTCCGATTTTTGGTACGCTTCTCGACTTTCCCTACCATATTCTCATGCTCACTACGGTTTTTGGTACGCTTCTCGACTTTCCCTACCATATTCTCATGCTTACTCCGATTTTTGGTACGCTTCTCGTCTTTCCCTACCATATTCTCATGCTTACCCCGGTTTTTGGTACGCTTCTCACCGTTCCCTACCATATTCTCATGCTCACCCCGATTTTTGGTACACTTCTCGGCGTTTCCTACCATATTTTCATACTCACTCCGATTTTTGGTACGTGTTTCCACTCAAACCACCCTCAACGCAGCACTCCTCTCCTTACCACTACACCCTCATGTTATTACATCAAGCATCTAAAAATAATAAAAGGCTGGAACTATTTAGTCCCAGCCTTCAGTATTTATTCTTTATTAGAAACGATCTTTGTTTTTCTCAAATGTATCTTTCACTTTTTCGATGACGATTTTACTGCCACCTTGTTCTTCGACACCTTCAACCATCATTGAGATAAGGAGATGGGGGTCATCCGGGTTATAGGCAACAAACCAACCGTTTTCTTTACCCTCTTCATCAGCGGTCTGTTTCAGTTCCGCCGTCCCCGTTTTCCCTGCTAGCGGGTAGCCTTCAATACGTGCCGTACGTGCTGTACCGCCTGGTTCATTCACTACTTTATTCATCGATTCAGCTACAGTTTTAACGGTAGCTTCATCAATTATATTTTCCTTCCATACTTGGCTCTTTTCTTCCTCATTCAGGAGCAAGATCGGTTTAATCATTGACCCATTATTGATAAAAGGTGTATAAGAAGTAGCCAAGTGAAGGATGCTCATTTCAACATGTCCTTGCCCATAACCGGAATCGGCAATTAATGTTTCTTTATCCAGCTCGCCGATTGTAGAAGATTCGAGTGGATAGGCAAAGGGAATATCCTCTGTAAAGCCAAATTCTTTTAATCCAGCAGTTAATTTGTCTTTTCCTAGCTCTAATGCTGCCCTTGCAAAGTAAATATTATCCGAATACATCATCGCTAAATCGAAATTGACTGGCTTTCCAGGATCGCTTACCCTTGTGATTCGGTAATCACCCCAGCGATTATCATCCGGCCACTGCAGGCCCTTCACTTCTATTGTATCATCAGGTTTAATGGCTCCTTCTTTTAATGCAAGCGCACCTGTTATTGGTTTAATCACGGAACCTGGTGCAAACGTGTGTTGAAAACGATTCAAGAATGGATTATCACCACTCTCTTCTAGCTCTTCTAATTGAGAGGCAGAGTATCCAAGTGTTGCTTGATTCGGATCGAACCCTGGACTAGAGACAAGGGCCAATGTTTCACCAGTAACAGGGTCAATGGCGGCCGCAGTGCCTGGCTTATGATCCAGTTCTTTATACAAGTCCTCTTGTAATGTGAGGTCAATGGTTAACTGAACGTTGCTACCATTTTCTACTGGTGTTTCGGCCACTACTACCTCTGAACCGTCCTCTTTCTTAATCCCTATTAAGACACCATTTGAACCACGCAGCTTTTCCTCATATACTTTCTCTAAGCCGCGGCGTCCGATGTCATCATTACTGCCATATCCTTTTCCTTCGTGTTCCTCCAAGTCGTCAGCCGTCACTTGAGCGACATTACCAATTAAGTGTGAGGCCGCCTCGCCGCCAGGGTATACTCGACCTTCAATATCCTTTTTTAATACACCTGGTATGCTCATCAAGTTATTTAATAGTTCTTCTTGATTCGTCGCAATTTTCTTGATTGGCACAAATTGATTTGCCTGCACCCAACTCGCGCCTAGTTTATCCTTAACAGAGTTCTCTGAGATCTCAAGTAATTTTGCCACTTGCTTAACCGTTTCATCTTCAGAGTCCATTTGTTCTGGGACAATGCCGATTTCTAAAATCGTCCCATTGAAAGCAAGTGGATCGCCTGAACGATCGACAATTTCTCCCCGTTTTGCCTTCACTGTGTTGTATGTAATTTCATCATTCGGGCCAAGTTCAGGGAAAATATAAGTCGTATCCCATTCAATATACCAATTTTCCTCATCGTCTCTCTCTTCTTTCACTAATGTTGCTTGGTGATCAAAGGCAATCTCTCCTGCTAAACTGTCCATTTTTGCCGAAAATGGTAGTTTTAATGATTGCTGATCTGTATCTTGTTCTTTCTCTGATTTTTTATGTGAAATGTCTAAGTTAGCAATGCCTAAATCTGTATATACTTTTTCATAGCGACTGACAAAGTCTTCTTTACTAACTGATTCCTTTGCCTCTTTTGAGAGCATGCCATACATTTTTGCGAACTCTTCTTTATTCCAATATTCTATATATTGAGATAACCGTTGTTCTGGATCAACCTCTTTATTGCATGCGCTAAGAATGGCTAAAACCGTAATGGCCACAAATAAATAGACTACCTTTTTCATGTCTCTCCCCCTCATCAACCATTTTAACACTACGGTCACTTTCATACCATATATAGAACAACGGTTTCATGCGAACATTTTATGAACAAAAAAATCCGTGCCTTTATGACAGCTCGGATATACCTACTTGTTTTTCCTTTTCCTTATGATGAATGCTTTTCAAACGAATGTAGAAACCGATTGCCGCTGCAGTTAGCCCTACGGAAATACCAATCCAAAAACCGTATGCCTCAAGCTCTGTAAAGGCAGCTAAACTATAGCCAACTGGAATACCAATCACCCAATAGGAAATAAAAGCAATGATAAATGGTATTTTCACATCTTTATAGCCTCGTAAGACACCTTGTAATCCCGCTTGAGCAGCATCTGAAATCTGATAAAAAATAGCAATCACAAAAAAGTTAGCCGCAAGTAAAATCACTTGTGGATCATTCGAATAGATGGCGGCAATTTGTTCTTTGAAGAACAACAAGAAGATAGAAGCAACGCCCATAAATGCCATTCCACCTACAACCCCAAGCAAACTATATTTTTTCGCGTTATCTAAGCGTCTGCCCCCAACAGAGTACCCGATCATGATTGTCATCGCCATTGATAGACTAAGAGGGATCATAAATAATAAGGAAGTGAAACTAAACGCCACTTGGTTGGCTGCTACTGTAATCGTTGAAAACATCATACCAACTAAAAGGGTCACAACCGCAAAAATACTAGATTCAAAGAAAATTGTTAATCCTATTGGGATTCCAATGGATAATTGTTCTCTCCATGCTTTTATTGATGGTTTAAACCAAACTTTCCCAATTTTGTAGTTTCTAATTTTTTCGATTTTAAAACTGATCAATATACTAATGATTAGAATGAACCAATACGTAAAGCCCGTTGTATAACCTGCACCAATTCCGCCGAGCCTTGGAAAACCAAAGTGACCAAACACTAAGCAGTAGTTCAAGAATATATTTACTGGTACCGCTAATATGGTAATGATCATCGTGATTTGTGTGAATCCTTGTGCATCAAAGAAGTTCCTTAGCACATTGTATAAAAATAACGGCACAATCCCGATTGATAAGCCAAGTAAATAATGAAAAGCAATATATTCAACATTTGGAGCCAAGCTCATTAAACTTAAAATCGGCTCCAAGAAAAAAATACCGATTAAAAGTATAATAACAGCAATAATAGCAGCTAAGTATAACGCTTGTGTCACACTATAGGATATTTTCTCCTTTTTGCCTTGTCCTAGTAAATGCGACACAATTGGGGTTACAGCAAGCATAATCCCATTGATCCCTGTAAATACCGGCATCCATATGTTGGACCCAATTGCCACTCCAGCCAAATCATCCGTTCCAACGCGGCCAGACATCATCGTATCCGTTAAATTCATTGCATATAGCCCTATTTGCGTCACCATAATCGGCCATAGCACTTGCAAAAATAGCTTAATTTTCTCATTCCACGTTTCTGCATGATACATTTTTTATTCTATCTCCTGTTTCGTCTGATTTTAGCGATGATTTATTTTAGCACTGGAATGATGTTGTTTCAATCGAACATCAGAAGTGGATTATAACATATCACTAGATGGAGCCCACCTTGCATAGAGAATAAGATCCCCTTTGTCCCTGCTAGAATAACCGTTATCACTGCCCCGCAGTATTAGACCAATTCACAAATCGGTAACCACGTACTGGTCCTGGTGGATTTAAAATAATTGGCAGTTCTGAGGCTGTATACGTTTGCATGTCCTTTTATAACATATGAAGGACTGGACTTACTGATGAAAAGGAATGACAGTGGCATTCTTATCGGTTATAATTTTGGAAAAGAAAGGATGATGTTTTTGACTGTTTATAAACCACTCGAAGCTTCGACTACTCTTCGTTTTTATCGTGCAATCCACACTCGCACCGAATTACCTCCAGAATCTGCGTACTATCTTCAATCTTTACAAAAGGGCTATAATGGTGAGAAGAATTGGGCCACCTATTTGAATGAACTCCCGGAGAACATCCCGATTCTATACGACCTTCAATTTGAAGTGAACCAATCTACTATTCAAATTGATGCCCTCTGTATTCTCCAAAACAAACTAGTACTTTTTGAAGTAAAAAACTTCCAAGGGAATTTTTCAGTAGATGGAGATAAGTGGTATAGCCCCTCTCACAAAGAAATGAAGAATCCCCTCAACCAGATCAAACGTGCCGAACCCATATTCCATCAATTCTTAAAAAAGCACCAACTTAACATACCGTTTGACTATTACCTTATTTTCGTCCACCCTACCTTTATCCTCTATGGTGCTTCTCATCAAGAACAACTCATTCTTCCAGGGCAAATCCCTGAATTCTTGGATGGTCTCAAACAACAAACCTTTTCACCCCAATGGATGCACACAAACATTATTGATACCTTACTAACTAATCACAAAAACGGTATCCATTTGTTCCATAAACCTCAATATCACTTTGATCAGATGGAGAAGGGGCTATTTTGCGGGGTTTGTGGAGAAAAAATGAACAGGACACATAAAATGATTTTCTCCTGCTCGGGATGTCATCACCCAACCTCGGTGAACAATATTGTTCTGTGTAATATTCAGGATTATATGACTCTATTTCCGGAACGCAAGGTAACTACGGCAAGTATTTTTGAATGGGTTGGTGGGGAGGTTAGTGCAAATGCCATAAAGAAAATCCTTTATAATAACTTTGAGAGAACAGGAAAAGGTAAATCTACCCACTATATAAAAACAGATAAATAACTCATTCATATTGAAGTAAAATTCAGCTCATAAAATAGGTAAAATTGATAATGTGTAGCCTTTTAAACTCATCTTGTTGATCTTTAGCACTTTTATGTTCGTTATTCGGATTTACTAACACATCTCACTGATTTTCAGCTTCAGTATGTTCGTTTTTTCGTTTTACCAACACACCTCATTGGTTTCCAGCTTCAGTATGTTCGTTTTTCCGTTTTACCAACACATCTCACTGAGTTCCACCTCCAGTATGTTCGTTTTTCCGTTTTACCAACACATCTCATTGGTTTCCAGCATCAGTATGTTCGTTTTTCCGTTTTACCAACACATCTCACTGGTTTCCAGCTTCAGTATGTTCGTTTTTCCGTTTTACCAACACATCTCACTGGTTTCCAGCATCAGTATGTTCGTTTTTCCGTTTTACCAACACATCTCACTGGTTTCCAGCTTCAGTATGTTCGTTTTTCCGTTTTACCAACACATTTCACTGGTTTCCAGCTTCAGTATGTTCGTTTTTCCGTTTTACCAACACATCTCACTGGTATCCAGCATCAGTATGTTCGTTTTTCCGTTTTACCAACACATCTCACTGGTTTGCACCTCCAGTATGTTCGTTTTTCCGTTTTACCAACACATCTCACTGGTTTGCACCTCCAGTATGTTCGTTTTTCCGTTTTACCAACACATCTCACTGAGTTTTATCTATCATGTACAGTATTAATTGCCTACTAATGGCCAATTGTGATCCTATTTTCATGATACTAATACGTTCGGATACTCTACGAACATAAATACTCAGCATAAAAAACTTTTCCGTACAAGGCTAGTACGTCCTCGAAGACTATCATACCCACCTCTCCACACAAAATGGGTTGATTGCATCTTTCAAACATTCATCTAGTAAGACCAAATCACACCAAAAAACCCCCACAGACCAAAGCCTGCGGGGGTTTCCACTAATTATGATAATACTGCTAATCTTTCTTTAACTTCTTCTTCAGTTAACCCGTGCTCTGCAATGTAGCGGTTGCGTGGGTGTGAACGGCATTCTTCGGAACAGCTACGTAAATGTTTGTGTTCATTTTCCTCAGAACAAAGGATTTTTTTGTTACATTCTGGGTTGGCACAGTTGACGTAACGTTCACATGGCTCACCAGAATAGTAATCCTTCCCTACAACTACATGTTCTTTGCGGTTGACGGGTACTGCGATTCTTTCATCGAATACATATAATTGGCCATCCCATAGATCGCCTTGGACTTCGGGATCTTTTCCGTAAGTGACGATACCGCCATTCAGTTGACCTACATCTTTAAAGCCTTCTTGAAGTAACCAGCCAGAGAATTTTTCACAACGAATACCACCAGTACAATAAGTGACAATTTTCTTCTCGCCTAACAATTCTTTATTATCTCTTACCCATTGAGGGAGGTCGCGGAAGTTTGTAATATCTGGGCGAATGGCACCACGGAAGTGACCTAGGTCATATTCATAATCATTTCTTGCGTCTAAAACAACTGTATTTTCATCATTTAAGCTCTCGTAGAATTCTTTCGCGCTTAAATGTTTACCTGTTAATTGATTTGGATTGATATCGTCTTCTAATCGAAGAGTAACTAGCTCTGGACGATAACGTACTTTCATTTTTGGAAACGCATGTTCATCTACTTCATCGATTTTGAAAATCATATCAGCAAAACGTGGGTCTGCTTTCATATGCTCGATGTAGCGGTCTGTTTGTTCTACAGTACCTGAACAAGTCCCATTAATTCCTTCATCTGCAATCAAAATACGGCCTTTTAATCCTAGTTCGTTACAAAATGCTTTGTGTTCAATCGCGAACTCTTCTCCGTTTTCAATTGGTACGTACATGTAGTATAACAATACGCGATAGTTATTCTTTTCTTCCATTTTCTTCACCTATTCTTTTTATATTTGCAAGATATAATGGTTCAATAGGTTTTTTACACCATTTTCTTACTGACAGTATTATAACAAAAAAACGCTAGGAAATAATGTCGATTTATTGACCTTTTTTTGGTATTCTTACCCGACTAACAGTTTATCCACCGCAATATAATTTCATACTTAATGAAAAAAATCGAAAAAATACTTAATTTTACCTATATCTGAACATTTAAAATTATTGATAAATATACAAAATTTACTTATTATAAAAGGAAAAGGAGGTATGTTTATGAGCCTTGCACCAGTAAGTTTTGGAGAAATTCTCAGCGATCTTCGGCAATTTAAAAAACTATCAATTGAGGATTTAGCAGAAGGAATTTGTTCGTCAGAAGAAATCATCGAATATGAAAAAGGCAAGAAGTATCCAACATTAGATCAGTTATATGAATTGGCTGAACGGTTGAATGTAGAA
Source organism: Cytobacillus sp. FSL R7-0696 (assembly GCF_038006865.1). Lineage (NCBI taxonomy): Bacteria > Bacillati > Bacillota > Bacilli > Caryophanales > Bacillaceae > Cytobacillus > Cytobacillus sp. FSL R7-0696. Next base: position 2,138,540 of record NZ_JBBOWA010000001.1, on the reverse strand, counting down.
GTCAGCCATTTCATTGACTATGCATCATCAAGTACCTTCAATTATGTTACGGCTGTTTTTTTATTAATTAAGAAGTATAAGCGCGAACGCGATTATCAAGCGATTTATGGGATTATTGAACAAGAGAGAGACAATCCTTTATTTAAGCAGCGGATTTCTATGCAATTTATGCTTTGGCATGAGGGGATTTGTGAGTATTATTTACACCAAAATGAGGATGATGCGGTAAAACTCCTTTATCAGGCAATCGATTTAACGAACCCTGATAGAAGTAGACTGACAGAGAACGAAATTGAAATTCTTACGAGCTTAGCGATTATTAAGCTTGAAGAAAAGGACTTCATATTTGCCTCTAATATGTTTGAGGATGCGTTAGATAATTTGGATTCGCTTCCGCATATACTGGATCCGAAAGTGAAATTGCGGATTTTGTATGGGCTATCACAAACATTAGCAGCAATGAATAATTATGAGGACTCGTTGAAATATAGTAATTTAGGGATTAATTATTGCATTAATAATGAGATTCTCTATTTATTTGGGGAATTTTACTTCCAATCGGGCGAAAGTTACATCAAAATTGGTGAGATAGATATAGGTACGGAGTATATTAATCGGGCAAAATCTATCTTTTTACTACAAAATGATGAAAAATTTGCCAAATTAGTAGGGATAGAGCTAGATAAATTATTAGAAAAGTGTTAATATTTGTATTGTAAGATATTTCTATATTGAAAGGAGAAAGAGAAATGAAAAAATTCGTTTCTGCATCAGTTGTTGCACTTTCAATGGTTGCTTTCGGAGGATTTGTTGGAGCTGAACCACTACCGACCCAACATGGCGCTGAACCACTTCCTACTCAGCACGGTGCTGAGCCGCTTCCAACTCAACACGGATCTTCACCACTACCAACTCAACATGGCGCTGAACCGCTGCCGACTCAACATGGTGCACCACTACCTACCCAACATTAATAAGGTTTGAGCAAAAGCACTTTCCCGCCAGAAGGTGCTTTTTCTTGTTAAAAGGAACGCCTCGGGCTTAGTAAGTGTTTAAGGTCCACTGCCAATTGTTCGACATATTTCTCTACATCTACATCCCCTTGACTCATTCCATTTTCGTGCGCCTTCAATAATAATTCTAGTAGATTAATAGGGTTTTCTGCATCCAAACCAAACTATCCTCCTAGTATTTCTTAGGAATATTATACTAAAATTCCCAATATGAATCAATATAAAATTGTCAAAAAATTTCCGTTTTTGTAAATAGACTTATATAAAATTATTTACATATATCCTTCCACCTAATTTGCCCCCATTTTTCAACATCATTTGACATATGTCTGCCCATTCGATGATAGTCGACATTTTTCTTCGACAAGAACTTTAGCATAAGCTGTCACATTATGTCATATGTTCCAAGAACCAAGTCGAAAGTCCTCGAAATTAATGTTTTTTCATCTTATTTTGTAAAAGGTTGTAAAAAATATAATTCTATAGACGATATTATGATAGAATTGACGAAATCTTGGAGTAAAGGAGAGATTACTAGACGTGAAAAAACATATGGTGTCGATGGCCACGATTGCTGTCGTTTCCTCTGCTTTTGCCGCTCAAGCGTCCGCTGACTCAACTCATACTGTAAAACAAGGAGATACATTATGGGATATAGCTAAGAAATACAATACATCTGTTTCTCAGCTAAAAAAATGGAATGATTTAAACTCAGACTTCTTACAAATTAACCAAAAGCTCATTATTTCTAGTGAAAACTCAGCACCTGCAAAAGAGAATAGTTCTTCTAATCAGTCTAGTTCAGGTACATATAAAGTGGTGTCAGGAGATACTTTATCTAAGATTGCACGCCAACATAATATGACTGTCAAAGCTTTAGTAGATCTCAATAATTTAAAAGGCGATCTCATTTTCCCAGGACAAGCACTTAAAGTGAATGGTTCATCCTCAAGTAATTCTGGAAATGCTTCTTCCAAACCATCAAGCGGTTCAAATGGAAGTAGCGGGAATTCCAATTCCAAGAAGGATACATATGTTATTCAGCCTGGAGACACACTAAGTGGCATCGCTAAAAAGACAAACACAACTGTTAGCAATTTAAAAAAGTGGAATCAGTTAAGTTCAGATTTAATTTTTGCCGGAAAAAAATTATATGTAACGAGTAATAATGCTGGTAAGGATACAGAGACGAAGCCGTCTAATCCAACAAATGACAATATCTCAGGAAATGCCGCTGCCATAATTAATGAGGCTAAGAAGCACTTAAATACGCGCTATGTTTGGGGCGGATCAACACCAAGTGGGTTTGATTGTAGTGGATTTATCTATTACGTACTGAAGCAAACAGGAACAAACATTGCGAGAACAAACGCCGAGGGTTATTTTAGCCGTTCGTATTATGTAAACGACCCTGTACCGGGTGATATTGTTTTCTTTGAGGGTACTTATAAAAAAGGAATCTCTCACTTAGGGTTTTATATCGGAAATAATCAATTCATCCATGCTTCATCAAGTGGTGTTATGATTACCAGCTTAGATAACCCTTATTGGAGCAAACATTTTGATAGTTTCAAGCGACTTTATTAAACAAGTTTATCTTTACCGTTAATGGTAAATAAATAAAAGGGGGGTCCATGTCAATTCACCCCCTTTCAATTTCTAAAAGAGGTGAATCGAATTGAGTATCTTTATGTTTATTAGCATCATGACATTGATATTGCTTTTACTTAGTTTTCTACTGATCTTTTCAAAGCTCTATCGAAAAACAGCTACACGATTAAGTCTATTGATTTTACTTTTCGGTGCCGTCTCTTTTCCTCTGTTTTCTGTGATGTACCAAGTGCGAACAACGAATTATCTAATTGATTTTTCAACAATCGGAACCGTCTTTTTTCTTACTTGGACTTTAGTTGTCATTACACTTCTTGGAGGTATTTTCTTTCGTTTCCGTGTGAATATTTCCGAAGAAAGTGAGATGTACCGTCATTAATTCAAAGCTTGATCGATCACTTTCTGGAATAAGTCTTTCTCCTCCAAAAATGGATAATGATTGCTTTCTTCAAAAATAAATAGCTGTGATTGGGGTATTTCTTGGTGGATTTCCTTCGAATACTCAACCGGGCACTGGACATCATAACGTCCACAACAAATGCTCGTCGGTATGTTGATATGCTTTAATTTCCTTGTTATATCAAAAAGAACCGTCTCTCTACTGAAAAAATTCAACCTCGCCCCTGACATACCCTTACATATGTTGCCCGTAAAATATTGGGTATATTTTTCGGGTTCAAATAGAGAAAGCTGGATACGTTTCTTTTTTAACTGTTCTTTATCTATTGCCGTTATATTTGGCTGAGTCAATGCAAATTGATACTGTTGCATTTCAGCAAATTTGGGATGTTTTTCATTATAGATGCATGCTGAGGACTCTGTGTAGTCTCTTGCTGCTGAACCCACGATAACAAGTGATTCCAACGAAGACTGATGAAGCAGCGCATAAAGAAGGCCAATCATTCCACCTGTTGAATGACCGGCATAAATCCATTTTTCATACCCTAATGCTACTCTTATTGCCTCTATATCTAATACGCTATCTACCATACTATATTCATACGGCTCATGTGCTTGCTCTGATTCTCCCACCCCGCGTAAATTTATTAACGTTACGCAAAAACGTTCAGAGAATGTATGAGCAAAATAGTCTCCTGTTTCATTAAAGACGGCATAAAGTTGCGCAACGCATAAAGGCTTTCCAACTCCCTTTTGAAAGATTTCAAACGCACCTCTTTGGGTTTGGAGCATTTTTCTTTTCCACATCCTTCTCCACCATCCCTACTTTAATGATACTTGCAAGATACTTTTGAAAATACACCGTTCTTCTCAATCGTCAATGATCGGTCACCTGACTCCTCATAACAGCGCTCAATAATCTGTTCATTTTCGACATGTTGGTTATATATTTTGAGCATAATAACCATCGCAGCACCCATGATAAACACACTTCCTAATAATAATATAAGTAATTTCACCTTGTCTTTTTGCATTTTCATCCCTCCTTACTCAAGCACATAATTAAATAACAAACTGAGCAAACTAAAGTATTCTTTTTATATAGGGAGCTCAACATATGATATTCTTAGCGATTCTATTGATGGTTTGTGGATTATTTATTATCAATGGCATTTATGCCTATCAAACGAAGCACATTGATGCCTTTTTTCTTTCTACACTTTGGTATTATATTAAACTTGTTCCTTTATTTATTGCTGCCAGTTTAATGATTGGCTATGGTGTAAAGTTTTTAAGCAAACATGTCGATAACCTCTCTTTTTCCCTCATCGCCTCTAAAGGGATTGAGATTCTTGTTAGTCTAATCATTGGCTATCTCTTTTTTAAAGAAACACCTACTCTTCGGACAGGGTTCGGAATTGTAGTGATATTGGTTGGTTTTTGGTTATTAAAAGGTAAATGAACATGATTTCTTAAAAAGATCGCACTTGCGATATCAGATGTTGGAAATGAGAACCCTTCACTGGTTCAAATAAAACGGGCTTCATCGTTCCACTGTATGTACAGCAAATATATTTATCATCTATTACGCGCAAATAATCTAATAAAAAGTGATTATCAAGAAATACTTCTACATCACCTTTCCCTGATAACTCTTCAATTGGTTGCCATTCTTCAATCATACCTATTTGTTTGGCGTTGGAAGATATCCGCAGTCTCCCATTTTGTATTTGTAATTTAATATGATGATTCTTCTTAGCATCCGAAAAGAGTGCTGCTCGCTCAATTCCTTGTAGAAAGGTTTCAGTATGGATTTGAAAAGAACTGACCTTTTGCTTTGGAATAAAATCACTTGTGGCCGGATATCGTCCTTCTATAAGTCTTATATAAAAATGACAATGTTTACTTTTTAAAGCTAGATGGTTTTTAGAAAGCGATAATGCAACCTCTTCCTCTGTATGTAAGCTAAGTTTCGACCATTCAAGTAGACTTTCACTTGGAACAATCATTTCTGTTTCTAACTGTGAAGTTATCGCCAATGAACTAATAGAATAACGATGAGCATCTGTACTTATGAAAGTGAGCTCGCCATGACGAGCAACGATTTTAACACCAGTTAAGACCGGACGATTGTCATGAACAGCAGCAGCAAACACTGTTTGCCGGATGAGCGCATGAAGTTCTGCTGCATTCAATGAAAGGACCCCTTCTGCTGGCACATCAGGAATATTTAGTGTCTTTACGTCTATTAAAGCGAAAATTCTCGTATGAATATCTTCTGATTGAATGTTAATCGTACTGTGCTCACTCAAGTAAATATGTATATTGGCTGGTAACTTCTTAATAATATCAGAAAAGTATTTGGCAGAAATAATAACTGAGCCTGTGCGTTTAATGATGAGCCCTTCTTCTGTTTCGGAGGGTATATTTATTACCATAAGCACATCTTCATTTCCAGCAATGAATGTGACTTGATGATTGCTTACAATTATTTTCATAGGAGATTGACTATTTTTTAACACCTTACTAATATTTTTTAGTATGCGCTGCAACGTAGACTTACAAATGGTTAATTCCATGTTATTCTTTCCTCACTTTATCGCTATGTCTAGGCTATACATTCGGTAGAAACATGTCGAATCCTGCCAGTAAGTACTAATTTTTATCGCCAGAACAGGGAAATCATAATGAAAGATACTTGCCCATTTACAATAACAACAACAGGGTTTTGAAGGTGCGGGATTGTGAGTATGTGATGAGTTTTCGCTATTGAGATGGGCTGGATTTATTTATATACGTACAACTAGTGACTTGCGCGCAAGCTCCTCTACTTTCACGTCCGTTTGTTGGAAAATCAATTTAAACACCTAGGAAAAGAGGATAAGCTCCATACACACCTTACAACTTGAATTTACATTTCACGACTAACCTGGGCTATTTTGTTTCTTCTCCTCTCTTGTGTTCGCATCTTCATTTGCTCATAAAAAATACCCCATCTATATAGAAGGGGTAAATTCATTGTTCTCGATTCCTTTATGCTCTGTCGCCAACAACAGCAATGCGTTCATTTAAATGTTTGCCTTGTTCAGCTTCATCAAGGACAGCGATAGCAAAGTCTGCATAGCTTATATAACTATCTCCTTGATTGTTGAAGAATAGTTTGTCTTTACCTTTTTGATAGCTTCCGCTTCGTTTTCCTTCTGCGTCGAAGAAAGCACCTGGGCTAATATATGTCCAGTTGACGTTTTGGCTGTTTTGAAGTTGCGCTAAATCTTTCCCCATTTGTGTAGCAGTTGGCAGGTAAGATTTAGGAAAATCTGCTGTTTCATATAAACGAGTTTCTTCATCTATATATAGACTGCCTGCACCACCCACAACAATTAGCCTAGATTGCTGACCTTTTAGCGCATCAATCAGTACTTTGCCTGCTTCCACATGTTGTTCCTCTTGACCTTGAGGTGATTTAAAAGCATTCACAATGATATCGTATTTTTTTACGTCATTAGCTTGTATATCGAAAATGTTTTTTTCTATCACTTCTACTTGGCTATTACTTATTTTTTCTGCATTTCTAACGATTGCCGTTACTTCATGCTCTCTGGCTACTGCTTCATCCAAAATGAATTGACCTGCTTTTCCACTTGCCCCAATAATGCCTATTTTCATAATAAAGATACCTCCTTGTTGTAATTAAGTTGATTACATGTAATCATTATAGTTACAGGTATCTTTTTTGTCAATTCTCACCTTTTTCCTTTTCTTGTGATTGCGGTATAATAATATTCACTATGATTCTTCCTTTTAAAGAAAGGTGATAAACATGACCATAAGCAGTCGATTTGCTGTGGGAATTCATATATTAACATTACTTGAATTGAATAAAGAGATTAATACCTCTGAAACAATAGCAGGCAGTGTTAATACAAATCCAGCCGTCATTCGCAAAATTATCGGGATGCTGAAGAAAGCCGATCTCGTTGAAGTCCACCCTGGGAAAGCTGGGGCTAAACTTAAAAAGGGCTTAGCAGACATTACTCTACTTGACGTCTATCAAGCCGTTGAAGTCGTTTCGGAAAATGAATTATTCAGTCTCCATGACCACCCGAACCCTGATTGTTTTGTAGGGAGAAATATTCAACAAACGATAGAACCTATTTTTATCTCAGCACAGCTTGCCATGGAAAAGGTTCTTTTAAATGTGACGCTTGAAGATGTTGTAAGGGAAATTGATAATAAATAGAAGGCGCCCCGAGGTCCATTTTCGGGCGCTTTCTATTTGTTAAAGGAACGACTATCTCGTGTTATAATATCATTATTTTCACTATTACAAATTTACTAGGGGCGGAGCAAATGAAGTGGAGAAACTTTGGCTTAAAGAGAAAAATGATTGTTTTAATTAGCTTACTCATTTTGCTTGTATTTTTGATTTTTACTATTTATTTATTTCGCTACCTCTCCGATATGGTAGAAGAACAAACTGGACAAAAAGCGTTAAGCTTAGCACATACAGTTGCCAATATACCTGAAATTCAGGATGCCTTTGAGCTAAGTAATCCCGCTTCTACTATTCAGACAATCGTTACACCTATTCAAGAGGCATCAGGAGCTGAGTTTATTGTTGTTGGCAATAGAGAGGGCATTAGATATTCTCACCCTAACCCTGATTTTATTGGGAAGAAAATGGTTGGCGGCGATAATAAACGGGCGATTTTGAACGGTGAATCTTATCAATCTAAAAAAGAGGGAACATTGGGATTATCTATTCGGGGGAAAGTACCGATTAAAAAGGATGGGGAAATCGTTGGTGTCGTTTCCGTTGGTTTTCTTAACGGAAATATTCAGGAAATTATTCAAGATAAAAGCAAACCACTATTCGTTGCACTCCTATTAGCGATTTTATTAGGTATGGCTGGGGCCGCTTTAATTACTAACTATATAAAAAGAATATTATTTCATATGGAGCCGGAGCAGATCTCTCAATTATATTATCAAAATAAGGCGATTCTACAGTCCACACATGAAGGAATGATCGCTGTTGATCATTTAGGACACATCACTGCCGTTAATAAGAATGCGAGAGAGATCATCGGGACAGATGCCGAAGAGAGCGAATTTATAGGGCGCGAGATTCGCGCATTACTGCCAGTTCCTCAGCAGATAACAGGACTTATTCGTGATCAAGAATTAATATTAGGTGAGACGATTATTCTCCTAAACGGAGTCTCCCTTCAAGGAGAACAGCCTGGGGCCGTTTATACCTTTAGGAAAAAAACAGAGTTAGCAGGCGTAGTCAAAGAATTGAGTCGAATTAAACAATATGCTCATGCACAAAGGGCATTTACCCATGAATTTTCTAACAAAATGCATATCATTCTTGGACTATTACAAAATAATGAAACGCAAAAAGCGATGTCCTTTATTCGTAAAGAAAATCATTCGCAAATGACCCGTTTAAATTTTTTAACGAAAAGGATTGCTGATCCCCTATTGCAAGCATTATTACAAGGTAAGTACAATCAGGCAAATGAGTGGGGCATCGAGATGACTATCCATGAAGAGAGTAGAATGATGATATCATTTTCGCTAGAAAGACAGAATGCTATTTTAACAGCACTAGGGAATATTATTGAAAATGCCTTAGAAGCTGTAAGAGGCCAAAAAAATGGCGTGCGCGAAGTAAGTATTTATTTTACAGATATCGGAAATGATTGTGTTTTCGAGGTTCAAGATTCAGGTACTGGCATTGAAGACAAGTTGCTGGAGAAAATCTTTGATCAAGGATTTACGATGAAAGAAGGCGACTATCGTGGGGTAGGCTTAGCTATTTCTAAAAAAATGATTAACGACGTAGACGGCGAGATTCTTGTAGAAAGTGGGGAAAATAGTGGAACGAGTTTTATCATTATTTTACCAAAGAAGGGAGAAGAGTAAGGATGGAAAAATACCACGTATTCATCATTGAAGATGATTTCCGAGTAGCAGATATTAACAAAAGTTATATTGAGCAAAATCATCAATTCTCCGTTAAAGAGGTTGCTCGAAGCGCTGCGGATGCACTACTTTATTTAGAAAAGAATGCTCATGAAATTGATGTTATTTTTCTAGATATATATATTCCTGATGTGGAGGGTATGTCATTACTTTGGAAAATACGTTCGCTTTATCCATCCATTGATATCATTATTATTAGTGCTGAGAAACAAGCCCACTCTGTTAGAATCGCATTAAGAGCAGGGGTATTTGATTATGTAGTGAAACCCGTTAGTATGGATCGACTCCTCCAAAGTTTAAATCGCTATGAACGTTTTAGACAACTATGGACAGATGAGCAATTAGATCAAGAACAAGTGGATGAACTAACAAACGTATTTCATATTCATCCTACCCCTGTGGAAGAAGAGCAATTACTCCCAAAGGGCATTGATGCAATTACGCTAGAAAAGATTTTACACTTGTTTGAAGGGTTAGTAGAAGAAGGTTTAACAGCAGTTGAATTAAGTGAGCAAACTGGTATAAGTCGCTCAACCTCTCGTAGATATTTAGAATATCTCGTATCTATGAATCGGGTAGAGACGAGACTCATTTACGGTAGTGTCGGTCGACCACAAAGAAAGTACGTGATCTGTTCATGAAACTTATGAACAAAATAGATAAGAAAGAATAATATTCAGATTATGAACAAAATATTCTTTCTTTTTTCTCCTCGTGTTATTTTCATACTAATCTTATTTTTATGATATTTGAAAACGCATTCATCAATGAATGAACGAAGAGGGGAAGGAAAAAATTGAGTTTGAGTTTAATAGGTATTATTACAATTATAATTATTGTCGCTTTACTGATTAGTGGAAAAGTCAGTCCGATTGTTGCGATGGTGATTCCACCAATTATCGGCGCTATGCTTGCAGGATATAGTTTTGCTGAGGTTGGGGGATTTTTTGAAAGCGGTATAAGTTCTGTTATTAACGTCGCAGTCATGTTTATGTTTGCTATTATTTTCTTTGGTATATTACAAGATGTTGGCCTATTTGATCCGTTAATTAATAAGCTTGTTTCCTTTTCAAATGGAAATATTATCGCTGTAACGGTCGGTACTGTATTGGTAGCAACAGTTGCTCACTTAGATGGCTCTGGTGCATCAACATTTTTATTAACCATTCCTGCACTATTACCTCTGTACAAACGATTAAAAATGAATCCTTACCTATTACTTCTGTTAATTGCGGGAAGTGCAGGGATTGTCAATATGATTCCTTGGGCCGGCCCTTTGGGAAGAACAGCGTCGGTATTAGAAATGGATGTAACGGAGCTTTGGCAACCGCTTATTCCTATCCAACTTATTGGATTTGTATTAATACTCTCATTGGCCGTTTATATGGGTATAAGGGAGAAGAAACGTATTACAAAAATGTATGGTTCCTTAGAAGCAGCTGCTGCGATTGAAGTTGCTGAAGACTTCCATGATCAAGAAGCAGAAAAGGCAGCAGCAAATCACCTCGCTAGACCCAAGCTAATTTGGGTGAATGCAATCTTAGCCCTGCTCGTCTTAGGGGTTCTCGTATCAGGTATTATCCCTGCAGGACTGGCCTTTTTAATTGGTGTTAGTATCATCTTACCTATTAACTTTAGAACAGTCGATGAGCAAATGGCGAGAGTTAAAGCTCATGCACCAGGAGCAATGACAATGGCATCCATTATCATCGCAGCAGGTCTATTTTTAGGTGTCCTCAATGGAACCGGTATGTTAACAGCTATCGCTGAGGATGCAGCTAGTATTTTACCTGCCTTTATTGGCCCATTTGTCCATATTATCGTTGGAATACTTGGTGTTCCTTTTGATCTAGTGTTGAGTACTGATGCGTATTACTTTGCTTTATTACCAGTAGTTGATCAAATTGCATCCACATACGGAGTCGCTTCTTTATCAACGGCTTATGCTATGATTATTGGTAATATTGTTGGTACCTTTGTCAGTCCACTTGCTCCAGCTGTTTGGCTTGCCCTAGGTCTTGCTGGTCTTGAGATGGGCAAACATTTACGCTATTCTCTCTTCTGGCTTTGGGGACTAAGTATTGTGCTCGTTCTGACTGCTGTAGTCATTGGTGTGATATAAATATGATTCGTTCGCTACTAATCTACAAGTTCTACTTGTTTGTTGGTAGCGATTTTCTAATTAAATGACTAAGCTTTGATCTGTTTTCAATGCATCCAACCATTTTATCGTCAACAGTTTTGGAAATGGACATTGATGAAACTGGACAAATTTATCGCATTTATAACGAATCTGAGCTTGTTGAATCTCATATACTCGCGCTGTGGTCATTTCTCCATAAACCTCTTTTCTGTTATTATTCGTGATTCTCGCTTTTACGCTACTTATCTTTTCCTTTCTTCTTTTTTTAGTCTGGATTTCTGCTTTTACGCTACTTATCTTCTCCTCTCTTCTTTTATTAGTCGCGATTCTCGCTTTTGTACTACTTATCTTTCCCTCTCTTCTTTTTTTAGTCGCGATTCTCGCTTTTGCGCTACTTATCTTTCCCTCTCTTCTTTTTTTAGTCGTGATTCTCGCTTTTGTGCTACTTATCTTTTCCTTTCTTCTTTTTTTAGTCTGGATTTCTGCTTTTACGCTACTTATCTTTCCCTCTCTTCTTTTTTTAGTCGTGATTCTCGCTTTTGTGCTACTTATCTTTCCCTCTCTCCTTTTATTAGTCGCGATTCTCAATTTTGCGCTACTTATCTCTCCCTCTCTTCTTTTTTTAGTCGCGATTCTCACTTTTGCGCTACTTATCTCTCCCTCTCTTCTTTTTTAGTCGTGATTCTCGCTTTTGCGCTACTTATCTTCTCCTTTCTTCTTTTTTTAGTCGTGATTCTCGCTTTTGCGCTACTTATCTTAGAAAAAAACGATGTTTAGACGATATTATATTATTTTCTATTTGAAAGAGTCCGAGGGTGAAATGATAGTAAAAATCACTTTCACATCTAATAATTCTTTTTTTCAATTCCATTTATCATCTATCTTTTATTGTTTCTTTTATCCATTTTTAGTACAATTAAGAAAAATCTTACTATTAATCTAGCAGAGGACGTGATGTGCATGAAACCTCAAATCACTGTGATTACACTAGGAGTCGATGATTTAGAGAAGGCTGTTTATTTTTATCATCATGGTCTTGGATTTCCGACAGATGGAATTGCTGGTACAGAATATGAACATGGTGCTGTCGCTTTCTTTGACTTACAATCAGGTTTGAAAATGGCATTGTGGAAACGGGAGGATTTGGCTCATGATGCTCAAATTCAGCAGGGGCCAGCTAGTGCCACGGAATGTTCACTTGGTCACAATGTGAATAGTAAGGAAGAAGTAAATACAATCATGCAGCGTGCAAAAGAAGCAGGTGCGACGATTACAAAGGAAGCGCATGAGACTTTTTGGGGCGGATATGCTGGATATTTTCAAGATCCGGATGGACATCTTTGGGAAGTTGTATGGAATCCAGCTTGGTCTTAATTCATATTGAGGGATGAAGAAATGAAATGGATAACTGTATTAAATAGTCTGACACTCATATTATTCACCGTTCTTTTCTTTGCTGATTATTTTCCTAAAAGTATAGTAGCAGAGACAATACCTCAAGGCATCTTACTCCTTTTGTTAATTGGCATCCTAATTGGGAAGGGGTATCTTGACAAACATGCCTACAGTCTGAAAGATCAAATCATTTCCTTTCTTTATATGATCTTTTTAATGAGTCTATTCACTTTTCTAGGGGGGAAATCTCAAATTGGCTTTTCTTTTGATGGTTATCTCTTCTGGTTTTCAAGCATCATCGCCTTCATCAATATATATAAAGAGTGGAAAGAGATGAAACAGGAGGAGGTTATAACAGCTAACTAGAAACGCCATGCTTATTTGTGCCGTTTTTGTTCTTCCTTCTTTTCGAATTTGATCACAGCTTGTCCAATTGTTACTAATAGCAACAATATAACCCCTACACCTATGACTATATAGAGAATCGTAAACCCATTACTTATTGTTGTATCTGGCACTAGACCTGTATTCACACTGGAAGGAATGAGACTGACAAATGCATAAAAAAAGAATCAATCCAATTCCACCCTCTTGTTTGTGATAAAACATCGTACCAGAAAGAAGAATAAATAGCAGTGTGAATTGCTCGATACACTGCCGAAAGCAGTCGACCAATTGTAATAACTAAGGAAATCATCCACTCTTGCCCTTTCTTCTATTGATTTCCTTATTTGTTTGTATCAACATTCAGTTTTATACTCTTTACCTATTAGTCATAAGGAGTGAAATACAGATGAAAGAAAAATTCAAAATTGCTATCATCTTAATAATGGTTGCCTCACTTGTTTCCTCTTTTGTACTCTTCTTTATCGGATATTACTTTGTCGGTTTTTTTGTTGGAGGGTTATTCATATGCATCGCTAGTATTGTGGGTCAATATGCGAACCAAACAAGTGCAATATATGTGCAAAAACACAATAGAAGAGACCTATAACGTTATCTCTCAAATATTTGCATACGCTTTTTCTCTATTTCCTGTAGTTTATTCTGCATGACATCTTTTTCACCTCTAATTTGATGAAGCACTGCCTGCACTTTTCTTTTTGTTTTCTCTGTCTCGTCATAGCTATCATTAATCTTTCCATGAACGACCCAATCAACAATAATACCATCGAAGAAATAATCAGCAAAGGTTAACAGATTACCGATCTCATGTTGAGAGGAAAAATGATTGTCTATATCCAAAAGCTCTTCTTGGAACTGTCTTAACAACCGTTGTGCAATATGAATCGCTGATTTCGCTTGATCTAAATGGCTATGCTTCATCGCAGTAGAAAGGGCTCCTCCACCGAACATATCAAAAGTGGACCAACTTTTTGACGAAGAGAGTGAATCTAAAGCTTGATCAAATGCTCTTACGGTCCTGCTACCAACTTCAATCGCTTCTTCAAATTCCTTTAAATTCGCGTGCACTTCCGCTTCTTCATTTGCCAAATCAAATAATCGCTTACTTCCCATCTCATCATGAGAATGAATCATTCGCTCTTTTTCTTTTAATAATGACTTATATTGCACATCTGCATCGGCTACTTCTTGCCACTTCCCTTTATATTCAATAAGCTCTGCATTCATATCATCAATCGCTTCAATCGCTTCAGTATATTTCAATTTGGCCGCTAACACCTCTTGTTGTTCTTTATCTAACTTCTCGAGCTTCTGCCCTGTAATCGTATAGAAAATGTTTGTTAAACTAAATCCTTCTAGCTTTTTCACATCTTCTTTTTCTTTTTCTAACTGAATTTGTAATTGTTCCTTCTTCAGGCCCTCTTCTCGTAAGTGGTCTGTCAGACGTTCTATATGCATTTCGTATTTTTGTTTCTTTCTTTGATTATCCTTCGTTATAGCTAAACGCTCATTAATATTTTGAAACATTGCCATCCCCCTTGGAAAGGTTCTAATGATATCTTTACGTTTTAAATGGAATAAAGTTTCATTTTTTAAAACGATCTCCTGTGTTTGCATAAATGATGGTAAAAAGAAGAATGGCTACAAATAGAACCATACCTAGTATATAGAGCCAAGTTAATTTCAATAGATCACTTAATGCCCATAATAGGATGCTTAAACAGATACCATAGATCACCTTGCTCATGAATTTACACAAAGCAACCCGATTGTATTTAGCTTTCTCACTATCCGACATTGTATTAAAACCCGCAATTAACCATGCACCTTTTCCTTTTGATAGAACAATAGCGAAAATAAGGAATGGGATAAGGATGATGATATAAATGATGAAACTTGTCATCATTGACTCTCCTTTTTATTTTTAGTATAAATCTTCAGTCAAAAGTTAACTAATTACTGATTTAATGAAAAAGAGAAAGGATTAAACGATCGACGAACGGCACTCATTTTATTAGATGGGTGCCTCTCGACGAGCTGAATTCACCTGAAGTTCATTTAACTATGGGAATTTCTCTTATTACATCAATCTCGTAAAAACAACCATTGTCCCAGGAATTGCGATAATCATTGTACTGAAAAGGACAATTAATACTTGGTTCGCGCTCAATTGCCACATACCTAAAGACCCTTGTCCAGTAATTAAGAATAATATCAAAATAACAACAAACAAAATAAAATAATTCGCAGTCATTGCCTTACCAATAATTGCTTTCGCTCGTTCATCCCTAGGAAAAATCTGCGGAGATAAATATGCAAAGAAAAGTTGACTCACACCCAATGCCAAGATCATGACAGAATCAACAAACTCCCCTCGAATAAAATCTTCATAAGAGAAATAAATACCTAAAGTAGTTAATAACACACCTAAACTTAAGTACAGATAACGATTTTCTTTCGCCTTACCTACCACCTGCGCCACTTCCTTTCAAAACAAAACAATCTAGATAATCTTGTATTTGTTTAGCCATATTAAATGTTAAGTTTACTTTACAATATTTGATTATGCAGAGCAAGGTACAATTGATCGTTTTGTGTACTACATACACCGTTATAATGAAATCTCGGTGAGCACAGAACCCCTATTTTTGCGGGAATGGAATGAATTAAATGGATGAAGATATTGTGAGTGGTTTTATCGTGCCGGTCGCTTCACCTCAGTGAACCTGGGCTTACTTTAGGCTAGGAGTTTTGGCAGATAACCTTCCTTTTCTCATGTGATTTACTGCTTTCACGCAAAAGAACAAATGTATCTATTGATGTATTGCGCGTATTTTGGTTTTTCACGCAATTGTGCTCAGACCTCCTTTCGCTTTTGCGCGTATTCGAGCTTTTCGCGCAATTCCGCTCGGGCTTCCTTCCACTTTTGCGCGCATTTTGATTTTGCGCGCAATTCTGCTCGGACACCCTTTCGCTTTTGCGCGTATTCGGGCTTTTCGCGCAATTCTGCTCGGGCTTCCTTCCGCTTTTGCGCGTATTTTGGTTTTGCGCGCAATTCTGCTCGGATTTCCTTTCGCTTTTGCGCGCATTTTGGTTTTGCGCGCAATTCTGCTCGAATTTCCTTTCGCTTTTGCGCGTATTCGAGTTTTTCGCGCAATTCTGCTCGGGCTTCCTTCCACTTTTGCGCGCATTTTGGTTTTGCGCGCAATTCTGCCCGGACTTCCTTCCGCTTTTGCGCGTATTTTGGTTTTGCGCGCAATTCTGCTCGGATTTCCTTTCGCTTTTGCGCGTATTTGAGCTTTTCGCGCAATTCTGCTCGGACACCTTTTCGCTTTTGCGCGTATTTGAGCTTTTCGCGCAATTCTGCTCGGACACCTTTTCGCTTTTGCGCGTATTTGAGCTTTTCGCGCAATTCTGCTCGGACACCCTTCCGCTTTTGCGCGTATTTGAGCTTTTCGCGCAATTCTGCTTGCCAATCGATTATGTTTTGCGCGCAAGTCGGATTCACGCTCAAAAGGTCTTGGAGATGGCTAATGAAGTTGTAGTTATATAAATATTCGACCTAACACCTAACTTTATTTACACATTCTTAAGTAATTGAAGATGGTGACTTGATAGCTTGACTTTCGACTTTAATAGATTTTGTCTTTCTTGATGTGATTTAGTAGAACCTTTCATTATCAGATACGCTGTTGAAACTAATTAAGTACGAAGCAAAAGAATAATTATTTTTCTTATTTCATTATTTTTTTATTGAAAAACAATAAATAACCTGTTAAAGTAACATTAACAAAATTCGGAGGTATCCATTCATGTTTTTTTCCATACAACAGCTCGTACGATTTGGTTGGTCACAGGCGTTATCTTGTATTTTTCCAGTTGTTATTTTTGCATCATTGGCAATTACGCAGATCATCCCCCTCCCTCTCTTACCAAGATACGATTGGCTCCTGCTCATTTGTATAGTGACTCAGTGGTTAATGATTCGTTCTGGACTTGAAACGAAAGATGAGTTGAAAGTCATCACTCTTTTTCATATCATTGGGTTGGCATTGGAGATCTTCAAAGTACATATGGGGTCATGGGCTTATCCAGAGGAAGCTTACTCGAAGGTTTTCGGGGTTCCCTTGTATAGTGGCTTTATGTATGCAAGTGTGGCGAGTTATTTATGTCAGGCTTGGCGAAGACTAGATGTTAAATTAATCAAATGGCCACCTTTTATATTGTCAGTGCCACTCGCTACAGCTATCTATTTAAACTTTTTCACTCATCATTTCTGGATTGATATACGTTGGTGGTTAGGCGCGGCTGTAATAGTTGTATTCTTCAGGACTTCGGTAGCGTATAAAGTTGGTCAAAAGTTTTACCATATGCCACTGGCCCTCTCGTTTGTACTCATCGGCTTCTTTATTTGGATTGCTGAAAATATTGCCACTTACTTTGGGGCGTGGCAATATCCAAACCAAACAGAAGCATGGAGTTTGGTTCATTTAGGAAAAGTAAGTTCATGGCTCTTACTTGTTATCGTGAGTTTTCTGATTGTCGCGACTTTGAAAAGAGTGAAGGAAAAGCAACCTACCATCCGATTAAAAGTGGATGATTATGAATCCCTTCACTCTAACAGATTAGGAGAAAACTAAAAATAGTTGCTCACACTTGTTAATCATTTTGTTTTCACTTGTGTGGGCATTCCCTGTTTGCCCACACTTCCTGCTCATTTTGTACCCTCTTGTGTGGGCATTCCCAATTTGCCATACTTTTTGCTCATTTTCTACCCTCTCGTGTGGCCATTACCTATTCGTCATACTTACTGCTAATTTCGACTCATATTGTGTGCTCACTCCCATTCCCCTTGATCAGTCTACCCGCTTGGCTTTATCTCTCTTTACCTCTTGACTTATTTTATTTTGCCAACCTCCCTTTTTAGAACCCGCTGGTACCACGAAAAAGCACGAACAAAAAATTGCTCGTGCCTCCAATTTATCTAGATAAAAATCCTTTAGAGATTGTTTTAAAGATCTCCATACCTGACATAGCCCCGTAGCTGGCCTTTGTGTTTTTGGTTGGCGAGAGTGGTGTAATGAACGGGTGGTTAGATTTCATTAGTAGTGGACGGTCGAGTACAATTAGTTCTCCTGCTTCTACTCCCTTTTGTACCTCTACTGTATGGTCGAGTTTCATCCCGGTATCCAACTGTCTTCGTTCGACATAACCTCCAGCACCAAGGATATAACTCACTTGTTTTTTATCTGTGTGTTTAATCGTTTTTACCGGAACAGTCGTTGCTCCCTGTACTTCATTGGTAACGATTTTTACGTTGACATGCTGGCCAAAAACGCTTGTTCCATCTTCTGGCTCGGTTAATTGTACCGTATACAAGTAGCTATTCTCCTTGCCAATCTCTGGTGTTTCTTCTGGATATACGGAAACGGTATCAATAGTCCCTTCTAATTGTTTATTACTATTTTCATAAGTAATCAGGACCTTCATGCCCGGTAAGATTTGTTGCACTTCATCCTCTGTTAATTCCCCTTCGATTTTTTGCTCGTTAGAGATGATTGTGAGAATGGGATTTTCAAGCGTATGCTTCAATTCCTTTACCGTTCCTGAAATCATGCTTTCTGCAGTGAGTTCTATCATGCTTGAGTCAGCTGCGGTTAACATTTCTTCGTATTTCTCGATTTCGCTTTCCAACTTACTTTTATCCAATTCTTTATTCTCTATATCGCGAGCGATCGATTGTTGTATATACGCTGTGCTATCAAATGGCTCTACTTGTACAATAATTGAATCATCATTTGGGGTCTGCAATTGCTGACTCTGACTCGTTCCTGTTGACGAAGCTGGCATTGTGTTCGATGTGGCAAGTAACTGTTCCATCTGAGAAATATGCTGATCTAAACTCGCCACTTCCTGATTGAGACGATCGATTTCCATTTGAAAAGCACTCTTTGTTTCATTAATATTTTGTGGGGAATATTCAAGTACGGCTGTGCCTGGTTCTACTGCCTGACCTTTCTCCACAAGAAAGCCCTGAAAACTTCCTTTATCTTGATCGTGGTAGAAAATCTGCTCTTCCTTTGGCATAAACATACCAGCAACAGGTAGCGTTTCTATTAAATCCTGTTCGTTGGCAACGGTCCATTTTGAAATATAGTTTACGCGGTTAATCTCTTTTTCACTTGTAAATATAAGTGTGATATTCAAAGCAATGAACAACGTAATCACTGCTGCTATCAAAAGCTTCCATTTCAGCTTCATGAGAGAACCCCTTCTTAAATAATATTTTCGAATTTAATGTATGAAAGTAAGGATGATATAACGGCAACAAATAAATAAAAACCTATTAAAGTCCAAATAATAAAACGTGGGGACCGCTCAGATAAGTGGCGATAATACTTATATGTAAGAATGATAGCCCATACTTTGAATAACGTAATATTGGCTAGTAAGAATATAATGAGCTCAATCGAAGTAAACGTTTGGGCGATAATTCCTAGTGAAAATATATTCGATTCAGCACTGATTCCTAAAAACAAATGTACTGGAATGAAAACTAATTTTTCTATTAAAAATATCATCGTAATAATCAGTTGCACAAATAGTAATTTACGATAATCTACTTCTAATATGGTCCAAAAAAAGAGTGAAGGGATAAAGATAGCTAATAATATCCAGATGAGTCCCCATGTTACCTGTCCCGCAGCAAAAAGAGTTTGATAGGCTTCATATCCACTCCTCGTTAAATCTGGCAATGATCTTGAAACATACTCACTACCTATACCGAAAAAAGCTGAAATGCCTGCAATAATGATACTCGCTAAAGTAAGCCAAACAACCGGTTTCCATAAACCGACAACTTCCTCCTCTTTTCCCAATTGATATGCGACAAATTGCGGCTGTTTCAATCCACGGAAAAGAGGTACTCGTTCACTCATACTATGTCCCCCAAGCCAAAAATTTCTAGTCTATTTATATTGTAACTGAAAAATCATATATTTGAATAGTTTAAAGGTACCATTAAGGCACGAAAAACCCTTTTATGTCAAGGTTCGACACGATTCGTCATCTATCGTTCTTTTTACATAAATAGACCGATTAAGAAATGGATATTTTCGTTTGTATTAAAGGGTATTTTTTTACGAAAGCCATTCTTTCCATAATCCTGCGGGCGGCTTCAACCTTTGCCTAGAAAATGGTATAATGGAGGAATGCTAAAAAGGTACAAAAATTGATGTGAATGGAGTGAAGGCTATGGATAATGGGATTCCTGAGCGTTTTTTAGAGCCGTTAGAGGATATGGCACGCAAAGTGAAGGAAGAGCTAGACGCACACGCAGCTACTGATCAAGCACTTGTGCAAAAAGGGTTAATTCTATACCGTCAAGGGCTCGTGAAGCAGATTCGCTATGAGTCACACTCCATCACAGCAGCTGTATTAGATGTAAACCGAGTCCAAGTGTCCCTTAATATAGAAGATTATCACATAAGTCGTTGTTCTTGTCCTGCAGAAGGTACTTGTAGACATATGATGGCGGTATTCTTTTATTTGTTAGCGAAAAATAACAGTGTTTCTAATTGGATAGAGAGTTGGCGTGCCCCCATTAAGGAACGGAAGACCTTAGCTGACCTTGGCTTGAAGCGCGCACGTGACCTTATGCAAACGAATCCAACAAAACAACCTGATTATGATAATTGGATTCGTACCTTTACAGAGAATTTCCAGCAAATTATGTATCAATCTGGACAATATCCAAAGCCATACGTCGTTTCTGATTTATTTTATATATATTTACGAAAAATAAATGCCTATGCCCCTATAAAAAAAGAATGGAAATTGCTATACCAATTAATTGGTAGCATGCATACATTTCTGCTACTCGAACGATTTGCTAATGAATGTAAACATAGTGAAAAGGAGATAGAACGCCATTATCTCCACCTTTTTCAAGACTTAATGGAAGAGTCCTCTGTCATGATGGAAAGACTTTCCCAGCAAACAGTCCCATTTGCCTTTGATCCATTTATCGAACGGTTAAGAAATGAAGCAACAGCCTTAATAGACCATCGTTCTGAGATTGTTCAATTTGAAAGAATTCAACTATACCGTAGACTTTGGACACAATTTTTCAAACAAAAGAGTTGGCGTGAAGAAGAGTTAGAGAAACTACGTACACTGTATGAAACTGATGCCTCGCTATCATGTACTATCGGCATGGTTCATTTACATTTTTTACTACATGATGATCAAAAAGTGTTTCAATTGATCGATGAGGGCGATTATGATTATACACCTTATTTCTTTTATTGGATATATCAACTAAATGCTCAAAAAGAATGGAAACGTGCAGAACAATATATCGAAACACTTCTTCCTTATGCAATTAAATATTTAGAGGAAGAAGATGATTTTCATAAATGCTCAGACCTCGTAAAAATGGTTTTAGAGGTCATTACACCTTATTGCCAACAAACAAAACGGAATGACTTATACGAAAAAGTTTTAACTGAAACTTTACCTTATAGCTTTTATTATTACGATGATTTCTTATATGAATATGAACAATGGGAGAAATGGGTGGATCTCCAAGCACTGCTCAGCATCCGACTCACTGACATTTCACAAGAGCGGCTAGAGCGTCTTGAAAAAGCAGAGCCCACATTGCTACTTCCCTTATACCATCAAGCAATCCAACACGATATCCATTTAAAAAGTCGTGAGCAATACCGTCAAGCAGTGAAGAAAATGCAAAAACTTCGTTCACTTTATGAAAAATTATCATTGGCTAGTGAATGGGAACAATTCCTAGAGGAGCTGTTAGAAAGTACAAAACGACTACGTGCTTTTCAGGAAGAATGTAAAAGAGGGAAACTAATTCATGCTTAAAACGAGGATGATCTCCATACAAATAAATATGATTAAAGCGGATGCCTTTTTCATTTTCGCTAAAGATGATAAGGAAAGAACGATACCTCCTGTTGACTGGAAGCCCATGCTTTTTTACTCTCATCGCGAAAGCTTCTTTGGTACGATGATTAATGAAAAAACTATCGAGGGTATCAGTGGCTTTCTTTTAGATAGTTGGGAGATTGTTACATTATTTTCTAACGAGCAGTTTAATCGTTTTATTCATTGGAAATGGGATGAAACAGCAGAGATTCTACTAGCTGCTGCTCCTATCCTCAAAGATTGCATCGATGAGCGTCAATGGATGCCCGATTTTGATGCTTGGGAAAGTGACCACTTTCGCTGGGCATTGCCAGCTGACGTCATTAATGAATTTCACCCTGATTTTTGGGAACAGTCATTGTTAGGTGAACCAATCAAACCGATGATTCAGCAGCTTTTCCATCATGCCCTTGACCATTATTTACAAAAAAACAAGCAGGCGAAAGCGGCGTTCGGAGAGAAGCTACTTGCTTTACGCAACGAGCATCTCTCTGCAAGAGCATTAGCTGCGTATTTTGATGAAGAAAAGTGGCAGGAATGGATAGGGATAAAAGAAATTCTTACACCATTTTCACTCGGGATTAAACTTGAGGAGCCAACAGAAGATGACCTCACATGGTCCCTTTCGGTATTTTTAAGAGGAAAAGAAAATCCAGATCTCTTTGTTGATTACAAAGATGAAGGGAATTATCCTCCTGGTTGGCTCGATTATGAGAGGGAAGTAGACAAGGAAATAATCCGTATTCTCGAGATGTTTCCATGGTTAGAAGGAAAGAAACAACAATTGACCACTCAACTTACAGAGGAAGAAGCATGGTTATTCTTAACTGAAGCGAGTGAGACCTTACTTGCTCTTGACGTTGAAATCCTTCTTCCTTCTTGGTGGCAAGCAATGAAAAAGGCAAGCATGAATGTAAAGGCAAAGGTTAAAGCATCAAGCAGTCACAGGCCATCCTTTGTTGGATTGCAGGCTATGCTTGATTATGATTGGCGCTTCTCAATGAATGGTGTCGAACTATCTGAAGAAGAATTTCGGCAAATGGTTGAAGAAAAACGTCGCCTTGTATATATTCGCGGCCGATGGATTAAGCTTGATCCCCATTTCGTAAAACATATTCAAAGTTTAATGAAGAAAGCCGAGCAAGAAGGACTTCATGTCCGGGATTTAATCGAACAAGAATTGCTTGGTGGGGAAAATGATGAAGATCAAGCACAAAGCCAGCGGGCATTCGCCAAAGTACAAATAGAATTAAATCGTCAATGGAGGAAAATGGTTAATCAACTACGGAATATTCATGATATCCCCATTGAACCTATTCCAGCTGGATTGGCTGGCGACTTACGGCCCTATCAAAAACTCGGCATGAGCTGGTTATTATTTTTACGTTCGTTTAAATTTGGTGCCATCCTTGCTGATGATATGGGACTTGGAAAAACGATCCAATTAATTTCATATATACTGGCTGTAAAAGAGCAAGAGGACGGAAATCATACACAACCTGCCCTTATTGTCTGTCCTACTTCTGTTTTAGGAAATTGGCAAAAGGAATTTGAAAAGTTTGCTCCTGATTTAAATGTTTATCTTCATTACGGTTCTTATCGGGCCAAAGGGAAAGTATTAGAAAAAGCAGTGAAGGAAGCAGATGTTGTGCTTACTTCGTATGGGTTAACTCACTTAGATATTGATAGCCTAAAGGAAATCGAATGGAGTTCTGTAAGTATTGATGAAGCACAGAATATTAAAAATGCCCAAACAAAGCAATCGCAAGCCGTCAGGCAATTACAGGGAACGCATCATATCGCCTTAACAGGAACACCCATGGAGAACCGTCTCTCTGAGCTTTGGTCCATTTTTGACTTTACCAACCATGGTTACCTTGGTAGTCTAGGTGCTTTTCATAAACGCTTTGTTCTTCCGATTGAAAAAGACCAGGATGAGGAAAAAGTTAAACAACTGCAAGCATATATTCGTCCCTTCCTTTTACGCAGAACGAAGAAAGATGAAGAAGTGGCGTTAAATCTGCCCGACAAGCTCGAACAGAAGGAATATTGTCCACTCACTTCAGAACAGGCTGCTCTTTATGAGCAATTAGTGCAAGATACATTTGCACAGATTGAAAAGCTAACTGGTTTTGAAAGAAAGGGACTTATCTTACAGTTACTTAGTCGCCTAAAGCAATTATGTAATCACCCAGCTCTCTATTTAAAGGAAAAAGTCGAAAATCATGCATTAATTTCCCGCTCTTCAAAATTAGAGAAACTTGATGAATTAATTGCTGCTGTCCACGAGCAAGGAGAAAGCTGCTTAGTGTTTACGCAATACATCGAGATGGGGCACATGATTCAACAACTGCTTGAGAAGAAATATGGCTTTGAAGTCCCTTTTTTGAATGGCAGTGTGCCTAAAGGGAATCGTGATATCATGATTGAACGTTTCCAAAACAAGGAGTTCCCGGTCTTTCTTTTATCATTAAAAGCTGGTGGAACGGGGCTAAACCTTACCGCTGCAAACCACGTCATTCATTATGACCGCTGGTGGAATCCTGCTGTTGAAAATCAAGCGACTGACCGCGCTTATCGAATTGGGCAGAAACGATTTGTCCATGTCCATAAGTTAATATGCACAGGAACATTAGAAGAAAAAATTGACCGCATGCTTGATCAGAAGCAATCACTTAATGAACAAATTATTCAAAGTGAAGCCTGGTTAACAGAATTATCTACAGATGAGTTACGCGATTTGATCTTGCTTTCATAGTGTGTTGAGAAAGCTGCCTTATTCGGGCAGCTTCTTCTTTTTAAGCCTTTAATTCCTGCTTATCTTTCTTATGATTACTTAAGAAGATAACCGCTTCGTTACACATAAATAGCGTTTGCTTCAATAACGGATCATTGATGGGAGTAATTCGTTGGATGGATGTGTGTTGTTGGAAGGAAACACGGTGGAAATCTTTAGAGGTTGGATTTGAGATTAATTGGAGGGCATCGTAAAAACTAATCGGACATAGAACTTCTTTTCTTTGGTAGACAAGAGGTTTATTCATGACTTCACCTCCTCTTTATAGGTATTTATGACCATTTCGACAAAGTTTGCTGAATATCCTTTTGGAAAATGGTTGTTTTTACTTTTTTTTAATTAGATGGCTGTTCGGATGGCCGTTCGGATGGCCGTTCGGATGGCCGTTCGGATGGCCGTTCGCAAATGTGATGACATGTCTGTATGGGTTGTGTTACGCTCTCATTTTGTTTTTGCTTCTGAGGGACTTGTAAACCTATTTGCTAGGCGCTCATCTCTGGGTTTTCTTCTGAGGGACTCACAAATCTTATTTGCTACGCGCTCATTTTCATTTTTCCTTCTGAGGGACTCACAAACACTATTTGCTACGCGCTCATCTCTGGGTTTCCTTCTGAGGGACTCACAAACACTATTTGCTACGCGCTCATCTCTGGGTTTCCTTCTGAGGGACTCACAAACTCTATTTGCTAGGCGCTCATCTCTGGGTTTTCTTCTGAGGGACTCACAAATCTTATTTGCTACGCGCTCATCTCTGGGTTTCCTTCTGAGGGACTCACAAACTCTATTTGCTACGCGCTTATCACTAGTTTCCCTTCTGAGGGACTCACAAACTCTATTTGCTACGCGCTCATCTCTGGGTTTCCTTCTGAGGGACTCACAAACTCTATTTGCTACGCGCTCATCTCTGGGTTTCCTTCTGAGGGACTCACAAACTCTATTTGCTACGCGCTTATCACTAGTTTCCCTTCTGAGGGACTCTCAAACACTATTTGCTACGCGCTCATTTCTAGTTTCCCTTCTGAGGGACTCACAAACTCTATTTGCTACGCGCTCATCTCTGGGTTTCCTTCTGAGGGACTCACAAACTCTATTTGCTACGCGCTCATCTTTAGTTTTCCTTCTGAATGACTCTCAAACACTATTTGCTACGCGCTTATCTCTAGTTTTCCTTCTGAATGACTCTCAAACACTATTTGCTACGCGCTCATCTCTAGTTTCCCTTCTGAATGACTCACAAAACACTATTTGCTACGCGCTCATCTCTAGTTTCCCTTCTGAGGGACTTGCTAACCCCACTGGCCCTTACTTTCATTTAACTACTGAATACCCCTTCACCCATTTCTAGTCTTTTCTATACGCAAATAAATAAGAGCCTAGCAATCTGCTAGACTCTTACGCTCATTTAGAATCCTATTTTACCACCAATCACAGGTTTTCCTGGTGCAATTGGATTTGTTGGTAGTGGATTCGGTGCTTTAATGCCACCTCCGCTACCTGGTAGTGTTGGTTTCACAACATTTCCAGGCTTTTCTGGAGAAATCGGGAATTGGTTGTTTGGTGTGTCTCCATTAGGTGCTTCTTCCCCTTCACCTAATTTGTATAATTCAACTGTTTGTACCGTTTTGTTGCCTGCAATGTCAGTTGCCTCGAACGTAAATTCATTCGCTCCGTCTTGTAATTCAAGCTCAATATCTGCCACAACATGTTCAAAGCTTCTCATTTCATAAGGTTCTTGGAATTCTTTGAAATAAATCTCATCGCCATCTAAATAAAGACGAATTTGATCAAAGTTATCGGCTACTCTTACATCCACAACTGGATTTTCGGCATCATGTTCAATATATTCACTTTCAGGTAATCCAAGTACCTCAACCTCTGGTGCGGTTGCATCTACTAAAACTGTTCGTTTGAACTGGGCCACATTCCCTGCTGCATCGACTGCCTTAATGGCAAAGGAAGGTGCACCGTCTTCAGAATGAAGAATTGTATCAAAAGTATATTGTTTCTTCTCTTGATCATAAGTCAGTTCTACTTCCTCACCTGCAATAGAAAATTCACTAATCTCAGATTCATCAGTAATGGTACCAGTAAATTGAATATCATTTGTATTCACTGTGCTTAAAGCTTCAGGAGTCGTTAAACGAACAGTTGGTGCCTTTTGATCGGCAGGTTTCACTTCTAGCTCCTTCGTTGTTACATTGCCCGCATAGTCAAATGCTTGTACGGTTACAGTCGAACCAACCTCTAATGGTTCTGAGAATGTATATTCCTTTGTATCCCCTGCAAGCGGTGTCTCTAATACAGACTCACCATCTACTAAAATATCAAGATAAGATACGCCAGAACCTTTTTCATGATCCGATGCATTAATCGTTAACTTTTTATTTCCCTCAGTCACTTTGAATGCCAATTCTGGTGCCACTGTATCAATGATAACCGGAATTTTTACTGACTGCCATTCAGCATCAGGGAAGTCAATGACAGATTTAATTTCAAAATAATACTTACCATCTGCAGCAAGTTTATTTTTGACTTTTCCATCCCATTTCCATGCTGAGTTAATTTTGTAATAACTACCTTGACCAGCGTCATAATAGTCTTTTCTCAGATCATTGTCTGTTCTCAGCTTGCGCAATTGCTTACCATCTTCATCTAATACATTAAATACCACTTGATGGGCATTTCTCAAGAATGATAGGGCAGGAATGATGGCATCTTGCACACCATCTCCGTTTGGAGAAATTGCTACTTTATCTGCTTTATACGCATCAGCTATAGGGTCATAACCAAGATAATAGTAACTGTCGCCAGATTCATAAACAGCACCACCCATACCATAGAAGGATGATTCATCATACTTTAATCCATCTAATATTGGGGATTGATCCCATTCACCTTTGAATCCTACATATGGTACAGAAAGTTCTGGGTGAGTATCTGCTGAATCAGTTAATGTCACATACCCCTCTACAAAATAACCGTTCGGAAATACTTCATCAACATCAACTGGTGTTGTCCAATTACCCGTTTGGCTCGGTTCAACTACTTGTGCATCACTTACATCTGCTTGAACGGTAAACGTAACTGTTTCTCCTGCAGGAACAGTTATTTCAGCCGATTCTTGATTATCAACAGTAACCTCAACATTTAATAATTCTTGTGCTTCAATTTCATTTGGATTCCAACCTAATTCTCCATATGCAGCAAAATCCGTTTGGATATTTGCAGCTGCGTCATAAGTGACGTCTTCATCACTAAAGTTTTCTGCTTGCAATGTGAACTCAAAAGTATCCCCAACTTCTTTTAAGGCCACCTTTGCCTCATCCGTTTCTACCTCTGTTACAACGACTGGTGTAGAAAGAGCGGAGTGCAATTGCATGATGCCCGACCCTTGTCTACGGGGGGAATAAGGAACATCCCACTCAAGTGACTCATTAACAAGGCCTTGATCATCGATTGGTTGAGAGGTGTTCATCATAATATTTTTCGCTGTATATACACGATCATAACCTGTTAAACCAAAGTCAGCATCTACTCTTTGTAGAACGAGTGCTGCACCACCAGACACATGTGGAGCTGCCATGGATGTACCACTCATCATGCCGTATTGGCCATTTTCTAATGTCGAGTAAATTTGCCCACCAGGCGCCGTAATTTCAGGCTTAAAGTCTAAGTTCGGTGTCACTCCCCAAGAAGTGAAGGCACTCATCTTGCCTGCTTCAGGGTTTGGTGCTGTTGTTTTTTCACCAGTAAAAGTAAATGTTACTTCTTCTCCAGCACGAAGCGCTTCAACAATTGGATCACCATTTACTTTTGGCATAAATAATTGTGGAATTGTAATAGCTGGATCTGTCTGCATATTGACGAAACCATCTGTATTATTATAGATAATTACGCCAACAGCACCTGCCGCTTGTGCATTTACCGCCTTATCAACGAATGACAATTCTCCACGTTGAATCATTGCATATTTTCCTGCAACGTCTGTTAATTGCTCAGGGTAACCAAGTCCTCCATCTGCAACATCGAACGTTTTTGTGTCGACATCGTTAGGGTGCTTGTCACCAGCTGAAAGAAATGGAGCATCCACCTCTTCGCCATTTATATTCACCTTAATGGCATCGAGATCCATAAATGAATTCTCAGAAGATGCCACTTGTAATGAATCTGTGTATACTCCTGGTGAACCAACTACACCAAAGTCAGGATTTTCTGGCGTTGGGTTGGCAAAGCCATTTCCAAAATGAGCAGAGTTACCAGCTGAAATAGACATCAGGACGCCATTATCAACTGCTCGCTCAATCGCTTTATATTCAGCAGATTCTGGCGAAACAAACCCTGCTGTTGATCCAAGACTCATATTTAATACGTCCGCTCCTAAAATAATCGCATCATCAATGGCTTTTACATAGATATCTCCATATGTAGAACCGAATTCAGGATCGTTACCAAATACTTTCAAACCGAGAATTTGCGCTTCCGGTGCAATACCTTTAATTCCACCATCTTCTTCATCCCCATTTGCGCCTACTGTCCCTGATACGTGCATACCATGCATACTTGCTCCTTCAGCCACATCACCGATTACTTCGTCTTCATCCATATAATTGTAAGCATATGGAACTTTTTCAGTATAATAGCTTCCCGGTAGCTCGTTATCTGCTTTTATTCTATTAACCTTAGATTCTGTTAAATCGACTTCCGTCTCATCTGATAAAATCATATCTTGATGATCTGGATCAATACCTGTATCAATAACCCCGACAACCATACCGTTACCTTTGTAACCATATTCTCTCCAAGCCTCTTGAGCTTGTACCAATTCTTTACTGTAAACCATGTCAGGTTTTTCCTCTGGGCGTTCATATTCATTCACTATTTCAACAGAGGATACATTTTTTACTTCTTTAATTTTCTCAATATCCCCATACATTACATCTGCACTAAATCCATTCACAACTGTTGTGAAACTTTCATGTTCGACGAGCTTTACTTTGTTGTCTTTAACTTTTTGCTTCACCGCTTTTTGTTCTGCTAGTTTCTCGTTTGTCAGTTTCTTCTTAGTTGCTGCGGGTAGTTCTTTAAATGTTTTTTTTGTTTTCTGTGCGTATGCAATGGTCGGCTCACTATCCATTTCGACAATTACACGAACAATATCAGACTTCTTATATTGTTCCTCTGCATCCGTTTTTTCTATTTTTTGTAGATTGAGCTGATTTTCTTTCCCTTTAGTATTTTCTACCTTCTTCTCAGGTACTGCCGCTGACACTGATCCAGAGAAAATAAGTAAAAAGGCCATTAATACGACAAGAATCCTGCTTTTTTTCAACATTCAACTCCCCCTCTGTAAATAAAATTCAGAATTTTTTGTTTCTCTATTAAATTAACATAAGGAAAAATTTAGTTTTAGAGTACTAAAGTACCAATTTATGCTAATTTGCCTAGTAAAATATAATTATTTTATAATTCGAAATATTTTTTATTAATGAACCATTCACATATACCCACTTTTTCCTCTCTCAAAATAAAAACAAACGGGAAATCATAAATGGTATAGAGGAGAAATGTAACTATAACAAGCGCACTTTTTTTCAGCATAAAAAGGTAAAGAAAACGAAAATGATATATTGTCATGGTTCTATACTGCTAAGTCTTTTATAGCACCCTTTTGCTACAATGACTTAGCCTTCCTATTTAAGTGTAGATTTCTCCATTCTCCACTTGCTTTCTTATTTTGTTGAACTTCATCTTACTTTTAAATATCCTATAAACGACGCTATTTTTTTGTCATCCTAATACTTACAAGAAAAAAACAGTGCGATAGGCACTGCTTCAAGTTGGGGATATGATGAGGATGTTCATTGATTCTTTCTAATAGAGGGTAATAAGGGGATATAAGTAAATTGAGGTTCCTTTAAGCTCTTTTTCTTCCTCTATCATACGATTCTTTCAATATACATTCTAATTGTGCCAGTCTACTCTCCATCTCACTCATTCGATAGTTTGCATTACCAAGCATTTTGATAAGACTCTCTATGAGTGTTTCCATCACTTTTTGTTCTTGAGTCATCTGGATTCATCTCCTCTCTTTGTTGTTTTTCTTTCTTTCGATTATCGAGGAAACGCACTTGCTCGACGATCACTTCCATCACATACTTTCTTTTTCCATCCTTTTCATATGATCTTGATTGTAATCTGCCAGCAACACTTATAAGTGACCCTTTCGTACAATACTGAACGAGATTTTCCGCAGATTTATGCCAAAGTGTACATTGAATAAAATCAGTTTCTACCTCTCCATTTTGATTGCGAAATTGACGATTGACCGCAACCGTTATATTTGCCACTGACCTTCCATCTGATACAAGTCTTAAATCCGGCTCTTTCGTCAACCTTCCAACAATGCCAACTTGATTCATCATCCTCCTCCTTTCTGACACTAGGTTAATATAGCTTGTATCACTTGTAAAAAAACGGAAAAATAATTTTCGTTTACGATAGGCTTTCAAAACTGCGGATAGATGGTCAGAATTTAAATTTTTCCATAAAAATAGGCCAAAAAATTAACTTTTGCAATAAAGGTAAGATAAATTTCGACAAATTTCAACATTCTTCTCTATAAGGAATATGAGGCATAAATGAACTTATTTTAATATCAAAATAACGTTCTATATCGTTTTTTAAATTTCCTTCTAATAAGCTTAGCTCGTTTACAAGATATTGGTGGGCAAAAACATGATAAATCTCAGCTTCTGGCCAGCTAGTGTTCAATCGTGCTAACTGATGAAAAGGAATCATTTCTAAAATAGCTCCTTCATCATACTCAATTGAAAAATAATAAAATGCCGCTTGTTGATTTTTCAACCATTTCTTTTGCCATTTCGCCAATGCTTTATAAAATTCAAAGGCAGGTAAATCTGCTTGGAAATATAATTGATTGTTAATCTTTATTGTAAAAAAAATATTTATCGACAGAATTTTTGCAGTATCACGTTTATCGCTTGCTGTTATTTCATTGGGAGAGCATGTGAAATGGTATGTAAAATGTAAGGTATTGGTCCGATATTTTTCCAACTTTTATCTCCTTCAATCTGTTTTCCTTAAGCATATACTATTTCTTTTTATAAGTGTGAAGGGGACCTAAAAAGGGGTAAATAATCTATAACTTACCTTTTGTAAGATATTTTCGTTTTGTATATCTTCTATGATATAATTTAGACAACTCAGTTAACTTTTGAGAAAGGGAGGGGTCGCATGAAGACATTTAAGCTAGTTTCCATGCAGGTTTGGGATGAGGATGAGTTAGTAGATGTCGAATTGGAGGACGGACTCATTATTAATAAAGAGGATGAGAATAGTCGGTGGCTACTCGAGGCCTTTATTGATAAAAAGCACCTTTCCTTCTTTTCCAATCTCCGCAAAAAAGAAATCGACGTGCCGCTACAAGTAGTAATTACGAAAAAAGATAATGATCCAGCACATTTCATAACTAAAATTGCATCCATTAATGAATTTGAAGAACATATGAGTGTCCTTTTCTTAGGGAGCATTCGTCATAAAAGAAATGAATTCGCAGAGATATTACTTAGTGATCTCGTTTCTAAAGGGTTAAGCGGCGAAAAACTTCTTGCTGAATTTAAAGGACAAATGAAAAGAGCGCAAAGATTGACGAGTAATAAAAAATAAGGAAAAGCTAATATATGCTTTCTCCGAGGATCTCTACCCGATTTTTTGAGATGTACATACTCGAAATATTCGCGTGGATATCTTTAAACTTTTGAGGCTCCGATTGATTAATCGGAACCTCTTTTTTATTTACATATTATCTTTGTTTTCTTCGTCCGCAGGTGCCTCTTCATTTAAATTTTCATCTGTATTATTGTCTTCTTCAAGCATACCATCATCATCATTGTTTAGATCGTCTTGATCATTATTATTAATGTCGTTTCCATCCTCTAATTCTGCTGGCTCTTCAATATTTTCATTATCTTCTGGCGGTGGATCTTGCTCATTGTTGTTTGCTCCACAACCTACAAGCATGGTCGCCGCTAAAGCAGATGCAGACAGTAATTTTAACAATTTTGTATTCATGGGTAAAACTCCCTTCCAATTTCAAAAATTTTTGACCTCTATTGTGGTCTTTTGTTATCGTTCCCGAAAACCTGAACAAAATTTCAAATTGGTTAATTGTAAAATTTTCCGCCTGTTAAGTGCCTTGCAGCGAAAAAAAAGAAGTAATGCCCTATATAAAGTGGGCATTACTTCTTTTGATGTTATTTCAATGCAAACATCATTTCTGTTTCACAAACTAGTTCGCCGTCGACGGTTGCTACACCTTTTCCTTTACCAATCGGGCCCTTCACACGAGTCATTTCGACCTCTAATCGTAACTGATCGCCCGGCTTCACTTGTTTTTTAAATCGACATTTATCAATCCCAGTGAAGAAAGCGAGCTTGCCTTTATTTTCTTCTTTTTTCAGCATTGCCACTCCGCCTACTTGTGCTAATGCTTCAACAATTAAAACACCAGGCATGACGGGGTAATCAGGGAAATGGCCATTAAAGAATTCTTCATTAGCCGTTACATTTTTAATGCCAATAGCTCGTTGACCTTCTTCTACTTCAAGGATTTTATCTACTAATAAAAAGGGATAACGATGAGGAATAATTTCTTTTATTTCATTAATATCAAGCATTTTTAGTACCTCCTACTAATAATAGGTATAATATTAATTATTATTGTACTAAAAAAAAGGCCAAATGCAAAGATAAAACAAGTTCATTTTCAAATTCTTCAAATAAGACAAAACAAAAAGGAGGCATATCAATGCGCTCCCCATTCTTCAGTTCTCTTTATTAACCAAATCAATCATATGCATCCACGTTTCTTTTTTAAAGATATCTGTTGCCTGGCCATCACCAAGCACACTATATCCAAACGCTGCACCCGCGATGATACAAATGGCAAGTAAAACTAGCACAATAATAATTCGTAGCCAGATCGGTATAAGTCGCACTCTAATTCGGTTCACTGTGGTTTTATCTTCACGTGTAGTAGTTGAATTATGTTGCGCTTTTTGTTTAGTTATTCTTGTTGACGAATCTTGCTCGTTATTAAGTGACATCGTTTTCTTCCCCTTTAACGAATTCCATTAATGAGGCCCATCATTTGATCAGCCATCGTTATTGAACGTGATTGAAATTGGTATGAACGTTGTGTGTTCATTAGGTCGGTCATTTCCTTTGAAAGGTCGACATTTGATTGTTCTAGGACACCTTGTGACAGTGAAATATCGCCACTAAACTGCCCAGCTAAATCAGTATAAATATCAATGCCATCCATTTCAGCCTCTGCAGGCAAGCTTAACATATTTTCACCGATTTGTGTTAAATATTGTGGTTTATGGACGACCGTAATCCCAAGATTTACCGTTTGAGTGCCTCCATTAGCAGTCTGAGCTTGGAGTCTGCCTTGCTCCAATAATGTAAACTGGTTTACATCTGACGAAAAAGTAATGGGTTCATTATTCTGTCCTAAAACGGCATCACCATTCCCAGTTACGAGCATCACTTCATTATTCCCTGACGGCGTAAGATGGAAAGAACCGTCTCTTGTATAACGGATTTCAGCACCGTTTTCGGTTTGTTGAAGAATGCGGAAGTATTGACCTTCTCCTGTTAAAGCGAAGTCTAATGCCCGATCAGTTGATTTTAGACTGCCTTGTGTGCTCACTAGCTTAGCTTGGGCAAGTTTAGCCCCTACACCTTGTCTAACACCTTCTGGAGTCATTCTCTGTACGCCCATTAGTTCTTCAGCAGGTTGATTATTAAATTGTTGAACGAGAAGTTCACCAAAAGACGCTTCTCTTCTTTTAAAACCTGTAGTATCGACATTCGCCATATTATTGGCATGTATATCCATTTGCTTTTGTAATTGTGATAAGGTGTTTGTTGCTGTAATCATTACACGGTTCATTTCATCGCCTCCTTATAACTTCCTAGTTGTTATCCAAGACGGCCAACTTCGTTTACTGCTTTCTCCATACTGCGGTCGTATGCTTGTAACACTTTTTGGTTGGCTTCAAACGTACGATAGCTTGCCATCATATCTGTCATCGTTCTTGAGGTATCAACATTGGAACGTTCTAAGAAACCTTGTTGGATACGAAAGGCAACATTACCGTAACCATTTTGCAAAGCAGTATTATCTTCCGTAGCGAAGAGCCCATCTCCTTGTTTTAGAAGATTTTCTGTTGTTTCCGCATAAGCTACGCCAATGCGTGTGGTATTTCCAGCTGCATCTGTTAAATACCCTTCATCATTAACGGTAAATGATTCACTACCCGGTTGGATTCTGTTCCCGTTTTGATCTAAAACGTATAGACCACTTGCTGAAGTCAAATATCCTTGGCTATCTAATGTGAAATTACCATTGCGTGTATATTTTGTATTGCCATCTTCACCAGCAACAGTAAAAAACAATGCACTACCGTCCGGAAGATTACCATTTTCAAGCGATAAGTCTGTAGCCAGACCTGTTTCATTTAAATCACCCTGGGTATATAAAGGCATAGCTTCTTGTAAATATACACCTGTACTAATACTTCCAACTGTTTCGTTAACTGGTATACGAAACCCGTTTTCTGTAGGGATATTTTGACTATCTATTCTTTGCAGTAACATATCAGAGAAACTGCTAATTGCTGTTTGATCTGCTTTAAAACCAGGTGTATTTGCATTGGCCATATTATTAGCTAACATTTCCGTTCTTCTTTGCTGCGTTAACATACCTGATGCTGCAGTGTAAAACCCTCTAAACATATCGGTCACTCCCGTATATTATCGTCTCCCTTTTATATCGGAAAGGGTGCATAATTAATTAGCATTATTTACTTAGAGGTAAATGCATTGCTCTTCAACGAAAAGGCTGGCCTATAGAAGATCATTAGGTCAGCCTTACTCATTTGTTAACTTAATTTTTTTCGTGGTAAACGATCAATGTTATCAAGCATAATTCCAGTTCCAACTGCGACACAGTCCATCGGATTTTCAGCAATGAGAACAGGTACTTTTAATTCTTCAGCAAGAAGCATATCGATACCATGAAGCAATGCTCCTCCACCAGTCAGAATAACGCCACGATCAATAATATCTGCTGATAGTTCAGGTGGTGTTCGTTCTAAAACACTTTTTGCAGCTTGGACAATCACGTCTACAGGCTCTTTTAAAGCTTGTTCGATTTCTTTTGAGTGAACAGTAATTGTGCGAGGTAATCCAGAAACCATATCACGACCACGAATTTCCATGCTCTCATTTCTAGAGTCAGGGAATACCGTTGCAATAGAAGTTTTAATATCTTCAGCCGTACGCTCACCAATTAAAAGCTTATATTCCTTTTTAACGTATTGGAGAATTTCATTGTCAAATTTATCACCGGCCATTTTAATTGAAGAAGATGTAACAATATCACCCATAGATAGAACAGCCACATCCGTTGTTCCTCCACCAATATCTACGACCATATTACCACTTGGTTGGAAAATATCCATTCCCGCACCAATTGCGGCAACTTTCGGTTCTTCTTCAAGATAGACTTTCTTACCGCCACTTTTTTCTGCTGCTTCTTTAATCGCCTTTTGCTCAACGCTCGTTACATTGGTAGGGCAACAAATAAGAATACGCGGTTTAGATAGAAAACCCTTCACATTTAATTTGTTAATAAAGTGCTTAAGCATCGCTTCCGTTACATCAAAGTCAGCAATTACACCATCTTTTAGCGGGCGAATAGCAATAATATTTCCAGGCGTTCTCCCCACCATACGGCGTGCTTCTTCACCGACAGCTAGTACTCTATTCGTGTTTTTATCAATGGCTACAACAGAAGGTTCATTTAAAACGATCCCTCTTCCTTTTACGTGTATCAGTACATTTGCCGTACCTAAGTCAATTCCAATATCTCTTGCAAACATTGTTCCTAACTTCCTCCTCGCAACTAATCTTCTTCTCATTTTTTACAGTTCAAATGGCTTAATAGGCAAGTAAAATGCCTTTTGTGTTTTTTGCTTATGTAAGCAATCTATCATTGATTTTTCGTTTCCGCACGAATATTTCCCCATACAAAAGCCTTTCTCAAGCAACCTGAGAAAAGAGTTATTTTATGTATATTCTAGGGCTTCCACGTTAACAAAAGCACATATCAAGTTCATTATATCCTAGTTAATTATTTTAGCACATCTCTAGGAGAATAAATAACTATTTGTCAAAATATATTGTGACTTTTTAAGGAGAAATTGTTGAAATGGTTGATTCTTGGGATAAAAGCTGCGGGAACACTTTGAAGTAATAAAGGAGTAAGGTTAAACAGGCAGATGGTTGTACCTTACCTCCCTCTGCCCGCTTCATACATTATTTGATGGGTTCTTCTTCAAGCTCTTCTTTCTTATACTTTAACTTTGTTGCTTCTCCCCCTCGCAAATGACGAATGGACTTATGATAATCTAATATTTCTTTTACTTCATTAGCAAGGTCAGGATTTATTTCAGGCAATCTTTCTGTAAGATCTTTATGGACTGTACTTTTGGATACGCCAAACTCCTTCGCAATTACGCGAACCGTTTTTCTCGTCTCCACGATATACTTTCCAATCTTGATGGTTCTCTCTTTGATGTAATCGTGCACACTACTCGCCCTCCCTAAATTGGATGTGAGAAGTGTGAAATGAGACTCGTTTTTACTTTGTCTTATAGTGTGTGTTTTACTAGTTGTTAAAAGAGTAGCAGGTAAACCTGCCGAGCAGTAGCTAAACATATCCTAGAGATTATACAGCTGTTACTAAACAAACGACCCCTCACCTCAAACATTCTCTTTGTAAGGTTTGTAACAGTTTATTAGCTTGGATTAAAATATATGCACAAAAAACACAAGTAGGACAAGTAACGGTATGTTTTTTTCATTTTAAGCAATCTTTTTTAAGAAGACATTCTCTATATAACATGATTGTTATTTAATACCTGCGACTTATGACTTACAAAAGGGTTGTTAGACCTGATCATAAATACTTATTTTTCGACAAGTTTCGCAAACCCTTTTTCTTACGCTATATTACAAATTAGAATTTTTAGTTCTAATCACTCAATTAAATGTATTTCAGTAACCAACGAAAAGTGATAAAAGTCTATACATAAAAACCAAATACCCAATTCTTTATAATGAACAAGAGATTCTTTATTCCTATTGTTGTTTAATCCATCCCTGACTTACACTAAAATTCGAGCCAATAGATAAAACATGGTTATATAACAATTATTTTCCAATTGAAGGGTGATTTATTTTGACAGTGTTAAAGCCACGGAAAGAGAGAATCTTTGAAGCGAGACAAAGAAGGATGAAATTAAGAAGAATGAAATTAACAGGCATCTTGGCTGCTACAGTCATTATCCTTGCTGTCATTTTCAGCTTGAATGAGCAATCATCAGAAGCCGCTACTTATAAAGTTCAAAAAAATGACACACTCTATCGTATTGCCAAAAAACATAATCTTTCTGTCGAAGAATTAAAGATACATAACCAACTTGTAGACAATTATATTACTGTAGGGCAATCGCTAGACATTCCATATCCTACAAATTATCAAGGTTTATCAGGTGAACCATTTATACATATTGTCGCTCCTGGGGAAACATTATGGAGAATTGCCGGTAGATACGGATTAAGCGTTGAAGAATTAAAAGCTCTCAACAACCTTAAGGATAATCATATTTACGCTTTTCAACCATTAACCATCATTGATGAAATGTATACATCGCAAGCTAAACTTATTGGGGCTGCAGATGATCGTGTGCTCGAATTCCAAGACGATGAAGAGTTTTTCACTTTACTGGCACCTCTACAGTCTGCTTCTAGACTTCAAGCATTTACTGGACAAGATTTATTCATTACATATAAGAGAAATTCATTACTATCAATACATTCTACTCAAACTCCATAAGAAATAAAAAGGGAAATATTCACGAATGAATATTTCCCGAGAAATGTCGAAACTTTTCCATTTTTGTCTCAACATTTATTTATGATTCTTGTGTATCTGAAGAAGCATCAGCGTCTGTTTCATCTTCATTGCTTGCACCATCATCTTCTGATTGGCCTTCATCACTTGGCGCAGCATCTGATTCATCATCAGCACTTTCCGTTGAACCTTCTTGGGCTGCATCTTCAGCAGGTGTACTCTCTTCAGCTATTTCAGCTTTTTCCAATTGACTTAACGTTTTACCAACAAACTCCTCTGGGTTTACAGCTACACCATCTTTACGGATTTCAAAGTGTACGTGCTCTCCAGCTTCTTGGTTAATTTGGCTTTGACCAGATTGAGCAATTGTATCTCCTTGCTCCACTACACTACCTTCTTTTACTTTCATATCAGTAATGGATTGGTAGCGTGTCACAATTCCTTCAGCATGCTGAATTTCAACGACATTTCCTAGTGTTGCATCTTCCTCCACCTTAGTCACTGTTCCACTTAATGCTGCACGAACTTCAAATGTTTTCCCATCTTCCATAACAATGTCAATACCTGCATTTGGTTGGTATGTGTTATTGTAGAATACCAAAGCTTCTTCTTGAGCCGCTTCCTCACCATGTACATCATAGAATTTAGTTTGGATTACTGCTCCGTCCGCTTTTTCTACCGGTAGCACAAAGTTCTCCATTGCATTATTCACTTCAACTGCATCCTCATTACCTTTGCCAGTAAGATCTGTCTCACCGTAATCGAATCCATCTGTGTCTGAAGCATTTTCATTGCTGTTTTGGAACCATAGAACACCACTAAGTATGAGTGCTGCACTCGCGATGTAAATTGCTGGATAAGCCCAACGTTTCTTCATAAACTTTTTAAAACTAGAATCTTGAGAAGTCTTTTTTTCTTCCTCTCTCATTTTTCATCACCTCTGGCATCAGTTTGAACAGATTCCAGAAGATATATACATCATCTAAATATTTTTTTGGATTTATTTTTTACTAACTCGATTTTTATATACATGTTTTATCAAAATAATTATATTCTGAATACTGAAGTACCAATAGGTCTATATTCAAACAGAAAACAAACAGCTCCGATTGAAGCTGTTTGTTTAAACTTACTTTTGTGCAGTTAATTTTGCCACCATCGTATCAGATTCACTAATTTCGATTCCTTTATAGTAATAAGAAACAATTTCTTTATATGATTTACCTTCTTTCGCCATACCGTTTGCACCATACTGACTCATGCCAACCCCATGTCCATACCCTTTTGTTTGTATATTAATCTGATCACCATTTCTCTTCAGGGTAAAGTCAGTTGATTGCAACCCTAATTTCATTCTAACATCTGTTCCTTTAATCATGGTTCCATTAATATCTACTTTCCCTATTCGATTACCATCTGTTTTCTCAACAATTTTAGCAACAGTTTGACCCGAAGGTACTTTCACATTTAACTTTTTTTCAAATTCGGATACAGGGATAGAGATTTGATCAGCAAATTTTGGTGTATCAATGTCCCAGGGGCTTTTGACACTTTTTAAATACGGCGTGGCATTCGCCCAAACATTTTCTGCATTTTCCGTATAGCCATTACTTGTTGAGAAGAACGCTGCTGTTATAGGATTACCATCATAGGTAAGAATTTGCCCACTTGTTTCTTGAACTGCTTGCGTAATTTTCTCGATTTTCCAATCATAATCCGACTTCCATATTTTCTTGAGCTCTTCTTTGTTTTTAAAAACTTGATCATCAGTGGAATCAGTAATCATGGCACCATCTGGTAATGAGCCCTCATCTGCCAGTAGATGCTGCATGGTATACGTTCGCGCTGCTAGTGCTTGTGCCTTCAACGCCTCTAACTCAAACTCAGCAGGCATCTCAGAAGCAACAACCCCAATAAGATAGTCTTCAAAAGCAAATGTCTCCACTTTTTTGGCATCGGTGCGATAAACTGCCACATCAACTGCAGGTTCCATCGAGGTGAAAGGCGTTGCCTCCTCCTTCTTCTTCTCCGCAGTCACAGCCTCCCGATTCTCTTGCTTCTCATCATTTCCGAAAGGAAGAACTACTAGTAAGGCTGGAATAATTAATACAAGTGTAAAGAGTACTGCTGATAGTACGATGAATGGTTTGAATTTTGTCATATGCTAGCCTCCATCAAGATTCACGTCTCATTCAATCATATGGTCGAAATAGAGCCATTATGACAAAATCCCACTATTGAATTTCTCTAGTAAAGTAGCTATTTCGTATGTAATGGTAGAGATAGAGAACCAAGAGAAAATGGAGTGAGGGCTTTTTGCGAGAGGTAAATGTTCACCTTCACTATGGTAATGAATAGTTTTGAGTCCACAACCAAATCATAGATAGAGTCCTACAACACTTAAAAAAAATTTGTGGATGAACTTCTGTCTTTTTTCGCCCACACAATTGATGGTTTTGTGAACTCTATTTGTGCGCATTTCCTGTTTGCCACACATCTCATCAGTTTTATACACTCTGTGCGCCCACACATTACTTATCTCACATATATGTACATCTGCATTTTCATCCTTAGCCCAAAAAAAAACCACTAATCTTTAAAAAGATGAGTGGTTCAGCCATTTTTAGGCATTCAAATCAGTAATGATGGTTTGTTCAGTTGTAGACATATCTTCGTCTGCTTCAGTCACACGTTCAATGTCTGCACCTAAGCTCGCTAGTTTCTTATGGAAATCGACATAGCCACGGTCAAGATGTTTTAATTCTGTTACACGTGTTATGCCGTCTGCTACAAGTCCTGTTAAGATGAGAGCAGCTGCAGCACGTAAATCGGTTGCGGCAACTTCTGCACCTTGTAGGTTGGATGGTCCTTCCATAATAACAGAGCGACCTTCGATTTTCACATCTGCATTCATGCGACGGAATTCTTCCACATGCATGAAGCGGTTTTCAAATACAGTCTCCGTAATAACACTTGTGCCTTTGGCATGAAGCAATAGTGCCATCATTTGAGATTGCATATCTGTTGGAAAACCTGGGTGAGGCATCGTTTTGATATCTACAGCTTTAAGCTCTGACGGGCCGATGACGCGAACGCCTTCTTCCTCTTCGATAAACTGAACGCCCATTTCTTCCATTTTTGCAATTAAAGATGTCGCATGTTCTGGTACAGCACCTTTGACAAGAACATCGCCGCCTGTAATGGCTGCTGCTACCATAAATGTACCTGCTTCAATTCGGTCTGGAATAATATGATGCTCAGCACCAAATAATACATCCACACCTTCAATACGAATCGTTCCTGTTCCAGCACCACGAACTTTTGCACCCATTTTATTAAGGAAGTTCGCAAGGTCCACAATTTCTGGCTCTTTTGCTACATTTTCTAGAATCGTTGTACCCTTTGCTAATGTAGCGGCCATCATAATATTTTCTGTTGCGCCTACGCTAGGAAAATCAAGATATATTTTTGCACCATGCAGTTTTCCTTCTGGAGCTTCTGCTTCAATAAAACCGTTGCCAACCTTAACTGTTGCACCCATTGCTTCAAAACCCTTTAAATGTTGATCTATCGGGCGTGAACCAATCGCACAACCGCCTGGCAATGCTACTCTTGCTCTTCCATTTCTCGCTAATAGTGAACCCATGACTAAAACAGATGCACGCATTTTTCGAACATATTCAAATGGTGCTTCTACTTTTAACTCTCTAGATGCATCAACAGTTACTGTATTGTTATCAAACCCCACTTCGGCGTTTAAAAAACGTAATACTTCATTAATTGTATATACATCGGAGAGAGTTGGGACATCACGAATTACGCTTTTTCCATCACTTGCTAACAATGTTGCAGCGATTACCGGTAAAACAGCATTTTTTGCGCCTTCTACTTTGACTGTGCCACTTAACCGATTTCCGCCGCGGACGATGATTTTTTCCAAAGTGTATTCCCCTCCGCGTCCATTTTCTCTATATTAATATTCAATCGTTATGATGGGTGTGCCGATAACAATAGTTGTCTTAGCGCCCAACCCTTCTTTTCTTAAGCCAATTTGTAAATTCATATCTTTGCCATCCGTTGTAACAGACTCTTTGAACATAGGTGAATATGCCGATGTCGAAATAAATTGCTCTTCTTCTAACGCTTCTATTTCTTTCGCATTAAATGTGGACAATAATCCGTTCATTTGTTCAAGCATAGACTCCCTCATATTACCATCATAATGACCAATGATACAAGAGAAAATATTGGGTTTTTTAGTAAAAATGTCAGACATCTGACTTTTCATATAGTTCCCCATATTTTCCTGGATACTGCCTTTGTAGCCAGCACCTTTCGCCTCATAAATGACATACGTTTGTACATTGTTTTTTGTGTCGGTTGAAAGTATTTTTATCGTTTCAGTCAGATCATTTTTTTTAAGCGTCCCGATGACTTCATATCTTTCTTGAGATTCCTTTTGGACAGACCATTTCCAGTCTGTAAAACTCTTTTTCATCTCTTTAGTATATGCTTTTACTTCTGCAAAGGTTTGTAATGTTTCCAAGTTTTCCCTTGCATGAACTGACCATTCTTGAATTAAAATATTCTCGTCCTGTACAGTTTGAGCGATTTGTATTAGTGAAAGCTCTTCTACAGATGCTGCATCCGAATGATTGCCGAAAATAATCCAAACTAACCCGACAATTCCCATTATAGAAAATATAAATGAATACTTCTTCATTTAAACTCCCTCCCTTACTACCATTGTTACCAAAGGAGAGATCCGCATACTTGGGAATTATCGTCACATTTTGACATCCACTAGTTGAGTGAAGATTAAGTCAGTTTATATGTATAGTTTTAAGAAAATTTATAGCAACATCATGCATTGTACTCAAACTTTGAGCAAATGAAAACATGTACGAAGACCTATATTTCAGGTCTATTTTTTGACAAATGGATTATTGCAAAATAAATGGAAGTTGTTGAGACCAAAGAAGATAATCAAGCACAAAGTTACCGACAATCGATCCAAGTGCGATCGATAACAATACATATAATACCCTTGCTTGAAAAACATGGTTCGCCTTGATCCACGTATCAATTTTAATCGCTTGCAAAGCATACCAAGCTACAGCAATAAATATTAAATGTACAATAATACTAACCAATGCCTGTTGGCCAAATCCAGAGATCACATGACCCACTCCTTCAATCAAAAACTACACCATTTATTTTAACTCAAATCACCTTCAGAAAGATAGCACACACCCTCTTAACAATTGACGTTTTTGTTTCACTTTTCGTTTCACCTAAATTTATTTTTCCATAATTTACTTTACTTTAAGCCCTTTGCTTTCCATAAATTAAAAAGAAGAAGGAGCTCTCCCTTCTTCTATACCCGTTTCTACTGTAAGAAATCATAAAATGATAAAAAA
Source organism: Cytobacillus sp. FSL R7-0696 (assembly GCF_038006865.1). NCBI lineage: Bacteria > Bacillati > Bacillota > Bacilli > Caryophanales > Bacillaceae > Cytobacillus > Cytobacillus sp. FSL R7-0696. The sequence goes on along the minus strand of NZ_JBBOWA010000001.1, from coordinate 2,094,412 downwards.
TTTTGATGGAGGAAATCATAAGCTAATTGTGGAAAAACGCCAAGTAGTATTGTCATCATCACGCAAATACTTATGATAACGCCATTCAACTTCTTCCCACTCATTTGAAAAGTATGATTCGCTTCTCGGAAAAAGGCGTAAACAATCAACTTAAAATAATATATATAAGATATCACCGTAGTGGCGATTAGAATAACAGCTAATAGATAATGCGTTGGTTCTGTGCTTAATGCGCCTAGAAAAATATTCAGTTTGCCAATAAACCCTGATGTTCCAGGTATTCCCGCTAACCCTAGCATAGTAAGTGCGAGTGCAACAGCTAAAAGGGGAGCGCGTTTGGAAAGCCCAGACAATTGCTTTAACTCTTCAATATTCATTAATTGTAATAAGGAAAAAACAGCGATTGTCATAAATAAATAGGCGGTTAAATAAAACCAAATCGTCTCTACCATAAAGGCTGAGAAAGCTGTTACCGCAACTAATAAATATCCCGCATGCGCAATGCTTGAATAAGCAAGCATCCGCTTAATCTTCGTTTGCCTTAGAGCCACTAAATTCCCCCATATCATCGTCACGGCAGCAAGAACGGCTAAAAAGTTCTGCAGCGCCATTAATAAAGAAGAATTGTTACTCACATCCGGAATATGATAAAAAACCGTGATGAACATTCGAATGATTAAAATAAACCCTGCTGCTTTTGAAATAATACTCAAAAAAGCGGTAACTGGTATCGGCGCTCCTTCATAAACATCTGGTGTCCACATATGAAAAGGTGCTGCAGCGATTTTAAATGATAAACCAACTAAAATCATTAGAAAAGCTAGTGCTAATAAAAATAGATGTTGAGTATTCGTTAACTCTTGAAGCCTACCAGTCATTTCTAAAATATTGGTTGTCCCAGCAATACCATATAAATAACTCATGCCGAACAAGGTAATAGCTGTGGCAATTCCTCCATTAATGACATATTTCATTGCTGACTCGTTTGAAGGGAGATGCTTCTTTCTTATTCCTACTAATATATAGGATGATAAGGTCATTAGCTCTAAACCTACAAAAAGAGTAATTAAATCCGCACTGGAGGACATAATCATCGCACCAAGTAATGCCACTAAAAATAAATAGAAAAACTCTCCCCTGAACTCCGTTAATTTTTCTTTCGGTTCATAAGAAATAGCTAACAACAACACAAAGCCTGCTGCAACTAATAACACTAATTTAAAAGCAATCGCAAAGGAATCTAATCGGAAGGTGTCATAAAGGATCGCAAAAGGTGTGTCCCCTATGAGTGTAAGTAAAAAGATTAAAGCTGCAATGATACTTCCTACACCAAGCCAACCGAGCCATTTCCGATGAAACGATCTCGGTAGAAATAAATCTAGGAGGGATAGTAGAGTAGCTGTACCAAGAATAATAAATTCTGGCACCATCGCATGCCAACTAAATGATAATAATGTATCAAGATCCATTTTTATTTCACCCCCCTAATCCAATGATGATTGATTTTAAAGTTGAACTGATAATATCCGGATAAACACCAATACCAACAATACACAAAAGCAAAATAATTGCTGGCCAAATCTCTAATGGCGTCATATCTCTTACCCTTTTCGCCTTCTCTTGTTGGCCAAAAGTAATCCCTAGCACTGCTCGTAATATATATACAGCCGTCAATATAATGCCTAAACATGCGATTACTGCAAGCACTGGCCATTCTTGGAATAGACCTAGGAACACGAGAAATTCCGCGACAAACCCTGACATACCGGGTAAACCTAATGAGGCGAGACCTGCTACTAACAAAAAACCTGAAGCAATTGGCATTGTTTTCGCTAGCCCATTTAAATCATCCATGGAACTAGATTGATATCTTTCATAAAAGATGCCGATAAGATAGAAGAATAAGGCGGCAATTAACCCATGTGAGACCACTTGGAACATCGCTCCTTGTATCCCCGCTTCATTTAATGCAGCCAATCCGATAAGCACGATACCCATATGCGAAATCGATGAGTAAGCTAAAATTTTTCTCAGTTCTTTTTGGGATAATGCTAAAAATGCACCATAAAGCAAGTTGATTACACCGAGTATCCCCAGCCATAAAGTGAGCGATTGAAACTGGTTAGGAAAGAAACCTAAACCAAAATGGATGAGACCATAGGCGCCAATTTTCAATAGTACACCTGCATGAAGCATGACAATTGCTGCTGGCGCTTCAGAATGAACCTTAACCATCCAGCTGTGAAACGGCCAAATAGGAAGCTTAATCCCAAAGGCAATGAATAACGCAAGCAACAAGCCCGTTTTCACTTTTGGCGAAAAAACCGTTCCATCATCCGCACTTAAAATAGACATTAAAGCCTCGATATTCGCTGTACCTGTTTTGGCAAACAATACCATGATGACAACTAAAAGGATTGCTGACCCAATCCCGTTATAAATGAGCAAAGAGAAGGCTGTTCGTTCTTTTTCATATAGCCCCCATTTACCTATTAAAAAGAAGGTTGCCACTAATGTCACTTCAAAAAAGATAAAGAATAAAACTAAGTTCTCAGCAGCAAACACCCCGAGCATGCCAACTTCTAATAATAGAAATAGCATGTAATATCCTTTCCACCCTGCTTTGATCTGAAATGAAGCAAAAGCGGCTAACGTAGAGAGTAAGGCAGTTAATAACAATAGAGTAAGAGAAAAACCGTCTACTCCTAATTCATAATCAATACTGTATAATTTGCCAAAGACTTCGGGATTACCAAATTGCATCCAACTTAATTTCCCGGAATAACTAACTAATTCTACACCCATCTTAGATGAGATAATTAAGTAGATTGATAGAAAAAGAGAAGGAAGGGTACTAAGTATAGCGACTGTTTTAATCGTTTTCTCCTTCGTTTTTGCAACCAGTGTTAATAATAAGAGACCGAGAAGGGGCGCAAATACAATAATGCTCAATATAAACGGAAATCCCACTATAAGCCACCTCCTGTCAATGCAAACACTACAATCAGAATGGCTAACCCAACAAAAGCAACCGTCCCATACAATTGAGTCTGCCCATTTTGGAACTTTGAACCAAGCATGCTCAACTGTCTAATTGTGATGGTTACGAGAGAAATGAGACCTTCAATCAAATAAACCTCCACGAAATGTAGTACTTGACTTACGAAGCGGCTACCTTTAACAAAGATATACTGATACACTTCATCGATATAATATTTATTCACTACCAGCTGATACGTATAAGGAGCTCTTGATGTAAACCAATCTCGGGAAATAACTTTCTTACTATACATTAACCAAGCAAGCAAGATACCTAAGAATGCTACAACCGTGGCTACAATCATCACCCAAAGCGGACCATCAAGATGACCATGTACATTTGCAGCTATGCCCGTTGTTAACCAATCTCCTAAAAATGTTCCGAACCAAGGGGTTTGTATATAACCAGCAACAATCGCTAACAAAGCAAGAACCAGCATGGGAACAGTCATCCAATTGGATGATTCTTTTACCATTGAATGCTCTTTCTTTTCTTCTCCACCAAATACTAAGAAAAATAGGCGGAACATGTAAAATGCAGTGAAGAAAGCAGCAACGATTGCAAGTGTGAATAATAAGTAATGACCACTCACCCAGGCAGACACTAATATTTCTTCTTTACTAAAAAACCCTGATAATAAAGGTACTCCACTAATCGCCATTGTCCCGATTAGAAAGAATGGCGCAGTCCATTTCATCTTCTTCCATAAGCCACCCATTTTCTCAATATCTTGGGTATGAACAGCATGGATGACACTACCAGCAGCTAAAAACAATAGTGCCTTAAAAAAGGCGTGTGTTGTTAAATGGAAAACACCTGCCACGTAACCTCCCACCCCTAATGCAAGCATCATATAACCTAGCTGACTTACAGTAGAATACGCTAATGCTCTTTTAATATCTTTTTGGGTCATCCCAATCGTTGCAGCAAAAATGGCGGTAAAACCACCCACAATAGCTATGGTAAGCATGGCCACCTCACTATAGGCGAATAACGGATAAAGCGCTGCTACAAGGTAAACACCAGCTGCTACCATTGTGGCAGCATGGATTAATGCCGATACAGGCGTAGGTCCTTCCATCGCATCAGGTAACCACGAATGCAACGGGAACTGACCAGACTTCCCAACGGCTCCGATAAAGATAAGAATAGCTGTTAAGGTAGCCATCGTTTCTGATAGATCACCCGCTGAGATAGAAGCAAAAATCTCATCATACTCAAAGCTCCCTACTTGCCAAAAGAGAAGAATCATACCAATGAGAAGGCCGACATCACCAATTCTCGTCATGATAAATGCTTTCTTGGCAGCTACTTTTGCCTCTTCTTTATAAAAATAAAAACCGATTAATAGAAATGACCCAACGCCCACAAGCTCCCAGAATATATATGTTTGTAATAGATTGGGAGAAAGAACAAGTCCAAGCATCGCAAAGGTGAATAGTCCTAAGTAGGAGAAAAATACTGTTATGCGCTCATCTCCCTCCATGTATGCCTTTGAATACATATGTACGAGGAAGCTAACGAGCGAAACAATGACAAGCATTAGGGCATTTAATTGATTGACCTCAAAGCCTGCAGTCAATTGAGTCTCCCCTATGGTTAGCCATATGAACTCTACCTTTACATTTTCCTGTGTGAAACGCGCAAATAAAACCAGTAAGGCACATATAAAACTAACCAAGGAAAGAATTACTGCGAAATCAATTTGCCCTCTCCGCCACTTCCTTCCAAAAATAAGTAGCACTAAGAAGGAGAAAAGCGGAAAAAGCGGTATGATCCATGCAATCTCCATCATTTCTTCATGTCCCCTTTTATTCATACGAATGACGTATGTTCATTCAAGCTAATTTTTCAAAGAGTTGTAATCATCTACATTGACGGATTTACGGTTTCGATAGATAGCAATGAGGATAGCGAGCCCAACTGCCGCTTCAGCCGCAGCAACTGCAATGGCAAAAAGGGCAAATATTTGACCATCTATTGAAGGCATCATGCCATACTTACTAAAAGCAACGAGGTTAATATTAACCGCATTTAACATTAATTCAATGGCAATAAGTACAATGACAGTATTCTTCTTCGTTAATGCCCCGTATAATCCGATACAAAAGAGGATAATGGCTAGTGTTAAATAGGCAGATAACGGCACACTACTCACGTTCTTCCCCCTCCTCATCATCCCGTTTCGCTAACACTATCGCACCAATAAGAGCGACGAGTAAAATAACCGAAGTTAATTCAAAAGGAATAATATATTTCGAATAAAGGGCAATCCCTATTTGCTCTGTATTATTTTCATGCAATGAAGTGGATGGTTCCCCAAGTTCAAGTTGGTATATACCTAAGTAGAAGACGAGCCCGAACCCAAGGATGGCAAGAAAGGTGAGAAATTTTCTAAAGCCTCCTCCACTCGTCTCGCTCTTGTCATTATGACGCGTTAACATAATGCCAAAAAGCATCATAATTGTGATTGCACCTGAATAGATGAGGATTTGAACTACTGCAATAAATTCTGCAGAAAGCATGACGTAAATGCCAGCAATACTAATGAAAGTAAAGACGAGAGCGACGACCATATGAACAACCTTCGTTAAGTTGATCATCATGATCCCACCGCCTATAGCGATGAGTGATAAAACAATAAATATGAAAAACTCGCCGCTCATGCCTTATTCTCCTTTCGTAATTGGGTATCATTTTCATCCAACCACACAAGATCTTTAAATAATTCATCACGGCTATATTCTGCGAGTTCAAACTGATTTGTCATAATGATTGCCTCAGTAGGACAAACTTCCGTACATAAATCACATAGAATACAAATTTCGAAATTTATATCATACGTATCAATAATTTTCCCCCGCTTACTTGAATCGGGATGCTTTTTCCCCGTGAGTGTAATGCAATCTGTCGGACATATATTGGCACATTGATTACAGACGATGCATTTTTCTGGGTAAAATTTTTGAATTCCCCTAAAGCGATCGGGAAGTGGTAAGGGTTCATTAGGATAATCATAGGTTAGTTTCTTGCGCGTCATATTTTTCAACGTGTATTTCAATCCTTTTGCTAATCCAAACATACCTTTGTCACCCCTTTAAAATAGATTGATCCATTCTTTTAATAATGCAGTGAGGAAGATATTCACAATTGCTACTGGCAATAATACCTTCCAGCCGAACTCCATTAGTTGGTCGGCACGTATCCTTGGGAAAGTAACACGGAACCAAATAAGCAGAAAGATAACAACCATAAATTTAAGCGCAAACCAAACGGCTCCCGGTATAAACCCTAAATAGGGTAATGGTAGCCAACCACCTAAAAAGACGACAGTTATTAACGCTGACATTGCGAACATATACACATACTCAGCTAACATAAAGAACGCCCAACGAAAACCGGTATACTCAACAAAATAACCTGCAACAAGTTCCGACTCCGCTTCAGCCAAATCAAACGGCACCCGATTCAATTCAGCTACTGCTGCAATAAAGAAGACGATAAAGGCAATCGGTTGCCAAAGAATATACCAGCCATTTTCTTGTGCTAACACAATATCATTTAAATTCATACTTCCTGTCAGGAGAATGACACCAATGACCGACATAACTAGTGGAATTTCATATGATATCATCTGTGCGGCTGCCCTCATTGCCCCCATTAATGCATATTTATTATTCGAAGCCCACCCTGCGGTCACAACTCCGACAGTCGTAATACCAGAGACAGCAATATAATAAAGCAAACCAACACCGATATCAGCGAATTGAAATCGATCAGTGAATGGAATGATTGCTAAAACCATAAAAGCAGGTGTAAAAGCAATTAACGGCGCAAGAATAAATAATGGTTTATCTGCTGCCCGCGGAATGGCATCTTCCTTAATCAGTAGTTTCAAGACATCCGCAACTGTTTGTAATAGCCCCCATCTTCCTCCTACTTGGTTAGGCCCATGTCGCAATTGCATAAAGCCCATAACCTTTCTTTCTGCTAAAATGGCATAAGTGACAAAGCCTAAAACAATAAATAACAGCAGAACCGTTAATGCAAAATAAATGAAGAAATGGAGCCATGTCGCTTCAGAGGTTAATAATCCCTCAATCATTATCCGTCCACCTCCCCAAGCACGATATCAATTGCGCCAAGGATCGCGATTAAATTAGCCATATTCTGACCAACTAGTAACTTCGGTAAGATCTGTAGATTATAAAAAGACGGCCGCCTAAATTTCAGACGATATGGCTCTTTCTTACCTTCACTGGCAATATAACAACCGATCTCTCCTCGAGGAGACTCAATGCGTACAAATGCTTCTCCTTTAGGCGGTTTAATGACTTTAGGAACCTTACCCATGACTTCACCTGTTTCAGGGAATTGCTCCACTGCTTGCTCGAGTATCCGTAAACTTTGTTCTATTTCCTGGATACGCACTTGGTACCTTCCCCATGCATCACCTGTATCTGCTGTACATATATCAAAAGAAAAACGGTCGTAAATGGAATAAGGTTCACTTTTCCGTAAATCCCAAGCAAGCCCAGTACAACGTAAATTGGCTCCGCTTAAGGAATAGTCCATTGCCTCTTCTTTTGTGTATTGACCGATACCCTTTACACGATTAAGGAAAATTTCATTCCCGGTTACGAGATCTCCGTAACCCGCTAACTGCTCTCTCATGTAAGGAATAAACGCCTTCACTTTTTCTATCCAACCGTCTGGTGCATCCCACTTCACTCCGCCTACTCTCATATAATTAAATGTCAGACGGCCACCTGAGATTTCATTTAATAAATTAATGATCATTTCTCTTTCTCTAAAAGCGTATAAAAATGGACTTGTCGCCCCTAAATCAAGCAAATATGTACCCCACCAAACAAGATGACTAGCAATTCTACCGAGTTCCATCGTGATGATGCGAAGGTATTCCGCTCGTTCAGGAATGTCTAGCTCCATCATCGTTTCAACTGCATGGCAAAGCACATAATTATTTGTCATCGCTGCCAAGTAATCTAAGCGATCTGTATAGGGAATGATTTGTGTATATTGCAGGTTTTCAGCTATTTTTTCTGTTCCTCTATGGAGATAACCGATGACTGGTTTGGCATCAATAATCATTTCTCCATCTATTTTGATAACAAGACGAAAAACGCCATGTGTACTGGGATGCTGTGGTCCCACATTTAATAACATCTCTTCTGTTCTAATCATTGCCTTTTACACCTCCACATCATAAGGTTCATAATCCTTGCGGAGAGGATGACCAACCCAATCTTCCCCAAGCATAATGCGATGTAGGTCAGGGTGGTTGGTAAATTGAATACCAAGGAGGTCATATGCTTCACACTCTGGCCAGTTCGCACCTGGCCATATAGATGCAATAGAATCAACCCTTGGATTTTCACGATCCATTTTCACTTTCAAAGCGACAGACTGATTATTTTTAAAGGAGTATAAATGAACATAAATCTCCATATATGTTTCAAAATCAGTTCCATGTAGTTCTGATAAAAATTCAAAATGAAGACCGCTATGTTGTTTGAATAACAAGGCAAGGGAATAGTAATGTTCTAGCTTAACAACAATAGTTGGCACATGCTTGCTCATACGATTAATATAGGAATCTTCTAAAATATCATCTTTGTAGTGTTCTTTTACAATGTTGAGGTAACGATCTAAGATTGGTTGTTGAGGTGATGGTGTGATAGGTTCTGGCTCTTCTGTTTCTTTTGCTTGAGTTGTTTTCCCTCTTGCCTTTGCTGCTGCAGCTGCCTTTGCTTTAGCGGCTGCGATCGCTTTAGCCTTCTCTGAATCGCCACTTTCATTCGCGTTCTTTGCCTTTCGTTTCGCTGCAGCGGCTGCTTTTTCTTTGGCAATAGCGATTGCCTTTTGTTTTTCTAAGTCTTGGTTTGATGTTGAATCTGTTCCTTCTGTCTCTTTTGCTTTTTTCTTTGCTAATGCGGCTGCTTTTGCCTTAGCGGCGGCCGCTGCTTTTTGCTTTTCTAGGTCTTGATTGGGTGTAGGCTCTGTTTCTGTTCCTTCTGCTTCTTTTGCTTTTTTCTTTGCTATTGCGGCTGCTTTTGCCTTGGCGGCGGCCGCTGCTTTTTGTTTTTCTAGATCTTGATTGGAGGTTGGCTCTGTTTCTGTTCCCTCTGCTTCTTTTGCTTTTTTCTTTGCTATTGCGGCTGCTTTTGCCTTGGCGGCGGCCGCTGCCTTTTGTTTTTCTAGATCTTGATTGGATGTAACATCATCTTTTGTTTGGTTCACTTCCGATACTGAGTCATGCGATTCTTCTTTTTTCTTTTCCCTCTCTTCCCGTTTTCTTTGTGCAGCTGCTCTTGCTTTTTCCGCTGCTTCCTTTTTTAAACGCTCTTTATCTTTTTCATCCAAGTCAGATCACCCGCTTTCCTGTTTTCGCCTCATAACGGATTTTTGCCTTTAACTTATTGACACCGTAAATGAGTGCTGCAGGATTAGGTGGACAACCAGGTATGTACACATCAACTGGGACCACTTGGTCTACCCCTTTTACAACAGAATAAGAATAAACATATGGACCACCTGCAGTCGCACAAGAGCCCATGGCAATCACCCACTTCGGTTCAGGCATTTGATCGTAAAGCCGCCTAATGACTGGAGCCATTTTTTTCGTGACGGTACCAGATACAATCATGACATCAGATTGTCGTGGAGAAGTGCGGAAAAAAGAGCCAAAACGATCGAGATCATAGTGAGAAGAACCCACACCCATCATTTCAATGGCACAACAGGCGAGCCCAAACGTCATCGGCCATAATGAATTACTTCTAGCCCATCCTTTTAGCTGCTCTAATGTAGACATGAATATATTACGCTGAATTTCAGCCATTTCTTTTTCACTCATTTGGTCTAATTTTAAATCCATTTCAGCACCTTCTTTTTCCAAGCATATATTAAACCTATCACTAACATAAACACGAAAATCAGCATCTCTATTAAAGCAAATATGCCTAATTTTTCATATGCTACGGCCCATGGATATAAAAACACAGTCTCCACATCAAAAATGACGAAAAGAAGAGCAAACATGTAATAACGAACCGTGAATTGTACCCATGAGTCTTGAAAGGGATCAATTCCACTTTCATAAGTAGTATACTTATTCTCATTTGGTTGATATGGTCGCAATAATTTCCCGAAAAATAGAGCAACTAATGGTAATAGCACACCGATAATTATAAAAGAAAGGACTATCAAATAATTATTTTGATACAGATGCCATAATTCCAATATCATCCCCCCTGCAATAATAAAACTATTCATAATTTTTAAAATGTAATCGGATACATTATAACATTCCTGCCATATTCTGTCGATAATCCAAAGATCAATTCCACCTGTCCTTACTCATTTATATGACAAGTTGTTTAGGATATATCTTTTTTACTCAATCTTATTTGAAAAAATGATTGATTGTTGCTTTTGTTATCTTGAAATGAGAATGTGAATGATGGATAGAGTTGGGAGGAAATCGTTCGAATATAGCTTTGTGTCAAGGATGAACGAAGGAAACAGGGTTGGGAACTGATTTTAGACTCTTTTAAGAAATCCTCAAACCAAAGGGATTTCATCATATGAAGGGATTTAATATTTAGTCGCACTAATTCGTACATAAAAAAACACGAGCCAAATCCTGCTTCAGCAGCAGCATTTTGGCTCGTGTTCGTGATGATTATATATTTCTCTCCGAAACATTGATACGATTCATCGCACGTTTTAGTGCAAGTTCTGCACGTTTGAAGTCGACGTTTTCACGCTTTGTTTCATTCAAACGTTGTTCTGCACGATCTTTTGCACGTTTGGCACGATCAAGATCGATATCAGTCGCTTGTTCCGCAGATTGCGCTAAAATCGTTACTTGGTCCGGACGTACTTCGAGGAAACCACCGCTAACAGCAACCAAATCAGATTGATTTTCTTTCTTTAGACGGACAGCTCCAATTTGTAACGGTGCAACCATAGGGACGTGACCTGCTAAAATACCTAGCTCTCCACTTTCAGCTTTGGTACTTACCATTTCCACATCGGATTCATACACCGGGCCATCGGGAGTAACAACACTGACTTTAATCGTCTTCATTTTTTACCCTCCTGGTCCTAAATTATACCTCTACGCCCATTTTTTTAGCAGCTTCAATTACTTCTTCAATACGACCAACTAGACGGAAAGCATCTTCTGGTAGGTGGTCATATTTACCTTCAAGGATTTCTTTAAATCCTTTAACAGTTTCTTTTACAGGAACATAAGAACCTGGTTGGCCTGTAAATTGCTCTGCTACGTGGAAGTTTTGAGATAAGAAGAATTGGATACGACGCGCACGTTCAACGATAAGCTTATCTTCGTCTCCAAGCTCATCCATACCTAGGATCGCGATAATATCTTGAAGCTCTCTGTAACGTTGTAATGTTTGTTGTACAGTACGAGCTACTTCATAATGCTCTTCACCAACTGTTTCAGGTGAAAGTGCACGTGATGTAGATGCTAATGGATCCACGGCAGGGTAAATACCCATTTCAGATAATTTACGCTCTAAGTTTGTTGTCGCATCTAAGTGAGCGAAAGTTGTTGCTGGAGCCGGGTCAGTATAGTCATCGGCAGGTACATAAATCGCTTGGATTGATGTAACAGATCCAACATTCGTTGAAGTGATACGTTCTTGTAATTTACCCATTTCAGTAGCAAGTGTTGGTTGGTAACCAACGGCAGATGGCATACGACCAAGTAGGGCAGATACCTCAGAACCTGCTTGCGTGAAACGGAAGATGTTATCCATGAAGAAAAGAACGTCTTGTCCTTGCTCATCACGGAAATATTCAGCCATTGTTAAACCAGTTAGGGCCACACGCATACGTGCTCCAGGCGGCTCATTCATTTGTCCGAATACCATTGCTGTTTTCTTAATAACGCCTGAGTCAGTCATTTCATAGTAAAGGTCATTACCTTCACGTGTACGCTCACCAACACCAGCGAATACAGAAATACCACCGTGCTCTTGAGCGATGTTATTGATTAACTCTTGAATTAAAACGGTTTTACCAACACCGGCACCACCGAATAGACCGATTTTACCACCTTTGATGTAAGGAGCAAGTAAGTCTACTACTTTAATTCCTGTTTCAAGAATTTCTACTTCTGTAGAAAGTTTTTCGAATGTAGGTGCTTCTCTATGAATAGAGTCACGACGAGCATCACCCGTAATGGCTGGATCCAGGTCAATTGTATCACCTAGTACGTTAAATACACGGCCAAGAGTGATATCACCTACTGGTACAGAGATGGCTGCACCTGTATCTAATACTTCAGTTCCACGTTGTAAACCATCTGTTGAAGACATAGCAATTGTACGTACAGTGTCATCACCTAAATGAAGGGCAACTTCAAGGGTTAAGTTGATTCCAACTTCAGATTCGTTACGCGAAGTGTTATCAATTTGCAATGCGTTATAGATTGCTGGTAATTGACCGTTTTCGAACTTTACGTCAACAACCGGACCCATAACTTGAAGAACGCGTCCTTTGTTCATCTTTTTCCCTCCTAATAAGAAATGCTATTTAATTATTCTAGAGCAGCTGCTCCACCGACAATTTCAGTAATCTCTTGAGTAATTGCAGCCTGACGCGCACGGTTATAGCTTAAGTCTAATGCATTGATTAGATCTTTCGCATTATCCGTAGCATTCTTCATCGCTGTCATACGCGCGGCATGCTCACTAGCTTTACTATCTAATAATGCACCATAGATTAAGCTTTCAGCATACTGAGGTAGCAATACTTTCAAAATTTCTTCAGCGGAAGGCTCAAATTCATACGAAGTTAACTGGTCTGATCCACTAGAAATGTCTGTTAGTGGTAAGATTTTTTTCGATGTTACTTCTTGAGTAATTGCGCTGACATAGTGATTGTAATAAATGTATAGCTCATCATATGTTTCATCAGAGAACATACCAACCGTTTTAGTTGTTAAGTCTTTGATTTCAGCAAATGATGGCTGGTCTGCTACGCCGACGATATCGACGATTACATTCATCCCTTTTCCTTTAAAGAAATCAACAGCCATTCTACCAATCGCTATTATCGCAAACTCATCATTAGACTTATGTCTTTGTTGAATTGTTTGGTTAACGGCTTTTAGAACTCTACTGTTAAATGCCCCAGCTAGTCCACGGTCAGATGTAATGACGACATAACCCGTTTTCTTAACCGGACGGCTCACTAACATTGGATGTGATGCATCTGCACTACCAAGTGCAATAGAAGCTGTTACCTCTTGGATTTTTTCCATATAAGGTACAAATGCTTTTGCATTCATTTCCGCACGAGTCATCTTTGAAGCTGATACCATCTGCATAGCTTTAGTAATTTGACTTGTTTTCTTCGTAGAATTGATTCGGTTCTTTATATCACGTAATGATGCCACAGGTTCTCACCACCCTTATACTTAAGTGTGTTTGATTGGTTAGCGCGTAGGCTGTCCAACCCTTATATATCATTAGATCCTGTAAAAACAATGCATGAAAAGGCAGGAAGGGACAACAATCCCATCCTGTCTAACTCTGCAATGATTATTCAGAAACCACAAACGTTTTCTTGAATTCGTTAATTGCAGCTGCCATATCTTCATCAGCCGGAAGACCTTGAGTTGTAGCGATATGGTCAAGCAATTCTTTATGATTTTGATCTAACCAAGTAAGATATTCTTCTTCAAAACGACGGATATCTTCAACTGGAATATCATCAAGGAAACCACGAGTTAACGCATAAAGAATCGCAACTTGCTTTTCTACTTTAAGTGGTTTATTAAGGTCTTGTTTAAGAACCTCAACTGTACGAGCACCACGGTTTAACTTCGCTTGTGTTGCTGCATCTAAATCTGAACCAAATTGAGAGAATGATTCAAGTTCACGGAATGAAGCAAGGTCTAGACGTAATGTACCAGCTACTTTTTTCATTGCCTTGATTTGTGCAGAACCACCAACACGTGATACAGAAAGACCTGCGTTAATCGCTGGACGAACACCAGAGAAGAATAGGTCAGACTGAAGGAAGATTTGTCCGTCAGTGATAGAAATAACGTTTGTTGGAATATAGGCAGAAACGTCACCTGCTTGTGTTTCAATGAAAGGTAGCGCAGTGATTGAACCGGCACCTTTTGCGTCACTTAGTTTAGCTGCACGCTCTAAAAGACGGCTGTGCAAGTAGAATACATCCCCTGGATATGCTTCACGACCTGGAGGACGACGTAATAATAATGAAAGTTCACGGTAAGCAGATGCTTGTTTTGTTAAGTCATCATAAACAACTAGTACATGTTTACCGTTATACATGAACTCTTCACCCATTGCTACCCCAGCGTATGGTGCTAAGTAAAGTAATGGAGCTGGTTGAGATGCAGATGCAGTTACAACAATCGTGTAATCTAGTGCACCTGTTTTACGTAATGTTTCAACAGCATTACGTACAGTTGATTCTTTTTGACCAATTGCAACATAGATACAAATCATATCTTGGTCAGCTTGGTTTAAAATGGTGTCGATTGCAACAGATGTTTTACCTGTTTGACGGTCACCGATGATTAACTCACGTTGACCACGACCGATTGGCACTAATGCGTCAATCGCTTTAATACCTGTTTGTAATGGCTCATGTACAGATTTACGATCCATAACACCTGGAGCCGGTCCTTCAATCGGACGAGTTTTTGTTGTATTGATTGGTCCCATTCCATCAACAGGGTGTCCAAGAGGGTTTACAACACGGCCAATAAGTTCTTCACCTACTGGTACCTCCATGATGCGTCCTGTGCGGCGTACTTCATCGCCTTCTTTGATCTCTGTGAATGGTCCTAAAATAACAATACCGACGTTACTTTCTTCAAGGTTTTGCGCCATACCCATAACGCCATTCGAAAATTCAACAAGTTCGCCAGCCATGGCGTTATCTAAACCATGAACACGCGCGATACCATCACCTACTGAGATAACTGTACCGACATCACTCACTTGAATTTCCGACTGATAACCTTCAATTTGCTTTTTTATCAGCGCACTGATTTCTTCAGCTTTGATGCTCATGAGTTTCACCCCTATCTACGAATCTTAGCCTAACAATTGTCGCTCAAGTCTATCTAGCTTGCCACGTAAGCTGCCATCGAAAATCTTGTTTCCTATGCGAAGCTTGACACCGCCCAATAAATTTGAATCAACGATATTTTCTATACGAAGGGATTGCTTGCCCACTTTAGCTGCAAATGTTGCAGATAAAGCGCTTCTCTCTTCATCAGTTAAAGGACGAACAGAGTAAACTTTCGCTTCAGCAATTCCTTTTTGCTCATCAGATAGGTCTAAGAAATGCTCGACCATACCGGTGATTTCATCTTCACGATGACGCTCCACCATGATGAGTAAAGTGTTTATCACATATGTGTTAACAGATGCAAAAGCTTCTTTTACGATCTCTTTCTTTTTTTGAATAGAGAGCTTAGGAGTCTTTAGCACTGCTTTAAATTCAGAGTCATGATTCACTACGTCTTTCACTGCACGAAGCTCATCTTCCATTTGGTCAAGAAGCTGATGTTCATTCGCAAGCTGGAATAGAGCTAACGCGTAACGTTTTGCCACTATTGAGCTCGTCATTGCTTCTCGCCTGCCTCTTGAATATATTCGTTAATTAGTTTTTCTTGATCGGCTGCACTTAATTCCTTCTCAATGACTTTCGAAGCAACTAGGACAGATAATGAAGCAACTTGTTCACGAATAGCTGATACAGCTTGTTCTTTTTGCTGCTCGATTTCAAGTTTTGCAGAATTTTTCAAACGATCGCCTTCAGCACGTGCCGCAACAATTATCTCTTCGCGTTGCGCTTCACCTTGCTTTTTCGCGCTTTCAATTAACGTTTGCGCTTCTGTACGCGCTTCTTTTAATAGAAGTTTTTGCTCTTCTAGTAATTTCTTCGCCTCTACACGACTTGCTTCTGCTGCTTCAATTTCACCAGCGATATGTTCTTCACGTTGGTTCATGATTCCCATAAGTGGGCCCCATGCAAACTTTTTAATTAAAGCTAACAAAATGATGAACATAATCAATTGGAATACGATGTCGCCACCATTAAAGCCGCCAGATGCACCTAATACATAACTATCTAATAACACCCTCGATTCACTCCCTTCAAGAGACGTTCACTTAAGGTCAAACTATTTTAAAGTCATTCGATTGATTTTCACATAAAGGAAAGGCGAAGGTCCACTTGTGATGATCTTCGCCATTTTACAAATACAAAAAATTAGCCACCGATAACCATGAATGCGATAACTACGCCGATGATCGGAATCGCCTCAACTAACGCTACCCCGATGAACATAGTAGTTTGAAGCATACCACGAGCTTCTGGTTGACGTGCCATACCTTCAACTGTTTTTGAAACGATTAATCCGTTACCAATACCTGCACCAAGTGCTGCTAAACCGATTGCGATTGCTGCTGCTATAAGACCCATTATTTGTTTCCTCCTTAAAATTTTGGAATATAATTATTTTTAACAAACATGTTTTGTTCATGTAATGAACAGGTATATATTAATGGTCGTGACTCACTTTGTGAGACATATAAACCATTGTTAACATACAGAAAATAAATGCTTGGATAGCACCGATAAATACGGAGAATCCCATCCATAATAATGTTGGTAATACTGCTACAGCATGTCCTAAGAACCCTGTTGCAAGTGATCCTGCAAGTAATGTCAGTAGGATTTCCCCTGCATAAATATTACCGTAAAGACGCAAACCAAGTGTTAATGTGTTGGCAAACTCTTCAATGATTTTCAATGGGAACATAAACCACATTGGCTTGAAGAAATCTTTCCCATATTCTTTCAGACCCTTCACTCTCACACCATAATAATGTGAAAGACCTACCACCATCGCTGCTAGTGTAAGCGTTACGACCGGATCAGCTGTTGGTGATTTCCACCATAGCTCGTGGTTATAGGTGACTGCAAATGGAAGTCCTAGCATGTTCGATACAAATACGTACATGATGAGTGTAATTCCAAGCACGTGGAATCTACCACCATCTTTCCATGCCATGTTGCTGTTGATGATGTTCTTAACGAAGTCCATCACCCATTCAAAAAAGTTTTGCATGCCTGTCGGCTTCATTGCTAAACGACGAGTTGAAATGACAGCAATTAAGAAAACTATCGCACTTGCTACTGTTATCATCAGAATATTAGATAAGTTGAAGTTTAACCCCATAAATTCTCTCAATGGAGCTCCATGATCCATAAATTATTCACCTCTCTTCCCGCTTTTTACGTAAATGAAAAGATTGAAGAAAAAAATCTATCATAATGACTAAATAGGACGTCATTAATCCCAACACTACACTTATAAGGTGAAAATACGCTGGATACTCCAGTGCGATGATAACTGCCAAAGCGGCAGATGCCATTCGCGACATTGTTCCTAGTGAACGCACCTTTTGCTCTTTCTCTACTGCTTCTCGGAACTGAATCATCTTCCTTACAATTAACCAAAGATTAAAGAAGCTGAGAACGGTTCCCAAAATCAGGCCAAGAAAGATAGATTGATAAGACGTAAAGCCCCAGCCGAGTACAAAGAACGACAACAAGAAAAGCATGTATTTACGTTGTCTACTGAATCTTTCTTGTATTTCCGGCATATTTGTTTATTCTCCTGAAAAAAATTGTTGGATTAAACGAAGCATGGCATAAATGCCCACGGTCAAACCTAGTAATAAACCGATTATTAGAAACAGTGGTTCGGTCTCTAGTAACCGATCGAACCATCTTCCAGCAAAAACACCTAGAAGGATGGCGCCTACTAATTGGGAAAGAATGGCGGACATGAGTGCCATCGCTTTAAAAGGGCGACGGTCATTATGACGCATTAAAACGCATCCTCTCAGTCGAGAATGGTAAGAGGTTTTCTGAGGAAAGCAGTATGTTAAATCGTCAATTTCATATGATATAAAACTATAAAATCTGCTCATGAAAACCTTATCAATAATACCCTTTGTAAGCATACAATAGGGGCATGTCAATGTCAATGCGTTTAATGGGAATTTCGCCAGTTCTCTTTTGGGCAAAATATGGATGTTCACACTTTTTTCATAAAATCTTCACTAGATTTTTCTTGCAAATTCAGAAAATTTATGCGTTATTTTTGCCAATTGTTTTTCAATTATAATAATTTTATACTGCTTAATTCCCTATCATTTCTAATTCACCATTAGCCCCAATGAATAAACGGGTCTCTATCCAATCTTCTTGTCCAGATTTGCGAGCAAATACTTTTGCAATATACAAACCAGGTTGTGGTAAATCGCTTATGACTAAATCCTCTTCTACCTGGCCTTTCTTTACATCTTTCTTCCAATCGAGCATGCCTATAAAAGTTAATGAAGTTGAATCGAATAAAGCAATCCCAAACTCTTCAGCTCCACCTGGTAAATATACTTCATAGCGATACGTTTTCTTACTATCACCTTTACCAAAACTAAAGCCCATGACACGGGGATAATCCGGTTCTTCCAATACGTATAAATAAGGAAGCTGAATCGTTTGCTTATTACTATTCAATCGAATCGTACCGTCTGCCAGTTTTTCAGTGAGTTCTTTCGGATTAACGATCATATGTAAACGAATGGTTTTCTTCTCCTTAGGCTCAAGCATAAATGATAATGGTAGACGCCATTCAATCCCCTTTTGTTTTTTCGGGATTTCAAAAGCATAGGACTGCTTTTCATCGGTTGTATTTTCTACCGTAATTTTTGCTACATGGTCATGATGTTGTTCTGATAACTTAAACTTACCAAACTGTATGGACGATGGATAGATCAATGTGGATGTCATTAATGCTTCCTTCAATTGAATCCGGCCCGCACCTTGTTCAAAAGTCCGGTAAGGTGTACCATCTTCATTCACCATAGATAAGGCTGTATTCATGAGTGCTGCTTTTACTTGTTCAGGTCGCCAATCAGGATGAGCCTGTATTAACAAAGCAGCTGCCCCCGCCACATGAGGCGCTGCCATACTTGTTCCTTGTAATGGTGTGTACCCACCAGGTACCGTACTATTAATGGCTACTCCTGGTGCAACCACATCGGGCTTTATTTCCCAAGTAGAAGTCACAGGACCCCTTGAGCTAAATTCAGCTAAGATGTCTTTTTCTTCCTTTATCACTGTTTGTCCATATAATCTTTTAGCTTGTGAAAGCTCTTGATTAATCTCTTCCCCATCTGCCTTCGTTAAGGACACAACCGGGATATCTATCAGCTCTTCTAAATTGCCCATGAAGGAGCCCGGTGTATTATTGTAAATGAGCAAAGCAATTGCTCCTGCTTCTTTGGCATTCTTACTTTTTTCCGTGAAAGTTAATTCCCCTCTCTCAACAATAACTACTTTTCCATTAGCCCCTTTTAATTGCTCCTCTTTACCAATGCCACCGTTATATAACTCAAATGATTTGTTTAAATCCCATGGAATCGTTCCTTGCATTGGGTACAACTTCATTTCTTTTTTACCAATATGTAAATAAGGTACTTTTAATGTAGGGGTAGAAGCTCCTACAGAAATAGCTTTGGCAGCCGTACCCGGTGAGCCAACACTCCATATGCCAGGCCCTGAATTACCCGATGATGTAACAGCAACAATTCCACTATCGACTGCCTTATTTAAAGCAAGACTAATAGGGAGATCAGGTCCGTTCACATTATTTCCCAATGAAAGATTAATGACATCTACTTTATCTTTCATTGCTTGTTCTATTGCTTGTAACACTTGCTCTGTCGTCCCGCTTCCTCCTGGGCCTAAAGCACGATAGGCAATAATCTCTGCTTTTGGTGCCACACCTTTTACTTTTCCGTTGGCTGCAATGATACCTGCCACATGGGTGCCGTGCAATGTATCCAACCGTCCCATATTCACTGTTTCCATCGGATCGTCATCTTGGTCCACGAGGTCTTTCCCACCACCATAACTAATGCGTAAATCTGGGTGACGATAATCAATTCCCGTATCAATGACGCCAACCTTAACACCTTCTCCAGTGAGGCGGTGATTATCATCATCAAAATATCCTCTAATGGCTTCTCCACCAATCAGCTGAATATTGTCATTCTCTGCTTGCACAGTATAATTTTGTACGGTCGTAAGGTGATGAATTGGTTGATTCCCTTCTATTTGTGCTAACTTATCATTTGTTGCTTCAACTGAAAATCCTTTGAGGGCATAGTTAAATATGTATCTTATTGCGACACCTTGTGCTTTAAGCTTCTCCTTTTCTACTTGTAAGTCAGCGTCATCACTATAAACGATGATAGCTACTTGTTCTTCTGTTTGAATTTCATCCAAGGAAGGCACTATTAGTTGAGATGAAGATGCGCTCATACCTAACGTACAAGGAAAAAGAAAAAGAATAATAACGAGAATAAATAGATTTTTCTTCATTACGACGCCTCCTTTTTTATGTTAGCGTCTTCGATTTCTTGCCTCCCTATACTACGGAATTTAATGGGAAGCGCAAATAAAAAAGGTGAATACCTTTTTTAAACTTAGGCAATCACCTTTTTTATTATAGGGTGTTTAAAACCAATGTGGAATGGAGCAGAAATCCTCGAGTTACCGTGCAGGCAAAATCCGAGGATGCTTATATGATCTTCGCGAAAAAGCGAGTGTCTAGTGCACAATGAAAAGAATCAAGTGTCATAAGTAGTTAAAAGCTACATCCGTTACAAAAATAGCGTTATGATATTAAGGGCTTAAATGGAGCTGGCCTCTTTAAACCTTCACGAAAATAATACCTAATGGCCTCTGCGATTCTTTCAGAAGCGTGACCATCCCCGTATGGATTAGAAGCTTTCGACATCGCATCGTACGCCTGTTTACTAGTTAATAGTTCATGAGCGTTTGCATAGATAACTTCCTCATCTGTACCAACGAGTTTCAATGTACCTGCTTGAATACCTTCAGGGCGTTCTGTTGTATCACGCAACACTAACACAGGCACTCCTAGCGATGGTGCTTCTTCTTGTACACCACCTGAATCAGTTAAAATTAAATGGGCACGCGAGGAAAAATTATGAAAGTCGATCATTCCTAGTGGTTCAATCAAATGAATCCGAGGATGCCCTTGTAAAATTTCATTCGCGACTTCTCTTACAGCAGGGTTTAGGTGAACAGGGTATACTAATTGTACATCTTCATGCGTTTCGACAATTTTTTTGATCGCTTTAAACATATGTCTCATCGGCTCGCCAAGATTTTCCCTGCGATGGGCTGTCATCAAGATTAAGCGATCGTCACCAATTTTCTCTAAAATCTCATGCTGATATTCCGGTCGAACTGTTGTTTTTAACGCATCAATCGCCGTATTACCCGTAATGAATATTTGCTCTGCAGATTTATTTTCCCGCAATAGATTATCGGCCGATTTCTCTGTTGGCGAGAAATGAAGATCACTGATTACACCTGTCAGCTGACGATTCATTTCTTCTGGGTAAGGAGAAAATTTGTTCCAAGTGCGTAAGCCTGCCTCCACGTGACCGACAGTAATCCCGTTATAAAAAGCTGCTAAACTGGCCGCAAATGATGTTGTTGTATCCCCATGAACAAGAACAATGTCTGGTTCAACCTCTTTCATTACTTCATCTAAACCAGACAATACACGGTTTGTCACTTCTACTAACGTTTGTCTTGCTTTCATAATATTTAAATCAAAATCCGGTTCTATTTGAAAAATCCTAAGCACCTGATCAAGCATTTCTCGATGTTGAGCAGTCACTGTAACGATAGAATGAAAGTCTTGTGGGTGCTTGTTGAGCTCAAGAATAAGCGGTGCCATCTTTATCGCTTCAGGTCTTGTTCCAAATATACTCATTACCTTAATCGGTCTTTGCATAAAACACTCGTCCACCTTTCTAAATGAAGTGCTGGTTGCACTCACCTTCCGACAAACAGCTGTCGAACAGATCTTTATCAGATCCACTTCTTGTAAAAAAGCCCGTCCAAGGACGGGCTCATTTTCTATAATTAACTTTATTTTATTATTTCGTACCGAATAAACGATCTCCCGCATCCCCAAGACCAGGAACGATGTAGCCTTTTTCGTTTAACATTTCATCTAATGCAGCGATATATATATCCACATCTGGATGGGCTTCTTTTAATGCTTCTACCCCTTCAGGTGCAGCAATTAAACACATGAATTTAATGCTTTTTCCACCGCGTTTTTTCAATGAATTGATTGCTTCAATTGCAGATCCGCCTGTTGCAAGCATTGGATCAACAACAATGAAATCACGCTCTTCAATATCACCAGGGAATTTTGCATAGTACTCAACTGGCTTTAAAGTCTCTGGATCACGATATAGGCCAACATGTCCTACTTTAGCTGCAGGGATTAATTTCAAAATACCGTCTACCATCCCAATACCCGCACGTAAAATTGGTACAATTCCCATTTTCTTTCCAGAAAGCACTTTTGAATTTGTTTTTTGAACCGGTGTATCTATTTCAATTTCTTCTAAAGGCATATCTCTCGTGATTTCGAAAGCCATCAAAGTTGATACTTCATCAACGAGTTCACGGAATTCTTTCGTACCTGTATTTTTTTCACGAATGTATGTAAGCTTATGTTGGATTAATGGATGATCGAAAACATATACTTTTGCCATAAATATCTCTCCTTTTACTGATTGTACAAATCACACTTCGTACTATTTTACAGAAAAAATGTTTGTGGGGCAACTACGATTCTTGACATAGAAACATTTATTGCCATTGGAAGAAAAGAAAATGTTGAAGATGCTTTTAGAACATTCGTTATAGATGGCATAACTTAACAAAAATCCAGCCCGCAAGAGAAGGCTGGATAAACTAGATGATTATCTTTCTGGATATAAAATAAATTTGCTTGTTAATGCTTCGACTCGTTGTGAAGCTTCAGCTAACTTTTCTTCGTCTTCCGCATTTTTCAACGTGAACGCGATAATAGAAGCAATCTCTTCCATATCGTTCTTTGCAAATCCACGAGAAGTAACTGCAGCTGTACCAATACGTATCCCACTTGTCACAAATGGGCTTTCTGGATCAAATGGAATTGTATTTTTATTAACAGTAATACCTACTTCATCAAGTACTTTTTCTGCTACTTTACCTGTTAAACCTAATGAACGAACATCTACAAGTAAAAGATGGTTATCTGTTCCACCAGATACTAAGTCGATGCCTTCTTTTTTAAGTGACTCTGCTAAATGCTTAGCATTTGTGATAATGCTTTCCGCATATTCTTTAAAGCTATCTTCTAATGCCTCTCCGAAAGCTACAGCTTTAGCGGCAATGACATGCATTAATGGACCACCTTGAATACCTGGGAAAATCGATTTGTCGATTTTTTTCGCAAATTCTTCTTTGCAAAGAATCATACCACCACGTGGACCTCTTAATGTTTTATGAGTTGTTGTTGTTACGAAATCAGCGAATGGTACTGGATTAGGGTGAAGACCAGCTGCCACTAAGCCCGCAATATGAGCCATATCGACCATTAAATAAGCGCCAACCTCATCTGCAATTTCACGGAAATGCTTGAAGTCAATTACACGAGGATACGCACTTGCACCTGCTACAATTAGCTTCGGTTTATGCTCTTTCGCTTTTGCTAATACATCATCGTAATTGATGGTATGAGATGTTTCGTCTACACCATATTCAACGAAATTATATTGGACACCACTAAAGTTTACAGGACTCCCGTGCGTTAAGTGGCCACCGTGGGATAGATTCATACCAAGGACAGTATCACCTTGTTCTAAAATCGTGAAGTACACTGCCATGTTCGCTTGCGCACCTGAATGAGGCTGAACATTCGCATGCTCAGCTCCAAAGATTTGCTTCGCACGATCTCTAGCTAAATCTTCCACTACATCTACATGCTCACAGCCACCATAGTAACGACGACCAGGATACCCTTCAGCATATTTATTCGTGAGAACAGATCCTTGTGCCTCCATTACCGCCTCTGACACAAAGTTCTCTGAAGCGATTAATTCAATCTTACTTCTTTGACGTCCTAATTCATCTTGAATTGATTTGAAAACTTGCTCGTCCTGCTGCGCTAAATGCTTCATACAATAATCCTCCCTTATCTCTACCACACTATCAAAAATGAATAGCTATTATGAAAATTCTCCTTTATTCTATCATGTTTTTTCGGGAGGATACAGGCAAGCTTACTGTTTATTGAGAGAAAAAAATTATCCATACTAACGGAAAACGGTTACATGTAAATGATTATGAAATAGAGGGTAAAGTTGGTATTTTTGAATAAAAGGTGTGCAGAAATAATGAGTAACATACGACATTTATCTACTTATCGCTAGCGGCACATGATCAGACAATGACTATTTCTATTGGTAGACCGCTCTTTCTCCTCCAATCAACTTCGGCCTAGTCGTTGCTAATGTGACGTGTGCACCACCTACTTCTTTTAATGAAAGACGTATAGGTACAACCACATGCTTCAAGTGCATGCCAATGAAGGTATCACCGATATCTATCCCTGCATCAGCTTTTATATGCTCGACTACAACAGGGTCATCCAAATGTTGAAACGCATAAGTCGCCATCGCACCACCCGCTTTTCGGATTGGCACAACACTCACCTCTTCTAAGTTATACTTCTTAGCGGATGCCCGTTCGAGAACAATGGCGCGATTTAAATGCTCACAGCATTGAAAAGCGATTTGAACATTTGTTTGTTTTTGTAAGTTCATTAGTTCTGAAAAGATGAATTCAGCCACTCCCTCTGAACCAGCCGTGCCGATATGATTACTCATCACTTCACTCGTACTACAGCCAATAACAATTAATTTGTCTTCGTTTAGTGAGACTTTTTGTGTAAACTCTGTTAAAATATCCCGCCATTGTTGTTTTAACTCTTCCATCGTCAGATGCTCCCTCTCTTCTCAGATTTATTCATAACCTTAGCTAATAGATAAAAAAGATGCATATGTCTTCCTTCCTTTCATGAAGTCAACATATGCAACAAAGTTTTATAAATTTTCTTTTTCGTATTGATCTATCTTCCCAATACGGTTCTGATGACGACCGCCTTCATAATCCGTGCCAAGCCATACTTGGGCAATCTCTCTTGCAAGCCCTGGGCCAATGACTCTTTCTCCCATCGCTAACACATTACTATCATTATGCTGTCTGGTTGCTTTCGCACTGAAAGTATCATGAACAAGCGCACAGCGAATACCTTTCACTTTATTGGCTGCTATAGACATCCCAATCCCTGTCCCACAAACGAGAATACCTTTATCAAATTCACCGCTCGCTACTTTTTCAGCAACCGGCAAAGCATAATCAGGGTAATCTACAGAAGTACTACACTCACAACCAAAATCTTCATATTCAATATTGAGTTCTTCTAATAATGATTTTATTTCCGCACGAATGTTTAATCCACCGTGATCTGATGCAATTGCAACTTTCATTTTTTTATGCCTCCAATCAAACTTGATTGTATGATTATCACTTTATTTTGACACAAAATTTAAAAATTATAAAGATGCAATTACTTTTCAGTTGGGTAGGCTACACTTTAAATTTATTCATATCTGTTTTTAACTGGTTTGCTTGCTCTTGTAATTCTTTTACTAGTATGTCGACTGTATCAATCACAGATGTTTGAGCCTCAGTTGAAGCAGCAACTTGTTGTGCACCAGCAGACGTTTCCTCCGCAATCGCTGCTACTTGCTGCGATTGGGCTGAAGTTTCCTGCATGGCATGCATTTGTTTATCTACTAGATCTTTAATCATGGTCACTGCAGCATTCATTTGATCTACAGTTTGCGTCATCTCTTCAATGACGGCATGTGTCTCGGTCCCTTTTTGTGCTTCTTGATTGGCAGACTCCACTTGATTAGAAATTTGACTGACCACATTACGCACTTCTTCTTGAATGTTTTTAATTAATTCCGATATTCCTTGCACAGCTTTCGCACTTTCATCAGCCAACTTGCGCACTTCTTCGGCTACTACAGCAAAGCCCTTCCCATGCTCTCCTGCTCTCGCCGCTTCAATAGAAGCATTTAATGCTAATAAGTTTGTTTGCGTAGCAATATCGCCAACAAGTTGGATAATTTGTTCTACTTTGACTGCATTTTCTTCTAAAATTTTTACAGTCTCTAACGATTTCTGATTACCTACTGCTAGTTTTTCTATTCCAGAAATAAGTGAATGCATGGCATGTTTGGATTTATTCAGATCACCGAAAAGCTCTTCAGATACTTGCTCAGATTGCTTTGCCTGCACCTGAACTTCTTCAGCAATTCGAATGACTTCATCAACAAGTTCGGCAACAGATTGAGTTGCGACCGCTGAGTTTTCTGCTCCTTGAGATATTTCTGAGATAGTTGTAGCAATTGCTTCAGCCTGCTCATTAGCAACCGAAGACTCCGAGGAAATTTCGTGCACTTTTTTATTTGTCATAGCAAAGTTCTCATCAATTCGTTCAATCATTTCTCTTAAACTCGTTAGCATTTGATTAAAGGCTAATCCTAAAGAACGTATTTCATCATCCGAACGCGACACCTTTGCCTTTTCTTGTAAATTACCATTCGCTGCTTTTATAGCAGAATGCTCTAAGTCTTTAAGTGGTTTTGTAATAAACCCTGCTGCAATAAACGCTAAGATCGCAGACCATATCGCTCCAAGCAAAAGGACAATAATCGTAAAAAATTCTTTACTTATCGGCATATTTCCCATTAAAGGATATACGAACTGAATACATATCGCGCTTATTGAGTATGTAATAACGGCTAATACTGAGATGAGAAGAACCAATTTTTTTCTTAAACTAAATTTCATCTTACGCGTCTCCATGATTGCCCCCTACTTCAACCTGTTCATCTTTGTTTATCTTGATTCCTATCTTTTAATATTTCTGCTATTTTTCTTATGCTTCCCTGTAGTTCATTATAGGTTTCTTTATATTGTTGCAACGTACCCCCGAATGGATCAATGATATCTTCTTGTTTACCATCATAAGCAAACTCTTTTATTAAAAAAACTTTTCCCTTAGCATTAGGAAAATGTGATAAAATCGCATGTTTATGTCCATTAGTCATCACTAATATATGTGTCGCCCATTGAATAAGCTCTTCATTCAATTGAGCTGATTGATGATTGATGCTTATGCCCTCTTCTTCTAAAACTTGCGATGTATAAGCAGATGCAGGTCCACCTTGACTTGCAAAAATCCCCGCAGATTTCACCTTCACATCAGGAATGTCTATATGACGTAATATCGCTTCAGCCATGGGGCTTCGACAAGTGTTACCTGTACAAATAAATAAAACGTGAGCCATAAAGCTCGCCTCCTTCTCTTACATTATAATCCAAAACTCCTATTTGATATAGACAAAATAAGGTGTCTATCACCGACATATTTCGACAATTTTAAGAATTTTTTGTCGAAATACATCAATAATACGCACCTTAACTGCTTTTTATTAGGAAATTTTAACCATGTTACATGAATAACATTTTGACGCCAAAAGCAAAAAGAATCGCCCCTCCAAGTGTCTCACTATATTTACCGAACCACCCTTGCATTCTTCTTCCTATCATTAATCCTGCCCAAGTAAGAACCATCGCAATTACACCAAATAATGTAAGAACAAGAGCCGTTTTTGCCCCCAATACACCTAATGTAAGCCCGACTGAAAAGCTGTCTAAACTTACACTTAAAGCAAAAATTAATAAGCCAAAACCTACAGGGGTTAACAGACTTTCTTTTTCAGCCTTTAAGCTTGACCAGAACATTTGCAGGCCCAAAAGCATCAACAAACCGGCACCAATATAGGTAGCAATCTCACTAAAATAAACCGATAAAAACTTCCCTGCCATCATTCCTAACAATGGCATGATGACATGAAATACTCCAATCGTAAAGCCTATATATAATATTTGCCGATACCTTAATTTGTACATCCCCATACCTAATCCAACTGAAAATGCATCCATTCCTAAGGCAAACGCCATTAAACTTAAAGTTAAGACTTCACCTACTAACAACGTCATCTCTTTAGCCTCCTCGGGACTTGCTCTTTTGAAGATATGCATGTCCAAGGAGAATTAGAATTGTTTTTTTAGGCGAAAACAAAACAGCTTCGATAGAATCAAATATGATGGTTAAAAACTCAGCGCCTCTCTATAGGCTGGGAGATGTAGTTACGCGGCAGGATCATGCAAAATGCATATATACGGGGACTTTTTGTATGGTTGTTTTGCCAGAGGATTCACAATTAAGGTAGATTTTTTCTGTTTTCATAGTGATCTTCACTAGCAAAGATGCATCAATAGAGTTGCTTGCGGTGGATATCTTATAGTAAAGAAGGAAACAAACGTTGTTTATAGATGATGAAATGTAAATTATTTGCAGGGTGAATCATTTTTAGTAGGCTTTTCGCGAATGATTTGGCATGAGATTTCTTTTTTAGTAGGGCTTTTGCTCTTTTCTCGACTTATCTTAGTTGGTTCTCCTTTTTTAGTCGCGATTCTTGCCTTTTTGCGACTTATAAAGAGTTTCACTGCTTTTTTAGTCGCGTATTTCCTCTTTTCACGACTTATCTTAGACGGTTCTCTTTTTTTAGTCGCGATTCTTGCCTTTTTGCGACTTATAAAGAGTTTCACTGCTTTTTTAGTCGCGTATTTGACCTTTTCACGACTTATCTTAGTTGGTTCTCCTTTTTCAGTCGCGATTCTTGCCTTTTTGCGACTTATAAAAAGTTTCACTGCTTTTTTAGTCGCGTATTTCCTCTTTTCACGACTTATCTTAGACGGTTCTCCTTTTTTAGTCTCAATTTTCCTCTTTTCGCGACTTATCAAGGACGGTTCTCCTTTTTTAGTCGCACAAAATAAAAATGCTCCGCTAATAAGTAATACAATCGGAATATGATCATTTTACCCACACAACTTATCGGGTTTCTAATGAAATAGCACGCTATAGGAATCATTGAAAAAATCTTAGTAACCAACATTTGAGCTTCTGTTTTAGTTTTTAAGGTAACAAGGGATAACAAATCAGAACCTGAACAATTTTCGTTCAGGTCCTGAAACACTCATCTTCAAGTCTACTTATAATTGAATGCGCCGATGGCCTGCAGCTTTTTCTAAGCGATTCATAATCGCCACACCGACACCTTCATATGGGAAAACCTCACCTAAAATGATATCGACATTCTCATGATTAAATGCTCTCAAGGCATAGTATAAACCTGCAGCCACCGTATCTAGCGCTTCCCGCGCACCCATAGAAAGGACAACATCCGTTTCATAGAAATCTTTATTTTCATCTGTTGTCAGTACACCTACTCGCAGTCCTTCTGCCCTTTTTTCATTGATCAATTGTTGCAACTGCATCGGAGTTGAATCGACTAATGTTAATGGTGCATCTGGTGCGTAATGTGTATATTTCATACCAGGCGATTTTGGTTTGGCTTGTTGATTATGTAGCGCGGGATCTAATTTTACTTCACCTATCACCGCAATCATCTGTTCCTTGGTCACACCACCCGGCCGTAGAATAACAGGTATCTCTTCTGTGCAATCAATAACGGTTGACTCCACACCAACGCCAGTAGCTCCTCCGTCTACCACACCAGCAATTTTTCCTTCTAAATCTTCCCACACGTGATCCGCTGTTGTTGGACTCGGTCTTCCCGAGCTATTTGCACTTGGAGCAGCTATTGGTAATTCCGTTTGGGCAAGAATGGCTAACGCTACAGGATGATCCGGCATACGGAAGCCAACGGTTTGTAATCCTGCTGTTGCTAAATCAGAAAGGCTACCCCTTTTTTTCTTAAGAATAATCGTTAATGGTCCTGGCCAAAAGGCATCCATCAATTGCTCTGCCTTTAATGGAATCTCTTCAGCCAGTTCCTGCAGTTGCATTCTCTTTGCTATATGAATAATTAAGGGATTATCTGCCGGTCTTCCTTTGGCAGCAAAGATTTTCTCTACGGCACCGTCACTTTTTGCATTCCCACCTAACCCATATACGGTTTCAGTTGGAAAAGCAACAACCTCATTTTCTTTTAGTAAATCAGAGGCTTGGACAATTTGTGGGTAACTATTCAAATTATCCACATTATTATCCACTGACCATCTAATTGTTTTCATTGTTATCCACCTTCAATATCTTTCATTCTAAATAGGAGAAATCCCCCTATTTTCAGTCTATCATCTAAGACAGTATAAAAGAAGCAAGGTGATAACTCAAGGTATTATCCACAAATTGTGAATAAACACATCGTTTTTGTGTATAACTTTGTGGATATATCCACATTATTCGAGTGAATATTTCAAAAAGAAAGAGTTATCCACAGATTGGACATTTTTAATATGTTCTTTTTCTACTAAAAATGTTGGCAATTCCGATTTATCCACTTGTTGAAAACCCATTAATAAAAATAATTGTAGTGTACTTTTGCGATTTGATCCTAAATATACTGTGGATAACCCTTTTTCTTTTGCTAATAGAAAAATTTGTTGCAATAAATACAATAAATCTGTCTGAACGGTTGTTTCTGACTTCATAACAAGCGAGCGTAACAAACCAACCGTTTCGTAAGGTTCGATGCCAATTGTCGCTTTTATTTCTCCCTCTTCATCTTCCATAATTAAAAAGTAATCAATTAAGTCCGCCACACCTTCCGATCGAACTGACGCTTCTGTTAAAAATTTCATGAGCTCGTTTTCATCTTGCTTCTGTGCAACTCTTACAATACTTGTTTTCATTCACTTCACCCTCTACTCATTTTATAGTCTATGAATATGAGTTAATTGAAATTGATAGAACTAAAAATTTGCTAGAGTTAAAATATTATCCGAATAGCTTATCCCATATCTCTGCTAAAAAGAATTTTACTTCCACTTCTTCTTCATCTTGTTCACCTGCATAAACAGGGTCTTCTTCTTTTCCGGTCATTTCTTCCTCTACATTCTCTTCTTCCACTACTAATTCTTCCTCTTGCTGTTCTTCATCACTAAACCCTTCGCTCACAGCCACACCATTTGAAAAATCAAGAAAGCATAATGGTGGAAATAAAACACACCACCAGTTCGCACCGTCTCCATCACCAAGCGTAATTAGAATCGCTTCATACTCACCAGCAGGGTATAAAAACTGGCCATAAAGTTTCGTCGGAAAATCTACTTTATCAAACTCCGTCTTAACTGTTTGTTTAGAGCCCGCTTCTGCTACAACTCGTTCGGCTATTTTTTGGATTTCTGGTAATTTTGATTGAATCAATGCTCTTGCTTCTTCTAAAGAGGTTAAATCAGATACCCACTCTGTTATATTTGCATTTACTTCGTCTCTCACCGCACGTTTAATCTTTTGATCTTTCTCCATATCGCTATTCGCTAGAATTCTTAAACGGATTGCTTCGTTAGGAATGACTAGTGATTCATCAGCCACTACCTCTGTTTGCGGAATATATAAACTAAATAAAGTACCTAATGATAAAATTAAGATATATAAGTTCACAATCGATTTCGTTTTCATCTTCCTGCACCATCCCTTCACTATCCACAGTGTGGTCAGAAAGAGAACATCTTAAACTATTAAAATTAAAAAGTTATAAAATAAGAAGGAAAGATAGACCCCATTTAGATGGTAAACGGATTAAGTTAACATGTATCAAGCGTTACTATGTTAATAATCCATACATATGTCCATGGCGGGTCTTTTTTCTTTTATAATGGGAGAAGCTTGCAGAAAATATCTTTGGGGGGTTTTTACATTTGTACCGCTGTTGGCTTTTTTACCTAGGACCGTTCATTTTGCAACGGTCTTACTCTTGGACGTTTCACCAAGTGCCGTCATTTTTCTTTTTCCACCGCGCTCTGTTCCTATTTCCTTACAGAGAGCGGTGGTTTTTACACAGACACCATTTAACATTTCACTTAGTTCCTAATGATATAAACTCTCTTCACATTAGCCACTTATTTCAGCGAAAACCATTCGATCTTTCCCGTTGATGTCAAAGACGACTTCGACCTGTGCTTGTGGGAGGGCACCTTTTAATAAGTTTGCGACCAATTCCCCTTGCCCTGCACCTACTTCAAATCCAACAAGTGCTTGTTCGTTTAGTACATGTGGTAATTCATTTACTAAACGGCGATAGATGTCTAAACCATCCTCTCCAGCAAACAAGGCACGATTAGGCTCATGTTCAGTTACAATCTCTGACATCCACGAACGATCTGCAGTTGGAATATAAGGGGGATTGGAGATAACTACATCTAATTTTACTCCAGAGTTGAGAAAAGGCTGCAGCAAGTCCCCTACTATCCAATTTATGTCTGCGTCTAAATAAGCCCCATTACCCTTAGCTACTTCTAAACTTGCAGGATATAGATCAGTTCCAAAACAATCAAGCTGAGGGTTTTCTCGTTTCAGAGTAATAGCGATTGCACCGCTACCTGTACCAACATCGGCCACTTTTAATCCTGTATCGTCTTGCCAACGTGCACGAATACGCTCAAGCGTAGCAAGGACTAACTCCTCTGTTTCTGGCCTAGGAATTAGAACTTCCTTATTCACCATAAATTTTCTACCATAAAACTCCTCATAGCCCATAATATACTGAATAGGCTCACCAGCAATATGAGTGAGTATCGCCTTTGAAAAAAGTTGATCGATCTCCTCAGGAAGTTCTTCACGTAATCTTGTTAAGAATTCAGCTCGACTCATCTTCATATAATGTCTTAGTAAAATTTCAGCAGCATATGCTTCCCGTTGATTTTCTTCTAAAAAAGAAGAAGCCCAGTTAAGGGCTTCGAATACTCTGCGATTACTCATTAGTCGCACTTTCTAGTTTAGCCGATTGCTCTTCTAAAATAAGAGCATCAATAATTTCATCAATCTTACCGTGTAGGATCTGGTCTAACTTTTGGATAGTTAAACCAATTCGGTGATCAGTTACACGGTTTTGTGGGAAATTATACGTACGGATACGTTCAGAACGATCCCCTGTCCCTACAGCTGATTTACGCTGCTGATCGTATTCAGCTTGTGCCTCTCGTTGGAATTTATCGTATACACGTGCACGCAAAACTTTCATCGCTTTTTCTTTGTTCTTAATTTGCGACTTTTCATCCTGACAAGAAACGACAGTTCCCGTAGGAAGGTGGGTAAGTCTTACTGCGGACATAGTCGTATTAACACTTTGTCCACCCGGTCCACTAGAAGCAAAAGTATCCACACGGATATCCTTATCATGAAGCTCAATTTCCACTTCTTCTGCTTCAGGTAACACCGCTACTGTTGCCGTAGACGTATGAATGCGACCGCCTGATTCTGTTTCCGGTACACGTTGCACGCGATGCGCACCATTCTCATATTTTAATTTAGAGTATGCACCGTTGCCGTTTACCATGAAGATAATTTCTTTATAGCCACCGACCCCTGTACTACTTGCTTCAATGACGTCAATTTTCCAACCTTGGACTTCAGCATAGCGACTATACATACGGTACAAATCACCCGCAAACAGTGCAGCTTCATCTCCACCAGCTGCACCACGAACTTCTACGATAACGTTTTTGTCATCATTAGGGTCCTTTGGAATGAGAAGGATTTTTAATTTTTCTTCTAATTGCTCCACTTTTTCCTCTAATTCAGAAATCTCTTCTTTCACCATATCACGCATTTCAGCATCTAGTTTCTCTTCCAACATGGCCTTTGCGTCTGTATATTGTTCATGTATTTCTTTATATTCACGATATGTATCCACTGTTTCTTGGATATCAGACTGTTCTTTTGAATACTCACGTAATTTTTTTGGATCATTTACTATTTCTGGATCACTAAGCAATTCATTAAGACGTTCATAGCGTTCCTCTACAGATTGAAGACGATCAAACACGGTTATTCACCTCTAATTCATTATTAACATGCATCTATCTTATCACTGCTATCAGTATGCAGTTTCAATTCCAACGTATAACATTCTAATTATAGTATAGCCGCCTTGTTCAGTCAAAACCACTTTAGATTATTTTAGAAATTTCTGTTATTCGATTGATGAATCTTTCATCGTTTACTATAGTAAAGTTATCTACTTAAAAATGAGGTGCAGCACATGAAAGCCATTATGATTGGAATACTCTCCGCATTCTTTTTTGCTTTTACATTTGTTTTAAATGCAGCTATGGAAATGAATGGAGGAAGCTGGTATTGGAGTGCATCGCTCCGTTACTTCTTTATGATCCCACTTCTACTTATCATTGTTTTATACCGTAAGAGCTTACGTGCACTTATGATTGAAATGAAAAAAGCCCCTGGAAAATGGATACTATGGAGCACAATTGGATTTGGGCTATTTTATGCCCCTATATGTTTTGCTGCTGCCTATGGTCCCGGCTGGCTAATTGCTGCCACCTGGCAAATCACAATTATTTCTGGCAGTCTACTTGCCCCATTATTTTATGAAATGCGCCAGACTTCTAAAGGAGTCATTCGCATAAAAGGGCAAATTCCTTTTAGAGGACTACTCATGAGTCTCATTATTTTAGTTGGCGTATTTGTTATCCAATGGGACCATGCCTCTGTTGTATCGGTGAAAGATACATTTATTTGCACCTTAGCCATTCTTATTGCATCGTTTGCTTACCCTCTAGGGAATCGAAAAATGATGGCCTTAACAAACAAGCGCTTAGATCCTTATCAAAGAGTGCTTGGTATGACAATAGCTAGCCTTCCCTTTTGGCTCTTACTTGCATTTATTGGTTTACAAACAGCTGGTATGCCATCGATGAGTCAAGTTTATCAATCGGGGTTAGTAGCCTTATTTTCCGGTGTTTTTGCAACAGTACTATTCTTTGCTGCCACCGATCTCGTTCAAGGCAACATGCAAAAACTTGGAGCTGTGGAGGCAACACAGTCCTTTGAAGTGCTTTTCGCAATGATTGGTGAAGTGATCATTTTATCTGCTCCTCTTCCTTCTGCTACTGCTACGGTTGGGATCAGTTTAGTAATACTCGGCATGGCACTTCATAGTTATGTATCCAATTTACCTCAAAAGGGATTCAAAAAGAAAAAGGTAGAAGAGACGGTTTAATTCACCGTCTCTTTATTCTGTATGATCTTCTCTAATTTTCACATTTATATAATAGGTCGGCACCGCACCAACTAATTTTTTTTGCAAACTTTCCTCAGCTTTTTCACGTTCCGCTTTTGAGGAAAAGTCTTTATTCGTATACACAGTTACATGCATATATTCCCCGTCAATCCATATACCACCTGGTTCATAATCAGTAAGCTTATTAATCGTTGATCTTGCTTGATTAATATCGCTACGGTCAGATTTTTTATCGCCATTGGTATTTAATAAGTTGGGATTTTGTTCATACATTGACCATTCCTGAACATCTTCGGAACGATGACCAGAAGGGCTGCTTATTCTAACGGTTTCGGTATGTTTGTTGATATCATAAGTTTTATCAGCATTTGCACCGTAATTATAAGAACAACCAGTTAGTAGACTGATTAACAAAACACCTGTAATGGTTTTTTTCATGAATGAATGGCACCCCCTACTAAATAAAATGCCCATTCATTTTAAAATTTCAGCAAGCAATTTTTCCTATGTAAAAAAATGTATGACAAGGAGTTTTTCGTTCCAAAAAAGACGCCAAAGTTAGCGTCTCCAATCAAAAATGTGTTACTTCATCATTTCCGTGTGATTTTTAATACTTTTTGGTTTGCCAATCACTTCATGATGTTCACGGCACCGAGGTTCATACGATTCAGATGCGCCCACAAGAATAGTGGGGTCTGTATAAGATGCCGGTTTACCATCAATTAAACGCTGTGTTCGACTAGCAGGTGATCCACAAACAGCACAAACGGCTTGTAGTTTTGTCACTAACTCAGCAGTAGCCATTAAATCTGGCATTGGACCAAAAGGCTCACCACGAAAATCAACGTCTAACCCAGCCACAATGACGCGATGACCGTTTCCCGCAAGCATCTCTACAACTTCAATGATTTGATTATCAAAAAACTGAACTTCATCAATAGCTACGACTTCTGTATCAGACGTAACAAATGACAAAATATCCTCTGAGCAGGCTACAGGTTGAGCAATAAACGATGCCCCATTATGAGAAACAACTGATTCTTCACTATAACGTTTATCGATTTGAGGCTTGAATACAGCAATTTGCTGTTTGGCAAATTGTGCCCTCCTTACTCTGCGAATAAGCTCCTCTGACTTACCAGAGAACATACTCCCGCAAATTACCTCAACCCATCCATGATGATTGATAACATACATGAAAGGTCTCTCCTTCCGCAACAATCTAATCTATCTCTAAACACCTATTACAGTCCTTACTGTTAAGGTCTCACAAAAGAAACATTCTTATGTTAAATGCCGAAAAATAGTGGTGGTGTGCACCACTATTTTTCGACATTCATGAAAAAACAGGCAAGTATCATGACTTGCCTGCTTTGATTGTTATTTAAATTACTTCTGTTTGATGCCGTATTTTTTATTGAAACGGTCAACACGTCCGCCAGCTTCAGCGAATTTTTGACGTCCAGTATAGAATGGGTGGCATTCTGAGCAAGTTTCTACACGGATTTCTTCTTGTACAGAACCCGTTTCGAATTCGTTACCGCATGCACATTTCACCATTGCTGTTTTATAGTTAGGATGAATTCCTGCTTTCATTCTTTTCATCTCCTTCCGCCCTGAATCATTCTGAAACAGAGTTATATAGTTACGGATTCACCGTAATCTTAGAAACGCACTGGAATCATTATAACAAGGTCGAGCTTAATTTGCAATCATCGATTACGAATGAGCTTTACCATTTGATTCCAAACCTAATGAGAGCGCTTTGCTTTCATCTCTTCACTCAATAAGGCAAAGAAATCCTCATTCGATTTCGTTTGCTTTAATTTTCTCATGAGTTTTTCCGCAAAATCAGGAGAATCAGTCATTGATTTACGGATTGCCCATAGTTTATCAAGATGATCCTTAGGAATCAACAATTCTTCCTTACGGGTGCCAGATCGTCTAATATCAATTGCAGGGAAAATTCGTCTTTCAGCAAGCGAACGATCAAGATGTAACTCCATATTCCCCGTTCCTTTAAACTCTTCATAAATCACATCATCCATACGTGATCCCGTATCAACCAGAGCAGTAGCTAAGATAGTTAAGCTTCCGCCTTCCTCAATATTTCTTGCGGCACCGAAAAACCTTTTCGGACGGTGGAATGCGGCTGGGTCAATACCGCCTGATAACGTACGACCACTTGGAGGAATGACCAAGTTATAAGCTCTAGCTAAACGTGTAATACTATCCATTAAGATGACAACATCGCGCTTATGCTCAACTAGACGCATCGCTCTCTCTAATACGAGCTCTGCCACTTTAATATGATTTTCCGGCACTTCGTCAAATGTTGAACTAACAACATCACCAGCAACAGAGCGTTCAATATCTGTTACTTCTTCCGGTCTTTCATCAATAAGTAATACGATAAGCTCTGCTTCAGGATGATTCGTTGTAATACTGTTGGCAATTTCTTTTAACAACATCGTTTTCCCTGCTTTTGGAGGAGCGACGATTAAGCCACGTTGTCCAAAACCAACTGGTGAAATTAAGTCCATAATTCTAGTGGAAATATGTCTTGTTTTTGTCTCTAAATTCATATGACGATCAGGATATAGAGGCGTTAAACCTGGGAAATGAACACGTTCCTTTGATGTCTCTGGATCATCTCCGTTAACCGCTTCCACTTGTAGCAAACCAAAATAACGTTCATTTTCTTTCGGCGGACGAACTTTACCAGAAACTTTGTCACCATTTCTTAAATCAAAACGACGAATTTGCGATGCAGAGATATAAATATCCTCTGAACTTGGCGAATAGTTAATCGGCCTTAAGAAACCGAAACCTTCTGATTGAATGATTTCTAGAACACCTTCCATAAAGAAGTATCCTTCTTGTTCCGCTCTCGCTTTTAATATCGCAAAAATAAGTTCTTTCTTTGATAATTTACTATAATAAGAAACTTTATATTCTCTTGCATGTTCATAAAGTTCTTTCAATTTCATATTCTCTAGACTTGAAATATTTAGTCCCATTTCTACACCACTCTTTAGATTTTTCGATTATTTCCCCCATATGCTAAAAAAATAAGATTCATTATATATTCGAATATGGTTGGAAAGGAAAGTATGTTTGAGGCTTCCTGAAGTAAACGAAGAGTTTGATTTAGTCAACTCTCCTTGTAATAGAGGAATGATTGGTCTTCCTTTGAAAATATCTTTTATTTTACCCCTAACCTCTATGTTAGGCAACTACATTTTATAGTAGGATATTTGGAAGGATTCTTTCTATTTTAATTTAACCTAAGAAATGCAAGGATGCACTTCTTAGGTCTATCATCAATTATTTAATTACAAGATTAGGTTTTTTCTTCAAGCTATGACGACCATCAATAAACCTTACTGTGCCCGATTTAGCACGCATAACGACTGAAGACGTCGAACCGTAAGATCCTTTAAATTGAACGCCTTTCAAAAGTTCTCCATCCGTAATACCTGTCGCAGCAAAGATTGCGTCATCACCTTTAACTAGGTCTTCCATCAATAATACTTTGTTAACATCTAATCCCATTTTAATACATCTTTCTAGTTCCGCATCGTTTTGGGGAAGCAGTTTACCTTGCAATTCACCACCAAGACATTTCAATGCTACAGCTGCAACAACACCTTCAGGGGCACCACCTGCTCCAAATAAAATATCTACGCCTGTATGATCGAACGCCGTATTAATGGCTCCTGCTACATCACCTTCATTAATTAGCTTAATTCTAGCGCCAGCGTCACGCAATTGTTCAATAATATGTTGGTGGCGATCACGATTAAGTACAGTTGCAACAACGTCCTCAATATCTTTGTTTTTTGCTTTCGCAACAGCTCTCAAGTTATCAATCACTGGAGCATTGATATCGATTTGCCCAACCGCCTCAGGTCCAACGGCAATTTTATCCATATACATATCTGGTGCATATAGTAAGTTACCTCGATCTGCCACTGCCAGAACCGCAAGCGCATTCCAACCACCAGAGGCAACAATACTTGTACCTTCGACAGGATCGACTGCAATATCAACTTGAGGGCCAGAACCTGTTCCAAGCTCTTCGCCAATATATAGCATTGGTGCTTCATCCATTTCACCTTCACCAATCACTACTCTACCTTGCATAGGAACTGTATTAAAGATATCTCTCATTGCTTCAGTTGCTGCACCATCTGCTTCATCTTTTAATCCACGGCCCATCCAACGAGCAGATGCTAGTGCTGCACCTTCTGTAACACGAACCAACTCCATTGATAAACTTCTTTCCATTTTTACTTCCTCCCCAATATTCACTTCGTCTCAGTATGTACTGAAATCGATGCGGAATCTAGATGTACATTTATAACATTGTCAATTCATCATTAAGCATTATTCATTTGTTCAATTTCTTGATCAGTTAGCTTTTCTCTCCAAATCGTTGCTCCTAAACCATTGAGTTTTTCAACTAAATGACTATAACCTCTATCAATGTGATCAACGCCAGTAACCTCTGTTACCCCTTCAGCCATAAGGCCTGCGATGACTAGCGCTGCTCCAGCACGTAAATCACTTGCCTTTACTTTGGCACCTTGCAATTTCATAGGGCCGTTAATAATAGCCGAACGACCTTCCACTTTAATATTGGCATTCATTCTTCTCAATTCATCAATATGCTTAAATCTAGCCCCATATATCGTATCAGTTACCATGCTTGTTCCTTCTGCATTCGTTAACAATGCCGTTAATGGTTGCTGGAGATCAGTTGGAAAACCAGGATATACAAGTGTCTTAATATCTACTGCCTTCATTTTTTCAGCGGGACCGACAAAAATTTGATCATCACCCGCTTCAATTTGCACACCCATTTCTCTTAACTTTGCCGTTAATGATTCAAGATGATGGGGAATAACATTATCAATTAAAACGCCCTCTCCAGAAGCTGCAGCAAGCACCATATAAGTCCCAGCTTCAATACGGTCAGGAATAATTGTATGCTGGCATCCATGGAGCTGATCTACACCATCAATACGGATTACATCAG
This sequence comes from Cytobacillus sp. FSL R7-0696, assembly GCF_038006865.1. Lineage (NCBI taxonomy): Bacteria > Bacillati > Bacillota > Bacilli > Caryophanales > Bacillaceae > Cytobacillus > Cytobacillus sp. FSL R7-0696. The sequence goes on along the minus strand of NZ_JBBOWA010000001.1, from coordinate 2,054,127 downwards.
TACCCGCGCCTTTTATCTTTGCACCCATATTATTCAGCAATGTAGCAACATCAATAATTTCAGGTTCTTTAGCCGCATTTTCTATAACCGTACGACCCTTTGCCTTTACAGCAGCGAGCATAATATTAATGGTTGCACCAACACTGACGACATCTAAATAAATACGTGCACCTCTTAGTTCATCTGCACGTAAATAAATCGCGCCTTGTTCATTTGTTACACTTGCGCCGAGTGCCTCAAAACCCTTAATATGCTGATCAATCGGTCTCGGTCCTAAATGACAACCACCCGGAAGTCCAATGACTGCTTTATTAAATCGTCCAAGCATGGCCCCCATTAAATAATAAGAAGCACGAAGCTTTTTCACCTTGCCATTAGGCATAGGCATCGAGATCATTGCAGAAGGATCAACCTGCATATCTCCATCAGCGAATGTTACTTCACCACCGATTTCCTCTAGTAAACCTTTTAAGATTTGCACATCCGAAATATCTGGTAAACCTTCTATTGTTACAGGCGAATCTGCCAGTATTGTTGCCGGTATTAAAGCAACTGCACTATTCTTCGCGCCGCTAATTCTCACTGTTCCTTTTAATGGGTATCCGCCTGCAATCATAAGCTTTTCCATTTTGAACTCCCTTCTAAGCCGTTAACGCAACCCCTTTATAGAGGATGCTCTATAAGAATAAGCTTGTCCTATGTGGAATCTTTGCTCTATCAGTCATAAAACAAACCCGCATTTTTAAAAAAACACAGGTGTAATCTACATTACCATTGTTGTCTATCTATTGAAAAAATAAGCATCTTTATGTTAACATGTCTAACAATTTTTAAAAAGCTCACATATGATAGGCATTTAGATGCATCTTCCTTCTTCTATTTTACACCATAACAATTGGAAATGTAGTTGTTGTTTCGAATTGTTATGAATATGAAAATTTTAAGGAAACATTTGCATCATGGATTCATTCACCGATGGAAATTGTTGACTAATGAGTTTTCCGAGAGTCAAGAGGGATTGAATTGAGAAGTTGCTTTAAATAAGCTTAAGAAACCGTTGAATGAACAACGGCTTCTTTTCTATTTTATGCCTTGTTAGCAGAACCAAACTCGCGCATTTTGCCAATTACTGTTGCTTTAATCGCTTCCCGAGCAGGCCCTAAATATTTACGTGGATCGTACATTTTTTCATCTGCTGCAAGGACTTCACGTACTTTTTTCGCAGATGCAATTTGGTTCTCTGTATTTACGTTAATTTTTGCTGTTCCTAGAGAAATTGCTCTTTGAATATCTTTTGTTGGGATACCTGTTCCACCATGCAATACAAGTGGCACACCTGTTAATCCTCGAATTTCTTCCATTTCTGTAAACCCTAAGTTAGGCTCACCTTTGTATGGTCCATGGACAGACCCAAGAGCAGGCGCTAAGCAGTCAATCCCTGTTCTCTGAACTAATTCTTCACATTCTTTTGCATCTGCATAAATAACGCCATCTGCAACAACGTCATCTTCTTGTCCACCAACAGTGCCAAGCTCAGCCTCAACAGATACGCCTTTTGAATGCGCATATTCTACTACTTTAGAAGTGATTTCGATATTTTGCTCAAATGGATCGTGAGAAGCATCAATCATAACAGAAGTAAACCCAGCATCGATTGCTTCTTTACATTTATCATAACTTGAACCATGATCAAGATGAATGGCTACTGGAACAGTAATATTATAGTCTTCCATTAGACCTTCTACCATTTTAACAACCGTTTTAAATCCACCCATATAACGACCTGCACCCTCAGAAACACCAAGAATTACAGGTGATTTTTCTTCCTCAGCTGCTTGTAAAATTGCTTGTGTAAACTCTAAATTATTTAAGTTGAATTGACCAACTGCATAGCCCTCTGCATTTGCTTTTTTCAACATTTCAGTCATAGAAACTAAAGGCATATGTAAAAATCCTCCTTGTCTTATTCACTTCAGTCATTCCTTTTAAAGGATTTCCTTCCAGCTACATGTTTATGTACCCTAATAGCTCTCGATCAAACGGAAAAAATGAAATGAACATATAAATTCCATTTGTATCATACCAAAATGTGCAGAGAAAATCTATGATTAGGTTATAACTTTTCATAAATAAGATGTACTATTAATAAAAAAAGGCATAATTGTATAACCTTATTTAGGTACTGGTAAATATTTCTTGACCGCCGCCCGAATGTCATCTATGTCGAATGGTTTAGCAAAATGTGTTAAAGCACCTAAATCTTTTGCCTCTTGAATCATATCTAATTCTCCATAAGCAGTCATAATGATGACTCTTATATCATGATGCCCTTCTCTCATTCTCTTTAGAATTTCAATCCCATCCATACCTGGGATCTTCATATCTAATAATACTAAGTCTGGGTCATGCTTCGCTACAATATCAAGGGCTTGAATTCCGTTTGCTGCTTGGTACGTTTCATAGCCCTCCTTCTGTAAAACTTCATTTAATAGAATCCTTATACCAAACTGATCATCGACAATCAATATTTTCCCTTTCATAATACACCCCATTCTCGTTTAATCAAGAATACTTAATGTTTTTAAATTCGACCCTAAGTGTTTTTTTCCTGCATTTGTTAGGAAAATAACTAGAATGAGTCATCGCCGTTAATTGCTATATTTCGACAAGTTGATGGTTCTCTTTTCGTTGTGATCAATCAAATACTGTCGCACTAAATACCAAAGTGTGCAGCCTGATTATTTTGTGATTTCGTCTTATTTCAATATAATGATAATATTGGGAGAAGTACAGGAGGAATTATTAATGTTAAAGATTTTTTCTACACAATTATTCGGCTTATTTAAAAAATGGCAAGACAGTCATGAAGAATCAATAGAAGATGCTGCTCGAATTTTAGCTCAAGCGAGTGTCGGTGAGGGCCATATATATATTTACGGAAAACAGGAGATGCAAGCTGTCGGTATCGAAGCAACTGAGGGAGTAGACGCACTGGCAAACGCAAAAGTCTGGGATTCTTCTGCATCATTTGACGATATCTCAGCTAGTGACCGTTTTCTCATTATCACTAGAGAGAGTGATGACCAGGAAGCACTCCTATTAGCACAACATTTGAGTAATCAATTCATACCATTTGCAACAATAAGTGCCCTTCCATCTGATAGCACGGAACAATTAGCCTCCTATTCCGATGTACATTTCGACTTACAACTGAAGCAAGGACTTGTTCCAAATGAAAGCGGGGAACGAGTTGGTTATCCATCTGCAATTGGAGCATTATTTATCTATCATGGAATTAAATTTACGTTAGACGAGATATTAGCAGATTATTAAAATGTGTATTTATATGAGGCAAGGGGTTCCGTTTTGACGGGGTTCCTTGCTTTTTTTTATATGTTATAGAAGGGCTTATTTCTCGGGCGCATATATTCTTAACTACACAACGGCTTTGAAATAAATGATTAGTGTTTGTTTTATTGTCTCTTTAAACGAATATTACTTTTCTTTGCAAGTGTGAAGCGATTCTAAATTATTTACTGTGAACTTTTGTTTCGTTCATACATTTTCCAGTGACAAATTTACGATATACACTGATACATGTTTCTCTTTCTGAACGACATGCGGGCCTCTTTTGTAAAGCGCTCACCTTTGGTTTTCTCTCTGAGTGGCTTGCAAACCCCTTTTGCGAAGCGCTCACCTTTGGTTTTCTCTCTGAGTGACTTGCAAACCCCTTTTGCGAAGCGCTCACCTTTGGTTTTCTCTCTGAGTGACTTGCAAACCCCTTTTGCGAAGCGCTCACCTTTGGTTTTCTCTCTGAGTGACTTGCAAACCCCTTTTGCGAAGCGCTCACCTTTGGTTTTCTCTCTGAGTGACTTGCAAACCCCTTTTGCGAAGCACTCACCTTTGGTTTTCTCTCTGAGTGACTTGCAAACCCCTTTTGCTAAGCGCTCACCTTTGGTTTTTCCTTCTGAGTAACGTCAAACCACTTACAGAAGCTAGCTTCATGAAGATTGATTATAATAAAAATACCAAATTTTATTTTTGTACCCTTTTGAATTCTTGATTTTACACAAAAAGAAAGGAAGAGATCCGGAAATCTCCTCCTTATAACAATTTATTCATTGATATTGATTGTAGCACCGACAAAGTCACGGAAAAGTGGTTGTGGACGTGTTGGTCTAGATGTGAATTCTGGATGGAATTGAGATGCCACGAACCATGGGTGATCTTTCAATTCAATGATTTCTACTAGTCGACCATCTGGGCTTGTACCAGAGAAGACAAGACCCTTTTCTTCCATTTCTTGACGGTAGTGATTATTAAATTCATAACGGTGACGATGACGTTCGTAAACGACTTCATCTTGGTATGCTTCATAAGCAGCTGTACCTTCTTCTAGTTTACATGCTTGTAGGCCTAAACGTAGTGTACCACCTAAATCTTCAACATCTTTTTGTTCAGGTAAAAGGTCAATGATTGGGTGGTTCGTTTCAGGATTGATTTCCGCTGAGTGTGCACCATCTAATCCAAGGACGTTACGAGCAAATTCAACAGTTGCAAGTTGCATACCCAGACAAATGCCTAAGAATGGTTTATTGTTTTCACGGGCATATTGTGTTGCTAGGATTTTTCCTTCAATCCCACGATCCCCAAATCCACCTGGTACAAGAACACCGTCAACATCTCCTAAAAGTTCAGCAACATTTTCTTTAGTGACATGCTCTGCATTGATCCATTTCACATCAATATCTGCATCATGTGCATAACCTGCATGTTTTAATGCTTCAACAACAGAAATATAAGCATCTTGAAGAGCAACGTATTTCCCTACAAGTGCAATTTTTGTTTTCTTCGTTAAGTGAAGCACTTTGTCTACAAGTTGTTTCCACTCAGTCATATCTGCTTCTGCACAATCTAATTTCATTTCTTTGCATACACGTTTATCTAAGCCTTGTTCTTGTAAAGCTAATGGAATAGTGTAAAGTGTTTCAGCGTCTCTACATTCAATAACTGCTTCTTTATCAATATCACAGAAAAGTGCAAGCTTGTCTTTCATTTCTTGAGAGATAGGCATTTCTGTACGGACAACGACAACATTTGGTTGAATACCTAAGCTTCTTAATTCTTTTACACTGTGTTGTGTCGGCTTTGTTTTCATTTCTCCAGCCGCTTTAATATACGGTACCAATGTACAATGAATATACATAACATTATCTCGGCCGATATCACTCTTAATTTGGCGAATCGCCTCTAGGAATGGTAATGATTCGATATCACCGACAGTTCCACCGATTTCAGTAATAACGACATCTGCATTCGTTTCATGTCCCGCACGGAAAACTTTATCTTTAATTTCATTTGTAACATGAGGGATTACTTGAACCGTTCCTCCGTTATAATCTCCACGACGCTCTTTACGTAGAACCGTTGAGTAGATCTTCCCAGTTGTTACACTGCTGTATTTAGTTAAGTTTATGTCTACGAAACGCTCATAGTGACCTAAGTCTAAATCCGTTTCTGCGCCATCTCCTGTTACATAAACTTCACCGTGTTGATAAGGACTCATTGTACCTGGGTCCACATTGATATACGGGTCAAACTTTTGTATCGTTACGCTAAGCCCTCTATTTTTTAACAAACGTCCTAAAGATGCTGCAACGATTCCTTTACCTAATGACGAAACAACGCCGCCTGTAACAAAAATATATTTTGTCATGAATGATTCCCCCTTAACTATTCATAGCTTGTGCATTTATCCTTTGTTTAAAAAGATGAATCTTATCTTTCATAAAAAATTGTCCCATGCACGACCTTTTATTTGAAAAACTTGGTAGAAGCAACATATGCTCAACTATCAAGCCTTACTCAAAAAAATAAAAAGCGCCCCGCTTACTTTACTTAAGTAAGGGAGCGCTTTTAGCGTATCAATTTATGATCGTTCCTTTTTAAAGGAGCCCAAAAATGATTCTACAAGGCTACAAGAAAAAAGTCAAGGCTATTATTTTCTGTCCTCATCGTCTTCATCTTCATCTAAATCATCATCTTCTAAATCATCGATGAGCTCATCGTCTTCATCGAAATCCTCTTCGATATCTTCATCGTCATCGTCTTCATCATCAAGAAGATCATCCACATCGTCGTCTTCATCTAGATCATCGTAATCCTCTAAATCATCGTAATCGATGTCTTCTTCTTCAAAATCTTCCTCTTCCTCATCTATTACAGATTTTTTCGCCTTTTTCTTCTTCGGCTTAATAACTGTAACAACTTCCTCTTCGTACTGTTCTACAGGGTACCATGCACGCAGTCCCCAACGATTGTCTCCAAGACCAATGAAATGCCCTTCGATATTTAAATCTGTATAGAACTGGGCAATCTTCTCTTGGAATTCTTTTTCACTAAGATCCAAAAGGTTTTTTAATTCACTCACAATGTCAGCAAACGCCAAAGGCTCTTTTCTTTCATTTAATAATTCATGAGCCACTTCAATTAATGCCATTTCTTTTAATTGCTCTTTTGAGTATCCTTTTAAACTCAAGACCAGCACTTCCTTTCCCTATATCAAGCTATGTATTAGCAACATGTAATCAAATATTTCGTGCCTAATAGTATAACGCTAAAAATAAAAAAGACAACCTAAACATACTCGTCCAATCTCTAGGTTACAAGCAGCGGTGCCTTCTTAAAAGAAAAAAACGCATATTCTTCATTATAAACAAATTATTAGTGTTTATGCTACCTTTAACGATAAGTTTTCCTACTTTTTACATTGACCTTCGAGTTGTCTCTCCTTTTGATACAATCTTATTGCTAAAAGTGTAAAAAAGACAGACAACAAAAAGAAGGGGATGGCCCCTAGTTGTATTGAATAAAGATATCGTGCACATATGATAAACACTATGAATGCAAAAACAATCATAATTTGCTTCACACTCGCACCCACCTTAAAAAACAAAATCCATACCGATACTATTATATGATGATGGTTAGCAATTGTATATCTTATTTACTCAAGAAATTTTGTTGAATACGATCACTTTACTCCATTGTACCCAATTTATTCATTCCGGAAAAGTCAATGAATAAAATATCCTCTCTAGACGTTTAAAAACCCGAACTCACCTTTTAACATTTTTAGATGGTTCGGGTTATTATTCAGTTATGACAATTTACATATTCCGTCTGTATTGTCCGCCCACTTCATATAATGCATTTGTTATCTGTCCTAAACTTGCTACGTTAACCGTTTCCATTAGTTCGTCAAAAATATTCCCACCGCTTACTGCAACCTCTTTTAATCGTTGCAGTGCTTCTTGAGCAACTGCTTGATTTCTTTCTTGGAAAAGTTGCAGATTTCGTATTTGTGTTTCTTTTTCTTCTTTAGATGCCCTGGCAATCTCCATACTGTCAACTGCATCATCTGCTGGTGGATTTGGATTGATATACGTATTGACACCAATAATCGGCAGCTCTCCTGTATGTTTTTTCATTTCATAATACATCGATTCATCTTGAATTTTACCGCGTTGATATTGCGTCTCCATCGCACCTAGTACGCCACCGCGATCATTCATTCGCTCAAATTCAACTAATACTTGTTCTTCGACTAAATCTGTTAATTCATCAATAATGAATGCACCTTGTAAAGGGTTTTCATTTTTAGACAATCCATGTTCCTTTGTAATTATCATTTGGATAGCCATCGCTCGTCTAACTGATTCTTCTGTCGGTGTTGTAATCGCCTCGTCATATGCATTAGTATGAAGAGAATTACAATTATCTTGGAGTGCCATTAACGCTTGAAGCGTTGTACGAATATCATTAAAGTCTATTTCTTGTGCATGTAAAGAACGACCAGATGTTTGAATGTGGTATTTTAATTTTTGACTTCTCTCATTTGCACCATATTTGTCGCGCATAACTGTCGCCCATATACGTCGCGCGACTCGACCGAGAACAGTGTATTCTGGGTCTAAACCGTTCGAGAAGAAAAATGAAAGGTTTGGCGCAAAGTCATTGATATTCATCCCTCTACTTAAATAATATTCCACATAAGTAAAACCGTTGGCTAAAGTAAACGCCAATTGAGAGATAGGGTTCGCTCCCGCCTCGGCAATATGATAGCCAGATATTGAAACAGAATAATAATTTCGAACCTTATGATCAATAAAATATTGTTGAATATCTCCCATCATTCTTAAGGCAAACTCAGTGGAGAATATACAAGTATTCTGGCCTTGGTCTTCTTTTAAAATATCAGCCTGAACGGTTCCGCGTACAGTTTGTAAAGTGAAAGCTCTGACTTCTTTACACTCTTCTACTGTGAGAACCCTACCTAGTTCTTTTTCTTTCTTTTCAACTTGCTGAGAAATGGCTGTGTTCATAAACATCGCTAGGATGATAGGGGCCGGACCATTTATTGTCATAGAGACAGAAGTCGTTGGGTGACAAAGATCAAAGCCCGCATAGAGCTTCTTCATATCATCAAGTGTACAAATACTTACGCCACTCTCTCCTACTTTTCCATATATATCTGGGCGATAGTCCGGGTCTTCTCCATATAAAGTAACTGAATCAAAAGCTGTACTTAATCGTTTCGCATCGTCATCTTTAGATAAATAATGAAAACGACGGTTGGTTCTTTCAGGTGTACCTTCACCTGCAAATTGTCTCTTCGGATCTTCTCCTTCTCGTTTAAAAGGGAAAACACCAGCTGTATAAGGGAAAGAGCCTGGTACATTTTCTTTATAAACCCACTTGATAATTTCCCCGTAATCTTTATAACTCGGTAGAGCTACTTTCGGGATCTCTAAGCCAGATAAGCTCTTCGTCCGCAGAATGGTTACTATCTCTTTATCTCTTATTTTCGTGACAAACCTATCGCCTTTGTATTGCTCTCTTAACTGTTCCCAACCTTCTAATATCTTCTTAGATTCAATCGTTAATTGTTCATATGTCTTATCTTTTAACATTTGCAGGGCACTGTGCGCACTTGTATCTTTTTCTTCAGATAACATGGTCATTGCACCCTCTAGCTGAAAAAGCTTTCTTGCTAAATCCGCTTGTTCTTCGGCTTTTTTATGATAGGTGCGTACCGTATCAGAAACTTCTCTTAAATAGTAACGTTGATCATTCGGAATGATGACATTTTGTTTTTCTACATCAGCCGTTTTCTCGTAAGTGGTTACCCAATTTAAACCCGCTTGTTTATTTATGATTTCAACGAGATTAGCAAATACGGCATTCGTGCCCGGGTCATTAAATTGACTGGCAATCGTACCGAAGACAGGCATGTCATCAAGTTCTTTTTCAAATAGCATGTGACTGCGCTGATATTGCTTTTGCACTTGTCTTTTCGCATCTTCCGACCCTTTACGTTCAAATTTATTGATAACAATTAAATCAGCATAATCAATCATATCAATCTTTTCTAACTGTGAAGGAGCGCCAAATTCACTAGTCATCACATACATAGAGACATCACAAATATCCGTGATACCTGCATCCCCTTGACCGATACCACTTGTTTCGACAATAACTAAATCAAAACCAGCAGCTTTTACTACTGAAATCGCATCCTTAATGGCCAGTGACAATTCACTTCTCGCTTTTCTCGTTGCCAGGCTTCGCATATAGACTCTCGGATGAAAAATCGCATTCATTCTTATCCGATCTCCGAGTAATGCCCCACCTGTTTTTTGTTTTGTCGGATCAACTGAAAGAATAGCTACTTTCTTATCAGGGATATCATGAATAAACCTTCTAATTAGTTCATCCGTTAATGAACTTTTACCCGCTCCCCCTGTTCCAGTGATACCAACGACCGGGACTTGTTTCTCTAGTTTCTTCACTTTATCCATTACGGGATCCAGACTGACCGCAAGTTCTTTCTCTAAACTAATGTGATGTTCAGCGATTGTAATTAACCTTGCTATCGAGTTCACATTGCCTTCTGGAAGCTTCTTAACTAGGTTATCATCTTGTTGAGTAAACGTAGGAAAATCACATTCTTGTAGCATTTCATTAATCATTCCTTGCAAGCCATTCTTTCTGCCGTCTTCAGGTGAAAAAATTCTTGCTATGCCATATTCGTGCAATTCTCTAATTTCACGTGGGATAATCACGCCTCCACCGCCACCATAGATTCGAATGTGAGGGGCTCCCTTTTCTTGTAAGAGGTCATACATATACTTGAAATATTCAACATGACCTCCTTGATAGGACGACATGGCAATTCCTTGGACATCCTCTTGTATCGCGGCATTCACTACTTCTTCAACTGACCGATTATGCCCAAGATGAATGACCTCTGCCCCGCTCGCTTGAATAATACGCCTCATGATATTAATAGATGCATCATGACCATCAAATAAACTTGAAGCGGTTACAAATCGGACATGATTCTTTGGTTTATAAACCTCTATCGTACTCATGGATAAATCCTCCTCTTCATACAGCATTAATCATCACTTTTCTTTCTTTCGGTGAAGGCAAACTTAGTTGTGAAAATATTTTATTTTCAGTTATCTTTACAGGTAACCTATTCTCGTTTCTCTGCATGTATTGCTTGAAAAAGTAAATCTGTTTGTAGTTCAATATATTCCTCAATCGTAAACATTCTTTGTAATGACCAACGCCTAAACGCCCACATTTGTCCTTGGACAAAAATATTATGAGCGATCATCTTGACCTTTGTCTCAGGTAATGAAAGCTCTCCATTTTCTATGCAAAGAACGATTACTTTCTCAAACATTGCCACCATTTCAATTTCTTTTTCTAAAACATAAGGTAACGCGTCTTTCGATAAAGACTTTACTTCCTGATACATTACTAGCACTTCATCCTGCATGCCATCAACGACTCGGAAATAATCTGCTATCCCTTGTCTCAAGCTATCAATCGTTCCCTTTTTTGTGTCTAGCCCCTTTTGTAGATGCTCTCGAACCTTATCATAAATACTGTCACAGACAAGATATAGTACATCTTCTTTTGTTCCGATATATTCATATAATGTACCAATACTAAATCCTGAAGCTTTCGCAATCTCTCTTGTCGTCGTTCGGTGGAACCCTTTTTCGATGAATAAGTTCACCGCTCCTTTGATCATTTGATCTCTTCTTTTTTTTACAAGCTTTTCATCTTTGACAGAGGCCTGTACTTCTCTCTTTGACATGATTATCTACCGTCCTTTTATACCCTCCATCCATGTTGATGACTGTATAAACCTCTCTTTACTTAATGGATCTACGAGAAGAATCATTTAATGCGGGGCAACGATCTAAATACGTACCAAAACATAATCGGAGCCCCATTTCTTTATTTGTTATTTCGTAACCATTCTTGAAATGACTAATCTTTGAATTTCTTGAGTACCCTCATAAATTTGTGTAATCTTTGCGTCTCTCATGTAACGCTCGACAGGATAATCCTTTGTATAACCATAGCCACCAAATACTTGCACAGCATCCGTTGTCACCTTCATCGCTGCATCGCCAGCAAAAAGTTTAGACATAGCTGATTCTTTTCCATAAGGTAATCCGGCAGATTCCAACCAAGCTGCTTGATAGGTCAATAGTCTAGCTGCTTCCACACTTGTTGCCATATCTGCTAACTTAAAACCAATTCCTTGCTGAGTCGCAATCGGTTTGCCGAATTGAACACGCTCTTTTGCATAAGCAGTTGCCGCATCTAACGCACCTTGAGCAATTCCAACAGCTTGTGCAGCAATACCATTGCGACCTCCATCTAACGTCATCATCGCAATCTTAAAGCCCTCACCGACTTCACCGAGCACATTTTCAACTGGTACTTTGCATTCTTCGAAAATGATTTCAGTTGTAGGAGAAGAACGAATACCTAACTTTTTCTCTTTTTTACCGACAGAGAATCCTTCATAATTAGACTCGACTATAAAGGCCGTTGTTCCTTTATGTTTATTTGAAGGATCAGTTAAAGCAAATACAACATAGATTTCTGCTTCACCACCATTTGTGATGAAAATTTTTGAGCCATTAAGAATGTAATGATTGCCCTCTAATCTCGCCGTTGTTTTCATGCCACCAGCATCAGATCCGCTACCTGGTTCTGTTAGACCATAAGCACCTATTTTTTCACCTTGTGCCATCGGCTTTAAATATTTTTGTTTTTGTTCCTCTGAACCAAATTTATAAATTGGCCATCCTGCTAGGGATGTATGTGCAGATAAAGTTACACCTGTAGATGCACATACACGTGACAGTTCTTCCACCGCTATACAGTATGCTAAATAATCACTCCCAATACCACCATATTCCTCTGGCCAAGGAATACCTGTTAATCCTAGCTCAGCCATTTTATTGAATATATTGCGGTCAAAGCGTTCCTCTTCATCACGACTAGCAGCAGTCGGTGCCACTTCGTTTTGAGCAAAATCTCTTACCATTTTTCTAATCATTTCATGCTCTTCACTTAATTGAAAATTCATGATTATTCCTCCAAGATAAGTTGTTAAAGTTGTTTACTGATTACTAGCTTTTGAATTTCACTTGTACCTTCGTAGATTTCCGTTATCTTTGCATCACGGAAATACCTTTCTACAGGATAATCTTCTGTATAGCCATACCCACCAAATACTTGAATCGCATCCGTTGTGACTTCAACAGCTGTTTTAGAAGCAAACAATTTAGCCATTGATGCTTCTTTCCCACATTTTTGACCGTTTTGTCTCATATGAGCAGCACGATAGATTAGTAGTCTTGCCCCTTCAACTGCCGTTGCCATATCTGCTAACTTAAAGCCAATACCTTGCTGGGCTGCAATCGGCTTACCAAATTGGACTCTTTCTTTAGCATAAAGAGTGGCTGCGTCAAGGGCAGCTTCAGAAATCCCCAGGGCTTGGGCAGCAATGCCGATTCTCCCCACATCTAAATTAGACATGGCAATCTTAAAGCCTTCACCTTCTTCACCTAAAAGGTTTTCCGAAGGTACCTCCATATCTTCAAAGCTAAGCTGTAAAGTTCTTGAACCATGAAGTCCCATTTTATGTTCATCTTTTCCGATGACTAGTCCAGGGGTATCCTTGTCAACAATAAAAGCCGATATTCCTTTTGTCCCTAATGCTGTGTTTGTGGAAGCAAAGACAATATAGACATCCGCTTCCCCACCGTTTGTAATAAACACTTTAGAGCCATTGATGATGTATTGATCACCTTTTTTTACCGCTTTTGACTTTAAGCTTCCTGCATCAGAACCTGCACTTGGTTCAGTCAAGCAAAACGCACCCAAATATTCTCCACTAGCTAACTTGGGAACATATTTTTGTTTTTGTGTTTCTGTACCGAAATAAACAATTGGATTCGTACCTACAGATGTATGGACAGATAGAATCACACCAATTGTTGCACTTACTTTAGAGATTTCATTAATAGCAATTATATAGGACATAAAATCCATTTCAGAGCCACCGTATTTTTCCGGAATGGGAATCCCCATTAATCCAAGCTCTCCCATTTTTCTCAAGACTTCCCGTGGAAATTCGCCCGCTTCCATCCTTTCCACATATGGAGCTATCTCAGCTTGAGCAAAATCCCTCACCATTTTTCTCATCATCTCTTGCTCTTCAGTAAACTTTAAATGCATATACTTAACCCCCGATGTCGTCAATTGTATGTGTCTTAGCAAGGTTCAAAACAGATTTTTATCCACTTCGACTAATTATTTAACTTACTTAATTATTAAGCGTATTCGTAAAAACCTTTACCAGTTTTCTTACCTAGCCATCCAGCCTTTACATACTTTCTTAGTAAAGGACATGGACGATACTTATCATCACCGAAGCCTTCGTGTAAAATTTCCATAATATAAAGACACGTATCTAAACCGATGAAATCTGCTAAAGTCAACGGTCCCATTGGATGGTTCATACCCAGTTTCATAACGTCATCGATTGCTTCTTTCGTTGCAACTCCCTCATATAATGTATAGATAGCCTCATTAATCATCGGCATGAGAATGCGGTTAGAAACAAAACCTGGAAAGTCCTCCACTTCTACTGGCACCTTGTTTAATTGTTTCGTCATGTCCTCAATGGCTTGATACACTTCGTCTGTTGTTGCTAAACCACGTATAATTTCGACTAATTTCATGACTGGTACAGGGTTCATAAAATGCATACCAATCACTTTATCGGGACGTTTAGTCGCTGCAGCAATTTCAGTAATCGGTAAAGAAGATGTATTTGATGCTAATATCGTATGTGCTGGCGTAATTTCATCTAGTTGGTTGAATATCTTTGTCTTCACTTCCATATTTTCAACAGCTGCTTCTATCACTAGATCAACCAGTTTTGCATCTTCTAATGAAGTAGAGGGAATCAGATTAGCAAGAACTTTTTCCATTTCTTCTGCTTGCATTCTACCCTTATCTACTTGTCTCGTTAAATTCTTTTTAATCACACTTAATCCGCGGTCTAAAAATTCCTGCTTTAAATCATTTAAATAAACACTGAATCCCGCTTGCGCACAAACTTGCGCGATCCCTGAACCCATTTGTCCTGCACCGATAACCATTACTGTATTGATACTCATTTATTTATCCCCTCCAAGAAAATTATTGTTTGGCCACTTCTATCATTACTGCGTCACCTTGACCTCCACCTGAACAAATCGCAGCAATGCCAATACCGCCACCTCTGCGCTTTAATTCATGCATGAGTGTTAAAATAATCCTTGCACCACTTGCACCAATCGGGTGACCGAGGGCAACCGCACCGCCATTCACATTTACCTTCTCTTCATCTAAATTGGCAATTCTTCCACTCGTTAAGGCAACTGCTGCAAAGGCTTCGTTTATTTCAAATAAATCAATATCATCTAAGCTTTTACCTGTCTTTTTTAATAACTCATTAATGACTAAGCCAGGTGTTTGCGGAAAGTCCTTTGCTTCTACCGCAATTGCTGTATGACCGAGAATTACTGCCCCTATCTCTTTTCCTTCACGCTCTGCCTTTTCTGCACTCATCAGTACAAGGGCAGCCGCACCGTCATTTACACCAGGAGCATTTCCTGCAGTAATACTTCCACCTGGACCAAACGCGGAACCTAATTTAGCTAACCTTTCTAAGGATGTATCTTTCCTAGGCGCTTCATCTTCTGAAACGACGATGCTCTCACCTTTCCTTTGCGGTACTTCAACTGGCACAATTTCTTCAGCTAATTTACCTGATTTAATTGCTTCTGTTGCACGCTGATGACTTCTCAATGCCCATCTATCTTGTTCTTCTCTACTAATGTTGAATGCTTCAGCTGTTTCATTCCCATAAGTGCCCATATGCACGCCAGAAAAGCTGCAAGTTAAACCATCATATGTCATTAAATCCTGCACTTTGCCATCGCCCATTCTTAATCCCCATCTAGCCTTTGGCAGAAGATATGGAGCATTACTCATCGATTCCATCCCACCGGCAACAATGATCTCTTCTTCACCTAGTCTCAAAATTTGATCTGCTAAGGTCACACTTCTCATTCCTGAAGCACAAACCTTATTGATTGTTTCCGTTTTCACTTCCCAAGGTAAGTCAGCTTTTCGCGCCGCTTGCCTTGACGGGAGCTGCCCTTGTCCTCCTTGTAAGACTGAGCCCAAGATTACTTCGCCCACATCTTGCCCAGCAACATTCGCTCGTTTTAGAGCTTCTTTCACAACGATTCCGCCTAAATCTGAAGCGGTGAAAGAGCTTAGCCCACCAGCAAATTTACCAAAAGGTGTTCTTGCACCTGCAACAATGACTGTTTTACTCAAAACTTTCACTCCATTCCTATTTATCTCTTATTCAATTAATTTTCTTTTAGCGAAAGAGGCTATTGACTGAACGCTCGCTCAAAGGATGTCCACAGAAAAGAAGAATTTCTGCAAATATCATGAAAGCGCTTTATTTACTTTATTTTACACGAAAAAAGAGAAGAATTAAAACAATATCCTAAAAATTCATAAAATTTATTTTTACTGAATTTTTATACGTTTCAATTCCTCTCTCCTTATTTCTATGAAGCGAGTGTTTGTTCACCGATAACAGCTTTTTCTAAAAGCTCAGCTACATCATATGTTTGTACATTTTCTTCTACTTCTTTTGCTTTTGTTCCATCTGATAACATCGTTAAGCAATATGGACACCCTGAACTAATAACCGTTGGATTGACCGCTAATGCTTGTTCCGTACGTGAAACATTAACACGATTGCCTGTTTCTTCTTCCATCCACATTAATCCACCACCAGCACCGCAGCACATTCCCTTTTCGCGATTTCTCTCCATTTCAATTAGTTTCACACCTGAAATCGATTTTAAAATTTCACGAGGTGGATCATATACTTCGTTATAGCGTCCTAGATAACAGGAATCATGGAAGGTAATCGTTTCTTCTACGGCATATTGTGGTTTTAACACACCGTCCTTCACCAATTTCGCTAATACTTCTGTATGGTGGTATACCTCGGCCTTAAGCCCAAAGTCTGGATATTCATTTTTAAAGATATTATAAGCATGTGGATCGATTGTTACGATTTTCTTCACTTCATTTTTCTCAAACTCTTCGATATTCTTTGTTGCTAACTCTTGGAATAAGAACTCATTCCCTAGACGTCTTGGTGTATCACCTGAGTTCTTTTCTTTATTGCCAAGGATAGCAAATTTAACTCCTGCCTCATTCAAAAGACGAGCAAAGGAAAGGGCAATCTTTTGGCTACGGTTATCATAAGAACCCATTGCTCCTACCCAGAACAGATACTCATAAGATTCATCTGCTTTCTTCATTTCTTTCACTGTAGGAACATGTACATCTTCACGAAGACTTCTCCAATCTTCTCGCTCTTTCCTATTTAGTCCCCATGGATTTCCTTGACGTTCAATATTCGTCATCGCACGTTGTGCATCGGCATCCATTTTACCTTCTGTTAAAACAAGATATCGGCGTAGGTCAATAATTTTATCTACATGTTCGTTCATAACTGGGCATTGGTCTTCACAATTACGGCAAGTTGTACATGCCCATATTTCTTCTTCTGTAATGACTTCTCCAATCAAACTCGGACTATAAGCGAGACTCGCTGCCGCCTCTTCAGCTCCCTCTGCCCCAGCTGCTAAAGCAATTTGATTTCCCTTCGTATTCGAAAAGGCAAATGTCGGTACCCATGGTTGTTTTCTAGTCACCGCTGCCCCGTGGAATGTTAAATGGTCACGCAACTTAATGATAAGATCCATCGGAGAAAGCATTTTACCTGTTCCAGTCGCCGGACACATATTTGTACAACGACCACACTCAACACAAGCATAAAAGTCGATCATTTGTAATTGCGAAAACTCCTCAATATGTCCAACACCAAATGTCTCTTGTGATTCATCTTCGAAATCGATTGGTTTTAACTTTCCTGGGTTATCTAATCTATTGAAATATACATTTACTGGTCCTGCAATCAAATGAGCATGCTTCGATTGTGGAATATAGACTAGGAAAGCGAGTAGGAATAATAAGTGAATCCACCAAGAAACATAAAAGACTACAATAGAAGCTGTTTCACCAATCCATGATAAGGCGATGGCGAAAAGCGAAGCGACCGGTTCGGTCCATACAGGGTCATGTCCGTGCCAAATCATCGACATGCCATTTCCTAATAAAACAGATAACATCAAGCCGCCAATAAAAATTAAAACAAGCCCTGATTTAAAACCTCTTTTTAAACGAACAAGCTTTTCAACATATCTTCTGTGAAATGCCCAGATGACGGCAACCAAAATCATTAAAGTAACGATTTCTTGGAAAAAAGTGAATCCTGGATACAACGGACCTAATGGAAGATGTGATCCAGGCGATATTCCTTTGATAATAAAATCGATTGCACCAAACTGTACTAAAATAAAGCCATAGAAGAACATGACGTGGATAGCGCCACTTTTTTTATCCTTTAAAAGCTTTTTTTGTCCAAATACATTGACCCAAATTTTGTTCATACGCTCTTTGACATTATTGTCAAATGCCGTTTTCTTTCCAAGCTTAATGTACTCATATCTGGTCTTGAGCAAATAAGCAAACAAACTAAGTGCGTAAGCGATTACAAGAACGGTCGCAATAAGGTTAACCCATAATAATGCATTCACGTGTGTTCTACTCCTTTCTCGTCTAATCCATGTGTATAAGAAGATTATTCAATGTAAAAAGAAAATTTTATCGTATTAAAATTTTCTGAATTTAAATCTTAGTTCCATTATATAATGAATGAGCATTCAGTCAACTACTTTTTATTTATTTTATCCTTTTTTCTTCAGTCAATAAAAGCGATAATAGAATAGGTCTCTATGGAGATACTATTTAAACATACTGTTTTGGGAGATGATCAACTTGACAATCCTTCTTTCTGTTGCGGTCATCTTGCTGATTGCTATCGTATTTATTTTTCTTCTGTGGGTCGATTATGCCCTTGGTCGTAAAAAACATTTAAAAACAGTCAGCCGAATGAACCCCTCCCCCGCTTTCGCTAACTTTGTCCTTTTTGCGGACGGACCTTCATTATTTGATGATTATTTTACGGAGTTAAAAAAAGCAAAACACCATATCCATATTCTCTTTTATATTGTTAAAGACGAAGGAATAGGACAGGAATTTTTAACTATCTTAAAGCAAAAAGCAAATGAAGGTGTAGAGGTACGTCTGCTATTAGATTGGGCAGGTAGTTTACCGATTATTCTGAATTTTAAACTCAAAAAAGAGTTACGATCTCATGGTATTCAATTAGCCTTTGCCCATACACCTACGTTTCCCTTTCTATTTTACAACGTACAAGCAAGAAATCATAGGAAAATTTCTGTAATTGATGGAAAAGTAGGATATTTAGGTGGATTTAATGTAGGCCCTGAGTATATAAACCTTGACCGTAAACTCACACCATGGCGAGACTACCATTTAAAAGTAAGTGGAGAAGGTGCACATACTTTACAAAGTGTTTTCCTACAGGATTGGGCAGATGCTAGCAACCAACTAATAAGTAAAACTGAAAAGTATTTTCCAGAAGATATAACAAAAGGCAGTGTACAACATCAGTTTAAAGTGACTGATGGCGCATTCTTGAAAGAGGAATATATCACACTGATTGAAAATGCTGAACAATTCATTGAAATTGGTACACCCTATTTTATTCCCGGTGTAGAAGTAATGCAGCATCTATTGTCCGCATTAACAAGAGGGGTAAAAGTAACGATTATGATTCCCTATACGAGCGACCACTTTCTTGTCAAAGAAGCTTCCCATCGTTACTTACGTCCATTACTGAAGGCAGGGGCAGAAGTGTATGAGTATAAAAAAGGTTTTTATCATGCAAAAGCAATGATCGTCGATGAAGTGGCTGTTGTCGGAACAGCTAATTTTGATAAAAGAAGCTTCTTTCTTAATGATGAAATAAATTGTTATAGTAAGGAGCCTCATTTTCATAAAGAACTAAGTGAAGTATTTCATAAGGATTTAGCCTATGCAGAAAAACTACAATATCAAGATATTTCTGGTTTCAACCTGAAGAGGCAAGGGAAAGAATTATTAGCACGATGTGTAGATCTCTTTTTATAAGGAGCCGATAACTATTGATTTCAATACGTTTCGGGTATGTATCTCATGCGATTACATTATGGGATGCCTCCCC
The DNA here is from genome assembly GCF_038006865.1 of Cytobacillus sp. FSL R7-0696. Taxonomy (NCBI): domain Bacteria; kingdom Bacillati; phylum Bacillota; class Bacilli; order Caryophanales; family Bacillaceae; genus Cytobacillus; species Cytobacillus sp. FSL R7-0696. Next base: position 2,034,470 of record NZ_JBBOWA010000001.1, on the reverse strand, counting down.
TGCAAAAACACTTACTTACGCCCGCTATCAACAATTAAATGCTCATGAAAGATTAGATAAACTCAAGGAAATTACTGCACTTAATCTTGCTCACACAAGGCGAATGGTTCATTATAATATTGCTCATGAAATCCCATTATACCGATTATCAAGTTCGATCGTGCCACTTGCGACACACCCTGATGTGAAATGGGATTTCCAAACTCCATTTAAGGACGAGTGGCATGCATTAGGTAAATTAATTACAGACCATCAATTACGGGTAAGCTTCCATCCTAATCAATTTACTTTGTTTACTTCTCCAAGACAAGGAGTGACAGAGAATGCCGTGACTGATATGCAGTACCATTATGACATGCTACAAGCAATGGGTCTAAGCGATACCGCAATTATTAATATACATATAGGCGGTGCTTACGGTGATAAGGAAACCTCACTAGAACGTTTCGAGAAAAACCTTAAAACTTTACCCACTCATATCAAGTCGAGAATGACGTTAGAAAACGATGATAAAACCTATAATGCCGAGGAAACACTTGCTGTATGTGAAGAAGAAAAGGTGCCAATGATTTTTGATTATCATCACCATATGGCTAATCTCGTGGACATTCCTTTAATAGAATTATTGCCTCGCGTGTTTCAAACATGGAGCCATATTGGTTTGCGACCAAAAATTCATGTGTCTTCGCCTAAGTCAGATAAAGCCTACCGATCACATGCTGACTATGTAGATTTCCAATTTGTTAAGCCACTGCTCTCGACTCTCCATGAAATAGGACAAGATGTTGATTTAATGATTGAAGCGAAAGCAAAGAACTTAGCCTGTTTACAACTTGTTGAAGATGTCGCTAGCATTCGCGGGGTAAAGCGTGTTGGTGGTGGAACGGTTGAATGGAAATAGCGGATAAGACAATATATACTCTGATGCATACCGATAAAAATAAAAGAACCTAAAGTAGACTAATGATCTTATTTATCTGCTTTAGGTTCTTTCTATGTGTAATGATAGAAATGCCATGTAAAAACTTAATAACATCCTCCCCTTTCTTCTGTCTTTTACTGCGGAGACATAACTTACGCGCAATTCTTCATCTTCTCCCTTTGTTCTTTTGCGCGCAAACACGACTTACGCGCAATTCCTCTCCTCCTCCCTTTACCTTTTGCGTGCAATCATAACTTACGCGCAATTCTTCATCTCCACCCTTTGTCTTTTGCGCGCAAACACGACTTACGCGCAATTCTTCTCCTTCTCCCTTTGTCTTTTGCACGCAAACATAACTTACGCGCAATTCTTCATCTCCTCCCTTTACCTTTTGCGTGCAAACACGACTTACGCGCAATTTTTCTCCTTCTCCCTTTGCTTTTTGCACGCAAACACAACTTAGTTACTCTATTGAATCGAGGTGAATCTTTCAATATTTTGAAAATTACTAACTTCAGATTTTATAAAGAGGTGGGAATGATAGCGTTATTTAGTCTACCAGCATCTACTTCCTTTTTCGGTTAAGGAAATCTACCTGTAGTTTCCCCATCCTAATATAAAATAAGGTCATATTTGGTCATGATAGATAATCCTCTACAGTGCAATTCGCTTCGCACCTCTTGATATTTATGAAACTTTTTAATTCTCCTCTATTACTACTCTGCAAGCAACCAACAAAGCCTGAATATATTGTGTGAATCTATTTTTATTTCAAGAAAAAAAGCGCCCACTACATGAGTGGGACGCTTGCTGTACGGCACTTACATTTTTTCAGGAGCTGATACACCGATCAATGCTAATGCATTTTTCAATGTTGTTTGTACCGCTTTAATTAGCGCTAGTCTTGCTTTTGACTTTTCAGGCTGTTCGCTATCTAAAACTTTTTCAGCATTATAGAAGCTATGGAAAGTAGATGCTAAGTCAAAGATATAATTGGTAATTCGATGAGGCATGCGCTTCTCAGCTGCTTCAGCTACCGCTTGTGGAAATTCGCCAATTTTCTTCAATACATCTAGTTCTTTTTCTGCTCCGATTAATGATAAGTCAGCTTGGGCGTCAAGAACTAACCCTTGTTCTTCACCTTGTCTTAAGATGCTCGAAATACGCGCATGTGCGTATTGTGCATAATATACTGGGTTCTCGTTAGACTGTGATACAGCTAAATCTAAATCAAAATCTAAATGAGTGTCCGCACTTCTCATCGCGAAGAAATAACGAGTCGCATCTAAACCGACTTCCTCTACAAGATCACGCATGGTTACTGCTTTACCTGTACGTTTACTCATTTTCATTTTCTCGCCATTTTTATATAAATGAACGAGCTGAATAATTTCAACTTCAAGGGCATCTTTACTATAGCCAAGTGCTTGAATGGCAGCTTTCATACGCGGGATATAACCATGATGGTCTGCACCCCAAACGTTAATAATTTTTTCAAAGCCACGCTCTAATTTATCTTTATGATAAGCAATATCTGGTGTTAAATACGTATAGGAGCCGTCATTTTTAATCAAAACACGATCTTTGTCATCACCGAAAGTAGTAGAGCGGAACCATGTCGCACCATCTTCTTCGTATATATGACCATTCTCTTTTAATGCTTCCAATGCACGGTCGATTTTTCCATTATGATAAAGTGAAGTCTCTGAATACCATACATCATAAGGAACACGGAAATCTTCCAAGTCATTTTTTAATTTTTCCATTTCATATTTCAGACCATACTCACGGAAAGTGTCAAAACGCTTTTGGGCATCGTAATCGACATACTCATTACCATGTTCTTTAGCAAGTGTTTTACCGATATTAATAATATCTTCCCCATGATAACCGTCTTGCGGCATCTCTTTTTCCATACCTAACGCTTGGAAATAACGGGCTTCTACAGAATAAGCGAGATTATTAATTTGATTGCCGGCATCGTTAATATAGTATTCACGCGTAACATCATAGCCTGCCTTCGCTAGAATGTTGGATAATGAATCACCAACAGCTGCCCCGCGCGCATGCCCTAGGTGTAAATCACCTGTTGGATTAGCAGATACGAACTCTACTTGAACTTTTGTGCCATTACCTACATTAGTTTGACCGTAGGCTTCATCTGCTTCTAACACGGTAGGAATTAAGTTCGTTAAGTAACGATTATCCATGTAAAAATTCAGAAATCCTGGCCCAGCGATTTCCATCTTTTCAATCGAAGCTTTTGATTGATCAAAGTGAGTAATGATATCTTCAGCAATCATTTTTGGCGCTTTTTTTGCCACTCTTGCAAGTTGCATTGCCATATTTGTAGAATAATCACCATGCGTTTTGTCTTTTGGTATTTCTAGAATAACATCAGGAATTTGTCCCTCTTCAGCTAAGCCAGCTTTTATGACCGCTTGTTTAATTTCCTGTTTCAAATTGTGTTGCACCTGTTCAACGATATTCACTCAGTTTTCCTCCTCAAATGCGATGGTTAGATGATAGGTTCCTGCTTTAGCTCCTTGCATGTTTAAATCATACATCAAATCAATAGAGCCAGTGCTTGTCTCTTCTTTAAACTCATGCACCATTCTCTTCGTTAAAGTTTTTAAATTAAATACACCATATGGGGTCGTATAATTGCCTCTTAAAGACTGATGCATTTTAAATGGCAAGCGCATTTTTATCGAACCACTTCGTAAGATTAAACCGTCATCCTCAGTCATTTTTACAATGGTTTTCACCATGCCTACATCCATCTCTTCTTCATATTGAAGATATCTAGCATTTCCTTTTTTATAGTATCGACCAACCGCCGTTAATTCAAAAGTATCCTTACTATTCCCATCATGGATGGTCGTTTTCACATTTATTTTTACAGGAATTTGATCATCTAAAACTTTCGACAATCCCTCCACATCCTTTTATACCGTTTCAAACGAAATTTCTATAACCTTATTAGTATAAAACAAATTAATGTTATCTTCCAGTCATGAATAATTATACAATAACAACTTTGACCACTAGTATACCACGGGCGTCCACAGGACTTTTCTGATGAAAAGCGTATGATGAAGCTTTTCACGTAGTTTGTATTTTTGAACTAAACACAAGATATCACACAAAACCAAATAAAAAACGAACAAATTCTCCAATAATAGAATTTGTTCGCATCATCAATTTATTTCACCCAACCTAAAATCATTTCACGAATAAGCTTACTAGCTGTATTGGCAGTTTGTTCTGATGGGTCATAAATGGGTGCCACTTCAACTAGGTCACATCCAACCACATTCACATTGGCACGAGCAATTTCATGAATAGAGGCTAAAAGCTCCTTAGAAGTAATGCCTCCAGCATCCACAGTACCTGTACCCGGCGCATGTGCAGGATCAAGGACATCGATGTCAATTGTCACATAGACAGGACGACCAGCTAATTGTGGCAAAACTTCCTTCAAAGGTGCTAACACTTCAAATTTAGAAATATGCATCCCTACTTCTTTAGCCCATTGAAACTCTTCTTTCATACCAGAACGAATCCCAAATGAATAGACGTTTGTTGGACCAATGAGATTCGCCGCCTTCTTGATTGGTGTGCTATGAGAAAGTGGTTCGCCTTCGTAATCGTCTCGTAAATCTGTATGTGCATCCATATGGATAATCGCTAAGTCAGGGTATTTCTTATACATCGCCTTTATGACTGGCCAGCTAACTAAATGCTCCCCACCCATACCAATAGGGAATTTATTATCTGCAAGTAGTCCGTCAATGTATTCCTCTATCATATCGATACTTTTTTGCGGGTTTCCAAATGGTAATGGAATATCTCCTGCATCGAAAAACTTCACTTCTTCTAGTTCCCGATCTAAATAAGGGCTATACTCTTCAAGGCCGATGGACACTTCTCTTATTCTTGTTGGGCCGAATCTTGAACCAGGACGATAGCTGACTGTCCAGTCCATTGGCATCCCATATATAACAGCACTGCTGTCTTCATAATGCGGATGACTTTTAATAAACACATTTCCTGAATAAGCTTCATCAAAACGCATAGAGAGTCCTCCTTATTCCACTAAATCTTGAACAAATTTTGGTAGTACAAATGCAGCCTGATGTAGTTCTTTTGTATAATATTTCGTCTCAATTTCGTGGAAACGCTCTTCTTCCACTTTTAGTGGATCGTGCTTTTTCGAACCGATAGTGAATGCCCATAATCCACTAGGATAAGTAGGGATATTCGCCACATACAGACGTGTAATTGGGAAAATTTCTTTTACATCCTTTTGAACATTGCGGATTAAGTCTGCTTTAAACCACGGATTATCTGACTGCGCTACGAATAAACCATCTTCCTTCAATGCTTTAGCAATACCTGCATAGAAACCTTTAGTAAATAAGTTAACTGCCGGACCCACTGGTTCTGTTGAATCGACCATAATAACGTCATATTCGTTTTCACTTTCAGCAATATGCATGAAGCCGTCGCCCACTTTTACTTCTACACGCGGGTCTTCAAGCTTTCCTGCAATTTCTGGCAAGTATTTTTTCGAGAATTCAATAACCTTCCCATCAATATCTACAAGTGTCGCTTTTTTCACGCTAGGGTGCTTTAACACTTCACGAATAACGCCTCCGTCTCCACCACCGACAACGAGGATATTCTCAGGGTTTGGGTGAGTAAATAAAGGCACATGAGCGACCATTTCATGATAAACAAACTCATCCTTCACAGAAGTCATGACCATATCATCAAGAAGAAGCATATTGCCCCACTCTTCTGTTTCTACCATGTCTAGCTTTTGAAAATCTGTCTGTTCCGTATGTAAAGTTCGATTCACCTTCATCGTGATACCGAAGTTCTCTGTTTGTTTTTCAGTAAACCAAATGCTCATTATTCTTCAATCCTTTCTATTAGAAAAAGTGCCTCATTTAACCTTATCGTTCCCGAAAAGCAAAATGACAAACATGAGAAAAGTATAGAGGATTCTAGCAAAATTGCAAGTGAAAATTTTGTTAAAAAGCAGATACCCGTTAAAAAGAAGAGTGGGCTAATAGAATCTTCGCACTCATTCATTATGAAATCGGACCCGTCTTTGACTTTTTGGCTATATGATTGAACCGATTTAGGTGTTTGATGACCTGACTTTCTCTTTTATGTTCATGGCTTTGACTTTACTATTCATGTTTGACCCATTCCGGGGGTTTCATGCAGCCTTTAGAGATTCGTGTAATCACAAATATGCATGTTTAAAATACCCTATAGTTTTCAATACTATATGTAAACGAAGCACATTAAAATGGGGGTGGTATATGTGGAAATCATGACAAATCAGCGCTTTAGAAATGCAGGTAAATATTTGCGAGCACTCGTCATTTGTAGCTTAATAGGTTCAGCGTTAGTGGTCTGCCTGCTCATCGGTATTTTCATTTATGCCAAAATTTTAGGTCCACCACCACTTGCCGTACCACAATCCACTTTATATATGGCAAGTGACGAATCTATTATTGGTGAAAGTCACACAGGGGAGAAAAGGTATTGGGCAGATATTACTGATATTTCCCCAGATTTAATTCATGCGACGATCGCGATTGAGGACCAGAGTTTCTATGAACATCATGGCTTTGATTATAAAAGAATTGCTGGCGCCTTGCTGGCAGACCTAAAAGCAATGGCAAAGGTACAAGGTGCGAGTACAATTAGTCAGCAATACGCTAAAAACCTTTTTCTCGATCAAGATAAAACGTGGACAAGGAAAATAAAAGAAGCGTTTTATACCCTAAGAATAGAAATGAGTTACACAAAAGAGCAAATACTAGAAGGCTATTTAAATACAATCTATTACGGTAACAGGGCTTACGGTGCACAAGCAGCTAGTCAGTTTTATTTTGGAAAAGATGCAGCTGATTTAACTTTAGCCGAATCCGCTATGCTCGCAGGTATTCCAAAAGGACCAAGTGCCTACTCACCTCTTGCCTCATTTGAGAAAGCGAAACAAAGGCAAAAGTTAATCTTAACTTCTATGGTAGGGAATCAATATATTACGAAAAAGGAAATGGCAAATGCTTTTAATGAAGAGCTTACTTTCGTTGGTGAGCATCAATATTACGTGAACACTATTGCCCCCTACTTTCAGGATGCAGTCAAAGCTGTACTAAAATCTCAATTAGACCTTGATGAAAGAATGATTGAACTTGGTGGATTACGAGTTTACACAACACTAGATCGCCAAAAACAAGAGATAGCAGAGAAAACAATTGAAGAAGTGATGACAGAAGATACTTCAATGCAAGTCGGGCTCGTATCAATGAATCCTAAAAATGGACATGTAGAAGCCATGGTTGGAGGAACAGATTATGAAGAGAGCTCATTTAATAGAGCTTTACAAGCGATTAGACAGCCTGGATCTACGATGAAGCCCCTTTTATATTACGCGGCCATTAAACAAGGATTTACACCAGCATCAACAGTAATGAGCAAACCTACTACTTTTCGGTTTGACGATGGACAATCAACCTATGCACCTCATAATTATAATAATAAGTATGCAGATGGAGATATAACGATGGCGCAGGCACTAGCGCTCTCGGATAATATATATGCTGTGAAAACCCACCTTTTTTTAGGTGAAGAAACGCTCGTTAAGACCGCTAAAGATTTTGGTATTCAGTCTAAGATGGCCAAAGTCCCTTCACTCGCCCTGGGTACATCCGGATTAAGAGTAACAGAGCTTGCCAATGCATACAGCATGTTGGCTAATGGTGGGAAGCGTACTGACCCTGTTTTTATAACAAGAGTTGAGGATTATAAAGGCGATGTCCTTTACGAGGCTAAGGGATCAAATGAGCAAGTATTAGATGAGGATACAGCTTTTGTCGTAACAGAGATGATGACGGGCATTTTTGATCAGACATTAAATGGATATGCTAGTGTGACTGGATCTACTATTAGCAATCAACTCACAAGACCATACGCAGCAAAATCTGGTTCGACGGAGACTGATAGCTGGATGGCTGGATTCTCTCCCCAGCTCGTTACTGCTGTATGGACAGGTTACGATGATAATCAAACGATCGACCTTGTGAAGGAAAAGGCGTTTGCAAAGGAAATTTGGGGGAATTATATGGAAGATGCCCACCAGGGACTTCCAATTCGCCAGTTCACACCAACAAAGAATACAGTAGGCGTTTATGTTGAACCTTCCACTGGCAAACTAGCAACAGAAAATTGCCCTGCCAAACGTCTTACCTACTTTATTAAGGGAACCGAACCAACTGAATACTGTTCGCTTCACCTGCCTGAATACCATGCAGAGGAAAAACAAATAGAGAAAGAGCCAACCCCTAAGGAGAAAAAGCCTTGGTACAAGAAGATATTACCATGGACTTCATAATTCGCACACAAACATGACAATAGTAGAAATAATGAAAAACCTCGACAGTAGCTGCCGAGGTTTTTCGTGTCCTAGTTCTATACAGTGCTTCGCACTAATATTAAGTTTACTTTTTTTATCCACTTGAAGCAATACTTTGTAAATTCCTTCAATAAACTGTCACAAATACGCCACAATTATGGCTGAATTTGTCTCTTATGCTTGCAAATCTGTTTTTAGTTGTTCTGATGATCTCTCCCACATACCTGCATCATAATCTTGTAGGAATTTTGCTAATACTTCTTTAGATGAAACATCCATATGATCCACGATTACTTGACCTTTAATTGATTTATCCATTCGATTCACATGTTCAGGAAGTGACTTATACCCTCTTCTAATTGATCGATCAACTGTAAACTCACAAGCTGTTACACCCGCATAATACGTACCTTCTTCCCCACGTTCTACCGTTACCCAGATTAACCAGTACGGCTTTCCATTAGGGACTTCTTCTTTTGTCTTTAAAAACTTAATGCCTTTTTCCTGTGGGCTGCGGGCATGCATTGCCCCAACCTCGATTGAAGCCTCTTTTTCATTGACATCTATAATAACCGGCGAAACATTATCTAAACTAAAAGCACCGGCCCCGAATCCACCATGCCCCTCGGTTGGGTCACTTTTAATAATATTAAACTCCATTTTTTTCTTATTCTCTGCCATTTGAAACTCCTCCTTCATCTATGATTTCACAAATAATGTATAAAAGAATGCGCTTAGGTTTTCCATAATCGCTGGAAGTAATGTATTCAGGATAGGGCTAATCGTATATTGACTGAGCGGTGTAATCACAAGGATGAGAAAAATAAGACCTCCATAATTCTCAATTGACGTCATCTTCGCTCGCCAATCATTTGGTACTAAATCTGCAATCACCCGATAGCCATCTAAAGGCGGCAAAGGGATTAAATTAAATATGAAAAGAAGCATATTTAGACCAATAAAAATATTGAGAAACGCGAGCAACGACTCCGGCACTGTATAACCATTTCCAATTAACCAATACCATAAACCTAAAGCAAATGTAGCCAAAACAAAATTACTCAATGGACCAGCTAAAGAAACACATACACCAGCAAGCCTCGGATTTTTAAAAAAGAAGCGGTTAACAGGGACTGGTCTCGCCCACCCAAAACCCGCTATAAAAATTAAGAGTGTCCCAATTGGATCTAAATGACTAATGGGATTCAACGTCAATCTGCCTTGATTTTTTGCCGTTGGATCACCAAATTTATAGGCGACCCACGCATGGGCAAGCTCATGAAGAGTGAAGGCAATAATTAACGTGATAGCTACATAGGGAATATCCCTAAGTGGATAGGCTAAGAATTGTTCCACACTTTAATCCCCTTTTTTAACTCATGAATGAGTGTTTTATACCTTTTCATTAACCATATGTAAACCTTATCTTTGTCATACATATTAAAGTATAACGCATCATTCCTGCAATAAGGAAATCATGCGCTACTATAAATTTGCTTGTCTAAATGAAGAAAATATGGAAAACTTAAAATAATCGTTGTTCAGAAACAGCGCGAATTCATTTAGGAGGAAGAACTTATGCCATACGTAACTGTTAAAATGCTTGAAGGACGTACAGAAGATCAAAAGAAAGCACTCGTAGAAAAAGTCACAGTAGCCGTGAGCGAAACAACAGGTGCTCCAAATGAAAAAATCACTGTATTTATAGAAGAAATGAGCAAGAACCATTATGCTGTTGGTGGCAAGCGTCTGAGCGACCAATAAAATACAAGATTGAAATATATCGGCACTGACAATGTTAGTTATTCGTTGGTGCCGGTTATTTTTTTTGTGTTCCTGGTGAATTCCTTCATTTAAGATTCTCTATTGTTCTTGTACACTATTATTGATTTTGCCTAGGTTCTTCATATCAGAATTTCCTCTCGGATCCTTTTTTTCACTCATTTTCGGCCGAATCCAATCAAATTTTCGCTCCGCCTTCCGGATCCCATTAGATTTAAGAGAACTACGCAATTCTGAGGGAAATACAACGTTTTCTTTTCAGACATGAAGAAACTTCCCAGGGTGAGGATAAGCCGGAACAAATTAAATTTTATGCGCGTAAGTAAGAGCGTAAAAATACAGCATGAGATATGTGTATTTTTACGATTTAGTTGTGCTCTCATCTCCTTTATTCTTTCTGATTGACTCGCAAACTTCATTTATGAAGCGCTCAGCTCCTTTTCTCTTTCTGAGTGACTCACAAACTTCTTTTGCGAAGCGTTCATTCTCTTTACTCCTACTGAGTGACTCGCAAACCTCATTTGCGAAGCGCTCAGTTCCTTTTCTCTTTCTGAGTGATTCACAAACCTCAGCTGCGAAGCGCTCATTCTCTTTTCTCACCTTGAGTGACTCGCAAACCTCATTTGCGAAGCGCTCATTCTCTTTTCTCACCTTGAGTGACTCGCATACTTCATTTACAAAGCGCTCATTCTCTTTTCTCACCTTGAGTGACTCGCAAACCTCATTTGCGAAGCGCTCACTCTCTTTTCTCACCTTGAGTGACTCACAAACTTCATTTACAAAGCGCTCATTCTCTTTTCTCACCTTGAGTGACTCACAAACTTCATTTACAAAGCGCTCATTCTCTTTTCTCACCTTGAGTGACTCACAAACTTCTTTTGCGAAGCGCTCATTCTCTTTTCTCACCTTGAGTGACTCGCAAACCTCATTTGCGAAGCGCTCATTCTCTTTTCTCACCTTGAGTAACTCACAAACCTCATTGGCGAAGCGCTCATTCTCTTTTCTCACCTTGAGTGACTCACAAACTTCATTTGCGAAGCACTCATTCTCTTTTCTCACCTTGAGTGACTCGCAAACCTCATTGGCGAAGCGCTCAGTTCCTTTTCTCTTTCTGAGTGATTCACAAACCTCAGCTGCGAAGCGCTCATTCTCTTTTCTCACCTGAGTGACTCGCAAACCTCATTGGCGAAGCGCTCAGTTCCTTTTCTCTTTCTGAGTGACTCACAAACTTCATTTACAAAGCGCTCATTCTCTTTTCTCCTACTGAGTGACTCACAAACCTCATTTGCGAAGCACTCAGTTCCTTTTTTCTTTCTGAGTGACTCACAAACCTCATTTGCGAAGCACTCAGTTCCTTTTCTCTTTCTGAGTGACTCACAAACTCTAATCCATCAAAACAGAAGCACTCAATTTTTATTACCGATTAAGTCACGTAATATCATTTCCACACGAGCATAAATATAAACAACCTCAATATGAAAAAGGCCGCTCCTATGATAGGATAGCGGCTTTTGTATTTAAGGCATCGATATAGTGATAAGCTTGGTTAATCTCTTCTTCTGTATATCGTTGTTTGCTTTTGAGCGTGAAGATCTTTTCCTTTACTTCTTCTTTAGGCAGTTCCTCGAAGTATAAGACAGTGGATACTAGCTCTAGAAATCTTGCTGATTGTTCATTCATATCAACGAGACAGTCTTTTAAATGAGGCATATTTACTTCATTTAATTCTAGAAATTCTGTTCCCGATTCGGTTAGTGTATAACGATATTGATAGTATCCACCTTTTTTTTCCTTAATTTCATTCAAGAATCCCATATTGCATAGTTCTTCAATACGAAGAGTGAGTTCTTCTGAATAAGGTCCATAAAAGTGAAAGGCAAATTTCTCATGAAAAGGATAATTGATTTTTTTTGCAATGTAAATCATTTTTTGTAGCTTTTTACGGCCGACAATTTCATCCGAGGCAGCAATGGCATGAATGATTTTTGCATGGTCTTTCAGCACATTGATTCATCTCCTAATTATTTATTACGTTCGATTCGAACTTTTTTATTCTAAGTCTAGTAATTTTCGTATTTGTTTCTTAATCTCTTTATGTGGCCCTTCATCATGAAGGAGATTGGCAGGATAGTATAATTTATGATCGGTCCTTCTTTTACCTGAGATAGCATCAACAATCGATGATTCCCGAGATAATTCCCTTACCTCTCCATTTTTCGATAATAAATGAATCGGTAAACGCTCCTCTTCTTCACCCGGTCGATAAAAATCATAAGGTAAATCAGAGGAAGAATCGACAACTAAGTAATATTCAGGGTCAATTCCCGCTTTTAAAAATAATATAGACAGCTCTGACAGTTTCTTATATTCCTTGGCTGGGTCAAATTCAACATACTTAAAGAGATGACGGTCTAAGAAACGTTGCGCTAAATCACTTAAAATCTCATCTTCTTCCCACTGCCACATTTGGAAATAGTATAGAACAATTGATTCATCCAGATGAATGTAATCATCCACCGTTATTTCGCCTTTAAATAAAGAATAAAAATGAGCAGGGGCTTGTTTGAACTGATAAGATGCTTCATATAGAGCCTTTGCCCTATGGAGAATTTTTGTTAAGATTACCTCTGCACTTCTCGTTACAGGGTGAAAATACACTTGCCAATACATTTGGTATCGACTCATTATGTAATCCTCAACAGCATGCATGCCACTTTGTTTAATCACAACCTGGTCTTCCCTTGGCCTCATCACTCGTAAAATACGTTCCATATCAAAATGACCATAACTCACGCCTGTAAAATAGGCATCTCTTTGTAAGTAATCCATCCGGTCGGCATCAATTTGACTAGAGATTAAACTGATAACTAATTTGTTTTTAGACGTTTTCGCAATTATTTCTTCTACTTTTTTTGGAAAATCATCACTTACTCTTCTTAACACATTGTTGACTTCTGTGTTACTGAGAATAATTTTCTTTGTAAAATTTTCATGATCTAAGCCAAATACCTTTTCAAAAGAATGCGAGAACGGCCCATGACCTAAATCATGTAACAATGCTGCACAAAGGGTTAATAAACGATCGTCATCATTCCACTCTGGACGTCCTTTGAAGACATCATCGACAATTCGCCTAACAATTTCATAGACACCAAGCGAATGATTAAACCGGCTATGTTCCGCTCCGTGAAAGGTAAGAAAGGTTGTTCCTAACTGTTTAATCCTTCTTAGACGTTGGAATTCTTTAGTACCAATCAAATCCCAGATAAGACGATCTTTCACGTGAATATAACGGTGAACAGGATCTTTAAATACCTTTTCTTCAGTTAATTTTTCTGTCGCATATGACATCATGACACCTCCTTTTTTTATATAGACATAACCAATATATTAACTTCTTTTTTTACATTCAAACATTTGACTGCTCTTCATCTGTTTTTTTCTTCCCCTATTATATCTTTCTCTTTCTTTTGTTTCACCCCCCGAATGTAATAGACCAACCTCTCCTGCACATACGAACCCCTGTCCTAGTTGTTTTTTGGCGAAATGAGAATTTTTTTCGACATTTTTAACATGATTTACCATACGTATCTATTAGAAATCATCTTCTACTATCCTTTCAAACATAGAATGTATAAAACCTTTTATTCTTGACAATCCTATTGCTAAAGCTTAACTATTATAAAAATTTAGGGAGTTGAGATCATGAAAGTACGTCAAGATGCATGGTCAGAGGAAAATGATTTATTATTAGCAGAAACGGTTTTAAGGCATGTACGTGAAGGTAGTACGCAATTAAATGCATTTGAAGAAGTTGGAGATAAGTTGAATCGCACATCAGCTGCTTGCGGGTTTCGCTGGAATGCAGTTGTACGGCACCAATATGAAAAAGCCCTTCAACTAGCAAAAAAACAACGAAAGCAACGACAAAGAATGCTTGGCAAAGAGCAAGGTGGAAAGAAAAAACTATTATATTCACCACCAGTTCCTACATTAGATGACGTAGAAACAGCGATGGAGCCGATGAATGATTTGCTATTTGAAGAACCTGAAGTCACAACAACTAATGCGACTCCTACTGAAGAAGTGGAAACACCTGTATTCAAAACGGAGGAAACTTCATCATCTAATATGACGATGGCAAGTGTCATTCAATACCTTGAATCATTAAGTCACTCAAGTATTAAACTGGATATCTTAAAAAATGAGAATGAAAGACTTAAGCGCGAGAATGCTTCTTTAAAGGCTAGAAACCAAGAATTAGCGGCAAGAGTAAGCAAGCTAGAGCAGAATAGTGTCACTATCCAAGAAGATTACGAGACATTAATGAATATTATGAACCGTGCTCGAAAATTAGCGATTTTAGATGATGAGGAAAGAACCGCCACTAAATTCAAAATGGATCGTAATGGCAATTTAGAAAAACTAGCAGAATAAATGATTAGACTGTGGTTTACCACAATCACTTATAAAAATAACTGAGTAAAAGGCTGAATCAGCTTACTCAGTTATTTTCTTTCTATTTAGCGTGACTTACTAGATTAAGATTTATTCGTACATTTGATAAGTTCTTCACCAGTGGTAAAACAAGCAAAAGAGCACCTGTTTCATTCTAAAATCTGCAAATTATTCGGGAGCTGTCTGGACTCATATTATTTCTTGTTCATGATTTTTTCGTTTCTATCGACTACACGGTCGAAATAGTTTTCAAACATTGGTGCTTCAGTAACGGTTAACTGACCTGAATGAAGCGTGCCACTATATTTCTTTAATGTTTGTAGGAAGCGGAGCATCACATCTTCTATGGTGAATTCCGTTTGGAGTAGTTCAGCTAGCGAAGCCATCACTGTTGGATCAATGTCAGGATAAGTAAACTTAGTCTTCTCATCCTCTTTACTAATACGGTAAAATTCTTGAATGAGTTGCGCTCGTTCACTGCCACTGCCATTTACACAAAGGTAGATTTGCACAGCGACACCCTTTCTCAATCTGCGTTGTGAAATGCCTGCAAATTTCTGGTCACCAATGCTTAGATCATAACTCCCTGGACAGTAGGACTTGGTGATCTCTTTCGCTTCAATTTCTACGGGAAAATCAGCGAACATTTCTTTCACTAAAAACCACATCGCATCATATCCACGGTTAATATCAATACCTTTTTCCGTTTCCTGCAGCACTAAAGTAATATTCAAGACACCTTCATCGAGAACAACCGCAAGCCCACCTGAATTCCGCACAATACAGTCATAACCTTGTTGCTGTAAAAATTGAACCCCTGCGTTAATAAAAGGCAGTTTTGTATCTTGAATACCAAGTACGATTGTGCGGTCATGCACCCAGCTTCTCGCAGTAGCAGGAGAGAGTCCCGCTCCAACCGAAGCGCATAAAGTATCATCCATACCGAAAGAGTGAAGTGCACTGACAAATCGCCCTGATTGCGACTGATCAATTATACGCCATTCTTTTTGTTCTAATAAATTTAAAGCCTCTTCCATTCCTTCTGCTCCTTTACCATTTAAGAACTATTCGACTAAAGCTTGACTAGCCGTAATAATCGCAAGCTTATAGACATCTTCCTCATTACAACCGCGGGAAAGATCATTAACCGGTTGATTCAAACCTTGTAAAATCGGACCTACCGCTTCAAATCCGCCTAATCTTTGCGCTAACTTATAGCCAATATTCCCTGCTTCAAGGCTTGGGAATACAAAGACATTAGCTTGGCCATTGATTGGCGAACCCGGCGCTTTTTTCTCTGCGACAGAAGGTACGAACGCTGCGTCAAACTGAAGTTCTCCATCAATGACAAGCTCTGGATTTTTTTCTTTTGCCATAGTTACTGCCTCAATGACCTTATCAGTTTCTGGAGAATTTGCAGATCCTTTTGTCGAAAAGCTCAACATAGCCACACGAGGATCAATATCCATCATTTTTGCTGTTTTTGCACTCTCTACAGCGATTTCTGCTAATCCTTCTGCATCAGGGGAAATATTGATCGCACAGTCAGCAAAGACATATTGTTCCTCCCCACGAACCATAATAAATACACCAGAGGTCCTTTTCACTCCTGCTTTTGTTTTAATGATTTGTAATGCCGGTCGGACAGTGTCTGCTGTTGAATGTGCCGCTCCACTTACCAAGCCGTCCGCTTTGTTTGCATAAACAAGCATCGTTCCAAAATAGTTTCCATCCAAAAGAATTTCCTTTGCTGCTTCCGCTGTTACTTTCCCTTTTCTCCTGTCGACGAATACAGGAAGCAATTCATCCATATACTCACTATTTTTCGGGTCAATGATTGTACAATTTTCTAAAGAAACCCCTAATTTAGTGGCCTGATTAGTAATTCCCTCTTCATCTCCAAGTAAAATAGGTACAAGAATGCCTTCCTCAGCTAAGCGACTGGCAGCTACAAGAATTCTATCGTCTGTGCCTTCAGGAAAAACGATTTTCAAGCTCTTCCCGTTTATTTTTGCTTTCAATATTTCAAATAAGTTGCTCATATTAAGCCCCTCCAATTAATCATTTAAAATACAATTATTTCTTCTCTTCTTCCATTACAATAGACCGCTCGTTAAATAGCAATAGAAAAGGCAAATGTCGGTTAATTCTAAAAAATGAATTCTTTTTAATAAAACAGTGCACTGAAGCGCTTCATTCATATCATACTTATAACGTATCCATTAAGCAAAATAACTAATCAAAACTAGCTGGTTTTAATCGTGTGGTTTGCTGGCTAAACTATGGTATAGTAAACATGAAGTAAATAGTACATATATGAGGAGCGATGACAATGAACGAAGCAGCAAAAACTCTTGACGGCTGGTATTGTCTCCATGACTTCCGTGCCATCGATTGGACTACATGGAAAATGATTTCTAGCGATGAGCGTGAAGCCGCTATTCACGAATTTCTATCACTGGTTGATAAATGGAACACCACGCAAGCTGCCGAGCAAGGTAGCCATGCACTATATACAATTGTCGGTCAAAAAGCAGACTTTATGATGATGCTTTTACGCCCAACAATGGAAGAATTAAATGAGCTAGAAAATGAATTCAATAAAACAAAATTAGCAGAATATACGATTCCGACTTTCTCTTACGTTTCTGTCGTTGAATTAAGTAACTATATGGCAGGAGATTCTAATGAAGACCCTTATCAGAATCCTCATGTGAGAAGTCGATTATATCCAACACTTCCACAAGCGAAATATGTTTGCTTCTATCCAATGGATAAGCGTAGACAAGGTGAGGACAACTGGTATATGCTCCCAATGGATCAACGTCGTGAATTAATGCGCAGCCATGGTCTCATCGGACGCTCTTATGCTGGCAAAGTTAAACAAATCATTACTGGCTCAGTCGGATTTGACGATTATGAGTGGGGCGTCACTTTATTTGCCGATGATGTGCTACAATTCAAAAAGCTCGTATACGAAATGCGTTTTGATGAAGTAAGTGCTCGTTACGGAGAGTTCGGTGCCTTCTATGTAGGTAACATTTTACCAGAAAATGGTTTAAGTAAGTTTTTACATGTTAATTAATCGATATCGTTCCCGTCAATTTATTGGCGGGAGTTTTTTTGTCATAAATGAAAAGGCTTATACATAGTTATAAATAGTGAGTTTATGAATAAGCCTCTATCTAGCAACATGGCAAACTTTTTAAGAGGTGATTGTATGGGCGTGATAGCCTACACAGAAGCAGATGTAAAGCTACTAGCAAGACTTTTGCGTGCAGAAGCAGAAGGTGAAGGAAATCTTGGTATGTTAATGGTTGGCAATGTCGGCGTCAATCGCGTCCTTGGTAATTGCTTGGATTTTAAAGACATTACATCCATTAGGCAAATGGTTTTTCAAAATCCTGGTGGGTTTGAAGCAACGCAGAAAGGCTATTTTTATCAAGCGGCACGATCGAATGAATTGAACTTAGCAAGAAGAGCTTTAAAAGGCGAAAGGCAACACCCTGCTAGTAATGCTTTATGGTTTTTTAGACCAGGTGGCGATTGTCCAGCACAATGGTATAACCAATGGAATTCAGGTAGGTTCAAATCACACTGTTTCTACATCCCTACCGAATCAGATTGCCCATCTGTTTATTAATTTATTTGGAGGGAAGTGCAATGACTCAACAAGGTTATCCTTATTATGGTGGGAATCCCCAACAACAACAACAACAACAGCAATACAACAACCAATATCAGCAGCAGCCTCAACAGAATTTCAACACTCAACCACCTTCAGTAAACATACCAACACAAGGGATGCCAACAAACGTTCAAGGTCAATCAACAGGTCAACTGCCAATGGAACAATCCTTTATTGAAAATATTCTCAGATTAAATCGCGGCAAGCTTGCATCCATCTATACAACATTTGAAAATAATTCACAATGGAATGCCAAAGTGTTTAAAGGAATCATTGAAGCAGCTGGACGTGATCATGTCATTATTAGTGATCCCGAAACGGGTGAGCGCTACTTAATCCCAATGATTTATTTAGATTATGTTGTTTTCCCTGAGGAGATTGAATACTATTATCCAGCGCAATTAACACAATACAACCCAAGGTAAGCAGAAAAGCGGAAGCGGCTCGCTCTGGAGCGACAAGCATAAGACGAAGATGGCTTTGAGGTTGCCCTTTACCTCATAGACAGCTTTGACTTATGACCTCGAGCTCCATGCCGCTGGAGCTAGACATGATAACTCATTGAAAAATTTTATACTTTCTGTTGAAAAAGGGCTGAACATCATAAATGTTCAGCCCTTCATTATATTATAAGTGTTTTACAGCAAATACAAGAATAAGTACCCAACCGACAAGGAATGCTACACCACCAATAGGTGTAATGGCGCCTAATATGGATATTTTCGTTAATGCTAAGATATATAAACTTCCAGAGAAAAATAAGATACCAAATGCCATTAACCAGCCAGACCAAGTTAATAAGGAAGAGTCTGGCATTTTCGATAATAATAAAGCAACAATAAAAATTCCAATAGCATGGAACATTTGATATTGTACAGCCGTTTGCCAATTATCCATATACTTGCCTACTACTTTACCTTCTAAAGCATGGGCTCCAAATGCACCAAATGCAACAGCTAGAAAGGCAAAAATCGCCCCAATAATGATGAAAAGCTTCATTTATTTTCAGCCTCTTTCTTTTAAGTATGTATTTAGTATAACAGGTAAAGTAAAGCTACTCCTTAAAAGTCAAAAATCGACTCACCGTTTGCCTCATCACCCATTTTCATTGGTTTTTCATTCAGGCTTACCTGTTGAGGACCGGGGATATTCGTCTGAGGAGTTACCATCGGTTGTTGCTGCGTTTGCGCAGTCCGTACTACTCCCGTTGATTGATCAAGAATCACTTCACACAACGTTTTAATAGCATGGACTCTTTCTCTTACTGCCGATTCATTTAACCCTTTCGCCTCAATAATCTCAGCTTCCATTTTACTTAGCATTTTCTCGATTGAAATACTCATGTATTCACCTACTTCATCTACCATCTTTTTCTTCCTATAGTGTATCAGTTCTTCTTTTCAAAACGCAAACACGATTGCCCTGACGCAGTATGAACCTCCATCGACGGCCATTTTTTTGTTTTAAAACCAAATGCCTTGCAGCCTCTGGGAAATCTTTGATCCCATGTAACATAGAAATATTTACATTTGACACAGCTTACCTTTTTCTCCGGCATTTCGACAGCACCCCTCTCGTTTCACGTGAAACATGACGAAAAGTCTTATATATTGTCTATTTTCCAATCTATCGGTTTCTCTCCCCATTCTAATAATTTTTGATTAATTTTTGAGAATGGCTTGCTACCAAAGAAGCCTCTATGAGCAGATAACGGACTCGGATGGGGCGCGAGGATAGTGGCATGTTTTTCTGTATTAATTAACTTTAACTTCGCTTGCGCGGGCTTCCCCCACAACACAAAAATAATAGGCTTCTCTCTATGATTTAAAGAAGTAATAATATGATTCGTAAACTCTTCCCACCCTTGTCCACGATGAGCATTGGCCTCTCCTTCTCTTACTGTTAATACCGTATTTAATAATAATACCCCCTGCTTCGCCCAAGAAATGAGGCAGCCATGGTTAGGTATGGGACAACCAATATCTGTTGCTAATTCTTTATATATATTTCGTAGAGACGGAGGTATTTTCACACCAGGTTGTACCGAAAAGCTTAAGCCATGCGCCTGATTGGCACCATGATATGGGTCTTGACCAAGGATAACCACTTTTGTCTCTTCAAAGCTTGTATATTCCAATGCATTAAAGATATTTCCCTTTACAGGATAAATCGTATGATTCCGATATTCCTGTTCTAAAAAGCTCATCAACTTTTGGAAGTAAGGCTTTTCTTTCTCCGGAGAAAGTCTTTTCTGCCAATCCGAATTCATCTCTTTCTCTCCTTCATTAGTTTTTATACTATTTTCATTGATTATTAGATATACTATAGAGAATACAATTAACTGCTCGGAAATGAAAGCACGAAAGCGGAAAGGATGAGGTGATAGATAAAATGAAGGTTGCCTTAATACACGCAACAACGACTGCTTTAAAGCCTATAGAAGAAGCGTTTAGAAAAGTGGCGCCTGAGGTTGAATTATTACATTTCATGGATACTCACTTACTAACGATGATTGAAGAAAGCGGCTCATTGACACCAGAAATTGCTCGGCGCTTTTCAAAATCTGTCTCTTTAGCAGCGGAAGCTCGCCCTGATTGTATTCAACTAACTTGTTCGGCATTCAATCCTTTAACAGCTATCCTTCAACCACTTTGTCGAGTGAAAATGTTCCGTTCAGACGAAGCGATGCTAGATGAGGCTTTAGAGTATAATCGAATCGGTTTAATCTCTACCGTCAGAGAAACACCCGAAGCGCTAATTAATTACCTACAAGCACGTCAACCGAACTGTGCCATTGAATCTGTTGTTGATCCTGGCATCATCCATCTACTTTTTGAAGGAAAAAAAGAAGAACATGACGAAAGAGTCAGGAGAATGGTGGCGGAAATGGATGGGAAGGTAGATGTCATCGTCCTCTCGCAATACAGCATGGCACATGTAGCTAACCAAGTGACACCCAACACCCCTATTCTTGTTGCACCGGAAGCAACTGCGAAACGGTGTTTTCAATATATACTGCAAAAATGATTTAAGAAACAAGCATAATCACTGCTTGTTTCTTTTATTCACTAAATTGCTCTACTGTTCATTTTTATTAAGATATGTTTGTATCGATACGGATTCAAATGAAGCCACCTATTCACAAGGAATGATAAATTCATATAGTAGTTGCTCACTATTTAGTAGCTTCACACATTAAACATTTCTAGCTTGTCCTGGTTCATTCAATGACTGCTGCTTTGTGTTTCGTAAAATAATCGCCAAAGCAACAAGGAATAAACAAGCAGACACTTGAAAGATAAAAGTTACTGATACCACACTTTTTAATATGCCTACTAATGTTATACTCATTACCATAGACCCACTAAACAGAGGCACTAAAATACCGTTGACCCTTCCTATAAGATGATCATTTGTATTTTTTAATACCATTGTATGAATGCCTATTTGAATAACCGGAAGAAATACCCCATATAAAAATTGTCCTAATAGTGTTAGCATAAGTACTGTTGAATAGCCAATTATACTTATAGATATTGCGGTCATTGCCACTCCTATTGCTAAAAACTTCATCGGTTGTATCTTACTAGATAAAGTAAATGATATTACTCCACCAATCACCATTCCTAAGCCATTTATCATTAGAAGCCACTGTAAATACTCTGTTCCTAATGACAATTTTTCCATGACAATAAAAATGTTCATTGGTTGAATGAGCCCTACTGCTAGTCCTGCAAATAAGAAACATGCCCCCAGCGCTTTTAATTGATTATTTTTAAGGACGTATTTTATTCCACCCCTCATATCATCCAAAATATTGGCTATATGTATGGACGACTCCCTTTCAATATTTTTACTCTCTGTAATGAAAACCAACGAAAGAGCAGATAATAGAAAGGCACTTCCAGTGATTAAAATGGAAGGGAGAAGGCCTAAGTTTTCATAAACAATGGTACCAATGACCGGCCCCATTATCATAAAAACAGCAGATAAGGTTTGATAAAGAGACATCGCAGGCTGTAATAGTTTGTCTGGGAGATTTTGCTTAAATAACTTCATACCCGCTGGTTGTGAAAGCTGGGAAAGCACTGCAGAAATTAAAGTAATAAAAAAGACAACTTTCCAAGTACTAAAAAGTAGCGCAGCAAAAATAGCAAAAATTGATATTGCCGTAAGAATATCACACCATACCATCGTCTTCTTTGGTCGCCAACGGTCTGCAAATGTTCCTCCTAGGAAAGAAAACAAAAAAATGGGGGCATACTCCGCAAGCATTATAAAAGAAATGGCTATAGCGTTTCCATTCGTTTGTTCAGTAACAAATAGTAATATCGAAAAGTTCCTTATCCAAATACCCATTTGAAGAAATAAGGCAGAGAAAAGGATACAATAAATAAAGCGGTTTTTAAAAATTGAACTCACCTTTCATTCTCCTTTTTGAATACTTTCACCTAAATATTAAATCATAACCATTAAAAAACAGATCTTATCCTCGTCCAAAATACCCACAGAATTGAGAAAAAGAAAGCTTAGTGAAAACACCACTAAGCCTCAATGTTTACTTCTTCTTTTTGAGCTCTTTTCTTTTTAAACTTCTTTTTCATCTTCATTAAAGCTTCATAAACAACTGGAACGACAATCAAAGTGAGTATTGTTGACGTTGTAAGACCACCAATGACTGTTATCCCTAATCCCCTCGAAATTAGGCCACTTCCATCCGTCTCACCAGTAAACACAAGTGGAACTAATGCCCCTACAGTTGCAAAAGCAGTCATTAATATCGGTCTCAAACGTGTTGTACCCGCTTCTAATATTGCCTCCCTTAAATCAATACCTTCTTTTTCATTCTGAATAATTCTCGCCACTAAAACGATCGCATTTGTTACAACTATTCCGATTAACATTAAGGCACCAATCATTACTGAAATACTAATTGGTTCTCTAGTTAACAAGAGTCCAACCAAACTCCCAATAATTGCATATGGCAAGGAGAATAGGATAGCAAATGGTGCTAGACCACCTCCAAATGTGACAATTAAAACGAAAAATACAACGAAGATAGCAAGACCTGAAGCAATAATTAATTGATTAAAAGAGTCTTCAATTTGATCTGAAACACCGCCAAATTCGAGGTTGACTCCATTCCCAAATGAAATTCCTTTTAATTCACTTTCTAAATCTTTGATTGTCTTATTGATATCATTGCTTTGAACATTAATCGTTACTTCACCATATTGCTTGCCATTACGATTGTATATAGCTGAGGGAGCTTCTTGCTCAATGAGTTCTGTCACCTCTGATAGTTCTATCTCTTCACCAGACAAAGTGGAGATAGGCAACTTAAGATAATCCTCCTGTTTTTCAATCGTTTTTGCTGTATTCAAGTAAACAGGTAAGTCGTCTCCTTCCTCATTTATAGTGGTGAGTCTCATATCCACCCCTCCACCTAGTGCTGAATAAACCTGTTCTGGGTGCACACCATTATTAATTAATTCATCCAGTTTCAGCTGAAAACCAAGCTTATCATGCAACTCAGAGACATTGGTTTTTATGCTCTTTACTTCTTCTCTATTTGATAGTTTATCTTCAATCTGACCTATTGACTGATTAATCTCTTCAAAATTATTACCGTAAACATAAATATTCATTTGACTATTGCCTGAACCAGAATCCTGAAAACTCCATTCTCCCTCGGTTTGCTTCCGAATTTCAGCAGAGATTACTTCCTGCTCTTTTCCAAAGTCTTCAACGCTTCCTTTATATTTAATGAAGAATAGAACTTGTCGGGTATCCGCTGGGTTAAGTGGATTTCCTCCACCTTGTGATGATTGGACGAGCTCTATATGTTCCCTACCAAGCAAATAATCTTCTACAGTCTCTACTTGCTCATTAATTTCTTCTCTTGTATCACCTGTTTTTGGATCATAAGTGATAATAAGTAAGTTATTTTCATCTTCTTGTATGAAGGTGACGCCAATAAATGGAATCAAAAACAAACTACCAATTAAAAGAATATTGATACATGTGAAAGATACGATTTTATGATTAAGACTCCATCTTAGTATCTTTCTATACGTTTCTCCTCTATGTTTCTTATCTCTAGAAGCACGCTTTTCCACTTTTCTACTCATCATAAAATGAGCCATCATTGGCACAATTGTTATAGAAACTAACAGTGAGGCTAAAAGGGCAAATACGATTGTTAATCCAAAAGGATAAAATAGTTCTCCTACTGGACCATCAACAAGCCCTAATGGAAGGAACACTGCAATTGTTACAATCGTAGAGGACATAATTGGTGAAAACATTTCCTTTGTAGCTGCTACAATTAATGCATTTCCACTCAATGGTTCTTTAGATAACTTTATTTTTCTATGAATGTTCTCAATAACAACAATCGAGTCATCAACTACTCTTCCAATGGCAACTGTCATCGCTCCAATTGTCATTAAGTTCAAGCTTATTCCAATCCGATGAAGTAACAATAATGCAATGAGTAATGATAGTGGAATTGAAATAACCGATATAAGGGTAGATTTTATATCTCTCAGAAACAGTAATATAATCAATACTGCAAATGCGGCTCCTATTAGAGCCTTTTTGAACATCATACTGATGGAATCTTTTATTGGATCGCCACTATTCAATACTGTTTCAAATGTTAAACCGTCATATTGTTTTTCAAACTCATCCATTTTATTGGTTATTGCGTCAATAATTTCAACCGTATTCCCGTTTACTCCTTGTACTACTTGTATACCAATTGACTCTTCCCCATTAAATCTAGAGATAGACGATGAGCTTTGTTCTAACTCAACTTCAGCAATATCACTAAGGGTAGGTGTTGCTTCTGCTGTTTGATCTACTCCTTCTATTACAGATTGCGGATTAATTGGCACACTGATATCCTTTAGTTTTTCTATATCCACTTCGCTTTGAATCGCAACGACCTTTTCTTGATTATCAACCTCTTTCACGCCTAATGAAAATTCATTTAACACGCTATTCAAATATTCTGCTACGTCTTGATCACGCAGTTGATATTCTTGTAGTCTTTCCGGTAAAAGATTGATTCTGACCTCTTTCGACTCATTCCCAACGATATTTACTGTAGAGATTCCCTGAATTTCTTCAAAAGCCGGCTGTATTTCATTTTTTACGAGATTGCTTACTTCTGAAAGGTTACTATTCTGATTTAATACGGATACAACTAAAATTGGTAAATCATTAAAGCTAAGTCTCGCAACCTTTGGTGTCTGGGCATCCTCCGGAAGATTCAGGTTTTTTATCGTTTCTTCAATTTCCTGTTCTGCTTCCTTAAGATCCTTATCAAATCCATATTCTACTTGGATCGATGACGCGTCTTGCATGGAAGTTGATACCACATTTTTTACCCCATCTAAATTCCGCACACCATTTTCTATCTGGTTGGTAATTTTATCCGAAACTTCTTCAGACGATGCACCGGGATAAATAGTTGTAATATCAACGATTGGCTCATTAATATTTGGGAGTTGCTCCATTTTCATTTGAAAGGCAGAAAACATACCAAAGACTATAATAAAGATTGTGACGATCCAAATTGCGAGCTTGTTCTTAATTGAAAAATTAATAATTGACTTCATTCTTCGACTCCTTCTATATTTTACTTATTATCACCTACAAACACCTCTCTATTGTATTCAGTTTGAACAACAAAAAGATTAGAGTATCACGCAAATTTCGCCTGTTATTAAAAAATGCTAAAAACCTCCTAAAAAAGGAGGTTACAGCTTGTAGACAAAGTCTAAGAATTAGACCACGTCTACAAGTTTTTTTGTATAATTGAATGGAATCAATTTTATGTAGGGGATATAAAATGTTATCAAAACACGTTGAGGATGGAAGAAATCAAATTGAAATGGTAGCGTTGGATCAACTTGTTCCAGAGGATCATCTGGTTAGGAAGGTTGAACAAGCGATTGACTTTGAATTTATTTATGACCTGGTGAAAGATAAGTATTCCTTAGACAATGGTCGTCCGAGTATTGATCCCGTCGTTCTTATTAAAATGGTCTTCATACAATACCTTTTCGGCATACGCTCAATGCGTCAAACTATAAAGGAAATCGAAACCAACGTGGCTTATCGATGGTTTATTGGTTATGGGTTCACCGAGAAGATTCCTCATTTTTCAACCTTCGGTAAAAACTACGCTCGACGCTTCCACGATACAGATCTATTTGAACAAATTTTCTACCGCATTTTGAAAGAAGCGATGACCAAGGGATTGGTGGATCCATCCGTTGCGTTTATTGATTCTACTCATGTTAAAGCGAATGCTAATAAGAAGAAATTTGAAAAGAAAATAGCCCGAGTCGAAACCAGAACGTATCAGGATCAGTTAGATGAAGAGATCAATATCGACCGTGAGAAACACGAAAAAAAGCCCTTCCCCCCACAGAATAAAGAAGAGTCAAAAGAAATAAAAGTCAGCACGACAGATCCTGAAAGTGGTTATTACGTAAAAGATGAACGCGAAAAGCTATTTGCGTATTCTTTTCATACGGCAAGTGACTCCCGGGGGTTTATCTTAGGTTCACACGTCACAGGAGGGAATGTTCACGATAGTCGGATGTTGGACAAGCTCGTCACTCAAGTCACAGATAAAGTCGGTAAGCCCAGTTCTATCGCTGTTGATGCGGGATATAAAACACCACACATCGCTAAATTCTTAATGGACCAAGACATCAGGCCTGTTATGCCTTATACACGTCCGAGAACGAAAGACGGATATCTTAGAAAATACGAATACGTTTACGATGAACATTTTGACTGCTATCTATGTCCCGAAGGACAAATTCTACCTTACCGTACGACGACAAGAGACGGGTACAAGCAATACGCTTCAAATCCTTTGGAATGTAAAGACTGTCCTCTGTTAGACCGTTGTACGCAAAGTAAGAATCACACCAAAATGATTCATAGACATGTATGGCAGGATTACATAGATGAAGTAGATCATTTGAGACATACCGAACTTAATAAAACTCTATATGCGAAACGCAAAGAAACAATCGAACGAGTTTTTGCGGACGCAAAAGAAAAGCATGGCATGCGTTGGACGACCTTAAGAGGTCTTAAAAAAGTTTCAATGCAGGCGATGCTTACGTTCGCTGCCATGAATCTAAAAAAATTGGCAAACTGGACATGGCGAGGACCATGTCCAAGCTGAAAAAGAAGAAAAATCTTTTAAAATAACAGAAAACCCCACCTTCACTATAATGCAAAGGTGGGGTTTGTCTACGGTCTGAAACCTCCTAAAAAAGGAGGTTTTTTCATAGGTAAACAGTTGTAATTTCTTCTATAGACACAATTACAGAACCATTAACTGAAGCAATACCCTTCCCTTTCATTAATCCATTCCTTATTCTTGTAACCTCAAAGTACAAATCTAACCTATCTCCTGGATAAGCTGAACCATGTATTTGTGCGCCATTAATCCCGGCTAATATTTCATATTTTTCTGATTTTTCAACGCGAACAAAAGCGCCGATTTGCCCAATTGCTTCAATAATAAGTGTAGAAGGCATACTTTTTTGACTTTCACTAATAAACCATTCATTATAGCTTAGATTTTTATAACCCTTTACCCACATCATCGGTTCTCTTTCAACTACTCGATCTACGTATAGGAAAGGATACTTGTGCGGTAAATACGATAAGCTTTCCATAACCTTAAACAGATTCAGATTTTTTTTGTTTCTCAATAAAACTAATAATATTATTGATAGTCATAAAGGAATCAGTATCTAATGTGCTATATTCTAAGCCAAATTCTTTTTTTAATTCATTAATGAAAACCAAAACATCCATAGAATCTAAACCATATACTGAATCTGGCCCAAATAAATAGCTATCATCCAATAATTCCTCCGGTTTAATATCCATTTTATAGACCTCAATAAATTTCTCTTTTATTTTTTCTTTCATTTTCCTAACCCCTTTTCTCATTTTTAGTATATTTTAAGCAGATAGAACCCCATAAGAAACCCGCGCCAATAGCTGAAAGAACAATCGTATCATCCTCTTTCACTTTTCCATCTTTCAAGGCTTTATATAAAACTGAATATAATGTCGCTGAACCAGTATTGGCATATTCTTGTACAGTTATGGTCGTTTTTTCGAGTGGGACATTTAAATCATGCATAACTTCTTTTACTATATTAAGATTTGCCTGATGGACTAAGAAATGATCAATATCACCTATTGTTAATCCTGCAGATACTATGGCTTCCCTTATAGAAGTTGGAACTACTCTTGTTGCAGTATTCCAGACTTCACGACCATTCATCTTAACAAATTGGCTTGTTCTATAATCTTCATTTTCACCCAGTGGTACTGTCCCGCCTCCAGGGATTTGAACTGCATAATTAAGCTCTGAATCTAAATGGAAGGAAAGAATGCCTCCACCCTCTCTTGTTTTTTGCAACACCATTGCTCCAGCTGCATCACCAAAAAATACACGTGTAGTGCGATCCTTTGGATCACTAATCCTCGAAAGGATTTCACAACCGATCACTAATACATTTTTCACATTGCTATTTTGGAGTAGATGAGTCCCGACATACATAGCATAAATCCCACCTGCACAGCCACTTTGCGTAAGATCAATCGGAATCGCTTTTTCTGCACCTATTTTTTCTTTGATAATCATTGCAGTTGAAGGTAATGTTTGATCAGGTGAAGTAGTGGTGACAATAATGGCATCAATCTCTTCTGCTTGAATATCAGCATCCAGGAGTGCCTCCACCGCTGCACTTGCACAGAGATCAGAAGTCACATACTCCTCTTCTAAGTACCTCCTTTCCTTTATTCCGGTTTTGTCCTGTATCCATTGATCACTTGTATCTAGTTCTTTCACTAGATCTTCATTTTTGACAATTTTGCCTGGTACACGAAATCCTATCCCTTGAATATTAACTGGGATTTCTAACCCTGTTTGATTCAATATTTTTTCAGTGAGTAATGCTTCCATTTACCTTATTCACCTCTCCTTTAGTGGAAAATCCCCATATATATCTTTTAAAGCAGATGCTACATCATTTACTTGTACAAAGCATTCTAGTACAACTGATTTACCTACTCTATACGCAGCTATAGCTTCTTTAATTGAATCTACTAGTTCATGACAGGATTTTACTTGTAGGTGATGCAGATTTGAATGTACACCTATAAGCGCCGATTCCTCTTCATGAATAAAAACGGAAGATGCCCCATTATTTTTATTTTGATAAGCTAACCATCCATATCCACCATTATTTAAAACAACATATATGATGGGAATTTTATTCTGTACTACAGTTGAAAGATCGCTTTGGAAAAGAGTAAATGCACCGTCTCCTACTATAGCCACAACCATTTTTTCTTTTTGAGCTTGGGCAACCCCTACTGCTGCTGCTGCCCCAAATCCTAAGGGCGTTTGTTCGCTAGGAGTAATAGCATCCTGACCCGCTTTTAGAGCATGATAAGGATAGAAATAACTCCACATGTCTTGCAAACCATTTTCATGAACAAAAACAACCTCTTTTGGTAAATAACTATTTAACACTTTAAGAATGTCAGCAACCCTTAATTGATTATAATGATAAGTTACTGCATCCTTTTCTCTAAAGAGATGATTCTTTAAATTTTCCGTGAATTCAATCCACTGATATGAATCTTCTCTTGGAATACTAGTCTCCATTAATTTACTTAAAATTTCTTCTGCATCCCCCTGGAGATTGAAACTATCATACAAAAGATTGAAACCTTGCTCACTGATATTAATTTGTATCATTTTATTTGCTCTTAGTGAGGGTTCCCAACCGAAAGTAGCTGTTTCTTCGAGTCTACTGCCGACTGATATAAACAAATCTGATTGTGTGATAAGTCCCATCATATGAGCTGGACAATATAATCCTGCTAAACCACAAAAAAGAGGATCCTCTTCAGAAATCGCACCACGTCCTGAGGCTGTTACAAAAATAGGTGCTTTAAGCCATTCCGCAAATGCCTTTAATAGATGTCTATCTCTTCCTCGTTTCGTTCCTCCCCCGTAAATGATGATCGGTTTTGTTGATTCTTTAATCATCCTTCTTGCTTTGTTTATATTTTCTACATCTGCAGAAAGCTTTGAATGAACGGTAGGTATATATGAGGAAACTTCATTTTTCTGCATCTGTTGAAAACCAATGTCCTCTGGTATTTCTATATATACAGGTCCAGGTGATCCTGATGTGGCAAGAAATATTGCTTTCTTCATTACCCAATGAATTGAATCAGCACTCTCCACACGGTGGGCCCACTTTGCTAGAGGAGCCACAACTTCGTATTGATTAGCTTCCTGGAAAGACCTATTAAAGCCATATTTTTCTGTTTTCGTGCTAGTTGCAATGATTAAAACCGGTGCACATTGTGCATCTGCCTCAAGGACACCCGTCATACAATTCATCATTGCTGGTCCTTTTCCAACAACACATACACCTAATTGATTCATGGCCAAACTATAACCAGTTGCCATGAACATCGCATTTCTTTGATCCTTAGTTATTAAAAAATCAATGTTATTCTTTTTTATTTCTATCATTAGTGCAAGATCATCACTAGGCAAACCAAAAACTTGAGTTACTCCATTGCATTTTAGAGCTTGTGTAATTGCATACCACACTGTATTACTAGTCATGCTTCGACTCCCAATAATCATGGAGGATTTTCGAAAGTAAAATAGGCTTAATGATTAATTGACCTTTATAAGAAACATAATTAGCCATCGGTCCATAACCTCCGAACGGGGCATTTCCATCTTCTATATCTAATAAGGTTTTATTTATTGATACCGTATGCCTCTTATGTAATGCATCAATTAAATTTTTATTGCAGTCTCCATACACCGTTGCCCCCATCGCTCTCTCAAGAAAATAACCTGTTTTAAAAACTTCCAAGATTTCCTCCTCAGACTTATACGTAACCACATTAAAGATAGGAGAAAAGAATTCCGCCATTGGCAAATCATCCTCTATTTTGCTTAACAAGATCGTTGGTTCTATTCTTCTTTCACGATAATGAATATTACCCCCTGAGTAGATATAGTTACTAAATTGATTTAAATGTACGGCCACAACGTCTATTGCAGATAGGTAGTGAATAGGGCCATAATCCATTGCTCCGTCCTTATTGCTACCGAATTTGAGTACCTCTAATCTTTGTTTTAACATTGAAACAAATGGATCTTTCAAATGTTCTGGTACATAAATAACATCTGGACCTAAGCAGTCTTGCCCGGAATTATATGTTCGTATAGAAACAAGGTCATTAATGGATTTTTCTACATCCGCTGATTCAGTTAAGATAAATGGATTGACTCCGTGACCAAAGAAAACAAAGAATTGATCTTCTGAAAGTTGGAATTTAATTTCCTCAGCATTTTTATAGGCACCAGTAAAAATGACTAGTTCCGCCTGTAGAGCTGATTCTTTAATGTACTTTCGATGAGACAATTCTAATAATTGAATAGGCAACTGATGTATTTCTTTTAACAAATTGTGTAGCTGTCTAACTTGTTCAATAACAAGCCCTGATCCCCTAAATTCAATTTTTTCTACATAAAGCGAAGGGATTAACAAGTAGAGGACATATGAGTATAACAAAACGTTTGATGGCATAAATACTGACATACTATTCAATGTTGGTGGCCTATTTTCATTAACCTCTGCAATCGCGCGGGTGAGAGCTTGAATAGATATATTTATTTCATCTTTAGCTGTATGATAAGGTGAAACCTCTGTCAATATTTCCATCATACATTCTCTGTTTTTTTCGAGATATTCAATTGTACGCTCAATCGCTTCCTTTCTCTCCAGAACTAAAGATGGGAAAGGATCAACTATGATAGTGCTATGCAATTTGAATCCTCCTCTCTATTTTGATTCCATTGTGATGCAAGTTTTTGTAATCCAACCTGATCAACCTTTCCATTTAACAAGTATGGAAATTCCTTTAACACTAAGATTTTATTAGGCTGATAGAATGGATCTATATGTGTATAAATATTTCGTTTAATTTCAGCTATATTTGCAGGATCTTCCTCTATAAAGATAAGTACATATGAATCTTTCTTTTCGTCCTTAAAGGAAAAGACCTTCCCTCTATATCCCAAAGAATCAAATATTTCTTTTTCAATTGTTGCTGGGTATATGAGATAGCCTTTCCTTAGGAACCCCTCCCCTTTTCGTCCAACTACATAAAGATGCTGATCTGGTGTCATATATCCCAAATCACTTGTACGGTACCATCCATCTAGAAAGGCTCTTTCTGTTTCTTTCTTTAAACCAAGGTATCCTTCCATTAATCCTGGGCTTTTTATTAACACTTCACCAATGTTTCCAGCTTGAGCTTCTTTTCCATATTCATCCATTATCATTATTCTTACACCCTCTAAAGCTTTACCGCAGCCTTTCTCGTTACCTGTATTTAAAGCTATATTTCCTGCTTCAGATAGACCATAGCCGTCAAGCAAGGGCCTGCCTACATAACCTTCAAAATCAGCAGCTAATTTAGCCGATAATGGAGAACCTCCAATACACCACAATCTAACACTTGATCTTTTTAAATCATTTCTAACCTCTTGCCTTTTTTCCATTAGCTGTATTAAAACATGATACGTAGAAGGAATAGCATCAACAACCGTTACTTTGTAATCAGAGATAGCCTTTAGAATTTTCCTTACTTTCTTGTAGTCACATAAGACCAAATGACAATCCATCATCCACCAAATGAACACCAAAGATAATCCGTAAAAATGGGAAAAAGGGATAACCGGTAATAATATGTCGTTTCGAAGGTAGCACATGCTTTTCATCGTACTTTCTAAATTGATAAACATGGACTGCCCAGACTTAATTATTGCTTTGGATTGGCCCGTTGAACCTGATGTATATAGGATTAGTGCATCCTTTCTCGATTTCCATTTTTCTATATTTAGTTTAAATTCTATATACGATATTTCATCTGGTGAGGCCAATGGCTTTATACTTATTGTATTCACGATAGGCAAATCACGATCTATTAAGCAAATCTTTGCATTGGTTTCTTCCATAACTCTCTTAATTTTTTGTTCCCCTACCTGACCATCTAGAAGTATAATGGAGCAGTCTAAATGGATTAGCGAAAATAGGGTAACAATAAACTCATAAGAATTTTCTGCGGAAATTACAACTCGATCTCCACTGGAGATACTGTGAAAAGATAAACTTTCGATAGATTGTCTTATATCATGGAAGAGTATTTGTTTTGTATAGGATCCACTCTCTGTAAATATCATTTTATTCCGTCCTTTAATGGGTCACTGCCTGTTTAATTATCGAATCAGGATCAACCTTAATGGTCTTAATTTTATTTTTCAGAAGTTGGTAAAATAAATTTTTAGGACCTACAACATATACCTCTTTGATTCCGAGAGATTCCATCTGTTTAGTTACTAAGTCCCAACGTACAGGGAGGTCATATCCTTCCGACATCATCACTTTTAATTGCTCTGACTGATTAATTAATCTTCCATCTACATCCGAGATGATGGGTAGAGTAGGCGGCTTAAATTGAACATTAGCAAAAACTTCCCTTTCTACATCTAGTCGTAAAGGAGTTAATATCTCACTATGGATGGGGTGTCCCATAGTATGAAGAGAAAAACACTTTGGCTTATTATTCAAGGTTCTTTTTAATAGATCAATTGTAGAAGCGCTACCGCAAAAACACATTACACTCTCCATATTTCCAACCAATTCTAAAAAGTGCCCTTTAGACTTGAAATCCTCAATAATTTTATTGGACTCATTCAATGAAAGATTATAAACAAAGTGAGTTTTGAAATCCCCCAGCCGTTCATACCATTCACCTGATAATTTATTGGATTCTTTTGTTATCCACACAGCTTCTTTATAAGAAATGCTTTTCACGTAAATCGCTGCAACAATTCCACCAAAACTCGGACCAATGACCACTTGAGGAGAAAGGCGATATTCCTCATAGAAATGGTCTAACATTGCCATTGTATTGGCAAGGAAGGCACATTCCATAATTACGTAATCTTTATCTCCTACATTTTTGAAAGCCTCAGTCAATGAAAAACCTAAAACCTCACTCGCCTCTTCAAATCTTCTTTTTGAAAATGGGCTATTTTGCATAAAAGTTTTAATATCTTCGTAGTATGATGGTGCTAAACCGGGAAATACTAGACCTATCATCTTTTAACCTCCAATAGACGAACTACTTCTTGTACATATTTTATTGATCTCCTCCGCCACAAGATATGATTCCACTTCAAAATCAATATCCGTAAATTGTAGTGATTTGGCTACAAAATTCCCAGGGCCTACCACAATCAACTTTTGCACATTATTTTCTGCTAAAAACTTTAGCGATTGATACCATTGAACAGGTTTGGTGTACTGATTAACCAACTCATTCGCTATCTCTTTCCCGGTATATAAGGGCGTGGCAGTTACGTTACTAACCAAAGGTTTAATGGGATTCACCGGCTTGATCATGGGCATGAATTCATTCTCAAATCTCTCTTTGACAGATTGAAGAAGAGAACAATGACCTGGTGGTCCATAAGGGATTGTGATTCCAAGGCCCCCAAGTGGTGATATTTTGCTACTTAGCTCCTCAAGACTTTTGGTATCTCCATTAACAATCATTTGATTGGAAGTTCCGTACATACATGGTTCTAGCGTACAGCCTTTATTACGTAATTCAGCAATATGGTAATCCAGTACCTCGGTATCAATGTTGTAGAAGAAATAAACTCCATTGCCCTTATTACTCTTCTCCTCAGCCTCCATTAAGCACATAGCTTGAATCATTTTAACAGTATCTGTAAAATCTAGACTTCCACTACAATGAATAGCATTTACTTGGCCTAGACTTGGACCTAAATAAAAATCTGGCTGACTAATTTCATTTCTAATCAGCTTATATAAAGCTGAACTGATTGTTACAATGCTCGTTCGGGCAATATCCCCACGATTTGTCATGGCCTCATTTTCTAAAAAAAAACTTTTTGCTAAGTCTATACCGATAATGTCACTTGCTTGTTCAAACTGTTCTCTTACTATAGGGAAACAATCATATAAATTTTTGAAATCGCCCTTTTTAAGTTTCATTAAAGGGGGAAACAATATGGCTGTTCTCAATTTTTCTACCTCCATCCATTCACATTAGTCCTCCATCAACGACTAATGTTTGCCCCGTGATATAACTTGATTTGTCTGAAGCAAGAAATGATACAGCTTCAGCAACTTCTTTTGCAGTCCCTAATCTGCCCATGGCGATTTTCTTTCGAAACTCAGTCATCTGCTTTTCTGGAATTCGATCTACCATTCCAGTTTCTTCAATATATCCTGGAGCAACTGCATTCACCCTGACATTATAAGGGGCATACTCCTTTCCAAGTGAACGTGTTAAACCAATTACTCCCGCTTTACTTGCGCTATATGCACTTAGTCGTTCTATTCCTACCAACCCTGAAAGGGATGATATATTAATAATTGAACCGCTTTGTGCTAACAACATGTGAAAAGAAACGGCATGAATGCAATTAATTGTTCCCATAATGTTGGTGTCCACAATCTCTTTCCACATCTCTACCGGGTTACTTGGAATTAATGCACCACCAAAACTGATTCCCGCGTTATTAACAAGTACATCAATTCGCTTATGCGTGGATATTATATTTTGAAAAACATTTTTGACCATTTCAATATCATTGACATCCAGTTTTTCAAAAAACACACGCTCATGACCCGTTTCTTTTTTTATCTCCTCAACTACTTGTTTGATTTCTGATAAAGAAGATCGATATAGCATGATTACAGTTGCACCTAATTCAGTAAAATGCCTTGACATACTTTTTCCTATTCCTTTTGAAGCTCCTGTTATGACTACTACCTTTTCACTCCACATTAACGCCAACACCTTTTACCAAACTTGGAAAGCACTCATCCTTCCATTGATGATTGAGATATTCATATAATTCTTTTCTAGTTTTCTCCTTTTCACTTTTGGGGATCATATCCTCTGGCAGATTCCCCTCATCTTGAGAGTAATATTCCTCCCTCAAAATAGAAGAAACCACAGCATCATGATACTCTCCATCTAAGAAGAAATAGTCACGTAGCACCCCTTCTATTGTGACTTTATTTTTTATTAGAAAACGAATAGTCCTCAAGTTGTATAAACCATTAATGAATTGAACTTTGTGAGCATTTTTAAAATGAAATAAATAATCTAAAATCAATAATGAGGCTTCTGCCCCGTAACCCATATCCCATAAATCGGGATTTCCTATTACACCACCAAGTAAATAACTTCCTTCATACTTCTGAGGCTGCCAGGAAATAAATCCTATCTTTTCATTGTCATGTGTAAGCACTGTGGCATAATTTGTATTCCCTGTTCTAATATCAGCCTTAATGTCCTCCAATGTGGCAAAGTCTTGGGCTCCTCTCGCCAATGCACTTACTTTTGATGGACAAACCCATTTTGAGAACAACTTAAAATCTTCTTCTTCAAGAGCCTGTAGTTTAACAAAATTACCTTTCATAATTTCCTCCTAATCGTATTTATTAAGCTCATCATAAAATAGGAGTGGGTCAAAAGAACCCGTAAATCACGCAAATGTAAGTCGTCTTCTTACATTCTCCTATCTTAGTTCTGTGTTACTAGTTGGGATGTGTATACTGTATAAATAAAGTGGAGGTGAACCTCACTTTTGAACTATTTCCCTCTATTTTTTCCATAAAAAAAAGTCTGACATTTGGTCAGACTCTATGCATATACCGTTTGAACTTTTCTTATACTTATTGATTGATTCTGCAATAGTATGGCCTTCGTCATCTTAACCGCCAGACCCACTCTTGAGTTTACTTTTAATTTTTGCATACTAGATGTAATATAGTATTCAACTGTCCGCTTACTTAAATACAAAGTATCTGCGATTTGTTGATTGGTTTTATCATTTATTAACTCTTCTACGACTTTTAACTCCATTTCAGTTAAAATCGTAGGTATATACTTCAACTCTTCGTCAAGATCAAACGGAATTTTATTAGCCATTAAAGGAAAGATATATTGCTTTAATGCTGTCGAAAAGTAAAAGCCGCCCTTTTCTATCATTTCAATAGCAAAATGTATCTCTTCTGGTTTTTCCTTTGAAACGATTCCTTGGACATTACTTACAACAGAGATTAAATGCTGCTCCCTTTTTCCAATTAATACAATGCTAGGAACTTTATTTTCTAGAAGACTGTCTATATAAATGCTTTTAACTTTATTAATAATTGCCAAGGAGAATCCCTTTAAAAATAGTGGATCTTGTAAAAGATTTTCATTGTTTAAGTAATGAAGCTGATATTTGTCCTTATTCAATAATACGGAATGTATCGAGCCTTTTTTGAACGCCTTCTCTTTCCCCACAATCAAAACTTTTTTAGGCTTCATAACTTTTTCTCCTAGTGATGGCCTGGGATAGGTTTATCTTCGAATATACCTATACCGATGTTATCAGCACCATTACTTTGTACTACTTCAGATTTAATCACTCCATTAAATACGCCTATAGTAAGTAGTAAACCAACAATAAATTTATTTAGGACTTTCATCCTCTTTTTCCCCTCCTTTTGATTATCTAATACCATTATCACCCAAAAATTTGTTAAAATGTATATGTATTTACGCAATATTTAGACATATTTCATTAGGAGGATTGGTCTTTTGGAGAAAACAGGTGAAAAAATTGCCTATTATCGAAAGAAAAACGGGTTTTCTAGGCAATATTTAGCTGATAATATATGTGATGAATCCACTTTATATCGTATCGAAAAAGGACAGCAACTGCCTAGATTGGATATACTGAAAGAGATCTGCATGAAACTTAATATCCCTATTGAATACATTTTATCAGATAATGATGAAGCAGAACTTATATCCTACGTACAAAAATTTAAGAGGCTTTGCCGTGAGAGTCTCTATCAATTAGATTTTATCACTTTACAATACCACTATGAAGAGGCAAAAAATTTCTCTAATAACAACCCTTTATTAAACAACCGACAATTCCTCAGATTTCTAAGCTGGATTGAGGCAGTTCTTTATCATAAACGAGATCAAAACCCTGAAAAGGCTGAAATACTGCTACGAAAACTCATCCAAAACGGTAAAATTATTAACGAAATAGATATTAATATAACGAATTCTCTTGGATTATTACTCTTGGAACAAAATAAATTAAAAGAGGCTCTTCGTCTTTTTAGCTCGTCATACAAAGCTTTAGAAAATAGTCCCTATATTGAGGATAAGTCCCTCTTCCCTAGAGTAGCCTATAATCTGGCCTGTCTTTACTATGAAAATCATAGAGATAGTGAATGCTTTGATATTTGTTATCGCCTAGAGTACTACTTACAATCTAATCACTTATTTTATTGTGCAGGAGAAGTAAGATATCTATTGGGCATTCTACATAAGCGAAAAAACGATTTAGATATCGCCCAACAATACTTCGATGAAGCAGTAAATATATTTTCTTTTGAAAGGAAATATGCTTTCTGTAGCCAATCACTACACTCCCTTGCAGAAATTCACTATTTAAAAGGGGATTCCAGAAATGGTGAGTTACATGTTAACAAAGCATTAAGCATAGCAGATTCAATTAATGATCAAGAAATATCTAACGCCATCAAAAAAGAAATAAAGCATACTAAAAAACAGTATGCTAGTAGGATTTAATAATAGTAGAGTGTAGTATCTCTTTTATGATCTTAATTGTTGAAGTGATATCGTCATCTGTAATATGTCTATGAATAACCGCTCGTATTCTACCATATCCCATCTCAGAAAATATTACATTATTTTTTTCTGCAGCCTCAAGAAATGACTTCCAAGTGAAATTTTCATTATTGATTTTGAACATGATTATATTTGAATGTACATCCTTTGTTTCAACCTCAATCCCATCAATCGCTTCTAATTCTTTCGCAAGTCTTTTCGCTTTCTGATGATCTTCTGTCAGTCTATCTATCATGGTTTGAAGGGCCACCAAGGCGGGAGCTGCTAAAATTCCCGCCTGGCGCATTCCTCCACCCAACATTTTTCTAATTCTTCGTACTTCGTTAATGTGTTGTTTTGTTCCTGATACAATCGAGCCTACAGGTGCCGATAATCCTTTTGATAAACAAAATTGTAAAGAGTCCACATGCTGTGTAATCTCTTTTATATCGACACCCAATGAGAGAGCTGCATTAAAAACACGGGCCCCGTCCATATAGATAGGAATATGATTTTCATCCCCAAAACGCTTTATCTTACTTAAGTAATCTAAGCTTAACGCTTTCCCTCCACACCTGTTATGTGTATTCTCAAGACAAATTAATGCCGGCAGAGCAAATTGAGGATCGTTCTTATCAATTGGAATTGCGTTGGCTAAATCTTCTATAGAGAGACTTCCATCTGACTGTGTACGAATAGGTTCGTACATAATCCCCCCGCAAACGGAAGCTCCTCCAGCTTCAAAAATATAGATATCAGATTCATCGCCAACAAGTGCTTTTGTTCCTCTTGGGCAGTATGCCATGATAGATGCTAAATTCGCCATTGTACCACTTGGCATAAAGCAGGCCGCTTCTTTCCCTGTTAACTTTGCAGCAAATTCTTCAAGATGATTTACTGTTTCATCCTGCCCATAGACATCATCACCTAGCTTTGCTTCTTGTATTGATTGCATCATGGCATCTGTTGGCAACGTAATTGTATCACTTAAATAATTGATCATGTACACACTCCTCAATTCGCATTGATTGTTCAAAACCATCCAATAAACATTTCATTTCACTATAAGTTTGTGAGGCTACCACCATATAACCTATTCGGCCATACGCATTTTCCGCTTTCTTTACATAGTCACCAGGTACTTTAGAATAACGAATCTCTTTTATATCACTATGAGATGTAACATTATGCCATTCTTTTATTTCCCCTGACACACTAGGCACTAAAAATTTGATACCTGCAGTTAAAGACTTTTTTTTCTCAATTATCGGTTCAATTCCTGATGCATTCTTTAATTGTTCTTTAAGCAGATCCACTCCAGTTGCATATTTTATAAGTTCAGGTATCATACCTCCTGCAAGTCTCCCATTAAACTCCACTAAAAATACTTTATTATCTTTTATCTTTATCTCTAGATGAGCAGGTCCTGATTTCCAATGTAAACTTTCAAGAATAAGTAAAACCCCTTTTTCAATTATTCCTTTAAGATTTTCATCTATCCTAGCTGGAAATACATGACCACTTTCTATAAAAAAATCGCCCTTCTTTAATTGTTTTTCTGTCACTCCTATCAGATGATGTTTACCTTTAACGGAAAAAACTTCTACGCTGTATTCTTGCCCTTCTATATACTCTTCGATCAAAGCTCCTTGTTTTTTCATTTGACCTCTGACATTATGAGTAATTCTCATTATCTCTTTTGCATATGCAGATAATGATGGATAGTCCATACATTTACGTACGAAATTGGACCCGCTATCATCAATTGGCTTTACAATGACTGGATAAATAAGTTCACCTTTTAATAATTCTAAGTCTTGCTCTGATTCTACTAATCTAAAATATGGTTGATAGACTTCTGAGCATTCTCTTAATACCTGTCTAACAGCAGACTTATTTCTTACAATTTCGATTGTATCCGGCGAATTCCCAGAAAAATGAAAAAAGCGATTCAAACATGCGACAGTATAAATATAAAATTCACTTGTTGTTGTAATACCTGCAATCTCTTCTATTGCAAAGTGATTCAAAATTGTATGTTTCAAACCTTCTAAATCATTCGTTTCTGCTATAACAACCTCACAATCAATTAATGTCAATTGCTCATAACGGCTAGAATTATTTGTTATGAACACTGGCCTTAACCCTAGTTCCACCGTTTTTTCCAGTGCCAGCATTCCTGTACCAGTCGTATTAGATTCAATAAACAGCAACTTCTTCATTCACTTTCTCCCCTCGATTGATATGGGTATATGACCAATTACACACATCCTTAATATCCTTTTCCTCGACAGGATTCATGTTTAAACAATTGCTGAAGATACCGTGTTTCCTTAAATACTTCTCATCATATATTGAATGAAAATAGCGATCCCCTCTGTCTGGAAAAATGCCAACAATCACATTGTCTTTGTTGACTTGTGTACTTAGCCATCTACTTACAGCATAAACACTCCCCGAGCTATTTCCAGCAAATATCTTCTCATGTCTAGCAAGTTCTAGAGTCCATGAAAAAGCTTCCTGATCATTCAGCCAATGCACACTATCTATTATGGAGTAATCAACATTTTGCGGCTTCAAGCTATTCCCCAATCCTCCTTGCAGTCTGTGGGGCTGATCTTTTTGTTGGAAAATCGCACTTCCTACTGCATCTACTGCAATAACCTTTAATGAGGGATTCTCCTTTTTTAAAGCTTTAGCCGTTCCACATAAGGACCCTCCACTTCCCACTGCCGCTACCAAATAATCAACTCTACCGATATCATTGATTAAGTCATTGGCCAAATCCTCATAAGCAAGGGGGTTATTAGGATTTTCATATTGTCTTGGCCAAAAGGCATTGGGATGGGATTCCATAAAGCGATGAAGGTAATTAAGTCTCGCCCTTTGCCACCCTCCCTCCTCTTCCATTTCTTTTACAATATGAACATGGGCTCCCAAAGCCTTCATTTTTGCCAACGTTAACTGATCAATACGTGGATCCGTAATAATATGCACATCATAGCCGAGATACGTTCCT
Organism: Cytobacillus sp. FSL R7-0696; assembly: GCF_038006865.1. Classification (NCBI taxonomy): domain Bacteria; kingdom Bacillati; phylum Bacillota; class Bacilli; order Caryophanales; family Bacillaceae; genus Cytobacillus; species Cytobacillus sp. FSL R7-0696. Next base: position 1,992,322 of record NZ_JBBOWA010000001.1, on the reverse strand, counting down.
ACTAATGTAACTCCCATAGCCAATGTACCTGAAGAACTTTCTACAATGACGCCTCCAGGTTTTAAAATTCCCGCATTGATTGCTTCATAAATTGCCTTTTTTGCTACTCGATCCTTCATACCAAAAGGATTATTCATCTCTAACTTTGCATAAACCGGTGCGACACTATTTGCTTCAAGCCGTAGCCTGACTGCTGGTGTCCTACCTATCAGATTGATCATACTATCATTCACCAAAGCCACCCCCCGCCTTCTCTTGTAGAGGGTAGGGAGTGAAAGACTTCAGCACTTAGTCCAAAGGATTTAAACTTTTCAATACCCTTTTTCAATTTATCTATATAATTGGGATCCGTATCCGATAGTAAAACTCCAATATAAGTACCACTATGAGCTGTAACTATACCAATCCCTCCTATTTCTTGATTAATTCTTTTCATTTTATCTATTAACAATTTCGGTCTAACCTTTTGATTCATCTCTGTACTTCTTGTCGCTACCTGCCCCAGTAAGTTCACATCGCCTACTACAATAGCACCTTCTGCCTGTTGTAAAAGACGTTCATATTCTACCTTTTCTTTTTGATTAAATGGTTTAATTTGGTGGTTGAACTCAATTGTATCTACTACCCCACCTTCATCAATTGCAAGAACGGTTAATGGTGGACAACTACCAAAGTTGCCTCTGATCTTAACTTCGCGATGGTAATAAGACACAACGCCTTCATACATTATGCCATCGGAGGGCTCAATTCTTCTCATCATCTCTTCTAAAAGATAAATAGGAATCTTAATTGGGTAACAGTCTTCTATTGCCCTTATAGCTGCCACCATATCAGCAGTCGAGCTCGCCAACCCTTTCCCCTCAACAAGCTCACTATCTATTTCCAGTCTTCCTCCTGTAGGTAAGTTAAAATAAGACAAAATATTAATAGCTAATTGTCTAGTTTTTTTCTTATGGGGAGGAAAAACTTCTAACTCTTGAGCAGATGGGGATGAGTTAAAATAGCAAGTCGAAAACCGATTAATCGGAAAAGTGACTAAAAATTCCTGATTATCTGGTAGGATCCCTTGTAGGAATTCTCCAAAGGTACCACATGCTCTACCAACACCGGTAATCACTTCGTTATCACATACCATTTTGGCTTCCTTAATCATTTACATTTTCCTTTCCGGGCACCCATTTATTCAATCTCTGCTTTGCCTCGGTCACCTTTTCTGTTATCCGATTAAAACGACGAATAAACTCTGCGTTTTGCCTTTTCTGACACTCTATGATTTCATTTACTTCTTCAGGATGAACAGAGCCGGCTGTAATTTTTACTAACAAAGCCTTTTCTGGGTCAAATATATCAACTAAAGTAGCTTGATTCATCTGAAGCTGTTTATAGCCATACCGCTCGCAGACTTGTGATAATAATAAAATAGGTAGTTTTTTTGGCGCAATTCCCTCATTGATTGCTAAGGTGATGAATTCACCTGAAATGACTTGGGCCTTACGATAAGGAATGCCTTCTTTAGCTGATAAATAATTGGCTAACGTAAATCCACCAAGGTAATCCTCTTCACATCTTTTTTTCATCTTATTTATGTTGAAATCAATATTCTCAAAAATAAGTAGCAGAAGATCAGCAATGTCATTTGCTGTTTGGAAAAGCCGTGGAAGGTTGCTCGATGATTCCTTTGAAACCTCCACTAGATTACTAAAGGGTGTATTCCGTTGACCCAACATAAAATCCTGATAATAACTAATTAGATGACTTGTTTTTCCTCTAATTCTCTCTAGTATAGGAAGATTTCTTTTTTGTGGCATGGAGGAAGAGATACCTACTAGTTCATCAGGAAAATGAAGGAATTGATATTCACTACTCCCCCAGTTCATCATATCTGTCATGAAACGGCTCATATTCACACCAAAGAATGCCAGACTCTCTCCTATTTCTAAGATCCAATCCCGTGATGCCACACATACTAAAGCATGTCCACCAAATGAATCGAAACCTAGATCATTTGCCATCATTTCCAAATCCCATGGATACTCCTGACCTGACATTGCCCCAGAGCCTAATGGACAACTTTCATTTATAGACTCCAAACAAAGAACCATTTTCTCTAATGTCTTCTGTATATGACGGCTTATGGCAGTCAGATAGAATCCTACACTCATCACCTGCGCCGTTTGAAAGTGTGTATAGCCTGGCATAATCGTCCTTTTGTACTTAGAAGCCAGTGCCCATAACTCTATCAAGAGCTTTTGAAATTTTTGAATGAGACTGATCCATGAATCCCTTGCATACATTAACTGTCCGCATGCCTGTAAATCATTTCTGCTTCTGTCTAAATGCCAATTTAATACTGGCTTACCCAAGTTCTCATCAATTGCCTTTTCAATAGAAAAGGCAATATCATTCATATTAGAATAGGCGCTTTTAATAATATTTTCTTTTTGTACAGATTCTACGCTTTCTAAGAGTTTTACAGCATCTGTTGTATTAATTAAATTCATTTCTTCATAAGATTTTATGAGCACTTTTTCAATAGAAAGATAATGTTCTAGATAGTTTTCTGACTCAAACAATAGCTGCGGATATAATATAAGCTTATTCATGATTTCATGCGGGGGACTCTTGACTCTTCCTGTCATTCTCAATTTGCTTCATCTCCTTTAACGATAATAATTGATCCATCATTGTTCCTATTACTACAGAATGTGGAGATTCCAGTAAATTATTATGATTACCATCAACTGGTATGACCGTTACCTTGCCTAACGTCCTATTCCGCCAAATGTTTTCATCTACAAGTGCATGAGGCTGAGTCTCATCAATCTTTTGACATTTAAAAAGAATTAAATCTGAAGTAATTTCTTGAACAAACTTATACGACTCACATGCAATGTTATTCTGCCCCATTACTTCAATGATTCTTTTGACATCCTCTTGTTCTGAGCCTTTAGGTAGTACACCTTTTCTAATCGCTCTCTCTAAGACTTCTGCATATTTATCCTTATTTGAAAGTTGACTAAATGCCTCTAAGTCCATCCCTAAACTATGTGCCCATACGATCAATGGATCCCTATTAGTTACTGACTGCAAGTTATGAAAAGGGTGAGCATCAAAAAGTATCACTGATGACACATGATAGTTTCGCTCTTCTAATATTCTTGCCATTTCTACCGCAATTGTCCCACCCATGGACCAACCAGCTATTCTGTACGGACCTTCTGTTTGAATTTTTAATACTTCCTCCACATATTTAACTGCCATTTCTTGTATAGTACTTAATGGTTGCTGATTATCTCCATATCCAATGGATTCTATTCCATATATAGTAAGATTTATAGACATATCTTTCACGAGAGGCATATAACAGAGTGCCCCCCCACCTCCAGGATGAATCAAAAATAATGGGGGGTGAGTTGTATCTGATTGCTTTAAAACAACTACATTATTATCAACTTTCACTTTGTTGCCATCTTCAATAAATTCACTCAATTGTTCAATCGTTCTATACTTAAATAAATCAGAAATCGTCATACTGATATTAAACTCTTTTCGAACGGCAGCAACTACTTCAATGGCTTTTATACTGTAACCACCGAGATCAAAGAAATCCTCTTTAACCCCCAATTCTTTAATACCTAATACCTCTTGCCAAATGTGACAAAGTTTGATTTCCACATGGCTCTTTGGCATTAACTTCACTTTGCTCACAAGGTCATTTCGCTCAAAAGGCAATTCGTTGACGAGAAGTTTACCATTTGAGGAGAGGGGAATTTCATCCACCCAAACAAAGGATGCTGGTACCATATAATGCGGAAGCACTTGTTGCAGTCTCCGTTTTATGTTTGCAGCTATTATTTGACTATCTTTATTTTTAACAAGAAAAGCATAGATTTGATTTTCTCCATTATTTATATGTGTAACGACTGCAGCATCTGTTATCTCAGGGTAATCTAGAATTGTACTTTTTATCTCGTTTAATTCTATTCGAAAACCTCTAATCTTTACTTGGGAATCCTTCCTTGATATAAACAAAAACTCATTGTTTGCCAGTTGCTTCACAATGTCCCCTGTTTTGTAAAACATTTGATTTTTTCCACTTACATCTAAAGTAATAAATGTGTTTTTTGTTAACTCTTCATTGTTAATATACCCCTGTGATACACTTGGACCACCAATAAACAATTCTCCTTCAACGCCTTTAGGAACGAGTTGAAGATTCTCATCTAATACTATTAGTTGGTAACCTCCAAAGTTTTTCCCTATTGGCATCGTTACGTTAGGGTATGTTTTACTACATATATGATAACTTGCCGCAACAGTCGCTTCTGTTGGCCCATATAAGTTGACTAGTGTTGCATCGATATTAATCGACCCATAGAATTTTTCTACTATTCTCCTATTGAGTGCTTCACCTCCTGTGAAAACCAGTCGAAGCGAGTCATTATTATTAAATAGAGATTGATCATTCAATTTATCTATTAAACTATGAAACAGCTGTGCTCTCGTGACTCTTTCTTGATACATTAAATTCGCTAAATAAGCGATATCAAATTGATTCTCTTGTTTCGTGAGAACCAATGTACCTCCTCCTATCAGCGAACCAAATATTTCGGTTATTGACGCATCAAAAGTAAAATTTATGTTTTGTAAGACCCTTTCACTTTCTTGATAAGGAAACACTTCTAAGTAATCATCAATATGATTGAGCAATGATGCATGTGTAACTTTAACTCCTTTTGGTTTGCCGGATGAACCCGATGTATATATTACATATGCTAGCATCTCATCTGGAGGCAATTCCTTTAAACACAGGAGTGGTTTATCCAGCTCTGATTGCATTGCCTCTTTTATGTTTATAATCTGATAAGGGAACCCATGTTGATTCACTACTTTATCAGTCAACAAAAGCGGGGCATTTGCATCACTAAGCATATAATTCATCCTGTTTACAGGAAGCGCTGGATCAATTGGTAAATACGCACACCCACTTTTGATAATTCCCAATATTGCCGCTATTTGATCTAAAGTCCGACTCATCGAAAGACCTATTATGCTCCCTTGTTTACTACCGTTTCTTCTTATTATGGCTGCAATCTGATTACTCTTTCTCTCCAATTCTGCAAAAGTATAACTGCCTGAATCTGTTTTGACAGCGCAGGCATTTGGCTTATAAAGAGAGTGATAGGCAATCCTATCATGGATATAAGATGGCGGCCTTCCCTTCATATTAAAGCTTGTTAATTCGGCAATTTCATGTTTACTCATAAAGCTCAATTTAGATATTGGCTTATTAGGATCCGCCATAATATCTTGAACTAATTGAATATAATGATTAATGAACCTTTCCATTGATTGCTTGCTTAAAATATCAGGGTTGTACTCAATTTCTGCATATGCTTGATTTCCTTCAGCATTTATATACAGGACCTTATCAAACTTTGATGTACCTGTATTAATTTTTTCATACTCGACCTTTAAACATTGTTCACCTTCTGTTCCTTGCTCATGGTAAGTAAATAGAACCTGAAATATCGGATGATAAGAGTTTTCCCTTTTGGGGTTAACCTCTTGGACAATTCTCTCAAATGGAACCGTACTGTTTTCGTATACATTTAGAAAAGATTTGATTGTCTTTTTCAATACGGATGAAAATTTACTATAGGGTTTTAAAGACATACGGATAGGAAGTGTATTAACAATAAATCCAATCATATCTTCGGTAAATGCTGCTTTTCTATTAGATATTGGACTACCTATGACAATATCTTTTTGACCGGTATATCTATAAAGTAAAATAAAATAGGCTGCCATAAAAAAGGCGTTCATTGTGGATCCACTCTTTTGAGTATACTCCCTTACCTTTCCTACCAACTCGTTAGGAAAAGATAGCCTAATATTGTTGCCGCTGTAGGTTTGTTCTCTTGGTCTTGGGAAATCAGCTTGTAATTGTAAAAAGGGAGAAGCATCTTTCAAGTATTCCTTCCAGAAGCCAATACTCTGTTCTAGTTTCCCATCAAGAAGTGACTCACTTTCCCAATTAGCAAAATCCGCATAGTGATATTCAGGATCGCTAATTTGAAGCTCATCCCCTTTTTCTAAGTGTGTATATATATTTAGTAGTTCTTTTTTGAATATATCTAAGGACCACGCATCATAAATAATATGGTGTACATTAAAAAGAAAGTAATGAAAATGCTCATCGATTTTAATTAATTCAAAATTAATGAGAGGACCCTTTTCGATATCAAATGCTTTTTTTGCAAAGCTCTGTATATACTCTTCTAACTTTACTTCTTCTTCAATTTCTTGCTTATTTTTCATTATCAATTTAAAAGTTGGAGAAGAGACAGAAACTTTTTGTACTGGCTCTCCATCCACTTCAAGAAATGTCGTTCGAAATATTTCATGCCTTTCAATCATTTTCATAATTGAAAGTTCTAGTATGTTTTCATTTAATCTACCACTAAGTTTAAAGATAAAAGGAATATTATAAGTTGGACTCTTTTGAAATAACTTTTCAAAATACCATATTCTCTTTTGTCCAAAAGAAGCCGGGAGAAGATACACATTTTCTTCTAATGACTCGTCCATTTTTTCACTCCTTTCCACTATAAGTAACTGTTCTTTTTATTCGCTCAACTTTTCTCACAGCTACGGTCTTATTATCACTTTGACCTGCTTTTAGAGAAAGATAGGCCGTTAAGCTTCGTATCGTAGGGTATTTAAAAATATCAATTAAGGATAAATCCTTGCCGATTTCATCTTTTACAGCGGCAATCATACGTACAATTAGCAAAGAATAGCCACCCAATTCAAAGAAATTGTCATCGGGACGTATCACTTTTCCTGGTAGAAGATGATCCCATATTCTTTTCATATCCTTTTCCATTTTTGTTTGAAAAGAATAAGAGCCCGTGTGTTCCTGTTGACTAGACCAAGCCATTAACTTCAATACATCTACTTTTCCATTTTTCGTAACAGGAATTTCTGGTATGGATATAAATTTGTTAGGTATCATCGACAATGTCAGTACTTCTCTCAACCGAATCCGTAGTTCATTCGGATTAAACATTTCCTTGTTTACTACGACAAAAGCAATTAAGTGAACATCGGCATCTGTATTTACATCTATTACTGCACAATCAGTAATTTGAGTTTCATTAACAATAGCCGCTGCTACTTCATTCTTATCTACTCTTACACCTCTTATTTTTATTTGATGATCTTTCCTACCCAAAATCTCAATTAATCCATCTGGACGATATCTCCCCAAATCACCTGTCCTATATAACACATCATCTGAAGAACCTGACCATTTATGTTGTTCAAATATCTTGTCTCGGGAATTAATATAGCCCTTAGACATATAAGGTGTTCTTATTGTAATTTCACCCATTTCACCAACTCCACATTGATCACCACTTTTATTCACAATAAGAAGTTGAGCATCAGAAATAGGGCTACCAATAGGCATTACTGTATTACTTTGTAATGCTGAATCGATGGGACAACTGCTCTTGGCTAAAGTTGTTTCCGTTTGACCGTAAAAATTATTGACCTGGGCACATGTTACCTCTCTCCACTTCTCTACCAAATAATCAGGTAACGGTTCACCGGCAAAAAATATGTGCCTTAATGAAGGCAATTTTATCTTCAAACCGCTTCTAAACCAGTGCATGGTAATAGACGGGACAGCGTGAAGGAGCGTGATTTTTTTCTCATTGAGCCAATGAAAAATATCTTCCTCCTCATCCTCTACAGGTACACAAACTGTAGATCCACTTGTTAACGGTAAAAATATATCACGTAAGTATACATCAAACGTTGTATGAGTCAGCTGGGCACTTCTATCTTCATTACTGACACTAAAATGGTTTCTTTGCCAATTGAGAAAATGTGAAAGGCTATTATGAGATCCTAATATTCCTTTCGGTTGACCTGTAGTACCTGAAGTAAAGAATATATAAGCATTGTCATGATTGATAGGTTTCATACTTCTTGAATTCTCCAACCTATTAACAAACTCATCTACATGGTATGTAGCGAGAGTACTAATTGAAAAAACGCTCTGATGAATGCCTAAATTGTCAGTAAGAATAATTGCCTTAGCTTTCGACTGCTCAATCATTTGAGTAACCCGTTGTGCAGGTAGGTCATTATCAATATTTAAAAACGTTCCGCCTGCCTTTAATACACCTACGATTGTGCCTATCATCGAATAACTTCTTTTGCCTTGAATAGCAATAACATCCCCTGGTTTAATGCCACATCTTCGTAAACCAATGCTCACTTTATTAGAATAATTAGATAATTTCGTATACGAGTAAAATTTATTACCTTCTTCCACGGCGATTTTCTCGGGCGTGTTCTTTGCCCAATATTCAACCTGTTCGGTAACAGAAGGATAGCTTTTTTTGTACAGTGGTTTCTCTGGGTTAGGTAATATTTTTTTTGATTTTCCCGTCATTAAACTCGGTTGTAGGATCGATTGTTCTTTGTTAGCGATAAAAGTATTTAATAGACTCAAGTATTGTTCAAAAAAGTCTTCCATTCGCTCAACTGAAAATAAATGATTTTGATAAGCTATACTGAATTTAAATTGATCTGCTGTCTCTTCAATATATAAAGTCATCAGGAATTTAGACGTTATATCCGCTACTTCTAGTTCAGCTATTTCCTCACCATGAACGCTGAACGTTTTTTGCTCTTCAAACTTCCGATAATTTATTAAAATGTCAAATAGCGGATTCCGGTCTATATTTCTTTCAGGTTGAACAGCCTCAACAATTTGTTCAAAAGGAATATCTTGATTTTCGAATGCGCCCAAGACAATTGCTTTTGTCTTCATTAAAAACTCGGTAAAACTCAAATGCTCATTGATATCCGCTTTAAGTGGTAGCGTATTTAAATATAACCCTACTGCCTTTTCTAATTCGGTATTACTTCTATTAATAATCGGTGTACCTAGAGTAATTTCCTTTTGCCCACTTAAGCGGGATAAAAGAACATAAAATGCACTCAAGAAAAACATAAATGGGGTTACTTTATTGCTTCTAACAAAAGCCCTAATTTCATTGGCTTTATTCAAATCAATTTTTTTGTGAATCGTATGATTATATCTTGTGTTATTTTCTAAATGATCCATTGGAAGCTGAATAATTGGAATATCTTCATTAAATATCTTTTTCCAATATTCTAGTTGATGTTGGATTTTACTCTGCTTATTAGACAACCAATAAGTATAATCTAAATACTGAATTGGCTCTTCTGCAAAACAATCCTCATTCCCCATATAAACTTGAATAAGCTCATTTTTTAGTACATTTATAGACCAACCGTCACAAATAATATGGTGAAGTATTAGTACGAAGATATCTCGTTCCTCACATCGCAAAACACTTCCTCTAATTAACGGCGGGTCTTCTAGGTTAAATTTCATTTTCATCTCAAGATTAATGCACTCTTGTAAAGTAGCCTCACTTGCCTCTATAACCTTCACACACTGTTCATATCCAGGAATGACCTTCTGAAAAGGAAAACCATCGATTTCTAAAAATTGAGTCCTCAATGATTCATGCCGAATAATAAGTTTGTTTATTGCATCATTTAAACGATTTATATCAAACCTGCCAGTTGATTTTAAGATAAGCGGAAGGTTATAACTCGTATTATCTGTATTTAATTTTTCTAAAAACCAAATTCTTTGCTGTGCATCAGTCAAAGGATGCCAATCTTGTCTATCTGCTACCTTAACAATCGGTGACAATTCTGAAATAGAAGTAGAAGCTTGAATCAAATTGGATAATTGTTTAACTGTAGGATTTTCGAATAATGATCGTACGGTTAAAGAGATTTGAAAGGCTTTGTTTATTTGCGAGATAATCTGTACGCCTAATAAGGAATGGCCGCCTAATTCAAAAAAATGATCATTCAGTCCAACAGAATCAATGCCTAATCTTTCACTCCAAATATCTGCTACTTTCTTCTCTATCTCACTTTCAGGGATTGCGTAATCCTGATTAATCATAAGATGTTCCGCATTGGGTTGAGGAAGAACTTTTCTGTCTACTTTTCCATTTGCATTCAGCGGAAAACTCTCTAACTTCATATAATAGGCAGGTATCATATAAGAAGGTAAGTGTTCTGTTAGATGTTCTCTTATATCAACAGCCTGTTTATCTTCACCTACATTTAAAATGTAATAACAACTTAATTGCTGTCCATTTGCAGTGACAATGGCTTCTTTTATAAAATCTAAAGCTGCAATACTACTTTCTATCTCTCCAAGTTCTACTCTCATTCCTCGAATTTTAATTTGATTATCATCTCTTCCGAGGAACATAATCTCGCCATGTTCATTTAAATATCCTCTGTCCCCTGTTCTATACATCTTCTCCCCTTCAAAAAAAGGATCAGCAACAAAGGACTCATTTGTTTTTTTAGGGTCATACAAATAGTCTCTGGCAAGACCAATGCCAGCTATATAAAGGTCTCCTGGAACCCCATATGGAAGTAGATTTAATTGATGATCAAGCACGTATACCCGATTATTATCAATAGGGCGTCCAACTGATACAATATCTGTTTCAAATTCGTCATCAGGCGTGCAATCATAGCACGTTGAATCAATAGATACCTCTGTTGCTCCCCAGGAATTAAATAATTTACCAGGCATTTTTTCGTAGAATTTTTTGACCAATGAAGCCTTTAATGCCTCACCACTAGATACAACAACCCTTAAATTAGATAATTTCTCTTTCTGCAAAGGTGTGATTTCCTCAATAACCATCTTGAGCATACTTGGCACAAATTGTAGCAGAGCCACCTTGTATCGTATTGCATATTCGATAATACTTGTCGGTTCACGATGTGCACCTGCAGGAATGAATGCGACTGCTCCTCCTATCATCAATGGCCAGAAAAACTCTACTGCTGAATCATCGAAAGTTAAAGTTGTCTTCTGCAAGGCTACTTCATTTTCTTGTAGTTTATGTTTATTTTGCATCCAACACATACGATTAACCCAACCCCTATGTGTACTACTCACTCCTTTAGGGGCGCCAGTGGATCCCGAAGTATAATATACAGATACCAAATGATCTGGAGATATTTTCACCGTTGGCTTTTCACTCTTGTAGGTACTGAAAGAATCTATTAATTCATATTCTATAAATGTAGTATTTGTAGCTGCTAATCCCTTTTCATCTGTGATACAAACAATTGATTTAGCACTTTTCAATAAACTATACACACGTTGTACAGGTGCTTCCTTATCGATTGGCAAATAGGCGCCTCCTGCCTTTAAAATACCAAGCATAGCAACCACAAGCCCCAAGGACCTATCCATCCTTAACCCTACCGGTTGATCAGGTTTCACACCTCTTTCTATCAGAACATGTGCTAATTGATTGGCGCGCTTATCTAGTTCTTCATAAGTTAAAATCTCATTCTCAAAGATTGCTGCAGTAGCAGAAGGCGTTTTTTTGACCTGTTCTTCAAAAAGCTCATGTAGGCAACAGTTAGGAAAATCCACCTTCGTATTATTTAAATCTACTATTAACTCCCTTTTACTCTCTTCCTTGATGATAGAAATATCTTTAATTTTGATCTGCGTGTTTTCCATCACCGATTGAAGGATTTGAAGAAAGATATTGTTATATTGCTTCATAATCTTTTCACTAAATAAATCACTTCTATATTCCCACTTGCCTAGATATTCTGCCCCTTCTTTTTTAATAAATAATGTTAAATCGAATTTCGATAAACCATTAAAAACAGATTTAATGGGGCTGAGGTTTAAATCTTCAACTGTAACATCTGTATTTGGCATTTCTTCAAAAGCAAACATATATTGAAAGAAAGGACTTCCAAACAACTTCCTATTAGGCCTAACCTCTTCAACAACCTTTTCAAAAGGAACATCATCATTTGAAAACACATTCATCGCTTTATTTTTTATCTGCTTTAAGAATTGTTCAAAGCTGTTATCATTATCTATTTCATTTCGTATCACAACCGTATTAACAAATAAGCCAATAATGTCTTCAAAATTTGCTTGCTTTCTTCCGGCCACAGGGGACCCTACAGAAATATCGTGTTCACCTGAAAGTCTATGTAGAAATATAATATAAATAGCCAAAAATACAGTGTACACCGTTACATCCTTATGCTTGCAATAGTTTTTTAGCTCCTTTATTATTCCTTCTGGTAATGAAAAGGTAATTTCTTCTCCTTGCATTGAATTGGATTGCTTTTGCTTACCAGCTGATAAGTTTACTATCGGTTGCTCTTTTTCTAGTTCCTTTTTCCAAAAAGCAAGTTGCTCATCCATATATGGCTGATTCCAATGGGCAGATTGCATTGAAATATAATCTTGGTATGTTACCTTCGTTTTTTCTTTCAATTCTTTTTCTTGCATAAATGATTGATAATGTCTAAAGAGCGCTTGAATAAAAACATGATCAGACCAACCATCTGAAATGATATGATGGAAATTAAAATAAAAAATATGCTTATTTTCTGCTAATTTATAAAGCTTGAATCGAAAAACCCTTTCTTTTTGTATATAGAAAGGAATTTTTGCATCGATTTTCATAAAATTAACTGCCTGTTCTCTTGCCAATTCTAATGGATAGTCTGACAGATCAACTTCCGATACAGTTATACCTTCAATGACATCTTTATATTGGTAAGGTTCTCCATCCTTGTCACCAAACCGGTAGGAAAAAATATCATTTTCTATACATGTTTGATGGAGACTCGCCTTTAAACCAGCAGTATCCAAGAGCCCATTGATTTCTATATAATGAGGTAAATTATATAGAGGACTGTCACCATCCAATTTATTTAAAAACCATAAACGTTTTTGTGCATCAGATAGGCAAGATGCTTCGCCTTTCTGTACTTCTTTGCATGCCAACTCCTCATTTTTACCATCCTGATACTTTTCATTTATGAGAATAGATAATTGTCTTATCGTCTTTGCTTCAAAAACATCTTTTAAAGTAAGGAAAAGGTTAAATGTTCCATTAATTCTTCCTACTAACCTTGCTACGAAAAGAGAGTTACCACCTAATTTGATAAAAGGCGTATCCATATCAACAACCTCTAAGCTTAGAAGTTGTTTCCAAATCGCAGCCACCTTTTCCTCTGTTACATTGGTAGGGACACTTTCTATATTGCTTCTATAAGGCGTTGGTAGCTTCTTCCTATCCACTTTTCCATTTAATGATAATGGGATAGATTCCACTTCTATAAATACGGAAGGAATCATATGTTCAGGCAACTTAGTATTAAGATCATCTCTCAATTCAGACTCCTCGAGCACAAAACCTTTACTAAATTGCACATATGCTACTATACTCATTTCTCCAGATTGGTCCCACGGTGTTGCTATGCACCTTTTTATTTCTTTTCTTTTTTCTAGAGAAGCTTCAATTTCTCCGAGTTCAACTCGAAAACCACGAACCTTTACTTGAAAATCTTTTCTCCCTATATATTCTATTGCTCCGTCTGACCTTTCCTTACACCAGTCCCCTGTTTTATATAAACGACCCCTCTCTTTATTCGGATGATGTATAAAGGAATGTCTAGTTAATTCCTCTCGATTGTAATAACCTCTTGCAAGGCCAATCCCTCCGATATATAATTCCCCAGTCTCTCCAGGAACAACTGGTGCGAGGTTTTCGTCTAAAATATATAGTTGAGTATTACTTATCGGATAACCAATAGGTACAACTCTTTCACTTTCATCACCTGTACACTTCCAAAATGAAACATCTATTGCTGCTTCTGTTGGACCATAGTAGTTATATAAATTGGTGTTTTCATATTTAGAAAAGAAATCTAATTCAATTTTCTTTGTTAGGGCTTCACCACTGCAAATCACCCTTTTCAATGATGTTTTCTGTTTAGCTGGAATTACTTCAAGAAAGACAGATAACATAGACGGGACGAAATGTATGGTTGTTACGTTCTGTTCTTTAATTAAATTCAACAAGTAAGTGGGATCTTTATGTCCTCCTGGCTTAGCCAATACGATAGCAGCACCGGTCATTAATGGCAAAAAGATTTCCCATACTGAAACATCAAAACTGTACGGGGTTTTCTGGAGTACTCTATCGGCCGTTCCTAAGACATGTTCATTCTGCATCCACTGTAAGCGGTTGTTTAATGCTTGATGTGTATTTGCCACTCCTTTAGGTTTCCCTGTTGAGCCCGAAGTGTAAATAATATACATTAAACGATTATTATCTCCTTGTACCAAAGGGGATTCTCCAGAGTGAACTTTCCATTTCTCCTCATCTACTAGAATTTTTTTATCTATTAATTTATTCATTGCTATAAATAAGTTTTCTTTTTCTTTTGAGGTAATTAAAAATGGCGAATGAATATCCTCCACCATATATGACAGCCTATCTGATGGATAATCTGAATCTAACGGCACATAAGCGCCTCCTGCTTTTAAAATACCTAAAAGCGTGATTACCATATTAAAGGAACGATCTAAACATACAAGTACAGGTTCTTCAGGCTGAAGACCTTCACTGAGTAGATAATTTGCCAACTGATTTGCTTTTTGATTTAAATCAGCATATGACATAGCTTTGTTTTCAAAAATAATTGCAGGAAGGTTAGGTGTTTGAATCGCTTGCAATTCAATTAATTCATGTATACATTTATCACTATTCGGAAAATTTATTTCAATTGATGATGAACCCTTCTTCGTTATATCCATAATCCACCCTCCCTTTACACATTCCATTCTTTCACTACTAAACTGGCGTTATGACCACCAAACCCAAATGAGTTACTCAAAGCCACTTTTACCTGTTTCGCTACTGCCTCATGTGGGACAAAGTTAAGATTTAATTCAGGATCAATATGATCACAATTGATTGTAGGATGTATAAGATTTTCCCTTATAGAGCAGATACTTGCTACTAGTTCAACCGCTCCTGCTCCCCCTAGTAAATGGCCTGTCATTGATTTTGTTGCACTTATGGGAATATGTGTTGCTGCTTCCCCCCACAGTTTTTTAATGGCCATTGTTTCATAATAATCATTGTATTTTGTACTCGTACCATGAGCATTGATATAATCAATTTCAGAGAGTTCTACGCCAGCATCCTCAATAGCTTTCTTCATTGACATCATCATTCCCTCAGCACTTGGGTCAGGAGCAGTCTGATGATAGGCATCTGAAGTAGAGCCATATCCAGCGACTTCAGCTAGAATAGTAGCCCCTCTATTTCTTGCAAAATCTTCAGACTCAAGAATAAGAACTCCCCCACCACTTCCTAGTACAAATCCATCCCTATCTTTATCAAATGGTCTACTTGCACCTTGTGGGTCATCATTTCTAGTGGATAGTGCTTTAATATTAGAAAATCCCGCAAGATCTAATGGGGTCAAATCTCCTTCTGCTCCGCCAACAATCATTACATCTGCTTCACCCCACTGGATTGCTCTTAAACCTTCACCTATACAATTTGTACCCGTGGCACAAGCAGTAACAAATGCGCCACTCTTCCCTTTAGCGCCAGTTAATAAAGTGATTTCACTAGAGGCTGCATCTACTACCATAGATGAAACAAGATAGGGGCTGACCCTTTTAGCCCCTCGCTCAATCAGCCTTTTATCATTTTCTAATACAGTATTAAGCCCGCCAGAACCCGAACCAACGATTACACCTATCCGATAGGGGTCAATATTTTGTAAGGGCAAACGTGATTGTTTAAGTGCCTCTTTTGTCGCAATTAATGCATATTGAGTATATGCATCCATACGTTTTATTTCCTTACTATTAAAATAGTCTTCGGCTTGGTAATCTTTGATTTGTGCTGCAAACTTAGTTGTAAAAGGCTCCGTATCAAAATTAGAAATGGCCTCTACCCCGCTTTTACCACGAATTAAATTTGCCCAAAATTGCTCTACCCCAATTCCAATAGGGGTGACAACACCCATCCCGGTTACAACTGCTTTTTGTTTCAATGTTTATCCTCCTAATTACTGCAAAAATAGATTTTTAAACTGGTAAAAAAAATCAATAGTCTAGTAGGATAATGACGACTCCTTTTCCAATGCATTTGTCACGATCTCTTTTATTACTGGAATATAAAGATCATCATCAAATTTTGATTCCAAATGTTCTTCTAAGTCATATTTAATTATTTCGTCGCCCTGTTTCACTCTAATGACTGGATGAATATGCACACTTTGTGTAGCATCCCCTGGTACTCTTGGAATACTAAATGTTTCTTCAAATTTCCTAATGTCCCCATATTCCAGCGAAATAAAGAAGGTTAATTCATTAGTGTTCAATGTTGAATCTTTAAATTCATTGATTGTCCGATGACCATTCTCATACCAATGATGCCCATCAAATTTCAATTGGTAGCCCACATATCCAGGCTGAAGCCATAATTCTGGCGATTCATTCAACTCATCTAATATCCTCTTGGATGGATCTTGTACTAATGACTTTTCCATTTTACTGATATTAAATTTTTCAGCTAGATGGTTTGCAAGGATTCGAGAGTTATAACGGAACCCGTGAATAAATCCACTTGTAGAATATCCTCTATAATCCAGACCATGTGTTTGTGCCCCAGCAAAATACAAATTAGATACCTCTGTTGATTCAAATACCCCATTGATCGATGGGAATTTTTTATGCATCAACTGGATGTTAAAATCCTTTATCAGTTGATCTATATTTGACTTAAAGCCTGTTGCTGCAATTACTTCATTGAAAAAAAGTGTTTCAACTTCACCTTCTGCATGAATATATTCAACGGTTACATTAAATCCTGTTGCTACTTTCTCTATACTCTTTATATGGCAATCAAGTAGTGCTGCTTGATGTTTAAGTTGATAGTTTTCTGCAAAAATCGAATTAACCGCTCGGATATTTCCAACATAGTGGGTTTTGTAAGCCATTTTTGCTGAGGAAGGGCTTGCTACCATAATCACATTCGCTTCATTTAATATCTCCTGCGCACATTCAAGCCCACTATTGCCTTTCCCTAAGATAAGAACACGCTTGTCTCTGTATGATTCTTTTGTTTTCATATTTTCATACATAGTTATATGCTCTATTCCCTCTATTTTTGGGATAACAGGTTTTAGACCTGTTGCTACAACAACTGTTCTGCTCGTAAAGGTTCCTTTAGTAGTAACAACCTCAAATAACCCTTGTTCTGTTTTATTCGTTTGAATCCACTGAGTATCATAACTAATAGGAATATGACATTCATCAATAAGATCATTTAACATATCAACAATTGCTTTCCTATTTGGATAAAAATCCTGGCTATAATTTCTCATTAATATATTCTTCTCTTTTGTAATTAAGCTATTCCAATCAAACCTTTCTGCATATCGGCTTTTAAATGGTTTGCCGGTATACAATTTATTATTACTAATCAGTTTTTCGTGAACGGGATATTTTGTGAAGCTATATCCAGCTCTGTTAAAAGCCTCTAGGACGACCATATTAGGTTCAGTCCCATTCTCTCTGCAAACCTCTGAATAAGTAAGTGCCGTTTGTATTCCACCTGGTCCTCCACCAATAATCAATACATCATAGATATGATTGTCCATTTTTACTTCCATATATAAATCTCTCCTTTTATTTTATTGTGATAGTATTTGAAGGTAGCGCCTTCTTGAATTTAAATTTTTCCGAAAAATGATAAGCAGGTAACGCCATCGCAGTCGTGATAATTGCCATCCAAACCATTAAACTAAATAAGTCTTGAGAAATAATGTTATATGTTAAGCCAACATTAAGTACGATTAATTCCATTAATCCTCTGGCATTCATTAGAGAACCTACCCCTGATGACTCCCTCCATCCAAATCCAGCTGCCCTCATAGTAATCAAACAGCTAGCATATTTACTGATAGAAGAAAAAATAAGAATGATCAAAAACATGATGAGCATCGAAATGTTCAATGTAGTAAATTGCGTGTTGATCCCAGAGTACGTAAAGAAAATGGGGACAAGAAAGACCACTACAATGTCTTCTAATTTTGATCGAACCTGCTGTTCAAACACTTTATTCTTAGGCATAATAAGCCCCATCATAAAACCACCAAATACTGAATACACCCCTATATAATCAGTAAATGCTGCTGCACTTAAAACGAGGACAAGTATCAGCGCTAAAAGCCCCTGATGCATCTTTCCTGTTTCTACTACGCTTACAAATATTCTCTCTAGTAATGGTTTACATACTTTAAATA
Source organism: Cytobacillus sp. FSL R7-0696 (assembly GCF_038006865.1). NCBI lineage: Bacteria > Bacillati > Bacillota > Bacilli > Caryophanales > Bacillaceae > Cytobacillus > Cytobacillus sp. FSL R7-0696. Next base: position 1,974,073 of record NZ_JBBOWA010000001.1, on the reverse strand, counting down.
AAACAATGACAAAGATTATCGTTCCGAGGAATGTCACGCCTCCACCTTTGAGGGAATTTGTCTCTACTAAAGCAATAACTGCAGCTAGCGACAACCAGCCTAAGACATCTATCACACTCGCAGATAAAAGTGTAATTCCACCTATTTTTGTCTTCATCATGTTTTTTTCTTGGAGAATACGTGCCAACATAGGAAAAGCTGTCATGGAAACGGCAATGGCAATAAACAATGCAAAATGGAGGAAATTCCCCCCTTGAAAGAAAGCATCCTTCAAAATAAAAGCCAAAGCGATTCCTGCTACGAAGGGTATTAAAAAACCTGATAGCGATAATTTTGCTGAGTTTCGATAAAACTTTTTATCATACTTTTTAAAATTAACCTCTATACCAACTAGAAACATATAAAGTGCCAGCCCTAAATGACTAAACATGTACAGGATATTTTTAATATCAGCATCAAACAAATTTGCATACAGGCCCGGAAATACTGCTCCAAATAATGTTGGTCCTAATATTACCCCTGCTAACATTTCCCCTAATACACGTGGTTGTCCGACATAAGTGCATAACCTTCCGACACTTCTGGAGGCAATCAATATTAGGATAAAAACTACTAACATTTTTATAAATATATGCATCTCATTTCCCATATCACGGCTCCTTTTCTTGTACTATTTCTCCTAAAGTTTAATAGTCTAAAGGGTTTCAAAAATCCGTATTTTACGCAAAATTAAATTGATTCTATTGCGTTATAGCCATATTTTAGTAAGTTATTAGTATGAGAATGTAAATAAAAAAACGAGAAGGTGGGAAAATGGTTGTTTTTAAAGAGAAGATGCATCACATCATAGACGGGGAATGTGCCATATGGTTAATTGACCTGAGTAAAATATACACGGAACAATACAGTATACTTTCAGCAGTTGAAATCACTAAAGCCAATCAATTTATACATAAGAAGGAAAGACATCGCTATTTAACCTGTAGATATGCACTTAGAAATCTGCTCGGGTATTATTTGCATACTCCTCCTGCTTCAATCCATATCCAATACTCTAAATACGGCAAACCGTACATATCTAACAAGCATAAACATCCTTATACTTTTAATATAAGCCACTCAAATGATTGGGCTTGTATTGCAATTAGTTTAAGCCATTCAGTTGGAATTGATATCGAGGAAATCAAACCTTACCAACCTGATATGAATGACACAGCTGAGCTATTCATGTCCAATACAGAATTGGACCAGTTGAAGAAAATAGAATCAGATGGCGAACGAGCTTTCATCCACTGCTGGACACAAAAGGAATCCATACTAAAACAATTAGGTGTTGGGTTTTATACTGACCCTAAATTAATTCATACCATCATTTCAAAGGATGTTTGTTTAAGAAACTATCCTACTGATTCATTATTTTTAAATACTTACACTCTTTCTAGTTATATATTGTCGCTTTGTACATCACAGCCTGTCTCCCCCTTCTTTTATAAGTATGACTCATTCTTTTAGTGAAATGTTTTAACAGGGAGATTGAACTATTTTTATTAAAAATTGGCATTTAGTGTATACTCAGTATATATTAGTGGTATATACTGAGTATACAACATATATACTGAGTATATACGGAATAGGAGGCTTTATATGATTCAAATAGAAGGTATAAAGAAAACTTATCAAATTGGAAAGGAATCATACGAAGTATTAAAGGGCATTGATTTAACAATAAATGAAGGGGAATTTATTGCAATTATGGGACCCTCGGGTTCTGGAAAAAGTACGCTATTGAACCTCCTTGGTGGTCTTGACCAAGCGGATATTGGTAACATCCAAGTTAATCATGCAAAACTTCAAGACATGTCAGAAAAGGAAAGAACACTTTTCCGCAGAAAGAATATTGGATTTGTATTTCAGAATTATCAGCTTCTTCCTAACATGACAGTTGAAGAAAATATTGCTTTTCCTATGCACGCCGATCGTTTGCCAAAAGCGAGTATTCAAACAACTGTTACTAATCTCATCCAATCCACAAAACTGGAAGGCAAAGAAAAAAATTATCCTTCGCAATTAAGTGGTGGTCAACAACAACGTGTTTCCATAGCAAGAGCATTATCAATGGAACCAAAATTAGTACTCGCAGACGAACCGACTGGCAATCTTGACAGGAAAATGGGAACAGAGATATTAAGACTACTCTCTTCTCTTCACCAAGACCAGAAACTCACGATTATCATGGTTACTCATGATATGTATGCAGCAAGCTTTGCGAATCGTATTATTTTGTTAAAAGACGGAATGATTGAATCGGATATTAAGCAAGCAGAAGGCGGGGATCAAAATGCTATGGCTAGCATCATTACGAAACTTAATTCGTAAAAAATCACGCTCCTTCTTTACTTTATTGGCCATTCTCATTGGCATTACCACGATGTTCGCAGTTATCAGCACTGTCGAAACGGCAAAATATCTTACAACGGAGCAACTAAAGGAGTTCACAGGGAACGCTGATTATACCATAAATTCAACATCCAATACTTTTTCAGAAGAAATATTGGATGAAGTTGAAACAAACTCAGATATTAGTAGCATAACAGGGCTAGTCCATAGACAAACAAAAATTAATTTAGATAGTGCACATCATTCCGCTGAAAGCAATCTGAGATTAACCGGGCTTTCTTCCTTTGATAACGAGTTATTATCATTAGATGTCATTGCTGGTAACCTTGATCAAAAGGGCATTATTATATCAGAGACTACCGCCGAATTGTGGAATCTACGCGCAGGGGAAATATTGAATATCCAACTTCCTAAAGGTAATAAAGATGTAACCATATCAGCAATTGTAGCTGATACAGCTTTGTTGGAAGGTCCAGCAAGCTGGAATGAGGCAAGTAATAAGAATTGGCGAGCTCTTACCACTTTAGATAATATTCAAGAATTGTATCATGCACCAAACCAAATTGGTGAAATAAGAATAAAGTTTAAAGAGAATGTGGAACAAATAAGCAGTATAACAGCAATAAAGGACAGCTTACAAAATGAAGAACTCATATTTCAAAAGGTCGTTTTAGATGAAAGACAAACCAATCAATTAGAAGAGTTGTATTTCATGCTTTATGCCATTGGTGGACTCGCCATGCTTATTGGGGCTTTCATTTTATACAACACCCTTTATGTTAGTGTATCGGAACGAAAGAATGAAATAGCCATCATGAAGACTGTCGGCTATACACCTAACCAAGTCAAAATCCTATTTCTTATGGAAGTCTTATATCTCGTAATTATTGGACTTATTCTTGGCATTCCATCAGGTTTTATGCTAGCAAACTTGCTCCAAGATGGGTTATTCGGTTCTTTCCAAACAAACATTGAAGTCAAAATGCAATTCATGTATGCACTTCCCCTTTCCATTTTATTGGGTATTATCATACCTATGCTCGCATCTTTAATTCCGGTTACTTATGCTAGCAAAGTAGATGTGATTAGTAGCTTAAAGTCCATACCTACTGAAAAGGTCAGCGGTCAAAAAAAGCGAACGATCATTGGGTGTATTGTATTATTAGGTGTGTTTATTCCTCATGCCATATCCATCGTCTGTCTTTTAGTAGCTGTTATCCTTTTATATCCTATAATGATGAAGGCTTTGACGATTCTCCTTTCTAAAACCTCATTTTTGGGATACGAGGGAAGTATTGCCGGAAAGAGCACATTGCTTACATTAAATCGTTCTTCAAATATGTCATTAATTCTTGCCATTGCTATTTGTCTTGGCTTACTCGTTTCATCTATCTTTACTTCTTTAGAACAAAACATAAGCCGAGATGTCATCCGTTCCTTTGGTGGTAATATTCAGTTTAGCAGTGAGACATCGATCTCTAATGAAAAACTAGAACAGATAAGTCAGATGGATGGTGTAAAAGATGTTATGGCTTATAGCGAAAGCCAAGCCACTTGGAGCATAGGCGATGAGAATCGCCAATTTACAATGATAGAAGTGAAGAATGATTGGTATAGTAATAATCCTTTATTTTACGCTAATGCATCTGAGCAAAAGCAAATATTGGATGCCCTTGAAGAAAAAGATACCATTTTACTAGGAGAATATGCGTTTCGTGAGTGGGGCGGAAAAATAGGCGATACTATGACTATTTATCAAAACGGAAAAGAAAACAGCTTAAGAGTTGTTGGGAAAGTTAATACAACACAATATGGTGGTTATACTGCGTTTATTTCAGAAGAGAATATCAACCAACTGCATCCCAATGTGTCTCCTTCTAAGGGATTAATACTCTTAGATGAATATACAGATGAAAGCTCTGTAAAAAATGAACTTCTTAACACTTTTCCTTTTGATTTAAGCTCTGTACAGACTTTAAATGAGGAAATATCTAAACAAGAGCGTGCCCTTCCAGGCGTAAAATCACTCTTCAGTGGATTATTAATGATTGCTATCATCATAACGGGAATTGGTATATTAAACACATTAACAATGAATGTAATGGACCGAGTTAGGGAAATTGGCGTGATGAGAGCTATTGCTTTTACAAGATGGCAAATCTATAAAACCATCATAAGTGAAGGGCTTATTATTGGGTTAAACGGTATTTTGATTGGCATATTTCTTGGAATTGCCACAATCTATTTAAACGCCAAAACCTCAGAGGATATACTGATAGAATTTATTGTACCATTAGAGACAATACTTATTTCTATCATTTGTGGCTTAATTGTCAGCATAGCAGCTTCAGTATTACCTTCATATACAGTGAATAAAATAACGATATCAAAATCACTTAAACAAGATTAGATGGGTAGAATTTTTACAACTACCCATTCATATTATTAAAAAGAGGAAAGAGGAATTTATATGTCAGTAAAGCATGCCATATTGACGCTTTTATCCCAGTCTCCTCGCCATCGTTATGATTTAAAAGTCTCTTTCGAATCTATGGTTTATAAACAGTGGGATTTAAACGCTGGACAAATATATACAACGATTGATCGATTAATTAGAGATGAATTTGTACAAGAAGCACAAGAAAAAGAGTCAGAACTGAAAATTTATCGCATTACACCAAAGGGGAAAGCTGAGCTTCAAAAATGGCTATTGCTACCGGTTGAAAGCTCTCTCCTTCAAGATGAGTTTTACTTTAAATTACTTTGTGCAAAACAACTATCATTTAAAAATCTTGGCGAGATGATTAAACAACATAAGGAACTCATCATTAAAAACATCTTTCAATTACAACAGCTAAGAAATAGTCACGTATTTTCTGAAGAAAATGAGGCCATTCATTATTTAATTGATGGTAAGATACTGCATCTTGAAGCTGACATGAAATGGATAGAAATGCTTACAGAAAATTAGGAGGGTTTACTAAATGGATTTTATTTTAGACCATAAATGGGAGTTCTTTATTGCTGCTGAAGTTATTTTCTGGATTTCAATACTATCTTTTCTCATTTTAAGATATTGGTTCAAGTTAAATAAGCTCAGTTTTCTTTTCTTCGGCATTTTTATAGTGAACGACCTATGGATTGCCACAATGGGCTTTATGGATTATATGAGAACTGGTGAATTTACAAGCTACCAGGTTGTTATATTAATTGTGATTGTATATGCATTTACCTATGGGAAATCAGATTTCAGAAAGCTTGATCGATTTATACAGAAAAAAGTAGCAAACTGGAGAGGCGAAACAATTAATATAGAAGATCAAGTAAAAGAGTTGGATGGAAAGGAATTTGCTGCTGTAGAAAGAAAACACTTTTTTATGCATCTTCTCATATTTTTAGGTGTGCATATTCTTTTAGCCCTTTTTCTTGGATTATCAAACCAATTCTCCACGATTAGTTCTATAGGGGACTTCTTTCAACAATGGTTTGCATCAAGTAACGCTGCGTTCCCTTTTGATCATTCAGCAACAAATAACTTAAGTAGGATTTGGACAATTATTTTAGTTATTGATGGATTAATTTCTTTTTCCTACACAATTTTTCCAAAAGAATCGAAAAAACACGCATCGTCAAATTAGAAATGATTTTCCATCACTTTATAAAACAAAAGTCCGTTTACCAGTTTTTTGAGGGTAATCGGGCTTTTTACTTACTTTTTTGAACCTATGATTCAAACCATGCAAATATCAAAGTAATAATACATATGTTGAAAAATGGGCTCCTTCTTTCTACCAAATATCATACTATGTGATTTCTTTAAAGGTTAATGCTTTACTTCTTCTCTGGGTAGGTGTTGCATTCTTTTTCATCATTAAAACCTGGGCTAAATCATCAAATGATATATGTTGTTCTAGTTGCATAAGAGAAGATAAATTTTGTAATTCTTTTAAAAGACCTTCCTGATTTTTTATCGCAATTTTCAGCCGCTCTATATGAAGGTTAATGACTTTGTTAGGTGTGTAATCTTCATCTTTCAAAGTAGATTTAATTTCTTCGAGTGATAACCCCAAATCTTTCAGAGTAAGAATTTGAAATAAAATTAAAATGTCTTCCTCATCATATAACCTATGTCCAGATTCGGAATATTCAGATGGAGATAATAAACTAATTTGATCATAATATCGTAAAGTTCGAAACGTAAGCCCCGTTAGTTTTGATAAGTCTCCAACTGTCCAATATTTAGTCTTTTTAATGGTCATCCTCTCATTTCGCAATATTTTTTCATTGTGTAACTTTACCATAACATATTCCTCAACATTCAATATAGTAGTTATTTATAAATTTTAAATATTTCGTTAAAAAAGCGGATATTCGTAATGAGAAGCTTCCATCCCTATTTATTAAACAATTTTTCAACTTCACTCCTTCTATGGGCAAATGACAAATGCCCTCAAAAGAACGATTTTAACGAGAGCCCTATTAGTTAAACTTATATGTTTTTAAATTTAAACTAGCAAAACTAATTTCGTTAATAAACCCCAAAAGATATATAAGGAAATGAAATCTCTTAATAAAATTCACAAATATGTCACTTATGAAGAAAAATTTGAACCGATATAATTACATTTATTCTCTTAAAAGAAAGGTTGTTTTTCATTTGCCTAGTAATAAAAAAGAAGGCCTTATTTTTGGCCTATTCATGTGTTTTGGGATGGTTTTAATCATGTCCGTTTACAACTCTGCTTTACACGGCTTTTCATCGTATAGCTTAGGTAGTGCATTGATTCAATTTGCAATAACGTTTATTGTTGCTTTTATCGCAGAGTCTTTCGTTGAGCCAGTCGCACACAAACTTGCAAGATCTCTACCTTATGATCAATCAAAAGAATTCAACTTTATTATTGTTTTTGCTTTTTGTATGGTTCCTATAATGGTTGCCATCATGTCAGCATACGGAATCATCTTGACCTTGATAACAATCGGGATTGAAGGTTCTATCTTTACCGCTTATCTAAAGACATTAGCTTTAAATATTATTGTGGCCCTTCCATCACAGTTATTAATCGTTGGCCCTATCTCGAGGAAATTACTATGTAAATATATAAAACCGGCGATACAAAAACCAGAACTAAATGGATAAAAACGAGGTAGGACAAAACTAAATGACCTAACTTCAAAACGAACAAAAACAAATCATAATCTATAAAAAATCAGTTGCCAAAAAGTCCGTTCCATTGCACTACAGACATTCGCTTTCCACGGGGAGGGAACGCTTGAGCCTTCTCTGCATTACCTGTGAGGTCTCAAAATTCCCTCTATTTCCCTGAGGGAGTCGAGTGTCTTTTGCTCTATTCCTCTATTTTTTTCATATAAGGATATAAATCACAAAAAAACCGAATGATTAGACACTTCATTCTTCTATGATATGCTCCCCTCTAGGTAGACAGATAAAAAAATAAAATCTGGCTACTAAAAGGGGAGTATATTTATGTCTAAAAGAGCTCATCCACTCGAAGTTAGGATAGAAGTAATAAATACATTAAAAGATGGTATTTTATCTGTAGCGGAGATAATAAAAAAGTATAAGGTTAGTAGAAGTGCCATTCGAATTTGGAAGTATAAATTTGATATGTATGGATTTGAAGGTCTTAAAGAATCGACATCCTGGAAAACGTACCCGAAGAATTTAAAAATATTAGCCATGAAGGACTACCTATCCGGCCACTATTCTTTAGAGGAAATTGCCAAAAGATATAAAATATCAGATGAGTCTGTCCTCAGGTTATGGTTGAAGAAGTATAATAGTCATAGTGAAATAAAGGATACGTCAAAAGAAAGGACGAGCTCTATGACTAAAGGAAGAAAAACAACTTGGAAGGAACGAATTCAAGTTGTACTTGATTGCTTGGGGAACGGAAAAGATTATCAGAAGACAGCTGACACTTTTCAAGTGTCTTACCAACAAGTCTATACATGGGTTAAAAAATATGAAGAAAGTGGAGAGGAAGGTCTTCAAGACAAACGAGGGAGGAATAAAACAGAAATTGAGTTAACACCAGAAGAAAAAATGAAACTCGAAATGAAAAAGCTAGCACAAGAAAATGAACGATTACGTGCAGAGAACTTATTCTTAAAAAAGTTGGAGGAACTCGAAAGGAGGCGGAAATAAGCAGGATTCGATTTAAAGATAAGTATGTCGCCATACAGGAACTACATAAGAAAGAGAATCTAAGCATAGTTCTTCTGTGTGATATCGCGGGCGTCACTCGGAGCGCTTATTATAAATGGCTAAGACGTCAACCGACTTCCCAAGAGATTCTGAATGAAGCTATTATGAAAGAGATGAAAATCCTCCATATACAAATGAAGGGGATTTTCGGCTATCGCCAAATGACTCTTCATTTGAATAGAAAATTTAATAAGCCACTGAATCATAAGAGAATCTATCGATTAATGAAAGTGGCTCAATTACGCTCGGTGATTCGAGTGAAGAAAAAACGATATAAACGTTCTATCCCCCAATATGTCACGGAAAATATATTAAATCGTGAGTTTACAGCTAATAAGCCGAATGAAAAATGGGTCACGGATGTCACAGAATTTAAATATGGTTCCTCCCAAAAAGCTTATTTAAGTGCCATTCGTGATCTCTATGATGGTTCTATTATTAGTTATGTTCTCGGGCATTCTAATAACAATGAACTGGTGTTCGATACACTTGACCTGGCGACAAAGCATTTAAAGGGAAAGGAGCCTCTCATTCATAGCGACCGTGGTTATCAATACACCTCCTATGGATTTAAAAGTAGGATAAAAAAGTTAAAAATGACTCATAGTATGTCTCGCGTTGGGCGATGTATCGATAATGGACCTATGGAATCCTTTTGGGGAACACTGAAATGTGAGAAATATTATTTACATAAATTTATGACCTATGAGGAACTTTCCAATGCCATAACGGAGTATATTCACTTCTATAATCATAATCGATACCAAAAACGACTAAACGGCTATAGCCCTATGGAATATAGAGCTATAGCCGCTTAGGTAACTTTTTATTATTTCCACTGTCTACTTGACAGGGGGCTGTTCACTAATCATCCGGATCAATCTTATAGAGATAGAATGCCATCTTCAGATCTATTTTAAAAACACACCTAGAATAATGATTAATGTGATAAAGCCTATTAAGATTAAATATGGGTACATCAATGCAAATACATCTTCAAAAATAAGTTGTATTGGTTCATATCCAAAGAGGAAAGAAAAAATACTATGGCAAGTATAATACTAATAATCCTATTCAAATTCATTCTCCTACCTTTAGATCTATCATTGCCCATTCTCTAAGTTGTTAGATTGTTACTTTAATAAACAGTACTTTAATTTATTCATATGACCACAGCGCCTCACCATGCTTTTCTCGAGTTTTTTTGGATCACCTTTTACAATTACTCACCTATCAAATTCAAGTTATTTAAACGAAGGAGTACTACTTGTTCTTCGTTATGATAGGATAAAAATATTTCTTTTTATTAATAATGAAAAGCCCTGCTTTATGACTGACTGTAGTAATATCTGTTCTTTTAATTGCTGTTAAGGGAAACTTGAAACTTCCAGGTTCGTATCGGTTATATTCCATTATCTTATTATACAATTATTACCACACCCCCACTTTACTCTAGACCTCCTGAGGAGATTACTCATTTGGGCATTTATTTTCAAGCAAATATTTAGCTTCTTCTTCAATCATTTCTATATAGTTGTGCTTTTTAAAAGGTTTCGTAAGTTTATGGATTCTTCTAAGGCTTCCTTTTACGGAAGTTTTTTCGTTCAGAACATCTACAACAACGGTCAAGTAAACCTTCTCATCATACATGACTAACCCAGTCACTTGACCATTTTCCGTATCAACTATATATTCAGGGAGTATCTTTAGTGGAGCAAATAATGTCCATCCTGCTCTTCTAGAATTTCTCCCAAACAGCCGAAATAATATATATCTATAAATCTCTTTTAATCTTCTCATTTATATTCACCCTTATTATTGATTAGTCTAACTTTCAAGACGCGCTTTGTTTATTCCTGCTATTGTTGTTATGAACGAGCAAAAGCACGCACATATTAATGTGCGCGCTAATCCTGACTAAAGATATAATTAATGATGGCCCCCACCAAAAACTTTTCCGACACCGTGGATTTTCTCTAAGATGACGATGAGTATCACGGAGATGAATATAACAACACTGGATACAGAGGCAACAATTGGATTATAAGCATCTTGCATGGTAGAGAATATTTCAATTGGTAAAGTGCGTGTTTCAGGTGAGATCATAAAGAGTGAGACCGTTACATTATCAAAGGAGGTTAAGAAAGCGAAAAGGCCACCGGAGATAATTGCAGGTCGGATTAATGGGAGCGTGATTTTCCAGAAGACGGTCCATGGATTGGCGCCTAAGATTGCTCCCGCTTTTTCTAAATTATAATCAAAACCGCTTAAGCCGGTTAACACTAAACGAATCACGTATGGAATACAAATGATAATATGTGAAATCAGGAATCCTATTGACGTACCCGCAAGCATTAATGGTGTGAAGTATATTAATAACGCTATCCCTAATACAAGCTGAGGTACACTAAGTGGCGCCGTTAAAAAGGATGTAATCGCTGACTTTCCGGGAATATCATACTTGGCAATTGCCAGCGCACCTAGTGTGCCGAATATAACGGCAAATAGTGCTGCAAGCACTGCAAATTGCAAACTATTCATGAAGGCGTCAATAAATTCAGGTCTTTCCAAGATTTTCGTATACCATTGAAACGAAAATCCTTCTGGCGGAAAGCTTGGATAGCTTGCTTTTGTAAACGATGCAGGGATGACAGCGATTAGTGGTATCAAGATGTAGATAATCCCAATAACAGCCAATGCTCCGCGTAATTTCCCAATGGCATTCATTAACGGAACACCTCCTTGAATTTACTCTTCTCAAACCCTCGAGTAAATAAAAAGACTGATAGAAGCGTTGTCCCAAGCAAAACGTATGATAATGCCGATCCAAATGTCCATTGCAGGAGATTATTAATTTGATCGTATACAACAACTGGCATCACAGGCACATTCTCTCCACCCATAAGTGCCGGTGTTACGTAGGCACTCATCGATAAGCTAAAGACTAAAACGCAACCAGAGACAATACCTGGTAAGCTCAGTGGTAATGTAATCGAAAGGAAGTTTCTTAATGGACTTGCACCTAATATGGCCGATGCCTTCTCTAATGATGGGTCAATATTGTATAAGCTTGTGACTATAGCTAGTACCATAAATGGTAAATAGGCGTTTGAAAGACCTATAATGACACCAACCTCTGAAAACAATAGATTCATAGGCTTGCTAATTAGACCCATATCCATTAATAGTGTATTAACGGTCCCATTAGGTAGAAGTAATAAATACCAGCCAAAGTTACGAACAACAATACTAACTAAAAGCGGTGAAGCAATCAGTAGTGTAATAAGTGCGCGCATTTTTGCTGAAGCCTTTGCCATCGTTAAAGCGATCGGATAACCCAGTATGAGCGCAACCAGACTAGATAATAAGCTAATCTTAACCGTAATCCATAATGAGTTTAAATAATAGCTATCCGTAAAGAGCGTGATATAATTTGATAAACTGTAACTAGCTCCTTCACCACTTAAGCTATCAGTTGAAATAAAGCTTAAGTACAAAATATATAACATCGGTACAACAAAAAATCCGAATAAGAACAAGAGGATAGGTGTTAATAACAATAAGCCAGGTGCCCATGGCTTCCGTTTTTTCGCGCGCTTCTCTTGTTGCGGCGGTTGTCCCTCAGGTGCTACTCTTTTCTGATGATTTTGAGCTCTTGCGGCATCCATCCTACAAACACCTCGCTTCCCTCTTTCCATGATGAACGGTATTCATTTGTTAATATTTGCAGAGATTTCCCCATAAATGCGACATCTATTTCCCAAGAAGTCCCTAAGTAATTCAGTTGTGTGATTTTCGCACGATGTAGTTCATATCCATCAACAGCCTCTTGTGACTCAGAAATATGAATGTTTTCTGGGCGAATGTATAATTTCACTTCATCCCCTTTTTGGAACGTGCGATTCTCTCCAATCACATTATCCCAACTTACTGATGTGACTTCTTGACCCGCTTGAACCATAATCCGGTCTTGATCTGTTGATATAACAATACCTTCAAAAGAGTTAGATTTACCGATAAATTGAAAAACAAATTCTGTTTTTGGATGTTTGTAGATGGATGTCGGTGTACTAATCTGTTCAATCTTACCTGCATTCATTACTACGACACGATCGGAAAGCGATAGAGCTTCTTCCTGATCATGGGTAACAAAGATAGTCGTTACACCGATTTCTTTTTGTAACCTTTTGATTTCTAAGCGAAGCTCATGCCTTAACTTCGCATCAAGGTTCGATAATGGCTCATCTAATAATAATAATTCCGGTTCGACAACCAACGCTCTAGCGATGGCTACTCGCTGTCTTTGCCCACCTGACAGTTCCCTGGGATAGCGTTGTTCTAACCCTGATAACTTTACAAGTTCAAGGACGCGATCGATTTTCTTTTTTGTTCTGGTTTGGCAATTTTTCTTAATTTTAAACCAAAGCTTAAGTTGTCATAAACCGTCATATGTGGAAAAAGAGAATACGTTTGGAAAACCATGCCCAAATCTCTTTTATATGGAGGCACCTTTGTCACCTTTTTTCCTTTAATAAATACCTCTCCTTGGTCTGCCTCAAGAAATCCCGCAATTAAATTTAAAGTGGTCGATTTTCCGCATCCAGAAGGGCCCAGCAAGGTGAGAAGCTCACCCTGCCTTACTTCTAAATCGATGGAATTAAGAACAATATTGGATCCGAATTTTTTTATAGCTCCCTTAATTTCTACGTCGCTTATCGCTGTCGTCATCTCCTTATGCCTCCTCTTCTATTATTCTAGTAGTTTGCCAATTTCAGGAACGACTTCTTTATTCCAACGATCTGACCATTCCGCTCTAATTTCTGCGAATTGAGGGACATCTGGCTTAAATGTTGGATCATCCTCTGCTATCCCAATAGATTCTTGATATTTTTCAGGTAGTTCTACTCCTTCAGCAATTGGATAGAATCCTTCCTCTGCAATTAACGATTGTGCTTCCTCACTCACAAGATAATCAATAAATTGGAGAGCTTGCTCTTCTTTCGGTGTGTTCTTCACTAAAGTTGCACTAAAGGCTTGTAGGGGAACACCTTCTTTTGGTATCGCCATTTTAATTGGTATGCCTGATTCAGCTAAATCACTAATTACATAAGAACCTAAAACAGATAGGTCAGCAGCACCTTGTTGAATCGCTGGCATCACTTGTGTTGAGTTTTTATAGAAAGTGGTTGAGTAACCTGCCAATTCCTTCGCTTTTTCTATACCAGGATCAACGTTATCTGTACTCCCACCATTTGCCATTGCTAACGCGTTTAATGTATTAAATCCCCAGTCATTTGTGATATCAACAAATGCTGTTTTTCCTTCATAATCTCCGGATACAAGGTCATTCCAAGATTCAATTGGTCCCCAACCATTTTTTTCGAATGATTCCGTATTATATGCTGGGGCAATAGCTAAGCCAAAAACTGGTGCCCCCGCACCCTCAACAGAAACGAAATCATCAATGACATTGGAGAAGTTTGGTACATTCTCTTCACTTAATGTCTCAGTTAAATCTTTTTCATTCGCCCGATAAACATCAGTTGGTACAAAGAAAGCGATATCAATATGTGGCGCATTCTTTTGTAGCTCTACTTTAGAAAGAATCTCTCCTGATAATCCTGGGACATAATTCACTTTAATACCGGTTTCTTCTTCAAATTTCGGTGCGATTACATCTCTTATCGTTTGTTCAATCACGCCACCATTGCCCGCTACCGTAATTGACTTACTATCTGAGTCTCCGCCTTCTGAACTTGCTTGTTCACCGGATTTTTGTGGTGTTGGCGCCCCACAAGCAGCTAGGCATAGCAACATAAAAATAGATAATGCCGTAATGATTTTTTTCATTTTACTTTCCCCCTACTTCGTTTATATATTGTTTGGCACCTGGATGAAGCGGAATCGCTATATTTGCTGATTCTTCAACCGTCATATTTGCTACGGCTGGATGATAGACGGCCCATTCATCTAAGTGCTCATAAATACCTTTTAAAATATGATAAGCCAGCTCATTAGATAATTCTTCATTCGCATACAGCACGTTTTGCACTGTAACTGTCGGTGTCGGCTCCGTTATTCCCTCATATGTATGGCTCGGAATTTCTTGCCACTCATAACCCTCGTATTGCTGATTTAAGCGCTTACTTGTTTCCTCATCTACCTTAACTAACGTAAGATTCTCCTCCTCTAGTAATTGTTCGATCACTGGATTAGGTAACCCGGAAGAGAGGAAGGCAACGTCAATGGTACCATTGTTCATACCCGCAGCCGATTGGGTAAAGGATAAATACGAAATATCCATTGTCTCTTGACTAAGCTCTGCTGCTTCTAATAGCCTTTCTGCCGTAAATCTTGTGCCACTTCCTTCTGCACCTAAACTGACTCGCTTCCCTTTTAAGTCAGATAAGGATTCAATGGATGGATCTGACGTAACGATTTGCATATAGTTGCGATAAAGATTGGTTAATACCTTTAAATGTTTTTGTGATAGTTCATCAGAATACAATACATCAGCCATCGATATCCCAAGTTCTACCTCGTTACTACTTACGAGCTTCGCATTTTGAATCGAAGCATTTGTCACTCTCGTACCAAAAGCAGCCTTATTATATTTTTCTAAAATCGCCATTAATCCCGTACCTAGCGGATACACACCCGATACATCACCTGTTGCCAGCACGATTGACTTTTTCCCAACCGCTAGTTCTTCTGATGGAGCCTTACTTGGATCATAAGAAGACCGGATCTCGGAATGAGTATTTGAACAACCGCTTAACAGAAAAATAATTGCCACCCATAAAAATGACTTCATCCCTACTAACATCCTCCTAATTTTTATTAATGCAAATATTATGCCAAAATTCATAATATTGTTTTATGTATACGCTTACAATTTTATCAAAAGAAAAACCGGAAATTTTTTCCGTATGAGGCAGAAAATATTGCCGGTTCTTTTATTTCTCATAATTCTTCAACTTATCCCGCAAACTCCTCTCAGAGATCTGCAAGGAGTGAGCGGTTTTTTGCCTATGGTCTTTATAGTGCTTGAGGGTAGCAGTGATGACTCGCTTCTCTACCTCTTTCATCGGAATGCCAAGTGGTAATTGAATCATTTCATCCTCTTCAATCGGATGTTCGGCGTGACCTTGGACGAAATGCGGAAGGTCTGTGACATCGATTAATTGATTCATTGATAATGCCACGGCATACTCGATAATATTGCCGAGTTCTCTCACATTCCCTGCATAGGGATAATGGAGAAGGACTTCCATCGCTTTTGGGGTCAAACCTTCTTTTTGTTTGTGCATAGATTGATTAAATTTTTGAATCAGATGGTTGATGAGTAGCGGGATATCTTCTTTTCTTTGTCTAAGCGGTGGCATATGAATAGGAATCACATTTAAGCGAAAATATAAATCTTCGCGGAACTCACCGTTTTTGACCATTTGCGCGATATTTTTGTTGGCTGCACTAATTATACGGATGTCGAGTTGCTTTTTCTTATTTGATCCAAGTGGTGTGACTTCGCGCTCTTGGATGACTCGTAAAAGCTTTGCTTGTAGAGACAGAGGCAATTCACTCATTTCATCTAGAAATAATGTCCCGCCGTTAGCTGCAACACATTTGCCATCCTTCGATTGAGTGGCTCCAGTAAAGGCTCCTTTTTCGTAACCAAACAGCTCTGATTCTAGTAAATTATCAGGAATAGCCGCACAATTGACAATCTCTAATGGACCTTGATACCTTCTACCCGAAAAATGAATTTCCCTCGCAACTAATTCTTTGCCTGTTCCACTTTCTCCCGTAATAAGGACGCTTGAATCGATGTCCTTAATGCGATCAATCATTGAGAATACCTGTTGCATCGCCTTGCTTGTCCCTAAAAATGCACGTGCTTCCAGTTGTTTATCTTTTGACTCCAGCCGATTGGAGAATTGTTTATATTGCAGTGCGCGCATGATTAATACAGATAATTTATCCATATCAATCGGCTTTTCAATATAATAATAGGCACCTTGCTTAATTGCCTCAATCGATGTCTCAATGCTAGCATAAGCTGTCATCATAATGGCCGTGAGCTCTGAACGTATTTCCTTCACTTGCTTTAAAATATCTAAACCGCTAACATCCCCCATTCTTAAATCTAATAAGACGATATCGATTCGTTTATTTTTGACCCACTCTATCCCTTCCGCTGGGTCTATAGTTGTATATACTTGATAATCATCTTCTAAGGCAAACTTAATGGACATACAAATCGCAGCTTCATCATCAATGACGAGTAGACCTGGCTTCATTTGAGCGAATCCTCCTCTCGATAAATGGGTAAAGTAATGACGAACCTAGTCCCTTCTTTTTTCGTACTTGTTACGCTAATGTCCCCATTATTTTCTTGTATTAAATGATAAGAAAGTGTAAGCCCTAGACCGACTCCTTTTGCTTTTGTCGTATAAAACGGATCAAAGATATGATGTTGTTGCTCCACACTCATCCCTTCTCCGTTATCTTTAATAGAAATCTCTCCACACTCTTCATCTAGATAATAAATCTCTAACTCTATACGCTTCCCAGTAACGTTCTTTACTGCATCCACACCATTCAGTAAAATATTCAAAAGCACTTGTCTAATTTGTTGCGGATCAATATAAAAGACTAACCCATCTGGTACTTTTAATTGAAAGTCAATGTGCTCATCCTTCATCGTTACATGTAAGAAAGTCAGCATAGTGGTTAACTCCGATGCAGTACATGGCTGAATACGTGGTGTGCTTGGTCTCGCATAATCAATAAGATCGGTGACAATCTGATTTAGCCGGTCAACTTCTTTTGGTAAATGTTCGACTAACATCTCTTGAAAGTCTTTTTGTGCTATTTTTCTTGGAATTAAATTGATAAATGTTTTAATGGATGTTAATGGGTTTCTTATTTCGTGAGCAACACCGGCGACTAACTGTCCAAGCGCATGAAGCTTTTCCTGTGTGAGTAACTTCTGCTCTAATTGGACCTTTTCCGTTTCATCTCTAATAGTCAGCAAATACCCAGCTTGATTTTCCAAAGAATTATACATATCGTTCAATGAGTAATAGACAATTTTCCGTTGACCGTTTCGGTGAAACACGAATTGTTTGGCACGATCATGATAGAAATGCGTTCGTATTTCATTAAAAACAGGTGACTGCTCAACCCCCTCTTGTTGGGGCCACTCTAGAATATCAAGTGCCCTTGGATTGCAACTCGTCATCATAAAATTCAAATCAAAAGTAATAATACCAGCATCTATATTATTGATTATTTGATCTTTAAAAGCATTGCTATCAGCAGTGCGTTGCCGTTGATCATGCAAATCCTCATTCAAAAGGGTCAGTTCTTTCGTATGTTTATTGACAGCTAATTTTAACCGATAATTCCATATATAAATGAGAATAAGAATAAAACCACCAATGGCCATAAATATTGATAAAATGGTAATAAAATCCTTTAACCTTGTTATTTCCTCTTCATTTTCACCTTTCGTCCAAAAATCAACCAGCTGGTTCATTTCCCCTGTTGCCTTTAAATCAATGATGGCTTTATCTAAGAACTGTCGAAATTCTTCATCCCCTTCTTGTACGGCTACAGCATAATCTGCAGGATCCAAAATGATATCTAACACAACATATTGTTTCTCTAACTCATAACGATCTAAAAAAATAGGAGGTCCATTTGTTGCCAATAAAAACATCCGCGCGGCCATTCCAAAGCATAAATAGACCGCTGTATTGGTTAGTCGTCACGGTAAAGTTATTATTTCGCAAGTTTATTAATGTATTTAATCCAGCCGTATCTTCTTTTAAAACTATATGCGTATCCCGCAAATCTTCTATATTCTCTACTTCGTCTTTCAAGCGCCTAGGTATCACTAAAGAATCCGACATCGTAAAATAAGGGGTGGAAAAGTCCATATACTTCTCCTTGTCTATACTATAGGTGACCCCGGCAACACCTTCTATTTCTCCTTTTCTTAACGCTTCCTCAGCTTGCTTTCCATCCATTGGGATAAACTCAAACTTCACATCATTTTTGTCGGCTATCCTTTCTAAGACGGCAATGCTTAAGCCTTGTAGCTCCCCGTTTTGATTAAGATAAGAAAATGGTGGAAACGCTTTTTCTGCTCCTATTCGATACACTTGTTCTTCTGCTAAGACATGAGTGAATGGGAAGAGAGTGAAAAACATGAAAACGAGCAATACTTTGCGCAAAATGATCTCCTTATTATGTTAGAAAATTATAAATATTTTATATTTAAATAATAAATAAATCACTTTCATAACACAAGGCTCCAAAGGACATTTTTATCTATCAATTAATGATTCTATTTTTTGCCAATAAACAATAAGGTTTAATCTATTGTAGAACGGATATATATACACTAAGAAGAGACACAAGATACTCTTCAAAAAAGAGGAGGATGTAAACTATGTATAAAATCGAAGTTGTAGAAAACGGAGTACAGGCGGTTAGCATCATTAACTCTCTTGAAAACGAAGGTTATACTAAGAAGGATATCTACTTATTCGCACATGATAGAGACCGCTCAGAAAATTTAACTGATGCAACAGATACAAATGATATTGGTATGAAAGAACAAGGTGTTTTTGACTCCATCGGAAACGTCTTCAAAAGCCGAGGCGATGAATTACGTTCTAAAATGAGATCAGTTGGTATGACTGATGTTGAAGCTGAGAGGTATGAAGAAGTACTTGATCAAGGTAAACTTGTTATTGTCGGTTCTAATAAAAACTAATCCTTATGTCTAATATCATTCCCCCCATTTCACTATATATGACCGGTAGCGAATCGCTACCGGTTTTTATAATTAAAGAGAAGGATGAAAGATTAATAGATTTTTCTCATATTCCCTTCTATTGATGACTTCATTTCAGCATGAGCATCTTGCAAACAGGGCAATCGTCCTTCTCAGATTAAAGAATGAAGCTACGAATCCATCTGCAAATATCTCTGATAACTAGTTGAACCAAAGACAGTTTTTCATTCGGTCTTACGCTCCCTCACCTAGACTAATAGATAATCAATCCCGAAATGGCCCCTACCGCTAAAGCGATACTAATAACAATGGCCGGGTGCATTTTCATTTTTTCTAATAAAAAATAACTACCTATGACCATCAAAAGAGAATAAATCATCCCTAATGAAGTAAAGGAATCCTTCAGAAATTGGAAGGTCATGACGGCTAGCAACACTGCAATCACTGGACGGACAATTTTAGAAATATTTTTGACTTGTGGGGTGTCTTTATATTTCATTAAAATCGCCATCAGTACGAGCATTAAGATAATCGAAGGAGCTATGGTAGCAAAGAGGGCGACGAAACTCCCTACAATTCCCCCTTCTGCGTAACCGATATAACCGGCCATTTTCGTCGCAATCGGACCTGGCAAGGAATTCCCAATCGCCAGGACTTCACTAAATTCTTGAGTGGACATCCAGCCATATTTACCGACGACTTCATTTTCAATTAAGGGAATGGTCGCAGGTCCACCACCGTAACCAAGAATACCTGGAATAAAGAAGGCTAAAAAGATTTCCCAATAAATCATGATGGATTCTCCTTCCTCTTAAAAGGAATAAAGACGGAAATAATTAATATCATGATGAGAATACCTGGATGTAAGTGCGTCACTTCTGTAAGTAAGAAAGACGCTAATATGAGAATAATCGCTTTCTTCCACCCAAGCGTCGTGCCCGATTTCTTTACAAATTCCCAAGTCATTTGCGCCAGCATCACAGCTACAACCGGGACAATCGATGCTGACATATGCTTTACCCATGGAATATCTTTATAAGCTTGTAAAACTTGCAGAAGACTTATAAGGATAATAACAGTAGGGAGAACGGAAGAAACAAGGGCATTAATCATTCCTACGATTCCTCCGACACGGTAGCCAATGTAACCGGCCATCTTTGTCGCAATTGGGCCTGGCATCGTGTTAGCCAATGCCAAAGTATCGGCAAACTCTTCTTCTGTCATCCATTTATATTTCTTTACTGCTTCTTGCTGGAAAAGTGGTATAGAGGATGGTCCACCGCCAAACCCTAACATTCCAGTACGGAAGTTCCCAATCATTAATTCTTTTTGTAAACGTAAGCCTTGGCGTGTTTGAGGCTTAGCTTCTTCCCGTTGTTTTTCTTTCGCTGATGCTACCAAGCGGCAATCGTACCATCCGTACGGGATTCAGTTCCACCCATTAATACACCCGTCTCAGGATTACGCCAAATGATTTGCCCACGCCCAAAGCTTCCTCCATCCGGTGTAATTGTAACTTGATGACCCCTTCTTTCCAACTCTTGCACTATATAATTAGGAAACTCTGGTTCTACGAAAATAGATTTTTCTTTGATCCATTGCCATCTTGGCATATCTAGTGCAGCTTGCGGATTTAAGGCATAGTCTACCGTATTGGTTACTACTTGGAAATGACCTTGTGGTTGCATATAGCCTCCCATTACACCAAATGGACCAACTGCCTTACCATCTTTTGTCAAGAAGCCAGGGATGATCGTATGATAAGTCCGTTTGCCACCTTTTAAATAATTCGGATGATTGTCATCCAATGAGAAATCATGACCTCTATTTTGTAAACTAATGCCCGTACCTGGGATCACAATTCCTGAGCCAAAGCCCATGTAATTACTCTGAATATAAGAAATCATATTTCCTTCTTCATCCGCAGCAGCTAAATAAACCGTACCGCCTTTCGGCAACTCATAAGGTTCCGGATTGGAAGCGATATCCGAAATGGTTTGACTGCGTTTATCCGCATACTCCTTAGAAAGTAACTCTTCTGTTTCAATAGGCATATCTGCTGCCTCTGTAATAAATGCTTTTCCATCGGTAAAGGCAAGTTTCATCGATTCAATTTGTTCATGAAGCGTTTGTGCTGATTGCCATTGTGGCTTTGACAATCTCTCAAAATTATTTAGTGCCATCAACGCAACCATACCTTGACCATTCGGAGGTATCTCCCATACATCGTAACCTCTGTACTGAGTAGAGATAGGATTTACCCATTCAGGCTCATATTTACACAAATCTTCTTTTGTTAAAAAACCTTCATGTTTCTTCATAAAAGCATCCATTTGTTCAGCTAATTCACCCTCATAAAAGGAGCGGCCTTCCGACTCCCCAATTGCTTGAAGGGTTTTGGCGTGCCCTTCTGAACGCCATAATTCACCGATTTCTGGTGCCTTCCCCCCGGTGCGAACGTTTCGAACCATCCTTCGAAAGCTTCATCCGTAAATTCTTCTTTAAACTTCGTATATGCCCTTTTCCAATACTTCCCTAGAATCGGTGTCAGCGGATAGCCCTCTTCTGCATATCTAATCGCTGGCTTTAATGATTCAAGCAAAGATAGTTTACCGAACCGTTTCGATAACGTTGCCCATGCGGCTGGTACCCCGGGTACAGTAACAGGGACGGTACCGTATGTTGGCATTTTTGTGAATCCACGCTTTTTTACCTCATCAGCAGAAATCGATTGAGGTGCAGGGCCAGAAGCATTTAATCCATGGAGTTGATCTTTTACCCAAACGAGAGCAAAGGCATCTCCACCAATTCCATTCGAAGTTGGCTCAACGACTGTTAATGCTGCAGCTGTTGCAATCGCTGCATCAATCGCATTTCCCCCTTTTTGCAATATCTCAATACCTGCTTGTGCTGCTAAAGGCTGTGAAGTCGCTACCATTCCTTTTTTAGCGAACACTGTATGTCTTTTTGCCGAAAATGGGTGATGTAAGTAATCCAAATTAACCTCTCCTTTTACATTTGTAAATATAAAATCAATTTTAACTTACGTAATGTATATTACACATTACAGATTATAGAATAAAATTAGTGATAATAATAGGATTTAAATCTAATATATTTAAATTCTCTAAAATCAATATGTAGAATTATCTTGATTATTCTTACACAAATGTTAACCTACAATAAAAACACGAGATGCTAGCTAACAGCACCTCGCTCTTCAAAGGAATTTCACTTCGCTTCTTTAAAAATAGATTCCCCAGCAAAATGACAAGCTGCATAATGTTCCTCACCGTACTCTCTCCATTGAGGCTTCTCTTCCATACATTGTGTCCTCGCTATCGGGCAACGTGTATGAAAGGGACATCCAGAAGGAGGATCCGCCGGATTCGGTAAATCACCTTGTAATCTTATTCTATTTCGTTTCTTTTCAATAGAGGGTCTAGGAATAGCAGAAAGTAATGCTTGTGTATAGGGATGTAGGGGAGCATTATATAAATCCTCTACCTTTCCCTCCTCAACCGTATTCCCTAAATACATCACTAGTACTCTATCGCAAAAATAACGAACAACACCTAAGTCATGAGAAATAAACATATAAGATAGTTGATACTTTTGCTGTAAGGTTTTCAATAACTTTAACACTTGTGCTTGGACAGATACGTCGAGAGCAGATACTGCCTCGTCACAAATGATAAAGGATGGATTTAAACAGATGGCACGTGCAATCCCAATTCTCTGCCTTTGTCCACCACTGAATTCATGAGGAAAACGATCATAATGCTCTTCTTTTAAACCTACTTCTTTTAATAAATCTAAAACCGCTAACTTTTTTCTTTACTGGACATAGATGTATGTATGGAAAAAACCTCTGCTATAGCTGGACCTATTTTTTGTCTAGGATTTAAAGAAGCAAAGGGATCTTGGAAGATCATTTGCATTTCTTTCACAAATTTTAGCTTTTCTTTTTTCTTAATGATTGTATTTCGGTCTCTTTGAATTTAACTGTCCCGCCCGTTAATTCTTCTAATCCTAGAATGGCTTTTCCTAACGTCGATTTTCCACACCCTGACTCGCCTACAACACCTAAACTTTCACCTTCATATAATTTAAAAGAAACATTTTCTACTGCTTTCACATGAGATTGTACCCTTTGCAACAAACCACCCTTGATTGGGTAATACTTCTTTAACTGGTTGATTTCAAGAAGGGTCTTTCTTCTTCCATTACCATCTGCGACATTCATGGATTTGTTACCTCCTCTGCTTCAAGCCAACAACTCACCGAATGAGAGTGAGACAAATCAAAGGCAGGTGGCTCTTGTTGTTTACATGTTTCCATGGCAAATTTACAACGTTCGTGGAATCGACAACCTTGAATTTGTTGATTTAAACTAGGCAAAGAACCAGGAATAGCTTCAAGTTCAAAGTCCGGTTTGTCTACATCTGGCACAGAATTTAACAGTCCAATTGTGTAAGGATGTTTTGGATGATTAAAAATCTCCTCTACTGTCCCTTCTTCTACCTTCTTCCCTGCATACATAACCATTACTCTGTCAGCTACTTCTGCAACAACACCCATATCATGGGTCACCATGATTACACCCATATGGTATTCTTGCTTTAAATCATTAATCAAATCTAGAATTTGCGCTTGAATCGTCACATCTAACGCAGTCGTCGGTTCATCCGCAATCAGTAATCCCGGGTTACATGATAAAGCAATTGCAATCATTACCCTCTGACGCATGCCACCACTTAATTCGTGCGGATATTGACTCATTCTTTTTTCAGGATAAGGAATACCCACACTTTTCAGAAGATCAATTCCCTTTTTATGGGCTTCTTTTTTAGATAATTTCTCATGAATCATTAGAGGTTCTCTTAACTGATAGCCTATCGTTAAAACAGGATTCAGCGCTGTCATCGGTTCTTGAAAAATCATCGAGATTTGGTTGCCACGAATCTGTCTCATTTGTTCAGCTGTATGACTTTGAATAGCCTCTCCCTCATACTTAATTTCTCCACTTGCAATTCTACCGTTGCTTGGTAATAATCCAATAATTGAGAGAGAAGTTATACTTTTACCACAGCCCGATTCGCCAACAATACATAATGTCTCACCCTTATTTAGCGAGAATGAAACATCGCGGACAGCAGGTAAATACCCGTCTGCTGTCCGAAACTCTGTAATCATATTTTTCACTTCTAGTAAAGCCTCTCCCATTGTTGCACCTACTTTCTTGTTACTTCTGATAGATTCCATTTACCAGTTGCTTCTAAAAGTAGACCTTCATAAGATTGATCCATTGCAGCTGTTACGATGGAGTGATACATAATCACGACTGCATCTTCATCTAACATTAAGCGATTAGCTTGATCTAATAGTTCTAACCGTTTATCTTGGTCTGTTGTTGTTCTCGATTCATCTACTAATTGATCAAATGCTTCGTTACTATATTGTGCTCTATTTGAAGCACCTACATTATCACTGTGAAAATTAGGATAAAATAATTCTGAACCATCAGCTGTTAAGTTAGACCAGCTTAAGAAGGTTAAATCAAAGTTCCCTTGTCTTGCTGTATCTAGGAATGAAGCCCATTCCATTGACTCAATTTCGATGTTAAACCCTGCCTCTGACAATTGCGCTTGAACGATTTCAGCCATCAGTAAGAAATTACTTCTATTTGTGTTAATAACTTATACGTTTTCTCTCCAAATCCATTTTCCTCTACTAAACTTTTAGCCTTTTCTAAATCATAAGGTGTACCTGCTTCAGCAGCAGATTCTACGTACCCAAATACTTTTGGCCCTATGACACTATCACTGCGAATGCCTAACCCGTTCATTTTTGAGACAACAGCATCCCGGTCAATCGCGCTAGCAAAAGCTTCACGTAATTTTGCATCTTGGAATTCTTCTTTTCCATGATTCACAGAGAAATAGTATTCTGGTGTCCCATCCACCTTTTCAACTGTTACATTCTTCAGACTTTCAATTCTTTCAATCTGTTCCATAGGAAGGTTATCAATAAATTGTACTTCTCCTGTTTGTAACATCGAGATCGCTGTTGATATCTCTGGAACAACTTTAAAAATTAATTGTTGAATCGCAGGTGCGCCATCACGATAGTCTTCATTTGCTTCTAACACGACTTGATCCCCTGGTACCCATTTCGCAAATTTGAATGGCCCTGTACCGACAGGCTCTTTATTTAAATCGCCCTCTTTATCTGCTGTTGGGCTTACAATGGCTGCGTTAGAATGTGACAGTGCCGCTAAAAAAGGACCGTATGGATATTTTGTTTTGATTTCAACTGTGTAATCGTCAATCACATTAATAGATTCAACCGGCTCCATTAGTGAAGCTCGTGGGGCTGCTGTCTCTGGATCTCTTAATTTATCAAAAGTATACTTAACAGCTTCTGCATTAAAGTCTGTTCCATCATGGAACTTTATTCCTTCTTTTAATTTAATCAGCCAAGTGTTCTCATCTGGATTCTCATAAGATTCAGCTAATTTAGGTTCTATTTCCATTGTTTCTGTATTTCTATCAAACAACTTTTCGTATACATGGTCAGTCACATTAGCTGATGCACTATCATTTGTCATGATAGGTGATAGCCCTACTGCATCTGATAGTGAGGCATATGTAAATGTATCGATTTTACCGTTCCCTTCACCTTCCCCACTTGCCGGTTCATTACCGCTTGAACAAGCAGATACAATCATTAGTGTAAATACCGCTAGTATTGCTAATAACTTTTTCCTCATTCTTAATTCCCCCCAATTTTTAAACATTCATATTAGGATCAATGGCATCTCGTAATCCATCTCCTAATACATTAAAAGCAAATACAGTTAACATGATGGCAATCCCAGGTACAATCGTTAGATGTGGAGATGACCACATAAAAGCTTGACCTTGCGAAATCATTGATCCCCATTCAGGGGTAGGTGGTTGTGCACCTAAGCCTAAATAGCTTAATGCAGCTGTTGAAAGAATAGCCGTAGCCATTCGCATTGTGGCAAAAACAATAATAGGCGCAAAACAATTTGGTAATATATGTTTAATCATAATACGAAGATCTGAAGCACCTACCGATTTCATGGCCATAATATATTCTTTTTCCTTTATCGATAAAACGGACCCTCGTACAATTCGTGCACAGGAAGGTATCGACCAAATACTTATAGCAATAGCTACATTTACTAAACTTGTACCGAGTACAGCAATAATGAGCATAGCAAGTAAAATTCCTGGGAATGAAAATAATAAATCGACAAATCTCATAATAATGCCATCTAATTTTTTGTAATATCCCCCAAGTAAACCTAGCGTAACGCCACCAAGAAGGCCGAGCACTACAGCTACAATCCCTACTAATAGAGAGATTTGGGAGCCATAGACAATTCGGCTCCAAACATCTCTTCCATAATTGTCTGTGCCTAACCAATGATCCTCACTAAATACAGGTAATTCACTAGCTGATAGGTCCTGCTTTACGGGGTCGTGGGTAGCAATAATAGGGGCCAACAACGCCATGGCGATTTGAAGAATGATAATGATTAACCCAAGAACCGCTAACTTATTTCGTAGCAACCTTTTTATAATTAACAACCACTCATTATCCTTTTTCGGTGTTACTGCTACTGGACTATTCGTTGCCTGAACAACCTCTGGCATCAGTTTTTCCTCCCTTCGTCATTACTGATATTTAATCCTTGGATCAATATATGTATAAACCACATCAACGACTAAATTCACAACAACAAAGAGTGTAGCTACTAAAAGAACAGAGCCTTGTACCATCGGAAAATCTCTAGCTGCTATGGCGTCAATCATTAGCCTACCTACACCATTAATCGCAAATACTTTTTCAGTGATAATGGTCCCTCCTAATAGTGAACCAAAGTTCACACCAATCACTGTCAAAACAGGAATCATCGCATTTTTTAATGTATGAATCCATATAACTTCGCGTTCCTTTACACCTTTTGCTCTTGCTGTTCTTACATAATCTGCCCTTACTACTTCAAGCATAGATGATCTCGTCATTCTAGCAATCATCGCAGCTGCCCCTGTCCCTAAAGTGATTGCAGGTAAGATTAATTCCTTTATCCCTTCAATGGTATACCATGGTGAAGATAACCCGCCGACCGGGAGTAGTTGTAAGTTAACGGAAAATATAAGGATAAGGACAGCACCCATCCAAAAGTTCGGTATAGAAATACCCGCAAGAGCAAAGGTTGTTGACCCTACATCTAGCCAAGAATTTTGTTTAAGAGCTGATATCAACCCTGTTAAAATACCAATAACAATGGCGACAATCATACTAGCAATTGCTAACTTTAGCGTATTTGGCAGTCTCACCCCAATCGCCTCAGCTACAGACTGTTGGTTTTGATAAGAATATCCTAAATCACCTTGTACAAGATCTACTACATAGCGACCATATTGTGTAAGAAAAGGGTCATCTAAACCAAGATTATCTCTTATCGCCTCCACATCTTCTTTTGATGCAGTTGGCCCTCCAATCATTGATGCCGGGTCACCAGGCGCCAAATACATGGATGAGAATACAAGAAAGGAAATACCAAATAGTAGAATCACAAGTTGAAAAAATCTTCTGAATATAAAACCGACCAATTTCACCCCTCCTTCGAAATCATTTGTTAATCATTTTCCTTTTTTTAATTACTAAATGTTTAAAATAATTTAAAAATGATTATAAAACATAAATATACAAAATTCTATATATTTTTTCATTTTTTTAAATTATTTTTTATTTCTATTTCCTTTTGTTTTCATTATTTTGACAAAAATGTTCATTATGTAACTTAAGTATAATTATTTATCATCTTTTAGTTATCGATGAGTAAAGCGTTTTCAAAAACAAAAGGTAATTTACCAATTTCTTGTCCAATACAAAAAAAGACCCGCCAGTGGCGAGTACCTGTTTTTTAAAACATATTAAGTTTAAGGGGGTATCATATTTCGTTAATCAGGAATCTAGCAAAGATAGGAGTTTTTCTTTTCAGAAAGACGGACAAATTGGTTGGTGCTGTTCAGCTATCTTTTCGGTTGTTCCGAAGTTGGACGTGTAACTTGGATTTACCTCCGCAATCTACCAGAATGTCTAATCAGAAGTTCCAATTGGCTTAATTGTTATTATCGCAGCTTGCATTCGATACAAATTATGCAATGCTACTACAATTTTAACCCGCGACGACTTTTAAATCTTCTCAGCAATATGTTACTTTCCACAC
This sequence comes from Cytobacillus sp. FSL R7-0696, assembly GCF_038006865.1. Taxonomy (NCBI): domain Bacteria; kingdom Bacillati; phylum Bacillota; class Bacilli; order Caryophanales; family Bacillaceae; genus Cytobacillus; species Cytobacillus sp. FSL R7-0696. The sequence continues at coordinate 1,945,372 of NZ_JBBOWA010000001.1, read as the reverse complement.
GCGTAATGCCATCTAGGGCATATAGTTCTTCGTTAATAAACCGCTCAAGTGCATCAAAGTTATCTACTAACACATGGGTATGTAAAGTAGAGGGGCCGGTCATTTGGTAACAACTAGCGACACTTGCATTCTCCGCCAACGCCTCGGCTACTTTCACTAACGAACTCGGTTCACAATCAATCTCAAAAAATGCGGAAACTTCTTTCCCTGCCTTGCCACTATTAATCACAACTGTAAACTGTTCAATCACACCATCTTCAACAAGTTTAGACACTCTTTCCCTTACGGCTACTCGGGAAAGACCTAATTGTTTGCCAATATCAACATAAGACATTCTACCATTTTCGATTAATAAATCTAATATTTTCTTATCGACCTGATCCAAAAAAACACCACCTTCTCTTTTGACTATGTAAAAAATGAGATTAACCTGTATATTTAATTAACATATCAAACATAAATTATCAAATACTATTTACACTGTTGTCTCATTTAAAGATTTTTTTAAAGAAAACAACGTTACACAATTAGCAATATGAGAGACAATGATTCAATCTCTTATTATGCCACCTCCGACGGTAAACACGGAAATAATATATAGTGTACAGATTGCGTTTTGTTCCTTTCCTGTTTTCACTTCTAACCGAACTGCAAATCGCATTAGCTCAACACTCAATTCAGTTTTCGATCTGAAATGACCTGTGTTGGTTGAGATTTCCCGTTTCCCCACACTACTTATTCGATTTCTTATTTGTTATGTTCATATCGGCAATAACACCCACCACGTTGTTTATTTTTGACTCCTTAAAAACAAAAAAGAAAAACCGCTCTTCAAACAGAAGATGCGGTTCTTATTAACCTAATAATTTTTGGTAGATGGAGCGTGCTTGTGCCAGGTCTTTTGTTCCGTGAATAAGTGCCCGACCATCTTGGAAGATCACAACTCTTTCCGGTTTCAGATCAATTGACAAAAGGTAAGGATTCCCTTTCGTGTCATAGCCCGACACCTTCATTTGTTGAGATAGCCTTTGCAAGTCTAATTGCTGGGCAGTCGATGGCCTCACTTGCACGGTATCTCTTCCACAAAGTACAGTTGTCTTTGTTAAGTTTTCTTGTTGGAGAAACGGATAGGTCGGAGCCTCCCCACATGATAAGCAACCTGTATCCTTTATTTTAGCAACCTTTATATTCGAATATTGATTTCGCCACATGTCAAAGCTTGTAAAAGTCGTGCGAATGGCATCTAAGTCACCTACCAGTATCTTGAGTGCTTCAGCGGTTTGATGAGCGATAACCATTTGCACAGCAGGAGCTATAATTCCACCTGTATCACAGGTCATACCTTGAATAGGAATCTTCTTCAACAAGCAATACAGACAGGGTGTCACACCTGGAATTATGGTTAAACTCATTCCAAAGCTGCCGACACATGCGCCATAAATCCATGGAATGTGATGTTTTTGTGATATATCATTTAAGAGCATTCTCGTTTCAAAATTATCTGTCGCATCAAGAATTAAATCAACTTCACTCACGAGATCTTCTAACAAGGACGGCACAGCATCAGCTACTATCGCCACCACTTCAACTTCTGAATTAATCGCCATTAATCTCTTCTTAGCAGCAATAGCTTTAGGTAACTTTTCTTTTACATCCTCTTCCGTATAAAGCTGTTGTCTTTGGAGATTACTTGCCTCTACGTAGTCGCGGTCAATGATGGTTAACTTGCCTACACCCGAGCGAACTAACACTTCAGCATTGCCAGAACCAAGTGCCCCTGCCCCTATCATTAAGACATGCTTACGCCCAATGAGTAATTGCCCTTTTTCACCAATAGGAGAAAATAATAATTGCCTAGAGTATCTATCATTCATGACATTAGCCTCCACTAACTGGCGGAATAAAGGCAATCGTATCCCCTTCTTGAATCACATCATCATCTTCAGCAAACTCTTCGTTGATCGCTGTCATGACACTATCAATTGATGATAAACCATACGTATCATGTACTACTTGTTTTAACGCTAATACGCTCTTACCCTTCGCCTCTATTTGTAAACTTTCTGCACCAACTTCATCCTTTAAATGAGCAAAAAACAATACATTATTCATCTAGATGTTTCGCCTCCGGTTTCCCTTCAAGATAAGATACTTTTTCCAATTGGTCGCCAATCCATTCTTGCCCATCTTCCCAATGTTCTTTTTTCCAAATGGGTACGATTTCTTTAATACGTTCAATGGCATATCGGTTTGCTTCATAAGCATCAGCACGATGAGGTGTCGAGACAGCAATGACAACAGCAACGTCAGTTATATCTAATTTACCTACTCTATGCACAATTGCTACTTCGGCTCCTTGCCATCGCTCCCTAATTTCCGTGCCAATTTGCTCAAGCTTTTTTATAGCCATACTTTCATATGCCTCATATATTAAAAACAAAGTCTTCTTACCTTTAGTTAATTCTCTTACTGTTCCAATAAACGTCGTAATAGCTCCTGCGTTTCTTTGTACGACATGATCAATTACTTCTTGTATATTGATTGGCTCTTTAGAAATTCCAAACTTCATTTTAACACCTCTCATCTAAGTTCTATTTTATCAATTCTTACTAGAAATTTGTATTGCTTTCCTCCAATCACTCGGGTCATTCATGTTGAAGAAGCTTTGTTCAAAATTGACTAGACGATGCCGAGTCATATCTTCTTCTGTTACTTTTTTTACCTTTAACTGATTTAAGAAAATCTGTAGCTTCAAATCATTTGCCTCTAAACATTTCTCTACTATTTCCCTTACTCTCTTATGGTAGACAGCAAGAAGTGGATGAATTTGACCATTCACTTCAGGAATAACAGCTGAATAACCTTCGAGATGGCTTAAAAGCCATTCCATTGTTTCAGCCGCAACAAAGGGCATATCACAAGCAACGATAATATTTTTTATCATTTGTAGAATGATATAGGCCAGACTCAATTCCAGCTAACGGACCTTTATTAGGGTAGCGATCACTTACCTTTTTAACTGGGAGAAAATGATAATCTTCTGGTGTATTTGTTACAATAAGAATATCATTCGTTACGGATTGCAACTCCCTTACTAGGCGTTCGATTACTGTTTCTCCATTGACCGCTAACAAAGCTTTATTTTCCCCCATCCTACTCGACTTGCCACCTGCTAATATAATTCCGGTACTCTGCATACTACCACCTTTTTCACCATTCACGTTTATATATACCATTAAAGCGATTTTCCGACGGCTATGCAATGGATAAAACTGAAAGATAGACAAACGGGAAAATGTTTGTTAATTTAAACAATGTCCAAAACCTTTGACAAGAGAGGCAGGACTACGATTTGAAAAACCGGATAAAACCGCTAAGAATACAGCTGCGCTTAACACAAGAGGCATTAGCAAAGGAATGCAACGTTAGTAGGCAGACCATTAATTGTATTGAAAACGATAAATATGACCCAACTTTAACGCTCGCCTTCAAAATTGCAAGGTCATTACAGACAAATGTAGAAGAGGTTTTTAACTATGAGGAAAATTTCTAAAGATACGATAATTACCATGAAAGATTTTGTCGATGAAAAGCATGAGATCCTTCATCAACCAATAGAGGATTTAAGGTTACCGGCAACTGAGGAAGATTTAGCGGAGCTACAGGCGATGCTCGTATACTTACGAAATAGCCAGGATGAGAAATTAGCTAAGAAATACAAATTACGCCCTGGTACTGGCTTATCAGCCAATCAAATCGGTATTGCTAAACGAATGTTCGCTGCTAAATATGAAGATGAAAAAGGGCAATCATATGAATACCAATTGATTAACCCGAAGATTATCAGTCATTCAACAAATATTATTTGTATTCCAGAAGGAGAAGGCTGCTTATCCGTTAATCGTGAAGTGTTCGGCCAAGTGCCACGTTAAAAAATTAAAGTTAGAGCGTATAATGAAAAAGGTGAGGAAGTCACGCTCTCTTTTAAAGGATTTGCCTCTATTCTTATGCAACACGAGATTGATCATCTAAACGGTATTATGTTTTACGACAGAATTGATAAAAATCAACCAATTATAAATAAAATTTAACCATATTCACTATATTAAAATAGAGACCATATACATTTTTAAAATAATTGTTATAATGATGATAAAATGCATGTCTAATCTATCACTCCAGGGAGGAAACGTCAGATGACTATGAAAAAAGTCTTAACTATAGCTGGATCAGATTCTAGCGGCGGTGCGGGGATTCAAGCTGATTTGAAAACTTTTCAAGAGCTTGGTGTGTACGGAATGTCAGCACTTACTACTATTGTAACAATGGACCCTAAAAACGACTGGCATCATAATGTTTTTCCAATTGAAATTAGTACATTAGAGGCTCAAATTGAAACCATTCTTTCTGTTGGTATAGATGCAATGAAAACAGGTATGCTTGGTTCAGTGGAAATTATTGAAACAGCTGCCAAAACAATTAAAGAGAGTGGCGTTCCTGCCGTTATTGATCCAGTAATGGTATGTAAAGGCGAAGATGAAGTACTACATCCTGAAACAGCGGATGCCCTTCGTGAGGTACTCGTTCCTTTAGCTACCGTTGTGACTCCAAATCTTTTTGAAGCATCACAACTTGCACAAGTGAAACCGATCAAAACAATTGAAGAAATGAAAAAAGCGGCAGAAAAGATTCATGCACTCGGACCAAAATATGTCATCATTAAAGGTGGCAGTAAGCTACAATCTGAAAAAGCCGTCGACCTTTTATTTGATGGAGAAAATTTCACAATCTTGCAGGCTGAACTGATTAATACGCCTTACATCCATGGGGCAGGGTGCACTTTCTCAAGTGCCATCACTGCTGAACTGGCAAAGGGCAAATCGGTAACAGAAGCAATCGATGTAGCCAAAGATTTTATCACTGCAGCCATTACACATGGATTCAAACTAAATGATTATGTTGGACCAACAATGCACGGTGCTTACCGTACTTTTGGAGCGGATCGTACGAAGGTTGAACAATAATAACATTTTAAGGAGAATGTCTCTCGAGTGAGCATTCTCCTTTTTTCTTGATCCATTCTTCTAATCATCCTGCTTCCTGAGTCACTCATTATGCAAAACCACTTTATTTCTAGTAAAATAAAAGAATCAAATGGATAGCTTAACTCTCATTTTGACAAATTATATAGAAATGCTTTTCGAAAGGGGGAAATGAATTTGGATATCGTTATGAAAGAACAAGTACAGCTGGCTTTGGATGAACGTGCAAATAAGGACGTTTATATCCACCTTGAAACAACAAACGGTGCTTACGCTTCACACTTTGATGAGACTTTCTTTTCATCAGGTGCCTATATTCGTAATGCCAAATTAAAATACATTCATAGTAAAATCGCCGGAAACGGACCTTACCGAATCGGTTAAAAACTGACATCGGTTGGGTCTATGCGGAGGGCATTACCCATTATGAAATAGATGAACATGATCGCTTATTAATGGCTGGTCATGATTTTAAAGGTAAACTAGCGGTTTCTTTAGAAATTAGCGAAACACCCTTTGAATAAATAGCGGAAGGAGGAAGAGTGATGGAAAAAGAAAGACAAGTACTTGTTATTTTTCCTCATCCAGATGATGAGGCATTTGGCGTTTCTGGCACGATTGCCAAGCATATTCAAAATGGCACACCTGTAACTTACGCATGCTTAACACTGGGGGAAATGGGTAGAAATATGGGCGACCCCCTTTTGCGACAAGAGAATCATTGCCACATATTCGAAAGCAAGAGCTTCAAAATGCCGCTAAAGCGATGGGCATAACTGACTTGAGAATGCTTGGTTACCGCGATAAAACGGTTGAATTTGAACCAGAAGATAAACTAGCACATCATATGGGTGAAATCATAGAAGAATTAAACCCCTCTTGATCATTACATTCTACCCAGGTTATGCAGTGCATCCAGATCATGATGCAACAGGTGCGGCAGTTATTCATGCCGTTAAAAGCCTTCCAAAAGAAAAACGTCCAAAGGTATATTGCGTTGCTTTTTCTAACAATTGTGAGGAAGAAATCGGTGCGGCAGATGTTGTTCATGATGTAACAGAAGTTGCTGACATTAAATTGAATACATTAAAAGCCCATGTCTCACAAACACAGTTAATGATTAAGGAAATGGAAGAAAACCTTAAGAAACAGGACCCTGCTGTGATGGCTAGAATTAACCAAGAACGTTTTTGGACCTATCAATTTGATGAATAAATACTTAAAAAAACAGAACCTCCATTTACCATTGGAAGTTCTGTTTTTTATTGAAAGCTTATTTTGTTTGGTTTTCTTCAACTTTTTCTTCTAGCTGTTCGCCTTCTTTGGAGACATCTTCATCAGATACTTATTTCGTACCTTCAAGCATATTTTTCAAATTCGTTAATTGATAGCCATCTTCACGATGTACCATGTTCACTAAAAATTTACGTAGAAGCTTCATTTTAAATCCTGTTGTTTTAATATTGGCTTCTAAATCAACCTGTGTACCTTCATCCACTTCATCAAAACGATAATAGTATTCTGCGATTAAACCGTTGGAATTCGATCGAGTTGCAAATACCTTATTTGTTTCATATGCTAATACTTCGATTTCAGATGTGATATCGGAAGCACGAACTCTTCTTGTTTCTCTTAGTTTTGAACCCACAGCTAATGGCTCGTCATTGACCTTTTCTCTTTTTACTACAAGTGGCATGATCTCATGAATATTATCTATATCGACCATATAGGAAAAAACTTCTTCAACTGGTTTATGAATAATTACGGTTGTGCGAAAGTCAGACATTATGTTTTCTACAACTCCATTCGTTAACTATCTACATTCATTCTTACCATAAAGTTGGGGTTGCTGTCATCTTAGACGAATAGAAGATTAACTGCTGTTCGCTTATCGTTTTGCTACTTATTTGATTTTTAATCGATATAAACAATCATCCTGTTCTGCCGGATTGCCGCGGCCATCTGTATTATTACTGATAAAATACAGATGATTGCCATCGACATAAACATCTCTTACTCTACCTACGTCACTTACTAAAGTAGACATTTCATTTGTCTCTAAATTTAACTGCATGACTGCGGTACCTCTTAAACTTGCTATATAAAGATTATTATCTGCATAAGCAATACCTGATGGTGCCCAGGTTGTGTCATCTCCTGAGGTGACGAGTGGGGCAATCATCCCTTCTTTTTCCTCTGTGCCCGTAATTTCAGGCCAACCATAATTCCCATTTGCGGTTATTTTATTAATTTCATCATTTGCTGTTGGACCATGTTCACTTGCGTACATGTCTCCTTCATCTGTCCATGCCAATCCTTGAGGATTACGATGACCATAGCTATAAAGATAAGATTCTTTTGAAGGATTATCTTCTGGAATACTACCATCTTTATCCATCCTTAAGATCTTCCCTGCTAACGAATTTTGATCTTGTGCAAGTTCAGGTTCTGTCGCATCTCCTGTAGTGACATATAATTTATCATCTGGACCAATCGCTAGTCTTCCCCCATGATGAAAAGCACCACTCGGAATTTCATCCAAAAGCAAATCCGTTTCCACCCACACTTGTTTTTGATCATCTAATGATAATGTGACAACACGATTAAGCGGTTGACCATCGAGCTCATATGTATAATAAGCAATTCCTTTTGTACCATCATCAATTAATACAAACCCAAGTAATCCTGCTTCTTGTGCCGTTGATAATGATTTCTCTAATTCTACTGGTTGACGAGTTAATTCTCCCCCTTCAATTTTAGCAATTGTCCCTTTTCTTTCCGACAAATAGAATACGTCATCGCGCTTATTAATTGACCAAGGGATATCAAGATCTTCTGCCACCACTTCTAACTTTTGCTGATTCGAAACATCTACCGATTCTGGTTCTTCATCCATTTCATTGTTAGAATTACAACCCATAAGAATAAGTAGGAAACTTGCAACAAATAAAATAGTCAGTTTCTTCACTAAATCTACATCCTTTCTTTTTTTAAAAATCTTGTTATATTAAAGTAATAATTTTCAGAATGATATGATAAAATTCTATCAAAAGGGGGAATGATAGATGAAAATAATTGTTAGCTTTTTTAATCGTCTAATGCAAAGATACTTACCAGACCCATTTCTATTTGTTATCATTTTAACATTTTTAGTGTTTGCACTTGGACTCATATTTACTGATAGTGGTCCATATCAAATGGTCCAATTCTGGGGTGAAGGATTCTGGGGATTATTATCTTTTGCTATGCAAATGGTACTAGTGTTAATTACCGGTCATGTATTAGCAAGCAGTGCTATATTCAAAGCTGGACTGAGTGCCTTAGCTTCAAAAGCAAAAACACCTGGGCAAGCTGTTATTATTGTAACAATCATATCTTTACTTGCCAGTTGGATTAACTGGGGGTTTGGATTAGTCATTGGTGCCTTATTTGCAAAAGAGTTAGCGCGCCATGTAAAAGGAGTCGATTATCGTCTATTAATTGCAAGCGCTTACTCAGGCTTTGTTATTTGGCATGGTGGTATTTCAGGATCAACACCGCTAACCATTGCCACTCCAGGTCATTTTTCCGAAGATTTGATTGGGATTATTCCAACAAGCGAAACCATCTTTTCATCATTTAACTTGATTATCACTATCGCACTTTTTATTGTTTTACCTATTATCAATCGATTCATGCTTCCAGCTAAAGATGATACTGTTACGGTTGATCCAGCGTTATTAAAAGAAGATTTACCTGCAGCGACATTAGAAAGAGATTCCATGACACCAGCAGAGAAATTAGAGAATAGCCAAATACTCTCGTTACTTATTGGCGTGATGGGATTAATCTTCTTATTTTATTATTTTGTTACTAATGGTTTTGCCCTAAATTTAGATATTGTAAACTTTCTTTTTCTATTTCTTGGTATTCTCTTTCATCGTACCCCTCGTCACTTCTTGCAGGCAGTTACGAATGCTGTTAAAGGTGGCAGTGGCATTATTATTCAATTTCCGTTCTATGCAGGAATTATTGGTATGATGACAGCTTCAGGCCTAGCGGCTGTTATATCCAATGGATTTGTTTCTATTGCTAATGAACATACTTTACCATTATTTACTTTCCTGAGTGCAGGTCTTGTCAATATTTTTGTACCATCTGGTGGGGGTCAATGGGCTGTGCAAGCTCCTGTTATGTTAGATGCAGCGATCGCATTAGATGTTTCCATCCCTAAAATCGCAATGGCGGTAGCATGGGGAGATGCTTGGACGAACTTAATACAGCCTTTTTGGGCTTTACCCGCTCTTGCCATCGCAGGTCTAAAAGCAAAAGATATTATGGGCTTTTGTGTACTTACATTAATTGCTAGTGGAATCATTATTTCGTTAGGTTTCTTACTATTATAAACAAACAAATTTACGAAAAGTATGAGGATTTATGCACCAGTCTGAAGCAATTCGTGATGTAAATCGCTTCAGACTGTGTGATAATTAGATTGGTTAATCGCCATAGTAACATTATCATTTGTCTAAAGTCTATTTTCAACTATTGGTGCATACCCTTTTACGCTCAACATCACCTCTTTTTGCTGCCACTTCCATCTACATCACTTCTGCACGCTTATCCTATCCTCTGCTTATCCTCACCTATAGGGATATTTATTAGACCAAAGGATATGTTTAACAACTCATCTACCGTTTCTTACATCTAGTTCTCCAATAAGTGAAGAGAAAAGCCCCCATAATTTCGACCAGTTATTGTGTTGAGCAACATCGAATAAGTTTTTTATTTTTACCATTGTATCTAACGTAACGTGAGGTTTTATAATACTACATAAGGAGGGCCTCTTATGACAAATGATTATTACCGTATTGGAGAGTTTGCTAAGAAAACAAATACGACCATTCGTACATTGCATTATTATGATGAGATTGGCTTATTAAAGCCCGCACGCACTAGCAAAACAGGTGATAGATATTATTCTACAAACGAAATATTAACAGTTCAAAAGATTGTTACTTTAAAATACTTGGGTTATCCATTAAATAAAATACAGAAACTTCTCAACAACAATGAGTGGGATCTGCGACAATCTCTTTCGTTTCAACGAGAAGAGCTCGTTATCAAAAGACAGCAAATAAATCATATGATTAAAACATTAGACCATGCTCTTTCTATTTTAGAAGAAAATCAAACAGTTGATCCCAATATTTTCATTATGCTTATTAACTCCATTCAAATGGAGGCGGAGCATAAAGAATGGATGAGGAATTTTATCCCTGAGCATATGATTCAAGATATCTACAATATTTCTGATGAAAAACAACAACAACTAAACAAACGAGTCGCTAAAGAATTTGCAAACATAAAAAAGTTGGTGGGCACTGATCATAATGATGAGCATGTCCAAACAGTGGTTGCAGCCATTTGGGATATCCTCTATGACCTTTATCCCAATATAGAGGAAATCATTCTCCGCATAACAGAAGTAAATGACGATATTGATCGCCATCTTGCCGAAGCTCCTGTTCTTTTCCCCTCTCCATTTACAGTGGAAGAAGAAGAATGGCTTGCTCAAGCTATCTCCATTTATCTAGAAAAGAAAGGAATGGAAAAAATTGAAGACAAAAAAGAAAACGACTAGTCTGTGGTCATTATTAAAAGGCGCAAATGTACCAAAGTGGATCATAATTGTTGCTTTGCTACTCAGCCTACTTGAAACCGCAGCAGGATTGGTCGTTCCGTTATTCACAGCTAATATGGTCGACCAGTTAGCTACATCTCGCCTTGAACTTTCGCTCATTGCATTATTAGGAGGCGCGTTCATTATCCAAACAATTGCCTCAGGTTTCTCCTTTTATTTAATGACTTATATTGGAGAGAGAATGGTTGCTTCTTTACGAAGGAAACTATGGGAACATTCCATCCATCTCCCAATTCCTTTCTTTGATAAGCATCAATCAGGAGAAACAATGAGCCGCATCACACAAGATACAAATATAGTAAAAACGTTGATTACCCAACATATTATTACTTTTATAACGGGAATGATTTCAATCATTGGGGCAATTATTATTCTACTAATGATTGACTGGCGAATGACACTCATCATGCTTATTGCTGTTCCATTAGCCGTTCTTATAATTATGCCGCTCGGGCAAAAAATATATAAAGTCTCTTTATCTACCCAAGATCAAATGGCTGACTTTACAAGTAATCTTGGTCGGGTCTTATCAGATATTCGACTTGTGAAGGCTTATCAAGCTGAAAAAACGGAGATTGAAAAAGGGAATAAAAACATTCAGCGCTTATTCCAATTTGGTTTAAAGGAAGCAAAAATCCAGGCTGTCGTCTCACCATTTATGACCTTTATTATGATGTTTGTTCTTGTTGTCCTAATTGGATACGGCGGTGTACGAGTCGCTTCAGGGGAATTATCTGCAGGTTCATTGGTAGCTATTATTATTTATATGTTCCAGATTGTTGTTCCATTTACCCAAATGGCTTCCTTCTTTACTGCTTATCAAAAAGCAATGGGTGCAACAGAAAGAATTCAGGATATGTTAAATACACCTACTGAGAATATGAATGAAGGAACAAAAGGGATAATTCATCCAGAGGAGATTTCTTTTAACCAACTCAATTCTCATATAAAGATGACCAGATCATTAAAGATATCAATTTACACATTCCAGCTGGAAAAACGACGGCATTTGTCGGTCCAAGTGGTAGCGGTAAAACAACCTTATTCGCTCTGCTCGAACGCTTTTATGAACCTAATGGTGGCCTTATTCTATTAAATGGTCATCCTGCAGACAAGTATGCTCTTGAAAATTGGCGGGAACAAATTGGTTATGTTTCTCAGGAGAGCCCGCTGATGTCTGGCACGATTCGAGAAAACTAACATATGGCACGAAAAGAGAAATTAGTGAAGAGGAATTACGGCAAGCAACTATACAAGCTCATGCAGCAGAGTTTATAGAGAGATTGCCAAATGGGTTAAACACTGATGTAGGCGAAAGAGGAATTAAACTCTCTGGTGGACAACGCCAACGCATTGCCATTGCTAGGGCCATTATTCGTGATCCAAAAATTCTTTTATTAGATGAAGCCACATCGAATCTTGATAGTTCATCCGAACAACTCGTACAATCAGCTCTCCAAAATTTAATGAAAGGCCGAACAACACTCGTCATTGCACACAGACTATCAACTATCATTGATGCCGACCAAATTATTGTTCTCGAAAATGGAAAAATCACAGGAAAAGGGACACACGCTGAATTGCTGCAATCACACCCTTTATACGTACAACTCGCTACAAAGCAATTAAATATCAGTCAAACGTAAGCTGAGAGAGAGGCATACCTCTACTCAGCTTCTTTTATGACCCACTTTTAACAGGAATAGGTTGCTCAACACCGTCAAAGCCTTCTTGATAAATACGACTAATAATTGATTCAATTTCAGGCTCTTCGACAGTTAAATCTTTAATATTATGTGTTTGTGTAATTTGCGTGATAACACCCGAAGCAGATATATCTTCTCGATTAAAGCGTATCCAATACTTACCTGCTTCTTCTTTAAACACTTCTGCTTTTTCAAGCGTCAATGGCTTAGAATGTTGTTCTAGATCTACTACAAGAGTACGAATTTTCCCAAATCGATTTTTCACTACAGCCATTTCTCCATCATACACTTTCTGCCCGTGATCAATTAATACCATCCTTTTACAAAGTTGCTCGATATCTTCCATATCATGGGTGGTTAAAATAACTGTAATATCGCGTTCTTTATTGATTTCTTTTATAAATGTACGCATGCGTTCTTTCGCCACTACGTCTAACCCAATCGTTGGTTCATCTAAGAATAAAATGGGAGGATCATGCAGTAAGGAAGCGGCAATGTCAGCACGCATTCTCTGACCTAACGAAAGTTGCCTGACTGGCGTATTGATGAACTCATCTAACCCAAGAATTTCCGTAAATGTATCCATATTTTCTTTATAGCGGCTATGCGAAACTTGATAAATTTCCTTTAATAATTCGAATGATTCAATCGTTGGTAAATCCCACCATAATTGCGTTCTTTGCCCAAAGACAACACCAATATTTTTTGCATTTGCTTGGCGGTTTTCATAAGGAACGATGCCATTTACTTTAACCGTTCCTCCACTAGGCACAAGAATTCCGGTTAACATTTTAATCGTTGTTGATTTCCCTGCACCGTTAGGCCCGATATAGCCGACCATTTCTCCTTTATCCACAGTGAAACTTACATCCTTTACCGCATGCTTCGTATAAAATTCACGTTTTACCAGACTTTTCATGGCACCAAGAAAGCCGGTCTCACGTTTCGCAACTTTAAATTCTTTCATCAACTGATCTACTTCTATGATAGCCATTTTTTACCCTCCACTCTGTTTATGACTGCCAACCTTCACTACGCTTTATGAGCCCGTACTCTTATAACGGCTGAGTCCTAGCATCCAAATGTAATAGGCAATAATGAAGAAAACAATACCAACCAATGGTGAAAAATAACCAATATTTTCTGGAAAGTATGGCGTTTCTTTACCCAAGATAACGCTTGCAGGAAAATAATTCACAAAACCAAAAGGAACAACAAACGCCGTAAACCATTGCACCATTTTTGGATAAATGACTAATGGGTAATTCGTTAAGTTTCTTGCTGGATACATTACTACCCAATAAAATTGCTCCGATTTCGTTGTCCAAAAAGCAAAAGCTGAGATAATCACGAGCAAGCCACCTTGTATAAGGACTCCACCAATCACTGCGGCCAATAAAAACAGGACATTAGCAATGGTCCAATGAATGTGTAATTCTACACTTACCCAAATAAAAATAAAGATACTAAAAATAAACTGTCCAAAGGATGCCACATCAAATTTCATCGCCATAAAGTGAAAAAAAGGATTAATCGGTCGCACTAAGAAACGATCAAATGTACCGTTCAAAATGTATGTATCAAGACTACGAAAATGGAAAAATAAAATAATGCAAAATCCCCAAGAGAGCACAGCTATCGCAAATAAAAATAACATCTCATAAAAATTCCATGTACCTAACTCCTGAAACTGATAAAGCATTACCCACATCGTTATCGCCGTTCCTGCATACGAGGTCAGCATCCCTACAATCCTCATAAAGAAGGCAAATCGGTATTGCAGCTGGGCCCTTATACCAGCAGCAACAAGCTTAAAATATAAATCAATATATCTCATGAATGTACTTATCCCCCTTGAACAACAACCTTCTGCGATGCTTTATTCCATACTAATCTTAAAAAGATATATGTAACGATCACCCAAAACAACTGAACCCCAATAGAAGTAAGGATTTGATATCCTGCAATCTCACCAATAAAGATCGCATTTGGTAGTAATAAATACCTTGAAAGGGCAAGTATGAAGCAAAGCTCGCGAGCCAACCTGGGAAAAACCACAATGGAATAACCGAACCAGATAGTAATGACATCGCAAAATAAAAGATATCCTCCACTCCGCCGGTTTCTACTAGAAAGAAAGTTAATAATCCAAAGGCCATTTCAATACAATAACGAATTAAAAACCCAATAAAAGCGGCAAATGAAAAAGCTAACCAGATAAGTGGATCGTTAGGTAATGAAAGGTCCATGAAGAAAAATAATATAATATACAAAGGTAATAGTGCAGTAATCATATAGAAAAACACACTGCCAAAGTCTGCGAATAAATAACGTAAAGGTACATCAAAAGGACGCATTAATTCCAATGAAATATCACCAGTACGCACTTTTTCTTGTATTTCCCAGAGAGGAGTCCCAGCCCCGTTTACACCTGAGAGAAATTGACTTACTACAATATATGTAAGCATTGCTTGAAAACTGACGCCACCAGCCTCTTCTCTACCCGCATATAACGCTGTCCAGATAGAACCCCACATTAAAAGAAAGATCACATTAGAACCGAGTCTAGACCAGACATCAAACCGGTACACAGCCGAACGAAGAAAAGACTTTTTGGCAAACGTCCAATACAATCGATAATTGAACATCTACTTCCCACCTGCTTCTTTAAAAATCACGTCATCTGCAAACATTTTAACATAATTTTACTAAGTCTCACCCCTTTTAGTTTGACAATTATTAAAATTGACAATAGAATAACATCTCTACCATTTTTAAGTATAAGGTTGGCAATTAATATAGAATGAATTAAAATGTAGTCTGACTTATTTTTATTAGAAGGAGACATCAACTGATGCGTAAATATAAATTATCGGATATGTTGACCTTCCTCATTCCGTCAATTCTAGGTATCCTATTCTTTATGATTCCTATTAGTATTGATGGGGAGGTAACAATTCCTATCGCTATATTATCCGGCTGGATACAGGATTTATTAAATGGATATATTCCACTTATTATGGTCGTTATTATTGTCCTTACTTTAGTAGGAACTTTGATTGCCAAGATATCTCCTGCTATATTCAAAAACTCACCCTTTTTAAATAACCTATTCAATGTCACATATGGATGGGTAATTGTCCGCTTTATCGGGGCTGTATTTGCTGTTCTAACATATCTCCAATGGGGAGTTGAAGCAGTTTGGTCTACAGCTACTGGTGGACTTTTATTATTTGATCTATTGCCCGTTTTATTTAGTGTATTTTTATTTGCCGGCTTACTTTTGCCGTTATTAGTCAATTTCGGTCTACTAGAGTTATTTGGTTCTTTACTTACCAAGGTAATGAGACCACTTTTCAAACTACCAGGTCGTTCAGCAGTCGACTGTGTTGCCTCTTGGATTGGAGATGGCACAATCGGAGTGCTTTTAACAAGTAAGCAGTACGAAGAAGGCTATTATACAAAAAAAGAAGCGGCTATTATCGGAACTACCTTTTCTGTTGTTCTATCACTTTCAGTCTTGTTATTATTTCTCAAGTTGGTTTGGGGGATTACTTTATTCCTTTCTACTTAACCATACTAGCAACAGGGCTTATTGCAGCATTTATTATGCCTCGTATCCCACCACTTTCAAGAAAAGCGGATACTTATTATAAAGAGAAAGCAAATGAAGCCGATGAGGACATTCCTAAAGGCTATAATTCTTTTACTTGGGGTATTGATTCTGCTATTAATAGAGCAAAGAAAAATAAAGATGTTAAGGCTTTCTTCACCGATGGCTTTAAAAATATTTTAGATATGTGGATGGGTGTTGCACCGGTTGTTATGGCCCTCGGCACACTCGCGTTAATTTTAGCTGAATATACGCCTATCTTCACTTGGATAGGAATTCCATTTATTCCTATTTTGGAGCTTTTAGGACTACCTGAAGCTGCTGCCGCATCTGAAACATTATTCGTTGGGTTTGCAGATATGTTTTTACCTTCTGTCATGGGGGCAGGAATGAAAGTGAAATGACACGGTTTGTCATCGCTGCTCTATCCGTATCACAGCTCATTTATATGTCTGAAGTTGGCGGATTACTACTAGGTTCTAAAATTCCTGTATCTTTCTTTGATTTAGTACTCATTTTTATTCTGAGAACAGTTATTGCTTTACCAATTATTACATTGGTTGCTCATTTTATTTTTTAACCCGTTATTCTTTCTCGGGAAATAATTTTTCGTCACCTGTCATTCCTAACAGGTGGCGTTTTTATATACATTGAATTGATTGAACTTTTGATAGATGTATAACTAAAAAGATCCATCGGTTACGATAATACCTCCACCCATACAACGTTTGTCCCTTTATGAAGGTTGGACAAAACCATAGTTGTTCTCCATTTTTAAGCGCCATACAGTGAATACGGTATAATCCTTTCACACAAATTTGTTTCAAAATGAATTCAGGTTGTTCTTCAGGTAGATTGGGCATTTTTTTTGGCGGTTTATAAGAAGGGGGTTTGCTGGAATGTACCTATATCCATATTTTTTAACAGCTTCCCTTTCATACCTTTTGGTTCATGTACGTTAAAATGACTCATATTAATCACCTCATGCACATCTTATGTGAAAAATGACTATTTGGCCTCACACCTCTTTAGAAATTCACGATAATCCCTATGCAGAAAACAAAAAAATGCCTGCAGTAACATCTTCTGAGGCATTTGGTATTTTATTGAGCGATCTCGTATAATTCTGCACTTGTCATTTTAATGAGGTCTTGCAACGTTAATTCTATCTGAGTACCTAATTTACCCCCACTAACAATCATACTTTTCAAATCTTTTGCTGATGCATCGATAATGGTAGGATATTGTTTTTTCATACCAATTGGTGAACAGCCGCCACGAATATAGCCGGTTATCTTCTGAATATCTTTCACATGAATCATTTCAATTTTTTTCTCACCTGACGCCTTAGCTGCCTTTTTCATATCCAGTTCCTTATCGACTGGAATAACAAAGACATAGTTTTGCTTACTTGCACCCGCTGTCACTAATGTTTTAAAAACCGTTTGACCTGATTTCCCCGTTTTTTCTGCCACCGAAAGACCATCTATTTTTCCATCCGCGACATCATAAGTCATGATCTCATAGCTTACTTTCGACTGATCTAATAACCGCATCGCATTTGTTTTTCCTTTTGCCATTCATCTACAACTCCTAGAAATAACGAAAAAATATATTTATATTTGCTTATGTTCGATAAACTCTAGCTTCATATGGACGGAGTTTCATTTTCTTAGATAGCGATAGATCGCCTTGTGCTTGATAGTTCCATAATAATAGCTTTGCACTATCCCTGACAAGTTGGTGATTTAAATTTACAGTTACGCTACACTCAGACAGGTTTACTATAACCAGAAACCTCTGTTCTTCATCTTCTCTTGTATAAGCAAAAATTTGTTTATGATTTGGAAAAAGAAGATTATATTCACCCTCAATAAGAGTAGCGTGAGTTTTCCTTAAAGTAATCATATCTTTGTAAAATTGCAATACAGAATGATTTGAATTCTTTTGGAGGGTAACATTGATTTTTGTATAATTCTCATTTGTCTCCATCCATGGTTTGCCCTCCGTAAAACCTGCGTTTGAATCAGAACTCCACTGCATAGGTGTACGGCTATTATCACGAGAAGAAGCCCAGATGAGTTTCATAATCTCTTTGTGTGACCAACCTTTCTGTTGTTTGTCCTTATATAGATGATGAGTGAGGATATCATAATAGGAGGACATCCCTTCGAAGTGCACATTCGTCATGCCTATTTCTTGGCCTTGATAAATAAAGGGGGTGCCTTTCATAAAGAAGTACATACATGCTAAGGCTGTGGCGCTTTCATACCAATAATCTTTATCATTTCCCCAAGTTGAAACAATTCTCGGCTTATCATGATTTTCGAGAAATAGAGCATTCCAACCATCTGAAGCTAGTGCGACTTGCCATTTTGTTAATACTTCTTTCAGAGCAATGATATCCAGGACTGGTTTTTCTTCTGCATCCCATAAACCAAGATGCTCAAATTGAAAAACCATATCCATTTTCCCTTGATCTTTACCAACCCAAAGAAGAGACTCCTCTGCACTAACCCCATTTGCCTCCCCAACCGTAACGACAGGGTACTTCCCATACGTTTCTTTTTTTAATTCTAAAAGCCAATCATGGATTCCAGGTTGATTCATATGCTTCGAGAAAGAAGGAACATATGTCTCTTTATTAGTTGGAGGGATGTCTGGTAATCCCGGGCTTTTCTTGATATGACTAATCGCATCAATTCTAAAACCGTCTACTCCTTTTTCTAGCCACCAATTGACTGTATCGTATAGTGCATGACGCACCGCTTGATTTTCCCAGTTTAAATCTGGTTGTTTTTTAG
Source organism: Cytobacillus sp. FSL R7-0696 (assembly GCF_038006865.1). Classification (NCBI taxonomy): domain Bacteria; kingdom Bacillati; phylum Bacillota; class Bacilli; order Caryophanales; family Bacillaceae; genus Cytobacillus; species Cytobacillus sp. FSL R7-0696. The sequence continues at coordinate 1,926,524 of NZ_JBBOWA010000001.1, read as the reverse complement.
AGAATATATGCAAATAATATTCATCCGTTTTTTCATCAAACGTCCATGCAGAACCACCAAATATACTGGCCCAGTTATTCGGCTCTTGCCCATCTTTTCCTTTTCTCCAAATATACCAATCTCGTTTTTTCGATTCCTTGCTAGCTTTCGACTCTATAAACCATGCATGCTCATCACTTGTATGGTTTAAAACAAGATCAATAATTAGTCGCATACCTCTTTGATGCACTTCTTCTAATAATTGATCAAAGTCATTCATTGTCCCGTATTCAGCTAGTATTTCTTGATAATTTGAAATGTCATAGCCGTTGTCATCGTTAGGAGACTGATACATCGGACAAATCCAAATTAAATCAATCCCAAGTTCTTTTAAATATGATAAACGTTGAATAATGCCTTGAATATCCCCAATGCCGTCCCCATTTGAATCTTGAAAGCTTCGCGGATAGATTTGATAGGCAATTGCGTTTTTCCACCAAGTCACATCCCATTCCTCACCTTCTACTAACGATTAATTAATGATTTATGAATCCATATGGCCGCCTGAGAGCCTTCACCCATAGCAATTGTCACTTGTTCTGAATGAGCCACAACATCACCCGCAGCCCAAACATGAGGGACATTCGTCATTTTCGAGCGCCCATCCGTTATAATATGCTGATTACCTAAACGTTCTACACCTAATTTTGCTGCTAAGTCTGATTTCACCTGATTCCCTCCATAAGCAATAAAACCCCTCTCACCTTCTACCACCTGCCCAGATTCCAATCGAACCCCCCGAAACGATGAGCCCTCTGCCAATACTTCCGCTATTTTTTCTTCAATCACTTCTATTCCTAATTTCTCTAACTGTTGATAAGTTTGTGGATAAACCTCTTTTTTCTCATCATTAACGAATATTATTGAATTCGTCCAATAAGCAAGCGTCAATGCCATATTAGCACCCGTGTTCCCAGAACCCATCACAACCGTTGTTTTATCCTTCACCTCATACCCATCACAGTCTGGACACACGTACACAGTCAAACCTAGACATGGGCCTAGCGATTCATAAGGAGGAATATGGTCCATGATTCCTGTGGCAAGTAATAACCGCATGCCTCTATATTGCTTATTACTTCTTGTGCAAATAATGAACTCCTCTTCCTCGTATACAATGTCTACCACTCGTTCATCTTGATAATGAACACCATATTGTTCTCCATGCGCTCTCCCGATTTCCCTAAGATAAGGCCCGCTTACGCCATTAGGATAACCTAATATATTATGATAACTTTGACAGATTGACGATCGACCTTGATTATCATCAAGCACTAACACCCGGTGTTTATAACGACCTAATTGAATCGCTGCCTGTAACCCTGCGATTCCACCACCAATAATGATGCATTCGTATTTCATACTCCTCATCCCTCCTCATTTTCATCTTCGTATTGTTTCCAAACGGATGAAAAAAATGAAAAAGGGGAACAAAAACTTATTATCCACAATAAACACATTAACTTGTGGATAAACCATATATATACACAGGGTTATACACATACGAACAAACGCTTGGTTTAATAGCTTTTCTCCGTGATATAAATAACTTCTTCCTTTGAATCCATTTCACCTTTTTAAGTTATCCACTTTTTGTTGTGGACAACTGTTGATAAGTGCTAATATTCTTTAAATTCTTTTCAAGTGACTTGATTTTTAACTTTTTAGTTACTCAGACTTGCGGCACACTCCTTTTTACTTTGTTTATTTCTGGAGGAGCTCTTTTTTAGTCGCGATTCTTCCTTTTTCGCTACCCATTTCTTGGGGTACTCTCTTTTTAGTCGCGATTTCCCCTTTTTAGCTACTTATTTCTTGGAAGGCTCTCTTTTTAGTCGCGATTCTCCCTTTTTCCCTACTTATTTCTTGGAAAACTCTCTTTTTAGTCGCGATTCTCCCCTTTTCGCTACTTATTTCTTGAGGAGCTCTTCTTTTAGTCGCGATTCTCTCCTTTTCGCTACTTATTTCTTGGAAACTCTCTTTTTAGTCGCGATTCCCCCTTTTTCACTACTCATTTCTTGAAGAGCTCTCTTTTTAGTCGCGATTTCCCCTTTTTCGCTACTCATTTCTTGAGGAGCTCTTCTTTTAGTCGCGATTCTCCCTTTTTCCCTACTTATTTCTTGAGGAGCTCTCTTTTTAGTCGCGATTCTCCCTTTTTCCCTACTTATTTCTTGGGGAGCTCTTCTTTTAGTCGCGATTCTTCCTTTTTCCCTACTTATTTCTTGAGGAGCTCTCTTTTTAGTCGCGATTCTCCCTTTTTCCCTACTTATTTCTTCAGGAGCTCTCTTTTTAGTCGCGATTCTTCCTTTTTCCCTACTCATTTCTTGAGGAGCTCTCTTTTTAGTCGCGATTCTCTCTCTTGTTCCCTAATTAAAGACATATCTTCACAGGCCCGCCCAACATGGGTTCAAAAATAACAAAAAGGTTGCCCACCCACGTCGGCAACCTTCCTGCTATTTATTCATATGTGACAAAAAACCACCTAATAAATCATCAATATCTTCTTCGGCTTCTTCCTTATGTGGTTCTGGTTCGTTTTTCTTCGCTTGATTCCAATCGAAACTATCTAGTTCATCTTCAAACGTCGCATCGTCAGCAGGTTCTTCCGCAGCAGCAGTTTCCTGCCATTCATCAACAGGTCGAGCTCCTGATTCTTCCTGCAAATATAATGCTTCATCGATATTAGCTGAGCCACTATTTAAAGAGGCTAATAATGCTGTAGCTCTGAGTGGGTCGGAAATAAGCTGGTACACAATACTTCCAAGTAGTGCCTCAGAATGCTCGTGTTTTAGCCAATCCTTTTGAACCTTTGTTAAGTGTTTCGGAAGTGGAATCGTAATAGCTTCTCTCTCATTACTCTTATTTTGATTGACTCCCGCAAGGACAATTTCTGCAACCTTACTAGAAAAATTTCTTCTCTCTGTTGTCTTTAACCTTTGTAGCTCTTTTAGTAAATAATCTGGTGTATCAGATGGTATTCGGAATGAAATTGACTGACCCCTTTTCAATTCCGAAGAAGCTGGTTTTTTCATCAAAACTCACCTAGTTTGATTTAACAGGTTTCTTATCCTGCTTATCTTTATTTGTTCTTCTTGCATAATCTGCAACCAATTTATAATAGGCATTCGCCATCATCCAAATGCTTTCTTTTTCATCTTCAAAAAAGTCGATGTTAAAGCCATCTAAATTATTATTCAATGTCTTGAGGTAATCTTTTAGGACGATGGAGCCACCACCAACAAAATAGCATATCTCGGTTTGCGAATTTTTTTGCCATACGTTTCTTAATAAACGGTATTGCTTCTTCGCTAAGTCTAAAAGAATGCGATCTGTAATGTCATGAACGCTTGTGCGGCTACCTTTAACCATAATATGGTTGCGATTGTTTTTTCTTGTAATAATCTCTACGACATCGCGGCGGCTATCAAGCTCTATACCATGTTTTGATCTTATTTCTTCTCTAATCGCTTCTAAAGATTCAGACACACCTAAATTAAAGCCTTGAGCTTTATCATCATCCACATTTCGATCTTTAATAACTGCGATATCTGTTGATAAACCACCAATATCCTGAATAAGTATGCGTTTATCTATTAAGTCTTTATTAATAATATTTAATTGATTGTCCATCACCAAATTAATGAATGCAGCAAAGCCTTCAGGATAAACTTTAACATCATCAAATTTAATATTAACCTTTATCCCTTGATATTTAGGCGTAATTAAAAATTCAACTTGATGAACAGACCCCATTAATTTAGAACGATAACCTGAATCTTTACCTTCTTTAGCTTCTCTCAATGGAAGGCCTGTACCTAATAAATAATTCGCATCCACCACATTACCAGATCTCTTAAATGTAGCTCCTTTTTCTTCGTTAACTGCATCCAATGCCAATGCTGTAAATAACATGACCAATGTTTGATCTTCTTCAGATTTACTACTGCCTGGATCAAGCTCTGACGCGTTATCACTTTTGGTTGCTAAATGCCCAACACGATAGATTGCATTATTCTCTTTCAAAGCAGGGGAGTGGACACGAATATGTATGCCATCTAGCGGATCCTTACTATTTAGCTCTTCAATTCCAATGACTGGTCTATCCTCAATATCTCTTGCTACGACATTCGGTAAATTAAGCTCGTTCTCTACCTTACCAAAAATAGCTTTAAGCGAATCATTACCAACATCGACAGCCGCAATTCTTGTATTCGTCATCTCTTATCCAACCCTTTCATTCTCATAAATTTGAGTTAATAGTTTAAGAGTAATAGAGAATGAAGTAATAAGCAATGAAACAGGGTGAAAAGTTACCAAATCGTAAAAACGTAAACAAACAGCAAAATTACGCATACTTGTATACTTTAATGTTTACAAGAATACATAACAAGCACACACGTTGATATAACAATATGTATACACTTTTGCATACTTGCACACATATTAAAAATCATATGTAAACAATAACGTAAACTTGCACACTTATTTCGTTTACATGCATTCAATTACAGAATACATGTAAACACAAACCTTCCTACCTCCTATTTGTTTATAAAAAATATTAAAGGGAACGATACTATCATGCCCTTAGGAAGGTCTATTGAAAGTGAATAAATGAAAGTATGAGAATCATTTAAGCAGAAAATACTATCAATGCTTTATAGTTCCCACTTGAGGGTCTTCGGAATTTACATATAATTACCAAAATTTGCTGAAATGTAATTAACATGATTAGACTTTTTGATAAAGTCCACCTATTATACTTCTCCCTAAAACATTATTATTTTATTATCCGAATAATCTTAATATAATTTTTTTCAAAAAGGATCATTCCCATTAAATCAATATTTATACGTTCACATGGCTAAAATATACTTATCTTTGATTTGACAAAAATCTGAAAAACATTATTATAGTATAAGTAAAAAAAGGAGGAAGTTATATGTCTGACGACAAACAACGTATTGTCGATAGTGTGCCTCAGAAGGGATTTTTTGGACACCCTAAAGGTTTATTCACACTATTTTTCACTGAATTTTGGGAGCGTTTTTCCTACTATGGAATGAGAGCCATCCTTGTTTACTACATGTATTATGAAGTTTCACAAGGCGGTTTAGGTCTTAGTCAAACAACGGCTTTATCTATAATGTCTATATATGGTTCACTTGTTTACATGTCTGGAATCATTGGCGGTTGGTTCGCTGACAGAATATTTGGTACTTCTAAAGCTATTTTCTATGGCGGAATCCTTATTATGCTTGGACATATCGCATTGGCTATTCCTGGAAGCGTTGCCATGTTCTTTGTATCCATGGTATTAATTGTCTTGGGAACTGGTTTATTAAAGCCTAATGTATCAAGTGTTGTAGGCGATATATATAGCGAAAATGATAGTCGCCGTGATGCAGGGTTCAGTATTTTCTATATGGGAATTAACCTTGGTGGTTTCCTTTCTCCTCTAATCGTTGGTTCACTAATGGATACAAGTTTCCATCTTGGATTTGGTGTGGCTGCGGTTGGTATGTTTGTTGGATTAGTCACTTTCCAAGTAACTAAGAAAAAATATTTAGGTCTAGCAGGTACTCAGGTACCTAACCCATTAGCACCAAATGAAAAGAAACGAGTATTTACACAAATAGGATTAGGTATCCTTATTGTTGCTATTCTAGTTGCTGTAGGTATTCCTACTGGATATTTAACATTTGAAAGTCTTGTCTTTATTGTCGGAATTTTAGGAGTAGGAATTCCAATTATATACTTTACTGTTATGTACAGAAGTAAGAAAACGACAGATGTGGAACGCTCAAGATTAATTGCCTATATACCTTTGTTCATTGCAGCAGTTATGTTTTGGGCAATTCAAGAGCAAGGTTCAACAATCTTAGCCAGTTATGCAGACAATCGTACGGATTTAGAATTTATGGGAATTACTATTTCCCCAGCATGGTTCCAATCCCTTAATCCTTTATTCATTATTGTATTGGCACCAATGTTTGCTTGGTTATGGGTGAAGCTTGGTGATCGTCAACCTACGATTCCACAAAAGTTCTCTCTCGGATTACTATTTGCAGGTCTTTCTTTTATCGTTATTCTTGTACCTGGATATTTCGCTGCAGACGGTGCATTAGTAAGCCCACTTTGGTTAGTATTAAGTTATTTTATTGTTGTACTTGGTGAACTTTGTTTATCACCAGTTGGTTTATCAGCAACGACAAAACTAGCTCCAACTGCATTCTCTGCACAAACAATGAGCCTTTGGTTCTTAGCAAGTGCAGCAGCTCAGGCCATCAATGCACAAGTGGTTAGATTTTATTCAGCTGAAACAGAAGTACTTTACTTCGGTATTATTGGTGGTTTATCCATTGTCCTTTCACTCGTTCTTTTCTTGGTTGCACCAAAAATCCAGAAAAAAATGCGAGGAATTAAATAAATCCATAAAAAAAAGATGAACCTATACGACGGTTCATCTTTTTCTTTCGCTTAAACTTCTACTTCTGTACCAATTCCCTGTATTTTGGCTTTATCATATACAGCTGCTGCAGCTGCTAAGTCAAAATAAGCAGCTCCAACAGATTTGAAGAAAGTAATTTCTTCCTCTGATTCTCTTCCCTTAATTGTATGTGCTGCTAATTCTGTAAGCTCTCCATGTAGCTCATTAAAATGCCAATCACCTTTATTATTAGGAATAATAAAGTCACCAGCTTCTTCTTTTACACCTTCTATCGTATCAGCAACCACTTTACTCGCTCGTTTTAATGTTTCAACGTCCACTTCTTGCATATTAGGTAAATAAGATCCAATGCCATTGATATGTGTACCTTGCTGCAAACTAGCTCCTTTGAATATTGGTTCCACTGCTCGTGTACTACAATTGACAATATCAGACCGTTTCACAGCATCATCAGGATCTGCTACCACTTCCACTTTCCCTTTATAATTTGGCAGGATCTCTCTCATTCGGTTATAAAAGTTCTCCGCTCTTTCCCTTGTACGGTTGTATAAATATATATGATCAATATTTCTGACTTCGCATACAGCTTGTAGTTGCTCCTCTGCCATTGCACCACAACCAAGCACGGCAACAGATTTTGCGTCTTTTTTTGCTAAGTATTTTGTTGCGACGCCACTAAGCGCTCCCGTTCTTAATCTAGTTAAATAAGATGCATTCAGACAAGCCACGTGTGTACCGTTTTCTGTATCTGATAACAAGATGACACCTTGGGTAGTTTTTAACCCTTCTTTAGGGTTCTCAGGAAAGATTGTGACTATTTTTACTGCAGCTTTCTTCATTGTCTCCATTGCACTAGGCATATATAATGCCGATGCTTTTTTTGAAGGAATATCTAAAACAGTTCTTTGTGGACTCGCGATTTTACCTTGATGATGAGCAACAAGTGCTGCTTCCATATCCTCAATCGCATCTTTCATTACATATAATGTTTTAATTTCTTTCTCTGATAAAACAAGCATAAAAACATCTCCCTTACAACTATTGACCACATCTCATAAAGCCCGATACGATGACGTACCGAGCTTTTAAATTAACAATCTACTACATGGCTACATCTTGATCTAATTCTTGTTTACTTTTTTCACGTACAGCAATCATGGCAATGAGAGAAATCGCAGCACATAATATAATATATAATGCCACCGGTACATAGGAACCATTAAAGTAGGCAAGTAATGCAGTAGCGATTAATGGCGCGGTTCCACCTGCTACCGCAGCACCAATTTGATAACCTAATGTAATACCCGTATAACGAACATTTGATTTAAAAATTTCTGAGAACATTGTTCCTAAGACCGCTGTAATCGGTGCCCAGACAATCCCTAATCCTAAGACAGTTGCAATGACAAGCCAAGTAACCGTTCCTTGCTGTAACATCCAAAAATAAGGGAAAGCAAAAACAGCCATTGCTATTGTACCACCAATATAGAGTTTCTTCCTACCGATCTTATCAGAAAGACTCCCCATGATAGGAATAAGAATAGTTGTAACAATGGTTCCTACTGTCACAGCATTTAGGGTCGCTGTTCTTGAAAAGCCTAATTCGCTCGTTGCATATGAAACGATAAACGTACCGAAAATATAAAACGGCGCGGTTTCTACTACTTTTGCTCCTACTGAAATGAGTACTTCTCTCCAAGAGGTTTTAAATGTTTCAACGATTGGTATTTTAGCAATCTCTCCACTTTCTTGTGCCTTTTTAAACGATGGTGTTTCATCGATTCCTTTACGGATCCAAAGACCAAAGAAGACGAGTAATGCACTCATGATAAACGGAACACGCCAACCCCATGATAGAAACTGCTCTTCAGGTAATAATGTCATAATAGACAGCGCAATCGTTCCAAGAAGCATACCGATAGTTACCCCCATTTGTGGGACACTACCGAATAATCCACGTTTTTCCTTTGGGGCATATTCTACAGCTAATAAAACAGCTCCACCCCACTCTCCTCCGAGTCCAATTCCTTGAATAAGACGAAGAATAATCAGCAGAATAGGTGCCATGACACCAATGGTTTCATACGTTGGTAAGAAGCCCATTAATACAGTAGATCCACCCATAATGGTTAATGTTAATACTAATGTTTTCTTTCTCCCTACCCTATCACCAATATGGCTGAAGATTACTCCACCTAGTGGTCGAATAAAGAATGCTAACGCAAATGAAGCATATGCCAACATTAAGCCGACTGTTGGGTCATCACTATGGAAGAAATATTCATTAAATACAAGAGCAGCAACCGTACCATAGAGAAAATAATCAAACCATTCAATCGAGCTTCCAACAAGGCTAGCAATTAATACTTTTCTATTCTGAGCTTTACTCATTCTAGCACCTCCCTATAATTATAAGAAATATCAAAATATTGTATTTTCAATATAATAGTATATTTATACAAAAAAATCTATAGTTTTCTAAAAAAAGTTCTTTTAACTTATTTAATTGGTTCATAATAGACTGAATGCACAAGAAGCTATGCTAGTAAAAGATTTTCTCACCAAATCACTTTATAAGAATAATAATTAATAGATACTTCTTATTATCTGCACTAAATCCTGCATTACTGGACATAATAGAGGTATATAACTTTGATTTCCTACAGCACTTTCTTTTTCTCTGCCCTTATGATATTTATGTTATAGAGCTGTTATCAGTATTGGAGTGACTTTTGTGATCGAAAAGAAAAAAGCTTTACCTATTTTGTTTGCTGTTATGTTTCTCGTTATGTCCGGATTTGGTGTCATTATTCCGGTTATACCATTCTATGCAGAAGAAATTGGGGCAACCCCTTCGCAATTAGGTTTATTAATGGCCGTTTATTCACTTATGCAATTTATCTTCGCACCATTATGGGGACGTGTGTCTGACCGTTATGGCAGGAAACCAGTCATGCTCATCGGCATATTAGGTCTCTCACTTTCGTTCTTCTTAATGGCTTTATCTAGTGAATTATGGATGTTATTTGTCGCACGCATCATTGGAGGAACGCTGTCTGCAGCAAATATGCCAACAGCGATGGCTTATGTTGCTGATATCACGACAGAGGAGGACCGTGCAAAAGGCATGGGGATGATTGGCGCTGCAACAGGTTTAGGCTTTATATTTGGCCCAGCAATAGGTGGGGTATTTTCCCAAGCAAGTTTAAGTACACCCTTTTATGTAGCAGGAACTCTCTCGCTAATTACGAGTCTTTTCGTCCTTTTTGTTTTAAAAGAATCGTTACCTGCAACAGGTACAGGCGAAGGTAGAGAGCGTCCTTCATTTTGGGAAGCGTTTAAAGGCACGACCTCCATTTTATTTATCTTGAATCTGTGTGTATCTCTGTCTCTTGCAGGATTAGAGGCTACCTTTGCTTATTTTGCTTTTCAAAAAGCAGGGCTACAGCCAACAGAACTAGGTATCATTTTTATGATAATGGGCTTCGGTTCTGCTCTTGTTCAAGGCGGGTTAGTCGGGAGGCTCTCTAAGAAATATGGAGAAGGAGCAGTCATTCAAGGGGGCATAATCGTCAGTGTGATTGGTATGGGGCTTATTTTAACATTAGATACCTTCTTAACCGCGGCAATCTTCCTTACAATTTTCGGAATGGGCAATGGCGCGATAAGACCTGCAGTGTCAAGTCTATTAACAAAATCAGCAAAAGGAGCGCATGGCAATATAACAGGGCTTTTATCCTCTTTTGATTCCTTAGGAAGAATACTTGGTCCTCCTCTCGGCGGGTTATTATTTACTGTTTCGATTGGATTTCCTTATATTTCAGGAATGATTCTTTCCGTTTGTGCATTATTATTATTTCAAGTTTACCGTATGAAAGCACCAGGTAAAAAAAGCTTTGAAGCTTAAAAAAGGCTGTCTATGTAAGGCAGCCTTTTAATGTTGACTTGGGAAATAGCGTTTTTTAAGCTGTGTCGACGCAAGTTCTAATAGTATCGCAACAAGGAGAATACAATAGGTGATAAAACCAACTTCTCTTAAATCAAAGTAGAATCCCGATGCCATAAAGAGTTCAAAGCCAATGCCACCTGCCCCTGCGGCCGCCCCCATTGCAACAGCAACTGAAAAATTGATTTCAAAACGAAGAAATGTCCATGATAAAAGATAAGTCATTGTAGATGGTAAAACTGCATGAACGATAGTTTGCCACCAGCCAGCACCTGTCGACCGTAACGCTTCAAGCACCCCTTTATCCACTTCCTCAAATGATTCGGAGAAAGCTTTTACCAAATAGGCTACGGAATGGAACAGCATGCCTAAAACAGCAGCCGTACTCCCTAATCCAGCTGCAATAGCAAAAATCAAAACCCATAAAACCGTTGGAACCGCTCGTATGAACGCGACATACGTTTTAATCACTTTAGCTATACCTTGATTTGATAAGTTTTCCGCTGATAATAATGCAAGGAAAAAGGCAATTACGGCTCCAATTACTGTCGATAGAACGGCTAATGCTAATGTAACACCAACTTGATACAACGCTTCACCCCAAGAAAAGTGAGTTAAAGCTGGCGTAAGGAACATTGTCTGTAAATTCGTCATTGTCTCCTTTAATGCGGAAGTTAACTGAAAGCCGGTATAGTCAAAAAAAAGGAAGGCAGCAACAGTTACAATGCCGAGGCTCCATAGAATCGCCTTTAATGTATAGTCAACCTTATTGCCTATTTTTATATTAATTCGACCCGTTTTATCTCGCTTTATATAGGCTATTCCCATTATAAGATCACCTTCCTGATACGGTTCGATGTGAGTTCTATGGCGATGACTGTAAGGATAATTAATAATGTCACCAGCGCAACCGCTTCATAATTTAAGGTCTTATAATACAGGTCAAATGTATAGCCGATACCTGTACCTGTCAAAATGCCAACCAAAGTTGCGCTTCTTATATTCGTTTCGATCATAAACAACATCCAACTCAACATTTGTGGTAATGCCTGTGGAATAACGGCTTTAGAGATCCCTTGAAAATATGTGGCCCCCGTCGCCGTTAAGGCTTCAAAAGACTTTAAGCCCACTTCATCAATCGTTTCCATAAACGCTCTCGTCAAAAAGCCAACTGTACCAACAAATAGAGCAAGAAATCCAGTTAATGAGTTTTGTCCAAATGAGAGTAGAAGAATTAACGCCCATGCTACGACAGGGATATTTCTCGCGACAGAAGCTATCCCTCTAGATAACCCCGCCATTAAACCATTACGCCTCGTCGTTGTTGAACCTGATATTCCGAGGGAGAAAGAAATGAATGCCGCTATCGTTGTCGCAGCTACTGACATGAGAATGGTTTCTACCAATTTCAACATAATGTCAGGAAACTCACGCCAAGTATGCGCCGTAATCCATAAATTTTCAACCATCCATAGACCAGCTATTGGAATAGCTAACAAGCTTTGATAAAAGTCAAATTGGACCATCTCAATCGATAACCATGTGAAGCAACAAACGATAATCAGCAAGAAGAGATGTTGCCATTTTCTACTTAATCGTTTTTGATCTGTTAACATATTCGCCTTCCTCATACCGTTATAAGCTCTCTTGTATCCATACCATAGACTTCTCCAATATGATGAGTGTCTAATTGTATATTTGGCCCATTAAAAACTAAATGTCCTTTATTTAAACCGATAATTCTATTCGAATAGGATTGGGCTACCTCGACTTGATGGAGGTTAACGATACAAGTGATACCCATTTCCTCGGTAATAGACTTCAGATAATCCATAATGACCTTGGAAGAATGAGGATCTAATGACGCAATCGGTTCGTCACATAAGATGAGCTTCGGATCTTGGATAAGTGCGCGGCAAATTCCTACTCTTTGCTGTTGTCCTCCACTTAGTTGGTCGCAGCGTTTATAAGCATGGTCAGCGATGCCCAGCTTCTCTAGGAGATAGAAAGCTCTTTCTTTTTCTTCTTCACTAAAAATACCGAACATTCCTTGTAAAGTTGACTTATATCCGAAGCGCCCATGAAGTACATTTTCGATAACTGTTAAACGTGGGACAAGATTATAATGTTGAAAGATCATCCCGATATTGGCTCTTTCTTTTCTCAATGACTTTCTGCCAAGTGTAAGAATGTTTTCCCCATTAAAAAGGATTTCGCCACTATCCGCTTCCACTAAGCGATTGATGCATCGCAATAAGGTTGATTTTCCGGCTCCTGATGGACCAATAACCGATAAAAATTCACCTGTTTCAACAGTAAAATCGATATTTGTTAGTACACGGTGACCTTGATAGGATTTATTTAGTCCCCTTATTTCTAATAATGCCAAAGGATTTCGCCTCCTCATAGATTACTTAGATAGCTCTCTTATCGGGTTAAACCATTCATCATCCACTGGCGCTAATCTTTCTTCACCAGATTTAAAGAATAAAGCCGATTGATCTGAACCCTCAGGAACAAAGATTTTCTCATTATTTGCTACTTCGTCACTCGATAAGTAGTCTTGTAGCTTTTTAAAACCATCCTCCCCTAAAAGGTCGATATTGCCAACAAAAGGTGCATTTAAAACCGGTGTGACACTAATGAGCACAAATTCTTTACCCTTTACAAGACTAAATGGCTCAGCTGCATTATCTTTTACGCGATAAATCGAACCCGGACGATTCGCTTCGCCTTCCACAAGCTCAACATAATTTTCTACACATGTATCACAAAAAGCTGCTACATCAGCACTTCCTTTTAACAAATTAACCGCAGACCCTTGATGTGAATTGCCGAACAATACCTGAGAGAATAATGGGCCACCTTCCATTAAATCTTCTTCTGTTAAACTTTTATCACTAAAATGGGCAATCAAATCAGAGGCAGGTACTTTAAATCCTGATGTGGAACTATTTGATACAAATGACATTTTTTTATCAGCAATTGTATCTAAAGAAAATTCCCCATTTTCTTTATAGTTATTTACATCATCAACATTGACAGCTAACCAGCTATGATAAACGGCATCGTCTAACGTGCCTGATTCTCCTGTTGAAACAACTAATGGTTGAATAGAGTCATTACGCTCTTTCGCTTCTATATAACCTTGTGCACCCATAAAAGCGAGCTCCGCATTGTTATTTACCATTGTCTCAATAGAAATCGCATAATCCGTTGTTAAATGGTGCTTTACTTCACGACCTGTTGCATCAGCAATTACCTCACCAATGTCATCTCTTGATGATTTCATATCTGATCCTGATTCACTTGGATACCAAACAATATCGACAACATCATCACTTGCAGAAGCCTCGCTATTTCCTTCTTCTGAGCAAGCACCAAGTAACAAAGTCAATAATACAAGCAGCAACCAACCATATGATTTTTTACCCATTTTCATTCACTCCCTTTATTTACGATTTAACTTATTTCACTTTAATTTAAGCATAATAATCTACACAAAAGACTGAATTTACTGTCTTTTTACACGAAATATACCGGCTTTCACTAATCATTTACAAACCAAATAATCAGTTAACAATCGGTTTAGAGGCGACTCATAGTCCCCCATACGGACTGATGAACCAAATGCACCGTGATAATCTGAACCACCTGTCATAAGAAGACCATACCTTGCCATAAGGATATCAATTCTTTGGTGATCCGCTTCACTATGATCAGGATGATTACGCTCAACACCATCCAATCCAATCTGACTATCTACAAGCTCTTCAATCAGATCATAGGAATCAAGTTGACCAGGATGGGCAATTACAGCAAATCCACCATCTGCTTTAATCGCTCGAATGGCATCATATACGTCCACATAAGCAATATCCCCAGCAGCTACTCCCCCTCCTTTAAACAGTGAACGATACAACTTTTTATATGCTTCTGAGTCGTAAGGTTCTGACGTAATGGCCGCCATAATATGTTGCTTATAAATCGTCTCACTTGGTAAGGCGATTTGCGATATTGCTTTTATAGACAAATGGGTGCCTTGCTGTTGAATTTGCCCAATTTGCCAAATGGAATGGGCTTGTCTCCGCTTAAGCACTTCATTACATAATGCTAAAATATGCCCTTTGTTAGCATCATAATGGTAGCCTAGTACGTGTACTTTTCGGTTTCTTTTGAAATCAAATGCGGAAATTTCAATCCCAGGAATAAGCTGAATCTGATATGTTTCGGCCCATTTCAAGGCTTCCCCTTGCCCTTTTACCGTATCATGGTCAACGATGCTAATATGTGTGATACCGGCCGCTGCAGCTTTTTCCATAACCACTTGAATGGAATCTGCGCCATCTGAAAAATCGCTATGAACATGTAAATCCGCCTTCCTCATAAGGCTGCTCCTGCCCTTTTGAACGATTGCTGGCTCATTTCAAAAATATGATCACATAATTCATCCATAAATTCGATATCATGGAAAACCCCTAGCAATGTTGTCCCACTTTCCTTTAACTTTTGAATCACTTCTTTCACCTTTTGTTTGGACTGTTGATCAAGACTTGCTGTTGGCTCATCTAAAAGGAGTAGCCTTGGCTTTTTAACGGCTGCGATGGCGATGTTTAACCTTAACTTTTCCCCACCTGAAAACGTATTAGGGTACGTATCCCATAGTTTGCGATCAAGTTCAAAATGAGAAAGCACTTCCTCTGCTTCTTTTTGTGCTTCTAATAATGACCGCCCCGTCTCCAAAACAGATTGCTCTACTAATTCGCGGGCGGTTGTTCGTGGCATGACATTTAAAAATTGTGACACATACCCAATTTCATATTTTCGTAAATAGATGATCTCCCTTTCTGACGCTTTTTGCAGATCAATCCATCCATATTTCTCTGAGTCAAAATAAATCCGCCCCGCTTCAGGTAAATATGTGCGATAAATACTTTTTAAGATCGTTGATTTCCCACTGCCACTTTTGCCCGTGATCCCGATAAATTCACCTTGGTTCATTGAGAAGTTCAACTGTTGCACAGCATGAATCGTCTGACCTAAATGCACAATTTGAAAATTCTTCTCCAGACCTTCAATTTTTAAGAATGTCATCGTATTACCTCCTCCATTGCCAGGTTTTTTCGGTAATTTGTTGTCGTTATCACAACACCATTAACCATTGTTAATGTTACAGTTGGAAAACCATCATCCAATTTCTCAATGATGAGTAAATCGGCTTTATAGCCAGGTTTGATAGAACCAATTTCATGATCAAGGTTTACTGCCTTCGCTGGCTTTGAAGTGACCATTTGGAACATATCTAGGAGGTTCTGATCATACTTATCATGGAGCGTAAAGATAGAATGGAGTAAGGCCGATGGATAATAATCACTACATAAAATATCTGCACATTGATGGCGAATCGCCTCTGCTGCAGATAAATTGCCTGAGTGCGAGCCGCCTAAAAGGATATTGGGCGCCCCAACGATTGTATATAGACCGCTCTGCTTCGCCTTTTTAGCAACCTCTAATGTAATTGGAAATTCACTGATTGTGGTCCCAATGGATTGGACGAGGTCAATCTTACCTTTATGGTCATCATCATGTGAAGCAATGCTAACCCCTTGCCCTATCGCTATTTCAGCAATCTCTTTCATCATGTCAATCGTCATCACTTTTGAAGATAGGCGGTCTTGGATAATACGATTTAACTCCTGTTCAGTTAAATCACGATAACCACGCATCGTTTCACGAAAAACTTCTAAATTACGATACTGACCTTGACCTGGTGTATGATCCATAAAAGATAGCAGGTGAATTTTATCTGAACGGAGGTTCTCTATTAAACGGTCGACACCTTCCAGATTATCTATTTCAAAACGAGCATGTAGGCGATGGCGAATAAGATGTTGCTGCTCGGATGTTTCCGTAATCGCTTCGACTAATTTCTGTACATTTTCTGGTAAGCGCATCGGCTTATGGGTGAAAATATCCTCCCGGTAGAAAGAAAGTGAATGAAACATCGTTGTAATCCCGTGTCCAATGAGGATCTTTTCTGCTTCACGCAGGCCCATTTGGACATTCATCATACTTGTCGGTCGCGGCGAGATGATAGATTCAATATAATCAGAGTGAATATCTATAAATCCTGGAGAAATATAACCCCCGTTTGCATCTATTCTTTCAACATTGGTAAATGAAGTGAGTTCATCTTCTTTTACAATCGCCTTGATCCGTTCTTCTTCTACTAATACTGCATGTTTTTCTAGCATTCTATCTTCAAGTACAATCACACCGTTATGAATAATATACATATGCACCCTCCTCTTTTATAGCAACGAATAAACAAGCTGTTGTGTGTAAGCGTCTTGAGGATCTTCAAGGATTTGATCTGTTAGCCCTTTTTCGATTACTTCCCCATTTAACATCACCATTGTGCGGTCAGCTAGCATACGAATAACGGCTAAGTCATGCGATACCACAATCATGCTGATACCCATCTCACGTTGAATCGTTTTAATTAAATCAAGGACACTGGCTTGCACAGATAAGTCTAACCCGGTCGTTACTTCATCTAAGAAAAGAATAGGAGGATAGTTAGAAAGGGCTTTTGCAATCTGCACACGCTGCTGCATTCCCCCTGAGAACCGCTTGGGTTCTTCTTTCATTCTAAAAAGGGGAAGATGGACTTTGTCGAGCAATTCCGTTCCGACACGCTCCATTTCACCGACATGGCGATTGCCTGCTGCAATGAGTTTCTCAGCGATATTTCCAATAGAGGAAAAGTTCATCTTCAACCCTTTTGCTGGATTTTGATAAACCATTCCGAGGATATGGTTGCGCACATATCTTTTTTGCTGATTAGAAAGAGCAAAAATGTTTTTCTCCTTAAAATCTTCATGGTTGATAAACATTTCCCCACCTGTCGCAGTCTCATCAAAATATAAACATTGCATAAGCGTAGATTTCCCACTCCCACTTTCGCCAACAATCCCTAATATTTCCCCGGGAAATAATTCAAACGAGATATTTCGACAGGCATACACTGTCCCACAATAAGGGCAAAAATTCTTTTCTAACTGTCTCGTATCTTGATGCTGACAATGACTACAGCTTCTTCCAAACACTTTTTCTAATCGCTGGACTTGTAAGATAGGTTCATCACGCATAGCTTATATCCCCTTTTCCTTGAATCGCCCCATTTACTTGTGCTAAACAATGGTGAGAATCATTACATTGGTAATACACCTTATCCTTATCTGCATCTATGATCTCATCTAAAAACGTATCGGTTGACCCGCATAAATGACAAGCTTGTTCTGCGAAAGATTCGACAGTAAATGGGTAATCCTCAAATGCTAATGAACGGACATCTGTATAAGGTGGAACCGCATAAATTTTCTTTTCTCGTCCTGCCCCTAATAAAATAAGTGCTTCTGAATGATTCATTTTATGATTATCAAATCGGGGAATAGGACTCGGTGCCATGACATAACGGTCAGCTACATAGACGGGGTGGTCCGCCCCTGTTTTGGTCTGACCATATTTCATAATTTGTTCAAATAACTGTAGCCAAGCACCGCTGTATTCTTCTTCCGCATGGAGAATTTTCGTTTGTCTTTCACTCTTTTCTACTGACCGCAATGGTTCTGGAGCAGGGACCTGCAAGACGAGCACTTGACCTTCTGTTAAAGGCTGCTCAGGGATGCGATGTCTTGACTGAATAATCGTTGCTTCTGCCGTTCCTTCCGTAATGGCAATGCCTGTCGTTTTTTCAACTAGTTTTTTGATATTGACTGCATTAACCGATTCATCTGACCCTTGATCAATCACCTTTAATACATCGTCTTTGCCAATGATGGATAGCGTCACCTGTAATCCACCTGTACCCCAGCCTCTAGCGATAGGCATTTCCCTCGAAGAAAAGGGCACTTGATAACCTGGAATACTAATCGCTTTTAAGATCGTTCTTCTAATCTCTTTTTTTGAGCCTTCATCGAAGAAAGCAAAATGATGGAGTCTTGTCATAATTATTACTCTCCTTTCTGTCCTTTTCTTGCACGATCGAGCTTAGATTGGAAAGTCACATAATGAGGAAGTTTCAAATGCGAAATGAACCCTGTCGATTCAACGGAATCAATATGCAATAAAACAAACTCCTCGTCATGTGTAGGAAAATCAGGTGATGGGTGCTGCAAGCATTGATCTAAAATACTCATCGCTATCGCCTTTGTCTCATTTTGCCCGTAGCACATCCCATAGCCGATTTCAAAGTCGAGGGCTTCTTCACTTTCCTCACTCGCGCCCTTTACCGGCACAAATGATTCCACTTCTGTCACTTCAATAGCACCTATATAATAATGCTCTTCCTCACATTCATGTGGAGATGAGATGTGAATAGGCATCATACCCACCCTCAACTCCCCTACATTGGGATGAACTTGACCGTATCCCCGCATAGAAGCATAACCAAGAGAAGTAACTGCACCTGTCTGTCCCCTTGTTAATGTCTGCAACCTTGCACTTCGATTGGCAGGAAATTGGAGGCTCTTCTTTGTGACATCAAAAGGCTCGCGATTATCATCTACATAAGTTTGCACAAGACCGTTTTTCCTTAAATATTCCACAACTTTAGGGAAAATTTGTGATGATGGCTGCTCTCTCAGCTGATCGGTTTTTTCTTTATAATGCTGCAACCATTGTTTCTCTTCTTGTTGATTCTCTATTAATAAATCAAAATCTAACAATCTATGTGTATAATCCGTTGTTGCTCCTAATATTTGTCCACCAGGGATATCTTTAAAACTAGAAGAGATCCGCCTAGAAATGCGCATATCTTCTGTCTGAATTGCTTCGCTATAATACAATCGTGGTAATGTCGAACGATGGGCACGCAAGGTAAATACGGCCTCCTCCATATTCCCTTCCGATTGTTTAATAGCCAGCGCAGCTAACATAGGCGCATACAGACTAGCTTCAGACATCACCTGATCTACTAAACCCTTCATCGTGGCAAGAATTGTTTCAATTTCTATATGCCTTTCACCTTTCAGCCGGTTATAACGAAGGCGTTCAATGGAGGCTTCGATAGCCTCTGTCCCTCCTTTAACGGCAACATATCCCATTACTTACTCACCTCACTGATTACTGTTGTCCTTGGTAAACAAACAAGCTTACCTACTTGGTCCGTTATCACGATATCGATTCCTAGCGGAAATTCCTGATTTTTCTCTTCACGTGCTTGGTTGATTGTCTGAGAATAAGCGAGCTTTAAACGCTTATCCTTCTTGATCCCCGGTCCTTTTAATAGCCATTCTTGTCCTGATGACAGCTCTGGGGTCTCAATAATGATGGTGGCAGAAAGTTGAGGGTCGATTAAACTACCTTTTTTCGCCGATTGGATAGCGCTTATTAGACCAGCTTGTGGTAAATCAGCTGTAATGATGATAAAATCGGCTTCACTTTCCTCCACATGCTTGGCTAATGTCAGTTGGGAGATTCTTTGGACGAGTGGCGTATGGTTCCCTTTAATATGGAAAGTTGCCTCGCTATCGAGTAAGGTGAC
This sequence comes from Cytobacillus sp. FSL R7-0696, assembly GCF_038006865.1. Lineage (NCBI taxonomy): Bacteria > Bacillati > Bacillota > Bacilli > Caryophanales > Bacillaceae > Cytobacillus > Cytobacillus sp. FSL R7-0696. The sequence goes on along the minus strand of NZ_JBBOWA010000001.1, from coordinate 1,906,544 downwards.
CATCGTTAAAAAGGTAGAATGATAACAATCAATTGGATGGTCAATTTGAATCATTTGCTTAGCTAAACTATTTGTTTTACCAGGCTGTGCCATACCATCCATTACCTTGCGAAATACAGCTTGTGTGTCATGGACATAATCAAGTGGCATTATTTTCACTCCCTTAAATTGACATCGTTTCAAAGGACACTTTTGTTTCCATTAATTGTGCCTGCTCTTTGTTTTCCTGATTGATGATTGCTTCTTCTTTCGCTTGGAGAAGTTGATTCCATCTCGCCATAATCGGCAATTTTGCTCCATAAGCGGCATCAATGATGGCAAGGTCACGAGACCACTCTTCTTCTAGACCGATGACCATTCCCTTACCTATACTGCCCTCTATTTCTACCATCGTCTCCGTCATTAATACTTCCCCTAGATAAAATAGGGATCGCTTGGCTGTTTCTCTTACCTTCAGCATTGTTAAACCGTTTCTCGGTGCAACTATTTCTTTTACGTCGTAATGTTCGGTCACCTCTCTCGCCATCTCCTTAGCCAACGAGGCTCCCGCCTTCACTAAAATCGTTGTTCTTCTTTTTCGATTCATCTCCCTACCTCCTCTCGCAAGTTCATCGTAACTTGGCGCCAAGCTGTTGTGTTTTAATTTATTTTTAATATTGTGTAAATAAGGATTTACATGGCGGACACCTTTATAGAATTAACCCTTGCAAAAAACCCCTCTCCTTTTTGTGGTGAGGGGTCTTTGAAAATGGATATAGCAATATTGGTTTCGAGCTTGAGCTGCTTTTTTTGAGGTTATTAATGTGGTTGTCAGCTAGTAGGGTGAGTAGATCGGTGGTCGGTGGTTGCTCTCGCTTATCAAGCGATTATCTACCATATTCCGTTAAGGTTATTGTTCAATTATGAGCTTAATTTCATGATACCCTTTGACATCGAGCCTCTACGGGTATAATTATTCCGCCGCAAAAGCCAGGAGTATCAGAGGCTGGTACGCCCTACCATGCAAGGTGATCATGTCCGCATTTCCATATAAATTTGGCGACAATATCCTTCAAACTGTTGTCAGCCTCATCCAATCAAAATATATATTCTTATATGAGCGTTTAAAACTGAGACTGTGTGTAAAACATGGTTTCACGCAAGAGGATGATGGACTTGGCTTTGTATTGCGCGCAAACCTTAGTTTCGCGCAACATGCTTTTGGATTTAGCTTTGTTCTGCGCGCAAACCTTAGTTTCGCGCAACATACTTTTGGATTTGACTTTGTTCTGCGCGCAAACCTTAGTTTCGCGCAACATGCTTTGGGATTTAGCTTTGTTCTGCGCGCAAACCTTAGTTATGCGCAACATGCTTTTGGATTTGACTTTGTTCTGCGTGCAAACCTTAGTTTCGCGCAACATGCTTTTGGATTTGACTTTGTTCTGCGCGCAAACCTTAGTTTCGCGCAACATACTTTTGAATTTAGCTTTGTTCTGCGCGCAAACCTTAGTTTCGCGCAACATACTTTTGGATTTGACTTTGTTCCGCGCGCAAACCTTAGTTTCGCGCAACATACTTTTGGATTTGACTTTGTTCTGCGCGCAAACCTTAGTTTCGCGCAACATACTTTTGGATTTGACTTTGTTCTGCGCGCAAACCTTAGTTTCGCGCAACATACTTTTGGATTTAGCTTTGTTCTGCGCGCAAACCTTAGTTATGCGCAACATACTTTTGGATTTGACTTTGTACTGCGCGCAAACCTTAGTTTCGCGCAACATACTTTTGAATTTAGCTATGTTCTGCGCGCAAACCTTAGTTACACGCACCATTCTTTTGGATTTGGCTATGTACTGCGTGCAAATCTTAGCTACACGCAACATACTTATAGATTTGACTATGTATTGCGCGCAAATCATGTTTATTTCTCTCTCTCTCATCGTTCTCTCTAGCTATATATATCTAAAAACCAAGCAATCGGCCCCATTTTAACGGAGCCGATACTTAAATTTATCACTTCTATAAAGAATGCACGTTCGTTCTAGTATTTTTTCAGTGTCTTCGCATACGGTATGACTTTCAAGACAAATAAGTGGGAGGATATTATTGCACTTGAGCAACTCTTGCTCATAGGCGGAGGGAAATTGTACGCTTAATACTGCTCCATTATTGGTGAAGTGATGAAAACCATGAGCTCGGTAATAGGCGAACATGGATGTAATTGTCGGCGCATCTTTTTTAATAGTAGGGAAAACCTCTGTATTGACATACGATTGATGAATAGCAATTGGCTCCCCATTAATATAGCGAAGTCTCGACAACATATAGGTTTGGTTCTCTTTATCTATCTCATTAGCTGGGGAAAATAGATTCACCGTTTTCAAATCATAACCGGAAGCTAGCATTTTATCTGTAAAACTTTCGCCCCCCGATAAGTGTAAATGAATCACATCTGATTCAGGCTTTAAATACCGCCCTTTTCCGCGAACGGAATAAAGGTGGCCTCGACCTTCTAAGTGTTGTAACGCTTTTCTCACAGTCATTCTTGGCAACTGAAACTCTTCTGCTAATTGATTTTCAGATGGGAACTTTTCATTCGATAGATACTCACCTGCAATGATTCTTTTCACCAATTCATCAATTAATAACGCTTCACTATACATCCCTCTCACCTCTCGCCTTTATTTTACCAAATGAAGGGCTTTAATTTCAGAATTGATGAAAGTAAGTTTATAATAAAAGCATGATCACTAAAAGGAGGAATCATGATGTATATTGTAACGAATCGCATTAAAATGAAAAAAGGTTTTGCTGAAAGATTAGCACCTAACTTCACCAAGCCAGGTCCTCTACAAGAAATGGAAGGTTTCATTAAAGTGGAAACCGTTATTACACAAAACTTAGAAGAACATGATGAATTGAATGTGAATATGTATTGGGAAGACCTTGATAGCTTCCAAGCTTGGAAGGAAAGTGACATATTCAAACAAGCACATAAACGCCCAGAACCAAAACAAGGGGAAGAGCCTAAAGAATCTCCAATGCTTGGTAGCGAACTCGTTATCGGGAAAGTAGCAACGACAGTTGAAGCTATCGGAAAATAACGGATAAGAAGATCGTCGCTGTACGGTCTTCTTTTTTTCTAGAAGGTTGTCCTCCCTTTCGTTTTTAATATAATATATGGAAAAACAAGTGTGGTGAAAAGATGTTTACTCTCTTACTTATAGAAGACGATGAAAGCTTATATCGGGAGATCAGAGAAAGGTTAGAACAATGGTCATATAACGTGAATGGAATTGATGATTTCTCAAAAGTAATTGAACGATTTTCAGAAGTTAAGCCCGACCTCGTAATCATAGATATTCAATTGCCTAAATATGACGGCTTTCATTGGTGTCGTATGATTCGTAACCATTCTACTGTCCCAATTATTTTCTTATCTTCTCGTGATCACCCGACAGATATGGTCATGTCTATGCAACTTGGAGCGGATGATTTTGTGCAAAAGCCTTTTCATTTCGATGTGCTTGTGGCAAAAATCCAAGCTTTATTAAGAAGAGCCTATAACTATACGGCTGATTCTCAGACACTACAAACATGGTATGGAGCTAAAATCGATTATGAGAAATATGCGGTTTCTAACGAACACGGTGAGATTACCTTAACGAAGAACGAAATGTTTATTCTTAAACAATTGCTTCAACACAAAAATAAAACACTAAGCCGTGATGAACTTATAAAAGCTCTATGGGATGATGAGCGATTTATTAGTGACAATACTTTAACCGTTAATGTGAACCGGCTAAGAAAACGGCTGGAGGAAATCGATTTAGGCAAACATATACATACAAAGGTAGGACAAGGTTATATGGCAATGGAAGAGGACTATTAATATGGTGTTTACTTTTTTAAAAGAACGAATAAGTTGGATACTTCTCTTCCTCTTCTCTCTGATGCTTATCATTGTATTTGCTTATATTGATCCTGGATTATCAATGTATTCGACCCTCTATATGGTTGGGATCCTGCTGGTTATTTTCATTATCTTTCTATTCTTGCGGTTTATAAAAGAGGCCTCCTACTACCGCCGATTAGAAAATTGGGCACCTGGACTTGATCTCCACTATTTAGAAGAGGCCGGCTCACCTTTTGAAAAAATCATTGAATCTAGTCTTCAGAAACAAACGCAGCAATTAGATGTGGAAAATCAACAGATCAAATTGGAGATTGAACAAGAGAAAGATGAATTATTGCGATGGATTCATGAGGTAAAGACCCCTTTAACGGCAATGAAACTCATCATTGATCGCCTAGAGCATCCAAGCTCGAAATCAGCTTTAGCTAACGAGTGGCTTCGCATTCATTTACTGCTTGATCAGCAGCTTCACCATAAGCGTATGCCAACTTTAGAAAATGATCTTTATATTGATAAGGTCTCACTTGAGGAAATATTATTTAGGGAAATACGAGACTTGCAATCTTGGTGCATGCAAAAAGGGATTGGTTTTGAACTCGATCTTGCAGTGAAAGAAGTGACAAGTGATGGTAAATGGCTTGGGTTTGTGATTAGGCAGATTTTATCTAATGCAGTAAAATACAGTCACTCATCCGAAATTACCATTGAATCACAGGCACTTGGTGACATTAACGTTCTCACCATTTCAGATAAAGGGAAAGGCATTTCACAAAAAGATTTACCGCGTATATATGACAAGGGATTCACCTCAACAGCTGACCATGCAGGACATGCTGCTACAGGAATGGGGCTTTATTTGGCCAAAAAAGCAGCTGATACATTAAAAATAAACATTCAAGTTAGCTCAATCATAAATGAAGGGACGACAGTAACACTTGTGTTCCCTAAAATGAATGATTTCGTTCATATAAGAATGACAACGAAGTGACAATAATGTCACACACAATGATATTTTGTTCGCTGAATCGAAGGAGAAAGTCCCTCTATCCCTTTACAATGTAGGTAAGCTTAGAAAAAGGAGCATTCACATGAATATATTAGAAGCACATAAAATTCATAAAACCTACGGTAGTAGAGGGAATAAACAAGAAGTTTTAAAAGGCTTGGACCTGCATATAAAGCAAGGTGAATTTGTCAGTATTATGGGGGCATCGGGGTCAGGGAAGACAACCTTGCTCAATATCCTTTCGACGATTGATCACTTAAGCTCTGGTTCCATTAGTATTGAAGGAAAAGAAATGACGAAAATGAAAGAAAGACAACTTGCGGAATTCCGTAAACATTATCTTGGCTTCATTTTTCAAGATTATAATTTACTTGATACATTGACAGTAAAAGAAAACATTTTACTGCCATTATCAATCAAAAAAGTATCACGGACTGAAGCCAATAAACGCTTTTCTGACATCGCCACTGAATTAGGGATTGAAGAATTAGCAAACAAATATCCAAGTGAAATCTCTGGTGGTCAAAAACAACGAACATCAGCAGCACGTGCTTTCATTCATGAGCCAAGTATTATTTTTGCGGACGAACCGACCGGTGCCCTTGACTCAAAAGCAGCTTCTGATTTACTCAATAAATTAACGCGACTGAATGAAACAAGAAAATCTACGATTATCATGGTCACACATGATCCTGTTGCAGCGAGTTACTGCAGTCGCGTAATTTTTATTAAAGATGGACATATCTACACCCAATTGAACAAAGGTGATGAGAAGAGGCAAGATTTCTTTAAGGATATTATGAAGACGCAAGCCATTTTGGGCGGTGTACAAAATGAACATTAATTTGCTCATTTGGCGTAATTTAAAGAAGAATTTGAAGAATTATTACCTTTATGTTTTTGCACTTGCTTTTAGCTCTAGTCTTTATTTTGCCTTTGTTACATTACAATATGACCCTGCATTAGATGAGGCGAGCGGTACAATAAAAGGTGCAGCGGCTATACGGGCAGCATCTGTCCTACTCATCGTAATTGTTGCTGTTTTTCTTTTATTCGCTAACAACCTTTTTATTAAACGACGTGGACAAGAAATTGGTCTCTTTCAACTAATTGGGATGACAAAGGGGCAAATCTTCCGCATACTCACAATAGAGAACTTCTTATTGTATTTCGGTTCTCTATTCATTGGCATTTTTCTCGGTTTTCTTTGTTCCAGGTTTGTGCTAATGATTTTATTTAAGTTAATCTCAATGGATGAATTAGCTGAATTACAATTTTCAACTCAGGCGTTGGTACAGACATTAATCGTGTTCGCTGCCATTTACCTTCTCATTATGGCGAACAACCTTTTCTTTATTCATCGTCAAAGCATCCTATCACTGTTTAAGGTTAAAGCTACGACAGAAAGCACCGTCAAACGTGTAACAATTGTGGAAATAATTATTGGTATTTTAGGAATTGCTTTTATTCTTACTGGTTATTATGTTTCATCACGCCTGTTCAGTGGGGATTTCACCTCAATAAATGAATTATTTATAGTGATGATTTTCATCCTTGGGAGCGTGATTGTTGGTACGTACCTATTCTTCCGTGGTTCTATTACCTTCTTAGGAAATGTCATTCGTAAAGGCAAAGGTGGTTACTTGAGCATAACAGATGTTATGTCCTTATCATCTATTATGTTCCGCATGAAATCCAATGCGTTACTATTAACGGTTATTTCAACGGTATCGGCACTTGCCATTGGTTTACTGTCTTTATCTTATATCCAATACTATTCAGCCGAAAAGAGTGCTTTTGAACGTGTACAAGCGGATTTTTCTACTAATAGTGAAAAAGAAGCAAATATGCTAACAGAGGCATTCAATGATCATAATATCGCTTATACAGAAGAAACAATGGAAGTCTTAGTTACTACCTTTAATATGATAGATTTGATTGAACTAACTGTTGATCCCGAATTAGCAGAAGTCGATGTAAAGAAGATGGAATCTACAGTAGTTAGCGATAAATTTGTTGAAGGATTAGATGTTTTGCCTAATGAAGTGTTCTTCGCTGGATGGCCAGCAATGTATGACTCACTGATGAAAGTAAAGCATGATAGCTCTATTGTGATGCATACAACTGCAAAAGAATACAAACTAGACTTTATTGGTTTAAATGATGAACCTGTCATTCCCTTTTATTTCACAAACGGTGGCTCACCAACTGCTGTTGTCGATGACACTCTATATAAGCAATTGCAAAATGAATTAAATGCTGATTTACAATTAAATCTCCAAGACCAAGGCAACCATTTTTATAAAATAAACCTGCAAAACACAGGAGACATAGAAAAAGCGAATAATCTATACGAAACAATGGATTTCGCTCACAATACTTGGTCCCTACAATTAGAATTTGAAGGGGTAAAAATATTTATCGGTTTGACATTATTTATTACCGGCTTCTTAGGGCTTACATTCTTAATCACTTCAGGCTGTATCATTTACTTTAAGCAAATGGATGAAGGGGAAGAAGAAAAGAATGGCTATACGATTTTACGTAAGCTTGGCTATACTCAGAACGATCTCCTAAAAGGCATTTGCGTGAAACAATTTTTCACTTTTGGTATCCCCCTTGTTCTCAGTCTGTCTCATAGTTACTTCGCTGTTAAATCGGGCTGGTTCTTGTTTGGAACAGAAATGATGACACCAACTATTATTGTCATGGTTATCTATACTGTGCTTTATTCCATCTTTGGATTATTAGCGATTTTACATTATAAGAAAGTGATCAAAGATGCATTGTAATGAATGAAGAGCACCGTTCATTTAAGAACGGTGCCTTTTTAATGCATTTTTTTACATCATAAAGTTTGAATAAAATGCTTTAATTGTTTGTTAAACTCCTGTACTCTCAAAAATCTTCCTTCTCTTAAGTACTCTTTTCCTTCTTTAAAGAGGATGACTGTCGGTACAGAAAAAACCAAAAACTCACCGGCTATTTCGCTTACAACCTGATAGTTAACTTTTCCTAGTTTTATCTTTTGAAAATCCTTCACACTCTCTAATAATTTGGGATACAATGCATGACATACACTACATTGATCACTCCAAATATAAAGGAGGGCAAAGTTATTTTCTTGAACAAATGCTCGAACTTCTTTAATTGATTTCAATTCTGAATGCTTATTCACTTTTTCAAACTCCTTTAAAAGCACAGCATCATTTTTTAGTAATTTTTATTTTAGTCAGTGCTCTCCCTTTTACTTCTAATATTTCAAAAGTAAGATTGTTTTGTACAATGACTTCACCTACCGCCGGAAAATGGTCTATTTGCTTTTGTATGTAACCTGCCAGTACATCATCTTCCTCTGGTATATCTGTCTTAAATACAGAATTGAGTTGATATAATGTAATTTTTCCATTACAGATGATTTCTGTGTCAGTCAGCTTATGAATATGCCTTTCAGTATCAAGATCCATTTCATCTTCAATTTCTAACCCAATCATGGCTTCAATAATGTCTTCATGAGTAACAATTCCTTCTGTTCCACCATATTCGTCCAAGACAATTGCTAGATGTTTTTTCTCCATTGTCATTTGGCGAAAAACACGCTCAAGAGAAGCAAATTCATAAATAACTAAGGGATCTGTATCACAATAATCCTCTAGTGTTTTATGTGGTTCCGCAGCCCAAGATAATAAGTACTTTGAATGAAAAACTGCGACAATACGATCAATATCCTCCCGATAGACAGGATACCTTGTATACGGATGTTGAATCACAGTATCTCTTACTTCTTCAAATGTAGTTGTAATAGGAAACGCAACAAGATCTATTCTTGGGGTTTTTAGCACGTCTTTTACATTTAAATTGTGAAAATTAAGTACACCTTTAATACGATGAGACTCTTCTTTTTTAAAGATGCCTTCCGTGTCAGCGATTTCCACCATTGCCCGTAGCTCTTCCTTAGAAATCGATGATTCTTGTTTCTGCCCCTTTGATAATATGCGGGTAATAAACCCCGTTAAGCCATTTAAAATGACTGTCACTGGTTTTAGAATAAAAATAACGGTCCGAATCACAGGGTATACAAGATACGATATACGATCAGGGAAAGCTGCTGCAATGGATTTCGGAATTACCTCCGAAAATATAATAATAACTACTGTTAAAATGGCCGAAGCAAGCGCAACATTAAACCCATATTGAATAGCAAGGGTTGTTACAAGTGTTGGTAGTAAGATATTAGCAATGTTATTACCAATGAGAATAGAAGTAATAAACTCACTTGGCTTTGAGACGATATTAAGAAGCTTTTCTGCCTTTTTATCATGGTTTTTCGCTTTCGTTCGCAGCCTCATCTTATTTGTTGCAGTTAATGCCGTTTCACTCCCTGAAAAAAAGAATGAAACAAATAATAGAAAAATAATAGCAATAATCAACTCTAGTCCCCCTAACAAATGAACAGCCATTAATCGATATTTTATATACCAATAGTATACCTAACTACTCTTCCTACAAACATATTTGATTGACTTTAAAAAAGGATTATATATTCTAGCAGCTAAAAAAAGGCTAGGAACTGCTTTTCGCACCTGCCCTAGCCTTTATTGTCACCTTATTTTACTCTTTAATAATTTGCAGCTTTTCTTTCATACTTGTTCGGGGCTTTGCTTCAGGAATATGATCGGCATAACCAATCATTAAAGTAGCTACTACTTTCTCCCCTGGTTTTACACCAATCGCTTCTCGGAAGACAGGATTATAGATCCAATCATTGGTACGCCAAATCATGCCAATGCCTCTTTCCCATGCAGCTAATTGGAAATTTTGAATCATTGCACTCACTGCACCATAATCCTCATCCCATGTCTTTTGACGAGGGTCCTCAGGCATCACAACAACTAAGTGCAACGGTATAGAGCGAAAATAAGCGGATTTATTTTGTGCTTTTTCAGGTATGGTCCCATCCTTTAATTTTTGCGTTTGGCAAAATGCGTCAATAAACTTCTCTTTCCCTTTTTCAGCGAATAGTAATAAACGCCATGGTTCCGTCATTTTATGATTTGGTGCCCATTTTGCCACCTCTAGTAATTCTACAATTTCATCTATGCTTACAGGATCTTGTTTGAATTTTTTAATCGAACGGCGATCCTTGATGATTTCATCGATTTTTCTCTCCATTTCCAGTCACCTCTTCTAACATTCTGCTTACCAGAACTATTATACTATTTTCTGAACTTTCTTTCATGCTCAAGCAACCAGCCTTTTCTTTCCATCCCACCTGCATAACCAGTTAATTTTCCGTTTGTGCCAATAATACGATGGCAAGGTACAATGATACCCATTTTATTTTTTCCATTAGCGCTCCCGACTGCACGGACAGCTTTTTCATTTCCAACAATGACGGCAATGTCTTTATATGAGGCAGTCTCGCCGAAAGGAATTGTTGTTAACGCTTGCCATACATTCGTTTGAAAGGTTGTCCCATTGAGCTCATAAGTAATGTCAAATGCTTCTCTCTTCCCTTGAAAATATTCCTCTAATTGCTGTACGCATTCCTTTATTACATCTGGCGAGTCATCCCTCAATGGTTCTGCGATTTCCGTTCTATCAAGAAATTGAACAGCTGTGATGGCTTTTTCTGTTCCTTCGATTGATAGCACACCTACAGGGGAATTTATTTGTACAAGCGATTTTTGCATAACAAGCTCACTCCCTCATTTTTACTTGTATTCTAACACTCTTTCTAAAATTTAGTTATAGAAAGAAGGAAATCACCTTGTAAGCGCTTAACTATTTATAAGTAAAAAAATATTAGAGGGAGAGGATCAGCGAATGAGTTTATTGAACGCATCATTTCACTTAAATCTACAAACGGATTTAAAATTTGGTTATGAGGTCGTTCAACAAGAGCTTTCAGACAAAATTAAAGCGACAGGAAAGAAGAAGGTCTTCGTTTGTACAGATAAAGGACTGATTTCATCAGGTGTCGTAGAAAAAGTCACCCAAGTATTAGAAGATGCATCTATTGAATATGCAGTTTATGCAGAAATCGAGCCTAACCCGTCTGCTCATTCCGTTATGGAAGGCATGAAGAGCTTTCAACTAGAAGGCGCAGACTTGATTATTGCCCTTGGAGGCGGTAGCTCTATGGACTTTGCCAAAGCGCTGGCTGTAGCAGTCACACACCCCGGACATGTACTGGAATACGCTCTTGGCGGTAAGCCAATAGAAGATAAACTACCATTACTTTTTGCGATTCCAACAACAGTTGGTACTGGCTCTGAAGTAACGATTGCGAGTGTAATTACAGATAGCGACGGTGGTAGAAAACTTGTTCTAGGGTCTCCTTATCTAGTACCAAAAGTTGTGTTTGTGGATCCGGCACTCACGCTAGGATTACCACGCAAGCATGTGGCTGCTACAGGGGCTGATGCACTTGTCCACGCCATTGAATCTTATGTTTCATTACCTGCTAATCCTTTTACAGATGCTCTTGCTCTTCAAGCGATTCGCATGCTCTGGACCTATTTACCACAAACCTATGCTCATGCAGACAATTTAGAAGCAAGAGGGCAAGTCCATCTTGCTAGTACATTGGCTGGCATGTCATTTAGCCTTGGTGGATTAGGGATTGTTCATTCCTTATCACATCCAATGTCTGCACGCTACGGTGTCCCCCATGGACTTGCGAATGCCGTGATATTACCAAAAGTGATTGCCTACAATCTTCCGGCATCAACAGAAAAATATGCAACAATTGCACGCATGATTGATCCATCCTTACATTCCGTAAGTATGCAACAAGCAGCCAAAACTCTTATTCCGTTAGTAGAAGAATTAATGCATTCTATTGATATTCCACAAGATTTTTCGCATCTCGATCACCACTTTACAGATGAAGATATCGCCCAACTAGCAGAAGATGCAATGAACGATCATGGAACCGTACATTATAATCCAAGAAAAGCAGTGAAAGAAGATATTGAAGCCATTTATAAAAAGGTCTTACCTGTGAATATAGACGAGAAAATTTATCATTAACTAAGGAAAAAGAGTATTCCTTCCGAGCTAGACATGAATAAGCTTAATTCTGGAGCGGAAATACGACAGCATAAGTTGGTCTTACGAATGTGGTTCATTCATCTTTGTCGCAGCTCAAATTCTACCAAAGGTCCGACAAACTTCTGATCCAATTCCAAAGCTTTTAACAACGTTCCGTACGAGAGGCTAAAACTAAAAGAAGCCAACCCAATTTAATTATTAAATCGGGCAAGCTTCTTTTAGTTACGTGTACGTTGTAGGAAAGCTTTGGTTCTTTCCATTTTGGGGTTATTGAATAGTTGCTCTGGTGTCCCTTCTTCAGCAATGACGCCTTTATCCATGAAGACAACGCGATCCGACACTTCACGGGCGAATTCCATTTCATGGGTGACAATAAGCATGGTCAGGCCTGTGCCAGCCAGTTCCTTCATCACCTTTAACACTTCGCCAACCATTTCAGGATCGAGTGCTGAGGTTGGTTCATCAAACAACATCACATCTGGCTCCATTGAAAGTGCTCTTGCAATCGCCACACGCTGTTTTTGACCTCCGGAAAGCTGTCTTGGCTTAGCTTCTACATAAGCCTCCATCCCGACCACACGCAAATATTTCTTCGCGATTTTTTCTGCTTCCTCTTTTGAACGCTTTAATACTTTTATTTGCCCAACAACACAATTGCCCAATACATTATGGTTATTAAATAGATTAAAAGATTGAAAAACCATGCCGAGATTTTTACGATATTGATGGACATTATGTTTATCGTCGAGGATATTTTCACCGTTATAGATAATTTGTCCACCACTTGGCTTTTCTAATAGATTGACACATCTTAATAGGGTCGATTTCCCAGACCCTGATGAGCCGATGATTGTAACTACTTCTCCTTTATTCACTGAGAAGTTAATATCTTTTAATACTTCATGACTACCAAAAGACTTACTTAACCCTTGAATATCAACAACTGTATTCACTTTTCCAACTCTCCTTTCCGCCACCTATGCTCCTGTTGTTTTTCTTTTGATATCTTCTGCCGTATCCATTTCACCTGCAACGACGTAATTTTCCGGTCCATCCATTCTTCTTTCAATATAGCGTAGAATTAATGTAACGGTATAAGTCATAACGAAATAAATAATACAAACAACAAAGAATGACTCAAAGTAGCGGAAATTATTCCCTGCAATTGAATTCGTTTGGAAAAATAATTCAGATATAGAAATCACGCTTAACACGGCAGTATCTTTTATATTAATGATAAATTGATTACCTGTAGCTGGAAGAATGTTTCGAATGACTTGAGGTAAAACAACATTCATCATTGTTTGCAAATGGTTCATCCCAATGGCTTGGGCTGCCTCATATTGACCTGGGTCGACAGAAATAATCCCTCCACGAACAATCTCAGCCATATAAGCACCCGTGTTAATGGAAACAATAACGATACCAGCAATGAGCGGATCCATTTGATAGCCAAAGGCCATTGCTGCCCCGTAAAAAATAACCATTGCCTGTACAATCATTGGTGTGCCTCTAAAGAATTCAATATAAGCAGATAACAAGAAATTCACTATTTTTAATAACAACCGTTTAGGACCATTCTCCGGTATTGGTATTGTTCGAAGAATGCCTGACAACAAACCAATTAGGGCACCGAAAACGGTACCAATTAAGGCAATGACTAATGTCACACCGGCGCCTCGTAAAAACATTGGCCAATATTCGACAACGATGCGAATAATCCATTCTATACTCATAACAATGATCTCCTTTTCTCTCATCATGATTGGCCATTACCAATCAATCTGCTAAGGATTTGCGCTTCAAAGGTTTAATACGACGGAGAGGATGCGCTACCCTAGTTGTTTATTTCTCATGTCTCTCCTAACCTTCTTCTCGATATAAAACCGGCTACATCTCATGCAGCCGGCTCATTTAGTTATTCTGCCGCTGGCTGATTCTCAATAGCAGCATCCATTAATTCTTTTTGTTCTTCTTCAGAAATATCTGCAAGGATTTCATTGATTTTATCTGTTAATTCGCTATCTTTTTTCATCCCTACTGCAATGGCAGTATCTTCTTCACTTGTCTCAAATCCTTCAGTAAATTCAACCATCGCAAAGTTATCATTAGCAGCTGAAGCACTTACACCTTCAGGACGTTCAGAAACATAACCGTCAATAATTCCAGACTCTAATGCAACACGCATAGCAGGGAAGCTCTCCATCGCTGTTTGCTGTTGTACGCCGTCAATTTGATCAATTACTGAATAATGAAATGTATTTAATTGGGCAGTAACCTTTGCTCCACTGAAGTCTTGAATGGATGTGGCATTTTCGTAATCGCTACCTTTTTTCACTACCATGACTAAATCAGATTCGTAATAGTTATCAGAAAAATCAATCGTCTCTTTTCGTTCTGCTGTTGGTGACATACCAGCAATAATGGCGTCAATTTTATCTGAACTTAATGATGGTACTAAACCATCCCATTTTGTTTTCACAATTACTAACTCTTTTCCTAAACCTTCTGCTATCTTCTTCGCAATCTCAACATCGTAACCGCCTGCAAACTCTGAATTACCTTCAATTGCAACTGCGCCGTTGCTATCATCCATTTGCGTCCAGTTAAATGGCGCATAACCCGCCTCTAGTCCTACACGAAACACGTCTTTATCTTCTCCACCTGAACCTGTGCTTCCTTCAGCCTCATCATTTGAACCACAAGCAGCTAGAAACATACTCATTACTAAAGCCATAGCTAGTAAAGCAAATCTCTTTTTCATTTCTATTCCCCCTAATATATTTTTCTACTAATTAAACTATTCCGAATTAAGAAAAAGAATAACAAAAAAAGACCTGAGATGAACTCAGGTCCTTGTTATTCTTCCGCCTAAATCCTCTACTTTTCCCATTTTAGAGATAGTGCACCTTAATAAACCGGGTAAATTTATTAAGACAGTCCTGCAATTATTCACTGCAGACCCAACATGCTATACAAATGGATATAGCACATTTCGGCGATATTTCCTTCTCTTTAGTTTCATCATGCCTTATCACTCTACTAAAGACTGTTAAATACCGCGCCTCTACCCCACCAGAAAAAGTGAGGTTTATTCAATTTGATATCTATTAGGCTACAATAGTTTAATAGCGTCTGTCAATATAAACTCTATGGAAAATTGGTCCTTTTTTCGCACAACCTTTTGATCAGAGCATAATTACCAATGTCAAGCTTGTTTGCTTGAAGCTAACTCTTTTAACTGGATGCTCAAATGATTAATATCCGCTACCGAATGGTTTACTTTTGACACCATCTCATGTTCATCTTCTATGATGGCAACGATTTCCTCTGTAGCTGCAGCGTTTTCCTCTGATATATTTGCCATATTTTCAATCTGTTCTTGAATTTGCTCAAATTTTTCTGTGGCAGCGGACACTTCATTGACACCTTTCACTAACTCTAAGTTGTTTTCTTGTAATGATGTTTGGATCTCGTTGAAAAAGGCAGATATCTCTGTTAGAAGTGCTTGTCCCTGCTTTACAGCACCTTCCCCTTCAAGAGAGCTTTGACGTGCTTCAAGAGACTGAGTGAAAAGAGTATTCGTCACTTCAGAGATCGCCACCGTGATTTCAGCACTTTGCTCAGCTAACTTCCTTACTTCATCTGCAACGACCGCAAACCCTCGCCCATGCTCTCCGGCTCTTGCTGATTCAATTGCTGCATTTAATGCGAGTAAATTAGTTTGATCGGCAATTTGTTTAATGCCTGCTAATAATTTATTCACTTGTTCCATACTAGAATGAACATCTGATACCGTCGATGCTGTCACACTAATCGTTGTATTTACTGTATTCATATGCGATGTAACATCGACTATCTTAGTTAAACCATCTTGTACTTTCTCATTCATACTCTTCGACTTTTCTACGACACCTTCTGAAATGGCAACAGATTCTTTTGTATTTTGTAAAGACTGACTCATAGAATCATTGACAATATTTAAGCTGTTCGCTTCTTCCTGAATACTTGTAGCCATCTGTTGAGCAGCTTCTAATACTTGTTGGCTTGACTCATGTATCGTTTCAATATTTTGCTTAAAAAGTCCAATATGATTTTCTAGAGTCACTGTACCTTTATCTATTGAACCAAAGGTGTCTTGCAACTGTATGAGAAGGTCTTTTGACTCCGTTTCTTTTTGCTCTGCTTGGTCAATCAATTCCCTACCCCAACTAGCTAATAAATAAAATAAGTACAAAATCCCGTTGGTGACAAGAATAATAGTAAAAATACTCCGGACACTATTACTTTCTCCTAATAACTGATGGCCAATTATAAAGTAGGTAGCAATAAAACTAATATTAAAGAATGCAGAAAAAGCAACAATCATTTCTTTCTTAAAATACAGCACCACCATTGCAACCGTTAAGAATAAAATATAATGCTTATTCAAAGCATAACCGTCCACAAAAAAGAGCATCATCACAATGAGGTTTGGTATAGCAGCATACAAAAAGCCCTTTACGTAATCATTGATACGCAAAAAGTACAGAACAATAGCCATGACAATGACAGAAATCCCAGCACACATAATGACAATTGTATCGCTCAAACCTCGGTCAATAACAATAGGTAAGAC
Source organism: Cytobacillus sp. FSL R7-0696 (assembly GCF_038006865.1). NCBI lineage: Bacteria > Bacillati > Bacillota > Bacilli > Caryophanales > Bacillaceae > Cytobacillus > Cytobacillus sp. FSL R7-0696. Next base: position 1,889,972 of record NZ_JBBOWA010000001.1, on the reverse strand, counting down.
TAATAAAACAGCTAATGTCATCAATCCCCACATATTCACTTTATGAACTCTTAATAATTCGTTCTTTTGCGTACCCAATTATCTTTCCTCCTAAATTAATCCAAAAACAAGGACTTTAAGCCTATTATTTGGGTTTTTTTTCTTTTATTTCTCTTATTTATTTCGGTATGATTAACTATTATGTTAGTGCTTTATAGCTAAATATTTTAGGAGGATACATAATGAGAATTGCGATCATGGGAACAGGGTCTTTAGGGACGATTATTGGGGCACACTTATCAAAAGGAACACATCATGTGGAATGCATCGATGTGAATACTGATCATATCAATGCCTTAAACAGTAACGGCGCAACAGTTGTGGGGACTGTAAACTTGCAGGCTTCTGTAAAAGCCATCACGCCACAAGAAATGAATGGCATTTATGACCTTGTCTTACTTTTAACAAAGCAAGTATACAATGAATCAGTGCTCCTACAATTACAAGCGCATATGAACGAAGCAAGCATATTACTCTCTTTACAAAATGGTGTTCCAGAAGAAAGTTTAGTAGAATCACTTGGTTCATCCAACATTATTGGTGGTTCTGTTGAGTTTGGTGCAACTTGGGTAAAACCAGGTGTATCACAATTAACATCAGACAAAGAGGCATTCTCTGCTCACGCGTTTCAAATTGGTGAGTTAGACGCACAGATTACTGATCGCGTGAATCAAGTAAAAACCGTTCTTGAAGATGTCGGTGGCACAATCGTGTCAAATAATCTTATCGGTACAAAATGGTCCAAACTTCTTGTTAATGTAGCGATGAGCGGTATGTCGGCAGCACTAGGTTGTACATATGGAGATATTTTGAATAACGAGGCAGCTGTCACAAGTGCAGTGATGTTAGCTGATGAAACGTTAAAAGTTGGATACGCGAATAACATTCAATTTAGCGAACTAGCGGGTGTAAATGTAGGTATCTTCTCTATTAGCGAAGACAAGAGCAACCTACCAATGGTCATCCAAGTTGCTAAACAAGCATTTGCTCCTCAAGCACTGCTCAAAGCTAGTATGCTACAAGATTTAGAAAAAGGATTACAAACAGAAGTCGACTATATTAATGGTTACATTTCAACAAAAGGGAACGCCCTACAAGTATCTACTCCAGTAAATGATCTTGTCACAAGCTTGATCAAACAAGCAGAAGAAACAAAACAACTGCCGGACTTTAATGAAAATATTAAAGCATTTGAGTCCCTATTAAACAAAGAATTTGCCATTCATTAATCCATACTTGAAAGACAGGCTGAGTGAGACGTGCGAAATCGAACCCCTCACCAGCCTTTTTTCCCTCCTCATTCCCATGCAGCATTAGAGAAATAATTGGTTAATACATAAGTATAATCCAGTAAATAAAAGGATGGAGTATGAAATAATTGAGAAAAACTTTTGGCTCATGACTTTAAATAATAATTGTCCTAAAAATATGCCAATTAGTGCCACAGGAGCTCCAACCAAACTAGCGAGCCAAACTGTTTGTGTGGTACCGGCGACAACCATTTGGATAGTCAGACTGATTACATAAATATATAAATAAAAAGCAATTGTCGTTCCTCTGAGAATTTCCATATTCGTTTTGGTGCCCGAGAAATACAATAATAACGGCGGACCAGGCATCCCAATACTTGTCGTTAATGTTCCAGATAGCCCACCAGCGCCATAATCTCTATTTCTCGTTTGCTTCATCTTCAATTGAGCAATCATCAACACAGTCAAAACCAAAATTAGAATACCTATCCCTAGTTTTAGCCAGTTAAGCGGTAACCAAAGAAAAATGACCATCCCTAAAGGTAAACCAAAAATACTGCCGATGATGAGTCGTTTTAACACTTTTTGATCAACATCGACCTTGACTTTCCCTATCATGACAATCGAAATAAACAAAGATAAGATTAAGTTGATTTGAATGGCCTCCATCGGCTCAAAAAACAGCAGTAAAAACGGCGTCGCTAAAATAGAAAATCCATATCCCGTACTCGCCTGTAATATAGATGCAACTAAAATAAGAAGTATATATAAAATGAGCAATTGAGCAAACCACCTTCATTATTACAGAAACTTTCTCCCCTGCCTCTATTTTACCATTTCAGCTAACAAAACCCTCATAAGATGGACCGTTTGTTTCACGTGGAACGAGAAATTTTTGTGGGGACTTATCTAATTAAGATAAGAAAAAAGTGCCTCTTAATTAAAGGGATGTAGGACTACTTTTCCTTATTGAATTGCTGTTTAAAAAAACTTTGTTGGATACGGATATTTCACGTTTCAATCATGCCTTATTTTATATATACGACTATTTGTAATGGATGTTAGTTTACTGTTGCTTTAAATGTAAACATTCATTACTTTTTTACTGCCCTAATGATATAAACCGGCTCACTTCCTAATTTCTGTGGAGAAACGGTCATTTTCATATCGCTAAAACCGGCATCTTCCATTGCCTTCATCATATCCCCAGATGATACTCTCGGTCCTCTGGCATCTGCGGTTTTTTCAATATCAATGCATAAGAATGTACCTCGAGATTTTAAGGTACGCTTGATTTCTTCTAGTACAGCGGATAATGGTTTTACTTCATGTAGCGAGATTGAAGCGATCGCAATATCTACTTGTTCATCTGCTAATGGTATGTCTTTAAAATTAGCTATTACGGGCTGAATATTTGTGATCCCTCTCTTCTCTGCTGTTAGCTGCAAATAGTTTAAAATTTCCTCATCCAAATCAAGTGCATAAACCAAATCTACCCTTTCTGCTATAGGTAGTGCTACGTATCCTGCACCAGCTCCTATATCTAATACGACGTCACTATGATTGAGGGGGAGGTATTGAAATAATTCCTCAGCTGAAAAACGATTAATATTTTCAAGATGACTAATCTTTCTTTTTACTTTTTCATTCATAAGTAATAACCCCTTTTTAATTATAGATATAAACACTCTTTAATAACTATAATTTATTTAATCTTCTTTGTAAATGGGGAATATTGTAATGGATGAAAAAACGGAGCAGAGTTTGTTCTGCTCCTTTCTTTATGAGGATGCCTTTGTTTGGAGAAGCTTAATACCTAAGCCGACAAAGATCATGCCCGTTACCTTATTAATAATAAATTCTGCTTTAGGATTATTTCTAAGTTTTTTCGTTGTTGTAGAGGCAAAAAGCGCGACTATCGAACACCAAATGGTTCCTGTTACAACATAGGTCATACCAAGGATGATAAAAGGAAGTGGGCCATATCCATTGTCTACAGATATAAATTGGGGTAGAAATGAAATATAGAAAAGCGCCACTTTTGGATTGGTTAGATTGGTTAGTAAACCTTGAGCAAACACTTTCCTTGCAGTTAAAGGTTTCGTCTTTTTAACTTCAAATTGTGAGGATTTTTGAATGACCATACGTACGCCAAGATAAATTAAATACGCCGCACCAATCATCTTTACAATAGTAAATAAAATGACTGAGGTTGTAAGAATAAGAGATAATCCGATAGCAGCTAAAAATGTATGCACCATTGCTCCTGTAGATATACCAAGAACAGAGTATAACCCTGCCTTCTTACCTTGTGAGACACTCCGTGAGACAATATACATCGTATCTGTCCCAGGGGTAATATTCATAATAATCGCGGCGGCTAAAAACACCGTAAAACTTGTGATGCCAAACATCTAATCTTCCCCCTCAACCAATACATGTATTAAAATTACTTCCATTGTACTCCTCTCGCAAGAAAAGAAATAGAATATTTTTAAAAATTATTTCTGAACAAGGATAGCCATTGTCTCGCTTCTATCAGTGTAAGGCTCTCCAGCCACATTACTATACTCATTAATCACTTTAAATCCAGCATCTCGGAGCTCTCTTATCAACCGCTCCTTAGTAAAGTATTGATACCAAATGTGATACACATCAGCAGTTTCTTCAGTCAGTACCAAAGTTTGTTCAAGAGAAATTTCCTCATCATATTTTTTGTTATGAGAGATTTCCAAGAAAGGATGGGCAGACCAAAATCCCCCTTGATTATTCATTGACCATTGTTTTCCCTCTACAAAAGAATGATACTTATTAACGGTAAATACATCTAAAAATAGGCGTCCAGATTCAGTTAAGCAGCGATAAATATTCTTTAACAACTGCTTGCGATTCTTTGGCGATAATGCACCATAATCACAATAGATCAGCGTCGCAAAATCAAACGTATTTACGTCATCCATGTTCAGATAATCCTCAAAGCGATACTGTATCGGTAAATGCCTTTCACTAGCCTGGGCTTTGGCGTAAGCAATAGAGTTCTCGGAGAAATCAATCCCGGTAACCGCATAGCCTCTCATTGCCAGCTGTTCACAATAAAGACCTGGTCCACAACCGAGATCAACTACTCTATCTCCACTGTTCATAAGCTGTGAAATAAATCTTACCGAAGCATCTATAAATTTCGGTTCTCTACTCGCTCCTTCATGGTTTGGATTAAGATGTGCTTTTAAAAGCTGTTTTGCAATATACTCATCTTGCCAAAACATTTTTTCAGATGGTTGAAAAGCTTCTGGCTGTTCAATTTTGCTTAAAATCTCCTTATACATAAAAAGTCCCCCTAGTCGAAAGATATTGCATATTATAACAGAATTCAAGGAAAGCAACGATCATTCTCTTGCTGGATGAATACAGGGTTAACGGCTATACTATAAGAGATTCTTACTGAAAATTAGAGGTGTACAACGTGAAGCACGTAAATATTTTGATTGCCGATGATGAGGCGGAAATTGCTGACCTTGTAGGGCTCCATTTAGAAAAAGAAGGCTTTCATATTTTCAAAGTAAATGATGGAGAAGAAGCATTAAAAATTGTACAATCACAGCCAATTGATTTGGCTGTCTTAGATATTATGATGCCCCGTTTAGACGGACATGAAGTCACTAGAATGATTCGCGAACAAAACTATCTTTTTCCGATTATCTTTTTGAGCGCTAAAACATCTGATTTTGACCGAATCACCGGGCTTGTCATTGGAGCTGATGATTATATGACCAAACCGTTCAATCCTATGGAATTAGTGGCACGCGTCAAATCACAATTACGCCGGACAATGCTGTATAATCAATCAGCTTCAAAAGAGAATATTTTAGAGTTTCGAGGACTTACGATTGATCCTGATCAACATAAAGTAACAAAATATGATACGGTCCTCTCTCTCACCCCGAAGGAATTTGATATTCTCCTCTTACTCGCTAACCACCCGAATAAGGTTTTTAGTGCAGAGCATATTTTTCAAACTGTATGGGGAGATGCATATTATGACAACCAAAATACAGTGATGGTTCATATTCGCACATTAAGAAAGAAACTTGGGGAAGACAAGAACGAGTTTATTAAAACCGTCTGGGGAGTAGGTTATGCCTTTCATGGTTAAATTTAAAATTAATTTTCAAACGAAACTATTACTACTCGTCTTCGTTAGCATAATATTAGCTGGCTTAATCACCTATGCACTTTTTGCATTTATGCAATATTATTATCATCAGTTTGTGTTCATCGATGATCCTTTAGCTCGAATCAGGTGGGCATTAGGAAATAAGGGTCTATTTATTATTTTTGCGATTCTATATATTCTATTTACACTCGTCATTTTCAAATTACTTACAAGACGATTTTCATCTTATTTCAGTCATATTTCACATGGTTTAAAGCAATTAGCTAACAGTGATTTTCAATATGAAACAATAATCTCTACTAACGATGAATTCAGCCAAATAGCGATGGATTTAAATACAGCTAGTCTCAAGCTAAAAGAGGCGATTGAGCGTGGAGATTTTGCTGAGTCAAGCCGTGATCAGTTAATTGTCAATCTCGCCCATGACTTACGAACACCACTCACATCAGTCATTGGCTATTTAGATATTATCAAAAAAGACACTAGCTTAACCGAGGAACAAAAAAAGCATTATACAAACATTGTCTATAAAAAAGCTGGGCGGTTAGAAGAATTAATTGATCATCTTTTTGATATAACGAAATTAAATTATGGGAAACTCTCTATTATCAAAAGTGAAATTAATTTAAGTGAGTTATTATTACAACTCTGTGAGGAAATGTATCCTGCCCTAAAGAAGAATCACTTAGAGGCAAGATTACATTTACAACCCTCCTTAATGATTGAAGCAGATGGGAGACAATTAGCACGTGTATTTGAAAATCTCCTAAATAACGCAATACGCTATGGGGTGGATGGACAATTTATCGATATTCACTCTTCATTAGACGATGAAGGAGCGATTGTGCAGATTATTAACTACGGTGATGATATCAGAGAAAAGGACCTACCTTATATTTTCGATTCCTTTTACACATCCGACCCTTCTCGCGCCCATCAAGAAGGTGGAACAGGGTTAGGGTTATTTATTGCCAAGAATATTGTTGAACAGCATGGCGGTCGTATCACTGTCAATAGTACCGTCATACAAACAAGCTTTGAGATTAGACTTCCCGTTCATCCATCTACTTTGAATCATTAAAGGGATGATTTAAGAAAAACTTTATATTTACCCCTACTTTTTTTTAAGCTTTATTCTTTATCTTTAATTTTATGAATTGAAGGAGGAATAAACGTATGAAGAAGTGGGGATTTTTTTTAGCCATCATTTTATTTTTATTAATAGCCATCAATCAATATCTTACTTCGAATAAAGCCAATTTATTAAGGGATGATATTGAATACGCCAATGAGGAGAACGAAAACAATGATTTCAAGCCCATACCTTCTAATAGAAATTTATCTGTAGAAGAAGATATGATAAACGATGGTCAGCTATTACTTGTTAATGAAGTACATCCATTGAAGAAAAATACAATACTAGACGATGTAGTCAACGTATTTGAATATGATGAATTAGAGAAAGAGTTTGGTCTTATCGATACTAATATCGAATTGTCGATAGATTTATTATATCGATTTAATGATATGATACATGCAGCTAACAAAGAAGGAGATTTTCAATTTTTACTAACAAGTGGCTATCGAAGCTGGGACGCACAACAAACGCTGTATCAGGAAAAAGGGGCGGATTACGCTCTACCTGCTGGTTATAGTGAACATAATTTCGGACTAGCCCTTGATGTCGGTTCTCAAACAACCACTATGTATAAAGCAAAGGAAGCCCAATGGTTAGAAGAGAAAGCTTGGATGTATGGCTTTATTTTACGATTCCCTGAAAACAAAAGTGATATTACCGGCATTTCATATGAACCATGGCATATCCGCTATGTTGGTTTACCACATAGTGCAGTAATGCATGAGAAAAATCTTGTATTAGAGGAATATTTAAAACTGCTAGAAACAGAAAAGACAATTGACTTTACATTAGGTGATGTAACTTATCATATTCAATATTTCCCGGTCCATGATGGCAAAACTATTACCTTACCGGATGACGATTACTATCACATTTCTGGTGATAATAAAGAGGGTGTAATAGTCACTACTTACTCTCTTTAAAAAAATAACAGAGCTTTGACCATACTAATACATGAGAAACAAGAAAATTACTCGAGTAGTGTGCACAATTCAGTATGCACACCACTCGAGTAAAATTAAGCAGGATTTCATCACCGTTGTTATTATACATCTTTCTCCATAAACATTTAATAACCCAATCTTCGAACCACATCTGCTCGATCGACTTCATCAATCCAGTTACCATACTTTTCATATAGCTGTCTCAGAATCTGAACATTGCGGGCAATGACTTCACAACCACGATCATCGTATATGAAAAAGATGACATCTCTCGTTAAATTAATAAAGAAAACATCTGGATAATTGACATGATAACCACCAAAACGTGGTTTTAAAGGAAAGTCTTCATGAGCAGCTGCTTTTATAAGTGAATCTATTTGTACGTCTCGGCACTGGCATAATAAAGAGAATTGTTGTAATTGGTATGCGCCTGCATCCTCCACTTCAAAAGGATAAGGCATGGTTTCCACCTGAAGTTGATACAACTTTTTACGTTGCTTCAAATGAGATTGGTAAACCTTTAATTTTCTCGTTCTCTTTTCTTTTTCAGCCATTTTATACATATTAGTCACTAACATCACTTCATCCTCGCTAGCAAATAACTCCTTAAAAAGGGTTGTTGCCTGTTCATAAACAAGCTCAAATCTATCCATATTTAACTGACCTTGTTCGTTAAATTGGTAGATTTCTTCAGCGAACGTGAAAGGAATACCGATGTTCCATTGCTGATATATACTTGGCATTAGTTTTAATCCTGGAAATTGAGACTGCAAATAGTTTGATAACTCCATAGAAGCCCTTTCTTACAGGATTGCATATTGTTCATTTAACACATCTGTAATAAACATATGACCAGGGGCATGCGTAATCATAATCTCTGGTTTTGCCCGCATCGCCACTGCTTGTGGGGTTACGCCACATGCCCAAAATACAGGAACTTCTCCATCTTTAATGGTAACCGCATCTCCGAACTCAGGTTTGTTAATATCTTTAATCCCTATTTTTTCTGGATTTCCTAAATGTACCGGGGCACCGTGGACTGAAGGAAAACGACTCGTTACTTGAATAGCCCTTATCGCATCCGCTTCTTTCATTGGTCTCATACTTACCACCATCGGCCCTTCAAACATACCAGATTTTACACATTCAATATTTGTTTCATACATCGGCACATTGCAGTTTTCTTCGATATGTCTGATTGGAATATGATTATTTAAAAGCGCTTCTTCAAAAGTAAAGCTACAACCAATTAGAAAGCCAACCATATCTGTACGCCAATAACCGGTTGCATCTTGCACCTCATCCACAAGTTCTCCATGCTTATATATACGGTACTTAGGGATATCTGTCATAATATTGCCGTTTGGTGCGGCTAACTTTGGTATAACTGATCCGACCTCTGTTACATCGATAATCGGACAAGACTTTTGGTTTCTTTGACAAAATAATAAAAAGTCAAAGGCAAGTTCTTTTGGTAATACAGCTAAATTCGCTTGGATAAAGCCATTAGCAATGCCAGCAGTGGGCTGCTTCCAATAACCTTCCCTAATCTGCTTACGTGCTTCTTCAGGACTTACTGTTGTTAAATTCAATCTTATTCACACCTTTCAAGCTATTATTCAAACAATTGTGGGATCCCATTAATTAAAGAGTAACCGCCCATTAATGCCATAACAATGACAATTAGTAGCCCAAACAAGGTTAACCATAACGGATGTTTATAATCGCCAACAATCTTCGCCTTATGTGCAGCAATTAACATCACACCTAGAGCGATAGGCAAAATTAGTCCATTTAATGAACCAACTAATACGAGGATTTTCACTGGTTGTCCAATCATAACAAATACAAGGGTAGATATTGCGATAAAACCTACTGTAAACCATTTTGCATTTTTATCAATGAAATGGGTGAATGTCCGAATAAATGAAACGGATGTATAGGCCGCACCAACGACAGATGTAACCGCTGCTGCCCACATAATCACACCAAATATTTTATAGCCAACATTGCCGGCAGCATGTTGAAACACAGATGCTGCTGGATTATCAGGGTTTAAAGTTAACCCTTGAGAAACAATCCCTAAAGCAGCTAAGAAAAGGAAAATTCTCATTAATGAGGCAATTCCAATGGCACTCACTGCACTTCTTGTTACTTGTGGTAAAGCTTCTTTCCCTTTAATACCAGCATCTAATAAACGATGCCCACCGGCAAAGGTAATGTAACCACCGACTGTTCCACCTACTAGTGTAACAATAGCTAAAATATCAATCGTTTCTGGTACAAATGTACGTGTCACAGCTTCACCAACTGGAGGAGAGGCAGTAAACATGACATAAACCATCAATCCAATCATGACAAACCCTAGCACTTGTGTGAAGCGGTCCATTAGCTTTCCTGCTTCTCGAACAACAAAAATACCAATAGCAACTAATCCACTTAATAAAGCGCCTAATTCTGGAGAAACACCAAATAATACATTCGTTCCAAGTCCAGCTCCAGCAATATTACCAATATTAAAAGCCAGTCCCCCCATCACTATGAGTAAGGCCAAGAAATAACCTAATCCAGGTAAAACCTGATTAGCAATATCTTGCGCTTTCTTTTCTGAGACGGCTAAAATTCGCCAAATATTTAATTGTGCTCCGATATCTATGATAATCGAGACTAAAATAACAAACCCAAAGCTTGCTGCTAGTTTTTCTGTAAACACAGTTGTTTGTGTTAAAAAGCCAGGCCCTATTGCTGAAGTAGCCATTAGGAAGGCTGCACCTAAAATAATACTTCTAGTTGATTGTGTTTTCATTAAGCTTCTCCTATTCGTCTCACTTGGATATTTTCTTTTTGTAGAGTCGCATGAATGAGTTTAGCAAATGCCAATGCATGTTTGCCGTCACCATGAATACAAACAGTATCTGCTAAAATGTCAACATCCTTGCCACTTACAGACGCTACTTTCCCTTCCTTTACCATACGAACGACCTGTGCGACCGCTACCTCTTGGTCGGTAATTAATGCATTTGATTCTCTCCTTGAAGTCAAGGAACCGTCATCTTGATACGTACGGTCAGAGAATACTTCACTTGCCGTTTTTAAACCTATCTTCGCACCCGCTTTTACTAGCTCGCTACCAGCTAAGCCAAACAAAATTAATTCGGGATCGACTTTGTACACAGCTTCTGCAATAGCTTCAGACAACTGAGCGTCTTTTGCTGCCATATTGAAAAGGGCTCCGTGTGGTTTAACATGTTGCAACTTTCCGCCCTCAGACTGAACAAAAGCGGACAATGCGCCAATTTGGTAGACAACAATATCATACGCTTCTTGAGGGGAGATATTCATTTCTCTTCTACCAAAGCCAACTAAGTCTTGTGTTCCTGGATGAGCACCAATCCCCACTTTTTTCTCTAATGCCAGTTTCACCGTCTTACGCATCGTTGTCGCATCACCTGCATGGAAGCCACAAGCAATATTTGCACTGGTCACATAATTTAAAATTTCTTCATCATTACCAATTGAATAGTTACCGAAACTCTCACCTAAATCACAGTTTAAATCAATCTTTATCATCGTTATCCTCCTATCGATATTTTATTTGGATACTCCTTTTATACTCATAGAGCCTTTGCTCCTTTTGAATAAAGAGCTTTTGAGCTTCTGTAAAAGATATCTTTTCAAAAAACACCTCTTCTCCAGGCTTTGTTTGAGCCAACACATGTAAATCGATGGATGCCACCTGTCCAATCTTCGGGTATCCTCCAGTCGTTTGCCTATCAGCCATTAAGATGATTGGTTGCCCGTCAGGAGGTACTTGAATGGTCCCCATAGCAACAGCCTCTGAGATCATTTCTTTCTCTTCTGATAATGCGAGTGCACTACCATTCAGGCGATAACCCATTCGATCCGACTGTGAAGCTACCTTATAAGGGTTATTAAATAATGCTATTTTGCTTTCTTTATTAAAAAGAGAAAATTGCTTCCCTTCAATGACCCTAATTCTTTGATTAGAGGGCCTTCTCATCTGAACCGGTATATGCCATTTTGCTTCAACAAATGGCTTGTTAGGTTGTTTTAATGAATCGATCATTTTTTTCGATAAGCTACTCTTCTCTTTTAAAGTTAATCGATCGCCTTTTTGAAGCGCGCGCCCATTATGTCCGCCAATATGTGCACGTAAATAAGTAGCATAACTATCCATGACCAACTCGACATCAAACCCACCAGCAATGGCTAAATAAGTACGACAGCCCTCTTTATACGAAGCGAATGTTAGCTCACTTCCGGCATTTACCCAAATAGGTTTCCACAGCCCTACTTGCTGTCCATTAATTTGCGGACCGATATCTCCTCCACAAAGACTAATCAAACAATCTTCGTGAAAAACAATGCGTGGGCCAATTAATGTCATTTCTAATGTAGGTTGTTCTTCGGTGTTCCCGACAAGCATATTCGCAATCTTATGCGCATCTTGATCCATGACACCACTGGCGATTACACCATATTTCTGGTATCCTGTTCGGCCAAGATCTTGTAGGGTCGATAATAAACCTGGTTTCTTAATCTCTATCATGACTGCTCAGCCTCCAATTGCTTATACTCATCAAAGCTAATTGGCTTAAATTGAATGCGATCGCCAGCCCTTAACAAAGTTGGCATTTCTTCCTGTGGTGTAAATAATTCGATTGGCGTCCTTCCAATCAATTGCCAACCTCCAGGTGTTTCAATAGGATATACACCTGTTTGCATCCCTGCAATCCCAACAGTCCGAGCTGGAATTTGTAGCCTTGGTGATTTCCTCCTAGGTGCCGCAATCTTTTCAGACATTCCTCCGATGAATGGAAAGCCAGGAGCAAAACCAATCATATGGACCAAATAATCACCAGCTGAATGAATTTCGATTACTTCATCGGGTGTTAGGTGATTTAACCGGGCAACCTCATGTAAATCGGGACCAAATTCCCCACCATAACAGACAGGAATGTCAATTTTCCTCGAAGATAGGCGATTTTGTGTATCCACAGATTTTAATAATTCATTCAGTTCTGCGCATACAAATTCATAAGGCAGTTGCTCTTTATCGCATAATTGACTAACCTTCCAAATGTCATAAAATACCGAAATATTCGTGTAAGCTGGAATGCATTCCTTCATCCACGGTAAGCGTTGATCCTCGAGAAAATTCGAGAACATTTGAATTTGTTGTTGGGTTTCAGATGAAATCTGATCCCCTAATTCTATAAGAAGAGCTTGGTCTCCCAACGGACAAAAGTGCCATTTCAATTTACACCCCTCCTTATCTAAGCTGTTCAGTTTATTTGTAAAAAATTCAATTATACTAATAATCTATTTATACAGATTATTTTATTTAAATAATACAATAAAGTATTAAAAATAAAAAGCAACCCTAACGATATTTACTATCTTTCAATAATAAAGATTGTTAGAGTTGCTTTATTGATGAATGCTTAATAGTTTTTTGTATTTAATTGATAATGATTCATTAAGTTCGTGATTTGATTACAAAAATGAGTAGCATTTTTCTCGCAATCCTCTTTTACCCAGTTTAGTATAATTTTGGTGAACCCACCAATTTGAAATTGAATTAAGTATTCTGCAATATCAACGTCAGTGAATACTTCCGCTAGCCCCTCTTCTATCATTTCAATGAATTCTTCCATAACTAAGTATTCCAAATCATGCGCAAATAGCTTTCTCAATACTGGTTTTTGTAGTTCTGTGATCATAAACATCATATGGATCATTTGCGCTATAGTTAGATTATCTTGTTTCTTCCTCATATTGAATAAATCTCTATACAATTGACGTAAATAGATGCGTATAATATCTTCTTTTGTGCCAAAGTTTCTATAAAAAGTTATTCGTGCAATCCCTGCTTGTTTCGTAATTGCTGAAATTTTTATTTCACGAAATTGAAATTGATTCATCAATTCCATTAAAGCACTACACACAATCTCACGTGTTTTGGTTACTTGCTTATTCGTTGCTTCATTCAATTTTCTACTCCTTTTTAGGATCTATTTACTTTCTCTATAAACACAATTGCTCTAATCTAGTTCTAAATTCTCAATTAATTAAAACAAAACACATTCTTTTTACCTATAACATATTTATTTTAACACAAAACGCTCTATAAAAACCTGCTCAAAAATATATAGATAGAATGGACGAATTAACAGTATACTAATTTTGAATCCATAAAAACTAGGTGATAGTAAATGACCTTTGATCAACTAAAACATTTTTCAACTGTGGCAAAAACACAATCATTCACTGTGGCAGCTCATGAACTTTTCCTTTCTATATCGGCATTAAGTCAATCCATCAGTAGTTTAGAGACCGAGCTAGGGTTGATGTTGTTTAAACGCTCCCGTTCTGGTGCCCATTTAACTGCTGAAGGCGCTCTATTAATTGAAAAGGCAGAAGAAATCATGAAGATGACGGAAGAGTTTCAAACATTCGCGCAAGCGCAAACAGAAAAACTCCAAGGGCATCTTCGTATCTCTACAATACCAGGCCCTTCAAACGCCTTACTTGCCGCTGTATTTTCTTTTAAGAAAGAACATCCAAATGTCTCCATAGAGCTTCAAGAGTTAGGACCAAAGGAGATAACAGAAAAACTAATCAACGAAGAAATGGACGTGGGTATGCTTGTTGTTGGGCCATCTTCTGAAGTAAATGAAGATAAATTCCACTTTGAACCACTGCTAGAAGGCTATATGGTTGCTGGCGTACAAGCCCATTCCGCACTTGCTGAAAAGCCTTTTATTTCAAAAAAAGATTTATCAAGATATCCCATTATTTTATATCAAGATGCTTACCTTAATCAGACGATCAAACAGCTTCTTGATAACAATAGCCAAAGAAATCTAGTTGTAAAAACCAATCATACAAATGCAATTACCCAATGGGTATCTAGTGGTAATGCGATAACGATTGGACTTGATTATTCATTTCAGCATATTGATGGGATTACCGGGGTGAAAATACAAGAATTAAAAGAAGAAAGAGTTCACTACGGCTGGGTTCATTTAAAGAAAAAACATATAAACCGACTGACAGATATTTTCCTTGAAACATTAAACCAGGAAATGAATAAGCTTATTGCGCAATCAAACGAGATGTGACATTTATGAAAAGGAACGTCCTCTGCATAAGGAAATGAAAATTGGCTAAGAACATCGGTTTAAAGGGGTAAAAATCCGAACGCACACGAACCCTGAACAGCCCCCTGTCAAGTAGACAGTGGAAATAATAAAAAGTTACCTAAGCGGCTATAGCTCTATATTCCATAGGGCTATAGCCGTTTAGTCGTTTTTGGTATCGATTATGATTATAGAAGTGAATATACTCCGTTATGGCATTGGAAAGTTCCTCATAGGTCATAAATTTATGTAAATAATATTTCTCACATTTCAGTGTTCCCCAAAAGGATTCCATAGGTCCATTATCGATACATCGCCCAACGCGAGACATACTATGAGTCATTTTTAACTTTTTTATCCTACTTTTAAATCCATAGGAGGTGTATTGATAACCACGGTCGCTATGAATGAGAGGCTCCTTTCCCTTTAAATGCTTTGTCGCCAGGTCAAGTGTATCGAACACCAGTTCATTGTTATTAGAATGCCCGAGAACATAACTAATAATAGAACCATCATAGAGATCACGAATGGCACTTAAATAAGCTTTTTGGGAGGAACCATATTTAAATTCTGTGACATCCGTGACCCATTTTTCATTCGGCTTATTAGCTGTAAACTCACGATTTAATATATTTTCCGTGACATATTGGGGGATAGAACGTTTATATCGTTTTTTCTTCACTCGAATCACCGAGCGTAATTGAGCCACTTTCATTAATCGATAGATTCTCTTATGATTCAGTGGCTTATTAAATTTTCTATTCAAATGAAGAGTCATTTGGCGATAGCCGAAAATCCCCTTCATTTGTATATGGAGGATTTTCATCTCTTTCATAATAGCTTCATTCAGAATCTCTTGGGAAGTCGGTTGACGTCTTAGCCATTTATAATAAGCGCTCCGAGTGACGCCCGCGATATCACACAGAAGAACTATGCTTAGATTCTCTTTCTTATGTAGTTCCTGTATGGCGACATACTTATCTTTAAATCGAATCCTGCTTATTTCCGCCTCCTTTCGAGTTCCTCCAACTTTTTTAAGAATAAGTTCTCTGCACGTAATCGTTCATTTTCTTGTGCTAGCTTTTTCATTTCGAGTTTCATTTTTTCTTCTGGTGTTAACTCAATTTCTGTTTTATTCCTCCCTCGTTTGTCTTGAAGACCTTCCTCTCCACTTTCTTCATATTTTTTAACCCATGTATAGACTTGTTGGTAAGACACTTGAAAAGTGTCAGCTGTCTTCTGATAATCTTTTCCGTTCCCCAAGCAATCAAGTACAACTTGAATTCGTTCCTTCCAAGTTGTTTTTCTTCCTTTAGTCATAGAGCTCGTCCTTTCTTTTGACGTATCCTTTATTTCACTATGACTATTATACTTCTTCAACCATAACCTGAGGACAGACTCATCTGATATTTTATATCTTTTGGCAATTTCCTCTAAAGAATAGTGGCCGGATAGGTAGTCCTTCATGGCTAATATTTTTAAATTCTTCGGGTACGTTTTCCAGGATGTCGATTCTTTAAGACCTTCAAATCCATACATATCAAATTTATACTTCCAAATTCGAATGGCACTTCTACTAACCTTATACTTTTTTATTATCTCCGCTACAGATAAAATACCATCTTTTAATGTATTTATTACTTCTATCCTAACTTCGAGTGGATGAGCTCTTTTAGACATAAATATACTCCCCTTTTAGTAGCCAGATTTTATTTTTTTATCTGTCTACCTAGAGGGGAGCATATCACCCTAAAGAAAGCATTCGAGTGACTGTTCGGATTTTCTTCTTATACTAAAATAACCCACAAAATCATTGCTACGATGATAGAAACAAGTCCTTGTAATAATGTCGCCATTGTTTGAGCTTTGTAAGCATCTGTTACCTTCATACCAGTAAATTGTGTAACAACCCAGAAGTAACTATCATTCACATGACTAACGGTCATTGCACCCGCTCCAATAGCCATTACAACTAATGCTAGCGGTACTGCTCCTTCAATACCAACAACCGGAAGCATTGGGGCAATTAATGAAGATGTTAGTACTAATGCTGTTGTTGATGAACCTTGTGCTGACTTTAATGCTGCAGCAATCATGAAAGGAATAATCAAGAACAGCGCACCTGTAAACATATCGGAAATGTCCCAACCCTGAATAATATCAGCAACACCAGAGTTTTTGATTACTGTCCCAAAAACTCCACCTGCTCCAGTAATTAAAAGTACAGGTGCGGCATCTAATAATCCTTTACCAACCCAATTAGTTAATGTTTCCTCATTAAATTGAGGTAATAATGGTAGAGCAGCGAGAATACCAATGAACAATGCTATAACTGGTGTACCTAAGAAACCAATAAATTGTGCAAACCAACCTTCGTATCCCAGAACGGCAACAATTGAACCTAACCCGATTAATAGAATAGGTAAGATAATTGGGAAGAATGCTTGAAAAGTCGAAGGCATCTTACCAAATGAAGCGACAACCTTATCATAATCGAATTCCTCTGTGTTACGATCCTCTGGAACTTCAATTCTTGTTGCTACTTTAACTGACCAAAGATAACCAATGGCAGCAGCAGGAATGGCTACAATAAAACCAATTAAAATCACTGTTCCTAAATAGGCTTCTGCACCAATATTCCCCGCAGCGGCAATTGGGCCTGGTGTTGGTGGTACAAGTGTATGAGTGGCATATAATCCTGTAGCTAGTGCTACAGACATTGAAGCCATCGTTACTTTAGCTCTCTTAGCTAATGCCTGGCGTAAACTATTAAGAATAATAAAACCAGAATCACAGAACACTGGAATAGAGACGATGAAACCAATAATACTCATGGCAAGCTGTGGTCTCTTTGGACCCACGATACGTAACACAACCTCTGCCATTCGATAAGCCGCACCTGCTTTTTCTAAGATCACTCCAATAATTGTTCCAAACACAATGACAAGACCGATACTTGTCATAACACCGCCAAATCCACTATTAATGCTCTCAACTATTAAATCAAATGGCATACCTGATGCAAATCCAACGAATAGAGCACCTATTAGTAAAGACATAAATGGATGAATCTTAAACTTTGTTGTCGCTAATACGATAATTAAAACCCCAATAGCAATGATGAAGAATAACATTCTTTTCCCTCCTAAAAATGGATTTATCTTTGAAACGCAATAAATGTTCTCATTACTCGTTCAGCAGCATCCGCTAGCAATTCTGCTGAACGCTTCATCGCCTCGTCTAACTCCATAGGGCTTGTCACTAAACTGTGGACACTAGTAATGCCATATTCATATAACTCTTCAATACCTTTACCAATAGAACCCGCTAGAACAAAGACAGGAATATGATTGATTCTCGCTGCCTCTGCCACACCCATAGGTGTCTTACCAGAGGCGGTTTGAAAATCACACTGGCCTTCACCAGTAAATACACAATCGGCATTCACCATTTTTTCCTTCAGTCCAGTGTACTCAATAACAAGATCAATCCCTCTTTTCATATCTGCATTGAAAAAGGCTTGGAAAGCACCACCAATTCCTCCTGCTGCACCTGCACCCGGCCGATCATGTAAGCGAACTTTAGTCGCATGCTCAATCACATCTGCCCAGTTACCCATATAGTGATCTAACATCTCAACTACTTCAGGACTTGCCCCTTTTTGAGGACCAAAAACATGAGAAGCACCATTAGGACCAATAAACGGATTTTGTACATCAGAAGCGATTAGAAATTGACAATCCTTAATCCGCGAATCAAGAGAGTCTAATTGAACAGACGTAACCTCACCTAACGCTTCTCCCCCAAGACCAATTTCATCTCCGGCATCGTTCATCATTTTTAGCCCTAGAGCTTGTAACATACCAGCTCCGCCATCATTGGTAGCGCTTCCACCAACTGCTAAAATAAAATGACGATAACCATCATCTAACGCTTGCTTAATTAATTCCCCTGTGCCAAAAGTTGTAGCAATCAGTGGATTGCGTTCACTTTTATTTATCAGCTCTAGACCAGAGGCACTCGCCATCTCAATAACACATGTCTTTTCATCGCCGAGTACACCATACTCCGCCGCGACCTTTTTGTGTAATGGACCCATTACACTAACTTTTACCTTTTTTCCCCCCGTTGCGGAAACAAGACTATCCATTGTTCCTTCTCCACCATCCGCTACAGGCACAGAAATAACTTCACACGAAGGAAGCGCTTTCTTAACACCTTTAGCAATTGCTTCTGCAGCAGAAACACTCGATAAGCTACCCTTATATGAATCAGGTGCAATAACTACTTTCATAAACTCGCCACCTAACATCTATTGTGTTATCCTTATTATAATTATGTGTCATACTATTTGTCATCGTTATGATTGAACAAAAAAACAGATTATTTTGGTTAAATTTTTATCTATTATAAACAGATTGTGATATTATTTTACTGATATATAACAAACGAAATGAAGAGAATAAGGATGGGCCATATATGTTAACTCGTGAAATTGCCGCAGAAATTGTTAAGCAAACCATGGTTAGACTGGATAGAAATATAAACATTATGGATGATAGAGGCAAAATAATTGCATCTGGTAACCCCGATCGAATCAATATGATTCATGAGGGAGCAACAGAAGTTTTACGTACTGGTAGAGCTGTCACCATTAGTGATAAGGATATACAATGGAAAAACTCATATCCCGGTGTTAACCTACCAATTCATTTTCAAAAAAAAATCATCGGTGTGATTGGCATTACTGGTGACCCAGATGAAATTTTTGAATTTGGTGAGTTAGTAAAAATGATTACAGAGATGATGATTCAACAATCCTTTAGTTTAGATCAGTTAGAGTGGCAACAAAAAGCGAAGGATCATTTATTCGATGATTTATTGCAGGACTCAATTGAAGATTCATCGATTGAACAACGATTTAAACTATTTGAGATTCATCTTTTGCCCCCCTTTCAAGTGTCAGTCATTAAAACAGATATGCCCAAATTGAAAAAAAATGACTTCATCCAATGGGTGGAAAGATTTTTTCCCAAAGAAAATACATTGATTGGTTTCCTAGGAATCAATCAACAATTTATACTTCATACAGGCTTAACAGAGGAACAAATCATTCATCGGTATCAAAGTTTCATTTCATTTATAGAAGAAAATCAACTTACTGCAAGAATTGGGTTGGGTTCCAATGTAAAGACTGTCAATAACATTCAACATTCCTATCAGCAATCCATTTCAGCTTTAACATTAAGTGCAGAGTCTTCTATTTTTGCTACTTTTAAAGATATTGAAGCACAAGCATTACTGAATGAACTGAGTGAAGCATCTAAAACTTACTACTATACAAGAGTACTGAATGGACTTTCTGAGAAGCTAATTGAGACACTTGAAAGCTTGTTTGCAAATAATTTAAACCTTGGAGAATGTGCGAAAAGTTTATTTATCCATAGAAACTCACTCATTTATCGGCTAAAGAAAATCAAAGAAATAACCGGATATAACCCACAGCATACTCTCGATGCAATTACACTGCAACTTGCGATTTGGCTTAGACAAATGCATAAAGAGTAACTGGTTAAATACCTCACTTGATGGATGTTCTCTGACTCTTGTAAAAAATACCATTTGTGATTTCAAGTAAAATAAGCTCGCCATCTGGTGAGCTTTTCTAATCTATCTACTAATTAATGAAATACAATACTTTGAAAAACCGAAATCTGGTGGACCATACTAATTAGACAATCGCGCAAACGACTGTAAAGTTTCATCTATATCATCTTTTGTCCGTGAAACAATATCTTTTAGCTCATCAGTTATCTCATACACATTCACGACTTGCTCTGTAATATTCTCAATATTTATATTTACTTCTTTCATCGCATTATCAGCTGAGACAGATAGCTTTTTAACTTCTTTGGCAACAACGGCAAACCCTCTTCCTTTTTCACCAGCATGAGCTGCCTCAATAGCAGCATTAATTGCCAATAAATTCGTCTGAGATGCAATATTTCGAATAAGTTTAGATGTTTCTTCGATTAGCTTCATTTGTTGTTTCAACGTTTCTAAAGCTAATACCTTTTCATTAGAGTTAGATAATACCAGTTCAACAAGATGTGTGGGCGCCATTTTTAATTTTGAGATCATCTCATTTGTATGCTGCTCCCTTTCAGTAATGTCCGTGGCAATTTTTAAAACTCCCTTTACCTCTCCTTTCGTTCCTATAACAGGAATATATGTCGCTTCTAACCACAATAATTGGCCAAACTTACCCACTCTTTTGATTTTCTCTTGAAACTTTCTTCCCCTTCTCAAATTACGCCATAGCTCAAGATAGGTTGAACCATTCACCTCTTCAATAGTACAGAAATTCTGATGATCCATTCCTACCATTTCTCCTGACTGATACCCCAGTACTCTAGCAAAATTATCGTTAACCCATATCACTTCTCTATCCAAATTAAACTCAATCATGGCTAAATTTCTCTCAAGTGATGCTAACACTTCATTATTATCTAACACTTGATGATTTTCCTGAAAACCAATTGTTGTATTCATACATGCTCCCTTTCATACGCTAGTAGTTCTTTTTACCCATATCAAACATAAACGAAACCTACAACAGAATATCGTTTTATTTCATCTACTTAAACAAAAAGGTCTTTCCTTTGTTTTTTGCCAAAAAGGAAGAGATAATAAATAGATGGAAATTTGCCAAAGGTGGGGTTAGCACTGAATAAAATGAATATGGAACTCATATTAAAGACACTTGATTATACACGCGTTGGTATTTTAATTACCGATCCGAGTCAGCATGATAACCCTATTATCTATTCTTCTAAAGGTTTTACTGATATGACAGGTTACACCAAAGAGGAGGTAATCGGTAATAATTGTCGTTTTCTACAAGGCGAGCAAACAAGTAATGAAACCATTGCTCGTATTAGAGAAGCAGTAACAAGAAAAGAATCCATACAATGTGAAGTTCTAAATTATAAGAAGAACGGCGATATTTTCTGGAATCACTTAACAATTGATTCGGTTTATATGGAAGAGGAGGAAGCCCATTTTTTTATCGGTGTTCAACATGATATAACTGAACAGAAAGAGGCCGAGCAAAAGTATTTACAGTCCTTACAGAGAATCGAAGAACTTGAAACACCTATTATTCCACTCACAGATAAGGTATCTGTTCTCCCTTTAGTTGGAGAGATGAATGAAAGTCGTTACCATAAGATGACAACGCAATTATTGCAATCATTAGAGAATACATTTGCTGAAACCCTATTAATCGATGTAAATGGATTAACTACTTATAATGAAGAAATTATGCAAAGATTTATTGAACTAGCAAATGTATTATCATTAATGGGTACGTCTATGATATTATGTGGAATCAAACCGGCAATGGCACAGAAATCAATTACATTTGCCGATCGACCTACAAGTAAGCTTAGAACCGCTAGTACAATTAGAGCTGCTCTTGATATTGCTTCTAAATAAAGGAAAAATGCAACTCTAATTGATAGCAGTTGCATTTTTTTTAAATGATTATTTTGGTGTCAGGCTAAACTTTCAATGAATAAACACAACAACTTATCCTGCCATTGATTGTTTCTTCTCTTCTTGTTTCTCTTTTTTTCTAATCTCAGTGAATTTCCGAGATTCAGCCACAATGACTGGAGATAGAAGCAAGAGAGCAATTAAGTTTGGTAAGGCCATTAGTGCATTAAAGATATCAGCAATTCCCCATACCATTTCTAACTCTAAAGCCGAGCCAATGAGTACTGTTATGACAAACAGCACCTTGTATATCACTGCATTTTGATCACCAAATAAATAACCAAAACATTTCTCGCCATAATAAGACCAGCCAATAATAGTCGAATAAGCAAAGAACATAATACCAATAACTACAAGCATATTACCTACACCAGGTAAGAAGAATTCAAATGCTTCTCCCGTTAAACTAGAAGCATTTTCATGCCCCACATAAAGACCACTTAATACAATCGTTAAACCAGTAATCGAACAAACAATAATTGTATCAATAAATGTTCCTGTCATTGAAACTAACGCTTGTCTACCAGGATAATCTGTTTTAGCCGCTGCAGCTGCGATGGGTGCTGAACCAAGCCCCGCTTCATTAGAGAATACCCCACGGGCGATACCATAACGAATGGCCATCCCGACTGCACCACCAGTTGCTGCGGATGGGTTAAAGGCCTCAGAGATAATAAAACCTAATGCTTGAGGTACTTCAGTAATATTCATAAAGATAATAATAAGTCCACCAGCTAAATAAAATAATGCCATGAAAGGAACGAATATCCCCGTAACTCGACCAATTCCTTTAATTCCACCTAACAGTACTAATCCTGTTAATACCATTAGAACAACACCCGTAATCCATGGGTTCACCCCGAAATTAGCTTCAAATGAGCCAGCAACAGTATTTGCTTGTGTCATATTACCAATTCCAAATGAAGCCAAAAATCCAAAGAGAGCAAATAATACAGCTAACCATTTCCAGCCGAGACCTTTTTCAATATAATACATCGGTCCCCCGGAGATTTCACCTTTACTATTCGTCACACGGTATTTAACTGCTAAAATGGCTTCACCGTATTTTGTCGCCATTCCAAAAAATGCAGCTAACCACATCCAGAATAAAGCACCGACCCCACCAAGCATCACTGCTGTCGCTACACCGGTAATATTTCCTATCCCAAGTGTGGCTGCCATAGCTGTCATCAAAGATTGAAAGTGGGATATATCCCCTTTATCTTTATTGTTTTTATCACTTTTACTAAAAGTAAGCTTTAAGGCATACGGAAGTTCCCTTATTTGGATAAATCCTAACCTAAAAGTAAGGAAGATCCCCGTTCCCACTATCAATACTAGGGTTACTGGCCCCCATACAAAATTACCTACTACGCTTATTAAGTTCTGTAGCCATTCCATCATTTTCCCTCCTCTTTAATCTTCTGTTATACAACAATAAACAATTAGATTGAATTATTATATTATAATAGATTCTTTACAAAAAATAAATACGAATTAAAGCATTACCACGTTATTTTGTTGAACATTTTCTAAATTTTTATCATAGTAAGAAAATTAACTTAACTTATAAAGTCTAAAAATTCTAAACTATTAGCCTATAATTCTCTTCTTATATAAGAATCACCTCTTTTTTCTTCAAAATAATGATGAATTCTGTCGAACAAATAACCAATACTTTTGTTTTAAGAATATATTACTGTAAAATTAAATCTTTTGAAGCGGGAACAATGCCTTAAGGGAGAGGTGATTTACCCCATAGGAGTCCTTTAAAGAACCTAGAATGGGTTGTATTTATTCAAACACCTCATGAAAAACATAAGTGGTAGACCCTCCTATCATATCTAACGATAGTGTTTTAAATTTGAACATTACATGGGAGGGATCACCTGATTGAAGCAAATAAAAAAAGTAGGGGTCGCCTACTTTTTTTGGTTTAAGCTTGCACTTCCCGATATTCTGCTTTCTTCTTAAATAGAGCAGCGACAAAGGGACAAGCTGGGACAATTTTTTTGTTTTGACTTTTCACCTCTTGTACAACCGAATCCACTAGTTGTTCAGCAAGTCCAGTACCTCTCGCTTCTTCCTCTACATATGTATGTTCAATAACAATGGTGTGATCGTTTCTTTCCGAAAAAGTAACTTCTCCTTGTTCCTTCCCACTATCATCAATACCATAATGACGATTGCTAGCTTTTTTAATTTCCACGCCTCACACCTCCTTCTTTTATATGATGGCCTTCATTATGCTTTTCTCAAACACGAACCGTACATGTTATAAGAGCAGCGTACCTTTTTAATTATAGTATGTACGAATGATTAATGGGATATGTATTTTTTACGCTTTGTATTTATCCTCTAAGTGACGGGCAAATCCTACTTGTTCGGCCTTCACCTTTGCTTTCTATGGAGGGGCCCTACATGGTCCCACCTGTTTATCCTGGTAGAACGATGGCTCTATTTTTTTGGAAATGATAAGTTACCATGATGATAATAGTAGGGTTCGCTTTCAATTGCCGTTACGGTATGTTGACGAAGTGCTTTTGACGTGAGTATTCTATGCTCATTTAACTCTTGTACCTGCGATGCAAAAATGGTTTGAGGTAGAGGACAATCTAAAGCATTAAACCACTGGCTATCTTTTTTAGCTTGTATAAGGTGCCAACATCCTTTGGGGATATTAACTACTTGGTTGGGGGAAATAGTGAACACCTTGATTTGATGTACATCTGGTAAAACAAATGATACTTCTATTCGCCCCTGTACACAATATAAGAGCGAAGAAGCATTCAGGTGACATTGAATGGGTGTCACTTGACCCTTCTCTTAGGAGACAATCAATAAGATAATATTCTCACCATTACAAAACACCCTTCCCACTCCTTCAACATCAAATTGCTTCATTATATGTAACCTAAATGGAATAATGACGAATGATTTATCTTAAATAGTGAATAATAATTAAATCTTTATTTGAGCTAAGAATACCTTTCTATGAGGATTCGTCCACCACCCTTCCCCCATTTCCTCCATACTGAAAAAAAACAATTCTTATTAACGCCTTGAATAATCGAAAATTCGAGATATAATACTTGTATACAAGTATACTAAAATGAGAAGGTGTTATGATGAACGAACCAATAGAATTTCTCTACCCTTCCAAATGGCTCACGAAAGCTTCGACAGGTGAGCGCGTTGTAAGTGAATTAAGGATGCAAATTCTCTCAGGACGTATTGAAAGCGGTACCATTCTTTCAGAAAATAAATTAGCTGCTGACTTTTCAGTAAGTCGATCACCAATAAGAGAAGCATTAAAAATTCTCTCTGCTGAAAATATTATTCGCCAAGAACGAATGGGTGCAGTCGTCATTGGTTTATCCGAAAAAGAAATAGAAGAAATATACGATGTGCGCATTCTTATTGAAACGTTTATCTATCAACGACTTGTACGTTCAGATATTACAGACCTTGTAAAAGAACTCAATAAGATTTTAGAAATGATGAAAGTCTCTATTAAATATAATGATGCGGATGAATTCTCACTTCAGGATTTACAATTTCATGAGACCATTATTCGAGCCGCTAATCACTCATATATATTAATGATCTGGAATAATTTAAAACCAGTCATGGAGGGGTTAATTCTATTATCCATGCGCAAGCGTTTTAAAGAAAACCAGCACGATTTCGAACGCATATTCACAAACCACGCACTCTATATTGAAGCGATTGAGAAAAAAGATAAAGCATTAATGATTCAATCTCTCCATCAAAATTTTGATGATGTGCAAGGAAGAGTTGAAGATATGTGGAAATCCCAAGAAATTCTTGCAGAAGGGGGCGGAACAAAATGACAACCTATATGTTAGGTGTAGATATTGGAACAACCAGCACAAAGGCTGTTCTTTTTACAAAAGACGGGAAAGTCATTCAAAAAGAAAACATCGGCTACCCATTGCATACACCAGATATGTCTACAGCTGAGCAGGACCCTGAAGAAATCTATCAAGCGGTCAAGCAGGCGATAACGAACATTATGAAAAAAAATAGTGAAATGATGCCAGCATTCATTTCCTTTAGTAGTGCCATGCATAGCTTAATTGCTATCGATGAGAATGATCAACCATTGACTCCATGTATTACATGGGCCGATAACCGCAGTGAATCATGGGCACATAAAATTAAAGATGAATGGGGTGGCCATGAGATTTATAAACGTACAGGGACCCCTATTCATCCAATGTCCCCATTGAGTAAAATAACATGGATTACAAATGAACGCCCAGAAATAGCCCAAAGAACGAAAAAATACATTGGGATAAAAGAGTATATATTCAAGAAGTTCTTTAACCAATATGTTGTTGATTATTCTATCGCATCAGCAATGGGAATGATGAATCTTACTGAATTAACATGGGACAAAGAAGCATTAAAGATAGCGGGCATTCGCGAGGACCAGCTATCCACCCTTGTTCCCACAACTCAGATATTCACACACTGTGACAGTGAGCTTGCCTTACAAATGGGACTTGATCCTCATATCCCTTTTGTTATCGGTGCAAGTGATGGTGTCCTCTCTAATCTCGGAGTCAATGCGATTGGCAAAGGGGAAATCGCCGTCACCATCGGAACTAGTGGAGCCATTCGTACGATTATTGATCGTCCGCAAACAGATGAAAAAGGCCGGATTTTCTGTTATGCACTAACGGAAGATCACTGGGTCATTGGTGGCCCTGTTAATAATGGTGGGATTGTCCTCCGTTGGATTCGTGACGAATTTGCCTCATCCGAGGTAGAGACTGCCAAACGTTTAGGACTCGATCCATATGAAGTGTTAACGAAAATTGCTGAACGTGTGAGACCAGGTGCAAATGGACTTATTTTCCATCCTTTCCTTGCGGGTGAAAGAGCACCTGTATGGAATCCAGATGTTAGAGGCTCATTCTTTGGTTTAACCCTTTCACATAAAAAAGAACATATGATTCGCGCCGCATTAGAAGGTGTCATTTTCAACTTATACACTGTTTTCCTCGCACTTATGGAGTGTATGGACGAACCTGTTACGCGTATTCAAGCGACAGGCGGATTTGCCCGCTCTGCTGTTTGGCGCCAAATGATGGCGGATATTTTTGATTCTGAAGTGGTCGTACCTGAAAGCTATGAAAGTTCCTGCTTAGGGGCATGTATCCTTGGGTTATACGCTACAGGAGAAATTGAAAATTTTGCAGTAGCTTCTGACATGATCGGTAGCACACATAAACATACACCAGATGAAGATGCAGCTAATGCGTATCGTCAACTAATGCCTAGCTTTATCAACCTGACAAGAGTATTAACAGAGGAATATACAAAAATCGCTAACTACCAAAGAGGCTTGATAGGAAAAGATAGCGAATAAAAAGGAGAGAAAACTATGCCATTATTTATTGTTGCTTTAGGTATTATCGCCCTATTGCTCCTTATTATGGGGCTTAAACTCAACACATTTGTCTCACTTATTATCGTTTCATTTGGTGTTGCCCTAGCTCTTGGCATGCCTGCATCAGAAATTGTTGGCACGATTGAAAGCGGTCTTGGTGGAACACTTGGACATATCGCCTTAATCTTTGGTCTAGGTGCTATGCTTGGTAAATTAATCGCTGATGCTGGCGGTGCACAAAGAATTGCAATGACCCTTGTCAATAAGTTTGGTGAGAAAAATATCCAATGGGCAGTTGTCGTATCATCCTTTATTATCGGGATTGCCCTATTCTTTGAAGTAGGTCTTGTATTACTTATTCCCATCGTATTTGCGATTTCAAGAGAATTAAAAGTATCGATTCTTTACCTCGGTATCCCAATGGCAGCAGCATTATCTGTTACACATGGTTTCTTACCACCTCACCCTGGTCCAACCGTCATTGCCGGGGAGTACGGTGCAAATATCGGTGAAGTTCTATTATACGGGATGATTATTGCTATCCCAACAGTGATTATTGCTGGCCCAGTTTTCACTAAAATTGCGAAGAAAATCGTACCCAACTCTTTCACAAAGAGCGGAAATATTGCTTCTTTAGGTGAGCAAAAACAATTTAAACTTGAAGACACACCAGGGTTTGGTATCAGTGTATTTACAGCGATGTTACCAGTGATCCTTATGTCGATTGCAACAATCGTTACTTTACTTCAAGAAACGATGGGCTTTAGCGATAGCATAATCATTATCGTGATTAAGTTCATTGGTGATGCTTCAATCGCGATCTTGATCTCTCTACTTGTGGCCATTTACACAATGGGCATTGGCCGTAATATTCCAATTAAACAAGTAATGGACTCTTGCACAACAGCCATCACACAAATTGGAATGATGCTACTGATCATCGGTGGCGGTGGTGCTTTCAAGCAAGTATTGATTGACGGTGGGGTTGGTGATTATGTTGCCCAATTATTCGAAGGCACGACCCTTTCACCTATCTTATTAGCCTGGACCATCGCAGCCATCTTGAGAATTTCTTTAGGTTCTGCGACAGTTGCAGCATTAACAACAGCTGGACTTGTTATCCCTTTACTCGGTCAAACAGACGTTAACCTTGCTCTCGTTGTACTCGCAACAGGTGCAGGTAGCTTAATTGCATCCCACGTCAATGATGCAGGTTTCTGGATGTTTAAAGAGTATTTTGGTTTATCAATGAAAGAAACGTTTGCTACATGGACTTTATTAGAAACCATCATTTCCATTTCAGGCTTAGTATTTACTTTATTATTAAGCTTGATTGTTTAAGTGACAAAGAGCAAAAAGACGAGAGAGTTACGATCCACTCACTCGGCTTTTTGCTTTTTATTTCGGAGAGAAACGTTAACGTGTCAAAAAGCCGATCCGAAATTATAAAAGCTTGAATGGGATGGAAAAAATGAAAAACAAAGTAACCCTAGGAATAGTGGCAGAAACTGAAACTCCCTCCTCCAAAAGAAACTTGCAAAGATGTGCACGCAAAGTCACACTGGTTTTCGATACGATTTTGTCCGGACATTTCCTGTTTGAGGGACTTCCTTCCTTTTCTTTACTCGCTTTTGCGCGTATCTCCTATTTACGCGCACTTCTTTCCTTTTCCTTAATCACTTTTGCGCGTATTTCCTGTTTACGCGCACTTCTTTCCTTTTCCTTAATCACTTTTGCGCGTATTTCCTATTTGCGCGCACTTCTTTCCTTTTCTTTACTCACTTTTGCGTGTATTCCCTGTTTACACGCACTTTCTTCCTTTTCCTTAATCACTTTTGCGCGTATTTCCTGTTTACGCGCACTTTCTTCCTTTTCCTTAATCACTTTTGCGCGTATCTCCTATTTGCGCGCACTTTCTTCCTTTTCTTCACTCACTTTTGCGCGTATTTCCTGTTTACGCGCACTTTCTTCCTTTTCCTTAATCACTTTTGCGCGTATCTCCTATTTGCGCGCACTTTCTTCCTTTTCTTCACTCACTTTTGCGTGTATTCCCTGTTTACACGCACTTCCTTCCTTTTCCTTAATCACTTTTGCGCGTATCTCCTATTTATGCGCACTTCTTTCCTTTTCTCCCCCTACTTTTGCGCGATCATCCCACTTCATTTCCCACCAACCAATTCAATAAGAAGGTTCTGATTCAATGCAGCAGACTCACATAGACAGACACATTCATAAAATGCAACTAGAGGCTGGGACAAATGGTTTTCAGCAAATGAAAAAAACGAACTAATATTTGAAACACTATTTTAGAGCTTCAGATTAGTTCGTTTTTTATTATTTTTCACGTGTTTAGTTTAGTTAAGAATTAGAAGTGAAGAATTTAGTTTTGTTCCAGCTTCTAGATCATACACGTTTCTATCTGTTATTCAAATGCCGGAATCGCCGTTTCATCATAATTTTCTTCTAAGAATTTTTTCACTTCAGGGCTTGTCATTGCTTCTGCAAGTTTTTGAATCGCTTCTGAATCTTTGTTATCTTCGCGAGCGACAAGTGTAATGGCAAAGTCATTATCAATACCTTCTGTTAGTAGTGCATCACTTTTTGGTGTTAAGCCCAGTGGTGCAGCATAAGCAGGAGTCATTACGACTGCATCAGCATCATCATACATTCTCGCCAGCATTAATAAATCTACCTCTTCAAACTGATAGTTCTTTGGGTTAGATGTGATGTCTGATTTCGTATAATATGGACCTGTTTTTTCTTTTAATTCAATCACATCATGTTGTGCTAGTAATGCGAGTGAACGGTCAATATTGGATACATCATTGGCAATGGCAATCGTTGCTCCTTCAGGTAAATCAGCTATTTCTTCAAAGTTCTTTGCATAAACACCATAATTGGCAAAATAAATCTCTTGTATTGCCACTAAATTCGCATCATTACTACGATTGTACTCTTCCATATAAGGCACATGTTGAAAAAAGTTTGCATCTACTTCTTTTGCCGCTAAAGCTGTGTTGGGTTGCACATTATCACTTAGCACAACCATCTCTAGATGAATGCCCTCTTCTTTCAGTTGTGGCGCTACTAACTCAAGAATCTCTGTCATCGGTGGAATAAGTGAAGCGACTTTTAGTGTTACCTCTTCTTTACTGTCACCACCATTTGTTTGTTTATCGTCTGCTTGATCTTCTGTTTCTTGACCACAAGCAGCAAGCATCAAAATACTTAGTATCATTAAAGCAAATAGTCTTTTCATATTGTCCTCCTTCAGTATGTAGTCATCTCTTATCAATCACTCTCGCAACAGTTGTCCCAATAAACTGGATGCACTGTACCAGAATGACCATAATAATGATCATATATATCATTAAATCCGTCATAAATTGTTGATATCCATAGCGAATGGCGAAATCACCAATTCCTCCACCACCTACTACCCCCATAATAGTGGAATAGGATATAAAACTAATAATTGAAGTCGTTAAGCCAAGGACTAGCCCTGAACGTGCTTCGACAAATAAAAATTTGAAGACAACTTCGACAACCGATGCGCCCATCGCCTTTGCTGCCTCTATTACGCCTCTAGGGACATCTAATAAAGACTGTTCTACAAGGCGAGAATAATGTGCGATAGCGATAATTGAAAGCGGTACAGTTGCTGCCGCTGTGCCTATCGCTGTCCCAATAATGAACCTTGTAAAAGGAATCAAGAAGACGACTAATAATAAAAATGGAAAAGAACGAATCGTATTTACCAATAAATTTAAAATCGAAAAAACAGCTCGACTTTCTAGTAAATTCCCTTTTCTACAAAGGAAAAGTAGTGTTCCAACAGGGAGTCCCACGATGACAGCGGCAAGAATAGACATCCCCACCATCGCAAAAGTCTCGCCAATCGCTTGCCATATTTCCGCCTCATACCTCTGCAATACTTCAGGCATCCCCGCTCACCTCACCTGTTAATTTTTCAATAAAATATTCAGGGGTGTGGTCCACATCAGGGATGCCTTTCGGTTCAAGCTCAATTGTCTTATAGACAGAGCCATCTGCCATAACCGATACGCGGTGACAAATGCTTTGTATAACCTCCATCTCATGGCTAACAATGACAATCGTGACCCCTAATGTACGATTAATCTCCTCTAGCACAGCGAGAATTTCCGCTGTTGTATGAGGGTCAAGTGAAGAGGTTGGTTCATCGCATAATAACACCTTAGGCTCGTTCGCAAGGGCTCTAGCAATCGCCACTCTTTGTTTTTGACCGCCACTTAAACTTTGTGGGTACTGCTTTTCCAAATGAGCAAGACCTACGAACCTTAAGCATTCCATCACTCTTTCTCTTCGTTGATGCTTCGGGTAGTTTGCTAGCTGAAGACAAACCTCGACATTATCATAAATAGTTAAATTCGCCACAAGATTAAAATGCTGAAAAATCATCCCCATTGATTTTCTCGCTTCTCTTAACTGTTTTGGTTTCATCGTCATCAAGTTTTTTCCATCAACAACGACTTCACCGCAATCGGGTACTTCAAGCAAGTTCATTAACCGTAGTAATGTCGATTTTCCCGCTCCACTTGCACCAATGATGCCGTAGATCTCGCCTTCATTTACTTCGATATCAACCGCTTTAATCGCTTCGTAATCAGCGAAGCGTTTACTTATATCATGCATTCGAATCAAATGAAATAAACCCCCTTTCCATTTATGAAAGGTAATCAATAACGGATATATTATAGCTCAATCCCTCTACAATGTCATTTTGACGGGCATTTACAAACATTCTGTCTACTTATAATGATGGAATCTGATTAGAGACAAAAAAAATCCCCCCGCCATTTATTTTGGTAGGAGATTCTTGAATTAATGTAATTTTATTGAACCACCATCAACAAGTATAGTTTGTCCAGTAATGTAGTTTGAATCTTCACTTGCTAAGAATACAGCTACTTTCCCGATATCATTTTCAGGATCACCTAAACGGCGTAATGGAATCTTATTTACCATCGCATCATATGCTTCAGGCGCATGTTGTTTCCATTGTTCAACTCCTGGTGTTAAAGCAATTGGAGAAATCAAGTTAATATTAATATAATCAGGTCCCCATTCATTTGCTGTTACACGTGTGATGGCACGTATCGCTTCTTTCGCAGCAGCATAAGCTGTTTGTGTCACTTGTCCATCAATTCCCGCTCCTGAAGCAAAATTAATGACCTTTCCTTTATTTTTCTTTAACTCAGGATACGCCGCTTGCATAAAGCGAACCGTTGGATAAAAACCAGTGTTAAAAGAAAGGTCAAAATGTTCTTGAGTTGTTTCATTAAAGAGCACCTGTTTAGATACATGTGCATTATTTACGAGAATATCAAGTTTACCAAACTTCCTAACAACTTCTTCAACAATTTGCGTAATGTTTTCTTGTACTGTGATATCTTTGATAAACAGCATACCTTCTGTGTGAACACGAATCTCTGCTAATGTCTCTTTCCCTTTTTCTTCATTCACATCAACAATGGCAACATGCGCGCCTTCTTTCGCCATCGCAAGCGCCATTCCTCTTCCGATTCCAGAAGCACTCCCAGTAATAATCGCAACCTTACCATTCAATTTCATGAGAAAGACCCCTTTATTAAAATAATATATTTAGACATCTAAATACTTTATGAATAAATCATATCAGATTATATTAGGATCTGACAATAGATTATACTTCCACGTCATGGCAAATATAGGGTTTAGAACAGCAACATTACGGACGGATTTCATCAATGATTTATTGATAACTGAAGAGGAAAAATGACGAAAAGGGTTTGTATGGAAAACGCAAGTGAGCTAAAGGGCTGTGCTCACAATAGTTACATTTATTCTGTCAGGTTGTGTGGGTAATTCGCCTATGTGCACAGTAGTCTCTCCGTTTTCGCGGTTTATGCGGACAATTCGTCATACCCACACTTTGCACAATCATAAATACGCTACTCTGGAACTTGTAACTAATGACAATCATTTATCAAGGTTCTTCTGATTTTCAACTATTTATCATGCGTCTGCGCAATCGGACAGGCTTACCAGATTTCCCACCAATCAATAACCATTCATAAACACAAAAAAGAAAAACCTGAACATTCCACACTTCAGCTGTGATGTTCAGGTTTCTCTCTCATCTATTAATTATGAATCGCTTTATTTTGATCTAAACCGAGCGCTCGGTCAGTCGTTTGATTTACTTTTTGGAGTAACTCCGGATTTTCTGATAAAGAAAGGCCGTAAGATGGTACCATCTCTTTAATTTTTGGCTCCCAATCTTTTATGTTTTCTGGGAAGCAGCGCTCAATGATATCCAGCATAACTGGAACAGCTGTCGATGCCCCTGGTGATGCGCCTAATAAAGCAGCTATTGAACCGTCGCCTGCCGTTACCACTTCAGTACCAAATTGGAGCGTACCTTTTCCGCCTTCTTCTGTATCTTTAATCACTTGCACACGTTGACCAGCAATGACTAATTCCCAGTCTTCACTTTTTGCATTTGGAACGAATTCACGTAATTGTTCCATGCGCTTTTCTTTTGACTGTAGCACTTGCTCAATTAGATATTTTGTTAAGCCCATTTCCTTCACACCAGCTGATAACATGGTTAACACATTGCTTGGCTTTACAGAAGTGATTAAATCAAACATGGAACCATTTTTTAAAAACTTTGGTGAGAAGCCGGCGAATGGACCGAATAATAATGATTTTTTGTTATTAATGTATCTTGTATCCAAATGCGGCACAGACATTGGTGGTGCACCCACAGGCGCTTTACCATAAACTTTCGCATGATGCTGTTCCACGATCTCTTGGTTTGTACAAGACATAAAGATTCCACTTACAGGGAACCCGCCAATGCCTTTCCCTTCAGGAATACCTGATTTTTGTAGTAAGTGTAAGCTACCGCCTCCACAACCGATAAAGACAAAGTCTGCTTTATGGTTTTCCAGGTTTCCACCTGCATGGTCACGTACTTTCACTTCCCAGCCGCCATCTCTTGTGCGTTTTAAATCATCTACACTATGCTGATAGTGCATTTCCACACCTTGAGACTCTAGTTGTTGGAATAATAAACGTGTAAGAGCACCGAAGTTTACATCTGTACCTGAATCGATTTTTGTTGCGGCAATCGCATCAGTAGTTGCACGGTTTTCCATAATTAATGGAATCCATTTTTTTAATGTTTCATGATCTGTCGCATACTCCATACTAGCAAATAGTGGATTGCTAGACATTGCTTCATGACGTCTTTTCAAAAACTCTACATTTTTTTGTCCTTGCACTAAACTCATATGTGGCAAAGGCATAATGAACTCTTGTGGTCTTCTAATTAATTGACTATCAACTAGATAAGCCCAAAATTGTTTAGAAACTTGGAACTGCTCGTTAATATTGATGGCTTTCTTAATATCAACAGAACCATCTGGATTTTCTTTCGTATAGTTAAGCTCACATAATGCAGCATGACCTGTACCTGCATTGTTCCACTCATTTGAACTTTCTTCCCCTGTTTTATCCAATTTCTCAAACACTTTGATTTTCCAGTCTGGAACTAATTCTTTTAAGAGCGAACCTAAAGTCGCGCTCATAATCCCAGCACCAATTAAAATCACTTCTTTGGTTTCCCCGTTGCTCATTTTTTACCATCCTTATACCGTGAAATTTGCAGAGAAAATAAGACAATAGTCTAACCTACACCAAAAACGCTTCTCTACCCTTCCAGTTGTTGGTCGATGTAGGCAAACGTTTACATTGTGCAGGCACCTTCTCTTTAATATGCGCTAAATTAAATGTCATCAATCTTTGCAAAATATATATTTCTCAATACTAATTATACTATAAAATTGGCAATTATCCATCATAGAAGAAATTCTTCTCCCTCTATAATAGTATAAATCCTATTTATATTATATAAAATTTTTTGATATTTGACTGAAAAAAATAATGGAAAACAGATAAAAGTTGGAAAGTTCCGCGCATTTTTTCTTAGTGGGTATTCTTTTATTTGCTTTTAACGGATATTTTGCTGTTTTATTCAACTTTACCATTCTTATTATTTATTATTCCAAAATACTTAAAAGCCCCCGAAAAAAATTTTCAGGGACCTATCTTTACGCATTTATTTTTTCTATTACTTCTGAAGGAATATCACTTTCTTTTACTTCATCGTAAGACGTGACTTCATTACTATCATCAAGATAAAGCATTAAGTAGGCACCCTCTCGCAAAGCTCTAGAAGAAGAGAATTCTACTGCGATTGCTTTGCCCTCTTTATTATAAGCTGAAAGCTCATACCAATACCTTTTCATCACTTCTCCTGATTCTAATGTTTCTTCTTCTACTCTCGGCTCTTCATTTAATTGAACATACGCGTTCTCTTTGCCTAAACGATTAAAATCCATATTCATTAATAGAATAACTGCCACAATAAAAACGATGACAATTCCCCCGATAACCCCAGTTGTCTTCTTCATTTATCTCTCCCCTAACATTGAAAATATCGTTTTTTGAAAGCTTCTTATCGTTAAGAAATAATAGATGAAATAGATTATTGTATATGCTAGCATCCATATTACTACTGGTATAAGCAGATTCATCATTAGCAAATTAGAAAATGCAACTAAGGCGATCGCTCCATGCATTAATCCAAGTAGTAATGGTGCCGTAAAGATCATTCCCACCTGATGTCTAATCGTTCGTTTCATTTCTTTTTGTGACACACCAATTTTGTATAACACTTGATATTTCCCTTTATCTTCTTCTGCTTCAGTCATCATCTTAAAGAAAATGATGCTACCCGTAGCGACTAAGAATACGAGTCCAAGAAAGCTTCCAACAAATAGCATAGAGCCTGAAGCTTCAATGGAATCTTTATATTGTTGTGTGGCACTTGAAAATTGTTCTGTAGAAGAAGCTAAATCATCAGATAGTGCTTGCTGCTTTTTATAATCTTCCACTTGAACTGCCTGGTAGGTCACCTGAGGGCTGTCAATTTGTTCAAAAAAAGCATCTGTTACAACTAATAATTTACCTCCCATTGTGAAGGTATTAACAACGGATCGATCCTCGTAAGCAATTACGTTTAATGTTTGCTTATTAAGCTTAACCTCATCTACTTTCGTCGACCAACGCTCATCATAATACGTATCCAGGATAAATGCCTCTTCCTGATTAATGGTAGGGAGGCCCTCCCACCCTTGTTGTGTAGCCAATTGCTTGAAGGTTGAATAATCCATTACTTGGTAGTCAATTTCCATGTCACCTTCAGCTATACGGACAGTTTTACTTTTGATTTCCTCTTCATACACAACAATGTCTTGTGTAATTTTCTGTGGCTCGCCCTCCCACATAAATGTAATAGGCGTATAGGTCTCTATTTCTTTGTCCGCATTATAATAAAGCCCAAATACCGCACCACCAGCAGTAATTGTTGTTGCACTTAAAGTTGCAATTACTGTTAGTGTTCGTGCATTCCCACGAATGCGGTGCAATAGCTGTGACGTTGTCCATAGATTTAAGCCTTTCCAAGCCCAGTTCTTTTGATTTTTTAATTTCGATAAAATATAGACAAGTACACTATTAAAAATCAGATACGTTCCTAACACAGTTAATCCAATAATCACTAATGGCATAGCTACACTAAGTAAGCGCCATACTTCTGAAGTCATCAAATCTTGCAACGCCAACCAATAAGCACCTGCTAATGATGCCACACCTAATACAGCCGAGATAAGACGTGCTTTCGGCAATTCCTCGCCTTTCTTTTCTGCGTGAAATAAATCAATTAACTTAAAACGATAAATAACACGATAACCTTGTAATGACGTAAATAAAAACAGAATCATAAAGACGATGACTGTATTAACAACTGCACTTGGTGA
This sequence comes from Cytobacillus sp. FSL R7-0696, assembly GCF_038006865.1. NCBI lineage: Bacteria > Bacillati > Bacillota > Bacilli > Caryophanales > Bacillaceae > Cytobacillus > Cytobacillus sp. FSL R7-0696. The sequence continues at coordinate 1,852,380 of NZ_JBBOWA010000001.1, read as the reverse complement.
AAATGCTAGACTGCTCATTACTTCAAGCCCCATTAATTTTAATAAAACCATTAAGAGGAGTTGTGATAGTAAGAAGCCCAAGCCAACACCAATAATTAAGGCAATTACGCCAATAACGATATTCTCGAAAAAAAGCATAAAACCGATGGAGCGTTTACGTACCCCAAGTAAGGAATAAAGCGCTACTTCCTGCTTCCTTTTTTTCATAAAAAAAGAGTTCGAATAAAGGATAAACACAGCAACAAAAATAATCAGGACAAATGCAGATGCACTCATAATACTACTGACTTGCTTTGAGACTGCTGCCAAAGCAGTGATGTCTTCACTATATTTCAACGTGACAAAAGTAAAATAAATGATAATAGAGAAAATCATCGAGCCGATGTACAGCCCATAACTCTTCACATTTCGACGAATATTTTTGATCGCTAAATCAAATAGCGTCATTATCGTCACCGCCTAGTTGTGCCAATTCCGCTAAGATCATTTGGAAAAACTCTTTCCTGGTATGTGAACCACGATAAATTTCCTTTGATAATTGGCCATCTTTAATAAAAAGAATTCTTCGGCAAAAACTAGCAGCATAAGCATCATGCGTAACCATCATAATCGTTGTTTCATGCTTTTCATTTAATTGGCTCATGCTTTCTAGTAAATCTGTTGCTGACTTTGAATCCAAAGCACCAGTCGGTTCATCAGCAAAAATCAATTTAGGATTCGAAATCAGTGCACGACAAGCTGCCGTTCTTTGTTTCTGACCTCCAGATATTTGATAAGGATATTTATCCAATAAAGGAGCAATCCCGAATGTATGCGCTAATGTCTCTACTTTTTCAGCCATTTCCTTTGCTGATTTTTTAGCAATCGCAAGTGGCAAGACAATATTTTCGCGAACAGTTAATGAATCGAGTAGATTGTAGTCTTGAAAAATAAAACCTAAATGATCACGGCGAAAATCCGCTAACTTCTCTTCTTTCATTTTGGCAATATTGTCTTCTTCAATATAAATATCACCGTTTGTCGGAGAGTCAATTGTTGCCAATACATTTAGTAAGGTAGACTTCCCAGCTCCTGATGGCCCCATAACGCCTACAAATTCCCCATGGCTAATGTCAAATGATATATTCTGAAGCGCATGAAATGTGTTTGCACCTTTTCCGTATATTTTTTCTACCTTTTTTACAACTAATAATGATTCCATATATTAAGCACCTCTTTCTTATGTCTCTACTTTACCTCCCCATCCTTACACTAAATTCACTTCTACCTTACAAAATCCTTAAATTGTATATAATAATCGTTAAACACTGTTAAGATAAGGCTAATAGATAGATGAAAGGAAGGAATCAATGTGGAACAGCCTCGTATTCTAATCGTTGATGATGAACAAGATTTATGTCAGCTCATGCAAACTTCTCTAAAAAAAGAAGGATTTCAATCCATACAAACAGCAGGAACAGTTAAGAATGGTTGGGAACAATTCCAGGCTTTCTCCCCACATTTAGCGATTCTCGATGTGATGCTTCCTGACGGTGAGGGCTACGATTTATGTAAAAAAATCCGTGAAGTCTCAAGAATTCCAATTTTATTCCTATCCGCCAAAACAGATGAAGTCGATAAGATATTAGGATTGGCAATTGGCGGAGATGACTATATTACAAAACCATTCAGCCCAAAAGAAGTTGCTTATCGTGTGAAAGCGCAACTCCGACGTGCTGGCAGCTATTCACAACAGATATCTGAACAAGCAATGATAGAAACAACGATGATGACTGCCGGTCCTTTTGCCTTAAATAAAGAACAAACAGAAGTGTACAAGCAGGATCAACGCATAGAACTAACTGCTAAGGAAGTTGGGTTAATGGCTTGTTTTATCCGAAACCCAAATCGAATACTTAGTAAGGAAACATTGTTTCAAACCGTGTGGGGTGAAGACTTCTACGGAGCAGATAATACATTAATGGTTCATATCCGCAGATTACGTGAGAAAATAGAAGATAATCCATCCAAACCGACCTTCATTACGACGGTTAAAGGGCTCGGGTATCGACTGAATGTAAAATAGGTGAGGACAAATGAAATGGAAATTAACTGGTAGGTATTTATTCTCAATTTTAAGCATCGTTTTCATCGTCATCATTGTTAATACAATGGTTTTAATTGGTTTGCTTATTTATCAGCAACAACAAGGCATTGATCAAGTAGAAAGTGGTTCAGCCGAACGATTTACCCGTTCTTTTTCTAACTATTTAACATTAGAAGATGAACAACCAACTCTTTCAGCTGAAGGAGTAGAAGCGCTAGAATCATTCGGTGCGTGGCTGCAAATTTTAAATCAAAATGGAGAGGTGATTTCCTCTAAATTTGCACCAGATGGAGTTGCAAATCATTATAGCCCTGTAGAACTTGTACATAAATATAAGTATATGGACGATCATTTTAATACGTATTTCCTCGGGGAATTCGAAGAATATAGTTACATCATAGGTGTCCCCCAAAGTAAAGAGGAGCGCGTTACTTTCATGATGGATACCACTTCAGTCATTACGTACGTCTTCAAAGCAATCATTGCCATAACGATTGTTGATTTGATTATCGCAGCTATTGTTGGGCTACTCTTTAGCACAATACTGACCAAGCCTGTTCATTATATGATTGAACGCATTTCTCAACTTAAAGCACGAAATTTCGCTGTTCAAAAGACGAAACGAGCAGGTATTTATAAACCTGTGTTTGCCAATCTGAATGAAGTTTCCACTACCCTTCAAGCGCATGAGGAAGAACGTAAAAAACTCGAAAATATGCGCAACGAATGGATAAGTAATGTTTCCCATGATTTAAAAACACCACTTGCCTCCATTCGCGGCTATGCCGAGTTATTAAATGAGGAGCAAGTTTCCCACGCGGAGAGGCAGGAATACTCAGAAGTCATTGAGCGGCAATCTCTTTATATGAAAGAATTACTAGATGACTTTAACCTTACACTGCGATTACGCAACCAAGAATTACCTTTGCACATACAAGAGATAAAGGCAGAACGATTTACGCGGGAAATGGTTATTGACATTCTGAATGATCCTCGTTATGACGGCTATCATATCAGTTTTGAAAGTGATGATCCGGCACTCATTTGGTCCATCGACCAGCATTTAATGAAACGAGCTCTATTGAATTTTATTCACAATGCCCTTCTGCATAATGCATCAGACGTTGAGGTTCATATTCGTCTAGAAGCTGGAAAACTAATCATTGAGGATAACGGAAACGGTATCGCTTCCGACGACTTAGAGCAAATTTTTGACCGATACTACCGTGGCACTAATACAAAAGCACAAGGTACTGGGCTTGGAATGGCGATTGCGAGAGATATCATTACAGCGCACGGTGGCACCGTTTATCTGACTAGTGAACAGCATCAAGGTACAAAGATTGTTATTGCATTAAAAAAGCAAATGTAACGAGTTAATACACCCCTCCTAGACTTATAAAAAGGGGTGTATCTCTGTTATGAAGAATGATAAGAAGGAATGAAGTATGTTCTCTTTACAGAATATTCTAAATTAAAATTGACTACCTCATAGCATGTCTCTATAATTAACGTGAAATCAGTCTTACCATTTAACTACGAAAGAGAAGGTGACAAGAAATGTCTTTTCAACCTAAAATGACATTTATTAATTTACCTGTGAAAGACTTAAAGAAGTCAATGGACTTTTTTAAACAAATTGGGTTTACTTTCAACGACGATTTCACTAACGATGACGCCGCGTGTATGGTCATCAATGAACATACTTTTTCCATGCTGATGACAGAGGGACAGTTTAAAAACTTTACCGCCAAAAACATCATTGATTCCAATGACCAAATTGAGGTCATTACATCCTTTGCTGCTGAAAGTAGAAACCAAGTCAATGAAATCATTAAAAAGGCGTTAGATGCTGGTGGTAGATTGGCATCTGAAGCAAAAGACTTTGGATTTATGTATCAAATGGGCTTTCAAGATCTTGATGGACATACGTGGGAAGTCATATATATGGATAGTCAAACGACAAGATAAAGGAGGCAATTATTTTGACCCTATCACTAGGACAAATCATGTTATACGTCAACGACCAACAAACAAGCTTGCAATTTTGGATAGAAAAAATCGGCTTCAAACTGATTGCGGAAAATGACGAAGGAGAATTTAAATGGTATGAGGTTGCTTCGTCCGAACAAACAGAAACAACGATTGTCCTTCAAGATAAACAAACCGTGGCAAAGATGAGCCCGGAATTAAACCTTGGAACACCCTCTCTAATGTTTTATACAAAGGACATTGAAAAGCTCTACCAAACATACAAGAATAAAGAAATCACAGTAGGAGAGCTCGTTGAAATGCCTTTTGGTAAAGTATTCAACTTTGCCGATAACGAAGAGAATTATTTTGCGGTGATGGAGAAGAACTAGGTTAGCAAAACACATGGGCTGTATGTTCGTGTGTTTTTTTGTGGTAGGTGATTGACTGTTACTTCTGTTTCACTGCTGATTCAAGCAATTTTTGCTACTGACGCGGGTTTTTGACTCGTTTTTTGCTTAATCCTATCTGTTTTTTCTACTGACTCCGTTTTTTGATTCGTTTCTTGCTTAATCCTATCTGTTTTTTCTACTGACTCCGTTTTTTGACGCGTTTCCTGCTTAATCCTATCTGTTTTTTCTACTGACTCCGTTTTTTGACACATTTCTTGCTTAATCCTATCAGGTTTTCCTACTGTCACCGATTTTTGACGCGTTTCTTGCTTAATCCTATCTGTTTTTTCTACTGACTCCGTTTTTTGACGCGTTTCCTGCTTAATCCTATCAGGTTTTTCTACTGACACTGATTTTTGACACGTTTCCTGAATAATCCTATCAGGTTTTCCTACTGTCACCGTTTTTGACGCGTTTCCTGCCTAATCCTATCAGGTTTTCCTACTGTCACCGATTTTTGACGCGTTTCCTGCTTAATCCAATCAGGTTTTCCTACTGTCACCGATTTTTGACGCGTTTCTTGCTTAATCCAACCAGGTTTTCCTACTGTCACCGATTTTTGACGCGTTTCCTGCTTAATCCTATCAGGTTTTCCTACTGACTCCGTTTTTTGACACGTTTCCTGCCTAATCCTATCAGGTTTTCCTACCGACTACGTTTTTTGACGCGTTTCCTGCTTAATCCAACCAGTTTTCCCTACTGCTTCCGTTTTTTGACCCGTTCGGTTTCTCGCCGTATCCGATCAATTTTTGCAAGCCCCACAAAAATCCCCATAAACATGCGTAAAAAAAGCAAGGGACATTCCCCCGCTTCTTTTACGTCCCGCAATATGTTTGATAATTATCATCCTGTACCGGTACCTCTTTATACTTCTCCTGCTCTGCCGTATGTGCATATGGATGAGCGAGCACCGCTAATAGCTCCTCAAATAAATGATAATCCCCTTTGTTCACCGCTGCAGTTAATGCTTTTTCAACATAATAATTTCGTGGAATAACAGCTGGGTTATGATTTTTCATTAACTGTTCCACTTCCGCTTCTGAAGCTTCCTGTCTCTTTAACCGCTCTTGCCAACGAGCTATCCACTCTTTGAACGCTGGCTGATCTAATGTTCGAAAGGTCAGGGCGATGAATGTGTTCGTATAATCCGCCCCCTGCTCCTTCATGATTTCGAGTAAATCGTGAATAAGAGCCTTATCTGATTCTTCTGCTGTAAACAGACCGAGTTTGGCCCTCATTTCTCCGGTCCACTTCTGAATATAGATACGATTGTATTCGCCGATTTCCTCTTGCGCAATTTTCACCGCTTCCTCGGTTTCATCATGTAATAAGGGAATCAGTGACTCTGCGAAGCGCGCCAAGTTCCAACCCGCCATATAAGGTTGGTTCCCATATGCATAACGACCTTGAACATCAATGGAGCTGAATACCGTTGCTGGGTCATACGTATCCATAAAGGCACATGGTCCATAATCAATCGTTTCTCCAGAGATCGTCATATTATCCGTGTTCATGACACCATGAATAAAACCGACCGCTTGCCACTTAGCTATCAAACCCGCCTGAACTGCGATCACTTTACGCAACAATGCCACGTATGGATGGTCTTCTTTTAAAAGCTCAGGATAATGACGCTCAATGGTATAATCAGCTAACGCCTGCAATTCTTCCGGTTTCGTGAAGGTAGCTGCAAATTGAAAAGTGCCTACACGAATGTGACTCGCCGCAACTCGTGTCAAAATGGCCCCTGGTAATAAAGTTTCGCGTGCAATATCATCACCCGTTTCGACTACCGCTAAGCTCCTCGTTGTTGGAATGCCCAAACCATGCATCGCTTCACTGATGAGATACTCCCTCAACATCGGTCCAAGCGCCGCACGGCCATCCCCACCGCGAGAATACGGTGTTCTACCGGCACCTTTTAACTGAATATCAACGAGATCACCGTTTACCATCACCTGTTCACCTAAAAGAATGGCGCGCCCATCACCTAGGCGATTAAAATGACCAAACTGATGACCTGCATAGCTTTGTGCAATCGGCTCACTGCCCTCTGGCAATTGGTTTCCGGCTAACACCTTCATGCCCTCATCACTCTGTAACCACTCTTTGTTAATCCCTAAACTTTCGGCTACTTCTTTATTCCATTGCACCATCTCGGGATCACTTGCTCGCTGTGGTTTTGTTTCTGTAAAAAGACCGGGAGACAGCTTCTTATAACTATTTTGCAAATTCCAGCCTGACACATGTCTTTCTGGCATTCTTATCGCCTCTCCTTTTGTATCATATTTGTTTTATTATATCTCTTCTTTTATGAAAATAAAAAAATAGCTAACCTCTTTTACTTCCTGTAACTTTAACTACTAAGAATATAAAGATCTTCGTTATCCCTTTTTGCAAATGAAAATTTCTTTAAAAAATGGATAGACGAAGCGTTCTTAGGATGAACACTCGCATAAATAGTAGAAATATTTAATTTTTTATTTGCAAATGTTAGAAGTAAGGTGATTGCGTCTGTCGCATAACCTTTTCCCCAATATTGCCTGTCTAATCCATACATGAGGTAGTATCTTTCATTGACATCGTCAAAAGTAAAACCTGCATAGCCCAAATAATCATTATTTTTCCTAGAATAAATGGATAATTCCCAATTACCGTTTTCACCAAAGGTCTGACATTGCACAGCATATAATAACTCTCTTTCGACATAACTTATTTGAGGAATGCCTCCCGTAAACTTTCGTGCATCCTTATCATTAAGCATTTTCCAAACATAAGGAAATTCTTTCAATTGGGGACTTGCTAAATAAATATGACTACCTACGAGTTTCATCATTCACATCTCCTCTACCTCTGTCAAATATACCATATGAGAAAAATGAATATATCGATAAATTTTTATTGTTTTTCAATAAATAACCTTGTATCCTATATATGAAATAATTTTATTATGGAGGGTTACAATGTCTTTAATATTATTTGTTGGTTCACTCATCATGTTAGTTATTATATTCTTTAAAAACCCCATCCTCTCTCAACTTGGCAAAGGGAATCCATTCGTGCATCTTTTAAAAAAGACGCCATGGTTCCAGTCACATTGGCGAGCTGGAATTCTCCTATTTTTCATGAATACAGCCCTATTTTCTACTACCATTCTTGCTCTTTATATTGTGGGCTATTTTGTCATTCCCTATGTTCACTTAATTTTTATGGTTTTAGCCGTATGCACAAGCATCTATTTATGGGTGTCAGTAAATAAAGCCTGGCAGGGCTCAAAAGGGGATAGATTAAAGTTAGCCACTATTGGAAGTAGTTTCTACATGGGATTAACCGTTTTATTTACTTTTTTGTACATCACTCTTGAGCCATCCTATCAAGGAGAGGATATTTTCATGCAGGCTATGGGGTTATTTCTAGCTATAATCGTTACAACAACTGCATGGATTACTTGTTTTTTCATTACGGGGTTCTACCAACAAAACATGGAAAAGATACGTTAAGAAATTTTCACATAAATATAGCAGCAAAATGGATGAGGACCTTGGACAAGCAATATTTTTAAACATAAAATCAATAAATAGTAGCTTGAGTGATACTCCCGTTTTGACATAATCGGAGTTAGATGTTTATTATGCTAAGGCAAAGTCCTTAAATCTATGTCTACGTTAAGGAGTGTAGAATATGAACAAGAAGTTAAAGCTGTATTTTATGGGATATTATATATTTTTCCCTTTAGTATTTATAATTAGTTTCTTTATTTGGATGTATCTGGTTAAACAAAATCATTTATGGACTGTATTATCAGATGGTACATCTATCATCGGATTGTATTATATGATTACAAGTATCGTTTTTGTATTTTACTTTAAGAATAAAAATTGAAACGAAATGGTCAAAAAATCATACTGTGTGGTTAAGAATAAGTCAGAAGCATTGCGTTTACTGGCTTGTTCTTTTGAGGTTTTCTTCGAAAAAAATTCCTCAACAGCCACAATGAAATAAAGTTGAACTTGCTTCTGGTTTAGCCTGTATAAACGCGGGTAAATAGAGACAAACACCCCTAAAGGAGGTAAGATTTATGGCAATTGGAGAAAGATTTAAAACAGGTCAACGTTCCACTGCTCATGCTTACTACGAATGGGATGGTTATACAGATGGGACACGTACACCTAGTCCAACCAGCGAGGAAAAGAAAATCCAACTAGAAACCGAAGAAGTTTTCCCACCGATTAGCTCTTGTGACAAAGGTGCTTTTTGGCGAAAAACATCATACGCATAACGGAACGCCAATCTCGCTTATTGCTGGGTTGGCGTTATTATTAGCTTTTCTTTCTCTTCTGAAATTTATAGAGCCTCTCTTCTAAAGCTGTATAAACCTCTCTCGGCATCTCCACCAACTCTACATCCTCTCCAAGAAAGAGCAACCAACTGGCTATTTCCTCTAGTTGATCTCGTTTCTCCATGGTGACATATATTTTTGCTATAGCTGTTGTTTGATAGGGGTCTGTATAGGTAAGCGCCACATTGAAAGGATGATACTTTTTATATTGAGCAATGGCTTTTGGTCCAAGTTTCATGACGATATTGTCTTTCACATGATGTTCAGCCATCTTTTTTAGCATGCTGTTTCTGCTAAATCTTTTTTTCGTATGAAAGACGTTCACTTCGGTCAAATGATCGACTGCTATCAGTCTTTTCTTTTCTTCGCTTATATCAAAGCCTTCCACCCACCAGATGTTTTTCTCACGGTAAAGGTGCATAAGATAAATAGGATAGTCCACATCTTTAATAGAAAGGGTCATATAACGGTCTGTTAGTATCAATTGAATCAGTTTTTCTAACATCGGATGAGGTAAATCGGATAGTTCTAAGAGTTCAGGATTATGAGGGTTCGTTCCTTCAAATAAGAGAATCTTATTTAAAAGCACGAGATCATCTTGTTGCGCTTCTGAAATCAGACCGAGTAATTTTTCAGCTAACGATTGGCGACTCTTTAAATAAGGTAATTGCAAGTTTCTCGTTGCCATAAAGGCTATAAATAGTGCTTTTAACTCGTTATCAGTGAAGCGAACAGAGGGAAGTACAGCGTTTTTCATGACAGCATAACCACCGTCTCTTCCCACTTCCGCAACAAGAGGCACACCCATACTTTCGATCTCGCGTATATCTCGTATCGCTGTTGACCGAGAGATTTGAAATTCCTGCATGATTTCAGAAATCGTAAAATGGGCACGATTATTAATGTATCGCATCATGACATTAATTCTTTCAACCTTTTTCATCTCAGTCTCCTAAACAGTGTCATTTTTTGACATGATTTAAAGTTATTATAAACTCATCAAATGAAAACACCAATCATTTGGTCAAATTTCAAGAAAGAAGGACGATAAAAATGGCTAATTACTCATTACAAGAAAAAGAAGGTTTCGTCGTATTAGGCTTTGGAATTGAAATTGTAGCGGACTATAGAGACCAAGAAAGCATCAATCAACAAAAAAGCGATTTCTGGGAAACTGTGAAAAAGGATGGCACACTTGAGCAGCTTAAATCCGTGGCAGACAATAATTATATTTTCGCAGTCAACGAAGCGGTCAATAACAAAATGATGCATTATGCAGGCGTGATGACAGAAAAGACATTACCTGATGCAACGAGAATTATCCAATTTCCTAAAGGACCCTACCTCGTTGTCGAAGGGAAAGCTGACTCCGCTCAAGAATTAAGTAATCAACTAACAGCTGTGGCCTTTGGTCAAGCATTAGTAGAAATGACTGACTATGCCTATGTTGGTGGACCAAACACAACAGTGGAAATGAGTGAGGACAACGGTACAGTATACGGTGAAATGTGGATTCCTGTTGTTAAAAAATAATAGGTATGGTGATCCCACTTTTAAAGTGGGATCACTTTCGTTTATATGCAACTAGCTAAAAGCGCAATTCCCTCTTCAATTTCCTCAATGGATAGTCCACCAAACCCAAGCATGATGTACCTTTGGCTGTCGCTAATTGAATATAGCCAAAAACGTGAAGGGGTGTAAACTTTTACACCTTTTTTTAACCCTTTTTCAATCACTTGTGGTGCTGCCTGCCCTTGTAATTCTAGGAGGATATGTAAGCCCGATTTTTCCCCAATAATTTTTACTTTATTGCCTAAATGTTGCTCAATACTATTTAATAGTGTTTGATGTTTTCTCTGATATGTTTTTCTCATTCTCCGAATATGCCGTTCAAAATCACCTGCATGCATAAACTTAGCCATAGCTACTTGTATCATTGGTGAAACTGGCTGATTATAATCAGGAAACATCTGTCCGTACTGCTTCATTAATGAAGGTGGAAAAACGATAAAGCTCATGCGCATGGAAGGGAGAAATGATTTTGAAAAAGTTCCTAAGTAGATGACTTTTTCTTCTTCATCTAGCGATTTGAGCGAGGGGATAGGCTGACCTTGATAACGAAACTCCCCGTCATAATCATCCTCGATAATATAACCAGCTGATTGATAAGCCCAGTTAAGCATTTGCGTTCTTTTACCGACTGGAAGAATCATCCCAAACGGAAATTGGTGGGAAGGGGTCACATAAACGGCTTTTGCCTTACTTTTCTGTAGATGATAGATAGATAAACCATCTTTCTCAAGCGGCACAGGGACCATCTCACAGCCTTGATCAACAAAAACGGTACGCACCCCACTATAGCCTGGCTCTTCTATCGCCACCTCTTTTCCCTGCAATTTCAAAAGTCGACAAATGATCTCTACTGCTGATTGTGTGCCACTCGTAATCAAAATCTGCTCTGGTCTCGTATGAACTCCTCTTGATTGCAATAAATAGGTGGCAATCTCTTGCCGTAATAACCACTCTCCTTGCTTGTCGCTATACTGAGATAACGTTTGTCCTTCCTCTTCGATGGCATGAGAGAGAGATTTTTTCCAACTTTTAAAAGGGAATTTTTCTACATCGATGTTCCCATATTCAAAGTCAATCATCGTCTTAGATGATGACTTCCTTTCAATTATTGCTGGTGATGCCTCTTCTGAAGATTGCGAGAGTCGTTCCTCTATTTCTGCCACCCAAATCCCACTGCGAGGTATACTCTCAAGATATCCTTCTGCTTGTAACTGCTGATACGCTGCGTCCACAGTATTTCTACTAATCTGCAAGTGATGGGTCAGTTGCCTAATCGATGGCACCTTTGTCCCCGGCAATAGCCGTCCCTCTTCAATTTCTGTCTTCATCCAATGATAAAGCTGACTATAAAGTGGTATCGTTTTTTCCCTGTGAATAAATGGTGTGATTTCCATCCCACATAACCCCCAACTGTCCCTAAGAAACTTTCCCTTTCTGGCACTTTTCTTAAATACAGATTTTTCTTACGATTATTTTAACATTTACAAAGAAGGATGGGATGGAAATGTCATATGAAATTCGCAATCAAAAATTAGCGTGCACAGATCAGGCCCTAATTGAACAACTAATCAGTAATACACGTACAGGCTATCTGGGATTAACTGATGGTGATCATCCTTACGTCGTTCCGTTAAACTATACCTGGATGAACGGATCGCTCTATTTTCACGGTGCTGCTGCCGGCAGAAAAATTGAAATAATCCGCGAGAACCCTCATTGCTGTTTCACCATCGCAGAAGATTACGGTACAATGGTTAGCCCGATTCCGGCGAAAACGGACACTGCCTATATGAGCGTTATGCTTTTCGGGCAACTTCAAGCCGTAACCGACATAACAGAAGCCACCGCCGCTATGCAAGGCATGCTCGATAAATACGTCCCCGGATACTACGATAAAAAACTGGCTCAAACTCATGTGGAAAAATACCAATCTTCTTTAGGGAGTTATACGCTGGTTTTTAAATTGACACCATCTGAGGTGACGGCGAAGGAGAATAAAATGGTGGAGGAGGCTCGGTTTTATCCTGGGAGAAGGGTATGAAAAGAGGAGAGGGCTTTCCCCCCTCCTAATCTATTAAAATTGAACTTGTAGATTTACATCATCAATATCATAGGCATTGTTAAGAAGCGCTTCGTCAAACCACCGAGACTTACTCTACTCATTTTTCCGTCTCCGAAATAAAAGAGTTGCTGCTATATAGGAGAGCACTAACAACCCACTAAACCAAAGGATCGTTAACCAAAGATTATAATCAATTGGTGTACCAATTAACAGCCCTCTTAGTACCTCAATTAATGGGGTCATTGGTTGATGTTTGGAAAAGGCATCTAGCCATGCAGGCATTGTATTTGTTGGGACAAAGGCACTACTTAAATAGGGTAGGAATAACATTGGGAAAGTGAATGCACCAGCTGTTTCAACATTTTTCGTTAGTAAACCTAAGACGACAAATAACCAGTTAATCGAAATCATGTAGAGCGTTAATATCCCTAAAACGCCAAGCCACTCTAACAACCCAGCCTCTGGACGAAAGCCAATCAGAAGAGCTACGATAAAAACTGCTAATGTAGCAATCATATTACGAAGATATCCTCCAACAACATGGCCTACTAATAAAGAAGAAGGTTGAAGGGGCATACTGCGAAATCGCTCGAATAAGCCTCCACTCATATCCTTTGTCACGCTAACGGATATTAAAGAACTGCCAAACCCTGCACAAGTAATTATAACCCCTGGAACAACGTAATTTACATAATCAGTCCCTGTTTGGATTGCCCCACCAAAGACATAGACAAATAGCAACATGATGGAAACCGGTAAGGCAATTGCCATTAATAATGATTCCACATCACGAAAAATATGCATAAGACTTCGCTTTGACATCGTTAAACCGTCTCTTAATGCCCATATCCACTTTGCATCACCCATTTACTAACACCTCCACTTTATTATGCTCCGTCATTTTAATAAAAACATCATCCAGTGTAGGCTGTCGTATAACAATCGCGTCTGGTTCAATTCCTTTTACATATAGATCATTCAGCAACTCTCTTAGTTGTCTCACTGAGCGTATAGGTATCGAAATCTTTCTCGCTTCCTCATCTACTTCACCTGACATATAATTCTGTGCTTCATGGTACCCACTTGTATCGGCAAAGGTTAACTCTAATGTCTCCTCTCCAATGACTTCCTTTAGTTCTTCGGCCGTTCCTTCTTTGATGATTTTCCCTTCAGCAATAATAGCAATCTTATCTGCCAGCTGATCAGCCTCTTCTAAATATTGTGTCGTTAGAAAAATTGTCACGCCTTGATTGGCAAGTAATTTAATCATATCCCACATCTTTCGTCGGCTACGTGGGTCCAAACCAGTTGTCGGTTCATCCAAAAATATCACTTCTGGTGCAGCAAGCAGACTGATAGCAATATCAAGTCTACGCCGCATCCCTCCAGAGTAAGTTTTTACTTTCTTACGAGCTGCTTTCGTGAGCTCAAAGGTCTCCAGCAGTTCTGCTGTCCTTTTCGCTATAAGTTCTTTATCTAGGTGATTGAGCCTGCCCATCATCGCTAAGTTCTCTTCACCTGTTAATAACTCGTCTACCGCTGCATACTGTCCAGTTAAACTTATCTTCCGTCTCACATGATTAGCTTCGGTTTTCGTATCATAACCAGCAATCATTGCTACCCCGTCATCTGCTTGAATTAATGTTGATAAAATGCGAACCGTCGTTGTTTTACCAGCCCCATTTTCACCTAATAACGCAAAAATAGAACCACGCCTTACATCAAAACTCAAACCATCTAGTACTTGCTGATTACGATAGGCTTTTTTTAGATTTCGAACAGAAATAACTGTCTCGTTCATACAATACCTCCTAATGATTGACTTAATCAGTCAATATTTAATTAAAAAATAATATGGGCAATTTATTCAAGGAATAGTTTATATGTTAATTTTATTATTGATTGATTCATTCAGTCAATAATACTAGATGCCTAATCATTTTGTCAATTTATTCCCTATTCCTTTGATAAATTCATTCCCCCTTTTATTTTTATAACCATTTCTCAAAATACATGTCAAAAAAAATAAAAATCCTGAATTTCAGGATTTTTTCTCTCTTTAATGCCTTACGCTTTTTTATTTGCTTATCTTGAGGTAATCATACGCAATAGAATAGATACCTTCTCATCAATGTTATCCTTCCACCAATCAGGGTCGTCTGCCATAATACCTGAGATGACCGTTAAGAATAATCCAACTAATTCTTCAGGGTCCCCTGCCATGATTTCTCCTAATTGCTGTCCCTCGATAAAGATAGGGAGAAAGAATTCAATATACATTTGCCCAATATTTTTATATACAGCAAGGATATGCTGAGGTACATTTTCACTATGTTCTAAATGTTGAATCACACGAAAAACATGATTTGATCCTGAAGTCAGTGCAAAGGTAGTAAATTTATGTATCTTTTGAACGGGCGTTCGTTCTTCTTGTTTCAGTTTTTCTAAGAATGCTTGAGACTCTCCTAATGCAACTGACCATTCTAAACTCTCAAATAGTACCTCTTCTTTTGATTGGAAATAATGATAAACAAGACCATGGCTAATTCCTGCCTCTTTGGCAATCATGCTAATTTTCGTCAACTTAATTCCATTCTCCGCAAATACCTTCATAGCGGCTTTCATAATTTGCTCTTTACGTTCTTCCCGTATCGACTCTAACTGTGCATCATTAAAACGAGGCATGATCCAAACTCCTCCATCGTAAACCTTCTTACCTCTATCATAACAGATTGTGTGAGAGAGAAGAAATGGATAATAAAGACCCCACCCTAATACTGTTTCAGAAATAAATCACTTAATTATATACATATGGGGTGTATTCTAAAGAGAGGGGAAGAATCCGACTGATTCTTCCCCTCTCTATCTTCATTTCCTCGCCACATGGACTTTCAATTGCTTTCCTTTGACAGTTGTATGCTTCATTGTTTCCAACACAAGCGGACCTTTATCATTTAGAATTTCTACATAGGATGCCGTATCTTGGATAGTAATAATCCCTATGTCATCGGCGGTGACACCGTCTATTTTAGCGATGGTTCCAACGAAGTCGACTGCTCTAAGTTTCTTTTTCTTACCGCCATTGAAATAGAGTTTCATGATCTGTTTATTTAACTTTTCGCTTTTCGCCTCTTTTAATGGTGGTTCGCTGTTCAGCTTTTCTAAAAATGCCGGCCTCGCCGCTGACACTGCCGCTTTCGAAGGCGCTTCAGATGCTGGGATTTGGAAGCCAATATATGCTTCTATTTCTTTAAGAAATTTATCTTCACGCGGTGTCACAAAGGTAATCGCCTTACCGTGATGTCCTGCTCTCCCTGTTCTTCCTGTCCGGTGCACATAGCTTTCCTTCTCAAACGGAATATCATAATTAAAAACGTGCGTGATTTGATCAATATCAATTCCTCTTGCCGCGACATCCGTTGCAACTAAGTAACGAAATTCGCCCCTGCGGAAGTCTTCCATTACTTCTAAACGATCGTATTGCTCCATACCTCCATGAATCATATCACAATCGTACCCTTTATCGGTTAACTCGTCACAAAGTGTGTCAACGCGCTCCTTCGTTCGACAGAAAATAATCGCACTATCTGGATTTTCAATAGTTGCCACATCCGCTAACAATGACAACTTCTCGTTTTCTGATACCGTATAAAGACTATGTTCAATTTGCTTTGTGGTCAGCCCGCTAGCTTTGACCTCAATATCTATAGGGGTTTTCATATAATCAAGTGATAACGTTCTTACGCGGTCAGGTAGCGTAGCTGAGAAAAGATACGTATTCCGCTGTTTCGGCATCTCGTCAATAATCGCTTCAACTTGTTCGATAAAGCCCATATTAAGCATTTCGTCGGCTTCATCAATGACTAAATATTTCACTTCATCGAGCGCGAGCGTACCCTTTTCAATATGATCAAGCACACGCCCAGGCGTACCAACGACAACATGTACTTTCTGCTTTAACTCATTCTTTTGGATATGAAACGGTTGTTTACCAACGACTGCTGCGGCCTTAATCCGTTTAAAACGGCCAACATTGATGATATCTTCTTTCACCTGTACCGCTAGTTCCCTTGTTGGTGTCAAGACAATCGCCTGCGGCTTATTTTCCTGCCAATCGACTAACTCACAAATCGGAATAGCGTAAGAAGCCGTTTTCCCGCTCCCTGTTTGTGATTTCACCACAAGGTCAATCTTCTCAAGTATTAACGGTATCACCTTTGCTTGGACTTCTGTTGGTGTATGATAATCTAAACTATCCAACGCTTTTATCATCTCATTGCTTAATGGATAATCTGAAAAACTCTTTTTGGTCATGTGAAAACCTCATTTTTTTCTTATTATTCTCGTTCATAAACTTCTATTATACAGTATCCAAATACGAAAGAGAAAACCGGTCTGTTCATACACATAATCCAACCCTCGAAACGCGATCACTTTATTGAATCATGCCCTGGTGTTTAGCTGATGTCAGCCATGATGGGAACTCATCTAATAACCGATTATATAATTCATCATCTGTAACCTTATCTAAATCATCCAATGCGAAGAAACCGGCATTATCAATGACTCTTCCAGGTAATTGATCCATCTTTTGTAGTACACCATAATTGGCATTGCCAATGCCGACGAATTGCCAAAATAAGTTTTCCTTGGAACAATCAATAAGGATTTTTGATATCTTATGATCCAAATAAATGCCGCCATCACTAAAAAAGATAATGTATGTAGGTAAATCACTGCGAGGGTCTTCCTTTACATATTTCTTAATGACATCTTTCATCACCACAGGCTCGTTATTTCCTACTCCTAGCCCACTAAATATTTTGGGGTAAGCTTAAAATGGTAAGATATGGAAAAATTTATTTTATAGGCTCCTACTTCATAAGAGTCCTTCAATGGATACATAAAAGGAAAATAAAAATACAACAATGAGAAATACGCCCATTCCCTTCTCTTCTTTCTTAAATGCTTCGATCCCCAAAGCCAACATAGTAAGACTTAAGAATAAAATCATGATACCCACAAACGTAAAATCTTCGGTCACTACTCCATATGTAGCAAATAAGAGAGTAACTACAGATAAGACATAACGAATTATTTTTAACAAAATCAACCCACCTTTCTTACATAAACAAATTGGGTCCTTTAGTTTCCTTGTTTTGTGACACTCTTAATCTATCATACTTCTCTTTTGCGTTTATGTTAGTATCAAATTCAGTAAACACCTTATGTAGAACGATAAGAAAAACGGAGAATTTAATAAAAAATAGCAGAAACGTTTGTGATTATTCCTTAAAATAAGTATAGTTAGTACTTAACGAATCATTTAAAAAGGATGTGGCAATATGCGCCTTAATAAATATATTAGTGAATCAGGAAAGGCTTCTAGAAGAGGAGCGGATAAATTAATTGCTGACGGGAGAGTCACCATTAATGGGAAACGTGCTGCGATTGGTACTCAAGTCGAACCAGGCGATGACGTTCGTGTAGACGGTAATCAAATCCGTGTAGCCAGAAATAATGTTTATATTGCGCTCAATAAACCTGTAGGGATTACGAGCACAACCGAAAAGGGTGTCAAAGGGAATATCGTTGACCTCGTGAATCACCCATTACGCATATTTAATATCGGCCGTTTAGATAAAGACTCAGAGGGCTTAATCTTAATGACCAATGACGGTGATATCGTGAATGAGATCTTACGTGCGGAAAACCAGCATGAAAAAGAATATATCGTTTCTGTCGATAAACCAATCACGCCTGAATTCGTGAAGCAGATGTCAGAAGGTGTGAAAATCTTAGGGACCACTACCCTACCTTGTAAAATCGTCCCCTTATCCAAATTTGATTTTCAAATCACATTAACACAAGGTCTCAACCGCCAAATTCGCCGCATGTGTGCTGAATTCGGCTACGACGTATTACGTTTACAAAGGATCCGCATCATGAATATCAACTTAGGTTCCCTCCCGCCTGGACAATGGCGCGATTTGTCTAAGAAAGAGAAGAATCAATTGTTTAGAGAGTTGAATTATGAGCCTAAGGAATGGTAAAAAAGGGAATCTAGGCTGACCTAGATTCCCTTTTTATTTCCCAAACCGCTTACGATACCCACATTTCCTACACAATTCCTCGACAGCCTCTCTTCGCGAAAAACCATCAACGAGATTCTTTGCTCGATCCATTTCAATAATCTCCGAAAAAGAATTTTCATTAATATTGCCGAGATTGATGATACCCTCCCCATCTAAACAGCATGGAATCACGGTACCATTGGCTAAGATGCCCGCTTGATTACGCATGCCGTAACAGAAGCCTTTGCCATCATCCTCTTCTTCATGAAGAGCGGGCCACTGAAATTCATAATCTTGATTAATATAAATGCGATCAGCAATTTTCACACCGCTACCAGGTACGACCTTTTCTTCAATGCGATAATCCAAGTTAAATTCTTTTTCAATGATTTCTAGCACTTCTCTATTTCGTTTTTTCTCCAAATTCGTCGCATTATCCTGCGTCAAGTTCCATAGCCTTAGTGACACAATCAGCTCCGATTGACTCGTCGCTTCCTTAATAAACGAAAGAATACTCTTTACATATCCTTCTTTATCCTCCGAACCTATATGGCCATCAAAACTGTGAAGTGAGAAATTCATCTGCCTTAGAGCCGGCTTGTTCAATAACTTCTCCCTCTTCTTATTAATGAGCGTCCCATTGGTTGTAATATTGACCTTAAAGCCTTTTTCGTGACTGATATCAAGCAACTGCCCAATTTTCGGATGAAGCAGCGGCTCACCCTTTACATGCAAATAAATATAATCCGTATGCGGCTTAATCTGATCCAACCGCTTCGCAAAATCTTCCAAAGAAATAAACTGCTTCGCCCGTTCTGTCGGCGGACAAAAACTACAAGCCAAATTACAAACACTCGTAATCTCCAAATAAAACTTCTTGAACTTTTTCAACTTCTCTTCCTCGATTCTTTACCTACTTCAAACAATTTGCACTACTATACTAATTAAAGCAGATATATCGTGGGATGGGTATAGGGAGTTTTTGGCCTACTACTACAAATAGGTATTGATTAGCTCGTAACACCTTTCTTCAGTAAGATTGGCTAGCACCGATACATATTCTAGCTGTTCCTGTGTTCCACCTTCAAACTTTAATGACGCATTTTTTGCCGTATCATCTCTATCATTAAGCCAATTTCGTTGTTCTTCTCTTAGATGGGCCATCTCTTCTGTTGAAAGTTCCTCCTCTAACACCTGATAAACTTCATTCAACAACGCATCCCAAGTATCATATCGATCACCCTCTACTTTTTTCATTGCATAAGTGGATGCATCCGCTGGTTTTACTTCTTCCAACTCTTTTTTCGTACGATTGAACTCTTTTATATAGGTTTCTTTTAAAGAATTCTCATTATGAGTGATTGGAGGCTGTTCCTTTTCGCTTTGGGTAGGGACTTGTTTTATTTGTTCCGTATCCAACTGTTTATTTGTGTCATTACCAGTAGTTCCACAAGCCGAAATCATAAGCAATAATAAAAGCCATACGGTGGTAATAAAAATCCTCTGATTATTCATACAATCTCCCCTCGTTCCTCTATTCCATATCTCCTATTTTTGCATAAAAAGGGTAATTTTTCACCTATCAATCTGTAAATATCTAACTTTCTTCGCTACAATAAAAGGAAGACCTTTTTGGAGGGAGTAAACAAAAATGGTTCCTATCTCTAAGATTTCTCTTTGGTGCCTGGGAATAATCATCATGTTGGGTGGATGTTCTAATCCAACTGACACGAGTGAGACAAATGCTTCTGATGACGCCTTAGTAAGTGTGGCGGAATACAACGGTGAAGGCTATGCCTTACCATACGGAAAAGAAACCGATCAGATTGCCGAAGATCATCGAGAACAAATTGAAAAGGCCGCAGTCGCACTTTTTCAAGAAAACTACCAAACCGAAGTCGTAGTGCACAATGTAGTCGGAGCATTAGATGCCGCCACGGTCTTTGTGGAATCGGTGGGTGAACCTCATTTTCATACATACGCTGTTGTACCAATTGATGAAAAAGAAAAGAAAGTAATGACCGAGCATATTTCAGCCGATGCCTTTCAAGTAGAAAACGCTATGAAGGGCGGGTTATATCATATGATTTTTAGCAATGAGTTCAAGAAGCTTGATGATTACTTTGAGTCATTGGTTGCAGAAGGAAAAGTGGTTGGTAAAACAGAAGCAGCGCTTGGGAATGTTGGTGGACATGGCTTTATGACGCCTTATTATTTTATTTCTACTGACCCTGATGATGCCGCCATCAAACCCGTGTATGACCTTTATTTACAAAACCCTGATTCGAATATTGAAACGCTAAGAGATGCGTATGAGGAAAGCTTATTTGATAAAGAAAACTTCCAAATTAATATCCAATTGTTTATGAAAGAGCAACAAGCAGAACCTAGTGAAGAGATTTTTACACAAGTGATAAGTGACCTCGAGGAAATGAACAATATTCCTAAAGGAACTTATAGCCTTTATTTAAATGATCATTTCATTCATGCGGAATCTGGTGAAGGCGCTAAGGAGAATTCTTTGAAGCGGGCGTTTCCGGATTATATTGTAAGGGATTAGAAAAGAGGGGATATCTGCCCCTCTACGACTCTAACTGTTTACTTACCGTTGATTTAATAATTCTAACCCGTTCACTTATACGATCATACCTAAGAAACTCGTCATTATCAGGTGAAACCCCTGAAATTTTGAAGACACCTACAAATCGATAACTATTAAAGCCGAGATTATTTTTGTATTTTGCAAATACTGCTCTTTCTCGGCCAACATTCATTTCTTCCATATAATTTTTTGTTCTTTCTTTGGCGATGGCAACGTCCTGGTGAGATTCATCTATGTAAGTCCAATCTTCTGCCAATAGATTTAACCAACCGCTGGCAACTGATTTTGTATCCCCGTTTTCTACGATGGAGAGTTTCGGACACCATAACCAGGTTTTATCTATCACTCGAAAATAGCTCAATTGATACCTCTTAGCATTCTTACCGAATACAGTATTGGCGATATCTTTTATGTCCTTGAATTGCACATTATCGTGAATAGAGAGATATTCTTTTTGTTTTAATTCGCTTAATTCTTCTTCATATGTCATCCAATTCAATGTCGTTTTCACTACCGCCGCTTTATTTTTAATAATAGATACGACCTCGTGGATTCTAGCATTTATCTCATCTATAGATTTCGTCGCATCCATTCTATACACTTGAAAATCCTCAATGGATTCCTCATAAACCGCCGAAATAATATCATCCATACGTAAATTGTCTTCTGTATGATTATTTAGATGATAGGCTTCGTCTACTTCTATCCCTATCTTTAATTGGGGAAAATAAAGGTCCATCAAAGCATATCGGCCATTTTGCCGCTTCACATACTGTTGGCTTACCGGCTTAATATTCATATTGTCTAACTTATGCCAAATTGCCGTTAAAATATAGTTTTCATAGTCTTTTCTTTTTGTTCTTGAGAAAGTTTTTATTAGGTAGTCGCGTTTGTTCATGTCGGTACCCCTCTTTTCTGTCTTTAACTACTATTCCAAAAATATCTTTTAAGAACAGCATCAACTAATCCTGAGTATAGAAATTGTTAGTTATAGGTGTTCCTCAAAAAAATGATACTAATTCTATCCATCTATTTCATTGAATTTAAAACTTTAATACCCAGCACTTTCACCCCTAAGTAGAATGCGTAGTTTTTATAACAAAAGGGCTATTCATTTTCCATATATCAATAACCAAACATCCACACTTCTGTTTTAGGGGGAAAGATTGAATCATAATATGATTATTCCAAAGAGGTGGGACATAACTACAGGACACAACTATAAAACCGAAAGGTGATTTGATAAACAATTAAAACAAAGAAAATCAGAGCTAACTCGAAATCCGAATGAAGATTCTCGATTAAGAATTCGGATTTTTCTCTTGTCAAAAAACTTTTGTTCCAGTTTCATTATAATCATCAATAATAGAAATTGTTTTATTTGCCACTTCACTACCAAGGGATGCATATAATTTTTTATCTCCAATAATATAAAATTCCTCTTTTGCTCGTGTAGCTGCAACATTCATCATATTTGGATCAGAAACAGTCCACCTTGCTGCCCCACTGCTATTTGAGTCAGCTCCAAGAACAAAATAGACAATTTTTGCTTCTTTCCCTTGAAAAGTATGAACAGTCCCGATATTGGTTATTTTTCCATTTTCCCGTTTCGTGAAGTTAATCTCATCTAATACACGTGCAAGTTTATATGCCACATTTCTAAAAGGGGTTATAACATAGATATCGTCTGCTAATGCTGGACTTTCTTGCAAACCTTCTATAATTAAATTTTTCAATAAATCAGCTTGTTCTTTAACAAATTTATCATTTGCTTTCCCAGTTGAGTGATACCACTTTGATTTACCATTTGACTTTTCTTCAGGTTTACCTTGTACCATTAACCCATCATAAGATATTTCATTTGAAATCGTAAACATTGGATAGTTTGAACGTCTGTGTACCCAAAGTGGTATGCCTATCCATTCATCATCATTTTTTTTGAATCCATACTGACTTGTGTCATCCACAATAGTTTGAGTAGAAACATCAGCAGCAACAAATTTCTCGTCAACTTTGTAATGTCTTCCAATCAAGGTCAATACATTTGAATCTAAACTCACTACTGGTTTTATCTGTGACGGATCCCCAACAACCATAATTTTTTTACTTCTTAATATTGCACCAACACTCGCTTGTGGTAAAGCTTGACCAGCTTCATCGATAAATAAATTACCAATTGAGTTTTCATTCATATTTTTAAACATTCTTCCAAAACTAGCAAATGTAGTACTAACAACAGGGATAGCGAAATTCAACCATTGCCATGATTCTGAAATTAACTGATACCCATTCTGTTTCCCTATGTATTCAGACTGCTTATTCCAAATAATCCTAGCAGCTTTTAAGTTTTTTCTGTTTTCATACAAGAATTGCTTTCTAACTTTCAAGGCAGAAATAAATAATTCTGATTGTAAAACTCGAAATTGCCTTGTAAACCACGGATTAGACTTTTGTAGTTCATCATACGGGAGTGAAAAATCCAGTTCACTTATTCCACTTTGAAACTTAAGTTCTTCCAATAGCTTAATTTCATTTTCGATTTTTTTAATATTATTTTGTTGAGTAGTCATCCATCTTTTGAAGTCATCTTGAATGATCCGAATTTTTCTTTCAATCTTCTCAGCTTTTATCTCATTATCCTTTTTCCTATTTTCTAGTAGTTTGCGATCGTTCAAAATTTTTGTTTTCTGTTGAGAAAGATCATTTAAAAGATCATTCGCATTATTGAGTTCTCTTAAATATTGTTCAACTTTTGACTTTTTAAATATCTTTTGAACCCATAAAAAACTTGGCTTTTGTGAAATAACAACATCAAAATTCCGTTCTGCTTGAGTATACATATTAGCAATGTTATCAAGTTCAATGACAATATCCGATAAATCTTTTTGCAGATTTACACTTTCATGGTTATTTCTTTCTAGTTCAAGCCTAGCTTCTTTATCTTGTGATTCCAAAATCGATTCTCTTTTTTGTTTCTCCTGTTCAAAAGCGATGGATTGCTCTTTATGTTTATTTTTTAATTTTTTGAGAGAATATATTTTCTCACTATACTCTTGTATTTTCTCTCTTACAATTTTTATCTTTTCATATTTTTGTAAGAACTCTTGATATACACTTACACTTGTATTTGCTTGATAATTTTCTTCCAGATCTTTTTCAATTACTTCAATATTTAAAAGTAACTTATTAATATTTTTTGACGTACCACCTTCTAATGAAAATGCACCCCAATTTTCATCATTTAAAAGTTCACTTTCAATTTCGCGATTCTTCCCGAAACCTTTACCGTCCAATTTTGAATTAGAAACATCTTTGAAATAATTCGCTTCCTCTAGTTGTTTTTGAAATGCAATATCAATTTCCTCTTTCTTTGGTAACTCCATCACAATATTTTGGACTGCCCCATTGTTTGAACTTGCAACAATCATGTTTTTATCTGAAATCGATTGGGGTAATGTTCCAAGTCTTGCATTTTTCCAATAAACCAGATTTCCTTGAATAGTTTTATCAGGAAGCTTGATAATTTCCGCTGCCTGTTGTACTACTAAATCAGCAAATATGTCTTTTAAGAGCGTAGTTTTCCCTGTCCCTGGTGGCCCATTAACACTTCGAATATCATTTTTATCATTTAAAGCAAGGTTTACAGCAACTTGTTGCATAAATGAAAGCGAAAAATCAGGATTACTGGGGAAACGCCCTAATGGATAAAATTTAGGTTGTAAAATTGTCTCAAAAATATTTGAGTTAAAGTGAATTGATTTTTTATTCCCGTCTAAATTTTCCCTATATCCAGAAAAACCATTAAAAAATCGATTCAAGTTTTCATTAGTTATTGTCTTTGCTTTGGTTAGATCTTCAATAAAGAATGAATGTAAATTGACATCTCCATTATCTAAGTTTTTCACAAATGCATAGCGGAAGTTCTCTTCGGATACATGATACTTTTGTAAAAGTTCGGAAATCGCGACATTAAAATCTTCGTGAAATTTCCTAACCAAGTTTTCTCTAAATGAGGTTTCAACTTTTGAAATATCTTCAGGCAAAACACCATGCTGATGAATATAGCCACTCATAGTAAAAAACAATTTGTCTGCTATGAAATTTAATTGATTATCAAAAAATAATGAGAAAGTAAATTTATCTGAGTTACTTACCTCTTCATATGTATTAGCAATCTTGTATTTTTCCCTTAAAATATCAACAACTTCTTGAAAATTAAAAATATCAAAATAAAATACTAATCCTGACTTTTTAAATTGCTTTTCTGAAACATTTTGCTGTTCTTTTTGTTTAATTAAAAAGGCTGAGAAAAAATAATGCCAGTCATCTTCCTTTTTATGTAACAGCTTTAGCGATTTGTCTTTTTTATTAATATCACCTTCAGAAAGCTGCTCTATTGTAATCCAGGCATTTATGATATCTTCTCTTTTATTCAACTTCTCACTCCCATTATCAAATATTTGTTAAAACCTTATTAAACCCTTTTAGCAGGATATAACGATCCAGTATTTGGAATAACCTATCTATCAAAATTATCGGCATTTCATCCATAATTTTCATGGTTTTTTAATGTGTCGTATATATAGTTAATCATCATTTAACCTAACATAGCTTCACAAATACTGTACCCCCAATATAAAACAATTGATTTGTAATGTATGATAATATATATAAAAAAAGACATACTGAGGATAAAAACATGAATGGATTAGTATTTGAAAAGATAAGTTTTACTCGTGATCATGTAAATGCTGTAAAGACACTGCACCTAAATAACTATCCGATTTTATATATACTATATAACGAGAAAAAGAGACCGTCCGCCTATATTGGACAGACGGTTCAAGCTTCACGACGTTTGAAAAAGCATCGAGAAGAAAAAAACGGAAAAATTTGAGCCATTCTATATTAATTGGACATGAAAAATTTTTGCGGTGCCTATTAATTGTTGAGAAAAAACAATTTTCTCAACATTTCGTCTGAAACGCTGCTTTCCCTTCCAAAATGTCCTGCAAAAACTTTTTTGATTTGGTTAATTGTTTCCTGATATCATCTATTTCTTTGATTTTTTGTTCAACGATTGTTTTCTTTTCATCGTATGATAAGTTCATTTGTTGATTGACCATCATACTTATCTCTTCTATTGAAAAATCTGCGCATAGAAGTGCTTTTACATCCTCAAGGTACTCCACAATTTCTTCAGCATATACGCGATAATTATTTACATCTCGCTCAATATAACAGTCAGGAATTAGATTTTTGCGTTCATAGAATCTTAATGTGGATATGGGCAAATCCGTTAATTTCGAAACTTCATTTATTTTCATCATATGACCTCTTTTTTTATTGCTATAAACCTAGGTTCATAGTTCATAATGTGCTTATGATAACCAATGGCATATAAAATGTCAAAATAATCTAAAGTTATCAAAAGGAGCGATTTTATGTTCAACCATATTCTGAATAACGATTTCGTCGATATAGTCAAAGGAAGGCGTTCTGTTCGTCATTATGATGAAGATTTTAAAATATCGCAAGAAGAGTTAAGCGAGATTATTGCGGAAGCTAGTTTGGCGCCATCCTCTGCAAATATGCAATCTTGGCGTGTAGTTGTTGTAGATACTCCCGAAGGAAAAGAAAAACTTAAACCTCTTGTACGTTTCAATACATTACAAAATGATACTTCTTCTGCCATGTTATTAATTTTTGGTGATACAAAAAGCTATTTGTATGCAGAAGAAATATTTAATACAGCTGTAGAACAAGGGAAAATGCCGCCTGAAGTGAGAAATAGCCAACTCGAGACCATTCTATCAATCTATCCAACACTATCAAAAGAAATGAAAGTTGAAATTGCAAAAATCGATAGTAGTCTCTTTGCAATGCAATTAATGTTAGTAGCTCGTGCGCACGGATATGATACAAATCCAATGGCGGGATTTGAAGCAGATCAGCTAGCAAAAACTTTTGAATTGGATGAAGAACGATATACTCCCGTAATGATCCTTTCAATTGGTAAAGCCAAAGTAGCTGGATACGAATCCATTCGATTAAGTACTGACAAAATTTCGTTTTGGAGATAAACCTGACAATCCATTAGAAGTGCAAAAAAAGAGAAGAAGTTTCCTACTAATAGTGGGAATGCTTCTTCTCATTTCCCTTCCATTTCATGTTGAAACAGAGTTTGATTGGTGTGTTTATGATTCCCTCCCTAACAAACCAACCAACTCCCTAAAAACAAAAGAAGGATTCCTTTGCAAAGTATCTAGACTAACTGTTTTCTGATCATCTTTCCCTATCAGAGACAGTTCCCTTTTGTCTTTATTGATTTTGATCAAAACATTCTTAATCCTGTATTCTTCTACCTTAGTTGCTATATCGATTTCTACTGAGTCCAGTTCAATAGATATTTTATCGGAGACCCTTCTTAGCATTCTCCAGAGCGTTTTTTCTTCTTTCGATCTCATAAATAGTTCTGGGAGCTCTGTCGACTCTTTCAAATGATTTAATGTGGTCTGCATATAGGCAGCCACACCGTAGCCTACAGGTTTAATGATTGGGTTGCAGTTGATCCAATGGTCCACTTCAAATTGCATGTATTCTTCGCTGCCTACTTTTTCAGGTCTTATTTCTTTGGCCCTGCCATAGCAGATGACTCCGTTTTGTTCTAAAATACCTTTTTTTACGTAAAGAGCGATATACTTTGTCTCTTGCCAGCCTGATTTAAGCTTAGTGATAGGAATACGATAGCTGCCTGTCTGTTTAGATTGAATATACTCTTCTCGATCTTTCACAAGGCCAACAAGCACTTTCTCTTCCAAATTGGAATGCCATTCTTCTAATGACCCTCTTGGTAAGATGCCTTCATGTTGGATTTCTTCAGGGCTTTTTTCGATCAGTCTCTCTACAAATTTTTCGACTAAGCCTGTTGCATTAGGGAGAAATGGCAAGCCACCAATATTGACTTTATCAATGCTCTTATAGAAGTGATGATTTTGGTACAACTCTTCAAAGGACCACGGAAAAAGGACGTAGGCGCCAAAGGCTGTTCGTTCATACGGCCCCTCATTATAGGCTACAATCGAATCTCGATAACGGTGCATTGTGTTTATATCATCCTCAAGTGGCCCGGGGTGCTTATATCGATTTTGATAATAACTGCCTTCTTGGGCGTAATCGATACGATATTTGGCATCGAATACATAGTTATAGGTAAAATCCTTGCCTTTCTTCGCAATGCTAAGCATCGTATCTGGCTTTTGAGGGATGGTAGGCAAACCGCTTTCGTACTTTTGGTATGTTAGAATAATCTCCTCTTTCGTAAAAGGATGCTTGTATTTTCTCGTTGCTGAACGGTTCGTTTGCAGATTAACAAACAACCCGTCCCTGTTGACCTGGATGATATCTTGACTGATCAGTTGATACTTCTTATCAAGGATTTGCCCAAGCTTCAAGAATGTCCAATATTCATAAAGCGTGGCTACGTCTTTTACCGACATTTGATACAGTTTTCCTTGTAGCATCAATCCTTTGGATACGGTCAAATAAATTTGAAATGCTTCTCGATAGCCGGGTGCCATCTGCAGCACTAAACTATGAATGGAGCGATCCAGTTTTTTAATCCCTTTCCAAAAGGGGCTTTTTTGCTTCGCTTCTAATTGCTTAATCATCTCAATCAACTTGTCAGAAAGGTCTGTATCCACTTCGATTTCCCATCTCGCGCCTTTATGTCTTAATGTCTCCAGTAAATCATAGAGCTTATGAGATACCCGTTGCATCATCCATTTCACATATCGATTTTCCAACGTATCATAGGTAAGTTCTTTTTTCATCCGGAGACCTTCGATAGGCATAAATGTTTTATGATTGTTCTGAATTGAGATGCCCTTGTTAACCTCCGTAAACAAATGCGGCCTTTTCTGCAAATAGGTTCGACTTCTCGTGTCTAATTTATTTAATTGGTCTCCCCTTACTTTTTCATACGTTTTGTGTAAGAGGTGTTGTGGCTGTCGTTCAATCTGGTTAACAGCTTGAATGAACTGATCAAAATGCTTACTAATGAGACGGTAAAATTCACTTCTTGAAGGCTTGCCCTCAAGTTTTAATCTAGCCCCTAAATAAGTTTTGCGAATGAAATGGAAGGCGAGATTATAAATTTCATCGTTCACCTCTTCTAGAAGCTTTTTATAGTCATTTCGATAATCAAGTTTTGCTGGAAACACCTCTAGCGTCACATCTAACAGCTTTTGACTACCATCCCTAATTTCAAAAGGAGTTAACCCGACTTCATTCTGGAATCGTAAGTTACCCATCAACATATAAGTACCAGCTATCTCTACCTTAGCGACGGCTTGTCTTAAGCCCGGATGCTCATGGTAAAAGGACAATTCCCTCTTTGTCTTCGGCACAACGATGACTTGATACACACCATTCTCGAAAAAAATCGGCCGTAATTGTGAAGATTCCTGAAGCAATTGCGTTTCAATATTATAAATCAATACCTGCCTTACTTTTTCGCCATGAACAGAAAACTGCATGACATCATGCCGATCCATTGCCCGGTATTGTTTCAACCCTTCATATCGCTCGTGATACGGCTTACCTTTCACCACAAGAGACATATCCTCCGTTTCGATCTTCACCAGTTCAACATCATCACGATACCCAGAAGGATGTAAAGCCATCTGCCTGTAACCTCCTCAGCATCTCAACCACCTTCCTGGCGCTTCTAGAGTACAGCGCAGCACTCTCTACGTCGAACATGGCATTTTCATCGTCCTGATACGCCGTATTCGTGAATAGTTGATATAGTTCCCTTAGTAACTGATCAATTCTAGCATCACTTCCGGATAAACGTGGCAAGATCTTCTGAAGAATACAATGATCAAACGCTTCCTCAAAGGTCATTAACTCCCCTTCCTTGTTATACGCCAGATAGAACGAGATTTCGTCCCTCACCCGGTAACCAATATGGGCATTAATTAGCTGGAGAGACTGATTAATCCTCACGAGCTCAGCTGTAGCTTTCTCAATCATCTCAGTATCTTCCCGATAAAGATCCTTCAAATGTAAATACCTTGAAGCCAGTTGACTCTGCCCTATCACCACAGGCTCGGCTTCTTCAAGGTCTTGAAGGAAAGATAAATGATCCAACTCCACACGATTAAACTCGATTGTGTTCGCACGGTCCAACACCTTTTTACTAAACGGATGTGTCGTTTCATCCATATTAACGGTCCCGATTACAAATAGATTATTAGGCAGTGTAATCACCCCATTCGCAATCTCTTCCGATAATAAAGCAGATGTAACCACCTTCCCATCCTCCAACCGACGACTCTCCATGACACTGAGAATATCACTGAAATAATACTCAACCCGCGCTAAGTTCATTTCATCTAAAAGAACAAAATAAGGCAGGTCAGGATGCCTATGTGCTGCTTTAATGGCTTTTGTTAAAGGACCTTCTTTAAAATCTCCCTTAATATCTACATAACCTAATAAATCAGAACCATCGCTCCAATCAGGCCGCACAGGAATCAACGTAAACTGCCCATTTTTCTCATTCGCACCAACACTCTCAGCAAACCATTGCACCATCTTAGTTTTCCCCGTTCCAGAAATACCGGAAAGAATCACAAACGGCTTGGTTTTCAAAGAAAGATATAAGTTGATGACTTCCTCTTTCGGATAATAAAACCCTTTGTTTTGTATGTAAGAATAGATATGGTTGATCAAATCCTTAGTAGGCAAGAATTCATAGCTTGTCTCCCTAATTATTTCCTCATTACTATTGTTTGAAGGGTCTTCATAAATAGTACGGTCATTCAACGAAATATAATGCTCATATATCTCGATCATGCTTCTTAAATCATTTAAAATCACATTTTCTCCTGGCATCTGATCCACATCATAACGAATATATGCTGCGGTAGATAACGCATAGCCCTTTGCCTTCTTACTCTCTCCCAGATTAATATGATCATCAATCTTAACCTTGCTAGTTGCGGGAATAGACTCCCTCATCTCAGCTTTAATTCTCAGCATCTCATCCTTAGAAGTTTCCGTTACCCCCTGGCCCAAAGTAAGATAGATACTTTGCATATCCTCGCTAAACAAATAAACAATATAATAACCTCTTTGCGTTGAAACAGTAATTTTACGATTCATGATCGCTATCCAAGGAACAGCCGCCCAGTTCCCTTGCCCCACCGATCCAGTCACAACATATTCGGAAGGGTTAATAAAAGGAAGGTTATGTATAGCCGCAGTCACCTCACTTCGAACAAAGGGTCCCAATTGGTGCCCCCCGAAAGCTTCCCTCTTTGCAGCTAAATATTGATTCGCAATCCTGATTAATTTCTCTCGTATATTTTGAGACATGATCTGCTCCTTTTTATTTAAAGTGTCAAAATAAGGCTCTGTTGGATTCCACTCTTCATCAATTAAAGTTGTGCTTTGTAACCATACTATTACCTCTGTTGTATTCATCCCTAGATGATTCTGTTTCTATATGTATTCCTTGATTATCTACCTTTGTAATTTTTTGAATATTTGAGGTTTTGATGTATTTTATTCGTTTTGCTAGTTCAATAATAAGTTGCTCAATCATTTCTTCACTCCGTTTACAGATCGATCCAATTATTTGTATATATTATACTATAATAAAAAGCCATTCAATTGGGTGAATGGCTTTATTAGGGCATTAAAAATAGAATGTTACTATTTTGCCTTTTTAAAATTTAATTGTGATAAGATTCTGAGATGAAGCTCAGTGACAATCCTAAGAAATCTTTACCATGTTAAATTGCGTTACCATATTCCTCAATAGCCCACTAGGTGCAGTTTCACTACTTGAGAGACAATTTATTTCACTAAAACTAGAAAACTATCTTTCGATCTTGATACGGCAACGTTTAGTAAACTTTTACTAGCATCAATAAAATAGCATCCATCATTCTTCCCATATACAGTCGACATAATAATAACCTGTCTTTCTCCACCTTGGAAAGTATGAACCGTACCCACATCAACCAGTTTTTTTATATGCTCTGGCAATGCTTTTTTTATCTCTGAAACCTGCTGTTTAAAAGGTGTGATTATGCCTAAAATATTTTTATGATTAATTTTTGGATACATAGCTTTTAAATTATCAAAATTCTCACTTATCCAATTTGCTATTTCCCTTGCTTCTACTTCATTATATCTACTACCTGCTCGTTTATTAGATTGGATACTATCTATCTGATAATGTCCAAAGTGAGGGATTGATTGTTCACTTAGTTTACTGTCTTTATCATTTGCACCTAGACCCCGTTTTGGCTCTAAATGCCCTTTATAGACTAGCTTGTTACAGTAATCAATGATTTCATCATAACACCTTCTATGCTCACTTAAAAATAGCCCTCGTTCTTCAAACTTTTCAAATTTACAGCTTTTGCATGCAACCTTCATTACACTTGACTCTGATGTATTTAGTCCCAACGTTGTTAGATTATCAAATTCATCTTTTACTTTAATCACTTCAGCTGTTTTTGCTAATGAGATATCTAGTTTTCTATGTATGTTCCAAACTGGTTCTATTTGATGGACATCACCAACTACAACTGCTTGTTTAGCCAATGAAAATGAACATGCTGCAATTTCGGGCGTTACTTGCCCTGCCTCATCAACAATTAATAGATCAATTTTATTATATAAATATTTTTGCTGTCCCTCATCATATGCAAGAAGAAGCTTGGGCAATTGATAAAATGTCATAACATAACAAGGTGTGATCATACTTAAATTGTCATAGAATAGGGTCAATACATTTTGAAAGTTTTTTCCCCTTTGTTTAGCAGTAAGTTTTTTAGCAGTTAACCATCTACATTCATAATAATGAACCGCTAACCAAAATGATAAATATCTTAAAGAAGTATCCAACAGTCCATTCAAATCATCTATATTTTTTACGCTAAAAATATCAAAATCTTCAGTTTTAAGCACATTTAAATTAACTAAATGGTCAATAACTTGCTGAATATTTATCTTTATATCTTTTACCTTTTTACTTAACTCCTCTTTTTCATGAATGCTGTTTCTTACATTTTTAATTACCGAACTATAATTTGAAATAATCTCTTCTATACCCATACTATCATCTAGAAAAGCTTCTTCTAAGTTAATAAAGGCACTTATTCTGTTTTGGACTTTATGTTTAGTGTTTGGTAAAAATTTAAGCCAACGATAATAAAAAGGAATTTTCTTATATTCTTCTTGCCATTCTTTTACTCTAGCTTGCAACTTTTGTAAATTTTCTTTTCCATCTTCTATCTCTTTTTTAATATCTTCAATAAACATATCTATACTTTTTTCATTATGATTCATTGCAAAAAAATCGTTGAAATTTTTAAAAATAGTATTACTATTGTTTTTTATTCCATTTAATCGATGCCAAATTTTTTCTTCACAATCTTTTAAAGAGAGGATCGGCGTATCAAAATACGTGGAACATTCCTTTATAAACTTCTCCTGAGATTTCTGGATATTTTCATCACTTTCCACTTCTTCAAAGAAGTTTTCTCCTTTAGGATTCGTATGGTGAAATCCTTTTATTGTTGCCTCAGTCGCTTTGCTAGCAGAAGGAAAATAAACAGCAAAGCTATTTACACCCTCAACCCACCTATTCTCTAAATTATTGCGAGTCCACTTTTTCTTTATATTTCCAAATGATTCGATAATATTAGTAACAGCTTGGTTATTGGTTGAAGAAGCGACAATTACTGGAGCCTTTTCTTTATTTAAAGCTCTTTTCACATATAAATTTGCCACAAGTGTTTGTAATAAGGTCGTCTTCCCTGTACCGGGTGGACCATTAACAGCTAAGATATCACCTTCTTCCATATGATTAAAATGGATAAGACATTCTCTTTGTGAGGGGGATAATCCATATTCTCCCCCCATTTGGCCAACATGTTTGGGGGACTCCTCTATAGAATTCTTAATTAAAGGTTCTAACACACTAAATTCTTGCTTAATGAAATTTAAATATAATTTAGATTTTTTATAATTTCCTTTTATCAAATCATCATATAAAGCCAAGATATTTCTGGTTGCGATGATAGTATCATCTTTAAATAAATAAATTTTATCCTCCAACTCTATGCTACCTACTATAGGTTCAGTTATTTCACATCCTGTAATTTGCTCATACATTCCTTTACACAATTCAAAGTAAGATGCCCAGTCAGGGCAGTTTTTAAATTCATGAATATGAGCACTCATAAAATCATCAAAAATCTCTAAACTTCCAACTGCTAAAGATTCATCAATTAACGGAAATAAATATTCCCTGGGTATCCACGGAGTTTTCACCTCTGGAGGAAATAATCTTCCACTCCCGTCTAACAAAGCTGGAATGAAAAATATCCCACTTAAATCTTTGATATTGTTATTAACTCTTTCTTGTCCTTCAAAGATGGTCTTAATTGTTTTTGGAACAATTACTATTTCTATTTTATCCCCTGAGTAATTATTAGCCCCCTTAAAAAAATTTTGATAACTCTCTTCTGAGATCTGACCTATTCCAATATCTTCAAAAGAAACAATCTCATATGAACTCTTTTTGAAGTCTATTGATAGTTTGGCCGCAATACTATCTCTAAAATATTGGGTCATTTGTAGATTCATTTGCATAAAATGTGTCCTTTCATTTACATTATAGTAATAAATGTGAAGGGTATGAGCAGATAAAACAAAAGGAATGTACATCGAAAGAAATCACCTTATATTGTCGAAATAACTTTTAAACAATTTAAATAATAACCTCATTACTTATGATACGGTTCACCGTAGTTATTTAAGAGGCAAAAAAACAGACAGGATCAATACTTTCCTGTCTGTTTTCGTTTATTCAATGAAGGATTTGTACTACGTAGCAAATAACTTTGTTTGTTGTTCTTCTTCAACCTGCCCAGTTAGTTCAGCAACTATCATAATCTGACTTTTCCATGTTTTTTACTCAATATTTTCTGCCAAGTCAAGAGCGACATTTATATCACCGTCTCCTACAGCTTCAGCAAAGCGACTTGCCTCTTCAATATACCCAAGACGAGTGTAGCTATAAGTACTGGAGAAGGTTTCATAAAACAATACCAGACCATTATCCCCATACAACATGATATCTCCCGCTACAATCTCTCCGGGTCTCTCAGAATTTGTTGGAAGTTTTTCTTGGAAGCTATAGAATTTTTCATTACTATTAACATCGCTCATGTTTATGTCTAATGGTAGTTTTTTAATTAATGCCTGTGTGGTTTGGTTATCGTAAAGCTTTGCAGAAAATACCTGATCGCCTATTGTTATGTTTAAATCTATCATCGTTGATGGGTTTGACATATCAATTTCCCTCGATTCTTGAATTGAGTTACTGGATGGCAATTCTTCTTGATTTGTTTCTTCTCTTTCATTCGTTTCAATATTAGCGCAGGCAGTCAGACCAAGACAGAAAAAAATAAAACAAAGGATAAAAAAGAATTTTTTCATTCTATGTAATCCTTTCTACATGCTTTTACTCAAATAAAATTAATTCTGTTTCACGATGGAAACTTGCACCGCCAACATAAGGAATCACATAGAATTATTCCTGACTGGTTTCAATTTTCTTTAATATCTTCGCAGGCACCCCTCCTACGATAACATTTTGGGGGACATCCTTTGTCACTACTGCACCAGCTGCGATAATAGCTCCATCACCAATGGTTACACCGGGAACGACTGTGGCATTTGCTCCAATCCAGACATCATTACCAATCGTAATGGGGGCAGGATGCATTGTGCCACGCTTTCTAGGGTCAATATCGTGATTAAGAGTAGCCAAAACTACATTGTGTCCAATGAGAACACCATCGCCAATGGTAATTCCACCTTGGTCCTGAAAGCGACAGCCTGAGTTAATGAAGACATTCTTGCCCACCTTAATGTTTTTCCCACAATCCGTATAAAAAGGAGGAAACATGGCAAATGTTTTGTCTACTGGTTTGCCAATTAATCGGGAAAACAGTTCCTGAACTTCTTGTGGAGTATGATAACGTCCATTCAACTCAGCGGTTAATTTCAATGCTTCTTGCGAGGCTTTGTGCATTACTTGATGCATCTCCGACCCTCCCTCAACCACTTCACCTCGGTTCAAGTGTGCTAAAAAATCATGAATATTCATTAAAATCCTCCTTGTCGATTACTAAGACTATCTCTTATATACTTATCAATTAAATACAATTTTAAATCTTAGAGTTAACTATAGGTCAAGTGGTAAAGATACCGAATTGATATTGCAATTTAGGTTGCAATAATTACATATAAGAAAAGCAAAAAATCAAAGATTATTCCTTTTTTTATACTTTGACACTCTATATAGGTCATGATAATATACATTTCAAAAATATAAAGTTAACTAGAGGTTTATATCCTAAAGAGAGGAAGATGTATGATGGCCACATATTCGATTGGGGAAGTAGCAAAGGAATTGAACCTTACAGTATATACTTTGCGTTACTATGACAAAGAAGGTCTTATGCCTTTTGTAGAACGAACGCCAAGTGGTACAAGAGTGTTTAAGGATTCAGATATCGAGGCTTTAAAAATCGTTGAATGCTTGAAGTCTACAGGAATGCCAATAAAGGAAATTAAAACCTTCTTTGAATGGTGTTCTGAGGGAGACTCTTCTTTAAAACAAAGATATGAAATGTTTATGGAACGGAAATCCTGTGTGGAAGCTCAAATGGAAGCACTAAAAAAAACAATGGAACTTATTGATCATAAATGTTGGTATTATAAGACTGCATTAGATGCAGGAACGGAAGATATTCATAAGCAGAATAGTATTGAAATTCCTACAAATAAATAAATAAATAAAAACCTACCTGTACATCTATTGACCTAGAGTTAGCTTTAGGGATTATCCTAATAGTGCTTCACAAATTCATGGCAAATAGGTATAGGAGTGGAATAAGAGATGAAAGAAGAGTTAACGATTACACAAGAATGGGATAAAGTTTTTCCTAAAAGTGAAAAAGTGAATCATCGGAAAGTTATTTTCCACAATCGGTATGGAATTACTTTGGTAGCTGACTTATATGAACCGAAACAGTTTGAAGGAAAGCTTCCAGCAATCGCTGTCTCCGGTCCATTTGGAGCAGTTAAGGAGCAATCATCGGGTTTATATGCTCAAACGATGGCCGAGAAAGGATTTTTAACCATTGCCTTTGACCCCTCTTTTACAGGTGAAAGTGGAGGAACCCCTCGCTATGTGGCATCACCAGACATCAATACAGAGGATTTTCAAGCGGCTGTAGACTTCTTGTCCGTTCAAGAGAATGTGAATCCTGA
The DNA here is from genome assembly GCF_038006865.1 of Cytobacillus sp. FSL R7-0696. Classification (NCBI taxonomy): domain Bacteria; kingdom Bacillati; phylum Bacillota; class Bacilli; order Caryophanales; family Bacillaceae; genus Cytobacillus; species Cytobacillus sp. FSL R7-0696. The sequence goes on along the minus strand of NZ_JBBOWA010000001.1, from coordinate 1,814,854 downwards.
CAAAATAGGCATTATCGGCATTTGTGGCTGGGGAGGAATGGCTTTAAATGCTGCTGCTATTGATACAAGAATTAAAGCAACGGTGGCCTCTACCATGTATGATATGTCTCGTGTGATGGCACGAGGATACCATGATGCAATGGATGAACATGCACGATATGAAACAAGAAAAAGTTTAAATGCACAGAGAACTTTAGATTACAAAAATGGAGAGTATGCAAGAGCCGGTGGAGTAGTAGACCCCCTTCCAGAAGATGCGCCATCGTTCGTAAAAGATTATTTCGATTATTATAAAACAAGTCGTGGGTATCATGAGCGCTCATTAAATTCTAATGATGGATGGAATATCACTACGTCATTATCATTTATGAACATGCCGCTATTACAATATAGCAATGAAATTCGTAATGCGGTTCTCTTGATACATGGTGAGAAAGCTCATTCTTTATACTTTAGTCAAGACGCGTTTAATAAATTAAAAGGTGATAATAAAGAACTGACGGTGATTCCGAATGCTAGTCATACAGATTTGTATGACAAGACTGATATCATCCCATTTGAGGACATTACAGAGTTCTTTCAAAAAAACTTGATTTAATTAGTTATACAATTTTAATGGGCAAAATAAAGCATTGGTAAACTTATTTTTTAACAATGCTTTATTTATTATTAGTAACCTATCTGATTTTAAAATCAACAGATTTAAGTCCATTCGAATTGTTTAACGTCCGCATTCTCCAGCATTTTATAAATAACATTTATCTTAGATCTATCTTGTCCATAGAAACGGTTTTTACAGAAGGTAAAAATCATTCGAGTTTTTGCTCTAGACATTGCAACAAAAAAAGTAAATGTTTCGTCATCTGGGAAGTTCTCAAAATTCCAAAAAGCTCCGTCTTCTAGTCCCAATAAAATCACAGTTTCAAACTCAAGACCTTTACTTTTATGAATTGACATAATCGGAATTGAATAAATTCCCAGAAAATCGTCTACTGCTTTATTCCAAACCTTATGTTTTTCATATGAATAAAAAAGAAACTCCGCAGTTTGTTTTACTTTTATTTCTAAATAATTTCCTTTTCTATACTCTGGATAGCTACTTTTAATTAAATCTAAACCTATCAAAGTTAAAATTTTGTATAACCATTGCTCTACTACTTTTTCGGTCACTTTCAATGTCTCATCTTTAAGAGTCTTTTTAAATTGAACTATAAAGCTATTAATTTCTATTTCTACTTGATAAGATTCTGTTTCATTTTCACCACGTAAATTTAAAACATTCGATATTAAACTAGACCAAGCATTAGGGTCACGATCTGTTGTAGCTAAAGAAAATACGTCGATTACATATTTCATAAAATTTTCCGCTAGTAAGTCTTGCCACTGATCCTCTATCCTTGAGTGTATTCCTAAATTACTTAATTCATTTATAAGCATGTCACAATACATATCTGCCCGTTGTCTAACTAAAATACCTATATCTCTTCGTTCAAGTTTTTCTTGATCAATCCATGTTTTAATTTCTAATGCCAATGTTTTTGCTTCTTCAGAAGCCTTGGTGAAGTTCCATACCTCGCATATTCCCTCCCCCTCATTCTTCCATTTGTCAGATGGTGATATTACTGTTGAACCGCCCATCATATCATTTATTATTGATGTTTGGATTCGGACTAAATTAGGAGCAGACCTATGGTTTAGAACCAACTCAAATTCTTTAGCCTCAAAGTCTTCCTTAAATTGATTAAATACGCCCTCCATTGCACCCGCCCAACCCATAATCTTTTGTTTAAGGTCACCCACAGCGGTCACTGAAACATTTGAATCCATAAAAATTGTTCTAACTAAGTCATATTGGATTAATGTTGTATCCTGAAATTCATCTAAAAAAACATGACTATATGTAGCTCTGATTGCTCTTAAAATCTTAGGGTTTGACCTAAATAAGTATTCCACAATTCTTGAAATCATAGGAAATGTTAACATTGAATTTTCTTTATCATTAATATAACTTTTCCAAAGTTGAAACTTATACCAAGATTCTATTGAATCTATATTGTCCGTTTGTAATGGTAGTTTATCATTTGCATATGTCTTAGCAAAAAGATCATAATCAAAGTAATAATTCCAACCATTGTTTTCAATAGGCTCTTCTGCTTCTTCTCTAAGTTTGATTACATCTCTTCTATTAAAATTAACTATTTCATATTCTAGAGTTGGTCTATAAAATTGAGGTATAGCTAAACGAAATCTATCCATCAGTTGTTTTGCAAATGAGTCATATGTTAAGGAAACAAACCTATTAGAAAATTCTTTACCAGATCGTTTTTCAACTCGTTCCTTTAAATTTTTTGCTGCATCTTTCTTAAAGCTTATAGCAAGTATTCTGGCAGGATATCTGCTAGTGTTTGTTTCTAACAAATAACAAGCCTTCTGTGCCAACAATTCGGTTTTGCCTGCTCCGGGACCAGCTAACACATAAGCGTTTTTCTCATACTTTACTACATCTTCCGCAGTGCTTTCTAAAACTACATCGTCTTTTGAGATCCAAGCTTCTTTTTTTACAAAGTTATTCAGAAAAATCACCATCAATAATTGATTTAATCCCCTTCATTAACTTTTTTAGTGGAATTGGCAATTGCTCACTTAATAGTTTGGGGTCTATATTTTCTAATGCGATAATATGAGTACTTGGTTTACCTCTACCTAAGAAAAAGTAATCATACCAAATCATTAATTCTTTCTGCTCGTCTGAATATGTAATTCCGGAACCACCCTCGGTTTTTAGAGTTGTTCTTACTCCTTTTTCTAAACGGTCTCTGTATTCAATAGACTCTTTCTTTTTATCTACATGTTTTGGACCACCATGTTTAGGGATTATCTTTTTATATGCTTCGAGAAAACTTTCAATCATTAGGAAATCGATATCTAGTGGAGCCGAAAAATAAATCCCATAATTCTCTAAAAATTCAACCCATGAATAGAGATCTTTTCTATCATCCTCTGTTTCTATAGACCATGTGTGCATCTTAGAGAAATCTTCATCACTTAATACTCCATTTTGTACAGACAGTATCTTACGCTTTTCATAGCCTAATTGGATTAACTGCTGTAATGCATATTTAATTCGACCCCATCCACCACCATTTCTTTCTAAGTCTAAATCCAATAGAGTTAAATAAGGGATATTCAGTTGATGTAGTAATTTCCAAAAATGATTTACGTGTCTTCCACCCAATGGAACGATAGAAATATTGCTTTGATCTAAATCAGTATCTAAAAGGTTAATTATCTTTGGAAGTATAATCTCTTCACTTTCACCTTCTCCTAAAACAACTAATTGTGAAAAATACAGTTCTGGATATGCCATAATTGCAGCTTTTATATATTTATATTCATCTTCTTTATCTTTCTCAGGAAGTATTATTGAATTTACGATAGTTCTTATTGCTTTTTGATCGATTCTAAAATGGAGAATTGACTTTGGGTCAACTCTTTTAATCATCGAAGGTGAGTGGGTAGCAACTAAAACTTGTGCATTATCATTTTCAGAAACGTCAGTTAAGGCTTTCATTATTCGACCAAGCAAGTGCGGAGAAATATGATTTTCTGGCTCTTCTACGGCTAGTAACGTCAACACTGGTGGTTGAAGTTTATACACTTTTTTATCTTCCTCAGCTTCATCTTGTAATGCCTCATTCTCAATTTCTAAAAAAGAATTTACTATAGTTAAGTAAAAAATTGAGCGTAGCCCATCACCTAATTGATCCACCTTATATTTGCTTCCTGTTTCAGTTGGTTCAAAATAAACCTCTACCTTTTTTAGAATTGAGTCTAAATCTGCATGGTTGAAAGCCACCATAGTTGAACGATAGCGAAAATCATTATGGTATTTTCTCCATTGACTATTAAGTATTTCTCTTAACCGTTTAACACCATTTACTTCATCAAAAATCCCATCAACTTGCTTCATTTTTTCTTGTATGTCACTATTAATTTCTTTAGGCCAGTTAATTCCTTTTAAAATCCTCCCTAAGATAGATCCTGATGCATTTTTTAATTGTACGGCCGGGTCTCTTGTTGCAGGTATATATATCATTTGAATTTGGGATCGCTCACTAGCTTTAACTGGCTGTAAATCTTCATCCTCTGCTTTCGTTCCTAATGGAGATAGGACATAATATAATGCTTGCTCAATATTTCCTTCTAAAGTATTACCTTCTGATAACTCAGCTTTTAGCCTTATACGTACATAAGGACTTCCATCAACTTCACCTGCAACCATATGATTAAAATGCGGGGGGATAGTAGTATTTACCTTCTCAGCATCATTTTCCAGTTCTTTAAAATCAATTACAGCCTCTATAGAAAGTGAAGACTCATCATAATCTAATGGATTTTCATTAGCAGGTATATGGAAATCTGACCTTTCTATTAGTCTATCTCTTTGATACGGACTAAAAAGTTTAAGTAGAGCTTGGATTGCAGAAGTTTTACCACTGCTATTTGCTCCAACTAGAACTGACAATTTTTCTAATTCTAACTCAGTATTAGTCGGACCAAAGGATCGAAAATTATTAATAATCAATTTCGTTATTTTCATACCAAACACTCCTTTTTATTAGTTTTTACAAATAACCCCTAAAAAAACCTTCATTAATCAACCTGAATAATTAACTTCTAACGCCTTTATATAATCCAACAAGTTTCAATACCCCTTACATTCAGGTCTATAATTATCTATATACAAGTTTTATGTCTGTGCTTGATTGAATTAATAAAGAGACATTCTAATAATCATTTAAAATCTCACTACATTTCAGATATATATTTCCAGTCTGTGCTGCATGTCTGCGCTTTCTAATAATTAGAGATACAAAGTCAAGATACATGGGGACGGTTCTCATATTTCTCAGTTAAAATAGGGTTACTAAATAAGTTCTAATAAATGTTTTTTATAAAATGATCTTGGTGCCACCATCCTTAATTTGTTTAATCTAATGTGAAAATTGCAGGACCCTAACCTTTTGCCACATTCACAAGGACAAGTTTTCTTGTTAGCCATTCTTTTTTTCATACAAAGCAATGTTAGGAGGTAAGAGGTCAATCAGCCAAGGTGTTCCATATTATTAGTAATGGAGTAAAATAATAATTACTTACAAAAATCGGAGTGAAATGTTGAGCTTCCAGCCTTTTATCTAAAACAATAGGGGGTTACGTAATGATAAGAAATACTCGCGATAGATTAGCTAAAGAAATATCCAATAAAAAAGGGATAGATTTAATTCAAGCGCAAGAAATTATCGATTTATTTTTGCAACTAATTCATGAAGAAGGTTATGCCGTTATAAAACAAAATACACAATACGCAAAAAAACAGATGGATAGTTCATTAAGTAGTTCAGATAACGTGGAGAAAACATAAAATTTTAACTAAAAAGTGATTTCTCCACATAAATAGCAAGTAAATTAACATAAATTAAAACAAAAAAGCTTTTCCCAAGCTTTTTGTTTTAAATGTGGGTGCTCTTATTCCATTAAGCCTCCCCTTTGTTCAAGAAGAAAATATCTAAAAGTCAGACATTCCAAATATAAATAAAGCGATAATGACCAGATATCCCAAAGGAAGTACAATTAAAATAGTCGCTGATGCCTTCCTCCAAAATCCGCTCTTACTGTACCAAGAAGCAATTGCTGAAGCTAAATATCCAGTGACTATTATTAATACCCACAAATGTCCAATTTGTTTTCCAACGAGAGCTTGTAAAATTAAATAAGTGGCAATTAAGATTAAGATGGATACTATTCCTAAGTATTTACGCAATTAAAGCTCTCCTTTCTTCAAGATATTTCACCATATCTTTTCAACTAATAAGGCGTTAGTTGAATAACAGTGTTTTCATAATCTTTAAGTAAATTTTACCACATAATGTTAAATATCCTTGTTTTTTCTCGAAGATTTACTACTTATCACCAATGCAGTTACCAATGGGTAACATCAGGAAAGTCGTATTTACAACGTTAAGGATTTCGAAAGAAAAAAATGCCTATTCCCTCTATATTTTTTGCGAGGGATTAGGCTTTTGATTTTCCACAAACGCGTCGATTGTTGAAGATAACATTAGTCTATTGAATAGTATCGTTGTACTGCGCAGCAACTAGATCTATCTTCTCTTTTTCTTGTTCAACAGAAGTTTAGTTGAAGAAGAGAATCTTTTCATTATTTGTTACAAGGTTTTAATTGTACTTCTAACGTAGTTCCAATTAACATTTAACCCCTTTTATTACCTGTACCTTTTCAAGGGAAAATTTTCGATGGGGGAATTACATAAAAACCACCTGTAATCTCAGGTGTTTTTAGGCTAATTTCTCTATTAAGTCCACAATTTGTCTCTAATTTAGTAGCTAGAATAGGTTTATTTTATTTCTTTCCCCGTAGCTAAATCCCGGCATTTTAGCTGCTTTACGCAGTATCATTCCATTCATTTTATTATATATAATAAAATCTTTATCCTTCAAATTTGCATAGAAGGTGTACGCCATTTGTATTTCTTCGTCCCAACTGTTCCATAAACTTGGGCTTAATACCATATTTTCAGAATACAATGGTAATATAAGAGATATATAAAACTTCACTTTATCTATGGGTGAACTTTGTAATTGATTAAATAAGTCTATGTAAATTTCTTTTTCGCTGTCTAAGCAACTTAATAAGATGTAAGAATGTCCTTTCTTTGGAATTGCTGTAATAGCAAGGCGATGGATAACCCCTTTAACCTTATTTTTAATTTTCTTTCCATTCAAATCATAGTCAGGAGCAACATATGCATAATTTGCAAAATTAATTTGCTCTGGTATTTTAATAATACAGGTTGTTACACCAGTATGCTCTCCAGCAATGATTTCTTTATCGAAATGTTCTTTTATAGAATCAAATTCTTTCATATTTAATTGTAAACTTCTGTACCTAGAAACCATATCAGACCTGCTAAATACTGTTGGATGCTTTGCAAATTGAGTTCTGAAAATATCCATTGACATCCAAATTTTATAATATTCAAATATAAAAGCCTTATAAGCATATACAAATTTCATTATCTCACTAGTTTCGTCAAAATCAGGTGCTCCCTTTTCAATTGCTGCAAAAGCAATATTATCATGTAGATCACAAAAGCAAGTTTCAGTTGTTGCAGCATTTGCACTTGTTCTACTCATTTCGATAATAAGTTCTTGTTTACCGTTGTTGAGCGGAACTATTAAAGGACTTCTTTTAGTGTCCATTAAGTATACATGTCTTTCATCACCTGCTAATAAAGAAATAATTTTATTATTTTGCAATGCATGAGCTCCCTTAATTTTCCCTTTACAATTTTGTTGATCTGGATGCATACAGATCTTTTTCATTGATTTTCTCATCATTTCACCAATCAATACTTCAGGTGGTTTCTTAGTTTCTATGGGTGGATTAAAGTCTTTATTGTGGCAACAGTTTATAAAGACTTCATCACTTCCACAAGGACAACTTTCCATTTTTCTAATCTTGATACGTTTTAAAAAATTCAATTTATTGGCTCCTTATATATTGTAGTTTTCTTTTCTAACTTTTAATCGGAGTAAGGGTCTAACTGAAATAATCGTGTAAAAATTCTTTTGTCCATTTGAAATCGCACAAACAATACAATTTCTTCCTTACATCCCTCACTCGTTCAATAAAAGCTTCAATGTGTACTGCCGAGATACATTCCCATGTTTTCTTACGAATGGCAGCTCCAAAATGATGTTTATCGTCATCATAAAGCGTTGTTGGCCCTTCAATTCAACAAAGAAAAGCGAATACCCTTGTTCAGTATTCGCTACCTATAGTTTATAGTATAATGTTTCTCAAAATCGTTTTTAAAGTGAATTAGACACTATATCATAATATAAGAATTATACGTAATAGGTACACTACAAATTGGAATTTATCATGCTAATTGGATTTATTAGCTGATGCTACTTCATCTCTGATCTTCTCTATTAATATTCCAATATTATGTCTATAATTTTCAAGCCGATCTTCTAATGCCTCAAACTCCGATCTAAGATAAGCTTTTCTCCCATAAGATATTGTAGCAATTTCCCATTCTAATTCACCAATCTTTTTATGAAGAAAATCAAATTCTTCTTTGTATTTTTTTAATTCAGGAGTAAGTTTCTTTTCCATAGTATTCACCTTTCTTTCAAATCAATATTTTCCTATTTATCAGTAAAATAAACAATTACTAGTCTATAATTGTCTTGCTGTTGAACTCAATACAACTAATGTGTATCACCTCGATTTTTTACATAACTTTTTATTAGAACATTAATAATGTTTAATCCTATTTTAAACTGATATGCTCGTTCCTTATGTGATTTCTTATTGAACAAACCTGCTTCGTTATTTTAAGACCAACATTTCACAATACACAAATCTCCACACTAAAATCATAACAGAAGATACCGATTATGTGGTTATTTATTCCAAAATCACAAAAACATTACTTCGCAGTATATGTCTACTACGTAATACATGAGTTACTCCACAATCTGGCACGTTTATGGAAGACGGGTCTTATTGAAAACTATCTCACTGCATTAAATAGTTATTTAATGCAGTGAGTCTATTTCTCTAGATATTTCTGGATTAATTAGTTTATGAAAACATACAATTAATTCTTTATGTAAGAGGTAAAGAAAGGCGACAGATTCATTTCATATCTCTCGACTGTAGCTTCACTACGATTTTTTTTGGAAGCTATCTTCCCATAGTTAAACTCTATTACATTTTCGTATATTTCCCTCTCTCCATGAGCCAGTTATTACTCCTTTTAACAGCCCACCAGATAGATTTTTGTATTGCCGTCTTATAATAAGACTGCACCACCTCGTTGTAGAAAGAGGACGATTCAAACAGCTTTACCAATTCCTTATTTGTAAAAACTCTACCCTTTTCAACTTTCTTTTCAAAATCAAGTATAAAATTTAACGTTTCTTCATTAAGGTTAAACTTTTCAACCATCACCAATGGAATTTCTCCTTTTCAAATTAATAACAGTACCCGAAGAGATAACTTTTTGCTGCTCAACACGGTATTTTATATTTACTAAGCAATTGAAAGAATACTTGGATGCTCAAACGTGCCAATGGTACAGTCAAAGGCAACATAATAAATGCATAAATGGTTCCCCAAACTAAAACACCCTCTACATTAACACCTGTATACCCACTTTCTGTATAAGTTCTAAGACTTCCCCCTCTTACAACATACTCACCAAATAAAGCCCCAATTGTTCCACTATAAAGGGTTATAAAAAATGCCGATATTAGACTCAATAACCAAAGTTTTTTGTTTGTTACATTTTCTCGTTTTGCAAAGTAAGATCCTAATATTGAAAAGGTTAATACAAAGGGAATAAACGTTGCGTAGTATAACCATCTCTCTCCAAATAAAGATGTAAAGCCACCTGCTATTCCTTGTGCAACTAACATAAATATAAATGAAATACAGAACGATAAAATTAAACCAAAAATAATTCCAATTATAATCCCCTTTGTAATTTTCATTACAATGGTCCCCCCTTAATATATGAAATTGATTTTCAACCTAACTTATTATAAATATCCCTTTTATTTTAACAGAAATATCCAAATAATTTTAAAATTTTTCTTGTAGAATTATTTACACAAGTAAAATTAGTTATCCACCAATAAAATGGTAAAAATAGGGGTATTCCTAATGAAACTAAAAAAACCGTCTAAATTGAAGACGGTTTTTAATTCATTATTGGTATCCATTCTGAAGAATTTCCGTAGCTATTCTAATTCGCCTGTATTCTTCTAAGAAGCATCTCAACTCTTTTAACAATTTATCTTCAAATTGTTGTAGCTTCCTTTTATCATTTACTCTTACATAGCCTAATCCTTCTTTCGATACAATGTCATTCGTGTATTTTCTCAAGTTTATAACACCTCTCAAAAATTTTTATTAATTGCAGATGACTACTTCAACACCGTTTGTACGAAGAAAGTCTAATACTTTAGCTAAATCCTCATTTTTTCTGCTAATACGGTTATAATCCTTTATTACCATCTTTCCAATCATTCCAGCTTCAATGTCTTTTTTCATTTTCTGAAACGAACCTCTTTTAAAAGGATCAGATGTACCTGAGCATGAATCGTCAATATAAAATTTATCAATATTATTAAGTCTACTCTTTAGTATTTGAGCGCTTGGTTGGTAATCTTCTTTACTTCCAAAATTTGTTCTATGGTAAAATACGATTTTCTTATTGCTAGTCATATTATTTTCCTCCAGTTTAATCTTTTTAACTGTCTTCATTGATAAAATCCTTTGAACTCTGTTGAAAAGTTCTGGTGTCACAATTGATGGCACACTTATTTTTTTCCATTCACTTTGAGGATTTTTAATGATTTGAGATTTGCCGTCATCTAAATACCGAGTTGTTGTCTTGTTAAAATATAGTTCCCCAATATAAATAGGAGATTTTGCTATTAATCTGATATCACGTGGAGTCCAAGGCCTCTTCTTATAAGAATATCCTTGACTATTAAGCAAGTTAGAAACCCTCTTATAAGATTTCTCTGCGGCTAAATATTGAAATACTTTTTCTACAACTTTAGCTTCTTGTACATCGATTTGTAGTTTTCCATATGAGGAACGGTAACCAAAAGGTACTCTGCTAATAATAACCTGCCCTTGTTCTCTTGCTCTTTTTAATCCTAATGCTATCCTCGCAGCTTTATACTTTCTTTCTTCTTCTAAAAAGTACTGATATAAGTTTTCATTGTTTCCTTGCTCTAAACTATCCCTTTTTGACATATAAATCACTCTCTTTTCTATATTTTTGCTTAAATACGACAAAAAACCCCAACGAATAAACCTACGAATTAATTAATATCGTAAATTTATTTGTTGGGGTTTTCCCTTGTTCGTTTATTAAGTTGTAAAGATAATAACACCTACATTAGCATTTTGCAATAGCTAATTTATATTTTTATTGAATTTTAAAAATTAGGGTTTTAATCGCTCTTCCTCTATTTCTAAGAGGAACAATTTTCTTAAATCGTATTCCTTTCTCCCTTAAAACATCTTCAAGATAAAATTGAGCATCACAATCTGTTAATGGTACTTTAACTTCGCCTTTCTTGATTATCTCTTCTATCAGGTTATCATATAAAGAAACTGACATTGAAATTCACCTACAACCTACTGCGTAATAACAAATCATTTTTTTTCGGGTCTGTTTAACGATGCGGTTGATAAATCTTTACTTATAGCAAATAGAATTCATTAATAATGAAATCAATCAAATCTTTATCATCATCTGATAAAATAAACTTCTATTGAATTACTTTCATTGAAATCCTTCTTAGCCAACCCAATTGCTATGATTAAAATTTTTTCATCGCTAGAACTATGCTCAATTTATCTTTATTCCTCTATTTAACACCTCTAAAGTAAAAAAATAGTGCTTAGAACCTCTTAAAAAAAGTCTCACAGTTCTTAGGGATGACAAAAGCGGTGAATTCCTTACCCATTCCTTCATTCGGTTGATGCTTAATTGCCTGTATCAAAGATGAATTAGTAAAGCCAAGGGGCAATGCAAATTCACCAGTATATTCGGCAAGTTGCTGATTTATATATTTCCCCTTACTTCTTCCGCAGCTGCAGCTTTTTTCTGACAGATCCAGATTAAATATATCATTACATTCAAGGCACATTAGAAGCTTCATTTGCATCCCTCAATCTTTATTAGTGTTCTTTTCCTTATCAATCATTTCTTGAATGTGGGTTATTACTCTGGGGTCTTTTCTATACTCTGTTATTTTTTCAGTGATTAGCTTGTTTTCAAACATGCCTCTTAACAGCCTATAGTTATTAGCTTTCATTTTAAAATTATAAGAGTCATCGAGTATTAGCTTTGCAAGTAACGTCATAATAAACTCTTCTTCCCGAATTCCTTTAATCCATAGCCAAGCATCTTCTGTGAGAAACATCCGAAACTTTTCAGTAAGCATCTTTCCGAGTATTAGCTTCATCGATCCAATATCACACCCATACAACCGTTCTTTAATTTCAGGATTTTTCGTTAAAAATTTTTCAATGCTATATGCTACTGTTTTTAAATGAAAGTCCTGCTCTTCGGAAAGCAAAACCGAATGATTATTAAAATAAAGAAAAGCATCTTCATTATCCAAAAAACTACCTTCGCTTTCCTTCTCATTATTTAGAGCCAATATAGGAGCAATACTCTTATAGAATTCCAGAAGTTCATCTTCTATCCTACTATTTTCCTGTTGTAATAAAAGTCTCGCTTTTTTCTCCCAATCTGGAAAACAAGAGGTGAAAATTTCCACCACCTCGGTTAAAGGGATATAGGTTTTAATTTCCCGGCCCGGAAATTTGATATCCATTACCATCATTCCAAATGTTCTTTCAACAATAGCTGGATGACCTTCAATTTTGCGAAATGCCTTCAAAAAATCATAGTTTTGTGGAGGGATACTTACCCAAGTAAGAGTAATTGCCCTTAACATTTCTTCAGGTATATACTTGGGGCCATCTTCTTCCTTGCAAGCCATAGAAAACAAACTATTAACGTCCCTAACTAGATTCAGATAATAGACCAAGAGCTTAACAGCTCCAATTTGTGTTGGAGAAGAGTACTTAACTAATTTTTCCTTAATCCAATTATGGAAAGTTTCTTTATCAGAGTTCTTATAAACTATCTCCATGATTTTTTCCTGATCTGCAATTGTCCATCTTTCTATCAATTCTATCTTTTCACGTTCACTTTTAGGAAAAGATCGGTTAAGCAACTGCTGTGGATCAACGCGTAACGGTAACCTTGTTGGGGTTAAGAGATGAGTGTTTGCCCATTCTTTTGCTTTTACACACTGCAGATAATCTATATCTCCACTTACACTAGCAAACTTGGGGAAACGGCTCTCAATTAGCATAGCTATGGCTAATATGTAAAGATGGTATGGATATCCTTGAGTCTTAGCATTAAAAACAACAACTGAGCTTTCGTATCCCTTTAAAATATCTGTTTCATTATTAAAAGCTGGCGCAGCCTCCCTATACATTTTAATATCAGAGTAAAGCCTGAAAGTTTCTGCAAATTTCTTACTGCCTAAGTTCCCACATGTTCTCCAAAATCTAGAAGGCTCTTCATGTTCTTCGGATTTAACATATACAGGGATCTGAATATCAAATAACTTTTTTTCTCCTAAATCTGCAAAATCATAAGCTTTCAGTAATTTCACGGTTTCTTTATAAACACTTATCCAATCTTGTTGTGAAATCTGATGAGGAAGAATAGACAGACGAACATAAGTACCCACCCAAAACCACACCCTTTTTTTCAGTTACAATTAAAAGAGAACTCGCTTCTCCTTTATTGCGATGTTTTAATATCGCCAAAAAAAGGCTATCTCAACATTAATAAGATAACCTTTTAGTTGTTTTCTAGAATTGCCTGCACAGCCCAGAATTATAAAAATCTGCAAGCCCTATATTATTGCACCATGTTACTCAATTCTAAAAGTAGATCTGTTAGCTTTGTTATATACTCGTTGTACATCTTTCTTTGATTGTTCTACATATGACTTAATCATTGAATAATCGTTCGGGTTAGCATCTTCAACTTTCTCCAATGTTGCTCCTACACTTCCAGCAAAATATCCAGCTGCCCCCAGTATCGTTCGCAGTTCGTGTGTCACTTCTGAAGTTAATGCTTCATGAGCATTATTTTTCATAATGTTTTCATCTGCATCATCAACAATTGTTGCTAAATCTATTACCAGCTTTCCTGAATATACCTGCACCTCAGATGCCTCCCTCTTATAACTATTTATTAGTCCTCCCTAGCGCTCACCTTTAATAGCGAATATACTGCTTTTTTCAGCTGTTATTTTCCTTCTCTATTCTCTTACCTGCCTTTATAAGTGACAGGTGAAAAATATCCTTTTTGTCGCAATCTTCACTACTAGTAAAGTCAAAAATAAAGTTATCAGTTACAACCTCGTACTTTGCAAGGACGGTTATTATATCATTTAAAAGTTCATCATAAATATCAGTACGAGGATCCTTATATATTTCTGTAATTCTATATAAGTCGACTTGAATAAATCCTAAATGTTTAGAATATGCCAAAGATGAGCCTCCCATTAAAACATTTTCTGCGGATTTACTAAGGTGTTTATTGCAAACACGAGTGCATCATTAAAAGCAGTGCGATATGCTAATTTCGTTTGGATATGTACCTGCTCAAAAATGTTAGCTCTAATATCATCAATGAATTCATCTTTTTTGGTTTCATCCTCGAACTTTTCAAATTGTGCAAGCTTTTCATCTAGATCCTTATGAAGCAATTCCGAGTACATAACATACTCTTCACTTGTAATAATTTGTTCGAGTCTTTCTTCAATTAACTTGTTTACTACCTTTTGAAATCCATCGATCATTATTGTCACCCTCTTTTATTCTTAATAAGAATATATTTATATTTAGAATATAACATGGTTTATATTGATTGTAAAATGCAATAACGATACGATTACTAATAATGACGATTTTCAGAGGGTTGAAATATGAGTGATTTAATAATTGGAAGACTAATAAAGGAACTTAGAAAGAAAAATAATATGACAATGGTTGACTTCGCTAAAAAAATTAAAATATCCCAGCCGTCCCTATCTAAGATTGAATCGGGAAGACAGGAAGTATCATTTTCCTTGTTAGAATCTATATGTCATGAATTTGACATTACAAGAAGTCAATTTTTTCAAATGATTGAAAAGGATAGTATATATCACCAAACTTCTTCGGATATAAATTTTGAAGAAGCTGTCGATGCGGACAAAGAAATTGAACATAAAATCGGAGAATTAGTTTCAAAGATGACATTTGAACAAAAAAAAGCATTGTTCATTTTTTTATTTTCCAGTATCAAAGAATGAGAATGAAATACATAAAAAAACGCAGTCCGACTCTTTTATGAATTGGACTGCTTAACTTTTTGCTCAATTATTTTTACAGTTCTATTTATGTTCCGAAGAGGTTCCGAATAATATATCCCATTCGGAACATTATTCCTTAATTGTTTTTCCTTTTATATAAAGGTTTTTAATGAGTAAATCAGTACTATGTTCCGAAATACTGATTTTTTTTACTATTTTTGCAAGAAAGCATAACCTACAGGGTGTAATTTATATACCAACGCTCTCTCAAAAGTAATGGAACGTTGGAACAATATGTTGTTAAACCTTGATATTACTGAATTTTAGACGTTCCATCTTATCTGTTAATTTCGGAACGTCATTTGGAACTTTCTCTACAGATTTCATTTATAGAAGTAAATCATTGTATCGGGCAACTCAGGATGAACAATGCCATCCTTAATTGATTCAGGATTACTCGGATCAGATAATTGTATTAACCACGCCCTAGGATTACTAGTACCAATTCTGTGTTTAACACTCCTAATAAAAAATGAATACGTTTGTAAGTCTTTAACTACCTTGTTACTTGATGGGTAGAATGGGACTCTTTCTGACATCCTATAAGCTTCATAGGTATTAGATGGAGCCAAGTATAAATAGGTGGAACCATCTTCTATTACACACTTATAATCACTATTATTCTGTAATTGACCTTTCTTAGCCAGTAAACCAATCTTGCGCAGAAAATCCATAGCAGGATGGTCTTCGATTGTCAGTTGTTGCGTTTCTTTCATCTCCTGATATACAAATTGATAAATTTCAATTCTATCTTCTGGATTAGAAAAAAATATTTCATCCTCTAAAAAGTCATTTAATTGGGCAAAGGCTGCAAAAGCTGAAGCAAGAAACATAGCATAATGCGACCGAATTCGAATGTGAATATTACTCCATCCCCTACTACTAAAATAATCAAGGATTTCATGATAAAGTCGTAAAAAGTTATGCTTCCATCTATACGATGTTCTCATTAAATACTGTCCTACCCAATATGGTACTTCTTTAAGAGCTTTGACCTTTCTAATAGCCTCTTCATTAAAACTAATCTTTGAAGCATCAAATAAAACTGATCTTTGAATTATTGATGGCACGCTGGTCAATACTTCCCCACTTAACATTAAAGTCGCCTTTACGGGAAATCGAATTATAGTAGATTCATCTTTATGCCCTCTAATGAAATCCTGCCTCATATAAACATTATTTTTAAGTGAATCTGAACAGGTTTTAATAAAATCCATCCCCTTGCTACTGTCATTTTTATTTTCAGCTTCGTCTACGACAAAAGGCATAGAGGATTTTCGACTCATACCCTTTCTTAAACTATCCAACGATGGCGGAGTATTCAACGATACATTAATACCTGCCATTTTTGTATACTCTTTAATGGCTGTACTCTTACCTTGACCGTGTTTTCCGTATAGGTATAAAAACGGGAAATAATCCGTTTCCTTTACAATGGTATCGACATTCATTGTTCCAGCAATATAACCGAAAGCAAGATATGAATATTGGCCATAGAGTAATTTAAGGCATTTAAAGTATGTGACTAAATCCTCCTTAGTGGGAGCTTTATCAATATGTGGATGTATTCTATATTCGTCGTCTTTATCAATATCCACTTTAAAATACTTACCGTTCACTGCAATAATTCCATCTTCATCTGCAAAAATTACCTTATCACGACAAAACGCATGTGATGGAAAAATCCACATATCCTCCTTTTCATTCCGCCCCATATATGATATAAACTCAAGTTCTTTCATAGGGCTTTTTAAAATCATGTTTATCAGACTATCTAAGTTTGTTTGTTTACCAAACCAATTAAATCTTCCGTTATTCATGCAATGTTTTTTAAAAGCTGTATGAATTGCTAAAGTCTCACCATCAAATTCGACCACTTTTGTCTGACTGTCAGAGATTAGTTTTAAAATATAAATCTGTTTGCTACCTTGTCTTTTGGTCGTATAGAGCGGAACAACAATAAAGTTAGAGATTGGATTTTCTTTATACGTATTTTCCCCTGTCTTTACTCGAACATAATAATACTTTTTTTCTTTATTGATTCGAAGACAATCACTATTGAGAAAAGATCCTCCTGTTGGATACAAATCAGACTGAAGTTTTCTATTGTTTTGCTGAATATTTTCATTCTCATTACGAGCCGAAGAATCTTCAATTCCTACCATCACATCATTGTATAAACCTATACTTCTTCCTACTTTGGACTTTTTGCGACTTTTAGTTTCCATTGCAACTTTGTTTTTTTGACTCATATTTTTCCTCCATAATAAAAACCCCAAACAAGTAAAGATGCTCATAAGGCCACTCTTAACCAAGTTTGGGGTTTTCCCTTTTTTTATTTATTTTTTTAGCAAGAAATTCATTAGACTAACTTATATAGGGGACCTCCTTCTTTTTGATAATTTAATTTCAAGCTAAAATCTTAAAATATTATAATTATTGTTTTTGATATTCGAACCCCTTATCAAAAAAATTTTAAGTTCTATGTAAATTTCATTAAAGTCTACTTTAACTTAAATGAAACTTAGCAAAAACTTAATCAGTTTCATTAGAAAAAACTAACATCTATTTGTTTTAACTTCATTAAAAGGAAACACCAATAAAAATTCAAGATTAAGTAAATAATTTTTATTTTTCTATTCGAATTGGAAAAAGTTCAAGCTAAAATGTTTTTACCTTTAATTGAAAGGAGGGAATAATTAAAATGGAGATGGACATCGACAAAGCAACTTTACAAGATATCATTTCATTAATTGAAGGTGGAACTACAGAACAAGAAATCTGTAACTCGAAAGGCTACAAAGCTGCTTCTACTGTTTCTAATAGATTAAAAGCCGTTGGCGCCACCTGTGATATTAACGGCGAATGGAACTTCACCAAAATTGATCCAAGAATCCTTACTAAGCCATTTTGGACAATATCTTATTCAAAAGATAGATCAAAAACCACCTTTGATAATTTAGATTTGAATGAACAGGAAATAACCACCCTAAAGAAAATTGCGGAAGAATATATAAAAGAGAATTATGAAAGGAAGACTGAGACGCTAAAATACGAATTGTTTGGAAAACTTCTGTTTGAACATGCCGCTTATAGGAATACAGATTCCTTAACAAAACAGCTGAACGTTCCAGTCCAAGAGCATGTAATGCAGCGACTAGACGACTTTGCCAACACTAGTGGACTTGAGAAGAAATTCATTGTTAACAAAGCAATTGAGACATTTTTAGATTTATATGATGGCAATTTCCAATAATAAACTTATAGTGCAAAGAGGCATATAAAAGTTAAATCAAGCATGCTTTTCAAGCAACAAAAAGGATAACTATGCACGTTGAAGTATATCCGTTAAAGGGGTCCGTTCAACGAGTATACTATTTCTTTCTCTAATACCAGTAATATCAATGGTTTATGTACCATATGGACAATCCTTTTAAATGCCGACTATATAGAAAAAGAAAGACCTTTTTGATATAAATTAAACCTACACAAATTAATCGCATCCAATAACCTTTACTAGATTGTTACTAGGATGCTCCTGATTTATAATCGGGAAATATAGTCAAGATATAATTTAAGGGAGGACAGCTAATGGACTTCAACAAAATAATACTATACGCTAACATCCTAGGTATCTGTTTTACTGTGGCTCTGACATATACAATTGTTGTTAACATTTTCGTTGGCCTCCCTATTCAGCCTGTTGCTGTTGCTATGCTTGCAATTGGATATGTTGTCATGATAAAAAGAAATACACTATTTCAAGAACTTTGGGATAGGTGGTTCTCCGCAGAAGAAAGTAAAACACTTTTTAACTTCCTTTAAGTGACATGTCATTTTAATTAAACCATTCATAAAATCGTCGTTACGTGTAATTTATATAAATTTAAAATGGAATAAGGGAAAGCCCCATTGCTGAGTTTAAACAAACGTACTATTGCGTTTAAACTCAGCAATGGGGCTTTTATTTTTGCTTAAAATATATTGGAGGAATCTATGTGATATTAAATAAAAAGGATTATGATGCGCTTTACGAAGAGCTAATGCTAATTAATGAAGAGAATTATCAAGGAAAATTTTATGTAACAAATGTTAAGGATCTAGAAGAGCAAGCGTTGCAATTTTTAATAGATGAAAATTACTTTGATGAGAAGGACAAAGATATTGATGAGAACCTTTCCTTGAAAATATCTTGGAAAGGGGAAGGCATGTACTGTTTTTCTGGGCTTGGATTCATTCATGAATATTCACTTAAAAATGTTATCGATCTTTTCGAGACTGAAACTGAGGTAAGCCACAAAATATTTTTAGGTGACCATATTGAAATTGAGAAGGCAAAGAGTAAATTCACAAATGTATATGTCGAATGGAATATAGATATCTTCAGTCAAACCTTCTCTATCAAAGAAATTATTGAAGATAAAAAAGCCATCAATAATTCAAGATCCCTTAGCAATAAAGAAAACAGTCAACAAAAAAATTGCGAATTTGAAAGCATAAAGGAAATGGATAATAACACCTTTTATGAGCTTTTAAAGCAGTATAACAAACACTTGCTAACTTCATAGAGAACGAATAACCCGATGGCACATTTTCCTCTAGAGAGTGTGCCTTTATCTTTTGTAAGGAAAAAAGGAGAATAGGCATTTGAAAGTATATTATTATTTATCTAAATCGAAAAAACGGCGTATTCAATTAGAAAGCGTCGATATATACGCACTTCTTTTCTTGAACGAACAGGGCATATTATCACAACCTCAGTTTTATGAATTTTACTCTCTCTTAAAACATATAAGTGATGCTGCTTTCCGTAGAAAAATGAGTCGGTGGGACAATGCTAACATTGTAGAAAAAAGTAAAGAAAAAATGCAAAATGGATATGAAATGGCAATTATCAACTTAACACCTGCAGGCCAAACAATTCTCAAAAAACTCGGCTACTTGGGTATGGAAGAAAAACTGAAATATCAAGCAAAAAGCAACTTAGATCATACCCTCGCTATTAAACAATCTGTTATAGAAGTTTTAAAATGCGTTAGTCAAAAAGAGCCTTTTTATATTGCTGATGGAGGAAAATATGTTATTCCGTTCAGAGAAGATAAGGATGAAGAGTTAGAAGAACCTATCATTATCTTTAAGAAACAAAACTTCGGTAATGATTTTATTCCTCCATTAAAATCGTTATCACAGTACAAGGCTACATTCATCGACAGACACAAAGAATTAGATGTGCTGCAATCTTTTGTCCCACAGGAATTCACCCTTATTAATAATCAACTTGGTGAAAAGACTGGATTAATACCAGATTGGATATTCAAAATTAGGGAAACATACCTCTACATCGAAGTGGATAGTGGAAATGAAAAAATAAAAACTAAACGTGATCATACCAATACGATAATCGAAAAGCATGATGTTAGATCTATCGAAGGAAAACTGTACCGATATGAAGAGTTGGCTAAGAACGATAGAGAGCATAACCACAAAGTCATCTTCGCTTTAATGGATGATAGTGATGTGGTAATAACCAAGAACATCCATAGCAACAAAGACATTCGTATTGCCAACCTAAAACATGAAATTGCTCATATGAACGACTACAAAGACTGGAAAATTGAGGTTTATGTTACCGGTATGAAAAGATTTTACACAGTTGTTGAAGCAGTATATCTAGAACTGATCAATAACATAAAATCATATTCCTATGAAGTTTACAAAAAAACATTTATCACTTTAATTAAGGCAGGGTTGAAACCGAATTGGAAAAATTTAAAGTTTATGGTTGTCGGTAAACACTTTTATCCAACTCTTGGCATATCGACAAACAGTCTAAACTTCATTCCGGATTTTTTGTTTAGATACTATCAGGATACAGAAGATAAATACGAACAATACTTTATTCCTGTATTTATTAGAGAAGGAAACGTAAAAGACATGGAGAGGTTGGCTTATTATACAATTCCTACAGCAAATGGCTGGTTTAAGTATAATGCAAAGATCTTGGCATTGTATGAAAGAAAAGATGAACTATTTAATGATGTCATTAGGAAAACAAAGAAAGTAAACACCAATAAGATAACGAGAGAAATAGTTGATAATAACGGAATGGATATAGACAATATAGTATTCGCTGCTATAGATGAAATATCCAACGGTAAACTCCTTCTTTACAATGCTAATAAGAAGCAAATCGATAAAAGCCAGTTATTCTAGTCTTATGAATAACTGGCTTTTGTATATACTTCTTCCTAAAAAGTTCTCCATTTTGGTGTACTCTCTTGCCTTGTAAACACCTCGCTGGCTGGTAGTAGTTGAACGGTTTTTTATCCATGAAGTACTCTTTTTGTACATTTTCTCTTAAAAAGTTCTCCATTTCGGTGTACTCTCTTACCTTGTAAACACCTCGCTGGCTGGTAGTAGTTGAACGGTTTTTTATCCATGAAGTACTCTTTTTGTACATTTTCTCTTAAAAAGTTCTCCATTTCGGTGTACTCTCTTACCTTATAAACATCCGGCTGATAGCATTTATAATAGGTTTTTTCCCTAAGATCTCTCTTATCAGCGCATTTTATCTTAAAAAGTTCTCCATTTTGGTGTACTCTCTTTACCTTATGTACATCCGCTGTTAGCAATTATTATGGATTTCCCCCCAAACATATGTATTATCAGCGCATTCATCTTAAAAAGTTCTCCATTTTAGTGTACTCTCTTTACCTTGTGTATTTCGTTAAAAGGTTTTATTGCTAACAGACAATTTATGTAACTGAATAAAATAAGAGTGCGATAATATCTATTTTCGCACTCTTTTTTAAATTAAATTCTTCCCGCTTTATTATAGTCCACAGTCAGTAAATATTTATGTTTGAAATAACACGCACACTATTGATTATCAATTATTTTGAAATTCTTGATTAAGTTTTCATTCTTTGAATTTATTTCTTCTAGAATTGGCTTTTCTAAATTGATGAAATTGTAATCGATACTTTGATCTAAGTATTTTACGTTTTCTTTAATCATTGAAAAAAAAATTTGTCCATTTATAGACAGATAATGCTTTGATAAAAAACCAAACATTTGTTTTTTTAATTCTTCAGCAGTTTCATTTTTAATAAAAGAGTCCATAGCAAAGGGCACTTTCACTTCAGCATAATTAGCTATTAAATTGGTGTAAATGGTATATAATGCTAACATTTTCTTGTTTGCTGCAATCCCACTACCCTTAACCTCTTTAAAACTATAAAACTTAATATCATCTAACTTTATATCATTAAAGTACCTTTCGTATTCATTTAATAGTTCTTCATATTTCTTTTTAATTTCTGATTTTTTTTGATTTCCTATTTTTCTTTCCTTAGAAATACTTTTATTTACCTCTTTTATATTATTATCCTTTTGATATATTTCATTGACAAGCTTTTGTTCTACTGTAATATATTTATTAGTTATTTCTTGATTGACCCTATCATTTATATAGGCATCTACTTCTTTATACTCATTAGTTTTTCGTAACGTTTCTTCTGTTTCTTTAATTTTCTCAAGTAGTTTATTTTTTTCCGAAACCTCTTGTTCCTTCTCCATCTCAAATGCTTCTATCTGATGTTTACATTTATCAATTTGTTCAATAATTTCATACTGATTATTTCTAATTCTTAATCTGGTTAATGATTGTTCTTGAGTCAATTTTGAATTGCAATGGATACAAGAATATTTAATTTCCGCAAATTTCTTTTCATATGAGCTAAATAGCTTATTAAATTCTTTTTTATCTCTGCTTAGTTCGCTTATCTTTGTATCTAGTTCAATGATCTTATTATCTATATCAGCAACACCATTATTTAATTCGTTAATAAAAATTAAGTATTTATCAATTTGGTTCTCACTTAACTCATTTTCATCTCTTATATTAATTACACGCATTGGTCTTGAAAATTCTTTATGTTCTTTCCCCAGTAGACTAAGGGCCTCTATCTTCTTCTCAATAACACTTATTTCAGTTTCAATACCACTCTTTTTAATCTCTAAATCTATTATATTTTTGTTAGCGATATTAAAATAAAAATCAAATATATTTTTTACTGTATTATTATACCTAGCAAAAGAATCTGCTGATTTAGAATATATATAACCATTCCAAGATTTATCCTGATCAATATAAAAGGGCAATAAAATCTCACTTGCATACACATCAGATAAAGTTTTATTTTTCTTATCTTTAATTTTTATATGTATTTTTAAAAAGTCTTGAAGCCACGATGAATATTCCTTTTCATTGAGAATCTGTTTTCTGCCATCGATATAAAATAAATTTTTATGGCGGGTTATAATGTGTTTTCTTTCACCGTTCGTTACTGTTACTTGAAACATCATATTATTTATATTCCAGTTACTCGGCCATATTTTTATGCTGTATCCTAAAGAATGATAAATTGATTTTATTAAACTAGACTTCCCTACGGTATTGAGCTTGCTTACAAATATATTAGTATCAGGTGTAAAAACAAACTCTCGAACTCTTTTGTCTATATAATCATAAATTATTATTTTGTTAATAATCACCTAAAATTCATCCCCTAACTCACACAAACTCTCAATTGCAACTGAGATTAATGTAACATCTTCAATCTTTCTAGATTTGAATTTGTTCACAATATGTTCCACTATCTCTTTATCGGAAATTTTCAGGATTTCACCTCGATTCTCAATATAATCGGTTATTGATTTCTTAATTTCTTCTTTTAATTCCGACTTATTCAACTCAATTTTTAATCTTTCTTTCTTTACAAGTTTTTTTATTATCATATTGTAATCAAGGGAATTTAAAACGTTATCAAACCTTTTTAAAGATTCACTTGTTTGTAAAATTTTTGAAAAATAGTTCCTATCCATTAATTTAAACTCTTTATCGAGCTCATTATTAATAACGTATTGTGCCTTTTGATCGATTGTTAGAGACAATTCTGCAATTATTAACCTGCCTCTTTTATCATCAACTGATATCCCTGCAGATGTTAAACTGCCTATCAAGTATTTTTCCGCTTCATTAAGATCTTCATGGACTGGAGAGATAAAAAAGTAAAAGTTTTCTATTTTCCTTACTAATTCATCTGGTAGAGACTTGATAAGTGTTTCCTTTGCATTATCGCTTAATACATATAATTCAGAGCATATTGAACCCGGTCTTTTTATTTTTAATTGCTTCTTATCTTGTTGTCCTATATCCTTTACAATAAGTTTAAATGTATCTTCCTCTGTTCCCGAACTTAGATTTTTTTCCAATATTGAAGGTGAAGGTACACTTACTTTCTTCTTACTTTTCCCGCTCGGATCATTTATTTTCTTCGTTCCTTTCTTGGTAATTTTATTGAAAGTATGTACTTGTTTTTTTACTTGTATAAACGCTTTATAATTTTCATAACTGACGACAATGTCGTCTTCGGCCTCAATAAAAATCTTAAAATTGTTCTTTTGATAATTGTTAACTGCAAGCAATATTAAATTTGCTTTTTGAAAATTAAATCCTTTAATAGCTTCTGCTCCACCATTATCAAAGTTATTAGCCTCTGCTTCCTCTGACATTTGTTATTCCCCTCTCATTTAATTTAAATTAAGCCATTAATCTTATAATTTCAATCAGAAAAAATTATCGAATTATGCAGAAATAAAGGAGCTCTTACATGTTAACGATTTTGTATTAATTCATTTTTTTATTCTATTATTACATATTTATCCAAATTCAACATTAATTTGATAAAAAAAAGAGTGCGATAATGGTAATTTTCGCACTCTTAATCTAATTTTTAATTTACCAGCATTAATTCGATAATATTATTTACTTTCTCTACAATTGATCAAATGAATATTTACTAAGCATTGATTCAAATTTTTAGATTATTTAATACCTCTTCTTGAGAAAAATGAAGTTTTTATATCGAACTATCTCTCTAACTAAATTCCAATAATTTGTTCCATCTTCACTTCTTCCACGATATTATCTTGATTTATCACATAAACATATACCGATCCATTTAATTCTTGATAATCATTTAATTCCAATTGTTGTGAAAGTAATTCTATAGACGGTGTTAATAAAATAAAACGTGTATTACCCTCTGCTTCTTCACTTGTGAAATCGACTAAGCCAAACGCATTCTTAACACGGATGTTTAATCTTCCATTTTGATATTCATACTCTTTTACAACTTCTAAGAAATCTTTTGAAATAACTCGTGCTGCACTTACAAATGGTTGTACATGCAGTTGTGTAATCGGCTTAATGGATTGTAACTGAATACTTCTTTCTCTCTCAATATTTTCAAGTCGATCTTTACTACGTTCCTCCAAATCTTCAATTTGAGTATAGGTTTGGTTAATTAATGCGCTGTTTTTATTATTTAAGTTATCACTTAGATAATTAGTTACTCTTTCCTGTAGAGTTTGCATTTGTTCATCAAACGAACGACGCAAATAAGTACTCTTTCGGTTTAAATAATCATCGCGTTTCATTTGAACAGATTGAAGTATCTTTTTCGCATGAAGAATAGATTCTTTTTTAAATGATTTATCCTCTGCACATACTGTATTGATTAATTCAAATTGCTTTTGGAATAGGAAATACGGATCTACCTGAATGAACTCCCCAGTTTTCCTTTTAGCTAATAACATTAATTCTTGATCTAACTCCCGGCCTGTACCATCAACTACACTAATACGGCTAATTTCTAATGTTAAAGGTTCACTAACATATGTTTTTACTGTGCAAATTGGTAAAGCCACTTGTTGCAACTCTTGACTCGCTAATTCCATCGCTAATTTTTTTAACGGATGGTCATTCGGTAATATAGATAACTGTTCTGTTTGTTTATCTGGTCTTAATGTAAACCGTAATGATTCATCAGTTCTTAAAGAATATTTTCGTTTCTTAATTAGTTCACGAATATTTTTAGGGAAACGATCAATTCGAACTGTATTGCCATCATTTGAGATATTTACTTTAATACGTGTTTCTTCAAACTGTTTTACTACAAACTCACCATAGACTCGCGATGGCATACTGCTAATTGAAATTTCTTGATATGCACGTCTTGCACCCGGTAAATCAAAACTGGAATCATCTAAGCGTTCTTGTTTAGCTAATTCTAATAATCGTTCATGTTCTTCAGATAATGTTTTTTCCATTTGTGCAATCAGCTCATCTAAATTTTCACGGCCGCTAATCGCTTCCTCCATTAAGTGAGATAAATCGATATTGTTTTCTTCTAGTACTTCACCAATAAAATCATAGACCTGATCTTGTCCCAAATCTGTGCGCATTTGTTCCATCTTATCAAGTAGACGTACCAATACATCTCCTTCACGTGTATTCTTCGCAACAAGATTAAAGACGAATACTTCATTCTTTTGTCCAATACGATGTATACGTCCCATACGCTGTTCTAAACGATTTGGATTCCACGGAATATCATAGTTAATCATTTGATTACAGAATTGAAGGTTGATAGATTCTCCCCCGGCATCTGTAGCAAGCATAATTTGTACATCATTTCGGAATCGCTCCACTTGTTCACGACGTTGATCCATCGAATAGTTCCCAACGATTTTTGTGACTTCAGGGACATGCTGTAAGAGCTTTCTTTCAAGGTAATATAAAGTATCTTTTGATTCCGTAAAAATAAGAATCTTTTCTCCTTTGGAAAGCAATCCATCCTGACCAAATAACGTGTTTTCTAGCTCTATATATTTACGCTCAATATCTTGATTTACGAGCATCCCTGCTTTAAGAACTAATCCATCTAGAATTTCTATTTCTAACTTTAGTTCCTCTATATCAATAACATCAGTTTCACCTTCAACTAAAGTCTCTATTTCTTCCTGTTCATCTGTTGAAAGCTCATCGTATTCAAATGGCTCAATCGATTTAGTAGCTGTTAACTCAGACTCTAATAATTCTTCTAACTTTTCTTTACGTCGTTTAAGAGATAAATAGATAGCATCTAAAGACGAACTTAGCCGACGTTGTAAAATCATCATCGCAAATGCTACGTTTGGTTTATTATTTTGTTTTGCTCGATTGAAATGCTCTCGTGCATAAGCAGTTACATCTTCATAAAGCTCGCGTTCGCCATAACTTAATTCAAATGTAATTGTCGTTGTTGTTCTTTTTGGAAATAACGGAGTACCATCAAAATTTTTCATTGTCTCCTTTAAACGACGAATAACAAAAGGATTACTCTTTTCATATATAGAATCACCTGTATTTAAACGTGAAAAAATATCATGGTCTACCAAACTCATTAAATGTCGGAAGTTTTCTTTGTCTCCTTTATGCGGTGTAGCCGTTAGTAATAAGCAATGCTCTGTATGACGAAGTAAACTCTCACCAAGCTGGTAAATTTTCGTACGATTCACTTTACGTTTCTTGACGCCATGTGTATATGCAGCCATTTTATGAGCTTCATCAACGATTACTAAATCAAATTGTGCTTTTAAAATAAATGCTTTAATTTCTTCACGTGAAGCCCAATAAATTGAAGAAATTATTTTGTCATGTGATTCGAATGGATTTACTTCACTTGAGCTTTTTAATAAACTTCGATTTACAATGGTAAACTCTTCTCCAAACTTATCTTTTAGCTCTTCCTGCCATTGTTTCAATACTAGCGGGGGAACTAAAATTAAAATTCGCTCTGCTGCTTGTCTTGCAATTAACTCACGTATTAACATACCTGACATTATCGTTTTCCCTGCGCCCGGATCATCCGCTAATAAATATCGTACTTGAGGTGACTGTAACATGCGACTATACACTGCTTCAATTTGGTGTGGAAGGGGGATAATCTTTTTGTTTCCTCGCGCACGAGCCTTCGAAAATTTATCCTCTGTCTTTAAAATGTAGTATTGTAAATAGTGTTGCAGTCTTTCAGAATTAAATGAACTTTCCTCATCTTGAATGTTTTCTAATTGTGCTAGTTGCTCCCTATCTAAATACTGCTCATAATATTTATTAGTTTTACGCCCAATTGATTCAACTAAAAATAAATCATCGTCAATTTCTTCAAAATGCTTAATTTCAACAATTTCTGGCCAAAAAGATCCTTTAATAATTTCTCCTATCTTTAACAAAATAACATCCCTCTCAATACTTACGTTCTCTTAGTTTAAATTATATAGTAAACTCCCAGATACTGTTAGAAGAAATATAAGACAAAAAAACTAGAGAACGGAATAATCAGTTCTCTAGTTTCTATTTAGTAAAGCGCATTATACATATGAATCGTAAATTCTGTCTCGCGATATGGTGCGACTTTGTCATCTTCCACGGTTACCATTCTCAGCTCACAAGTTTGCCCTGTAGGATAATAGTTTTCTACAAGATTAAACGTTAGTTGCTCCGTACGTTCATGGTTTTCTCCCACCATATCAAAAGTCCATTCAATTTCATTTGAAATTCGCTCATCATTCAGGTAAAATGCAGCCCGAATTGTACGTGCCTTATATTCCAGTGAAATACTTTGTTCTTGATATATTGGTACTTGGATACGGTAACCTGTGATTACACGTTTTGGCATGGCTACACTGATTTCAACAGGAAGAGATTGTGAAGTACGACGATAATCAATTAGTGGTACTATTACTTCTTGAGGTGTTGCACCGCCGTGTACAAACTGTAATCCTCCACCACCAATAAATCGGTTTACGCCTTTAGCAATCACTTTCTCAACACCTTCTAATGTTGAAAAATCATCTGGCACATTAATAGCTCCATCATCTATTTGTAGATTATGACCAACAGCAAAGCGACGATTCGAATCAATAATTTCACCTTTAACACTTACTACTTTAATATCATTTTCAATTCTTGGATACTGATAAAGGAATCCGTGATCTGCTGTTATAAAAATTCGTTTTGCTTGCAATTTAGATAATCGATCAACAGCAATTGATAATTCTTTTATTGCACGTTCTGCAGCTATATAAGTATCTCGTTCGGATTTTGCAGAATCACCTGCTGCATCGATTACATCATGGTATAAGTATACGAGACGCTTTCCTTTTAAATTTTCATCTGCTGTCGCTCTTGACCAATCTAATAAATCTGTTAAACGATAGGCAATTGCTTCTGGGTGAGCATTTTGTAAAATCTTAATACGATTAGCTAGTCCATTTGTCGGTTGACCATCTGCTAAAACTATCCCATTTTCAGTAATTGTTAATTGTTTATGAGGTAATAATGAAGCCATACCTAACTGTGTATACGTTGGTAAATTCGCAACTAACGGACTGATAGAGGCAACCCCATTTGAACGTAAATTTAATTGAGATGTTAATTCCGATCCTACCTCATATCGTACAGCATCTGAAATAATTACAAATACGCGTGTTGATTCTTTCTCAAGTATTGGCTGCAAGACATCTTTATAAAACTTAGCCTGTTTAGGTAATTTCCCTACCTCTTCTGTTTCTAAAAGATAATTGGTCTCTTGAGCTATTTTCAATAAATATTTATTTTCATACCAGTTCGTTAGTTGCTCAGCTAGTTCTTCAAGCATTTCTTTATTTTCTAATTGCATAAACCCTGTCATAAAGCGTCTATAAGCTTGATCAATTAAGTAAAGTTCACTTGTGTATTGGACGTATAAAGGCTCACGAGTATCATATTGCTTCAAGTACATTTTATACTTTGTCAAATCAATTGCATCTATCATTACATTTAATAAGCTTAGGATTCGTTCATTTCGTTTCGCCCAATGCATCTTCAAACGTTTATTCAAAATTTCTTTCCAAGCATCAAAATTGGATGTTTGATGAAGAAGTTCCACTGTCAGCCTATTTATCAATAAATGATCAATTATTGGGAAAGTTGAAATGTCAGCAAATTGCTCGATTGGACGTTCGTGTAAGACTTCATTAATCGAAAATCTTTGTTCGATTTCCTTCATATAGGTTTCTAAGACTTCTACGTCGCTTTCTTTTGTATGTAGCCAGTCATCAATGAATAAAGCACATACATTTCCGCGTGTTGTTTCATATTTTTCATGTAATGACTGTTCTTCAAATTGTGCATGACGTTTAAAATGCGCATACAGTACATGTTCCATTAAATGCTGCAATGTCAAATCATTGTAATTTAAACCAAAGTATCCCGTGAGAAGCTCCCACATACGATTCGTGCTAAAGCGTTTTGATATAGCTTTATACACTTCATTTGAATCTTCTTGTAAACCGCGAACCAATAAATGACGAGTGATTTCTTCCATATTCGCAATCGGTGCGCCTGTTAGTACCGCTAACATTGCATACTCGATTTCGCGATCAGTGGAATTCGGTGGTAAGACCTTTTTTAATTTATTTTTACGCTCTGTACTTTTAAAAAACTCTTCATATTCCTTAATTAAAGGTCTTAAAATAGCATCACCTACTTGCAACTGCTCTGCAAGTAAAGCGTTCGTATCAGCTTTAAACTCTGTACCGTAAAGCTCCATATCCAGTAAAAAGTTGTCTTCTATCGCTGGTTTTGCAAAATCAGCATATAATAAAAAAGAATCCTTTTTCTTTTCCAACTCGATTTCTAATTTAAGTGTAAAGAAATTATTACGCGTTAATTGACGAATATGAATCGGTTGCTCTTTAAATGCCTCTATTAAATCAGAAACAGTATATTCCCCTTGCTCGTCATACCAAAAAATAACCGTGCGCGGCTTATTTTTTTTATATAGCTCGTCCTCTATTCGCTCTTTTAACAGTTCAATGACATTCATTGTGTCACCTCATTATGAATATTTACTAATAATTTTTATTATACCTTAATTATGAAACAAGCCTCCTTACCAAAGTAAGAAGGCCATGATTTATTTAATTTTCGCTAATACACCTTTGCCACCACGATAGAACTTCTCATAGTTCACTTTCACACCATCGTCTAGATCAATTTCAATCTCTTCGTTAGCTATCTCAGCTAAACGTTTATCAAACTCTCGTAGTTCATCCATTTTCTTTTCAAAAGTATTTTTTTCTGCAGTTAGTTTTTTCTTTTCACTTGCTGATAAGCTTGGATTTACTAATCGATTTTCTAAATCCGTTATTTCATTTAGATACTTAGATTGAATTTCTTGCAAATGTTCAAAACGAATTGTGGCCATTGTATCCGTTTGGTAACGATGCATATAAATAAGTGTACGTAATCCTTTATTTTTTCCGGAGTCTACCAACCAATATATAGGACACTTTTTATACATCTTATAATGTTCCGCAAAAAATTCCTCACTAAAATACCTTCTAATTCGCATCTCTGGTGACTCGTTTAATTTTGTATTAAGAGTGTTTGCAATCCAATGTAAATTTTCTTCTAATTTTGTTGTTCCAAAAATACCGCTGATAAAATCCGTAAATTGTGTATAGATATCAAATTTAAAATAATGTGTGTCTGTTAAAAGAATATGATCAATATTAGCTGGACTATATTTACAATCATTCGGTAACCTAAAACGTCCGAACAAAACCCCTACAAAATAAGACATAAAAGACTTCAAATAATCGACTACCAAATTTTCACCTAAATGATTTTCAGTATAATTCAAATTAAATTCTAATATAGTATTAATGATATTATTAATCTCTACCTCATTCTTCTCAATTTCGTGTTCCAATTGATCGACGTGGGAAACAAGTTGTTGAAATGCTTCTTCAACACTAAATACCGATTTGAAATTTAATATAGAATGATATGAAAAGCTAGGCACATTCTCGTTATAATTCCAAAGTCTTTCTGCTAATTCAACATTTGCTTTAGCAAGTTCGCTTATTCTATTTTTAAGACTTTCATCAATTTTAACAAACGGAATTCTTTTTATATCTATCACTTGATAATCCGACGTACCACTATACATATCTAAAATTTGCCCAATTGGTTCGGAATTGATATACCCTAAAATATAGTATAAATCTTCTTTATTATATGGAAAAAATGCTGGGCCTTTCATATCGAATAATCCTTTTTCCTCCAAAATGCGAGCTGAGAATTTACCATTCGTTGAAGCAGTCCAAGTAATACCTTTACGGAATCGATATTTTTCTTCTAATAAATTTGATGTTTTATTTTTCTTATAAAAACTTTGGGCATCTTCACTCCAGTCAACTATTAAATCATTATTACCAAACCATTTTCGGAAATCGCCACCTTTAGCATAAGATACCCACTTTCTATTTAATCTTTCTTTATTTACTTCCCAAAAATAGCGTAAATATTTATCATTATTCGCTGTCTTATGCTGACTTCCAGTTATGTCAATTATATCTTCTAACACAGGAGAAGCAGCAAATAATTCTCTTGTCTTATCAGACATCCAGTAACTCATAGGTCTTCCTTTAATGACATCAAATTTATCTTGAGAAACTACATTCAATCTATCATTATTTAGTGGGTAATATAAAGGAACGCCTTCATCGTCAATGTCTACATATCGCGCTGATTGGTATACTCCTTTTAAATTTTTCTCAAATGAATTTCTAAGAATAAATGCTACCGTACCAAAATTAATTCCTAAACTAGTTTTTCCTTTTCCCTCATAAGGCATATGCAATAAATTATAAATGCTGTAATTATCAAGAATTAAGTCTCTCATCTTTTCAAACTTTGTAATAAACATCCAAGATTCCATTGTGATCATAGATACAAATCCATGCTTTTTAGAAAAATTCAAAGAGCGTTCCATTAGAACAGAAAATAAATCCATCTTTGAAAGAGGATAATTTTTGTCTAAATATTTCCTTAGTCTGTCATTCATTCCTCTAGACCCCATATATGGAGGATTTGTAATAACTACATCAAAATTACTTTTTAACATTTTGATCATATTAAAAAATTCTATTAGGTCCGTAGTGGCATTATGGAAATATATTGAATCAAATGTTAGCTCTTCCTTAGAGAGTTCTTCAATTTTACTTAGATAATAATTACAATCAATTTCAGATGGTTTAATAATAGAGCCATATTCTTTTGCATCATAAAACTCTTCGAATAAGTTATTTAACTCACTAATTTCCTTTTCATCACTTCCCAACACTTCTGCTATGTTATTTTCCATAAAATCATTTGACTCGAGAATTTCAGAAATATTAAGAGTGAAGCTTTGTTTTAAAAATCTTGAATTATATTCTCTCGCCTTCATTACTAAAGCGAAAGAACTTAATTGTACCGCACGAGGATCGATATCTAATCCATACAGGTTATTTTCTAAGATTAATTTGGGAATATCTCTCGATGGATAACCCACTTCTTCATACATCTTATATAAAAGCTCAAACGCATATACTAGCATGTGTCCAGAACCTACACATGGATCAATGATTGTAATTCTTTGTAAATCAAGTGAGTGATTTTCTCTATTTCTATATTCAGGGCTTGTAGAAGGTTCAATATAATACGGCATTTCATTCTTTATAGCAGAATTTGGATTATTTTCAATCCAAATTTGCCCTAATGAATTTTCAACCATATATTTTACAATCCATTTAGGAGTAAACAGTTGGGTAGCAGCAGGAATATCGTATTTTTGTATTTTTTTATTATTTTTTAGATTTCCAAAAACCACATCTTTCGGTTCGGAGTTATAATATTGGTATAACCACCCAATAACTTCAATCTCATTGAAACTTTTCGTCAATTCGTCATTATTTACAAGTTTTCCAATAACTGATTCGACGTCTAATAAAAAGTTAGGCAGTAATAGTTCTGTATAACTTTGAATGCTTTCAAAAATAAAAGGTAAGTTTGTGCTTAGTGCATTGCACTGTGCGATAAATAATTGGCGATACGCTTCTTCTGTATCTCCTAAATTTAACGCTTCACGTACTTTCTCTTTCTTAACAGGTAAATCCATCGTTTCATATTCAAATAAAATATCTGGATCTACTCGTCCCACACTACTTGATAATACATTTACTCGTTCTGGTAAATAATCATGTATCTCCATATAACGAATTGCAATGATCCGATTAAACCATGTGTAAGCCACTTCTTCGACTAACTGTTTATAACCTTTATGTTCAAGTTGCTTTTTTAACGAGCTAAACGCAGGTTTCATATACATTGGATAAGGTTTATCTTTAATCATTAATTGCCCAAATTGTTCTTGAATTTCTAAACCATTCTTTTCATCAATACCATACATTAGTGCCTTTGTTTTTACTTGATCGATTAGTTGACGACGTGATTGAATGGCAAAGTTTTTTAATTCCGTTTTGTTCACTTTTTCCACCTCATTACAACAATGGAAGGGAAAGCCCCTTCCATTGCCTATAATTCAATTTTTAATGTATTTTCTTTTAGTTCTTTTAATAATTGTGTTCGTAACTCTGCAAGTACAGCATCTAAGTCAGATTGTGTTTCGATGCTTGTATGTGAAATCATGCTTTTTAATTCGCTTGAAGAAATAATTTTTGTTCCTTTTTCACGGACAACCGTAACAGATGTATCTGGAGTTGGTGGTTTTAATTGTAGTAATTCTTTTTCTTTCCGTTTTGCTTCATCTTGAATTGTTTCTGTTACTGTTCGTAGTTTGGTCAAGTTCATTTGTATCGTGATTAAGCTATTACTATTTAAAATTTCTTGTTGCAACATTTTGAAGTTCTGCATTCCATCATTTATTAATTCTGTAATGATTTCATTATTTGAATAATAATCTTTTAAATCATCTACCTTTTTCTCTAATTGTGTAATTTGACTTGCAAGACCTTGTTTTTGTTCTGTTACTTCTTCTTGAATTGCTTTATCAAGTTTTTCAATTAAGCTAGGCAATTGCGGAATTTCACTATATGGTGATGCTTTGGTTAAAATGTCGGTAATGTTTTTCTTTAACAGGTTTACCTTTTGTGATTGAGTATAACGTAAATCATTTTGAACTTGATTTAAAAACGATACTGCTTCATCAAACCGTTCAATTGGTGCTTTTAAATAGAAACCAACTAACTGTTCAATCGCATCTTGCCAATCGTATAAATCATCCTCGGCATCAATAAATGCTTTTACAAGTTGTTCAGGTTCCCGAATTTGTGTTAATCGGAGAATATCAATTTTTAAAGAACTAATTTTTGCTCCTTCAGGATAAGCGAACTCAGTAGATATAGTTTTCTTTCGACGGTCATCAATTTCCTCTAATGGTTGGATAAGATAATTCTTAACTGCAGTTTGAATTGCATTCGCGAACTCTTGATAAGAATCCCCAATATCCATCCGTCCAAACAAATCTTTATATAAACCAATGAAATCACGACGCACTTTTGGGTCCACTTCAATTTCGGGAATAACACGTATTTTATCTCGCTCTGTTGTTCGAGCAAGTTTATCATAAAATTGAGATGAAGTCGTTGGTGTAAAGTGTTCATCTGCAATCATTAACTTTACTTTACCGGACTGCATTAAAGCTAGGACAATGCCAATTGTATCGTAGTCACTCCAGCCATAAGGGACCTGATTATATTTATCAATAAAATCCTTTAACGATGGTTTCTGATGCATACGAATGAGTTCATCTAAATAGCGTAATACTTCGTTATAAGCTTTTACATTACCTGTTTCACCTAGTAAATCATTTGTAATACCTTTCTCAGCTAGGTTTCTCCATTGTTCTTTGAATGTTTTCATTTGAATTGGTTCATCAATGTATTCTAAATACTTATATGTATTTTGGATCAACATATCAAAAGCATCCGATACTTGCTTTTCAAAATTACCTCGGAAGATACGCTCCTGCATTTGAATGAAGAATATTGCTTCCTCACAAGCTTTTCGTAATAATTCTTCTGCCTTTAACTCGTAGTCACTAATACTGTCCATTTTCGCATCATAAATACGATGCTGTGCCTGCGTTGTACTTGGATTGCGTTTTAAATTCACATAACGACGTATTTGTTCAGAAATACGAATGGCTTCTTCTGCTTCTGTAATTAATTCCTCATTTAAATAAATAACCATTTGTCCTTCTATTGCCTGTAAAGCAGCTTCTGTTGTAGTTACCCCACCCGTAATGACTTGCATCGTTAACGGATACTTCATATTTGTTTTTGAATAATTATCAAAACGTTTATTGTAATCAAATAGCATTCCCTTTTGATAGTTATATTTAGCGTTTGGATACATTTTCTCAAAGAAGGTATCGCCTAATCTTTCTTTAATTTTGATAGCATTAACATCAACGTTACGAATTTCTTTATTTATTTCTTGCTCTTCATCTGATAAAAATGAATACGTACCATCTGCGTGCTTTTCAATAAACATCGTCTGCTCTAGACGATTTAATGATTCTTTAATTATAAGTTCATTTTTCTCAGCCTGAATACTTTCTAAAAGAAGTGTTGAAATATTATTTGGTGTTGCTTTAATGTGGTCTATTCCTTTAATCAAATACAATACTTTTAATACATC
This sequence comes from Cytobacillus sp. FSL R7-0696, assembly GCF_038006865.1. Lineage (NCBI taxonomy): Bacteria > Bacillati > Bacillota > Bacilli > Caryophanales > Bacillaceae > Cytobacillus > Cytobacillus sp. FSL R7-0696. The sequence continues at coordinate 1,778,373 of NZ_JBBOWA010000001.1, read as the reverse complement.
AACATCATATTCAACAAGACCTTCCGAATTTTTTGCGCGGTTTTCAGCTCTCGAAATAGTCTGTACGATAGCTGATTCTAAATGTTGACGAATAGTTGGATAAAACTCCGCCATCGTTACTAGATTGCCTAACTCTTCATGGCCATTATATATCGCTGCTTCTTGGAAAGCTTTTAATAATGAACGTTCCCCTCTTGAAGCGTAAGAACTTCCTTCACCATGTATACCAATCTTCTCTAAAACAGCTTGCAATAAATCTACTTGATAAGGTACAAATGGATATGTTTCAACAAACTCATTTGTTGAACGATAGCCTGAGCGATATTGTGTTCGATCTTTATCAAAAGAAAGGCGATTACGAATTAATTGCTCATTCGGTTCAAAAATGGACTCTAATGTTTTCGAAGCCGTTTCTGTCTTTTCTAATAACCGACGTTTTAAAACTTCGTCTGTATCTGAACTCGATAAATTAATCCGTGTTTCAAATCTTCCTTGAATTTTCGAAAAGTCTTTTGTATTGGCTGCATTCATATTAGAGACGTCTTTAATCTTTTCCTGAGAAGTAACAGCAATCCATGCTTGTCCCATCGCAGCAGCACCAATTTCTTCAACAGCGTTTTGTAAATCAAGCATCAAGTTATTATCTGTACCGATATATTGACCAACTTCATCAATTAAAAAGATTAAGCGATAGTCGGAGCCTTTAGATTTACAATATTGTGCAACAAGCTCCCCTAACTGAACCGCTGAAATCGAAAATTCCTTTTGTGCTGATTTGACTAGGAAATCCGCTGTTTCTTGTTCATAGCCAATTTCGCAAAGTGCAGCAATAATTTTTGCATATCTCAAGCGGAATTTAGTACGGAAATCTTGCCATTTTTCGTTATACAATTCTTCAATTTTCGAACAGAAAGCATCGTATTTTTGGTCACTTGCTAATTGTCGTTCAAAATCTGCTACCCACAGCGTATTGGAATAACCTAGATGTTCATTAAAAATACGTAAGATAATTTCAATAATACTTTCTTTCGTTCCACGTGCTGCACTTGCTCCTGCTTCAGAACCAACATTAAATAACAATGCATCTGAGGGTTTTGATTCTATCCGAGACATTACATCTAAAAGTGCGGTATCAGAAACTTTATTTTTAAAGTATTCAAACGGCGTTTCCCCCCCGACTTTCTTACCATCCAATAAGTAAGATAATATTTTAAGGAAATGTGATTTACCGGAACCGAAGAAACCAGAAATCCACACACCCACATTTTTCGTTGGTGTTGAATACGCCTTCTCATAATTTTTATAAAATCCTTTTAAGCTATCTAAAATTTCTGCTGTCACAACGTATTCTTCTAACTCGGTTTGAATTGTATCTTCATCAATTTGACCTGCTTGTACAACACCATTAATTGGTCGGTCAATTTTCTTCTCAAAAATCTCTTGAATAATCATTATTCACACTCCTTATGAAATCCTTGTAATTTGGTATTCATCTTCATGTCGGAATTTGTTAAATAGACGTAAATCTACTCCTGAAAAATAACCCGGATAAAATAATATAAGCGGTGTTCTAAATGCATGATTAGATAGTTTTTTAAGTAAATGACTGGAGCGAATAAATGGATGTACAGTTCCTACACCTGTTATAAAAATCAATTCCACGTTATCCGCTTTTTCAATGAATGCGTTCACCAACAAATCTTGATCTTCTAAAACAGTTTGAATAGCTTGAGAAAGCTCAACATAGCCTTCTTCTTCAGCAATAGTGATTAGTTCATCTAGATCTTCTTCGAATAAACTGATAAGAAATTCAAAAAGATTGATTTCTTTAATATTTAATGAAGTTCTTCTTAATAATCCCTCAACATATGTACGTACTGTTAATTCATCTTCAGCCGGGTAATCAAAAACAAAATGTGGAATTTCACTGCCAATCCCTCTTGGTGTCGTAAAACCTTCTTCATTTATACGTTCTTCCAATTGTTCTAATCGTTTATATATGGTCACTCTTAACCACCTGCCTTTAATGTTATTAATGCTTTTAACAAAGTGTCCTGTTCTTCAGCATACTGTTTAAGATCTTGACTCACATGTAAAGGAGAGACTTTATACTCATCTTCTATTAATTCAATCATACCACTTTCTCTGTAAAATAATAGAAGAGTACTGTTGATTTTCTTTTTTGTAGCTATATGCCAATTTGCGATTTTCTCTGATTGTTGTTCCTTTTCTTCCATATAAAAATTCATATCTGAAACCTGTAAAGTTCCATTCTTATGTTGATACCGATAAACAATCAATTCATAGAAATTTTCGTAGGCATATCGATAACATTTAAGGAAGCTATATAATAGCAGTACTTTTTGATCAGAATTAGTTCCATTGAAATAGTATTCAGATAATGTTGGATATAATGTCTTTGCTCTGCGATAAACCATTTGAAACCTTTTACTAATAGCCGACTCACTTCTTAACAAGAAAACATTATCCTCAATTACTTTACTTCTTATTTCTCTGCGGCTAAAACCTTTGTGAAGTTGGTCTAAAACATATTCAATTTCCTGTTGGAACCATCCTTCGCTCGTAAAACCAGCTGAATATTCCATTAAAAATCCCTCGTTTCAAAATCACTAGGTAAATCATATCTATAATTTCCATTTTACATGAATCGACTTATTATTTAATAATCAAATCAAGCGGAAGTTCTCACTTCTAAATTTGTTTATATTAAATTTATTTACACCTGTACAATAGTACTTTTTAAATAAGTTCCTTTTCTATAATTTTCTCTGCCCTTTTTTTCTTGTTAGCTCGTACAAGCGTAGATACTGAAATACCTGTCATATCTTCAACTTGCTTATACGAATGATTTTCTAGTAATGATAAGGCTTGATTAATTTGCTGCCTTGAAAATTTTTTTGGCCTTCCCTCTCGGAAATCAGGATTCTGCTTGGCCAACATTTTTCCTTCTTGGGTTCGTTCTACAATCATATCTCTTTCAAACTCAGCAAAGGCTGAAAAAATTGTAAAGATTAGACGACCGGTTGGTGTATTTTCAATAATGCCCATATTTAGTACATGGACTTTAATATTCCTATTAAATAAATCTTTAATGATTTCTAGAGCATCTTGTGTACTCCGAGCAAAACGGTCTAGTTTTGTAACGACCAATGTGTCTCCTTCTTGTAACATATCAATTAACTTCTGAAATTCAGGCCGCTTTTTGTTTGTCCCTGTATATTTTTCAGAGTATATTTTGTTACAGTTTTCATTCTCTAACTGTTTCAGTTGAACCTGTAAATCTTGATGCATCGTACTCACTCTTGCATACCCATATTTCAAATAACCACCACTTTTTATTAAAATTTGAGATATATTTATGAACATAAGTATTGATTAAGCTTGATACCCCTTATTTTATAGAACTATGGTATCATGTTCAATACTTTGGAGTTTTGAGCAATTCTATTGATCAAGTAGAATCCTTTTCACTATAATTCTTAAAAGTTATAAGCAAAAAAATAGGACTGAAAAGGCTTCAGTCCATAAGGTTGTTATGCTTCTTTTTTCTTCACTTTGTAAAATAAACTACCAATAAAACCAATTAAACCTCCCAATGAGAGAATAAGAAATGGAAATGTAAAACCATGAGTAATTATATTGTACATCCCGCTAAAAAATAGAAGAAGGCAGCTAATTATACTAATAAGATATCTTATCAATTGTTTTCCCCCTTAACTATTTGTTCTAGCTTAGATTATTTAGTGAATGATTTGTTATGATTTTTCTCCACGGTAAGTGAACCACTTATTGAAACAGTCACTTTTCAAGGGAGGTGATTTTAATTCAAAACTTCTATTGAGAAAACATTATTTTTCTCAAAATCAGTTATTATTTCCGGAGACAATAGTAATTTCAATTGTTCTTTAGTGGCCCACTTGAAACTAGAATGTTCCTTAGAAAGAATAGTATTACTACTATCACTACTACATAGATAAGTCAAAATAACAACTTGTCTTGTTGGATCAGTTATGAAGGTAGTAGCATATAAAAGTTTCTCTACTGTAACAGATAATCCTACTTCTTCTTTAATTTCTCGTAAGAGTGCAGATTCTAAATCTTCTCCAAACTCTATTTTTCCACCAACACATTCCCAAGTCCCGCCGCCGATTTTATCTTCTTTTGCACGTTGAACTATTAATACCCTGCCTTCATTTACAATAACACCTTTAAGAGCAACAACTATTTTATTTGAGCTTTTCATTCTTCATACTCCTGTTTATATTCTTATCTCGGTTAGTAACTATGGGGCAAAATTTTGCACAACATCTCTGATAAACATAATTCCACCAATAGTAAGCAGAAACAGTATAACAGCTAAAGCTAGGGCTATCTTTTTATTGTTTCTCTTTATAACAATTAGGATTATTAATACCATAAGAACTAAGAAAAATAGTAAAAAATACATATTCGCCCCCCTCATACTAAAAAGAATTCATAGAATTAAACATCTTGTTATTTTGCTTATATTAAAACATTGATGTAAATAAATAATCCACCCCGCTACACTGTGAACCGTTAGGGTGGATTATTTTGCTCTAAATCCACAATGGCCTTGCCATGTGGAAGCAAAGGATTTAATCCCTCACTTTCCTTATTTTAACATTCTTAACCGATCTTTTCACCCATAAATACCATTATATTTTTCTGAATATTTAAACTTAAAATTTTTATTCTTAATATCTTAAAATATTAAAATTTCGAAGGTACTATGTCTTTCAACCAGATATAGCCGGCAATTATTTGGATTTTTATATTCGAGGAAGATTAATTATGAAGAAGGAAATATCATCTGACTATAATTCATACTATGATTCATTTCTCATAGATAAGGACCAAGCTGAAATAAATGCTTCTGACTTTTTATATTATATTTCTGAACTAATTATTAAACATTCAATGACCCTAGAAAAAAAACTCATGAATGGAGAGAGTGTAGTTAATGAGTAAAAATAAAAAAAACATGAGAAATAAGGAAGTTCGTAGAAAAAAAAGAGCTTATGCTTATTTGAGAAAAAGCCCCAATAAATTTACTGATAACACATCAATTGAAAAACAACTTGAAGAAATTAAAAAATACTGTGAAGAAAATGATATTGAGTTAGTTGATACGTTTACTGATGATCTAAAATCAGGAAAATCGTTTGAAGGCAGAGATGGGTTTAAAGAAATGTACAATAATGTAATTAGATCGAAGGATAATGTAGACTATATCATTGTCTTCAAACAAGATCGAATTTCACGTGATACATTAGATACTTTGTATATTATGAAACGACTTAACTCATTAGGAAAACACCTTATATCAATTAAAGACAATGTTAATACTGAAGATCCAGCTTCAAAAATTCTTGTTCATATATTAGCATTAGTAGCCGAACTTGAACGAGAATTTATTAACATGAGAACTTTCTCTGGTATGGAAAAGAGAGCAGAAGAAGGCAAATTTTTAGGTGGTAAAGTCTATGGTTATAAAACATCTAATAAAAAGTTAGTTATTGAACCTAAAGAAGCTAAAGTAGTGCAATTTATTTTTAAAAAATACGCAATTGAAAAGTGGGGCTATAAAAAAATTGCTTCATATCTAAACCTTCAAGGAATTAAAACAAAAAATAAGCAGTATTGGACCATTAATGCTGTCAAAACGATTCTAGAAAACCAAATATATATAGGAAATACCAAGTGGAGGGGAGAATACCGAAAAGGTGTCCATAAGAAAATTATTGAATTACCTCTTTGGGATCTAGCCCAAGAGACAATGAAAACAAGAAGTTATAAACAAGAAAAGGTTCATCCGGGTTCCTATCCACTATCAGGACTTTTAAAATGCCCTGAATGTGGGTCTTCTATGGTTCAAGGTAATAGCAGCTCTAAATATAAGTATTATCAATGCAGTAAAAATAAAAATAGTGGCAAGGCAGCTTGTTCATCAAACCTTGTAAAAAAGGAATATGCAGAAGAAACCATTTTACATGAGCTAAACAATTTTTTCCAAAATCTCAATCTAGCACCTTATATTAAATCTGCAACAGATTCATTACTGTGTTTTGAACTCGAACCTTTATATAAAGAGGCAGAGAAAATTGAAAAAGAAATAAAACATATTAATAAAAAGATGGAAACTGTCATGGACTTACTCGACGATGAAACTGTCCCATTCGACGAGAAAGTATTTAAAAATAGACTTTTGGGTTATCAAGAACAGTTAAATAAACAAAAATTAATACTAGAAGAAATTAATGTTCAAATAAGATTTAAAAAAAGTCAAATCTCCAACGAAATCATTGCTTACTCTGTAAAAAATTTTTCAGATTTATATGAAGTACTTTCTGATGAGGAAAGAAAATCACTGTGTCATTATATAATTAAGGAAATTCATATCTTTAAAGAAGAGAAGACTAAACAGCGTAAAATAAAGAGCATAATTTATAATTTTAGTCCCGATAACTTGTCATTAGTATAGGAGAAAAGGAGAACTGTCCTTTCTCCTTTTTTTATTTTCGCTGTATCATTAATACAAGGAGGTAACGAAATGGAAATTCAAAAGGTAGCTGTTTACGCACGTGTTAGCACCGAGGAACAAGCATCTGAGGGATATAGCATTAGCGCTCAATTACAAACGCTTCGACAATACGCAAATCTTTATAATTGGGAAATCGTCGACGAGTATGTGGATGAAGGGATTTCTGGAAAGAATATCACCGGCCGCCCTGCTATGCAAAGACTTGTAGCAGACGTTGAACAGGAAAAATTTCAGGCGGTACTTGTATGGAAAATCTCACGTTTATCGCGGAATATGTTAGATACTCTTACTTTGTTAGACAAATTTGAAGATTACGGAGTAAAGTTTATCTCTTATTCCGAGAACTTTGATACCAGTAGTCCAATAGGCCGTCTAGTCGTTCAGCTGATGGCTTCTATTGCTGAAATGGAACGAAATACATTGTCTGAGAACGTTAAGCTTGGTATGAAACAACGAGCCTTAGAAGGTTCATGGAATGGCGGTGTTATTTTTGGTTATGATTCTATTGAAAAGGAACTCGTAAAAAATAAAGAGGAAGCTGAAGTAGTTAAACTGATATACACTCTTTATTCCCAAGGAAAGGGTTTAAAAGCCATTGCAAATCAGCTTAATAAAAATGGGTATCGAACCAAACGTGATCGTCATTTTTCTATAAATGGAGTGGCAACTATTTTAGACAACCCGGTCTATAACGGAAAAATTAGTTGGTTAAAGGTTGAAAACTGGGATAAGAAGAGAAGAAGAGGCAGAAATGATAATCCTATTTTAGTAGAAGGTCAGCATGAAGCGATTATCAATGATGAACTTTGGAGTCTTGTTCAATCTCGTAGGAAAAGTAAATCGTTCAAGCAAAGACAATCCAACGAACCGTTTCTATTGAGCAGTATCTTACGCTGTCCTGATTGCGGACAAGGGATGGTACCTTCAATTACTACTTACACTTTAAGTGACGGTACCAAAAGAAAGCACAGATATTATGTTTGCAGTGATTTTCACAACAAGGGATCAGCAGCCTGTAAAGCCAATTCAGTTAAAGCCTATGATGCTGAAAATGCTCTGTTCCAACGTATAGAGAGCTTTTTATCCAATAAACAAAAGTTTTATGAAACTATTAACTCACTAACAAAAACCTCAATTGAATCCATAAAAAAATTAAAAAAAGAACTGGAAGAAACTGATTCGAAGTTAGAGGAAACACTAGCACTTCAAAATAGATATCTAGAAGCTTTTGAACAAAATCTTTTTCCTGTTACGGTTTTGCAAGAACGATTACAGCAAGTGGCTATTGAAAAGAGTGCAATTGAACAAAAGAGGAATAACTTAATAACGGAAATAAGTAAATCTGATACAAAAGTTATTCCTCCAGAATTGGTACATCTTCTATTAGGAAAATTTGTAGAAGTCTATAAGTCCTCTACAAGAGATAAACAAAAGCAATTGCTACAGCTGTTGGTTAAACAGATCACTGTTGGACGAACAAATGATCAGCTACGTCAAATTGATAAGGTTGAGCTTGAATTTGATTTTACGGAAGTTAACCTTTCAAACACATTTACACTTATCCACATGCTATATTTAGAAACAGAAAAAGAAGGCTTATCAACACCTTCTATTTCTGAATCAAATGGAAAATATCCACCTTATCTTCAACTTTTTTTGCCTCTATTTGTGGTACGGTTCCCCCCGATTAATCCGAAATCCCCGATAAATCTGCTCCAACAACAACAATCTCATCACCTGATGCGGAAACGTCATCTTCGAAAAACTCAATGCCAGATCACTCCTACTCTCCACTTCCTTACTAGTCCCGAGTGATCCTCCGATAATAAAAGCAATCTTACTCTTACCATAGGTGGCGAGGTCGTCTAGTTTCTTTGCGAGTTGTTCGGAGGTGAGCATGTTGCCTTGGATTTCTAGGGTGATGACGAAGGTGTCTGGGGCGATGTGGGCGAGTATGCGGTCGCCTTCTTTGCGTTTGACTTCTTCCATTTCGGCTGCACTCATGGATTCTGGGGCTTTTTCGTCTGGTACTTCGATTAAGGTTAGTTTGGCGTAGGCGCTTAAGCGTTTTTTATATTCGTCGATACCTTGTTTTAAGTATTTTTCTTTTAGTTTGCCAACGGATACGATTGTGATGTTCATATTGGGCCTTCCTTCCGTGCTTTTTTCTTTCCCTAGTTTACCATAAACGCTGCAGACTTATTGATGGTCCTAGTTGTTACCTGAAAAAATTTTCTTCTTTTCGCAACCTTTCCAAATCTCTTAGTATCTATGTATTAAACTCGATTCTATCTTGAGAGGAGGGGCCGTATTCTTGCATCTTGTAGAACGTTAAAAACAGAATAAAAAGGCGTATTTAGAAGTGATGGATGCCCTATGGTGATTATCTACTAAGGACTGCTTTTTTGGCTAATGAAGGATTACCAGCTGGTAGAAAAATATGGTTTAAGATACGCCTGTGATTGCTTTTCAGAAGGTAGATTAGCTTGAGGATGAGACGAAGTTGAAACCATTCATCTTCACGCTGCCGCTCCTAGAAGAGGAAATGAAATTAAATTCTGGTTTGATTTTAGCCCCTTTCTCTCTCATATTGCAACTAACAAAATAGATGGTCAGTGGAAGACTTATATAACCATACCGTGGGACTCTCTATGTCAGGTGATGGGCCAGGTTCTGTTGATCCTATTACATTACTCGCTTTCACCAACCCAAACAACCGCTTTTCTTGGTCTGTTGACGCTTTCGATGAACATGATGAATTACTGACGAGAAGCAACGGGTACCGCTTAGGTAATGATACGATCGGTCATCTTCCCTTTTTTTACTTAAAAACAAGAACACTAACTGAAGCCGATCAACTATTATTAGATAAGAAATTTACTGAGGCATTAAAAGCGTACAAGACAAATCCCGAGGATAAACATAGTCAACGAATGATCAAACGACTAGAGGAATTAGATGAGTAAAATGATGAAAGAGGTTGGGACATAAGTATTCTAGCTAATGATTTATCCGAATGATAATGATTAGGAGTTCTAGCATCTAATCATTCGGTTTTTTGTGTGATTTGAACCCTTATATGAAAAGAATAGTGAAATGAAGCGGAAGACACTCGACTCCTGCGGGAAATAGAGGGAAAGCTGAGACCCCACAGGCAATGCCGAGGAGGCTCAGCCCCTCCCCGCGGAAAGCGAGTGACTGTAGCGCAACGGAACGGACTTTTTTTGCAAATGATGTTTTAAGATCAATTTGTTATTGTTCTTTTTTGAGGTTAGCTCATTTAGTTATGTCCCAGTCTCATTTCATCCCTCAAAAGATATACACAACTCATCCTCACACCATAAACAGAATATCCACAGAAGTTATCCACATATCCACATTTTCTATCCACATCTTGTATGGGATTATTTGTTCGCCACCATATATATGGCTGGGTTGGGGCAAAATTCACAGGTTGTTGATAAGTTTTCTTCTGGTGCACATTTTGTTAACACTGGGAAGGTTTCGTGTTCGTCTACAATGGTATCGATGGCGATATCAATATGTTCTTCGCAGCTATAAATCATCTTCGGTGCCTCCTCATTTATCTATTTATAATTTATCCACAACTCATCTTATCAAAACTTAAAAAAACAGGAAAGTGATGCCTTCACTTTCCTGTGGATGAATTTAGAATGTATTCTCGGTTTTTAATGCCATGGTTGTTTCTGCTAATTTACCTTCGCGATAATACTTCACCTTCATCTCATCTCCTACGTCCTGACCATATAAATGGTGGCGTAAATCTAAGACATCGGTAATTTCTTCGCCATCTAGCTCAACAATGACATCCATTTCTTTCAGTCCTGCTTCTGCAGCTGGACCATTTGGCTCGACTCCGCTCACAACTACACCATTTTCTACATCTTTCGGAAGTTTTAACGCTTCTTCTTGATAATAGGCAGGGATATCACTTACTGAAGCGATTTGTACGCCCATATATGGTCTTCTCACTTCACCATGCTGTTCTAAGTCACTGATGACCGTTTGCGCAAAATTAATCGGAATGGCAAGCCCAATGCCTTCCACAGAGGATTCAGCAATTTTCATCGAGTTAATGCCGATGACTTGTCCGCTAATATTGACGAGTGCCCCACCGCTATTTCCTGGGTTAATGGCTGCATCTGTTTGTAGGACTTCAGCATTCCAATCGACTGTACCGTTTTGATCGATATCGACTGGTACGGTCCGATTTAAGCCGGAAATAATCCCTTTAGTGACTGAGCCTTCAAATTGACCGAGTGGATTTCCGATAGCAATCGCAGGCTCACCAATTGATAGAGCGTCGGAATCACCAAATTCTGCGACATCCTCTACAATCGAGCCATCTATTTCAAGTACAGCTAGGTCTGTCCATACGTCGGATCCTACGAGCTCAGCAGCAATTTTCTCACCATTGAAGAGATTGACTTCAAGCCTCTCCGCACCGTCGACGACATGGTGATTCGTCACGATAAAGGCATGGTCCCCCTCTTTCTTATAAATGACACCAGAGCCAGAGCCTGCTTCTACTCCTTGTGTGCTTTCACCATTTTGACCATTCGACCACATGCCTGCCGATTGGATGTTGGAGATGCTAACAACCGCTCCTCTTGCCTTTTCGACTGCTGATGTGATTTCTGTTTCCACATCTACCGATACTTTTTTCGTTTCTACTTGGCTGTTTTCATCTGTGTTTGATAAGCCTAATGTTTCTCCCCCATTAGAGCCCCCGTTCATTTGGGGAACAACGAATAAAACGAGCAATGCACCGATAATGACACCGACAAGACTAGAGAATATGTAACCTGCTTTACTTCCCTTTTTGGTGCGTCCCTCACGATTATAATGATCATCATAATAGCCCATTACACAACCAACCCTTTCATACCATTTTCTTTTTTTAAGATATATCCTTCTATTTTTATAAAAAATGAGGTCTCTTTTTTCCCTAGTGTTATCATAACTCTTCTTCATTAGAAACATACTAGGAATGAGAAAGATTACCTGATGAAACGTGTAGAGGCTTACTCCGCTACTATTATTATACGCATAGATGAAAAAAGACAAATACTAAAATGCATAAGACAAGAAAATCTTACGAATTTGTTCATACTTTCTTTCTCATTTGGTAAAAAGCGCAAAAAAGGAAGGGGTAGCATCTAAGCCTCCCCTTCCTTCTACCCATTATTTCTTGCCTTAAACAGCTGTTAAAGCTGTAGGTTTTTTCGGATCTGTATCAAAGAGCTGGAATCGCTCTCCGACGCGTATGCCTTTTGTTTCAAGTGTTTGGGCGACAGCCATGCGTGCCAAGTCCTTCATATTATTATCTTGACTTAGGTGGGCAAGATAAAAGCCTTTCGTGCGATCACCGGCCACTTCGCTCATCGCAATCGCCGCGTCTTCATTGGAGACATGGCCGACATCGCTTAAAATCCGACGTTTAATATTCCATGGGTAACGTCCCATTCTTAACATTTGCACGTCATGATTACTTTCAAATACATAGGCATCGGCGTTTGAAATAAGTCCCTTCATGCGATCACTTACATACCCCGTATCTGTGATGAGCACAAGTTTCTTCTCGCCTTGATGAAAAACGTAAAACATCGGTTCGGCTGCATCATGTGAGACGCCGAATGATTGAATATCGAGGTCGCCGAAGGTTTTTACGGTTTCCATATCAAAGGTGAATTTCTGCTCTGTTGGGACTTGTCCAATTAACGGAGACATCGCCTGCCATGTTTTTTCATTGGCATAGATCGGGAGCCCATATTTCCTTGCCACAATACCGACACCTTTTATATGGTCACTATGCTCGTGTGTCACAAGTATCCCGTCTAAACGACTCATATCACGATCAATTTCTTTAAATAATGCTTCCATTTGCTTGCCACTGAGGCCAGCATCCACTAAAAAGGAGTGGGTGTTGGTCTCTACAAAAATGGCATTCCCCGTACTGCCGCTCGCGAGAACGCTAAATTGAAAAGACATAGGTTTCTCTCACTCCATTGTTTTATTCTCATTTTTATTTAGTTCGAGTACATTTAGCTCGAATCCGTGTACATATAGACTGTATTCACCATCAATGACGAAGCGCCAAGCTGGTGTTAATACTTGAAGATTACTCATATCGACATACGTATGAAGCCCAAGCTCTGGTTCTGATACTTTACTGCCAGACGGGATCTTGCCACTATTGTATAAAGAAGATAATGCTTCAGATGGCGGCTTGATCAATTTTTGATCATCCTCAATTGGTTCAATTGTTTCCAAGTATGTTTGTGTATAAGAGACAATTTCATTATTTTCATTTAAGAAGAAGGTTAATTCAGCATTTTTATTTTGGTAGATGATTTTCTCTTGGTATGTTTGATAATACGTAATGGTATTGCCTTTCTTCTCCCAAAAACGATACTCATTACCGTATAAGACTTGACTCTGAATAAAGGACTCTAATTCCTTTGGATCAAAGTCTTCACTTACTTTCATCAATGGCTTATTGACATCAAATATATACTCGACACCGCCATCAACCTTAATGTCTTCTCCATTCAGGCTCTTCAATTCATCTTTTTCAAACTCTTTAGGAGTTGCCCGTAACAACTGGCCACTGACTTCTTCTGTCGTAAAAATATTTGCGTCATATGAAATGTCATCATCCTTTAATTTTTCTTCTAACGTGCTTGATAAAGGAAATTCCGTTTCTTGTTCTTTTGCTTGGACGACAGTAAAGTACTCATACAATAAATAGACATTGAGCACAAGAAAGGTCAGTATAAAAATGGTTTTTATTTTGCTCCAATCCATCTACTTTCCCCTCCTGCCTCAATTTGGTATAAACTCATCCTTGGTAAACTTCTTCCACTCATTATTATAACGATAATACCAAGCTGGCTGCAAATTGATGATTTCCGAATTAGTTGTAGCCACATTCTTTTCTACCTTCATCTCGTAAGCCACCGTTACATCTTGCAGCAAGTCACGCTCAAAATTAGGTAGCTGCTCGATCTCTTCGATGACTTCTTTACCGGATAGTAAACGGCTTTCCTCCCCACCACTCACAATCGTTCCGAGTGCGAAGTTGCTACGCGTATATTCATTAATGTCTGTATCACCAAGCTCTACTTCTATCTTCGCTCGATGATAATCACTAAAGATGGGAATTCCTTGTTGGTTATGAAATAATCGGAAGACAACCTTATTACTCTCTGGTACCTCTTCAAAGTAACGATAATTGCCTGTCCAGCCCTTATGTGCATTCATAAAATCAATGCTTCGTCGCAGTAGATTCATCCCAACAAACTCATCACCAACAACAGAAGAGATGTTTTTATAAGAAATCATATTGCGATCTTCATAGACACGCATAATACTCGTACTATCGGTATATTCAATCATGGATGGTTGAGTTGTACTCTCTTGTACAACAGATGGATCACTAAATAATGACTCCATCAATGTACGTGGTTTGATTTTATCCATTAAATAGATGCGTTGTGTCGATACAGGAATATGCTCATCCGGTACATAAATCACGCGATCATTCTGGCCCTTATAACCAAGAAGCGAATAGAAATCTTCATCTTCACTGGCCGTCTCGTAATACTTCGTACGGAAATCAGCCATCGATGGACCTTGCACTTCTCCACGGTAGACCGTACCTTGATCTCTCGATATAAAATAGGCTAAACCGACATCATCCTCTATAGAAGTCGTGTCAATCATCATTGTGTCAAATGAAAAATCGGTAGCGTTCTTATCAATATTGGGCATGACTTCGCGAAAAGCATTAAGTGAAACGTCATCTGGGTAGACCATTATAGAATGTCCTGACTCTTCTATCCATTCATGTAATGAACCGATATCGTTGGAGACATTAGCTAGATTTAATAGTTCCCATTTGTTCATATCATTAGTGATTTGGTCGATTTCCGCAGATAGGGTTGTTCCAATTTTCTTATCATCGTAGAAATGAATAAGCTGACTAGGTCTAATGACTTCACTATACTCTTTGTCATCTCCTATCGGTTCAATCGCTTGTCCTGGGTTCTCGACAGGCGTTAAATTAGGTCGATACGTCCATAAATTAAACGTCAATAAGATACTACAACCTACTAAGATAATTAATAGGATATTCTTTATCTTCTCATAGGTCATTCCCAATCATCCTCTTCGGAACGGATATACGGCAAGCTAAAGGAGATCGTTGTTCCTTTTCCTTCAATACTTTCCGCCCAAATTTCTCCACCGTGCGCTTCTACCATTTCCTTGGCAATCGCTAGTCCTAATCCCGTTCCTCCTAATTTTCTTGTTCTTGCTTTATCTACACGATAAAAACGATTAAAGATTTTTGATACATTTTCTTTCGGTATACCCATGCCTTCATCAGCTACGCTTATGATTAAATACCCCTCTTGTTCTTCAATACTGAAGGTAATCTTTCCTCCTTCAGGTGAGTATTTCATCGCATTGGAGATGATATTATCAAGTACCTGAGTGAGTTTATCTGTATCAATCTCAACAAAATCAGCCGTTGTTGGCACCCTACGTTCGAAAGTGACATTTTGTTGTTTCGTGAACTCAAAGCGATCAATAATTCGGTTATAGAATTGTGTGAAATCAACCCACTCTTTATTTAATTGATAATCGCTACTGTCCATTTTCGATAGCTGCAATAAATCATTGACCAAGCGAATCATTCGCTCCGTCTCATTTTGAGTGACATCAAGGAAATTCGGAGCAATCTCTTTATCCTGCCACGCACCATCTGTTAATGCTTCTAAATAACTGCGCATCGTCGTTAGTGGTGTTCTTAGCTCATGTGAAACGTTAGCCACAAATTCGCGGCGCTCTTCTTCAATTTTTTCTTGCTCGGTAATATCATGTAAAACGGTTATAAGTCCATTAATAAAGCCTGTTTCCTTTTGAATAACTGAAAAATTGGCCCTTAAAATAAGATTGCTCTTTTCATCACTATAATCTAAGATAACCGATTCTCTCTCTTCAAGTAGCTCTTCAAATGTGTAGTCTTCTTCCAACCCTAATAATGAAACAATTGAATTAGATAAGACTGTTTCACGTGAAACATGCAACATTTCTGCAGCAGGTTCGTTGATGAGAATGACACGCCCTTTGCGGTCAGTGGCAATAACGCCATCTGTCATAAAGGTGAGGACCGATGATAGTTTCCTTCTTTCCCCTTCAGTGGTAGCTTGTGCTTCCTGCAGCTTTCTAGTCAAACTATTAAAGGTCATAGCTAATTGACCAATTTCATCTTGGCCATAGATTTTTACTTTTCTAGAATAATTTCCTTTTGCCATTGCTAACGCTTGTTTTCTCATATCGGTGATAGGTCTTGTAATGGTTTGCGCAAGTAACACACTGAGCACAGCGGTTAAAATAAGAGCAATTGCTGTACCTGTTGAGAAGATTTTGATAATCTCCCTCATCTGTGTATAGACATTCTCAATTTTAGACGTGACATAAATCACACCTTTTACGTCATTATCAATAATAATTGGTTTAATGTAGATCCATACTCGCTTGCCATTAATGACACTATCCTGTTCATTCGGTTGACCATTTTTAATTGACGTACGAATAAGCGCATTAGACATCTTCTGACCAACCTTTGATTGATCAGAAACATTCGATGTCCCTAGCACTCTCATAGACGTGCCCTCAATAACGGCGACTTCACTAATATCATCAGTGTTGTAGTCCTGCAATAGTCTGCGCAGGTCCACCTCCAATGTGGCATCACCGTCTTCCGGCACTCGTTCTTTCACAAATTGTTCTTCTAAATAATAAGATAGCAGCTTCATCTGGTTTTCAATCGTTGTTTTAAAGTTAGCGTTTAACGTATCCTCTAATTGCCTGACGAAATAAGCACTGACAATTTGCATGGCAATGAGGATGAGCAACACATATATAATGACGAATTTCAGATGAATTGATCGAAAAAATCCTACCTTGTTCATGTTCTACTTACTCCTGTTCTGGATTTCGCAAGTAGTATCCGACACCTCTTCTTGTAACGATCCATGTCGGATGACTTGGATTGTCTTCGATTTTTTCACGCAAACGTCTAACGGTTACGTCAACTGTTCTAACATCTCCGTAATAATCGTAGCCCCAAACAGTTTGAAGTAAATGTTCACGCGTCATTACTTGTCCAATATGCTTAGCTAAATAATGAAGTAATTCGAATTCTCTATGCGTTAGTTCGATCGTTTCACCGCGTTTAGACACGATGTATGCGTCCGGGTGAATCGTGAGTGAGCCGACCTCAATTTCATTACTTTCATCTTCTTCATCCACTTTTGATGCAATTTGTTGATGACGACGAAGATTGGCTTTTACTCTGGCAATTAATTCCCTTGTGCTGAATGGTTTTGTTACATAGTCATCTGCTCCTAGCTCTAGCCCTAATACTTTATCAATTTCAGAGTCCTTTGCTGTGAGCATAATAATCGGCATATCATATTTCTTTCTTACTTCTCGGCAAACTTCAATGCCGTCTTTCTGTGGAAGCATAATATCTAATAGAATCATATCAGGCTTTACTTCTTCTACTTTTTCCAATGCGGAGACACCGTCATATACACAAGTTACATCGAAGCCTTCTTTATTTAAGTTAAACTGTAATATATCTGCAATTGGTTTTTCATCATCTACTACAAGAATTTTCTTATCCATCGTTGTTCTCCTTTATCCAATTATTATCTACTATCGTCACAATCATGTATCTTTTTCAAGATTATCATATCTAAGCTTATTGGGCTTGTAAAAGCATTTTGTAAAATTTCGTCAGCATGTATCCTACTCTACTTTATCACGTTACATACAAGTACGCATCATTTGTAATGTATCATATATGTACAAGTTATGGAAAAGCAAGATAGAAGGGGCTTTTTGTTTTGCGAGCGCTCTTAGATGGAACCTTGTCATACACACAAAAAAGCACGATAACTTCTGTTTATCAAAGCAGAGTTATTCGTGCTTAATGTTAGCTAAAACACTCATGTCCCAGCGCTTTTTTGATCATTGACTAATATAGTCTAATGGGTTTTTCAACTGACCATCTTTGTATAGTTCAAAATGAAGGTGAACACCTGTTGAGTTACCAGTAGAGCCCATCACACCTAACTTAGAGCCTTTCGTAACTGTCTCTCCTGTACTCACTGAGAGAGAATCTAAATGAGCATACAAGGTACGGTAGCCATTTTGATGGTCTATTTCTACTTTATAGCCATAGCTGCTACTAAAGCCAGCTGAAATGACCTTTCCATTATCGGCTGCTTTAATGGTTCGATCACTTGGTCTGGCAATATCGATCCCTTTGTGGAGCTTCCCCCAACGATGACCAAGCTCGCTTGACACATATCCACCAACTGCTGGCCAAGCAAAGTCACCATCGCCAACATCTGGATTTTTTGTTCCTTTAATAATGATTTCCTCTACAGGCTCATCAATGATTTCCTCTTTTAGTTCACTTTTATCGACTTCTTCACCATTTGATTCTTTCATATGGTATAACACGTTACGTTTTCCTTTTTTCCCTTCTTGCTTTACTTTCTCTTCCCCTTTCAACCTATCATCATCTTCTATTACTTTTGTGTGAAAGGGAATGTCTTCTTCTATATATGCTGATCTATTCGTAATCACATCAACGTACGGTTCGATTGTTTCAACAACAAGTTCTTGACCAACCTTTAGTACATCTTCTTGACCTATATCATTCAGGTCTTCAAGTTCTTCTGTAGATAAATGATATTCGTCAGCAATCGTACTAATAGAGTCGCCTTCTTCAACTCTATATTTCTCTTGTTCTACTGTTCCTTTATTTAAGAAATTGATGACCTCATCAACAGACTGCACCTTGTTCGGATCTACTTTTTCTTTCTTCCATTCTATTTCCTCGGAAAATTTTGCATTCAACAGTCGGGTATCACCAATGGCTAATTCTGGTAGTGGTTCTTCTTCTTCTGAGCGCTCTTTTAACTCTTTATAGTCTTTTTCAGAAATGTACTGTAACTGTAGTTGCTGAAGCACTTCATTCGCTTCTTCTTGATTCTTTACATAAGCAACTGTTTCACCATCAATTTCTAGTGCGAAAGCATCTGCTTTAATAGAGATCCCTCTCAGCGCGTTTTCTGACGTTAACTCTTTGTCAGTTGCTTCATTAAAGGCTTTCTCTTCATCTTCAGGTAGATAGGAGAGCTCATGGTCTAACGCCTTTTGTATGCCCTCATAGGACTTCCCTTGGTTTTCAAGTTCATCCTCTACTATATTTTCAATCACTTGGGGATTATCAACTGTCCCCACATATTGATCACCGATATATACATAATACAAATCCGACTCTTCTGCTTCTACTAATACTGATGTGGATCCGCTCCACGCTAAACAACCACCAATCATAACGATTGCGGCCGCTTTTTTCCATTTATGTGTAACACGCTTAGATGTATGTTCTGTATATGTAGTCAGTCTTTGCTTCCATTGCTTCATGGTTCTTCCCCCTATACTACTTTACACCTTCTGATTCTTATTAGTGCTATCAGACTAATCACTATTGCACCTAACTAATGTACCATATCGTCATTTTTACGCGTTTGATGTCTCTGTAATGTAATTAAACTGTATTTATGGTGACATAGTTTGACGTAATATAGGAAAAAACTACATAGAAAAGGGGGCATTTTGTCATATGATTGTAATAGAGGAAGGAGAAAAACATAAAAAAAGAGAGCACGAATTAAATTCATACTCCCTTTTTGATGGCTCAGGACGGAATCGAACCGCCGACACAAGGATTTTCAGTCCTTTGCTCTACCGACTGAGCTACTGAGCCATAAAAACAGCTTATCCAATTTTCATAATCACTATACAAGTGAATCATGGCGGTCCGGACGGGACTCGAACCCGCGACCTCCTGCGTGACAGGCAGGCATTCTAACCAACTGAACTACCGGACCAAATCTATATAAAATTCGTAATCAATGAAAGAATGAGCGCTTGCATCCCTATGATTACTACTATTAAAAAAGATGACCCCTACGGGATTCGAACCCGTGTTACCGCCGTGAAAGGGCGGTGTCTTAACCGCTTGACCAAGGGGCCATACGAATATAAAAATGGTGAGCCATGAAGGACTCGAACCTTCGACCCTCTGATTAAAAGTCAGATGCTCTACCAACTGAGCTAATGGCTCGCTTTTTTAAAATTTGAAGCGTTTTCTTTTCTTGACGACGCTTTTTATATTATCATAGGGTGATAGCTTTGTACACTCCTTTTTTAATATTTTTTCAGAAAAACTTTTTCTAGTTAAAATCCTCTCATCACTTATCTAATAAAAAAGAAAAAAACTAAATAACATGGGTCATTTAGTCTTTTTTTCAGTAGATGGATGTGTGAGTTTAATTGCCCCTAAAATAAGTGGGATTTGTAGCGGTAAACGCATCCATAAAAATAACGGATGAACCTTTTTACCATTATAGAAAGTATTATTTTTTACTGCCATATTGATATTCGCTGGGAAAACAAGCACCATGAAGAATGAAAGCAGCTTACCTACTAGGCTTTGACCTCTTTTCGCCCAAAGTAACATCGCAAATGCGACCTCCAGCACACCTGTAATGAGGACAATCCCTTTTTTAAACGGTAAAGATTCCGGCACAATCTTACGAAAATTTCGTTCTCGGACAAAATGAAGGACTCCTGCTACAAACAAGATCAATGAATAAATGCCTTTTAATATTTTCAAATTCTCCCACCACCTTTGTACGTTCAATGCCCTAATTTTTTGCTTTCTAAACCATTCTACTATCCTCAACATCACTCTATGTAAAAGTGACGACTCCACCTTTTCATCTTTATAGTGAAGTCGTTTATTTAGATTTTTAAGGATGATTATTTCCATCCAATCTACTCATTAGAGAAGCTAATTGATTTTTCAAATCTTTTATTTCACGACTAATTGTTGCATTTTCCAGTTGTAAAGCCCTGCATCTTTACGTCACTCTCTTCTTTTTTGCGTATGATATTCCTGCATCGTCACAACGCTTTGCTTTTGCAGCTCTTCTATCACTGCTATGTCTCTTTTTAACTTTCGGTTTTCATCATCATTCGGCTTGATCAAAACTAATACTTGGTTCTCCCCTGTCCGTTTAATGACGCGGAACCCATCCGTTGCTCTCGTAGCAATTCCTTCATCATTTGGCTGACAATACTCATTGACTTCACATGTACCATTATCTGTTACAAGAATTGGCCCACTAGATGAAAATAGATAAAAACGGCTTGTACAAACACCTATACAATGTTGAAGGTAGAAAAAAAAGACCGTACCTTCTAAAGGTACGATCTTAAAAAGCTTATTTTTTAGTTTTGTCTCCAAGGGCTTAAGACCACATTTGTTTGCGTACGGTCAGGGCCAACAGAGAATACTGACAATGGAATGCCTGTTAATTGAGAGACACGCTCTAAGTAGTGACGTGCATTTGCTGGCAACTCATCTAAAGATTTGCAAGCTGTAATATCTTCTGTCCAGCCTGGCAGCTCTTCATATACTGGTTCGCAATCAGCAAGGACTTTTAGGCTCGCTGGGAATTCTTCAATGATTTCGCCTTTGTAGCTATAAGCTGTACAGATTTTCAAAGTATCAATACCTGTAAGAACATCAATAGAATTAAGTGAAAGGTCTGTAATTCCACTTACACGACGAGCATGTCGAACAACGACACTATCAAACCAACCAACACGACGAGGACGACCTGTTGTTGTACCATATTCACGACCAACCTCGCGGATTTGATCACCAATCTCATTATTTAATTCAGTTGGGAAAGGTCCATCTCCTACACGAGTTGTGTATGCTTTGGAAACCCCAACAACATGTTTAATTTTTGTTGGTCCAACACCAGAACCGATTGCTACACCGCCAGCTACTGGGTTAGAAGAGGTAACGAATGGATATGTTCCTTGATCAATATCAAGCATAACCCCTTGTGCACCTTCAAATAATACTCTACGGCCATCATCAAGTGAATCATTCAATACAACGGATGTATCACATACATATTTCTTCACTTGTTGACCGTACTCATAATATTCGTCAAGAATGTCTTCCATTTTGAAGCCTTCAGTTTCATAAATTCTTTCAAGTAAACGGTTTTTATCCGCTAAGTTACGAGCTAGCTTCTCTTCAAATACTTCTTTATCTAATAAATCTGCGATACGGATTCCAACACGAGCGGCTTTATCCATATAAGCAGGTCCGATTCCTTTTTTCGTTGTACCAATTTTGTTATCGCCTTTGCTGTTTTCTTCTACCTCATCTAATTTTAAATGGTAAGGTAAAATGACATGGGCGCGGTTACTTATACGTAAATTATCTGTTGTCACGCCTTTTTCATGTAAGTAAGCCAATTCTTGTACCAATGCTTTTGGATCAACGACCATCCCGTTACCAATGACACAAATTTTATCACTATAAAAAATACCTGATGGAATTAAATGCAATTTATACGTTTCACCGTTAAATTTAATTGTATGTCCAGCGTTATTACCGCCTTGATATCTTGCGATCACTTCCGCATTCTCTGATAGAAAATCCGTGATTTTCCCTTTACCTTCGTCTCCCCATTGTGTTCCTACAACAACTACTGATGACATTACGAATGCACCTCCGAGGTTTCTTTTTCCCTTATCAAACAAACTAATTCTACAATTTTATTATGATAAAGTCAACAAAACACGAACATTTTATTCATACAACGAAAAATACGTTCGTGAAACAATTTGTGTAATCTTCCATCAAGGGTTGGATGACACCTGTTTTTACTGCTTCTCAGTTATTTGAACTCCATTAGTAAATATACGAAAATAAAAAAAAGGTTAGGTGGTTTTTGTACTATTATCTTATATCGTATTGATTTTTATTAAATATATGGGGGATTATTTTTGCTCGGATATGTTTGTGCTTTTTCTTCCTGATGTAAAAGCTAACCATTTTTATTCCGCTAACTTTTCAATTTTCTCCACTGATGAACGAGCAATCCACTCTTGCTCCGCTATCTTTCCCATCTCTCCACTGATGTACAAGCAATTCACTTCTGCCCCTTTATCTTTATAATTTTCGCCCCTAAACCACTCCTTCTCCACCATTTTCACCAATATCTATCTCACAACACATGCAAATCTCACCCCTCCTT
Source organism: Cytobacillus sp. FSL R7-0696 (assembly GCF_038006865.1). Lineage (NCBI taxonomy): Bacteria > Bacillati > Bacillota > Bacilli > Caryophanales > Bacillaceae > Cytobacillus > Cytobacillus sp. FSL R7-0696. Next base: position 1,755,552 of record NZ_JBBOWA010000001.1, on the reverse strand, counting down.
TTATATTTACCCATTTGTCGCGACTTCCATTAAAAAAGAGGGAACCAGCCAAATGCTGTTTCCCTCTTTATGCCCCAGGCGGAGCAAATGAATCGTCAAATCTTTTTTCTAGGTTGACGAATTTATTATATTCTTTGACGAAGGCGAGCTGGACGGTACCAACCGGGCCGTTACGTTGTTTTGCGATGATGATTTCGATGATATTTTTGTCTTCGGACTCTTTGTCATAATAATCATCACGATATAAGAAGGCAACGATATCAGCATCCTGCTCAATACTTCCTGATTCACGTATATCAGACATCATTGGACGTTTATCTTGTCGTTGCTCAACGCCACGGGATAGCTGAGATAAGGCAATAACAGGTACTTGCAGCTCCCTCGCAAGTGCTTTTAGGGAACGAGAAATTTCAGAGACTTCTTGCTGACGGTTTTCACCAGAACGTCCGCTACCTAAAATAAGCTGCAAATAGTCGATGAGGATCATGCCTAAGCCATGTTCCTGCTTCAAGCGACGACATTTTGAACGAATTTCAGTGATTCTAACACCAGGTGTATCATCAATAAAAATGCCCGCATTCGATAGGCTCCCCATCGCCATCGTCAGCTTGCCCCAATCATCATCGGTTAAAGAACCTGTTCTGAGACGTTGTGCATCGATATTTCCTTCCGCACAAAGCATACGCATAACGAGCTGTTCAGCACCCATCTCCAAACTAAATATCGCAACATTTTCCTGTGTTTTTACGGCAACATTTTGCGCGATATTTAAGGCAAAAGCTGTTTTACCAACGGAAGGTCTAGCGCCAACGATAATTAAATCATTGCGTTGAAAGCCTGCTGTCATATGATCAAGCTCAGCAAACCCAGTCGCTATTCCAGTGATATCACCTTTACGGTTATGCATGACCTCGATATTATCATACGTACGAACAAGCACATCTTTAATATTGTGGAAAGCTCCTGCATTTTTACGTTGCGATACTTCTAATATATTTTTTTCTGCTTCGCCAAGTAGTGATTCAACTTCATCTTCTCTCGCATATCCATCTTGGGCAATGTCTGTTGCCGTACGGATGAGTCTACGTAAGATCGATTTTTCTTCTACTATCTTAGCATAATATTCTATATTTGCTGCTGTTGGAACAGATGCAGCTAATTCACTTAAATAAGTTACTCCGCCTGTATCCTCTAACATTTTGGCTGCGTTTAATTCTTCTGTTACTGTTACTAAATCAACGGCTTCTCCCTTGTCATTTAGTTTCAGCATGACATTAAAAATTCTTTGATGAGCCGCTCTATAGAAATCTTCAGGAATTAATAGTTCTGAAGCCATTGTTAACGAGGAAGGCTCCAGAAAGATTGCGCCTAGAACAGCTTGTTCAGCCTCTATGTTTTGCGGAGGGAGACGATCAGCAAATAATTCACTCAAAACAAATAGAACCCCCTCATACTGACACATTTTAAACACGTTAGATGACAAAAATGTGATCAGCCTTCACCGATCACATTTTTTCACTCTATTATTTTACCATGAATTCTTTTGATGCGTTGTTAAATTCTTTAATTGGCTTCTTTTACATGTACATTTAACGTAGCTGATACTTCTGTGTGCAGTTTAACCGGTACTTTTGTGTATCCTAAAGTACGAATGGCGTCACTTAATTCGATTTTGCGCTTGTCGATTTTAATATCATGCGCCTTCTTTAATTCTTCGGCAATTTGCTTGCTTGTAATCGAACCGAATAGACGACCGCCCTCTCCAGCTTTTGTTGAAAATTCGAGTGTCAACTTCTCCAATGTTTCTTTTAATTGTTTCGCTTCTTCTAACTCAGCTGCTGCTTCTTTTTCTTCTTTCTTTTTTTGTGCATTCAATGAACTCACATTTGAGTTATTTGCTTCTACAGCGAGTCCTTGTTTAATTAAAAAGTTATGTGCATAGCCGTCTGCTACGTTCTTCACTTCACCTTTTTTCCCTTTTCCTTTAACATCTTTTAAGAAAATGACTTTCATTCTTCTTTTCTCCCTTCTAAATACTCATCAATTGCTTCTTTTAATTTACCTTCCACATCATTGATTGAGACATCATCTAATTGAGTAGCAGCATTTGTCAAATGGCCGCCCCCTTCTAGCGCCTCCATAATGACCTGTACGTTAATATCACCTAATGAGCGAGCACTCACACCAATCATTTCATCAGCACGATAAGAAATGACGAATGAAGCTGTCACACCGTCCATTGCCAGTAATGTATCGGCTGCTTGCGCAATTAACACTTGGTCGTATATATCGTCCTCAGCACCTTTAGCAATGGCAAGGCCATTTCGGTAAAATTCTACCGTTTCAATGATTTTCGCCCGTTTAATATACGTGTCGACATCTTCTTTCAAGAATCGTTGCACAAGGACTGTATCCGCTCCTAGTCCTCTTAAATAAGATGCTGCATCAAAGGTTCTGGCGCCGGTTCTTAACGTAAAGCTCTTCGTATCAACGATAATACCTGCGAGTAGTGCAGTCGCCTCAAGCATATCAATTTTACGATTCTTCGGTTGATATTCTAGCAATTCCGTCACTAATTCTGCTGTTGAAGAGGCATAAGGCTCCATATAAACGAGCAGCGGATTTTTTATAAAATCTTCGCCGCGACGATGATGATCAATCACAACTACATCTTCTATTTTAGCAAGCAATCGCTCTTCTATCACCATAGAAGGCTTATGGGTATCAACAACAACAAGTAAAGTATCGTCAGTTGCCAGCTCTAACGCTTGATCTGGCGTGATGAATTTCGCATAAAGCTCTTCTTTTTTCTCTATCTCACCCATTAAACGATTTACGCTTTGATCAAATTCGTCTTTATTAACGACAATATAGCCATCACGATGGTTCATCTCTGCTACCTTCTGAATACCAATGGCAGCACCAATTGCGTCCATATCCGGTCGTTTATGACCCATGACGATGACTTTATCACTTTCTGAGACTAATTCCTTTAAAGCGTGCGAAATAACGCGTGCCCGCACCCTCGTGCGTTTCTCAACGGGGTTCGTCTTCCCTCCGAAAAATTTCACTTTCCCATTTGGCTGTTTAATTGCTACTTGGTCACCACCTCTACCGAGAGCAAGGTCTAAACTAGACTGAGCTAAGACACCTAGTTCTGGCAAATCGGAAACCCCTGCTCCGACACCTATACTTAATGTGAGTGGCACATTTTGTTTTGCCGTCGTTTCTCTGACAAAATCAAGAATGGTGAATTTACTTTTCTCAAATTGGTCCAAAATACTTTCGTTAAAGACGGCGATAAACCGCTCTGAAGATACGCGCTTAAAGAAAACGCCATTTTCCATGGCCCATTTATTCAGAATAGAGGTGACAAGATTATTCAAACTACTTCTTGTCTGGTCATCCATTCCTTGTGTTAAATCATCATAATTATCTAAAAAGATAATAGCAATAACGGTACGTTCATCTTCGTATAATTTTTCAATCTGCGTTTGCTCTGTTACATCAAAGAAATAAAGCAGACGTTCATCAGGCTTATGTACCACACGAAATTTGCGATCTGTTAGCGTAATGGTTTCTGATTCAATCTCTTTCTTAATGATAGGGATTAAGGCATCTGCCACATCATAAAGTGATCTCCCTACCAATGTATCTTCCCCAAAGCATGATGCCATATAAGGATTCGTCCAATCGATATAATACTCATCATTAATCAGCATAATTCCAATTGGCATCTCCATTAATGCTTCTTCCCCTACCTTTTTCACACGGTAAGATAAGGTCGATATGTACTCCTCTGTTTCCTTCCTCTGCTCATAATCAAACTTAAATAATAGGTAGAAAGGAATGCCGAAAAGGAGGAGCGCAACGAGACTCAATATCCAATTGTACAACGCCATAATCGCTAGAAGAACGACGGTTATACCAATTAAAGCAAACAGGCAATAACGCATCGTTTTCTTTTCTAAATACGAGGGCATGTTTTCAACTCCTAAACAGTAGTGTTATGCATCCCTATTATCTAATCGTTTTCTTAAATCAAATCCTATATCAATTATACCTAATATCCTCACAATATAAAGGAAGATTGGCATTAAAAAGGTAAATATGAGGATGGCAATAGGCACAATCTTTGGCCAATTCTTTAATCTGCTATAGAAGAAGATAAAGGCGAGCCCTTGAATCACCATAATTAACTGTAAAACGAAAAGGAGATTCATAATGGCCATCGTTGTAAAAGAACCTTCCTCTGGTCTCATGACAATTTGGGCAAGGATGGTTAATAAATAATACCATAAAATACTTTTCGGGAAACTGATATCGGCAAATGAGCGCCATTTTTTCACTTCAATACCAAATCTCCTGACAATGGGTACGCCAATCAGCTGAATAATAAATACATACATTGCAGAAGAAAGCACAAGGAGACTTGGAAGTAATGTCTCTAATGCAGTAATTGTCGCTTCTAACTGCTTGATAATTTGTTCTGCTTCATTATTATCTATCGTAGATAACATGTTTTTTGTCATATCCATTGATTGCTCAAGAACTACTTTTAGTTCCTCAACAAAATTGATATTCAATAGCACGTTCATGCCAGCAAAAACGAGTAAAAACATCGCTAAAAACGCTAAAGAACCACCGAGCAACATCGCTGTCCGTTCTTTCTTCAGCTTAATTAACTCTCCTATCACTAAACCTGTTAAGCCAAAGATAAGGGTTAATGGAATGGCTGTAATGGTTCCAACAATGAATGAAATCAAAATAGCCGCAACAAAAAAGATAGCCGCATCACTACGCTTATTTTTAGCGGCAAATAACATAAATGGAACCGGTAAGCCGAAAGTGACAATCGTTCCGATAATCGGCAAATAAAGGGACATCAATAGTAACACAGCAAAAGCAGCTAATAAAACTGCCCCTTCAGTAAGTTTATGTACATTTTTCAAATAGATTCACCTCTCAAATTGGGCACAAGCCCGCATCTATTATTGTATACACTCATGGATAGGTATTCAACTGAATGAATGCTTCATTTCGTGTAAATATATTCTTTCATAACCAAATCATCCTTATCTATCATAGAAAACAGGCAATCATGCAAAAAACCTCCAAGAATGAAGGTTCAATCATTCTAGAAGGTTCTCATTACGATTTTCCCTTTTATGCTTCGGTTGAAACGACCTTGGTTTGGTCAGTTTGTTGTAATAGGTTAAAAAACTGTTTATTTCTTGTATGATAAAGAATCATACAAATAATACTGCCTCCTGAAACGAGCATGATCACCCATATTGGCCACCATTCAAGAAATAAACCAAATAGGATATACCCTAAAGGTGTTGCTGCACTCGCACCTGTTTCGAGTATGGCCATCACTCTTCCCCGATATTCATCTTTTGTACTTTTTTGAATGAGTACCATCACCGGAATATTAATAATCATGATTGCTGCCGCTAGGAGTAGCACAATCCCTATTAAATAAACGAAGACCACTTGATTAGAAATCTCTATCAGTTGTGGCATCCCTATTAACATTAACAATATTCCCAAGCACACCATACCAATTCCAATACTTAATGATTTATTTTTCATCTCTGCTTTTAACGACAGAATCGTACTCATTACTAACATGCCCACAGCAAAGCTACCCTCAATCAGACCAAATTGATAAGTTGGCATTTGGCGAATCGTAAGAACGAGATAAGGTAGTGCTACGGGAAAAACTGCAAACCAAAAATTCACCCATATAGACATAAAGATTAATTGCCGAAGCAAGGTTTGTTTTTTTACATAGGATAGACCATCTCTCAACTCGGTCTGAATCGTTCCTGCTTGTTGTTTTTCTGTTTTTTCGACAAATAAGTAATAGTTAATAAAAAGACTGGCTATACCGGAAAGGAAAAATCCACAAATGTTGATCATCATGAAGCTTGAGAGAGGTAATAGTCCGAAAAGGATGCCTCCAAGTATTGGCCCTAATATAACGGAGAAGGAGGCCACGGCCTGGTTGAGAGACATTGCTTTTTGTAGGAAATCTGGACCGACCATATTGTATATGGAGGACATCACTGCTGAAGAATAGAAGGTATTGATGATACTGAGTACGCATGTCGCTAAATAAAGTAGCCAAATGTCCTGTGTGACAAAAATAAACAAACCACAAATAACGGCAATCCAAAGGGCACAAGCAAAATTGGTTGTAATAATGATTCTTTTACGGTTCCATCGGTCGCTCAATGTCCCAGCAAGTGGGGCGAGTATAATACGAGGTAGAATAGTAAGTAAGAGGGTAATCGAAAAGTTGACGGCCGAACCGGTAACCGCAAGAACATATAATCCTATCGCGAAACTATAAATAGAGGACCCAAACACAATCACTACTTTCGCTAAGAGAAACAGCACCAAATTCTTTTTTATGGCTGCTGACGATGGCATTTAACTTTCCCCCTCTTTCGGTAGTTTCTTAAACGAGCAATTCACTTCATAAGTATCACGATTTTTTGTCTGCTCATCAGGTTTAACCGTCTTTTTAAAATACTTCAAAAACAGCTCATCTACCTCATTTTGAAATAATTGCAGCTCTCCTTTGGTTAAAGATAAAGTCGTTCCCCTTGTGCTTTTTCCTTTATCCTCAACATTCGCACCTGTTTGATTAAGATGAAATTGATTCGCCTTCGCTCGGTAATACTTTTCGATAATGCCTTTGTACTCCTTCGTTGATTCAATCTCTAAAATGTTTCCCTTATAAAGTTGCTGAATATGGTAATGGATACTACCTGCTGATTTCCCCAACTCATCTGCTACTTGCTTCGCTGTGAGCGCACGTTCCGACAGTAAAAAGATAATTTTCATTCGCAACGGATTAGAGATTAGTTTTTGTTGATGTATATCAATATTCATGGACTTCCATTCAAAAGATGTCATTTTCACCTCTCCTATCTAATTGTATTGTATGTTCTAGATTAATAATACGTTCTAACTTTTTAGAATGCAAGGTATATTTTTAAATATTCTAATTATTAAAAATGTGGATAATCTCAACTCAGGGAATGTCGACCATCGGATTGATTCATATGAGACTCTATATGAGCACAAGGAGCGGAAATAAAAAGCTTTGTGTTTCTAACCGCTACAAATAATGAGTGCTAACTGGGTTTACTCAGCTATCTTCCAATTGTTTTCGCTCTAACCCAATCAGATTTTTTACTTTGGGGCAATTTTTGACTCGTTTCTGTCCGAATCCTATCAAATTTTTAACCTTGGTCAGGTTTTTGACGCGTTTCCACCCGAATCCTATCAAATTTTTACTCTTGGCCAGGTTTTTGATGGATTTTCCACCTGAACCCTATCAAATTTCTACCTTTACCCAGGTTTTTGACGCGTTTCCACCCAAATCCTATCAAATCTCTACTCTTGGCCAGGTTTTTGATGAGTTTCCACCTGAATCCTACCAAATTTCTACTCTGCGCCCATTTCTTGATGCGTTTTCACCTGAATCCTATCAATTTTCTACCCTTCCCCCATTTTTTGACGCGTTTCCACCTGAATCCTATCAATTTTCTACCCTTCCCCCATTTTTTGACGCGTTTTCACCTGAATCCTATCAAATTTCTACCTTTACCCAGGTTTTTGACGCGTTTCCACCCGAACCCTATCAAGTTTCTACTCATCGCCAGGTTTCCGACTCGTTTGAAACATGTGTTCAAACAAACTAAATTAAACCTAAAAAAACACAGTAGGCACGAAGCCTACTGTGTTTGAACTTTTACTTATTATTCACCTGAAACGAATGGAAGTAAAGCCATTTGGCGAGAACGCTTAATAGCAATCGTTAATTTACGTTGGTATTTAGCGTTTGTGCCTGTTACACGACGAGGTAAAATTTTACCACGTTCAGAGATGAATTTTTTTAGAAGATCTACATCTTTATAATCGATGTGAGTGATTCCGTTTGCAGTAAAATAGCAAACTTTACGACGTTTCGCACGTCCTCCTCTGCGTCCACCAGCCATGTTTTGTCACTCCTTTTCCTATTATTTTTTCAAAGCCTTATTGGTTTAGAACGGAAGATCGTCATCGGAAATATCGATTTGACCGTTATTAGCGAATGGATCTTGATCTACACGAGTTTGGCCTTGGTTGCTGCGGTTATTATCATATGGTCGTTGATTCTGATTATTGTTGCCACCATAAGAATAATCATCTCTCTGGCCACCATATTGATTCGAGCCACCTTGTGAGCCTGCAGCATTTCTTGGTTCAAGAAACTGTACGCTTTCTGCCTGAACTTCAGTCACATATACACGTTTGCCATCTTGTCCTTCGTAATTACGTGTTTGCAAGCGCCCATCGACACCAGCTAGGCTTCCTTTTTTAAGGAAGTTCGCTACGTTTTCAGCAGGCTTTCTCCAAACAACGCAATTAATGAAATCCGCTTCTCTATCTCCATTTTGATTCGTAAATGTACGATTCACAGCAAGAGTAAAAGTAGCCACTGCTACTCCATTCGGTGTATAACGTAATTCTGGGTCTTTCGTTAAACGCCCCACTAGAACTACACGATTCATCATCAGAATCAACTCCTTTCGATAAAATTAAGCATATTTATTATTTCTCGTCTTTAACAACGATGTATCTGATAATATCTTCACTGATTTTTGCAAGACGAGTGAACTCATCAACTGCTTTAGAATCAGCATTAATGTTTACTAATTGGTAGTATCCATCACGGAAATCATTGATTTCGTAAGCTAAACGACGCTTACCCCAGTCTTTTGACTCGTTGATTTCAGCACCGTTATCAGTAAGGATTGCGTCGAAACGCTCAACTACAGATTTCTTTGCCTCATCTTCAATGTTTGGACGGATGATGTACATAACTTCGTACTTTTTCATCACTTTCACCTCCTTTTGGTCTAAACGGCCCGTGTGAGGGCAAGGAGCAATTATTCATTACTCACAAGGTAAAAGTATATCATACGTTTGGTCAATATGCAATTGCCTCAAAAGGAAAAACAGAGAGACGAAACATAAATAGAAAAAAACGAATACGATGAAACATTTTTTGCGGTTAAAGCATTATGACGATACGCCTCTGCAACTCTATAGAAAAACCCCAATAAATTCTTTGTTACAAGAATTCATTGGGGATTTTATCAAACGTTAAATCGGAAGTGCATAACATCTCCGTCTTGAACGATGTATTCTTTTCCTTCTAAGCGAACTTTTCCAGCTTCTTTCGCTGCATTCATATTACCAGCAACAACTAGGTCGTCGTAGGAAACCGTTTCAGCACGTATGAAGCCTTTTTCGAAGTCACTATGGATGACACCGGCACATTGTGGTGCTTTCATTCCTTTACGGAAAGTCCAAGCACGTACTTCTTGTACGCCAGCTGTAAAGTAAGTAGCTAAGCCAAGTAAGCTGTACGATGCTTTAATCAATTGATCTAAACCTGATTCTTCAATACCAAGCTCTTCAAGGAACATTTCCTTCTCTTCTCCTTCAAGCTCAGCAATTTCTGATTCGATTTTTGCACAAATGACAATCACTTCTGCATTATCTGCGGATGCAAATTCTTTTACTTTTTGAACGTATTCATTAGTAGAAGGATCAGCCACATCATCTTCACCAACATTCGCTACATAAAGCATTGGCTTAATCGTTAGTAAGTGTAACCCTTTAACCAATTTCATTTGTTCTTCTGTAAATTCTACTGTTCTTGCAGGTTGATCTGCTTCGAAAGCTTCTTTTAATTTTTCAAGAATTTCTAATTCAAAAACAGATTCCTTATCTTTTTGTTTCGCAAGCTTACTTACACGTACAATGCGTTTTTCAATGGATTCTAAGTCAGCTAAAATCAGTTCCAAGTTGATTGTTTCGATATCATCAATCGGATTCACTTTTCCTGATACGTGAGTAATATTATCGTCAGCAAAACAACGAACCACTTGGCAAATCGCGTCCACTTCACGGATATGTGAAAGAAACTTATTACCAAGTCCTTCACCTTTACTTGCCCCTTTAACAATTCCAGCAATGTCTGTAAATTCAAAAGCGGTAGGTACCGTTTTCTTTGGTTGAACAAGTTCAGTTAACTTCGCTAATCTTTCATCCGGTACTTCAACAATACCGACATTAGGATCTATCGTACAAAACGGGTAGTTCGCTGATTCAGCACCCGCTTGAGTTATTGCATTAAATAAGGTGGATTTACCGACGTTCGGCAAACCGACAATTCCAGCTGTTAATGCCATTTAGGTCACTCCTAATCATTTAATCTATCTAAGAAAAATTATTAATCGATTTTTATACAAGCCTTTAACAATTATAGAGATTTGTATAAAAATAAGCAAGTTCACTAAGCGTTCTAAGAAAAGCGCAAGGCGCCCGTCTATCGGCGACAAGCATAAGACGAGCCGGTGGAAAGGTTGTTCTTTAACCTTTTTGACGAATTGGCTTAGACCATAAAGCCGATAGCGCCTGGAGCTAGACATGAAAACTCATTGAAAAACACACTTTCTTATCTGCAAAAAAATGGTAAAGACAACCTTTACCATTGATTACGCCAATACTTTTTTTAGTTTTCTTGTAAATTCTCTTCTTGGAATCATTACACTATGACCGCAACCTTCACATTTAATGCGAATATCCGCGCCCATACGTATAATTTTCCATCGATTTGCTCCACATGGGTGAGCCTTTTTCATCTCAACAATATTATTAAGATCAAATTGTTTTTCTTCCAATTTCATCACCCTTTTCTTCAACTTCTATTTCACTATTATACCTTGTCCTACTAATATATTTCCAATAAACATCAGAGGAAAATATATTTCGTGTCCTAATCACGTATAGAATGAGTGAATATTCCGTATACTATTACTACTATTCAATTCAATCGCTAAAAAAGAAAGTAAAGCGCTCTTTTCTATAGAGTGACATTGAAGGAGTGACGCTTGATGAATTTTTATCCACGTATTTTTGATAAGAAACCTAAATTAACCTCTCGGATTCCACACGATGAACAAAGTGCTACTAATAAACTTGCTCATGAAATCAAGCAGTTTCTCCCGAGTAATATACAAGAAAGACCATTCGTCCTTATTTGTATCGGTACGGACCGCTCTACCGGTGACTCGCTCGGTCCATTAGTTGGAACCTTATTAAAAGAACGATCTATTCCTAACCTTCATGTATTCGGCACATTAGAAGACCCTATTCATGCAGTAAATTTATCTGAAAAACTGTCATATATTGAAGAACAATTTCCTAATGCTTTTATTATCGGCATTGATGCCTGCTTAGGGCGTGTAAAAAGTGTGGGGATTATTCAAATTGCTGATGGTCCTGTCAAACCAGGTGCTGGAGTAAATAAGGATTTACCTGAAGTTGGTGATATACATATTGCTGGCATCGTTAATGTGAGCGGGTTTATGGAGTTTATGGTATTACAGAATACAAGACTGAGCTTAGTCATGAATATGGCCAAAACCATTGCCAATGGCATCCATGAAGTAACTTTGATGGAAAAAGCTAATTTTATCCCTATCGACTGGGGGAAAGAGCAGACTTTATAATATGACCCAAGAGTTTCCGACTGACAATAAATATGAGATCTACCGATACGTGACGATTTTCGTTTTTCTAGACGCAAATCGCCGCGTATTTTCTTTGGAATCGACATAAATAAAGACATTTTGGAAAGCTGATTTGATGAGGCTGGAATGCATAAAACCATGATGAAGAAAGGAAGCAGGTTGAGTAGTCTAACTGCTTTTGCCCATGAATCTTTCTACGCATTGGATCTCGAATATCTCATTCAACCCTATATTAAAGACTTGAAACCAAAGAAAAACGAACAATCCATGCCTATCAAGGATTGTTCGTTACTTAAATTAAAAGAAGTAATAGAAAGAAACGACAAGGGCTGTGACAAAAATACCCGGTAAAAGATTTGCTACCCTGATTTTTGTTAATCCCATTAAGTTTAAGCCGATAGCAAAAATCATTAAGCCGCCTGTAGCTGTCATTTCTAGAATAAAGCTGTCCATCCACGCTTGGGGAATCCATTTATCAATCTGTGTCGCAAATAACGCAATCAATCCTTGATAGATAAAGACAGGGATGGCTGAGAATATGACACCGATACCTAAAGTGGTCGTTAAGATTAGAGCCGTGAAGCCATCTATAATTGATTTTGTATATAAAACCGAATGATCTCCACGAATCCCACTATCTAACGCACCGATGACACCCATTGCACCAATAACAAAAATTAATGTTGCTGTGACAAATCCTTGAGAGATGCTACCTTGATGATTGGATCCAATTTTATTTTCTAATAGAATACCGACTTGATTGAGTCTATCTTCTAATTTTAACCATTCTCCAAGCATCGCCCCAAAAACGAGGCTAAGAATGACCACTAAGAAGTTTTCACTCTTAAGCCCCATCTGTAAACCAAGTACCATTACTGCCAAGCCAATAGCTTGCATCACTGTATCCTTCATTTTTTCAGGGATACGATTAAGGAACTTACCGATTAATGTACCTACAATAATTAATAGTGAATTGACTACTGTACCTAATAAAAACATTAGAGCTACCCAAATATACTTTCTATCTTTTCATGATGTCTATCTAGCAAACGACTAAGCGGCTAGATGGATTCTTTTTGCTGATCTAAAAGATCCAGTATTCGCTCCAAATCGTCGTTAGAAAAGAATTCGATTTCTATTTTCCCTTTCTTTTTTCCTTTTTTAATATGAACGTTCGTGCCGAACCTTTCTCTAAGCGAAGATTCATGTGATTGAATAAACACATCTTTATTTTCCTTCTTCTTTGTTTCACGTGGAACTTTTTCGTTTAATTGCCCGATCCATTGTTCTAACTGCCTTACATTTAAAGAGTCTTTTAACACTTTTTCTACTACCGTATCCATAAGGGATTTTTTCTTTAACCCTAAAAGTGTCCTACCGTGACCCATCGTTAATTTTCCATCAGCAATCATCTCTTGTACTTTAGCTGGCAGTGAAAGCAAGCGAATATGATTGGCAATATGCGGTCGGCTTTTTCCTAACCTCTTAGCCAATTCCTCTTGTGTGATTTTTAGTTTTTCAATTAATAATTGATAAGCTGCGCCTTCTTCAATCGGCGTTAAATCTTCTCTTTGAAGGTTTTCTAATATAGCTAATTCCATCATTTGTTGTTCTGATAGATCGCGAATAATGACTGGCATCGTCTGCATATTTGCCTCTTTTGCTGCCCGATACCTTCTTTCACCAACAACAATTTCATAACCCTTAATACTTTTACGAACAATAATTGGTTGGAGGATTCCGTGTGTGAGAATCGATTGTTTTAGCTCTTCTATACTCTCTTTTGTGAAGATTTTTCGCGGTTGATACGGATTAGGACGTATTTCCTTAAGTTTGATTTCTTCAATTATTTCTTCACTTTCTTTGTCCACATTCGTAAAGAAGGCATTAAGCCCTTTACCTAACCCCTTAGCCATTTGTTAACACTTCCTTTGCTAAGTCTAAGTATACTTCTGCTCCGCGAGACTTTGGATCGTATGTGATAATTGGCTCACCATGACTTGGTGCTTCACTTAAGCGTACATTTCTAGGAATCACCGTGCGATACACTTTATCTTGAAAGTACTTTTTCACTTCTTCAATGACTTGAATACCTAAATTCGTTCTTGCATCCAACATTGTTAACAAAACGCCCTCAATACGCAGATCTTGATTTAAATGTTTTTGCACAAGTCTCACCGTATTTAACAGCTGACTTAATCCTTCAAGCGCATAATATTCACATTGTACAGGAATTAATACGGCGTCAGATGCTGTTAAAGAATTGAGCGTTAGTAATCCTAGTGATGGGGGACAATCGATAATAATATAATCATAGTTTTCCTTCACGTCTTCTAAAGCTCTTTTTAAACGAACTTCTCTTGATATTGTTGGTACAAGTTCAATTTCCGCTCCTGCTAGTTGAATCGTAGCAGGTATAATATGCAGTTTCTCTACAATTGTTGGTTTGATGGCTTTACTTGCTTCTAAATCGTCCACTAATACATCATAAATGCAATAATCCACTTCTGCCTTCTCAATACCAATACCGCTCGTTGCATTTCCTTGTGGGTCTATATCTACAAGCAACACCTTTTTGCCCATAGAAGCTAGACATGCACCTAAGTTCACTGCTGTTGTTGTTTTTCCTACGCCACCCTTTTGGTTAGCTAAAGCAATCGTTTTCCCCACTTGAACTCACCTGCTTTCTTCACATGTTTGTTTTTCTACGTATGTAATCTATTAAAAACCCCTATTAAAGACATCATTGTTTTAGTGCGCATTCCCTTTTTCGAACGCACGAATCTATTTTATCATGAACGTGAGGGGAAGAATAATTATTTTAAGAAAAATAAGAAAATCTTCCAGATGCTATTTTCAGGATAAAAAAAGAGCCATATCTCGCAAAAGGTGATTTGAGATTGGCTAGGTCATTTATTTTTTCTTTTTTGGAATTTTGATTGTTATTTGATAGAATTCATCAAATTCTTCTTCTTGTGAATCTAAGTTTATGCCACTATCAGAGACCATTGAGAGCGATTGGCGAATCGTGTTGACAGCAATACGCATATCTTTACTAAATGCTTTTCTTCTTGGTTTTGCCTTTGGTTGATCTTTTTCTAATAGCTTTACCACTCGGTCCTCTGTTTGCTTTACATTTAGCTGTTTTTCAACGACTTCAGCTAATAAGCTAACTTGCTTCTCGTGGCTTTTTAATGGAATAAGTGCCCTTGCATGTCGTTCTGTTATTTCTTTTCTTAAAAGGGATTCTTGTACTTCTTCTGGTAATTTCAACAACCTTAATTTATTGGCAACTGTTGATTGCCCTTTTCCTAGACGTTGTGCCAATGCTTCTTGTGTTAAGTTATGTAACTCTAGTAGCTTTCCATAAGCAACCGCTTCTTCAATAGGCGAAAGCTCTTCACGCTGCAAGTTTTCAATAAGCGCAATTGAGGCCGTTTCTGTATCACTCATATTCTTGACAATGGCTGGTACTTCTTCCCAACCCAATTTATTCATTGCACGCCAGCGACGCTCACCTGCAATAATTTCAAATTGATTGTCACCGTATTCTCTAACGACAATTGGCTGAATAATACCGTGAATATGAATTGTACGAGAAAGCTCTTCTATTTTCTCATCATCAAATATTGTCCGAGGCTGAAAACGGTTAGGAACGATTTGATCGATAGGGATCTTCTTTACCTCTTCCTTGCTTGCTAATGTCTCTGCCTCTTCCATTTCCATATCTGCTTGTTCGTCTAGCTTGTCTTCATTTGTTTTTTCCTTTTCGCCTAGGCCAAAAAGGCGTGAGAAAGAATGCTTCATCACCCTGCACCACCTTTACGAAACTCCCTATAACCTATTCTCTACAAAGTAGACAATTCCTGCGATTGTCTATCAATTTATAGTGATATAAAAAACCATATACGCTCAAACTCACGATTCAATCGGTGATTTATTAGGCGTTCCCGGCTTTCTTGGATATTTATTAGGGGTAGATTTTTCTTTCTTAATTACTAGAATGTTTCTTTCACTTTCTTCTTCCGGTAATGTGAAAGTGTGTGAATCTATCAGTTTACCACCAAAGGTTGTTATCGCTTTGTTTGCTTTATCTAGTTCTTGTTCAGCCCCTGCACCTTTCATAGCTAAAAAGGTACCACCGACTTTGACTAAGGGCAAGCATAATTCACTCAGTACTGACAATCTTGCTACCGCCCTAGCTGTGACAAGATCAAAGCTTTCGCGGTATTTTTTGTTTTTGCCAAACGTCTCCGCGCGATCATGTACAAATTCGACATGGTCTAATCCAAGTTCTTCAGCTAAATGATTTAAAAAACCAATCCGTTTGTTTAATGAATCAACGATGGTCACTTGTATTTGAGGAAAGGCAATTTTTAATGGGATACTTGGAAAACCAGCTCCAGCTCCAACGTCACATACCTTTAACGGCTGGTTGAAATCGTAATAAAAGGCAGCTGAGATGCTGTCATAAAAATGCTTTAAATATACTTCATCTTTTTCTGTAATGGCCGTTAAGTTCATTTTTTCATTCCATTCAACAAGCGTCGAATAGTACAATTCATACTGTTCCATTTGCTGCTTGGAGAGGGAAATTCCCTTCTCCTCAAGCAAATGAACAAATTGTTCTGTATTCATGCGTTCAATCCTCTCTTATTCATTAGCCACTTTCGCAATTCTTCCTTGTTCTAAATAAACGAGTAGAATAGAAATATCTGCTGGGTTTACACCAGAAATACGAGATGCTTGTGCTAAAGATAGAGGACGCACTGATTTCAATTTTTGACGTGCTTCAGACGCAAGCCCATTGATATCATCATAATCGATTTGATCTGGAATTTTTTTGTTTTCCATTTTTTTCAGTCTGTCTACTTGTTGTAGTGATTTTTCAATATAGCCCTCATACTTAATCTGTATTTCTACTTGTTCTTTTACATCATCATCTAACTCACTCGTTGCTTTAGCGAGTTGTTCAATATGAGCATAAGACATTTCTGGTCTTTTTAATAAATCACTTGCACGTATCCCATCTTTTAATTCACTTCCACCTAGGGATTGAATTAAACCTTGAACCTCAGCATTCGGTTTTAAAATAATCTTCTTTAAACGCATTTTTTCTTCTTCAATTTGCTGTTTTTTAGACAAGAATTTTTGATAACGTTCTTCACTAATCATGCCCACTTTATAACCTACTTCTGTTAAACGAAGATCCGCATTGTCATGGCGTAATAATAGACGGTACTCCGCTCTAGAAGTTAATAAACGATAAGGTTCGTTCGTCCCCTTTGTTACTAAATCATCAATAAGGACCCCGATATAGCCATCAGAGCGACTTAAGATTACTTGCTCTCTACCAAGTGAATGCAGCGCCGCATTCATCCCTGCCATTAGACCTTGACCGGCTGCTTCTTCATAACCGGATGTCCCATTTATCTGACCGGCAGTATAAAGGTTTTTCACTTTTTTCGTTTCCAATGTTGGCCATAATTGCGTCGGTACAATGGAATCATATTCAATTGCATAACCAGCTCTCATCATTTGCACATTTTCTAAACCTGGAATCGTCCGCAAAATGTCTTGTTGTACATCTTCAGGTAAACTAGTTGATAACCCCTGTACATAAACTTCTTGCGTGTTTCTTCCCTCTGGTTCAAGGAAGATTTGATGTCTTGGTTTGTCATTAAAACGAACTACCTTATCCTCAATTGACGGACAATAACGAGGACCTGTCCCTTTGATCATACCAGAATACATCGGAGAACGATGTAAGTTATTGTCGATGAGCGTATGCGTTTTTTCGTTCGTATATGTTAACCAACAAGGCAGTTGTTCAGTAATATATTTAGTCGTTTCATATGAGAATGCTCTCGGTACTTCATCACCTGGTTGTATTTCTGTTTTACTATAATCAATTGAGTGACTATTTACGCGCGGTGGCGTTCCCGTTTTAAAACGAACCATATCAAAACCTAAAGCTTCTAGGTGTTCGGATAACTTAATGGATGGTTGTTGATTATTCGGTCCGCTTGAATATTTTAGTTCTCCTAAGATAATTTCCCCACGGAGGAATGTACCGGTAGTAATAACAACAGATTTCGCATAATAAGTAGCGCCTGTTTGTGTAATAATACCTCTACATTCACCATCTTCAACAATTAAACTTTCTACCATACCTTGTAATAATGTTAAATTCTCTTGGTTTTCCAATGTTTTTTTCATTTCATGCTGATACGTAAATTTATCCGCTTGTGCTCTTAATGCTCTTACTGCGGGGCCTTTACCCGTATTAAGCATACGCATTTGGATATAGGTTTTATCAATATTTTTCCCCATTTCGCCGCCTAATGCGTCAATTTCCCGTACGACGATTCCTTTCGCCGGTCCACCAATTGAAGGGTTACATGGCATAAAGGCAACCATATCAAGATTGATTGTGACCATTAAAGTTTTTGCCCCGATTCGAGCTGAGGCAAGACCTGCTTCAACTCCTGCATGACCGGCACCGATAACAATAACGTCATATGAACCTGCTTCATAAGCCATTTCATTTTACCTCCCTTTTCTATTTTTATATTTATATCAACGGTTTTTTTCTTATTTTCCAAGACAGAACTGAGAGAATAACTGGTCAATTAAACTATCTTGTACACTATCTCCAATAATCTCCCCTAGAATTTCCCATGTTCTTGTCAAATCTATTTGTACGATGTCAATCGGTGTGCCCAGATCAACACCCTCTATTGCGTCATTAATTGAATTTATCGCTTGGTGTAAAAGAGCAATATGTCTTGAGTTAGAGACATATGTCATATCTTCTGCTTCAATGGAGCCAGTAAAGAATAATTCAGAAATCGCCTCTTCAAGCTCGTTAATTCCTTGTTCTTCTAATAAAGAGGTTGTCACGAGCTTCTGATTAGCTGCGAGCTGTCTCACTTTTTCCATATCAATCTTTTGTTCTAAATCGGTTTTATTCACGATGACAATAACATCCATGCCTTCGACCGCTTTAAACAAATTCATATCCTCATCCGTAAGCTCATCCGAATAGTTCACAACGAGTAAAATAAGATCCGCTTCTTTTAATACTTGTCGTGATCTCTCTACCCCTATACGTTCAACAATATCTTCTGTTTCCCGAATACCAGCCGTATCTACTAATTTTAATGGTACGCCTCTTACGTTCACATATTCTTCTATTACATCTCTTGTCGTACCTGGGATATCTGTCACAATCGCTTTATTTTCATGGACTAGACTATTTAATAACGAAGATTTACCAACATTTGGGCGTCCAACGATTACCGTTGATAAACCTTCACGTAAAATTTTCCCTTGTTGGGATGTACGTAGCAACTGCTCGATTTCCCTTTTAACGAAGCTGGCCTTCTCTAATAGTAACTGATGGGTCATTTCCTCGACATCATCATATTCAGGATAGTCAATATTCACTTCCACATGGGCAAGTACTTCTAGAATTTCCTGTCGTAACCTTTGAATTAAGTTTGACAATCTACCTTCCATTTGACCTAAGGCGACATTCATTGCCTTATCCGTTTTCGCTCGGATTAAATCCATCACTGCCTCCGCCTGCGATAAATCAATGCGCCCATTTAAAAAAGCACGCTTTGTAAATTCACCTGGTTCAGCTAAGCGAGCACCATTTGTCAACATCAATTGCAGGACGCGATTGACAGAAACGAGTCCACCGTGACAGTTAATCTCAATCACATCTTCTTTTGTAAACGTCTTTGGACCCTTCATGACCGAAACCATTACTTCTTCAGCAACTTGGTCAGTCTTCGGATCAATAATATGGCCATAATGAATTGTGTGAGATGGGACTTCTTTTAATCGTTTATCTCCCACACTTTTAAATAAATGATCCGCTATATCAAAAGCTTCAGGTCCGCTCAGCCGTACAATTGCAATTGCGCCTTCACCCATGGGAGTAGATATAGCAGCTATTGTATCAAGTTCCAAGCGGCTTCACCTCATTTCATTTTTATCTATAATTACTCATCCTTCAATCTATGAAAAAAATTATTTCCCAAAAAAACAGAATATCATATGCAAACAATTATTAAAAGCAGGATCATCCTCGTTAAGAATCCTCCAACTAAGGAAAATACCTGTTATCAACAGTATAGACAAATTTTTTTCATCTAAAAATTATCCACAGAAACCAAGTTGTATTATGCTCCATTTTAACTTATCCACATGTGAATAACAATCATACAATACTGAATTCATTATTTTCCTCTTTGACCAATTCTTTGTGAAAAAAGCTTCGAATGTTTTCTAAACTGTTTCGGAAGTTCCGAAAATGGTTCTGAAGAAATAGCGTGTTTATCCATAAAAAAAGAGCGTCCGCTTGGACACTCTCTATAGAAAAATTAATTTTTAACTGGTGAAATGACAATATGTCGATGAGGATCATTGCCATCCGAATACGTTTCTACTTTCTTATCATGAGACAAAGCAGAGTGGATCACTTTTCTCTCATAGGAAGGCATAGGCTCAAGCGAGACCTTTTTACCAGTTTTAATTGCCTGGCTTGCTAATCTTTCAGCAAGCTGCACCAACGTATCAATTCTTCTTTGGCGATAGTTTTCTGCATCTAATATAATATTAAAATATTGATCAGAATATCTGTTGACGACAAGCTGTGTAAGATACTGCAAAGAGTTTAATGTTTGACCTCGTTTACCTATTAATAAAGCAATTTTATTACCAGATAGAATAAATTCAACATTTTTACCGTCTCTAACAGTTTCAATTTCAACCGGCGCGCCCATTTTCTCACTGACCTCTAATAAAAATTTCTCCGCTTCTGCAATCGGATCCATTTTCATCGTTGCTTTTATCACTGCAGGACGGGATCCAAATATACCAAGGATCCCTTTCCTTCCTTCATCGAGAATCTCTATTTCTACACGATCCTCTGTTGTTTGTAATTGAGCTAAAGCCGAATGTACTGCTTCATTGACGGTTTGTCCTGTAGCAGTTATTTCTTTCACTTTTTCGCTCCTCCCGCAGGTTGTGTTTCTTTAGATTTTTTTAAATCTGGACCTTTAATGAAATAAGTTTGGACAATCATAAATAAGTTACCAACTACCCAGTATAAAGAAAGAGCCGCTGGGAAATTAATCGCAAAAATAACGATCATGATTGGCATTAACCATAACATCATTTTCATTTGCGTTGCCATCATTTCATTCGCACTAAAGTCTTGTCCAGCCATCATCATCTTCTGTTGAATGAACGTTGTAATACCTGCTACAACTGGCAAGATATAATATGGATCGGCATCGCCAAGATCAAACCATAAGAAGTTATGATTAGCAATTTCCCGCGTTCTTGAAATCGCATGATAGAATCCAATAAGAATCGGCATTTGTACTAACAATGGTAAACAGCCCGCCAATGGGTTTACACCATGTTTTTGCATTAATTCCATGGTTTCTTGTTGAAGCTTTTGTTGTGTCTTTTGATCTTTCGAACTATATTTTTCACGTAGCTTTTGCATCTCAGGCTGTACTGCCTGCATTGCTTTAGAACTCTTTGTTTGTTTAATCATCAATGGTAGAATTACTAGACGAATCAGAATTGTTACGACAATAATCGACAAACCATAGCTTCCGCCCATAAGGCCTGCAATTTTAATAATTAGCCATGATAGCGGATAAACGATGTATGAGTTCCAAAAGCCTTCACTCTCGGAAGTAATTGGCTCATTAAATTCCGTACACCCTGCTAAAAGTACGGTGACTAGAATTAGACCAACCAATAAAGGTATTCGCTTTTTCAACCGTTATTTCCTCCTTAATGCCTTGATAATATTGTTACAGTTTTTCTATCATCTCTTCATTTTCACTGAGAATCGAATAAACTGATTTTACTCATGGTATGTATTTTATCATCTTTTCCTCATATGTCATATGAATAAAAGATGTCTTTCCCAAATTTCATAAAAAAAAGCTCTTTTTATGACATTATGACTTATTATTTCCATGTTTATGTGTTTTAACAACCCGAGAAAGCTTCAAAACATGCATTAAGCTTTTCTTAATTTCAAAAAAGCTCATTTCAGCAGTTGGCTTTCGTGCAATAATAATAAAGTCATAATTTGGTTTTAACTCTTGATCCAGCTCATGGAAGGCTTGTCTAATATAACGTTTGATTTGGTTCCTTTTGACAGCGTTACCAAGCTTCTTACTAACAGATAATCCTATTCTAAAATGAGTCTGGTCATTTCTTTGTAAAGAATAAACAACAAATTGCCGGTTAGCAAATGACTTACCTTGTTTAAAGGCTTCTTGAAATTCTTTATTCTTCTTTACTCTAAATTCTTTCTTCATGTCATTTACACCTTCTTTTTCATACACGGTTCGTAACAGCTCATGTATAAATAAGTCTTATATTCTCTATTTGGGCAATCGATCAATCATGCGTTTACTCACTATTTTTACACTATTACGTGAAAAAAGACCACTGATTTTCAGTGGCCTAAGCAGATAATACTTTTCTTCCTTTACGACGGCGGCGTGCTAGAACGTTACGTCCGTTCGAGCTGCTCATACGGCTGCGGAATCCATGAACTTTACTTCTTTTACGTTTATTTGGTTGATAAGTTCTTTTCATTATATGACACCTCCCTGAGGAATAGCTGTTAAAGACAGTCTTATTAATTATATAGATGCTACCTAAAGATTGTCAACTATCCATCGGATGATTAACCCTTACGCGCAACTTTTTTCAAAAAACATCACTGTACTGTACTGAATTTTACTTTGTTTCGTCTCTAATGTCACCCTCATTTCAATAGTATTTTTTGGTTATTGGGGAAATCCCTTGATTACGAGCCTGTATAGCAATGATTGTAGGGATATTTTACTGATAACTTTTTTTAAGAGCTGATTTTAAATTATCTGTTTTGAGATTTAAACTGTTTCACAAGTTTTTTGGACTTAGACTTTAGACCTCTCCTCATTCTCACGTTTTTGGGTCAGACTTCACTTCTCGTTCCATGTCTGATTATGAGCATTTGCGATTTTTCCCATTCGAACAGGTTATACAAACTACCTTCATGATCATTCGATAGGTCACATGGTCGCAATCCATTTTTGTTGTACTCATGATTCTTTTTCCACATCCACTAGAATTTAGTTCCATATTGTTTGTCGTCCATTAATTAAAATGTTCCATTTTTATAAGAAGACTGACGTACATCCATTTATCCACGTATTTATCATTCAGCGTATAATTTTACTTGTGGATACTTTTTTCGACAAATTTATTTTATCCACACTACATATAGACAAGTTTTTCACAAAAACACTACCTGTGGACAATTGTTATAAACAGGTTGTTTCACTTGTGGATAAGCATTGAAAAAACGTTGCATGCTCTTGTTATTTCTGTTATCATATTTGTGTTTTCACACTTAATAACTGAACGGTATATATTTTATTATCCACAGATTGTGGATATCATGTGGACAGGTTATTCAGCCCCTTTGAAAAGGTTGTCCACAGGTGGTGGATATTGTCGAAATGTCGCCTTTTTTCCTTATTATATATTTTTCCACATCTTATTTTATTCATTTTTTCTATATAAACATTTTTGTGGGCATTTTCAGCCGTTATTTTCAAAGAAAAGGAGGGATCATCATTGGAAAATATATCTGACCTATGGCAGCAGGCTTTAGCAAAAATAGAAAAGAAAATTAGTAAACCAAGCTTTGAAACCTGGATGAAATCAACTAAAGCACATAATCTTCAAGGAGACACATTAGTGATCAAAGCACCTAATGAATTTGCTCGAGATTGGCTAGAAGAGCGCTATTCTCCTTTAATTTCCGAAACAATAAAAGAAGTTACTGGTGAACGACTCGAAGTTAAATTCATTATTCCGCAAAACCAGAACGAAGAAGAGCTTGAAGCCATCAGCCCGGCAAAAAAGAAGCCAGTTGAAGAGGAATCCCAAGACATTACCTTCAATATGCTAAATACGAAAAATACTTTTGATACATTTGTTATTGGTTCTGGGAATCGATTTGCCCATGCTGCTTCACTCGCAGTAGCAGAAGCACCTGCTAAGGCCTATAATCCACTGTTTATTTATGGTGGTGTTGGTTTAGGGAAAACACATTTAATGCATGCAATTGGTCACTATGTATTGGATCATAATCCAAATGCGAAAGTTGTCTATTTGTCTTCTGAGAAATTTACCAATGAATTTATTAACTCTATTAGAGATAATAAAACCATTGATTTCCGCAATAAATATAGAAAAGTAGACGTGCTATTAATAGATGATATTCAATTCCTTGCCGGAAAAGAATCAACCCAAGAGGAATTTTTCCATACGTTTAACACATTACATGAAGAATCAAAGCAGATTGTCATCTCGAGTGACCGACCTCCGAAAGAGATTCCGACACTTGAGGATCGCCTGCGTTCTCGTTTCGAATGGGGTCTGATTACAGATATTACCCCACCAGATTTAGAAACAAGAATTGCGATTTTACGTAAAAAAGCAAAAGCTGAAGGTTTAGACATTCCTAATGAAGTCATGTTATATATTGCCAATCAAATTGATTCTAATATTCGTGAATTAGAAGGAGCACTTATTCGTGTTGTTGCCTACTCATCACTCATAAATAAAGATATTAATGCAGATTTAGCTGCAGAAGCATTAAAAGATATTATTCCGAGTTCAAAACCTAAAGTTATTACTATTCATGAGATTCAAAAGGTTGTCGGAGGCTATTATAACGTTAAATTAGAAGATTTCAGTGCGAAGAAACGGACAAAGTCTATTGCTTTTCCTAGGCAAATTGCTATGTACCTATCTAGAGAATTAACCGATTTCTCCCTACCGAAAATTGGTGAGGAATTCGGGGGACGAGATCACACAACAGTGATTCATGCCCACGAAAAAATCTCTAAATTACTTCATGCAGACACACAATTTCAACAGCAATTAAAAGAAATTAATGAATTACTTAAAGTATAATTGTGAATAACTACCGAATGATTATGCACAGTCTGTCCACATGTGGATAGGCTGTGTTTCCATTCATTTTTCTAGTTATCCACATGTTAACAAGCCCTACTAATACTTCTATTATTTTAAAATAAAAAATATATGTATATACATTGGAGGTTAATCATGCGATTTACGATTCAGAGAGATCGGTTAGTTCAAAGCGTTCAAGATGTGATGAAGGCCGTTACTAGTAGAACAACAATTCCCATTTTAACTGGAATTAAAATTGTTGCATCTGACGAAGGTGTAGCTTTAACAGGTAGTGACTCTGATATTTCTATTGAGTCATTTATTCCTAAAACTGAAGAAGATGAAGTCATAGTTAACATTGAACAACCAGGTTCAATTGTATTGCAAGCAAAATTCTTTAGTGAAATCGTAAAGAAATTACCAACAGACCAAGTAGAAATTCATGTAGAAAATCATTTACAAACAGTTATTACTTCAGGTAAATCTCAATTCAATCTAAACGGTATTGATGCGGATGAATATCCTCATTTACCACAAATTGAAGAGGATAATGTTTTTTCTATTCCGACTGACCTTCTAAAAGCAATGGTTAGGCAGACAGTTTTCGCAGTGTCCACCTCAGAAACACGCCCAATCTTGACAGGTGTAAACTGGCAGATTGAAGGAAGTGCTTTAACCTGTATTGCAACAGATAGCCACCGCTTAGCATTGAGAAAAGCAACGATCGAAACAGCATCAGAAGCATCTTATAATGTGGTTATTCCTGGGAAAAGCTTGAGTGAACTAAGCAAAATTCTCGACGATCATAACGATACAATTCAAATTGTTATTACAGAGAACCAAGTTTTATTTAAAGCGAAAAATTTATTATTCTTCTCTAGATTACTAGAAGGAAATTACCCAGATACATCACGATTGATTCCAAATGAAAGTAAGACGGATGTCGTTGTTACTACGAAAGCATTTTTACAAGCCATTGATCGTGCTTCTTTACTTGCACGAGAAGGTAAAAATAATGTCGTTAAACTTTCTACTGTTGATGATCAAGTCATTGAGATCTCTTCTAATTCTCCAGAAATCGGTAAAGTTATTGAGGAGCTTCCGAGCATTTCGAAAGAAGGAGAAGACCTTAAAATTTCGTTTAGTGCGAAATTTATGATGGATGCTTTAAAAACATTAGAGGGTACAGAAATAAAAATTAGCTTTACGGGTGCAATGAGACCATTTATTATCACACCACTTAATGATGATTCAATCTTGCAATTGATTTTGCCAGTTAGAACATACTAAAGCTTTAGGTAAATAGAAATCCGAACAATCATTCAAAGAAGAGTGTGTGTTCGGATTTTTTTATTTAGACTCATCTCATTCTTCTTTGAACCTGCTTCCAGAATTTTCGCAATAAATGACTTCGATACTTAATAAAAGATTTACTTTGTGTATCACACAATAATTTAGTAAAATAAACTATTAGATACTAAAAAATAGAGAAGTACGATGTCAAATAACTAGAAAGAGTGCAATGATGAACAAAATACAAATTGAAACGGAATATATTACTTTAGGGCAATTTCTCAAAGTAGCTGATTTAATTCAGTCAGGGGGAATGGCAAAATGGTTTTTAGGTGAATATGTTGTATTTGTTAATGGGGAACAAGATCAGCGTCGTGGGAGAAAGCTAAGAGCAGGCGATGTAATCGAAATACCTGATCATGGCACATTTACAATTTCGAACAATTAAGGATGTAACCGCCTATGTATATAGAGCAATTACAAATAAAGGATTATCGCAATTACAATGAACTGTCGGTACAGTTTGATAATAAGGTCAATGTCATTTTAGGTGAGAATGCACAAGGTAAGACAAACGTGATGGAATCTATTTATGTTTTAGCCATGGCTAAGTCTCATCGCACCTCAAATGATAAAGATCTTATTCGTTGGGATCAGGAGTATGCTAAGATAGAAGGTAGAGTAGTAAATAAGCATGGTTCTCTACCCATGCAGCTTGTGATATCTAAAAAGGGTAAAAAAGCAAAGTGTAACCATATTGAACAACAAAAGCTTAGCCAATATGTCGGTAATATGAATGTTGTGATGTTCGCGCCTGAAGATCTCCATTTAGTAAAAGGGAGCCCTCAAGTAAGGCGTCGTTTTATTGATATGGAAATTGGACAAGTATCCGCCGTTTATCTTCATGACATTAATCAGTTTCAGAAAATACTCCAACAACGAAATCATTATTTAAAGTTGCTACAGTCACGTAAACAGACTGATCAGGCTATGCTTGATATTTTAACTGAACAATTTATTGAGATGGCTGTTAAAATAATCGCCAAGAGATTCGAGTTCATCTATTTGCTAGAAAAGTGGGCAATGCCGATCCATGAAGGTATTTCTAGGGGACTTGAAACGTTAAAAATTCAGTATAAGCCTTCTGTTGATGTATCAGAAGAACAAGATTTGTCGAAAATGAAGAATATATACCTAGAAAAGTATGAAAAAACAAAAACAAGAGAAATTGAAAGAGGCGTTACATTGTTCGGCCCTCATAGAGATGATTTGTTATTTCAAGTGAATGGACGAGATGTGCAAACCTTTGGTTCTCAAGGTCAACAAAGAACCACAGCATTATCAGTGAAACTTGCTGAGATCGAACTGATTCACGCTGAAATTGGAGAATACCCTATTCTTTTATTAGATGATGTACTATCGGAATTGGATGATTACCGGCAATCGCATTTGCTTAATACGATACAGGGAAAAGTACAAACATTTGTAACGACCACTAGTGTCGATGGAATAGATCATCAGACTTTAAAAGAAGCAGCTGCGTATGAAGTGAAGGCGGGCAGCCTTAAAAAAATTCAATGAGGTGAGGCCTTGTATATTCATATTGGCGAGGATGTATTAATACGTGCAAAAGATTTGGTAGCCATTATTGATAAAGAAAGTGTCGGCTCTTCTATAAATGCAGAAGAGTTTTTGCAGCGTGATGACGCTTCTTCTACCAATTTGGCTAAAGGTGTGTACAAATCAGTTGTGATTACAACCGATCATATATATTACTCTCCTCTTGCTTCGTCTACTTTAAAAAAGAGGACGAGGAAATTGATTGTTTAATGTCGATGATGAGCTAATAGAGTGAAAAAGAATGATATGCAAAATGGAAAGTGTAGGTGATCGATGTGTCAATGGATCAGGAAGCAATGGGGCAACAATCCTATGATGAGAACCAGATACAAGTATTAGAAGGTCTTGAAGCAGTTAGAAAACGTCCAGGTATGTATATCGGATCAACGAGTGGAAAAGGATTACATCATTTGGTATGGGAAATTGTCGATAATAGTATTGACGAGGCACTTGCTGGATATTGTGATGAAATTAATATAAGTATTCTCGAGGATAATAGTATTAAGGTCGTTGATAATGGACGTGGGATTCCTGTTGGGATACAAGAAAAAATGGGAAGACCTGCTGTAGAAGTCATTATGACTGTTTTACATGCCGGAGGAAAATTTGGTGGCGGAGGCTACAAAGTTTCTGGTGGTCTTCATGGTGTTGGTGCATCTGTTGTTAATGCTCTTTCTACTCAGTTAGAAGTCTATGTTCATCGTGACGGGCAAATCTACTATCAGAAATATCAACGTGGTGTACCGAGCGCAGACTTAAAAGTAATCGGTGAATCAGAAGTAACTGGCACAACCACAATTTTTAAGCCAGATGGTGAGATTTTCACAGAAACATTAGAATATGATTTTGATACATTAGCAACGAGGGTCCGCGAATTAGCTTTTTTAAATAAAGGATTAAAGCTTACTCTTTCAGATGAACGTGAAGAGAATAAGACCAAAGAATTCCACTATGAAGGTGGTATTAGGTCTTATGTAGAGCATTTAAATAAAAATAAAGAAGTACTTCATGAAGAGCCCATTTATATTGAAGGCGAAAAAGATGGTATTTCTGTTGAAATATCAATGCAGTACAACGATAGCTATACAAGTAATATCTATTCTTTCGCCAATAATATTCATACGTATGAAGGTGGAACACATGAATCTGGATTTAAAACAGCGCTGACGAGGGTGATTAATGATTATGCTCGTAAGAATGGCGTGTTTAAAGATAATGATGCCAACCTTACAGGTGAAGACGTCAGAGAAGGTTTAACAGCGATTGTTTCAATTAAACATCCTGACCCTCAGTTTGAAGGACAAACGAAGACGAAATTAGGCAATTCAGAAGCAAGAGCAGCAACAGATACGGCTTTTTCGGAAGCCTTTGAAAAATTCTTATTGGAAAATCCATCTGTTGCAAGAAAAATCGTCGATAAAGGTATGATGGCTTCAAGAGCTCGAGCAGCAGCTAAAAAGGCGAGAGAACTAACAAGAAGAAAGAGTGCTTTAGAAGTTTCTAGTCTTCCAGGTAAGCTTGCTGATTGTTCTTCAAAAGATGCGTCTATTTCGGAACTATATATCGTTGAGGGTGATTCAGCGGGTGGTTCAGCTAAGCAAGGACGAGACAGGCATTTCCAAGCAATTCTACCACTTCGAGGAAAAATCCTAAACGTAGAAAAAGCACGGTTAGATCGAATATTATCTAATAATGAAGTACGAGCAATGATTACTGCGTCTGGAACAGGAATCGGTGAAGATTTTGATATTACGAAAGCAAGATATCATAAAATCGTTATTATGACAGATGCCGATGTAGATGGGGCGCATATTCGAACACTATTACTAACATTCTTTTATCGTTATATGAGACAAATCTTAGATGCGGGCTATATATATATTGCGCAGCCACCTTTGTATAAAGTTCAACAAGGGAAGAAAATCTCATATGCTTATAACGATCGCCAATTAGACGAGATTATGAAAGAGCTTCCGGCTACGCCAAAACCAAATGTCCAACGTTACAAAGGTTTAGGTGAGATGAACCCAGATCAATTATGGGAAACGACAATGAATCCGGAAACGCGTACGCTCTTACAAGTAAGCTTAGAAGATGCGATTGAAGCAGATGAAACGTTTGAAATCCTTATGGGAGATAAAGTAGAACCACGCCGTAACTTTATCGAAGAAAATGCGCAGTATGTGAAGAATTTAGATATTTAATGAAAGTCAGGATAGAGTTGGTTCTATCCTGCTTTTACATAGATATTGTCAATAAAATGTAGCCTAAGCAATAAGCTTTGTGCGATAGGGAGGTACCTATAGATGGCTGATACGCCTAAGTCCCAAATTAAAGAAATTAATATAAGTGAGGAAATGAGAACGTCATTCTTGGATTATGCAATGAGTGTTATCGTTTCCCGAGCCCTACCTGATGTACGTGACGGGCTAAAGCCTGTGCACAGAAGAATACTTTATGCAATGCATGATCTTGGCATGCACTCAGATAAACCGTTTAAAAAGTCTGCCCGTATTGTTGGAGATGTTATCGGGAAATACCACCCACATGGTGATTCAGCAGTATATGAAACAATGGTAAGAATGGCACAAGACTTTAACTATAGATATATGCTTGTTGATGGACACGGTAACTTTGGATCAATTGATGGCGACTCTGCTGCTGCCATGCGTTATACAGAGGCCCGTATGTCAAAAATATCAATGGAATTGTTAAGAGATATTAATAAAGATACCATCGATTATCAAGACAACTATGATGGAGAGGAAAAGGAACCGGTCGTGCTTCCTGCCCGGTTCCCTAATCTACTTGTAAATGGTACATCAGGTATTGCTGTAGGAATGGCTACCAATATCCCTCCTCATCAATTAGGCGAAGTCATTGATGGTGTTCTTACATTAAGTAGAAATCCGGAAATTACGATTCCAGAGTTAATGGAAATCATTCCTGGACCAGACTTTCCGACTGCAGGACTTATTTTAGGCCGTAGTGGAATTCGGAAAGCTTATGAAACAGGAAGAGGCTCTATTACACTTAGAGCAAAGGTTGAAATCGAACAGAAATCAAATGGGAAAGAAGTTATCATTGTTAATGAAATCCCATACCAAGTGAATAAAGCAAGATTGATTGAAAAAATTGCTGACCTTGTACGTGATAAGAAGATTGATGGTATTACAGATTTACGTGACGAATCTGACAGAGATGGTTTACGAATAGTTATTGAAGTCCGTAAAGATGCCAACGCAAATGTGCTTTTAAATAATTTATATAAACATACGGCACTACAGACAAGCTTCGGTATTAATTTACTTGCTTTAGTGGATGGACAACCTAAAGTATTGAATTTAAAACAGTGCTTAGAATATTATTTAGCCCATCAAGTTGTTGTTATAAGAAGAAGAACAGAATTCGAATTGCGGAAAGCGGAAGCAAGAGCGCATATTTTAGAAGGTTTACGAATTGCCTTAGATCATTTAGATGAAGTCATTAAATTAATCAGAGCGTCAAGAACTACAGATATTGCCAAAGAAGGTTTAATGACACAATTTGATCTTTCGGAGAAGCAAGCGCAAGCGATTTTGGATATGCGTTTACAGCGTTTAACTGGTTTAGAGCGTGAGAAAATCGAAGAAGAATATGCTAGTCTTATTCAATTAATTGCAGATTTAAAAGCAATTTTAGCAAGTGATGAAAAAGTATTAGACATTATTCGCGAAGAACTTACAGAACTAAAAGACCGTTTTAATGATGAACGCCGTACAGAAATTGTTTCCGGTGGTCTTGAGCATCTAGAAGATGAAGATTTGATTCCTCAAGAGAACATTGTTATTACCCTTACACATAAAGGCTATATTAAGCGATTACCGGTATCTACTTATCGTGCCCAAAAACGAGGTGGAAAAGGGATACAAGGAATGGGAACAAATGAAGATGATTTTGTTGAACACCTATTGACTACCTCAACGCATGATCATCTCCTTTTCTTTACGAATAAAGGAAAAGTGTATCAAGCTAAAGGGTATGAAATTCCTGAATTTAGTAGAACAGCGAAGGGGATTCCTATCATTAACTTGTTAGGTATTGAAAAGGATGAATGGATTAATGCTGTTATTCCAATAGAGGATTTTGTGGATGATTGGTTCTTGTTCTTCACAACAAAACGAGGCATTTCTAAACGTTCACCGTTATCTTCATTTGCTCATATCCGTACAAACGGTTTGATCGCTTTAGGTTTAAAAGAAGAAGATGAATTAATCTCTGTACGTCTTACAAATGGAGATAAAGAAATTATCATCGGTACAAAAAATGGTCTCCTTATTCGTTTCCCTGAAGATGCGGTCCGTTCTATGGGACGTACAGCTACTGGTGTAAAAGGAATCACTCTGAGTGAAGAAGATGAAGTGGTTGGAATGGAAGTTCTAGAAGAAGGGGACAACATTCTAGTAGTTACGAAAAAAGGTTATGGTAAACAAACACCAGCTGATGATTATCGTATTCAGGGTCGTGGTGGTAAAGGAATTAAAACGGCCAATATTACTGAAAAAACTGGGGATCTCGTTACGATGAAAGCTGTACGTGGTGAGGAAGACATCATGTTGATTACCACTGGCGGTGTCATTATCCGTATGGGAGTAGAAGATATTTCAACTATGGGAAGAAACACGCAAGGTGTAAGACTTATTCGAATCGATGAAAGTGTGAATGAATTCGTCTCTACTGTAGCAAAAGTTGAAAAGGAAGAAGAAAAAGATGGAGAAGAGCGAGCAAAGCCACTTGAAACTGCAGAGGAATTGCCTGAAGCATCTATCGACAGTGAAGATGAAAGAGAATAAACAAATTGTTTAAATCAAATGAGTGCCGACACAATTCAAATTTCAAAATTGAATTGTGTTCGGCTTTTTTATTAGGATGAGATCATTTTAATGACTACCTTTAGCAAACTACTACAGACTATACTAATAGGGTTTTATAGATTCTTTTAGGAGTATCAATGGAGGTATTTCTTGGTGTTAACTATGAATGAAATGGTCAATAAATTATTTTATAAAAATAATTGTTGAATAATGCTTGCAAATAGTGGTTACTGCTGATATACTTATTCAAGTCAGCAAGAGGACGACATGAAAGATTGATTGACATCAAAAAAAGATGTTGACTCAGATGACACGATATGTTATATTAATAAAGTCGCTTCTGAAGCGAACGAGATTGTTCTTTGAAAACTGAACGAACGTAAAACGTCAAGCGTAATTCTAAAAAAGCTGATTTATCAGCAACAAAGCACCATAGGTGCAAATGAGCTAATCAAACACTTTATTGGAGAGTTTGATCCTGGCTCAGGACGAACGCTGGCGGCGTGCCTAATACATGCAAGTCGAGCGAATCTGAGGGAGCTTGCTCCCAAAGATTAGCGGCGGACGGGTGAGTAACACGTGGGCAACCTGCCTGTAAGACTGGGATAACTCCGGGAAACCGGGGCTAATACCGGATAATATCTATTTATACATATAATTAGATTGAAAGATGGTTCTGCTATCACTTACAGATGGGCCCGCGGCGCATTAGCTAGTTGGTGAGGTAACGGCTCACCAAGGCGACGATGCGTAGCCGACCTGAGAGGGTGATCGGCCACACTGGGACTGAGACACGGCCCAGACTCCTACGGGAGGCAGCAGTAGGGAATCTTCCGCAATGGACGAAAGTCTGACGGAGCAACGCCGCGTGAGTGATGAAGGTTTTCGGATCGTAAAACTCTGTTGTTAGGGAAGAACAAGTATCGGAGTAACTGCCGGTACCTTGACGGTACCTAACCAGAAAGCCACGGCTAACTACGTGCCAGCAGCCGCGGTAATACGTAGGTGGCAAGCGTTGTCCGGAATTATTGGGCGTAAAGCGCGCGCAGGCGGTTCTTTAAGTCTGATGTGAAAGCCCACGGCTCAACCGTGGAGGGTCATTGGAAACTGGGGAACTTGAGTGCAGAAGAGGAAAGTGGAATTCCAAGTGTAGCGGTGAAATGCGTAGAGATTTGGAGGAACACCAGTGGCGAAGGCGACTTTCTGGTCTGTAACTGACGCTGAGGCGCGAAAGCGTGGGGAGCAAACAGGATTAGATACCCTGGTAGTCCACGCCGTAAACGATGAGTGCTAAGTGTTAGAGGGTTTCCGCCCTTTAGTGCTGCAGCAAACGCATTAAGCACTCCGCCTGGGGAGTACGACCGCAAGGTTGAAACTCAAAGGAATTGACGGGGGCCCGCACAAGCGGTGGAGCATGTGGTTTAATTCGAAGCAACGCGAAGAACCTTACCAGGTCTTGACATCCTCTGACAATCCTAGAGATAGGACTTTCCCCTTCGGGGGACAGAGTGACAGGTGGTGCATGGTTGTCGTCAGCTCGTGTCGTGAGATGTTGGGTTAAGTCCCGCAACGAGCGCAACCCTTGATCTTAGTTGCCAGCATTCAGTTGGGCACTCTAAGGTGACTGCCGGTGACAAACCGGAGGAAGGTGGGGATGACGTCAAATCATCATGCCCCTTATGACCTGGGCTACACACGTGCTACAATGGATGGTACAAAGGGCTGCAAGACCGCGAGGTTTAGCCAATCCCATAAAACCATTCTCAGTTCGGATTGTAGGCTGCAACTCGCCTACATGAAGCCGGAATCGCTAGTAATCGCGGATCAGCATGCCGCGGTGAATACGTTCCCGGGCCTTGTACACACCGCCCGTCACACCACGAGAGTTTGTAACACCCGAAGTCGGTGGGGTAACCTTTTGGAGCCAGCCGCCTAAGGTGGGACAGATGATTGGGGTGAAGTCGTAACAAGGTAGCCGTATCGGAAGGTGCGGCTGGATCACCTCCTTTCTAAGGAATATACGGAATTAACTTGATGTTAGACTGTTCGTTCAGTTTTGAGAGTGCAATCTCTTTGATATGATTAAATACTTTACCGTGAAGTTATGTGGGCCTATAGCTCAGCTGGTTAGAGCGCACGCCTGATAAGCGTGAGGTCGATGGTTCGAGTCCATTTAGGCCCACCATTTTAACTTTTATACGGGGCCTTAGCTCAGCTGGGAGAGCGCCTGCTTTGCACGCAGGAGGTCAGCGGTTCGATCCCGCTAGGCTCCACCAACAAATCGTTCTTTGAAAACTAGATAATGTAATGAAGAAGATTACCGAGTAATCGCCACCTTAGTTATTTTCTCTCTATATAATAGAGTAGAGATACTAAACTTTTTTAAAAAACACAACCGTGAGGGAAGCGAAAGCAACCCAAACATATGGTTAAGTTAATAAGGGCGCACGGTGAATGCCTTGGCACTAGGAGCCGATGAAGGACGGGACTAACACCGATATGCTTCGGGGAGCTGTAAGTAAGCTTTGATCCGGAGATTTCCGAATGGGGAAACCCCCTATCCGTTATGGGATAGGATCCATACCTGAATACATAGGGTATGGAAGGCAGACCCGGGGAACTGAAACATCTAAGTACCCGGAGGAAGAGAAAGCAAACGCGATTCCCTGAGTAGCGGCGAGCGAAACGGGATTAGCCCAAACCAAGAGGCTTGCCTCTTGGGGTTGTAGGACATTCTATACGGAGTTACAAAGGAACGAGATAGACGAAGAGGTCTGGAAAGGCCCGCCATAGGAGGTAAAAGCCCTGTAGTTGAAACTTCGTTCCCTCCAGAGTGGATCCTGAGTACGGCGGGACACGAGAAATCCCGTCGGAAGCAGGGAGGACCATCTCCCAAGGCTAAATACTCCCTAGTGACCGATAGTGAACCAGTACCGTGAGGGAAAGGTGAAAAGCACCCCGGAAGGGGAGTGAAAGAGATCCTGAAACCGTGTGCCTACAAGTAGTTAGAGCCCGTTAATGGGTGATAGCGTGCCTTTTGTAGAATGAACCGGCGAGTTACGATTACATGCGAGGTTAAGTTGGACAGACGGAGCCGTAGCGAAAGCGAGTCTGAATAGGGCGAATGAGTATGTGGTCGTAGACCCGAAACCAGGTGATCTACCCATGTCCAGGGTGAAGTCCAGGTAACACTGGATGGAGGCCCGAACCCAC
Organism: Cytobacillus sp. FSL R7-0696; assembly: GCF_038006865.1. Lineage (NCBI taxonomy): Bacteria > Bacillati > Bacillota > Bacilli > Caryophanales > Bacillaceae > Cytobacillus > Cytobacillus sp. FSL R7-0696. The sequence continues at coordinate 1,719,950 of NZ_JBBOWA010000001.1, read as the reverse complement.
GTACGTTGAAAAGTGCGGGGATGAGGTGTGGGTAGCGGAGAAATTCCAATCGAACTTGGAGATAGCTGGTTCTCTCCGAAATAGCTTTAGGGCTAGCCTCATGCGTAAGAATCTTGGAGGTAGAGCACTGTTTGGACTAGGGGCCCTCATCGGGTTACCGAATTCAGACAAACTCCGAATGCCAAAGATTTATCCATGGGAGTCAGACTGCGAGTGATAAGATCCGTAGTCAAGAGGGAAACAGCCCAGACCACCAGCTAAGGTCCCAAAGTATACGTTAAGTGGAAAAGGATGTGGAGTTGCTTAGACAACCAGGATGTTGGCTTAGAAGCAGCCACCATTTAAAGAGTGCGTAATAGCTCACTGGTCGAGTGACTCCGCGCCGAAAATGTACCGGGGCTAAACGTATCACCGAAGCTGTGGATTGAACATCGTTGATGTTCAGTGGTAGGAGAGCGTTCTAAGGGCGTTGAAGCTAGACCGTAAGGACTGGTGGAGCGCTTAGAAGTGAGAATGCCGGTATGAGTAGCGAAAGATGGGTGAGAATCCCATCCACCGAATGCCTAAGGTTTCCTGAGGAAGGCTCGTCCGCTCAGGGTTAGTCGGGACCTAAGCCGAGGCTGAAAAGCGTAGGCGATGGACAACAGGTTGATATTCCTGTACCACCGTATTCTGTTTGAGTGATGGGGGGACGCAGGAGGATAGGGTAAGCGCACGATTGGATGTGCGTCTAAGCAGTTAGAGGGACCATGAGGCAAATCCCATGGTCACATACCTTGAGCTGTGATAGCGAGGGAAATTTAGTACCGAAGTTCTTGATTCCACACTGCCAAGAAAAGCCTCTAGCGAGGAATAAGGTGCCCGTACCGCAAACCGACACAGGTAGGCGAGGAGAGAATCCTAAGGTGAGCGAGAGAACTCTCGTTAAGGAACTCGGCAAAATGACCCCGTAACTTCGGGAGAAGGGGTGCTCATTAGGGTGTTAAAGCCTTGATGAGCCGCAGTGAATAGGCCCAGGCGACTGTTTAGCAAAAACACAGGTCTCTGCGAAGCCGCAAGGCGAAGTATAGGGGCTGACGCCTGCCCGGTGCTGGAAGGTTAAGAGGAGAGGTTAGCTCACGCGAAGCTTTGAATCGAAGCCCCAGTAAACGGCGGCCGTAACTATAACGGTCCTAAGGTAGCGAAATTCCTTGTCGGGTAAGTTCCGACCCGCACGAAAGGCGTAACGATCTGGGCACTGTCTCAACGAGAGACTCGGTGAAATTATAGTACCTGTGAAGATGCAGGTTACCCGCGACAGGACGGAAAGACCCCGTGGAGCTTTACTGTAGCCTGATATTGAATTTTGGTACAGCTTGTACAGGATAGGTAGGAGCCTTAGAAGCCGGAGCGCTAGCTTCGGTGGAGGCGTCGGTGGGATACTACCCTGGCTGTATTGAAATTCTAACCCACATCCCTTATCGGGATGGGAGACAGTGTCAGGTGGGCAGTTTGACTGGGGCGGTCGCCTCCTAAAGAGTAACGGAGGCGCCCAAAGGTTCCCTCAGAATGGTTGGAAATCATTCGTAGAGTGTAAAGGCACAAGGGAGCTTGACTGCGAGACCTACAAGTCGAGCAGGGACGAAAGTCGGGCTTAGTGATCCGGTGGTTCCGCATGGAAGGGCCATCGCTCAACGGATAAAAGCTACCCCGGGGATAACAGGCTTATCTCCCCCAAGAGTCCACATCGACGGGGAGGTTTGGCACCTCGATGTCGGCTCATCGCATCCTGGGGCTGTAGTCGGTCCCAAGGGTTGGGCTGTTCGCCCATTAAAGCGGTACGCGAGCTGGGTTCAGAACGTCGTGAGACAGTTCGGTCCCTATCCGTCGTGGGCGCAGGAAATTTGAGAGGAGCTGTCCTTAGTACGAGAGGACCGGGATGGACGCACCGCTGGTGTACCAGTTGTCTTGCCAAAGGCATCGCTGGGTAGCTATGTGCGGAAGGGATAAGTGCTGAAAGCATCTAAGCATGAAGCCCCCCTCGAGATGAGATTTCCCATAGCGCAAGCTAGTAAGATCCCTGAAAGATGATCAGGTTGATAGGTTAGAGGTGGAAGTGTGGCGACACATGCAGCTGACTAATACTAATCGATCGAGGACTTAACCAAACAGGCGATTACTCAATAAATATCTTCTTCAACATTACCTAGTTTTGAGGGAACGATTCCCTTACAATTTCATAGTCCGGTGGCGATAGCGAGAAGGTCACACCCGTTCCCATACCGAACACGGAAGTTAAGCTTCTCAGCGCCGATGGTAGTTAGGGGCTGTCCCCTTGTGAGAGTAGGACGTTGCCGGGCAAGATAAAAGAGCACATCATTTGTATGTGCTCTTTTTTGTGATTATTATTTTTTTGTGTTTTTTATTTCCAATGTAAATCTTCTATTATCTCTTTTTATTTCCTTGGCAATGAAAATTTCTTGAATCAAGAAAATTATAAATGAGAAATGGGCTTTTCTGTTCTGTCAAATCGAGGAACTGATGGATAAATGGATAATCATTATTTGTCATTAACTTAATGCATTCATTCCACCATTCTGTTTCATATCTGGCAATCATGCTTAAATTATAGAGTACTAAGTAATGGGAAAATAATTCTGGATAATCATTTAATGGACTTCTTTCGATAGGTAATGAATAATTTTTATTTACAATATTATATTTGAAATATCGATTGATCTCTTTGTTTTGAGGGAATTTTATATGTTCCTTCGTATAGAGAATATCTGTTCCATCCACTTGAAGTTTTTCGGAAAGAAAAGTAGAAAATCTCGATTCAGTCATATGATAATGATTAAGAATGGTTATTGGGACAAAGAAGTCATCTTTTTCTTTTTTTATATCAATAAATGTTTGTTCTTTTTGGATAGATTGAAACATTATTTCCATCTCTGGGATTTGTCTCAATAAATCAACCATATAAAATTTGTCCCCTTCTAGATGTTTCATATGGAACATTTTTTCTGCCATATATGGAAATAAGCCACTCTTTTGTAGTTTCACTTCATCTTTTAAAAAGAGGTATTGCTGCTTTTTCTTTTTTCTTGTCGAAACTCCATGAGCCAGTACGGAGGTCGTATCTGGATAAAGAGGGTCAATAGTTAAAATACAAGCTTTTATTAGATGAACTAGGCCGTAGAAATAGAGAATAGGTTTAATGATTAACGGGGCAGCGGCGGCTTGTTCATAGTAAACCTTACCGTGTTCAATGTAATATATAAACGGATAAGTATTTTCAAAACTCTTTTGTGATGCTTGTTCAATTCCTTCGTTTTGATAACTTTTTTCTAAAAATGCTTTGGTTGTTTCTGTTGAAAAAAAGGGTAAATATGATTGCCAATTGTGGTAAGAATGTTTCAAAATATACAACCTCCAAATAATCTGAAAAATCCAACTTATAGCAGTGTCCTTGACAGTATTTTGTCCAATTGATAACCTACTAATAATATTTTCATGTTCAGGAGGTCAAAAAAATGTGGGAAACTAAATTTGAAAAAGAAGGTTTAACTTTTGATGATGTACTGCTTGTCCCTGCTAAATCTGAGGTATTGCCGAAAGATGTCGATTTGTCGGTGAGACTGTCTGAAAAGGTAAAGTTGAATGTTCCAATTATCAGTGCTGGTATGGATACAGTAACTGAAGCTGAAATGGCTATTGCAATGGCACGCCAGGGTGGATTAGGTATTATTCACAAAAACATGTCCATTGAGCAACAGGCAGATTTAGTTGATAAAGTAAAACGCTCTGAGAGTGGCGTTATTTCTGATCCGTTTTTCCTTACTCCCGAACAACAAGTGTATGATGCTGAACATTTAATGGGCAAATATCGTATATCAGGTGTTCCAATTGTAAATAATCTTGACGAACAAAAACTTGTTGGTATTATTACAAACCGTGACCTTCGTTTCATTCAAGATTTCTCTATTAAGATCTCTGATGTAATGACGAAAGAAAACCTAGTAACTGCTTCAGTTGGTACAACGCTACAAGAAGCAGAAAAAATTCTGCAAAAGTATAAAATTGAGAAATTACCTCTTGTTGATGATAATGGTGTTTTAAAAGGACTTATCACTATTAAAGATATTGAAAAAGTCATTGAGTTCCCTAACTCAGCGAAAGATGCACAAGGCCGTTTACTTGCTGGTGCAGCAATCGGTATAACAAAAGATACATTGAAAAGATTAGAGTTACTTGTTAAAGCTCAAGTTGATGTAGTAGTAGTCGATACGGCTCACGGCCACTCAGCGGGTGTTATTAATACAGTAAAAGAAATTAAAGACAAATACCCTGACCTGACGGTTGTAGCAGGTAATGTAGCTACTGCTGAAGGTACACGTGCATTGTTTGAAGCTGGAGCTGATGTTGTAAAGGTAGGTATTGGACCTGGATCTATTTGTACAACTCGTGTGGTAGCAGGTGTTGGCGTGCCACAAATTACAGCGGTATATGATTGTGCAACAGAAGCACGTAAACATGGTAAAGCGATTATCGCTGATGGTGGGATTAAATATTCAGGAGATATCGTGAAAGCATTAGCTTCTGGTGGACATGCAGTTATGCTAGGAAGTATGTTAGCTGGTGTATCTGAAAGTCCAGGTGAAACAGAAATTTTCCAAGGACGTCAATTTAAAGTCTATCGTGGGATGGGATCCGTTACTTCTATGGAAAAAGGATCAAAAGATCGTTACTTCCAAGAAGATAATAAGAAATTCGTTCCAGAAGGCATTGAAGGACGTATTCCATTTAAAGGTTCATTAGCAGATACAATTTATCAGTTAGTTGGTGGCGTTCGCTCTGGTATGGGTTACTGCGGGGCAGCAAATTTAGAATTCTTAAGAGAAAATGCACAGTTTATCCGTATGACAGGTGCTGGTCTTAAAGAAAGTCACCCACATGATATCCAAATTACGAAAGAAGCACCAAATTATTCATTATAATTTTTTTAAGAAAGTAAGAGGGCAGGTCCTCTTACTTTTTTGCTTGGAAAGAGATCAGACTTTCGTCATTGTTAGCAAAATGCACAGTGTTTTCTCAGGCGGATTGACCTAAGGAATAGAGAAAGAAAAGGGATGTTCATGAAAACGCCAAGATTAGGAAAAGGTTGTTTGTATCCATGAAGGACATCTTATGATAAAATAACAAAAGCTGAAAAAAAAGTTGGAGGGCTTTGGAATTGAGAAGAAAAGGATATCGTAAAGTTGTTGCAAGTTTCTTGGTGTTGATTATGGTGTTAGGCATTCTTCCAAATGTACATAAAGCAAGTGCAAAAGAAGATATACTTAATATTAATGCAGATGCAGCTATTCTAGTAGATGCAGAAACAGGTAGGGTTTTATACGGGAAAAACATTGATAAGGTGCTTGGTATTGCAAGTATGTCAAAAATGATGACCGAGTATCTTTTATTAGAAGCTATTGATGAAGGTCGAGTATCATGGGATCAAGAGTATGCTGTAAGTGAGTACGTTTGGAAAGTGTCTCATGACACAGCGCTTTCGAATGTTCCTCTTAGAAGAGATGGGACATACAGCATTAAGGAATTATTTGAAGCAATGACTATTTATTCCGCAAATGGAGCAACAATTGCCATTGCTGAGACAATTGCAGGTTCTGAAAAGAACTTTGTGCAAATGATGAATGAAAAAGCAGAGGAATTAGGGTTAGAAGATTATAAATTCGTCAATTCTTCTGGTTTAAATAACAAGGATTTAAAAGGTTACCATTCGACAGGTAATGAAGATGAAGAAAATGTGATGTCTGCTAGAGCAACAGCTAAACTAGCGACAACGCTCCTCACGGATTTTCCTCAAGTTTTAGAAACAGCGAGCATTCCTAGAAAAACATTTAGAGAAGGCACTGAAGATAAAATTGATATGGAAAATTGGAACTGGATGTTACCTGAACTGGTCTACGGCTATGAAGGTGTAGATGGGTTAAAGACAGGAACAACTGATTTTGCTGGTTCTTCTTTTACAGGAACAGCTGAACGTGATGGAAAAAGATATGTAACAGTTGTTATGAATGCAAAGGGTGGCGGCGATTCTGGCTATAATCAAGCTAGATTCGACGAAACAAAGAAAATGTTTGATTACGCGTTCTCTAATTTTGATAAAAAAGAGATCGTTCCTGCTGGCTATCAAGTGAAAGATAAAGAAAAGCTTGCCGTTGAAAAAGGGAAAGAAAATGCAGTAACGATTGAATCAAAAGAGGCTATTACATTAACTGTTAAAAATGGTGAAGAAGAGAATTATCAACCAAAGCTTGTGATCAATGAAGATTTATTAAATGATCAAGGTCAATTAACAGCTCCTGTAAAAAAAGGTGATGTTGTTGGTTATTTAACGGTTGAAGATAAAGATGGTAATGCGATTGAATTTTTAAATGCTAACCAAACAAGAGTTGATGTCATCGCTTCTGAATCGGTTGAAAAAGCGAACTGGTTCGTTTTATCTATGCGTGGTGTTGGTGGATTCTTTGGAGATGTTTGGGATAGTGTTGCATCTACTGTTAAAGGTTGGTTTTCTTGAATAATGTAGTTGCATTTGGCTTATAATTATAGTAAATTATGTATTACTAATAAGTTGAATAAAAGAAAGCATAAAGAAGGAAGTAGTATCAAGTACACTTTTGCCATAGAGAGCTGGTGGTTGGTGCAAACCAGACAAAAGCACTTGAGAATCCATCCTTTGCGTAGAGCTTGGAACGCACTTTTTGTAAGTAAAAGCTCTCGGGTAAACCTCGTTAAAGATTTAAAGTGAAAAGTATGGACTATACTTTTAACTAGGGTGGCAACGCGGGTAACTCTCGTCCCTTTATAGGGGACGGGAGTTTTTTGTTTTCACAAATTTGAATATGGAGGGAAAGGCTATGTTAGATATCAAATATTTAAGAGCTAATTTTGCTGAAGTAAAGGAAAAACTAGAAAAACACCGTGGGGAAGATATTTCCGATCTTGAGAAGTTTGAGGATTTGGATGTAAAACGCCGAGAATTACTTGTAAAAACGGAAGAGCTCAAAAGCAAAAGAAATGAAGTATCACAGCAAGTGGCTGTTTTGAAACGAGAGAAAAAAGATGCGGACCAATTAATTGCTGAAATGAGGCAGGTTGGCGACCAAATTAAGGATTTAGACCATGAGTTACGCGAAGTAGAAGCTGAATTAGAGCTTATCTTACTCAGTATTCCAAACATCCCACATGAAAGTGTACCCGTTGGTGAGACAGAGGATGACAATGTCTTAGCTTGGCAATGGGGAGAAGTAAAGGGATTTGATTTTGAATTTAAACCGCATTGGGATATAGCGACTGAGCTTGGTATTTTAGATTTTGAACGGGCAGGAAAAGTAACTGGCAGTCGTTTTGTATTTTATAAAGGGTTAGGTGCTAGATTAGAGCGCGCATTGTATAACTTTATGTTGGATCTCCATACAGAAGAACATGGATACGAAGAAGTGCTACCACCATATATGGTTAATCGTGCAAGTATGACCGGTACAGGACAATTACCAAAATTTGAAGAGGATGCTTTTCTAATTGAGAGTGAGGATTATTTCCTTATTCCAACGGCAGAGGTACCAATCACGAATATGCATCGCGATGAAATTTTAAGTGCTGAGCAATTACCAATTAATTATGCCGCATTTAGTGCGTGCTTCCGTTCTGAAGCTGGATCAGCTGGCCGTGATACGAGAGGTCTTATTCGTCAGCATCAGTTTAATAAGGTTGAGCTTGTGAAGTTTGTTAAACCAGAAGACTCTTATAACGAGTTGGAGAAATTAACGAAAAATGCAGAGAAGGTTTTACAACTGCTTGGTTTACCTTATCGCGTCATGAGTATGTGCACTGCTGATTTAGGATTCACAGCTGCGAAGAAGTACGATATTGAAGTATGGATGCCTAGCTACGATAATTATCGAGAAATTTCTTCTTGTAGTAACTTTGAAGCTTTCCAAGCAAGACGTGCAAATATCCGCTTCCGTCGTGATACTAAAGGCAAGCCGGAGAATGTTCATACATTAAATGGCTCTGGGTTAGCAGTGGGACGTACAGTCGCTGCGATATTAGAAAATTATCAACAAGCTGATGGTAGTGTGGTTATTCCAGAAGTACTTCGTCCTTATATGGGGAATAAAGAAGTGATAAATCCAGCAAAATAAGTAAGGTGATAGGGTCTGTTTTTTAAGGACAGATCCTATTTTTAAAATTCTCACATGCTTGTTTGAGAATTTATGCAAAAAATCTATTGACTTCTATTTCAATAGATGATATATTATTTCTTGTCGAAACGGAGGAATACCCAAGTCCGGCTGAAGGGATCGGTCTTGAAAACCGACAGGGGTGTTAAAGCCCGCGGGGGTTCGAATCCCTCTTCCTCCGCCATTATAACTTTTAACATGCGCATAATTAATTGGAGATATGGAGTCGCTACTTTATAGTAGCGGCTTTTTTTATTTTTAAGCAAAAATCAGCCTGTACCATTTAAGTACAGGCAAATATTTTATATTGTTTGTTTTAATGTGTGGCCGACTTTTTCGAGTACTTGATCGATGTCTGATGGATTAGAGACAAGGTCATATTCATTAATATTTAACCGTAAAATAGGACATGCACTAAATTGATCAATCCAGGTTTCGTAGCGCTCGTGCATCTCTTTCCAATAGTCAATGGAGGTTTGTTGTTCCATTGGACGCCCTCGTTCTTTAATGCGCGCCAGTATATCTTCTAGGGAGCCCTCTAAATAAATTAAAATATCAGGGTGTGGGAAATAGGGTGTCATAACCATCGCCTCGAAAAGGCTTGTATAGGTTTCATAATCAACTGGTGACATTGTTCCTTTTTCATAATGCATTTTAGCAAAAATGCCGGTATCTTCATAAATAGATCGATCTTGAATGAATCCTCCACCATATTCGAACATCCGTTTTTGTTCTTTAAATCTTTCAGCAAGAAAATAAATCTGTAAATGAAAGCTCCATCTTTCAAAGTCGGCATAAAACTTGTCTAAATAAGGATTTGTGTCCACTTTTTCAAAAGAAGTGCGGAAGTTAAGTGCTTCTGCTAAATAATTGGTCATTGTTGATTTTCCGACACCAACCGTTCCTGCTACAGTGATAATTGCGTTATTTGGTATGCCGTAGTTATTTCTATTCATGCTTTTGTGCTCCTTGTTTGTATACTCGTTGTTACCATATCAATAATGTATTGCAGGTCATTCTTATTATGAACAAAGTCCAATTGATCACCATCAAGGTGAAGGATAGGGATATCCGGATGTTGTTTTTCAAATGCCTGCATTTTAAGATCGTAATCAATGGATAATTGTTCAAGATAGAGAGGACTTATATTTTTTTCTATTTCGCGTCCACGCTTTTCAATTCTTTTTAGTAAAGTATCTAAGCTTGCCCGCAAATAAATAATGATATTTGGTCTCGGCATATCATCCGTTAAAATATGATAGATTTGCTCATATTTTTCATATTCAGGTGCTTCAAGAGATTTACTAGCAAAAATCAAGTTTTTAAAAATATGATAATCAGCTACGACAGGCATATCATTCAAAATATAACGGTCTTTTATATCCTTCAGCTGTTTATATCGATTACATAAGAAAAACATTTCGGTTTGAAAACTCCACTCATCGATATTCTCATAAAACTTTCCGAGAAATGGATTTTCATCGACGATTTCCTTTAATAGATGGTAGTTAAAATGGGTGGAAAGGGCTGTGGCTAGCGTGGTCTTGCCTACGCCAATCGGCCCTTCCACTGTAATAAAAGGTACTTGATTCATCTATTTGTCTCCCCCTAAGCTAACATAACTTCCATTTTAACACAGGTCAGACCTCTATGAAGAATGAAAAAATAGACAGGAGATTAAAATAGATTTACCGTTTTACGACATTAAAATTTTCATCAATGAGGAGCCAGTTTTGTGGAAAGTCTAGACCAAGTTTCCAGTAGCTTACTCCTCTTAGCTTTAACTCTTTCAATAAATCAAATTTCGCTTGAATGGATCGGGCATCTTCAAACCAAACCTCATGTCTTTTTCCTTCGTTGTCTGTGTATAAAAAGAAGGGTGCTTGTGCTTCTTGATCATATTGAATGGCCACATTATTTTCTAGGGCAATTTGTATAGCTTGTTGTGGACTAATAGCACGTGCGATCGTTCCTTGAACAAAAGGAAGCGTCCAATCATAGCCGTATAAATTTTGCCCCATCATAATTTTCTCAGGCGGGATTTCTGTTATTGCATATTCAAGGACATCTCTCACGGGTCCGATAGGTGAAACGGCCATAGCAGGTCCTCCACTATATCCCCATTCATATGTCATGATGATGACAAAGTCGACAATTTCGCCATGTGCTTTATAATCGTGTCCTTCATACCATTTCCCTTTTTGATCTGCGCTAGTTTTAGGAGCAAGGGCAGTTGATATGAGCCAGCCTTCTTGGTGGAAGCGATCACGTGCTTTTATTAGGAATTGGTTATAAGCTTCTTTATCTTCTGGTCGAATGAATTCAAAATCAAAATGGATATCTTTGAAGTTGTATTTTTTTGCTGTTGCAACAATATTGTTGAGGAATGTGTTTTGAATGTCTTGATCGTTGAGTAGTATGCTTGCTAGCTCATCACTAAATTGTGCGTTTTCTTGATTAGATATGACCATCATGAGGACATTTTGATTTTGTTCAGCAATAGCAGGTAATTCATCTAAAGGCGGCTCTTGCAACGAACCATCTCTTAGCGCTTGAAAGTTAAATGGTGCTAAATAAGTAAGATGGGGTGCTGCACTTCTTGAAGCTTCTATTAAGTTTTCCGAGACGGTGTCTCCTCTAGGCTCAACATAGGCGTTTATTTCGGCAGATGTTTTTGGACGCTCGGGAATGTATAAGCGTAGACCAACCCTTAATGGGTTTGTTTGTGAGATTTGATTGATATTTACAAGCTCTTCCACCGTGAGGCCGTATCGTTGTGCAATTAAATAGAGTGTATCGCCAGGCTGTACCCAATAAAAGCTACCAATGATTGGAATAACAAGCGTTTGACCGACCACAAGTTGATTAGGATTCTGTAATTCATTAGCATCGATTAAATCTTGTATGGTTGTGCTATAGGCCATCGCTATACCACTTAACGAATCATTCTGTCTTACCACATGTATTTGCAAGTAAAACCCTCCCTAAATGTTTCAGTATAGATCAAATACAGGCATTCAAAATTTAATGATTTAATTACACTATAAATAACTTATGAAGGGAGTGGGCAATACATGATACATTCATGGCAAAGGGTCGATATTTGCTTTCAACACATCTTTCATCATAATTAAGGCGTTTTCGTTATCGTGGTCATCATTAGAAGCAATACAGTTAGCGGGTATATGTAATTTATACTCTCTCATATAAGCATCGTTTGCAGAGAAAAGCACACAAATGTTTCCTGCCAAACCAACCATTATTAGCTTATCGATGGCTAATTGATTTAAGAGTGTATTAAGTGCAGTACCGTAGAATGCAGAATGTTTCGGTTTGATTAGAAAGTAATCGTCACTTGATGGTTTTATTGTTTGGATAATTGGTGAACTTATGGGATTGTTGCAGTAGGCCATTATCTTTTCAATATCAGCTTTCCAGAGCTGATAATGGTCATTGATATAAATTACCGGTAACTTGTGTTGGTGAAATTGGTTTCTAATAAGATTAATGCTTGTGGTCATTTTTAAAGCTTTTTTAGCCAGTACTTCGCCATGTTTAAATTGAAAATCATTAATCATGTCAATAATAATTAATGCCGTTTGCTTCTCGGTTATTAAATTCAATGAAAATCAACCCCTTTTAATTAGAAAAGATATAAGGATTTCAAACGTTACCTGTTGAGATAAAAGGTAGGCTTTTACTTTTTTTTATTGTTTGTAAAAGCAAAGAGAATTACACTGAAAGAAACGCTATGGTATTTAAAGGAATGAAGTAAATGAGTATAGATGAACAATTTATGTTAGAAGCGATAAAAGAGGCAGAAAAGGCAAGAGAGATTAATGAGGTTCCAATTGGTGCTGTCATTGTATTAGATGGACAAATAATTGCCCGTGGGTATAATTTACGGGAAACAGCACAAAAAGCGACTGCGCATGCAGAATTACTTGCGATAGAAGAAGCATGTGAGAAGCTCGGTACATGGCGATTAGAGGACACAACCCTTTATGTTACACTCGAGCCTTGTCCGATGTGCGCGGGTTCTATTGTTCTTTCACGAGTGAAACGGGTGGTTTACGGAGCGACTGATCCAAAAGGTGGATGTTGCGGGACATTAATGAATTTGTTAGATGATTCAAGGTTTAATCATCAATGTGAGGTGGTTGCTGGAGTAATGGGTGAAGCATGTGGGGAACTGTTATCCACGTTTTTTTCACAATTACGAGCTAGAAAAAAGGCTGAAAAGAAGCTTTTAAAAGAACAAAAGAAGCAAGAGGAATGTTAGGCATTGCAATTTTAATTTAAAAACAGTATACTGAATATGCGTCGAAATGACGCAACTTAAATATTGGTATCAATTTTGCCGTGCTAGGTGGGAAGGTAGCGGTGTCCTGTACTCGCAATCCGCTCTAGCGAGACTGAATTCCTATTCTGAGGCTGATGTCCTGTAGGGTCTGCCTTTAGTAAGTGGTGTTGACGCTTGGGTCCTGCGCAATGGGAACCCATGAACCATGTCAGGTCCGGAAGGAAGCAGCATTAAGTGGACTCTCTCATGTGCCGCAGGGTTGCCTGAGCTGAGCTAACTGCTAAAGTAACGCTTATGGGCGTCAGTCGAAGATAGGTGCACGGCAGTTATATACATATAATTATAAAACTCATTCTTCAAGAATGAGTTTTTTGTTTTTTTCCTATCCTTTTTTGTAAAATAGAAAATAGATACGTTATAATAAATACGACACTAAAAGAAGGGGGCGTGCCAATTGAGTTATCAAGCATTGTATCGTGTATGGCGCCCACAAACATTTCTTGATGTAGTAGGGCAAGAGCATGTAACAAAAACATTGCAAAACGCCCTGCTTCAGGAAAAAATTTCGCATGCTTATCTTTTTACTGGACCAAGAGGAACCGGTAAAACGAGTGCGGCGAAAATTTTAGCTAAGGCCGTAAACTGTGAAAGAGCACCAATTAATGAGCCATGTAATGAATGTGATGCGTGCAAAGGGATTACTGATGGCTCCATACCTGATGTCATTGAGATTGATGCCGCATCTAATAATGGTGTAGAAGAGATTAGAGATATAAGAGATAAAGTGAAATATGCACCAAGTGCGGTTAAGTATAAAGTTTATATTGTTGATGAGGTGCATATGTTGTCAATGGGAGCATTCAATGCGCTCTTAAAAACATTAGAAGAACCACCCCAGCATGTTATTTTTATATTAGCAACGACAGAGCCGCATAAGATTCCACTAACAATCATTTCTAGATGTCAGCGCTTTGATTTTAAAAGAATTACTGCGACTTCGATTGTGAATCGTATGCAAATGATTATAGATGAAAGTGGTGTTCATTGTGATACCCAAGCACTACAAATTATAGCCAGAGCTGCTGAGGGTGGTATGCGTGATGCCTTGAGTTTATTGGATCAAGCAATTTCATTTAGTGATGAGAGTGTAACAGTTGATGATGCTCTAGCTGTTACAGGTGCTGTTTCCCAAGGTTTTCTTAATCAGTTAGCAACAGCTATCGTTGATCATGATGCAGCTAACGGCTTAGAAATATTAGGCGAACTTCTTTTTCAAGGGAAAGATCCTGCACGATTTGTAGAAGATTTTATTCTTTATTATAGAGATATGCTATTATATAAAGCAGCACCTAATCTTGAAGAATCGATGGAAAGAGTTCTTTTAGAAGAAACATTCATAGAGTTAGCAGAAAAGGTGTCACAAGAACAAATTTATCATTTGATCGAACACTTAAATAAAACCCAGCAAGAGATGCGCTGGACGAATCATCCAAGAATTTTTTTAGAAGTAGCAATTGTGAAACTTTGTCAGCAAGAACAAATTAAAGGGCAAAGTGCAGAAGATGTTCAACCATTAATTACACGGATTGATCAATTAGAAAAAGAGTTATCACAAATAAAAGCGCAAGGTGTTAAAGTATCAGAGGAATCAGTAGCACCTCAAGCAAAAAAGCCACAGCGTGTTTCTAAAAAAGGATATCAAGCGCCTGTAGGCCGAATAAATGAGGTGTTGAAGCAGGCAACAAAACAGGACTTAATGATGGTTAAAAGTCATTGGGGTGAAATGTTAGAACGCCTCGTACACAATCAAATGCGCTCACAAGCAGCATTATTAAACGAGGCAGAGCCTGTTGCTGCATCTGATCAAGTTTTTATTATAAAATTCAAATATGAAATTCATTGTCAAATGGCGATGGAGAATCATAAATTTATTGAAACTCTAACGCAATCTTTGTTTGAACTAAGCGGAAAGAGGTTTCAGGTCTTAGGTTTACCAGATGAACAATGGCAGTCCATTCGCCAATCATTTCTTCAGTATCAAAAGGCGAATGGAGATGATACGGCAGAGGATATGGGAAATGAGGAAGAAGATCCTGTTGTATCTGAGGCAATGAAATTATTTGGGGAAGATCTTATTGAAATTAAAGATTAAATAAATATTAGGAGGTAAGAAATTATGCGTGGTATGGGTAATATGCAAAATATGATGAAGCAAATGCAAAAAATGCAAAAGAAAATGGCGCAAGCGCAAGAAGAATTAGGGGAAGAAAGAATTGAAGGAACAGCTGGCGGTGGCATGGTAACTGTCATTGTTTCTGGTCATAAAGAAGTTTTAGAAGTAAATATTAAAGAGGAAGTTGTTGATCCTGAAGATATCGAAATGCTTCAAGATTTAGTTTTAGCAGCAACAAATGATGCAATTAAAAAATGTGATGAATTAACAAATAATACAATGGGGCAATTCACAAAAGGTATGAACTTGCCTGGGATGTTTTAATACGGATAAACGAAAAGAAGCGCCGCTGGTTTTCCTGAGCGGCGTTTTTTAAAGCATTCACTATCAGACTAAGAGTCAAAGAGAAGAGTTATATGAGAAAGAGTTTGTTGTTAAACGTCTCTCGGTCAAATGCTCTCGTCTTTGATGAAAGAGGGGGAGACAGCTATGCATTATCCTGAACCGATATCAAAACTGATTGATAGTTTTATGAAGCTTCCAGGAATCGGACCGAAAACAGCCGCTCGGTTGGCCTTTTTTGTATTAAGTATGAAAGAAGACACTGTACTAGATTTTGCTAAGGCATTAGTGAATGCGAAGAGAAATCTATCTTATTGTTCTGTGTGTGGCCATATAACAGATCAGGATCCTTGTTATATATGTGAAGACCAAAGAAGAGATCGATCAGTCATATGTGTTGTGCAAGACCCTAAAGACGTTATTGCCATGGAAAAAATGAAGGAATTTAATGGTTTGTACCATGTTTTGCACGGTGCTATTTCACCAATGGATGGGATCGGCCCAGAAGATATTAATATTCCCGATTTGTTAAAACGATTACAGGATGAAACCGTCCAAGAAGTCATCTTGGCAACCAATCCTAATATTGAGGGCGAGGCAACAGCAATGTATATTTCTCGTCTCATTAAACCTTCTGGTATTAAGGCGAGCCGCATAGCTCACGGATTACCAGTAGGAGGAGACCTTGAATATGCTGATGAAGTAACACTTTCAAAAGCTTTAGAGGGAAGAAGAGAAGTATAGTGAGAGGTGTATGCGATGTTCTTTCGTAAAAAAGGATGGCTTCGTAAGGAATATGATGAGAAGTTATTAGATCAGTTAAAAGAATTAAAAGATGAATGGAAGAATCAAAAATCTTTAATTGAAAAAAGTTTTGATCCTTCAGCGGAAGCAATTAGTGAAGCTAAGCTTGCTGAGGCAAAATACTTTTATCTGTTCAAGGAAGCAAAAAAAAGAAACGTTAGTGTTCGATATTAATTTTTATACCTCCTCAAGGTCTTTTTTTAGGTGCTTGTTCATACATTGGTTGTACAAGTTTCCTTAAATAGAGGGGGTTTTTTATTTGGAGCCAGTTTGGATTATCTCAGGGTTAGGTATTCTCATTCTCTTTCTATTAGTAGCGGGTGCCTCTTTTCGACCAATTAAGTGGATTGGACAAGGCCTTATAAAAATAATCATTGGTGCACTCTTATTATTTGTACTAAATACAGTAGGAAATCAATTTGGCATTCATTTGCCTATTAATATAGCTACTGTAGCCATTAGTGGGATATTAGGTGTGCCGGGTATATGCGCGCTAGTGGCAATCGAAATGTATGTCATATAAGAGTCAAAGTATAATGGGATAGGTAATCAGTTACGTATTTCTAGTAACTGATTTTTTCTTTTAAAATATTGTTGACATATTAATATAATGCTGATACTATATTAAGAGTCGTCACAACGACACAACATCCTTTAAAACTTTAAAGAAAAAAACTTTTAAAAAAGCATTGACATATAATGCGTAGGATGATATATTAATAAAGTCGCTTCTGAAGCGAATGAGATTGTTCTTTGAAAACTGAACGAACATAAAACGTCAAGCGTAATTCTAAAAAAAGCTGATTTATCAGCAACAAAGCACCATAGGTGCAAATGAGCTAATCAAACACTTTATTGGAGAGTTTGATCCTGGCTCAGGACGAACGCTGGCGGCGTGCCTAATACATGCAAGTCGAGCGAATCTGAGGGAGCTTGCTCCCAAAGATTAGCGGCGGACGGGTGAGTAACACGTGGGCAACCTGCCTGTAAGACTGGGATAACTCCGGGAAACCGGGGCTAATACCGGATAATATCTATTTATACATATAATTAGATTGAAAGATGGTTCTGCTATCACTTACAGATGGGCCCGCGGCGCATTAGCTAGTTGGTGAGGTAACGGCTCACCAAGGCGACGATGCGTAGCCGACCTGAGAGGGTGATCGGCCACACTGGGACTGAGACACGGCCCAGACTCCTACGGGAGGCAGCAGTAGGGAATCTTCCGCAATGGACGAAAGTCTGACGGAGCAACGCCGCGTGAGTGATGAAGGTTTTCGGATCGTAAAACTCTGTTGTTAGGGAAGAACAAGTACCGGAGTAACTGCCGGTACCTTGACGGTACCTAACCAGAAAGCCACGGCTAACTACGTGCCAGCAGCCGCGGTAATACGTAGGTGGCAAGCGTTGTCCGGAATTATTGGGCGTAAAGCGCGCGCAGGCGGTTCCTTAAGTCTGATGTGAAAGCCCACGGCTCAACCGTGGAGGGTCATTGGAAACTGGGGAACTTGAGTGCAGAAGAGGAAAGTGGAATTCCAAGTGTAGCGGTGAAATGCGTAGAGATTTGGAGGAACACCAGTGGCGAAGGCGACTTTCTGGTCTGTAACTGACGCTGAGGCGCGAAAGCGTGGGGAGCAAACAGGATTAGATACCCTGGTAGTCCACGCCGTAAACGATGAGTGCTAAGTGTTAGAGGGTTTCCGCCCTTTAGTGCTGCAGCAAACGCATTAAGCACTCCGCCTGGGGAGTACGACCGCAAGGTTGAAACTCAAAGGAATTGACGGGGGCCCGCACAAGCGGTGGAGCATGTGGTTTAATTCGAAGCAACGCGAAGAACCTTACCAGGTCTTGACATCCTCTGACAATCCTAGAGATAGGACTTTCCCCTTCGGGGGACAGAGTGACAGGTGGTGCATGGTTGTCGTCAGCTCGTGTCGTGAGATGTTGGGTTAAGTCCCGCAACGAGCGCAACCCTTGATCTTAGTTGCCAGCATTCAGTTGGGCACTCTAAGGTGACTGCCGGTGACAAACCGGAGGAAGGTGGGGATGACGTCAAATCATCATGCCCCTTATGACCTGGGCTACACACGTGCTACAATGGATGGTACAAAGGGCTGCAAGACCGCGAGGTTTAGCCAATCCCATAAAACCATTCTCAGTTCGGATTGTAGGCTGCAACTCGCCTACATGAAGCCGGAATCGCTAGTAATCGCGGATCAGCATGCCGCGGTGAATACGTTCCCGGGCCTTGTACACACCGCCCGTCACACCACGAGAGTTTGTAACACCCGAAGTCGGTGGGGTAACCTTTTGGAGCCAGCCGCCTAAGGTGGGACAGATGATTGGGGTGAAGTCGTAACAAGGTAGCCGTATCGGAAGGTGCGGCTGGATCACCTCCTTTCTAAGGAATATACGGAATTTACTTGATGTTAGACTGTTCGTTCAGTTTTGAGAGTATAATCTCTCAATTCAATCGTTCTTTGAAAACTAGATAATGTAATGAAGAAGATTACCGAGTAATCGCCACCTTAGTTATTTTCTCTCTATATAATAGAGTAGAGATACTAAACTTTTTTAAAAAACACAACCGTGAGGGAAGCGAAAGCAACCCAAACATATGGTTAAGTTAATAAGGGCGCACGGTGAATGCCTTGGCACTAGGAGCCGATGAAGGACGGGACTAACACCGATATGCTTCGGGGAGCTGTAAGTAAGCTTTGATCCGGAGATTTCCGAATGGGGAAACCCCCTATCCGTTATGGGATAGGATCCATACCTGAATACATAGGGTATGGAAGGCAGACCCGGGGAACTGAAACATCTAAGTACCCGGAGGAAGAGAAAGCAAACGCGATTCCCTGAGTAGCGGCGAGCGAAACGGGATTAGCCCAAACCAAGAGGCTTGCCTCTTGGGGTTGTAGGACATTCTATACGGAGTTACAAAGGAACGAGATAGACGAAGAGGTCTGGAAAGGCCCGCCATAGGAGGTAAAAGCCCTGTAGTTGAAACTTCGTTCCCTCCAGAGTGGATCCTGAGTACGGCGGGACACGAGAAATCCCGTCGGAAGCAGGGAGGACCATCTCCCAAGGCTAAATACTCCCTAGTGACCGATAGTGAACCAGTACCGTGAGGGAAAGGTGAAAAGCACCCCGGAAGGGGAGTGAAAGAGATCCTGAAACCGTGTGCCTACAAGTAGTTAGAGCCCGTTAATGGGTGATAGCGTGCCTTTTGTAGAATGAACCGGCGAGTTACGATTACATGCGAGGTTAAGTTGGACAGACGGAGCCGTAGCGAAAGCGAGTCTGAATAGGGCGAATGAGTATGTGGTCGTAGACCCGAAACCAGGTGATCTACCCATGTCCAGGGTGAAGTCCAGGTAACACTGGATGGAGGCCCGAACCCACGTACGTTGAAAAGTGCGGGGATGAGGTGTGGGTAGCGGAGAAATTCCAATCGAACTTGGAGATAGCTGGTTCTCTCCGAAATAGCTTTAGGGCTAGCCTCATGCGTAAGAATCTTGGAGGTAGAGCACTGTTTGGACTAGGGGCCCTCATCGGGTTACCGAATTCAGACAAACTCCGAATGCCAAAGATTTATCCATGGGAGTCAGACTGCGAGTGATAAGATCCGTAGTCAAGAGGGAAACAGCCCAGACCACCAGCTAAGGTCCCAAAGTATACGTTAAGTGGAAAAGGATGTGGAGTTGCTTAGACAACCAGGATGTTGGCTTAGAAGCAGCCACCATTTAAAGAGTGCGTAATAGCTCACTGGTCGAGTGACTCCGCGCCGAAAATGTACCGGGGCTAAACGTATCACCGAAGCTGTGGATTGAACATCGTTGATGTTCAGTGGTAGGAGAGCGTTCTAAGGGCGTTGAAGCTAGACCGTAAGGACTGGTGGAGCGCTTAGAAGTGAGAATGCCGGTATGAGTAGCGAAAGATGGGTGAGAATCCCATCCACCGAATGCCTAAGGTTTCCTGAGGAAGGCTCGTCCGCTCAGGGTTAGTCGGGACCTAAGCCGAGGCTGAAAAGCGTAGGCGATGGACAACAGGTTGATATTCCTGTACCACCGTATTCTGTTTGAGTGATGGGGGGACGCAGGAGGATAGGGTAAGCGCACGATTGGATGTGCGTCTAAGCAGTTAGAGGGACCATGAGGCAAATCCCATGGTCACATACCTTGAGCTGTGATAGCGAGGGAAATTTAGTACCGAAGTTCTTGATTCCACACTGCCAAGAAAAGCCTCTAGCGAGGAATAAGGTGCCCGTACCGCAAACCGACACAGGTAGGCGAGGAGAGAATCCTAAGGTGAGCGAGAGAACTCTCGTTAAGGAACTCGGCAAAATGACCCCGTAACTTCGGGAGAAGGGGTGCTCATTAGGGTGTTAAAGCCTTGATGAGCCGCAGTGAATAGGCCCAGGCGACTGTTTAGCAAAAACACAGGTCTCTGCGAAGCCGCAAGGCGAAGTATAGGGGCTGACGCCTGCCCGGTGCTGGAAGGTTAAGAGGAGAGGTTAGCTCACGCGAAGCTTTGAATCGAAGCCCCAGTAAACGGCGGCCGTAACTATAACGGTCCTAAGGTAGCGAAATTCCTTGTCGGGTAAGTTCCGACCCGCACGAAAGGCGTAACGATCTGGGCACTGTCTCAACGAGAGACTCGGTGAAATTATAGTACCTGTGAAGATGCAGGTTACCCGCGACAGGACGGAAAGACCCCGTGGAGCTTTACTGTAGCCTGATATTGAATTTTGGTACAGCTTGTACAGGATAGGTAGGAGCCTTAGAAGCCGGAGCGCTAGCTTCGGTGGAGGCGTCGGTGGGATACTACCCTGGCTGTATTGAAATTCTAACCCACATCCCTTATCGGGATGGGAGACAGTGTCAGGTGGGCAGTTTGACTGGGGCGGTCGCCTCCTAAAGAGTAACGGAGGCGCCCAAAGGTTCCCTCAGAATGGTTGGAAATCATTCGTAGAGTGTAAAGGCACAAGGGAGCTTGACTGCGAGACCTACAAGTCGAGCAGGGACGAAAGTCGGGCTTAGTGATCCGGTGGTTCCGCATGGAAGGGCCATCGCTCAACGGATAAAAGCTACCCCGGGGATAACAGGCTTATCTCCCCCAAGAGTCCACATCGACGGGGAGGTTTGGCACCTCGATGTCGGCTCATCGCATCCTGGGGCTGTAGTCGGTCCCAAGGGTTGGGCTGTTCGCCCATTAAAGCGGTACGCGAGCTGGGTTCAGAACGTCGTGAGACAGTTCGGTCCCTATCCGTCGTGGGCGCAGGAAATTTGAGAGGAGCTGTCCTTAGTACGAGAGGACCGGGATGGACGCACCGCTGGTGTACCAGTTGTCTTGCCAAAGGCATCGCTGGGTAGCTATGTGCGGAAGGGATAAGTGCTGAAAGCATCTAAGCATGAAGCCCCCCTCGAGATGAGATTTCCCATAGCGCAAGCTAGTAAGATCCCTGAAAGATGATCAGGTTGATAGGTTAGAGGTGGAAGTGTGGCGACACATGCAGCTGACTAATACTAATCGATCGAGGACTTAACCAAACAGGCGATTACTCAATAAATATCTTCTTCAACATTACCTAGTTTTGAGGGAACGATTCCCTTACAATTTCATAGTCCGGTGGCGATAGCGAGAAGGTCACACCCGTTCCCATACCGAACACGGAAGTTAAGCTTCTCAGCGCCGATGGTAGTTAGGGGCTGTCCCCTTGTGAGAGTAGGACGTTGCCGGGCAAGATAAAAGAGCACATCATTTGTATGTGCTCTTTTTTGTGTGTATATGAGTTAGTAAATATATGCTCCTAAAAAATAACAGTGAGAAAATAATAATATTAAATTGTTGAGTTTGAGGGTTTAATAGTAAATCAAAAAATGACTATGGTGTTTTGTATCAATACCACGACGATAATTGTTCCTTGTAGTAAGGCAAAGTGATATAAAAGATTTGGAAAATCAGCAATGATAGCAATGATTAGGAAACCTTATCTTAGTCAGAAAACTGTTGGCTTGTTTAGAGAGTCATTAAATGAACTTTCGTTAGTTCATCACATGTGAGTAAAGAAAAGAGCAAGAATGTAATTCGGACTTTTACGATCTCTTTATCTTTCAACAATTGTAGCTACAGATTCTTGAAGAAGTTGATTTATGCATAGTGCTCCGTATAATGAAAGCTACACTGTAGATAGTTTTCCAAAATAAAAAAACTCCCTAATATTTGTTAAAATAATAGAGAAGATCATAAGATAAGTATAGAAGCAAAAGGGAAATTAAGATAAAATTTCAGGTGTAGTGACTCTTTTTAATTGTTGGACATAATAATTATAATGAGGATCATCTGTTTCGGTATTCACGATTTGTTCCTCACACTGTATACAAATAAAAGAAGTATATAAGTGGATACCAGTAGATTGTGATTGTTCACAGATTACACATGTTTTTTCATTAAACGTTTTCACAATGTCACCTCCGTACATTCAATCATAGCCAATGATGATAAAATATATACAATATTTAGAATTTTACTCTCATAAGTGAGTTGTTAACAGTTTATGTTTGTAATCACCAATAGGTGTATGTCTATACAGTAAATTTATTTAAACTAATAAAAAGGATTTGCGTTCAATGGATCAGAAACAAATGCCGTTAGTTGAAAAATTAATACAGCATATAAAAAGAAAGCCTGAGAATTATCATGTACCTGGTCATAAAGGGGGTAGTCTGCTCTCTGGATTGAATGAGGTTGATGATTATTTTCGACAACTTTTACAATTGGATTTGACAGAAATCAGCGGGCTTGATGATCTTCATTCTGCTGAAGATGTAATCAAAGAAGCTCAATCCTTGCTTGCTACTTTATACGGGGCTAAAAGAAGTTTTTTTCTTATAAATGGTTCTACTGTAGGTAATTTAGCGATGATTTGTGGCACATTAAAAAGGGGAGACCGTGTGCTTGTTCAACGGAATAGTCATAAGTCTATTTTAAATGGCCTTAGGCTTATTGGAGCTGAACCCATTTTTATTCTGCCTGAGTTTAACCAGGAATGGGGCATTAGTGAAGGTGTTTCCTATACTCATATTGAAGAAGCATTAAGTAAGTATGGAGACATTAAAGCTGTTATTCTTACATATCCGAGTTATTATGGTACAGTGTATCCATTAGAAGATATTATTGCACTATGCCGTGAAAAAAAAGTATTAGTTTTAGTTGATGAAGCACACGGTGCTCATTTTATAGCGAGTACAAGATTTTTCCCACCCTCAAGTTTACAATTAGGAGCAGATGTAGTTATACAATCTGCCCATAAAACATTGCCAGCTTTGACAATGGGGGCCTTTCTTCATATTCAAGGTGATCGGGTGGATGAAGACAGCATACAGGAATATTTAAGTATGTTGCAATCCAGTAGCCCATCTTATGTTATTATGGCTTCATTAGATATGGCTAGATTTTTTGTCAGTCAATATACAGAAGAAGATGGTAAACATTTAGTCCAACGGATAAAAGAATTGAAGAAGAAATTAAGTTATATTTCTGGACTAGCTATTATGCCAACAGATGATCCATTAAAACTGGCATTACAGTTTAAACATATGAGTGGTTATCAACTACAAGAGCTGCTAGAGAAACGAGGTATTTATACAGAGCTAGCTGATCCGTTAAATGTTTTATTTGTACTTCCATTATTAAGGTGTGACGATGAGGATCGTTTTAATAAAATTATCGATGCATTGCAAGAAGTTAGTACTGACATTCCCAATGCAGAAAAAGAGGTGAAGGTGAATCCCATTCCATCGCATTCAGAATTAGTAGAGGTACCAGAGGGAGCAATGATTGTTACCGTTCCTTTTGCAAGTGCGATTGGTGAAATTAGCGCACGAATGGTGACACCATACCCGCCTGGTATTCCTTTAATATATAAAGGTGAAAGAATTACAAAAGAGCATATCACTAGTTTGCAAGGTTATTTAAATAAAGGTGCACGAATTCAAAACAAGAAAAACTTAGAACAATCATACATAGAAATATATAAGACAGCGAGGGACAAGGATGACTAAAGGTTACTTTATATCAATTGAAGGTCCAGACGGGGCAGGAAAAACGACGATTACAGAAATGGTTAAGAAACAATTAGAAGCAGAAGGATATAACGTAGTACATACGAGAGAGCCTGGTGGAATTGCTATTGCAGAACAGGTCCGGGCTGTTATACTGGATCCGAAGAATACAAAAATGGATGCAAGAACAGAGGCGTTACTTTATGCCGCGGCAAGAAGACAACATTTAGTTGAAAAGGTCTTACCAGCCCTTGAAATGGGTAAGATTGTACTATGTGATCGATTTGTTGATAGCTCTATTGCATATCAAGGATTTGCAAGAGGGATTGGCATTGAGGAAGTTTGGTCCATCAATCAGTTTGCCATTGAAAATGCCATGCCTCAATTGACTTTGTACTTCGATATCGCACCAGAACGAGGGTTACAGAGAATTAATCAAAATAAGGGCAGGGAAGTAAATCGTTTAGATTTAGAAGATTTACAGTTTCATCAAAAGGTATATGAAGGGTATGAAATTGTTCGGAAGCAATCTTCTAATCGCATTCAAACTGTAAATGCCGATGCCTCTGTTGAAAAAGTATTTGAGCAAACGATGGACATTGTTAGAAAAGCACTTCAAAATAAGGATTAAGCTACTTGGCGAAAAATTCGGTCAGTATATCTCTGTTTGTGCATAGAATAACTGATATAATAGAAGAAAGTAAAGATATAGGAGGGTGGTATGATGAAGCTCGTATTAGCAGTCATACAAGATCAAGATAGTAATAAGTTATCTAAAGCATTAGTAGATCATAATTTTCGTGCAACCAAATTAGCCAGTACAGGGGGATTTTTAAAGTCGGGTAACACAACCTTTTTAATTGGTACGGAAGATATTCGAGTAGACAAATGCTTACAGGTCATTAAGGATAATTGCCAATCGAGAGAGCAACTTGTTGCGCCGGTTTCACCAATGGGTGGTAATGCCGATTCATATATTCCTTACCCTGTTGAAGTAGAAGTAGGTGGAGCGACTGTATTTGTTCTTCCAGTAGAACAATTCCATCACTTCTAAACCTATTTGGAGGCATAAATGAAGATTAATCAAGATTTACGTCTTAATATAGATAATAGAAGGCAAGACAACAGTAAGCATCCTATTGGATCGCAAGTGCGTTTTAACGATCTTGTGCAAAAAAGTGGTCAAAAAATGCAGATGACACAAATGCAAATGCTTTTAGGTGATATAGAATCAGCTGGACAGAGGGTAGCTAAGTCCAGGAGCTTTAAAGATTTAGCAAAATACAAAATGCTTGTTAAGCGTTTTGTGAAAGAGACTGTTGAGCATGGGTTGGATATTAAGCAATCCCATAGTTGGAATCAACTAGGACAAAGTAGGTCGTTGAAAATTGTAGAAACGATTGATGAAAAGCTTGCTCAACTAGCCGATGACCTACTTTTACAAGAGAAAAGTGCCATTGATATTCTTAGTAAAATCGGAGAAATCAAAGGATTATTAATAAATTTATATACGTAAGTGAGTGATCAGCATGACAAAAACATGGGATCAAATAGAAGAATTACAGCCAGTCGTGTTGAAGATGCTTAAAAATAGTTTAAGTAAGGAACGCCTTGCCCACGCTTACCTTTTTGAAGGACTGAAAGGAACAGGAAAAAAAGATACGGGTATGCTTCTAGCAAAGAGTCTTTTTTGCAATGCTCCAATTAATGACTATGTTCCATGTGAAACATGTAATAACTGCAAAAGGATTAATCACTTTAACCATCCGGATGTACATCTTGTTGAGCCAGATGGTCAATCGATAAAGAAGCAGCAGATTCGGTCATTACAAGAAGAGTTTTCAAAACGGGGCGTCGAATCCAGTAGAAAAGTATATATTATCGTTCATGCTGATCGAATGACAACAAACGCAGCTAATAGTTTGCTGAAATTTCTCGAAGAACCGCATATGGATACAACAGCAATTCTATTGACTGAACAATCTCAACGAATGTTACCTACCATATTATCAAGGTGTCAAACGATCTCATTTCAGCCAATCGCTGCAAAATTTTTAGTACAACAATTCGTAGATTATGGTGTGAAAGAAAAGTATGCACCATTACTCGCGCAAATTACCCATAATTTGGATGGGGCTTTAGCATATAGTAATGATGATTGGTTTGTACAAGCGCAAAAAATAGTGTTAAAATTATACGAAGTACTTAAAAAAAATCCGTTACAAGCGATGGTCACTCTCCAAGAAGAGTGGTTTCCACATTTTAAGGAGAAAGAACATCAGGATTTAGGTTTAGACTTATTACTTCTTTTATTAAAAGATTTGTTATATATACAGCTTGATAAGAGTGATAGGCTCGCCTATACGCATGAGCTAAGCTGGCTAGAACAACACGCGCTTCATACATCTAATAGAAAGTTAACAGAGCAAATGTCTGCAGTTTTAGATGCAAAAAGGAAGCTGCAAGCAAACATGAATGCGCAGCTGTTAATGGAACAGTTAGTGTTAAAGATGCAGGAGGGATCTTCATTTGTATGATGTAGTAGGTGTTCGCTTTAAAAAAGCGGGCAAAATATATTATTTTGATCCCGGTGATCTTCAAATACAAAAGGATGACTTTGTCATTGTCGAGACTGTAAGAGGAGTAGAATACGGTAAAGTTGTCATTGCTCCTAAAAAGGTTGGAGAACATGATGTAGTCCTACCTTTAAAAAAAGTTCTACGTATTGCTGATCAAAAGGATCGTATGATTGTAGAAGAGAATAGACAAGCGGCTAAAGAAGCTTATCAAGTTTGTTTAGAGAAAGTAACTACGCATCAATTAGATATGAAATTGGTGGATGTTGAATATACTTTTGACCGCAATAAGGTCATCTTTTACTTTACTGCTGATGGTAGAGTGGATTTCCGTGAACTAGTAAAGGATTTAGCGGCCATTTTTCGGACAAGAATCGAACTTCGTCAAATTGGCGTTCGTGATGAGGCAAAGATGCTTGGTGGCATAGGTCCTTGTGGCAGAATGCTTTGTTGTTCCACTTTTTTAGGTGATTTTGACCCAGTTTCGATCAAAATGGCTAAGGATCAAAATTTATCTTTGAACCCAACGAAGATATCTGGACTATGTGGTCGCTTAATGTGCTGTTTGAAATATGAAAATGACGAGTATGAAGCAGCTAAAAAAGAGCTCCCAGATGTAGGGGAATGGGTAAAGACACCGGAAGGTTCTGGAAGGGTAGTAGGGTTAAATATACTTGAAAGAATTCTACAAGTTAACCTAAAGGAACAGGAAAGAGTGCTAGAATTTACATTAGACGAAATTAATGAGAATGCCGTGTCAGTTCAATCCACAGATTAATGAGGTGGAATGCTTGGATAAAAAAGAAATCTTTGACTCTGTAGATAATATGGAATCGCAAATCGGTCAATTATATATACAGCTTGGTGAGTTGAAACAGCATCTTGCTGAGGTATTAGAAGAGAATAATGCATTGAAGTTGGAAAATGAACATTTACGTAGAAGATTAAAGATAACATCTGACCGAGAAAAGAAAAATGAGCAGCAGAAGGAAGAAACAGAGAAAGAAAAACTCTTTGATATAGGGGAAGGCTATGACAACCTTGCTAGACTATATCAAGAAGGTTTCCATATTTGTAATCTTCATTTTGGTAGTCCTAGAAAAGATGGGGATTGCTTGTTCTGTTTATCATTTTTAAATAAAAAATAATCGATACCTTCCTTCTAAACAAGGAAGGTTTTTTTAAAGATATGCAAAGAAGTCCTTGGCTTTAGAGGCTTCAACCGATAGATAGATACGAAGTGTGCTTTTTTAGTAATGGAGGAAGAGAAATGGTTATGTTAAAGGGTGATGAAAGGTTAGATCATTTGTTAGCAGAGGGATTGAGAATTATTCAAAGTCCTTCCGTATTTTCATTTTCGGTTGATGCTGTTTTATTGGCTCGATTCACTTACTTACCGATACAAAAAGGAAATATCATAGATTTATGTAGTGGTAATGGTGTGATACCTTTGTTTTTAAGTGCAAGAACAAAAGGAATGATTACAGGAGTGGAAATACAAGATCGTCTTGTCGATATGGCGAATAGAAGTATTCAATATAATCAACTAGAGAATCAAGTTAAGGTGGTAAAGGGAGATGTTAAAGGCATTGCTCGGCAATTAGGGTATGCTAAGTATGATGTGGTGACTTGCAATCCACCTTATTTTCCAGTCGATACCAATAAACACAAAAATGAAAATGAACATTATGCGATTGCTCGACATGAGATTCTCTGTACATTAGAAGATACAATTCAGTCAGCAAGTCAACTAGTTAAGCACGGAGGGAAAGTTTCTTTTGTTCATCGCCCAGGTAGGTTGTTAGATCTTGTGACATTAATGAGAAAGTATGAGATAGAACCAAAAAGAATACAAATCGTTTATCCTGAGCAAGGGAAAGAAGCGAATGTGCTTCTAGTGGAAGGCATTAAAAAAGGAAAACCTGACTTAAAAATATTGCCGCCATTGTATATCTATGAGACGTCGGGTGAGTATACAAAGGAAATGAGGTTGATGTTGTATGGAGACTGAAACCCATTACTTTTACGTACTCGAATGCAAAGACGGCACCTTCTATGCGGGGTATACAAATAATCTTATGCAAAGGATAGAAAAGCATAATGCTGGAAAAGGCGCTAAATATACAAGGGGAAGAGCACCGCTAACGCTTATTTTTCATCAAATATTTTCTAGTAAGTCAGAGGCACAGAAAATGGAATATCGTTTTAAGCGATTGAGTAGACAGAAAAAAATTGAATGGATGAATACCCAAAGAGAAGAAGGTTGGTGAGTAATATGCAACAACAGAAGAGTTTCCATATGGAGAATGAAAAAGGCATTCTCTACTTAGTGCCAACACCCATAGGTAATCTAGAGGATATTAGCTATCGCAGCTTGAGAATATTAAAGGAAGCCGATTGGATTGCTGCGGAGGATACTAGGAATACAAAAAAACTATGCAACTACTTTGAGATAGAGACACCCATTATTAGTTACCATGAGCATAATAAAGAGAGTAGCGGCTTTAAATTAATTGCGAAGTTGAAAGATGGAGAGAAAATTGCGCTTGTGAGTGATGCAGGTATGCCAACCATTTCTGACCCAGGATATGAGCTGGTTACTAGTGCCATTGAAGAGAAGCTTACTGTTGTCCCATTACCTGGTGCAAATGCTGCACTTACAGCATTGATTGCTTCGGGGCTACCGACACAGCCATTTTTCTTTTATGGCTTTTTAAATCGGCAAAAGAAGCAGAAAAAGGCAGAGTTAGAGACGCTTTCAAAAGTATCTTCTACAATCATTTTATATGAATCTCCTCATAGGTTGAAGGAAAGCTTACAGCTCATGTTAGATATCTTAGGCGATCGCTCAATTGTTTTGAGTAGGGAGCTGACAAAGAAGTATGAAGAGTTTATTAGAGGGTCGATAAGAGAAGCAGTAGAATGGGCAGGCCAATCAGAAATTCGCGGGGAATTTTGTTTAATTATTGAGGGTTGCAAAGAGCCAGTAGAAGAAAGTAAGTGGTGGGAAGGGTTATCTATTGAAGAGCAAATTACTTATTATATAGAAGAAAAAGGTTTGAAAAGTAAGGATGCCATTAAACAAACAGCCCTAGACCGTGATATGAGTAAACGAGAGGTATACAAGATTTATCATATTGATGAAGCGTAAAAAAATAGAGACTCGCAAATAGGAGTCTCTTTGTTGTTTATTTAGTTAGTTCAAAATTGCTTTGGATTTCTTTAATTAATTGCTCCGCGCCATCTTTGCTAAGGATTAATTTTCCACCAGCTAGTGAGATGTTATCATCGGATACTTCACCAGTTACTTGGCAAGTCATGTTTGGCTTATATTTTTTTAAGATGATTTTTTCATCATCCACATAGATTTCTAATGCGTCTTTTTCTGCAATACCAAGAGTACGTCTAAGTTCAATTGGAATAACTACACGACCTAATTCATCAACTTTACGAACAATACCAGTAGATTTCATATTAATTGCTCCTCCCAGTCATCTATCTAATTATTTATCTTTTTCGTCATTATTCGACAAAAATCATTGTTGATATTATAATACCAACCATTGCCATAATCGTCAATTACTTTATTTTATTTTTGTGTGGAAATTATTAACATGGGAAGGATTATTGATTTATCAAGGTTTATGATGGAAAAGTCATGGATAAAAACTCACCCAATTTCCAGTAGACGTACATACCTCGTTTCGACAAAACGACATAATTCGACAAAATTCACCTATTTGTCTATTTTTTTGTCGAAGGATTAATTTGAGTAAGGCTTTAGAAAAAACACGGAGGTTGTAATAAAACCATGGCTTCTCCCTTCGGAAATGTTGCACAAATTCAAGTTTTTAGGTATATTTTGAGGAAGATAGAGGCTAAGATGACTCATATATATTCTTTTTTTATACAAAGAAGAAACAATAAATATATGGTCAGATATGAGAGATTAGACTCGTCATAAGGGCGGGTTTTTTAAGATGAGGAGGAAATAAACATGGAGGAAAAATTAAAGACTTTTTATTTAACCACTCCAATTTACTATCCGAGCGGAAATTTACATATTGGACATGCTTATACGACCGTTGCTGGTGATGCGATGGCACGTTATAAGCGTCTAAGAGGTTATGATGTAATGTATTTGACGGGTACTGATGAGCATGGCCAAAAAATTCAAGAAAAAGCGGAAGAAAAAGGCGTGTCTCCCCAAAGTTATGTGGATGAAATCGTTAGCGGTATCCAAGACTTATGGAAAAAGTTGGATATTTCTTATGATGACTTCATTCGTACAACAGAAACAAGACATAAAGAAGTAGTTGAGAAGATTTTTGCTCAATTATTAGAGCAAGGTGATATTTATCTTGGGGAATATGAAGGTTGGTATTGTACACCTTGTGAATCGTATTTTACTGAAACACAATTAGTTGAAGGTAACTGTCCAGATTGTGGGAGACCGGTTCATCGTGTGAAAGAGGAGTCATATTTCTTTAAAGTTAGTAAATATGCTGATCGTTTACTACAATATTACGAAGACAACCCTTCTTTTATTCAACCAGAATCTAGGAAAAATGAAATGATTAATAACTTCATTAAACCTGGGTTAGAGGATTTAGCTGTATCTCGTACAACATTCGATTGGGGTGTTCCAGTTCCTGGTAATCCTAAGCATGTCATTTATGTATGGATTGACGCCTTATCAAACTATATTACTGCACTAGGATATGGCTCAGATAATGATAGTAAGTATTTGAAGTACTGGCCTGCAGATGTTCATTTAGTCGGAAAAGAAATTGTGCGCTTCCATACTATTTACTGGCCAATTATGTTAATGGCACTAGACTTACCATTACCTAAGAAAGTATTCGCTCACGGTTGGTTATTAATGAAAGATGGAAAAATGTCTAAATCTAAAGGTAATGTAGTAGACCCAGTCACATTAATTGATCGTTATGGTCTAGATGCGTTACGTTATTACTTATTGCGCGAAGTGCCATTTGGCGCTGATGGCGTATTTACACCTGAAGGTTTCATCGAGCGTATTAATTTTGATTTAGCCAATGATTTAGGAAACCTCTTGAATCGGACAGTGGCCATGATTAATAAGTACTTTGACGGCGTCATTCCAACTTATCGTGGTTCAAACGGTGAATTTGATCAAGCACTTGTACAAATGAATGAAGAGACAGTTGGGAAATATGAAGAAGCAATGGAAAACATGGAGTTTTCAGTAGCGCTGTCTGCTGTATGGCAATTGGTCAGTCGTACGAATAAATATATTGATGAAACAAAGCCATGGATGCTTGCGAAAGAGGAGAATACACAAGAGGAATTAGCAACGACGATGTACCACTTAGCAGAATCGTTAAGAAGAATCGCCGTTCTATTACAACCGTTCTTAACTAGAACACCAGAGAAAATCTTTACACAGTTAAATGTAAACAAAGAAGAGCTCATCTCTTGGGAGAGCATTGAGACATTTGGTAAAATTGGCGAAGGTATAAAAGTACAAAAGGGTGATCCTATTTTCCCTCGTCTTGAAATTAGTGAAGAGGTTGAGTATATTAAGCAAAAAATGCAGGGTAGTGCACCTCAAGGAGAAAAAGAAGAGAAGCAAGTACAAGCGAAACCAGATAGTGAGGAAATCACGATTGATGACTTCATGAAAGTGGATTTACGTGTTGCTCAAGTCATAGAGGCTGAACCAGTCAAAAAAGCGGATAAGTTATTAAAATTACAATTGGATTTAGGTTATGAAAAACGTCAAGTTGTTTCAGGTATCGCAAAGTTTTACAAACCAGAAGATTTAGTTGGCCGTAAAGTCATTTGTGTAACCAATCTTAAACCTGTTAAATTGCGTGGAGAATTATCTGAGGGAATGATTCTTGCTGGAAGTCAAGATGGCGCATTATCATTAGCTACAATTGCAGAGTCATTACCAATAGGCGCGAGAGTCAAATAATATCCGTTTAATGGAAGCAGAAGGTTTTAAGAACATAGAAATGTGATCCGTTACAAAGACGATGATGCATTTCTATGTTTTTTTATTTTTATATAATATATCTAAATAAAGTTATTAAGGTTAACTCTATATATAGAAGGAAGATGTTTATTTAATATCATAGTTGTTAGTTTTCTAAAATAGTAATAAAAAAGGAGAAATGAGAATGCTATTTGATACACATGTTCATTTAAATGCGGAACAATATGACGAGGATTTGGCAGAAGTGATTAAGCGAGCAAGAGAAGCTGGGGTTGAAAAAATGGTCGTCGTTGGTTTTGATAGACCGACAATTGAAAGAGCAATGGAACTGATTGAACAATATGATTTCCTTTATGCGAGCATTGGTTGGCATCCGGTTGATGCGATTGATATGACTGAAGGAGATTTAATTTGGATAGAAGAATTATCGAAGCATCCAAAAGTAGTCGCAATCGGAGAAATGGGATTAGATTACCATTGGGATAAGTCACCAAAAGATGTGCAAAAAGATGTGTTTAGACAACAAATACAATTGGCGAAAAAAGTAAAATTACCGATTATTATTCATAACCGTGAAGCAACAGCTGATATCCTAGAAATATTAAAAGAAGAAAATGCTGCTGAAGTAGGTGGGATTATGCATTGTTTTAGTGGAAGCCCTGAAACAGCTAAAGAATGCATTGATATGAATTTTTATATTTCATTAGGTGGCCCTGTTACTTTTAAAAATGCAAGAAAACCAAAGGAAGTGGCAGCAGAGATTCCATTAGAAAAATTGTTGATTGAAACAGATTGCCCATATTTAGCTCCGCACCCATTCCGTGGCAAACGTAATGAACCAAGCTATGTGAAGTTGGTCTGTGAACAAATTGCTGAAATTAAAAACATTCCAGTAGAAGAAGTTGCGGCAATTACAACTGAAAACGCAAAAAAATTATTCGCTATAAATTGACAGCAAATATTGTCAAAAATAATAGAAGCTTGTCCAAATGTTTTCTTATACCAAAAAGTTCTACACAGGAATCTGTCCTCATAGGATAACCATGTCGATATCTCTCACTTTGCAAAAAAATGCTTTTTCTGCATAATAGAGCGTACGTGCAGAAAAAATTTTTTCTTGTATGGAAAGAGGGAAAAAAGAGTGTTTCGGAGAATAGAAGGTATATCAGTTTGCCTGACTTCTGAAATGCTCGATTGATTCAGTATTTTTAGGGGGTGTGGATGATAAGGTGAACGCTCTTTTCTTGAACTCTTTATAAGGGGAAGAGGAATACTTGGGGATGTTCCGTTTTATCTTTCCCTCCAAAAAATCAGATAGTGAGTGTTGACAGTCAGCAAGATAGTCTATATAATCACTCCGAGAGAAAAGGAGGCAATTTTCATCGTGATAAATTACATGAAAAACCTGTTATCCAAGTCTTTGAGCAAGAAAAAATGGGCAGTTATCTTTGCTAGTCTAATCGTTACGATTACAGCTAGCGGTTTTTTAATCTTTGAAATGACAAAGAAAACCGTTGCTCTAACATTAGATGGTGAGGAACAAACAATAAATACACACGCAAAAACCATTCAAGAGATATTTGACGAAATGGATATAGGATTACGCTCAGAAGACTATGTGTACCCCTCGGTAGATAAAGCCGTTAAGGACAATATGGAAGTGGTTTGGAATCCTGCAGTGCAGGTGAAGATTACCGACAAAAAAGATTCCGAGGTCATATGGACAACAGCTGATACTGTGCAAGAGCTGATAGATGAAGAGAATATTGAATTAAGTAAACATGATGTCATAAAGCCTAAATTAGGTGATAAAATTACAGGTAAGATGGACATCAAGATTGATCGCGCGTTCAAAATTGAATTAGCAGAAGGTGCGAATGATAAAACCGAAGAAGTGTGGTCAACTTCGACTACGGTCGCTGACTTTTTATCGCAACAAGATATTAAGCTAGGAAAATTAGATCGTGTTGAACCAAAGTTGGATGAGACAGTCAAAGAAAATGACGTAATAAAAGTCATCAGAGTTGAAAAGGTCACCGATGTAGTGGAAGAACCAATTGAATATGCGGTCGTAACTAAAAAAGACGACAGCTTGAAAAAGGGTAGTGAAAAGGTTCTCGAAAAAGGTCAAGATGGACTTTTGAAAAAAGAATTTGAAATTACTCGTGAAAATGGAAAAGAAATCTCTCGTAAATTACTTAGTGAAGAAAAAGTAAAAGAATCAAAAGATCATATAGTTGCTGTTGGAACAAAAGTATCTCAACCAGTTACAAAAGTGGCATCTCGCGGCGAGACTAATGAATCTAGTGGCAAAGAAATGTATGTTAGCTCTACTGCCTATACTGCAGGTTGTAATGGTTGTTCAGGTGTCACAGCGACGGGATTAGATTTAAAAGCTAATCCAGGAGCAAAAGTGATAGCGGTAGATCCGAGCGTTATTCCTTTAGGGACAAAAGTATATGTGGAAGGTTATGGTTACGCTGTAGCTTCCGATACGGGATCTGCTATTAAAGGGAATAAGATTGACGTATTTTTCTCCAGTAAATCTGATGCTTATCGTTGGGGACGTAAGCAAGTGAAAATACGTGTGCTTAATTAGATGGTGTTTGTAAGCAGGGGAATTCATCCTCTGCTCTTTTTCTGTTATTTGCATTTTCTTTCGAAGGATGTTTCATATATAATAAAATGCATGCTATCTTGCTGTACTATCATTATATATATTTAGACGATTAACATTACAGAAATGTTTCACTTTTTTTGCAAATAATTCATTATTTTTAAAATAAGTTTGCTGAATAAGTATAAATTGGAAGTTTTTAGTGAACGGATAGGTGTTAAGATGAAAATAAAAGAGATTATCGTGGTAGAGGGTAAGGACGATACTGTCGCGATTAGAAAGGCATTAGATGCCGATACAATTGAAACAAATGGCTCAGCCATAAATTTTGAGACATTAGAAAAAATAAAACTGGCGCAAAAAACGAGAGGTGTTATTGTTTTAACAGATCCTGATTTTCCTGGTGAGAAAATTAGACATACGATTACAAAGCATGTCCCACAATGCAAGCACGCCTTTATTGATAAACAATTTGCTATAGCTAAGCATGGTAAAGGTGTAGGTGTAGAGCATGCTTCTGTTGAGGTGATACGAGAGGCGCTCTCCCATGCCTATGTCATGACAGAGGAGGCTGTGTCTGAAGTGACGCAGGCTGATCTAATGGACGCAGGCTTAATTGGTGGCAGTGACGCAAAGAAGCGCCGTGAAGAGCTAGGCAAGATTTTAAAGATAGGTTATGCCAATGGCAAGCAACTTTATAAACGTTTAACAATGTTTCAAATTACAAAGAAAGACTTTTTGGCAGCGGTAGCTAAAATGGACAAGGAGCTTGATTATGAATAAGGATATTGCCACACCGATAAGAACGAAAGCAATTTTAGAGAAGCATGGCTTTTCGTTTAAAAAGAGTTTAGGTCAAAACTTCTTAATAGACACGAATATATTAAATCGAATTGTGGATCATGCTGAATTAACACCCAAGTCTGGTGCCATTGAAATTGGTCCTGGTATTGGTGCATTAACTGAGCAATTAGCTAAGAGAAGTGAGAAGGTTTTAGCTTTTGAAATCGATCACCGACTATTACCAATATTGGCAGATACACTTGAGCCATATCCGAATGTAAAAGTTATTAATGAAGATGTACTAAAGGCTGATATCGTTTCGGCGATACAACAAGAATTTGCAAACATCGATGATTTAATGGTTGTTGCTAATTTACCTTACTATGTCACTACGCCAATCATTATGAAGTTATTAGAGGATCAGCTCCCGATTAGAGGTATTGTATGTATGTTGCAAAAGGAGGTCGCAGAACGTATCTCTGCGAGTCCTGGCTCTAAAAGCTATGGCTCCCTTTCGATTGCAATTCAATATTATACAAAAGCAGAGACTGTTATGATTGTTCCTAAGTCTGTCTTCATTCCTCAACCGAATGTCGATTCTGCTGTTATCCGCTTAACAAAATTAGATCAACCAGCAGTGAAAGTTCAAGATGAAGCCTTCTTCTTTACAGTAACAAGAGCAAGCTTTGCACAAAGGAGAAAAACCATCCTCAATAATTTAACGAGTCAGTTAGAGAAGGGGAAAGAAAGAAAAGAGTTCATTTTACAGGCACTAAATCAAGCTGGGGTTGAACCAACGAGAAGAGGAGAAACGTTAGGGTTAGAAGAATTCGCTCGTTTGGCTGACGCATTACTACCTCACTTCAGTTCATAGCATCTACTAGGTATTAGCACATATGAACCGGACTAATGACTTTATTAAAAGTGTTTAGTCCGGTTTTTAATTTGGTTTTTGGGATTTGCAATTTTTCCTTGTACGGTGAAGAGGCGCTATAGAGAAGCACAGGTCCAAGCATTGGCGCATAATTTAACTAAAGAAACAGACTCAGGGAAATGGCCCAAAATGGAGTGACGACAGTGACTATAAAATTAATGGATATCGTTGGGAGGGTTTCCTATCATTGTGATATTATGTTCCGCGTTATTGACATAAGAGAGCATGATGGGAAAAAGATGGCGGTATTATATGGAGAAGATATAAGGCTCATTGCAGATGCTCCTTATGAGGATCTTATCATCATGAGTCAGTCTGATCAGCGAAGGATTATGCAGGAATTCCGCACACTTGAAGAGCAATCTCTTGAATTATTCCGTCAAGATGTTCATCTATTGCAAGAGAAAAGGGAATATACAGTAACAGAGGGATATAGTAAAGCAGCTAATTATTTTCAATTACCCGGGAAGGTATTACATCTTGATGGTGATCCAGGGTATCTAAAGAAATGTTTAACGGTATATGAGAAAATCGGTATTCCAGTTACAGGTCTACACTTAAGTGAAAAGGATATGCCTCGTGTTATTGGGGAGTTAGTAGATTATTATCGACCGGATATTTTAGTTATTACTGGCCATGACGCATATACAAAGGCAAAGGGTAGTAAAGCAGATATAGAGGCTTACCGCCATTCTAAGCATTTTGTGCAAACGGTGAAAGAAGCCAGGAAGAAGGTTCCTCATTTAGATCAACTTGTCATCTTTGCTGGAGCTTGTCAATCTCACTTTGAATCCCTGATTCATGCTGGAGCTAATTTTGCTAGTTCTCCATCAAGAGTAAATATTCATGCGCTAGATCCGGTATATATTGTAAGTAAGATTAGTTTTACACCTTATAATGAGCATATTCGTGTTTGGGACGTGTTAAGAAATACATTATCTGGTGAAAGAGGCTTAGGTGGGGTGGAAACAAAAGGTGTGCTTAGGACGGGTATGCCGTTCCATTATGAGGAAGAGGAAGAACAATCTATTGATCCGTTTGGGTCATTTTAAAAGAGAGTTTACCTATTGGGAAAATGATAAAATAAGGGTATGTTAGAGGGGCTTGCCAATGTCGGTTGGGCTTCTTTTTTATGTGGAAAAATAAGATTCTCAATAATTTTACATAATTTCCTAAAAGATGGGGAATGTTAGGAATGTAGAAAATTAGCAAAAAAAGTAGAACGAAATGTGTTGCAACTGTTTTTGTTTATTGATATAATTAATAATTTTACTTGACTTAATTGTGGTAAAGTGGTATACTTTCTATAGTGAGGTGGACCGAATGGGAAAAACATTATTGGATATCAAAAAGGCACTTGATTCAAATCTTGGTAAAAGGCTAATGCTCAAGGCTAATGGC
Organism: Cytobacillus sp. FSL R7-0696; assembly: GCF_038006865.1. NCBI lineage: Bacteria > Bacillati > Bacillota > Bacilli > Caryophanales > Bacillaceae > Cytobacillus > Cytobacillus sp. FSL R7-0696. The sequence continues at coordinate 1,681,740 of NZ_JBBOWA010000001.1, read as the reverse complement.
GGACGCAGAAAGACAATTGAACGGTCTGGCGTTTTAGCTGAAACGTATCCATCTGTATTTGTCATCGAGTTAGATCAAGATGAAAATGCATTTGAACGCGTATCTTACAGCTATGCGGATGTTTTAACAGAAACGGTTCAAATTACTTTCTATGAAGACACATCAGGACAAGTTGCTTTAAGCTAACCTTATATAACATCAACAAAAGCGGCAAGCCAATTTGCTGCTTTTTTGTGTTTTAGAAAGGTTAAAACAACTACTAGTAATTACCTTCATGAAAGAATTACTTCTGAGGAAAGCTATGAGTAGCAATGAATAAGGAGTGATTCCAAGATGAGCAGAAGAAGGCGAATCATGTCAGAAGGAATGAAAGAAGAACTCGCTAAAGAATTAGGCTTTTATGACACCGTTCAACAAGAAGGTTGGGGCGGTATTACTTCTAAAGATGCTGGCAATATGGTGAAAAGAGCAATAGAAAAAGCCTTAGCATCCTATCAGACAAAATAATTCATTGTGTTTTAAAAGAAACAAATACGAAAACAGGCTAATGCTCCCCTATAAGTAGACAAATATCTGGCTACCTATGGAGGAGTATTTTTTATGTTTAAACTCTCTGGAATGAAAGTATTTAATCTCAAACGCGTAGGCGAACGAGAGACAGGAATCTGGAAGATGAACGAAGAAGAGGTGAGTTAGGTGATATCGAGTTAGATTAGGGCAAAAGAAACCCATTCGAAAAATACAAACTTCAGAAGTTGGTCCGGGTGCGGATAAAATCGATTCAGGAATCTATACCTCTGATGGTTTCAAAAATGATTCCCCGGAAACGCAAAATCTCATTTGCAAGACGAGCACCTTTTTAATCTGTTTCTTACAATCTTTATACAAAGCCTGTACATTAACTAAGACCGCTCGGACAAAAGTACTTATTTAGTTTATTTCGTTTTGCGATTGCTTATTTTTCATCGTGAATATGCTGACTGTTCCCAGGCTAATGTCAAAAAATTAATCTTAATATTGAATAATATTATTGCATACGTCTTACTTTTCTTGTTTTGTGGTAAAATAGGACAAAAAATGGAGTCGTCCTGAAATTTGTAAAGTAGGTGGAGAGTTTGAAACTTTTAGTAAAGGCTCCTGCTAAAATCAATTTATCATTAGATGTCCTCGGTAAACGAGAGGATGGTTATCATGAAGTAGAAATGATTATGACAACCATTGATTTGGCAGATCGTCTTGAATTAACGTTATTGGATAAAGATGAGATAAAAATTGTTTCACATAATCGCTTTGTTCCAGATGACCATAGGAACTTAGCTTATCAGGCAGCACATTTACTAAAGAACAGGTTTAATGTGAAGCAAGGGGTTAGTATTGCAATTGAAAAAGTGATTCCTGTTGCTGCGGGATTAGCTGGGGGAAGCAGTGACGCAGCAGCAGCGTTAAGAGGCTTAAACAAGCTGTGGCAATTAGGATTAACAATTGATGAGTTAGCGGAAATCGGTGCAGAAATCGGCTCAGATGTATCTTTTTGCGTTTATGGAGGGACAGCCCTTGCTACAGGTAGAGGAGAGCTTATTCAAGCTTTACCAGCTCCACCAACATGTTGGGTGATTTTAGCTAAACCTTTTATCGGTGTTTCGACTGCTGAGGTGTATCGCCGCTTAAATAAACAGGGACTTAAACATCCGCAAACCTTAGCAATGATTAAGGCCATTGAAGATCAGTCTTATAGCGATGTTTGCGCACATTTGTCTAATGTCCTTGAAAGTGTGACGTTAAAAATGCATCCAGAGGTTAACCAAATTAAAGAACAGATGCAGAGATTTGGTGCTGATGCAGTGCTAATGAGTGGTAGTGGCCCTACTGTATTTGGTTTAGCACAGCATGATTCTCGTATGCACCGTATTTATAATGGTCTAAGAGGGTTTTGTGACCAAGTTTTTGCGGTTAGACTCCTTGGAGAACAGCATAAACTTGATTAAAGACGTATGATAATGTTATATTATCGTTATAATATTCGGTTTTTAATTAAAAGGAGGGCCAATCATGAAATTTCGTCGGAGTGAACGTCTAATTGATATGACACATTATCTTTTAGAGCATCCAAGACAATTGGTATCCTTAACCTTTTTCTCAGAAAGATATGGTTCAGCTAAATCATCAATTAGCGAAGATTTAGCGATAATAAAAGACACTTTTGAGCTTCGCGGAATAGGCACATTAGAAACAGTTCCAGGGGCAGCGGGTGGCGTGAGATATCAGGTGAAGGTACGAGATGAAGAAGCGAAACCGATCATTGCTGAACTATGTGAGTTAATTGCAAGTCCTGATCGTCTCTTGCCGGGCGGTTACCTTTATATGACTGATATTTTAGGCGACCCTATGATTGTACAAAAATGCGGTAAGTTAATTGCATCGGCTTATATTAATAAAAATATTGATATGGTCATGACAGTTGCGACAAAAGGAATTGCGCTTGCCTATGCAGTCGCTAATTATCTTAATGTGCCTGTTGTCATTGCCAGAAGAGATAGTAGAGTGACAGAGGGATCTACAGTCAGCATTAACTATGTATCAGGGTCTGCGAAAAGGATTCAGACGATGGTTCTTTCTAAAAGAAGTTTAGAAGAAGGTTCGAAAGTACTTATTGTTGATGATTTTATGAAGGCCGGCGGCACAATTAATGGCATGATTAGTATGCTGGATGAATTTAAAGCTACACTAGCTGGAATTGCAGTCTTAGTAGAATCAGAAAATGCAGATGAACGTTTAGTTGATGAGTATGTATCTCTCGTCCAGTTAGCAGATGTAGATGTAAGAGAAAAACGTATTAATGTAACTGAAGGAAACTACTTCAAAAGGAATTAAGTAGGGAGAGGGAGGAAGATTGTTATGAAGATCGTTCAAACGAATGAAGCTCCAGCGGCTATTGGACCGTATTCTCAAGGTATTGTTGTAAATAATATGTTTTATAGCTCGGGACAAATACCATTAACTACAGAAGGTGTTATGGTAGATGGCGATGTGAAGGCTCAAACACATCAAGTATTTAAAAATTTACAAGCAGTATTACAAGAAGCAGGTGCATCACTTGAAACAGTCATCAAGACAACTGTCTTCATCCAAGATATGAACGATTTTGCAACTGTGAATGAAGTTTATGGAGAGTATTTCAATAACCACCAACCCGCTCGCTCTTGTGTAGAGGTAGCAAAATTGCCAAAAGAAGCAAAAATTGAAATAGAAGTTATCGCACTTGTGAAGTAAATCTCGTGTGGGAGATACACCATTCTGAAAGGATGGTGTATTTTTTATGAGACAAAAGTGAATTTCATGAAATCGAAATAGTCAAAGGAGAATGGTATTTGGAAGAATTTTAATGGAAATCATCCATTTGTCCTAAAATTACGAAATATTTTTTCTAATTAAGAAGGAGTTTGCAATTATATGTGGAATTGTAAGTAAAGGATTTTATCTACTGGGAAAAGGTGGTGAACAGAATGGAAGTAACTGACGTAAGATTACGCCGCGTTAATACGGATGGCCGCATGAGGGCGATTGCATCTATTACTTTGGATCAGGAATTTGTCGTTCATGATATTCGTGTCATTGATGGTAATAACGGCTTATTTGTAGCGATGCCAAGTAAACGTACTCCGGATGGAGAGTTTAGAGATATTGCTCATCCGATTAATTCCGGGACTCGCGGTAAAATCCAAGAAGCAGTATTAGCAGAGTACCATCGTTTAGGTGAATTAGAGGAAGTAGAATTTGAAGAAGCGGGTGCTTCGTAGAAAAATAGACACGCAGTTAGGAGTCCATACATCTTAGGTATGGGCTCTTTTTTTGTGTATAAATTATTTCAAATGGATGGGTGTGTGTAGACGTGTGAAAAAGTCATTCTAATTGACAAAAATATGTACTTTCCTTTCATTCCTTGAAATCATATGCTATTTAGGATATATTTTTTAATGGATAAAAAGGTTAATTGGAGGACTTTAAATGTCTAATCGATATGCGGTCATTTTAGCTGCTGGTCAGGGTACACGGATGAAATCTAAGCTATATAAAGTGCTACACCCTGTTTGTGGAAAACCAATGGTTCAGCACGTCTTTGATCAAGTATCTACACTTGATATAAAAGATATTGTAACTGTCATTGGTCATGGAGCAGATCTAGTTCAATCACAGCTGGGAGAAGCGAGTGAGTACCGTTTGCAGGAAGAACAGCTTGGTACGGCCCATGCCGTTATTCAAGCGAAAGATTTGTTGCAGGATAAAGAAGGTGTCACGCTAGTTATATGTGGAGATACACCATTAATCAAAGCAGAAACAATGGAAGCGTTATTTAAACATCATGAAGAACAATCTGCGAAAGCAACTATTTTAACAGCGCATACTGGTCAACCGACAGGTTATGGTCGTGTAGTGAGGAATACTGATGGTCATGTAGAGAAAATTGTCGAGCATAAGGATGCGTCAGAAGAAGAAAGATTGATAGAAGAAATCAACACTGGAACTTATTGTTTTGATAACAAAGCTTTATTCCAAGCGCTATCACAAGTATCTAATGATAATGCCCAAGGTGAATATTATTTACCTGATGTCATTGAAATCTTAAAAGCCCAAGGTGAAATCGTTACTGCGTATCAAACACCTGACTTCGAGGAAACCTTAGGAGTAAATGATCGGGTGGCGTTATCACAAGCAGAGATGTATTTAAAGAAACGTATCAACGAACATCATATGAGAAATGGTGTAACAATTGTTGACCCATTAAATACTTATATCGGTGTGGATGTCGAAATTGGTTCAGATACAATTATTTACCCTGGCACTATGTTGATGGGGCATACCATTATTGGTGAGGATTGTGAGATTGGCCCTTCTACTCAGATTGAAAACTGTCAAGTTGGCAGTGAAACGGTCATAAGGCAATCAGTGGCACATGATAGTGAAATTGGTGCGGCAGTAAAGATTGGTCCATTTGCCCATATTCGACCGCAATCGCAAATTGATGATGAAGTTAAAATTGGCAACTTTGTAGAAATAAAGAAAGCGAAGTTTGGCAAGGGTAGTAAAGCTTCACATTTAAGTTATATTGGTGATGCTGAGGTCGGAAAAGACGTTAATTTAGGCTGTGGTTCCATAACAGTTAACTACGATGGAAAGAATAAATATTTAACAAAGATAGAAGACGGTGTATTTGTCGGTTGTAACTCAAACTTGGTTGCACCAGTTACAATTGGTGAAGGTGCTTATATTGCAGCTGGATCTACGATTACTGATGATGTACCAGGCAATGCCTTATCTATTGCACGTGCTCGTCAAGTAAACAAAGAGAATTATGTAGATCAATTAAATCAAAAGAAATAAAAATTTATGGAGGCGCATCATGTCAAACCAGTATTTAGATCCCAATTTAAAAGTATTCACTTTAAATTCAAATAAAGGACTTGCCAGTGAAATTGCTAAATTTATCGGTGTAGAATTAGGTAAATGTTCGGTTACGCGCTTTAGCGATGGTGAAATCCAAATTAATATCGAAGAAAGTATTCGTGGCTGTGATGTGTATGTAATCCAATCAACTAGTAATCCAGTAAATGAGCATTTAATGGAATTATTAATAATGATTGATGCCCTAAAACGAGCATCTGCTAAAACAATCAATATTGTTATGCCTTATTATGGATATGCTCGCCAAGACCGTAAAGCGCGTGCACGTGAGCCGATTACTGCGAAACTTGCTGCAAATTTATTAGAAACAGCGGGCGCAACACGTGTGATTACGCTCGACTTACACGCTCCACAAATTCAAGGATTCTTTGATATTCCAATCGATCACTTAATGGGTGTACCAATCCTATCTGAATACTTTAAGAACAAGGTAGAAGGAGATATTGTTGTCGTTTCTCCAGACCATGGTGGTGTAACAAGAGCACGTAAGATGGCAGATCAATTAAAAGCGCCAATTGCCATCATTGATAAGCGCCGTCCAAGACCAAATGTGGCAGAAGTGATGAATATTGTTGGTAATATTGAGGGGAAAATAGCTATTCTTATTGATGATATTATCGATACGGCTGGCACAATCACTTTAGCTGCAAATGCACTTGTGGAAAATGGAGCTGCAGAAGTGTATGCTTGCTGTACGCACCCTGTTCTATCGGGACCGGCTATTGACCGTATTGAAAACTCACAAATTAAGGAGCTAGTAGTGACGAACTCTATTGTTCTTGATGAAGAGAAGAAAACAGGGAAAATCGTCGAGCTATCTGTGGCATCTCTTATCGGAGAAGCAATTATTCGTGTCCACGAAGAGCAATCTGTAAGTGTGTTGTTCGATTAATCAATTCTGACACATCATGCCATCTATCGGATCATTACGTTTAGTTTAAAAATGGACATTTTGCTTACAAACGTCGAGCGATGTTTATCTTTCAGTTAATTAGGGAATCTTTAAATAATAAGCCTTAAATTATGAAAGGGGACGTTAGAATGACTGTTTTAGAAGCGAAGGAAAGAAAAGAGTTTCGTCACTCATTTTTAACTAAAATTCGTGCAGATGGTAATGTTCCAGCAATTGTTTATGGCACGAAGATGGAGAGTAAGCCAATATTCTTTAATGAGGCTGATTTTATTAAGACGATTAGAGAAGTTGGTAGAAATGGTGTCTTCTCAGTCGATATTGATGGTAAGAAAGTCGATGTCGTCTTAACAGAATACCAAGCCGATCCATTAAAAAATACAGTGGTACATGCTGATTTATTATCTGTAGACAAATCTACACAAATTACAGCAGAAGTTACTGTAAATACGGTCGGTGACTCACCAGGTGTAAAAGAAGGTGGCGTCTTGCAACAAGCGCTACATGAGATTACCGTTACCGGTACACCTGGCAATATCCCGCAATCAATTGATGTGGATATTTCTAAATTAGAGATAAACGATGTGGTCACTATTGAAGATTTAAAAGGTGCCTCCTCGTATGAAATTGAACATGATGCCGAAGAGACGATTCTTTCTATCCTCCCTCCTCGTGTGGAAGAAGAACCTCAAGAAGAGGAAGTTGTGGAAGAGCCGGAAGTTATAAACGAAAAAGAATAATACCAAACTAAGGTGGGGACTGACCAGAGCACCAACGGGTCAGTCCTTATTTGAGGTAAGGGGGAAAGTACTTAGTGAAACTATTTGTAGGGTTAGGTAATCCAGGTAAGCCCTATGATCGTACAAGACATAATATTGGATTTGATGTGATCGATGAATTATCTAAAAAGTGGGACATTCCACTTGATCAATCAAAGTTTAAAGGATTGTATGGTGCTGGATTTGTAAAAGGAGAAAAAGTTTTTTTATTAAAACCACTTACATATATGAATTTATCAGGTGAATCCATTAGACCATTGATAGATTATTTTCAAATTGAGATAGAGGATATTGTAGTTATTTATGATGATTTAGATTTACCGGTTGGAAAGATTCGCTTGCGACAAAAAGGAAGTGCTGGTGGACATAACGGGATTAAATCAACGATTGCTCATATCGGTACGCAAGAATTCAACCGCATCCGAGTGGGGATAGATCGACCGCCTCAAGGAATGAAAGTCCCGGATTATGTACTTGGTAAGTTTACTGAAGAAGAAATGAACGAAATGAAAGCCGTCATTAATAAATGTACTGATGCGTGTCAAGAATGGTTAAATATACCTTTCCTTCAAGTCATGAATGTATATAATCAATCATGATATAATGATTTGTGCATATCCTTCCAACAAACCGTCAATAATAATGACAATTGATGGATAAAGGGAAGTGTTATTGTTGGCTATTCATTACTCATGCCGCCATTGCGGGGTATCTTTAGGGACTGTTGATAAACAAACGGTTCAAGCAGAGCAATTAGGCTTTCATAAATTAAATGAAGAAGAAAGACATGAAATGATCCAGTATGATAATTCGGGAAACGTTTACGTGAAGGCGATTTGTGAGGATTGCCATGAATCACTAGAGCGTAATCCCGACTACTATCAGCAAGACTTTCTTATTCATTAAAGCTTTGGAGTACTTTCCAAAGCATTTTTCTGTTTCTTTATACTCTTTTCGATAGATAGGAAAAAAGTTTAGTACGATAATAGAGGGACTTTTCTTATAAAAATCGAATAATATATAAAGTTAACAACCATTGTTTGAAAAAACACGCATGATTTATATGCTTTGTGAGTATAAACATGTAAGTAAGAAAAATTTGGCTTCCTAACCTATACGAGGTTTAGGGAGCTTAAAGTGCTTTAAAAATGTATTTAAAAAGAAGAGCAAATAGGGGAGTAGTAGCTTTCTCAGGTTGAGGGAGAGATGTTGCTTTTTGTAATAGGAGGATTACTGCATGTTAGGGCTTAAAAAAGTATTTTCACAACAGGATGAGGTCTTGTCTGTATTATCAGGCATAGATGAAGGGTTAAATGAACAAATGGTGGCAGGTTTAACGGGTTCAGCTAGAACGCTTTTTCTGGCGGCAGTATATGAACAGTCTAAACGTCCCTTACTTGTGACAACCCACAATTTATTGCAAGCGCAAAAATTATATGATGATTTAACACAACTTCTCGGAGAAGAGCAAGTATTCCTGTATCCTGCAAATGAGTTAATTGCAGCCGAATTAAGTATATCTAGCCCAGAATTAAAAGGGCAAAGAATTGAAACACTCAACCATATGATGTCAGCAAATGATGGTGTCATGATTGTACCTATGGCAGGGTTAAAGAAGGTCCTTCCACCTAAAGAGTTGTGGAGTAAACTTCAATTGACGTTAAAAGTTGGCGATGAGCTAACCGAACAACAATTAAATCAGTTTATTCAAATGGGCTACAGTCGAGTGGAGATGGTGTCCTCTCCAGGTGAATTTAGTGTTCGTGGTGGTATTATTGATATTTATCCGTTAACAGAGTCAGACCCTATTAGAATTGAATTATTCGATACAGAGGTTGATTCTATCCGTTTCTTTTCTTTAGAAGATCAGCGCTCAAAGTCAAAGGTTGAGCGTGTGTTAATTGGGCCAGCTACGGAAACACCAATGGAAGGTGAACATTTTGAGCGGCTTATTCATACTTTAGAGTCAGGATTGGGTAAAAGCTTAAAAAAATTAAAAAATGACCAAGCCAAACAAAGCCTTACACAAAATATCGGTTATGAATTAGAACAATTAAAGACTGGTACTAAACCAGAGCAATTATATAAATATTTATCCCTTGCTTATGAGGGAGGCAGTAGTTTAATAGACTATCTTCCTGCGAACGGATTGATTTTTGTAGACGAAGTCAGTCGCGTACAAGAAATGAATGATTCCCTTGATAAAGAAGAAGCAGAATGGTACACGAACCTACTTGAAGAAGGACAAATTATTCACGACGTTGTCACTTCCCATTCTTTAAAAGAATTAATGTATAGTAAGAAAAATCCGATTGTTTATATGTCCTTATTTTTACGACATGTACCGAATACAAATCCGCAAAATATTATTAATATCTCCTGTAAGCCGATGCAAAATTTTCATGGTCAAATGCATGTGCTTAAAACAGAGGTTGATCGCTGGAAAAAAGGAAATTATGCTATTGTTTTTCTTGCTGTAGATGAAGAGCGGGTTCACAAATTGCAAAATGTGTTAGAGGATTATGATATTGAATCCGCTATCATCAAGCAGGACTCTCTCCTTGCACAAGGAAGAATTCAGATTTTAGAAGGGGCCATTCAAACAGGTTTTGAGCTAAATAATCAACGGATTGCCGTGATTACAGAAGAAGAGCTATTTAATCATAAAACAAGAAAGAAACAGAGGAGACAAAAACTTTCCAATGCAGAAAGAATTAAGAGCTATTCGGAATTAAAGATTGGTGATTACGTTGTTCATGTCAACCATGGTATTGGTAAGTATTTAGGGATTGAAACTTTAGAGATTAATGGTGTCCATAAAGATTATTTGAATATTCGTTATCAAGGTAGTGATCAACTTTATGTTCCTGTTGAACAAATTGACCTTGTACAAAAATATGTAGGGTCTGAATCAAAAGAACCGAAGATTTATAAACTTGGCGGTAACGATTGGAAGAAGGTAAAGAAAAAAGTCCAATCCTCTGTTGAAGATATCGCCGATGACCTTATTAAATTATATGCCGAAAGAGAAGCATCGAAAGGATACGCTTTTAACCCTGATAGTGATATGCAGCGAGAGTTTGAATCTGCTTTCCCATATCAAGAAACAGAAGATCAAATTCGTTCCATTAATGAGATTAAAAAAGATATGGAAAGAGAAAGACCAATGGACCGTTTGCTTTGTGGAGACGTGGGTTATGGAAAAACAGAAGTGGCTATACGAGCGATATTCAAAGCAGTGGCAGATGGTAAACAAGTTGCCTTTCTTGTGCCAACAACGATCCTTGCACAACAGCATTATGAAACGATGCTTGAGCGGTTCCAAGACTATCCTGTAAAAATCGGTATGTTGAGTCGATTCCGTACGAAGAAACAACAAACTGAAACAATTAAAGGATTAAAAGCGGGGACGGTTGATGTTGTCGTTGGTACACACCGTATCCTTTCTAAAGATTTGACTTATCGAGATCTCGGTTTGTTGATTATAGACGAAGAACAAAGGTTTGGTGTTACTCATAAAGAGAAAATCAAGAAATTAAAAACAAATGTCGATGTTTTAACATTAACAGCGACACCAATTCCGCGTACATTGCATATGTCCATGCTGGGCGTTCGGGATTTATCCGTTATTGAGACACCACCTGAAAATCGTTTTCCAGTACAAACATATGTGATGGAATATAACGGTGTATTGGTGAGGGAAGCAATCGAGCGAGAATTAGCACGTGGTGGTCAGGTCTATTTCCTGTATAATCGCGTGGAGGATATTGAGCGTAAAGCAGAGGAAATCTCTATGATTGTTCCTGATGCAAGGGTCGCTTATGCACATGGTCAGATGACGGAGAATGAATTAGAGAGCGTCATGCTTGGTTTCTATGACGGTGAATATGATGTCTTAGTAAGTACAACGATAATTGAGACTGGTGTAGATATACCAAATGTAAATACATTAATTGTTCATGATGCTGATCGCATGGGCTTATCTCAGTTGTATCAATTGCGAGGAAGGGTAGGTAGGTCTAACCGTGTGGCTTATGCGTACTTTACCTATCGTAAAGATAAAGTCCTTACAGAAGTGGCAGAGAAACGTTTGCAGGCGATTAAAGAATTTACGGAGCTTGGCTCTGGATTTAAAATTGCCATGCGTGATTTAACGATTCGAGGTGCAGGTAATTTACTTGGAGCGGAGCAACATGGCTTTATTGATTCTGTTGGGTTTGATCTATATTCACAAATGCTAAAAGAAGCAATTGAAGAGAGGAAAGAATCCATGGGCGGTGAGCCGAGAAAAGAGCCAATGGAAATTGATTTAGAAATTGATGCTTATATTCCAGATGCATTTATTTCTGATGGACATCAGAAAATTGAAATGTATAAACGCTTCCGTGGGATTACGAGCCTAGAGGATATTGATGAATTGAAAGATGAGATGGTTGACCGCTTTGGTGATTATCCGGAAGAAGTCGCGTATTTATTTAAAATTGCTGAAATGAAGGTATATGGAGAAGTGGCTGGAGTCGAACTAGTGAAGCAATCAAAAGATGAAGTGCTTGTCCTATTATCTGAGCAAGGTAGTGTGGAAGCTGATGGGCAAAAAGTATTCAAGCTCAGCAATCAATTTGGTCGCATGATTGGGCTTGGTATGGATGGAAAAAAACTGAAAGCAGTTCTCCATATAAAAGGAATTGCCACGAAAGAATGGTTAGAAAATGCGTTTACCTTTATGAAGGGATTACAAGATACAAAGAAGGTTCCTGAAAAAACAGCCAAGTAACTGTTGAAAAATATTGGTAATTTCATTGTAAGAATTGCAATGTTTGATTGAGAAAGGACAAGGGTATTTCAAGGATAGAGCACATAAATGGAATGTTTATCCCTTTCTGGAATGAATCACACCTAAAAGAAAAAATAGTTGGACGTGTATATAACTTTCCTTATGAAAGATACTAAGTTCAAACATGGCGATGCATTCATGATATCTTCCTTATGAATCATAGCTATTTTGAAAAGTAAAAGCTGTAGTTTAAGTTAGATTTAACCGAAAATCATCTGTAAAGGGAAATATTTATCATTAGCGAAGGAATAAATGGGAAGAATTCTCGTTGTATCGTCCTAATGGCCATGGATCGGTTAGAGTTAAGCGGCTTTTTCTTTTCAGTAATTTAATCATCAGATGAAAGTGAGGCAACGTTGAATGAAAGCAACAGGTATTGTTCGTCGTATTGATGATTTGGGTCGTGTCGTCATTCCTAAAGAAATCCGGAGAACTTTAAGAATCCGTGAAGGAGATCCACTTGAGATTTTTGTAGACCGCGATGGAGAGGTAATTTTAAAGAAATACTCACCTATCTCTGAGCTTAGTGACTTCGCAAAAGAATATGCAGAAGCATTATATGATAGCTTAGGAAATCCGGTCTTAATTTGCGATAGAGATACATATATCGCTGTTGCAGGAGGCTCTAAGAAGGATTACTTAAATAAGAGTATTAGTGATCTAGTAGAGAAGACAATGGAGGATCGTAGCTCTGTTCTTGTGACCCAATCAAGCGAAATTTCAATTGTAGATAATCATACAGAATCCGTCGCATCTTACACAATAGGACCCATAGTAGCCAATGGCGATCCAATTGGCGCAGTCGTAATCATTGCGAAAGATGACACCATTGGTGCAGTTGAACAAAAATCCGTCGAAACCGCAGCTGGATTTTTAGCGAGACAAATGGAATCATAGTATATAGGTAATATGAGCTGGAACTTTTCTAGCGTCATCTAGTGCGAACAATCATATTCTTAATGATGATTGTTCGCTTTATTTTTGTGTAGACATTTACTTTCGGGAGCTGAATGCTGCTAAAGTTAGATGAAAATGATCTGGCGTAAGATGCCATTAGAAACGAATCAGCCCCTTAACTGAAGTCGACAGGAAATGCTTAATCGGGTAAAAAAGTGCCGCGTTCTGAAAAGACCGATTAAGATGGTAACGAGTCTAAAAACCAGCATCTCAATGAAATTTTCGGTAAGAAGCACTCAAGGGAATTTGTCTGGAAAAGATGGGAGATGTAAATCAAAGAAACCCAAGCGTGAAGAAATCATAATTAGGCCAGAGCTAATATCAAATAATCGCTTCAAAAATTGATAGTGTCAAGTAGGATTTACTTAAACATAAGGAGAAATCATAGCTAAGCATCCTTTTACCGAAAAACTACAAATGCCTCCCTCAGGCAAGGAGCGAGAGACAAATATCAATAAATGAATATGCTATAATACATTTCGAAGTTCATAGTTAAGCGGTATCGTCGTGCTTATAGGGGGAGATATCTTCTGGATACCAATCAAACTTCTACGAGTATAATGAAAGGTGCGGTTATTTTGACTGCGGCAGGAATCATTGTCAAATTGTTGAGCGCGGTTTATCGCATTCCTTTCCAAAACATAGTAGGAGATATCGGGTTTTATATTTATCAACAAGTGTACCCTTTTTATGGGATCTTTCTTGTATTAGCCACAACAGGTTTTCCTGTTGTGATTTCAAAACTATATATTGAGCAAAGAACGAGGAATGGTGAGGAAGGTGGACGGCGATTATTAAAAGTTGCCGGATTATTGTTATCAATGATTGCTGTTTTATGTTGCTTAACGATGTATTTTAGTGCCGATGCCTTAGCTTACTATATGAACGATCCTCAATTGGCTGATTCCTTGCGCATTGTTGCTATTAGTTTTTTAATATTACCACTTGTATCAGTGTTAAGAGGTTTTTTTCAAGGAAAAGGAAATATGATGCCAACAGCTGTTTCCCAAGTGAGTGAACAACTTATACGAGTGCTGTTTATCTTGCTTTATGCTTATATACTAACTAAAATGGGTGCTTCCATTTATTCTGTTAGCGGTGGAGTTTACTATGGTGTCATTTTAGCCTCTTTGGCAGCTTTTGCAATCTTGCTATTCTATTTTATAAAAGAAATGAAAAGTGCACCAAGAATAAGGCAGAAGCACAGGGGTGTTAGCTCGTATTTACAACTGTCTAAAGAGATTATTGTCCAAAGCTTTGCTATTTGTGTGAGTAGTTTATTACTCATTTTTATCCAGTTAGCAGATGCCCTCAATCTTTATGCATTATTGACGACATCGGGTTTTTCTGAAATTGAAGCAAAGACATTAAAGGGTGTATATGACAGAGGCCAGCCACTTATTCAATTAGGTTCTATTGTTGCCACTTCGATGAGTTTATCGCTCGTACCAATTCTTACATACGTAAAAATAAAGCAACCTTATCTACTCAATGAAAAAATCCAATTGGTCATAAGAGCGAGCCTTCTATTTGGCGTTGGCGCTTCAGTGGGGCTTTGGGCGATAGTGAGACAAACAAATGTCATGCTATTCGAAAATGATAAAGGTTCAGCCGTTCTAGGTCTAATGTCTATTGTTATTTTACTAAGCTCTCTTGTGATTACTTTGGCAGCCGTACACCAAGGCCTAGGAAATAGCTTTTTTCCAGCGTGGACGATTTTAATCGGAGTGGGCATTAAGTACTTTCTGAATACCTCATTGGTACCGCATTATGGAATATATGGGGCTGTGTACGCCACATACATTGCGTTAGCGTTGATGGTAATTGCTTTGCTGTTTCGGTTAAAATGGAACCAAAGTGTCACACTTGTTTCAGTACGTGTGTTATTGACAATTCTTAGTTCTGCTATTCTGATGACGATTTTTTTAAATTTGTATCTCTCTGTTACTGCACTTTCATTCATGAGTGGACGAGTACTTGCTACCTTTCAATCGTTAACCGGCGCCGCTCTTGGTGCGATTCTTTATTTATTTCTTACGATTCGCAGCAACATATTTACAGAAGCAGAGCTACGTCAGTTACCTTTTGGAGAAAAGCTTCTCCATTTTATGAAAAGAAGATAAAAACAAACCGACACAAAAAGTAAAATAAAGGAGAATTATTTATAATGAAGGTAACAGTTATTGGCCTTGGGGCAGGAGATCTTAATCAACTGCCACTAGGAGTATATAAGCTATTAACCAGTGTTAATAAAGTCTATTTAAGAACAAAAGAACACCCTGTGGTATCAGCCTTAACCGCCGAAGGAGTGCTATTTGAATCCTTTGACACAATCTATGAATCACATGATCAATTTGCAGAGGTGTACGAAGAAATAAGCACCCTTTTGTTAGAAAAAGGAAAAGTAGAAAACATTGTTTATGCTGTGCCGGGTCACCCGCTTGTAGCAGAAAAAACGGTACAATTACTCATTGAAAGGGCTGATGAGTATGGAGTTAATTTAGACTTTAAGGGTGGCCAAAGTTTTCTAGATAGCATGTTCCAAGCGTTAAGGGTTGATCCAGTTGAAGGTTTTACACTATTAGATGGTACGGACTTAAAGGGAAGTGAACTTGTTCTTACACAACATATGATTATCGGACAAGTGTATGATGCATTTATTGCATCTGAAGTAAAGTTGACGTTAATGGAATATTTACCGGATGATTATTTAGTAAAGATTGTAACAGCGGCCGGAAGCAGTGAAGAAGTGATTAAGGAAGTTCCGCTTTATGAACTAGATCATGATTTAGCTTTAACTAATTTAACATCTGTATATGTCCCTCCCGTTATGAATGAAGAGATTCTTTACCCAACGTTCCCTAAACTGAAAGAAATCATTGCTACCTTAAGAGGTCCAAATGGATGTCCGTGGGATAAGAAACAAACACATCAATCTTTGAAGAAATATTTAATCGAGGAAGCGTATGAATTAATCGAAGCGATTGAAGAAGATGATATTGATCATATAATTGAAGAGCTAGGGGATGTGTTGTTACAAGTTATGCTTCATGCCCAGATAGGAGAAGATGAAGGGTACTTCTCTATTCATGATGTAATAGAAGGTCTTTCTAAAAAAATGGTTTTTAGACATCCGCATGTGTTTCGAGAGAGAGCAGCAGAAGATGTAAATGAAGCGTTACGTAACTGGGATGAAATGAAAAAACAAGAAAAAGGCGAAAAAACATCGTCACTATTGGATGGTGTTCCAAAATCATATCCAGCCATGTTGCGTGCAGAAGAGTTACAAAAACGTGCTGCAAAGGTCGGTTTCGATTGGGAAAACATCCAACCAATGTGGGATAAGGTGTTTGAAGAAATTAAAGAATTTCAATTGGAAGCCGAGAATAATAATGACAATCGCATAATAGAATTTGGTGATATATTATTTGCATTTATCAATATTGCTCGGTATTATCAAATCAACCCAGAAGAAGCATTACATCGAACCAATACGAAATTTACGAATCGGTTTTCATATATAGAGAAAAAACTAGATAAGAATCTAGAAGAGGCGAGCCTGGAGGAAATGGATCGTTTTTGGGAAGAAGCGAAGAAAAAAGGTTACTAAATGAACTTTTTAGGGTAAAGGGGAGTGAAAGTATGCGCTTAGATAAATTTCTAAAGGTATCTCGATTAATAAAAAGACGTACATTGGCAAAGGAAGTCTCTGACCAAGGGCGTATTGCTATTAATGGATTAGAAGCGAAGGCAAGTACCAATGTAAAAGTTGGTGATGAATTATCGATTCGATTTGGGCAGAAAGTGACAAAGGTGCGAATAGATAAAATACAGGAAACAACAAGAAAAGATGATGCAGCGGAAATGTACACGATAGTAAGTGAAGAAAGAATGAATCAAGAATAAATAAATAGCGCTTGTTCTAATCCCTGAGCAATCTTCATACATATGTATTAAAGGATTGTACTATGGATTGTGAGGGATAAAGATGAGCCAATACCATGAGAACTCGAGTAAACAAACTGCTCCTGATCATGATGTGATCATGCGTGGCAGAAGGCTGCTAGATATTACGGGAGTGAAGCAGGTAGAAAGCTTTGATAATGAAGAGTTTTTATTAGAAACTGTCATGGGTTTTTTAGCTATTAAAGGGCAAAATCTACAAATGAAGAATTTAGATGTGGACAAAGGAATTGTCTCCATAAAAGGGAAAATTTTCGACCTTGTTTATTTAGATGATCAACATGGAGAAAAAGCTAAAGGGCTCTTTAGCAAGTTATTCCGATGACGTTATCGGTCCAATTTTTGACGATGCTCTCTATGATTGGGATGGGTTCCCTTTTTGGAGCGAGCTTAGATACGTATCAGCGCTTTCTCAAACGGCCACTAAGAAAGAGTTGGGTTGTCTTTATAAATGACATCCTTTTTTGGCTATTACAAGGACTAGCTATTTTTTATATTTTGTTCCTTGTCAATGAAGGAGAGTTAAGATTCTACATCTTTTTAGCTTTACTTTGCGGTTTTGCAGCCTATCAAGCGTTAATGAAGAATATTTACCTAAAGCTATTAGAGATAGTTATTTCTACGATTATTTCTATTTATTATTTTATTGTGAAGGTCATTCGTCTATTAATTATTCGACCTGTTCAGTTTTTTTTCACTACCTTAATAGGGCTATTGGTATTAGTGGGCAAACTTCTTCTACTACTGATAAAATGGACAAGTAATGTGCTAATGTTCATCTTAAAAGTACTATTATCACCAGTAAGATGGATATTTCGACTTCTTATTCGTATATTACCAGACCCTTTTAAAAAATCAGTCGATAAGTTCTATGATAAATTAAAAGGATATTTCCAAAAAGGGAAAGAATATGTTAAAAAACTGGCGGAAAAGTGGAAGAAGAAAGAATAACTTAGAAGGGAGAGATAGTTGTATGAGTACCAACAAGAATAAAAATGTAGCCAAGATCCATTCAAGCTATATCGAACAACAGGAAGCCAATAAAATCAGTTCTCAACGGAGAAAGAAGCTTCTCTATCGTAGACTGACTGTCTTTTTTGTATTTGTTGCTGTGGTTTCAGTATTTATGATTACGACTATCGTATCCCAATCTGCTGCCCTAGGTGAAAAGAAAGAAGAAAAGGTAAAACTTGCTCATCAATTGAAAGAACTAGAACAGTCAGAAAAGGCCTTGAATGAAGAGATTGTTAGGTTACATGATGAAGAGTATTTAGAGAAACTTGCTAGAAGGGATTATTATCTTTCTGAACAAGGTGAAATCATCTTCAAAATGCCGGATGAAACAGATGAAAAGGAAAAAAAAGAAAATGAGTCAGCTCAATGAGAAGTTGACACCTATTTTTATCTTTCGGTATAATATAGTATAAGTATGAATACATTTGGGTTTACTTTATATCTTTAAGGAGGAAATATCTTTTTATGTCAATCGAAGTAGGCAGCAAGTTACAAGGAAAGGTTACAGGCATCACTAATTTCGGAGCGTTTGTAGAGCTGCCGGAAGGATCAACAGGCCTTGTGCATATTAGTGAAGTTGCAGACAATTATGTGAAGGACATTAATGATCACCTCAAAGTAGGCGATACTGTTGAAGTGAAAGTTATTAATGTGGAGAAAGACGGTAAAATTGGTTTATCAATTAAGAAAGCTGTTGATCGTCCTGAGAGAACGGAAAGGCCTGAAAGAAGAGAGTCGAGAGGCTATTCTGGGCGCCCACGTCAAGGTAGAACAAACGATAATCACCGTCCTTCAAAGGAGACATTCGAATCTAAAATGGCTCGCTTTTTGAAAGACAGTGAAGACCGTTTATCTTCTCTTAAGAGAAATACAGAATCAAAACGTGGTGGCAGAGGAGCTAAACGAGGTTAACTTGCTGCTGAATTAATATATACGAGCAAGGGGATCACGACGATTCCTGCAAAAGCAATCCTTATTGGGATTGCTTTTTTTATTATTCTTCCGCAACTATTGTGACGAATGGCAATGATTGTAAGTTATAACGATTAAGTGTGGTGACTTAGGTAGGTATAAGAAACTTTGCGTATAAGGAATTGTGCGTATGTGGGGGATAGGGTGCAGAAGATTGACTGAATGGATTAGACGAGAAACGGGTCAGAAATTAGGGCAGAGGGGAAAGTTTGATTGGATTAGACGAGAAACGGGTCAGAAATCAGGTGGTAGAGGAAAGTATGATAGGATTAGACGAGAAACGGGTCAGAAATTGGGTCAGAGAGAAAAGTTTGATAGGATTAGACGAGAAATGCACCAGAAATTAGGTCAGAGAGAAAAGTATGATAGGATTAGACGAGAAATGCACCAGAATTAGGTCAGAGAGAAAAGTTTGATAGGATTAGATGAGAAACGCACCAGAAATTAGGCCAGAGAGAAAAGTTTGATAGGATTAGACGAGAAACACACCAGAAATTAGGCCAGAGAGAAAAGTTTGATAGGATTAGATGAGAAACGCACCAGAAATTAGGCCAGAGAGAAAAGTTTGATTGGATTAGACGAGAAACGCACCAGAAATTAGGTCAGAGAGAAAAGTTTGATTGGATTAGACGAGAAACGCACCAGAAATTAGGCCAGAGAGAAAAGTTTGATAGGATTAGACAAGAAACGGATCAGAAATTAGGCTAGAGAGAAAAGTTTGATTGGATTAGACAAGAAACGCATCAGAAATTAGGTCAGAGAGAAAAGTTCGATTAGATTAGGCGAAAAAAATCAAAAATCAAACAAAAAAAACACATGCTAGGGCTGCTGTTATTATCATTAAAAATGAGTAAAAAACAAACCTGAACAGTTGAAGCTGCCCAGGTTTGTTTTATAGCTAATATAAGTGATGACCCGTACGGGATTCGAACCCGTGTTACCGCCGTGAAAGGGCGGTGTCTTAACCGCTTGACCAACGGGCCTCTATAAAAAATGGTAGCGGCGGAGGGGATCGAACCCCCGACCTCACGGGTATGAACCGTACGCTCTAGCCAGCTGAGCTACACCGCCATTTGAAGTTGCTTTCTTTTAAAAGCACAAGATATATAATACAAAGATTCTACAAGTCTGTCAATATTATTTCCCCCGGAAAATTTTTGTCGGAATAGTTGATGGGGTTTCGTCATTTTTTGGAAGCATGTGATGTCTGGTTTTTTAGACAACAGGAGAACGTATGGTCCAATTCCAATCCTTTAATTGATGCTGCTTTTGTACTCTTTTTGCACTTTATAAAGAAATCAGTCGAACGAAAAAGAGGTACTTGTCCATTATTTTGACAAACTTTTAAGACATAGCCCTTTATAATAGCAAAAAAGAAACAAATAGGGAGTGGGAATGATGGAAAAACTCGAACGAACAATTGCAGAACCGATAGGGGAAGTGGATCTTCGTCGTCCCAAGATGGAGCTCTCAAAAATAGGTGGGAAAATACAGACGGGCTTAGAAACTTTCTTTATTAAGAAGGGGTACTTGTTTTTAATTATTGGTTTTTTACTTGGACGAGCCCTTATATTGTCCCAGTTGACACCATTCACTCTGCCCTTTTTTGCTGCGATGTATTTAGTAAGAAAGGATAAAGCACCGCTTGCTTTAATTGGATTGATTGGAGGAGCTTCGACTTTATCATTTACTCATGGTGTGACCACGTTTTTAACATCTTTCTTTTTTCTGTTTGTTTTTCGGATAAGTAAAAAGTGGGTTACCAATGAATTAAAAGTAATGCCTATATATGTGGCTGTGACATTATTAATCAGTTCGTTTATCCAATCTTATATCTTAACGGGACATGTGGCGATGTACGATTTCATGATGGCTGGTGTAGAGGCTAGTTTAGGATTTATCCTATGTTTAATATTCCTACAGAGCCTGCCGTTACTATTTTTTAATCGGAGGAGGCAATCATTAAAAACAGAGGAAATCGTCTGCCTCATTATTATGCTAGCCTCAGTAATGACAGGAACAATCGGATGGACCGTATATGACCTATCAGTCGAACATGTGATGTCTCGTTATTTGGTGCTTGTGTTTTCATTTGTCGCTGGTGCCACGGTTGGCTCAACGGTTGGTGTCGTGACAGGGCTAATATTTAGTTTGGCTAATATTTCAAGTTTTTTCCATATGAGTTTATTAGCATTCTCTGGTTTGCTAGGTGGGTTATTAAAAGAAGGGAAGAAAATAGGTGTGGCATTTGGTTTGCTCATTGCTACCTTACTCATGGGAATGTATGGTGACAATCAGTCAAACTTATTAATTGGTTTATACGAAACGGGAGTAGCAATATTTCTATTTCTATTAACGCCTCAAAGTTTTACTTCAAAGCTAGCGAAACATATCCCTGGGACAGCAGAATATGCCGCAGAGCAACAGCAGTACATGAGAAAAATGCGGGATGTAACTGCGCACAGAGTTTCTCAGTTTTCTAATGTTTTTCAAGCGTTATCGCAAAGCTTTGCCATGCAACATCAAGCTCCTGTGGTGGAAAATGATGAGACAGATCGAGAATTGGATTATTTCCTAAGTAATGTCACAGAGAAGACATGCCAAACTTGCTTTAAAAAGGATCACTGCTGGGCTAGGAACTTTGATACAACATATGATTATATGAAAAACATTATGCATGATTTAGATGAAAAAGACGGACAAATTTCTTCACGACTAGAAAGGGAGTGGGAAAAACACTGTACACGGTCGAAGAAAACAACAGAAGTGATTCAACAGGAGCTTACTTTTTATAAAGCAAATCAACGGTTGAAAAAACAAGTACAAGAAAGTAGGAAGCTTGTGGCAGATCAATTATTAGGTGTGTCTGCAGTGATGGGGGATTTTGCTAAAGAAATTCAAAGAGAGAGAGAGAATCATCATAAACAGGAAGAACTGATATTAGAGGCCATCCAAGAATTTGGGGTAGAGGTAGAACAGGTAGAAATTTATAGCTTGGAGCAAGGCGATGTTGATATAGAGATGACGATCCCATACTGCAATGGGCACGGGGAATGTGAGAAATTAATTGCACCAATGCTTTCAGATATATTAGGAGAAACAATCTTAGTTAAATCTGAGGAATGTGCGAGTTATGCCAATGATTATTGCCATGTTACTTTTCGTTCAGCAAAGGCATATGTCATTGATACGGCAGTGGCACATGCGGCTAAGGACGGTGGCTTAGTATCAGGAGATAGTTATTCAACAATTGAATTAGGTAGCGGTAAGTATGCAATTGCCATTAGTGATGGGATGGGAAATGGAGAACGAGCACATATAGAAAGCAAAGAAACGTTAGAATTACTACAGAAAATATTGCAATCAGGTATAGAAGAGCAAGTGGCCATAAAATCGGTCAATTCTGTTCTGTCATTAAGGACAACAGATGAAATTTTCTCCACATTAGATTTGGCGATGATTGATTTACAAAATGCTGATGCTAAATTTTTAAAAATAGGCTCCACACCGAGTTTTATTAAAAGAGGGAGCCAAGTGATGAAAGTGCAAGCAAGTAATTTACCTATAGGCATGATTGAAGAATTCGATGTCGATGTTGTTAGTAAGCAATTAAAAGCAGAGGATTTATTAATTATGATGAGCGATGGTGTATTTGAAGGGCCGAAACATGTGGAGAACTTTGATCTTTGGATGAAGAGGAAAATAACTGAGTTAAAAACGAACGACCCACAAGAAGTGGCAGATTTAATTATGGAAGAGGTGATTCGATCAAGAGCGGGACGTATTGATGATGATATGACGGTGATGGTGGCAAAAGTAAAGCACAATATCCCGAAATGGTCGAGTATACCGTTCCATAAACAAGCGAATTAATGTTAAATAGAATAGAATCTCCAATAGATGACATTTTTATGTATATTTCCTTTCTAATCCGTTGAAAATGGTTAGTAATCACTAAGTAACTTCTATCAGATTAGGAGGGAAAAAGATGAAAACAGGTACCCTAAAACAAATTTTACTTATTACAGACGGGTGTTCAAATGTTGGAGAAGACCCTATAGCGATGTCGGCTCTAGCAAAAGAGCAGGGAGTTTCCGTAAATGTGATAGGTGTAATGGAGAATGACGTTATTGACGAGAAGGGAATGCAGGAAATTGAGAGTATTGCCCTTTCCGGGGGTGGGGTAAGTCAAGTCGTATATGCTAGACAGCTATCGCATACCGTCCAGATGGTAACAAGGCAGGCGATGACACAAACATTACAAGGAGTAGTCAATCGTGAACTCACGCAAATCTTAGGAAATAAACAAACGATTGAGGATTTGCCTCCAGAACAAAGAGGCGAGGTAATGGAGGTCGTGGATGAGCTAGGGGAAACGGTTGAAATGGAAGTGTTGATTCTTGTCGATACGAGTGCAAGTATGAAACATAAGCTACCTACAGTCAAGGAAGCCTTATTTGATCTATCTTTAAGCTTAAATGCACGAACGGGAAAAAATAAATTTTCTCTGTTTGTATTTCCCGGGAAAAAGAATGATGTCGAAAAATTGCTAGATTGGACACCTAAGCTCGAATCGTTAACTTCTGTGTTCGCTAAACTCTCAACAGGTGGTATTACACCCACTGGACCAGCTTTAAGAGAGGCGATTACCTATTTTGAGAAGAAGCGATCATTACGCAATTTAATTTCTAGAAATGACGATGAGTACTATGAAGAGTCAATTTAATCTACAAAAAGGTGCGATTATTAACGGGAAATGGCATCACAAGCAATACCGTATCGAAAAAGAACTAGGTGCAGGGGCTAATGGTGTAGTTTATCTCGCCACATACCTTGAGCAACTCGTTGCTTTAAAAATAAGTGAAAATGGGTATACAGTAACTTCTGAAGTGAATGTGCTAAAATCCTTTACGAAGGTCCAAGGGTCTACCCTAGGGCCTTCTTTGCTTGATGTTGATGATTGGCAATTTTCCTCATCCACTATGTATTCTTTTTATGTGATGGAATATATCCATGGTCCTGATCTCCACTCTTTTATTAAACAGAAAGGAGAGGCGTGGATACCTGTGCTCATGCTGCAATTACTTTCTGATCTAGAGGAGCTACACAAAGCGGGATGGGTATTTGGAGATTTAAAACCGGAGAATCTGATTGTCACGGGAAGAGCCCCGCGTATTCGGTGTATAGATGTAGGGGGAACAACATTAAAAGGTAGAGCCATTAAGGAGTTTACAGAATTTTACGACCGGGGATATTGGGGGCTTGGTAGTAGAAAAGCTGAACCTACTTATGATTTATTTTCAACAGCTATGGTTTTTATTCACTGCGCCTATCCAAGCCGTTTCTCTAAAGACGGAAGGGGTTTAGAACAATTAATGGATAGGGTAAAGAAACATAAAATCTTAAAAACTTATGAAGGAGTTCTCATACCAGCACTTCAAGGCAGGTTTAAAACTGCTGAAGATATGAGACAAGCCTTGCTTGCCTGTTCATATAAGCAAAATCGTCCAAAAGGAACTGGTGTGTCCCCACCATCTAGGCAACCATCCCGAAAGACTAAAGGAAAGCCCAATGGAAAAACTGGAGCGATCGTTTTAATCTTATTTATTGGTTGTATTTACTTTTTCTATTTATATAGTCAAATGGTGTGAGAGGGTTTAGGTAGAAATAATCGTTTCTTTGGAAATAAACATTAAAAAAGTGATATCCTTTTAGTAGAAGTAATAGTTTAACATAAGGGAAGAATGTTATGTTTTATGCAAAGGTAAAAGCATTTTTATCACAAAAGGGCATTGAATTGGAAAATAAGCGTGTGGGAATTGCTGTCTCAGGAGGGCCAGACTCATTAAGCTTACTTCACTTTATGCAGCAATTAAGTAAACAAGAGTGTTTTCAATTAGTAGTAATCCATGTGGATCATATGTTTAGGGGCGAAGAATCTTATGAAGACGCTAAGTTTGTAGAGCGCTATTGTCAGAAGTCAGGTATTCCTTTTCATATGCAACGAATTGATGTTTCTGCACATATGAAGGAAACGGGGAAAAGCTCGCAAATTGCTGCAAGGGACTGTCGCTATCGTTTCTTTGAGCAAGTGATGCAAAGAGAAGCGCTTGATTACATTGCATTAGGTCATCATGGTGATGATCAAATTGAAACAATGTTAATGAGAATGACTAGAGGGAGTAGTGGACTTGCTAGAGCGGGTATGCCAGTTATACGACCTTTTAGTAGAGGGGCGATTATACGGCCGTTCCTTTGCTTAAGTCGAAAAGAAATTGATTCCTATGTAGAGACTCATCATTTAGAACCTAGAATAGATCCTAGCAATGTAAAAGAAATCTATAGCAGAAATCGTTTTAGGAAAAATATCTTGCCTTTTTTAAAAAGGGAAAATCCTCAAGTGCATCACCATTTCCAACGCCTTAGTGAGGATTTGAGCGAAGATGAGGTATTTATGCAGGAATTAGCAGAAGCACAATTGAATAGTGTAACAGAGAGGAAAAGTGCTAGTGAAATTCTTCTTTATATTGACAGATTTACAGATGTCGCAAAACCTTTACAAAGAAGAGTGATTCAACTAATATTAAATTATCTATATCAGGAAAGGCCATCTTCTTTATCCGCTACACATATTGAAAATGTTTTTTCCTTAATTACTCATCCTCATCCGTCTGGAACCTTACATTTCCCAAATGGTTTAACCGTTGTACGTTCATATGATTGTTGTTTCTTATCCACTAGTAAAAAAACAACCGTACAGCCGTATTTATTTCAAATACAAGAGCCAGGAAACTTTGTTATTCCTGAAGTAGGCGAGATCAGCATGCATTATGTCGATCACCCATTACAGGAATATCAACAAATGGATTATTTTTTGGTTAAAGCGGATATTGCCTTACCATTAACGATTCGTACAAGGAAAAATGGAGATAGGATGAAGTTAAAAGGAATAAATGGTAGCAAAAAGTTAAAGGATATCTTTATCGATCAGAAAATCCCGCGGCAAAAACGGGATTTATGGCCAGTTGTTACGGATGCAAGTGGTAACATTATATGGCTACCAGGATTAAAAAAGTCTGATCAAGCAGCTGAATATTCACCTGATACAAGCTATATTTTTCTGAAATACATAAAGCAATGATCTTCTAGGGGGCGCAGGAATAAGATGCGAAACGAAATTGAAAAAATCTTAATTACTGAAGAAGAGCTTCAGCAAAAAGTGAGAGAGTTAGGCGGCTTATTAACAGAGGAGTATGATGGACGTTTTCCTCTTGTAATAGGTGTCTTAAAAGGCGCAATGCCATTTATGAGCGATCTAATTAAACGAATTGATACCCATCTTGAAATGGATTTCATGGATGTATCCAGTTATGGGAATTCCATGGTCTCTTCAGGAGAGGTAAAGATTTTGAAAGATCTTGATACTTCTGTTGAGGGACGTGATGTCCTCATCATAGAAGATATCATTGATAGTGGATTAACATTGAGCTATTTAGTAGAGTTATTCCGTTATCGTAAAGCGAAATCGATAAAAATTGTTACTCTGCTTGATAAACCAACTGGTAGAAAAGCAGCAATTAAAGCGGATATCGTAGGATTTAATGTACCAGATGAGTTTGTCGTAGGATATGGATTAGATTATGCTGAGAAATACCGAAACTTACCATATATTGGTATCTTAAAACCTGAGGTGTATAGCAATAATAATTAAGTGAAAAGCGATGTGTGAAATACTTTACAAAACCCAGTCTGACCAAGTGTAATTCCTTGTATATGCACAATTTTGTATGATACGATACTATGTAGTTTGTTTACCGTGGGAGGAGGTAAGGGATGAATCGGATTTTCCGTAACACCATCTTTTATTTATTAATATTTTTAGTCATTATAGGGGTTGTCAGTTTCTTTAATGGCAATAACGAACCGACAGAGGCAATGACTTATGACCAATTTGTTGAGAATTTAGAGTCTGGTCAAGTTGAAAGCCTTAGTTTACAGCCTGTAAGGGGCGTTTATGAAGTACGTGGTCAATTAGAAGGCTATGAAGAAGGTAAATATTTTATCACATATATTGCTAATAGCGACTCCGTGATAGACCGAGTGGAAGAGTTAGCAAGTGATTCCAAATTAGAGATCCTACCAGCAGAAGAAGCAAATGGCTGGGTAACGTTCTTTACAACGATGATTCCATTCATCATCATTTTCATTTTATTCTTCTTCTTATTGAACCAAGCTCAAGGCGGCGGTGGCCGTGTAATGAACTTCGGTAAAAGTAAGGCAAAGTTATATGATGAAAGCAAAAAGAAGGTCCGTTTTAAAGATGTAGCAGGTGCGGACGAAGAGAAGCAAGAATTAGTGGAAGTTGTTGAATTCTTGAAAGACCCACGAAAATTCTCAGAACTTGGTGCGAGAATTCCTAAAGGTGTTCTATTAGTGGGACCTCCAGGTACTGGTAAAACGTTATTAGCGAGAGCAGCTGCTGGAGAAGCAGGCGTACCTTTCTTCTCTATTAGTGGTTCTGACTTTGTTGAGATGTTTGTCGGTGTTGGTGCTTCTCGTGTACGTGACTTATTCGAGAATGCGAAGAAAAACGCACCATGTATTATATTTATTGATGAGATTGATGCGGTTGGTCGTCAGCGTGGCGCCGGTGTCGGTGGTGGGCATGATGAACGTGAACAAACACTTAACCAATTGCTTGTAGAAATGGATGGCTTCGGTGCAAATGAAGGAATTATTATCATTGCTGCAACAAACCGTCCAGATATCCTTGACCCTGCGTTATTACGTCCAGGTCGTTTTGACCGTCAAATTACAGTTGATCGTCCGGATGTAACAGGTCGTGAAGCGGTATTAAAAGTTCATGCAAAAAATAAACCGTTAGATGAATCGGTAAACTTAAAAACGATTGCTCAACGTACACCAGGCTTCTCTGGTGCAGACCTTGAAAACTTATTGAATGAAGCAGCACTTGTTGCCGCTCGTCAGAATAAGAAGAAGGTGGATATGACCGATGTGGATGAAGCGACTGACCGTGTAATTGCAGGGCCTTCTAAGAAGAGTCGTGTTATATCTGAAAAAGAAAGAAATATTGTGGCTTTCCATGAGGCAGGTCATACTGTAATCGGCTTAATCTTAGATGAAGCTGATATGGTTCATAAAGTAACAATTGTACCTCGTGGGCAAGCAGGCGGATATGCTGTTATGCTGCCGAGAGAAGATCGTTACTTCCAAACGAAGCCAGAATTACTTGATAAGATTGTTGGTTTACTTGGAGGACGTGTAGCAGAGGAAATCGTGTTTGGTGAGGTTTCTACTGGTGCCCATAATGACTTCCAACGTGCAACAGGTATTGCACGCCGAATGGTAACTGAATTTGGTATGAGTGACAAACTTGGACCTCTACAATTTGGTCAATCACAAGGTGGTCAAGTATTCTTAGGTAGAGATTTCAATAACGAGCGTAATTACTCAGATGCGATTGCATATGAGATTGATCTAGAAATTCAAAGCATGATTAAAGAATGTTACCAACGCTGTAAGCAAATCCTTACAGAGAACCGTGACAAACTAGATATCATTGCAAAAACACTTTTAGAAGTGGAAACGCTAGATGCGGAGCAAATTAAACATCTATCTGATCATGGTACACTACCTGAACGCCCAGCTTCTAAAACAAGTGAAACAATAGAAGATTCAAATATTAAAGTAAATATTCGAAAAGATGACGATCGTAAAGATAATGAAGGTGAAATCACTGAAACAAGGGAAAAACAATCCCCTGCTGAAGAAGAAGAGCCTCCAGCAATTGATGAAGATCGTAAATCTTAATCAATAAAGAAAAAGCGCCTCACTATTGAGGGGCTTTTTCTTTTTTCTGTCTATAATGTGGGGGTTGAACCGTATAACAGAAAATTTCTTCGTGCAATAAGAGGAAACTTATCAAAGGTAGTGGAGCAAAATGGATTTGCACGTGCAACAAGAAGAAATTCATCAAAGGTAGCGTAGAAGCAAAATGGATTTGAAAAGTGTAACAAGAGGAAATTTATCAAAGATAGCAGAACAAAAGTTGTTATACGGGATCAGGTTTATACAATTATACAACCACCTATGGTTAATTATTAACGGAGCAAGAACTACATAACTTGACCGATTTTATTTCTTTTTAATGAAGTAAGAGGACAGCTACCATTAATTAAAGGAAATTATTTAGTAAGTTGTCCTATTAAATAGAAATGATGAATCTTCATTGATTCGAAAAGCCATTGATCATTCAGCGTTTAGACAATAGGGTTGCAGTTTTATAATTTGGATAATCTGAACAGAGGTGTGATATGATGTTCTCAGTATTAAAGTGTAATTATTTTATGGTAAGTGTGGTGAGGATGCTTGATCTTTGTTTTTGATGTAGGGAATTCAAATATGATGATGGGTGTTTATCAACGAGATGAGTTAAAGTATCATTGGCGAATAGAGACTGATCGTCATAAGACAGAGGACGAATATGCAATGATTGTGAAATCGTTGTTTGAGCATGAGCAATTATCTTTTGCTGATATAGATGGTATTATTATTTCCTCCGTTGTTCCTCCGATTATGTTTGCTTTGGAGCGAATGTGCGAAAAATACTTTCATATCAAACCATTAGTTGTGGGTCCAGGGGTCAAAACAGGTTTGAATATTAAGTATGATAATCCAAAAGAAGTGGGAGCCGACAGAATTGTTAATGCGGTGGCAGGTATTCATGAATATGGCGGGCCGCTCGTAATTGTTGATTTTGGCACAGCAACTACGTATTGTTATATTAATGAGCATAAACAGTATATGGGTGGTGCGATTGCACCTGGTATTGGTATCTCTACTGAAGCGCTATACTCTAGAGCAGCGAAATTACCGCGAATAGAAATTGTCAGGCCTGATGGGATTATTGGAAAGAATACCGTCTCAGCTATGCAATCAGGCATTCTCTTTGGCTATGTTGGCCAAGTAGAGGGAATTGTAAGTAGAATGAAGTTACAAGCAAAAGAGGAACCGCTTGTTATAGGTACAGGTGGGTTGGCCTCATTGATTGCAAAGGAATCAAAGGTTATAGATATCATTGATCCATTTTTAACCTTAAAAGGTTTACAGCTTATTTATAAACGAAATATGGACACGATAAAAAAGTAGAAATAACGTCTGTATTCGTCATGGAAGGAGTATTAAAATGAGTGATTATTTAGTAAAAGCTTTAGCTTATGAAGGACAAGTGAGGGCATTTGCCGTTCGTTCAACAGAAACAGTAGGAGAAGCGCAAAGAAGGCATCATACATGGCCAGTTGCTTCAGCAGCACTCGGGAGAGCAATGTCCGCTGGTGTAATGATGGGGGCGATGGTAAAGGGAGAAGACAAAATCACTATTAAAATCGAAGGTAATGGCCCACTTGGTCCACTTCTAGTTGATAGTAATGCCAAAGGGGAAGTGCGTGGTTATGTGACTCATCCCCAAGTGCATTTTGAATCCAATGCACAGGGCAAACTTGATGTCCGTCGTGGGGTTGGAACAGAAGGTACTTTGACAGTGGTAAAGGATATTGGAATGAGAGAAAACTTTTCTGGGCAAGTACCGATTGTATCAGGTGAGCTTGGGGAAGATTTTACTTACTACTTTGTCACATCTGAACAAACACCTTCATCCGTTGGTGTGGGTGTATTAGTCAATGATGACAATAGTATATTAGCTGCAGGTGGTTTTATTATCCAGTTAATGCCTGGAACCGATGAAGAAACAATTGCAGCCATTGAAGAGAGGCTATCACATATTGAACCTGTTTCAACAATGATTGAAAAGGGGCTAACACCAGAAGAAATCTTACAAAGTGTTCTTGGTAAAGATCAAGTGAATTTCTTAGAAAAGATGGATGTTAGTTTTACTTGTACCTGTTCAAAAGAACGGTTTGGGAATGCGATTATTAGTTTAGGAAAAGAGGAAATTGCAGATATGATAGAGAAAGAAGGTAGTGCAGAGGCACAATGTCATTTCTGTAATGAAGCTTATCACTATAATAAAGAAGAACTTGAAGCATTTAAACAAGAAGCAAAATAAATGTGAGAGCTTGGGCGTATCTTGATTCTTAAGAGCAATAGGGAATAGAAGGTGCACCTAAGCCTTTTTTTATACAGAAATATATGCAAAGTAGTAGGGGGAGGAGCTTTGAAAAGACAACATTTATGGTTAATCATACTAATACTCATTGTGATTAACTTTATGAGCGTTGCTTATTTTCTTGGGAAGAGCGAACCGAGTCAATCTGAAGTTGTGGCACAGATTGGAAAAGATGAAATTACAAGGCAAGATTGGTTAAATGAAATGGAGGGTCGCTACGGGAAAGAAGTGTTAGACGAAATGATTGATGGGAAGGTCATCGAGGCTGCTGGAGATAAATACGATGTTGAAATAGATAAAGAAGAGATTGACCGTGAAATCAAAATGTTAAAATCAGCGTATGGCACGTCTGCCGCTGCTTTATCAATCAATGAAGACCAATGGAGAAAGCAAATTAAAGATAGTTTAATGCTTGAGGAGCTTTTAACAAAAGAAGTAAGTATTTCTGAGGAAAAGCTGCAACAATACTTCGAAGATAACCAAGCTCAATATGAAATTAAGGATACATATCATCTATCACAAATTGTACTGGCAACTAAAGAAGAAGCAGAACAAACAGTGAAAGAATTAGACAATGGCTCAAGCTTTACAGCTATGGCGTTGGAAAAATCAACAGATACTTTAACAGCTGCCCAGGGTGGCGACCTTGGTTATGTGACAGTTGATGACGAAAAATATGAAACCATCATTAAAGCGGCGCAAGATTTAAAAGCCGGAGAATGGTCTGACCCAGTAAAAACCGCTGAGGGGTATGCTATAGTTCTGTTACAAGAGTTTGTTGAGGGAGAAACCTATTCCTTTAAGGATGTTAAATCCCAAATACGGAGACAAATGGCTTTAGAGCAAATGGATCTTCCTGTTTCTACTGAACCTTTTAAGGATGAAGTGGATATCGAAACTTTTTATGATGGGGCTATGTAGTTTTTTGTTATTTATAGGTATCATATAGCATAAGCTAACATGAATCGTTCGGGTATAAAGTTTTAAATTTTCTAATAATTAAAGGGCTTTATGCCTGCATATTCGTTGACAATTGGTTGTGTGATTGATAAATTTAAATAAAACCAATAATAATACTCGGAATAAGGAGTGGAGAAGATGGTACGTATTGCAAATTCAATTACTGAACTCATTGGACAAACACCAATAGTGAAGCTTAATCGTATTGTAGAAGATGGAAGTGCGGATATTTATTTAAAGTTGGAGTATATGAATCCTGGGAGCAGTGTAAAAGATCGTATTGCCAATGCAATGATAGAAGCCGCTGAAAAAAGTGGTGATTTAAAAGAAGGCGATACAATTATTGAACCAACTAGTGGGAATACCGGTATTGGTCTGGCTATGGTTGCTGCAGCAAAAGGATATCAAACGATTTTAGTGATGCCTGAGACCATGAGTATGGAGAGAAGAAATCTTCTTCGTGCATATGGAGCAGAATTAGTGTTAACGCCGGGACCAGATGGTATGGGTGGTGCAATAAGAAAGTCGCAAGAATTAGCGAAAGAGCATGGATACTTCATGCCACAACAATTCGAAAACTTATCAAATCCTGAAGTACATCGCGAGACAACAGGAAAAGAGATTGTTGAGCAAATGGGCGATCAATTAGATGCATTTATTGCTGGTATTGGTACAGGTGGCACGATTACAGGTGCTGGTCAAGTACTGAAGGAACAATACAAGGATATTAAGATTTATGCAGTTGAGCCTGCTGATTCTCCTGTTCTTTCAGGTGGAAAGCCAGGACCGCATAAGATTCAAGGTATTGGCGCAGGATTTGTACCTGAGATATTAGATACGAAGGTATATGATGAAATTATCGCTGTTGCCAATGAAGATGCGTTTGCTCAAGCCCGTCGAGCGGCTAAAGAGGAAGGGATTCTAGGTGGTATCTCTTCAGGTGCAGCTATTCACGCGGCTTTAAAGGTAGCCAAAGAGCTTGGAGAAGGCAAAAAAGTATTGGCGATTATTCCAAGTAATGGAGAGCGTTACTTAAGTACACCACTTTATCAATTTGATTAAAACGATCAAGAGAACGGCAGTGATGAGCACTGCTGTTTTTTTATTCAAAAATGAAGGCTGGCACCATCGTACTTGGTGACTAGCCTTCATTTTTGATTAACAATTATTACAATGAGAAAATGACTAGTAATTTGTAAGCAATTCGGTATGATGAGTATGAGGTGAGATTCAATGAAAAAGATGATACATACAAAAAAGTTAAGCTATTCGAAGGAATGGTTTTTTCCATTATACAAAAAGATAGCTAAGGACTATGATATACATATTTTATTAGAGAGCGGTAGAAGTGGCCGTTATAGTATGGCTGGCTTTTGTCCAGTCGTTGAGTTTACAGGGAAAGATAATAAGTTATACATAAAAACAAGTGAAGGGGTGCAAGTGGCACATGGCAACCCATTACATGAAATGAAAAAGTGGTTAAAGCAATATGAAATCGAAGAGCCTTTAGGGAGTTTACCAGATTTTCATGGAGGTGTATTGGGATTTGTAAGTTATGATTACGGTCGTTATATTGAAAACCTACCAGACATGACTGAAGATGATTTGGAAATGCCAGATACGCACTTCTTCTTGTTTGAGGAATGGTTCGTTTTTGATCATGATACAGAAGAATTATGGTTGATATTTGCCCATGATGAAGAAGACGATGTCACCTCGAGGGAAACAGCATGGGTGAATCGATGGACTGAGGAAGTAGAACAAGGAGAGGTACAATTAGCTGGAGAAAAGGAACCTACTTTAAAAGACGTTTCCATCAGTGAAGAAACGTTTGTTCGAGCAGTGGAAAAGGTACAATCATATATTGCGAGTGGTGATGTGTTCCAAGTCAATCTTTCTGTAAGAGGAAGTCAAAAGTTGAACGTTCCTCCCATCGAAGTGTATAGTCACTTACGTGAACTGAATCCATCTCCTTATATGGGTTATTTAAACACCCCTGATTACCAGCTTGTCAGTGGGTCGCCAGAATTACTAGTAAAGAAAAAAGGCGATGAAGTGAGTACAAGGCCAATTGCGGGTACTCGTTCACGTGGTAAGGATGAAAGAGAGGATCTTAAATTAGCCAATGAATTGATTGAAAATGAAAAGGAACGGGCTGAGCATGTCATGCTTGTTGATTTAGAACGGAATGACTTAGGACGTGTGTGCCAATATGGAACGGTTGAGGTCAATGAGTTTATGGTGATTGAAAAATACTCCCACGTCATGCATATTGTGTCGAATGTAAGGGGGCAAATAGCTAACGGTAGAGATGGGTACGATTTAATCGATGCCTCATTTCCAGGCGGCACAATTACAGGTGCACCGAAAATTAGAACGATGGAAATAATTGATGAATTAGAACCAGTAAGAAGAGGTATCTATACAGGGTCACTTGGTTGGATCGGCTTTAATGGCGATTTAGAGTTGAATATTATGATTCGAACAATGCTAGTCAAAGAGGGAGTGGCATATGTACAAGCAGGAGCGGGAATCGTTATTGATTCTGAAGCTCATTTAGAATATAAAGAATCGTTAAAGAAGGCCAAGGCGCTATGGCGTGCAAAAGAGTTAGCTGAAGAGAAGGGGGATTGGAAAAAGTGATATTAATGATTGATAACTTTGATTCTTTTACGTTTAATTTGGTGCAATATTTAGGGGAATTAGGTGCAGATGTGTTAATTAAGCGTAATGATGAAATCACAATCGCTGATATTGAAGCACTTTCCCCCTCGTGCTTAATGATTTCACCAGGACCCTGTAGTCCGGATGAAGCGGGTATTAGCTTAGCGGCGATAGAAGCTTTTGCCGGGAAACTCCCTATCTTCGGTGTATGTTTAGGGCATCAATCAATTGCACAAGTATTTGGAGGCAAGGTGGTCCGAGCAGATAGATTGATGCATGGGAAAACTTCACCTGTTTTTCATAACCAACAAACAATCTATAGGGGAATTGAAGTGCCGTTTTTAGCTACACGCTATCATTCTTTAATTGTGGACAGAGAGACCCTTCCAGATTGCTTCGAAGTCTCTTCGTGGACGGAGGAAGGTGAAATTATGGGTATTAAACATCGACTGTTACCAATAGAAGGCGTGCAATTTCACCCTGAATCCATTATGACTTCAGCAGGAAAAGATTTGCTCTTAAACTTCCTCAATCAGCATGGCCTCATTCAACAAGGGGGCAAACACGTTGTATATTAGTGTCAATGGCAAGCTTGTGCGAAAAGAAGAAGCGAGTATTTCTCCATTTGATCATGGGTATTTATATGGTTTAGGCTTATTTGAAACCTTTCGTATATACAATGGACACCCGTTTTTATTGGATGACCATTTAGCGCGGTTGAAACAAGGGTTAGATGCTGTTTGTATTCGTAGTCCATTTAACGGGCGAGAAGAGTTACAATCTCGTTTAGCTGACTTATTAGAAAGGAATCAGTTAAGAAATGCTAGAATAAGAGTAAATGTTTCTGCGGGAATAGGCGAAGTAGGTCTAAGTGCTGACCATTATGTAGACCCTACCGTTATTATTTTTGCCAATGAATTACCTGAAGCCCCCCTACCGGTTGAAAAAAATGGAAAAATCCTTTCTATTAGAAGAAATACACCAGAAGGGGCTGAGCGTTTAAAATCACACCACTTTTTAAACAATATTTTAGCCAAACAGGAATTAGGTGCAGATGATACGTTAGAGGGAATTTTTTTAACAAAGGATGGTTTTTTGGCTGAAGGCATTTCTTCCAATGTTTTTTGGACTAAAGGAAATGTATTATACACACCAGCGATTGATACAGGTATTTTAAACGGTATTACGAGGCAATTTATTATAAAGATAGCTAAAAAGTTAAGGTTGGAGATTGAAGAAGGTGTGTTCCACCGTGCTGAAATCGTTGATGCAGATGAGGTGTTTATTACTAACTCTATACAGGAAATTGTTCCACTTAAAACAATGGAAGGTCGAAAGCTCCCTGGTCTAAATGGAGCGATAGTAACCTTGTTGCAGGGGGTATATAAACAACAAAGAGAGAATTTATGGAGTAGAGATTCATTTTAGGAGGAATAGCATGGCAAATAGTGTATTACAGTGTGGTTCTTATACCTTAGACTATAGTAGGAAGACATTAATTATGGGCATACTTAATATCACGCCTGATTCTTTTTCTGATGGTGGTAAATATAACCAATTAGAGGGTGTGGTAGAGAGAGCGAAGGAATTAGTGGAGGCTGGAGCAGATATTATTGATATTGGTGGCGAATCTACGAGGCCAGGATATGAAGAGATTTCTGTTGAGGAAGAAATTGCACGAGTTGTTCCCGCTATAGAAGCGATTGTAAAGGAAGTTCGAATTCCTCTTTCTATTGATACTTATAAAGCGGAAGTGGCGAAGCACGCCCTAGAAGCAGGTGCACACATTATTAATGATATATGGGGTGCGAAGAGAGATAAAGAAATGGCATCATTAGCCGCTGAAAAAGATGTCCCCATTATCTTAATGCATAATAGAGATAATGAAAACTATGATTCATTCTTTAGAGATTGTATGAATGACTTATATGAGAGTATCGCGATTGCTAAGGCAGCGGGGGTTAGGGATGACAATATCATCTTAGATCCAGGTATAGGATTTGCGAAAAGCCATGAAGATAACATAGAAATGATGCGTCATCTTGATCAGCTTGTGGCATTTGGTTATCCAGTATTGTTAGGTACATCAAAGAAACGAATGATTGCCAATGTGCTGAACCTACCTGTTGATGAAAGAATGGAAGGGACAGGAGCGACAGTCTGCTATGGTATTCAAAAGGGCTGTCAGATTATGCGTGTACATGATGTAAAGGAAATAAGCCGTATGGCTAAAATGATGGATGCGCTTATTGGGAAGGATGTTAATCTTGGATAAAATCTATTTAAATCGCATGGCGTTTTATGGATATCACGGGGTATATACTGAAGAGAATCGCCTAGGGCAACGTTTTTATGTGGATTTAACAATTGAGTTAGATTTAAGTGAAGCGGGGAAAAGTGATGACTTAAATCACACGATAAATTATGCAGATCTATATGAGTTGTGTAAGACAATAGTAGAGGGAAAACCATTCAAGTTAGTAGAGGCACTAACAGAGAAAATTGCCTCAGAAGCATTAGCCACCTTTAAACAAATATCTCAAATAACTGTAAAAGTAGTGAAGCCGGATCCCCCTATTCCGGGTCATTATGATTCTGTAGCAATAGAAATGACAAGGAGTAGGAAATAGTGACAAATATAGCTTTTATCGGCTTGGGTTCAAACATGCCAGATCGAGACGTAAACTTATATGAAGCAATTAGCGAGCTAGCAAAGAGTGAAGATATAGAAATAGTAAATTATTCCTCCATATATGAGACGGACCCTGTTGGGTTTGAAGACCAAGCTCAATTTTTGAACATGGTTATACAAGTTAGTACGACATTATCTTCTTCGCAACTATTAAAAGCTTTATTAAGAGTTGAGCAAGATCTTGGTAGAAAAAGGGTTATTCGTTGGGGGCCAAGAAATATAGACCTTGACATTTTACTGTATAATCAAGAAAATATTGAGACAGAGACGTTAATCGTTCCACACCCACGTATGCATGAGAGAGCTTTCGTGCTCATTCCACTTCTAGAGATTCAACCAACCATTTGCTTACCGGATGAGGAACAGCCTTTACATGAGAAATTAGAGGCGATCCCAGACAAAAAAGGAGTTCGGATATGGAAGCGGAAAAATGGGGGAGACGTATTCGCGCTTTTCGAAAGCTCAAAGGATACACCCAAGAAGGTTTTGCGAAAAAGTTAGGTATATCAGTTTCTATCATTGGTGAGATTGAAAGAGGTAATCGTATGCCTACGGAACAGTTACTAGAAAAAATTACAACATTACTACATGTGACAATGGAGGATTTAGCTCCACCTGAAGAGCAGGAAATCCATAAATAGAAGGAGGTCTCTCGGATATGTTTCAAATTGGTGATGTTAACATCAAGAACCGAGTGGTCCTTGCACCGATGGCTGGTGTGTGTAACTCTGCATTCCGATTAACAGTAAAAGAATTCGGAGCAGGACTTGTATGTGCCGAAATGGTCAGCGATAAGGGCATTATTTTAAAAAATGAAAGAACAATGAATATGCTGTATATAGATGAGCGTGAAAAGCCGTTAAGTCTACAAATTTTCGGCGGGGAAAAAGAAACCTTGGTTGAGGCAGCGAAATTTGTTGACCAAAATACTAATGCAGATATTATCGATATTAATATGGGATGCCCTGTGCCGAAAATCACCAAATGTGATGCGGGTGCCAAATGGCTTTTAGACCCAAATAAAATCTACGAAATGGTTTCAGCGGTTGTGTCGGAGGTAGAAAAGCCTGTAACAGTCAAAATGCGTATGGGTTGGGATGAAGACCATATATATGCCGTGAAAAACGCCCAAGCAGTAGAACGTGCTGGAGGTAAAGCGGTCTCGTTGCACGGTCGTACGAGAGTGCAAATGTATGAAGGTACAGCTAACTGGGACATCATTCGAGAAGTAAAACAAAACATTCAAATCCCTTTAATCGGTAATGGAGATGTACAGACTCCCCAAGATGCCCAAAGAATGTTAGATGAAACAGGTGTCGATGGGGTAATGATTGGACGTGCAGCTTTAGGGAACCCGTGGATGATCTATCGGACTGTCAAATATCTAGAAACCGAAGAGCTAATGGGAGAACCGTCCGTTCGTGAGAAAATGGATGTCTGTACATTGCATATGGATCGATTGATTGAATTGAAAAATGAACATATTGCTGTGCGGGAAATGCGTAAACATGCGGCTTGGTATTTAAAAGGAATCAAAGGAAATGCAAAAGCTCGTGCAGCTATCAATGAATGTAATACTAGAGAAGATGTTGTAAACGTCCTTTCTGAGTTAGTAGTGGAAATGGAAGAAAAAGAAAGACAAGCTTCAAAAGCAGTCTAATTAACTACAACTAGTGGCAATTAACGTTTAATAGCGGGTTTGACATCATTTTTATATTTAACTATAATATTTCTGTGAAACAATGAACGACTGCCAGTCACTTGCTGGCAGTTTTTATTCTATTTCTTTACTTAATAGATGTCTGTCGTTGTTGTATTGTGTACAATAATAGAGATATAAAATACTAAATCTTCGTAAACCGCCCTTAGGCGTCTACATAAAAGATTTAAGATGGAGATGGTATCTGTGAGTCAAAATCATGAAGAATTAAATGACCAATTAGTGGTTAGACGTGAAAAGATGAACAGTCTTCGTGAACAAGGCGTAGATCCTTTCGGAAAAAGATTTGATCGCACACATCAATCACAGCAATTGGTTGAGGAATACTCTCAATTTGAAAAAGAAGAATTAGAGGAAAAAGAAATCCCTGTAACCATTGCAGGTAGAATTATGACAAAACGCGGTAAAGGTAAAGCGGGTTTTGCTCATATTCAAGATTTGTCTGGACAAATCCAATTATACGTTCGTAAGGATGCTGTTGGTGAAGAAGCATATGAAGTTTTTACATCTGCTGATTTAGGTGATATTGTCGGTGTTTCGGGTGTTCTTTTCAAAACAAAAGTAGGGGAACTTTCTGTTAAAGCAAAACAATTTGAATTATTAACAAAAGCCCTACGCCCTTTACCTGATAAATTCCATGGTTTAAAAGACGTGGAGCAAAGATATCGCCAGCGTTACCTAGATTTGATTATGAGTGAAGAAAGTAAACATACCTTCATTACTCGTAGCCGTATAATACAATCTATGAGACGTTATTTAGATGATCAAGGTTATCTTGAAGTAGAAACACCAATGATGCATGCTATTGCTGGTGGGGCTTCAGCGAAACCTTTTATTACTCATCATAATGCGTTGGATATGGAATTATATATGCGTATTGCCATTGAACTACACTTAAAACGCCTGATTGTTGGTGGGATGGAGAAAGTGTATGAAATCGGCCGTGTATTCCGTAATGAGGGAGTGTCTACAAGACATAATCCTGAGTTTACGATGATTGAACTATATGAGGCTTATGCTGATTATCGTGATATTATGAGCTTGACAGAGAACCTTATTGCACATATTGCAAAAGAAGTTCTAGGTTCAACCACTGTTCAGTATGGTGAATATGAAATTAATCTGAAACCAGAGTGGAAAAGACTTCATATGGTAGATGCGGTTAAAGAATATACTGGTGTAGACTTCTGGAAAGAAACATCAGTTGATGAAGCACGTGCGCTTGCAAAAGAGCATGGTGTGGAAATTACCGAGCATATGCAATATGGTCACATCGTCAATGAATTCTTTGAACAAAAAGTAGAAGAGAAGTTAATTCAACCTACCTTTATTTTCGGACACCCGGTAGAAATCTCTCCACTTGCGAAAAAGAATGAAAACGATCCACGTTTTACTGACCGTTTTGAGTTATTTATCGTCGCTAGAGAACACGCTAATGCATTCACAGAACTTAATGATCCAATTGATCAAAAAGAACGCTTTGAAGCGCAGTTAAAAGAGCGTGAGCAAGGAAACGATGAAGCACATATGATGGATAACGACTTTATTGAAGCGTTAGAATACGGAATGCCACCAACTGGTGGACTAGGTATTGGTGTAGACCGTTTAGTTATGTTACTAACAAACGCAGCTTCTATTAGAGATGTGTTATTGTTCCCGCATATGCGTCAGAAATAAATATTAATGGATGAAAAAGCCAGTTGAAGTTCACAAAAGTAAACTTCAGCTGGCTTTAATTGTATTTAAATAAATGAAACGGTGTACTATGATTAGTAAAACTTGATAATTTATTAGAAGCAATCCTGAATTCGTTTCTAATTTTGTAGTTATGTTACTTTAACCTTTACTACTTCATTTTGACTGTTTGCTAATCGCCATGGGTTTATTAATTGTGTTTCTTACTTTTCAAATTGAATTGTTAGAGAAGGAGAGTGAGGAAAAAGTGGGTGCATCAGTATTACATCCATTACCAAACAATTGAGATTCGAGTCTTTTTTCACTATACGTAGGGCTGGCCGTCGTTCGTTCTAGAATATAGGTGGTTTTTGACGGAGCGGTGTTAAGAGCAAAAACAGAAAGGTTTAAGTGCTATTTGCTGTTTGCGTTTCTACTTGAATGTAGATTATGTGACGAGTAAAAGTACAAAGGTATATTTTCCTGTAAGGATTCTACATAGAAGATAAAAGAGAAATTAAAGTAATAGTACAATAGAGAAAACTATTAAAAGATTAGTTGGGAAGTTGAAATTATACATTTGAAGTTTGTTTTCAAAAAAGAAGTTTCTTGATAAAAACTTTAAAAATTATATTGCAAACACTTTTTAATCGTGATATAGTAGTTTTTGTTCCCAAGAGAGAGCAAGTTTACTCAACTAATCATCAAAAATTATTTTTAAAAAGTAGTTGACATGATGTTGGTGGAATGGTAAGATTATAAAGTCGCTTCTGAGGCGAACGAGATTGTTCTTTGAAAACTGAACGAACGTAAAACGTCAAGCGTAATTCTAAAAAAGCTGATTTATCAGCAACAAAGCACCACAGGTGCAAACGAGCTAATCAAACACTTTATTGGAGAGTTTGATCCTGGCTCAGGACGAACGCTGGCGGCGTGCCTAATACATGCAAGTCGAGCGAATCTGAGGGAGCTTGCTCCCAAAGATTAGCGGCGGACGGGTGAGTAACACGTGGGCAACCTGCCTGTAAGACTGGGATAACTCCGGGAAACCGGGGCTAATACCGGATAATATCTATTTATACATATAATTAGATTGAAAGATGGTTCTGCTATCACTTACAGATGGGCCCGCGGCGCATTAGCTAGTTGGTGAGGTAACGGCTCACCAAGGCGACGATGCGTAGCCGACCTGAGAGGGTGATCGGCCACACTGGGACTGAGACACGGCCCAGACTCCTACGGGAGGCAGCAGTAGGGAATCTTCCGCAATGGACGAAAGTCTGACGGAGCAACGCCGCGTGAGTGATGAAGGTTTTCGGATCGTAAAACTCTGTTGTTAGGGAAGAACAAGTATCGGAGTAACTGCCGGTACCTTGACGGTACCTAACCAGAAAGCCACGGCTAACTACGTGCCAGCAGCCGCGGTAATACGTAGGTGGCAAGCGTTGTCCGGAATTATTGGGCGTAAAGCGCGCGCAGGCGGTTCCTTAAGTCTGATGTGAAAGCCCACGGCTCAACCGTGGAGGGTCATTGGAAACTGGGGAACTTGAGTGCAGAAGAGGAAAGTGGAATTCCAAGTGTAGCGGTGAAATGCGTAGAGATTTGGAGGAACACCAGTGGCGAAGGCGACTTTCTGGTCTGTAACTGACGCTGAGGCGCGAAAGCGTGGGGAGCAAACAGGATTAGATACCCTGGTAGTCCACGCCGTAAACGATGAGTGCTAAGTGTTAGAGGGTTTCCGCCCTTTAGTGCTGCAGCAAACGCATTAAGCACTCCGCCTGGGGAGTACGACCGCAAGGTTGAAACTCAAAGGAATTGACGGGGGCCCGCACAAGCGGTGGAGCATGTGGTTTAATTCGAAGCAACGCGAAGAACCTTACCAGGTCTTGACATCCTCTGACAATCCTAGAGATAGGACTTTCCCCTTCGGGGGACAGAGTGACAGGTGGTGCATGGTTGTCGTCAGCTCGTGTCGTGAGATGTTGGGTTAAGTCCCGCAACGAGCGCAACCCTTGATCTTAGTTGCCAGCATTCAGTTGGGCACTCTAAGGTGACTGCCGGTGACAAACCGGAGGAAGGTGGGGATGACGTCAAATCATCATGCCCCTTATGACCTGGGCTACACACGTGCTACAATGGATGGTACAAAGGGCTGCAAGACCGCGAGGTTTAGCCAATCCCATAAAACCATTCTCAGTTCGGATTGTAGGCTGCAACTCGCCTACATGAAGCCGGAATCGCTAGTAATCGCGGATCAGCATGCCGCGGTGAATACGTTCCCGGGCCTTGTACACACCGCCCGTCACACCACGAGAGTTTGTAACACCCGAAGTCGGTGGGGTAACCTTTTGGAGCCAGCCGCCTAAGGTGGGACAGATGATTGGGGTGAAGTCGTAACAAGGTAGCCGTATCGGAAGGTGCGGCTGGATCACCTCCTTTCTAAGGAATATACGGAATTAACTTGATGTTAGACTGTTCGTTCAGTTTTGAGAGTATAATCTCTCAATTCAATCGTTCTTTGAAAACTAGATAATGTAATGAAGAAGATTACCGAGTAATCGCCACCTTAGTTATTTTCTCTCTATATAATAGTAATAGAGTAGAGATACTAAACTTTTTTAAAAACACAACCGTGAGGGAAGCGAAAGCAACCCAAACATATGGTTAAGTTAATAAGGGCGCACGGTGAATGCCTTGGCACTAGGAGCCGATGAAGGACGGGACTAACACCGATATGCTTCGGGGAGCTGTAAGTAAGCTTTGATCCGGAGATTTCCGAATGGGGAAACCCCCTATCCGTTATGGGATAGGATCCATACCTGAATACATAGGGTATGGAAGGCAGACCCGGGGAACTGAAACATCTAAGTACCCGGAGGAAGAGAAAGCAAACGCGATTCCCTGAGTAGCGGCGAGCGAAACGGGATTAGCCCAAACCAAGAGGCTTGCCTCTTGGGGTTGTAGGACATTCTATACGGAGTTACAAAGGAACGAGATAGACGAAGAGGTCTGGAAAGGCCCGCCATAGGAGGTAAAAGCCCTGTAGTTGAAACTTCGTTCCCTCCAGAGTGGATCCTGAGTACGGCGGGACACGAGAAATCCCGTCGGAAGCAGGGAGGACCATCTCCCAAGGCTAAATACTCCCTAGTGACCGATAGTGAACCAGTACCGTGAGGGAAAGGTGAAAAGCACCCCGGAAGGGGAGTGAAAGAGATCCTGAAACCGTGTGCCTACAAGTAGTTAGAGCCCGTTAATGGGTGATAGCGTGCCTTTTGTAGAATGAACCGGCGAGTTACGATTACATGCGAGGTTAAGTTGGACAGACGGAGCCGTAGCGAAAGCGAGTCTGAATAGGGCGAATGAGTATGTGGTCGTAGACCCGAAACCAGGTGATCTACCCATGTCCAGGGTGAAGTCCAGGTAACACTGGATGGAGGCCCGAACCCACGTACGTTGAAAAGTGCGGGGATGAGGTGTGGGTAGCGGAGAAATTCCAATCGAACTTGGAGATAGCTGGTTCTCTCCGAAATAGCTTTAGGGC
Source organism: Cytobacillus sp. FSL R7-0696 (assembly GCF_038006865.1). NCBI lineage: Bacteria > Bacillati > Bacillota > Bacilli > Caryophanales > Bacillaceae > Cytobacillus > Cytobacillus sp. FSL R7-0696. Next base: position 1,637,455 of record NZ_JBBOWA010000001.1, on the reverse strand, counting down.
TAGCCTCATGCGTAAGAATCTTGGAGGTAGAGCACTGTTTGGACTAGGGGCCCTCATCGGGTTACCGAATTCAGACAAACTCCGAATGCCAAAGATTTATCCATGGGAGTCAGACTGCGAGTGATAAGATCCGTAGTCAAGAGGGAAACAGCCCAGACCACCAGCTAAGGTCCCAAAGTATACGTTAAGTGGAAAAGGATGTGGAGTTGCTTAGACAACCAGGATGTTGGCTTAGAAGCAGCCACCATTTAAAGAGTGCGTAATAGCTCACTGGTCGAGTGACTCCGCGCCGAAAATGTACCGGGGCTAAACGTATCACCGAAGCTGTGGATTGAACATCGTTGATGTTCAGTGGTAGGAGAGCGTTCTAAGGGCGTTGAAGCTAGACCGTAAGGACTGGTGGAGCGCTTAGAAGTGAGAATGCCGGTATGAGTAGCGAAAGATGGGTGAGAATCCCATCCACCGAATGCCTAAGGTTTCCTGAGGAAGGCTCGTCCGCTCAGGGTTAGTCGGGACCTAAGCCGAGGCTGAAAAGCGTAGGCGATGGACAACAGGTTGATATTCCTGTACCACCGTATTCTGTTTGAGTGATGGGGGGACGCAGGAGGATAGGGTAAGCGCACGATTGGATGTGCGTCTAAGCAGTTAGAGGGACCATGAGGCAAATCCCATGGTCATATACCTTGAGCTGTGATAGCGAGGGAAATTTAGTACCGAAGTTCTTGATTCCACACTGCCAAGAAAAGCCTCTAGCGAGGAATAAGGTGCCCGTACCGCAAACCGACACAGGTAGGCGAGGAGAGAATCCTAAGGTGAGCGAGAGAACTCTCGTTAAGGAACTCGGCAAAATGACCCCGTAACTTCGGGAGAAGGGGTGCTCATTAGGGTGTTAAAGCCTTGATGAGCCGCAGTGAATAGGCCCAGGCGACTGTTTAGCAAAAACACAGGTCTCTGCGAAGCCGCAAGGCGAAGTATAGGGGCTGACGCCTGCCCGGTGCTGGAAGGTTAAGAGGAGAGGTTAGCTCACGCGAAGCTTTGAATCGAAGCCCCAGTAAACGGCGGCCGTAACTATAACGGTCCTAAGGTAGCGAAATTCCTTGTCGGGTAAGTTCCGACCCGCACGAAAGGCGTAACGATCTGGGCACTGTCTCAACGAGAGACTCGGTGAAATTATAGTACCTGTGAAGATGCAGGTTACCCGCGACAGGACGGAAAGACCCCGTGGAGCTTTACTGTAGCCTGATATTGAATTTTGGTACAGCTTGTACAGGATAGGTAGGAGCCTTAGAAGCCGGAGCGCTAGCTTCGGTGGAGGCGTCGGTGGGATACTACCCTGGCTGTATTGAAATTCTAACCCACATCCCTTATCGGGATGGGAGACAGTGTCAGGTGGGCAGTTTGACTGGGGCGGTCGCCTCCTAAAGAGTAACGGAGGCGCCCAAAGGTTCCCTCAGAATGGTTGGAAATCATTCGTAGAGTGTAAAGGCACAAGGGAGCTTGACTGCGAGACCTACAAGTCGAGCAGGGACGAAAGTCGGGCTTAGTGATCCGGTGGTTCCGCATGGAAGGGCCATCGCTCAACGGATAAAAGCTACCCCGGGGATAACAGGCTTATCTCCCCCAAGAGTCCACATCGACGGGGAGGTTTGGCACCTCGATGTCGGCTCATCGCATCCTGGGGCTGTAGTCGGTCCCAAGGGTTGGGCTGTTCGCCCATTAAAGCGGTACGCGAGCTGGGTTCAGAACGTCGTGAGACAGTTCGGTCCCTATCCGTCGTGGGCGCAGGAAATTTGAGAGGAGCTGTCCTTAGTACGAGAGGACCGGGATGGACGCACCGCTGGTGTACCAGTTGTCTTGCCAAAGGCATCGCTGGGTAGCTATGTGCGGAAGGGATAAGTGCTGAAAGCATCTAAGCATGAAGCCCCCCTCGAGATGAGATTTCCCATAGCGCAAGCTAGTAAGATCCCTGAAAGATGATCAGGTTGATAGGTTAGAGGTGGAAGTGTGGCGACACATGTAGCTGACTAATACTAATCGATCGAGGACTTAACCAAACAGGCGATTACTCAATAAATATCTTCTTCAGCATTATCTAGTTTTGAGGGAACGATTCCCTTACAATTTCATAGTCCGGTGGCGATAGCGAGAAGGTCACACCCGTTCCCATACCGAACACGGAAGTTAAGCTTCTCAGCGCCGATGGTAGTTAGGGGCTGTCCCCTTGTGAGAGTAGGACGTTGCCGGGCATACATATTGGAGGATTAGCTCAGCTGGGAGAGCATCTGCCTTACAAGCAGAGGGTCGGCGGTTCGATCCCGTCATCCTCCACCATTTTTTTGTGTTTATTTGCCGGCCTAGCTCAATTGGTAGAGCAACTGACTTGTAATCAGTAGGTTGGGGGTTCAAGTCCTCTGGCCGGCACCACTTGTACGAGCCATTAGCTCAGTTGGTAGAGCATCTGACTTTTAATCAGAGGGTCGAAGGTTCGAGTCCTTCATGGCTCACCATTTATATATGCGGGTGTGGCGGAATTGGCAGACGCACCAGACTTAGGATCTGGCGCCGCAAGGCGTGGGGGTTCGACTCCCTTCACCCGCACCATTTTTATTTTGAATATTTGCGGAAGTAGTTCAGTGGTAGAACATCACCTTGCCAAGGTGAGGGTCGCGGGTTCGAATCCCGTCTTCCGCTCCAATAAGTGCCGGGGTGGCGGAACTGGCAGACGCACAGGACTTAAAATCCTGCGGTAGGTGACTACCGTACCGGTTCGATTCCGGTCCTCGGCACCACTTATTGATGCGCCCGTAGCTCAATTGGATAGAGCGTTTGACTACGGATCAAAAGGTTAGGGGTTCGACTCCTCTCGGGCGCGCCATATACGGGAAGTAGCTCAGCTTGGTAGAGCACTTGGTTTGGGACCAAGGGGTCGCAGGTTCGAATCCTGTCTTCCCGACCATTTTTATTACTCTTTTGGGGCCTTAGCTCAGCTGGGAGAGCGCCTGCTTTGCACGCAGGAGGTCAGCGGTTCGATCCCGCTAGGCTCCACCAAAAACATTTTAAAAAAAGTTATTGACATAACAAGTTAAGATGTTGTATGATTATAAAGTCGCTTCTGAGGCGAACGAGATTGTTCTTTGAAAACTGAACGAACGTAAAACGTCAAGCGTAATTCTAAAAAAGCTGATTTATCAGCAACAAAGCACCACAGGTGCAAACGAGCTAATCAAACACTTTATTGGAGAGTTTGATCCTGGCTCAGGACGAACGCTGGCGGCGTGCCTAATACATGCAAGTCGAGCGAATCTGAGGGAGCTTGCTCCCAAAGATTAGCGGCGGACGGGTGAGTAACACGTGGGCAACCTGCCTGTAAGACTGGGATAACTCCGGGAAACCGGGGCTAATACCGGATAATATCTATTTATACATATAATTAGATTGAAAGATGGTTCTGCTATCACTTACAGATGGGCCCGCGGCGCATTAGCTAGTTGGTGAGGTAACGGCTCACCAAGGCGACGATGCGTAGCCGACCTGAGAGGGTGATCGGCCACACTGGGACTGAGACACGGCCCAGACTCCTACGGGAGGCAGCAGTAGGGAATCTTCCGCAATGGACGAAAGTCTGACGGAGCAACGCCGCGTGAGTGATGAAGGTTTTCGGATCGTAAAACTCTGTTGTTAGGGAAGAACAAGTATCGGAGTAACTGCCGGTACCTTGACGGTACCTAACCAGAAAGCCACGGCTAACTACGTGCCAGCAGCCGCGGTAATACGTAGGTGGCAAGCGTTGTCCGGAATTATTGGGCGTAAAGCGCGCGCAGGCGGTTCCTTAAGTCTGATGTGAAAGCCCACGGCTCAACCGTGGAGGGTCATTGGAAACTGGGGAACTTGAGTGCAGAAGAGGAAAGTGGAATTCCAAGTGTAGCGGTGAAATGCGTAGAGATTTGGAGGAACACCAGTGGCGAAGGCGACTTTCTGGTCTGTAACTGACGCTGAGGCGCGAAAGCGTGGGGAGCAAACAGGATTAGATACCCTGGTAGTCCACGCCGTAAACGATGAGTGCTAAGTGTTAGAGGGTTTCCGCCCTTTAGTGCTGCAGCAAACGCATTAAGCACTCCGCCTGGGGAGTACGACCGCAAGGTTGAAACTCAAAGGAATTGACGGGGGCCCGCACAAGCGGTGGAGCATGTGGTTTAATTCGAAGCAACGCGAAGAACCTTACCAGGTCTTGACATCCTCTGACAATCCTAGAGATAGGACTTTCCCCTTCGGGGGACAGAGTGACAGGTGGTGCATGGTTGTCGTCAGCTCGTGTCGTGAGATGTTGGGTTAAGTCCCGCAACGAGCGCAACCCTTGATCTTAGTTGCCAGCATTCAGTTGGGCACTCTAAGGTGACTGCCGGTGACAAACCGGAGGAAGGTGGGGATGACGTCAAATCATCATGCCCCTTATGACCTGGGCTACACACGTGCTACAATGGATGGTACAAAGGGCTGCAAGACCGCGAGGTTTAGCCAATCCCATAAAACCATTCTCAGTTCGGATTGTAGGCTGCAACTCGCCTACATGAAGCCGGAATCGCTAGTAATCGCGGATCAGCATGCCGCGGTGAATACGTTCCCGGGCCTTGTACACACCGCCCGTCACACCACGAGAGTTTGTAACACCCGAAGTCGGTGGGGTAACCTTTTGGAGCCAGCCGCCTAAGGTGGGACAGATGATTGGGGTGAAGTCGTAACAAGGTAGCCGTATCGGAAGGTGCGGCTGGATCACCTCCTTTCTAAGGAATATACGGAATTAACTTGATGTTAGACTGTTCGTTCAGTTTTGAGAGTGCAATCTCTTTGATATGATTAAATACTTTACCGTGAAGTTATGTGGGCCTATAGCTCAGCTGGTTAGAGCGCACGCCTGATAAGCGTGAGGTCGATGGTTCGAGTCCATTTAGGCCCACCATTTTAACTTTAATACGGGGCCTTAGCTCAGCTGGGAGAGCGCCTGCTTTGCACGCAGGAGGTCAGCGGTTCGATCCCGCTAGGCTCCACCAACAAATCGTTCTTTGAAAACTAGATAATGTAATGAAGAAGATTACCGAGTAATCGCCACCTTAGTTATTTTCTCTCTATATAATAGAGTAGAGATACTAAACTTTTTTTAAAACACACAACCGTGAGGGTTGTGAGAAGCAAGCAGTTCAAGGAAGCGAGCAAGGAAACACCGGAGTGTGCGTCTTGTGCACATGAGGATGTTGACGAGTGAGCTGACGCCGAAATGCGTAGCTTATCGCAAGCCGAACAATGGTTAAGTTAATAAGGGCGCACGGTGAATGCCTTGGCACTAGGAGCCGATGAAGGACGGGACTAACACCGATATGCTTCGGGGAGCTGTAAGTAAGCTTTGATCCGGAGATTTCCGAATGGGGAAACCCCCTATCCGTTATGGGATAGGATCCATACCTGAATACATAGGGTATGGAAGGCAGACCCGGGGAACTGAAACATCTAAGTACCCGGAGGAAGAGAAAGCAAACGCGATTCCCTGAGTAGCGGCGAGCGAAACGGGATTAGCCCAAACCAAGAGGCTTGCCTCTTGGGGTTGTAGGACATTCTATACGGAGTTACAAAGGAACGAGATAGACGAAGAGGTCTGGAAAGGCCCGCCATAGGAGGTAAAAGCCCTGTAGTTGAAACTTCGTTCCCTCCAGAGTGGATCCTGAGTACGGCGGGACACGAGAAATCCCGTCGGAAGCAGGGAGGACCATCTCCCAAGGCTAAATACTCCCTAGTGACCGATAGTGAACCAGTACCGTGAGGGAAAGGTGAAAAGCACCCCGGAAGGGGAGTGAAAGAGATCCTGAAACCGTGTGCCTACAAGTAGTTAGAGCCCGTTAATGGGTGATAGCGTGCCTTTTGTAGAATGAACCGGCGAGTTACGATTACATGCGAGGTTAAGTTGGACAGACGGAGCCGTAGCGAAAGCGAGTCTGAATAGGGCGAATGAGTATGTGGTCGTAGACCCGAAACCAGGTGATCTACCCATGTCCAGGGTGAAGTCCAGGTAACACTGGATGGAGGCCCGAACCCACGTACGTTGAAAAGTGCGGGGATGAGGTGTGGGTAGCGGAGAAATTCCAATCGAACTTGGAGATAGCTGGTTCTCTCCGAAATAGCTTTAGGGCTAGCCTCATGCGTAAGAATCTTGGAGGTAGAGCACTGTTTGGACTAGGGGCCCTCATCGGGTTACCGAATTCAGACAAACTCCGAATGCCAAAGATTTATCCATGGGAGTCAGACTGCGAGTGATAAGATCCGTAGTCAAGAGGGAAACAGCCCAGACCACCAGCTAAGGTCCCAAAGTATACGTTAAGTGGAAAAGGATGTGGAGTTGCTTAGACAACCAGGATGTTGGCTTAGAAGCAGCCACCATTTAAAGAGTGCGTAATAGCTCACTGGTCGAGTGACTCCGCGCCGAAAATGTACCGGGGCTAAACGTATCACCGAAGCTGTGGATTGAACATCGTTGATGTTCAGTGGTAGGAGAGCGTTCTAAGGGCGTTGAAGCTAGACCGTAAGGACTGGTGGAGCGCTTAGAAGTGAGAATGCCGGTATGAGTAGCGAAAGATGGGTGAGAATCCCATCCACCGAATGCCTAAGGTTTCCTGAGGAAGGCTCGTCCGCTCAGGGTTAGTCGGGACCTAAGCCGAGGCTGAAAAGCGTAGGCGATGGACAACAGGTTGATATTCCTGTACCACCGTATTCTGTTTGAGTGATGGGGGGACGCAGGAGGATAGGGTAAGCGCACGATTGGATGTGCGTCTAAGCAGTTAGAGGGACCATGAGGCAAATCCCATGGTCATATACCTTGAGCTGTGATAGCGAGGGAAATTTAGTACCGAAGTTCTTGATTCCACACTGCCAAGAAAAGCCTCTAGCGAGGAATAAGGTGCCCGTACCGCAAACCGACACAGGTAGGCGAGGAGAGAATCCTAAGGTGAGCGAGAGAACTCTCGTTAAGGAACTCGGCAAAATGACCCCGTAACTTCGGGAGAAGGGGTGCTCATTAGGGTGTTAAAGCCTTGATGAGCCGCAGTGAATAGGCCCAGGCGACTGTTTAGCAAAAACACAGGTCTCTGCGAAGCCGCAAGGCGAAGTATAGGGGCTGACGCCTGCCCGGTGCTGGAAGGTTAAGAGGAGAGGTTAGCTCACGCGAAGCTTTGAATCGAAGCCCCAGTAAACGGCGGCCGTAACTATAACGGTCCTAAGGTAGCGAAATTCCTTGTCGGGTAAGTTCCGACCCGCACGAAAGGCGTAACGATCTGGGCACTGTCTCAACGAGAGACTCGGTGAAATTATAGTACCTGTGAAGATGCAGGTTACCCGCGACAGGACGGAAAGACCCCGTGGAGCTTTACTGTAGCCTGATATTGAATTTTGGTACAGCTTGTACAGGATAGGTAGGAGCCTTAGAAGCCGGAGCGCTAGCTTCGGTGGAGGCGTCGGTGGGATACTACCCTGGCTGTATTGAAATTCTAACCCACATCCCTTATCGGGATGGGAGACAGTGTCAGGTGGGCAGTTTGACTGGGGCGGTCGCCTCCTAAAGAGTAACGGAGGCGCCCAAAGGTTCCCTCAGAATGGTTGGAAATCATTCGTAGAGTGTAAAGGCACAAGGGAGCTTGACTGCGAGACCTACAAGTCGAGCAGGGACGAAAGTCGGGCTTAGTGATCCGGTGGTTCCGCATGGAAGGGCCATCGCTCAACGGATAAAAGCTACCCCGGGGATAACAGGCTTATCTCCCCCAAGAGTCCACATCGACGGGGAGGTTTGGCACCTCGATGTCGGCTCATCGCATCCTGGGGCTGTAGTCGGTCCCAAGGGTTGGGCTGTTCGCCCATTAAAGCGGTACGCGAGCTGGGTTCAGAACGTCGTGAGACAGTTCGGTCCCTATCCGTCGTGGGCGCAGGAAATTTGAGAGGAGCTGTCCTTAGTACGAGAGGACCGGGATGGACGCACCGCTGGTGTACCAGTTGTCTTGCCAAAGGCATCGCTGGGTAGCTATGTGCGGAAGGGATAAGTGCTGAAAGCATCTAAGCATGAAGCCCCCCTCGAGATGAGATTTCCCATAGCGCAAGCTAGTAAGATCCCTGAAAGATGATCAGGTTGATAGGTTAGAGGTGGAAGTGTGGCGACACATGTAGCTGACTAATACTAATCGATCGAGGACTTAACCAAACAGGCGATTACTCAATAAATATCTTCTTCAGCATTATCTAGTTTTGAGGGAACGATTCCCTTACAATTTCATAGTCCGGTGGCGATAGCGAGAAGGTCACACCCGTTCCCATACCGAACACGGAAGTTAAGCTTCTCAGCGCCGATGGTAGTTAGGGGCTGTCCCCTTGTGAGAGTAGGACGTTGCCGGGCAAGATAAAAGAGCACATCATTTATGTGCTCTTTTTTGTCATGCTATAATGAATTCGTTTATTTAAATGGACAAATAACATCTATACAATCTAAACATAATATAAATTTAATGAACGAACCTATATTTCATACGTTTGAGATTTAGAAAAAAAGGGGAAAATTAATAATACTACTTCGTTGCAACATTTCACACAAATCATGTATAATTTATGTCAAATATAGTCAAAGTCAGATAGGGGGAGGCCGGGTGAAAAATATATCAGATATTATTGAAAAATATCTTAAAGAAGTCTTGGAACTTAGCGAAAGGGAAATTGTTGAAATTAAGCGAAGCGAGATCGCTGATAAATTTCAATGTGTCCCATCTCAAATAAATTACGTCATAAATACTCGGTTTACAGTTGAAAAAGGCTATGCTGTCGAAAGCAAACGTGGCGGTGGTGGTTATATAAGAATCACCAAAGTGCAAGCATATGATTATGTTGATTTAATTAATCAATTGATTAGGATTGTACGTGATCGTATTTCACAAAATAGTGCTGAAAATATTATAAACAGATTAGTTGAAGAAGAGATTATTACTACTCGAGAAGCGAAGATTATGTTAAGTGTCATTGATCGTTCAGTTCTTTACTTAGAGTTACCCTATAGGGATGAGTTAAGAGCAAGGATGCTTGTTGCGATGCTAAATACATTGAAATATAAGTAGGTTGTAAAGTATGGAGGGGTGAAACAGATGATATGCCAAGAATGTAATCAGAGACCTGCGACTCTACATTTTACAAAAATTATGAATGGCGAAAAGGCTGAGTTCCATTTATGTGAAAAATGTGCCCAAGAACATGGGGATATGTTTATGTTAAATAATGGATCTGGGTTTTCTATTAATAATCTATTGAGCGGATTATTTAATATAGATACAAGTTATGCAAATAACCAAGCTCAGTTAAATAAACAAACGCAGGTAGTACAGTGTGAGCAATGCTCGATGACCTTTCCTCAATTTGTTAAAGTCGGGAAATTCGGATGTGCCCACTGTTATGATTCTTTCCGAGCACAGTTAAAGCCAATTATTAAAAGGCTTCATAGTGGTAATTGGAATCATAACGGAAAAATCCCTACAAGAATGGGTGGAGATATCCATTTAAAAAAGCAAATTGAGGATTTAAAAATAAACTTGAAAGAACTTATAACTAAAGAGGAGTTTGAGAAAGCAGCAGAGACAAGAGATGCAATACGTCAATTGGAAAAAGAAATGAAAAACCATCTAGAGGGAGGGGAATGAACTTGTCTTTAGAAAGGTTTATCAATCAGGCTGTCAGCTCTTGGATGAGTGCAGAAGGTCCTGATTCTGATATCGTACTTAGTTCTAGAATTCGTTTAGCTCGCAATATTAAACAGGTTAATTTTCCAACCATCTTTTCTCATGATGAAGCTAAACGTGTGATAGATATCATTAAAGCAAGAATGGAAAAATCGACTTTTGATACTTATGGTGACTTTTCGTTATTGCAAATGGATGATTTACAACCATTGCAAAAAAGGGTGCTGATGGAAAAACATTTGATTAGTCCTCATTTAGCAGAAAACGCTAGTCATGGTGCCTGCCTACTTACTGAAAATGAAGAGGTTAGCATTATGTTGAATGAAGAAGATCATATACGTATACAGTGTTTATTTCCAGGCTTCCAATTATCAGAAGCATTAGAAGTTGCAAACCAAATTGATGATTGGTTAGAAACTGAGATTGATTATGCATATGATGAACAGGTAGGGTATTTAACTAGTTGCCCAACAAATGTGGGCACAGGTCTCAGAGCATCTGTCATGATGCATTTACCAGGATTAGTATTAACTCATCAAATGAATAGAATCATTCCAGCAATTAACCAACTTGGATTAGTTGTTAGAGGAATTTATGGAGAAGGTAGCGAAGCATTAGGTAATATCTTTCAAGTTTCTAACCAAATCACATTAGGGAAATCAGAAGAAGATATTGCTGAGGATTTAAAAAGTGTTGTGGAGCAATTAATTTCGCAGGAAAGGTCAGCAAGAGAAGCATTAGCGAAAACCTCTAACATACAATTAGAAGATAGAGTCTTCAGATCCTATGGTATTTTATCTAATAGCCGAATCATTGAATCAAAAGAAGCGGCTAGATGTTTATCGGATGTTCGCCTTGGAATAGACATGGACTATATACAAGGCATATCAAAAAATATATTAAATGAATTAATGGTTTTAACACAACCAGGATTTTTACAGCAATATGCTGGAGGCCCATTACGACCGTTTGAACGGGATATTCGTAGAGCTTCTCTTATTCGAGAAAGATTAAAAATGGAAGATCAAGAGTTGGGAGGATGATGATAGATGATGTTTGGACGTTTTACTGAGAGAGCACAAAAAGTATTAGCATTAGCACAGGAAGAAGCCATTCGCTTAGGACATAACAATATTGGGACTGAGCATATACTTCTAGGGTTAGTAAGTGAAGGTGAAGGAATTGCCGCTAAAGCACTTTATGCCTTAGGTCTGGGTTCAGAAAAAATTCAAACGGAAGTTGAAAATCTAATAGGTAGAGGGCAAGAGGCCTCCCAAACACCGCATTATACACCAAGAGCAAAAAAAGTAATTGAACTATCAATGGATGAAGCAAGAAAATTGGGCCATTCCTATGTGGGAACTGAGCACATTTTACTTGGTTTAATTAGAGAAGGTGAGGGTGTAGCTGCAAGAGTCCTTAATAACCTTGGCGTAAGTTTAAATAAGGCAAGACAACAAGTACTACAATTACTTGGTAGTAGCGAGTCTAACGGGCATCAAGGCAGCTCTTCAGCCAATGCAAATACACCAACATTAGATGGTTTAGCGAGAGATCTAACTGCCATTGCACGTGAAGGAAGCTTAGATCCAGTTATTGGCCGTAGTAAAGAGATTCAACGTGTAATTGAAGTATTAAGCAGAAGAACAAAAAATAACCCAGTATTAATTGGAGAACCTGGTGTGGGTAAAACTGCGATAGCAGAAGGCCTTGCACAACAGATCATAAATAATGAAGTGCCGGAAACGCTACGTGATAAACGTGTAATGACTTTAGATATGGGTACGGTAGTTGCAGGTACAAAATACCGAGGAGAATTTGAGGATCGCTTGAAGAAAGTGATGGACGAAATTCGTCAGGCGGGCAACATTATTTTGTTCATCGATGAATTGCATACATTAATTGGTGCTGGTGGAGCAGAAGGTGCGATTGATGCATCAAATATTTTAAAGCCATCACTTGCGCGTGGAGAGCTACAATGTATTGGAGCGACGACGCTAGATGAGTATCGCAAATATATTGAGAAGGATGCAGCGCTTGAGCGTAGGTTCCAACCAATTACGGTTGATGAGCCGACTGCAGATGAGTCCGTACAAATATTAAAAGGACTACGTGACCGTTATGAAGCCCATCACCGGGTGACAATTACGGATCAAGCCATCGATGCGGCAGTTAAGTTATCAGATCGTTATATCTCTGATCGTTTCTTACCAGATAAAGCAATTGATTTAATTGATGAAGCAGGTTCAAAAGTTCGCCTACGTTCTTATACAACGCCTCCGAATCTCAAGGAGTTAGAAGTTAAATTAGAAGATGTAAGAAAAGAAAAGGATGCAGCTGTTCAAAGTCAAGAGTTTGAGAAAGCAGCATCTTTAAGAGACAATGAACAAAGATTAAGAGAAAAGTTAGAAGAAACTAAGAAAACGTGGAAAGAAAAGCAAGGGAAAGAAAATACTGAAGTGACTGTAGAGGATATTGCCAATGTCGTTTCTAACTGGACAGGAATTCCAGTTACGAAATTGGCACAAACTGAGACCGAAAAACTATTGAATTTAGAAGAAATCTTACATTCTCGCGTAATTGGCCAAGAGGAAGCAGTAAAGGCGATCTCTAAAGCAGTTAGACGGGCAAGAGCGGGTCTTAAAGATCCGAAGAGACCAATTGGTTCTTTCGTTTTCCTAGGTCCAACAGGTGTGGGTAAGACAGAACTTGCTCGGGCCTTAGCTGAAGCGATGTTCGGTGATGAGGAAGCGATGATTCGCTTCGATATGTCTGAGTATATGGAGAAACATTCCACATCTAGATTAGTTGGTTCACCTCCAGGCTATGTTGGATTTGAAGAAGGAGGCCAATTAACTGAGAAAGTACGTAGAAAACCGTATTCAGTTGTCTTATTAGATGAAATTGAGAAAGCCCATCCGGATGTATTTAACATTCTTCTGCAAGTATTGGAAGATGGACGGTTAACAGATTCTAAAGGACGTACAGTCGATTTCCGAAACACGGTGCTCATCATGACGTCAAATGTTGGTGCAGAAGCACTTAAGCGTAATAAATATGTAGGCTTCAATATTCAAGATGATGAACATGATTACAAAGATATGAAAGGCAAGGTTATGGAGGAATTGAAAAAGGCCTTCAGACCTGAATTCTTAAACCGTATCGATGAGATTATTGTCTTCCATGCATTAGAAAGAAAGCATCTGCAAGAGATTGTTACACTCATGTCCGATGCCTTAACGAACCGTTTAAAAGAACAGGATATTACATTATCCCTATCTGAATCTGCTAAGGTAAAAATATCAGAAGAAGGCTACGATCCAGAATATGGTGCACGGCCGCTTAGAAGAGCGATCCAAAAGCATATTGAAGATCGCTTATCTGAGGAATTATTAAGAGGAAAAGTGCTTACTGGTCAAGAGGTAGTAATCGATGTTGAGGATGGCGAATTTGTCGTAAAAACTGCCGAACCAACTGGCACAGCACAAAAATAATTAGATGTTAGAGAGAAGGTACACGCTAATCAATAGTGTGTACCTTTTTTGATAACAACAAATTTTCTTCCAATTATATGTTAACCTTTGAATACAAACGATTCCATTGATATAGTAAGAAATATAAATGTGTTGTACGAAAGAGAAGGAGAATGAAGATTGGCGAAAAGAAAATCAAAATTCATATGTCAAGAATGTGGTTATGAATCGGCAAAGTGGATGGGGAAGTGTCCCGGATGTGGTGTATGGAATAAAATGACGGAAGAAATTGAGAAACCTGCTAATTCGAGAAGAGGGGCGTTTGCACATACACAAGAGACAACGATTAGAGCAAAAGCGACTCCGATTCCAAAAATTGAAACAGTCAATGAGCCACGTATTTATACGGAAATGAAGGAGTTAAATCGAGTCCTTGGTGGTGGGGTTGTCAGAGGATCTCTCGTTTTAATAGGTGGAGATCCTGGGATTGGAAAATCAACACTACTGTTGCAAGTTTCTTCCCAATTATCTAATAAACAGCATTCTGTACTTTATATTTCTGGAGAAGAGTCGATAAGACAAACGAAGCTACGAGCTGACAGATTAAATATTTCATCAGAACATCTACTTGTTTATGCAGAGACAAGTTTAGAAGAGATTAGTCAAACGATTGATGAGGTGAAGCCGGAGTTTGTTATCATTGACTCCATTCAAACTATTTATCACCCGGAAGTGACCTCGGCTCCTGGTAGTGTATCGCAGGTAAGAGAGTGTACGGCTGAGCTTATGAGAATCGGGAAAACGAAAGGGATTGCGATCTTTATTGTTGGACATGTAACGAAAGAAGGGTCGATCGCCGGCCCTAGGTTGCTTGAACATATGGTGGATACGGTGCTTTATTTTGAAGGGGAAAGGCATCACACGTATCGAATTTTAAGAGCAGTCAAAAACCGATTTGGTTCTACGAATGAAATGGGTATTTTTGAAATGAAAGAATTAGGTTTAGAAGAAGTGGCAAACCCTTCAGAGATTTTTTTAGAAGAACGATCACAAGGAGCAGCGGGTTCAACTGTTGTGGCTTCAATGGAAGGAACTCGGCCCGTTCTTGTAGAAATACAAGCATTAATATCCCCTACGAGTTTTGGTAACCCAAGAAGAATGGCAACAGGGATTGATCATAACCGTGTGCCGCTATTAATGGCGGTATTGGAGAAACGGGTCGGTATGTTGTTACAAAATCAAGATGCGTATTTGAAGGTTGCTGGAGGGGTAAAACTAGATGAGCCAGCAATTGATTTGGCGGTTGCAGTCAGTATCGCATCAAGCTTTCGAGATAAGCCAACAAGAGCAACAGATTGCATTATCGGTGAGGTGGGCCTTACTGGAGAAATAAGAAGAGTTTCAAGAATTGAACAGCGAGTCCAGGAGGCTGCGAAACTAGGATTTGAGAGAATTATTTTACCAGCGAATAATTTGAGCGGCTGGACAGGTCCTAAAAATGTTCAATTGATTGGCGTTCACTCGGTTAGTGAAGCACTTGAAGCTGCATTAGGAGGGTAAGCATATGGATTCAAAGAAACAAAGTGAAATTACGATCAGCGAATTATTGAAATTTTTAGCACCAGGGACACCCCTACGTGCAGGTATAGATAATGTATTAAGAGCAAACACGGGTGGATTAATTGTTCTTTGTTCTAAGGAGCAGATTGCCAGTTTAGTGGATGGGGGCTTCCAAATTAATTGCCCTTTTTCGCCAAACTATTTATATGAGCTAGCGAAGATGGATGGGGCGATTATTCTCAATCAAGAAGGAAATAAAATTCTTATTGCCAACGCCCAACTCGCACCAGATTCGAGTATTCCTTCCTCTGAGACAGGGATGCGACATCGGACAGCAGAGCGGGTGGCGAAACAAACAGGTGCGCTTGTTATTGCTGTTTCACAACGCCGTAATGTCATTACTTTATATAAAGGGGCTTCTCGTTATTCACTAAAGGATATTGGCGTTATATTAACAAAGGCTAATGTGGCAGTCACAACATTAGAGAAATATAAAGTTGTTCTTGAGCAAAGTATATCTAATTTAGGTATTCTCGAATTTGAAGAACAGGTGACCTATAATGATGTGTTAAATGTTATGCATAATATAGAAATGCTGTTAAGAATCAAAAATGAGTTACTAACTTATTTAAGTGAGTTAGGGACAGAAGGACGTCTCATTCGTTTACAAATGAATGAGTTATTGATTGAAATGGAAAGAGAATCAGAATTCGTTATTATGGATTATGCTAATGACCGTGATATTAGGGCAAAGGAAGCGCTTCAAAAGCTTCAAGAGTTATCAAAAGGTGAGACTTTAGAAGACTCAGTTATCATGAAATTGCTAGGCTTTCATGGCTATATTCATACCGAAGAAGTCATTCATCCTAGAGGGATTCGTGTGCTGCATAAGGTGCCGCGATTACCACCTATTATTATTGATAACCTCGTTGATCGCTTTGAGGAACTTAGGTATATAGCGGCAGCTTCTATTGAAGAATTAGATGAGGTAGAAGGTATAGGAGAGGTACGGGCTAGGAAGATTGATGAAGGCCTCAAGCTTATACAAGACCAATTTTTTTCCGACCGACATTTATAAATACCATTGAACTACTATTCACCTTATGATAGAATAGGTAGTTTATCATTTGACATTCCCTTACTTACGGTGCTAGTCTAAGAGTATTCATAACCGTTTAATCTATCCTTTTATTTAGTTTACTGCAATAATTTTTTGTTTATAATATAAAATTTTCCAATATTGTGCGTTTTTTATTTTTGGAATTTGTTAATAATGAATAAAAGGAGGTGAGGGAATGTTAAAGAGAATTGTACAAGTCTGTTTCCTTATATTTGGGATCACATTAGGAATTTTTGTGATACCAGAATTACTATTTCTAATTAGTTTAGATGACATTCCATTATTAAATAATCCTTATGTTTCCGCCATTTTAGGAGCTATTATTTTCTATCTTTTAACATTTTGGGCGGTTGACCATGTTGTCAATTTCATTAAATGGACAGAAGAATCGATTGTAAAGGTGCCAATTACCGATATTATATTTGGTAGTGTTGGACTGGTGTTTGGTCTTGTTGTTGCGTTTTTACTTGGTTATGGATTGTCGACACTCGAGATACCGGTATTAAATACTGTTGCTCCTATCGTCTTAACACTGTTATTTGGATATTTAGGTTTTCAAGTTGGATTTAAAAAACGAGATGAATTACTCAATCTTTTTACAAACAAAAAGAAAAAGTTAACTGAAGAAGAAGATAGTCAATCTGATGTGAATAAGCTTAAAATATTAGATACAAGTGTTATTATCGATGGTCGAGTAGCTGATATTTGTCAAACAGGATTTTTAGAAGGAACAATCGTTATTCCTCGTTTTGTGTTAGAAGAATTACAGCATATTGCCGATTCATCTGATGTGTTAAAAAGAAATCGTGGCCGCCGCGGTTTAGACATTCTCAATCGTATTCAAAGTGAGCTATCTATAAAGGTAGAAATTTACGAAGGTAATTTTGAAGAAATACAAGAAGTGGATAGTAAGCTAGTGAAATTAGCGAAATTAACTAACGGTGTGGTTGTAACCAATGATTTTAACCTGAATAAGGTATGCGAGCTACAGAAAGTCGCAGTTCTAAATATTAATGATCTGGCGAATGCTGTGAAGCCGGTTGTGCTTCCGGGAGAAGAAATGAAAGTTCAGGTCATTAAGGACGGAAAAGAACAAAATCAAGGGATTGCCTATTTAGACGATGGCACAATGATTGTCGTAGAAGAAGGTAGAAATTATATTGGCAAGCATATTGATGTAGTAGTGACAAGTGTATTGCAAACATCTGCGGGTAGAATGATTTTTGCTAAACCCAAACTTTTAGAAAAAGCATTATAATTATAGTATAGAAGAAGCAGAAGAGGGGGCCGTAAACTGGCTCTTTTCTTCCGCTTTTTATGCTGGTTAAGGGAGTTAAAAGAAAATATGGGGTATAGAGTCGTCATCCCTGCAGCGGGGCAAGGGAAGAGAATGGGTGCTTCAAAAAATAAACTGTTGCTAGAACTAAGAGGGGTACCTATTTTTATACATACATTGCGCGTTTTCCAACGAGACTCTGCGTGTGAAGGGATTTATTTAGCTATTAATCCTGCAGAGGAAAAGGAGATACGTGCGTTAATCGCTAAGCATGGGATTGATAAGGTGAAGGCGTATATCGGTGGTGGACAGGAAAGGCAGCATAGCATTAGTCATGTGATTCGTGCGTTAACAGGTGAAGGGATTGTGTTAGTGCATGATGCCGCTCGTCCTTTTGTTGAACAAGAGCATATCGATCAACTTGTATCTCAAGCTCAGGCCAATGATGGCGCCATTTTAGCCGTTCCAGTGAAAGATACGATAAAAAAGGGACGTGATGGATTAGTCGAGGGAACAATTGATCGAACGAGTCTTTGGTCTGTGCAAACCCCTCAAGCTTTTAAGCTTAGTATTTTACAAGCGGCATATGAGAAAGCGCAAAAGGACCAATTTGTAGGGACTGATGATGCAAGCTTGGTGGAGAGGGTACATAATAAGATTGCTTTTGTACAAGGGAATTACGATAATATTAAACTAACAACGCCTGAGGACCTATATTTTGCTGAGGCGATTTTAAATAAAAGAGATGACTTTATCTAAAGGAGAAGATAATATGTTTCGCATTGGTCAAGGATTTGATGTACATCAATTAGTTGAAGGGCGACCACTGATTATGGGTGGGGTTACGATTCCATATGAATTAGGATTACTTGGACATTCAGATGCGGATGTTTTATTACATACAGTGTCAGATGCCTGTTTAGGTGCAATTGGTGAAGGTGATATTGGTAAGCACTTCCCTGATACAGACCCAGATTTTAAAGATGCGGATTCAGCTAAACTGATGCAACATGTTTGGCAATTGGTAAAAGAAAAGGGTTATGAGCTTGTGAACGCAGATTGTACTATTATTGCTCAAAAGCCAAAAATGGCTCCTTATATTCCTGCTATAAGAGAAAGAATAGCGGAATTGTTAGAATCAGAAGTAGAGAACATTAACGTGAAAGCCACGACAACGGAAAAACTAGGATTTACAGGTAGAGGCGAAGGAATTGCTGCTCAAGTGGTAGTGTTGTTGAAGAAAAGTGCCTAGTCGGTTATTTACGGACTTTGACAACTTACAGTAGGATGATAAAATAAAGGGTGCTATTCATATTCAATTTTTGATAAAAAGATGGATCGTCAGGTGGCTTATATAGCAATCAGCGGTTTTTCGAAATAGAACCGATTTTGAAGGAGGATCATCATGTCAAGTGATATTCGTGTACGCTATGCACCAAGTCCAACGGGACATTTGCATATTGGTAATGCGCGTACAGCTTTGTTTAATTATTTATTTGCTCGTAGTAAAAATGGTAAATTCATCATTCGTATAGAAGATACAGATAAAAAACGTAATATTGAGGGCGGAGAAGAGAGTCAATTAAAATACTTACAATGGCTTGGTTTAGACTGGGATGAAAGTATTGATAAAGATGGTGGATACGGCCCGTACCGTCAATCAGAAAGAAACGAAATTTACAAAAAGTATTATCAACAGTTACTTGATAGTGGACAAGCTTATAAGTGTTATTGTACGGAAGAAGAGTTAGAAGCTGAACGTGAGGCGCAAATGGCTAAAGGTGAAACGCCGATTTACTCTGGAAAGTGCAGACATTTATCAGACGATGATCGCCAACAACTCGAAGCTGAAGGAAGAAAACCGAGTATTCGTTTTCTTGTCCCACAAGGAAAAGTGTATGCATTCAATGATATGGTTAAAGGAGAAGTGTCATTTGAGTCAGATGGCATAGGTGATCATGTAATTGTTAAAAAAGACGGGACACCGACATATAATTTTGCTGTAGCCATAGATGATTATTTAATGAAAATCTCTCATGTATTACGTGGAGATGATCATATTTCAAATACACCTAAACAAATGATGATTTATGAGGCGCTTGGCTTCCAAGTACCTGTATTTGGTCACATGACGCTAATAGTGAATGAAAGTCGTAAAAAATTAAGTAAACGTGATGAGTCAATCATTCAATTCATTGAACAATACGAAGAGCTAGGTTACTTGCCCGAAGCTTTGTTTAACTTTATCGCTTTACTTGGTTGGTCTCCGAGTGGAGAGGAAGAATTATTCTCCAAAGAAGAGCTAATTGAAATCTTTGATGAGTCAAGATTATCTAAGTCACCGGCTTTATTCGATATGCAGAAGCTTGCTCATATTAATGCGCAGTACATGAAAAAGCTAGATGGTGACCAGTTACTTGCTTTAACGTTACCTCATTTTAAAAAAGCAGGCAAAGTAGGAGATAATCCTTCTGAGGATGAGTTACAATGGTTAAAGAAATTAGTTGTGTTGCTGCAAGAGAAAATGAGTTATGGTGCGCAAGTCATTGAACTAAGTGAATTATTCTTTGTTCAGGATATCGAAGTTGAACCAGAAGCAAGCGAAGTTTTAGCTGAAGAGCAAGTACCGGAAGTGTTGACTGCTTTCTTACATGAAGTAGAGGCGCTTGAGGTATTTGAAGCTGATCAAATAAAGGCGGCAATGAAGTCAGTACAGAAAGCGACAGGACATAAAGGGAAAAAATTATTTATGCCGATTCGCTCAGCAACAACGGGGCAGACACATGGTCCAGACCTACCGAAAGCAATGGAGTTATTAGGTAGGGAAACTGTAAAAATTCGCCTACAGCGTATTTTAGGTTAACATATCGGTAAAAATATAATATAGTATAGAATATTAACGTATAAATATTTAGAAAATCATTATAGATGCTAAATCATTGAAGAGGAAAAGTAAGAGTAATGACTGTTTATTAGAGAGAACCATCATCGGCTGAAAGTGGTTTAAACCTCTCATTCTCTGAAGTGCCCCTCTGAGTCCTGTTTCGAACCTTTATAGTAGAAATAGGCGGTTACCTTCCCGTTAACGAGGCAGAGTTGGAGCTTTTATTATTATGAAAGCTTAAACAGAGTGGAACCGCGTGTAAACGTCTCTGTCTATTTTAGACAGGGGCGTTTTTTATTTATAGATATGTTATTTGTTTAAATGGTGATAAGGACCCACCAAAAGAGAGAATGTAATCACTGTTACTTTTGTTGTTTTTATTATACGAGAAAAATGCTATTTAAAGACTGGAGGGAGAGAGCATGTTTAAAAGAATGAAGGAAGATATAGATGTTGTGTTTGAACAGGATCCTGCCGCAAGAAGTGTTTTTGAAGTAGTGTTAACCTACTCAGGATTACATGCGATTTGGAATCATCGTATTGCACACAGTCTTTATAAAAATAAATTTTTCTTCCTTGCAAGGTTGGTTTCGCAAATTAGCCGTTTTTTTACTGGGATAGAAATTCACCCTGGGGCGAAAATAGGCCGTCGATTTTTTATTGATCACGGGATGGGTGTTGTTATTGGAGAGACATGCGAGATTGGAGATAATGTCACTGTCTACCAAGGTGTAACACTTGGGGGAACAGGGAAAGAAAAAGGCAAAAGACATCCAACGATTAAGGATAATGCTCTTATTGCTACAGGGGCAAAAGTGCTTGGATCCATTACAATTGGGGAAAACTCAAAAATAGGTGCCGGCTCAGTTGTTTTACATGAAGTGCCACCTAATTCAACGGTTGTTGGTATACCTGGTAAGGTAAAAATCCAAGATGGCGTCAAAGTAACGAAAGATTTAAATCATACAGACTTACCAGATCCCATTTCTGATCGCTTTAAAGAGCTAGAAAATGAGTTAGAGCACGTGAAAAAAGAGTTTGAACAACTGAAAGCTGAAAGGAGCCACTCATAATGGCGATTCAATTATATAATACGTTAACAAGAAAAAAAGAGCCGTTTATCCCGTTAGAAGAGGGTAAAGTAAAGATGTATGTTTGTGGACCTACTGTATACAATTATATTCATATAGGAAATGCTCGCCCTGCAATTGTGTTCGATACAGTGAGGAGATATTTGGAGTATCGCGGATATGATGTGAATTTTGTGTCAAATTTCACAGATGTCGATGATAAATTAATCCGCACGGCCAAAGAACTAGGTGAAGAGGTGCCGGAAATTGCGGAGAGATTTATTGAAGCGTATTTTGAAGATGTATCGGCATTAGGCTGCAAAAAAGCAGACACACACCCGAGAGTAACAAAAAATATGGATACGATTATTGATTTTATCCAAGCGCTGATTGATAAAGGTTTTGCCTATGAATCAGAAGGAGATGTGTACTACCATACACGAAAGTTTGAAGAGTATGGCAAGCTTTCTCATCAATCGATTGATGAGTTAAAGTTAGGCAATCGTATTGCTGTTGGTGAGAAGAAGAAAGACGCACTTGATTTCGTCCTTTGGAAAGCGGCGAAGGAAGGTGAAATTAAATGGGATAGTCCTTGGGGGGCAGGTCGCCCAGGGTGGCATATTGAGTGCTCCGCTATGGCTCGTAAATATCTAGGTGACACGATTGATATTCATGCGGGAGGACAAGATTTATCATTTCCTCACCATGAGAATGAAATTGCACAGTCAGAGGCAGTGACAGGTAAAACCTTCGCTCGTTACTGGATGCATAATGGCTATATAAATATTGATAACGAGAAAATGTCTAAATCACTCGGTAATTTCGTCTTGGTACACGATATTATTAAGAAGCACAATCCGCAAGTGTTAAGGTTCTTCATGTTAGCAGTGCATTATCGTAATCAAATTAACTATAATGAAGAATTGCTGGAAAATACAAAAGCGGGTTATGAGCGTATTAAAGCATCGTATGAGAATTTAAAACATCGTAAAGAGGCGAGTAGTGAGTTAACAGAAAATAACCAAGAATGGTTAGAGAAAATTGGTGATTTACAAAAGCAATTCATCACAGATATGGATGATGATTTTAACACGGCGAATGCCATCTCTATTGTATTTGAATTATCAAAACAAGCGAATTATTATTTGATGGAAAAGAATACATCCACTGCTGTAATTGATGCATTTATGACTCAATTCGAGGATTTCTTCGATGTACTTGGACTATCGTTAGAGGATGAGCCAGAACTGCTAGATGAGGAAGTAGATCAATTGATAGCCGATCGGATTCAAGCAAGAAAAGATCGCAATTTCCAATTAGCTGATCAAATTCGTGATCAATTAAAAGAAATGAATATTATTCTTGAGGATACAGCTCAAGGAACAAGATGGAAAAGAGGATAAGAGAGATGCTTTCATACGAAGAAAATCTTAATCCTAAACAATTAAACAGTCTCGCCCTTGCTTATATGGGCGATGCTGTTTATGAACAATACGTACGTCAGGACCTATTACAAAAAGGTAATATAAGGCCACATCAGTTGCATAAGGCAGCAACGAAATATGTATCTGCTAAAGCACAATCAAAAGTGATTCATGCATTTTTGGACGAGGGCGTTTTATCAGAAGAAGAAGAGGCGGTAGTAAGACGGGGGAGAAATGCTAAATCTGGCACCATTCCGAAAAACACCGATGTACAAACTTATCGTTATAGTACTGCATTCGAAGCATTGATAGGTTTCTTATATTTATCTAGACGAGTAGAGCGGTTAGAAGAGTTAGTAGTAAAAGCATTTAAGTGGACTGAGGATAGGAAGGAGGAGAGCAAGAAATGAGTCATGATTTCATTATTGGTAAAAACGCTGTAATCGAGGCACTTAAGTCAGAGCGTGATATGAATAAAATTATGGTTGCGGAAGGCTCTCAAAAAGGGCAAATGCAGCAAGTGGTTGGAATGGCGAAGGAAGCGGGTGTACTGGTTCAATTTGTACCGAAAAAGAAATTGGATCAAATGGAGCTAGGGAATCATCAAGGTGTGGTTGCTCAAGTAGCTGCCTATCAATATGCCGAGTTAGATGACCTATTTAAAAAGGCAGAAAATAGTGGACAAGCTCCCTTCTTTCTTCTATTGGATGAGATTGAAGATCCTCATAATCTAGGCTCGATTATGAGAACTGCTGATGCTGTAGGTGCGCATGGGATTATTATTCCAAAAAGGCGTGCGGTTGGTTTAACAGCAACAGTGGCTAAAGCTTCAACGGGAGCGATTGAACATATTCCTGTTGCTCGTGTTACGAACTTAGCAAGAACGATTGATGAATTAAAAGAACGAGGCGTTTGGATTGCGGGTACAGATGCTAGCGGTAAACAGGATTATCGCCAATTGGATGGAGTGATGCCCATCGGATTAGTCATTGGTAGTGAAGGGAAAGGAATGGGAAGACTGATTAGAGATAAATGTGATTTTCTTATCAGCTTACCAATGGCTGGAAAAGTAACATCTTTAAATGCTTCAGTCGCTGCTGCTTTGTTGATGTATGAAGTCTACCGCAAACGCTCTCCGATTGAGCGATAATGATGAATATCCTTCTTGTTGACGGATACAATATCATCGGTGCCTGGCCAGAGCTTCAACTTCTTAAAAATAAGGATTTAGAAGCAGCCAGGGACCTGCTGGTAGAAAAGATGGCTGAATATCAAGGGTATTCCGGTTACCGAGTCATAGTTGTCTTTGATGCCCATTACGTAAAAGGGACAGAAAGAAAATTTAAGAATTATAATGTTGAAGTTATTTTTACACGTACAAACGAAACCGCAGATGAACGTATTGAAAAGCTAGCGATTGCGTTAAATAATATCAAAACACAAATCTATGTAGCTACTTCAGATTTTACAGAGCAGAGAGTCATCTTTGCTCAAGGTGCGTTAAGAAAGTCAGCCCGAGAATTACACAATGAAATGAATCATATCGAAAAACAAATTGACAAAAAAGTAAAGAAAAGCCAGGAAAATAAGCCAGTGTCTAAAATCCCATTAAGTGATGAAATCGTTGAAATTTTCGAAAAATGGCGCAGAGAACGTTAAATGATTGGTTGACGCTGGAAAATACCCTACTGTATAATATTTCTAACCATGCTTGTACGGTCGGAGGGATCAAGATGAGTATCGACTTCAGGACAAAAGCTGAAAAGCATTCTTTATACGTGCAACTCGAAGATGAAGAAGTAATTGAATTAGTGCATAAAGGTGAAAGTGAAGCGCTAGATTATTTGATCCATAAGTATCGAAACTTCGTGCGTGCAAAGGCGAGGTCTTATTTCCTCATTGGCGCCGACAAGGAAGATATTGTGCAGGAGGGAATGATTGGTCTTTATAAGGCCATTCGAGATTTTAAGGAGGACAAGTTGTCTTCCTTCAAAGCATTTGCAGAATTATGTATCACAAGACAAATTATCACTGCAATTAAAACAGCAACAAGACAGAAGCATATCCCATTGAATTCTTATGTATCGCTTGATAAGCCTATTTATGATGAGGAGTCAGATCGTACGTTAATGGATGTCATTTCTGGAGCGAAAGTGATGAACCCAGAAGAGTTAATTATTAATCAGGAAGAGTTTGACCACATCGAAGTAAAAATGTCTGAACTTTTGAGCGATTT
Source organism: Cytobacillus sp. FSL R7-0696 (assembly GCF_038006865.1). Taxonomy (NCBI): domain Bacteria; kingdom Bacillati; phylum Bacillota; class Bacilli; order Caryophanales; family Bacillaceae; genus Cytobacillus; species Cytobacillus sp. FSL R7-0696. The sequence continues at coordinate 1,612,663 of NZ_JBBOWA010000001.1, read as the reverse complement.
GGAAAGAAAGGTGCTTGCCCTTTATTTAGATGGGCAATCATATCAAGAAATATCAGAAGAATTAAATCGTCATGTGAAGTCAATTGATAATGCTTTGCAAAGAGTGAAGAGAAAACTAGAGAGATATTTAGAAATAAGAGAATTCTCTTTATAACTACTATATGTTAATATATTATTTATGGGCATATGAGAACCATTTTCGATTGATAATAGTGGAAGTTTTCCTATTTTTGCTGTTATTGACATGGATTATTGGCCATGGTAGAGTTTTAATGGCATAAATGTCGAAGAGGTGTGAAAAATGCCGAAAAAAGTGATACTAGCTTGTGCCGATTGTGGGACAAGAAATTACACTACCAATAGTAACGAAGGTAATGAGAGATTGGAATTAAAGAAATTTTGCAGTAAATGCAGTGCACATACAGTTCATCGCGAAACAAAATAATAGAGTAAAGAAGAGACAAAAAAGTAATAGAATGGCATTCAGGGGGATGTATTCTTAATCTACGCTTTTTTGTTAAAGGATATATCTCTTTAAAAGTTGGGGGTTAAGAAATGGGACGCATCGTGAAGTTTTTCCGTGAAGTTGGACGTGAGATGAAAAAGGTTAGCTGGCCTACAAAGAAAGAGCTAACGAAATATACGATCACAGTTATTGTCGTTGTTTTATTCTTTACGTTATTCTTTACTGTTGTTGATTTAGGTATTTCTGAATTGATTCGTTTAATTCTTGAATAACCCCTGAGCTTCCATGGTATAATGGATGATAACACAGGAACATTTGCAGGAGCCCGGTAACGGGTTTTTTCATTTGGTCAAGAAAGGCCTAGTCCATTTGCTTAGGATTCGATTGGTTTCGTAATCCGTCAATTTAGACAAACAAGAGATGTCAGTCTTTCAAAAATAAAAATAGATTGCAGGGAGGGAAGGACGTTAAGTCCCCTTTGATATGGAAAAGAATTGGTATGTAGTACATACGTACTCAGGGTATGAGAATAAAGTAAAAGCAAACCTTGAAAAACGTGTGGAATCGATGGGCATGCAGGATAAAATTTTTAGAGTGGTTGTCCCTGAAGAAGAAGAAACAGATATTAAGAATGGTAAGAAGAAAGTTGTAAAACGGAAGGTGTTCCCAGGTTATGTGTTGGTGGAGATTGTTATGACAGATGACTCTTGGTATGTAGTGCGTAACACACCTGGTGTAACGGGATTTGTTGGTTCAGCGGGTTCTGGCTCCAAACCGACTCCATTGTTGCCTGAAGAAGTGCAGGTCATTCTTAAACGTATGGGTGTTGAAGAAAAACGAATGGATGTAAACTTCGAAGTTGGGGAAACGGTTCAAGTAAACGAAGGTCCATTTGCTAACTTTACTGGTTCTATTGAAGAAATCGATAAAGATAAAGCGAAAATCAAGGTGCTTGTAAATATGTTTGGAAGAGATACTCCGGTTGAATTAGATTTTTCGCAAATCGAAAAAATTTAACGGTCTTTCTCCCTTATATTTAACTAGGGAAAGTTGATTTTTGTATGACTTCGCCGTATCTAGCCATTGTCTTTCGCTTATGAGCTCTCCTATATTTTTGAAAAGAACTTGAAATCGTCTTTGAAAAATGATAATATTTCATAGGTCAGTATGTCTCAGAAGACGAGACCGGACATTGGACATTATTCTTTATTTTAATATAAAGAATTAACAGTTGAGTGGGAGGGGGAAAACCCCTATTACCACATCACGGACTTTAAGGAGGTGTGTCTCGTGGCTAAAAAAGTAATCAAACTTGTTAAATTGCAAATTCCTGCAGGTAAAGCAAATCCAGCACCACCAGTTGGTCCTGCACTAGGTCAAGCCGGTGTTAATATCATGGGATTCTGTAAGGAATTTAATGCACGCACAGCTGAACAAGCTGGTCTAATTATTCCTGTTGAAATCACGGTATTTGAGGACCGTTCATTTACATTTATTACGAAAACTCCACCTGCTGCTGTATTGCTTAAGAAAGCGGCTGGTATTGAGTCTGGTTCTGGTGAACCAAACCGTAATAAAGTAGCAACAGTCAAGCGTGACAAGGTACGCGAGATTGCTGAAACAAAAATGCCTGATCTAAACGCTGCTAGTGTAGAAGCTGCTATGCGTATGGTTGAAGGTACTGCACGCAGCATGGGTATTGTCATCGAAGACTAATACTATTTGCTATGTATGTATGATGATTGTTTCTAAAAAGGTTGCGATGCTGAATTAGGTTCACTCGCAACCTTTATAATGTTCGGACCTTGAGAAATTCTCGAGGGACCGACGTTTTGAGATGAGAGGCAAACGTGCTTTTCGTCGGTGGGAGGTTATTCCGCTAAAACCACATTCAAGGAGGAAATTAAAATGGCTAAAAAAGGTAAGAAGTATGTAGAAGCTGCTAAACTTGTAGATAGCACAAAAGCTTACCCAGTTGCAGAAGCGATTGCTCTTGCAAAGAAAACAAACTTTGCTAAATTTGATGCAACAGTTGAAGTAGCTTTTCGTTTAGGTGTAGATCCTAAGAAAGCTGACCAACAAATTCGTGGAGCTGTCGTGCTTCCGAACGGTACTGGTAAAACTCAACGCGTGCTTGTATTTGCAAAAGGTGAAAAAGCGAAAGAAGCAGAAGCTGCGGGTGCAGACTATGTTGGAGATGCAGAATTCATCAACAAAATCAACCAAGGTTGGTTTGAGTTTGACGTAATCGTTGCTACTCCAGACATGATGGGTGAAGTTGGTAAACTTGGTCGTGTACTTGGACCAAAAGGTTTAATGCCAAACCCTAAAACAGGTACAGTTACATTTGATGTAGAAAAAGCTGTTAATGAAATCAAAGCAGGTAAAGTTGAATACCGTGTAGAAAAAGCTGGTAACATTCACGTGCCTATCGGAAAAGTATCATTTGAAGATGACAAGCTTGTTGAAAACTTCAACACAATCTTCGATACAATGATGAAAGCAAAACCTGCTGCAGCAAAAGGTACTTACATGAAAAACGTTTCTGTAACTACTACTATGGGACCTGGTGTGAAAATCGACCCTTCTACAGCGGCAACAAAATAATTAACCATTATTTGGTTTTTAAATAAAGTTGACATAGCAAAGTCCATTCTGTAGAATGAATCTTGTTATTATCATAACTTAATCATTTATACCGTAGACAGCAGGAGCCGATTGGGGCTTAATAACCTGCCGAGGTAATACGATAGATTTTAATTGCTTGAACGAGCTATTGTATACTTCCTCCATGTCTACCTTTGATATGGAGGTTTTTTAATGAGATGGTGAGTCTCACCTATCTGATTGAACGGTATGAATGCATAATTCAATAGGAGGTGTAAAGATGAGCAGCATTATCGAACAAAAGAAACAAATCGTAGAAGAAATTGCAGACAAATTCAAATCAGCTCAAACAGCAGTTGTTGTTGATTACCGCGGATTAACTGTTTCAGAAGTAACAGAACTTCGTAAACAACTACGTGAAGCGAATGTTGAATTCAAAGTTTACAAAAACTCTATGAGTCGTCGTGCAGCAGAAGCTGCTGAACTTGCAGGCTTAAACGAACATCTTACTGGTCCTAATGCAATTGCATTCAGTACAGAGGATGTTGTCGCACCAGCGAAAATTTTAAACGAGTTTGCTAAAAAGCATGAAGCTCTTGAAATTAAAGCAGGTGTAATTGAAGGTAATATCGCTTCACAAGAAGAAGTGAAAGCTCTTGCTGAACTTCCATCTCGCGAAGGTTTACTTTCTATGCTACTCAGCGTACTTCAAGCTCCAGTTCGCAACCTTGCTCTTGCAACAAAAGCTGTTGCAGATCAAAAAGAAGAACAAGGCGCTTAATTATCGGTTTTAACCAATATAATCTAACAAAAATTAAGGAGGAAATTATATCATGACTAAAGAACAAATCATTGAAGCAGTTAAAAATATGACTGTTTTAGAACTTAACGATCTAGTAAAAGCAATTGAAGAAGAATTCGGAGTAACTGCTGCAGCTCCTGTAGCTGTTGCTGGTGGCGCTGCTGGTGGAGACGCTGCTGCTGAGAAAACAGAATTCGACGTAATTCTTAATTCTGCTGGCGATCAAAAAATTAAAGTTATCAAAGTTGTTCGTGAAATCACAGGTCTTGGCCTTAAAGAAGCGAAAGAAGTTGTTGATAACACTCCTAAAGCTATTAAAGAAGGCGCTTCTAAAGAAGAAGCTGAAGAAATCAAAGCTAAACTTGAAGAAGTTGGAGCTGGCGTAGAAGTTAAGTAATATAGTTTGTTTAAAAGCCCGCTTGTATGAGCGGGCTTTTTTAATATCAGTTATGTGGACTGTTTAGGTAAGTGAATTTAAGGAGAACGTTACAGCAACTAACGAAACGTTTGCTTAATTTACCCTCTACCAAAAAATCCTCGCACATGCAGCTCTAATATCTGGAGGTGACCACTATGTCAGACCATTATTATTCTAAAACGCCTAATGTCGAAAGTAATCCACGTGTTTGGAGTTACAAACTAAAAGACAAAACATTTCAATTTAAAACCGATCATGGTGTATTTTCAAAAAATGAAGTTGATTTTGGATCAAGGTTATTAATAGAGACGTTTATCCCTCCTGAAATATCTGGTGATATATTAGATGTTGGTTGTGGGTACGGCCCAATTGGTTTATCAATGGCGACGATTATGCAAGATCGTCACGTCGTCATGCTCGACGTGAATGAAAGAGCGCTTGAACTAGCACAAACGAACGGCGAGCTAAATGGTATCAACAATATCACTGTAAAAGAAAGTGACAAGTTGACAGTTGTTAAAGACCAACAATTTGCAGCTATTTTAACGAATCCACCAATAAGAGCTGGGAAACAAACTGTTCATAGTATTTTTGAAGAGAGTTTTGAATGTTTATTGCCTGGTGGAGAATTATGGGTAGTCATTCAAAAGAAGCAAGGTGCACCATCTGCTATTGAAAAGCTCTCGGAATTATTTGCTGAAGTAGATACAGTTGTGAAGAAAAAAGGCTATTTTATATTAAGAGCAAAAAAAGATTGACTTGACATTTTCGCTATGTTAGTATTGTAAAATGCCAACATAATATACTACCAATAGGGATAAAAATTTATGCGTTATTGTATAAATTTATCCAGATGTGGGAAGTAATGAAAAGAATAGTCTAATGATGGAAATGTGGTTTTTGCTTGAAAAACCCTTTTTCTTTTTGTCTGATTGAGTTTATGTTTACGGAGGAATCTCGTGTTTTGGGGCTTCCGACGCTCTAGTTTTGGCAAAAATAGAGCGAAATGTGACTCGAGTTTAAGATATGTCAAGCTACCTGGATAATATTTCTCATGTAAAGAGTTTATCTCACTTGCGGGCTGGAATCCACAGGTAAAAAGATAGATTCTATTATTTACATGTGAGATTCACAGGTTGCTTTTCAAATAATAACGCTTGATTTGAGGGGTGAATCAGTTGACAGGTCAACTAGTTCAGTATGGACGACACCGCCAACGTAGAAGTTACGCACGAATCAGTGAAGTTTTAGAATTACCAAATCTAATCGAAATCCAAACCTCTTCTTATCAATGGTTTCTTGATGAGGGTTTAAGAGAGATGTTTCACGACATTTCTCCGATTGAAGACTTTACTGGTAATTTATCGCTTGAATTTATTGATTACAGCCTTGGCGATCCAAAATATTCGGTTGAGGAATCGAAGGAACGAGATGTTACATATTCTGCACCTTTGCGTGTGAAAGTGCGTCTTGTGAACAAAGAAACAGGCGAAGTCAAAGATCAGGATGTCTTTATGGGTGACTTCCCGCTTATGACAGAAACAGGAACATTTGTAATTAATGGCGCAGAACGTGTCATTGTTTCGCAATTGGTGCGTTCTCCGAGCGTATACTTTAGCGGAAAACTCGATAAAAACGGGAAAAAAGGCTTTACTGCCACTGTTATCCCGAACCGCGGCGCTTGGCTTGAGTATGAAACTGATGCCAAAGATGTCGTATACGTTAGAATAGATCGTACGAGGAAGCTACCCGTTACGGTTCTTTTGCGTGCACTAGGGTTCGGATCTGATCAAGAAATCATCGAATTAATTGGTGACAATGAATATATCCGTAATACGCTTGAAAAGGACAACACAGAAGGTACGGACAAAGCATTGCTCGAAATCTATGAGCGTCTTCGTCCTGGTGAACCACCGACTGTTGAGAATGCAAAAAGCTTACTTGTATCAAGATTCTTTGATCCAAAACGCTATGATTTAGCAAATGTTGGACGTTACAAGATTAATAAAAAGCTTCATATAAAAAATAGATTATTTGGCCAAAGATTAGCTGAGAATTTGGTTGATCCTGAAACAGGGGAAATCATTGCTGAAAAAGGTGTTGTACTTGATCGTAGAACACTTGATCGAATTCTTCCTTATCTTGAGAAGAATGTTGGCTTTAAGAAAGTGGACCTTGTCGGCGGCGTTATAGATCAAGAAGTCGATGTCCAATCGATTAAAATTTATGCACCGAATGAAGATGGCGAGAAAGTCATTAATGTAATCGGTAATGCGTATGTAGAAGAAGCTGTGAAGAATATTTCACCGGCTGATATTATTGCTTCTATTAGCTATTTCTTTGATTTATTGCATGGTGTCGGCGATACAGATGATATTGACCACCTTGGTAATAGAAGATTACGTTCTGTTGGTGAACTATTGCAAAACCAATTCCGTATCGGTTTATCAAGAATGGAGCGTGTAGTTCGTGAGAGAATGTCCATTCAAGACACGAACACAATTACACCACAACAATTAATCAACATTCGTCCTGTTATTGCATCTATTAAAGAATTCTTTGGTAGCTCTCAATTGTCTCAGTTCATGGACCAAACAAATCCATTAGCTGAGTTAACACATAAGCGACGTCTATCAGCCTTAGGACCTGGTGGATTAACACGTGAGCGTGCAGGTTTTGAAGTGCGTGACGTTCACTATTCCCACTATGGTCGTATGTGTCCAATTGAAACGCCAGAGGGACCGAATATCGGATTAATTAACTCTTTATCATCCTTTGCGAAAGTGAATCGTTTCGGATTTATTGAAACACCTTATCGTCGTATTGATCACGAAACAGGTACAGTATCTTCAAGAATCGATTACTTAACAGCTGATGAGGAAGATAATTATGTTGTAGCCCAAGCGAATGCAAGACTAGGTGAAGATGGTTCATTTGTTGACGAGGAAGTTGTTGCTCGTTTTAGAGGGGAAAATACTGTTGTTAAACGTGACCGTGTTGATTACATGGATGTATCACCTAAGCAGGTTGTATCTGCTGCGACTGCATGTATCCCGTTCTTAGAGAATGATGACTCTAACCGTGCCTTAATGGGTGCCAACATGCAACGACAAGCTGTGCCTCTTATGCAGCCAGAAGCACCACGCGTTGGAACAGGAATGGAATATGTTTCTGGTAAAGATTCTGGTGCTGCAGTGATTTGTAAGCACGAAGGTATTGTTGAGCATGTTGAAGCGAAAGAAGTTTGGGTAAGACGTGTGAAAGAAGTAGATGGCCAAGAAGTAAAAGGCGATCTTGATAAATATAGAATGCTTAAGTTCATTCGTTCCAACCAAGGTACGTGTTACAACCAAAGACCAATTGTTGCGGTTGGTAACCGTGTAACGAAAGGTGAAATCCTTGCTGACGGACCATCAATGGAACTTGGTGAACTTGCGCTTGGACGTAATGTTCTCGTTGCTTTCATGACATGGGACGGTTATAACTACGAGGATGCGATCATCATGAGTGAGCGCCTTGTAAAAGATGATGTATACACTTCGATTCATATTGAAGAGTATGAGTCAGAGTCTCGTGATACGAAGCTTGGACCTGAAGAAATTACTCGTGACATCCCGAATGTTGGGGAAGATGCCCTACGTAATTTAGATGAGCGCGGTATTATTCGCACAGGTGCTGAAGTGAAAGATGGGGACTTGTTAGTTGGTAAAGTAACGCCTAAAGGTGTAACAGAACTAACTGCAGAGGAAAGACTACTTCATGCTATCTTCGGTGAAAAAGCACGTGAAGTACGTGATACATCCTTGCGTGTACCACATGGTGGAGGCGGTATCGTACTAGATGTCAAAGTCTTCAATCGTGAAGATGGCGATGAACTACCTCCGGGTGTAAACCAACTTGTACGTGTTTATATTGTTCAGAAGCGTAAGATTTCTGAAGGGGACAAAATGGCCGGTCGACATGGTAATAAAGGGGTTATCTCTCGTATTTTACCGGAAGAAGATATGCCGTATTTACCAGATGGCACACCGGTTGATATCATGTTGAACCCATTAGGGGTACCTTCTCGTATGAACATTGGTCAGGTTCTTGAACTACACCTTGGAATGGCGGCAAGATCACTAGGTATTCATGTGGCTTCACCAGTATTTGATGGTGCAAACGAGGAAGATGTTTGGGAAACAATCGAAGAAGCTGGTATGGCTCGTGATGCGAAAACAGTTCTTTATGATGGACGTTCAGGAGAGCCATTTGATAACCGTGTATCTGTTGGTGTCATGTATATGATCAAACTAGCACACATGGTCGATGATAAACTTCACGCTCGTTCTACTGGACCTTACTCACTTGTTACGCAACAACCGCTTGGTGGTAAAGCACAATTCGGTGGACAGCGTTTTGGTGAGATGGAGGTTTGGGCACTTGAAGCCTATGGTGCTGCTTATACACTTCAAGAGATCTTAACAGTTAAATCGGATGATGTCGTTGGACGTGTGAAAACATATGAATCCATCGTTAAGGGTGAAAATGTACCGGAACCTGGTGTCCCTGAATCATTCAAAGTATTAATTAAAGAACTTCAAAGCTTAGGTATGGATGTAAAAATCCTTTCAGGCGATGAAAAAGAGATAGAAATGCGTGATACGGATGATGAAGAGGATATGCAACAGGCTGAATCCTTAACAATCGCTCCAGATACGCAAGAAACAGAAGAAGCAGAAACAGTAGCAACAAAAGAATAAATTTGAACAAGGAGGGCGATCACTGCCCTCCATTCGAGCTAAGTGGAATAGATGACTGGGACCCAAACTTATTGATAAGTTAATGGGAAAAACCTGTAGATCGAAAGGGAGGTAGGCCCCTTGCTAGATGTTAATAATTTCGAGTATATGAAAATAGGTCTCGCTTCACCAGATAAAATCCGCTCATGGTCTCATGGTGAAGTAAAGAAACCTGAAACAATCAATTATCGTACATTAAAACCTGAAAAAGATGGTTTGTTTTGTGAACGTATTTTCGGTCCAACAAAGGATTGGGAATGTCATTGTGGTAAATACAAACGCGTTCGTTATAAAGGTGTTGTTTGTGATCGTTGTGGTGTTGAAGTTACACGTGCTAAAGTTCGTCGTGAAAGAATGGGGCATATTGAGCTAGCAGCGCCAGTATCACATATTTGGTACTTTAAAGGTATTCCAAGCCGTATGGGTCTTGTTCTTGATATGTCTCCTCGTGCTTTGGAAGAAGTAATTTATTTTGCATCTTATGTTGTAACCGAATCCGGAGATACAGCATTAGAGAAAAAACAATTACTCTCTGAAAAAGAATACCGTGCTTACCGTGAAAAATACGGTAATAAGTTCCAAGCGTCTATGGGTGCGGAGTCAATTAGAAAGTTACTTTCAGATATTGACCTTGATAAAGAAGTAGATACGTTAAAAGAAGAATTAAAAACTGCACAAGGTCAACGCCGTACACGTGCAATTAAACGATTAGAAGTGCTTGAAGCATTCCGTGGTTCAGGAAATGAACCGAGCTGGATGATTCTTGATGTGCTACCAGTTATTCCTCCAGAGCTTCGTCCAATGGTTCAACTAGACGGTGGTCGTTTTGCTACATCAGATTTGAATGATCTTTATCGTCGTGTAATTAACCGTAATAACCGTTTGAAGCGTTTATTAGACCTTGGTGCTCCAAGCATCATCGTTCAAAATGAAAAGCGTATGCTTCAAGAAGCTGTTGACGCTTTAATTGATAACGGTCGTCGTGGACGTCCTGTTACTGGTCCTGGTAATAGACCACTTAAATCACTATCTCATATGTTAAAAGGTAAACAAGGACGTTTCCGTCAAAACTTGCTCGGTAAGCGTGTTGACTACTCTGGCCGTTCTGTTATTGTCGTTGGTCCAAACTTGAAAATGTATCAATGTGGACTACCTAAAGAAATGGCATTGGAGTTATTTAAACCGTTTGTCATGAAAGAGTTAGTTGAAAAGGGCCTAGCACATAACATTAAATCAGCTAAACGTAAAATCGAAAAAGTTCACCCTGAAGTTTGGGATGTACTTGAGAGTGTCATTAAGGAGCATCCGGTATTATTAAACCGTGCCCCTACACTTCATAGATTAGGGATTCAAGCATTTGAACCTACGTTGGTTGAAGGACGTGCCATTCGTTTGCATCCACTTGTTTGTACAGCATATAATGCTGACTTTGATGGTGACCAAATGGCGGTTCACGTACCTTTATCAGCAGAAGCGCAAGCTGAAGCTAGATTGCTTATGTTGGCAGCACAAAACATCCTGAATCCTAAGGATGGTAAACCAGTTGTTACGCCTTCTCAAGATATGGTGTTAGGTAACTATTACTTAACCTTAGAAAGAGAAAATGCTGTTGGTGAAGGAATGGTCTTTAACGACACAAGCGAGGCGTTACTTGCTTACCAAAACGGATATGTTCACTTGCACACTAGAGTAGCTGTCCATGCTGGTTCGTTAAAAAATGAAACATTCACTGAAGAACAAAACAAACAACTATTAATGACAACAGTTGGTAAACTGGTATTCAATGAAATTTTACCGAAAACATTCCCGTATATTAACGAACCAACAAAAGAAAATCTTGAAATTGAAACACCGAAGAAATACTTTATTGATAAAGCTACTGATATTCCTGAAGCGATTCGTACAATGCCAATTGTCGATCCGTTTAAGAAGAAAATTCTTGGAAATATCATTGCTGAAGTATTTAAACGCTTCAAGATTACTGAAACATCAAAAATGCTAGACCGTATGAAGAATTTAGGTTTCAAATATTCAACTAAGGCTGGTATTACCGTTGGTGTGTCAGACATCGTTGTATTAGGTGAAAAAGAAGAAATTCTTCATGAAGCTCAGAATAAAGTTGATAATGTATTAAAACAATTTAGACGTGGTCTTATCACTGAAGAGGAACGTTATGACAGAGTTATCTCTATCTGGAGTGCAGCGAAAGATAATATCCAATCGAAACTAATGAAATCATTGGATAAATCCAACCCAATCTTCATGATGAGTGATTCAGGTGCCCGTGGTAACGCATCTAACTTTACACAGTTAGCTGGTATGCGTGGTCTTATGGCCAACCCGGCTGGTCGTATTATTGAATTACCGATTAAATCAAGTTTCCGTGAAGGATTAACTGTATTAGAGTACTTTATCTCTACTCACGGTGCGCGTAAAGGTCTTGCTGATACAGCCCTTAAAACAGCTGACTCTGGTTACCTTACTCGCCGTCTTGTTGATGTTGCACAGGACGTAATTGTACGTGAAGATGATTGTGGTACAGATCGTGGCTTATTGATTTCTTCCTTGAAGGAAGGAACAGAAGTGATTGAAAGCCTAGAGGAACGTTTAATCGGTCGTCATGTAAGAAAAGCGATTAGACATCCGGAAACAAATGAAATCATTGCACGTGAAAATGAATTGATTACTGAAGATTTATCTGCAGAAATCATCGCTGCAGGCGTTGAAGAAGCATGGATTCGCTCTGCGTTCACATGTAATACTCGCCACGGTGTATGTAAAAAATGTTACGGACGTAACTTGGCTACTGGTCAAGAAGTTGAAGTCGGTGAAGCAGTTGGTATTATTGCCGCACAATCAATTGGTGAACCAGGTACACAGTTAACGATGCGTACATTCCATACAGGTGGGGTTGCAGGAGACGATATTACACAAGGTCTTCCACGTATCCAAGAGATTTTTGAAGCACGTAACCCTAAAGGTCAAGCGGTTATTTCAGAAATCAAAGGTATAGTGGTTGGCATTAATGAAGGTCGCGATCGTCAGCATGAAATCGTTATTCAAGGTGAAGTTGAATCACGCACTTATACTGCACCTTATACTGCGCGCTTAAAAGTAGCAATTAATGATGAAGTGGAACGCGGTCAAGAGCTAACAGAAGGTTCTATCGATCCGAAAGAGTTAATTAAAGTGAGAGATGTTACAGCAGTTCAAGAATACTTGCTACGTGAAGTACAAAAAGTTTATCGTATGCAAGGGGTTGAAATCGGTGATAAACACGTCGAAGTAATGGTACGTCAAATGCTTCGTAAAGTACGTGTTATCGATGCAGCTGAGACAGATGTACTTCCAGGCACATTGCTTGATATCCATCAATTTACTGATGCGAATAGAAAAGCACTGATGGAAGGTAAAATGCCAGCTACTGGACGTCCGGTATTACTTGGTATTACAAAAGCATCTCTTGAAACTGATTCCTTCTTATCCGCTGCCTCATTCCAAGAAACAACTAGAGTTCTTACAGATGCAGCGATTAAAGGAAAACGTGATGAGTTACTCGGCTTGAAAGAAAATGTTATCATTGGTAAACTTGTTCCAGCTGGTACAGGTATGCAACGTTATCGTCAAGCAGAGCCTTATACAAAAGAGACAGTTGAAGAAACAATCACGGTAGAATAATGATAGAAGTAAGGGTGTCGTTCTTTTTAAGAACGGCACCGACCTTCTATATTAAAAAAATATGAATGATTGTTGACATCATTTTCAAATGGTGGTAATATAGCAAAGGTGCTCCTATTACTGGATACTTTGGAGGATGAATTTATGTCTTATGAAAAAGTATTGCAGGCGAAAGAAATTATAGTAGGAACTAAACAAACAGTGAAAGCTCTTAAATCTGGAATTGTATCTGAAGTAGTCATCGCTAGCGATACAAATTTTCAAGTCAAATCTATGATAGAAGAAGCTGCTAAAGATCATAACGTTCCAATCACATATGTTGATTCGATGAAAAAGCTTGGTAAAGCATGTGGGATAGATGTAGGTGCTGCAGCTGTTGCATTAACTATTTAAAAACTGTTTTTGTAGATAGAAATCTGCAAGGACTTTGTTTTTGCCTTTAAATGAACCACCTGGATGTGTGGGCTTACATGAAAAGATGAAGGGAGGAAAAATACATGCCTACTATTAATCAATTAGTACGCAAGCCTCGTAAAACAAAGGAAGAGAAATCAACTTCTCCTGCGTTGAACAAAGGTTATAACAGCTTCAAAAAAGTACAAACGAACATATCTTCACCACAAAAACGCGGTGTATGTACTCGTGTTGGTACAATGACTCCAAAAAAACCAAACTCAGCGTTGCGTAAATATGCACGTGTACGTTTAACTAACGGAATCGAAGTAAATGCTTATATTCCTGGTATTGGTCATAACCTACAAGAGCACAGTGTGGTACTTATCCGTGGCGGTCGTGTAAAAGACTTACCGGGTGTACGTTACCATATCGTTCGTGGTGCACTTGATACTGCTGGTGTTAACAACCGTATGCAAGGTCGTTCTAAATACGGTGCTAAACGTCCTAAAGCAGCTAAGAAATAATTCACAAATAAAAATAACCCTTTCTTGAAAGGAGGAAAAATTACATGCCACGTAAAGGTCCTGTAGCAAAAAGAGACGTATTGCCTGATCCGATTTACAACTCAAAGCTTGTTAGCCGTCTAATCAATAAAATGATGGTAGATGGTAAGAGAGGTAAATCTCAAGCAATTCTATATAATTCATTTGATATCATTAGTGAGCGTACTGGCAAAGAGCCAATGGAAGTATTCGATCAAGCGCTTAAAAACATCATGCCTGTACTTGAAGTAAGAGCACGCCGTGTAGGTGGAGCTAACTACCAAGTACCAGTTGAGGTGCGCCCTGATCGCCGTACAACTCTTGGTCTTCGTTGGTTAGTAAACTACGCTCGCCTTCGCGGTGAGAAAACAATGGAAGAGCGTCTTGCAAACGAAATTCTTGATGCAGCTAACAACACTGGTGCATCAGTGAAGAAACGTGAAGACACTCATAAAATGGCTGAAGCAAACAAAGCATTTGCTCACTATCGCTGGTAAGATTCATTTTTATATTATAAAAACAATTCCCATACTAGGAAGGAGAAAGACACAATGGCAAGAGAGTTCTCCTTAGATAATACGCGTAATATTGGTATCATGGCTCATATTGATGCTGGTAAAACAACAACAACTGAGCGTGTTCTTTATTACACTGGTCGTATCCATAAAATTGGTGAAACACATGAAGGTGCTTCACAAATGGACTGGATGGAGCAAGAGCAAGAACGTGGTATTACAATCACTTCTGCCGCTACTACAGCTCAATGGAAAGGCCACCGTGTTAATATCATTGACACGCCAGGACACGTAGACTTCACAGTTGAAGTTGAACGTTCATTGCGTGTACTTGATGGAGCAGTTGCTGTACTAGATGCTCAATCTGGTGTTGAACCACAGACTGAGACTGTATGGCGTCAAGCGACAACTTACGGCGTACCACGTGTGGTATTCGTAAACAAAATGGATAAAATTGGTGCAGACTTCTTGTACTCTTTAGGTACACTTCATGATCGTCTGCAAGCAAATGCAGCAGCTATCCAATTACCAATTGGTGCTGAAGACGAATTCAAAGGTATCATTGACCTTATCGAAATGAAAGCTACTTTCTACGGTAACGATCTTGGTACTGACATCGAAACACGTGAAATTCCTGAAGAATACATGGATCAAGCTCAAGAGTATCGTGAAAAATTAATCGAAGCTCTTGCAGAACTTGATGAAGAATTAATGGAGAAATATCTTGGTGGAGAAGAAATCTCTAATGAAGAGATTAAAGCTGCAATCCGTCAAGGTACAGTAAACGTTGAATTCTATCCAGTTATTTGTGGATCTGCATTCAAAAACAAAGGTGTTCAAAAAATGCTTGATGCAGTAATCGACTATCTTCCATCTCCATTGGATGTACATGCCATTAAAGGTATCAATCCAGAGACAGAAGAAGAAGTTACTCGTCCATCAAGTGATGAAGAGCCTTTCTCTGCATTAGCATTTAAAGTTATGACTGACCCTTATGTTGGTAAATTAACTTTCTTCCGCGTTTACTCTGGTACGTTAGATTCAGGTTCTTATGTTAAGAACTCTACGAAAGATAAACGTGAACGTGTAGGTCGTATCCTACAAATGCATGCAAACTCTCGTGAAGAGATTTCTACAGTTTATGCAGGGGATATTGCTGCTGCTGTTGGTTTGAAAGATACTTCTACTGGAGATACACTATGTGATGAAAAGAGTCTTGTAATTCTTGAATCTATGGAGTTCCCAGAGCCAGTTATCTCTCTTTCTATCGAACCGAAGTCTAAAGCAGACCAAGATAAGATGACTACAGCACTTCAAAAACTTCAAGAAGAAGATCCAACATTCCGTGCGCATACTGACCAAGAAACTGGTCAAGTAATCATCGCTGGTATGGGTGAGCTTCACCTTGATATCCTTGTAGACCGTATGAAACGTGAATTTAAAGTAGAAGCAAATGTTGGTGCACCACAAGTTGCTTATCGTGAAACTTTCCGTGCATCTGCAAACATCGAAGGTAAATTCGCGCGTCAATCCGGTGGTCGTGGTCAATTTGGTCACGTTTGGATTGAGTTCTCTCCAAATGAAGAAGGTGCAGGATTTGAATTCGTAAACGGCATCGTTGGTGGTGTTGTTCCACGTGAATATATCCCTGCAGTACAATCTGGTCTTGAAGATGCTATGGAGCGTGGTGTATTAGCCGGCTATCCAATGGTTGATATTAAAGCTAGATTATTTGATGGATCATACCATGATGTTGACTCATCTGAAATGGCGTTTAAAATTGCCGCTTCTATGGCACTGAAAAACGCTGCATCAAAATGTAACCCAGTTATCCTTGAACCGGTAATGAAAGTTGAAGTAGTTATTCCGGAAGAGTATATGGGAGACATTATGGGTGATGTTACTTCTCGTCGTGGACGTGTTGAAGGTATGGAAGCACGCGGTAACGCACAAGTAGTTCGTGCTATGGTTCCACTTTCTGAAATGTTTGGTTATGCTACTTCATTGCGTTCTAATACGCAAGGTCGCGGTACATTCTCAATGCACTTTGATCATTATGAAGAAGTTCCAAAATCAATTTCTGAAGAAATCATCAAAAAAAATAAAGGTGAATAATTGATTTTACCTTTTTAATCAAGTATAACTATCATTGTAAGTAACCTGACATTGGAAGGTAGCCACCGACCAATGTCAATCAAATACTTAATTTATTTAAAATTAAAGGAGGATTTTCCTAATGGCTAAAGAAAAATTTGACCGTTCAAAACCCCATGTTAACATCGGAACTATCGGACACGTTGACCATGGTAAAACTACATTAACAGCAGCAATCACAACTGTACTTGCGAAAGCAGGCGGCGGTGAAGCTCGTGGATATGACCAAATCGATGCTGCTCCAGAAGAAAGAGAGCGTGGTATCACAATCTCTACTGCACACGTTGAGTACGAAACTGAAAACCGTCACTATGCACACGTTGACTGCCCAGGTCACGCTGACTATGTTAAAAACATGATCACTGGTGCTGCACAAATGGACGGCGGTATCCTAGTAGTATCTGCTGCTGATGGCCCAATGCCACAAACTCGTGAGCACATCCTTCTTTCTCGTCAAGTAGGTGTACCTTACCTTGTTGTATTCATGAACAAATGTGACATGGTAGACGACGAAGAATTACTTGAATTAGTAGAAATGGAAGTTCGTGACCTTCTTTCTGAATATGAATTCCCTGGTGACGATATTCCTGTAATCAAAGGTTCTGCGCTTAAAGCTCTTGAAGGAGATGCTGCGTGGGAAGAAAAAATCATTGAATTAATGGCTGCAGTTGATGAGTATATCCCAACTCCAACTCGTGACACTGAAAAACCATTCATGATGCCAGTTGAGGATGTATTCTCAATCACTGGTCGTGGTACTGTTGCTACAGGTCGTGTTGAGCGTGGACAAGTTAAAGTCGGTGATACTATTGAAATCATCGGTCTTGCTGAAGAACCAAAATCAACTACTGTAACAGGTGTTGAAATGTTCCGTAAGCTTCTTGATTATGCTGAAGCAGGAGATAACATTGGTGCTCTTCTTCGTGGTGTTGCACGTGAAGATATCCAACGTGGTCAAGTATTAGCTAAACCAGCTTCAATTACTCCACACGTAAAATTCAAAGCTGAAGTTTACGTTTTATCTAAAGAAGAAGGTGGACGTCACACTCCATTCTTCACAAACTACCGTCCTCAGTTCTACTTCCGTACAACTGATGTAACTGGTATTTGTAACCTTCCTGAAGGTGTAGAAATGGTTATGCCTGGAGATAACATCGAAATGAACGTTGAACTTATCTCTCCAATCGCTATCGAAGAAGGTACTAAATTCTCTATCCGTGAGGGTGGACGTACTGTAGGCGCTGGCGTAGTTGCTACAATCGTTGAGTAATAAATTTTGATTTACGATATTTGAAGGGGACGCCTTTCATAGAAAAAGCAGTCGGGACGCCGGCTGCTTTTTCTTTATGCTTTTTTACATTAATTATGAAGAAGAGTGTACATTAAAGTATCTTGCTTCGGGATGTGAAAACACCATAGCCGTAACAGAAGCTTCAGGTTCCATCATATAACCTTCTGTTAATTCGATATCAATATCCTCTGGTTGGATAAGACGAAATAACTTTGCTTGATCTTCTAAATTTGGACAGGCTGGGTAACCGAACGAAAATCGTTGTCCTTGATATTTAGCCGCAAAACGCTCATCCATCGTCATTGTTGGGTGATCTGGGAATCCCCATTTATCCCTAATCTGTCTATGAATATACTCAGCCAGACCTTCAGCTGTTTCTAACGCAATTGCTTGCAATGCGTGACTTTCTAGAAATCTGCCTTCCTCTTTTAATTGTGTAGCTGCCTTTCGTATTCCCTTTCCAGCTGTTACAGCAAAAAAACATACGTAGTCTGTTTGCTTTTCTCTTAGATAATCAGCAAGACAAAGGTTTTTTCCTTTTTCTTGTCTAGGGAATGCAAACTCTTCAATAGGAAGTTCGTCTTTATTCATTATTATGACATCATTTCCATTGGCCTTTGCTTTGAAGAATTGGTAAGTAGCCTTTGGTTGTATCCAGTTATTTTTAATTATTTCATGGATCAGTGAGTCTAATAGGTTATTCACCTTATCCAGTTTTTCATTAGTGAGCTCCCTTTTTTGATTTTTAACCCCAAGATGATATAGCAGCATTTTACGGTTAATATATGGTTCAATATGGTGAAAAGAGAGATTTGTAATTAAATGTCTCTTTAAATCTTGCGTTTGAAAAATAGGAGCTTGTTGAACGGTTTTCACGTCAACGGCTGGTTCGGAATATTTTTTTATCAATTGGGTTTCTTCTTTGTTAGTTTTTGCTGCTCTTGAGATTTGTGCTTGAAATAATTCACTATAGCGACTTGGTTCTCGGATTTCATTTGCTAAACTCAGACCGGTCATTGCATCTTTTGCATATAAGACGAGTCCTTGGTAGTTAGGGGCGATTTTATTATTCGTAAATTTGCGAGATAAGGCAGCTCCCCCCACCATAATGGGGGTTTGTATATGGGCATCCTGTAAGTCCTTTGCTGTTAATGCCATTTGTTGTGCTGACTTTACGAGTAAGCCAGAGAGTCCAATGATGTCGGGTTTTTCCTCTCTAATCGCTGCGATAAGATCAGCAGAAGAGACTTTAATTCCAAGATCAATGGTTTCAAACCCATTGTTAGAGAGAATAATATCCACAAGATTCTTGCCGATATCATGGACATCACCTTTGACGGTTGCGAGTAAAACTTTCCCCTTACTTGTAGATGTTTGTTTATCATTTTCCATATAAGGTTCTAAAAAGGCGACTGATGCTTTCATTACTTCTGCACTTTGTAAGACTTCTGCAACAATTAATTGATTATCATTAAACAATCTACCTACTTCTGCCATACCATTCATTAATGGTCCGTTGATAATATCTAATGGATTTGGGTATTTCGCTAATGCTCTTTCTAAATCTGGGAGAAGGCCTTCTTTTGTTCCTTCTATTATATAGCTTGATAAACGTTCTTCTAATGATAGCAAATGGGTTTCTATCCTTTTTTCCTTCTTCTTATCACGATAAAAGTCAGTAAAATCAGCTAAAATGCGATCGCTGGTTTGAAAGAGAAGCTTCTCTGCTAATTTGACTTCATTTTTAGGGATGCTTGGGAAACGCTCTAGCTTTTCTGTATTGACGATTGCATAGTCTAGCCCGGCTTTCGTGCAATGAAAGAGGAAGACGGAATTTAAAATTTCTCTCCCCACACTCGGAAGACCAAAGGACACATTACTAATGCCTAAAATCGTTTTCGCCTCCGGTAGAGCTTCTTTAATAAGTTTAATACCAAGTACAGTTTCTTTAGCAGAACCAATATATTGTTCATCTCCAGTGCCGACAGGAAAAACCAGGGGGTCGAAGATAATATCCTCTGGAGGTACTTGATACTGCTCAACGAGGATGTGATAGGCCCGTTTAGCTATAGCTAGCTTGTTTTCAGCTGTGATGGCCATGCCTTCCTCATCAATGGTACCGACAACAATGGCTGCTCCGTACTGATGGATAAGCTTTGCAGCAAAGGCGAATCGATCCTCACCATCTTCTAAGTTAATCGAATTGATTATAGCTTTGCCTTGAGAGTAGGTAAGAGCTTTGGCGATTACTTCATCATCAGTTGAATCAATGACTAGGGGAACTTTGATTTTTTTCGTTACTTCAGCTAAAAAATGGTCCATATCTTCTATTTCATTACGATCAGGATCAGCAAGACATATATCAATGACGCTTGCTCCTTTTTTAACTTGGGCTCTAGCAATTTCCGATGCTTCCTCATACTTTCCTTCATTAATCAACCGTTTGAATTTTTTTGA
This sequence comes from Cytobacillus sp. FSL R7-0696, assembly GCF_038006865.1. Classification (NCBI taxonomy): domain Bacteria; kingdom Bacillati; phylum Bacillota; class Bacilli; order Caryophanales; family Bacillaceae; genus Cytobacillus; species Cytobacillus sp. FSL R7-0696. Next base: position 1,592,556 of record NZ_JBBOWA010000001.1, on the reverse strand, counting down.
GCCAATGACATTTGTCCGCTCACCAACCATGATCGGTCTAATAGATTCATCATAGGTAAGGGGTTCAATACCTGATAGTTTATGCTGTCTCTTTTTAGTAATGGGACGGGGCGGTACATGGGCTAATGCTTGACTGATTGCTGTGATATGCGCTGGTGTGGTACCGCAACAACCACCGACGATATTCACCCAGCCCTGTGTGGCAAAATCCAAAAGCTTTGTAGATAGAGATTCTGCTGTTTCGTGATAACAGCCGTCTTCATCTGGTAAGCCTGCATTAGGATAACAGCTAACACCAGTTGAAGAGAGTTGTGCTAGAGAGCGAATATGCTCTTGCATAAATTCCGGTCCAGTTGCGCAGTTGAGCCCAACAGCTATTGGTTTCATGTGCTCTATTGAAATGTAAAATGCTTCGATGTTTTGCCCTGCCAAAGTGGTGCCCATCGGCTCTATTGTCCCTGATATCATAATAGGGAGTTCTTTCTTTGTATGATGAAAGGCTTCTTTAATCCCTAGGAAAGCAGCTTTTACATTAAGGAGATCTTGGCTTGTTTCTATTAATAATAAATCTACACCACCGTCAATGAGTCCTATGGCTTGTGTACGATAATCCAGGACTAATTGTTTAAAAGTTGTTCCACCGGTGACGCTTAATGTCTTAGTAGTTGGTCCCATAGATCCTGCTACATATCGCGGATGATTAGGCTTGTCGTATTTTTGCACTGCTTTTATAGCAATTTCAGCCGCTCTGCGGTTTAACAATTCACTTAAATGCCCAATATTATATTCTTCTAAAACGATACGCGTCGCTCCGAATGTATTTGTTTCAATTATATCTGCCCCTGCCGAAAGATAAGCTTCATGAATGGATTGGATCAATTCAGGTCGCGTAAGTGTGAGGTATTCATTACAACCTTCTAGATCCTCACCACCAAAGTCATCTGCTGTTAGGTGGGCTTCTTGTAGCATGGTGCCCATTGCCCCATCCATGATTAAAATCTTTTCTTTCATTTGTTTAGTGATGGTTACTTTTGACATAATGATGCTCCTTCTTCTGTTGATCTTTTCTTCTAATATGATTGGTCAGTTCGGTTGTGAGTTGATATCTAAGGAAAGGGGTAACAAGGTAGATGCCTTGAAAGAGTTCTAAGGCTGCATCGATCAACTCTTTTGTAATTAATAAGCCTTCTTTCTCAGCAAGAATAGGGTTAACGGCTTTTGCCATTCTGTCGCGGGTCGTTTGAGTAATCTTGATGCCAGGCACTTCGTTATGAAGATACTCTGCATTTTTGCTGCTAATCAGTGGCATCATTCCGATGAAAATAGGTGCGGAAAGATGCTTTGTTGCCTCATGAATCTCTAATAGTTGTGTTATTGAAAACACTGGCTGTGACACGAAATAATCAGCGCCTGCTTTTATTTTCCTTTCAAGTCGGGCAACAGCTTTATCTAATGATTTGACATGAGGATTAAATGCTGCCCCGACAGAAAAGACGGCATTTTCACCAAGTTCAGAACCTGAAGGGGAAATTCCTTCATTAAATTGTTTAATCATTTCTATTAATTCAAAGGAAGATAAATCAAATACAGATGAAGCGCCTGGGAAATTGCCAACTCTTGCCGGATCCCCAGTTATGGCTAAAATATCATGCAACCCTAATGTATGAAGACCCATGAGATGTGATTGTAAGCCGATTAAGTTTCGATCTCTACAGGAGAGGTGGACAAGTGGTCGAACGTTTGTATCCTTGTGGATGATATGTGCTAGGGCTTCATTTGCGATTCGTGGTGTGGCAAGAGAGTTATCTGCGAGTGTAATTGCATCAACACCAGCATCTTTTAAGGCTCTGGCGCCTTCAAAAAATTTAGCAGTTGATAGCTTCTTAGGTGGGTCTAGTTCGACGATGATGGTGCGTTTTTCTTGTACAAGTGTCTCTAACGGCGTATTGTTGCGTTCGATTGTAATTCTCTCTATTTTAGGTTTCCTTTTATTTGTTACTTGTTTTTCAAGAATAGGTACAGCATGCCTAACTTCGTCTGCAAATGCTTTAATATGGCCCGGTGTCGTTCCGCAGCAACCACCAAGCAGTCGAACACCTTGCTTAAGGAAGGACTTCGCTGATTTTCTAAAATAGTCTTCGCCCTCCTTATATTGAATCGTACCATCGATATAGGCCGGTAGACTCGCGTTAGGATAGGCAGAGAGAAACGCGTGCTGAGGTAATTCAACGGAGGAGAGTGTCTCTAACATATGATGTGGACCTAAACGGCAGTTTACCCCGACAACATCTGCCCCTTTAGCTTCTAACCTTTTTAAGGCGTCATTAATTAACGTCCCATTTTGTAATATAGCGATTTCTTGTAAAGACACTTGGGCAATTATAGGTATATCCGTTTCTTTCCGGGCAATAGAGAGAACCGTTTCTAATTCTTCTAAATCATAATATGTTTCAAGAAGGAGCCCATCTACGCCTTCTAACAATAAGCAGTATAGCTGTTCACGAAAGTTACGTTTAATTTCATCTAGAGGAATAGAGAGGGGGTTTAATCCTCGTACACCTCCCATTGTGCCGAGCACATATGCCTGATGATGTTGAATACTAGATCGTGCCAGTTTTACAGCCGCACTATTAATCTCTTTGACTGAATCCTCTAGGCCATACCGTTTCAATTTTAAATAATTCGCAGCATAGGAGTTTGTTTGAATTAAATCCGCACCTGCACCGAGATAAGCTTGATGAATGTGCTGAATTTGTTCCGGTGCTGAGAGGTTTAACTCTTCAAAACATGTATCCGTACCATAAGAATAAAGAAGTGTTCCTATCGCACCGTCAGCAATTAATACTTGGTTCTTCATTTTTTCAAGGAAGTTCAAAGGTCTCACTCCTTCAATTCATATTTTGTTGAATTCAATGGATGAGAAGCCAAAGAGAAAATAAAAAAGGCCCTCAAGAAGAAGGCCTATTATTATCATAGTCATCTTCTCATCTTTCAAGCGTATAGCTTGTAGGAATTAGCACCTTTTCAATAGCGTTCACTATTGATGGTTGCTGAGGTGTCACCGGGCCTATCCCTCAACCTCTCATGATAAGAAATAAAAAATATTTTATTGAATAAAATTTACATGAATGAGCCTATGTTTGTCAAATAAAAATTTAGAAAATTTAAAAATAAATAATTGTATAAGCGTTTTTTTAGAAAATGATGTAAAGAGGAAGATATACTTGAAAACACTATTAACAGCAGTTATAATGTTAAAAGTGTGCAGAACAGAGAGAAACGCAATCAATAGTTGCATTTGTTATGTCTTTTCTGTATAATAGACAATGTTGGTCTTTGACTGCGATGAAGTGAAAGGTTGCTGACACACCCGGCCGCTTTGCCATGGCGAGTGTGTGGGAAATTTTCACGGAGAATGTCTATATGAAAATAGGCGAAAAGGAGGGAAAATAATGGCAAAACAAAAAATTCGTATTCGTTTAAAAGCTTATGATCACAGAATTCTTGATCAATCTGCTGAAAAAATCGTTGAAACTGCAAAACGCTCTGGTGCGGCTGTATCTGGTCCAATCCCATTGCCAACTGAAAAGTCAGTTTACACAATTCTTCGTGCGGTGCATAAATATAAAGATTCTCGTGAGCAATTCGAAATGCGTACACACAAACGTTTAATCGACATCATTAATCCAACACCACAAACAGTCGATTCATTAATGCGTTTAGACTTACCATCTGGTGTTGATATCGAAATTAAACTTTAATTAATACATTAAAACAATCTAGGAGGTGTGACTGAAATGACCAAAGGAATCTTAGGAAGAAAGATTGGTATGACTCAAGTATTTGCTGAAAACGGTGATCTTATCCCGGTAACAGTGGTTGAAGCTACTCCAAACGTTGTTCTTCAAAAGAAATCAGTTGATACTGATGGATACGAAGCAATCCAAATCGGTTTTGAAGATAAACGCGAAAAGCTTTCAAACAAACCGGAAAAAGGACACGCTGCTAAAGCTGATACTACTCCTAAGCGCTTCGTTCGCGAATTACGCGGAGCTGACTTAGCTGAGTATGAAGTTGGTCAGGAAGTCAAAGTTGATATTTTCGCTGAAGGTGAAAAAATTGATGTAACAGGAATTTCAAAAGGTAAAGGTTTCCAAGGTGCAATTAAACGCCACGGACAATCTCGCGGACCAATGGCACACGGTTCACGTTACCACCGTCGCCCAGGTTCAATGGGTCCTGTTGCTCCAAACCGCGTATTCAAAGGTAAATTATTACCTGGTCGCATGGGCGGAGAACAAATCACAGTACAAAACCTTGAAATCGTAAAAGTAGATGCAGAACGCAATCTTCTATTAGTAAAAGGTAATGTACCTGGCTCTAAAAAAGCGCTTCTAAAACTAGTAAGTGCGGTTAAAGCAAAGTAATAACCCGGAAAGGAGGAAGTAAGAATGCCTAAAGTTGCATTATTAAACCAAAGTGGTTCACAAGTTGGCGATATTGAGCTGAACGACTCAATCTTTGGTATCGAGCCAAACAACCACGTGATGTTTGAAGCTGTTATTATGCAAAGAGCTTCTCTACGTCAAGGAACTCATAAAACTAAAATTCGTTCTGAAGTAGCTGGCGGAGGACGTAAACCATGGCGTCAAAAAGGCACAGGTCGTGCTCGTCAAGGTTCAATCCGTTCACCACAATGGCGCGGAGGCGGTACTGTATTTGGTCCTGTACCACGCAGCTATAGCTACAAATTACCTAAAAAAGTTCGTCGCTTAGCTATCAAATCAGCGTTATCTACTAAAGTTGCGGAAGAGAACATTCTAGTATTAGAAACTCTATCTTTCGAAGCTCCAAAAACAAAAGACTTTAAAGGTGTACTTAAAGGTCTTTCTGTAGATTCTAAAGCATTAATCGTAACTGCAGACATCGATGAAAACGTAGCATTATCTGCTCGTAACATCCCTGGAGTAACAGTTGTTACTGCTAACGGAATCAGCGTATTAGACGTTTTAAATCATGATAAATTGATCATGACGAAGCAAGCGGTCGAAAAAGTAGAGGAGGTGCTTGCATAATGGATGCACGCGATATCATTAAGCGCCCCGTTATCACTGAACGTTCTACTGACATCATGGCTGACAAAAAATATACTTTTGAAGTTGATGTAAGAGCTAATAAAACTCAAGTTAAAGATGCTGTTCAAGAAATCTTTGATGTAAAAGTTGAAAAAGTGAACATCATGAACTACAAAGGTAAATTCAAGCGCATGGGTAAATTCGGTGGTTATACAAACAAACGCCGTAAAGCGATTGTTAAACTAACTGCTGACAGCAAAGAAATCGAAATCTTTGAAGCTTAATTTCTAACAAGAAGAGGAGGGAAATGAAATGGCGATTAAAAAATACAAACCTACCTCTAATGGTCGTCGCGGCATGACGGTATCTGATTTCGCAGAAATCACTACAGACAAACCAGAAAAATCTTTGCTTGCTCCAGTAAAGCGCAAAGGTGGCCGTAACAACCAAGGTAAGTTGACAGTTCGTCATCAAGGCGGCGGTCATAAACGTCAATATCGTATCATCGACTTTAAACGTGACAAAGATGGAATACCAGGTCGCGTTGCTACAGTCGAGTATGATCCAAACCGCTCAGCTAACATTGCACTAATTAATTATGTAGATGGAGAAAAGCGTTACATCCTAGCTCCTAAGACTCTTAAAGTAGGCGCAGAAGTAATGTCTGGTCCTGAAGCAGATATCAAAGTAGGTAATGCATTACCACTTACAAACATTCCTGTGGGTACTGTAATCCACAACATCGAACTTAAACCTGGTAAAGGTGGACAGTTAGTACGTTCTGCTGGAACAAGTGCACAAGTACTTGGTAAAGAAGGTAAATACGTATTAGTACGCTTAAACTCTGGTGAAGTTCGTATGATTCTTGCTACTTGCCGCGCTACTGTAGGTCAAGTTGGTAACGAACAACACGAATTGATTAACATCGGTAAAGCCGGTCGTTCTCGTTGGTTAGGTAAACGCCCAACTGTACGTGGATCTGTTATGAACCCTAACGATCACCCACACGGTGGTGGTGAAGGTAAAGCTCCTATCGGTCGTAAATCACCTATGTCTCCTTGGGGTAAACCAACTCTTGGATACAAAACACGTAAGAAAAACAATCAATCTGATAAATTTATCGTACGTCGTCGTAAAAAATAACGGGATTGAACTACGGTTCCAAAGACGGGCCGTAGAACAATCACGAAGGGAGGTTCAATCATGGGTCGCAGCTTAAAAAAAGGACCTTTTGTTGACGAACATTTAATGACAAAGATCGAAAAGTTAAATGAAACTGATGGCAAGCAAGTAGTGAAGACTTGGTCTCGCCGTTCTACGATCTTCCCACAATTCATCGGACACACTATCGCAGTGTATGATGGTCGCAAACATGTGCCTGTTTATGTTACTGAAGATATGGTAGGCCACAAGCTTGGAGAATTTGCTCCAACACGTGCATACAAAGGCCATGGTAATGATGATAAGAAAACAAGACGTTAATGAGAGGAGGGCATTATAATGCAAGCTAAAGCTGTTGCAAGAACAGTTCGTATTGCTCCTCGTAAAGCTCGTTTAGTCGTAGATTTAATTCGAGGTAAGCAAGTAGGTGAAGCGGTAGCGATTTTAAATTTAACTCCAAAAGCTGCTTCTCCAATCGTAGAAAAAGTATTAAAATCTGCACTAGCTAACGCAGAGCACAACTACGAAATGGATGTTAATAATTTAGTAGTTGAGCAAGCATTTGTTGACGAAGGACCAACTTTAAAACGTTTCCGTCCACGTGCACAAGGTCGTGCTAGCGCAATCAACAAACGCACAAGTCACATCACAATCGTTGTATCAGAAAAGAAGGAGGGATAATCTGTGGGTCAAAAAGTAAATCCAGTCGGTTTGCGTATCGGTGTCATCCGTGATTGGGAGTCAAAATGGTACGCAGGTAAAGACTACGCTGATCTTTTACACGAAGACCTGAAAGTTCGTGAGTACATCACAAAACGCTTAAGCGATGCATCTGTTTCTAAAGTAGAAATCGAACGTGCAGCTAATCGCTTAAATATCACAGTCCATACTGCAAAACCAGGAATGGTTATCGGTAAAGGTGGTACTGAGGTAGAGGCGTTGCGTAAAGCACTTAACGCACTTACTGGCAAACGTGTTCACATCAATATTCTTGAAATCAAAAAAGCTGACATCGACGCGAAATTAGTAGCGGAAAACATTGCTCGTCAATTGGAAAACCGTGTATCATTCCGTCGTGCTCAAAAACAAACTATTCAACGTGCTATGCGCGCAGGAGCTAAAGGTATCAAAACAATGGTATCTGGACGTCTTGGCGGTGCTGATATCGCTCGTTCTGAATCTTATAGCGAAGGAACTGTACCACTTCATACTCTTCGTGCTGACATTGATTATGCTACAGCAGAAGCAGATACGACTTACGGTAAGTTAGGCGTAAAAGTATGGATCTATCGTGGAGAGGTGCTTCCTACAAAGAAGAATAATGGGGAAGGAGGCAAATAATATGCTATTGCCAAAACGCGTAAAATATCGTCGTGTACACCGTGGAAAAATGCGCGGTCAAGCAAAAGGTGGTACTGAAGTAACATTCGGTGAATATGGTCTACAAGCTCAAGATGCTTCTTGGATCACTAACCGTCAAATCGAATCTGCCCGTATTGCAATGACTCGTTACATGAAACGTGGCGGTAAAGTTTGGATTAAAATATTCCCGCATAAGCCATACACTGCTAAGCCTCTTGAAGTCCGAATGGGTTCTGGTAAGGGTGCTCCTGAAGGATGGGTTGCAGTTGTTAAGCCTGGTAAAGTAATGTTCGAAATTGCAGGTGTATCTGAAGAGATCGCTCGTGAAGCTCTACGTCTTGCAGCACACAAACTTCCAGTTAAATGTAAGTTTGTAAAACGAGAAGAAATTGGTGGTGAATCAAATGAAAGCTAATGAAATTCGTGACCTTACCACTGCCGAAATAGAACAAAAAGTTAAATCATTAAAAGAAGAGCTTTTTAATCTACGCTTTCAATTGGCGACTGGACAACTGGAAAACACAGCTCGCATCCGTGAAGTGCGTAAAGCAATTGCTCGTATGAAAACTGTTATCCGTGAAAGAGAAATTGGTTTTAGCAAGTGATATTGAGAGGAGGTTCGCACAATGAGTGAACGTAACCAACGCAAAGTATACTCTGGACGCGTTGTTTCAGACAAAATGGATAAAACTGTTACTGTTTTAGTCGAAACATACAAAAAGCATCCATTATACGGCAAACGCGTAAAGTACTCTAAAAAGTTTAAAGCTCATGATGAGCAAAATGAAGCAAAAATCGGCGATATCGTTCGTATCATGGAAACTCGCCCATTATCTGCGACTAAACGCTTCCGTCTAGTTGAAGTTGTTGAGAAAGCAGTTATTATCTAATTGTTCGGAAATATGTTTGATCCCGAAGGGAGGTTACACAGATGATTCAACAAGAATCACGTTTAAAAGTTGCTGATAACTCTGGTGCTCGTGAAGTACTTACAATTAAAGTTTTAGGTGGTTCAGGCCGTAAAACTGCTAACATCGGTGATGTAATTGTTTGCACAGTGAAACAAGCAACACCAGGTGGCGTTGTTAAAAAAGGTGATGTTGTTAAAGCTGTTGTCGTTCGTACAAAGAGCGGCGTTCGTCGTAAAGATGGCACATACATCCGTTTTGATGAAAACGCATGTGTAATTATTCGTGACGATAAAGGTCCTCGTGGTACACGTATCTTTGGACCAGTTGCTCGTGAACTACGCGAGAACAACTTCATGAAAATCGTATCATTAGCTCCAGAAGTACTATAAAAATTAAACAAAATGCCTTTAAGGAGGTGCACACAGATGCATGTAAAAAAAGGTGATAAAGTAATGGTCATCTCTGGTAAGGATAAAGGCAAATCAGGCGTTATTCTTGCTGCTTACCCAAAACAAGAACGCGTTCTTGTAGAAGGTGTTAATATCGTAAAGAAACACGCTAAACCATCTAACTTGAATCCTCAAGGTGGAATCCTTAGCCAAGAAGCACCTATTCATGTATCAAACGTTATGCCGGTTGACCCAAAATCTGGTGAACCAACTCGCGTAGGCTATCAAACGGTTGATGGGAAAAAAGTGCGTGTAGCAAAAAAATCAGGTGAATCTTTAGATAAATAGATCAATGAAGAAGGGAGGTACAATCGATGAACCGCCTAAAAGAAAAACATGTAAAAGAAATTACTCCTGCTCTTGTGAGCAAGTTTAACTATAAATCAGTAATGCAAGTACCAAAACTTGAAAAAATCGTTATCAACATGGGTGTGGGTGATGCTGTGCAAAACTCTAAAGCATTAGATAATGCTGTTGAGGAATTAACACAAATCGCAGGTCAAAAACCTGTTATCACTCGCGCGAAAAAATCAATCGCTGGCTTCCGTTTACGTGAAGGTATGCCAATCGGAGCGAAAGTTACTTTACGTGGAGAACGCATGTACGAATTCTTCGATAAATTAGTATCTGTTTCTCTTCCACGTGTACGTGACTTCCGTGGTATTTCTAAAAAGTCTTTCGACGGACGCGGAAACTACACACTTGGTGTTAAAGAGCAATTGATCTTCCCTGAGATCGATTACGATAAAGTAAGCAAAGTTCGTGGTATGGATATCGTTATCGTAACAACTGCCAATACTGATGAAGAAGCTCGTGAACTTTTAACACAATTTGGAATGCCATTCCAAAAGTAATCGTTAATTAGAGGGAGGCGAAAACGTGGCTAAAAAGTCAATGATTGCGAAACAAAAACGCACGCCTAAATACAAGGTACAAGAATATACACGTTGCGAACGTTGTGGACGTCCACATTCTGTATACCGTAAATTTAAGCTTTGCCGTATTTGTTTCCGTGAATTAGCATATAAAGGACAAATTCCTGGCGTTAAAAAAGCTAGCTGGTAAACCCAAAGTTAGGGAAGGAGGTAAAAACAATGGTCATGACAGATCCAATTGCAGATTTGCTAACTCGCATCCGTAATGCGAACATGGTTCGTCACGAAAAATTAGAAGTTCCTGCTTCTAATATTAAAAAAGAAGTTGCTGAAATCCTTAAGCGTGAAGGCTTCGTACGTGATGTAGAGTTTATCGAAGATAACAAGCAAGGCATTATCCGCATTTTCTTAAAATACGGTGCAAAGAATGAACGTGTAATCACAGGCTTAAAACGTATCAGTAAACCTGGTCTTCGTGTTTATGCTAAAGCTGATGAGGTACCACGCGTTCTTAACGGTCTTGGTATCGCACTCGTTTCTACTTCTCAAGGCGTTCTTACAGACAAAGAAGCTCGCGCGAAACAAGTAGGCGGAGAAGTACTAGCGTACGTTTGGTAATATAGTTTCAGAAAGAATGGAGGTGCAATAAATGTCCCGTATAGGTAAAAAACCAATTGAAATCCCTAGTGGAGTAACAGTAACGCTTGATGAAAATCATCACGTTATCGTAAAGGGTCCTAAAGGTGAGCTTTCTCACACTTTTAATAAAGATATCGCAATTAACATCGAAGAGAACGTAATCAACATCGTGCGTCCTTCTGATCAAAAAGAGCACCGTGCGCTTCATGGTACAACTCGTGCATTGATCGCTAACATGGTTGAAGGTGTATCTAAAGGCTTCGAAAAAGGCTTAGAACTTATCGGTGTCGGTTACCGTGCCCAAAAACAAGGTAAAAAGCTTGTATTGAACGTTGGATACTCTCACCCAGTTGAAATCGAACCTGAAGAAGGTATCGAAATCGAAGTACCAGCTAATACGAAAGTAGTAGTAAAAGGTGCAAGTAAAGAACGTGTAGGCGCTTTAGCGGCTAACATTCGTGACGTTCGTCCTCCAGAACCTTACAAAGGAAAAGGTATTAGGTATGAAGGAGAATATGTTCGTCGTAAAGAAGGTAAAACAGGTAAGTAATGCTGCATAGCTAAACGAAAGGAGTGACCGAAATGATTACGAAGGCTGATAAAAATGCAGTGCGTAAGAAAAGACACGCTCGCGTAAGATCTAAACTTTCTGGCACTGCGGCTCGTCCTCGTCTAAATGTGTATCGCTCAAATAAACACATTTATGCACAATTAATTGACGATGTGAACGGAGTAACTCTTGCTAGCGCGTCTACACAAGACAAAGAAGCTAGTATTGAAGCTACAGGCAACGTTGATGCGGCTGTTAAAGTCGGCGAATTAATCGCTAAACGTGCGGAAGCAAAAGGATTGAAATCAATCGTATTTGACCGTGGAGGATACTTATATCATGGTCGTGTTAAAGCGTTAGCAGATGCTGCTCGCGAAAACGGGTTAGAATTTTAATAGACAAAGGAGGGACATATAGAATGCGTCGTATTGATCCAAACAAACTTGAACTTGAAGAGCGCGTAGTTACGGTAAACCGTGTAGCTAAGGTTGTTAAAGGTGGACGTCGTTTCAGATTCTCTGCTCTTGTAGTAGTTGGAGATAAAAACGGTAACGTTGGCTTTGGTACAGGTAAAGCTCAAGAGGTACCAGAAGCTATTCGCAAAGCAATTGAAGATGCGAAGAAAAACTTAATTGAAGTTCCTATGGTTGGAACTACAATTCCTCACGAAGTAATCGGTCACTTCGGAGCTGGCGAAATTCTTCTAAAACCTGCATATGAAGGTACAGGAGTTATCGCTGGTGGACCAGTTCGTGCGGTACTAGAGTTAGCGGGTGTAGGCGATATCCTTTCTAAATCATTGGGTACAAACACACCAATTAACATGGTTCGCGCAACACTAGATGGTTTACAACAATTAAAACGTGCTGAAGACGTAGCTAAGTTACGTGGTTTATCAGTAGAAGAACTGTTAGGATAAGGAGGGAAATCAAATGGCGAATAAACTAGAAGTTACCCTCACTCGCAGTGTGATTGGTCGCCCTGAGGACCAACGCCAAACAGTCACAGCTCTTGGATTACGCAAAATGCACCAAACAGTTGAGCACCAAGACAATCCTGCCATCCGTGGTATGATTAAAAAAGTTGCTCATCTTGTAACGGTAACTGAAAAATAATTTTCGATCTTCTACAAAATAAGGAGGTGCCAACATGAAACTTCATGAATTAAAACCTGCAGAAGGTTCACGTCAAGAACGTAAACGCAAAGGTCGCGGTATTGGTTCAGGTAACGGTAAAACTGCTGGTAAGGGACATAAAGGTCAAAATGCTCGTTCTGGCGGCGGCGTACGTCCTGGATTCGAAGGTGGTCAAACACCTTTATTCAGACGCTTACCAAAACGCGGATTCACTAACATTAACCGTAAAGAATATGCGGTAGTTAATCTTGACGCACTTAATCGTTTTGAAGATGGAGCGGAAGTTACTCCAGAGCTTCTTATTGAAACGGGTGTTGTAAGTAACGAAAAAGCAGGAATTAAAGTTCTTGCTAAAGGCAACGTAGAGAAAAAGCTTACAGTTAAAGCTCATAAATTCTCTGCTGCGGCTAAAGAAGCAATCGAAGCTGCCGGCGGTAAAGCCGAGGTGATCTAATGCTTCAGACAATCTCCAATTTTATGCGCGTGGGTGACATAAGAAGAAAGATTATTTTCACCCTATTAATGTTAATTGTATTTCGCATCGGCACATTTATCCCCGTTCCAGGGGTGAATGCACAAATTTTACAATCACAGGATCAAATGAGTGTATTTGGTGTCTTGAATGTATTTGGTGGCGGTGCGTTATTAAACTTCTCAATTCTTGCGATGGGAATCATGCCGTATATTACAGCATCAATCATTGTTCAGTTACTACAAATGGACGTTGTGCCGAAATTTACGGAATGGGCTAAGCAAGGTGAGGCGGGTCGTCGTAAACTAGCTCAGTTTACACGATACTTTACTATCGTGCTTGGTTTTATCCAAGCTCTTGGTATGTCTTACGGGTTTAATAATCTTGCTGGTGGCATGTTAATTGAAAATACGGGTATTGGCTCTTATTTATTAATTGCTACAGTATTAACTGCAGGAACTGCTTTTTTAATGTGGTTAGGGGAGCAAATTACGGAAAAAGGTGTTGGTAATGGTATTTCCATTATTATCTTCGCTGGAATCGTTGCCGGTATTCCTTCCATCGCTAACCAAATTTATGCGCAGCAAATTGAAGGTGCTGGAGATCAATTATTCCTACGTATCGTAACCCTTGTACTTATCGTGCTTGCGGTTATTGCTATTGTAGTTGGAACAATCTTTATCCAACAGGCATTAAGAAAAATTCCAGTACAATATGCAAAACGTGCATCAGCAGGTAAGACGCCAGTAGGTGTTCAAAACACTCATTTACCTTTAAAAGTAAATGCTGCAGGTGTTATCCCTGTTATCTTTGCGATTTCATTTATCATTACACCACGAACGATTGCAGGCTTTTTTGAATCGAATAGTGTAACGAGTTGGATCCAGAAGATATTTGATTATACTGAGCCAATCGGTATGGTCATCTATGCTGCATTAATAATTGCTTTCACATATTTCTATGCATTCATTCAAGTAAACCCAGAGAAAGTCTCTGAGAACTTGAAAAATCAAGGTGGTTATGTACCGGGCATCCGTCCTGGTAAAAACACGCAGGAATATTTAACTAAAGTCTTATATCGTTTAACTTTTGTTGGTGCTCTTTTCTTAACAGCGATTGCAATCATTCCAATGTTCTTCATTAATGTTGCAGGGCTACCAGAAACTGCTCAAATCGGTGGAACGAGCTTACTAATCGTGATTGGTGTTGCTCTTGATACTTACAAACAGTTAGAGTCTCAGCTAGTTAAACGTCATTATAAAGGTTTTATCAAATAGAAAGGTTTAAGGGGACGATTGTTCCCTCAAACCTAATAGAATAGGGGGGAATTCACTTGAATCTTGTATTAATGGGGCTCCCTGGTGCCGGTAAAGGTACACAAGCAGAAAGAATTGTTGAAAAGTACGGTATTCCGCATATCTCTACTGGAGACATGTTCCGTGCAGCGATCAAAGAAGAAACTCCTCTAGGTTTAGAAGCAAAGTCTTTTATGGATAAAGGTGAACTTGTGCCAGACGAAGTAACAATTGGTATTGTTAGAGAACGTCTTGGTAAACCCGATTGTGAAAAAGGTTTTCTTTTAGATGGTTTCCCTAGAACCGTTGCTCAAGCGGATGCTTTAGAAAATATTCTTTCTGATCTATCAAGAAAAATTGATTACGTTATTAACATTGATGTAGATCAAGAGATTTTGATGGAAAGGCTAACTGGCCGCAGAATATGTAAATCTTGTGGGGCAACATATCATCTTGTATTTAATCCTCCAACTAAAGAGGGCGAATGTGACCGCTGTGGTGGAGAATTATATCAACGTGAAGATGATAATGAAGCAACTGTTAAAAATAGACTTGAAGTAAACATTAAGCAAACAAAACCTTTGCTTGATTTCTATGAAAATAAAGGCTATTTACGTAACATTAACGGTCAACAAGAAATTGGTAAAGTATTTACTGATCTAGATAGTCTTTTAAGAGGCTTACAATAATGATCATAAGCAAAACTCAACGTGAAATCGATATTATGCGAGAAGCTGGTAGAATTGTCGCTTTAACACATGAGGAATTACAAAAGCATATCACTCCGGGAATAACGACAAGAGAATTAGATCGTCTTGCTGAGGCTTTTATTCTCAAATGTGGGGCCGTCCCATCTTTTAAAGGTTATAACGGTTTTCCAGGTAGTATATGTACATCTGTGAACGAAAAGCTAGTTCACGGGATTCCTGATGATAACAGCTTAAACGATGGTGATATCATCAGTATTGATATAGGTGCAAAATATAACGGTTATCACGGTGATTCTGCCTGGACCTACGCAGTAGGGGCAATTGATGAACAATCAAAAGCATTGCTTGAAGTTACTGAGCAGTCATTATATGAAGGCTTAAAACAAGCAAAGCCAGGTGTACGCTTATCGAACATCTCTCATGCAATCCAAACATATGCGGAAAGCAAAGGCTTTTCCATTGTACGAGAATATGTCGGACATGGGGTAGGGCAAGACTTACATGAGGAACCACAGATTCCACATTTTGGTCCCCCGAATAAAGGGCCTCTATTAAAACCAGGTATGGTATTAGCTATCGAACCGATGGTAAATATCGGTAGTAGATATGTATCAACGCTATCCGATCAATGGACAGTCGTAACAGTCGATGGTAAGCGTTGTGCCCATTTCGAACATACAATAGCCATTACTGAAACTGGTTATGAAATACTTACTGTAAAATAACAGTAGGCTTTTCTAAAATACTCCGTTTCTAACTCATTTTTCTTTTTACTATAAGGAGACGTCAAACTCTTTTTATGTTATAATCAGAAGGTTGTTGTGTATATGTTTAAAATCATTTGTTTTGAGTAAGATGATTATTAGCTCATAAAGCTTGCATTGATTACGCGACCTATGAGATTATGTATCGGAATGTCCGAATGTGTTATTCTGCGAACCTTTTAGCAAAGAATATCTACATGCTTGGGAAAGCATTTGATGTATTTCGTATATGATTTTATGGAAGGGAGACTTGTTTAGTGGCGAAAGATGATGTAATTGAAGTAGAAGGCACAGTCATAGACACTTTGCCAAATGCAATGTTTAAGGTAGAATTAGAAAACGGTCATACAGTTTTAGCTCATGTTTCCGGTAAAATTCGCATGCACTTCATTCGTATTTTACCAGGGGATAAAGTAACAGTTGAGCTTTCTCCTTATGACTTAACTCGCGGAAGAATCACTTATCGTTTTAAATAATCATTGCACTCCGTACTACTAAGGAGGTTAGGATAATGAAAGTAAGACCATCAGTTAAACCGATCTGCGAAAAGTGCAAAGTCATCCGCAGAAAAGGTAAAGTAATGGTTATCTGTGAAAACCCTAAACATAAACAAAAACAAGGCTAAATTGAAGGAGGTGCGCATATAGTGGCACGTATTGCAGGTGTAGATGTACCACGTGAAAAACGTGTAGTAATCTCATTAACTTATATCTATGGTATTGGTAAAACAACTGCTCAAAAAGTTCTAGCAGAAGCTGGTGTAAACGAGAATACTCGTGTACGCGATCTTACTGAAGATGAATTAAACAAAATTCGTGAGCAAATCGATTCATTAAAAGTTGAAGGTGACCTTCGTCGTGAAGTATCACTTAACATCAAACGTCTAATGGAAATCGGATCCTACCGCGGTCTTCGTCACCGTCGTGGCTTACCTGTTCGCGGACAAAATACTAAAAACAATGCTCGTACACGTAAAGGTCCTCGTAAGACTGTAGCGAACAAAAAGAAATAATCGGTAAAGGAGGGTTCTTAAAATGGCTCGTAAAACTAATACACGTAAACGTCGTGTCAAAAAGAATATTGAAAGCGGAATTGCACATATTCGTTCAACATTCAATAATACAATCGTAACTATCACTGATTCTCATGGTAATGCTCTTTCTTGGTCAAGTGCTGGTGCGCTAGGATTCAGAGGTTCTCGTAAATCGACTCCTTTCGCTGCGCAAATGGCTGCTGAAACAGCTGCGAAAGCATCTATGGAACATGGTATGAAAACTTTAGAAGTAACAGTTAAAGGACCTGGTGCAGGTCGTGAAGCTGCTATTCGTGCATTACAAGCTGCTGGTCTAGAAGTTACTGCTATCAGAGACGTTACTCCAGTACCACATAACGGATGTCGTCCACCAAAACGCCGCCGTGTATAATTAATCTGTATAAACTTTTGAATCCCTGTCTATAATGGGATATGATACAAAGTAAATGAATTATACAGTATTTATTATTCCAGTTGTTGTGCACAAGACGGGAACGTATACATGGGGGAATTTCGGTTAATAAACCGGGGTTTCGACGTTTTGAAGGAGGGTGTATTTTGATGATCGAAATAGAAAAACCAAAAATCGAAACGGTTGAGATCAGCGATGATGCTAAGTATGGTAAGTTCGTCGTAGAACCACTTGAGCGTGGATATGGAACAACTTTGGGTAACTCCTTACGTCGTATCCTATTATCCTCACTCCCAGGTGCCGCTGTCACTTCGATCCAAATTGATGGGGTACTTCATGAGTTCTCAACAATTGAAGGCGTCGTAGAAGATGTAACATCTATCATTTTAAACATTAAAAAGCTCGCATTGAAAATCTATTCTGATGAAGAAAAAACATTAGAAATTGACGTTCAAAGCGAAGGTGTAGTTACTGCTGCAGATGTAACACATGATAGTGATGTAGAGATTCTTAATCCGGATCTTCATATTGCTACTCTTGGTTCAAATGGTCATTTGCATATGCGTCTAACTGCTAAACGTGGTCGTGGTTATACACCAGCTGTTCAAAACAAAAAAGAAGATCAACCAATCGGTGTAATTCCTATTGATTCTATTTATACGCCAGTTTCACGCGTACAATATCAAGTTGAGAATACTCGTGTTGGTCAATTGAGTAATTTTGATAAATTGACTTTTGATGTTTGGACTGACGGAAGTACTGGCCCTCAAGATGCAGTTGCACTTGGAGCGAAGATCTTAACTGAGCATTTGAATATCTTTGTTGGTTTAACTGATGAAGCTCAAAATGCTGAAATTATGGTTGAAAAAGAAGAAGACCAAAAAGAAAAAGTCCTTGAAATGACAATTGAAGAACTAGATTTATCTGTTCGTTCATACAACTGCTTAAAACGTGCAGGCATTAACACTGTTCAGGAGTTAGCTAATAAAACTGAAGAAGATATGATGAAAGTACGTAACTTAGGTAGGAAGTCTCTAGAGGAAGTAAAACATAAACTAGAAGAGCTTGGATTAGGTTTGCGTAAAGACGACTGATTGTCTTTTGAAATCTAGCCTTTAATGACTTCAACAAAGGAGGGAAACTTTCATGGGATACAGAAAGTTAGGACGCACTAGCGCTCAACGTAAAGCGATGCTACGTGACTTATCAACAGATTTAATCATCAATGAGCGTATTGAAACAACTGAAGCTCGTGCTAAAGAACTTCGTTCAGTAGTTGAAAAATTGATCACTCTTGGTAAACGTGGAGATCTTCACGCTCGTCGCCAAGCAGCTGCATATGTTCGTCATGAAGTAGCTGATGCTGAGAAAAACCAAGATGCTGTTCAAAAATTGTTCAGTGATATTGCTCCTCGTTATGAAGAGCGTCAAGGTGGTTACACTCGTATTATGAAAATCGGTCCTCGTCGTGGCGACGCAGCACCAATGGTAATCATCGAATTAGTATAATAAACGTATCTTCTTAGATTAGGATAACCTAACCTTTGGGATTCATGTGCAGATTGAGGGCGCCTGAATGGTTTCATTGGAACTTATTCAATGCCCTCTTTCTTTAAATAGGGATACCCCTAAAGCCAATGAGCAAAACCATTTTGAGTGTTACGATGGACATCCGTAATATTGAGGTGTTACGTCTAGCTCTTTGCATCTTCATCCATTTTCTTTACTCGTCCATACAGGAATGCCTGTATTACTAGGATGAGGATGCAGGCTTTTTTAAAAACAACCATTGCCAAGGCAATTATTATCGAGCCTTTGTTATGGAGATAGTTGCAGATAGGATAGAACTCCATATACATAGTAGCTCGCCATCAATAGTGGCGGCTTTTTTATTATATAAAGAGAAATGTTTGTTTCGCCCCTAAGTTTTAGTTAATAGAATTTTTGTAACTCCTATTCAATAGCATAATTAGTGGCAGAGTACGTGGGTATGTATGGTCGGTGCATCATACAGGTAAGGGAAAAAAGAAGAATTAATTATATACGTGAAAACGCGTAAAAGATATGGGGTAAAGTGAAGAACTGCATGCAAAGGTTGAAAGCGCGTAAAAGGTAGGAAAGAAAGGCAAAGTATTGCGCGTAAAAGGTGGAATCGCGCAAAAAGTAGTAAAGAAAGCTAAGGAATTGCGCGTAAACGGTGGAATCACGCAAAAAGTAGTAAAGAAAGACAAAGAACTGCGCGTAAACGATGGAAACGCGCAAAAAGTAGTAAAGAAAGCTAAGGAATTGCGCGTAAAGGATGAAAGCGCGCAAAAAGTAGTAAAGAAAGCTAAGGAATTGCGCGTAAAGGGTAGAATCACGCAAAAAGTAGTAAAGAAAGTCAAAGAACTGCGCGTAAAAGGTGGAATCGCGCAAAAAAGTAGTAAAGAAAGCTAAGGAATTGCGCGTAAACGATGGAAACGCGCAAAAGGTAGTAAAGAAAACTAAAGAATTGCGCGTAAATGATGGAATCACGCAAAAGGTAGTAAAGAAAACCAAGGAATTGCGCGTAAAGGGTGGAATCGCGCAAAAGCTGGCAAAGAAAATCAAGGAATTACGTGTAAACATTGGAATTGCGCTAAAACTAGTAAAGAAGCAAGACTTGTGCATAAAGAATCATTAAACGCATGAACCATTCTGAATGCAAGCCAGTGATATTAGTACGATTAAGAATTGGTTTTCTATCACTTCAGAGCCGTGACCTATTGATAGCATTGAAGAATAGCGATGAAGTGAGTCAGAAGAAAGAACGAAGTATAAGAGCAACTAGGTCCCCTGTCGTCGCCTTAAAGGCTTGCCAATCGCCCAGTTTTCTAATAAAATTTAGACGTTAGATTTTTAGGTTTGTTTTTAGTAGAGTTGAGAGCAGCAGAGGTTGGAGAGGAGTAGATGAGTATGAAGAATTCCCTCGTGCAGATAAGGAATCTTTCTTTTAAATATGATGAGAATGCGGATTATGCGTTGAAAGATGTGACGTTTGATATATATGAAGGGGAATGGTTGGCGATTGTTGGTCATAATGGATCAGGCAAGTCAACGATGGCTAAGCTTTTAAATGGCTTAAATTTCCCAAAGGAAGGCAGTATTACGGTAGATGGTTTGCTGCTATCAGAAGAAACGGTTTGGGACATACGAGATAAAATTGGGATGGTTTTTCAAAATCCCGATAACCAGTTTGTTGGTACGACTGTACAGGATGATGTGGCTTTTGGTTTAGAAAATCACGGCATCGAGAGAGAGGAAATGATTAAGCGTGTCCATAACGCGCTGGAGAGTGTGAAAATGGAACAGTTTCTTGATCAAGAGCCGCACCATTTATCAGGTGGCCAAAAGCAGCGTGTGGCCATTGCAGGGGTTCTAGCGCTTAGGCCGAATATCATTGTCTTGGACGAAGCGACCTCTATGTTAGACCCGCGTGGTCGTGAAGAGGTGTTAGAGACGATCAGACAGTTAAAAGCATCGCAAGAAATGACTGTTATTTCCATCACACATGATTTAGAAGAAGCAGCAAAGGCTGATCGCATGATTGTGATGAATAAAGGACAGCTTTATCGGGAAGGTAGTCCGGAAGATATTTTTCAATTAGATGAAGAGTTGATATCGTTAGGACTCGATATTCCATTCCCTGTGAAAATGAGCAAAATGTTAAAAGGCTTAAATATCCCAGTATCTAAGCATCATTTATCTGAAGAAGAATTGGTGGAAGAATTATGGACATCTCACTCAAAAATGTAGAATATCGCTATCAGGTCAATACGCCGTTTGAAAGATTAGCGATTCAAGATGTGTCTATAGATATTCCATCTGGCACATTTCTCGCTTTAATAGGACATACTGGTTCTGGGAAATCGACCGTCCTACAACATTTAAATGCATTACTGAAACCTACAGCGGGCGAAGTTGTTATTGGTGAGAGAACGATTACTTCTGAAAAGAAACAGAAAGGCTTAAAAGCGATACGCCAAAAAGTAGCGATTGTGTTTCAATTTCCTGAGCATCAACTATTTGAGGAAACTGTAGAGAAAGATATTTGTTTTGGTCCGATGAATTTCGGTGTGAATGAAGGAGAAGCAAAAAGGCGAGCGCATGAAGCAATTAAACAAGTGGGCTTAGATGAGTCGATTTTACAAAAATCACCGTTCGACCTTTCTGGTGGACAAATGCGCCGAGTAGCCATTGCTGGTGTATTAGCGATGCATCCTGATGTCATTGTGCTTGATGAACCAACAGCTGGCCTAGATCCTCGTGGGCGCAAAGAAATTATGGATATGTTTTATCAGCTTCATAAAGAGCGGAATTTATCTACGATTCTTGTAACGCATAGTATGGAGGATGCCTCACGCTATGCAGATAAGATTGCTATTATGCATAAAGGTGAAGTCTATAAAGTGGGCACACCACTCGATATTTTCTCTGACCCAGAGCAATTGATAAAAATGGGCTTAGACGTACCAGAGGTTGTGAAGTTCCAGCAAAAGCTAGAGAAAACATTCGGCTATAAGTTTGCTAAAACATGCTTAACAATAGAGGAAATCAGTCAAGAAATGCCTCGCTTTTTAAAGAGAGGTGAAGCCTAATGATGGAAAAAATGATTTTTGGACGCTATGTTCCAGCTGATTCAGTGATTCACCGAATGGACCCGCGCTCCAAACTCATTATCGTTCTTTTATTCGTATGTGTTGTTTTCATCGCTAATAATGCGATTACGTATGGTGCCCTTGTTGTCTATACCTTATTAATGCTAGCGATGTCGAAAGTGCCGATGCGCTTTGTATTTGGTGGCTTAAAACTCGTCTTCATTTTGATTATTTTTACGTTCTTGATGCATATCTTTTTAACAAGAGAAGGACCGATTATTTTTGAATTAGGATGGTTTAAAGTATATGAGGAAGGCTTGAGACAAGGGATTTTTATCTCTTTACGCTTTTTCCTATTAATCTTAATCACATCGATCCTAACGTTAACAACAGCCCCTATTGCGATTACAGACGGTTTAGAGAGTTTGTTAGGCCCACTTAAGAAGTTGAAGTTTCCGGTGCATGAGCTCGCCCTAATGATGTCTATCGCTTTAAGGTTTATTCCGACGCTCATGGAGGAAACAGATAAAATTATGAAGGCACAATCAGCAAGAGGCGTGGAGTTCTCCTCAGGCCCTGTAAAAGACCGTGTGATGGCCATTATTCCACTACTGATTCCGCTGTTTGTGAGTTCATTTAAACGAGCAGAGGAGCTTGCCACAGCAATGGAGGCACGTGGTTATCGTGGAGGCGATGGACGGACAAGGTATCGTAAGCTTGTGTGGAGCGGAATTGATACATTGATGTTGTTATTGCTTTTGGCTTTAACGATATTGTTAATTATATTTAGAACATAAAGAGGGCAAATCATGAGAATCAAATGTATTATCGCTTACGATGGCACAGGCTTTGCGGGCTATCAAGTACAACCGAATAAACGGACTGTCCAAAGGGAGCTAGAAACAGCACTTACGAAGCTGCATAAGGGCAGTGAAGTAAAAGTTGTTGCTTCTGGCCGCACGGACGCTGGTGTTCATGCGGTGGGTCAAGTAATTCACTTCGATAGTCCTTTGCAGTTGCCTGAGGAGCGTTGGCCAGCTGCATTGAATTCTATTCTGCCGAATGATGTTGTAGTAGAGGAAGCGGCCTATGTAGCAGAGGACTTCCATGCGCGATATCATGCCATAGGTAAGGAGTATCGCTACCGATTAATACGCACGAAGAAAAGCAACCCTTTTTTGCGGCATTATGCTTATCAGTATTCCTTTCCAATAGATGTGGAACGTATGCGCGAAGCCATCCCGTATTTATTAGGAGAACATGACTTTACAAGCTTTTGTTCAGCAAGATCTGAAGTGGAAGATCGCGTGCGGAACATCTATGGGGTTTATATTGAGGAACATGATGATGAGCTACTGTTCCGTTTTGTTGGTAACGGGTTTCTTTATAATATGATTCGCATCTTAATGGGGACCTTACTTGAGGTTGGTAAGGGCGAGCGAGAGCCACATGAAATAGAGAAGATTTTAGCGAAGAAAAACCGTATCTTTGCTGGGAAAACGGCACCTGGTCATGGCCTGTATTTATGGCAAGTCTATTACGATGAAAATATTGCTAATGATAAGTAAAGAGCGTCATTTGCTGGATTTGCGAGAAAAAATTCTTAAAACAACTAATCCAGGTGTAACATCGACTTGACAATCAGCTGGTAAAGTTATATTATAGCATATGGTATTATTATTAAAACCACGATAAGCCCCGGAATCTTATTGTGTAAGAATATATGAAACCAAAAATGATTATAATGGATTTAATTTAGGAGGGAAAACCGATGCGTACAACGTTTATGGCGAATGCAAACAATATCGAACGTAAATGGTACGTAGTTGATGCTGAAGGCAAAACTCTTGGACGTCTTGCTAGTGAAGTAGCATCAATTCTACGTGGTAAACATAAACCAACTTATACACCACATGTGGATACTGGTGATCATGTAATTATCTTGAACGCTTCTAAGATCGAATTAACTGGTAAGAAGCTTACTGATAAAATTTACTACCGCCACAGCATGCACCCTGGTGGTTTAAAAACTAGAACTGCTAATGAAATGCGTACAAACTACCCTGAGAGCATGTTAGAGCTTGCTATTAAAGGCATGCTTCCAAAGAACTCTCTTGGTCGTCAAATGTTTAAAAAATTACATGTTTACGCTGGTAGCGAACATGCGCACCAAGCACAACAACCAGAAGTTTACGAACTTCGTGGATAATTAATTAGGGGAGGTTATTAACTTGGCACAGGTTCAATATACTGGTACTGGTCGCCGTAAGAGCTCAGTAGCTCGCGTACGTTTAGTCCCTGGCGACGGTAAAATCGTTATCAATGGTCGTGAAATCAATGAATATATCCCGTTTGCAGCTTTACGTGAAGTTGTTAAACAACCACTAGTAGCTACTGAAACAGTAGGAAGCTACGACATTCTTGTAAATGTTAAAGGTGGTGGATACACTGGTCAAGCTGGCGCAATCCGCCACGGTATCGCTCGTGCGTTACTTCTAGCTGATCCAGAATACCGTCCAACACTAAAACGCGCTGGACTATTAACACGTGACGCTCGTATGAAAGAACGTAAAAAATACGGTCTTAAAGGCGCTCGTCGTGCACCTCAGTTCTCAAAACGTTAATAAACCTTATATACCAAGGTTTTGCCCTCTATGCTCTTATGAGCAGGGAGGGCTTTTTCATGTGTAAATTTAGAATTGAATACCCTTTGAATACCCCAAGCTAAAATTTCATGTACTTCTGGAACATCTCGGCTGTTTTCTCCTTCGCCTCATCGGTCACATGAGTGTATATATCCATCGTAGTTTTAATATCTGTATGTCCAAGCCGAGTTTGTACATCTTTGATGGAAGCACCAGCTGCAAACAACAAACTGGCATGTGTGTGCCGGAAGGCGTGAACATTTATTTGAGGCAGCTCCGGGTTCTTTAGATAAATCCTCTCTAGCTTTTCATTTAAGTAAGCTAATCGACAATAATCCATTTCATGTTTTAACTGATTATAGACCGTAAAGATGGGTTGCTTATCATCAGATTGAAAAGGTGCGGCAAGTTCTAACTTCAAATAGCGCTGTATTTGCTTGCTGCGCCATTTTTTTAAAATCGCTAGAGTTTCATCATCCACGCTAACTACACGCCGGGAGGCCCTTGTTTTTGATGTCTGAAGCTGTTTTATTCCGCTTGTGTGAATCAATGTCTTTTTTAAGCTGATCGACTTATGTTGGAAGTCCACGTTCGACCAATGCAAGGCATATAGTTCCCCCTTGCGTGCCCCTGTGAAGGCGAGCAACCGAAACATGGTATAAGCCATGTCATCGTCTTGAATCGACTCCAGGAAGTTCCTGAGTTCTTCACGCGTGTAGTAATATTTTTTCTCTTCCAGTTCCGGATTATATTCCATCTCATGTTTTAGTTTCGGCAACGTCACATGATCCATTGGATTGCGTTTAATAATATCCATTTTCATTGCATATCGAAAAACCAGGTTTGCTTGTATTTTATAATCATTAAAGGTTTTAAGCTCCTGGGCCCAAGCATTGATAGTTTTTTGACAATGCGAGCGGGATATGTCTTTCATTTTGTAAGGACCGAAGACTGGGAGGATTCTACGGTTAAATTTACTTTCAATTGCATACACCGTTGTTGGTTTTACTTCTTTACGGTGCTGCTTAAACCATTCCTCAAAGACTTCCCGGAAGGTCATCTGATCATTTTGGCGGAGTCCGAGTTCATCAACTTCCAGCAGTATTTTTGAAAGCGAGATTTTTGCTTCTTTTTTTGTCTTGAATCCCCGCCGTGTGGTCCGTTACTTCTTTCCAGTTAGCGGATCCTTACCGAGATACGCATCAAACATATAAGCGGTGGTACCATCCTTCTTTGTGTACTTTTTAATGTTTGCCATAATAGTTTCCTTTCCAATACGCTGGCAGGCTATATGCAGGAAAAGAAAGTTATTCAAAAATTAATTCAAGTATAGTTCTAACTTTTTTGCGTTTTTCGTCTGTTAAAAATTCATTTTTATAGTACAAGTCAATCTTCATATTCAGAAGGTCATGAAGGTCAAATAATCTTCTTCTTAATTCGTCATCTGTTAGTTCTCTAATAGATTGCTCTCCATATTCCGTTTTTATTTCTTCAGTGCATGGAAGGGTGACAGCTATATTTCTCATTTCATTTAAAAATTTTTCTACATTTAAAGGATTATAGCCTTCATATTTTCCATGGCCATTCTCTAAGTCTATATAAGAATCAGAGTAGCCGGCTAAATTCATTAGATATATAGGTGAAACGTCTAACCCTATAGCAAGCTTTCTTAATAATGCTGGTTTAGGTAAATCTTTATATCCGTTCTCAATTTGAGACAAATATGAATCAGAGTAACCTGTTCGTACTTTTAAGTCGAGTAATGTAATTTTTTTCTCTTTCCGTATTTCTTTTAGTTTTCTTCCAAATTCTTTAGCATCCATTAAAAATCACCTCACTTTATAGGTTTGGTTTCAATTATTATCACATATAAACTTTACTAAGTAAATATATTTCTAACTAAAGTGTGGATTATGATTTGAAAATAATGTATAATTAAGTAAATAAAATATTTACTTAGTAAGTAAAAAAAAGGGGGGATAACATAGCTTATGGAGGGTTACATACCATTACAGGTTTCAGATGAGTTTAAGGGTAAATATTATGAATTATTTTATGAACTTAGTAAAGAGGCTTTTGAAGCTGCTAAGAGAGATAGTGGAGTGGTGAGGTTCATGACGAAAAAGCAATGTTGTGAGTTTATCGGTATTTCTTTTGGGCATTTGCAAAAATTAGAAAAACTTGGATTGCCAATAATCGAGTTAGAAGGTAAGGTGCTTGTCGATCGTGAGGATGTTATTAAATTCATGAATAAATATAAAAAAATTGAAATGAAATAATTAAATCGCTGGCAGGCGATATTAAATCATTGTAAACAGGGGAAAGAGTAGGTTTAAAGGAAAAAGCTTGAGGGCTATAAACATTGCCTCAAGCTTTTTGTTTTGTTTTTTATCTAAATAATCGCATGGTATTCGGATTATTATTTTGGAATTTCTAAGTTATCGGAAAGAATGCAGTTTTTTAAGCTTTTGAATGAGCGAAAAATGGCTTGAGTCACAGAAAAAAATGAGATGATTATTAGCAATTTGATGGGTCTTTTTTTGTTCCTGCTTTTGTTCCTTTTTCGCTTAAAATGTTCCTTTTTAGGTCAAAATGTTCCTTTTTTATTGTCATTTTTGCATGAATGCAAGTAATTTTCAAATTGTGCGGACCTTTATTGAGTAGCGAACATACATTCCATTTTGTGTGCATGCAAGTATTTTTGCTTAAAATGTTCCTATTTTGTTTAAAATGTCCCTGCGATGTCCCTGCTTTAATATTGCATTAGGAACACCAAAATGTTGTTATACCAAGGGGCCACAGTAATATGTTCCTTGGTTCCTTATTTTATTAAAGAAAGACTATATATATAAATATATATAGGTATGTGTACACGCATATAAAGGTTTTCAAAATAAAGGAGGAACAAAGGAACATTTGGTAAATTTCAAGATAAATTGAAAGTGATGTGAGAGAAAGCTGCCTTTGTTGTCCGTAAGCTGTTTTTCTGTGAACAGTTGGCTTGTGAAAAACGATCAGACGTCCGTTAAGTTAATTACAATGTGTCAGAGAGCCACTACTATTCGAAAGGATGCTAAAGAGCTCCTAGGACCCTTAATAAACCGTACTTATGGCTATGAGAAAGGGCTCTTATTTTAATGAAAATGATTTATGAATATTAATTTCAAGATTAATTGACAAAAAATGGAATATAATGTATAATTAGATTAGTTATTCAGGACTTTGAATGGCTTAGGACTAACAGCTATATGTGCCTGTTGATGAGGCTGTGTCACCTCCCTTGAACCAATCAAGCACCATTTCTCTCCCTGTGCAGGAGGCGGAATTCTACACATGCCACTTCACTTTTTATTAAGATTATCTTTTAAATCAATTCTCTACCTGTGACTGAGTAAATCATAAGAATATAATAAAACAGTGAATAAGCTCGACTACCTGAGGATATTCACTGCAATATTTAAAAGCAAGTATCTAGCTATAAATGTATGTAAACATTAAAAAAATTATTATGTCCACCAATAATAGACAATAACAAAAATAGTGACTTAAAATTTTAACGGGTAAACTTCAAACTTGATTAAATAGCTTTATCCTGTTCATCATTAGCTAATAGAATTATTTTATCTTCGGATAATTTAACTTTTGGATTTGGCTCAAAACTTTCAATCTTAAGTAGCCCTTTGTCATCTTGAATAAATATTTTCATTTCAATATTTCTAACATTCATCAATGCCTTACTAATTACTTCATCATAGGAAGGTGCTATGGTAATTACTCTTACGTCTTCTCCTATTTCTGATTGATAATAAGCAGACTGCCATATTAAATTTTTATCATTTGTTCTCATTTTTAATTCAAGAATACAAGCTGTACCATTTTTATCTTCAGCCAGTATATCAATTACGCCATCTTTCACCTTTACTTGTGTATCAATCAATTTCATATCAGTTTCAACTATTTCAATGTTATGAGCAATGTAGCTTTCCAGCATTTTTTCATTACCTTTTAGAATGACTTCAGTAGCTAATTCAAGCTCCCAAAGATTAAGTTGATTGACTATTTTTGTGTATTTTTCTTCGTATTCGTCACTACCTATACAATCTGTACAAATATTAAAATCTACAAAGCAATCTGAAGGGTTAACAAGATTCTGAACATTTTTCCATGATAATTGAGGTACTCCAACAAGGATTTTATTTTGCAAACCCTTCATCAAATTATTTGGTAAACCACTCCAAGCTGACCATACCCAGTGTTCTCTACTCTCTGCTTCTAAATTTTCTATCTTTTTATATCTAAAACAATCATTACAAAGCCATTGATTTTTATAGAAGACGGTAAAGTTTCTTTTAAGCACATTTATCTGTTCTTTTTCATCCAGAACCATTAAAAAATCTCCATTATCAAAATCCCACTCTTCCTCATCATTTCGATATCCATATACAAAATACTTTTCTCCTTCGTCTTGGCGATAATCTACCTTCAAAACACTATATGATTGTTTTATAATCTCTAAATTGAATTCCATCTAATCACCTCACAAATATAATTTCCAAATAAAAAGAAACAATCCATTAAGAAAAAAGAATAACGGGTTTATTTTAGAGGTGAAAACAAGAATGTTCCATGTCGGAATTGGAAATAGGAAGAGTAATGCAGGTGAAAAGGGGGTCAATCAACGTTTCTGCGTAGAAAAGATTTAAAAAATGAAATCAAAAGATAAATGAGGAAGATTTCACTATTTGCTTATACGCCTCAGTTGTTCTTTATTTGCTACTCAAAGAACAAAATAAAAAGACGAATTTCTTAGAGTGAAGAAAGATAAAGCTCGTTTATAAACATCCTTTGCGACCGAATATCCCAGATAGCGTTAGAGGTTTATATAATCTTGTCGGAGGAGAGACACAGATTGGCTTACACGCCTTTGTGACAATTGACGATGCGGTATTAGACCCAACGATCTACCAACAACGGCAATTCCTTGACTTACCCAATTGCTATATAACTGGTGAATTCCCTGAGAACCTTGAGGGATCATTATCTACGGTTGATAGTTACGCGCGGAGATTCGCTGAAGAGTTAGATATGCCCTTTGAGTTATGGTTACGAACGCATGAATTACACGCGCATGAATTAGCCCTAGAGCAATTGCGCAAATTGAGAGAAAAGGTGTAGTAGATTTACTTTATATGTAGTTAAATTGAATAAGCATTCATGCAGGGTGCGTAAGCGCTTATTGACCAACTACACAGCCAAAAATTATGGCTGTTTTTTTTAAAAAAATTTTTCGCTATTTTTCTGCACAGAAATTGCAGCTTTTTATTAAAAATCAGCGATTTTTGTGATTTTTACGGCCATAAATCTTTGTTTTCTACTTTTGTTATAACGTGATTTAGTTGATATATTTCAAACAACCCATAAAGAAAAGGAGAGGTTTAGATGCAAGAAGCGATTTATGAGATAGTAAATATCAAGCAAGAGATTTTCAACTGGGACCGTCCAGTTATCAAGGTCACAGGGGTGGCAGATGTGGTTGATTTCATTGTCAGTGAAATTGGTTTCGAAGATAGAAAAGTGTGTTTAGCATTAATGCTAAATACAAAATTAGAGGTGATTGCTACGCATCGTTATAGTGTGGGTTCATTGGACTCCAGTATTGTTCATCCGAGAGAAGCACTGAAGGCAGCCATTTTAAATAATGCATGTGGTGTAATATTGTGCC
This sequence comes from Cytobacillus sp. FSL R7-0696, assembly GCF_038006865.1. Taxonomy (NCBI): domain Bacteria; kingdom Bacillati; phylum Bacillota; class Bacilli; order Caryophanales; family Bacillaceae; genus Cytobacillus; species Cytobacillus sp. FSL R7-0696. The sequence goes on along the minus strand of NZ_JBBOWA010000001.1, from coordinate 1,562,729 downwards.
ATCAGAATACATCAGGTGCGATGGATGTCAGTAAGGATGACTACCTGGTGTATGAACGAATGAAAGAGGCTTGTTACATTGTAGGAATTGATTTGCTTGATTATCTCATTGTCACGTACAAAAGCGAATATAGGAGTCTGAGAGAAATAGGAGACTTAGAACGTAGAACGATATTGAATCCGTGAGGCTCAGTTAGGGGTACTATCAGGATTAGTTTAAGAAAGACAGGTGATTGTTTATATCGGAGAGAACTTATAAAGAAATAAATAACTCAAGGTGGTTAGAAAATGGGAATGTCGGATTATTATAAAAAAATCCGTGAAAAAGTCGGTGATGAACTTATTTTTATGCCTAGTGTAGCAGGGATTGTTCGAAACGATTTGGGAGAAATTTTATTACAAAACAAAGGAAATGGCGAGAAGTGGAGTCTACCTGCTGGTGCAATTGAACTCGGAGAAGCGCCAGCCGAAGCGGTTGTTCGTGAAGTATGGGAAGAGACAGGTTTATATGTTGTGCCCAAAAAGTTATTAGGTGTATTTGGTGGGAAAGACTTTCGTTATCAATATCCTAATGGTCACCAAGTGGAGTATAACGTCTTTATATTTTATTGCGTTATTCAAGGTGGTGAACTAAGTCCAATAGATAACGAAACGTTTAAACTTCAATATTATAGTCCAAGCAATATGCCTGACCTTGCTTTACCTTATCCTAAAGATTTATTTTTACATAATGAAAATAGTGAATTATATTTTCAGTGGAATGAACAGTGGTTAAAAAATCTATCTCAAAAATAATTTTTGCGTGATTAACAAACGGGGCAGTTTATTGAAAGAAGGAATTTTATATCAAGCTATATAATATGGAAACCAATAAACATAAAGATTGGGGGGAATTATGTGAATGATTTACCAAAAGTCATGTTAAGAGATTTGACACTAAATGATATGGAAGACCGTTATCAATGGTGTTTGGATAAAGACGTTACAAAATATCTTAATGTACCAGAAAAATATCCTCCATTTAGTCGAGAAGAAACGCAAAAATGGCTACAGATGTGTATAAATAGAACAAATGGCTATGAACAAAAAGCAATTGAAACTGAGGATGGGAAACATATTGGCTGGATTGATTTGAAAAACATTGATAAGCATAATAAGAATGCTGAAATTGGAATAGCAATAGGAGATAAAAACTATTGGGGAAAAGATTATGGTTTATCAGCAATGAGAGAAATGCTTATATGGGGTTTTATAGAGTTAGAACTAAACAAAATTTGGTTAAGAGTTGATATTGATAATAAAAAAGCAATTAAATCGTACAAAACAATAGGTTATATAGAGGAAGGTATATTAAGGCAAGACCGTCTTAGAAATGGAGAGTACATAGACCGTCTTAGAATGAGTATTCTTAAAGGGGAATTCTTCAACTAAACGGGCAGGATTGTTGAAGAGGAATTGAAAAAATATGGAATATATTGTAAGTAAAAAGGGGTGATTTATATGAAAGTTTGGTTTTCATTATTAGGCGGATTAGTAATCGGTATCATACTATCATACTTTTTCCTTGATTATAATGGATGGACCATACATCATATGGGGGAAAACGGTGAAGTAGTTAAAACAATAAATGAATTAGATTTTAACTTGATTACAAATGGATTCTTGATAGTAGCTGGTGTGTCTTTTTTGATATATGTAGTTTGGACATTAATTGAAAGAAAAAAGAGTGATAAAAGTTTCTTCAACTAAAGGTGGCTTTAATGAAGTAAGAGAGATCTTTCTATAGTTCGTTTTTTATGGGGGGAATTAAATTTATGCAATTTGCAATAATTGCTGATATTCATGGTAATGCACCAGCATTAAGAGCCGTTCTATCAGAAATAGACAATCTAAACAATATTGATCACATATATTGCTTAGGAGATATGATTGGTATAGGTCCAGAAACAAATGAAGTGTTACAAATGTTATTCTCAAGATCCGATACTTCAATGATTACAGGGAATCATGATGAAGCTATATTAGCTTTAGCAAAAGGTCAAGAGTATCCTAAAAGTCATTCTCATGTTAAAAAACATCATCAATGGTTATTAGATAGAATGGATAAATATTTTATTCAAAAATTAGACCAATTACCTCGAACTATAAAGCGAAACATAGAAGGTTGTTCAATCCTATTTATTCATTACCAAATTGAATACAACAAAATAAATGAACATATTAGTAAAGATCCGTTTAGTTCAATAGTTAATCCAAGTATAGAAAACTTAGAATCACTATATATCGACAAAAATGAAGATTTGATTTGTTTCGGTCATCATCATCCATTACATTATTTCATAGGTCAAAACACTATTTATTTAAACCCTGGTTCACTTGGCTGTAATGATAAGCCAACAGCACCCTATGCAATCGTGACAATAAAGAATAACAAAATAAAAGTCAATATCAAAGAAGTACCATATGATAACTCTTCTTTCTTAAAGTCTTATCATAAGTTAAGGGTACCAGAACGTGATTTCATCCTAAAAGTTTTTCACGGTAATCAAATCTAATATTTCTTACTCAACTAACGGGCCAGATTGTTTAAGAAGAAAGATAGGTATTTGAGGGGGGAACAACTAGATAATTAAAAGAAATTTGTGGTAAAATGGAAAAAAATACTAGGGAGGGCTTTGGTGCAAGCATTTTGGGATTATTTCGGTGGAATGGGTTTTTTAAATATGCTATTTGTATATTTTCCAATTGGGGTAGCTATTATTAGCGTTTTGCTCACTTTACTATTCAGAAAAACTTTTGTCCCAGTTATTGTAGTTTCTCTTATATTTGGATCATTTTTCATTTATACCTACACACAATTCAATGCTACTTTTGAAAATTTCCTTATTCCTTTGATTATTTATATTTTAATTGCGTTTCTGCTTGGTAAAATTACTAAAAAATTTGTTATCAAAGCCTAACCTTTCTATTCCGTATAAGGGCGATTTAATGGCATAAGTTGTGTCAGAATCCGGCCATTTAGTTGAATAAGTTTTCTTAGGGAAGGGAGAAAAAGTAATGTCTAAAGGTTTGAAAAAAATGTTATTTTGGTCACTTGGATTTCCAGTTATAATTACTATACTCCGCATTATTACGGATTACTTTTTTGATCGTGATATTGAATTATTCTCATATTCGGCAGTCTTCTTGGGGACAGTTGTCGCGGGATTAATTTTTGCAGGACCATTAAATTATTATATATCAAAATCTCGAGAAGGATAAAAATAGCTTATTGAAGTTCTTCTGTTATCGAGGCGCAATTATTGAATAAGGTTATACCAGAATAGGGACAGATTCTTGAATAAATTATTTTAGTTCTTAGGAAAACTAAAATGAGGTGATAATTATTAATAAATTTGCGGTCTTGCTTATGGTTGGAATGCTTTTAGTAATCTCTAATAGAACAGTAAATGCAAAAACAGAAACAATAAATGAAGCCGATACGGAATTATGTGAAACGGTTAAAATGGCACTTATAAGTAGCCTAAGAGAACCAGTAGATAAAGCAATTGTTGAAATCTACAAAGACGACAAAAATGTACCTGAAGGTCTTACTTGGGCTTCATATGATACAGAAATCCTTAAAATAAAACAGTTATATGGAATTGGTGGATTATATGAGATAACGCTTAAAGTATACCCTTACTATCGTGCTCATATGGGTTATGGGGAAGATGAAGTCGTGATAAATACAAGAGGGAAACTCATAAATTATAAACACTTGAAAACATATCCTCGAACTGCAACTAAAGGGAGCGATTCATTAATATGAATAAGCGCCCTTTTTATATTTCAGACAGATATTTGAAGAAGGTATTTAAGTTAACGATAAAGAAATAAAAAAGAATTATGTTTCTTGGGAGAGATGTAAAATGATTAAGGCTGTCATATTTGATTTAGATGGAACTTTGTTAAATCGGGACGAATCAGTTAAGAAGTTTATTGATAATCAATACGAGCGATTGAATAAATGGGTAGGGCATTTATCAAAAGAGAAATACACCACAAGGTTCATAGAGTTAGATAGCCGTGGGTATGTTTGGAAAGATAAAGTGTATCAACAATTAGTGGATGAATTTGGAATAACTAGGGTTAACTGGGAAGGTTTACTTCAGGATTATATAAGCGAATTTAAGAATAGTTGCGTTCCTTTTCCTAATCTACTAAGTATGTTAGAAGATTTGAGAAAGAGCAACCTTATATTAGGAATAATTACAAATGGATATGGGCAGTTTCAGATGGATAATATAAAGGCTTTAGGAATTGAAAAGTATTTTAAAACTATTTTAGTTTCTGAATGGGAAGGAATAAAAAAACCTGAACCTCAAATATTTAAAAGAGCCTTGGAGCAACTGAATGTTTCAGCTAATGAAAGTATATTTGTTGGCGACCACCCAGAAAATGATGTGAAAGCTGCTCAAAATGTAGGGATGAAAGGAATTTGGAAAAAAGATTCTCAATGGGAAAATGTCAAAGCAGATATTATAGTAGATGATTTTGCGGATTTACCTTTAATTATCAAAAATTTAAACAAACAATTAATAGAGTCTTGATAAACTAACGGATAGAAGCGCAGATGTTATTCCGTTAAAGGGCGCTATTCTAGCACAAGGTTAAGCGCTCATTTTTCATTTTAGGGCCATTTTGTGAAGAAGATATTGTATGATATTTAATATCTAGCTAACTGTTTAGGAGGGATTAATATGGATGTGGGTCATACATTGTTTGCATCAGATAGTATGTTTGCTCTTTTAACTTTTGTACCTATTGTTTTTTATCTAATTGCTATTGTTTTTGCCATTTATTTTGTTATTAAAGTAATTAAGTTCATGAATGAAAAGACCAAATTAGACCGTGAAAGAAACGAGAAACTTAGTGAAGTAATTAAAACACTTAATCAAGATAAAAAAGATTAAATAGTATTAGGGGTCCTACCACATAGCCATCAAGCTAACAACGTATATTAATAGATAAAAATGCTCCTTCCTCCAAAATTAGCAGGTAATGAAAAAGTGGGCATGACAAAAAAGCTCTTTAAAAATCTATTTTTTTGCTAGGCAACTTGTTTCCTATTCTTCACCGTCGTTTCATACACAATTCCAAGAATATCGAAGACAGTCATTTTCTTATAACGGATGACATTTACGACCGTTCTTTTTGAGCAGCTGATAAAGGCGATGCAAAATATTCAAAAGTCCTCCTGTGCCAACTGCCATTGCTTGAAATATTAATGGAAGGTAATTTTTAATCATATAAATCGCCTTGTATTCACTCAACTCCTGCTTTTTCTTTTCAAGCAGTAGCTGCCGCATTTGAAACATGGTAGAAGAACAGATGAGAATGCCGATAAGTTGGCCATACCCCTGCAGTATTACTACTCCCTCCAGATCCTTGATAATTTGTAGCGAAGGTATCCGGTAGCTGAAATACAGTGCATCTAAAATCCGGATACGATTGAAAGCAGAAATCAAGTCTGAAGAAAGTGAATGATTTAAACAGAGTTTTTGTTTTAGGAGTGAGGTAAAGACTTTTCGAAGGAATGCGACAGCTGCCGGATTAAAGCGTTGATTCAGCCCTTCTGGGCTTATTAGTACACCAGTGGAAGATTCTAACCGACTGCACAATTGTGTAAGGGATGTGCTAGCGATTTCCTGGCTGAGCCAAACACAAAGGGCGATGAGTTCATCTGCTTGATACTTACTAGATTGCTGCACAAAACCAACTTTTTTGGCTATTTCTTTAAGAACGATTGGGGATAGAAAACGTTGTATTTCTTGTGCTAAAAGTGTCAGTTCACTAGAGATGATAGGATTCATAAAAAAAACCCCATCCTTTCTCGTAAACTACTTACGATAAGCATAGCGTTTTTTCCTTTTTTGAGGTATTGTTTTAACTTAGCTTGATGGGCATGTGGTAGGACCCCTATTAAACTTTGCTCAACAAACGGGCGCATTTCAGGAGTAAGAATTAGCCTCTTTGTTTTTATATCTGTATTGAATCTCTCATTGTTTTTGGATAATTATGTTAAAATAGATGAAGGGTTATGAAATTTGTGCACTTAAACTCTAGAGCAAGTTTCTATTTTAAGTGAAGACACCTATTTTATTAAAAGGTCAGGGTTTTTAGGTAATAGCAATTTTGTGCCTAATATAGTTTTTATAACTTGAGGATGGATGATTATGGAATTAATAATCTTGTTATTATTTATTTTGACAGTTGTTATCATAGGAAGGCTTTATAAAGCTAAAGAGGTTATTCGTAAACTTTCTTGGTGGGAACGTATTTATACGGTTATATTATATGTTGGATTATTTGGTGGTTTAATTATAGGGATGTCTGAATTAATGGATTGGGTACGGCAATTCGATTTAATTTGGATATATGAGTTTAGCATTCAACTTATCTTATTATTATTAGGGATTTGGATTGTTACCAGCATTTTAAGTAGATTATTACCTGAAGGTATAATGAAAAATCTGTAATGTTGAAATTGAGGATGATTGCATAGCAAGAACAGTCGCTTGTTGTATTAAAGGGATTTGGTTAAAGTTCCATTTTAAATGTTAGCTGTCCATGTTCTAATAACAATCTTCAAGAATCGGGCGTAATTCTTGAAGACTGGAATTGTGCCTTTTTCAGTAATGGGCCATTTTCTTGAAGACTTGAATTCGAGATAATTGAATGAAATTAAGTATTTCAACTAATAGACCAGATTGGAGAATAACATTTAGAATAAGGAAAAGTATTGTGAATCGTTTCACTTAAATTAACGGAGCAGGTTAATTTAATAAGGAATAACTAATTGGGAAGATTAAGGGGTAAATGTAATTATGAGGTGAATTTTATTGGTTAAACAATGCTTAATCTTATTTGGTCTTTGTTTATTTACTTTTACCCCAATGCAAACTGTTAAAGCAGAAACTGTTCCAGAATTAAAAAATTCGTATTACACAACAGAGGATATTATTTCAGACCTTGTATTTCCAACTATTGATAAAAGAGTGATAAAAGAGTATGGAGGAGATGAACTATTTGGCTGGGAATGGCAAAGTATCGTCGGTATAAAGTACAATAACAATCATTCTTATGATGTTGCCGTAAGAATTAATATTCCTTCGAAAAATAATGATAATGTTAAAGAAGATTTAGTTAAGGTAAGAGTATCACCATCCTGTGACAGTGGAAAAATTAATAAGCAGAAATGTAATCACGGTTTTAAAATAGAAATAGTTGATTACAAACATTTGTCGCAATAAGAATTACCTCTTTACTCAACGGATGCTTTACTTCAATATTAGGATGTTCAACAATCGGGCGCTTTAATTGAATAAGAATAACTAAAAAAGTCGATTCCTTGAGATGGAAATCGGCTTTTTTAATGGGTGAAGTTTCCTTACCGTTGTATATCCGCATTTTCTAACGCTACCCCTTAATGGACTCTTTCGGGATTGTTCATCAATTCAATTAGTTTCGATTTTGTGGTGGCAAAACTTCACCATTAAACTCCAGATCAAGATTTAATAGAATTTTATCGGCCTTATGAAGTTTGTTAAGGTCTTGCTCCGAAATAGCATCCTGTATTAGCTGATTGGATAGGTTTAGTCTATCCTTAATAGACTGTGCTGCATTTCGTTTCTCAGCAAGTTCAATTGCTCCGTTCATATACGTTTCAATATTTTCAATTCCTTTTACGTCTGAAAAACTTGAAGTGTTTTCAAGAGAAGCATTTAGGATCATAGAAGTATTACGTATTCCATCTGAAATCGTTCCATTGTCTTCAAGATTTTCATCTAGTGCTGTGGCAACAACATCTTCGTTATTTTTAACATTGTTAGATTCAAGCGCTTTGGTATTATTTCCACTAAATCCAAACCAAGCAGTCGCAATAACCACAGAAGCAATACTAGTTAGTATAATTCCTTTCATGTGAAAAACACCTCCGTATTTTATAATAACAACGCTTACCATTTTTTTCAATAAAAGTAGGAGTTGTCGCCTTTTTTGTAACTCTTAAAGCTCTATAATTATTTGTATGTTTATTTTAGAACAATGAATAAAAGAATATTAAATAGATGAATTTTTAGGGGTAGTAAGTCATACCCCTTTTGAAAATAGACCATGGCAGAGAGAATATTTTATGCTTTAGAGAAGGCCTACAAGCAAATTAACCTTTATTTTATGTACAACCCCTATACGGGGTAATACCAGCAAATCTGTCACTTAACCTGTATCGATGTTTTTAATCTCCATTATCGTTTTAGAAATTGCATTTTTGATATATTTTCAGGGCAATTAATAATTTTTATTTTTGTTTTACTTCCAATTAGAGGATTAATTACAGCTATAAAAGGTACTGGATCTTTAAAAATTGTTGGTATTTTGGGAACATACTCTTACTTATTTTTCTTATAAAAGACAAACACACACCAGAATAATTTTTTGATGTGTGTTTGGTTAAACTAAATTTTATGTTTTCAAAAAACTTATTGGTTGAATCTTTGTTACCTTGTTTAAAGGTATCAATGAACCAATAATTCCGGATATTATGGGTATAATTATTGCTATAGCAATAATCCATAATGATTTCACATCTAAGCTATGATACATAAAATAGAGAATACATATAGCAATAAATGCTCCTAAAAAGCCACCAATCACTCCTATAATTGCTCCTTCGCCTATTATTACTTTAGTGATATCCCCTTTCTTCCATCCTACCACATATAGTAGGGCAAATTCCTTTTTCCGTTCTGTGAGATTTTGCCACATAAGTTCTGAAATTGTAAGTATAGATATAAAGAAAGCAATGACAACTGAAAGATAATGCACTATATTAATTTCTAAGGCGACGTATTCTCCTAACCATGAGCTAAATAAAATACCATCTAATCTAAGAGAGATATAAATATAGACTACTAATAAAGATGTTGGAATAGCAATCGCTATGATTGAAATACTATTCCTTAATTTTCTCCTGAAGATAGAATTGATTATCAGCGATATAAGACTCTTCACATGGATAATCGTTTTTTTGGAACTGATCTCATCGTTTTTTAATATTTCATTAGGATTAATTTTTCCTATTAGAAGTATGGGAATTAATGGACCAATAATATAAATAAACAAGATAAACAATATTAAAAGTAATAATTTACTATATAGAAGTTGATAGCCAGATAAAAATTGTACTAAGAATTGAACAAACAATGAAGTTATGCAAATAATAAATCCAATAAATAGAGACTCAAACAAAATTAACTTTTGGATGTGTTTTACTTTCCACCCCATAGCTAATAAAATTGCGAATTCTTTTTTTCTTGCTAAGAATGTTACATAAGTTGTTGAAAAGACATAAACAATCGCAACAATAATTAAGATGATTATTATTGATGAGTAGCCTAATGTAGTTTCTTGAAGAATTTGCATAGATGCACCCACTTTAATCCACGCTTGTTCCATCCATCCAATCTCCTTGTTATTAGTAGTGATATTCACAATAACTGGGGATGGGGATGAACCGAGCATTATATCAGCCTCTAGCCCAGTTTTTTCTTCAATTTCTGCTGCTATTTTTTCTAACTTTTGCTGGCTTTCCTCACTGAAATCAGCCACATCTTTTATTTTAATTCGGACAGAGGATATAGCTTTATCTCCTAATATTTTCTGTGCTGCTTCAATAGTAGTTAGCATGGATGGTGATTGAATTAATGGTTCATATATATTAGATGTAGGATATACATCCTCAGTGGGATTTATAGGGTTATTGTTTGAATCTAAAACGTGTGTCCCTGTCGGACTTTTATAAGTTTCCATAGGTAATTCATTTTCAGTATTTTTTGATATATCTAAATCTGTGGGATCGTACATACCAATTAAATATGGCTGTAGCCTTGGACGATTTTTAATGGAAGTTCCCTTTAATTGAGCTTCTCGAAACATAACAACGCCATCGTCAGTATTTTCATTAACACTATCTAAAGAATATGCATTTTTCCACCTATTTGGAAAAGGGCTAGTCTCCTCTTTATAGCTTAGACTACTTGTTTTCTCATATAATGGCCCACTGAGTTCTGTTGCATTTTTGACAGTATTATTTGAAAATAAATCCAACCATTTATTATGAATATCATTTGCTGTATATTGAAAATTAGAAATTTCATTGCCGTTTATTGTATTAAGAAAAGATTCGCCACCATTTTTACTAATTTTCTCTAATGATTCTTTTCTTTCTAAATTTGATTCAAAGGGGATATCTAACTTTGTAACATTAATTTGTGTATTTTCCTTTATAGATGGATGGGTACTTAAAATCACTGGGAATTCTGTTAGTTCTCCTTGTACACCTACATAACCTAATTCTTCTAATGTATAAGACTTTACTAAATTGTCATCAGAAAAATAGGAACTGTCAGGTGAGGAAATAACAGATTTATTTAAACCTACTAATTTGGCTTCTTCAATTGGGTCAATGCCAGCTAATAATAGAGGGGAACCTTTATAAAGATCTCCATCGAAGCTAGTAAATCCATATTTTCTGTATATTTCTGGTGTGGCTTCTTCATAAATCCCTCTAGAAAAATAACTTTCTCTTGTTTTTGAGTAGTCGTTGAGTGTATTGTTTGTAGTTATTTTTTCTTCGATTTTATATATTCCTGGTTCATCTATTGATAGATTGTCTAATAATATGTTTATATTCATAAAACCTATGATACTTAGCGGGGCAGCAACTTGGATATCGTCCATGTTTTTTATGGTATGGTATTGCTCTAAAGTAATACCACCAGATATTCCACTTAAATAGTTTGGTTCAAACAGATTGTGTTCTTCAGTAATACTTTTAGTGCCGGTAGGTCGGACCACAATATGGTAAGAAGATTCCCATTTATTTTGTAGTGTATCAACAATTGTTCCTTGTTTTGTCTCAGTTAAACTAAATAGAAGGTTCATCCCACCTCCTATTAAAATTGCCCCCAACAATATTAATACAAACCTATCCTTTTTTTGTTTCCAGTTTTTAAATATGAGTGATAGGTAGCGAGCCATTTTTCCCTCTCCTAACTAATTGGATTCTCCCATCATTCATCTCAATTATTTGGTCTGTTCTTTCTGCTAATGTTGTATCGTGTGTCACCATAATTATTCCGCAATTTTCCTCTTGTTGAATCTTTTTAAGCAAATTAAATATTAACTCTCCGTTCTTTGAATCCAAGTTTCCGGTAGGCTCATCTGCTAATATCCATTTGGGTTTTGTTATTAAGGCCCTAGCTATTGCAACTCTTTGTTGCTGTCCACCTGATAGCTGAAAGGGGTAGAGGTCTTTTTGATCTTTTAGACCGACTAGTTCTAATAGCTCAAATGCATTCTTTTCTCTTTCATATTCTACTTTTCTAGTTAATGTAGGAATTATTACATTTTCTAGTGCGGTTAGAGAGTCTATTAAATGATATTGCTGAAAAACAAAACCAAAATTTTCATACCTTAAATCTGCTATTTCATCTAAATTTAACTCTATAGTATCAATATCATTAATCAATATAGTGCCACTAGAAGGAGTCTCGATAGTTCCTATTAAGCTTAATAAAGTTGATTTTCCAGACCCTGAAGGGCCAAGTACGCTAATAAATTGATTATCGCTTATTTTTATATTTATATCTTGAAGTACATTAGTTTTTACTATGGATCCAAAAGTCTTTGTTATATTTTTTAATAGTATACTCAATGCTAATCCCTCCGTATTTATGTTATATAATCTTTTGTAAATTATAATTATTTGTTGTTTTCTTCTATAGGTTTATTAGAGAGTGCGCACTCTCTAATTCGCCTAGATTAGTAATAAAACCATCTTGATTTACTACAATAAATGTATAAAAAGTTTGTCCCCACCAGACTGTTTTATTCCGATGGATACTGTAGAATCACCACGTGAAAATCCACCCGATATACTGTCCTTTTTCTTCTATCACCACTAATTATTATACACAAGTGGTATAAAATGTATATAATTGTATTTTTTAAGGAAAATAGAATTTCTCCCCATTAAAATGTTGGCTTTATCCCAGGTAAGTGTACCTTCAGGAATAACGATTTACAACGTTTAGCAATATCGAGCATAGAAAAACTAAAGGGTGCAAGAGTTAAAGATGAGGATCGCTGAAGCGTTCTTTTTTTCTTGTTTAACAAACGGGGCATTAGTTGAAGAAGGAAAACGAATCATATTGAAGAATAAAGTATGTTGAGCATAAAATAAAGGGGGAAATCAATGCGTAGTGTCATTGTTTATCTTTTGGGGTTTGGCATTTTTTTAATTGGTTGTTCAAATGAATCAAGTGTTATTAAAGTTGAAGCTTATAAGGCTGAGGATATTCCTTTTGAAGAAGGGGCTGGTAGAGTAACTATTGCTGTTAATGAACCAATTTCCGATGAAGTTGCCATTTCTGACGGACTTATTGAAGTAATTGTATCGGCAAAAGGCCTGAAACATTCTGCAAATTATGAGATTTCACTTGAAGGAGAGAAAAACCAAGGAGTCGTTTTTGGACCTAAGGAAAATGTTAAAATAACTTTTGGAACAATGGTGGGAGATACTTTATTTAAGCCTAATGAGCAAGGAGAATTGTTTGTATCAATGCAAAACCCATTAAGAATTGTATTAAATGTAAAAGAAACAAGAGTAGTTGTCTCAGAGGATGGAAAAGAAATTTTAAGGACCGAACCCTTTATTGTGTCGGAAAAACTCCCTAATAAGAAATAAAGCGTTGATCCAAGAAAGGATAAACGCTTTTTTATTGAACTTCTTAGTAAGTAACGTTTTTTTTATATTCCTAGCGTATATTTTAAGGTTAATATTTTTTAAATTGAGAGTGACAAGAAAACATAATGAGTGACTCAAGGAATAAATATTATTTACACTTTGCTGAGGGGAAAATTATGAAAACTCACTATTATTTAGGTTGGTTTAACGATTTTTTTCCAGAGAATCTGGGTATGGCGTTACAGGAGGATATAACTGTTAGAAAATCGCTTGCTATGATTAGCTCGAATCCATCTGTTTTTGAAAATGATGGTGCTACTGAACGGTCGTGGCTTGAACAGGCTGGCATTATGTTTGATGAATATCATTTAATTAATTATCGCTTACAGAAGGAAGATGCCCAAACGATAATTCAAAATGCTTCCGTAATTTTCTTGTTGGGTGGCAATATTCTTAATCAAAATGGTTTTTTGATGGAGTATGAATTATCCGATTCGATTAAAAAAAGCAACGCCGTTGTAATGGGAGCAAGCGCTGGGGCAATCAACATGTCCTCTAAATGGTTATGCTCGAAAAACTTTGGAGATGAAGTTGAAATGAGCTCAGTTTACGACGGAATCGGTCTTGACAATTTTTCCGTCCTGTCTCATTTTGATCTTGAAAATAACATGGCACTGGTTCAAAGCGAACTATCTCCCCTATCGGAAGAAATAAATATTTATGCGTCGAACAAAGATTGCGCTGTATGTGTAAAAGGAGACAAAATCGACGTTTTTGGCAATGTATATTTAATTTCCGACTCAAAGATTCAGAAATTGGATGAGACGCTCTAGTTCTAGCGAATCATTATGGCTTAATTGAATTAATTTCTTTATGCACCGTCTCTATTTTAAATATAGTAAAGGAGAACGGCCACGAGTGTTGAATTGGGTCTATTTTTCTACTTCACCCTTCCGCAAAATATTTAGTTAAGGGTGCTTTAGTTGAATAAGAATAACTAAAAAAGTCGATTCCTTGAGATAGAAATCGGCTTTTTTAATGGGTGACTTTTCCTTAGGGTTGTAATTATACGGTTACAACGCTAAGCCCATTATCAAGACGATTCCCCTGTTTTTAACAACGTTAAGAAAGTTTAATACTGACCTTTAAAGCCAATATAAGTATGCCTTTTCATGATTTCTCTCAATCGAAATAACAGTATATTAAAGTTGTTGTAACTAGTAAATGTGGGAATTTTTAGTAAAATATAAAAGAGGAATTTTTCATTAAATGGGGAGGCGCTTTTATTGGATAAACCGATATTAAATTATGAAGATTTACTTGAAATGTTAGATCATTTCTTAAGAGAACCGAAGGAATTTTGGGAGAATTTTTACATCGATAGAAATAAAGAAATTCCTTTCTTCAAGGTAAAAGGACCTGATGAGAATTTAGTAGAGTATTTTAAAAATGGGCTTGCTCCTAAACGAGTATTGGAATTGGGATGTGGACCTGGGAGAAATGCTGTTTATATGGCTAAACAAGGTTGCAAGGTAGATGCTTTGGATATAGCTGAAAATGCGATTAAATGGGCGAAAGAGAGAGCAAAAGAAGAAGAAGTAGATATAAATTTCCATTGTTTATCACTTTTTGATTTTGATTTTAAGCCACATTCATATGATTTTATTTATGATTGTGGTTTGTTTCATCATTTAGCACCTCATCGTCGTTTAACATATCTAGAAATAATTAAGAGAGCATTAAAAAAAGCTGGGTATTTCGGTATTGTTTGCTTCAATACCGATGGTGCTCTGGATACATCTGATTGGGAAGTTTATAAAGAAGGTAGCTTAAAAAGAGGAATAGGTTATACGGAAAAACGATTAAAAGAAGTATTTTCTAATGATTTTAAAATTATTAACTTTAGGAAGATGAAAAAGACTAATCAACCAGATGATATATTTGGAGAAGATATCTTATGGGTAAGTTTAATGGAAAGTTTATGAAAATAAGATTAGCTAAGTTAAACGACTTATTCGTATGCGACAATGTGAAGGGATTGAACTAGCCAAGAAAGAAGGTAAGTTTAAAGGGAGGTTAAAGAAATATCATATAAATCATGCAGGAATGAATTATGCTTTAAAGTTATATAAAGAAGGAAACATGACTATAAATCAAATTTGTGAAATTACAAGTGTATCTAGAGCTGCTCTTTATAGAAAATTGGCAGCGGAAAAAAATAAACCTTATCCACTTGTATAAATAAAATAATAAAGGATTTAGGGCTATGGGATTAACAAATAAAACAATAGAAAAGTTAAGATTGGATGAGAAAAATCTAGGAAAACTTGCTGTTAGAACTCCTTGGAGATCAGAAGAAAATATGATGGATAAAAATTCAAGTGGAATTATCTCATTAAAAAAAGAAGCAATAATATCCGAGCATTGTCACAAACATCAAATACCTGTACCAAAAATTCATAAGTTGTATTTTAGTAATGAAATAAACTTTCTAGTATCTGATTTTGTATCAGGAGATGGTCAAGAGATTTCTTCCTATGATATTGGAGAACTCACATCTAAAATACATAAAGTTCCATTGGATGGTTTATCAATTGTTGACCAAAATGAGCGAAAATTAAGTAATATTGTTTCACATAGAATAACAGGACGTGTTCATTCACTTAATAAACTAATAAATACTAATTTTATTATTCCTAGTTCAGAAGAATTGGAAGCAATTCTGAATACATCTAAAACAAAAAACAGCTTACTGCACCTTGATGTTAGACCACCAAATATAATAGGTGAAAATGGAATTATTAAAGCGATTATAGATTGGGATAATTCATTTGTCGGGAATCCAATTATGGAGTTAATGAGAATTTTTGAATCCAAAGAATTAGTTGAGGGAGAATTTATAAAGGGATATAACGATCTAGACATTATCGAAAATACTGATACAATCATACAATCCATCTATAGGCTTGATACTGCTTTAATGCTATCCATATTGTTCACCTCGTTCATAAATGATTCCGAAAAAAAAGATTACTATCTTAAACGTGTTCACTTTCTAATTGAAGAAATAAGCAATAATTTATAGTTTTTCTTCTTATTGAGCTAAACGCCGATTAGTAATAAAACAGATCCCGACCTATCTATGAAATAGAGATAGGTCGGGATACTTATGATGGGAAATTCTTAACGTTGTAAATCCGCGTTTTCCTGACGCTACCCATATACTAGTGATAAATTTGAAGCTGAATTCAAGTCACATTGACGCAGTAGTTCTGATGATACGGAAATCTAACTAAATTGGAATTGGAGAAAATGGCGATATGAAAATGTCAAAGACGGGTTGGTCTCTTGTTGCAGCAGCGGCAACGATAGTTCTTGGGTATGGTGCTAAAAAGGGGAAAATCCCTTCTATTTCATCTAAGGTTGTTTCTGACATAGCAACAGTTGCTTCTGATGCTGTAATTAATGAAGAAAAGTCATTTGGTGGACTTAAAGAGAGTGTAATAAATAGGATAGCTACAAATACTAATAAAGGTGTGAAAGCATTTATTGAAGGCAATGAATTAGTGTACGAGTTTAAATCTAATTCGAATAAAACGATTCTAGAGTCGAGATTTATAATAGATGCTGGTAAGTTAGTTATGACTTTTGTATCGGGAAGTTATGGAAATAAACCTAATGCACCATGGTTTTTTAGAGATAGTTTAGTAGAAGCAATGAATAAAGCCAATGAGAATTTGTAAAATGATTATTTGATGGATTTTCACAAGGGAAATAGTTTTCATTCTTCAACTATCGGGGGCAATACTTGATTAACGGTATTGTTCCTTTCTTATGTCACATAAAGGGCAGGAATGTTTAATAAGAATACTATTTCTAATTCAAATAATAGGAGGGAAACCATAAGTCTAAATAGAATATGCTTTAGAAACAAATTATTATGGATTAGGTGATCTTCTTGAAAAAGACAGTCCCAAAAAAGATACATATTATTGGCTCTGTTGGAAGTGGTAAAACAACTTTAGCAAAAGAAATATCTTCAAAGTTAGATATACCGTATTACGAATTAGATAATGTAGTTTGGATAAGGAAAATGTCTGGAGATATAAGAAGAACTGAACAAGAAAGAGAAGAGTACCTAAATAGTATAATACAATCAGAAAGTTGGATAATTGAAGGAGTACACAATGAGGATTGGGTAAGCACTTGTTTCCAAAGTGCAGATTTAATTATTTTTTTAGATACAAAATATTCAATAAGAACCTACCGAATAATAAAGAGGTTCCTTAAACAAAAACTTCGATTAGAGAAATCAAATTACAGACCAACATTAGAAATATTTTTTAAAATGTTTAAATGGAACCGATATTTTGAAGAGGTAGGAAAAGTGAATTTTTTCAACAGATATGACATACATAAAGACAAGACAGAAGTTATTAACAACGCAAATAGTCTTAAGAAATACTTCAACTAACGGGGCTTTAGTTAAATAAGAATAACTAAAAAAGTCGATTCCTTGAGACGGAAATCGGCTTTTTTAATGGGTGACTTTTCCTTAACGTTGTAAATCCGCATTTTTCTGACAGTACCCTATAAGACGTCTATCCCTTAACTGTATAAATTCTTAAATACTTCGCTATCAACCTTCAAAATTAATTTGATATTCGTTCTCGATTTGTTCTCTTACCTCTTTAGTTATATCAAAATTGTATGTGTCACTTTCCCCAATTAGTCTTCTTTCAACTCTTTTAAAAGGTATAATATCTAATACTTTCCATTCCTTTTGTTCTTTGTTGAGAATAATATAAGCTTCTGTATCAAAATCAGGTGTATTTTTTATAGTCACTTCATCTTTAGATAACAAAATCGCTTTATTCGTATCTAAATGTACTAAACTAATTTCAGTTGACATTTTCTTTTCTTGATTTTGCCAATCATTATAATTCTCTTTAACTGCATTAATATCCTCTATCGGAAACTTTTCACTAAATGTTCGTATAAACATGTCATGGTCCCCTTCATTAAGAGCTGTTAAAGCATTTAAATAAGATTCTAATTGATCAGGGTACTTTTCTAATCCGTTTATTTTGATCTCTATTAACGGACTTACAATATCGCTACTAACTGCAAGATTTCCCTCTGAAAGAAATGACTCTTTATTATTGAAATCTATTTGATTCAAAGTAAAGTAAAACATTATTGTCAATAAGCCAGCAGTTAACAAGCTTGATATAGCGTAAGAAATTTTCTGTTTAAATACTCTTTTTGGAGCTGATGACCATTCAATTTTTTTTAGAACAGTAAGTTTATGTTTTTTCTCAAATTGAACTTCTTTTAATATTGTACTATTCATTTTTACTTTAAGATTTTTGAGGTTATTTTCCATTGTAGTATTCTCCTTTCAACATTTTTTTTAGTAAACGACGACCTCTTACTAATCGAGACTTAATAGTATTTTTGTTCATCCCTAAGAGTCTTGAAATATCTTTAATCGTTAATTCCTCATAATAATAAAAAATGATAACTTCTCTATATTTAATAGGGAGAGTTATGACCTTATTAGATATAGAAATGTTCTCCTCTTTGGTAAGAATCTCACTTTCAATGGACTTTTGAGTCCTACTTTTAAAATAATTAGTCATCTTAATATTTCTATAAGACCAACTTTTTAAGTAATCTTTACATTTATTAATAGTTATTTTAAATATCCAAGTCTTATAAGAGGATTCCTCTTTAAAGTCATCCATCTTTTCAAAGCATTTTATAAACACATCTTGAGTAATGTCTTCTGCAATTTGTTTATCTCTAACATAGATAAAGGCAAGGCGCATCACAGTCTGCCCATATTCATCCATAAGCCAAATTAACTTATCTTTTTTGTTCATTTGTCTAAAAGAACTAGAATAAAGCTCTTCCTTATTCAACTCTTCCATAGGTACCAACCCCACTTTCTCTATAAGTTAGACGACGAAAAGTAAATTAAGGTGCATATAATTTTGAATTTTATAAATTTTTATTCCCCCCTTCTATCACCTGTCATTCAAGTTCCATTATATAATTAAAAAAGTCACTACCTTTTATTAGGAAGTGACTTGAAAATTTTACAAATTAGCTTAAACTAACGAGCAGGTTAATGGAGGAAGGAAAATTATTGGTAATTATAGAAATTTTATAGAAATAAAATAAAGTGAGGTGTGAAATGGAAATAAGAAAAGCAACAGTGAATGATATTAAGGAAATAAAAAATTTGATGGAACACCTTGGATATCCTACAACAATCGAACAAATGAAAAAACGATTTAACAATATTGAATCTAGTCCAGACTACCATACTTTGTTAGCATCATATGATGATAAAATAGTTGGAATGATAGGACTTGTTAAAGGGTATTATTATGAATTGGATGGCTTATATGTTCGTATTGTAGCCCTTGTGGTAGACTCGAATCACCGTAATAAAGGGATAGGTAAACAGCTATTAAAAGAAGCAGAAATTTGGGCAAAGAAAATTGGAGCAACGGGAATAGGGCTAAATAGTGGGAACCGACCAGAGAGAATTAATGCTCATAAGTTTTATAAAAGTAGTGGCTATGCAGAAAAAAGTGTTGGATTTGCAAAAAGGCTTATCTAAAATTCAACCTGACTGTTTATTTTATAAATAAAGTTTGTGAAGAATTGAACTTAAACAATAGGGGGCTTTAGTTGAAGAAGAATAACTAAAAAAGTCGATTCCTTGAGATGGAAATCGGCTTTTTAATGGGTGACTTTTCCTTTGCGTTGAAATAATAAAGAGAGGGAGTGATTTTTTTGCTATTTAAAAATTATTAAAACTTTTAAAAATAGCAGCTACCCTATCACTTAGTCTTAAAAATTTGAAATTTAGGTTTATACGTATAATTAATACGCGTTAGAATTTCTTCTCTAATGCTGGCATTTTTCAAACTGAATAGTTGGCTTTCCATCAAATAGAATTCAGTTATCCATTCAGGAACCCAATCATTTCTCTCTTTCCATAGGCGCGTTCGTTCCAAGGCTAGATCAACACGCATCTTGACCCATTTGTAACTACTAAAAGTAGATACTTCTGATGACCAATATTCATTATTTTCATGTTCATAAGAATAGCAGAATTTGCTAAAAAAAGGTGTTTTCATTCCCATATAGCTACAATTTCTAACCCATATTAAAGCATCTGAAGGTATCATTTTGATATTTATTTTTTCTCCATAACGCATTGCTAATGCACCTGATGATGAAAGTAATTTTGGATTAAATTCATCCAAGAAACAAAAACATCCAGACCAGTTATCATTGTTATATTCAGGAGAATATAAACTTGACTTCTTAATGGGTTGGTTTATTTTATTAAGGTCCTTAATCTCCGAATCTATAAATTCAAGACTGTGACAAAAAGCGTTAGAGTTATAGGGTTTACAATTAAACCCTTTATCATCAATCCGTATGATCTTAACATATTTCATAATTATTACCTCTTTAGTTGGTGCTTCACCATTTTTTTTACGCTTATGTTTTATCTATAGCGACAACCGAAACACCCAATAAAGCTTGCGAGTTGCACATCGCATTTTTATGGTTACTCTGTTATCAAAAACATGAATAAATGTTACTTAGTTGACGTACACCAATTACATGTGGTTTGTTTGTTTTTATAATCGATTCTTTGTATTTGGTTGAATATTTGTGAGGGATGTTCATGAGCGATTATGTATTCTGGCTTTAACTTCTCAGAAATCCAGCATGTAAAATTGCTATTACATGGATTGTAGAATTCAGATATATTATCTTTTTGCGATTGCGACAATAGAGCTAATGGTAAGTCACAAATAAAAATAGTTGGAATTCCGATGTTGGATAACAAATCGTGATACTTACCCGAATTGTCTTTATCAAGTTGTACAGCTATATCCAAAAGATATTCACTTCCCCAACATAAATAGTGGCTACTTTCATCTAAGAGCTCTTGCTTAAACATACTGAAATAGACATTATTAATATTAGAGGATTGTAAACGAGAATCAATAGCAATTACAGTGCTTTCTGGTATTCCAAAAGTGGCAGACGCCATTTGCCGTAGTTCTCTCAAATTATAAGGTTTTATTCCTTCTGAAAAGTAACTATCAAAATTAATAGGGCGACACGCATGATATGCACGGATATGAGTGTACATCTCTATGTTAATTCCGCGTTTTATATTACCTTCGTCATCAGGTATGAATAATTTTCTAGTATCATTCTCCATGCTTTCAACTCCATCTATAAAATGTATTAGTTTTATATATTCTTTGGATCATTCTAAAAATCGCAAAAAAGAGACTCACTTTTAACTCCTCAACTATCCCTAGAATTTAAGATACTTTTTTTATTTTAAGAATGCATCTCTAGTTTATTCCATTTAGCAAGACTTACTACCTATATAATATTATCATAACAAGATAAAAAATTATTAATTCGCAAGTAAATCATTTACACTCAATCTTCCTCATATAAACTATCAAGGCGATTTCCAACTTCCTGCAAGTTTGGCGTTGTATAAATCATCGTCGTCTTCGGGTCATCATGCCCGGCCAGCTGCGTGAGTGTCGTTAGTGGTACATGCTCGGCCGTTTGGTAAAGAAATGTATGTCTGAGCACATGCGGATGAAGCGTTCCTTTTTTAAAACCGCAGCGATCATTTAATCTTGCTAAAATATCCTGCACATTACGTACACTAATACGATCACCTCGATTAGAGATAAAAACTGCGGGGTGGTTGTCTTCACGTTCACTCAGGTATTCTGTTAATTTTCTTCTGAGCTCTTTCGGTGCGGGTACGGTGCGAGCTTTGTTTCCTTTTCCCGACACTTGAATCGTGCCGGTTCTTTCACGTATATCTATGTGACTTTTGTTCAAGTTCACGAGTTCTGACACTCGAAGCCCTGTGTAGATAAGTGTATAAATAAGAGCGACACGCATTTTTCCTCCTTTTTTCCATTCTCCATTAAGTTTACGATTCATCTTTTCAATTTCTCTTTTAATTTTGGCGATATCGACACTATCGACTGATTTTCTTTCCATACTTACAATTTTTTCTTCTGGGTACTCAATCCCGTTCATTCGATCCTGCCAATTGTGATATTTAAGAAAACTTGAAATAATCGAATATTCCTTTTGTCTGGTTGCGATTTTTTTAGCTTCCCTTTTCTGGAAATAATAACGGATGTCATATTCTGTTAATCGATTTATGTCTCCGCCACCTTCTTCCACAATATTTAGAAAGTTGTGAAGTGTGTATTGAAATGTACGAAATGTCGCTTGACTGTCAAATTTTTTATTTTCCATAAATTGTATAATGGTAGGATTCACATTTTTTACAACCTTATGTAAAATTCAGAGATTAGATTCCACGCAGTTATTTTTCTTCGTTACGAAACAGTCGAATGCGACCTCGTAAAATCGGTAAAATCGATTAACTGCGTGGAATCTACAATTCTACGCAGTTTTTATTTTGAGTTTAAATGAAGGGATTTAGATTCTAATTTTGTTTTTCTCTTCATCTTTTGATTTTCGAATAAAAACTCTCGTTGAGGTTGCAAATTTAAAAAATGAAATACTCTCCATCAGTATAAAACAAATCATCATGTGATTAGGTTGCCTCTATTGATATAATTCACTGCTCTTCGGAAGCTCCGGAAGTTCCGAATGGAATGGGATTCGAAACCTCCGAACCAATGATCTGGGCTCAATTTGTCAAAAATATATAAAATAATAAGAGTTCTTAAATCTGTTTTCGTAATAAAAGTATGAGTCACATTTAGAAGTCTGTTTCTAAGTTTGAACTATTTAACTAATAATTTCTTGATTCTAGGATACGAGAAAATTTAAATTGTGAGTGAGGTAGGACAAAACATATAAGTGACTACTAATTTAGATTGGAAATATGGACTTAGGAGAGCACTTAGTCTAATAGATTCTTATACTTCAACTAATCTAGGCGTTAGTGTTGATTTAAAATAAAATCGCAATGTTTGTAAAAAAGATGCGATGTTTAAAACAAAGTCGCGATATATATATAAGATGCGAAGATTTACCTCTTTGAATACGAATTGTCTAAATAGGAACTTTATGGTAAAAACAACATAACGATATTCAACAATCGGGCCAGGTTGTGAAGTAACACAATATTGAATTATTGGAAATAATATGGTGCATAATGGAAAATCTTTTTATATTAATCTAAAAAGAGTGACATACACATATTTTTAGTTATAATGTCACAGTCTTTATTACTAATGGCTGATGGTTTTATTATCAAACAATAAATTGTAAATAAAAAGGAAAAAATCTTATTGCTGAAGAAGGTAGAAATGAAGAAAATAAGGAGAGTGCTGTCTTTTAATGGATACTGTACTGATTGAAGAGATTGAATATGGTTCCGTAAATGGAAAACCATTGCTGTTGGACATTATTCGTCCTAGTATACTTCCAGAAAAACCAATGCCAGTAATAATTTATATTCATGGTGGTGGCTGGTCCAGTGGAGATAAATCAGGAGTAGGAGGTAGAAAGTGGAATTCGTTTTTCGCTAAAAACGGTTTTTTTGTTGTTAACATAAATTATAGACTTAGTGGAGAAGCTATTTTTCCTGCACAAATTCATGACTGTAAGGCGGCGGTACGCTGGTTAAGAGCAAATCATTTAAGCTACAATATTAATCCTGAAAAAATAGGGGTTTGGGGACATTCTGCTGGAGGACATCTTGCTGCTCTCCTGGCTACATCTATTGGAAGTGATGAGTTAGAAGGTAAATCAGGATATCCGAATTATCCAACTAATGTAAAGTGTGCAGTTACTGTTTCAGCGCCTATTGATATACTCAAAATGGGCGGATGGCATGACCTTCCAAATTCGCACGAGGCTAAACTAGTTGGAGGTATAACCGTTCAAGAGAAGGCTGAACTTGCACATATGACGAACCCTATTACTTATATTAATGACGATAGTAAAACGATACCTTTTTTAATAGTTCATGGTGAAGATGATAAAGTTGTTCCTGTCTCTCAAGCCCAATTAATTTATAAACACCTTTCTAATGCAGCTTTTCTTTCTGTTAAGGGAGCTGATCATGGGATGGAGGGTGGAAGTATAACTATCAATACTTTATTGTATATTATTTTGTCTTTTTTTAATCAGTCTTTATTTGATGAAAATTAGTTGAAGTACAATCATTCCAAATAAATCATTCATAGATATAAGAAACTTTCTTCAATATGAATTTGCAATGATCTTCCGCAATCGGGTGCGTTTCTGCAGCAATGAAAAAAGAGCCTAATTTCTCTATTTTAAAGAGGAATTGGGCTTTTTAATATGGAATTTCCTTATAGTTGTATATCTGTATATCGCTTTTTCCTGACGCTACTGCTATATAGAGTCCGTCGAAAGACGGTCTTTTTTTAACTTATAAAAAAATAAATTCTTGTAACTTTTCATAAAGCTCATTCGATTAATAAGTAAATCCATATTTGAGGGGGGAAGCATTTGAACGATTTAGAGCGTTTAGAGGAAAGCATTAGTAAAATCTATAGGCACTATTATTTAGATGTGTATAGGTTCCTTATTTGTTTTTCTGGAAATCAAAACGATGCAGAGGACCTGACTCAAGAAGTGTTCATTCGTGTGTTGAACAATTTAGCTAATTTTAATGGTGGAAATTTAAAGACTTGGATTTTTTCTATAGCAAAGCATACAGCTATTGATCATTATCGAAAAAAAAGATTTGTTTCTATATTTAAGGATGGGTTCTTTAATCAGATGGTTTCAACTGCAAAGCAGCCGAATGAGCTAGTTGAACAAAATGAAATGAAAAGATCTGTTCATACAGCTATCACAAAGTTAAAACCAAATTTTAGAGCTGTAGTAATTCTAAGAGGTATCAACGAATTATCAATAAAAGAAACCTCTGAAATTCTCCAATGCAGTGAAACCAAAGTTAAAGTAGATTATCACAGAGCTTTAAAAGAACTTAAAAAGAAATTAAATGTTGATACAGGGGAGGTTATAGGGAATGCCAAGTGATAAGGATTTGTTTGACTTAATTAAAGAAACGTATCCTCTTAACCCTAAAGCAGATTTTGTTTCAGATACGGAAGTTAAGCTTAGACAAACTGCAAGAAAGGTAAATAGAAAAAGGTACTTTAAACGGTTAGGGGCTGCTTCTAGTGGATTGTTATTATGTGTTATAGCAATTTCATGGATATTCTTTTATGGAGGAAAAGATGTAATTATCAACAATCATAACACCATTCAAGAAAGAAATTCCGCATCCACAACAACTGTAAACAACCAAGACCCTTTAGTTTATATTTATCAATCACACAATTTAGAATCATTTTTCCCGGAATCTAACACGAATGACCCTAATGAAGCGTTTCACTATACAAAAAATATTACATTAGTTGGTGAGAGATTAAGCCAATCATTAAAAAATAGGGGTATTAATTCCATCCATGATAACACTAATATAATGGAAATTCTAAAAGAAAAAAACTTACCATTCAGTGAGTCATATAATGTTTCTAGAGAGCCACTGAAAAAAGCCTTAGCGAATAATAAGTCGATTGAAATGGTTTTTGATATACACAGAGATTCACGAAAAAGAAGTGAGACCACAATTAATTTAGGTGGAAAAGATTATCCTAGAATTGCATTTATAATATCCAAATCAAGTGTCAATTACGAAGTGAATTTAAAGTTCGCTGAATTACTCCACAGTTATATTGAAGAAAAATATCCTCATTTATCAAGAGGTGTCTTTGTTAAAGACACTCCACCAAATCAAAAAACTTATAATCAAGACCTTTTTGGTAACTCTGTTTTGTTAGAAATTGGTGGCCCTGAAAACACTTTGGATGAGGAATATAGAACCGTTGATGTCCTTTCAGAAATTATTAAAGAAATCCTTTCGGATAGGACTGAACAAAAAAAGCATTAGTGTTTTAAAAAGTGGCTGATTGAACAGCATTTTTTTAATGCTAAATACAATCTTCAGCAATCGGGCGCGATTGTTGAGCATTATAGGTAGAAAATGATCAAACTTATTTATAAAAACCAAAATTAAATCTGCTAAAGAAGAATCCTTTTTGATCAATCTTTTCTTCAAATGGATTCTTCTTATTTATCGTAAAATAAGGATTTGCGAGGTATTTTGCTAAGACTTTATATCAAAGCTACAGTAGTCGAAAAAAGTTCTAAAAAGCCTGTATTAATGTTTACTTGGTGATCTGCCATAGAGGCTTTATCTATACTCAATTGATTAATATGCTATTTCAGAATTTTTAACTCATACATTTATAATTCTAGATACATCATCTTAATTGAAAAATGAAGGGGGCGATTGGGCATGTAGAATTACATATAAAAGAAATAGGAAAGAAGAGGTTATTTCAAACTTTTTATCCTTCATCAATTGTTGGAGCAATTTTTAGCCCATCCACCATCTTTTGAAAACAAATATCACATAAATCGAACGAATATGTATTACCATCTCTTTTGTTACCGTATCCGAAGGTGATTGAGAAGGAGGCAAATTCTTCTTCCTGTTCATTTCGATCAAATTCAGTTCCAGTATGATTAATAGTGTCTCCGCATTTATTGCAAATTGTTTTTTCCACTACTTCTTTTTCTATCGTTTCTTTTATTATCTTAAATTTTTTCATGTTTTTATTCTCCCTTCTTTTGTTTTTCACCTTACATTCTACTTTGTATATTAACATAGGCAGTGGTGAAGTATGCTAGAAGCATGGTTATGAATCATAGAAGATAAGTAATTACTGTCCGTCCTTCCAGACAGGTGTACGTACAGATTTTCTTTTCATGTATGTTCGACAAAGCCGTTAGTGCTTGGCTGGAATGCATAGCGGGCGAAGCCCATTGGTCTTCCCGAAATGAAGAAGCAATCCGAACGGATTTCTGCTGGAATGAAGGAGCGATCTTCGAGTAACTAGGAATCTTCGGAGGAAGATGACGATTGAGCACCCACAGGACAAGGAGATCGATGCGAAAGCATCGGTCGACGAAGTAAGGGGGACGGTCAGCTATGCTGACTGACAAATGAGCGTAGCGAGGCTTGTCATACGTCCCCCTTATGCTCTTTCCCCGATTCCGCACCGTAATTCCGCCGCGTATCTCATAGAGCACTCAATCCATTGCGGCGACTGGCGTTGCGACCTCCCAGGGCGATATCCGACCCGAGTTCCCGAGGAACCCGACTACCGATAAACCGCGCCACTATAGCGTTCGCCGATGACCCTCGACCCGCCAACTAGCAAACATGCGTATGACGAGTTCCAGGGCGGTTTCCGGCGCGGTTTCTGCCCCGATAGCGACAGCCGAGGGACAGAATTCGGGGGCCGTGCTGCGGGGCGGGATTTTAGCTCACAAGCGCTCAGGGAGCTGTCACAAAGTGGGGTAGGGGGAGCTGCCAAACAAATAAGGTCTTGTTGATAGAAACGCGTACCGAACGGGGAGCGGATCGTCAGGAAAAGATCCTCGGGAGATTGATCCGACGTTCGACAGCGTGGACGACGCGAGGCGGTTGTATGTCATAAAATCGTTCTCTGTACGCACAAAGTGCGCGCTAAAGAAGGCAGGAAAGACCACCGAGCGGAGGAAGGCTCCGCGCTCGTCGGGCGTAGGTTCTTTCAGGGCTTTTCGAGTGGGAAGGAGGGAGCGGTTATACGAGCGACAGCGAGAGAGTCCACAAACACCACCGACGGGCGCGGGACCCGCTGAGAAGGCACGAATTGGCTCTGTTTCCTCCAAAAAATTCATGATCTGCTTGCAAAAAAAAAAAAGAACCGACAAAGCCTCAAAAGGCTGTCGGTTCAAGTTTTTTTGACAATAACATGTTCTTCAGCAATTACAGAGCGTAAAATCATCTCACCAGCGTCTCCAAAGACCTTAGATTAGCTATTTTTACGCAAATTGACGTCCTTCCATAAGGCACGGCCAAAAAGGTTCTGTAACACGGGATACAGGGCTTTATAGATAAATGTTTCTATCTTACCATTATCCTTGGCTACAGCCGGAACATAAAGCTTTATCAAAGGGTTTTCCTTAATTTTTTTGCCAATAGCTTGTACATGTTGATAGGCATAAGGCGTATGTATTGGTAATTCTAAATCATCTGTGTAACAAACGGATTCATTGTCGTACAAAAATCTAAACAACACTGGGCTATAGTTTTCATAAGGCACTCCGACGCGTTTGGAGGCTTTCTAGCCCCGTTGTCAGGTATTTTAATTTGTCTCCAAAGTCTCCTTTTATATGAATATACGCTGTCAATCCAATATATTGATAATCTGCCATAATACTATCTCTCTTAATTACAAGTTCATGTTTTACTATGTAGATCGTTTGCGATTTCGCAACACTCCTTCGGTTTTTCACATCATGTCGCATATCATTCCATATACAATGTGACATGGTATACCAGATATCATGTCGTACCGTATAAAATATTGATTATTTAAAATGACCCTATGCACGATATGTCGCATGGCATTTTACACACCATCTGAAACGTCATGCGCACGAGACTTTCATTACGATATACCGCATCGTATTTCACACAACATATCACACACCATGCGATATACCATAAACAGGGATCTCCATGTGTATTTCGTGCGTATCTGATTTCACATGATATTTCATACGCTACGCGTTACGTCATATGTTACGGTATTTCACATGATGTACTTTAAGCCAAAAAAAGACCCATACCACATGAAACGGTATGTGCAAGGTAAAACAAGAGGTCAAATTTCAGAATTATTAGTAAATTCAGCAATTAATCAAGCGTGTGCTAATTTAGAAAATACATTGATGATGATATTTACAGAAATTATATCCTTTATTTTCAATGGTTTAACTATGATATTTCGCGTGCGGGGTCGGAGGGTTCAGCACAGCTAATCTGAACCTAGATAAATTCGAAGTATTTCTGTACCACTTCCGGCACTGAAAGAAACAAAAAGGATTATAGAAAAGATTGGGGAGCTACTAAGCTTGACTATACAATTAGATAAATAGAATGACAAAGTAGCCTAATGATAAGTTTTATTTCTACACTTTTTACGTCAGGTCATTACGAGATAATGATAATTTAATAGTGATATGTCTCTCCTGAAAAATGCCAAAAGTCACATATCCTTATAAACATTGATATTAAAGGGTTTATAGAGGTTATATGGCTTTTTTATTTCACCAAATGTTTACTAATATAAACCCTAAGTGAGCTGTAGAAATAGAACCGTTTATGAATTTTCATATAGTTATGGTTTGAGAGAACTCTTACAAGTAGAGAAAAAATACATGACGAGAGCAGGGCAATTGTCTAGGTCATAAGGAAAAAAATTGTAAAATAATCTTTTTTATTGGTAATGATGTTAGAATAAGGATATATGAACAATGCGGATAATTTGATATTTATATTATTGTAAAGGAGAGTAAAATGGAAGAATATATTATAACTGAATCTGATGTCAGAGAAGTATTAGCTCTTCATGGGCTAACCGCAATATCCTTTAGTAAACTACCTAAAAGTGGTCAACGGCAAGTGTTTGAGGTGGCTTTTGACCCAAGAAAGAATGGAATACTTAAATTTGTTGATGTGTCTCCTTATCAAGCGCATCAAAGATATGCTTGGAATGAATTATCGGATTCTGAATTAGAGCAGGAAAAGGCATATGAAATTGATGCTAATTCCAAAAGGGTTATTAGGGAGCTAAAGGCTTCAAAAAAATGTGCAATTTTACCCCAATTAGAAATTATGGATGATTATCAGATATACACAAAGCAGTATAATCAATTTATATACTATTTTGAAACCAAATTTGAGGGGCAAACTTTAGATAAAAGTGAGCTATACCATAAAGAACAGGGTATCGATATAGTTTTGCAGTTTTTATTCCAAATGGTTAATCAAATAAAGGTTATGCACGATGCAGGTTATGTACATAGAGATCTTACGCCTCGAAATATCATCTATCATCAAGGCCAATTTAAAATAATCGATGCAGGTCTTGTAAAATCAAACGAAGAAGAGAAGTTAACAGCTACAAGAGCAGTGATAGGAACACCTTATTATATGGCACCAGAACAATCTAAAAGAACATCTGATTATACATGGGATTTTAGAACTGATTTATTTGCAGTGGGTTTAATAGCTACAGAAATATTTCTGCCACAAACAAGGTATCTTGATAGAGAAAATAAAAGGGATATACATTATATTTTTCAGATATGGAAAAGTAAAGACCCGAGTTCTAGGTCATTAAATTTATTTGGTAAAATAATTGCTAGGCTTGCTGTTGAACAGCGTTCTAGAAGATGGGCAGATTTAGACAATTTGTTACATGAATTAGAGGCTTTAATAGGTAAGGAGGATGAATAAATGATTTTTGCTCAGCATGGTCCATCATGGAAGCCAAAGTTAGAACGCTTGTTATTAAGTCAATTAATAGATGGAGTAATTTGGGATCCGCGTGAAGAAAGAGTAGAAAGAATTAAAGAAATACGTAGTAATGATGAAAATTATTCTTCAGTTAAGCATATGGTAGATCTGAAAGTATATTATAAACAGTTTGCATCTTCTATTCCTAAAAGGTTAAATGATTTAGAGTACTTTCCGGAGAAAGACATAGATAGAGCTTATTTGAGAAGTACAGATAACCTAGAGACCTTAGTCGAAAAGTCTATAGATTTTCAATTAGGCTTTGAAGTGGATGTAATAATGGCGCCATCCCTCTATCTATATAGTTTTAATGACAGGATAGTTGATAAGCTTTTAGATACATGGGAAATCTTTTATGAACAACTTGAAGAAAAAGAAGTAGATAAAGGTAAGTTTGTTTCAATTATATTTAATGAAACAGCACTTGAGAATAAATCGTATATCACGGATTTTTTAGATGACTTTAGTGATATTGCAAATAAATTTGATGGGATTTATATTACGATAGATCGAGAAAAAAATAATAATCACAGACATGATTTTAATCCAACTCGTTTAAAAGGTATGTTGCAATTGATTTATGACCTAAAGAACTTGGGTT
Organism: Cytobacillus sp. FSL R7-0696; assembly: GCF_038006865.1. Classification (NCBI taxonomy): domain Bacteria; kingdom Bacillati; phylum Bacillota; class Bacilli; order Caryophanales; family Bacillaceae; genus Cytobacillus; species Cytobacillus sp. FSL R7-0696. The sequence goes on along the minus strand of NZ_JBBOWA010000001.1, from coordinate 1,531,827 downwards.
TAAAAGTAGTAATAGGTTACTCTGGAATTGAAAGTATAGTTTATTTTGCAGTAGGCGCGGATGCAGTTGGTACAGGCTGGTTTTATTCCTTGAGAAATTTTAATAAAGAACAAAAGGGATTAGAGCCAGTTGACGGTATGGGAAGGCAAAAAAAGAGATACACCTCAATGAAAATGTTGTTTGAACTTGCCATTGAAGAAGAAATTTTAAGTGTCCCTGATCATCTTCAAGAGGAGTTATATGGAAAGATTCTTACTGGATGTGAATTAGACGAAAAAATTTTAGTAGGAAATATAGAAGACATAAGCTTTAATGAAATATACGAACAATATTTTGAATCATTAAAACAAGTTGTAGATGCTATTACAGAAAAAGGTAGCATTGAGGAGAAAATTAGTTTTGTAGAACAACTTCTCAATACAGCAGATTCAAATATAAAACACTATAATGAATCGGAAACGTTGCAAAGAATTAATAATAGACACATTCGAAATTATCTTAATTCTTTGAGTCGATTTAAGAATGATAATTTTATCTTTATTTAATATAAAAAGGAGCTATTAATATATAATTTAATAGCTCCTTCACCCTGTTTCAATTGAAAAAATAGAAGTCTCAATTTGATATTTAGCAACACTACTGATAAAGGAAGGGTTTATATTTATTTTTACTCGATCTTTATTCGGTTTATAAATATAGTCTATCCTATCTTTGGAAACCCCAATTAACCCTACATTTTGATTTTTGAAATAATGAATTTGGTTTTTTTGTAATTTTATTGCTAATTCGAATGGTAAAACAACATAGGAGTATGAAGAAAATTTCTTATTTATTGTTGCTTGAATTATTGCTTTTTTCCAATTGGTTAATTTAGCTTCAAATGAAATGAACTGTAAGACTGGAAATTGAAATTCATGTGAAATAATATACCTTTTGGGTGTGACTTCTTTGATGATATTGGCTTTTGCTAATTTAGATAACAAATATGACAGGACCTTACCATCATAATCAGTGCGTTTTGCGATATAATCAAAAGTTCTAACACCTTTTTTGTGTAGATATCCAATAACTTTTGCAAATTGATAATTGGAAAGTAAATTTGCTTGTTCATAATTCATTAGATGAGCATCATCGACAATCACTTGAACTATATCTACATTGCCGAACCTAGCGTTAAATTCAGATAAAAATTTTTCATTTTCTTTTAATTCATCTCTTTTAAGTTCAATAAATTTTTCTTGTAAACATAATTCACTTGTAAACATTTTTAGGCACCTCTTCTTTATGATAACCTAAATTTCAAAAAAACTTAAGTGGAAAATCCTACACCATAATACTCTATAGTAAGAAGTACTATATTCCGATTATTCACAAGGAGTGAGTTGAAGCTGAGGAAGGTGTGGGAGTATTTGTTAAAAAGTAATGGATAGTTATAGACTAAGAGTTTAAGGAGCCACGGTAATGGAAACGTCGTAAAAAGGAATATCATCACATTTTAATCAAATTATTCGTCTATAAGTATTGTGTAATTTGGAAGGTTTCTGCTGAAGCATTGATGAACCATAAATAATATAATTAAATCATCTTCCTTTACATAGCCTGCCAGCGTATATGTTTTTTAAAGTTCTTTTTGAATACCCCTTGAATACCCTTTACGAAAAATCGGTTACAATCCCTCGATACAAAAAAGAGGGGAAATGTTGATTTAATGCGGTTTATTAAATTCCATATAATGGTAATTGTGTTTACTGTTGAAAGAACGTAAAAAATACGGTCTTAAAGGCGCTCGTCGTGCACCTCAGTTCTCAAAACGTTAATAAACCTTATATACCAAGGTTTTGCCCTCTACGCTCTTATGAGCAGGGAGGGCTTTTTTATGTCCAAATTTGGAGTTGAATACGAATACGAATACCCCAAGCTAAAATTTCATGTACTTTTGGAACATCTCGGCTGTTTTCTCCTTCACTTCATCGGTCACATAGTGTACATATCCATGTTAGAGTGTTATCGCGGGGTGTGGGTAATAATTATTGTCCAGGGATTAATTAATGCGCACCCACAGCATATTATTATATTTTTTTAAATTGAAATGAAAAAGCGTATGATATAATCGAAAAGACCTTAACATTTTATATGAAAAAAAGAGTCTTAATAGACTCTTTCAGACCGTAGACAAACCCCAACTTTGCATTAAGCGAAGGTGGGGTTTTCTATTGTTGTCAAAGATTTTTCTTCTTTTTTAGGTTGGACATGACCCTCGCCATGTCCAGTTTGCCAATTTCTTAAGATTCATGGCAGCGAACGTAAGCATCGCCTGCATTGAAACTTTTTTAATACCTCTTAAGGTCGTCCAACGCATGCCATGCTTTTCTTTTGCGTCCGCAAAGACTCGTTCGATCGTTTCTTTACGTTTCGCATATAGAGTTTTATTACGTTCGGTATGTCTCAAATGATCTACTTCCTCTATGTACTCCTGCCATACATGTCTATGAATCATTTTGGTATGATTCTTACTTTGCGTACAACGTTCTAACAGAGGACAGTCTTTACATTCCAAAGGATTTGAAGCGTATTGTTTGTACCCGTCTCTTGTCGTCGTACGGTAAGATAGAATTTGTCCTTCGGGACATAGATAGGCGTCAAAATATTCATCGTAAACGTATTCGTATTTTCTAAGATATCCGTCTTTCGTTTTTGGACGTGTATAAGGCATAACAGGTCTGATGTCTTGGTCCATTAAGAATTTAGCGATGTGTGGTGTTTTATATCCTGCATCAACAGCGATAGAATGGGGCTTACCGACTTTATCTGTGACTTGAGTGACGAGTTTGTCCAACATCCGACTATCGTGAACATTCCCTCCGGTGACCAGTGACCCTAAGATAAACCCACGGGAGTCGCTCGCCGTATGAAACGAATACGCAAATAGTTTTTCGCGTTCATCTTTTACGTAATAACCACTTTCAGGATCTGTCGTGCTAACTTTTATTTCTTTTGACTCTTCTTTATTCTGCGGGGGGAAGGGCTTTTTTCCGTGTTTCTCACGATCGATATTAATCTCTTCATCTAACTGATTCTGATATGATCTCGTTTCGACTCGGGCTATTTTTTTTTCAAATTTCTTCTTATTAGCGTTCGCTTTTACATGAGTAGAATCAATAAAAGCAATGGATGGATCGACCAATCCCTTGGTCATCGCTTCTTTTAGAATGCGATAGAAAATTTGTTCAAATAGATCTGTATCGTGAAAGCGTCGTGCGTAGTTTTTACCGAAGGTTGAAAAATGAGGAATCTTCTCGGTGAACCCATAGCCAATAAACCATCGATAAGCCACGTTGGTTTCGATTTCCTTTATGGTTTGACGCATTGAGCGTATGCCGAAAAGGTATTGTATGAAGACCATTTTAATTAGAACAACGGGATCAACACTCGGTCGACCATTGTCTAAGCAATACTTATCTTTTACCAGATCATAAATGAATTCAAAGTCAATCGATTGTTCAACCTTCCTGACCAGATGATCATCTGGAACAAGTTGATCCAACGCAACCATTTCAATTTGATTTCTTCCATCTTCAACGTGTTTTGATAACATTTTATATCCCCCACAAAAAATCGATTCCATTCTATTATACAAAAAAAGCTTGTAGACTTGGTCTAATTCTTAGACTTTGTCTACAAGCTGAAAGAGTCTTAATAGACTCTTTTTAATTAAGTTTTATTTTCTTATAGATTCAATTTGATCTAACTCAAATTGATATTTACATAGCTGCAATTCGTTAGTTAATAGTTCAAAGAACTTTCGGGTATTTCTAAGAATATCATCAATTAAAACATCACTATTAACGACTATAGACTTTTCATGAACACTAAACTTAGCTTTGGTCCCTTCCTTCTTCAGTTCGACCTTCATAGGCTGACTAGGAAAATAAAAGGATGCTTGACCATTTTCCTTGAACTCTTCAACTAAATTGAGCATATAAGACAATAATGTTGGCAAATCATCCCAAAAGGAGAAATCAGTTAGTGGCTTATAATTATACTCAATTATAACTCCACCATCTAAATTTAGAATACCGTCATCAATACTATCACTATTAATAATGTCTTTTATTGAATTAAGATTCTCATTTAAAACCAAACAATACTCATCTGTATTATTTTTCAATTTCTCTAAGTCAGTAACTTTCTTTTTAAGTATAAAAACATCAAATTTTAAATTTCCCATTACTCATCTTCCTTATTTAGGGTATAGTTGTTTGATATGTCCTTTAGTAATTCCCATAACATATTCAACTCCATTTACTTTACCTTCAACCTGAAATGTTGAATTTGTTCCTTTTTTAGACAAGGTAGATTTTTTGTTTTTAGCAATTGTATGCGCAATGTTTTTCACATCATTAACACTTAAATCAGGGTTATAGAATGTTTGATCTTTTTTAACAGAACCGTCCCAATATTTTGGGTGATGTCTCTCAAGCATATGTTTCATATCTGTTTTAGTCAACTTAAAAGTATGACTACTTGTTTTATATGATAGTGTTTTATAGTTTGCTAGTGCATCAGCTTTGGGAATGCCTTTAGGTTCACTTATAGGAGGGTTTCTAGGTGAAACATTTACACCAGCACTTGCTATTATGATCTGTAGTATTTCTATGATAACTTTTAGCGTTTACTGGTTAAGTAGTTCTGTGTTACGTAAATTACCTAAGATTGATAGTGTAAATCTTTTCAAAGATAAAATTGAGGCCTAAGTTTAAAAGGGTTCTGGTCATCGAAAAACGATGCTCGGGATCCTTTTTTACAAGTTTCCTTTTTTAAAACTTTGCTTGAGATTCGGTCATGAAAAGTAATATAACAAAAAAGTCTCGCAACGTGTACCTTTAAAAACTATGTTTGATCCAAAAGGGGAAACTATGCCTAAGCTAATGCAGTCAATAATTGATTCCTTTGGCAAAATCTATGGTCATAATAATTACTAATAGTTGGCTAAACGTTTTTTTGTAATTCTTTATTTTGAAAATGAACGATTCTTCCCAGTTAATCGTATTACATATAGATTATTATTGTATGGAGTAGATCTCATGGATGAAAAGGATTTAATTCGAAAGGCGAAAAAAGGAGATACATTGGCGCTTTCGAAGCTGCTACAACAGAATTATTCGTTCCTCGTAAAGTATTTAATGAAAGTTACCCTTCATCCACAAGTCGCAGAAGATTTAACACAAGAGACGATGATGAAGTGTATTGAAAAAATCCAACTGTATAATGGTGAATCAAAGTTTTCCTCATGGCTCATCACAATCGCAACGAACCTTTTCATCGATCAAAAGCGGAGAAAGAAGCTGGAGAATAACTGGCTAGAGCAGGAACAAGCGCTCCGAAAAATGAAATGGAATGCAGCAAATATGAATGAAGATTGGGCAGATGTACTTGATATACTTGCCCAAATTAATGAAGGAATACGTATGCCAATCGTATTAAAGCATTATTACGGATATTCATATGGGGAAATTGGGAAAATGATGGGTCTAGCAGAAGGAACAGTAAAATCTCGAGTTTCAAATGGTCTAAAAAATGTACGAAAGGAGTTGGCTGATCTTGAAGGATTATGATTCTAAAAATAGTAATTCTATGTTGGATGATGAAGAGGAATTAACGGTTAAGCAATTAACAGATGGTTTAGAAAAACTGGATCAATGGAATCCAGTATCTACTCCAAACTTACAATGGTTTCAACAGAATGTTGAATTAGAGAAAAAAAGAATACGAAAAAAACAATGGAAAGACCTCCTCACGTTTATCTCTGTTGCAGTATTAGTGCTTTCAGTTGTGATTGCTGTCGTTTATCGCCAGCCAATTCTTTTTCTTTATTTTCAGCTTGTGGGGATTATCTTACTGCCCGTCGCTCTTAACAAAACTAGAAAGAAGGTCAGTAATGAATGAACTCAAATGAACTAGGTAGCATATCGCTTTGGTTATGGCTTGTGATTGCGTTCATTCTGATTTGCCAGAGCTCATGGATGTTTTGGGATGCGCGAAAAAGAGGACACAATGCTTGGCTATGGGGCTTCTTAGGTCTTATTCAATTTCCAACGTATCTTATTATCTATCTTATTTTTGCAAGAAAAATATTTAAAAGAAAGGTCTCAGGATCAAATTCCTGAGATTTTTTTTTCGTGAGTGAACGAATAGGCAAACGTAATCGTATTAAGGATAAATAAACAGTTTGGAGGAGAAAAAATGAATGAACTGTTAAATGGAATCCCATGGGGAGCGTTTGCGCCAATTATTGTCTTACAATTAATTCTTATGTTTATCGCATTAGTTTCTTGTATTAAAGAAGAAAAAACGAACGGACCAAAATGGTTGTGGGTTCTTGTTATTCTCATTATCGGCATAATAGGGCCAGTGCTTTATTTGGTTGTTGGAAGGAGAAATGATTAATGGAATTATTAAAGGCAAACGATTTAGTAAAAAGTTTTGGAAATACGAATGCTGTTAAAGGAATCAATTTTCATATTGAAGAAGGCAGGTGCGTTTCAATACTTGGACCAAATGGAGCAGGAAAGACAACGACATTAAAAATGCTATCCGGATTGTTGGCGCCGACTTCAGGTAGTATTGATTTTAAAGGGGAAAAACCAAAGGATTTAAGGCCGTATATTGGGTATTTACCTCAATATCCTGCTTTCTATAATTGGATGAGCGGAAAGGAGTTTCTTGTTTTCGCAGGACAATTGGCAAAAATGAATCGTAAGGAAGCAGAAAAACGGAGTGAGGAATTACTTGAAAGAGTGGGTCTAACGAATGCAAAAAAAAGAAAAATAGGAGGTTATTCTGGTGGAATGAAACAGCGCCTCGGATTGGCGCAGGCACTCATTCATCGTCCGAAATTACTTATTTTAGATGAGCCTGTTTCTGCACTCGACCCACTTGGGAGACGGGAAGTGTTGGACATGATGAGAGAGATTAAAGAGGAAACAACCATTCTTTTCTCAACTCATGTCCTTCACGATGCAGAAGAAATAAGTGATGACATTCTTATCATGCATGCTGGGGAAATTGCGATATCAGGTAGCCTGGGAAGTGTCATGGAGGAGTATCGGCAACCTATTTTACAAATCGAATTCGAATCACCAGCTGTTGATTGGTTAAAGAGCATAGCGAGTTATAGCTTTGTATCTGAAGTAAACATTCAAGGTAATAAAACCAGCATCGTATTAAAAGATATGGTAAATGGAAAGCAGACATTATTAAAAGATATTGTGGATAGAAAACTTCCGATTCGTAAGTTCGAGATTTCTCAAACAACATTAGAAGATTTATTTGTCAAGGTGGTGAAGGCATGACGCAATGGACTGTTCTTTATCAAAAAGAAATAACGGAAATGGTGCGGAATTATAAAATTTTATGGATTCCAATTGTGTTTATTTTGCTAGGTGTTATGCAGCCGGTTAGTTCGTATTATATGCCGGAAATTTTGGACACTTTTGGCGGTCTTCCAGAAGGTACAATCCTTGAAATGCCTACTCCAACTGGGGCTGAGGTATTAATGAATGTTCTATCTAATTATGGGATGCTTGGTGTACTTATTCTTGTTTTGAGTGCAATGGGTGTTGTTTCCGAAGAAAGACAAAGTGGAGTAGCAGCTATGGTCATGATTAAACCAGTTTCTTATTCCTCATATATATTATCTAAATGGGCTGGGTTACTTACAATTACACTCGTTTCATTGTTTATCGGATATGTAGCTTCTTGGTATTATACGAGCTTACTCATTGAAACAGTCGCTTTTGAGCGCATTTTTCAAAGTGTAGTGATCTACAGCATATGGTTAGTTTTTGTTGTTACATTGACGCTCTTTTTTAGTACGATAATGAAAGGAAATGGTAGTGTTGCTTTTGTTACAATATTTGTGGTCTTTGCCATTTCAACAGTTACATCCATTCTAGGAAAGTATATGAAATGGAGTCCGGCTACGATGACTGAGCACACAGGACAGGTCTTGCTGTCAGGAAAACTAGATTCTAGTTTCTTACTAGCTTTTATTATAACTATTGCTATTATTATCGTCGTACTCATCGCAACCGTACAACTCTTTAAGCGGAAAGACTTATTGGAATAAAAAATCCCTTTTCATACATTTTTGTAGCCATATAACACTTCGCAAAATGGTAATATACTTCTTATATAAATGTTAACCCTCTTTGTTCTTAAGGAGCAAGGAGTTTTTTTATGTCTAAATATGAATTTAAAGTGTTCTAGGATCAAGGATAAATAATTATATTGTTCAATCTTGCAAGAATATGTTTGAGAAACAAGCTTTTCATAAAACGAAGATGAATTCGTTTTTAAATCATCCAATCTAAGTACAATTCATTTACCTCATATTAATTTCCCCCTTGTATCTCACGTAACGTGAGTTGTTAAAATTAATTCACAATCTATCAAGGAGGATAAATTATGGAAATTGGATTTTGGCTTATTTTAATTACCTTATTGCTTTATGATCCGATTATGGGATACTTAGACTTTCAGAAATTCAAAAAGGATGTACGGATAAAAGAGAATGTAAGATTAAAGTACTACTACAAAATAATATATGGATCATGGCTACCCATCATTTTCATGCTTGGCTTGGTTTTACTGACAGAACTGTCTTTAGGGCAAATAGGCTTCACATCACTGAAACTTAATACTTCTGTTTTAGGTACTGTTTTCAGTTACATCATTTTAATCTTAGGAGTATTTTATCTTTGTTTAGTTTTGTACTATATATTTGGTTATTATTTAAGTTCTAAGATTAGGCGTGAACTATCCCTAAAAAAAGCGAGGGAAATGGAGAATTATGAGTTTACTCCGATATTGCCAGTAAATGATAAAGAGAAAAAAGTGTGGAATTTTGTCTCATTGAGTGCGGCGATAACGGAGGAAGTTCTTTATAGAGGTTTCTTGATTTTTGCACTATCCTATTTATCTCCTAATTTATCAATATGGGGAGTCATTATTGCTGCATCTTTTATATTTGGATTAGCACATACCTATCAAGGAGTGTGGGTAGGAGTTGTAAGAACTTCTATTATAGGTTTTTTATTTTCATGTCTCTATATTATTTTAGGATCAATTATTCCGCTAATTGTTTTACACTTCTTAATTGATTACCTTGCCAAATTAGGTGATCAAAGTTAAGCATTGACGAATAATAAAGTGAATTACATTTTAATAAGATGAACTTTTTATATCAAAAATGATGAGGCTGCGAATGTTCATCAGGCAGAAGTCTACTATATGAAGTTACTATTAAGTCAAGTTATAGAAAATTTCTAATGTGTCATAGGGTCCTTCTTTAACTTATCTTCTAGTTCATCACCTTTAAAGAGTCATTCATCATTTCTCATCATTTGTGAATTTTAGGTAATAAACAAGTATAAATTAACATAAATTAATTATTATTGTAATATTTCTAAATACTTTGACAAATTGTGTGATATTTGCTTAAATAATAGGGGAGTCGATAGAGAGACTAAATAACTAGAAAGAGAAGGGGGCTTCTTTTGTGAAAAAAAATATGAAATGGTTATGGATCGCTTTGCTTTCTGCTTTAGTCATTTTCTTAGGTGCCTGTGGGAATTCAGGCGATTCTAATGATAGTGCTTCAGGTGAAGAAACAGAAGCATTAACAGATTTGCAAATGGGAACAGGTAGTACAGGTGGGACATATTATCCACTTGGCCAAGAAATGGCACAGGTGATGAATAACCACGTGGAAGCAGATGGATTTAATGTCAGTGCTGTTGCTTCAGGTGCATCTGTTGAAAATATTGGCGGCATTTTTCAAGGTACAATGCAGCTAGGTATGACGGTTCACATCCCAGCATTAGAAGCGGCTGAGGGTACAGGTGAATTTGAAGGAGCAAAAGTAGATAACTTTGGATTTATGGGACATATTTATCCTGAGGTTATGCAAATTATCACGACTGAAGATACAGGAATTACTTCCATTGAGGAGTTAAAAGGGAAAAAAGTAGCTATCGGACCAGCGGGAAGTGGAACACAAGCTGCAGCTAAAATCATTTTAGAGGCTTATGGTTTACAAGATGGTGACTATGAAGCATATGAAGAAGGATTTGGGGATGCAGCGGCTAAAATTCAAGATGGTCAATTAGATGCATCATTTGGCTTACTTGGTTTACCTGCTAGTAGCATAGATGAATTATCATTTCAGCGTGATGTTGTTCTCTTACCAGTGGAAGGAAAACCACTAGAAACGATTCTAGAGACGTCTGGATATGGAGAAATTGAGATTCCTGCTGATTCTTACGACTTTCTTGAAGAGCCAGTCACAGCTATTACTGCTTATGCGATTTTAGTAGGGTCTACTGACCAGATCTCAGAAGAACTTGGTTATGAAATTGTTAAGGGACTATATGAAAATGTAGGTGACATTACGCATCCGCAAGGGACGTTTTTGGACCCTGAAAATATCATGAATGGTTCAGAAGGTTTACCCATTCATCCAGGTGCAGAGAAATACTTTAAAGAAAAAGGCTATATGGATTAAAAGAACATGTGTAAAGGGGGCTGGACATCATGCTGTCCAGCCTTTTTATTCTTTCGAAGGCGGTGAATGATTATGTCTCAAGTAACAGTTAATGATTCTGAAGACATATTAAAAAAATATGATAAAGAATCAAACTTTCGAACGAACTTACATAAGTGGGCGTGGATTGTTACGATTCTGGCAATCTCCTTAACTTTATTCCAACTGTATACAGCGCTAAAGGGCCCTTATGTCACTTTAATTCAAGGGGCGGTTCATTTAGCAGGTGGGCTCTCCATTATTTTTATCTTATATCCTTTCAAAAGTTCAATGGTCAAAAAGAAAGGAGTCCCTTGGTATGATGGAGTACTGGCTTTATTAAGTTTAACTGTTAATTTTTATATCGTGTTTGAATATGAACGTTTAATTAGTAATCAAGTCAAAATTTTAGGATATTCTACGCTTGATATTATTGTTGCCACTTTAGGTGTTGTATTAGTATTAGAAGCAACTCGCCGAGCGGTAGGTTTACCGATTGTTATTATTGCCATTGTCGCCTTACTGTATGGCCTATTGGGATATGTGTTTCCTATCCAAGCATTTCAACATTCGGGTTTTACCTTTGATCGATTGATGACAAGTATGTTTTTTAATACAGAGGCTATATTTGGCACACCGCTAAGAATTTCCTCTACGTTCATTTTTCTGTTCTTATTTTTTGGTGTGATGTTGACTAAAACGGGCATTGGGAAATTCTTTAATGACTTAGCTTTTAGTGCAACTGGTAGGATGACAGGAGGAACAGCCAAGGCAGCTGTAGCAGCAAGTGGATTACAAGGAATGGTGACGGGTTCTTCTGTTGCAAATACAGTGAGTTCGGGGTCTTTTACCATTCCGATGATGAAGCGGGCAGGGTTTAAGCCGGAATTTGCCGCTGCGACTGAGGCATCAGCGTCGACGGGTGGGCAAATTATGCCGCCAGTTATGGGAGCAGCAGCTTTTATTATGGCGAGTAATACGGGAACAGCTTATAAAGAAATTATCATTATTGCATTAATTCCTGCTATTTTATATTTTTTAGGCGTATTTTTAGGGGCTCACTTTGAAGCAAAAAAACAAGGTATTCATGGGTTGCCTAAAGACCAATTGCCACCATTTAAAGGGATTGCTAAAAGATTAGATCTCCTAGCTCCTTTATTCGTAATCATTGGTTTACTATATTTAGGTTATACTGCGAACACTGCTGCTCTATGGGGAATTGCGACAGCCTTTATTGTCAGCTTATTTAGGAAAGATACAAGAATGAGTCCTAAAGCGATTTTGGATGTTTTAGAACAAGGTGCACGCGTGGCTCTGCCAGTTATTGCGGCATGTGCTACTGCAGGTATCATTGCGGGGATTGTTACGATGACAGGGCTCGGAGGAAAGATTACGGGAGGTATAATTGAACTTTCTGGAGGGAGCTTCTTCCTTACATTATTTTTCACGATGATTGCTTGCTTATTGCTAGGTATGGGTTTACCAACAACCGCTAACTATGTGGTTACAGCAGCATTAGCAGCACCAGCTCTTATGTCATTTGATGTACCATTGATTGCAGCTCATTTCTTTGTTTTCTATTTTGGTATCGTTGCTGATATTACGCCACCTGTATGTTTAGCTGCATACGCGGGTGCAGGAATAGCAAAAGCCAATCCGATGAAAGCGGGTGTGGTCGCCTTCAAGCTATCGATAGCGGCATTCATTATTCCATACGTCTTCGTGTCTAATCCGGTATTATTGTTACAGGGTGATTGGACGTGGGGTAGTTTATTACCAGTATTGATAACAGCTGTTTTGGGAATGGTTGCCATCAGTGCATCCTTAATGAATTTCTTTGTCGCGAAGATGAATATAATAGAAAGAATCATACTATTCGCTTCTGGCATTGCGATGGCTTATCCAAACAATTTATTGGTATCTATTAGTGGCTTTGTCGTATTGATTATATTGGGACTTATTCAACATATGAGAAATAATAAAAATACAAGTAGTCCTTCAAGTGCATTGTCATAATGAAAAGAGTCGAATGAACGTTGTTGTTCATCCGACTCTTTTTTAGGTTCAATACTTATCAGTTGGTTAGAAAAACCTTTCCTTTCCGATATCGATAAGACTCTACAAAATTGACTGCTTCTTTTACTTTGATCAAGTCGAATTGAGCATCTGCATTCTGGAGTTTTATCTTTTTATTAGTGATTAAGGTTATCAGTTGATTAAATGTTTCTTGCCAAGTACTTATCGAAACTCTATTATTCCAATGTCGTAAATGAAATATTTTGGCGTTTACTTTTGCCTTATTTATGATTTGTGCCCAGTCTACTTGAATTCCTGATAATAGTCCTATAGTTAAAAAGGTTCCAGTCGGGTGAACGCTAAATGCTAAATTAGTGCCTGAGGGACCTCCTATAGAATCAATGGCTGCTTTGGCTCCGAGTCCATTGGTTAATTCCATCACTGTTTCATGCAATGGATTGACAGAGGTGTTAATAACATAAGAAGCACCGAGGCTTAGTAAATCTTTTGTGTATTTCTCATTTCTTGTTACAGCTATTAACCGGAAGCCTATTACTTTAGATAATTGAGCAAAAATATGCCCAATAGAAGAACCACATGCGTTTACCAATAAGACATCATTTGGCCTTAATTTTAATTCTTCCACACATATCACCCAGGCTGTTATTGGGTTTATATACATCTGAGCAGCTGTAAAGTCATCAATAGAATCCGGTATCGGCACGGTAAAGTCTGCTGTTGTTTTCACAAACTCCTGCCAAGTACCTTCACCTCGTAAAGGTAAGACACGCTTACCAATAAGGTCTTGAGATACTAATGGACCAACCTCCTCTACAATACCTACGCCCTCATAACCAGGAATATTAGGTAACGGAATACGGTGAGAATATGCACCTTTAATGGGAATTTAATCAGAAGGGTTCATTGGTCTTGCTATCATACGGACAAGCACTTCATTATCCTTAGGAGTGTGGACACTTTTATATTCAATTTTTAGTACGTCTTCGGGATTACCAAATTCATAGAACTTAATAGACTTTGCTTCCAAAACAGTAAGTCTCCTTTTAAATTATTTCCATCATCTTAACTGTTTAATGCGGCTAATAATCATTCAGACACTATTATTATCATGGCGTATTTGAAAATAAAAGACACCAGAAACGCCAAAATTGTAGGACGGGTTTCTAGTGTCTTCATCCTTCCCTATTCCTTCCCTTCAGGCTTCTCATTCAATATCGAACGCAGTTCCTTGATGTCTTTGTCTGATAGTTTTTCATCTTGGATAAAGTGGACGAGCATGGATTTGAGTGTGCCGCCGTAGATGCGTTGGATGAATGATTGTGTTTCTGCCTTTTGGCACTCTTCTTGGGAGTAGAGTGGGGAAAAGGTGTACACTTTTTGGCTCTTGTCGACAGCTACGACGGACTTTTGGACGAGACGGTCAAGCAGTGTTCTGATGGTCTTTGGTTTCCAATCAGTGTGCTTTTGTAATGATTGGATGATATCGTTAGCTGTTCGCGGTGAGTGATCCCAAAGGACATTCATGATGGCCCATTCGGATTCTGAGATATTCGGTAATGTTTCCCCCATTATTGTGCCTCCTTGCTTTCGTAAATCCCTAATTCTTTCAAAATATCTCTCGTGATTTGTATTGCCTTTTGCCCATCTGGTTCTCCTTCGTCTTGAATATTTGTGGCAAAGAAGTAGGTAGTTTGCTTTGTATCGACGTAACCTATAAACCAACCGTTTTTGTTTAGACCATTAATGGTTCCTGTGCCTGTTTTTCCATATAAGCGGTAACCTGTGTGGCTTTCAATTAATAGTGCATCTTGCACCTTGGCTGTATGCTCCTTTTTAAACCCTAATTGATGATGATAAAAAGATTGCAAGAGCTCGACTTGTTCAACTGGTGAAATCTTCAAGGACGATTCATTCCAAAAGTCCTTTGCGCCTCCCGAAGTATCGGCATTGCCATAATGTATACGTTGAAGTTTTGTTTGTAACCCTTCCTCACCAGTCATTGTATCCAAGCGTTGGAAATACCAATTTACTGAGTTTTGTAGAGCAGAAGTTAAGTTGTGATCTTGATTCCAAGCCGTAAAAGGTTGGTTTCTGCCATCCCATGAAAGGGTGGAAGCTTCCTCCGTAATGTACCCTGCATCTAATGCAAATAAAGCACTATAGATTTTATAAGTAGAATCAGGTGAGATCCGCTTCATACTTTTCTCGCGGTTATGAAGGACGTATTGATTTTTCGCTTCATCATAAAGGACGAAACTTCCTTCAAATCCTTGAAAGAAGGGTGAGAGATTTCGCTCGATGATGCTCTCGTTTTGAAAGTCATATGTCTCTTCTGCTCCGATTTCGAGTGCAGCTACGAAAGGTAGTTGAGCAATTAAGATAAAAAGAGTTAAAGCATAGAAGCATACTGTTTTTTTAATTGAGTATGCTTTTTTTGTACGAAAAGCAGCAATACGCTCGATTCGTTCTTTCATTTGTCGTTTGCCACTCGTGAATTCTGCGGTTAGTGGTAGCTTCCTTTGCATTGTAGATGCGAAATTAATCATTGTATGCCCATAACCAACGACAGCTTTGTCATGATAGAGTAACTGTAAAACTGCCTCATCACAAGCCATTTCTCTATCGGCTTTCATTCTTTTTGAGGCAATCCAGATGAGCGGGTTGAACCAGTATATGACCTGGAAGAAAATCATCACATAGTTTGTAAGTAAATCTTTATTTTTATAATGACTTAACTCATGTAGGAAGATATTTTCATAGTCCGTCATGGTTAACCAGCTTTGCTCTTTTTTGGGGATGACAACGACACTATGAAAAAGGCCAAAAATGAGTGGTGAGTGAGTCTCGGTTGAATAGCGGACATCGATAGTCCTTTTAATTCCTAGTCTTTTTTTGCATGATAGAAAAAGAGCTTCAATATTTGGGTCTTCAACTGGTAGTGTTTGAGCCTTTAACCTTTTAAGTGCGAAAAAGCTAATCAAAAGTAAAGATAGTAACACAAACACGCCGAGTAGCCATAGAATCATGAGTGGTACATTTAAGAAAGAAAAATCAATCCTTTGAACCGAAACAGAGAAATCTTTAATAAATTCGTTTGTCATTACACCTTGGTTTTCTTCACTTGCTAAAGTTGTCCCTTCCTTTTGTAATTCCGGCATTTGCGGTTGTGCGGAAAACAAAGAAGGTAATGGTATAGGGCATAAAGGAATGAGCAGTGTTAGGAAAAGCAATATCCACAAGTGGTTAAGTGATTGTGCTTTCATTTGGTTTTTCATCCAATTACGTATAAGTAGGATGGTAAGGATTGAAAAAGTGGAAATGATCAACCCGTTGAGAAAGAAGCTTATAAAGATCTCGCCCACCTCCTTTTTTATAAAAAAAGTTTGACAATTACGATTACATATGTAATATTGTACTACAGATGTAATCAGACTACAAATGTAATCTGATATTAAATTTTAGGGAGTGGTTTATAGATGAAAAAAATGATTGTTGGTTTATTTGTAGCTATGTTATTACTCGTCGGTTGTTCTAAAGAAAATGAAGTGAATGGTGGGGAAGTGAAGGCAGAGGATGTGTCGTCTGCCAAGTTTGCTCAGTTAGAAGAAAAGTATGGTGCTAAATTAGGTGTATACGCTATTGATACGGGTAATGAAGAAACGGTTGCCTATCAAGAAGACGAACGGTTTGCGTATGCCTCGACATTTAAGGCGTTAGCGGGTGCCGTTTTATTAAAGGAAAACCCGATATCAATCTTAGATGGAAAAAGAATGTACACAAAAGAAGACCTTGTTACCTATTCACCGATTACAGAAAAATATGTCGATGAAGGAATGACATTAAGGGAGATTGCGAAAGCAGCTATGCAGTATAGCGATAATACAGCGGGAAATTTATTGTTTGCAGAATTAGGTGGACCAGATCAGCTTGAGAAAGCATTAAGAGCAATTGGTGATGATGTGACAGAGATGGACCGGTTGGAGACAGAATTAAATGAAGCAACTCCTGGGGATACGAGAGATACTAGTACCCCTAAAGCATTGGCGACAAATTTAAGAATGCTTGGATTAACGGATGAATTATCGGAAGAAAAAAGAGAAATTTTTCAGGAGTGGTTCAAAGGAAATACAACTGGTGATACCTTAATTAAATCAGGAGTACCGACAGATTGGATTGTTGGTGATAAAAGTGGTGCCGCATCATATGGCACAAGGAATGATATCGCGATTGTATGGCCACCTAATGATGAACCAATTGTGATTGCCATATTGTCGAATAAGCAGGAAAAAGAAGCCGAATATGATGATCAATTGATTGGAGAAGCAACCGAGATTGTGCTTGAAACATTGACTCAAGCGAATTGAGATAAAAAAATGTTATTGGGAATAAACAAGCCTAGGTAAAATTAATTGTTCATAGCTGTTAAAGTAGATGACTGCTTAAAATATGGATATTTCTGTCACTGCATCCTCTTAAAAGAACCCATTCTGACCATAAGTCAAAATGGGTTCCTTACTTTATTTATAATTATTGTGCTGTGTATCCACCATCAATGATTAGGCTGTTACCAGTCATGAAAGAAGAATCATCGCTAGCCATAAATAATACTGCTTTTGCCATTTCTTCTGGTTTACCTAAACGATTCATTGGTGTAGCAGCAGTTAAACCTTGTCTATCTGTTTCTCCAAGAATTGGTGTATCGATAAACCCTGGGCAAAGTGCATTTACACGGATATTTCGTGCTGCATACTCTAAGCCAAGCGAACGAGTTAAGTTCACGACACCTGCTTTGGCAGCGTTATATGCCGCACTTCCAGGTGAGCCAACCCAACCATACATAGAAGCTGTATTGACAATCACACCGCTTCCTGTTTTTAAGAATTCTTTAATAGCAGCTTGTGCAACTAAGAATACCCCATCTAAGTCCACTTCTACTGTTTTTCTCCACTCTGCATAGCTTAACTCTTCAGTTGGTTTTACCGCGCCAATTCCCGCATTATTAAATAAAATATCTACTTTACCGAAAGTATCTAATGCTGTAGTAAAGATATTTTTAACTTCTACTTCACTTGTTACATCAGCTTTAAGGAAAACCGCTTCTGCACCTTGTGATTTTAATTCAGCTTCAAAACTAGCACCTTTTTCTTCGTTCATATCAACAAGGACTAATTTTGCCCCTTCTGAAGCAAATAATTTTGCAGTTGCAGCACCGATACCAGATACTCCCCCAGTAATAACAGCTACTTTATCTTGTAGTTTGCTCATGTTTCTTCCCCCTATTATAATGAATGTGTCAATACACTTAATTGAAAGTGTTTACAAATAAATTATAATACGATGATGAATAGGTTCAATCAGCAATAAAATTGTAATTGTGTATTCCTTAGACATATTAGGTATAATTGTCTATACATCAGCAAAATTTTGTTGCATAAGGAGAAGGAGCGAATGCAAAACAATTGGTCTACCCCAAGAAGAGATCGGACGAAGATGCACCTTCAACAGGCTCTGATTGCCTTAACGAAAGAAAAGGGCTTCCATTCTGTTTCTGTCAAAGATATCGTGCAGTATGCAAAGTATAATCGAAGTACGTTCTATGTTCACTATAAAGATAAATTTGAATTAGCCGATGACCTCTTGTCCACCAATCTAGCGGCGTTAGAGGAATCTTTTGAGAGGCCGTTTAAACTTAAGAGAGAGGTTAGTACAAACCTATTGGATAATAGGTATTTTCATATTATCTCATCCATTTATAACAATCGGGAATTTTATGATTTAATCAACTACGTCGACACCATTCCCGAACTGCATACGAGGTTTCCACAAACAATACTTACGATATATCAGGAGAAGTTTGAATTTAAAACAATTAATGATCTCCCGGTTAATATGGATTACTTTAAGCGCTACACAGCATATGGATTTTACGGTTTATTAGCCAATTGGATTAATACAGGCTTTCAGATATCAAAAGAAGAATTGATTAAAGAAATTATCATACTATCTCAGGCGCATATGGCGTCGGTCAAATATATAGATAAACATTAAAAGTGGCAAGAAAAGTAGTTTCTTCTATTACAAGCTTGTTCGGCTATTTTCCTCATGGACCACTTTTTAATTCTTCATCATGTTCAATGCTTCACAATCGGTTTATAGTTCTAGTATAACCACTTGTGCACATTTTCACAAACTAATTTTAATTGATATTCGTTTGGAAACAATCTATGGAGTTAAGTCATCCATTAGCCCATTTAATTATGTTAAAATGAAAAGATAAAATTCAGTTGATTGATCCATGGTTTGCATAATGAATTAAGGGAGAATCCATTTTTGAATAAAAAAGATATAGCTGACTTTAAAAAACAATTTAAGATGAATAATGATTTATTAAAGATTAAAGATATTTTTAATGTTTATATAATGAAAGAATCTAGTGAAGTTTATCACCATCAAAGCACGCCATTTGAAATGCTTGAACAAGAACAGCAGGACCTTTTCTTAACCAATTTTAAAAAAGTACTGACAGGCCAGTTGGATCAGAAGTTGTTTGAATTGAAATTCCAGCGAAATATAGAGAATAGTAGCCAACTGATACTTCATCAAGCGATACTTACGAATGATACGGATGAATGGAAAGAGCATATGTTGGATCTTGTGGAAAAGATGTTGAAGGATAAACAGTACGAAATGGATATTGTTGTTACGTTTATACATGGTGAATATTTAAAGCCTACGAAGCGGAGTAACGAAGAGACCGAAGAAAGCAGCCGAGATGCGGTTTACGCCAATCCTTTTATCTTATGTAGTATTAACAAGACGATAGATCCCAAAAAGGAGCTACTGTTTGACTATGTGGAGAAAGAATTCAAGTATCACTTTGTCGTAGATCCTGTTATCAATTTGAAAGTACCAGTTGGCGGATTTCTATTTCCTAGCTTTACTGATCATGCTGCAGATGTGAATCATGTACTCTATTCAGCAGGAAAAGCCTATGAGCTGGATTATCATTTCATTGAAGAAGTATTAAATGCTGAAGAAGCTATGACAGCACAAGACGATAAGATTGTGTTTGAGGAAATTGTAAAGGATGTTGCAGGCAACCAGATTAATACGTCGATACTTGCCAATGTATTCGATGAAATCCAACGAGTGGTGGAAGAGAATGAAGAGCCTGATGCCCCGAAACTGGACTATCGCGATGTGGAGAAGGTTCTAACGACTAGCGGTGTGCAGGATGTCGATCGCCAAAAGGTAGAATCAGCTTTCAAAAAGGTAATTGACGATGAAAATTATGAGCTGAAAGCAACCAGTATTGTGCCGAAGTATACGTCTAAGTCAATTAAAATCAAAACAAAAGTAGCAGATATTTCTGTTTGCCCGCAGGATTTGCGCTATGTCCGTCAAATGCATGTGGATGGCAAGCTTTGTCTAATGATTGAAGTGGAGGAAAACACAGTGATAGAAGGCTTTGAAATGATTCCAGAAGCAATATTTAATAAAGTAAAAGATGAAGAATAAAGAAAGATTTATCCCATTAAGTATTTGATAAGAATGGATATAAAAATTAACCGCCTTAGCCCAAATATAAGGCGGTTAAGCGTGATTTACCGGTAAATTGACACGAGATATGACCTATCCACCCTCCTCATTTTAAATAGATTCCCCAAAATGCCTGTATTACATTGGCATACTTTTCGAATATGCGATTAGATAGATATAGTCCATTCAGTTCCACTTTTACTTTATTCCTTGAATATATTTTTTAAAATATGAGCCGAAGGATTCCGTGGCTTAACAGAGTCCAAAGCAAGTGATGTTTATAGGGCAAGGGTACGACTTGTGTATATTTTTCTGCTGCAGCATGCAACATTGGATAATATAATAGGGTTAATTCCACTATTCTTTTAAAATGAGTATAAAAACCATATAAAATAATCCAAACTAATAGAAGGTAAAGAACCCTAATCATTCGGATGCATCTGATATCATTATCCCAACCACTGATTGATGTGACATTTACAAAAAGAAACCCACTCTCTATTTTTAAATCCAATTTCAATCGTATCATTAATTTGTTAGGAGTGGTTTCTTAAATGTCAAATGCTTTCATCTGGCGTTGGTAAAAAGTCTTTATATGCTTTTCTTCCTTTAATAATATTTACGTACCGATTATTGCCCCTTTTTAAAGCGACGTTTTCTCGATAAGCAACCATTAATTTTTAATTTTAAATTTCCAGTGACTTTTAAATGGAAACTTCCAAAAGGATGTTGTATTCTTATAGGTATTGAATTGGGGTTTTCTGTTATTAGAAGGCCCATCATGAATAAGGAAGGTGGAAGATTGAAGCAGATTTTCAGCATTGTCAGGCAGGATCTTAGGAATTTACGCAGGGTACCGTTAGTTGCGTTGCTACTAATCGGATTAGCCTTTTTGCCGTCATTGTATGCATGGTTTAATATTGCTGCATCGTGGGATCCATATAGCGAGACGAGTCAAATTAAGGTAGCAATTGTCAATGAAGATAGTGGCACAGAGCTTGAAGGGAAAGAAATGAATATAGGCCAAGAGCTCGTTGATCAATTAAAAGATAATGATCAAATGGGTTGGACCTTTGTGAATAGGCAGGTAGCTGAAGAAGGAGTAAGAGATGGTGATTATTATGCTGCGGTCTATATTGACGAGGATTTTTCGAAACAATTAACAAGTGTGGTGGATGGTGAACCAGAGGCACCGGAAGTCAGGTATGAGGTAAATGAAAAATTAAATGCGATTGCACCAAAGATGACATCTGCAGGCGCTTCCGCATTAGTTGAACAGATCAGTGAGAATTTCTTAGCCGAAGCATCAAAAGCCCTATTCACGGAATTTAACAATATCGGTATTAAGTTAGAGGAAGAACTACCGACCATTCTTAAAGTGGAGAATAATATATTTGCATTAGAAGAACGATTTCCGGAGTTAAATGAACTAGGTGAAAAGATTGTCACGTTAAATGAAGACTGGCCAGGAATGAAGGAAACGATCACAAAAGTAATTGCCTTGGAAGAGAAATTTCCTGAATTAAATCAAGGGGCACAGCAAATACTCACATTAGAAGAAAAGCTTCCGCTCATTAATCAATTAGGTGATCAAGTATTGACATTAGAAGAGCGGTTACCAGAAATTGAAGAGGCAGCAGAGCGATTATCAGAAGCAAGTCAGCAGTTTGGAGAAGTATCAGATCAGTTAAATCGAGCGTTGAAAGGTGTGCAAACAGCGCAAGAGGTGATTGATCGTGTGCAGGAAGCTTTACCGAAGGCCAATCAAATGGCAGCTGATGCTGAAGAATATGTTAAAAGTCTAAATAGCTTTTTATCAGCAAATGAAGGGGCAATTGAGCCCATATTAGATGTTATTACTCAAAATGCAGTTATCATTGAAAATACGGCCAATTCCATTGACCAAGTACTTAAACAACTCGAAAATGACCAAATGAACAATTCGGTCAATCAAACGATTAAAGATTTACAGCAACAATTGCAGACAAATATTACATCAGTTAATCATGCGATTGATATGTTTACGGCGTTAAATCAAAACGGTCAATTTACAACTGTGATTGATTCATTAACACAATTATCACAGCAGTTAACAGCACTTAATGATTCCCTAGCACAAGCGGGCTCAGGTGAGTTATCAAAAGAGCAAATCCAAGTACTTAGGAAACAGGCTCAAGATACCGCCGCTCAAGCGGGTAGACTTGTTGGTTTTATGAACAATGGTGGAAAGCAAGAGATCTTAAATGGCATGCAACAATTGAATGAGACAGCACAAAAAGCTGCGGGCGATTTAGAGAAAATTCAACAAGACATGCCGAATATAGAAGAAGTGCTGACAAATGCAGAAGGAATTGCTGAGACAGGTGAAGCACAGCTCAATCAAATCATTGCTGACTTACCGGCAATCGAGGAGAAAATAGGTGAAATCGTTGCAAAAATTGAGACGGATTTACCCAAAGCAGTTGATGCCGTTCATAAGGCAAGCGACTTTATTCGAAATGACCTCCCAGGTGTGGAAGAAAAAGTTCATCAAGCAAGTAACTTTGTCCGTAATGACCTCCCTAAAATTGAGTCAGAATTCTCGCGAATAGCGGGCTTAGTGAATGAAAACCTTCCTGAGGTGGAAAAAGGACTTTCTGAAGTTACCGCGTTCATTCAAGGGAATCTTCCTGCGCTTGAGGATTCGGTCCATAAAGCAGCCGATGATATTCGAGATTTTAAGGCAAATAATGATTTGGGAGAAATCATTGCGTTATTAAAAAATGATATTCAAAAAGAAAGTGAATTCTTTAAAGAGCCGGTAAAGCTTGTTGAGGATCAATTATATCCAATCCCGAATTACGGTTCAGCGAATACACCCTTTTATACCGTGTTATGTTTATGGGTAGGTGCACTGTTATTAGCGAACTTATTAAAAACAGATGTCCACCCAAAAGATATGAAAGAGGAGTATTCTATTCGTCATGTTTACCTTGGCAGGCTTGTACTCTTTTTAATCGTTGGCTTTCTACAAGGGTTAATTGTGAGTGTTGGTGATCTTCTGATTCTTGGAACTTACGCAGCAAACCCGGTTTGGTTTGTGATATTTACTGTCATTATTGCGATGATGTTTATGACAATGGTCTATACGATTGTCTCAATCTTTGGCAATATTGGTAAGGCGTTAGCGATTATACTCATGGTATTGCAATTATCAGGTGCAGGCGGTACTTTCCCGATTCAAGTTGCACCAGCATTTTTCCAAGCGATTAATCCATTCTTACCATTTACACATGCGATTAATATTCTGAGAGAAGCGGTTGGAGGCATTGTCCCTCATGTCGTCTGGATGAGTTTTCTATACTTATTTCTCTTTTTCGTAGCCTCTTTAATCTTAGGGCTTGTACTAAAAAAACCATTAACGCCTTGGTTAAAGAAGACAGCGGAGAAATCTCGTTCTAGTCGATTAGTTGATTAATATAGAGCTTTTTGTCACTTATCGTGGCGAAAAGCTTTTTTTTGGTGATGTATCATCAAATTTTTTCGATAATTTAATCTACGGTACAGTGTTTGTTGGTGGCGATAATTTAAAGGGAGTGGGGGGCAGATCTTTTTGTGATGTTGGTAATTTTAGAGAATTCGCTCTGTTTGAAAATGTGAAGGGGTACATGGTTACAAGCAAAGGGATAAGTAGCGCAAAACAGATTTGGACGTTCCTTAGTGGAAACGTAAATGTTTAGCAGTTCTTTTCGGATGATGTGGCTTATACCTATCATCGTTATAAAATCTGAGTAGTTCTCCTCATCCGTTTTACTTCGTCTTTTCCATTGTTTGTGGCTTTGTGACGCCAAAAATAAAAGAATAATTTAACATGAAGCTACTATTGAAGTATGTGCAGATGGTTGTCCTTACTTTACAACAGAGATGAAAACACGATATTCAAGATTGAGCCTGCATACAGACCGTTGAGCGAGGTTAGAGGACATCAGGATTTGAATGGTAACGCTTTCTTTCACTATCTCGCTCATATGCTTATGACTTAATCGTTAACCCTTGATTCTAAATAGTGACATGTTAAGATAGATAACGTTGAAAAAAGTACGGAAACGAAGACACAACTTTTAAGGAGTGTTTGTGTAAATGTTAGAGAATAAGACAGTGGCTTTTTTTGGTGCAGGTTCAATGGCGGAGTCAATGATTTCAGGAATGATTCATGCGGAGAAGGTACCAGCACAGCAAATTTATGTAACGAATAAATTCAATGGGGATCGGTTGACAGAAATAAAGGAAAGATACGGTGTTCATACGATGCTACAAAAGGATTTACCGTATGAAGAGGTTGATTATTTTATTATGGCAATGAAACCTTATGGCGCAGAAGAAGCCCTTGCCTTTTTAAAAGATAAAATCAGACCCGATCAAGTGGTTGTTTCTGTATTAGCAGGTATTTCTACTTCATATATGGAAGAGAAGCTAAATGATGAGCAGCAAGTCATTCGGGTGATGCCAAATACATCTAGTATGATTCAAGAATCGGCTACAGCGATGTCTCTCGGTTCTTATACACAGAAGCGACATGAAAGAGATGTGAAAGATTTACTTGCTTGCATGGGAGAAGTATTTATCATTGAAGAAGAGCAGATGGATGTTTTCACAGGTCTTGCAGGGAGTGGCCCTGCCTACTTCTACTATCTAATGGAAGAGATGGAGAAGGTGGGTGTAGAACAAGGATTAGAGGCCAAAAAAGCACGGAAAATTATTGCTCAAACGATTTATGGAGCAGCAAAAATGGTTCTGGAAAAAGGCGAAGCACCGATTGTTTTACGTGAGAGAGTGACCTCACCTAATGGTACAACTCATTCAGGTGTTGAAGCATTGAAAGCTCATCACGGCGGAGAAGCGATTTCCGAAGCTGTTCAACATGCTGCTGCACGTTCGAAGGAAATTAGAGAAGAGTTAGAAAAAGTAGCACATTAATATAGTGGAAAAATTGGCAGCGGAAATCACCGCTGCTTTTTGTATGCCTCTATCCAGGAAGTTAAAGAATAGAGATAGAGGTGAAAACAAGTGACACTTATTACAACATTTGAAGATAAGCGGCGAGAGAAGCAGTTAAAATATGAAAAATCAGTGCTAAAGGAGATCTCAGTAAAGGATCTGAAAGAACAAGTCAAGCACTTATTCGGATCATCTCGTTTGTTAACAGGTTTAATGAACCATGCGGGAATAGAGGAAGCTTGCTATGATATGGCGATCGAAGCGTATCTTTTAGGCGCACATTATAGTCATTTTGGTACTAGTGGTGAGACGGCTACTACTGTACAACATAGATGTAAAGGGGATCTTACGCATTTTACGAATACTCTGTATCATTTTTTCTTATATTGGGCGCAAAATGAAGAAGGGGCTTATAGTGAATCCCTAATCTACAGTTGTGAACAGTATATCTATAGTTGGTGGATGGAAGGGTTTGAAAATGGTCGAAAAAGGCATAAATTAAGACTGCATTAAATCGTTCTAATCATTCTCCTTGTCCCATATATATATTTTGAGGACGAGCGGGGAGTGGTAATCGGTGAAGAAGAAATTAAAAGTAATTGGTTTTTTAACTGGACTGGCTATTTTATTCTTTATTTTGCAATATGACTTTTCTGAAGATGATTCCTGGAACGCTTGGAATCTTCCTTTATCCGGAAAGGTTATCCTTCTTGACCCTGGTCATGGCGGTCCGGATGGTGGAGCAGATAATGGAAATGTCTTGGAGAAAGATATTGCCCTAGAAGTTTCTTTGAAGCTACGTGATTACCTTCAAGAACAAGGAGCCGTGGTGATGATGACACGAGAAGGTGATAGGGACTTAGCCGCAGAAGATACTAAAGGCTATAGCAGGCGAAAAGTAGAGGATTTGAAAAAGCGCTTAAATATGATTAACCATAGTGATGCTGATTTTTACGTAAGTGTACATTTGAATTCGATCCCTTCTCCTAAATGGAGAGGAGCACAAACCTTTTTTGCTTCTCATATAGATGGAAATGCACGAGCGGCTAAATTTATCCAAGATGAACTCATCGCTAACTTAGAAAATACGACAAGACGGGCGAAGGAATTAGAAAATGTCTATATTCTTGATCATTCAAAAAAACCAGGTGTCCTTGTAGAAGTAGGCTTCCTATCTAATCAGAACGAGCGGACCTTACTACAAAGTGACGATTATCAAAATAAAATAGCAGCCTCCATTTACAATGGTATAATGCGCCATTACTCTAATGAGAAAGAGATTGTGATTGAAGATTAAACGCGGACAAAGATTTGTTCGTGTTTTTATTTTCTGAAAACCCCTTCGTGTAAAATATAAACATTTATACAAATAGATCTTTAAGATATTTTAGGCATTGTATAAAGACTGATATTCTAATATGTGTTAGAATGACAATTAGAGTTATTCTAATGAAGAAACGATTTTAAAGGGGTGTAGGATAGATGATTACTGAACAAAAAGTAAGAGAAGCCATTGAGGGCTTACAAGAACCTTTTTTACATAAAACACTCGGGGAACTTCAAGCGATTGAAGAGATTAAAGTAAAAGAGGAGAAGGCTCACGTCAGTGTGAAAATATTGATCGCCAAGACTGCAACAGCTGAACAATTACAATTGCAAACGGAGATTGTGAATCGAATTAAAGCAGCGGGTGCAGAATCCGTGGGTATCCGTTTTAATGAACTACCGGCTGAAACACTAGAAAAACATAGACAAGCAATGCCTGAAGAAGATAAGGGTCTACTATCAGCGAATAGTAAAACGAAATTTATTGCTATTGCTAGTGGCAAAGGCGGCGTTGGGAAATCAACAGTATCTGTCAATATGGCTGTCGCTCTTGCTAGGCAAGGAAAGAAAGTCGGTCTAGTAGATGCAGATATTTATGGGTTCAGTGTCCCTGATATGATGGGTATTATGAAGCGTCCTGTAGTAAGAGGTGAGCGCATAATTCCTGTTGAACGTTTTGGTGTTAAGGTTATTTCTATGGGCTTCTTTGTAGAAGATAATGCACCAATTATTTGGAGAGGTCCAATGCTTGGTAAAATGCTTAATAGCTTCTTTAATGAAGTAGAGTGGGGAGATCTTGATTATCTTCTATTAGATTTACCACCAGGAACAGGTGATGTGGCGCTAGATGTTCATACAATGCTTCCATCATGTAAGGAAATCATCGTAACTACGCCTCACCCTACGGCAGCTTTTGTTGCCGCTCGTGCTGGTGCGATGGCTATTCGTACTGAACATGAAATCTTAGGTGTAATTGAAAACATGGCTTTCTTTGAAAGTAAAGTTACAGGTGAAAAAGAGTATGTCTTCGGTCATGGTGGCGGAGAAAAACTGGCAGAAGAACTAAGAACAGAGGTAATTGGTCAATTACCACTGCAACAGCCTGATTGGAGCGAAGAAGATTTCGCACCATCTATTTACGACGCAGATCATCGTTTAGGAAAAATCTATACAGAAATTGCACAACAAGTAATTGAAAAAGCATAATAAGAAAGCATTTGGATGTTAAGTCCAAATGCTTTTTATATTTTTATTCTTCTCCAGAACCTTCTTGGCCGCCACTATCTTGGCCGCCTTCTCCTTCACCGCCTTGTTCACCACCACCACCTTCGCTACTACTGCCGCCACCTTCTTTACCTGATTTACCTGATTGTGATTCTTCGGCCGCTTTCATAAGAACGTCCTGTAATTTTGCCTTAAAGAGCGGGCTTTCAAAGGTTTCAGTAATGACTGTTTGCAAATGAGCTCTAAATTCTTGGCTTTTCATCACTTCTGTTAATTTTTTCTCCATTTCAGGATCCTTTAGAATGTCCATCATCATTTTTTGATAATCTGGATCCTTCATTAAGTCCTTGAGTAACTCCTCATTCTCTGATTTCATGCTTTTAGCCATTGTTTCAGCAAACGCTGGGTCTTCAAATGACTTTTTCCAAAACTCTGTGCCTTTTTCAGATGTCAGAGTACTCTCGATTGTCTCTGTCACCATATTTTGGTCCATCACTAGTTGCTGTTTTATTTTTTCATCAGCCATTAAGTCTTGTAATGCTTGTTTTCCGTCATCCGTTTTTAGTATATCTACAATCATTTTCTTTGTTTGATCATAGTCCATGTGCTCACTACCTGATTGCGAACATGCTGTTAAGGTTAGAATGAGGAGCAATGGAATAATAAAAAGGCTTTTTTTCATGTTAAACTGCCTCCTAAAATAAATATCCCGTACTAATAGAATGAAGAAAATCGGTCAATATTATGCGTAAATTGCGGATTGCCTAGATTTTTCAAGTAAAGATTTGGTACAATCATTAAGTGATAATAACGTTATGGGGGAAAAGGAATTGACTAGCCGTGCTTGGATCAAATTTTTTATAACCACATTACTTGTCGGTGGCGTTGCAACAGGGGTTATTGGTTTTGTCGTGCGTTGGGATGAATTTTCTCATTTATTTACCAATTTTGATGGGTTGGAAATACTATCTGTTCTTTTTTGGTTATTCGGTGTCGGTTTAATTTTTAGTATTATTAGTCAAATGGGATTTTTCGCATATTTAACAGTCCATCGTTTTGGGTTGGGTATTTTTAAGTCTCATCAATTATGGAATGCTGTGCAAATTGTGTTGGTTTTATTTGTGCTATTTGATTTAGTGTACTTCCGTTATAAAGCTTTTGCGGATGCAGGAGATAGTATTCTTCCTTATTTAGGACTTGCAGGTTTTGTTTTAATAGCCGGTGTAATTATTGCGGCCTTGAAAGTAATCACTACGAATAAACATGCTTTTGTGCCAGCGTTGTTCTTTATGGTGGTCGTGACAACGATTGAATGGGTGCCGGTATTAAGAGTAAACGAAGAAAGCTGGTTATGGTTAATGGTTCTACCTTTAATCATTTGTAATGCTTATCAATTACTCGTGTTACCAAAATATAATGCAGAATCTGCCCGTCAAAGAGAAAGATTGGAAGCAAAAAAGTCGTCTGTTTAACCAGACGACTTTTTGCTGTTTAATTAATTTCTTCTGCCGTTGCATTGGCATTGGCCATCATTTCTGAAATGGTTACTAGCTCAAGCTGTTCCTTTTTGAACCCGTTTAAAATAGAGGGCAATGCTTTGGATGTTTGTTTCACTGAATCAGATGCATGCATCAATACGATTTCTCCATTTTCAGCTTCGAGTACTTTTTGAATAATTTTATCTGTACCTGGATTTGTCCAGTCTTTAGAATCTAAACTCCAATGCACAACTGTATAGCCTAATTGTTTTGCTGCTGCTAAGGTCTTTTTATCAAAGTGACCAGTTGGAGGCCTCACATATTTAATATCCTTAATATTTAACTTAGCAAACGCGGTTTGTGCTCTAGCTAAATCTTGTCTGATTTTATCTTCTTCTAGCTCTGTATAGTCTTCGTAATTATAACCAAGTATACCGATTTCATATCCAGATTTAGCAATTCGTTCGACAATATCAGGGTGGCTCTCAGCCCATGAGCCTGATAAGAAAAATGTAGCAGAAGTGACTTTTTCTTTCTTTAATAAGTCTAAAATAGGCTCCGCCTTTTCATCTCCCCAACCAATATTAAAAGTGAGAGCTACTCCTTTCTCCCCTTTATATAATGCCTTTGGTGCGTCTTTTGTAGAAAAAACAGGTAAATGAATCGTTGTTTCCATAAACATAAACATTGCTGTGAAAAATGCTGCTACCAAAATTAAAGTCAATTGTTTTAATCTTTTTGCATGAAATACATAAAAGAATTTCATTCTTATTCACCTCGTCCCAATACATCCTTGTCCTATATCTATGCAAAAAAATTAAAAACATGATGAATTTATCATTATAAAAAGAGTGGGGATGGGTAATATAGTGATAGCTTGTCAAAGAGAGGGTGGAACAATCGTTGATCGGGTTATTACTAAATGGAAAAGAGCAACAAGAAATTGAATATTTATTAAAGAGAGAGATGGACGAAATATTGTTCGATTTAGAAGATGAGCGAATTGCAGATGTTGTTAAAGTTGCAATGAAAGAGAAGTATGAGATTCTTTTAAGCTTATTCAAAAGGGTTGTTCCAGCAGATGAATATGCTCATTATAAGTTAAATGAAAAAAAGAATAAAAAAATGAAAAAAAGTCATTGACGTTTTAAAAGATATGGTGTTATTATATTAAAGCAGTCGTTAGTGACATCAACTATTAAAAAGTTTTTAATAAAAAAACAAAAAAGTTGTTGACAAAAACGAGCTTAAATGTTAAATTAATAAAGTCGCTTCTGAAGCGAACGAGATTGTTCTTTGAAAACTGAACGAACGTAAAACGTCAAGCGTAATTCTAAAAAAGCTGATTTATCAGCAACAAAGCACCATAGGTGCAAACGAGCTAATCAAACACTTTATTGGAGAGTTTGATCCTGGCTCAGGACGAACGCTGGCGGCGTGCCTAATACATGCAAGTCGAGCGAATCTGAGGGAGCTTGCTCCCAAAGATTAGCGGCGGACGGGTGAGTAACACGTGGGCAACCTGCCTGTAAGACTGGGATAACTCCGGGAAACCGGGGCTAATACCGGATAATATCTATTTATACATATAATTAGATTGAAAGATGGTTCTGCTATCACTTACAGATGGGCCCGCGGCGCATTAGCTAGTTGGTGAGGTAACGGCTCACCAAGGCGACGATGCGTAGCCGACCTGAGAGGGTGATCGGCCACACTGGGACTGAGACACGGCCCAGACTCCTACGGGAGGCAGCAGTAGGGAATCTTCCGCAATGGACGAAAGTCTGACGGAGCAACGCCGCGTGAGTGATGAAGGTTTTCGGATCGTAAAACTCTGTTGTTAGGGAAGAACAAGTATCGGAGTAACTGCCGGTACCTTGACGGTACCTAACCAGAAAGCCACGGCTAACTACGTGCCAGCAGCCGCGGTAATACGTAGGTGGCAAGCGTTGTCCGGAATTATTGGGCGTAAAGCGCGCGCAGGCGGTTCCTTAAGTCTGATGTGAAAGCCCACGGCTCAACCGTGGAGGGTCATTGGAAACTGGGGAACTTGAGTGCAGAAGAGGAAAGTGGAATTCCAAGTGTAGCGGTGAAATGCGTAGAGATTTGGAGGAACACCAGTGGCGAAGGCGACTTTCTGGTCTGTAACTGACGCTGAGGCGCGAAAGCGTGGGGAGCAAACAGGATTAGATACCCTGGTAGTCCACGCCGTAAACGATGAGTGCTAAGTGTTAGAGGGTTTCCGCCCTTTAGTGCTGCAGCAAACGCATTAAGCACTCCGCCTGGGGAGTACGACCGCAAGGTTGAAACTCAAAGGAATTGACGGGGGCCCGCACAAGCGGTGGAGCATGTGGTTTAATTCGAAGCAACGCGAAGAACCTTACCAGGTCTTGACATCCTCTGACAATCCTAGAGATAGGACTTTCCCCTTCGGGGGACAGAGTGACAGGTGGTGCATGGTTGTCGTCAGCTCGTGTCGTGAGATGTTGGGTTAAGTCCCGCAACGAGCGCAACCCTTGATCTTAGTTGCCAGCATTCAGTTGGGCACTCTAAGGTGACTGCCGGTGACAAACCGGAGGAAGGTGGGGATGACGTCAAATCATCATGCCCCTTATGACCTGGGCTACACACGTGCTACAATGGATGGTACAAAGGGCTGCAAGACCGCGAGGTTTAGCCAATCCCATAAAACCATTCTCAGTTCGGATTGTAGGCTGCAACTCGCCTACATGAAGCCGGAATCGCTAGTAATCGCGGATCAGCATGCCGCGGTGAATACGTTCCCGGGCCTTGTACACACCGCCCGTCACACCACGAGAGTTTGTAACACCCGAAGTCGGTGGGGTAACCTTTTGGAGCCAGCCGCCTAAGGTGGGACAGATGATTGGGGTGAAGTCGTAACAAGGTAGCCGTATCGGAAGGTGCGGCTGGATCACCTCCTTTCTAAGGAATATACGGAATTAACTTGATGTTAGACTGTTCGTTCAGTTTTGAGAGTATAATCTCTCAATTCAATCGTTCTTTGAAAACTAGATAATGTAATGAAGAAGATTACCGAGTAATCGCCACCTTAGTTATTTTTTCTCTCTATTATTATAGATTGATTTAAGATACTAAACTTTTTTTAAAAAACACAACCGTGAGGGTTGTGAGAAGCAAGCAGTTCAAGGAAGCGAGCGAGGAAACACCGGAGTGTGCGTCTTGTGCACATGAGGATGTTGACGAGTGAGCTGACGCCGAAATGCGTAGCTTATCGCAAGCCGAACAATGGTTAAGTTAATAAGGGCGCACGGTGAATGCCTTGGCACTAGGAGCCGATGAAGGACGGGACTAACACCGATATGCTTCGGGGAGCTGTAAGTAAGCTTTGATCCGGAGATTTCCGAATGGGGAAACCCCCTATCCGTTATGGGATAGGATCCATACCTGAATACATAGGGTATGGAAGGCAGACCCGGGGAACTGAAACATCTAAGTACCCGGAGGAAGAGAAAGCAAACGCGATTCCCTGAGTAGCGGCGAGCGAAACGGGATTAGCCCAAACCAAGAGGCTTGCCTCTTGGGGTTGTAGGACATTCTATACGGAGTTACAAAGGAACGAGATAGACGAAGAGGTCTGGAAAGGCCCGCCATAGGAGGTAAAAGCCCTGTAGTTGAAACTTCGTTCCCTCCAGAGTGGATCCTGAGTACGGCGGGACACGAGAAATCCCGTCGGAAGCAGGGAGGACCATCTCCCAAGGCTAAATACTCCCTAGTGACCGATAGTGAACCAGTACCGTGAGGGAAAGGTGAAAAGCACCCCGGAAGGGGAGTGAAAGAGATCCTGAAACCGTGTGCCTACAAGTAGTTAGAGCCCGTTAATGGGTGATAGCGTGCCTTTTGTAGAATGAACCGGCGAGTTACGATTACATGCGAGGTTAAGTTGGACAGACGGAGCCGTAGCGAAAGCGAGTCTGAATAGGGCGAATGAGTATGTGGTCGTAGACCCGAAACCAGGTGATCTACCCATGTCCAGGGTGAAGTCCAGGTAACACTGGATGGAGGCCCGAACCCACGTACGTTGAAAAGTGCGGGGATGAGGTGTGGGTAGCGGAGAAATTCCAATCGAACTTGGAGATAGCTGGTTCTCTCCGAAATAGCTTTAGGGCTAGCCTCATGCGTAAGAATCTTGGAGGTAGAGCACTGTTTGGACTAGGGGCCCTCATCGGGTTACCGAATTCAGACAAACTCCGAATGCCAAAGATTTATCCATGGGAGTCAGACTGCGAGTGATAAGATCCGTAGTCAAGAGGGAAACAGCCCAGACCACCAGCTAAGGTCCCAAAGTATACGTTAAGTGGAAAAGGATGTGGAGTTGCTTAGACAACCAGGATGTTGGCTTAGAAGCAGCCACCATTTAAAGAGTGCGTAATAGCTCACTGGTCGAGTGACTCCGCGCCGAAAATGTACCGGGGCTAAACGTATCACCGAAGCTGTGGATTGAACATCGTTGATGTTCAGTGGTAGGAGAGCGTTCTAAGGGCGTTGAAGCTAGACCGTAAGGACTGGTGGAGCGCTTAGAAGTGAGAATGCCGGTATGAGTAGCGAAAGATGGGTGAGAATCCCATCCACCGAATGCCTAAGGTTTCCTGAGGAAGGCTCGTCCGCTCAGGGTTAGTCGGGACCTAAGCCGAGGCTGAAAAGCGTAGGCGATGGACAACAGGTTGATATTCCTGTACCACCGTATTCTGTTTGAGTGATGGGGGGACGCAGGAGGATAGGGTAAGCGCACGATTGGATGTGCGTCTAAGCAGTTAGAGGGACCATGAGGCAAATCCCATGGTCACATACCTTGAGCTGTGATAGCGAGGGAAATTTAGTACCGAAGTTCTTGATTCCACACTGCCAAGAAAAGCCTCTAGCGAGGAATAAGGTGCCCGTACCGCAAACCGACACAGGTAGGCGAGGAGAGAATCCTAAGGTGAGCGAGAGAACTCTCGTTAAGGAACTCGGCAAAATGACCCCGTAACTTCGGGAGAAGGGGTGCTCATTAGGGTGTTAAAGCCTTGATGAGCCGCAGTGAATAGGCCCAGGCGACTGTTTAGCAAAAACACAGGTCTCTGCGAAGCCGCAAGGCGAAGTATAGGGGCTGACGCCTGCCCGGTGCTGGAAGGTTAAGAGGAGAGGTTAGCTCACGCGAAGCTTTGAATCGAAGCCCCAGTAAACGGCGGCCGTAACTATAACGGTCCTAAGGTAGCGAAATTCCTTGTCGGGTAAGTTCCGACCCGCACGAAAGGCGTAACGATCTGGGCACTGTCTCAACGAGAGACTCGGTGAAATTATAGTACCTGTGAAGATGCAGGTTACCCGCGACAGGACGGAAAGACCCCGTGGAGCTTTACTGTAGCCTGATATTGAATTTTGGTACAGCTTGTACAGGATAGGTAGGAGCCTTAGAAGCCGGAGCGCTAGCTTCGGTGGAGGCGTCGGTGGGATACTACCCTGGCTGTATTGAAATTCTAACCCACATCCCTTATCGGGATGGGAGACAGTGTCAGGTGGGCAGTTTGACTGGGGCGGTCGCCTCCTAAAGAGTAACGGAGGCGCCCAAAGGTTCCCTCAGAATGGTTGGAAATCATTCGTAGAGTGTAAAGGCACAAGGGAGCTTGACTGCGAGACCTACAAGTCGAGCAGGGACGAAAGTCGGGCTTAGTGATCCGGTGGTTCCGCATGGAAGGGCCATCGCTCAACGGATAAAAGCTACCCCGGGGATAACAGGCTTATCTCCCCCAAGAGTCCACATCGACGGGGAGGTTTGGCACCTCGATGTCGGCTCATCGCATCCTGGGGCTGTAGTCGGTCCCAAGGGTTGGGCTGTTCGCCCATTAAAGCGGTACGCGAGCTGGGTTCAGAACGTCGTGAGACAGTTCGGTCCCTATCCGTCGTGGGCGCAGGAAATTTGAGAGGAGCTGTCCTTAGTACGAGAGGACCGGGATGGACGCACCGCTGGTGTACCAGTTGTCTTGCCAAAGGCATCGCTGGGTAGCTATGTGCGGAAGGGATAAGTGCTGAAAGCATCTAAGCATGAAGCCCCCCTCGAGATGAGATTTCCCATAGCGCAAGCTAGTAAGATCCCTGAAAGATGATCAGGTTGATAGGTTAGAGGTGGAAGTGTGGCGACACATGCAGCTGACTAATACTAATCGATCGAGGACTTAACCAAACAGGCGATTACTCAATAAATATCTTCTTCAACATTACCTAGTTTTCAGAGAATGATTTAAAATTTCTCTTGAAATTTTCATAAAAGACGTTATAATAATAAATGTCTTTAATAAGTCCGGTGGCGATAGCGAGAAGGTCACACCCGTTCCCATACCGAACACGGAAGTTAAGCTTCTCAGCGCCGATGGTAGTTAGGGGCTGTCCCCTTGTGAGAGTAGGACGTTGCCGGGCATACATATTATCATATTATTCCGCAGTAGCTCAGTGGTAGAGCATTCGGCTGTTAACCGAACGGTCGTAGGTTCGAATCCTACCTGCGGAGCCATTTTAAACAAAATCAAAGATATTTAGCTGATGCTTCCATAGCTCAGCAGGTAGAGCACTTCCATGGTAAGGAAGAGGTCACCGGTTCGAGCCCGGTTGGAAGCTCTGGTAAGAACTTTAAATATTTTTGGCCCCTTGGTCAAGCGGTTAAGACACCGCCCTTTCACGGCGGTAACACGGGTTCGAATCCCGTAGGGGTCACCATTTTGGAGGATTAGCTCAGCTGGGAGAGCATCTGCCTTACAAGCAGAGGGTCGGCGGTTCGATCCCGTCATCCTCCACCATTTCAATTTACTATAGATGGGCCGGCCTAGCTCAATTGGTAGAGCAACTGACTTGTAATCAGTAGGTTGGGGGTTCAAGTCCTCTGGCCGGCACCATTTTAATATATTTATGTCGGAGGGGTAGCGAAGTGGCTAAACGCGGCGGACTGTAAATCCGCTCCTTCGGGTTCGGCAGTTCGAATCTGCCCCCCTCCACCATTTCAATTTTATTTGAATGAAAATCCAAAAAGCGGACATAATATAATTAGTCCTTTTTATTTTGTTTTTTTACATACGATGGGCTATAGCCAAGCGGTAAGGCAACGGATTTTGATTCCGTCATTCGCAGGTTCGATCCCTGCTAGCCCAGCCATTTTCGAGCCATTAGCTCAGTTGGTAGAGCATCTGACTTTTAATCAGAGGGTCGAAGGTTCGAGTCCTTCATGGCTCACTTAATCCTTAAACATTTATGTTTAAGGATTTTTATTTGTTATCTTGTATTTTTCTCCATGAGTTCAAACATAAGGAAAAACCCAAATTTTGCGGCGATCCATCGAAATTACTCACATTACATATAAATCATCAAAAGTGTATACATACTTCTTGTATGAGATATCAAATGGCCTTTCTTCGTACCATTTCTCTAACTTAACTAAGCGCATCTATTTTCGGTGATTTGTAATTGCAAGCTGTGTTAAGAAATATATCATTCTCCGTTTGTGTTGTACGGTCCTGACCACAGTAATTAACCCAATAAATGCCCTTTTTTTGTATAGATATACAAAATTTTGCACAGTTGAACCAACAGAATGTAACCGTTTACAATAGAGAGAGAATTCATTCTTTAGTAGGGGGAGCAACTAAATGAAAAACATTTCGATTATTGGTATGCCGATGGACTTGGGACAATTACGAAGAGGGGTAGACATGGGGCCAAGTGCCATTCGATATGCGGGCATTGAAAATAGATTACAACAACTTAATCACCAAGTTGATGATTTAGGTGATATTGAAATAGGTAGGTCGACTGAACAAATAGATAAGGAAACAGGTTTAAGAAACTTGGACTTAATTGCAGAAAAGACTAAAATCTTAGCCGATCAAGTTGATGGGGTAGTAAAAAAAGGAGCATTTCCTCTAGTTTTAGGAGGGGATCATAGTATCGCTATTGGTACATTAGCTGGTTTATTACAGCATTATCATAACTTAGGTGTGATTTGGTACGATGCACACGGGGACTTAAATACAGCAGAAACTTCGCCTTCCGGTAATATTCATGGGATGTCCTTAGCAGTCGCTCTAGGGTATGGGCATCCGTTGTTATTAGAGGTAGGAGGAGTCCATAAGAAGTTAAAGCCTGAAAATGTTGTGATTATAGGAGCAAGGTCTTTGGACCAAGGAGAAAGGGATTTAATTAAAGCCAAGGGAATAAAAGTCTTTACGATGCATGAAATTGATCGCTTAGGGATGCCGAAGGTAATGGAAGAGACGATTAGTTATTTACAAGACCGAACAGATGGTGTTCACCTTTCGCTAGATTTAGATGGTCTTGATCCATCTGATGCACCTGGTGTGGGTACACCAGTTATGGGGGGGATAAGTTATCGAGAGAGCCACCTTGCTATGGAAATACTGGCAGAATCTCAAATGATTACTTCGGCCGAATTTGTTGAGGTTAATCCAATATTAGATGAAAGAAATAAAACAGCTGATGCAGCGGTGGCCTTAATGGGCTCGTTATTCGGTGAAAAATTACTATAAAGTGAAAGAAGCTTGAGCATCGACTCAAGCTTCTTTTTTTAATGTTAATGTATAGTATCTATTAATTAGATTGTCCAATTCAATGCTCGCTTTAAGAACTTGGTGGTTTGAAAATGAAGAAATAGAAGCAAGTTCAACCATTTTAGCTCTGTGGATTTCAATATCTTTTAATAGTTCCTCCGTATACATGAGATCATTGTCCTTTCCATTTGAAAATTTTATTCCAGCACGTAGACAATCTTTAAATGTATGGTCTCTTGTTCGTTGGAGCAAAAATATTGAAGGGAAGGTCTTTTTTCCTTCGTCAACACACTGGTTTTAAATCCTTTATACCCAGTATGAAAATTAATTAAACTACTTTAGTTAAAATTTGTTAAAATATTATGTGATAACTCTTATATAACCAAAGTACTTATGGAGGAATAGGAACCTAATAAAAAATATGTGAAACCTTTTTGCTATCGATTCGTAAATGATTATCGATAAGCCGCATAGAGCGGGGGTAAATAGATGGAATTGTTGGTGAAGAAAAGAATTAAACAAGTATTAAAAGGAGATCAAGATGCTTACGCTGAAATAGTAGAAATATACAAAGACAGAGTATATCATATCTGTTATCGAATGTTGGGTAATCAACATGAGTCTGAAGATATTGCACAAGAAGCTTTCTTACGAGCATATGTAAATATACAAAGCTTCAATACGAACTTAAAGTTCTCAACATGGTTATATCGCATTGCAACAAACCTATGTATTGACCGGATCAGGAAGAAAAAGCCTGACTATTATTTGGACGCGGAAGTAGCAGGAACAGACGGTTTAAATATGTACTCACAAATTCCCGCGAGTACGAAACTACCTGAAGAAGATGTAGAAAAAATGGAGTTGCAGGAAACCATACAAATGGAAATTTCGAAGCTACCGGAAAAATATCGATCGGTCATCGTGCTTAAGTACATTGAAGAACTGTCCTTGAATGAAATCAGTGAGACCTTAGATCTACCATTAGGCACTGTAAAAACGAGGATTCATAGGGGAAGAGAAGCTTTAAGAAAGCAATTACGCTACGTATAAGAAGGTGATTTCAGTGAAATGTAATGAAGAAATTATTGAATATATGCATGAATATTTAGATGAAGAAATAACAGATGAGCATAAACAATTACTCAAAACACATATAGAGCAATGTGAAGAATGCCGCATGCATTTTCATGAACTAAAACGAGCGATTGCCTTTGTCCAGAGTACGTCACATTTCCAAGCGCCTGCAGGTTTTACTGAGAATGTGATGGCACGACTGCCTAAGGAAAAGAAAAAAGTAGGTGCACAAAGGTGGCTCAGGAAGCACCCAATGCTTGCTGCAGCATCGCTCTTTCTTATCTTAATGTCTGGAAGTGTTCTATCTGCCTGGAATCAAGAAAGTGCATTGTCTGTTTCCAAGCAATCTAATCTAGTGATTGAGAACGATACGGTCATTGTCCCAGAAGGAGAAGTGGTCAAGGGAGATGTTGTTGTTAAGAATGGGAACTTGCAGATAAATGGTGAAGTCGAAGGGGATGCAACGGTCATTAATGGTGAGCAATATTTAGCCTCCGCTGGTAACGTCACAGGAGAAATAAAAGAAGTAGACCAGCTTTTTGAATGGTTATGGTATCACATTAAAAATACAAGTAAAAGTTTAATCTCGACTGTTACACAAGAGGATGAAAAAGAGTAAGGGAATATAGGTCACTGCTATAATGCGGTGGCTTTTTCCTTTGTTCAAAGAAGTGTGAATATGTAATAATTTGTTAATAATTCGCTTAATCTTTGCATATGTAGTAATAAAAATGTAGGATATATTTTAATAACGTTCACGATTGTATACATAACTAGAAAATTGGATTTCATTAGAAATATGGTATAATAAGTAGGTTAAACGACTATTTTAATGGTGGAAATAAATACTTGGAGGAAGGAAAATGTCGCTTTTAGATTTATCTTTCACAGATTTACCTTTATTAAGGCTTTTAGCGAATACAGTAGACATTCTCCTTGTCTGGTTCGTTATATATAAATTAATTATGATTGTTAAAGGGACGAAAGCCGTCCAATTAGTCAAAGGGATATTTATTATTCTGATTGTAAAGGTTTTAAGTGATATCCTTCATTTGCAAACTTTAGGATGGATGA
This sequence comes from Cytobacillus sp. FSL R7-0696, assembly GCF_038006865.1. NCBI lineage: Bacteria > Bacillati > Bacillota > Bacilli > Caryophanales > Bacillaceae > Cytobacillus > Cytobacillus sp. FSL R7-0696. The sequence continues at coordinate 1,491,940 of NZ_JBBOWA010000001.1, read as the reverse complement.
TGGAACAGGTTCTCTTATGGGGGGTACTAGCCATTATTATTATCTTCCAACCAGAGTTGCGTCGTGCACTAGAGCAGCTTGGTAGGGGTAAATTCTTCGTTAGAAGTGGCAACCAAGAAGAGATGGATCAGGATCAATTAGTTACTGCAATTGTAAAGTCTGTTGACTACATGGCTAAGCGGAGAATTGGTGCGCTAATTTCGATTGAACGTGAAACTGGTATGGGTGACTATATTGAAACTGGTATTCCATTGCATTCCAAAATATCATCAGAATTACTTATTAATATCTTTATTCCCAATACACCATTACATGATGGCGCCGTTATTATACAGAAAAGTCAAATTGCAGCTGCTGCATGTTACTTGCCTTTATCAGAAAGTCCTTTTATCTCTAAAGAGTTAGGTACTAGACATAGAGCAGCGATGGGAATTAGTGAAGTAACAGATAGTATCACCATTATTGTGTCTGAAGAGACAGGTGGAATATCTGTAGCGAAAAATGGTGAACTTACACGCGATTTGAAACTCGATCAGCTCAAAGAACTTTTAAATGAGAAGCTTATTCACTCAGCTAAATCAAAACAATCTTCTTCCACTCTTTGGAACTGGAGGGGAAAGAAAAATGGATAAATATATTGATAAGCTCATTGATACCAGATGGTTTATGAAGGTAGTGGCTTTATTAATTGCTCTGCTCCTGTTTGATTCGGTTTATGATACGAATAACGATAATAGAAGTATCAATGTACCTGGAGATGATGGCTCAGCTGTCATTGAAAATGTTCCGCTCACAGCTTACTATGATACAGATAATCTTGTCGTTTCCGGACTTCCAGAAACAGTGGCTGTTACTTTAGATGGCCCAAGGAGCCATTTGGAAAATGCGAAGGCACAGCGGAACTTTGAAGTGTTTGTGGACTTATCAGATGCAGAAATTGGTCGACAAGAAGTAGAGGTAGGGATTAAAGATCTATCCGATAAGCTTGAATATATAATTGACCCTTCTACTGTAGATGTAACAATTGATGAAAAAGTAACTGAAGAGTTCAATGTGGAAGCAGAATTTAACAATAGTTTACTTGAAGAAGGTTACAAGGCCGAAGCAGCACTTGCTGAACCTAGTACTGTCAAAATAACAGGTGCCAAAAATGTGATTGAATCGATTGCTTATGTCAAAGCAACTGTTAATACAAAAGGTTCTATAACGGAATCATTTACAGAAACAGCCGCGATTAATGTGCTCGATCGTAATATGAATAAATTAGATGTAGATGTAAATCCAGGTGAGGTGGAGGTTTCGGTCGATGTGAAGCGTTTAAGTAAGACGGTGCCCATCGATATTGTTGAAACCGGGAGCCTTCCTTCGGGAGTTGAGTTAGACTCTCTTAAACTCAGCCAAACAGAAGCAACCATTTTTGCTCCAGAAAATGTTCTAAATGATGTAAAAACGGTTAGGGTAGAGGTCGATTTAAGCAAACTCGATAAAGATCAGGAAATAAAATTACCTGTGATCATCTCTGACGGAATTACTAGTGTTGATCCTAAAGAAGTGACGGTTAATGCCAATGTGACTGTTAAGGAACAAGAAGCACCAGAAGATAGCAGCAGTGAGGAAGAAGAATCACAAGTACAAGAACAAGAGCAGGAACAAGCCGCAAATGAACAAACAGTGAATCGAACCTATTCAGGCATGCCGATAACAATCACAGGCTTAGACGACCAATATGATGTGACATTTCAAAGCCCTGATGAAGGTGAGACAAGCTTGAAGGTTTCTGGTAATGAAAAGGATATGAATAGTTTAAGTAAAGGTGATTTTACCCTATCTATAGATGTATCTGGCCTTGATCCTGGAGAACATGAGGTGAATATTCAATTAGACGCACCTCCTGGTGTTGAGTCCCAACTTGAGAGTGAGACGGCAACAATCAATATTACAGAAAAAGAATAGATGGAACAGCAGAGGAAAGTGAAGGAGCGATTAATAATGGGAAAATATTTTGGTACGGATGGCGTTCGCGGAGTGGCAAATAGTGAGTTAACGCCAGAGTTAGCCTTTAAACTAGGTAGATTTGGTGGATATGTATTAACAAAAGATCAAGAACGCCCAAAAGTTTTAATTGGGAGAGATACAAGAATCTCAGGACATATGCTTGAGAATGCACTGGTAGCAGGCCTTCTTTCTATCGGCGCAGAAGTGATGCGACTGGGCGTTATTTCTACTCCAGGTGTGGCTTATTTAACGAAAGCATTAGATGCAGAAGCGGGCGTAATGATATCTGCTTCCCATAATCCTGTTGCGGATAATGGAATTAAGTTTTTTGGTCCAGATGGCTTCAAGCTTTCAGATGCACAGGAAAATGAAATCGAAGAACTAATGGACATGGAGAATGATTCCCTACCACGACCAGTTGGTGGTGATCTTGGACAAGTGAATGATTACTTTGAAGGCGGACAGAAATATCTGCAATACTTAAAGCAATCTGTTGATGATGATTTTTCTGGCATTCATATCGCTTTAGATTGTGCACATGGAGCGACTTCATTCTTAGCAAATCATTTATTTGCTGACTTGGATGCTGATTTATCGATGATGGGTGCTTCACCCAATGGGTTAAATATCAATGAGGAAGTGGGCTCTACACATCCAGAAGCCTTAGCTGCTTTTGTGAAAGAAAGAGGAGCAGATGTAGGGCTTGCCTTTGATGGTGATGGTGATCGCTTAATAGCTATCGATGAAAAAGGGCAAGTGGTAGATGGAGACCAAATCATGTTCATTTGTGCGAAGTACTTGAAAGAACAAGGTAGACTTAAAGAGGATACCGTTGTTTCTACAGTAATGAGCAACCTCGGTTTCTATAAGGGATTAGAAGCAAATGAGATGAAAAGTGTGCAAACGGCAGTCGGTGACCGCTATGTTGTAGAGGAAATGAAGAAGAGTGGTTATAGTTTAGGTGGCGAACAATCTGGCCATATTATCTTCCTTGATCATATCACGACAGGTGACGGACTCCTTTCTGGTTTACAACTAGTGAACATTATGAAGGTGACAAACAAATCACTTTCAGAGCTTGCGAAAGAAATGCAGAAGTTCCCACAAAAGCTCGTCAATATTAAAGTAACGGATAAACACCATGTAACAGATAATGAAAAGGTTAAAGCTGTTATTAGTGAAGTTGAAAAAGAAATGAATGGTGATGGACGTATTCTTGTCCGTCCTTCAGGAACTGAACCGCTTGTTCGCGTCATGGCAGAAGCAGCTACAGAAGAGGCTTGTGAAGCATATGTAAACCGTATTGCTGCTGTTGTAGAAGAAGAAATGGGACTGAAATAAGCGTGTAATATTGATGCATAAGGGAACGCTTCTGTTTTCTTATGCATATTTTATTTATGTATGAAAAAAGCATGGCGAACTTCCACTTATAGTAAAAAATACCTATTAATTGATGGTTATTCGTTGACTTTCAACAGCGTATCGGTTATGCTTATCATGTTTTTGTATATAAAAAAGAAAGGTGGTTTAGAAGAGCAATTTTCATAATTAAAGCGCCCGGGCTAACCTTTGAACGGATATGGAAGGTTAGTTGACGAGGAGGAGGTTTATCGAAGCATCGGCGGGTACCTCCCGGTTGAAAAGCACAACCGTAATCATGTCTTTAAATCATTAGGGTAACCTAATGGACAAAGAGAGATGAATGCCATAAATAAAGGACGTAAAGGCATCTATGTCATGCCTTGCTTTCACATTGAAAAAATACGGAGATAAGGGGCAAGTACGCCCTTAAAGGCTTCTTGCCCCTTCTACATTAGGAGGAAGAAGTATGTGCGGTATTGTTGGATATATTGGTAACCAAGATTCAAAGGAAATTTTATTAAAAGGCTTAGAAAAGCTAGAATATAGAGGCTATGATTCGGCAGGTATTGCAGTAGTTAATGAAGCTGGCGTGCAAGTTTTTAAAGAAAAAGGCAGAATTGCTGACCTTCGTGCGATTGTAGACGAAAAAGTTTTAGCGAATACAGGAATCGGTCATACACGTTGGGCAACACATGGTGTACCTAGTCAAGAAAATGCACACCCTCATCAAAGTAATTCAGGTCGTTACACACTTGTTCATAACGGTGTGATTGAAAACTATGAACAGATGAAACGTGAATTTTTACAAGGTGTAGAGTTGAAAAGTGAAACAGACACTGAAGTTATCGTACAAATGATTGATCAATTTGCTAAAGAACTCAGCACTGAAGAAGCTTTCCGCAAAACTTTGCAACAGCTTAAAGGCTCTTACGCTTTTGCGCTTGTAGATAATGAAGACAAGAGCACAATCTATGTCGCGAAAAACAAAAGTCCATTATTAGTTGGTTTAGGAGAAGCATTCAATGTCGTGGCTTCTGATGCGATGGCAATGATTCAAATCACAGATCAATATGTAGAACTCATGGATAAAGAAATGGTAATGGTGACAAAAGATGGTGTAACAATTAAAAACCTTAAAGGGGAAACAATTGAACGTGCACCTTATACAGCAGAACTTGATGCAAGCGATATTGAAAAAGGAACATACCCTCACTACATGCTAAAAGAAATCGATGAGCAACCACTTGTTCTTCGTAAGATCATTCAGAAATACCAGAATGACCAAGGAGAGCTAGCGATTGATGGAGAGATTCTTGATGCAATGAACAGTGCGGATCGTATCTACATTATCGCTGCCGGTACGTCTTACCATGCTGGATTAGTCGGTAAGCAATATATTGAAAAAGTAGCGAAAGTTCCTGTTGAAGTGCATATCTCAAGTGAATTTGTTTATAACACACCGTTGCTATCAGAAAAACCGTTATTCATATTTATTTCACAAAGTGGTGAAACAGCTGATAGCCGTGCGGTATTAGTTAGTGTGAAAGAAATGGGACACCCAGCATTAACGATTACAAATGTCCCTGGCTCAACCTTATCCCGTGAAGCAGACTACACGCTCTTATTACATGCTGGACCAGAAATTGCTGTCGCTTCTACAAAAGCATACACTGCCCAAGTAGCGGTATTAGCAATCTTAGCGGAGGTCACAGCGATTGCTAAAGGACGTGAATTAGAATTTAACCTTGTCCAAGAATTAGGTATTGTTGCAAATGCGATGGAAACACTATGTGATTCAAAAGAAACTTTCGAAGACATCTCACGTAGCTTCCTATCAACAACAAGAAATGCCTTCTTCATCGGCCGGAGTATTGACTACTACGTAGGACTTGAAGGCGCATTAAAACTAAAAGAAATCTCTTATATCCAAGCAGAAGGTTTTGCTGGAGGAGAACTCAAACATGGTACCATTGCTCTGATCGAAGACGGTACACCAATCATCGCCCTGGCAACACAAGAAGGCGTTAACCTAAGCATCCGCGGCAACGTTAAAGAAGTCGTCGCACGTGGAGCTAACCCATGCATCATCTCAATGAAAGGCCTAAACCAAGACGGTGACACATTCGTCCTCCCAGAAGTACACGAAATGCTCTCACCACTTGTTTCAGTTATTCCATTGCAGTTGATTTCTTATTACGCTGCTCTGCACCGTGACTGTGACGTAGATAAACCAAGAAACTTGGCTAAGTCGGTAACTGTTGAATAAGAGGATTTTGTTGGATTTTAGAATTTGTAGTTTTAAAATAAAGTTTAACTGTTTATAAAAAAGTTTGACCGTTTTAAAAAAGGATTAACCGTTTATAAAAAAGTTGCACCGTTTTACCCCTTTGGATATGATTGTCTAAAGGGGTGTTTTTATGTCCAAAAGAAAAAGAACATCTACAGTGGAAAAATGGATCAAAGAAGGTCGTGGTACAGGAACAGGTACAGACTACCGGCCATGGCTAAAGATTCAAGATGTTTCCTCATTAGGTCGGTCAACGAGGTTAAAAGGCATTAAAACTAGTAGACAGCACGAATTTTTATCAGACTTAGAGCGAAACTACTTTTACTTGACTGAATTTTCTGATGTTATTACAGATATAAGAGAGCAGTTTCCTTTATTACCTCAAGAAGAAACGCTTTTGATAGCAGATGAACTTGGAATAAAGCATCCTAGAAATCCGAAAAACGGAGAGCCTATTGTAATGACAACGGATTTTTTATTGACAATTAATAAAGGGCAAGGGATTCATGAAGTCGCACGTACAATTAAAATGAAAGATGAGTTATTAAAAGAGAATGTACTTGAGAAGTTCGAAATTGAAAGAGAATATTGGAAGCGTAAAGGAATTGATTGGGGTATTGTAACAGAAGAAGAAATCAATAAAATAATTGCGAGAAACATTAGCTATATTCACGATTATTATGATATTTGTAGCTATGATGTGTTTCAAGAATTGAATGCGAAAAACATTGAAGACTTGGTTATGTCATTACTAAGTAGATTGCTAGATAGTTCGGCAAGCATAAGAACAATTACAAATGAATTCGATATAGATACACACCTGCCAATTGGTAGTGGTGTTACGCTTTTTTATCACTTACTTGCTAGAAAAATTATTGTCATTGATTTGCAAAAGCCATTGGATTTAGAGCAGTCGATTGAAATTAAGTATATTGATGAAAGCAACTTGAAGAAGGTGAAATATGGATGATTTATATTAATCAAGTACTTCAATATACAGTAGATTCTAAACGGATTCGTATCATTGAGATGGAAGAGTTTCATGTGTTTATTGTTGATATTGATGCAATTAGTTCCATGCCGAAAAAGGAATTATATTCGAATCTAATAGAGGAAATCCAGCAAGGTGAATTACTTCTGATTAGCGATCCATTTGCAAAAGTAATAATAGATAGTGAATTATCCGACCTTCGAATTCAGAAAAGAGATGAGGGTTGGTCGATTATTCAACATTATTGTTTAGAACACATGGAAGCATTGCTTCAAAAAGGTGGTCGTGAAAAGAAAATAAAAGAAATTGCAGATGAAAGTGGAACAAGTTCTACGAAAATAAAAAAGCTACTTAGCCGTTATTGGCAGCGAGGTATGACGAAAAATGCAATGCTCCCTGATTACTCGAATTCGGGAGGAAAAGGTAAAACAAAAACTTTAAATAAAGCTAAGGTAGGTCGCCCACGAAAGGTGAGTATCAGTAATGAATATCAAACAGGTATTAATATTACGGATGAAGTAAAAGTTCAATTTGAACACGCCATTAACAAGTATTACCGAGCTTCAAATAACTATTCGTTGAAAGATGTTTATAATTTCATTCTGCGTGACTTCTATTCTGATCGCTATAAGGAAAATGGTGAGATGAAGTACCGTATTTGGGATGCCACTCGAATTCCCTCATATCATCAATTTTACTATTGGTTTAAAAAACTTGAAGACCCAAAAAAAGATATTCAGTTCCGTAAAAGTACAAAAGAATATGAATTGAAATATCGCCCTATTTTAAGTGACTCTAAATCGGAAACAAATGGTCCAGGTACTAGATTTCAAGTTGATGCTACCATTGCGGATATTTACTTGGTTAGTTCGCTTGATGTAAATAAAGTAATTGGGCGACCAGTTATTTATGCAGTACTTGATGTGTATTCACGTATTATTACAGGTCTTTATGTTGGACTAGAAGGTCCATCATGGATTGGTGCAATGATGGCTTTAGATAATATGATCGCAGATAAAGTAGAATTTTGTAAGCAATATGGAATTGATATTACTCCTGAGCAATGGCCAACACATCATTTACCTGAAATTATTATTGCTGACCGAGGTGAGTTTGAAGGGTATTCGGTAGAGAATTTAATTAATAATCTTAATCTTAAAATTGAGAATACTACAGCTTATCGTGGGGATTTGAAAGGGATTGTTGAAAGGAAATTCCGTACGTTTAATGGGAAGGTAAAGCAAAAAGCTCCCGGAGCAATTCAAAAGGAATATCGAGAACGAGGAGATCAGGATTATCGCTTAAATGCTACTCTGAATTTAAAGGAATTTACATCTCTAATTATTACAATGGCGCTGTATCATAACCAAAAGGTCATTGATAAATATCCTGTTGAAAAAGAAATGGTAGCTGATGGACTAGTGCCAACGCCAATTAACTTATGGAATTGGGGCATTCAAAATCGTAAAGGAAGACTAAGAAAAGTTGATAGAAATGTACTTCGTTTGAACGTGCTTCCAAGAGGAAAAGCGACAGTTTCAAGAGCTGGAATCAAGTTTAAAAACCTTCTATATGGTTCTCGCCAAGCGATTGAAGAGCAATGGTATTTGAAGTTGAAAAATAGAAGTTTAGAAATCGTTTATGATCCGCGACATATTGAAAAAATCTATATTCCTCACGATAACGGAATGGATTTTGAAACATGTATTTTATTAGAACCTAGTCAGCAATATAAAGGTGACTTCTTAGAAGAAATTGTCTTCCAACAACAACTTCGGAATGAACTAGAAGAAATGGAACGAACAAATCAAATTCAGCTCACAGTAAATACTGATGCTGCATTGGAAGAAATTATTAAAAAAGCTGTGAAGAACAAAAAACAATCTTTTAATCAACCAACAAGTAAGAAAGCTAAAATAGCTGCTATTCGTGATAACAAGGATGTTGAAAAACAGTTAAACCGTGAAACTGAAAAGTTTGATTTATCACCTAATAAAGTTAGTGAAGCAGCTGAAGTAATCGACTTCGTTACAAAAGAGAAGATTGATGAAACACCACCTAAGAAATCAAGCTCACGTCTTATGGAAAAACTAAAGAAGAAGCGAGATGAGGAATTTGGGAAAGACAAATGACATGGTTGTCTTAAAAGGAGATTTTGAGAAAGGTGTCTATAAGGAGCAACTTTTAAGTGAATATACCAATAATCCCTTCATCGAAGCTCTTCCACCTATATTCAATGAGGATGATGTGCTAGAGCGATTTATGGTGACCCCACGAATTAGTGATCAAGATAAGTTAAGTGAAACGAATATTCGTTACCACGTCTTAAAACGTGTGAAAAATTTTATCCAGCCGTTACCGATTCATTTCGAGGTAGAACGTCGATTGTCTACATTGATTCGGCGAGGTTATTTAGCGCGTAACCCATTAGATAGAACATTTCTAGAACGTGTTCGTGTGTTGCATGAATTGCGTGAGGAAGAGGAAACGGCTCACAAATATATAGATGAACGACTAAATTATATTCGTTCAACTGCCGATAGCTTATCCATTATCGGTATTTCTGGAATTGGTAAAACAACAGCAATTGAACGTCTTTTGCTTATGTATCCACAGGTGATCAAGCATGAAGAATATAAGGGACAACCGTTTAATCGAACCCAAATTGTATGGCTCAAAATTGACTGTCCTTATGACGGAAGCTTATCTACCCTTTGTAAAAGCTTCTTTAAAGCGATTGATGATTTACTAGAAACACGATATCTTGAAAAATTCGGGTACCTAAACCGGGTGACATCGACAATGCTGTTGCATATGACATCACTGGCAAGCATGTATGGTATCGGTGTTCTAGTAATTGATGAAATCCAGCACTTATTACATTCTAAAAACGATCAGGAAGAAATGCTTAATTTTTTTGTAACGTTGTCCAATACAGTTGGTATTCCAACAGTCTTAATCGGTACTTCTAAAGCGCAAAAACTATTCAAAGGAAACTTCAGACAGGCAAGACGTGCTGCAAGTGAAGCAGTTATTTGGGATCGTATGGCGGAAGATAGTGAAGAATGGGAGTTCTTCCTAGAAACGCTTTGGGAATTACAGTGCTTAAAAACCCAATCCAAGCTTACAGAGGAAACGAAAAAGGCATTTTATTATGAATGCCAAGGGATAACTTCTGTTGCTGTAAACTTATTTATTCTAGCACAAGAAAGAGCATTGTTTGATGAGGATAATCCGAATGAAATTATTACACCAAAAGTATTAAAAAAGACTGCCAAAGACGATATGCAAATGATTCAACCGATGATGACAGCTATTCAGAAGAACAATTTGGCTGAAATGACGAAATATGAAGATATCATGATCAACCTTGATGAAATAATGCTGAATCATAAGCGAAATACAGAAGTTACAGGGCGTATTCAAGAAGCGTTTAGGGAACGCCAAAATACAATCCAGTATAAACGCCAAGACACTATAGAAACTTTAAGTGTCGAAGTGGCAGCCCTAGATATTTTTGATAGTTTGAAAGATAACGACATTAAAAAACTCGTACAAAAAATAGTCGGTGAAAATCCACTTGATATTGATTTTCACCAGCTTAAATCAGATGTAATTCAGCAGGCGATTGCATTAAATCAACAAAAGAAGGAACAAAAAGATAAGCCAAAAGTGAAAAATGCAGAGGTTTTACCATTACTAACGCTAAGAAAGCGAGCATTGGACAAAAAGCAACATCCTCATGAATTATTGAAAGCAAATGGATACATTAAAAATCCTTTGAAGGAATTCTACTAGGAGGGAATCAAATGCTGCCATTCTTTACGGATCCATATCCAGATGAATTGATATATTCGGCGATTGCGCGATATCACTTTTACAGTGGAAATATTGATTACAAAGATACATTGGAAGAAGTGTTTCAAAGTCGTTCTGTAATACCGAGTGTAGAGATTGGTAGTCATTTTTCTATATTAGCTGAGCAATTAGGCTCCAACTATTCTGTTGAAAGCTTATTAGCTAAGCATACGATCTACCCTTACTATGCTTCGTTTCTTTCCAAGCAACGCCAGAAAGAACTTCTACAAGATGTTCAAGTAGATGGAAAAGGACTTTATACAAGACTTGGCATAGTTGCAGGAAGCATTTGCAGAAAGAATGGACTCTTTTATTGCCCAGAGTGTGCAACTAATGATATTGAGCAACATGGAGAACCCTATTTTCATCGTGAGCACCAGCTACAAGGGATTGATTTCTGTGCACATCATGAACTGAAATTAATGAAGTATCCTATCGATTTTTCAAAGCAAAGTCGAATTGAGTTTATTCGATTTGATAAAAAGCTAATGAACTTATCAATGATTCAAGAAGTTGAACTAAAAGAGTTTATAGCCATTCAAATTGCTTTAGCAAAGATGGCTTATCAACTGCTGCAAGTTCCAATACATCAATTTTCAAGAGAATCTATTAATCTTAAATATCGTGTTCTTTTACGGGAGCGTAATTTAATAACAACGTCTAATCGAATTCGGCAAAAGGAGCTATACAAAGCATTTCAATCAAAGTTCCCAAAAGGCTTTTTAGATGAGTACGAATCAGCAATCAATGTAAATGATGAATACAATTGGCTGAAGGTCATTACACGCAATCTAAAACGTCATGTACATCCTTTCCGTCATTTGCTTATTCTTTATTTCTTAGAACAAGATTTGGAGTCCTTTTTACAAATTGAAGCTGATACAGGTCCTTTCGGTAGTGGCCCATGGCCCTGTTTAAATAAAGCAGCTAATCATTATAAGGAATTTGTGATTCATGAAGTAAATGTTACAAGGGATTTTAAATCAAATGCACCCATTGGCACGTTTGAATGCTCTTGTGGCTTTATTTACGCTAGAAAGGGTCCTGATAGATTATCTGAAGATAAATATCGTATTGGACGTACAAAAGCGTATGGAGATGTCTGGAAGGCTAAATTACATGAATTAGCAGTTGATGGAACCTACAGTATAAGAGCATTAGCTAGAATGCTTGGCGTGGATTCGAAAACAGTTAAAGGACATCTTGCCTCAGTTGAGAAAATAGAGAAATTACCTGATAAAGTTTTCCCACCAATGTTACATATGTATCGAAAGCAATTATTAAAAGGAATGCAGCAATATCCAAGTTACTCGAGAACACAAATTCGTCAATGTTTACCGAAAGAATATATTTACTTATATCGAAATGATAAAGAATGGCTGTTTGAACAGTTACCTATAATTCAGGCGAAGGAAAAGCCAAAATCAATTGTCAATTGGGACGTACGTGATCGAGAATATCTTTCTAAAATTAAACAGCTTTACAAAGAATTAATTGAACTGGAAAAGCCCGTACGTATCACGATTTCGATAATTGGGAAACGTCTAGGAATCTTATCAAATTTGGAGAAACATCTTGATAAGCTGCCACAAACTGAAAAATATCTAAATAAAATTACGGAATCTATACAACAGTTTCAGATTCGACGATGCTGTAAAATTATTGATCGTATGTTGCTGGAGCAAGAACCAGTTTTATTATGGAAAGTACAGCGTATTGGCGCTGTTAAGTCACATCATTTTCACGAAATAAAACCGTATTTGGAAGAGTATTTACGAACAAAACAGGAAGTGAAAAGTTATGAGCAAACAACAGGTTAAACTAGCTTGGCCTTTTGCTAAAGGTGAAAAAGCACAACTAATATGGATTGGTGAGCCATTTCGATATGATCATAAAATGATAATCAAAGCTTATTTTCGCTCACAAGGTCGTACAGAAGGTATATTAATGGATTGGGGTACATTACCATGCTTAGCAATCCAACATTATTATACTGATGGCATCATAACGGCTAGTCAAGTTTCTGAAAGTGTACAAGAAATCGATATGACTATTTATCCTAATAAAGTTAAATTTCACGAACGCCCTTGGTCTATTCAAGGAAGCAGTGATCCTGCAACCTCCCGTAGTTTCGTGTTCTCTTTTGATGGAAAGAATGTGATTTTACCAGTCATTGAAGTATTGCGTAGCATTTTAGCTCCGAACGGCTTCCTTTTATATCGCTTGTTTGAATCGAATTCATTTCCTCAGTTCTTCACAGAAACATATGAACCTAATAAAATCCATCTTAGCTTTTCATCACAATATGAATTGAAATACACAAAGACAACGTTCATTTATCAATTGGTGTGGTTGCTAACGAATCGAGACCTACGACAAGCCTATGAAAATATAGCATTTACTTGGTTGCAGGAAAAGACTTTGAAGTTCGAATGGAACTTTACACAACCGATTACAATAACAGCTCGTGTAAAGGAGAAGAATAACACGTGTACAGTATTACAAATTGTTAATGTGAAAAATAAAGATATTCCGTACCAACATATTTCGATTTCGCATCCAGAAATACAAAATCAAGAGAAATCCAATGAGGCAAAGAAATACACTTATCGTTTTCTAAATAGACAGGGTGATGAAGAGGGCTTTACATTAGATGAACAAGTAGATGGTTCTACAGAAGACTTTGATCTTGTACAAATGAATCAGTTGAAACATGAATATACATCGGTACCCAAAATCAAACGAATTAAAAGTAGTTCCTCAAAGCAGCGAACGAAAGAAGATGAAAATACTAAGAAATACTATGGCAGCAATGATTCAATTCGATCTACAGCAGACACTGGAGGTCAAAAACTAGCAAGAGGAATAGAACATCAAATGTTATCTGAAATTCAAGTACAAGGTGAATTGCAAGATTTCATTAATGTCCTTAGAATAATGGAGCAATATCCAGAAGTAAGTGCGATACGAGCATTTATAGATGTGTTACCAGAGGGAATTGGAGACCGCAGATTTACGAAATTGAGTGATAATATCACGAAACGACGTTATGTGATTGCAGAAGTATATATGATAAGTGGGAAGAAATTCAATATTATTGAAGTTGAGCGAGAAGATCGCTCTTTATCAATGCTAATTTTATCATCACTTGCAATAAATGATTGGAAATCGATTTATGATAGATTGTTAGTAAACCTTGTGAATGATAGTGGTACGTGGACAAGTAAGTCGCTGAAAAGTATTGAGGAGAGTAGGGTTACAGTGATGAAAGCTAAACACAGTTCTAAAGGGGTTAAGCATAAGGCTGAAATTCTATTAAATAAGTTAGAATAGCAGTGAAGATTTGAGTAAAGGAATAAATGAAATACCTCTTCCCTCAAAGAATAATCCAAATATTTCCCCGAATTAATTCACGCTATATACACTTACAATAACTAATTCGAGAGCTATCACCAATACTTCGTAATCAAAACGGTGCGACTTCTTTAACTTACATAAAACAATTACGCTAAGAGTGACTAAGTATATTATTTACTTTCTTTGTTGACAATAGTTAAGAGTGTTAACAGTATTAGAAATAGGAGGGCCCTGCATTTATGAAGGCTGTAACTTATCAAGGACCAAATCATGTACAGGTTAATCAAGTAGAGGATGCAAAATTAGAAAAAAAAGACGATATTATAGTTAAGATTACTTCTACTGCTATTTGCGGATCTGATTTGCATTTATATCAAGGTAACATGCCATTACCCCCAGGATATATTATTGGCCACGAACCAATGGGTATTGTGGAAGAAGTTGGACCTGAAGTCACAAAAGTAAAAAAGGGAGACCGTGTTGTCGTTCCCTTTAATGTTTCATGTGGACATTGCTTTTATTGCCAACATGAAATGGAAAGCCAATGTGATAACTCAAACCCTCATTATGATTCTGGCGGATACTTTGGTTATACTGAGAAGTTCGGTAACCATCCGGGTGGTCAGGCTGAATATTTAAAAGTCCCTTTTGGAAACTTCACTCCCTTTGTTATCCCGGAGTCATGCGAATTGGAGGATGAGTCACTGCTCTTTTTATCGGATGTTCTGCCAACAGCTTATTGGAGTGTAAAAAATGCAGGTGTAAAATCAGGCGATACAGTTATTGTTCTTGGATGCGGACCTGTTGGGTTGATGGTACAAAAATTTGCCTGGATGGAAGGTGCAAAGCGTGTAATAGCAGTTGATTACTTGGATTACCGGATCAATCATGCGAAAAAGATGAACAATGTTGAGGTATTTGAGTTCACAAAATACCCTGATATGGGCGAACATTTAAAAGAGATCACACATGGTGGGGCAGATGTCGTCATCGATTGTGTAGGTATGGACGGAAAGAAATCACCCCTAGAGTTTCTGGAACAAAAATTCAAACTGCAGGGCGGAACCCTTGGACCTATTCAAATTTCTACTAAAGCTGTCCGAAAGTATGGGACAGTGCAAATGACTGGTGTTTACGGGGGTAACTATAATCTATTTCCATTAGGTGCATTTTGGATTAGAAATATTAATCTTAAAATGGGACAGGCTCCAGTCATTCATTTTATGCCAGAATTGTTTAAAAAAATAACAAATAACGAATTTGACCCAAGAGATATTATCACACACAAGATGTCCCTTGAAGAAGCAAGTCATGGTTATCGAATTTTTAATAATCGTGAGGATGAATGTATAAAAGTCGTTTTAAAACCGTAATCCTCTTCTCTTTCCAAAAAGACTTCATACTTTGTATAGAAGTCTTTTTATTCGACCATTTAGCCAAGAAGGTCAAAAAGTAATTGATAGATACAATGAATAAACTCGCATACAGTAAAGACGAACCTGCTGACCTAGTCAATGTAGCAATTGAAGAGCTAATACATTAAAAATATGAACTTCCCATCTACAATACTTTAAAAGATGCAGCCAATGATGTTCGAAAAAGGTCTTATCGTATGATTTATCATAACTTACTTAATGAAAATCAAAAAGAGAGCGTGAATCAACTTTTCGAGGTATCAGAAGGTTCTACAAACAGTCCATGGAATCAATTGAAAGAGGATGCAAAAAGAGCGACTTTATCACATTTAGAACTCTCGTTGCTCGCCGAGATTGGTTAATGGAAACTGAACATCTCTACAGAATTACTTCATGATATTAAGAATTTGTGGAACAACAAAACGTATTTTTTGTTATTCAGCAATAGGGTCAAATCGTATTATGTGGTTAGCCGGTTTTTTCTGGTTGACCTATTTTTTTAGGTACTATTCTTGAGGTAGCCGGGATTAAAGAACTGTTAAGTAAAAATAAGTTGATCCGTTAAAGGGGTAGAATATTGAGTAAAGCTCCTTGTCCTAAAGCTCAGTTCAATAAAGAAAAAAGGTGTCTCTTTTGAGGAAGAATAAGCTTCTGTGTTGAAAGTAAACCACTTTTTTCACACTTTTTTAATTTATTTGTAGTGAACAACATAAACATTCTATAGAAGAAAATTATTTCTATAGGAGGTTTCCATGGATCAAAAGGATCAAAGTCGTCAATTAGACCAAATAAAGCAAATGCAACAAATGTTTAAAGCGAACATGAAAACTCAACCTTATCCCATGTACCCTAACTATGGGAAAATCACACGTTACGAAGAAATTCCGATAAGTTTACCTGAACAGCGCCAGCTGCGCCATCCCGGAGTGGAAAAATTGATGGTACCCCTTCCAATTATCGAAAACCCGAACTATAAAGGGAGTGAAAAGTTAACAGGAAAAGTAGCACTTATTACAGGGGGTGACAGTGGTATTGGTGCAGCAGTAGCAATTGCGTTTGCTAAAGAAGGCGCAGATGTTGCTATTTCATACTTAGATGAACATGAGGATGCAAATAGAACAAAAACGAGGATTGAACAACTCGGACAACGTTGTTTTCTAATGCCTGGGGACTTGCGAGACAAACAACAGTGTATCTCCATTGTAGAACAAACAGTAAATACGTTTGGACGTCTCGATATTCTTTGTAACCACGTTGGTATCCAATTCCAACAACTAAGTCTGCTTGACATTACAGATGAGCAATTCGATGACACCTTCAAAGTTAATATATACTCTCATTTTTACACAACAAGGGCAGCGCTTCCTCATTTAAAACCAGGCAGCTCAATCATTGGCACTTCTTCAGTGGTGACGTATGTAGGTGAGCAGCAAATGATTGATTATACGGCCACAAAAGGCGCAATAGTTGGTTGGACACGTGCCTTGGCTAAAAATGTCGTGAAACAAGGGATCCGAGTCAATGCCGTCGCCCCCGGCCGAATTTGGACCCCACTTATTTCAGCAAGTTTCTCGTCAGACCAAGTCGCTGTATATGGAGCATTTAATCCAATGGAACGAGTTGCCCATCCATTTGAACTCGCACCAACCTTTGTCTATCTTGCTTCTGATGATTCTCGTTTTGTTACTGGTCAAGTTCTTCATGTTGATGGGGGAGAATCCACACATTCCTAATGGAAGGGGGTTACCATTTTGAGATATGAATTTAATCCAGAAGTAAAGCTATTGCTAGTAAACCATTCAAATGAAAAAGTAAGGATGGTCTATATGGAGGATTCCTGGCCCATGCCAAAAATAGGACTGAGACCACCATATTATTGCTACCCAAGTTACGAGCTGAATTATCCAATAATCTAAATAATAACAGACAAAAAGACTTCTATACAAAGTGTGGAAGTCCATTCAACATTTCGCTTAGGGTTCGCAATTATGCTAACTTTCAATTCATCCATTTAAACTAATAGGATAACGGTTTTAAAACGACTTTTATACAGTCGTCCTCACGATTATTAAACATTTGATAACCATGACTTGCTTATCCAAGGGCCACTTTGTATGTGGGTCAAACTCGTTATTCGTTATTTTTTCAAAAGATTCAGGCATAAAATGTATGACTGATGCCAGTCCCATTCTCAGATTGATATTCCTAACTCAACCCAATGGAAACACATTATAGTTGCCCCCATAAACATCTATTAATTGGACCGTTCCATATTTTTGCACAGCTTTTGTAGAAATTTGAATAGGTCCAAGGGTTCCACCTTGGCAACTTTAATTTTTGTTCAAGAATCTCCAAAGATGATTTATTCTCGTCAATACCTACACAATTGTGGATTTGAAATAAAGTCGTACCGTTTATAAAAAAGATGTACCGTTTTAAAGAAAGTTATACCGTTTACAAAAAAGTTGCACCGTTTTATTCCTTTTAGATTAAAGGATTCTATGTGAGTTTTAATTAAACTTTTTTATAAAAAGGAATGTTCATTCAAAAAGAAAAGAATCCATTTTGATCAATCTTTTTTCAAAATGGATTCTTTTCTTTTACCGTAAAATATGGATTTGTCGAACGTTTTTGATCAAACTTTATTTTAAAGTTACAATTGTAAGAAAAGTAGACGAGTTGGGAAGAGTTGTAATACCAATTGAATTAAGAAGAGTAATGGATATTAACATTAAAGACCCACTAGAAATTTTCGTTGATACAGATAAGATTATTCTTCGTAAATATTCACATGCACGAGCTTGTATAATTACGGGACAGATAAGCGATAGCAATGTTGAACTTGCTAATGGAAAGATCGTATTAAGTACTGCTGCAATTCTTCTACTTCAAGAAGAATTAAAAGACTATATTACAGTATAAGGAAAGAAGAAGAGTCAATTGAAAATTACTGGAATAATGAAAAAAGCTTATGAGCATAAGAAAATTATATTAAGTAGTGCAATAACATTTGTTATATTATTAATGCTTTTCCCACTAATATTGAATTATACCTTTTTTAACTTTAAAGTGGATTCAACAAATGGAGATTTAACTATATGGGCTCCTTTTTTTGCTACCTATTATGGAGCTATAATAGGCCTAGTGACAGGGTTCCTGCTGTAGACCGCAAAGTAACTTTGGAGAAGTAATAAAATCCTATTTTTTTAGTTCTTCAAGCTTTCTTCTATTGACTGCTCTGTATAAGGAACCTTGTGATATTCCAGTTGCCGAGACAATCTCCTTTATGGAATATTCCTCACTATCATACATCCTTAGCGCAACAGCAAGCTTTTCTTTATCCAACTTGGGTCTACCTAATGTTTTCCCACGCCTTTTACTTGCTTCAAGTCCTTCCTTTACTCTCTCAGCAATAAGGTTTCTTTCTAATTCTGCAATGACACACATCATTTGGAACATGGCTTTGCCTGTAGAGGTTCTTGTATCCATATTTTCTTTTAAAGAAATGAATTGCACCCCCATCTCTTCTAACTGGGGTAGCGTCAGGAAAATGCGGATTTACAACGATAAGGAATTTCCAATATAAAAAGCCTGATTTCCCATCACCTAAATTGAGAAATTAGGCTCTTTTTTCGTTACTCCATAAACAGCATTCTATTACTGAATATGTAATTTACTTCGGGATAACAGGGACCCAGAGTTCGTGTCTTGGTTTATGCTTCGGACCGTAATAACATTCTATACACGGTAAATTTGCAAGTTCATACTCGGAGGTAGGGACCCACTCGGAATATAAACGTTTCCATGCATCCACTATGTTCGGAAAAACTGCCCATGTACTTGCGGGAATAATAAGCGTCTCCATATTTTCTGGGGATTCCCCATCGTATCTTACGCCCATGAAATAGGAAAATTGTTCATCTGTTATGGCAGCTTCTTTTCCGCAAACCCCCAGAAGGCTTTCAAGCGTGCATTTTGGATTTTCCCATGACATATCTACTAGTTCTTGCATAAATCCATCTTTTTTCGCAGTGTTCCAAAGCGTAGGGATTGTTTTAAATGCTCTGCTTGTTTTTACTGGCTTACTTTTTCCAACAATTCTTAATTCAAAATCAAGGTTTTCAATTCTGTACTCCATCTCGGTATCTCCTTTAATAGAAATTTGAAAGGAAATTCTGGGAAAGGCTTTTAACTGTACCCCTCTATTACGAGCATTGGAAGGGGTTACTCCATGCATTTTTTGAAAAGCACGTGAGAAAGTATCAGAAGAAACATAACCATATTTAATTGCCACATCAATGATCCGAATATCACTTTTTTGAATTTCAAATGCTGCGAGTGTTAACCGTCTACGTCTAATATATTCTGATAGCGATATACCTGAGATTGAAGAGAACATTCTTGAAAAATGAAACTCAGAACAATTAGCTGCTTTTGCAATCTCTTTGTAGTCTATTTCTTCATTCAAGCTATTTTCAATGTAGTTTAACGCATTGTTCATTCTTTCTAGCCAATCCATAAGTTTACTCCCTTTCAATATTTACTTTAAAACAAAATAGATAATAATTGCCGACATTTCATGCCTAAAAATGTTGGTATCAAAAAATAAACCTTTTGATAGAATCAGGACAAACTATTTGTTTCCTTCCGATAGGCTTAGTGACAGGGTAGCTGCTCTAGTCCGCAAGATTATTTCCAATAAAAGTAAAGTTGTTTTTTGATAATTTCGATAAGTATTGTTGATAGCTCACTATGTCGAAATTTATACTGTTTATAAAATGACATAGTGAGAAGAGGGAAACCATTGAAGAGAAATTGGAATCAAAATGAACTCGATGAACATTTTAGTTTATTGCCAAATTAAAATCACTTAGTGCTAAGTAAGAAAACAAGCGCAAACCGTTTAGGGTTTGCTGTCCTTCTTAAATATTTCCAACAGGAAGCACAGTTTCCTAACAAGAAGCAAGATGTGCCCAAAGAAGTTGTCCAACATGTAGCTGATCAAGTAGATGCTTCGGTAGAGGACTTTTTTGACAACTATGGTTGGGGTGGAAAAGAAAGAAGTTATACGGAACATCGAAAGGCAATACGTAACCTTTTTGGATTTCGAGAACTTACTGCAAACGACAAACATCTCTTCGCAGAGTGGTTAGGAGAACAGGTTCAGTTTACACATGATACCGACTACTTGAAAAATCAAGCATACAGTTTCTTTCGTACGTGGAAAGTTGAACCTCCTTCATTAGGAAGTTTGAAGCGAATGATTGAATCTGCTATCGATCATTTTGAAAAGAATTTATATAAAATGACCTATCAACAACTTTCTCCTAAGACCTGTTCACGATTAGATGCCTTTCTTGAATCACACTCTGATGAAGGGTCCGATGGTTATTTCGAAGCTAAAATTCCTGATGAAGAAAACAACGACATTTTAACCTTTCGCCAGTTGCTATCCTCTCCAGGCAAACCAAGTGTAAGTACGATGGAAATGGAAATCAAAAAACTATTAGCCATTCAACATCTTCAAATCCCTGATGGTTTATGTAAACAGATGTCTCCTAAACTAGTAAAAAAATATCGACTACGTGCAGCTACAGAAACCGTAACGGAATTGCGTGCTCACCCTGCACCTATACGCTATACCCTTCTTGCCATTTTATTTTCGCATCGTCATGAGGAAGTCATTGATTATTTAGCTGATTTATTGGATGAAATTGCGCTAAAATTCGGAAATAAGGCCAAAAATACAACCCGAAAAGAAGCAGTAGAAGAATTAGAAAGAGTCCAAGGGAAAAATAAACATATTGTCAATTTATTAAAAGCGACCGTAGATAACCCAGAAGGGGTCATTCAAGATACTCTATTCCCTATTGTTAGCTCTGATATGATTCGGGATATTATTAAGGACATGACAAAAAATAACCGGGAATACAAAGAAAAAATCTATACGAAAATGCACGCTTCTTACCAAGGTCATTATCGAAAGTCCCTTTCTAAAATTTTAAACAACCTTACTTTTCGCTCAAATAATCAAGTTCATCAGCCGATTATCGAGGCTATCCAACTAATGTTGATTTAAAATAAAGTCTGCTAATTTGTAAAAAAGTTCGATAATTTATAATAAAGTTTGATTAAAATTCCTGTATCAATGCAGGAATTTTTCATTCCGCAATCGGGCCAGATAACGGAATAAGAATTAGCAATGAACTTCTAAATCCGCGGGACATATGATGGGTTTATAATCATATATCTTTGGAGGTATGTTTTAATGAATAACCCTTTTTATATGTATCCTTATTATTCGAACACTTATTATAGTAATGGGCAAATGTGTAATCATGATAATATGTTTGGTCTTGGCTATGGAAATATGTCATATGCTAGGCGCTATGCAAATCAATATTGGTCATATCCAAACACTCAGGGATATACTAGTTCCATATTAAATGACCATGGAAAAGAACCTTTTGTAATAAATATCAATCAGGCTGCTAAACAAAATAATACCTATCGAGATACTATATGGACCGGAAGTCATTTGCAGGTGACCTTAATGAGTATTGACGTTGGAGATGATATAGGGTTGGAAATTCACCCTAAGGTTGATCAATTTCTACGAATTGAGGAAGGTCAAGGACTTGTTCAGATGGGTAAGAGTAAAGATAACCTGAATTTTGTAAGAAATGCGGGTGATGATTTTGCCATTATAGTACCTGCCAATACTTGGCATAATGTAACCAATACAGGTAATATACCGTTAAAGCTTTATTCAATTTATGCACCACCTAATCATCCTTTTGGTACTGTTCATAGAACAAAGGCAGATGCCGAAGGTTAGAAATCTATAGTCTTCTGGAATCGGGCGCAATTATTGAATAAGGTTATACCAGAATCGGGCCATTTTGTGGAATAAGCAGGAACTCGTTCAAGAATTTCCATTATTATTTAAGCATGCTATTTCAATTAACTGTCTGGTAAATAAAGAGTATTGCTTTTGACTGAAAACTTATCAATCCATATTAATTTTTAAATATGTTGAAACTTGTGAAAAAATAAAATGTGTTACAGTATGTGCGATTGGATTTACTTCATCAATAAACTTTTCTGTTTTATCGAACGTTTCAAATTGCATTTTAAGCATATAACACGCACTTCCTGCTATTCGATAACAGAATTCGACGTTTGGAAGTTTCTCAATATAATTTTTAAAAGATTTATAGTCACCATTTTTAACTGTTGCTTCAATTATGCATTGGATTGGTAAACCTAATTTTTCATAATTCACTTCTAAAGTATATTTTTTTATAACTCCAAATGATTCCATTTGCCTTACCCGTTCTGTTACTGATGGGGAGGACAGATTCACCCTTCTCCCAAGCTCGCTCATTGATAGACGGCTGTTATTAAGTAGTTCATCTAAAATTTTTTTATCAATATCATCTATTTTCATTTTTAAAGTCTATCCCCAATAATCGTTAATTTTATAAAAGATTAATTTGATAATCGTTATAAATTTAATTTGTTTTAGTGATTTTATTTTTTATAATTAATTTGTAATTAAATATAACAGGGAGGTACCTATATGGCAAGGATTGTTGGATCTAATTTCGGGGAAACACATTTTCAGAGACTATTGGGGCATAATAAAGAAGTAATGGAAGGATGGAATCAGTTAGGAAATGTGTTAGAAAAAGATGGACTACTAACATCTGAATTAAAGGAACAAGTAAGGAGAACATTAGCCCAAAGTAACGGATGTGAGTATTGTAAGGCGAAAGGAAAACCTGATCCAGATAAGTTTAATGAAAAAACTTCTATTGCAGTAGGATTTGCAGAAGTCTTTTTAAAACAAAAGGGTGACATAGCTGATTCATCTTTTGATATTTTAAAAGAATATTTCACTGAAGAGGAAATAAGTGAATTATGTGCATTTATCTCTTTTACAACTGCTTCACAATATTTTGGTGCAATGATGAAATTAGAACCTTTAAATTAATATTCTATTCATTCCATTATCGGGCGCGATTGTTGAGCAACACAGGTAGAAAATGATCAAACTTTTTTATAAAAACCAAACTTAAATCTGCTAAAGAAGAATCCTTTTTGATTAATCTTTTTTTCAAATGGATTCTTCTTATTTATCGTAAAATAAGGATTTGCGAGATCTTTTTGCTCAAACTTTATTTCAAAGCTACAACTAATTCGAGAGTATGGGGAAAGTGGGCAGCGTTATTTTGCTGCTGGTGATGAAGTTCCCATTGAAGGCGTAATTCAGCCAAAATGGAAAGACGTCATTGTCGAGACAGACAGCAAAGGGATAGAAAGAGTAAATCGAATCAACTATGAAATTGCAGTGATCCAATCGCTTCGCACTCGACTTCGGTGTAAAGAAATTTGGATTGAGGGTGCTGATCGATATCGAAACCCAGATGAAGATCTCCCTCAAGATTTTGAAGAGAACAAGGAAGAATATTTTCAAGCACTGAAAGCACCACTTGATGTAGAGCCTTTTATTGAAGATATTCTACAGTTGATGAAAGATAAACTCCATTTATTGAATCAAGGGCTAGGAGATCATAGTAACGAAAAAGTAGCCATTACTACCAGAAATAATAAAGGATGGATTAGAGTCACTCCACTCGAAAAGCAACCAGAACCTCCACATGTGACGATGCTTAAACAGGAGATTAAGAACCGTTGGACCGACATTAACCTATTGGATTTACTAAAAGAAACAGATTTTCATACGGAGTTTACCAAAAACTTTAAAACCACCGCCAATCGGGAGATTTTAGATCGAGAAACCGTCCAACGAAGGCTTCTTCTAAGTTTATTTGGATTAGGAACGAATACAGGTTTGAAAACAGTTTCTGCTGGAAACCATCTAGATAGTTATCGAGAACTTCGATATATACGCCAAAAATTTATTCATAAGGATCATTTGCGAAAAGCCAACGCCGAGGTTACCAACCATATCATCTACAATCGAATGAAAGAGGTATGGGGAGAAGCTACCACTGCATGTGCTTCCGATTCAAAACATTTTGGCTCTTTTGATCAGAACTTGCTTTCAGAATGGCATCCTCGTTATAAGAAGCATGGAGTCATGATCTATTGGCATACAGATCGAAAATCAGCTTGTATCTATTCTCAGCTTAAGTCCTGCCTTTCTTCTGAGGTGGCAGCAATGATGGAAGGGGTTCTTCGTCACTGTACGGACATGGAGGTTGACAGAAATTATGTCGATACACACGGACAAAGTGTCGTTGCATTTGCTTTTTGTCATCTACTTGGTTTTAAACTGATGCCACGGTTTAAAAATATTGGATCTCAAAAGCTATATCGTCCAGAATCCGGCATGAATGAGGAATATCCTCACCTACAACAGGTTTTAAGTAGACCGATTAACTGGGATCTTATTCGGCAACAGTATGAACAAATCATTAAGTTTGCAACTGCTCTACGGTTAGGTACTGCTTCTGCCGAATCCATATTAAAGCGATTTACAAGGGATACGAAACATCCAACCTATCAGGCTTTATGTGAATTAGGAAAAGCGATTAAAACGATCTTTTTATGTGATTATTTACACTATGAAGAGATTCGAAGAGAGATCCATGAAGGATTAAATACAGTGGAACAATGGAACTCAGTGAATACTTATATTTTCTATGGGAAAAACAGTGAGATTCGTTCCAATTCGATAGAAGATCAAGAGGTGTCTGCCTTATCACTTCAATTGCTGCAAAATTGCTTAGTCTATATGAATACCTTAATGGTACAAGAGGTTCTTTATGACAACAACCAATATTGGTTGAAGAAAATGACTCCAGAAGATTTTAGGGGATTAACACCTTTATTTTATCATCATGTCAATCCATACGGAACTTTTGAACTCAATATGAATCAGCGAATACCTATTAAGTTGAAGGTGTCGTAGTTTTTTATCATTTTGATCGGTGACAAAAGCCAGCTAATATCCCATCAAGATATTAGCTTGAGGACTTTGAGGTTGATGCGAGAAAAATTCATATACGTGATCGAGGTGAATTGTCCAATCTAGCTGAAATTAAAACGGTATGTAGTCCCCGTAGTATTGATGTATCTGCACAATGATAGGGTGCTTGCCTTGCTTACTTTTTTATCAACTGATAGTTATACTTTTAAAATCATAACTCTGAAAATACCCCCTTATCTAGCAATGATTTTTGCAAAACTTAAGACATAAGGTAAGCATCACTTTTCCCTTTTTGGGAGCTAACTCTGCTTTGTTTTTCCTTTTAAATAAGAGATACCTAGTAACAAAAATGGAATAGGAAACAGGACAATCATATATGCGTAAATATCTAATGTTTTATCTAGCCGAAGATGTTCTTTTGATAAATAGTACGTACCAAGGAATACGAGTAAAACAAACCCCGTAAATCCAAATCGTCTTATCCACTTTGAGGAAACCTTTGATACAGTTATATCATAAGCGATTCGGAAGTATAGACTGCAGCGTATGTATGTCCCTACAGCCATTAATAGTAATCCATAAATATCAAAACGATCAATGAATCCTAAACTAATAATTCGTACTGACTCTAATGCGGGGTATACAGAATTATCAGCCTGACCTAATCCGAAAATCGTAATACTACCTATAGTTGTTGAAAACATCATAAGTGCATTTAACAAAATTCCAATACTCCATAGTAAAAACATTCGTTTTTCACGAATGTTTTGAATGGGTAGAAATAAAAGTAGTAATAATTCTACCCATATACTTAAAATTATCAAAGATCCCCATAATATTGGATTCCAACCAAACTCAAATATAGGTTGGAGCTCACTCCAATCTTTCATTGGTCTGTCCAAAATCGTGACTGTATGTCCAGTCGCCATAGCAATTATTGCTAGTATTCCTGCCGTTAATGCAATTCTTTTAATACCTTTTGAAGCTGCATAAACAAAGAATAACAAAAACCAGACCAGTATAGCCAATCGTGGTGTCTCAGGAAAAAAGGCAATGTAGATAAAATCAACTAACAAAGCAAACGAGAAAATTGTTAAAAATAAAAAGTAGATAATGAAAATTATCTTTATCATCACTCCAAAAGGTTTTCCTAATAAATTGTGAAGCATATCAGAAATATTTTGTTTTGGGTATTTAAGTCTCAAACGATAAATGGAGATTGCCAACGTAAATGCTGCCGGAAGTGATATAATTATGGAAATCCAAGCATCTCTCCCAGCAACATCGAGCATTAACGGAAGAATCACGACATGTCCCATGATTGGAAGCGTCATTATTAATAAAAAAAGTGTCTCCCATTTCGTTAACATATCAGTAATCTCCTTCTTCATTGTCCATAGAATCTATCGTTTATAAGGGTTGTTATAAGGCTTTTTGTGATTTTTTTCTACACTTTTATTAATAAGACCTTGATGAGTAATATTTGTATGAACATCAATCATTATATCTGCATTAGAAAAAATCTCATTCCATTCAGATTGGACATTTTTCCATTGTTTAGGATATTTTCTGTAGGTTTCCAGTCCAATTCCTGATATATCAGTCTTTATTACCTTTTGAAGCTTATTCAAAGTTAAACGTACGGATTTTTCAGTCTGATTTGATACTTCTTCTTCAACTTTACTTATCCATTGATCATTTATATTCCTATTCGTAGTATTATCAGCTAAAGTTCCCTCTATCTCGATTTTCAGATATGCTTCAAGCTGATTACCATCTAATGTTGGATTTATTTCCGTTTCTAATTTCTTTATCTCTACAGAGATCTTCTCCTTGTCATTCAGAGATACAGTTTTACCTCGAGATACAGTTTTACTTCCGCCTTTTACCTTGTTTAAAAGGACATTCAGCCCAACAGTTTCATCTGTATTCAGTTTACCGACCATTTTATAAGTGTTAATAACAGCAGTGCCGTCTATTGAAGTAATTGCTTTACCCTTTTCTTTTCTTGTTCGAATTATCGGCAAATAGGCATTAGGAATAGGGCCCTCAATTAACTTATAAAATTCATACATTTTTACGGATGTAAATTCAGCAATATATTGTGTTTGTTCTAAAGCAGAAACTATTTCTGCCGAAGAAAGATCTTCATAAAGTGTAGAAGTACCCAAAATATCAATTGGCTTTTCTTCTGTAATGAAAAGATAACTATTCAAACGAAACATTTGATCGCGTCTGCTTTCATCAAGGTAGTCAATAAAATTATCTTTTGCTAATTCCTCACCAATCACCCATAAACGAGTATGCTCAAAATAAAGCCGACGTTTCGCATCTTTTATGAATTCTCTTGCGCCTTGTATCAATGAGTCCGCGTCTCTTTCTAATAGAATATTTTGGCCATTTCCTCCGCCCCCCTCTCCTCCACCTTGTTCACTTGGTCCAGTTGGTTTTATGATTTCGACGCTAATTCGTAATTGTCCGTCAGATTTATCCAACCCTATCCCATGTACAAGTGCTGATTTATCAAGTTCTTGACTACTCCAACAGCCGGTTAATAAAAATAATAATGGGATGATAGTTAGTATCCTTACCATCATTTATCACCTGTTTTAGGTAATGATCTAATTCTAGTCTTACGCTGATTCGGTATACTTTTTGGTCGCTGTTTTTTCCACCTCAACGGCAAACGAATCAGTGAATCTTTCCAATCCTGAAAATAAAAAGGTGCAAATGGCGCCATAAATGGAATCCCAAACGATGTTAAAGAGATCATATGTGTTAATAAACCGAGCATGGCGACAATTAGTCCATATCCCCCGAATAAGCTACTAGCAATAAATAATCCTATCCTAAGAAGTGCGGTGACGTCTGCAATTGGGGTGATAACAAATGCAGCAATGTACGATATGGATACAACAATAATGGTCGGTGCACCAACAAGTCCGGCTGAGACTGAGACTTGTCCCAGAATCAAAGCACCAACAATACTTAACGCTGAGCCAATTTGTTGAGGAAGTCTGACACCAGCCTCACGGACAACTTCAAACATTAAAATCATCATGGCAATTTCCATTGCTAGAGGGAATGGGACCGTCTCTCGCGCTTGAATAATAGGGACAATCATATCAGATGGAATCATCACCTTATGAAAATTAATAGCTGCAATATAAATGCCTGGTAAAGAAATACTGATTACAAATGACACGAAACGCAGCATTCGAATGAAGGAACTATAATAGGGTCGAGAACTGTAATCTTCTATACTTTTTATATTTTCAAGAAATAGGGATGGAACAAACAAACTGACCGAATCCCCATTTACAATGATCACAATTCTTCCTTCCATTAATAAGGCTGAAGCTTTGTCAGGACGTTCTGTATTTCCAATCGTAGGGAAGATTGAAAAGGGATGGTCTTCGATGAATTGTTCGATTTCCCCTGAATTATTTATCTCATCCACTTTAATTTGTTCTAATCTTTGTTTGATCCGTTCAATCAATTTTGGATCCGCAATGTCCTTTACATATCCGATTGTAATATCCGTTTGACTATATTCACCAATTTTAATTGTTTCAAACTGTAAAGAAGGATGTGGGATTCTTCGCCGTAACAATGCAATATTAGTAGGTGATGATTCAATAAATCCGTCATGTGCTCCTCTCACAGCTCGATCAGATTGAGGTTCGGAGATTGCTCGAACCTCGTACCCTGGTGCATTTAGCAGTAATCCTTCACTATACCCATCCAGTAATAGTAACGTATTTCCCTTCAGTATTTGGTATACAGATTTTTCTAGATTATTTTCCTTCTTTGTGTTAAAAATAGAAATTCTTTCTTTTACTTGTTTTAATTCTTCTCCCATAGTGCTATCTAGAGATTCCTTAGTCAGTGGCTCTAATACATTATTGCGAATGGCATCTTCATCAATTAACCCGTCTACTATAACTAGTAGAGCTTTCAATGTGCGACCGTCATGTAATGGAATGATGAAATCATGAAAAATGATATCATCACTTGAATCTAACAGTTGTTTTAGTTTTTCTTCATTTTTATGAACATCCGATGAGAACAAAATTGAATTATTAAATTGTTCTTCCTGTGTCCATTTAGTATTTTGCTTCATTTTTTGCATAATGGATTTAATTTTTAAATAACGCATAGTTTAACCCATCCTAGAAAAGTTTGTTTTTTATACTGTTATTATGGCTTTTATAACTAATAATATGTGCCGTTTTTGGAAATGATATGTTAATGATTTTTGCGCGAATTACATTAATTTACTGGGAATTTATTAATATAGAAAGGTGGGGAGTAAGGTGGATCAAACAAAGTTAATAAAATGATGATAGCTCTTAATATGAATTTTTCATGGTTATTGGGTATATTGGCTGGTTTAAATATTATTTTTTTTCCGTATGCAGGGGAAGATTCTCTTTTCCAGGCTTGGGCTAAAATATGTCTTATTACATTTTTTCAATGAAGACGAACAAATAACAAGAACAAAATAGGTTATATAAGCATGGTATACATATGAGTGAAGACATTATTAAAAATGTCCTTGGCACAAAACCAAGAGCTAGACATAAAGAGCAATATATTAATAATTAAGATCAATGCTTTTCAAATCCTATTATACATAGGGAAATCTTAAGCTTCGAATTCACTTTCTAATAATTCCTTCTCTTATTCAAGAAAATAGCCCTTTTTTTGAATAATTAACGTGTTTGAGAGGTAAATTTAATCACACTCAAGCACACATAAATTTTAAACACTAAATTAATAAACTTTTTACTCAACTAGATTACCAAAAACCAGTGTTTTTGTAATGTCCCCCCATCGCCCTGTTACCCTTTGATTTTATTAAGATTAGCAGTTACCAAAAATAATTACCAAAAGTATTATCAAATACCTTTACAATAAGTGCCCCTCTAGTAAAATAAAAATATACAAGTTTATTGGAGGTTACAAATGATAATTGGTTATGCTCGGGTATCTACTATTGACCAAAATTTAGATCGGCAAATTGGTATGCTTAATGAATATGGTTGTGAAAAAATAGTTGAGGAGAAATTCACTGGTACAGTTAAAGATAGAAAAGGACTTCACCAACTTTTTGATGTCATCCGGAAAGGCGATACAGTTGTAGTGGAGAGCATCTCCCGTTTAGGACGTAAAACATTGGATATCCTCAACATTATTCAACAGTTAGAAGAGATGGGGGTGCAATTCATTTCTTTAAAAGAAAATATGGATACAAGAACCTCTACAGGCAAAGCCATGTTCCAAATGATGTGTGTCATTGCAGAATTAGAAAGAAACCTTATTGCTGAGAGAGTAAAGGAAGGACTTGAAGCAAGTAAAAGGCGTGGGAAAACATTAGGTAGACCCAAGTTGGATAAAGAAAAGCTTACTGTCGCGCTTAGGATGTATGATAGTAAAGAATATTCTATCAAGGAGATCGTCTCGGCAACAGGAATATCTCAAGGTTCCTTATATAGGGAAGTTAACAGAAGAAAACTTGAAGAAATAAAAAAATAGGGGTGCGTTTTATTATTTCTTCAAATTTACTTTGCGGTCTACAGCAGGAACCCTGTCACTAAGCCTACAAGCTTTTTTTGTATAATAGTATGGAATCGATTTTTTGTGGGGGATATAAAATGTTATCAAAACACGTTGAAGATGGAAGAAATCAAATTGAAATGGTTGCGTTGGATCAACTTGTTCCAGATGATCATCTGGTCAGGAAGGTTGAACAATCGATTGACTTTGAATTCATTTATGACCTGGTAAAAGATAAGTATTGTTTAGACAATGGTCGACCGAGTGTTGATCCCGTTGTTCTTATTAAAATGGTCTTCATACAATACCTTTTCGGCATACGCTCCATGCGTCAAACCATAAAGGAAATCGAAACCAACGTGGCTTATCGATGGTTTATTGGCTATGGGTTCACCGAGAAGATTCCTCATTTTTCAACTTTCGGTAAGAACTACGCACGACGCTTTCACGATACAGATCTATTTGAATCAATTTTCTATCGCATTCTAAAAGAAGCGATGACCAAGGGCTTAGTCGATCCATCCGTTGCGTTTATTGATTCTACTCATGTAAAAGCGAACGCTAATAAGAAGAAATTTGAAAAAAAATAGCCCGAGTGGAAACCAGAACGTATCAGGCTCAGTTAGATGAAGAGATCAATATCGACCGTGAGAAACACGGAAAAAAGCCCTTCCCCCCGCAGAATAAAGAAGAGTCAAAAGAAATAAAAGTTAGCACGACAGATCCTGAAAGTGGTTATTACGTAAAAGATGAACGCGAAAAACTATTTGCGTATTCGTTTCATACGGCAAGCGATTCCCGTGGGTTTATCTCAGGTTCACTGGTCACCGGAGGGAATGTTCACGATAGTCGGATGTTGGACAAGCTCGTCACTCAAGTCACAGATAAAGTCGGTAAACCCCATTCAATCGCTGTTGATGCAGGATATAAAACACCACACATCGCTAAATTCTTAATGGACCAAGACATCAGACCTGTTATGCCTTATACACGTCCGAGAACGAAAGACGGATATCTTAGAAAATACGAATACGTTTACGATGAATATTTTGACGCCTATCTATGTCCCGAAGGACAAATTCTACCTTACCGTACGACAACAAGAGACGGGTACAAGCAATACGCTTCAAATCCTTTGGAATGTAAAGACTGTCCTCTGTTAGACCGTTGTACGCAAAGTAAGAATCACACCAAAATGATTCATAGACATGTATGGCAGGATTACATAGATGAAGTAGATCATTTGAGACATACCGAACTTAATAAAACTCTATATGCGAAACGCAAAGAAACAATCGAACGAGTTTTTGCGGACGCAAAAGAAAAGCATGGCATGCGTTGGACGACCTTAAGAGGTCTTAAAAAAGTTTCAATGCAGGCGATGCTTACGTTCGCTGCCATGAATCTAAAAAAATTGGCAAACTGGACATGGCGAGGACCATGTCCAAGCTGAAAAAGAAGACAGATCTTTTAAAATAACAGAAAACCCCACCTTCACTTTAATGCAATGAACTGCACCCCAATTGTTAGACACTATCTACAACTATTGGAGGTGCAGTTTTTTTGTCCAAATTTACTGCGGAAATGAAGCTACAAGCCGTGACTCGCTATTTAAGCGGAAAAGAAAGTTACAGAGAAATTGGAGAATCTATTGGAATAGATCACAAATCGATTGTTAAATGGGTAAGACAATACAACTACAATGGTGCAGAGGCATTGGTGAAACGTTGTACAAGTTATACACAAATGTTTAAACTAGAAGTACTACAATATATGACTGAAAATGGTACTTCTCTATGTGAAACGGCAGCTATTTTTAATATCCCAGCGCATTCCACTCTAGCTGTATGGAAAAGAAAGTTTGAAACACAAGGGATAGATGCCCTTCAGTCACAGGAACAGGGGCGTCTATCCATGAAAAAAGATTCAAATAAACAAAGTTCTACTGACCGTTCTTTTGAAGCACTAGAAAATCGAATAAAACAACTGGAAATGGAAAATGAGTATTTAAAAAAGTTGAATGCCTTAGTTCAAAACAAGGAAAAATCACCAAACAAGACAAAGCACAAGTAGTCTATGAGTTAAGGCATAAGTATTCGGTGAAGTCACTCGTAAAACTCGCTGGCATTCCACGCAGCACCTATTATAATTTAGTAAAACGAATGAATCGACTTGATCCAGACACCGATATAAAAGGAGAAATCCAAGCCATTTATGAAGAACATGAAGGTCGTTACGGTTACCGTCGTATTCGGGATGAGCTAGTGAATCGTGGGAAAAAAGTAAATCATAAGAAGGTTCAACGAATCATGAAAGAGCTGGGTTTAAGATGCCTAGTGCGGATGAAAAGGTATAAATCTTATAAAGGCACAGTCGGTAAAATAGCGCCAAATCATTTAGACCGTCAATTTAGTGCGGACGCACCGAATGAAAAATGGGTAACAGATATTACAGAATTCAAGCTATTTGGTGAAAAGCTGTATCTATCGCCTGTATTAGATTTATTTAATGGTGAAATTATTACGTATACCATCGGTTCTCGACCAACGTATTCATTAGTTTCGGACATGTTAGAAAAAGCATTAGAATCCTTACCAGAAAGGCATCAATTACTCATGCATTCCGACCAAGGATGGCATTATCAAATGAACCAATATCGCAACTTGCTTCAAGCAAAAGGGGTTAAACAGAGTATGTCACGTAAAGGTAACTGTTACGATAACTCTGTAATGGAAAACTTCTTTGGGATACTGAAGTCAGAATTGCTTTATTTTAAGGAATTTGAAAGTGTGAACCACTTTAAACTAGAATTAGAAAAATATATAGAATACTATAATAGGAAACGGTTAAAGGGAAAATTGAAAATGAGTCCGGTACAATACCGAACTCATTTTGAACAAGTTGCCTCATGAAATAACTGTGTCTAACTTTTAGGGGTCACTACACAAAGGTGGGGTTTGTCTACGGTCTGTAAGGAGGACTAGGTCCTCCTTTTAGTATGTACGATTAAGCATTTACAGTTATGTAATCCTTTAATTCTTCTTGAAGTAGATGAATTGCAGCGGTACTTAATACGATTTTTCCGCCAGCAAGTTCAACGTTGCTATCGCTTATTTCCCCTGTAATCATACATGCACGTGCATGTGAATATTTACGAAGAATAATCTGATCTTCATCTACGAAAATTTCTAGTGGGTCTTTAATGTTAATATCCATTACTCTTCTTAATTCAATTGGGATTACAACTCTTCCTAGCTCGTCTACTTTTCTTACAATTCCTGTACTTTTCAAAATGGAATCACCTCTTATATTATTTATAGATAAATAGGTAGTTATCATAAAAATGTTGGTATTTGATAAGTTAATTATACCTTTTTTTACATAAAGTTACACAAGGAAGGAGAACTCAAATGAAAGTAGTGATAATGACAAAGTTAAATACCGAAGGAAGTATGGGCTTGAGACGAGGTAGCTTT
This sequence comes from Cytobacillus sp. FSL R7-0696, assembly GCF_038006865.1. Taxonomy (NCBI): domain Bacteria; kingdom Bacillati; phylum Bacillota; class Bacilli; order Caryophanales; family Bacillaceae; genus Cytobacillus; species Cytobacillus sp. FSL R7-0696. The sequence goes on along the minus strand of NZ_JBBOWA010000001.1, from coordinate 1,457,682 downwards.
CTCATTAGCGACTATGAATTTAAGAAAAATCCTGATTGGTATATAGGAATTAAAGCGTATGAATGGATTCATGTTGATTTAAAATAAAGTCTGGTAATTTGTGAAAAATTTCGATAATTTATAATAAAGTTTGATTAAAATTCCTGTATCAATGCAGGAATTTTTCATTCCGCAATCGGGCCATTTAATTGAATGAACTAGGTTAAAATTGAATCAATTTAAAAGCATAAGAAAGGGGGATTATAATATGGGTTTAGCATTGGATATTGCGCGTGCCATATTGCCTCTTGTAATAGTGGGTGGGATTGCAGTATTTGTAATTCTGAGAATGAAGCATAAATATGAGAAAGGCACCCTGGGTAAGAAAAAAACGAAAGACCCTCAAAATTTATTGGATAGCTTAATACCATTCGGAATGATGATTGGTTTTGCTATTGCTATATTTTTAAGTATATTTTCACCAATTTCCTTACTATCTGCAATGACTTGGGGACCTGGAATAGGTTTTTTATTTGGTTATTTTGCGTATGAAATTTATAGCAAAAAAGAAGAGAGTCATTCGTAATAACTGTCTTCCTGAAAAGGGTGCAGTTTGGAATAACCTGTATAACATGAATACTTTTTAGTCAGATGTTCTGATACGAAAGGAGGTCTATGACTTGAGTAAATATGTCAAATACTCAGTAGTTATTGGTATCATAGCTTTTGTTTTGGCTTTGGTCTTATTCTTAACAATCGATTCTCCGTACCCATACCTTGGTGGTCTTGTTGTAGCGTTTATTATATTTGAAATCAGTTTTTTTCACTTATTTGGAAAGGAAAGACAAAAGAATAAACTGTAAAATGACTCTTGGGACATTTAAGCAAACGGGCGCTATTCTAGCACAAGGATAAGCGCTCATTTTTCATTTTAGGGCCATTTTGTGAAGAAGATACTGTATGATATTTAATATCTAGCTAACTGTTTAGGAGGGATTAATATGGATGTGGGTCATACATTGTTTGCATCAGATAGTATGTTTGCTCTTTTAACTTTTTTACCTATTGTTTTTTATCTAATTGCTATTGTTTTTGCCATTTATTTTGTAATTAAAGTAATTAAGTTCATGAATGAAAAGACCAAATTAGACCGTGAAAGAAACGAGAAACTTACTGAAGTAATTAAAACACTTAATCAAGATAAAAAAGATTAAATAGTATTAAACTTTGCTCAACAAACGGGCGCGATTGTTGAGCAACACAGGTAGAAAATGATCAAACTTGTTTATAAAAACCAAACTTAAATCTGCTAAAGAAGAATCCTTTTTGATCAATCTTTTTTTAAAATGGATTCTTCTTATTTATCGTAAAATAAGGATTTACGAGATATTTTTGCTCAAACTTTATTTCAAAGCTACAATTCAATTTGTTTTACCAATCAAAATCAATAAATTCTAGCTGACATTGTAAGGTGACCTACCTTAGTTCAAATGAATACTTCTAAATTAACGTCTCTACTTAAAAAGTTGGGGCGTTTTTTGGTGTAAAGATGAACAAATGAAAAAAGATTTCGGAATTGTGTTATACTTCTTAAAATCGTATTTTGTTGGAGGGCGGGATGGATCAGGTTGGAAGTGTCTTAAAAGAATAATTATGGTGTAGACATTACAGGAATTTTGCCTCAGCAGGGTGGTTGGGCATCACTCGCTTATAAAGTGTTTAACAAAAATCAAAGTATATGAAAAAGGCAGAGCTTCCACTCCTAAGTTGACTGCTCCTATTGGGGAAAATGCGGATTTACAACGTTAAGGAAATTTTCAATATTAAAAGCCTAATTTCTCAATTTAAAGTGAAGAAATTAGGCTTTCATTGCTCCATTAAAGCGCCCTTTTGTGGAAGATCTATATTAATGGAATTAAAAAGCTGTTCGTTTCAAGGAGAAACTTTATTTCGATATACATCAACCATTAGTCTTAATACTCACCTTTCGTGAAGCTCACGAGATGGAATATTTTCACTCTTTGAAATCCACATTTTTCATAGCATCTTATAGCCCTCGTATTTGTTGTTTAAGGGCCATAATTACTGATCGCTTTTTTAAGATGGGGCAAGAATTTAATCTAGAGGTAACAAATAATGTTCCAATTCCTCCAATTCAATATTTTACTTTATTCATTAATAAACAAACAATCTTCCTTTAAAAACGATTTACCAACCTTCTTAATAACGCATCTGCTGGACCCGGTACTCTTTTATTTTCTAAGAATGAGGCAATAATCACACCAGTTATCCAAATTACTATCGCAGTAATGATGATTTCAGTATATCCTAGCTTACTACCTAATCCAAATGCTACTGGAGATAATAGAAGTACTAACAAGGCTTCTTGATACAAATAAAAGGTTAGTGACCTTCTTCCAACAGTAGTAAGCCAGTTAGTTATTTTAGGTATTAATTTTGGTGCGGCTATGCCAAATAGTGCAATTAAGGAGGCATATCCAATGCCACCAGCTATACCTGTTACTATTTGCAAAATATGCAATGCTGCAAGTAATTCATCAGACATATTCAATAAACCAACAGTAGTAGCAGCTAAAGGACTGGCCCCAATTACTGAAATGAGAATACCGGTTAAAGCGATCCTTCTCAATTTCAATTTATGTTGTTCTGGGTGAGAAATCCATGTCTTTCTCTCTACTAGCACGCCTAAAAGGATAACAAAAAGGAAGGGAAAAAATAATAGTTGAACGAGAACAGTAATTGGAAATGCAATAGCATTTTCTATCACCATCTCTAAGTAATTAACATTTGCTTCTTCAAGTGATAACTCCTGAGACAAAGAGAGAAACCACCATCCAACTGAAATGGTTAGAAACGACAGTACACCAATAACAAAAAGAGCTTTTTTCTTAAATCTTTCCGATTTAAAAATCAACCCTTCTATTAATAGTCCAGCTAGTCCATAAAAAGCAATAATATCTGCTCCACCGATAAATACTAGATGTATGAAGCCAAATAGGATCATGAAGAGAGAGCGTCTACGCAATAAACGCTTTGACTCATTTACAGACAACCCTTTATCTAGTTGACGTTTAACCATTAGTGCTATTCCAAACCCAAATAGTAAAGAAAACATAACAAACGCTCTACCATCGACAAAGGTCACTACAAACGCCTTAAAGAATTGATCTAAGATTGAAGGTTCATTAGCTCCCTCTTTCAATTTGTGAAAAAGAGGGGCATGAGCTACAGCGATTAGCAACAGCATAAAGCCACGGCCAATGTCCGGTGCTAAGTAACGATTTTTATCCATATAATCCACCTACATTTACACTAAATCTTCTTTTGTCTTTTATAAATACTTGTTTAGCCTTGAATCTTTCGTACATATTGATCCTCACCCTGATCTTTCACAATTATTCCTAACTCATTTAAGTCCATTTTTAAATTTTTTGCCTTTTTCTTATCTCCTTCTCTAATTGCATTTCTACGATCATATAAGATATCATAGGCGTTTTTTCCAAATGTATGATCTTCTAGAGTCCAAAGATTGAATTGATCTACATATGGGTCCTGTTCACTCCAAGGGTAGTGATGGTTCAGGAAAATATCTCGTATTTTTTCCTTCTTAACGTCTGTCTTTTCACTCAAAAGTTCTTGGCCTTTATTACCCGTAATGACGACTGTATTAGCCTCCATAAAGATATTTTTTATCTCAGATTTTCTAATTTTCTTTTCTTTATCATCTTTATTGATCAGTATTTCTTGATCTCCTACGATCATTTTCAACGCTTCACTATAGACCGTTAGTGATAATAGAACACCTATAATTCCACCTACGGACATCAAGATAATAGATACCCAGAAAAGGTTGAATGAAAGTAAAAACTCAATGACTTTTTGATCGGAAAAGATAGGTATTCTTTTTATGAATTCCAGCAACTTTGGAAGGAACCACCCTATCATTCCTAACACAATAGGAAATAATACGGTAATCAATTTTTCCAAGAAACCCATACCAATTGTTGTTGTATTTTTCATTAAGGTTGTTACCTCCAACATTTTAATATTTAACCTAAGATTTGTACGGTATTTTGACATTTGCAACAAGAAATTATTCATGACATAGAATCAAGTTTAGATAAAGTAATAAATTGTTCTAATAGCCAATTAAACTTTAAAATGTATAGCCTTTAATTTGCAGACTTGGCTCTATTTATGTATCATGACTATTTTTGTTACTATTTTAATCAACTCATCCTTATACTTCTCAAAATTAAAGGAATTCTTATGTTTAAGCATACTTTCTTCAATTGCTCCTTGAATTAGGACACAGATCATTTCAGCATCGAATTCATTAGAAAATTCTTGTTTCTGTTGTCCCTCAATTAAAATCTCTTTGATAAATGTATTTAATGGATCCTCTTCTTCCTCATTATCTACCCTATAGTAAGGAATCCCTTCTTCATTTTGAGCATTAAAGACAATTTCAATTAATGCGATATTATTTTTATAGTTAGCTACTTGATAAGCCAAACTAGCTTCAATATATGCTTCTAATTGCGAAATAGGTGTTTCTTCTTGAACCACCTTTCTGCTAATAAAATCCAATTTTTTGTTAAGCAAGTACAGTAAAGTTTGACTGATCAAATCCATTTTGTCAGAAAAATGATATGAAATTAATCCTGTACTCACTTTTGCTTTTTTAGCTATTTTAGTTAAACTGACATTTGTATAACCGAGTTCCTCAAGTGTGTCAATGCAAGCTTGAATAATCTGTTCTTTTCGTGCTTCAGCAATAAAAGATTGTTTGTCTCCCAATAGAATCTCCACCTAAAATTATATTGATTGTTCGTTTTTAAAATTGGTCGTTCAATCAATTTTATTTTCACACATATTTCTTATTCCTGTCAACACCAAAGTGATTCGCCAAATGTTTCGTTGGTCAATATAGAGTTAAAATCACCTAATTATGAATTTAGATATTTACCATATAACAGTTAGAGCTTTACGTGAGATGGGCCGAATAGAAAAAACAATCTTCATTTTGAATTATATTTCGGATGAATCATTAAGAAGAAAAATACAAAAAGGATTGAATAAAGGAGAAGCCATGAATGGACTGGCAAGAGCTATTTTCTTCGGAAAACAAGGAGAGCTTAGGGAACGAACCATACAGCATCAATTGCAAAGAGCCAGTGCTTTAAACATAATTATCAACGCCATTAGTGTCTGGAATACTCTACATCTGACAAAAGCAGTTGAATACCAAAAGGGGTTAGGTAATTTTAATGAAGACTTGTTACATCATATGTCTCCTTTAGGCTGGGAGCATATCAATTTACTAGGAGAGTACCGTTTTAATTCTGAAAAAATGGTTGCGTTAGATTCTCTAAGACCACTAAAACTGTCTTAACGTTGTTAAAAATGGGGGAATCGTCTTGGAAATGTGCTTAGCGTTGTAAATCCGCATTTTCCTGACGCTACCCCTGTCTGAAAACGTGTACCTTTGTGGACTTCGAGGGGGATAATTAAAGCTATAGTGATGAAAAGTAAAAAACTGGGAAATCGATATTTTGTGCTATAATTAAAAACGTGTATTTATAAAGGAGGAGATATTATGCAACAAAAAAGCGAATTACCTACTTCTAACCACTTTTTGAAAATAGTAAAAGTGCTAGGGGGTATTTTCACTATTGCTTTTGTAGTGGTTGGGCTTATTTATCAATTTGATCTTAGTGAAAATTTATCTTTTAATTACTTCAGATTGTTTTTAATATTATCTCTAATTTTCGTTGGTTTAAATAGTTATTTCAAAAAGAATAAAGCGTCATTAGCACTTTTAGGAATAGTATTCGTTACATACTTAATTTTAGATTTTGGTTTTGAGATTTTTCCAAAATAAAAAAATATTTATAAAAATGTAGTTTTTTTCCTATTTTACTAGTAAAATGTTAATTATATTCAGAAAATATAGAATATAAAAAATAGTAGGGGAATTATGAAGAAACTTTTAAGTTTAGGGCTTTCAACTGTTATGGTTTTAAGTCTAGCAATTCCGGCTAATGCGAGTGAAAATGTTGTATCGAATGATCAGCCAATTGAAGTAGACACCCAAGAGAAAACTGTTGTTATTGATGATAATAGTGTTTTCTTGGAAATTGATGGTGTTGAAGTTGAATTTGTAGGTGGCGCAGAACAGTATAACGCTGATCCTGGTTATTTAGAAGAAGCTGTTAAACAGGCAGATAGTTTAGTGGAATCTAGTAAGAACGAGAATGTGTTTACACCTTTTGTTATCCCCGATCAAGGCTCTGGCGGGCGTTGGGGTGGGACTTATAATAATTACTTTGCACACAATGTCTATAATTCTGTAAAATATTCTATTGCTGCTGCTGTCGGCTCGCTCGTAGCATTGGGAGGATTGGTTTTATCTCAAGACACAACAACGGCTGCTATTACTGGGGCTTTCTCCGGTGTGGTTGCTGCTGCTGTCGTTGATACTGCGGGACCAGATTATACAAGTACTTATTATCTTGCTAGCTATAGTGCGTATTACAAAAGAACAATTTATAAGCAGGTAACTAACATATATAGAAATGCAGGAAGAACAGATTTGCGTTCTATTAAAGTTAGTCAACCTTTAGATAAAGTAAATAATAGCTTCTTTAGAGCAGCACGATAGATATTTATTTTCAATTCCAAAAAGACTCCTAGACGGTCATAACACAAAAAAGAGCCGATTAATCGGCTCCAGCTTGTAGAGAAACCCTATGTTTTTCTCTACAAGCTTTTTTTCTTGGGTCAAACTTTTGATATAAATCTACCGTTAACCATAGAGAAAAAGGTTCTCACACACCTAGCCCAGCCGGGCTAGGTGTGTGGCAATCTTCTTCATGTTCTGGCAGGCTGCTGTGAGTAACACTTGTTCGCTCACATTAGCCTTACCCCTCAACCGGCAGTAGCGAAGCCCATGCAGTTCTTTTGAATCTGCAAAGCTTCGCTCCACTTTTTCTTTTCTGTATTTATAAAGCATTTTTCCTGCCTTAGATAGGCGATTTGTGCAGCTAGAAGGTATCCGAAGAGGACGACCCTATAATTATTATGACATTCGCAGAAGTTTGAAGCGCTTTACTGGAGAACAAAAAATAGTTGACGATTCAGGAAAGCCCTTTTTTATCAAAAATCATGCCTTTCGGCATACCAAGGGTGTAGAGCTTCTTAATAACGGAATGAACATATTGCATGTTCAAAAATGGATGGCACACGCTTCCCCAGAAATGACCTTGCATTATGCAAAAATTCTCGATACTACCATGCGTAATTCTTGGGAAGAAGCTACAAAACAAGGTATTTTTCGGGTTGACATTGAAAGTAAACGTCCAGTTAAAATTGAACTTTCGGATATTGAGAATGAAGATATCATTGAATGGGAATATATACGCCATAATTTAGACGCTGTGAAGATGGAGCTTGGCTATTGTATGAAACCTATTAAGCAGCCATGTCCCACTCAAGCGAACCCATGTCTGTCTTGTCGTAATTTCTGTACTACACCCGAATTCATTCCCCAATTTGAAATGGAAATTACGGAAGTTAAAAATGTAATTGAGCGAGGCAGGGCTTTAGGGCGACAAGTATGGATAGATAAGAATCAAACCACTCTAGATCAACTAGAGCCTATTCTAGAAACTTTGAAAAATGGTACAACTCATCATTTTGCCGGGAAAAAAGGTCGCGAATATATTGGAGAGGAACGCACTCATGAGAAGTAAGCATATTAGAAATACCGAAGGTGTAAAAAAACATGCCCAGATGAAAAGCCAAGAGGCGGCTCAAAAGGTAGACAAGGCTATTCAAAGTCTTATCAAAACGAAGGCTAAAATTAACTTTAATCAAGTTGCCATGGAATCAGGTGTATCTAAGGCTTTTCTCTATAACAATCAAGAAATACGGAACCGAATAGAAAGATTACGAAAGCAGCAAGAAGGGTTAAATACACCGCAAACCATAAAACGTAATATGACGGATGCCAATAAAGATTCGCTTATCGTAGCTAAAAATAATCGAATAAAAAAACTTGAAGAAGAAAACAAACGTCTGAAGGATGAATTATTGAAATTACGTGGTATGGTCTATGACAAATTTTAAGAATAAGAACTTTACTATTGTATCGGTTTTCCTTAGTGTGCTAATGGATGTTTGTAGAGTAAAATATAATCATTCTTTATTCTACATATAAAGTTGTAGAGAATTTATAACTATTCTCTGAAGTAATAAATTTATATGGTTGTATTATTAATACAAGGGGGTTTTATTAATGATTAAAGGATTATACGAAGCACATTTACCAGTAAGTAATTTGAAAAGGTCTATCGAATTTTATAAAGAACTTGGTTTAGAGTTTGACCACAGCGTAGAGGATAGTTTGGCATTTTTATGGATTGAAAAAAATAAAAGCTGGTTGGGCTTATGGGAAACCGATAAGGTAGAACTTGAATATCATCCTTCAATAAGACACATAGCATTTCAAGTATCGTTAGAAGGATTAAAAAATTCGGTTAGTTGGCTCAAAAGTAAAGGATGTGAACCAAGGGAGGCTTTTGGCTTTGAGCCAGTAGAACCTTTTGTAATGGCACATGATAACTATGCTCACGCTAAAATTCATTTTAATGACCCTGATGGTAATAGTTTGGAATTGATTTGTAAACTCGAAAATCCTAATAAAATAACAAAACGGATGTATTTAAGTGAGTGGGAAAAATTAAATACAAATAAATAGAAAAAGTAGTTTTTCAAGCTACCGGTGGCGTTAATTTATTTTTATAAGACATCATAAATAATCAAACTTATTTAAACCTTTACATCGAATATATGTAAATGATGTGAGAACCATTGATATTCTAATAGTTCTCACATCTAAGTTAAGATAACCGCATTTTTCTGACGCTACCCCAACAGGAGATATTAAAGAAAAATATGAGATATTAAATGTTTACTATACTTATGCTACATCTCCTATAGAAGATAAAAGATTCATCAGGTTTACAAAGGAAAAAGACGACATGATTATAAAAGCTTTGGATAAAGTTAATTTAAATTTGATAGAATACGCTGAAAACATAGGAGGAAATGGGATTATCCATCTTCGTTATGATACTAAATTTTTTAATCAAGATAAAAATGTTATGGTTACAGGATATGGAACTGTAATTAAATTGATTGATCAATAACCACGAAGCAGCCTTAATGGCTGCTTTATTATTTTTAAATCAAAAATCATTTAAATTTAAAGATATTATCCCGTTTGAAAGAAATTAATTTCGTCTCAGAGCCAATCTGAAGCGTAGTTAATTTCTTTTTATTTTTTATATTCAAAATACAAAAAATGTTTTGATAAATAAAACCAATTCCATTAAAGTAATTTTGTGGTTAATTATTTTAAGGGAGAGTGGTACTATTTGAAAAAGTTGTTTAGTGTTTTCATGTTTTTTTCTATCCTATTTATCGGCAATGCTGTTCTTGCTGAAGAACCAGAGGTTATTCCAGATGTTGAACCTGAGATACTAACTACAGAAGAATTTAATTACTTATTACAAATTGGACATACATCAGAAGAAATAAATGAATTGCCGATTGAGGTAGCTAAACAACTTGTTCAGGATGAGGCTACTATTGAAGATAAAGGAGCAGTGGACGCAGACTTTGATGTTGCGGGTACTATCCCATCTAAAACAATGACCTTATATGCAACTGCTTACAAGGTAACTAGTGACCGAACAAATGATGATAAATTTTTTATTTATGGTAATTTTAAATGGCTTAAAACTCCATCGAATAATCTTGTAGACAAAATGACTTTTGGCTTTCCTTCAAGCGCAGGGTTTTATTTACCAACTAGTAGTGGAAAGGTGACACAGCATCAACATAGATATTCTCAAGATCAACAAGGTAATGGAAGATGGATTGATTATGCATTAAAAACAGCACCTAGTGATTGGGCAGCGAGTTCAGGAGTAGCGGGTTCATTTGATTTAAGAGCTTCTACTAGTAATACAAAACATAAAGGCTTTATGAGCCAGTATGTTTATGTACCTAAATCTAAAAATGGTACTATGAATATTAAAGTAGAGTATGGGCATAAGCGTGTATCAGGCACACCAACTGTGGGAGTATATCCTCCAGGTTTGGGTATTACCCCTGGTTCTACAGTAGATACAGTTTCATATGCTCTAACTGTTAAGTATTAAGAAAATAGGTCTGAGAATACGGTTCTCAGACCTATTTTTGATTTGTTTTGAAAGGGTTATAATATTGTCATAAATCTGAATTGGTGGTGAATTTATGAAGTTAGTTTTTGTGAATTTTTCTTTAGTCTTAATCATGTCGGCTGTCCTATTTTTTTTAATATCGTTTTTTTTGAATGTATCAACTGATATTATGTATGCAATAGCTCTTTTAAGTGTCTTATTAATTCATACTTCATTAATTATTGCTTTGTTAATAGTAAGAAGGTAGGTTAAATAACTAAAAATTGTAGTGTAATTTACTCTTTTTTGTTCAACCAATTATTAATGGCTACTTTTACATTCGTGGTTGTATCTTTTACCTCGTCAAAAATAAAGGACAATAGATTGAACCACGATATTTCTTCGTTGTAAGGATTATTCTTATTTACATACTTCATAACACGTTTTAATTCATCCATACGTGAGGGATCGAGTTGCTCATGCAAGAATAATTTCACCATGGCATTCAATAAGTTCGCATTCCGTACGCTGGCATCTAGTAATAAAGCGGTTGCTTTGGATGGTGTGACGTCTAAGGCGTCAGACAGCTTGCGAATGTCCTCATACGTCAATTGCGTGAATCGAACCGAGACCCGTTCATTTTTAGGCGATTGATACTTTCTTTGTAGCGACTCCCTTTCGAGTTGTCCAAAGAACCTAGTTTTGAAAAACTGGTAATCTCTTCTGAAATATTGAGACAAGTATTCCATGACTTTTCTCGACTGCAAACCTTTCTCACAAAGTATTTCTACAATATCTTTTACTGGTTGATTGGTGATATAAGACAATTGATAAATACAATTTTTTAAGTCAATGGAAATCGTCGGTTTGATATCTCTTTTTTTATCTGAACGTGTTTGTCTTTTCTTTTTCTCCCCTTCTTTCAACAAAACAATCCCCTCTTTTCGCTTGGTTTGCTTTAGAACAGTGTCATAGTGTTCTAGATTTATTTCATGTATATGAGAGATAGAGAGGAGGTATGTTTAAAAAGATTCATTGTTGACCAAACTTTTAGTAAAAGAGATTTAGGGAGGAAAAGCCGAATGGAATTGACCAAAAAAGAAGCAGAAGAGTTAGCGAAAAAAATACGTGAGAATAGTAAAAAACATGGTATTCCATTGAAACCGAAGAAAACAAAAAAAGCAAAATAAACAGCAATCCTTTCGTTAATGACCGCCACCTTAAGGTGGTTTTTTTCTTAAGAAAAAGGTCGGCAATAAGGGAAGTTGGCGAGGAATTATGCATGTTTCCATTCATTCTTTAAAAAGAACAAATCGTGCTTTATCAATGAATTTTTGAATGTATATTTCATGGCCAACAAAAGCGCAAACGAAAAGCCAGTTCCCACAAGGATTCTGGCTTTTTGCAATTGCCGATAATAAGCAGTTATGTCTACTAAAATGTATGGGTGCTGTATATTTATTTGTCAAGAAATTATCCTTTTTAATTAGACCTTTAAGCTATAATGAAATTAAAAACAGATAGGTAGATTAAAAGGATAAGGGGATTAGAAAAGTGAAAAAAGCTATATTTATTACAGTTGCTTTATTTTTGTTAACGGGGTGCGGAGATGAGGAAGGAAAAAAAAAGAAAGTAGAAGCGGGTGAAGAAGTCGTCACCGAAGTGTCCCAACCTGAAAATACCGAAAGTAAAGAAATCAAACCTGATACAAAATCAATTGAAGGGGAAACCGAAGACGGTAGAGTGATAACAGCGTATCACTGGCATGATATCGAAGCGATGCCGAAAGCGGAAACGATACTGGAAGCGGTAGAAACGATATACGGAAAAGACCGTTATTATTATGAGGATACGAAAACAAAAATAGATTTAATGAAGCATATTTTTGAACCAGATAATGAAAAGCGTGGGTTTAATTATGAAATAGATGGAAAAGAAGAAGTGGTTTTTTTCAACAATCAATTTAACTTTGATTTAGTCATTGATAATAATGTAGATATGAGAATGGAAATGATAGACTTTATTCATTATCTGAAAGAAAGTAATTTGATTTTAACGGAAGAACAATTGAGAGATAAAGGACTTGAAAGACAATTTACTTATCAAATTCGATTATTCAACGAACGATTACCAGGTGAAAATTATAGTCAGCCGTCTATTTATTGGATGGTTAAAGCATCATCTTTGCTAGAAATGGACTTCTCAAACAAAGAAGGCATTTATAAAAAAATATATAATTTCGGACAATATGAGGGACCCTATCCGAGCGTTGACGAACAAAATCAAGAATAATAAGGAGGACTAGGTGTGGATTTAAAATAAAATCGCGACGTTTGTAAAAAAGATGCGATGTTTAAAACAAAGTTGCGATATTTATAAAAAAGATGCGAAGATTTACCCCTTTGAATATGCATTGTCCGAAGAGGGATTTTATGGTAAAAAATAACATGACGATATTCAACAATCGGGCCATATTGTGGAGTAGCCTAAAGAAAAATGGATTTATAATCATAGTGAGAAGAGGTTGTGAAGTTTGTTCTTAAACTAATATATGTAGGTTAACTGAATAAAAAAGCCAAGGATAATGCTCCTTAGCTTTGTCATAATATACGGTTACTTACAAAGAATAAATCTATGCCATAAAAATATTCTTTGGAGGTAATGCAATATGACTGAACATCACACTAAACTAACTGCTTCTGAAATTGCTTCAATTTGGACTAGCTATACTCAAGATAGTATGTCCAAATGTGTTTTAGGTTATTTTTTAGAACATGTTGAAGATGAAGAAATTAGGTCTATTGTCCAATTTTCTTATGACCTTTCATCTACTCATATAGAAAAGCTAACAACCATATTTCAAGAGGAACAGATTCCAACGCCGAAAGGATTTACTTATGATGATGATGTGAATATGAACGCACCTCGTCTCTATACAGACCCTTTTATGCTAACCTATATCAACCATATGGCTAAGATTGGAATGCTCGGTTACAGTGGATTTGTTTCTATGAGTGCTAGAGATGATATAAGGGCCTATTATAGAGAAGGTCTTAATGAAACATCAGAATTGTATGAGCGCAGTTCAAAAATTGCTCTTTCAAAAGGATTATTTGTTAGAGCGCCATATATTGCCTATCCAAGTAAAACAGACTATATAGACACTAAAAAATATTTAAGTGGGCTAAATCCATTTTCTAACAAAAGGCCACTAAATGCGGTTGAAATATCCCATTTGTTTATGAATATTCAAACCAATATTATGGGAGCAAAGTTAGCCATTAGTTTTGCTCAAACATCATCAAGAAAAGAAATTCAACAATGGATGCTAAGAGGGAGAGATATTTCAAAAAAACATGTCGATTTATTTACAAAATCACTTCTTGATAACGATATTCAGCCTCCTGTTTCGTCAGATATTGCTATTACTGATTCAACTACACCTCCATTTTCGGATAAGTTAACAATGTTTCACATGAGTTTTATGAGCGCAGCAGGAACGGGAAATTATGCAACCGCAGCAGCTGCAAGTCAAAGAAGTGACCTTATTCTAAATTATGAACGCTTATCACTTGAAATCGCTCAATATACTAAAGATGGAGCCGACCTAATGATTAAAAATGCATGGATGGAGCAGCCACCTACCACAAAAGATAAGGACCAATTAACAAAGAAAAAAGATACTCTGGAATAATTAGCCTTCATTCTAATAACAATTTGAAATGTAGGAGTAATAAGAATGAAATGGAAATTGCTTTGGAGCATTGCTCTTCAAGCTTAGGTCAATTATTAAACGGTAAATATGTAAAGGGTATCGTGTTATTAGTCTTAGAATTTCTAATCAATATACAAGCGAATTTTAATGTAGCGATTATCTCTAGTTTTCAAGGGGACATTTCAACAGCGATTCAAGAAACTGATTATCAATGGTTAATGTTTTATCCGTGTTTATATTTTTTTGCAATATGTGATGCCCTTAAAGATGAAGGAGGAGGAACAAAATCTTATTCATTTCTCCCGTTTGTCTTTAGTGCTTATTTCGTAACTGTAGGATTAATCTATTCCTCAACTTTAAAAATATTTGGGGTACTACTCGGACCTGTTTTTTTACCTATGCTGTTTTTGATTCCAGGAATAAGCATTGGCTTATTTATAAGAATTGTATTAACCCGTTATAAAAGGATTTAATAATGTTTTAAAAGTATTATTAATAATCTTAGGTAGGTTCGTGAAAATTAACTGTAGTGTTGTTAAAACACTAAACTCAATGTGGAGGGATGTACTTTGAATATCCTTATTCGCTTGTTTCATATTTTACTTTTTATAGTTAGAAAGGCATTCTTAATAAGTTCAAATAATTTTCATTTTAAAAACTCATTAAGAACACCTTCTTTGATATAAGTAATAAGTAAAATAAAATCTACTTCTCATTGAAAAAAAGGTGAGCATATGCTTACCTTTTTAAATTGCAGTTTTGGTCTACCACGTAATATTATTATTCAACTGCCGAAGGGTTTTCTGTAAATTTAAAAATCAGCAATGATCTTCCTCAATCGGGCGCAATTCCGGAACAAGCGTGTGCCATATTAGGGCTAGATTATTGAATAAAATTGGAGTGAAATATAATGGCAACTGTCGATAATATAATTCAAGACATAAAAGAGGAACTAGATGGACTGCCAGGTGTAGTAGGAGTTGTATTAGGTGGGTCTAGGGCAAGAGGAACTCATAGTCCAGATTCTGATATAGATATTGGAATTTACTATGATGAATCAAAAGGGTTTAATACCAATGATATAGAAAAAGCAGCGTTTAATCTTAATGACGATAAAAAAGAGCATTTAATTACTTCTTTAGGTGAATGGGGTGATTGGATAGATGGAGGTGGCTGGTTAGTTATACAGGGTTATCATGTAGATCTTATCTTTCGTGATATTAAACGAGTCAGTAAAGTTATTGACGATTGTTTATCAGGTCTAGTATCCATTCATTATCAAACAGGACATCCTCACGGTTATTTGAATGCCATGTACATGGGGGAATTAGCTGTTTGTAATGTTTTATCTTACCCTGAAGGCACGTTAAGTGAATTAAAAAAGAAAACGGAACCTTATCCCGAGAAATTTCAAGAAGCGATGATTCAATACTTTTCCTTTGAAGCTTCTTTTTCCCTGATGTTTATGGAAGCCAATGCGAATAAAAACGACATTTCATACGTGATGGGGCATTGTTTTCGGAGTATTTCTTGCTTGAATCAAGTTATCTTTTCAAAAAACAAGGTGTATTGCATCAACGAAAAGAAGGCCGTAGACATGATTCAAGATTTTTCAATAAAACCTATAAACTATAAAAAACGTATTGATGAAATTGTTTCCCTTCTTTCAACGGATAAAGATAAAATAAACCAAGCTGTAGACAACTTAAAAGAATTAATTTATGAAACTGAAGCATTATAAATCTTCCGCAAACGGGCGCGATTGTTGAGCAACACAGGTAGAAAATGATCAAACTTTTTTATAAAAACCAAACTTAAATCTGCTAAAGAAGAATCCTTTTTGATTAATCTTTTTTTCAAATGGATTCTTCTTATTTATCGTAAAATAAGGATTTGCGAGATCTTTTTGCTCAAACTTTATTTCAAAGCTACAGAATTTATCTCCCTGTTACTTTCCACTTCTCTCTGCTAAAAAGTCGGTACCTACTGCTAAATAGTTGGTATCCAAACGGTAAAGGAAGTGGGAAGTGCAGCAGGTAGTTCCGATTCAATCGTTTTTTAATCGTAAAATCAATACAAATCCAGGCTGAATCCAATACGGGTTCAGTCTTTTTCTCTTGCTCAATACCTCTCCAATCCCTTGTCCATAGCGTGTTCAAGTGGTTTTCATATCTCTTTCTATAGAGTTCGAAAGAACACGAGATAGAAGAATGAAAGTGCTGAACACTGTTAAAGTATCCGCCTAATGAAGATATAGAAGTAGCTATACGTAACTTAACAACAAATTATATAAAAGAAGAGGAAAGACAAGTAATACATAGGGTAACTACTGGTGAGAATAAATTACGTTTTTCAAATTTTATCAAAAGATTTAGAATACCTGAAACGGGGCTTAGTTGTTATTTGCACTAATTACGATAGGTTAATACTAATAAAAATTAAATTAAATGAGCCTAAATATAAAACCGGAAAGTAATACAGTAGATTTTTGGAGGAAGTGAAATGAGATAGAACCTAAGCAAGAGGAATTAATAAAAGTCGTTAGAAATATGAGGACCCAGTCAAGAATAGATCTCTAAATAGTTATATCTTTTAATAATTATGAAAGAGTGATTAGTATAAGAGGTAGAAAATAATCAAATTTTAAAAAAATATATAATGTTTCACAAAGAATAAATCCCGTTTTAATCAACCTTTTTCAAAACGGGGTCTTTTTATTTAATGTAAAATAAGGGTTTTCGAGGGATTTTTAATCAAACTTGGTATTTGACATTGACGCGACGTAATACTTTATTGTTAGATACGTACTAGATTTAACAAGGGAGTTGAGAAAAATGAACTATAAAATCATGCAATCTTTGGAGCAATATGAGGAACTACTTAGAATAGAAGATGTTGAAAAGAGAAATGATTACTTTCGGTATACGATGATGAAGCCATTTCATCAGATGTGGAGTTTCTTAAATGTCCCGATTAAGGCTAAAGAGGTGAATGGTTATGATGTATTAATGGCTACAAGTATGTTAGGGTATGTTGATATTACTGATGATAAACAAATACGAGAAGGCTTAAAAGTTTTACGAGAAAATGATGTGTATACTTTAGCTGAGAATACCCTGAACACTTGTTTTGTAAGAGCAGAGAATGCAGGTCTCAAAGTCAATGCAGAAGAATTAACCTTTGGGTTTTATTTGGCAGATTCTATTAAGTTAAACCATGCGAATGGCTACGCAGGTTTCGGAGGGATACCTGGATATATTACTGTCAACATTTCCCCAAATCCTTATAATGTGCCAAGAATCCCTGCCGTAATTGCTCATGAGGTTCACCATAATATTCGTTTTTCCTATTTTGAGTGGAACCACGGTGATATAACAGTTGGAGATTATATCGTGATAGAAGGGTTAGCTGAGTCATTTGCACAGGAGTTATATGGAAAAGAATTGCTTGGACCATGGGTAACTAGCATGGATCAAGATGATTTAGAGTATTCTATCCATGTTATAGGAGAGGCCCTAGATGTAAAAGGGTTTGCTGAAGTAAGTAGTTATATGTATGGCGATGACTTTGCTCGTCAAGAGGGGTATCAACCTGTAGGGCTTTCATTTTGTGCGGGATATGCAGTTGGTTATGAGGTTGTTCAATCATTTTTGAAAAATAAAAATATATTGATTTATGAAGCAACTTTACTTTCGAGCGAAGAGATTATTGAAGGATCTGGTTTGTTTTCTAGGTAGGGTGGAAAAGATTTACGTCTTTATATAATTTTCTCAATAGACTGTCGACACCTGTATAGGGGTGTCCTTTTTTGGCTAATTTAGTTTCAATTCTGAACTATGTTCTTAGAAAAAGATTGTAAATTAATGTACTTAAAGTAACAGGTGCTTTAGATTAAAAGTATCAAACAACTTTATTATCAGATTCGAGGATAAGAATAATTATATTGATAAACGTTAAAAAATCCTTACTACAATAAATCGTAGTAAGGTTCTTGTTTTTCATTTCAAAATTAAACGTCTTTATTATCTTTATACAGAATTTGTCTCCTTTAACTCTCTTGGTTCTCACGTAACTTTGTTCTTCTCTTATGGAACTAAGTTGGTATCCTAACGGTAAAGGAGTCGGGGGGAGAGCGGGGGAAACACGAATAGGCAGACAATCATTTAAGGTTATTCAAAATCTCAATACAAATCCGGGCTGAATCCAATAGGGTTCAGTCCTTTTCTTTGGCCAATATTTCCCCAAAAACATTGTCTGATAAGAGTTATAGTGTGTTCGTTTGTTTGTCGTATTGTTTCTATACAGTTCTAAGAAAACGAGATAGAAGCAATAAGAGTGCTGGGAAAGATACTTTTTATTCTCATTGCTCATGTTTTTTTCCTATTTCTGTTCCCATTCAGAGAACATCTATTTAACATTGTCCTTATTCGATACAAGCCAGAACGTAAAAAAGAGGTCGAAAATGGGCTTTTGGGAAGAGCTTAATAACATTGCCTTCAGGCGTAAATGAGGGGATGGATCGTGGGGGAGAAAGGATGGAGGGGGGTTGGTGAGAAACCAAGAAAGTCACAAAGGCATAGCAATCAATTCGTTGGTGTAGGATTTTTTTAAATCGGGTATTGTAATTATAGACATCATGGAAATAGTTATTTCCAATCTCAACTTACATTGCAAAATTTTTAAAAGGAGATGAGGTTTTGACTTTAAATAATAATGGTTTTACTCTAAATGATGGTACAGAACTTCCTTTTGTGGGATTAGGCACAATCGGTATTAACGGGGATCAGGGTACATTTGAAATTTTAAACGCCTTGAATATAGGATATCGCTTAATCGATACGTCAACAAACTACGACAATGAAGGGATTGTCGGTGAAGCTGTGCGTCGGTCCGCACTGCCTAGAGAGGAAATTTTGATTAGTACGAAATTGCCCGGTGCTTACCATGAATATGACAAGGCATTTATCTTTATCCAAGAATCTCTACGCCGCACTGGATTAAAATATTTTGACAAGTATTTAATTCATTGGCCGAACCCTAAGGATGGCAAGTATGTAGAAGCTTGGAAGGCTTTAGTGGATGCTCAAAAACAAGGGTTAATCAGAACCATTGGCGTTTCAAACTTTGAACCAGAACATCTGGACGACATTATCGAAGCAACAGGTGTGACACCTGCTACAAACCAGGTGGAGCGTCATCCGTATTTTAATAATAACCGCATGGTAGAAGAAAATAAAAAACGGGGCATTCTTACTGAATCTTGGAGCCCTTTTGGTAGAGGTTATCTGAATGACGTGCTAAAAAATAACACAATTAAAGAAATTGCGGATAAGTACGATAAAAGCCCGGCGCAGATTATTTTAAATTGGAATTATCAAGCAGACGTATTTTCTATACCAAAATCAAGTAATCCCGTGCATCAAAAAGATAATTTCAATAGTACCAACTTTGAATTAGCACCTGAGGATATTGAAACAATTGATTCATTGGATAAAGGAGAAGCCGGTCGTGTAGAAGGGCAGCACCCAAATGAATATCACGAATATGTATAGGCAGGACAATATATAACATCGTATAGTATTCATTCATAAAATAAATATCGTTTTTGATACGATATTCGATTGGAAACTCTGAATTAGATATTTTTGAACAATAGATAAAAGGAGGGTCTGTTTTAAGCAGATCCTCTTTTGGTTTTTTACAATATATTCCCGAATTTTCTTTATGAAAATTAGTATAGTAAACTATAAAGTCTTTTCAGGATATTTTGATATATCTAGAATGTCGAAACCTATAAATCCTCTGTGATTTTCTTCTGAAAAACAGAATTCTAATCCTAAATAAGAATATCTCGAAGCTACTTCATTATCATTTAGTCGTAACGAATACATATTATCTCTTTTAAGGTAAAAGTTATCTTTAGAAGATGCATTTTTAAGGGCATTAGCTTCACCTCTAAATATCTCTAAGCCTATAATTCTATTATCCTTATCTAAGTCTAAATTTATATAAGGATTAACTTTTAATTCATCAGTTTCATGAACCATACCAGCTTTTATTTCTTTGATAACTTGAATATACCCTATTTTTACTTCTTTGTTAAACTCAATTCTCTTAATCATTTTAATACACCGCCTTTACTTTTTTTCCATCTCGATTTAGGTTTAGCTTGATTATAAACTGTTAATTAAAGTATCACCTTCTCTAGTACATCTGTACCCTTGTAGTGATATACCGTTGTATTTGGATCATCTGGATCGCTATACTTCGTACCTTTTGTATATGCATAATAAATTTGTTTCGGTGAGATATTACGCTGAATCATTTATGTGGCTTTGTGAGGTACTTTTGATCAAACTTTATTCCAAGGCTACAAGTAATTGTATAAAATTTAAATAAGAGTGATACCGTTTTTAAAATTCTGATATGCACCCCATTTGTTAGACATGGTCTAACAAATGGGGTGCAGTTTTTTTATGGTTAAGTTCTCTAAAATTTAAAATAGAAATAGAAAAAAACTTATCATTGTTGGATTATACATTTACAATATCAAGGAGAAGCAGCATTCAAAAAATCTATACAATTTTTATAAGTATAAACTAGATTTACTGAATTACTTGTTTTTTAAAAAGGACTTTTACAACGGGTACACCTTAGGAATAGATTATTCGATTATCAAATACCAAAAAATTCCGCAGAAAGTAAAAACTTAAGACTTTTTGTTTCTTTGTTATGTCTAATAATTAGAAAGAGAAAAGGGGGAAGCGCGCTTGGAAGTGAAAAACCTAGTCAATAGAGCAAGAAAGGGAGATGATGATGCTTTCTACGAATTAATCCAAATCCATAAAAGTAGACTATTAAAAATAGCCTTGGGTTACTTACATAATGAGGAGGAGGCCTTAGAAGCTTTGCAGGAAGTAACTTTTAGGGCTTATCTTTCATTGAATAAATTGAAACATGCAGAATACTTCTCAACATGGGTCATCCGGATTATGCTTAATTACTGCCATGATCAAATTCGTAAAAGAAAAAGAATCGCAGATCCTAAGTATATTGATAATTTAATGGTAACGAAGAATGACAACCAGACGTTAGAAATAGAGGAAGCATTACTAAAAATAGATGCGCGTTTTCGAGAAGTCATTATTTTAAAGTATTATAACGATTTAAAGATAAAAGATATTGCCGAAATTCTCGAAAAGTCGGAGAGTACCATTAAAACCTGGCTATACAAAGGCCTAAAAGCACTTCAGGTTCAATTAAATAAGGGGGGTGGGCTAAATGTTTGAAAGAGAAGAAAGTGAATTGGCTGAATCAAAAAAAATAATGAAGGATCTATCCATTTCTGACGATCGCTCTGACCAGGCAATTCTAAGGGGGATACAGCAAGCAAAGGCAGAGAAAAAGAAAAAGAGAGTGCAGCTGCCCATTAAGACATTCACTGCTGCATGTATTTTAGGGCTTTCGTTTATTACATCTGTTAATGTATCCGAACCCGTTGCATATTACATGTCAAATGTACCTGGTATGGGGAAAATTGTTGATTTTGTCCGATATGACAAAGGGCTACTTGCAGCTGTTGAAAATAATTACATACAAAAAGTGGATTCAAGTGTGAATAACAAAGGTATAGAGTTTACTTTGAATTCAATTATTCATGATGAAAAATCATTGATCATTTTTTATGAATATCAATCAGATGAAGAAGACGTAGTTATTACTCCAGAAAGCTTTCAATTGCTTAATGAAAAAGGAGAGGTATTGCCTTATCATATAGTTGGTGAATATTGGAATGATAATCCGGATTCTTTGCTGGAAATCAGGGTTCCTTTAAAAGAAGGGGATAATCTGCCAAATGAACTAATTCTTTCAACTCAGTTTTCTAAAGATAAGAAACTTCTAGACGGAGTTTGGGAAATTCCCTTTACTTTAGATAAAGGTAAAATTGTTGGAAAGAAAGTGTATAATGTGGATAAAACATTAGAAATTGAAGGACAGCAATTAACTATCAAGGACGTAACAATGTATCCTTCTCAAACAGCTGTACATGTATATTATCATTCGCAAAATAGTAAAAAGATATTTGGTATTAATGACTTGCATCTAATAGATGAAAAAGGAGAAACATGGAATACAAGTGTAATAGAGACTACACAAATCAATGAGAACGAAACAATCATTTATTTACAGAGCAACTACTTTACTAATCCTAAAGAATTATATTTGCGTTTCAATTCAATTCGTGCGCTTGATAAGGAAGAGCTCAATGTTGAAGTAGACCCGATAAAAAAGAAAATACTTAAGGCACCGAAAGACGGGAAATTAACAGATGTAGAGATAGAGCAAGGCGAGATGTCCATTAAATTAGATACGAATCCGAATCAATTCAAATCAGCAATTTTTAGGCATGCAATTGGTGCAGATGGAAATGTAATAAGTAAGGATGAACCATATGGTATCTCCTATTCCTATGTCGACGACTATGTATTGTATTCCGTTCCTTTCCCATCTGAAGCAACTGACTTAGGACCTGTTAAACTTGAATTGCTTGATTATCCAGCCTCTATCAGTGCAGAGGCTAATGTGAAAATAAAGTAATAGCCCAATGCAAATGTCATCAGGTACTCCGTTAAATAAAAGGTGAATTTTTTATAAAAAACCACTGTCTGTAAGCACATTTGCTTTCTCTTTGGGGAATTACCAAAGGGATTAAAGACCTCTTAATAATAATCTCGACTGAATCTAATAGTTCCTCATTAAGGTAATATGTGCTTACAGTTCCTGTACATGGGGATTATAGTCTCCCTAGTAACATACCCTTTTCATCGATGAGGATGGTACTGTAATGCAGTAGTGACTAAGAATGAGATAGTCAACTTCCAGGTTGAGACATATTTGGATGATTCGCTTGTTACATCCGAGTATACCGGGGTTCCTAATATGTCAGATGAAGATTTGCTTGCAGAAGAGCCTTATGAGATTTAACCGATGGTGTAAAAGCAGCGGACCTGTTGGGATTGCTGGAGTAGTAGATTACTTTAATTACCCTAGAAAAGGTGGGTGTTTCTATGAATAAAATTTTAGCGATGTCTATTTTGGGATTGGGCATTAGTGGTGCTGCTTTAATAATCTCAGTCCCTCTATTATTCAAATCACCAATAGGAAACTTTGAGCTGACATTTGCTGTTGGCTCAGCAGTAGCTTGTGTGGTGTTCACAGTCTCGTCTCTGTTCCTTCGAAAACGTTTAAATGAATTTGATGACAAAAAGTGAAGACAAGATGATGAAAATCCCGACCATGAGTAGGTAGGGATTTTCATCATTTTATCAATTTAGACAACACATTTATGTTAGTAATTATTAACTAAGGGTTATAATGATTTTAGTTAAAAGTGTGAGATAGTTATACATTTGCACCTAGAAAACAGCTAGATGCAGGTTAATAAACTATTTGAAGCATATTCGTCATATTTAATTTTGATCAAACTTATTCCAAATCAGCATAAATTGCGATGTTTCTACCCTTTGGACATGATGATTCAGAGAAGGTTTTTTTTCGGAAATTTTATTTCGCAAACGGGCATAGTTTAAGATGAAACTTTTTGTTAACCTTAATAAGGAATAAAAATGTAAAGGAGAAAAAGATGACTAAATACGGAAAGTTATATGAAGTGAATGGTCGCTATGTTTTGCAATTTGAACGTTTGTTTACCCATAAACCAGAGAGTGTTTTCCGTTGCGTAACAGATCCTGATTACTTTACCAAGTGGTATCCATTTGCAACTGGAGAGATGGATCTTAATGAAGGTGGCAAAATAGCTTTTGATGATGGCGAGGGGACGGAGTACGAAGGCATAATTACTGAATATCAACCACCTGTCGTCTTTGCCTTTCATGAAGGCGCTGATTTGCTAAGAATCGAGTTGCAAAATACCATGACGGGTGCCGAATGAATTTTCAGCATACGTTTGATGACCGGTCTTGGGCAGCGGCAACAGCAGCAGGATGGCATCGCTGTCTTGATGCATTGGTTATGTTGGCTAACGAACAGCTGCCCGAATGGCCGGATAACGGAGCGGAGTTAAGGGAGTTTTATCGGGAAGCATTTGATTCGAATTAAGTGGAGAATATAGCACTCATCATTAGAAGTATAGACATCTTAAAAAGTAAGTTGAAAAAAGCAAATCTAGTGACGGGGGGAGATTGATGGATAAGTTAATACAAGACATCCTAAATTGGATTACAATAACGGATAAAAAGCTTATTATTTGTATTTCCGGACATGGTGCTGCTGGAAAAACAACGTTTGCCAATAAGCTTATAAACGTATTAAATCAAGATGGAGTGAATTATATAAATACAGACCCGTATATTGTTAGCTCGAATATACGAAAACATGCAATGATTGACTATACATATCAAAACGAAAATCATCGTTATAAAATGACAGCTTGCCACCCATCAGCGCATCATTTGTTATCTTTAGAAAGAGATGTTCAGATGATTAGAGATGGTTTAGATTTATACACAATGCATACACATTATATGAAAAGCGAATTAATTTCCTCGAGGAATAAAGTAACGATTGTTGAGGGAATGAGTGTAGCATTTATTCATCCTGATTTATTTGACTTGAAAATTTATTTCTATACAGATGGTGAAACTGAATTATTAAGGAGGTCGAATCGGGACATCGTTGAAAGGGGAGCAGATCTCAATTATTTAAGGCAATCCCATGAAGAACGAAGGATACAGTACGAAGTGTTTATGCATCCATACAGTCAGGATTTTGATATTATTATAAATACGTCTGCAGCAGCGATATGTATAGAGAAAAATACATTTGAAGTGAAAGAATAAACTACTTTTTTAAAAAGGAAATCTTACCTTTTAAGCCTTCTCCCTTGCAACTAGACAGAAGGCTTTCGCTTTTTACATATGAAATGATAATTCCAAGGATATTACATTAAATCAAGAAAAATATAAATGGCTGTACCCCAGATAAAGATAGCAGAGAATTTATTAAATAATTGCAATACATTTCTTTTGCCATCTAACTTTTTCACAAATGCTCCTGCGATCATTAGCCCAAAGAACCAAATCCAAGATACTGTAATACAAGTAATAGTAAAAAGAAATTGTTCTTTTCCAGCATATTTTATTGCACTTACCCCAATAACACCGACTATATCTAAGATGGCGTGAGGGTTTAAAAAAGAAACAGATAAAGCAAAGATAATTTGTTGACGAATAGGTAAAGCTTTATTCGTTTTTTTTGTCGTTTCGGATTTCCAAATGACATATCCCATATACAATAAAAATAAGATACCGGTAATCATTAAAATTACTCGTAACCATTCAAATTGAAGGACAATCATTGATAAACCAAATACAGATAATAAGATTAAAAGTGTATCAGAGATTGCAGCTGTTATCGTGGCTGGAAGTGCCTGAGCCAATCTAAGTTGCGTTGCTCCTTGAGAAAATACAAAGACATTCTGTACCCCTAAAGGTAAAATAAGTCCGAATGCCAAAATTAATCCGTGCAGAATAGGTTCCATTCAAATCAACTCTCTTTCAATTACTATCGTACTATGATAAAACTGAAAGAAAACAACCAATTGGATGGTTTTTTATCCACCCAATTTAAGGGGGGATTATCTTGAAATGGAAACCGAATAGTGATTCTCATTTAACTTTTCACGAACAAATTGTAGATTGGATGAAATTTCGTATAGAAAGTGGAGATTGGGCGGTTGGAACAAAAATCCCCACACAGCGTCAACTAGCGATACAATTTAATGTCAATAGAAGTACAGTTCAACTTGCTCTTGATGAACTGAAGGCAGATGGTTTACTTCAATCAAAATTAGGATCAGGTGTATTTGTAACTAATACTTCTTGGAATGTACTTTTAAATAAAACTCAACCGAATTGGAAAAAGCATATTGAATCAAGTATCCATAGAGCAAATGACCATACTATTCAACTTATCAATGAATACGAGCAATATAATCATATCATTCGCCTTGGAACAGGTGAATTATCACCGGAATTACTCCCAACAAAACAACTTGAACAGTCATTAAAAGAAATCACCCTTGATGCAAAATCTATCGGTTATTCATCACCAAAAGGAAATGAAAGACTTAGAAGAGTATTATGTGACTATCTGAAAAGAAGAGGTATTCATTCGGAACCAGAGAACATTCTAATTGTTTCTGGCGCCCTTCAGGCGCTTCAACTAATTGCCATTGGATTATTAGAAGAAGGCTCTGTGATTTTCCATGAAGAGCCATCTTATTTAAGTTCTATTCATCCTTTTCAATCTGCTGGCATGCGTATGCATACGGTAATGCGTAATCACCCGAAATTAGCTGAGAACTTAAAAGTTTTTAAGAGGAAAAAACAATCTATATTTTATTGTGTTCCGACATTAAATAATCCTACTGGAGTTAATTGGTTGTTGGAGGAAAAGAAAAATCTATACAATATATGCAAAGAGTTACAGATTCCTATTATTGAAGACGATGTATATCATGAATTACTATTTGATCATCCTTTACCTACTTTAAAGTCTTTAGACAAGTCAGGACAAGTACTTTATCTTGGTAGTGTGTCGAAAACATTAAGTCCTGGGTTACGTATTGGATGGATTGTCGCACCTTCACCTGTGGTTGAACGGCTAGCTGATATAAAAATGCAAACGGATTATGGTTCAAGTGCTCTTTCTCAAGAGATCGTCGCACATTGGATATCAACTGGTTTATACGAAAATCACTTAAAAAATCTTCGTGAACAACTAAAGAACAGAGCGGCATTTATTGAAAATATATTAGAAAAGCAATTTAGAAAGATTGCTACGTGGAATAAGTCAGAGGGTGGCTTTTACATTTGGTTAAGGTTTAATAAACCTATCGTAAACAAAGCACTATTTCTAAACCTTCTCAATCAAAATATTTTAATCAACCCAGGTTATATCTATCATTCAGGTGATTCTCACCATATAAGACTGTCTTATGCGTATGCTTCACTAGCAGAAATAAAAGAAGGTCTACATGCTTTATTATTACTCTGTAATCATGAATGAATACTACTAAATAATAGAAAGTGATGAGAAGTCTACATGGAGTCAATTAACCAAGAAATACAAGAGTTATCCGTTAAATCCTTAGAGTCTACATTTAGTAAACTTTCAAATGCTTATAAAAGCATGACTGAAAAGGGGTCCAATACTACTCTTGTAAGAAAGAGACGAGACGCTATAAGAGTCGGTTTAGCTAGCTTAAAGAATATTTGGAACGGTGAAGACTTCTCATATGAAGAAGAAGTTATTCTAACATCTAAAGATATTTTGCAAAGTACTATTCCACCTATTGAAAAACAGATAGCAAAAGCAAAAGATGGTAGTCCTCAAAAAACAGTAAATGAGCGACGATTAATTGCGCTTCAACTGGCGATTGAATCATTGGAGAACCGTCTTTAAAGATGTGGCTTACAACATTAAGGTGCTTTATCATCTGCCCTATTGGTAAATATTAGGTGTAAGATGTTTGTAAAGATAAACTTATATAAAGCTTTGATAGAAACGGTCACTTCCTTTTTTACTTTAGTGGTATAAGGGAATGGCCGTTTTCTTATACTGGAAATTCCCCCACGGGTATCTTCAAATAGAAAACAGCATAATAAGTATAAATGACAATGGGAAATATAGGTAAAGTGATAGCTGATATAATATAACATGGTAAAATAATTACTCATTTTATCCCGCAACTATTCGTTTACATCGTTGCAACGACACGGTTCTTTACGTTTAGTTAGAGATGCAAATATACTGGAGTTGTTAGGAGATGAAGAAAATGGATTTCCCCCAAAAATTAAAAGAACAACGTTTGAAACATGAAATGTCTCAACAACAGCTCGGTGAATTACTTAAAATTAGTAGACAATCAGTATCAAAATGGGAACGTGGAGAAGGATATCCCAGCATTGAATCTCTCATTCAACTAAGTGAAATTTTTGATATTACCATTGATGAATTATTAAAAGGAGATGATCATTTGAAGGAGAGCATTATTGAAGATGGAAAGCAATTAGCGTATCCCAAGTTAAAGTTGTTTTTTGATCTTCTTCTGCTTGTTGGCTTATTTTTAGTTGTTATCAAAATTCTTATCGTAGTGGGTAATAAATTTTTTGACTTTAATATAACGTTTTTCCAAGGTTCGATTCTTTATGCGTTTCTTCCATTCACTGCTTCAATCATTGGAGCGATTGGGAGTGAAACGTTGGCAAAAAAATATAAAACGGAGTAAGAAAATTTATTTATAAAGAGAGGGAGAAGCTTCAGAGGGTATGCCATTGAAGCTTCTCTGTTATGTTTGGAGTTTAGCCATTACCTTTATGAAAAGCTGTTTTGAGCCCATTTATTACTTAACCTATTCGTTCAATATACTTTCTTCTAATACCGAGAATTTATCCCCATATAGCTTGGTCAAATGGTTCTCTCCCCAGGTACATAACGAATTTAAGATTTCTTCTAAGCTTTGTCCGTATTCGCTGAGTTCGTATTCTACTTTTGGTGGAACTTGATTGTACACGATACGATTGATGACACCATCCTCTTCAAGCTCGCGTAGCTGTTGGGTAAGCATTTTTTGTGTAATGTTAGGCATGAGACGCTTTAATTCGCTTGTTCGCTTTTTGCCATGTGTGAGATGACAAAGGATTACACATTTCCACTTTCCTCCGATGACTTCTAAAGTTGCTTCGACAGAAATATTGTATTTCTTCTTCTGCATTCTTGTTTCCCTCCTTAGGAACTAAAAAGTACCTATATTACTTTCTGGTTTCTATATCACCTTAAAGTGCGTACTTCTCTTTGTGTTCTATATGTATCATAATAACATTTGCCGGCAGATTGAAACGATACTTTCCTTTAAAATTATTATGTTCGAAAAGGAAATTTTCCATTTATATAAAAGAAAAAAGGTGAAGAATATATGAATCTAAGCAGAAAGCAAAGTACAATGGCCTTGCTTACTTTGGCAGTAAGTGCCTTTGCAATCGGGACGACTGAATTTATCAGTGTTGGTTTATTACCCCTTATTGCAAATGATTTAAGTATTCCGGTAACCACTGCAGGGTTAACGGTTTCTCTATATGCCTTAGGGGTAACATTTGGTGCCCCTGTTTTGACATCTTTGACATCGAGAATGTCCCGCAAGACTTTATTACTTTGGATTATGATTGTTTTTATAATCGGGAATACGGTTGCTGCCTTTTCAACGACTATAGGGTTATTACTCGTTGCACGTGTGATCTCAGCATTTTCCCATGGGGTCTTCATGTCAATCGGATCGACAATCGCTGCTGATTTAGTTCCAGAAAATCGAAGAGCGAGTGCGATTTCCATTATGTTTACGGGTCTGACGGTCGCTACTGTTACAGGTGTTCCGTTTGGCACCTTTATCGGTCAACAATTAGGGTGGAGAGCAGCGTTTATGACGATTGTCATTATTGGTGTTATTGCTTTAATTGCTAATAGTATTCTCGTTCCATCACATTTACGAAAAGGGGTCAAAACATCCTCTCGTGATCAACTGAAACTTGTGAAAAATGGCCGGTTATTGCTCTTATTTATCATTACAGCACTAGGTTATGGTGGAACCTTCGTCGTGTTTACCTTCTTATCGCCATTGCTTCAAGATATCACTGGATTTGAAGAAGGAACTGTAGCAATCATTTTATTGGTTTATGGCATAGCGATTGCAATTGGGAATATGGTTGGCGGGAAGTTATCGAATCAAAATCCTATCCGCGCATTGTTCTATATGTTTATTGTACAGGCGGTTGTGTTATTTACTTTGATGTTTACAGCACCTTTTAAAGTGGCTGGATTGATAACGATTTTTCTAATGGGGTTATTAGCATTTATGAATGTGCCGGGTTTACAAGTCTATGTGGTGATGTTGGCAGAGCGCTTTGTTCCGAGTGCAGTGGATGTCGCATCTGCCATCAATATTGCAGCATTTAATGCTGGTATTGCCATTGGCTCTTATTTAGGTGGTATGATTACGGATTCGATTGGACTGATTCATACATCTTGGATTGGAGCGCTTATGGTTTTAGTGGCAGCCGTTTTAACGGGGTTTAGCAGAGCTTTGGAACGAAAAGATCAAGAAAATAATATCACTTTGGAGGTTGAAAGATGATGGTCAAACATTTACAAGATACTACTACTTTGCATAACGGTGTGAAAATGCCTTGGTTTGGATTAGGTGTTTTTAAAGTGGAAGAAGGTCCTGAATTAGTAAACGCAGTAAAGTCAGCGATTAACCATGGATACCGCAGCGTGGATACAGCAGCAATTTATGAGAATGAAGTAGGTGTAGGTGAAGGTATCCGAGAAGGTATAAGAGATGCAGGGATTTCTAGAGAAGAGCTATTTGTCACTTCTAAAGTTTGGAATGCTGATTTAGGATATGAATCAACAATCGCTGCTTATGAAGCAAGCATAGAGAAGCTTGGTTTAGCGTATTTAGATTTATATTTGATCCATTGGCCGGTTGAAGGGAAATATAAGGATGCTTGGAGAGCTTTAGAAACGCTTTATAAAGAAGGTCGTGTAAAAGCCATTGGAGTGAGTAACTTTCAAACTCATCATCTGGAAGAACTAATGAAGGATGCTGAAATTAAACCGATGGTTAATCAAGTAGAATGCCATCCGAGGATATCTCAAAAAGAGTTACAAGTATTTTGTCAAGACAATGGGATTCAGCTGGAAGCATGGTCACCATTAATGCAAGGACAATTGCTAGATAATAAAGTGTTACAGGAGATCGCGAACAAGCATCATAAGTCAGTTGCGCAAATTATTTTGCGTTGGGATTTACAGAATGGGATTGTCACCATTCCAAAATCAACAAAAGAGCATCGAATTGTAGAAAATGCAAATGTGTTTGATTTTGAATTAACGAGAGAAGAGATGCAAATCATTGATGGATTAAATCAGAATCTTCGTGTAGGGCCAGACCCAGACAATTTTGATTTTTAATAAAGAACTTGTAGTGTAGGGATGCATACTTTCCCTACACTTTTTCATGTGTCCTGCATGAGAGAGGTAATCAGCTTTTATCTCGAATTAGTCTGACGAATGAAAATCAGCAGTCTTTTTTTATAGCATCAGTTATATATTATAGAAGGAATTATGCCCCCTTTATAGAAATAAAGGGAGAGTTAAAGGTGATTGATTCATTGCATGGTTAGTACAAAGGATTGGATGTGGAAGTATGCAAAAGCGTATTCTTCTTGTGGAAGACGACAGGGAGATTAGTGAATTGATAACAGATATTTTGAGGCAGGAGAGTTTCGAGGTATTTACCGCATTTGATGGGGAGGAAGCTTTATCCCTTTTCCATAAGGAGGACTTTGACTTAATCTTGTTGGATTTAATGCTTCCGCAGTTAAGTGGTATGGCTGTTTTAAAACGCATCAGAGAAAAGAGTTTAATGCCTGTATTGATTATTTCAGCGAAGAATAGTGACTTAGACAAGGCGTTAGGATTAGGCTTTGGTGCCGATGATTATATAAGCAAACCGATTTCAATGATCGAACTAACAGCGAGGGTCCATGCGGCTATTCGTAGGGCAACGCAATATCGTCCTTCGGGGACTCCAGCTATATCTCATAACATTCATTTTAAGGAACTATCCCTCGATTTACATACCTTTTCTGTACAAATGAAAGATAAGGTTGTGCAGCTTACTTCTAAGGAATTCCATATTTTAAAGCTGTTTATGACCCATCAAAATCGAGTGTTTACAAAGGAACAAATATATCATTTTATTTGGGAAGATGATTATTATGGCAATGAAAATGTAATCAATGTGCATATAAGAAGGCTACGAGAAAAAATAGAAGAGGATCCGTCTCATCCAAAGTATATTCGAACCATTTGGGGAATCGGATATAAATTAGGTGAATAGTCTATGATGGTTACTTTAATTGTTATCATGGCCATTTTAATTGTAATGAATGGATGGCAATATTATTCTCATAAAAAAACAAAGCAACATATAAATGAAATCAGTGATAAGTTAACAAATATCATGGAACAACAGACAGCTGAAAAAGTGTTACTCCAAACAGATCAGGAGGCCATTCAACTTTTACTTATTCAAATCAACCGAATGCTTGATAACAATCAAAAAATATTTGCCGATTACGCCAAAACAAAAGATAGTTTAAGAAAAATGATAGCCAACATGTCACATGATTTGAAAACACCCCTAACGGTTATTTTAGGTTATGTAGAAAAAATAAAGCTGGATAAAACGATGGCTAAGGACGAAAAAGAAATCGTCATTTTACGCCTGCACGAAAAAGTAATGGGTCTCGTTTCTTTACTTAATCAATCCTTTGATCTTGTTAAACTAGAATCCGATGATTATCTCATGCCGTTGAGTAAGGTTTCACTTAATGAGATATGTAGAAAGAATGTATTAGAGTTTTACGATTTGCTTGTATCAAAAGGTTTTCAGGTAGAGATAGACATTCCAGAGCGGAATTTTTACATTCTTGGTAATGAAGAGGCAATTAATCGGTTGCTGAGTAATCTTATCTCGAATGCGATTCGATATGGAAATGATGGGGGCGTTTTAGGTCTCACCCTTCGAGGAGATGGGGAAACCATTGCCGTAGAGGTTTGGGATAAGGGGAAAGGAATTGCAGAGGTACACCAGGATCGGGTGTTTGAACGACTATATACATTAGATGATGCTAGAAACCCTCAATTTCAAGGCAGTGGATTAGGTTTAAGTATTTCGAAACGCTTAACAGAAGCAATGAATGGCACGCTGCACGTGAATAGCCAACCATTTGAGAAGACGACTTTTACTTGCAGGTTTAAACAAATGACATATTAAGACTTCGCGAAAAGGGGTGTTCTGTTGGAACGGCTCTTTTTTTATTCAAACGTAAGAAACATGTAAGAAATGAGAAAGAAAAAAGATACTTTCTTTGCTTAAGCTATAAGTAACAATCATAAAGGAGGTTAAGACAATGGATTACGTTGTGCAAACCAATGGCTTAACGAAAAAGGTCAAAGATAAGGTGCTTGTATCTAATGTAAATCTTCATATTAAAAAAGGAGAAATATACGGATTTCTCGGACAAAATGGGGCTGGGAAAACGACGATCATGAAAATGCTCACGGGATTAATTCATCCTTCTTCAGGAGAGATTGCGTTATTTGGTGAAAGGCTTACAGAAAATAAGAAGTCTGGGTTGAAGCGTGTGGGTAGTATTATTGAATATCCGCTCTTTTATGAGCATTTAACAGCGAGAGAGAATCTACAGCTTCACTGTGAATATTTAGGATTTTATGATCAAAAAGCCATTACGCAAGCTTTAGATATGGTTCATTTAAAAGGAATTGAAGGGAAAAAAGTGAAGGATTTTTCCCTTGGGATGAAGCAGAGATTGGGGATTGGCAGAGCCATCATAACAAAGCCGGAACTGATTGTTCTCGATGAACCGACCAATGGTCTTGATCCCATTGGTATAAAAGATATGAGAGATTTAATTCGCATGTTAAATAAAGAATATGGCATGACTTTTCTCCTTTCTAGTCATATTTTAGGGGAAATGGAACAGGTTGTTGATAGAATCGGTGTGATTAGGGATGGTCAATTAGTGAATGAAGTCACTTTGGCTGATATTAGGAAGCAGCAAACGGAATACATTGAGATTGTGACATCGAATGTAGAAAAATCAGTGTATTTACTAGAGTACGAACTCCGTATTTCTAATATGAAGATTGTAGAAGACAATAGAATTCGCATATATGATTTAACCTTGTCCCCAAGCGAGATTTCTAAGGCGTTAATTCTTCATCAGATTGATATAGAAGAGATACAAAAACATACAAGTACACTGGAAGATTATTTCTATCAAATTATCCATGGAGGTGAACAGCATGTTTAAATTAATGGAGCTGGAGTGGAGGAAACTAAAGCAAAAAATGGTGATGGGTGAGATTATTATTTATGCGGGTATTCTTATGTTTATGCCGATTTTCTTTATTAAAATGGTAAGCGCTGATTTCGGGCAAAGTTATGCGACAATTATTCAACTGATTTTGGCCATACAAATGGGTTGGGTCCTATTTGGGGCTTCTCTTATTAATCAGGTGGTTATAGATGAGTATAAGAACAAAACGTTCTCTCTTTCATTTGGCTATCCAATTAGTCGGAAAAAGTTAATTATCGCAAAAGTGCTCTTTATCTCACTCGTTGTTTTTCTCTGTACACTCGTATCCTTTCTGTTGTCAGGTATCGTCACGTATCTTCTTGATCATCTGTTATATATCATTAATGGGCAACCAACCGTTGCAGATATTACTTCATTTGCTAGTAAGATGATCATTCATTCTTTTTTCATTACACTGATTAGTTTCATTCCCCTCTTTTTCTTTGGGATTTGGAAAAGAGCAACGATACCAACCGTCATTTGTGCCATGTTCCTCATGCAATTTCAAAACTTTTCTTCCCTTCTTAATATAAATCTCAATTCTGATCTTGTGAATGCAGGTCTATGTCTTTTGGGAGCGGTTAGTGTGTTTCTTTCAATTAAGATGGTTGATAGAGTGGGGGATGTTTAGTACTAAGTTGATATTAGAGAGGGGATGGGAGATACAGGTTTTAAGTACCATGGATTCATTTCTTAAGAAACTAAAAATCAATTCTTATGAAGGTAAACGTAGCCCTAATTTTGCATAGCCATAAAAGAGTACGATATAGCTTGTATAAAAAAGGAGGACAAAGGAATGGCAGAATTGATTTATCATGTGGCAATTACGGCAGACGGATATATTGCAGATCCAAACGATATAGCAGATGACAGCATTTTTCTTTATGAAGGCGACCATGGTCCGGATTTTTTAGCTGATATTAAAGGATACGGTATTGCTTTAATGGGCGGGAAGACATACGAAGTCGGATTAAAAGATGGAGTGAAGCCAGGTGAACCATGGCCTCTTGCAAAGTTTGCCAATCCCGACCTTAAGCACTATGTTTTCTCGAGTAAAATGGAGATGGAGTCAAATGAGGAAGTGAAGTTTGTAAAAGAAAATACAATTGAGTTTGTCAAACATTTAAAAAAGACAGCGAATGAGAGAATTTGGCTTTGTGGCGGTGGTGAACTTGCTCATTCACTGCTTTACCATGAATTAATTGACACTCTTATACTTAAAGTGAATCCCGTCATGATAGGAAAAGGTATTTCACTTTTTGGTTCGAGCAAAAAACAAATCCAACTAGAACTAATTGACCTTAAAAAATATAATAATGGGGTTTTATTGCCTAAATACAGAATTATATACAAGTAAAGTAGTTTTTTGTGTACCCACGTATTTTTCATTACAAACACCATTAAAAGAATACCAAGCAAAACAACTTAATAGAGCTTACTACAATAAGATGTAGCAAGGCTCTTACATTTTTATATAAATGAAATAACCTTTATATAATTAATGTGAATGGAGATGTTAGATAGATTAAAAAGGAGGAGCTTATATAATGCCTGTGGCGCTTAGAGAAGTATTAAAATCAGAAAAGAATATTTTAAAAAACCTTTACTCCCTGTACCTTCATGACCTTACAAGATACACATCAACACTGGATATTGGGCCAGACGGTATCTTTGAATACGAGGGGGTTGATCAGTTTTGGGAAGTAGATGGGCTATCCCCATATTTCATCTTAATAGAAGAGCGTATTATAGGGTTTATCCTCTTATTAGAGCGTCCGTTTCTAAGAAAAGAGTATGATTTTGCAGTGAATGATATTTTCTTGCTTAATAAATACAGAGGGAAAGGAAATAGTACGCAGGCTATGAAAGATATATTTCATAAGAAACAAGGAAAGTATTACGTCATTGAACTGATTGAAAATAGAACTGCAGTATCTTTTTGGAGAAAAATATATAAAAATTTCAATATTCCATACGAAGAAAAGCAAGATATAATTGACGATGAACTATGCTTGATTCAAACATTTAAAGTATAAATCTTAAAGTACAACATTTTGAATGCGAAAGATCAAACCATACAGCAGACGATAGCATTTTTCTTTAGGAAGGCGACTACGATCCTGAATTTTTATCTGACGTTAAAGAATGTGAATTCAGGGCAAAAGTAAATCAGTTTTTTAGTGGTCAAAAAAAGATTTTAATAGTATATATCAGTCGCTTTAAAGACGAGCCAAACGCTAACGCTTGGCTCCCTCCTCAGCTATTTACACATTATAATGACTCTTTAAAAAATCTATAAACAATTTAACATGACGTAAGTTTTCGACGAATGGGTTATAGAAAAGACTGGTTTCTCGGTAATAGATGTCTTCTCCAAACTCATTCAGTGAAATGGTATATAATTCTTCTCCTTCAATACTCATGCCGGGTAGTACGGCAATACCAACGTTATACTTTACCATTTCCTTGCAAGTTGCGGCTTGATCTGTTTCGATGCTAGGATGGATTGGTTGTTGAAAGTTGGTGCGCCACCATTTATCAATCAAGAGACTTAAGGGTGGATCGGTTTTATATGTGATAAATGGGAGGTGAGGAATATCTTCTTTTTGAAACGGATTTTTTGATACGACAAATAATTCCTCATTACATAGTGTATATTTCTGGGCATTCAGTGAGTAATTACCACGTATGATGGCTAAGTGAATATCTTCTGCATTGAGTGCTTCTTTCATCTCGCTGCTCCACCCTGTTTTCAGTTGTATGTGTATATTAGGGTAAAGTTCTTTAAAAGCGTTCAATATTTTGGGGAGATGGTATAGCGAGAACAAACCAGAAGCGCCGATTGCAATGGTTCCCCTTATTTCTACAGCTAGATTAGCTAATTGATCTACGAGTAATCTTTCGTTATGTAAGGTTTGTTCTGCATGTTCATAAAGAATTCTTCCCTCATCTGTAAAGTCAACTCCTTTTGACCCTCTTACAATCAACTCTATTTCATATTTCTTTTCGAGCTGTTTAATACGGTAGGTGAGAGCAGGTTGCGATGTATATAAATTATTAGCAGTGTGTGTAATATTCTTCGTCTTGTACAAATCAATTAATAGGTGGCAATCATTAAGGTTCATAGCAATTTCCTTCCGCATTGATATAAAAATTTTTTATCGGTGTCGCTGAAATTAATTTATTTTATTCATTGGAATATATCATATATTCTGTAAAAGGAAAAATAAATTTGAATCTGGGGAGTTTTTTCTTTGTTTTTTTACGGCTATTGTTTTTGATATAGTAGGCGTAATTACTGGAGGTATGAGTGTTTAATCTTAGGAGGGGATTTAATGCGCGCAATTCTTCCTATTGCCACAGTGGTGATTGTAGCCATTGCTGGTGTAGGTATCTTTCAATTACTCTCCTTTCCTATGCCATGGATGTTAGGTTCGTTATTTGGCGTATTGCTCACACAACTGATATGGAAAATACCTATGAAGTGGCCCGTTATGATGCGAAATATTGGGCTACTTATAGTAGGGACAGCAATTGGTCAACTTTTTACTTTTCATATATTAGTCTCGATGAAAGACACTTTACTTTTTATGCTCATGCTCAATATTTCTTTGAGTGTATGTTGCTTTGGATTAGCCTATCTCTTAAAAATATGGGCGCATATACCATTTGCGACAGCAATAACAGCTAGTATTCCCGGTGGGTTATCTCAATTAGTTATTTTTGCAGAGGAACAAGAGAATATTAACGTAGCTATAGTAACGTTTTTTCATGTCATTCGTGTTCTGTTTGTTGTTGGGCTTATTCCGATTGTTGTTTCCCTAACTGGAGAGGCGTCGGAATCAGTCATACAAAGTTCAAATAATGTTCTGCATAATATCGGTCTAATCCTATTGGGACTTCTGTTTTTGCCGATTGGGAAAAAATTAAGATTGCCGGTGCCACATTTTTTAACGCCTGTCCTTATGGGCTTACTATTAAGTCTATTTAAAGTAGATTTAGCCCCAATGGATAGTCACCTGTTGCATATAGCACAGCTTTGTATTGGTGCGTACATTGGATTACTTTTACATCCGAAATCTTTACGATTACCCGTTCGCATATTAATTGGAGGGGTTAGTAGTGCAATATTACTGTTAATCATCACCT
Source organism: Cytobacillus sp. FSL R7-0696 (assembly GCF_038006865.1). Lineage (NCBI taxonomy): Bacteria > Bacillati > Bacillota > Bacilli > Caryophanales > Bacillaceae > Cytobacillus > Cytobacillus sp. FSL R7-0696. The sequence goes on along the minus strand of NZ_JBBOWA010000001.1, from coordinate 1,419,562 downwards.
TTATAATTGCAGAGGGAATGGTTTTATTATTTGACATGGATTTTGCCACCAGCTATTTAAGTACAGCTCCAGGTGGAATGGATCAAATGGGACTCATCGCTACCGCATTACAAGCAGATGCTACACAGGTAACGATTTTTCAATTATTCCGCATGCTATTCATTTATGTCGTTATTCTACCTGTATTAAAGTGGAAGATATTCAAGTGATAAAAAATTTTTATGGATATGTTTAAAAATTATGTATTTTATTTATTTCTAATCATTTCTTATAGTTAATCTATCAACAAATAAAGGGGATATGTTTGATGGCTAAATATGACGTAGTAATTGTTGGGGCGGGAAATGCGGCCTTATGTGCCGCGATATCTGCAAAAGAGCAAGGGAGTTCGGTACTTGTATTAGAGAAAGGACCAATTGAAAAACGTGGTGGTAATTCATTCTTTACTGACGGCGCCATTCGTGTAGCTTATCAAAACTTAGATGCCATTACGAAAGTGATTGATTTAGATCAGGACACGATTAATAAAATTGATATGCCCGAATACAGCACAGAAGATTTCTATAATGATATTATGAGAGTTTCAAAAAATCAAAGTAAACCTGAGTTGATTCGTCAATTAGTTGATCAATCCTTACCAACGATTGAGTGGATGAAAACACAAGGTGTCGTATTTGAGTTGAACTATGCGAACCAATCTTTTGAAAAAGAAGGAAAGGTTCATTTCTGGGGCGGTTTACCAGTTAAAACCGTTGATAAAGGGATTGGCTTAATGCGCAGTTTATTTCAACGTTGTGAAGAGTTGGGAATTGACGTTTGGTATGAAAGTGCAGCCACGTACATTGTCACAGAAAATGAGACAGTGGTGGCGATTGAAGTGCAAACAAAAGAGCAACTGCAAACGATTCAATGTGAAAGTGTTGTTTTAGCATGTGGAAGTATAGAAGCGGACAAAAAGAAGCGTGCGGAAGCGTTAGGAATGGAGTGGAACGAAGCAATCGTTAGAGGGACTGAGTTTAACACGGGTGATGGCATTGATATGGCGGTATCAATCGGTGCGCAAACGTTTGGTCAAAGGAATGGTTGTCATGCCATTGGAACAGATGCCAATGCACCAAGAGTAGGCGATTTCCAAAAACCAGGTGATATTTTCAAAAAGCATTCTTACCCATATAGCGTGATGGTCAATGTGGAAGGCAAACGTTTTGTAGACGAGGGAGCTGATTTTCGTAACTACACCTATGCAAAATATGGTAAAGAAATATTAAAGCAACCGAAAAATATAGCCTACCAAATTTATGATGCTAAAGTTCGCCCAATCTTACGTGCGGAGTATGATTTAGAAGAAGCGACCGTCATTGAAGCAGCTACACTTGAAGTGCTTGCAGATCAATTAGATATAAATAAAGAACAGTTCCTACAAACCATTTCTGACTATAATGCAGCGGTTCAAGAAGGTGAATTCAATCCTTCAGAAAAGGACGGTAAATCGACAAAAGGCATTACCCCAGCCAAATCTAACTGGGCACAAACCATAAGTGAAGGCCCATTCTATGCCTATCCTGTGACATGCGGAATTACTTTCTCATTTTGGGGATTAGCGACAACAATCGAAGGGGAAGTAGTCAATCAAGTAAATGAACCAATCGAAGGCTTATATGCTGCTGGAGAAATGATTGGTGGTATCTTCTATGAGAATTATCCCGGGGGCTCAGGCTTGATGTCCGGCGCGGTCTTTGGCAAATTAGCTGGTGCAGCGGCTTCACGCCATGCACAAAAAGTTAATAATTGATTCTATCTTTCAGGCGACTCCCATCTTCAAAAGGTGGGAGTCGTCTGATTAATTATGGATAGAGATGATTGGATAGTAGATTGCTAATTTAGTAAGGATTACGCTTGGTATTCTAATACATAAAAGGAAGAAGACATTACCACGCCGTTCTTATTTTAATAAAATCGACTTGACTTCATAGATAGAATGAAAATCAATTTCTCTTGATCAGTAAGTTTTCCCCAGCGTGCTTTTTTAATTTGTACATGCCTAATTTTATATATAATGTCAATAACTCCGCTAAATCTCCTTGAAGCTGTTCCAGTTTGACAAATTCTCTTCTTGTGTCAGTAAATGGGGGAGGTTAGCGAGGGATTTATACAGGATTTTATTCATTCTTTAAAAAGAACAAATCGTGCTATCACTGTTTGTATTGGCATAATTCATGGCCACAAAAAGAACAAACGAAAAGCCAGATACCACAAGGGTTCGGTCTTTTCGTAACTGTCGAGACGTTATGTCTAATAAAATGTATGAAAGGTGTATATTTGTTTGTAAAGTTGTTCCTTATTGAATATAACTAGAAATGAACATTTTATAATTACAAATTCATACAAAGTAGGTTTGTTGTTTAGAAATAATAATTTCCTTAATTTATTTAAATAACTTAAATATTGTATATTAATGAAAAATATGTTAATTATTTTATGTTAACAATTTATGTAATTTTAGCTATATAATTTAAAAACAAAGGAGTCTTAAAATGAAAAGTAAAGCATTGACTATAGGATTGGCTAGCGTATTTTCTTTATCTATATTTACTAACGGTGGACAAGCATCTGCTCAATCAATGGATGAACAACTAACTGAAAATCATACGGTTAATTGGGAAGAAATTTGGTCTAATGTAGGCGATTATAGTGAGGAAGTAGAATTCGGAAATGTATCTCCACATGAAGGTGGTATTGAACTTTTATCTATGGGTTCATTAGCTACTGGTTCTACTGCTGTTTCATTATCTGGTAGTACGGTTAAAAGTACTGGTAAATCCAAAGGTAGAATCTTAACTACTGTAACTTCTGCTACAACTAGTTTAAGAGATATTGCTAAAGGATATACTTCACAAGGAGGTAAAAGGATGGCAGTAGGAACGTTTACTGCAAATTCTACAACTACACTTGGTAATTCAAAAGGTAAATCTCCATTTACTGGTGTAACTGTACATACAGCTACAGATAATGGGAAACTATACTCTTCTCAAACTGGTAATACTAAATCATACTAATCTTTAAATGTAAAAAGGTCGAAACGTTAATATTAATGTTTTGACCTTTTTTAAGGAGTATTTAATCTATGAAAAAAATATTATATATATCATTAATTTTTCTTTTATTCGGTTGTGCCAACGATGAATCTAAACAAGTTTTCGGAGAAGAAGGTGTTTTGGAATTGAAACAAAATGATAATGAAGATGTAAATGTTACAAAAGAGATGGAACACTTAGAGCAATCTTCTAATGTTGCTGATACTTCAGCACCCTTTACCCAAGTTAAAGCATTTGTACCACAAAAAGAAAACAGTAGGTATTTAAATGTTAAAGATGAACAAGTCTTATATCTAACCCCATCTGATTCTTCAAGTGTTTCTGGGAGTTTGATATTTGAGAACAATACAAAAAACCCTATGGAAATACAATCCTTATTCTTTCAAGGTAATAAAGTCGCTAAAATAAAATTATCAAGCGAAGATGATTATTATAATGCCATTAAATACAAAGTTGCTCCGTTTTCTTCTGTAAATATCGATATAGATTTAAAAATAAATAATAACGGTGAAAACGAACTAACCTTTTTTCCTTTTGATTTAACGACTAGTAGTGATTTCTATAATGGTGCGAACAATGCAATTTCTCGCTTTTATCTAGAATTAGATAAAAACCAAGTGAAGACAACCTCCTTTGAAAACCATACTTTTGAACTGAATCAAGAAGAGATTATGGAAATTGAAAACATCTTTCCAATACCTTATTGGGTTAATGCAGATAAACAAAATATAGAAGAAAAATTTGTAGATGATAAACTTTATATGAAAGAAAAAATTAATGGCTTAAAATTACTTCCAATACCGTATGAAACAGAAGTAGATATTCTGTTAATTGACGAGTTTGGTAACAATACTGCTATAAAAGAAAAAGTAAAGGTTACTAAAAATAAAGAAACCTACATTTCAATAGAAGATGGTATTATAAATGATATTTATGACAATGAGCATAGACAGTTTTTCCTGATTATGAATAATCGGGGCGAAGAATTAATAACAGACTTAGAAGCATTAGATAAAGATAAAAAGGTTTTTACAACTACATATAACTCTATTATTGAATTTCAAAAGAAAATTGAGGAAGATAAATAAAACGTGCAGCCGTGTACGCCGCACGTTTTTCTATCCAAATTTATAATGGACAGTTTTCTCACCAGTGATTTCTTCAAATGTATCAGCATTCATGGTGAAAACTTCAGATTGTGTTATTCCCATCGTTGATGAACAGCATCAAGAATGAAAAGGAGGACTTAGTTCAAGTCCTCCTTTGAGTATGTACAATTAAGACACCTTATTTAGTAGTTATGTAGTCTTTAAATTCTTCTTGAAGAAGTTGAATTGCAGCAGTACTTAATACGATCTTGCCATTACCTCCTTAATTCAATTGGTATTACAACTCTTCCCAACTCGTCTACATTTCTTACAATTCCTGTACTTTTCAAAATGGATTCACCTCGTATATTTTTTAGATAAATAGGTAGTCATTATAAGAACATTAATAGTATTATCTGGGTATGTTAATTATGTCTTTATTTAACATAAATATACAAAAAGGCAATTCAAATGAAAGTAGTGATAATGATAATTACAATGACAATGACAAAGTTTAATACCGAAGGAAGTATGGGTATAAAACGACATAGCTTTTTCATTAGCGATTATGAATTTAAGAATAATCTTGATTGGTATATAGGAATTAAAGCACTTGAATGGATACAAAAACAAAAAAAATTGCCTAATACGGAGGGAGAAAAACAGATATTATTAAGTAACTAGCACATAAAATGTTTGTCTTCAAACTATTTAAGTTCATAAATTATATTTTTGGAAATTTTGATAACATTACAATTATCTATTACGTCTTATAAGCATAGGAGGAGGGATATGGGAGAATCGTTTAATATTGAAGCCTTGAATAGGGAATTAAATATTGTTTTTAAATATTTATTAAAAAAAGGTGTGCCCTGCATAGATGCTCAGGATGCTGTGCAAGAAACGGCGATTAAGTATATCAAATTATCTGATACGATTCGTGCATCAAAGGTACGAAGCTGGTTGATTCGAGTGGCATTGAATTACTATTATGATCAGTGTCGAAAGAATAAAAAATACCAATTTACTTTAGATAAACATAGTGATGAGCCTGAAGCTATGGAAACCCCCGAGTCGCTAGTTATAGCAAAAGAACGTTCGAGGGAAATGTCTAGCATGCTCAATCAGTTAAAGCCATTTTATGCAGAGATTCTACTATTAAAGTATCAGTCTGACCTCTCATATGATGAGATAGCTAACCTTTTAGGGATAAGCATTGGCGCCGTGAAGATTAATTTATTCCGCGCTAGAAAAAAATTATTGAAATGTTTGGAGGAGACACGCCATGACGAATCATAAAAAGGGTGAGGTAGATTTTATAAGTGATTCACTATTCCGGCATTCTATAAAAAAGGCAAGATGGAAACAATTCGGCTTATATTTTTTAATTTCTACGATTTCCGTTCTTATTTTAATCTTCTTAGTTTTTAGTGGTGTTCAATATCTTATCAATAAAAAAATAGATAGTGGATTTGATGATAATTTGAATAGGTTGTCGAAAGGGGCTGGCGTTATAAGTAACCATACTAGCTTCCATTATAATCTTTTTAGCGCGCTTGGCGAGACGGTTTATTATAAGGAAATTGGAGGAAGGCAATTTGTTTGGGATAAAGAAACAAAAGAATACCCTGCGATTGGTGAAATCACTACTGTAAGTCGTTTAAGTGGCTTAACGGAAATGAACAAGGTAAATGAAGAAACTAAGAGGGTGGTGCGCTATAACCAAATGAATAATGAGCGCATAACCGATTTTTATTATCCTCAAATCAAATATAGTTATTTGCCCCAGGAAATTGATATAGCTGTAGGACTAGATAAGAATACATTAATAGAAGTAGCGATATCATTTGATGAACCGATAACGACTAAGGAATTGGGTGAAATTATGGGTGCGGAAAATATCGACTGGTTGTGGGTCAATAAGTACACACCGAAACAAATAGAGGGGGAATCTGATTCACATCATGTTTTAAATGCTGATAACGCTTATGGTTATAGCGTATCAGAAGACGACTCTTATTATAAAAATGAATCAGAAACGCTGATTAGTGGAGCCGTGATAAGCGGCACACCAGAGGAATTAGAAAGGTTTAGAGAGATAAGTATCATTAGGGCTTCTGTTTTAGGGGTTACGATTGATAAATATTAGAGAAGAGCGTGGGATTTGTTATGTTATATCTAAAGTTAGGGAGAAATCACTGAAAATAAGCACGGTGACGCTGATAGTAGTCTAGAACGATTAGCAGCGTCATGATGGTTGTTGTGTACGTCTTTCTGAGTGCTATTGTTGAAATGGGTTTAACGTCGTGTCCAACTGTACTTAAATGGTTTTCACACTTTACACAAAGTATGATTTATCCAATTCAATATGTTCGTATTTTATTTTTTCGGAACTTAAGTATAAATGATTCGATTGAATACCCCATCTTCTTCAATGTCCGTCTAGCTGTTGGGTAAGCACTTTTATGTTTATGCTTGTCCCTAATTACTCTCTTTTGGTGCTATTCCCTTAATGAGCATCTCTGTCCATTCTTCTGTATAAGGCAGGAGTTTTTCATATATATGTGAATGGGAAATTCCTTCTACAATCGCTTGGAAATATAACAATAGAAATTCATCTGAGTATTTTAAGTCAACTTTTCCTTCCTTACGGCCACGGTGGAATAAGTCTAACATGACATTATAATTTTCCTGTGTATATTTTTGCATTAACACAGTCGAACCATCTTCATCCTTTTGGGTTAGATATTCCATCATTTTTAAATAGAATGAGTGGTTAATTTTATTTAAAAAGCTGATTTTATTTTGACTCAAGGCAATTAATGTTTCATCAAACGGTTTATTTTTATCCATAATTTCATTCGCCATTGTTACCATGTTTTCTAAATAGTACTTAAAAACTTCGTGTATGAGGTTTTCTTTATTACTAAAATATTTAAATAAGGTGGCTTTAGAAACGTTGGCATGCTTAGCGATATTCTCCATTGTTATATTTCCATCCGCATATTTATTCATAAGCTCAAAAGCTACTTCTAATATTTTCTTCTTCTTCTCTTCTGTTCTCTTTTCAAAACCATTCAATTGCATGACCCACTTTCTATAAAACGTCTTCCTGAAAATATTTCCAATCGAGAATATAATCTTTTCTATATTATATATATGTAATTATGGACTAGCAAATTAGAAAAAGTATTTATTTTATTGATTAAACCAAATTATATAGGTAATATTGAACTTAATATTGTTATATAGTTTAAAATATAGTGTTAAATGAATGAAAATGAACTATAATTAAACTAATTGTTTAGAATTGTTTTCTTTGATGGAAATCCAGTTAAAAATGTAATTATGAAGAGAAGGAGTGTCAAAACTATGACAGAGGTTGTGAATTTACAAGGATTGCAGAAAAAGTTTGGTAAATTTCAAGCGTTAAAAGATGTGACCTTCTCTATTGAGACTGGAGAGGTTGTTGGTTTTATTGGACCCAATGGTGCTGGTAAATCAACAACGATCCGTACTTTGTTGGGAATTATTAAACGTGATGCGGGGCAAGCCAAGATTTTTGGTAAAGATGTTTGGCAAGACAGCTTGGAAATCCATAAACGCATTTCATATGTTCCTGGTGATGTCGCACTTTGGGGAAGTCTGACGGGTGGAGAAATCATTGACTTGTTCTTGAAATTACATGGTGGCGGAGATAAGGAAAAGCGAGATGAGCTCATTAAACGCTTTGAATTAGATCCGAAGAAAAAAGCAAAAAGTTATTCTAAAGGAAATCGGCAAAAGGTTGGTTTAATCGCTGCATTGTCTGTTGATTCCGATTTGTATATTTTTGATGAACCTACTTCTGGATTGGATCCTTTGATGGAAGCTGTTTTTCAGGAAGAAGTAGAGAAAATAAAAGCTTCAGGTAAGTCTATCTTGTTGTCTTCCCATATTTTAAGTGAGGTAGAACGATTGGCAGATAGGGTTGTTATCATTCGTCAGGGAGAAATTGTAGAGTCTGGTAGATTGGATGATTTAAGGCACTTAACGCGTTCTACGATAACATTATCAACAGTGGGTGATGTGGCAAAAATGGAACTCATTGAAGGCGTACATGACTTCACTCACAATGATAATGAAGCTACATTTTCAGCTGATAATAAATATATAAATGACATCTTACTAGAAGCGACGAAATTAGGGGTTAAAAAGTTTGAAGCTGTCCCGCCGACACTTGAAGATATATTTATGCGTCACTACGAGGGGTAATAGGAGGTGTAATAACTAATGAAAGAAAGGTTTGCACGTTGGGATATATTGTTTGTACAGTATCTGAAACGTGATTGGAAAAAAATAATTCTTTGGATATTGGGTATGGGCCTATTTTCTGGAGGCTTCGTTTCTTCATTTGAAGAAATAGCAAAAGGGCAAGGTTTGATAGGCATGTTTGAAACGTTGCAAAATCCGGCTATGATAGCTATGGTTGGTCCTACGCCAGTTGAGATAGCAGCCGAGTATACATTAGGTGCAATGTATGCACATGAGATGTTGTTGTTTTGTGGTTTATTTGCAATGATTATAGCTGTTATACATGTGGTAGGCCATACACGAAAGGAAGAAGACCTTGGATTGACTGAGCTTATTCGCTCATTTCAAATAGGTCGTCAATCAAACTCATTTGCTGTGATGGTAGAAATAGTTGTTATTCAAATGTTATTGACCATTTTTATTAGCGCCATACTGATGAGTTTTGGAGCAGATACAATTACGCTAGAAGGGGCTTTTTTATTTGGAGCATCTGTTGGAATGGCGGGTGTGATTGGTGGAGTAATCGGCCTTGTCATGGCTCAAATTATGCCGACTTCTTCGAGTGCAACAGGTTCAGCTCTAGGGATAATTGGCTTACTTTACATCATTCGTGCAGGAACAGATGTGTCCAATGTGGATTTATCCCAGTTCAATCCGCTAAGTTGGACCTATTTAACCTTTCCGTTTACAGATAATAACTGGATGCCATTTGCATTTGTTTGTATTTTTTCTGTAGTTATGTTAGTTATCGCTTTTACTCTTGAAGGCGGTCGAGATTTGGGTTCAGGTTATTTACCTGAGAGAGAAGGAAGGGAAAGGGCGAAAAAATCTTTGCTTTCTGTCCGTGGGTTATTTATTAAGATTAATAATGGTGTCATGATTGGCTGGATGATTGGTTTTGTGGTTATGGGAGCAGCTTATGGTTCGATTTATGGAGATATGCAATCATTCCTTGAGAGCAATGAAATGATGAAGCAAATGTTTGCCCAAACAGGTGTGTCAATCGAAAAATCCTTTACAGGAACAATTATGATGGTGATGATTGCTTTAGTTTCTATATTACCGATTGCCATCGTCAATAAACTTTTTGTTGAGGAAAGTCGTTTGCATTTAAGTCAGCTTTACGCCACGAAAGTTACCCGTGGTCAATTCTATTGGACTACGATCGGATTAGCTATTGTTACTGGATTAATAGGAATCCTTTTTGCTGCAGGGGCACTTGGAGGCACAGCTGTATCTGTAATGGATGACAGTGCCGTATTAGATATGGGTCATTTCCTTGCATCAGGTTATAATTTTCTGCCATCGGTGTTATTCTTTACAGGGCTTGCTGCTTTAGCACTAGGATGGGCACCTAGGCTAGGTAAAGCCGTATATATTTATTTGGGCTATTCGTTTATATTAAATTATTTCGGCAGTATGTTAGACCTGCCAAAGTGGGTTTCAAAAACAGCGGTACAAGGTTGGTTGCCGCAAATGCCAATGGATCATTTTGAAGCGCCGATTTTTATTATAATAACTGTCATTAGTGTGGCTCTAATGTTCATTGGCTTTATTGGCTATAAAAGGCGAGATTTTGTCGAAGGCGCTTAAACGGTATAAAAAATGTATTGTTGTTGGTCTCGAGCAGGGAGACTTACAAGTGAATAGAACCTTTTCTTAATTACCAATATAAGTGTGTACTTTTTACTCAATTAGATATTTAAATCGAAAGATAATGAAAAATCGTGCAAGCTTTCCTGTTTTATTTGAATTTGAATCCGATGATATCCGTATCTTGTTCATCGGGTTTTATTTGTGTGTTAGGGATTAAAATAAACCTATGAAGGGAGAGATAGACTTGCTAAAGAGTATGAATGAAGCCATGGATTATATTGAATTGCATTTGTATGACGAGGTTGAAGAATCGGAATTGGAGCGCATTACAGGTACGTCTGTTTATCATTTTCGCCGAATGTTTTCATTCCTCTCTGGCATGACTTTAGGGGAGTATATTCGCAGTAGAAAATTATCTAATGCTACATTTGATTTGCTGAATGAGGGAATGAGCGTGACTGACGCAGCATTTAAGTGTGGGTATGAATCAGTTGATGGCTTTTCTCGCGCATTTCGAGAATGGTCAGGAATCAAACCATCAGAGGTTAAAAAGAAAAATAACCTTAAAGCATTTCCTAAGCTCTCCTTTCAATTAGTATTGCAAGGAGGAATAAATATGGATTACAGAATCGAGAAAAAAGAAGCCTTTAAGATAGTCGGTGTTCAAAAGAGAGTACCTATTCAATTTAATGGAGAAAATCAAGAAATAATAAAATTAGCAAAAAGCATTACACCAGAACAAAGAAAAGCATTGCATAGCTATGGGGATATGGAACCTTATCAAGTCGTGAACGCTTCATATAATTTGGATGACGGTTGTATGGATGAAAAGGGCAGTCTCGATCATATGATTGGATTCTTGACAAAAAAAGAAGTCACCGCTAATGAATTTACGGTAGTAGATGTGCCAGCTCTTACTTGGGCCATTTTCTCTTCTAAAGGAGCATTTCCAACAGTCATGCAAGAAACTTGGGCGAAATTTGCCTCTGAATGGCTTCCTTCGTCAGATTATGAATTAGTAAATGCGCCCAATATTTCATTTACTGGAGATATGACGGACTTAAATAATGTGTATAGTGAGATTTGGTTTGCGGTGAAAAGGAAAGGTGAAAAATAATAAAGGTAAAAATCAATAAATACGAATGATTGTGACCACAGTTTAGATTGTTGCTGTGGTTCTTTTTTGCTTTTATACGGTTGAATCTTCGACGCTTATAAAAGTATATATTTGTAAAAGAATTAATGGTTGGTATAATTTATAGTAAATGACCGTAAATTCGAAATCCTGGATAATAAAAAAGTTCTTTAGAAATGAGCAACATTAAAGTCGAGAACCGTAGCTAATAATGGAGTTCTAGGAAATATAAGCAACGTAAACCCATAAATTACGCGAATGAGCTAATTCCGGAAATTTATATTCCGCAAAGAGCGTTCACAGTCAATCACATACAAATCATAAAGAGAGGATGTATTCATTAATGAAAAAGTTTTTCCTGAATTTTATAAGTATTATTTCTTTTTCTCCCTTTATTACACAAGTCACACAAGAGGATGTTACATATAACATGCGGAAATTAAAGGAGTATAATTGGTTTAATGCTTATTTGCAGAATGAGATATATCAGCACCTCATTACCCATAATGAACGAGTACGGAATTTGATTGGTGGTTTTAACACAAGGAGATTTAATCATCGTCCTTATCAAAAGAAGATGGATAAGAAGTTAAACGCTGTGTTATTGAATGAGGAAATCCGAACGAATGTATAATCGTTCGGATTTCTGTTTGGTTATTCGCCTTTTTTTACAAGTAATTTTTCCCGCGACAGTTTGGCAGCTTGCACCATGACTTTTAGGGCTGCGACGGTTTCGTCAATGCCTCTTGTTTTGAGACCGCAGTCAGGGTTAATCCAGAAAAGTTGTGGGTCTAGTACTTGTAAGGCACGGTCGATGTTTTTCGTTAGTTCGTCGAGTTGTGGCACTCGAGGGCTGTGAATGTCATATACGCCTAGGCCGATACCTTGTTCGTAGGTGCTTTCTTCAAATGAGTGAATCAGCTCGCCATGACTTCTTGATGTTTCAATGGAGATGACATCAGCGTCGAGTGCTTGAATGCTTGAGATAATGTCTTCGAAATCGGAGTAGCACATATGCGTATGAATTTGTGTTTCATTTCTGACAGAAGTGGTGGCTAGTCTAAAAGCATAAACAGCAGCGTTCAGATAATCTTCCCACTTCTCTTGTTTGAGTGGTAATCCTTCACGAATGGCTGGTTCGTCTACTTGAATCATCCGGATACCATTTGCTTCTAGTGCTTCTACTTCTTCTCGAAGGGCAAGGGCAATTTGGTTTGCGACTTCGTAACGAGGGATATCGTCGCGGACAAATGACCAGTTTAAAATCGTAATCGGACCAGTGAGCATACCTTTTACCGGGTGATCTGTTAAGGACTGGGCATAGACTGTTTCTGCAACTGTCATTGGCTGTTCGAATGAGACATCTCCATAAATAATTGGTGGTTTGACACAACGAGAGCCATAAGACTGCACCCAACCGAATTTTGTGAATTGGAATCCGGCTAATTTTTCACCGAAGTATTCGACCATATCTGTGCGTTCGAATTCACCATGAACAAACACATCAAGGCCTAGCTCTTCTTGAATATCAATCCACTTTTTAATTTCCGTTTTGATATATGTTTGATAGTCAGTAGCAGTTAACTCTCCTTTACGCCATTTTAAACGATTTCTTCTCACTTCCTGTGTTTGTGGGAAGCTTCCAATCGTTGTTGTAGGTAGGAGTGGTAGTTGGAAGGCTGTTTTTTGTGCTGCTTGACGAACAGAATAAGGTGCTTCGCGCTCTGCTAGTGATGATGGTAAGTTTTGAATGGCTGTTTGTACTTGTTGATTGTTTCTAATAGAAGATTGATTTAGCGCCTCGATAGCAGTTCGTCTCTTGTTTACCTCATCTTGGATTTGCTCTTTTCCTTCTCTTATTCCTTTTGTTAGCACTACGATTTCTTGTAATTTTTCATCAGCAAAGGCGAGTGCGGTCTTTAATGTATGATCAAGTGTTTCTTCAATTTTGACTGTAACGGGTACATGCAATAAGCTGGATGAAGGCTGGATGATTAAGCGATCCTTCGGAACAATTGCTGTAATTTCTTCTAGAAGAGAGAGCTTATTATCAAGTTTGGCGCCCCAGATATTACGGCCATCGATGACACCTGCAGCTAATACTTTATCACTTGGGAAGCCGAATTTTTGTAAGGAAGCGAGGTTTTGACCTGCATCATGGACAAAATCAAGGCCGATCGCTTGCACAGGTAAAGAGGTAACAGCTTCATAATGAGTGATGCTTTCAAAATACGTTTGTAAAATGATATTTATCTGTGGTGCTGCCTCGTGTAATGTTTGGTAAACTGCTTGATAGAGTGAGATGTCTTCTTCTGTGAGGGTAGTGGCTAAAATAGGTTCATCGATTTGCACCCACCAGGCACCTTCTTGCTGTAATTCTTTTAAAATTTGTGCATAAAGAGGAACGAATTGATTGACGATTGATTTGAATTCACTTTCTTTGTAGCCTTTTGATAATTTCACAAAAGTAATCGGGCCCAAGATAACCGGTTTTCCGTCGATTTCAAGCTTCTCTTTTCCTTCTTTATAAAAGGCAAGTGGCCGGTTTTCAGCAAGTGTTGGCTTGAGGTTGGTGAGTTCTGGCACGATGTAGTGATAGTTTGTGTTAAACCATTTGGTCATTTCAGCTGCCACGGCATCTTTGTTCCCTCTGGCAATATCAAAATACGTTTCAATATCAACCTTCCCACCTCTGTATGTAAAACGCTCAGGAACAAGTCCAAACATCACAGCTGTATCGAGGACATGATCATACAGTGTGAAATCACCAACCGGGATGAGATCAACGCCAAGTTGTTTTTGTTTCTCGAGAGAGGATAAACGTATGACTTCCATTTGTTGCAGAAAAGTCTCTTTATTCAACATACCACTCCAAAATTGTTCTAGAGCTTTCTTCCACTCCCGCTTCTCGCCAATTCTTGGATAACCTACATTTGAGCTTTTTACTTCAGTCATTTTAAACACTCCTTTTATGATTGTATTTTCTCAACAAACAATCTCTCTATCTATTATTAAATGAGAGATTCATACGCAATAAAGAGTTGAGACCATTTGATTTGCTCAACACGTATTCATCACTCCTCTCTATGCATCCGTAGAGTCTAAGTGCAAACAACAGACAGGTCTCCTGACTTCAGATCATCGCTTGTTATCCCTTCCCATTTTAATTATGAAATAGTGGTTAATGATAAGTCGCTCTCCTTCACAGTGGCGGGACCGTGCCGGCATTCCACCGGGCTTCCCTTTTAAGCAATCATGCATCCGTTGCCTTTGTTATTTAGTTTTGAAGATACAAAAGACCTCTCTAAATTAAAAATAGAGAGGTCTTTATCCTCTCTTATTTGCCAAAGCTATTACACTTTGCAGGAATTAGCACCTTTTTAACAAATAATTGTTAAAGGTTGCTGGGTTTCATCGGGCCAGTCCCTCCACCTCTCTGAATAAGAGAATTACATATTTATAATATTTTGAATTTTACAGATATATTAGCATAATAAATGGAAGCTGTCAAAATAAATTCTTCATGAGTGATATATATCATCAGATTCAAGCCACTTGCGAAATTTATGTAGATGGTAATAATGCTTGCCATTAAGAATGACTTTTGGTGCGTGAGGATGCTTCTGTAATAGATCCTTCATGTCTGCTTCACTTAAATAAAGTAAAGATGAAGGTGGCTTTGCTCCACAAGTAAATGATTCATATTACCTTCATTTTTACTACTAAATTGCTTCAACCCATTGCCTATGAAATAGCCAAGTAATGCTAAACCGACGGCAATCCAAATAAAATTCAACTCGAATTCCAATTTGTAATCCCCCTTAAATACATATATATCTACTTTAACATCTCCTAACGAATAGTAATAATCTATTTTTTAGTGCCGAATCCGATCAATGCCCCCATAATTAAACCAATCTACCCTGTCTATCGCACCATCTTTCATAGATTGTATACTTGTCCGAGAACAAAAATGGCCAAGCTGTATATATTGATATTACTTAGTGTTTTTCTCGGGTTTGTGATGGAAAAGGCTATAGTTAGCACAAAGGAGACTATTAATTTTGCTGAAGGAGAGAAGTGAAGTGTTATGAATCTATCTGTTATTATTCCCATTCAGAATGAAGAATCTACGTTGTCAGCCGTTTTAGAAGAGTTAATGAAGATTGAGCCATATGAAATCATCGCTGTTTTGAATGGTTCAACAGATGGATCGGAGAAAATAGCGGAAGCATTTGAATGTAGAAAGCTTGTTTATAAAGAACCTCTAGGGGTGGATATTGGACGAGCAATTGGTGCAAGGGAGGCAAAAGGAGATACGCTTCTTTTTATTGATGGTGATATTGTCGTTAGAGCACAGGAGCTACAAGCACTGCTTGATGGCATTCGGGATGGGGCTGATATTGCCCTAAATGATTTAAGCTGGACAATGAAGCGCCCCATTAGACCACATCCGACAGCAGTATCAAAGTTCTCTCTTAATCATTTTTTAGGTAAAGGTGAGTTATCCGTTAATTCCTTAGTCGCTGTTCCTCATGTGATGAAAAAATCAGCGCTTGATACAATTGGTTGGGAGAATTTAGCTTGTCCGCCATTAGCTCATAGTATAGCTGTGATGAAAGAATTAAAGATGAGTGCACCAGTCGCCATTGACGTGATTGCTACAAATAAGATTCGACCGAAACATCAACAGAAGATTACGGGCTCCTCTTTTTCATTTTCAACAAGTTTAATAATTGGTGACCACTTACGTGCAGTGGCGCAACTGATTGAAGAGAGAGGATATCGCGGTGGTTTAAATGATGGCAGGCGAAATCGGCAATCTTTTAAGGAATATGTACAAGCCTTTTCGGTAAAGGAAGAGAAACGAGCGAAGTATAGTGCGATTATTCCTGTAGGGAAGGAGCCGGATACGATTGCTGAAGTGATTGCTGAGGTAAAGAAGGCAGGCATTGATGAAATCATTGTTGTGTTAAATGGAGCAGATGAACGAACAAAGGAAAAGGTAGAAAAGTCAGGTGTGAAAGTGATTGCGTTTGACCAGGCACTCGGACATAACATTCCAAGAGCGATTGGTGCGCTTCACAGTACAGGAGATATCTGTTTGTTCTTAGATAGTGATTTTGTTATCAAAGCAGAAGATTTAACCCCTTTTATACATGCTGTAGAAGAAGGGGCAGATATTGCTTTAAATGATTTAGAGATATTGCTCGACCGTGCCCATCCGTTGCATTCTGTGAGTGCTGCTAAGTACCTTCTGAATATGGCGCTGAAAAGAGAGGACCTCACCGTTAATTCTCTCACTGCTATTCCACACGCAATGAGCAGGAAAGTGATTGAAGAGATTGGTATCCTCACATTAATGTCTCCACCTTTATTTCAAGCAAAGGCAATTCTAAAAGGATTTAAAGTCGAATCCATTCATTATGTCGATGTCGTCAAGCCAAATAAAATTAGAAAACAGCATCACAGGCAAGCCGATGGTCGGGTCGAATCAACTGACCGGATTCTAGGTGACCACATTGAAGCATTTTCATATTTACTATCGTTCAATCAGAGATGCGGTTATACAGATGGCAACCGAAAATGGGACATGCTCCAAGGTCAAATAGATAGAGTTGCTGTTATTGGTCTCGGCTATGTTGGTCTCCCACTGGCTCTCCACTTAGCAAAAAAGGGCTGTCATGTAACGGGCATCGATCAAGATACTCATAAGATTGAGTTATTACAGCAAGGGAGCAGTTATATTCCTGATGTAAAAGATGAAGAGCTGCAAGCGGTTCTAAATTTCATTCCAAAACATACGGATGCAGCTGTAGCTTTGCTTAAAGCCGCTGAGTATATCATCGTCACAGTTCCAACCCCAATTGACGAACGTCATGAACCAGATTTAAGAGCGATGATTGCAGTTACTAACTATCTTTGCCAATATTTACAGACGGGACAAACGATTATTTATGAAAGCTCTACTTATCCGGGAACAGTAGAAGAGGTGATTGAGCCTATATTCACACGCCATCACTTTCAAGCTGGTGAAGACTACTACTTATGTTATTCACCCGAGAGAATTGATCCAGCAAATAAGCAATATACATTAGCGTCTATCCCAAAAGTGATTAGTGGTCAAACAGAGAGCTCTCTTGCGAAAATTGATCAGTTTTATGCAAAGTATTTTGCTCAAGTTGTGCCAGTAAGTTCACCGAAAGTTGCAGAGTTAGCAAAGTTATTTGAAAATACACAGCGATTAGTCAATATTTCACTAGTGAATGAGTTGGACGAGCTATGTGATCGATTAGACATTGATTTTTATGAAGCCCTGCAGGCAGCTGCGACAAAGCCATTTGGATTTACTCCTTATTGGCCTGGTCCTGGAATAGGTGGACATTGTATCCCTGTTGATCCGATATATTTACAATGGAAACTCAATCAATACGGCTTAAGCAGTCAGCTTGTAGCAGCAGCAAGAAAAATTAATGATACGATGCCTCAAAAAATCGTCAAAAAAGTAGAAGCTGAATTAGCAGGGGAGACTGGGGCAATTCTTGTTGTTGGCCTAGCGTATAAAAGGGATGTGAACGATGTCCGTGAATCCCCAGCTTTAACAATATTTAACGAACTCTTGCAGAAAGGTTATCAGGTAGACTATCACGATCCTTATGTACCAACTGTTGTTCTTGAAAATAAAAGCTATCAATCCGTTCCGTTAACAAAGGAGACATTATCAAAGTATCAATTAACCCTGCTTCTTACTGACCATAGTAATTTGGATTATAAACTTTTATCGAAAGTAGAAAATATCATTGATACGAGGCATGTATTAAAAACAGGGAAATGAACAAGCAATACCATATTCCTTGTAAGGGGGTGATGCCACTTAAGGATGTAAGGAGACGATGCTTTTTGGATGGTTCGTGTTTATCTTTGATTGTCCCTATTAGTCGGGATGCGAGTAATCAGTATGTGAGTAAGTTGATCCAGACCTATCAATCTATCACAAATGTTGAGCTAATCTTTGTTGCCCATAAATCACTAAATGTTGATCCGTTTCGTCTCGTAGTAAATGATGCTTGGCAACATGTCTACGAAGCACATGTCATCGGGGCAAAAAAGGCAACGAGACCATGTATGTTATTTTTAGATCTCAACCAACATATTACGGTACCAACGCTCCAGCAATTTTTACAACCGCTGATGGACAATAGCGCGGACGCTGTTCTCAATAATATGGACTATGAATTTCAAAAAAAACACCGCCACATTCCTTCTACTATTTTCCCGCAAATAACCAATGCTTTTATCCATCGTTCGGATTTAAAAATAGACCAAATCATGTTCGTCCCTTATGGACTCTCAAGAAAAGCAGTAGATACTATTGGTATCGATACGCTTAGCAATCCTGTTGAAGCACATGTGAAATTAGTTCAACAAGGCTATGTATTGTCGCATCAGCTTCCTATTCGAAATATCTTTCAGCTGCAAAATCAAGTGTGGGATAGGAAAGATGACAGGAGAAGAATAGACGATTATTTACAAGCTTACACACAAAGATTCCCGCCTAATAGCCGATCAAAGTTTTCTGATGGTGAAAGAAGATTAGATGTACTAGATTCTGTTATCCAGGGCCATCAGCCAACTATTAGAAAAAATGACCATGCCAACAACCCCTTATCCCGGTTATCAGTTATCATCCCAGCTCAAAATGAACAAGCGCGAATTAAGGCAGTAATTGAGGAGTGTATGCGATTAGGTCCGTTAGAAATCATTGTTATTGTGAATGGGTCAAATGATCAGACAGCGGTTCATGCATATGATGCAGGGGCAACGGTTATTCAGTTTGCTGAAAAACTAGGTTTAGATACTGGTAGGGCGATAGGTGCACACTTTGCCACCGGCGAGATTTTGTTATTTGTTGATGGCGATTTTGTCATCGCGATGGAAGACTTACAGCCATTTGTACAGGCTGTAGAGAGGGGCGTTGATGTTGCAGTAAATGACCTCAATGCTAGCATAAAACAGCACTGGCCGCTTCATTTAGTTACTGCCTGTAAATACGCAATAAATGTAGCTTGTAATCGAGCTGATTTAGGTGTGGGCTCCATTGTTGCTGTCCCCCATGCCTTGAGAAGGAAAAGTATTGAAAAAGTCGGTGTTGGGTCACTAGCTAATCCTGTATTAGCTTACGTAAAGTTAATTGTTAATCATTGTGTAGTCGAAAATGTACACCATGTAGAAGTGGATAAAATCAATCGCTTTCGCCCGCATACTCATTATGCTAATCGAAAAGGATGTCTAGCCCCCACTACTTCAGTCATCGTCGGTGATCATTTAGAGGCGATGATATATTTAGGGAATTTACAAAAAAAAGGAGAGAAAAAGAATGGCTTGTAAAAATGAAAGTTGTTTTGATGTATGTCTAAAATTGGTGGTAAATACGAATAGCAGACGGGCAGAAACGTCCGTTGAGTGCGATGAAGCTTGCGGTGGTATCGAGTTCGAATTTGAAAATGGCGTCATTCAAATCACTTTACCACTTGTAGCTTGTGTGGAGACGACATTAAAAGATGATTTAAGTGCGAGTGCAGAGCTAACAAGCTTATCTTTACCAGGCTATCAATAAACACAAGGAGTGAATGGAAATGGCATGTAGTCATAAAAGTTGTTTTGATATTTGTCTGAAAATCATGGTAAATACGAGAACAGGAAGAGCAGAAACGGAAGTGCAATGCGATGAGGTCTGCCCAGGTCTTGAGTTTGAATTCGAAGATGGCATCATAATCATCACGATTCCACTAGTTGCCTGTGTGGAAACAACCTTAAGAGACTCCTTGCGTGCAGATGCACAACTCGTCAGTTTATCTTTGCCAGGTTATTCTTGAACAAATAAGGAGTACGGAACCTGATACCATTTTGGTGTGAGGTTCTTTTTATCATAAATGATGGATGGTAGATGCGTTTAAGAGTGAGGAGGAATAGAGAGAAACTCTTGTCTAGTCGGTCAAAGTCAACTTAAGAACTGCGGGAAAAAAAGGAAAACAGTCGCTCTTGGGATGCTAATATATGTTGATAACGGGAAAAAAGAGACACCGTCGAATAGGAGGGGATATCTCACTTTTAAGCCCTGCTCGATTGGAGAGAAATAGAAAAGAGAAAAATTAATTTTGTGCACCATCCTCAGAGATGTTGAATTTGAATTCTTGTTCTTCATTCAGGCTGAAATGGGCTAACGAGAGCCAAGTATGCATAAATTGCGAATCACTCAAACGGAAATGAGTTATCGAGAGGATAGCAAACTGGAGTTGCGAGTTCCTCAAGTGGGAATCTGTAAAGGAGAGGATAGCAAACTGGAGTTGCGAGTCCCTCAAGTGGAACCCTTGTTCACGAGAGGTAAGCAAACTGGAATTGCAAGTCTCTCAAGAGGGAATCTGTAAAGGAGAGGTGAGCAAACTGTGATTGCAAGTCTCTCAAGTGGAACCCCTGTTCACGAGAGGTAAGCAAACTGTAATTGCGAGTCTCTCAAGAGGGAATCTGTAAAGGAGAGGTGAGCAAACTGTGATTGCAAGTCTCTCAAGAGGGAATCTGTTAAGGAGAGGATAGCAAACTGGAATTGCAAGTCCCTCAAGAGGGAATCTGTAAAGGAGAGGTGAGCAAACGGGAATTGCGAGTCCCTCAAGTGGAGCCCCTGTTAAGGAGAGGTAAGCAAACGGGAATTGCGAGTCTCTCAAGTGGAACCCTGTTAAGGAGAGGTAAGCAAACTGTAATTGCGAGTCTCTCAAGTGGACACCTATTAATGAGAGGTGAGCAAACTGTGATTGCAAGTCCCTCAAGTGGAACCCCTGTTCACGAGAGGTAAGCAAACTGTAATTGCGAGTCTCTCAAGTGGAACCCTGTTAATGAGAGGTAAGCAAACTGGAATTGCAAGTCTCTCAAGAGGGAATCTGTTAAGGAGAGGTGAGCAAACTGTAATTGCGAGTCTCTCAAATGGGAATCTGTAAAGGAGAGGTTAACAAACTGTAATTGTGAGTCTCTCAAGAGGGAATCTGTTCACGAGAGGTAAGTAAACCGGAATTGCGAGTCCCTCAAGTAGGAATCTGTTCACGAGAGGTTAACAAACTGATTTGCGAGTAACTCAAACAGAAATCTCCCAACGAGAGGTTAGCAAAATGAAATGGCGAGTCACTCAAACAAAAACCCCTCAATGAAAGCTGAGCAAACTGGATTTGCACGTCACTTAAAGGAAAACCACCCACGAAAGCCGAACAAACGGAATTTACTATCATTTATAAGAAAATCAAACCAATTGGTCTAGGGATGAGAGACGCAGTGATCAAAATATAGCTACACACTTATTTCCTTTCGATATCTAAGTACTAAATAAAAAAGACAGTGCATAATCGACTGTCTTTACTTCCTCAAACTCACACCAGTAAGGATTTCCTTCCATATTTGTTTATCATAATGATGGTTAATGGGTATTTTAACGAAGCAGATTCCTTCATGTGGCCATTCCGCATCAATGAGTGGTCGTTCTAATGGTATATTTACTTGTTGGATGATAAGGAGGTTGAAGGGGCCGCGGGTAATTTTGGAGAGGGTCGTATGCAATTCAATAATGTCATCGTATTTTGCAATTTCCCATTCATATCGGATGAATAACGTTTTTTTGCTAGTTTGTATTTTTTTGAGAAAGTTTTGAATGCGTTTGTTGAGCTTTTGCTTGAATGCTGGGTACTGATCGGTCCACTGTTGGTTGGCGATCATAGGGAAATCGTGGACAGAATCAATTTGATATAGACGGTCATGAACAAAATGAGCCCTTGCAGGGGTGGTTCCTCCTTCTTCATAAATGACTTGTCCTTCATGAACGAAATGTGCGGTAATATTCTTTTCCTCCATGTGATCTTTTTCCATGTAATTTTTAAACCTGTTTCTAAGTAGCTGATTGACCATGTTAAGATATGGCGACTGTACCCAATCAAAAGGGAATGAATTTTTTCTTAAGTGATGCTCTTTTGTGAAGATGGCAGGACCACACCAACAGCCTAAACTTACAACGAGATCATATACGCCTTTTGTTTCTGATAGCTTCAAGTTATCACTCCTTTACTTATAATTATTTTATTAATAAAGAAGAGGAAGTGATTGGACAAACAGTTAAATGCAGTAGAAAAGGCTCCTCCTTTTTTAAAAAAAGAAGAAGCCCTACTTTTATAATATTTCCGTTAAGATCTCTTTGTTCTCTGTATCCCAAATCATGAGCCCAAGTTCTTCATCTACATTGATGATGCGAATGGAGACGGGGACATGGTCGCCTGCTATAGAATTAATTTTCGTACCGCAAAAGTTAAGGATGCTCGTTAACTCTGCCTTTGAAATACCTGGTGCATAGATTTTTAATTCTATATTTGTTAAATTATCATGCTCATAATTAATATCGCCGTTTAATCTCAAATCTAAATTTGTGAAGTAGGTAAGAAGGTCATCTGATAGATAATTGAGACTATCATGGAGACTTTTATCCACTTCATTTAATTCATCTGAAGGATAGACATATTGGTCTTTTTCAACCTCTTCCCAGCTGCCAATACCTTGTTTGCCTTTATCAATATAAGTATGAGCAAGAAATTGGCCAGGTGTAATTTCATTTTGGCCTGCCTCTTCATAGATAGATAAGATAATTGGTACGTTAGGGACATTTTCAATCCCTCTAACGGCAGAAATAACATTTTTTGCGATGTTTTTCGCATATTTTTCGTTGTAACTCTTGTCTTTATAAACATCATTCACTCTTACTTCACCTGTGTGAACTAATCCGGCATCATCCATTACCCGAATATGGTAGTAATCATTGATAGAAATAGCTAATGAAATCCCAACAACTTTACCTTTTTCATTTAAGTAATTTTGTTCGTGAATATGAGAGATGATTTTAGGGGTTTTTTCCTCATCTTCCAGTCGATCTTTTGTTGCTTTCATTTTGGGGTTCAGTCCATTAGGCGTATCATTAGACTCTCTAGCAAGTAATTCATTGAGCAAGTCACTATCTATGTATTGCCCTGATTGATAAAGGTGGTCTTCTGGTGAAAAATATTCAGAAGTGATATCCATCAACCCCAGTTCAATCTCAGTGATATCGTAGTTATTAGACACATTTGCTGTAATTGCACCTCGTGCCTTAGCTGGCTCAAACGGTTGCTTGACTTTGAATATATTATTCTCAATTTGCGTTGGAATGACGATATCTTCGGGTTGATCCGTGGTTTCTTCCTCGTCCTTATTCATACATGCTGTTAGCGTAATAAGTAGTAATGGTGTAAGTGTAAGTAGTAGAAGCCTTCTCATGGTTAACTCCTTGTTTGTATGTTTTTGAACCAATCATCTTGCAAATAAAAGGTACCATATAATGACATTATGTACAAATGATATTTTCATAGCTTGCTTGAAAAAGGAGGATTATGAAAGATGGAATAGAAAGGGTTAGAAAAGAAAGATGGATGTGAATAATAATGAGAGCAACCGAAAGTATTCAGCGTGTTTGGGAACAATTTAATACGTTCCCGATGGAAAATCTAACGAAAATATGGCATTACCAAAAGGGGGGTGAGAGAAAGCAAAGAGAGCTATCCTTAATGAAGGAACATAGAGATCAATATGGCCTGGCGGGTAATTGTTTTGATTTAGCCATTTGGTTGTTGGATGCCTTTCGACAAGCAAAGATTCAAGCATTTCCAATCGGTCATCATCTAGGGACACTAAATGCCCATGTAGCAGTAATTGCACTGGACGATAATGGTGGCCGCTACTTATGTGATTTGGGGGATCAGTGGTTAAATCCGGTGTTAATAGATAAGAAACGAGAAAATTTCACAAGTGAGAAACTTGGCGGTTTTTTCCCAGGTGCTAATATACAAATGATACCGAATGAATATATGGTTGAGGTGCGCTATCATAGACCAAATGGGAAAGAATCAAAACAAATATATGATACACGCCCGATTGATTGTGATGTTTTTCTCCATGCAGCTGAACATTCGCAAAATCTCATTAAGCCCACTCCCTTACTCGAATGTAGAGTTCCCTATCAAACAGAAGTAGCACACTGGGAATTTACAAATTGGATTAGCTTTTTGAGCACGAATCATGGACTAATAAAAGACAGTCCATTAGTTGGTATCGATGAGTGGGTAATGAAAATTCATGAAAAAACGGGTTATAATAAAGAAATTTTGTTGGAGATGTTAAAGCTATATCACGCTTTTCAAAATAAATAATACGACATGAGCCGTGGTATTTTTGAATTGAATCATTTTGACTCTGCATTAAATAAATGGACGACCTAACTACGTTCTAATATATATCTTAATCAACCAAGCAATAAAAATGATATCCATGCTAAAACAAAATGTTTTAAATCAGAACGCTGTTTGTTGGTAAGAAGAGTGGTGAGGAATGTCCCGGCACCCGTTGTCGTGCTTTGGTTCAAATATACGACTGTAAATAGGTTTTTTATCTTCCCCCTTCTTTCGAGCTATATATAATTAGGTGATTTTGGATTGTAGTAAATTTTATTAGTCCGTATTTTGAAATGGAAGGCGCGGTTTTTCCTCTTCATAGATGGAATAACTCAAACCTCCATTTTCTATACTCGAACATTGCTTATCGCTACAATAAAATAGGTACGTTTGTTGCTCAGTTCTAACGCTGACTTCCATATAATACGGGAAGACACCACCTTTAAACTTGTTAATATCTGATTCGATGGCAATGATTTTTTCTCTTTCCCTTAAAGCTAAGTAATCCTCACTTTCAACCGTTTTTAGTATCATTTCACTTAAAATGATAGCTTCTTCTCTTGTCGCTTCAGACCATTGTTCAAATATGAACCATTTGCAGAAGTAATATATGTTCAGTAGTAGACTAACGGTTAATAAGAAAACGAACAGCTTGTGTTTCAATTTAAACCACCTTCATATTTTTAGTGTGATTTTACACTAAAAATATCTTATTTACAATCGTTCATTTTTGTTGTCTACGACGGAATTTAAAAATAATCTCTTATAATAAGAGGTTAGAACATATTGTAAAATAGTAAGATTTTAATTCAATTAAATCGGCAACTCTCTGATGAATAGGTAGAAAATCATTAGAAATTGGTATTTTTTATAACTTATAAAATTCTTCTAAAATATATAGTCAAAAGGCAACTTGACAGTATTATTACTATCGTATAATTTACAAAGTGGTTAACCAAATTAGTCGACGAATGAAGCTATTATAATTGAATATTATTAAACTAGTCATCCTAGGTAATAGTTGGTAATATACGAGGAATAACGGAGGCCAACATACGTATAATGAAGAAAAAACTAGCAATTACTTTATCTACCCTTGTTTTTTTAAGTCCAATGACCACATTTGCTGATAAATATACAGTCAAGCAAGGTGATAATTTATGGGACATTTCAGAGGAACAGCGTGTTGATTTTTATGAATTATTAGACGTTAATAGTCAAATTCCTAATAAAGATCTCATTTTCCCTGAGCAAATCATTCAATTACCTAAAACGAGCTCTATTTATTATACTGTTTTACCGGGTGACTCCTTGTGGAGAATTGCCATTAAGTTAAATATTAATTTTGAAAAACTACTAAATGCGAACCCAGAAATTACGAATAAAAACCTCATCTATCCAGGGCAAAAAATTAAAATACCTGAGAGAAGAGACGGAGAACTTTTGGAACAAGATGATTCTAACATTATAAAACCACAAGCCAATACGGACAAAGTATCAAAGCCAAAAGTTGAGGAACAAAATAGATCTAAGCCAAAGGAAGAAAAACCAGAGGCAACTGAACCGAAAGAAGAGAAACCGGAAGTAACTGAGCCAAAGGAAGAAAAACCAGAGGCGACTGAACCGGAAGAAAAGAAACCGGAAGTAACTGAGCCAAAGGAAGAAAAACCAGAGGCAACTGAACCGAAAGAAGAGAAACCGGAAGTAACTGAGCCGGAAGAAAAACCAGAGGCGACTGAACCGGAAGAAGAAAAACCGGAAGTGACTGAGCCAGAGGAAGAAAAACCAGAGGCGGCTGAACCGGAAGAAGAGAAGCCCGGAGTAACAGACCCAGAGGAAGAAAATGACGGAAATGCGTCTGCAGGAAATCATGAGCAATACATGAATGAAGTCGTATCATTGGTAAATGTAGAGCGTGCTAATAACGGGTTGCCTGCATTAAAACTTAATGGAGACGTTTCCAAAGTTGCGTATTTGAAGGCGAAGGATATGGCCGATAACAACTACTTTAGTCATACTTCTCCCACATATGGAACACCATTTGAAATGTTAACGGCAAATGGGGTTACCTATCTTACTGCGGGTGAAAATATTGCTAAAGGCTATACATCACCTAAAGCGGTTGTCCAAGGCTGGATGAACTCTGAAGGTCATAGAGCAAATATATTAAACGGTAATTTTACAGAAATCGGCATAGGTTATGAGAGTAATGGTCATAATTGGGTGCAGATGTTTATAGGGAAATAAAGACTAAAAAGGCTGAACCTAACGCGAGGGGTTCAGCCTTCTTATAATCTTTCACGAAATCAGTACTCGTTGTTTAAATTTCTAAATATTTAGTAATATAGTATAATTTGTTAAATGACTAAATGAGAAGGGTATGCGGCTGATAATAACACTTTGTGGTTCAACCAAATTTAAACAACAATTTATACATACAGAAGCGACATTGACTTACCATGGTCATATCGTTTTAAGTCTTGGTTTCTTTGAACATAGTGATGACATTTATTTATCGAATGAGAAGTTACATATGCTACAAGAGTTACATTTAAGAAAGATTGATTTGAGTGACGCCATTTATGTAATTAATGAGGATGAATACATTGGAGAGAGTACACGAAAGGAAATACAATACGCAAAGAGTAAAGGTAAAGACATTTATTATTATTCATCTAGTAAAAATAAATTAGACATGCTCCTTTAGGAAGGATGTGAGAGTCATTGTTAAGTTATTATAGTAAACTTTCTGCTGAAGTATATGATTTAGATAAAAATATAGGTTCAACATTTGGAGACATTGCCTTTTACCGAGATAGATTAGCTACTTGTAAAGGCAGGATTCTTGAACCTGGAGTGGGTACGGGGAGGACGCTTATTCCCCTTTTAGAAGCGGGTTTTACGGTTGAAGGGTTTGATGTATCAGATGAGATGCTCCGTATATGTCGGCGTCATTGTGCAGAAAGGGGGCTTGAGACCAATGTATTTAGTGGGAAAATGGAGTCGTTTAGTTTACCAACAAAATATGAAGCGATAATTATTCCAACAGGTACTTTTCTATTGCTGCATGAACGAGAGGACTCTATAAAGGCATTAAAGAATTTCCACCACCATCTCTCGACAGGTGGAAAGTTGATTGTAGATATTTTTTTACAACCGGGCGTTACTCTAAATCAAGCATCGACTAAGACATGGAGAACAGAAAATGGCGATGTAATTACGCTGGAGAAAAAGGTGATTGAAGTCGATTATATAGGACAGTACACAGTTTCTCACCATCGTTATGAAAAATGGAGAGATGGGCAGCTGATACAAACAGAATTGGAACATTTTCCCCTACGTTGGTATGGAGTCGAAGAGTTTAAGACCATTCTTGAGGCAACGGGTTTCCACAGCATCATTATTTCAGCCGATTATGAACAAGGGCTATATCCTACTAATGCTCATCAATCGATTACATTTGAGGCAGTAGCGAAATAGAGCAAGCATGCTAAAAAAATCCAGTGACCACACCACTGACTTTACTCACTTTATTTCATACAGTGAAAAACAAAACTAACGGAATCATCATTCGCTTGTTTATCTTGATAATCTCCGTAACATGATTTGATCGTAAACCCGGCTCTTGTTAAAGAGCCTTCAATATCTTTGAGCGTGCGAAACCTTATTTGATGCTTTCTCCTAGTGAAGAGTTCACCGTTGTCACAATACTGAACGGTCTCATAGAAGGTGAAAACATCATCTTCCATTCCTTCATAGGAAGAAATAATGGTAAGTTTCTCTCCAGTATAGGGATGATTTGTATAGTCAGGTGTCTCATCCTCCATCCAGTTCTCCCATTCTTTTGCATGAAGGTTGCGGCAATCAAAAATAAGGGAGCCATTAGGTTGTAAAGCCTGATGGATATCAGAAAGCGTTTTTGCCCAGCTTTCATCTGTTAAAAATACTTGGGCAACATTTGCTGTCATGATGACAGCATCGTAGGTGTTTGCCTGCAAGAGTCGACTATCGCCTACGAGCCATTGGACATTTGTTAACCCTTTACCTTTAGCGACGTCGATCGCCTCATTATCGGGATCAATTGCCGTAATTTCATATCCCTTCGTATCTAAGTAACTCGTTAATCTCCCTGTACCACATCCTAAATCTGCTAAATGATGAATCTGTAAAGTGTGAATGATAGATAATAAAAATTTATCTCCCGGTCCCATTTTGTACATTTGGTCATATATCAAAGGTATCATCTTAGTGTCCAGTCTCCTTTGGAAGTAAATAAAGGTTTACAATTGTATATTTCAATTTCGACACTAGTAAAAGCAAACCCTTTAAAGGAAATGGCTTTATCTAATCGAATAAATAAGTGAGGTGTTTTTCTATGACGAATCTCCCCATTTACTGTAATGGCATAGCCGTTGTTTTATTAAAAAAGTATGAGAATGATACGTTGGTCCTGCTTATGAAAAGGAATACAGAGCCTTTTCATGGCGAATGGTGCTATTGAAGAAGATGAGAAGGCAAGGGAAGCAGCATTAAGAGAAGTGAGAGAAGAAACGGGCCTACCGGATATTCGTTTATATGTCAGCAATACATTTGAGCAATACTATCATCCAAAAAGTGATTTTATCTATATGGCGCCGGTTTTTGTGGGCTTTGTTGGCGAAGAAGAGCAGGTGAAGTTGAACGAAGAGCATAGCGATTATGCCTGGTTCACATTCGAGGTGGCACTTCAGCAAATAACTGTGCCTGGCAATGACCGCGTGCTTTCTTTTATTGAGCAGCATTTTGTAAAAGCAAAACCGTATACACAATTGGAGGTCAGGTGGTGGCTAGATGAATAAGGAATTCTATATTATGACTGAAGCCTGTCCTGCGTTAAATTTTTTTATCTATATTCAAAATATATATGGTAATCAGACGAAAAAGAATGAGCGCAGATTTCCTTATATGATTAGAGAGTATGCTTTTAGTCAAAACTTTGAAGATAGCTATAAAGAGAAGTGGGCAGAAACGGTTCAGCTTGTGGCGGAGAATCGATTTAATGGAGAAAAATTATTTTATAATTATAAAAACTTCTTTTTTGAAGGCTTGTTTATGGATTATATAAGCTTTAATGAAGTTTATCAATCTTTTAAAGTATGGTGGCAGAGTCTAACGGGGAAACTGGCCGTCACAAGGACAGTAGATGAAGAGATAAGTAATATCTATCGTGATTTAGCTGAGTCTTCCCCAAGGAAAACCTTGTTTGTACAGGTTATATATGATGATTGCTTCTTAGGGGACTTGATGTGTCAACCATATTTTTGTATTGTAACGATGGAGCAATGCTTACATGGAAAAGAAAAACTACTACAATTCGTACGAAAAAGTATGAGATAAAGGAAGGTTAAAAAGAATGACTAAAAAGTTATCAACAGAAAACCAAGAAGAGTTATTATCCATTTTAAAATTACGTTTTGAGAAAAACTTGGAAAGACATGAAGGTATTGAATGGGAGAACGTGCAAGAAAAACTAGTAGCACAGCCAGACAAGCTGTGGTCCCTTCATGAAATGGAGAGAACAGAAGGTGAACCTGATGTGGTGGGCTATGATGAATCCACATGCGAGTACCTCTTTTTCGATTGTTCAAAAGAAAGTCCAAAGGGGCGCCGCAGTGTTTGTTATGACAGAGAGGCACTTGAGGCAAGAAAAAAACATAAGCCAGAAACGAGCGCGATGGATTTAGCAAATGAGATGGGCATTACAATTCTTACTGAAGAACAGTATGAATCATTGCAGCAGCTAGGAAATTTTGACCTTAAAACATCTAGCTGGATACAGACTCCAGAGAATATTAGAAACCTCGGAGGTGCATTATTTTGTGACCGCCGCTATGATCATGTATTTGTCTACCATAACGGCGCCGATTCATACTACGGGGCTAGAGGTTTCCGTGGTGAGTTAAGGGTTTGATGTTGTTAATGATTGATGGTTTGAGAAAAGCTAATATGACTCCAAACCCACGTTTGAAAAATGGCATCTACTCTGTTCTCTAGCTCTTCGGTTGCCATCTGTTTATGTAGAGATAGTTCTTCAAGCGTAAAGGTTTCGGTAAGTGGTGAAGACATTCCTTTTACTTGCATGGAGAATG
The DNA here is from genome assembly GCF_038006865.1 of Cytobacillus sp. FSL R7-0696. Lineage (NCBI taxonomy): Bacteria > Bacillati > Bacillota > Bacilli > Caryophanales > Bacillaceae > Cytobacillus > Cytobacillus sp. FSL R7-0696. Next base: position 1,388,938 of record NZ_JBBOWA010000001.1, on the reverse strand, counting down.
TAACAGTCTGATTCATAGAAAAACCTCCTCAAAATGGATTATTATTACCATTATATACAAATAGGTGGTGCTGTACTTGAAAGATCCACAAAGGCTTTTTTCCATTAATGACCCGAGGGATTTTATCACCGTGTTGATGAATGAGTTGAGAATGGATGCGCAAACATTAGAGAAAATATCTGGCATTAATCAGATGGCTATAGAGAAGTATAGAAAAAAAGATAGTACTTGTGATTGGGGAGAGCTTCATGGTGTAGATAGACGTATGGACTTCAATCACCTTTTAGCTTTATTAACTTCTGGCATGTTTGCTTGTGATGTGGATAGTCGTTTGCAAGCGGTCATTGACGTTTTGCAAACAAATTATGGTATTAGTGTCAAAACGATTTCTATTTATACAGGAGTGAGCGAAGAAGACATCAAGAATTTTCTTGCTGATCGCAACTCGGTGTCTGTTGAAACGAAATATAAACTAGCTGTGCCTGTACTATTTTTACATTATATTTGTAAATAATATCTTATTTATTGGAGGTCAATCATGCAGGAGCTACCATCAACATATTATGCTGTGATCTTTACTTCCAAAAGGACAATTGGCGATAACGGATATGAAAAAATGGCATTGGCCATGGAGGATTTAGCGCAAAAGGAAGAAGGCTTCCTCGGGATCGAAAGTGCCAGGGACTCACAATTAGGAATTACTGTTTCATATTGGGCAACATTTGAGGATATTAAAAGGTGGAAGGACCATGCGGCCCATAAAGTCGCACAGGAAAAAGGAAAATCGGACTGGTATGAGAACTATCAGGTGCGTATTTGCAAGGTGGAAGAGAGTTATGGTTTTGAACGATGAAGTCTACTTTAGAAGTAGGCTTTTTTATTTAGAATTGAAACTATTTACCATTTTTTTCGTATGTAAACGAAGGGGTGTTTGGTTGGTTAAGTTAAATTTATTATTTGTTTTGCTATCGTTCATTTTGTTTGTACGCTTCATGCTGTTTAATGCATTTAACTTGTGGCATTGGGCTACGATATTTTTATTCCCAACAACCGCGCTTATTATTTATTTAGTAAGTAAACGGATGGCTGGAAAAGAAGATAACTATCAACCTCCCGATAAAGACGGGTGGTCGTTTTATCATCTGCAACGAACATTCATGAATAAAAAGCCGCTTTTTAAGGGTGAGGAAAAACGCGGTTTCATTCAGCAATATTTTACGCAGAGATGGCAATATGTTGTGAGTGATATCTTTGATTTACGCTGGTATTTATCTTTGCGCATATATATAGAAGAGGATTCCTTTGATGTACGTTGGAAAAGAAGTAGGGGGTTTTCTCAACAGGAGCAATGGCTGATTTACAAAAATGGTATCGTAATTGGCAAAGCTAACACAGTAATGAATGTGAAAAATATGTCTAAGCTGAAGGAAGTGATTTTTTTTGAAATAGAAGAGGAAACCTGGACCACAAATGCATTGACGATTACTTCATCGATCTCGTTAATGAGAGATAACAAGAAAGAAGGCTTACTGCGGCGTAATCATTTGATAAGTAATGTACAATCGATAAATGTAACCGACGATCGATCAGAGTATATCATGTCTCTCATCCTTCACTCTTATTATTTTAAGTAACATGCTATGACAAATGAGGCAAATTGAAACTAATAGAGAGCCTGAATAAGAAATGAGTCGGGCAAAAGAGGAAATCAGTACTAGTCGAGAGTCTCAGCAGGAAATGAGTCGGGCAAAAGAGGAAATTAGGACTAATCGAGAGTCTCAGCAGGAAATGAGTCGGGCAAAAGAAGAAATCGGAACTAATCGAGAGTCTCAGCAAGAAATGAGTCGGGCAAAAGAGGAAATCAGGACTAATCGAGAGTCTCAGTAGGAAATGAGTCGGGCAAAAGAAGAAATCGGGACTAATTGAGAGTCTCCACAAAATATGAGCAAAACAAAAAGAAAATCAAAGCCAACAGGAAAGAGTAAAGTGAAAGGCATACATCGCAGAAAAATCGCAGCATGATATGAGAGTAAAATGTACATAATCTAGTAATCTTAAATCATTATCAAAGGAAAAGGGGGGCCACATGTGGACAGTCTTAAATTTAAAGAGTTTTTAAGAATAACAGAAGCGCTGAATCAAGTGAATATCATTCCTTTGTTAATGGGTTCGGTGGGGCTTGAGCATTTGACAGGAGTGGATTGGCAAGCAAGAGATTTAGATATTCATGTGCCAGGTGATGAGCGAGGGTGGGCCGTACCTCCGGATCAGAATGTTTTTGAGTGGCCAAAGATTGTTGATGTGATGGTATCGCTGGGATATCAATTAGTCGATTTGCATGAACATGAATTTATGAAAGAGGGTTTGTCGGTTGAGTTTGGAATTATCGATACGTTACCTAGCTTTGCTGGAATTCCCTTAGCAGAATTAATGCTACAACAAGTTGATAATAGTAAGTATTATTTATTAAATCACGAGCAATATTTAAAGGTTTATCAAGCTTCTTCTAAAGATAGTTATCGTGCTGATCAAAATAATGATAAAGATAGGGAGAAAATAACTTATTTACATAAGGGGGGAAATCATGCTAAAGAATAGCCTTTCTTTTGCGGTGATCTTCTTTTTAACGGGAACGATATGGCAATTAATAAGTAGTCAGCCCATTTCTTGGTTTGAGAATATAATGGTAAGTTTATTGGTGTTTCTTGGGTATCTATTTTTTGAATGGACCAACATTCCTTTTGATTGGAATAAAAAAAAGCATAAGAACAGAGAAGAATGATATCTAAGACAGATATCATTCTTTTTTGTTTAAATATAAGAATTTTGATAATAGACAAAAAACATTTGAAGTTAACGTTAACGTCAATTGTATACTAAGAAAAAGGAGGTGCTGATGACTGAAGACAATACGTGAAGTAGCTGCAAAATTTGATGTTTCCACAAGGACGATTCGCTATTATGAAGAGCTAGGGTTAATTAGCTCGACTCGTTCTGAAGGCAATCATCGTTTGTATACAAAGAAAGAGTGTGCCAAGTTAAAGTTGATTTTTCGTGGAAAGCGGTATGGTTTTTCATTGGAAGAAATTAAAGAAATGGTGCTGCTATTTGATTATGACAGAACCGGTATGGCCCAGTTAGAACGTACGATTACTTATGGTAATCAGCGCATCAAGCAAATTGATCAAGCCATTGAAGAACTGTTGGAAATGAAAGAAGAGTTGCTGTCTTTGAAGAAGAGCTTTAGTGAAAGGCTCGAAAAACTAGTAGAAGAGAGGGATCGTCATGAATAGTTCGCAATTAGTCGCAAGAAATGCCAGAAAGTATCCTCAAGCACAGGCAGTAATTGGTTTTGAAGGAAGTCTTACTTTTCAAGAGTTAAACGATAAAGTAAATGCGCTTTCAAACGGTTTATTGGAAAGAGGAATTGATAAAGGAGACAATGTCTGTTTGTTTATGCCTAATACATTTGAATTTATCATTACCTATTTTGCTGTGCAAAGAGTGGGTGCTGTTGTTATACCGATTAATGCCAAGTTCACATTGGATGAGGTGCAGTACATTGTCGATCATTGTGAAGCGAAAGCTATTTTCGCACATGAGATTATTTTTCCAGCAGTTGAGAGTATTGAAAAAGTACCATTGAAGATTAAAACGGGAGAGCATGCGCAGAATTGGGAAAGCTTTGAGCAGTTATTGGCCCTTTCTCCTGGAAAAGAGGTTGAGTGTAATCTAACGGAAGATGATTACAGTACCATTCTTTATACATCTGGAACTACAGGTGATCCTAAGGGTGTTCTTTTTAGCTACCGCAATATTTTAACAGTGGCGCAAATGATTGCGGTTGAAATGGAAGTAAAACCAGATAGTAAAATGCTTTTAATGATGCCATTAACGCATTCAGCCCCCCTACATTTATTCCTCATGTCAGCAACGGTTGTCGGGGCAGCAGTTGTCATTACTCCTACCTTTACACCAGACCTACTTTTGAAAGCGGTTGCAACTTACCGAACAACACACTTTTTTGGTGCACCGGTCGCTTATTTACTGACCGCACAACACCCAGAAATAAAAAACTACGACCTATCAACGATGAAATGGTGGGTTTACGGAGGAGCGCCGCTTGCCAAGGAACAAATTGATCTTATTGCTGAAAGATTTCACACGGATCGACTAACAAGCGTGTATGGCTTAACGGAAGCAGGACCAAGTGGCGCCATCATGTTACCTGAAGAGCATGGAGAAAAGACAGGTAGCATTGGTATGCGAGCACCCCTTCATACCGAGTTAAGAATTGTTGATGAACACGGTCAAGTGATCCCGGCAGGTGAAGTTGGAGAAATTGTCTTGCGTGGAGAAGGCAACATGGTGGGTTACTACAAAAATATGGCATTAACAAAAGAAACATTTAACGGTGACTGGTTAAAGACTGGGGATTTAGCAAGACGGGATGAAGAGGGCTATATATGGATAGTCGATCGTAAAAAGGATGTTATTATCTCAGGTGGTGTAAATATTTATCCTAAAGAAATCGAGGACGTTATGATGAAGTATCCCACTATGCAAGAAGTTGCGATTATCGGTCTCCCACACCGAGAATGGGGAGAAACCGTAACAGCCTTCTTCTCAGCAACAGAAGAGGTAAATAGTGAGGAGCTCAATCGATTCCTCGTTGACCATCTAGCAAAATATAAAATCCCACGTTCCTACCATCAAGTTGACATGTTGCCAAGAAATGCGTCAGGAAAAATATTAAAAAGAGTGTTAAAAGAAGGGGTGGAGCAAGTATGAAAGTATTGAAGGAACCGGAAAAGAAAAGTGACTATGCGACTAATTTTTTCAAAGAAGACGAGACGTTACTTCATATTTTAAGAGAAAAGCTTCCTCCTGCGTTTTTTGATTACGCAGTTGAAAAATTAACAGCGTACGGCGCGCAATGTGCTGGTCCGATTGATGAACGTGCTAAATACACTGATCGAGAAGGACAACCAGTGCTAAAACAGTATGACCGCTATGGTGAAGAAGTTTCTGAAGTGTGGGTGAATAGCGGCTACAAACAAACAGTAAAAGAATCATACGGTACGGGTATGGTGGGCTATGTGCATAAGGAAATCCCTGAGCTTGGTAGAAAAGGCAACTATATTTACAGTTATGCGCAAGGGTATCTCCTTTCACAAACAGAGCCAGGATTTTATTGTCCAGTTACTTTATCAATGGCGACCGCCTATCTATTGGATCATTATGGGAATGAAGAAGTGAAGAAACGCTTTTTACCACATCTGTGTGCAACAAATGCTGATGAGGAATTATACGAGGGAGCGACTTTTTTAACTGAACGGCAAGGCGGGTCAGATGTAGGTGCAAATGTCGTGAGAGCAGTAAAAGAAGAGGGACAATACCGGTTGTTTGGTGAGAAATACTTTGCTTCCAATGCTGGCCAATGTGGTGTAGCAATGGTGTTAGCAAGAAAGGAAGGCGCCAAAGAAGGAACGCGGGGCTTAACATTGTTCGCTGTTCCGTGGAAAAAAGACAATGGCGAGCTAAATCATCTTCGCATTAGAAGATTAAAAGATAAATTGGGTGTGCGTGCTGTCCCATCTGGAGAAGTAGAATTTGATGGTAGTGTTGCCTATGCAGTTGGCGATGAATCAAAAGGTTTTTACTATATGATGGAAGCATTAAACCTTTCTCGGATATGTAATGCTGTCGCATCGATCGGCATCATGAAGCGAGCGTATGAGGAAGCAAAGCAGTATGCCATAGCTAGGGAAGCGTTCGGTCAAAAGTTGATTGATTTGCCAATGATTCAACAAACACTTTCTCAACTTAAGGCAAAGCTTGAGGTAGAAGTCGTCGCAATTTTTGATTTAGTAGAACTATACGACAAGGTTGTAGCGGGTGAGGCAAGCGATTCGGAGGTTATTCTACATCGACTCTATATTGCCCTTTTGAAAAAAGAATCAGCAGAAAATGCGATTCATTTTGCCCATGAAGCAATAGAGATGCATGGAGGAAACGGTTATATAGAGGATTTTATCACCCCAAGGCTTTTACGAGATGCCCAAGTGCTAACGGTATGGGAGGGCACGGCGAACATACTCGGTCAGGAATTAATCCGTCTCGTTAATAAATTTTCTGCAGACGAACTATTTATCAATCAAACGTTTGATCGAATTGCTTTACTAGCTAAAGGTGAACAGACCGCACTCGTTGAAGTAAAGTTTGCTGAAGTGAAACAACAGCTGGAACAATTCGCTAAAGCTGATCCCCTAGTGCAGCAACTTCAAGCGAAACCATTAATGAAAATAATGGCTCATCTTTATGAAAGTGTCATCGCATTAGAATATGCGCAGAAATTTAAGGGTAAATATGAAGCGATCGCCGAACTCTACTTAAAGCAAACTTGGGGGAGTGTTGATGGAGAAGAAACACGGGTTTTGGAGTTAAGTAAGATCGTTATATAATCAGTTGCATCCCTAGAGTGCTAGGGGTGTTTTTTTATATTTGGGTAGGGGGATGAGATCTGAATCAGGTAGGGTGGTATATTGAGGGAAAGGATTAAAGGGTTAAATAATTCGCCAGTAAGTTTGCTCAAAAGAGAATGTCCACTCAAATGGGTGGAAGGAGGGCAAGAAGTGTTGTGAAATGGGGAATAAGAACACAAGAGTAATGAAAACCACAAGAATGTGTTTGTCATTCAGAAATAAGAACACAAGAGTAGAGAAAAAGGCGAAGAAGTGTTGTGAAATGGGGAATAAGAACACAAGAGTAATGAAAACCACAAGGATGTGTTTGTAAATCAGAAATAAGAACACAAGAGTAGAGAAAAAGGCGAAGAAGTGTTGTGAAATGGGGAATAAGAACACAAGAGTAATGAAAACCACAAGAATGTGTTTGTAAATCAGAAATAAGAACACAAGAGTAAAGAAAAACGCGAAGAAGTATTGTCAAATCAGAAATACGGTCACAAAAGTAATGAAAACCACAAGGATGTGTTTGTAAATCAGAAATAAGAACACAAGAGTAGAGAAAAAGGCGAAGAAGTGTTGGGTAATGGGGAATAAAAACACAAGAGTAATGAAAACCACAAGGATGTGTGTGTAATTCAGAAATAAGAACACAAGAGTAGAGAAAAATGCGAAGAAGTGTTGTGAAATGGGGAATAAGAACACAAGAGTAATGAAAACCACAAGAATGTGTTGTCAAATAAAAAATGCGAACATAGCAAGATGGATAACACCAAGCCACCAGCGAAAATTAAAATATTAGCTTGATTTAGCAAAAACCCTAATGCAACTCATGCTAATGCCGTAACCCTGACTCAGACTTAAGACTAATTTTTACTTTTTGAAACTAAATGTCTCACAAAATCGTATAGAATAGTAGAGAAGAATCTAAAAAAATCCTGGGGGGGATAAAAGATGTCTACAGGAATGCTATCAATTATTGCAATCGCATCTATCGTTATATGGCTTGCGGTATCGAATGAAGTTTTAAAAACGGAAAATAGTCGCTCGAAGTTAATTACTTTGATGACTGCTGGCACTTTAACAACAGTGATATTGACTATTTCGCTTTTTCAAAGCGTGTCTTTTAAATGGTAGGTGAAACTTCATGGAATTTGAATTTGTAAAAGTCGAAGTTTTAATACCAGGCGAATATATTGTGAGATTAAGAGATGAATTGAATGCAATAGGAACATTAACAGTAGGGAATTATGATCATGTTATATCCTACTCAGCGGTAAAAGGTTACTATAGACCTTTAGAAGACGCAAATCCTTACTTCGGCCAAATTGGGAACATCTCGTTTGGGACTGAATGTAAGATGGAATTTCGTTGCCTATATAGCCAGATGGAAGAAGTGAAAACGATCATCAAACGCATCCATCCATATGAAGAGCCAGTGATCTATTTTCATCCGGTGTTCGTTTAATATAAGGTAGGCCAATATGGAAGGTTTATGATTTAAACAAAGCTTGATTATAACCAATTCGGGCCGATTGATGATGACTAGGTTCGTGAAGTTTTTACCTTGTGTAATTCCGATCCCAAAAAATGTATCAAAAACCTCTTAGAATGAACCTCTCTCATCATTTGAGCCATTTTTCCGTATATAAATATTTATCGTGTAATAAGATGAACCTATAAGCTTACTTTTGAAAAGAGGCGTACATGTGTCAAAAGTTCATCTCTCTCTTATTTTAGGAATACTTTCTATCATCACACCGTATATTGGACTTGTTATAGGTATCTTTGGTAGCATCTATGCATCAAAGTTATTGTGCAATATTAATGGACCTGAAGGAAGAAAGTTAATTTCTGCTGGAAAAGTATGCAGTGTGATTGGTATTTTCCTTCATACTATTCTGCTCATTTTATTAAGTTTTTCTCTTATTATTTTTTTCTTAACCAGTGTGTAAGCAGAAAAAATCTTTGTGGCTCCCCGCCTTTATAAAAGAATTAGACTGTGCTATTATTTAGGAGGTATATCGTCTTAAAGCAAGATGATATATCTATAGTTAAATGATGAAAATAGGCGAGGCGAAAATAAAAATGTCAAATGATAAAGTAAGGATTGAAAACGATTTCTTAGGTTCGAAAGAAGTGCCAATAGATGCATATTATGGTGTTCAAACCTTACGTGCAGTTGAAAACTTTCCAATTACCGGATATCGCATTCATGAAGAGCTGATCATCGCAATTGCTATGGTTAAAAAGGCAGCCGCGTTAGCAAATATGGACACAAAAAGATTATATGAAGGGCTTGGCAATGTTATTGTTCAGGCTGCTGATGAAATTATTGAAGGTAAATGGCATGATCACTTTATTGTTGACCCGATTCAAGGTGGCGCTGGGACATCCATTAATATGAATGCCAATGAAGTGATTGCCAATCGTGCGCTAGAGTTACTAGGGAAGAATAAAGGAGACTATGCACTACACTTAAGTCCGAATAGTCATGTCAACATGTCACAATCAACAAATGATGCTTTCCCAACAGCGATTCATATTGCTACATTGAATGCATTGGAAAAACTGACACAAACGATGGAGCATATGCTTGCGACATTTAAGGAGAAAGCGAAGCAGTTTGATCATGTGATTAAAATGGGTAGAACACATCTGCAAGATGCGGTTCCGATTCGTCTTGGACAAGAGTTTGAAGCATACAGTCGTGTAGTCACAAGAGATATTAAACGGATCCAGCAATCTCGTCAGCATTTATATGAAATCAATATGGGGGCAACGGCTGTAGGAACGGGACTAAATGCAGACCCTATTTATATTGAAAGTGTTGTTAAACATATGGCTGAGATTACGGGCTTACCTCTTGTTGGAGCTGATCATCTTGTCGATGCGACTCAAAATACAGATGCTTATACAGAAGTTTCTGCAGCGTTAAAAGTCTGTATGATGAATATGTCTAAGATTGCTAATGACATTCGTTTAATGGCATCAGGCCCACGTGCTGGTCTAGGCGAAATTTCATTGCCTGCGCGTCAACCAGGTTCTTCTATCATGCCAGGTAAAGTGAATCCTGTTATGCCTGAAATGATTAACCAAGTGGCATTCCAAGTCATCGGTAATGACCATACCATTTGCCTTGCATCCGAGGCAGGACAGCTAGAATTAAACGTAATGGAGCCGGTACTTGTTTTTAACTTATTACAATCAATCAGTATTATGAACAACGCTTTCCGTGCTTTTACAGATTACTGTTTATCAGGCATTGAAGCGAATGAAACGCGTTTGAAAGAATATGTAGAAAACAGTGCAGGAATCATTACAGCAGTGAATCCACATATCGGATACGAAGTCGCAGCACGCATCGCGAGAGAAGCAATCATCAATGGCAAATCCGTTCGTGAACTGTGCTTAAAATACGATGTGCTTACTGAAGAAGAATTGGATCTTATCTTGAACCCATACGAAATGACGAACCCAGGTATCGCGGGTGTGTCTTTGTTAAATAGAGATTAATTTTAATGCTTAGAGTTGATAATGACTCTAAGCATTTTTGTATTTCAGACATTAGCGTGTGTTGGTCTAAAAAATGTATAAAGTATTTTACATTTTTGGAGGGTGTTAGTATAATAAGTGTCAAATACTTTTTACATTTTGAAGGAGGAATCATTTTGAACGGGATTGTTATTATCTTTTTTTCACTGCTAGTTTTAAGTTTGATACTCATTTTTTTTACAATCAGTACGTTACCTCAGCTCGGTGATGAAAGGAAAAAATTAATTAAAATGAAAGCACAATCTTATTCCTTTGCAGTAGTTATAGCCGTGTTAGTTTTTGAAATGGGGAAGAAGGTTTATTCAGCTTTTTGGGGAAGCAACACTTATGAAGGAATCTCACCATTCTCCTTTCTACTAAGTATTTGCATTATCTACTTGATTACTTTACTTTTTTATAAGAGAAAATACGGTAATTAAGATGAAAAACCGAATTCGTGATTTAAGGAAGTCAATGAAACTATCGCAGGAGGATGTAGCGAAACATTGCAAAGTAACGAGGCAAACGATTAATGCTATTGAAAATAACAAATATGATCCAACACTGCAGTTGGCGTTTAATTTAGCCAAAGTATTGGATACCACAGTAGATGAATTGTTTGTGAGTGAAGAGTAGAAAATTGGATAACAAAATAATAAAGGGAGTTGAGGATACTGGAAGAAAATCAAAGGTCAAAACTAGAGCTGTATCAGGCGAATTATGCATCACTCGTCACTGCGTTACTTTGTCTCTACTGTGCCTATGTCAGTTGGGGAGAGAATTGGTTTTTAGTATTTTTTTTTAGTGCTGGTATCATTATTTGTGGGACATTTGCTTGCTATGATATTAAAAGAATGATACAGCAGCGGAGGCTTAAGCGTTAGAATTAGGGTTAGGAATTTGCCCAATCCTTATTCTGAATAGATTTAAGGTACTCCGCAAAAAAAGCTGTCAAGAAGTCGACAGCCAACAAATATATATAACCTCTTGTTTACTCCACATACACCGCCGTACCATAAGCCAATATTTCACTGGCGTTTGCCATTATAGCTGACGTTTGTAAACGTACACCGATAATCGCATTTGCCCCTTTTTCTTTGGCATGCTCTACCATCCGACCGATTGCTTTCTGGCGAGATTCCGTCATCATATCTGTATATTCCGAGACTTCTCCACCGACAATCGTACGTAATCCGGCCACGATATCTTTTCCAATATGTTTCGATTGGACTGAATTTCCCCTAACAAAACCCTTTAACTCTTTTATTTCTTTACCTGGTATTGTTTCAGTAGTCACGATAATCATTTAATTCATCCTCCTCTTTTCTACGAACGTTTCTTACGATGATATAGAATATTAGTGGTACGGGTGCTTGAATTAAGGCGATAATACCCCAGAACCAATGATTCATCCCATTTTTCTTTGCATTAGTAAATAAAAAGATACTTTGTGATAATAAAATAATAGCTACTAAGAATAGTAAAAAGAAATCAATATTCGTCATGTCGTACCTTCTCTCTATGTTTTTGGATTTGCAGCAAGGTATAACAGATGACTAGAAGGACTGTAAGACCTTGTAATGTGATAAAGACAACTGGTATTTGGGTTAATGTTGTAAAAAATAAAACGAGAATAAGTGTTGCTATTCCGCCGAATAAGAGTAATTCTCTTCGCCATTTTCTACTAGCTGCATCCTTTTTAGCGATGACCATTTTTTCAAACCAATCTTCACTAGGAGTAGAGATGGGGTTATTTTCCTCAAACTGTGCAAAAGAACGTGTCATTTCTTTTGAAAAATCTTCTTCATCCTTGTTTGATAGGGTTTTCCATTGTTCCTGGGCCTTTCTCATCTTCACCCATCTCCTTTCGAATGGTTTTAATTCCGCGGTGAACTCTAGATTTTACTGTTCCTTCAGCAATTCCAAGCATTTTGCCAATCTCATCATACGCATAGCCATAATAATGTTTTAAAATAATCGGCACTCTTAATTCATCTTCTAATTCAGCGAGAGAAGCTAATAAGAAATCCCAATCCTCATTTTGTGACTGTGCCTGCCATTTTAATTTCCGCATATGCTGTGCTTTAAAAGCATCAGCTCGCTTTTGGCGCCTTTTTTGATCGATATATAATTTTGTGCCAATGGATATGAGCCAAGTGGAAAATTTCGATTTTACCTGAAATTGATTTAATTTTTCAATCGCTTTTGTCATCGTCTCTTGTGCCAAATCCTCAGCTTCTTCTCGATTAAGGGTGAGCTTCATTAAATAATGAACGAGAAGGGGATAACTCTCTTTAAATAAGTGAGCTAACGCCTGGTTATCGCCTTGTTTCGCTGCTTTAATCCATTTTTTCTCTTCCAAACCTTGCCCCCCTTTTCTATGGATTTACTACTATGACGATTAGTGTTCTCCTTTCGTTCACGAAAAATAAAATTTTTTAAATGGAGATAGAGATTATCTCTTGTTATCGCATAGAAGTTATGTGTGCATGAATAAAAATGTAAATGATTTTCTATCATGTGCCTTTATAAAAAAGATGTACCAGAATTAGCTACACTTCGATATTTCACTAACTGGGACAGTATAATTCAACAAGAAGGGGATATTTAATACATGACGAATTAAACCTATATAGCTAAATTTGGAGGTAATCTATGAACCCTATTTTAAATCAAGTTGGTACTGTGTTTATTCCCGTAAGCAACATTGAAGAAGCTCGTAAATGGTATTGTGACATATTAGGTTTATCAGCAGATGGTGAAATATTATTTGGTCATTTGTATATAATACCTATGAACGGAACAGGAATTGTATTAGATAGCAAGATTTATTCAGAGGATAATATTTTCAAAACTCCACCTTTTCATTTGAATACTAATAATATAGAACAAGCATATGAGTATATGAAGGGTAAGAATGTCGAATTGACAACAGAAATTGAGCATAACCAATGGTTTAATTTCAAAGACCCTGATGGGAACCATTTAATGGTTTGCAAATGTTAAAACTGTTGCAGTTAGCATTCGCGGCATAAGGCACATTGAAATGATCAATCTTTTTTATAAAAAATTCATATAAATTTAAAAGTATTACGCCATTTAGATTCAATCTTTTTTCAAAATGGCGTTTTTGTATTTGTTAGTAACGGCGTTTAGGAATAAAATTAGTGGGGGGATGTCTGTGCAAACAAAACAAAGTGAAAAAGTAATCAATTCAATTGAAAAATCATTTAAAAAACAAGTCCAAAAAAACAAAAATTTAAAGAGTGCATTTTTACTTGTTCATTCTGAAAAGAAAGGTATCCATTTAAATATCGCAGAAGGGTCAATGAATCCAAAACAGCCAGCATATATGGCAAGCGTAGGAAAAATATTCACGTCAGTTTTGGTTAGTATTTTATATGAAAACGGTCAATTATCATTCGAAGACGGTATTACCAAATATTTAGATCGAGAATTAGTCAAACACCTTCATGTTTATCAAGGTAAAGATTATACGAATGACATTAAAATTAAACATCTACTAAATCAAACGTCTGGTTTGTATGATAATTTCCGTCCATTACTTGAAAGGCTTCTGGATGATCCAAACTTTACCATAACCCCACAAGAGGCAATTACTTGGGCAAAAACACATCAAAAACCTCATTTCCCTCCAGGTAACGGCTTTAAATATACTGATACAAACTATCATCTATTAGGCTTAATCATAGAAAAAATAACAGGAATATCTTTTCATGTAGCTATGAAACAATATATTTATCAGCCCCTCAGTATGATGAATTCATCTGTGTTACACTATTCTAATCCATTAGACAAAGATACCCAACATTTAGCAGACTTTTATATTAATAAAAACAACCTAACTAATCACAAAGGATACGCAGGTCTCGACTATGCAGGCGGTGGAGTAGTATCTACTGGAGAAGATATGTTGAAATTTATGAAAGCGTTAGTATCCTATCAATTATTGAAAAAGGAAACGCTTGAGAAAATGATGAATGATAAAGCAAAGTATGGGGTAGGAATTGAGTATGGGTATGGAATTATGCAGTTTAAATCAGTTCCACTACTCATGCCGAAAATATTTAATGTCTGGGGACATGCAGGTGCCACAGGAGCCTATTTATTTTATCACCCTAAGATGGATACCTATTTAATTGGTACTTTTAATGACTTTTCTTATGAAAGAAAAGGTGTCAAATTTATGTTAATGAAAGTAATAAACCAATTGAGTAAAATTAAATGAAAGAAATGCGACTTCTTATATTCAGTTAAAGGGCACGTTTGTGGAGTAACACAGGCAGAAAATGATCAAACTCTTTTATAAAAAACAACCTTAAAATTGGTATAGAAGAATCCATTTTGATTAATCTTTCTTCAAAATGAATTCTTCTTTTTTACCGTAAAATAAGGATTTACGAAGTGTTTTTGCTCAAGCTCTATTTCAAACTACACATACAATATTCCGTTTTGTGTAAAAATAACACATTAAATGAGAGAGATGTGCGAGGATTTTATACATATTTTCATTCATTTTTTATAAAGAACAATTCGTGCTTTATCACTGTTTGTTGGCATGTATATTTCATGGCTAACAAAAGCGCAAACGAAAAGCCAGTTCCCACAAGGGTTCTAGCTTTTTGGAATTCCCGATAAATGAGACGTTATGTTTACTAGAATGTATGGGCGCTGTATATTTCTTTGTCAAGAAAGGTTTGTATTGCAAGGTGTATTATTACATGAGGTTCGCTTTACTGCTCTTTTTTAAATGAACAAAAGTATAATAATGAAGATAATTGAATGTTCGAAAATGAGATACTTTCTAATTTGTTGAACGATTTATAAATCCAATAGTTAAAGCATTTCTTTGTAATAAGGAATGCTTTTTTATATTTGTCTAAAATTCAAAGATTATAACAACAAATTAATAATGATTAGGAACAAAAAAATATTGTGAAACGATAAATTTTATATTAAAATCAAATAGAAATAAATAAGTGAGGTGCTTTTTATGAAACGTGGTTCAACACTCTTTTTAAAAATAGCCGTTTTCTTTATTGGTACTCCCGTTTTTTCCTTGGGTATAATTGGGTTGATTTGGTTACCTAATAATCCGGCAAATCCAGATTATGCCTATATGTTATATCCCATTGTAATCGGAATGTATTTATCGGCAATTCCCTTTTACATTGCACTTTATAAAGCTTTTAAGCTTTTAAGTTATATTGACAAGAATCAAGCTTTTTCGCAAATTTCCGTAAAAGCTTTGAAGCATATAAAACTCTGTGCAACCATATTCAGTATCTTATATGTGGCAATTTTGCCATTCGTTTTTATGTTAGCTCAAGTAGACGATGCCCCAGGTGGTGCAATAATCGGAATGGTCCCTATCTTTGCTTCGATGGTAATTGCAGTATTCGCTGCAGTTCTGGAAAGGCTTTTACAAGAAGCGATAAATATAAAATCAGAAAATGATTTAACGGTCTGAGGTGAAGGAATTGGCGATTATAATTAATATCGATGTGATGTTGGCGAAAAGGAAAATGAGCGTCACAGAACTTTCGGAGAGGGTTGGAATCACGATGGCTAATCTTTCTATTTTGAAAAATGGAAAGGCAAAAGCGATTCGGTTATCCACTTTAGAATCCATTTGTAAGGCTTTGGAATGTCAGCCAGGCGACATATTGGAGTACAAAAGCGACGAAGAACTCAAGAATAATAAAGTATAGAAAATAAATTTATTCCATAATCGGGGTAGCGTCAGGAAAATGCGATTTTACAACGTTAAGAAATTACAATATTAAAAAGCCCAATTTCTACAGCATTAAAATTTCTGTTATTTCGATTGAGAGGAATCATGAAGAGGCACTCTTATATCGGCATAAAGGGGAATTCAAATGAGCTAATGATGTGTATCATTAGCTCATTTCGTTTGCGTTTCCTTTATATTCGATATTAATAAAATTTCTCCTATCACACTCAATCTACTTCGTGATATAAACTATCGAGTCGGTTGCCAACTTCCTGCAGATTCGGCGTTGTATAAATCATGGTCTTCTTCGGATCATCATGGCCGGCCAGAAAATAGAAGAGATGATGGAGGTTTGCCTAGCTGCTTTTGACGCTTTCATTTTGGAAGTATTGTGAAGAGTCGATTGCATGGTTATCTTACTGAATATCATGGCGATGTACATGCCACCCTGATTCCTCAGTTCCATCATCGTGCGAAAATCTCCCAAAAAGTTATCTTAAAAAAAGGCCCTGAGTTTCCCCCAGAGCCTTTAGATGATTAATATGCTTTTTTCAGAAGGACCTTATTGGCTGTTGTGTAAAGCATGACAACGACTAAGGCACATACGATAAAGGTAGGTAGCATATATGTTCCGTTATATACGAGTGAGTAAAGTGCGACAGGTTGATCTGCCGGAGCATAGGCACCAAATAGGATAATGCCTGATAAATAATGGCATAAAAAGCGTAAGAAACTTCCTAAGAAAACGCCACTAATAACATACATGTTTGCTTTGCCAAATTGGCCGTCTTGATAATTTTGTACAACTTTTTTCATATAGATGCCTGCGAGTCCGACAACAGCAAAGGCTACGAAATAGTCAATGATCCATGAGGCGAAATGAAAAGGAACAGCTCCTGTTAAGATTTGTAGTCCTCCTAATAATAAGCCCGTTAAGACGCCACCTTTAATACCCCAACGAAAGGCCATTAAGAAAACCGGTACCATAGCAAGTGAGATGGACCCACCTTGTGGCCAAAATCTCCCCATCAGTAAGCCCGATAAGAAATCAAGTAATAATGCCAAAGCTGCAAATATAGCAATTTCCACCATAAAAAGTGTTTTATTTTGTTTCATGTTTTTCCTCCTTCTCCGAAAAGAGAAGCGAACGAGTAAACCTGTATTACTTTTTTATGAAAAAAAGCAATACATAGGCGGTGATGGATGCCTAGTATTGCTCATATCCAAAACCACGATCCCTACGCTAGCATTATCTAACAGGTTCTTAGGGTCAGAACGAACTCGCTCACTCTCAGCCATATTAGGCTCCCCTTGTGGAAATATTAAATTTATCCTCGGTTAGAATATACTATGACTTTCATCATAATTCAAGAATCTTTTTTTTGGTAAGAGAAAAACAGATTATTTGTGAAACTTATTCCCGAGTTAGTCGTAAAAATAAACGAGGAGTGATTTACATGAAGAAGGTTTTTGAAGTGAACCATCAGGGAGATCATATACTAGTTGAGAATTACTGGATTAATGGTGAAAAGCTATATGTAAATGGCGAATTACAGGATGAAAATTTAGGACTTGCTATAAGAGGAGATTTGGAAGGAAAGTTAGAAGATTCAAGTCGAATTAAAGTAACTATTGGTGGTTTTTTAACTATTAACTGCAAAATATTTCTTGAGAATCGTTTGATTTTCTCTTCTATATAAAGAATAGAAACCTAGGGGGTAGATGGAATGGTCGGGTCAATGGATCCTGATAGGTTTATAGATCATTGGTTAAGAGAAGATTTTAAAACAATTTATGAAGCAACTTCAAAAGTGTTTCAAGGAATGGTTTCATTATCGGCATTTATTGAGATGAGCGCAGCTTTTAATGAAGGTGTGCGTAGTTATCATCTTACGTCACGGACGGATGTCTTAGGCATTGGTCAGTTCGTATGGGTAGATAACTCAAAAGCAAAAGCAGTTGTGGTTGGTTTCGATGATAAATATACAATTGTCAGTTTCTATTTGAAACCCTACTTTGTCTTTCCAGAAACAGATAAGATTTATACAAAGAATGAATACATTATGCCAGTGATGGATGATTGGTTTGTTTTCTGGGGTGGCACAAATGAATTTATTAATTACCATTACGTATATGAACATCAAAGGTACGCGTATGATCTATTAAAGGTGAAGGATGGCTCTACATATAATGGTAGACCTGAAAAAAATGAGAGTTATTACGCATTTGCAGAGGAAGTTATCGCCCCTCAAAATGGCAAAGTAATAAAAGTGGTTGATGGTCTCGATGATAATATTCCAGGGCAGATGGATGAAGAACACCCCCCAGGCAACTATATTGTGATAGAGCATGCGCATAAGGAATATAGTATGATTGCTCATTTTAAAAAAGACAGTATCATTGTCCAAGAAGGAGAGGAAGTTCTTCAAAAACAATTACTTGGCAAATGTGGGAACTCGGGTAACTCTTCTGAAGCGCATATCCATTTTCAAATCATGGATTCAGAAGATCTTCATAAAGGAAAATCAGTTCGCATTCGTTTTAAAAATGGTGTAGAACCGATTCAAGGAGAAATCGTAACAAATCATTTAACAAAATATCTTAATCGATTCGAAGAGAAGTTCGACAAGGTTGAAAATACGATGACAATAGCAGACTATGTTTTTGCCGTTCCCAGAGCAATTATCCAGCTTTTTAAATAGAGAAATACAGTTAAATGGAGGTCGCTTGTGCAGGCCTCCTTGCCCGCAATTCAATCAACCATTTATTTAAATCGCAAAAAAAGTGGTTTGATAATGCTCTTTTCGTAAGTCTCAGTGCGGTTTTTTAACGTATCAACTAATAACTGGATACTGTGATTCAAGTTCGTTCCTTTGATCAACACATAAGAGAAGGAATGTTTTTCTTAAAGCCTTCCAGCTTCTACAGGCCGTATGTCAACTCATCTTTTATAGTTACCTCGGAAAATAAGGAGCGTCTAAGCTACTTTTTACATTCCTCTTTATACCTTGTGTAGAGCTGATGAACGTCGATTTGACGCTAATTTGATGTAATTCAATCAGGTGCCTTTTTCATGCCCTACTCTTGGTCATATAAATCCTCTATCGAATGAAAATGCCTTTCCATATGTGGGTGAACAGAAGGTCAATAAGCAATCTTCTGCAAAGGGGGCCTGAACAACTCTTTCGCATAGGTTTGCCCTTCCACAAGCCGATGTCTACTTCTTAGGGTGCCTGCCACTATCAATTACTTATTCGGTATTGCCAATTGTTACATGATAAGATAATTGATCATGAGTTGCTTGTAATTGTGCGATAACGCTTGGCAAAATACCTTTACCAATCTTAAAGCTAGGACCCGATTCGTATAAACCCTAAGGCAACTTGTTTTTTTCATATAATTATAGAACCTCTCCACACTCAAAACTGAATAAGTGTTAAACAAAAGTAGAATAAGCTCTAGGTAATGATCATTCTAAACGTAGTCATATGAAACTAAATAAACGTGCGCCGATTGAATATCGACACACGTTCACTGTTCAGCTTTTTATGTTGTCTACTTGACAGGGACAAGACAAAAGATTGCGTTTTTTAAACTAACTTCATGGCTAAAGAATCAACATTCTTATTTAGCCATGCTAACTGCTTTGTTGTCAGCCTAGCAATTTTTAAATATTCTTTTGGTAACTTTCCATATGGTTCGTAAAAATTACTGACAGCTAGCTGAAAGAAATACAGATACGGCATATGGAACAAATCGTACTTAGTCAAGGTAAACCATTTTGAATAGTTATCTATATAACGTTTAAAAGCATTAGATTCAATTTTTCCACTCTTAGCAACAGGGTCCGCATAAGCGAAAGACATCATTACTTCCCAACATGCAGGTAAATGACAGGCGTCTGTCCAATCAATTGTATACAATTTTGTTTCCTTACATATGATTTGAGAAGTATAATAATCTCCATGCGAATTAGTACATGTAAACTTAGAATAATCAAACGTATAGTTATTAATTGTATCTAGATACTCTAATCGGTTAATAATATCTTTCATAGTTGTCGTATCGTTTGACTGTTGTGCTTTTTTAAAAGTCCTGAGGTAGGATTTTTTTGCCTTAATAATTTGACCGTTAGTAAACAATTCTTTATTAATCATTCCTGTTTTTAATTTGGGGGTTTGAGATAATACATGTTGAATTTTTCCTAAATTTTGAGCGGATACATCCTTAAACCAGTCAGTTCCATTATTTAAGTCATAAATTTCCCCATCTATATATTCTTGTAAGTGGTATTTTTCCCCGTTTATGGAGAATGAATAAGTTCCTTGATTAGATTTAATAACTTGTGCTACAGGAATTTCGTTTTCGTAAAGGTACTTAACCAATTTGCCTTCTATTTCGGTATCTTGAATATAGGAAGGAATACGTTTTAGAACGTAACTTCCTTTAGCTGTATTTAAATAATAGGTTGCAGATATATTATGATCGGTAAGTTGTGTCATGTGAGTAATTTTTAAATCGAACTGTTCGTTCAGTATATCTTTCATTATATAAAAGTTCATTAATTACACTCTCCTCGATGAATTATTTTTGAGAAAAGCTATGAACCAGACTTAAACATAAGTTATTCAAACAAAAATCCTCCTTCATTAATCTGATTAATATTCTATAAAGCATATAGAGTAATATCAAGTAAAACAAAACGGTAATAACTAAGTTATTTCCTCTAGATAGTTTCTTTACACATAGTTATAGTTTTTATATTAGTCTGCTCTGGTTGGTTGATAGTTACTTTATTTCTTTAAATAAAGGGAATTTCTTCTAGTTAGTTGCTAAAGGGGGAGAATAGTGACAATTGATTGATAAAAAGAGAAAACCCCAATCTTTTTTAGAATGGGGTAGTTTTTACACGTCTTTCATTAAAGGAGTTAATTCGTTTTTCTTGTGCAGTACAGTCAACTTATGCATCGCTCTAGTTACTGCGATATACAATAAGCCTTTGTCAAATTTCGACTTATATATATCAGCATTTGCAAAAGGAATGATTACCTCATCAAATTCCAATCCTTTAGCTAATTGGATTGTTGTTACGGTTATCCCTTGCTCAAATGTTTCACTGGTATCACTTAGTTTATTAAGTGTAAAAAACTGTTTTAGTTCATCATATAATTGATTTACTTGTGCTTCGCTTTTACAGATACCTAAACGATTAAACGAGTTATTTTGGAACTGGCTGATCAATCTTTGTAATTCAACAATCAAAGAATGCTGGTTTGTATACGCTATAATTTCTGGTTTTTCTCCATGGCGATCAATTGCTTCGATGGAGTAATCCGGCATAAATTGCTTCGCAAACTCGATAATTTCATAAGACGATCGATAGCTTTTTATCAATTCTACAAATTCCATGCTATCAAATATGTTACTGAATGATTTATCGGAATTTAAACTAAAAGGATTCAACATTTGACCAAAATCACCTAAGATTGTTTTCTTACACCTAAATAATTTATTTATCACAGCGTAATGAACGGGACTGTAATCTTGCATTTCATCAATAACTAAATGCTTAACTAAGTCAAAAGACTGGATACCCTCAAAATAGTAGATACAATATATATATGGAAAGACATCTTGATATTCTAGTCTTTCTTTACTCCAATTTAATGCATCACAATTATTGATCACGTTAAAAAAGTGTATATAAATAGATTGGGCATCACTAAATTTTAAATAGCTGCTAAGTCGCTTTTTTAATTCAATTTTTGAAGGGATTTTTTTAATTTCTGCTGCCTTACTCGCCTTTATAATGTCTAAGACATCATTGGATAATTCATCCAACCGTTGTTTTACAGGGAGTTTATTATAACTTTGAAATCTTGATATAAGGTATTCCTTTGTTATGATAGTTTCTCCAAAATGCATATTTTCATCTGGTTGAAAGATGTTTGAATCAATATTCTTTATATAATTACTCAATTGCTTAAAAAAAGCTAATGAAGATTTTAGTTTTACTCGAAGCGTATACTTAGAATGAGGTTCTTCTATGATCCTTTTGGTTTGTTCGTATAAAGATTCAGCTTTTATATTCTTTGGAAGAAGTGCTGTGGCAATATCATCAAATGTCTGTTCATGAACTGGGTCTTCACCCAATTCCGGCAAAACATTTGCTATAAAATCAGCAAATATTTTATTCGGTGATATGATTGTGATCTGATCAGACGATAACTTTTCTTTGTGCTTGTAAAGCAAATAGGCAATGCGATGAAGAGCAATGGCTGATTTCCCTGAACCAGCAACCCCTTGAATGACGAGAGTATGAGCAGATTCATTTCGTACAATCTTATTTTGTTCTTTCTGTATGGTTGATATAATTGTTTTCATTCGATCATCAGACGTTGTACTCAATTCTTTTTGAAGGACATCATCTTGGATAGTCATTGAGCTCTCTAATGCATACTGTAATCGCTTATTCATAATTTTATACTGTCTCTTTCGGCTGATTTCCCCATGTATCATACCAACCTGTGCTTCATAAGATGCTTGTCCAAGTTCATATTCATAATACATACTCGATATCGGTGCTCGCCAATCATAAATTAATATATCGTTATCTCGATCAGTTAAGTTAAACTTTCCAATATAAAATTCTTCTACCTCATCGCCATCCTCAAATTTAAAATCGATACGGCCAAAATAAGGTGCTTCTAAAAGCTTTTTTATTTTATTTAATTGACTATAATAAAAGTCAATTGTTTTATCAATATTAGTCATAGACCGATAATTTTGGTACATTTCCATCGGATCAGCAGTAAACTCAGATAAATAATGCTTTAAATCATGATAATCTTCATCGTGGTTATTAATTTTATGATTGATGTAATCTTTTTCTTCTTCCAAATGACTAATCATTTCTTTTAATCGTATACTTTCTTCCTGGAATATATCAGATGTCATTATAGCACTCCTTTCTTATACTTAAGTTTTCATAAATAAAGTGTAACTGGCTTAATCATGTATCTCTCCTTGTTGGTATAAAACCATTTCCTGAGTAGGATAACCAAATTCAGTCAGAAGTTCTGCTTCTCTAAAACCTAGTTGAATTAATGCATTTCGGTAGCCTAGGTCAGCTTTATCTCCTTTTCTAAAAGACGTGATGTGGACTTTTTCGTAATTTGCCAAATCGGTCATCTTTATAAAAAGATGTATAATCTCTGGTTTATCATATAAAGGATGAACCCCCAGGAAATCAATTCCCCCATTTATGTGGGAAATCAACATATTTCCAATGATTAATCCATTTTCTATCATGATGAAGGCACGTCTGTCAGCAATGTATGTTTGAAGTACCTTTCTATGCTCTGCTTCTTGCAAGTGAGGAAAGCCATCAATTACGAGGCTTACAAAAGCCATCCAAGATGGTACATTATCCTTGGTAGCTTCTTTAATTATTCTTAAGTTCTCTAATTCTTTATTGTTACTCGTCTGAGTCCATTCATGATTAAATTGGAATCGTAACTGTAATGGATAATAGTCTTTTTCCTCACGGTATTGAAGGGGTGATTTCTTATACATTGCTTTAAATATAGTGGTAAATGCTTGCTGACTCTCGTAACCAGCAATCAATGCGATTTCTAGAATAGACTTATCGGAGAATACAAGCATCCTTGCTGCCTCAGTTAACTTTCTTCGCTGTACATAATCATGAATAGTCATACCTACTGTTTGCGAAAATACCCTATGCAGATAATACTTCGAATAATGCAAGGCATGTGCAACAAGTGCTAGGTTCATTTTCTCTGATAGATGAGCTTCGATATAATCAATGGTATCCATGATTAGATTCACTTTTTTCAAAGCTTGACCCTCCCTCACAAATAATAACAAGAAAACCTAAAGATCTTTTCATTATTCTTGCTCTTTTCTTACACATATACTAGCGGATGCCAGCAATATTATATTTAAATATGACAATGAAGGGAGAGTAATATACATTTAGTATTGGAAATGAAGGGATTTATACGAATAACAAACTATTTTTTTGTTGATAGCTCATACTATCATTACAATGTTAGGTGGAGTTCAGAAGTTTACTTATATATTGAAATAACTATCACCTTAAAATGGACAATGCTTAAAAATAGGTGGTTTGGTCGAGTAGAAAAAGGAACGAATAGAACCTGTCACTTGTTCCATTCATCCCATTTAATCAAACGTTTGTTTAAATACTAAGCTTCAGTACCATATTTCAACGTATCGACTAATAATTGCGTATTGCGATTAAGGTTTGTTCCTTTGGTCAGGATATAAGAAAAGGCTCGTTTTGCATAAAGGCCTTCTATCGGTACAATCTTCAATAGACCGTATGTTAATTCCTCTTGTATGGTTGCCTCGGATAGTAAGGCGAGTCCTAGTCCACTTTTTACGCTACTTTTTATTCCTTGGGTAGAGCTGATGATGAAGGTGGATTTGACTCTCATTTGATGAGATTCGATCAGGTGGTCAAATGATTGCCTTGTCCCCGAACCTTCTTCACGGATAATCCATTCTTGATCATGCAAATCATTTATCGAATGAAAATTTCCTTCATAGGCAGGTGAACAGACAATCACTAAACGATCTTCTGCAAAGGGTGTTTGGACCACCTCTCTTGCATAGGTTTGCCCTTCCACTAAACCGATATCTACTTCTAACCGCCTCACACTATTAATCACCTGATCTGTATTACCAATCGTCACATGGAAGGATAATTGCTCATGTGTTGCTTGTAATTGTGCGATAACGCTCGGCAAAATGTATTCACCAATTGTAAAGCTAGCTCCGATTCGTATGAGACCTGAGGCGACTTGTTTTTTCTTATATAATGTTTCTTTAAGCTGTTCATACACATCCCATATTTTTAAGCCTTGATTGTAAAAAAGTTCCCCTTCTGCTGTTAAGTGGACTTTTTTTGTTGTGCGCTGAATGAGTGAGGTCGCAAATTCATTTTCCAGGTTTTTTATATGGACACTAACGGTTGGTTGAGATAATGCCCTTTGTTTAGCTGTTTTTGTAAAATTTTTCTCGCGTGCGAGGACAAGAAACGTCTCAAGTTCCTCCATATGCATTATAAAACCACCCCATTTATTAATAAAATGAATAAGTATTATTATATATATTTATTTCCAAAATAAAAAGGACAAAACTATACTGTAATAGAGAAAGGGGAGGCAGCAATGGATTTAAAGTCATCTTTGAGAACAGGCTCCTTTTATTTTGGAATAGGAACGACATTGATTATTGCAATTGTGGCTGGGCTTCTCGCCAAACTACCTTACCTGACGATTATCGGTCAGCTCGTTTTAGCCATTTTGCTAGGTATAATTTGGTCTCATACGATTGGTTGGAACCGTTCATATAAAGTCGGTGTTGATTTTTCTAGTAAAAAATTATTAAGACTAGGCATTATCTTGTTAGGTTTGCGCCTTAATTTATCCGATTTAGCTCATGCAGGTGTAAGTACTTTTCTTTATGCGGCATTCTTATTATGTGTCACCCTCCTAGCAGTTTATAGCTTCGCTAGGATGCTTCGTGTGGATAAGACATTAAGTTTATTAACGGCATGTGGTACGGCGATTTGTGGTGCGGCTGCGATTGTGGCGATTGCATCTGTTGTCAGAGCGAAGGAAAGTGTGACTGCTGTCAGTGTCGGTGTGATTGCTGTGCTTGGTACGCTATTCACGTTACTTTATACATTTCTTTATCCGATTTTACCAATAACCGATTACCAATATGGTATGTTAACTGGAGGCACCCTGCATGAGATTGCGCACGTTGTTGCTGCTTCTTCTGTTGGTGGTGTGGAGGCAGAGAATATCGCCATTATCGTTAAACTAACAAGAGTCATTTTACTTGTACCAGTGGCTATTCTTATCGGCTATTATATGAAGAAGCGGGAAAGTCAAGAGAGCGCAACAAAGAACAAGTTACCGATTCCTTGGTTTATTTTCGGTTTTCTCGCGATGAGTGCCATCAATACGTTGGGGTGGTTGCCGACTGAACTTGTTCAATGGCTTATTAGTGGATCATATTTATTATTAGCAATGGCAATGGCGGGCTTAGGGTTAAATGTAGAACTCTCCGCTTTTAAGAAAATGGGCCTGCAGATTTTTTATGCGGCATTACTTGGTACGATACTGCTTGTTTTATTAGGATTTATCATTATTTTTATTATGTAAAGGGTCACATGAAGTGTGGCTCTTTTTTTTGTTCCATTGTATGATAATAAGCATATATTTCCATTTATGTGTATGAAGGAGTAAGTATGAAAATCATATACCTCGCTATCGTTTTAAACGTATTCGTTCTCATCGGTTGTGAAAAGGGAGAGCCGATGGTGTTATTGGACGAGCCAATTAAAGCTATTCATTTTTCACCATCAAAAGGCGTGGGTGAAATAAATGAAACCATCCTTTTTTCTATCAAAGAAGATGCAGACATAAAAACAGTGGAAAAAGTCATTTTAACAGCTGTAAAAGAGCCAACAGTATTAAATGAAAGACTGCCAGATTATGATGTAATGGTTGAGTATAAAAAGGGTTTACCTACTCATGCCATTCATTTATGGGTAGGAGAACAAGATGATCCTAGTATTCTCATGTATATGGTTAATGATGGGGAGACGTATTTGACCACAGGCGACATGACAAATGTGTTAAAGGAGATGGTTAAGAAATGATTATAAACGAACAAGAACAAAAAATAATAGAATGGACCAGATTAAAGTTCGGCTTAGCTCATTATGATTTATGTCGTAGTAGTTACAGTCGCCGCGTAACACTGTTCAATGAAACAGTTTACCAATTTTGTATGGAGTGGTTTCCTAAAGAGGCAGATATTGTTGAGGAAAATTTAAATCCTGAGGGAACGGCAGTAATTACGATCGATTTGCAAACAAATAAGGTAGAATCCGCGATTTTTGTGGAAGGGGCAACATATGCAGAGCATGGTGTTGTCTTTCAACAGCGGGATGTAGAAAGCATTATCAAATGGATAGAAGCGGAAACGAATTTGATATATGGTAGGCATTTTCAACTGGATTCACATAATGAGGAGGAGTATTCTTTTAAAGGATCTTATAAAGGGATGGACATTTCCCCGTCTGGTTATATTGAACTGAAAGTAAATAGAGATGGGGATTTGATTTTTTATAGCATTCATGGTTATTTTCCAACGGATGAATGGGTGGAAGAAGAGGAATATACATTGACCGTTGAGCAAGTGGAAAAAAACGCACTGGCGCAAATCAGGTTGATACATGATCCTTCCTTTGAAGAGGAAAAAATCCACGCTATTTATGGCATAGAGGAAATTTATGTAACCAATGATCTTTCTAAAACGATTCCTTATGAAGGTTTTGCGACTGGGATTGGGCAGGTAGAAGTGCAGGAAGTATTGAATTGGACAGAGCCGTTACAAACACCCTTTGCTAGAAAAGAAATGGAATGGATAGAAGATATCTCAGCAAAACAGGCATTCACGAATGAACCTAGTGCTGATACTGAACCGATTAATGAAAGTGAAGTAACTGCTTATATTGACGTCGTTCAAACGTTTTTAAGACAAGTATACCCAGAGTATTCAGGGGAATGGTTATTAACTTCTTTCAATCGCGATATTGGTTATATTCACGCAAATTTAAAAGGAAGTAAGAAAAACTCGTTTGTTTTCCAGCGGAAACTGAAAGTCTTTATCGATCCCTGTTCGCTCGAGGTGATTAATTATATAGACAACCAGTTATTAAGTGATCAATTTAAATCGTATGATGGACCGGAAGAGGTTGTCCTATCAAAAGAAGAAGCCTATGAAAAAATCAAGGAATTCATTGTGTTAAAACCTTGTTATGTGTATGACTTTGATACACGAAAATATATTTTAAGTGCAATGATTGATAGTTTGTATGGGGTTGATGCCAATACCGGTGAGGTTTTCTTGTTGGCGGATAGGAAGTGAGGGAGTAGTGGATTTAGTAACAAGATTGCGAGATCGGGGAGTAAAAGTAACCGAGATACCGAAATGGGGTACTTATTTACAATATCGCTGGGAGCAGTCATTTGCTAGTCACTTGAATGAGCGTGAAAAAGAAGAGATCTATTTATATGAAAGAGGAAAAATTTGTGGATATTTATGGCATGTTTTTAGTTATGAGACAGTCACTTGTCTTAAAGGAGAACAGGCTAGAGGTAAGTTAGAACAAATGAAAAATATGTCTTGTTATATTTTTTACGAGATGGAGGATAGTGCGTATATCATTGATCGGGTAACATCACTCAAGGCGCTTGATTTAGAGAGAGAAAGTGATATCTATGTGGTAGATGTTGATTTTACTTGGACATATATAAGAACGCATGAAAACCCGCGGTATGGACCCTATTTTTATCATCATAAAGAGGTTGAGAGAAGATGACTTATAAAGTGGTATTCTTTGATGTGGATGGTACGATAACGAGTGAAAAAGATGGGAGTATACCACCAACAACTAAGGTAGCGATTAGAAAACTGATGGAGAAAGGTATACACGTTGTTGCGGCTACTGGTAGGCCATTATCCATGTGTGAAGAGTTGCGGGAAATAGGGATAGAGACATTTATAACAGCTAACGGAGGATATGCCAAGCATCAACAGACGGTCATACATAAGATTCCATTTAATAAAGAGAGATTAATAGACGTGATGAACTTTGCAGAAAAAATGAAACATGGTTTATCTTTTTATACTGAATCCCTTTATATGAATGGTGTTAAAGAAGAAGCTATTCTTACAGCACTTAATGAGACTTTATCTCTTGCTGATTATCCGAGTACACAGCCTGCTATTCTTGAGGAAGAGGTCTATCTATTATGTTTATTTGCGAATGATAGAGTAGTAGATATTTATCGGCAAACGTTTCCTTATTTAATCTTTAAGAGGTGGCACCCTTATATCTTAAATGTAGTTGAAAAAGAGGTATCTAAGTATGTAGCAATAAAAGAAGTATTAGCCTATTTCAATGTGTACCCCCATGAAGCAATTGCTTTTGGTGATGGCGACAATGACATTGATATGGTGAAACTTGTTGGGCTAGGAATTGCGATGGGTAATGGTAGCCAAGGCGTAAAGACTGCTGCCGATTATGTGACCTCCAGGGCGAGTGAAGGAGGGATAAGTGAGGCGTTAAAGAAGTTCAATATTATATAAGGAGGTTCGTTATGAAGGAGAATATATATGATCAAGCATCCTTTTTTGAAAAATATAGTCAAATGACACGATCGGTAAAAGGCCTGGAAGGAGCTGGAGAATGGCAAACATTAAAAGGTATGCTGCCAACCTTTCAGGATAAAACCGTCTTAGATTTAGGTTGTGGTTTCGGTTGGCATTGCCGATTCGCGGCAGAGCATGGAGCTAAATCAGTTGTGGGAGTAGACATTTCTGAAAAAATGATCTCGAAAGCAAAAACAATGTCAAAAGACTATGAAAATGTTACATATATTCGATCCACGATAGAGGATATGCAAATAGAAGAGAGGCATTATGATTTGATAGTAAGTTCACTTGCCCTTCACTATGTACCTAACTTTGAAGAAGTGGCTAATAATGTTCATAAGGGATTGGTAAAAGGAGGACAATTTATTTTTTCTGTAGAACATCCTATTTTTACAGCACAAGGTAGTCAAGATTGGTTCTATGATGCACAGCAAGAGGTTTCTCATTTTCCTGTTGACCATTATTTCTTTGAAGGAGAAAGACAAACAACCTTTTTGGGAGAAAAAGTAACGAAATACCATAAAACTTTGACTACTTATCTTGATGGCTTACTAAAGCAAGGTTTTCAAATCACAAGAATAGTGGAACCAAAGCCACCAGAACATATGATGCATACAGAGGAAATGAAGAATGAAATGAGAAGACCCATGATGATCATCATTTCGGCGACTAAATACGAGTAGTAAATATCAATGATGGTTGGTTGTTGAAGAAAGGAGTAGATGATTTGGTCGTTTCAAGAAATTATTCTCTTAACCAGTTTTATGAAATTCCGCCATATACGTACAATCCGGTAGCAGGAGCTTTATGTATGGGGTTGAAATTATGACGGAGTTCCAACTTTGTCATAGAATAAAGGAACTCATGTCGGGATTTGATAAACCGTGGTTTATTGCGGGTGGTTGGGCGATTGATTTGCATATCGGTCAAAAGACTAGAGAACATAAAGATATTGAAATCGCTGTATTTCGTCAGGATCAAGCGCATGTAAAAAATCACCTTAAACAATGGAGGTTTCAGAAGGTGGTGAATGGTGAACTAGTTACTTGGGAAGGGGAAAATTTACAGCGACCGATTCATGAAATTCATTGCCAGAATGTGATAGATGGTACTTCTTTAGAAGTATTGTTAAATGAAATCCAACATAACGATTGGATCTTTAGAAGAGATGAGCGTATTCGTTATTCATTTGAAAAAATGAAGTCCGTACACATAGAAGATATTCCATATTTGAGCCCCGAAGTGGTGTTGTTATATAAAGCGAAAGATACGAGAGCGAAAGATCAAGAGGACTTTCTTCGATTCGTCGATTTCCTATCTTCTGAAGAAAAGAAATGGCTACAAACGGCGATTCAATTACATATGCCACATCATAAGTGGTTAGAATTACTTGTAAGATACTGAAAACACTTACTTAAATGGATCAGGAGGATACCTAGTGATGGATATAATGAATATGACAGTAACCTTAGCATTATTAGGCGGGCTATTGGCATTTTTCTCTCCGTGTACGCTACCGTTATATCCGACTTTTATCTCTTATATTACCGGGGTATCGGTAAATGACCTGAAACAAAAGCGTGGTGCACAGTCGAAGGTAATCCTTCATGCGGTTGCGTTTTGTTTCGGATTAGCATCTTTAAACTATGTATTGGGCTTTTCTGCGAGCTTTCTCGGGGAGTTTTTTAGAGAATATAATGATCTCATTCGCATGTTTGGTGGGATTTTCCTTGTTATGATGGGGATATTTCTAATGGGACTTTTTCAGCCGAAACTTTTTATGAAGGAGATACGCCTCTTCAAATATAAACAAGCAGGAACTTGTTTGAATTCATACTTAGTAGGCGTCATTTTTGCTGCAGCTTGGACCCCATGTATTGGCCCCATCTTAGGTGCTATTATTTACGCTAGTTTGGCTCAACCACCAGAACAAACTTTTATCCATATTACGGCTTATTCGTTAGGATTTTCTATACCGTTTATCTTACTAGGTTTTGCTATTGAGAAGGTGCGATTCTTTCATAAATATTCGAGCCATTTGATGAAAATTGGTGGTTTCATTTTGATTATTATTGGTGTAATGGTCTATTTTGATCAAGTGTATGTCATCAACATTTGGGGAGCGAAGGCGGAATTCTTTTTGAAAGGGTTGTGGGGGGATGGTTACTAGCTAGCATAAAGGGGGGACAATTAGTTGAATCAGTTTAATATAAAGTGGCAAAATCCAATCATCCGTCTGTATATTTTAGGCATGATACCTTTAATCGTGCTGTCTATCATATTATTTAGTACTTTACCGAGTGAATTGTATTGGATCCCAAACGGTTTATTAATGATTGGTACAGTCTTTATGATTCTTACTAGTGCTATTCTTTACAGAAAAAGTAACTAGGAAGAGCTGAGTACAACTCCATAAAAAAGACATGAACAAAAGTTTCTGGGAATTTGCTCATGTCATTTAAATTGGGTTATCTCGTTTTATTTACCAATTAAAGACGGTTTTAAGAGTAAAGAGAATCAATGAGTACAAAAGGGAAGCCAATAAGAAAGTGGGCAGATGGGCATAGTCTTCCTCCGGTAACTCTTTACTGATGACATTAAAGATCATTGCGCCTGAACTGAAAGCGATGATGGAGTGGACGAATAACCCTGAAGTAGGGCCCATTGATCCGGCAAGTGCCCCTATAAGCGTAGCTATCGCAAATAGAAAGCGTCCGTACTGATGGTGAACATCTTCGTTACCTTTTCCAATATGATAGGATATGCCGATAAAGTGAAGACCGATGGCTAATCCATAAAATAAAGCTTCACCAGAGTGAACATCAGATGAGAATACAATATAAGAAACCATAAATGTATAGATAGCGAAAAAAGTTGCTTGCACAAAATAGGCGGCGTTTTGGTTCATTTTTTGCGCTTTTGTAGATTTTGCGAATTTATACACACTATAGTAAACAATTAATCCGATCAACCCCAAGAAGTATAGTTCGGAATCGATCGCTAGTGTGCCACCTAACTTGTCTTGTTCTTCATGCATGGAAGGGAGAATATATACAAATACATAAGCGATCGCGACACCGCCGGATAGCGACAGTATTTTTTGTTCTCTCATTGGTAGCCACTTAACAATCTTTAGTGCAAAAAGCTGGATGAATATAAGAATAACGCCAATGATGATGGATTCAATGGTCATGGTGATTCCCCTCCTATTTCTTTACCCTTCTATATACCCAAAAATCATAATGAGTCACCCTCCGCCAATTTTTATTTGCCTGGTTATTTAACCTGACGAGACGAGATAAAAGGCCAATAGTAGTAATAAGTAAGCTATGAGAGGGAAAAGAATAATCCATGGTGAGTGGTAGATGAAGCCGCGTGCCTGCCCGATGAGCCCAGGCCTTTCATTGGTAATCGAGAGATAAATCGTCGGCAAATATTGTTTTTCCGTGCCACCGAGAAATAGATAAAGACCCGTGATTGGGCCGAAATACACAACTAGCAATTGTAAAAGTAAAACAAGGAAGCATTAGCGAGTCAGTCAGTCAGAAAACCCGTCATGAAAGCCGAGTAAATAGCATTAGCGAGTCAGTCAGTCAGAAAACCCGTCACGAAAGCCGAGCAAAAAGCATTAGCAAGTCATTCAGTCAGAAAATCCGTCACGAAGGCCGAGCAAAAAGCATTAGCAAGTCATTCAACTAGAAAATCCCCCACGAGAGCCGAGCAAAAAGCATTAGCGAGTCATTCAGACAGTAAATCTGTCACGAAAGCCGAGCAAAAAGCATTAGCGAGTCATTCAGACAGTAAATCCGTCACGAAAGCCGAGCAAAAAGCATTAGCAAGTCATTCAACTAGAAAATCCCCCACGAGAGCCGAGCAAAAAGCATTAGCAAGTCATTCAACTAGAAAATCCGCCACGAAAGCCGAGCAAAAAGCATTAGCAAGTCATTCAGTCAGAAAACCCGCCATGAAAGCTGAACAAATAGCATTAGCGAGTCATTCAGACAGAAAATCCGTCACGAAAGCCGAGCAAATAGCATTAGCAAGTCATTCAGTCAGAAAATCCGTCACGAAGGCCGAGCAAAAAGCATTAGCGAGTCATTCAGACAGAAAATCTGTCACGAAAGCCGAGCAAAAAGCATTAGCAAGTCATTCAACTAGAAAATCCCCCACGAGAGCCGAGCAAAAAGCATTAGCAAGTCATTCAACTAGAAAATCCCCCACGAGAGCCGAGCAAAAAGCATTAGCAAGTCATTCAGACAGTAAATCCGTCACGAAAGCCGAGCAAAAAGCATTAGCGAGTCATTCAGTCAGAAAATCCGTCACGAAAGCCGAGCAAAAAGCATTAGCAAGTCATTCAACTAGAAATTCCGTCAAGAAAGCCGAGCAAAACACATTTGCCTTTCACTTCTCCCATTGACTTTCAAAACCCAGTTGATTAAAATTACCCTTATATATTTTTACTTCAAAAGCAATGAAGAGAAAAAGTAGAATGTGTCGTTTTTTAAGCAGAGAGCTTCGGTAGCTGAGAAGAAGCAAAAAGCAATCATTCGAAAAATGGTCTCTGAGCTGTGTACTGAACATACTTGTTTATTAGTATAAGTAGGCTACGCCGAGTTTTGGCACTCGTTATCAATGTCACAGTATAAAGGCCGATTGGGACTGGCGTACTTGATGAGGCAAGTAGGGTAACCTATTTGTAAAATAAGGTGGTAACGCGTGGTGTAAACCTCGCCCTTAGCTAGCAATAGCTATGGGGCGAGGTTTTTTGTTTGCAGTCGTGTCTCAATCAATCAGCTAATAATTTAGGGGGAATAGAAGATGAGTATTTTTATTGGTGGGGCGTGGGCTTATGCAAATGGATCTTTGCATCTCG
The DNA here is from genome assembly GCF_038006865.1 of Cytobacillus sp. FSL R7-0696. Taxonomy (NCBI): domain Bacteria; kingdom Bacillati; phylum Bacillota; class Bacilli; order Caryophanales; family Bacillaceae; genus Cytobacillus; species Cytobacillus sp. FSL R7-0696. The sequence goes on along the minus strand of NZ_JBBOWA010000001.1, from coordinate 1,355,028 downwards.
GTCATGTTTCAAGTTTGCTACCTGGAGACATTTTGGCAAGATATTATCGTTTAAAAGGAGAAAAAGTGCTATATGCTTCAGGCAGTGATTGTAATGGTACACCGATTACTGTGAAAGCAAGACAGGCGGGGGTAGAGCCGCAGGCGATAGCAGATCACTATCACAAAGAGTTTGTTGATTGCTTTACACAATTAGGTTTTTCTTATGATATTTATACAAGAACAGATACAGCTCATCACCATCATGTAGTACAAGAAATATTTTTAGCGCTTTTAGAAAAAGGCTTGATCTACAAGCGAAAGGTAGAGCAAACCTATTGTGAGCATTGTCAGCAGTTCTTGCCAGACCGCTATGTGGAAGGATTATGTCCAGTTTGCAATGAACCTGCCAGAGGTGATCAATGTGATCATTGTGCAACCATTTTAGAGCCCCTTGAACTTCATGAACGCAGCTGTAAAATTTGTGGTCACACACCGACGACAAGGGAGACAGAACATTTTTATATTTTGCACTAAGTGACTTACAAGCTGATTTGGAGAAATATACACAAAGGGCTGAAGTGCAACATTTATGGAGAGAGAATGCATTGCATTTAACGAAGAGGTATTTAGGTGAAGGCTTGCACGACAGAGCTATTTCTCGAGATTTACCAATCGGTGTCAGTGTCCCTGTTTCTGGTTATGAAGATAAAAAGGTGTATGTATGGATTGAGGCGGTTTCAGGCTATTATTCGGCAAGTAAAAAGTGGGCCGAAGAAAACAATCAGGATGATCATCATTTTTGGTCAAGTGAAACAACCTCGTATTATGTGCACGGAAAAGATAATATCCCGTTCCACACGGTCATTTGGCCCGCCATTTTACAAGGAATAGGAATTGCGGCATTGCCGACAAGGGTGATTTCCAACGAATATGTTACTTTAGAAAAAAAGAAGTTATCGACGAGTAAAAATTGGGCTGTTTGGGTGCCTGATTTCTTAGAAAGATATGAACCAGATTCGATACGCTACTTTCTTACGATTAATGCACCGGAAAATCGCGATGCCGATTTTTCTTGGAAAGAGTTTATCTATAGCCATAATAGCGAATTGCTTGGTGCATATGGGAATTTTGTGAATCGTACGTTGAAATTTATTGAAAAATCATTTGCCGGTGTCATTACAACGTCGGATATTGATGAAAAGATAAAAGGAGAAATAAACTGCTTATATCAAGAAGTTGGAAACCTCATCGAACAAGGAAGCATGAAGCAAGCCCTAGAGAATATATTCGCCTATGTGCGAAAATCTAATAAATATTTTGATGAGCAAAAGCCATGGCAACAATGGCATGAGGATCAAGGGACTTGTGAAAAAACGTTAGCTAATTGTGTTTATCTTCTTGCCAACCTCGCGCAATTACTTTCTCCTTTTTTACCGTTTTCAAGTGAAAAGGTATTTGAATTACTCAATGTCCAAGAGCGGAGATGGCAAGAGGTTGTTTTGAATGGTGTGACACTCACTGCACCAGTTGAACCATTGTTTGCGCGCATTGATGTAGAGAACATTGAAAAAGAATTAACGAGATTACAAGCACAATCACTTGCCGAATAATCGCCGGAAGCAGGACTTTACTTAGCAAACAAAGAACCAATACTTGGGTGGTGAAGTGATGAGGTCTGAAACAGAAATGATGGCGACGATTATAGACTTTGCAAAAAACGAAGAAAGGATTTTTGCCGTCTATATGAACGGTTCCAGAACAAATATAAATGTCCCAAGAGACCAGTTTCAAGATTATGATATTGTTTATGTCGTTGAAGATACCGAGCCTTTTATTAAAAATCAAAATTGGATCGCATCATTCGGCGAGTTGATTATGAAGCAAGAACCAGATAAAAATGATTTTGGTAAAGAAATAGTGCAAGACTTCAAGAGTTATGGTTTTCTGATGCTATTTACAGACGGCAATCGCATCGATCTTCGCTTTCAAACGAAGGAAGTGATGCGAAAAGAATATGGGGAAGATAAACTGACTGTTCCTTTATTAGATAAAGGTGAGTACTTGCCCATTATTCCTCCTCCGACAGATGTCGATTACCACGTGCAAACACCGAGTGAAGGTGAATATGATGCTTATACAAATAACTTCTGGTGGTGTCTACAAAATGTGGCGAAAGGTATTTGGCGAGATGAATGGCCATATGCTCAAGCAATGTTTAACTCTGACATAAGAGACGCATTAAACAAAATGGTCGATTGGTGGATCGGTATTCAATATGATTTTCGTATTTCTACTGGTAAGTTAGGAAAATATTATAAGTGTTATCTCCCTCCTTCCTATTGGGAGATGTACAGAAAAACTTATAGTGATGGAGATGAGGAAAATATGTGGGAAGCAGTTATGACCACATGCGAATTGTTTCGTGCGTTAGCTCAAGAAGTGGCTAATCACCTTCGATTCTCTTATCCTATCAATGATGATCGTCGCATGCTTGCGTATTTGGAGGGGGTTAGGCAATTACCGAAAGCGTGAAGGAGATAGGCTACTTAAAGAATGAGAGGAAAAAGCGGAAAAAGGGATTGAAGACCTTTCGTATAAGGGTAAAGAATTGTACGACTTAAAAGCAAAGGGATGGATCAACACAATGAATATTCTTTCCTATTCTTATAAAAAACGGGGAGCGATTGAATTTACTTTCGATGCTTTTCCCCATTCAAAAGTAGTCTTTCACCCAATTAAAACGTATTATTTCATTCGCACTGTGCGCTGGAATGCGGAGGATCCTGTTGTGACAAGAAGAGATTTAGAGAGAATGGAAATGGTAGCTAACTTAGAGATGGGTACACTTGAACATTATAAAAAAAGAAAAGGTTATAAACCACTAACACTATAAATGTAAGCCAGTAAGGAGGAAGCCGATGCCATCTTATCAACCTAAATTACCTTTAACAGCAGATGAAAGGTCTAGAATACGAGAGGCAAGATTGAAGATCAGCCAAATACATATACTTGGGATAAAAGAAATTAGTAAGCATTTAAATATATCAGATGAAAGGGCACGGAAGATTAAGGGATGGGCAGACTTCCAATTGGTGCCCTCAATTGGTTTTGAATTAGCGGATAAACTTGTTCGATATCTGCAAATCTATCGTTTAGAAGATATAAAGAATGAAAACCCGGGACAACTATTTGATCTGCTGGAAAAAGAAATGGGTGTGAGAACGGATGGCTGTGTGGAAGATCAAATTCGCTGTGTCATTCATTTCGCTAACAATAAGCAAATGCCTAAAAAATGGTTTGACTTCACGGATGAGAGAAAGGCGTATCGCATAACAAATGGCTTTCCATCAGATCGACCAGAGAAATCGTGGAGGGATTAGGAGGAGTTGGCGATTGTGATTCAAGAGAGTAGCATATATTGCAAAGTCCGCTCTCCATCAAAAGTCGTAAGGAAGATACAGCTTTTATCGGTCGTGATGAGTTCTCTTTTGTATAAAAATATAATTAGATAAAGGAGGACTGATGATGCAATGATAGAAGGCTTATATGAAGCTCATTTACCAGTCAAAAATTTAGATGACGCGATTGAATTTTATACGAATCTAGGGTTACAGGTGGCATTAAGGGATGAAGAGACAGTATTTCTCTGGATTGAAAAGGATAAAAGTTGGTTAGGTCTATGGCAAGGAGAAGAGTACAAGTTGCCCTATCATCCTTCTGTTAGACATGTTGCCTTTCGCGTTTCCTATGAAAATTTAAAGCGGTCATTAAACTGGTTAGAAACAAAGGGAATTGAAGCAGTGCGATTTGGCAGCAGAAAGTCGGTGGCTCCATTTATTCGGTCACATCAAAGTAATGCTTCAGTTTATTTTAAAGACCCAGACGGCAATAGTTTAGAGTTGATGTGTACGGTGGATACACCAGAGGAGTTGCAGAAAGTTTGCAAAAAGTGGTCTATCACGGAATGGGAAGAATCTTTGAAGGGACTTAAGCTACAAGATTTCTAAAATAAAAGTAATGGAGTAAACGAAAAAATGTTGTTTCATTGATCATTTTTTCGTTTTTTTTTTTGCCTTGTAAGAGGCGAGCGGTAAGACGGTTATACCTTTATTAAATGTCAAAGAGATGAAGTGATAAGATTAGGCAACTTGTCCACACGAAAATGATCTCCTTTTAATAAACTATCAGGATAAAGATTTAAATTTTTTTGTGGAAAGGAGTGCTACATTTGGCTGATTGTAATAGAAATGCTTTAGGAACATGTTCCGATGCAGGTGGCTATAATACTACTGCAAGTGGTGTGGCTTCGCATGCGGAGGGTAGTACAACAGAAGCTGCTGGCACAGCGTCTCATGCGGAGGGCTATAATAGTATAGCGACTGGAGAGACCTCTCATGCCGAGGGTTATGCATCAATAGCAACAGGTGCAGCTTCTCACGTGGAAGGCTCAAGCACTAATGCGACGGAGGTCGCCGCACATAGTGAAGGGTTTAATACACTAGCGAGTGGGCAAGCGTCTCATGCGGAGGGATTTGAAAGTTTGGCCATCGGTGGAGTATCACACGCTGAGGGACATGGGACTGAAGCAAGTGGATATGCCTCTCATGCCGAGGGGATTAATACTTCGGCAATTGGAAATGAGGCACATGCGGAAGGAACAAATACATCGGCGATTGGAGATAATAGTCATTCAGAAGGTTATGCCACAACGGCTAGTGGGGAAACCTCTCATGCAGAAGGTTCAGAAACAAATGCAAGCGGAGATGTTTCGCATGCAGAAGGTTCAGAATCTACAGCAAGTGGAGGGGCTGCGCATGCAGAAGGGTTAGGTACAACCGCGAGTGGGGATGCCTCTCATGCGGAAGGGGATGGTACGTTAGCTTCTGGTAATGCTGCACATGCCGAGGGTTTATCTACTACTGCTACTGCTACCGCCTCCCATGCCGAAGGTGGTTCAACAAATGCAACAGCTTATGGTGCACATGCAGAGGGCATTCAAACAACTGCATCTAATTCTGGGGCACATGCCGAGGGTTTTCTAAGTGTAGCAAGTAACTTTGGCACTCATGCCGAAGGGTACAATACTCTAGCGATAGGAGCCTACTCTCATGCAGAAGGAGGTAATACACAGGCACAAGGTGACTATTCTCATTCGGAAGGTTACTTTACAACAGCGAGTGGAGGTGCGGCTCATGCCGAAGGTACTTCAACAATCGCTTCGGGAACTTGGTCTCATGCGGAGGGTGATGGATCAGAGGCGTCTGGTTACAATTCACATGCGGAAGGAAATTCAACAATTGCTTCAGGCACTTTTGCACATGCCCAGGGGCAGAGTACAATAGCAGCAGGCACTGCTTCCCATGCCGAGGGCTACTTATCTAGTACAGCATTTGACGCACCTTATGCCCATGCCGAAGGGTTAGGAACAACCGCCAGTGGAAATGCGTCCCATGCGGAAGGAACTGAAAATACGGCCAGTGGTTTCTCAGCACACGCAGAAGGGGGATCAGATGGAGCAAACTTACCAGCGCCTAACACTGCAAGTGGTAATAGTTCCCATGTTGAAGGTTTTAACAATGTGGCGAGTGGATTAGCAAGTCATGCGGAAGGCACAATACGATCGCTTCAGGTGATTACTCTCATGCGGAGGGACTTGGTACAAGTACAAATGATCAAGCGGGCGCGCATATTATGGGTAGATACGGTGATGCTGAAGAACCTTACTCCTGGTTTATTGGCAACGGTACAGCTGCAGATACAAGAAGCCTCGGTGCTAAATGGTTAGCTAGTAATGGTGAAATGTATATTGATGGAGCCACATACAATACTGGTGGGGCAGATATAGCAGAGATGTTTGAAAGTATAGATGGCTCGGCAATTGATCCAGGATACTTTGTTACATTAGAAGGAGATAAGATGCGAAAGGCAACTGCATCTGATAGTTATATTCTTGGTGTAACAAGTGCTACTCCAAGTTTATTAGGTAATAGTGCAAGCTTGAATTGGCAGGGGAAATATGAATTAGATGAATGGGGACGTAGAATGTACACCCATATTGAAGTACCTTTGCCAGCTTCAAAAAATGGAGAACCTCGCTCATCGGTTACAGAGACCAAACCGATCATTAGTACGAAATGGGATCCATCGCAATCTTATGTTTCAAGACAAGATAGACAAGAGTGGTCTGCAGTAGGGTTATTGGGGCAATTAAGAGTAAGAGATGATGGTAGTTGTCAAGTGAATGGCTATTGTTTACCAAATGATGAAGGAATAGCAACTACTTCACAGCAAGGGTATCGCGTGATAAAAAGAACGGCTGCTAATCAAGTCATTATTATGATAAAAGGCAATGAAAGTGAAATAATCGAGCTTTCTAACCGATATCAACTAGAACAACAAGAAATGAAACAAATGCTTTCCCAATTGGCAAATACAATCAATAATAACTATAATTAAATCCTAAAAATGTAGGGTTTCTATACAAAGGAATCCTATGTTTACATAATATTCATCGAACTAAAAATCTGAGGGGGATAAGGATTGGAATCTAGAATTACATTTGATACAGAGGCGAAGGCTGGCTATATTTATTTACTGCCTGATTCAGAAACGTATACTATTCAAGCAACAGAAGATGTGGGTGATTCTCCATTACTAGTCGATATTGATGAGCATGATCGAATCGTTGGTATAGAATGTTTTGGAGAGATTGCGCAAAGATTATCCCCGATAGCAGGGTCAGAAAAAATATATCACGAAAATGGTGAAACCCTATCTTTCCGGCTATCTGGACAAGCTGTTAAGAAACATTATCTACTGAAAGGCATCCAATTTTATTTTGCTGATGAGCAGTGTAAATATTTTATCGGCTTCGACATTATTGATTTTCATAAATATAAGAAACAGACTTTAAAAAGCATAGTAAAGTAATTTTTAGTTTTTTAGCCTTATCAAGAAATAAATCTCTTCAATTCAGCCATTACTGTTTTTAACGCTTGAAGGGATTGGTCTGTATGATAGTCGATGTCAAGTGAGTGATTTGCGCCATCGATTATCTTTAGTTGAACGGTACGTCCTTTTATTTCTTCGATTGTTTCATGATGGAAATGTAAATCTTGATTACCAATGACGAGTAAGACCTCTTGCTTTATAAGTACTGTTGCCTTAGCGATTGATGGGAATTTTAATAACGGTGTTAAAAGAATAATCTGTGCCTCACGGAAAATTTCCTCTTTCGTAAGGTGTAAAGTGATCGGTATCGTACCAAGAGATTTGCCCAACAGGATGGTTTTTTGATAGATATGTTTTTGAGATAGATCCGTAATAACTAGGTGAATATCTTCCATCATTAAGGATGAAATGTCTTCTACTCTATGTGTTTTTAATAAATTTGCTTCATATTGATAATGGAGATGAACAACATCAATGCCCTGTTCAATTATCATCATCGTAGCGTAGTAAAACAATGGATGATTATAGTTCTATCCCGCTCCTGAAAACATAATACATACGGACGGAGCACCTGAATTTATATGAGTATATCTAACTACTTTTTCCTCTTTTTGTAAGTTTCTTTCGTGAATTTCCATCGATTTCCCCTTGTTATTTTTTATAAGTAGTGTAACATATTTCCTGTACTGTATTTTCTGAATCTTGTATTTTTTTAAGGGGTGATACCTATCGGGTGGAGAAATCCTGCGCTGCTTATATTGGGTATAGGCGTTTCTTATTTAGGAAATTGGATTTATTTGATTGCGTTGAACGTATATATTATTGACTTAACCGGTTCTGCAGCTGCAGTTGCGGGTCTTTATATTATTAGACCTCTAGCAATGCTTATGACCAACCTTTGGTCAGGAAGCGTGATTGATAGAGTAAATAAAAGAAGGTTAATGATTTTTATCGATATTGTACGTGGTCTTTTAGTTGTCTGTTTACCATTTTTACATTCATTGTGGTTGATTTACTTTTTATTGTTACTTATTAATTTGGCTGGTAGTTTTTTTGGACCAAGCTCACAGGTATACATAACCAAATTAATTCCAGAGTCAGAACGTAAGCGAGTTAATGCTCTTATCGGAATGGCAGGTAATGGGGCAATTATGATTGGTCCAGCTATTGCAGGTGTATTAATGACGACAGTTAGTTTGGCGGTCTGCTTCTATATTAATGCGGCTACTTTTATTATTTGTGCTTTCTTTATTTTCTTACTTCCGAATGTGGATGAGCAGAATAATCATGTAAGAGAGCGAATTCGTTTAAAAACATTAGTAGAAGATTGGCGAACAATTATCCGGTTCTCAAAAGGAGCCAAATATTTTATATCTGTATACTTGTTATTCCAAACGACGATGCTCATATGTGTCGCCCTGGATTCTCAAGAAGTTACCTTTTTAACGAGAGATCTTGGCCTATCTAATGAAGCGTATGGCTATATTGTGGCCATGACAGGTATCGGTGCTATATTTGGCGGTTTATGTTCAAGTTTATTAGCGAAAAAATTATCATTAAAACTATATATTGGTGCGGGGATGTTATTGACATCAATCGGTTACATAGTCTTCTATGCATCTTCACATTATTTAACTGCAACCATAGCCTTTGTCATATTAGGGTTCTTCTTTACGTTTGCAAATGCAGGTTACGTCACTTTTTTCCAAAAACAAGTACCTGTTGACATTATGGGAAGGTTTGCAAGTGTGGCTGATCTATTGCAAGGAATCGTCCAAATTGGTTTGACATTACTACTGGGTCTCCTAGCTGAGTGGTTTACCTTACAAGAAGTCAGTGTTGCTTTTGCAGTGATTAGTGGAATTGTTTCTATTGCGTTAGTCGCAACTATCTATCGCCCATCAAAAGCAAGTTATTTTGAAGATAAGGCTGTCTCTAGCTAATGATTTGCTCCTAGCTTCTTATTGAAGTATGATGAATGGAAATGAGAGATAAAGGAGATTAGAGATGAAAAGTGTCATGCCATTTCTTATGTTTCAAGATGGTCAAGCAGAGCAAGCGATGAATTATTATACGTCGATTATTGAAGACTCAAGCATTATAAATATTGCCCGCTATGGTGAAAATGAAGCGGGTGATGAAGGGACAGTAATGCATGCCATATTCAAGCTAAAGGACCAAGAAGTGATGTGCATTGATAGTAATATCGCCCATCAGTTCAATTTCACCCCGAGCTTTTCCTTTTATTTGAATTGTGATACTGCGGAAGAACTTCGTGTTGTCTACGAAAAGCTAGTAGACGGTGGTACGGAATTAATGCCTTTAGGTGATTATGGTTTTAGTCAACAATTTGCTTGGATTAATGATCGCTTCGGTGTATCTTGGCAAATCAATCTACCTTAAGTAAAAAGATGGCGAGGGTTATGTAATCCCCTCTGCCATCTTTTTTAATGCTAACGCTCTTTTGGTTATGAATCGTTGCATATAAGCTTTTAAAAAGAGGAAGTCTGCTATCTTCCCAATCAATCCTAATGGTGAGATATAAGAAAATGAATCTATCATTTCTGTTCCTTCCTCATGCTCGCGGAACTCATGAACATGAATAAATGATTGAAAAGCACCCTTTACCAATACATCTGTAAATTGGTAGGGGCGTTCCATCTCCGTTACTTTTGCTGTTAGTCTTTGCTTTACACCAAAATGTATAGCTTCCCAGGTTACTGTGTCCCCACTCCTGAGTAAACCTGAAGTCACTCCTGCAACAGCTCGCTCCTGTGATTGCTTTGTTGTCTCCGTATGTACTTCCACATTTCTTGCTAAATCAAAACATAAGTGAATATCGGCATGAATCAACAAACGATGTTTAATGACAGGCATGTGTAAACCCCCTTATTTTAGTGATAACAAAAGCATTCGAAGAAATCAACCACCATAAACAAGATCATTGCGGTAACCGTTGATTAATTATTTAGATAGACTAAATAATTAATATTTCAGAAAAATTAGTTTTGTAAAATTTGTGTATATTTTTCTTTAATTTTTATTTAAAAAAAGAGGAATAATCGGAAGAATTAAACTGAAGGTTATTGTAGTAAACAAGAGAAATAATAAGTATTTGCGAGAATTATAAAGGTTTTTCTAGATAGGTGCGCTATAGTGAACGCACAGCTTTAAATATCCTCGGTAATTCTTGCTATTTACAATTTCAATGTATTAATAATATAATAGAAAAGTATTTTGTAATATATTGCTTAATCTTTTTTCTAAGAACGGGGGACCCAATATTTACAGCGGACATGTCCGTTTGGGGTGAATCTATGTATGTTAGAGGGGCTTACTGTTTCCCTTAGTCCTAACCCGAAAGCTAACCTCGTCAGCATTAAAGGAGACAAAAGGAGTTTATATGATTGCGGGAAAATGACTGAAAAGGCTTTTTTTTTTGGTTTATTTTCACCTTAAATTAATTAACCTTGTTTCCCTTGCCTAAGCACTAGATCAAATTTATAGAAGGTGAGGTTTTTTTATGAAAAAAATATTTAAAATGAGTCTAGCTACTCAAATTTTGATTGGTCTTATTTTAGGTATTGTCATTGGTGGTATTTTCTACGGAAATGAAACCGCTCAAAGTTTTTTACAGCCTTTTGGTGATTTATTTATCCGTTTAATTAAAATGATCGTCGTACCGATCGTCCTTTCAACAATCATCGTTGCTATTGCTGGTGTTGGTGACATTAAATCAGTCGGTAAGCTCGGCGGAAAATCACTGTTTTATTTCATTGGAATGACAATGGTAGCGATTGCAGTGGGACTTATTTCTGCTAATATATTCCAACCTGGAGCAGGTTTGGATATGGAGAGCTTAGAACAGAATGATATTTCTGGATATGTTCAAACGAATGAAGAGCAAGAAGGAAAATCAATAGCCGACACGCTATTGCATATTGTACCGACAAATCCGGTTCAAGCAATGGTGGAAGGTGACATGCTTGCAATTATTTTCTTTGCCGTTGTATTTGGACTAGGAGTCGCTGCAATAGGTGAAAAAGGGAAACCAGTATTAAGATTTTTTGAAGGCACAGCTAAGGCGATGTTTTATGTAACAAACTTATTTATGAAGTATGCACCAATAGGGGTGTTTGCGTTAATTGGTGTGACGATTTCAAAATATGGTTTTGCTTCATTGATTCCTTTAGGGAAATTAGCGTTAACTGTGTATGGAACAATGGCATTCTTCGTTATCGTTATTTTAGGAATTATGGCTAAAATTATCGGTGTGAATATCTTTAAATTACTTGGATCCATTAAAGAAGAATTACTTCTAGCTTTCTCAACAGCGAGTTCAGAAACGGTTCTTCCACGAATTATGGACAAGATGGAACAAGCAGGAAGCCCGAAACATATCGCTTCTTTTGTTATTCCAACTGGTTACTCATTTAACCTTGATGGTTCCGTTTTATACCAAGCCATTGCAGCATTATTTATTGCACAAATGTTTGGTATTGAGTTAAGTATTGTTGAACAAATCACATTAATGCTTGTACTAATGATTACTTCTAAAGGTATGGCAGGTGTACCAGGCGTTTCGTTTGTTGTTCTACTAGCTACTTTCAGTACAATTGGACTGCCTGCAGCAGGACTTGCTTTTATCGCAGGTATCGACCGTATCCTAGATATGGGTCGTACAGCAGTAAACGTAGTTGGTAATTCCCTTGCAGCACTTGTTATCGCAAAGTGGGAAGGCCAATTTAACCCGCCAGCTGATAATAAAGTTCAAAAAGCTTCTTAAAAGTTATCATAGAATTTGTATGCCACAGAATTTAATTCTGTGGTTTTTTTGTTTGCGATTAATAGTCTAACTTGGTTGCATAACCTAAAATGCGAGGGAAGAGAATAAGAAACTATGTGGCAGGAATCAAATACACGCACAAGCTAAGGGAAAGAGAAGAAGAATTGCGCATAAATGCCAGATACACGCTAAAGAGGTATAGAGAAGGGGAAGGAAATGCGCGAAAGAGTCAAAAACGCGCACAAGTTATGAGAGAGAGAAGAAGAATTGCGCGCAAAAGCCAGATACGCGCAAAAGTGGTATAGAGAAAGCCGAGGAAATGCGCGAAAGAGCCAAATATGCGCACAATTTATGAGAAAGCGAAGAAGAATTGCGCGCAAAAGCCGGATACGCGCAAAAGAGGTATAGAGGAAGCCGAGGAAATGCGTGAAAGAGCCAAAAACGCGCACAAGTTATGAGAAAGCGAAGAAGAATTGCGCGCAAAAGCCAGATACGCGCAAAAGAGGTATAGAGGAAGCCGAGGAAATGCGTGAAAGAGCCAAAAACGCGAACAAGTTATGAGAAAGCGAAGAAGAATTGCGCGCAAAAGCCAGATACGCGCAAAAGAGGTATAGAGAAGGGGGAGGAAATGCGCGAAAGAGCCAAATATGCGCACAAGTTATGAGAAAGTGAAGAAGAATTGCGCGCAAAAGCCAGATACGCGCAAAAGAGGTATAGAGAAGGGGGAGGAAATGCGCGAAAGAGCCAAATATGCGCACAAGTTATGAGAGAGAGAAAAAGAATTGCGCGCAAATACCGAATACGCGCAAAAGGGGTATAGAGGAAGCCGAGGAAATGCGGGAAAGAGCCAAAAACGCGCACAAGTTATGAGAAAGAGAAGAAGAATTGCGCGCAAAAGCCAGATACGCGCAAAAGAGGTATAGAGAAGGGGGAGGAAATGCGCGAAAGAGCCAAATATGCGCACAAGTTATGAGAAAGCGAAGAAGAGTTGCGCGCAAATGCCGGATACGCGCAAAAGAGTCATAGAGGAGGGGGAGGAAATGCGTGAAAGAGCCAAATGCGCGCACAAGTTGTGAGAAAGAGAAGAAGAAATGCGCGCAAATGCCGGATACGCGCAAAAGAGTCATAGAGGAGGGGAAGGAATTGCGGGAAAGAGCCCAATACGCGCACAAGTTATGAGAAAGCGAAGAAGAGTTGCGCGGAAATGCCGGATACGCGCAAAAGGGTCATAGAGGAGGGGGAGGAATTGCGGGAAAGAGCCAAATGCGCCACAAGTTATGAGAAAGCGAAGAAGAATTGCGCGCAAAAGCCAGATACGCGCAAAAGAGGTATAGAGAAGGGGGAGGAAATGCGCGAAAGAGCCAAATATGCGCACAAGTTATGAGAAAGTGAAGAAGAATTGCGCGCAAAAGCCAGATACGCGCAAAAGAGGTATAGAGAAGGGGGAGGAAATGCGCGAAAGAGCCAAATATGCGCACAAGTTATGAGAAAGCGAAGAAGAGTTGCGCGCAAATGCTAGATACGCGCAAAAGTGGTATAGAGGTAGCCGAGAAATTACGCAAAATACGCATACAAGTCTAAAAAAAGCAGGAAACACTTTACTCCAAAAGTATCGCGCTCAATGCGGACTTCGCTGTCAAAAGCAGGGCCCTGCATATTAAATGGCTAGTTAGGGCCTTGAATAGATAGGAAGTGGTATAATTTACTAAAATAAGGTGGAATCTATATGCCGATTCATTTAAATGTCGCAACAGGAAGCTGAGGAAATTGCTTTAACTTGGCAGTAGGATGCCCCCTATGATTTTTATAATATGGAAGAAGATGAGGCGGATTTAGTTGCATTTTTGGATGAAAAAGAACGGGGAGAGTTTGTTTTTTCTGTAAAGGATGAAGAAGAGCTTATCGCTTTTTTGATGATTGAGCATATGGGTTACTCAATGGATATAGGCCTTGGAATGAGACCAGACTTAACTGGTCAAGGAAAAGGTGTCACTTTCTTAAAGGCAGCGATGTGTTTTTTAAGAATGAATGATGAACCTAAACAGATGACATTATCTGTAGCTACTTTCAATAAAAGGGCTATTAAACTATATAAACGAATGGGGTTTCGCACGAGTCGCATATATATGTAAGAAACAAATGGAAGTACTTATGAGTTTATGAATATGGTCTTTGATTGTAATAAAAGTGTATAGGGAGTGGATTAGCAGTTGCAAATTAAACAGCAAGTAGATAAATTATCGGATCATGAAGCAAGATCCTTACTGTTACAAATGTTATTACATACTGAAATGCTTCGTTCAGGAAATTACTCTGATGAGGATTATATGACTAGCATGAAGAAGTTTTATCGAGCTGTGTTAACATTTGATAAGGAAACTCCTCCTATTCAAGGAGGTAATATACATATTGTTTTTAGCGATTCGAGTGCGGGGAGTTTAAAACAAGCAATAGAGAAATTAAATATAAGTGATAGAGTCATTACGATTCCAATTAATTTTTCGATAGGGTCATTATGGCAATTGCATCAAATAGAGGGTCTTGAGAAGCGCAAGGACTGGTTGTTTGAACATATTAATTTAGAAGATGAATTTATCTTTGACTATATTCCACGGATAGAAGAAAGTTGGATGAAGTTACAGGCATTACCCGAACAATGTAAAATTTTTATTTGGGGATGCGAAAATGCGCATGAACAGACAGGAATAGCCTATGCCGTCTACCTATTACGGGAGAAAAACAATCAAATATATATAGGTTTAGATCAGGAGCACCAGCAAAGCTTAACACGTCAAGATATTCTACATACGGGTGAGCTTGCGCCCGAGCAGTGGATGGAATATATAAAAAATGTGGGAAATTATCTCCTCTTATCAATAGATGAACGTCAAAAATGGATAGAACTTTGGGTTACGCTTGCTCAATCGAAGGACGTCTTTTTAAGGACATGGGAAGAAGGAAGGTTAACTCCTGTCAGTGAAAATTATTTAGATGAGATGATTATTGCTAAGGCAAGGGAACTTCAAAAGGGAAAAGAATTTATGAAGTCTGCCCGCCTAATTGGTGAGGTCATTGGACATTTAGACCAACCCATTGGGGATTTGTTTATTGAGTACCGTTTAAGAACGCTAGCGTTCTTAGGTGTTTTTGAATTGAAGGGTGTGCCGAGGGCAATGAGATTTTATAGTGTACGCCTCAAGCCGAACGAATAATTAATATGGTGAGACCTCCTCCAAAAAAGGGAGGTTTATTTAATGAAAATTTTAATTTGTTTTTAATGTTCTTTTGGTAAGTTAATAATAACTGTAAAAGGAGGCGTGGTGGATGGCAGAGGAGATTTTTATTGTTGAGGATGAGGAAAAAATTGCACGCTTATTAGAGCTTGAATTAACGTATGAAGGTTATCAAGTGACAAAGGTGTATGATGGCATGGAGGCGATGAATCATTACCGAGAAAAAGAGTGGGATCTTATCCTCTTAGATGTGATGCTACCAGGTTTAAGTGGGATGGAAATTCTACGTAGAATTAGAGGGAATGATACGGTTACACCGGTTATATTACTAACGGCTAAAGGTGCAGTAGAAGATAAAGTAACTGGACTTGATTTTGGGGCGAATGACTATGTCACCAAGCCTTTTCAAATAGAAGAATTGCTAGCACGAGTGAGAGCAGCTTTGCGATTGAAACAAAAAGGCGGTAAGGAAGAAGGAGGAAAATGGTTAACTTGTAGCGATTTAAAAATGAATGAGCAGACGAGAGAAGTCATGCGAGGGGAACAATCCATTGAGTTGACTGCTAAGGAATTCGATTTATTGCTCTATTTAGCTGAGAATGAACGCCAAGTGCTGACAAGAGACCAAATATTGTCTAAAGTGTGGGGGTACGATTACAGCGGTGATACAAATGTGGTTGATGTGTATATTCGTTATTTAAGAAGGAAGTTAGAAGTATCGGATGATGTCAAACCGCTTATTCAAACAGTAAGAGGTGTGGGCTATACCCTCAGGCAACCAACATGAAGATCAAAAATAGAATTCATTTATATACTGCGGTCTTATTTATTGTTTTACTCATTGTAATGAACTTTACAATATACTTTATTTTTCAATCCATTACGCTAGAGGGTGAGAAGGAGCAGGCGAAAGAAGAATTAAATAGGGTTTTAACTGAGTTCCATCAATCCCTAGGCACTCTACCTCAAGGAAGCTTATTAAGGGCGTATGTGCCGGTTGATGGGTTTATAAGAATTATTCATGAAAATGGAGAAGCAACAACAACCACTTCGATGAATAATGAAAAGGTAGATAAGCTGGCTTTTCAATTTGGAGCAAGTGATAAGACAGAAATTATTAAGAACGACCATATAGTTATTAGTTCAACACCAATGATTTTGCCTAGTGGAGAAGTGGCAAACTTACAAATAGGAAAAGATATTGAAGCAAGTTATCGAAATTTAAATATATTAAAGACCGTTCTCTTTATCGTAACGCTAGTTGCAACGATACCTGTATTCCTTTCAAGTAGGTTTGTCGGCAACGTGATTACTACGCCGATTCTTTCTTTAACTGCAACAATGAAGGAAATTAGAAATAGTGGCCAATTTAAACAGCTGGAGCTCCATCGAAATGCAGACATCGAATTGAGGGAAATGGGTGAAACCTTCAATCATATGATTACGTTGCTTGAGGAGAATGATGAGAAACAAAAGCAATTTATTGCTAATGCTTCTCATGAATTAAAAACACCATTAACAATCATAGAAAGTTATGCTAATTTGCTTAAAAGACGAGGGTACCAAGATAAAGATTTAGTCGATGAATCTGTTGAAGCTATCCACTCAGAGGCAATAAGGATGCGAGAACTAACTGAACAATTGCTTCTTTTGGCGAAGAATAACGAAGAATGGAATGTACAAAAACAAGAGATTACACTCTCCCCGTTCCTTTCTGAAGTTAGTCGTTCATTTGAGAGGGCGTATCAGCGCCACATTACAATAACTGGCTTAAAAGAAACGACGGTCACTTCTGATGAGCAAAAGCTTAAGCAGCTATTGTTTATCCTCTTAGATAACGCTAGGAAATATAGTGAAAATGAGATTGAAATTGTTATCGGGAAGGCAAATGAGCAAACATTTATTGAAGTAATTGATACAGGAGTTGGTATTTCTAAAGCTGATCAGGCGAGAGTGTTTGATCGCTTTTACCAAGTAGATCCCGCAAGGAAGCGGGGGAAAAATGGTAGCGGACTCGGTTTATCTTTGGCAAAAGAAATCTCAGAAGCGATTGATGTTGAGTTAACGCTTCAAAGCGAATTAGGAATAGGAACGAAAGTGAAAATACTTTTTGATAAAGGGCAAAGTCAGGAGTGATGAGAAAATGAAGAAGAAGGTAATTAGTAGTTTAGGATTCATTCTGTTGTTTTTCATCATGATCATTATTGTCTGGCTCTTGCTCAAACCGTTTGTGTTGCCATCGGATGAATTAGCTGAGAGCGAGGTAAAGCAGATAGTTGAGGAACGATATGGAGGCGTTATCCAAGAAACAGAGAATAAAGGTAAAGAGTTTATCGTTTCTTTCGATCGCGCGGGGCAAATGTATCAACTACACATTAATCGTGCAAGCGGTGAAATAGAAGAAATGTCAAGAATAGGAGAAGAAAAGCAACGTTTAACGGAACAAGAAGTCAAGGAATTAGTGCAAACTGCTTCTTTAGGGGAAATTGATTCAGTAAACCTAAAAGAAAAGTCAGGCGAAGAAGTATTTGTCGCTCAAGTAGTCAAAGACGGAGAAGCGCGTGAAATTACCTTACATGCAGTAACTGGGAAAGTCCTTTCAAATGAGCTAGCCAATGAACAGCCTCCGAAAAATACGATTCTGACAGAAGAAGAAGCGATTGAAATTGCTCTCCAAGCTGTTCAAGGCGAAGTAGATGATGTTGACTTGGAAAATGAAGAGGATCATGTCTTCTATCTTATCGAAATTGAAACGGGTGATGAAAAAGAGGCTTTAGTTGAAGTGAATGCCATTACAGGCGAATCAACTGTGACTTGGGATTAATGAAAAAGAAGTGAATTCTAATCTTATTTTAATCTTCCTCACAATTTTATCTCATGATAGCTGTTTAATATAACAGTATAGACATAACAAACAGGAGGAAATTAAAATGAAAAAAGTAGGAGTAGGTTTATTAGCAGGAGCTATTACATTAGGAGGCGTTTTTGCTGCAACCACATTTGCCAATGATGATGCCCCAAAAGCAACGGTAACAAATGGTGAAGAAGTGAAACAAAAACAAACAAGCAATACAAATGAAGGAACCCTTTCAATTGAAGAAGCAATCAAGAAAGCAAAAGAGGAAGGGAAAGGAAAAGTAACTGATGTTGAATTAGAGTGGGAAAGAGGAAATCTCGTATATAATGTAGAGCTACAAGGGAATGGTACTGAAACAGATGTAGAGTTAAATGCAAATACTGGTGAAGTGCTTAAAGTGAAATCAGAGAAAGAAGATGAGCAGGACGAAGAAATTACACTGGATCAAAAGCTTTTCTCGGCAAGTGATGCCATTCAATTAGCTGAAAAAGAAGCAGACGGAGAGTTCAGTGAACTGCAACTTGATCACGATAATGGGATACTTATTTACGATATTGAATTAGAAGGCAAACAAGAAGCAGAAATAAAAATTGATGCTTTAACTGGTAAAGTACTAAAAGTTGAACTAGATGATTAATAAAAGTAATAAGAGAGTGCTCATCTTCTGGTGAGCACTTTTTATTATGAACATAAGTGTACATATAACGAGAGTATATCGCCAACAAATGCTATTAATTTTTATCTACTAAAAAGTCTTTACTCTAAAGTGTGAGTTGTTTTCCTTGTTTTTAATCGGTATACTCCTTATTATAGATATTAAAGGTCTATAATATATTTATATAGGAGAGTGAGTAATACAATGTTAGATTGTGTGATTATTGGTGGCGGTCCAGCAGGTATGAATGCGGCACTTGTATTAGGGAGAGCAAGAAAAAATATCGTGCTTTTTGATGAAGATAAACCGAGAAATAGTGTTACACATGAATCACATGGTTTTATTACACGAGATGGAATTGCACCAGCTGAATTTAAACGTTTAGCAAAAGAAGATCTTCAGAAATATCCAAGCATTTCATTAAAGACAGAAAAGGTGACGGGGCTTAAAAAAGAAAACAATATATTCCTCATTAAGACAAGCTCAGGCAATCTGATACAATCGAGAAAAGTGATTTTAGCAACAGGAGTGAAGGATCAGTTACCTCCTATTAAAGGGTTAAAAGAGTTATATGGCAAAAGTGTCTTTCATTGTCCTTTTTGTGATGGTTGGGAGTTAAGGGAGAGAAAACTCGTGGTTGTTTCTGAGATGGAAGGTATTACCCATATGGTTAAATTACTAACGAATTGGAGTGATGATATTATTGTATGCTCTAATGGGAAGAAGATTTTAACAGGAGAAGAAAAAGAACTGTTAGCCTCGAAAGGGATCCGTGTATTGGAGGATGAAATTGCTTATTTACATGGTGAAGAGGGACAATTACAAGAAGTTGTCTTTACAAATGGGGAAAGATTAGAAAGGAATGGTGGATTTGTTGGGATGATGTCAAAGCAAGCTTCTCCTTTAGCTGATATAATAGGTTGTAAAGTGAATGAAAATGGTGGCATTATCACAGACGAATTTGGTAGAACAAATATAGAAGGTGTTTATGCTAGTGGTGACACATCAACAATGCCAATGGCTCAACTTATATTTGCGGCTAGTGACGGAAGTAGAGCTGGCATTGCTGTTGTGAGTGATTTATTAGCCGAAGATTTTTAGAAAAAAGGAGTAGTAAAAATGAAATATTCAAGTGCGACGAATTATGGTTTACACACAATGGCTTTCTTATACTTGGCTCCAAAAGGTGAATCTGTCGGAGTGGACGTGTTAGCAAAAGTGCAAGATCTATCGCCGACTTATTTATCGAAAATATTAACAAAGCTGGTAAAAGCGGGGTTAATTGAATCCACACCCGGAGCAAAAGGTGGTTACCGTATAGTGAAGCGTAATGGAGATATTTCATTTTTACAAGTGATCCAAGCGATAGAAGGAAGTAATCAACTGTTTCACTGTTCACTTGATCACGACCACCCACATAATGAAGGCTGTTTAATTGAGCAGGCAATGCTTAGAGCAGAAGAGCAAATGGTGAAACAGCTGGAGCAAACCTTCATTAGTGACATCGCTGAACAAATGAAAGCTTCTCAAAAAGCAGTTGATTTAAATTAAGTAAATGAAAATGGAATGAAAAGGCTCGAGACTCTAAATGATTGGTGGCTTGAGTCTTTTTTATATTTTAAAACCTATGTAAAAAATGACATTTAGGGTATTCCTACACATTGGATAATAATGTTAAGATATGAGGGATGTAGTTATGTTAAAAAAGAGAGGTGACCCTTCCTGAATTTGGTTTTATGGGTTCTTT
Organism: Cytobacillus sp. FSL R7-0696; assembly: GCF_038006865.1. Lineage (NCBI taxonomy): Bacteria > Bacillati > Bacillota > Bacilli > Caryophanales > Bacillaceae > Cytobacillus > Cytobacillus sp. FSL R7-0696. The sequence continues at coordinate 1,334,818 of NZ_JBBOWA010000001.1, read as the reverse complement.
TTGCGTATGCTTGTGGTTGTTTAAATGGGGCCTATTATATTGGTCAATTTTTATATGGTGAGGATATAAGAGTAAAGGGAAGTGGTAATGCAGGTGCACGTAATGCCGGTAGAGTGATGGGTAGGAAAGCTTTTGTGTATACCGTAATTATTGATGCACTCAAAACCATTTTCCCTTTGTTAGTAGTCATTTATTTGGGGGAAGCTAGTAATCTAGTACTCGCTTGCGTTGTGGTAGCCATCTTATGTGGTCATATCTGGCCAGTGCAATTACAGTTTCATGGGGGAAAGGGAATCGTTGTCTATCTAGCTGTCTCATTGGTTTTGTTGCCAATGGGTTTACTGATCGTCGGAGGACTCATTCTCCTGCTATATATCATTACAAAGAAGTTGACTATCCCTACACTAACTAGTTTTTTTATCATGCCTATTCTACTTATGATAAAAAGTAGTTGGATGTTAGCGGCGGCATACTTTTTTATGCTATTCATTATTGTAAGGCTGCATAGAAGTGGAGGAGTGGAATGATGACAGCAATTGTTTATAAGCGTGCAGATCAAAGTTCTGAACTGGAGCAGATTCATCAATTAAACTATGAAACATTTGTAGAGGAAATACCGCAACATAGAGTGAATGAACAAAGAAAATTAGTTGATCGCTTTCATGATGCCAATACATATATTATCGCTAAAAAAGAAGATGAAGTCGTGGGTATGATTGCTGTAAAAGGGACGAGACCATTTTCATTAGACGAAAAGCTTGATCAATTAGACGCGTACCTGCCACCGAACGAAACCTTATGTGAGATACGGTTATTATCTATCAAAACACCTTATCGTGGGAGTCGCGTATTTTACGAGTTAAGCAAAGCGTTAGTTGATTTCTGTCTTGAAGAGCATTATACAATGGCAATCATTTCTGGAACATTAAGACAGACAAAGTTATATAGACATCTTGGATTCCGCCCCTTTGGTCCTTTGGTAGGTACAAAGGAAGCGCCATACCAACCAATGTATTTAACAAAACAAAGTTTCGAGGCAGCATCTAAGCTTTTTCAAAAAATGCTGAGGCGGAACGCGAAAGAGCATGGACATTTTTTCCTTCCTGGTCCAGTTTCGATCGCAGATAAGGTAAAGGAGGCGTGGGGGAGAGAGCCAGTGTCCCACCGTTCTCATGAAGTAAGCTCCATGTTGAGCCAGCTAAAAAAGAAGCTTTGCGCATTAACTAATGCTAATGAAGTCGAAATAGCTGTTGGTACAGGAACAATGGCAAATGATATGGTTGCTGCCCATTTATCAATAGTAAATGAGAAGGGGCTCATTTTAGCAAACGGTGAATTTGGGTACCGGCTCATTGAGCATGGTAAGCGTTTCAAATTACCTTTTGCGACAGTTGAGAAACCATGGAACGCACCTATAGATATAAGCGAAGTAGAGAACATGTTACGGGACAATCGAGATATTGGCTGGATTTGGACTGTACACTGTGAAACATCTACAGGTTATCTTTTTCCATTAGAAGAATTGGAACAGCTTTGTCTGCAGTATAATGTGAAGCTATGTGTAGATGCTTGCAGTTCGCTAGGAATTGTTCCAGTTCATCTAAAGAATGTATATATCACGAGTGCGGTTAGTGGGAAAGGCTTAGGTTCCTATCCTGGTTTAGCGCTGGTTTTTCATCAAACACAAATCAAGCCTCATCATCAATTACCGAAATATCTCGATATTGGTGTGTATCAGGCCAAGGCGAGCATTCCGTTTACACATTCATCAAATGGGCTGTATGCACTTTCTATAGCGATAGAGAATCATCATTTTGCAAGTCATGCTTTATATGAATTAGTACGTCAAAAGTTAGTAGAGGCAGGCTTAAGAGTGTTTTATGGGGAAAATTATTCTCCGGGTATTTTGACTGTTCAATTAAAGACAGAAATTAGTTCAAGAGATTTTGGCGATCAATTGAAGCTGGTAGGGGTTTATGTCAGTTATGAAAGCAACTATTTGCTTGAGAGAAACTGGTTTCAGATTGCACTAATGGGGGAACAGAAAAAGGCAGAGGTTGAGGATGCGATGATTCGCTTGCTTAAAGTCTATGACAGCTTTCATAGTAGGAAGGTAATGGGATGAAAAACTTTATAAATTGGGTTGGTAAGCATTATCTAGCTGCACTCTTTGTCATGTTATGGGTAAAGGTAGTGGTTGTTACATGGGTAGGCTTCAATTTAACCGTCGAGACATGGCTAGACTTTCTCGTCCTTCTCGTTAATCCAATTGGTATTAGTCTGCTACTTATGGGCCTTGCTTTTATATTCAAAAAAAGATTTTCCATGATAGGCGTGTTAATTGCCTATGTGTTGCTTATTGGTTTGTTATATGCGAACTTACTATATTATCGTTTCTATATTGATTTTGTAACAGTATCTGTACTTATGCAGCTAAATAATGTTGGTGGACTTGGACCAAGTACGTTAGAGTTAATTTCGCCTTTAGATTTGCTATTATTCTTAGATATTATCTTTTTTGTTTATGTATGGCGAAAAACAAAACAAACAAAGTGGCAACCAGCTATGCCTCATAAAAAGAAGTATGTTGGCTTGACTATGGTCTTAATCATGATGACCGTTTCCCTCGCATTATTGAGAAATCCTTACGTGCTTCAAGCGAACTATGACAGGGAACAGCTTGTTGAGTCATTAGGGCTATATAATTATCAAGTGTTCAACATTATTAATAGTTTGCAATCACCAATGATGAAAGTATTAGCTAGTGATAAAAGTGTTGAACCTGTAACTAACTATTTACAGGGGATGCCTGATGCTAAATCAGACTATTTTGGTCTTGCTGAGGGAAAGAATTTAGTATTGATTAGCTTAGAGTCTACGCAGAATTTCGTCATTAACCGTAAAGTCAATGGGGAAGAAATTACCCCATTCCTTAACTCCTTAATAGAAGATAGTTATTATTTTTCAAATATATATGAGCAAGCAGCACAAGGAAAAACGTCAGATGCAGAATTCATGATTCATACGGGCTTATACCCTTTATCCAGTGGTTCTGTCTTTGTTAGACGACCTGAGAATGAGTTTATTTCTCTACCTAAATTATTGAAAGCAAAAAATAATTATAGCGCTGCCACTTTCCATGGTAACAGCATTAATTTTTGGAATCGAAAGCAAATGTATCCGAGCTTAGGTTATAATCAATATTTTTCTCAAGAGGACTATCATATTACAGAAGAGAATTCCGTAAACTATGGTATTAAAGATATTCCTTTTTTTGAACAATCAATCACACATCTTTCAACGCTGACGGAACCTTATATGGCTAGTTTCCTTACATTAACAAATCATTTTCCTTTTTTATTAGAAAATGAGGACCAACGAATACCTCCTGCTGATACGTCGGTTGACGTTGTTAATCGTTATGTGACAACGGTTAATTATGAAGATGCAGCGATTGAAAGATTCTTTGATTTGTTAAAAAAAGAAGGGATGTATGAAGACACCATTTTCGTTATCTATGGTGATCATTATGGGATTTCTCAAGAATTTGAAGAAGGCGTGCATGAGTTATTAGATCAATCGGAAACGCCGATTAATCATCTTCAATTGCAGCAAATTCCTCTTATTATTCATATACCTGGCCAAGAAGGTGCGATATTTGAAACCATCGGTGGCGAAATTGATATTCATGCGACTATCCTCGAACTAATGGGTATTGATGAGGAGAAAAGAACAAATTTTAGTGAAAACCTCTTTACGAGAGATCCTAATAAACCTGTTGTCTTTCGTGATGGCAGTATGGTAGCTAGTGAATACGCTTATCTTAACAATGCTTGTTACAGCATGAATACTGAATCACTAACTGAAGAAGAAAACTGTGAAACTTATCTAGAAACGGTACGTAAAGAACTTAAGTTATCTGATGAAATTATTTTAGGCGATTTATTTAGGTTTATGGAATAGGAGGGAAAGAATGGAACAACAAAAAACAAATACGAAAGCAGTGGTTTCCCTGACCCTAGGGATTCTCTCATTGCTCGTTCCATTTATCGGCATCTTATTAGGGGTTATTAGTATTGTTTTTGGAAGGTTGTCAGCAAAAGAAATCCTCCAAACTGGAGAAAAAGGGAAATCGCTAGCAACGGCCGGTCTTATCTTTGGTATTATAGGTATCATTCTTACGGTCATATGGATATTATTTGCGTTACTTGGTATCTTTGCTTTTTCAACATTTGAAACAGAGATACAGGAAATGCCTTAACGGAAATGCGCTGCTTCTAGTGGAAGGAGCGTTTTTCTTATGCCCAAATACAAAAGGAAAAGGATGGTATTTATTATTGTTAATTTATCCCACTTGATTTATAATTGCTTTTAATATAAAAAGCTGGAGTGAACAAGTTAATGACAGAATTGATCACAGCAAAATTACTTTTGATCGCATGTTTTCTATTAATCGTTACATTAGTAGAGACTTTAGCTTACTCGACTAGGATTGCTGGAACAAGAGTAAGGTTGATTGCTACAGCAATCTCATTGTTTAGTACATTAGTGATTGTCTCACGATTTTCGACGATGATTCAGCAACCGATGACGGCAAAGTTGATTAATGCAGCACCTGAAGGGAATGTCATGAAGTTCATTGAAGAACAGTACCGCCTGTTAATAGGTGTTACTTCAATAGGTGTATTGCTAGGCATGTTGCTCTTCCCTACATTTATTTTGATATTTTCAAAGGCAATCGTGCAAATGTCAGAACAGCGGGGCTCAATCCCCGCATTAGTAAAGAAAAATACTAACTTACGAGGAATCAAGCGTATGCTTTCATGTATTAGAATCCCTCGTTTCTATTATTTAAAAGGAATTACGTTACAAACCATTCCTAAGCGCTTATTTTGCTTGAATGTAATTGTCACAGCGGTGTTTACGACAGGGGTGCTATCATCTATCTATGCTTCCATTATTGCACCAGAGTATGCGCAAGCAGCGTTAATGTCGTCGGGTATCATAAACGGTGTAGCAACAATTATTCTGACATTATTTATTGACCCAAAAGCTTCAGTATTAGCTGATAGGGTGGTAACTAACCCAAGCAAATATATTTATTTGAAAAGTTATTCATTAACAATGGTTAGTTCTAAGTTTGTTGGCACGTTGGCAGCGCAAATCATATTCTTGCCTGCTGCTTACTATGTAGCTTGGTTTGCACGTTGGATATAACAGATGGGGGGATATATATGTTAAGAAAACCACAAAGATTGCAAAGAGGTGACCGAGTAGCAACGGTGAGTCCTTCATGGGGAGGTGCAGGTGAAGAAGAAATTAGGTGGCGTTATGAACAAGGGGTAAGGCGGCTTGAAGAAGTATTTGGACTAGAAGTCGTCGCAATGCCGCACAGCCTGAAGGGGGCAGATTATTTATATCAACATCCCGAAGCGCGCGCCGAAGACTTAATGGCAGCTTTTTCTGACCATAGTATTAAAGCCATTATTGCCAATATTGGTGGAGAAGACAGTATTCGCTTGCTGCCCTATATTGATTTTGATGTGATAAAAGAAAATCCTAAAATTTTTATGGGCTATTCAGATGTCACGATTACTCATTTATTCTGTCACAAAGCAGGGCTATCGTCTTTCTATGGACCTGCGATTTTAACAGATTTTGCCGAGAATGTTGAGATGGATCCGTACACCGTTGAAAGCATCGAACGTACACTATTTTCCTCTTCTACAATTGGTGAACTGACGCCTGCTCCACATTGGACGAGTGAGAGGCTTGAGTGGATAGAAGTCAATAAAGAGAAGCGGCGAAAAATGAATAAGAATAACGGCTATGAGGTCCTGCAAGGAAGAGGTAAGGTACAAGGCTCGTTAATTGGCGGCTGTATTGAAGTGCTGGAGTTTGCTAAGCAAACCAGTCTTTGGCCAGAGAAAGAGTATTGGCAAGGTAGTATTTTGTTTTTTGAAACGTCCGAAGATAAGACGGCCCCTGATTATGTGAAGTATTGGCTCAGGAATTATGCAGCGCAAGGGATATTAAGAGCAGCAAATGGAATCGTATTTGCTAAGCCTTATGATGAAGCATTCTATGAAGAATACAAGATGGTGATATTAACCGTTTTACAGGAATACGGTTTAACTGATGTACCGGTCCTTTATAACTTGAATTTCGGACATACGGAACCAAAATTTATTTTGCCTTATGGGGCAACTGCTCAGATTGATGCTGATCTTGGCTCCTTTGCCATCTTAGAAAATGGTGTGGAGTAGTGTTAGTTTATAATTATTGGATGAGTTCAATCATTGGTTTTATATTATTGCAATGTATTGTAGGAATTTGGTTGTTAGCAAAAAGGGCAAATAAGACTATGAGAGGTTTGGTTTTTTCTATCCTTTTTACATTTTGGATGTTAGTGAATGCGGTGTTTTTCTATTTTTTCGCTAGTTTATCAAGGGGGGTTTGGGGCTCACTATTCTTTTTCTTAATCGGAGGCTTGCTTATATATTATTTTTTGAAACGTCGGAATAAGGAATTAAAAAAACTTGAGAGACGGTGAAGGATATGGGTTTGTTTTTTGAAAAAAGTAAAGAAGAACCTATCAAGGCTTTTATGATACTACGGTTCATTCTCGCTTTTTTGCTATTATTCTATATCTTGATAGGAATCAAAAACACTGAACTCTTTATATCAGGTTGGTTATATTTCATACTTGCTTTTAGTTTTCTACTAGATTCGATAGAAGCCTGGATACAAAAAGGTAAATATAAGCTTCTTTATATGATAATAGGTCTGCTTTTTTTGTGGCTGTTTTTCATTAGTTGAAAGAGACCTGATAAGGATGGTGATAGAGGTGGAGCAGTACAAAGCACAGAAAATGCTTATTCCTTTATTGTTGTTGTTAGTAAATATCGTTCTTACTTCTTTAATTATTCAAGAGCTTTTAGACACAACGGGTAAGGTCTATGGCATCTTTGGATTACTCACCCCCATTTTAGCTATCATTTCTTTCTTTTATATTAGAAACAAAAATAGCATGAGCCCGCTCATTATTTTTTTGCAAGGGTTAAATGGGTTTTTTGTTTTTTTTCCTATTATTGCTTTGCTTGTTTCTTTCCTTTGATTGTAAATATGGTATTTGATATATGGTCTCCTTGATATTAGAACCGGAGCTGTGAGCGTTGTGAAAGGAAGAATTACAAGAGGGCGCAGAAAAGAAAAAACGTCTGCCTGCTTAAGAAGTTGAGTTTGCGGACAAAAACTAATAGGAAAAGAAAGAGAAATTGGGGCAAGTTGCGTATATGAGCAAAAGTCATCCAGAAAATCAAAGATAAGTAGGGTAAAAGGAAGAGTCACGACTAATCAGAGTGGAAACTTAAAGATAAGTAGTGAAAAAGAGGAAATCGCGACTAATCTGAGCCAAAACTTAAAGATAAGTTGCATAAAAGAGGAAATCGCGACTAATCTGAACAAAAACACAAAGATAAGTAGCATAAAAGAGGAAACCGCGACTGATCTGAGCAAAAACACAAAGATAAGTAGCGAAAAAGGAGAAATCGCGACTAATCAGAGCGGAAACACAAAGATAAGTAGGTTAAAAGAGGAAATCGCGACTGATCTGAGCAAAAACACAAAGATAAGTAGAGAAAAAGAGGAAATCGCGACTAATCCGAGCAAAAACACAAAGATAAGTAGGTTAAAAGAGGGAATCGCGACTAATCTGAGCAAAAACACAAAGATAAGTAGCATAAAAGAGGAAACCGCGACTGATAAGGATGTAAAAGGTAAAGAACTGCGTGCAAGACGTGTTTACGCGCAAAATGGTACAAGAAAAACAAGTAAAGTTGTGAGTTAAAATGTATATAGCAGATATTTGTTTTTGTACATTCATCGAGGCTGCCAGGAAAGATTCCAGAGTCGAGAGCATCACAAAAAAGAATCCTCTACTAGGGGCCCAATGGAAATTAATAGTTGATTATCACAGCAACTCCTCTCTGTATGATTAGACGATATTTTCATAAAATCACAAAAAAGAAGCGTTCTTCATTTGAACGCTTCTTTTTCATTTTACGCCAGTTATTTTGTGAAAAAGTTTTCCGACATGAACAAATAAAGACGAAAAAATCAAAAATCATGAACAGTTTTTGTTCTAGTTTGAATTTTCATTTTTCACTACACTAACAGTAGAAACTTAATTAAAAGAAAATTTCGAATCATCAATGTAAGCGATATCAAATTAATTGTTTTTATATTCTATAAACGGGGTGAGTAACAATGAATGTTAATACGGTGGATAATATAACGGAAGAAGCGCTATTACAGGGAGCCGAGAAGATTGGTATGCTCGCTGAAGAAGAAGCGCATGAGGCTGATAAGAATGCCACGGTTTCAGCAAATGTCGTGAATTTGATAAAAGAAACACAAATCTCAAGGATGATGTTACCGAGGGAATATGGTGGGCCACAAGCGAGTTTATCTACCTTTGCAAAAGTGATTCAAAAGGTGGCAAATTATAATCTTTCTGCTGCTTGGTTAACCTTCCTTTACCCTTTACACAATTCATTACCATCTTATTTACCGAAAGCAGGAAGAGATGAAGTAGTCAATCAAGGTGGATTGATTGCAGATATCTTTGCAGCATTAGGTACAGCAGAACCTGATGGAGATGGATTAAGAATTAGTGGGAAATGGAATTTTGTCAGTGGCATTCTTCATAGTGATTGGGTTGGCGTAGGGGTGAAAGTTCAATTACCAGGACGTGATAAACCAGTAGTCTGCCTACCCATTTTGAAAACATCTGAGGTTGAAATCGTTAAAAATTGGGATACTTTTGGATTAAGAGGGACGGGAAGTAACCAAATTATTGCAGATAATGTGTACGTACCGAAAGAGCGTATTCTCGATTTAGAAAAAGCGGAATCAACAAGAAGGCCACCAGAAGAAGATTATGATAAAAGTTATCCGTTTTATCATGTGCCATTTTATCCGGCATTTTATATTGGATTCCCAGCGATTGCTATCGGTGGTGCGGAAAGAGTGATTGAAGAGTTTAAAGTGTTAACTGAAAAGCGTGTTCGTTTGATGGATGGGATGAGAGAAAGTGAGTCCCCTCGAAGTCAACGTGTAATAGCAGAAATTTCTACCGATTTGCATGCAGCAAAAGGGTTGATGGCTCAATACATTTCTTTATTAGAAAATTACGACAAGGATGGCGAAATGGCACCACTCGGGGAGTTTTTTGCCATTAGAACTAAAATTATAAAGCTTTGTACAGATATTGCTGTTCGTGCCATGTTAACACTTGGTGGTGCTGCACTGTATAAAGGTGGGACTTTAGAAATGTTTATCCGCGATATTTTATCTGTGGCTACACATAAAACATCACTTTATGAAGATTCTGTTGCTGCTTACGGGCAAGACCTATTTGGATTTGAGAGTGGCGTCAGAGGTTAATGAAAGGAGAGGTAAAGATGGATGATCGTTTATTTAGAAATGCAATGAGTAAATTTGCCACCGGCGTAACGGTGATTGCAACCGAAACAAATGGAAATGTTCATGGGATGACGGCTAATGCTTTTATGTCGGTATCACTTGATCCTAAATTAATCGTTATCTCTATTGGGGAGCGAGCGAATATCCTTTCGAAAATTAAAGATAGTGGGATATTCACCGTCAATATTTTGGCTGATGATCAAAAAGAGCTGTCAATGAATTTTGCTGGACAGTTAAAGGAAACAAAGGAAGTGTCATTCGCTAGATTAAATGACATGCCGGTCATTGACGGGGCAGTGGCACAAATGGCATGTGAAGTATCGGCCACACATGTAGAAGGTGACCATACGTTATTTATTGGTCGGGTGAAGGATGTGTATTTAGAAGAAAAAGATCCATTATTATTCTTTAACGGCAAATACCGTTCAATGATAGCAGTAGAAGAGCCAATTTCTTAACAATAAAGGAGGGAAGTCAGATGAAAACCATCGTCTTAAATGAGGAAGAGCTCCATGGCGTATTAGGTAAAAATATAGAATCATGTGTGATGGCGCTCGGATTTTTCGATGGCCTTCACATTGGTCATCAAGAAGTCATTCGCCAAGCAAAGGTGGAAGCAAATAAACGCAACCTGCCACTAGCAATCATGAGTTTCTTTCCTCATCCGAAAACGGTGTTAATGAAGCGATCTGACTTTCCTTATTTAATGCCATTAGAGGAAAAGAAAAAGAGAATGAGTTCTCTTGGTGTCGATCTTTTCTATGTCGTTCCTTTTAATCATGCATTTGCTAGCCTCTCCCCAGAAGCATTTGTTAAGCAATATTTACTCACACTTGGCGTGAAACATGCAGTTGCTGGTTTCGACTTTCATTATGGTAACAAGGGAGTCGGACATATGGCCAGATTAGCAACTGATTCAGGCTATCAAATAACGACAACATCTGTTTCAAAATTGAGCAGAAATGGGTTGAAAATTAGTTCCTCTTATATCCGCAGCTGTTTACAGCAGGGGGAAGTAGATTTAGCACATGCGCTTCTTGGTAGGCCGTATCAAGTGAAGTTGCAAAGGAACGGTAGCACGTACTGGGTTAAACCTTTTTATACTCTACCTGCACTTGGTGAATATGAAGTGAATTGCCAAGGGGATATGCATACAGTCAAAGTCCTTAGCAAAGAAGAAGTAGAATGGCAATCGAACAAGACCTTACCAAAAGAATTAAGCATTCATTGGTTGAAAAAAACAGATGCAAAAGAACAAATCAGTTAAATCAATATATTGATCAATAGGAGAGTGAAGAGTAATGATTCTTCGTTTAGGGCAAATCGAGCTGTTTGTAACAGATTTAAATAAGTCTAAAGACTTTTATGTAGATGTACTAGGGTTTATTGAAGTGGAAAGAACAGAGTCAAGTCTATATTTGCGTGCGATTGATGAATTTGATCGATATTCTTTAATTTTAACGCAAAAGCCAAAAGCAGCTCTTGGTAGTTTTAGTCTACGTGTATCTAGTCCTGAGTATTTAAGAGAGTTAGAGAAGCAACATCAAGAAATGGGAGTTGCCACTCAATATGTCGAGAATAGTATTCACCCAGGAAAAGGGCCAGTTCTTAAAGTAGCTGAGCCAAATGGTCATCCGGTTGAATTCTATCATGCAATGGAAGAGATGAATGTAGGGAACGAAAGTGGCGGAGTAGATGCCTTGCCAATGAGATACTCCCATTTACATCGTGGTATACCGCCAGTAGCAATCGATCATATGAACCTGCGTGTAACAAATGTAGATAAAGCATTAGAATACTGGCAAGCAATTGGCTTTAGCATTTCAGAATATGTTCAAGGAGATGAGGGGAAATTTGCTGCATGGACAAGAGCGAAAACATCTACACATGACGTGGCCCTTGTCCAACATAAAGAAACATCTCTGCATCATATTGCTTATATTGTAGACGGTATTTCTTCCGTTGTGAAAACGGCTGACTTACTTGCAGACGCAGGCTACCGCGCAAATATCGATTATGGACCAGGTCGTCATGGGGTAACAAATGCCTTCTTCTTATATGTAAGAGACCCAGACGGTCATCGTATTGAGATTTATTCGGGTGATTATAAACGTGATACTGATTTACCACCAATTGGTTGGACAAAGGAAGAATATGATACAAAGGGTCGTTTATGGTGGGGACCATCAGTGCCAGATTCTTTCTTTGAAACAACACCAGTGAATGACGAGTGGATGAAAGAGAAAGTGACAAAATAAAGAGAATAGGAGAGGATTATATGTCTATTTGGAACGATTTAGCAGATATCGAATTTAAACTTCATTTTGTCGATGCAGATGGGGTGAAAACGAGAGTACTAGAATCGGGAACTGGAGAGCCTCTTTTGCTTTTACATGGTACAGGGGGGCACATCGAGGCTTACGCAAGAAATATCAAAGGATTGGCTGAGCATTTCCGCGTGATATGTATCGATATGTTAGGTCATGGATATACAGAAAAGCCAGACTATCCGTACGGTATTGATAGTTACAGTGACCATTTATTAGCTGTAATCAAAGCGCTTGATTTAGAGAAAGTATATTTATCTGGCGAATCTCTTGGTGGATGGGTGGCTGCCTGGTTTGCTGCTCACCATCCGACCTATGTGGAATCCATGGTGCTCAATACTCCTGGTAATGTGAATAACAAACCTGAAGTTATGGCAGGGCTAAAAGCGTCAACATTAAAAGCTGTACTTGAAGCAAACTATGAAAATGTGAAAACGAGATTAGAGTGGTTAATGTATGATAAATCGCAAGTAACAGATGAGTTAATTGAATCTCGTTACAATATTTATACTCAACCTGCTTATCAGGAAGCTGTCCATCATATTGTCCATTTGCAAAATATCGAAGCAAGAAAACAATTTAGTTGGGACCCATCATGGTGTGGCAAAATCAATGTACCAACATTACTTGCTTGGACTGACCATGATCCAACTTCAACAGTAGAAGAAGCAGAACCGATCAAAGAGATGATTCCAGGGAGTGAACTGACAGTAATCAATGAGGCTGGTCACTGGCCACAATGGGAGAAACCGGAAGAATTCAATCAGGTGACCATTGATTTTTTAAAAAAACAAGTGGTATCTAAATAAATATTTATACACCCGTCTCTTAACAAAGTGGCGGGGTCTTTCCATATAGAAGGAGGTTCAATGATGACACTACAGTTAAATGATCAACTAAAAGAAGCTGCTCAAGCGCTTTTAGAAGCGGAGGAAACAAAGAAATCCCTCCAGCCATTAACAGATGACATCCAGCAGCTATCAGTTGATGAGGCGTATCAGATTCAGATGGAAAATATTGATGTGAAGTTGGCTCAAGGAGAAAAGATAGTTGGAAAGAAAATCGGTCTAACCTCTCTAGCTATGCAAAAGGCCTTAGGGGTTGATCAGCCAGACTATGGCCATTTATTAAGTAGCATGGATGTCACAATGCAAAAATCGGCCATTCCTATGGATCAATTATTTGAGCCGAAAATTGAGGGAGAAATTGCGTTTGTATTGAAGCATGATTTGCGGGGACCGAACGTAACAGAGGCAGATGTTGTAGCAGCCACTGATTATATTATCCCTGCTTTAGAAATTGTGGATAGTCGAATCGAAAATTGGCGAATTAAACTGGAAGATACTATTGCTGACAATGCCTCAAGTGCCCAATTTGTTTTAGGTGAAGAACGATATGCTGTCGATAGTGTGAAGCTAAAAGAAATGGAAATGAAGTTATACAAAAATAACAAATTGATTAATAAAGGCTATGGTGCGGATGTATTAGGTAATCCGATAACTTGTGTTGCTTGGTTAGCTAATAAGCTGTCTGACTATGGTGTTCACTTGAAGGCAGGAGAAGTCATTTTATCAGGTGCGTTATCTGCAGCGATTCCTGTGGAGAAAGGCGATTCATTTAAAGCAGAATTTAGTGGGCTTGAGAGTGTAGAAGTGAGTTTTTAAAAACATAGCGGAGCGTAGTCCTTCGCTTACTTTTTCTTAAAAATCTTGAGAGTGAGGTCATCTAAATGGCGAAAAATCCTCGTACGAAAGAAGGTAAAATCTCGCGTCAGGCTATTCTAATTATTATTTTATTATTTTTACTGACAGTGATTAGTAATGCAGATAAAGCGATTATTGGATTTGCATCTGTTCCTCTGATGGAAGAATTAGGGTTGAATGCTGAACAGTGGGGTATCATTGGAAGTGCCTTTTTCTTTTTATATTCTATTTTTGCTATTATCGGGGGAACGTTAGCTGACAGATTCGGTGCAAAAATTGTTATTGCTGTTATGGCAATTGTTTGGGCGACTGTGCAGTTTTCTACCCTATTTGTGTCAAGCTTTACCTTTTTATTGATAACACGCATTATACTAGGCGCAGGGGAGGGGCCATCTTATTCACTCGCTATGACTGCTGCAACAAAATATCTACCAAAAGAGAAGCTTGGGATAGGTTTAACACTTGTTTCTGTAGGTGGTCCTTTAGGGGTAGCTATGTCGGCACCTATACTTATTTCTTTAATCACTCAATTTGGTTGGCGTTCGGCATTTCTAGCGACTTGTATTGTCGGTTTGATTTGGGTTGTATTTTGGCTAATGATTGCAGAAAATGATCGCAAAGAAGCAATAGCAAAATACAAAGCTAATCGACAACAAGGCCAACAAACAGCAGTAAGTAAATTTGGACCAGTGCTAAGGTCAAAAAACTTTATTCTTATTGCCCTTTGTGGTTTTGCGACGTATTGGTCTTTTACCATTGGTTTAAATTGGCTTCCTAATTACTTGGAAAATGTCCGTCAATTGAGTGCAGAAACCTTATCTATAGTAGCAGCACTCCCATGGATAATGATTACCATTTCTCAAATCACTTTCTCTACTGTCTCAGACCGATTATTTAAGAAAACGAAAAGTATCGTGAAGGGGCGAGTGTTTGTACTCGGTCCGGTGATGCTAGAGGGAGCAGTTAGTTACTTTTTAGGGACAATACTAAATGCAAATATGTTGGTCATTGCCTTTCTCTCTTTAGGGCTTACTTTCGGTTGTATTACACTTGTGCTTGGTCCGACTATTCTTTCGAGTATGGTCTCAAAAGAGCATATAGGTAAAGTGCAAGGATGGTTTATGGCGTTTACCTCATTAGGAGGAATCGTTGGTCCTTATATTACGGGTCTTCTTATTGAAAGATCTGCAACACAAGCAGCGGGCTTTCATATGGCATTTCAATTATGCGGTATAATCCTTCTTATTTGCGGTGGACTTGTATGGTTATTTGTCAGGCCGAAGAAGGATGAGAATATTCAATCAAACGTAGCATAAAGAAAATGAATGCGGTTACAAGTAATTTTTGAAAAAAATAAAAAATCAGAATAATTATATTGACAAACAAAAGGAAAACATCCTACAATTTTAATATGATATTAACGAATACTATTCGACATTATCGAACGTTGGAGGATGTATGACGATACAATCAGTTTTGCGTGCAACAGACATTTTAGAATTATTTCTTAATGGTCAAAAAGAGTTAAGTGTAAAAGAAATAGCGGAAGCCATGGAACTCTCTAAAAGCACGGTACATGGTTTAATAAAAACTTTGGCCTCGAAAGGTTATCTTTATCAAAATGAGGAAAGTGGTAAGTATCGTTTAGGTATGAAGCTTTTTCAACTAGGTCATATCGTTGAGAACCAATTCGATTTTGCTGAAGTTTCGAGACCAATCATCAATAAGCTTGTTACTACTCTAAAAGAAACGGTGCATTTAGTAACTTTTGAGCAAGGTGAAGCGATTTACATTGAAAAGAAGGAAGGTCCTCATTCTTTGCGAATCTATTCGCAGATTGGTAGGAGGGCACCCTTTCACTGTACGGGAGTAGGGAAAGCGATATTGGCATTTTTGCCAAAAAAAGAACAAGAAGAAATCATCGAACCCCTTACTTTAAAGTCGTTCACTGAGAATACCATTGTCACTAAGCAAGCATTAGTAAAGGAATTAGCTGTAGTGAAAGAGCAGGGATTCGCTGTTGATAATGAGGAGATTGAAATCGGTCTTATATGTACAGCAAGCCCGATCTTTAATTATCAAGGAAGGGTAGTTGGTTCCATTAGTTGTGCGGTACCAACAGTGCGATTAAATGAGGCACATCAACAAGAGGTTACTACTGGAATTAAAACTGCTGCCAATGAAATTTCAACTGCACTTGGATATTAGAAGGAAATTAAGGAGGGAACTGAGGTTTGAGTAAAGTAAAAGTAGCGATTTTAGGATCAGGTAATATTGGAACAGATTTGATGATTAAATTAGGTCGTTCAGACATTTTAGAACTTACAACGGTGATTGGTATTGATGCAAATTCTGATGGCTTAAGACGTGCGAAGGAATTAGGGTATGTCGCCATTGATACAGGGATTGATGGGTTTTTAGAACAGCCGGAACTTGCAGATATTGTTTTTGATGCGACATCAGCAAAAGCGCATATTCGTCATGCAAAAGCTTTAAAAGCAGCAGGGAAGAAGGTCATTGATATGACACCAGCAGCTGTAGGTAAGTTGATTGTTCCCCCAGTTAATTCAAAGGAACATTTAGATGCTGAGAATATCAATTTAATTACATGTGGCGGTCAGGCGACTATACCAATGGTACATGCGGTGAACCGAGTGAGTCCAGTTGCCTATGCTGAAATCGTTGCGACAATCTCAAGTAAAAGTGCCGGACCTGGTACGAGGGCTAATATCGACGAATTTACTGAAACCACTTCAAGGGCGATTCAAGAAGTGGGTGGCGCGAAAAAAGGGAAAGCTATTATTATATTAAACCCAGCAGAACCGCCAATACTCATGAGAGACACCGTCTACACGTTAGTGGAAGAGGGGACGATGAAGGAAGAAGAGATAAAAGCATCAATTGCTGATATGGAAAAAACCGTGCAGAGCTATGTGCCAGGCTACCGATTACGGACGGAGCCAATGATCGACGGTAATCAAGTAACTATCTTTATAGAAGTGGAAGGAGCCGGCGATTATTTACCAAAATATTCAGGAAATCTAGATATTATGACAGCGGCTGGTGTAAAGGTAGCTGAAGAGTTTGCAAAGAATTTAATTACACAGTAAAAGGAGAGAGATTCATATGACCGAACGTCAAAAGGTATTATTAACGGAAGTGGCATTGCGAGATGGGAGTCATGCCCTTTCACATCAATATACTGTTCAGCAAGTAGAGAGGATTGCCAAAGGCTTGAATGAGGCTAAGGTGCCTTATATTGAAGTAGCTCATGGAGACGGCCTAGCGGGATCTTCTTTGCAATATGGCAGGTCAAAAACAAATGAGTTTGAATTAATAGAAGCAGCTGTTGCTGTAACTGACTTTTCAAAGGTTGCTGTGTTGTTAATTCCTGGTATAGGGACAGTTAAAGAATTGAAACAAGCCCAGCAATTAGGGGCGAAGATGGCGCGTATCGCTACACATGTGACAGAAGCAGATGTGTCTGCCCAACATATTTACGCTGCCAAAGAGCTTGGAATGGAAACGGTTGGATTCTTAATGATGTCTCATATGGCAGAACCGGAGAAAATCGTGGAACAAGCAAAACTAATGGAAAGTTACGGTGCCGATATTGTTTATGTCGTTGATTCTGCTGGAGCTTTATTACCAAATCAAGTAACAACAAGAATCAAAGCAATGAAAGAAACCATTGGTGTGGAAATTGGTTTCCATGCTCATAATAATCTTTCATTAGCAATGGCAAATACGTTAGCTGCCATTGAAGCAGGCGCAACAAGAATCGATGGAAGTGTTCGTTGTCTTGGAGCAGGTGCGGGTAATACGCAAACAGAAGTGTTAGTAGGGGTATTAGATCGAATGGGCATTGAAACAGGTGTGGATTTTTATAAAATGATGGATCTAGCAGAAGAGGTTGTGGCACCGATCTTACCTGTTCCTCAAGAAATTACTAAAAATAGTTTAGTTCTTGGATATGCAGGCGTTTATTCTAGTTTTGCTTTACATGCCCAGCGTGCAGCAGAAAAGTTCAATTTAGATGCACGAGATATTTTAATTGAACTAGGTAACCGAAAAGTTGTCGGCGGGCAAGAAGATATGATTGTTGATGTGGCGGCAGAGTTAGCAAAAGTAAAAACATTCGTCTAAAGTTCAAAGCAGCCGAACTTCGTTTCAAAACTCGCGAATGATTCAATTTTCTAATAAAATAGACTGGAAGGGGCGAAATTTCCCCTTTTTTATAAAAATAGAAATGTTTGCGCTTTCAATCTTGCGCTTTAGGAGGTTATCTATGCATATTGTTGTTGATGAAGTTTCAATCAATCCTATTACAAAAGGACATGAAAGAGTCGTTTCGACACCATCGGCATCACTAGGTATTTTGCGTCATCAACTCGTTAAGCATATAGGTTTTGAACGCCTAAAAAGTTTCTTATTTTCCTTTGGATGGGAGAATGGTGTAAAGGATGCTAAAAAGGCAATGAAAGAGCATACTTCAATTCCTTATTTAATCAAGCACGGTCCCCTGTATCATAAGGAAAATGGGCAAATCACAGGTGTGAAGCATATTTGCCATTTAACAATGTGTGAAGACAATCAGCATGTGAAATCTCTCTATTCAGAGGGGATTTGGTATGGTTCTTATGAGGCTGAAGAACATATAAGACTACATGGCTATAGTGATACACCTCAATGTCATACATTAGTAGGTTATGCTAGCGGCTATATGACTACTATCACAGGTGTGTCGCTGCTAGTAAAAGAAACGTGTTGTGTGGCGAAGGGTGATGCTGAATGCAAATGGACAATCCAATCGCAAGAACAATGGGAGATGGAGGGTGAAGATGCTCATTCACCATATGAAGAAACCCCCATCGTTAAAGAATTAGCTTATACATATGAACAATTATTAGAACAGCGTAATTTTGTAACAAAACTGGCTGAATTTCAAAGTAAATTAACTGAAGAGATTTCTGGGGGCAGTAGTTTAGAAGAAATTACTGAACTTGTCTACGATCATATGCAAATACCAATTGTGATAGAGTCTATTGATTTTTATCAAATGTCTAGTGCAGGCTTATCTCCAGATGAATGCGGTGAACTGACGGATGATATGAAGCAATATTTTTCATTTCCTATGAATGATAAGGAAGAAAAGCACTCTACCTATCCATTGTTTTTTCAAAAGAGAATCGTCCATACTGAAAAGCAAACAAGGCTGATGGCCCCAATTTTAGTGCAAAAGAAAATTCAAGGGTACTGCTCATTTGTTTATGAACCAACGATAGATAACAGTCATGAATCTGACTATTTATTACTGGAACGATTTGCTAATGCTGCTTCCCTTATATTATTAAATGAAAAAACACGCTTTGATTCGTTAGAGAGAATGAAGGGTAGTTTCCTTGAACGTATATTAGAAGGAGAAACGTCTAAAGCAGAGATTATTAAAAGGGGTAAATATACGGGTATTGATTTAACACAGTCCTATTTCTTAGTCATGATTGATTTTAGTATTGGAACAGAATCCTTTGAGGAAGAATTTCAGTTGCAGGAAGATATATATGAATGGATGATTCAATACTTTAGTGAAAAAAAGAAAAGTGTATTAATCAATATGCGTGATCATCATCTAATCATTCTAATCCCGGATGCGGCACTTTCATATGAGCATCATGAAACATTCTTCCGCCCATTAATGAAGACCTTACGTGCGGACTTTCCTAATGGTGAATTTACAATTGGTCTTAGCAATCAAGGAAATGAGATTACAAGTGCCCATCAACACTATGAAGAAGCCCTTGTTTCTTTAAGACTATCTTCAAAGGAAAATATGATGTCCTTTAAACAATTAGGAATCGTTGGTGTTCTGATTAATTCTAAAAATACAGCTGGGGTGAAAACAATTGCCAAACAGGAATTAGGCTCACTATATGATTTATCGGATAGCAAGATGGTGGACTTATTGCAAACCTTATATGTGTTTTTACTAAATGGAGGAAAATTGGAACAAACGACAGCAGATCTGAATTTATCTATGAGCGGTCTTCGCCATCGCATTCGAAAGATTGAACATACATTAGATAAGGATTTGCGTAATCCTCAAGAAACACATCAACTATTCTTAATTATGCAATCTTTAATTGCTTTAGGAGAATTGAAAATGAACTAAATAGATGATTATATTACCCCACCAGAGTTGGTTCTGGTGGTTTTTTAATGTAATTGACTACCTTCAATTCCTATTAAATGGATAATAGTGAGGTTCAAACTTTTTAATAAGTCATATCGAAGGCACTCCCTCCACTTTTTTTAATAAACTACTCCTATCTATTAAATCTTTGTTGTAATGAGCAGCTTGAATGCTTCGATAGAATTCTAAGTGAAAGTTGTTATAGAAAGAAACATAAAACGTAGTTGTCCTTCATATCTAATTAACAGGAAGACATAGAAGAATATGGAGGGAAATATGGACGAAAACAACGAAAAACATCAGCGACAAGCAAAGATTCATTTCAATAGTCGAGGAAGTCAAGCGCAAGAAGAAGTGGAAGAGAGGGATATAAATAAATGGAAAGGGGACGAACCTGCAAAGCTTCATTCACAAACTGTTGGCAAAAGAGGACCTATCTTAAAACAGGATAGTGTAGAACATGAAACACTGCAAGAATTTATCCATGAGAAAATCATTGAACGACCTGTTCATGTTAAAGGATTCGGTGCTTTTGGCTATTTTCAAACGGTGCATTCAATGAAAGAACATACACAGCTTAGTTTCCTACAGCGTCCTGGTCAACAAGTACCTGTTATGGTGCGATTTTCATTAGCAGTGAGTACGAAAGGAACACCTGATACGTCAAGGAATGTAAGAGGGTTTGCAACTAAGTTTTATACAGAAGAGGGGATATTTGATTTAATTTGTAATCATATACCTGTTTTCTCTGTGCGTGATACGATTCGTTTCCCTGAGGCGATTAAAGCGTTTTTACCATCTCCAGTCAATAATCTAATGGATCCCAATCGCTTCTGGAGCTTTGTAGCACGAGCACCAGAGTCGTTAAATTTTGTTGTCCATCTATATTCAGATGCTGGAACAGTGAAAAGTTTGCGTCATATCCCAGGACATAGTGTGAATACATATGTCTGGCGGAATGCGCAGGGAGAAAGGAAATATGTGAAATATCATTGGTATCCGTTTGCAGGTATTGAATATATTACGAGGCAGGAAGCGGGCAAACTAGCCGGTGAGAATCCAGATTATGCTGGGAAAGATCTTTTTGATACCATTGCATCTGGCAAAACAGTAGAGTACGGACTATACGTTCAATTAATGGATCCCATGGATGAGGAAAAATTATCGTATGATCCGCTTGATGATACGAAAGTGTGGGATGAAAGACAGTATCCATTGGTACCAGTTGGTCGAATGGTTTTAAATAGAAACCCCAAAAATTATATGGAAGAAGTAGAGAAGGTCTCTTTTTCACCTGTCAACCTGCTAGAGGGAGCAGAGTTATCCGATGATAAGATGCTTCAAGGTCGAGCGAATATTTATAGCGATTCACAAAGAAGACGAATCGGACCGGGGTTTAGGAAGTTGCCAGTAAATGACCAAGCAGATTGGACACCTGCCAACCAGGTGACAAGTGGAGATGGCCGATTTGTTGAAGGGAAATTACAAAGAAGTGATTTAATAAAACAAAATGATTATGCGCAGGCTGGAGAATTTTATCACGCTTTAAGTCCACAAGAGAAAGAACATTTAGTCGATAATATTGCTGCAGATTTAAAAGGGATTGATCAAGATATAAAAGAAGTGGTATTGTCATATTTTCACCGAGCTTCTTCAGAACTTGGGGAAGCGATTGCCAAGCATGTCTAAAATTCTCAGCATAACCTCCGTTTAAAATAATCTGTTACGAGGTAATTAATACGTAAGAGATGGAGGCGATATAAAAATGGCAGAATTAACAGCTGTGAAAGTCGTATTATTGGATGAGATGGAAGAATATTTTACAGACGATAATGATCAGAAGGAAGCAGCAGACGCTTTATTAAGAGTCGATACCGTTTTGTTTTACGGGAAAAATATGGAGCTTCTAAATGATTATGAGCCAGCGAAAGAATGGGACCACTTTTATGATTTTGAATTCAATTCAGCTGATGATATTAAGAAAGAAATTGCTGAGAGGTTAGAAATCAGTCCTGATATAGTGGAAGTCGAATAAACCAGCTATCAGCTGGTTTTTTTTATGGATTGGAAAAGATTAGATAGATGCATACCTATTTGGAGTCGATTATTCAAGCAACTCCGTTTGAAGTTGATTAACAGACTGGTATACTTTCTTTATTAAAACAATCGTTTAGAAAGGGTATGGAGCATGCATCTAGGAATTCTTGATCAAATGCCGAGACCACGTCACTTGTCAGTTGAGGAAACGGTAGAAGAAACCATTCATAAAGTACAAATGGCAGAAGAATGGGGATATGAGCGTTATTGGTTTGCTGAGCATCATGGGACAAAAGGGATGACTTCTAGTGCACCTGAAATCCTAATGGCAACGGCAGCGGCAAAAACAAAGACCATTAAAGTTGGCAGTGGCGGGATTTTATTGTCTCAGTATAGTCCGTATAAAGTGGCTACACAAATGCTGCAACTTCAATCAATTTTTCCGGGTAGGATTGAGGCAGGTGTAGGACGTTCACCAGGGGGACCGGAACGAATACGTAAGGCCTTAGCTAATGGTGTGAAGAATGAAACGGGCATTTATCCTGAAAAGATAAAACAAATGCTGCATTATTTCGCAGGGGATCAGTCGGTGCAAGCGACACCTAGGCCGAGGGTATCGCCGCAGCTTTATAGTCTGGGTCTTGGGGAGAATAGTGCCCAGCTAGCAGCAGAGCTTGGCATTGGTTATGTCTTTGGTCACTTTATTCAATCTGGAAGAGGCGTGCAGGCCCACAAACAATATCGGGAGTATTTTCAGCCGGGCTTTTTTGTAAATCCGAAAGCGATTACTGCTGTCTTTGTCATTTGTGGTGCGACAGATGAAGAAGCAGAGGAATTGGCCGTTACACAAGATATATGGTTATTAAGGACGGAAAAAGGAATTGATAGTCGGATTCCGACACTTGAGGAAGCAAAAGCAATGCGGTTAACAACAGAAGATAAAAAAAGAATCGCTTTGAATAGAAAAAGAATGATTATCGGTGGGCCAGCAAAAGTAAAAGAAGAGCTAAGCAAATGGAGCGAACTTTATGAATGTGACCACTGGTTATTATTAAATAACACCTATCACTTTGCTGATCAACGCCAATCTTATGAACGCATTGCAGAAATTTTTTTCTGATGATGTGGATAACTCTCAAGTAGTACACATATCAATAGATTTAACTAACAAAAAATGTGTTGGCAAGTGTAAAGGTGGAGAAGAAGAGGAAGGGTTTTCCCGCAAATCCGAAATACCAACTCAACTGGGATTAATAGTGACGAGTTGTGCCTGCAAATAGTAAATACAAATACAAGCGGGTTGAAAAGCGAGAAGAAGTGTTGGTAAATGAGAAATGCGAACATAAGTGGGAAGAAAAGCGCCGAGAAGTGTTGGTAAAGCGGGTATGCGAACCCAAGTGGGATGAAAAGCGCCGAGAAGTGTTGGTAAATGAGAAATGCGAACATAAGTGGGATGAAAAGTGCCGAGAAGTGTTGGTAAAGCGGGTATGCGAACCCAAGTGGGATGAAAAGCGCCGAGAAGTGTTGGTAAAGCGGAAATGCGAACCCAAGTGGGATGAAAAGCGCCGAGAAGTGTCGGTAAATGAGAAATGCGAACCCAAGTGGGGTGAAAAGCACCAGGAAGTGTTGGCAAAGCGGAAATGTGAACCCAAGTGGGGTGAAAAGCACCAGGAAGTGTTGGTAAATGAGAAATGTGAACATAAGTGGGGTGAAAAGCGAGAAGAAGTGTTGGTAAAACGGAAATGTGAACCCAAGTGGGCAAAACATTTACAATAGTAAGGGCATCCAGAAAGTCTCATTGCCGACTTTTAGGCGCCCTAACAAATACTAAGGTTTCTAAGGATATTCAATTTTCAATTGCGTCCTCGTTACCTTTTTAAAAACTCAGGATCAGCAAAACTTGGATTCGGATAGTTATAGAAGCCTTCTCCTGTTTCTCGTCCAAGTTTACCTTTATCAATATATTCCGTTTTTAATAGGTGAGCTAATTTTTTAAAGGCTTCATTGCCGGTTGCATCGGCTTTTGCTTGTGAGATATTGTAAGCTGTGCGGATTCCAACGACATCAAGAATAGCGAACGGGCCTAGTGGAGCACCAGTGCCAATCATCCATGTTTTATCAATGGTTTCTGGGTCAGCTACTTCATTCACTAATAACATTTGTCCTGCCTCTAATAATGGAACGAGTAAGGAATTTAAGATATACCCTGGTTGTTCTTTATGCAATTGTAGAGGGACCATCCCTATTTCTCTTGCAAATTCAACGATTTGGTTAAAAACATTCATGTCTGTACCGGGGTGTTTCATTACTTCAGCCGTATTGTTTTTCCAAATTTCATTTGCAAAATGCAATGCTAGAAATTGTGACGGTCTCCCTGTGAAAGCTACAAATTGGCTAGGAAGTAATGTGGATGAATTCGTTGCAAAGATGGTTTCTTTCGGTGCGACTGCACTTAACTTTGTATAAAAGTCTTCTTTAATGCTAACCACTTCTGGAACAGCTTCAATCACTAAATCAGCTTGCTCGACAGCTTTAGATAAATCAGTATAAAAAGACATCCGTTCGAATGCCGCATCGACTTGTTCATCGGTTGCCTGTAAATCATTTTTATAGCTTTCCTTCAGCTTCAATATTCTACCTTTTGCTGTTGCTAGTGCTTCCTCAGAAATGTCATACACACTTACTTGAAATCCACTATACGCTGTTTGGTAAGCAATCTGACTGCCAAGTACCCCACTACCTGCAACTGTGATATGTTTGAATCCCATTGTAATCCCCTCTTTATAAAAAGTTATTTTCACATTTTCATTATGGCATAGTCTTACCTTCTATGACTTTCGACTTATAGAAGGATTGTTAAGTAAAACTGAAACCTCTTTATTCGTTATCATGGCTCCTCTTCATTAATGTAGGTAAATGGATGGTTTGGTAAACATTTTTTATTTTATCTTTACAGATAACAAAAAGGGGAGTAATATAACTTCATCAATTAAATATCATCTCAATCGCTGAATCCTTAATTGGAGCGGAGGAACCACTTTTGTAGAGGTAATCTACTTGGGGTGAATCCTTTAAAGAATGTAAAAAGGAAGGGTTATTCTTGACCCTAATCCGACAGCTAACTTCGTAAGCGTTAAGAAAAGATGGTAAACTTGTGATCAAATAACATGACCACGGGGGATCCTGAACTGCACCCCAATTGTTAGACACTATCTACAACTATTGGAGGTGCAGTTTTTTTGTCCAAATTTACTGCGGAAATGAAGCTACAAGCCGTGACTCGCTATTTAAGCGGAAAAGAAAGTTACAGAGAAATTGGAGAATCTATTGGAATAGATCACAAATCGATTGTTAAATGGGTAAGACAATACAACTACAATGGTGCAGAGGCATTGGTGAAACGTTGTACAAGTTATACACAAATGTTTAAACTAGAAGTACTACAATATATGACTGAAAATGGTACTTCTCTATGTGAAACGGCAGCTATTTTTAATATCCCAGCGCATTCCACTCTAGCTGTATGGAAAAGAAAGTTTGAAACACAAGGGATAGATGCCCTTCAGTCACAGGAACAGGGGCGTCTATCCATGAAAAAAGATTCAAATAAACAAAGTTCTACTGACCGTTCTTTTGAAGCACTAGAAAATCGAATAAAACAACTGGAAATGGAAAATGAGTATTTAAAAAAGTTGAATGCCTTAGTTCAAAACAAGGAAAAATCACCAAACAAGACAAAGCACAAGTAGTCTATGAGTTAAGGCATAAGTATTCGGTGAAGTCACTCGTAAAACTCGCTGGCATTCCACGCAGCACCTATTATAATTTAGTAAAACGAATGAATCGACTTGATCCAGACACCGATATAAAAGGAGAAATCCAAGCCATTTATGAAGAACATGAAGGTCGTTACGGTTACCGTCGTATTCGGGATGAGCTAGTGAATCGTGGGAAAAAAGTAAATCATAAGAAGGTTCAACGAATCATGAAAGAGCTGGGTTTAAGATGCCTAGTGCGGATGAAAAGGTATAAATCTTATAAAGGCACAGTCGGTAAAATAGCGCCAAATCATTTAGACCGTCAATTTAGTGCGGACGCACCGAATGAAAAATGGGTAACAGATATTACAGAATTCAAGCTATTTGGTGAAAAGCTGTATCTATCGCCTGTATTAGATTTATTTAATGGTGAAATTATTACGTATACCATCGGTTCTCGACCAACGTATTCATTAGTTTCGGACATGTTAGAAAAAGCATTAGAATCCTTACCAGAAAGGCATCAATTACTCATGCATTCCGACCAAGGATGGCATTATCAAATGAACCAATATCGCAACTTGCTTCAAGCAAAAGGGGTTAAACAGAGTATGTCACGTAAAGGTAACTGTTACGATAACTCTGTAATGGAAAACTTCTTTGGGATACTGAAGTCAGAATTGCTTTATTTTAAGGAATTTGAAAGTGTGAACCACTTTAAACTAGAATTAGAAAAATATATAGAATACTATAATAGGAAACGGTTAAAGGGAAAATTGAAAATGAGTCCGGTACAATACCGAACTCATTTTGAACAAGTTGCCTCATGAAATAACTGTGTCTAACTTTTAGGGGTCACTACATCCCTCTGTGGTCTTTTTGCTGTTCCTTTTTTCTCATTGAAGAACTCACAAATCGATAGTAAGGATGGGATATGGTTTGGGGCACTTTGGGGCAACGATGCTACCAGAATTGAAAGAAATGAATGAGGCATTTTTAGCGGTCGATAAGGATCTACACATGCTGCTGTTTTCTGTCACTAGATGAGCACATGTCAAGGCAAATCGGGATGAATAATGTAGATCATACTTTTATTTTGTTTGGAGAAGATGTGCAGGGAAGTATTTTACCGCCTTTCTTCTGAAGGGTATGGGGGCAAAGCGCATCACAATTTTCATGCGAAAGTGTTAGAAAAGATAGGTGTTGACCGAGTGATTGATCCAGAGAAATATGGCGATAAGAGTTGCAGAAAATATTGTCTCAAATTCAATGGTTGATTTTCTTGATTAGCTCGTGATTATACCATCGCTGAAATCCTTGTAGGAAAGAAATTTTTGGGGGTGTAAATTGAAAGATTTACGAATTGCTAAGCGGTTTGATTGTCATATTGTCGGTCTTCAGGCGAGAACAGAACTTTACTGTTTCTCCAAGTGAAAAGGAACCAATTCAGTTGAATGATATGTTAATAGTATTGGGTAAAAAAAAGAGATATTATACGCTTTGAAAAAGAAGGAGCATAGAAAGATGAACAACGCAATCGTTCGGTTAAACCCATCTCAGTTGTTATTGTTAGTGTTCTTGTTTTTCATTATATTTGGGACGATTTTTTTAAAACTTCCATTTGCAACGACAACACAGGTTACTTGGACAGATGCATTATTTACAGCAACTTCGTCCATGACGGTAACAGGGTTAGCTGTTGTAGATACTGGTACGGTCTATACACTATTTGGGCAATTAGTCATCCTTGCGTTAATACAAATTGGTGGATTAGGGATCATGTCATTTGCAGTGTTAATTTTTATGCTCCTTGGTAAAAGGATAGGGTTTAGGGAGCGGTTATTAGTTCAACAGTCATTAAACCATACATCTATTGGTGGAGTCATTAAATTAGTAAAAAGTTTATTCATTTATTCCTTCACGATTGAATTAATTGCTATGTGTTTTTTAGCCATTACTTGGGTTCCTGAATTTGGTTGGGGAAGGGGCATGTACCTCAGCTTCTTTCACTCCATTTCCGCTTTCAATAATGCTGGCTTATCGCTGTTTCCTGATAATTTAATGGGATATGTGGGGGACCCGATTGTTAATCTTATTATTTCATTCTTGTTCATTATTGGCGGTATTGGTTTTACGGTTTTAGCGGATATTTGGTATAAACGCAAATTTAAGAAACTGAGCTTACATTCAAAACTGATGATTGTCGGCACTGTAGTTATCAATGCTTTTGCGATGTTAGTTATATTCGTGATGGAGTTCCATAATCCACATACATTAGGCGCTATGTCTGAAATGAGTGATAAACTTTGGGCAGCTTACTTTCAAGCGACATCACCGAGGACGGCAGGGTTCAATACAATCGATATAGGTAATATGCATGAAGCAACCATTACTTTCATGCTCCTTCTCATGTTTGTTGGTGCGGGTAGCGGCTCTACTGGTGGTGGAATTAAGTTAACGACTTTTTTAGTCATCGTATTATCAGTTAGGAGTTTTTTAAAGCAAAAGCAGCAAATTACCATTGCTAATAGAGCAATTAAAGAAACCATCATATTTAGATCATTGGCCATTTCTATGATTAGTTTCTTATTTATCTTCTTAGCTGTATTTATTCTCAATATTACAGAACCAGAGCCGTTTTTAGAATTATTATTTGAAACGGTCTCAGCTTTTGGGACTGTTGGGCTTTCTATGGGGATTACGGCTGATCTATCTAACATCGGTAAGATTATTATAGTATTTATTATGTTTCTCGGAAAAATTGGACCATTAACATTTGCCTTTTCTCTAGCCAAACCAAGACAAGAGAAGATTAGATATCCGAGTGAAGATATCATGACAGGTTAAATATAATTGTGTCAGCTTTTATTCTTCATATAGGTAAAGGCTGACTCGAGAAACTCGATAACTTCTTGATTAATGGGATATAAGTTTAATTCTTCTGACTGCTCTTTTGATCTTCGTGCTTCCCAAAATTGTTCAGATAGTGCTTGATTACCGTTGAACATTTCCATTGAGTAGATTTCCACATCACTCGCAATTAATTGGGCAACGTCAGAAGAAGGCGCTTCTCCGTTTTTTAAACAAAGTTCTATGCGCTTAATAATATTCATCCATTTCTTAATTTGACCATCATCATTCTCTAATTTGGGAAGTGATGTCTCCCATTCTTTTGTTGGCTGTGTATGATCTTCACTCTCTTTTAACGTTAAGGGAAGAAGTTGTTCCCAACCAATCTCTCCTTCTAAATCTACACTGTTCCTTAAAGTTTGTGTATATTTTTGCGCTTGTACGATATCGTCAATTGACGCTTTCAATGTTTGAAGATGGATATCTAGCACTGATGATACAGTCGTTTCGTCAATGAGCTTTTGTATATCTTCTAACGACATATTCGCTTTTTTTAATAGCAATACCTTTTGCAGACGAAGTAAGTCCAGTTGTGTATAGAAACGTTTACCATAATCATCTTTATAAGTAGGGGTGACTAATTGAATTTCATCATAATATCGTAAAGTTCTAACAGAAATGGACCAATCTTTAGCAATTTTACCCGTCGAAAAATAATTCATCTTTTTCTCTCCTTTGAACTTGAAGATGACGTAACGTAACCAGGTACTCTTAATATATCAAATAAATTGGGGGTAAATGGAGTGAATACCTTATTTTCAAAAGAATCACGCTGGTCAATACAAACGTTTTTACTTATTCTGATGTTTGTCTTCATCATAGTGCCGATATTCATTGAAAATTGGGCACAGGACCTATTGCAGCGGTTATTTCAAAATGATTTATATGCGGGGACTTTGACAGGGTTAATCATGGCAATTGCCTTTACAGTGGCTCTTTATTATATTACGATTAAACCATATGGATTGAATTGGCAGTCGCTTGGCTTGAGGTCGTTTGCTAAGAGCTATTGGCTACCGATTATCGGATGGACGATTTTTCTAATAGTGGGCAATGTATTGCTTGTTATTCTCATGGATTTATTCGGTGTTGGCGTAGAAAATAAGAAAACGGCTTCATTAACAGCAGAACTGAATGGATTTACGATTCTCATTGCATTTATATCTGCGGCCATTGTGTCACCCATTTATGAAGAAATTTTGTATCGTGGCTTTATATACAAATGGTTAAGGGCTAAATGTAATATTGGACTGAGTATGCTCATTAGTTCCGCGATTTTTACGGTGGTACATTTACCGACTTATAACACATTACCAGTTAATTTTTTCAGTGGACTTATCTTCGCTTGGACTTATGAGAAAACAGGCTCCATCTATCCTGCGATGATTATCCATAGCGTTTTTAACGGACTGGCGATTCTACTAACTGCCTTTACTTAATTATCTTAATTTTTAGTTTCCAAGGAAGCTATGAAGCGAATAATCATAAATAAAAGAGGGGGTGAATAGAATGAAATGGTTATTTGCTATTTTACTGCTTATGCTATTACTTTTTTATTATTATCGCTTATTTAATGTTTTCTTTAAGATTAAGAAAAATAGGGTATTCCCATTGCCAGATGAAGTATTAGAGGACATACGTATTGAGCCGCAAAGACCGATAGCAGAGCCAAAGGTAGCTAGTCAGAAGGGCAGTATCTTTACTTATATTTTTATCACATGTATGGTGTTTATCGCGATCATGTTTATTGTTTTTTCCGATCAGTTAGATGTTTCGAATTATCTGCTGTTACTTGTACCTCTTTTTCAAATGGAGTTTCTGTTTAACCAATTAGTTTTTCTCCAAAAAGGGATTGTTAAAGGGCTAAAGTATATCCCTTGGCATAAAATTGATTCTTATGAAGTTCAGTCTATTGATATTCATAACCGTCATTTTGGTTTTGATAAAAAAGTAAATGATGGTTTTGAGATGAAGCTTCATTCAGGTCGTTCGAGTCAGGTTAGTTTACTAGTTACTTCAATAGAGGCTTATGAACAGTTGCAAATCCTGTTAGAATCTCATGGTATTAAACAAAAAGCCTAAATAAATGGGAGGGACGAGATGAGTAATCATGAACAATTTTTAACAGAGGCAGTACATCTAGCAGTAGAAAACGTAGGAAATGCAGGAGGACCTTTCGGAGCAGTCATTGTAAAGGACGGGAAGGTGATTGCCAAAGGTGTGAATAGGGTAACAGATCTTCATGACCCAACGGCGCATGCGGAAGTAATGGCTATTAGGGAAGCATGTACGAAGTTACAATCTTTCACATTAACAGGCTGTACTCTTTATACAAGCTGTGAGCCTTGTCCCATGTGTTTAGGTGCGATTTACTGGGCGCGTTTGGAAAATGTGTATTACGCAGCGGATCGGAAAGATGCGGCAAAAGCGCTTTTTGATGATGATTTTATTTACCAAGAGATTGGCATAGACCCGAAAGATAGAGGTCTTCCGTTTGTACAATTGACACTAAATCAATCACAGCTCCCTTTTGATGCTTGGAGTAAGCAAGTCAATCGAACTTCATATTGACTTCACGGAAATTCCTTACTTTCTGCATAAGGATATATTATTCTTAAAAGTGATACCTCTACATAAAGGAGAGCAGCATGGGCACAAATAAAAATCAATTCCAACCGATGAAGTTATTATTTTTTATTACGATTATTGTCGTTATCGCAGTTGTTATCATGGTGTTCATAAACAATCAAGGAAATGAAAAGGATGAGTATACATCTTTTGAAAATGCGCCCCCTATTGAAGGACAGCCTGTTTTAGGCAAGGTGGAATCGCCTGTACAAATCGTAGAATTTGGCGACTTTAAATGTCCAGCGTGTAAACAATGGGGTGAGACCATTTATCCGCAATTAGTGGAAGATTATGTAGACACGAATCAAGTGAATTTCTCTTATATCAATGTGCTCTTCCATGGGGATGAGTCTAAATTAGGTTCAGTTGCAGCCGAAGCTGTTCATCTATTGGAACCTGATGCATACTGGGCATTCCATAAAGGTTTGTTTGCTAAGCAGCCAGAGAGTGGTCAACATGATTCTGTCTGGTTAACAACGGAAGTACTAGAGGAAGTCGTCGCAGAAACGACGTCAATTCCACTAGAAGATCTATTGGCAGAAATGAAAAAAAGCGCAACAATAGAGGCGGTTAATCATGACACATCACTCGTAGGTGAATATGAAGTCCAGCTCACACCGACGATTATGATTAACGATAAAATGGTGACAGATCCATTTGATTATGATTCAATCAAACGTTTGATTGAAGAAGAGTTAGAGGGATAAGAATGAAGAAAAATCAAATCATGTTGTATTTTTCTTGGGTGGTCGCACTCATAGCAACATTAGGCAGTCTATACTTTAGTGAAATTAAGCAGTTTATTCCTTGTGAGCTCTGTTGGTATCAACGAATATTCATGTATCCACTCGTTTTAATCTTGGGGATTGGTACGTTCTACCAAGATATTTCTGTGAGAAGATTTGCGCTACCAATGGCATTTATTGGCTGGTGTATTTCTCTCTATCATTATCTTGTACAAAAAGTGCCTGGACTCGCTGAGGTCACCCCATGTTCAAACGGTGTACCATGTAGTGGCCAATATATCAATTGGCTCGGGTTTATCACCATTCCTTTCTTGGCATTAACGGCTTTCACGCTTATTATCTTCTTTTGTCTGATGATGAAAAAAGACAATCAAGCATCATAAACATTCCTCGTACATATGATTGTACGGGGTTTTTGTTTTGTTCGTAATAAAGTAGAAATCGGGTGTGAATTTGTAAATGGAAAAAGGGAAGCTGCTTGAGACATGAGACAAGCGTAAGATCGCATTACATGCCCACTATTCATTTGAAAATAAAATTGCGTGTAAATCGGAAAATCCGACATCGCCATTCATCCGCAAATTCCGTGACCAATTCCGCTTAAATCCGACTTGCCCACTCTTTATCTAGTTTCTAGGGATGGACAAGAGCGTAAAAAAGAAGGTCTGTGAAGCATTGTATTTTCTTCGATTCATTTTAACTATCACTGAATATCCCATCTGTTAGTACACTTGTGATATATGTTTTTTCATGCTTAATCCACTTGAAAATGGGTAAAATAATGTTAGTGAAAATCTGCCATTTATTAAAGGAGGAAATGAGATGAAAAATCCAATAAAACAAGGGATGATGTTAGGGTTAGGTTTAGCAGCAGCAGGGAAAGACCGTGCACAAGAAATGATGGATGAGTTAGTGAAAAGAGGAGAGTTAACAAAACAGGAAGCGAAGGATTTTATGCAGGAGGTAAGGACGAAAGGCCAAGAGAAGCAAACGCAGATAGACGACAAAGCCCATCAACGAATGACAAGTTTATTGCATGATTTGAATATCGCTACAAAGGATGATGTCTTAAGGTTAGAGGAACGGATTCTAGCACTTGAGGCAAAACATCGAGAAGAGGATTAAGGGAGGTTTTTGCCATTTTCAAACCAAAGATGAGCCATATTCATCGCTATCGTGAAATTGCCGTAGCCTTCTCTCATTACGGTTTTGGTTATCTCTTAAAAGAATTAGGCTTGCATGAAGTATTGTCACTACCTAAACGTATGTTCATGCGAAAGCAAGAGGAAATTCATGAAAAGACGACAGGTGAACGTGTTCGTCTGTTTTTAGAAGAGCTTGGACCGACGTTTATTAAAGTTGGTCAGATTGCGAGTACAAGGTCAGATATTTTTCCGGAATCAATCATTAGGGAATTGGAAAAATTGCAGGAACATGCTCCGTCATTTTCATTTGCAGAGGTAAAAAAAATTGTTGAAACCGAACTAGGGGAAGAACTACATGACCTCTTTACAGAATTTCAGGAGGAGCCATTAGGATCGGCATCTATCGGTCAAGTCCATTATGGTGTTCTCCATTCTGGTGAAAAAGTAGCTGTTAAGGTACAACGGCCTGATATTGAGAAGACCATGAGAACAGATTTAGAAATTTTGATAGAAATTGCTAAAATTGCAGAAAGAAGGCTACATTGGGCATCGCAATATCAGTTAGTGGAAATGATGAAAGAATTTTCTAAAGCATTGTTAAATGAGTTGAATTATTTACTTGAAGGTCGTAACGCCGATAAAATTGCCAATCAATTTGAAGACAATAATCATTATAAAATCCCAAAAACATACTGGAAATATACGACGAAAAAAGTGTTAACTATGGAATATATTGAAGGTTGCGGCATCCTTGAAAATAAAAGTTTGGCGGAACAAGGATTTAATAAACAACTAATCGCCGAAAGAATCGTTGAAGGCATCCTCCAGCAGATATTAGAGGAAGGTGTGTTCCATGCGGATCCTCATCCAGGTAATATTTGTGTATTACCAGGAAATGTGATTGTTTTCATGGATTTTGGTATGGTGGGACGTTTAACTGAGGATATGAAAGAAAATTTAGCATCATTAATTATTGCCATGTTGCGGCAAAGCACCGATGGAGTCATTAAAGCCATCACTAAAATGGGAATTGTCCAAGATGATGTCGATGTTGAACTTTTAAAAATTGATGTTGATTTACTAAGAGAAAGATACTATGATATTCCATTTAGTGAAATATCAATTGGCGAGGCGGTTAATGATTTGTTTTCCGTTGCCAATCAACATCATATACATATCCCAACAAACCTAACATTAGTGGGGAAAACATTGTTGACAATGGAAGGTATTGTTGAAAAACTTGACCCTAATATAAGCATTTTAAAAATTGCTGAGCCTTTTGGTAGACGATTAATTGTTAATAAATATCGACCTGATCATTTGGCGAAAGATTCGCTAGCTCATATCGGCGAGTATTTTGATATTCTTAAGGAAGCACCGTATAATTTGAAAGATTTGATTGCTCTTATCAAAAAGGGAAAAATCCCGCTCGAGTTGAACTTGCCAAACAGTGAAAAATTTCTAACGAGAATTGACCGTATCAGCAACCGGCTAGCATTTAGTATCGTGTTGCTGGCATTTTGCATTATAATGGTAGGCTTAATTATCGGCTCCGCCCTTGGCAGGCAATCATCTCTCCTATGGAATATACCAGCAGTAGAAATCGGCTTCGTCATTGCGATATTAATGTTCTTATTTCTTATATACACCATCATTAGAGCAGGGAGATTCTGACGACTCTCTGCTTTTTGTTTTGGCTACAATTTTTCTGATTTCACTACACAAGCAAATCATGGGGAGAATATAGTGTAGAGAGGTGAACGATTTTGTCAATAAACGTTAATGTTGCTTATGATTAATACAAAAATTCTCATTGGTAGTCCAATTAATCAAGATCCCGATATTTTAAAAGAGTTTCTGCTTTCGTTAGCTAATTTACAAACGGATACAATGGAGATTCATTATTTTTTCATAGATGATAATCAGAATGAAGAATCAAGTAGACTACTACGTCATTTTGCCAGATGGAAGAACGATGTTGCGATTTTATCCGCAAAAGAAGATAGTATCTATATTCGCACCGACTTTACACATTTCTGGAATGATGCTCTCATCTGGAAGGTTGCTCGCTTCAAAGATATGCTTATTGAGCAGGCAAAATTTGAAGAATTTGATTATTTGTTTTTAGTTGACTCTGATTTGCTTTTACACCCGGATACCCTTCATACACTTATTTCCACGAAAAAAGAAATTGTTTCAGAGGTATTTTGGACGGCTTGGCAAGAGGGGACAATTCCTTATCCGCAAGTGTGGTTAACAGATGAATATACCCACTGGAGACAGGCGGATGAAGGTGTTATAACTAACGAAGAAAAGGCCGTTCAAACCGAGGCCTTTATTCAACAGTTACAAACTCCAGGTGTTTATGAAGTAGGAGGATTAGGTGCGTGCACGCTAATTAGCAGGAAGGCTTTGTTAGCAGGTGTTCATTTTAGTAAAATTAAAAATCTCAGTTTTTGGGGAGAAGATCGACATTTTTGTGTGAGAGCTGTGGCATTAGGACTGGATCTACATGTAGACACACATCTGCCAGCTTATCATATTTATCGTTCTTCTGACCTTACAGGCATACCCGCATTTAAAGAAAAATGTCAGTATGCGTATAGCGAACTACCTATTTATCCAGAAAAAGCAGAAAGCCATCAAATTCGCTTATCGATGATTGTGAAGAATGAAGAAGGTCGTTATTTACAAACGATGTTAAAGAAAGTAAAGCCATTTATCGATGAAGCTGTGATTATAGATGATGCTAGTACTGATCAGACTATATCGATTTTCTTGCAAGAACTAAAAGGTATGCCAATTAAATTGGTCAAGAATGCAAGCTCCCAGTTTGCCAATGAAGTGGAACTAAGAAAACAACAGTGGTTAGAAGCAACGAATGGTTTTTTAGGTTGGGTATTAAATCTTGATGCAGATGAATGGTTTGAGGAGAGTTTTATTGATTATATTGATGACTTTGTTAAACAGGATACTATCGACCTGTACTGTTTTAGACTGTATGATATGTGGGATGAAGACCATTATCGTGAAGATGAATACTGGCAAGCACATTTCTTATACCGTCCATTTCTAGCAAGAGTTGAATCAACCTTTCAGCCTGTCTGGAAAGAAACACCTCAACATTGTGGGAGATTTCCAGAAAACATCTTCCAACTTACCCACAGTTTATCCACAATACGAGTCAAGCATTTAGGCTGGGCAAAAGAAAAAGATCGATTAGAAAAGTATGAGAGATATAAGCTGCTTGACCCGAATAGCCTATACGGTAATGAGAAACAATATGAATCGATTTTAGATAAGAATCCCCGTTTAAAACAATGGTGAGAAACATAAAGGAAATGGTCAATTAAGAACTGAACTTCGATTCATAGCTAGGAAACTATTTGTATGCTAAACTAAAAATAATTAAAAATTGTTGCAGGGGGACTCAGAAAATGAGTTGAGAAGGTTAAAACCTGACCCTTAGAACCTGTTCGTTAAGACGATCGTAGGGAGCATCTTCCAACTATATGCATACGTATGGTAGGCTCTCCATTTTCGGGGAGCCTTTTGTTTTGTTTTCCTGAACATTTTTAATTACATCTATTGAAAAGAGGGAATAGCGTGAGAGAAGAAGTCGTGTTAGTAACAGGAGCAAGTCGTGGATTAGGAGCTACAATTGCTCAGAAGTTCGGTAAGGAGGGCTACAAGGTAGTCGTTAATTATTATAATAATAAAGAAAAAGCCGATGCAGTAGTTGAACAAATCGGGCAAGATCGTGCATTGGCTATCCAAGCTGATGTCAGAGATCAACAAGCAGTAAAAGCAATGGTAGCAGACACAATTGCTCATTTTGGCCGCTTGGATATCGTTGTCAATAATGCAT
Organism: Cytobacillus sp. FSL R7-0696; assembly: GCF_038006865.1. Lineage (NCBI taxonomy): Bacteria > Bacillati > Bacillota > Bacilli > Caryophanales > Bacillaceae > Cytobacillus > Cytobacillus sp. FSL R7-0696. Next base: position 1,298,020 of record NZ_JBBOWA010000001.1, on the reverse strand, counting down.
TAGTTCAATTTAAATTTGATCCTGTGGCACAGGCGAAAGTAGAGGAATTATCTTGGGCTAGCTACCAAACCCAGTTTGAAGGCGCGATAAAAGCAAGCTTAAATGTTGTTCAATCTGCTCTTCCGGCTCTAAAGGATTCACAGCAAGCCCGTGTGATTGGTATTGGCACGAATCTTTACCAGAACCCAGTCGTTGCCTACCATGAATATACAACAGCCAAAGCGGCATTAATTGGCTTTACACGCAATATGGCCAAAGAGATCGGACAGTATGATATTAATGTGAATATGGTTTCCGGTGGATTATTAGAAACAACGGATGCAAGTGCTGTCACTACCCCTGAGGTATTTGCGATTGTGGCTGATAACTCTGCTATCCGCCGTGTGACAAAACCAGAAGACGTAGCAGAAGCCGTTGTTTTCTTAGCCTCTCCAGGCGCTAAAGCGATTACGGGACAAAATCTAGTCGTTGATCATGGATTGACGATGAACTAAGATAAAAAAGGTCGTCATCTTTGTTTATGGCGGCCTTTTTCAATGAATGGATTTATTTTGTAGGTCGATAAATCAGTAAAGAGCTTATATCAGCAAATGTGAGACTAAGTCGAAGCTAAATTCCAATTTATTCGCAGAAAAGAATGTTTTTAAAAATTTAACTTAATTTTCTCGCTAGTATTTTATTCTTCTAGATGTTAAAACGGTTGATTGAACGCTCAATCAGTATTGTTCAATTTTTTCCCTTGTTTATATCGATAGCCAAACATAGACGATGCTTGTAAGTGAAACTTCAGCAGTTGCTTGCTCATCGAATCCTTTGCTTCCTTAGGCATCTTTTCGTTAAATCCAACAACTGTCACTGCACCGAGTAATTGATTTTGGTAGTCTAGCAAAGGGACGGAAGCAGAAGAAATTGATGGAATTAAAGGTTCGGTAGCGAAGGAGATTTTCGATTGTTGAATCATTTGCCATTCTGCGTTATCGATCGCATCCCCGTTTCCAAGCCAATCTTTTGTCAGTACTGGGTTTAAGAAACTTAAGAAAATCTTCCCCGCGGCAGATGTTGGTGGCAAGCTTCCGCCTAGTTGTGTACCAATATGAAGTGGTTCATTCGAATGACAAATCTTTGTCGTAATTGGTCCGTTGTTTGTCCATAATGAAAACGAAACGGTGCAGGAAGTAAGCGAAGAAAGTTCCTGCATATAAGGAGTGATTGCATCGGCAATATCACGACTACCAAAGGCGGCTGTACCATATTGAATCAATTTGCTGCCAAGATAATACAGGTTTGTCCCTTTTTCACGATAGAGCATGTTCAATTGTGTAAGTGTATTTAGATATTTATATAAATTACTTTTGGTAATACCGGTTTCTTCTTGAATGGTTGAGAATTTCATTGGGGTATCTTTTTGATAGATTAGTTCGATGATAGAAATGCCTATTTGCAAGGATTGTATCATCGTACTACTTTTTTGTATTTCCATGTATGTAACTCCTCATTATGCTAGTCATGTTGAATCCTAATTTATCAGAAACTACATTAAACAACAACCTCCCTTTAGAGGGTTGGTAGGATATCCCTATAAACTCAGTATATATAAGAATAGTTAGTGAGTTGGCGATTTATTAACATAGTCAATGAAGGCGCTCAACTCACGAAAAATAGGGAGCGGTCAAATATATTAATTTAACCTTTTCCATTTTTTTAGCTCTTTCTGAACATAGGATAATGATTGTAGTTTTTCTTTTAGTTCAGCTACAGAGAGACGATACGTATTATTGGAGTGATATTCTTCTACAGAGTTTGTATCAGTTTCTATTCTGGTATCTCGAGGAATGCGATAGAAGCCTTCAAGATCAATGGCTTTCGCTGCTTCTTCTTTTGTTAGTAAAACTTCATAGAGCTTTTCTCCCGGCCGTGTGCCAATTAATTCTAAAGGAAAGTTAACGTGAAAAAGTTCTTTAATCGCTTGTGCTAAATCTGTAATATAGGCAGCAGGCGATTTTTGTACCATAATATCCCCATTACAAGCATTCTCAAAAGCGTACAATACGAGTTCGACAGCCTCATCTAAACTCATCATAAAACGGGTCATTAAAGGATGCGTAACAGTTAGCGGCTTTCCTTCCTTTACTTGTTCTATGAGAAGCGGAATGATGGACCCCCTTGATGCCATGACATTTCCGTATCTTGTGCCACATATAATGGTACCACGAGCGTTAGCTTGTCTCGATTTAGCGATAAATGTCTTTTCCATTAAAGCTTTAGACATACCCATTGCATTAATTGGGTAGGCTGCTTTGTCCGTTGATAGGCAGACAATTTTCTTTACTCCTGCTTGTATGCCTGCACTTAATACATGATCGGTGCCAAGAATATTCGTTTTCACTGCTTCTAGTGGATGTGACTCACATGAGGGTACTTGTTTTAAGGCTGCTGCATGAAAAATGTAATCAACCCCGTCCACAGCTGGTAATAAAGTACTCATATCCCGAACATCGCCGAGGATATAAGAGATTCTTCCATCTGCGTACTGTTTTTGCATGTCGTCTTGTTTTTTTTCATCACGAGAAAAGATACGTATTTCTTTTATTTCACTATGCAAAAAACGTTCTAACACCACATGACCAAACGAGCCGGTTCCACCTGTAATTAATAGCGTTTTATTTTTAAACATAAGTATGGAACGCACCTTTCTGTCATTTACCACAGTGGGTTTACTTTAATCCAAAATAGTATAAATAATATTCGGAGTTTATTCGTGGATAGTTATACCAGTAAGCGATAATCCCTGTTATGTGTACTGAAGGGTTTTGGTCTAAGAGAGCTTGATGAAAATCACAGTCCCCCGCCATATCCGTTCTTTCAGAAAATCTGGCCTCTCCCACACAGCTTCTCTTAATGATCCTAAATTGCCCACACCACTCACGATAATTTTCTTCCGTTGCTTGAAAGAGCTGGCCATCCTTTGTCACCATGCTGTAATAATAAATGTCGTACTCACCATCTATTTTAGCGAGTACTTCGCGAATGGTTGGTAAATAAATATCATCGCTATCAATGATGGCAATATAATCTCCAGTTGCAGCTTCGATACAACGATTATACGAATAGCTAGCGCCACGATTTTCCCCATTTTCTAAGATTTTTAGTTGAGGGTACTGTTGTTGATATTCTTTTAACATCGCTAATGTTTGATCGGTTGAGCCGTCATCACAAACAATGATTTCATCGGCATATTCTTTTGGAATGCTGTCAAGCATCGAGCGAACCCATTGTTCACTGTTATAAACTGGGGATAAAAAGCTGAATTTCATGACTTTTCCTCACTTTATTAAGCATGATTTTAGGGCAGGTGTTATATCGTTTAGTGTATGCGCCTAATCAAAAGTGGTGAATTTAGGACATAGAAAAGAAAATATTTACAAAAAAATGCTATTAGTGTAATATTACACTTAAAAGGGGTGAGGGAATGTTTATGGTGAGTTTACCGCTATGGTTTTGGCTATTGTATTATCTCTTTTTGTTTATTTCATTTATGATGGCGTTAAGAATGGTATGGAGGAAACAAAGTAGAAAAACAGCATTATTTGTCATCTTTTTTGTTCTAACAATCCCTTTTATTTCTATATTCAACGCCATTGGTCGCGGTGAAGAAATGAATGAAGGGGAGTTTTTCCTTCATGAGCTTTCTGATGGGGCACTATGGGCGTTGTATAGTGTTTTCGGTTATCTTGTTTTATTGTGGTTTTGGTGGAAGGCTATCATATTGTCTGTAAAAAGAAGGGGATGAACACTGACATGAAGATGTTTTTTCGCGTTTTATTTCCCTCTATATGTATTTTTATATTTACGTGGATATGTTCATTTTTTCCGTTTAGCAAAATCTTATTATTAGGGATTTATGTCCTTTTTCCGCTAGCTTTTATTATCCAAGGTATGATTTGCGCGCGTTTAAAAAAGCAGATGATCATAGGCTTTATCTTTTCATCCGCTGCGATAATAATTCCGGTTTCGTATTGGTTTGAGGTAGGTAGTATGGTGAATGCTGTTATATTATATACCGTATTAGGGCTCATTTCGTTCTTCTTATATGGACGGAAGGTGAAAAGGGCTTAGTCTATTTAAGCTAAGTCATCTTTGCTCTGATTTTCTCTGGGATCATAACGACTTCGGTAGTTAAATTAACGGGTTTGTAGGTTTCATCTATACAATCTTGCCAATATTGGAGATGTTTTTTATCTACCCAGTGTGTGGATTCAGTCACTTCAATCCCGCCCCTACCTTGTACAGAATACCAGTAAAGATATTCATCTTCGTTTTGTACTTCGCGAAAAATCGTTTCAATATACATTTTTTCTCCTTCAAGTGTGAGGAGTACTTCTTTCATATGATGATTAAGGAATTGTAACCATTCGTCTACAGCTTTTGTTTTTCCTTTTTTAACCTTAAAACGTGTGAGTTCAACGTTCATACAATCTCTCCTTTTTATTAGAATGTTTATGTAATATTTTAACATAAAAAGGAATAAAGATAGCTTTAATCGAATAGTATGAGAGGCTTAAAGGAGAAAGTAGGGGTGTTTAAATGGAATGCAGGTTAAGTAATGGTGAAGTGTATGATTATCTGAAAAAGGATGGGGGAGAGAAGGTTCTACTTCTCATTCATGGCAATTATGCCTCAGCGAATCATTGGGACGTATTTTTAGAGAAAATACCTTCAAAGTATACGGTCTATGCTCCGGATTTAAGAGGTTATGGCCGATCTACTTACAATCAGCCAATAGAGGATTTTAAGACATTCGCTTATGATTTGAAATTATTTTGTGATCATTTTTCTTTAAATAAAATAACAATCATCGGTTGGTCAAATGGAGGTGGTATTGCGATGCAATTTGCAGCAATGTATCCAAACCTTGTAGAAAAAATGGTTTTGCTCGCCTCCATGCCAGCCGGTGGATATCCAGCCTATGATGAAAACAATAAGCGTTATCAAACAAGAGAAGCAATAGAAAAAGATCCAATGTTAAATAGGTTGGTAGAAGCACAGAAGATGAAAGAGTTTGCTTTTTTTACCGAAGCGATAGAACAGTTGATGTTTGTTAAAGGCAGGCAGGCATTAGGAGAACGGTTTGAAGGATATATAGAAGCAGCAATACAACAAAGGAATATGATGGATGTTGCACATGCAGCTAATGTGTTTAATATAACTGATATTGATAATGATGCAGCTGCGGGAACAGGAGAAATAAACCATATTCAAGCAGAGACTTTTCTTTTGTGGGGTAATAAGGATGTCTTAACTACAAGGGAAATGACGACTACATTACTAGAGAATTTGAAGAGAGCTGGCGTTAATGTCATTTTTAGAGAATTAGATGCAGGCCATGCGTTCGTTATAGAAGAAGTTGATGAAGTGATAAGGGAATTAGAAAGCTTTTTCCAAAGATAAGTAGGCAAAAGAAAAGAGCCAAAATATATGGCTCTTTTCTTTACATCCTCGTTAATTAGCAACTTTTATCGTTTCATTCTCTTTTACCACAGTAGCTTCAGGCTTATAGGCCCGTTTAATTGGGACGAGCGCTAAGGCAATGGCAGCAATCAACCCTGGAATGGCAAATGCGATAAAGTTCATATGAATAGGAAGAGCGGCCGTCAATAAGAATCCGCCGAGAAGTGGCCCGAGCATGCCTCCAAATCTCCCAATTCCTGAAGCCATTCCTAATGCTGTGGATCGGATATTAGGAGGATAATATTGAGAGACATAGGCTTGTACAAGGTTTTGGGCACCGATTGTACTAGCACCAGCTATAGCAACGAGTAAATAAATGAATAATTCACTGCCACCAAATCCAAGTAATGTTAAGCTCACTGCACCAAGTGCATATAAGGGCACGAGCATTTTCTTTGAACCGTATTTATCACAGAGCCAGCCAATAATGAGTGTCCCAACAATGGCTCCACCTTGTAGCGTAATAAGGAAGGCTAGGCTTGAATTTAAGGCATAACCCGCTTCAATCATTAAGTTCGGTAACCAAGTATTTAGGCCGTAAACCATTAATAAGCACATGAAAAACGCAATCCAGAACATGACGGTACTTAGACCGCGGTTGTTTTTGAATAGTCCGACAACAGGAACTTTGTTTTCCTCTTGGACTTGTAGGAAGAACTCTGTTTTTTCATCCATCTTTTGTGCAGGGTTTACTTTACGTAGCACAGATAATAGCTCTTGTTTCTTATTTTTCTTAATTAAATGGGCTGAAGATTCAGGTAAAAATTTGTATATGAAAGGCAGCAGTAATAATGGTAGACCTGCAAACCAGAAAATTGATTCCCAACCGAGTGTAGGCATAACGAAGATTCCTAGAATCGGTGCAAGCATCCCACCAAAAGAGTATCCACATAATACAATGGAAACAGCCATACTTTTCATTTTCGTTGGCGCGTAATCTGTCAATAAGGCAATAACGTTAGGCATAATTCCACCTAAACCTAAACCGGCAATAAATCGATAAATAGAGAAGGTTGTAGGTGAAGAGGCAAATCCACAAAGAAACGTAAATAAGCTAAAAAGAATCAGTGAAAGTGCAATCACATTTTTTCTCCCCATTTTATCAGCAAGAATACCAAAAAAGATGGCACCAAACATCATCCCTAATAATCCATAACTACTCATGGCTCCAGCTTGGACCGAACTTAATCCCCATTCTTCAATTAAAACTGGTACGGCGGTACCATAAACAACTAAATCATAGCCATCAAAGAGAATAATAAGGAAGCTCCAGGCAAGTAAGCCGAAATGAAACCGATTAAATTTACTATTATTAATCACTTCCGCTGCGTTTATTTTGTTCATTTGTTTCCCCCATCAATTAGAGATTGCAATCGCTTACACATATATGAAAAGAGAGAAGAAAGGATTAAGCCTTTCTTCTCCAGATGAAACCATTAATGATCACTTTGTGGAGAACGGTTTAAGCTTCAACTAGTTTTGCATTTTTATTATAGCCATGGAATTGATCGACAAATTCAAAGTCACTTGATTGCCTTTTTCCTAGGATAATGTTTCTAAGTAAAATACCTTCGTTTGTTGTATTGTGAATAATTTCACCCCATGTACGTGCAGAACCTTGGACATAGGCTGTTCTCGGTTGTCTTTCTTTTTGGAACGCTGCAAATGCTGCAGGGATATCTTCACCATGTGCACTGAGCATATCTGACATGTATGCAGCATCTTCAAGTGCTTGACAAGCACCTTGAGCAAGATATTGTAGCATTGGGTGAGCGGCATCACCAGTGAGCGTAATGTGACCTTGCGTCCAGTTTTCAATTGGTAAGCGATCGAACATTGGCCAACGTTTTTGACGTGAGATAAATAAAATGGCATTTTGCACTAATTCACATGACCCAGCGAACACAGCGTCCATTTCTTCCGGAGTGCCCCAATCTTCAGTCTTTTCAATTTCGGGACGGTAGTTTTTACTTTTGAATACAACGACTTGGTTATAAAGTTCACCACGACGAACTGGATATTGTACTAAGTGAAGGTCTGGTCCAATCCACATATATACGTCATCCATATCCCCAATAGAGGTCTTCACTTCTTCAATCGGGATAGCCCCACGGTAAGCAACATATCCGGAACAAATAGGTTGGTCATCAGAGAACATTTTACGAACATTAGACCATAGACCATCTGCACCAATTACTGCGATTCCTTTATGAACATCACCGTTTTCTGCTTTAACTGTTACACCTTGATCGTTTTCTTCTGTTGTCGTAATTTTTTGGTTGGTTGCTAGTTCAATATATGGGTTTTCCTGACAAGCTTCAAGAAGCACACGATGTAGATCAGAGCGGTGTAATACAATATAAGGAGCACCGTATCTCTCTCTGTAAACCTCTCCTAAATCAAGTGCTGATAATTCTTTACCAGAGAATGCATCCATAAGTACAAGGCGTTTAGGGAATACAGCGATTTCATTGATTTTATCCATTACGCCTAAGCGTTGCAAAACATTTGTCGCATTCGCTGCAAGTTGGATACCAGCTCCAACTTCACCGAATTCAGGTGCTTGTTCAAGCACTTTTACATATTGGTTATTTTCTGCTACGCCTAATGCAGTAGCTAAACCGCCGATTCCTCCACCGATTACAATAAATGGATTCTGTGCTGTGTTTGTCATTATGTTTATCCTCCTTTTGTTTTACAAAAATAAATATTCTGTTTTATAAGCGTTTTCATTTACTGTTATATTTCGAATCTTTTAAGAACAACCGAGGAACTGTGCCCGGTTGTTCTTGTGCAATTAACGGTAAGCTTTAAATTCGCCTATGATTTTTTGTTCTCCGTTGTTTTCTTCAAGGTTTTGAGATTTTTCTAAGTCAAATCGCTCCATAATGGGTAGGTCATTTACTGAGAAAAGGTAGCTATCTTCAGCAGGTACATGTTCGTGCCATGCCCAGTTTGGAATACAGAAGTAATCTCCTTTTTTCCAATCGAATCGTTCACCGTTTATTACTGTATAACCAGAACCTTGATGTACTTGGTAAATAGTAGAATGTGTGTGACGATGTGCCTTCGTACGGAAGCCTTTTGGTAATAATTGCATCCAAGCTCCCATTGTTGGATTAGCTGTTTGTCCGTTTGATGGATTGATATATTCAACAGCGTAACCATCATATGGATCTGGCTCAAATCTAGTTAATCCTTTAATCGCATCTTCTGTACGTTTCCACTTGTAATTGGCGAGTGGTGCCACGCTTGAATAGCGGTCATTAATTGGTCTTACCATTCCGCCACTGTATCTTTGTTCAGAGAAGTTATCTGGGCGAGTTGGCGTTTCAATCTTATTAGGAAATGGTTCAAAGAATGTTCCACCGGTTGAATAGATGGTAGGTATATCAAGTGCATCCATCCAAATCATTGGTTTATCGCCTACATGTCCATGTCCATGCCAGAGGTTCTTCGGTGTAATAAGGAAGTCACCTTCTTGCATGAAGATACGTTCACCTTCAACAATTGTGTAAGCTCCTTCGCCATCAGTGATAAAGCGCAGAGCACTTTGAGAGTGACGGTGTGAAGGTGCTACTTCACCAGGAAGCAGCAACTGCACAGCAGCATACAATGTTTGAGTGGTTGAAGCCCATCCCCATGGTTGTCTATAAGTCAACCCGGGGTTTTGAAAGTAAATCGCGCGTCTTTCTCCACCACGGTCAGGTGTGAAGATTTCAGCAGCTTCGGATAATTTTTTCTTTAAAAGCTCATCTGACCATAAATATGGCACAGCATGTGGTTTTGGTGTATGGTTCATCAGTGCTGGGATGGCTTCCCATAATGGACCGAGATGATATTCTTGGATTTCTTTCGTAAAGTCCTTTACGTCTTGATCCTCCATATATGCATGTTTTTCAGCCATAATATTTCGCCACCTTAATATTATTTTGCTAGCTTAGACAAGTTACGTTGAATTTGGTTGTAATGACCAGCGGCATGTTCATCGATAAAGTGATCAGCAATAAAGAATACAGATTTATTACCGAATTTAGCAAAGTTACGATGAGGTGATTCCTGAGCCAATGTGTCAGCAGATAAAACAGATAAATGGGTTTGAACATCTTGTTTTATTTGCGATAATTTTTTCAATTCGTCTTCAACTGATTGATGTTCAGTATTTTCGACTGCTGCAAGGCGAGCAGGGTCCTGTAAGCCTCGTCCCCATTGGGAACCAGGGGCTTTTACAACTGTATCTATTTCACCTAGCCAATAAGGTAGGGCCTCGTTTAAATGAGTAATAACCTGCATAATGGACCATTCTTCCTTTGATGGGTTCCAACGTATGGTTTCTTCAGATAATCCTGAAACGGTTTCAATGATTTGATCTAATGATGTTTGAATAGACTCAATAGATTGCTGAATCGTTTTCGTTTCGCTCATAATTATTTTTCCACCTTTGAAACTTTATTTTCAAGAACGCCGACTTTATCTACTTCAATGCGAACGACATCGCCATCTTTCAAGAATACTTGAGGATCACGTGCAAATCCTACGCCTCCAGGGGTCCCTGTTAATACGATATCACCAGGTTCTAAAGTCATTAAGTTAGATAAGAACTCAACAAGCGTTGGAACATCAAAAACAAAGTTGGCTGTATTCGTTTTTTGTCTTTCTTCACCATTTACAGTTAAAAGAACACCTAAACCAGATGGATCTTGTAATTCATCAGAAGTGATTAACCAAGGACCCATTGGTGCACTACCTTCAACTGTTTTACCTTGCAACCATTGAAGTGTACGACGTTGGATATCGCGGTAAGTGACGTCATTAGCGATTGTATATCCTGCTACATAATTAAGTGCGTCTTCTTTTGCTACGTTTCTAGCTTTTTTACCTACAACAAAAGCAAATTCGGCTTCGTAATCTAATTGTTCAGAAATTGGATAGAATGGAATATCATCTTGTGGTCCAATAACTGTGTTAGCAAATTTAGCAAATACTACTGGGTGAGGCGGTAATTCTCTTCCCATTTCAGCAATATGTTCACGGTAGTTATGACCCACACAAATGATTTTTCCGGGTTTTGTTACAGGTGCTTCGATTTTTACATCTTCAAATGCATGTACAAGTGGATGTTTGAACGATTCACGATTATTTAATGCATAATCAACCATTTCCTTTGCGATGGAAAGGCTTTCATTTCCCCCTTGTAGGAAACCTTCCATTTGTGCTGGAATGTACGCTTCAGCAATTAACTCAGAACGTAGTTTACCTTCTGCTTCAAGAAAAGCTTGGTAAGCAAAGTTTAAGTCTACTACTTCATTTCCTTCTGTAACTGCTCCGATACGTGTGTTGTTATTGTGAGTGAAAGTAACTAATTTCATATTCAAACTCCTTTATGAAAAGTTTTTTTGTCTTGGAATTGCGTGATCAAAGAGTAAAACGCTTTGTGTGGAAGTGTTAGGCATAAAACCTTTTATTAATGAGCGTTTATTAGACTCTTTCTTCATCGGTTATTTAAATTCCATTAATAGTGAACGATGTTATCTATTAATGATAAATTTATAGTATCCTAATTTTCAGATAAACTCAAGTGAATTTGTTGTGGTTTTTTAAACTTTTTGAAAAATAAATCCTTTCGAAAGGATGCAAAACATGGATGAAATCAGAAAACATAGTGTTTTTCTGATATACTAAAAAAAATATAAAATAGGGGTTTTTTACATGAAAAATCAAAAACAAGCTACGATCCAATCGATTCAAGTCGGTATGAGAATTATTGACCTTTTAGTTGCTAGTGGAGAACCATTGAGGTTATCTGATATACAAGAAAAAACAGGAATTACGAAAAGTAATCTATATAAATACTTGAACACTTTTACGGAATTAGACATTCTATACAAGGATAAACATAATGGACAATATCAACTTGGAAGTAAATTAATTGAATATGGGGTGGCAGCTATAGGGCAGGAAGATGTGATTTCACGTGTTCTACCTTATTTAAAGGATTTAAGTCAGCAACTAGACAATACATGCCTATTAACTACGTGGACATATAATGGTCCAATTATCTCGAAAATATGGAACCCGGGACATGCCTATAATATTGGGGCGCAGTTAGGCTCACTTTTACCACCGCTATCATCGACTGGGAAAATATTCGAGAGCTTCCTTGATTCAGCTACAACTAAAGATTGGGTTAAGGTTATGGGGAAAGAAGGAAAAGGGAATGTGGGAGAAGAAATCAACCGCGTAAGGCAGGAACGGATTGCCTTTGCTAATGAGCCCTTGATTCCTACTGTATCTTCTGTGTCTATACCAATCTTTAATTATAATCAAGAATTATTAAGTGCGATAACAGTAGTTGGTTTCTCAGAGTCGATTCCAAAAGACCCCTCTGCAGATAAAAGTCAATCTATTATAAAAGTAGGAAAAGAAATCTCTGCACAATTTGGCTATCGAGCAAAGGGCTGAATGATTAAATCCTACTCTATATGAGGCGGTTGCATCAAAGGGAAAGTTGTTTACCACAGCTAAAAGAGATTTAGTTTATGATCTACGTAAAGAGCAAAACGAAGCTAAAAAGAAGCAAATCGAATGATGAACCGGGTAAAAGGGCGAAACAAAGCATACATAATAGCTGGGTATACATCTAGTAATGGCTCACCTTTCATCCAAATGCGTAAAAGTTGAAGGGGAAATTATTGTATGACCCTTATATCTAATCCACTTGTTTTAATTTAGACTAAAACTACACACCACGCGACCCCTTAATTGAAAATAGTTTGATGTGATTTTATTGAATATTTAAAAGAGAAGGTCTATAATTTTATACAAATAGTAAAGGTGGTGCTCTAATAGTGAACAATAAGGATATGTCCAATCATGTATTTTTTGATATATTAGCAGAGAAAATTAAAAGAGATAGTCATGAAGAGTACAATCGATTTGTTAATTATGTAAACGCATTAGCTGAGGATAAAGGGTGGAAGGAATTACAAGAAGAGGTTGTTCATTTACAAGCTTTTCTTTCGTATTTAGATGATAAGTTGGCCATCATCGATGATTATGAAGATATTATGAATATGAAAGCAACTTTGCTTGATATGATTGTTAACGATTTACATGATACGTCTGTTTATCTTTTAGTGGAGGCTCTTATGTATAATAAAGAGCTGAATTATTTGCAATCCTTTGTATCTCCAGTTGAATATTGGGTGTCGGTAATAAAGGCGAAAGAAAGACTTTACGCTGCATAAAAGATTCATTATAAAAAGCTGTTGACAGCGCTGGATGATAAGGTTATTCTGATTAATAATTAATGAATCTTAAAATTTAAAAAATTCAATTTATCCAGAGAGGTGGAGGGACTGGCCCTTTGAAGCCTCAGCAACCGACCAAAACTAGGTAACGGTGCTAATTCCAAGATAGATAAGTTGAGGATATGGCGATATATCGTGAGTTCCTCTTCTTTTAGCAAGAGGGGCTTTATTTATGCCGATTAGACGACTAAAGGCGGCTTTCGATAGAAGAGTACAATCTCTTTTTATTGAAAGTGGTCTTTTTTCTGCTCTTGAAAAAAGGTGGTGGACATAAAAAATGATGTTTCAAATTCAATTTATGAAAAAACAACCATTGTGCTGGCATACTCAAAAGCTCATCACTGATAGATTGTTTCCGAGTCGAGTTTGTTTATTATAAATGAAATGTGAGAGGAGAATGAAAAATGAATCATCGCCAATTTGATACAATAGCGCTTCATGGGGGGCAAGTGCCAGATCCTGTTACAAAGGCGAGAGCTGTTCCAATATACATGACTTCATCCTATGTGTTTGAAGATACCGATCATGCAGCAAGCTTATTTCAGATGCAAGAGCCTGGCTTTATTTATTCAAGGAATGCAAATCCAACCAATGCAGTGTTTGAGGAGAGAATGGCACAGTTAGAGGGTGGCGTAGCCTCATTTGCTGTTTCATCTGGGCAAGCAGCGATTTCCATTGCCCTTTTAACACTTGCAAGAGCAGGCGATGAGATAGTTTCTACACAGGCTCTTTATGGTGGCACCTACCATTTATTCGCAGAAACGTTTAGTACATTCGGCATCAATGTTCATTTTGTTGATGGGACGGACTTTACATCTTTAGAAGGAAAAATTAATAAAAGGACAAAGGCGATTTTTACAGAGACAATTGGCAACCCGAATATGGAGGTAGCACATTTAGAAAAGTTAAGTGAGATAGCGAAACGTCATGGTCTACCATTAGTAGTAGATAATACATTCACTACGCCATTTTTACTAAAACCGCTTGCATTTGGTGCGGATATAGTCGTTCATTCAGCAACTAAATTCATTGGTGGTCATGGGACGGCAATTGGTGGGGTGATTGTAGATGGAGGAAGATTCGAATGGAGTAACGAAAGATTTCCTTCCTTTAATGAGAAAAAGCCTGCTATTGGTAATCGCAGCTATGTTGAAATTTCTAGGGAAAAAGCGTTTATTCTTAAAGCAAGATTTGAACTTGGCCATGACTTAGGGGCAACGCTGTCTGCCTTCAATAGCTGGTTATTTATTCAAGGTTTGGAATCATTAAGTGTCAGAGTAGAAAAGCAAGTCGCTAATGCACAAGTTTTGGCTAAGAGGCTAGGAGAGTTACCTCATATTTCTAGGGTGAACTACCCTGGGTTAGAAAGCCATCCGCAATATCATCTCGGAAAGAAGTATTTTCCGAGTGGGGCAGGTGCAATCTTTACATTTGGCATCAAAGGGGGAATCAGTACAGCTAAAAGGTTTATCAACTCACTAAAGCTGGTATCACATTTAGCAAATGTTGGTGACGCGAAAACGCTCATTATTCATCCAGCGAGTACAACTCATGCTCGTCTTTCACCAGGGCAACAAGCGGAGGCGGGTGTGAGTCCCGAAATGATCCGCCTTTCTGTTGGCTTAGAGGATCCTGTAGATGTGATGGCTGATATCACGCAAGCGTTAAAACAATGTACGTAGGTTTATTACGATTTGCATTATAAAGGGTGAAAAGAGTGAAGTTAACCTGCCTATAAAAGAACCATTCTTCCTTCCTTTACCATATAATTTGTTGATCGCATGTCACAGGCGATTCACCTTATGTTTTTCTTAAAGAAAAAGACATCAACACTGATATCTTACCATTGCGACGCCCCTGTTTCCTTTCCTGAAAAAGGGAGATAGAGCCATCGCGTAATTCCCTGTATGAACTAGTTGCCTTTGATTATCTAATGAATGAAACTTTTTCATTTTTCCTTCGTATGTATTGGAAAGACGAACGGAAAGAGGAGGAATGGGGTATGGATAGACCAGTACTTAAATTGCCTCGTACAAAATGGGAATGGGGATGCGACATACTTGGTCTTATTGTATTCATTGGGTCGATTATATTCTTAGTTGTTTCTTGGTCAGCTATACCTGAACAAGTACCGGGCCATTACAATGCTTCAGGGGAAGTTGATCGGTGGGGTTCTAAATATGAATTATTTATCTTACCAATTATCGGCGTGTTTTTATGGTTCATGATGGGGATATTTGAACGGCTTCCTCATATTCATAATTACCCTGCACGCATCAATGAATCAAATGCAGCCGCATTTTACTTAACCAGTAGAAAAATGCTAAATGTCACAAAGAATATTTGCCTCGCATTATTCGGCTTTATACTTATTCAATCCATTAGAGTAGCATTAGGATGGGCGGACTCTTTAGGTATTTGGTTTTTGCCCGTGTTTTTACTTGCCACGATAGTTCCAATTATATTTGCTTTGATTAAGTTTAGTCGAATTCAATAATTGCCAACTTATCCTTTGTCGATAGGTTGGCTTTTTTTATGTGATTTGACCAATAAGCACTGAAATAAATTGATAAAAAGATTCCCCTATTAGGTAAGGTCACAGGCGAAATGGACTTACTGTTTGTACTATATATAAAAGGATAAGAAGGTGAAAATAGTGAACAGGTTTAATAAAAAAGGTTTTTGTTTGCCTGGAGGTTATCGGTATTGTGGCCCGGGTTGTAGCGGTCCAGGCAAGCCCATCAATTATGTGGATTCTTGTTGTCAGAAACATGATGCCTGCATTGATCGATATGGCCATTGTTATCAATGTGATCAAATGTTAATTGATTGTGTCAATCGAAAGAAGTATGCATCCAGGCATGAAGGAGCGACAGCTAGAGTAATTGATGCAGCTATGCGTTTTCGTATGCTTTGGGGATAATTTAGAAAGCTGGAGGTAAGGGAACGACTATCCCTGTCCTCTAGCTTTTTTGATATAAAGGGAATATTTAGTAGGAGAATAGCAAAACTTAGTCACAAGAATGGTTATTTTATAAAAGTAGGTGACAGAATGGTCAATCGAAGTAAAATGACATCTACAGAAATTGGTGCACTGTGGATTACTTATCAAAAGAAGACAATGATATTAAGGGTTTTAGAACATTTTATAGAAGTGTCCGAGGATAAAAAAGCGAAAAAGCTTATGCAAGGTTTATGGTCTGAGTTAGAGCCAAATGTCCACCGTATTGAACAGATATTTAAAGATGAAGGTGCTGTTATACCTCAAGGCTTTACTAATGCCGATGTGAACTTAAAAGCGCCTAAACTTTTTGGAGGAGAGGGATTTGATATTCTCTTGTGTATGGTTTTAAAGGAAATCAGCATGGGACTATACACCCTTCATATAGCAACGTCCTATCGAAATGATATCATTGATTTATATCGTGAAATGACAAATGTAACGCAGAAATATTATCAAAAGTTCTTAAATTATGCGGTGGATGAGGGATATTACCCATTACCTAATTTTATTAATGTCCCTACAACGGTCGACTTTGTTTCAGATATGAATTATACCAAAGGTTATCGCCTGTTTGGTGAAAAAAGAGATATTAATACGATTGAGTTTAGTTACTTATACCAGTCCATTCAAACGAATACAGTTGGCATGATGCTTATGACCGGATTTGCTCAAACGGCAGTTCATACAGATGTGAAAGACTATTTTATTAAAGGGAAAGAGCTCAGCAAGGATATTTTGGAGGGGACATATGACATCCTAATTAAGGATGATATTAGGGTGCCGACAATTCATGGGTTTACGCTTTCTAAGTCTAACATTCCACCGTTTTCTGATAAATTAATGATGTATTTAACCTTTTTGTTAAGTAATTTCGGTCTCGGTAGTCAGGGATTTGGTGCAGGTTTTAGCTTAAGAGATGACATCAACATCAAATTAGGTTTATTTGTAAAAGATATCATGTTTTTTATTAGAGAAAATACAAAAATCATGATCGAAAATGGGTGGTTAGAGGAGCCACCAAGAATGAGTGTGAATAATTTGAGAGAATAAAAATCGATTGGAAAGTTTGTTTCATAATGAAGCACTTTCCTTTTTTTTTTTTGAAATAAAGATTGCGATTATTCATATATTAGATTAACATCAAATTAGATGATTATCTAATTGTTTGAGGAGGGGACGAGAATGATCTCCATATTAAAAGAAGAGAAAGACTATGCGCGCTTATTCTTTGCGGGTGTTCTCAATGGAATAGGTGACCGATTTAGTCAAGTTGCGTTATTAGCTTTGTTATTGCAAGTAACAGGATCTGGCCTTGCTGTTGGCCTTGCTTTAGCGATAAGGGTCATTCCATTTCTGTTCTTTGGCCCATTAGGAGGGATGATGGCAGACCGTTTTTCGCGGAGAAAAATATTAGTCTGTACGGATTTAGGACGGATCCTGTTTGCTTTGTCGTTTGTGTTTGTAAATGATGTTTCATCTGTCTGGGTCGTTTATTTGTCGAGTTTTTTCTTAGCAGCAGGTGAAGCCATTTATGCACCAACAAGAAAATCTGCCATTCCGTTGATGGTTAAGGAAAAAAATATGATAAAAGTTAATGGCCTTGAACAAGTAATGGTAGGCGTTGTTCTTATTGGAGGGTCGTTTTCAGGTGGAGTGGTCACTTCTTTATTCGGTGCTAATTTTACCTTTTTTGTCAATGGTGCTTCCTTTTTAATTGCTGCTGTTTTGTTAGCTAAATTGCGCGTTCTTGATAGAGAAGGAACTGAGGAATCAATGTCCAAAAATAAGAAGAAAGGTTCATTCTTCATCGTTAAAGATGTTATTTTTCATTCGAGTTTATTATTAATCATTTTGCTATCAGAACTGTTAATTCCTCTATTTAATGGCATTGATAATGTGTTATTAAGTGTATATGCAGTTCAAGAATTTCAATTAGGAGATGTTGGTGTCGGTATATTCTATGGTTCATTAGGAATTGGTTTAATGCTAAGCTTTCCTGTAGCGGAGAAATTGAAAAATCATCTAATGAGAATCGCCCTCATTGCACTGATGTTCGAAGGATTTTGCATTATCTTATTAAGCCAGTCACAACAAGTGTGGATGGCCATTGTTTTTTTAATAACGGCCGCGTTTTTCTCTGGATTATGTAACACCTGCTTTGATACGATGCTAATGAGAGAGACACCTAAAGATAAGAGTGGACTTATATTTGGTCTATTTACAACGATTTCTAATACAATGATAGGTATCTCTATGTTTTTAGCTGGGCTTGCCACTGTATGGATGCCTAATCGCTTGCTTGGATTATTAGGTGGAACTGGGTTTATTATTTCTAGTATTTTCTTATTTTCATTTTATTATTTTTTAAAATACAAGAAACAGAAAAAAAGCCCTAGCAAAGCATCATGTTAGGAATAGAGTGTGAAAAAGAGGTGTTTATTTTGAACTTTATTAAAGCGATCGTTCCGTTAGCAAAGAAAATAGCTAAACAATATCACATATTACCGTCACTAGTGATTGCACAAGCTATGCATGAATCTAATCATGGGAAGAGTAAATTGGCAATAGAAGGTAATAATTTGTTCGGTATAAAGGGTGAGTATAACGGGCAGTCGGTAAAGATGCTGACGAAAGAATTTATTGATGGACAAATGGTTACAACGGAAGCTGCATTTAGAAAGTACCCTTCATGGGAGGAGTCAATTGAGGACTTAGCAAAGCTTTATAAGAATGGTGTATCTTGGGATCGAAACAAATACCTTGCTATTTTAGAAGAAAAAGATTACAAAAAAGCTGCTGAGCAGGTGCAGTTATCAGGTTATGCGACAGATCCTGATTATAGCAAAAAAATCATTCGTATCATTGAGACTTATCAATTACTACAATATGATACCAATCCTAAATATCATTTATCAACAGACAAAAAAGGTTATGTAACGGTTGAAGATGCAAAGAAAGAGATACGAGAAAAGTCCCTGTACAAGGCAGGAAGTTATTATATTTTTAAAAAGGTAGGAGAAATATTCAATCTATCAAAAGTGGAAGGTATGCCAGGATCTTGGGTGAACCTAAATCAATTAGAGGAAGTAGAGTTTAGCTATACAGTCAAATCTGGCGATACGCTTTCAAAAATAGCAGCTGTGCACGATACAAGTGTCAGTAGCTTGCAAAAAATCAATCATATTCATAATCCTCACTTGATTACTGTCGGTCAAATAATCAAGACAGGGGAAAAACATTACTATTACACCGTTCACCAAGGTGATACAGTCACAACTATCATAAAGAGATTTAAACTAACAGCGCAACAGTTACAAGAGTGGAACCGTTTGAAAGATATTAATGTGATTTCAGTTGGGCAAAAGTTACGAGTGAAATGATTGGAGGTGTAATCAAGTAATGATAAGAGCAGTGATGTTTGATTTAGACGGAACCCTTCATAATCGAGAGGCTTCTATTTTGTCATTTATTGAGAATCAGCGAGAGAGACTCTTTCCACATTTAGATAAGAAAGTATATGCAGAAAGGTTCATTAAGTTAGATCAAGGCGGCTATGTATGGAAAGATAAAGTGTATCAACAGATGGTAGAAGAGTTTTCTTTAATAAACTTTTGTTGGCAAGAATTACTGCAGGATTATTTATCTCATTTTCCTTTACATGCCGAACTTTATCCTCAGGCAATCACATTGCTTAATAGTTTGAAAAAAAAGGGCATAAGGATGGCGATCATTTCGAACGGGTACAGTAAATTTCAGCGAGAAGTAATTAAGTCATTGCAGATAGAAGCATTGTTTGATGAAATTGTTATTTCAGAAGAGGTTGGTGTAAAGAAACCCCACCCTTATATCTTTGAACATACTCTTTCAAGACTTGACGTATCTCCAGATGAGACAATATATGTAGGTGACCATCTCAAAAATGATATAGTCGGTGCGGGTGGAGTAGGGATATATACAATATGGAAACAGCCTCGCCCTGTATTGACAACAATGGGGGATGAGCATGTTTCTGATTTATCGGAAGTATGTGCAGCTATTATGAAAAAAATAAATCCTGAATTTTGTAAGGACCAAATCTTGTAGAATGGATGAGGTCTTTTTATTTTATCCATATTGGTATCGAATAACTTACATATAGAGATCCTTACATGCGTTTTTCTAGTGACGAGAAGGAGAATAGACAAAAAAATTGAATGAGAGTAGTATCAAAATTTATTGTAAAAGAGGGGTACCTAGTGATATATCATCATAACGAAAATAAAATCGAAACGAACCAATTAATGCTGCGCTTGTTTAATGAGGTCGATGTACCAGAAGTTGTTAAACTATGTAACAATTATAATCTTTATAAAAGTACTTTAAATCTTCCCTATCCTTATTTAACTGAACATGCTCTTATTTGGATGGAAAATCATCTTAGTGATTTCAATCATAATAAGCGGTTTGAGTTGGCAATAACTGATAAAATCACTGGCAAGTTATACGGTGCAATTGCGCTCTCGCATCATCAAACGTTCAATCATGGGGAGCTTGCTTATTGGATTGGTGAGGAATATTGGGGGAATGGCTATGCTACAGAGGCTGCTAAAGCATTAATTGAATTTGCCTTTAGCGCAAAAAATTACAATAAAGTGTTTGCACGCTCATTCGACTCGAACCCAGCTTCAATGAGGGTAATTGAAAAGACCGGTATGAAGAAAGAAGGCTTGTTGAAACAACATGTAAGAAAAGATGGAAAATATATAGACCTCGTATGTTATGGCATTCTTAAACAACAAGCTGATGTTTTGAGTGAAATAGGGACATGTACTCGTTAAGAGTTCATATGAAAGTGAAGTTGAAACAGCTAGGGACAAAGGTGGGGAAGTACCTTGCTGTTGCTTTATTTAAAACTAATGGAGGACTCTCTAAGATAGGTAAGCTGTTTACAGTAATATACAACATCTTGCCGGTTTGGCAGAGATAGTAATAAGAACACAAGAAGGGGAAGGATTGGCAAATGATTAAAATTGGATAAAATACATGAAGGAGTTCTCAAGAAAGAAACATAAAGAATATAAAAATAACCCGAAACGAGTTCGGGTCATTCTCATTTATTAGGTTATTTCTCTACAGATACAGAGATATGGCTAAAGGTATTGACATCAAAGAGCCCGAGGTCTGTTAGTTTTAGTGATGGAATAACAGGTAGCGCAAGGAAGCTTAATGTTAAGAATGGATTAAATGTATGGTTAGCTCCGATTTTATCCAATGCCTGATTGATTTCCACTAGCCTCTTATTCACTTTCTCATATGGTTCATGTGACATGAGACCGGCGATTGGCAGGTTTAATTGAGCAAGCACCTTTCCTTTATCGACAACGACAAGTCCACCTTGCATGTCGCGGATTGCATTGGCAGCGACAGCCATATCCTTATCAGTTGTACCCGCAAGAATTAAATTATGAGAATCATGGGCTACCGTTGTTGCGATGGCGCCCGATTGTAGTCCGAGCCCTTTTAAGACACCGAGTCCAATGTTGCCAGTATGATGATGACGCTCCATGACAGCAATTTTCAAATGATCTTTCTCGATAGAAGCGATGAAACGATCGCGTTCGTCTTTCTGAACGGTTTCAATAACATGGTCGGTTACTATGCTGTTCGGAATCACTTCAATAATATGTGCTTTTTCTCCGACAATGTCTAAGTGAAACGATTGTTCATTAATGACAGGAAGGTGGACGGTATTAGTGAGATGGGAACATTCCTTTTGCTCTAATTCTTTAGGGAAATCAGTTAATTCTCCTTCACTAAAAACACATTGCCCATTTTTATACACAGATTGAATCTCAATTTGCTCAAGATCGTCTAATAAAACAAAGTCAGCTTTATATCCTGGAGCAATGGCACCTTGATCCTTAAGCCCAAAGCACTCAGCTGTATTGAGAGACCCCATTTGAATCGCTGTAATCGGATCAATCCCTTTCTTAATCGCTTTCCGAATCATATAGTCGATACTGCCTTCGCTAATAATATCATCAAGATGGCGGTCATCTGTAACAAATAGAAATCTACGTGCATTTTTCTCATTAACAATTGGTAGGATTCGACATAATTCTTTTGCTGCTGTACCTTCGCGAATCATGACGTACATCCCTTTTTGCAATCGTTCTTTTGCTTCTTTTGCATTAGTTGCTTCATGATCAGTTCGGATACCAGCTGTCATGTACACATCTAGTTGTTTTCCTTTTAGCCCCGCCGCATGGCCATCAACTTTTTTTCCTCTTTCATGCGCTTCGTGAATTTTACTCAATAAGTCGTGATCGCCTTTCATCACACCGGGATAATTCATGACTTCGGCTAAACCAATCACCCTCTCATATTCATAAAAAGGAGATAAGTCGTTTGCTGTTAATGTAGCACCGGCATTTTCAAAAGGTGTGGCAGGTACACAAGAGGGTAGCATGAAATAAGCATCAAATGGAATATCATCAGATGCGTGAAGCATAAACTCGATCCCTTTTTCACCAACGACATTAGCAATCTCATGAGGATCACAAATGACAGCAGTAACCCCATGCTGCAGGAGGATTTTTGAAAACTCGACAGGGGTTACCATGGAAGATTCAATATGTACATGTCCATCAATAAAAGAAGGAGCTAAAAAACGGTTATGAGCGTCAACTGTTTCTAGTCCTTTATAGTCACCAATTCCAACAATATATCCATCTGTGATGGCTACGTCTCCAGAAATAATTTCACTTGAAAACACATCAACAATTTGCGCATTTTTGATGACAAGGTCTGCAGGTGATTTACCTGAAGCTACTTCAATTCGTTTCTTCATCTTTTCCATTAAAGATCCTCCTCCAAAAGTGTTTCCGTTCAATTTTGATTTTTTAAACTTTATTGTACCATTAAGTAGTTGGTTCATTTATGTCATGTTATTGTTTCTTCCCAACAATAAGTAAGAAGGCTTAAACTGTTTAGGTCATTATACTAGTGTTCTTAAACTAAGAAAAATAAAAGAGAATTTTGACTTCTTCCTAAAAATGATAATCAAGCGTGAAACCAAATAATGTAAATGTACTCTTATATAAGATATGATGTTAGTTGCTTTTTAATCAATAAAGGTGGTAGATACTACGATGATTATTTATGAACAACAGTTAAAGGAAATGTTAGAAGAAAATGAGGAAATCATGCATTTATTAAGTTGTTTATCGGATTTGGACTTACCCTTTGATTATTATGTAGCTGCGGGATGTGTGGCAAATACCGTGTGGAATCATTTATCTGGCAATGCAATCGATTATGGTATATCAGATATTGACCTTGTTTACTATGACAAGGGAAACCAATTGAGCGAAAGGGAGTTTCAGCAAATTTTAAGTAGTATGCTCAAGTCGTTTCCATATCAATTAGACATAAAGAATCAAGCGAATGTCCATTTCTGGTATGAAGAAAAATTTGGTTTTGCGATTCCTGCTTATACAAGCGTCAATGAGGCGATCGCGAGCTGGCCAACAACAGCTACTGCCGTAGGGGTGAAAATGGAGAAAAATGAAAAGATGACTGTATATGCGCCTTATCATTTAGATGACCTGTTTAGCATGAGGATTGTACCGAATAAAGTAATGGTCACGAAGGAGATATATGAGTATAAGACAAGGAAATGGCCCAATCTTGTTGTATATGATTGGTGAGGTCGGGGAGAGGGAATCATATCCCGACCTCGATACCTTAATCAAATCTACGTTTCTTATAAATTACGATGGTGAGCATGAATGAAACGGCTACCCACAAGAATAAAATGAACAAATTCATGAGGATATCAGCTGCCCCCTTACCGTCACTTAAACCAAACCAAATCTGATTTAATTGTTCATTAGGCAACAACTCAATTATATTGATCAAGGTTGCATTTTCAACCATTGGTTTAAACATGGAACTCATGCCGAATATAATTAATACAGGCATACCGATAATACTTGTCTCCATTACTGTCCGTGAAAGCAGTCCAAGAATCGTTCCTGTTGCAAGGTAAAAGACTAAGCCTAGTAAAGTGCTAAGAGAAAATAGTGGAAGGGATGGGACTGTGTACCCTGAGAAAATAATTGATCCGATAATAACAAGAATGGTCATTAGTCCAGACAATGCGCTTTTTCCAATCAATATTTCTAGTGTACTGGCAGGTGATAATAACAAGCCCCTCAACGTATTTTTCTCTTTTTCTTCTGCAACCATCGCAGCTTGGATAAAAGCACCCGCAATAATTAGTGCGAGATTAATTGGATAAGTAGAAAGGACGTCTGTTGCTGCATTCATGCGACCTAACATCGCTGCAAAAACTAGTGGAATGGCTAATGTAAAAAGAATATATGAATTTCTTTGCAAATCTTTCCAATCTTTAATAAATATGGCGTTGACGCGTTTAAATGAAAAGATCATGATAATTTCCTCCCCGTTAATTTTACAAATACATCACCAAGTGTCGGCTCATCTGAATGTATGGTTAAGATTTCTCCGTCTTTTATATAGTTATATATTTCTTTTGCACCCGCTTCGTCTTTTTGCACAACCACTTTACGATTGTTTCGCAATAATAGAGAGATGGATGAAGTACTTTGTTGTGTTTTAATATTCTCTGGTGTATCAATTAAGCTGATTTCACCATTATGTAAGAATGCCACTCGATCACAAATTGTCTCAGCTTCTTGCATATCATGAGTAGTTAAAAATATTGTTGTTCCTTCTTCGTTTAGCTTTTTAAGTCCTTGGTGGATATGCATTGTGTTTACAGGATCCAAGGCGGAAGTAGGCTCATCTAAAAAGAGTAAATCCGGTTTATGAAGCATGGCTCTAGCTAATGTCACTCGTTGCTTCATCCCTTTTGACAGTTTTTGCACGATTTTCTTACTTTCTTCTATTAAATTTACCGTTGTGAGCACTTCATTGATTCTTTTTTTATCTACTTCATATAAATCACAATATAATGCGAGATTATCGTATATACTAAGCCTTTCGTATAAGCCACTATTATCAGTTAATATACCAATTCTCTTCATATAAATGGGATCTTTTAGTTTCGCAATTGGTTCTCCGAATACTTTCACTTCTCCGGCTGTTGCATGAAGTTGAGCGGTTAGGATTTTGATTGTTGTTGTTTTACCTGAACCACTCGGTCCTAAGAAACCAATTGTTTCCCCTTTTTTTACTTGAAAACTTACTTTCTTTAAAGCTAGTTGGTTTTGAAAAGACTTTTCAAGGTCTCTTACTTCAATGACATTTTCCATTTAATTGGCCCCTTTTCACGTTTTGCATTTCTTGTCTCCATATTAGCTGTGAAAAGGGATAAATACAGTAATATCAAGGTGAAAAGCGTCTATATTTAGATGAATGGGAGCAATTAAGCGGTGAATGGAGCAAGGAAAGTAGGTGAAAATAGGGTGTCCTTTATTGTTAGAGTCAAGATGAAACAACCTATATGCCCATAATCTCTTTCAACTCATTTAATTTTCCTTTTGATAATGGGATTGAACTCTTTTTCGCATCATCGAGAATAAGGCTATAACTATTTCTTGTCCAAGTAATGACTTCTCTCACCTTCTGCAAATTAACAATATATGAACGATGACAGCGAAAGAATCCAAAAGGATGCAGTCTCTCAAATAATGTATTTAGCGTAAGAGCACAAGGGAAACTTTCACCATTTACATGTAAATGGGAAATGCCATCATTACTCTCAACGTATACAATTTCAGTCGGATCAAAAAGGATGATTTTGTCATCCACTTTTGCAGGGATTTTTTCAAGACGCAATGGATTGTTCATGTTTTGAATCTTTTCTGAAGGAGCTGGGCCGACTTCTTCGCTAGGCAACATATCTTGTTGCGGCTGTGCTTCTTCATCTTCGATATCCTGTTGACTACTCTCTTCATCCATAACCTCGATTTTTTTAAGTCCGTGCTCATTTAAACGATACACTGTATCCGTCATTGATAGTGCACTTTCGTAATTGTTAGTAATAATAAGGGCGACTCTTCCTTGTTGTTTATGGTCTTCTAATACTTTCTGTAGTGTGATTTTACTTTCTATATCGATGTTTTGGTCGGGTTCTTCTAATATAAGTAAATCTGGTTGGTGGAGGATTGCCCTTCCTAAGTGCAGCCTTTTCTTTTCAGAAAATGTAAGTTTGCTAATCTTTGTATTTACTTTGTCTATTAAATTTATTTTTTGTATTAAAGCATCTATTTCTATATTGACGTCATGCAGGTTCTTATAAAAAGTTAAAAATTCTCGGGGAGTTAGCCGGTCGTAGAGAGCGTCGTCTAGTAGAGATAGCCCAATTCTATTAGATAAGCTTTTAAAATGCTTATTTAACTCTGTATCTTCAAATAATACTTTTCCATTTGAAATATTGTTCTTTCCAATCATCATCATGATGAGATGTTTGCCAACTTCGTTATTGCATTGGAGTGCGACAATTTCATTTCGATATAAAGTTAAATCGAATTTAGGGAAGATAATTGTATTTCCGATTGTTTTTTCAAGTTGATTCATCTGCAATAGCTTCATGTCGACACCTCAGAGTAGATTAGTATGGTTTACATTGACTATAAGATTTTCGTTTAAAAAAAGGATAAATGATTGTAGAGGAAGAGGACGAATGTCGTAATTGTATATAGTTAAATATACCTTAATTGGATTTTACAGGATTTTATAGCTGATTAAAAGTGGCAATAGTAAAATGATGAGGCTTTATATGAAGAAAAAGAAGGGGACTCGAATGCCATGCAAGTAGGGTCCCTCTGTATAACTTATTGCCATTTCTTTTTCTGTTGTAGTAATTGCTGGAATTCTTTTTCTAGCTCCTCTGTTGGCTCGATACTTAATCGTGAAAGGACTTCTGTTATTTTTGTTTCGATGAGTAAACGTTCTTCCTCATGATTGTTCCTCTTCACCTCCGGCTCATATGATTCGTAAGCTTCGTGATTGCCTCTGAATACTTCAATTTGTTTATTTTTAATAATCAGTAGCCTGTTTGCTACCTTATTAGTAAGACGGCGATCATGAGAGACGAAGAGAATAGTTCCCTTATATTGCATTAATAGTTCTTCTAATGCTTCTACAGCTTCAATATCGAGAAAATTTGTCGGCTCATCTAGCACTAATGTATTCACTTCACTCACAAGTATTTTGGCTAATGCGACTTTCACTCGTTCTCCGCCGCTAAGAAGTGAGACTTTTTTATATACATCTTCTCGAAAAAAGCGTAGTCTGGCTAGGATTGTACGAATAACCGTTTCTTCCTGAATAGAAGTTTCTTTAACATTTTCAATAATCGTTTTATCCTTTTGCAGAATATCTAAGTTTTGACTAAAGTAGCCAATTTTTAAAGATGGGGAGACAGTCAATTCTTCCCTCTGTAAAATTTTTTTAATCAACGTTGTCTTTCCAGAGCCATTGGGGCCAATAATCGCCCATTTTTCTCCTCCTCGAATTTGAAAGGAGGCGGGTTCAAAAAGCACGTGATCAGCTATTTTTCCTTTAAGGTTTTCCGCTCTAATAATCATTCGGTTCTTCGTATTTTTTTCATTAGGTAAGGTCATTTGTAAAGACGGGAGGTCCTTTATTTTTTCTACCTTTTCAAGCTTTTCCAATCTTGTTTCAATTGATTTAGCCGTTTGTTGGAGCTTTTTTTGTTTTTTAGCAAAGTAAGGCTTTGATCCTGTAATCCGTGCTTCGGAAGAACTTAAATTTTTTGGCTTTTTCGTTGCTCTCTCTGCCTTCTTAGCCTTCAAGGTGAGGGCATTTTCTAATTGTGCTTTTTTCTGTTCATACTGTTCGTAAGCTTGCTGTTTCTCTGCTAATGCTAATTCTTTCTGCCGTTTATATTGCGAGTAATTACCAGAATATATCTTTACTTTCTCCTCATCAATTTCCCAAATTTTTGTACACACACGATCTAGAAAAGTTCTGTCATGCGAGACTAGAATGAGAGCACCTTGCCAATGCTTAAGAATCTTTTCTAACCATTCAATATGGGAGGTGTCCAGATGGGTCGTTGGTTCATCTGCAAGTAATATTTCCGGGTTTTTAGCTAGTGCATCTTTAATATATTGTTGCGTTGTTTCTCCACCACTTTTGTATTGATCATCATGTTTTAACTGCGGTAATAACTCCATCGTGCCATTGCGGATGATTTGTCCCTCTTCGGCAGCTGTTTTTCCTACAAGTGTATCTAAAATTGTCGTCTTTCCTGTCCCGTTCCGGCCAACTAAACCAATACGGTCGTTTTGTTGTACAGTTAGTCTTTCAGCAGTAGCTAATAGCCGGTCACCTATAGTGATTTTCAAATCAGTGGCTTCTAATAATAGCATATTAATCATCTCCTCTCGTTTTGGGAGACAAATTCTCGAAAAAAAATGCCTCCTATTTCTTCAGAATAGGAGGCATAAAGGTACACTAAAAAAGTTGGGAGAAATCCCACGGGTAACCTTATGAAGTGCAATCCTATTCTGAAAACATCGTTTGAAAGCATAGCAAAATAAAGCGTTCCTTTACTCATTACCTTCAATTGTTTGTTTTCGATAAATAGGATTCTTACTTCATTGACTTAGAGTCACCCTTTCGCATTTAATAATATTATCATACTTAAATGGATAGAAATTGTCAAAGTTATGTGTTTTAATGTTTGTTGAAAAGGGAATAAGAGAAGTTAGCGTTTTATAAAACCATTCATGTCTTAATTTTAAAATAGTTATTTTTGCTCATTCATTTTCGGTTTCATCATGTATATTTTTAATGAAAAATATAGCAAAAGAACCGGGTATAATATACTATAATACTATCAACTATTTTGATGTGGGGTGACCGGCAATGGAAAAGGTCTTACAGGATAAAGAAAAAATGAACCTTTTATTAAAAGGTGTCCAGACTTCAATTGGACAGCTAATTCCCATAAATCATGAATTAGTGGGTAGGACTGAGCTAGAAGGATCATTCCTTGTTCGATATGGGGTATTCATCGGTTTCTCAGGGGACATAGCTGGTAAATTGTTCATTGGTGGTGATCGTTCACTTTTTTCATTCTTGGGGAAATCTATGTTCGGGATGGACTTAGAAGGTGAAATGTTAACATCTTTTAGTGGGGAACTAGGGAATATGATTGCTGGCGGTTCAGTATCAGCCATCGAAGGGAAGGGAATGGAAGTAGATATTACCTCCCCGACAATATTGGATGGTCATAGTTTTATATCAGGGTATACAAAAGGGTATATTCTTACTTATAATTTGCCAGAGAATATAGAACTTCATGTCCATGTTTTGATTGACTAACTATTGTTGATACGATAAATATTCATATTCATCCAATGGAATAGCTTTAATGACTTCCTGCTCGTCATTTCTATAAACCTCGAATTGTTGATATTTTTCAACAATGACATCATCTTTGTAAACTGTGTCCACTAGTTGAAGCTCTAAAGTAGGAGCTAAACCTTCAAGGTCAGTTTCATCAACGGTTTGACTTACTTCTTCGCTGTCATTATTCTCATTAATTACTGGAATATAGGGATATTTACTTTCTCTTTCGTTCTCATGGTGGAGGATTGAATTAGGGGATTCGGCTAATGAAACAAAGCAAATAATGATGGCTACTCCAACTAGATAAACAACTTTATTCATCATTTCTCCTCCTTAAATAGTCTCCTATTTTAGTTTATGCATGTCCTATTAGTGATAGAACGTTAATAAAGTCATCGCCTATCAATAGAGGGGATACAAAAAAGGGCTATTCATGAGCAGAACATCCCTTTTTTATTATTAGTTATGAAATTAAATTTATTTTTGCACTTATGGTTGTTGAGGTAAAAACTTCACACAAACTGGTTCAGGTACAGGAACATTTTGTTGCAATAGTTGAAGTGACCCTGATTCAGCCTCTCGTTTAAATAAAGTTAAATTATTTGACCGTTCATTGGCTGCGATTAAGTATTCTTCAGTTGGGTCTAGTACAAAGTCACGTGGCCAATCTCCATATGTCGATGTATGAGCAACAAAGGTTAAATGCAATCGGTCTTCGGCGACTGCAAATATCGCAATTGAATTATGACCTCTATTGCCAGCGTATAAAAATTTGCCGTCTTGAGAAAGATGGATGGCGCTACCTTGATTGTTTTCTAAAAAATCCTCAGGTATCGTCTTATAATAAGAAGTTTCCTTCAATTCTCCTTTCTCAGCGTCATATTGAAGTGCAATAATTTCTGAGCTTAGTTCAGTCATGCAGTAGGCCCATTTCCCATTGGGGTGAAAGGTGATGTGTCTTGGTCCAGAGCCTGGCTGTGTTGCTAAAGTAAAATGTTTGGTGAGTTTATCCCCATCTCTACGAAATAGAATGATTTCATCTGCCCCTAAATCGACAGCAACAACATACTTCTCATCAGGTGTGAGTCCAGCGAAATGGGTATGTGGTTTTTCTTGGCGCTCATGTGGTCCTGAACCATGAATCTCTTTTGAAGTTAGCAGGTTTTTAATTTCGCCATTTTGTAGTAGTGAATAATAGTCAACCGTTCCTTTATGGTAATTCGCACTTAATAAGTATTGACTCTTTTGATCTAGACTTACATGACAAGGTGAGGCACCTGGAGAAAGATGTTTGTTTAATAAAGTGAGTCCGTTCTGTCTGCTGTCTAACTCATAAGCGGCGACACCGCCAAAATTTCCTTCTTTCATCACAGCGTATAAATGTGATTGACTCGAGCTGATTGTTAAATAAGTTGGGTTTTCAAGTTTAGCAGCAAGTTCTATATTTTTAATTTGATCATCCTCTAACTGGAATGAGTAAATTCCTTGGCTACCCTTTTTTGTATAGGTACCAACATAGCCCGTGTAAGTAGTTGATGTCATAAGTATTCCTCCATCATTTTATGTATAGCTTTACTGTATCACATTTAAACAGGGGAATGAAAAAAAGTCCTATTGAAAAAATGTTGTCAGAGTAAGAAAGAATGGGGTTAAATCTATGATAAGCGGAGAGGAGAAAGGATGGTTACAACTTTATTTAAACTAACTTGATTTTATGATTTGTATGTTTTTTGAATTTTTAACAAATACATTTGCTTTTACTTGTTAAAGAATGTTATCCTTTTACATTATATTGACAGGAGGCCGCGAAAGAATTATGTCACTTGAAAGTGTTAAAGCTCACTTGGGGAAATATGGTCGAGATAAAGATATATTGGAGTTTGATACGACAAGTGCAACTGTTGATCAAGCTGCCGAAGCAATTGGTGTTATTCCAGCTAAAATTGCCAAAACACTCTCTTTTCGAGGTGAGGGAGAAAAAGCCCTACTAGTTGTTGCTGCAGGTGATGCCAGAATAGATAATAAAAAATTCCGCCATACATTTGGCATAAAAGCGAGAATGCTCTCTGCTGAAGAAGTACTTGATTATACAGGGCATGTGGTTGGTGGGGTCTGTCCATTTGGATTAACAAAAGAAATGAATATCTTTCTCGATACTTCCCTACAGCGTTTTGAAATGGTATATCCAGCATGTGGTAGCAAAAACTCAGCAATTGAACTAACTTGTGAAGAATTATATCAATATGCAGGGGCAAAACAATGGGTGGATGTAACTAAAGATTGGAATGGCGAGGCTAGGGAACAAACTGCGGCTACAACGGAAAATTGATTGGATATAATGAAATGAAAGAAGGAGAGGTACTTGCCTGGAAAGGTTGGTACCTTTTTATGTGGAGAAGAATCCGAATGATGTGGAGCTTCCTCTACTTGGGAATCTTAACAATACACACTATTATTAAAGGAGAAATAGCTTAAATCTTTTTGTTAGTGAAAAAGACCTGAATACGCTTAGTGTTCTTATGTTACTATAGTACTATTCGTGTTGTGTGAAAGGGTTTAGTCATGAATGAAACGTATCTTATTTTCTAGATTAATAGTAAGATAAAGGTGTATATATGCAAAAGGGGTTGCATTTATGGGAGTTGTCGTCACTGGAATGGGATTGATTGGCCCTAACATTACATCAATCAAAGATTTTTCAAATATATTAAAAGATAAAAAGACAATATTAAATAGAGAAGAATTTAACGGTGTGCACATTTTTACTGGAAGAGTAAATGAGAATGATATTAGCCACTCTTATTTAAAAGCGAGTAAATTACCGAAGTCAGCGCAAATGCTCCTTCATGCAACAGATCGGGCAATAGAAATGGCACAGATTCAACCGAGAGATTATGCAGCTGCTATCATTGTTGGCTCTTCTGGTGGCGTAATAACGGAGGTTTTTAACCATTCAACTAAGTTAAACAAAGGAAAAAGGATGAGTCCCTATGCTATAGGGAATATGAATGGCCATACTTTGGCGAATTGTTTAAGTACTTCATTGCAAATTGAAGGACCGGCCTTTTCTTTAGCAAATAGTTGTACTTCAAGTTTAGACGCCATTCATATGGCTAAAATTCTTCTGCAAGCAAATGAGGTAGATGTGTGTATTGTCGGTGGGGTAGACTCTACCATTAATGATTTGGTATTGGCGGGATTTCTGCCACTGAGAATCTTGCAAACGGGAGAGACATTCATGGGTCCCTTTTCAGCAGGTGAGGGTTTTGCTATGTCTGAAGGTGCAGGGGTATTAGTATTGGAGTCAGAGGAAGTAGCGGTTAAACGAAAAAAAGAGATAATAGGGTATTTAACGGAATCTAGCATGTTCCAATCTGCTTACTCATCTTACATTGCCGATCCAGGAGGTCGGGCAATGGTTAAGGCTGTAGAAAGAACAATTAAGAAGGGGATGCCGACTTATATTAATAGTCAGGCTTTAGGGTCCCAAGCAAACGATGATATTGAGGCAATGGTTTATGGTGAGTTTTTTGTAGATAAGGGTGTGCCCATTACTTCTATTAAAGGAAATGTTGGTCACGCGATGGGAGCATCGGGCATGTTTCAAGTAATGGCCGGTTTAATTAGTATACAGGAACAGTTCATTCCGCCAACCATCAGAGTAGATGTCGGTAAGTACGAGCAGCTTCTGATCGTTGATGAAGTGATTCATGGCCCAGTGGAACAAGTACTTGTTACTTCACAAGGCTATGGTGGAAACAATCATGCTGCCCTTTTCTCTAAGGAAAGGATGACATAAGATGGAGTTTGTTTTATTATTAACTGTTTCTTTCATCCCCTTGTTTATTTCTGTATCAATATTATTCTATTCTAAAACCTCCTTAACAAAAGCTTTGTCCATTTTCCTCTTAATGTTGTCATTTTGGCAAATGGATATTGCCTTTCTTTATGCTGACCAGATGCTTTCTTTACAAACAATTGATTTGTTGTTCCGTATTTTACGTATGGGTCCGATTTTTATAATGCCAACGATTTATTATTTCTCATACTATTTAGTAAAAGAAAACCCTCTTTTACATCGATTTGGGATATTGTTTAATAAACCGGGAATGTGGTTATTTACGATCATTAGTATCATTACGTATTTGATAAACTTTACTTCACTTGGAGTCGAGTCTTACAGATTTGTTGAAACGGTGAACGTTTCACCTTCCCATTGGATTCCTATCTACGGTCCATTGAATTTTACGTTTATCATTAATGTTTTACTTGTTTTTATTAATTGGTTTTTCTTGTTTATCGTCACCTTACATTTAAAAGGTGTTTATTATCGAAGCTTTTACTTACAATTAGTAATAGCAGCAATGATTATTTTTATTAATGGTGTTATAAGTGGTTTTTCTTTTGCTCCGCTTTATTTTTCTAGTTTTAACTCAATCATTGCAGCCTTAATCTTATTTCTAGGTTTTTTTCAAATGCAATCGCAAAGAATCCGTAATATTAATATTGAGTTAATTAAACAGAGTGAACTATTAGAAGAAATTATGGATATTAATCCTAATTATCTGCTTGTTACAGGTAGTGATCAGCGAATTGTGAAGGTGAATCGCTCCTTTTGTCAATTATTTGATGAGAAAGAACGTACTTTATTAGGTAAAAAAACTTCTACACTTATTCACTTTTTGCCAATGGTTGCATACGGGTTTGAACAACCTTACCGCTATACAGATTATAAAGGAAAAAATTATTATATTCAGTGGGGCATGAAGCAACTATATCAAAATTCTGGTCAATCGTTCACTATCTATTTTGGTAATGATGTAACAGAGCAGAAGAAGAATGAGCAATTGCTTCTTTCATCAGAGAAAATGAAGGTAATTGGTGAAATGGCTGCGAGTGTAGCGCATGAAATAAGAAATCCACTAACTACGATTCGTGGTTTCATACAATTGTTAAGAGAAAGAAACCCCGACTCGGCTTACGAGAGAATTCTTATTGAAGAAATTGATCGGATTAATCAAGTATTAAAAGAATTATTAATTCTCGGGAAGCCAGAGGCTAAATCTGATGAACTGGCTTCTGTTAAGCCATTTGATGCAGTTGATGAAGTGAATAATATTAACCTCCTCTTCAATGCTATGGCGACCGAACAAGGGAAGAAAATTCAACTTACTAACAAATTAAAGCAAAAGATTAATATAAATATGGATAAATCCCACTTCAAGCAAGTTATGATTAATATTATTAAAAACAGCTTGGAAGCCATTCATGAAGGTGGTAAGGTTAAAATTGTTTTAGATGAGCATGAAGAGTATATCCGTATCCGTGTCATGGATAATGGAGAGGGAATTTCTAAAGAAAGATTAGCAAGGATTGGCGAACCGTATTTCACAAGTAAAGAAAAAGGAAATGGCATTGGCTTAACGATTTGTTTTAAATTAATGAACGAAAATCAAGGGAAAATGTTTGTGAAAAGTAAAGAAAGATATGGAACAGTTGTAACAATGCTTTATAAAGCAGACTAAAAAATCCGAGGGCAAATGGAGGTGGTTGAATATCCTTTGTCTTCGGGTAGAAGCTTTGTTGACATTGACATTTTATTAAATCCATTTTAAAATGAATGATATTCAGTCATGTTTAAGGAGTTTGATAAATGGACAAAAAAGAACGTATTGTGCATGCCGCAATAGAAGTTTTTCAAGAAAAGGGCATTGAAAAAACAAAAATTGCCGATATTGTGAAACTAGCAGGTATTGCTCAAGGGACTTATTATTTGTATTTCCCATCGAAACTTTCTGTTATGCCGGCTATTGCAGAAGTAATGGTAGAAAAATTAATTGCCAGAGTACATCATGAAGTAAATAGTGAGGCGATATTTATTGATCGATTAAAGCAATTGGTTGATAGTATCTTTTTATATACGAGTGAGTATCGAGAAGTGCTTGCCTTAGTATATGCTGGCCTTGCTTCTAGCGAACATATTCGTCAATGGGAAGCTGTGTACCAACCATTTTACGAATGGATTAGTCATTTTTTGCAGACGGCTAAAGAAGAAGGAGTCGTACGTTCCAATCTGAACATAGAAAGTACAGCAAAGATTGTGATTGGATTAGTGGAATCTACAGCGGAGCAAATTTACTTG
The DNA here is from genome assembly GCF_038006865.1 of Cytobacillus sp. FSL R7-0696. Taxonomy (NCBI): domain Bacteria; kingdom Bacillati; phylum Bacillota; class Bacilli; order Caryophanales; family Bacillaceae; genus Cytobacillus; species Cytobacillus sp. FSL R7-0696. Next base: position 1,262,706 of record NZ_JBBOWA010000001.1, on the reverse strand, counting down.
TATGATCACACAGATGAAGACAAAGCAAAGCAACAAAAAGAAGAAGTGCTAACCTTTCTAAAATACGGTTTAGGTTATCAACCTTCTGCTAATTAGCATATGATTTTTGTAGTATAAATAAATCTCACCAGTGGTGGGTTTTTGATAAAAAATGACTGAAATTCAGTCAGTTGGAGTGAAAAAGATGAATCGATCTTGGTTTTATGTTATATTAACGTGTTTATTTGAACTTGTTTGGGTTTTTGGCTTTAATACAGCGTATCTTTGGTGGCATTGGCTACTTGTAGTTGCAGTGATTTTATTAGATTTTTACTGTTTATCCAAAGCATGTGAGAATCTACCAACTGGCACCGTTTATGCTATCTTTGCCGGAGTAGGTACTGTAGGGACGTCTTTAATGGATGTCTTTCTCTTCAATGGAGAAATGGGGTTAGCGAAAGTAGTATTTATTATATTCATTTTAGTCGGTGTTATCGGTTTGAAGTTAGCTGATAATCAAATAGAAGAACATAGTAGGGAGGATCAAGTAGCATGATGGGCTGGATTCTTGTGATTTTAGCAGCAATAAGTGAAATTACTGGTGTTATTGGGTTGAAAAAATATAGTGAACAAAAAACCATTCGGAATGCTGTCATTTATATGGGGGGATTTGGGATATCCTTTGCGCTACTGTATGCCTCCTTTCAATATTTACAAGTGAGTATTGCTTATACGGTATGGATTGGGATTGGTACAGCAGGGGCTGTTTTACTTAGTATGTTCCTTTTTGGAGAACCAAAAAGTAAAAAACGGATCATCAGCGTGTTGTTTATCATTGTCGGCGTCATTGGTTTGAAGGCGACTTCATAATATTCTTTGCAAAGAGGAGGAAGCACCATTCTCAAGTGAAGAAATGAAGTCAATTGGGTGCGCAAATAAAAATGCGCACCCAAGTTAATGAAAGGTAGTGATTGCCTTTTGTCTGTGCTGGGGAAACTTTGTAATCAACGTTTCCCCCTTTTTACGTTGTGATATTCATTTCGTACATACTCCATTTTCTTCTCTATTATACTAATTAACAATTATTCCTCTTTAAATTATTCCAAGTATAGTGCAGGCAGAGTGAAAGCATTAGCCTAAAACACATAGATTATTTTTAATTCCATTGTACGTCTATAAACGTTTAATCTTTCCGGTTAACCGCTGATCGATCATATAAAGCAACTCGAAAGCCGATGATAATGGATAGTAAGATGACAATAAACGGCGCATAAAAAATAATAAATGTACTCATCTAAATGATCTCCCTTCTTATACATGACTATCATTTCGCCCTTGTACATACTCCTTGTTAAATAAGAAAAGCCGCAATAAAAGATAGAGCGATGGTAGGAGCAAACCTAAACCAGCTATAAAGGCAATGATTAAAGCGATGGCCATTGCTTCATTTGTGAAACTATCAAATATTGATAAATGGGGATACAGTAAATACGGATAATGTGAAATGCCATAAGCAAAGAAGGCAAGGTAATATTGTCCACATAATAAAGTGAATGCGAGCCCATAGTTCATTCTCTTATATATAAGGATAAACGTCCCGATGAAAAATAGTACAGACAATGCAAACATCCACCATAAATCAACAAGTCGTTCAAAATGCTCTGGGTTGTGGAACTTTAATTCAACGATAATCCCAATTGCTGTAATGAGTGAAGGGATAGCCCATATTAGTGCATATTTCCTTAATAAAGTAGTTGCCTCTTCGTCCTTGGCATAATGGGCATACCATGTTAAGAAAACAGCTGAGATATAAAGAACTGCCGTTATACTCAGTACAACAATACTCCATGTGAGTGGGCTTGTGAAAAGGGAGGCTATATCAAGCACAGGTCCATTTTGTTCGATTGAAATAAATCCGCCCTCTGAGATTGTAAAAACAATTGAAAGAGAAGCTGGGATAAATAAGCCAGATAATCCATAAACGTATGTATACCTCTTGGGCATACGATTTCCGTATGTTGAAAAAGCATAATAAGATCCACGAATGGCTAATAAAATAATGGCTAAGCTAATCGGCACTAACAGAGTGGTCCCATAATAATAAGCGGATTGTGGAAAAAACCCAACGATACCGACAAAGAAAAAGACGAGAAATACATTGGTGACTTCCCATACTGGGGATAAGTAACGTTGAATGATTTTATTTAAAATATGTTGATTGCCTCTATATAAGCTGTAGGCATTAAAAAATCCTGCGCCAAAATCAATAGATGCAACGATAACGTAACCAAACAAAAACAGCCAAAGTACAAAAATACCAATTATCTCAAGACTCAAAAGTGTCACCGCCTTTTTCTATTTTTCGATCAGCTAATTCTTGTTCAACCGTGTTTCTATTGAACATACTAGTGAGTACGTAAATACTTCCTGCACCGAGCAAGAGGTATAAACAGGCAAACAGAACAAGCATCCAGCCTACATATTCATTACTAGTTGCCGCTTCAGTTGTCCGCATCAATCCATGTAGAATCCAAGGTTGTCTACCTACTTCGGTGAACCACCACCCTACCTCAATGGCGATCATTGAAAGTGGACCGGAAAGCACCATAATCCATAAAAACCATTTTGCATGGATAAATGACCAGTTTCTAATAAGCCCAATAATATAAAGTAAAGCAATTAAAATAAGGAGCATACCTAAAGTCACCATAATATCGAATAAATAATGAATATATAAAGGTGGCGTAACATCTTCATCAAACTGGTCCAAACCTATGACTTCGGCAAATGGATTGCTGTGGGCAAGTATACTTAAAGCGTAAGGTATCCGAATGGCATATTTAATCTCTTCATCATCTAATACACCATAGAGAATAAGAGGCGCATTTTCTTCTGTTTCAAAATGCCACTCGGCAGCAGCAAGCTTCTCTGGTTGATATTCGGCTAAATATTTTCCAGCGAAGTCACCTAACAGGGCGGTGGAGATGGAGAAGACGAGTGCAAGTTTTAAAGTTAGATAAAGCGCTTTTTTATGATAGAGATGTGTTGAACCTCTAAGCATGCGATAAGCAGCAATACTAGCAAGTATAAAAGCTGAAGTCATATAGGCCGTGCTTAAAACATGTGCTACCTTTGTCGGCATAGCTGGACTAAACATAGCTATCAATGGAGAAATATTAACAATCTGTCCATCCACAATATCAAATCCTTGAGGTGAATTCATGAAAGCATTGACCACAGTAATAAAAACAGCCGAAAATGAAGCACCTAATGCAACAGGGATTAACAATAGTAAGTGTTTTTTTTGATTTTCAAATCGATCCCATGTATATAAATAAATGCCAAGAAAGATTGCCTCAAAGAAGAAAGCAAATACTTCCATAAATAATGGCAGAGCAATAATATGTCCTACTAGTTCCATAAAGTGTGGCCAAAGAAGAGAAAGCTGCAAGCCGATTGCCGTTCCTGTCACAACTCCAACAGCTACGGTAATGACGAATCCTCTTGCCCATCGACGAGCAAGTAATATGTAATGGTCATCTTGCTTTTTAATTCCGATCCATTGGGCAATCATAATCATTAGTGGGATTCCTACACCAATGGTTGCATAAATGATATGGAAAGTTAATGTTAACTCTGTCAAAGCACGGCTATATAAAACGCCTTGTTCGCTAGCCAATAGAAACCCTTCTTTCATTATTATCTTTTATCATTAGTGGAACAAGCGTCCGAGGATGGATAAACCCAGAATAAAAGCGATTGAAAAGGCTAATAAAATGAGCTTCTTCTCCTGTTTTTTATACATTTTGTCTCCTCCTTTATTTCAAACTAAGTTTGCCCATAATATGGGATATTATTAAGAATCAGACAGAAACTTGTTACAAAGGATGAGAATAATTGAGTTATAATAGAAGTAACTGTTTTTTAGGGGTAAATTTTCGTTAGAAAGGGATGATAAGGAATTTATTCTAGCCATGTATCAATTTGAAAAAGTAAAGAGGAGATTATGATGGAAACAAAAAGTAAAAAGAAAAGTAAACAAAGTATACTAAGAATGGTGATTAGATGTCTGATTGTTATTATAGGTGGTTTTATCGCTGCTTATGGACTGGAGGCAGTCTTGATTCCTAATAATGTATCAGATGGAGGCGTTACGGGCATCAGCATTGTAGGTTCGCAACTATTTGATGTCCCATTAGGTGTTTTAATCGCAATTCTTAATATACCTTTTGTTTGGTTAGGTTATAAACAAATTGGTAAAACATTTGCCATCTATTCAATTATTGGTATTGCTTCATTAGCTGCAGGTACAAGCCTCATGCATCACATACCAGTCATTATTCAAGGTGATACACTCCTTGTCACAGTTGTAGGTGGAATTATTCTTGGTTTTGGTATGGGGTTAGCATTACGTAATGGTGGGGCACTTGATGGAATCGACATGCTTGCTGTGCTACTTTCACGAAAGCTCCCATTCGGAACAAGTGATTTAATTCTATTCTTAAATTTATTTGTCTTTATAATTGTTTCTACTGTGTTCGGCCTCCAAGGGGCGTTCTTATCTGCGATTGCTTATTTTATTGCAAGTAAAGTGATACATATCGTTGAGGAAGGGTTAAGTGGATCGAAAACATTTAAAATCATTACAACTGAACCAGTGGCTATGGTTGAAACCATTCGCGACCGTCTTGGGCGTAGTGCTACGTATAAAGAAGCTTATGGCGGTTATTCACATGAAAAGTTCATCGAAATCACTTGTGTCATTAACCGTTTAGAAGAAAGCAAAATGAAAGAAATCATTTCTGAAATTGATGACGGCGCATTTGTCACCGTTTATGATGTAGCAGAAGTGAAAGGTGGAAGCTTTAGGAAAACGAACATTCACTAATTCAGTTTATTACTCATCCTTTCCCAAACTTGACTGTTTGGGGGGATGAGTTTTTTCGTTTTAGAAATAAAACAAAAGAGATTTTTAGTGAAAAAGAATCCTACTTAAATGAGAATTCTTAATTATTTTCTATGTAGAGTATTGCGATTCATAACGTATTTAATTATTACTAAGAGAAGGATATTTGATTATAACTATTAAAATTAATGGAAAATTATAAAAATACAACGCTGTTTATGCAGGGAATGAATGGGTAAAGGGGAATTAGTAGATAGGGAAATAAAGGGATTAAGGGGGGCTCATAGTGACAGAGAAGTTTGAGGTCACAATTAATGGTGAAACAACAAGTGTGAGTAATCAAAAGACGGTCATGCAGCTATTAAATACAAAAAATATTGAGATACCATCACTTTGTTATCATCCTAGTTTAGGAGCTATTGAAACTTGTGACACTTGTATTGTAAAAGTAAATGGAGAATATGTCCGTTCGTGCTCAACGACCATTCGGCCAAATGATAAGGTTGAAACAGTAGGTGAAGATATCCATGAAGCGCAGATGATCGCTATGGATCGCATATTAGGTAATCATGAATTATATTGCACAGTTTGTGACTTTAATAATGGCAATTGCGAAATACATAATACCGTCAAAGAAATGAAGATTTCCCATCAAGAGACTGATCATACATCAAAAAATGCAGAAGTACAAAGAAATGAGTTTTATCGCTATGATCCTGATCAATGTATCCTTTGTGGAAGATGTGTCGAGGCATGTCAGAACTTACAAGTTAATGAAACGTTAACAATTGATTGGGATTTAAAACGACCACGAGTAATTTGGGACAAGGATTCTCCGATTGAAGACTCGTCATGTGTAAACTGTGGTCATTGTTCAACTGTTTGCCCTTGTAATGCCATGATGGAAGTTGGGATGGAAGGGGAAGCTGGATTCTTAACCGGTGTTAAACAACAATCTCTTCGTCCGATGATTGAATTAACGAAGAATATTGAAACAGGTTATGAGTCTCTTTTAACCATTTCAGATATAGAAGCAACTATGCGAGAAGAAAGAATTAAAAAGACGAAAACCGTTTGTACATATTGTGGCGTAGGCTGTTCGTTTGATGTGTGGACAAAAGGAAGGCAAATATTAAAAGTGGAGCCGCAGGAAGAGGCACCAGCAAATGGTGTATCAACTTGTGTGAAAGGCAAATTTGGCTGGGATTTTGTGAATAGTGAAGAGCGTTTGACTAAGCCATTGATAAGAGATGAAGAAGGTTTCAAAGAAGTGGAGTGGGAGGAAGCGCTTACTTTTATTCGCTCAAAAATGACTGAGATAAAAACGAATCATGGACCGGATTCATTAGCTTTTGTTGCATCTTCTAAATGTACAAATGAAGAGTCCTATTTAATGCAAAAATTAGCGAGAGCTGTCATCGGGACAAATAATGTTGATAATTGTTCCCGTTATTGCCAATCTCCAGCAACAAAGGGACTATGGAGAACAGTAGGTTACGGAGGCGATTCTGGCAGCATTAGTGATATTGCTCAAGCAGAGTTAATCATTTCTATCGGCTCCAATACAGCAGAATCCCATCCTGTTTTGGCTACAAGAGTGAAACGAGCGCAGAAATTAAACGGTCAAAAAGTGATTGTGGCAGATTTACGGAAGCATGAATTAGCTGAACGAGCAGACCTTTTCGTTCAACCTGCACCGGGCAGCGATCTTGTTTGGCTTTCAGCAGTAACAAAATATATTGTCGATCAAGGCTGGCATGATGAAGCGTTTTTAGCTGCGCATGTCAATGATGTAGAAGTTTTCTTCGAAAGTTTAACGCCCTATACATTATCATACGCTTCTGAAGTGACGCACTTATCAGAAGAAGAGCTGATCTCAATCGCCGAAAGAATTCATGAAGCAAAAACAACATCTATCCTTTGGGCGATGGGTGTGACACAGCATGGTGGAGGCAGTGACACAAGTACAGCTATCTCTAATTTGCTCCTTGTAACAGGAAACTATATGAAACCAGGTGCAGGTGCTTATCCACTTAGAGGTCATAATAATGTGCAAGGAACAAGTGATTTTGGCAGTATGCCAGATCGTTTCCCTGGTTATCAATATGTAACCGATGAAAGTGTCAGACAACGTTTTGAGGAGCAGTGGGGTGTGGATCTCCCTAGTGAGCCTGGTTTAAATAATCAAGAAATGGTAGAAGCCATTCATGAAGGGAAATTAAAGGCTTTATATATAAAAGGCGAAGATATGGGGATTGTTGATACGAATATCAATCATGTACAAGCAGCTTTTGAAAAACTAGACCTGTTTATTGTGCAAGATATCTTTTTCTCGAAAACATGCCAATATGCGGATGTTGTATTACCAGCCAGTCCTAGTTTGGAGAAAGAAGGAACGTTTACCAATACCGAAAGAAGAATTCAACGGTTATATAGAGTAATGGAACCCCTTGGTGATTCTAAGCCTGATTGGGAAATTATTATGGCTATTGCTAATCAACTAGGTGGAGATTGGAACTATCAACATCCAAGTGAGATTATGGATGAAGCCGCATCTCTTACCCCGTTAATGGCTGGAGTCAATTATGATCGGTTAGAAGGCTATAAAAGTCTACAATGGCCAGTAGCAGCAGATGGCAAGGATACTCCACTCTTATTCACAGATGGATTTTCACTTCCGGGTGGAAAAGCTATTCTTCATCCAGTGAAATGGACACAACCGCTCACTTTCAATGAAGAATATGATATCCATGTCAACAACGGTCGACTGCTAGAGCATTTTCATGAAGGGAATATGACTTACAAGTCTAAAGCGATTTCCGGTAAAACACCTAATGTCTTTCTGGAGGTGTCAGGCGAATTGGCAGCGGAAAGAGGGATTAGAGATGGTACGAAAGTGAGGTTAACTTCTCCCTATGGCAGTGTAAGGGTAAGCTGTCTCGTCACTGATCGAGTAAAAGGTAAGCAAGTCTATTTACCAATGAATACATCTGGAGAGGGCGCTATTAACTATTTAACTAGTTCGCATACAGATAAGGATACAGATACGCCTGCATATAAAGAGATTTCAGCAAAGCTTGAGGTGATAGAAGAAAATGGAGAGTCACCATTACCACGAAAGAATCATCGCTTCGGCACACCTCAACCGCAAGTAGGTGTGAATGTGGAAGGGAAATGGCAGAGGAGCGACTATATTTTCCCTGGAGATCTTGTGAGAGAGAGGAGGAGGAAACATGGCTAAAGCAACAACAGTTATTCGAAAAATTGAAGTGTCGCCTGAAGAGCAGAGAAAGAGGGAATTAAAGGAACTAGAAGATAGTATTGTGAATAACCGCCGAGCAATTATTGATTCTATACACTTAATACAAAGAATCCACGAAAAAGGCATCCTTCATATCGTTGAAAGTATGCTGGGACAAAGTGACAAAATTCTTGACCGTGTCCTGTTATCAATGGAGCATCCTGAAGTTACAGGATCAATTAAAAATTCGTTCCTTCTCCTTGAAGTCTTGGGAAAAATGGATTTAAAGGAATGGGAACCGATGATTGATAAAATAAATACTGCACTCACCCGCATGGTAGAGGTTCAACAATCAGATAAGGAAAAAAAGGAAGTGACCATGCTATCTATGCTGAGGGATTCAGAGGTAAGGGAAGGAATGAGTATTCTACTTGCTTTTGTAAAAGGACTTGGTTCAAGTGAGGGTAAGGAAAAGGAAGAGATAGTAAAACAAAATCCGGACACCAGAAAGTTTAATAAGAATTGGCTCTTTTTTATAGGTGGAGCAGCAGTTATGTCTATCCCGTTATTTTTAAAGAGAAAATAAGAATGAATTTCCGGCCAATGTGCCGGAAATTTTTTTTGGGAGGGGAGAAAAGAGGGACGGTGCCTCTGATAAGAATAAAATGCGCATATAAGCGGCTATGGAAGTAGCGAGAAGTGTGGGCAAAAGACCTCACTCATAAAAAAAGGTCCCCATAGTACGTATATGGGGATTTATTGTCGTTCTTTATTCGGCTTGCAACCATTCTTGAGACCACTTCTCTATTTCGCGTAAAACGGGCTCTAGGGCCATTCCTTTGTCTGTAAGCGAATACTCTATTCTTACGGGCGTTTCCGGATACACCTCGCGTTTAACAATACCTTGTTGTTCAAGGTCCTTTAATCTTTCGGACAAGACTCTACCGCTAATGCTCATTGAAGATTCTAATGTACAAAAGCGTTTAGGTCCTGCTAATAGTTGATAGATTACTAGACCAGTCCAACGTTGGCTCATGATACTCATGGCTTTTTCGAATCGAGGACATATCAGTGCTTGATTCAAAATGGTCACCCCTATTCGATGATTTCCTTATATCTTAACAATACATGATTATTGTACTTGACACAAGTAGTTAACAAAAATATAATTACTTACATAAAGTAACTAACATAACTAAAAGACAATTAAAGGGGTTAATGCAAATGAATACGTTTCATGCAGAGCCAAATATCTACGCACAGAAAATAGATCTTAAAGTAAAAAATTTACAAACATCACTAAGATTCTATCAAGATATATTAGGTTTCCAAGTATTGCATCAAAGCAAGCATGAAGTGTCATTATCAGCTGATGGGAATCAAACTTTAGTGCAATTACATGCGCCAGAAGGTTTGCAGAAAAAAGAGCTGAGAAGAACAGGGCTATATCATTTTGCCATCCTGCTTCCAACGAGAAATGACTTAGCTAAGATCATTCGCCACTTTATTAAAGTGAATTATCCTTTACAAGGAGCGTCTGATCATAATGTGAGTGAAGCCCTTTATTTAGCAGACCCAGACGGAAATGGGATTGAAATTTATGCTGATCGCCCAAAAACGTCTTGGGATTGGAGGGGCGAAGAAGTTGTCATGGGCACCAATGCCTTAGATGTTCAAAGTATTATGAGTGAATGGGACGGTAATGAGTGGAATGGTATGCCGAATGAAACAATTATGGGACATATTCATTTACATGTAAATAATATAGAAGAAGCAAAAACTTTTTATTGTGAGGGTCTAGGCTTTGAAGTAGTTACTCATTATGGTAATCAAGCATTGTTTATTTCTACTGGGAAGTACCATCATCATATTGGCTTAAATATTTGGAACGGAACCATGGCTGTAGCACCTTCAGCTAATAGTGTTGGGATGGCTTTCTATACGCTCGTTTTCCCGAAAAATAAGCTTGAACAGGCTGTTGAAAGACTTCAAGCGATGAATATAGAGGTCGAAAGGCAAGCGGACAGTTATATTGTGAGTGACCCCGCTGGAAACAATATTAAGTTAGTCGTTGAATAGAAAGGTGAGCCTTATGGATGTTAACTACGATGTATGTATTGTTGGTGCCGGACCTGGCGGCGCATTATTGGGATATTTACTAGCGAAAAATGGCATCAATGTCATCGTGCTAGAACGTAATGAAAATATGGATAAAGAATTCAGAGGAGAACATTTAAATCACTTAGGTGAAAATGTACTTAAAAAATATCAATTGTTTGATCAGGTCAAACAATTAGGTATATTGCCGATGGAAGGAATAGAGTACTGGCAGAACGGGAGAATTCTTAGAACTGTCTCACCTGCTCCAGATGAAAGACATGTTGGCATCCATGTACCGCAAAAGCATTTATTATCAGTTCTATTAAAAGAATCTTTACAGTTCTCCGCCTATCGCCTATTAACAGGTACAAGGGCTACTGAATTGATGCTCTCAGATGGGAAAGTAAAAGGGGTAAAAGCGAAAAGGAAAAATGGAGAAGAAATAACGATTCACTCCTCCGTTGTTATTGGTTCAGATGGTAGGCATTCAACGATTAGAAAGCTAGCTAAAATTCCATTTGAAAAAATTGAACACGATTACGATTTACTTTGGGCAAAATTCCCTGCACCACAAAATTGGCAACCTGTTATACGACAAGGCTTAGTAAACGATCATCAACTAGCGCTATTTACACAAACGAATGCTTATATTCAAGTGGGATGGAATATAGATAAAGGTGCTTTTGCAGAGATTAGGAAACAACCAGTGGAAACATATATAGAAAAGTTAATTCAGGCATTTCCAGATTTACAACAATCTGTGTTAAAGTATATTCAATCGTGGCAGGATTTTATTTTACTAAATGTACAAAGTTGTCGTTGCCAAACTTGGGTTAAGGATGGCTTAGTACTAATGGGAGACGCAGCTCATACGATGAGTCCAACAGGCGCATTTGGCTTAAATAGTGCCTTGATTGATGCAGAAACTTTATATCCAACGATAGTTAAAGCTTTAGCTGCAAACGATACAAGTGCAGCATGCTTAAATGAGTTTGAAAGATATAGAAGAACAGATATTGAATCTTTACAATTAGAGCAACAAAAGATGGAGGCTTCATACAGAGAGCAGTTTGTCTCTGCCTGAGTCTTAGGGGGAGAAATAAATGAATCAAATAAACATAGAAACAAAAGCAATTGAAATATTAGAAAAAAAGATTCAGAGAATTGATCGAGGGGATCGTTCTGTTTATTTAGTAGGGCCGATTCGCTTACCTGTAAACCTAGATGGAGAAACTGTGCATTTCAAATGGTATTGCTGGTTAGATAGTGCTGAAGTGATGGATGATACGAGCAAGATTGTCGCTCATTTATCTTCTGCTAATCTTGCTGATTCACAGCAATCAAGTGTCCTTGTTTACGGTGATTTTGAGGATAGTGAAGATGCATTGGTGCGTTTCCACTCGATTTGTCATACCGGGGATATTTTTGGCAGCAAGCGTTGTGATTGCGGATACCAACTTAAGCAATCTATGAAAATGATGGTGGCAAATGGTTCGGGCGCATTGTTTTACTTAGCTAATCATGAGGGAAGAGGCATTGGGTTATTTAGTAAAGCGATGGCTTATGTACTGCAGGAAAATGGTTATGATACCGTTGAGGCAAATGAAGAGCTTGGCTTTGTGGATGACTCTCGAAAATATGATGAAGCAATCACTGTATTACAACAATTAAGGAAAAAGCCTATTACATTAATCACGAATAATCCCAAGAAACTAGATGCTTTAACAGATGCAGGAGCCTTATTAGTAGGTCGTACACCTCTATGGGGTGATATCTCTGATTTTAATGAAAAGTATTTGCAAACAAAGGTGTTAAAATCCGGGCATCTTCAAGCTGAAGGGGTGTCGAGAGATGAGTAATGATCAATTTTACATGGAGTTAGCACTGCAAAATGCCAAAGCGATGAAGGGACAAACAGATCCCAATCCGCTTGTAGGTGCCGTTATTGTAAATAATCAGCGGATTGTGGGTATCGGCGCCCATATGAAAGCAGGTGAACCACATGCAGAAATTCATGCGCTCAATATGGCAGGGGATCAAGCGAAAGGGGCAACGATTTATGTTACCTTGGAACCTTGTTCCCATCATGGACGAACGGGTCCCTGTGCGGAGGCCCTTGTTCAAGCGGGGATAAAAAAATGCGTTATCGCTTCATTAGACCCCAATCCTATTGTTAGTGGGAATGGAGTAAGGATATTAGAAAAAGCAGGTATCGAAGTAATTATTGGTATTTGTGAACAAGCAGCAATAGAGATGAATGAGGTATTTAATCATTATATAACTGCTGATCGTCCTTTCATTACACTGAAATCTGGTATTTCACTGGATGGTAAAATTGCTACACATACAGCTAGCAGTAAGTGGATTACTTCAGAAGAAGCAAGATTAGATGTACACCAGTTAAGAAGTAACCATCAAGCGATTTTAGTTGGAATTGGAACAGTGCTTCATGATGACCCAGCTCTAACGTCTAGAATACAAAATGGTAGAAATCCCATTAGACTTGTGTTAGATTCAACTTTACGTATCCCTATGGAAAGTCAGCTTGTTAATGATGGATTAGCACCAACATGGATTTTTACTGGTTCCTACTATGATCAAGAGAAGAAAACGCAGCTAGAAGAGAAGGGCATTCGTCTCTTTCATACAGCAACAGAAAAAGTAACTATCGCTGAAGTAATGACTATGTTAAAAGAAGAGCAAATTTCTTCTGTTCTGATTGAAGGCGGCGGCAATGTCAGTGCGTCCTTTTTAGAGGACGGTTATATTGATAAAGTAGTTATTTATTTAGCGCCTAAGTTAGTTGGTGGAAAAGAAGCACCAACCTTTTTAGAAGGTACAGGGGTTGCTCTTATGAGTGAAGCGGTAGAATTAGAGCATGTAACGGTGACTCCGATTGGCAAAGACTTTAAGTTTGTTGGATATCCTACTAACAAATAAAGGACTGAAATGATGAGGTTTGGTTTTGATATTGATGATACTTTAATCGATTTAAGAGGACATGCATTAAGTATTTATAATCGGAAATTAAAGAAGGAGATTGAAGCATCTGCACTTCAACAATTAAACACACTTGAAATCCATTCTTTATATGATTTGACTGATGATGAAGGTTTCAAAATGTGGAATCAACATCAAGAGGAAATCTTTTTTACGAACTGCAAAGCTTTTCCTGGCGCACTTGAGCTTTTACAGAAGCTGGCGGCAATGGGGCATGAGATCTTTTATATTACCGCAAGAGATGCGGACTATTGCCAGCAAACGAAAGCTTGGATGAAGCAATTCGGTTTTCCAATTGAAGAAGGTCATTTTTTCTGTGGAATGAAGGATCACGAAAAAGTGAATATCATTCAAGATCTTCAGCTAGATTATTATGTCGACGATAAACCACAAATATTGCACACACTCAAAGAGACAAAGGTCACATGTTTGTTAAAGGACCAATCATACAATCAAGAGGCTTGTGATTGGGAAAGAATAAAAGACTGGCAAGTGTATTTAAGAAATATCGACCAATAAAAAACTGACTCAGATTGTCGTATACGTACGACAATATAGAGTCAGTTTTTTTAGCATTTCGTGGAAATAGTAAAAGTGAAGGAATCTAATGAAACGAAATACAATTATTGCTTGATGTCTACACTTCCCAAAGGTTGATAGAAGTGCTCCGTATCGTTAAAATATCATGACTCGATTCCGATAGACGCTGGATTTTTTTAAATTGGTTAAGAAGTGAATTGTTTGCTGGAAAAAGAGGAGGGAGAGTTTTGAGTAATTGAAAAAGGTATTCACTGTTTGGAACAGCCGCCTGCTCCCCATTGAGGGACTAGTTTTTTACGTAAAGTAAAACCAGTCACAAAAGGCTGTAACACAAGATGTGTACAACTCTTTGTGAATAAATTTACTTATATGGTGGTGAAATAACTTTACTTCACTTTATCTACTAAAGGTTGTTCAGATGATTGAGTCATGGCCATGAACCCATTAACAATTAATATGTAAATAGGATAGAGAATGACACAAATAAGAATGATGATACTGGTGACTGGATTAGGTGATTCGATGGTCATTGAAAACGGTAAGAATATTGCAGTAATAAGCATCATGATGGAAAAGAAAGGAATCCAAGTAATGCTAGTAAAATACCTTATTTTTTTATGGTGTAGCCATTTTGTAGTTAAATGAAAAATATAGGCAGTACCTAAGAGAAGGATGATCAGAATAAGTGTATTACTAATAATGATAACCATACTGACATTTATGCCTGTCCAGCGACTGATTCTATTAACATTGCTTGAAAGCTGTACGGGGAAATAAGCGATGAGTGCATAAAATAGGCTCAGCAGATTCATTTTTTTAAATGTAGTCATGGGGGTTCTTCCTTTCTCAATTTTACAATTACACTCGACAAAACCAATATAGTTCGGCCAAAATAAGGATAAAGCGTAATGATAAGAAGGTGTATAGAATATGAAAAATAATCAAATACAACAGTTATTAGCAAATGATTCACTTATTAAAAAGCTAGTTAAATATGAACCAGTACTATGGTTGAATCAACAATATGATTCTACGATTCGTGGTCCTTTATCTAGTGTACATGTTGAAGATGCTATAAGACGTTTAGAAAGATTTGCTCCATATATTGCTAAAGCTTTTCCTGAAACAAGCAAGCAGAAGGGAATCATTGAATCTCCTTTACTCACATTGTTCAATATGAAGGAAAAACATGTAAATGTCAAAGGAGACTTACTGCTAAAGGCAGATAATGAACTTCCTATATCGGGATCTATTAAAGCTAGAGGTGGGATATATGAAGTATTAAAGCATGCAGAACACCTTGCTTTATCTGAAGGGATTCTTAACCTTACTGATGATTATAGCAAATTATTTAATCAGCAGGCATTTTTTTCACAGTATAGTATGGCTGTTGGTTCTACAGGTAATCTTGGTTTAAGCATCGGTATAATGGGTGCAAAACTTGGATTTCGCGTATATGTACATATGTCGAGTGAGGCAAAGAAGTGGAAGAAGGAATTATTGAAGCAAAAAGGTGTACAGGTCATCGAGCATACTTCAGATTTTAGCGCGGCGGTAGCTGAAGGTAGAAGACAAGCAGAGAGCGATCCGACCATGTATTTT
This sequence comes from Cytobacillus sp. FSL R7-0696, assembly GCF_038006865.1. Classification (NCBI taxonomy): domain Bacteria; kingdom Bacillati; phylum Bacillota; class Bacilli; order Caryophanales; family Bacillaceae; genus Cytobacillus; species Cytobacillus sp. FSL R7-0696. The sequence goes on along the minus strand of NZ_JBBOWA010000001.1, from coordinate 1,247,338 downwards.
ATAGACGATGAGCATTCTGAACACCTTTTTCTTGGATATGCAGTTGCTGCCTTTCGTCTAAAGAAACAGCTAGAAGAAAAGCAAATCAGCATCAATCATGAGCATCCATTATTTGTCTACTTACCTTGTGGGGTAGGAGGGGGACCAGGGGGCATTACCTTTGGATTAAAACAAGTTTTTGGTGAGCATGTACATTGTTTCTTTGCTGAACCGACACACGCACCGGCCATGTTATTAGGTTTGCGAACAGGCCTCCATGAAAAGATTTCGGTACAGGATATTGGAATAGAGCTAAAGACAGAGGCGGATGGACTCGCTGTTGGACGCCCCTCTCAATTAGTTGGTCATATGCTAGAAAAAGCGATAAGCGGTGTTTATACTGTTTCGGACCGTGAGTTGTATGAAATGATGCATTTTCTCAAGAGTGAGGAGGGTATTTTCTTGGAGCCTTCAGCTTTAGCTGGGTTCTTAGGTCCGAAAAAAATCCTTCAATCAATGTACTCTGAGCAGGTTGGTATCACTAATATGAGTAAGGCTACTCATCTCGTATGGGGAACAGGCGGCAGCATGGTCCCTGATGAAATACAGCTACAATATTTACATTTGGCAAAAAAGGCGGGGGAATAAAGACATGAATTTCACAAAAAAGCTATTTTATAATGATGCTTATATACAAACATTTACAACAAATATCTCGAAGGTAGGTAAAGATACAGAAGGCAGCTACGTCGTATTAGAAGAAACTGCGTTTTACCCGACCGGTGGTGGACAACCTGCTGATAAGGGATGGCTAAATGGTGTAGAGGTAATGAATGTTGAAGAAAAGGAGGGTGAGATTAGGCATTATTTGGCGCAGTTGTTAGACGAAGGGGAGAAAGTCGATGGTAAAATTAACTGGGACCGTCGCTTTGATCATATGCAGCAGCATGCGGGTCAGCATATTCTTTCAGCTGCCTTTGCTGAAACGTTTCACTATCAAACGATTAGCTTTCATTTAGGGAAAGAAATTGTTTCAATAGATTTAGACATTGAAGACGTAACGGATGAAGAACTCGAAAGGGTGGAAAATGTAGCGAACCAAATCATCCTTGAAAATAGAGAAATAGAGACAGTATGGGTAGAGAAAGAGGATCTTTACAAGTATCCACTTCGCAAAGAAACAACGGTCTCTCATCATATTCGTTTAGTGATTATTCCATCATTTGACTATAATGGATGTGGTGGTACACACCCTTCTTCAACTGGTGAAGTAAGTGCGATTAAAATTCTCGGAACAGAGAGACATAAAAAGAAAACGCGAATTTACTTTGTTTGTGGTGCAAGGGTATTGCAGCAATTGCATCAAAAAAATAAAGTTTTAAATGAAGCAAGCAAGTTATTAAGTGCACCTGAGGAAGAAGTAGCGCAAACAATTAAGAAGCTTTTAGTGGATATGAAAAGCTTGCAAAAGCAATTAGAAGTAAATAGAGAACAACTTTTGCAATTTGAAGCACGTCAATTAATGACTACAGCAAAGACAAACGATAACTGCTTGGTTGTCGGTAAGGTTTTTCTTAATCGTTCAATCAGTGAATTGCAATGGATGGCCAAATGGATGACAGCAGAGAAAGATAATAATCTTATTGTGTTTATTAATGAAACGGAAACGAAGCTACAATGTATATGTGCGAGTGGAACACAAGTAGACTTTAGCATGAAGGAAATTTGTAGCAAGTTACTCCAAGAGATAAAAGGTAAGGGTGGAGGCAACCAAACTTTCGCTCAAGGTGGCGGAGAGCGCAGTGTAGAGGGAAAAGTCCTGCTAGACAAGGCACTTTCATATGTTATATAATCTAACATAAATAAGACAAAATTAAAAAAATATTAAGAAAAATATTGAAAATTGATTGTCAAAGCTAGGACGAATGGTTTACAATTCTAAGTAAGGGTCTTATGCATTACAATGAATGTTTATGTTTTTACATAAGCACCTCTTGTAATATCCATACTGGCTAGGAGGAAGAAAAATGTTTCCGCCAAATACCCTCTATATTATTGGAGAGAGTAAAACCTCTTCTAACAATGCGATTATGCAACAATACAATGGTTTTTTCATTGCCTTTGTGGTTGAGAAAGATTCTGGGAAGATTATCGACGCTGAATGCTCTTCAACCATAGGTTTAACATCAGCTTTCATCCAATCTATTTTCGTTGGGCAAAGTTTGTTGGAGTCTGATTTCTTATTAAATGAAATCGAAACGAGATATTTTGGATCATCGCAGAAAGCCATAATGGTAGCGTATCGCAATGCACTTATTAAATATAACCAATTAAAAATGAAATAGCTGCTTTTTCTGTTTATCGCAGATAAAATCCAGCGACTAAAGGTTTATTTCACTATGCCTTGGTCGTTGGATTTTTTTTGATTTCTAATGATGAAGGTATGATATTTTTTTGAAAAATATTTTCAATTTTCTGAGAATCATAAGGTGGAGGGGACAAAATGAAATTATATGTGTCAGTCGATATGGAAGGAATTACAGGTCTTGCTGATCATACTCAAGTAGATTCAGCTAAAAACAACTATGAACGTGGTCGGAGAATTATGACTGATGAAGCGAACTATGTAATCACAGAGGCCTTCAATCAAGGTTGTGAAGAGGTGCTTGTGAATGATAGTCATTCGAAAATGAATAATTTGATGATTGAATATCTCCATCCAGATACAAGTTTAATTACAGGGGATGTAAAGCCCTTTTCAATGGTAGAAGGTATAGATGAATCTTATGCTGGAGCAATTTTTGTCGGATATCATGCCCGCGCTTCCATGAAGGGCGTGATGTCGCATTCTATGTTTTTTAATGTGAGAAATATGTTTATTAACGATGTTGTTGTTGGTGAGTTGGGGTTCAATGCATATGTAGCTGGATACTATGGTGTCCCTGTCATCATGGTTGCTGGTGATGACCAAGCAGCGAAAGAAGCAGAAAGCCTAATACCTCATATAACGACAGCGGTAGTGAAAGAAACGATTACCCGTTCAGCAGTGAAGTCACTTACGCCAGCAAAAGCAGAGATTTTATTGAAAGAAAAGACAGTGCAAGCAATAGAGAATAAAGAAAGAGTTAGGCCGCTTGTGCCTCCAGATAAGCCGCTTCTTAAAATTGAGTTTGCCAATTATGGTCAAGCAGAGTGGGCGGCATTAATGCCTGGAACACGTTTGGAAGAAGGAACAACAACGGTGCAATTTCAAGCGAAAGACATCTTAGAAGCTTATCGTGCCATGCTTGTCATGACTGAATTAGCTTCGAGAACATCATATTGCTAAGGAGGTGTGTCTATGCTTAAGTACATTGGAAAACGACTCGGGGCGATGGTCATCACCTTATGGGTAATCATCACACTTACATTCTTTCTTATGCATGCTATACCAGGTTCGCCATTTAATAATGAACGTGCAACAAGTGAAGCGGTTCAAAGGAACTTAGAAGCATTCTATCATTTAGATGAACCACTATATGTCCAGTATTTTTCTTATATCCAATCTGTCGTTACCTTTGATTTTGGACCGTCGATTAAAAAGCCGGCGCAATCGGTTAATGATATGCTCGGTCGGGGCTTTCCTGTTTCTTTTGAATTAGGGATGGTCACCCTCATAGTGGCTGTTATATCGGGGATTACCCTCGGCGTGATCGCCGCTCTTAGACATAATGGCTTTATAGATTATTTAGCTATGACTGTAGCGGTGTTAGGTATTTCCATTCCGAATTTTGTCATGGCAACCATGCTAATTCAGCAACTTGCAGTTAACCTTCCGATTTTTCCTGTAGCAACATGGTCGAGTCCAATGCATATGGTGCTACCGACTTTAGCGCTTGCGACTGGGCCGATGGCAATTATTGCTAGGCTTACAAGATCCAGCATGCTAGAAGTGTTAACACAGGACTATATTCGCACAGCGAAAGCGAAAGGTTTGAAGCCTGTGACAATTGTTTTTAGACATGCATTGCGCAATGCGCTTTTACCGGTAGTAACCGTGCTAGGTACATTAGCTGCCAGTATTCTTACAGGTACATTTGTGATTGAGAAAATATTTGCTATCCCGGGCATGGGGAAGTATTTCGTTGAGAGTATTAATACGCGTGACTATCCAGTCATTATGGGGACTACGGTGTTTTACAGCTCGATATTAATCGTTATGTTATTCCTTGTCGACATTGCTTACGGCATATTAGACCCTAGAATTAAGCTTCATAAAAAGGAGGGGAACTGATGGAGACACAAAAGCACACGAACGATACATATACAGATATTCCAGATGATTGGTTTTCCCCGAAAGAAAAAGATGAAAGAAAAGCGGAAGCGGTTGTCAGACCGAGTCTTTCTTATTGGCAAGATGCATGGAAAAGGTTATTGAAGAATAAATTGGCTATGTCAGGGCTCGTTTTTCTTGTTCTTTTAACCATTATGTCTTTTGTGGGGCCGTTGATTTCCCCTCATAATGGATCCGAACAAATGCTGGCGAATCAAAACTTGGCGCCATCTTCAGAATTTTGGTTTGGCACAGATGAACTAGGTAGAGATGTCTTTACTCGAGTGTGGGAAGGGGCCCAGGTTTCCTTATTTGTGGGTCTTGCTGCAGCACTTATTGACTTTGCCATTGGTGTTGCTTATGGAGGCATCGCCGGTTATAAGGGTGGACGCACAGACAATGTAATGATGCGGATTGTAGAGGTATTATACGGTCTTCCTTATCTTTTAGTCGTGATTTTAATTAGTGTGGTCATGGGACCAGGGTTATTCACCATTATTTTTGCCCTGTCGATCACAGGCTGGGTAGGAATGGCCAGGATTGTCCGGGGGCAAGTTCTTCAGGTGAAAAACTATGAATTTGTAATGGCATCGAAAACCTTTGGTACGAAAACGGGGAGAATCATTCGTAAAAACTTACTTCCGAATACGATGGGACCGATAATCGTTCAGATGACTTTAACAGTACCATCAGCCATTTTTGCTGAAGCCTTTCTTAGCTTCTTAGGGTTAGGGATTCAACCCCCACTAGCTAGTTGGGGATCGATGGCTAATGATGCACTCACTTCTATATTAACTGGAGATTGGTGGAGACTATTCTTCCCAGCGTTATTTATTAGTTTAACGATGTTTTCATTTAATGTGTTAGGTGACGGTTTACAAGACGCATTGGATCCTAAGTTAAGGAGGTAACAATCATGGAGAAAATACTTGAAGTGGAAGATCTGCATGTAACGTTTAAGACGTATGGCGGAGAAGTAAAAGCAGTAAGAGGTGTTACCTTCGACTTAAATAAGGGAGAAACATTAGCCATTGTTGGCGAGTCAGGTTGTGGGAAAAGTGTAACCTCACAAAGTATTATGAGGCTCATCCCCTCACCACCAGGAAAGATTGCGTCTGGTGCGATTCGATTTAAAAATAAAGACCTCGTGAATATTTCTGAAAAAGAAATGAGAACTGTACGCGGGAAGGATATTTCAATGATTTTCCAAGACCCAATGACGGCATTAAATCCGACATTGACTGTAGGAAAGCAACTAATAGAAGGCATTATACAACATGATGGTTCAACAAAAGAAAAGGCAAGAAAACGGGCACTTGATATGTTAAATCTTGTCGGTATTCCTGATGCAGATATGCGTATGAAAAACTACCCTCATGAATTTAGTGGGGGGATGAGACAAAGGTTGATGATTGCCATCGCCCTGGTGTGTGAGCCGGAAATTCTTATTGCTGATGAACCAACAACAGCTTTGGATGTAACAATCCAAGCGCAAATACTTGATTTATTTAAAGAAATACAAAAGAAGACGGATGTATCTATTATTTTGATCACACATGATTTAGGTGTTGTCGCCCAAGTAGCTGACCGCATTGCCGTTATGTACGCTGGTAAAATCGTTGAGGAAGGCACGAGGAGAGAAATTTTTTATCAACCCCAGCATCCTTATACGAAAGGCTTGTTGCAATCTGTACCGAGACTCGATCTAATTGGTGGGGAACTGGTTCCTATTTTAGGTTCACCCCCAGATTTATTTTCACCACCAATTGGTTGTCCATTTACAGCAAGATGTGATTTTGCTATGGAAGTATGTGATAAGATCATTCCACGTGAAAAGAAACTTTCCAATACACATAAAGTGGATTGTTGGTTGCAAGATGAAAGGGCGCAAAAATTAAAAATGATGGTCAAGTAAGCAGTCTTAATATTTATCAGCTGAAATAGCTGAAAATATAAAATATTTATAAAGATGAAGGGGGAAATATGATGAAGAAGCTATTCTCACTTGTATTATTACTAGTTTTCGCTCTTGTTCTATCTGCTTGTACAGCGAATGAGGAGGCAGGGAAGGAAACAGATGGTGAAACTGGAGGAGGAGAAGAGGCGGCAGAAAAAGTATTGTATATGAATAATGCCCAAGAACCGACTTCTTTTGACCCGCCAATCGGTTTTGATAGTGTCTCTTGGTCAGCATTGAATAACTTGATGGAAGGCTTAACAAGATTAGGAGAAGATCACCAACCAGCTCCAGCAATTGCTGAGAAATGGGATGTTTCTGAGGATGGTAAAGTTTATACATTCCATTTAAGAGACGATGCGAAATGGTCTAATGGCGATGATGTAACAGCGGGCGATTTCGTTTATGCGTGGAAAAGGCTACTAAACCCAGATACTGGTTCGGCTGCCGCGTTTTTAGGTTATTTCATTGAAGGTGGAGAAGCTTTTAATAACGGAGATGGTTCTGCAGATGATGTTCAAGTAAAGGCTGTCGATGAAAAAACATTTGAAGTAACATTAACAAGTCCACAAGCTTACTTCTTGAGCGTTATCACGAATCCGGCGTTCTTCCCGATTAATGAAAAAGTGGCTGAAGAAAACCCAGAATGGTTCGCAGAAGCTGATTCATATGTTTCAAATGGACCTTTCAAATTAACAGAATGGCAACATGATAGCCATTTTGTAATGGAGAAAAATGAGAACTATTGGGATGCAACTAATGTGAAGTTAGACAAAGTTCACTGGGCTATGGTGGATGATGAAACAACAGAATATCAAATGTATAAAACTGGTGAACTTGATACATCAGCTGTTCCAGCGGAGTTGAGCGAAGAATTATTTGCTGATGGTTCTGCACAAATGGTCGAACAGGCTGGAGATTATTTCTACCGTTTTAATGTAACGATGGAACCATTCCAAAATGTGAATATTCGTAAGGCGTTTGTCATGGCAATCAATCAACAAGAGATTGTTGATTACGTCACAAAAAATGGTGAAGAGCCAGCGTATGGATTTGTTTCCCCAGGGTTTAAAGATCCATCAGGTAAGGATTTCCGTGAAGCTGGTGGTAATCTGGTAGAAACTAATCTTGAGGAAGCGAAGGCGCTTTTAGCAAAAGGAATGGAAGAAGAAGGATATGATACCCTTCCTGAAGTCACGTTAACTTATAGCACAAGTGAGAATCACAAAAAAATGGCAGAAGCGATCCAACAAATGCTTAAAGAAAACTTAGATGTTAGTGTGAAATTGGCGAATATGGAATGGAATGTCTTTTCAGAAGAACAAACAGCCCTTAAGTTCCAATTCTCTAGAAGTTCTTTCTTAGCTGACTATGCTGATCCAATTAACTTCCTAGAAAATTTCCAAACAGGACATTCAATGAACCGTACAGGTTGGTCTAATGAAGAATATGACAAATTGATTAAAGATGCTAAGAACGAAGCAAATGAAGAAAAACGTTTTGAAATGATGTATGAAGCTGAGAAAATCCTTTTTGAAGAAATGCCGATTATGCCGATTCACTTCTACAATCAAGTGTATTTACAGAAGGAAAATATAACTGGTATTGTTCGCCATCCAGTTGGCTATATCGAACTGAAGTGGGCGGATAAAAAATAATTTTATTAAGATATAAGGTTTGAAAGGTGAGGTGAGCCCTTTCGGGGGTTCACTCTTCACTTATAGTAAGAAATGATAGGTGAAACAGCTCTTATACTTCGACAATATTTCCTGAGAAATAAATAGATTGATGTCTAGATTTGCCTAATCACGCTTAAAAGATTGCTTGTGAAATAACCGAATTCACATACGCATATATTGAAGTAATGACAATGAAAAGGATGTGGGGAAATGATCATCAAACCGGCTAGATTACGCATGGGGGATACAGTCGGGGTAATCGCACCTGCAAGCCCACCAAATCAAGAAAACTTAAAACGTTCATTTGCTTATTTGGAGAAAGAATTAGGATTGAAAATAAAGCTCGGCCAGTCTCTCTTTGAACAATACGGTTATTTAGCTGGGCCGAATGAGAATAGATTAGAAGATTTACATATGATGTTTGCTGATAAGGAAGTCAAAGCCATTATCTGTGCAGGAGGTGGCTATGGAACAGCTAGAATTGCTGATGATATTGATTATAAAATGATCGCTGAAAATCCAAAGGTTTTTTGGGGCTATAGTGATATTACTTTTCTACATACAGCTATTCGACAAAAGACGGGGTTAGTTACTTTTCATGGGCCGATGCTAGCTTCAGATATCGGCTCAGTGCAAGAGGATCAAACGTTATCGAAGGCTTTTATGAAGCAAATAATGGAACCAGAAGGTAGGGTATATCCTAAGACATTAGGGAATCTTGAGACAGTTGTTTCAGGAGTAGCAGAAGGTGACATTGTCGGAGGTAATCTGTGTTTGCTTACTAGCACAATAGGAACTGCATTTGAGATTGATACGAAGGATAAAATTATCTTAATTGAAGATATTCATGAGGAGCCGAGATCGATTGACCGCATGTTGAATCAACTATATATGGCTGGGAAGCTCCAACAAGCAGCTGGGTTCGTCATTGGGAATTTTAAGAATTGTACGCCTGAAAGAGAACAATCATTATCACTAGATGAAGTGTTAGATTACTATTTTAAACGTATCGGAAAGCCAACTGTGAAAGGCTTTATGATTGGTCATTGTACACCGCATTTTTCTTTACCGCTTGGTGTGCCTGCAAAACTTAATGCCGAGACACAAGATTTAACGATTGAACATGGAGTTTTATAAAGGTGGATGTCAAAATATGAAAATCAAAAGAATTGAGACACATCGCGTAGCTATACCACTCATAAAGCCATTTAAAACCGCGCTGCGCACAGTAAATACAGCGGATAGTGTCATTATCAAAATAATATGCGATAACGGAATTGTTGGTTGGGGAGAAGCGCCGCCGACAGCTGTTATTACAGGTGATACGATGGGAAGTATTGAAGCGGCGATTAACGAAGTGATGGCACCGAATCTAATGCATACGGATTTTTCCCAATATGAACAAATGCTTTCAATAGTTCAAACGGCAATAGTTGGGAATGCAAGTGCGAAGGCGGCAATCGATATGGCTATCTATGATTGCTTATCACAATTATGTAAGCTACCACTCTATCAATTTTTAGGTGGATATTCGCATGAAATAGAAACCGATTATACAGTAAGTGTAAATGGCCCCGAAGAAATGGGGGAAGATGCAGTAAACTATGTGCAACAAGGGTTTGATGTATTAAAAATCAAGGTAGGGAAAGATAGTATTGCAACTGATATCGAGCGTATTAAAGAGGTACGCCGTAGAATTGGTAATAAAATTAAGTTAAGACTAGATGCTAATCAAGGATGGGGCAAGAAGGAAGCCATTTTTGCGATACGAAAATTGGAAGATTTAGATTTAGGCATTGAGTTAGTTGAGCAGCCAGTGAAAGCTTGGGACATCGCCGGCCTAAAACAAGTAACGGATCATGTTGATACATTAATCATGGCCGATGAAAGTATTTTTACACCAAGGCAGGCGTTGGAAGTCGTTAAAAACCGCAGTGCAGATTTAATTAATATTAAGCTGATGAAGGCTGGTGGGATTTATCAGGCGCAGATGATCAATCAATTGGCAGAAGCAAGCGGAATAGAATGTATGGTTGGTAGCATGATCGAAACGAAAGTAGGTATTACTGCTGCCGCTCATTTTGCTGCAAGTAAAAGAAATATTACGCGATTTGACTTTGATGCTCCTTTAATGATGGCGAAAGATATCGTTGATGGTGGTATTCAATATAGCAGCAAAAAGATCACATTTCCGAACGAATCGGGGTTAGGCATAATAGATGTAGATATTAAAGGAGGGGTTTCTCTTGGTAAATAAATGGATTACGAATGTCCCTGTTGCTACGTTATGGACGTCTGCCCAATCTCCTAGAGCAATAGATGAGCAAGGCATCAAGCAAAATCCTGACCTTAATGCTTGGATTGCATCACTAGATTACGAGAAAGCTTTAGAACTATGTAATGCCAATCTCGTACAATCACAACTTTTATATGGTGAAGAAGTCGTCGTGATAGAAGAGACAAATGAATGGTTTCATGTGGTTGTACCTACTCAGCCTTCTTCCAAAAATAGTGTTGGTTACCCTGGTTGGGTACCGAAATGTCAAATGACGGCTTGTGAAAGCTGGGATGTCATGCAAGGACCGATTGCTGTGGTCACTGCGAAAAAAGCCAATTTAACTAAAACAAAGGAAGTCCTTACTCTAAGTTACTTAACGGTATTACCATTAATTTCAGAAAAAGGTGAGTTGGTTAGCGTACAAACACCTGACGGGGAAGGGGTTTTACAGCGGAGTGACGTTGAGATTTTTTCATCTAGATCCGATTGGTCGGTGAAAGATGGTGAGAAAGTGGTTGAAGCAGCTGAACAATTTCTTGATTTACCATATTTTTGGGGTGGGATGAGTAGCTACGGTTATGATTGCTCTGGATTAAGTTATGCTGCTTGTAAAGCGAATGGTGTCATCATACCAAGAGATGCACATGATCAGTCTGTTGAAGGGGAAGAAGTTTCACTTGATTCCCTACAACGAGGGGATCTTTTATTCTTTGCTTATGAAGAAGGTAAAGGTGCCCTGCATCATGTCGGTATTTATTATGGGGATGGTAAATTACTGCATTCACCGAAGACGGGAAAGAATGTAGAGATAATCCCACTCGCTGGGACGGTATACGAGAAAGAACTAATGGCAGCAAGGCGTTTCTGGAAAAAAGGGGAAGATTCACATGCAAGCTGAAACGATTTTATCAGTCCAACAATTAAAGAAGCATTTTCATTTAGGGAAAGATCGCGTTTTAAAAGCGGTTGATGGGGTTTCTTTTGACATTAAAAAAGGGGAAACTTTTGGGATTGTTGGCGAGTCAGGTTGCGGTAAATCGACTGCAGGCAGAACAATCATTGGTTTATATGATCGTACGGCTGGAGATGTTTTATATGATGGTAAAAATATTCATAAAATGAATGAAAAAGAAAAATTTCAATTCCATCGCAAAATGCAAATGATTTTCCAAGATCCCTATGCGTCATTAAATCCTCGCTCAACTGTACAAGAGATTATTTCTGAGCCGATGGAAGTCCAAGGACTCTATCAAAATAAAAAAGAACGACTAGAACGGGTATATCAATTATTGGAGGATGTCGGGTTAAATCGGGATCATGCAAACCGCTACCCTCATGAATTTAGCGGGGGACAAAGGCAAAGGATTGGTATTGCTAGAGCACTCTCGTTGGATCCAGAATTTATTATTGCTGATGAACCTATCTCAGCATTGGATGTATCTGTTCAAGCGCAAGTTGTGAATCTATTAAAAGATTTACAAAAGAAAAAAGGGTTAACCTACCTGTTTATCGCCCATGATTTGTCCATGGTTAAGCATATTAGTGACCGAATCGGCGTGATGTATTTAGGACATTTAGTAGAGTTAACTTCAAGTGAAAACCTTTATCAGAAACCCTTACATCCATATACACAAGCACTACTATCAGCAATCCCCATACCTGATCCTGATGTAGAGGATAGGCGGGAACGAATTATTTTAAAAGGAGAATTGCCAAGTCCAGTCAATCCACCAAGTGGCTGTGTGTTTCGGACGAGATGTCCTCATGCTATGGAAGTGTGCGCGACACAAGCTCCTGTTTGGCAAGAGGTTGATGATAAACATTTTGTTGCTTGCCACTTATATAATGAAGACCTGCAAGACGGTAAGAATGGTAAGCAAGCAGCTGCATCGAGGGAATCATGAGTAAATTGGAGGTAATAAAACAAGCTGTTAATGAGTTGTTGCAGCAACATTGTCTAGATGCAGCTGTACATATAGAAACAGACGAAGGCATTTTATCAGTCAATTCCCATCAAGTGTTTTCGTCAGCAAGCTTAATAAAGGTGCCCATTTTATTAACAGCATTAAGTGAAGTGGAAAAAGGTCGTTTACACTTAGCAGAAGAAGTAAAGGGGGGACTATCTGTTGGAGGGGCAGGGGTTTTATCAGCGCTATCTCCCAATCCTTCCTTTACATGGCAAGATATCCTTACATTAATGATGATTGTCTCTGATAATAGTGCAACAAATTGGATCATTGATCGATTGGAGATGGAGACAATCAATCGTTTGATTAAAAGCTTAAATTTAGAACAAACATGTTTAAACAGAAAAATGATGGACTTTCAAGCGATTGAAAGAGGCGTGAATAACCTAACAAGTGCTTACGATATGGTGCAATTGCTAAAAGTAATGAAAGACAAAGGGCGATGGATAAAAGATAGCTACATGCTCATGGATAGTATAATGACGAAACAACAATTCACATTATTAACGGCAGAATTAGAGGAAGAGAGCCATCCAAATATTAGTTACGGAAGTAAAAGTGGCTCGCTACAAGGTGTTCAACATGATTGTGCTTACTTCTATCATGAGAATAAGTATGTTCTTGCCGCTGTTTTAACAGCTAATTTACCTAATCAAATGATTGGTAAACAACTTATTAGTGAAATAGGTATGGCGATTAAAAGGTATTTAATATAGTTGTTATAGCAAATCAGGCTCTGGGTAACCATTGTGTTCGGGGCCTTTTTTTTGTTTAAGTGGTGATATCAGTATTGCTTTACGATTGGAGGATGGTAGCAGGGAATTACTGCATTCTTCGCAGATAGAAACGTGAAAAAAATGTGAGTCGATCAGGGCTACGGTAAAGCCGCCATTGCTGAGAAAAGAGTCAATTCGGTTTTACAAAAGCGGTTGAATTAGCTCCGAAAAAAAGTGAGGAATCGAGTTAAACATGAAGAGAAAACCGAAAGTCTACCTCTAAAGTATCAGAATCTCCGCAGTCAAAGCGCACACTTACCCATGCATCATAAGACCGGAGACTTGCCCGCAATCAATCCATCTCTTGTAAAATATAACGGCTACTAAAGAGACCAACGTAACTATATGAGCATATATTCCTTGTTGGCACAAAATATATCCTCCTTTTTAGATTCGAATTGTCTAACTTTTCTTTCTATCTATAGGAATTCACTGTTGTTTTAGGGTTTTTTATACTATATAATGATAAATGGACTTAGATTGATAATCATTTTCAGTTGTCATGATGAGAATAAACAGATAATGAGGTTTACATATGAGAATATGGATGTTAATCTGTGCAGCTATAGTCCTGTCATTTATATCACTATTTATCGGTGCGATTGATATTAAACCAATGGATTTGCTAGATTGGGAGTCTGATGAAACACAAATATTCCTGATTAGTCGTGTACCTAGATTAATAGCGATTATTTTAGCTGGTGCAGGAATGAGTATTGCTGGTTTGATTATGCAAAGTTTGAGCAGGAATAAATTTGTTTCTCCGACAACCGCGGGAACGTTAGATGCTGCTAAGCTAGGTATTATGATTTCCATGCTATTTTTTACGAACGTAACGTATACCCAGCAAGTTCTTTTTAGTTTTGCCTTTGCGCTTGTCGGTACGATGGTATTTATGCAAATACTTGATCGTATCAAATTTAAAGATGTTATATTTGTTCCTCTTATTGGAATAATGTACGGGAATATTTTGTCTTCTATTACCACTTTTTTTGCGTATGAAGCTGATATCCTGCAAAATATATCTTCATGGTTAATGGGGAGTTTTACTTTAGTAATCTCGGGCCGATATGAACTTTTATATGTAAGTATCCCAGTTTTCATTTTGGCTTATTTATATGCTAATAAATTTACCGTTGCAGGTATGGGAGAAGAATTTGCGAAAAATTTAGGATTGAGCTATAAGTGGGTTTTAAATATTGGTCTCATCCTTGTTGCTATCATTGCTACGACTGTTGTACTAACTGTCGGTGTCATTCCGTTCTTAGGCTTAATTGTACCTAATATTGTGTCTCTGTATATGGGAGATAATCTCCGAAAAACGATTCCACATACGGCTCTTTTAGGCGTTGTGTTCTTATTAATCTGTGATATTATTGGGCGCATTGTGATCCACCCTTATGAGATACCGGTGAACGTAACAGTTGCGGTAATCGGTAGTGTCATCTTCTTAATTATGTTATTTAGGGGGAGAGCATATGCGAAAAAATAGTACCAAATTAATCGTTTTGGCGGTCATATCTGTCGTTTGTATAGTACTGTATGGTTTTTACGATATAAAAGGTGGGTTTGATTATGCTTTCCCAAGGCGTATGATTCGTGTGGCAGCTATGGTGGTTACCGGAGTTGCGATTGCTTATTCTACAGTTGTATTCCAAACAATCACTAACAATAGAATCCTAACACCTTCTGTGATGGGGATCGATTCTATGTATGAAGTAGTTCAGACGATGATTTACTTCTTCGCGGGTTCTATGTCGATATGGGTATTAAACAAATATTTAAATTTTGGTGCCGCGATATGTGCCATGGTCATTTTTGCATTGTTGTTATACCGCTTCTTATTCAGAGCAGACAAACACCCGATTTACTTACTTTTATTAATTGGGATGATTATTGGTACGTTGCTTGGCAGCTTGGTAACATTCTTACAAGTAATGATTGATCCCGTTGAATATTTAAGTTTACAAAGCAAGTTATTTGCAAGTTTTACAAATGTAAAAGCTGATTTACTAATGATTGCTTTTGGCATATTGTTACTTGCTTTTATATACGGGTATTTCATCATGGATAAATTGGATGTTATGTCGCTTGGGCGTGAAAATGCGATTAACCTGGGGATTAACTATGATCGTATGGTTATGAATGTACTAATTCTATCATCAGTCTTGATTGCCACTTCTACTGCGTTAGTTGGGCCAATTACATTCTTTGGGCTGATTGTTGCTAACTTGTCCTATCAATTTCTCTCGTCATATAAGCACTCTACGCTCATTCTTGGTGCTAGTTTAATTAGTATCATAGCTTTAGTCGGTGGACAATTCCTAGTTGAGCATGTATTTGAATTAAAAACAACATTAAGTGTTATTATTAACTTTATTGGTGGTATTTACTTCATCTATCTATTATTAAAAGAAAGTAGGTCAGCCGGATGATTGAAATAAAAGGATTAACGAAGCGTTTTAATAAAAAGCCTGTTGTTGAAGACGTTACAGTCGCAATTGAGCCAGGGACCATTACTTCTTTTATCGGACCAAATGGTGCAGGGAAATCTACACTTCTATCGATGGTTAGTAGATTGTTAGAAGCAGATACAGGAGAGGTATTGCTTGATCAAAACGATGTGACGAAATGGAAGTCCAATGAATTTGCGAAACGCGTATCGATTTTAAAACAAGCCAATCACATTAATGTCAGGTTAACAGTGAGAGATCTTGTAGAGTTTGGAAGGTATCCATATTCTAAGGGTAGATTAAATGATGCTGATAAGAAATTTGTTGATCAGGCCATTGAATATATGAACCTATCAAATATGGAAGATAAGTTTTTAGACGAGTTATCAGGGGGACAAAAGCAGCGAGCTTTTATTGCTATGGTTATTGCACAAGATACCGATTATGTCTTACTTGATGAGCCGTTAAATAACTTGGATATGAAGCACTCCGTCCAAATTATGAAGATTCTTCGTAAATTAGTTGACGATCTTGGAAAAACCGTCGTCATTGTTTTGCATGATATTAATTTTGCTTCTGTTTATTCCGATCGGATTGTCGCATTAAAAGACGGCAAAGTAGTAAAGAATGGACTGACTGAAGAGATTATTAATTCGGTCGCATTGCGAGAAATTTATGATATGGATATTCCTATTCAAGAGCAAGATGGTTGCCGTATATGTGTATATTTTAATTCGCAAATTTCTTAAAGAGATTCCTTATAGAGAGGGTTACTATCAACCCTTTTTATAAGGAATTAACATAACTAAAAATGCATATTTATTCAGTATAATGCTTCTTTTATTAAACCATCTTAATTTATGCTTCTTTTTTAGCAAATGTTAAAAATCTAAATTTGACAAGTGTTTCGATAGATGAAATAAACAGTCAGTTAAATAATTGATTTCCAATTATAGCATATTTTTCTAAAAAAATTCAAAATAATTATGCAAATGGTATTGACGATTGGTCTAAATCAATCTATAATGATTATTGTTATCAGTGATAATGATTATCATTGCTAATAAGAGATTATACAATAGGGAGAGGTCATACATATGAAGAAATGGAAGTTAGCTAGTCTTTTTCTAGCGCTTGTTTTAATGCTTGCTGCATGTGGTTCCAATGACGATACTGCTGAAGATGCAGGCAACTCAGAAGATAAACAAACTGAAAATAATGCAGCGGAAGGTTCTGCTTATCCAATGACTGTGTCTCCGACTGTTGCTTCAACTGAAAGTCGTGATGCCGGAACAACAGTTAACTTTGAAGATGTAGAATTTGAAAGCATGCCTGAAAAAATTGTTGTTTTTGACTACGGTTTCTTAGATACACTAGATGCACTTGGAGTTGAAGGGGTAGTTGGTTTACCTCAAGAGTCTACTTTGCCATCTCACTTAGAGGCATATGCATCTGATGAGTATACAAATGTTGGTTCTTTAAAAGGTCCTCTTTTAGAAGATATTGCTGAACTTGATCCAGACGTTATCTTTATTTCTGGTCGTCAATCAGCTTTTTATGAAGAATTAAAAGAAATTGCACCAGTTGTTTTTGTAGGTACTAGCGAAGATGCTTATTGGGATACATTCCAAAATTCTGTTGACGTAGCTGCCAAAATGTTTGATAAAGAAAAAGAAGCAGAAGAATACCTTGCAAAATACGATACAGCACTTGAAGAAATTAACGAGTTAGCTGGTAACTATGAAACTTCATTAGTGACTATGTATAATGAAGGAAAACTTTCTGGATTTGCTGAAAACTCTCGCTTTGGTTATATCTATGATGTTTACGGCTTCAAACCAGTGACACAAGATATCGAATCTTCATCTCACGGTTCAAACTTCGGTTTTGAAGCGATTCTAGAATTTGATCCAGAAGTATTATTTGTTATCGACCGTACAGCGGCTGTAGATGGTAATTCTAATATCGAAAAAGATCTTGAAAACGATATTATTAAGAAAACACAAGCGTACCAAAATGATCGTGTGATCTACCTTGATGGTGCTCTTTGGTACTTAAGTGGTGGCGGCTTACAATCTGAGCTTGCTAAAATCGAAGAAGTATTAGCTGAATTAAAATAATCTGCTGTTAAAGTAAGCGATTATCCTATAGAAAAAGAAGCATTCATAAAAAGATGCTTCTTTTTTGTTTGGAGTACATCCTTTTTGAAGGGGGTTGCGGTTACAACGAGAGCGGAAAGACCAAAGAAAGAGGATTTGTTCGTACATTGAGAGTGAAAGTATCAAAGATAGCAGAGCAAATGGGGTTTGTTCGTACATCAAGAGTAGAAATCCCAAAGATAGCAAAGCAAATGGGTTTTGCTCGTACATTGAGAGAGGAAATACCAAAGATAGCAGAGCAAATGGGTTTTGCTCGTACATTGAGAGAGGAAATACCAAAGATAGCAGAGCAAATGGGTTTTACTCGTACATCGAGAGTGAAAGTATCAAAGATAGAAGAGCAATTGAATTAGCTCGTACATCAAGAGTAGAAAGCCTCTAAGTGGTCCAATATTAAAAATCCCCAATAAAATGAAGGTTAACTAATTCTCCCTTTTATCCGGGTTAATTGGCATAGTGCCGGTTAACGCGATGAAAAAATTCCCATTTTCACAGATGGTTAAACAGTCACAACTAAAGAAGGATAGGGTGGGAACAATTGTTGCACCACCCAAAGCTAAAATAAATAGTAATATAAGTTGGTATGCACCTATCAATGTAGAATGATTTCAATTTAATAGACAAATCTATGTATAGCTTATGTGTTCATTTTATTTAACAATGGCCTCTCCCAAGCTGGTTGAGTGAAGGAAAGAAAGTCTTTGAGCCATTTCCTCGGGAGTTGTTTGGAAGTCTTCTTTTATCCAAAAGATAAATAGTCCTAAAAGGGCGTAGGTTTCATAGAAATTAATCGCTTCTATATCAAACCATACTTCTTCTTTTAATTGTAACTCACTGCGACTAATGCTAGTAATGGTTTCACAAAAATGGTTTTGTGAACCTGGTATCACTTCGCCAATCAACATAAGGGAGAAGACGAATTGATTTTTTTGTACGTATTCGAAGATGGGAACATTACGTGTTGGGTCAGATAATAAGAAGCTTTTTTTTCCTTTAAAGCTATCACGGAAATATTGAGCGAGTTGTTCTAGGTAGTCTTGAAATATATCTTCTAATAAATGAGAGCTATCTTTATAATGCGAGTAAAATGTCACACGATTACAATTGGCCACTTTAGATATTTCAGTTATTGAGATCTCTTTAAAGTCTTTTTCGGATAACAGCTTTAACATGGCACTTTTTAAATTTGTACGTGTTCGCACGACTCGACGGTCTTCTTTTACCACCATGACTACCACCTTTCATACTGTGTCTTAATAAAGAGTATAACATGAAAAATAGAGCGTTAAGCAAATATTATTTTCATACTCGAAACATTTATTTTGACAACGGATTAGAATTCTGTTAATTTACATATGTAGTATAAAAAACGGTGACAATTTTCCTGGTTTCATGAATAACTTTTAATAGATTAGAGGAGGAATTATACATGGCAAGATTAGAGGGGAAAGTAGCAATTATTACTGGTGCGGCTCAAGGGATGGGTGCGGCTCATGCGCGTCTTTTTATTGAAGAAGGGGCAAAAGTAGTGATTACTGATTTAAACACAGAAAAAGGTGAGGCTGTTGCAAAGGAATTAGGTGAAAATGCTTTATTCGTAAAACAAAACGTAACAACCGAAAGAGACTGGGCAACAGTTGTAGCTAAAGCAGAGGAAGTATTCGGTCCTGTTAATGTGTTGGTTAATAATGCGGGTATTACAATGTCTAAATCATTACTTGAAACAACGGAAGAAGAATATCGTCGTATTGTAGATATTAACCAAGTATCTGTTTTCTTAGGGATGAAAGCGGTTATTCCTTCCATGCAAAAAGCAGAAGGTGGCTCGATCGTTAACATTTCATCAATGAATGGTATTGTTGCCGGTGCAGTCGGTTATACAGATACGAAATTCGCCGTTCGTGGGATTACAAAAGCCGCAGCAATGGAATGCTCTCACTATGGCATTCGTGTAAACTCTGTACATCCTGGAGTAATTGAAACACCAATGATTATTCAAGAGGATACGAAAGCACAAGTAGAAGAATTCGCTAAACATATTCCACTTAAACGCATGGCAAAACCTGAAGAGGTTTCTAACCTGGTATTATATTTAGCATCAGATGAATCAAGCTATTCAACAGGTTCTGAATTCATCGTTGACGGTGGATTAACTGCAATGTAATCAATATAAAAAAAGCGGGGTCTCATATTGACCTCGCTTTTTATTTTATGAACGCAAAGAGCGTCTATATTTATACTGATTGTACTGAAAGTGAATAAAACAGCCAATACAAAAGCCACAAAGAGCAATGGTTGCTGCTAATCCAACAATAATGGCGAAAGAGTAAGATAGTATGGTCCATCCAATGATAGAGCTAATGAATGCAATATTTAAACATACTACAGCAATTAGCTGATTAAATTGTTGTTGTGCTTTATCTTCAGGTATATAAGAGGATAAAGGTTTTTTGAGAAACTTTTTAGCTATCATCATCACCGGATTATTCCCTGTTAGTAAGCCAATCAAGCCAGCAAGTAAAGGAATAAGCAAAATGAAGAATTGCCCTGTAATCAATGTGGCGATTACACTTAAGGTGATTACCCACTGATTCGTTTTAACGAGAGGACGTGGAATAGAAGCGATTTGTTGGTTGTTCATTTTAAAAACCAACCTTTCCAATGTGTTTAGTTCATTATATCATGAAATTTAGTTGATTATACCTATTTTCGCTTCTTTACCAGGACTACTCTTCTTTATCATTCTCGACAATAAACTTTAATTTAGTGAGTTTGTTATTCCAGAATTATTCATAATAATGCAGCCACTGGCTTACTTCTGTTAAAGGTTCTGGATTAATATGATAGATGTTTTCTCTGCCTTTCCTGTGGCTCTTCACTAAGTTGGCATCAGAGAGAATATGCAGATGTTTGGCTACCGCCGTGCGACTGATTGGAAAATGAGCACTGATTGCAGCGATAGATAGTTCTTCTTTTGAAAGTAGCTGGAGAACATGTCTTCTAGTAGGGTCAGCAATTGCCTGAAAAACGTCGTGCTTAATTGCTGTCATGATTGCTCTATTGCCATCCTTAAACGTTTTTGCACGATGGCTTCCCATCCATTATTCATACGTTCACGAATAATTTCGCTTTTTTCATTTGGTTTAGTAAGAATTGTATTCGCTTCTTTCCAACCACTATGAATGAGTGTGAATTTTGTGCTAATGTCTACTTCTTCTAGTAAAAAGGTGACAACCCATCCGTCAGTATCCCAAGAGAAAGATAATTTATTGGGTTCATCAATTACTTATTTATATGGATGTCTATGTGCTTTTCAGTTCACTAAAAAAGCTGCGTAAATAAAATAAACGTTTCACCCAGATACTAAATATAACTCATTTAATGATCTATAATGATTATGATTCTTATTTAGGCCATCCTAGATAAACAGCAAAAAGAATGAGAATAATTCCTAGCGCTAATAAAAACTTATACAACAAATGACGTTTTCTGCGAGAAGTGCCAAGAATGGTGAAGAATATGCCAAGGATGAATGACATGACCATTGTAAGGAATCCCATTTTATTCATTCCTTTCGAGAGTAATTATTCGTTCATGACGATTGGCTACATCTAAATCATGAGTCACTGTAATGATAGTAGTATTAAATTCTTTATTCATATCAAATAGTAGATTGATAATTTTATTTTTATTTTCTAAATCTAAAGATGCAGTTGGCTCATCTGATAAAATTATTTGGGGATTCATAATTACAGCCCTAGCAAAAACAGCTCTAGATCGCTGACCCCCAGAACAATCAAGTGGTTTTTTTTCCAAAATGGACTCTATCCCAATTTTATTAGTAATCCGTTTAAATCGCTCTTGTACAGTTAGGTCTTTTTCAACGTTACCATACATAAGCGGCAGTTTAATATTGTCCTCTATGGTTAAAGAATTAATAAGCGAGGACTCCTGGAGAACAAAACCAATTTTTTGATTACGCCACTCAGCTAGTTTATTTCGGGATAAATCATTAACAGGTGAATCAAAAAGCTTATAATTCCCTTGATAGTCTGTATCAAGTAGACCAAGAATATTAAGCAAAGAAGTTTTTCCAACTCCAGACTCTCCTATAATAGAAAGTCTTTCCCCAGGTTTTACTTCCAAATCAAAGTCATTTAGAATAGAAAAATCTTTCTTCTTGAATGTTTTTTTCTGGATTTCTAGCTTAATTATACTATTCATTGTAACACCCCTACGGATATCGGAATACTTTTGATTTTTTTTATCGTAAGTTCAACAATCACAAATGCAATAATAACATCTATAAAAAGAACAATAAGTAAAGCCATCCAATCCATACTTATTAAACCAAGTATTCCGTAAGTAGCAAAAGTTGAATCGTTTCTTAACCAAGAGCTGTATCTATTATAAGCGGTGATCACAGATACTATGACTAGAATAATAGAGAACAACATTCCAAAATAGCTATAGAAAATTGCTCTTAGTTTTGAATAACTTAATCCAACTAATAAATTGATTGTAAAATCTCTTATCATTAATCGAACACTCACTAAATTATTCCATATAGCTAGACCTACAATGATTATAGTTAAAATAAGGGTGATAGTACAGATGATTATTAATGAATTTAAATAATAATCTTCAAAGAACTCAAAATTTTCTTGTTGATTAAAAAAGTTAAATTCTAAACCTAGATTTTCCTTGATATTTTCTCTTAAATTCATTGCTTCTTCTTTTGTAGAATCTAGAAGTATAAGATCCATTAAACCATTAACGTGGAGGTCAAGACCCGCATTTTGAATAAATTCTTCATTAATAGGTAGAAAAATTGAGAAGTTATGATAATTCTTTGAATTGGGAGCATAAAAATTAGAACTTTGAGCATTCTTCTTCAAAACTCCTTGAACTTTTAAATTAACTAGTTGTTGGGTCACAGGATCCGTGATCTCAATATTTGACCCTACAGGATATGTTTTGGCTAAACCTGCACCTATTAAAACAGGTATGTCATCTTTATTAAATTTATAATTGAAATTTAAGTGGTCTCCTTGAGATAATTCCAATTGATTTATCTTATAAGCCTCTTCATCGATATAATTAAAAGGAACTTCCATCTGATGTTCATTAGGCAATAAAGTAACAAAACCATCGACTCGCAGAGCATAAGTGTAATTGTTGTTTAAGTATTCATATACTTTTTGTGTATCTTCAATCTTAATTCTATTAAAATCAGCTTCACTATCTGGATCTAGATTAGCAATAATAGTCCCTTCTTGATTCAGTTTTTCCATTTCTTCATAGCCTTGAAAAGTTGATATAACTGAACGAACAGTAGTAAAAGAAAGATAATTGGCTAACAAAAGCAATGTTATCATACCCAAAACAAGTAACGGTCTTTTTAAAAATATTTTAAGTATAAAAAAACGTAAAATTCTCATTCTTTTTCCACCTTACCTGCACTAATTAATATATATATAATAAAAATAAAAACTAAGTAGAGATTACTGGTTATATTCAACTCTAAATAGAAGTTTAATAAGAGTGATAGTAAAAAACTAAACACTAATATAGCTAGACTATTCAAGATATACCGAATCACAACATTTACCATAGTATCTCCTACAAGTATTCGGCAGGATATTTCTGTTTTCTTACGATTTAAAAATTGATAGTGAAATACTATCATAACAAATGTAAGAAAAATATTTATTAAAAGCTGATACTCTATAATACTTTCTAAAAAAGTTCTTAAAATATAAGAATCTCCTAAATCCAAAGTTTTTACATAAGTAAATATTAAATTTGTAGAAAAACACATTAGGTAAATAGCAAAAGCCTCGATAACGTCGATAAATCTAAATAAAGAATATTTCAATAGTATCACCTTTTAGTTGACATCAACTACGTAGTTATTATTCATAATTATAGTAATGCGGTATTTTATAAGATTTAAAAGTCGAATCGGGCCCTGTAGAAAAGTACCTATCAGGCCCGAACGATTTCCTATATTATATTACAAAAAAATTATGAATATTAAAATCATAGAAAATTATTTTTTTGCTCCACGACTCCAAGAAAATTTCGTAGTATACTTGTCTCCCCATCTTAAATCGTCCCAAACAGAACCTGTCACTTTACTAGAATAGGCGGTTTTGTTCATTAAAGTTTTACCATTTCGTGAGTATTTAAACGAAGTAGACCTATAAGCCGAACTAGAGTAATTCCAGGCAGCCCCATTATACCTAATTTCAAGAACTTCTTTAGTAGAGGCTCCACTAGAAGAATTTCCGAAAGAGGCCCCAAACGCTGTATTTGCACCTAATCCAATTGAACCAACTACCAATGCCGAGCAAATAAGTTTTGTCATTTTCTTTTTCATATTTCATCCCTACTTTCTATTATTTGTTTACCACGAGTATAAAAATAACATAACTTTCTTTAAATTACAATAATTAGGAGTATAAATAATAATATTTTCACAAATAGTGTAATTATTAACAGGTGCTGCAATTGTAAGTGTCAAACAATCCCCACCTTTTCATTAGGTGGGGATTGTTTTATGATTTATTTATTCGTTTTCGTAAAACAAGAGGCTGCCAATGACTTGGACCATGGAAGAATGGCGTCTCTGTAAACAGGAACTTCAAATACTCATAAGGAATTATTCCATTTTCTTTCGTCTTTTTCTACAATACTATACGTTACAGCACTTGCTTGAGCTTCTTTTGGCGTATTGGCAAACATCCAGGCCCGATCCGATTATCTTGTTTGATTATCATTAAACAAGAGCGAGTAAGCATCCGAAGAGATTCCTCTCTCCGTTTGAAGGATATCTATATGTGGATGGATATGCGGGTTATCACGGCATTCTTTTAAAGCGATGATGAGGGAAGTAAGATAAGAGAGGAGGTGTTGGTATGATTATCTTTCGAGAGGCAAAAAGAGAGGATTTAGAAAGAATTGTTCAATTATTAGCAGATGATATGTTAGGAACAGGTAGAGAAGATGTGTCCATCCCCCTGCATCAGGCATATGAGCAGGCGTTTGAAGCGATTAGCAAAGATAAACATAATGAATTAATAGTAGCAGAATGGGATGAGAAGGTTGTCGGTGTTTGTCAATTGACCTATATCCCTTATTTAACCTATCGTGGATCCTGGAGAGCAATCATTGAAGGTGTCCGCATAGCAAGTGAATGTAGAGGAAAAGGTTTTGGTGAAGCCCTTATAAAAGAGGCCATAGTTAGAGCGAAAGAAAAAGGAGCGCGGCTTGTACAATTAACAACAGATAAGCAACGATCTCAGGCGAAACATTTTTATGAGAAAATAGGGTTTAAAGCAACGCATGAGGGGATGAAGTTGAAATTGTAAATCTACACTTGGGTTGTAGCCGTAATGAGATTCCTTCTAAAAGATCTTTTAGAAGGAACCTATAAGCCTATTAAAACAATTGTAAGTCATAGGGATTTATACTTTTTCTATGACATTTGTAGCAATATGTGCAGCGAACATTTTCGCGGGTGAAGGAAGGGACTCTTTTGCGAGCCAAGTTTCAGGCTTCCAAATTCCCGCTCGGTTAAATGAGTTAGCGCAATGGAGGAAACATTCTTCAACTTCAACAGCGATCCCTAAGAGCGGTGCCTTTCCTTTATCGGCCATTTTAGCTAGGATGTCTTCATCTTGAATAATCGAAGCTTTTCCATTAATTCTTAATGTTTCATTTAGACCAGGAATGATAAATAATAGACCAACTTGTGGGTTGCTTAAGATGTTGTGCATACTGTCTAATCTCCTGTTACCCGGTCTATCAGGTATAACTAGATGCTTCTCATCTAACACTTGTACGAACCCAGGGTAATCTCCACGTGGCGAGTTGTCACATTGCCCGTCTTTATTCGTTGTTGCTAAAAAAAAGAAACGGTGAACGAGCAAGAAAGTCTTTGCAATGTTCATCGATTATAGATATGACCTTATTAGCAGCTGCTTTACTTGGGGGAGTGAATAGAGTTTCTAATTCTTCTTCTGATTGAATGACATTGTTGAACATTTGTTGCCTCCTTTAATTTAACAGTCGTTGATTGTCTTATGTTTATTATACGGGGGAACAGCTAAATAAAAAAGAAGCGATTGCGAATAGACTGAAAAACTATTAGTCTATTTCGCTCGCTTCTTTTTTTATTTCTATTGTACTTAGCCTAGATAGGCATTAAGCATCCAAATATGTTTGTCTAAAGAATTGATTAAGCCAACTGCATAATCTTCAACTGCTGGTTCCTCTTCTTCATCCGCTAGCTTCGTAATCTCTTTTAATTCAGCACGTAACTGTTGATAATCACTGATCAAGTTCTCAACCATTTTCTCTGCTGATTTTTCATCAAGGTTTTCTTTTAGTGTAGCTACCTCAAGATATTCTTTCATTGACGCAACTGGTTTGCCACCGATTGTAAGAATGCGTTCAGCTATTTCATCGACTACCTCAGCTGCCTCATTATATAACTCTTCAAATTTTTCATGTAGTGTAAAAAAGTGTGGACCTGTTACATACCAGTGATAGCGATGTAACTTCGTATAAAGTAGGCTCCAGTTAGCAACTTGTGTATTCAGGGCAGCGTTTAATTTCGTATCTAATGTAATCATTATTTAGTCATCTCCTCAAGAATGTTTTATCTTAATTACATTATAACTGATTTAAAATTAAAATCAATACTTAATTATAATAATTATAATTAAGGAATTAATTTAATCTATTTTTGATATAGTGTGTTGTAATGAAGAGAATAATAATGAATATAGCCATATAAATGGTCAAAGTTGTAAAGTGGTCTTTTATGAAAGGTACAGCTTTATTGCCTAATTGATGGATGAGAAAAGCTTCAAAATAAAACCTTGCGCCCCTTCCAATCGTCGCCCATAATACAACGGTCTGTATATTCATTTTTGAGATACCAGATAAAATCGTAAATATTTTAAACGGTAATGGTGTAAAGGCAGATATCAGAATGGCCAATGGACCAAGTTTTTTAAAGTAAAGTTCTACTTTCATAATTTGTTGCTCTTTAAAAAGTGCTCGTAGGACAGGCCTGCCAACTCGTAAGCCGATATACCAGCCAAAGATTGCACCGACAACAGAAGCGAAAGTAGTGAGAAAAGCGTACCAATACACGTGCTCACTATCTGCTAGTCCCATTGGAATCAAAAGTAAATCAGGGGGAATGGGGAAGAAAGAAGAGTCAGCGAACGAAACGAAAAACAGTCCAAACACACCATATTCCAATAACCATTCTTTAAGTAAATGTAAAATTTCTTGCATATATGAAAACCCCTTTTTAAGATTACATGGTTTGTCCTTTAGAAATTATATGTGCACTTTTTCTTTTCATTACTATGGGGTATGATGGGGATGGTTGTTTGCATAGAAAGGTGATGGAATTGTGGAATTGATATTGTTTTTTCTACTAGGTGCCTTAATCAGTGTGTTGTCAGGTTTTTTTGGCATCGGTGGAGGGTTTATATTAACACCATTATTAATGCTCATTGGACTTGCCCCTATTGAGGCAATTGCGACAAGTTTGTTATTTACAATTGGGAGTTCATCTTCTGGGATTATCGGTCATATAAAATTAAAAAATATTAATTGGAAAGCAGGGATTATTTTAGGGGTGAGTGGGATCATTGCTACCCAAATTGCCCATCCTTTTGTTGTCTTTTTAGATGCTCATCAGTTAGATGAATGGGCGATTCCTGTTATGTATATTGTGTTGCTTTCTTTCTTTTCTGTTCAAATGTTTAAGAAGAAAAATACGCAGCAAGGAGTGAGCGGGTTAGTTCAACCTTCCATAGTAAAAATGGTCTTAATCGGCTTGTTTGCAGGGTTTGTCTCCACTTCTTTAGGTGTAGGTGGAGGGTTTATTATTGTACCAATGTCGATCGCCTTTCTAGGTATGTTACCTAAGAAGGCGGTAGGAACGAGCTTATTTGCAGTCCTATTTATTGTTTTAGCAGGTTTCTTATCCTACGCATTCACTGTAGAAATTAATTATTTTATGGGAATATTCTTACTTGCTGGTGGGCTACTAGGTTCTCAATTCGGAGCTAGATCAACCGATGTTTTTGAAAACAAAGAAATTACTACATTACTAGCATTTCTATACTTAACGACGATTTTGAGTGTGGCACTTAAGGCATTTGAACAAAATATTTTGGGATTAATCATCGTTGTCCTTTATCTTCTCTACTTTTTCACTGTTCTAGGGAAAAGACATATTGCTCATTGGCGAGAAGAAAAAGGGTACTCTTAAACAGGGACATACAGGGTAGGCTTTGGTTTAGTGTGAATAAGAAATATGACGAAGTAAGCCTGTTTTCAGCTCTTTCCTGATAGATCGCATTTTTCAATAGGCTACATATTGTAGCCGCACTATTTTTGGTGGTCACAAACTGTGTACTTTTGCTTCATTCAATCAAATAGCTCCCAATTGGCTATAGAGGGAGCTGGTGTACAAGGTGAAATTACATCTCCTGAGGTGCCTTCATACCAAGTAAATGCAGACCGTCAGTTAAGATGATTGTTACTGCTTTGACAAGACCGAGTCTCGAAGATAAATGTTCATCTTTATGAAGTATTTTTTCGTTAGCGTAGTATTTGTTAAAGCTTTGCGCTAGACTAATTAAATATTTGGCAATGATGGACGGTGCTGATTTTTCATGGGCAAGAACGAGCTTATCTGGATAAAGGGATAAAAGTTTAGCTACTTGCCAAGCGTATTCACTTGATAAACCTTCTATTTTATCAGTCTTTTGCTGACTTTTGTGTAAAATAGATTGCGCTCTAGCTTGTGTATACTGTACATACGGACCGGTTTCCCCTTCGAATGTTAACATGTCTTCTAAAGAAAATTCTATTTGTTTCATTCGTTCATTCTTTAAATCATGAAAAATAATTGCTCCTACACCAACAGCTTTAGCTACCTCATCTTTGTTCTTTAGATGAGGATTTTTTTGTTCAATATTTTCTGAAGCTAATTGTATGGCATCTTGTAGTACTTCCTCCAATAATATGACACGACCTTTTCTTGTCGACATCTTCTTACCTTCTTGTAAATACAACCCAAATGGGATGTGATGGATATGTGTCGCCCAGGAATGCCCCATTTTAGATAATACGGCTTTGACTTGTTGGAAGTGGATGGACTGCTCTGGACCAACGATATAGAGAGCCTCATCAAATTGGTATGTTTGTTTACGATAAATGGCCGCCGTAATATCGCGTGTAGCATATAGAGTCGCTCCATCTGATTTCTTAATTAAGCAAGGAGGTAGATTTTCATCTGATAAGGGTACGATTTCTGCTCCATCAGAGGTGCATAGCAAGTCAGATTGTTGCAGTGTATCGACAATCGCGTTCATTTGATTGTTATAAAAGGCCTCCCCATGATTAGAGTCAAAAGAGACACCGAGCAGTTGATAGGTTTTCTCGAATTCTTTTAAAGATTCGTCTCTAAACCAAGACCAAAGTTGCTTTGCCTCCGCATCATCAAGTTCAAGTTTTCTGAACCAAGCTCTTGCTTCTTCATGCAAGTGGGGATGTTCCTCAGCTTTCTCGTGAAATTTTACGTATAATTGGAGTAATTCCTTAATTGGCTCCTTCTTAATTAAAGCTTCACTTCCCCAATGCTTATAGGCAGTAATGAGTTTGCCAAATTGTGTGCCCCAGTCGCCTAAATGATTAATCTTAACTGTATCATATCCATGCTTTTCTGCTATAAGTGCAAGGGAATGACCAATGACTGTCGAACGAAGATGCCCCATTGAGAATGGTTTGGCGATATTTGGGCTAGAGTAGTCTAATACGATTGTTTTACCTTTACCGCTTCCTGATTGTCCGTAATTCTCTCCTTGATGTAGTACGGCTTGAATAATGAGTTGACTGATTGCTTTTTTATTAAAAAATATATTTACATATGGCCCAACAGCTTCAACATGATCTATCCATTCATGAGTTAGTTTTCCTGTTAAGTCTTTTGCTAATAGATTTGGGTTTTCTTTATAAATCTTTGCTAGTGCAAAACATGGGAAGGAGAGGTCGCCATGTTCGGATGTTTTAGGCGTTTCTAACAAGCGACGAATCTCACCTTCACTTAAGGCATTATCTATTGCAACTTGAATACTTGAACTGATTGTCTTTTTCATATCTATCACCTTTTTCACCTCCAAAAAATATAGAAAACATAAAAAAGCCCGTCTCTCATAATTTGAGAGACGAGCCTTAAACCCGCGGTACCACTCTAATTGTTCGTAACGAACCCCTTTACTACTTGCCTGTAACGGGGCGAACAACCGACATGACCTACTTGGATTCTGCCATGCTTCTATCGAAGTGCGCTTCAATGTGGCTTTTCTCGCAGGCTCTCACCATCCCTGCTTCGCTTTAGAATTCACCTACATCTACTCTCTTCGTCACTGAATTTCCGTTTGATTTTCCATTATTATACGCTAGATTTTTAAAAAAGCAACCTTAAGATGCACGATAATATTTAGAGCTGTCTTGGAACATATAACTCTTTTGGTGAAATCTAATGCTAAAAATAAGCCCCATAGCCATCATATTGCCGATTAAGGAACTACCCCCATAACTAATAAAAGGAAGAGGAATACCTGTAATCGGTAATACTTGAATGGTCATCCCGATATTTTGAAATACATGGAACGTAATATAACTAATAACGCCCACGCAGACATAAGTATTAAATGGGTCATTGACTGATAAGGCAATTTTCGTTAAGTGGAAAATAAGTATAAAATATAAGCATATCACGACACTTGCTCCAATAAAGCCGTATTCTTCACCAATGACACTGAAAATAAAGTCTGTGTGAACATCGGGGATATAAACTTGTCTCTCATAAAAACCTTTACCACCCAATTCTCCCGAGCCGATAGCATGAAGAGAATTGTACAGTTGTAAGCCAGCTCCTTGTTTATGTGTATACGGATCTAACCAAGCATAAATCCGCATTAATTGGTAGTTATCCACTGATAGATACTTTAATAATGTTTCAGGAGCCCAAATAATGTAATAGATGATGGTTCCACCTACAGCTGCAACCGTTCCGTAAACAGGGAGGATAATTTTCCAAGTAATACCGGACACAAGTAGAATCCCCGTGAAAATAGCGATAATAACGAGCGCCGTACCCAAATCTTCTAAAATGATTAGTCCTAGCGGAACACAAGTAACGAGCCCAAGTTTAATAAACAGTATAAGGTCATTTTTTACCGTTTTCATGGTGTATTTTGCATAATGATCTACAATCACTTTACTTAGTGCGAGGATAAGAAATATTTTAAAGAACTCGGATGGCTGCAAAGAAGGTCCTGGCAGACCGTTGTACCAGAGCTTTGCACCTTTTACTTCATAGGCAAGGGACTCTGGTGCGATAAAAAGTCCTGCTTGAAGTATTGTGCCAATACCGAATAAGATCCAGGTCATTCGCTTTATCTGATCAGAATCAAAGTACATAATGGCTGCGATCACAATCATACCTATACTATAAAAGATTATTTGTTGTAGCACGAAGTTATCTGGATACTGTGCTGTTGTTTGCCCGCTATAAATAGCAGTGCAACTAATGATGCAGAACAAAAATAATATTAGGGCTAATGTCCAATCAAAGCGATCATTCTTTTTTTGTATACGATCCATATATAAACACCTATCTTTATTTTATACATTAAGGTCATGCTACGAACAGAAAAAAACCATTAGGAATCTTCTGCAAGGGAATATGTTTAAACGTATATATAGACGTACAGAATTGAAAAAGAGTTTCCTTATTTACAATATAAAATAAAAAAGTAATGTTAAGTTAAGTAGGAAATAAACATTGTGGCAATACCAAAATACGTAACAAGTGAGAAAATGTCATTTAATGTTGTGATAAGAGGCCCGGAAGCTATGGCTGGATCTATCCCGAATTTGTATAACAATAAAGGGATAGTGGCTCCCGAAAGTGTCCCGATAATTAAAGTTAGAAGTAGGGAAACTCCGACTACTAAGCCTAAATAAATATTTCCTTGCCAAAAAAATGCAATCAGTGCGATTAAAATACCACAAGTGACACCAATAATCACACCTACCCCTAACTCCCTAAGGATCAGTTTCGTAACCACTTTTTTATTTAAATTATTGGATACAAGTCCTCGGACAACTACAGCTAATGATTGCGTACCTGTGTTACCTGTCATACCAGAAATCATGGGCATGAAAAAGGCGAGGGCTACGACTTGCGATAAAGTAGCCTCATACCCGCTTATGATACTGCCTGAAATAATGCCGATGAATAATAAAAGAATGAGCCACGGTAACCTTCGATAAGCGGCGACGAAAGCTTTCGTATCAAAGTCAATTGCCTTACCGGAAGCGGATAGCTTTTCAATATCTTCATTCGCTTCTTGGACCACAACATCCATCAAGTCATCAACAGTGGCAATACCCATTAGCACATTTTCTTCATTCACAATTGGAATAGCAAGGAAATCATATTTTAAGACCATGTTTGCAACTTCTTCTTGGTCTGTCGTCACTGCAGCTGAGATGACCCGTTCATACATAATGTCTTGGATGACCTCGAGAGGCTCTGCGATTAGTAAGTCACGGTGAGAGACAACCCCAACTAATTTTCTGTCTTGATCAATCACGTATAAATAATTAATCGTTTCAGCATATTCTGCAAAGGATTTTAACTTTTCTACTGCTTCTCGGACTGTGTAATAATCACGAATCCATACAAAACGGTTAGTCATTAAGCGCCCGGCAGTTTCTGGTGGATAGGTCATCATATTCTGAATGATGCGAGATTCACTTTGTTTCATACCGGCAAGGAGACCTTCTATTTTCTCAGCTGACATATCATGAAGTAAAAGGGCGAGGTCGTCATTATCCATTAAATCCAAGACTTTTCCTGTTTTCTCATTTTCTAATTTATTTAAAACCTCTAGCTGCATGTCTTTATTCAATTCCTCTAGCAACTGGGCAAGGCGGTCAGCAGTCATAAATAATAAGAAACGTTTTTTATGCTTTTCAGGCAGATGATCATAAGCTTGAGCAATATCATACGGTTGCAGTTCATCTAAAATCCTGTTAAATTCTTTTTGTTTATTATCCTTTAATGCTTTGATGATCAATAAAGCGATTTGGTTTTCTGTCATCGTCTGAATCATAAAGCTCAAGTCCTTTCAACCGAGGATATCCCTTAAATTGTAAACGGAGATTACATGCTTATCTTACCATTCTTTAACTGGGAAAATCATGATTTTTTTAAAGTAATATATGGTTTAAAAGTTAAGATTGTATGCTAATCCATTAGTTATTTTCATAGTATGTGTTAGAAGTGGAATGTTATCATTGGTTTGATACAAAAAGGCTTTTTTAGGGTATGAACAAAATTCAGGAATTGAAATAGTTATTTTGTAATGTTTTTTTAATAATCGTATTTCCTTATCTTTGCTAAAATGAAATGGATGAAATGAAGCATTGTATCGGTTGTTTATGATTGACATGTAGTTAGTATAAATTATTGCAGTAAAACGAAATAGTGTGTGGTATGAGGGTAATAACTAAGGTGGTACTATTGAATTTGCTCTTCGTCTTTCTATTTTCAGTTCGGAGGTTTCTAAATTGCGAAAGAAAAATCATAGTGTTCGAGATCTCATCTATATCTTATTAAACGAAAAGGACCAGTCCGTTATTTCTTATGGAATTGAATTTTCTGAGTTTATGCAATCATTACAGAACAGGACTGGGCATCTTCTATTAGTGAAGCACCAGTATGATAATGGGGAACTGAATGTACATACCATGTTTGATTGGGTGGCTCATGAAGACCTGCCAGCACTCATAAACGAAGATGTTTATAGTTATGGTGATTTTTGCTGGATAGATTTCGAGGAGGAAGAATCGTTAAATGAATTGCCCGCTCAAGCAATTGCTGAGCTCCTATATCTTAGTCATGTAAAGGAGCATTTAAAGAAACCTTTCTATAACCATTTAAGCAATCGTTATTGTTATTTAGCGCATGATGATGGTTGGTTAAATAAGGTCTATTACCGAGACTGGCAGGACTTTTACAAAATGCTTGGCGACGTTGCTGCTATGAAGATGGAGCATTTAAAAGTAGAAAAATCTTTATTAGGCCTAAAAAAGAAAAAAACATATCCACAAGTTCCAGAAGGCGCGTTAAGGGCATTAAGAAATTTAATGAAGGAAGGCCTGGTGATTTCTTTTGAACAGAGTGAGCAGACACGTACAAAAATTAATATACCGCTCTGGACAGTTGGAGATTTCGCTAATATGGATGATATGTATGATGAGTTCGAAGCAATGAGGAAGGAAGCCACGCCAGACGCGAGATTGGTTTTTGATAAAAAACTGAAAGAATGGCAAGTAACTGATTCATAAAAATAATAATGCACCACAAAATATGATAAGGTATAATAAAATCGACAGAAAATTGTAGATTTAAGGAAATAGGTGTCAATTTTTGACTTAATAGGGGAAATTGGTGTAAAACCAATGCGGTCCCGCCACTGTAACTGGTTAATAAACAAAGACAACTGCTATATAGGTTCTATAGGAGGAGCCTTTGATTATAAACCATAAGCCAGGAAACCTGCCTATCTTCCATAAACACTGTAACCTACGAGGATAGGGGGTGTTTGGTAAGGCTTCTTTGTCGTGATTATTCCTTCCAAACATCTCCTACTACTGGGGATGTTTTATATTTTAAGGAGGGTCAATCATGAAGAAATGGTATTTATTTTTAGTCTCGATTTTACTATCAGCAGGTATTCTTGCTGGATGTGGGAATGACACAGCTGAGCCGAAGAAAGATGGAGAAGAGAAGGTTGAAGAGAGTACTGAAACTAGCGCTTTTCCTGTAACATTAACGGATGCTGCGGATCAAGAAGTGGTGATTGAAGAGGAACCAGAAGCGATTGTTTCGTTAATCCCGAGTAATACTGAAATCGCTTTCGAATTAGGGTTAGGTGAGAAGGTAGTCGGTGTATCTGATTTTGATAATTATCCAGAAGAAGTGGCTGATATTGAAAAGATCGGTGGACAAGAATTTAATGTAGAAGCAATTATTGCTTTAAATCCAGATGTTGTATTAGCACATAATTCAGGAGCGCATAATAGTACTGAAGGCTTAGATCAATTAAGAGATGCTGGTATTCCTGTTCTTATTGTCAATGATGCACAGAATTTTAAAGAAGTATATGACTCCATTGAAATGATTGGTAAAGCAACAGGAGCAACAGAAGAAGCAAGTCAAACAGTTGAGGGAATGAAAACCCGTTTGGCAGAAATCGAAGAAAAAGCAAAGTCTGTTGAAGAGAAAAAATCTGTCTTTGTTGAAATCTCTGCAGCTCCTTCTTTATATACTGCCGGTCAAAAAACATTTATAGATGATATGCTCAATTTGATCCAAGCGGAAAATGTAATTGAAGAAGAAGGTTGGCCACAAATTGACGAGGAAGCTGTCATCGAAAAGAATCCTGATGTGATTATCACTACATACGGGTATTATACGGAAAATGCGGTAGAAACCCTTTTAAGTCGAGAAGGTTGGCAAGATGTAACAGCCGTTAAAGAGAAGCAAGTCTATGATGTGCACTCTGATAAGGTAACTCGTACAGGTCCTAGACTTGTAGAAGGAGTAGAGGAGCTTGCAAAAGCGATTTACCCAGAAGTATTTAAATAATAGAGGTGTTGCTTATCTCTGTGCGTTCGTTTTCTTATGTGTAGCAATGATGATGGGGATTTCTATAGGCACTGTTTCAGTGCTACCGTTAGATATATTCAATATCATTGGAGCGGAAATCTTACGTTTACCGATAAGTAATGATGTTAATCCAATGCATAGTAATATTGTTATGAATATTCGCTTGCCTAGAGTAGTATTGGCGGGCTTTGTCGGGGCATCACTTGCAATTGCAGGTGCTGCCTTTCAAGGTTTATTAAGGAACCCTTTAGCCGACCCTTATACATTGGGGGTGTCTTCAGGAGCTTCTGTTGGTGCTGTATTAACGATCTTTCTCGGTTTATCCATTCCGTTTGTAGGCACCTTTACTTTACCGTTATTTAGTATTACAACAGCTTTTCTAACGATAATTGTTGTCCTTTTCTTTGCGCGACAAATTGATCGTGGCATGAGAGTAGAGACAATCATTTTAACCGGTATTATCTTCAGTTCTTTTCTAGGTGCATTTATTTCCTTAATGATTGCTTTAACGGGGGATGAACTGAGACAGATTATTGGGTGGTTGTTAGGAAGCGTATCGATGAGAGGTTGGGACTATGTTCAAATCATCCTTCCTTTCTTTATCATTGGGTCTGCGATGCTCATTGCCAATAGCAAGGAATTAAATGCGATGTCATTCGGCGAAGAAAGAGCTCGTCATATCGGGGTAAATGTACAGAAACGTAAGATGATGGTCTTAATTGCCGGATCGATTTTAACAGGTGCCGCTGTAGCAGTGTCAGGTACAATCGGATTTGTCGGCTTAGTCATTCCGCATCTAACCAGATTGCTATGGGGACCAGACCATAGACACTTGCTTCCTTTATCGATGATGACAGGTGCTGGGTTTTTAATACTTGCTGATTTATTTGCAAGAACAATCATTTCACCTACTGAGTTACCTATTGGTGTCATTACTGCGTTAATTGGTGCACCAGTTTTTGCTATCATTCTAATTAAAAGAAGAGCGGAAGGCAGAGGATAATGTGATGATGTATAGCTTACGACAAATTAACGGTGGTTATGGAGGCAAGCAGGTCATTCATGATGTTTCCTTTGAAGTAGAGAAAGGACAGTTATTTGGCATACTTGGACCGAATGGGAGCGGCAAATCGACGGTTTTAAAGATGCTAAGTGGTCTTATACCGGTCACATCTGGTGAAGTTTATTTAAAAGATCAACCAGTACAAAATTATAACACGAAGGAAATAGCGAAAATCGTTGCTGTCCTACCTCAACATGCCGAACATAGTTTTTCTTATACAGTAAAGGAAATTGTATCGCTTGGCCGCTATGCTCATCAAAGTGGTTGGTTCCAAACATGGTCTGAAGATGATGAAGAAGTTGTGCAACAATCGATGAAACAAACAGGTGTACAGCATTTTGCACATAAGAATATTACTGAGCTATCAGGTGGAGAGAGACAACGTGTGTTTTTGGCACAAAGTCTCGCACAAGAACCAGAAATATTATTACTTGATGAGCCAACCAATCATTTAGACTTATCTTATCAAAAAGAATTGCTAGATATGTTAAAAGAGTGGACTGAGAAAAAGGGTTTAACGGTCCTATCCATTTTTCACGATTTAAATTTAGCCGGTTTATATTGTGATCAAATCGTTTTATTAAATGATGGAAAAATAGTCTCTAATGATAAACCTAATGAAGTATTGCAAGAAGCACGTATTATAGAAGTCTATGAGACTGAAGTGAAGAAGCACGGACACCCGAAAGTACCAGCACCTCAAGTAGTCCTAATACCTGAGGAGAAATGGCAAAATGAAGAAATTATTACACCGGCTATATTAATGGTGAATGAAGAATATATTACACTTCAGTCTGCCCAACCTCTAAGGGTAATGTCATCAGGCGTTGTTGGTTCTGGCATTGGCTGGTATCAAACATTTGTTAATCGTCATGTTGATAAAAGTTATAACTGTGATGATTTTTATGAGGAGATGGTAGATTTTCTTATAGAAAAAGGGTTTGAGCCTTCGGAAACGGTTGGGATGATGACAGCGGTGTATACGGATGATGTGATCTACGAATTTTACGAAATGGATCTGTTCTCTGTGTTGATCGTGGTCACAGCAGGTGTAGGAAACGCTGTCGATGCTTCGATGGCGAGCAAACATAAAGAGGTAGTAACCCCAGGCACTATAAATAGTTGGATATTTGTCAATGGTCATCTTTCTGAAGAGGCATTTATTCAAGCAATGATGACGGCAACTGAAGCGAAAGCAAAAGTATTAATGGATTTAGAAGTACGAGACAAAGAAACCGGGACAGTTGCCACGGGCACATCTACGGATAGTATCTTAGTTGCTGCAACACAAAGCGGAGAGAAAATAGATTTCGCTGGAACAGTTACACCCCTAGGAAAAATAATTGGAAAAGGTATTTACGAATGTACACAAAAAGCGATTCACAAGAGTCGTAAAAGAAAAAAGGAAACAGATGATGATTGAACATTTAATCGCATTAACAGTAGCAGTGGTCATTGACCGATTCATAGGTGACCCGCCGCAATGGCCGCATCCTGTAAAGTGGATGGGTTCTTTAATAGGATTTTTAAGGAAGAAATGGAATATAGGGGAGCATAGAAAATGGAAAGGTGTAGCTATGTTAACAACCGTCTTATTGATTGTATTAGTTATATCGATAAGTATTGTGGTGATTGCCTATGCGGTCCACCCTATCGTGGGAATATTATTTGAGGCGGTGTTAATCGCAACTACCATCGCCCAAAAAAGTTTAAAGGAAGCGGCAATAGAAGTGTACGAGCCTTTAAAGAAGGAACAATTAAGTGAGGCAAGGCAAAAGCTTTCATATATTGTTGGTAGGGATACAGACGAGCTAGATGAAGCGGAGATTGTTAGGGGAACAGTTGAAACAGTAGCAGAAAATACAAGTGATGGGATTACTGCCCCGTTGTTCTTTGCATTAATTGGTGGTGCACCATTTGCCTTAGTTTATCGCGCTATTAACACTTGTGACTCAATGGTCGGTTATAAAAATGAGAAATACATTGATTTTGGCTGGGCGTCTGCAAAGCTTGATGATGTGGTGAACTGGGTGCCGAGTAGACTGACAGCATTTTGTATGCTTCTCGTGAATAAGCCGAGATTTATACAAAGGAAAGAGAGTTTTCAATTAGTGATGAGCGATGCGAAAAAACATCCAAGCCCCAATAGTGGCTGGGGAGAAGCAGCTGTGGCTTATTTATTAGGCGTTCAGTTAGGTGGTAAAAATACATATGAAGGGCATGTTTCTTATCGTGCCACGATGGGGGAATCCAATATGCCATTATCAAGGAATCATATTGTAGAGGCGAATACTATTATTACTAAGACCATTCCACTGTATCTCTTTATCTTATGGCTAGGGGGTGTTTTGATTGCAATGGCCTAAGCATGGTGCGAATCCACAATATTTATACGAAGTATTAAAGTTAGATATGCCCGCAAAAACAATTGACTTTAGCGCGAATATTAACCCATTAGGGCCTCCACAAGCTGTAAAAAGGCAATGGTCAAGCTTACTTTCATCATTATACGAATACCCCGATCCGTTTGCCACAAGATTAACAGAGCGTATCAGTAAAACCACATTACTTCCAAAAGAAAATGTTCTCATTGCCAACGGTGGAGCCGAAATCATCTCAATGATTGGGCAATTATTTGCGAGAAAGCGTGTAATGATTGTCCAACCTGCTTTTTCCGAATATGAGACAGCTTGCCGAGCGAATGCGTGTGAAATCACCTATTTCTTCTTAAATAAGAACTGGCATTTAGATATAGAAGGTTTGATAGCTACTTTTAAGGAGATTGATGTAGTTTTTTTGACGAACCCGAATAATCCGACGGGTAAATACTTCTCGAAAGATTCAATCAAACGTTTGATTGAAGCCGCAGAATGTCTAGGTGTTTACCTCATTGTCGATGAAGCTTTTTATGATTTTGTGGATGAGTATGAAGCGATCTCACCGTTATTACTGCAATACGATCAATTAGTTATTATTCGCTCTATGACTAAAATGTTTGCCATTCCTGGGATTCGCTTAGGGTATGTGCTCGCGAATGAACAATTTATAACTGACTTAAGGGCAATACAACCGCATTGGAGTGTCAATAGTGTGGCGCAGGAAATAGGGTTACTGTGTATTGAGGATAATAACTTTCAGAAGAAAACACGTGAGTTGATGAAGGTAGAACGGAAGAAAATCTTTTCTTTTTTAACACGTAATGATTACCTACATTCAGATTCATCTACCAATTTTTACTTACTAAAAGATTCATTTTCCAAAGAAAGCGAGAGCCTTTTTCTTTTTTTATTAGAAAAGGGACTGATTCCAAGGCATACATACAACTTCCCCGGATTGGAAGGAAATTGGCTTAGACTAGCAATAAAATCACCGGCTGAAAACATTCGATTGATGGAGGCATTAAAGCGATGGCGCAAATCATCTTTATAAGCGGAGGAGTAAGAAGTGGTAAGAGTCAGCTTGCTGAGAAGTTGGCAATTGATAGGGCTCACTACCATGGGAAGCAATTACATTACATCGCGACAGCTCAACCAAGCGATAAAGAAATGGTGTTGCGCATTAAGCATCATCAAAAGCATAGGCAAGAGAGTGGTAAGAAGTGGATGATATGGGAACAACCAAGAAACGTTCACCAACTAGCTACCCACTACTCTTCAAACGATATTATTCTTCTAGATTGCCTAACAACTCTGCTTAATAATGAGTTTTTTTATGAAAATCGCTGGTCTGATTACGAATTTCAACAACAAATTTTTAAAAATCTTGTCCAAGGAATAAAAGAACTTTCGAGTAAAGTCGATACGTTAATTCTCGTAAGTAACGAAATATTCCATGATGTGATAAGTGATGAACCACTTGTACTTGTGTATGGAAAGATGCTAGGACGACTCCATCAAAAAATCGTGGCACTTGCAGATGAAGCTTATCTAGTAGATGCTGGCTGTCTCATTCAGATGAAAGGAGGAGAAGAATATGAAAGGCTTAATGGTCGTTGGAACAGCCTCTGATGTGGGGAAAAGTATGATTGCCACAGCTATATGCCGAGCCTTAGTAGAAGAGGGTGTGCGTGTTGCTCCGTTTAAATCACAAAATATGTCTAATAATTCTTATGTAACGAAAGATGGCAAAGAAATTGGGCGGGCACAAGGTATACAAGCAGAAGCTGCGAAAATAGAGGCAACCGTCTATATGAATCCAATTCTCTTAAAACCAACATCAGACTCGACTTCTGAAGTCGTTTTGTTTGGGAAAGCTGAGACCGTTCAGTCTGGTCGGGACTATAGAGCATCTTTCTATGAAAAGGGGCTAGAGGCGATTACGATAGCACTTAATAGACTAGAAAACACTTATGATGTGATTGTGATGGAGGGTGCAGGCTCTCCTGTAGAAATTAATTTAAAAGATCGTGAGCTAGTCAATATGAAAGTGGCTGAAATGGCAGATGTGCCTGTGTTGTTAGTAGCTGATATCGATCGAGGAGGCGTGTTTGCGAGTATCGTTGGGACGTTATCATTACTAGAAGAAAACGAAAGAAATCGAGTGAAAGCGATTATTATTAATAAATTTAGAGGAGATCTGTCTCTATTTGCGGACGGTAAGAAGTGGATAGAAGATCACTGTGGTATTCCAGTTATCGGTGTGATGCCATATTTACATCATCATATGATCGATGCAGAGGATTCCTTATCTATACAAGTTTCTAAAAAGGATAACCCAATAGATATTGCTATATTGCAACCACCGTATCTTTCAAATTTTACCGATATGGACCCGTTTTTATATGAAGATGATGTATCTTTCCGCTGGGTTAATCAAAGTGATGAAATGGGCATGCCCGATGCTGTCATTTTACCAGGAACGAAAAGCACGATTCATGATTGGCAATATTTCTGTGATAGAAAGCTCGATAAATGGTTAAAGGATTATATAGAAAATGGCGGCAGAGTCATCGGAATTTGCGGTGGTTTTCAAATGTTAGGTAGGCGATTAGCCGACCCTTATGGTGCGGATACGGGAATTGAAGGGAAGGAGATAAATGGACTCGGGGTAATTCCAGCTGACACCACTTTTATCACTGAAAAAACAACCATTCAAGTGGAAGGAACGCTTCACCCCAAGTTAAAAGGCTCATTTGTACAATCTTTAAAAGGATATGAAATCCATTTAGGCGAAACAGTAGTAGAGAATCATGATAGGCATTATTTTCTGAAAAAAGCGGATGGCCATTATGGTGGATATACAAGTAAAGGTGGCAAGGTTATTGGTACATATATGCATCATGTTTTTCATCACGATGAATGGCGTGCACATTGGTTAAATCAGATTCGCGTAGATAAAGGTTTGCCTTTAAAAGACCCGGTTTATATCAGTAACAAGAAGGACAAAAAGTATGCAGAACTAGCAGCACACTTTAAATCAAATATTGACTTTGATCTTCTTAAAGAAATCATCGGTATAGAGGATCACACCTCATGAAAATATGGCTAAAAGGATTATTAATTAATTTGCAATTCTTCACTGCCATTCCGATTCCTCTCCAATTACCGATGGATAATAAGCATTTAAATGGCGCGATTAAAACGTTTCCATTGTTAGGTATCATACAAGGTGTCATCTATGCGCTTATATTTTATTTGTTATTAATGATTTCTCCTTTTTCGCCATTAGCAGCTGCCATTTTTCTTTGGGTGACATTAATCGTTGTCACTGGAGGGATTCATTTAGACGGTTGGATGGATGCAAGTGATGCATACTTTTCCTATGGTGATCGACAAAAGCGATTAGAAGTGATGAAGGATCCAAGAGTTGGTGCTTTTGGTGTGCTATCGGTCATTCTCTTATTAAGTACAAAACTATTTTTTATTTATGAAATTGCTATTAAGTTTGAAAGCACATCTGTTTTCTTTTTTATTGCTTGTATTCCTTTTTTTAGTCGTATGGTCATGGGCATGATGCTAGTGAAGGTGAAGACAGCTAAAAATAGCGGGTTAGGTAAAATGTTTCAGGATGCAGCTACTTTGAGAAGTGTTGTGATGTATGGTGTATATATTTTACTAGTTGCAATATGGCTGTTCTTCTTTTTTCCTTCCCTTATATTCGGATTTACTTGCATGTTAATCATTTCATTATGTTTGTTTATGATTATGAAACAAAAAAGCGTAGGTTGGTTTGGGGGCACAACAGGCGATGTCATTGGTGCATGTGTGGAAGGAGTGGAATGGAGTTTATGGATGGTTCTTTGGTTATCACATTATTTCGTCATGGGATGACAGAGGCCAATAGGAGGAAAGCTTATCTAGGGTGGAGTGATTCTCCGCTTGTTTCGGCGAAAGCTATCGTCCCGATAGTACCCCCTTGCGATATCATTGTAACAAGTGATTTAGGTAGATGTATTGAAACGAGTAAGAAATTATTCCCTAATGAACCGCTTGTCTTGATGAGTGATTTGAGAGAACTTAACTTCGGTGAATGGGAAGGCTGTACGTATGAGCAATTAAAGAATCATCAACCATATCGAAAGTGGTTAAATCATTGGCAAACCTTATCACCTCCTGATGGAGAAAGTTATAGTGAATTTAGTCAACGACTTGATCACGCCTGGGACTCATTAGTAGCAGAAGCGTTGGAGAAAGCAATTTCAACAATGGCGATTGTCACGCACGGTGGAGTGATCCGCCATATCTTACATACGAAAGTAAAAAATACAAAAGCTTTTTGGGACTGGAAGATTCCTTATAGTGGAGGCTATCAAATCGATGTTAAATTGAAAGGGGGAGAGATTATATGCACTTTGTTACAGGAGGAGCCTATAACGGAAAGGGAGAATGGGTAGAAAAACAATATGGTATTCACCGAGCAAGCCATTTCTGGTATTCCGCCTACCGTAGTTCGGCACCACCTGAAGTAGAAAATTTTACAGATATTGATGGTGTAATTGTATGGGAAGGAATAGAATATTGGGTAAAGGATGTATTAACTTACAGTCGAGAAGAGGAGA
Source organism: Cytobacillus sp. FSL R7-0696 (assembly GCF_038006865.1). Lineage (NCBI taxonomy): Bacteria > Bacillati > Bacillota > Bacilli > Caryophanales > Bacillaceae > Cytobacillus > Cytobacillus sp. FSL R7-0696. The sequence continues at coordinate 1,203,936 of NZ_JBBOWA010000001.1, read as the reverse complement.
TACAACAAAGAGTACAGCAATTCCTCGTTGATTTTGCAGCATGGGAAAACAGCAAACGTACACGCAAAGTCATCTTAATTGGTACGGATATAACAAAGGGCATTGTACCAGTAGATGAGAAAGATCGACTTTTACGGGATGTTTGCGGACGAGTGTATCAAAAAATGGCAAAACAGGCAACGCAAATGGATATTATTTGGTATGGTATAGCACAGAAAATTAAATAAGGGAGTGGGCGATTAGATGAGAATTTATACGAGAACAGGAGACAAAGGAAAAACGAGCATTATTGGCGGCAGAGTAGAAAAGGACGATATACGTGTTGAAGCCTATGGTACAGTTGATGAAGTCAATTGTTTTGTCGGTCAGGCTGTAACTGAGTTGGATCAAGCAAAATTCGCAGACGTCTTGGATGATTTAGAGAAGATACAACATGAACTTTTTGACTGTGGTGGAGACTTAGCAAACGTAACAAAGACACGTGAACTGAAGCTAAAACAAGAGTCAATTGATTATTTAGAAGAGAGAATTGATGTGTTTATTGCAGAAGCACCAGAATTAGAACGTTTCATCTTGCCAGGAGGTGCCAAGGCATCTGCTTCTATTCACATAGCAAGAACCGTCACAAGAAGAGCAGAAAGATTAGTCGTATCACTTAAGAAAACAGATGATACTGTTCCGGATGTAGCTGTTATGTTTTTAAATCGCTTATCTGATTACTTTTTTGCATTAGCCCGCGTCATCAACTTTCGCTTAGGGAATCCGGATGTAGAATATGTACGTAGTGCGAAAGTGTTCCGTGGAGGTAAAAGAAAAGGGGAATAAGTGATGGGTCTTTTGAAAGGAATTAAAATAACATGGCTAAGTGTTTTTGTTGCCCTATCGGTGATTGGTGCAGCAATTAAGATTCCAGCTGGGATTGTCACTAGTGTGGCACTAGATTCATTTCCTGCGCTACTCGCTAGTGCCTTACTAGGAGGTCCGGCTGGTGCAATCGTTGGAGGGACAGGTCATTTATTGTCAGCACTATTAGGTGGGTTGCCAATGGGGCCCTTTCATTTGGTAGTAGCGATGGAGATGGCCATTCTAAGTTATATATTTGCATTATTTTACCGCAATGGACATAGATGGATTGCTTCTATTCTCTTTGTGCTTGGAAACTCGTTTGCAGCCCCACTTCCATTTCTTTTTATTATGGGGGAAGCGTTTTATTTGGCACTCGTTCCTTCGCTTTTACTTGGTTCTATTTTTAACGTAGCTATAGCTCTTATCCTCATTCCAAGATTGGTCAAAATCATACAACCGGTAAAAACATCCATGGAAAATACCAAATGAGAGATGTACTGGTGATTCCATTTAACAAGGAAGAATCACTTGTCATAGCAAGTGATAATAGCGGTGGTATTGGATTAAAGCATGAGGATTTAATTAAAGTTTCTTATGAGGATGTCGCTTATTATGCTTTAAGGGTGTCGATGATGGAATGTATAGCTATAGGTGCAACGCCGTTAGCGATAATTTTGCAGAATTTTTCTGGAGATCAAGTGTGGCGATCATTAATAACAGGAATTGAAAAGGGCTTGCTGGAACTAGGCCTAACCGAATTATCTATAACAGGAAGTACAGAAAGTAACTTTGAGTTGAAGCAATCTGCAACAGCTGTATCTGTTATGGGGAAAATACATGCGAGTAAAGATATTCATGCGATAGAGTTTAAAGAAGATAATCGGATAGCAGTTATCGGTAGACCGTTAGTAGGAGAAGCCGTCATTAATGATGCTCTACATATAGCTCCGCTAGCGCTATGTTCAAAACTCGCCAATATGGAAAAAGTGACAGTCATGCCTGTTGGCTCTAAAGGGATATTAGCTGAGTTAAACCAATTATTTAAGAATCGTGTCTTTGCCCTAACTGATATCACTTGTGAATTAGACTTACTTACTTCTTCAGGTCCTGCAACCTGCTTTATTATTAGTTACACACTTGAAAATGAACAGAAAATAAAAGAAATGGCTACTGGTTATTTTTATCCTGTAAAGGTGAAAGAATGAGTTTAACTGTTTTTTTTAACAAAGGCATGGCAAACGGAATGGAGTATAGAGAATAGAATGCAAGGTCGATTATATTCTCTTTTTACTGACAAAAGAAAGTTACAAATTGTGAAAGAAGCATGTACGGCACATTGCCAATAACTGGCGTGCGGATGCTTCTTTTTACTTTGACAGCAGTCAATGTGGCATGGGTAGAAAGTGAATGTAGATAAAGGTGGTAGGTCTTTTGGCAGATTTTATTACTAAATGACAAATCGTACGATTGTAATCGTAACGATGCGATGATTAATCTTGCCATTTATTTTAGCTAGTATAAAATATATAAATGAGGTAAAATGGGCTGGCAATCATTTGCGCTATTTAGTGAATGATACCTAATGTCAGTTCGTTATAAAGGAAATTTTTTATTATATATTGATAACGATTACAGATATTAATCTTTTTGTAATAGAAAACTAGAGCTTTTGTAACATAATGTTAACAGAGAAGTAAGTGAAAAAAAGTATAATAGTGGTATATCAGTAGGTAGAACAGCTTCAAAGAATTTTGCATCTATATTGATGCTCTCTATAGGTTGTAGAAGGAATGAAGGGTATATGATTAAATATTTCAGGATAATGGGAATTAGGTCTTTATATCCTGAAATGAGTTCAATCTCATTGCCATTAATAATCGATATGAGGACAATCTCCAATGACGATATAACTTTTTTCAAGAGAGAAATGGCTATTTTTTAATTGAAGTAAGCTCCTTTTCCCATGGTTATACATACATATACTTTTATAGGCATTTATCTTGTTGAAACATTTACTCTCTTATTTTATAAAGTGGTAAAATAAATTTAAGTTACTTGTTAAAATTGGAGGTTTTATTGATGACGATTAAGATCGGACTTTTGTACGGTGGGAAATCTGCTGAACATCATGTTTCTATGCAGACAGCGCTTGCCGTGATTAAAGCATTAAACACAAATAAATTTGATATTTATCCTATTTATATTTCGGAAGAAGGTCAATGGATCAAGGGACAACAACTTGCTGGGCCCGTTGATACAGTGAAAGAATTATCTTTTTCAGAAGGCCAACAGCTATCACCTTTAGCGTTAGCACCAACCCTTTTCGAGACGCAAGAAAGTCGACCTTTTGATGTGATTTTTCCATTATTGCATGGTCCAAATGGGGAAGATGGTACGGTTCAAGGAATGCTTGAGCTTTTAAATTTACCATATGTTGGAAATGGCGTCCTTTCTTCTTCAGCAGGAATGGATAAAGTGATCATGAAAAATATCTTTGCTCAAGCTGGATTAAACCAAGTTAATTATGTTTGGTTCCTTCGAGGGGAATGGGAAACTGCGGAAGAGGATGCTTATCGCAAAGTAGAAGATACCATCGGATACCCGTGCTTTGTTAAGCCAGCAAATTTAGGCTCTAGTGTAGGAATTAGCAAATGTACGAATCGTAGTGAGCTCCATGAGGCATTCGTTGAAGCATTTAAATACGACCGTAAAATTATTATCGAACAAGGTGTAGATGCAAGAGAGATTGAACTAGGTGTAGTGGGAAATGATTACCCTGAGTGCTCTGTTGCCGGTGAAATTATTCCGAAAGATAAAAACTTCTACGATTATACGGCAAAATATGAAGATGGGAATACAATTTTAATGATTCCTGCTGATGTTACAGAAGCTGAATATAGCGAATTAGAAGCGATGGCAATTAAAGCCTTTAAAGCATTAGATTGTTCGGGACTTGTTAGAGCGGATTTCTTCTTAACAAAGGAAGGAAAAGTCTATATAAATGAAGTGAACACAATGCCAGGCTTTACACCATACAGTATGTTCCCATTACTTTGGAAGCATTCAGGTGTTGAATATCCAGCCCTTATTGAGCGTCTTGTCAACTTAGCAATTGAAAGACATCAAGAAAAACAAAAAATTAAGCATACAATGTAATTGTAAGCGGAACAGCTAAGCTGTAGCGTATACAGTTACATAGAAAGATAGGTTTTGCACCCCGCAGTGCACCTGTCAAAAAGGAGGCAGGAAAAGTTGATTAAGAGAACCTTGAATGATTTAGCAGAAATGATTCAAATAGAGAATGATCTTTCACCATACGGAAAAAAAGAAATTCAAGGTGTAAGTATTAATTCTCGTGAGATTACTCCAGGACAACTATTTATACCCTTTAAAGGAGAGCGAACAGATGGGCATCAGTATGTGTCGGATGCTATTGAAAAAGGAGCTGCGGCTGCTTTTTGGCAAGAGGATGTACCAAATCCACCGACTCACTTACCCATTATCATCGTTAAAGATACGTTAACTGCATTACAAGAGCTGGCAAGAGCCTATCGTAATCAGTTAAGTATAAAAGTGGTAGGGATTACTGGTAGCAATGGTAAAACGACGACAAAGGATATGATGGCGAATCTTTTAGCGTTGAAATATAAAGTCCAAAAAACCGAAGGCAATTATAATAATCATATTGGTCTTCCGCTTACCATCTTAGCGCTAGAAGAAACAACAGAGGTAGCTGTATTAGAGATGGGTATGAGTGGAAAAGGTGAAATTGACTTTCTAACTAAGCTAGCACGCCCTGATGCAACGATTATTACCAATATCGGTGAATCACATCTACAAGATTTAGGCTCAAGAGAAGGAATTGCTGAAGCAAAGCTTGAGATTATAAATGGCTTAAAGTCAGATGGATTGATGGTATACATGGGGGATGAACCCCTTTTAAGAAATTACTTTGATTCATATAAAGGGCAAGCTACGGTTAAAACCTTTGGAAGAACCGAACAAAATGACCTATATCCTGTGAATATCCAACAATTAGACAACGGCAGTAAGTTTCAGGTCAATGCGAGCGAAATAGAATTCACTTTACCTATTTTAGGTATGCATAATGTCTTAAATGCTCTATCAGCTATGATTGTTGCACAACATTTTAATGTGTCATTTGCGGAAATGGAAGCAGGATTAGTGAAAGTGAGACTGACAAATATGAGGATGGAAATACTACAGGGTCAAAATGGCGAGAAAATAATAAACGATGCATACAATGCGAGCCCTACTTCAACGCAAGCTTCAATAGAATTATTAGCGAATTTACCAGGATATAAGAAGAAAATACTTGTTCTTGGTGATATGTTGGAACTGGGGGCAGATGAAGAGAGATTTCATGAAGAAATCGGGTTATCCATCTGTGCGGAAAACATCGATGCCGTATTTACCTATGGTCGATTAGGACACTTAATTGCAAAGGGAGCCAAGGAAGTATTGTCTGAAGACCGTGTATTTGCTTTTGATGAAAAGGCGCCATTAATTGAAGAACTAAAAAAACATGTCAATGATGAAACAATTGTACTCGTTAAGGCTTCTAGGGGAATGAAGTTAGAAGAAGTCGTTGAGGGATTGCAATAATACTATACTAAAATTCAAAAAACCTTATTGTTTCACATGGAACATAAGGTTTTTTCTATCTTTTGAATTATATTATAATAATTAACATTTTTTACGTTATGAGGATTTAATTTTCCGAATAGAGGGTAAAAAATAAACTAGATGCTTATGTTAAAGTTGAAAAGCTGTTCAATAGCCTGATAAATTTACCATTGGCGGTGTAAAAGATGATTGGATGTTTATGCATACATGGATTTACAGGTGCACCTTATGAAGTGGCCCCATTGGCGAATTATATAAAGGAACATACGGATTGGGAAATAGCGGTTCCTACATTACCTGGTCATGGAGAAAGGCAGTCCTTAAAGGGGATTGTATTTCAAAAATGGATCAATCATGCAGAGGAAGAATTAAAAAACTTACTAGAAAAATGTGAAGTTGTTTATATTATTGGATTCTCCATGGGAGGCATGATCGCTAGTGAATTAGCGGTAAAATACCCGGTAGCGAAACTGGTTTTACTTAGTGCAGCTGCCTACTATTTAAATCCAAGACAAATTTTCCTTGATATTAAAGGGTTATTAAGAGAAGGACTTCAAGGCACAAGAATAACGCAAAATCCATTATTTATACATTACAAACAAAAGATCAGCTCCACGCCGATTGCTGCAGCTAGGCAGTTCCAAAAGCTAGTAGCGACGGTCCGCCCTCGATTAAAAGAAGTGAAGGTTCCAACTTTCATCGCTCAAGGAGAGGATGATGGCATCGTTCCTGTACGCAGTGCAGATTATCTTTACAAACACATCACCTCAGAACAGAAACACAAAATTATTATTAAACGGTCAAAACATTTAATTTGCCATTGTGATGAAAGTGAGCAACTGTTTAAAGAAGTACTTCAATTTCTTTCATAACCTTTTAGTTAAGGCGATTTTCTTCAAATGAACTCCCTTTCGTCAATGGTTTATTTTTATACTACTGTCATACTATGTCCTGCTAAAGCATTGCAAATCATGCGTTGAGATGGTAATATATACAACAAAGTGTCAACAGGAACTCCATTGAAACCCGGACATACTCCACTGGTAGGAGAATGTCTTTTTTCATTACATGTCTGAATAAAAATTTCTATTTGTAATTGTTCGTTAGATTTAGGATGCGGAAGTCATCATACATTTATTTTTTTATACAAATAAGCATAGCACAATTCATGCATTGGTAATAAATTCTCCCTCATCCTCTCTATAGTGGGTTTCTCTTAAATCGTTGTAATTATAACAACTTTGATTGGGGAAATTTCCTGCCTACTTGATGAAATAAAATATTTTTCAAAGAACAGAAGGAGATTGGATACATTGACTAAGTTTCAAGATTTGGGTATAAGCCCTGAAACAATGAAGTCTCTTAAAAGAATGGGGTTTGAAGAGGCAACCCCGATTCAAGCAGAGACGATTCCTTTAAGCTTGCAGAATAAGGACTTAATTGGACAAGCGCAAACAGGTACAGGTAAAACAGCCGCTTTTGGTATTCCTATGATTGACCATATTGACTATAATGATAGTTTTATTCAAGGTTTAGTCATCGCACCGACAAGAGAATTAGCCATTCAAGTGTCAGAGGAATTATACAAACTCGGTTTTGGGAAAAAAACGAGAGTGTTATCGATTTATGGTGGCCAAGATATTAACCGTCAAATACGTGCTTTAAAAAATCGACCTCATATTATTGTCGGTACACCTGGAAGAATCCTTGATCATATTAATCGAAAAACACTAAAACTAGATCATGTCAAAAAAGTGATTTTAGACGAAGCTGATGAAATGTTAAATATGGGCTTTATTGATGATATTGAAAAAATCTTATCAAGTGTCCCAGAAGAGAAGCATACTTTACTCTTTTCTGCGACGATGCCACCAGCCATTCAACGTATTGCTGAGCGGTTTATGAAAGAGCCACAAATCGTTCGAGTGAAAGCGAAGGAAATGACTGTACCACTCATTGAGCAATATTATATTGAAGTACAAGAAAAAAATAAGTTTGATGTGTTAACAAGACTGCTTGATATTCAATCACCAGAACTTGCGATTGTTTTCGGACGTACGAAAAGAAGGGTCGATGAACTTTCTGAAGCCTTAAGTTTAAGAGGTTACAATGCAGAAGGAATACATGGTGACTTGAGCCAGGCTAAACGTATGTCTGTCCTTCGTAAGTTTAAAGAAGGGTCCATTGATGTCCTTGTCGCAACAGATGTAGCAGCTCGTGGATTAGATATATCTGGTGTTACACATGTGTATAACTTTGATATACCACAAGATCCGGAAAGTTATGTTCATCGTATTGGTCGAACAGGTCGCGCGGGTAAAGAAGGAATGGCCATGACATTTATTAACCCACGTGAGAAATCATACTTACGTATCGTTGAAAAAACAACGAAAAAGAAAATGGAAAGAATGGCTGCTCCGACGTTAGATCAAGCATTAGAGGGGCAACAAAAGGCTGTTGCAGAAAAAGTCGAGCAAATCATTGAGGATAATCATCTTCAATATTATCAACAATCTGCACAACAATTACTTGAACAACATGACGCAACAACGGTAGTTCAAGCATTGTTGAAGCTCATGATCAAAGAACCGGACACGACTCCAGTAAAACTAACAGAAGAGAAACCTTTACCGGCTAAACGAGACAGAAGATCCACAGATAGAAGTAACCGTCCTAGAGGTGGGTATAGCCCGAAAGGAAGACAAAGTAACTCCTATCGCTCCCGTGATGGTAAACCTTCAGGTAAAAGGAATTATCAAGGAAATAAGAAAACAAATGCAAATAGCTATAGATAATATATTGGGAGAACCGAGCATTGAAATGAAGCTCGGTTCTTTGTGTTATGTAGACATGTAGCAATAGGGTCTATGGTGGAGTAAATCAGAGGAATAAAAAGGCCACATAAAACCTATAACCGTTAACCTAGATGTGTTTTTATCTATAGTATTTGCTGCTGCTTCAGTATAATGGATAATAGGATGCCAGATAAATTTAATGAAATCAAGATGAGGTGAACGGCAGTATGATTAAAGGTTTGAACCATATGTTATTCTCTGTTTCTGATTTAGATCGTTCTATTGCTTTTTACGAAAAGGTCTTTGTAGCTAAGTTGCTTGTAAAAGGGAGAACGACAGCATATTTTGAGTGTCAAGGCATGTGGATTGCCCTTAATGAAGAAAAAGACATACCTCGTCAGGAGATTACCCAATCTTATACTCATATTGCGTTTTCTATTGATGAAGATGATTTTGAAAGTTGTTATCAACGATTACTAGACTTAAAAGTGAATATTTTATCAGGCCGCATAAGGGACGAAAAAGATAAGCGCTCGATTTATTTTACTGACCCGGATGGTCATAAATTTGAGTTCCATACGGGTACCTTACAAGATCGATTAGCTTACTACCGACAAGATAAAGATCATATGACATTTTATAAGTAAATGAAGTAGATAGGTAAGGGATTAATCAACTTCACTCCAATTGAAACCTTTTTCTTAGATCATCGTATAGAATTAATAACTAAGAATGAAAAAATATCCAAGTTTTTACTGAGAAATAGTATGGCTTTCATGTATACTATAGTTGTTTAATAAGGAATTTTAGGGGGTTTACATATATGTTATCAAAGCCGCAAAAGCGTATTTCTAAACGGGGTCTGACTGTTTGGAAAATATCTGGTGCACTACATTCCCTTATCCCATTTGTATTGGCAATTGGCGCTATTGTTTTAACATTCATTTTTGATTGGCCGATGTGGATAATTGGTGTTGCATTAATTATATTTGCTCTTTATGCTTATTTAGCGATTAAAGTTTTCCCGACTGTGCGGTGGAAAAGGTGGCGCTATGAAGTGAGAGAGAATGAAATTGAACTACAGCATGGAATATTTATTATCAAACGAACACTCGTCCCAATGATCAGAGTGCAGCATGTAGATACTCACCAAGGACCTATTCTTCGAAAATATAAACTAGCTACCGTGACGGTTTCAACTGCGGCAACTGTTCATGAAATACCCGCTTTAGATCTAGAAGAAGCAGAAGAACTGCGATTTTTTATATCTAACTTAGCAAGGGTGGCTGTAGATGATGTCTGAGCCGAGAAGACTTCATCCGATTGCAGCCGTATCAAATGTACTGAAAACATTAAAGGACTCCATTATTCCCATTTTAATTATTGTCGTATTTGGTAATAGCGAAGGGAAAATTCAGCTCTTTATTACAATAGGTATTATCGCTCTTATTCTTATATCCGGTATTCTTACTTGGCTTCGTTTTACCTACAGAATAGAAGAGGGAGAATTACGAATTGAATCAGGGTTAATTATTCGGAAAAAAAGATATATCCCCTTCGAAAGAATTCAAAGTCTTGATTTATCAGAAGGGATTTTACAAAGACCTTTTGGTTTAGTGAAAATGACCATTGAAACAGCTGGTTCAGGACTAGAGGCAGAAGCTATATTGACTGCTATTTCTAAAAATGAGGCACAGCAGATTCAAGATATCCTATCGCAATCTAAAAAGGCACATATAGAGTTAGATGAGCAAATCGAAACAGAACAAAAAGAGGAACAAATACTTTACCAAATTAAACCTGGAGAGTTGATTTTACTTTCTTCGACCTCTGGGGGAGTAGGTGTTGTGATTTCAGCTGTTTTTGCCTTTTTATCACAATTTGCTGAAGTCATTCCTTATGAGAAGGTATTTGATGAATTGAGTGTCTTTATTACAGGCGGTGTTATGCTCATCAGTTTAATGGTTTTCCTTGGTTTCGTTCTTGCTTGGCTTATTGCTCTCATTGGATCAGTGTTAAAGTATGCTAATTTCACTGTAAGAAAAGTGGGAGATGAATTAGTGATTACCCGCGGTCTATTGGAGAAGAAGCAACTAACGATTCCTCTACATCGGATTCAAGCATTAAGGATAAATGAGAATCCAGTTCGCCAAGCAATTGGCTATGCATCTGTTTACCTTGAAAGTGCAGGTGGGTCATTAAAAGATGCGGATAGCTCGAAAGTGATGCTGTTACCGATTATTAAGAGAAACCGAATCCGCGAGAAGATAGAAACTGGATTAAATGATTACCAATTGACAGATATGTTTGTTCCAGCACCAAAAAAGGCTTTAAGAAGATACATATTGAGAGGATTATTTATCTCTGTTCCAGTCGCAGTTATCCTTCTTTATTTCTTCTCAGTGTGGGGTTTATTTAGTTTAGTGTTCGTTGGATTGATGCTTATTTTATCTTATTACCGTTATAAAGCAGCTGGTTGGACGATTATAGGAAATCAACTCGTTCTTCGTTCACGATTTATTTCTAAAACAACTGTTTACTTGAGGAAGAATAGAACACAATCAATTTCAATGAAAGAAACGTATTTTCAGAAGCAAAATCAGTTAGCTACTATTTCTGCTAAGGCTATGTCTGGTTCAGGTGCAACGGGAGGAGATGTAGTTGACCTAGAAGTAGAAGATGTATTATCTATATACAAGTGGTATTCTTATACTCCTGAGAATACAGAATGAGAAACAGCAAATCCGAACATAAATTGTTCGGATTTGCTGTTTGTTTGAACGATATCATTAACGTGACAATAGACCGATAATGGCAAGAAGAATAATGCCCCCAAAGATAAGAATGGTTGATAGGGGGACGCCTTTTAATCGTCTAGCTGAAGATTTCCATTGGTTTGTTGGTCTCGTTGCACCATATCCAGCTTTTAATTTCGTTTTAATCATTGCTGAACCAGTGAGGAAACCTGCTAATAGACCAAATAGATGGGCAATCACATTTACATTCGCTTGCAAGAAGGTCATAATTACACCAATAACTGTGATGGCAAGAATGAGCTGAGTATTTTGCTGTGAAAGTAAATCTCTGCGGTACACAATAATAGCAATAAAGAAGCCGAAGATACCATAAATCGCTCCGCTCGCGCCAACGTGAATATATGTTAACGGTTCAAGGATGAGTGTTGCGATATTCGCGCCAATACCAGCTAGGAAGTAAACAAGGATGAAACGCCCCTTGCCAATTGCTCTCTCTAGTGGGGGTCCAAATAAAACAAGTGAGAAGCAATTAAATAAAAGGTGAGCAAATCCGCTATGCATGAAGATAGGTGTAACAAGTCGCCATAACTCCCCTTGCATAATATAAATATTAATACCTGCAAAATGCGCCATTAACCAATTGGTTGGTAGGATGGGCAAAACAGTAAGTAAATACAATACAATATTAATAGCGATAATAGAAGTAACGATGGGATAGAAGCGAATAAATTCTTTAAAGCTTTCTGTCCTGATAAACAATAATTGACTCCTCCTAAAATGTTCTCATACATTAAATATACTATAGTTTGTTTTATGCAGCATTTATTTTATTTAGAAGATGGTGATTAGAATGATTAAAGGCATTGGTATCGATATGATTGAATTACAGAGAATTAAACAATTAGTAAAAAGAAAAGAACGGTTTGTCGAACGTATTTTAACAACAAGCGAAAAACAGAAATATGAGACACTAACTGGGCATAGAAAAATAGAATATTTAGCAGGGAGATTTGCTGCCAAAGAAGCCTTTGCTAAAGCAAAAGGAACAGGCATCGGGCAATCACTTTCGTTTCTAGATATTGAAACAGCTAACCATATGACTGGACAACCGATCATTGTTAGTCCGGTTGATGGCTGTCTTGTACACTTATCTATTTCCCATAGTAGAGAGTATGCCATTGCTCAAGTGATAATTGAAAAAGAGTAATATTCATTAGGACAGGAAGTAAAGTTGATTAAGCTACTATTCCTTCAAATAAACGCCTGTAATTAATTACATACGAATCATCCCCAGGCTCCAAAAAATATTCTTGATCTATTAGAACGTCTGGAATAATCTTTGAGGTTGTCTCATATATTCAATAGTGCAATGGAGGAGACAGGCCACGGAAGCGTTTGACAGCACTGTTGATTATAAGACAAAGGGGTTGAAGGAATGAAGAAGAAGTTTTTCTGGCTACTCATGGGACTGGCCATAACTGTCACACTAGCTGCATGTGGGACAAAATCCCAGGAGGATGTGACAAAAGATTTATCGAGCAAACTAGAATCATTAAAAAGCTATAAGGCGGAAGCGAAAATGACGCTGCAAACAGGTTCCGAGCCGCAATCCTATGATATAGAAATATGGCATAAGAACCCGGAATTTTATCGTGTGGCACTTAAAAACACTGAAAAAGATCAAAGTCAAATGATCTTAAAGAACAAAGAAGGTGTGTTTGTTCTTACGCCAGCTTTGAATAAAAGTTTTCGCTTCCAAAGTGACTGGCCAAACAATAGTAGTCAAGCGTATCTTTATGAGTCATTAATTGAAGATATTCAAAATGATAAGGAAGCAAAATTTAAAGCAACGGAAGATCATTATGTTTATGAAACAAAAACGAGTTATCAAAACAATCAAATGCTGCCTCTCCAAGAGATTACCTTAAATAAATCGGATTTATCTCCAGTTAGTGTAAAGGTAATGGATGCAGAAAGAACACCAGTTGTGACGGTGGATTTCTCCAATGTGAAATTTAATGAAGAGCTAGATAATAAAGATTTCGATACGAAGAAAAATATGACAGGTGCGCAGCTAGAATTCCCAGTCATGGCTGAAGTAGCAGAAGAAGAAGATTTCACTGTCTTCTATCCAGAATCGCTACCTGAAGTTGAACTTGTTTCTGAAAAAGAAGTAGAAACAGAAGAAGGTAAACGTGTCATTCTAACCTATGAAGGTGAAGACAAATCATTCACAATGATTCAAGAGAAGGCTGTTATTGTTCAAACCTCTGGTGGTGAAGAGGCGATGATGAATGGTGACCCTGTTGACCTTGGCTTCACTGTAGGAGCCGTATCAGATAATATGGTATCCTGGACGCAAAATGGCGTGGATTATATGATTGCATCGACTAACCTATCGAAAGAAGAAATGATCCAAATTGCACAGTCGGTACAAGGGGAAGTTGTAAAATAAATATAGATAAGATAAACCCGAGGTAGATTCCTCGGGTTTCTTTGCGTTGTTTGCGGTTTCTACGGATGATAATTTTGCCAATATTAACGCCATATCATCTAGAGTAATTAGTAATACATGGTAACTTCTAGTTGCCATGTTTAATATACTTCCTACTTACATCTTACCCTGCTTTTACTTCAGTCGGTTTAAGAAGAAAGTTTGTCTTTTCTGTTATACGTTAATGTGACATAATCAAATAATAGAAGGAAAAGTATAAAGAGGAAGTGGACGGTATGAATCAACAGGTCCCATATTTTCGTGATACTTGGGCAGAGATAAATTTGGATTATATCACATATAATGTAGAGTCAATGATTAAGCATATTGGAGAAGAAGCAGAGTTGTTTGCAGTTGTGAAGGCAAATGCATATGGCCATGGAGATATAGAGGTAGCCAAGACAGCTCTAAAGGCAGGTGCCACTTACTTAGCGGTGGCGACTTTAGATGAAGCTTTTGCTCTTAGGAATAAAGGGATTGACGCGCCAATATTAGTTTTAGGACTCTCACGACCAGAGGATGCCGGGTTAGCTGAACAAGCAGGAATTACTTTAACCGTTTGCCAAGCTGAGTGGTTGATGAAAGCTGCACCATTCATAAACAAAGAAGTAAAAGTTCATGTGAAGATGGACTCGGGGATGGGTAGATTAGGGATTAAATCAAAAGAAGAATGGGGAATATTTGAATATCAACTACAGCAAGGAAAGTTCCATGTTGAAGGAGTTTTCACGCATTTTGCGACAGCGGATGAACTTGAGACAGCCTATTTTAATGAACAGTTAAGCACTTTTAATGAAATGATAAGCTGGATGGTTGAACAACCAAGATATATTCATGCTAGTAATAGTGCAGCTGGCTTGAGACATCCTGAGGCGAAATTTAATGCAGTTAGATTTGGGATTTCAATGTATGGCATGTCACCATCTTCTGAAATTAAAAATCATTTACCTTTTAAATTAAAAGAGGCCTTTTCACTTCATACGAAAATAGTTCATGTGAAAAAATTGCTACCGGGCGAGAAAGTGAGTTACGGAGCAACGTACGAAGCAGAAAAAGAAGAATCAATTGGAACCTTGCCAATCGGTTATGCAGACGGGTGGATTAGGAGGTTAGCTACACAAGAGGTCCTTGTTAATGGAAGAAGAGTAAGTATTGTCGGCAGAATTTGTATGGACCAATGTATGATTCGTATAAGTGAGGGAGAGCAAGTTGGAGATGTCGTTACGTTAATCGGGACTCAAAATGGTCAGACCATCTCTGTAGATGACATAGCTAACACACTTGAAACAATTAATTATGAGGTAACTTGCCAAATAGGTATGCGCATACCAAGAATCTATATTCAGGATCAAACAAAAATTTCTACAAGAAATGGGATTCTTTAATGCATATCAATGAACATGTTGGTAGATAATAGTTATTAATAATTTGGGAAATTATCACTGAAATTCCTAGGAAGACATTGAAAGAAAATGCAACTGTTTTTATGGATAATTTCTTACTAAATAAAAAATCCCCTTTGCAGCCTAAGAGAATAATGGTAATATGAAAATTGGTAGATATAAAAAATATGGTGTGTAGTGATGGTGGAGGTGTATGTTTGTGTCTGAATCCAGCGCAACAACAGAAATAGTGGTGAAGCTGCCGCAACATCTATTAACGGAATTAGATGGTTATGCGAAGCAAGAGAACGTAAACAGAAGTGAGTTTATTTATCAAGCAACGAAAATGTATTTGCGTGAACGGAAGAAAAGACATATTCGTGAGTCCATGAGACGTGGTTACATGGAAATGGCAAAATTAAACTTGACGATAGCATCTGAAGCATTTCAAGCGGAATACGAGGCAGAAAACGCAGTTGAACGTCTTGTAAGCGGAGGCTGATCCTTTGATTGTTAAACGTGGTGACGTTTATTTTGCAGACCTATCCCCAGTTGTTGGCTCAGAACAAGGCGGTGTCCGTCCAGTACTTGTTATACAAAACGACATCGGGAATCGGTTTAGTCCCACAGTAATCATCGCAGCAATTACCGCTCAGATTCAAAAAGCAAAGCTGCCTACTCACGTTGAAATTGATGCGAAGCGATATGCTTTTGAAAGAGATTCAGTAATATTGTTAGAACAAATTCGTACAATTGATAAGCAGAGATTAACCGATAAAATCACCCATCTTGATGACGAAATGATGGATAAGGTAAATGAAGCCTTACAAGTCAGTTTAGGTCTTATAGAATTTTAGAAAACGCTCAAAAAAGTTGGGGCGTTTTTTTATATGCTTCCTAATCTTAAACAAGTCCATTCATTGTAATGATAGGACTTATTAATATATGTAATACACTTATTGAAACGAGCTTAAACTTTAAATCCCCCAATTTTATATTTGAGATATTCTTCTGAACAAAAAAAATAAAAGGAATTTAATGTTTTAGGTTTGATAATAAGCAAAAAAGGGTACACACTTAATTTGGATATATTGTTAAAGACGATTCAAATAGAAAGCGTTATAATATAGGCAATAGTTGTAGATTTTTGCTGGATTTTTTACAATCATGTAGATTTTTTTACAATCAATGATAATAAGGAAAAACTAACCAATAGATGTGCTAGTATAGGAGGTAAGGGAAGACAAATGACTTTGAAATATATTCAACACAATAAAGAAGATATTTTTAAAGAATGGTTGAACCGATTGAAAGAAGATTCTGACGAAACAATTACCAATGTCATCCTAGATCAAAACTTCGAGACATATGGAAGAGAGTTAGTGGAGCTCGCTATCTTGAAAATTTCTGGCAAAAAGGACGAGTACGAACGTCAATCAGAGAATTTTTCAGATAGAATTGTCAGTTTAGGCTGGCCTCTACGTTTTGTCGTAAATGCTCTAGATGTACTGGGCGATGTTGTATTTGATGAAATGGTCAAAGATAAGTATATTCGTCCAGAGAATGAAGCGAAAGTGATGCATGATTTGAATCATTGGTTAAAAGCGATGAATAGTGAAATAATTAATGATTACACTGTTTCTTGGGAAAGAACGATCGCTAATCAAAAGATTGCATTGCAAGAACTATCGGCACCTTTAATTCCTGTATTTGAAGGCATTACAGTTATGCCATTAATTGGGATGATCGATACAGAACGTGCGAAGCAAATTATGGAAAACCTTCTTCAAGGTGTGGTAAAACATCGTTCAGAAGTTGTCTTGATTGATATCACAGGTGTCCCTGTTGTTGATACAATGGTTGCTCACCATATTATCCAAGCAGCAGATGCAGTCCACTTAGTAGGAGCAAAATGCATGCTTGTAGGTATTCGTTCGGAAATTGCGCAAACGATTGTGAGCCTGGGTATCGACTTAAACCGAATTATTACGAAAAATACGATGAAATCAGGCGTAGAAGCAGCATTGGAAATGACTAAACGTAAAATTGTGCCATTGGAGGGGTGACGTTTTGAGAATTCCGATTTTAAAACTACATGATTGTTTACTTGTTTCTATTCAATGGGAACTAGATGACCAGACGGCACTTCAATTTCAAGAAGACTTGTTAAAGAAAATACATGATACAAGTGCAAATGGTGTTGTAATCGATTTAACATCAATAGATTTTATTGATTCTTTTATCGCTAAAGTATTAGGTGATGTGATTGAAATGTCCCATTTAATGGGTGCTAAAGTTGTCATTACAGGCATTCAACCAGCAGTAGCAATTACGTTAACTGAATTAGGAATCGGTCTGAATAATGTATTGACCGCCCTAGATTTAGAAAAAGGTTTGGAGAAATTACAACAGGAATTGGGGGAATAGCCGAATGGACAACCAATCCTGCGTTAAAATAATCAATGAATGGGATATCGTTTCAGCGCGTCAGCTTGGTAGGAATGTTGCAAAAGAGCTGGGCTTTGGGACGGTTGACCAAGCAAGAATTACAACAGCAATAAGTGAACTTGCGAGAAACATATTCTTATATGCAGGTCAAGGTCAAATTTGTATAGAGAAGCTCTATGAAAATGGCAAAACGGGACTAAGATTATTATCGATTGATAGTGGTCCAGGTATTAAAGATTTGCGCCAAGTAATGGAGGACGGATATTCGACATCGGGCGGACTAGGAGCAGGTCTCCCAGGGGTAAAAAGACTGATGGATGATTTTCAAATAGATTCAAGCCCAGGTGAAGGTACAGATATAAGGGCGATTAAATGGCTCCGTTAGGGGGAACTTGAGATGGATTTCAGACAGAAATTGGAGTCCAAATATAGAGAGATATTAACGAATTATTTAGCTGACCGTTCAGAGCAGGCATTATATCAAGGACAAAAGTTAAGTAGGAATGCAATTGAACGGAACATTCCTCCAGAGGAAATTGTCAGCATCCATAGAAATATTATGGCTGAGATGTTTCCAGAAAAATTTAACGATAGAATGCAGGAGTCTTTTGATATACTGCTTGAAGTGATGGTGGCATATGGTTTTGCTTACCGCGAACACCAAAATTTAAAGCATATTCAACAGGAATTAAGAACCGAAATGGAAATCGCGGCTAATGTGCAAAAAACATTGCTTGGGACAGAGATTCCATGTAAAAAAGACATGGATATTGGAGCAATCAGCGTTCCAGCAAAACATATGAATGGTGATTATTTTAATTTTGTTGAGGATGAAAATAATAGTGTAAGTATCGCGATAGCTGATGTTATTGGAAAAGGGCTACCAGCAGCCCTTTGTATGTCTATGATTAAATATGCTATGGACAGTTTGCCAGAAAATCGTAAAACACCTACTTTGGTGTTGGAGAATTTAAATCGTGTTGTGGAACAAAATGTTGATTTAACTATGTTTATTACGATGTTTTATGGCACATACCATATCGATCATCATATCTTTTCCTATGCCTCTGCTGGGCACGAACCGGGCTTGTTTTATCATGCGGAAACACAGACATTTTCTGAGTTGCCTGCAAAGGGTTTATTATTAGGTATTGAAAAGAATACGAAATATAGAAAGTACGAAAAAGAAGTGATGCCTGGGGATATGATTATTTTGATGTCTGATGGCGTAACTGAATCAAGAACAAAAGAAGGCTTTATTGAACGTGAAGAATTATTGGCCTTAATCGAGAAAAATATACACTTAAAAGCACAAAATATCGTGCAAAACGTATATAAAGAACTTGAAAAATTACAAGATTTCCAATTAAGGGATGATTTTACTTTAATTATATTAAGAAGAAATGTTTAAGCTAAAATTAAAAGGGTAAATGAGGAGTAACCAGCTATTCCTAAAAGGTGGGCAAAAAATATGAACATTAATATAGATGTAAATCATAATCAAAATATTACTGAGGTAACTGTAGGTGGAGAGATTGATGTATACACTGCACCAGAATTAAAGAAAGAACTTATACCGCTTTCTGAAAAAGATAATGTGGAGATGATTGTTGATCTTTCGGGTGTATCCTATATGGATAGCACCGGGTTAGGTGTTTTTGTAGGACTTTTTAAAAATGTACGTGCGCACGATGGTCAATTTAAAATCATTGGGCTTTCTAGTCGTTTAAAAAGGCTGTTCGAAATTACTGGTCTTGCTGACATTATTGATATCAGCACCAAAATGGAAGGTGAAAAGAAATGACCGAGTCGTACGACTACATTGAGATGAAAATCCCATCGAAGCCGGAATACGTCGGTATTATTAGATTAACCTTATCTGGTATTGCCAGTAGAATGGGATTTAACTATGACGAAATTGAAGATTTGAAGATTGCAACGAGTGAAGCTTGTACAAATGCAGTTCAGCATGCATACAAAAACAACGAAAATGGTGAAGTGCTTGTAGGATTCGGCCTTTATAAAAATAAATTAGAAGTCATGGTTGCGGATGAAGGTGAGAGCTTGGATTTTCAACAAGCAAGAGACAGTGCAGGTCCTTACCAAGCAAATGATTCTGTTGAATTTTTACGAGAAGGAGGATTAGGCCTTTACCTAATAGAAACATTAATGGATGAAGTGAAAATTCATCATCAAAAAGGTGTAACAGTCTTTATGACTAAGTACCTAGAAGGAGAGCAGGTGGAGAGTGATGCAGAAGCAATCTCAACCTAAACAACGATCAAAAGAAGAGATTAATGATCTCATACAACAATATCAATTACATCAGGACGAATACGCACAGGAACAACTTGTTGAACAGTATTACAAATTGGTTGAATCCATCGCACGAAAATATTCTAAAGGTAGACCTTATCACGAAGATATTGTTCAAGTAGGTGTGATTGGACTACTTGGTGCAATTCGTAGATATGACGCCTCTTTTGGTAAAACGTTTGAAGCATTTGCTATTCCGACAATCATCGGTGAGATTAAACGTTTCTTACGAGACAAGACTTGGAGCGTGCATGTACCGAGACGAATAAAAGAATTAGGGCCCAAGATTAAAGCTACGGCGGAAGAATTAACAACTGCTTTGCAACGTTCGCCTAAGGTCGAGGAAATTGCTGATGCTCTAGAAGTAACAGAAGAAGAAGTTTTAGAAGCAATGGAGATGGGCAAAAGTTATCAGGCGTTATCAGTTGACCATTCCATTGAAGCTGATTCTGACGGTGGTACTGTTACGCTCCTGGATATTGTCGGTAATGTGGATGATGGCTATGAAAAAGTCAATCAAATGCTCGTACTTGAAAAAGTGTTGCATGTTTTATCAGATCGAGAGAAACAAGTTATCCAGTATACATTTCTAGAAAATCTAAGCCAAAAAGAAACAGGGGAAAGACTGGATATTTCTCAAATGCATGTATCAAGGCTGCAAAGAAGAGCAATTAAAAAATTGCAAGAAGCCATCCATGCCGAAAATGAAGGCTCGGAGTATATTCTATGATGAATGATCCACATCAAATGGACGTCATTACCGATCAGCTTGCTAAACGTGGTCAGTCCGTTTGTGGTGATTCTTTTTATTATCACACAACTGATGATTATTTTATTTGTGTATTAGCTGATGGTTTAGGTAGTGGAGAATATGCAAATGAAGCTTCATCTGCTGTTGTCAATACAGTTAGAGAAAATCACGATTTAGATATTTCAACCATTATGGATTTAAGTAATCAGTCACTTTTACATAAAAGAGGCGCTGCAGTAGGTGTGATTAAGATTAATTTTCACACAAAAGAATTAGCCTACTGTTGTACTGGAAATATTCGTTTTTTCTTTTATGGAGATACTGAAAAGCTCATTTACCCTCTGCCAACATCGGGTTATTTGTCAGGAAAGCGTCAAGCATTTAAAATTCACCGTTTTGATTATACAAACGGAATTAAATTCTTGATGTTTTCAGATGGATACCCCATTTCTGGTATAAAAAAACTGATGAATAAATATTTACCAATCGAAGCAACTGCGAAGTTAATTAGGGCGCAGAACATGAATCTTATAGACGATGCAACATTTATAATCGGAAGCTTGCAATGATTGTTTCAATCAGCAAGCTTTTTGTTTTGCTCTTTTATACTCTACATAAAACACGAATCAAGACGGGGCTATAGCCAAAAATGCTTTACCTTTAAAATTTTGGTAGAATAAAGCAATAGTACAGTTTGCACTTAGGAAGGTGAAGAGACATGGATGATAAGAAAGATATTTTTGAACGAATAGCAAAAGAATTTTCATTATCCACAAAACAAATTGATCGAACCATCGCGTTAATTGAAGAGGGAAATACCGTTCCGTTTATTGCGCGTTATCGAAAAGAAATGACCGGTGCGTTAAATGAAGTACAAATCAAAGATATTGTTGAAAGATGGCAATACATACAAAACGTAAAGCAGAGAAAACAAGAAGTACTTAGGTTAATAGAAGAGCAAGGGAAATTAACCCCGGAATTATCTAATCAAATAGAAAAAGCGGAGAAATTGCAGGAAGTAGAAGATTTATATCGTCCGTACAAACAAAAAAGAAGAACAAAAGCAACCGTAGCGAAAGAAAAAGAGCTAGAACCATTAGCCACTTGGTTATTATCCTATCAAAATGATGATACGCCTGAAGAAAAAGCAACACACTTCCTAAATGAGGAAAAAGGTGTCACAACAGTTGAAGAAGCGCTTCAGGGAGCGCGAGATATCATTGCAGAAATGGTATCTGATGATGCGCAAAGTAGGAAGTGGATTCGCGAAAAAACATATAAACTAGGAATGATTGAATCAACTGTAAAAGATGAAAGCATCGACGAAAAGCATGTGTATGAGATGTATTATGACTATAGTGAAAACGTAGGTAAAATTGTTCCTCACCGTATACTAGCATTCAATCGTGGGGAAAAAGAAGGCGTGCTGAAAGTCAGTATTAAGGTGGAACAAGAGCCAATCTTACAGTATTTAAATCGAAAATGGATCACTGTATCAAACCATATCAATGCACCATTTGTGGAAGAGGCGATTGAAGATGGTTATAAACGCTTAATTCAACCATCAATTGAAAGAGAATTAAGGGGTGAACTTACTGAAAAAGGTGAGGAACAAGCGATTAAAATTTTCTCTGAAAATCTTAAGAAT
Organism: Cytobacillus sp. FSL R7-0696; assembly: GCF_038006865.1. Taxonomy (NCBI): domain Bacteria; kingdom Bacillati; phylum Bacillota; class Bacilli; order Caryophanales; family Bacillaceae; genus Cytobacillus; species Cytobacillus sp. FSL R7-0696. Next base: position 1,181,853 of record NZ_JBBOWA010000001.1, on the reverse strand, counting down.
CTCCTTTTACAACCACCGCTAAAAGGGAAAGTCGTCCTTGCGGTAGATCCAGCTTATCGTACAGGCTGCAAATTAGCGGTCATTGATGAAACAGGTAAGGTATTAAAGATTGATGTAATCTATCCTCATCCGCCTGTTTCTAAATTAGGTGTAGCCAAAGATAAAGTCCTTTCCATGCTCAAAGCATATGAAGTGAAGATGGTGGCCATAGGTAATGGAACGGCATCAAGAGAAACAGAACAGTTTATTGCTGACTTATTAAAAGAATTGAATGAAGAAATCTATTATTTAATCGTAAATGAAGCGGGGGCAAGTGTCTATTCCGCATCTGATATCGCACGTGAAGAATTCCCTGACTTTCAAGTTGAAGAAAGAAGCGCTGTTTCAATCGGGAGGAGACTACAAGATCCACTTGCTGAATTAGTAAAAATTGACCCTAAATCAGTCGGTGTCGGTCAATACCAACATGATGTCTCTCAAAAAAGGTTAACGGAATCATTAGATTTTGTTGTCGAGACGGCTGTAAACCAAGTTGGAGTGAATGTGAACACAGCTTCTCCATCACTATTACAACATGTAGCTGGTCTATCGAAGGCTGTCGCAACGAATATCGTTAAGAAAAGAGAAGAAGAAGGCAAATTTACTAATCGAAAACAATTAAAGAAAATTCCTCGATTAGGCGCGAAAACGTACGAGCAAGCCATTGGATTTTTACGAATTGTTGATGGAGAAGAAGCATTAGACAGAACATCGATTCACCCTGAAACCTATGGGGAAGTAGGTAAATTGCTTAAAATGTTAAAGATGAGTTCTAACGATTTAGGCTCTGCACAATTAATCGAAGCGCTAAGCCAGTTATCTATAAAAGAAACAGCAGAAGAGTTAAATATTGGTGAATTAACGCTCAAGGATATAATTGATGCATTAATGAAACCTGGTCGAGACCCTAGGGATGAATTACCTGCTCCGCTATTAAAGAAAGAAGTATTAAAGCTGGATGATTTGAAGGAAGGGATGGAACTTCAAGGGACTGTCCGAAATGTAGTTGATTTCGGAGCTTTTGTAGATATTGGCGTGAAGCAAGATGGGTTAGTCCATATCTCAAAGCTAAGTAATCGGTTTGTGAAACATCCGTTAGATGTCGTATCTGTTGGTGATGTTGTTACTGTATGGGTTGATTCGGTAGATCAACAAAAAGGCAGAGTGGCGTTAACCATGCTCCAACAAGGTAAATAAATAAGCATAAAAAGCCGTGGTATTTCCCCCAACGGCTTTTTATGTAGTTCATTGTGGGGTTGTTTGAGAAGGAGTTTCCTACGTACCAGAACAATGCTTCTTTCTATAAAAGTACCAGCATTGATTCAATAATTTAATTTGATAACGGTCCTTCTCTAAGAAAGCACGTTTCATTTGGTTCTGTAACCAAACAGGCATGGAATAGCCTCCTTTCTCTCACTTTCCACGGTCCTTTATGCTATGCTAATGTATATCAATTGTATGCGCCTATAGGTTGTCACGTGCTAATTTTATCCTTGAAAGGAGTGAAGAAATGAGTGATAAGGAATTACAAAGGTTAGTTGAAGAAGTATCCTTGAGGTGGTTCGATCTTCCTTTTCGTCATACAGCGAAATTCAATAGTAGATTAAGAACAACCGGAGGACGATATATGCTGTCTGATCACCGCATTGAAATTAATCCGACATATTATCAGCATCTAGGAATGGAAGAATTAGTTGGTATTATTAAACATGAACTATGTCATTACCATCTGCATTTGGCTGGGGCAGGCTATCAACATCGAGATAGTGATTTTCGGAGGCTAATGGCTAAAGTAGGTGCACCGAGGCATTGTTCGTCTTTACCTCAGAAAGTTTCTTACATTAAGTATAAATGTAACCAGTGCAATCAACTTTATAGAAGGAAGCGTCGAATCAACACAAACAAGTATAGATGTGGCCAATGTATGGGCAAATTAGTGTTAATATCTGCTGATAAAAATAATTGAAATTCATGCTTGACTTTTTACATGGTGGTAATTATAATTTAAAGAGTCGATAAGGCAGTGCTTGTTGACTACATATTCTCTTTTAACATATTCCGCAGTAGCTCAGTGGTAGAGCATTCGGCTGTTAACCGAACGGTCGTAGGTTCGAATCCTACCTGCGGAGCCATTTTGGAGAAGTACTCAAGTGGCTGAAGAGGCGCCCCTGCTAAGGGTGTAGGTCGGGCAACTGGCGCGAGGGTTCAAATCCCTCCTTCTCCGCCATTCTTATATACATATTTGTTTTTTCTTTTTTTTATGTTATGGCCCCTTGGTCAAGCGGTTAAGACACCGCCCTTTCACGGCGGTAACACGGGTTCGAATCCCGTAGGGGTCATCTTTTTAAAGGTTAGGTCCGGTAGTTCAGTTGGTTAGAATGCCTGCCTGTCACGCAGGAGGTCGCGGGTTCGAGTCCCGTCCGGACCGCCATATCTTAATAATGGGCTATAGCCAAGCGGTAAGGCAACGGATTTTGATTCCGTCATTCGCAGGTTCGATCCCTGCTAGCCCAGCCATTTTTATGAGCCATTAGCTCAGTTGGTAGAGCATCTGACTTTTAATCAGAGGGTCGAAGGTTCGAGTCCTTCATGGCTCATCTTAAACAATTTATGCGGTCGTGGCGGAATGGCAGACGCGCTAGGTTGAGGGCCTAGTGGGTGAATAACCCGTGGAGGTTCAAGTCCTCTCGGCCGCACCAAAAAGATTTAAAAAAATACTTGACTCATTAAAATTAGTGTGATATTATAATAGAGTTGCTTCAAGGCGCCCGTAGCTCAATTGGATAGAGCGTTTGACTACGGATCAAAAGGTTAGGGGTTCGACTCCTCTCGGGCGCGCCATATACTTACGGGAAGTAGCTCAGCTTGGTAGAGCACTTGGTTTGGGACCAAGGGGTCGCAGGTTCGAATCCTGTCTTCCCGACCATGCGAAACCAACAAATTAATTAAATGCGGGTGTAGTTTAGTGGTAAAACCTCAGCCTTCCAAGCTGATGATGAGGGTTCGATTCCCTTCACCCGCTCCATTACCGAAAAAGATTGTTCTTTGAAAACTGAACGAACGTAAAACGTCAAGCGTAATTCTAAAAAAGCTGATTTATCAGCAACAAAGCACCATAGGTGCAAATGAGCTAATCAAACACTTTATTGGAGAGTTTGATCCTGGCTCAGGACGAACGCTGGCGGCGTGCCTAATACATGCAAGTCGAGCGAATCTGAGGGAGCTTGCTCCCAAAGATTAGCGGCGGACGGGTGAGTAACACGTGGGCAACCTGCCTGTAAGACTGGGATAACTCCGGGAAACCGGGGCTAATACCGGATAATATCTATTTATACATATAATTAGATTGAAAGATGGTTCTGCTATCACTTACAGATGGGCCCGCGGCGCATTAGCTAGTTGGTGAGGTAACGGCTCACCAAGGCGACGATGCGTAGCCGACCTGAGAGGGTGATCGGCCACACTGGGACTGAGACACGGCCCAGACTCCTACGGGAGGCAGCAGTAGGGAATCTTCCGCAATGGACGAAAGTCTGACGGAGCAACGCCGCGTGAGTGATGAAGGTTTTCGGATCGTAAAACTCTGTTGTTAGGGAAGAACAAGTACCGGAGTAACTGCCGGTACCTTGACGGTACCTAACCAGAAAGCCACGGCTAACTACGTGCCAGCAGCCGCGGTAATACGTAGGTGGCAAGCGTTGTCCGGAATTATTGGGCGTAAAGCGCGCGCAGGCGGTTCTTTAAGTCTGATGTGAAAGCCCACGGCTCAACCGTGGAGGGTCATTGGAAACTGGGGAACTTGAGTGCAGAAGAGGAAAGTGGAATTCCAAGTGTAGCGGTGAAATGCGTAGAGATTTGGAGGAACACCAGTGGCGAAGGCGACTTTCTGGTCTGTAACTGACGCTGAGGCGCGAAAGCGTGGGGAGCAAACAGGATTAGATACCCTGGTAGTCCACGCCGTAAACGATGAGTGCTAAGTGTTAGAGGGTTTCCGCCCTTTAGTGCTGCAGCAAACGCATTAAGCACTCCGCCTGGGGAGTACGACCGCAAGGTTGAAACTCAAAGGAATTGACGGGGGCCCGCACAAGCGGTGGAGCATGTGGTTTAATTCGAAGCAACGCGAAGAACCTTACCAGGTCTTGACATCCTCTGACAATCCTAGAGATAGGACTTTCCCCTTCGGGGGACAGAGTGACAGGTGGTGCATGGTTGTCGTCAGCTCGTGTCGTGAGATGTTGGGTTAAGTCCCGCAACGAGCGCAACCCTTGATCTTAGTTGCCAGCATTCAGTTGGGCACTCTAAGGTGACTGCCGGTGACAAACCGGAGGAAGGTGGGGATGACGTCAAATCATCATGCCCCTTATGACCTGGGCTACACACGTGCTACAATGGATGGTACAAAGGGCTGCAAGACCGCGAGGTTTAGCCAATCCCATAAAACCATTCTCAGTTCGGATTGTAGGCTGCAACTCGCCTACATGAAGCCGGAATCGCTAGTAATCGCGGATCAGCATGCCGCGGTGAATACGTTCCCGGGCCTTGTACACACCGCCCGTCACACCACGAGAGTTTGTAACACCCGAAGTCGGTGGGGTAACCTTTTGGAGCCAGCCGCCTAAGGTGGGACAGATGATTGGGGTGAAGTCGTAACAAGGTAGCCGTATCGGAAGGTGCGGCTGGATCACCTCCTTTCTAAGGAATATACGGAATTAACTTGATGTTAGACTGTTCGTTCAGTTTTGAGAGTATAATCTCTCAATTCAATCGTTCTTTGAAAACTAGATAATGTAATGAAGAAGATTACCGAGTAATCGCCACCTTAGTTATTTTCTCTCTATATAATAGTAATAGAGTAGAGATACTAAACTTTTTTTAAAAAACACAACCGTGAGGGTTGTGAGAAGCAAGCAGTTCAAGGAAGCGAGCGAGGAAACACCGGAGTGTGCGTCTTGTGCACATGAGGATGTTGACGAGTGAGCTGACGCCGAAATGCGTAGCTTATCGCAAGCCGAACAATGGTTAAGTTAATAAGGGCGCACGGTGAATGCCTTGGCACTAGGAGCCGATGAAGGACGGGACTAACACCGATATGCTTCGGGGAGCTGTAAGTAAGCTTTGATCCGGAGATTTCCGAATGGGGAAACCCCCTATCCGTTATGGGATAGGATCCATACCTGAATACATAGGGTATGGAAGGCAGACCCGGGGAACTGAAACATCTAAGTACCCGGAGGAAGAGAAAGCAAACGCGATTCCCTGAGTAGCGGCGAGCGAAACGGGATTAGCCCAAACCAAGAGGCTTGCCTCTTGGGGTTGTAGGACATTCTATACGGAGTTACAAAGGAACGAGATAGACGAAGAGGTCTGGAAAGGCCCGCCATAGGAGGTAAAAGCCCTGTAGTTGAAACTTCGTTCCCTCCAGAGTGGATCCTGAGTACGGCGGGACACGAGAAATCCCGTCGGAAGCAGGGAGGACCATCTCCCAAGGCTAAATACTCCCTAGTGACCGATAGTGAACCAGTACCGTGAGGGAAAGGTGAAAAGCACCCCGGAAGGGGAGTGAAAGAGATCCTGAAACCGTGTGCCTACAAGTAGTTAGAGCCCGTTAATGGGTGATAGCGTGCCTTTTGTAGAATGAACCGGCGAGTTACGATTACATGCGAGGTTAAGTTGGACAGACGGAGCCGTAGCGAAAGCGAGTCTGAATAGGGCGAATGAGTATGTGGTCGTAGACCCGAAACCAGGTGATCTACCCATGTCCAGGGTGAAGTCCAGGTAACACTGGATGGAGGCCCGAACCCACGTACGTTGAAAAGTGCGGGGATGAGGTGTGGGTAGCGGAGAAATTCCAATCGAACTTGGAGATAGCTGGTTCTCTCCGAAATAGCTTTAGGGCTAGCCTCATGCGTAAGAATCTTGGAGGTAGAGCACTGTTTGGACTAGGGGCCCTCATCGGGTTACCGAATTCAGACAAACTCCGAATGCCAAAGATTTATCCATGGGAGTCAGACTGCGAGTGATAAGATCCGTAGTCAAGAGGGAAACAGCCCAGACCACCAGCTAAGGTCCCAAAGTATACGTTAAGTGGAAAAGGATGTGGAGTTGCTTAGACAACCAGGATGTTGGCTTAGAAGCAGCCACCATTTAAAGAGTGCGTAATAGCTCACTGGTCGAGTGACTCCGCGCCGAAAATGTACCGGGGCTAAACGTATCACCGAAGCTGTGGATTGAACATCGTTGATGTTCAGTGGTAGGAGAGCGTTCTAAGGGCGTTGAAGCTAGACCGTAAGGACTGGTGGAGCGCTTAGAAGTGAGAATGCCGGTATGAGTAGCGAAAGATGGGTGAGAATCCCATCCACCGAATGCCTAAGGTTTCCTGAGGAAGGCTCGTCCGCTCAGGGTTAGTCGGGACCTAAGCCGAGGCTGAAAAGCGTAGGCGATGGACAACAGGTTGATATTCCTGTACCACCGTATTCTGTTTGAGTGATGGGGGGACGCAGGAGGATAGGGTAAGCGCACGATTGGATGTGCGTCTAAGCAGTTAGAGGGACCATGAGGCAAATCCCATGGTCATATACCTTGAGCTGTGATAGCGAGGGAAATTTAGTACCGAAGTTCTTGATTCCACACTGCCAAGAAAAGCCTCTAGCGAGGAATAAGGTGCCCGTACCGCAAACCGACACAGGTAGGCGAGGAGAGAATCCTAAGGTGAGCGAGAGAACTCTCGTTAAGGAACTCGGCAAAATGACCCCGTAACTTCGGGAGAAGGGGTGCTCATTAGGGTGTTAAAGCCTTGATGAGCCGCAGTGAATAGGCCCAGGCGACTGTTTAGCAAAAACACAGGTCTCTGCGAAGCCGCAAGGCGAAGTATAGGGGCTGACGCCTGCCCGGTGCTGGAAGGTTAAGAGGAGAGGTTAGCTCACGCGAAGCTTTGAATCGAAGCCCCAGTAAACGGCGGCCGTAACTATAACGGTCCTAAGGTAGCGAAATTCCTTGTCGGGTAAGTTCCGACCCGCACGAAAGGCGTAACGATCTGGGCACTGTCTCAACGAGAGACTCGGTGAAATTATAGTACCTGTGAAGATGCAGGTTACCCGCGACAGGACGGAAAGACCCCGTGGAGCTTTACTGTAGCCTGATATTGAATTTTGGTACAGCTTGTACAGGATAGGTAGGAGCCTTAGAAGCCGGAGCGCTAGCTTCGGTGGAGGCGTCGGTGGGATACTACCCTGGCTGTATTGAAATTCTAACCCACATCCCTTATCGGGATGGGAGACAGTGTCAGGTGGGCAGTTTGACTGGGGCGGTCGCCTCCTAAAGAGTAACGGAGGCGCCCAAAGGTTCCCTCAGAATGGTTGGAAATCATTCGTAGAGTGTAAAGGCACAAGGGAGCTTGACTGCGAGACCTACAAGTCGAGCAGGGACGAAAGTCGGGCTTAGTGATCCGGTGGTTCCGCATGGAAGGGCCATCGCTCAACGGATAAAAGCTACCCCGGGGATAACAGGCTTATCTCCCCCAAGAGTCCACATCGACGGGGAGGTTTGGCACCTCGATGTCGGCTCATCGCATCCTGGGGCTGTAGTCGGTCCCAAGGGTTGGGCTGTTCGCCCATTAAAGCGGTACGCGAGCTGGGTTCAGAACGTCGTGAGACAGTTCGGTCCCTATCCGTCGTGGGCGCAGGAAATTTGAGAGGAGCTGTCCTTAGTACGAGAGGACCGGGATGGACGCACCGCTGGTGTACCAGTTGTCTTGCCAAAGGCATCGCTGGGTAGCTATGTGCGGAAGGGATAAGTGCTGAAAGCATCTAAGCATGAAGCCCCCCTCGAGATGAGATTTCCCATAGCGCAAGCTAGTAAGATCCCTGAAAGATGATCAGGTTGATAGGTTAGAGGTGGAAGTGTGGCGACACATGTAGCTGACTAATACTAATCGATCGAGGACTTAACCAAAAACGAAATGCGAAGGCGGCTCGTCCAGGAGCGACAAGCATAAGACGAATTTGACAGGAGGTTGTCCTTTAACCCCATGACAAATTTGGCTTATGACCTCGAGCTCCTAGCCGCCGCAGCTAGACAGCACTACGTAAGTAGTCGCGTCAGCAACGCATTCAGGCGATTACTCAATAAATATCTTCTTCAACATTACCTAGTTTTGAGGGAACGATTCCCTTACAATTTCATAGTCCGGTGGCGATAGCGAGAAGGTCACACCCGTTCCCATACCGAACACGGAAGTTAAGCTTCTCAGCGCCGATGGTAGTTAGGGGCTGTCCCCTTGTGAGAGTAGGACGTTGCCGGGCATATGATTTTTATAAAATAATATTATCGCGGGGTGGAGCAGTTCGGTAGCTCGTCGGGCTCATAACCCGAAGGTCGCAGGTTCAAATCCTGCCCCCGCAATCTGGTCCGGTAGTTCAGTTGGTTAGAATGCCTGCCTGTCACGCAGGAGGTCGCGGGTTCGAGTCCCGTCCGGACCGCCAGTTTAATTTTATATGTGAAACGTATCGAAACAAGGAACTTGTTTCGTTTTTTTTATGTAGAAAACGTAGGTTCTAAAGGTTCAAGTAGAATTGTTTTGTGCCTCGTAAAAAAGTACATCATGACTAATTTGTAAGTCCTTGATAGAGATATAACACTTTATTATTTACAAAAATCCTTACGTTTAATCTATCCCAATAGCTGTAATGATCAGTTTATCCTTCATATTGTATATTACTAGAGAAACTATCACTTTAGCTCGCCATTAGGCGGGTTTTCTTTTTGTCAAAAAACAAATGCAAATTAGGATGCGTAAACCAAAAATATGTTAAGTATCTTCTAAGAATAGCTATTTTTAGTTGCCTCTACGGAAATAACCGTTAAATAGTAGATACAGGCAAAAGATAGTGTTGAAAAGTTTTAGGCGGGAACGTAAGATACGAGCAAAAGAAAAAGAAAGAGAGTCGGGAATTGCGCGCAAAAGGAAGAAACGCGCAAGAGAATGAGAAAAAGAGCAAGGAATTGCGCGCAAAAGGAAGATACGCGAAAGAGAAAGAGAAAGAGAGCCGGGAATTGCGCGTAAAAGGAAGATATGCGCAAAAGAAAAAGAAAAGAGAGCCGGGAATTGCGCGTAAAAGGAAGATACGCGCAAAAGAAAAAGAAAGAGAGCCGGGAATTGCGCGTAAAAGGAAGATACGCGCAAAAGAAAAAGAAAGAGAGCCGGGAATTGCGCGTAAAAGGAAGATATGCGCAAAAGAAAGAGAAAAAGAGCAAGGAATTGCGCGCAAAAGGAAGATACGCGCAAAAGAAAAAGAAAGAGAGTCGGGAATTGCGCGCAAAAGGAAGATACGCGCAAAAGAAAAAGAAAGAGAGCAAGGAATTGCGCGTAAAAGGAAGATACGCGCAAAAGAAAAAGAAAGAGAGCAAGGAATTGCGCGCAAAAGGAAGATACGCGCAAAAGAAAGAGAAAAAGAGCCGGGAATTGCGTGCAAAAGGAAGATACGCGCAAGACAAAGAGAAAAAGAGCAAGGAATTGCGCGCAAAAGGTTACTGTCCCGACAAAACAAAGTGTTCTTTGATGTCTATGAAAAAATCATGTAAACTACATGTATATGTGTCATTATTATTGTAAATAAATGAAAGACCAAATGTAGGTGATAAAATGGATCAATTCCAGTGGGATACAAAAAATACGGAAGAAACAATGGCATTTGCAAAGAGGCTAGGAGAAAAAGCAGCTGCAGGTGATGTCATTTTATTAGAAGGTGATTTAGGGGCAGGTAAAACAACATTTACGAAAGGGCTTGCGTTAGGCCTTGGTATTGAACGAAATGTGAATAGCCCAACATTCACTATTATAAAGGAATACAATGGCCGTCTGCCTTTGTACCATATGGATGTTTACCGGGTGGAAGATGGCGATGAAGATCTTGGGTTTGATGAGTATTTTCATGGGCAGGGTGTGACCGTCGTGGAATGGGCACATCTAATAGAAGAGCAACTGCCAGAAGAAAGGTTAAAGATTGCAATCCATTATACCGGAAATGAAGAACGAAGAATAGCGCTCCATCCAAAAGGAAAACGCTATGTGAAGCTGTGTGAGGAGTTAGTAAAATGAAAATATTAGCTATAGACACGTCAAATTATACACTAGGGATCGCTCTAGTAGATGACGACAAAATTATTGGGGAATATATCACGAATATCAAAAAGAATCACTCAGTTCGTGTAATGCCCGCGATAGAAATGCTTTTAAAGGATTGCGATACGTTGCCACAAGATATCGAAAAGATTGTTGTCGCAGAAGGACCCGGTTCATATACGGGGGTAAGAATTGGTGTAACTATAGCTAAAACATTAGCTTGGACGTTGAATATACCTCTTTCAGGTGTATCGAGTCTAGCTGTTTTGGCAGCGAGTGCAGGTAATTATTTTAACGGTGTCATTTCACCGTTATTTGATGCGAGAAGAGGTCAGATTTATACTGGCTTATATCAATTTCAAGAGAGTCGGTTATTAGATCTAGCATCGGATCATCTAACGTTGACCGTTAATTGGACGCAACGTTTATTAAATAGAGAAGAACCGGTTTTATTTGTCGGTAATGATTTATCCATACACAAGGAACAAATTAAAGCAGACTTAGGGGATCGGGCATATTTTGCACGTGTAACTGAACAAAATCCTCGTCCTTCTGAATTGGCGATTTTAGGTAGAGATAAGGAAGCTGTTGATATCCATAATTTTGTCCCTAATTATATCCGTCTTGCTGAGGCAGAGGCAAAATGGATTGAAGCTACGAAAGGGAGCAAGCTCCAATGACCAGTAAATTAACGTTTCGGTTAATGAACGAAGATGATATTGATGAAGTATTAAAAGTAGAACAGGCATCTTTTTCTTCACCTTGGAGTAGAGAGGCCTTTTATAATGAAATGACATTGAACCAATTCTCGGTCTACGTTGTATTAGAAGACGAAGAAGAATTGATAGGATACGGTGGGGCATGGGTGGTCACAGACGAGGCCCATGTAACAAATGTAGCGATACTACCCAAATATAGAGGGAAGAAACTTGGCGAGGCGTTAATGGTCCAGCTGATGGATGTTGTAAAAGAAATGGGTGCCCTTAAAATGACCCTAGAAGTAAGGGTGAGTAACATGATAGCAAGACGGTTGTATAGCAAGCTAGGTTTTCAAGAAGGCGGAATTAGAAAAAATTATTATTCGGATAATCATGAAGATGCTTTAGTAATGTGGGTGAATATAAAATGAAAAAAGATCAATATATATTAGGGATAGAAACAAGCTGTGATGAAACAGCAGTAGCCATCATTAAAAATGGTAGAGAGATCATCGCTAATGTTGTCGCTTCTCAAATTGAAAGTCATAAAAGGTTTGGCGGGGTTGTACCAGAAATCGCTTCAAGGCATCATGTAGAACAAATGACCATTGTATTAGAAGAAGCGTTAAATAAAGCGAGTATGACGATGAACGATATCGATGCAGTTGCTGTGACAGAAGGTCCAGGGTTAGTGGGTGCCCTACTTGTCGGTGTAAATGCAGCGAAGGCGATTGCCTTTGCTCATCAAAAGCCACTTATTGGGGTGCACCATATAGCAGGGCATATTTATGCCAATCGCTTAATTAAAGAAATGACTTTCCCTTCGCTTGCATTAGTCGTTTCCGGGGGCCATACAGAGCTTGTTTATATGAAAGCACATGGTGATTTTGAAGTTATTGGTGAAACCCGGGATGATGCTGCTGGAGAAGCATATGATAAAGTAGCGCGAGTTCTAAATATGCCATATCCAGGAGGGCCGCATATTGATCGCCTTGCCCATGAAGGAGAAGCGACAATTAAGCTTCCTCGTGCGTGGCTAGAAGAAGGCTCCTTTGATTTTAGTTTCAGTGGATTGAAGTCTGCCGTCATCAACACAGTGCATAATGCTGAACAACGTGGAGAGACCATCTTACCAGAGGATTTAGCAGCGAGCTTTCAAGAAAGCGTCATTGAGGTATTAGTGACCAAGACCTTAAAAGCAGTAGAGGCATATGATGTGAAACAATTACTATTAGCGGGTGGCGTTGCAGCAAATAAAGGACTTCGGAAAGCATTAACAGAGACCTTTAAGAATAAGGAAGAGATAGACTTAGTCATTCCGCCATTACATTTATGCACAGATAATGCAGCGATGATTGCTGCAGTGGGGGCAATAATGTTCGAAAAAGGGATGTTCTCAGATATGAGTATGAATGCAAACCCGGGGTTAGATATACAGTTTCAACAATAATAATGAAGTCTAGTGAATCATGATCATCTATTCACTAGTCTTTTTATTTTTAGTGATGACAGAAGGTATTCACAATATCAAATAAAGTATTGGTAGTACATCAATTGTGGATAATGTTAAAATTTTCAGAGTTTTTGTTGATAAGTATCATAAAAATTGTGGATAATGTGGAAAAGTGTTGTTTTACCTATTGTTAATCCGTTTATGCTGTGAATAAAAATGTGGACAATTTACTTGAAGAAAGAAAAGCTGGGGATAATTAGATTATCCCCAGCTACGCTCAATTACATTAAATCGCCCAATTCGCTCCATTCTTCAAGTAACTGCTCGAGTTGTGCTTTTATAGCCTCATTTTTAGTTGTAATCTCGAGGACTTTCTCGTGGTCCTGGAAGATTTCAGGGTCACAGAGTTGTTCATCGTAAGTTTCAATTTGCGCTTCTAACTCTTCGATTAACTGTTCAATTTCTGTCAGCCTTCTTTTTCGTTGTCTTTCTAGTTTCTTCGCTTCTTTATCTTGTTGATAACTTTGCTTTTCTGGTTTAGTGATACTTTCTTGTGGCAGGTCTGCTGATTCAAAAAGCTCTATTTCTTCAATTTCCGCTTTTTTATCCACATAGTAATCATAATCCCCTAAAAATTCCGTTGCTCCACTTGTTGATAACTCAATCACCTTTGTTGCAATTCTATTAATAAAATAGCGGTCATGAGAGACAAAGAGGAGCGTACCTGGAAAATCAATTAGTGCATTTTCAAGAATTTCTTTACTATCAAGGTCTAAATGGTTGGTCGGCTCATCTAGTATGAGGACATTTGCTTTTTGCAACATCAACTTAGCTAGTGCTAATCTTGCTTTTTCTCCACCACTCAATGTAGAGACAATTTTCAAGACATCATCTCCAGAGAAGAGGAAGTTACCTAACACGGTACGGACATCTTTTTCAGGCATGAGAGGGTAATCATCCCAGAGCTCGTTTAATACGGTTTTATTTGAACTCAAATCAGCTTGCTGTTGGTCGTAATACCCAATGCGGATATTTGAGCCATATTGAAACGTGCCATCTAAAGCAGGTAGCTTGTCTACAAGGGTCTTCAATAAAGTCGACTTTCCAATACCATTGGGACCTACTAAAGCAATGGAATCGCCTCGAGACATGCGAAATGAAATGTGATCACTGATCTTTTCTTGTTGGTAGCCAATGGCTAAAGAGTCAGCGGTTAGCACATCATTGCCTGATTGACGTTCAATTTGAAAGCCGAATGTCGCTGATTTCACATCGCCTTGGGGGCGATCCATTCGCTCCATCTTCTCAAGCTGCTTGCGCCGGCTTTGTGCACGCTTCGTTGTCGAAGCACGGGCAAGGTTGCGTTGAACAAAGTCTTCTAGTTTCGCAATTTCTTCTTGTTGTTTTTCATACATTTTCAAATCACGTTCATAATTCGCTGCTTTTTGGTCAAGATATTTGCTGTAGTTACCAACGTATTTTTTAATATGGTTACGTGATAGTTCATATACCTGGTTGACGACTTTATCTAGGAAATAGCGGTCATGTGAGACAATTAATATAGCACCATCATAACCACTAAGATACTGCTCTAGCCAGGACAATGTTTCAATATCTAAATGGTTTGTTGGCTCATCTAAAATCAGTAAATCAGGTTTGGTTAACAATAATTTCGCAAGTGCAAGTCGCGTCCTTTGCCCCCCGCTTAATGCAGAAATTTTTGTATCATAGCTAAACGATTGAAAATTAAGGCCATGTAGTACAGAACGAATGTCTGCCTCGTATTGATAGCCACCTTGTTCTTTAAAGTTGACTTGCATTTGATCATAGGTTTTTAAAATTTTATCGTAAGCTTCACCGTTTTCGATGAGTGTTGCATCGCCCATCTGTGTTTCTAGTAAGCGCAATTCCTTCTCTTGTTTACGCAAATAATCAAACACGGTAAGCATTTCTTCCCAAATAGATAGCTCAGATTCTAGTCCTGTATTTTGTGCAAGATAACCGATTTTGGTTTCTTTCGATTGAATAATTTCACCGGAATCATAGGACATATGTCCAGCAATAATTTTTAAAAGAGTTGATTTTCCCGCACCATTACGTCCAACTAATGCAATGCGGTCTCTCGTTTGTACTTCAAGCTTTATATTCATTAATATAGGATCAGCCACAAAACTTTTCGAAAGCTGATTAACCTGTAATAATATCATTATATTTCACCTCTGTTATAGTGATAGTGTACCTTAATCAGGTGAGGTTCGGCAATAAAGTCACTATTTGGATAGAATATATAAAAAACTACATTACACAGATGAATCAAAATAGTGTATCATTTTCATGTGAGGTGTTATGAATGGCTGAATTTACACATTTTAATGAAGAAGGCAGAGCGAAGATGGTGGATGTGAGTGAAAAACCACAAACTGCCCGTACAGCAATTGCTCATAGTAGTATTGAGCTAAATCAAGAAATCTATCAGAAGATTACTGATGGCACGATGAAAAAGGGTGATGTGCTTGCTGTTGCTCAAGTGGCAGGCATTATGGCTGCAAAAAAGACATCTGATATCATCCCGATGTGTCATCCACTCGCCTTAACCGGAATTGATATATCCTTCAATTGGGAAGAGGTAGAGGATCAGTATGTGTTACATATTGATTGTACAGTGAAAACAAATGGGCATACCGGAGTAGAAATGGAAGCGTTGACAGCTGCTACAGCTACCGCTTTAACGGTATATGATATGTGCAAAGCAGTAGATAAAGGCATGGTAATAGGACCAACATATTTAGTAGAGAAAACCGGTGGTAAAAACGGTGATTTTAGAAGGGCTTAAGTAAATGGAATGGAGTGGAGCCTATGTCCAATGAATCAACGAAAATCCCTCAAGCAACGGCTAAGCGATTGCCTTTGTATTATCGTTTTTTGAAAAATTTACACGCATCAGGAAAGCAGCGAGTTTCTTCAGCAGAATTAAGTGAAGCGGTGAAAGTAGATTCTGCAACAATTCGACGAGATTTCTCCTATTTCGGTGCTTTAGGGAAAAAAGGTTACGGATATAACGTAAATTACTTATTAGGATTTTTCCGTAAGACACTCGATCAAGATGAAGTGACAAAGGTAGCGTTAATTGGTGTAGGGAATCTAGGTACAGCGTTTTTAAATTATAATTTTTTAAAAAATAATAATACAAAGATTGAAGTGGCATTTGATGTTTCAGAAAGTAGGGTTGGCACGTCTGTAGGAGAGGTACCTGTCCGTCATTTAGATGACCTAGAAAAGTTGATTGATGAGCACCATATTCAAGTTGTCATTTTGACTGTACCGTCTCATGCGGCACAACCAATTACGGATCGAATCGTTAAAAGTCATGTAAAGGGAATCTTGAACTTTACGCCAGCGCGGTTAACGGTTCCTTCCCATATTCGCATCCATCATATTGATTTGGCGGTCGAATTGCAATCATTAGTATACTTCTTAAAACACTATCCATCATAAAAAAGGAGCTGACCCGCATTAAAGTGTACCCTTTGTAAAGGACATTTTGAAAAAGCCTAGGCAACTTGTTGAAGCTGCTGTCTGTATTTTGCAGGCGGCAGCTTTTTCAAATTCCATTGACCTCGATAATGGTTGTAATATACCATATATCTCTTAATCTCTTGTTTTACTTCTTCTAGTGTTTCAGATTCTTTTATATTTGTTTCATCCTTTAAATGCCCAAAGAATGATTCCTGAGGCGCGTTATCCCAACAGTTTCCTCGGCGTGACATCGACTGACCTAAACCTGTTTTCTTCACAAGTTTCTGAAATTGTGGATTGGTATAATGAAAACCTTGATCTGAATGAATAAAAGCGTCATCTTTTAGGTGATGGTTTTTTCGTTTTAGTTTTCGAAGCGTATTTAAGGCAATATCCATACTTAATGAATCTGATACTTCATAAGCCAAAATTTCATTCGTCTCTCCATCTTTAATCGTTGATAAGTAAGCACACTTACCACCCTTATATGGTAAATACGTGATATCAGTTAAGAGTACTTTGCCCGCCACACCCTGCTTAAAGTTGCGTTGTAAATGATTTGGACACGTACGATGTTCTTTTGTTGCTTTGGCCATGCGTCGATAAGGATTTGCTTTACGAATTGGACAAACAATCTCAAATTTATTCATAATACGACGAATTCGTTTTAAGTTGTACGTGATCTGGTATTGGTTTTGAAGCGTCATTTTAATTTGGCGTGCCCCTTTTTTGCGCCCACTGAAATGATACGCCTTTAAAATGATTTCTTTTACTACTTCATCCGTTTCCTCTTTAGCTGTACGCCTTTGTGCGGACTCTTCCAGGAAGTAGTTGTAGTAACCTGAACGAGATACGCCGATTACTTCACATAAATAGCTCACCATACGCTTCAATTTGTATTTTTTTATCGTTTCCTGGATGAGTTTATACTTTAATTCTGGTGCCATTTTTACTTCTTTTTCAACATCTGCCTTTCGTGTAAATCGAGCTTTTTTAATAGTTCATTCTCTGCCTCAAGTAATCGGTTTTTTGCTTCTAATCGTGCAATCTTTTCTTCTAACGTTAATTCACGTTCTAATGGCCTACCCGAATTTGTTTTACGCGTATCTTGTAAGCCTTCCACACCAGCTTTACGATAAGCTGCCCGCCAACGTTTTCCGGCAGTTTTAATACGTCCCATTCCAATTAAATCAACATTTAAACCAGACTCCTCAAATATTTCTCGTGGTAGTTTACCATTCTCATTCTCCACAATGAAATGACGTTTAAATTCGTCTGTGTAAGTAATTGTTTTTTCACTCACTGCTTTCACGTTAGGGTTTTGCTTTAATTGCTCTTGTTCTTTCTTTGTAAGTAATCTTTTCGTCATTTCAATCTACTCCGACATCTTTTTTTCTCATTATAAACAAAAGTACCCTATAAGATGGACTTTTTTCAAAGTGTCTATCTTATAGGGTACAGTTTACATGGAGTCAGCTCTATTTTTTATCCTCTTTCTTTTTCATACGATAATGCATAGCGATTAATTTAATCCCGCCACCAATATCAAAAGTGGCAAAAATCAAAATGAAGATCGTTAAAAATCCCCAACCTCCACCGTTTTGAAGGTTAATAATTGCAAAATAAATAAATACAAATCCAAAAAGAAGGGAGATAATCCCTGTGAACAAAGGTGTTCTCATCTAACATCATCCTAATCTGCTAAAAATCATTTGTACCGTTTCTAATTCTGTCATATATTTTTCTAGCTTATCCATATTCAATTGAATCACAACGACAAAGGTATTCATCGCTACATGAGCAATGATCGGTACGAGAATACGATTGGTTTTTACATATAAAAACGCGAACGTAAAGCCCATCGCTGCATAAAGAAGTAAGTGCTCAATTTCCCCATGGGCGAGAGAGAAAATTAATGAACTAATCAGTGCTGATAAAAAGAAGTTCAATCGTTTATGCAAGGAACCAAAAATGATTTTCCTGAAAATGATCTCTTCTAAAATCGGCCCAATAATGGAAACAACGATAATCACAAGAGCAGACGTTTCAATTAATGACATAATTTGCTGCGTATTATCTGACCCCATATCAATGCCGAGCATTAATTCAATATTCGCTGCAACTGTTTGAGCAATAAATGCTAGCGGAATACCTGCAATCGCCCACCCGATAGAAGTCGATAATGGTGCTTGATTCCTCATTGACATCTCTTTGCTTTCTTTCCGTAAAAACCACAAAGTTAAGAGAAGGGTAATTGTAAAACTAATGACAATCCAGAGTGGCGGTGCAATTTTTGCAACCTCATCAAAGCTGTATCCTAACATATTACCTAAAAAAAGAATGGCAGGAACGCCAACGATGGCTGATAATTGCATGGCTATATAAATCATAATGATAAACCAATACTCTTTTTTCAATGGCTAGTCTCCTATTCTTAAAGAAGTTACACTAATATTTATTTTACCTGTTAAACACTATTGGTTTCAAATAGTACATCCTTATGAAATGCATAAAACAAATAGAAGTTGTATAGAATGGAGAGGTTCGCATTTTTTTTTGCAAAATTGCAAGGTTCTTACTTGCAAAAAAGAGTAGTTTTGATTAATATAATAATTGTGTTAGCACTCAAGACTAACGAGTGCTAATAAAATAATTTTTGAATGAATTGAGGAGGTTGTTTCACTTGTTGAAGCCACTAGGTGATCGAATTATTATCGAGCTTGTTGAAACGGAAGAAAAAACTGCAAGCGGTATCGTACTACCAGATAGCGCGAAAGAAAAGCCTCAAGAAGGTAAAGTCGTAGCAGTTGGTACTGGACGTGTACTAGAAAATGGTGAACGTGTAGCATTAGAAGTTGCAGAAGGCGACCTTATTATCTTCTCAAAATATGCAGGAACAGAAGTGAAATACGAAGGTACAGAATACTTAATTTTACGTGAAAACGACATTCTTGCTGTGATCGGTTAATAAAAAAACAGCTATATACTTATTATAAAGATTTTTAACTATTAGAGGAGGTACTTAATAATGGCTAAAGATATTAAATTTAGTGAAGACGCTCGCCGCGCGATGCTTCGTGGTGTGGATACACTTGCAGATGCAGTAAAAGTAACTCTTGGACCTAAAGGACGTAACGTGGTTCTTGAGAAGAAATTCGGTTCTCCATTAATTACAAATGATGGTGTAACAATTGCTAAAGAAATCGAACTAGAAGATGCATTTGAAAACATGGGTGCGAAACTAGTTGCTGAAGTAGCAAGTAAAACAAACGACGTAGCTGGTGACGGTACAACAACTGCAACGGTTCTAGCGCAAGCAATGATCCGCGAAGGTTTGAAAAACGTAACAGCTGGTGCAAACCCAATGGGTATCCGTAAAGGGATCGAAAAAGCGGTTGCTACAGCAGTTGAAGAGCTACAAGCGATCTCTAAACCAATCGAAGGCAAAGAGTCTATTGCGCAAGTAGCATCCATCTCTGCTGCTGACGAAGAAGTTGGACAATTAATCGCTGAAGCTATGGAACGTGTAGGTAACGACGGTGTTATCACAATCGAAGAATCTAAAGGATTCACAACAGAAATGGATATCGTTGAAGGTATGCAATTCGACCGTGGATACAGCTCAGCTTACATGGTAACAGATACAGATAAAATGGAAGCAGTATTAGATGATCCTTACATCTTAATCACTGACAAAAAAATCGCAAGCATTCAAGAAGTATTACCAGTACTTGAGCAAGTAGTACAACAAGGTAAACCATTACTTCTTATCGCTGAAGATGTAGAAGGCGAAGCATTATCTACATTAGTAGTGAACAAATTACGTGGAACATTCAATGCAGTAGCTGTTAAAGCGCCTGGATTCGGTGACCGTCGTAAAGCAATGCTTGAAGATATCGCTATCCTAACTGGCGGTGAAGTAATCACTGAAGAGCTAGGTCGTGACCTTAAATCTGCTACAATCGACTCTCTAGGACGCGCTTCTAAAGTCGTTGTAACAAAAGAAAACACAACAATCGTTGAAGGTGCTGGTGCAAGCGACCAAATCGCAGGCCGCGTAAACCAAATCCGTAAACAAATGGACGAAACAACTTCTGAATTCGACCGTGAAAAATTACAAGAACGCCTTGCTAAACTAGCTGGTGGCGTAGCAGTCGTAAAAGTTGGAGCGGCTACAGAAACAGAACTTAAAGAACGTAAACTACGCATTGAAGATGCCCTAAACTCTACACGCGCAGCCGTAGAAGAAGGTATGGTATCTGGTGGTGGTGTTGCCCTTCTTAACGTATACAACAAAGTTGCTGCATTAGAAGAAGAAGGCGATGTTCAAACAGGTATCAACATCGTTCTACGTGCAATGGAAGAGCCAGTACGCACAATCGCTCACAACGCAGGTTTAGAAGGATCTATCATCGTAGATCGCCTAAAACGCGAAGAAGTAGGCACTGGCTTCAACGCTGCAACAGGCGAATGGGTAAACATGATCGACGCTGGTATCGTTGACCCTGCCAAAGTAACACGTTCAGCTCTACAAAACGCTGGTTCAGTTGCTGCCATGTTCCTAACAACAGAAGCAGTCGTAGCTGATAAACCAGAAGAAAACGCACCTGCAATGCCTGACATGGGCGGTATGGGTGGAATGGGCGGCATGATGTAATAAACATCATATAGACCCTTATATATCAGAGGAAGAAGGCTGTTTATTCAGCCTTCTTTTTTTATATCAATTTTCAGCCACTTTTCTTAATGCTTCCATATATAATGTAGCGATATATTTCTAAAGATGAAAGGTGAATGTTGTTTTATTCGAAAGGTAGGTGCTACTAGAGACATTCAAAAATTGTTTGATGTGTGCTGGTACTGGCGAAGTTGAAAGGGAAAGCTCAGGAAAAAGAACCAACAAAAAATTCATCATGACTGATAATTTTTTAGGGATCAATGGATTTAGCGGGGAATCGGCAAAAGGATTAAAAATACTTCATTCGAAGACGAGGACGATTTAAAGGGGGAATTAGATAGTGAAGTTATCAGATACAGTTGGAAAAGATATAAAAATCATTTGTACTGATGATACTGAATTCCAAGTACGGGTTTTGAGTTATACGTCAGAACTAGATAATGAACCAGATGATGATGGAAATTATGGTGGTGCTTATATCTATGTTAGGACATTGAAACCAACTGCTCATTTTATGACAGGTGGGGAATTCGCAGTTCACGAATATGAAATTAGAAAAATATCAACATTAATTTAAAAAGCACTGCCTATTTTAAGGGGAGGGGTAAAAATAAGCGTACCCTTAAAGGTAAGGAAAAAACGGTTATTTGAGTTCGGAAGAAGGAGGAACCAGCATATGAAAAGTAATTAAGACCACTTTTAAAAAGGTGGTCTTAATTTATTATTATCTAAGTCAACTATATTAAAAGAAAGGAGGACCAAGGCGAACAATGTTCAAGTTGCGATCAGTTATACTAATATCACCTGTTAACTCAGTAACAACCAAAGATATATTATCTAACGGTTCAATTTGTATTGTAGTACTTCCTGTTGGACTGTCTGGACCTAAGACTATTGTGGAGCCTGGTACAATACTACCGTTAACAGATAATTGTAAAGTTGCTGATCCGGTTCCTTGCGAGACTACATTTGCTGTTGCTTCATAAGCACCAAATACATAAGCGAATATCGTATCAGTATTACTACCAGTATTATACTGAGCTCGTGTTGTATCAAAAGTAACTAGTTGATCAATATTTGATAGAGACAATGGTGTAGTACCATATAATGTACCGTATGCGATTGTCTGTCTAAGCGCTTCATATACAAATTGAAAAACTAGCCCAGGATCAATTGGTCCTGGTGGTCCTTCAGGGCCAGTGGCTCCAGTGGTACCAGTAGCCCCTAAACCAGTAGTGCCAGTAACTCCGGTAGCGCCCGTAATGCCAAGTCCAGTAGCCCCAGTGATACCAGTAGTTCCCGTAACTCCGGTAGCGCCCGTAATGCCAAGTCCAGTAGCCAGTGATACCAGTGATACCAGTAGTTCCCGTAACTCCGGTAGCGCCCGTAATGCCAAGTCCAGTAGCCCCAGTGATACCAGTAATTCCCGTGACTCCGGTAGCGCCCGTAATGCCAAGACCAGTAGCCCCAGTGATACCAGTAGTTCCTGTGACTCCGGTAGCGCCCGTAATGCCAAGTCCAGTAGCCCCAGTGATACCAGTAATTCCCGTGACTC
This sequence comes from Cytobacillus sp. FSL R7-0696, assembly GCF_038006865.1. NCBI lineage: Bacteria > Bacillati > Bacillota > Bacilli > Caryophanales > Bacillaceae > Cytobacillus > Cytobacillus sp. FSL R7-0696. Next base: position 1,159,794 of record NZ_JBBOWA010000001.1, on the reverse strand, counting down.
CGGTAGCGCCCGTAATGCCAAGTCCAGTAGCCCCAGTGATACCAGTAATTCCGTAACTCCAGTAGCGCCCGTAACGCCAAGTCCAGTAGCTCCAGTGATACCAGTAGTTCCCGTAACTCCAGTAGCGCCCGTAATGCCAAGTCCAGTAGCCCCAGTGATACCAGTAATTCCCGTAACTCCAGTAGCGCCCGTAATGCCAAGTCCAGTAGCCCCAGTGATACCAGTAACGCCAGTAACTCCGGTAGCGCCCGTAATGCCAAGTCCAGTAGATCCAGTAATGCCGGTAACGCCAGTAACTCCGGTAGCGCCCGTAATGCCAAGTCCAGTAGCCCCAGTGATACCAGTAACGCCAGTAACTCCGGTAGTGCCCGTAATGCCAAGTCCAGTAGATCCAGTAATGCCGGTAACGCCAGTAACTCCAGTAGTACCAGTAATCCCAAGTCCGGTAGAACCAGTTACACCAGTTGGCCCAGTAGCGCCGGTCGTTCCTTTGATTATAATTGGTTGGCAACATGTTTTTGACAAGGTTTATATTTTTTATTTTGCTGGTGACATCTCCTTTTTTTAGATAATATTGAGATCACCCCTTACTATATAGGTTAATACTATAAGATATAATCAATAAGATAATCTGTTTGTGCTAATATCACGATATAGGTACAAAGTTTTCATATCATTCTCGTTAGGTAAAAGTAGAATAGACTGTACTTAAAATGTTGTACTGTTTAAGGTATGAAAGGAAGTTGGAAGTGAGATTTAAATAAAGGGCATTTTTTACTACTTTTAACATATCAAAGGAAGTAAATATAAAGTTTAAAATGTATTAAAAATAAAATGCAGTGAAATATATTATTTATTACACGATAAAGCATGGGTGGAATGATTTAATCTGCCCTCAACCTTAGTAAATAAGGTTTCATAAGTATGATATGACTGCAATGCTAATAATAAGGATCAAGGCTCTTCAAAGGTTTACTGAACTTTGAGGAGGCTCTTTTTCATTTCTTGTTAATCAACTTCTTCAGTATTTTTTATAGCCTCAATCATTCTCCTAAGTTTATTAAGCGTTTTTGTAGCAGCAGAACAAGTTCTTCTTTTCACTCCAACACCCTTCATAATAATCTCAAACTCCAACATTTTCTTCAGCAATCCGGTAAGGTGAAATCGGGATTTTTTTTAGTCGTCCAATTGGTTAAAGTGCAAAACTAACCTCGACATGAATTGAGCAATACATATAACTAAAAAGATGAGTGAGTGTCTTTATCATAAGAGTCGTTTTTATAGAATAATGTAAAAACTGTAAATTTTATTAAAGGAATGCCGATAAGTAATATAAAGGCTTCTGAATATGAGGCTTAATAAGTACAAAAAAATGAAATTAAGTGCAAAAATGCCAATAAATACATGGATATTCTAAAAGTGGATATTAGTATAATAGAATAGCATTTTGCATTAGTTATTAGAGAGAGATAGGGGGAAATATTTATGAAAAAATTAAGCTGTTTACTTGTACTAGTGGTGATTTTCCTTGTGGCCTGTTCGAATGAATCAGCAGAAGGTGAAAAATCAACAGATCAAAAGCAAGAAGAAAAAGAAGGAGCAGTAAACGTCGATAAAGGTCTCTTAAATGTGGAATTAACACTACCAGCTTCTTTTTTTGAAGGAGAAGATATAGATACAGTTATTGCTGAAGCAAAAAAAGAGGGAGTAAGTGAAGTCACAAAAAATGAAGATGGATCTCTCACTTATAAAATGCCTAAATCTGAACACAAAAAAATGATGACAGAAATGGGAACATCTATCACAGATTCAATAGAAGAGATGAAAAGTAGCGAAGATTATGTCTCAATCAAGGATGTTACTCATAATAAATCATTCACAGAGTTTACTTTATTGGTAGATAAAGAATCTTATGAAAATAGCATGGATGGATTTGCTATATTTGGTTTAGGTTTACAAGGTTCTATGTATCAAATGTTTAATGGAGCGAATCCAGAAGATTATAAGGTAACGGTATCTGTGAAAGATAAAGCAACAGAAGAGGTTTTCGATGAAGTTATTTATCCTGATGCTTTAGAAGAAATGGGAGAAACAGAAGAAGGAACAGAGTAGATCCCTGGTTTTAAATCAGGTTCGTTTATTATGTTTATGTAATAGAGTGGTTTTCATTCAAGAGGAGGAAGAAATTTGAACAACAGTTTCAAACTACTTATATTAGGATTAATAATGGTCGTTTTTCTTGCGGCCTGTGGGCAGGATACAAAGGATACTGAAGTGAAAGAAGAGAATCAACAAGGTGAAACTGCACAACCAGAAGAAGTAGAGAAAGGAGAATCAAAATCAAAACTTGGTTCACGAACAAATCCTGTTCCTTTCCAGAAAACGGCTACAGTAGATGATGAGTTGTATGATGATGAAGGTAATACGTACGCAATTAAATTTGATTTAACAGTAAAAGATGTTATTCGCGGGGATGAAGCCTACCAAAAATTAAAATCTATGAATGAGTACAATGAAGTAGCTCCAGAAGGATATGAATGGGTATTAGCCGAAACAAAAGTGAAATTTGTTGAATCTGAAACAGAAGACTTATCCTTCCATGTTGATGGGATCATGAATTTTGAAATGGTAAGTGAGAGCGGAGATATTTATAGTGGGGATGTTTATGGAACAACGGAACCTGATTTTAGCTTCGAGATGTATGTGGGGAACGAAAAAGAAGGTTATATATCTGGTTTGGTGAAAACAGGAGAAAATGCGCAACTTCGCTATGAAGAAAAGTTAGGCGGACAAGTTTTCTTTAATTTACAGTAACTTAAAGTCGGGAAAATTGAATAAATAATTAGAGGTTATAGGGCGTTGTACAAACAGCTTGGAGGCCTCTTTTTATTTTACAAGGGACAATTTATTTCTACACGTAAACTAGGATTAAATATATTCGGTGCTATTGAGAAGGGCTTTTGTTAATGTGGAAGATAAGGTTTTAGGGGGGCAGTTTTAAATTAAATCGTCCTTGTTAAAACACAGAAGCATCCTTTTTAATCTCTAGGAGGCTTCTGAAGTAGTAATATTTATTTTTGTTTTCTTTGTAATCCAATTACAACTAAATATCCTGTTACGACAATAATAATACCTCGCAGGAAATTACCTAAAATAAGTCCTATTGAACCACTGTCTTGATTTCCTACAAATCTACTTAAATAGTAAAAAACTATGGTTGCAACAATAAAATAAATTAAATACCCAAAATATCTCATTTTTTCTTTTCAATCCATTCTTTATATTTATTTCTTTAAAATAGCCATTGTTTAAAACATATCCCAATAACAGCTTTTCGTATTGAACAAAATATCTATTGTTTCGATTTGTTGATAAGTAGCCTGAGTCGTTTTCCCAATTAGAAAACGGCTCTTTTCATATTTAAATGATCATCTATTTGTCCTACCATTTTACATTACTTGTGAGAAATATGGAATTATATGTATTTTAATCTATACAGAATGTTTAGAAAATATAGACATAAAAAGCAATTGTTGTTGTATTTTTTCGTTGGAAAAGATTTTAAACTTAGTTTAAGAAAGCGATTTCATTTAGGAGTTTAATGGAAAGGGTGGTTCTAGTTTATGAGTTTTAATAATGGAAATTGGACATCAGAATCGATTCATTCACTAGTGGATGCAGAGCAGGGGAAAATCGATCCACGTATTTATACGGATCAGGAGTTATATGAGTTGGAATTGGAGCGGGTTTTTGGTCGCTCGTGGTTGCTTCTTGGTCATGAGAGTCATGTGCCTAAGAAGGGAGATTATTTAACTACTTATATGGGAGAAGATCCTGTTGTGATGGTACGTCAGAGGGATGGCAGTATTAAGGTGTTTCATAATCAGTGTCGACATCGGGGGATGAGGATTTGCCGGGCTGATTGTGGGAATGCGAAGGCGTTCACTTGTACGTATCATGGTTGGGCATATGACACAGCTGGCAAATTAGTGAATGTGCCATTTGAAGAAGAGGCGTTTCCTTCTGATTTTAAGAAAGAAGATTGGGGGCCGTTGCAGGCGCGTGTGGAGATATATAAAGGATTAGTATTTGCCAATTGGGACCCGGAGGCACCGGATTTGTTGACATATTTAAGTGATGCCACACCATATATGGATACGATGCTGGACCGCTCTGAGGCAGGTACAGAGGTTATTGGTACGATGCAAAAGTGGGTGATTCCTTGTAATTGGAAGTTTGCGGCAGAGCAATTTGCAGGTGATATGTACCATGCGGCTACCACTTCTCATTTGGCAGCAGTAGTGGCAGGATTGCCGGAAGATCAAGATTTGTCTGTTTTTCAACCACATATGAAAGGTCACCAGTTTCTTTCTGAATGGGGCGGTCATGGTTGTGGATTCTATCTTGATACAGCAAGAGGTTCGGTGCGTGTCGGGCCATTAGTAGATAAGTATTATAGTGAAGGTCCGGCATTTGAAAAGGCAAAAGAGCGATTAGAATCTAAAATGCCTTATCACAGAATGGGTGCCAGTCATATGACAATCTTCCCGAACTGTTCATTCCTTCCTTATGGAATGAATACTGTCCGCACATGGCATCCAAAAGGTCCGAATCAAATTGAAGTCTGGGCATTTGTCATTGTTGATAAAGATGCACCGCAGGAAATTAAGGATGAACTGGCTAGACAAAATGTCCGCACATTCAGTGCCGGTGGTGTATATGAGCAAGATGATGGAGAGAACTGGGTGGAGATTCAAAACGCCCTTCGTGGCTATAAGTCAAAAACAGCTCCACTAGCTATGCAAATGGGGTTAAATGTACAAGGGAAAAATAATCCGGAATTTCCTGGTCAAACATCCTATGTATTTTCAGAAGATGTGGCGAGAGGGTTTTATTCTCATTGGGTCCGTATGATGTCTGAGTCAAGTTGGGATACATTGAGACCACAGCCGGCCACAACCGCAACTGTTAAGTGAGTAGTGTTTAGTCAACAAAGGAGGGTGAAAGAGGATGGAAGTAAAAGAGCTGGTTAAGCCGTTTAAATGGGCAGACAGTAGCCCAAGTTTGGAACTGCAGCATGAAATTGAACAGTTTTATTACAAGGAAGCACAGCTACTAGACCATTCGGAGTTTGAGGCGTGGTTAGCGTTAATGGATAAAGATATTCATTATTGGATGCCGATTCGCATGAACCGTTTAGGTAGAGAAATGGCTCAGGAGTATACGGCTAAAGGACAAGGTGGGCATTACGACGATACTTATGAAACGATGCGCGGACGTATTCGGGCAAGAGTATCGGGGGTGAACTGGGCAGAGAATCCAGTATCGCGCACAAGGCATCTCATTTCGAATGTGATGATTAATGAGACGGAGGAGCCGAACACGTATGAAGTCGTGTCATCCTTTATCGTGTATCGTAATCGTTCTGAAAATCAGGCAGATATATTTCCAGGAGAGCGCAGGGATGTGCTGAGACGTTCAGAGGGAGGATTAGGTTTTAAAATAGCCCGCCGCACGATTTTAATCGATCAGAGTACACTTTTGTCAAATAACTTATCTGTATTTTTTTGACATATAAGAAAGTATAAGGTTTTTTAGTGGGTTTTCATGTCTAGCTCTAGGCGCCATCGGCTCTTTGGTCTAAGCCAATCTCAGGAAAGGTTAAAGAACAACCTTTCTGCCGGCTCATCTTATGCTTGTCGGCGATTACGGGCGCCTTGCGCTTTTCTAAAACATGATTAACAAGGAAAGGGGATGTATGGAATGAATTATACAAAGGTTTGCACGTTGTCTGATTTACCAGATGATGAGGGATTAAAAGTAGTGGAAGGAGATACGGCAGTAGCGGTGTTTAATGTGAATGGTAAAGTGCTTGCCACACAGGATCGCTGTTCTCATGCCAAATGGTCACTGTCCGAGGGCGGTTATTTAGATGGAGATGTCATCGTTTGTTCACTGCATATGGGGAAGTTTTGCGCTCATACAGGGGCTGTAAAGATGGCTCCGCCATGGAAACCTTTGAAGAAATACCCGGTAAAGGTTGAGGGAGAGGATGTATTTGTGGCATTTGAGGATGGTTACTTTGAAGCAGAACAAAGTAAGAGCAAAGTAATGGATGGTTGACTTATTTTCACGAGTGGGGAGCTACAATGATGAAATTGACAAATGAAGTGGCCTTTATCACAGGCGGAGCGTCCGGTGTTGGCCGGGCGATTGTAGAACGTTTCGTGTCTGAAGGTGCGAAGGTAGCAATATTTGATAAGTCAGTGGAACGTCTAAAAGAGCTTGAGCAGACATTTGGCGATGATGTCATGGGCATTGTTGGAGATGTTCGACAGCTGAGTGATTTGAAGTCAGCGGTCAATCAGTGTAGCGAACATTTTGGCAAAATTGACACCCTCATTGCAAATGTAGGCATCTGGGATTACAATATGGCACTTGTCGATCTTCCAGAAGATAAATTAGATCAAGCATTTGATGAATTATTTCATGTCAATGTGAAGGGATATTTACTAGCAGCTAAAGCCTGTCTTCCACAACTGGCTGAAACTAGAGGGAATATGATCTTTACTGTTTCCAATGCTGGGTTTTATACAAATGGTGGAGGACCGCTTTACACTTCCACAAAACACGCGGTGGTTGGGTTAGTCCGCCAGTTGGCCTTTGAGTTGGCTCCTTATGTTCGTGTGAATGGAATTGCGATTGGCGGTGCCATGACAGATTTAAGAGGACCTGCTTCATTAGAAATGGATAGCCGCTCTGTCACAAGCATGTATAAGGAATGGTATGAGGACGAAGATTTGGAAGCAGGTAAAGAGAATATCGCAGCAGCATCTCCAGTCGGCCGTATTTTGCAAGGAGAAGATTATGCAGGTTCTTATGTGTTTTTTGCCTCTCGCGATGACAATATTCCCGCTACAGGCACTGTATTGAATTTTGATGGGGGTTGGGGAATACGCGGGATTCGTAGAAAAACAGGTAGTGAGGGTCTGTTGGAGAAATTAAAGGTTAAAGCTTTTGAAGGATTATAAATGAACGTTCGAGTAAGCGGATCATTGGTGGGCTCAGAGCAATAGAAACCCCAACTTAGCTAAGTTATTTGACTATAGTGTTTTACCTGTTTTGCTTAGGCTCACTAGTCATTAATCGACAGATACTTCCAAAAGAAGTAGAATAATTGTAAAATACTAATTTTTCGGGTAACTAATGCAACTAGTAACTTTCTTAAGTGGGTGAGTATATTGCAAAAAAAGGTTCATTATCCTGAAGCTTTAGAGGCATTTGTACAAATGTCTTCACATTTTGGCAACTTTAACTACACGGAGAAGGAATTCGAATCAGGATTGCCACAAATGCTTTTGAATTGCTTAGATAGAGTGTTAACAGAAAAAAATCATTTACAAGCTGCTGTAGATTTTAATAATGAAGCCATTGGACACTTCCTAAATGGTGTTGGCGAAGCACGATTGGCTGATGTATGTTATCAACTTACCAATAATCCTATTATTCTTGAAGATTTAGGATTTAATTACCTATATTCAGTCGGGTTAGATGCAGAACTGGCTAAACAATATAGTAATCAATTAAAGACCATTGTGAAAAACAATCAGAATAAAGCTATGCAGACGAAATTGAATGAACTGATAGACAATCAGCAAGTAGTCGAAATGGAGCAATCTAATCAACATAAGAGATTAATAGCACCGATGATTTCAAAGGGGAAGGTGGTAGGATATTGCTCCTTTATTAAGCCTTCTTTTACTGAACTCGATTGGTTGAAAATGAAACAAATGCATTTGGTTGGGTCAGTAAGTAACTACAATAAGGAGTCCATTTTAGATACAGAGCTTAGGTTAAACATTAAAGGTGGACTGTTAGAAGACATGATTCATAATCGTCTAAATCCTGTCGTGTTGTTCAAAAGGGCAAGACATATTGGCGTAGATTTAGGGAAAGAGTATCAATTTCTCGTTTTAAAAGTGGATGCAGATTTTTATCCGAGTGAAAAGGAACCAATTGGTGCAATGAATCTGATTGAAGTTTTCTCAAGATATTTTATGGAACGTAATCTGAATATTCTCATATCGGAGGATGCACAAAACATTGCCGCTTTGTTACCTATAGATATGTTCTCGAAGCATTTTATAAACGTCGATGAATTTATACGGAAATTACTTCATTTTCTTAAAGAGAAATATCCTCAAAATCCTTTTAAAATAGGCATAAGTTCAAAAGCAACATCGCTTGAAGATATTCCTATTCTATACAATGAAGCGCTCATTTCATTGAATGTGAATAATCAACAAAAAGACATCATGTACTTCGATGATTTGGGTGCGGTGGGGATATTATTTCGTACAGGTAAAAATGAAGACATCCGACATTTCTGTAACAAGATGTTATCAAAGTTAGTTGAGTATGATCGCGGGAAAGAATCAGAACTAACCAAAACATTATACATCTACATTAAAAATGGACAAAATATGTGTAAAACAGCAAAAATCATGAATTTATCACTAGGCGGTTTACGTTATCGTATACAAAAAATCGGCAAAATTTTAGAAGCAGATATTAATGATCTCCAAACAAGTAGTCAGCTTTTCTTAGCATTGCAGGCAAGCATTATTTTAGGAGATCTACATTTTGAATAATCATTGGCGGGTGGATATGTGCCTGCCGTGATATGAAGTGAACAGTAAAACATAAGAGGTGGGAGTTATGGCTGAAATAGTAGCAGGAGTAGCAATGTCACATAGCCCAATGATCATGACAAATGAAGCTGGCGGTGGTGAAAAAGGACAACGCTTTCTAAATACCGTTGCTGAGATGAAACAATGGCTTAAGGATATGGGGACAGATGTGATTGTGCTTATATCTGATGATCATTTTAATAGTTACTTCTATGATCATATGCCCTCCTTCACAATTGGACTTGACCGCTGTGAAGGATGGGGAGATTGGGAAATTCCTGAATATCAAATGCCAGTCGAGAAAGCGTTAGCGAAGCATGTACTTGATACAGGATTGGGGAATAATGTAGACTTTGCTTTTTCCATGAGAATGAAAGTCGATCATGGTCATACGCAAGCAATCCACTTTTTAAACGATGATTTAAGGATTCCAGTTGTGCCGATTGCCGTGAATACAGCTGCACCTCCACTTCCGACAATGGATCGGTGCTTCCAAGTCGGAGAAGTGGTGCGTAAGGCAATTGAAACATGGGAAAGTGATAAAAAAGTAGCGATTGTGGCATCAGGCGGGATTTCTCATTGGGTGCCGATTCCGAAGATTGATAGTGAAAAACCTGAGGATCAAGAGCTCATTAAAGTTCTGACAAATGGTCGTCAACAGATTGAAGAGCTGGATGAATATTTAAACACGCGTAAAACACGTGTGACAAGCTTGAAATCTGGACCGGTCAATGAAGAGTGGGATCGTAAATTTTTACGATACATTAGAGAGAAAGATTATCAGGCACTTAGACAATGGTCTCCAGATTATATCGAAGAAAATGGGGGGAATGGTGGCCAGGAGATACATAATTGGCTTGTGCTGCTTGGCATTTTGCAAGAGTTTGATCCTGAGGTTGCCTGTTATGAACCCATCCCTGAGTGGGTAACAGGAATGGGTGTTGTGAAGTTCCATAAAGTATAAAGGAGGATGTTCAGATGACAATTTGGAATGATTTAGCCGATTTAGCTTTTAAAAATTATTATGTCGATGCCAATGGAATAAGAACGAGAGTGCTAGAAGCAGGAACTGGTGAACCACTTATTTTGCTTCATGGTACAGGAGGCCATATCGAAGCCTACGCTCGGAATATTAGAGGATTAAGTGAGCATTTCCGTGTCATTTGTATTGATATGCTTGGGCATGGATACACGGAAAAGCCGAACCACCCATATGGAATTGATAGCTATAGTGATCATCTATTAGGAGTAATTCAAGCTTTAGATTTGAGGGAAGTCTATTTATCTGGTGAATCCCTAGGTGGATGGGTTGCAGCCTGGTTTGCAGCCCATCACCCTGGCATTGCTAAAGCTTTAGTATTAAATACGCCTGGAAATGTGAATAACAAGGCTGAAGTGATGAAAAAACTAAAGGAGTCTACCGTTAAGGCGGTGCTAGAAGCAAACTATGAAAATGTGAAAACGCGACTTGAATGGCTAATGTATGATAAGAGTCAAGTGACGGATGAACTGATAGAGGCACGATACAACATCTATACTCAACCATCCTATCAAAAGGCAGTTGATCATATTGTCGCCTTACAAGATATAGAATTTAGACAAAAATATAGCTGGGATCCATCCTGGTGTGGAAAGATTGATGTGCCAACCTTATTAGCATGGACCGACCACGACCCGACTTCAACTGTTGAGGAAGCTATGCCGATTCAAGAGATGATACCTGGAAGTGAATTAATCGTTATTAACGACGCGGGCCATTGGCCGCAATGGGAAAAGGTTGATGCGTTCAATAAGGTCATTATTGACTTTTTTAGTAAAATACCTGTGAAGTAAGTTTGTTTTATCTTACCTGACTTTGATAGTACAAGTATAAAAATGTACTATCAAAGTTTTTTTTGATATTCACAAGAAAGGGAGTTTAATCATTGAGTAATCAAAAGACGATTAGTATACAGCAAATATACGAGCATTTACTTCATGCTGAACAAACGAAAACAGCGATTAAGCCACTAACTAATCAATATCCTAACCTAACTATTCACGATGCATATCAAGTCCAACTAAGAGCGATTGAACAGAAAGTGAAAGACGGTCATAAAGTTGTTGGTAAAAAGATTGGTTTAACATCCTTTGCGATGCAAGAACTTTTAGGAGTCGATCAACCTGATTACGGTCACTTATTAGATAGTATGAGCATACCCAACAAGGGATCAATCGATATCGATTCACTTTTCGAACCAAAAGTTGAAGGGGAAATTGCATTTGTACTTAATAAGGATTTAAAAGGCCCACATGTGACAGCAGAGGAAGTTTTATCCGCAACTAAATATATTATTCCTTCATTAGAAATTGTAGATAGCCGTATTCACAATTGGGAAATCAAATTAGAAGACACTGTTGCTGATAATGCATCTTGTGGGCTTTATGTATTAGGAGATGAGAAATTTACCGTTAGTGGTTTGGAGCTAAATAAAATCGAAATGAGTCTTTATAAAAATGGTGAATTATCGAATAAGGGAACAGGTGCAGATGTCTTAGGCCATCCAGCTACATGTGTAGCATGGTTAGCGAATAAGTTATTCGAATATGATGTTGTTTTAAAAGCGGGAGAAGTAATTTTATCAGGTGCCTTATCCGCAGCAGTCGTTGCGCAAAAAGGAGATGTGTTTACTGCGGAGTTCAGTGAGCTTGGAAAGGTGGAAATTGTTTTTCGTTAAAGGTACATAAAAATAATCTATTATGCACCCTTATGAAGTATCAGTCTGATTACTCCATAAGGGTTTTTGCACTTTAATAGAATGGATATGTTTCTTTTGTTCATAATAAAGGAATAAATAACCATTTTAGATTACGTTTGATAAGTGATTATTACAGGTGATGTAAAAATTAAAGTATCTTAAATACAAAGTCGTTAAGTTAGGATTAAAATGCGTATGATGAATAGATTCTTATGTATAATAAATGCGTTTTAATGCTAATAAAAAGTAGGTGTAGAAATAATGGAAACCATCACAGATATATTTAAAAAACCAACTTCAAATAATGAAATCCAATTAATAGGGATGAAAGAAGAGGAAATTGCATTTGATCATTCGAAGGTGAAGTTTGTCGGAGAGGGCAATACATTAATTGTTGAACGTGGCGCCAAATTTAAAAATACGAATATTCATTTTAATGGCAACCATTCAGTTGTCATTATTGGTAAATCCAATCGACGTGCGACATTTAATGTTTCAGTATGGAATAATAGTGCCTTCTTTATTGGGCGGAATTATTCTTTTAATGGGAGTGCTAGATTTATTCTTTCAGAGCAAAAGAATCTCTTCATTGGTCATGATAATATGTTTTCCACAGGTGTGGTTGTAAGGTTAGCGGATCCACATTTGATTTATGATGCAGCAACGAAAAAGCGCATTAATCCAACTAAAAGCGTTTATTTAGGTGATCATATTTGGATTGGACAAGATGTGATGATATTAAAAGGTGTTAATATTGGGTCTGGTTCTATTCTTGGAGCAAAATCACTTGTGACAAAATCATTACCATCCAATGTGTCAGCAGCGGGAAGTCCGGCTCGAATTGTGCGCAAAGATGTGTTTTGGGCTCGCCCATCTGTCCATGCGTATACAGACAATGAAACGGAAGCGGCAGAGCAATTTGCCGATGATCGGTTCATTTATAGCGAAGATGGAAGTATAAAGGAACCTATGAAGATTATTGAAAAGCAATTAATTGATGCTGCTAACTGTGATGAGAAAGTAAATATCTTATTGCCTTACTTAGAAAATACTCCTAAAAATCGCTTTTATACTCCTATGAAATCGAAACAGAAAGAGCCATTACTTAAAGGGATATTTTCAAAAGGAGAATAATCACTTCACATAAGTTGATAAATGGTATAATATAAATATAAAATAATAAATGATTGATTAATCAATCATTTATAGAAGGTGTTTAAATGCCATTATCGGAAAAACAAATTCAAAATATGGAGCTCCGGAAAAAGAAGATTCTTGAAGCGGCTATGGGGTTATTTGCGACTGAAGGGTATGAGGGTACGACAATTAAGAAGGTTTCTGTTGCTGCTAATGTTAGTTTTGGTAGTGTGTTTACTTATTTTAAAGATAAGGAAGCATTGTTTTATACCGTTGTTGTTGAACCATTAGCAGAATTGAAGGAGCGCGTTTTATTTTTTGATGAGACGTCTGCTGATCCTTTATTGGAAACAAAACAGATGTTAAGAGAGCATTTTAGAGCATTTGCAGAAATGAATCGTTATTTGCAATTGGTTGTACAAGTTGTGGGACAGCATGAACGGTATGCTGATGTGTTTAAGGAATTAGATGAGTTCCATGATGTATTTCGTGGGAAGGTCGGACAATTGGTACAAAACGGGCAGCAAATAGGGGTGTTTAAGAAACAAGATCCGCTTATTGTTGCTACATTGTATACGAGTCTCTTAATAGGCGTTCGTTTAAATTCAACTGATAATCGCTATAGTGATGTGTGGGAACAATATGCTGTCACTGCACTAAATCTTTTTGCACCAACTGAAGAGTAACAGATAAAGGGCTTTCCGGTTAGGGAAGTCTTCTCATTCGCTTCAACAATGATTGATTAATCAATCATTAAAAAGAGGAGGAATTTGTATGAAAAATCTGCACCCAGCCATCCGTATTAGATTACTGTTGCAATTCATTTCATCTATTTCAACAATGGCGATTTTACCTTATATCATTATTTATTTTGCTGAAGAAGTTGGGAAGGCCGTGACAGGTGTTCTATTTCTATGTGTGATGTTGGCAAGTGTTTTAGGCTCCTTATTAGGTGGATTTACTTCAGACAGAGTAGGGAGAAGGAAGGTAATATTGCTTGCAGAACTGTTTGTATTTATAGGGTATTTAGGTGCTGCAGTTGCCAATACATCCGTTGGTGCCTATCCTTACATCACTTTTCTATTTTTTATGACCATTCAATTTAGCACAGGTGTCGTCAATCCAGCCTATCAAGCATTAATCATTGATGTGAGTTCCCCTGAAGAAAGAAAAATAATTTACACTTATGCCTATTGGGTTCGAAATTTAGGGATTGCTATTGGTAGTATGGTCGGCGCTTTCTTCTTTTTTCCCCACCTTGTCTTACTACTCCTTAGTGCAGCTCTTGTGTCCTTACTTTCTATTTTGATGACAAAGGTGTTTATTAAAGAAACCTATCAACCTAACGTACAGCGGCAAAAAAGTAGTCAAACGATTCAAGTGTATAAAGAGTATTTAAATATATTAAAGCATAAGTTTTTTATCATATTTATTCTTGCTAGTGTATTAATTGTAGCTGTGGAGGAACAATTAACGAATTATATTGGTATTCGTTTAAAAGAACAGCTCCCAAATCCAGTACAGATCATTACCGCCATTCCTATGGAGGTAGATGGTGTGAATCTACTAGGACTTTTGAAGACAGAAAATACTATACTTGTTGTTGCTCTTACGTTCGTTGTAATTACACTCATAAAAAGATGGAAGGAACGTGTGACATTTTTGGTTGGACTTTTGCTGTTTTTCACCGGTTATACGGTTCTTAGCTTTACAACCATTCCCATGCTGCTTATTGTTGCTATGTTCCTCGCATCTATTGGTGAGATGATGTATATCCCGATGCAGCAGGCCTTGCTCGCTAATAGTGTGCCTGATCATGCGAGAAGTACTTACATGTCGCTGTATGGTGTTTCAATTTTCTTAGGTGTCAGTGCTGCAGGTGTCGTTGTCATTGTAAGTGAATGGATTCCATCTCTTGTTATTACTGGTGTAATTGCTTTAATGGGCGGGTTGAGTTTTATTTTGTTTGCACGGTTAGTAAGCATAGAAAAGAAACAAGAAGAAACAAATATCATTAACCTAAAATCAGTCTCTAGATAGTAGGTTAGGTTAAAACATAATATGTTTAAAAACCGACAAAAAAAGGGTGCCTACCTTCATCCAAACAATACTCCACCCGCTGCCTGTAGTTTTGCCATTCAATCATTTGTAACGCCTGGTCAATAGGGAAGTAGCCAACTGCTAAGCTTTCTGAACTTGTGGTTGGTTCTCCGCCGGTAGGTTTGGCAAGGAATAAGGTGTTACAGATGGATTTTTCTACGTTCTGGAAGATGCCACAGAAGCGTATGATCTCTACGTCGATTCCAGATTCTTCTTTCGTTTCGCGGATGGCTGCCTCTGTGATGGATTCACCTTCTTCTACTTGTCCACCAGGCATTTCCCAACCTCTTAGTGGCCCTTTGATGAGTAGGATTTCATTATGATCGTTTAAAACAATCGTTGCTGCTGAGACAATATGTTTAGGTGTAGCCATAAAATCCCCCCTCGCTATTCTCTAGTTAATTTATTCCATATTATCATGAATGGATGAGTTTTTTTTCTAAAAGTTAAATCTATTAAAATATTTCAGCTTTACCTTACTAAAGAGTTTTCTTTTTCTGCAAAAAGGTCTACAATTTGATGTAAGTAATCATTGTGGAGGATTTAGGATGATAAAGCGAAGTTTAGTTGAAATTCAGGATATGTTAAATGGTTCAGGTCTGCAAGAAGAATACGCTGATATCCGTGTTGACGGGGTTTCGATAGATACAAGAACATTACATAAGGGGAATTTATTTATTCCTATTATGAGAATTGATGATGGTCATAACTATGTAAATACGGCTTTCGATCGGGGTGCTACTGCAACCCTTTGGAAGAAGGGGCATAAGCATCCACCAGAAGGCGTACCCGTGATTTACGTCGATGATCCACTTCAAGCATTACAAGAGTTGGCAACTGCTTATCGTGAACAATTAAATATGAAGGTTGTCGGTGTAACGGGGAGTAATGGAAAAACAACAACGAAGGATATGGTTAAGTCCATATTACAGACGACATATAAAGTCCATAAGACAAAAGGGAATTTAAACAGCCAAATCGGGTTGCCTCTTACCATTCTTGATGTCGAAGAAGGCACAGAGGTCCTTGTTCTAGAAATGGGTATGAGTGAAAAGGGACAAATTCATCGTCTGTCAACCATTGCTCAGCCTGATGTTGTAGTTATTACGATGGTTGGTTTGGCACATATTGCGACACTAGGTTCGGAAGAAAATATCGCCAATGCTAAACTGGAAATTATTGATGGTTTAAGAGATGGTGGCTTATTTATATACTATGGCGATGATGCTCACTTAAAGCAGGCGTTAGCGAATGTGAATTTACCCATGCGTGTTAAAACATTCGGTCATGAAGTAACGAATAATTACTACTATGAAAAAGTAAAAGAATATAAAAAATATCTTGAGTTTGATATCGCAGGAGAGCAGTCATTTAAAGATCTAAAGGTATCGATCATTGGTAAACATAATGTGAAAAATACGTTAGCAGCGGTAGCTGTCGCTCTTGAATTGGGAGTGACGCCTGAAAACATTATCGCTGGATTGAAGAATTTAGATTTGACTGCCATGCGAATGGAAACAATTCAAACAAAAAAAGGATACACCATTATTAACGATGCTTGGAATGCGAGTCCGAACTCTGTACAAGCTGCGATTGAAACAGTACAGGAAATGGATGGCTATCATCAGAAAATATTAGTACTAGGGGATATGCTAGAACTAGGTGATAGTGCTGAAACTCTCCATAAACAAATGGCAAAGGCAATTGACCCGAATGAAATTGATTTTGTCGTCACATATGGAATATTAGCCTCTGCAATTGCAAAAGAAGCGAAACAAATGATGGGGGAAGACAAAGTGGTGTCTCCTTATACAAAATCGGAAATCGTTCAATTTATTAATAAAATCGTGAAGAAAGAAGCCCTCATTCTATTTAAGGGCTCCAGGGAGATGAAATTAGAAGAAGTAGTGAAAAACTTAATCTAAGTCTAAAAGCAGCTTACTTAAAATTTAAGTGAGCTGCTTTTTTATTTTCCTATTTGGTATAATTCTCCTTTCAATAACAAATAGTAAGGTCAGAATATTGTGAAGGGAAGTGCACGCATGACAGAAGAAAAGATTAACCTTTCTTCTTCGGAGTTAGCGTCTTTATGGACATCTTATATGCAGAATACGATGTCCGTTCAGTTTTTAAGTTATTTGCGAGAAACCGTGGAGGATAACACGATATCTCAACTAGTACAAACTGCTTGTCAGATTTCAGAAGACCATATAGCAAAGGTAAAAAGTGTTTTTGTACAAGAGAAAATACCTATTCCTAAAGGTTTTACTGCTGCTGATGTAAATAGAGATGCACCGAAAGTTTATACAGATATATTTATGCTGACCTATATTCATCACATGGCTAAAGCTGGCATGCTTAGTTATAGTGGATTTCTTGCGTTAAGTGCAAGAAAAGATATAAGAAAGCTTTTTAATAAGGCACTTTTTGCGACAGCTGATTTATTTGAGCAAAGTTCAGAAATCCAAATCAATAAAGGTGTATTTGTCCGATCGCCAGTTATTCCTTATCCAAAAGAAATTGATATGGTGGATGATAAAAGTTATTTCAAAGGATTAAATCCTTTTGCTGACAAGAGGTCGTTGAATGCTGTGGAAATCTCTCATCTTCATCTTAATTTTTTCAATAATGTTGTTGGGCTAAAATTAGCTACAAGCTTTGCCCAAATGTCACCAAGAAAAGAAGTACAAAAGATATGTATACAAGGCAAAGATATTTCAGAAAAACATGTGGAATTATTTGCTGTTACTTTGATTAACAATGGTCTTCAAGCACCAATTGATGGAGATGTTAGTATTACCAATTCAACTGCCGAAGTATTCTCGGATAAATTAATCCTTTTTCAATTAGGAATGTTAACAGCTGCCGGGAGTGGAAACTATGCGACGGGTGCTGCAGCAAGTCAAAGGCATGACCTGATCATCAATTATGAACGTTTAGCTATGGAAGTGGGTCAGTATGCAAAGGATATAGCGAATTTAATGGTGGAATTGGGTTATCTTGAACAACCACCTGGAACGTTGGATAAAGAAAAACTGGCAAAAAGTAAAGAAAAAGAATAAAAAGGTAAGCATCATGAAGGTGCTTACCTTTTTACTATCTGTGATTGGCCGAACGTTTAACTTTGCGCCATTGACCTAGCTCTATTTATTCTTAGGAGGCGATTAGATCTCTTGTAGATAGAGTAGTTTAGTTTCACTAACCATCTTTGGATTAGATGAATCAAATGAGCAATAAATTCCAACGTTCATCCCTCCACACCGATATTACGTGACGAGCACGTAGCCCTATCTTTTCCTAAAGAATAAAAGTTATACAGATGAAAAGTTGGTAGTTACATGACGAATGTGACATGTTTAATAAAGGGGAGAAAGGGAATGGGTTAAGTAGAATCAATAATATCCCTAAAGGAGCTTGATTATACTTATGCGAAATTATACTAAGCACTATATTAATGGCGAATGGGTCACATCAACGGGATCTAAAACCATTGATGTCATTAATCCAGCAACGGAAGAAGTAATGGGAAAAATTAGTTCAGGAACAGAAGAAGATTTAGATAAAGCAGTGGCAGCGGCCAAAGCTGCATTTCCATCATTCTCTCAAACATCAGTAGAAGAAAGAATTGAGTTACTTGAGCGAATTTGTCAAGAATATGAAAAACGTAAAGACGATATTATAGAAGTGATTACAGAAGAACTAGGCTCTCCTGTTAAGCGAAGCAATAAAGTCCATTATCAAATGGGTTTACAACACTTTAAACAAGCGGTAGAGGAATTAAAAACGTTCAAATTTGAAGAAGAACGAGGAAACACATTAGTTCGCAAGGAAGCGATCGGTGTAGCAGGACTCATCACACCATGGAACTTCCCTACGAATCAAACCTCTACTAAATTGGCAAGTGCGTTTGCTGCTGGTAGTACCGTAGTGCTTAAACCAGCATCAAATACACCATTTGCAGCGATGATTTTAGCGGAAATCTTTGAAGCAGCAGGTTTGCCAAAAGGTGTCTTTAACCTAGTAACAGGTTCAGGTTCAACAATTGGTAATGGCATTAGTTCACATCCTGATATTGATTTCGTATCCTTTACAGGATCTGGTGAAGTCGGACAAAAAATTATGGAAAACGCAGCTTCAACTATCAAGAAAGTTTCTCTTGAGTTAGGTGGAAAATCACCACTTATCGTGTTAGATGATGCAGACATTAAAGGAGCGGCAAAAACAGCCGTTGCGCTCGTCGCAGGAAATACAGGTCAAGTTTGTACAGCGGCAACAAGAACACTCATTCCAAAAGGAATGCATGATGAATTCGTTGAGGCTGTAAAAGAAGTGATTGAAAACTTCCCAGTCGGTGATCCAACAAGTCAAGATGTTCAAGTTGGTCCTCTTGTCGATGCAGATCAATGGGAAAGGGTACAATCGTATATTAAAAAAGGATCAGAAGAAGGTGCAGAATTAATTGCCGGTGGTCCTGGAAAACCAGAAGGACTGGAGAAAGGTTATTATACGAAAATCACTGCTTTTACAAATGTGAAAAACGATATGACGATTGCCCAAGAAGAAATCTTTGGACCAGTAATGAGTATCCTCACATACGATAACTTGGATGAAGCAATCGAAATCGCTAATGATACCATTTATGGATTAGCTGGATACGTTTACGGTGGCGATCGTGACACATTACAAAAAGTGGCCAAAGGCATTCGCGCTGGACAAATCCAAGTCAATAATTCAAAAACTGATTTCTCAGCACCGTTTGGCGGCTTTAAACAATCAGGCATTGGACGTGAATGGGGAGACTTTGGTATCGAAGAATTTTTAGAACCTAAATCCATCATTGGCTACTATGCTTAAATCTAATAGGTTCCCTTGTACGGGGACCTTTATTAATTTTTCTAAAGGTGTTGACAGAATGTAACACTAGATGTAAAGTGAACATGGCAATCCATATGAATCCTCGTTAGGTGAGGCTCCTGTATAGAGATATGCTACTGCCCAAAAATGTCCAAAGACGCCAATGGGTCAACAGGAACCATCGACATAAGGTGGTTTTTAATGTAGCTGGTATTTACCTATGCTGTACAGTGCTAAAGCTCTACGAATGGAGGGGTAATTACTGCTTGTACAATACGCGTACATGTTGTATTTTCTATGCATTTTATGCACCTCCACGGTTAGTTGGAGGTGCTTTTTCATTTTAAAAAAACAAGGAGGTGGTGCGGGATGGATAGTATTCCCAATCCGAGGTCGAGTAAACAGGAATTGATCAATAGGGAGAAAAGAGGAGGGTATTTGTTCTGCACCACTCATCTTATACAGAATAAATAGGCTCTTCTTCCGAAATGGAGGAGTCGAAATGAACCAATTATTAAAATTAAAACAAAAAAAAGATTACCAAAAACAAGTATTAAAATATATCACTGAACGTAACTTGAAAATGTTTCGTGAGACGTTCCTTGAATTGCATCCGACGGACCAAGTAGAAGTGTTTAAAGAAATGGAACTGCCATTACAAAAACAATTACTACTTTTTCTGACACCCGAAGAGTTCTCTGATATTTTCCAAGGGCTAGACTTAGAGGATCAATCAGAGGTTTTTACTCATATAGGCTTTCAATATGCTGTCGCGATGTTTAATTATATGTCTGCTGATGACGTTGCCGATTTCTTGCTTGAAATGGAAGTAGAAAATGCAGATGATATCCTTCAATCCATGGATCAAGAAGAAGCCAATAAAGTCATCGAGCTGATGACTTATGCACCGAGAACGGCCGGTGCCATTATGACGAAAGAATTCATTCGCATTTCAGTTGAGTCCACTGCCGCCCAAGTCATTGAAGAACTAAGAGAAACGGCAATGGCTGCTGAGACGATTTACTATTTATACGTCGTCGATATAGAGGAGCGTCTTGCTGGGGTTGTTTCCTTAAGAGATTTAATTATTGCACAGCCTAATCAAATCATTGATGATATTATGAGCACACAAGTGGTTTCTGTACCGGTCAATGAAGATCAAGAAAACGTGGCACGTTTGATTAAAGAATATGATTTTCTAGCGGTTCCTGTCATTGGGAAAGAAGGAAAGCTTGTCGGTATTATTACAGTCGATGATGTTATCGATGTACTAGAAGAAGAGACAGATGATGATTTCGGAGAATTTGCTGCTTCTAAAGGGGCGACAGATTTAAACTTAACGGCTTTTAGTGCCGCAAAAAAACGTGCACCTTGGATTGTTTTATTGATGTTTTTCGGTATGATTACCGCTAACATCATCGGTCGCTTTGAAGAAACTTTACAACAAATTGTCATCCTCGCTGCATTTATGCCATTGATTATGGGAACGGCAGGTAACACAGGGACACAATCATTAGCTGTGGCTGTCCGTGGATTAGCCACTGGATCAGTAGAGAAAAACGGTGTATGGCAAATAGTGAAAAGGGAATTGGGTACTGGTTTGATGCTCGGTGTCGTATGTATGATCGTATTAACAGGTATTATCGGTCTATTCTACCAAGGAAATTGGCTGCTTGCTTTTATCGTCGGTGCCTCACTATTTTTAGCATTAAGTATGGCCGCAGTGATTGGAGCAGTTGTTCCGCTCATTATCAACCGCTTAAAAATTGATCCAGCCATTGCATCCGGCCCTTTTATTACTACATTAAATGATATTCTTAGCCTACTGATTTATTTCTCTATTGCAACGACCATGATGGACAAAATTATATGAAAGAACCAACACTTCCATTTAAAGAATGGAGGTGTTTTTTTATGGGGAAAATCCAAAACAAAAGCAACCGGAGAAAGATAATTAAGAAATCGGGGAAAGATAACTTTGTATCATTCTTGGCGTGTTTCCGTATATTCGCAACCAGCCAGGATTTGTTAGGCGTACCGATTTTTGGAGCGTTTACTTTCTTAAACGATCAAATATAGAGTAACCCTATGCTATTTAATACGTTTCCAGCAAGAACGAGTCAGGATTCTGAGGGCGGTGAAAAATTTGAAGCGTTTGTCTGTTAAACGAGTCAAATATAGTAGAAGGTTCAAATGTTTGATTCGTTCCTTTCCAAAACGAGTCAAGATTTACAGAATGTCCAAATTTTTGGAGCGTTTACTTCTTAAACGAATCAAATATAGAGTACCCCCCTTTTATTTGATACGTTTCCAGCAAGAACGAGTCAGGATTCTGAGGGCGGTGGAAAATTTGAAGCGTTTGTCTGTTAAACAAGTCAAAAATAGTAGAAGGTTCAAATGTTTGATTCGTTCCTTTCCAAAACGAGTCAAGATTTGCAGAATGTCCAAATTTTTGGAGCGTTTACTTGTTAAACGAATCAAATATAGAGTACCCCCCTTTAATTTGATACGTTTCCAGCAAGAACGAGTCAGGATTCTGAGGGCGGTGAAAAATTTGAAGCGTTTATCTGGTAAACGAGTCAAAAATAGTAGAAGGTTCAAATGTTTGATTCGTTCCTTTCCAAAACGAGTCAAGATTTGCAGAATATCCAAATTTTTGGAGCGATTACTTCTTAAACGAGTCAAATATAGAGTAACCCTATGCTATTTGATACGTTTCCAGCAAGAACGAGTCAGGATTCTGAGGGCGGTGAAAAATTTAAAGCGTTTGTCTGTTAAACGAGTCAAATATAGTAGTTGGTTCAAAGTAATTGCCGCGTTTCCAACTATTACAAAAGCTAGTTTGCCTATTCTGATTCGAGTTCACTAGAACAAGGCAATATTTCCGGCTGAGTACAATTTAGGCACCGTCATCTCATCAGCCCGTTTATCATTCTATATCATCCTCCGAAAAGTACCATAGAGGTAAAATAATCAATCATATCTTTCTTTATCAAGTGAGAGGTATATAATATGAAGTTTCTTTTTTTGAGATATCTGCTGTTATCAGTTAAAATATAATTGAGAATGGGGAGTTGTGGACTGAAAAAGCTACCACTTGATTTCAGTTACAGTCCATTATATAATTTTCTCATAAACTATAACGTAATAGTTTGTGTTTTTTCTTAAAAAGTTTCAACCTATAAACATAGGTTTTAAATAAAACTGAAACGTAATACTTAATATAGAAAGGGGGTTACTTCATTGGGAAGGCGTTATTGCGAATTGGTCAGGTGGCGAAATTGAGCGGTTTAACATCACGGACGATTGATTATTACACAAAAAAGAATTTATTGAGTGTCGAACGTTCCTCTTCAAACTACCGTCTTTATCCTGAGGATGTCCTGAATACGTTAGAAAGGATTAAAGCTTTGAAGAAAGAGAGATTATCAATTCTAGAGATTCAGAGAGTACTTCATACACAGGATAACCAAGGAGTAGACCCCATGGTAATAGAGGTCCAAGAGGAAATCAATCGTTTAAAAGGGAAGCTTGAAATCGTAGAACAACGATATCAACAGTGTTCCGAAATCGAAAAAAAGCGTGTGTTTCGCTTACTTGAAAAAGAATTATCAGATTGTTTCAAACGATTGAATGAGTGTTAACTATTTTGGAGGTGAATCCCTCAGTTAGAGGGAAATAATTGGACATAATAACCATTACGAATTTAATAATGCTTGTAATTTTACTTGCTCTGACGGCGTTTTTCGTTGCGTCTGAGTTCGCAGTAGTCAAACTCCGTATGTCGAGGATTGACCAGTTAATTGCTGAAGGAAATAAAAAAGCGGTTCTTGCTAAGAAAGTAGCAGCGGACCTGGATTATTATTTATCAGCTTGTCAACTTGGTATTACGGTAACAGCACTTGGTTTAGGTGCATTAGGTAAACCGGCTGTAAGTGCTGTGTTGTATCCTGTTTTTAGTTGGTTAAACATTTCTGCTACTATTGCTGATGTTGCTTCTTATGCTATTGCTTTTGCATTAGTAACTTATTTACACGTGGTAGTCGGAGAGATGGCACCGAAAACTTTAGCTATTCAATTTTCGGAAAAAGTGACGTTAATGCTTGCTCCTTCACTCTACTGGTTCGGTAAGATTATGTCGCCGTTTATTTTTGCTTTAAATGGTGCTTCTCGTCTTTTATTGCGTATGTTTGGTGTCGCGCCAGCTCCGCAAGAAAAGGCATACACTGAGGAAGAATTAAAAATCGTTATGGCACAAAGTTTCCAAGGTGGAGAAATTGATCAAACAGAACTGAAGTATTTAGAGAACGTCTTTTCTTTTGATGAAAGAGTAGCAAAAGATATCATGGTTCCAAGAACAGATCTTGTGACAATTGATAAGGATATGACTCCAGATGAACTGATCGCCATTTTAGATGAACATAATTATACGCGTTATCCCGTTGTCGAAAATGGGGATAAAGACCGTATTATTGGTGTTGTCAATGCGAAGAAAATGCTCAGTCACATTGTGAGTGGCAGGGAAGTAAAGTTAGAGCAATATATGCGTGATGTTCCATTTGTTGTAGAAGTAACAAGTATACAAGATGCGCTGTTGAAAATGCAGCAAGAACAAGTCCATATGACTGTTGTTATGGATGAGTACGGCGGAACTTCTGGTGTTTTAACGATGGAGGATGTACTTGAAGAGCTAGTTGGCGAAATTCGAGATGAATTTGATGAGGATGAAGTAGCGGATATCCGTCCAGCAGGTGAACAAAAATATATCATCAATGGACGTGTGTTGTTGACTGATTTGGAAGACCGGTTTGGCCTAACATTTGAAGATAGTGAAGATATCGACACAATTGCTGGTTGGATACAATATAAAAACCTTGAAGTAGTAGAGCAGGGTGACGAGGTTCATCACGATAATCATGTGTGGGAAGTGGCTGAAATGGATAATTATCAAATTAAACAAGTCATGTTCCATCAATATTTAGAAGATCAAATAGCAGAGGAAACCCCTCAATCATCGTAATCATCTTGGAGGTGAATCCCTCAGGAAGAGGGAAATAATTGGACAGTATAATCATATTAAACTTGTTTTTAGTTGCATTATTTATTTTATTTACGGCATTTTTCGTAGGTGCCGAGTTTGCTATATTGAAAGTGCGTATGTCTAGACTCGATCAATTGATCGCAGAAGGAAATAAAAAAGCAGTACTTGCTAAAAAAGTAGCTCATAATCTTGACTATTATTTATCTGCCTGCCAACTAGGTATTACCATTACAGCGCTTGTTTTAGGTGCTTTAGGTGAACCAACTGTACAGAAGATTTTAGAACCTTTGTTTATTGAATTTGAAGTATCTGCCGCTGTAGCGACAATACTTTCTTATATTATCTCACTGACTATTGTCTCGTTCTTACACGTCGTTATTGGGGAACTTGCACCAAAAACATTAGCGATTCAATATGCAGAAAAAATGACACTTCTACTGGCGCCAGCTTTATATTGGTTTGGTCGCATTATGAAGCCAGTTATTAGTTTATTAAATGGTTCAGCAACGTTTATTTTAAGACGATTTGGTGTTGAGCCAGCTGGTCATGATACTGTGCACTCGGAAGAAGAGTTGAAGTTGATTGTCACACAAAGTTATGAAGGTGGAGAAATCAACCAAACAGAACTTGCTTATTTGGAGAACATCTTTGCCTTTGATGGTCGTCAATTAAAAGATATTATGATTCCGAAAGAAGAAATGATTACACTGCAGAAGAATCAGTCATTGGATAGTATGTTAAAGGTCATCGATGAATATGAATATACCAGATACCCTGTTGCATCTAAGACGAAGGAATATATCGGATTCATTAATACGAAGGAAATGTTAACGAGTTTAGCTGCAGGACGTAAGGAAGATTTTAAAGAATTTATGCATGAGATACCAAGCTATAAAGAAACCATCTCCATTAAAGAGGTTTTCTTGAAAATGCAGCAAACACGTACACATATGGCCCTTGTAACAAATAATCAAGGCAAAACGGTCGGGTTAGTAACAATGGAGGATATTCTTTCTGAAATTGTTGGTGAAATTAAAGATGAATCGGATGGTAACGAAGTGTACGCCTAACAGAAAAGATTGACAGTGATCACAAGCTTATATAAACTGAGAAAAGTAAATGAATAGACTGGAAGATATCCAGAAGAGGTTCATAGCTTTAAACCCTCTATAAAAAACTATGGATGCATGAAAAAAACCATGTCCATATTCGGGCGTGGTTTTTTGTTTCTTAGTTGACAGATGGTTTTAGCTCCCTGAACGAAATTGATTCAAGGAGGCTTTTTTTATGTCAGGAAGAAAAGAAGAACAAGGATTAACGGATTTAACTTTATTAGGTAATCAACAGACCCAATACCCATCAGATTACGCACCAGAAGTACTTGAGGCTGTGGACAGCTTACATAGCGGTAGAGATTATTTTGTCAAATTTAATTGTCCAGAATTCACAAGTCTTTGCCCCATCACAGGCCAACCGGATTTTGCTACGATGTATATCTCTTACATCCCTGATGAAAAAATTGTAGAAAGTAAATCATTGAAACTGTATCTCTTTAGCTTTAGAAATCATGGCGACTTTCACGAGGACTGTGTCAATATTATTATGAATGACCTCATTGATTTATTGAACCCCCGTTATATTGAAGTTTGGGGGAAATTTACGCCTCGTGGTGGTATTAGCATTGATCCGTGGTGCAATTATGGCCGACCGGAAACGAAATACGAAAAGATGGCAGAGCATCGATTAATGAACCATGATCTCTATCCAGAAAAAGTGGATAATCGATGATTCTATATTTAAACGGCATCTATGTGGGCTTGCTTATTTTAGCTAATATAGTTGCTGTGAAATTATTCAGCCTTGGCGATTTAGCGATTCTTCCAGCAGCAGTGGTCGTTTTTATTTTTACGTACCCAATCATTGATATTATCGTCGAATTATATGGGAAAGAAGCTGGTAAACAAACGGTGAAAGCTGGTCTTATCACACAAATATTGGCGATTATCTTTATTATGATCACCATCCAATTACCTGCTGCTCCCGTATTCGGCGAACAGGCATCATTTCAGGCGATTTTAGGTGGTAGCTTTCGTGTAATAGTTGCGAGTCTTGTGTCTTATTTTATTAGCCAGCATATTGTTGTGTATGTTTTTCATCAACTAAAAATGCGTCATGGTAAGAAGAAGTTATGGTTCAGAAATAATATGTCTGTAATGATTAGTCAAATCGTCGACACATCGATATTTATTACGATCGCCTTTTACGGAACGATTCCAACTTCCGCATTATTGGGATTGATTCTCTCGCAATATTTATTTAAATTTATTGCCTCAATTTGCATCACACCACTTGTTTATTTAGTTGTGCATATGATTCGAAAGCGTGAATTCATCATGGAAAAAGTGTAATTCGGTGAAAAATACAAGAGTCTTGCTTTCGTTTAATTGGAGCAAGACTTTTTTAATACAGTTCACTACTTAAGGTTCTATAGATTACGAGAGTTTAGTGGACTATTTTACAAACTATTGCGGTTTTTTTCTCTCCACTCACATAACTGCTCTAAAACAGGTAATAGCGTTTCTGCTTTTTTTGTGAGACTATACGCTTTCTTTCGAACAATCCCATCAGCTTCCAGCTCCTTAAGTTGAGTGCTCAATGTTAGTACCTAAAATTTTTATGAGCTAGGTATTTTCGCGTTTGCACCACCTTCTCTCAATTAAAATAATATGATGAAGAGGAGGGGAAGCCCTATGGAACGAGGAAATTACGGAAAAGAAACAAAATGTGAGGAAATTGTATTTAGCTTTCCTAAACAAAAGCAGAATAGACAGCCAGGGATGGAATACGAAATGGTCCCAAGGCCCATATATGATAATCCGCAATATAGAGGTACCGGCAAGTTAAAGGATAGAGTAGTAATTGTAACTGGGGGCGATAGTGGGATAGGGAGAGCCGCAGCTGTAGCCTTTGCTAAAGAAGGAGCGAATTTAGTAATTGCCTATTATGATGAACATCGCGATGCAGAAGAGACGAAACAGGCAATCGCTTATTATGGTGGGAAATGTCTTCTGATCCCAGGTGATCAAAGGGAGGAAGCGCATTGTAAACGAATTGTAGAAGAGACCATCCAAACCTTTGGCAGATGTGATGTGCTTGTGAATAATATCGCTGTACAGTTTTTGCAAGATGAATTTACAAATATTAGTTCAGATCAGTGGAACATAACCTTTGACGTGAATATTCGGTCGTATTATTATATGACAAAAGCAGCCATGCCTCACTTGAAAGATGGGGCCAGCATTATTAACACAACCTCAATTAATGCCTATATCGGTAGAAAAGATCTCATTGATTATTCGGCAACAAAGGGTGCAATTGTTAGCTTCACACGAGCGTTGGCTAATAATGTTGTTGACAAAGGCATTCGTGTCAATGCCGTTGCACCGGGGCCAATTTGGACGGCACTCCAACCTGCCAGTCAATCCCCTGAACAAATCCAAACATTTGGTCTCGATGTCCCAATGAAAAGAGCAGGGCAACCGTATGAATTAGCACCCGTTTATGTCCTTTTAGCATCTGATGACGGCTCTTACATCACCGGTCAAACCATCCACGTTAACGGGGGAGATTTTGTTGGCTCCTAATAAAAAAGCCGAGCGACTTTAACTAAAAGGGCTCGGCTATTTTTATGAGCTTTTCTGTCCAGCTAGCTTCCCATTCAAAAATTCAATCGTTTCAGCAACAGTCTGTTTATACGCAACAGCCTTGTGAAGCTGATAAATCGCACAATCTTCAGCTGCAACTATTTCCTCAAAAGAAATTGTCCCAAGCAAATTCTTAAAGGGGTGGTCTTTTTTAAGAAGCTTGATCTCTTTACTTATATCTTCCGCATGAATTTCATTGATGATATAAAAAGGGAACTGCAGCTGTTTTTCATTCATGATCTCGTGAAGTTTTACACGTTGCCCCTCGTTCGACTCACCATCGAGTATTTCTGTTGTCACTTCTACGTTATCGAGGTCTCCGACAGGAAAGGCAAATTGGGTATCGTATGTTTCTTGACTTGAAGTCTTATCCGTGTAGCAGGAGACTGCATAATAGGTCATTTTAGCTTTTTTCAGCTTTTTTAAGTTAAACATGCCCTCAGTCATTCAAAAACTCCTTTATGTAAGTATCTGATATAAGAATAGCACACATAATTGTAAAAATTCACCACGATTTTTCTATGAAAAAGAAGGGGAATCAATATGTGTGGAGTATCATTACTATAATGAAAACGCATGCAAAAAAATTCATTGCTTTAAATCAACAAAGCGTGTTATTATCGAAATATTAAAAATTTTATAAGTGGGGAGTTAGGTCATGAGAAAATTATTAGCAGGTTTGATTGGTAGTTCAATGCTGCTTCTTAGTGCATGTGGTTCTTCAGGTGCTGATGAGGCAAGTGGCAGTGGGGACAATGAAAAGGAGCAAAAAGTTGTTAAAATTGGTATTACACAAATTGTTGAGCACCCTTCATTAGATGCTGCAAGAGAAGGTTTTATGGCTGCTTTAAAAGATGCAGGCTATGAGGAAGGAAAGAATTTAGAGTTAGATTATCAGAATGCTCAAGGGGACGCTAATAATAATATGTCTATTGCTCAAAACTTGGTTACTGCTGACAATGACCTAATTCTTGCAATAGCAACAGCAAGTGCTCAATCTGTTGTTCAATCAACCAAGGATATACCCGTTCTTTTTACAGCCATTACCGATCCGATTAGCGCAGATCTTGTAAAAGACTTGGACAAGCCGGGTGCAAATGTAACTGGTACTTCTGATACCCATCCAGATGCGATTAAAAATACGATTGCTTCTATTAAAAAGTTTGTCCCTGAAGCAAAGACGGTCGGAATCATTTATAACGACGGGGAAGCTAACTCAATTGTTAATGTAGAAAATGCGAAGAAGGCATTAGAAGAGAATGGACTTGAATATGCGTTGACGGCAATTTCAACTAGCTCAGAAGTGAAGCAAGCAGCAGAATCACTTGTTGATCGCTCCGATGTCTTTTATATTCCAAAGGACAATACCGTCGTTTCAGCTTTAGAATCAGTGATCACAGTGGCTAATAAAGAAAAAATCCCTACATTTGTTGGTGAAAGTGATTCGGTTGAAAGAGGCACGTTCTCTTCCTATGGCTTTGAATACCATGACCTCGGTTATAAAACAGGTGAAATGGCTATAGAAATATTAAATGGCAAAAAGCCAAGTGACATCCCAGTTGGTTTCCCTGATAATCTAGAATTAATCGTTAACAAGGATGCAGCTGAGAAACAAGGTGTTGAATTAACAGATAAACTATTAGAAGGGGCAAAGGTCATAGGTGAATAATTATATTCGGGTTAAGAGAGGTGTAGTAATTAACTACATCTCTTTTTGTATGGAAAAATTGTCGATTCTTGTCAACTATTTATTTTGTGTTTAATTACTTTGTCCTAGGTTAGCATTTTTTGTATCTATGTCGTTTGAAATGGGATGATACTATATTGATAAAATGACTATAAGGTATAAAAAGGAAATAAATATAAAATTTTACCTAATAAACAATTGTTATTTAACTTTTTATTATACTTTTAAAGAAAATAAATCACATGGAGTGAAAAATTACTCTCGATACCCCGAGGGGAATTTTTCAGAGAAATTTCCAACACTTATATGAGTATATTTTAGGTTGAAACCCACTTTGCTTACAAATTGAGTCTAAAAGACTATAAATATATATATTCCTCAATTATTTGCAATAAAGTAATTAGAATTGTTTCTCTGCTCCTGTACTGACATCCTTCCAAAATCACATAAAAAATCTCGAATTTGAGAGAAAACTAGTATGAAAATCACAGACAAATTTCGACATGGACAAAAGTGGATTTGACGGAAATTTCTACTCATGTTAGTAAATATATAGCAGGAAAAAAGAAAAAACTTCAAATTATCAGGTTTAAAATTTTTTAAACGAGGTAAAAAGTAGTAAATTATTTACCAAATTTTACTTAAATATAGAAAAATATGAATGATGTGGGAGAGAAGAAGCAGAATGTTGGAATCGAAGAGAAGAGCCATAATCTTTATATCTATTTCATTATTATTAGCAGTGGCAGCTGGTTTTTTCGTCCTTCAAAAAGTGAGCGAACTTAATGCTGATCTTGGTGGGATGACGGAAGTTTATGTAGCAGCAGATGATATCCCTTCTAGAACAGTTATTAAACCAGAACAAGTGAAAGCCATTGAAATACCTAATAGGTATGTAAATGAATCGTATGTATTAAATGTTGAAGATCTAATTAACAAAGTTTTAGTCGTACCATTAAAGGAAGATGAAGTGATTACACAACCAATGATTAAACCTGTATCAACAGCTACTGATGAGAATAGTCGTCTCGTGATGATAACGCAGACTGAAAATGTAAGCTTTGATACACAGTTAGAGGCACTTGATCGAGTGGACATTATTGTTTCACACAAGTTTGACGGTAATCCAGTTACTGAAAGCTTTAAGAAGGATGTAAAGGTTGCTCGTATCTTACAAAGTGATAAAAAGTTTTCAGGAATTGTCGTGGAAGTCCCTTTTGAAGCTGCACCAGAAATTATACATATGCAAAATTACGCTGATAGTATGAGAGTACTAAAGGCAAATGTTGGTTTAGAAGAGGAAGTGCAAGAAGTCGATGGTGAGGCAAAAGAAGCGGCTTCTGTAGAGAAAGAGGAGAAGGTAGACGAAGCTCCTGCTAAAGAAGAGAAGAAAGAAGAACCTAAAGAAAAAGAAGAGAAGAAAGAAGAAAAGTCAGATAAAAAAGACTGATTATAAGGTATGTCAAAAATGAGGTGGTCATGATGGCTGAACAAATCAATATCCTGATAGTGAGTGATAGTGATGAATCGCTTACTAATATTATGGGGTTATTTAATGAATATAACAAAATAGATACACTTAATTATTCTGATATAAGGTCAGAATTGGATCGATTATCTCCAGATTTAATCTTTCTAATCGAATCCTCTTCAGAATCAACAGTGGATACGATTGAATATATCCACACTTATAATCATATACTCCCAATTGTTTATATCTCCTTCTCAAGAGACTTTGACACATTAAGGGATATAACAAGAGCAGGAATTACTGATTATTTTGTTTTACCGGATGAAAATACCATGCTTTATGGCAGAATGGACAGCATTATACAACTGGCTATTCAAAAAAGAGAGCAGTTGGAGGAAACAGCTTCAGCTAATCAATCTTTTAAACGGGGAAGAGGAAAGATTCTCTCGTTTTATAGTGGTAAAGGTGGAAGTGGCCGCACGATACTATCGAGTTCTTTTGCACAAACATTAAAATTAGAATCCACTGCACAAGTGATTTTAATCGATTTAAATTTGCAGTACGGTGGTACGGAAACTTATCTTTCGATTGAATCGAACAGGTCGCTTGCAGATCTTCAACCAGTTATTAGCGAATTAGCGGAAACCCATATTAGAAACGTATCAGAAAAGGAAAAATACTCAAAGCTTGAAGTGTTATTAAGCCCTAAAGATGCTGAGGTAAGTGAAAGTCTTCCTTCTGATTTTATTTCTAAATTATTGAGGACCTGTAGAAGGAGCTATGATTTTGTCATTGTCGATCTTCCTACATATGTGAATGAACAGACATATATTGCATTGGAAGAGTCAGATAAAATCTATTATGTGATGAATTTGGATGCACCATCTATCAATATGTTAAAACAAGTAGAAAATCTTTTTGTAAGGCTTGGTATCGAAACACAGGATCGTATGGAATTGTTATTAAATGAAGTCGGGAGAGAAAATGAAATAAAGCCGAATGATTTAAAAGATATTATTTCTTACCCTATAGCATTTAAGATACCAAGAGACATTAAAGGGGTTCAAACACATATCAATAAAGGTGAACCATTTAGAAAAGAAGCTGTCGAAAAGAAGTTGATACCATTTACTAAGAGCGTGAAGAAATGGGTTAACCAAATGTTAGAATAATATAATTTAAGGATTGATGATTGATGTCTTTGTTTGATAAAAAAACAGAAAATAATAATCGAAATCGAACGATAAAAAGGTCGTCAGTTCAAAATCAATACATTTCAGAGCTTGTAGAGCATTACAAAACGCGCATATTAAAAGAAACGAATCTTGAACTGTTAACCAGCTTGCCACAAGGGGAAATGAGACTCAGAATTGAACAACTTATCAGTCAATTTATGAGTGAGGAAAAAATCATTCTTCCGAGGCATGATAAAGAATTACTGATTACAAGGATTATAGATGAGTCCATTGGCTACGGTCCCCTCGAACCATTATTAAATGATCCGAGTATTACGGAGATTCTTATCAATAACTTTAATGAAATCTATATTGAGCAATATGGAAAGTTGCAACTTTCGCCCATCTCATTCAGAGATGAAAGCCATGTTAGACATGTCATTGACCGTATTGTAGCTCCACTTGGCAGAAGAATTGACGACAGTTCGCCGATGGTTGATGCCAGGTTACCCGATGGAAGTAGGGTGAATGCAGTAATACCTCCAATCAGTTTAGGAGGATCTGTCGTTTCCATTCGAAAGTTTCGCAAAGAACCATTCCGCATTCAAGATCTATTAAACTTTGAATCACTAAATGAAAATATGTCTCGTTTTTTAGATGCGATTGTAAGGGCAAAAATGAACGTGCTTATTTCAGGAGGAACAGGTAGCGGTAAGACAACATTATTAAATGTTCTTGGCGATTCTATTCCTGTAGGTGAACGAATAATTACGATTGAAGATTCCGCTGAGCTTCGCTTAGATAAACCAAATGTCGTGGGATTGGAAGCCCGCCCTGAAAATATGGAGGGCGAGGGCGAAATCTCTATTAGACATTTGGTGAAAAACTCATTACGGATGAGGCCTGATCGTATCATCGTCGGTGAGGTTCGTGGCTCTGAAGCATTTGATATGCTGCAAGCGATGAACACGGGTCACGAAGGGTCGATTACAACAGTACACGCCAATACCCCATTTGATGCACTGAGAAGGGTCGAGGGAATGGTTGTCATGGCGGGTATGGATTTACCATCAAATATTGTTAGAGAGTATATTGTGGGCGCATTAGATATTATCGTTCAAAGTACACGATTAACAGATGGAACAAGAAAAATCGTTTCTATTTGTGAAGTTTATCGGAGTGAATCAGGTGAAATCAATATTGATGAAATATTCACCTATAGACGTAAAGGACTAAAGGAAAATGGTCAGGTTGAAGGTTCATTTGAACCAACAGGAAAAATACCTAAATGTTTAGAAAAAATTAAGATGTATGGAATAGAGCTAGATGAAGAAATTTTTAAAGGATAGGAGGTGGAGTAACTATGGAGGCAGCCATACTTTTTGGATTAGCAACATTGCTCTTTATATGGGGTGTTTATAATTACTTAGGTTATCGTAGTGATAAGAAAGAAATTATTAAAAAGCAAGCAAAGGAATTTCAAGAAAAAGAAGAACGTAACAGCTTTATTGCAAAATTGGGTGATAGGTTTGATAAAACTGATTTTGCCGATAACTTTAAGCAAAAGTTAGTAAAATCCAATATATCTATTCTACCTTCTGAATTTTTTGCCATTCTATTATTTATCGCCTTTACTGTCACCATCATGTTATTCGGCTTCTTTAGTGTACCGCTTATCTTAAGCTTAATCATTGCGGTTGTGCTCTGTGCAGGGGCTTATTGGATTTTATTTTTAATAAGAAAGAATAAATACATAGAGAAGTTAAACAATCAATTGTCTGAGGTATGCCGAATTCTCGGGAACGCAACGAAATCTGGCATGACAATTGTCCAAGGGCTTGAAATCGTAGCGAGTGAAGTGAGTTCTCCTGCTAAAGACGAATTTAAATCATTAACCCAAAATATGAGATTAGGTGTCGATTTCGAGCGAGCGTTAAAAGAATTAGAAGTTCGAGTACCTACGAGAGAGTATAAACTATTTATCTCTGCTCTATTAATTCAAAAAAGAGCAGGGGGTAACTTAACACAAGTTTTATATGAAATGGCTCACACGCTTGAGGAGAGGAAGGTACTCAGACAAACAATTTCAACAGCTACCGCTGAACAAAGGTTTGTTTCGTATATCTTACCTGCTCTGCCCATCTTCTTGTTGTTCATGTTAAACAATATTATGGATGGATTTATGGAATTGTTATTCACTGTTCCAGGAGCTATATTAATGATTATTTTTATTATAGGGATGGTAATCGCGCTATTACTTGTAAGAGCTGTTACCAACATAAAGGTGTAGCGTTATGGATTCTTTCATATTATTCGCCGTTATATTATGTTGGCTATCTCTCGCTCTCGGATTAGCTAGTTTATATCAGTATTCTAAACAAAAGCAATACTTGAAAGCTCATTTACAAGAAATAGCAGTTACCTCTTCCGTACTTGTAGCTGGCAAGAAAGGCAGATTGGAAAAAATCATTCAATTTCTCGCCAGATATGCTGATGACTTCTCCACATTAGGAGAGAGGATTAATTTTTATAGTGAATCTGAAGAGGTAGATAAGCTATTAAAAAGATCAGGTAACCCTTATGAATTAAGTGTGAAGAGATTTCAAGGATTTAAAATCGTGTTTATTTTATTGGGACTTTTACTTGGTTTCTTTATGGTAATTATGGGGTTCCCCCTAGCAAATATTGCTTTTGTTACTTTACCAATTTTAGGTTTTTTTATACCCATTATTTGGGTGAGGTCATTAGGTAAAAAAAGACAGGATCTATTAAGAAAGGACTTACCAGACTTTTTAGATACGGTAAGTATTAGCTTACAAGCAGGATCGAATTTAGATAGTGCCATCAAAGAGGTAATTAAATATTTTGATGGTCCAATAAGAGAAGAATTTGCCCAATTCCTTCAAGAAATCGATCTGGGTGTTCCTCGAGAAAAAGCTTATGCTGGATTATTAGATAGAAATGAAAATGAAGACTTTCAATCTTTAATTAAATCACTTATTCAAGCAACGAGATTAGGTGTTCCGATGGCTTCGACTTTTAAAGCACAAGCTGAGGATATTAGGAAAATAAGCTTAGAACAGGTAAAAGAAAAAGCAGCTAAAGCATCTCCAAAAGTCACTTTAATCACATCATTCATTATCGCTCCACTCATTATGTTGCTGATTATTGGATTAGTGATTCTCAACATGATCTATGGTGAGAACAGTATTATGAATATCTTTAGTTAATAAAATATAAATCTTTGAAAGGGGTGATTATTTCTAACTGAAGGTTAGCTCACGCCATCAAAAAAATTAGAAGTAATAAAACCAATTATTTAGGAGGAAAAACAAATGAAAAATTTTATTGAAAAAGTAAACGGGAAAATGCAGGCTCTGTATGCGAGAACACAAAAGGCAGTTAATAACGAAGACGGAGTATCAACAATTGAATGGGTAGGATTAGCGGCAGTAATCGTTGCTTTAATGTTTGCGGTTGCGACGGCTATGGATGGTCAAGGAAGTGGTTTGGCAGAGACAATTGTTACTAAAATAAGTGATATGCTAGAAAGCATAGGTAGCTAATTTAACTATAACAATGGTTGGAGGCTTTAATGTGAAAAAAACAGTTTATATTTGTCTGCTTCTACTATTTTCCGTAATGGTTGTAGCTTGTTCGTCTGATGAAGGGAAAAGTAATGATACACCACAGCAAACCCAAAATCAAAAGGAACAGACAGATGCTGAAACTCAAGAAACATTACAGAAAGCTTCTGAAGAAAATGAAATAGCTGAGGAAGCCATCAATGAAGAATTAGTTGCAAAAGAACTGCCAAAAAATATAGAAGAAATTATTGAATATCCTATTGGCATACTAGGTTCTGAAGATACAATGTTCGGTGATAGGAATGTAGAAGCGGTACTTAATGATATTCCTGCTTTACCAGAGGATGCAAATGATGAGGAATTACAGAAGCTGACGAACTATTTGTATTCAGTATTTAAGATGCCATACGAAGACCCGAAAGTTTCTATTGAAGAAAGCAGTTTAAACAAGCCTGAGGAAGCCGAAGAATTAGCATCTAAAGAACAATATAATGTAGAAATTGTATTGGACGCCAGTGGAAGTATGGCGAATTATATGGGTTCTAAAACAAGGATGGATTTAGCTAAAGAATCAATCGAGGAGTTTGCATCCACATTACCGGAAGATGTGAATTTAAGTTTAAGAGTGTATGGCCATGAAGGATCGGGCTCAGATGAAGATAAGAAAATGTCCTGTGCCGCCAATGAGTTAGTATATGAGTCAAAAACATATAATGAGTCTGAACTGTCCAACGCACTTGATTCCTTTGATCCAGCAGGGTGGACACCATTAGCTCAATCTATTAAGGAAGCGAAAGAGGACCTATCAAAGTACTCTGGAGAAGAGCATAAAAACGTTGTCTATATTGTCAGTGACGGAATTGAAACATGTGATGGCGATCCGGTAGCAGCTGCGAAAGAATTAAAAGATTCGGGAATCTCACCAGTGGTTAATGTCATTGGATTTGATTTAGCCAGTAAAGATGAACAGCAACTGAAAGAAATCGCCAAGGCAGCAGATGGTAGTTATGTGAATGTAAACAATCAAAATCAACTCAATGATGAATTAGGTAAAACAGTAAATGATACTCTGAAGTGGATTGGATGGAAGAACAGTGAAACGTTAAGTGCTATTAGTACGAAAAACAAAGAAATACTGGAAATCATTAGTGTCAATAATAAATGGAAAAATAAACTACGTAAAGAAAAAAATCTAACTAAACAATCGGTATATAGTCTGAAGAATGATGACAAAATTTCCGATGACCAATCCCAAAAAATTGTCTCTAAAGTAGAAGAATTTTATAAGAAACATAATGAGTCTATAGAAGAACTAAAAACAGTCTTAATGGATTTATCAAAAGAAAACTTAAAAGAAACTTTAGATGAAATTGATAAACTTTATGAAAAAAATGTCTCAAACTAAAAAGGAGGGGCATCAAATGAAGAAAAAAATCAATAATGAAGATGGTTCAGCGACAATCGAGTTCTTAGCAATGGTGCCCCTTGTTTTCTTGATTATGATGATTTTGTGGCAGTTTTTGGTTGCGGGTTATGCGGCAATTATTGCCCAATCTGCATTGAATGAAGCAGCAAAGACATATGCAGTCACTGAGGATATAACTGATGCAACCAGTTCTGCAAGAAATCTTGTTAATAAAGCCGGAGGTAACATACAGATAATGGATCTCGATCCGATGAATAACGGTAACAATCATTTCACTTTAAGGATGCATGTGAACCTAGATTTGGTTTTTATCCCAGATAGCATAGCGGGATATATTCCGAAGGTTTCCTTTACGAGAGAAATAAGTGGCAGGGTGATGGAGTAAATGAAATATTTAAAGAATGAAAAAGGAAACACAATGCTATTTATCATTGGATTGTTTAGTGTGTTCTTTTTAATGTTTCTTTTAATCCTAAGCTTTGCCAATGTGTTTATTGAAAAAGAACATGCGTCCAATAATGCTGAGCAGGCAAGCATTGTTGCTTCAGGTATTATAACGAAGCATCTTGCTTTATCGATAGAAGATTATGATGAGTATTTAGAAGATCAATTTAAAGAAGCGGAAGAGGAAGCCAAAGAGGAAGCAGAGGAAAACGAAGATAATGAAGATTATGAACCACCAGAGCTAGAGGAACCTGAATTATTATCAAAGCAAATAGAAGAGCTCCTTCCTACACTTCCCAACTACTTAAAAGAATCTGAAAAGAAACATCAAGCAATCAATAAAATAATTAAGCGTGAGTTAAATAAACCAGATAGCCATGTTTTAAGAATGTTCATTGCTTCATCATTAAGTAATGCGGAAAGTGAGATTTATAGTGAAGTAAGTACGAATATTCAAAGAAATGGTGGCCAAGTATCAGAAACAGAAATCTGGTTAAACGAAAACCAAAGAATTGAAGTGAAGACAGCTACTAAGTACGAAGCCTTTAAGTATGATGAATACTTTTCTGATAACCAACGGCATGTGAGACAAACAGGACAGGGGCCATCTTTCGAATTATTCGATTCGTTCGCATGGGGACTGAATATTAGTTATTAATAAAAAAGATTAGGAGGTGTTGTCAATGAGAAGGTCATACCGTGTCCTCATTGCACTATTATCCATATTTGTTATCATGTTTATGAATATAGGTAGTTATGCCAGTGTTGCACATGCATGGGGGACTTGGAATAATGCGCCAACTTGGAGTGGACCTCAATGGGAGACACCACCAGAATGGGAAACCCCTCCCGAATGGGAGACACCGCCCGAGTGGGAACAATCTCGATGGGAAACTTCACCAGAGTGGAATGAACAATTATGGCAAAATCAATCTGAATGGGTAACGCCGTATTGGAATACCTCACCGGTTTGGGAACATGCACCATGGGAACAAAATTTAAATTCCGATAATAGCAATAATAACACTTCTAATGACCCAAACAATCCAAATAACCCAAACAATCCAAATAACCCAAATAACCCAAACAATCCAAATGATCCTTCAAACTTACCCGGAGGACCCATTGCAGGCAATCCACAACCACCATATAGCCCAGACTATCAAAATCCGACACTGGATACATTAGATAGGTATAATAATACAGTATCTGATAATCAGTCGTTTTTTGAGTTTGAAGATCCAAAGGCTTATGACGGTATAAAGTTTGTTACAAATGACGTCATCGGTAATACAGTTAACTTTGCTGATGAAATGGTTCGTGCTGGTGATACAGCTGGCTTTAGCAATTATGCATCCAGTCGTTCCAATCTTGTTCTAGCAGGATTCAAAACTTTCGCCAAAGGTGACCCGACAATTGATGCTGCTTATGATGTAGCGGATGTTGGGCTGAAGGGGAAGGAAGTTTATGATAATTTAAAAACAGTTAATGAATTTAGAAATATCGAAATGATAAGATCCTCTAGTGACATAATTGATATTGCCAGCGTTGATGATTTATATAATGCTACAAAAACTTTCACACCTGCAAATGCTGTTGTGTCCGCAGTTACATTACCTTTTGCTATTAAAGATACAGTTGATAATGTTGGGAAGTTAAACTCAGCAAGTACTTCAGAAGAGAAAACAAATGCTGCATGGGACCTTGTTGGTAATACAGGAGAAATCATTACTGGACTTGCGCCAGCAGTTGCTATGATACCCGGTGCTCAACCAATAGCTGCTGGGATGGTAGTGGTTGGTGGGGTATTATCAATTGCTAGTTTAGGTCAAAAATTATATAGGAATAGAAAAGAAATTATCTCAAATGTTAAAGATAAGTTCAATAAAGCTAAAGAGTCTGTTACAGGGTTCTTTAAATCTGTATTTAGTTAAATGAGGTATATGTATGATAAATGTTAATCCAACACCTGAACAAATAAAGAATATAAAAAGGCACAAAAGGCTATTTGAGAAATGGGATATGTGGAAATTTGCTTTCTTTTATAAAGGTCAACATTATTTTATAGTGGATTATGCAAAATTAAATAATAAAGTTAGTGGTTATCTAATTATGGATAAAGCTGGGGAAGTATTGTCCTTAGAAGAAGCAAAACTACCTGCTTATTATTTGTTACTTTTTAATACGATGGCGAACAACGCTGGTAGAGGGATGGCCATTCAAGCAAAGAAAGAACCCCTAACCTATAAGGAAATGAACCGTATATTATTAGATAATCAAGAAAAATTATTGTCTGAATATCCTCATATGGTACAAGTGATTAATAGAATTGTAGAACATAATGAAAAAGTAATTGAACGACCTAAGAGAATAAAAGAAATTATTTACAATTTAGGCTATATGCAAAGAGAAGTAACAAGAAATATCGGTTATTTTGATATCCCATTTATGGACAGTTTTGAAGATGAATATGGGAAATATAGTGCGATGATGTATACCATAGCTAAAAATGAAATTTCATTAGAAAGGGATTATGAAGAGTTAAAAAAAGTAATGTCTAATGAAACTATCTTTTCTTCAAAGAAAGATAAAAATACATTGCAAACACTTTTAAATGACTGGTTAAAAACAAATGATACATTAAGGAAATCGATTGCTACATTCGAATTAGACGAGAGAGGAAATAAGCTACAAATAGATGAAAGAAATATAAAGCAGTCTTTATCAAAAAACAGAGAAGACATAGGTAAAAGGGATTTCGAAAACAAAATAGTCCCCGTCTTAAGAAACCCAAAATAACCAGGAGGACTCTATGAAAAGTATTCTATCAAGCTCCTTCTCTTTATATATACAAGACTTTTTAAAGTTAATGTTGTTGTCAGTTTTGACATATGTCCCCTTGTTATTTTTGCATGCGATAATTGTTAATTATATTTATGCCGAGACAAGGTTTGCTGAATATCCCGGTTTGATTGGGGATGTGGCTAATGGGATTTTCATGATTGTTTTTCTTACGATTGCTCAGTTGCCATT
The DNA here is from genome assembly GCF_038006865.1 of Cytobacillus sp. FSL R7-0696. Taxonomy (NCBI): domain Bacteria; kingdom Bacillati; phylum Bacillota; class Bacilli; order Caryophanales; family Bacillaceae; genus Cytobacillus; species Cytobacillus sp. FSL R7-0696. The sequence goes on along the minus strand of NZ_JBBOWA010000001.1, from coordinate 1,118,707 downwards.
CATTAAGTATACGCTTTTAGAAAGTGAGGATGCTGATCATCCCCTCAAGCAAGCGATTTCGTTCGCGATAGAAAAAGCATTACCTATTTATTTGTTTGCTTGCTTGTACTCTATTTGCATTTTTATCGGTGGCTTATTATATGTGATTCCTGGTCTAGTTGTCCTTGTATTATTTTATTTTGTTCCTTTTTTCTTAGCGGAGAATGGAAAATTAAGAACCGCTTTGAAAAAATCAGTTGGATTTATTAAAGCTCATTTTTTCAAAGCGATTTTCGTTATTTTTATATTAAGTATTATTCAATTGGTATTCGAGAATATCATGATTTATTTATTATCTCTGTATACTGACGTGTATTTCACAACTTTAGCTTTAAAAATCGTACTACTCATGTTTTTATTACCACTTCAAGTGATTTTTCTGACAAACATTTTTAATAGTTGGCGGGAGACAGAAAAAGGAGGGATATAATGTCGCAGAAAGAACGTAAATGGAGAAGAATCTATTTATTTATTATGTTATTTGTCTACATCCTCTTCGTTCCCATTTCACTTTTTGAATGGTTATTATCAAGTGATCGCTTTCCAATTGCTGCAGCGGTAGTGGCCATTGCTTTGCCGTTTATGCGTAAAAATCATTTAAATACCATTAGAAAAGAAGAAAGTAGTAGTTTATGAAGTTAAAAGAAGCTTCTTAAAGTAGACTTATTAATGGAATGTATGTTGGGGTCTACTTTTATGGTGTTTCTAACTAACACAAGGACCATACAGAAAGCGAATATTTTAATAAACAGAATAAGGTCGTGAGTGAATGAAACAGAAAAGACTTTTTTTGATTACGCTTATTTCTTCCGTTATGCTAATGGCGGCATGTGGAAATGCAAAAGAAACGAATAGCACACCTAAGGAAGAAACAAAAGAAGTTAAAGCAGAAGAAACAACAACGGAACCAGAAGTGGAAGAAGAAAAAAAAGAGGAATCTTCAAATGGTAATGACGGCATGCTTAATCCTAATATTGAAGAAGAATCCCAAGGTAATGTTGAAGTGGTGTTCACGAACAAAGATCCTCAATTTATAAATGATTTAGATGGGTTTAAAGTAAGTGTAGATGAGTACCAAATTGTAAAGGTGACAGATGTTAGCGCCGATTATACTATACCATTTAAAGATCAAACAGAAGGCTATGTAATGACAGCCAAAGTAACCATTGATAATACGACTGATAAAGGTATTTATTATAATAATATATATAGAGTGCAGTTCGGAAGTGAGTTTGATTACATAACTAATGATATTAATAAAACTTTTGTCCGAGAAGAATCTCCGAAATCAGAAAAAGAGACAGAAGTAGGGAAATTCGCACCTGGAGAGAAAGTATCAGGTTTGATTTCTTTTATTTTCACTAATGATGAGTTTAAAGCGTTAGATTCTGTAAAACCTAAATTCATTATTGAAGGCGGAGCAGCCGATAATAATCAATTCTCAGGTAGCAATAAACAACAAGCTGTTTTCGACTTCCCTTATAGCGGCGGTCAGCAAGAGGAATTAAGTAACGCTACATCATTTTATCCAGATAGGTTAACAACTGCAAATATGGCGAATAAAGAAATGATTTTTGAAGAAACAGCTATTAATGAAACAAAACAATTAGATGATGTAAAAGTGACGTTAGCAGGTGTTCAATATACAGAAATTGAGCCAACACCAGATAATAAAGAGCGCTTCAGAAACTTTGGAGATAAAGGCATCGTTGCTATTACTGTTAAATTGAATTTAGACAACCAAACAGATTCACCTATTAGTCTTTGGAATATTAGCTCCAAAGTCGATTTAGATAAAGATAGAGGACATATTAGAGCACAAGGTATGGTAGAACCTGAAGAACCTAAAGAATTAAAAGCTGGAGAGCAGAGTGAAAAATATCATGTTTTCTTAATGAACAAAGATGAGTTCGAGCTATTTGAATCATTTGACTTACAGTTTGGCCCGTTTGTTGGAGAAGACGGTAAAGATATGTTCAAAGGTGAAAGTGTAGAGTTCAATTTACCAAGATAGTGCTAAATAGAAATAAGTATAATGGAGGAAAGCAGTCTTACAGGCTGCTTTTCGGTGTTTATATTCACAAAAAACAGCGATATCCGTAATGATAAATGAGTGAGGCGCCTCAAAAAATCACTCGATTGCATTTTTTAATTATATATCTGGAGGGTTCAATCATGAAAAAACGATCCACACTCTACCTCCTTGTTCTTTTCTTTCTCTTGGCCGCCTGTTCAGCAGAAAAAGAGGAGAGTAATCAAAAAGAAGATGACCAAAAGAAAGCAGGAGCGGAAGTAGCAGAGGAGCAACAAAAATCGGACGAAGAAAATGAATCAGTGGAAGACGTAGATAATGAAGAATTGGTTGTGAGAGAACTGCCTAAAAGTATTGAAGAAGTTGTTGAATATCCTATTGGTGTGTTAGGTGTTGAGGATATCATGTTTGTTGATGAGCGGATAGAGGCGATCTTAAAAGATATTCCTGCTTTACCAGAGGATGCAAGTCATGAGGAATTACAGAACTTGACAAACTATTTGTATTCAGTATTTAAGATGCCATACGAAGACCCGAAAGTTTCTATTGAAGAAAGCAGTTTAAACAAGCCTAAGGAAGCCGAAGAATTAGCATCTAAAGAACAATATAATGTAGAAATTGTATTGGACGCCAGTGGAAGTATGGCGAATTATATGGGTTCTAAAACAAGGATGGATTTAGCTAAAGAATCGATCGAGGAGTTTGCATCCACATTACCGGAAGATGTGAATTTAAGTTTAAGAGTGTATGGCCATGAGGGGTCGGGTTCAGATGAAGATAAGAAAATGTCTTGTGCTGCCAATGAGTTAGTATATGAATCGCAAACATATAATGAGTCAGAATTATCCTCTGCGCTTAATTCTTTTGAACCAGCAGGATGGACACCGCTAGCTCAGTCGATTAAGGAAGCGAAAGAGGATCTATCAAAGTACTCTGGAGAAGAGCATAAAAACGTTGTCTATATTGTCAGTGACGGAATTGAAACATGTGATGGCGATCCGGTAGCAGCTGCGAAAGAATTAAAAGATTCGGGAATCTCACCGGTGGTTAATGTCATTGGATTTGATTTAGCCAGTAAAGATGAACAGCAACTGAAAGACATCGCCAAGGCAGCAGATGGTAGCTATGTAAATGTGAATAACCAAAACCAGCTTAATGATGAATTAAGTAAGACAGTAAATGATACTCTGAAATGGATTAAGTGGAGTAGTGGTGAAAAAATAAGTGCAATTTCAAAGTCTAACGAAGAAATAATGGGAATTATTAGTCTGGAAAATGAATGGAAAGCTAAATTATTTAAAGAAGAAGACATGATTATGCAATCAATTTATGAATTACAGAATAATAATAAACTTACCAAGGAACAGGTAGATAAAATGATTTCATCTGTTAAAGAGTTTTATAAGAGCCATCATGCTTCTATAAACATGTTGAATGATGTATTAATTGATTTATCATATGAGAATCTAGATGAAACTTTAGATGAAATTGATAAGTTATATGATGAAAATATACCAAATTAATTAGTGTATACTTAGTATGAATAAAGCAGTGCTGCGAAGGTGGGAACCACTATTTAGATAAGAGGTATAACCAGTGATTAATGTAAAACTAACTAAAAATCATAAAAAAAATATTAAAGCTTATAAACGTTTATTTGAAAAGTGGGATATGTGGACTTTTGCTTTTAAACAAAATGATGAATATTATTTCATCACTTCCTATACACAAAGAATAACCGATAAAGTGAAAAGGTTATTTAATTTTAGATAGTAATGGGAATGTTCCTTCATTAGAAAAAGCGAAGGTACCTTTATACAGCTTGGTTTTATTTAATACAAAAGCTGATAATGCAAGGACTGAGATGGTCCATCAAATGAAAAAGAGTCTGAAACCTTACAAAGATATGTATGAAGTCCTTAAGACAAACAAAGATCATATTCTCAATGAGAACCCTCAAATGGAATTCACTATTAATGCCATAATGCAGCAAAGTAAAGAAGGGATGAAAGGCCGAAAAAAATTAGAGAGATTGTGATGAATTTAGGTAATATGCAAAGGGAGGTCACTAGGGGTACGGGTTTCTTGGAGACTTCCTTTTTACGCTAATGCATAATACGATTAACGGAATAGGTCCTCAAATGAAAAAAGGTATGAGTACGTATGAAAAAATGTATCAACTTTTAGAGAAAAATCGAGATAGGATTATTAAGAGTAATCCCCAATTTAAAGAACAATTGGATCAAATGATTGAACATAATAAAGAAGCAGCAAAAAGACCAGAGAAAATTAAAGAGATTTATTATAATATTGGGGAAATGCAAAGAAAAGTAACTAGGGGATCTGGATATTTTGATATTAACTACTTAGTAAGATTACAGGATGCATTTGGAAAGTATGGCACTTTAATGTATACATTCGGAATAGGAGAGCGAGCATTAAAAGGTCCTTATAAAGAATTAAGTCAATTGTTATCCACAAAGGGACTAGGTGTTCCGTCTAAAGATAAATCTACAATTAGAGCCCTAATAAAGGCATGGTTACCAACAGTGGAAACAAACTTAAAGAAGTCCATGGCTACCTTTGAATTAGATGAGAGAGGAAAGAAACTTTCTATCGATCATCAAAATATAAAACAATCATTAGCAAATAATAGGGAAGAGATTGCTAAGCGAGATTTTAATAAAAAGATATTACCTTTACTAAGAAACCCACAATAATGTTGAGACTAACTCGACTTCGACCAAACCCAAGCCAAAGGAGGGAATCTCTCATGCTAACTAATAAGAGAATAACCCTGCAGACTCTCTCCGATGCTTTTTTTTGTAATACCTAGGGGTGTTAGTGTTGAATAATAAGTTCATAGTGTTTTCCAGTTTCATTCCCTTGGGTAAAGTGTTTTGAACGAAGGTAATAGCTGACAATATCCAACTTATCAATTGATATTTACCAATCCCAAACCATCTACCTCCAAGAATCAACCCCCAAAATCCACATTTACTCCTTTCTCCTTTTGTAAAGCAAAGGAAAATCTTTTATTGTTATTCATATAGTGGTAAAAGTGTGAAAAAAGGGGTAATTGGATAGAGAAACTTTTTACCTTTTGTATCGTAAGTATGATTGAACTGATTTTTGTAATGATATGTTTGATAATTAGGGTTCGTAAGGAGGTTAACATGTTAAAACGAGTTTCATTGTTTCCTATATTACTTGTGATGGCAGGTATGTTGCTGATTGGCTGTAATGATAAGGGAGCCGTGAGTGGCGAAGAAGTGAAAAAGCAGGTTGATCCGTATGAACAGTTAGTGGAAGAAAAGAATAAGGAGTTAGAGCTAGAGCCTTTGACATTAACGACGTATAGTGATGAAATTGGTGCAACGTTTGATTCGCCGGAGTACCGGGAGTTTGCGGCGAATGGTACGGTGACGATTGAGGGGAGCATTGAGGATTATCGAGGATTGAAGTCTGGTTATGCTTGGATTAGTGTGACGGCAGAGGAAGACGGGGTTGCCGGAAGAGAGCATGAATATTATGCGCCTATAAAAGAGGGTCAAATCAAGCAGGATATTCAGTTTTTTAATGGCGAAGGTACGTATCATATAAAGGTACAATTACCCGATGATGAGCGGGAGAATTATTATTATGATACAGCACGGTTTACTGTTCATAATGTGAATCCGGATGTGAAGAGAGATGTGACGTATACACCATATGGTCAAGAAGTAGGGCTTTCGTTAGGGTTGGATACAAGCTTCTTTGAAGCAGAAGAAGTTTTCCCATTAAAAGGTGTGGCAGAAGGATTGGATGAGGAAGATACAGTAATGCTTCGCGTGTCGAAGGGAACGGATAATTGGAATCATGTCCTCGCCGTTAATCAAGAGCACCAATTCGATTATGAGGTGCCCCTCTTTTATGGAGAAGGCTTGCATAAAGTGGAAGTCATGGTACCGGATGTTGACCGAGAGAATTATTATCAAACGGCTACGACTCTCATGGTAAATAATACATCTCAGCAAACGATGGAGCCAATCGAGTACTCTAGCCTTTATAATGAACGGGGGGTAACTTTAGAAACGCCTGCATACAGTGGAGATGAATCGAATGGGGATTATACCATTAGTGGAATGATTCAACCTGAAGCTGAATTAGCGAGTGAGACAACACACCTTTATGTATCGAGTAAAAAGGGTGAGGATACGGCATTAGATGTGATTCCAGTTCAGGATTTTCGCTTTGACGATTCCTTTTATTTGAGGTTTGGACCAGGTACTTATGATATTACGGTTAGTGTACCTGAGATTAAGAAAGAAAATAGTGATACCTTTCGCTTTTATAGCGTAGCTAAATTTCAGGTGGACAATACCGGTGAAGATCGCCGGGATTTGTTACCGTCTCGTGGAGTTCAGTCCGACCATCCGAAGATTAATAGTTTAGCAGAAGAACTGCTTCAAGGGGTGGAAGGCGACCGTGAGAAAGCAAAGGCGATTTATGATTATGTGGCCGAACATATCGCTTATGATGTGGAGAAGTATAATACAGATGACTTTCATTGGGATGACAGTGCCTTAAAGGCATTGGAAACGAAAAAAGGTGTTTGTCAAGACTATGCCTACTTAGCCATTGCTTTGCTGAGGGCGAGTGACATGGAAGCAAGGTTTGTTGAAGGTAATGCTGGTTCTGGTTTTACTAGAGGGGCACTCGGTGGCCGCCATGCTTGGGTAGAAGTGAAGGTGGATGGTGAATGGCTAACAATGGATCCTACTTGGGGTTCTGGTTATGTAGAAAATGATACCTTTGTTGCAGCCTATAACGAAGATTATTTTGACCCGGAACAAGCCTCTTTTGACGAGACCCATTATCGTACGGGTATATCTTATTAATAAAAAAACGACATTCCCGAGCGAATGTCGTTTTTTTATGGCTCATTTATGTTGAAAACGGATGGATACCTTGTTAAGAAAAGGATATTTTTTTACTTTATTTACGTTAAGATCATGTTTAAATAGATTAATTATTTGTGCACAGATTAAACATCTCCTTTCCTTTAATAGCGTTATAACTATATAAGATATGTGGGAAGGGGGGATTAGTCGTAACTGTGAAGGAATGAACATTTATATAACCATTTATAAGCCAACTTAACCGAGTCTGAATGATTTATCTTAAGTGTTAAATCATATAAAATAAGAATTATAAATGTTTGTTCATTTTTATTCTTTTTTTTCCTAAATCATAGGAAGAAAGAAGATGAATTTGTGCGAAGAATGGTAGATTTCACAGGAATTTAGCAAGATTTAGCGAATAGAAGTATAAGTAAGGAGAAGAATGCCCTTTATTAAAAAATCAGGAGGATGGTCAATGAATCATAAAATGAATCCGGTTGTCGAGCAAGTGCTCATTAATATAGATAAAGTAATGATCGGTAAAAGAGAAGTGGCAGAATTGAGCTTGGTTGCCTTATTATCTGGTGGTCATGTGTTACTTGAAGATGTGCCTGGTGTGGGTAAGACGATGATGGTTCGAGCGCTGGCAAAATCGCTAGGTGCGAACTTTAGAAGAATTCAATTTACCCCTGATTTATTACCATCGGATGTGACAGGCGTTTCAATTTATAATCCGAAAGAAATGGCATTTGAATTCCGCCCGGGTCCAATAATGGGTCAGATTATATTAGCAGATGAAATCAACCGGACATCCCCTAAAACACAGTCCGCCTTATTAGAAGGGATGGAGGAGAAGAGTGTAACAATTGATGGAGTGACTCATCAATTAGGTAGCCCTTTTTTTGTTATGGCGACACAAAATCCGATTGAATATGAAGGAACTTACCCGCTCCCAGAAGCGCAGCTTGACCGTTTTCTGTTAAAAATGCGTATGGGTTATCCTGAAGGAACAGAAGAGATTGAATTATTAAGTCGTGTTCAAAGTGCACTCCCGATAGAAGAAATACAGCCAGTAATGGAGTTAGAACAGCTGAGAGACATGCAGGCGAAAGTAAAAGAGGTGTATGTCGATCATTCCATTAAAAGCTATATTGTTCATATGGCTGAGCAAACAAGAAACCATAAACATGTGTATTTAGGTGTTAGCCCTAGGGGGTCTATTGCTTTAATGAAAGCATCACAAAGCTATGCGTTTATGCATGGAAGAGATTATGTCCGCCCTGATGATGTGCAATATTTAGCAAGTGCGGTCTTTAGTCATCGCTTAATTCTCAAGTCAGAAGCAAAATTTGAAGGGGTCAAAGCAGAACAAGTGATTGAGAAGATTATCGATGTTACACCGGTACCAGTGCAAAAGGCTGTGAAATAGGATGAGGCGGTGGTTATTCGCAGTAAAGGGTGTATGGAAGTTAGTGTTATTGTTCCTTTTACTACTCATTACTTTTTCATATGCGATGTTTCAAGGAGGATTTGTCAGCTGGTTCTTATTTTATAGCTTTTTACCGTTTGGTTTATATGCATTTGCACTGGCAATGTATCCGTTGCATCGTATCCATGTAAAGAGAGAACTTTCCAGTCAAGAAGTGAGTGCAGGAGATACACTATCGATACGTCTTTCTATTCATATGGATACGACTTTTCCGTTATTTTTTCTTGTCGTCGAAGATCATATAACTTCTTCGCTCCAGATGAAGAAATATATGTTATTTCCTGGATTTCGTAAAAACATCGTTGTTTCGCAAGCATTTAAGGAAATCCCTCGCGGAGAGCACGTTTTCCGATATGTTCGGCTGAAAATAGGTGATCCACTTGGATTAATCGAACGTGAAGTAAACATGTCACTCGAAGACCGCATGATTGTGTATCCTACTTATGAAGAAATGGTTTATCAACCATTCAGTCATCAATTTGATCAAGGAATGACGGCTTCAGATGAAAGGGTGCAGAGAGATACTTCTATGGCTACAGGCGTCCGTGAATATCAACCAGGTGATCGTTTTTCTTGGATAAACTGGAAAACTTCCGCCAAGCGTAATGAAATGATGGTTAAAGAATTTGAACAACGCAAATCTCATGATGTATATCTTCTCATGGATCGTTTTCCTGAAGTGTATTTTGAAGCAATCGTTTCTTTTACCGCTTCTCTTGTACATGCAATACTGCGAAAAGGGGCACAGGTAGGGTTCCTTTCAGCGGGGAGAAATCGAGTGGAGTTCCCAATTCTTGGTGGTGAAGGGCAGCTACAACGAATCTTTTATCATCTAGCTACAGTGAAGGCGGATAGTAAACGTCCTTTAGAACAAGTGTTAGACGTAGAAAGAAGTCTTGCCCAACAAAATGATCAACTACTGCTTGTTACTGCCAAACTAAACAAACGTTTGATTGAAAAGGCGAGCTTTTATTCTCAAAAAGGAAGTGTGACGATTTTTCTTGTGAAAAGAAAGGAAGAGCAAGCAGTACAAGAGGAAATTCGTTTAAAAGACACCGCTACTTCAAGAGGAATACGTATACAAATTGTGCATGAAGGTCAATTTTCTGCCGCATTCTCGGAGGTGAGGAGCGGATGATGAAGAGATTTTCTACTTTGGTTCTTTATCTATTTGGTTTTCTCCTTATTTGGGAGTGGATTAGGCCGTTAGAGCAATTAACGGATACAGGGAATGTGTGGGTGTTCTTACTTTTCCTATGTATTGCCCTTGCGATGGATTTTTTAAAATGGCATTGGGTCATCCGTTTTGTCATTAATGGAGCAATTATTTTCTTCAGTTTAATGTATATTTATTTTCTTGATCAATATGGACTGTTTGGGTCGTTTCCTCTGATGATTCAAGAGTTATTTGATAACTTTTTGACGATGTTACAAGCACAATGGACCGCTATAACAGACATGTTTAGGACTTTATTATTCTTCATTCTTTTATGGTTGATGTCTTACCTTATTCAATATTGGCTCATCCAACGGAGACAAATTTTTATTTTCTTTTTCATGACATTGGTCTATATTACTGTTCTTGATACATTCACGCCATATAATGCAGAAATGGCGATTATTCGAACCGTGATTTGTGGATTTTTAATGATGGGGATTCTCGCCTTCTATCGTCAACTAGAGAAGGAAGATATTGAAGCGAAAACATCGAAACTAAGCAAATGGATGATCCCTCTAAGTGGATTGGTGCTCATCAGTTCTCTCATTGCCTTTGCTGCACCAAAGGCAGATCCAATTTGGCCAGATCCTGTTCCTTATATCACCTCATTTAATGAAGATAGTAGAAATGAAGAAGCTGGAGGGGTGCGGAAAATTGGCTATGGTGAGGATGATTCTTTATTAGGTGGCTCTTTTGTTCCTGATGATACTCTTGTGTTTGTTGCGAAAACGGAAGATCCCCATTATTGGAAAGTAGAGACAAAGGATGTCTATACAGGTAAGGGGTGGGAGCTTTCAGAAGAAGATCGTGGCAGCGAGTTTTTTGCATCAGGAGAAGAAGTGCCTTTGGAATCATTTTCAGAGAATGAAAATGTCGTTGTTGAGGAAAGAGTCAGTAATGTACAAATGAACAGAGCACGTCCTCAAATTGTCTATCCATTAGGGATAAAAAGTTTTCAAAGTGAAAACATCCCATTTGAATTGAATGAAGCGCTTGAGAAATTTTCAATTAGATATGCAGAGGATTCTCTCATGCCAACTTATGACGTAATCTTTAATGAACCAACTTATAGCGTGAATGCATTGAATACAGTTAATAATGATAATCACGGTTTAGATTCAGCGTTTTATGAAAGGTACACGCAATTACCAGAAGATCTCCCTGATCGTGTGCGTGAATTGGCAGAAGAGATTGTGGCAGGGCATGATAATTGGTTTAACCAAATTCGTGAGATTGAAGGCTATTTTGCTCGATCGGGTTTTGTTTATTCACAAAGAGATGTGGCTGTGCCAGGACCAGATGAAGATTATGTCGACCAATTTTTGTTTGATACGAAGTTAGGTTATTGCGATAACTTTTCAACAGCAATGATCGTGCTAGCCCGTTCTGCTGGTATTCCGACTAGATGGGTTAAAGGGTTTACAGAAGGTGAAAGAACCAACGCAAATGGATTAACTGTTGGTACTTATGACATTACGAATAACAATGCTCACTCATGGGTGGAGGCTTATTTTCCTGGCGTTGGATGGATTCCGTTTGAGCCAACAACAGGTTTTAGTAATCCTGTAGAATATGAGTTTGATTTAGATGAAGAAACAACGCCTAATAACGACGAGGAAATGGAAACACCGGAAAGAGAAGAGAGTCCAGATGAAGCAGAAACGACTGAACAAACAGAAACAGCGTCAAGCACTTTTAGTTTGACGAAGCTATGGGATTCGGTAAAGGAAGCGGTTCAACAACATTGGAAAAAGATTATTTTAATAATCATCGTGCTTGCTTTCATCGGTTACCTAACGTATATCAAACGGGGTAAATGGCTACCTTACTTCTATATTTGGACATACAAACATCGTAATAATGATCGGGATTTTGAGAAAGCGTACCTTGTTTTACTACATGAATTTTCACGGTTCGGGATGAAAAGGAAACAAGGACAAACCTTACATTCTTTTGCCAAAGAGGTCGATCGTTTGCTTGGGCATCAACAGATGAGTCAGCTAACGGCAAGTTACGAGGCTTATCTATATAGTGGTAAGCAAGAAAAGGGCATTTGGAAGAGAAATAAGGAATTGTGGGAAAATTTAATAAAAGCCACAATCGCTTGACCGTTAAAATAACCTGTTGTTAAAATAGTTGAATGAGAAGTCATGGATTCATATGCATGATGACTATCAATAATTTTAACGAATAACCTTCATATATCCTTGGTAATATGGTCCGAGAGTCTCTACCAGACTGCCTATAACAGTCTGACTATGAAGGCAGAATATATTTAGCCTAGCTAGATTTCTGCCTTCTGACTATATTTTCGGGGGAAGAACTCTAGTTTTTTGTATGAAATAGTAGGTGTTGGATAACCTACAAATGATACATTCGGAGTCACTCTTCATATATGAAGTGGAATAAAAGAATGAGGGAATCATTCTATCAATGTTGACGAGGTGAACAGCGTGACGGGGAAAGTAGAATTGCATGACCAGGAAATGATCGTTGTACTAGACTTTGGTAGTCAGTACAATCAGTTGATTACACGCAGAATTAGGGAGTTTGGCGTTTATAGTGAATTACATCCGCATACCATTACTGCACAAGAAATCAAAGAAATGAATCCCACAGGAATCATCTTCTCTGGTGGTCCAAACAGTGTTTACGGCGAAAATGCTTTTCGTTGTGATCCAGAAATTTTTGAATTAGGTCTACCAATCTTCGGTATTTGCTACGGTATGCAATTAATGACGATGCATTTCGGAGGAAAAGTAGAAGGTGCAAAGCAGCGTGAGTACGGTAAAGCTGTATTAAAATTACAAAATCAATCTAAATTATTTGCCGATCTTCCTGAAGAGCAAGTGGTTTGGATGAGTCATGGTGACTTAGTCGTTGAAGCACCAGAAGGTTTTGCAATTGATGGTACTAACCCTTCTTGTCCTGTTGCAGCGATTAGTGACGAAGCACGTGGGTTATACGGAGTTCAATTCCACCCAGAAGTACGTCATTCTGTATACGGTAATGATATGCTGAAAAACTTTGTTTTCGGTATTTGTGGCTGTAAAGGCGATTGGTCTATGGAGAACTTCATTGAAATCGAATTGGAAAAAATTCGCCAAACAGTTGGAGATAAGAAAGTCCTTTGTGCACTTAGTGGCGGAGTAGATTCTTCTGTTGTTGCTGTTCTTATTCATAAAGCGATTGGTGACCAATTAACATGTATTTTTGTTGATCACGGTTTATTGCGTAAAGATGAAGCAGAAGGCGTTATGAAAACTTTCTCTGAAGGCTTCAATATGAATGTCATTAAAGTAGATGCTAAGGAGCGTTTCTTAAGCAAACTTGAAGGTGTCAGTGATCCTGAGAAAAAACGTAAAATTATCGGTAATGAATTCATTTACGTATTTGATGATGAAGCACATAAATTAGAAGGTATTGATTATTTAGCACAAGGTACACTTTATACAGATATTATCGAAAGTGGTACTGCAACAGCGCAAACAATCAAATCTCACCACAATGTAGGTGGACTACCTGAAGATATGCAATTCCAATTAATTGAGCCGCTTAATACTTTATTTAAAGATGAAGTACGCGCACTTGGAACAGAATTAGGTATTCCAGATGATATCGTTTGGAGACAACCATTCCCAGGTCCTGGTTTAGGTATCCGTGTTCTTGGTGCAATCTCTGAAGAAAAACTTGAAATCGTCCGTGAATCAGACGCGATCCTTCGTGAAGAAATCAAAAATGCTGGTCTTGAAAGAGATGTGTGGCAATATTTCACTGTCCTACCTGACATTCGTAGCGTAGGTGTAATGGGCGATGCGCGTACGTATGATTACACAATTGGTATCCGCGCCGTTACTTCAATTGATGGAATGACATCCGATTGGGCACGTATTCCTTGGGATGTGCTTGAAGTTATCTCAACAAGAATCGTTAATGAAGTGGACCATATCAACCGCGTAGTGTATGATATTACTTCTAAGCCACCAGCAACGATTGAGTGGGAATAAAACAATACACCTTAGAATCCTAGTTTGGATTCTAAGGTTTTTTAATAAGTATTCTTTTTGGGAGGGTGTTAGGTGTTATATTTAAAACAGGCACAATTAGAAGAGTTAGATGAAATCATGTCCATTGTTGACCGAGCAAGGGAAACGATTGTTAAAAGAGGTATCCCACAATGGCAGGATGGAGATGGGCCCAATCGAGAAATCATTACACAGGATATTTCGAATAAGGAAGCTTACGTGTTGATGGCGGATGAACGAAAAGTCGGTATTGGCACGATTTTAACTGCGCCAGAAGAACCTTATGAGCAATTAGTGAATTGGGAGAAAGCAGAAACGCCGTATGCATCGATTCATCGAGTAGCGATTGACCCAGAGATACAAGGAAAGGGTTATTCGACGATATTGCTTCAACATTTAATTACCGCTGCTAGGCTCAATGGATTTCGTGATATTCGCATTGACACCCATCCCGAAAATGAAGTCATGCAAAAGGTTATTCAGAAAGCTGGTTTTTCCTATATTGGGGATGTGGAACTAGATGTTCCAAATGGTAATCGATTTGCCTACCAAATATTGCTTAAATAAAAGAAGTATTGCTTCATAAATCCATTTGGTTTATAGTAAAACCAAATGAAATTACGTAAATAAAGTGGAAAATAAACCTAATTCCGAACAATGGTAAAAAACGGACTAAAAATGTTCGTTTTTTATATTGACTAGGACTTTTTTAATTGCTAATATAATAGAGAATTAAATATTAAAAACATCTTCGTATAATGTTGGGAATATGGCCCAAAAGTTTCTACCAAGTTACCGTAAATGACTTGACTACTTGATGTGTGTGCGTAATAAGGGAATGTGCTTTAATTATTATACTAATCTTATTTTTACATTCCATGTTACTTATACCATCCCTGTTGTCAAGACTTCGGTTGCTTTCCGAAGTTTTTTTAATGCCAACTTTAGGGGGAAAATTAAAAATGAAAAAGTACTTCCAATTCGACGAACTCGGCACCAATTTTCGCCGTGAGATTATTGGCGGGATTACAACATTCTTAGCTATGGCTTATATATTAGCAGTCAACCCTGCTGTACTATCGTTAGCAGATGTACCAGATCTTCCAGATGCTATGAGAATGGACATGGGGGCAGTCTTTGTTGCTACAGCTTTAGCAGCCGCGATTGGTTCAATCCTCATGGGAGTTATCGCTCGTTATCCAATAGCGCTTGCTCCAGGTATGGGTATAAACGCATTCTTCGCTTATACTGTCGTACTGACAATGGGTATTTCATGGCAACATGCTTTAGCCGGAACATTTATTTCGGGTGTGATTTTCATTCTATTATCACTATCCGGTATTAGAGAAAAAATTATTAATGCGATTCCAGCACCATTAAAATTTGCAGTATCTGCAGGGATTGGCTTGTTTATTACATTTGTTGGTGCACAAAACGCTGGTCTTATTGCAAATGATGACGCAGTGTTAGTTGGTTTAGGTGATTTCTCTGATGGTAATGTGTTATTAGCTATTTTTGGTATTATTATTACTGTTATTTTAATGACAAGAGGTTTAAAAGGCGGTATTTTCATTGGGATGGTCGTAACGGCAGTTGTTGGTATGATCTTCGGCCTGGTGGATGTGCCTCATAAAGTCGTTGGAGCAGTACCAAGTATTGCACCAACTTTTGGTGAAGCATTCGGTTCTTTTGGAGACGCATCATTCTACTCAACACAAATGCTTGTGGTTGTATTAACATTTTTATTCGTAGACTTCTTTGATACAGCAGGTACACTTGTAGGTGTAGCGAATCAGGCGGGATTAATGAAGGACGGTAAATTACCAAGAGCAGGAAAAGCTTTACTTGCTGACTCAACAGCAACTGTTGCAGGTTCAATTTTAGGAACATCTACAACGACTTCTTATGTAGAATCTTCTTCAGGGGTCGCTGCAGGTGCAAGAACAGGTTTTGCTGCTATTGTAACAGGTGTCTTATTCTTACTAGCAATCTTTTTCTTCCCAATTGTGTCAGTAGTTACATCAGCAGTTACAGCACCGGCCTTAATTATAGTAGGGGTATTAATGGTAGCTTCATTAGGTAATATAGATTGGACGAAATTTGAAATAGCGGTACCAGCGTTCTTAACTATCTTAGCGATGCCTCTTACCTATAGTATTGCAACAGGTATTGCAATTGGATTTATTTTTTATCCAATTACAATGATTGTTAAAGGGAGAGCGAAAGAGATTCATCCAATTATGTACTTCCTATTTGTAGTATTTGTTCTTTACTTTATTTTCTTGAAATAATATCTAGGAGGAAATATCCACTCCTTAAATAGCCAGTACCCATCATTTAATGGGACTGGCTATTTTGTTATTTATAGGGTGAAAATTTCATTTTTGGTAGCAGACCTTTGCAACTTAGCGACTGGTAGTTGCAAAGGTCTCTTACTTTCTCTATTATGTATGTTCTATTTCTACATATATTTCCTGAGATTTTACAAGTTAATTCTACTAAACTGATACAATCATGATGGAAATGGTGTGATCAGGTATTTCAAAGTGATGTGACAAGAATCCATCAGCCAAAGAGGAACAGTTAAGCTTATAAAGCGAAGAAATGAGTAGCGAGATTTTGAGTTTTTGACAAAAACATTGGTTCTATTCTTCTTACTCAAATGGAAGGAGTGAGGAAATCTAATTGCTTTGTAAGAAGAATAAGAGTTTCTCGAACGATTAAGAAATAAATGTTTAAATGCCTTATAAAGGAGGTATATATACAACAATAGTATTTTTATAAAAAAACTTTATATTTGTTGTTGACGAAAGTAGATAGGGATGATACTATTATAAAGCAGTCGTTGATAACGCTTTCTAAGATTACTTTCGAAAAAAGAATTTTAAAAAGTTGTTGACAATAGATTGCGAGAATGTTATATTAATAAAGTCGCTTCTGAAGCGAACGAGATTGTTCTTTGAAAACTGAACGAACGTAAAACGTCAAGCGTAATTCTAAAAAAGCTGATTTATCAGCAACAAAGCACCATAGGTGCAAATGAGCTAATCAAACACTTTATTGGAGAGTTTGATCCTGGCTCAGGACGAACGCTGGCGGCGTGCCTAATACATGCAAGTCGAGCGAATCTGAGGGAGCTTGCTCCCAAAGATTAGCGGCGGACGGGTGAGTAACACGTGGGCAACCTGCCTGTAAGACTGGGATAACTCCGGGAAACCGGGGCTAATACCGGATAATATCTATTTATACATATAATTAGATTGAAAGATGGTTCTGCTATCACTTACAGATGGGCCCGCGGCGCATTAGCTAGTTGGTGAGGTAACGGCTCACCAAGGCGACGATGCGTAGCCGACCTGAGAGGGTGATCGGCCACACTGGGACTGAGACACGGCCCAGACTCCTACGGGAGGCAGCAGTAGGGAATCTTCCGCAATGGACGAAAGTCTGACGGAGCAACGCCGCGTGAGTGATGAAGGTTTTCGGATCGTAAAACTCTGTTGTTAGGGAAGAACAAGTATCGGAGTAACTGCCGGTACCTTGACGGTACCTAACCAGAAAGCCACGGCTAACTACGTGCCAGCAGCCGCGGTAATACGTAGGTGGCAAGCGTTGTCCGGAATTATTGGGCGTAAAGCGCGCGCAGGCGGTTCTTTAAGTCTGATGTGAAAGCCCACGGCTCAACCGTGGAGGGTCATTGGAAACTGGGGAACTTGAGTGCAGAAGAGGAAAGTGGAATTCCAAGTGTAGCGGTGAAATGCGTAGAGATTTGGAGGAACACCAGTGGCGAAGGCGACTTTCTGGTCTGTAACTGACGCTGAGGCGCGAAAGCGTGGGGAGCAAACAGGATTAGATACCCTGGTAGTCCACGCCGTAAACGATGAGTGCTAAGTGTTAGAGGGTTTCCGCCCTTTAGTGCTGCAGCAAACGCATTAAGCACTCCGCCTGGGGAGTACGACCGCAAGGTTGAAACTCAAAGGAATTGACGGGGGCCCGCACAAGCGGTGGAGCATGTGGTTTAATTCGAAGCAACGCGAAGAACCTTACCAGGTCTTGACATCCTCTGACAATCCTAGAGATAGGACTTTCCCCTTCGGGGGACAGAGTGACAGGTGGTGCATGGTTGTCGTCAGCTCGTGTCGTGAGATGTTGGGTTAAGTCCCGCAACGAGCGCAACCCTTGATCTTAGTTGCCAGCATTCAGTTGGGCACTCTAAGGTGACTGCCGGTGACAAACCGGAGGAAGGTGGGGATGACGTCAAATCATCATGCCCCTTATGACCTGGGCTACACACGTGCTACAATGGATGGTACAAAGGGCTGCAAGACCGCGAGGTTTAGCCAATCCCATAAAACCATTCTCAGTTCGGATTGTAGGCTGCAACTCGCCTACATGAAGCCGGAATCGCTAGTAATCGCGGATCAGCATGCCGCGGTGAATACGTTCCCGGGCCTTGTACACACCGCCCGTCACACCACGAGAGTTTGTAACACCCGAAGTCGGTGGGGTAACCTTTTGGAGCCAGCCGCCTAAGGTGGGACAGATGATTGGGGTGAAGTCGTAACAAGGTAGCCGTATCGGAAGGTGCGGCTGGATCACCTCCTTTCTAAGGAATATACGGAATTAACTTGATGTTAGACTGTTCGTTCAGTTTTGAGAGTATAATCTCTCAAAATAAGATGAAAATAGCGAAGGATTCAAGGAAGCGTAAGCTGACGAGAATACCAAAGCTTACCATTCATCAATCGTTCTTTGAAAACTAGATAATGTAATGAAGAAGATTACCGAGTAATCGCCACCTTAGTTATTTTCTCTCTATTTAATAGTAATAGAGTAAAGATACTAAACTTTTTTAAGAAAACACAACCGTGAGGGTTGTGAGAAGCAAGCAGTTCAAGGAAGCGAGCGAGGAAACACCGGAGTGTGCGTCTTGTGCACATGAGGATGTTGACGAGTGAGCTGACGCCGAAATGCGTAGCTTATCGCAAGCCGAACAATGGTTAAGTTAATAAGGGCGCACGGTGAATGCCTTGGCACTAGGAGCCGATGAAGGACGGGACTAACACCGATATGCTTCGGGGAGCTGTAAGTAAGCTTTGATCCGGAGATTTCCGAATGGGGAAACCCCCTATCCGTTATGGGATAGGATCCATACCTGAATACATAGGGTATGGAAGGCAGACCCGGGGAACTGAAACATCTAAGTACCCGGAGGAAGAGAAAGCAAACGCGATTCCCTGAGTAGCGGCGAGCGAAACGGGATTAGCCCAAACCAAGAGGCTTGCCTCTTGGGGTTGTAGGACATTCTATACGGAGTTACAAAGGAACGAGATAGACGAAGAGGTCTGGAAAGGCCCGCCATAGGAGGTAAAAGCCCTGTAGTTGAAACTTCGTTCCCTCCAGAGTGGATCCTGAGTACGGCGGGACACGAGAAATCCCGTCGGAAGCAGGGAGGACCATCTCCCAAGGCTAAATACTCCCTAGTGACCGATAGTGAACCAGTACCGTGAGGGAAAGGTGAAAAGCACCCCGGAAGGGGAGTGAAAGAGATCCTGAAACCGTGTGCCTACAAGTAGTTAGAGCCCGTTAATGGGTGATAGCGTGCCTTTTGTAGAATGAACCGGCGAGTTACGATTACATGCGAGGTTAAGTTGGACAGACGGAGCCGTAGCGAAAGCGAGTCTGAATAGGGCGAATGAGTATGTGGTCGTAGACCCGAAACCAGGTGATCTACCCATGTCCAGGGTGAAGTCCAGGTAACACTGGATGGAGGCCCGAACCCACGTACGTTGAAAAGTGCGGGGATGAGGTGTGGGTAGCGGAGAAATTCCAATCGAACTTGGAGATAGCTGGTTCTCTCCGAAATAGCTTTAGGGCTAGCCTCATGCGTAAGAATCTTGGAGGTAGAGCACTGTTTGGACTAGGGGCCCTCATCGGGTTACCGAATTCAGACAAACTCCGAATGCCAAAGATTTATCCATGGGAGTCAGACTGCGAGTGATAAGATCCGTAGTCAAGAGGGAAACAGCCCAGACCACCAGCTAAGGTCCCAAAGTATACGTTAAGTGGAAAAGGATGTGGAGTTGCTTAGACAACCAGGATGTTGGCTTAGAAGCAGCCACCATTTAAAGAGTGCGTAATAGCTCACTGGTCGAGTGACTCCGCGCCGAAAATGTACCGGGGCTAAACGTATCACCGAAGCTGTGGATTGAACATCGTTGATGTTCAGTGGTAGGAGAGCGTTCTAAGGGCGTTGAAGCTAGACCGTAAGGACTGGTGGAGCGCTTAGAAGTGAGAATGCCGGTATGAGTAGCGAAAGATGGGTGAGAATCCCATCCACCGAATGCCTAAGGTTTCCTGAGGAAGGCTCGTCCGCTCAGGGTTAGTCGGGACCTAAGCCGAGGCTGAAAAGCGTAGGCGATGGACAACAGGTTGATATTCCTGTACCACCGTATTCTGTTTGAGTGATGGGGGGACGCAGGAGGATAGGGTAAGCGCACGATTGGATGTGCGTCTAAGCAGTTAGAGGGACCATGAGGCAAATCCCATGGTCACATACCTTGAGCTGTGATAGCGAGGGAAATTTAGTACCGAAGTTCTTGATTCCACACTGCCAAGAAAAGCCTCTAGCGAGGAATAAGGTGCCCGTACCGCAAACCGACACAGGTAGGCGAGGAGAGAATCCTAAGGTGAGCGAGAGAACTCTCGTTAAGGAACTCGGCAAAATGACCCCGTAACTTCGGGAGAAGGGGTGCTCATTAGGGTGTTAAAGCCTTGATGAGCCGCAGTGAATAGGCCCAGGCGACTGTTTAGCAAAAACACAGGTCTCTGCGAAGCCGCAAGGCGAAGTATAGGGGCTGACGCCTGCCCGGTGCTGGAAGGTTAAGAGGAGAGGTTAGCTCACGCGAAGCTTTGAATCGAAGCCCCAGTAAACGGCGGCCGTAACTATAACGGTCCTAAGGTAGCGAAATTCCTTGTCGGGTAAGTTCCGACCCGCACGAAAGGCGTAACGATCTGGGCACTGTCTCAACGAGAGACTCGGTGAAATTATAGTACCTGTGAAGATGCAGGTTACCCGCGACAGGACGGAAAGACCCCGTGGAGCTTTACTGTAGCCTGATATTGAATTTTGGTACAGCTTGTACAGGATAGGTAGGAGCCTTAGAAGCCGGAGCGCTAGCTTCGGTGGAGGCGTCGGTGGGATACTACCCTGGCTGTATTGAAATTCTAACCCACATCCCTTATCGGGATGGGAGACAGTGTCAGGTGGGCAGTTTGACTGGGGCGGTCGCCTCCTAAAGAGTAACGGAGGCGCCCAAAGGTTCCCTCAGAATGGTTGGAAATCATTCGTAGAGTGTAAAGGCACAAGGGAGCTTGACTGCGAGACCTACAAGTCGAGCAGGGACGAAAGTCGGGCTTAGTGATCCGGTGGTTCCGCATGGAAGGGCCATCGCTCAACGGATAAAAGCTACCCCGGGGATAACAGGCTTATCTCCCCCAAGAGTCCACATCGACGGGGAGGTTTGGCACCTCGATGTCGGCTCATCGCATCCTGGGGCTGTAGTCGGTCCCAAGGGTTGGGCTGTTCGCCCATTAAAGCGGTACGCGAGCTGGGTTCAGAACGTCGTGAGACAGTTCGGTCCCTATCCGTCGTGGGCGCAGGAAATTTGAGAGGAGCTGTCCTTAGTACGAGAGGACCGGGATGGACGCACCGCTGGTGTACCAGTTGTCTTGCCAAAGGCATCGCTGGGTAGCTATGTGCGGAAGGGATAAGTGCTGAAAGCATCTAAGCATGAAGCCCCCCTCGAGATGAGATTTCCCATAGCGCAAGCTAGTAAGATCCCTGAAAGATGATCAGGTTGATAGGTTAGAGGTGGAAGTGTGGCGACACATGCAGCTGACTAATACTAATCGATCGAGGACTTAACCAATTCGAAATGCGGAGGCGCCTTGTTCAGGTGCGACAAGCATAAGACGGATTTGACAGGAGGTTGTTCTTTAACCTCATGATAAATTTGACTTATGACCTCGAGCACCTAGGCGCCGCAGCTGGACAGAACTACGTAAGTAGTATCCTACAGCACGCATTCAGGCGATTACTCAATAAATATCTTCTTCAACATTACCTAGTTTTGAGGGAACGATTCCCTTACAATTTCATAGTCCGGTGGCGATAGCGAGAAGGTCACACCCGTTCCCATACCGAACACGGAAGTTAAGCTTCTCAGCGCCGATGGTAGTTAGGGGCTGTCCCCTTGTGAGAGTAGGACGTTGCCGGGCAAAATAAAAGAGCACATCATTTATGTGCTCTTTTTTCGTGATTATTTACTAGCTCTCTATAAGATTACATGCTTTTTTGAGTTTAAGTATGAAAGTGTGCAACCTCTATTTAATCTGTAAATACCGATAAAAGTGATACAATTCTGTCCGCATTTGATAGTTTTCTTGTTGTAGGGTTGATGTAATGTTCTTTAGTTGATTCAACTCTTCTTGCATATATTGGAGTTGTGTTTGCATATTTGTCATATTGGTTTTTACTAAATTCTTTTCCCTTTCTTCTTCGCGAGAGATAATTTCATCTTCTTTAATCCCCCTTATAATGGATACGGTTCCGATACTTTCTCCGGCAGCTACAATTATACTTCCTAGTAAGGCTAATCTAAATGACTCTAAACTAAGTATTCCTTCACTTTCCGATTCAGTTATGCCTTCTTCATCTTCTTCTAGTTGATCAAAAAGACCAATGACTACGATTATGCTCCCAATAGCAGAGAGAGCGCCGCCTAGTAATGCCAGTCTCTCACTTTCACGAACCCCTTCGCCTTCAGTTTGGAAATTTGCATGATGTGCGTAAAATGGATACCAAAAGACCATCTCTCTCCACCTCTTTTCCGATCATTAGGCATACATCCTGTATAACAGAGTATTCTTTTATATGAAGATGGTACATTGTTTCAAGCGTTTAATTTAGGAAATTTGGGGAATCGAACAGGAAAGTAGTCATTTAACCTTGAAAGTTTGGGTATAAAGGTAATAAGAAGGTTTGAAGTGAGATAGGAGTGTTAAAATGTTAGAGAATGGCCTTGTAATGGTAACGATTATTTTGGTTATTAATATTGTGTATGTGTCCTTTTTTACGATTCGTATGATATTAACATTAAAAGGGCAGCGTTATCAGGCAGCATTTATTAGTATGATTGAAATTGTTATTTATGTCATTGGTTTAGGCTTAGTGTTAGATAATTTAGACCAGATACAGAACATTATCGCCTATGCAGTCGGGTATGGGATAGGTGTCATTGTTGGGATGAAAATTGAAGAAAAGCTTGCACTTGGCTATATTACTGTTAATGTAATAACGAAGGAGTATGACAAAGATTTACCAAAGGATTTACGGGCCAAAGGATATGGTGTAACGTCTTGGGCTGCGAATGGGCTTGAAGGGGACCGTATGGCACTGCAAATCTTAACTCCAAGAAAGTATGAATTAAAGCTGTATGATACGATTAAAACACTTGATCCGAAGGCCTTTATCATTGCTTATGAACCAAAAACGATATATGGTGGCTTCTGGGTTAAATCTGTTAAGAAAGGTAAGTTATTTAAGTGAGTCAAAAGAAAAAGAAATTTGAAGTGTTGGAAAATGAAACCATTGATCAATGCTTAGATCGCATGAAGCAAGAAGGCTATTTTCCAATAAGAAGAATGGAAAAACCGTACTTTAAAGAAATGAAGAAAAATGGGAAGACAGAATATGAACCTGCAGGGCAAAAAATAGTCTTTGAAGGACAACTTTTGTAGTAAAACACGAACATTAATTTTCTGACTTCTTTAATCGTTCGAGATTATCATTGACGGACAATTCGGAAGTTGTTAAGATGAAATTGAAAGAAAACCTAACAACATTTTACCCCCTCATATAATAATGGGAATATGGCCCATGAGTCTCTACCCGGGAACCGTAAATACTCGGACTATGAGGGAAAGCTTCTTGTTTGTCCAAGGGACTAGTGTCTCTAAATTCATAACATTTCAATTTATGAATGAATGGCTCAGACAGAATCTTTCTCTCTTAGATTAGAGCGAGGATTCTATCTGGGCTTTTTCATTTTTTGGACAAAAAGGAATGGAGGAGAACGATGAAAATCGAAGTTGCCGTCATCATGGGTAGTACATCAGATTGGGAAACGATGAAACATACTTGTGACATTTTAGATGAGCTTGAAGTCGGTTATGAAAAAAAAGTCGTATCTGCACACAGAACGCCTGATTTGATGTTTGATTATGCAGAAAGTGCAAGAGCTAAAGGAATCAAAGTCATTATTGCAGGAGCAGGGGGTGCCGCACACTTACCTGGCATGGTAGCCGCTAAAACAACGCTACCAGTCATTGGTGTCCCAGTTCAATCTAAAGCGTTAAACGGGATAGATTCCTTATTATCCATTGTACAAATGCCTGGGGGTGTCCCAGTTGCTACAGTTGCTATTGGTAAAGCAGGGGCAACAAATGCAGGGTTACTGGCAGGACAAATCTTAAGCGCCTTTGATGAGGAAATTGCTAAACGGTTAGAAGATAGGCGAGAAAGAACAAAACAACAAGTGTTAGAAAGTAGTGATGATCTTGTCTAAACAAACCATACTACCTGGTCAAACAATCGGCATAATTGGTGGAGGGCAGCTAGGTCGCATGATGGCATTATCGGCCAAAGCGAATGGTTTTCGCATAGCTGTACTGGATCCCACGGAAGATTCCCCATGTGGTCAAGTGGCAGATGTGAAGATTGTTTCAGCTTATGATGATATGAATGCAATAAAACAATTAGCAGCTATAAGTGATATTGTGACATATGAATTTGAAAATATTAGTGCTGAGGCGCTTGATTGGCTTTGTGAGAATGCTTATGTGCCTCAAGGTTCACATGTATTATCACAGACACAGGATCGTATAAAAGAGAAGGTAGCGATCACAAAAGCAGGTGCGACTGTTGCCCCATACGCAGAGATTCACGCAACGGAAGATATTTATGCTAATATAGAAGCGCTTGGCTTTCCTGCTGTTTTAAAAACAGCAAGGGGTGGATACGATGGCAAGGGACAATATGTAATTCATAACGAAGCCGAAATAGAAAAGGCGAAAGAATTATTAAATCATGGTGCATGCGTCTTAGAGAAGTTCATTCCTTTTCAAAAAGAAATCTCAGTGATTGTTTTCAGGAATCCCAATGGTGAAACAGCCTTCTTGCCAGTTGGGGAAAATGTTCATAAAGATAATATTCTACATCAAACGATTGTACCGGCGAGAATTTCCAAATTAGCTTCTCAAACGGCCTTAGAAGAGGCCAAAAAAATTGCCGATGATTTTGAGCTAGTTGGTACACTTGCGGTGGAAATGTTTCTTGGAGAAAATGATGAGATTTATATTAACGAACTAGCCCCAAGGCCGCATAATTCAGGCCACTACTCTATAGAAGCATGTGAAACTTCACAATTCGAACAGCATATTCGTGCAGTTTGTAATTGGCCATTAGCAAGTACAGAATTACTAAAACCTGCTGTAATGGTCAATATATTAGGAGAGCATGTTGAACCTCTTATTCAGTCCATTCCTGCTGTAACGGATTGGAAGGTTCATTTATACGGGAAAGCAGAAGCGAAGTTTAAACGAAAAATGGGTCATGTGACATTGCTTCGCGACAACGTAGAGGAAGCTTTACGTGAAGTAGAACAAAGTGACATATGGCAAATTGCTGCAGAAAAGATCGGAGGATAAATCATGATTGATCGTTATACTCGCCCAGAGATGGGAGCTATTTGGACAGAACAGAACCGTTTCCAAGCTTGGTTAGAAGTGGAGATTCTTGCTTGCGAAGCCTGGGCTGAGCTTGGAGATATTCCTAAAGAGGATGTAGCTAAAATCCGTGAAAAAGCTTCATTTGACATTGAGCGAATTAAAGAAATAGAAGAAGAAACAAGACATGATGTCGTTGCCTTTACACGTGCCGTTTCTGAAACACTTGGTGAAGAACGTAAATGGGTCCATTATGGCCTTACTTCTACAGATGTTGTCGATACTGCACTTTCATATATAGTAAAGCAAGCAAATGATATCTTACTAAAAGACCTCGAGCGTTTTGTAGAAATTCTTAAAGTAAAAGCACAAGAGCATAAAAACACAGTAATGATGGGACGTACACATGGTGTGCATGCGGAGCCGACTACTTTTGGTTTGAAAATGGCTTTATGGTATGAAGAGATGAAACGTAACTTGGCACGCTTTAAAGAGGCGGCTGCTGGCGTTGAATTCGGTAAAATTTCTGGTGCTGTTGGTACGTATGCGAATATCGATCCATTTGTTGAACAATATGTTTGTGAAAAACTTGGTATTCAGCCAGCACCTATTTCTACACAAACACTACAACGTGATCGTCATGCACATTATATGAGCACGATTGCATTAATTGCCACGTCCATCGAGAAGTTTGCCACAGAGATACGGGGCCTGCAAAAGAGTGAAACACGTGAAGTGGAAGAATTCTTTGCAAAAGGACAAAAAGGTTCTTCAGCGATGCCTCATAAGCGTAATCCGATTGGGTCAGAGAATATGACAGGGATGGCAAGAGTTATTCGTGGTTATATGATGACCGCGTATGAAAATGTGTCATTGTGGCATGAGCGTGATATTTCTCACTCTTCAGCGGAGCGCGTGATTTTACCAGATGCAACGATTGCATTGAATTATATGCTTAACCGCTTTGGCAATATTGTGAAGAACTTAACGGTATATCCTGAGAATATGAAACGAAATATGGATCGTACGTTAGGGCTTATTTATTCTCAACGTGTATTGCTCGCATTGATTGATAAAGGCCTTGTACGTGAAGAAGCGTATGATACTGTTCAACCAAAAGCAATGGAATCATGGGAAAAACAAGTACCATTCCGCAGCTTAATTGATCAAGATGAAAAGATCACTTCCCTTTTAACAAAAGAAGAGATAGATGATTGCTTCGATTATCATCACCATTTGAAGCATGTAGATACGATCTTTAATCGTTTAGGTTTATAAAAAATAATGGGGAGAAGAAGTTTTTCCTCCTCTCCCCATTCATTTCACCTAGTAAGAATATTGCTAATTTTCATGATTGGGAGGCGCAAGTCATGCAAAAAGGTTCACTTGTTTATGAAGGAAAAGCAAAAAGGGTTTACAACACAGATGATGCATCTATCGTTTGGCTAGAATACAAAGATGCTGCTACTGCTTTTAATGGAGAGAAGAAAGCAAGTATTGACGGCAAGGGCCGTTTAAATAATGAGATTACTAGCTTGCTATTTTCAAAACTAAAGGAGCTTGGTATTGATTCTCATTTTGTGAAGCAAATATCTCCGAATGAGCAACTTGTAAAGAAAGTGGACATCATTCCATTAGAAACTGTTGTGAGAAATACTTCAGCAGGCAGCTTTGCAAAAAGGCTTGGCGTGGAAGAAGGAAAACCATTAACAAGACCAATTGTCGAATTTTATTATAAGGACGATGATTTAGGTGATCCATTATTAACAGAGGACCATATAGAAATCATGGATTTAGCAACAGAAGAAGAAGTCGCTATTTTAAAAGGAAAAGCATTGAAAGTAAATGAAGTATTATCACAATTTTTTAAAGAGTTGGGCATCCGCCTCGTCGATTTTAAATTGGAATTCGGTAAGGATGCATCAGGTGCTATTCTGTTAGCAGATGAAATTTCACCTGATACATGCCGCTTTTGGGATTTAAAAACGAATGAAAAGCTCGACAAAGATGTTTTTCGTCGCGACCTTGGCAATTTAACAGATGCTTATGAAAATATTTTATCCAGACTGGGAGGAAAACTTCATGTATAAAGTAAAGGTGTTCGTCACATTAAGAGAGAGCGTATTAGATCCACAAGGAAATGCTGTTAAGCACTCCTTGCATTCCATGAATTACAACGAAGTGTCAGATGTGCGCATCGGAAAATACTTGGAGCTTTCGATTGAAAAGTCAGAGTGTCCTGTTGAAGAAGTAGTAAAAGAAATGTGTGAAAGATTACTTGCAAATGTCGTGATTGAAGATTATCGTTTTGAAATCGAGGAGGCTGTTGCTCAGTGAAGTTTGCTGTGATTGTTTTTCCAGGGTCGAACTGTGATATTGACATGTATCATGCAGTAAAAGATGAGCTGGGCTGTGATGTGGAATATGTTTGGCACGATGAAAAAAGCTTAGATGGTTTTGATGGCATTCTATTACCGGGAGGATTTTCATACGGCGATTATTTACGAAGCGGTGCCATTGCGCGTTTTAGTCACGTGATGAAGGAAGTGATTAAAGCGGCTGAGGCAGGGAAACCGGTATTAGGCGTCTGCAACGGTTTTCAAATTTTACTAGAAGCAGGCTTACTGCCAGGGGCGATGAGAAGAAATGAAAGCTTAAAATTCATTTGTCGTCCAGTTCAATTAAAAGTCGAGAACAATCAAACAATGTTCTCGCAAGGATATGAACAAGATGAAGTGATTACCATACCAGTAGCGCATGGTGAAGGAAACTACTATTGTGATGAAGTGACACTTGCTAGTTTAAAAGAAAACAATCAAATTGTTTTCACATACCATGATGTTAACCCGAATGGTAGCTTAAGTAATATTGCTGGTATTACGAATAAAGCGGGCAATGTGCTTGGCATGATGCCCCACCCTGAGAGAGCGGTAGATGAGCTAATAGGTGGCGCTGATGGGTTAAAACTTTTTCAATCAATTGTGAAACAATGGAGGGAATCACATGTCGTTAATGCTTGAACCAAGTCCAGAACAACTAAAAGAACAACAAGTCTATAAGGAAATGGGTTTGTCAGATGACGAATTTGCAATGGTTGAAAAGATTTTAGGTCGCCTACCAAACTATACTGAAATCGGACTTTTCTCTGTTATGTGGTCAGAACATTGTAGCTACAAAAACTCTAAGCCTGTATTAAGTAAGTTCCCTACAAAAGGCGAGCATGTGTTACAAGGTCCAGGAGAAGGTGCCGGAATTGTTGATATAGGAGATGAACAGGCTGTTGTATTCAAGATTGAAAGCCATAATCACCCATCTGCGATCGAACCTTATCAGGGGGCAGCAACGGGTGTGGGTGGTATTATCCGCGATGTATTCTCGATGGGCGCAAGACCTGTTGCACTCCTCAACTCTTTACGCTTTGGAGAATTGGATACTCCTCGTGTTCGCTACCTTTTTGAAGAAGTAGTAGCGGGGATTGCTGGATATGGTAATTGCATCGGCATTCCAACAGTCGGTGGAGAAGTGCAATTTGACGCTTCCTATGAAGGGAATCCACTTGTTAATGCGATGTGTGTCGGCTTAATTGATCATAAAGATATTAAAAAAGGGCAAGCGCATGGGGTAGGTAACACAGTCATGTATGTGGGTGCCAAAACTGGGCGTGATGGCATTCACGGTGCTACTTTTGCTTCTGAAGAATTAACGGATCAATCAGAGGAGAATCGTCCGGCTGTTCAAGTAGGTGATCCATTTATGGAGAAGCTGCTATTAGAAGCATGCCTTGAGCTTGTAAAATCTGACGCATTAGTAGGGATTCAAGATATGGGCGCGGCAGGATTAACGAGTTCATCTGCAGAGATGGCAAGTAAAGCTGGTTCAGGGATCGAAATGAACCTAGACTTAGTGCCACAGCGCGAAACAGGAATGACTGCTTATGAAATGATGTTATCGGAGTCACAAGAAAGAATGTTAATTGTTGTGACGAAAGGAAGAGAGCAAGAAATTGTTGACCTTTTCTCCAAATATGATTTAGAAGCCGTGGCAATCGGCCGTGTGACAGATGATAAACAACTACGTTTGATTCATAAAGGTGAAGTAGTGGCAGATGTACCAACAGATGCACTAGCAGAAGAAGCACCTGTATACCATAAGCCTTCCAAAGAACCAGCTTATTACCGTGAATTCCAGGCGATGGAAAATGATATTCCCGCAGTTGATGATCATAAAGAAACGCTACTGTCTTTATTACAACAACCAACGATCGCTAGTAAAGAGTGGGTTTATGACCAATATGATTATATGGTAAGAACCAACACAGTCGTAGCTCCGGGATCTGATGCGGCAGTTATCCGTATCCGTGGAACGAAAAAAGGACTAGCGATGACTACGGATTGTAATTCACGCTATATGTATTTAGATCCTGAAGTAGGCGGAAAAATAGCTGTAGCGGAAGCAGCACGTAATATCGTTTGTTCTGGTGGCGCGCCGTTAGCAATTACGGATAATTTAAACTTCGGTAATCCAGAAAAGCCTGAAATTTTCTGGCAAATTCAAAAATCTGCTGATGGCATCAGTGAAGCTTGTCGTACATTAAATACGCCGGTCATAGGTGGTAATGTTTCATTATATAACGAAACAAACGGCACAGCGATTTATCCTACGCCAGTTATCGGGATGGTTGGTCTAGTGGAGAATATTGAGCATGTGACAACACAAGACTTCAAACAAGCAGGCGACCTGATTTATTTATTAGGTGATACGAGAGCAGAATTTGGTGGCAGTGAGCTACAGAAGCTAAGCTACAAAAAAATCTTCGGGCAAGCACCAGCAATCGATTTAACAGTAGAAGCAGCCAATCAAGAAAAAGTCTTAACAGCTATTCACCAAGGGTTACTATCATCTGCACATGATCTTGCAGAAGGTGGGTTAGCAGTGGCAGTAGCTGAGAGCTTATTTGCGAATCAATTAGGTGCAAAACTTGAGTTAACTGGGGAAGCGACAACACAATTGTTCAGTGAATCTCAATCTAGATTCCTTCTAAGTGTGAAGAAGGAGAACAAAGAAGCATTTGAACAATTAACAAATGCTACACTCATTGGTGAAGTAACAAATGAGCAAGCACTTGAAATTACTGTGAACGACGAACTTGTGATCAAAGAGCAAACAGAAGTGCTAAATAAAGCGTGGAAGGGAGCTATACCAGCATGCTTGCAGAAATAAAAGGTTTAAATGAGGAATGTGGCGTCTTTGGTATTTGGGGTCATCCGGAAGCAGCACAAATTACTTATTACGGATTGCATAGCCTACAACATCGTGGTCAAGAAGGTACAGGTATTGTTGTAACAGATGGAGATAAGTTGAAGGGTGTAAAAGGAGAGGGCCTCGTCACTGAGGTTTTCTCTCAAGATGCTATTCAAGAACTAAAAGGAACTTCAGCAATTGGTCATGTTAGATACGCTACTGCAGGTGGCGGGGGCTATGAGAATGTTCAACCACTTTTATTCCAATCACAAAATGGCGGTCTAGCTCTATGTCACAATGGAAATTTAACGAATGCTACAGCCCTTAAATATCAATTAGAAGCACAGGGAAGTATTTTTCAAACGAGTTCAGATACCGAGGTATTAGCTCATTTAATTAAACGAGGCGGTGTATCTTCTCATAAAGAGCGTGTGAAGAATGCCTTGTCCATGGTAAAAGGCGCTTATGCTTTCTTAATTATGACTGAAAATGAAATGATGGTTGCGGTTGATCCGAATGGTCTCCGCCCTCTATCTCTAGGCAAAATTGGGGATGCTTACGTAATTGCTTCCGAAACATGTGCTTTCGATATTGTCGGAGCTGAGTTTGTTCGTGATGTATTACCTGGAGAGTTATTAGTCATTGATGATAATGGGTTCCGTTCTGAAATGTTCGCAATGGCTTCAAATATATCTATGTGTGCGATGGAATATGTGTATTTCTCCCGACCAGATAGCAATATTAATGGCATCAATGTCCATACAGCGAGAAAAAATTTAGGGAAGCAGCTTGCTGTCGAAGTTCCGATTGAGGCAGATGTCGTAACTGGTGTACCTGATTCAAGTATTTCCGTAGCCATTGGTTATGCTGAAGCAACAGGGATTCCTTATGAGATGGGTCTCATTAAGAATAAGTATGTTGGTCGGACATTTATCCAACCATCACAGTCATTGCGGGAACAAGGAGTGAAGATGAAACTATCACCTGTAAGAGGTGTTGTTGAAGGGAAACGAGTTGTCATGGTGGATGACTCCATTGTACGTGGAACAACGAGCCGCCGTATTGTGACGATGTTAAAGGAAGCAGGTGCGACTGAAGTACATGTAATCATCAGCTCGCCACCGATCAAAAACCCATGCTTCTATGGCATTGATACTTCAACAAAAGAAGAATTGATTGCTTCTGATCGTTCTGTAGAAGAGATTCGCGAAATTATTGGTGCTGATACCCTTACTTTTTTAAGTCCAAAAGGGATGATCGATGCCATTGGAAGAGAAGAAGAAGGCGAGACAAGAGGTCTTTGCTTAGCTTGCTTCACAGGGAAGTATCCAACGGAGATTTATCCAAGCACACTACATCCGTACGAAAAAGTATAAATAATAAAGTAGCAACATGGTTTGCTACTTTTATTCTTAGAAATTAAACAATACGTTTTGGTGCGAATACTTGGCGTATGATGCTAGATTGAAAGAATACCTGTTAATAAATTGGTGAGGTGGATAGGAATGGCGAATGCTTATAAACAAGCTGGCGTAGATATTGAAGCGGGTTACGAAGCAGTGAACCGTATGAAGAAGCATGTGGAGAAAACGATGAGACCTGGTGTAATCGGTGGTCTTGGCGGTTTTGGAGGCATGTTTGATTTGTCATCACTTGGCTTAAAAGAACCTGTGCTTGTATCAGGGACAGATGGTGTCGGAACAAAGCTGATGCTAGCTTTTATGATGAATCAGCATGACACAATTGGAATTGATGCCGTTGCTATGTGTGTCAATGATATCGTTGTTCAAGGTGCAGAACCTCTTTACTTCTTAGATTATATTGCTTGTGGGAAGGCTGAGCCAGAAAAGATAGAAGCCATTGTCAAAGGAATAGCTGACGGTTGTGAACAAGCAGGTTGTGCGCTTGTTGGTGGAGAAACAGCGGAAATGCCTGGAATGTACAGTGAAGAAGAGTATGATTTAGCGGGATTTTCTGTCGGTGCATGTGAAAAGAGTGATTTAATCGATGGTTCAAATATTCAAGAGGGTGATGTTTTAATCGGCCTTGCATCGAACGGAATCCATAGCAATGGTTATTCTCTCGTACGGAAAATATTTTTAGAGGATGCAAAACTCTCATTGCAAGAGTTTAGAGAAGAACTAGGGAGCACGTTAGGTGAAGAACTCCTAAAACCAACACGAATCTATGTGAAATCAGTTTTATCGGCATTAAAGCAATTTGATGTAAAAGGCTTCGCTCATATTACGGGTGGCGGATTTATCGAGAATATCCCAAGAGTGTTACCTCAAGGCTTAGGAGCTGAATTAATCGAGGGTAGTTGGGAGATTCAGCCGATTTTTAAGCTGATGGAAGAAGTAGGTAAGCTTGCGCGTAAGGATATGTACAATATATTTAATATGGGCATCGGAATGGTGGCAATTGTTCCTGTTAAGGATGCTGAAAAAGTAGTCAATCACTTTAATCAAATTGGTGAAAAAGCAAGTGTGATTGGTAAAGTTACACAGCAAGAGGGGATTTCAATCCTTTAATTAGACGGAGGTTATCATGAAAAATATCGCCATTTTTGCATCTGGCAGTGGAACAAATTTTCAAGCGATTGTTGATGCCTTTAAAAACGATGAATTGCAGGTAGACATTAAACTACTGATAAGTGATAAGCCAGAGTCTTACTGTATTCAACGTGCTGTAAATGAAGGGATTCCAACCTTTGCTTTTCGTGCGAAAGAGTTTACGAGTAAAACAGCATATGAAGAACAAATATTAGTAGAATTAGAGAATGCAAACATAGATTTTATTGTTCTTGCAGGTTATATGCGTCTTATTGGGGATGTTCTTTTACGTGAATATGGCGGGAGAATTGTTAATATCCATCCGTCTTATTTACCAGCATTCCCTGGTAAAGATGCTATTGGACAAGCGCTTTCTGCAGAGGTGAAACAAACAGGTGTAACCATTCATTATGTAGACGAAGGGATGGATACGGGTCCGATTATTGATCAAAGAAAGGTAGCCATCCTACCAGGTGATACGAAAGAAGCATTGCAGGATCGCATTCATGAAGTAGAGCATCAATTTTATCCAGAAGTATTACAAAAGCTTTTAAACGAAAACGCCTAAGAGGAACATCTTACAGGGAGGAAAATGAACGATGAAAAAACGTGCGCTTATTAGTGTATCAGATAAAAATGGTGTAGCAGCATTTGCGAAAGAACTTCACGAATTAGGATTTGAAATTGTTTCAACAGGTGGAACAAAAAAAGCAATTGCTGAAGCTGGGGTTCCGGTAATCGGTGTAAGTGATGTTACAGGGTTTCCTGAAATTTTAGAAGGAAGAGTAAAAACATTAAATCCGCTTATCCATGGTGGATTACTAGCTAAGTTCGATGATTCATCTCATCAAGCACAGTTAGAAAAACATCAGATTCATCCGATTCAAGTGGTATGTGTGAATCTCTATCCTTTCCAACAAACCATTGCTAAGCCAGATGTGACAGTGGAAGATGCAATTGAAAATATTGATATCGGTGGTCCTGCGATGTTACGTGCCTCTGCTAAAAACCACGCACATGTGACAGTTGTTGTTGATCCAATTGATTACGAAACAGTCATTACACAGTTAAAAGAAAATGACATTGTAGATGCTGCAACCAAACGCAAGCTAGCAGCAAAAGTATTCCGTCATACAGCTGCTTACGATGCAATGATAGCTGAATATATGACAGAATTAGCAGAAGAAGAGCAGCCAGAAAAGTTGACAGTTACGTATGAATTAAAACAAGCATTACGTTATGGAGAAAACCCTCATCAAAAAGCTACCTTTTATCGCAAACCTTTAGGGTCGGTCTTTTCGATTGCTAACGCTACACAACTACATGGAAAAGAGCTGTCTTACAATAATATTAATGATGCTGATGCAGCGTTACAAATTGTTAAAGAGTTTGACGGACCGGCTGCTGTTGCAGTAAAACATATGAACCCATGTGGTGTCGGAAATGGCACAGATATTTATGATGCTTTCTCTAAAGCTTTTGCAGCTGATCCTGTGTCTATTTTTGGGGGGATTATTGCCCTTAACCGTGAAGTAAATGCACAAACAGCAACGAAACTTCATGAAATCTTTCTAGAAATCATTATAGCGCCTTCTTTTTCAGCGGAAGCACTTGAGATTTTACAAGGGAAGAAGAATTTAAGACTATTAACTATTCCTTTTGAAGGGAACAAAAAGACTGAAAAACGTCTAACTTCTATTGAAGGCGGTTTATTAGCGCAAGATTACGATACTTATGGTCTTGAAGAAGCGAATATTACTGTTGCGACAACAAGAGAACCAACGGAGGAAGAGTGGCAATCACTCAAACTTGGCTGGAAAGTAGTGAAGCATGTGAAGTCGAATGCGATTGTTGTCAATAATAGCGACCAAACATTAGGTATTGGTGCAGGTCAAATGAATCGTGTCGGCTCTGCAAAAATTGCGATCGAGCAAGCAGGGAAAGCAGTTGAAGGAGCAACTATGGCATCCGATGCCTTTTTCCCAATGAATGATACAGTTGAAGCAGCAGCTAAAGCTGGTATTACCGCTATTATTCAACCCGGTGGTTCGATTAAAGATCAGGAATCGATTGAAAAAGCAAATGAGTATGGCCTGGCAATGGTATTCACTGGTGTGAGACATTTCAAACATTAAACTGGGGGAGAACATGAAATGAACGTATTGGTAATCGGTAGAGGCGGACGTGAGCATGCCATCAGTAGAAAGTTAAGTGAAAGCAGCCAAGTGGAAACAGTGTTTGTTGCACCGGGAAATCCAGGAATGGAAGATGTAGCGACGATCATTGATATTTCCGAGAACGAACAAGAAGAGCTGATTGCTTTTGCGCTCGATAATCATGTTGAATTAACAGTTATTGGACCTGAAGTTCCTTTACTTGAAGGTTTGGCTGATAAGATGGAGGGAGCTGGACTTACTGTTTTTGGACCAAAAAGTCGAGCGGCTGAAATTGAAGGAAGTAAATCCTTTGCAAAAGAGCTCATGAAGAAATATGCCATTCCAACAGGAAGCTATGAAGTGTTTGATCAGTATGAGGCTGCAAGTGCTTATGTGAAAGAACAAGGAGCACCAATTGTTATTAAAGCGGATGGATTAGCTGCCGGAAAAGGCGTTGTTGTTGCGATGACAGAAGGTGAAGCATTAGCAGCGTTAGCGGATATGTTAGTTGGAGAAAAATTTGGTGAAGCTTCTGCTACAGTTGTTATTGAGGAATTTTTAGCTGGTGAAGAATTTTCATTAATGGCATTTGTTAATGGAGAGACAGTTATTCCCTTAGAAATTGCTCAAGACCATAAACGCGCTTTCGATGGAGATAAAGGACCAAACACAGGAGGAATGGGTGCTTATTCACCTGTTCCCCACATCAGCAAGGAGACGGTTGAAACAGCGATTGCAACAATTTTAATTCCAGCTGCAGAAGCATTAGTTAAAGAGGATCGCAGTTTTTGTGGCGTTCTCTATGCGGGACTTATCGCGACAGAACAAGGGCCAAAGGTAATTGAATTCAATGCCCGCTTTGGTGATCCGGAAACGCAAGTTATCTTACCTAGAATGAAGTCAGACTTAGCCCATGTCATGTTAGAAGTAATTGCTGGACATAAGCCTGTGATTGAATGGCATGAGGAGGCAATGCTTGGAGTTGTGGTCGCAGCCAATGGTTATCCGGATGCATATGAGAGTGGTGCCGAACTAATAGGAATCGAAAAAGTAGCAGAAGAAGCATTTGTCTTTCATGCAGGAACGGCGAAAAATGCCAAAGGTACATTCACAACAAATGGCGGCCGAGTCTTACTTGTTGGTAGCAAAGCAATGGACTTAGTATCCGCACAAAAGCAAGTGTATGATGCGCTAACGTATTTAACAACAGAAGAAGTCTTTTACCGCAGGGATATTGGCTTTAAGGCGATAGCACATTCGACTATAGAAAAATAGATAGGGAAAATGAAAATGCCCCCCAAAAAAATAAGGGGGCATATTTTTCATTCAAAATCAGTATCCTTTAATAACTTTTGCTCTTTTAAAAAATCCATAGGTGGTTTAAACTGGTGGTCAGAATCTTTTATACTCTCTTTCCCTTTTTCAAATAAGGCAATGATAGGACAATAGCGGACAATACCTTCTGCGACCTTCATTGCACCAAGTGAAATAAGAATGAGAAAGCGATCACTCCAAGGTTTTTTAACGAGCTTTGTGGCACTCCAAGCAACAATGGTTAATCCACAAGTAATACGGATTAATGCCTGAATGATACCAATATTGGGTTTAACATTCATAAAAGGACCTCCTTCACAAAAAATTAACAAATATTTGTTATTCTTTACTGCGTTAAAAAGCTATATATGTTATGATAATAGGCAACATGAATGCTGCTTCATTATCGTAAACGAAAAATAAAAATAGATAATTGTAGTTACCATAAAAGGAGGAAACAGAGTGCTAGAACAGCGATACCGTTGGAAAAACAAACATCTACGTGAACATGTATCTGTTCTAGATGGGCGTATTGCGCCAACGATGTTACTGAAAAATGCTCGTTACTTAAATCAAGCAATTAAAAAATGGGTACATGCGAATATCTGGATTCTCGGTGATCGTATTGTTTATGTCGGTGAAAAGCTTCCTGACAAGTTAGAAGGCTGTGAAATTGTTGATTGTAATGGAATGACACTTGTTCCAGGATATATTGAACCACATGCACATCCATTTCAGTTATATAATCCCCTTTCCTTTGCTCGTTATGCAGCGCAATTTGGCACGACCACTTTGATTAATGATAATATGGTGCTAGCATTACAATTAGAGAAAAAGAAAGCGTTTTCATTTTTGAAGGAAATGAGAAATATCCCTTCAACGATGTACTGGTGGTGCCGATTTGATGCGCAAACGGAAATACAAAATGAAGAGACAACATTTTCGCATGGTAATATTAAATCTTGGTTAGAGCATGATGCAGTATTACAAGGTGGGGAGTTAACTGGCTGGCCGAAGTTACTCGATGGTGATGATTTGATGCTCCATTGGATGCAAGAAGCGAAAAGAATGAGAAAACAAATCGAAGGTCATTTTCCTGGGGCGTCAGAAAAGACTTTAGCAAAGTTAATGCTGCTCGGTGCTGATTGCGACCATGAAGCGATTAACGGACAAGAGATTATGAATCGTTTGATGCAAGGATATACTGTATCGTTACGCTATTCATCAATTCGACCTGATTTACCGCAGTTATTGGATGAAATGCATGAATTGGGCATTGATCATTATGAATCATTTATTTTTACAACAGATGGCTCTTCTTCATCCTTTTCCGATCAAGGGATTATTGATCAGATGATCCGAATTGCCCTTGAGAAAGGGGTGCCGACAATAGATGCGTATAATATGGGTACAATTAACGTAGCTAAGTATTATAACATCCAACATCTGCATGGAAATATCGCTACAGGTAGAGTGGCTAATATCAATTTCCTAGAGAATGAAAGTAACCCAACGCCTGTTAGTGTGTTAGCAAAAGGTAAGTGGATAAGGAAAGATGGTGAAAATACACCATTTGAAGATAATATGGCATGGGAAGAGTTTGGATTTGAACCGCTAGAAATGAACTGGGAGCTTACTTCTCATGATATGCAATTTTCGATGCCGTTCGGTATTAAAATGGAGAGCGCAGTTATCACAAAGCCTTACTCATTAGCCATTGATATTTCCGGCGATGAGCTAAGTAAGGAGCATGACGAGTGTTTCTTCATGTTAATTGACCGCAAAGGCAAGTGGCGTGTGAATACGGTGATTAATGGGTTTGCTAAGGAATTAGACGGTTTAGCAAGTTCTTATTCTAATACCGGTGATATTATCTTAATCGGGAAAAGCAAGAAAGACATGATGAATGCTTTTAATCACATGAAAGAAATAGGTGGGGGAATTGTTATTTCTGAGCAAGGGAACATTGTTACAGAAATCCCACTTAAATTAAAGGGCATCATGTCGAATAAAAGAGTGGAAGATTTGATTGAGGAAGAAAGAACCTTATTAGCCTATTTGCGAGAAAGAGGTTATCGTTTTGCCGATCCAATTTATACATTATTATTTTTTTCCTCCACTCATCTCCCTTATATCAGGGTTACACAGCGAGGAATGTATGATGTCATGAATAAAACTGTACTCTTTCCAACTATGATGCGTTAAAATGTAAAAGAGGGTAATCATATAGTGATAAGGGGTGCATCATGCTGAACAAATGGGTGACTACGTCTCTCGTAGCAATACTTTTGGTGACAGGATGCAGCAAGAATGAAACAGTTGAGGATCCAGCAAACGAAGAGTTAAATGGTATGGATAATCAAGGTGAAGAAAGTGTGGATTCGCCTGAAGAAAAGATAGTTTATCCTCTCACAGGCATAGCTCAAGAGGGAAATGGGAATCAGCGTGCTATAGCAGTTATGATTAACAATCATCCGAAAGCAAGACCACAATCAGGATTGACACAAGCGGATATTGTTTATGAATTACTGGCTGAAGGTGAAGTCACGCGATTCCTTGCTATTTTTCAAAGTGAACAACCGGATAGAGTTGGGCCAGTACGCAGTGCCAGAGAATATTATATTGAACTGGCGAAAGGGTTTAATAGTCTTTATATTGCTCATGGAAATAGTCCAGAGGCAAAGAAGATGCTTGCTGATGAATATGTGGATCATTTGAATGGCTTATATTATGATGGCACACTTTTTGAACGTGTGAGTGATCGCCAGGCACCGCATAATTCATATATTTCTTTTGCACATATTGAACAAGGGGCTAAGGAAAAGAATTATGAGCTGGATGGGGCACCAGCTGCTTTTGCTCATTTAACTGACGAAGAAGCGGATAAACTGAGTGGCTCTGTGGCCGAGGAGATTGCAGTAAGTTATGGAAAAGATGAACGTTTTGATGTCACATATGATTATGATGAAACAACGAAAGCATACAAAAGATTTTCAGATGGTGAATGGACAACTGACTATGACACAGGTGACCCTGTGTTATTAAGCAATATTTTAATCATAGAAGCGAAGCATACAGTGATAGATGGAGAAGGCCGACGTGACATTGATTTGACTTCAGGGGGTAAAGGTTATCTTATTCAAAGAGGTATGATGTCTGAAGTGAACTGGGTGAATAAAGAAGGAAGAATTTATCCAGTAATCGATGGAAAAGAGCAACCACTTGCTCCGGGGAAAACATGGGTGAATGTCATTCCACAAGAGCCAGGAATCAATCAGTCGGTAACAATTAACTAAAAAATGAAAAAGGGGTAAATATTATGCAAATTAATAAACTAAGAGGACAAGAATTAGATCAATTATTTCAGGCGGTATTATCACTAAATGATTTAGACGAATGTTATCGATTTTTTGATGACTTATGTACTGTGAACGAGATCCAATCATTAGCGCAAAGACTAGAAGTAGCTCGTATGCTTAGAGAAGGAAAAACTTATCATAAGATTGAAACCGAAACAGGTGCAAGTACTGCAACAATCTCGCGTGTGAAACGTTGCTTAAACTACGGAAACGATGCCTACGAAATGGCATTAGAAAGAATTAAAGAAGAAGAAACAACAGAAAAATAATAGAACCCACAGCGATAGAAGCGACCGAACCGAGGGAATCAGCACCCACGGTTTTTTTGTTTTGGAACGGAAATCAGGTACTAGTAGAAAAAGCGATTGAAAGAGGGGGGAAGCGAGTCAAAAAATGGACTTCATGAGGAAATTTGATTGGATTAAGGGAGAAGCGAGTCAGAAACTGGACTTCATGAGGAAATTTGATTGGATTAAGGGAGAAGCGAGTCAGAAACCTGGATCCAAGGGGAAATTTGGTTGGAATAGGTGAGAAACGTGTCAGAAACTTGGACCTAAGAGGAAATCTGGTTGGATTAGGAGAGAAACGCGTCAGAAACTGGCCACCATG
Organism: Cytobacillus sp. FSL R7-0696; assembly: GCF_038006865.1. Taxonomy (NCBI): domain Bacteria; kingdom Bacillati; phylum Bacillota; class Bacilli; order Caryophanales; family Bacillaceae; genus Cytobacillus; species Cytobacillus sp. FSL R7-0696. Next base: position 1,078,002 of record NZ_JBBOWA010000001.1, on the reverse strand, counting down.
AGGAAATTTGATTGGATTAAGGGAGAAGCGAGTCAGAAACTGGACTTCATGAGGAAATTTGATTGGATTAGAGGAGAAATGTGTCAGAAACTTGGACCCAAGAGAAAATTTGGTTGGAATAGGTGAGAAACGCGTCAAAAACTGGACACCATGAGGAAATTTGATTGGAATAGGAGAGAAACGCTTCAGAAAACAGACCCCAAGAGAAATCTGATCAGCCAAAACAGAAAGCGCATCGGAATCCGAATGAATCATTTACATGGTGAATCGCATTGTCTGCAATGATGTTTATTTAGCCAAATAAATCCATTCTTACTTCATTAGCGGTTTCCTTTTTGAAATGCTTCTCAAATGATATAATGATTGAATGGAAAGATAGAATGGAGGAACTATGTATGTATGATGTTCGCGCGTGGCACCATGCGTTTAAGCTTGACCCTAATAAATATATATCTGATGAAGATTTAGAGAAAGTGTGCGAGTCTGGCACGGACGCGATTATTATTGGGGGGACAGATGGCATTACGCTTGAGCGGGTGCTTGATCTTATGGGGCGTGTTCGTAGATATACAGTTCCATGTGTGTTAGAGGTTTCCACAATTGAGTCGATTACACCTGGGTATGATTTGTTTTTTATCCCGACGGTTTTAAATAGTAAAGATTCCAAATGGATTAATGGAATGCACCATCAAGCAGTTAAGGAATTTGGCGAGATCATGAATTGGGACGAGATTCTTATGCAAGGATATTGCGTGCTAAATGAAGATTGTAAAGTTGCTCAATTAACGAGTGCGGATACGAATTTAACGATTGAAGACGTCAAAGCCTATGCAACGATGGCGGAAAAAATGTTTCATTTACCGATTTTTTATCTGGAATATAGCGGTACTTACGGCAATGTAGAAATAGTGAAAGAAGTAAGTCGAACATTAGAAGAAACAATATTATTTTATGGTGGCGGGATTACCTCTGTGGAACAAGCAAGAGAAATGGGCGCTTATGCAGATGTAGTTGTCGTTGGAAATGTCGTTTATGATGATATTAAAATCGCATTAAAAACAGTAGAAGCTGTGAAACAATAAATCTTGATTAACCAAATTAATCAGGATAGACTAAAAACAGAACAAATGTTTGTATGGTGGTGAAGAAAAGGAATGCAATATTTATCTAATAAATTATTAAATGGTTTGAATAAGGAGCAGCAACAGGCTGTAAAGGCAACAGATGGTCCTTTGCTTATTATGGCTGGAGCAGGAAGTGGTAAGACGCGTGTACTTACCCATCGCATTGCTTATTTAATGGTAGAGAAGGGCGTGAATCCATATAATATTTTAGCAATCACGTTTACGAATAAGGCCGCAAGAGAAATGAGAGATCGTATTCGTGCGATGATGGGCGGTGTGGCTGAAGAAATCTGGATTTCTACTTTTCACTCTATGTGTGTGAGAATATTACGTCGTGATATTGATCGGATTGGATTCAATCGTAACTTCACAATATTAGATTCTACTGATCAGCAATCTGTTATTAAGAGTATCTTAAAAGAGCGGAATTTAGATCCGAAAAAGTTCGATCCTAGAGCAATTTTAGGGACGATTAGTTCTGCAAAAAATGAACTAATTGAACCAGAGGAATTCGCCAAGACTGCCGGTGATTATTTCTCCCAAGTGACAAGTGATGTGTATACAGATTATCAAAAACGTCTGCGAAAGAATCATGCATTAGACTTTGATGATCTTATTATGAAGACGATTCAATTATTTAATCGCGTCCCTGAGGTATTAGAATACTATCAACGTAAATTCCAGTATATCCATGTGGATGAATATCAAGATACGAATAGAGCGCAATACATGCTAGTAAAATTATTAGCGAACCGTTTCCAAAATATATGTGTGGTTGGAGACTCGGATCAATCTATTTATAGATGGCGCGGCGCAGATATTGCCAATATCTTATCCTTTGAAAAAGATTATGCACAAGCACAAGTCATCTTGCTAGAACAAAACTATCGATCCACGCAAAGAATTTTAAACGCAGCTAACGGCGTCATTGATAAAAACATGAATCGCAAAGCGAAAAACTTATGGACGGAAAATCCTGAAGGAAATAAAATTCAGTATTACCGTGCAGACAGTGAGCAAGGCGAAGGACAATTTGTCGTAAGTAAAATTAAAGAATTAGCGCAAAGTCAGAATCGCAAGCTTGCCGATTTTGCTATTCTATATCGTACAAATGCCCAATCCCGGGTCATGGAGGAAATGCTATTAAAATCGAATATTGAATATGCGATTGTTGGCGGAATTAAGTTCTATGATCGTAAAGAAATTAAAGATGTATTGGCTTATTTACGATTAATTGCCAACCCTGATGATGATATAAGTCTACAGCGGGTGATTAATGTGCCTAAAAGAGGGATTGGTTCTGGATCAGTTGATAAGATTGCTAATTTTGCAACCATGCATGATATGACAATGTTTGAAGCACTTGAATCCATCGAATTAATTGGCTTAAGCCCAAAAATCACAAAATCTGCTATAGAGTTTCGTGATTTAGTAAAGAATTATACACAAATGCAAGAATACTTATCTGTGACAGAATTGGTAGAGGAACTGTTAGACAAGTCAGGCTATCGTGACATGTTAAAAGCGGAGAAATCCATCGAGTCTCAAAGTCGTTTGGAAAACTTAGATGAGTTTCTATCTGTAACGAAGAATTTTGAAGATGCGTCCGAAGATAAAACACTTGTTGCCTTCTTAACAGATTTGGCGCTTGTTGCCGATATTGATAAGTTGGATGATGACGGTGAGAAAGCGGATGCAGTTGTATTAATGACGCTTCACTCTGCAAAGGGATTAGAATTTCCAGTTGTCTTTTTAATGGGTATGGAGGAAGGTGTATTCCCTCATAGTCGTTCATTAATGGAAGAAGCAGAAATGGAAGAGGAACGTCGACTTGCTTATGTAGGGATTACGAGAGCAGAAGAGCAGTTATTTATAACAAATGCGCAAATTCGTACACTATTTGGCCGTACAAACATGAACCCACCGTCCAGATTTATTCAGGAAATTCCGGCTGATTTATTAGAAGGATTAGAGCCAAAAGCAAAACCTCTTAATCGAGGTCAGTCCACGTTTAATGGTCCTTCAGGAAATCGTATGCAACCTGCTCGTAAAGCAGTTGTTCGTCCAGCTGTACAAAATACAGGTGGTAGCGGGATGAATTGGATAGTTGGAGATAAAGCTGTGCATGGTAAATGGGGTACTGGAACAGTTGTAAGTGTCAAAGGTGAAGGTGATGGAATGGAGCTTGATATTGCTTTTCCAAAGCCAGTAGGTATTAAAAGATTACTTGCTAAATTTGCCCCGATTTCGAAAGGTTAAAGGAAAGGGTTGAACGTCTTGGAGGAAAAGAAGGTAGAACAAAGGGTCAAGGATTTGCAAAATCTCCTTAATCAATATAATTATGAATATCATGTACTTGATCAACCATCTGTGCCTGATGCAGAATATGACCAGCTTCTTCATGAGCTAATTGCACTTGAAGAGCAACATCCAGAGTTGAAAACAGAAGATTCCCCAACGCATCGGGTCGGTGGGCAAGTATTAGATATGTTTGAAAAAGTTGAACATCGCACGCCGATGCTCAGTTTAGCCAATGCATTTAATGAGCAAGACTTAAGGGATTTTGACCGTCGTGTTCGCCAGGCAGTGGGTGAGCATATCTCATATGTCTGCGAGTTAAAGATTGATGGACTGGCTGTCTCTCTTCGCTATGAAGATGGATTGTTTGCAATCGGAGCAACGCGTGGAGATGGCTCCATTGGTGAAAACATTACCGTTAACCTTCGCACCATTCGTTCCATTCCTCTGCGGGTAAAGGAAACGGTAACCTTTGAAGTACGCGGAGAGGCGTTCATGCCAAGGAAATCGTTCTTAAGTTTAAATAAAGGAAAAGAAGAACGAGGTGAGGAACCCTTTGCGAACCCTCGAAATGCTGCTGCGGGTTCACTTAGGCAATTAGATCCAAAAATCGCTGCATTAAGAAATTTAGATATATTCGTTTATGCTATGGCTGACGAGGGGAAAACGGGTATTCGTTCTCATAGTGAAGGTCTGGACTTTCTTGACTCTCAGGGGTTTAAAACGAACAAAGAGCGCCAGAAGTGTAAAAATATAGATGAGGTCATCCAATATATCGAGAAATGGACAGAAAACCGACCAGACTTATCGTATGATATTGATGGAATCGTTATTAAAGTCGATTCATATGACCAACAGGATGAACTCGGGACAACAGCAAAGAGTCCGAGATGGGCGATTGCCTATAAGTTTCCTGCTGAAGAAGTAGTCACGCAGTTAAAAGATATTGAATTAAGTATTGGGCGCACCGGTGTTGTAACGCCAACAGCATTACTTGAACCTGTTAGAGTGGCTGGTACTACCGTACAACGTGCATCCCTTCATAATGAAGACCTTATTCGTGAAAAGGATATTAAGCTAGGTGATTACGTTGTGATTAAGAAAGCAGGCGACATCATCCCTGAAGTTGTCAATGTATTACCTGAAAGAAGAACGGGAGAAGAAGTTGATTTTCATATGCCAACTCATTGCCCGGCATGTGAAAGTGAGCTTGTGCGTTTAGAGGAAGAAGTTGCACTTCGTTGTATTAATCCGAAATGTCCTGCGCAAATAAGAGAGGGGCTTATTCATTTTGTCTCACGAAATGCGATGAATATTGACGGGCTAGGGGAAAAAGTAATTAGCCAATTATTTGCAGAAAAGTTAATTGAAGATGTGGCAGATATTTATCATCTTACGTATGAACAGCTTATTCAATTAGAGAGAATGGGCGAAAAATCTGTTAACAACTTGCTAAAGGCCATTGAAGTCTCTAAGGATAATTCTTTAGAAAAATTATTATTCGGATTAGGAATCCGTCATGTGGGGGCGAAAGCGGCAAAAACGCTTGCGCAAACATTTGGAGAGATGGGCAAAATCCAGCAGGCAACCATGGATGATTTTATTAGCATTAATGAAATAGGCGATAAAATGGCTGATGCACTCGTCACCTATTTTGAACAAGAAGAAGTAACATCTCTCATTCAAGAGTTACAAGATGTTGGAGTGAATCTGACTTATAAGGGACCAAAACCTGTAAATATAGCGGAATCTGATTCTGTTTTTGCTGGTAAAACCATTGTGTTAACGGGTAAATTAGAACAGCTTGCTAGAAATGAAGCAAAGGAAAAAATTGAAGCTCTAGGAGGCAAGGTCTCTGGCAGTGTAAGTAAGAAAACAGATTTAGTCATTGCCGGAGAAGACGCAGGCTCTAAATTAACCAAAGCTCAGGAATTAGGCATTACTATTTGGGACGAGGAAAAATTGATTGAGGAATTAAATTCGTAAGAGGTGAAAATCGTGAAAAAACTCATGGCAGTGTCGCTGTCATTCGTTCTTTTACTCGCCGGTTGTGCACCTAGTTTTAACCAGCAAGAAGAGGTTGTGCAAAATGAAAATGAGAGCAGCGAAGAAGAACAGGCGATCATACCAAACTTTAAAATATCCGATTCGTACTATCGGACAATCCTACCTTTTAAGCCAAGTGAGTCACGCGGTTTAGTCGTTAATAATGTTAATACAAAATATGATATTAATGAATTCGAAACAGGTTTAATGAGAGTTGCTCAGAACCATTTTGATACGGAAAAGTTCTTCTTCCAAGAAGGACAATACCTTGATAAAACCACGATTTCATCATGGTTAAGTCGCCAATATACGAAAGAACAATTAGAAGAAAAAGATATGACGGAGGAAGAAAATCTCGGTCTAAACCCTGTCGATGATGGTAAAGGGACTAAAGAAGAAAGAAACGCCCGTGCACCTCTTTATTTAGCCCATATTTTAGAACATAACTATCTTGTAAAAGATGGCGATAATAAGGTGAAACTTGGCGGCGTCGTGATTGGTTTGGCACTTAATTCCGTCCATTATTATCAAAAAGAAGCCTACGGTGCCACGTATGAAGAAGATATTTCTCATAGTAAAGTAGAAGCAGAAGGCAAAAAGATGGCTGAGGAAATTATAAAGAGATTAAGACAACAAGAAGGCCTTGAGAACGTACCGATTACCATTGCGCTATTTGAACAATCGGAAAGAACGTCTGTCGTCCCAGGAAACTTCTTCGCCTATGCGCATGCCGCTGAGGGGAGTAATCAGCTAAGTGGTTGGGAAGATGTAAAAGAAGACTATATTTTATTCCCATCTAATACAGCCGAAGAGAAGTATCGTGAAGACTATACGAATTTCTTGAATTTCAAGCAAGATGTTGAAAAATATTTCCCTAATTTTAATGGTGTCATTGGAAAAGGTTTCTATATTGGGGATCAATTGCAACAGCTAAATATAGATATACCTATACAATTTTACGGTAAGTCAGAAAGTGTTGGATTCACCCAATATGTAACCAGCAAAGTCGTTAGTATGTTTCCAGAATACATCTCTGTCCAAGTAAGCGTCACATCAGTCAACGGACCAGAATCATTAATCGTCCGAAACGCCAACGAAGCCGAACCATTTGTTCATATTTATCAATAAAACGAAAAAACGCCGCTACTTTTAAGCGTCGTTTTTTTATTTACAATGGGATTAGGTTGGTTGGAACAAAAAGACAAGGATTAAGTGCCCAACATACTGTCTTTTCGAAGGTTTTTAGAGAGTACTCTAAAGGTAGCGGGACGAATTCCGCCTGCAACTAGGTATTATTCCGACAGTGACAACGAATGATTTTGCCTGTGCACTTGTACATCCCGCGTAAATCGGTCCAACCAAGGCGAAAGCAATCGAAGAAATCAGTAGGCATCCCATGCTTTCTAAAATTCTTCATAATCGTACGTTAAACTTGTATTGAAACTTACCCATCTATCAACAGCGTCATTATAATCAAATAGGTCAGATTAGCTGAAGAAGGAGTAATCTATGCTTCCGTAGAAGAAATAGTAGAACTAAGGTTATTTGTGATATCAACATTTATTGCACAAAAAATGATAGACCGAAGGAGGCTTTGATATGGAAAATAGAACAGATACAGCTTCAAGAGTGATCATGGCAAAATCACGCACGATTTATGAGGCATTTCTCCATCCGAAAGCTTTAGTATCATGGCTCCCACCTAAAGGAATGTCAGGTTATGTTGAAGATTTTGAACCGCGGGAAGAGGGAACTTACAAAATGACACTCTTCTATGGAGGAAACCAACCCTCATATGGAAAAACTACTGAGAACAGTGATGTGTATCAAGGGAAATTTTTAGAATTAGTTCCCGATAAAAAGATAATACAACTAGTAATATTTGACTCAGAATCCCCCGAATTCACTGGTGAAATGAAACAGACATGGCTATTTGAACCTCTTGCAAAAGGAACAAAAGTCACCATTATATGTGAAAATGTCCCTAAAGGAATAAACAAGGAAGATCATGATATAGGTTTACAATCAACATTAGAAAATCTAGCTCTATTTGTGGAATAATTTTTAGGTATTTGCCTATGACCTTTACTTTAAAAAAAGCACCGACTAAATTGATGTAGTCGGTGGGTAATTTCTCATTCACTTAAGCATTTGTTTAGGATTTCGAACAAGGCGCTGAAATGTGTCCATAAAAAGAGCGGTGTGATAACCGTCACAGACAGCATGATGAACCTGTAGAGAAAGTGGTAAATAAATATTTCCCTTCTTATTGAAAAATTTACCCGCAGTAACTATTGGCAGGAGATAATTTGGATTTGTATTTATATTTAAGTTAAATCCAGTGAAAGTAGTCCATGGAATCATAGATATATTAACGACATTTTCAGGTACGGGTGCTTTAGGAAACAATTTTCCTGTACCAGTATATAACTCAGTATCGGTCACATAATCCATGTGGAACCTTTCAAAGCCTTCATCGATATCGGTGAAAATAGCGGAAAATAACGCTGAATCCTTGTCAAAAATCGTATACATAGGAATCACTCTGTTCCAGTATCCTAACTCACCTTTAGCAGTAACATTCATTCTAAAATGTTTATTTGTATTGACAACTTGTGTAATTAAAAAAATAAAAGCAGGATAAAATTGATATCCTTTTTCTTTAGTAAATTGGTATAGCTCAGTAATATCAATGTTATTAGTGATACTAAAGCTAGTTTGTTGGTTTAAGAAATGATTGAAAACCTCTTTACGTTCCCAATTATTTATGTCGATTTTAGTGAATTTCATCTTTAAATGCCTCCTAAAATATATTCTGATTTTAGGAGGCTATAAGAACTGCTTTTTTCATTGGTCCCATTCCTTTAGTTTATTTAAATAATCCTAACATATGTAATATGCTTTAGCACCTAAATATATGCAATCTATGTTCTTGTCTGAAAAGGAGGTAGCCACCCGATGGAACTCCTATTACCAATGAAATCATGTGTATCACGGGTGGGTGGATAATAATTTGTTTATTTTCCACATGCAAATATCCGGTAGCCCAATAGCTCATTATATTTCAATAATAGGTTAAAATGTTCGGTCATTACGGTATAAAGCTCTGGTTCAATGTGCTTTGAATAAAGAAAATCAGGGTTGGGATTGTATTGGAGCATCGACTGATTTTGACCACTTACGCGAATGTTCGTAAATCCTGCCCCTTCAAATAAACGCTGCCATTCTGCTTCGGTGAGGACAGAGTTGATCCCATAGAATCGGTTGATTTCATCTGCTATCCATGGAGGGAGTGGGACATTGGCAGTAAACTCATTAGAAATGAACCGTCCCCCTTTTTTTAATAAACGAAAAATCTCTTTAAGCGCTTTCGGTTGATTGACAAAAGTAAGGACTGATTCGCACATAATGAAATCAAATTTCTCATCTTCAAGTGGGAGTGCCTCGATAGAACCTTGGAAAATACGTACTGGAAGTTTAGCTTCTTTCATTCTATGAGTTGCTTTTTCCACCATAATAGGATTAATATCAACCCCAGTTACGTTTGCTCCTGAATTAGCAGCCAAAAAGGCGGCTGTTTGGCCGGTTCCGCAGCCTACATCTAAAATTTGCGACGTAGCGTCTAATTCTTCATTCATAAGAAGCGCCTTTGTTAATTCAAAACCACCCGGGTGCGCTCCTCCAACACCAAACTTTGATAAGAAATCTAAATAAATGGGAACCACCTCCTTTTGTATTTCTATAAGGTATGAAAAAAACAAATTTAATGTTCTTTGCCAAATGGGCTTTTACATCAGTAACAACTACCTAAAAACATCATAGTTTGTTACAGAGAGCAGGTTTTAGACTCTCTTTTTACGTACTAAACCTAAAAAGGGGAAGAAAAATTGCAAAATTTTCAAAATGAACTTCAATCACTTGGAATGGATCAATATCAGGTGGGTGAATTAACACCTATTCAATATCAAGCACCAGTACCAGTTCAATTTAATGATATGCGTCGATGTGGCGGCTGTGGTGGTTGCGGAGGTTGTGGAGGTTGTGGTGGTTTTCGCTGTGGTGGTTGTGGCGGTTTTAGATGTGCAGGCTGTTTTGGTTGTTTTGGTTGCTTCGGGTTCTTTATTTAACAATTCCTTTTTTAAAGGCAAGTGTCAGTGTAAGTTATCTTCGTTCTCTCGTCACAAAATGAATAATGAAGCGTGTGTATACACTCTACAAGTCCCTATGTTAGGGGCTTCTTTTTCGTTATTCATAATGGACAAATACAAATACATAAATTATAAGGAATATTTAATGAATGCTTAGACCGAAGGAGGGGCTACATGACGAAATTAAAAGCAACCTCACGTCTCAAAGTGAAGAATGATACATTTTATCTACCAGACCCAAAGGGAGGCGTCTATTTTAGGAATAACGCCAGTTCATTTTGGATGGATGGAGGCACTATTTATCAATGGATTGAAAAGCTGATACCTATGTTTAATGGAAATCATACTTTAGAAGAACTCACTGCGGGTTTGACCACTCCCTATCGAAACAGAGTATATGAAATTGGTGAGGCTTTACTTACGAAAGGTTATGTTAGAGATACGAGTCAAGATCAATCACATCAATTACCCGCAAGTGTTCTAGAAAAATACGCTTCACAAATTGAATTCATTGAGAGTTTTGTTGATTCAGGTGCGTATCGTTTTCAAACGTATCGCCAAGCAAAGGTATTAGTGATGGGATCTGATTCTCTATTCGTTTCGCTGACATCTGCATTGTTGGAATCAGGGCTACCAACCTTTCATGTGATGATGACAGAAGCAGTCCCAACAGACCATGAGGTGATTAATGAAATAGTGAATCATGCCAAAAAGGATGATCCTACCGTGAAAGTGGAGGAAATTCCTTACAGTAAGAATTGGAGAGAAGTAGTACAGTCATTTGATTGGATATTATATGTTTCCCAAAATGCAGATATAGACGAAGTGAAGGAGATTAATCAGGTTTGTAAAGAAGAAAAGAAAGCCTTCCTTCCTGCCTTATATCTAAAGCAGGTGGGAATGGCAGGGCCTGTAGTTGATTCAGAAACAGAGGGATGCTGGGAATCTGCATGGCGTCGAATGCATGAGGCAATATTGGGACAAGAACGTAAGCAACAGCCCTATTCTTCGACCGCAGGTGCTTTATTGGCGAATATTATTGTTTTTGAGTTTTTTAAGCAGGTGACAAGAGCCATTGATAAGAAAGAAAACAATCAATTCTATTTGCTAAATCTTGAAAGTTTGCAAGGTGAATGGATTTCGTACTATTCACATCCATTAGTTGAAAATCTTACATTTAAACCTGAACTTGTCGATGATTTAAACACCCGACTTTTGAGAGAGAATACGGAACAGCCCAACGCAAACAATCTTTTAGAATATTTTAGTTTATTAACTGCTAAAGAAACAGGGATTCTTCATATTTGGGAAGAAAAGGACTTAACACAGCTTCCGCTTTCACAATGTTATGTTCAAGCAGTAAATCCATTGGCAAAAGGACCGGCTACTCTTTTGAAGAAGGCTTTATGCTCGGGTCTAACACATGAAGAAGCAAGAAGGGAAGCAGGGCTTACTGGACTGGAGATGTATGTTTCACAAATGGTGAAAGGTAGAATAAGTGGATTTATGGGTATTGGTGCTGGTGAATGCCTTGCAGAAGCAGTTTGTCGTGGGCTACAAGCGTATTTAGAAGAGGAAAGGAGAGGTCTTCCAGTTGACCAGCAACAATCGCTGTTACCTGTAAATCTTGAGGAGATAGAGGATCGTAGTTGTAGATATTATTTACAGTCACTGACCACCTTAAATGGTCCACCCACTATCCGTATGGGAAATGAAATATTAGGCTTTCCTGTTATATGCATAGAGTCAAATGGCTTTAAATACATTAGTTCTGGTTTAAATATCACACTAGCACTAAGTCACGCTTTGCAAAAAGCACTATTGAATGTACAAAATGAGGCAACAATCCGTGAGGGGGAGGAAATGAACTCTCATGATGGTATAAGAGGGAAAGAAGCAAAACTAAACATTCCTTCATGTGAGCATATGACAAAAACGGAGTTATTACAATCTGCTATCTACAAATTAAAAGAGGGTCATAAAGAGATCGTTGTTTACGATCTTTCTTTTGAACCATTTTTAAGAAAAGAGTTAGCTGGGGTTTATGGTGTACAGATTTGTAAGGAGGTACGCTAATGATTGTCATCGTCGGTAATGGTAAACTGGCCGATTTTGTCTATAGGCAATTGTCTAGTAATTATACAGTCGCACGGCAAGATCTATTAACGGATTTTCCTGAAGATACAACATTGGCGCTCGTATTGCATGATAATTGGCAGCCCTCCGTTCATCAACAAGCAGAAGAAAAATTCAGAAAGGAAAATATTCCATGGCTCCGTGGCTTTGTTTCTTTTGGTGAGGGAATTATTGGTCCATTTGTACAACCGGGAAAACGGGGATGTTCACGTTGCGCCGACGTAAGGCGCATCATAGCAGGTACAGATTCTAAAGAAATGTGGGGGCTATATTATAAATTATCAGGAGAAAGTCGCCCGCAAGACGCATGGGCATCACGAACGGGTCTTTGGCAAATGACAACTTTATTATGTACAGAAGTGGATTATATTCTTCAAGGAGAGACCGATCATTTAGAAAATCAACTGTTCATTACAAATCTTAAAACGTTCATGCATTCATCTCATCATTTTTCCTTTGACCCAATGTGCCCAATATGTGGGGACATTCCAGAAGATACAGCGGAATTAGCGGAAATTAAGTTGCAATCTAGTCCGAAAATTCAAGGTGCTGGTTATCGCTGTCGTTCAATTGAAGAATTAGAAACCGTGCTATTAAGAGATTATTACGATCATCGGACGGGAGTAATCAATGGAAAAATACAGGATTGGACACTTCCCTTTGCTGATGTTCTTATGAATATGCCACTGTTTGGTGCAAGCGAGGGAGTGGCTGGAAGATCTAACTCTTATCGAATGAGTGAGTTAACAGCTATTTTGGAAGGTTTAGAACGATATTGCGGTATCGAGCCTAGGGGAAAAAGAAGGGTTGTACGAGGAAGTTATCTAGATGTTATGGATCAAGCCTTAAACCCTTCAACTGTTGGTTTACACTCACCTGAGTATTATGAGAATCCTCATTTTCCGTATCAATCATTCGAACCAAATAAACCAATGAATTGGGTTTGGGGTTATTCATTCTTACAAGAACGATCTATTCTTGTCCCAGAATTACTTGCTTATTACAGTTTAGGTTGTGGGGAAGGTTTTGTTTATGAGACTTCAAACGGATGTGCAATCGGAGGTAGCCTGGAGGAAGCTATTTTTCATGGAGTAATGGAAGTCGTTGAGCGAGATTCCTTTTTACTCACTTGGTATGCGAAACTGCCATTGCCACGTCTTGATTTAAGTTCTGCAGATGACAAGGAATTGCAATTGATGGTTGATCGGGTACGTGAGGTGGCAGGGTACGACCTTCATTTTTACAATTCGACGATGGAACATGGTATCCCAAGTGTGTGGGCAGTAGCAAAAAATAGAAAAGAAACAGGTGTAAATATTATTTGTGCTGCAGGTGCTCATATGGACCCAGTAAGGGCTGTCAAAAGTGCCATCTATGAGCTAGCGGGCATGATGTTTGTTCATGATGAGAAACTAGCAACAAATAGGCAGAAATACGAGGAGATGCTTGAAGATCCGTTTAAAGTAAGAACAATGGAGGATCATGGTATGTTGTACGGTCTACCCGAGGCGGAAGAATACCTAACGTTTATTTTGAATAATCAAGGGCCATTACGTACATTTGCTGAAGAATTCAAGAAGCCACCCGTATACAACGATTTGAAAGATGACCTTCACGAAGTTCTTCAGACGTTCCGTGACAATAATCTAGAAGTGATTGTCGTTGACCAAACAACACCAATTATTCAAGAGAATGGATTGTATTGTGTGAAGGTCATTATTCCTGGGATGTTGCCAATGACATTTGGTCATCACCTGACACGGGTGAAAGGATTAGATAGAGTACTAAAGGTGCCAAAGCAGCTAGGGTATAGGAAGAAGCACTTATCGTATGAAGAGCTGAACCCACTTCCTCACCCGTTTCCGTAATGGAAGGAGAGGAGGACGAAAGAATTGGAGTTAGATACATTTATACACAATCTCCACTTTGATACAGAGAAACTTGCTCCACCCGATTGGCAGGTCGATTGGGAAGGGGCCCCCCTTCCGTATAAATTGTACCGTGGATTACCAGCTATTCCGTTAAACGCTAATGTACCTTCAACCCTTCACCAAAATCTAATGCCTACATTGAAGGAGATTGGGCATTTGCTATGGTATACCTATGGAATAACTCAATATGTCCGTCTCCCGCATGACACTCAATCATTGCGGAGATTTGTTCCCTCCGGTGGGGCGCTTTATCCTAATGAAATATATGTATATATGAAACTTGAAGATGCTAAAACAGGCATCTACCATTATGATGTTGCTCATCACCGCCTCATTTTGTTACGGGAAGGAAATTTTGATACATTCGTTTCCAAAAGTTTGGGGACAGTGATTGAAGATTGTTTTTGCACTGTTTTTATTTCCACCTTCTTTTGGAAAAATTTTTATAAATACAATCATTTTTCTTATCGATTACAGGGACTAGATACTGGGGTGCTCATTGGACAATTATTAGAAGTAGCTGATCAATTAGATTACAATACGAAAGTTTGCTATCAATTTTTAGACCGAGCAATGAATCATCTACTAGGTCTATCTGAAGAAGACGAAAGTGTCTACGCAGTCATTCCGATATCAACTGAAGCCATTGTCCATACGACTAAAGAAATGGTGTCCTTCCATACATTGTGCGCCGAAATAGCGCAATTAGGTCACCTACCTCATAACCTGTCAAAGACCATGGACTATCCGTTACTCAGAAAGCTCAATGAAGCTGCCATGTTTGATTCATCAGCGTCTTTTAGAAAGGTAAGGCGCCAAGGTGAAACATTCACTTCTGGTACTGATATAACCTTGCCAAATACACAAAACTATTCATATGATTTCTCATCGATTTGTAAGAAACGGTATTCTCCAGACGCAGACTTTATGATGGGGGAAATAAGGCAAGCGACTCTAGCAACCTTGTTAAAGGAGACATGTTCCTTCTCTTATCATCACGATCTTGATGATACAGACGGCCATGTTGCTGCGCGCGTAGCTTTATACGGAAGCCTATACAATGTGGAGGGGATACCGAATGGGGCTTATGCTTATGACAATGAAAATCATATGCTTCGTCTAATGAAAGAAGGTGATTATCGTCCGCTTTTACATTCAAGCTTAGTGATGCCTAATGTTAATTTATATCAAGTGCCGCTTTGTATGCATGTAATAGGGGATAAAAGCCATTATAAAGATTCATTGGGTTACCGAGGATACCGTATTCAACAGATGGAGGCAGGCCTACTAACACAACGATTACTCTTGCATGCGTCTGCTTTAGATTTGGGAGGGCATCCACTACTGGGGTATTCTGTCAGTCAATGCGATCAACTCTATGGACTCGCTTCTAAAGGGAAAACGAGCTTAATTCAAATTCCAGTTGGCATGCACCGGCCTCGTGCTTGGTTGAAAGGAGGATTACGTTGATGTAGTTCACTCATCAATAACGTACCCTCTCAAATTCTTGGTTATGAAAACAAGCCTTCTAACTCAGCTTAGAAGGCTTTATCAAGTATTAGTTTGCCAAATATCTCTCTTGTCTTCTTTTCTTACCCTTTTAAACCACAATCATCTATAAAAAAGTATTTTCTATTAAAAAAAAAGCTTGCATCTCACGTTACGTTATCTTCTATGATTGGGTGTAGATAGAAGGAGAGAGGCAGGGTATGAATGGAACAACGATATTCTTTAATGAGAAACACCCCTTTTATTTTCTTATTTATAGGTAGCTTTTTGGCGATTATTGGATTTAGTATGTTTTTCATGACAACTACTTGGTTTGTAATTTCAGATTTAGGGTCTGCTAGTTCACTAGGCATGATCCTCATTGCCATTACTGTACCTAGAGTAGTTATGATGGCATTTGGTGGAGTACTTGCTGATAAATATAAGAAGACGACCATTATGTTCACTACGAGTACCATCCAAGGTGTTTTACTCGTACTCATTTTTTTACTAAACAATGCAGGTCAATTAACATTTGTTTATTTGCTTATTTTGGGGTTCTTTTTTGGAACACTAGATGCTTTTTCTGGACCAGCCGGAACCTCATTAATTCCCAAGTTGGTACAAGTACACCAGATCAAACAAGCGAACGCAATCATTCAGGGATTAGGTCAAATTGGTTTTATTGTTGGTCCGATTATTTCTGGAAGTATCATGGAGTTCGCTGGCGTGACAACAGGTTATTTAGTTTCAGCCATTATTGTTCTGTTGTCTGCTTTCTTTATGTTTCCACCATTCTTAAAAGAAGGTCCAGTAGACAATACAGTCAAACAAACACCAATAAAAGATTTGATCGAAGGGTTTTCATATGTCAAAGCGAGCAAATTTTTGATCACAGGCATTCTTATTTTAATCACGTTAAATTTCTTTGCTTTTGGTGCGATTTCTATTGCGATTCCCATTTTAGTAGAGACGTACGGAGGTTCACCAATCAATCTTAGTTACATTGAATCAGCATTAGGAGTGGGGATGTTAGTTAGTACTGCTATTATTGGGATGGTTAAAATACGCCGTAGGGGGTTCACTTCTATTGTTGGTCTAATTGCAACACTAATGGTTGCGATAGCATTTAGCCAAATTCCCAATTTGTATATATTGACAGCTTTAGCTTTCTTTATTGGATTTACGATGACATTTGTTTCTATTCCATTCTTCACTTCAGCACAAGAAGATACAGACCCAAGGATTATGGGAAGAGTGATGAGTATTGTTTTCTTAGCGATGAACGGCTTTGACCCGTTGGCTTATGCCACTGTCACTATACTCGTGTCCAAGGGAATTGATATCCAATTAGTCATTTTGTCCTTTTCTGTTATTGGATTAATCATTGCTCTAGTCACTTTATGGAAAGGAAAGACGTATAGAAATTACGAGTCAACTTATTAATGTATTTAAAACGAGAGACCACTTTAATATAAAAGAAGTGGTCTTTTGATCACTAGCATACTATTATGTATCAACTAGGTAGATCCTTGATCAATAGGAGAAAAAAATCAATTTAATAGAAACTTTATTATTTTTCTAAAAATAGTATTAGTAGAATCATTGCTGAATTTTCTCTAATTATGGTAGTATAATAATTGTTAGGGTTAATCTTTTCACAGTCTGAAATGTGCCAATTGTAGCAACATTTCAAAATGACTGATGTGAACTTATAGGAGGATGAAAAAATGGTACAATCTTATAAGCATGAGCCATTTACTGATTTTAGCGTTGAGCAAAACCGTGAAGGGTATTTAAAAGGTTTAGAAACGGTTAAAGGTTATTTAGGTCAAGATTATGATTTATTAATCGATGGAGAACGTATCTCTACTGAAGATAAAATCGTTTCTGTAAACCCAGCGAATAAAGAAGAAATCATTGGTCGCGTTTCAAAAGCGAACCAAGAGCTAGCTGAAAAAGCGATGCAAGCTGCAGTTAAAGCCTTCCAATCATGGAAGAAAGTGAAGCCAGAAACACGTGCAGATGTGTTATTTAAAGCAGCAGCCATCATTCGTAGACGTAAACATGAATTCTCTGCCTTATTGACAAAGGAAGCAGGGAAGCCATGGAATGAAGCAGATGCTGATACAGCTGAAGCGATTGATTTCTTAGAGTATTACGCGCGTCAAATGCTTGCAATTAAAGATGGTGTGCCTGTTAACAGTCGACCAAATGAATTTAATCGTTATGATTATATTCCTCTTGGCGTTGGTATCATCATTTCTCCTTGGAACTTCCCATTAGCGATTATGGCAGGTACAACCGTTGCTGCTATTGTTGCAGGGAATACCGTTCTATTAAAACCCGCTTCTACAACGCCAATTGTGGCTGCGAAATTCGTAGAAGTTATGGAAGAAGCCGGTCTACCAAAAGGTGTACTGAATTTTGTACCAGGAAGTGGCGCAGAAGTAGGTGACTATTTAGTAGATCACAAAGATACTCGTTTCGTATCATTTACAGGATCTCGTGATGTTGGCCTTCGTATTAACGAAAGAGCTTCAAAATTAAATGATGGTCAAATCTGGATTAAACGTGTCATTGCTGAAATGGGCGGTAAAGATACCATTGTTGTAGATAAAGAAGCAGATTTAGAGCTTGCTGCTCAATCAATCGTAGCTTCAGCCTTCGGTTTCTCTGGTCAAAAATGTTCTGCCTGTTCACGTGCAGTCATCGTTGAAGATGTTTATGACCAAGTGTTAAAGCGCGTAATTGAAATTACAAAAGAGAAACAAGCTGGTAATCCGGAAGACACAAGCAATTTTACAGGACCGGTTATTGACCAAGCTGCATATGATAAAATCATGAGTTATATTGAAATCGGTAAACAAGAAGGAAGATTAGTAGCTGGTGGAGAAGGCGATGACTCTAAAGGTTATTTCATTCAACCAACAGTGTTCGCTGATCTTGATCCAGAAGCTCGTCTCATGAAAGAAGAAATCTTCGGCCCAGTTGTCGGTTTCACAAAAGCAAAAGACTTCGACCATGCAATTGAAGTGGCAAACAACACGGAGTATGGTTTAACGGGTGCTGTTATTACAACCAACCGTGAACATATCCAAAAAGCACGTGAAGATTTCCATGTCGGAAACCTTTACTTCAACCGTGGTTGTACAGGGGCGATTGTCGGTTACCAACCATTTGGAGGATTCAATATGTCAGGAACAGACTCAAAAGCGGGTGGCCCTGACTACATCATGCTACACATGCAAGCAAAAACAACTTCTGAAATGTATTAATCTGTCTAATCAAAAGGTGCTCACCAAAATACGGTGAGTGCCTTTTTTTATCTACGTATCTTTACCAAATCTACTGACGAAAGTTGAAGTAGTAGTGAGTGGATGACAAACATTACTCGGCAATCCTTAGCCAGGGTGGTTATGAGTAGACTTTTACTGAAATCTGGTTGGATAGCTAGTATTAAAGAGTTTGCTCGGATAACATTGTGGGGAAACGGGAAGATAGCGGAGGAAAGGGCGATTGCGCATGCAACTGTGCCGAAAACCGGGAAGATAGCGGAGCAAAAGAGGGGTTTCGCGTGCAACTCTGTGGAAAATCGGCAAAATAGCGGAGGAAAGCGAGATAGTGCGTGCAACTTTGTGGAAACCAGGAAAGAAAGCGGAGAAAAGCGAGATAGTGCATGCAACTGTGCCGAAAACCGGGAAGATAGCCGAGCAAAAGGGAATTGCGCGTGCAACTCTGTTTGAAAATCGGAAAGATAGCGGAACAAAGCGAGATAGTGCGTGCAACTCTACAGAAAAACGGAAAGCTGCCCGAGCAAAGCGAGTTTACCCATACAAATTGAAAGCAAAATAGCAAAGCAAAAGAGGGTTGCTGCGCTATCCTTAAAGGATTTCCTACAGTCAAAAGAGCAAAAACTTCAAGACTTCTCATTCTAAAACTTTATAAAGCAACTCGTCATTAGAATAGAACTAATACCAAACAAATGAAAGTTTTCTAGTTTGTCATTTTGAATGTTTTTCAATCTGTATTATAACAATTAAAATTTTATTGCCTTTGGAAACATTGGTATATCAATGTTTTTATCGCATTTGTCGATATTTGTCGAAAATAATATCAGATTATTTTGAATAAAACAGTTCCAATAATGGATTGTCTGTTATATAATACAAATTGTTAAGAGGTTATTGTAATACAACAATAAAGACGGGTTTTTTATTCAAATGATTAAAGGAGGATTTAACAGATGGCGAATGAAAGAGTTAAACAATTACAAGAGGCTTGGGCAAATGATTCACGTTGGATGGGGATTGAAAGACCTTATACTGCAGAAGAGGTTATTAAACTAAGAGGATCAATTGATATCGAATATACGCTTGCTCGTAGAGGGGCTGAGAAGTTATGGAAGCTCGTTAATGAGGAAGATTTCATAAATGCATTAGGTGCATTAACAGGCAATCAAGCGGTACAACAAGTAAAAGCGGGGTTAAAAGCGATTTATTTAAGCGGGTGGCAAGTTGCTGCTGATGCGAACCTTTCTGGACAAATGTACCCGGACCAAAGTTTATATCCAGCGAATAGTGTACCAAATGTAGTGAAACGTATTAATCAAGCGCTACAAAGAGCGGATCAAATTCACCATATGGAACAAGATGAATCAATTGATTGGTTTGCACCAATTGTAGCAGATGCAGAGGCTGGTTTTGGTGGACAGCTAAATGTGTATGAACTCATGAAAGGCATGATTGAGTCAGGTGCAGCTGGGGTCCATTTTGAAGATCAATTATCTTCGGAGAAAAAATGTGGACACCTTGGTGGGAAAGTATTACTTCCTACACAAACGGCAGTGAAAAACTTAATATCTGCTAGATTAGCAGCAGACGTGATGGGTGTACCAACACTAGTCATTGCAAGAACCGATGCGAATGCCGCTGATTTAATTACTAGTGATGTTGATCCATATGATGCCGCTTTTATTACTGGTGATAGAACACCGGAAGGGTTTTACCGGACCAAAGCAGGTTTAGATCAAGCGATTGCAAGAGGACTTGCTTATGCACCATATGCTGATCTTATCTGGTGCGAAACATCAGAGCCAAGCTTAGAAGAAGCAAAGGCATTTGCAGATGCTATTCACGAGAAATTCCCTGGTAAACTACTAGCGTACAACTGCTCACCTTCATTTAACTGGAAGAAGAAATTGGATGAAGAAACGATTGCTAAATTCCAAGTTGAGTTAGGAAAAATGGGTTACAAATTCCAATTCGTGACATTAGCTGGTTTCCACTCATTAAATCACAGCATGTTTGAACTTGCTCTAGGTTATAAGGATCGTGGAATGGCAGCTTACTCTGAACTTCAACAACGTGAATTTACTAGTGAAGCAGATGGTTACACGGCAACAAGACATCAACGTGAAGTAGGAACAGGTTATTTCGACCAAGTTTCCATGACTATTACTGGTGGTACATCATCCACAACCGCACTAAAAGGCTCTACCGAAGAAGAACAGTTTACGAAGGATGAAGAAGTTCAAGTGTAATTTTTTGTATTGCCCTAATAATAACTCCAATTTTTTTGCCTCCCTATTTTAGATGGGGAGGTCTTTTTTTTGTAAAAGCGAAGGTGGCCACGAAAGTAATCTAATGCAGTTAGGGCGGAAAGAAATAGGGATTAGTAAGTCACTCAGAAGGAAAAGTAGAAATGAGTGAGTAGCAAAGGGGATTAGCAAGTCACTCAGAAAGAAAATGGAAGCTGAGCGCGGAGCAAAGGGGGTTAGCAAGTCGCTCAGAAAGAAAATGGAAGCTGAGCGCGGAGCAAAGGGGGTTAGCAAGTCGCTCAGAAGGAAAAGTGGAAATGAGTGCATAGCAAAGGGGATTAGCGAGTCACTCAGAAGGAAAAGTGGAAATGAGTGCATAGCAAAGGGGGTTAGCAAGTCGCTCAGAAAGAAAATGGAAGCTGAGCGCGGAGCAAAGGGGGTTAGCAAGTCGCTCAGAAAGAAAATGGAAGCTGAGCGCGGAGCAAAGGGGGTTAGCAAGTCGCTCAGAAGGAAAAGTGGAAATGAGTGCATAGCAAAGGGGATTAGCGAGTCACTCAGAAGGAAAAGTGGAAATGAGTGCATAGCAAAGGGGGTTAGCAAGTCGCTCAGAAAGAAAATGGAAGCTGAGCGCGGAGCAAAGGGGGTTAGCAAGTCGCTCAGAAAGAAAATGGAAGCTGAGCGCGGAGCAAAGGGGGTTAGCAAGTCGCTCAGAAGGAAAAGTGGAAATGAGTGCATAGCAAAGGGGATTAGCGAGTCACTCAGAAGGAAAAGTGGAAATGAGTGCATAGCAAAGGGGATTAGCGAGTCACTCAGAAGAAAAGGTGGATATGAGTGAGTAGCAAAGGGGATTAGCAAGTCACTCCAAAGGAAAAGTAGATATGAGCGCGGAGCAAAAGTGATTAGCGAGTCACTCCAAAGGAAAAGTAGATATGAGTGCGTATCAAAAGGGGTTAGCAAGTCACTCAGAAAGAAAACGGAAGCTGAGTGCATAGCAAAAGTGATTAGCAAGTCACTCAGAAGGAAAAGTAAATATGAGTGCGTATCAAAAGGGGATTAGCAAGTCACTCAGAAGGAAAAGTAAATATGAGTGCGTATCAAAGAGGATTAGCAAGTCACTCAGAAGAAAAACCAAAACTGAGTGCACATCGAAATCCAATTAAGCATATTTTCTAGGATGTTTTTGTCCAGTCTAGAATAATCGATAATGTACATTTGTGTTCCTCTCATGATTGTACTACGATTCCAAGTCCTCCAAAGAAAAGTGAATAAATACCAGGTCCACTAATCACCTTTTGCCCAAATTTTCATACGCTTAAGTGAAAGAGTTGAGTTCAAGTCAATGGGCAAGTATACTAAAACGAACATATCCATTAATCAAACGTTTGATTGATGAGGTGGAGGTAATAACGGTATGGCTGAGAAGGTTGATGATTATATTACACAAGGAATTTATGGAAAAAAAGAAACGAAGCCAGATGAACGTAGAAAATTTCTGGGCACATTGAGAGAAAGAACCGTTATCGCTTTGACACAGGCGCAAGTAAGGAAACCAGGTATCATGAAAGAAGTAAAAGAAGCGATGACGAAAAATAAACAAGCACGCGTATATTTAAATGGTCATATTGCTTATCGTGACATATCGAAATATGCCAAACTAGCGTCTGAACAGCATATGTCATTTACCATTGTCACGAACAAGGACTACAACTCGGACCTTGGTCTTGTCCTCGCATATGATTATGCCATTGATCATGATGACATTTATGTGCAAGAACAAAGTAAGGTTTATAAAGAAGCGAATCAAACTGAGGCTGGATTTAAACATTGGATGAAAAAAATATTTAGAAAATAAAGGGAGAAAGGTCGTGGGATAACGGCCTTTTTCTAATTCAACTTAGTTGAAAAGAGTGAAACTTTATTTGAAACCATCCAAACCTCATTATATAATTTTATTAAAAGATATGAGGGAGAGGTTTCTAATCGAGTTAAGGCAAATAGGTAAGAGAGTTAAGCAAGCTAGATTAAACAAGCAAATGACACAACAAGATTTAGCAGAAAAATGTGGGCTAACGAAAAGTCTCATTTCTAAAATAGAGAATGGTCAAACAGCATCTGCTGTGGCAACTTTGTTAAAAATATCTAATCAACTAGATATTCCCTTATCTTGGGTACTTGAAGAAAATGAAAGTAAAAATTTAGTGCTTTCTCCGAGTCAAAGCCGCACGACAAAGGTTGGCAATAAGGAAATGGGCTATCTATATGAAACATTAGCTAATCGATCTCCGTTCAGTAAGATTGATCCAGTTGTTGTGACGGTTTTGGAGGACTCAGCAAAAGAAGGTCCATACACACATTTAGAAGACGAATTTATATACATATTAAAAGGTTCAATTTATCTCTCTTATGATGGAGAAAAATACTTATTACATGAAGGTGATAGTGCGTATTTTGCTGGTACCATTCCACATGTGTTTTTACCAGTAGAAAAAATGGAAGCAAAAGTATTAACCATTTTTATACAAGCAGATGAAAGATAATAGTAGGGTTTTGGATGATCTTCTCAAGAGATTCCAAAACCCTTTATAATTTTCAGATTTTTTATTTACTTTTACCTAAAGGGGGTGTAATATTTTATTTAATATCATTCAACTTAGTTGAATGATATTAAATAAAAGTACTAAGGAGTGAATGGAATGAATAGTCGTCTATCTGGTTTTCATCGATTTTCGGTTGAAGAGAGACTTCAAATAATATCAGAAGCGTGTCATTTGACAGAGGAAGATAAGGAAATACTTATTGGCAAACAACCCCTTTCTATTAGTACGGCAGATGCCATGATTGAAAATGTGTTAGGTTCAATTTCAATTCCTGTAGGGGTAGCAACGAATTTTAAAATTAATGGTAAGGACACTTTTATACCGATGGCAACTGAAGAGCCTTCCGTAGTCGCTGCCGCAAGTAATGCAGCGAAGGCATCGTATGATAAAGGTGGTTTTTTTGCGTCATTAAGTGGATCGGTAATGATTGGACAGATACAAGTAATAGGTGTTGAAGATCCGTATGCTGCAAGATTAAGGGTGTATGATAAGAAATCAGAAATTTTGAAAATATGCAACGAAAAGGATCCAACTCTAGTAGCTATTGGTGGAGGCGCAATAGACATAGAGGTAAAGATTATCCAAACGGTGAATGAGGTTTTACTTGTGGTTCATTTATTAGTAGATACAAAGGATGCAATGGGGGCGAATGCTGTCAATACAATGGCGGAATCAATTGCTCCATTGATAGAGAATATTACTTCAGGAAAAGCGCTTCTTAGAATTATTTCTAACTTGGCTGACAGACGATTAGCTAGAGCTCATGCGGTATTTTCAAAGGATCAACTTGGTGGAGAAGAAGTTGTACGAAAGATTGTAAACGCTTACGAATTTGCAGATGCTGACCCTTATCGAGCGGCTACACATAATAAAGGGATTATGAATGGTATATCTGCCGTTGTACTCGCGACTGGGAATGATACAAGGGCAGTTGAGGCGGGCGCCCATGCTTTCGCTACAGTAACTGGGCAATATCGTTCCCTTACGAAATGGGAAGAAAATCGAGCAGGTGACTTAGTTGGATCTATTGAACTTCCGATGCCTGTTGGTATTATTGGTGGCGCTACGAAGACTCATCCGGTTGCCAAAGTAAATTTAAAAATATTAGGTATTCAATCAGCAGAAGAGTTAGCTTGTTGTATTGCATCCGTTGGTTTAGCGCAAAATCTAGCTGCGATGAGAGCTTTAGCAACTGATGGTATCCAAAAAGGACATATGGCCCTTCATGCAAAAAACTTAGCTGTTATGGCTGGGGCAACAGGGGATGAGATTGGTCGAGTCGTTGCTGAAGCAGTAAAGGAAAAAGATGTAAGGTTTGATCGAATCCTACAATTAACAAAAGAGATACAAGGGAGGATTTAAAATGGCTCCTAATTTACATGTAGATAAGGAGAAGCAAAGCGTAGAACTAGATAAAATAAATGAAACACCTAAATATCTTGAAATATTAGGTGATACAGTTTTACCTCGTAATATTATTCTAGCAATTATTATAAGTATCATTCTTAGTTTAAGTGGCTACCTTTTAGGGGAAAGATTATTTCCTCTGTTTGCCAGCGAAAAGATGGTATCGTCGTATTCGTTATTGCTTGGCATTGGTGGTAGTGTATTATCACTTGCTTTATGTGCCTTTATATTTAAACCTAGTAGAGTGCTGACAGAAGAAGAAACTTCTCTTGAAAGTATGGAAGAGATTTTTAAAGATATGCAGTTAGATCCAAAGGAAGAATATTTATTAATTGAAGAAGATCCTGTTACGAAAAAAGAAATGGAAGCACTTGGCGTTCTCGATAAGTTTAGGACAATTGGGGAGGACGATAAGAAATGAGTATCCTCCTCATATCCATATGCTTAGCTTTAATTGGTGCTATTCTATTTTCTTTAATTGGGTTAATCTCTGGAACAGATGAAACGGCTATAATGGTGCCATTTACCTTATTAGTTATCTTGTTAGGAGCTCCTCCGGCAGCTGTGTTTGCCTTTTTTATGGCAGCTGTACTTGCCAAACACTTAACTCATGCCGTTCCTACCGCGTTAATGGGTATTCCGGGAGATACAACTGCTGTTCCATTAATTGATCATGCCTCTGCTTTAAGAAGGCTAGGGATGCCTCATATTGCATTAAGGAAAATGGTATCGGGTGGTGTGATTGGTGCTTTTATCGCCTTACCGACAGCTGTCTTATTAGGACAATTCCTTGGACAATTTGCGGACTTTTTTAAATCAGCTTCAGGATTGATTTTTACGTTAGCGGCCATTTTAATCGCTTTTTTCTCTAAAGGGAAATGGGTAAGTGTTTTAATGATTATCCCTTTAGCCTTTTTTATTAAAAGTTTAGATGTATTAAGTTTTAGCATATTAGATAAGCATTTAACCATTAGTTTCTTTTTAGGAATTGCGATCGGTCCAATGTTTACTGATATTTTGTTTGCACTGTCAGGAAATGCACGACAGACCATTCAAAGAGATCGTCCTAAAGAGTATCATTTGGCACCAGATAATAAATCATGGGCCGGATTTTTTCCTAATCCATTTAAAATACTGACAAAAAGGCAAACGATGCAAACGACTGGTACAAGCTTTATTTCTTCTTTGACATTTGTATTTAGCCCTGTAGGGATGACTTCCTTAATGGGGGAAATTGTGGGTTCTAGATCGAAAGGGATTTATAAAAAATCAACGTCCAGTTTAACAACAATGAATGGAGTCACAGAGTCAACCTATATTGCCGAAGCAATCATTCCTTTAATAGCATTTGGTATTCCGTTGAGTCCTGTTGCATTAGGGCCAGCATCACCGTTATTTAATGCACCACCAGTGTTTACAAGTGATCCGGTTAATAATCTCCATAATTACCTAGACCCTTTAGATTTTCTTTTATATGGAGCAATTGGTCTTATCATTGCCACTCTAATTGCTTACCCGTTTTCAATGAATTACGCGAGAAAGGCAACCGTTTTGGTTATGCGCTTTATTAGTCAAGAGGCAATCGTTGCTATGTTTATTGGTTTAGCCTGTTTACTAGCTTTTCACGAAGCAGGATTAGTCGGTATCGTACTCACCTTTACAATGGCGGCAATTGGGGGACTTTTGAATAAAATCCTAGGAATTGGTTCAGGCGTTCAGTTTATGGTGTTTTATGCATCAGCCTGGTTAATTAGTGTTTTATTTGGTTTTTAAGAAAGGATTTTTTATAAAAATGAAGAAATGGATAGAAAGTCGGGGGAGGGGACCGTATGCATACGGTCTCTTTTTAATGGTGATAAGAAGAATAAACATCATAGGACAAACGAAAGTTACTGTCTCTGTAAGCAAAAAGGGAGGAGCCAGATTGCGGGTATGGATGGGGGGGCGAGTGACATTTCTCATTTTGCGATTGGGGATGCTGTCAATTAGACTAAAACGAGTAAATGCCTGCCGATTATATAAAGATAGAGAGATTCTTTTTAAGCGAATGAGGATGAAATTCATTCGTTTTTAATCTAAACAGAAGGCGTTAAATATTTTTAAATTTGATGAGAAAACTTTACACTTTTTTGTACATGAAGATAGTACTGAATTATTAGAAGATAATTTTGTTGAACAAGAACGATAATTACATAACCGTACAAGTGGTTTAGAGGAAGTGTTACAACTTTGGTATAGGTTTGCATAAGCGGTAGAAAGGAAGAAAATGAATGGAAACGAGAATTTTTCATATTCGCAAAGCGACAGTGATGGATGCGGAAGGATTATCTCAGTTAAGGTTGATTGTGGACGGGGAGACGGATTACTTTGACCGGGAGCGTGGAGAAGATTTTTTAAGTACGGCAGATTTTGAAAAGATGATACGGTCTGAGTCAGTTGAAAAGAATAGTATATTTTTAGTAGCAGAAGTAAAAGGTCACCTTGTGGGTTTCCTAAGAGCTAAAGGTGGCCAATTAAAGAGGACTTCACATCGATTGGAGTTTGGTGTTGCTGTGAAAAAACAATATTGGGGACAATCTATAGGAAAAAGTCTTATTCAAGAAATGTTGCAATGGGCAGATCAAAAAGGGATTAGAAAAGTAACGCTGCAAGTATTAGAGACAAATCGAAAGGCGATTGCACTGTATGAACGACTTGGCTTTATCGTAGAAGGAGAATTAAAGGATGATAAAAAAATAGGCGATATCTATTATTCTACGATCTTAATGGGGCGGAGGAATGAGAGTAATGGATAAAAGGACGTTACTTACGGAAAATTTATTAAAAAAGGTTATTCAAGGAAAGCGAGTGGGTGATTTCTACCCTTTTATACAAGGTGATGATGCCCAGATGGAACACTACATCTCCCATTTGGTAGGGGAGATAGGTGGATTAAAAGGGTTGTTGTATGAAGCAGATTTTGACCATTATGGCAGTGGATTTGCCTCTTATGTTAGTGTGTTTCTCTGGAAAAAGGAAGAGGAAGAAGTATTAGCAAATGGTGAAGTATCTATGAAGGGTTTATGGTTATATATTTCAAGGTTAGCGCCCGTAGTTATTATGGGTAAAGGTGAAATGACGAGACATGGTAGTAGCGGAAGTAGCGACTTTTTAGCAAGTCATACTGTGTGTGAATGGCCATCTGAGACATGGAGTAAACAAATTTGGGCAATAAAAAAAATCGTAGAAGCATATCATTATGTTATTTTGACAAAAGCAGATGTAGATCAGTATTTAGATTTTCAGATAGACATCCCAACAATACTCAGTGAACCGCCATACAAAGTCTTTGACGCGCATTTTTATTGGGAAGATTGATTAACTGTTGTGAAATGAAAGTTTACCAAAGATTATGCAATGAAAATCGTAAGACAATCGAGTATGATGAGAGAAGTTTGAGTTTGGTCACACGGAGGCTATGGGATGATTATTCGGAAAGCTAACTTCTCTTTATTATTGTTTCTCTTTATGGTAGGAAATTTCTTATTATTTGCGATTGCCATTCACTCCTCATCTTTTGGGGTCTTTTTTTTCCATTGGGCAGTTCTACTAGCTAGTGTTATGGTCATTCTTTTCCTTTCCCCAAAATGGTCTTATATAGTTATAAGTGCACTCACTGTGTTATATGGTTTTCTATTATGTTATTTCAGTTATTTACAAACGGTTTTTAATCAGGTGCAATTGATTTCTTTATTTATATCTTATGTATTATCTGTTGTGCCTCTCCTTTTTATCAGGCATAGCTTTTTAAGTATGGACATCCGCATGAAAGAATTATTAGCGGAAACGGTTGCTTTAAGAAAATATATGGACTCAGACGGACTAATGCTTACAAAACAGGAGTTTTATGAACGTAGCAAAATAACATTGCGGGGAATGAATAGAAGGAATGAAACAGGTTTCCTATTAAAGGTATCTGGTTTAAATAGTGGAGTGACTCAAAAGGCTTGGCAAGGCTTAATACAAAATGTAATAGAAGAAACTATGCGGAGTGATTTCGATTTCTTTATGAGTGAAGGTGCGTCTTTCATTATTTTCTTGCAAAATACGAATGAAGAAGGCGTCATTAAATTTCAAAACCGACTGGTAAGTAATTTACGTCAGCAAATGAACATGATTCAGCCACCTATCGAATTTCGCGATTATGCTATAGTCGATTTTGACGAGGTCTATCAGATGTTGCTGGAGGAGAAGCCGAATGTTTAAGGTCGTGTTACTCTTGATTATGGCTTTCTTTTGGTTTTTGCTTATTTATTATACGATTTTATTAGTCTCTGGTGTTTTGCATTATAAAAGGGAAAGAGAAAGAAAGCGTAGACCTCTTTTGAAATATCCTTCTGTTGCTATTTTAATCCCTGCTCATAATGAAGGGTTAATTCTTGAGGATACGCTGAATGCTATGATGAAATTAAGGTATCCTGGTCACCTTGATGTATTCTTATTAGACGACCAGTCGATAGACCAAACAGTTGCAGTGGCTAGAAGTTTTGCAGAAAACTTTTCGCGTATTCACTATATTAAGGTCCCGCCTGGCGAGCCTAAGGGAAAGTCGAGAGTGCTTAATTATGGATTGAGTATTAGCCAATCTGATTATTTTCTTGTGTACGATGCGGATAATCAGCCAGATTCAGATGCTGTGACAAAGCTAGTAGAAATAGCAGAACAAACAGAGAATGCAGCCGGAGCTGTCGGAGTTGTTCGTACCCTTAATCAAAATAAAAATTGGCTCACGCGGATGATCTCAATAGAGTTTCAAGTATTTCAATTGACAATGCAAAGCGGTAGGTGGAAATTGTTTAACCTTGGCTCTTTACCGGGAACTAATATGCTTTTAAGACGTTCTGTCATTGAAGAGCTAGAGGGGTATGACCCGTATGCACTTGCGGAAGATGCGGAGTTGACGATACGGATTACCCAGAAGGGATACGTATTACCGATTGTTCCATATGCACAAACGTGGGAACAGGAACCAGAGAATCTTCAAACCTTTTTAAAACAAAGAACAAGGTGGCTCATTGGTAATCTTTATTTACTAGAGAAGAGCTTCAAGGATATTCATTTTTGGAAAGGTAAAACTTTCTTCCATAGTATGCAACATCTTTTAACCTATTTTGTATTTATATTTTTCTTAATTACTTCAAATGTTATTTTTGTCGGTAGCTTATTTGGTATTAATTTTCCCGAAATGGCCGCTCCTTTATTGATGATTTGGTTAATGAGTTACGTTGTATACTCCATCCAAATTATAAGCAGTTTAGCAGTAAATCAACAGCTCTCGCTAACAAGCCTTTTTGTTGGGGCAATTATGTATTTTACGTATGCTCAACTATTCGTCATCTTACTGATTCGCGCGTTTGCGATTTATCTTTATCATCGTGTGAGAGGCTTAACGATTGGATGGGATAAAACAACACGCTTTAAAGCAGGCGAGAAAGATGAAGCAGCATAAATGGCTTCATCTTTTTTATAGGATGTGGTTCACTTTTATTGTCGAGTTGTGGTAGAAAATGCTTGGGGCCTGATAAGAATTACCGGTTGCAAATGAAGCCGCAGAGGTGAGGGCGTCCAAGGGGGGAATCGTTGGTTTCATGTAAAGAATCAGAACGAGGGCCACGATATAGAATTCTAGGTTCTCTTGTGGCTCTTCAACCCTCTGAACCACCCATCCCTACTTTGTCATTGACGTCTTACTCTATAGCTAACGAATTTACAAACTACGTAATCCTTCTCCTCTATCTGGAAGTTTTTTGACCCCTGTATCAAAAGTGAATTTCTATTATTTGTCCATTAGGCGATCTATTGAACTCGTGGTAAAATAAAGGGTGGTGAAAACGATCAGATCTTCATGTTGCTTTAACGCGTGAAAGTTTGATATGATCAATATAATTGTGTATTTTTATTTGAATTTGGAGGTGTCTATATGTCTAGAATTACAATTGATGAGGTTAAGCATGTGGCGAACCTAGCGAGATTAGCGATTACGGAAGAAGAAGCAGAGCAATTCCAACATCAGCTAGATGCAATTATCTCGTTTGCCGAAGAGTTAAACGAGTTAGATACCAATCATGTGGAACCGACTTCCCATGTGTTGGATATGAACAATGTATTACGTGAAGATGAGGCAACAAAAGGACTGCCGCAAGAGGAAGTTCTGAAGAATGCACCTGATTCACAAGATGGCTATATTAAAGTGCCGTCAATCATGGATTAGTTGGAGGGGAAACATTTTGAGTTTATTTGATCATAAAGTGTCTGGGCTTCATGAGCTTTTACATAAAAAAGAGATTTCAGCGACTGATTTAGTCGACGCATCTTATAAAAGAATTGCTGAAGTAGATGACAAAGTAAAAGCCTTCTTAACATTAGATGAAGAGCATGCACGTCAAGTAGCAAAAGAAATCGATGGTAAATTGGGAACGGACGAACAAAAAGGTCAGTTATTCGGGATGCCAATCGGTGTCAAAGATAACTTAGTCACAAAAGGTTTAAGAACAACTTGTGCAAGTCAAATATTAGATAATTTTGATCCAATCTATGATGCAACGGTTGTTTCGAAATTAAAAGAAGCAGAAACCATTACGATCGGTAAATTAAACATGGATGAGTTTGCTATGGGATCTTCAAATGAAAACTCAAGTTACAGAGCGACACGCAATCCATGGAATATCGAAACGGTTCCTGGTGGTTCGTCTGGTGGATCAGCTGCAGCAGTTGCGGCAGGAGAAGTATTATTTTCACTAGGATCAGATACGGGTGGTTCGATTCGTCAGCCAGCATCTTTCTGTGGTGTTGTTGGGCTTAAGCCTACATATGGTCGTGTATCTCGCTTTGGTTTAGTGGCGTTTGCTTCATCTCTTGACCAAGTGGGACCAATTACACGTACTGTTGAAGATAATGCGTATCTTTTACAGGCGATATCTGGTGTAGATCCAATGGATTCTACTTCAGCTAATGTGAGTGTACCGAATTTTGCTGAAGGCTTAACCGGTGATGTGAAAGGATTGAAAATCGCTGTTCCGAAAGAATATTTAGGCGAAGGTGTGCAAGAAGATGTCAAACAATCGGTGCTTGCTTCCCTTAAAGTATTAGAAAAATTAGGAGCAACATGGGAAGAGGTTTCCCTTCCGCATTCTAAATATGCACTTGCAGCCTATTATTTACTTTCTTCTTCTGAAGCTTCAGCTAACTTAGCACGATTTGACGGTGTACGTTACGGTTACCGCACTGAAAATCCAGAGAGCTTAATTGACCTTTATAAAAAGTCTCGTTCTGAAGGATTTGGTGATGAGGTAAAACGCCGTATTATGCTTGGTACATTTGCTCTTAGCTCAGGTTATTATGATGCGTATTATAAAAAGGCGCAAAAGGTTCGTACACTAATTAAACAAGATTTTGAAAACGTCTTTGAAAAGTATGATGTAATTATCGGACCAACAACGCCAACACCGGCATTTAAAATCGGTGAGAAAACGAAAGACCCATTAACAATGTATGCGAACGATATTTTGACCATTCCTGTGAACCTTGCTGGTGTACCAGGTATCTCTGTACCTTGTGGATTCTCAGAAGGGTTACCATTAGGGTTGCAAATTATCGGTAAGCACTTTGATGAAAGCACGGTTTATCGTGTTGCTCATGCATTTGAGCAAGCAACTGATTTCCATAAACAAAAACCGGAGCTGTAAGGGGGGACAAGGAATAATGGAATTTGAAACAGTCATCGGACTTGAAGTCCACGTTGAATTAAAAACAGATTCAAAAATTTTCTCTGCAAGTCCGAACCATTTCGGTGCAGAGCCAAATACAAACACAACTGTTGTTGACCTTGGTTACCCAGGTGTACTGCCAGTAGTCAACAAAAAAGCAGTTGAATACGGGATGAAGGCATCTATGGCCCTAAACTGTGAGATTGCACCAGTGACGAAATTCGATCGTAAAAACTATTTCTATCCGGACAATCCAAAGGCCTATCAGATTTCTCAATTCGACAAACCGGTTGGAGAACATGGTTGGATTGAGATCGAAGTAGATGGCTATAAGAAAAAAATCGGGATTACGCGTATTCATCTAGAAGAAGATGCGGGTAAACTAACACATGGCAAAGGTTATTCTTTAGTCGATTATAACCGTCAAGGAACACCTTTAATTGAAATTGTCTCTGAGCCGGATATACGCACACCAAATGAAGCCTATGCGTATTTAGAGAAGCTAAAATCAATCGTACAATATACTGGTGTTTCTGATTGTAAGATGGAAGAAGGTTCCTTACGTTGTGATGCCAATATTTCATTACGACCTGTCGGACAGGAGGAATTTGGTACAAAAACAGAACTGAAGAACTTAAACTCTTTTAACTTTGTTCGTAAAGGATTAGAGTACGAAGAGAAGCGCCAAGCAGAAGTCCTTCGTGAGGGCGGTGTCATTGAACAAGAGACACGCCGTTTTGATGAAGCTACTGGGAAAACATTGTTGATGCGTGTGAAGGAAGGTTCTGATGATTATCGTTATTTCCCAGAGCCGGATTTATTAGATATTGTGATTGATGAAGATTGGAAAGCCCGTATTCGTGCGGAAATTCCTGAACTACCAGATGCACGTAAAACACGTTATATTGATACGTTCGGCTTACCTGCCTATGATGCAGGTGTCCTTACCGTAACAAAGGAAACAGCGGATTTCTTTGAGGCGACTGTTGCAGCGGGAGCAGAGCCGAAACAAGCTTCAAACTGGATCATGGGTGAGGTATCAGCCTATCTTAATGCAGAAGGGCTCGAACTACATGAAACAAAGCTAACAGCAGAAGGGTTAGCAGGAATGATTGCGTTAATTGAAGATGGAACAATTTCTTCAAAAATTGCTAAAACTGTTTTCAAAGAATTAATTGAGAATGGTGGAGAAGCAAAGAAAATCGTTGAAGATAAAGGATTAGTGCAAATCTCAGACGAATCAGCGCTACTCGCTATCGTTACTGAAATCCTTGATAATAACCCTCAATCCATTGATGATTTCAAAAATGGGAAGAAAAAAGCAGTCGGCTTCCTTGTTGGTCAAATGATGAAAGCAACAAAAGGACAAGCGAATCCACAAATCGTAAATAAATTATTAATGCAGGAAATACAAAAGCGTTAATCAAAAAAATCCGGACAATTGTCTGGATTTTTTCGTTTAGTCATGGCAATGCAATAAAGTTGATTAGTTCAATAAAGTCATTACATTTTGTATAAATGGTGCCAGCCCTGCAATGAAAAGAGTATTTTTAACGGATAGAATTTTTTTATGGCTAAATGCAGGTGTTTGGGAGTGAAAAGATGGAATCGCGACTAAAAAAAGGATTCTCCGTTATATAAGTAGTGAAACCAAGGGAATCGCGACTAAAAAAAGGGTTCCTTGCTATATAAGTAGTGAAACCAAGAGAATCGCGACTGATAAAAGGATTCCGCGTTATATAAGTAGTGAAACCAAGAGAATCGCGACTAAAAAAAGGAATCCTTGCTATATAAGTAGCGTAACCCGGAGAATCGCGACTGAAAAAAGGAATCCTTGCTATATAAGTAGCGTAACCCGGAGAATCGCGACTAAAAAAAGGAATCCTTGCCATATAAGTAGCGTAACCAGAAGAATCGCGACTAAAAAAAGGAATCGCTGCCAAATAAGTAGCACAACCCGGAGAATCGCGACTAAAAAAAGGAATCCTTGCTATATAAGTAGCGTAACCCGGAGAATCGCGACTGATAAAAGGGATCCATGCTATATAAGTAGCGTAACCAAGAGAATCGCGACTAATAAAAGCCCTCCTGTCATACAAACACTACAAAAAAGAAAACACATGCTAACATAATCGGATCTTCAACGATAATCTATCCAAAACGAACAACTCAGTTTTATCTACTACCATTTACAACACCAGCAGTTACTATTCATTTGTGATTCCCGTCTCTATACAAATAAGAAAATTCCCCTAGCACTAAAGTTTATCATCAGTTGAGAGGATGACTCGCTTTAGCGAAATGTATGCTGCTTCTTCAGATCCCTACTTACAATCATTGCTAATAAAACGGCACTAATGCCTGCCACTAACTTGCCAATAATCATGGCAAATACGACTTCTTTCTGAATACCGGCGACAAAGGCTAAATGACTTCCTAGAACAAAGGCTCCGCTTACAGCAAAAGCAACATTAACGACCTTGCCTCTCGGTTCCATATCTTTTAGCATGATCAACATGGGAATATTATGAGCGAGTGAAGCAATCAACCCGGCTGTTGATTTATCACTTAGTTTTAACCAAGATCCCACCTTACTGAGTGGTTTCCTGAAATATTTCGAAATAAAAGCTACCAAAGGAAAAGCGCCCGCTAAGAAAATAGCAATCGAACCGACTGTTTGAATCCCTTCCTCAATTGGCGTTAAATGGGGGATCAGTGTTAGGTCTGTTAATGTTTCAAATATAATCGCTGTAAGACCAATAATTGCAATAATTTCGATAAATTTACCGAAGATGGCAAATCCTCGAATCATATTTTCGGGCTTTTTCCATAATCCCCAAGCAATTAGCAAAGAGAATACAATAGTAGGAATCAAGTTTTTGATAATCATCAAAAACGGTAATCCAGCAACTAGGCCTCCAACTAAACAACCAAAAGGTACTGTAATAAGTCCCACTAGAATACCCCTCGCAAAATAAGGTTGGTCTTCTTTTTCAATGAGTCCTAAGGCAACAGGGATTGTAAATACGATAGTTGGTCCCATCATAGTGCCAAGGAAGACCCAAGCGAAAAGTTCTGAATCCGCACTAATGGACATCTCAGTGGCTAGGGAATAGCCCCCCATATCAATGGCGAGAAGAGTATTGGCGAACGCTGCTGGGTCAGCGCCTACAAATTCATAAACGGGAGAAATCACAGGTGTTAATATGGCTGCTATGACGGGTGCTAAAGAAATGATCCCAATCATAGATAACGCGAGGGAGCCCATCGTCATTATTCCTGCAGTGAATCGCTCACCTAGTCCTAATTTATTCCCGCATATTTTATCAAGTGCACCGACACAAAGGAAAGCGGCAACAATAAAAATAATCAAATCATTTATGCTCATCTTGTTTCTCCATTCAAAATGATGTTTATTAGAAAATTGCAGGGGTTGTAATTGAAATAATGATTGTTTCTTGATTGAGTGGGTTTTCCCACATATGAGGTACGGTTGATGGAAAATGGATGGTTTCTCCTTCGTTTAGATGATATTCCTCATCCTCCACTCTTACAATGAGTGCCCCCTGTAATATATAGAAAAACTCTTCACCTGGGTGTCTTAGCAGTTCAACATCCTTTTGTCGAGGTTTTAACTTTACGATAAATGGTTCCAATTTCCGTTCAGGAAAATGACCACTTAGTTTAATAAAAGTAGAGTCCGAGCTTTCCATTTTAAATGGTCGTTGGTTCTCTTTTTTCATTACATAATGAAAATCATCATCTTCTTCAAAGAAATGAATCATTTTAACCCCAAAAGCATCAGCAATCCTTTTTAAAGAAGTGATAGCTAATGAAGAGGCACCTCTTTCAATTTGTGATAAAAAACTAACAGATAGCTCCGTTTTCTCACTTAGTTCTTTCAATGTCATGCCTTGCTCGTACCGAAGTTGTTTAATTTTCTTATATATATCATCCATTGAGGTGACATCCTTTCTTTTTTTGCTTTTTTATCTTATCATGTTTTATACAGTAATAGTATAATAATTTTACATATACTATAAAAAAGGGGGATTTAAAATGAGTATTTACCAAAAAAGGTTAAAACAATTACAGTTATATTTAAATGAGCAGAAACTTGATTTTGCTATCGTCACGCAACCTAAAAACATTTTCTATTATACGGGGTTTAATAGTGAACCGTATGAAAGATTCATGGCGGTTGTTATTGATCTACAAAAGAGTGAGGAGTACTTATTTGTGCCAGCATTAGACTATGAAGCAGCTAGCGAGCATTCGTATGTGAAAAACATTATTCCGATTAGTGATGATGAAAATCCATATGAAAAATTAAAATCAGTCATCCAAGTGAATAATCAGATAGTAGGATTGGAAATAAAAGAGATCACTCTTTATCAACAAGAACAACTTAAAAACGTTTTTTCGCATTTTAATTATCAAGATATAGGTAGGTTCATAGCAAACCAAAGAATGCTGAAAACGCCAGCTGAACGGACAAAGGTTTTACATGCAGTAACAATTATTGAAAAAGTACTCGCTGAGGGATTGAAGAAAATTGAAAAAGGGATGACAGAGCTCGATTTAGTATCAGAGTTTGATTATTTAATGAGAAAATTCGGTGCCGATGGTCCTTCTTTTTCTACAACGGTCCTCTCAGGTGCAAAATCATCTTTACCACATGGGCACCCTGATCAGAACAAGCTCGAAAAAGGTGACTTTCTCTTAATTGATATGGGGGTAGTTGCGGATGGGTATTGTTCCGATATCACACGTACTTTTGTTTTAGGAGAACCAACGACTAAGCAAAAGAATATCTATGAAATTGTAAGGCAGGCTACACTTTCGGGTGTTTCAACAGCCCGTGCAGGTATCCCAATCGGCTCAATTGATAAAGCGGCTCGCCGAGTGATCCAAGAGGCAGGCTATGGACAATATTTTAATAATCGCGTGGGCCATGGATTAGGTATTGATGTTCATGAAGAGCCTTCTATTCATGAAAAGAACGATCATTTAGTTGAAAAAGGTTTACTTTTCACGGTAGAACCTGGGATTTATATACCTGGATTTGGTGGGGTGAGAATTGAAGAAGATGTCTATATAAACGAAGAAGGAACTGCTGAAGTTCTTACAGCTTTCCCAACAACCTTGCAAGTAATTGACCGTTTTTAACTTAGTTCAACGATCGTTTTTATCGAAATAATTTGACTTACAACCACTTTACTTAAGGTAAAATGCAGTTTATAGAAACAACTTGCAGATATTCTATATCTCTTTTGATATTTTTTCTTTCTTAACCCACGCATAAGAGTACCTCGCTAGTTTATGTTATGATGGTTAAAACGAAGCGGAGGGAAAGGTGTGAACCTTTTGCATTGGATGATTCTATTCATCATTGTTTCCGGTTTTATCACAGTTGCTTCTATGAAAAAAAGGATGGAGAATAAACTCGCGAGGCTAGTGGCTCAAGGTGAAAATGGGGCGTACAAAAGAGATAGAGATATGCAAGCAATTATATACTGGATTTTAGGTACAGTGGCCTGGGGTGTCGTAAGTATCTTTCTTATTATATGGTCATTTAATGATTTCTTCGGATAACAGATTGGTTTATAAAATAAAACACTTTGATTGTTGAGGAGTTTTATATTTTATAAAATCAATCTTTTTTTGTTAATTTTTCCTGCTTTTTGTATGCACGACCCCTTCTTTGAAGAGATTGTTAAACAATTGCAACAAATTTCGACAAAAGTCTTCCCGTTCCTGTGGTATATTGGCTAATGGTGATAGTATTTAGAAAATTAAATAAAAAAAACACTTATAGTTTAGCATCTTGGAGGGGATAAAAATTGCATTACGATACAATTATTATCGGCGCAGGTTCGATGGGGATGGCGGCAGGCTATTATTTAGCGAAAGAGGGCAAAAAGGTTTTGCTTATTGATGCGAATAGGCCACCTCATCAGAAAGGAAGTCATCATGGTGAGACGAGAATCATTAGATATGCTTATGGTGAAGGACATGCTTATGTGCCACTCTTGTTAAAGGCTAAACAACTATGGGAAGAAGTAGAGAAAGAATCCGAAATGGAGTTGTTTTTACAAACAGGTGTTTTAAATATTGGTAGCGAGACTTCTTTTTTTATGAAGGAGGTCAAAACAAGTGCGGAGAAATATCAATTACCACTTGATGTTTACACACATGAAACGGTCAATACTAAATGGAGTGCATTACATTTAGATGAAGGAATGGTTGCTTATCATGAGCCGACATCTGGGGTTTTGAAGTGTGAAGATTGTATCGAGGCATACCGGAGACTTTCTTTGTCCTATGGTGCTAAAATCGTGACTGATAGTGTAATTACTGACTTATCTATTATAGAAGGAATTGTTAATATTGCTACACAGGATGGCCATTATTCAGGAGACTCGTTAATTGTATCAGCAGGAGCTGGCACAAATTCCATCCTTAGTTATCTGGGCTTGCAGCTTCCATTAAATCCGATTCGGAAAACTTTCGCCTGGTATGAAGCACAAGAGGATGTTTATGAGGCGAAACAGTTTCCAGCTTTTACATTTGAATCGCCATTAGGTCATTATTATGGCTTTCCTAGTATAGACGGTTCAGGATTGAAACTAGGAAGGCATGATGGGGCTGTTCAGAGAATAGTGAGTAAACAAGAAGTGCAGCCTTTTAATGAGGATGATGAGAAAGAGCTTACAACATTTCTAGGGAGATATTTCACTGAAAAAACAAATGTACAATTTGGTAAAACCTGTATGTACACGATGACGCCAGATGAGCATTTTATTATTGATCAACATCCTCAATATGAGAATGTAGCAATCGCAGCGGGATTTTCCGGTCATG
The DNA here is from genome assembly GCF_038006865.1 of Cytobacillus sp. FSL R7-0696. Classification (NCBI taxonomy): domain Bacteria; kingdom Bacillati; phylum Bacillota; class Bacilli; order Caryophanales; family Bacillaceae; genus Cytobacillus; species Cytobacillus sp. FSL R7-0696. Next base: position 1,038,679 of record NZ_JBBOWA010000001.1, on the reverse strand, counting down.
GATTTAAATTTAGTAGTGTAGTTGGTCATGTTTTAAGCGAACTAATCCGAGGAAAAACTTCGTCAGTGGATATTTCCCCTTTCACAATTGAGAGATTTGCTGAATTGAAGCGATAATCATGAGGGAAATGTCGTTAATCAGATACTTTCCTGGGAAATAAGAGGAATTATGTCGGAGAGGAATAGAAGAAGGTTCAAGTTTCGACACCAGGTCATAGAGGAGGAGTAAGAGCATGCAAAGAATTGGTGTTCTTTCGTCATTATTACGTTATCCTGTCAAGTCATTTGGCGGTGAAAATGTTGAGTCCACTAGGGTTTTACCATACGGTGTGTATGGTGACCGAAGCCACGTCATTATAGATAAGAGTAGGCAAGGAAAATACCTTACGATCACTCAATATCAAGAAATGGCAGCATATCAAGCAACTTTTGTCAGTGAGGAAAAAGAAGATACATACCCGGAGTTACAAATACATACAGCAAATGGAGAGAGGTACGGATGGAATGATGAGAGGTGGAGGCAAGATCTTCGTCTGAAAAGTGGAAGGGATTTATCTTTTCATTCTTTTACGCCATCCTATGTACCCATTGGGGCTATTGAAGAAGCTCCCCTTTTGTTAGTAACCCATTCATCACTACAATATTTAAGTAAGCAACTTGGAAAAAGTGAAATCGATCCGAAGCGTTTCCGTCCCAACTTTATTATCCATACTGATTACGATCGGCCATTTTCGGAACATAATTGGATCTCCAACCAAATGAAAATAGGAGAAGAAGTGGTGATAGAGATAACTAAGCCTTGCGAACGTTGCATGATTATTACTGTAGATCCGAAAAATGGAAAAAGAAAGCCTGCCATACATAAAGAGATTATTAGAACCAATCATAATCATTTTGGTGTTTATGCAAAAGTGATTCAAACGGGGAAGGTAAAGCTTGGTGATGAGATTTGGCTATAAATGACTGATGAGGGGTGATACCGTGCAATCGCAAAAACAAGCGATGATCCGCCATCATGAACAGTTTATTCAATTTATAGAATCAATCCCAACAAGCCATTGGCGAAAAGAAATAAATGAAGGAAAATGGTCGGTCGCTGAAGTGGTAGGTCATTTTATTCCGTGGGATGAATTTATTTTAAAAAAGCGTCTACCATTTGTTTTATTAGACCTTCCTCTACCGAAAGCTCCTTCTGCAGAAGAAATGAATCCAACAGCCGCGGAAGCAGCAAGAAATCAATCACAGGAGACAATCATTGCAGAATTGCTTGTAAAAAGAAAACTAATAATAGAAAGAATCTCTAAAATTCCAGATTCGTATTGGCATAAACCATTAATCATTGGCAATAAGAAAATAAGCCTATATGATTATCTCATCGGGCTTGCTGCACATGACGAACATCATATGAAGCAAATTAGTGCCATACTTTAATCGTTCAATGGTATGATATGATTGGATAAAAACGTAAGAGGGATGTGCAAACTGAAATGGAATTAAGAGAATGGTTTGAAAAGGGTTTAACGAAAGAGCAATATCTTCATCATATGCAAGTAAACAAAGAAGGTATGCTTACCATTTATGAAGGTTTTTCACTTAGTGAAGAAGAAAAGGAAGCATTACAAGAGGTCAAGCAAAAGAATCTGCAAGCGATTGTCCTTACTGAAGATTGGTGTGGCGATGCGATGATTAATAATCCTGTTCTATTAAAAATTGCTGAGGAAATCGGTATGGAAGTACGGTTTATTCTAAGAGATAGCAACTTAGAATTAATGGATCAATACTTAACAAACGGAACAGCACGAGCAATTCCTATTTTTGTATTTATCGATGGAGCAGGTTTAGAACAAGCTGTATGGGGCCCCCGTGCACCAAGATTACAAGATTATGTGATGGAGAGAAGAACCTCCCTACCTGCTAAGGAAGATCCAAGCTTTGAACAGGCTCAAAAAGAGCTTTATAAAAGCATTGGAGAAACCTATCAATCTGATCCAAGTTTATGGCATAGTGTGGCTGAGAGCATTATTGCAAAATTAAAATAAGAGGTGAGGGGAAATGAGTTGGAACCAAAATAGAATAACAGATATGTTAAAGGCGAAATACCCAATATTCCAGGCACCAATGGCAGGAGGAGCGACGACTGTTGATTTAATTAGTAGAACCTCGATGTATGGTGGTGTTGGAAATATCGGTGCGGGTTATATGAGCCCAATGGATATGGAAACGATGATTCATGATATTCGTCAAAAAACCAATCACCCTTTTGGCATCAACTTATTTATACCTGAGAATGATATCGCTTTCACAAAAGAAGAGGAAGAAAGGGCGATTGAATCATTAGAAGTATTCCGTAACGAACTTCAAATTGATGCACCGCTTCAATTACCAAGAAAAGATCACCGCTTATTTTATGAACAGCAATTAGAAGTTGTGATGAAATCTCTTATTCCGATATGTAGTTTCACATTTGGTATTCCAGAAGAAGCAGTGATAAAAGAATTACAAAAAGAAGGAACAAAAGTAATCGGTACAGCAACATCAGTAGAAGAAGCTGTTCTCTGGGAAGAGAGAGGTTGTGACCTTCTTGTTGTACAAGGGAAAGAAGCAGGCGGTCATCGTGGTACTTTTATCGGTGATGCACTTCATTCCCTTATTCCGTTAGTTGACCTTATTCCAGCAGTTACGGATGAGATCAGTATTCCAGTCATTGCGGCGGGTGGCATAATGGATGCGTCGGATGCAGAAGTTGCCTTTCGCTTAGGAGCTGAGGGTGTCCAATTGGGTACTGCTTTTTTAGCAACAGAAGAAAGTGGCATTCATCCCGCTTATAAGAAAATGCTTGTCTCTTCTAATAAGGAAACAAGTTTGACAGAGGCCTTTTCGGGTAAATGGGCAAGAGGGATTCACAACCGTTTTATGGAACAAATGAAAAACCAAACTAGCTTACCTTATCCACTTCAAAATGACTTAACACAAGCGATAAGATTAGTGGCAGCGAAACAAAATCAGACCGACTTCATGTCACTTTGGGCAGGAGAAAGTTATCAAAAGGCTACCCTTCAATCTGTAAAAGTACTCATGGATAATCTTGTTGCAGGGTTGGATCAGCAATTGGATGATGAATAAAGATTATATTACTCACGCGTGGGAGATGAGACCACGCGTTTTTTATCTTGACAAAACCTCTTACATTTAATAAAATCAAATAATTTTTAAAAATGAAATAGTTGGAGGTTACGATGTTATTAGAAAGAGCAGGGAAACGAAAAGAGCGTGCTAAACAAATATTGAAGGAGCTTTCTTTACTTGAAAGGTGGTCTCGAATAGGAGAAGGATATGTAGTGGGGGCCTATGCTTATGATTTAATGGTCGATTGTGATATTGATATCGAAGTCTTTTGTGATGAACCTAATGCCAATCAAGTGTTTAGAATGTTAGCGGAGGTTGTTGACCACCCACAAATAGTAGACATTAAATATCACAATTACCTGAATGAATCATTTAATGGTCTCTATTTTAAGATTTTATATAAGTATGATGATCTAGAAATTTGGAAAATCGATATGTGGTTATTCCCAAAAAGTCATAAGGGACCTTTGTCTAGGGATCTTGTGAAGGATATGCAATATTCGTTAACACATGAATCAAGAACACACATCCTATCAATAAAAGAGGAACTCTCTAAGAGAGACTTAACCTACCCTTCCATTTTTGTGTATCGAGCAGTCTTAGAGGATGGGAATCATAAATAGTGAGCAATTTTACGATTGGTTAGCTGACCAAGATATAAGACAATGGACGCATTGGAAACCAGCAAGAAAAGGAGAGAAACACAGTGGAGATCAGAAAGCCAACTGAAAAAGAGGTAGAAAGTATTTTAAAGTTATCTGCTCAATCAGTCTATGAAGGTACATTAAACCGTTCTAAACCAGAAGAGCGTAAACTGAGAGGGATGGTCCAATCTATAAGAAGTAACGGGGGAGAATATCTTGTTGCTGTAGAACATGATGAATTAATGGGATGGGTGCTGCTTGGTGGAAAAAGAGACGAAATGACCGAGCAAGAAATTGGCTTCATTTATGAATTGTATGTGCAAGAAAACAATAGAGGAAAAGGAATAGGTCGGCAATTAATGATGGCAGCGATGAAGGAGCTAAGAAAACAACAGTTCAAAGAATTTCGATTAACAGCTTATCACGGCAACCCAGCCATTGGATTGTACGAGTCACTGGGATTCCAACCAAGAAATATTTCAATGGAATGGAAACAATCATGATAATCTACGGTAAGTAAGATATTTTGTTTATTGAGACTCTCATTTAGGGAGTCTTTTTCTTGTCATAATAAGTGGGTGTGAAATATATAGTGATGATAAAAAGATATCAAGCATATATTCTTTACAATCACCTATTGTTGTTTATTGCAACAACTGGTATACTTTCTTAGTTGGCATCTGGTATACCAGATGCAGATACCAAATTTTCAAAGGGGAGATTGTATGGTTTTTCAAAAGGTTGAACAACCACCTTCTTTTAAGGATCATGCCTATCGTGAAATAAAAAGGGCGATTATTCAACATGATATTGCACCAGGCTCAACGATTCATGAACGTACCTTGAGCGAAAGCCTAGGGATTAGTCGGACGCCTTTAAAGTTAGCACTTCAACAATTAGAAATGGAAGGCTGGGTACAATCATTACCGAGAAAAGGGATTTCAGTGAAAGAGATAGAGCGTAAAGATGTCAATGAAGTATTTCAATTGCGAAAAGCGAATGAAGCGCTCGTCATTGAACTTTTAATCCCATTATTAAATCAGGAGATGCTACATAAACTAGAGGAAAAGGACCAGCAACTTTTTGAATTGAAAGAGGATCCTGTCGCATTTATGTATCATGATTCTGCCTTTCATTTATTTTTGGCAGAGTTAACAAACAATGAAAGATTGTATCAAATTATTCGTAATTTAATAGATTATGTAAATTGGTATGGGTTATATATATTAAATAAAAGAGTAAGTATCGAAACGGTTTATAATGAACATCAATTGATCATAGAAGGGTTAAGGTCAGGAGATATTGATCGCACAAAAAAGGCTATGGTTAGACATCTTGATCATTTTTATTCTGAAATGATGGCCAATCTATCATCCTATTAATAGAAAGAAGGGCAGTTGCTCAGGAAAATAGAGCAGCGTGAATGATGAAAGTTTTATTGGTTATTTTACAAGTTTGTATTTTATATATTTTTTCCTTTATAGGAATCTCTATTCAGCATTTTTTCTCATTAACCATACCAGGAAATATTATTGGTATGTTGCTATTATTTGTTTGTTTATGTTTTAACATTGTGCCCGTCAAAATGATAGAGAGCGGTGCGCAGTTTCTGCTTAGTATTCTGATGTTGTTTTTTATTCCAGCAACGGTGGGGGTTATGGATTACCCAGAATTACTATCTGTGCACGGATTATTACTGATTATTGCGATATTGGTGAGTACAATGATTACAATGGCAGTATCTGGTAAAACAACCCAGTATTTTGCGAAAAAGACACAACAAAGAGAGGCGGATCAAGCATGCGAGACATCTTCTTCTCAATCTCTATGATTCTTCTCACTTTAGTTATCTACTTCGTTGTTTCATCGCTATATAAAAGGTATCCACTACCCATCTTGTTACCAATTTTGTCAGGTACAGTTCTAATGATTATTATTCTAGTAAGCTTAGGTATTTCATATGATAAATACATGGAAGGTGGGCAGTTCATTACATCATTATTAGGTCCGACCGTCGTTGCCCTAGCCTATCCATTATACAAACAACGTAATTTTTTGAAAAAATACCTTTTTACGATTATAGGTGGGGCGTTTATTGCAACTCTAACAGCGATGTTAAGTGTGGGTCTCCTTGGAAAGGCACTTCGTATTGATTCTGCACTGATCATTTCAATGCTACCAAAATCACTTACAACACCTGTCGCAATAGAAGTAGCTAAAGTGTTAGAAGGTAATGCTTCCATGGCAGTTGTCGGGGTAACGATTACGGGAATCTTCGGCGTAATTATTTCCCCTTATATTTTTAAATATTTGCGGATATACACATCTATTGGTCGTGGAATTGCACTTGGCGGCACCTCGCATGCAATGGGTACGGCAAAAGCGGCTGAATATGATGAGCTCGCTTTTTCCATTAGCTCCATTACAATGTCTATATGTGCCATTATCGGTTCAATCATCGGACCACTCATCGTTTGGATTTTGCAAATGTAAGCTTCTATTTTAATAGAGGCTTTTTTTGTTTAACGCATTCATTTTGATTGTGTTAAATATATCTTAGACGAGGGCTGAGATGGCTTTTCCTGTCAGTTAGCTATTTATCAGTTCATTTATCGTATCAGTTTACACGCAAATTAAAGGGTTTTCAACGATCGCCAAGAATAGATACAGTACAGAGTCAATAAAGGAGGAAGCGATTTGCCACAAAAAACAGATGAGATTTTCTCACATCAGTTTCATCAAAACCCTTATGATTATTACAAAGAAATTAGACCACACCAGCCATTTACAAAGGTGAAGTTATTCAGTGGTATGGAGACTTGGATGGCATTTAGTTATGAAGCGAGTGAAGCGGTGTTGAAAGATCCACGTTTTATAAAAGATATGAGAAAAGTCTATCCTGACGAAATAACAGATGAGAATATGCCACCGATTGCGAGTAGTATGTTATTTGTTGACCCGCCTGACCATAGAAGATTACGCAATCTTGTCCAATATGGCTTTACGCCTAAAAAAATTAATGCGCTTAAAGGAAGAGTAGAAGAGATTGCTCTCGAGCAAGCGGAACTAATGAAGGGAAAAGAGACGGTTGATTTTATAGAAGCGTATGCATTTCCGATTCCTATTCGTGTCATCTGTGAATTGATTGGTGTGCCTGAAGCTGATCAAATGGATTTTCAACGATGGTCACATGTGTTAGTAGATGTAATGGATCCCGAAGATCACGACGAAGCGATGGGCGAATTCATTGTTTACTTGGAAAATTTAATTGAACAAAAAAAACTTTCTCCGCAGGCGGATTTACTTTCTGATTTAATTCGAGCGGAGGAGGATGGGGATAAATTATCGAAGCGTGAGCTAATCGGTGTCATCATGTTATTAATCGTAGCAGGGCATGAGACAACAGTAAATTTAATCGCCAACGGGTTACTCGCCTTATTGTCACATCCAGATCAGCTACAATTATTAAAAGAAAACCCAGACTTGATGCCACAGGCAATTGAAGAACTTTTACGATATAACGGGCCAGTTGAGTTCAGTACGGACCGTTGGGCAAGTGAGTCTTTTACCTTTATGGGCCAGGAAATTGCAAAGGGTGATCATGTCATTGTTTCTCTTGCTTCAGCTGATCACGATCCGCAAGTTTTCTCAAATCCAGAGCGGTTAGATATTACAAGAGAGAAGAGCCCACATATTGCCTTCGGAAAAGGAATTCATTATTGCTTAGGTGCACCATTGGCAAGATTAGAAGGGGACATCGCTTTACGTATATTATTGCAGACCTTTCCCAAAGTAAGCTTAGCTGTCCCCGAGTCTGAACTAGAGTGGAGACAAAGTATCATTATTCGTGGGTTAAAAACCATGTTTATTAACTTAAATAATAACTAAAAAACTAAGAGGATAAACAAAAATTTCTTTGTCCTTGGATTTTTATTGATAAATTACAAAAAATGACGTGTGAATAGGTACACGTCATTTTCCTTTTTTTTCTATTTTAGTTTCTTTCTTAGTCTTGACTCTCTATTTAATATAGGACAATAAGTATTATATACCGATTCTCATGCCACTTGGAATGACGGTCAATAAAAGAAATATTATGTGTTTGTGCCATACTTTCTAACAATGAAGAAGGAAAATCAGAAGCGGAAGTGTGGATTGGGAGGCACAATGTTTCTACGTCGTTAGCATTTAATTATTACTTAAAAGTATTAACTTCATAAATATATTTCCTATAATTATTCCAGGAATTACACATAACATTGGTAACCAAACAGGTCCCAATAGTATACCGAAAATCGTAAAGTCTACTGAAAATAACAAACCAGCTGTAACAAGATAAGCCGAAAACACAAATGGAATGAATGAATATTTATTTCCTGCACCAGATTCTTGATAAGCATCCCAAATCGCATAGAAATATAAACAAGGATAAAACATAAGCCAGTGATAATTTGTTTGTTCTATAGCCATAGGAATATCCCCTTTAAAACTATATATAATGGCTTCATTAAAGTGTGATTTAATATTTTATAAATATTTCTAGTATGAGAAAAACGGTGCCCTTAAATAGTTTTCCATTTAAATATTGACCAAGTCCTGGTAAAGCAATACTCCATAATATTTTCTCTAGTGGAGAATATTTCATGCTGTTCCACCTTTACGAGTTATCATTTTCAAACTCCCAATAAATTATGAGTTTAAGTTAATTATTACCTTTATTCTTTTTAAAACAGGGTTTATTAAAATGCAATTGAATTTCCTTTTTATCCTTAGTAACTTTAACATCGAATATTACTTGGTGAATGGGACACCTTATGAGTAAAAGCTGCGAGGAGTAAAAAATGAACAATACATCTAAAGCAAAATTAACGTCTGCTGAGATTGCTGCATTATGGACACAGTATATGAACGAAACGGCAAGTATTTGTATTCACAAACATATGTTGGAACATATAGAGGATACTGAAATTAAGAAGTGTATTTGAATATGCAATGGCCCTTAGCCACGAACATACACGAAAAATTAAAGAGTTCTTTAAAAGTGAAAGTTTTCCGATTCCCATTGGATTTTCTGACAATGATTACATACCAAATGCCCCTCGACTTTTCTCTGATGTTTTTTGTTTAAATTATTTAAACATTATGTCCATACATGGTTGTAATGGTTATAGTGGTGCAGTAACTACATGTACTAGAGTAGATGTTCGAAATTATTTTAGTGAATGTATAACCACTTCAGTTGAATTGTGTAATCAAACGAAAAATTTACTTTTAGAAAAAGGATTGTATTTGCGCCCACCTGTGATTAATCCTCCAGATAGAGCAGAATACATAGATGATAAAAGTTACTTAACGGGGTGGTTGGGAGAAAAAAGGCCGTTAAGCTGTATTGAAATAGCAGATATTTATTTTAATTTGAAAAAAAGCATATTTGCTAAGGCATTTGTAGTTTTTGCACATCAAGTGGCAAAATCAAAAGATGTAAAAAAATTTTTAAAGAAAGCTGTAAAGACTAAAGAGAAGCATGTAAGGACATTTTTTGAAGTTTTTCTAGCAGAAAACCTCCCGAATCCGTCTATTTTTGATGCAGAAATTACAGATTCGACGAACTCACCATTCTCTGAAAAACTCATCATGTTCCAAGTAGGATTTTTATTTTCAACAGCAATGGTGTATTACGGGACCGGTTGGGCTACTTCACCAAGAAGGGATTTAACACCAAAATATATGAAAGCAATTGCTGATGATCTAGAAATTGGTAAAGAATGGATTGATTTAATGATTAAGAATCGTTGGATCGAACAACCCCCATTGTCTGAAGATAGAAGTAAATTAGCAGAACAAAAAAATGAATAGCTACCAATAGGTGGCTTTTTCTTCTTAATACTAATAGGAAGGCAAATAAAAAAAGAGCTAAGAAGCTCTTTTTTTATTCCCAATGACTTGCATGCTCTTGAACGATTTCCATCATGCACTTTATCGATGGAGAAATCCATTTATCTTTATGATGCGTCATATAAGTTGAAATTGACGATTGCTTATTAGATACTTTTTCCCCCTTAAACACCCCATTTTTCAATTCCTCTTTCACTGAGAACAAAGGCACTAATGATATGCCCAACCCATGTTTAACACAATGCTTAATGGCTTCAATGCTCTGAAACTCTATACTAGCTTCAATATCTAACTGGTTAAATTTTATATACTCATCAAAAACAGACTTGTAACTACATCGTAAATCAGCATACAATGCGGTTCTAGAAAAGCCTTTTTCATTGGGACTAATTAATACCATTTTCTCTCTAATCAATTCCTTAATAAATAGATTTTCATTAATCCAATCTTCTTTTTCCAAAATGAGTGCTAAATCAATATCTCCGCTTTGTAGACTCTTAGTAACATCATAGTTCTCTATTGATTTGACATGTAAATTAACCTTTGGATATCTCTGTTTAAATTCAAGTAGAATAAGTGGAATTCGACAGATGGTCAACGATTCAGATATACCAATGGTTAGTTGACCAAGTGGTTCTTTATCTATATTTAAAGATTGATTGTAAAGTTCAATAATTTGGGTAGCATATGGATAGAATTGTTTTCCAAAATGCGTTAAAACTACCTTTTTTCCTAATCGGTCGAACAAAGGATTGTCTAACTCTTTTTCTAGCTCTTTAATGTGTGTTGTAATAGAGGATTGTGAATAGCCTAGGTGTTGGGCTGTTCTATTAAAACTACCTTTTTCTACAATGGTTTTAAATGTAATCAATTGACGTAACTCCATATTTATAACCCCTTATGTTAGTTCAATATTATTGAATGTTTAATTTTAATATATTCATTTTACTAAACTACATACTTCATTTAAGCTATTTACTAAGAAGTTGTCAATTATCAATTCAACAGGAGGAATCTTAAGATGGATAAAAATATTTTGTTTCAATCATTCAACATCAACAATACAGAACTTAAAAATAGAGTAGCGGTTGCACCTATGACGCGAATTAGTGCAGACCAAGAAGGTTTCATTACAGACAAGATGATTAAATACTACCGTTCTTTTGCAGAGGGTGGCTTTGGGCTAATTATTACGGAAGGCACCTATATAGATGAAAAGAACAGTCAGACGTATCAGTTTCAACCGGGTATTGCATTGGATGGACAAGCGAAAGAATGGAAGAAAATTGCTGACGCTGTTCATTCAGAAGGTGGAAAAATCTTCATGCAATTACAACATACCGGACCACTTTCACAAGGAAATCGATTTACTGAAGAAACCATAGCGCCATCCGCTGTTCAACCGAAAGGAGAGCAATTAAAATTCTATCTTGGAGAAGGCGCTTTTAAACGGCCAAGAACCATTACAAAAGAGGAAATGGTGGATGTTAAATATAGCTTTGTAGAGGCGGCAAAAAAAGCAAAATCTGCTGGTTTTGATGGTGTAGAATTGCATGGTGCAAACGGCTATTTATTAGATGCTTTTTTAACAGAGTACACGAACGTTCGGACAGATGAATATGGGGGGAGCACCGAAAATAGAGTACGGTTTCTTGTTGAAGTTGCCAACGGTGTAACGGAAGCCGTTGCGGATGAGCAGTTTATTGTTGGGATGAGAATTTCACAATCACAAGTCAATGACTACTTTTATAAGTGGTCAGGCAAAGAAGTAGATGCAGAGATCATATTTAGTGCATTAGGTAAGTCAGGATTAAATTATATTCACGTAACAGAATTTGAAGCTTGGCAACCTGCCTTCGAAGGTAGTGAGACTTCTCTTGTATCGCTTGCAAAAAAATACAGCGAATTACCGATAATCGCAAATGGACAACTCGAAAATGTAGATCGAGCAATTGAAATGTTAACCGATGGAGGTGCAGATCTAGTGGCTCTTGGTAAAGGAGCCTTAGCTGATCATGATTGGGTTAAAAAGGTTCAGCAAGGTGAAGCACTTTCTACATTTAATGCCGAAGCAACACTTCATCCCATAGCCAATATAAAGGATTTTGAAATAGAATAATACTAACTTGATCAATGATCACGTTTGGGCTATATAACTAATAAGGCTTTAATTTAAGAAGAGACAAAAGTATAACAAAGAAAACTTGCAAATTTAGGCGGGTTTTCTTTGTTATATTGATAGAAAAGTCTAAAAGGCTGTCATTTTGATGTATTTATATATAAACTTAAAACCAGTATCTTTATGTCTTTATCTGTCCTTTATTAAAATCTTTAGGGACTTTTAGTGAGCTTGTATCCACTCGCAATATAGACAGTACTTCCATTAACAGTGCATTTGAGAGGAATTCATTTCTATTTTGTTTGTCATATAACAATACTTTCTCTGGGGGTTATAAAATTTTGTATCATTTACTTATCGAATGTATAGATTAAAAATTTGCGCTATCTAATTGCCTCATATTATGCAAGAAGTGTGGTCAAACAGGTAACTCTCAAATAAATGTAAAGCCATCTTTCCATTATGAGCGTCCAATTTCATTTTCATTATTTACGGTTTTAATACGACCTTTATACATTGATCTTCGTGGTTATTAAAAATCTGGTATCCATGACTGGCATCTGCTAAAGAGATTTTATGTGTGATAATTTCTTTAGGATTAAGCTTTTCTTCTTGTATCATTTGATAAAGTTCTGGCATTAGATGAATGACAGGAGCTTGCCCCATTTTAAGCTGTATATTTCTGACCCAAAATGAACCAAGTGGAAATGCGTTATAATTGCCACCATATACGCCAGTCAATTGAACTGTTCCGAATTTCCTTACGGCTTTTGTGGCAATTTGGATGGGTCCTAAAGTGCCGCCTTGTAATTTAAGTTTCTGTTCAAGAAATTCTACTGGAGATTTTTTTCCGTCCATACCAACGCAATCGATGACAACATCCGCACCACCATTGGTGATTTCTTTCAAATGCTCCCCCATATCAGGATACTTTGTAAATTCAAATGTTTCTACTTTGTTCATTTTTTTTGCATGATTCATTCGATAGTCCAAATAATCGATTGCAATTACTCTTTTGGCTCCCATCATCCAGGCAAATTTTTGAGTCATTAGCCCAACTGGTCCGCAACCAAGAACGATTACTGTATCTCCTTTTTTTACTCCAGAGTGAAGTACACTCCAATAGGCAGTAGGTAATACGTCAGATAAAAAAAGCAGAGATTCATCTTCTAATTCACAATCTTTAGGCACAATAAATGGGGTGAAATTTCCAAATGGAACTCTCAAATATTCTGCTTGTCCTCCAGGATAGTTACCGAATTTTTCTGCATAGCCAAAGTATCCACCTGAATCATAATGAGGGTTAGAATGATCGCATTGGCTTTCCATTTGGTGTTCGCAGTAGAAACAATGTCCACATGATACGTTAAAGGGGATAACAACCCGATCGCCTTTTTTAACCCTTGTCACATCTGGACCTACTTCTTCTACGATTCCCATTGGTTCGTGACCAATTATATAGCCTTCCGGTAGTGGCATATTTCCCTGATATAAGTGAAGGTCTGATCCACAAATAGCCGTTGAAGTTATTTTTACAATAAGATCGTCTTTCTTTTCTATCTTTGGATCGGCTACCTTTGTTACTGCTACTTTTTTAGGTCCCTGGTATGTGACAGCTTGCATGGTTATCACCTCTAAATGTTTTAATACTTATTCTTTCAAATGTGTAGGCTATTATGCAAAAAAACGCCTTATTCGGCGTTTTTGTTTGTTTCTGTTTTTTCTTTAGGGTCATGATGTTTAAACTCGATTAATTCAACTTTAGAACCTGCCACAGCTTGCTGGCTAAATACTTTGTTGTTATCAAGTGGTGTGACACCAAAGCTGATTTTATCAATACCAGCGGGTTCCGTCTGATCACCTTCGTAAGTATTGACGATGAAAGTTAATATATAGGGGTGACTCAGTTTATTTTCTTCTTTAGATTGTACGATTTTTACCAGTGCATGAGGGTGCTGACCTTTTGTATGATACTGCACCTTCATGGAATTGTTTTTGTAATAGTTGCTGACGGCTTTATTAATCTCTTCATCAAATTGGTCGAATAGAAATTGGTTAAATGCCTCATGCATCCCGTGCATTTTATGATTTCGGTGTTTATGGTGGCCCTCGGCATTCGCTATAGGAGTCATGACACTAGTTGCAAGAAAAACAATGGACATAAATGTTAGGATTTTTTTCATCATATTACCTCCTTTTTATTAAAATTTGTATATATATCCTTTTTTATACATATATTTTTCCATAAAAAAAGTATCCTCTTTTTGCAATGAGGATACTTTTATAAATAATTAAGCTAATACATTTGTTAATGGTGGTACGATTTGTTTCTTACGAGAAACAACACCTTTTAGTAGAGCTTGATTATCTACTAAAATGACTTCAAATGCTTGTTCCACAGCTTTTACTTGGGATCCAAGAGCAATAGCCATTGAATCATTGTTAAGGATATCTGTTAATACAAATAGGAATAAATCTAATTCTTTATCAACAATCGTTGTCATCATTGCGGCTTCTATTTCCGTTTTACGTTTAAGGACATCGTCTAAATCGACAGCGTTTACTTGAGCGATATAAGCTTTGTTTTCACCTAATTGAAATTCTTTTACATCAAGTGTGATCAATTGATCAACAGTTTTTTCACTTAAGTCTGCACCGGCTTTAAGCATTTCCAAACCATATACTTGTGGGTTGACACCAGCAATTTCAGCCAACTCTTGAGCGGCTTTTACATCTTGTTCTGTGCATGTCGGTGATTTGAAAAGTAAAGAGTCAGAAATGATAGCTGAAAGCATCAAACCAGCAATGTCTTTTTTAATCTCTATACCATTCTCTTTATAGATTTTGTTTAAAATGGTTGCTGTACAGCCGACTGGCTCTGCACGGTAGTATAGAGGATCGCTTGTTTCAAAGTTGGCAATACGATGATGGTCAATGACTTCAAGAATTTGGACATCACGAATATCATCTGCACTTTGTTGAAATTCGTTATGGTCAACGAGAATGACTTCTTTTACATCGCTAGCTACTTTTTCTACATAGCGTGGCGCCGCTTGCTTGAAATAGTCTAATGCGTATTGTGTTTCTCCGTTAATTTCGCCAAGGCGAACTGGTTCTGCATCCATACCTAATTCTTTTTTGAGATCTGCATAGGCAATTGCAGAGCAAATCGTATCAGTATCTGGGTTTTTATGACCGAAAATATATACTTTTGACATCGTTCGTCTCCTTGATTAAAAGATTATTCATTGCTATTTTAACATAAATTTTAGCAGTAAACATGGCAAGAACACAATACATTCATGTTTAATTCGTAGAAAAGAAATGGAAGGAAGAGAGGGGGAGTTCTTAGTAATTGCTAAACCCTTTACTGCTCAGTGAAAGAGGAGTAGACTTTTCGTAATGAATTGTCGTTTGTTGGCAATAGAGAGGTATTGCCCTCCTCGGTGGTAAGTGAGGAAGTGGCAAATGAAAGGACGCGGAGCTCTTAAAGGAATCTCAAGTGAGATCGTCGCAAAAGAAGTAATCACTGACTTCAGGGAAAGAAGTACAATTGAGATAGTCACAGAAAGAAGAATCGCCCCTCTTGAACAAAATAGAGTAACCAATTCAACAATAATACTGCTATATATGACAAAATACTATATTCAACACGCACGAAGGAGGAAATGACCATGGCCATTGCAATTATTTCAGATATTCATGGTAATTTGACAGCTTTAGAAGCGGTCCTACATCACATAAAAGAAAGAAAAATAGATAAGATTTTTTGCTTAGGTGATTTAATTGGTAAGGGTCCGAGTGGTTTAGAGGTAGTACATAAAATAAGAGAAACATGTGATATGGTACTGCAAGGGAATTGGGATGATTTTATTACAAAGCCAATTGATAGTGAAGAAATCGAGTGGCATCAGAAGCAGCTTGAGGGAGAAGCTATGGACTATTTACAGAGTTTACCCTTCCATTATGATTTTTATATGAGTGGAAAATATATACGACTTTATCATGCTTCAGCAAAAAGTGTTTATCACAGAATCATCCCAATGAAGGCCACGACCAAAGAGAAAAATGAGATGTTTGAAATAAGTGAATGGATAAAGCCGCTTGAACAAGAGAGGAAGCCTGATGTAATTGGATTCGGAGACATTCATGCTGCGCTCATTGAACCAATTCAACCGCAAAGAACATTATTTAATTGTGGCAGTGTCGGTAATTCATTAGATATTCCACAGGCAACTTTTGCGATTATGCATGGCAATTATCAATCTAAACAAGAAGGTCCCTTCTCAATTGAAATAGTGAGGATTCCTTATGATATAGAAAGAGAAATACATCAAGCTGAAATAATGGGGATGCCCAATGTTGCAGCCTATGCTCTCGAGCTACGTGAAGCGAGATATCGAGGAGCACCAACAAAATAATGAAGGGAGCGATACAGTGGAATATCGGGGATCATCCGTTTATGAAAAGGATGAATTTTTACAAAATGATTTGAAAAGAAGAATGCGTAAAGATAGCCCTTTTGAATTTACTAGGTGACATGACCAATAAAGATGTACTTGAACTTGGGTGTGGGGCTGCCACTTTAGCAAAAAAATTGGCACCATCTACTCGATCTTATACAGGGATAGAGATGGTTCGCAAAAAATGTTAGAATTGGCTCTAAAAAACCTCGCAGGTATTCCTAATGTAAAATTAACTCATGCTAGTTTAGAAACATATGACTTTAAAAAAGAAACTTATGATTGTATCTTTTCACAATTAACGCTTCACTATCTTGAAGATTTCAAACAAATTTGCGAGAATATTTATAACAGTTTGCGAACGGGTTGCGAATTTGTCTTTAGTGTACAGCATCCGGTCCTTACAAGTGCTTTCATTAGCGGTGGAGGTAAGCGAGGAAATTGGGTAGTGGATGATTACTTTCTAATTGGTGAGCGGGTAGAGCTGTGGATTGATGAAAAAGTTGTGAAGGTTTATCGGACAATCGAACAGTATTTTAAAATATTGCAAGATTGCCAATTTAATATTATAAATCTTAGTGAAGCTACACCAGACAAATCATCATTCTCTTCAGAAAAAGAGTGGAAAAGATGCCAAAGGATCCCACTATTCCTACTCTTCGCATGTGAAAAAAGGCGCCGCAAATGAGTTTAACAAAAGGAGATAGACAGATGAATATTGAGGTTCCAGCCGTTTTCCCTGTTTCATACCAATCATTAGAACAAGAAGCAAAAAAAATCATGTCTAAGGGTGCATATGGATACGTCCGCTCGGCAGCAAGTAATGAGGAAACATTAAGAAAGAATACAACAGCTTTCGAAAAATGGTCAATTCTACCTCGAATGCTTAGAAATGTAGCAGATATAGATATGAGTGTGACATTAGGAGAGCATACTTACCCATACCCCATTTTTATTGCCCCGGTCGGCATGCAAAAATTGACACATGAAGAAGGGGAGTTGGCTACTGCTAGAGCGGCGAAAACAATCGGAGTTCCTTTTATCCAGAGTACAGTCTCTAGCTACTCGATTGAGGAGATCAAGGCGGCAACAGTAGATAGTCCAAAGTGGTTTCAGCTTTATTGGTCGAGGAATGAAGAGGTTTCATTCAGTATGGTAGAGAGAGCTGAAAGCGCAGGTTATGAAGCGATTGTCGTGACTGTTGATACAATCATGACAGGCTGGAGAGAAACGGATATCGCTACACAATTTTCTCCGCTAAAAGAGGGTTACGGTAAAGCAAATTACGAATCAGATCCAGCCTTTATGCATGCGCTTGGTGAGAAGACTGACCATGAATCTATTATTCAATCTGTTTTAGATAATATTCATTATCCTGAAATGAATTGGTCGCATATTGCAGCATTAGCAAAAAGAACGTCCTTACCTATCTATATTAAAGGTATCCTTCATCCAGAAGATGTACAATGTGCAATAGAGGCAGGCGCATCAGGGCTCATTGTTTCTAATCATGGTGGCAGGCAATTAGATGGAACAGTTGCTGCGCTAGATGCATTGCCTGCCGTTGTTAAAGCAGCTAATCAAAAAGTGCCAGTAGTATTTGATAGTGGTATTCGCCGCGGGACGGATATAGTAAAGGCATTGGCACTAGGCGCAGCAGCTGTATGTATTGGTCGACCGTTTGTATATGGTTTAGGTATTGACGGCCAAGTAGGGGTTGAAAAAGTATTAGAAAACTTAATAGAAGAAACGAGAATCACCATGTCCCTAGCTGGCATTGCAAGAGTGAAAGACTTAACTCAGTTAAAATTGATAAGAGAATAATTTTAACCGTGCACTCAGCTCAAATCCAGCTGATTGATATAACTTGATCGCCTGATGATTATCAAGCGATACGCATAACGTGATTTTATCTATGTTTTCATACTGGAAGAGTGTTTCAAGCGCAGCCTCAATGAGCTGTCGCCCTCTTCCTTTTTTTCTTGCTTTAGGACATACAGCAAGGAATTCAATCTGCCCTTCACCAAAGTGTGGTGCAGCTTCGAGATATACATAGCCCTGTAATTGGCCATTTTCTGTCAATAGAAGCAGTTTATGATGCTGATCCAACAGTTTTAGTATCTCTTCTCCTGACAAATAAGTTTGCGGAAAAGTTGCTTCGTGTAGTAGCAGAAAATCGTTTCGATACTGCTCATGATAGCTGTGACAGATATTTTGGAAAATCCCTCGCTTTGCTGCGAGTATGGCATGATTTCCTTGGTGAGTGGCATTGATTGATTGTAAAAAATGTAAGGTGCTATTATTCTTTTCGTTCACAAAAAACGATAATTGCTGTAGCTTATTTTCATAGGAGTTTACAACTTGGTTCCACAAATCTTTTTTTACCTCATGATTCTTGGCAAAGGGACCCCATACTTCTGCACTCCGGTCAGCTTCATCAATATCTAATCCTATGGCAGCTTCAATTTCACCCTCATATTCATAAGTGATAAAATAAGGCTTTATTTCTTGTATATCATGGAGAATGTCCTCTTCCTTTTCTCCACAAAAGCCGATATGATGCTTGTCTAATTGATTTAAATCAGCGATGAATTTCGCTAACTGTTTAGTCATAACAGACCTCCTTAAGCTTGTTTAGGCGGCAGACGGTCATCTTTAATTTTCTTATCATTAATTTTAGGCTCCCTCTGCAGTAAATGATTGCGAATATTTGAACGGTGTAAATAAATGAGTAACAATAAAAATAGGAAAAAGATCCATTCATTTTTTTGTAGTGGTGAAAGGGTGGCGTATAAGAAAAGAGCAACCCCTACAGAAATGGAACCATAGTAAAGATATTTAGTGATAGAAACCACGGCAACAAAGGTGATATAGGCAATTAGAAATAACCAGATATTCGCGACCAAAAGCACACCAGCAGTTGTAGCAATGGCTTTTCCTCCACGAAAACCAGCGAAAATAGGGAAGCAATGTCCAACAACTGCAAACAAACCAATAATCAGTGGATCACCGCCTGTTTGAAGTAACAAAGGGAGTGAAGCAGCAAGTGCACCTTTACCTATATCAATAATTAAAACAGTAACCCCTGCTCTTTTTCCTAAAACCCGAAGTGTATTCGTTGCGCCGGGATTGTTGCTACCATATTCACGAATATCAATGCCAAAGAAAAGTTTACCTACAAGCAAGGCAGTAGGTATCGAGCCAATGAGATAAGATAGTAATAAAATAAATAAGTCCATAGCTAATCTCCTTATCAAGAAAATTCTAACATTACTAATTTTACCATATTAGTCTATGCGAAAATATCCTATAAAATAATAAATAAATATTAAAATAATGTCTATCTTTGTCAAAATGAAAGAAGCTATTTAGTGTAAAATAACAGTGTGATAGATGGGATGGCAGAAAATTATAAAAATGATTCTCGTTAGGAGAATTACATCATTCAACTAGACTGTTTAAAAGTCAGGGGTGGGATTGGGTATTTCGATTGAATAACTTTTGCGATATCCTCATGGTGAGGAATAACAATTAAGTAACCGGCTTCTTTTTTGAAAGGGGCGTTATGTTTTTTTGTTTCTTAGTAGTTCCGTCAAACGTTTTTTCTCTCCTCAGATGATATCTGTTCTTCGATTACTAATAGCTAATCTCTATTTTAAATAAAAATGTAGCTTGAACAAAAGTTAAACCCTCGATAAAGACATTGCTTCAATCTACGCGAAAAAATTAATTCCTAAGGGTTATAAATGGCGATTCTTTCGTAAATAAATCAACGAACTTAAACAAACAACAAAAAACACCCCTTTTTGGGATGTTCTTTGTTGTTCTCTTTTACACATAAACACTGTCACATGTGTTAGCGATTGGCTCATAATAGCAGTGATTTTTAAACTGGCCGGCAAAAGGTTGGTTATACCAAGTAGGCGGGCAGGGAGCATATGGATTGAAATACCAGAGTGCATATTTAGCAGGGTGTTCACGCCAATATTTCAAATTTTTCTCGGCGAGTCTTTTTTCTGTGCTCCTTGCTCTGTTGTAAAAGAGGTTCCCCTTCTGCACGGCTTCGAATGAATAATTACCACCTTGTACATGATAAATGACATCCTCGATTGTTCGAACATCTCTAAAATCAAGACAGTCAGCGATTGCACGATTAACGATTACATTGCCTACGTATAACATTCCTTGCTTTCCTTCACCCTCAGCTTCGGCTCTCATCATCCTTGCCATTAAATCTACGTCGGAACTTGTATAAGCTACTCTCATGCTGTTCTCACCTCATAGATAAGAATATGAAGATAAAGTAATATTCATGATTGAAAATGTCTAGAACCCCGTATTTTGCAAAATATAAGTATAGTCAAGCAGGCTAATTTTTGCTTGAATAAAGCTAGTGAAATTATTTTTATCTTTTGTGTAGGGGAAAGATGATTGTTTAACGTCTATTATGATGGAAGCTAAAAAGAAAGGGGGAGAGTGACATTAGCGACCAAGTTCTTATCCAAAAAATATTAGATGGCAACGACCATGCTTTCCGATTACTTGTCGAAAAATACCGCAATGAACTTTTTAAAGTTACGTTTGCGGTATTACGTGATCGGAATGCTGCTGAAGATGCCGCACAAGAAGTGTTTTTGAAAATCTATCACTCTCTCCCCCAATATGAGGATCAAGGTTTTAAAACATGGATGAAACGAATCGCCGTCAATCACGCCATTGATATGAAAAGAAAAAAAGAACGACAGCGTGAAGACATAATGGATGTGATTGATTTTGATAGAAGGGAATCTTCACATGGTAATATTGAAACAAAGTTCATGAGGAAAGAAACGGTTGAGTTAGTAAGACAACGTATCCATCAATTGCCAGAAGGCTATCGACATGTCATTTATGATTTTTATATAAACGAAAAAACCTATCAACAGATGGCAGATGAGCAAAATGTGCAGGTGAAGACCATCGAAACAAAATTATACCGAGCACGTCAATGGATGAAAAAGCATTGGAAGGAGGACGATTTTTCATGAAACATTACAGTTATGAACAATGGACGAAATATGTGAAGAATGAATTAGATGGTGAAGATAAAATTCTTTATGAGGACCACCTCTATACCTGCGATCAATGCTTGGAGGTCTATCTGACGGCAATTGAGGCAGAGGAACTCCCAGATATTATAGATGGAACAGCTTTTACCGACAACATTATGGCTCAATTGCCAAATGAAAATAATAAACAAGATACAAAGAATGACAATTTCTCTCGTAAAGCCACTGCTTTCTATAAAAAAACAATTTTTCATTATGGGATAGCGGCAGCGATGACTTTAATACTTATGTCAACGGGCTTTTTCCAAACGCTCACACAATATGCTGGTGATGTGGAGAGTAAACAGTTTAAAGAAGATAAAGCATCTATAACAGAAGGAATTATGGATAAAACATTTGCTTGGATGGATACAAAGAAGGAGGAGGATAAAAAATGAAAAACCCTTTATTGGCATTCTTATTAGGTTTTTTTCCTGGAGGAGGTCTTTTATATTTAGGCGTATTCCTCCGCGGGTTGGCCTATCTAATAGGTGAATTTGCCCTTATTGCCTTTACGTTTTTCATGCTTTCGGTTGGGGTAGGAGGCGAAATTATACTTGTTGTCTTTGCTGGTGTCATTCTTTATATTATTAATCTCGTCGATACAGCTATTATGGCTTCAAAGTTGCTAAAGAATAAACAAGACCCGTCCTCTAAAGTCGGAGAAGAACTGGATTATGAACGGTTCCGTACTATTCTTTTATCTTTTATTCCAGGAGTGGGACATTTTCATTTGGGATTAATGAATAGAGGGATTACCTTACTAACGGCTTCACTTGGTTTCTGTATTATGGTTTTGTTTGTCGCTTTTTTAACTGATCGTGGAGAATTTATGGTCTTTCTTTTACTATTCCCAGTAATATGGGTATACAGTTTCTTTGATGCGATTCAACAATTAAATAAAAAGCAAAAAGGGGAAGAGCTCGTAGACAGAACTTTATTAGAAGATATAGAAAGAGGAAGAGAAGAGGGCCGTAAAAGTAAAGGACTTGCTACTTTCTTATCTATTTTCCCGGGAGCAGGTCATTTGTATTTAGGACTACAGCGAAGAGGGATTCAATTAATGGCTGCATTTCTTTTCTCTATCTATATTTTGGACGTTCTGCGTTTAGGGATTTTCCTGTTTCTCATACCAATTATATGGTTTTATAGCTTTTTCGACGGTTTACAAAAATCCTCACGCTATGGAGAAGAAGAGTTAGAAGATGTACCGATTGTTTCTTATTTTGAAAATCATCAAAAATGGTTAGGCATAGGGTTGGTTGTAGTTGGTTTGTATTATTTGACAACAAATGTCTTATTGCCGGCTTTTGCACCAAGTATTATTGAAGTGTTGAATATTGACGTCTGGTACTGGTTTAATCGCTATTTCCAAACAGCTATTGTATGTATCGTTTTAATCGGTGGCGGGTTAAAGCTCTTATCTGGAACAAAAGAAAAGAAAAAAATGAAGAAGGGGTGAAGAAAAAATGAGGACATGGAGAGTAGGAACCTTTTCAATGGGGGCATCACTTTTATTTTTAGGCGTATATTTGCTTCTTTCACAAATATTTAAGTTGGATGTCTCGAGTATACTTATTTCATGGTGGCCGATTATATTTGTTATTTTAGGCGGCGAAATCTTGCTATATTTATTCTTCTCAAAACAAGAAAAGCCTTACTTAAAGTATGATATCTTTAGCATTTTCTTTGTGGGTGTGTTAGGAACAGTTGGTATTACCATTGCACTTCTTAGTATGACAGGTATTGTTGATAAAGTGAGTGCCAACATGGACCTTGAACATAGAACAGGTGATTTACCAACATTCGATTTTGCTATGAATAATGATGTGAAAAGAGTCGTTGTTGATTCAGGCTCAACTGGTATAAGTGTGGAAGGATCGACAGGAAAGGAACTGTCTGTATTTGGTACGTACACTGCCACCCAATTAGAGAAAAAACCATTAATTACGGATGTTGAAGATTATATGACAACTACTGTAAAGGGAGATACCTTATACATTGCATTTAAGGAACTACCACGTGAGTCAATTGCAATGTTTCAAAATTATAGTACTTTGGATCCGACACTTGTGATTCCACAAGATGTGACACTAGAAATTGACGGGAATTATAACGAAATTACGATGAAGCCTCGTCAACTCACAGCAGATTGGGACGTGAATAACAGTTCTGCAGTGAATGTGTACATGAGTAAAAACAGTAATGCCGAGCTTGTTTTATCAGATGTTGGTGACTTTAACTCTGAAAAAGAACCAAATAATATCGTTTTTACAGAAAAACAGGATGAATATGATGAACAACAGAGAGTAGAGAAAGCCATGTTTAAGTATGGCGATGGTAAATATACCATTTCAATCAATAATAGTGATTACTTGCAAATAAAAGATAAAGAGTGATTTGAGGAGAAGCCGGCTTATAGTCGGTTTTTTTTGTTTTCTTAAACTTCAAGATGTTAAAATGAATTATTAAAAGCGTAGTTAGGAGAACAATTGATGACGACGATGGAATGGGAACGACTAGAAGGGGTATATAACTTCAGAGATATCGGAGGACTTGTTACGAGCAACGGACTAAGAATGAAATCAGGTCTGCTTTACCGATCAGATGAACTGTCTCGTTTGACTGAAGCGGATATGAATCTTTTTCGAAAGTTGAATATAAAAACAATCTGTGACTTAAGAACGGTGTCAGAAGGAGAATCAAAGCGAGCGAAAATTCATGAAGAACAACATCTCTCAGTAGTGAAAATTCCTATTCAAGACCCTAGTTGGGAATTAACGCGAAAAGGGATGCTTAAATTTTTACTAACCGGTGCGAGGCATATGAACTTTGAAGAGTTGATGCTTAAAATGTATCAGCATATGGCGTTCGGTTGCCAAAGGGAAATTAAACAAATCTTTGACCTGATAGTGGAAAAGGAGCACGCTCCACTGCTTATTCATTGTACAGGAGGTAAAGACCGGACAGGTTTTATGTCATCGTTAATTCAATTAACAGCGGATGTTCCATACGATATGGTCATGAAAGAATACCTTCAATCCAATGAATTGATTGCGCCCAGAATGAAGAAAACCGCAAAAGCACTAAAGATAGCTAGCCTCTTCCGTTTGAAGGAAACAGATATTCAACCAGTGCTTGAAGTACGAGAAGCCTATCTTGAACAAGCCTATAAAGCCATATTTTCTAAATATGATACAATCGAGGACTATCTTATGAAGGAATGCTCAGTTGAGAGCGAGGTTATAGAGAAGTTAAGAAGAAGGTTATTGGATTGATTAGATGATACGGAGAATGATGGGAAGGGTGAAAGACTTCTCCTTTTCTCCGTTCTATGTATTTTTACTTACTCTCTTTGTAAAAAATTATAAGTAAATAAGACTGAATATTTTTACTTTAATATTATATCTTCTACACACCCTTTTTATATTCTCTTCAAGTTCCTCCTTTATCATTTGATTCGAAAGATAAAATAAAGGAGTTGGGGAATTTGAAGAAAGTATTACTTTTCTGTTTACTAGCGACAGTGATTTTTGTGACTTTGCCTTTTGGTGAGGCTGAGGCAAGTAGGAAAGAAAAAGAAATTGCGAACGTAGCGCATCGGGGAGCTTCGGGCTATGCACCAGAAAATACAATCGCAGCATTTGATTTAGCAGTTGCGATGGGTGCAGATTATATTGAGATTGATGTGCAAAGAAGTAAGGATGGCAAGTTAGTCATTTTACATGATACGACAGTCGACCGCACAACTGATGGAACTGGCAAAGTAGGTGACCTCGACTTTAAGGAGTTAAGACAACTAGATGCTGGTAGCTGGAAAGGGGAGGAATTTGCAGGAGAGAAAATTCCTAGTTTCGATGAAGTCCTCGATCGTTATAAAGGAAAAATTGGTATTCTCATTGAACTGAAAGCGCCCGAGTTATATCCTGGTATCGAGAAGCAAATGACGAAAGCATTAAAGAAACGGAAGATGGATAAACCGAAAAGAGAAGAAGTGATTGTCCAATCCTTTAACTTCGAATCTATGAAACTGGCAAATAAATTATTACCAAGAATGCCTATTGGCGTATTAACTTCCTCTCCTAACGATGTTAGTGATGAAGCGCTCAAAGCATTTCGGAAATATGCTGATTATTTTAACCCGAGTATCGGTCTTGTGAATGAAGAACTCGTCAAAAAGGTGAGAAAAAACAAAATGAAAATCCAGTCATGGACTGTTCGTACACCTGAAGCAGCACAATTCTTAAAAGAAATGAAAGTGGATGGCATTATTACTGATTATCCGGATTATGTATATTAAATAGTGGGGCAAGGGCGTTCTCAAACGTCTTTGTCTTTTTTAATTTCCAGAAAAGTAATTTATAGTAAAAATATTTAATGTTACGGTATACTTGAACAAAGTCAAGGAAGAAAGGTGTGATAAGGAATGCTTGCAAATGAACATTTATATTTAAGAAAGATGACTGTGGATGATATACCCATTTATCATAAATGGCGAAATGATTTAGATGTGATGACTTTTACGAGTTTAGATTTAGATAGATATACATATGAAGAAACAAAGGAGTTCATTGAGACAGTCATTCTCGGGGCGACGGATTCTAAATGCTATATCATTGAGGAGAAGAGTCATCAACGTCCAATCGGCATGATCTCATTAGTGAATATAGACATGAAAAATCGTAATGCTGAACTCATTATCGATATTGGTGAAAAAAATGAATGGGGTAAAGGTGTTGGTACGAGCGCCGTTCAAATCCTCTTAGAATATACTTTTATGGAGTTAAATCTTCACCGCCTTTCATTGAGGGTTTTTTCATTAAATAAGAGAGCACACCATGTTTACGAAAAATTAGGATTTATTGAAGAAGGTCGTGTGAGGCAATGTTTATTTAGAGAAGGCAAATGGTTTGATATGATCCATATGGGTCTATTACAGGAGGAATATATGAACAGGAGAACAGTATGAATATAAGGTCGTACAATCAACAAGATAAACAAAGAATCTTGCAATTATCATCTCGTTTGAGTGAGATTTCCTTTCTAGCACACCGTGATTCCGAGCAGATGCAGCAAAAACAATTGGAAATGGCACAGGCCTCCATTGATGAGAATAGTGATAATATATTTGTCGCAGAAGAAGAAGGTGTGTTTTTAGGATATATTGAATGTAAGGAAGAAGAGGATTATTTTTCAAAAGAAAAGCTAGCGTATATATCTGCTATCGCGGTCACTGCTGAAGGTGAGGGAAAAGGAGTTGGTAGGCAGTTGATGCGTTTTGCAGAAACTTGGGCACATGAAAGAGGAATCAAAGTCCTCGTTCTAGATGTGTTTTCCGATAATCAACGTGCCGTCCAATTTTACGAACATATCGGATATTCGCAAGAAATTGTGAAGATGACAAAAGTAATCGGGGGGTAATAAAGTGAAAGAAATCTATATCGTCAGACATTGCCAAGCAACCGGACAAGCACCGGATGCTGAACTAACCACAAGGGGTCAGCAACAAGCCGAAGAGTTAGAGTCATTCTTTCAAGACAGGCCAATTGATCGTATCCTCTCTAGTCCATTTTTACGTGCGACACAAACGATTGAACCGTTAGCCGAAAAAATCGGCGTTACAGTGGAAGTGGATAAACGTTTATCCGAACGTGTGCTGAGTACAACAAGCTTAGATGATTGGCAAGATAAGTTAAAGGCCACTTTCGATGATCTAGATTTATATTTTGCTGGTGGTGAATCAAGCAGACAAGCGATGGACCGAATCACTCAAGTCGTAGAGGAAATCCGAAGCAGTGAGGCCGAGCACACAATCATCGTAGCCCACGGAAATATTATTTCTCTACTACTAAAACAGTATCATGCTTCATTCGGGTTTGACGAATGGAAAGAATTATCGAATCCTGATGTTTATAGATTAAGTGAAAAGAAGGATGGATATAGTGTCGAGCGGATATGGAGTAAGTAATTCATTTTGTTACATCTACTAGCGATTACTTTTCTACTTCTTTGATTTTATAGCACGCTCACTTTTTTCGAGTATGTCATCAAGAAGGAATTACGAGAAGCGAGACAAATGGAGATAATGGCACTGCTTTCGTTACTTATGACGATTGTTGTTTGGTTTTTGGGTGGTTAGGAGAAGATGTATGACACCAATATTTAAACAGATTTTAATAGAGTTAGAGAAGAGGAACAAGACAGCCCCTTTCATCATAGCCATCGACGGCTTTGGAGGAGCAGGAAAAACCACATTTGCGAAAAAGCTACAGCAATACTTAACACCCTATTACAATGTGAAGCTTTTTCATTTAGACAATGCTATCGAACCTGCAGCTAGGAGGTATGGTACCGGCTATGAAGAATGGTTTGAATACTATTATTTACAGTGGGACATAAAGGAGATAAGTAATCAGTTTTTTACTAGAGTGAAAGAATGTGAGCGCAAAGTCTTTTTTCCTTTTTATGATGAGGGGAAAGACCGGACCATGATGCAATCGTATTCCATTGACTCTTTTGACATTATTCTTATCGAAGGTGTGTTTATTCAGAGAGAAGAGTGGCGACCATATATTGACTATAGTATATTCTTGCATGTTCCTAAAGAGGTCAGGCAAATCAGACTTATGGAGAGAGATAATGGCAGTAAGGATTTGTTACTTAAGTATCAGCGGCGTTATTGGCGTGCGGAAGATTATTATTGGACAACGGAGAAACCGCTTGAAGGATCTTCTCAAGTGGTGTTAGAGAATTGAAAATCAAGAAGGTGCAGAATGGAATTTCCTTTCGGAGACGGGATGTCGATTGTTTTACCTCCAATACCATATACCATTGCAATAATTGTAATTATTTTTTTATTAGTACGTTGGGCAAAAAAAACTTGAAACGGAAAAAATTAGAATTTTATTCTATTTTATAATCAGTACTTTTGTGCTACCGATTTATACAAGTTCTAGTGAAGAGGGATATTTTCAACTTTTCATACCAATGGGTTTTATCTTTATTCTTCTTCATTTAAAAACATCAGGGAAGTATCATCCCTCGAAATTAAAAGCCAGTATACTTGGATTCAGCCTGGCAGTGTATCAAATAGTGCTTCCATATATTTTACTTCTAAAGAAGGTTACTCTTTATCAGCAAAGAATAACCTTCTTTCTCATTTATTCCTCAGAAAAAACAAATCTTTCTTTCAGTGGACGTCCTTCATTGCCTTTTTCTGTCCAGGTGATTTCAACTTCAAGTTCTGTTGCTTTTTCAGCTAGGATAAAGTCTGTGAAATTATATGGGGAGCCATTATTTAATTGTGCGGCAAGCGTATGCTTTTGATCTTCTGAAATTTGCTTGCAATCCAATGCTTCCGGACAACCTTGTAGGGCATACTTTGTTGTGGATTTTGGTTCATTTCGGTACATTGAAATTTCAGCAGTTATGAGGTTGTTCTCTCCCATGTTTTCAACTTTTAGAGACCGTGTATCATAATGACCGAACTTGGATTGCTGTTTTGAATTATCGTCCACACCCTCACTTATTTCCACGGACCAACGTTGAGATGATTGCTCGACGGGTAAGGTGTCGAAGGTAAGGGCACTAACATTTGATACAAGGCCAATATAGATGAAAATGAAAAGTAATATGACTATTCTTCTTTTTTTACGCATATTGAACAGCTCCTTTTGTAATAAGATTCTTTTTATTATGTCGTTAGATGAAAGGAATATTCTTCTAAAAGTAGAAATATAAAGTTAAATAAAAGAAGGGATACGACTGATGGAATGGTCAGGTTGAGGCAAGTAGGTGTAAATGTCAGAATGCGTCACGGATGCAACTGTTCGTTCAAAAGGGTATGGAGGAAAGCTAATGCAATTGGTGAAACATGGAACCGACTATATCTGTCTTGAATCACTCTAGTCACGAAAAAGCAGCTCATCGTTTTACGAAGAAAAATGGACTTTCCTAATGGTGCTATTCTTTCGGAGAGAATGATAAAGGAGGTAAATTATGATTATAGGGATTCATCATGTACAATTAACAATTCCAAAAGGAGCAGAAGAAAAAGGCAAGCGGTTTTATTGCGAAGTTCTGCAATTAAAGGAGATTGAAAAACCAGCTTCATTGAAAGGGAGAGGTGGTTTTTGGTTACAAGTAGGTGACCGTGCCGTCCATGTTGGCACTGAAAATGGATTTGACAGAACGACTACAAAGGCACATATCGCTTATGAAGTAGATAATCTATCCTTTTGGAAGGAAGTATTATCGCAGCAAAACATTAGTTTAATAGAGGGTGTCCCTATTCCAGGTTTTGACCGCTTTGAATTTAGAGATCCGTTCGGCAATCGTGTAGAAATGATTGAAGAGATTAGTAAATGATGCCGTTGACGACTGAAAGATGTGTATTAACTCCGCTCTCTATAAAGCATCTTCCCACAATGGTGAAATTGTACCGTAATGCCGAGGTCCGAGAGTATCTTGGCGGGATAAGGACAATTGAAGAAGTAAAGGAGCAAATGGAGAATATGTTGATGAACTTATCATCGTATTATTGAATCGTATCAGAAAAGCATACACATCATCACTTAGGATTCATCGCTCTTACCCCCCACCATTGTGAGGCGGATATAGAAATCTCTTATCAATTTTTCCCTGATGGTTGGGGGAAAGGGTATGCAAGAGAGACCATCCATGAAGTGTTGGTGTTTGCTTTTTCTAATCTTAACGAGCAAAAGGTTGTCGCTGAAACACAAGTAGCTAACAAGCGGTCGTGTCAACTTTTAGAAAAACTTGGTTTCACTATTGATTGTTATATTGATCGTTTTGGAGCAAGGCAAGTGATTTATAAATTTGAAAAAAGCTTAAGTTGTAAGGTGTTTGCTAGAAACACGAGCCCCCTTAAAGAAGGAAACGATCGCTAAAAAGATAATGAGCCCAGCGATATAAAGGTAGATGTCCCTAGTTGGTAATGGCAAAGAGGCAAATAAAATCCCTAAAGGCATCGTTATTCTTAAAAAGAGGAGGCGGATGGCACTTAATTCTACTAATTGATCCCTAGGAGCCGCTCTTTGGAAAATGGCTACACTCTGTGCGTTGAATAATGGAAATAGTAAGCCGCCAAGTAGCTCGGAAACCAATGCAAAGGTTATGGATGGTGTGAGAGACAATAGCATAAAAGAAAGTCCGCCCCCAAACAACCCGAGATAAAGCGTTACATTGTTCTTAGGCAACTTCGCTAACAAGAATGTACCTAGTACATAACCAAGTGGAAAAGCAGCGGCAAATAGGGCATACTCCCAGGAAGTGCCGCCTAATTCTTCACGAAAAAATGGAATCTTTATCACCATTGTTGCTCCTACAGCAAACTGCACCGCTGAAGAGAGAAGGGTTAACTTCCATAAAGGGGGATAAGAAAAGAAGGTTTGATAGCCTGCTACGAATGCTGTGCGCCAACTTTTTTTATTTTTGTTAACTGAAGATCTTGTTGTTGTGGATGGCAATTGGTGTATTGTAAAAGCGCTGAGAAGAAAGAGCAATGTTGTGAGTAGATAAAGAAAGTGTAGAGGGAAGACAAGTAAGAAAAAAGAAGCGATTCCTGGTGCGATAAAGCTCATTAACCTTATCGTTGCATCAAGCGAACTATTGGCTGAGACAAGCTTGTTATCTTCACAATATATGGGTATTAAAGCGAATGAGATACTAGCATAAATTGGTTGCAATATACCGATTGTACATTGCAGAATGACAAGCACTACTATGGTTATATTGTTTATGCCTACTATGCTTCCTAATAAGGGTAAAAGATAGACAGCTGAGCGGAAGAGTTGGATGACAAATAACATTTTTTCTTTATTGATATTGTTTAAAAACGGGACACTCAAGCTTTGAATAAAGAGTGAAGGTAGGAAATAGCAGAGCCACATGGTTGCCATCCATTCCTTTGAACCTGTCAGCTCATAGAGTAATAAGCCATTAATAATGCCCCCGATGGACCCACCAAATTCAGAGATTAAATTTCCTAACCATAATATTTTAAATGACCGCGTATGAAACATGAATTGGCTCCTTTCCTTATAATGGATAAGTAGATTGTCTATATTCTATATTTTTAGAATTATTTATTCAATATATTTTGAATAAAAAGAAAAGGAATTTGTGTTTACTAAATAGAATATTTTTAAGAAGAGAATGTATCATTTAACTTTTAATGAAAGGCTTTAACTATGCGAATGATCCCTATGAGAAGGTGGACATAGGTAGAGTTAGGCAAGGAAAGAGAAGTGATAAGGATGGAAATTAACTTAATCAGACATGGCGCCTCCATTCATAAAGAGAATAAACGAATAAATGGGCAGCAGTATCGTTCGTGGGTAGAAGCTTATGATGAATCCGGAGTCGAACCAATGGAACAATATCCAGCACTGACAATCGAAAAGGTTCAAAAAGCACATACATTGCTGACGAGTGATTTGTTACGTGCGACGGCGACTCTTCATCATTTAGGTGGCAATCAAAATTATGCAGCTGATGCTCTTTTTCGGGAGGCAGAGCTTCCTCATATTTACTTAAGTAAGTTTATAAGGTTAAAGCCAAATCATTGGACACTCTTTTTAAGAATCGCATGGTTTTTAGGTGCCAAGCATGGGTGTGAGTCTTATCGTGAAGCTAAAGAGAGAGCTATTGCCGCGGCTGATGTTCTCATAAATGAAGCGCGAGAAAAAGGATCGATCTGTTTAGTCGGACATGGCATATTCAATCGCCTCATTGCTAGAGAGTTAGAAAAACGACAGTGGCACGGAATGATTCATCACACGCATTGGAGCTGTAGTACTTATATTTTGCCAAAGGGGGATACAATTGAAGCTTAAATATAGTCTGTTCATTTTCATGATAGTTTTACTTTTCGGATGCACAAAGAAATCTGCTTTCGAAGAATTTAAGGAAGAAATGTTAGCTAAACAATCGTCTTATCAAACTCATGTAGTGGCATATGAAGAAGCAAAGGAAGATAATCAAGCAGAAGAGATGTTAAAGGAACTAGAAATTTTATATGAAGAGGCAACGAAGCTAGCAAGTTTATACAGTCAATATCCGCCACCTGAAAATCTAACTGAAAGTATGTTATCCGTATTTGAAGGGGCGAGTGCCGACCTCTCTACAGCTTTCTCATTAAAGGCGGAGGTACATCAATTAGAGAAAGAAGTTTTAGAAACGGGATTAGATCAACAGGATGACATCAACCGATTAAAGATGGAAGCCAATGAGTTTGAACAATCGGGATTGAAAAAGCTTGATCGAATCGCAAGTTCATAATGGTAAAATTCATATAGTTTTCAAAATTATGTTATAATTAGGGTATCCAATTGCATGAGAGGTGGCAATATGTTTCGACGAAAATTGATTGCGGCTTCCATTACAAGCGTGCTTTATCCACTGACCTTAACTCTCATTTCTACAGTAGGAGATCATTCCTATTTCATAGAATTCCTTGGGTTTGTTATGATGTATAGCCTTCCAGTCATTTATATCTATGGAATAGCGACTTCTCTCGTTAGTGATTGGCTTGCCAGTTTACTTGCTAAAAAGAAAAATAAGTTAGCTATCATCCTTACCTTTCTCTTCCATACTATATTTGGACTCGTTCTCCTACATATTAGTTTAATTGCCGCATGGTTGTTTTTTGTTATCGATCGTTTGTTAAAAAGGAAGCAGGAAAACTATCAAACGAAGACAACGCTTTTAAGTTTTCTTTTACCGATATGCTTCTTTATATTCTTTCTAGTGTTAATCATGATGAATGAAAGGGGAGGTTAAATGGGCACAAGACCACAGGAACAGCAGGTAAACGTGTATGATAAAAAATTAACGATAAGGTTTGTTTTAAATATTTATGGCATTTTCGTTATTTTAGGTTTTATTTTATCGATATTTACCTCTCCCATTTCATTGAATGAGCAATTACAATTTGTTTATCATACAGAACATTTATTAAAAGAAGAAAAGGTTATCCAACTCATTATATTTTTGGTAATGGGTGCTATGATTTATTTCACGGCGGTCAATATTTTTTATCATCAACTAAGTAAACGTGAAGAAAACAGTGAGATAGATTCAGCTTCAGCTTAAGGAAATTATTAAGGCTGGGTATGGTCACTATGTTCTTTTTCATCTCGATCCCTATTCTCCATTGTTTCTTCTTGTTCATCAGTGTAAGCTCGTTGCTCATTACTTTGGCTATTTTTCTGTCTTAAATAATCGGAGCGCTCCCCGTAATAAATAAGGTCAAAAATCGCCCGACCGTTAGTAGGTTGACCATCTGGCAAATAAACAGGGACAATATCAAAAAATACATAATAAAAGCAATAAAAGATAAATGTTTGCCAGAAAATATTATTTGGTAAGACCCCTTCTAATACAAGCGAATTAGCAATAATCGCGCAACCACCTGTCGTTAAAATAGGAGAAGCATAAATGAACCCGTGCCAAAAGCGTCCGCTCGGATTTAATTCTTCATACTCCATCCAGC
The DNA here is from genome assembly GCF_038006865.1 of Cytobacillus sp. FSL R7-0696. Classification (NCBI taxonomy): domain Bacteria; kingdom Bacillati; phylum Bacillota; class Bacilli; order Caryophanales; family Bacillaceae; genus Cytobacillus; species Cytobacillus sp. FSL R7-0696. The sequence continues at coordinate 1,004,832 of NZ_JBBOWA010000001.1, read as the reverse complement.
TATTCATAAAGAAGTATCTTCTCACTTCGATAGTAGGTATTTTAAATAATACCGGCCCACTTCCAATCACTAACTTCTTTTCTTTGCTCCCTAAAATGGTCGCTGCTAGGTAATACCCAAACTCTCGAACGATTGTTGTTAATGGCAAAATGATAATGGCAGATAATAAAAGTCTAAGCCAATCAAAAAGATCAAACACGATATATGCACACTCCCTAGCAAAAATATATAGTTTCTATTTAGGCTCATTTATCATGAATTAAACTTTTTCCTATACATTTTTTTTAAAAATAGATAGAAGGTAGGAGGTCACATAGGTTGGTGGAGATCATTCTTGCTTTATTCCTTTGTAGTATTTTAGTGGTCATTGGTGTATTAATTCAACGTAAGGGTAGTGTCAGTTTTATCGCTGGTTATAAAGAGGGAAGAGTAAGGAATGAAAAGAAGCTAGCCAATCGAATAGGGCTGACTGTTATCTTGTTTGCAGTGGAGTGCTTTTTACTTATTTTGATTCACTTATTACTCTTTCCGCTAAATGGTTTATATATTGGGATATTGGCGGTTGTTCATTTATTTGTTGTCTTTGCTTTATTTGTACAAGCGGTTATGGTTTAAATTGATAGAGATATGCGGACAATGTTTTTACTTTGTCCGTTTTTATTTCCTGTTTTTTTATAAAAGTAATCATTTTATTGAAACTATTTGAGCTAGGCATTCCTCTAATAGGCAAAAAGAGGAGGAAAAAGGTTGGATGAACGTAGCTTAATTAAAAGAGCAATAAAAGGAGATATGGAATCTTTAGAAGAGTTGTTGCTTATACATAGTGACCAACTGTACCGGACTGCTTACTTATATGTGCAAAATAGAGAGGATGCCCTTGATGTCGTGCAAGAAGCTTCCTATAAAGCCTTCATTGCTATAGAACAATTAAAACAGGAGAAGTATTTCCTCACATGGTTAACGAGAATCTTGATCCATTGTGCTTATAGCGTATTAAAGAAGCGGAACAAGGAAGTGAGGATTCAAGCGACTCATGAGATTTTTAAGCAGCAGCACGAACCAACATCAGAGGCATTACTAGATCTACTAGATGTTATTCGAACGTTAAAAGAAAAGCAAAAACATGCTATTATTCTCTTTTATTTTCATGACCTAACAATAAATGAAATTTCAAAAGTAATGAAAATACCCGAGGGAACAGTTAAAACGTATTTACGCAGAGGGAAAGAAAAGTTAAAGGAAAAGTTAGGAGGGGATTATTATGATGAAGGAAAAAGAATACCTAGAAGCTTATAAGGATATAGAAGTACCGCAGGATTCTCTCAAGCAGGCGATAAAAGTAGGTAAATATCGAGCTCAACAAAAAAAGCGTAAATCTCAACCCCGAATAAAAAGTGTCGTTATATTATCATCAGTCGCAGCTATTATTTTATTGTTTACTAGTTTTCTTTCTCCTACTTTTTCACAGGCTATGGCCCAAATTCCCTTAATTGGTAATGTCTATGCCACATTTAATGATTCGGTTGGTAGGAGCTTACAATCTCAAGGGTTGGTAACTGAATTACACGAAACGTCTACACAACACGGTATGGGTATCGAGATGAATGAAGTTTATTATGATGGAACCATTGTTGGAGCGGTATTTTCGGTCACAGGTATAGATAGCAAGGAGGAACAGATTCAAGCATTATATGAAATTTTTGACGGAGATGAGAACATATCAGAAAGTCAAGAACTCGTTCATATGAAGAAAGATGGTGAACGGTATATTGGTCATATTCAATTTCCCTACCCCAAAAAAGAGCTTCCAAAAGAAACTACTTTTCCTTTGGCCTTTCTTAGCGTTGGTGAACAAGAAGGTAACTGGAAATTTGATGTGCCGATCAAACAATTACCTTATGAAACAGTGAAAGTGAACAAAAGTGTCACAGATGAGAAATTGGATATGAAATTACATATTGACTCTGTCATAAAGGGAAAGGCCTCTACTACTATTGATTACACAGCTACTTTTCCAAAAGATGAGCAACATGATTTTGTAGAATTAAATGCATCCGATTATAGTGGGAAACCTATTGAAATATCTATTGATCATAGTATACAAAGGGGAGTGGCTGATGGCCGTTTTATAGTGAAGGGGAGAAGTATAATTCTAGAACGGCTTAATGAAGACGATTTAATTCTACAACCCTTTGTCCGATTATCAACACCTGATCAATTTATATCATTAAAACACAAATTACCATTTAAAATAGCATCAAAGCGTCAGGCTTTTTCAGTCGAAATTGATAAGTTGGAAGTTCATAAAGGGAAAGTCACTTTCGATTATCAAATAAATCAAGGAGAGACATTCGGTCGTGATTTTACCTTCTATAAAGATTTTGCTAAAAACGATATTACTATAGTAGAGAAGGAGAGAAAGGATATTTATGAGGCGCCAATGAAGCACAAAACAGAAGTAATCGATCAAGAAGCCCTTCATTTCCGTAGCACTTATGAAATAAAAGGTGATGAAGACGATTATATCATTCGTGTAAATTTAGGCTCCTTGAGTGCGAATATCCCACTACAGCTTGATGAGATGAAGATACCCCTAAGATAGTGAAAAAGGGAGCGGATGTCCGCCCCCTCTTTTTTACGTTTGCTTCACATTTCCTTTAACAAAAACCTGTTGATTAACTTTTATTAAAATACTTATCACGGCCATTAAAGCGGCAGAGATGAGAAAAACAAGCTGCGCATTAAACGTTTCAGCGAGCCATCCCATCAATAAAGAGGAAAGGGCGAAAATACCTGTACCCAAAGCGCCTAGTGCGGCGTACACCTTTGATAACTGTGTAAGTGACACACTCGTTTGAATCATTGTATGTTGCGGTATGCCTTTTATTTGCATAGAAGCACCAAATGAAAAGGCAAGGATAAGTGCAAGAACGGGTAGCGTATTAAAAGCGAATACGAAAGTACTAAAAAACGCTGCGATGGCCCCTAGCAGAAACACCTTTTGTATTTTGTTTTCTACTAGTTTTGCATACTTCATACAATAAAGACTGCCGAGAATGAGCCCAAGGAAAAAAGCGCCATTTATCCAGCCCCACCATTGATGGTCGGCTTGTAGCCTTTCACACACAAATACATAGAGAATAGCAGCGATCCATACTGTAGCAGCGATGGAATCAAGCCCTTCAATATAGGCCATTTTTCGCAATATCGGTGTTCGATACAGGATGTGCCAACCTTCTTTCATTTCGACAAACGGAGACGGTTGTTTTTCGTTTGAGCTTTGTACGTTGTTTAAAAAAGAAAGGAAACAACTAGATAAGAAGAATAAACCAATCACTACCCACAATAAGCTGTTGCTGCCAATACGAATGAGCAACAAACTACTGATGAACCACATGCCAGCTTGAATGATTTGTGTAATCGTATCGAAAAACCCATTTGCTTTCACTAATTGCTCACTATTAACATAATGAGGAATCAATGTTTGGCTGATCGGATTCGCACAGCCATCGAGCAACCCGATGCCAGCAATGAGTATAAAGACAATGATCAACGGTACAGCAACCATTTCAGTTACAAGAAGGGTGAGTAGGATAATAATGATCGTTTTCCCCACTTGTGAAAAGGTGAGTAGCCATTTTAAGTTCCAACGATTCATCGCAAGCGGTGAAAGTAAACTTGATAGAAACATAGCTGATGTTATCGTAAAAGGAACAAATGCTGTATAAAAGCTTGACCCTGTCCATTGATACATCATACTAATGATTGATGTAATATAAAGAATATCCCCCATATTCGCAAGAGACTGTCCGGATACTAATAAAGCAAAATTTTTGTTTCGAAACATGATTATTTCCCCCAAGTTTTGTTCGTCTAAAGTTGGATTTGTAGGGGTAAATCAAATTGGATTATGCAAGAATGCTTCAAACTCCTTTCGAATAATAGAAAGATAATGGGGGTCTCACTTTCTACAAAATGATCTATATGGAATAGATGTGTTGTATATTTTTATCTTTTTAGATATTCGTTTAAAATACTTCATTTCCTTTGTTTATTAAAACTTTCAATCTCTTGTTTGTCGTGCAGCTTGATAAGGATACCAGGGGATGATACTTTTTACAGTTATAGTGCCACTAGAAAATTATATAAGCTGAATAGCTTCTTCTAATAATTCACTTGTTAGCTGAGGGGAAGAATTCATTTGGTTCATCTCGACTAATTCCTTCAAAGATGACTTCATTAAGGCAAAGTGTTGATGTTCTTTGAAATATGGGAATGCCTTTTCTGCTAAGTATAGTTGGTATTTGTCTTGTTCATCTTCTAATTTATACTCCAATAATTTGAAAAGGTGTATAAAAACATCTTCTTCTAGTTCTAGTGCTATTCTTTGTCCTTCGATAATATTTTTTCTTAAGGTTTTTTTACTACTTAAATGGCCTTCAACTGCAACGAGAATATAATTGAAAAGGCGATGAATGTAGACTTTACCTTTTTTATTACATAGGCGTATAGATTCCTTCAGGTATTGATAAGCTTCATTATATTCTTTTCTTCTGAGAAGCGTGTTTCCAAGATTGTTCAGTAACATCCCTTTTTTGTCATTATCATTAATTAATTCACACGCATAAATTAATCGGTTATACATAGGTTTCACATCGATATAAGGGTCTTCAGATATGTGTAATAACAATAAGGACTCCGCCTTAATTGCATCAGCGTAATTATTGATTTCTTTATAGTATTTTAATGCCTTTTCTGCATACATGTATGCCATTACTTGTCTGCCTACATATTGATAAGCAAGTGCTAAATGATAATAGAATTCCTCATTTGGGTAATAGGCAATCTGGATTTTATTGAAAATAGCGATGGCTTCATAATGATCATCTTTTTTAGAAGAATAGCGGATGAGATGCCATCCTTTCATATGAAGTAAAAAGTTTTTTTCATAAGGATTCATCCATGCTTCTACCTTGTCTAAAGAACCTAAGAGGGCATCGATCTCCTTCTTCTCCTCCTTTACGAACCAATATCGTAACATTACCAGTTGATAAAAATAGGCATACTTAGTAGATAGTAAGTACGGTATATTATTTAAAATTCTTCGGTAAGACTCTACCTGTTTAATCTTATTCAAGATCAAAGCTTCATTGAAAGAATGCAATGTTTTTTCGATTTCCTCGAACTTTTCACTTTCTTTTTGTAAATCAATTTGTAACTTTTGCGAAAACAATTGAATAATTTCTAATGAATAATCGGTTTTACCATTCTCAATTTTACTCACATGTGTTGCGGTACAAATACCGTCACCTAATTGTGATTGAGTCATACCTTCTTTTTCTCTATAAAATTTAATAATATGGCCTACTGACAATGGTACTTACCCCCTAAATCTATTTAATGATTAATGTATACAATTGTAATATAGATTTATTGAATTGGTATATTATTTTTAATATTCTAACTTTAGTGGGTATTTTGTCTGATAGGCGTACAGAAATATTCTTAGGTTATAAACAAGAATATAGTAAACAGGAGGAACACAGCTGAGAATGAGCGCAAGTCTTGTATACGCGTTGCGAAAGAGAGTAAAAAAAGAGAGAGAATTGCGTGCAAGAGGCGTTTACGCGCAAAAGAGAGTAAAAAAAGAGAGAGAATTGCGTGCAAGAGGCGTTTACGCGCAAAAGGGAGTAAAAAAAGATAGGGAATTGCGTGCAAGAGGCGTTTACGCGCAAAAGAGAGTAAAAAAAGATAGGGAATTGCGTGCAAGAGGCGTTTACGCGCAAAAAAGAGTAAAAAAAGAGAGAGAATTGCGTGCAAGAGGCGTTTACGCGCAAAAAAGAGTAAAAAAAGAGAGAGAATTGCGTGCAAGAGGGGTTTACGCGCAAAAAAGAGTAAAAAAGGATAGGGAATTGCGTGCAAGAGGGGTTTACGCGCAAAAGGGAGTAAAAAAGGATAGGGAATTGCGTGCAAGAAGCGTTTACGCGCAAAAAAGAGTAAAAAAGGATAGGGAATTGCGTGCAAGAGGGGTTTACGCGCAAAAAAGAGTAAAAAAAGAGAGAGAATTGCGTGCAAGAGGTGTTTACGCGCAAAAAAGAGTAAAAAAAGAGAGAGAATTGCGTGCAAGAGGGGGTTTACGCGCAAAAGAGAGTAAAAAAGGATAGAGAATTGCGTGCAAGAGGGGTTTACGCGCAAAAAAGAGTAAGAAAAGGTAAAGAACTGCGTGCATTAGGTATATACGCGCAAAAGGGAGCAAAAGGTAGGTAATTACATCCAAGAGGCGTATACGCAGAAAAGACAGAAAAAAGATTGGTCACTCAGAGGAAAAACTCGAAAAGAAAGCCGAACAGCAAAAGCGTTTTGCACGTCATTCGAATTTCAAATCAGGAAACGAAAGCCAGACAAATAGGTTGTGTGAGCTATTCGTAGGTTTAGTCTATAAATCAGAAAACCCCCAAATATGAGTGGGATCCTAGAATGGCTCTAAGGCACAACGAAATTTGAACTCTAGCCATTTCCACAAAAAAACGAACAAAGACTATTATTCATAGTGTTTGTTCGTTATGATTACCTCAGTACACAAGATTGAATGTTTATTCTAATACTCCAATTGAATCGTAAGCAGCCATTACAGCAGCTGTTTCAGCGGAAGGTTCTCCATTTCTATCAGGATATAAATCACGTGCAGATTGCACCATAGCTTCTCTCATCTCGGTAAAATTAGATGATGGTACTAAATTGACTGTTAATGCTTTATAAAGAATTTTGCCTAATTTATCTGATCCTATTCCATTAACAGTGGTACCGTAATGTTCTCCACCCTCTGCAATAAGGTAGGCTGCTTTATTGTTAATGCTACTATTAATATGGACGCCACCTTTATCTAACTCTCCTAAATAGCGATCATCATAATGGTCAGGATAAGCATCATCTTTCATCCCATAGTTCGGGTGAAGTGAGTTGTCTTTCGGGTTCTCTAGGGAGCGAAGCCCTCCATCACCTGGGATATTAGGAGTGTATACGTCTTCCCCTATTACCCAATTTCTATCTTCTTCAGCTTTGGAATGATTCTCTGCTAACACACCGAAAATATCAGCAATGGATTCATTTAGTGCGCCTGATTCACCTTCATACGTTAAATTAGCTGTATTTGTTATCACGCCATGTGTCATTTCATGTCCTGCAACATCAAGTGCCCCTGCTAGTGAACTGAAGTATGAACCATCACCGTCTCCATAAAGCATTTGTTTCCCGTTCCACGCTGCGTTATTCCACTTATCACCAATGTGCACGGTGCTAATAATCTTCATACCATCGTTATCTAAGCTATTACGATCATGTACGTTTTGATAGTATTTGTTTACCTTTATCGAGTTTTGTTGGGCAGAAATAGCTGCTGGATCGTAGAAGAAGTTAGACGCTGTCTCTACTTCAAAACCTGTAAATCCTAGTAAGGCAGACAAAAGGATAAAAGGCGTTTCACCCATTCTTTGTGCCTCATACGTATGAATGGGTACTGAACGATTTTTGACAGTTTCTAATGAATATAAATGGGTTTTACCCGTTTCCATATTCTTTGTCGCATTGAAATTTTGCATTTTTCCTAATAAGTCTAATCCACGAGCACTGACAGTTTCTGTTTCCGGCTCCGCAGAATGAAGGGCATTAAAGTGATGTTGTACTTCACCCGTATGCGCATCAATAAAATAATGGAAGTAACCAGGCTCAGGAATAGAAGTGGAGGCTTTAACTAAATAGGTCAGATGGTATTCATCATTCTTTTGAAATACCATCAGATCTGTTTCCATGCCATCATAATCTTTTATCGCACCAATTTCATTTTCTATCGCAGCTTTCGCCTGAGACTCTGCCTCTTCCTTAGTAATAGTAGGTGTTGTATTGATATTTACTTTTACTAACTCGTTATTTACTTCTCCGATAGAAGCATAAACATTTAAGTTCTCATCTAGTGAAATTGTTTGGCCTGAGCCGTAAACTGGGACCCCGTTAATTTGCTCAACGGTTTTCATATGAGTTGTTCCTATTTGTTTATCAACCTGTTCATCAATGATCTTAAATTGATTCACATTCATTTTACTTGAACGCGCTTTAGGTTGGGGCTGATCTTTTAATTGGTCCTGTAAATAAGCTTGTACAACCTCCTCTTTATTTAATCCTTTCGGTGCTTGCCAGATGACTTCATTGGTCTCTGTTTGAATCGCTGCATATGTGGACAATGGAGAAAACCCCGTGAATGTGACGGACAAGGCTAATGCAGTGGGTAAAATCACTTTCTTAGTAAAATTTTTCTTCTTCAAAACAATCACCTCATATTCATTTTCTGTAAACAATTACAATTATTCTGAAAATTTAATACTACGTCAATATGTTAGCGATTGGGTTAATAAAACGCGACTTTGGACTCTCAACTCTATCATCTTCTATAGGAATCGCACGCTTTATTAGGTCTATTTACAGATAAAAATAACCCAATTTATTTATCAGATATTTCAGTTATATTATTGGTAGCAGAGAAAAACGATGAAGTTTTTTATGAAAGGAGAGTCATTCATATTGTTAAGTCTAGCAAAATGGACACTGCGCTTAATTGGTAATCTACTATTTCTGCTTATCTGTGTTTTATTATTTATTATGCTTTTTGCTCGATTCACCGGTAATGAACCCAATCTCTTTGGATACCAGGTTAAAACAGTGCTTTCTGGATCAATGGAGCCATTATTTAAAACAGGTTCAGTGATAGCGATTAACAGAACAGAAGAAAATCAAACCTATCAAACAGGAGATATTATTACTTTCAAACTTGATGAGATCCTTATCACACATAGAATAGTAGAAACATCTTTAAAAGATGGGGCAATTACGTATAAGACTAAAGGTGATAATAATGACGCTGTTGATAGATGGGAAGTCCCAGCACATCATGTGGTTGGGGAATATGCAGGGGTGACTATCCCCTATCTAGGCTATGTTCTGCATACCGCACAAACAAAAGCAGGAGCCGCATTATTAATGATTATTCCAGGCATCATTTTACTCTTCTCTGCCTTTGTGCAACCAGGGGAGAGAAAACCAAAAGAGGTATATACGCAGTAATTCTCTTCTCTACTAAGGGGAGTGAAACATATATTAGGAGGAATGTTTACATGGGATTAAATTTTAAGTTAACAAAAAAGAATCTGATGACAGCTGCACTTGGATTATCATTAATTACCGGAGGCACTTATGCTTATTTTAGTGATAGTTTTGCCACTGAAAATACTTTTGCAGCAGGAACACTAGATTTAGCTGTAAATCCGGATTTTGTTGTGAATATTGATAATATCAAGCCAGGTGATGAAATCTATCGAGAATTCACTTTAGAGAATAATGGTACATTAGATATTCATAAAGTTCTGCTACAAACAGATTACTCTGTAGTGGATGCAAATGGGGATAATGTAGAAGACTTCGCTGAACATATCAAAGTAACGATTATGTACAATACAAGCAGCGCAACAGTCCCTGTTGTCGAAACTACATTGGCAGAATTATCGAATACAGAGCCAGATTTAACGGCTATCGATACATTCGTTGGCGGTGGACAAATACCCGATGGTATCCTAGCGGGGGAGAAAGAAAAAATGTTTGTGTTATTCGAATTTGTTGATAATGGACAAGATCAAAATCAATTTCAAGGTGATCAACTTCGTGTAAATTGGACATTTAATGCTGAGCAAACTGCCGGGGAATACTATGATGAGCAATAATGAGGTTAAATGTCTTTATGTAAAAATGTGAAACATTGCTCTTGAACGGGGTATCCGGTTAAGAGTATTACAAATTACGGACACTCAAATCAGAATGGCACATCGGGCATTCGTAAAACTAGAGACGGCGCTCTCAAATTAGGCATGAACAATAAAGAGCGCCACAAAAACCTCATGTACTCGAATCAAGCTTTTCTATATAGTAAGCTTCTCCTTTAAATAGAGTGCCTGATGAAACTTCTCATCAGGCACCCTAAAAAGGGCGTTACCCTACTGCTGTTTTGGATGCTCCTTATTCAACCTTTCATTTCCTCGTTTAAAGTTACCAGTGAGTTTTGCCAACAATAATTGAATGTTTCCCTCTTCGTTCTCGATCTTATTTATGAACTTCGCCGCTTCTTTTCCATTGATTGTTTTTATGACTTTATGGTTGTAGGAAATCACAACGGATTGATTTTTCATTATTTGAAAACTAAATGGCTCTTCTTTTAAGCGTTCTCTCTTATCTTCCACTCCATTTCATTCTCCTTCTATTCAATTTTATTTCTTTGCTAATGATATGAGTGAAACATAGGTTAATATTCAGCGTCCTTATTAAAATTATTTACCAAAAAAATGAAACTTTACAATTGCCACCACGTATACATTATTGTAGCAAGTTTATAAAAAGGGGAGATTTTTTTATGGAAGCTGAATTAAAGCATGAGGTGGAGGAACCAAAGAAACCGCGTTTATTTGGGATGATTGCCAATCCATCAGAGCAATTTGAGCGGATTAAGCAACGTCCAAAAATTTGGGTACCACTATTATTCGTAACTTTATTATTTACGGTCGGTATGATTATTATGGCTTTATCGATGGACCCGGCTTATCTTGGAATTGATGAGTTATCTTCAGCTGAGCAAGACATGGTGTATATGATTTCACTGATTGGGTTTGTAATTATGGGCATCATTACACCCATCTTTACGGTATTAATTTCTTCAGCTATTTATCTATTAATTTGTAAAATTGCCAGTTCTGATGTGTCATTTAAGCAGCTTTTCTCAATGAATACATACATTCTGGTTATCAGTGTCATTGGACTCATCTTGAATGGTGTCATTCGTATGATAATTGGTGGCAACCCAGAGTTAAATGTGACGAGTTTAGCATCTGTATTAAATGCAGAAGCTACGAGTGTTTGGGCGAGTATTGAAGTTTTCTCCATCTGGCAAACAATCCTTGTCGGTTTAGGTTTGCATAAAGTGGCGGGATTAAGTAAAGGTGTTGCATACGGTGTGGCAATTGCCTTCTTTATTATTAGTATGATTTTCGCATTAGTTACTTCTACGGCGGTCTAAGATAAATATGAAGAAAAAAACTTGGATCATTGTTGGAGTGATAAGTGTAGTTTTGGTGATGATAGGCGCTAGCGTCTATCATCAAGCTTTTGCGAAAGGACCTTCTGTAACGACTGCAAATGCTGAGAATGAAGTAATTACAGATACGTTAATTGTGCCAGGTACATTATCTTTGAAAAATGAACAGAAAGTGTATCCTGGTGTAGAAGGCGAAGAAATTGCTGAAATCCTTGTAAAGGAAGGCGATGCTGTTGAAAAAGGTACAGCTGTCGCCAAGTATGATGATACACGAGTGGCGATGGAGCTTGAAAGGTTAAGTTTACAGATTGAATCTGGTTATTTACGAATCAATCAAGTGGACAAACAATTAGATCGACTCTCAGACCAAGAAAAGGATTTGCGTGATCAAGTCGGCAAAAAAGAAGCCGCTAAGCAAATAGCTCCGGAAAGAGATCAGTTGCAATTAGATTTAAGAATGGCAAATTTAGATGTTCGTCAGTTACTTCTAGAAAAGAAAGAAATAGAAGCACAACAAAAAGATTTAGAGATAAAAAGTAAATTAGACGGAACAATTTTACAAGTGAATGAAGACCAACCAACGGATTCAATGACTCAGCAGCCAGTCATCCATATTGGTAATACGGATGAAATGGTAGCCCGAGGGGTTTTATCAGAATTTGAGTCTTTAAAGGTCGAGAAAGAGATGAAAGCGACGATTCGGACAGATGTATTACCTGATAAAGAATGGAAGGGGAAGGTTAATTTCATCGGTTTAATGCCAGATGAAAACAACCAGTCTGTTGCTGGTGAAGCGACCCCAGCGCAATATGGAATGACAGTTGAAATTGAAGATGATATTACTGAACTGCGCACAGGATTCCAATTAATTATTGAAGTGGAGACAAGTAGTAAGAAGGCACTTACTGTCCCATCTGAGTCTGTGTTATCTGCCGATGGTGAATCTTATGTATATCTTTTAAAAGATGGAAAAGCTCATCGTCAAGACGTGAGTGTAGGCGTTGCCACTGGTGAAAAGATAGAGATATTAGATGGTTTAACAGCTGAAGATGATGTGATTACTAATCCTTCTGATGAATTGAGTGATGGCTTGGAAGTGGAAGTCGAATGATTCATTTACGAGAAATCACAAAATCTTACCAGATAGGCGATGAAATGGTCGATATTTTACAAAGCATTGACTTAACGATTGAAAATGGAGAGTCACTCGCAATTATGGGACCGTCTGGTTCTGGAAAATCGACATTAATGAATATTATTGGTTGTCTAGACCGACCGACGAATGGAACCTATCAACTAGACGGTGAAGATATATCGCAATATTCTGAAGTGGAACTAGCGAAAATTAGAAATCGGTCCATTGGTTTTGTCTTTCAACAATTTCACTTACTACCAAGGCTGACGGCTTTAAAAAATGTTGAACTACCGATGATCTATAGTGGTCTGAATAAGAAGGAAAGAATGGCTAAAGCTGAGCGGGCGCTCATTAAGGTAGGTTTAGAAGACCGGATGGCACAGCTTCCAAGTTTGTTATCAGGCGGACAGAAGCAACGGGTAGCCATCGCCCGTGCACTTGTGAACGAACCGAAGTTGATCTTGGCTGATGAACCGACTGGCGCGCTCGATACAAAAACGAGTGAAAATATTATGGAACTTTTTACCCAACTAAATAAAGAAGGTACTACGATTGTAACGGTAACACATGAACCGGAAATCGCCGCTTATGCGAGTCGTAGAATTCTCGTCCGCGATGGTATCATTGTCGAAAATGAGCGCCAAGTAGGGAGGCGATGACTTTGAGCCTTCTTGAAAGTATAAAAATGGCACTTAGTTCGTTAATGGCACATAAGCTGCGTTCCATTCTTACAATGATAGGAATCATTATCGGTGTAGGCTCTGTTATTATTGTTGTTGCTATTGGCCAGGGCGGGGAAGCCATGTTGAAATCACAACTCACAGGCCCGGGAAATACGGTTGATTTATTTTATCAACCGTCAGATGAAGAGATAATGGCCAATCCCAATGCATTGTATGCCTCGGCTTTTTCACAAGAGGATATTCGCGCTTTAGAGGAAATTGATGAAGTGAAAAGGGTCGTTGCGTCAAGCTTAGAATTCGGGCCTGTCCAGTTTCGAGATCAGCAGATAGAAGCAACTTTAATGGGGATTAACGAATCTTATTTTCAATTGAACCCGTTAAATCTATCAGATGGAAGAGGTTTTACAACAGCAGATTTCTTAAGTGGAAAACGGGCTGTTATTGTTAGTCAATCACTTCAGGAAGAGCTATTTGAAGGAGAAGCAGCAGTGGGTGAGGTGATTCGCCTTGGTGCTCAACCGGTTGAAATTATTGGTGTGCTAGAAAAACCAACAGGGATTTTCTCCTTCGGTAGTATGGAAGTATACTTGCCTAGTTCGACTTGGTTAACGATTTATGGCAGTAGTGATATATCGCAAGTAACATTACAGACTAATTCGGCAGATGATCTACAGCAGGCAGGAGAGAAAGCAGCCTCTCTAATGAACAGTCGCTATAACACGGAAGAAGCATACCAAGTGTTAAATATGGAAGAAATCGCTGAAGGACTCGGTCAGGTCACAACAATTATGACGATGATTATTGGTAGTATTGCCGGGATCTCATTATTTGTCGGTGGAATTGGCGTCATGAATATCATGCTTGTCTCTGTCACAGAGCGTACGCGTGAAATTGGCATAAGAAAAGCGTTAGGCGCAACGAGACAGCAAGTATTAACTCAATTCCTCATAGAGTCAATTACACTTACTTTCATTGGTGGTGTAGTCGGTATTCTACTTGGTTGGGGTGTGACAACATTAATTAGTCTATTTGCGGGTTGGCCGTCTCTCATGAGTTGGCAAGTCATTGCTGGAGGCATGCTATTCTCTATGCTAATCGGTGTCATCTTTGGGATATTACCTGCAAGTAAAGCATCAAAGCTCGACCCTATTGAATCATTGCGTTATGAATAATTAGAAGAAGTGTAGTAGATAAGCTGCACTTCTTTTTGTTAGAGGAGGAACCGTGATGTGGAACGATTTAAAAGCACTAGTATCAGAGCCGTCTATGCTCTTTAAACAGTTAAAGCAAACACCAAAGGTGAAAAGTGCCTTATTTATTGTCTTTATTTTATCCTTTATTCATATGTTTTTCGGTGCATTTTACGTAGAATCCAGTATATTTTCTGAAGTCGGTTTGGATGAAATGGGAGGTATGTGGCTAAGTATCGTACCAATCTCTATTGCCAGTTTATTTGGTCCCATATTTTTTATAACAGTTGTGAGCTTAATAATTTGGGTCATAACAAAAGTGGTCAAAACAGGTGCAACCTTTACACAATTATTTTCCATGTATACATATATTGTCATTGTAACGACTTTTGGTGATGTCTTGAATGTCATTATTCAAGCCCTAGTTGGTAGTGATGGCTTAATTAAGGTAACAAGTATTGGTTATTTGTTTAACAGTGACGTGTCAAGTCCGCTACATTTACTTGAAGTATTCTTTATATGGGAACTTATCCTCGTGGGTATAGGTCTTCAATATACAGCTGGAATTAGGAGAATGTGGGCGTGGATAGTGGTTAGTCTTTATGTTCTTTTCATTTTCATTATAAGGATCCTCCCATAATGAAGGAAGAGAGACGGTGCAAGTTGGTAGATAAGAGGAATGAGATGTCCACATAGGCGGTTTCGCCAAATGAAAAAAGAAGTGTGGGCAAATGAGAAATGCCCACACAACTTCTCTTGTATAATTAGGAGAGCAATAAGTGATTCACCTACTTAAATTTCTTCCCAGACACTAGATTCACCTGGCACGTCCCCTTTTGACCACCATTTAGCCTTAAAAAGTTGCCCATTAAACAGTACTTGGTCACCACCATAGTAAATGACTTCGCTATTCCATTCACGGTTTTCCGCTTCGCTGATGAGTTGCCACACACTCGATATACCAGGTTGATCCCCTTTTGTCCACCACTGTGCCTCATATGTTAAACCGTTATAAATTACACGATCCCCTTCTACATAAATAGTGTCTGTCTGCCAAGTATCGCCTTCAATAGGCGTTTCGGGTTCTGGGTCTGTGCTTGGTTCTTCCGGTTCAGGTGTTGGCTCAGGATCAGGTTCGGGTGTAGGTATATTATTTTCACCAGAGAATTCGGCATCAATCACATGATAAAAGGCGTTACTTGTATTCGCCACATCCCATACAGCTAAGATCACATGATAGCCTTCACGCTCAGGTACGGTTACTTCATGTGAAACGGTTGAGCCTGGGACTGCCCCATAATCATTTTCTTCATAGAAAGGGGTTAATTCAAATTGATCCCGCGTTAAGGGTGCATTAGGGTCCCAATCTTCTTTTGTTATGTAATAATGCCATTTGGCGGTTGAGTGAGCAGCAGTTAAATGCCATGTAAATGTTTGCTCCCCTGCATCCATATCGACTTTTGCCCATCGCGTTTCGGATTGTTCGTCCAATTCAGGAAATATCCCATTGGCTGAAGCAAATTGGCCATCTGCTAAACCTGCTTCAGGAAAACCTTTTGTTGTTTCGGTTGATTGTGGTTCATACTGAACTCTGCCACAATTTTCATTGGCACCTTGTGCACATAGAAGGGCACGAGAAGGTTGTTGCTCGACATAACCATGTCCGAATGCTGCACCTGGAGCCATAAGCATGGCAGTCATAAGTATCGCCACACTGAGGTACCGTTTTTTCTTTCCATTCATATCCTTCATCTCCTTTAATAATTGAACGTACTAAAAGTGTATCGTTCTATTGGTTATGAATAAATGTCAGAAGGACCTAATTTTTCATTTAGATACGATAGCCCAAGTTTTGTAATATAATATCCAATTGATATCTGTATAGATAGAGGGAAAAAGGGTAATTGTTTAACAAACGTTTGATTTAGAGACGCTTTTATTGAAAAATAAATATTATAACCCTTGTTTTACAAGATAGTATCTTTTATACTGTTCCTATACCTTGTAAAACAAGATAGTGAAATGGGTGGAAAAGAAATGTCGCAAACACAAATGATGAAGGGAATTATCGATGGCTGTCTGTTAGCGATTATTGATGGTAATGAGTGCTATGGCTATGAAATGGCTGAACGGCTAGGTGATTATGGCTTTGATGCGGTGAGTGAAGGGACGATCTATCCGCTACTCATGCGCATGCAAAGAGAAGGATTAGTCACTTCTGTTCGCAGAGCATCGACAGCTGGACCACAGCGAAAATATTATTCTCTTACAAAAGAAGGCAAGCAGGCATTAGCAGAATTTATCCTGAGGTGGCAACAGCTAGAGAAAAGCGTCAATGCCGTCCTAAAAAAAGAAATGGAATAGTGGAGGTGGAACAGGTGGCATTAACACAGAAAAGAGTAGAAAATTTCTTGAGGACTTGCATATCTATTTACTATCAAGTGGAAAAAACCTCAACGAAATTAAGGAGATTACTACAGAACTCGAAGATCATCTAATAGAAGCAGAAGCAAATGGTAAATCGATTGACCAAATTGTAGGAGACTCCCCAAGTGCCTATATGGAGAGTATTTCAGGTGAAATGAAATCAGATCTTGCATCATGGGCAAAGTACTTTCCACTTGTCTTGCTGGGACCGATTGCTTTTACCATATTCGGAGATTTACTTGATAACGGAGTACTCGCTTATAGTCTATTTAATATCATTGGAATCATTGTTTATACCTTGCTATTTATTATGGGTGTTTCCATTGTATTCAAATATACATCAAGAAAACAGACATCCGTCACAAAGGAAATAATCATCTTATCGTTACCAATCATCGTTAGCATGCTGTTTTATCTATTAGTACTATTTTTGGATACAATGATAGACACACCGATCGTCAACTTTGGAGAAATCGGCAGTATTGTGATGGGGAGCGTTGTATTCCTACTCATCATCGCCTTCTCCATATGGAGCAAAACGATCATTATTCCAGTTGTTTTACTTGCACTGTTCTTACCAGATATTTTACTTAAGCAAACGGCGCTATCTGAATCTAGTAAGCTAATCATTGGCATGTTCATTACTTATAGCCTCATTGGATTGTACTTGTTTTATATTTTTGCAAAGGAAAAGAAGAAGCAGCAAGGAAGTGAATGAGGTGCTAATAATAATTTATTTTGTTAGGCATACTCACTCCTTCTATACGCAACAGGTCCTAGAAATAGGCAAGAAAGTTTAACATTAAGAGCAACCCAGGAGTATAGCGAAAAGGTTAGATTTACTCAATTTGGAGAATTAAAGTCTAGAGCAAAATTAACAAAAGGGGAAGGGCTTAGTGTTAAGTCTAAAAACGTTGAAGCTATTATACTTAAGTATCGGGGTGATTGTATGAAATATACTTGTCCTTGTTGTGGTTATAAAACATTAGATGAAGAACCGCCAGGAACTTATGATATTTGTAGTATCTGTTTTTGGGAAGATGATGGAGTTCAGTATAGTGACCCCGATTATGAGGGCGGTGCAAATATCCCTTCTTTAAGGCAAGCACAAAAAAACTATGTTGTATTTGGGGGTTGTGAAGAAAGATATATTGAGTTTGTAAGGAAGCCTAATGAGAAAGACGTAAAAGACCCTAATTGGAAACCATTAAAATTTTTAAGAAAGTTATTCAGCTAAGGGAGCTTTCCTTAAATAAAGGGAAGACTCTTTGTTATGATGCTATAGGGGCAGAAGAGTTGAAGAGAAGTTTTTAACTTGTGGAATCCTTCTAAATAAAACTGGATATTTATGTTAATATTGGTATGACATTGTGAAGAAATACTTAAACAATAATCCTTAAAAGATGTCTTAATATGGAATTTGTGTCTAAAAACATTAACTCAAGACCTAGGAGAGGACAATGTTAGCTAACTTAAATGACTACTTAAAAGATTTAATGGTGTATATTCCTGAAGGAGAAATCAGCCTACGAGATTTTCGAAACGAACAAAAATGGATTAGTTCAAACTATAAATTTGGAATGCCGGGTATTAGAAAAAATTTAAAGGAAGTTATTTGGGATGTTGAAATCAAGCCATTTTATCTATCCAAATATACGGTGACAGAAGAACTTTATGCCATTATTACGGGGGAGAAATATCTTACACCAACAGAGGCTCAAAAACCAGTTGTTAATGTTTCATGGATAGATGTAGTGAATTTTTGTAATTTATTATCTGATAAACTTGGTTACGACAAGTTTTATTATTTTGATAATGAAAGTAAATCAGTTATTTGCAATTATAATAATAATGGTTTTCGTTTACCGACAGATGCTGAATGGCAATATGCATGTAAGGCAAAATCAAAAGGATATCGGTATGGTGAAATTGATGAAATCGCTTGGTATAAAGATAATTCTAACGAACAAGTACACGAAGTTGGTAAAAAAAAGCCTAATGATTGGGGCTTATATGACATGATCGGGAATGTTTGGGAGTGGTGCTGGGACTTATACGATGAAGAGACATTTGGTAATTACAGAATAATTCGTGGAGGAAGTTGGGCAGAAGAAGAACGAGGATGTGGAGCTACTTGTCGTCGAAAGAGTATGCCTGACTTTTATATAGATGATATCGGATTCAGAATTGCTAGATCAACCGTTCAATAATTTGAAATTCTGATTGATATACGTTGTTGGAATATATGGGTAGGTACAGGGTTCATGGAACCCAAAAGACGGTATAAGAGGATAATTTCTCTTAAACTTCCTAGGATGCTTTTCTGGAATATCTTATGTAAATAGGAAGGACCTAATGATGTTGAACGATCTTCCATTAAAGAGCACTTTTCTTGAATAAGAAGGCTTTTTTTGTATTGTACAGGATTACTGGAACAACAATTATTATGGATTTGCTACGCAGTACAAGGATACTGTTCAACAAAAAAATTATATGCAACAATCAGGCGCTTTAATTGAGAAATGAAAAAAGACTAATTTCTTCACAGTTAATTGAGAAATTAGTCTTTTTGATATTGAAATTTCCTTAACGTTGTAAATCGGCATTTTCCTGACGCTACCCCTATGGTGCTAATGGGGCAGGTTTGTTGAAGAAGAGATTTTATTTCTCCACACCTTTAATTAACCACTTATTTTATTTATATAAGAGCATTGTGTGAAAAACTCGATCAGAACCCTTCTGCTATTCTATAGATATAAAGAACAAGGAGGTACTGATATGTACGCATGGGAATCAATAGAAAAAACACTAACCTATATTGAGGAGAACTTGTTAGAAGAAATTCAGACGGAAACCCTGGCAAATATTGCTTCTCTTTCACCGTTTTATTTTCAAAGACTATTTAAACGATTAGTAAGGAAACCAGTACAGGAATATATAAAACTCCGTCGTCTTGCAAAAGCAATAAATGAACTGAAAAATACAAAGCAAAGGATTCTGGATGTGGCTTTGGGCTATGGCTTTTCAAGTCATGCAAACTTTACAAGGGCATTTAAGGAAATATATCAAATGACACCAGAAGAATACAGAAAGAATCTGCCAATGCTTAACACTTTTGACAAACCAGAAATTTCAGCGAATTATGTACTGATTGATGAAAATGCTCCTCTGATAGTAGGTAATATTGTTTTGGAAATCCAGAAGAGATCATTGAAAGAATCAGAAATATACCTTGGTTTTGAAGCTGAAATATATATTTCTAGTCAGATTCCAGTTGGAGAAAGTACCGGTATTGATGTTCCAGGACAACTTTGGCAAGAATTTCGCTCAAAGAAAAATATAATAGCAGATTCTCTTTACAGTGATGTTGAAATGGGAATGTCTCATACGGCAAACCTCGATAAAGGAACATTTATTTATTTTGCCGGTGGATTAGTAAACTCGACTAACATAAGTACGAATGATGGAATGGTAAAGCAAATTTTGCCTGCTGGAGAATATATAGTGTGTAGAATTGAAGCAGAGTCTTTTGAAGAACTTGTTACAACTGCCTTAAATCAAGCAAATAAGTATCTGTTTGAAACATGGCTTAAGAAACACGAACTAGTGACGCAACCATTCTCAGCAGAAAAATATTACAAAGAAAATGCTGGGATAAACTGTATGGAAATTTGGGTAATTCCTATGGACGAAATAGCAGAGTAATGGTTAAAGCAACTCTTCAATGACTAATGTTAAAAAAGAATTACACGATTAGACTAAAATCTTGACGGTAGATTTTTGCCATGAAAGACAGAAGATATTGTGAAAAGATACACTTAATCTAAAAGGTGCTTTCCTTAAATAGGGAAGCCTCTTTGTTATGATGCTAACGTGGCATGTTTGTAGTACAGTACGGATTTTTCAAAAGTAGTTTAACTATAATAAAAACTTATAAAAATAGATAAATATTTCTAAAATTTCTTGTAATTATCAATTGTGTAAAATTGAAATTGAGAACAGTTCAAAAAAGGGGATGTTAAGTATGGGAATTGATTTTCATAAAGATGAAAATCGTATGACTTATACGACTCGAAAAGCAGATAAGTCGTGGATGGATGCTATAAAGGAGCTTGTACCAATACAACAAATTTCTAATGCATTAGATATAGGGTGTGGTGGAGGAATTTATTGTAAGGCATTAACTGATATGGGCGTAAAATCTATTACTGGTGTCGACTTTTCCAATGCAATACTTGAGGGTGCTAAAGAAAACTGTAAAGATTATAGGAACATAACTTTTAAACAAGGAAATGCTTTACATACGGAATTGGAAAGTGGCTGTTATGATTTTTTGCTTGAAAGAGCATTGATCCATCATATAGGCGATTTACAGCATTGTTTTATGGAGGCATATAGTTTATTACAAGATAATGGATACTTCATTATTCAAGACCGTACGCCCGAAGACTGTTTATTAAAAGGGAGTGACAGTCATATTAGAGGGTATTTCTTTGATTTATTTCCAAAGTTAATAAGTAAAGAAACTAAACGGAGATATAGTAGCCAATATGTTGAGGAAGCACTTCAGCAAGTAGGGTTCAGAGAGATTCAAGAAGTTAAATTATGGGAAATTCGAAGGGTGTATGATTCCAAAGAACAATTACTTCAAGATTTAAGCAAAAGAGCAGGAAGAAGTATTCTACATGATTTAGAAGCTAGAGAATTGAAAGTATTAATTAAATATATAGATGAACTAATTTCAACTGAGCAGAACATAGTTGAAAAAGACAGATGGACGATTTGGAAAGCAGTTAAATAGTTGTATCATTTGTTATTTTGTGAACAAATACACTTAAACTACGGGGCAGGTTAGTGGAAGAAGGTATTTCTATATTTTCACTTGAATATATCTATAAAAAGACTATAAGATGGAGGGCTGTTTATGGCATTAGTGTCAATCTATACTGTTGGTAGGCTAAACCATCATTATGACCACCCTACCTCTCGTGAATTTTATCAAGTTGGAAATGGAGTATATCGTCAGGCAACTAAATCAGGACTTATAGAGGCATTTTCACCTGAAGGAGTCCCTTTCCCTGAAGAAACTGTAAAGGGAAAGGGCTCTCCTATTCTTACTCTTACGGTATGGAGAAATCTTCAATCCTTATATCGCTTTACCTATTCGGGACAGCATATACAAGCATTACGGGATAGAAGCAAATGGATGGAGCAATATCCAGAGAAACACCTTTCTTATGTAGTTTGGTGGACAGAAAACTTGAAGGATGTCTCATGGGAGGAAGCATTTAAGAGATATAACTATTATATTCAGCATGGCCCAACTCCTTTTGCATTTGATTTTAAGCATGCATTTGATGAAAAAGGGGAGAGGATCATGATTAGTAACGAGGGCTCACTTAGGAGAGAATTGTGAAGTGTTCCACTTAAACAAACAGGTGCTTTAGTTTAACAAAATTAAGTCTTATGAACAATGAAGATTTTAGTTATTCAATTAAAGGGTGCGTTTATTGTGCAACGTGTCTTTTTTTAGGACTAATTATTGTAATATTAAAAGATTGGATTGAAAAGTAGATGGAAATAAGATTAGCTAAGTTAAAGGAATTAGAGCAGGTGGTATTTATATTGAATGAGGCTACATTGGAATTACAACAAAAAGGGATTCATCAATGGGAATACCCTTGGGATAAGAATAAAATACAAAACCAAATAAAAAATAACTACTCTTATGTATTATTAAAACATAATAAAATAATAGAAACCTTTTGTATTAATGATATAGACTATATCAATGATTTAACAGGTGATGAAGAAAGTAAATACTTATCTCAAATTGCTATTTTACCCAAATTCCAAGGAAGAAATGTTGGTTCCGTAATAACCGACTTTACTTGTTCTTTTGTAAAAGGATTAAACCAAACTCTATATTTAGATTGTTGGGCTGGTAATGAGAAGCTAAAAGAATTTTATTTAAGGAATGGATTAGTATATATAGGCGACTTTCCAGAAGAAGACTATTTCATTAGTGTTTTTTAAATATAGTTGTACTTGCTCATCAAAATAGAGCAGCTACCATACGAAGTCGTAGGAGTTGGTTGGTTCTTCAAGTCTCTATTTTTAATCGCCAACATAGAATGATTCCTGTATCTACGAAACCAAATGAGAAGCATCTAAGATTATAGATTCTTTCTGGTTTTCTGCAACTTCAAGTGCTATTACTTCATCTTATCCCCGTTGATTTTTCGTAATTCAATCATGTGTTTATCTCCCCTCTAATTCAAGCCATTCAATCACACATAACTGCTCGTGTTGCTTTGAAATGAAGTTTGATGAAAAACATCGTTAGTTCATACTCTTTAAAATTTCAATTCCAATATAAACATAAATATTTCCTTTACTTTCCTTTAAATTTTTCCAAACCAAAATGATACTTGCTTCGTCTAAAATGGGTGATAGGGGTGAAGCTTAGATGGCTGATGAAAAAATAGCAATAAATGTTAATAATATAGATAATACTGAACAAATTATCGGCCAATTAATGGATAACTACAGCGATGATGTACTGCATCTTGTTTTTTCATATGTGAAGAATCGAACGACAGCTGAGGATTTAACACAAGAGATATTTATTAAGTGCTATGAAAAACTAGGTCAGTTTAATCATAAATCATCAATAAAAACGTGGCTATATCGAATTGCCATTAATCATTGTAAGGATTACTTGCGTAGTTGGCATTATCGCAAAATAAAATTTAGCGATAAAATTTGGGACCATATCCCATCCAAGTCAAAACATGTGGAAGAGGAAATAATCTCAAAAAATGTAGCGGACAGTTTAACAAGTGCTGTGATGGATTTACCAGTAAAATACAGGGAAGTTGCCTTTTTACATTACTACGAGGAGCTTTCATTAGCAAATATCAGCAAGATTACGGGTGTCAATCGTAATACATTAAAAACTAGATTAAAGCATGCCAGAGAATTATTAAAGAACAAGATGAAAAAGGAGGTTTAATCATGGACGATCCATTCTATAACTTAAAGAATTCTATAAAAAAAGATTTTGCAGGTCTTTCTTTTTCCGAGGAGAGAAAAAATGCGGTGAAAGAAACGATCCGTAGGAAACAATCTCACCTAGAACTTCATTACTGGAAAGTAGAAACCCTAAAAAATATATTAGAGTCACTGCAAGATGGAGCAAAGCATGGGTACGATATTTCCACCCAACTATTTCGAAAAAATGAGCTTAGCTTCAAAAGCAATGAAGGCCAGCTTTATATCCTTTTACATCTACTTGAAAATAAGAAAATCATTACTTCCAACTGGATTGAAGACAGGAAATACTATTCTCTAACTACAAAAGGAAAAAAATATGTAGCTTCTTGGGAGCATAGAGGTTCTAAACAATGCGCATCACTGAACTATTTAATTGAGGAGGCTTCTTTATGAGTTCATCCAAATTTGACGAATATTTAAGTAAAGTCATCTCTCAAGTGAAATCCAAGGAAGCTCACAGTATGATCAAAAAGGAGCTTAATGATCATATGGAAGAGCTCAGCCAATCCTTTCAAGAGAGAGGAGTATCTATAAAGGATGCGGATAAAAAGGCAATGGAGGAAATGGGAGATCCCTCTACCGTTGGTAAAAACATGAATTATCTTCATAAACCGAGAATGGATTGGTTCCTTATTGTTTTATTTGTCATTCTTGCAGGGATTAGTTTTCTTCCACTGATTGGTAGTTTTTCAGAACCAAGCATTTCTTTAATGAAAAAACAAGTAGTCTGGCTCGTGCTTGCAATTCTTGCTCTCATAGGATTTCTATTCTTTGATTACAGGAAACTGAAAAATTTGTGGATGTATTTTTATGGAGGTGGATTAATCCTTTTTTTTACAACTTTTTTAGTTGGCATGGAGGTTAACGGAGCAAAAAGATGGATTTCTTTCGGGGGTATGACGATTGATGGTCCAGCTATATCCTTATTGTTATTTTTCTTAGCGTGGGCCGGCATTTTTGCCAAAATCAATGAGTTTAAGGATTGGAAAAAACAACGTATGCTATTATTCCTATTTTGGACTCCAGTCCTTCTCTACATCATGGTCCCACAATTTATGTTTAGTATAATATACTTTTTTTGCGTATTAGCGATGTATGTTTTTTCTTATGTTCATAAACAATTTGCCATTAAAGTAGCCGTGGGTAATTTGCTTATAGGTATCATTTTCATTAGTACAATGATCCTTTATTTCCCTAATATCTTTCTCTCTGGTACCCTCATACCACTGAAAGATATCCTTTCAGAGGCTGGTTGGTTCGGCAAGGGACTTTACAATGATCTAAAGCTCGCTGAAGCACATACAGATTTGGTATTCCCATTTCTCGTCTATTCTCTAGGCTGGGCGTTCGGAATGCTCCTTTGTCTACTTCTCTTTGTATTTATTTTGCGGATTTCATTAAATGCTTTTAAAACAAAGGATGTATTCGGCAGATTATTAGTAATCGGTGGGGCTGCATTATTTATTATTCCCGCTTGTTGGAACATTCTAATGGGTCTTGGAATCGTCCCAATTATGATAGTACCCCTGCCGTTTATTAGTTATGGAGGAAGCATGTTGCTAGTTTACTCTGCACTACTAGGCCTTATTCTGAACGTTTATCGAAGAAAAGATATTGTCGAACCTACAATAGTAAGTTAATTTAGTGTATAACCGTTACCAAATACTTTATTAAAACACATATTGAAATAGAAAGCCTGTATCTAGATTAAAATATATCTGGTGGTTTAGATTAAAGTTTGATCAAGAAATATCTCGAAAACCATATTTTGCGTTAACTTAAAAAGCCTATTTTGAAATAAAGATTGATCAAAATGGGCTTTTTTTTGAAGTATTTGTTATAAAAAAAGTTTGATCATTTATGTAGTGTTCTTCCGATAAAGCGCCATTTTCTTGAATAAGACTGATAGTAAAACCATCTTCAAAAAGGCTCTGTTAATAAACAAACATGAACAAGATTAATTCATCCAATGAGAAGGTCGATGTATATGAGAGGGTAATATGGTCTTTACATCACCTTTGGTCGAATTAATTTGCATTTGGGTCAAAAACAGACTGGTTGACAGATCAGCGCCACTGAAATTAACATCTCGCAAATCCGCACCAATAAAATTGACTGCCCCTAAATCCGTATTTCTCATATCCGCAGCAATTAAATAGGCTCCCCTAAAATCAGTTGCTCTTAAATCTTTTCCCTTTAATTTTTTGCCCATCCAATCAGCTCTTCCATGGTCAAACTCTCTAATTTTTCGATCACCAGGCATTTTATCAATGGTATTTCTCCTAACAAAATCACTCGCTGAAGTAAGCAGTTCATTTAAAGAAAATCGGTAAATCACCAAATCAAGTGACAATAAATTATCTGCGTCCAACTTCGTTAAATCCTGCAATTCCTTTAACTGTTTCCTCAACTTATCAGCTAAATCATCCGGTATATCGTAAGACAGAGCTTCTGCCACGTAGGCAATCATTTCATGAATTTGCTCCATGATGGGAAACACTTGAAACATTTTCTCCCCAATGTCAGGGTTTTCTCGCCAACTCTGACCGTTAAAAGTAACTTGAGAAACGACTTGTCCAGCACCCAAACAATCAAATACTGTACAGCCTTTGAATCCCTTATCGCTTAACTGACTATGAATTTGGCAACTGTAATCAGACTGCAAATTCCTACAAGGAGTACCTGCCGGTTTGTTAATCCGAAAATCACTTGATGCTACAATATTAAGTGCTGTGCAGCAAAGTCCAAAGCACTTTGTACAATCAGCCGTTAAACTTTCTCTAATATTTTTAGCGGTTTCATTATCCATTTTTATACCCTCTATCTTTAATTGAAAAAAACTATTGATTTTATTATACAAGATTCCAGAAGAATCTGTCTCTTTAACGGAATAATCTTTTAAGACAAAAACCCCCTTTTAGAAAAAGAGTTAGCCAAAGGGGGCGAAGCTTCGTAAATCCACAAGATTATGGGATTCACAATGTAGCCTTTTTGTTTTATAATGAAAATATATTCACTCATTAAAAAAGGGGTGTTATTCTATGGGGGCAATTTGTCAAAATCTTAAAATCATTCCTGCTGCTGAAACTGATTTAAATGTAAGAAAACAGATGGGAGAAATCTTCGCGGAAGGCTTTACGCAATGGCTTGGTTATTTTTCAAAGGATAAAAAAATCATAGCCAATGCTTTTGCTCATATGTTTGTTTTAGACCAATTTTATGTAGCAATAGTAAATGGTGAAATTGCTGGTTTTGCGGCTTGTACAGATAGAAAAAGTAATTCTGTGAGGTTAAATTCAAAAGAGTTGAGAAAGCACTTAGGTTTCTTTAAAGGAAGCATAGCCAGTGTTTTTTTGAAAAAGGAATTTGAAGCTCCTTACGAACACTTACCAACAAACACTGGATCGATTGAGTTTGTTGGAACCGCTCAGAAATTTCGTGGTCAAGGTGTGGCATCTCAAATCATTCATCATATCATTGATAACACACTATATGATGATTATGTGATTGACGAAGTAGCAGATACTAATATCCCGGCAATACAGTTATATGAAAAGTTGGGTTTTAAAGAATACAAGAGAAAGTCTATGCCAGAAAAAATATCTAAGAAAAATGGTATTCATCATCTTTTGTCTTTGAAATATGTGAAAGATTAAAGCACTTATTATCAGGAAACAGAATGGTCAAAAAGGGGAGAAGAAGATTGCCTAGATCAGAAGAGCAATATGAGGCAATGAGGATTGCGACAAAAAATAAAATCCACACTGCAGCAATAAAGCTTTTTGCGAAGAAAGGATTTGCTGCTACAGGTGTGAAGGATATTGCAGAAGAAGCGGGAATTAGCATTGGGTTAATGTATCGTCATTATAAAAAGAAAGAAGACTTATTTAATGAATTAGTTACTTACGCTGTGGAAGGGTTAAAAGGAATTATAAAAAAGTTTCAAAGCAATGAATCCCCAGTTGAGTTAATTCTTCAATTAACATTGGAAATATTAAATGATTTAGATAATGATGATGAGTATGCCTATTTTCAAATGCTTATGAACCAATCCTCAACAATAGAGAATCTGTCTCCTCAAATACAGCAGCTTAATATGCAGAGTAAAGCTATGTTCAATCAAACTGCCCGATTAATTGAAAAAGGTCAGATATTAGATCAATTTAAAAAGGGAGATCCCATGGAAATGGCGCTTTTCTATTTTGCGACGATACAAGGTTTAACGATGATGAAAATTACTATGAATAATGAATTTATAACACCGAGTCGAGAAATTGTTACCTCTTTTTTGATAAAGGATTGAAGTTCTCCGGTAGTTAAGAAGAAATATGTAATGGTGATTTCTGAGTAGAAATGGCAAAAAAAACTCTATATGTTTCGAAATTGAATACTTAAAGAACCTTTGAGCTAACGAAGAGGGATAGTCAGAAAAATATTAGTGCCTTTGAATCAGATTGCAAAAATTGTTTGAATCTGCCGATATTCCTCAAAAAGAAAGTGGAGTATCTTGTTGTTAATTATGCGGAAATTATTTGTGTTCATTTAATGAAGACCGTTCAATAAAATTAAAACAATACAGAAGCCAAAATTCTTAAAGTACAGTTATTTGGCTTTTTTCGTGTTTAGTTGGTACCGCTAATGCAACTGATGGACAGTAGTTTAATCATCCAATATTTGTTAAAATGGAAATATGAAAGGAGTGCTAATGTGAAACCGCCAACGATAGCTACCTTGACTAGTTCTTTTGCTTTTATTCCCCTTTTCATTTTTAATGGAGTCTATTCGGCAATGGGTGGGGGACTGCTGATGGGTTATTTCGCTTTTGAAATCACTTATTTTTATAAGATAGAAAATAATCGACATAAGAATATAGGGGAGATGAATCAGAAAAGGTGGAATCTCAGACGTTTATAAAAGAGAAAGACAGCTTCATTATTGCAATTTCAGCCGTTTCTGGTGGAGGGAAACCAGAGATAACGAAGGCATTGTTTAATCGCTGTACCTCTTTTACAATCGGAGTGTTGTCCTATACGTGAGGTCGCACCATTTTCAATCCACTGGATGATACTACTCGGTCCTGCTAGCTGAAATTCACCGAAATGGAGCGTCACAGCATGCGGCAGCTGATTATATGGAGAAGAGGAGAGACGCATATATCCATATGCTTGAGACAGTCAGGATGGATGCAGATAAAGTCATCGATGGCACTTTAAGCAAAGAGGAAACCACGCAACAAATAATAGAAGAAGTGAATAGGAGAATAAAAGATGAGTCAGACAGCAATAGATAAAATATGGCAGCAATATCGACAGCAGCACTCAGAAGCGCCCGATACTTATGCAGCATGGGCGTTCGGTGATAGTGAAGAAATGGCGGATGCCTTGGTGGAACTAGTTGCAGAAGGGAAGAAAACAGCAACAGCATCCAATTACCTTTTATACGAGTTAGAAAATGAAGATTTGCCGCAAGTCGGACAGTTGAATATCATTCTTGATGGCAAAGGGTTGCCGAAAGTGATTGTTAAAACGACAAATGTGACGGTCGTGCCTTTTGACGAGGTAACAGAGAATCATGCATTTAATGAAGGGGAGGGTGATTGTTCGCTAGCTTATTGGAGAGAGGTACATGAAGCCTTTTTTAAACGAGAGCTAGCACCTTTAGGGAAAGACTTTCACGAAAAAATTCTCGTCGTATGTGAAGACTTTGAAGTTGTTTATAAAAAGGAGTGACAAAACAATGACGATTGTCTTTGAACTTGTAAGAATTATTGCTATCTTCTTAGTAGTAGGTTGGTTAGGAAGTGCGGCGTTAGCGGGTGTCTATACAATAGGAGGAGAAACGGTTACGCAACCTTGGATGGGCTTTCTTGGTATTTTACTTCTATTATTTGTGCTCTATCGGAATAAATGGCAATTTTCTGGTTGGTATAAAGGGGAAGGAAGAGAGAAGCTATCAAAGTCTCTGACGAAAACAATCACGATGATAGCCATCTTGCTCATCATTGTCCCATTTATTTATCACCCGTGAGGATGACTAGAGGGCGTATACGATAATAAAAAGCACATCAATCTAGTAAAATGTTGATGTGCTTTTTCGCAGTGTTGATTAGTCTTGTTTAAAGCGGCTGCCTCTATTTAATAACTTCGCTTGTTTTTGCTTGATTCTTTCTTTGGCAGCTTTTGTTGCCTCGTGATCGATGATGATTTCAGTTATTTCGTCTTCCTTCATTGTAATAAGAAGCCATGTACCTTCGGCTGCGTCAGGTGGTAGGAGATGAGCCGCAATTATTTTTTCCACTTGCTCATCACCGACTAGGAGCACAGCTTTGCCTTCTTCCATTCTATCTATAACAGCTTTATTCACTCGACTCCACTCCTCTTAGAAACAAATTATAGATTGATCTTCAATTTCTTTTGCTTTGGCTGGGCCAATACCAGCAATGCGTTGCAGGTCATCATAGGAAGTGAAAGGTCTTTTCTCGATGATTTCCTCGGCACGATCTGGGCCAATTTCATGGATTTGTTGCAATGTTTCAGCATTCGCTTCATTAATCATAATATGATCTGCAGGACAGCTTTCAATGACAACTTCCTCGTTCGCTTTGTTGTCTTTTTTCTCTTTTACCCCAATTATGGAGAGGTAGTCATGGCCATCTGATTGAATGATAACCGTCCCATTTTCGATTGTGCCGTACACGTCTATATTCATTTGCTGAAGGCGGTTCAATACTTCTTGATTTGGGTGACCGTAAGAGTTGTCTGCACCAGCAGAGTAAATAGCGATTTCAGGATGGATTGCTTCTATAAATGCCTCGCTATTAGATGTATCTGAACCATGATGTGCGATCTTAAAAATATCTGCTTCTATGTTGCCTGAGGCGAGCATCTCATTTTCGGCTGATGTTTCCGCATCGCCTGTGAAGAGAAACGATTGTTCTTTATAAGTGACCTTCATCCCAATCGAGCTATTATTCAAATCTTCTTCAACAGATGATGGGTGAAGAATATCGATCTGTGCTGAACCAATTGTAAATGATTCGCCTGCTCTTGGTATATGGTAAGCTGCTTCACTTTCGATAATGGCATCTAATGCGTCTTCATATACTCTCGACGTTGTTTCTGCTCCGCTCATCCACACTTCTTTGACAGGAAAAGAGTCAATTACTTCAGGCATTTGTCCAATATGATCAGCATGGGGATGAGAGCCAACGAGTAAGTCAATTTCTTTTACCCCAACTGATTGTAAATAGGGTACAACTTCATCGCCATCATGTCTCCCACTATCTATTAAAATCGTAAAATCTTCACCTTGTAATAATGTCGCCTCTCCCTGATCTACATCTATAAAGTGAGCTGTTAAGGTTGGTGAAAATGTTGTCTGTTCTTCAGTTGTTGTTTCAGTGGCACATGCAGTTAGTGTAACGGTGAATAGTATAATAACAATTAATAGTAATGATTTACGCCAGTTATGTATGGTCACGATGGTGTCACTCCTCTTTCGCACATTCGCTTCTGTGTTGATTATAATATAAAAGAAAAGGGAAATGTGGGAATCTGAATATTCCTTAAATAATGAAATAGATAGGTATGAAACTTGTCTTAACGGTCGAGATTAATTAGAATAGGATTGGGCTAGAGGAAATGGTTAAATATTGCTATCTGATTGTGGACAATGTATGATGTAAAATGATGGAACCAATGGCTCATTACAGTATAAAGAACAGTAAAAACATATATAAGCACTTATTTTATTTTATAGGATGATGGGTAATGAAAAGAGCGAGAATTATATATAATCCAACTTCTGGTCGTGAAATTTTTAAAAGGCATCTTGCAGAAGTATTAGAGAAATTCGAACGCGCAGGATATGAAACCTCTTGTCACGCGACAACTTGTGAAGGTGATGCGACAAAGGCTGCAAGACTTGCTGTTGAGAGAAAGTATGACCTTGTCGTAGCTGCCGGTGGAGATGGCACGATTAATGAAGTCGTCAATGGCCTCGCAGAGCAGGAATTCCGACCGCAATTGGGTATTATTCCGACAGGGACAACGAATGATTTTGCTCGTGCACTGCACATTCCACGTGATGTAGAAGCGGCAGCGGATATTATTGTCAAAGGCGAGAAAATCCCTGTTGATATTGGACGAATGGATAAAAAGTATTTTATTAATATTGCTGGTGGCGGTCGTATTACAGAGCTCACATATGAAGTACCAAGCAAGTTAAAAACGATGATTGGTCAACTTGCCTACTATTTAAAAGGAATAGAAATGCTTCCAAGTATTAAACCGGCTGATGTCACGATTGAATTCGATGGCAAAATTTTTGAAGGAGAAGCGATGTTATTCCTGGTCGCTTTAACAAACTCTGTCGGCGGTTTTGAAAAATTAGCCCCAGATGCCTCCATTAATGATGGAATGTTCACCTTGTTGATTTTGAAGAAAACCAATTTAGCTGAGTTTATTCGCATTGCCTCACTTGCCTTACGAGGTGAGCATGTCAATGATCCACATGTCATCTATGCAAAAGCGAACAGAATAAAAGTATATTCAAAAGATCCGGTTATGTTGAACCTTGACGGTGAATACGGCGGGGACACCCCAGCTGAATTTGTGAACTTGTATCGTCATTTGGATGTATTTGTACCACTCAATCAAATACGTAAACAAGATCGCCCTGATTATCAAGATTAAGAATGAATAAAAGCTACTGTCGTGATTGAGCCTTCAGTAGCTTTTTTTGAAAAAAAGGGAAGGTGAGGAAACCATGAAAAAATGGCAATGGAAAGAATATAACTTATCGATTCTTTTACCAGAAAATGAAACACCGCAACTGACGATTATTGTTCAAGATGGCTCTTATTTGTTTGAGTACTTCGAGCAACACCCGCTGAAGCATATTGCCTTTGTAGGTGTTGACCCGATAGATCGTAATAGAGAATACACTCCTTGGTATGCAAAAGTAGATGACTATGCCTATGAAGGTGAGGCAGATACATATTTAACGATGGTTAAAGATGAGCTGTTGCCTTTTTTACATAAAGAATTTCATCTATCAATAGAACCGAAGCATGTAGGCCTCGCAGGAGCATCGTTCGGGGCGCTCGTCTCCCTTTACTCTTTATTAACAAGACGTGAGGATTTCGACTATTATTTCTTACTATCGGCTTCTCTATGGTACCCTGATTTTCTATCATTCTTGCAAAAACAACCAGCCATTACGGATGAGAAACATATCTTCTGGTACGTAGGTGAAAAAGAAGGAGACGAATATCCAAATATCCTAAGAGAAATGGTACCTAATACAATAGAAGCAACGAAAGCACTTGAGGAGAAGCTCGTTCATCCACATGCGACCTTCCAGTTTATCACTGACGCGGAAGGGATTCATCGCCATCCTTATTTTGAGAAGTATTTTCACGGGTTTGTTCTTGAGGTGGAGGATCGGTTTGAAGCAAACATCACTAGTCATGCGTAATGCATGGCTTTTTTATTTAAAATTGAGAAAGAAACCTCCTTTCGTATTGCGCTTGTTTTTATGTTACAATCTGACTAGCGATTTGCACGGATTTTAAGAGAAGAGGAAGAATGAAATGAAGCAAACATTACCTGTTAAGAAAAACGATTATATAGATGTTACTTTTGAAGATTTAACCCATGAAGGAGCGGGCGTGGCAAAGGTCGACGGTTATCCACTATTTGTCCCCAATGCCCTTCCAGGTGAAAAAGCGCAAATTAAGGTGCTGAAAACAAGCAAAGGCTACGGCTTTGGCAAACTAATCGAAACTTACGAAGAAAGCCCTTATCGTGTCCCTGCGCCATGCCCAATATATAAAGAATGTGGCGGCTGCCAGCTCCAGCATTTAAGTTACGAGGGCCAGCTATTAGCCAAGCAAAAACAAGTCCGTGATGTGCTCACAAGAATAGGCAAGCTTGAAAACGTGACTGTTCATCCTACCCTTGGCATGAGCGATCCGTGGCGTTACCGTAATAAATCCCAAGTACCAATTGGCGAACATGAAGGCGGGTTAATAGGTGGATTCTATCAACAACGCTCCCACCAAATCATTGATATGAAATCTTGCCTTATTCAGCAAGAAAAAAATGATGAGGTTATTCAAAAAGTCAAAGACATCTGCAATAAAAATGGTGTGCGTGCATACGATGAGCAGCGCCATAAAGGGGACCTTCGTCATATCATGGCCCGCTACGGTTTAGTTACGGGGGATGTCATGATTGTCCTTGTCACAAAAGCGAAGGATCTACCGAATAGAAAGAAAATCATCGCAGACATCACAAAGAATATAGCAGGTGTCAAATCCATTGTTCAAAACGTTAACCATAAGAAAACAAATGTCATCATGGGCGACGAAACCCGTGTACTCTGGGGACAAGAAGTCATCTATGACTATATTGGCGATGTGCGCTTTGCCATCTCAGCAAGATCCTTCTACCAAGTCAACCCAGAACAAACAAAAGTCCTTTATGACAAAGCTCTAGAATACGCAGCACTCACAGGCAAAGAAGAAGTCATCGACGCCTACTGTGGCATCGGTACCATCTCACTCTTCCTTGCCCAAAAAGCCAAATCCGTCTTCGGCGTCGAAATCGTTCCCGAAGCCATTGAAGACGCCAAACGCAACGCCGAACTCAACAACATAACCAACGCAAACTTCGCCGTCGGAAAAGCAGAAGAAGTCATCCCAGCCTGGTACGAAAAAGGACACAAAGCAGACGTCCTCGTCGTCGACCCGCCAAGAAAAGGCTGCGACGAAGCACTCTTGCAAACCATCATTGACATGAAACCGAAGAAGGTTGTTTATGTGTCATGTAATCCTGGGACATTAGCACGTGATTTAAGGGTGCTTGAGGATGGTGGGTATCGGACTGTAGAGGTGCAGCCGGTGGATATGTTTCCGCAGACGACGCATGTTGAGGTAGTATCGCAGATGATTTTAAAAGTGTAACACAATAATAAACTCCTGTGCCACATAACAACCCCCTATCATAAAGATAACCTTATTTTGGGAAAAATGGTATAATGGAAGTACAAGAATAGAATATCCAAGCGGTTCACCGAGAAGACCACCTTACTGGACAAGGGTGGTCTTTCAGAATATCTGCTAAGAAATAAGAATGACTTTGAACGAGTGAATCAATTAAAGAATTTGAATATAGAAAAGAATTTTTGCATTTGCTACCTGGTCTGATGGAATGGATTTAGGACATGCTTGTTTATAGCTGATGGAGACGCAAGACTACAAAATAATGAAAGAGCAGGGAAGAACTATCACCCTGCTCATTAAATGATTAAAATTCCCCTTCGCTAAAGTAATCATATAATTGACTGTTTAAGCGTTTCAATTGAATGTTTTGCGAATGAGGAAATCCATCTTTTTTTTGTCTTTTGGGAACACATCCAGCACGAACAATGAACTTTCCCTTTTGCGAAATATCCAGTAAAACGAGATTGCCATCCAGTTTGTTCTGCAATCTTTGTTTTACGATGAATCACTCTTTTTCGATGATGTCGATAATAAGCACGACTTCGATTTTTGATATGTGGCTTCACTTGTCATCAACTCCTTGGGATAAGGCTCAGCCTGTAAAAGTCCCCAAAGAATGATTAGACCATTACAGGCTGAGTATGATGACAATACGTGTGGTAAGAAAATTCAAGTTCTTCACCTCTTGTAAATGGTTTTCTATAATTATACAACAAATAGATTATTTGAATATCTTATCAATCTGTTCCCGGTCGTAGTCTAAAATCCAATTATTTAGTTCTTCATAAAGTAAATCTAAATCTTCTTGGTTTGAGGCGATAACGTCCCATCCTCGGTCATCATATAAATACCAGGGCAGTATAACCCTTTTAGAATTTGGGATGATGTGAAAATTCTCAAAACTAATAGCAGTTAAGAGCGGTTTATAACGAATATCGCTCTTTTTACAAGGTAGAACAAATCGATGTGTGACCATGTCCTCATAATCATCTTCATCTTGATCTTCACCCTCTAAGAAAACACTTGGTAACATCTTATGTTTCATTTTTTTGCCTTAACTTCTTGTCATTTATATATTTTCGGTAGACTTCTGTGGGTCTTTTTTCATTCCTCTCACAATGAATGTCAGTGACCAGTAACATTTCATCGGTATTATGAAAAACTTTATTGAATATGCCAGTTGCATTAAAGCATAAAGAAATAAGGTTAGGGTTATCCCCTACAGATGGTGATGGATACGACGATTTATTTATCAAATGTGTTGAGGGTAATTTTGAGTGGAAAGAGTTAGAAATGCCATATCAGGATAGAGATTGTTATGTACCTAATGAAACGGTAGGGCTAACACCATACAAAGCCTTTATGCAGTATAAACGTCATTTGCGTTAAATACTTAATCTGAATAAAGGGAGAGATTAGAGTGAAACGTGAAAAGTGTCCTTGTTGTGGCTTTCTAACAATAGAAGAACGAAGAATATTTGACATATGCGAACTTTGCCATTGGGGAGACGATGGACAAGATGACCCAAATACGGATGAAGTGTGGGGATGCCCAAATGGGGATTATTCCCTTACAGAAGCGAGAAAGAATTTTAAAGAACACCTTATTATGTACCGCGATATAAAAAATATTGAAAGTCTACTGAAAAAATAATTGAATCAAAAAAGGCTTTAATGAGTATGTTCATTGAATTAGAAAAGTTTGAAACTTATTCTTTAAAATATAAGGAACTTAGGAGGAAGATAGAGACTTACGAAAAGATTTTAATGGACATTACTTATGAAACATACGGTTAGCCAAAGTGGTATGAGGGGCATAACATTAAATGTCTTATTATAAAGGGGGAATAACATGAATGTAGAGATATTATGGGCAGAAGAATTAGATGAATATTATAAAGGTGAAGTCGATTCTGAGTTAGTAGAAAACATTCAGAAGGAACTAAATATGGACTTGCCAGATTCCTATATTCAATTAATGAAGAAAAGAAATGGGTTCTATTTAAAAAATAAATACTTTTCTACGGATACCCCGAATAGTTGGGCTAATAACTCTGTCCATGTGGATTTTTTATATGGAATAGGGCAAGAGCCAGGGTTATTAGATAGTCTTTATTTGCGAAAAGAATGGGGAATACGCAGTAAAAAATTGCTGATTATATCAGCAGACCCACCGATGTTTATCTGTTTGGATTATAGAAAGAGGAAAAATCCTTCTGTCGTTTTTATCGATGTAGAGCAGAATCAAGAGATAAAGTTGGCAAAGGATTTTGAAGAATTTATCAATGGTCTTGTAGATTACAT
Organism: Cytobacillus sp. FSL R7-0696; assembly: GCF_038006865.1. Lineage (NCBI taxonomy): Bacteria > Bacillati > Bacillota > Bacilli > Caryophanales > Bacillaceae > Cytobacillus > Cytobacillus sp. FSL R7-0696. Next base: position 967,904 of record NZ_JBBOWA010000001.1, on the reverse strand, counting down.
AGAGGATGTAGAATTGGACTCGTATGATTCAGAGCTTTCCGAACAGGAAATAAAAGATTACTATATGAAGATTGACGAAGTAATACAAAAGGGAAAGCCAGGAGAGATTGAACGTTTTTTTACAAAAATTCTCTCAACAAATAACGAATTGATTCGATATATAGTTGAAAAAATGAGACAACACGAAAAACCAAAAGTGCATTTTAATTTACTGCTTTTTTTGTCATGCTGTGCTGAAGGTGATAATAAGGGAATTATAGAAGATGATTATTTATTGGAAATATTAAATGAACTATCCCAGAGCAAAAATAGGGATGTTAGGGACTTCAGTTTGCATAGCTTGAAAGCATTAAATAATAGACTTAACGTGTAAGATGTTCATTTATTTTTTAACAGAGATGCCAATGAGATATGATGAATATATAAAGTAGGTGTCATTTTGGAAAGTGTGATTGATTTAGTAACCTTGCTTAAAAAGAAAAAGGTAAAGGTAATTGAAATACCTAAGTGGGGGACATATCTACGAAAGCAATGGGAAGATACCTTTGTCAATCATCTTAGTGATAAAGAAAAGAAATCTATTTATCTTTATGATGAAGATGGTTGTTGTGGATACCTATGGCATGTATTTAGTTATGAAAAAAGGAAATATTTAAAAGAAGAACAAGCTGATACAGCATTTAAGAAAGAATCAAAACAGTCATGTTATGTTTTTTATCAGCATTTGGATGATGCTTATATACTTGAAAAGGCTTCTTCTTTAACAGCCGAGGACTTTGTAAATGAAGAAGATGTTTACGTAGTAGATAAAGAGTTTAATTGGACTTACGTAAGAACGCATGAAACAGGCTGGTGCGGTCCGTATTTCAGTCGAAAAGACAAAACAAACTAAAGCTATATGGATTGGTTAGCAGTCAATCGTGATGACATTGATAGTTAAAATTGACGGATATTATCACAAAGTTCTAATTAAAGGAAAAAGTTGTTCAAAAAAGGAACTTATGAAAAGGTATATAAATGCCAAAGCTCTTACTTCAAATATTTTAGACCTTCCAGCTATATTTTGCCGAATTAACTGCTTTGACCAACTTGTCTATAATGAAGACATAGAGGTTGATTATGTAATTGATACCGACACCGATAGAATATATAAACCGTCTTATTAAGTGGGCAACTCTGCTCACTTTGATGATAGAGGAGAGGGAATAGCTGGAAGGTTATATTTTCGATATTAACAATTTTATGTATGGCTATCGCTTTAATAGGTTGCCAATTACAACAAGGAGAAACAATGGTTCTTTTAAAAAAAAAATATCAGAAATTAAAATTTCAGAGTCGAATGGAACAGGAGAAATGAATGAGGAGATTAATCTATCAATTAAAGAAGAGGAATTATTGGATTTACCATTTTGTGACATAAGAAAAGGACAATACCACTGATTGTCCTACATTGAGTATTAAAAATCTAATTACCTACATATGGATGGATATGCGCTAGCATACTTTCCTTTAACCATTTTCCTTGCTTATGATTATCCATTGTAATAGCAACCCAACAAGTATCCCTGGTATCACACTAATCAATGGTAGCCATATAGGTGCTATATGTAAATCAAACAAAGTTATCTTCGTAGAAAAAATGGTTCCTACGGTCATAAAATACCCTGAAAACAAAAACAGGAAAGATGAATACGGCTTTTCACCACCGCCTGCATCTTTATAGGCATCCCATATTGCAAAGAAATATAAACAAGGAAAAAATAAAATCCACTTGTGGTTAGTTAGTTGAATTGCCCTTTCAACATTACCTTGTAAGCTAGATAGGATAATTAGATTTAGGTTCCCTTTTACAATAATTAAAACAATTAAAGGTATGAGTACAATGCCTTTAAGGTATTTACCATTTAATATTTGCCCAAAACCAGGAAATATAATGCTCCAAAGTAATACTTCGATTGTTTTCACGCCATTTATTTGTTTCCACTTTTCTTTATTATATTTGTACGATTTATTGCCGTTGGTACTTCTTCCATCCATCCATTTTTTATCATGATATTTGCGCCATCATTAGCATATTTTACAATTTCAGCTGAGAGCCGATTGTAATTCAACACTAGATCGCTTCGTTGACTAACTGATGCGGCAACTCCATAATTACCTATACCACCTGCTACCAGCATATTAAAATGAAACATCATTAGCTTATCTGAAAAAACTGGAACTGTAGATTCTAACGTAGCAGCATCCCATGTCATTGGTACTTGAATATCACTTTCAATTAAACAATCACCAAAAACTTTTATGTGTTTTTTAGCTATTTCTTTTCCTCTATTCATATAGTCTCTTACTTTTTGTGATTCTGCTGTTTGCCCGAAACCTATAGAAAGCATTACACCAATAACATTCGTCTGAATATTCGAGAATAATTGGGAAATTTCTATTACGTTCAGTGGTCTTTTCTTCCCAATAAACGATATACCGTCAAAATAGTTTTTATCTTCAATAAAATTGACTTTATTAGGAATAGGTATATGTGGAGGCCGAATTAATAATCCTTTATTGAGTAAGCTATCAATGACTTGATCATAAAGTTTGGAGGTCTCTTCATGACAAGAACTAAAGAAAGCCCGTATATCTTTTCTAGTTGACATACCTTTCATCAAACTATACTGCGCCATTCCTGCCTTACCAAGGTTTTGTAAATAACTTAGAAAGAAGATATCATCAAATAAACGAGGTGCTTGCAGGTTAACATCTTGTTCTGTAAACCCAACGGGGATTGGGATTTCTTCTTGTGTGAATATACTTTTTATATTGTCCAAACTTTGAAGAGATATGTCATAGGCTATTTGAATATACGGTTCTATATCTGGGTCTTGAACTTGCACTAGAAAGTAATTTAAAACATGTTCTGTCATACTATTTTGTAAGTAAGTTGACCAAAGAGAACCAAGTTCTGATGAGGTTAAGGGTATATAACTTGTTTTACTCAATATGATATCCTCCCAAATGTAACAAATATAAACATAGTATTTGATCGATAAAAAAAACTATTAATGGTAAATAATGAGATAAATAACACCACTACCTGAAAGGTTTTCATCAATGTTTTTAATGCCATACTAAAATAGTGGAGTATTCTATACAAAAGTGGGAAGACAAGAAAAAAAGCGAAAACCTACTCGAGAAATATAAAGTCAAGCAGTTCATCGAGATTATAAAAGATGCTACACCAATCACAAAGTTTAATTTATTCTTTAAACTAGTCGACAAGATAAAAGAATGAGTTTGCCGGTTGGGGTTATTTATCTTGACCGGCTTTTCTTTTTTGATTCTTATTACGAAACCCATTCATAGGTATCCGTTAATACGGAGTAGACGTATATTGCGCATCAAACTCACCTGACTTGTGACTATGTAAGAGAATGTAGTGAAAGTCAATGGGTATAGAATATCATGAGAATCCTCGGGCTTATTCAACAGTTACTACTCAACGAACAGGTTGGTCATCATTCTTGTGGTTAACTAGTTAAATTTCGCTTAGCTATATGATAGGCAAAGCATATGATATCATAGACCTATACTTAAATTTAAATTTAGGTTGTTCTAGCTTAATTGGTGAGTGCAGAAAACCTAAGACTCCTAAAATTGCAATTAAAATAGTTAAGCCGTTGTCTATCCAATTAAAATGATTCGATTTAGCAAAGGCATTTAAGTTTAGACGTGGAATTATTTATGATATAGATTAAGGATTGATTAATGAAGCAATTGCCATCACCTGCTTTAATTAATAATCATACATACAAAATACTTTGTACCAACGATACAATTTGAATAGATAGAAGAGTTAAGTAAATTGAAAACTATAAATTAAGAAATAGAGGAGTGGGACAATATGCAATATGATGCAAAGAATTCGGAAGAATATCTAGAATTGCTTGAAGACGATTGGAGAAAAGAGAAATTGCTTGCGGTTCGACAAATGATTTTTGCTTATGCACCTGAATTTGATGAGGTAATTCGCTATAAAATGTTGAATTATGGTAAAGATGATACCTATGTGTTTGCATTAAATGCGCAAAAACATTATGTCAGTCTCTATGTGGGTACAATAGATAAGGTAGAAAATGCAGAGACCCTATTAGTTGGATATAATTACGGAAAAGGCTGCATTCGTATCAAAAAAACGATAAAGATGGAAGATACGGGATTGGAACAATTTATTCATAAAACCGTTGATATGTGGCGCGCCGGTGAAAATACGGATTGTTAAGCTTGAGAGATAAGAAGGTCACAATTCCGTTGTGATCATATATGTAGGTGTCTGACCGTGTTAAACATAAATGCCAAAAAAACCCTTCAGAATGCCTCTGAAGTGAATTTAATGTAATCATATGTGGAGGAAAACGATGACTTATGAAGAAATTATGCAAAAGCTTGAAGAATTAGGCAGTGACCAAACAAAAAGAATCTTCTTGAACCACGGAGTAAAGGAACCTTATTTTGGTGTGAAAATTGGAGATTTAAAAAAGCTTGTTAAGTATGTAAAGAAGGATCAGGAGTTAGCATTACAACTATATCATTCAGGAAATCATGATGCGATGTATTTGGCAGGTCTATCCGTTAATCCAAAATTAATGGCAAAAGAAGACTTACAAGACTGGGCTAAGAAAGCTTATTGGTATATGGTCGCTGAATATACCGTTGCGCAGGTAGCAGCTGAAAGTGAGTATGCCCTTGAATTGGCTAATGAATGGATGAGCTCAGAGCAAGAGATGATCGCAGTTGTTGGATGGAGTACATATGCGAATTATTTATCAATTACTCCTGATGAGGAGCTAGACATAGGGGAAATTAGGACATTGTTGTACAGAGTGAAAGATTCTGTACATGAGGAACGCAATCGAGTTCGTTATGTTATGAATTCCTTTGTTATTTCCGTCGGCTCCTATGTACCTGAATTAACGGAAGAAGCGAAACAGGTAGCTGATTTTATTGGAAAAGTACATGTGGATGTAGGAAATACTGCTTGTAAGGTACCGCTCGCAAAAGACTATATAAAAAAAGTAGAGGATAAAGATCGAATCGGAATCAAGCGGAAGACATGTATTTGTTAATAATAAAGTATAGTCCTGCTCATTACCCATGTGTGTTTGAGGTCGAAAAATAAACATAAAGTGGAAAATTATCATTGAAAAGTTTGACATTCCTCCACAACCGGGTACTTTCTTGCAGCAAGAAATTCGCTCTTTTTATTCATGGAAGTATTTAATTGAATATAAGCAGATTTTATGAAAGTCCCAAAAGAAACCGTTTGGAAATGAATGTGATCAATTGTATGATAACAATGAGAAAGGGTATTAAAAATGAAGGAGGAATAGGTCATGAATGTTTCATTCCATATTGAAATTCAAAATCTTTATCAAAAACTAATAGATGCTTGGAACAATCGTGATGCCCAGGGAATGGCTGTACTCTTTGAAGAACAGGGAGTCCAAATTGGTTTTGATGGAAGTAAGGTAATAGGACAAGAAGAGATTTTATCGCACCTTACACCCATATTTGAAGGTCATCCTACTGCTCCTTTTGTTACTAAAGTGAAAGATACACGGCTTTTAGGTACTGATGTAGCAATTTTACACGCTATTGCAGGTATGATTTCACCTGAAACATCAGATATTAACCCATCAGTAAATGCTCATCAAACGCAAGTTGCCGTGAAGAAAGATCATGAATGGCAAATTGAACTTTTTCAAAATACCCCGGCTCAGTTTCATAACAGACCAGAGTTAGTGGAGGAAATGACAGAAGAGTTAAGGCAATTACTTCATAACTGAAGTCGTAGCCTTGTTCAGCAAAAGGGCGCTTTCTGCAACAATGGAGGCGCCTATTTTCATTTAAGTGAGAAATAACAACTACAATACGTTAGGTGATTAGGATAAAAATATGGTGGTAAACCGCATAATAAAATGCGCATTAAACAAGAAGCGATGGCAGTGGTAATCTAGGTTAAAAAGGTCAATTGTTAGAAGTAGTGGATAATCAATAAATCAGAAGAGAATATTTCATCTCCAGTTATTCAAGAACAGAAAATCGGTAGAAATGATTCTTGTCCATGTGGTAGTGGGGGGAATATATATAGTTGTTGCAGAAGAACAGCATCGATGTAATGTTTCTGTTATTAGGATTATAAACGGTAGATTTGAATGTACTTGTAAAGGTTTAAAAAAAGCATGGATTTTCCGGTCAAAATGTCCATGCTTTTGCAATCAATCTTATTTAAGTTGATTAATACTACTTATCTTCACGTAGTAAGTAGTTGTTTCCGTCTTGGTCTTTAAATGAGAACATTGTACCAAAAGGAAGTCTTTGCATTTCATCTACTTCTACTCCATTTTGGTTCATTTTTTCGTAAGCTGATTCTATATCAGTTGTGCTAAAAAGAATAGAAGGGTGAGAAATAGCTAAAGGGTTTTGTTGTTCCATTGCTGACTTGGAGTAAAGAACAAGTGTTGTAAATTCGTCTTCACTTGGACCGACTTCTATCCAAGACATGTTTGGTCCCATAGCTTGTTCAAATTTTAAGACAAAACCAACTTTGTTTATCCAGAAGTCTTTCGCTAGTTCTTGGTCTTTTACATAAACAGTTACCTTACCAATTTTGTTAATCATAGAAAACTCCTTTTTTGTTTATTACTTTACTCCCAGTAATTTTATCATTTAATTTTAACAATACCAATTTTTTCATTTCGTTTTATGCTGTTCCAATTCATTTGATAGGAAAAAGGATGTTGTATTAGGATAAAGCCTATAGAAACATTAAATATCACATATTGTCTCCATGATTGTCTTTAGCTAGAAGGTATTATTGATGAAAAATAGAAATATTATGTAATCTATTAAAAGGGGGAGACACGATGAAACTAGGAGCATTTTCTATTAGTTTAAATGTAAAAGATATTCATCGATCAAAAGCATTTTACGAGGATCTAGGATTCAAAACGCTAGGAGGGGACATTAATCAAAATTGGCTTATATTGAAGAATGAACAAACGGTCATAGGTCTCTTTCAAGGAATGTTTGAAAAAAATGCCCTTACATTTAATCCAGGGTGGGATAATAACGCTGAAAATCTAGAAGATTTTACAGATGTTCGAGAACTCCAAAAAGAATTGAAAGAAAAAGGAGTAAAATTAATACAGGAAGCCGATGAATCAACAGAAGGACCGGAATTTATTACTCTGGAAGATCCAGACGGCAATCCAATCTTAATTGATCAACATCGATAAGGTGGAACTCATCTGAAAAAAATCACACCGAAAAATAGAAAGAAAAGGTGCGATGAAAAATACCTATTCTTTCTGGTGAGATTAGTCTATTTCGCATTTGCATCTGGTTGATGAATGCCGAAAATATTTCCTTCTGTATCCTTATAGTACCCCTGCCAAGCCATGCCAGGGAGAGCATATTTGGGCAATGCTACTACACTACCATTATTAAGTATTTTTCCTTCAATCGCATGGTAATTTTCTACTCCTATTGTACAGGCATAACCATTTAATGGCTGATTTGATTCAGGAGGAGGACTTTGACGTTGCATTAAAGCACCGTTAATTCCAGGCTCATCCTCACCACCAGTCACTGCCCCAAAATAAGGCATACCTGCAAATTCGCTCCAATCTTCAAATGTCCAGCCAAATACCTCGGCATAAAACTTTCTAGCGCGGTCCATGTCATCTACATGAATTTCGAAATGCACTAATCTACTCATGATTACCTCCTAATTTTTCTTGAAAAAATGAATCCCTCATGTATGTAATTTCTACTAATCTGTAGGGCGCTCCTTCACAATATAGAATTTAATTTATCTTTTATACATTATCGACAAGCACTCGGAAGGTACCTTTTATAAAAGAGAGTCACTTGCTACACAGCAGACGATTATTGTGCAGCAAAAAACTTCAATGTTAGGTGAAAGAATTCTCTAAAACAAGGTAAGCTTGTTTTAGAGAATCGTTCGCGGTCAGAGATTCCGTTATTTTAACAAAATAATTACTCTTGTGAGTTTTACGGCGAGACGTTCCTTTATTACTGAAAATACGGTTGGATTTCCTTAATTGTTTTCAAATAAGCGCATCTGTGTCGTTAAAATTCGGGAAATGCCGGATTTAGTAGAAATAGCGAAATCTCTGGCCGATAAAACAGTGCTCACTAGTTATTCTTGTGGGCTTATGTTGAAGTAGACAAACAAAATCGAAGTCTTTAGTTGCCCAGTACTCAAATTTTTAAGAAAATAATCAATTGAATGTCTAAATGGATATAGACAAGCTTTGAGAAAAAAGCAATACTTTATTTGAAATAGACTGTTATCAAAGAGAAAAATAAAATAATTTCTGGAGGTAATTTATGAATGACCTTGTTAATTCTCAAAAAGAAAAATATATCATTTGGGCTACTGAAAACTTGGGAGAAAAAACTGGAATTTGGTATTCTCCATACCTTGAACAATTAGGTTATTTACTAGAGAAGTTTCAGCTTGATATGGGATATAAGAAAAATTTCTTTGAGTACCAATCCTATTTAGAATATAAAAATGTCTATCAAAAGATGACAAAACAAAGTGACGAGGATATAGAAAAGTTTGTGACTGGTAAAGGGATACCTCGATATCCAGAAGAATTCGGAACGAGAAGAATACAATTTAGACAGAAATATGCGGAAGATGAATTTGATCGTGGCGAAAGAAGTAAGCCGGATAATCTAGGAGGGATACCTGATTGGGGGGTTTTACTAAGATCCTATCTAATATTTCTCTACTATAATGAGAATCCTACTTTAATTTATCCTAAAAAGGAAAAGAAAATAGCAAGTAACGAAGGGGAAATTGATAATAGCATCAACTATTGGCTTGTTTCGCCGGGGGAACAATCAAGATTATGGGATGATTTTTATTCTGACAGTATAATTGGACTTGGCTGGGATTATCTTGGAGATTTAAATAATTATAATGTCAAGGAAGAGGTTGAACGAAAAATATCAGAGCAAAGAGCTGATGGAAAGCGTCCTATAAATGATACAAAAGCGGTGTGGGATTTTTATAGTGAAATTAAGATAGGCGACATTGTATATGCTAAAGAAGGACTCAAAAAAGTCATCGCGCGAGGAATTGTAGTTGGAGAGTATTACTTTGATAGTGAAAAAACTGAGTATAAACATAGAAGAAAAGTGGAATGGCTGCAAGTGGGAAGGTGGGAGCTGCGCCAGACTTTTGCTCAAAAAACGCTGACCGTTCTCAATCCATACCCAGACTTAATTCAAGAGATTGAGCAGGTAATAAATGATGACATTATTGATACAACTAAAGCGGAAGTAAATGAATTCCGTACTTGGTTGTCTAATCAAGTAACAGACAATGGAGAAACTTTGAATGATAAGACGGTTAATCAAAAGGTAAGTGCATTAAAGGATATAGAAAGCCACTTTGATACAGACATATTTGGAGAAACAGATACTGAGCAATTGAAGCAATTGAAAGAAGTTGTTCTATCAGATGATACTTATAAAAAATATAAAGGTGTATCAGGTAGTTCAATCGATTATTATATTCGCTTTATTGAATCTAGACCTACTGTTCAAGAAAATGAACCTTATTTTACTGCAGACTTTCTTTCTGATGTTTTTATCGAGAGAAAGGAGTTAACAAGACTAATATCGGTACTTGAAAATAAGAAAAATCTCATTATGAAGGGTGCTCCTGGAGTAGGAAAAACATATATTGCAAAACGCTTAGCTTACGTGATGATGGAAGAAATGGATGAAACTCGTGTCCAAATCGTTCAGTTTCATCAAAGTTACAGCTATGAGGATTTTATTGAAGGTTACCGTCCGAAAGCTGAAGGTGATGGTTTTGAACTGAAACAAGGCCCATTTGTGAAGTTTGCAAGAAAAGCTACGCGTGATCCTGAACGCGATTATTTTTTCATTATTGATGAAATTAATCGAGGTAATATGAGCAAAATATTTGGTGAATTAATGATGCTTATTGAAACTGATAAGAGGGGGGAACAAATCAATCTCCTCTACTCTAACAATAAGTTTTCTGTTCCACCTAATTTATATATCATAGGTATGATGAATACAGCAGATAGGAGTTTAGCGCTATTAGATTATGCTCTTAGAAGAAGGTTTTCATTTGTCGAAATTAAACCAGCATTTGAGAATGAGACATTTAAGTCGTATGTAGATCAATTAGATAATCCAGAAATATTGAACCGAGTAATAGAGGAAATTAAGAATTTAAATAAACGAATTGTTGAACTGGGACAGGCTTTCAAATCGGACATAGTTATTTTGTTGGGAGTGCATACAAAGTTGATTCCGTAAATCGAGTAGAAGAGGTTATTGAATATGAAATAATTCCTCAATTATTCGAGTATTGGTTCGATGATGAGCAGAAGGCAAACCATTGGGCGGACCGACTAAGGGGCTGTTACGATGGAGAGAAATAGCAATATTCAAATTAGGAATATCTATTATATGCTTTCTTATGCCTATCAAACTTTGAATCTTACAGAATATAAACATATTGGCGCAGAAAAATTTGAAAATGTGAAAGACCTCTATTCAGAGGTTCTATCTATTGGAATACCTGTATTAATTCGTGGGGGATTAATTAAAGATTATGTATGTGTTGAGGAGAAATCCACTGTTATTAAAGGGAAAATTGATATAAATGCTTCCATAAAGAAAAACGCATTGGTAGATAAGAAGCTAGTGGTAATATACGATGAGTTTTCTGAAGATATTTTATTGAATCAAATTATTAAAGCTACTCTTGTTTTTTTATCTCATTCAGCAAAAATCAAACCTAAAACACGTAGATTATTTTATGGTTTTCTCCCTTATTTTGAAGAGGTTTCAAATAGAGAAATGAACCTTCAGCTATGGAAAAATGTCCAGTATAATAGCCAAAATATCCGCTATCAATTTGTCATTGATGTATGCAGGTATCTTTATGAAGAACTATTGCTTGATGAAAGTTCGGAATCGCAATCTATGAAACAAATACAGGATGAGCAAAGGTTGTCGGCTTTATACGAAAAATTTATCTTTTCATTTTACAAACGCGAAACGAATTATTTTGTATCACGTCCTCAAATTCAATGGAAAGTTGATGATGGATTTAGCGAGGCATTACCAATCATGCAAACAGATATTGTGCTTCAAACAAGTAATAAAACACTGATTGTAGATACGAAGTTCTATTCAGAGAATATGGGCACAAGATTTGAGGGAGGGGAGTCAAAACAAAAATCGAATAATCTCTATCAAATTTTCACTTATGTAAATAATTGGAATAAGAAACCTTCTGAAATAGTGGGTGGCATGTTACTTTATGCTAGAACAATAGGATTAAGCCAACCAAACCATACTTACAATATTAATGGAAATCAAATTTTTGTATTATCTTTTGATTTGAATCAGGACTTTAATGGTATCAAAGCTGATTTGTTGGCATATGTTAATCGATTCTTTAACTAATTTCATAAGTGGGTAAGCATCTAATATATACTCAGTGCTAGTTAAACATTTATTTTTACTTAATAAATAATTGAGTGTAGTAACTTAATTTAACAGAGCAAACTACTACATGTTTTATTGTCTATCTTTGTTTGTGTATAAAGTTTCCTATTTTGTATTTAATATACAAGTTGGCTTTATACTGCTGGTTATTCATATACAAATAAGATGCTATTCAATCTTTGTTTAACCTCTACCATATATTGATTGAATATATCTTTTTTTCTCGCATCAGAGCTATTTTCTTACCAATATATAATTCAATTACTTGGAAGTAACTGTAACTTCAAATCCCCAAGTTTACTTAAGGAGCCTATTTCGTTTAAATATTATATTTTTATTCTTGATTAACTGGAAAAATAAGTCGTATTCATGTTGAGTAAGTAGAAAACTTTCGCAACCCTTTGTCACGATCATGAAGAAATTTTTAAATCGATGCGTTTCCCCTTCTTGTTTTAACATAAGCATGGATGAATTAAAACATATTAAAATTTGATGGAATTTAACCGATAATAAAATTTGTAAGATACATCTAGGGGGAAACTTAATTATGAAGAAACTTATTTTATTTTCATTGATGGCTGTTTCATTGACATTGGCTGCATGTGGTAGTGATAAACCCACAAATACTGAAGCAGATAACTCATCTGATTTGAATGAACAAAATGAAGTAGATGTGAAGAAGGAAAGTGAATTTCCATTCCCTGACAATACTGAGCAACTTGGAGAAGCATCTGTTGTAGTTTCAACTTCGGGTGGCGATTCCCAAGATGGTAATGTACCAGTATTGTTTGTAAATGAAGATACATTAATGGATAGTGTATGGGTAGAATATGCTAACTTTCACGGAGATAAGGAAACTTTTATTTACATAAATGGTATATACGATAATACTGATCAAATCGGAGAACTTACTCAAACTACAATAGAACTAGTTGAAGGAAATTTAGAACCAGGAATTTATACTGTGTCAGCTGTCCAATTTGAGAAAAATAATCCGGAAAGTAAACCAATAGTATATACTGAAGCTCAATTTGAAATTAAAAAGGCAAACGAATAAAACTTACGACCTATTATATCTAAAAAAGAATTGCTTTTAACCGGTCTTGGCCATGTCAAGTAGGGAACATAAAAAGCTAAGCAGTGGGCGCGTGTCGAAATTCAATCGCGCGCGTTTCTTTATATTGTCCCGTTTGTAATGATAGATGAGATCCTCAAGAGTTTACTCTAGTTCTTTTTCTCTCTAATACTTATATATACAGTATTCGATTAAAGTGTTATGTCATCAAAGTCAGCCAACTGGCAAAGGAAACTGTCTGAACAATGCCTGCATAGGATCATTCTTTTAATATTTCAAAAGCTGAGAAACTGTATAGAAAATTAGAGATACTCATATGATTTCCAACAAAGAATACAACTTATGGCGCAACCTGCGCTACAATATAGTAATTATGCATTCAATCAAGAAATTATTGCTCTACAAGATGGTATCGTAATTAAAGTAGTTGTTAAGTATATAGACAATGTTCCAGATTAGATGGATTGAAACCCCCATGCTGGTAACCATGTAGTTATTGAACATGCCAATCAAGAATATTTTATGATTGCTCACTTTAAAAAGGATTCTATTATAGTAAATGGGATAAGGTTTTACAAAAAGAATTGTCAGGAAATAATGAAGTGTATTTAATTTAACTAGTTATAAATTAAATTGTATCTTATTAGAAAACCTGTTCTCTGATGTACATCATTCACCTCCGCCTAATAACCTCCAATTGATAAGGCAGTACAAAACCATACACAATAAAATAAAACAAAATAGAGAAAAAATTAAACCATCCTTTTTCTATCATGTAACCAAAGTATTCTATTCCAATTTCGATACCAAATGAAATGAGGGTGAAGAATATGACTAACCTCCATTTGTTTTTCTTATTTGCGAAATTTAAGAAGATACAAGCTAATGATGAAGGGATGAAGGTAAAAGAGAGAATATCTCCGAGTCCTAGCTTTTTAGGGGAACCTAAATCAACTAAGTCGAAAACGCGTAAAATAAATGCATCCATGATCCATGTTGCAAACCCAACAATACAAAAAATGATATATAATTCTGTTAGATTTATTCTCTTTTTGGGCATGAGGTTAAGGATAAATAATAGCGCGACAACAACGATGATTGGAAACCATAATCCTTTTGCTCCAAGGTCTAGATTACTAAGTGCAGTAGAAAGCATGGTATCTCCTCCGAAAATTACTAAAACTTAGTATGTGTATTAAAGGATGGAAGATACATACATTCTAGATACAGTATGTTGGAAATAAAGGAAACCGATGATGACAATATGTGTGAATGGAGAGCGGAGAAATGGAACTCATGTTAGGATCAGGAATTCTTCTTAGCTACATGTATGCAGTTTATTTTCTATTTAATCAGTTACCAAAGGTCATTGCCAGAAGAAATACTGATTTTGTGAGGCAAATTCTGTCTTCTTGGATCATTGTCGTTATTTCTTCCTTCATACTTGCTCAAATGACCAAGGGGCGTCTAGCAGTGTCCATCCTATTCGATGGTATTTTTTACTTTTCTATAGTCATTACTTTAGGCTTGTTTTTTTTGTTTGTTATCATAAGGAACGTTAACCTCTTACTCTATAAGAAAATAATCAATAAAATCCAAGTAAATATGAAACAATAGGTCCATTTAGAGTAAGCGGAACTTAAAAGAAGCGAACTTTTTTTGCAATTAGTAACGGATTACGACTGCCGTCCAATATATAAAGCTAATAAAGACAAAACCACCTATAAAGGTGAAAACGGCAGAAGGTAATTTTTTATACGTAAATATAAGGAACCATCCAACGATTATATGGATTAGTAAGAAGATGAGTATCATGGCATTCGACTTCCTTACGTTAAAATATTGGTGCAAGCTCATGGCACTTCTACGTCCCTAGCCTTTTTTATAGTCCAGCGCTCTCTAATTCACTAATGGTCGTAAATATACGAGAATATATGTCTTTTACATGTTCCACTTTTAATTCATCGTTATATAATCCATCCTACACTATTCACAGCATCTTCTACTTTTGAGGGGAGAATGCCGACCGCATAGTTTACGCAAGGCGACCATTGACAGTCTTTGTTGAATGTAAGTAAACTTTGGCATATTGTTTTTTAGACGCTTCTGTTAGGTTTTCTTCAGTAACGATCACGGCATCAAGAGAACGTTTGGTTGTTTCTAGTTCATTAAAGGACATTTCAAAGAATTTGATGGTGTCTTCTTTTATTTCAGGTGTTTCCCCAATTACGGCAATCTTTAAGGTGCTTCCTTTATAAACATCAAAGCTAGGTGTATCGCTACAGGCGCTAAGTAATACTATAAAGCTGAAGATGAAAATAGTTAAAGAACTACTTCTTTTCATACATACTCCTCCTCTTATAATTGAATATTAGCATAATATTCCAATTCTATTAAAGGGATATTTAAAATATAAAACGAATTACTTAATGAACATACATAGAGGAGGAAAAAACCTTGAACCATTCTTTATTTATCATTAGAAAAGCGGTTATAGAGGATGCAATGGGCATCGCAAGAGTACACGTCGATAGTTGGCGCAGCACCTATGCAACCATTTTCCCACAAGAATATCTAAATGGACTTACGTATGAAAAGAGGGAAAAATTGTGGTTAAACAATATACCTCTTGGTGGCGTGTATGTGGCTGAAAATGAGGTTGGTGAAATCATTGGATTTTCTTCGGGTGGGGAAGAGAGAAGTGGGAAGTACAACGGTTTTGATGGCGAACTGTATGCAATTTATTTATTAGAAGAGTATCAAAGAAAAGGAGTGGGGTCGGCGCTGTTTTCAGCCGTTACTACTGAACTGAAACAAAAGGGATATCAAGGGATGCTTGTCCTAGTTGTGGAGGATAATCACTCTTATCGATTTTATGAAGCCCTTGGTGGGGGAAAAATTGATTCTATTGAAATGAATATGGCTGGTGAGAAATATGGGGAGATTGTGTATGGATGGAGAGATATTACTCCTTTGACATTAGAAATCAATAAACGTTTTACATATCGTTAAAGTGAGATTCATACTCAATTGTTATCTTATTGATAGCGGGGATAGCATCAGTGGCTATCAGTACATTTGGCGAAGGAGGAGCCAAATGTTTTTTTTTGATTATTTCTAAAAAAAATTACCATATTCACTGGTATAATAGGTTTATATAAATAGAAGGTGGGATAGTGATGACTTATCCAGTGAGAGTGAGGGCATGTGCGCTAATTATCGAAAATGATTCAATTCTTTTGATTGAATATGAAGATGAGAGAGGCATTCATTATAATTTGCCTGCAGGGGGTGTAGAACCGAATGAATCAGTCATTGAAGCTGTAAAGCGAGAAGCGAAAGAAGAAGCATCAATTGACGTGAAAGTAGGTCCTTTAGCATTTATATATGAGTATGCCCCGCACTTGAATGCGAATAAATACGGTGATATTCATTCGTTGCAGTTAATTTTTGAATGTACCCTTACCGATGAATCTGTTCCTAAGCAACCAAAGTATCCTGATCCTCATCAAACTGATGTAAAATGGATTAAATTATCCGAATTAAATAATATCTTACTTTTCCCCCATTTAGAAGAATATATTCTTACCTATCATCAACAGAAAAGAAATATCGGATTAATAGAAGAACAAACCCTAAGTTGATAGTAGGAGAATCTTGAAATGAAAGATATTCGTAAGATTTGTTGCTAGAATTATTATGAACGTAAGAGGTTCAATATTTAAATGAAGTACAAAAATACGACTTTCATTTTGGTTTGTGTCTTTTGTGTGATTTTATTTAACTTTCTAAAGAAAGATGTCTGGGAAGTGAATGCTGATTTATTGAAAGAAGAGGTATTGTCCATTGAGTCATCTGTAGAAGAAGTAAATTTATTGGATATCACACCATTGGATTGGGATAAAGTTTATTTCTTTGAGCCTTATATTCAGAAAGAGTGGATATATGAAACGGTCGGATATTAATGGGATACTATAAGTGAAACAGTAAACGAAGGAATGAACCAAATTGTATTTAAAAAGAATAATCAAGTGGTTTGTTACGGCATTTCTAGTGAAAAAACTCAAGTTCTTGCCGGCTCTCTCCTTAAAGCGGATGAACAGCGCTTATTTGAAGTGGTAAGGGATGGTGATGTGGTTTTATTTAAAAAGCAACTAGCAGATTTAATACAGGTAAAAAGGAGAGAGTGAAATTGAATACATCTGGAGAAGTTCAATTAGGGTTATATCGTGAGGAGCACTTAGAAATAATAAATAGATTTGAATTACCTGAAAATCAAGCGAAGTTTACAGCATTACCAAAGGAAATAGTAGCTGTTTCTAATGGGCAATATCGAGTAGTTATCCTTTCAAAAGACGTTCCAGTAGGCTTTTTCCTGCTACATAGTACAAAAAGGGTAAGTGAATATACCGTTAATCCTCATGCTATGTTATTGACAGCCCTTTCTATAGATTACAAACATCAGGGCAAAGGGTATGCTAAGCAAGCGATGCTCGCGTTAAAAGCATTTATCACTACTCATTTCCCCGAGTGCAATGAAGTGGTTTTGGCGGTCAATCATAAAAACATTCCCGCACAGCAATTGTACTTAAAAGTTGGTTTTGTTGATACTGGTGAGCGGAAAATAGGAGAAATTGGCGAACAGTTTATATTGAAATTAGAGATAAAGTAATAGACCATTTTTATCTCAAACCATCTTCTTATTTTGAAGGAATACTAGCGTTTCTGTTTATGCAGAAACGCTTTTCTTTATGTAATGAAACCTGATCTATAAGATTAAAACGTTATTTATGAAACCGAGTGGCAAACAATTAAAAGCTATCGCAGACTTGATTGAGGCTGGTAAAATAAAGCCGATCATAGATAAAGCATTTTCATTTGACGATGCACAAAAAGCGATGAAATATGCAGAATCAGGGAGGGCAAAAGGGAAAATCATATTAAAAATTAAAAAGGCGCTAAATTTTCTTTTAGTGGCTGTAAAAAACTAGTCCCTCACATAATAGAACTAGTTTTTCCCTTTCTTAAATCGTATTTATTTGTCCGTTCTCTCTTAGAATGGAGAGGGGAGAATTTTCATTTGAAGCTATTCATTCTCAATTGAAGACTCTTTCTTTCTATTTTATAGTTTATTTCACAATAATGTAATATTTAGTTGAAAACGTATACACTTCTTATGTAGCCTATATTTAGCGTAGATTCCTCATAATATTTAACCGATTAGGAATGATTGATATAAATTAATTCATGCGCTTTAATTGACAAATATAATATTAGTAATATAATAATAATCAATGCTAATTAATAATAATTATAGATTATGAATGAGGTCATTCTGTTAATCTATGATTAAATTTAAACAACTTTTAGGAGGACTACAACATGTCATTAATAGGAAAAGAAGTATTACCATTTAACGCACATGCATATAGAAATGGAGATTTTATTGAAGTATCTGAAGCAGATCTTAAAGGTCATTGGAGTGTCGTTTGTTTCTACCCAGCTGACTTTACATTTGTTTGCCCAACAGAACTTGAAGATCTTCAAGATCAATACCCAGCTCTACAAGAACTAGGTGTAGAAGTATTCTCTGTTTCAAGAGACTCTCACTTTACTCATAAAGCATGGCATGATACATCAGAAGCAATTGGTAAAATCACATATACAATGATTGGTGATCCATCACATACAATTTCTCGTAACTTCGATGTTCTTATTGAAGAATTAGGTCAAGCAGATCGTGGTACATTCATTATCGATCCAGATGGTATCATTCAAGCAGTTGAAATCAATGCAGATGGTATTGGTCGTGACGCAAGCATTCTTATCGATAAAATTAAAGCAGCTCAATATGTTCGTTCTAATCCAGGCGAAGTTTGCCCGGCAAAATGGAAAGAAGGATCTTCTACACTTAAGCCAAGCCTTGATTTAGTCGGCAAAATTTAAGGAGTGGAACCCCATGATATTAGAAGCAGAAATTAAAGAGCAACTCCATCAGTATCTTCAACTGATGGAGGGCGATGTATTACTGAAAGTAAGTACCGGAGACGATGACGTATCAAAAGATATGCTTGCTCTCGTTGATGAACTTGCAACAATGTCATCTAAAATTAAGGTAGAAACAGCTACTTTAAAAAGAACACCAAGCTTCAGCGTGAATCGCATGGGTGAAGATACAGGTGTCGCTTTTGCTGGTATTCCTCTTGGTCATGAATTTACTTCCTTAGTATTGGCCTTATTACAAGCAAGTGGCCGTGCGCCAAAAGTAGATGATAAGGTGATGGAACAGGTAAAGAATATTCAAGGGGAGTTTCATTTCGAAACTTACGTTAGTCTGACATGCCATAATTGTCCTGATGTGGTACAGGCCTTGAATATCATGAGTGTGTTAAACCCAGGCATTACACACACAATGATCGATGGCGCGGCTTTTAAAGAAGAAGTCGATAGCAAAAACATCATGGCCGTACCAACTGTTTTCCTTAATGGAGAAGTGTTTGGTAGTGGACGTATGACTTTAGATGAAATTTTAGCGAAGATGGGTAGCACAGAAGATCCAGCTGAATTTTCTAATAAAGATCCATTTGATGTACTAGTTGTTGGTGGTGGCCCAGCAGGTGCGAGTGCAGCGATTTATGCTGCTCGTAAAGGTATCCGTACTGGAGTTGTTGCTGAGCGATTCGGTGGTCAAATCATGGATACGCTAGGTATCGAGAACTTTATCGGTACGAAGTATACAGAAGGTCCTAAGCTTGCAGCTAGTCTTGAAGAACATGTGAAAGAATACGATGTCGACGTGATGAATCTACAACGCGCGAAAAGCTTACAAAGAAAAGAACTCATTGAAGTAGAATTAGAAAACGGTGCGGTTCTTAAGAGTAAGTCAGTCATTCTTTCCACAGGTGCAAGATGGAGAAACGTTGGCGTACCTGGTGAAGCAGAATTCAAAAATAAAGGTGTCGCTTACTGTCCACATTGTGACGGCCCATTATTCGAAGGAAAAGACGTTGCGGTCATCGGTGGCGGTAATTCAGGTATCGAGGCAGCAATCGACCTAGCGGGTATCGTTAAACATGTAACAGTTATTGAGTTCGGTGCAGAACTAAGAGCCGATTCGGTCCTACAAGAGCGTCTGTATAGCTTACCGAATGTGAAAGTGATTAAAAACGCACAAACAACAGAAATCACGGGTACAGATAAAGTGAATGGTATCACTTATCTAGACCGTGAAACAGAAGAAGTACACCATATTGAACTTCAAGGAATCTTTGTTCAAATTGGTCTTGTTCCAAACACGGATTGGTTAGGCGATACGATTGAGCGCACAAGAACAGGCGAAATCGTCGTCGATAACCATGGTGCAACAAACGTCCCAGGCGTATTTGCAGCAGGTGACTGTACGAACAACCCGTACAAACAAATTATAATTTCTATGGGATCAGGGGCCAACGCATCATTAGGTGCATTTGATTACCTGATTAGGAATTAATATATATTTGCGGAGAAAGGTCAAGTGAGTTGAAACTCATCTTGCCTTTCTCTTTTTTTTATGGAGTGGATGTATCGATATTGTTTGGGCTGATTCAATCATGCAATCAAAGAAAAAGGGTTTTGCTCGTACATCTAGAGTAAAATCATCAAAGATAGCCGAACAAAAAGTTTTCATTCTCTCCTCTTTTGGCCTTATTTGTTGACTAAGCGTTTATCAACTATGTTATTTTTACAATTTTTACATATATTTTGATACAATTATACTCAATCAAAGGATTTCTAGAGGGTGGATGACTATAAATATGTGGAGACCTTTTTACGCTAGTGGTATCGTGTTAGAGAAATTAACAAAAGAAGATGTATTGAAAGCTGAGGAGCATTTTGGTGTGAAATTGCCAAGGGAATATGTGGATTTACTTCATATACAAAATGGCGGATACCTATTGAAAGATAGCATCAACATAGACGTAGAGATAGAAAATGAGCATACGCTTCCAATTGATTATCTTCTCGGTATTAAAGAAAATAAAGGTATCATGGAGACGAAGTATCTATTTAGTGAATGGGAAATTGATCATAATCAACTTATCGTTATTTCTGGCGATGGCCATTATTTTATTGTGTTAGATTATAGTAAGGATCAAAATAACCCGAATGTCGCTTATTTAAATTCTGATTCAGGTGAGCTAATCGAGTTATTCCCAACATTTTATGAATTTATGAACGAGCTCAAACCAGAAGATGATGAAAATTCATATGACCATGAAGAAGAGATCAATCAATTCCTGCGTAATCCTAATTTAGTAGCTGCAAAAAAGCTGGTAAACTCGGATAATGAAGATTTAATTTATCAAGGAATAGAATATTGGGGTCAAACAGGCAAAGATAAAAGTGAATTCAATCGTCTATTGCTTCACATTGTTCAGCACACTAAATTTTTGTCAGTTCAAGCATTAGTAGCGGGGATATTATGGAGAAAAGTAGCATCGGAAGAGATACAAGAAAAGTCTGCCATTCAGGCAGTTTTTGATAGTATTCCAGATTCACCGTTAGATTTAGTGAAAGAATATAAACAAAAAATAGTTGAAGAATTGAATGGATAATTATTTCCTCGTTTTTGTTGTATAAGTGATTAGTTGATGTATATAGGAGGTTCCCACTCCACAAATGTCACCAATTTTCTGGAGGGAAATGGAATGTGTGACGTTGTTTAGCCGCTTGAAATTGTATGTTATGCTTAATTGTACATACAAGTAAAAATCGTTACTATCAATATAAAAGGAGCAATTAAAATGGAAGCAGCAAAACAATGGCTTGCTATCCCCAAGGATACTAGAGAAATGCTCTTAAGAAATGTATTTTGTAGCAATTGTGGGGAAACGGAGATTGTGAAATACACGATTGAATCGGGTGATTATGGACCTATATTAAAAGGAAAATGTAAAACTTGTGGCAGTGAAGTTGCTCGTGTGATTGATTAGTGCTAAGTATGGAGGGATGGTCTTAGGTAGACTGTCCTTTTCTTTGATATAAGTTGATTTCAACATAAGTGGATTGCATAGCAATGACAATGTTAAAATAGACAATGGCTATTGGACAACATTGCAAAGTCCGTTAAAGATAGGAGTGAATAACATGGTTGATAATAATGATCTTTTAATCCGGTTGCGATATGCGTTGGATATTAAAAATAGTGAAATGGCAGAGATTTTTAAGCTAGGTGAGGAAGAGGTTACAGTGCCAGAGGTGGTGAAGATTCTTAAAAAGTTTGATGAAGATGAGGCGGAAAACCGAATTGAATTAACTGATGCGATGTTGAATTCGTTCTTAAATGGCCTCATTATTTATAAAAGAGGAAAACAAGAACCGAAACCCGGGCAAGCGAATACACCGGACCCGTCGATCACGAGCCATCGTCATATCAATAATATTCTCTTAAAGAAAGTCAAAATTGCCTTGGCATTAACAACAGAGGATATGATTGATATCTTTAGAAAAGCGGGGCTCAACGTTTCAAAAGGAGAAATAGGCGCTTTTCTTAGAAAAGAAGGACATAAAAACTATAAAGTGTGCTTAGATCACTTTGCTAGGAACTTTTTGAAAGGCTTGACTATTAAATATAGGGAAGCATGATATAAATAAAAGCAGTGGGAGTAATCCTGCTGTTTTTATTTTGTTGAAATAAATTAAATTAAATAAATATATATAAAAAATTAATTATATTAATTTACATATTAATATAATTAATATATAATCAAATAAAATTAAATGAAGGGAGTGCGTTATGGCTTATAAAGTGATTACGAGTTGCCCCGTTTGTAGTGAAACATTGAAAATTACTAAATTGCAGTGTGCACATTGCCAAACGACGATTGAAAATGAGTTCGAATTATCTAGGTTAGCGTCTTTGTCTAACGATCAGTTGCATTTTGTGGAAGTGTTCTTAACTTGTCGAGGTAATATAAAAGAGGTTGAAAAGGAATTGGGGGTTTCTTATCCGACCGTTCGCAGCAAGCTTTCAGATATCATTTCATCACTTGGTTATAAACAGGCTAAGAAGAATGAAGTGGATGAGAAGAAGGTCATCTCCATGTTGGAAAACGGTGAAATAAATTCAGACGAAGCAATTAAGCTCTTAAAAGGAGAATAAGGAGGCGTATTGGTATGAAAGAGGAAATCACAAAAGTGTTAACGATGGTGCAAGAAGGAAAAATAGATGCCGATAAAGGGGCAGAGCTGATCCAGGTGTTAAAAGAGAAGGAAGAGAAAGAAAGTAAGCAGCCCGAATCATCAAGTAAGTATATGGAAAAAGTACTCAAAATCCGTGTAAAATCATCTGAAAATGATAATGTCACAGTTAATCTACCAATCAAACTTGTCAAAGTGGTGTTGTTAGCAGGGCATAATATTGCAGCGAGTATACCTGAGTCTGCGAAATACGTGAAAGATATTGATATTAACTTAATTATCGAAGCGATTGAAAATGAATTGGACGGCCAAATTGTTGATGTGAAGTCAGCAGACGGAGATACCGTTTCGGTCTTTATTGAGTAGTGACGATCCCATGCTGAAAATTACGGTGAGAACAGAAGGTATGCGATTAACGATTCCAGTTCCTCATGCTGCATTACATATTGGTTGCTCTATTCTTTTATCCAAAGTGTTTCAGCGGTATGTATATGCGGGAATCAATCAACAACTGCAAAAGAAAGAAGTTGATTTTGTCATCCCACAAATGGATAAAAAATGGTTGAAACCTATTCTGAAAGAAATAAAGAGTCATAAAGGATTGGTACTAGTAGATGTAGTAGCGAATGATGGGACTGAAGTGAAGGTCAGATTGTAACTTTAAGGGAAGTGGTTATATTAATTCCAGTTCCTTTTTTTATTTGTTAGCAGGGCAAACAAGGATGTAAGAAAATTGGTAACTAAAAAAAGAAGTAATTAATAAAAAGGCAACAGTAAAAAGAATACTTAAAAGGTTATTCGCATAACTTCCTCCTAAATAAATCAAATCGCCAACCTAATTATATAGATGATATGTAAAACGACTCTTAATCTAACAGATGAGAAGAAGGAAAAACAGAGGACGGTGTATTGGTGTGGAATGGAGTAAAGAGACAGAAATGTTTATTATCTTTATTTATTACGTCATACCCGCAGTAGTGATGGGCTTGATTATTATTGGGTTTGTGATACTATTCCGTAATTTAATAAAGTATAAAAGGAACAAAAATAAAGAAGATGTCTGAAGAGAAACCTGCATCTTAATTTGATGCAGGCAAAGATTTAGAACGCTTTATTAAAAGATAAGTGGATACTGTTCCCCAAATAAACAATATGAAATAAAAGAGTCTTTGAAGTAATCCTGAAGGGAGAGGAAAGAGTGGAACAAGTGAAATCAGAATAGTAGTAGATATTAAGCTTGCTGTGCAAAAATATGTCCATTTTCTAATGGGTGGCAGTTTCTTAGCGAAAATGAGTAGGCCTGGAAATACGGTTATCATAGCGATCCATACGAGAATAGAGTGCCCTAATAAATTGACATCAGCAGGGATTATGCCTGAGATAAAGGTAGAAATGCCTATTAAAAGGATAAACGATGTTGCCATTCGATTAATCAATGATTTGCACAAATATTGGGAGAGATATAGTACTCCGATACAAAAGGTTAATCCGTTAAACACAAAGAGTCCATTCATCCCCACATGATGAGGGGAGCATATTTCATAAGGTGCGAATGCATAAGTGAATTCACCGCAGGTAGTTACACCAAGGTCACTCATAGCATGATGTAAATAGCTATAAGACGCTGTTGAGGTAAAAATGAAGAAAGGTTCAATAAGAAAGTATAGGCAAGTCATCCCCCAACTTAAGAAGCCTATTCTATTTGATATATACATGAGATTCCTCCTGAGAGAAAGTTTATGTATATTTTATATCCATTATTTACTAAAGAGTATGGGCTATTTGTGTATATTGGTTTAAGGCTTGAGGCTGAAAAGCTTTAAGTGGCCTCACTATTCCTCGCTTTTCATACGTTTATGTTTTTCATGAATGATTTTTTTATTTAGTATTTTCACTGTTCCCACCATTAACAATCTCATATCTTCTACAATGTAGTTCGCTAGATCTTCATCTTAGATCGTATCTTCGTCAATATCCAAGCGAAAATCTTGTCCCTGTAAGCCTCCCCCATTGGTAAATTCTATTTCGAAGTCGAATTGTACGCGTTTATCCATTATATTGCCCCCCCACTCTTGTTATTGTTTTATTCCTATTCGTTTAGGGGGCATAAAGTGACCTTCTCATACAAACCATCTTATTCCCCGATATGATAAACTATAAATGTCAAAATTAACTGTTGTTTGAAAAGCAGTGTGTAAACATGCTATAAGTGAAGAAGGTATATTTGATAAATAGATATCTCACCGTGAGAGGATTGAATACATGATGAAAGAAAATTTTTGGCGTGAGTTGCCACGCCCATTCTTTGTGCTTGCACCGATGGAGGATGTGACGGATGTTGTTTTTCGTCATGTCGTTAGTGAGGCAGCACGGCCAGATGTGTTTTTTACTGAATTCACAAATTCGGAAAGTTATTGTCATCCTGATGGACAAAAAAGTGTTCGTGGTCGCTTGACTTTTACAGAGGATGAACAGCCGATGGTGGCGCATATATGGGGAGATAGACCTGAGAATTTTCGTGAAATGAGTATTGGTATGGCGGAACTAGGATTTAAAGGCATTGACCTTAATATGGGCTGTCCTGTGCCGAATGTTGCTGGAAACGGTAAAGGTAGCGGATTGATTTGTCGTCCGGATGTTGCTGCTGAGCTGATTGCTGCGGCAAAAGCAGGGGGACTGCCTGTTAGTGTGAAAACAAGGCTCGGTTATAGTGAAATCGACGAATGGCGTGATTGGCTCACGCATATTTTAAAACAAGATATTGCCAACCTCTCGATTCATCTTCGGACGAGAGAAGAAATGAGTAAGGTAGACGCACACTGGGAATTGATTCCAGAAATTAAAAAGCTCCGTGATGAGGTAGCTCCTGATACGCTGTTAACAATTAATGGTGATATTTCTGACCGCCAAGTGGGATTAGAGCTGGCAGAAAAATACGGAATTGACGGTGTAATGATTGGCCGAGGTATTTTTAAAAACCCATTTGCTTTTGAAAAGGAAGCCAAAGAGCATAGTAGTAAAGAATTATTGGACCTATTAAGATTGCATCTCGATCTTCATGATCAATATGCAGGGTTGGAGCTGCGCCCGTATACCGGCCTTCATCGTTTTTTCAAAATTTATGTTCGAAGCTTTAAAGGAGCGGGAGAATTAAGAAATCAGTTAATGAATACAAAGTCAACTGATGAAGCACGTGCGTTACTTGATGATTTTGACAGAATAAATCATTCATAAGAGAAAAGATGAATATTTACTTCTTTTTATCGATATGATATGATACTGGTAATTAGATTCCATAATAAAAATTGAGAGGTGCCTTTATGAGTGCAGTAGGTTCTAAATAGGCAATTAAATTTGAAATGAATGCAATAACAAATGGGAAAAATTTTATTAGTGATCCCCTGCTATTTGTTATGGATTGATTTCAACCTATGAAGATACCTACTATACTTTATAAAGCATGTGATGAACAGGGAAGCTATATCTAGCTTTTCTTATGGTTCATGACGTCTTCTAGCCTTATAAATGTAAAAGCTGCGGGGTATCCCTGCAGCTTTTTCTGTCTAAAAATCTATCGGAATCTAATAAGTAGGTGTCTTCACAATGAAAAAATGAGTGAGGAGCATCGAAATTGAATAATATGACATTTGAAAAACTACAATATAACGAATTAAAACAAATTGTGCAATCTTATTGTGTGAGCGGTTTAGGTAAAAGGTTAATCGATAAACAAGCACCGAGTACAAATATAAAAGTGGTGAACAACCGCTTACAGGAAACTACTGAGGCACGAGCAATCATAGATGCCGAGGGCCATATTCCTTTTGTAGGTATTACAAACATTGAAAGCATTATTGATTCACTTGATAAGGACATTATTTTGCAACCGAGTGATTTAGTTAGTTTATCTGACTTTTTACGAGGCTGTCGCAAAATCAAACAATTCATGCAAAGCAAAGAGTTTTTCGCACCAACGCTTGCTTCTTATGCTCAGTCGATGTCTGAAATGAAGACAATAGAGGAAGAGATCAATTTTACGATTAAAGGCAGTCGTATTGATTCGTCGGCAAGTAGAGAGTTAAAAAAAATCCGTTTTAAAAAAGAAGCGACAGAAGAAAAAATTAACGAGCGTTTAAATAAATTTTTAAACAATGGCACGAATAAGAAGTATATCCAAGAGTTCTTTATTAGTAAAAAAGATGACAGATATACAATTCCTATTAAAGCCTCTTATAAAGGTCAAGTGCCAGGTGCCATTATTGAAGTATCTTCGAAAGGTTCTACTGTATTTATCGAACCACAGACCGTTTCGAAGCTGAGTGCAGAATTAGCAAGCCTTAAAGTAGAAGAAGAGATGGAAGAATACCAAATATTAGCGACACTCTCTGGGATGATAGTAGAAGAGTTACAAAAGATAAAAGTAAATATGGAGTTAATTAGCCAGTATGACATGGTATTTGCGAAGGCGAAATATAGTAAGCATATTGCTGGCATACAGCCGCAGGTCAATGATCATGGCTATATTAAAATAGTGAATGGTAAGCATCCCTTGTTGCCGAAAGATGCTATACCCCTCCAGTTTGAGATAGGTAAAGATTATAGAAGCTTAATCATTACTGGCCCTAATGCCGGTGGAAAAACAATTGTATTAAAAACAATTGGGCTCTTAACTTTAGCGACGATGTTAGGGGTTCATATTGCGGCAGAACAGGGAACGGAGATCGCCATTTTTGAACATATTTTCGTTGATATTGGCGACAATCAAAGTATAGAAAATGCATTAAGTACG
This sequence comes from Cytobacillus sp. FSL R7-0696, assembly GCF_038006865.1. NCBI lineage: Bacteria > Bacillati > Bacillota > Bacilli > Caryophanales > Bacillaceae > Cytobacillus > Cytobacillus sp. FSL R7-0696. Next base: position 940,278 of record NZ_JBBOWA010000001.1, on the reverse strand, counting down.
TTTTCATCTCATATGAAAAATTTGTCGGAAATCATGAACGCCTCCAATCATCGTACTCTTTTATTATTTGACGAAATTGGCAGTGGTACTGAACCGAATGAAGGGGCAGCACTTGCAATTGCGATATTAGAGGAATTCTATCATATGGGCTGTCTAACCATTGCAACCACTCATTATGGGGAAATCAAACGTTATTCAGAATTGCATAGTGATTTTATGAACGCAGCGATGCAATTCGATCAGGAAACTTTATCACCCTTGTATCGGTTAGTTATTGGGAAATCAGGAGATAGTAACGCATTATGGATTTCTCGCAAAATGAATATGAAAGAATCCGTATTAAAGCGAGCAGAAGCTTATATGGAGAATAAAGATTATCAACTAAAGCAAGTGAATCCAGATAAAATACGTCAGCCTAAACACAAGAGCGAAGCCGTTGCAGCAAAATATGATTATAAAAAAGGGGACAGAGTAAAACTATTGGATCATAATGACTTTGCGATTATCTACAAAGAAATGGATCAATTTTATAATGTTGTGGTCTACTATAAAGGAGAAATGATTGAAGTAAATGTCAAACGAATTACTTTAAATCTCCCAGCACAGGAACTATATCCAGAAGGTTACGATTTAGAAACCTTATTCACTGATTTCGCTACAAGGAAAATGGAACACGATATTAATCGAGGATCGAAGAAAGCCCTACGGAAAATTCAGAAGGAAATGAGGAAAAAATAAAACAATATTGATGTACCCGAGTCCATGTATAAGGATTCGGGTTTTTCATATTTAGTAACAACTCAAACTGATGAAGAGTTTAAGAAAGTGAGCGGAGCCAAAGGAATTAGCGCGTTCATCCAGAGAGAAACCAAGGAAGATGGCATAACGAAAGAGCTTTGCAAGTGTTCAAAAAAAAAAACGGTACATAGACGAAGCTGATTATATTAACTTTCATAAATCCACCACTCCATTCATCCGTAAGAAGCACCTAATAACTGAAAAGGAATCAAGCGTATGATGAATTACGACCAAAGACCTAGCGAAACTTTAGTCTCTAGCTAGTTAATCAGTCATGATTCCTTTTGTATGCTTATCTTATGCAATCGGAAAAAATGGTGGCTATCGGGATTTGTTTATATTTCATTCGTTGGCTAGAGGAGAGACGGTAATGGGTTTAGGTGACAAGAAGGTTTATATTTTGCTTACAGATACAGGTACGTACTTTACGAAATTGATAAAATTCTATACGAAGAGAAGTTATAATCATGCATCTATCGCCTTTGATCATGAATTAGCAAAAGTATATAGTTTTGGCAGGAAAAAGCCACGGAATCCCTTTATCGGTGGGTTTGTAGTAGAGAATATAAACAAAGGATTGTTGAAGCATGCGGATTGCATCATTTATTCTTTCGCAGTTAATAATGAAGAACTGAGGAAAATGGAACAATATATCGCTACAATCGAATCTGAAAAGGAGGATTATCGTTATAATCTCTTTGGTCTATTTGGTGTGCTGTTTAATAAACCTTTGAACAGAAGAAAAGCTTTCTTCTGTTCTCAGTTTGTAGCTTCCGTCATCCACGCAACTGACAGCATCGAATTTGAAAAACCGCTATCATTAATCACTCCGTATGATCTCCGCAATATCCCCTTTATACAGGTTGAATATGAAGGGAAGCTGAAAGAGTATTTGTATAAGGAAATAGAACAACCTGAGGGAAAAGATTCTTTTTTTGTCTCAATATAGTAAATGGGTGCTAAAATTTTCCTTGTCATATTTTTAACAGATTCATTGCGTCTCTCTATGTAATAGGTATCATAGAAGCTATAACTGTGATCACATATCACATAATGGAGGTGACGATCCCATAAATGCATATAAGCGAAGAAATTACCGTCCCCACATTTTCTCAAGAAGTGTATAAATGTCTCCGGTATATTCCCACCAGGTAAAAGAGTTTCTATTAGAAAATTAGCTGACCAATTGAATGTCAGTACAATGCCGGTTAAAGAAGCATTAAATAAATTACATCAGAAGGCTTTTTTCATTTTGAACGGAGGAGTATTTTTGTTAGCCAGCTTTCATCGCAATAATTAATTGAATTATATGGATTACTTTAGAGAAAATGGCCTTGGAATGGTCGTATAGACATTATGAAGGTTCCTTTGAAGAAATCAATGAGTTGATTCAAAAAGATAATCCAGACATAGAACTTGCCTCTTAAAAAATTTAAGCAGAATTACAAATTGAGTTTGTTTATGGAATGGATGCAGCTGAAAATGGAATCGGCACGATGTCAGAAGAGCGTTGGGAGACGCTGATTGACCCGCTATGATGAAGGATTGATGGATGAGAAGTTCGGCTGCAGAAGAAGTCTTTACTACTAAATGGTGTCCGAAAGAAGAGTAAGTGATTCGATATCACTTACTCTTCTTTGTTGTTTCTTCTCAGGAATTGTTGAATGAAACGGTTTGTATGGGAAAAACTCACAATAGCCGTTTTTTTATTTAGCTCTCTTTGGGGCAGGTAGTTCTTCGGTGGTCTCGGAATAGATGGAATTATTTTATTTATTCTCTCATGTGACAAGTTTATTCGGCATGTAGTATAATTCACGGGTCACTCTCTATAGGTTTCCCTAGAAGAAAAATGGGGAAATTAAATGAAATACAAAGGGGATGAATAAATGGACTTAACGATTGCTGCTTTTTCAGTTCTTATCCTGGCGATTATTTTAGTGCTTGGTAAATGGGTAAGAATTAAAGTGAAATTACTTCAAAGATTGTTTTTACCAACATCATTAATTGCGGGTTTTATTGCACTTATATTAGGACCAGAAATACTAGGAAGGCTACTTGGACGCGAAGGTGGAATTTTTACATCTGAGATGGTCGAAGTTTGGGCTAGTCTGCCAGGCCTTTTAATTAATATTGTTTTTGCATGTCTTTTTATAGGGTTTAAATTACCTAATCCCAAAAAAATGTGGCGGATTGGTGGGCCGCATATTGCTTTAGGTTATACACTCTCTTTTGCTCAATATGTAGTGGGTATTTTACTTGCTATCACCATCATTACACCTCTTTTTGGACTTAGTCCTGCTGCAGGCGCCTTAATTGAGATTGCCTTTGTTGGTGGTCATGGAACAGTGGCGGGTTTACAAGGGACATTTACTTCTTTAGGTTTTGAAGAAGGTTATGATTTGGCAATTGGTTTGTCGACAGTCGGTATTCTTGCAGGTATCATCGTAGGGATGATTTTAATCAATTGGGGAGCACGTAATGGCAAATCTAAAACATTGAGTCACCCTGATGAGATTTCTGTAGAGGAGCAGTCAGGTATTATTAAGGTCGATAATCGTTCATCAGCGGGTCTGCAAACTACTTCGCCGATGTCTATTGAGCCGTTAACGCTTCATATTGGATTTGTTGGGCTATCTATTTTTATTGGGTTCTTATTATTGGAAGCGTTTCAATGGCTTGAGGCTGTTACTTATGGGCCAGCTATAGGTGTTTATTTATTTGAATATGTTCCTTTATTTCCATTCGCAATGATAGGGGGAATATTGTTACAATTATTCTTATCCAAATTTGACCGTTATCAATTAGTTGATCGCGAATTAATTAATCGTATTCAAGGTGTAGCTCTTGATTTCCTAATCATTAGTGCGATGGCTTCACTTAGTCTACAGGTCATTGGTGAGAATTTCATTCCGTTCATTATTTTAGCGATTGCTGGAATTGTCTTGAATGTAGGGTTATTCTTATATCTGGGTCCTCGTATGATACCTGAGTATTGGTTTGAAAGAGGATTAGGAGATTTCGGACAGTCTACAGGTGTGGCTGCAACAGGAATTATGCTAATGAAAACAGTCGATCCAGAGAACAAATCGCCAGCACTCAATGCCTTTGGCTATAAACAAATTGTATTTGAACCGATGGTAGGTGGCGGGCTTATTACAGCTGCAGCCGTTCCATTTATTATTCAGTTTGGAGCAATTCCTGTATTAATTGTCAGTACAATTTTAATGATTATCTTTTGGATAATAGGCGTAAAAGTGTTTGGTAAGAAGAAAAAGTGAGTGATTGACAATCCATGTTCAAAATGATAAATTATTTTTGTTTATAAATGAATAATGGCGACATGGCTATGGGCGTCATGTTAGCGAATTCGCATAGAATATGTTTGAATGCAGCGCCTCCCGCTTTTATAGGGAGCGCTGCCTTTTTGCGTGGAGGGAAGGTCAGATGGATAAAAGAGTGTATTTACTAACCATAATTACTTTTATTGTCGGTTTGGTTGAGTTAATTATTGCGGGCATCTTGCCACTTATTGCAACGGATTTAGGTGTGTCGCTTGGTGAAGTGGGGATGTTGATCTCTTTGTTTTCATTAAGCTTTGCCATATCTGGTCCTGTACTATTATCTTTAACAGCGAAGATAGAGAGAAAGCGGTTATTTCTATTCGTTCTCTTTGTTTTCTTCTTATCTAATTTAATGATTGTTGTTATGGACGGTTATGTATCTTTGTTGGTTGGAAGAGTAATATCGGCTATGTGTGCGGCTCTTCTTATTTCATTATGTCTCACGATTGCTTCACAAATTAGTGGTGAAAAATATCGAGCGAGAGCGATTGGTATTGTACTGATGGGGGTCAGTGCGTCCCTTGTTTTTGGAATTCCATTCGGCTTGTGGTTAGGTAATGAATATAGCTGGAGAGCGCCGTTCTTGTTTATTTCGATTCTGACATTAATCATCATGATTGTTGTTTATTTTGCATTAGGTCCAATAGAGGCGAAAAGAGGTTTACCTTTAAAGGAACAGTTAAAAGCATTAAAAAATAGAAAGATTGTACTCGTTCAACTGACATCGATTCTCTTTTTTGCCGGTCATATGAGTCTATATGCGTATTTAACACCCTTTCTTAGTGAGACGATGAGTATTACTGGTAATTCGCTTAGTTTGATTTACCTTATTATTGGTATCGTTGCTGTATGTGGTAGTTTTTTAGGTGGGCAGATTACGGATCGCTTAGGTGCGAAACGATCTATTATCATCGTACTTTCTGCTTTTATTGTTACGATTATCCTTATCCCGTATTTGCAGTTTTCTCTTGCTTTGTTTATTTGTGCACTATTGTTATGGAATTTATTAAGTTGGTCTTTGCAGCCCGCTATCCAGAGCTATCTTGTATCTGCTGCGCCAGAAACGTCTGATATTCAACAAAGTTTAAATAATTCAGGGGTTCATGTTGGTATGGCTATTGGTTCAACTGTTGGTGGAATCATCATCGATCAATATCATGTGGAGATCAATCCTCTTATTGCAGGGGGTTTTACATGTATCGCCTTGCTCATTATCTTGGCCGCATTTAAGCAAAAGCGTAAATGAAAATAAAAAAGCAGCCTTCAAATTGAGACTCTTAGAGTCAGAATTGAAGACTGCTTTTCTTTTCCTTAATTAATTCCAAATTTCTTCAACCCATTCAGGGTGATCGATAAATGGATTACGATTATGTTGATAGTCATTATAGATAATATCATTTCTTTGTCGTTCTAAGTCATCTACAGGGTCTAAGTTATGCCACTCAATTAACGTTGAGAGTTTGCCGTGATAGGGAGCTGAACCGTTGCTTACGCGGTCGTTCACCTCTAAATCCAGTTCGCCACTGTCGCCTTCATAACGGACATCCATATAGAAAATCATTCTCGCGACATCCCCTTTTACTTCATCACGTGGTTCCCAAGAATCATTATCCGTAAAGGTATCAGGTGCTTCACCTTGTGGAGATCCGCCATTATCAAAATCTTTGTTACCACGAGAGCCATTCACTGATACATCTGTGGGGCGTAGATGATGTAGGTCTGTTCCAGGACCCATAGATGTTCCGAAATCGCCATGCGATTTAGCCCACACATGTTCTCTGTTCCATTCATCTGAATTTCCACCGTTCGTTGATTTACTTTGTGATCTGCCTGTGTATAGAAGGATGACGTTATTCGTATTATTTGGATCTTCATCCGTTGCCTTTAATGCTTCCCAAACGGCACTATAAGAAATTTCGGTATGGTCATCAATGATATTGTGTAACGCGGTTTTTAATGCTTCGCCTGTTTTTCCAGTTGCAGAATCATAATAAGAACCAGGGGCATTATTTTCCTCATCAGGTCCTTCAGGTTCCTCTTCTTCGGATTGTTTGATCATTTCAGCTGTGTTTTTCAATCCAGGATGTGAATAGTACGCTGTGAGATTGCCGGTTACAGTTATTTTTTCACCAAGTAATTCGGGGTTGCTCTTAAGACCGAACTGTGTGCGGAATTGTGAGGGAATCTGAATATAAAGCATATTAGCAGTATTTGTTTCTGTGCGAGAATCAGCAATAGCTAAGGAGTAATCATCTGGATAGTTGCCCGTAATTACCGTATTGGCTGAGGTAGGCTTACCTACTATATAGCCTTCCACCGATTGTACAGAGTTATTTTGCACGTCGATGGCTTGTGATACTGGTAAGGTAGCAGCAGATATTTGCGAAGAATCGAATGATAGAGTAGAAAAGAAAACGAGAAAAGCGACAATAGATAACTTTAAGAATCTACGCATATTATCCTCCTTTAATTTTTTTATTGTATTCTGCTTCATCTTACCATTTTTCTGTTAAAATATTTTTAATAATAAGTAAATTTAGGGGGCGTTGATAAAAATAAGAAAATCTACTCGGCTTGTTTGCAGGAGAATAGAACTTGTTTAGAGGGAATTTATGGTGAAAGTAGGTGGTAAGGAGGTAGAGGATGAAAATCTTACGAAAGTATCTCATCTGTACTTTAGCTCTTTTCCTCATTATTAGTATTGGAGGGTTTCTTTTCTTTACATATACGCCGACCTACAAGGGTGTCATTATAGAAAGTGGGCAATCTATTTGGGTTGTGCCGAATGCTGAAAATATTAAATACAAATCAAAACAAGAGTTAAGAGAAACATACATGTATCAAGGAGTTGAATTTACATTACCAACTTATATGTCAGAAAAAAAGGTAGGTCAATTGTCAGTCGGTGATGAAGTAATCATCTACTTTAGTGGGGAGATAAGAGCTTCTGCACCTGGAGGCGGAGATGCTTATTGGGTCTCTTTAATAAAAAGTGAGAGCGAGGAATCAAATTGATTAATTATAACGGAAAGAAATTTGTATCAATAGAGAATACAAATAATGGTGAAGTCTCTGATCAAACTTATTTTGATTATAGTCAAGAGGGGAATATCCTATCTGCTAGCTACTATGGCGGACAGATTAGAAAAGGAACGTTAATCGGTATTGTAAATGAGGATGGTTCTTTATTGTTTAACTATAATCATGTAAATAGTAAAGATGAAGTAAGAGGTGGTACTTGTTCTTCAACGCCTGAATACCTTCCAGATGGGCGAATGAGATTACATGAACAATGGCAATGGAACGATGCAGATCAAACCGAAGGGCAATCGGTTATTGAGGAAATGAAAAAAGAATCGAAAGTATATTGATAGGAAGGCTAGTGGATTGCACTATTACTGCAAAAAGAGTCCACTAGCTATTCAAATTCTGATTACACAGAATGAGGTTGATACCTTTTAGGCTTTGTCACTTTAAACCATTGATAACAGAAAATAATAATAATCACTAGGTCAACAATATCGCCTCCATAATACATAATCATGCTTCCTTTTTCAGCTTCCATTCTTTCTACACTTGAAGGAGGGTAACCATAAAAAGATTTGGCTAGAATCTGATGTCCAGCGAGAGCTAAAATAAGTATAATGGCTCGAAATTGAAAACTATAACCTTGGTGAAGCTTATCAATATAGATGATTGATGCTGTGAAAAAATAACCAGCTAGGAAGATATGTGCATGAATGACGGTGTACAACACCATTGAATGATGCATCATTGTGAATAATTCCGTTCGATATAATAACCAAAGTCCACCAATATTTAACACCGTAGTAAATAGGGGATTTAATAAAAGGTGAAATGGTCTCATTTTTAAGGTAGTAGTCACTTTTCTAGCCGTTTTTACAGGTAATGAACGTAGTAGGAGCGTTACTGGTTTTGCTAGTACCATAAATAGTGGGCCAATCATGCCTAAAAGTAAATGGGCAACCATATGGACACTGAAAAATTGGTGTGATGCCTCTGCTAAAGGACCAGCAACTGCTAATATACAAAGTACATTTCCACAAATCCAACATGCTGTGTGATACCATGGCCACTGACGGTAAGATTGATTAGATTTGATGACAGCGATTCCATAGAGAATGATTAAAAGAAAAAAAGGAGTCGCTAAAATAAATGAAAGAATGGTTATGTCAAAGTGTTGTTGAGCAGGCATAGTGTCCCCCTATTAGCTTTACTTACTTTGTGACTGACTAGTTTTTCGGATGATAATGATTCCGATAATCGTAATCACTGCAGCAGTGATATTCCATACCAAATCATAAGGTAGCACATCAACTCCGTAGCGAATTTGATGTAATTTGAACACTTTATGTTGAATTAAACCATCGTATAAATTAAATAAACCAATACCTAATAAAGCCCCGCCAATCCATCTTTTTTTCCACCAAGATTCTCTTCTGCGTAAGTCAGCCACCATAAACAGACTTGCTACTGTAGCGAACCAACTAAACGCATGGAATAACCCATCAGAAAGTAATCCGATCTTTGTTGTGGATTGATCATAAAAATGATGCCAACTTAATAGTTGGTGAAATACCATCTCATCAATAAATGCAACCAAACCAAGTCCGAAGAGAATACCAGAGATGAGATTGTATGTTGAGTGCTTAGTTATGTTCTGTTGGAATTCCTTATGTTCGCCTTTAATTGAATTATCGATAGTATCAGCTCATTTCTGTAAGGTATTTCCTCTATTTTTCCCGAGTGTTTAAACTCTAAACATATATAGAAGTGTAAGTTTATAATGAATTTGAAATTGATTCGATATTCATAGGAAGTATTTATAGCAATTGGTTGTTATTGTGAATTAAAAGGAACCTAACTACGCTAAGGTAGTTAGGCATTTTGGAGTAGCTATGAAATTTTCATTACTAGCTTCCACGATATACTTGGTATCCCCAAGGTGAAATGAGAAGGGAGACGTGATTATCCATATCTACATTTGACACTCCGAACGAACAGGGACTGCCTCTAAGAATGGTAGGTCGGGGAGGGGGATTTCTTTTTCACGTCTAGTAAGTAGTGGAGCATCTAAGCGGCCGTTCGAACGAGCATTCTCTTCCACCTTGAATACCCTGTCGCTAAAATAACTTTGCGTGCAAGAAGGGAACGGAAGGTTCTTCTGATTGGTTGATATGTGGAGAAGTATACTTCGTAACGAGCTTCCGAGGGATTCGTAATGTCATAGATAAATAGTCTTTCTTCTTGCAAAGAGTTTATGAATATGAATCGATTGCATAGTAAAAATGAATGGTTAGTTTAACAAATTTTACCTCAATAGGTTATAATTATATTTGGGTGTTTATTAAATTATTTAGGAGAAAGACAAATGAAAGAAATACAATGTTATAGATTTGAAGCAGAGATTGAGGCAGATATAGATTTAGTTTTTGAATGTCTTAATAAAGATCAACATGTATTAAAATGGAATACACAAATCATTGAAAATCATTATGATGGAGCTGAAAGTGATTTAAAAGAAGGCTCGATGTTCACTACAAGGCAAAAAATTGGAAAAAAGGTGTATGAGTTACAAGCTGTTTATTCTAAGTATGATCCACCTTTTTATGCTGTAGTAGAGACGAAGACGAAAGAAGGAATAAGTAGGACAGAATACATTCTCGAAATCCTCCCAGAAGGAACAAAGTTTATAGCGAATGTTACATTGATTCCATCAAACTGGATCTATAAATTAGTTACTAATATGATGAAATGGTCATTTAAATATGTTTATGATGAGCAGTTTAATCAGTATATAGAATATATTTATCAAGTTGAATATGAGAGAAGATGAAGTATAAGCTGAGAGTAGCCCTTTTTCTGGCTACTTTTTTTATGATAAAAAAAGGTTTTACGCTAGGATCAGTTCATTCAGAGGATGATCCTTTTACATGTTACTTCGTATAGGTCTATAAGGAGAAGAATTGTGAAAAGGAGTGAGAATATGAGAGGAAAAGTATGTATTCCTCTTAGATTTTGAAAAATTTAAAAAGAAAGATAAGAGCTAATAGTGAAAAATTAGCTCCTATTCACCTTTTACTGATTAAATATTATATTTTCCATTTCTTTAAGAATTTCAAAAGCCCCTTCTGATTTATTTGAGCAAACAACGATGGTAAGAGCTTGATTTGGATAATGTACTGATCGATAATTAACTCCTGGATCATATCCCATCTGAATATATTTCACGATACCCTGTTCGTTTGATTCCATATAACCCCCATAACCGTAAAAGATATCTTCTTCCACATTTACTTGAGGAATCAATAAGTTACGAGTCATATCTTTTGTTAAGAGTTTGCCATTCATTAACGATTCCCAGAATATCCCCATATCAATTGCGGTAACATAGGCACCGCCATCAGGTCCACCTTTTACAGGTAGTGAGTAAATGTTCGATCTCAACGTTCCATCTGGTTTTTCCAAATATCCAAATGAAACGTCTTCGGGTAGTTCATCCATTGAAAAATATCCTGAGTCAGTCATGCCCGCTATTTCAAAAATATCTTTATTGATATAGTCAACAAAATTCATGCCACTGATATGTTCAATAATAAGGCCTAAAATAATATAGCCAGTATTATTGTATTTAAAAGGGCTATCCACTTTGGTTTTCATTTTTTTATATTGAAACATTGGCAAAAAGTCTTTTACAGAACGAATCTGATACATTGGCCTATCTTTCCAAAGGTCTTCATAATCATCCATTTCATCTTCGTCAAAATAATCTGGAATGCCCGATGTATGAGTTAGTAAATGATGAATGGTAATTTCTTTATCAAAATATGGAAATTTTATATCTAAACAATCAATGATTTTCGTGTCAAATGCGATTTTACCTTCTTCTACCAACTTACAAATTGCAACAGATGTAAAAATCTTACTACCAGATGCAATTGAAAAGCGAGTGTGTGAATGATTTTTGATTTTTTCAGGATAGATTGCATAACCAAAGCTCTCTGAAAATATTGTTCTATCATGCTTCCGTACATAAATACTCCCGGAAAATTGCACTTCCTGTTGCTTTTTTGTTAGACTCTTCCACTTCGTTTGTTTATCCAATTTTAATTCCTCCTGAATGTGTATTCCATCTAAAAAATCGAATTCATATAATGAGGCACATTCAATTAACTTCTTCAAATTTGATAAAGAATCATTTTGCTCTCCCCCTTCTCTTTTGAGCATAGCATTTTTCAATTTGTTATTACGATGATATATATTAATTTTATACAAAAATAGACAAAAAGAGTAGGAGTTTATAGAGTAGATAAGCTGATTCAAACGCTACTCACTTTATATATTTTAGAAATGACACTCAGGACCAAAGAGGCAAGTTGTTGAACAGAAGATAATAGCTATATCATGTTTATACAAAAATGTAGCAAGGTTTTTAGAGTTTTGTACTAGTGAAAAACTTTATATTTCTTTTCGTTTTAACTCTTGTTACTCTGATTATATCTTGCAAAATGATAACAAATGAAACTAACCCCCGCTTCTAACCGTATATTAGTAAAATCATACAGAAGGAGAATAAAGATGGATATAGATTTACCAATACCAAAGCAGAGATTATCTAAGAATAGTATAAAAGCGATGCTAATTAGTGAACTAATTGGGAATGCGATATGGTTGCCAATTCTTGCTATACTTTTTTACGTTGACGCTCGATTTGATTGGTGGGATTGGGTAGGATGGGTTCTATGGGTTGTCCTTGCTCTTACTATTTTATCTATGATTTATTCATTAACCATTCAACCATACCTATTATATAAAAACTTCCGTTATGAAGTAGATGAGGAATTCTTGCAGATTAAGCAAGGAGTGTTTATAGAAAAATATGAATTAGTACCAATGACAAAGATCCAATCTGTGGCAACGAATCAAGGACCGGTACAGAGAAGGTATCAATTATATGGTCTTTCTGTCGAAACGATGAGCTCAACCCATACAATCCCTATGCTATCAAAGGAAATAGCGATGCAACTGAGAAATACGATTGCTTATTATGCAAAAATAAAGGAAGTAGATGAATAATGGATTATAGACGATATTCTCGCTTAACCATTGCTTTTCATATATGGGGTGTTTTGAAGTTTTTCTTTTTTGCTTTTCTTTACTTATTTATTTTTAATCGAGAGGCCGATTGGATTGGTTACGGTAGAATTATTGCCGCCATACTTCTTATTCTTTCTATTATTTTTGTTATCTTTAAATGGCTGACTACAACTTATAAGATCGATGAGGTCGCTTTTTACTTGCGTGAAGGCTTTTTCACAAAACATAAACGAACCATTCCTTTTAGTAAGGTTCAAAATGTAAATAGACATACGACTTTTCTACATAAATTAATAGGAAAGACCTCCTTGAAGTTTGAGACAGGTATGTCTGGTGATGGCGGGACAATAAAATTCGAGGTGCTTTCTAAAGAAGAAGCGGACCATTTAGAAGACTGGATAGAAAAAAGTACACGCAATATCAAAGTGTCCCAAGGTGAAGAGGAAAAGGTAGAAGAATATATAGAAGATAGAAAACTGCATTTTGCTGCCAGCAAGAAGGATATTATGAAAGCTTCAATGACGTCATTAAGCTTTTTGCTTTTAATTCCAGCTTTAGGCTCTCTGTTTTTTATGATCAATGATTTTATTAATGTCGAGAAAGAAGCCGAAGGTGCCATTCACTTTATATTAAGTGCCTGGTGGTTAACGGCACTTGTTGTTATTTTTCTTATTGTGGCTTCAACGATATTTGGCATGATAAAAACATATATAAAATATGGTAATTATCGAATTTATTCAGATGATGATAGGATTTATATCTCTAGAGGCGTACTAGATGAAGTAAGCTTTTCTATTTCAAAGGAAAAGGTCCAAGCTGTCGAAATAACGCAAACGTTAATGAAAAGAATTTTACGTATTGCAGAAGTGAAACTAACGAGTGCTGGTCAGACAGGAGGAGGCGGCGGGGATTCCTCAATGGAGACAAGCTCTTTGTTCCCCTTTTTACCGCAGAAGGATGCCTTTCGTCTAATATCTGAAATCTTACCAGACTATGAAGTAGAAGAAGAGATGCACAATCTTCCGAAAAATGCTCTTTTTGCCAGGTTGTTGAAACCTAGTTGGCTCTGGATGATTGCAACGGCATTATTATATTATTTCCAACCCAATGTGTTAAATATGAATATGCCATGGTGGTTGTTTTCATTGCTTTTACTTATTTTAGTTGTTTTACTAAGGGTCCTAGATTACTATAATAGCCGCTATGTGTTGAATGAGCGTTTTATTCAATTAAAGACTGGGAGCTTAGCAACGACATTATTTCTAACTAGACGTGATAAAGTGATTGAAATTGAGATGAATAGGGGCCCCCTCGAGAAATTACTAGGCATTGCTAAGATTACGACTATCAATCGAGCGCAACCTGTGCGACACACTCACATGTATGGTGTGCCCGAATCCTTTCGTTTAGCGTTTTATCAATGGTATAAGAAGAGAGGATCAGAAATTGAATTAAAACAATAGATAGGGTGAATGTAAAATGAAAGCCGTAGTAATAGAATCGTATGGTTCCTCAGACGTATTGCAAGTAATGGATATAGACATACCACGGCCTTCTGCTCATGAAGTGCTCATAAAAGTGGATAAAACAAGTGTGAACTACGCTGATATTAAAAATCGTCAAGGGTTGAAGAAGAAAATGGAAGGCCCCAAGATTCTTGGTCTTGAAGCGGCAGGAACGATTGCCGAGGTAGGTTCTGAAGTCAAGAAACTTAAAGTGGGGCAAAGAGTAGTAGCTTTTCCTGAAAAAGGGTCCTATGCGCAATATACTGTGGCAAACGAAGCACTTACATTTGCCATCCCAAACGAAATTGATTTTACTACTGCGGCAGCAAGCCCTATTGTTTCCTTTTTATCTTACCAATTATTGAAGGACATCGCACGAATGCAATTAGGAGAGACTGTACTCATTCATGCAGCAGCTGGTGGTGTAGGTTCTACAGCCATCCAAATGGCAAAGTTATTTGGTGCGAAAACAGTAATTGGCACGGTTAGCAGGGAAGAGAAGTTTTCCACTGTGTTGGCAGCAGGGGCTGATTTGGCCATCACTTATGAGGATTTTTCTTCAAAAGTTAATGAATACATCGATGGAGATGGGGTTAATCTTATCTTAGATTCTGTTTCTGGCTCTGTATTTGAGGAAAGCTTTGCTTGTTTAACTCCATATGGGAGGATTGTGCACTTTGGCAATACGAGTAATCAAACGGGTAGGATCCCAACAACTGCTCTCCATAGCAGTTGTCGTTCAGTCCTTGGTTTTAGTTTTGGTACGACAAGAAAGAAAAGGCCGGAAACGATCAAGCCCGTTGCTGATGAAGTATTTAAGTTATTGGTAAACGGGGATGTACAAGTAAAAGTAGGGGCAGAATACTCCTTGTATGAAGTGAAAAAAGCACATGATATGATAGAGAATAGAGAGAATACTGGGAAAATCGTCTTAACAGTATCCTAGAAGAGGAGTGTTTTAGTTGATGGATTTCAATGAGGTAATGAATGAATTAGAAGCATTAGGAAAAGAGCGAACGAAAAAAATTTATCTCTCAAACGGTGCACATGAGCCCCTTTTTGGTGTCGCAACTGGAGCGATGAAACCGTTTGCGAAGAAAATAAAAATTGATCAATCATTAGCTGAGGAGTTATATGCAACAGGAAATTATGATGCGATGTACTTTGCAGGCATTATTGCCGACCCAAAAGCAATGACAAAGGAAGATTTTAATCGTTGGGTAGACGATGCGTATTTTTATATGCTTTCAGACTATGTCGTAGCGGTTACTTTATCCGAATCACCGATTGCCGAGGAAGTTGCCGATGAATGGATTGCCAGTGGGGATGAGCTGAGAATGTCAGCTGGTTGGAGTTGTTATTGTTGGTTATTAGGTAATCGGAAAGACGACGAATTTGTCACGAGCAAATTATCGGATATGCTAGATCAAGTGCAGGCGGACATTTATGACGCACCTATAAGAACAAAGGTATCAATGAATAACTTCTTATATACCGTTGCGATCTCCTATATTCCTCTAAGTGAAAAAGCAGCTGAAGTGGCAGAGGATATCGGAGCCATCGAAATCAAAAGAGAGAAAAAGAAGAATGGCGTTCTTCATGCTTATGAAAATATTCAAAAAGACTTAGATAAAGGTCGTCTAGGGTTTAAGCGGAAATATGTAAGATGTTAAAAGTCAAATGATGTCGGGATCAATTCTATTGATTCCGGCTTTTTTGTTGGTTTTCTAATGCATTAACAGGTTTACATATATCTCTGCGAATACATCAAGCCATAAATCAGAAGAGAAGTGTTGGTATTTGAGATTTGCGCACCTATCAAGCCATAAATAAGAAGAGAAGTGTTGGTATTTGAGATTTGTGCACCTATCAAGCCATAAATCAGAAGAGAAGTGTTGGTATCTGAGATTTGCGAACCCACCAAGCCATAAATTAGAAGAGAAGTGTTGGTATCTGAGATTTGCGAACCCATTAAGCCATAAATCAGAAGAGAAGTGTTGGTATCTGAGATTTGCGAATACATCAAGCCATAAATAAGAAGAGAAGTGTTGGTATCTGAGATTTGCGAACCTATCAAGCCATAAATAAGAAGAGAAGTGTTGGTATCTGAGATTTGCGAACCTATCAAGCCATAAATCAGAAGAGAAGTGTTGGTATCTGAGATTTGCGAACCTATCAAGCCATAAATCAGAAGAGAAGTGTTGGTATCTGAGATTTGCGAACCCATTAAGCCATAAACCAGAAGAGAAGTGTTGGTATCTGAGATTTGCGAGCCCACAAAGCCATAAATAAGAAGAGAAGTGGTGTTCAAATTTAGGATTTACGAACACTCCATGCATTTTTATCATTTAACATAAATTTCTAATTAAGATTAATTAAAATATATGCAATCCCCGTATTGTCTACAATGAATGGACATCCCGTATGACTTAAGAAAAGATAATTATCACTCTTTAAGTTCTTCCCGTAACATCGCAATAACCAACCTTTTTTTCAATCTTACTTTCCCTTACATTTCATAATATTCCCCTTCTGCAGATTTTCTTTTGTTCGTATTAAAATCTGATTGACACCATATCCTTAACAATTTTTATCATAGTTTTGCTTATACGTTTATAAACTGATGAAAAGGGCTTGCCTATAAAAAAATAAGCGTATAGGGGGAAACAATTTGAAGCGAAGTGTTTGGAGGAAGATTGTCCTGTTAGTCGTTGTTGCCATCGCTCTAGCTGGTTGTTCTGGAGGTGGCTCAGAGGTAGGTGGTGCTGTCACAGAGAAGGGAAATGATCGTGTATTAACAGTGGCAGTTGGAACGGATATGGTGACATTTGATATTCATGACCATAATAATACGTCGACGGAAGCGATTCATGTGAATATGTTTAATTATTTATTTAAAAAAGATAAGGATGGCAATATTCATCCAGAACTTGCCACCGGCTATGAGAAAATCGATGACTTGACCTATCAGGTAAAACTAAAGGAAGGTGTCACTTTTCATAACGGTGATCCTCTCACAGCGGAGGATGTGAAATTTACGTTAGAAAGAGTAGCGAAAGATGACACTTTGCAGGAGTACCCCAATTATAAGCAGATAAAAGAAATTCAAGTGATTGATGAGCTCACTTTCAATATAGTGACACAATCACCAGAGCCTTCCTTATTCCACCGTTTATCCAGACTTGGTTCAGGTATCTTGCCTAAGAACTATATTGAAGAGAATGGTTGGGAGCATTTTCTATCTAATCCCGTTGGTACAGGTCCATTTCAATTCAAAGAATGGAAACGTGATAATCGCATCGTTTTCACACCCTATGAGAATTATTTCGCAGGAAAAGTAGAAGAATGGGATGAGCTTGTTTTCCGAGTTATTCCAGAAAACTCGACAAGAGTGTCAGAGCTTTTAACAGGTGGGGTTGATATGGCTGTTAATATTCCTCCGTCTGATTGGGAACGAGTGAATAGTAATGAGGGTACATCTATTGTACAAGAAAGGTCAAACCGAGTCGTAATGCTAATATTGCGGGCGACAGAAGGGCTTCCGACTGCTGATGTCCGTGTACGTCAGGCACTAGACTTTGCTATTAATAACAAGGCGATTACCGATAATGTCTTGCAAGGTGGAGGTATTCCAACAAGAACAAGAGTAGGTCCAGGTAATTTCGGGCATCATCCTGACCTTTATGATACTTACAATTATGATATTGAAAAAGCAAAAGCATTACTAGCTGAGGCAGGTTATCCAGATGGCTTTGAAATGACTTTGCATTCACCGAAAGGGCGCTATTTACAAGATGCAGAAGTGGCAGAAATGATAGCGGGTATGCTTGCGGAAATTAATGTGAAAGTAAATATCGAGTTCATGGAATGGAGTAATTTTGTTGAAATGCGTACGGCTAACGAGAATAAGGATGCTTATTTAATTGGTCTAGGTAATTCCATGTTTGACGGTGCTTACTCGGTCGATTGGTATCGTGCTGAACGTTTTGAAGGCCATACAGATTATAAGAATGATCGAATCGAAGAATTGCTCGCTACCTCTGCCGTCAATATGAATGAGGAAGAACGAGCCAAGCAAATACAAGAAATTGAAGCGATTGCCGCTGAAGAGGTGCCACATATTATGCTTCATGAGGAAAAAATCAATATCGGTGTAAATGATGCGATTGATTTTGTTCCTACCCCAGATGAAATGATTTATGCACCAACTATTAAAAGGAAAGCAAGTGAATAAAAAAAGCTGATATTTGTGGGTGAATGGGTGGTTCCATCCATTTACCCATCTCTATTACTTTTCGCTATAGGGGGACAATAGTGGGCAAATATATTATGAGACGATTACTTCAAATTATACCGGTGTTGTTTATCATTTCTTTTATCGTGTTTTGCCTTGTTTATGTGGCAGGCGATCCTGTTGCATTAATGTTACCTGAAGATGCGAGTCAAGAGGATATATTACAACTCCGTGAATCACTCGGGTTAAATGAGCCTTTTTATATTCAATATTTCAACTATATGGTCGGACTTGCTCAACTTGATTTTGGTGAATCATTTCGTTATAACACGAGTGCCTTACCTATTGTGCTGGAGCGCTTACCGGCGACAATTGAATTAGCTGTAGCAGCTATGATTGTGGCCATAATGATAGCTATCCCTCTTGGTATTTGGTCGGCGACGAAGAAGAATTCTGCTATCGACGTCGTAGCGACAGGGGGAGCGGTCATTTGGAAGGCGATGCCAAATTTTTGGTTAGGGATTATGCTCATTTTGATTTTCTCCGTCATGTTAGGATGGTTCCCGGTTTCAGGGCGGGGTACATGGAGTCATCTGATCTTACCGGCAATCACGCTTGGCACAGGGATTGCTGCTGAGATGACACGGTTTATTCGCTCAAGTATGTTAGAAATTATGAACCAAGACTATGTTCGTACGGCAAGAAGTAAAGGGTTAAAAGAGTTTTTTGTTATCCATAAGCATGCTTTTCGTAATGCCCTTATTCCAGTTGTTACGATTACCGCGCTACAAACCTCAACTGTTGTTGGCGGCACATTAATAACCGAGAGCGTATTTTCATGGCCAGGATTAGGACAACTACTCATTCAAGCAGTGAATACAAGGGATATGGCAATCGTACAGGCTAGTGTGTTTATTATTGCATTTATTGTTATTGCTATGAATCTACTAGCAGATATTCTTTATAAATTATTGGATCCCCGCATTACATTTCGCTAAGGAGGAGTGGTTGTTTTGGAATCAAAGGAAAACCAATGGTCAGATGTCTTAGTGAAAAGTAAGCAGGGTCACCTCAAGCGGTGGCTCAGATTATTATTAAAAAGTAAGACGGGTACTATTGGCTTACTAATCGTATTACTCATTATTTTTATAGCGATATTTGCGAAGTTATTAGCACCCCACGATCCGAACCAGATTAATGCGGCAATGATGTTGAAACCCCCGGCTTGGGTAGAAGGTGGGGATACTGACTATATTTTAGGAACAGACAATCTTGGTAGAGATATTTTAAGCAGAATAATATATGGCTCACAAATTTCTTTAGTTGTTGGGGTTGCCTCTGTCATTTTGGCAGGCATTATTGGTATTTTTATCGGTCTCGTTTCAGGTTATTATGGTGGTTTCCTAGATAATATTTTAATGAGAATAGTTGATTCCTTTCTAGCGATACCAACCATCCTCTTTGCGCTTGTCATCTTGACTGTTTTTGGTCCAAGTGCGCTTACGTTGATTGTTGTATTAGGTGTGACCAATTGGGTGCAGTACGCTCGTTTAATACGAGGAGAAGTGCTGTCTTTAAAAGAAAGAGAGTTCGTCAGGGCTGCAAGGTCTATGGGAGTGAGAGATCATAAGATTATCCTAAAACATTTATTGCCAAATGTGATATCCCCGTTCATTGTCATTTCTACATTAAGCGTAGCAACCACGATTATATTAGAAGCTTCTTTAAGTTTTCTAGGTTTAGGAATTCAACCACCGACCATTTCTTGGGGTGGCATTTTAAGTGATGGTAGAGATTATGTAGCAACCAGTTGGTGGTTGGCGGCATTTCCTGGTTTAGCGATAACGATCACCGTCCTAGGCATGATTTTCTTAGGTGATTGGCTAAGAGATGTGTTAGACCCGAGAGAAAAGAAAGTGTAGGAGGAGGGAATGCGTTGGGCCGAGAGAGCTTGTTAGAAGTGCGTAATTTGAAGACTTATTTTTATACGGAAGATGGTGTGATTCCTTCAGTTGACGGTGTGTCATTTACGATAAAGAAAGGCGAGACTGTTGCTGTTGTAGGTGAGTCAGGCAGTGGTAAAAGTGTAACATCTTTATCTATTATGGGGTTGCTAGATGCTGCTGGAAAAATTGAAAGTGGCACCATCATATTTGAAGGTAATGATGTAACAAAACTATCAAAAAAAGATCGAAGGAAATTGCGCGGAAATGAGATGGCGATGATATTTCAAGAACCACTCACCTCTCTTAATCCTTTATTTACAGTTGGTAATCAAATTTCTGAAGCAATTAAAATCCATCAGAAAGTGGATAAAAAAGAGGCGAAAAAGAGAAGTATCGAGATTTTAAAAAAAGTAGGCATAGCTCGTGCGGAGAAGGTATATCACTCTTATCCTCATCTATTAAGTGGGGGCATGCGTCAACGTGTAATGATTGCAATTGCCTTATCATGTAACCCGAAACTATTAATTGCAGATGAGCCGACAACCGCACTCGATGTAACTATCCAAGCGCAAATACTCCAATTAATGAAAGAGCTGATAAAAGACAAGCAAACTTCTATTCTATTTATTACACATGATTTAGGCGTGGTAGCTGAGATGGCTGATCAAGTGATTGTTATGTATGCCGGTCAAGTTGTTGAATATACGGATGTGTTTACACTTTTTAAGGAAGCGGCTCATCCTTATACGAAGAGTTTATTAGCTAGTACGCCTAAAATCCACGAACAAACAGAAAAACTGCAAGTCATCGAAGGAACTGTACCCAATCCGAATGCTATGCCAAGTGGATGTCGCTTTCATACACGTTGTCCATATGTAATGGAAAAATGTATGAACAATGAGCCCGTACTTACAAACATCCATACCCGTCATCAAGTGAAGTGCTGGTTATATGAAGAGGAGGGGTGACAAAGACATGACAGTTATTTTAAGTGTAAGGGGTTTAAAGAAATATTTTGATGTGACTGAAGGGTGGTGGAAGAAGGAAAAACAATACTTAAAGGCAGTTGACCACATATCCTTCGATGTGAACCATGGAGAAACATTAGGGATTGTTGGGGAGTCTGGTTGTGGGAAATCTACAACAGGTAATTTGATTATGCAGCTGTTAGAAAAAACAGAAGGAGAAATCATATTCCAAGGAGTAGACCTTTCCACTCTATCCAAACAAGAGCTAAGAAAGAAACGGGCGGAAATGCAGATGATTTTCCAGGACCCCTTTTCCTCGTTAAATCCTCGGATGAAAGTATTTGATATTATTGCAGAACCGTTATTGACCCATCTGAACTTAAGTAGTGAAAAATTGAAAAAAGAAGTTTTGTCGTTAATGGATCAGGTAGGTCTTGATCGTTCATATATTCACCGCTACCCCCATGAGTTTAGTGGTGGTCAGAGACAAAGAATCGGCATTGCTCGGGCCATTGCATTACAACCTAAGCTCATTATTTGTGATGAGCCTGTATCTGCATTAGACGTTTCCATTCAATCACAAATCCTTAATTTAATGTCTAAACTACAGAAAGAGTTACGATTAACCTTTATATTTATTGCACACGGCCTACCAGCGGTTAAATATATTAGTGATAAAATTGCGGTCATGTATCTTGGGAAAATTGTTGAACTAACCACAAAAGAAAAACTCTTTTCAAAACCCCTGCATCCGTATACAGAGGGACTTTTATCAGCAGTTCCCCTTCCTGACCCGATGTTAAGGAATAAAAAAGACGGAGTTATTTTGGAGGGTGATATTCCAAGCCCAACAAATATTCCTTCCGGCTGTCGTTTTCATCCACGGTGTCCACATGCACAAGAAAAATGTAAGAACGAGGAACCAACATTTATTGCCCATGAGGAAGAACACTATGTTGCCTGCCATTTTCCATTAAAAGAGGGTGTTGGTGTGTTGGAAAAATAGATAAAGGAGATGTATAAAAGGTGGAGGGATATATACAACAGCGAAAAATAGAAATGCTGCAATTAATTGAAAAACTGGTCAATATTGATAGTGGTTCATATGTAAAGAAAGGGATAGATGAAATCGGGAGAATTTTACAGAAAAAATACGAAGAAATTGGATTTGTTGTAGAGGTGAAAACAGAAGCAAAATACGGCAATCACCTTGTTATTCGACATGAGCATAGTCTGCACCCCAAAATTATACTGGTGGCCCATATGGATACGGTTTTTCCTGAAGGTACGGTGAAGAAGCGTCCGTTTCAAATGAAAGGAAGCAGAGCTTATGGACCTGGTGTCGTTGATATGAAGTCGAGTTTAGTTGAGCTTTTATATGCAATGAAAGCATTAGTTCACTGTGGGTCAAATGCCTGTGAGAACGTGCAAATTATCTTAAATGGTGATGAGGAAATTGGTTCACCGTCATCGCGTGAATTAATAGAGGAACAATCTATGGGAAAAGAATATGCACTGATTATGGAGCCGGCCAGAAAAGATGGTTCACTTGTGACAGCAAGAAGAGGCGGGGGAAGATATAAGCTAATGATTAAAGGCAAAGCCGCCCATTCAGGTATTGAACCAGAAAAGGGAAGGAGTGCGATTGAAGAACTAGCTTATAAAATCATCCAGCTGCATAATTTAACAAATCATGAACAAGGCATTAGCGTTAACGTAGGCATCATTTCTGGTGGTTCTTCTGTTAATACCATTTCTGATAATGCCGTCGCTCATATTGATATTCGCATCACTGAGAAAGAACAAGCACAAGAATTAGAAAAGAAGATTAAAAGAATATGTGCCAATACAGAAGTGAGAGGAACGGAAATTCAATTAGAAGGGGCAATTAGCAGACCACCAATGGAATACAACGAGCAAACAGAAAAGCTATTACACATTATTCAAGAAGTAGGCGAAGAAATTGGTCTTCATGTCCATAATACTGCAACGGGTGGGGGTGGTGATGCCTCTTTCACTTCAGCAACGGGTGTGCCTACAGTTGATGGTCTAGGTCCAGTTGGTGGGAATGCTCATAGTAAAGAGGAGTATATTGAAATTGACACTTTAACAGAGAGAACCATTCTTCTTGCAAAGACAATTGAGCGTTTGTCTCGATGATTTTTTTTGGAAGCTACCACTCGTTTGGTAGCTTTCATTATGGAGTTGTAGATCATATCCTAAAGGTCATTCAGAAGTATAAGTTGTAAATTTTTTGTATCAATTATTACAGTAAAGTAATTTTCTTCTCTATATGTATACATTTTTACTCGAAGGGACCTTAAAAT
Organism: Cytobacillus sp. FSL R7-0696; assembly: GCF_038006865.1. NCBI lineage: Bacteria > Bacillati > Bacillota > Bacilli > Caryophanales > Bacillaceae > Cytobacillus > Cytobacillus sp. FSL R7-0696. The sequence goes on along the minus strand of NZ_JBBOWA010000001.1, from coordinate 917,041 downwards.
TTGTAGGTGATGCCCAATCTATACTAAACTACTCTAAAGCGAACATCATAAAGTTATGTTGTTCCTTCAAATGAGGTGATTAGAATGGAATTTAATCAGCTAGCGAGCAGCGTAGTAATTGAAATGGTAGAGGGACGCCCCTCTTTAAAATCATATAGTGACCAGCTAGAACTGATTGGTGTTGGAAGAAGCGCTTTTGTTTTCAAAATTACGAAGCAAGCGATTGCTATAAAAGTATACTTCCCGCAAATGGAAGATATTGCAAAAGTGGAAGCGGCAAATTATCAACGAATTCAAGGTAATCCCTATTATCCACATCTTTATGATTATGGGGATGCTTATATTGTCATCGACTATATAGAAGGCTTTACGCTCTTCCAATGCTTAGAGAAAGGTATTCATATAACATCAGAACATATAGAGTCTGTCCAATTAGCCTTACGTTCAGCTACAGAAGCAGGCTTGAAGCCGTCAGATATACATTTGCGCAACATTATGATTGATCGAAACGGTAATATAAAACTAATTGATATTGCTCGTTTTAATTCGAAAAACATCGATAAACAATGGACAGACTTACAGAATGCGTACTACCGATATTACGCTAACAAATGGTTCCCGAAAAAAATCCCTACAGTCATCTTGAATTTCATAGCCGACATATATAAAAAGAGATTTCTTCCAATGTCTGTAAGAAAAGTGATATTTCAGGATAAAAATGGGATACATGTATAATAGAATGATAAAATCAAACATGAACAACTCCTGCATAAAAAGGAGTGTTCATGTTTTTTTGTTTTTTTAGAAAGTGGGATTGGTTCTGGAGTCATAGGGGGACACCTGAAGCCCAAGCGAAACCAAGTGAAATTGAAAGCTATGAAAAGAAATTGTTAGATCTGTAAACAGTGTAATGTCTAAGACTATGTATGTTGATAAAAATAAAGTTAAGATGAGCAAAACAGAAGAGAAAAGCTTTATTGAAATCAGGTGAATTGAAGACGGAATCTTTTTAAGATGCGATATCATACAAAGGAACTGTTCAAGAAGTAAAATATGATGATGAAGTTGAATATTCAGTTTCCTGCAAATCTGTTAAGATGAACAATGAAGATGTCGTAGAAGATGTTGACTCATTGTATATAGTTTTGCAGTAGACAGGGAATATAAAAGTGTTTTTGAATGAAGCGGAAATATGGATGAAAACCATTTTGTTGCATCCAAGGTTTGGCTTGACGGACTATTGTTCAATAGTATAAAAAAGACATTAGTGAAGAAGTCCATGTTAATGAACATGCTTCTACATAAGAAGTATTAAGCTCAGTTAACGAACAACGTGAAAGCCAGGGTTTAAGTACAGTTGGGAAAATAAATCTGACAATCAAATAGTAGCTAAAGCAAGTTTAGGCGAAAGATGGGATTGTACTCAGTCTTGTGTAGCGTCTAAGGTGTTTGTATTTGCAGCAATTGTTGGTGTTTGTGGAGTTGCTTGTATCGCTGCTGTTTCAGCTGCAGCAGGAACAGCTTGCTATGCATGTATAAACACTGCTGGTATTCTCGGAGCTACAACAGTTCTTAACTGTTTCCAAGATTGTAGTTGATTCACTAAACAGTTAGGGTGATAAGAATGATGAAAATCATGTTTTTGCTTGCAGCATTCAGTGTAGGCCTATTTGCATTCTTAGATAAGCATTTTTGGGGCTTGATGCTTGGGCTTGCATTCTTTTTTATCGATTTATTTTTCATTAAGCCACGCTTTAAAAAAAATGATGAATAACGTAATGGCTATTTAGGGTTTCGATGTCAAAACGCATTTATACCATGAAAATGAGGAGTATTTACATTTTCTTAAATTAGACCAATTCTTTTTTCAGTATGAGGAATTTTGCTGTAGATGATTTACTTTTATATGTTCAATGAGAGAACTTACGAGGCAGGTAGTGATGTTTTAATGTATAAATGCTATTATTAAATTGATTTAAAGGATGGAAGGAGCATTACTTATGTGTTGTGCATGTTTTCCAGTTGTGAAAGAACACTCTATCTTAAATTGAAAAATAAACAATAGATAGAGGGGTTTATATGTTATTTCAAAAAAAATTAATTGAGCATGTTAAAAATAAATGTGAGTTAGACAATCATATAGCTTCTGCACTGATGTACGGCTCTTTTACCAAAGGTGAAGGTGATCAATATTCTGATGTTGAGTTTTATATCTTCATTAAAAATCACATGAACGCTAATTTTGATTCAAATAATTGGATCAAAGAATTATTTCCAGTCGAATTAATATTCTTCAATGAATATGGTACACAAGTAGCTATATTTAGTAACCTTGTGCGTGGAGAATTTCACTTTCTACCTGAACAAAAGATGGGTGTCATTAAAGACTTTAAACCTACAGGGGTATTTCCAAATCCAGAGAAAATGTTTATTTATGATAGCACCAATAAACTGTTTCCTCTTTTAGAATACCTTAATGGAGACAATCCAATAAGAAAAACAGATGAAAATATAAATTTTGCTTTTAATAGTTTTGTTAATTATTGGATATTCGGTATTAACGTGCTAAAAAGAGGGGAATATGCTCGATCACTAGAAATTCTCAATGGTGTTCAAAAACAAATTTTGCAACTCATGAGAATACAAGAAGATACTGTAGAACGTTGGTTAAATGCCACTAAAAATCTTGAAAAAGACTTGAGTAAACGTTCATATGAAAAATTTAGGGCGATTACTGCTAATCTTAATGAGAAAAGTATAAAACAAGCATATACTAATTCAATTATATTAGCCGAGAGTTTACACGTAGATTTATCAAAAGAGTATACAGTAGGAATTGAACAACGACTACTATCCCAGCTTCATACACTTTTAATAGATTAATTCAGTGAGCTTCCTAAACATTAGGGAGCTCTTTTTTATTTATTTTTCATGTATTATGTAAACAGATGAATAGAAATTAAAACAACTTTAACAAGTCTTACTCCCTATTTGTAACTCAAATTTAAACAACTTTATTATCTATATACATTGAATACTTTTTCTGGCATGAGTGGATATTCATGTTTAGCTATTTCATATTCCAAAAACATAGGACGGTAAGAAATAAATATTTATTGTTTTTCAATAAATAATGAGGTAAGATAGGCATAATTAGAATTTGTGAGGTGTGTTTATGAGACAAGGGAAAGTTCTTTTTTTAAAAGTGGTGATTGTGATTCTTGGCTTGATTGTGTTAGGGATCTGCATCGGCTTACCTTTTTTAGCAAAAGAAACAGCAGAGCTGAATCCAGCACATGCTTATTTAAAATATCCCGTATTATTTGGGATGTACCTAACTGCAATCCCGTTCTATTTTACTTTGTATCAAGGATTTAAGCTGTTAAGATATATTAGTGTAAATGAAAGTTTTTCTGAGCATTCCGTAGCTGCACTAAGAGCTATTAAATATTCCTGTGCTAGTATTAGTGTAATCTATCTAATTGGTATGATCTTTTTATTTACGCAAGATGCCCTACATCCAGGAGTGGCTTTGATGGGATTTGCTATTATATTTGTAACAACGATTCTCTCGATTTTTTCCGCAGTCCTTCAAGAACTTTTATATAATGTATTAAAAATAAAGTCAGAAAATGATTTGACCATCTGAGGTGAGAATGTGGCCATTATCGTCAATATCGATGTAATGTTAGCAAAAAGAAAAATGAGTGTAACAGAATTATCAGAACGAGTAGGCATCACGATGGCGAATTTGTCCATTCTAAAAAATAGTAAAGCAAAAGCAGTAAGGTTCTCCACGTTAGAAGCAATCTGCAAAGCATTAGATTGCCAGCCTGGTGACATACTTGAATATCAAGAAGATAAACAGACCGATTCTGCTACATAACGCAACTACCACAAGCGACTTTTCATAAGGAAAGTCGTTTTTTTTCGAAGAAGAAAATGTAAAGTTAACTTGACGTTAAGGTAACTTTACTATAAAATGGATATAATTAGGAGTGGTACATATGGAGAATCGTTTAATGCACTATAGAAAAGAGTTTGGTTATTCCCAAGATCGTTTAGCTTCCACTTTAGGCGTTTCAAGGCAAACAATTATTTCAATTGAAAAAGGAAAATATAACCCCTCCTTACCACTCGCCTTTGAAATTGCTCATTTATTTCAAGCAAAGATTGAAGATATTTTTATATATGAAAAGCCATTGAAAGGAGAGGAGTAAAGTGGAAGGATCAAGAAAAATATTTATTGTTATTGGATCTTTTTATCTTATCATCTCGTTATTTTTACTAACTGTTTCGATTTTAGCAAAGGAACTGACCATGACTTTTTTGATGCCCCTTGCAATGGCTATTATGTGCTATTGTTTAGGGTATTTATATCCCGAATGGAAGCAAAAGGATGAACGAATGCGTTTAATCCGGACGAAGGGATTATCAGCTTCTTTTTTCGCTCTTTTGCTATACTATTTTGTTTTTAGCGGATTATTGCAATTCGGTGTTATCAGTATAACAGCCATGCAATTGCTAAACTTGCTAGGTGCCCTCATGATTATTACCGTTTTTCTAAGCTTTGTTATTTTTGCAAAAATCTATTAATCAATGAAAGTGGTGAAACGATGAATGTCTTTTTCCCGTTTCTCGTCTTTATGATTGCTTTCCTCTCAATCGTATTTTTAATTAGAAAAGATAAAAACGAGCAAAAGTTATTAACGAAGAGGGGCTGGGTGAAATTCAGTTTATTATTAGCTGTTATTTTTGTTCTTGTTGCTTTCTTTGTTCTTAAGTGACTCGCAAACCTCATTTGCGGAGCGCTCAGTTTCTTTTCTCCTACTGAGCGCCTCACAAACTTCATTTGCGAAGCGCTCATTCTCTTTTCTCATCTTGAAAGACTCGCAAACCTCATTTGTGAAGCGGTCAGTTCCTTTTCTCTTTTTGAGAGACTCGCAAACCTCAATTGTGAAGCGGTCAGTTCCTTTTCTCTTTTTGAGAGACTCGCAAACCTCATTTGCGAAGCGCTCATTCTCTTTTCTCATCTTGAGAGACTCGCAAACCTCAATTGTGAAGCGGTCAGTTCCTTTTCTCTTACTGAGAGACTCGCAAACTTCATTTGCGAAGCGGTCAGTTCCTTTTCTCAACTTGTTTCGAGCTAAAGAAGTGTGACTGTATTCTAAATGCTCAATGAAAACCTTAAATGGATGAAATAGATCAATTAGATAATTAGCAGCGATAAAAGAACTTTAGAAATCGGAGCCACAATCCTTTTCATAGTGTACTATTATATTATTATTCGATATCAATTGGAGGTAAGAATGAAAAAACAGCGATTGTATGGTATCCGCCGTTCAGTGAATACGAATTAAGTGTGGTGCAATCTGTGTTAATGCAAGGAAATAAACAGATTATCACTGTGGGAGTGAGCGAGGAACCGGTTCGAGGTGAAGCTGGATTAGTCTGTGTTCTGGATATATCTATTGTTTTAGAGGAAGGGCGGTTACTACAAATGATTAAAACAAGCTTTTTAAACATGACTATAAAATTGGGAGCATTTCAAGTTCTCCTCATTTATTGGCAACGGCAGGTGGGCTGAAGGGGGAAAATTTTATAGTCGGTTTACCGTTTTAATATACAGAAAATTCTGATGTATTTAATGAAACGAAACTTATCGCAAACGGGTTAGTACAGGATGGGGCGTTATTAACTGCCAAAGGCTCAAGCTTCATTGCATGCGGATTACATTTCGGTTCTATGTTAGGTCTGACCTTTAATGAAAGGTGGTATGGTAATGGAAGGATTTCCTGAGTTAGAAACAAGTCGTTTAAAATTATTAGAAGTAAAAGAAGTATATGCTTGGGAATATTATGCGGTTTTATCGAATGAAAAAGTGACGAGATTTTATGGTATGGATACTTTAACGGATTATAACCAAGCAGTAAATATGATTAAACTCATGCAGGAGACTTTTCAGAAGCAGCGGGGAATCAGATGGGCGATCGTACTGAAAGATTCTGACAAACTAATTGGTACAGTTGGCCTTAACTTATTAAATAGAGGCCAGTCTAAAGCAGAAATCGGTTATGAGCTCCATCCAGATTTTTGGAGAAAAGGGATAGCAAGTGAGACTGTAGAAAAGGTATTACAATACACATTTGAAACATTACAATTAAATCGTATTGGTGCAATTACTTTTCCTCAAAATAAAGCTTCGATTGAATTGCTTAATCGTTTCAGATTTCAGCAAGAAGGCATACTGAGACAATATCTCTATCAGAATGGAGAGTCACATGATGCTATTATTTTTTCCTTATTAAAAAATGAATGGATGACAAGATAATATGAAACTACACATGTTGACCCACCAAGACATTGATGGCATCATCCGACTATCACAATCTGTTGGCTGGGATTATGATCAAGCTGAAGTAACGACTATTTTAAATTCAAGTAAGGTTTTTGGACATAAAAATGAGGCTAGTGAGGTAGTGTCGTCTGCAGCAATTATTCCATACGGGGAGAAGACTGCTTCGATTGGTATGGTGATTGTTCAGGAGGAGTACCGAGGAAAGGGGTTAGCAATGGCCTTAATGAAGGGATGTATTGGCCAAGTAGATGAGCAAACAATCATTCAATTAATCGCAACTGCCTATGGGCAGCCGATGTATGAAAAAATCGGCTTTCAAATGGCAGGGGCAGTAAAGAAAGTGATTGCGCCAACTCATTTTTTAAACAATCATACGCTTATATCCTCGCCACAAGTGGTGCCATTTCAGCAAAAGGATTTTCAAGAAGTGGTTGCCCTAGATGAGAAAGCCTTTGGTGCTAATCGAACAAAGTTTCTCTCGGAGCGAATCAGGCAAAGTAAAGATTGCCTAGTCCTTAAAAATAAGGAAGGAAAGATAACCGGGTACGGTCTTTCAATTTTTGGTCAAGTTTATACAATTCTTGGTCCCATCATTGCACCAGATACCCAGTCAGCATTTCAAATCATCAGTCAGCTTAAGAGAAGAGAAGGAACGGGCGTTAGGATAGATATTTTATCACAACAAAACGAGTTGCAGGACCTGCTAGTAGCAGGCGGTTTTGAGTTGATCAATGAGCCACCAATGATGATGTTACATTCAGATAAGATACCAACAAGAACAGGTCAACTATTTGCCATTGCCTCGCAGGCTTTTGGATAAATAATTTAGGTTATTCTTTCTTTTCCTTTTCCTTCAATAACGTAATCATTTCTTCATGCAATTCATTAGATTTAGCTAATTTACGTTCCATAGAAAATAACGTAGCCATGATAATGATAAATCCTATTACGGCAATGAACATATGGATTGCTCCTTTTTAACCTATTTTATAATGGGATAAGTTTAGATATATAGTGAAAAAGGTAGGAGTTGTAAGGAGTTATTTCTTTTACTCCCAGCAGCATAGAATGGCCCATTAACATATACTTTAGGGATGTTTTTCTGAGCAATCTCAGAAAAAAATTGTGAGGTGAGGGAGTACTTTGAACAATCAAGTGTTAATTGTAGGCGCAGGTCCGACGGGGTTAGCTTTAGCATTAGGCCTGACTAAACAAAACATTCCATGTAAGATTATCGATAAAAATAAGGGACCTGGTGAGGAATCGAGAGCAATGGTCGTTCAGGCAAGGATTCTTGAATTTTACGAACAATTAGGTATTGCTGAGAATGTTATTGATAAAGGAATGAAAATGAAACATTTACAATTCTTTAAAAGTGTTAAACGGAAAGCAAAATTGAATGTGGAAAATATGGGGGAAGGGCAAAGTCCCTTTCCATATATTTTAAGCTTGCCGCAAGATGAACATGAAAAGATACTTATTGAGTTACTTGCTGAAAATGGTGTGGAAGTAGCATGGCAAACAAAACTAGAATCTTTCACGGAAGGTAAAAATGAGGTAAGTACTCTTCTAAATAAGGAAGGACAGAAGTCAAATGAAGTGTTTCAATATGTTTGCGGTTGTGATGGTGCGCATAGCACAGTGCGAAAGGCTTTAGGTTTTGATTTTATTGGAGGTTCCTATGATCAACTCTTTTATGTGGCAGATGTCTATTGTGAATCAAATGAAACAAATGGTTTTCAGATGCGATTATTTGACGGAGGATTTTGTATTATTTTTCCTATTCGTACAACCGGTTCATTTCGTTTGATTGGTATTGTCCCAGAACTATTGAAAGAGAAGGACGGATTAAACTTTTCCGATATAGCTCCGTATTTACAAGAAAAGTTATCTCTTGTGATAACAAAAGTAAACTGGTTTTCCACTTACAAAGTCCATCATCGTATGAGTGAGCATTTTCGTAAAGGGCGGATATTTATTGCTGGTGATGCCGGTCATGTTCATAGCCCCGCAGGTGGACAGGGGATGAACACAGGTATTGGTGATGCGATCAATCTTTCCTGGAAATTGGGTGCTGTCATCGATGGAAGAATGGATTCGCGTGTTCTTGACTCGTATGAAGAGGAGAGAATGGCTTTTGCAAAAACATTAGTCTCAACCACTGACCGCTTATTCTCCATCATGGTCGGTAAAGGCAGGGGGAATCAGATGATTCGAAGTATTGTGCTACCTACGCTCATTCCTAAATTGACGAGGTTTGCTGCTGTTAGAAAGATGTTATTCAAAGTGGTTTCACAAATACGGATTCATTATCGTGATTCTATGCTCTCGACTGGTAAAGTTGGAAAAGTAGCTGCTGGGGATCGCCTACCATGGGTGGCATTTGCTACTGGTACTAACTATGATCTGTTACAGTCTTTTAACTGGCAAATTCATGTATATGGAGATGTAATATTTAACACAAAGTCTGTTGATATACCTATTACTTCTTTTCCATATTCAAAGATTGTGGAAAAAGCCGGTATAAAAGAGGGGACAGTCCTTCTGATTCGACCTGATGGTCATGTGGCAGTAGCTTGTGAAGAGGGAGTGGATGCAATCAACGCATACGTTAAAAAATGGCATGTGAGAATCTGATTCCTCGTGGTAAAGGTTTTAATGAAAATAGTATAGCCCCTAACGCTTCTAGAAAGTGAGGGGCTATAGTAATTTTATTAAATCATTGTTAGACCCCTTTTCCAGCAACAAATTCAAAAGTGCTGACCACTTCGATATTTACAATAATTGGCTTCGATCGCTTAATTAGGTTTTGAAAAAATTCTAGTGTAAGTGACTCTTCATGGGCCCCTTTACTTGACCACACTTCATATACATAAACGATATTTTCCTCTTTTTTTGCCGTATTGATAAGATAAATTTGACAAGGCTGATGGCGTTCCATTTCTTCAGATGCTTGTAATAGAAGATCAACTAATACATCACCTTGGTTATCTTTCGTCAAAAATTTCGTAAATTGACTATACTGGTTCATGTATATCCCTCCTAATCGTCTCATACTTCATATAGTTCTGCCTTCATAAAACAAAACCCTTGAAAAGATTGGAAATATATTTGTGTTGATCTTTGGCAATTCCTGAGGTTTATGTAGGTAAAAAAGAATTGTAGCAAATGGGGTATTCTTTCAGAAAATGAAACAGATCAATTGTAAAAAGAGGAACTTGAATCCTTGATTATGATAAAGAGTTTCAGTATCAGGTTTATCCACTAATCAAAAAACTTTATAGTACAATCCACTATTGAAATGCACCGCTACTTCAAGCAAATTCCGCCTAGATTACTTCAATAAGAATCCCTTCTCTAAATAACTTTAACAATATTTTGAATATTAACCAAAAAATTATAATGATAAAATTCCCAATTGAGAATCTACTGAGAATGTTTTTCTTAAACAAAGCCAACAAAACTCTATATTTAAAAGGTTTATTGAATATTATTCCATTTAAATGATATTGATAATCTTTCTCAACTATGATAATCTACTTATTGAAAAATGATATTAATATATTTTATATAAAAGAGAGGGGAAACAGGGAGGATGTTTAAGAAAGTATTAGGTCTTATTAGTCTTGCTATATTAATGATTATCGCCGGATGCAGCTCTAGTGAGTCATCAACTGAAGGAAAGGCTAGTAGCGAGGATAAAAATAATGTAGAAGTAGAGGAATTGAAAATCGGGGTCCCAAGTGATGTTGGTCCGTTGAATATTTATACAGGAAACATGGATTGGTTAACAGATCTTGTGTACGATAAACTATTTTCGCCATCCCCTTATGTAGATGAGCCACAACCGTGGTTAGCAGAATCAGCAGAGCAGTTAGATGATACAACTTGGCGTGTCAAAATTCGTTCTGGTATTAAGTGGCATGATGGAGAAGACTTTACCGCTGAAGATGTGAAGTTTACATATGAGTACTACCGTGATGGACCACCAAACCGTCACACGCACCATGTAAGTGAAGTGCCAAAGGTTGATACTATTGAGATTTTAGATGATGGGGAAACATTAGATTTCAAATGCGCTTATGCTTGTCCTTCAATGGCAACCATCACATTTGCCGATTTACCAATCTTACCAAAACATATTTGGGAAAATGTTGAGAATCCACGCAAACATACGGATTTAGCTATTGGAACAGGCCCTTTCAAATTAACGGCATATGAACCAGATCAATATTATCAATTTGAGGCAAATACTGATTATTTTATGGGTGCACCGACTGTGAACAAGTTGAGTATGCCAATCATTAAAGATTCAACAGCGATGTTCAATGCTTTGACATCTGGTGAGATTGATACAACGACAAGAACTGTACCAGCTGAATTACAAGAAACTTTACAAAAAACAGACTCTATGAAGTTGGCAAGTACATCGCCGCTATCAATCGTACAATTTGGATTGAATTATGAGATGGAACCATTTAACTCAGAGGAGTTCCGTCAAGCAATCTCTCTTGGAATTGATCGTGAGAGTATTGTCAGTACAGTTCTTTTAGGACAAGGAAGAGCGGGTGAAAAAGGGTATCCACATCCAGATTCCCCATGGACAAATCCCGAATTATCAACACCATTCAGTGTAGAAGAAGCTAACAACTTATTAGATGAACTTGGATATGAAGATAGCAATAATGATGGTTATCGTGAAACACCAGAAGGAGAAAAATTAAAACTTGATATTAGTGTTTCTTCTGCAGAGCCATTATATATCCGTACAGCAGAAATGTTACAAACTCAAATGAAAGAAATCGGCATTCAGTTCGAAGTGAAAACAATGGATCCAACAACTTATACAGCGGCTGTATCTGAAGATGACTTTGATTCTTATGTAAGTTTAATTGGCCCTCATGGTGTAGCTGACCCGGATCAGTTCATTATGTCTCATCGATCTTCTTATCTTTGGACGAAAGATCTGCCTTATCCAGAAATGGATGATTTAGTATCGAACTGGATGAACGCGACTACAATCGAAGATCGTAAAGCAATCTCTTTTGATATGCAAACACTATATAATGAGCAACCAACTGCGATTGCCCTTTATTATCCAGAAGAAATCTATGCATATAACGCCGATGTATATGATCAATATGTTGAGTCTTTAGGCTTTGGTATTATAAATAAATTCAGCTTTTTACCTGAAGAAGCACGTGAAGTTTCCTCCACTACACCAGTGCAATTAGTAGAGTAAGGAAGTTAGATAAAAATGAAGCATTTGGCGAAGGTGAAAAACAAAATAGGCCAATATATATTAGTGATATTTGTTACTTTAACGATAAATTTTGCCTTGCCACGTCTCGCTCCGGGTGACCCGTTATTATATTTCTTTGGTGAAACAACAATCAATGAATTAACAGCAGAACAAAAACAAGAGGCCCTACATTCATTGGGCCTTGGTGGGTCTTTATGGGAGCAATATTGGACGTACTTAAAAGGCGTTTTCACTTTAGATTTTGGCACTTCAATAAAATATGGTGTGGCAGTAACCGAAGTGTTAGCAGAACGAATTCCATGGACATTATTGTTAGTAGGGACGGCTTTAATTCTTAGTCTTGTAATTGGTGTAAGTGCAGGTGCATATTCGGCATGGAACCGAGGGAAGAAACGTGATTTAACCATATTAACAGGCATGCTGACATTGGAATCTATTCCTGGCTTTTGGATTGGGATGATGTTTCTATCGATATTCGCTGTCCAGCTTGGTTGGTTTCCTACTTTCGGAGCGGTTTCAATGGTACAGGATGGTACCACTTGGGGTTACATCCAGGATGTCGTTAGCCATGCCATATTACCCGTGATTACGATTACGTTAGCAACAGTCGGCTCTAATTATTTACTCACTCGCTCCAGTATGTTGGAATCATTAGGACAAGATTATATGACAGTGGCTGAAGCGAAGGGAATTAAGAAACGAGCACTTGTATTTAAGCATGCTTTAAGAAATGCTTTGTTACCAATTTACACCCATTTCACATTAAGTGTGGGAACATTACTTGGTGGAGCGGTTGTCATTGAAACGGTCTATTCATACCCTGGGATTGGCCGCTTGTTGTATGAAAGCGTAACGGCTAGAGACTTCCCTATGCTACAAGGTGTCTTTTTACTTGTAACAATGGGTGTCATATTGGCCAATTTAATTGCCGATTTAACGTATCCATTATTTGATCCGCGTGTGCGGAATAGGAAAGAAGAGAAGGGAGAGGAGGTCACTCATGCGTAAAACAACAAAGTGGATTGGCTTAACGGGTTTAGTTTTATTCTCAGCCATGTTGGTATTTGCCCTTTTTGGACCCATGCTTATTCCTTACGATGCCTATAAAGCATCTGGACCTCCCTTTCAATCTCCTAATCTTGAACATCTATTAGGTACAAATGATATGGGGCAAGATATATTGGCGGAGTTGGCTGTTGGCGCTAGGACTTCGCTCTTTATTGGTATTGCCTCTGCTATTCTAGCAGTTTTTATCGGTGGTTTAATAGGTGTGTTAGCTGGATATATAGGCGGTAGATTTGAAACAGTAGTATTACGAATAATAGATATCGTTCTTACCTTACCTTTCCTTCCGTTAATGATTGTTGTAGCAGTTTATATGGGAGCTGGGATTTTTACTTTAGTGTTTGTTATTACATTAGTTATGTGGGCAGGTAAAGCGAGACAAATTCGCGCACAAACCCTTTCTATCAAACATACTGGCCCTGTTTTAGCAGCAAAAACAATGGGCGCAAGCCACTTTTATATATTTTATAAACATATTTTACCTGGCGTGGTACCAATTTTTATTCCTCAGTTCGTAACAGGAGTGAATGCTGCTATTTTAATGGAATCGTCTTTAATCTTTTTAGGAATGGGTGATCCGTTAACAAAGAGTTGGGGAAGTATTTTATTTTATGCGAATAGCCGAAGTGCTTTTTTAACAGAAGCTTGGGTGTGGTGGATTATTCCTCCAGGCGTATGTATCGTGATTGTTGTTTTAGCCTTTTCATTGATGGGCTACTACTTAGAAGAAAGGTTCAATCCACGATTAGGCGATTATTCTGTAAGAGAAAAAAGGAAGAAACAACCTGTCAAAACAAAAGAACATCAATCTTCAAAAGGTATTCTGCTGTCTGTTGAGAGTCTTACAGTTGCATATCCAAAATCAGGTGATTATCGCTCTGTTGTTGATGATGTTAGTTTCGTAGTTAAGCATGGTGAAGTGCTAGGTATTGTTGGCGAGTCAGGAAGTGGCAAGTCAACCATTGCTACAGCGATTATTCAACAATTAAAGAGACCGGCGAAAGAGTCAGGTGAGATTTACTTTGAAGGTAACCTCGTACAGCATTTTGATGATGAAGGGCTTAGACAAATGCGCGGGAAGGAGATTGGCTATATTGCACAAGCAGCCATGAATGCACTAAATCCGGTTATTCGTATTGATAAGCAGTTGCAAGAAGCCGTCAGAGCCCATTATCAATTAAGTAACAAAGAAATGGATGTGCGTGTTATTGAAGTGTTACAACAGGTTGGTTTGGATGAGAAATGGCGCTTCGCCTATCCGCATGAATTATCAGGTGGAATGAAGCAGAGAGTAATCATCGCGATGGCTTTAATTAATAAGCCCAAACTCGTTATTGCAGATGAACCAACAACAGGACTTGATGTCATTGTCCAGGTAGAGATTGTGCAATTATTACGCAAACTACAAAAAGAGTTAGGTATTTCAATGATTTATATCTCCCATGACCTTCCTTCCGTTTTGAGCGTGACGGATCGACTTATGATTATGAAGGAAGGGCGAAAGGTAGAAGAAGGACCATCTGTTGAGTTGTCTAAGGTATCCACGAACCCTTATACAAGAGTGTTAATCGATAGTATACCAACGCTATATCCGAAGAAAGAAACAGTGGAGGTGAGCCGATGAGTGCGGATTTATTACGCATTAATTCTTTAAAGAAATCATTCTATCGTTCATCTTCCTTGCAAACGAAAGTATTATCCGATGTCTCTTTTTCCATGAAGGAAGGGGAAATTGTCGGTTTAATTGGTGCAAGTGGGGCAGGCAAGAGCACGATTGGTCGTATAATAAGTGGCTTAGAAACAGCAGATAGTGGAGAAATTCTTTTTGCTGGTGATGACCTAACTAAAATGAAGGCGAAAGTACGATGTCAATTAGCGAGAGATATTCAAATGGTTTTTCAAGATCCATATGAGGCATTGTCGAGCCGAATGAAGATTCATGAGATTGTTGGAGAGTCACTACATATTTTACAAATTGAAAAGGGTAATCTTGAGCAAAGAACCCAATTGGTTAAAGATGCCCTTCGTAGTGTGAATCTCAACCCAGACTATTATATGAATCGTTATCCACATGAATTATCCGGTGGAGAAAGACAAAGAGTGGGGTTAGCAAGAGCATTTGTATGTAAACCGAAACTGATATTAGCTGACGAGCCGACCTCTATGCTAGATACATCTTTACGCCTGGATTTAATTAGGTTAATGAAAAGGATGAATCAACAAGAAGGTACATCCTATTTATTTATTACACATGATATTGCGTTAACACGTGACTTTTGCGATCGATTGATTGTTTTAAAAAATGGAGAAATCGTTGAAACTGGAGAAACGTTAGATGTCATTATGAATCCAGTACATCCTTATACGAAAACTTTAATAGAAGCGTTATTAATATTAGAAAATCATGGAGGTTAAAAAATGACTATTCAATTTATCTCATTAAACGCTGGTGGTGTTTTTGCCCAAACTCGTTTAGAAAATCAAGATTCAACTGGCTTTACACATGTAGATATTTACCAGTTACCATATACTGACTTCACTCCTTATGCATGTTTAGTTATTGGGGGGATGTGTGATCAGGACTTTCTATTAGAGCATAAGGACATAATTTCATCATTTTTAGATGAGGGGAAAATTGTCATATTTTCAGGCAATCTAGTCACTGATTGGTTACCAGGCGGCCGCCCGTTTGTGCCGAAGGAGATTAAGAGTTTTCAAGATTATGCAGTCAAAATTGAATCAGGTCACCCGATTTTTGAAGGAGTACTAGAGGATGATATGACTTTTAATAAAGGAGTTGCTGGATTTTTTGCTCGCGGTCATCATCCGTTACCAGAAGGGGCAGAGGTGCTTCTTACATTAGATGGAAAAGAACCGATTACATATATCGATCGAAAAAGTACAAACGGGACGATTCTTGTTCATGTAGGCTTTGATTTATTCGGCTATATGGGAAGTAATGATCTAGAGAAAACTACGTCACGCATTTCTCCGCAATTAAGAAAATGGGTAGAAGAGGAATATAGTAAAACCATTCAGGGGGTACAATCATGAGAAAGATTGCTGTTGTTTATGGAGGAAGTTCACAGCACCACCGCACATACAAAACGTCTGAGTTCGCTAAACATTTCCATCAATTAATCCCTATTAGAGAATTAGCAGAGGCATCGTTTGAAGATATCGATGTTTTGCTCATTCCATCACAAACGCATTTAGGACTCTTAAAGGAAAATGTCGAAAAAATTCATGCTTATGCAGATCACGGTGGGATTGTTGTGACGTTTGGTCCGCAAGGCTTTGATTGGTTACCTAAACATGATTGGGAGTTCAGAATTACGAATTTTTGGTGGTGGTTAGAGAAAGATGCGAATAGCGGTCTTGTATTAACAGGAGAAAACCATGATCTATTCAAAAATTATTTAACATTATCTGATGCAACATGGCATCAACACGGTGTGTACTGGCCACCCGAAGGCAGTGAAGTATTAGTAGCGACAGAAGATGGTGGAGCGGTATTTTATATTGATAAAGTAAGTTCAAAAGGAACATGGATTAATACGACGCTCGATCCTGATTATCATTACGGTTCTTATTTTATGCCGGCAACAGAACGGTTTTTAAGGGGATTTCTTCCTTGGCTTGAGGAAGGTAAGATTTAATCGTGATTGTATTAAATCGTGTATCAAAGAGTTATGGAGACAGAAAGGTTTTACAGGATGTCCAATTTCAGCTTCAATCGAATGAGTTCGCATTTTTAAAAGGGAAATCTGGATCTGGAAAAAGTACGTTAATTAAATTACTTTACAGAGAAATAGAGAGAGATAGCGGAGACATTCTGATTGATGGGCAAGAGATTGGACAAATGAAGAAATATGAACTAAGGAGAAAAATGGGTGTAGTTTTCCAATCCTTTGAATTATTAGAGCGAAAGACAGTGTTAGAAAATGTCATGCTCGCAGGAAAGGTTTTAGGAAAACCACAAAAGGATGTAGAATACGAAGCAGTTCGTCTACTAACAAGAGTAGGACTGGCAAACCATCTCCATCATTTTCCGAAGCAATTATCAGGAGGGCAGCAACAACGCACAGCTGTTGTTCGTGCCTTATTGAATAAACCAAAGCTCATTCTAGCTGATGAACCAACTGGTAATCTTGACAGAGAAACTTCTCTCGAAATATTAACCTTGCTAAAAGAGCTACATGAAGAAGAAGGTGTATCTATGTTGGTCATCACTCACTCTGAACAACTGATTCAACAAATGAATGAGAAGTCATGGGTGATTGAGGGAGGTAAGGTTTATGAGCTTTGAGTCACTCCGTTATATATGGGACGATGTCCAATCTGGACTGAAGCGCAATAAAGGTGCATCGCTTGCATCTATTATTCTTATCTTTGTAGCTGTCACTTTAATCGGTTGTCTGCTTTTAATGAGGCTTGCTCTAGAAGATACTATCACTTATGTGGAGTCGCAAATCTCAATGAAGGTGTACGTGGAGGAAGGGTATGATACCGAACAACTATCTTATGTGCTTGTAGAGAATGATTTTATTCAATCTGTCGAAGTAGAATCAGGTGATGAAGTGTTAGCTGGTCTCTCACATTTTTTTATGAATAGAGAGCATTTGTTGGATTCCTTTACGAACGGGGCGATGAATGATGCTATTAAAGTCCATGTGACAGATGCAAGTCTAATAGAGGAAGTGGCTCGGTCTTTAGATGGTATGCAGGGCATTGCAGAGGTCATCTATCCACAAGAGATGGCTCAGACACTGTACGGGTGGATCAAGAAAGTTGAAACATATGGTAGTATCATTGCTATCATACTTTTAATCATTGCTTGTATGGTTGCCTACATTGCCTTTCATCTAGCTTTATATCAAAGAGAAAAAGAAATTCGTGTAAAGCTATTAGTAGGAGCGAATCCTGCTCATGTGAGATTCCAATTCTTAATTGAAGGGTTTTTATTAGGGTTAGTGGGTGGTATCTTGAGCCTTTTCTCTACCTTTGCTCTATTTGAACTTGTCTTACATCCAATTGAACAAGCTGTGCCTTTTTTAATACAGTTAGATAGCTCTAATCGGCTCATTGTTTTTAGTTTGCAATGTATTGTAAGTATAGTGATTGGCATTGGGGCAAGTTTCCTTGCAACAAGAAAGTTGATTCGTGATGTTTAAAAAAGTCATACTTATTATTATGCTTGTTATGGGACTCGCACTTCCTGTTTATGCTCACTTGACAGGCGCTTTTGCTGACTTTCTTGCCATTGTCTATGACGAATCAACGATTGATAAGCTAAAGGATGAGATGAAGGCAACAGAGAAGGAAATAGCTGCACTAGAGCCACAGGTGGAATCACTAGAAACAGCATTTAAGCAAGATCAAGGACTAGCCGTTGATCAGCTGCAATTTTATAGTGATGTTGGTCTAGATACATGGCTAGCTATGACTGAAAATGGTGAAGATATAGTTGATATTCAAGGGAATTATTGGCTGATAGAACAGCAGATTGATGCGTATTTAGAGGAATTAAATACACTCTATCTGTCGTTTAAGCAACTAGAGGCAGCAAAGAAGGCGTTAGAAGGACATCAAGAGTTGTTAGGGATGATTGAGAAAAATATCCAAGCTAGAGCGACTTATTTAGCGGAAAATGAAGGGTTAGGATTAGAACAGATCGCTAACTATCTAGATATCGATTGGACGGCTGAAATAGAGGATCATATTATTGCAGGTATTGAGCGTGATAATAAGCGAATTAATGAGGAGTTGACTCATTGGGTAGTGGCTCAACCTGATGGTACGTACCGATTGTCGGGAGAATGGTTAAATACTGAAAGTGACTTATCCTATTATTTTCGGGCGGATCATGTGTATATGGTGTATGAGCGTCCAGAGGGACATGTCATTTTAATCGGGCAAGTCTTACAGAATAAGGATGGGCAATCAGCAAGCTTGATATTAGAAGAAGGCTTTTATAATGGATTTTTCTTACCGAAAGAGTTATTGGAAGAATTGATTCCATTTACCTTATCCTATGAAACTTTAAAAAACTTAGATGGCGTGGAACAACCATATCTTACACAAAAAGATGGTTATCTACAATTACAAACCAAATAAGGAGAGAAAAAAGATGTGGAAGAAAATCGTCAGTATATGTGCGGTGTTATTTATACTGATAACGTCACAAGCTCATGCACATGTGATGAATGCTGATAATGCTTATAATGATTTAAATTATACAGAGGCAAAAGGTGAGATATTGTTTATTACCGCTTTAGGGATGACGAATAGCCAAGACGAAACTGCCACTTTCAGACCAAATGACAGTTTGACGATGGAAGAATTGGCCGAGTTTGTCGCAGCATATTACCACCTTGAAGGGGAAAATACGGCCCAACAAGTAGTGGAAAAAGGATGGATCTCTTCACTCAAGGGGAACGCGACATTTGCTGATGTAAATGAAGCTTTTTTTGCAGGTGAACTGGCAATTGAAAATGGTTCTGAGAGCTTAACAAGAGAAGCATTTGCTATGTTTATTAGTGAACATGGAAGTTCGTTAATAGAGGAGGCTGGCTTTACAGAAGGGCCAGTTGGTCAAGTTGAAGCTGTCGAACAAAAAGAGATAAGTGTTGATGGGAAAGATACTCACCAATATCATATTCAAATAGGTGATGAAACAATCATACTTGCTGCTCATCCATATGTAGATGCACCATCTGTTGATCCTACTGTTTGGGAAGGAATGTATGTGACAACTTCATTATTAATGGAAGACCCTCATGATAACGGTGAAGAGGTGGCACAGTTCTTATCTATATCTGAAGACCCGCCTGTACAAGAACAAGTAGTGGAGGAAGAAACATCTTCTATTGATGAAGAGAGTAAGAAAGAAACAGCTGAAGTAGTGGAAGAAGAGAAAGGTAATCATTATGCCAATTGGTTGTTTATCGGATTAGTTGTTGTTGTCGTTTTTATCGTTGTCGGTTTGTATATGAAGAAAAGGAAATAGTTAGAGAGGGAATATAACCGTAACAAGAAACTGATTAAACGTTTCTGTTACGGTTTTTTATTTGTTTAGAGGTGGCGATAAATTAGTAATATTTGAAGAATTTAACAGATAGTAAATCGTTCTTATCATTTGTTCACACAAGTTAGAGATGGGTATTTAAGATATACGCATACGCATTATTCAAAATGAAGAAAGAGATTGAAAGGCGAGTAGAAGAAAGTTGCATGACACTCAGAAGAAAAAATTCAAACGAGAGCGAAGCAAAAGGCGATAGCGAGTCACTCAGATGAGCAAAGCAAAATGAGAGGGAAGCAAAAGGGGAGAGCGAGTCACTCAGATGGGCAAACCCAAACGAGAGGGAAGCAAAAGGCGATAGCAAGTCACTCAGATGAGCAAACCAAAATGAGAGGGAAGCAAAAGGCGATAGCGAGTCACTCAGATGAGCAAACTAAAATGAGAGCGCAGTAAAAGGCGATAGCGGGTCACTCAGATGAGCAAACCGAAATGAGAGCGCAGCAAAAGGGGAGAGCGAGTCACTCAGATGGGCAAACCCAAACGAGAGGGAAGCAAAAGGCGATAGCAAGTCACTCAGATGAGCAAACCAAAATGAGAGGGAAGCAAAAGGCGATAGCGAGTCACTCAGATGAGCAAACTAAAATGAGAGCGCAGTAAAAGGCGATAGCGGGTCACTCAGATGAGCAAACCGAAATGAGAGCGCAGCAAAAGGGGAGAGCGAGTCACACTCAGATGAGCAAACCAAAATGAAAGCGAAGCAAAAGGAAGTAGCGAGTCACTCAGATGAGCAAAGCAAAACGAGAGGGAAGCAAAAGGCGATAGCGAGTCACTCAGATGGGCAAACCAAAACGAGAGGGAAGCAAAAGGCGATAGCGAGTCACTCAGATGAGCAAACTGAAATGAGAGGGAAGCAAAAGACGATAGCGAGTCACTCAGATGGGCAAACCAAAACGAGAGGGAAGCAAAAGGCGATAGCAAGTCACTCAGATGAGCAAACCAAAATAAGAGCAAAGCAAAAGGCGATAGCGAGTCACTCAGATGAGCAAAGCAAAATGAGAGGGAAGCAAAAGGGGAGAGCGAGTCACTCAGATGAGCAAACCAAAATGAGAGGGAAGCAAAAGGCGATAGCGAGTCACTCAGATGAGCAAATCAAAATGAGAGGGAAGCAAAAGGCGACAGCGAGTCACTCAGATGAGAATTCCGAAACGAGAGGGAAGCAAAAGGGGAGAGCGAGTCACTCAGTTGAGAAAACCGAAACGAGAGCGAAGGAAAAGGCGATAGCGAGTCACTCAGAAGAGCAAACCAAAATGAGAGCGCAGCAAAAAGGGAGAGCGAGTCACTCAGATGAGCAAAGCAAAATGAGAGGGAAGCAAAAGGGGAGAGCGAGTCACTCAGATGAGCAAAGCAAAATGAGAGCGAAGCAAAAGGCGATAGCGAGTCACTCAGATGAGCAAACCGAAACGAGAGCGCAGTAAAAGGTGATAGCGATTCACTCAAATAAGTAAACCAAAATGAGAGCGAAGCAAGAGGAAATAGCGAGTCATACACAAATCCGAAAACAGAAACGAAAGCGTTGCAAATGTAGTTTGCGCGTGTCCTGATTCAAAAATCACTTCCTTGGGCCACATAAGTAATTTCATTTATTGCTGCATTTAGCCTTCTGTTTCGACCCCTACTCTGCAATTTAACTCCTGTATTTTTTTGAATGAACAATTAAACCCCCCAAAAAAACAGGTAACTTCCAACTAAATATTAATTTAAGTTAATAGGAATAAGCTAGCCGATTAAACAAATAATACCAATATCTTATGGGAGATAGAGAGGGTGGATAAATGAAGTTTTCTCGCCTTCAACTTGCTTTTATCATTATTTTATTTATAGGCATATCTAATCATGTGCTCATTTTACCCCATTTGTTGGGTTTAGCTAAACGAGATGCTTGGTTAAGTGTATTAATCGCCTACGGTATTATGTTTGTTTGGATATTTCTGTATCAGCTTATTTTATCTAAAAACAAGGAAGGCGAACATACCTTTATATGGTTGAAAAAGAGAGTAGGTAATTTTGTTGCTTATAGTATTATGAGTTTGTTTCTCTTGTATTTTAGTGTTGCTGGTCTTGTTTCATTTTTTGATTTAATCCAATCAGTGCATATTTTTTTCTTGCCATTTACACCTATATGGATTGTCGCTTTACCCTTCATTTTGTTATGTGTGTGGGCAGCGAGTTCAGGAATCAAAACGATCATCTATACTTCGACCATTCTCTTGCCTTTTGTATGGGGCTTAGGTATGTTTGTCGCGATTGCGACTTTAGAGGAAAAAGATTATTCCTACTTATTGCCGTTATTTGCTGATAAAGACGCTTCTGTTATTGAAGGTGTAATCATCGTGCTAGGTGGGAGTGTGGATTTACTTATCTTCTTTATCATTCATCACTATTTTGAAAAGAAGATACCATACTGGTATTTAATGTTGTTATTAACTGTATTAACGATACTTATTATGGGACCAACCATTGGTTCATTAACATCATTTGGTCCAAGTATGGCTGCTAATATGCGGTTTCCTGCATTTGAACAATGGAGACTGGTTTCAATTGGGGATTTAATATCCCATGTGGATGCTTTAGCGGTGTTTCAATTATTAAGTGGTGTAACCATCAGAGTCTCACTTTGTTTATTTCTTATTCCGGAAATAATTCATATTCAAAAAAAGTGGTGGAAGGTTATTCTTATCACTTTAACAGCCCTTATCTTATATGGCATCGTTTCCTTACAGACGAGCGATATCATTGTTTTTCATATTATTAAACATTATTTTTACAAGGTTGCCCTATCTTTTGGGGTGTTTATGACCCTTATTTTATTGTTCGTTAGCTATCTTCCTAGCCGAAAGGGTGAAAAAGAGTATGACCGTGGAAAGTCGATATAAACAATTAGATAAACTCTTAGATGCCGGAAAGCTGGAAACGAAGAATTTAGAGGCATTTTTTAATCAAGCATCAGATATTCACTTAATTACAAATCAGAATGTACTCACTTTATTTGTTGATGGAATGATTAGTAGAGAACAATATAATCGATATGTACATGCGATTGTGACCTATTTGAATGATGGATATCGCTCAAAAGAAGTATTATCGCAATGGCCTACATTTATGAAGATTCATCAAACAAAGGATATGGTGAATCATTTATTAACAGGATATGTCATCTTCTATGTATATGGAAGAAGAAATTATTTTGCCATTGATATCGCTCAAATTCCTCATCGAACACCAGAGGATTCACAAACAGAAGTATCGTTAAAGGGGGCAAGAGACGGATTTACAGAAGAACTCCATACGAACTTGGCTCTTATTAGAAAGAGAATCAGAACGGAAAAGTTAAAGAGTGAAGTCTTTCAAATTGGGAGAGAAACAGAAACAAAAACTGTGTTGGTCTATTTAGAGGGGAAAGCAAAGAAAAATATAATAGAAGAAGTGAGGAGAAGGATAGAAAACGTAGATGTGGAAAGTCTCATTAGCGCTGGCCAATTGGAACAATGGATTTCAGATAAAACATTTTCTGTCTTTCCACTATTAGAATACACCACGAGGCCAGACTTTGCCTCAGAATGTTTGTTAAGAGGGCGATTAGTTATCATTGTCGAAGGATCACCGACTGTGCTTATTGGACCGATGAATTTATTTGGAATGCTTAAATCTCCTGAAGATATCCATTTTCCATATTATATCGTAGCTTTCCAAAGGTTACTAAGAGTGGTTTGTTTATTTATAGCTATTTTTGTTCCCTCCTTTTTCCTTGCTATATCTAATATCAATATTGATCAATTGCCCTATCCTTTAATAGCAACGATTGTTATTTCCCGGCATGGTCTGCCATTTTCATTACCGTTAGAGTCCTTTTTAATTCTAATGTTATTTGAACTGTTAAGAGAAGCAGGTGTACGGATGCCGACTGCATTAGGACAAACCATATCAATTGTAGGAGGTATTATCATTGGAGATGCTGCAATAAGAGCGGGACTTGCTTCTCCCACACTGCTAGTTGTTTTCGCTGTCGCGGCTGTCGCTACTTTTACACTAGTAAATCAATCTCTTACCGGCACAGTGACCATTTTAAGGATATATACGATGTTGTTTTCTACCTTTTTAGGTGTTTACGGTTTTGCTCTTAGCCTAATTAGTATAGTGATTTACTTAGCAAGACTAGAGTCATTCAAAGTGGCTTATTTGGAGCCGGTGACTTCTTTGAATTTAAGCGAGTTTCGATTTGCATTTTTGGTCGATCCAATTCGCATAAATAAAAAAGTGAGTGGCATTGTAAACATAAGGAGAAATAGAAAATGAAAAGAGTCGTAAACTTCATACTATGTTTCGTTCTCCTCTTAACATGTGTAGCATGTGAGTCTGACATGAAAGAAATTCAGAACCTTAATTTTGCGACAGCCTTGGGTGTGGATTTTAAAGATGGGAAATACCAATTATATGTTCAATTGGTGGGTCTCGATTCTGTTGCAAAAACTGAGGGAGAAAAAAGTCAAGCGCAAACATATGTATCTACTTCTTCAGGTAAAACGTTATTAGATGCGTATTTTGAACTATATAAATCGGAACAGGAAGTCATTATTTTCTCTCATATCTCCACGATTGTTGTTAGTGAATCTATTTTAAAGCGAGGATTAAATCATGTATTAGATGAATTAACGAGGTATTATGAGTACCGGTTCACACCGTGGATTTTTGCTACAAAGGATCCACTTGATAAAGTGCTGTCAACTCTAGGGTTATTTAAACAATCGTCTCTTGAAACATTACTACACCATCCAGATAGATCAAGTAAACAAAGTACAATGATTAGACCAATCAAGCTGTATCAATTTTTTAGAGAGTTATTTGAGCCCGGAAAGACAACATTTTTACCAGGCATTACGATTACTGAAAATCAGTGGGAGAATAATCAAAAGAAGGAACCTAAGTTGACTTATAGTGGAGCTTTTTTCTTAAAAGAAATGAACTATAAAGGTTTTTTTAGTTTAGATGCAATCAAAGGAATTAGGTGGACGTCAGCAGGTACAAAAAGAGCTTCATTAAAAGTCCCAGATGGTGAGAATCAGGATACGATTATTATTATTGATAATATTAAAACGAAGAAAAAGTTGCTGGGTAGTGAGGGTGGGAAATATCAATTTGAAGTTCAACTGGATGTGAAAGCGAGTATAGGGAATAAAGTGAATGACCAAAAATATAACAAATTACTTGCGGAAACAAAGAAAAATTTTACGAAAGAAATTAAAGATCTTTTCCAATTAGGGGTAGAGGAAGGTGTGGACATTCTTGACCTTGGGCATATTCTCTATCGTAATGACTTTGAAAGTTGGGAAAAGGACAAAGAGAATTACTTAGAAAAAAGTGAAGTAGCAGTAAATGCTGATGTAACAATTCAACATGCAAGTGCATTTAAAAACAAAAGGTTTGAAGAAGTAAAAGAAAGAGGGAAGACAGATTAAGAACCTGGTTAAAACTTAAGTAGATTGGCTCCCCTATAAGTAGACAGGGATCGTAAAGATGTACTTATAAGGGAGTTTTTCAATATTTATTCGTACACCTGATATAGATTGTTTAGTTTACGAATTTGTAGTTGTCGTCCATCCATTTTTTCAATGGACTTTTCATTGATATACTTTACTGTCAATCAATTGCAATTGGTGTTGCTGAATAATCTGCGCCAATTGGTCGCTATAGATTTTTTCACCTTGTTCATTTTCAATTGTACTGTATCCAGCGTCTTGTAATGCTACTGCTTGCTCCATATAAGTTGTGCCATTGAATAGCCCATTTTTTTTGTAGCGATCGTGAGTGGCTAAGAACTCTCCGTGATCTTTTACGGAATCCTCCATTTGATCATATACCCTAAAAGCATCCTCAATGGTTTCATCATAGTACTCTTTCGTCTCTAGGTTTACTGATTCTCCGTCCCAATTATGGCTCTTGATGCCAAAGTAGTTATTATATTCGGATGAGAGGGTTGATCTACCCCAATCGGATTCAAGTATGGCTTGAGCAATCGTAATTGATGGGAGGATACGATAGGTTTCATAGTTTTCTATTGCAATTGCTTCAATATCATTGATAAAGTTTCGTTGCATTTTTTTTAGGTTATTATTGTCTGCTGCTTCAATTTGATCTGTTAATTGATTATAGTAATTTTTCACTTCTTCCTTTTCTTCTTGGCTGTACTCATTTTCGGTTAAAACTCTATCAATCTCTTTTATTTTAAAATCATCATTTTCTTCGGTAATAAATTGATTTGTCAGTTGTCTTATTTCCTCATCACTTATTTCTTCAATGCCATACTTCACTTCTGCCATAGCTGAAACATAGCGCCAATCAACTTGAGCTTTCCCACTACTCGTTTCATCAACAACTGCTTGAACTTGTCCTGTTTGGTCAATGGAGATACTTTTTTCTTTATTCACAGCGATAAAGTAGATGCCCACTATAAACAAAACGAGTGTAAATAAAATCCACTTGCTCTTTTTCATTCGAATGTCCCCTTATTCCATATTACTTTCTACTAATATAACTTGAATCATGTTCATTCTTCCAGTCACACCCCTTTATACGAGGAATAAACTAAATTTTCTGCCATTATAGATAAACATGTAAGGATATCCTAGTCTGCCGATAAAAATAACAGGACAAAAGATGTGGTTATTTATTTTAAATAGGTCATTAATCACGCATTTTAGATAAAAAGGGGAATATTTATGGGCAAGTTATTCGATCGAAAGGGGAAGGAAAACTCATTCCTAAACCGCTTAACATCTACTATTCAATTTCAAATATTGCTGCCGTTCTTAGCGTTAATTATCATTGCAGTCATGACGGTTAGTTATGTTAGTTACCATTTTAGTATTAAAAATACGACAACGATCCTCAACCAAAACGTAGAAGAACAATTAATTAGTTTAAATGATACTTTTGAGATGTTCTTTACTCAGAAGCATCAAATCATGACCCGAATGACGATGAATGAGGAGATCATTCCGTCAGAAGGTGACAATGAAGAGGTCTTAGCCTATTTCCGCGAAACACAAGAAACAACGGACTCTGTCATCAACCTTTATTCAGCTAGTGAGAGTACGGGTGACGTGGTGATTTATCCTGAAGCTGATTTAGGAAATGATTTCCTTGCAAAGCAAAGAGATTGGTATAAGGAGGCGGTTGCTGCAGAAGGTGATCCTGTTTGGACAGCACCATATAAAGATGGTAGTACAGGGGAAACGATTATAACGATTTCTGAAGCCGTTTACCAAAATGATCAATTAGTAGGTGTGGTAGGGGCAGATGTACTTGTTGACACATTAATTGAGATGGTCAATAAAATGGACGTAGGTGACACAGGATATGGCATGATTGTCGATCCTTTTGGTAAATATGTTGCTCATCCTGATTCAGCACTTATTGGACAAGCTCCTTCATTAGATTTGTCCGCAGAGTCTAATGAACAATCACTTGGAAGTATTGAGTTAGAGGAGGAAATTGTTCATTATATTGAGAATCCTACAACAGGATGGACAATAGGCGGTATAGTAAAAACGAGGGATTTAGAAAAACAAGGGGAAGCAATCGTGTTACCTAATTTAATTACTATCGGTGTGGTTTTATTGTTAGCGATTGTTACTTCGTACTTCATTACCCGAGCTTTAACAAAGCCGATGCATGATGTAGTAGGCAGAATGAAAAGTATGGCAGATGGAGATTTTACGCATGAACCACTTCCTATCAAACATAAAAATGAGATTGGTCACCTTGTAATAGCAACGAATGAGATGAATCAACAAATAAAAACACTTCTCGTTGATGTTCAAGACGTATCTCACACAGTAACAGCCAAAAGTGAGGAATTGAAATTAATTTCTGAAGAAGTAAAAGCAGGTACTTCACAGATTGCTACAACAATGGAGGAGCTTGCCTACGGTTCAGAAGCACAAGCGAAAAGTGCGAGTGACATTTCTTCCTTTATGAATGATTTTGTTGTAAAGATTGATGAGACCAATGCGAATGGTGAATGGATTCAAGAAAAGACAAAAGATGTTTTTGTTATGACGGAAAAAGGCACGTTAAATATGCAGCAATCAACGAAACAAATGGAGACAATTCATGACATTGTCAGCCAAACGACAGCAAAAATGAAAACATTGGATCAACAAACACAAGATATCACAAAGTTGGTTGCTGTGATAAAAGAAGTAGCTGAGCAAACGAATTTACTTGCATTAAATGCAGCTATTGAAGCAGCGAGAGCGGGAGAACATGGTCGTGGGTTTGCCGTTGTTGCAGAAGAAGTTCGTAAACTAGCAGAACAGGTGGCAGCATCTGTCCAAGATATCACATCAATTGTCATGACCATCCAATCTGATTCAAAAGAAGTCGTTGTTTCCTTGCAGACTGGATATACAGAGGTTGAAAAAGGAAAAGAGCAAATGGATGAAACCAATCAAACATTTGATGATATCCGCCTATCACTGCAAGAAATGGGAGAAAGTATTGCTCAAATTGCAGAAAATCTTAACGATATTACAGCAAATAGTCAAGAAATGAACGGTACAATTGAAGAGATTGCCTCTGTGACAGAAGAATCAGCAGCAGGCATTGAAGAAACATCTGCATCGGCAGAAGAAGTAAGCGGTTCGATGGAAAATGTGACGGAAAGTGCACAACACTTAAATAACTTAGCGACAAAGGTTCAATCATTAATTGGTCGCTTTAAACTTTAACATAGACGAAGAAATCCTGTGAAAGCAGGATTTTTTTCTTTTTTTAACGAATGTTAGGGGTTGGTATATAGTGAAGTATTTTAAGGTTTATTAATAAAAATTTGTAAAAGGATGGTATGCATGATTTTGATCGAGGAGGCTAAAAAAGTAACTGAATATTATCGAAGAATAATGTTGATATAGTATATATTTCTGGATCTGTTTCCCGTGGTTGGGAAGACGAGTATTCAGATATTGAAATCAATGTTTAATGGAATAAAGACCCTACGGAGGGTGAACGACTTTACCCAATAAAGGAAAGAGGGGGTAAAATCCTCGACTTTTATCCATTTGAAGGTGAAGAATGGTCCGAATCGTATATAGTCTCTAACGTAAAATATGAAATAAGTAATTTTCGCACGAGAACTTTTCAGCGGATCATCGATGACCTTCTAATCAAGCTAAAAGCAGATATTGAAAAACAAGTATTACTTGCCAGCCTACAAAGTGGTATACCACTCGTTGGTAAAGACTTATTTAAAGGTTTAAGAAGACAGATGGATGGATATCCAACAGAACTCACAATATATTTGATTAAAGAGTATAAAGAAGTAACAAATAGCTGGCATAGTAGATATGGATTACTAGAGCGAAATGATTGGTATTTGTTACAACAAGTTCTTTTTTCAGTTGAAAAGAATATTTTAATATTATAATTTGCATTGAATAAAGAGTTCATACAACACCCTGGTTTTAAATGGTTAAGGAAATCTGTCAACGCATTGAAGGTTAAACCATCAAATTTTCTAGAGAGGTTAGAAAAAGTTCATATAGGGCAATTAACTATGAGAGATTTACAAGAACTCGAAGAACTATTAGTAGAAACATATAGATTAATAGAAAGAGCGTA
Source organism: Cytobacillus sp. FSL R7-0696 (assembly GCF_038006865.1). Taxonomy (NCBI): domain Bacteria; kingdom Bacillati; phylum Bacillota; class Bacilli; order Caryophanales; family Bacillaceae; genus Cytobacillus; species Cytobacillus sp. FSL R7-0696. The sequence continues at coordinate 887,656 of NZ_JBBOWA010000001.1, read as the reverse complement.
TCCCGAGATAGATTTAAATGAAGTGAAACAAAAAAGTAAGTTAACCCGCCCTAAAAACAATAAACAGTCATGATAACTAAATAAATGGATGAATGGAGGAAAGGTCAATGGATTACGATGTGATTGTGGTTGGCGCAGGATTAGCAGGTTTGGTGGCAACGGCAGAAATGGCGGATGGTGGGAAGCGGGTATTACTTTTAGACCAAGAGCCAGAAGCATCCTTAGGTGGCCAAGCATGGTGGTCATTTGGAGGACTGTTTTTAGTCAATTCCCCTGAACAGCGTCGAATGGGAATACAGGATTCAAAGGAGTTAGCATGGCAAGATTGGCAGGGGACAGCTGGTTTTGATCGGATAGAAGATGAGGACTATTGGGGGTTGCAATGGGCTAAAGCTTATGTTGAATTTGCAGCGGGAGAAAAGCGGGCATGGTTACACAAGATGGGGGTTCGTTTTTTTCCAGTAGTCGGTTGGGCAGAGAGAGGGGGACAGTTAGCTGATGGCCCTGGTAACTCAGTACCTCGCTTTCATATTGTCTGGGGAACAGGTCCAGGCATTGTTGAGCCATTTGAACGCCGAGTACGAGAACATATGAAAAAAGGCTTGGTCCAATATCAACCGCGTCACCGTGTGGAGCAATTAATAACAGACGGTAGTATGATTGTTGGAGTAAGTGGCTCCGTATTAAAGTCTAGCCAAGCGAAACGTGGAGAAGGAAGTAATAGAGAAGTAGTTGGTCGCTTTAACTATGATACAAAAATCGTCTTAGTCGCTAGTGGAGGAATCGGTGCAAATATGGAGCTAATTCGTAAAAATTGGCCAAGTAGACTTGGAGAGCCACCTAAACAGATGATTTCTGGAGTTCCGGCACATGTGGATGGAAGGATGCTTTCGGTTACAGAGGCAGCAGGCGGAAGGATTGTGAACCGTGACCGCATGTGGCATTACACAGAGGGAATTAAGAATTGGCAGCCTGTATGGGAGAACCATGGGATTCGTATTCTTCCTGGACCATCTTCTATTTGGCTTGATGCAAATGGAAAACGATTTCAAGCACCTAACTATCCAGGTTTTGATACACTTAGTACACTTGAGGCAATTAAAAAAACAGGCTATGACTATTCTTGGTTTATTCTTTCTCATAAAATAATTGAAAAAGAGTTTGCCTTATCTGGTTCTGAACAAAATCCAGATTTAACGGGTAAAAGCATTAGTAAAGTGATTGGCAGAGCATTAAAAAGTGTACCAACGCCTGTTAAAGCATTTATGGATAAAGGGGAAGATTTTGTTATTGCTAGTCAACTAGGTGATCTTGTCACTGCAATGAATAAACTTTCTGGCAATGATTTGTTGCGGGTGGATGAAATTGGGAGACAAATTCAAGCAAGAGACCGTGAGATTGATCATACTTTTACAAAAGATTTGCAAGTGACAGCTATTAGAGGAGCAAGAAACTATCTGGGGGACAAGTTAATACGAGTGGCTAAGCCTCATAAAATTCTTGATCCAAAAAACGGCCCACTCATTGCCGTTCGTTTAAATCTCCTAAGTAGAAAAACACTAGGTGGTCTGCAAACCGATTTATCAGCAAGGGTGTTAAATGAAAAGGGCTCTCCTGTTCTTGGCTTATATGCAGCAGGAGAAGTAGCCGGCTTTGGTGGCGGTGGAGTGCATGGCTATCGCTCATTAGAGGGAACGTTTGTTGGTGGCTGTCTTTTTACAGGAAAAGTGGCAGGCCAAGCAATCGTTGCAGCATTAGATAAAGAAACGATATGAGGAGCTTATACGATGACTTATAGACTGACAAGACTTTCTAATGATGACGCAAAAGAACTGTTCAAATTTGAAAAAGTGAATAAACAATTTTTTGAGAAAAGTGTTCCACCTAGACCTGTAAGATATGAGATATATGAGCAGTTCCTACAAGTCTTAATAGGATTATTAGAGGAGCAAGCAGAAAATAAATCTTTATTCTATCTTATTAAAAATGAAACAGATGAAATTGTCGGTAGAATAAATATTGTAGATATAGACTGGCGAGAGAAAAAGGGTTATCTTGGCTATCGCATAGGTGAGGCATACACGGGGAAAGGGATAACGACTCATGCACTGCAAATTCTTCTCCAGCAAAATAAGGAAATCAATCACCTCTTGGCCAAAACAACGAAAGATAATATTTCCTCTCAAAAAGTATTAGAAAGAAATGACTTTGGCATGCAAGGAGTAGAGGGAAGTTTTATTTACTATCAGTGGGATCGGAAGTTGAATACAAGTTACTAGATGAGAGGGAAGATTACGGCACATGTTTGTGGAGAAATAGGAGTGAGGGCATTGGACAAAGAGGAATCAATGTTCTCAAAGGAGAAAGCGAAAATTAACAACTTTCAAGGGAGCATTCAGATATAGAGAATCCGAGAGCGATACACATAGAAGGAGTAATACCAATAGCAAAAAAATTTAACTCAAGTATGTTGTTCTTTTCCGGAAAATCACCTCTTTCAACTATAGTATGTAGAAAGTGACCTACTTAAAAAGTTTAATTAACAAAATATTAATAATATTGTAACTTCAATCTATGGTAATTATGATATACCATTAATAAGTAGGTACATAACTTATTTCAAAGTGATTTAATGCTTGCTGAAACTCATAGAAAGTCCTATCCAAGATTGGTATTAGCAGCTCTTATTAGAGTGTTGATATAGTCAGCCATTATAATGAGGAGGAATTCTATGTTGAAAAAGTCGTTGCTGTTCTCTTTGTCGTTTGTTTTATCATTGCTTGTTTTTCAGTATGATTTATTATTAGCTTCTGCTTTGCCTCCAGATTTGCCATCCAAATCTACTACCCAAGCCCAACTTAATTCTCTAAATGTACAAAGCGAAGAATCCATGAGTGGCTATAGTCGAGAAAAATTCCCTCACTGGATTAGTCAAGGGGATGGTTGTGATACAAGACAAGTGATCCTAAAGCGTGATGCCGACAATTATAGTGGTAATTGTCCAGTAACTTCAGGTAAATGGTATAGCTATTATGATGGCATCACTTTCAATGACCCCTCACAATTAGATGTTGACCATGTCGTTCCACTCGCAGAAGCATGGCGTTCTGGGGCAAGCAGTTGGTCAACTGCTAAAAGAGAGGACTTCGCCAATGACCTCAATGGACCACAGCTCATCGCAGTATCAGCCAGCTCAAATCGATCCAAAGGTGACCAAGATCCATCCACATGGCAACCACCTCGTGCAGGTGCAAATTGTGCTTATGCTAAAATGTGGATCAATACAAAATACAATTGGGGTTTGCATTTGCAGAGTTCTGAAAAAACAGCTCTTCAAGGAATGCTCAATAGTTGCTCCTATTAAACAATCAATCAACCAATGAAAGGAGTCAATTAAATGAATACAATCTCATCTGTGTTTAAGGCAACTCATGGTGTAATGACTAGTGAGGTTGGTGTCATCAGTGGGGATCTTGAATTACGAACGACATCTGACAAAGAAGGTAACCTCACTCTTGCGATTACCTATGTAGATGCGGAAGAATGGTACACACTTCCAGGGGGAAACTATCAGTTACATGACACTCGGGATCATGATGTGATACACCGAATGTTAATTGCAGTATTAAACAGGCAATAATCATAAATGTAATGTAATGTGGCGTTCTTGAGTGTGGAAGTCTGCGTGAAGGTATTCAAGCTTTAATTAAATTGACGCCGCCTAGGATATCACTAATAAAGAGTTTAGTATGATGGTCTACCCAATACCTAATGAACAGGCGAGATTGCTTGTGATGGAGAAGGCTCCTCATTATGAGTTAGCTGTCGAAGAAGAAAATAATTTGTTTGATATAACCTATTACCTTCATGGATAATAGGTTTTTTTACTAGAGGATGGCAGAAATAAACATAAGAGTAACATGACAAGAAGATGCCCAAGGAATGGCTAAAGTTCATGTCGATAGTTGGGAAACAACAGAGAGCGCTTAAGTGTTGTACAACGAAGGCAATCTTGACTCAATCATAGGTACAATAGTGAGAACTATACTGTAGCCTCTGAGAATGCGAGAGGAGAAATAATTGATTGTTTTTGCAGATGGTTGGTTATAAACGGACATTCAATCAGTAGATTATTCTGATCGCCTTACTTTTCCTTTTTATTGGAGGATTATACAGAAAAAAGGATAGTTATTGCTTATAGAAGTGTTTTTGTAGATGTTCTAAAAGGAAATGAATAAAAAATAGTTCCTCTTCGATGAAAGGATTATTATAGCACCCTAGTATTCTCAGGAATTGTATAATCATTCATTATATATGCATGTGGAAGTTAGTTGATTGATTTGTTAACGTTATCTTAACATTGTCTTATAAATGTAATTTCAAGTAAAAGTTGAATATGTTACTGTATAAAGAGGAAATTAAAATATACAGTTATACAGTATAAATATTAATAAATAAGAATAGGTGGGGGAAACAACAAAGAGTATGCATACGATAAAAATAACCAATCACAGAGAACAATTAGTTGAGTGTATAGAATACGAGCAGAAGAAAGATTTTCATAGAGTCTTAGAGCAATTTAAAAATAACCCGATTTATAAGGAATGCTTATTGGAAGAATCTAAAGGACAAAAGGTAGCGAGTTTAAAAGTGAATTCTTTGAATGGTCACATTCATTCTATAAGCAACTCTGAAATTAAATGAAAGTTCTGAACAGAGAATAAGCATCAGTTATTGTTTGAGGAAACAATAACTGATGCTTATTCTTTATTTGTGTAGCGGTGATTAGCTATGAAAAGGCAAATCCTGTTCATGACGTTGACTTCTTCTTCGTTGTGACAAACAAAGCGACTAAGCAAAAGGCGGCAAATATGTTGAAACTAAAAGGATAGGAAGTCATTTCAATGGATATACCGGCGAGATAGGAACCTAATGATTGCCCGATTCCCAGTGCGAAAAAGGATAAACTTACTCCTAAAGCTGGCAAAACGGGAAAAATTCTTGTGGCCCAGACAATACATAGTCCCGTGAGGAAAACATAAGTACTGCCAAATAGACCAGCTGAAAGGTAAATAGCCACAGCGCTTGGAATTGTTAATAGAAAGATAGACGTGGCTAGTAAAAAGACAAGTAATCGGTAAGACAGGGACAATCCCAGTTTTTGAATAAAGTTTCCTGAAACGCCTCCGAGTATGCCAGCCAATCCTATGATAATCCAGAATATCACACTTTCATTGATTCCTAGTCCATAGCTTGAAGTTATGAAGCTTCTTGAAAAAGTCCAGTAAATTGAAGAACTTCCGCCGATTAAAAGGGAAGCAACTAATAAATATTTAGCTGTTTTTATAGCAGATAGATATTTAATATTGTTATCTGATACCGATTCCTTTTTCTCATCAGGAGGAAGAGAAAAAAGATTCCAAATCAATACAAGAGCAGCAATAACAGCAAAGAGTAAGTAAGCTAACCGCCAATGATCAGTCAATAAAATAACGATGGGTCCGGTCAAAATAATACCAAAGCTGGTTCCACTATTAATCCACGTGTTTCCTTGGTCGAGTTTTTCTTTTGATAAAGTGTTTTGTACCATTTGACTTAATGCTGGAGAAGCTAATCCACTACCTAAACCAGCTATAAATAGACTGATATATAAGTATAAAATAGATGGCGCACTAGCCATCCCTAGTAGTCCAAAAACGGCTGTACAACCAGCAAAGAGAGTCACTTTCCGGTAGCCAAAATGTTTAATCAATAAGGCTGAAAGTAATAAAGCAAGTGCATAGGCGATAAATGCAATGGAACTCCCTAGCCCAGCTTCACCTTCACTCATGCCCAATGTATTCGAGATATTTGGGAGAAATAAGCCATAACTTAAGCGGGCAAGTGCATATGTGATAGCAATCATTGCTAATCCAGGTAGTATTACTTTTCTCATGTTTATTCACCTCATTCAAATAGATATAACGTTCATTATATTTTTTTGAAATAAAGAGCGAGACCCTTTATTCCGAAAACAAACTTGATACTGAATGATGAAATTCTGTTGCTACAGTCTCTATAGCAAATACTTCTGCCAAAGCGGTAGCTCCTTCAAATAACAATTCAAGCCTTAGTGCCTCGTTGCTATTCAATCCTTTACTTGTGAAAAAATCAATGAGCCGTCTTTTATGTTGTTCAGTAAAACCGACAATCTCACCATTAAATGAAGGTTCTAAAGAATACTCCTCTCTAGCCCGCAGAAACATACAACCATTTGAGCCGTTTATTCTTAACCAATTGATGTGTGCCTCGGCTAATCGAATAGCTAAGTTGCCCTGATTGGATATGGCATTTTCTAAAATGTCAAAATATCTTTCTTCTCTTCTACGTAACACTTCTAAAATAAGAACTTCTTTCGATGCAAAGTGGTTGTACATTGTCATAAGAGCCACATTAGATTCTTTAATAATTTGTTTTAAGCCAACTGTATGAAAGCCGTGCTGATCAAATAATTTCTCCGATTTTTCAAGTAATTGCTCTTTCTTTTTACTCATTTACCCACACATCCTTTAGATATAACGTTCATTATATAAATAGTAAACCATTAAAAGGGGTTTTTCAATTAAGCTAATTTTTTTGGATAAAGGAGGCTGGGACATAACCAAATGAGCTAAACTCAAATACGAACAATAAAAAATTATGGTCTAAAAAACATTATTTACAAAACAAATCCGTTCTATTGCGCTCTCGTACACTCGCTTTCCGCGTGGAGGGGCTGAGCCTTCTCGGGGTCTCAAGCTCCCCCTCTTTTTCCCGCAGGAGTCGAGTGTCTTCCGCTCCGGTCCACTATTTACTTCATATAAAAAGATAAATTACAAAAAACCCGAATGATTAGCTGTTAGATATACCTAATCATTCGATATAAATCCTTAGCTAGCATACTTATATCCTGACCACTTTTCCTTCTCACTTTTCTTGCATTCTTTTAACATTCTCTGAATGATACGGTGAATCTTTTACTTCATTTACTACACTAAATGGATTACCGTCTATATCGAAAAAATCGAAGAACGCCATCTCTCCCATATGTTGAATATCAGTCGTTATTACTCCATTATTATTAAAATACTGATGAGCTGTTACGATGTTATCCACGACAAAATTATAATAGGCGTTTTTTTGTTTATCTTGTATAGTGAATTCCGTCGGTTGTGGACGATTCACTTTGATTAAAGCTAACTGAGTTGACCCAGTAGGTAAATAAAATCCCGCGCCATCTTCCCAAACATCAATTTTCGTCGCACCTAAGTATTTTTCGTACCAGGAAGAAGATTTTTCAATATCTGACACAGGAATAAAAATGCTACCGACTTTAAACATAGGTTTCCTCCTTAAAAAATTGGTTTCCTTATAATAATAATATAAAAAGTGTAATATTTTAAATTTTTAAATATCAATGGATTTAAATATGTATGATTATCTATTCGGTGTAGATGATATAAATGAAGATGTATGTTAAAATATACGAACAATTGTTCTTTTTTGGGAGGGTTATGATGAGAAAAGTAGTACTATATATTGCTCAAAGTTTAGATGGTTATATCGCAACAAAAGACGATTCGCTAGAGTGGTTATTTAGTGTGGAGTCAGAAGGAGATAATGGCTACGGTGAGTTTATCAACGGTGTGGATACAATCTTAATAGGAAAGCGTACATATGATTGGGTAATGGAACAAGAGAAGGGGGATTTTCCATACAAGGATAAGGAATGTTTTGTGTTTTCCCGATCAGTAAATGAAGATACGGAATATGTGAAATTTATTCATCCAGATATTAAAGCATTTACCAATCATTTGAAAAATGGTGAGGGAAAAAGCATATGGCTAATCGGTGGGGGTGACTTACTCTATACATTCTTACAGGAAAATCTTGTAGATGAAATGATTGTTACTGTTGCACCAAGAATCATTGGTGAGGGCATTCCCCTTTTTAAGACAGGTGATTATCAATTCAATCTTTCTTTAAAAAGCACGAGAACCTTTAATCAATTTGTTGAATTACATTATGTAGTGAAAAGGTAATGTTTCGAGAATTAATGTCCTGTCAAAATCAAATCGTGTTTAATTAAAAAGGTTTTGACAGCATTCATTGTATTTTTTCCGGCACTAATGAAGGTAATGATATGGCAAAAAGAAAATGTTGAACCATCTGACATAGTATAAGTCCCATCCGCTGACGCTAGTTTTCCATGGGTGATAATTCGCTCAATATGTAGAGATAAAACATGATTATTTTCAGTGTTAGCAAAGAAATGAAATAGGCTCTCTTTGCCAATGATTGACTGATGGTTCACCCGTTGCCATTGGATATCCTCTGACAAATAGTGAGAAACTTGGGAGGGATCCTTACGAGCAAAAGCATGTATCATTTCTTTAATCGTCTCTTTTTTTGGTGCATTGCTACAATCTTTTGGGTAAGTAAAGGTAAAGTCCATTATACTTTCACTCCTTTTTATTCATCTTACCGGATTTTTTGCCTGATTGACAAATCTATGGAGAACATAATATAGTTATTATTAATAAAAGAAGGGAGGATCATTAAAAATGACTGCAAGTATGAGATTACGCCACGTTACTTTGAACAGCTAATTGAATAATGTTCAAAGGCTCTGTTTTCATAAACAGGGTAAACGGGAGTAGTCTGCACATTTTTAATGGTTTTCATCGTGATAATTTCGAACAGAAAACGCAGATTGTCTGTGTTTTTTTGTTATTTCTAAAACAAATACCACCATATACGTTTACCCTAAACACAGACAACCGAGCGCGTCTGTGTTTTTTTATGATCACATTCCTTTAATCACTCAACTAAAGGAAGTGGAAACGTGGAACAATTAACATTAGAAATGAAAAGTATTGAGGTGACATATCTAGATCGTAATATTTTAGAGATTCCTTATTTATCAGTCTACCAGTATGATCGAATTGGGATTGTTGGGAAGAATGGTAGTGGTAAAACGACCCTATTAAAGCTTATGTATGGGGAGATCTATCCTTTAAAAGGAAGTGTGAGTAAACAGATTGACTTTGGTTACTTTGAGCAAAAAGAAGTGCCGGAAACGAGGCAAGCAGACGGTGAGTTATTATCAAGGTTATCCGTGCCAAATGAGGATGTGAATCATTTAAGTGGTGGTGAACAGACACGGTTAAAACTTGCTCAACTTTTTTCCACCTATTATGAAGGAATGCTTATCGACGAACCGACAACCCATCTGGATAGTGAAGGTATAGATTTTTTAATAGATCAGCTTATGTATTATTACGGTGCGCTTATTATTATTAGTCATGATAGATACTTGCTCGATCAATTGGTAACAAAAATATGGGAAGTTGAAGATGGAACGGTAACAGAATATGTGGGCAACTATTCTGACTATGAGTCACAGAAACAACTAGCCCACGAACAGCATATTCAAGCATTTGAACAATATAAGAAAGAAAAACAAAGATTAATTCAAGCAGCGGATGAAAAAATGAAGCAAGCAGAAAAAGTGAATCAAGCCAATCATTCAATGTCGAAAAAAGAGGCAAAAGCAAAAGCGAACCGAATGTTCATGACGAAATCAAAAGATACAAGTCAAAGGAATATTCATCGTCAGGCAAAGGCAATTGAACAAAGAATCACTCAGTTAGAGGTAAAGACACCGGAAGTTGATCGTATGCACTACTTCCCACAATCAAAAATTCTGCAAATGCATAATAAATACCCAATAATGGGAGATAGAGTCTCTTTATCTGTTGATGGCAAACGATTATTAACACATGCCAGTTTCCAATTCCCATTAGGAAAGATCATTGCCATTGACGGAAGGAATGGTTCCGGTAAAACGGTTTTACTCAAACATATTGTCTCCAATGGGGAAGGAATAGTTCTATCTCCTAATGTATCATTTGGTGTTTATCATCAGCATAATTATTTATTAGATGGTGTACAAACGGTTTTAGCATTTATGAATGAAAACAGTGTAAATGCTGAAAGTAAAGTTCGTACAGTCCTTCATTCTATGGGTTTTGAAGGGAATGACTTGCAGAAGTCGGTAATGACCTTAAGTGGTGGAGAATCAATCAGACTTATATTAAGTCAGCTATTTTTAGGAAGTGATAATGTACTCATCTTAGATGAACCAACCAATTTTCTAGATATAAAAGCCATACAAGCATTAGAAAGTTTTCTTCATGCATATGAAGGGACAGTACTGTTGGTAAGTCATGACCGAACTTTCGTGAAAAGAGTGGCGGATCATATATTTAAAATTGAAGAGCAACAAATAAAACAAGTGAAATAAAGGAGAGAAAAAAATGGATAAAAAAGAAGTGAAAAGACTAGCTGACAAACATGGATTAATGATTGATGAAGAAGAAATTAAAATAAATGAGTCAGGTATGGATTTCTTAGTTGCACATGTTGTGGATAAAAAAAATAATAAGTGGATATTACGTATACCACGCCGTGAAGATTCCATGACTCGTTCAAAACAGGAGCATGCGGTACTTGAAGTACTTTATAAACATACGAGCATTAAAGCACCGCATTGGAAGGTTTTCACGAATGATTGTATGGCCTACAAACAATTAGACGGTATACCAGCTGGCACAATCGATCATGAGATACAAAACTATGTTTGGAGCTTCGATAAGGAAAGTGATTTGACACGTTATCACACAACTTTAGGTGAAATACTGGCAGAACTTCACCGAACGCCGATTCGCTATGTGAAAGATACTGGTATTAAAATTTTTAATAGTTCCCAAGCAAAAGAGGAAATGAGTTCAAGAATGAATAAGGTAAAGGAAATTTACGGGGTAAGCGATGAACTTTGGAGACGTTGGCAGAAGTGGTTGGCGAATGATCGTCTATGGCCCAATCATACAGGATTGCTTCACGGTGACGTGCATCCAGGGCATATTCTTGTGAATAAAGAGAAAGAGGTAACAGGATTGATAGACTGGACTGAAGTAGCTGTCGGTGATGTATCTATAGACTTTACCTCTCATTATTTAATTTTTGGAGAAGAGGGGTTAGATGCAGTCATCTCAGCTTATGAAAAAGCGGGCGGAAGGACATGGCCATTTATGAAAGAGCATATCATCGAACTTGTCAGTGCAGCAGCCGTTGGAGTCGCTGAATTTGCTCAACTCTCTGGTTTGGAGGAAATGGAGAAGATGGCAAAAACGATGCTTGGTGTAGATGGGAATAATCATGAGAGCAGCAAATAAATCCTAGATATACTCAACAAGCGAGCAAAGATTGTGAAAAGATTTGCTCGTTTGTTTTTACTATCATTCGTTTTGAAATCTACAATCGTCATTTTGAAAACAGGGTGAAGCAATCATACGACAGTTATCCGTAGGTGATTCATAGTTGAACGTTAAGGATATTGAAGGTAATAGAAGAATAATGTCGAATCCCACATAGGAAGAACAGCAAATGGAGGTTTTCGGGTGACACATTTACTCTATCAACTCTGTATTCAGGGTGAGATCACACAAATCTATCAACAATTAATAGAAAAGGAGCAACGTACTTCAGAAGAGGAAGCCATGTTGAAAAGTTATCAACAGCGCTTCTTTCAGAAGAATGAACCTTTTCAACATGTTGATAAGTGGATAGCGTATGTAGTTAATTGTTATCAAAGCTATTTTATAGATGTTTTAACCAGGAGAAAAGATGTTTCCCAAGCGGAAAGTGAACTATTAATAGGTTTAGGTAAATCAACATCTAGCCAAGCGCAGTCGATGGAAGAAATAGAAGAAGAGCTGAGCCAACTATTTAAAGAGAAGGGCTATTCATTCGTCGGAGGAAGGACATTACCACATTATGGTCCATATATTTGGCAAACTACAGAAAGTAAAAAGGTAGATGTTGAACTTTTAAATGATATAGAAACGGTTCAAGTATTTTTCCTCGATGATTTTTTGATGCTGGGTTGGCTAGATTATGCCACTTTTGGAGAAATAGGAGCAGGTGGATGGGCATCTAAGGAAGGAATCTATTGTATACTTCCTCGCTATAGAGAATATTTAAATGAAGATCAGTTCCTCGTTTCTTTTTTAAAGCATGAAGCTCAACATTACAACGATTATAAACATTACCCGAATTTAAGCGGGTGGGAGCTGGAATATCGCGCAAAATTAATCGAGCTCATCTATTACAAAGACCATCGTTTGCTAGAAAGGTTAATCCATCAAGCCATAAATAATGATATTCCACATAACTATGCATCTTATCAAATCATGCAGCAGCTATCTACATACTTTTTTAGGAAAAATGAACAAAAAGATATGGATAAATGGTTGAATATACATTATAAGGAAATCTGTCAATATGGGAGAAAGCTATATTGTCAACATACAGATATGTTGAAAGGGTTAAGGACAGGAGGTAAGAACAGTCTTTAAAAAGTTAGCTTATTTTATTATTTTATTTAGCTGGGTTGTATTATTTAGTTATTTCTATAACCTTTTGATGCCAAAGAGCTGGCTTTATCTAGCCATTGGTATACCAGCCCTTTATTTTAGTACAAGTTTTTTCATAGATAGAATGAAAGGTGAAAAAAATTCTTGAAGCGAAAGTTTTATAAACTTTATTCTAATTCTTGTAGGTCATCGACAGTAACAAATCGATAGCCTTCTTCTGTTAAAGCTTTTAAAATTTCTTCGATCACTTGAAGTTCGTCACCAGATTGATCATACATTGGATGAAGGAGAATAATAGAACCAGGGTGGATTTCTTCTAATACATAGTCGATTTTTTCCTCTGGTGTAGTGAAAAAAGTATCAGGTTCAATATTCCATGTAATCGTTTCTTTTTCTTTTTGTTTGAGATAATAAGGTAAGAAAACTAATTTTTTGCCGTTTGGTGGTCTAAAGTCTATTTCGCCTTTATACCCCGCTTCATGGATGAGCGCATCGGTTTTATCAATTTCCTCTTTCATAAATGTCGGTGACTTGAAAATCATTCTTGCATGTGAAAATGTATGATTACCAACTTGATGATCAGCTTCAATAATTGCTTTCGTTTCTTCGGGAAACTTCTCTATATCTTGACCAATCAGAAAGAAAGTGGCCTTTGCATTGTATTGATGCAACAAGTGAAGAACCTGTTCCACATTTTTAGTTGGACCATCATCGAAAGTAAGGGCAACAACTTTTTCATCGGTTTCAATGCTATTTGTTATGTTTCCGAATAATTGATAGGATCTTGCATTCATTAATTCATAGCTACCGAATAAAAGCAGACAAAGTAACAGTAACGACAAAATGATTTTAAGGTATGTTTTTTTTCTCACATTACTATTTCCTCACATTTTAGATTTCATTAGTCTTGATTATAACAAAAAAATGAAAAAGGACTGAAACTATTTCTGTGTAGATTCGTATAACATAGTAGAACATTGCAATAACGAAAGGGGATACTCCATGGGAGAACTATTTATATTCTCACTCATAATCGCTGTGGTAAGCGCAGTTATTTTGTTTCCAGTCTTATCTTTATTTCAAAAGGGGGAAGAAAAGAAAAAAAGCCCTTCATTTAACGGGTTCCTTTTTATCTTCGTTCTCCTCTTTATTATTATCTTTAGTATTTATTATTTCACTAATTTAGATCGCAACATGAATGGTCTTGTTATCGGTTTAACAGTGTTAGCTGTACTAGGCGGTTTCTTTGCTAAAGGTATAGAACGTAAGGTTAAATTAGTATTAGGTTTAATAGGTATCATAGCTATCGCTTATATGTCTTTCGCATTTGTCTTTAATGCAGATAAAAAATTTGAAAAAGCACAAATGCAGGTCGAAGAAGAAATTGAAACATTTGATGAAAATGAGACACCAGCAAGTGTGCCGCCTGATTTTGCTCGTAATAAAATGAAGAAAGCTTTTGGGCAAGTGCCAAACACGAGCTATTATGAATTAGGGAGTTTACAAATACAAAAAGTAGATGGGCAATATGTGTATATTGCACCAGTTGAATTTTCCGGTTTCTTTAAATGGATACAAGGTGATACTACACCAGGATATTTTACTGTAAGTGCAACAGACTCTAGTGCCAATCCAAAGTTTATTAAATCGGAAATGGCTTATACACCATCTTCTTTCTTAAATAAAGATATTTATCGCCAAATTCGATTGCAATACCCTGATTATATTTTCTATGGTGATGTGCAATTAGAAATTGATGATGAGGGTAAGCCTTTTTATATTCGCACGTATGGTGAATTTATTAGCGCAAGAAACGGTTTTAATCCATTGGGGATAGTGATGGTTGACCCGTTAACAGGAGCTGCTAAGCAATATAAATTAAAAGATGTACCTGCTTTTATTGACGGAGCTGTTTCGCCGGAGACAGTTAGCTTGCATAATAGCTACTTCGGAAAATATGTGAATGGCTACTGGAATAGTTTATTTGGAAAATCTGATGTGAAGTTACCATCAGATGAAGGTACAGAAGCGAATGTGAGTCCTATTTTTGATGAAAAAGGCGATATGTATTATTTCACTGATTTCACCAGTCCGAAAGAGGGCGTTGACTCTATGCTAGGATATTCTTTGACGAATTCTAGAACAGGTGAAGCGACTTATTATACGGGTAATCTTGAAGAGTCTTATATGGATTCACAAGGGGCATTACAAATTATCGAAAAGAAATTCATTGAGAAAAAATGGTATGGTAAAATGCCAATACTATATAATTTCTATGGTGAAGCAAGCTGGTTAACACCGGTATTAGATACAAATGGCTTCTTGCAAAACTATTTTATCGTTTCAGCTGCTAACCCGGAAATTGCTGTTTATGCTAGTACACCAAATGATGCATTGAAGCAATATAAAACAGCTCTACAACGTGGAAGTGGAAGTGTTGAAGGAAGCTCTAGTGCAGAAGAAGTCCAATTAACAGGAAAAGTAGTTAGGGTATATAAAGAAAGAGTAGGAGAATCGACAAACGTATCCTTCCTTTTGGAAGATGGTAAGAATTTCATTGCCTCTACTGAAAACAATCCGCTAGCGATCTATTTGCAAGAAGATGATGAGGTAGAGATGACCTATTTAAATACAGGTGAAATGTTTTTACCTGTTAAAGAAATGACCATTAATGGATTAGAATAACAATGCTTTACTTAAAACGCGCACCATTCTGTTATGAAAACAGAATTTGGGTGCGTTTTTTATTGTTTTGATTTTTGGTAGCCATCTTTCATCTATTTAACCATTGCCTAACTATTTTTTACTCTTTCTTTTCTGAGGAGGGTATTTCACCCGTTAATTACTAAATTATTTTATGAATAACAAATTTATAGAGGATTAATAGGTTGAAATCGAGGAACTTAGGAAAAATAAGTATGCAGTAACTGCCTGAGACATTTTGCCGTTTAGGGGAGAGAACATGGGACTCCGCCCATCCTGAATATCTCGCTATGGGATTTCTTTGTTTTGCTACTGCTTCATCTGTGAACAAAATCTTGTTACGCAAATGCAAAAAAGGGGAGTCGAAAGGATTGGAATTGTTATTACCATATTTAGGTGTATTATTCGTTATTATCTGTCTTGAAGGATTACTTGCTGCTGATAATGCGGTCGTATTAGCATTAATGGTCAGTCATTTACCTGAGAAACAACGGAAAAAAGCCTTATTTTATGGCTTAGTTGGTGCAATGGTCCTTCGTTTCGGGTCATTATTTATTATTTCTTTCTTAGTGAACGTCTGGCAAGTTCAAGCATTAGGTGCGATATATTTATTAATCATGTCAATTAAAAATCTATATACTTGGTTGAGAATGAAAAAGAACAATCATTCTCAACAACAGGTAGAAATCATAGAAGACGCTACACAGAAAGAGTTCTGGTGGACTGTATTTAAAGTAGAATGTGCAGACTTAGTCTTTGCGATTGATTCTATTTTAGCTGCCGTTGCTTTAGGTGTAACCTTACCTGAAACAGATTGGGGTCATATTGGTGGACTGAACACAGGTCATTTCCTTGTTGTATTTATTGGTGGACTAATCGGTGTCCTTCTCATGCGTTTTGCTGCTAATATCTTTGTTGATTTACTTCATAAACGTCCGAACCTTGAGGGTGCCGCTTATCTGATTGTCGGTTGGGTAGGTGTGAAGCTACTCGTAATGGTCCTTTCACACGAAGCCATTGCTTGGTTACCTGAAGGATTTGCCCATTCAGCCCTTTGGCAAATCATATTTTATGGCATATTACTTGCGATCGCAGTAATAGGTTGGTTTTCTTCTAGTAAAAACCCAGCATGAGTTGTGTTTATAGAGGATGTTTTAAGTACATGCTAAAAAAGAAAAGCAGTGGATATAATGAAGTATTCATATCCACTAAGAAATTTGTTGTGTCTTAATTAATGGGAAGGATAATCCTCACTTTTGTCCCCATACCGACATCACTGTGTACTTTAATTGACCCTCCATGAAGTTTGACGAGTTGTTTAGTGATTGCCATTCCTAATCCGGTACCAGTAGAAGAATCAGTCGTATTTGTCCCACGATAGTAGCGATCAAACAGGTTATTTAATGTTTCATCGTCCATACCAATTCCATTATCCTCAATGGTAATGATGACCAATCTCTCTTCTAACGTCTGCGTCGTAATCGTTATAGTCGTTCCTTTTGGGTTGTATTTCACAGCATTCATAATGAGATTATCTAAAATTCTTTGGAACCATTTAGGATCGAGAGAAATAATCAATTGCTTTGTTTCTGATTGCAGATCAAAAGTATAGGCATACTCATCTTGCATATTCATTGTCTGAATAATTGTCCTACGTATCGTTTCGTTCAATTCTATTGATTCTTGTATAATAGGTAAACTGTTATTCTGTAAACGATAAGTTAAAGTTAGGTCTTCGATAAGCTCCATCATGTAATGGGATTTCTCATCGATTGTGTCAATGAAATGTTTTTTTTCATCTAGGCTCCATTGATATTGATCGGAATTTAACATTTTTGTGTAACCTACAATAGAAGAAAGCGGTGTTTTCAAGTCATGTGATAAGCCACTAATCCAGTCTTCTCTTGTTTTAGCTTGTTTTTTTCGCATTTTTTCATTTTCTTCTAGTTGGATGGTTACAGCAGAGAGTGTTTCCATTACTTCTTTATAAAGTCTATATTTATGCTTAATAACTCCAGACTTATGATAGAGCTTTTGTTGATGTCTAATATTTGTAGGAGACGTATATTGTTTATTCCCTAAATTTTCAATCCATTGGATCACTGTCGTTACAGGTGATGCGAACTTACGCGAATATAAAAATCCACTAATAATAAAAGTGAGTAATAAAGCGATTAGGAGAGCAATCAGTGGATATTTTAATTGATATATAAACGTTGTTGCTTCAACATCCTCTTTTATCGGATTAGGGACAGAGACAATGAGTGTCTTATTAGATTCCTGATTGGAAATACTCTTTGTCAAAAAGCTATTATTGTTACCTAATTGATAAAGTTCTTTAATAGACAGTCTCTGCTCATTGTTGAAGGTATTCAAGACTGTCCCATCCAGTGTAGATAAAAACACGGATCCATCTACACTCATTACTTCATGTTGAAGATCCCTTGGTAATTGCAATTCATCTGTTGTCCAGTTCATATGTGAGGCGATTTCATCAATGAGCTTCTCAGCTTCATTTCTTTGCCCAAACATGACAATGAGTGGCTGTTCACTATCATTATATAACTGCCAACTATAATATCGATCGTAATCCTCCTTATGATCTATCAAAGCTGAGAAGTTCATTTCTAACTCTTTAGGCGAGTATAAATGCTTTATTAGCTGCCCTTTATTATCAAATATTAATAACCATCCAGATTGCTTTTTTACTAGCTCTTTTAACTCTGATTGGATGGTGACATGCCCATTGTTTAGTTGTATTTGATCCTCTAAAAATAGTTCGTCAGCTTTACCAACATTCCCTTCAATCTCCGCCTTTGATAAATGATAACCAAAGAAAACAGTAAAGGTTAAAAGAATAAAAGAAATGAAGATAAAATAAAAAAACAACTGCAAAAGAAATTGAGTAATAAAACGTCGATGAATACTCATTTTGGGGTATCCCTACTAACAAACTTATAGCCAAGCCCTCGTACAGTCACAATCCATTTTGGATCACTAGGATTGTCTTCGATTTTCTCTCTTAACTTTCGAATATGAACCATTACCGTATTATCTTCTCCTAAGTAAGGCTCCCCCCAAACTTGCTCATAAAGCTGTCCTTTACTGAATAGTTGATTAGGGTGCTTACATAAGAAAACGAGTAATTGGAATAATTGAGCTGAGAGATCGATTTTTGTCTTGTTCTTATATACTTCACCTGAATGAATGTTGATCTCAAGGGAGCCAAAGTTGAATTGCTTTAATTTTTTTGATGGTAAATGAGTTTGTTGTCTACGTAAATGGGCAAGTATCCGTGCCACGACTTCAAGTGGATTAAAGGGCTTAGTAATATAATCATCAGCGCCTAAGGCAAAACCCGATAACTTATCTAGATCGGATGCTCTCGCCGTTAGAAAAAAAATGGGTGCATTAGTGATCGCACGTATACTTGGACAGATGTCAAAACCACTTTTACATGGAAGCATCACATCTAAAAGGATTAAATCATACTCGTTATTTTCACATAATGATAAAGCATCTTCTGCTGTGCCAGTCGTATGTATATGGTTAAAGCCTTCTTTTTTTAAAATCGTCACTAACATCGTACAGATTGACTGTTCATCGTCTACTATTAATAGTCTGCTATCATACAATTTCTATCATCCCCTAGCTAGTATTCCGCATATATCATATCATTTTTAAGAGGCGATTGTGGAAATTTAAGGTAGAATTAAGGTGATGTTACTCATTAGGTAAGGTGAGTCTATTATAGTAGTTCGTAAGGAGGGAATAACATTGATGGCAATTACAAAGAAGGAATTCTTTCAATTATTCAAAAGTGTGAAATCGATTATTATGATTGTTGTTCTTTTAGTCAGTTCTTATTATTTTGCAAAGTATACGGAGCAATTAGTACCAATTCTGGAGTTAGAACAAACTTCAAGTTGGTATGCGGGTGGTCTACTAATAATCTTGCTACTTTTTGGTCCATTATTCGTGATGTCATTATCACATGATGTCTTAAATCGAGAATTGAGTGAGCGTACGATGCGCTTTCTTGTCACGAAGACATCCAAAGCAAATATTCTGTTTGGTAAATTTTTAGGAGTATGGATTTTTTGGTTTGTCTGTTTTACTGTCTGTTATGTAATAACGTTGTTTTATTCTAAGTCATTTGATGGGCGATTATTTTTGGAAACAGTAAGTTTATTAACTTACCTTGTCGTTATTACATTATTGTTATCAAGTGTCATTAAGAGTCCACAATATACAATGTTTATTGGTGTGATTTTTGGGATGGCCTTTTCAATCTTTCAAATGGTTATATTAGAATCTACAGCATGGTATAGCTATCTAAAATATTTGATGCCGCTATTCTATATGCAAGACGAAGATTTTAAGTTTCTTATCGTTTTTTTACAAGCTGCTGTTATGTATAGTATGACTTATTTTATTTTTAAAAGGACGGATTGTTAAATGAATGTGATAGAAACGAGAGATATAGTAAAGCGCTTTGGTAAAGTCGATATTGTAAAAGGGATAAACTTAAAAGTAGAAGAAGGAGAGGTTTTCGGTTTTCTTGGTAGAAATGGGGCAGGAAAATCTACTTTTATAAATATATTAACAGGTATTCTTCGACCAACTTCTGGCTCATTTAGTATTCTAGGAGAAAAGGTACCAAATGAAGAAGTGAAAAAAAGAATCGGAGTATTGCCTGACTATACGGCATTCTATCATCATATGAATGCAATTGCTCATTTAAAATATTTTGCCAATATTTCTGGAAAAAAAGTGACGACTGCAGAATGTTTACGTGTCTTAAAATGGGTTGGACTTGGTTTAGATGCGAATAAAAGAGTGGGTAAATACTCATTTGGGATGAAGAAAAAACTAGGGATAGCTCAAGCGATTATTCATGATCCGGAAGTATTATTTTTAGACGAACCAACCTCGGGATTAGATGTTGAATCTGCGATAGAAATTCAACAATTAATCATTAAGTTAAAGGAAATGGGGAAAACGATATTTTTAACTTCACATAATTTATATGAAGTTGAAAAGCTCTGTAACAGAATTGGAATTATGAAAGATGGCAAGCTACAGAAACTTGGTACAATTGCTGAACTTAAAGCGTATTACCGGTCGAAGCTGATTGTGACAATGAAACATTCAATTTTTCCGCAAGATCAAGAACATACGGTCATCCAATGGTTAAATAATATGAGTGAAGAGATACAACGAGAAGATGAGAAAACAATAATAACTTTAGAAAAGGAGGAACAAATTGCTCAAATTGTAAGAGCTTTTAACCAATATAAAATTGATATTTTTCGTATTGAGGTAGATGAGCCTAGCCTTGAGGAAGTATTCTTAGAAGGATAGACCAGATTTTAAGTATCATAAAGGTAGCCTATAAAACCATTCTTGGTTCGGGCTACCTTTTATTTTTTACATTTGAGCTAAAGAAAAAATTAACAAATAATTTCAAAATAACACTAGATTTTTTTTTCATTCCATCCTATAATGAAAATGATTCTCATTATCAAACTAAATCTCTGAATGAAAATCGTTTTTTTATATGAGAATGTTAGTAGCAGCAACTGCAGGGAAGGTTGAATAGTAATGAGTGAGAAGCACCTTTGTATAGGTTTATCATTATCACCTACTTGGTTAAATGGCTGGGGTTGGCGCAAAAAAGATAGTAGTGCAGAACGTATATTTTCTGCTGATTTTTACATAGATCTGACGAAAAAGGCAGAAGAAGCAAAGTTGGACTTTGTATTCAAACCAGATGCATTATTTTTGCATCCAGAAAGAGTCAATGTTTCACCAGCGATGGGAGGATTAGATCCGACATTGTTGATGACAATGCTGGCAGAGCACACAAGTCAGATTGGATTAGTCACAACTGTTTCGACTACTTTTAACCCACCATACGTGATTGCAAGGCAATTACAGACACTTCATCGATTAAGTGAAGGAAGAGCAGGGTGGAACATTGTCACTTCCATTGAAGGTGGAGATAATTTTGGCCATAAGAATATGCCTTCTTCAGAGGAAAGATATAATCGTGCGAAAGAGAGCGTAGATGTTATTCGTAGGTTGTGGAGGAGTTACCCTGCTGAAGCTTTATTAGTTGATCGGGATGAAGGAATATTTGCTGATAAGGATAAAATTCATCCAATTGATTATCAAGGTGATTTCTATGATGTGAGAGGACCACTGAATTTACCTGCTCACCTTGCTGGAGAATTACCATTATTTCAAGCAGGTGCTTCTGATACTGGGCGTGAGTTTGCTTCTGGTGTGGCATCAGGAATTTTTGCTGCCACACCTACAATCGAATCAGCGATAAGTTATCGTCAAGATTTGCGCAATCGTGCAAAGTCAAAAGGTAGAAAAGCTGATGAGATTGTTGTATTACCAGGATTATCACTTTTCTTAGGAAATACAACTGCTGAAGCAAATGCGCTTTATCGTGCTGCTTTTGCACATCTGAGTCAGGAGCAACAATTGGCAATGGTTCGGCGTATACTTGGCTTGGATTTGAGTGGATTTGCTAAAGAAGACAAAGTAACTGCAGCACACATACCGCATAATAATCTTCAAGTGTATAGCAAAACACATGCAGAACTGTTAAAAGATTATATTATTCAAAATGAACCAACAGTTCAGCAATTACTATCAAGACCAGAGGTTATCAGTTCGGCTCATTGGATAATCATCGGCACAGTCGAGGAGGCTGCACAGCAGATTGAATACTGGCTGGATAAAGGAGCAATGGATGGTTTTATTGCTTTACCAGGTGGTTCAATAAGGTCACTACAACTATTTTTCGATAAGCTGCTACCATTACTTGTAGAAAAAGGATTGTTCAGAGAAGAGTATGAAAGTAATACATTTATAACAAATCTAACAAAGAAGAAGAACTAGAAGGAGAGAATAATAGTGAATAGAAAGTGGATGTTAGCTAGTTTAATGATGTTCATCATGTTAGTATTAGCCGCTTGTGGTGGAGGTAGTAGTGAAGAGTCAAATGCTTCGAACAAAGAGGAAGATGATGCAAAAACCGAAGAAAACAGTGAAGATGGTACAAAAACCATTGAGTACTTAGGTAAATCATACGAAATCCCTGCTAATGCAGAGCGAATCGTAATCACTGGTGCCATGGAAGCAATGGAAGATGCGTTAGCATTAGATGTACATCCAGTGGGTGCGATTTCAGTTGGAGGAGAATTTCCTGAAATTTATACTTCTATCACAGATAAAGCTGAATCTATCGGTGAAAAAAGACAACCGAACTTTGAAAAAGTGCTTGAGTTACAACCAGATGTTATTTTAGCAACATCTAAATTTCCTGCAGATGTAACAGAGAAATTAGAGAAAATTGCTACGACTATTCCTGTTTCTTATATCTCTACTGATTGGGAAGCAAACTTAAAGTTAATGGGTGAGATTTCTGGAAAAGAAGATAAAGCAGAAGAAGTATTAAATGCATATAAAGAAGATGTAGAAACTGCAAAAGCATCTATTGCTGGAGAATTAGAAGGTAAAAAAGTAGCAGCTGTACGTATCCGCGCAGGTCAAGTATTTGTTTATCCACAAGATGTATTCGTCAATCCTGTTTTATATAGTGAATTAGGATTAGAAGTACCAGCAGAGATTGAAGCAGCAGAGAACCAAGCTCAACTTTCAATGGAGCAGTTAGCAGATATGAATCCAGACCACCTATTCATCCAATTTGCTGAAAGTGAAAATGCCGAGGCGAAAAACGCTTTAGAAGATTTACAAAACGATCCAATTGTGAAAAACATTACGGCATTTAAAGAAGATCAAGTATATGTAAATACAATTGATCCACTATTAGAAGGCGGCCCTGCAAATAGCCGTGTTGAATTTTTAAAAGCATTACAAGAGGATTTATCAAAATAATATCGCAGGATTAAGGAATATCATCAAAAGATGATAGTACTCTAGCGGTTATTGTCCCATATACACACCATCCATATTTTTTCGCTCTCGCCTATGGACCCCCTTTCCGACGTGCTGAGCTATATATCCATTATGGACAATAATTGACTAGATCACCTTTTTCTATATAGAATTTCGAGACCACCCAAAATATTGGGTGGTCTCATTTGTCCTCGCAGTATTTAATCATTTTCTAAAAAGAAGGCGTGTTAGCAAGTCATTCAGAAAGAAAGCCGGAGATGAGCGCTTTGCAAAAGATGTTAGCAAGTCACTCAAAAAGAAATCCGGGGATGAGCGCTTTGCAAAGGATGTTAGCAAGTCACTCAGAAAGGAAACAGGGAATGAGTGCCTCGCAAAAGATGTTTGCAAGTCACTCAGCAAGAAACCCGGGAATGAGCGCTTCGCAAAAAGTGTTAGTAAGTCACACAGAAAGAAACCCTGGGATGAGCGCCGCGCAAAAGATGTTTGCAGGTCACTCAGAAAGGAAACCGGAGATGAGCGCTTCGCAAAAAGTGTTAGCAAATCACTCAGTAAGAAAGCCGGAGATGAGCGCCGCGCAAAAGATGTTAGCAAGTCACTCAGAAAGGAAGCCGGGAATGAGCGCTTCGCAAAAGATGTTAGCAGGTCACTCAGAAAGAAACCCGGAGATGAGCGCCTCGCAAAAGATGTTTGCAGGTCACTCAGCAAGAAACCCGGGAATGAGCGCTTCGCAAAAAGTGTTAGTAAGTCACTCAGAAAGAAACCTGGAGATGAGCGCCGCGCAAATGATGTTAGCAAGTCACTCAGAAAGAAACCTGGAGATGAGCGCTTCGCAAAAAGTGTTAGCAAATCACTCAGTAAGAAAGCCGGAGATGAGCGCCGCGCAAAAGATGTTAGCAAGTCACTCAGCAAGAAACCCTGGGATGAGCGCTTCGCAAAAGATGTTAGCAAGTCACTCAGCAAGAAACCCTGGGATGAGCGCCTCGCAAAAGGTGTTTGCAGGTCACTCAGAAAGGAAGCCGGGAATGAGCGCTTCGCAAAAGATGTTAGCAAGTCACTCAGAAAGGAAACAGGGAATGAGTGCCTCGCAAAAGATGTTAGCAAGTCACTCAGCAAGAACCCGGGAATGAGCGCTTCGCAAAAAGTGTTAGCAAGTCACTCAGCAAGAAACCCGGAGATGAGCGCCTCGCAAAAGATGTTAGCAAGTCATTCAGAAAGAAACCCTGAGATGTCCGCCTCGCAAAAGGTAATCTGAGTATAATTTTTATCTTTGGAGCAAGTTCGAAATAAAGGAAGCCCGTAATTAATAGTTTCTTACTATAGAAAAATTATATAATGATATTAATTTGTTATTCCTTATTTTACTATATTTATAATTATCTGGATTATCAATCATTGCAATTGTAAAGTTCGTTGCTCTTTAAAAAGATTTCGGAAAGGATAAGCGACGAAACAGACAGTATTCTGTATCTAACAAGAAATAATTCGCCAGTTAAATGAGACCTAAAGGAATATAAGCAAGGTTTATGTATTACGAAGTGAGCGAACTATTTACAAGAATAAAACCCGAGTACGCAAAGTGCCCAAGGAATTAATTCTTTATGATTCAACGGGCACACCGTTAAATGGTGTATCACTCAGTTTGATCGAATCTGTTGGACATCCATCGATGGCGTCTTCAACGTCAAAGAGGAGATCTTCCGGTATTGGTTCATTTCCTTGGTTATCATCGAGAATGACAAAAGAGATTCCTTCGTCATCATAATCATACACATCTGGAGCTGAAGCACCGCAAGCGCCACAAGCAATACAAGTTTCTTTGTCTACAATCGTATATTTGGCCATGATATAACCTCCAATAAAAGTTTAGATACTAATGTTATAACTAAAAAAATACGGTTAACTAAATAATGTTATATACGGAATGATAATTGGATAATTATGATTTGTCAAATATTTTAGAAATAAATAATTTACGGTTATAACCTTAATTACCAATGTTTTTAACTTATTTTAATTATATTAACTCTATTTTAAAATATCTGATTTTTATTTACATTAAAAAAATTATGTGATAATTTAAGTGAAAATAAATATAACTTTTTTACGGTTGAAAACTTGTAAAAGGTTATATTTATATATGTTTTTTAAATGAAAGCGTTTTAAAAACGGGCTTTTTCTATAGAAGGCTAGTGCTCAAAAGCTTTTTTACAAAAATACTTACACAATCTCCACATAACAACACTGTTCAATTGAGGTGTTTCAACGATTAAAATAATGTACTTATACGAGTAGCTATCAAAAGGAAAAAGCCACAATAACCAATAAGGAGATAAAAAGATGATTCTACACAAAGCTGAAACCTTTAGTAAGTCTGAAATGGAAGCGCTACAGTTAGAAGGATTAAAGAAAACTGTGAATCGAGTATTTGAACATGTCCCTTTCTATCAAAATAAGTTTCAAGAATTAAATATTACTCCGAATGATATCCAAACCCTTGATGATTTAAGTAAACTTCCTTTTACGAAAAAATCCGATTTAAGAGATAACTACCCTTATGGCTTGTTTGCGGTAGAGATGAAGGATGTCCTTCGCGTACATGCTTCATCTGGTACAAGTGGGAAACCAACGGTTGTTGGTTATACTCAAAATGATGTTGATAACTGGGCTGATTTAGCTGCTCGTGCGATTGCCTTAGCTGGTGGTGAACCGGATGGCATTTTCCAAAATGCCTATGGTTATGGGCTATTTACTGGGGGATTAGGGATTCATTTTGGTGCAGAAAGATTAGGAATGGCGACAGTTCCGGTATCTGGTGGCAATACCGATCGCCAAATAATGATTATTGAGGATTTCAAACCGACAGTGATTGCAGGTACCCCTTCTTATATTTTAAAAATTGCAGAAGAAATGAAAGCGCAAGGCAAAGATCCAGCTAAGAGTTCCTTAAAATATGGCATTTTTGGTGCAGAACCATGGACAGAAGGTATGCGTAAAAAACTTCAAGAGTTGTTCGGTATAAAGGCAAGTGATATTTACGGATTAAGTGAAGTGATGGGACCAGGTGTAGCGATGGAATGTCATGAAGAACAACAAGGTCTGCATATTGCTGACGATCATTTCTTGGTAGAAGTAATCGATCCGGATACGTTAGAACCAGTAGCTGAAGGAGAAATCGGCGAACTTGTTTTTACTAGTTTAACGAAGGAAGCGTTCCCGATTATTCGTTATCGTACAGGAGACTTAGCTTCAGTAAAATCAGGTACTTGTTCCTGTGGTAGAACAACGAAAAAAATGTCACGAATTAAAGGGCGAATCGATGACATGATGATTATTCGGGGTGTAAATGTATTCCCTTCTGAAATCGAGCATTATTTATTACAAATAGAAGAATTGGCACCTATCTATCAAGTACATTTATTGAATGATGGTGTACTGGATAGTGTAGAACTTCATGTAGAAATGGATGAAGTTATGTATCAAAAATCGAACGGTGTCGATTTAGAGGGATATACTTTAGGTTTAATGAAAAAAGTCCAGCATTCCATGAAAAATAACTGTCTAGTTTCGATGAAAGTTAAAGTACACCCACCAAGGAGTATTCCAAGATCAGAAGGAAAAGCTGTTAGAATCGTTGATAAGCGACAAGTCGAAGTCATCTTGTGAAAAAAATTAAAATGAATAATCAGAAAAATAAATTTGCCTTATAACATAACTATAATATATAATATCGTTATATAAACGTTATATAAAATGGATAATAAATTAAAGAAGAGAGGGAAGGTAGATGAGTAGTTCAGTTGTAGCGGAGACAGAAGAACAAAAGTATGAACAGTTTATGGAACGGATCAATCGCGGTGAACAAATCGAAGCTGATGATTGGATGCCTGAAGATTATCGCAATGCATTAATTAAATTGATTTCCATGCATGGAATCAGTGAGATTATGGGAGCGCTTCCAGAAAAAGAATGGGTACCTAAAGCCCCGTCTATACAAAGAAAACTCGGCATCATGGCAAAGGTACAAGATGAAATGGGGCATGGCCAATTACTATTGCGTGTCGCTGAAGACTTACTTAAGCCTACTGGCAAAACACGAGATGGCATTATGCAGGATCTTTTTACAGGAAAATTGAAATTTCACAATGTATTTCATATGCCGGCACCGAGTTGGGGAGATGCAGGTTTAATTGGTTGGTTAGTAGATGGTGCGGCTATCATTACACAGACCAATATGCTTAACAGTTCGTATGCACCCTATTCAAGAGCATTGCATCGTATTTGTGCGGAAGAAGTCTTCCACGCTCAACACGGTGAATCGATAATCATGGCATTAGCAGAGGGAACAGAGGAACAAAGAGAAATGGTGCAAGATGCTGTGACAAGATGGTGGGAGTCACTTCTGTTATTCTTCGGACCCCCAAGTTCCCAAGTAGGCAAGTCAAAACAAGATATTACCATCAAATATAAAATCAGACCAAAGACAAATGAAGAATTGCGTCAAGCGTTCCTTACAAAATATGTACCTAGAATTCTATCTCTTGGTTTAGAGATTCCTGATCCAACCATTCGTTTTGATGAAGAGAAGCAAGAATGGATCTATCAACAACCTGATTGGTCGAAATTAAAAGAAATAATGAAAAATAATGGTCCTAAATCTCAGGAACGCTTAAATCTTCGCCGCGTATCTTACGAAAATAATGCTTGGGTGCGAGAAGCATTAGGTCAGATTAGCTAAAGGAGGAAGTCAGATGGGTAGTAATGAATTTTTTCAAGAATTCGAAGTATTTAGTAAGAAGACATCAAAAGCAGCTTTTCAACATCAATTTAGCTTGCTTGCCCCTAACGCTGAAATGGCTATGGTTATGGCCCAGGAGAACTTTTTACGCCGTGAACCTGTAGCAGATATTTGGGTGGTTAATCGTAAAGAAATTCGTGGTTTAAATTATGAAGAAAAGCAGATGTTGAACCGGTTAGATAATAAGGAATACAGAACAACAAAAGGGTATGGCTACTTAAAGAAAAAATGGCGCCATTACGAGCAACAAATGTTAGATGAAAAAGAGATTCTATCATGGGGGGAGAAGTAAGATGAGCACGAATGCAGTAGAAATGACACCAGCCCATAAAGAAGCACTTGCTGAGCTTTTATTTCAGCTTGCTGATGATGACTTTCTCCTCTCTTACCGCGGTTCAGAATGGCTAGGATTGGCGCCTCATATTGAAGAAGATGTTGCTTCATCTTCCATCAGTCAAGATACGATGGGTCATGCGAAAATGTATTTCGGTTTACTAGAAGAGCTGGGGTATGGAAAGATAGATGATCTAGCACATGGACGATCGGCGAAGGAAAGAAAGAATAGTATATTAGTAGAACGCGAAAATGGTGCAGGCTACTATATGGAAACACCAAGATATGATTGGGCATATGCAGTTGTTCGCAATTATTTCTATACGCTAGCGAAAAAAGTAAAAATAGATTCATTGAAAAAAACCACCTATCAGCCACTGGCTGAAGTAGCCACAAAAGTTAGCATGGAATTGTTTTACCATCATATACACTGGAGAACATGGTTTACGCAATTATTATCCTCATCTGACGAGGCTAAAGAGCGTATGAACAAAGCAATTGAAGGAGTAATGGCTGACTTTGGTGATGTTTTCTCTTATGGTAATGCATCTCAAAGCTTTAAAGAATTTGCTTTAATTGAAGATGCAACGGTATTAAAACAAAGATGGGAAGCAGCACTTGAAGAAGTAGTGAAAGCGCTTCATATCGAATCGCCTATCATACAGCAACCAGATCGAAATGGACGTTTAGGGGAACACACTGAGGAACTTGACCGTGCGTTAAGTACGTTATCAGAGGTTTATCGCCTCAATCCTACTGTTCCTTGGTAAGACTTTTTAGAACATGTGAGGAGGAATAGAGATGTATCAACCGACTTTAGTAGCTGAAAAGGACATTATGGAAGCGCTTGAATTAGTTCAGGACCCTGAAATTAGCACAGTGAGTGTGGTAGACCTAGGGATGATCGAGGGTGTAGAAATACATGATTCGCATGTATCGATTACGATGCTTCCAACCTTTTTAGGGTGTCCAGCACTTGAAATCATCAAGAAGAATGTGGTCGAACAAATCCAAAGTGTAGCGGGGGTAGAAGCAGTAGAAGTATTATTCAAAACCGCACCTCCATGGACTTCAGATCGCATTACGGAAAAAGGACAAAAAGGACTAAAGGCGTTTGGTATTGCTCCGCCTCCAAAGCATTTTACAGAAGACGGTTCTTGGCATGTGGATTGCCCCTATTGCGGATCAACCTATGTCACGCTTGATAATATTTTTGGACCGACAGCCTGCAGAAGTATTTTATATTGTAAATCATGTAAAAATCCATTTGAAGCAATGAAACCAATATCAAACTTAATGTAAAGGGGAATATAAACAATGGTCAAATTAATCGCATTTTACAAGCAACCGGAAGATAAGGCAGCATTCGATGAGCATTATTACAATGTACACGTGCCAATTACTGAAAAAATTCCTGGATTACAAAAAATGAAAGTAACAAAAATGGGCGGTACACCAACAGGAGATGAGCCCAAATTTTATTTAATGTGTGAAATGTATTATGAAAATCATGAAGCATTGAAAAATGGTATGAAGTCACCTGAAGGTAAAGCATCAGCGAAAGATGTAATGGGGTTTGCAGGTAAACTGGTTAGCTTTGCTATCGGTGAAGAAGACGAATGAGTGAATACGTGTTTATAGAAACAAAAGTGGAGGGTTATATTGGCATCATAGAGCTGAACCGTCCGAAGCAATTGAATGCCCTTAATCGTCAAATGATAAAAGAAATTGTTCAGGTAATGGAGAGTTATGATCAGGACGATACCGTGAGAGTCATCTTACTCAAAGGAAAAGGAAGAGCTTTTTCAGCAGGCGCAGATATTGACGAAATGTCGAATGATGATCCCATTCATCTAGAGCTATTAAACCAATTTCAAGATTGGGATCGTCTTTCAGTGATAAAAAAACCGATTATCGGTGCGGTTCAAGGCTTTGTTTTCGGAGGGGGATTTGAACTAGCTTTAAGTTGTGATGTATTGATTGCAGCTGAAGGTACGGAATTCTCCTTTCCCGAAGTTAATCTAGGTGTGATGCCAGGTGCTGGAGGTACACAGCGTTTAACCAAACTTGTAGGTCGCACGCTCGCATTAGAGTGGATATGGAGTGCGAAACGTATTCAAGTAGAAGAGGCGCAATCTCATGGCTTTGTAAATAGAATTGTATCTGGCGAACTATTAGAAGAAGAAACATTAAAGTTTGCGAAAATGATTGCAGAAAAGCCGCCACTAGCCATCCGCCTCATTAAAGATTCCGTTAATAAAGCTGTTGATTATTCTTTATATGAAGGCATGCAATATGAACGAAAGAACTTCTATCTACTCTTCTCTTCAGAAGATCAAAAAGAAGGAATGAATGCTTTTATTGAGAAAAGAAAGCCCAAATTCCACGGAAAATAGAAAGAAGGTTGGCAATGTTCAATACAATTAATTATGAATGTCATGAAGGAATCAGTTGGATCAAGCTGAATCGCCCCGATAAATTGAACGCTTTTATTGCAGAAATGAATCGCGAAATTACACAAGCAGTAAAGCAAGCGGCTAAAGATGAAAAAGTACGCTGCATCGTTATTACTGGTGAAGGTAGAGCGTTTTGTTCCGGGCAAGATTTAGCCGAGGTAAATGATGATACGAATCACGGTGATTTACTAAGAAATCATTACACACCGATGGTAAAAGCAATAATGGCTTGCGAAAAACCTATTATTGCGGCGGTGAATGGTGTAGCTGCAGGCGCTGGATTTAGTTTAGCTTTAGCTTGTGATTTCCGTCTTGCTTCAGAAAAAGCTAGTTTTATCAATGCTTTTGTTAATATTGGTCTAATTCCGGACTCTGGTAATTTACATTTTCTTAGCCATGTAGTTGGCCGAGCGAAAGCGATAGAGATTTCTGTTTTAGGGGAAAAAATCCCTGCGCAGAAAGCCTTGGAGCTGGGTGTGATTAATCGCGTCATTCCACAAGATACTTGGCAAAAAGAAGTAGAGGAATTTGCAATTAAATTAGCTAAAATGCCTACAAAAGCCATTGGCTTAATTAAAAGATACTTAACACTGGCAGAGAATCTCCCGCTAGATGCTTATTTAGAAAAAGAAGCAGAAGGGCAACGAATTGCTGGTTTAACAAAGGATGCAAAAGAAGGCGTTCAAGCATTTATAGAGAAAAGACAACCTGAATATATCGGGCAATAAAGATGAGGAGTGGTAGACATGGCAACAGTTCAAGAAACAGCTAAAGAAGCAGTATCAATGAAGAGAGATTACTATCACCTGATAATTAATGGCGAAAAAGTAGAAAGCACAGGCGGAGCAACAATCAAAACTTATAACCCTGCTACTGGTGAATTATTGGCAGAGGTGGCAAAAGCGTCAAAAGAAGATGCAGAAAAAGCAGTTTTAGCAGCAAGAGATGCATTTGACAACGGAAAGTGGAAGAAGTTTCCCGTTAATAAAAGATCGCGTATTATGAATAAAATCGCTGCTATTATGCGTAGTCGCTTTAATGAACTCGTTGAATTAGAGATGCTTGATACGGGTAAAACATTAAGCACATCACAAGGACAAGTAATGCAAGCGATTGAGGATTTTGAATTTTATGCAGGCGCGATTGTTGGTCACCGTGGAACAGTCAATCCAATGGCAGGACAATTTCACAATTATACTGAAAAGGAACCTGTAGGGGTTTGTGCACAAATCATCCCTTGGAACTATCCTCTAATGATGGCTGCTTGGAAGGTTGCTCCTGCGATTGCAGTTGGATGTTCAATCGTTGTGAAACCAGCAAGCTTAACACCACTTACAGCGATTATTTTAGGAGAAATCTGCATCGAAGCAGGTGTCCCGGCAGGAGTAGTAAATATTGTTCCTGGATCAGGTAAAGATGTAGGGAATTACTTAGTTGAGCACGATAAAGTGGATAAAGTGGCTTTCACAGGATCAACACCAATTGGTAAAGATATTATGGCGAAAGCTTCAAATACATTGAAACGCGTGACATTAGAGCTAGGTGGAAAATCACCAAATATCGTTTTCGATGATGCGGATATTGATGCAGCAGTTGTAGGATCAATCTACGGAATTTACTATAACACAGGTCAATCTTGTGAAGCGCGTTCTCGTCTCTATGTACATGAGGATATTTACGATGAATTTGTAGAGAAATTTGTTGCAAAAACAAAGTCATTAACATTAGGTAACCCATTTGATAAGGGGACACATGTTGGTGCCATTATCGATCAGAACCAATGGGATGTCATTGATGGTTATGTGCAATCTGCCAAAGAAGAAGGCGCTGAAATTCTTGCGGGTGGTAAAGGTGCGCAAGTAGAAGGGTTTGAAAATGGCTTTTGGTATGAGCCTACAGTGATTGCTAATGTGAATCATGAGATGAAAGTGGTGAAAGAAGAAATCTTTGGGCCAGTTGTTGTCATCATGAAATTCAAAGATGAAAAAGAAGCAGTTAAACTGGCGAATGATACTGTGTATGGTTTGGGCTCCGCTGTTTGGACAAAAGACGGAGCAAAAGCAACAAGAGTAGCAAACAAAATTGAAGCAGGAATTGTTATGGTGAACTGCCCATTCTCTGCTTTTCCTGGTACACCTTTTGGTGGTTACAAACAGTCTGGTTTCGGTCGTGAATTATGTATTGAAACATTGGATCTTTATACAGAAACAAAAAGTATTATTTCTTACTTTGGGAACAAACCGCTGAACCCATTCGGCATTTAAGGAATACACATATGCGGATGCCAAGACTATTTACGCTTGGCATCCGCCTTCATTTATTAATGGGAAATAGAGGAGGAGAGCATGATGAGTAAAATTGTTGTTGTCGGATCAGGCGTGATGGGCAGAGGGATTGCTTATGTGAGCGCAGTCGGTGGATACGAAGTTGTCTTGAATGATATAAAGGAAGAAGCATTGAACAGTGCAAAAAAAGAGATTGAAAGTATTTTTGCAAAAGGTGTTTCTCGTGGGAAAATTACGGGTGAACAATCAGCCGCGGCTCAAGCGAATCTAAGCTATGCAACAGACTTGAAACAAGTAGTGGCTGATGCGGATCTTGTTATTGAGGCTGTTCCAGAAATTGCGAGCATTAAAAAAGACATTTTTGAAACGATTGATCAATATGCACCTGGACATTGTCGTTTTGCCTCTAATACATCAACAATGAGCCCGACGGAAATTGGCTCCTATACGAACCGCCCAGAAAAAACAATCGCCATGCACTTCTTCAACCCGGTACATAAAATGCCGCTAATTGAAATCATTCGCGGATTAGAAACGAATGATGACACAGTTGCGTTTATTGAAGGTGTTGCTGGCAAAATGGGTAAAGAAACAGTTGTTGTAAATGAGTTTCCAGGATTTGTAACTAGTCGTATGAGTGCGCTCGTCGGAAATGAAGCATTTTATATGCTTCAAGAAGGATTAGGGACGCCAGAAGATATTGATAAAGCGATTAAGTTAGGTCTGAATTATCCGATGGGACCATTCGAATTAGTCGATTTGGTAGGTTTGGATGCAAGATTAAACAACTTAAGGTATCTACATGAAAAATTAGGTGAAAAATACCGTCCTGCTCCATTACTAGAACAATACGTCAAAGCTGGCAGATTGGGAAGAAAATCTGGCAAAGGCGTCTATGATTACACGAAAAAATCAGAGGAGGCACCTGTAAAATGAGAGAAGTTGTTATCGTTGATGCAGTAAGAACACCAATTGGTCGCTATAAAGGCGCATTAAAGGATGTCCGTCCCGATGATTTAGGTGCAACAGTCATTAAAGCATTGGTCGATCGGAACCCTGGGTTACCTGCTGAGCAAATAGAAGAGGTGGTCCTAGGCAATGCCAATCAAGCGGGAGAAGACAATCGGAACGTTGGTCGTATGTCAGCCCTTTTAGCAGGTTTACCTATTGATGTTGCAGGTACAACATTGAACCGTCTCTGTGGGTCCGGATTAGATGCTGTTTTATATGCAGCACGTGCGATTGCCGTTGGAGAAGGTGACGTTTATATTGCTGGTGGTACGGAGAGTATGACGCGTGCACCATTTGTGATGGCTAAACCGAGTAAAGACTACCCAAGAGGTAATATGGAAATGTTCGATACAACCATTGGTTGGCGTTTTACGAATAAAAAGCTTCATGAAATGTATGGCACAGACTCTATGCCTCAAACAGCTGAAAATGTAGCCAAACGTTACAATATTTCTCGTGAAGATCAAGATGCATTTGCTTACGAAAGCCAACAACGTGCAAAAAAAGCTATGGACGCTAATATTTTTAAAAAGGAAATCGTCCCTGTTGTCTATCACGATCGTAAAGGAAATGAAGTAGTAGTGGATACGGACGAGCACCCACGCCCCGATACCTCATTAGAAAAGTTAGCTAAACTACGTCCTATTTTTGAAGGCGGAACAATTACTGCAGGTAATGCTTCTGGTGTCAATGATGGTGCAAGTGCATTGTTAATTATGAGTGCGGATAAAGCAAAAGAGTTAGGACTAAAACCATTAGTATCCTATGTTGCTGGTGCAACAGCCGGACTAGAACCAGCAGTCATGGGACTCGGCCCAATCTATGCATCAAGAAAGGCGCTAAATCGTGCCCATTTATCTACAGCTGATATTGGATTGGTTGAACTAAACGAAGCTTTTGCATCACAATCAATAGAATGCGTGAAACAACTTGAATTAGATACAGA
The DNA here is from genome assembly GCF_038006865.1 of Cytobacillus sp. FSL R7-0696. Classification (NCBI taxonomy): domain Bacteria; kingdom Bacillati; phylum Bacillota; class Bacilli; order Caryophanales; family Bacillaceae; genus Cytobacillus; species Cytobacillus sp. FSL R7-0696. The sequence goes on along the minus strand of NZ_JBBOWA010000001.1, from coordinate 852,737 downwards.
CAAAGTTAACGTCAACGGAGGGGCGATTGCCTTCGGTCACCCATTAGGGGCAAGTGGTGCGAGAATTCTTACGACATTGATATATGAAATGAAACGTAGAAAAGAAACATATGGACTAGCAACGATGTGTATTGGAGTGGGACAAGGAATTGCTGCTATTGTGAAAAATGTAGAAGAATAAAGAATGATATTGTTTGGCCATGTCCCCTTCATGTATAAGGGGACATTGTGGCATTTAATAGGGAGTAAATCTTGTGTTAATAAGTGAAGAGGCAAGAACCATTATCAGAGGAAAGTGATCAATGCAACGTCGTAAGTTCGTTCTTGGTAAATGAGAGCCTCACAAAAGAGAGCATTATAGCAATGGCAAAATCCCAATATTAACAATCCATACAATTATGGTATCACTAGGCTAAACATCCAGCGATTATATCTATCAAATAGTATCCTTTAAAGGAGGAAAACTCAATGACAAACGTATTATTCAAGCTAGAGAATCATATTGCAACGGTTACGATTAATCGTCCAGACGTCCTTAATTGTTTTGATTATGCTACACTGAAACAGCTTCAAGAAACGGTAGCGGATATGCAAATAAATCCTGATGTACGTGTGGTTATTTTCACAGGGGCAGGAGATAAAGCCTTTAGTGCTGGAGCAGATTTAAAAGAAAGAAAAACATTGAATGAACAACAAACAAGAAGAAATGTCCGCTTAATTCGTGATGTGTTCAATGATATTGCTAATCTACCGATGCCAACGATTGCTGCAATAAACGGATATGCCTTTGGTGGAGGGTTCGAACTGATTCTTGCTTGTGATTTTGCTCTCGCAGTAGAAGATGCTAAATTAGGTTTAACCGAAACGAGCTGGGCCATCATTCCAGGTGCAGGTGGTACACAGCGCTTACCGAGAGTGGTTGGAGAGATGAAAGCGAAGGAGTTAATCTTCACAGCCGCGAAAATATCAGCTAATGAAGCATATGGATTAGGAATTTTGACAAGAGTAGTAGAGAAAGAGGCTTTACAATCGACTTGTATTAACTTCGCACAACAAATGTTGAAAAGCGGGCCTGTTGCGCTTATCCAGGCAAAATATGCAATCTCACAAGGGATGAACACAGATATTCAAACTGGGATGGCGATTGAATCGAAGGCATATGAACTAACGTTACCAACAAATGATCGTGTCGAGGCACTGCAAGCATTTAGTGAAAAAAGACAACCGGTGTTTCAAGGGAAATAACTATTGCGTTTCTTTGTCTTTTTTAGATAAGATAAAAGATAAAGTACGAATGGAAAAAGAGTGTGATAGAAATGGGCAATAATACGCAATCTTTAATCTTTACGATATATGGAGATTACTTGCGTCATTATGGCAATAAGATTTGGATAGGTACGCTCATCCACCTACTGAAAGAATTTGGCCATAATGAGCAGTCAACAAGAGTAGCAATGTCCCGAATGTACAAGCAAGGCTGGGTTCAGTCTGAAAAGAAAGGGAATAAAAGCTATTACTATTTGACCCCGCGTGGAGAAGATCGGATGGAGGAAGCTGCGGGTAGGATATTTAAACTGAACCCGCATAGTTGGAAAGGTAAATGGTGTTTCCTTATGTATTCGATTCCAGAGGAAAAACGCCAGGTTCGTGATGAGTTCAGAAAAGAGCTTGTTTGGAGTGGATTCGGTAGTTTTCAAAATGGTTTTTGGATCTCACCAAATAACCTAGAAAAAGAAGTCAAGCAACTTGTTAAGAAGTATGAGATAGAGTCTTATGTTGACTTCTTTGTTTCAGAATATAAGGGGCCTCAAGATAGCCTGTCATTAGTGGAGAGAAGTTGGCCTGTAGATGAAATTCAAGCAAAGTATGAAGAGTTTATTTCTACATATAGTAAGCAATATATTATTCATCAAAGTATGATCCAAGATGGGAAAATGACGAAAGCAGAATGTTTTGTCGAAAGGACATTACTTGTTCATGAATACCGTAAATTTCTCTTTATCGATCCAGGTCTACCGAAGGAGCTTCTTCCTGTAGAGTGGAATGGGAACCATGCAGCACTTTTATTTACGCAATATTATAAATTACTTGCAGAACCTGCTAATGAATTCTTCGAAGAGATTTTTCGGAAGGATAATGATATCAAACGAAAAGATGCTGATTATGATGTGTCGAAGCATCCTTTAATGAGTGAAGAATAAAACGATGGCTATTTCAGCCATCGTTTTTCACTTGTTGCCCTTGAAATTCTGCGCCTTTTTGCACATAACTATCAATAGAAAGTTGTATTAACGCCAGATCCTTCTCATCGATTGCACGTACAACTTTTCCGGGTGAGCCGATCACAAGGGAGCGTGGCGGAATTTTTTTATTGGCTGGTATAAGCGTATTGGCACCAATAATACATTCTTCTCCAATGTGTGCCCCATCTAAAATGGTTGATCCCATACCTACAATTGAGCGCTTACCAATATGGCAACCATGAAGAATAGCATTATGGCCTACTGTTACTTCATCTTCAATAATTGTTGGTGAACCTTCGTATAGATGAATGGTTGCATTATCTTGAATACTACAACGTTCTCCAATGATTATTCTATCTTCATCTCCTCTAATGACAGCATTAAACCAAACAGAGGATTGTTTTCCAATGATTACATCACCAATAATATAAGACCCTGGTGCTTGAAATACGGTTTGATCTACAGAAGGTTTTTTGTCTCGGTAAGGTATGATCATTATTTTTTCCTCACTTTTATATTTTTTAGAATTGTCATACATTAAAATTTATTATAACATATTTATTACAGGTGGTGAAAAAATGAAATACTTAACAACTCTTTTAAATATTCAATATCCCATTATTCAAGGAGGGATGGGCAATATCAGCTCTGCACAATTAACAGCGGCTATATCTGAAGCAGGGGGCTTAGGGACAATCGGGTGTGGGACATCATCCGTTGAAGAAGTAGCCGTAAAGATTAAAGCAGTGAAAAAAATAACAACAAAACCGTTTGCCGTCAATATTCCTCTGACTGTTACAGAAGACGTGATAGGGATGATGAAATTGGTTATTAAAGAGAAAGTGCCGATTGTTTCTCTATCAGCTGGGAATCCAGCACCATACATAGCTAAGCTACATGAGGTGGGGATAAAAGTCATTGTCGTTGTCGCTTCAGTGAAACATGCTATGAAGGCGGAACGAGCAGGAGCGGATATATTAGTAGCGGAAGGTTTTGAGGCAGCAGGAATTAACTCAAGCTTAGAACTTACGACTTTTACGTTAATTCCACAAATCGTCAAGGCTGTTAATGTTCCAGTTGTTGCAGCTGGTGGTATTGGTGATGGGAGCGGATTAGCAGCAGCTATGATGTTAGGAGCAAGTGGTTGCCAAATGGGAACGAGGTTTATTGCCACAGAAGAAGCACCTTTTCATGAAAACTATAAGAAAAAAATCATTCAGGGTGACGACCTTTCAACAATGATATTGGGCAGACCGCATGGGAAAGTAAGAAGAGTCATCACTGTGCCGTATGCTCAAACAGTGCTTGCGGAACAGGAAAATGATTCAGTTGAACAATATTTAGCAAAAACATCAGAAACACAGCATGTATTAGGCGCTATTGAGGGTGATTTTGAAAACGGCTTCATAAATGGTGGGCAGGTTGTTGGGCTTATTGACAGAATTCCAACTGTGAAAATCTTAATTGAACAAATGATGAAGGATTTAGAAGCGCAGGTAAGTGAAATTCATCAGCAGTTATTTAAATAAGGAGTCACGACATTACTAGATGAACTAATTTCAAAAACGAACAATAACAAATTATAGTTTATAAAAAATTATTTGCAAAAAAGTCCGTTCCATTGCACTACAGACACTCGCTTTCCGCGGGGAGGGGCTGAGCCTCCTCGGCATTGCTGTAGTGACCCCTAAAAGTTAGACACAGTTATTTCATGAGGCAACTTGTTCAAAATGAGTTCGGTATTGTACCGGACTCATTTTCAATTTTCCCTTTAACCGTTTCCTATTATAGTATTCTATATATTTTTCTAATTCTAGTTTAAAGTGGTTCACACTTTCAAATTCCTTAAAATAAAGCAATTCTGACTTCAGTATCCCAAAGAAGTTTTCCATTACAGAGTTATCGTAACAGTTACCTTTACGTGACATACTCTGTTTAACCCCTTTTGCTTGAAGCAAGTTGCGATATTGGTTCATTTGATAATGCCATCCTTGGTCGGAATGCATGAGTAATTGATGCCTTTCTGGTAAGGATTCTAATGCTTTTTCTAACATGTCCGAAACTAATGAATACGTTGGTCGAGAACCGATGGTATACGTAATAATTTCACCATTAAATAAATCTAATACAGGCGATAGATACAGCTTTTCACCAAATAGCTTGAATTCTGTAATATCTGTTACCCATTTTTCATTCGGTGCGTCCGCACTAAATTGACGGTCTAAATGATTTGGCGCTATTTTACCGACTGTGCCTTTATAAGATTTATACCTTTTCATCCGCACTAGGCATCTTAAACCCAGCTCTTTCATGATTCGTTGAACCTTCTTATGATTTACTTTTTTCCCACGATTCACTAGCTCATCCCGAATACGACGGTAACCGTAACGACCTTCATGTTCTTCATAAATGGCTTGGATTTCTCCTTTTATATCGGTGTCTGGATCAAGTCGATTCATTCGTTTTACTAAATTATAATAGGTGCTGCGTGGAATGCCAGCGAGTTTTACGAGTGACTTCACCGAATACTTATGCCTTAACTCATAGACTACTTGTGCTTTGTCTTGTTTGGTGATTTTTCCTTGTTTTGAACTAAGGCATTCAACTTTTTTAAATACTCATTTTCCATTTCCAGTTGTTTTATTCGATTTTCTAGTGCTTCAAAAGAACGGTCAGTAGAACTTTGTTTATTTGAATCTTTTTTCATGGATAGACGCCCCTGTTCCTGTGACTGAAGGGCATCTATCCCTTGTGTTTCAAACTTTCTTTTCCATACAGCTAGAGTGGAATGCGCTGGGATATTAAAAATAGCTGCCGTTTCACATAGAGAAGTACCATTTTCAGTCATATATTGTAGTACTTCTAGTTTAAACATTTGTGTATAACTTGTACAACGTTTCACCAATGCCTCTGCACCATTGTAGTTGTATTGTCTTACCCATTTAACAATCGATTTGTGATCTATTCCAATAGATTCTCCAATTTCTCTGTAACTTTCTTTTCCGCTTAAATAGCGAGTCACGGCTTGTAGCTTCATTTCCGCAGTAAATTTGGACAAAAAAACTGCACCTCCAATAGTTGTAGATAGTGTCTAACAATTGGGGTGCAGTTCATGCCTGCGGGGTCTCAGCTTTCCCTCTATTTCCCGCAGGAGTCGAGTGTCTTCCGCTTCATTTCACTATTCTTATTCATATAAGGATTCAAATCACAGAAAAAAACCGAATGATTAGATGTTAGATACGCCTTAATCATTCGGATAAATCATTAGCTATATACTTATGTCCCAACCTCTATGCTTTATGCCACGTGATTTTGTTTTCGTTTTTTTGCCTTTTCTGCAGTCGCAGTAAACAATACATCAGAAGATGAGTTCAATGCGGTTTCACAAGAGTCTTGTAGAACTCCAATAATGAATCCAACTGCAACGACTTGCATGGCTACATCATTAGAAATCCCGAACAAGCTAGCTGCTAGAGGAATTAATAATAGAGACCCCCCAGCCACACCTGATGCACCGGCAGCAGATACAGCAGATAAGACACTTAAAATAATGGCTGTCCATAGATCTACTTCAATACCTAGAGTATGGGCAGCGGCTAGTGTTAATACGGAGATAGTCACAGCAGCTCCTGCCATATTAATTGTAGCACCTAGTGGAATAGAGATAGAATAAGTATCTTCATCTAAATCCATCTTTTTACAAAGATTTAAGTTTACAGGGATATTAGCAGCAGAGCTTCTAGTGAAGAATGCAGTAATCGCACTTTCTCTTAATGTTTGTAAAACCATTGGATAAGGATTTTCTCTTGTGAAAAAGAAAACGATTAATGGATTTACTACAAGTGCAATAAAGAACATACAGCCAAGCAGCAAGATTAAAAGCTGTCCATATTCTGTTAATGCGGAAAGTCCATTTGTAGCAATCGCATCAAAAACAAGACCTAAAATACCGATTGGTGCTAACTCAATTACCCATTTAACAATAGTGGTGATAGCTGTTGAGATATTGGCTAATGCAATTTTTGTTGTATCTGCAGCAATCGATTTCAAAACAACGCCCAGTACGATTGCCCAAGCTAAAATACCAATATAATTTGCATTCATTAATGCGTTAACTGGATTATCTACTATATTAAATAACAATGTTTGCAATACTTCCATGATACCACCTGGAGGTGTAACATCTTCTGCTCCAGTTTGAAGTGTCAGGTTAACAGGGAATATGAAGCTAGCAATAACAGCGATAGCACCAGCTGAGAATGTACCTATTGCATATAGTAAAATGATCGTCTTCATATTTGTTTGTTGCCCAACTTTGTGGCTGCTGATAGCGTTAATAACTAAAAATAAGACTAATACAGGCGCAACAGCTTTTAAAGCACCGACAAATAGAGAACCAAATATAGAAATCCAACTAGCTTGTGGAACAACTAAAGCTAATATAATACCAATAATCAGACCAGCTAGAATACGCTTTACTAAACTAATTTCGCTCCATTTACGTATGAAGTTTTTCATGATGATCCTCCAAATTCAAATTTAATATATTAATATAATGTACAGTTGTCACGTCCACGTGGACAATATCTTTCAATAAGTGTATCACGAATTGTTCATTAACGGAATAAGAAATTATTTCGAAATATTCATTTTTGATAGATGATTTTCCTTCAAAAAGTCTATGTGTTGCTCTTTCTTTAATAGATAAAAAATAAAAATAGTAAATGCAAATGGCTTTCGCAAGATATGTTACTTCCTGTTCGCTAGTTTGAGATTTTTTGTGATCGTTTAACTTAATGATTATTGTCTTCCTTTTTATTACATATTTAATATATTTATAAAGCAGAGACGAAGGTATTTGAATTTACCTAGGTTTATAAAAACGTAAGTTTCTGCTCTATTATTTCATCTTGATCGTATAGATATTCCACAGGTAAATACCATTGAATGGAATGTTATTGTAAAATATTTCATAAATGAAATACTATTGACTGCAGCTTGATTATCTGCAATAATAAACTCAATTAAATACTGGTACCTTTAATTCAGTCCAGAGAGGCTGGCAAGGGCAGCGGATAACATTATTTCTGTAGTGATATAGTATTTTCTAGAGAGAAATACTATATATAATCATATACAGATAATGAAATTAGAGGCTAATTGTCAGATCTTACTGATGATTAGTCTCTTTTTTTCTGCTTTTTGGTATCAGAAAACTGATGGAGGGATTTACATGAGTAAAATCGATCAAGAGTTTTCGTGGCAAGCGGTGCCAAAATCGCAGAGAAATAATTTCTGGAAGACATTATTCGTTATGTTAGGGTTCACGTTTTTCTCAGCAAGTATGTTAGCAGGAGGAGAGCTTGGTATAGGGCTGAGCTTTAGTGAGTTTATTGTCATCGTCCTCTTAGGGAATTTACTATTAGGCATATATACAGGTGCTCTTGCACATATTGCTGCCAAGACAGGATTGTCCACACATCTTTTAGCTAAATATGCTTTTGGAGAGAAAGGGTCGTATTTGCCTTCCTTTTTACTAGGATTTACACAAGTTGGTTGGTTTGGTGTTGGTGTGGCTATGTTTGCTGTTCCTGTAGCAACAGCGCTAGATTGGAATGTGTATGCACTTATCTTTGGTTTCGGTATTGCGATGACAATCACTTCACTCTACGGGATGAAGTCATTGGTTATTTTAGGGTTTATTGCAGTACCTGCAATCACGCTCTTGGGTGGTTATTCAGTTATAGAAGGAATTTCTTCTTTTGGTGGCTTAGAAGGCTTAATGGATTACACACCTGCGCAAACGATGACGGTTGCTGCAGCATTGTCCATCTGCATAGGGTCATTTATAAGCGGCGGAACATTGACACCTGACTTTGCAAGGTTTGCTAGGACTTCTAAGCAAGCCGTAACAGCAACAGTCATCGCCTTTTTCTTAGGAAATTCACTTATGTTTTTATTTGGTGCAGTCGGTGCGATGGCATATGGTTTAGCTGATATATCTGAAGTCATGTTTTTACAAGGATTGATGATTCCAGCTGTACTTGTATTAGGACTTAACATCTGGACAACAAATGATAACGCCTTATATGCATCGGGGCTTGGTTTTGCCAATATTACGAAGATTTCCAAGAAAGTATTTGTTGTCGTAAATGGTTTGATTGGTACAATCTTTGCTATGTGGATGTACAATAACTTCGTTGGTTTTTTAAATATCCTAAGTGCTGCCGTACCATCTATCGGTGCGATTATCATAGCAGATTATTTCTTCATTAAACGTAGAAACTATGTAGAATTTGAGCAAGTGAAATTTAAAGTCATTAATTGGGTGGCCATGGGAGCATGGGCACTAGGGGTTACTTTTGCTCAAATTATGCCGGGCATTACACCTCTTAATGCATTGTTTGGCACAGCAATCATTTATATCGTTTTAACCTTCATTGTAGCAAAAATATCAAAATCTAAGGGGATGACAACAAATGATCATACAGAACGCGAAATTACGGGGTAAAGAAGGGCTATGGCAATTAATTATTAAAGATGGTGTTTTTCACGAGATTACTCAAAAAACAATTGAAGTTTCAGATGGTGAACAAGTAATTGATGTTGATGGGGCGCTCACTTTACCTCCATTTATTGAACCTCATATTCATCTGGATACAACTTTAACAGCAGGTGAGCCAGAATGGAATAGAAGTGGTACTTTATTTGAGGGAATCCAAAGATGGTCAGAGCGTAAAGCATTTTTAACTCCAGAAGATGTTAAAACAAGGGCGAAGCAAGCGCTAAAATGGCAAATTGCCCAAGGGATTCAGCATGTTCGCACACATGTCGATACCACTGATACAACCTTAACAGCTGTTAAAGCTTTATTGGAAGTAAAAGAAGAAATGAAAGACTATGTTAATATCCAGCTTGTTGCTTTCCCGCAAGAAGGGATTTTATCGTATCCAAGTGGGGCAGAGCTGATGGAAGAAGCGTTGAAAATGGGTGTCGATGTCGTTGGTGGCATTCCACACTTTGAATTTACAAGAGAATATGGCGTAGAGTCGATGAAGATTGCTTTTGACCTTGCCGAAAAATACAATCGTTTAATTGATATCCATTGTGATGAAATAGATGATGAACAGTCACGTTTTGTTGAAGTTGTAGCTAAAGAGGCGTATGAGCGGGGTTTAGGAACACGAACAACAGCAAGTCATACGACAGCGATGGGGTCTTATAATGATGCATACACATATAAGCTGTTCCGCTTACTAAAGATGTCTAACATTAATTTTGTTTCAAACCCATTAGTCAATATTCATTTGCAAGGTAGATTTGATACGTATCCAAAAAGAAGGGGATTGACTAGGGTAAAAGAAATCCAAGAAGCAGGACTTAATATTTGCTTTGGTCATGATGATATTTTTGATCCTTGGTATCCTCTTGGAACAGGCAATATGTTACAAGTACTTCATATGGGTATTCACGCTTCCCAGTTGCTCGGTTATGAACAAATTGTCAATTCAATCGATTTGATTACGAAAAATAGTGCAAAGACATTACAAATCGAGGATGAATATGGTATTGAGAAAGGTAAACCGGCGAATTTTATTATCCTTGAAGCGGAAAATGAATATGAGGCCGTTAGGAAACAAGCGACAGTGCTTTATTCTATTCGCGGAGGTAAAGTGATAGCTGAAACGAAGCCACAAGTAACTAATATTACATTTGGAGATCATGTTGAGCAAGTTGATTTTAAAAAATGAATCTAACGATAATAACCACAGAGGAATCTGTGGTTTCAGACCGTAGACAAACCCCACCTTTGCATTATAGTGAAGGTGGGGTTTTCTGTTATTTTAAAAGATTTTTCTTCTTTTTCAGCTTGGACATGGTCCTCGCCATGTCCAGTTTGCCAATTTTTTTAGATTCATGGCAGCGAACGTAAGCATCGCCTGCATTGAAACTTTTTTAAGACCTCTTAAGGTCGTCCAACGCATGCCATGCTTTTCTTTTGCGTCCGCAAAAACTCGTTCGATTGTTTCTTTGCGTTTCGCATATAGAGTTTTATTAAGTTCGGTATGTCTCAAATGATCTACTTCATCTATGTAATCCTGCCATACATGTCTATGAATCATTTTGGTGTGATTCTTACTTTGCGTACAACGGTCTAACAGAGGACAGTCTTTACATTCCAAAGGATTTGAAGCGTATTGCTTGTACCCGTCTCTTGTCGTCGTACGGTAAGGTAGAATTTGTCCTTCGGGACATAGATAGCAGTCAAAATGTTCATCGTAAACGTATTCGTATTTTCTAAGATATCCGTCTTTCGTTCTCGGACGTGTATAAGGCATAACAGGCCTGATGTCTTGGTCCATTAAGAATTTAGCGATGTGTGGTGTTTTATATCCCGCATCAACAGCGATAGAACTGGGCTTACCGACTTTATCTGTGACTTGAGTGACGAGCTTGTCCAACATCCGACTATCGTGAACATTCCCTCCTGTGACGTGTGAACCTAAGATAAACCCCCGGGAGTCACTTGCCGTATGAAAAGAATACGCAAATAGCTTTTCGCGTTCATCTTTTACGTAATAACCACTTTCAGGATCTGTCGTGCTGACTTTTATTTCTTTTGACTCTTCTTTATTCTGTGGGGGGAAGGGCTTTTTTTCGTGTTTCTCACGGTCGATATTGATCTCTTCATCTAACTGATCCTGATACGTTCTGGTTTCGACTCGGGCTATTTTCTTTTCAAATTTCTTCTTATTAGCATTCGCTTTAACATGAGTAGAATCAATAAACGCAACGGATGGATCCACCAATCCCTTGGTCATCGCTTCTTTCAAAATGCGGTAGAAAATTTGTTCAAATAGATCTGTATCGTGGAAGCGTCGAGCGTAGTTTTTACCGAAGGTTGAAAAATGAGGAATCTTCTCGGTGAACCCATAACCAATAAACCATCGATAAGCCACGTTGGTTTCGATTTCCTTTATAGTTTGACGCATTGAGCGTATGCCGAAAAGGTATTGTATGAAGACCATTTTAATAAGAACGACGGGATCAATACTCGGACGACCATTGTCTAAGGAATACTTATCTTTCACCAGGTCATAAATAAATTCAAAGTCAATCGCTTGTTCAACCTTCCTAACCAGATGATCCTCTGGAACAAGTTGATCCAACGCTACCATTTCAATTTGATTTCTTCCATCCTCAACGTGTTTTGATAACATTTTATATCCCCTACATAAAATTGATTCCATTCAATTATACAAAAAAACTTGTAGACGTGGTCTAATTCTTAGACTTTGTCTACAAGCTGTAACCACAGAGGAATCTGTGGTTTTTTCTATAGGGGGGTTTTTGAATGAAGTACACTAAATTATTTATCGGCAAAAGGAAGAGGATTGGTTTTAGTAAAAGGGTATGAATAATATCTAGTTTTTCGATTTTTAACCCCTCTATTATTAACTACTAAGACCATTTTATAATCTCAGCCAGTTTTCTGTTGGATCCACCGCAGGTAGAGCGGCTGATAGTGCCTTAACTTTTGCCGTCAATCATTTCCCAAAAGTGCCAAGAGGCTTTGGACATTTGTTTCTCTTTGAGGCGCAAAATAACAGGTTCCATTTGATATTCATAAGATTGTATTGCTCGAACTTCAATATTTTCAAACAGCTGAGGAGCATTGTCCATTTGCGGAATCATCGATATCCCCAGGCCTTTACTGACAAGTTGGATGGCCATCATCACATCTTTACATTCAATAATGATATTTGGAGTTAAATTTCTTTCCTCAAAGGACTTAAGGATATTTTCAGTGAAAGTCAAACCTTCTAGTGCTCCTAATAAGATGAAAGGAAAGGAAGCTATTTCTTCAAAAGTTGTTCTGTCAGGAGACAGTTGATCTGCCCATTCACTTGGAATAATCGCTACACAAGATCGTTTGTTCAAACTTTTTATTTTGTATTGCTCATTATTCATTGGTCTTAATAGAAAAGCCATATCGATTTCTCTTTGGTCGAGTCTTTTCAATAATTCCTCGGTATTACCGTTTAAAATACTGACCTTGACATAGGGAAATTCCTTTCGATATAAGCTGATATAATCAAGCAGCAGATTTGAGCAAGAAGAAGATACCCCGATTCGCACAGTTCCAGCATCTCCTCGTTCGATTTCTTGTATTTGTTCTTCTACAACTTGCATTTCCATTAACATTTGTGTTGCATATTTGTACAAAATGATTCCTGTCTCTGTTAACTCCCATTTTTCTCGGTAACGATGAATTAAGGTAGAACCTAAGTCGGTTTCTAACTTTTTTAAAACTTGGCTCAAAGGGGGTTGCGCCATATGCAGAACTTTTGCTGCTTTAGAAATACTCCCTTGATCGACGATTGTTTTATAATATTGAAGCTGTCTGATATCCATTATTTCTCCCCTTTCATCATATGTAATTTGATATAACTAGTTTATCATATATATATTTTTTATATATTTGTTTCGATGATAAAATGAGTAAGTGAAACATTGAACAAATTAGAATCGGGTGAAACAAATTATGGCTAAAAGACTAGTTCTTTATGTACTAGGCTTATTTTTTTTATCACTAGGCGTTAGTTTTTCTATTCAAGCTGATTTAGGGGTTTCACCAGTATCATCATTACCTTATGCGTTAAGTTTAAGTACTGGTATGAAAATCGGTATGATGACTGTCGCTGCGAATATTCTATTTATTATTGTTGGAAGCATTTTGACTAAATCTTTTATTGTGAAAGAGGTTGTTGGTCAACTGATTATTTCGTTCTTATTCGGTGGATTTATGGATTTAACTTTGCTTTTAGTCCAACTTTTTCCATCACCACAAACAATTGGGATGAAAATTATCTTCTTGCTTATTAGTTTATTTGTTGTGGCAGTAGGCCTGTTAGGATATTTTAATGCTAAGTTACCACTTATGCCTTATGATGCCTTAACCTATTCCATCAGTGCGCGTTTTAAGATGGTTTTTAGTAAGGCGAAAATTACAAGCGATTTATTGAATGTCTGTGTCGCCGGTGCTGTTTGCCTCATCTTTGTCCATTCACTAGGAGCTATCGGGGTTGGCACAGTTATAGCGGCTTATTTTATTGGTAAGATCCTTGGTTGGATGACAAAATTATACGAAGTACCGTTAAAAGAATGGCTGTGGGCAAAGCCACAAGAGGAATTAAGTAAGATTAACTAAGGGGTAATATAAAATAATTCATCATAACCAGTGAGGGATGGGGATGCCTTGCTGGTTATTTTTAAGTTAAGAAAGATATTTTGTTGTTTACGCTAATCTAGTTGGAGGAGAATAAAAGACAAACCGGCAATATAACCGGTTCTCAATTTGATTCTCCCTCTTCCAATTGCTTTAATTTCTCATGATATCTTTTATGGGCTCCTTTTAAGGCAACAATTACTGCTGTGGTGGATGGTGCGAAATAGTGCTTTTCTATCCGGTTGATAAGGCCTTGAAGGTCTGTACTCATGTCAAATCCAATCATTAATCTCTTAAAGAAATCTTGCGTCAGTCCAGTTATAAAGGTAAATTCTGCGTTGATAATTTTATGGTTAGTAGAATTGATTTCGAGTACAATACCTGCGTGTTTGTATACTTCATACATCGCTGTGCCTTGTGGAGCTTTGGCATAAGCAGTAACAAGTACGGAGCTAAGTTCATTTTGTGCCATGATAGTGGCTCCCTTCTATTTCGGTTTACTAAACAGTTCTATTTTATCATATAACTTAAAAGGTTTTTAGAATTGAAAATTTTCCATTGACTATCTAAATCTTTTAAAATATGATAATACTATCAAAATGATTTGAATATATTATTCTTTCTGAAGAAAAGCGTCTTCTTAACGATGAAATTCACCTTTCATAACACTTAAGGATACCTAGCTTTTTCAAGGAGATAAGAGTCGAGTAATTTTCTTATTTTCCTGGGATAGCTAGGTTTTTTTGTTTTTGTTAAATTAAGGTAATTCATATAAATGCTGGAGGGGGGAGTTATTAGAATGACTAAAAGAATCGCTGTTATTGGTGGAGGAACAATGGGAATAGGGATTGCCCAATTGTTTTCTACAAATGGGTATCAAGTTACGTTAGTAGATGTGAATAAAGAAGCATTATATTTAGCAAAAGAGAGAATGGAATATCAACTTTCTGCTCTTCTTTCCAATTCAGATGATGTTAAAAGTGTAATGGCATCTGTCTCTATGACTGTAGAAATGAGTGAAGTGGAAACAGCTGAGTTCATTATTGAAGCAGTCCCCGAAAAACGAGACCTGAAACAACAGGTGCTACAGGAAATAGAGAGGTTTTGTGCAGAGGAGACGATTATTGCAACAAACACATCAGGGTTGTCTATTGATAGCTTAGCTGAATGCCTAACCTATCCACAAAGGATGATGGGTACACATTTTTTCATGCCAGCTCATGTCATTCCACTCGTTGAAGTGGTAAAAGCAAAAGCAACATCGGAAGCAGCTACAGACAAAGTGATGTCACTATTAAAAGAGGTTGGCAAAAAGCCAGTACTGATTAAGAAAGACATCCCAGGATTTATTGCCAATCGCATTCAACATGCAATGGCAAGAGAGGCCGTTTCACTATTAGCTTCAGGTGTCGCATCAGCAGAAGATATTGACACTGTTATTCGTTATAGTTTAGCGCCTCGGTTATTATTTAGCGGACCGCTTGAACAACGAGATTTAAATGGACTAGATGTTCATTTTCATATTGCTTCATACTTATATCCAGATCTCGAAAATCGGACAGATCCTGATCCATTTTTTGTGAAAAAGGTAGAAGCAGGAGAGCTGGGTATAAAAAGTGGGAAAGGTTTTTATGATTGGCAAGATAGAAATGTACAAGCAATTGTAGAAGAAAAGAATCACGCAATTTTGCAAATAATGAAAGCGCTTAAAGATAGAGACAACAAGGAGGGGAACTAGATGGAAAAAATGACAAACTTCTTCACGAATTTAATGAGGAAGTATTTACCTGATGCATTTGTATTTGCTATTGGATTAACGATTTTAACAATGATTCTAGCCATGTTGATTGAGGGACAAACACCAAAAGAACTTGTGCTAGCATGGGGAGATGGGTTTTGGGATTTATTAGCCTTTACGACACAAATGGCTGTTATTTTAGCTATGGGTTATGTTTTAGCAACTGCACCTCTAACGGATAGGTTATTAAATAAAATTGCGGCTAAAGTAAAAACACCTAAGGGTGCAATTATAGTGGCCACTTTAGTTGGGTCGATTGGTAGCTATCTAAACTGGGGATTTGGGTTAGTTATCGGAGGAATTATCGCCCGTAAATTAGCAATGAATGTAAAAGGTGTGCATTATCCCTTAATTATTGCAGCGGCATATAGTGGTTTTACCTTTTATGGTTTAGGTTTATCAGCTAGTATTCCTGTGCTCATTTCTACACCAGGTCATCCAATGGAAGCGGCAATGGGCATAATCGGTTTAAGTGAAACCATTTTCTCTTTACCAATGGTAATTACAACGGTTGTCTTATTAATTACTTTGCCACTTGTTAATGCTGCTCTTCACCCAAAGAATAAAGAGAATGTAAGAGAGATAAATCCTGCTTTATACGAAGAGAAAAAAGAAGCATCAGTGAATATATTAGGCGATGATACTTTTGCTTCTAAGATTAATAATAGCCGATTACTTAGTTATGCTATTGGTATCATTGGTTTAGTTTATATCCTTTTCTATTTCATCGATGGTAACACAATGAATCTTAATATTATTAACTTTATTATTCTTTTCTTAGGAATTATTCTTCTTGGAACACCTGCGAAATATACACAAAGCTTAAATAGTGGAATTGGTACAATATCAGGAATCATTCTTCAATTTCCGTTTTATGCAGGAATCATGGCGATTATGGCATCATCGGGTCTAGTTGATACAATTGCTGCTATATTTGTTAATTTTTCAACGGCAGAAAGTTTACCGTTCTGGGGAATTATTAGTTCTTTCTTTATTAATTTCTTTGCTCCATCTGGCGGCGGTCACTGGGTTGTTCAAGGACCATTTATGATTGATGCGGCGAAGGAGTTAGGAGCAAGTCTTAGCCAAACATCTATGTCTGTTATGCTTGGTAATGCATGGAATGATGTGATTCAACCCTTCTGGATTTTACCAGCGCTCGCTTTATCAAAGCTAAAGCTTAAAGATATAATGGGTTATTTAGTAATGATTATGTTTTATGTAGGAATTATTTATATTGCAGCTTGTTTAATATGGGGTTACTTACTATAAAAGGAGGAGCTAATAATGAAAGTAGTCGATTTATCTGTTGTTTTATATGATGGTCTGGTATCATTCCCGTCTCATCCAAAGGTGGTATTTATGGATCATGTTACACATGACTTTTCCAAACCGCGATATCAAGCTCCGTGTGAAGGATATGCGAGTAAAACGATTATCATGTCTGATCATAGTGGTACACATATGGATGCTCCCTATCATTTCTTTAAAGATGGTTGGACAATTGAGCAAATCCCTGTGGAGGCAACAATGGGGAATGCCGTGTTGGTAGATGTTTCTCATAAGAGTGCAAATGAGCCTGTAACAAGAGATATGGTAGAAGAGGTTGTTCGTCGTGACAATCTAAAAGTGAAGAAGGATGATATCGTTTTATTTCGCTGCTGGCCAGGTGAATGGAATGCTGCAGGTTTTCATGATTGCTTATCATTAGATCCTTCTGTTGCTAGTTGGGTAGTGGAACATAAAGTAAAAGCGATTGGTCTTGATCTTCCTAATGCCGATATTAATACAAATATGCAACGTAATGTTCATATGGAGTTACTTGGCCGAAATATCATGATTTTTGAGAATGTAGTAAATCTAGAGAAGTTAACAAAGAAACATTTTTATTTTATGGGAACGCCACTAAACCTAAAAGGAATGACGGGCTCACCAATAAGAGCTTTAGCGATAGAAGAATGGTAAAAGAGAGAGGGAGAGCTTTGTATGAAAGCAGTAGTAAAAACTAATAGATCACGAGGTATTGAAATAAAAGATGTAGAATCGCCTACTTTAAAAGAGAATGATGTGCTAGTACAAGTGCTAGCTGCTAGCATTTGTGGAAGTGACCTTCATATGTACGAAGGGATGAATGCGTATGAATGGGTATCTACCCCTGTCACGCTAGGACATGAATTTGCTGGAGTGGTCGTGGAAGTTGGTCATAAGGATCATGCTCATTTGATTGGCAAAAATGTAGTCATTAATCCGTATATTCCTTGTGGCCATTGTGAGAATTGTTTGAAAGGGCAAACGAATCTATGTGACCATGGCAAAGGTTCCATGAGTAAAGTGCCGGCAGAATCATTACGATACGGTTTTAGAGAAAATGGTGGAATGGCAGAGTATGCTTCTATCCATTATCAAAATGTACTCCCACTTCCCGAGGAGGTTGCTATTGAGGTGGCAGGGATGCTAGAAGCAATTGGAATTGGTGTACGCGCAATAGAAAGGGCGAACATTCTGCCGGGTGAAACAGCGGTTGTTATTGGACCGGGACCCATTGGATTATCAATGGTTGCCTCCCTATCCAACTATGGATTTAAACAATTGATTGTCACTGGATTAACAAAGGACAAAGATCGTTTGACATTAGCATTAGAGCTAGGTGCTACTGATATTGTGTATGTTGATGATGAAAACTTATTAGAGGCCATTGCTCATAAGACGAATGGAAATGGCGTAGATCATGTTTTTGAAACGAGTGGGTTTAATGGTTCACTGACAGATGCTGTGAGAATATGCAAAAAAGGTGGGGAAGTCTTACTTATTGGTATTAGCCCGCAAGAAAGTACCATAGCTACTAGTGAAATTGTACGTGGTGAGATTGATATAAAAGGAATATACGGAGTGACAGAACAAACGATGAAACGTGCGATTGCCATGGCAGCATCAGGAAAGTATCCATATGAAAAACTTATTACACATACGTACGCTTTGGAAGAGGCAGAAGCAGGATTTAAAGCAGGCATAAGTAAAGAAGCGGTAAAGGTAATATTAAAGCCATCAGGAGAATGAGTTTATATAGGATGGGCAAATGCAAACGAACAATCTCTAATCTTGGGTTGTTCGTTTTTTGAGTTAGTGATTATTTCATGAGGAATTTTCGGTATAATCTTACGCTATCAATAAAATATAGGTTGTATCATTTTATCGTCTTATTTCGTATGCTTCTGCCCACACTATAGAGAATTGATTGTATGAGTAGATAGATTATTCAGAAAGAATCCTGCTATAATGTAAAGAATCTATAAATACTGGAGAACTGTATGAAAAAGTTATTGAAAGTTCCTATAAAAATTAAGATTCTCGTCCTTATAGTTATTTTAATTATTTCTATTATTGTATTGTTATCGGCGATGTATATCGTGATGAAATTAAATGATGATATGGCTAAGGCTGAAGAGTTAACAATGCAGACAGCAAAGACCATTTCTTATATGCCGGCATTACATGACTATTACAACTCTTATAAACTAGTAAATACTTTAGGAAATGTAGTAAATCAAGTAAAAAAGATAGACAATATGGAAGTGTTTTTTCAAAAACGCAATGGCATGATTATCGCCTCGACTGATGATGAATATACTTTTGGAGAATTAACAATAGAAGAGCATGAAAAGGCACTTATTTATGGAAGCTCTTATGTGATGCAAACAGTAGAAGAAGATAAAAAAGTGATTAAGGCCGTTGCGCCTATAATGGTCGATTATGGTGAATATAAAAAAGTAGAGGGAGCAGTCATTGTCCTTTTTGAAGTGAACCATTTATATGAAGCCATTTGGGAGGATATTAGAGAAATACTTAAAGTATCTGTGATCATCTTGTTTCTTGGTATCTTTGCTGGTTATTCATTGACTAATAGTATTAGGAAAGACACATTAAACTTAGAACCTTATGAAATTGCTGCCATGTTCAGAGAGAGAAACGCTATACTCCATTCAGTGAAGGAAGGGATTCTTTCTATTGATGAAAAAGGGATGATTACGATGGTCAATACTTCCGCTGCTCAGCTATTGACATTAGAGAGTGGAGTAGAAGGGAGATTAGTAGAGGAAGTCATTTCTTCAGAGGTAATGATTGAAGGACTGAAGAGTTGTAAGAAACAAGTAAATGTTGAAATACAAATTGATGAGAAAGCCATTATCATGAATACACAACCGATTATAGAAGCTGGGAAGAGAATTGGTACAGTAGCAAGCCTCCGAGATCGTACTGAAATTAAACGAATGATAGATGCCATATCTGAAGTGAAACAGTACTCTGATGATTTACGAGCACAATCACATGAATTTACGAATAAGTTATATGCCATCTTAGGCTTGCTTCAATTAGATAAAAAGGAGAAAGCGATTGAATTCATAAACAGCGAAGCAACATTATTAAAAAAAGAAGAAAAAATCATTTTTACAAAAATAAAGGATGAACGAGTGCAAGCGATATTATTAGGAAAATTAGGACAAGCTTCCGAAAAGAAAATAGACTTTGTAATAGATAAAGAGAGTTCTTTAGAAGGGTTACCAGATAACCTCACTTTATCGTCCCTTATTATTATTCTAGGAAACTTAATTAGTAATGCTTTCGATGCAGTAAAAGAGAATGCGCTCAAGGAAGTGAAATTTTTTGTTACCGATATTGGAGACGAGATTATTTTTGAAATCCAAGATAATGGAACGGGAATTGCTGAAGAAATGACACAGCAACTATTCGAAAAGGGACAATCATCTAAAGGGAAAAATCGTGGTTACGGGCTCTTTAATGTTCAAGTAGAGATAGAATCTCTAAATGGTGTGATTGAATATAGCAGTGATGAGCATAAGGGTACAATCTTTACAGTATATTTACCAAAGGAAGAGGGGAGTAAAAATGGAAATCATTAAAGTAGCAATAGCCGAAGATGATTATCGGATTGCGCAACTTCATGAAGAGTATATAACTAGAATAGATGGGATGAAGGTAATTGGAACAGGTTTAAATGCTCATGCAATGATGGAACTGTTACAACTGCATCCAGTTGATTTATTACTTATGGATATATATATGCCAGATCGTTTAGGAATTGATCTATTAGAGGAAATAAGGGAGAAGTATCCTCTTGTAGATATTATTTTAATTACAGCAGCGAACGAGAAAGATTATTTATTGAAAGCACTAAAATATGGAGTGATCTCTTACTTAATTAAACCGGTTTCATTGGATGTATTTATTGCAACCTTAGAAAGGTACAAAGAAGAAAAGGGGAAATTCGCTTCTGTCACTGAAGTCAATCAACAGGTTGCCGATTATTTCTTTGGTCGCACGCAAACAGACATATTACATAAACAAACGGGTTTGCCAGCTGGTATCGATCACGTTACGCTTGAGAAAGTGCGCTCCATTCTACAAAAGGGAGGAACAGGTTTAACAGCTGACAAGGTCGGAGAGAAAATGGGAGCATCTCGTACAACAGCTCGCCGTTACTTAGAATATTTAGTAAGTATAAACAAAGCTTATGTTGAACAAGTATATGGGGTTGTGGGGAGACCCGAGAGAAACTATTTTTATCGTTGAAAAACTGGTCGTAAAGGGACCGGTTTTTTTATGTATAAGAGAGAAAACATAGGTCGGTGTATGGTATGTCGTATTGTCACTTATAGTTATTGTGAAATAAAGCACAAATGAACACAATGAATTTAATTGATTTTAAGTTTTTAATAGACAATTTTAAGAAAACGTTTACATTTATTTATTCAGAATTTAATATTAACTCAGAATTTAACAAGATAAGGGGAGTGGATATAGTGAAAAAGCTGGTAGTTTTCGTTCTAGCTGTTCTTATATTAACAGCGTGTTCTTCCAATTCAACTTCAGGAAATGGGGAATATCCAACAAAAAATATAGAAGTAGTAGCTCCGGCATCACCTGGTGGCGGATGGGATTTAACAGCTCGATCTGTGCAAAAAATTCTTAAGGATAATAGCCTAGTAGATAATAATATTAATGTTATTAATAAGCCAGGCGGCGGTGGTGAAGTTGGGTGGAGCTATCTGCATACGAAGGATAGTCATTATCTTGCTGTAAACTCTAGTCTACTATTAACCAATCATTTCTTAGGACAAAGTAAGTTAACTTATGAGGATTTTACACCTCTTGCGACTTTAGCAACTGAATGGCAGGCTATTGCTGTATCAGTAGATGCTCCATATGAAAATATAAATGACTTGTTTGAAGATATTAAGAATGATCCAGCATCTATAAAAATTGGCGTAGGACCAGGTCTAGGCAATGATGATCATCTATCATTTGTGCAAGCGGCAGGAATGAGGGATGTGGCAGCAAAAGACTTAAATTTCCTCGTCTATGATGGCGGTGGTGGGGACGTAGTGACAGCCCTTTTGGGAAATCATGTAAATGCGGTCACGACTTCATTATCAGAAGTTAAGGAACAACATATAGCTGGCAAGCTAAAGATTTTAGCGGTGTCTTCG
Source organism: Cytobacillus sp. FSL R7-0696 (assembly GCF_038006865.1). Taxonomy (NCBI): domain Bacteria; kingdom Bacillati; phylum Bacillota; class Bacilli; order Caryophanales; family Bacillaceae; genus Cytobacillus; species Cytobacillus sp. FSL R7-0696. The sequence continues at coordinate 830,960 of NZ_JBBOWA010000001.1, read as the reverse complement.
GAAGATAGATTAGAAGAATTAGAAGATGTACCTACATTAAAAGAAGAAGGTATTGACATGGTTTTCCCCCATTGGCGAGGTATTATGGGGCCACCAGATATGACAGAAGAAGAAATCAAATATTGGGATGAAAAATTGGGAGAAATGGTTAAGAGTGAAGAATGGGCTGAACTTTTAACAAATAATGATTGGGATGATTTTTACCAGAATAGTAGTGATACGAAAGCGTTTTTCGATGAACAAGCAGAATTATATAAGGATTTAATTGGCGAATCAGGGCTGGTTCAGTAAGGGAGGATTTGTTAAGTGAGAATCATCAAAATAGGTTTACCCATATTAATGATAGCCGTTAGTTTAGTTTTCCTAATCAGCTCATTTCAGATCCCAAAAGCTACATTAGGTAGTGCTAATGGACCTCTATATTTTCCTATTGGCATCAGTGCACTGATGCTTATCCTGAGTGTTATTTATCTGGTGAATGAGCTGAGAAATATCCATGAAAAAGAAGAGAAACTGACAGATGTATTTAGTAAGAGGGCAATACAGTTAATTGTTGTTACAATCATCCTCGGTATCATTTATGCACTGACATTTGAAACACTAGGATTTTTAATTTCGACGATTTTATTCTTAGGTGTCTTATTATTTTATTTGAATGGTTGGAGAAAATGGCTCGTTAACGTCATCGTTACTGTGAGTTTTTCCTTCATTACTTGGTACGGATTTAGTCAACTATTAGGTGTAAGTTTGCCATAGAAAAGGAGGGAATCATATGGAGGGTTTTGTAGAAGGATTGATGACAGCCATACAACCAATTAATATCATTTGGATTGTAATAGGAGGATTCTTGGGGACTGTTGTTGGTATGTTACCAGGGTTAGGTCCAGCCACGGCTGTTGCGGTTTTAATCCCAGTTACTTTTGGAATGGATCCAACAAGTGCCATTATATTAATGGCTGCCATTTATTATGGTGCGATGTACGGCGGATCTAGAAGTTCTATATTATTAAATACACCTGGCGATGGTTCGGCAATTGCTGCCACCTTTGATGGTTACCCGATGGCAAAGAAAGGCCAGGCTGGTCAAGCAATGGCCATTTCAGCAGTAGCTTCTTTTATCGGGGGGATATTAGCCACCTTTGGATTTGTCGCTTTAGCTAAACCGTTAGCAAGCTTTGCCTTGCAGTTCGGTCCATCGGAATATTTTTTACTTATGCTATTAACCCTCTCAGCTATTGTTTCGCTATCAACAGGAAAAATGATCAAAGGTTTTATTGCAATGTGCTTAGGGTTATTATTAAGTACAATTGGCATTGATCCGCAAACCGGTGTTCATCGTTTTACCCTTGGGATGCCACATTTAGCAGAAGGTATTGATTTTCTAATTGTCATCATTGGAATCTATGCGGTAGGTGAGGTATTTTATAATTTCTTAACGATTTATAAAGAAAAGAAAAAGCAAAAAGAAAATCAAGACATGGGTAAAACATGGTTCACCAAAGAGCAATGGAAACGTTCTAAATGGCCAATCCTCAGGAGTGCACCTCTTGGATTTATTGTTGGTGTACTTCCGGGAGCGGGGGGAACCATTGCATCAATGATTAGCTATTCTACTGAGAAGCAGTTATCTAAAAAACCAGAGGAATTTGGTAAAGGAGCTGTGGAAGGTTTAGCAGCACCAGAATCGGCAAATAACTCTGCCTCAGTTGGAGCAATGATTCCGTTATTAACAATGGGGATTCCAGGTTCAGGAACCACTGCTGTTATGCTCGGCGCATTAATCATGCTCGGCGTTAGGCCTGGTCCGATGCTTTTTGAAAATGATCCGGTTATGGTTTGGGGACTTATTAACAGTATGTTTATCGGTAACATTGCTTTAGTGATTATTAATGTCCTATTAGTTGGGTTACTCGTAAAGGTGCTTCACACGCCAGCTAAAGTACTGTATCCGCTTATCATTATGTTGGCTTTTATTGGCACTTACACGTTGAGTTATTCTACAGTTGACTTTTATTTATTATTGTTGTTCGGTCTCATTGGTTTAGTTATGAAAGTGTTAGACTTTCCAATTGCTCCATTAGTACTAGCACTAATCGTGGGAACAGATATGGAACAAAATTTCCGTATGGCTCTGACATCATCTAATGGCAGTCTAAGTATTTTCTTTTCTTCTGGGATTTCCGTTATTTTAATGATTCTTACAGTATTATCTTTATGCTATCCACTTATTTTGAAGTTGATTAAAAATAGAAAAAGAAAAGAAGACCAAACAATATCAGGTTAAATAAAAGCTCGTCATTGATGGCGAGCTTTTTATTTGTCCTATAATGTTTCATAGATACTTACTGTAAAAAGAAAATAAAAAGCCTAGAGAATCACTGGATAAAAGGAGGAAGCAAACAAGTATCAATTAAAGAAAAGAGAGACGGATGAAATGTCATGATGTTTATCGAAGTGGATTCAGTAAAGAAGCGGGAGGATGCTTATCAGTTATTAGATATCTTTACTGAAGCGTCCGGATGCATAATCTCTTTCCTAGTTAACTTTATCAATATGCTTTTTGATAGTCGATCCAAATCGGTTATAACCAAAATGTTTCGCCGATGAATAATTTTTTTAGTTGATTGGCATCTAATTGTTGCTTTTCCCATTCAGCATCTAGTCTAGCAATAGCTTCTGGTCCGGTATCGTCTGCTAAATGATAAGTACCATAATGCATAGGGATAAAGGTTGCGCCATTTAATTCCATATATGCTTTCACTGCATCTTCTGGGTTAATGTGACTGACTTTCATAAACCATTCTGGTTCGTAGGCGCCAATGGGCATCAATACAGTTTTGATCTTGAACTTTTCGGCGATCTCTTTAAACCCACGAAAGTAACCTGTATCACCGACAAAATAAATAGAGTGTGGCTCATTTTCTATAATCCAACCACCCCAATGAGATGTATTCGTATCCGTTAGTGATCTTTTCGTCCAATGTTGAGCGGGTACAAAAGAAAGGGACAACGAATTAAGTCTAAAAGAATCATACCAGTTCGCTTCAAATATATGCTGATATCCCCGTTTGCTAAAACTTTTCCCTAAACCAATTGGTACATAGAAAGTGGGGTCGCCTTTTAGTTTTTTGATTGATGGAAAATCTAAATGATCATAATGACCGTGAGAGATTAAGACAATATCGATATCTGGTAAATCAGTGATAGAAATACCGGGTGCTGTTAATCGTTTACCGAGACCCATACGGTTTGCCCACACAGGATCAGTAACGATATTTAATCCATCTATTTGAATGAAAAAAGTAGAATGTCCAATCCATGTAATAGAAGCATCTTTTCTATTTTTGTTTAATCGCACAATTTCTTTTGTTGGCGATTGCTCAATTTGGATAGTAAGATCTTTTTTATTTTGTCTTCGTTCTTTTTGCCAGCGACGAAAATCATTGAATGATTTGGTGTTTTCTACATTATCTAGATTGGTAAAACGTTTTTTGCCTGTCATTCTAACCCTCCAAACTCATCTTCCTCTAAAAACATCTGTTAGCAACTATTATATCTGTCCATTTTTTAATATCAAAGTTTTTGTATTCATTGAAACGTAGAAAATGCCCATCAATTTAAACTTATGAAAAATTTAAGTTTTGTAGAGGGAAAAAAGATTTGATGAAAAAAAGCTTGCCAGTGGATTTTGTATGAGGGTCCTGCGTATAAAAAAAGATAAATTCTTATGAATGTAACTCTTGGTGTGTAAATTCATCGTATTTCTTATAGTAGGTATAGGACAAAATCTCCTTACGTAACTTTTAGTATGTCTAGGTGAAAGGTGCGTGAGCCGCGCTGAAAAGAGTTCAAGAAAACCAAGTCGTTTTTTATTCGATAAAAGCATCAACGATTAAACGTTTCATTATTTTAGACTGTGTAACTGGCACAGCGTTTTATTATGCTATTAAAGCCATTTCAACTAGTATGATACTTGCACTTGTTGGTTGTGTTGTTGGGACGGAGGGAATTAAAAAAGTGAAAAGAGAAACGGATAGGAAGCATTAGCGGATACTAGTGTATTGTCTTTTAACTTCTTCCTTTTTTCAATGCTAAATAGAGTTGTGAAGATCTATGTTATTCATTTCACTTAGAAAACAAAGTACTACTCCATTATTAGATAAGTTGGTTACACTATATGTATTAACTAAAAAGGGATGTATATAATGGATGAAAAAATCAACCGTGAATTGAAGAAGCCGATTTATAAACAAATTGCTGATGAAATAGAGAACGGAATCTCTGACGGTACTTTTCCAGCTGATAAAAATCTACCTTCGGAAAGACAGTTAGCTAAAACTTTTCAAGTCAATAGAAGTACGATTGTTGCTGCTTATGATGACCTTGAATCAAAAGGATTAATTGAACGAAGAATCGGAAGTGGTACAGTCATAAGTAAAGATATTTGGGGCATGACAAAAAAGCGTATGCCAAGTTGGAACAGATATATTGAAGCAGGTTCGTTCTTACCTAATTTGCCTATTACGCAAAAAATTCGTAAGGAAATGGAAAAAAGAAAACTTATCAATATGGCGAGTGGTGAGTTGTCAGAAGATTTATATCCAATCGATATTTTAAGAGAAATTACGCAAACGCAAGCGTTTATTGGTAGACTAGGTTACGACCATCCTCAGGGTAGTGAAGCATTAAGAAATACCATTACGAAACATGTGGAGAAATACAGAAATATTCAAACAACACCAGCTTCTATCCTTGTTACTTCTGGAGCACAACAAGCCCTGCATCTTGTTGTGCAATGCTTATTAAAACCTGGTGATGCTGTTGTGATTGAAGATCCATCTTATCATTACAACCTGCCTATTTTTAAATCAGCAGGCATTCAAGTCTATACCCTATCAGCACTAAGCAATAGGGCTCTTTCTGCCGAGCTTCTTTCATTACATAAAAAACACCGAATTAGTATGATTTTTTTAAATCCAGCATTCCAAAATCCAACAGGGAGGCTGTTTAGGAAAGAGCAATTACAAGAGATTTTGGATATTTCATCTGAATACGGAATCCCAGTGATTGAAGATGATCCATACAGCTTAATTTCTTTTAATAACAATCCTGTCTCTACATTGAAATCAATGGATCAAAACGGAAATGTATTGTACATCAGTTCGTTATCAAAACTAGTTGCTTCTGGTTTAAGGATTGGCTGGATTATCGGGCCGAACTCGGTAATAGAAAGATTATCGGATGCAAAGCAGCAGATTGATTTTGGTCATGCTAGCTATACACAATGGATTGCTAATGATTTTTTGGAGTCAAAGCATTTCCCTGTACATTTAGATAGGATCAAAACAGAACTAGTGCAAAGAAGAAACGAAGTAGTTGCTAGTTTAAAGAAATATTTAGGGGATCAGGTGGTGTTTACCATTCCTCAAGGTGGTATTCATATTTGGTGTGAAATAAACAGAGACGTTGATGAAATGAAGTTGTTAGAGAATGCCATTAAGCAAGGAGTTATTTATTTTCCTGGAATGATGATGGGATCAAAGAAGTTATTTGTTCGGTTTACCTTTGGACGAGCAAATGAAGAACAAATAAGAACGGGTATCCAACGTTTTAGTGCCGCATTAGCACTTACTTAAATGAAGTGGATGGTAAAAAAATAGATGAATTGGCTGGTCATTAAAATGCTCGTTTCAATTAAGATAAAGGAGAAAGTGAAATATACAAAAAAAAGGAGCATAAAAGATGATTATATTATACGGCGTAATTATATGCATCCTAATGGTTGCGATTATTGCTACCCTATTAATTACGAATAGGAGTGATGATAATTATCAATCATCTTCACGAAAAAATAATCGAAACTTAACAATGATTTATATAGTGGTGATTGCTTTGTCCATCATTGCTTTAGCTATATATATTGCTTATGACTAAAAGTTTTAGGAGGATCAAGGCATGACATGGACAATGGGTTTTGTATTAATACTAGGTATTTTAATCAAGATGATTACTAGTCCACCAAGCGCGGCTGTCGCATGGGTATTAAAAAAATTTGCCATTCATCAAGAAATAAATGAAAAAGAGATTACATTAGAATATGATAACCATCTGATAGAGGGACAGGTTAAGGAGAAAGTAGTTAAGATGTTTAATGAAGCTAGTTTTTTGAAGAGAATTCATATTTATCCTGGTAATGAAGACTTATTTTTGCCGCATAATCAAAAAACAGTCCCCTATCATATTTGTTATAGTAAAGGAAAGAAAAAGATACAATTATACCTTTATATTGAAGAAAAATATCTAACTGTTGTAAAACAAACGAATAAGAAAGTAATTGCCTATCAAATGGATGCTGAGGAGCAATTTACTGAGTATGAAGAAAATAGCATATACTTAAATAGTAAAATAAATAACATGTGATCCCCAAAAATTTTTTTCTAAAATGATGCCTACCTATTTATTGAAGCTATCCTTGTTTTATTTTTCCCTCAAAGGGTAAATACAAAAGTAATAAGGAAGGTGGCTAAAAAGATGAGTAGAGAATCTGTTAAAAAAGAGCAAAAGAAAAAAATAGAACAAGATCCTCATGTTGATCCATTACCACTTGAAGATATTGAACTAGAAGTAAAAGAGGAAAAAGTAGGAAAAAAACAAAAAAAACAATCGAGTTCATCATCGAAGAACGAACATGATTATAGTAGTAAATAAAATAGATACGAACACAAGGTTTCTCAAATTTTTTGAGGAGCCTTTTTTGAATGCTAAGCCTCTTCATGATTTCATTAGATCGAGTTAGTGCTTAAGAAAAGTGAAATAGTACATACTACATCTGTACATATTGAAAAAAATGGAGGGAAAAAGAGATGGAACAACAATCAAATATGGCAGAATCAATTCTTCAATTTAAAGAGGGTTTGGCACATTTATCGCACACTTTACCAACATATGCAGAGAAATTTAACGAGTTTACAGAGGAATGTTTCAAAGAAGGTGCGGTTAGTGCCAAGCAAAAGCAGTTAATTGCACTAGGAATTAGTGTGCAAGCACAAGATGAATATTGTATTATCTTTCATACGAAAGGCTGTATCGATCAAGGATGTACAGAACAAGAAATTATGGAAACCATTGCTGTTTCGTCAGCCTTTGGTGGAGGAGCGTCAATTAGTCAAGGGGTAACTTTAGTACAAAATTGTATCAATGAATTCAAACCGTTAAACTAGGAGTTGAAATTGATGTCAAATGAAAAAGTAATAAAAAAGGCAAAAGAAATCATCAAGAATCATCCTATCGGTGTATTGGCAACGGTAGAATCAAATGCGCCACATATTCGTTATATGGCTTTTTATTGTGAAGATAGTGAGGGGTTCACTCTTTATAGTGCGACAAAGAAAAATACAGAAAAGGTTGAAGAGATTGAGGAGAATGGACATACTTCCATTCTTTTGGGTTATACTGGTAAAGGTCTGAATGATGAATACATTGAAGTCAAGGGACATTGTCGAATCAGTGAAGATGAAGAGATAAAAAAGAAGATTTGGCAGGATTCTTTCTCCCGTTGGTTTGAAGGGCCTGAGGATCCAAACTATGTCATATTAGCCATTACCCCTCAAACCATTCGTTTTTTAAATAATGAACATCAGCAAACAGAAGAAGTAACTATATAGAAAAGAGATCCCGTTAATTAAGCGGGATTTTTTTTTTTATTGAACAGAACATATGTTTGTGTTACCTTTAAAAAAGGAGTGATATATAATGACAGCATTAAATATAGAAGAAAGAATGAGGGCGTTACACATACAAGGGTTAACAGTAACAACGATTAAAAATAAGAAAATCTTTCAAAGTGAACAATATGGAGTGCGTAATAAACACGACCAATTTCCTGTTATGGGAAATACGATGTTTAATGTGTGCTCTATAAGTAAATTGCTTACTACGGTCTTGGCTTGCAAACTAATAGATGAACAGCTCCTCCAACTTGATACACCAATAAATGAATTGGTCACAACATGGACAATATCCTCTAATACACCCTCACCCAGCCTCACCCTTAGACAATTATTAAGTCACCAATCAGGTATCATTGATCCGCCAAATAGTTTTTTACCCTATCAAAAACGTTGGGGTTACCCTACAGTAGAACAACTTTTTCTTGGGAAGACTGAATATTGTCGAGAGCCTATCATCAGGCAAGAGAATCAGGTGGGGAGATTTCATTATGCAGATGCGAATTTTTGCTTGATAGAGAAGGTATTGCAGCTGCTGGGTATGGCGTGTAGTACCTATGAGGTTACTTATGGGAAAAATATTTCTCAAGGACATGATAGGAACGGAGCAACAGTGAAAGAGAAATACCCACATTATCCTTATCCAGCTGCTTCAGGGTTATGGTCAACATCTAAAGACATTAGTAAGCTGATGATTGAACTCATGGATGCAATCGTTGGTGATAGTAAGCTCGGCCTCTCACCCCTAACTATAAATGAAATGTTTACCTCACAGGGTGAGTGTGAATGGTTAGGGCTTGGTTGCTTTTTAGGAAGTACATCCAATGGATTTGAATTGAGTTCCCTTGGTTGGGGAGTGGGTTTTCAAAGTATGCTTGCTCTATACCCGCAAAAGAAGGAAGGGATAATAATTTTGACGAATACTGAGCTTGGTATTCATCAAATGGATGGGCTCATCGGTGAAATTTATCGGGCATTTATAGGGAAAGAGTAAGAGGATAAATAAAAAACGCAATTTACCTCCAATAAATTTTCTAAGCATTAATCATAAGTAATTAATTTCTTAAAAGAACAAAAGAGCGCTGGGATAGAGTAACCTTCTTGGAATCTCTAGTGGTGATTATCTCGTAACGCTACTTTCTTTAATTAAGAAATAGCCAAGTTGACAAGGATAATGACAACTTATTAGAGGGGGAGTATGCGCATTACCGGGTGCTAGAATGAGAAACATACGTTTATACCTTTAGTAGTAATTAATGTAATTAATATATATTGGTAAATTTTTTGATATTATCAAAGATGTTTGTTCGTTTTTTAAAGATTAATAGTTGAATATAAAAAGAAAAATATGCAATTGATGGGATATTTTTCTTATGTTACAATATGTTGGTTGTGAAAGGAGAGAAACGAGATGAAAAGTAAACAAATTAAACAACTTGCTCTCGCATCATTGCGAGACAATTGGGGAAAGGGTGTATTGCTCTCATTCTTATATTTTCTAATTACGTTCATCCCCGAATTTTTTATGGAAATCCTGTTAATTCCTTATCCTGAATGGGAGTATGCTGCAGGGTATAATTTAATTAGTATTGCAATTAGTATCATCTTAATTCCATTTGGTGTAAGTCTTTCATTGTCGTACATTACATTAATCAGAGGGTCTAAGCTTCCAGTGGAGGAATTATTTACTGGATTTAAGTATTTGAGTTTCTTAAGAGCTTTGGGATTAACGATTTTACAAAGCATTTATATTTTCTTATGGTCCTTATTATTGGTTATCCCAGGCATCATTAAGTCGCTTTCATATTCTCAAGCGATGTACATATTACGTGACCGCCCAGAATTATCTGTGAACAAAGCGATAACTGAAAGTCGAAAAATGATGAAGGGTCATAAGTGGAGATATTTTTGTTTGAACCTAAGCTTCATCGGTTGGGCTTTTCTATGTATCTTAACGCTTGGAATTGGGTTTCTTTGGCTTGGCCCATACTTTTTAACAGCGCATGCACACTTTTATGAAGATTTAAGAGACCGAGAAGGTGCTGTTGCTGTGAAGGAAGCGATTATATAATTGTTTAGAAGACCTTCATCTTATAAAGATGTTGGTCTTTTTATCTTTTATATAATTTACTGTATATACCTGAGGTTTTCTTCTTAAATCAATAGGGAACACTTTTAATCTGGGTTTAGCAAGTATCTAGCTTTCTTTTTTTTGTGCAGAAGATGCTTTATAATGAATGAAGCCAATGATTAACGATTAAGACAGGTATTTAGTGTAATTGCTTTTTTCTTTACCTGTTTCTATTATTAATGGATAGATATGAGCAATGAAGAAGGAGTTGATCTTAGTGATCAAACAATCAATCCTACCAGCTATTCGTAATATGAAGGATTTTGAGAAAGTCATTTCTTCGCAATATGAGTATATGATTTTACTGGATTCTCACATTACACAAATAAAAAGTGTTGTAGCAACAGCTAAGAAGCATAATAAAAAAATCCTCATTCATATGGATATGATTGATGGTTTAAAGAATGATGAAAGTGGCACTTTATTCGTTTGCCAAGAAATTAAACCAGCTGGGATTATTTCGACCAAGCGACAAGCGATTATTACAGCCAAGAAAAAAGGGGTACTAGCCATTCAAAGGCTTTTCTCCATTGATACCCTGGCGTTAGAGAATGGACTAGAGTTGTTGAAGAATACAAAGCCAGATTATATTGAAGTATTACCTGGCATTATTCCAGAAATCATTCGCGAAGTTCATGAGAAAACGGATATAAAAATAATTGCTGGTGGCTTGGTGAGGGAGAAATCAGAGATTGAATCAGCCCTCGAATCCGGTGCTATCTCTGTTTCAACATCTAACAGGGATCTATGGGAGCTATAATTAACTGCGATCTTTTTCTACTTGCAGCAGCTTGGTAGAAAAGGATGGCTTTTTTTATTGCTGAAAAAAAGATTGCATTTTCTATTCGCTGAAGAAATATAATGACTTGGAAGGGCGCTCATCTTCAGTCAGATTTGTTTACTTATCGACTCGGAAGGCTGTGAATATGGAGATAAGTATCTTACTTGTTGCTAAAAACCGATCGGTCTGGTGATTTTTCTTTACATGTCTCTTATCTTATTCTTCTAAAAAATTTAATTATTTATTTGCAATCGTTTTCATTTTATTATAATATGGTTCGTACAAGTTAATTTATTTTGTCGGAGATTTAGAGAGGCATGCGAAATAACGTTTGATCGTTATTTTCTTTCGCATGCCTCTTTTTGTTTTCTCTTGAAAGGGTAATGTAAAAAGTAGTTTTATAGTCTATTAAATGATTAGGAGGATTACTGAATGTCTGATATTTTTATAGGAGAGCTAATTGGTACTTTCATATTAGTCGTATTCGGTGTTGGTGCTGGGGCCAATTTGAATTTAAACAAGACATTTGCTAATGGTGGTGGCTGGATTGTCACTTCATTTGCATGGGGGTTTGCTGTCGCGTTTGGTGTCTACGTTTCAGATTTCTTTGGTGCGGGTGGTCATCTTAATCCAGCGGTAACATTGGCAGCGGCTTTAGCTGGTAGTATTGAGTGGGGAGCTGTTGCATATTATGTATCAGGACAAATGATTGGGGCATTTTTTGGTGCAGCGTTTGTTATCTTATACTTCTATCCACACTGGAAAGCTACAAGTGATCAAGGCACGAAACTGGGCGTTTTCTCAACAAGCCCAGCAATTAAAAATACACCATTTAACTTTATAAGTGAAGTACTTGGGACATTTATTTTAGTCTTTGGTTTGAATGCCATTGGATTAAATTCATTTGCTGAAGGATTAAATCCTCTTATCGTTGGATTCTTTATTGCCGCAATTGGTATGAGTCTTGGGGGAACAACAGGTTATGCGATAAACCCAGCTCGTGATCTAGGCCCGCGTCTTGCCCATGCATTACTACCTATCCCAGGCAAAGGGTCTTCGGACTGGGGCTATGCTTGGATTCCGGTTATAGGTCCATTAGTTGGGGCTGTTCTTGCAACATTTGTATTTCAATCTTTATTCTAATAAATAGGGGGATGCCGACATGACAAAAAAATATATCTTATCACTAGATCAAGGAACAACAAGTTCAAGAGCGATACTTTTTAATAAAGAAGGTCATATTGTAGGTGAATATCAACGGGAGTTTAAACAGCATTTTCCAAAGCCAGGCTGGGTTGAGCATGATGCGATGGAAATTTACGCTTCTATTCTTTCTGTTATGGCGGGTGTCATAAGTGAAAATAACATACAAGGCAGTGATATTGCCTCTATTGGGATCACTAATCAAAGGGAAACAACGGTTGTATGGGATAAAAATACCGGTTTACCGATCTATCACGCCATCGTATGGCAATCAAGACAAACGAGTGAAATCTGCAATGAATTAAAAGCAAAAGGATTAAATGATACTTTTCGTTCGAAAACGGGCTTATTAATTGATGCATACTTTTCAGGTACAAAAGTAAAGTGGATATTAGACAATGTTGAAGGAGCACGTGAAAAGGCAGAAAATGGCGACTTGCTTTTCGGAACGATTGATACATGGATTATTTGGAAGTTATCTAACGGTCAAGCACATGTAACAGATTACACGAATGCATCAAGAACATTAATGTATAATATTTACGACTTGAGCTGGGATGACGAATTATTAGATATTCTTACAGTACCTAAGTCTATGCTGCCTGAGGTGAAATCCAGTTCTGAAGTGTATGTGGAAACAGCGAAAGAGATTTTTGGGGATATCACGATTCCCATTTCCGGTATTGCTGGTGACCAACAAGCTGCTTTATTCGGTCAGGCTTGTTTTGAGAAAGGCATGGCAAAAAATACGTACGGCACAGGGTGCTTTATGCTTATGAATACAGGTGAAAATCCAGTGCAATCAGAAAATGGTTTACTTACAACTATTGCATGGGGACTGGATGGTAAGGTAGAATATGCATTAGAGGGTAGTATTTTTGTTGCCGGATCGGCTATTCAATGGTTAAGAGATGGCATGAGAATGATTAAGACTGCCCCAGAAAGCGAAAACTACGCAACGCGTGTAGAATCAACTGATGGTGTTTATCTTGTACCTGCATTTGTTGGACTTGGGACACCCTATTGGGAAAGTGATATTCGAGGAGCTGCTTTTGGAATGACACGTGGAACGACGAAGGAACATTTTATTCGTGCCACATTAGAGAGCCTCGCGTATCAAACAAAAGATGTGTTAACAGCAATGGAAAGTGATTCAGGTATTGAGCTAAAGAAATTGCGTGTCGATGGTGGCGCTGTGAAAAACAATTTCTTAATGCAATTCCAAAGTGATATACTAGACACTATTGTTGAGCGCTCAGAAATTAATGAAACAACGGCTTTAGGGGCTGCGTATTTAGCTGGCTTAGCTGTTGACTTCTGGACAAAAGAAGAAATCATTAATAACTGGAAAATTGGAGATTCCTTTGAAAATCAAATGGAATCAAGCAAGCGTGACGAACTATATAACGGCTGGAAGAAAGCAATTAAAGCAACAATCGCATTTCAATAAAACAAGTTAATATAAAATGTTGGAGAATGAGAGACCGCAAATCAACCCTGTACATAAGGGCTATTTGCGGTCTTTTCTTTTTATTCAAGGAAGGATGGATAGATGATGAATAGAAACGCAAACTTAAACGAATTGAAAAACAAAAAATTTGATTTACTTGTACTCGGAGGTGGGATTACCGGAGCTGGAATTGCTCTTGATGCCCAGTCACGTGGCTTAGATACAGGACTAATTGATATGCAGGATTTTGCTGCTGGCACAAGTAGTCGCTCAACAAAGCTTGTTCATGGCGGGCTACGTTATTTAAAACAAATGCAAATAGGTGTTGTGGCAGAGGTCGGAAAAGAAAGAGCCATCGTTTATGAGAACGCACCCCATGTTACCAATCCTGAATGGATGCTGCTTCCGTTAATTAAAGGAGGTACCTTTGGACCGTTTACTACTGGTATTGGATTAAGGGTTTACGACTTTCTTGCAGGTGTTAAGAAAAGTGAAAGAAGGAAGATGCTATCTAAAGAAGAGGCAATAAAAAAAGAGCCATTACTTGTAAAAGACACCCTGAAAGGTGCGGGTTACTATGTAGAATATAAAACGGATGATGCCCGTCTCACACTTGAAGTCGCTAAAAAAGCAGATGAACTCGGTGCAACCTTGGCAAACTATGTCAAAGCAGACGACTTTATATATGAAAATGGCAAAGTCATTGGTATAAATGCAGTTGATGTATTATCTGGCGAAGCTTTCCCTATTTATGCGAAGGAAGTTGTTAATGCTACAGGTATCTGGGTAGATGGACTAAGAAAAAAAGATGGCTCTCTAAGTGGTAAGAAATTATTTCATACAAAGGGTGTCCATTTAGTATTCGACCAACAAGACTTTCCGTTACAAAACGCTGTTTACTTTGATACACCAGATAAAAGAATGGTGTTCGCCATTCCACGTAATGGAAAAACATATCTAGGTACAACAGATACTAAATATGAGGGAGACCTCGTAAATCCAGAAATGACAGAAGAGGACCGTGATTATCTACTAAAAACAGTTGAACTGGTTTTTCCAACATTATCACTGTCTAAAGACCAAATTGAATCACATTGGGCGGGTGTTCGTCCACTCATCTACGAAGAAGGAAAAAAAGAATCCGAAATCTCACGTAAAGATGAAATATTCTATTCTGATACTGGGCTCATCACCATAGCAGGTGGCAAACTAACAGGCTACCGCAAAATGGCCGAGAAAACAGTCGATGTTGTCGCAGAGAGATTAGGAAACACCCAATCATGTCAAACAGATCACATCATTCTATCAGGCGGTGATGTAGGTGGTTCTAATGGCTACCAGTCTTTTGTGGAAGAGCAAATAAAGAATGGTAAAGCAATCGGATTCACAGAACAAGAAGCAAAGCGCATAGTCGAACGCTATGGCTCTAATGTCAAAAACGTATTTGAAATTGCTAAAAAAGCTAAGGGTGAGCATGATAAAGTCAATCTATCCCTTGAAGCCTATGCTACATTAATCTATAGCCTAGAAGAAGAAATGACCGAAACCCCAACCGATTACTTTATGCGACGCACAAGTGCCATATTGTTTAATAAACAATGGGCAATGAATTATAGTGAAGCAGTTGTGACATTTATGAGCGATTATTTTGCTTGGGATGCACAAAGGACAGAGAAAATGAGAGGAGAGTTGAAAGAGGAAATAAATAAGGCATAATGATAGAACAACGTACGGCTTGAGCCGTGCGTTTTTTTTCTGAATTAGAATAAAGAATTTTTAGAAGTTTAAGGTTGCAATTATCAAGTTTTCTCACTTTTTAGTGGTTTTAAAACCGGTAGTGTATTGAATGTGATATGTCAAAGTAATCATGATCAGGATTTAAACGTATTGAGCATATTGAGGAAAAAGGATTATTTGCATGTCCACCTCTTACACCCTACTAAATTCGTTGTTAAGGAATTAATATAAGTAGCTATAACTGAATAAATCTATAAAAGATAAAATGGGCTTGGAAGATAATCCAAACCCATTTTGTATCTTAAATGTCTGATTAATCCATAATCGCTACTAAACGTCCTGTCACTTCATGACGTTCTAAACGAGCTAAACCTTCCCCAATTTCATCAAAGGTGATTTCAGTAATGGCTGGATCGATATCGCCTGAAGCCATTAATTTATATACTTCTGCAATATCGTATTTATCTCCACCAACACTTCCGAGTAGGCTTGCTGCTTTTAAGATAAGTGGATCAGTATTAATAGTAGATTCTAATTTCCCCATACCTACTAATACAACTTTACCACCTGGTGCCACCACATCAATTGCGCCAGCTGTTGTTGTACCGAAGCCTGCATAATCGACTACTAAATCTGGTGCAATATGGGCTAATTCTTTAATATCTTCAAAGACATCTTTTACACCAATTTCTTTGGCTAATTCACGTGCTTTAGGGCTTACATCTACTGCATACGTTTCAATACCAGCCACAACAGCTGCACGAGCAGCAATTTGACCTAATCCTCCGATACCAATTACTGCTACTTTCATTCCTGGTTTAGCTTCACCACGTTTGAACATTGCGTGATAAGAGGTCATTCCTGCATCGGTGCCAGCTGCAGCTTGTGCATAAGTTACACCATCAGGAATGGGTACAAGGTCAATCGCGGGTGCAGATACTTTATTTGAATAGCCTCCATCATAACCATATCCAGGTCCCATACCAACTAAGCTAACAGGACAAACACCAACGCGGTCACCTACTTTGAAATCGGTTACACCTTCGCCAACTTCAGTAATCATACCTGCTACTTCATGTCCCATAATGATTGGTTTTTTCTCGATAATATCCATCCATTTTGGATCATGCAAAGCTCCTACATCAGAATGACAAAGTCCAGCTGCCTTTACATCGATAATTACACGACCCTCAGTTGCTACTGGGTCTGGTTTTTCAACTACTTTCAATGGTACATTGGTTGCTGTAAATTCCCAGCCTTTCATATTAACCCCTTCTTTCTAAAATGTTTAACCATGGTTCCTACCTAGGATTTGCCGATTAAATTGATATTATAATTGTACATTGTCGACAATATAAATTATAACGCTATTTGTGAATTCTGTATACTGTATCAAAAATAGTAATATATTACTAGCTTTCCTCTATACTTACTTTTCTATAAGAAAAGTTTGGCACCAATGTAAATGCTAGAATATTATTTAAAATATTCTAACTATTCATTGACCATTTAGTTTATTTGTCTTACAATAATACAAAATGAGGAGGGATAATTTATGCGATTGAATACAGAACAAAAAGAAGAGCCCCTTTTTATAAAAGTTCATGAAAAAGACAATGTAGCAATTGTGGTTAATGCTGGTGGGTTAAAGGAAGGTACAACCTTTTCTAACGGGCTGGTTCTTACTAGTAGAGTACCACAAGGACATAAAGTAGCACTTAAAGAAATAGCTGAAAAGGATGAGATTATCCGTTACGGAGAGGTGATAGGAAAAGCGCTGAAACCTATTAAGAAAGGAAGTTGGGTAGAAGAGTCGATGGTTGAGCTTCCTATTCCACCAGATTTACATAAGTTAAGTATAGCAACTCGTGTGCCTGATGCCCTTCCACCATTAGAGGGGTATACATTCCGAGGATTTCGCAATCCTGATGGAAGTGTAGGAATAAAGAATGTATTGGGAATATCAACAAGTATGCAATGTGTTGTAGGTGTACTTGATTTTGCTGTGAAGAGAATAAAAAATGAATTACTGCCAAACTATCCAAATGTAGATGATGTCGTAGCTATTAATCATCAGTACGGATGTGGAGTAGCTATTCAAGCGCCAGAAGCAATCATCCCGATAAGGACTTTGCAGAATTTAGCTAAGCATCCGAACTTTGGAGGGGAAGCCTTAATCATCGGTCTTGGGTGTGAAAAGTTATCACCATTAATGCTCGCACCTGATGGTAAAGATCGCGACATATTGTCTTTACAAGAACAGGCAGGTTTTTCAGATATGGTAGCAAATATTATGAATATGGCCGAAGAAAAGTTAGAGAAACTAAACCTTCGCAAAAGAGAGATCTGCTCAGTAAGTGATTTAGTGGTTGGCTTACAATGTGGGGGAAGTGATGCTTTTTCAGGTGTTACAGCTAATCCTGCTGTTGGTTATGCTGCTGACCTTTTAGTAAGAGCTGGTGCGACAGTCATGTTTTCTGAAGTAACTGAAGTAAGGGATGCAGTTCATCTTCTGACACCTCGGTGCGAAACGAAAGAGATTGGAAACGCTTTAATTAAAGAAATGCAATGGTATGATGAGTATCTTCAAAAAGGTGAAGCAGATCGAAGTGCGAACCCATCTCCCGGTAATAAAAAAGGAGGACTTTCTAATATAGTAGAGAAATCATTGGGTTCAATTGTTAAATCTGGTAGTAGTGCTATTTCTGGTGTGCTTGCACCAGGAGAAAAGGCAACACAGAAAGGTCTCCTTTATGCGGCTACTCCGGCAAGCGATTTCGTATGCGGTACATTACAGTTAGCTTCTGGCATGCATCTACAGGTATTTACAACTGGTAGGGGCACACCGTATGGATTAGCAATGGCACCTGTCATAAAAGTATCCACAAGAAATGCTTTAGCAGAACAGTGGAATGATTTAATTGATGTAAATGCGGGAACGATTGCCACAGGTGAATCAACAATTGAAGATGTAGGATGGGAAATATTCCATCACATTATTGAAGTGGCAAGTGGAGAAAGAAAGACATGGGCAGATCAATGGGGGCTTCATAATGATTTAGCTCTATTTAATCCTGCACCGATTACTTAATCAGATAAAAAAAGCGAACCCAGTACCGTTCTTTACATACGGTTTGGGTTCGTTTTTTATTCTAATACTTTTCCTTCAACAAACTTCAAATGATTGTACATTGCTTGAAATGCAGCCTGAGGATCTTTTTTCTTTAGTGCTTCATAAATGGCTTTATGATGTCTGATTGTTTTTTCTTTTTCACGATATTTGATTTGTGCGTTGATTTTTACATGTGAGAGTAAAAGCGAATCAATCATTCCTTGTAAGACAGGATTATTTACACTAAGGGCTATAATTCGATGGAACATGAGATCATGTTCACCATATTCGTTGTCGACTGAATCCTCCATTTTGATAATTGTGTCATTCAATGCTTCAAGAGTTTCATCTGTCATTTTTTCTGCTGCATATGTAACAAGGCCTAGTTCTAAAGAGGTGCGTGCTTCAACGATTGCTTCAATATTGTCACTAACAAGGGAAAGCATGGTTGAAAATGGTTTATTACTTATACTCTCAGTAAAGTAAGTACCATCTCTCGTTTTTCTTTTTACAATACCAAGAGATTCCAGTGAAGTCATCGCCTCTCTCATGACGGGACGACTGACACCTAGAAGTTCCATTAATTCCATTTCCGGAGGAAGTTTGTCACCGGGTTTAAGTTTATTTGAAATTAATAAATCAATTATTTGTTCCTCTACTTGCTGAGCCAATGTTTTTCGTACGACTTGGCTACTAATTAAATCAAGCGCATCTTTCTTCACAATTGTCCACCATCCAAATTACTATAGTTTAATTAATCTAATTGTAATACAAATAGAATTAAAAGAATAGCAAGCTCTTTGGAAAAATAAATAAAAATTTTGAAAAAATATATTGTCAGTTAATTTAATTTGTCTTACAATTATACATAACAAATTGAAAGGGGAGGAATGAAATATGCATTCACCTAGAAAAGCACCTACAGGTATTCTCGGATTTCCTGTAGCTCCATTTGATGAAAATGGAAAATTAGACGAAAAAGCGTTAGAAGTTAATATTCGATTTTTGATTGAAGAAGGATTAGAGGCAATCTTTATCGCATGTGGATCAGGAGAGTTCCAATCATTAAGTAAAGAGGAATATGAAATCATGCTTGATGTTGCCATCCAAGAAGCAGGTGGTAAGGTACCTGTTTATACAGGTGTAGGTGGAAATATTCAGGATGCCCTTTCATATGCGCGCTTATCAGAAGATAAAAAAGCAGATGGCTTTCTTGTATTACCTCCCTATTTAGCAGAAGGTGAACAAGAGGGATTATATGATTATCTGTATCAAGTAATTTCAGAAACATCACTTAATGCTATTGTTTATCAAAGGAATAACGGGATTCTACAACCTAGCACATTAGAGAAATTACTAGATTTAGAGCAGCTTGTTGGCCTAAAAGATGGTGTAGGGAATATGGAACTGAATATTTGTTTAACCAATCGTATCGGTAAACGTTTAAGCTGGTTGAATGGCATGCCTATGGCTGAGGTAACAATGCCAGCTTATATTCCATTAGGGTTTGATTCGTATTCCTCTGCAATTTCAAATTATATCCCTCATATTTCTAGACAGTTTTATGATGCTTTGTTACAAGGGGAAAATGAAATTGTCCACGAGATATATAAAGATATTATTTTACCAATAAATGAGATCCGTAAGCAGCGAAAAGGCTATGCAGTCTCCTTAATTAAAGCAGGTATGGAACTGTCAGGATTACCAGTTCAGAACAAGGTTCGTGCACCTTTCACACCTGTAGAACTTGAACATTACAAACAATTAGAAAGTATTTTGCAACGAGCAAAAGAGAAGTATCCAAAAAAGCAAAAGATTGTCAGGGGGTAAGGGAATGAGTACAGTGACAACGACAAACTACTTAAATTATATTAATGGGGAATGGATAGCGTCGAATTCAAATGAAACAATTGAAAGTATCAATCCGGCGGCACCGAGTGAAATAGTTGGTGTGATTCAATCGTCAACAACTGATGATCTAGATAAAGCTGTTGAAGCAGCAAAACATGCGCAGAAACCTTGGAGAAATTTAAGTGGTGCCCAGCGTGGTGAAATACTTTATAAAGTAGCTGGGTTAATGGAGGAGCGGTTAGAAGAAATTGCTGAATGTGCTACGAGGGAAATGGGTAAAACACTTGCGGAGACGAAGGGTGAAACGAAACGTGGCATAGCGATTTTAAAATATTATGCAGGAGAAGGAATGAGAAAAGTAGGTGATGTCATTCCATCTACCGATAATGAAGCATTGATGTTTACGACAAGAGTACCACTTGGAGTTGTGGGCGTTATTACTCCTTGGAATTTCCCTGTTGCTATTCCAATATGGAAAGTGGCACCAGCACTGATATATGGAAACACGGTAGTCATTAAGCCTGCTAGTGAAAGCGCTGTTACTTTTGCGAAAATTGTTCAATGCTTTGCTGATGCAGGATTACCAAAGGGTGTACTAAATATGGTCACTGGCTCTGGCGCTGTAGTCGGTGGAGGGATTGCTAAACATCCAGATATAAAAGGAATTACTTTTACTGGGTCAAATGCAGTTGGTAAATCAATCGCAAATGAGGCAATGAAACGAGGCGTGAAGTATCAACTTGAAATGGGTGGTAAAAACCCAGTAATCGTTGCCAGGGATGCTGATTTAGAGTTAGCAGTTGACGCCGTTATTAAAGGTGCATTTCTCTCTACTGGACAAAAGTGTACAGCAACGAGCCGAGTAATTGTAGAAGAAGCGGTATATGATAGATTTGTAGAAAAATTGGTGATTGAAACGAAAAAGATTACGATTGGATCAGGTCTTCATGCAAGTAGTTGGATGGGACCATGTGCAAGTGAGTCGCAATATAAAAATGTATTACAAGCTATTCAAACAGGGGTAAGTGATGGTGCAAAGCTTCTTCTAGGTGGTAAGCCATATGAAGACAAGGAGAGTGGCGGCTATTTTGTCGAACCAACGATCTTTGAAGTAGCAGATCAAGAAATCTCTATTGCTAGAGAAGAAATTTTCGGACCGGTTATCGCTCTCATAAAAGTTTCGTCATTAGAGAGCGCAGTTGAAGTAGCTAATGATTCTGCTTATGGCTTAAGTGCCTCGATTTTTACGCAAAATATTACAAGAATGCTGAAATTTGTTCAAGAGATGGAAGCGGGATTAATTCGGATTAACGCTGAAAGTGCTGGTGTTGAATTACAAGCACCATTCGGTGGTATGAAGGAATCGAGTTCACATTCAAGAGAACAAGGAGAGGCTGCAAAAGAATTCTTTACATCTATTAAAACGGTGTTTGTAAAAGGCTAGCATCAGGATGAGTAGGCAGCGTGACCTACTCATCATTTAAAAAAACAGTAGATTGTTTACGCTTACATTCAATAAAATAAAAGAGGGTGATTACCATGGCAGTCCTTAAATCGGAAAGACAAATAACACCAGCAACCGAAAAGAAAACAAAAGCGAGATGGTTAATTGTTTTAATGATCTTTATTGTCACAGTTATCAACTATGCTGATCGTGCTACTTTATCAATTGCCGGTCCAGCGCTATCAAGTGATCTAGGTATAAATTCTGTTATGATGGGGTATTTATTTTCTGCATTTGCATGGTCCTATGTATTAGGGCAGATTCCTGGTGGATGGTTGCTTGATAAATTTGGCTCTAAGCGTGTTTATTTTTGGAGTATTTTCCTATGGTCTTTGTTTACTTTGGTACAAGGATTAATAGGTTCATTTCAATCAGTCACAACAGTTGTCATCATTTTATTTGCCTTAAGATTTTTTGTAGGGTTGGCAGAATCACCATCTTTCCCTGCAAATAGCCGAATTGTAGCAGCATGGTTTCCGAGTGCGGAAAGAGGGACCGCCGCAGCAATCTTCAATTCAGGCCAATACTTTGCTACCGTTCTATTCGCACCTATTATGGGGTATATCACCTTCACTTTTGGTTGGGAATATGTCTTCTTTTTCATGGGGACCATCGGAATCATTGTAGCCTTTGTATGGTTAAAAACGATATACAATCCAAAAGATCACCCTAAAATTAATCAAGCAGAGTTAGATTATATAAAAGAAGGCGGCGCATTAGTTGATATGGATACTGCGGCCAATCAAGTGGAGAAAAAGCAAGGGCCGAACTGGCAATATATAAAGCAATTATTAAGCAATAAAATGCTTCTCGGCGTCTACCTAGGACAATATTGCATAACGACATTGACCTATTTCTTCTTAACATGGTTCCCGGTCTATTTAGTGGATCAAAGAGGTATGAATATATTAGAGGCAGGTTTAGTTGCTTCATTACCTGCTATCTGTGGATTTATTGGTGGTATATTGGGAGGAACGTTCTCTGATTTCTTATTGAAGAAGGGTGTCTCGATAACGGCAGCAAGGAAAATACCAATTATTACTGGTTTACTTCTCTCTATGAGCCTTGTCATTGCTAACTATGTGACCACAGAATGGGTAGTTGTTTTTGTAATGTCCCTTGCTTTTTTTGGCAAAGGATTTGGGTCTCTGGGATGGGCCGTTGTTGCGGATACTTCTCCGAAAGAGATGTCAGGTGTGAGTGGAGGATTGTTTAATACTTTTGGTAATGTAGCAGGTATAACTACTCCAATCATTATTGGCTATATTGTAGGCACTACTGGATCTTT
Source organism: Cytobacillus sp. FSL R7-0696 (assembly GCF_038006865.1). NCBI lineage: Bacteria > Bacillati > Bacillota > Bacilli > Caryophanales > Bacillaceae > Cytobacillus > Cytobacillus sp. FSL R7-0696. Next base: position 808,176 of record NZ_JBBOWA010000001.1, on the reverse strand, counting down.
TAATATGGCATTGTTGTTTGTTGGTGCGAGCGCTTTAGTCGCAATATTAAGTTATTTATTCCTTGTAGGTGAAATTAAGCGAGTAGAATTGAAGAAAGTTTAATAGGGGAGGAAGAAAGGTATGGAAGCAAATATAGTAGATAAAATGATAGCTAAAGAAGCACCCGTTATCACAAAGGTGGAGGTCATCCCTGTTGCAGGCAGAGACAGCATGCTCTTGAACTTAAGTGGCGCGCATGCCCCTTTTTTCACTCGAAACATCTTAATTTTGCATGATCATTCTGGCCGAATGGGAGTAGGTGAGGTTCCTGGAGGAGAATCTATTCGTCAAACGCTAGAAGCTGCAACAGAGATAATTATGGGGAGTTCAATTGGTGCTTATCAACAAGTGCTTAAACAGGTTAATGAAGCATTTGCTAACAAGGATGTAGCGGGAAGAGGACAACAAACTTTTGATTTACGTACAACCATTCATGTAGTTACAGCTATCGAATCGGCGTTCCTTGACTTACTTGGTAAATATCTGAATGTACCTGTATCGGACTTGCTAGGAGAAGGTAGGCAGCGTGATCAAGTTGAAGTATTAGGCTATTTATTCTATATTGGTGACCGCCATAAAACAGATCTCCCGTATGAATCCCCATCAAGCGATAATAGTCGTTGGTTTCAGTTACGTCATGAAGAGGCTGTCACATCAGAGCAGGTGGTAGCCCTTGCTGAAGCCGCATACGAAAGATATGGATTTAAAGACTTTAAACTAAAAGGCGGCGTGTTTAATGGAGAAGAAGAAATGGAATCCATTATAGCCATTAAAGAACGCTTCCCTCATGCTAGAGTGACACTTGATCCTAATGGGGCTTGGTCCTTAAATGAAGCCATCGCATTATGTAAAGGGAAAAATCATATACTTGCCTATGCAGAAGACCCTTGTGGGGCTGAAAATGGCTTCTCATCTAGAGAAATTATGGCTGAGTTTCGTTTAGAAACAGGCTTACCAACGGCAACTAATATGATTGCCACAGATTGGAGACAAATGGCACATAGTATTCGCTTACAAGCTGTTGATATACCCCTTGCCGACCCCCATTTTTGGACGATGCAAGGCTCTGTGAGAGTGGCTCAAACATGCAAGGACTTTGGCTTAACATGGGGATCCCATTCTAACAATCACTTTGATATATCGCTGGCGATGTTCACCCATGTCGCAGCTAGTGCACCAGGGAAAGTAACTGCTATTGATACACACTGGATTTGGCAGGAAGGTCAGCATCTAACAAAAGACCCCTTCATAATAAAAGAAGGAAAAATCGAAGTACCAAAAAAACCGGGCTTAGGCATTGAGGTAGATAGAGAGAAACTAGCAGATGCTCATCAACTCTATCAAACATACGGTCTTGGCAGCAGAGATGATGCCAAAAGCATGCAATACTTAATTTCAAATTGGCAATTTGATCCGAAGAAACCTTGTATGGTTAGATAAGGAAAAATAAACGGTTCAGTTAACACCAGGATTGTGTCCTGGTGTTTATTTAGCTTTTCTAAAACTTACTATTATGTAAGATCTCAGACCAATTGTCTACGATCAAATAAGTCTTGTCAGTATGAAGGAGATAAAGAGGAATAACTAGAAGGATTTAACTGCTAGAGTTAAAGTAAATAAAAAAAATGAAAAAATATGGCGAAATATATTTTAAATATTTAGAAAAATATGTATAATTACTAAGATAAAGGTCTTAGTAGTTAATTATATTTATAGTATTGATGTACTAGTGACAGTGAAAGGCTTGCGCTTGGGTATGAATCAATAGGGTAGATACGACAAAATGTCTTTTAGAACGATGAATATCTTTATTTCTTTTGATGAGTGTGAAGAGAAAGATAGAGATAAGTGAGCGGTGGGAGATGAGGGACTTTATTCGAGTATTAAAGAATAACGAACCATTTTATTTCTCACTTTTTATTTTTAACATGAAAAGCATGTAAGGTTGAGGATTTGTTCCAAATGTTAAAAGTGCTAAGATTAAAGGTCTTCACAGAACGCGCTATTTTTAAAATGTAATAACACAGTCACGTATAGAGAAAGAGTTAGCGGAGAAATATCGAGATGAGAAGATGGTTCAACCAGTTGCCGACATGAATCATTGGGGCATAAAGGACTCTTCATTTCATTTTGGTCCCCTGTTGGCAAAGAAGCAATTGCCATTAAACAAAGTCTAATCTATGAATATTGTTTATGAATCTCCCCTTTCAAATACGAAGCTCATAAAAAAAGAATGGAGGGATTTAAGGGATCGTTCGAGTATACAATAGCCAGTTGGAAGACATTTAAAGGGGTATTGAAAGCAAGTAATCAGATGTTCTTCTTGATAATAACATGCATTGTTTTTGTAATCTCATTCTTTGGTTCGATAGACAAGGAGGTGAAGCTTAGGGGAGAGCTAATTAAAATAAAAGCACTCAAGTCAGTCCTGGCAGACATCGGACTTGAGCGCTGTGCAGTTGGTATACCAACATGATGTTAGTATACCCTTAATTTACTTAATTGAAAATAAGTAAATAAGAAAGGGGATAAAAATGTTAAACCGTACTGATTATTTACTGAAGGGAAAAACCGAAGCTTTAAAAGCGATAAATGTACATAATAACTATATTCATACACAAGTAATCGAAGGAAAGAATACAACTTTTATTGTGGAAAAACCACCAATAGCCATTGTAAAAGACAGTTTGAGAGAGTATGGAATGACCTATAAAGGGGCTCTCCAAGCTGCTAAGTACAAGCTAGATAAAAAAAGTACACCGCCTATTCGTATTTGGGGGGCTCAGGATATGTATTGGTTCTATTTTTCATCTCAATACGATATTGATAATACATTTGTTTCTCTAGCACATATTCATGAAATGCAACCATTTAATAAAAATATGACAAAAATAATTTTAACAAGCGGTTATTATTTCAATCTTTCTATTAGCTGTAACAAAGCTAAGAAAAGGTGGGATCAAGCACGCCTTCTTCGTGGACAAATTCAAGATTCAATAAATAAGCAATCATTCGTTCCTTTAATGGAGCTCCCTGGAATGATTAGTGAAGAAAAGGAAGAGTATAAATCAGAATGATACTATACGTACGAAGAGTCAGTTCGAGAATCAACGAGTTATTGCCATATAAGCAGGTCAAGGAGTAAAGTCGCTATATTAAAAGAAGACTTTGTCGTGTAAGTAGGGCAACCAGTGAAATCACTACTAATAAAAGAAGAATTAGAGAGATAAGTAGGGTAACCAGTGAAATCGCTACTAATAAAAGAAGAATTTGTCACATAAGCAGGTCTAGCAGTAAAGTCGCTTCTAATAAAAGACCACCCTGCCATTGAATTCGCAAAATGAGTAGCGCTAAAGCTAGTTCAGTGAATTTTGATTAGTATTAGCGTTAGTCAATCTCGATTATGATAAATAGAAAGGAGACTTCTCTTGCCAACTTACAACAAACTAGTGCGTGATAGAATTCCCGACATCATCCAAAAGTCAGGGAAATCATACAATACAAGAATACTATCTCACTCCGAATATACAATGGCACTTAAAGATAAACTTCAAGAAGAGGTGAATGAATATCTAGAGGCAGGGCACTTGAAGGATCAAGGTGAAGAGTTAGCTGATATTCTCGAAGTCGTTTATGCATTAGCAGAAGCCCAACAAATGTCAACGGATGTATTAGATGAAATTAGAAGGACAAAAGCTCAACAAAGAGGAAGGTTCGAGGGTAGGGTGCTTTTGATAAATGTGCAAGAATAAGTTTATTATAATGTTTAAGGCAAAATCAATGGTACTACAAAAGGATACATAAGAAAGCACATGATGCATGCATCATAGATTTTCTTGTTATGTCACATTTCCTTATAAGTTCGTTGACGCTGTCTTTTACAACAGAAAGACTGTCTATTGGGTTCTAAATCATGGGAAGGATGTTTGAGGAAGGGAAAGTATTAGCCATCGGTGAAGTATACGAACAATCAGAGGGTTGGGTATCATATTTAGAGAGAAATGAAGTATATCAAATAGAGAAAACGATGTAATTTTCATAGGGAAACTCTAGAGGGGTAAAGGCTCTAGAGTTTTTCCTTTGTTAAAAACGCTGCTATTTCCTTGCTACTTCTAAGTGTGATTATCTTCAAATTTGGCTTAGTATCTTTATATTTACGAAACCGCTCATGCATTTTTTTCTTTCTTCTATAATAAGTAGTCACGATAAACTTAAAGAATACCCAGTCAATTTTTTCATGACAGCCTTCAGCTATTTCAGGTCTTGATCTTTTATGAAATTGGATACGGCGTTTAAAAATCCGGTAGAGACAGGTGGAGAGAGGGAGTTCTAAATAGATGATTGTATCTGCTGCTGCTGTTCTAATGGGGAAGGTACTAGTGTAATTCCCCTCAATAATCCATTCAGATTGTTTTATAATGTCTTGTTGAAGGTGAATGAATCTCTCTTCTGTTGATTCTTTCCAATTGGGGAGCCAGTATAAGGTATCTAAATGATGGACATCTATTTGTAGCTTCTTGCCAAGTTTTCGAGCAAAAGTAGACTTGCCAACACCTGCAGATACACCTATAACCATGATTTTCTTCATACGACACACTCACTCCTCTTCTACAATAAGCTTAATTAACGCTATTAGAGAGCTTCATTTTCCTTTAAAATGATAGTAACTGTCAATAGGAGGAAAAGAGAATGATTGAAGAAGAAATGTACAACCGAGCCATCACATTTATTGAAGAGCGCTATCCTAAAGGGTGGGGTGGAGCGGCTGTGATTCATACTGGTGATGAACGTTATCTCATTAGTGTCGCACCAGTCACGTTTAACGCTAGTACGGAGTTATGTATTGAAGTTGGTGCCATTTGTGAAGCACATAAATTTAATATTGATGTCACACATTGTTTATGTGTCGTCCGTGATAATGAGAATCGCCCCTTCAAGGTTCTTTCACCATGTGGTATTTGTCAAGAGCGTTTGCGCTATTGGGGACCGAAAGTAAGAGTCGGAGTAACGACAAATGAAAAGCTACTTAAGTTTGTTCCTTTAGGAGAACTTCAACCTTTTCATTGGACAAATGCTTATCCAACTGAAGAAATTGAGTGCTTTAATAGCAAAGTAGAAAAGTTGCGTTGATTAGGATTAATGTATAAATATAATCAAATAAAAGCTATTTGTGTAAGTAGTAATAAAACCACACCCTTCATAAAATCATTTTTAAAATTGATTTTATGTTCAGATGTGGTTTATTGTGAAAAATTATAGTGTCAAGCCACCATCAACCATCACTGTTGTCCCAGTCATGTAGCTTGATGCATCAGATGCTAAGAAGCTCACCACGTTCGCGATTTCTTGAGGTTCAGAATATCTACCCATACGCATCACACTGATTTCAGCAGGGACATAACCAGTTGTTTTCATTTGTTCTTCCACTCCTTTAGTCAGTGGAGTGGCTACGCCACCGGGGCAGATGGCGTTTACACGGATCCCTTTTGATACATATTCGAGTGCAGCCCCTTTTGTTAAACCAACTACAGCATGTTTACTGGCAGAATAGGCTGCAGCACTATGCTCAGAACGAACGCCAGCAGTAGAAGCGGTATTGATGATGTGTCCATGGCCTTGTTGTTCCATCACTTTTAAAACCGCTTTCATTCCAAGGAAAACTCCTTTAGTATTAATATTCATCACACGATCGAATTCGGATTCTTCGATATCAGCGAACATCGAGAATTTTTGTACAACTCCAGCATTATTGAAAAATACATCAATGGTGCCGAAAGTATCCACTGCTTTTTGGACATAGTGATTAACATCATCCGCATTAGATACATCTGCTTTGATGAAAATGGCTTCCACCCCTTTTTCTTTTACTAGATCGAGTGTTTCATTGGCAATTGTTTCATTGAAGTCAACGATGACTAAGTTAAAACCGTCTTCTGCTAATTTAATCGCAGAAGCGCGTCCAATTCCTCCACCTGCACCTGTTATAACTGCTGTTTTCTTACTCATATAAACATCCCCTTTTGCGAATAAAATTGGTCGACAAGTTCAGTGTTAGACACCTTGTCTATTTAAATGATAAACTATTTGAGATGTTGTTAGGTACAAAGAAACCTTATTTTCTAAGAAGATAGACATAAATAAAGTATGTGTTGAGGATGGTGATTTCGTGACAAAAGACCCGAGGGTGTTGCAAACTTTTGATTTGTTGTGCAAAGGTTTTACAAATTTACTCCAATCAGATGCCATCGAGCAAATCAATATTAAGAAGCTAACGGAAGCTTCGAAAATCAACCGCACGACCTTTTATTTACATTTTGCCGATTTACAAGCTTTTGTTACCTATTATGTTAATCGCCTTTTCCAACATTGGTCGGATATCGTAAATAGTGTTCCTTCTCTTCCAGAACATAAATCACTACAAGAGCCTTATCCAGGTTTAGTGCAATTATTAGAATATATTAAAAGTGAACAAGTGCTTTATCATTGCTTATTAGTGGAGCATCGTTTGCCATTATTTACAGTAGCTTTAAGAGAATGGATGATTAAATTTACTAACCAAGGTTTTGGTACGGTCACACAAACTCCTGCCTTAAGCGAATCAGAGAGAAAAGTAAGGGAAGTTCATATTTTAAGCGGTACGATTGGGTCCATTGTATGGTGGCTAGAAGAGGGATTTCCGATATCATCGCAAAAACTTGCAGAAGAATTGACCTTAATAGCGGCGAAGGGGCCTTTTTATTTAAAATAGAAAAAAGTACTTGAAAATTCAGAATTAGAGATTATAATAGTAACTAATCAAACTTAATGCCTATTCATTAGCTATTAGAGAATAACCTTCTGTAATAACAACTAATGAACGAATGGCTGTCTTAAACTATAACTGTCAAATGTATGGTGACGGTTGTATTTGAGATAGCCTATTTATATTGGTATGGGTAAACGAGAGTAGTTAGCTTGTGACAATAAACATGTAAGCGCTTTGAAAAGTCAATATATTAGAATGAAAGTTTCAGAGTGGAAATACTTCATCATGAAGTATGTACGCATATCTCCAATTACTAGTTTTATTGAAAAGAGCATAGGAGATAAATGTTACCGACGATGGAATCGTTAGAGATGAATGATATAACCAAATTTGGATTTAATTTTAGGAACATGATTTAAAAAAAGAACTTCTGTAAAGCAGCCTGTTTATTAACGATTAAAAATTCCCTTTTTTAATCTCCATTAGTAAACGCCCGTCCTTTGAAATATAGATGGTGTACTGCTATCCATTTATTTAGAAGGTTTTTTATGGATTGTCAAAGGGAGAGAACAGAATGAAGATTCGTTCAGTTAATAGTTTTATTTTAGATATTCCAATAATTAGACCACATCAGTTGGCGATGCACACAATAACCAAACAAGCGATAGTATTGGTTTGTATTCAAAACGAAGAAGGCCAAGAAGGTTGGGCAGAAGTAGCTACGATCGGTGGTGCATCTTATGGAGAAGGTACACCGGAAGCGATTAAGGTCAATATTGATACTTACATTACACCGCATTTGATTGGTAAAAATACAAGTGATTATGCGAAAATAATGGCCGATTTAAATAAAGTGGTTAGAGGGAATTATTTCGCTAAATCTGTAGTCGAGTCAGCGTTAATTGATTTAGCAGCAAAAGAAAAACAATTACCAGCATATGAATTACTTGGGGGGAAAATCCATTCTTCTCTCCCACTTGCGTGGACATTGGCAAGTGGCGATACAGCTAAAGACATCGCAGAGGCGGAACGATTTTTAGAGGAAAAACGTCATAGAATTTTTAAATTAAAGATAGGGAAGGGCGATCCATATAAAAATGTGAACCATGTATTGGAGATTATTCGCTCCGTAGGTGATCGAGCAAGAGTAACGGTAGATATTAATCAGGCATGGGATGAAACAACTGCTGATTATTGTATTGCAGCACTTCAAGAAGGTGGAGTTTCAATGGTAGAGCAGCCCTTACCCACTTGGAACTTAGAGGGAATGGCTAGATTAACAGAGAAATATGCTGTTCCAATTATGGCTGATGAAGCAGCTAATTCTATCCATGATGTTTTTCAGATTACTAAACGGCGTGCGGGGAATAGCATTGCCCTTAAACCGTGTAAGCATGGTGGATTATTAGAAACGAAGAAGGTAGCAGCTATTGCTGAAGGTGCTGGGTTTAGCCTTTATGGTGGCACAATGATTGAATCAACATTAGGAACAGCTGTCTGTGCTTCGGTTTACTCTACAATAAGCGAATTTGCATTTGGTACTGAATTGTTTGGTCCTTTATTATTTAAGGATCGTATAACAGTAAACAATTTGCGCTTCGAAAATTTTGAGTTAATTATTCCAGACGGTCCTGGATTTGGAATGGAAATAGATAAGGATAAAGTTGAATTTTACCAAAGATAAAAAAGTGGTTAGGGCAGAATATTCTGATAGAATAGAATTAACTGTATGGTTAAAGGAGTGTTATAAATGGCGATGTCAACAGCTTTCTTAACTGCGTATGCGAAGGCTCCCCAAAATACGCCTATGTATGAAAATAATAAACAGATTGGAATCATGCTAGAGATAAATAAACAAAGTCATACTATCGTTAATGTCGATTCTACTTTTATGACAGGACTTGCCAAAGATTATTTGAAGAGAATGATTATTGGGACAGATTTTAGTATAGATATATCAGACTTGATTTTAGATATAGAGATGAACTGTATTATTCCTTCACAACAAGCTTTAATTGTAGCCTTAAAAGTCGCGCACCAGAAGTATCGTGATACTTTTCTAAAAAAACCAACTGAATAATTGCCCGTTTATTTACGATTTCAAGACTCTACTTGAAATAAAACTAGATAAACTATTCGGCCTTTTAAAAAGAGCACTAATTAACTGTGTTGCTTTTTGGAGGGCCATTTTTTTTACCCATAATGAAAGCGTTTTTAAAAAGGAGTTAGATAAAATGAGTAATCTATTTAAACAAGTGAATCAAACGCTTTGGCAATCGCATAAGCGGTCGAAAGATTTATTAACATTTGCTAGTTTACGTGAAGTGAAAGAGACAAGTGTGATATCAACCTCATCAAGCGATAAAGGGGAAAAGAATAATCGTACAAACAATCAAGGTTCGTACAAAACTAGTCAGGTTATCGGATTACTATTAGGTCCTGTTCTATTCTTCATGATCTGGTTGATACTGCCATTAAATGGATTGAGTGATGAAGGAAAAGTAGTCCTGGCTATTACAGCCTGGGTGTCAACATGGTGGATTTTGGAGGTCATGCCTTTAGGATTAACCTCCTTGTTACCGATTGTATTATTACCTTTATTAGGAGCAATATCTGGTAGTGAAGCAGCAAGTAGTTACGGGGATCCTAATATTTTCCTCTTTCTTGGCGGGTTTGCGATTGCGCTTGCGATTGAGAAATGGAATCTTCATGAAAGGATCGCGTTGTCAATCATTAGCCTTGTAGGAACAAGTACGTCAGGTCTAGTATATGGATTTATGTTCGCGACAGGTTTTCTTTCTATGTGGATTTCTAATGTGGCGACTGTAATGATGATGTTACCGATAGGAACAGCGATTGCTTTCAAAGTAGGAGAATTAATGAAAAAAGAGGGACAGTATACTTTTGCAGAAGAAAAGAAGTTCACTCAATCTATCATTTTCTCTATTGGCTTTGGTGGAATTATCGGAGGAAGTGCGACACTGATTGGAACGCCACCGAATCTGATATTGGCAGGATTAGTAACTGAAATGTTCGGTATAGAAATATCATTTGCTAAATGGTTTTTATTTGCTTTTCCAATGATCCTCATTCTAGGTATTGCAACAGCTTTTTATTTAACTAAAATTGCCTACCCCATGAATGTTAAAAGCCTGCAATCAGGAAAACAATTCGTAATAGATGAGAAGGAAAATCTCGGAAAAATGAGTTTTGAGGAAAAGGCAGTAGGGTTAGTATTCACATTAACGGCTTTTATGTGGTTAACAAGATCTTTCCTCTGGACAGATATCATTCCGGGCATAAGTGACACAATGATTGCGATTACCGGTGCCTTATTACTTTATTTAATCCCAGCATCTAAAAAGCACGGAGGAAGATTACTCGGTCAGGATTCTCTTAAGAAAATGCCTTGGGATGTCTTGCTTTTGGTCGGAGGAGGTTTAGCCATTGCGGCTGGATTCAGTCAAACCGATTTATCATCTTGGGTTGGTAGTCAGCTATTATTGTTAGAAGGAACGCCATATATTGTCATTCTGGCTATATCGACCTTATTAGCAATTGGTATTACTCAGATTGCCCCTAATACTGCTGTGACAACTATATTTGTACCTATTGCGGCTACGCTTGCGTTAGCAATTGATGCACATCCGTTACCATTAATGACAGCTGTTGCTTTAGGTGCTGGTTTTGCTTTCATGCTACCGATTGGTACACCATCTCAAGCAATTATTTTTGGTACAGGGAAAGTAACGATTGTTGATATGTTAAGAAGAGGAACATTAGTCTCTATTTTAGCAATCGTTCTTATCATCTTATTTGTTTACTTCGTTTATCCAATGGTATTTGATCTGAACTTGTTCGAATATCCATCAGCTTTGAAATAAAATAAAACAAAGCCTTACTCCTTGTATAGGAGAAGGCTTTTGTTCTACTTATATCCCTTTTTTATAGAGCACAAAAGAATAAACAGTTGGTATGATGACAATCATCACAACTAAAATAATCATGATGAGAATCTGAGCAAAGTTGATAAATCCAGTGAGTATCATACCAAGCCCACCAATAATCCACAAATATCCGGCTAATCGATGGGTTTTATTCCAATTTTCCTCACTTGTAAGTGTCCAAGGTAGCTTGATTCCTACCGTGAAATTTTGCTTACTTTTAGGCATATAATTTCCACAAATGATGATAATGAGTCCTACCAGAATAGGGGCAATAGATTCAATACGGATGTCATAGCCGAGTGCTTTGAATAAGGTGATGGGGACGATGATAAGCGTCATAATTGGAATTACCCATATAATTAATTGTTTGAGTGCTTTAGCGGTATTTTCTTTCTTTGGGTCATTATTTATCATAAAAATAGTAAATAAGTGAATGGCGGCCATTAATAGGGGCAATCCCCACACAGCAATGGCTTTGGAGGTGAAATTATCAGCTTCACCTGCTGTATTCCAGTGGATGGCGATTTGATCAGGTAAATCAGGATATACAATCAAGCCAGGAATAATAGGAAGTAAACAAAGTAACGTCGTAATCACAAGTGTCCTATTCATTTTTCTTGTCATTTTCTTTCCCTCCAAATTGTGTAAACCACAGCATAATTTCTTCAAATACGGAAATATTCAATTCGTAGTAAATGAAGTTCTTATACTTGCTTTCAAGTATAAGGTCTGCCTTTTTTAGCTGTGATAAGTGATAAGAAATGGTTGCTCCTGTCATTTCAAAATGCTTCCCAATCTCACCGGCAGATAGCTTTTTATCTTTCAGTAAGACAAGAATCTCTCTTCGCACAGGGTCTGAAAGAGCCTTAAATGTATCTGGAAACCCCACGATAACACCTCTTCAATCTATTTAGAAATATCTCTAAATAGATTATATAACATGATATGTAAAAAATCACTATCTGTTTCGAAAAATTTCTAAATAGGTTTGCGATGGGCTCTAGGTTTAGGAATATTCATCCCCCATTATGAATGTATAGGATCGTTTGGGAATGAAACATAATCGTTATATAAGTGAATGTAAAAGGGGGCTATGTATCCATTCATTATTGAAAGGGAAGTGTATTAAGGAGAATGACCTGAATAAGAAGTAGTAATAGGCTAAAAAAATGAGGTCAAACATTGCTTTAATCATATGAAATTGAAAGAAGCGAATAAAAAATAACACGAAAAAATGTTAATGTTAAACCAACATTTTTTCGTGTTACAGATAGTTTCAATGTTAATTAACTGCGATGCTTTGTATCATTGCGAAGTATGCCATTAATACAAATAAAACAGAAGCTAAAAACGAAAGTGCAACATGTTGTTTCATTTTAAAGAGGACTAAGCTTCCACCAAGGCAGCTAAGGGCAAGGATGCCGAATATGATGCTCACTTCAGTGAAAATAAATGAAACTGAAATTCCTTCAAGTGTTCCTTGATAGAAAAGATTTAATATCGGTGCATAGCCACTATGAGCAATTAGATTGTCGATGTTCATTGGTGGAGACTGCTCATTAAAAATACCTGTAAGGATAAAGATAATGGTTATGATAAGAAATTCTGCACGTACCCATGGTTTCGGGTTGAACGAAGACTCTCTTTTTAGGCGGTGTTTCATCCAAAACCCATTGATCAAAGCGAATAAAGTTAAAGGCATAACAAAAAGCAGTTTTAGCAATAGCCCTTGACCATATGAAACCAATAAGGCATCTTTATAATCTGTTTCAGCAGTCGTCACATTCGTTAGAAGAATACCACTTAAAACAATTAGTAAAAAGCAGATAATGGCTGTTAGATGGAACCATTTTAGAAAAGGCAACCAACTAGTTGTTTGCCGTGAAAACCAGGATACGACGAGTAATACCCCTGCCCAAGCAGAAACAGCAATTAGATGAAGGGCATGAATTCCAATACCATAAACTCCTTGCATACTGCCAGCATGGCTTGACCAGGCGACACCGATGGTAAGAAGGAAGAGAAGAATCATTTCTCCAATAATGGAAACCTTTCTTTTATCCTCACCAAAAAGGGTAATGTAAAATGCCAGAACGATACAAATGATGAATGTGAAAAGCCAAGCATTCCCTACGCGGAAACTGAGTAATATATTTTCAAAGGCAGAACCTAGGCCATCAAGTTTGGCGAGATGGGTAACTAATTGTATTAAGGGAATGAAAGATAATACGGCAATCCCCATTGTCGCCACTAATTGTATTGAGATGGATACTTTCACAGGTGGCTTAGAATTTGCAGGCACCCATCGTAAAATAAAGGTGCCTGCAAGAAGAGCAAAACATAAATAGAGAAGTGCCTCACTCAAAATGGTTAGAAAAAACATCGATTATTTTTTCCTTTTTAATAAGATGATCGCAATAATCGCAACAATGGCAACAAGAATGATACCAATCAATAACCCGTTTGAGTTTGATTCCGTTTCATCCGCTGTTTCGTTGGATGGTGTTGTCTCGTCTTCTTCTACAGTTGGCTCCTCATTTTCTGTAGATGGAGCCATTTCCGCTGTATCTTCTTCTACCTCTTCTTCAGGAACATTGACTTCAAAGCCATAAGATTCTTGCATAATATGACCATCTACTCCGATGATTTCCCAGCTTACCGTATAATTACCGTTAGCGATCGGTTCAGAGAAAGTAGCGATTAACTCATCTTCCTTAACAGTGATGTCACTCGCTTCGACTACTTCTCCTTCACTATTTTCAATTTGTAAAGAAGCGTTATCTTCTATAACAGTGTCAAAATATAATTGAATCGTATCAATTGATTCCGTTACAGTCGCACCATCTTCAGGGTTTGAACCGTCTAAATGAGTATGTGCAAAAGCGGTATTGGTGCTAATAAATAAACATGTTACTACGAACAGTAGCATAGATAATTTTTTCATATCATGACCTCCAAAACTTTTTTTCGTAATTAGCGTACTAAATTGAGAAAGGAGATACAACCTTTTACCTGTGTACGATTGGTGTCGTTTTTGTGAATTTCTAAAATACTGTTATGACTAAACAGTCTCTTAAGTAGCGATAGGTGGTCCCTTCACTTAACAATTAAACACACTCAATTAAAAAAAGAGAACACCAATGTAGAAAAAATGTTAGATTCATGACATTAATGTGTAGAAAATATGGAATTTGTATGTAAAAATCCTGTATCTAATTACCTTAGGTTGTACGTCGAATCCTTTTTATCTTTCCATAAATCCCTCATATATATTTCTCGTCAATTAAAAATATTGTTCTTATCATCTTTTGTCGTTAAAATCTAAATGATAAAAATATTTACAAAAGGAGAAAAGTTAATGAATCGAGTAGATGTAGCTTATTCACTGATTGTCGACGAAAACGAAGAAAATATCTTGATGGTAAAGAATATTAAACATAATAATTGGTCCCCACCTGGTGGAGGGGTAGAGAAAGGCGAAACATTGTTAGAGGCAGCAATTAGAGAAACAAAGGAAGAAACAGGTTTGGATATTGCACTTGGCGATATTGTCTCAATTAATGAAGCCTTTATGGAAAAGGAAAATTTTCATGCGATTTTCTTTACTTTTAAGGCGAAAATCATTGGTGGAGAGATTGAAATAAATGATAGGGAGACGATAGAAGAGGTGAAATGGATGAGTATCGCAGAAGCCGAAACTTGGATGCCTTATCATCAAAAGGGTATTCATTATTTATTAAAACAATCTGCCCTTTATTATTTTGAGGGAAATTAGTTTTCGTATAAAACGATCTCCATTAGCAAAAAATGTTAAAAAGGAGATGTTTTTCATGAGAAAATTCGCCATTTTTCTGCTTATATATTTACTTGCTTGCCATGTATGTCTGGAGGAGGTACATGCTGAAGAATATAAACAACATGATGCCAAAGATAAGGAACAAGTGGTAGACCAGTTTGTATTAGCTATATTGAATGATGAGGTAAGGAATGCAGTAAATGATTATTATCAAAAGGATACTGTGATCCAATTTGACTGGCAAGCAAAAGACTATAACGTTGTTGAAATGAAGCAATGGAAGCAAGGTAATGAACTAGGACATTCTTTTCTGATTAGTTTAACGGTATTGTCATATGATAATAATAAGTCTAGTCAATTGGGTATTGATACAATTACTTTTGGCATTTCGCCTCAATCCTTAAACACACAGAAAAACAATAAGAGTTTAGCATCTACGGAAGTTGAGTTATTAGATTATAAACATAGAGAGGCTGTGTATAAGGGGAGTTAGTTCAATGGAAGAGAGGAGATTGGATTGAAAGAGATATCTAGAGTGGTCGGGTTCATAGCGGGATTAATTGGGGATGTTTACTTTTTTTAACCCTTATTCTTCTGACTTTGTAGGAATAGGTACGGCCTTATTAACCTTCTTCTTGTTGGCACTCCCTGCTTTGTTCATTATTATATTTATAAGGGTCTCGAATCAGTTCATCATGCTCATTGCTGTTATTTGGTCATTGCCCTGTTCACTCTACTTTGCATTAACCCCAGGATTCTTCGCTATAGCTGGTTTAGCTTGGTTATTATATTTAATAAGTTTGATTTTGATGACTCTTCATAAGAAAAAATATAATTCAGTCAATTCAATTTGATAAATGAAGGAATATATGATAGATTAATAAAAAAATTTGAGGTGAAGAATGATGCCTATAAAAGATAATTGCACATTTTCACAATTGCATCATCATATAATCTAGCTTTGCTATTTCGATTTGAGAAAAAATCGTAAATAGGAAGGCTATTTTTCATTCAACCGTATTTGATTAAGTTCACACTTATATCAAGTGCGGTTTTTTTATTATATAAAAAAAAGGAGAATGTAGCATGAAGAAAATGCAAGAACAAAATGTAAAAGGGACGCAAGATTATTTGCCGGAAATTGCAAAGGTGAGAAGAGACATTGCTCGAACCTTGGAGGATGTATTTGTTCAATACGGATGTGAACCGTTAGAGACACCGATACTGAATTATTCAAAATTAATGGCATCCAAATATAGCGGTGGAGATGAAATCCTTAAGGAAATGTACAATTTATCAGACAGAGGAAAAAGAGAGCTGGCTCTGAGGTATGACTTAACCATTCCATTTGCTAAAGTGATAGCGATGAATCCCCAATTGAAGATGCCTTTTAAACGTTATGAAATTGGGAAGGTATTTCGGGACGGGCCTATTAAAACGGGCAGACTTAGAGAGTTTACCCAATGTGATGTAGATGTAACTGGCATTGAAAGTCAGATGGCGGAAGCGGAACTAATGCTTATGGCCCTTGATGCGTTTGAGAGAATTGGTCTTCAGGTGGAGATTCAATATAATAATAGGAAATACCTAAGCGGAATGTTGGCACTCTTTGGAGTCGATAAAGACCAACTCAATCGAGTGATATTGGTCATTGATAAGCTGAATAAGATTGGTGCCGATGGCGTGATGAAAGAACTTAATCATCTCAATCTTTCAGGAAATACATTAAAAAGTATTCAAAGGTTTTTAGAAGAAGAGGAAAACTCAACGTTATCTTCTTTTGAATCTTATGAATCCACTCAAGTACAAGAAGGGGTCAAAGAAATCGCTGAACTAGAAAGTTTTTTGCAGGCTTTATCTATAGAGGGACAATGTAATTTTAATCCTTTTTTAGCGAGGGGATTAGAAATTTACACCGGCACAATTTATGAAATCTTTCTTGTGGATAAAACAATTACATCAAGTATTGGTAGTGGAGGAAGATACGATCAAGCGATTGGAGGCCTTATTGGCACAAATGAAACCATGCCAACAGTGGGAATATCCTTTGGTTTAGATGTCATTTCTACAGCATTTATGGCGAAAAATGTTCAGGATTTAAGCCCCTCTCCAGTTGATTATTATGTGATACCACTCAGTAAAAATATCGAGGCATTAACAGTTGCAAATGACTTAAGGAAAAAAGGATACAATGTATTGTTAGAAATGAGTAAAATGAAGCTTCGCAAAGCCCTTGAACGTGCAAATAAAGAAAGCGTAAAAAAAGTCATTATTATAGGTGAAAATGAAGTGAAGAACAATAAGTACAACGTGAAAGATATGGGAACGGGGGAGGAGATAGAAGTTTACTATCCGTTTAAATAATAATATTAGAATGTAAGGCACTATATTTAAGTAGTGATTCTAAAGAACTATAATTTTTGTTTATGATTATATAAATATTAAATGTCATAAATATTGACTATAATTTATGAAAAATTTTCTAGGAACGTAATAGAAAACCCTTTCCGTATGGAAAGGGGGATTAACTCGAGTTATAATACTGTTGTGATTGATTGGGCACCAATGATGATAGTGATTCCTAAGCTACTTACTAAAAGATTCTTCATTATTCTTAACATATATCACACCACCTTCATATGATTTTATTCCTAATAAATGATAGAATAAAATATGTAATAATGCCTGTTTTTTGTCATATATGAAAATTGGAGGGTCTGTATGAAAAAATTAGGACATGTTTTTAGATCAATGCGTGTAGCTAAAAACCTTTCATTGAAAGATATAGCCCAGGGAGATATAAGCATATCTTTTTTATCTAAATTCGAAAGAGATGAATCGGATATTTCTCTATCAAAATTCTACGCACTTTTAAATAATATCAATGTTACTATAGAAGAGTTTACTTTTATTGCAAACGATTATAAGTTACTTGATCAAGAGATTTTATTAGATGATATAAAAGATGCATATGAAAGTAACAATATAATTCTTCTAGAAAAATATAAAAATAAGGAACTAGATTTATTTAAACAAACAAAAAGTCCTGCTCATAAATTAAATTCAATTATGATTGGAGCAATTATACATACTCTAGACTCTTCAAAGGGTGTTTCACAGGAAGATAGAACCTATATCAGTGATTATTTACTTTCTATTGATACATGGGGATATTTCGAAATTGTATTATTTGGAAATTCGATGAATTTATTGACTATGGATTCTATGATTATTTTATCAAAAGAGATTCTAAAGAAAACTAAAATGTATATGAACTTGAGAGTAAATAGACAAGAAGTTATACGAATATTGTTAAATGCACTGATATATTGTATTGAAGGTGAAAGGTATACAGACTCACTCTATTTTATAAAGACCTTAGAAGATTTCTTAAAGAATAAAGATTTATTCTATGAAAAAACTAAGTTATTATTCATTAGAGGAGTTTTTGATATAAAAACTAATAAAGTCGATATAGGGACAGACCATTGTAAAAAAGCTATACAAATTATGTATGATTTAGGATCTGTAGAATTAGCAATTAATCATGAAGAATATTTGGAAAATTGCTTATCAAAATGAAATTTTCAAATATGACATGTGATTATTGGTCTCTATTCTATCCATTAATATTAATTTAAGAGAATAAAGTGGGAAGGAGGATTATTCTTAAATCTATATTTTATAAGAGACCTGTTGCTAATTACTTTGTTATTTTGATGAATGGTATAGCCAATTGAGATTTGAACGATAATTAACAGAAAAAAGTTAGTCTATGTGTTACCAATATTGGCTATTGATTCAAATAAGAAACTCAATTCAAATATAGAAAGATGGACTCGTTATGTCACAGAGATTGAATGAAAAGGAATTAGATGCCGTTATTGATATTCTTAAGGATGTTGTAAATGTTCATAAAACGTTGTTTGATGATTTACGACCAATGCAAGAGGAGAACCCTAATCATCAGATGTTTTTGTTGCAGAAGGAAAAAGTGGAGTTTTATCAGACGATTATCCAGAAGTTAAATCAGCAACATAGAAAAGTGAATTGATGTTCGGTAGCTAGTCAAATGAATCTGTCTTCATTGAAGAACCACACAAATCTTGTGTGGTTCCCTTTTTTTCCTGCCTTGTGAAGCCACAGCTCCTCCAACGTATAAAGGATTTAGTTTTTTACCAATATAGAAATTACCTAAACTCCTATTAGTAATTATATAACCAAACTTTCCTAAGGTTCCAGATTAACTACTATTAGATCTCCAATCACTGCTTTTGCTTTGTATCATTGTAAACGTTCTCTTTTTAATAAAAGTAATATTGCCTCCTGTTGAAATCATGAAAAAATCCCCTTTGAAAAGGGGATAAAATAGATTATAGTATTTAAAATGTTTTATAATATCGTTTCTATTAAATTCTCGTGGAATAAATTTTTTACCATGGATAAAGGTGAAGCTGGTTTTTATTAATTTTCAATCTTATCAATAATAACTCCAGGTATTGAAATTTGACCACCCAATGTTGATTCATATGTGATAAGACCAGCGGAAGTACCCATAATAGTAATAACATCATTTTCAAGAACTCGTGAATCAACAATAGATGGATCGTACTCAGCATAGATGACTGTATCAATATTATCATTAATAGCAATTCTTAACTGGGTGGACTCTCCACCTTCCATTACTTGAACTACTTTTCCTTTGAATTTTACTTTTTCTAAAAGGTAGTCATCAGGTGTGCGGGCTAACTGGTCATATGTGATCCCGGTGTCATAACCCTTCTTTTCTTTCTCTTCAGCTTCTTTTTTAGCTTGTTCTTCTTTCTTTTTAGCTTCTTCAGCTTTTTTCTTTTCTTCAGCTTCTTTCTTGGCTTTCTCTTCAGCTTCTTTTTTCTTTAATTCTTCAGCTTTTGCTTTAGCATCAGCTTCAGCTAGCTCGATATAAGGGGCCAAGTCATCTATTTCTTTTTGCAAATCCTTATTTTGTTTTACTAATTCTTCATTTTCTTTTCGTAAGTCAGCTATGTCTTTTTCAAAACCGGATGCCTTAGATTTGGCATCATCTACTTCAGCTTGTGTAGGACCAGATAGACCTCCAATAAATAATGCAATAAGTGCTACTACAATGTATTTCCATCTTTTTTTAATAAATGACATAAAGATCTTCCTCTCCCCAAAATAAAAACACCATCCCTCTCATGAACTTTCATACATAAAATAGTGGGTGTTTTTCCTTATATGTTTTGTACTATATTATTCATTTTGACTATATAAATTCCATTTATTTGATGAAAAAAAGACCTATCCATCACGTTGTTTTGTGTAAATAATCGTAAAGTTGTACAAAAAAATCACATCAGACTGGAGAATAAAAAGAGAAGGGGCGTTAGTACTTTTATGTTCTTCAGCTAACCTGCTTATGCAATCCTAGTAACAATATAATGATACTTCTTAATGTCCTTACTATTCGAACCGTTCGTTAAAGCTTGTCCTTCTTAATTAAGGTAATTTTATTTCATTTTACTTCTACCAGTTAAATGTCTAATATTAAGTTAATTAGGAAAGGGATGAAGCTATGCATTCATTAGTTTTTCAAGAAAAATGGGCCTCTACCTTATCGGAAAAGGACCGTAAAGAGATTGAGGGGATTTATAGTCAATCTGTTCCTCATCTACATAAGGGAATGATTGTTTTTACCTCTATTTGGCAAGCAAAAAATCACCGAGAGGACTTATTGATTTCGGTACTGATTCAAAATACAACGAAAGAAGCCTTTGTTTTAGAGCATACTGCTGTGTCTTATTTAGCCGAGGATGGAACCTCACTTGCTCAACATATTTTTACAACGAATCAAATACTTGTTGAGCCAAATACGTCAATGCCATGGACGTTTATATTTCCGGGTGCGGGGGATGTACTAGAAAGAGGCGTGGGAAGGTTAGTTTTAGTAGATTAACAAGCCATCTCCAACTGATTGGAGATGGCTTGTTTCATTTTTATTTTCCAGGCTTAAAGTTCATTTTCATGGCTTTTGCCATGTTTACTGGTAAATCTGTATTTTCCATTGTGCCAGTAAACAGTTCTGATCCTGGGCCATAAGTGTAAACGGGGATATCAATTCCTGTATGGCCGGTACTTGTCCAACCGATAGATGCCCTTTCTGAAATGATTTGATTGATGGATGAAGCTGGATTATCAGCATTTTTGATTGCTTTGACTTCAGCTTTCGTTAAATCAATCGCTGCATATTCTTTTAGCACCTTCTTAGCGTTTGTCCGTTTCTTATTAAGTTTGGATGCCATATAGTCACCTGTAGCCGTCACATCTCGTAGCATTTCCACATTAGCACTACCATTTCCGTAACCGCCAACAGACATTCCGCCTGTATCATGATCTCCAGCTACAACAACAAGCGTATTGCCATCTTTCTTAGCGAAATCCATTGCTTCAATGACAGCTTCTTCGAAAGCTTCGCTGTCTTTCATTGCCCATGCTGCATCATTCGCATGCCCTGCCCAGTCAATTTGACTTCCTTCCACCATTAAGAAGAAGCCGTTTTTATTCTTTTTCAATGTATCGATAGCCGTTTCCGTCATGTCTGCTAGACTAGGCTGTTGTGTGTCTTCGCGATCAAGTTCCGGTGCCATTCCTTCTTCGGCAAATAAACCAAGCACTTTATTCGTTTTCTTCACACGATCCAATTCTCTTTTATTTGTAACTAATTGGTATCCGTCGTCTTTTGCTTCATCCATTAATTCGTCAGTAAAGTATTTTTGTCCTCCACCTAAGATGACATCCACATCATTGTCGAGTAATTGAGGAGCAATATCTGCTTCATCTGCACGAGAAGCGACATGTGAAGCGAAGGCTGCTGGAGTCGCATGGGTAATCGTTGAAGTGGCAACTAGCCCAGATGATTTCCCTTTTCTTTCTGTTTCTTCCAAAATCGTTTTTAGTTCTTTACCAGTCGGATCGGTGCTTATCATACCATTATTGGTCTTTACGCCAGTTGCCATCGCTGTTCCGGCAGCTGCTGAATCTGTAATATTGGAGTTCGCTGAGTATGTACGTTGCATCGCTATGTTCATCGAGTCAAGAACGGTATCCTCACCTTTATACCAACGATAGTTTGTTGCATAGGCTGCGGAAAAACCGTCAGGAATAAGGAAAATGACATTTTGTGCTTTATCTTTCCCCTTTGGCTTCCCTTTCGCTTCTACTTCTTGCTCAGGTAGTACGGTAGAGATGCCCCCGATAGCAATGGTAGATACAAGTGCGAGTGACAATAGTTTCTTTTTCCAAGTCTTTTTCAACATGTTTCTTCCCCCCTAAAATGGTTTGTACAAGATAACTATAAGGTGGAATTTTTAACGCTTGATAAAGAGAGGGTGAAAAAAGAGTAAAGAAGAAAAAATGGGTAATTAGTGGCAGAAAGGAGTGATTTAGAAGGGTTTTTACGAATGAAAGAAAAGAATGCTTGCTGAACTTGTTGTGGCAATCGCACTTTTGTTCTAATTTATGTAAAAGTTGCGTGAAGGGGGTGTAAAGGGCTTTTACACACATGATTGCTTATCGCGATTAGTAGAAGGGGGACTACTACAAATCGCGATGTCTGTCATGTCATATTTGTAAGCTGTTGTTCCATTATAGAAAAAAAGTCATCTTCTTTCCAAATGGTGAATGTTTCTTTTATATCATACTGTGTTAATAATGCGTTAACGATTTGATAGCCAAGGTAATAGCCTAAGCGGGTTTGCTTGAAGTTTTTCCCTCCATTAATAGAGAACCATTCTTTATAAATTGTATGACTATCGTTAATGGTCTTCATATCACAAAGAAACTGTTTCGCGATCAAACTTTCATTTTTTTGAGCGAAGTCAAGCCACTCTCTGTCTTCTTCAAAGGCGAAATGTTCGTCTAAGCGTGCTTCTACTAATAGCGTGGAAAGGGTCGTTGCGATGCCTTCTTGTAAGAGCCATGTATAGGGATGAGTCCAATTGACAAGATGCCAATCTTGCGAATAGATGTCATTATATAAATAATGCATGACATGTCCAAACTCATGGGCAATAATAAGTTTAATATAGGTTTCGTTATAGGGAAGTTTTTCTAGACAAAAGGCTACATCAGGATGATATTGCTGATACACAAAGGCATTGCTACCGTATAAGCCGACGAGCAAGCGTACTGTTTTAGTATATTTCACATCAAACATCTCTTCATATCGTTGAAGTATTTTTGGTATGTGTTCAAGAAATAAGTCTCTCATCGGTAAAAGTTCTGGTAGCTTAGGTGAGTGTTTCTTCAATGCAGCTCGTTTTTTTGTTTCAATATGTAAACAATGATGGGCAAAATAAACATCATAGTCTGCTTGAAATTGATGATAGTACTGTTCTAAGTATTCGGATGTTGGCTGATAATGGCTCACAAAATCTCCAACTGTATCAACGATTCTCAAATGATGCTGCCTCCTTATTAGTTTTAATGCTAATAAAGTGTTCGCTTCTCAACTGTTAGAATCCTTCCATTTTCATTAAGTGAAAGGAAATCTAAGAGCAAAGGCGAATATTTTAGCAATAAGGAGCTGATAAAGAAATGAAGGAACGTCTAGTAAGAATAGGAACGACTTATCTACCTGTAATAGATGTGGAACAATCCGCAAAGTGGTATCAGAAACATCTGGGTGCAACTGTTAATTATAAGGATCAACATAAAGCTATTCTAGATTTAGCGAATCAAAGTATCTTTTTAGTAAAAGCAGAAGGTGGAGAGCGTTCCCAATTTGTTGACATAGAAGGCAGAGAACATTTTTCTGTTACTTTTGAAGTGGACGGGTTAGCTGAGCTGGAAAGATTGCATGCACTTTTTATAAAGGAAGATGTGTTGGTAGAAGCAATGGAAGATCGTGGTCATACGGGCAAGAACTTTATTTTCTACGATTGTAATGGCAATCAATTTGATGTTTGGAGTGAGTTAAGTCCAGCGTTTAAACAAAGGAGAACGGATGTTATCTATGATTGAGATGATAGACGAGGATAATAGAGAAAAAGTGAGTGATTTTTTTTCGAAACATTGGGGCACGACAGAGATGGTTCTCTCCTCTGGCGTCTATCATTGTGATGAGCTGGATGGCTATGTATATAAGGGTACTAAAGGTGAGATTGTTGGCCTAGTGACTTACATTAGGCATAATGAAGATATATGTGAAGTCATTTCGTTAGACAGTGTCTATGAAGGGCAGGGGATAGGTTCAAGTTTGATGTGTGTTATTGAAGAAAAGGCAAAAGACTTGGGGGCAAAGGCGGTTCAACTCATCACAACCAATGATAATCTACATGCATTATCTTTTTATCAAAAACGCGGTTATGTATTAAAAGCACTTTATCCAAACGCAGTAGAGAAAGCGCGAACTGAAAAACCTTCCATACCATTTGTGGCAAGTAATGGTATTCCTATCCGAGATGAGTGGTTATTATATAAAATGCTTATATAGCACCCTTTTTTATGCAATATTTTATCAGATTGCTCCAACTCATTGGATATTTCACCAAAGAAAGGGTATGGTAATAGAATCATAGAGTAGTAGGTGAAAGGCAGATGGAGAACTGGATTACAAGTGTGATGGAGCAGTTTGGTTATGTTGGGATTTTTTTGTTGATTATGTTGGAAAATATCTTTCCGCCCATTCCATCTGAAGTGATCTTAACTTTTGGTGGATTTATGACGACTACTACGAATTTAAGTGTAGCTGGCGTTGTCATAGCATCGACCTTAGGGTCAGTAGGTGGCGCAGTGGTTCTTTATGGTGTAGGCTTACTGATTGACATCAGAAAAGTGGAGCGAATTGTAGAACGTTGGGGACATATTTTAAGATTAACCAAAAAAGATATTCATAAAGCAAACGGTTGGTTTTCAACATACGGAAAGTGGACCGTTTTCTTTTGTCGTTTTATCCCTTTAATTAGGAGTTTAATATCTTTACCGGCAGGGATGGCGCATATGAATTTTCTTGTTTTTCTTATTTTGACAACGGCTGGGACCTTGATTTGGAATATCGTCCTCGTCCTTATTGGTGCTGCGGTAGGAGAATCATGGGAGTCCGTGGTCGGTTATATGGATATGTATTCCTATATTGTCTATGGCGCCATTGCTCTTGTGTTTATTGTTATAGTGATGATTTTTTTAAAAAAGAGAGTTTTTCATAAAAAGTAAGGTTGTTACGAGAAGGGGAACAACCTTACTCTTTATTAGTTGTTAAGGTGAAAGCCTCTGTTTGCTCCCCACTTGACCGTTACATCAATCTGTTCATCCTTTTGTAAATGCAAGCTGTTGTCTAAACTACCACTATCTCTAAATACCCGCGGATTAGGTATATCTTCATTTTCATCGAAAGCTCTCGTTCCTCCACCAGCAAACTAACTTGTCTCGAAGCTAAAGCTATAATCTAAAACATTCTTTAATTCTTCTGGGTTCCCCTTATATTTAATCGTAAGCTTATACTCTCCACGTTCGTCTGACAGTATGATATAACGAAGCTCTCCTTCCCAATCAATGTTCACTTTGAGGGAAACAAATGATTTCCAAAAAGAACATTTACTCAGAGTGAATGATAACCTTTCAAATGGTGAATTATATAAAATAATAACTACTTTAGGGGGGATTACAATGAGAAAGTCTTGGATTATTTTACTTTTGCTTTTTTTGATTTCCTTATTTATATATACATTTTACCTATTATCTACTAATGGAGAAGGTGGTATTCCATTTATTATTCTAATGATTAGTAGTGCTGTATTTTTCGGCAGTCTCCGAATGCTCAATTTTAAAACAAACTACCAATAGACGTTGTGGACCTCTTATAATGAGAGGTCTTCTTTTCATATCCCCAATGTAATCGGCAAGTAGCGAAAAATTTTGTTACTTAATTCTATAATTATCACCCTTCGAAAGAAAGAACTTCCGAGCAATAGAGAAGGCAGTTTAAGATCGCCATTGTTGTTGCGTTATTCTAGATTTTATATTAAAAATATTTTTGAACTTATAATATAAAATCTCTTCCTAGTAAATTATTTAAATGAAATTTAAATAAAAAATACAATTTAAGAAAAATATTAATGCTTCCCTCCTTTAAAAATAGCTATTTGTGGTTATTTGAAAAGGGGGGATTTTTTATATATTTCAGGTTAATCAAGATTTAAAGTAAATAAATAAACAGAAAAAAATTAAAACGCTTTCAAAAAAATGAATAGCGTTAATTTTTTGAATAATTTAGTATTCTGTGTGTAAAGCGTTTTCACTAACTGTTGTATTATCTGATGGGGGTATTAATATGAGTCCAGAAATTATTACACTATTATTTTTAATTTTTGCTGTTATTATGTTTGCCTGGGAGAAAATCCCGCTTTCGATTACAGCTATGATTGTTGCAGTGGGGCTTACAATTACAGGGGTTCTGGACGCATCAGAAGCTTTTTCCGGTTTTGTAGATGGTAACGTACTTCTCTTTATGGCGATGTTTATTGTGGGTGCTGCATTTTTTGATACTGGTATGGCTCAGAAAGTTGGGGGTGTTATTACTAAGTTTGCTAAAACAGAAAGACAGTTAATAGTTGCTGTGATGATTATTACAGGTTTAATGTCTGGAGTTCTTTCTAATACAGGAACCGCCGCAGTTCTTATACCAGTTCTAATTGGTATATCTGCAAAGTCTGGTTTTGCACGATCTAAACTACTTTTGCCATTGGTTATGGCTTCAGCAATGGGAGGGAATCTTAGTTTAATTGGGGCTCCAGGTAACATGATAGCTCAGTCAGCACTCCAGGATATGGGGTTGGAGTTTGGATTCTTTGAATATGCAAAAGTTGGTTTACCGATGCTTATTATTGGGATTATCTATTTTGGGCTATTTGGTTATAAGCTTCTTCCAGATAGAAAGGATGACCCACTAGATTCAGACAATGTATATAATCAAGATACTGATTACTCGAAGGTGCCAAAATGGAAGCAGAATGTCGCATTAATTGTCCTTGTTCTAACAATATTGGCAATGATATTTGAAGATCTAATTGGTGTGAAATTATATATTTCTGCCTGGGTAGGGGCATTGGTATTAGTTGCTACAAAGGTTATTTCTGAAAAAAACGCAATGAGATCTATCGATATGAATACAATCTTGCTATTTGTTGGGTCACTTGCACTTGCACAGTCAATGGTGAAATCGGGTGCGGGGGACTTATTGGCCAGTACTATTATTGGCAGTATAGGAGAAAATCCTTCACCTTATGTTTTGTTATTTGTTGTATTTATGATATCTGCAATCATGACAAATTTCATGTCCAATACTGCAACTACAGCACTTTTAGTTCCGATAGGTCTTTCGATTGCCAATGTAATGGGGGCAGACCCTAAAGCGGTTCTAATGGCAACAGTAATTGGAGGATCTTGTGCTTACTTAACCCCTATTGGAATGCCTGCAAATACAATGGTGTACAGCTTAGGAGGGTATGCATTTAAAGATTATGTGAGAGCAGGTGCACCCTTGCTTCTTATCTCAATAGTTGTAGGAATGATTTTGTTACCAATTCTATTTCCATTCTATCCATAATAGAAAACGAGAGTTACTATGAACGCAAATAAAAGAAAATCTCTCTTAGTTTTAAACAAACAGAGAGAGTGCAATGAAAAACATCTGTAAATCGGTTCGGATGAGTAAGGATGATTCTAGAAGATCTTAGCTCATTCAATAATCATTAAAAAATTTTTTGAAAAAACTCCAAAGTATTTACCAAGGTATTAATTTAGAACCGAAAGGCTCTTTTAAAAGATGAAAAATTAGATTGTATACACATGATTCCCTTTATAAAAAGCTTTAAAAAAATTAATGAGATGGTTATTTTTTATATGTTTCAAATCAATAAACGGTTGAGGGTCTAAGATAACTATAAAATATAAAATCACAACCTTAAAATAATCGAATAGCGCTTACATTTTTGAAAGTTTAATATGTTTGTAAGAAACATACACTAGGTGAAATTCTATATGAGGTAATATTTAGAGCTTTATTTCCAAAAGCTCATTATCCCTGAGTTAAGTTTTAGAAATATTCGAGGTTATCTCGACATGATAAGAATTATTTTTATTGAAATGTAAAATAAAGTAGAAAAAGGAGAGTTACTATGGAAAAGGTGCAAATGAATAAGAAGCAGGAAGTAGAAAAAATGACAGACATTATCTCAAAGTTTATTACTCTCGTTAGTTATAAGCTTCCAAAAGATGTAGAAACTAAACTAAAAGAACTAAGTGCTGAGGAGACAAATCCCCTTGCAAAAATAATCTATGAAACTATGGAAGAAAATCAAAAGCTAGCTAGTGAATTAAAGAGGCCATCCTGTCAGGATACAGGAGTTCTACAGTATTTTGTAAAGTGTGGAGATAATTTTCCATTAATTGGTCAACTAGATAACATTTTAAAACAGAGTGTATATAAGTCAACAAAAGAAACGCCATTGCGTCATAATTCTGTAGAGACATTTGATGAATATAATACAGGTGAAAATATTGGGAATGGTTCACCAAGTATCTTCTGGGAAATTGAAGAAGATAGTGACAAAGTGGAGATCTATACCTATATGGCTGGGGGCGGTTGTACTCTTCCTGGAACTGCTACAGTTCTTATGCCTGGTGAAGGATATGAAGGTGTCGTAAAGTTTGTACTTGATCGAATGACAACGTATGGACTTAACGCTTGTCCCCCACTTCTAGTAGGTGTCGGAATTGGAACATCTGTTGAAACAGCAGCAATGAACTCTAAAAAAGCACTTATGAGACCTGTCGGAAGTAAAAATACTAACGAAAATGCTGCTAAAATGGAAAAACTTCTTGAAGATGGAATAAATGCAATTGGTCTTGGACCTCAAGGGTTAAAAGGTTCTAAGTCCCTAATGGGTGTAAATGTTGTAAATACAGCACGACACCCATCGACTATTGGAGTGGCAATTAACACAGGTTGCTGGTCTCACAGAAGAGGCAAAATTACATTTGACGCAAACTTAAACTACGAAATTGGTACGCACGAGGGGGTAACATTATGAGAAAGAAAGTATTAACCACACCAATAAAAGACGAAGATCTTAAAGATATAAGAACAGGGGACCTTATTTACCTAACTGGTACACTAGTTACCTGTAGGGATGTTGCCCACAGAAGATTGATTGAAAAAGGAGTTCCGCTACCTGTAGATCTTAAAGGGAATGCAATTTTCCACGCTGGTCCAATTGTTAGAGATAATGGAAATGAAAACTATGAGATTGTTTCTGTAGGTCCGACAACGAGCATGAGAATGGAGAAATTTGAAAAAGAATTCATTGCAGAAACAGGTGTGAAAGTTATTGTAGGAAAAGGTGGTATGGGGAAGAATACGGAAGAGGGGTGCAGGGAGCATAAAGCACTTCATGTTGTATTTCCAGCCGGTAATGCAGTATTAGCAGCAAC
This sequence comes from Cytobacillus sp. FSL R7-0696, assembly GCF_038006865.1. Classification (NCBI taxonomy): domain Bacteria; kingdom Bacillati; phylum Bacillota; class Bacilli; order Caryophanales; family Bacillaceae; genus Cytobacillus; species Cytobacillus sp. FSL R7-0696. The sequence goes on along the minus strand of NZ_JBBOWA010000001.1, from coordinate 779,158 downwards.
AAAGGTTGAACGTATTAAAGAAGTCCACTGGAAAGACCTTGGTATGCCCGAATCACTTTGGGTATGTGAAGTAAAAGAATTTGGTCCTCTTATTGTTTCAATTGATACAGAAGGAAGCAATGTGTTTGAGCAAAATAAGGTAGAGTTCAATAAGAAGAAAGAAGAACAATATGAACTCATTAGCAAGCAGGTTGGATTTATCAACTAAGTGAAGGAGTTCTTGTGAAATGAAGACATTACTAAAGGCACAAACTATAGTTCGCTATCTGAACCAGGGTAAGGTTTATTACGGAATTGTCGAAGATAACGAGATTATTCAACTGTCTGGTGATTTCATTGAAGTTGTTAACAACGATTTAAAATATGACGGAGTAAGAGTAAAATATAGTGATGTAAAGATTTTGGAGCCAGTAAGCCCCTCGAAAATCGTTAATTTTGGTTGGACATATGCAGATCACGCAAAAGAAACTGGGGGCACGGCAAATCTATGTGAACCTTTTCTCTTTTTAAAACCGACTTCTTCACTAATCCCGGATCAAGGTGACATCATTCTTCCACCAACTAATTTGACAAAACAGGTAGAACTAGAGGGAGAAGTAGCACTCATAATTGGAAAACGTGCGAAAGATGTAAAAGAAGAAGAGGCGTTAGATTATGTTTTTGGCTGCACTATATTTAATGATGTAACAGCAAGGGACCTGACTAAATCAGATCCTCAGTTTACAAGGGGCAAAGGTTTTGATACTTTTGGGCCATTGGGTCCTTGTATTGTAAAAGGTATAGATCCAACTAACCTAAAGATTGTTACCTCATTAAATGGGGAAGTTGTCCAAGAAGGAAATACGAATCAGATGTCACTTTCCATTCCTTTTCTTATTAGTTGGATATCACAGGTAATGACACTCGAGCCAGGCGATGTTCTAGCTACTGGTTCACCTTCCGGGAGTTGTTCAATGAATTCGGGAGACACTGTAGTCGTTGAGGTGGACAATATTGGAAAACTCACCAATTATGTAAAATAAATAGAAACTAAGAGATAAGAATCTATAACAAGGGCGATGCTATGAAAAGCATTGCTTTTTTTGTGAGTCAAAAACAAGGTTAAAACGATAATTACTATGTTTGGTATAATTTGAATTATATTTAGATGATAAATTTATACAAAAGTGAGTTGGTAATTAAATGGGTCGAATGTTTTATACTTTGGAAAATCACAAAAGAGATATCGATGTAAAGCAATATGTATACTATATTGGATCCTATCATTACAATTGGCACGATGCCATGGAACTGTTAATTGTACTTCAGGGAGAGATTGAAGTGAGCATTAATGGTAGGAATAATATATTGGAAGAAAATAACATGATGATTATAAATAGTAACGTAGGGCACGCAACACTTGCTAGAAAACAGAATTCTATTGCAATGGTTATTCATCTCCATCCAATTTATTTTAGTTCCTATTTTAGTGATTACCATTTACTTGAGTTTAGATGCATAGCAAGTTCTAAAAACCGACATGCTGAACCTTTTAAAAAAATAAGAAGGCTTGCTGTGGAAATGATACAATTTATGGGGGGAGACTCACCAACAGAAAAATTGTGCTGCGAAAGTCTTCTTCATGAGCTTACAGCAACTTTAGTCAAATACTTTCCTCCAGAAGAGATTTCATCGACAGAAATGGCAAGTAATAAAAGAAAAAATGATGCAGTGAATCAAATGATTCGCTATATTGATAAAAATTATAGAAGTAAAATCAGTCTAGAGGAGCTCTCCAAGGTATTTGGATATAATAAGAGCTATGTTTCCCAGATTGTTAAGCTTAATCTTGGGATCAACTTTTATGAGTATCTGACAAGAATAAGACTTAGGGAAGCTACATATGCCCTATCTAATTTGGAAGAAAAAATATCTGATATTGCTTTATCCTATGGATTTTCCGAAGTGAAATCCTTTAATACAGCCTTTAGGAACAGCTTTGGTAAAACCCCCTCAGAGTACAGAAAACAACTTTCAGAAAAAAAGCATTCGCAAAGTCTATTAACGGAAAAAAGGTATCTCGATGAAGAAGAGTTTAAAGAATTAATAAGAGGTAAGAAAGAAACGGAAATATCATCTGACCTTCTTTATCAGCGTAAAAGACAGGAAGTAAAAGAATTATTGAATAAAGAAGATTATCAAAAAATAAAAGAAATACGAAAAGAGCTTGATGTTACACTCAAAAAGATAACAAAAATAGAAGAAAAACTTCTTTAATGGTTAGTTGGAAAGTTGCCTTTAATATTTGGGAAAAGTAATTGAATAGTCGTATTGTTGAAAGGAAAAGCGCTCTATTAAGTAGGGGAGGCTTTTCCTTTTTTGTATTGATAAAAAGTATTGCATACTTTTATTTATTTGTGTATATTGTATATAAAGTATATATACAATATGTTGGTGAGGGGTAATGATGCAAATAATCATTTCTAATCAATCGAAAGAACCGATTTATGAACAAATTTGTGGGCAAGTGAAAACGCAAATACTGAAAGGCGAGCTTGGGGCAGGGCAGGCTTTGCCTTCTATGCGGCAGTTAGCGAAGGATCTTGGCATCAGTGTCATTACCACAAAGCGTGCTTATGAAGAGCTTGAAAAGAATGGCTTTATTTATTCTGTAGTTGGAAAAGGATCCTTCATTTCCGAACAAAATAATGAAATGATGAAAGAACGAAAAATGAAGGTAATCGAAGAACAATTACTGTCTGCCGTGGAAAATAGTAAGGAAATAGGCATTCCACTTACTGAATTAATCGAATTACTTTCATTACTATACAGGGAGGAAAATTAATGGAGAATGTAATTGAGTTAAAAGGTGTCCATAAATCATTCGGGAGTTTTCAATTAACAGACATGAACCTAACTGTAAAAAAAGGGTTTATTACTGGGTTTATCGGGGGAAATGGGGTAGGGAAATCCACAACAATCAATTTGATGATGAATTTACTGCAACCGGACAAAGGCGACGTGAAGGTATTTGGACTTGAATATAAACAATTTGAAAAAGAAATCAAACAACGGATTGGCTTTGTTTTTGATGAGAATGTCTACTATGAACATATTACTCTTGCTCAATTACGCAAACTTCTGCGCCCTGCTTATCGTAATTGGGATGATGCATTGTTTAATGAATATGTAAGAAAATTTGAGCTACCTTTAAAGAAAAAAATTAAGACATTCTCCAAAGGCATGTTAATGAAGACGTCTTTAACAGTTGCATTGTCGCATCATGCTGAACTGATTATCATGGATGAACCGACATCTGGCTTAGACCCAGTTTTTCGGCGAGAATTATTAGATATTTTACAAGAAATTATGGAAGATGGGACGAAGACGATCTTTTTCTCTACTCATATTACTTCGGATTTAGATAGAATAGCAGATTATATTACTTTCATTCATAATGGTGAACATATTTTCACAAAAGAAGCTTATCGCATTGAAGAAGATTACGCTATTGTTAAGGGTAGCATCGAGTTATTAGATCGCGATACGGAAAAAGAGTTCATTGGCATTCGCAAATCCTCATCGGGTTTTGAAGGATTAACAGCGAACAAAAGAAGAGTACATGACGTATTTGGTGATTTAGTCGTCACTGAGAAGCCAACAATTGAAGATTTAATGTTTTATACGAAAAAGGGGGAAGAGAGGTATGTTTAACTTGCTAAAAAAAGATTTTATCTTACAAAAGAACACGATGATTTTCTTGCTACCAATTTTTATCTTATTCTTAACCCAAAATTCTTCTAGCATATGGAATGCGCTCATTTTCAGTATTGCCTTGGCGATGAATGCATTTGCCATTGATGAAAAACCGGAGATTAACAAAATGCTCAATGCATTACCTTATACAAGAAAAGAAATCGTAAGCTCAAAATATTTTGGTACACTTATATACACCGCGTTAGTCGTTCTGGTAGTATTTGTTTGGAATATTTCAATTCATGCGACGCTTACAAGCTGGAAAGAGGCATTACTTATTTTTGGTCTTGTAATGTTGGCTATCTCTTTCCTATTTCCGTTTTCTTATCAATTTAAGAGTCAATATTTATTAATTGGTACACTAGGGTTATTTGGGGTAACTATGGTAGTAGCGAGGATTTTCGACTTGAATATGGCTGGGACTTTAATGTCTACTTTTGAGTATATGGTTTCATTAAATGTTAGTGAAATACTGCTCCTCGCTGTATTAGTGAGTTTCGTTTATTTGATTTCTTGGGCGGTCTCATTGACTATTTATAGTCGTAAAGTATTCTAACTCATAATGGGGTGTTCGGAAGATGACAAAAGAGTATCTTTATAAACAACCGAAGACGATTCTTAATAAAGGAACTGGCTATCTTTCAGGCTACACACATACTCTGAATCCTTATACGGGCTGTACATTTGGCTGTGCATATTGTTATGTAAGGCAAATGCCTGTTTCCCTTTTTCGAAAAGGAGAATGGGGTGAGTGGGTCGATGTAAAAAAGGAAGCTGCTCTGTTGTTAGACAAAGAATTGAACAGGGAAAAGAAGAAAGGAACCGTCACAATCTTCATGTCTTCCAGTACGGATCCTTATCAACCGGTGGAGTATAAGGAAGAAGTCACAAGGTCACTTTTAGAAGTATTTGTTAGCAATCCAGCAGATTTTCTCCTTATTCAAACACGAAGCCCGCTTGTTACAAGGGATATTGATTTACTAAAGAAATTAGGAAACAGTGTTCGAGTCAGTATGACGATTGAGACCGATGATGAGGAAATACGTAAGCGGTTTGCAAACGAAGCACCGCCTATTCAGGCGAGAATGAATGCCTTAAAAAAACTAGCAGATGCCAATATCCCCACACAAGTAGCAGTTGCCCCTATACTGCCTAGCAGTGAGGCATTTCCCACAAAATTAAAAGAATATGTTGATCGTGTATGTATCGATGATTATTTTATGGGTGATGGCAGTGGTGGAAAACGGACAAGTCGTTTAGGGATTGAAAAGAAGTATCACGCATTAGGATTGGAAAAATGGTATCAACCGTCTGTTATCACTTGCGTAGAGAAAAGATTTAAAAAAGTTTTCCCACCAGAACAAATCTACATCAGTCAAGCAGGATTTGCCCCCTCATAACTATAAACATATATAGAGGTACACTTTAAAGATGGAGGTTAGTGATTGTGAGTTTACAATTAATAAAGGCAGCTAGAGAGGGAGATAAAGATCATTTATTAACATTGTTAAATATCGGGGCGAATATAAATGCACAAGATGACGAGGGGAATACAGCCGTTATGGCAGCGACCCAACAAAATCAAATGGAAATTGTGCAAGTGCTAATAGCGCATGGTGCAGATATCAATATTCGAAATAAACGATTAGATAATGTGCTTTTATACGCAGGTGCTGAAGGACTCCTTGAAATTGTTCAATTAGCTATCCAAGCAGGAGCCGATACAACAATCACCAATCGCTACGGTGGCATTGCCATTATTCCGGCATGTGAACGGGGGCATATTGAAGTTGTAAAGGAACTGCTCACACATTCTGATACGGATGTGAACCATATCAATGATTTGCACTGGACAGCATTACTCGAGGCCATCATTTTAAGTGATGGTGGCAAAACACATCAAGAAATTGTTCAATTGCTCATTGATCATGGAGCAGACATTACGATTACAGACAAAGATGGGGTAACACCTTTGCAACATGCGAGGAATAGAGGGTATCGAGAGATGATTGAGATAATGGAAAAGGTAACAAAGTAAGTTAATTAATTACTTTGTTAAAATTGTAGATAATATAAAATTAAACGATAAGCTGACTCCTAAAAAGGTGTCAGTTTTATTTATTTTTTCTGCGATTAGAAAGTACAAATAGTAATTAGACATGTTTTCTAGTAATGATATTTTTAAAGTCAAGGGGAATCATGATGAGGCGATCTTGGTCTTAGCCCATAGACACCCTATTCTAAGAAGTCATCTGCATTTTTTGACCTCATCAATGGTTACTTTCACATGTGCAACCATCATTTATTCCCGAGTTAGGCTCTTTTTCATGATGGATAGAGGAAGAAACCACTGGGGTCTTTTATTCATTAGGTCTTTAGAATAGGCAGAGATTTGATAGAAATAGCCGGTGATCATTTTGCTCGATTGTTGAGCAGTCTCTTTCTTAATATAGAGAAGATATACAATGATAGATAGGAAGAGTCGATTATCCATAGGCATCATCGTCCTTAGCACCTTTTCAAAGGTGATGAACAGGCATATCCTTAATCCGGGTTTCTTACGGTATACTTTTAGTCTAACAGCCCCGCACGCTTTATGGACGACTGATAACGGAAAGTGGGCTGTATTTAGTGATCATGCTCCTTATAATAACCAAGCTTTTTCATTGTCATATGAGAAATTCCAAATTCCTTATGACGCTTGATTCTAAAGAATTTCCATGGAATCAAATCACAAAATAAAAAGTATTCACCTCTTACAGCCCAGCCCATATACTAAAGCGAATGAGATTTAAGGAAGGCGAGTGAGTGGTATGGCTGTTTTATATATAGATTATCAATCACCTAATAACCAATATATGTATGACTTGCGAAATAACCAACTTTTCAAAAGGGACAACCAAAACTATATTAATGCTTTAGGGAGGGATCAGCTAAACACGCTTGGGAATGTGTCAATGTTAGATATTTTTCTTAGTAAAGAGAAATATGTAGAACCTCATATCCATCAAAATGCTTCAGAACTGGTCTATTGTGTGAGTGGTTCTGCGGTCGTTTCCTTTATTAATCCCTTTACAAATGAGTTGAAAAATATACCAATTAAACCAGGACAAGTAGCAAATGTCCCTCAAGGTTTTTGGCATTATGAGGTAGCGACCGATGATAACACGCATTTATTAGCTATTTTTGATGCTCCTTATCCACAAGCTATTTATGGCTCAGATATATTGCGATTAACTCCAAGTAAAGTGATGTCTGATAACTATTGTCTTGATCAGGATAAATGGGAAGAAGCGATTTCACCTATTACTAACACAGTAATCATTGGCCCATCGGCGGATTGTCAACGACATACAACCCAATATCATAATACCCAACACTATTACCAACCTAATTCTCAAACTCAACATACTCAACAAAAACAATTTCACCCTATTCAGTATCAACCATATGATTGAAGCTTTTAGAATTAGCTGCCTGCTGAGGCAGCTTTTTTTATTGTGGATTGATATGACAAAGTATTAGCCTATAGGCAAGAATACAATCAAAAGGAAGTTGTACAAATAACATAATTTATAGATTAAAAAAAGGGAGGTTTCATCGTGTTAGTTAGTAGAGAGAAAAAGAAATATTGTCGTAAATGTAATAAAAGATACTACTCCCATTGTGATAAATGTAATATATGTTGTCCTGGTGCAATCATCATCGGTATAACTGGTATAACTGGTATAACTGGTGTAACGGGTCCTCCCGGTCCAGTGGGAATTGGGGTAACCGGTATGACTGGTATAACGGGTCCAACCGGTCCAGTTGGATTTGGAGTTACCGGTATGACTGGTGTAACGGGTGCAACCGGCCCCACTGGTCCGACAGGAATAGGAGTCACCGGTCCAACTGGACCATCAGGAGGACCACCAGGACCAACAGGAGTAACGGGTCCGACCGGTCCATTCGGTGGCCCAACCGGTCCGACTGGTCCGACTGGTCCAGCAGGAGGCCCTCAGGGACCAACAGGAGCAACCGGACCGATTGGTCCCACAGGACAAACGGGTCCGACCGGTCCGACAGGAATAGGAATTACAGGCCCCACAGGACCATCAGGCGGCCCTGCTGGTCCAACAGGAGTAACGGGTCCGACCGGTCCAGCAGGAGGCCCAACCGGTCCGACTGGCCCAACCGGTCCAGCAGGCGGTCCACCAGGTCCGACAGGAGCAACGGGGCCTATAGGTTCAACGGGACCCACTGGTCCAACGGGTGCAACTGGTCCAATAGGAATAGGTATACAAGGTCCGACGGGTGCAACTGGTCCAAGTGGTGGAGGTGGTGGAAATTTCCTTCAAACATTAACAATGGGTAGTATCAATGCAGAATTACCATTTAACGCAGGTGGAGGGAACTTTCAGGCAGTAGGTGCATTAGTATTTAATCAAACAGAGCAAACGGTATCAGAACTTTCGTGTTACATTGTTCAAGATGGCAACGTAACAGGTGATTTTCAAATGGCTATTTTAAGTCCTGTAGGCAATAATAACGCAACAGTAATTGCGGTCACACCTCTTGTTAATACAATCACACCAGGAGTATTTAACTTACCACTTGTTTCACCAGTCACATTACTAGCAGAAGAACAATATTATTTAGCTGTATATAATCAAGTAAATGGATGTAATATTGGTGCAGAAACGGCCGGTTATGCTAGTACACAAGATGCCCCTTCAATTAATTTTAGAGCACAAAATTTACAAGGGTTTTTTATTGGTCAAAACATCAATACAAGTGATGTTAGTCTACAACTATCACCATGGGTTGCAGCTCAATAAAGAAATGATGAATGAAACAATTATATGCTATGAATTCAAAGAACAAAGCTAAGATAGTCTTTGTTCTTTTTTAATGGTAGTTTGTTATTTTCTTAATTACCATCTTATCTAAGGGTTACAGCTCAACTTGTATGCCCATATAGAACTTCATTTCTTACTTAATAGAAGAATCCTCAATATATAAGACAAGCAATCCCTTATACTTTGCACGGCACCGATACCAATTTAACACTCAAAAGTTAGGTATATTACATTATTTTATAATTAATTGAGTAGAAGTAGGAAAAAAACTATGGTTTATTTGTAAAAAAATACAAAAAAGTAAATGGTGATATATAATATGGTTATCTGAAAAACCTTCTAAAGAGAGAATGATAAAGGAAAGAAATACAAATGGAGGTGTATTGTTAATGGAGAATATCATACCCATTGCGATTATATTCCTTGTATTTGGTATTAGTTTATGTATGGTATATTGGGGAATTTCGCAGCTTTATCGGTTGTTTTTTCAACCAAAAGTACAAGATCAGCAGAAATTGCTGATGGAGATAGCAGAGCTAAAAGAAATGGTTCGTTCAATTGAAAGAGAAATGAAGCAACAAAATATCGAAAAGTAGGTTAAGAGATGACTATAATTCATGAAAAAAACAATCGCTGGATTTCACTGATTGCTGAGCCACTTCATTTAAGCTTCTATCCCTTACAAAGTGGCAAGCGGTATAAAGTAGAGCTTATTAGGCATTCAGTAACGAAGAATAAGCTCATTAAAAGAGTTTCTTATGCTCAATTTATTGCAGATGAACATGGGAAAATTGACTTAGCAAGCGCAAAGCCATATGAAGGCACTTATACTGAAACGGACGCAATGGGTCTTTTTTGGTCGATGCAAATAGAAGAACAAACAGAAAATAAAAGCGAGCCGTACATAAGATTAAATCCTCATGAATATGAAATTGCTCTTTATAGAGATAATATTTGTTTAGATAAGAAAATAATAGTGAGGAAATGGTATAAAGATAAAAAAGTGGATAGTATTACAATTAATGGTGATGGTTTGATTGGGAGATATTATTATCATCGGCATTATAAAGTAAGACCTTCCATTATAGTCGTTTCAGGTTCTGAAGGGGGGACAAACGATTTTGCTGCGAGTGCATTAACTGCATATGGCTTTAACACATTGGCTTTAGCTTATTTTGGTGAAGAAGGATTAAATGACAGATTGGTAGAGGTCCCTCTAGAACTCATTGAAAATGCAATTATTTGGTTGACGAATAGAAGGGATGCTCATCCGAACTGGATAGGAATCCATGGAACATCAAGGGGTGGTGAGCTAGCTTTGTGGTCATCTGTCTTGTTTGATGAAATCACAGCAGCTGTCTCTCTTAATGGTTCAGCCGTTTCTTTTGCAGGCATTGTGCCATGGTCTGAAGCAAGAACGTTACCGCCTGCTTGGAATTTTCGCGGACAAGCCTTACCATATGCCTCTAAAGAAAACCCTGTAGAGGTAGCATCCTATTGTAGGGCACAATGGATGAGAGGAGGGAATCCATTATCGTACTGGTACGATTGTTTGTATGAACTCAATAAAGCCATTATCCCTATCGAAGAAACCAAAAAGGAATACTTATTGATATCTGGAAAAGAAGACGCTAATTTTCGTTCTTCTGTTTTTCATGATGTATGTACACATGAAAATATTCAAAAACATTTTTATGAAGCAGCAGGCCATGAAATCGGGATACCGTATTTACCGATTGTAGCCAATGGCTTTACGGGTGGTTCAAAAGCACAAACAGCAAAAGCGAGCGTGCACTCATGGGAAGAAACAATCGATTTTTTTAGGAGAAGTTTCGCGAAAAAACTGGGGGATGAATAATCAATATGTTTGTCGGTTTAAGTTGACTTAGCCAGTGGCTGAAGGGTCGGAATGTTTATTAAATTTATTGTATTAGGAGTATTATTTATTGATATTCGATAAAGATATTAGTAATATACAGTTATATATTTACAGAAAAGGAGTGCATTTCTTGCAAAACTTTTTCCGCATAAATGTCATTAGCTTCTGTATAGCTCTGGTATTTTATCTTCCAATAACACTAATGGCAAACGTTTATCGATTTGCACGGTTATCAGGTTTTGAAACTAGAACAATGAATATCATTATTATAAGTGCTATTTTGATCGGCTTTATTGCTATCACAGTATGGCTTATTTTTCTTATTCTTAAATGGTTTGAAAAGAGAAAGATTCATTATTGGTCGCTTCTCTTGTGGCTTCCTTATCTAGTTGTTTTCTCTTATGTAAACAACGTCTTGTTTCCTATTACTTATCCTGCAGACAGCCCTAATCCCTCTACAGGATTATTTATTCTTGGAGGCTTTTTTGTCTATCCAATATACATATTTTCTCTTAATTCTGTTGCTTGGATGAGGGAGTAGAGTTAATCAATTGTTTTTGGGGAGTGAAATAATGATGAAAGAGGTTATTTATAATCACGAAGACTTATTAAAGATGCTTGATTTTAATAGAAATAAGAAGCATGGAAGTGATTTGAACAACTTAATTGCTTATTTGGCGTACCAGGTTTGTTAACAGCATTGTTTCAAAAGAAGGGATGATAACAGGTCAGTGGAAAAATGGGTCGGTGCAGCAGCAATTTGTATAAATGAAGAAAGTCAGTTACTAATGGTGCTTCAAGGCAAACCAGAAGAAGAGAAGACATGGTCTATACCGTCTGGTGGTTTAGAGGCAAATGAAGATTTAGAACATTGCTGTTTGCGTGAACTACTGGAGGAGACGGGCTATATTGGTGAGATCTCTGGTAAGGTTAAAGTCAAAAAAGATGTGCTTAAAGAATTAAATATAATCATTGAAGTCCACTATTATTTAGTGGAGATTATTGCAGGTCAAATGAGTATTCAAGACCCAGATCATCTTATTTATGATATTGCTTGGAAGGGCATCGATGAAATGCAAAGTCTATCGTTATCTTTTCCAGAGGATAGGGGATTGTTAATATACTGTATGAAATAGCAACGAACTTGCTTATTGTATCGAAAGAAAATTTAGTAGATGAATAGAGATAACTTGCGAAAGAAGGAGAAACAAACTTTGGCGAACAAGCATTAGTAGCCTTTACAAAACATTTGGTTGCAATCGCAACCTTTTTTTATGGAAGAAATAAAAACAGGGGGAGTCATGATGGGTAATCTAAAAGGTAAAGTGGCTCTAATCACAGAAGCTAGCTCAGGTATTGGGCGTGAAACAGCATAGGTGGCGCGGGAGAGAGCATTCATTATGCTGCGACTAAAGGGACTCTGGATACAATGACGATTGGAATGTCGAGGGAATTTATAGAGTACGGTATCATTGTAAACGGAGTGGCACCAGGGTTTGTTGACACCCCTTTCCATGAAAAATTTGCCCCAAAAGATGACCGGCTAAAACGCATGTCCGCCACAACATCAATTAAAATGGCTGCTAAACCGATGGAAGTAGCAGTGTGCGTGACCTTCCTCGCATCTGATCCCTTAAAATATATAGTAGGCGAAACAATCAATGCGAGTGAGGGAAGGTAAATAGTAATGAATTCAAAACAATGGTAGATGCTATTCGTACCTTATGTTTGTTTCAACCTGTGAAAAAATAAAATGTGTAACTGTTTGTGCAACTGGACTCATTTTATCAATGAATGCTTCTGCTTGCGCAAATGTTTCAAAATGCATTTTAAGCATAAAACAGGCACTTCCGGCAATGCGATAACAAAATGCGACGTTAGGCAATTTCTTAATATTATTTTTAAAAGATTGATAATCACCATTTTTCACCGTTGCTTCGATGATACATTGAATCGGCAAGCCTAATCTTTCATGATCTACTTCTAATGTATATTTTTTAATTACTCCAAATGACTCCATTTGTCTTATGCGTTCTGTGACAGAAGGGGAAGACAAATTCACTCTTCGACCAATCTCACTCATGGATAAACGGCTATTTTGATGTAATTCATTAATGATTTTCTTATCAATATCATCGATTTTCATTTTTAAAAGTAAATCCTCCTATAACGTTTAATATTAAAATAATTTGTTGCATTTTCATTTTGAATTTAATGTAAATGGGCTTTTTTATTTCTTATAATAATAAATATTATCAAGGAGGTGCTTTAAATGGCAAGAATTGTCGCATCAAATATTGGAGAAACCCCTTTTCAAAGATTATTAGGACATAATAGTGAATTATTGGAGGATTGGAGCAGATTAGGTGATACGCTAGAAACAAAAGGGTTCCTATCTGCCGAATTAAAAGAACAAGTAAGGCGAGCTTTGGCACAAGGAAATGGTTGTACTTATTGTAAAGCTAAAGGTAGACCAGAACCTGACAAATATAATGAAAAAACAGCAATTGCCGTTGGATTTGCAGAAGTATTTTTAAAGAAAAAAGGGGACATTCCGCATTCATCTTTTGAGGTTTTAAAAGAAATATTTACCGTTGAGGAAATAAGTGAACTTTGTGCCTTCATTTGCTTTACAACAGCTTCTCAGTACTTTGGGGCAATGATGAATTTAAAAGGCTCTCGTTCTTTATCTCAGTCAAGAGAGTAAATTATTTACCTAATGAGCGAACTTATAAAAAATGGGGTCAAAGATCTTATACACATTTATAAAAGAAGGAGGTGGCCAAGGGTGGCCCCTTCTTTTTCTCATTTAGTGGATTTCCTTTACAGCGAGGTGAAGACTAGAGTAGGTTTTTACTTTAAAACTAACGCCAAGTGAAACCATTGTCTGAGCGATTTCTGGGCGGATACCCGAGATTTTCGCTGAAATGCCGACTAATTGAAGTGCTTCAATTACATCGAATAATTGCTTGGCGACCATTGTGTCAATAATGGGTACGCCTGATAAATCAAAGATGATATGCTCTAATTCCAGATTAGAAGCAGACGTTATTGAGACATGCATCAGTTTTTGTGCACGATTTGTATCCATAATACCAATCAAAGGGATGACCCCGAGTTTTTCTGTAATTCTTACAATGGGAATTGAAAGTTCCTCGGCTGCAGATTCTGCACTAAGGATTCGCTGATTAAACTGTTTCGAGTAAGACATACTCAGCCAATAAACAGCACGATCTACTACAGCATCAAATTTTGAAATGATATCGTAAAATACATCAATACTTAGAGAGAAATCATTGGCCGTTTTCTTAATGATTTCACCGATCAGTGATCGATAGTATCTTACTTCCTCAATTGCAGTTTCAAGATTTAAGTTAAGATTTGCCCATAGATTAACCGTTTCTTTTCCCCATTCTTGTAAGGTTTCAAACGTGTGCTCTTCGGATGTTGAGATAGATTGAGCATAAATATTTATTAACTTTTCTCGCCAAAGTTTGATATCCACTTGTGTTTTATTTGTATAGGATTGATTAGCTGCTATGTGTCGCTTTTCTGCTAATAAAGGTTTTTGAGTAATGATTCTTTCAGTTATTTGCTGTAAATGTTCTTCTATTTTTATTGTCAATAGTCACAGCCTCCAATTTATGTCACTTTTAATGGTAGCATGTGTGAGAGGGATGACTCAAGAAAAAGGCAAGTGAACATCCACTAGCTACTAATAGTCACCCATATAATCTAGATTGACTTAATTGTATACATTTGTATACAATTATAATGTGCGAAGGAGGTGAGATAATGAAAGATAAACAAAGTGAATTTGAGGATCATCCTAGAGATGAGCGAAGGGGCAAAAGAAACCGCCCGCATAAAGAGGGGGCTAAAACATTTCGTAGAGGACGAGCGCTCACTTTTTTAGAGAGCTTAAGGCTCAAGGAATCGATTTTGAAGAAACAATTAACATCACCAGAATTGCAAACCATTAATCCTATATTAGTGGGAGAGTTGAAAGCAATAGATATGATTATTGAAGAATACATCAATCATTTTCATTTGAACGAATTAGCGAGTGAGTCAGAACTGAATATGGAAAAGGGGGATGAGCATGAAACAAATTAATCGATATATTGATAAGGTGTTTTATCAATACGATGAACTCCTAGAGGAGGTACTTCAATCAATTAATGAAAATGGAATGAGAGCTATTTCTGTTTCTCCTTCTACAGGGAAGCTTTTAACCTTGCTCGTATCAACATCAGGAGCAAAGAATGTTCTTGAAATTGGTGCGCTCGGTGGATACAGTGGCATTTGTTTAGCACGAGGATTTGGGAAGTCGGGAGAACTAACATCATTAGAAATAGAAAAAAGCTTTGCCGAATTAGCTTCAGGCAATTTAGCTAAAGCAGGGTTTAGTGAGCAAGTATCTTATATCGTAGGTCCAGCTCTTACAAGTCTAGCAGTACTTGAAGAGGAACGGAGACAATTTGATTTCTTCTTTATTGATGCCGATAAGGAAAACTATGAAAATTATTTAATTGCTTGTATTAAGCTTGCAAAGGATGGTGCATTAATAGTCTGTGATAATGTACTTGCAAATGGTAGTGTAGCGGATGAAAGTAGTGAGCCTAAACGTTATACAGAAAATATGAAGAGATTTAATCAAATAGTCGCTAGTCATCCTCAACTAGAGTCTACTTTAATTCCAATAGGCGATGGTTTAACCATTTCAAGGGTGAAAAAATAACCCATAGATAAAAGTGCTCACCAGCTTCTTACCTCGTAAGCCGGCGCGCACTTTTTGCTTATTAATCGTAAAAAATCAAATGAATATTACTACTGGTACGAGATTTAGCGAAAAATTCTGCTTCATTTCCTCCGTCAACAAATTTACCGATACTGCGGAAAATCCCGCACTCTCCCCTTGCAATATTGCGATAGCCGACATAATCATTATAGCTTTCGGGATCGTACTCCCATAACTCTACTTTCACTTTTCCTTTTGGACCAACATAGTTATCACGACAAATCATATAATCGCCACCAGTAGAAGCATAAATTTCACTTTCTGCGCCGTTACTTGATAAACTCTGTTCACCTAAATAATCCCATCCACTACTAGCAGTAGCAGTAATAGGGATAAGACAAATAACTAATAATGCACATAGAGAAGCTTTTACTTTCTTCATCGCCATTCCTCTTTTCTGTTCGGATTGTAAAATAATTTCCTGTTTATCCTATCAGTATTTTATGGAAAATATGACGAATCGTATGTTATCACACTTGCTTTATCGAGTAGGATTAGCTCCCTAACCTTACGCCTCTTTTGATTGAGGGTATAAAGTTGGAATTATATTTTAGTAAAATAATCTTGTCTTTCTTATACATGCAATGACCATTAAACAATGTTATAGTCAAAGAAAAAAAGTGAGGCATATATATGTATAGATGTTCTTGGTCAAATAGCAATCAATTAATGCAGAATTACCATGATAAGGAATGGGGTATTCCTAGTAAAGATGATCGCTATTTGTTTGAAATGCTTTCATTGGAAGGTGCTCAGGCAGGTCTATCTTGGCAGATTGTTCTATCTAAAAGAGCTAACTACCATGAGGCGTTCCATAATTTTGATATTAAATATTGTGCGAGTTTAACAGACGCCGACCTATTAGCCATTAAAGAGAACCACGGTGTGATTAAGCATTTAGCCAAACTACAATCAGTTAGAAATAATGCTCGCGTTTTATTGGAAGTTCAAAAAACATACGGCAGCTTTGCAGCGTACATTTGGAGCTATGTAGATCATATACCTTATCAGAATGAGTGGCAATCCGAAGATCAAGTCCCTGCTCAAACGGAATTATCTAGCCAGATAAGTAAAGATTTAAAAAAGAAGGGATTTAAATTTGTAGGTCCTGTAACCATATATAGTTTTATGCAGGCTGTGGGAATGGTTAATGATCATGTGACTAATTGTATATGCTACGAACCAGTAGGAAAATAAAGGGATGGCGACTGTCATTCCTTTTCTTATTTATAACAATAAAAGTAAAGCTATTTAAGTGGTAACCTTAAAGAAAATTTAAACCAACCAGCTCATTCTATATTTATTATTGCTACTGAATTAATCAGGAATAGGAGTTCAAAATTAGGCATGAAGTTAGGAAATCCATCTTCTTGATAGTAGCAAACAATAATCGTAAACAAGATTGCTTGAGCGAATACAACAGATATATAAGGATATAAATTCCGTATTCATTCAAGCAACGAGGAAACTATGTTGTAAAAAACATCTTTCAGATGAAAAAAGGTAGAGTAAGGACAAAATATTTAAGAGTGTGTGTTAAGATATTCTATTTTAATAGCTCTTCCAAGCACGTTCATATTTCTCGATTAAGGTTGGATGAATCAAGGTATTCACTTCCGGCTCAATAGGCATGCCTTTACTATCTATCATTTTCTCATCGATATCTTTTCCAAAAGCGGTGAGTGCTTCTAATACCTCATTCGTTAAAAACTTTGTATCAACAGAAATATCGACATCTTCAAGTGAGATGGGCTCCCGCTTAGCAAGGACAAACCCCCAATCGCCAAAACTTGGAATATCAACGTGGAAGTTCTCAGTATACAGTTCTGTTGCTTTGATGGTTTCATTAATTGACCAGTACACCTCAGTGGCAAAAGTAGGGCTTGTTGCTTGAACCATCATTGAGCCACCAGGGAGCAGATGGTTGCGTAATAACTGATAAAATTCTAGTGTGTATAGTTTATTAAGTGATTCATTGTTTGGATCAGGTAAATCCACAAGTATGATATCGTAAAAGGTATCATCTTCCTTCATATACTGGAAAGCATCTTTGTTAACAATTTTAACGCGTTCATCTTCAAATGCATGATTATTCAGCACGGTGAGTTCATGATGATGTTTACCTAAATCAGTGACTATAGGATCGAGATCAACCAATGTCATTGTTTCAATTTGTTCATATTTTTGCAGTTCCCGTAAGGCTAAGCCATCTCCTCCACCTAGTATGAGGATATTCTGCGGGTTATCAGCTGTTGCTACAGCAGTGTGAACTAGGGTTTCATGGTAACGGTATTCGTCATCTGAACTAAACTGCAATTGCCCATCCAAAAACAAACGTAAATCGCCTTGTTCTTTTGTGAGGATCACTTGTTGATAATCTGTTTGTGTATGATAAATAATCGGATCTTGATATAGTTTTTGCTCAAATAAAAAGGCCGTTTTTTCACCAAAAAGGACACCAAGTGTGAGAACGAAGAGGATGATCAATCCAGATATGGCATGGCGTCTATAGTGTTTGATTTCTGTTTTGAAATAATATAATACCCATAGAGCGACAACTACGTTTATAATTGCCACTAAAAAGGCGGTTTTAACAAGTCCAAACTGAGGACGTAATAAATAGACAAAAAGTAATCCACCAATTAATCCACCAGCATAATCTGAAAAAAGAACCTTGGCTGTGCTCTTTTGCACCGTAATACCAATTTCGTTTGCTTTCCTAATCAGAATGGGAAGTTCAACTCCAGTTAAGGCACCAACAACGAGTGTAATGAAATATAAAAAGAATGCATCCATACCAGAGCTTAAGAAGGCGGTCACGCCGAAAAGAATGAAAATCGAAAATCCACCAAGAATACCGATGGCGTACTCAATCCAAACGAAGGAAAGAATTAAATTTTTGGTGACTTTTTCGCTTACTGCAGCACCAATTCCCATTCCTGTTAAAAATAAGGAAATGGTGAGCGTATACTGTTTTACACCGTCTCCAAGAAGATAGGAGCCAGCTGCTCCGAATAATACTTCAAAGATAATACCACATATAGAAACAATACCAGATGCCCAGTAAATGGCTTTACTTTTGTTTAAACTTAAATCATTCATAAAGGAGGACTCCCTTGTTTTCTTCTGTAAAAAAAGCAATCGACTAACATTAGTCGATTGCATACTGCTATACTTCATTAAGTAATAGAAGCACCGATGATAAATCCTAAACCGATGGAGACGCACATGCTAATAATAGCTACTGAAATATTTCCCTTTTTCAATTGTTCCTCCACTGAGAACTTGCGTGTGAATAGTTCAAATAGGAAATAAGCGACCATTTGTAGAAGAATCCCCACTAATCCCCATATAACGGTATCTAAAATGGTACCACTATTATAAATAGAGAAAGCAAGCACAATGGATATGCCGACAATTTTCCCGCCAACTGATAAGGCGACAGCATGGTTACCGTTTAAAATTTCGTCCCAATCTTTATATTTTGTTGTTAATAACTCAAATACAACGACGCCAACTAAAATGATGGCAACAGCAATGAGAAAGTATATAAGTGTTAAAATAAATGGTTCCATATCATTTCTCCTTTTCTAGCTAACTAGTTATTTCCCTGAACCAGGGCCGCCACCACGTACGGTTGATGAGCGGATGGAACGTGTGTTATCACTATTTTTATAATAGCCTCCTGAGGAGTAATATCCCCCGTAACAATCTTCTCTATATTGACATTCGTTTTGTCTCTTATTGACCCAATTATCTGACCCTAAAAGGTTATTAAGCATCCAAACTGCGAACAATCCATTAAAGAATGTTGGTTGATAATTATCTCTCACAAATCCTTGTGACGCCACTTCGATAGCTGAATTATTTGTATCATTTTCGTCCTCTGTCACAATTACAAATAAATCATCATAAACGAGTACTTGTTTCATATCATGCTTTTCACTTATGTTTGTTGGTTCCTGATATCCTTTTAATTCGACAACCACTTGGTCAATCGTTTGATCTTCAGCTATGTAGATTTCAGAAAGATCAGAGGTGTTATCTTGACTACTAATCACATCATAAAATGTATAATGATCATTAATAAATGCTGCAATCCCATGATTAAATGTAGTTGAACCGCTTGTTTGTGTACCACTCCCACATGCGGTAAGCATGAGGGTAAAAGAAATCAGCACAAAGAAAAGTGATTTTTTCATTTTTTCACCTTCTTTTTATTATCATTGGCTAGCCATCTGAAGAGACTTTTCTACAGATGGCTAGGATACAAAACTTACTTACCAAGTTTTTTCTTCAATGCTGCCAGTTCATCATCGACATCATTTTTCTCTAGAGCAGCGAATTCGTCATCAAGGCTACGATTAGATTGACGTAAATCTTCACTCGTTTCTGCTTCAGCTTCGTATTGTAGAACTTTCTCTTCCATCCGTGCGAACCCTTGTTTAGATGTATCATTACCGATATTTGAAAGCGTGCGGTTCATTTTAGTACGAGTTTTAGCAGACTCTGCTCTCGCTTTTAAGCTATCTTTCTTCAGCTCCATCTCTTGATATTCAATTTTCATTTCATCAAGTTTGGTGCGTAGCATCATCGAATCACTTTGTGCAGAAACATAGGATTCTTTTAGCGTATCTGCTTTTTGTTGATGTGCTTTCTTGTCTTCCAATGCACGTCTTGCAAGATCGTCATTGCCGGCTTCAACGGCCTTCATTGCTTGGTCACCACGTTTATCTACCATGCTCTGTGCTTCCGTATATTTCTTTTGCAACATTTTTTCATTAGCTATTTGCTTGGCTACTGATGTTTCAACTTCTCTAATATCTTCTGCCATATCTCTCATATATTGTTCTAACATCTTTACCGGATCTTCAGCTTTATCTAAAGCTGCATTTAATTCTGATTCTACTACCGTCTTCATTCTTCTAAAAAATTTAAACAAAATTATCGACCTCCGTCTGATTTTTCGCAGGGATTAGCTACCTGCAATAACTTTTAATTCATATTCCTCTATGGTGTTGCCTTTGCTAACTTCTAATTCACTACCCCATTTTTCAATCGAGAGAAAGTTTTCTTCCTCTTCGTCTGAAAAATCAAAGTAATAGCAAGTAAGTCCCGATAGATTCTCACTACGACCTGCGCCTGTTACTTTTGCTGAGCCTTTTTCGTCTAAAAAGTAAACCACTCCATCATATTCTATTTCTTTTGCGATGGGTTCTTTAAGGGGAAGTTTTATTTTTTTATACATACCAAGATAAAGTTCATCATCCATTTCAACACTTAGCCATAAGGTTTCATTAATACCGGAAAGTTGATAAGCATGCCATTTGAAGCCGTGATCATTATAATTGATTTTTCCAACTACACGATAATCTTCAAAATTGTAAGTGATGATATCATCTGGTTGTAAATTAAACATATTTCGTTTTTCTAATGGCTTTTCATCACTTTTCTTCTTTCCGAATAATTTTGAGAAAAAACTCATGTATTCACCTCTACTTCTTTCTGTTTACCACAATTAATACATACGATACATTGGGGGAGAAGTTTCATTTTTTATGAATAAAAAAATCGCATTTGGAATCAATGATAGGTGTTTCGTATACTAGCGTCAATAAAATGGATAACTTCTTCCCGATAATATAAGTGCAAGGATTGTCGGACCCTTACTTAGTATCTGTTGCTACTCTATATTTATGGAAGGTCAGATAATAAAAGGGTTAAATGATGCTCTAGCTTACATCGAAAAAAATTTACCTGAACAAATGAATGAAAAAAAGATGGCTAGGGTAGGGAAATGGATTATCATAACGTAAAAAAAGAGGCTTATTCTTAAAGAATAACAGAGACGTGAAGGTACTAAATTAAAGATAGAAAAAGACGTAAAAAGAGGTGAACATAGAATGACCGAACGACTGGTGCCGCTCTCTCGTTTATCGGAAAGAATCAAAATTGAACCGTACTACTACAAAATGGGACTAAACGGGACTTATAACGAATGCTATGTGAGAAGTGAGATTGCTACTCAACTTTTGAAAGTAGTTACTTTTCTACCGGAAGGAATCGGGGTACACGTATGGGATGGATGGCGCTCTTTTGATACACAGCTTGCCATTTATGAAGCGACAAAGAAGGAATTAATGCTAAAGGGGTTCCAAGGTGTTTCTTTAGAAAGGGAACTAACAAAATATGTGGCTAAGCCTACAAAAGATATTGATCATCCTTCTCCGCATTTAAGTGGTGGAGCAGTTGACCTTACCTTATTTGATGGCAATGGGCCCTTACCAATGGGAAGTGAATTTGATGAATTTCATGAAAGGTCGCAGTTAGATTATTTTGAGGAAAAAAAAACATTGACCTCACTCGAAAATATATACCTAGCCAATAGAAAACTATTAAAAAGAACGATGTTGAACGCTGGTTTTATCTCGAATATAGATGAGTGGTGGCATTATGAATATGGAACAAAAAGCTGGGCAAATAAGGTTGGAGCAAAAAAATATTTTAGAGGGATATTAGAAATTTAATATTTTCTATTTACTTCCATTTGACACTATACCTGTAGGGGTATATGATGGGTGTTGTAAGGAGGGAGGCATTAATGAAATATAATCGACAAATGATCAACCGTGTAAAAAGAATGGAAGGACAATTACGCGGTATCGTAAAAATGATGGAAGATAATAAAGATTGTCGGGAAATTGTAACACAACTCTCAGCTGTTCGTTCTGCAGCAGATCGAACGATTGGTTTAATCGTCAGCAATAATTTAGTTGAATGTGTACTAAGTGGGACTGAAGGTTCAAGTAATGAAGAAATGGTAAAAGAGGCGGTATCGATGTTAGTAAAAAGTAGATAGAGTTCTCTTGACAATATATTTTTTTATCTTTTATTATACCTATAGGGGTATATGTATATCAAAAAGGAGGAAATAATAATGAATGCAAGCAAAGTATTAGATGCCAAAGGGCTGGCGTGTCCCATGCCGATTGTGAAAACGAAAAAGGCAATGAATGACATGGAAAGTGGTGAGGTTTTAGAAATTCACGCAACAGATAAAGGAGCAAAGAGTGATCTAACAGCATGGGCTAAATCTGGTGGCCATGAATTAGTCGATCATACTGAAGAAAATGATGTTTTTAAATTTTGGATTAAAAAAGGGTAAGAAGGAGGCTATTATGGTAGAAAAGAAAAAAACAACCATTATCTTATTTAGTGGGGACTATGATAAAGCTATGGCTGCTTATATTATTGCTAATGGTGCAGCAGCTTACGATCATGAAGTAACAATTTTTCACACTTTTTGGGGATTAAATGCTTTAAGAAAAGAAGAGTTAGTACCAGTAAAAAAAGGTTTTATGGAAAAGATGTTTGCAAAAATGATGCCTAGAGGTGCCGATAATATGGGGCTATCTAATATGCACTTTGCAGGTATGGGCCCAAAATTAATTAAAAATGTGATGAAAAAACATAATGCAGTCCCTCTCCCTAATTTAATTGAAATGGCACAAGAACAGGATATCAAACTGGTTGCTTGTACAATGACAATGGATTTGTTGGGGTTACAACAGGAGGAACTATTAGACGGTATTGAGTATGCAGGTGTAGCTGCTTATTTAGCCGATGCTGAAGATGGGAATGTGAATTTATTTATCTAATCAATAGGGGGATATGAAATGGAAATAATCAATGATGTCCTTTTATTCTTTATTACTGCCTTTTTTCTTACACGTTTTATATCAGTGAAAGGAATAAAGCAGATTTCAACTGCCGATTTACGAATGGTGTTAAAAGATAAGGAAAAACAGTTTGTTGATGTACGAACTCATTCAGAGTTTAAAGGTAGATCTATTCCTTCATTCCAAAAGATCCGTTGCAGCAATTGAAGAAACTAGGGTATACAAAAATCACAAATATAAAGGGCGGGATGAATACCTGGTAAGAGAGGAGTTTTATTATGATTCAAGTATCACCAGAAAGTGTTAAAGACCTCTTGCAAAACAACCATGATGTGAGCATTGTGGATGTAAGAGAAGTGGAAGAAGTAGAACAAGGAAAAATTCCATCAGCCATTCATATACCATTACGATTATTGGAGTTCCGAATGCATGAATTAGATAAATCAAAAGATTATATAATGGTTTGTCGTTCAGGGGCAAGAAGTGGGCAAGCAACAGCTTTATTACAACAACATGGTTATCGTGTGAAGAACATGTCAGGTGGAATGCTCGCATGGGATGGCAAGGTAATATAATTTTTTTTACATTTAAATATACCCATATAGGTATATAAGGAGGGCCAAAGATGAATGAAGTGAAAGCAAATCAAACAGTCGACGCAAAAAGGTTAGCTTGTCCGATGCCAATTGTCCGGACAAAAAAGGCCATGAAGGAATTAGAGGCAGGGCAAGTAATGGAAATTCTAGCAACTGACAAAGGGTCTAAAGCTGACCTCAAAGCTTGGTCTGAAAGTACAGGACATCAATATCTAGGTACTGTAGAGGAAGGGGAAGTACTAAAGCATTATGTTCGTAAGGCTTCTGATTATGAGGAACAACCAGAACGGCACCATCCACATGTCATTAAGAATGATGAGCTGACAGAGAAAATCGCTAAGGGGGAGTCTTTACAGATTCTGGATGTTCGAGAAGAAGCAGAGTATGCTTTTGGTCACATACCTGGTGCGCTATCTGTGCCTTTTGGACGTTTGCAGCAAGAACTAAATAAACTTAAACAAGATGAGCCTATTTATGTTATTTGTCGTACCGGTAACCGAAGTGATATGGCGGCACAACTATTAGAAAGTAAGGAATTTAAAGCAGTCAATGTTGTACCAGGTATGAATAGTTGGAGTGGGAAAGTGGAAGGAATTTAAATAATCAATGAATCATGATAGTAACACAAAAAATTTTGAAATAATAAATACCATTGGGGGTATAATGATGTCTTTTAAAAAAATGAAAGCAAGTGAATTAACAACGATGGTAGTTAATAAAGAGCCATTATTTATTCTAGATGTTCGTAATGAAGCTGATTTTCAAGATTGGAAGGTAGAAGGTCATGATTTTAACTACTTGAATATACCTTACTTTGAACTATTAGACGGTGTAGAAGGCATTATTGAGCAGCTGCCTAAAGATCAAGCTATCTTAGTTGTATGTGCGAAAGAAGGCTCTTCCATAATGGTGGCGGAAATGCTATCAGATGAAGGGCTGGAAGTCAGTTATTTAGAAGGTGGAATGAAAGCATGGAGTGAGCATTTAGAGCCTGTTAAAGTAGGGGAATTGAGTACAGGAGGAGAAATGTATCAATTCGTTCGTATGGGTAAAGGCTGTCTTTCTTATATGGTCATTTCAGATGGTGAAGCAGCAATTATCGATGCTACGAGAATGATAGATGTATATCTTGATTTTGCGAAAGAAAAAAAGGTGAAAATTACGCATGTTTTTGATACGCATTTACATGCAGACCATATTTCTGGCGGACGTGACATCGCAGCAAAGATGGACGCTGTTTATTGGTTACCACCCAAAGATGCAGAAGAAGTAACATTCAATTATGCCAAACTAGAAGATGGTAGTGAAGTGAAAATTGGAGAAACATCTATCAATATTCATGCCCTTTATTCACCGGGACATACCAATGGCTCGACTTCATTTGTCGTAGATGAACGCTATTTATTAACAGGTGATATATTGTTTATTGATTCTATCGGTAGACCCGATTTAGCTGGGCTTGCAGATGACTGGGTTGGAGATTTACGTGAGAGTTTATATAAGCGATATAAACAACTATCAAGTGAACTCATCGTTTTACCTGCCCATTTTATGATGATTGATGAATTGAATGATGATGGCAGTGTGGCCGGGAAGTTAGGTGTGCTTTTTAAACAGAACCATGGGTTAAATATTGAGGATGAAAGTGAATTTAGAAAGATTGTCACTGAAAATCTCCCACCGCAACCCAATGCGTATCAAGAAATACGTCAAACAAATATGGGGAAAATCACTCCAGATAATGATAAACAAAGAGAGATGGAGATTGGACCCAATCGCTGTGCGGTGAGATAAAGAAATATTCATATAGAGGGACCGGAGATGGGTCCCTTTTTTAGGTCAGCTTTAAGGAGATGAGCATAATGGATTTAGCATTTATTGTGACGATATTTTTAATTGGTTTTATTGGCTCTTACTTATCAGGATTACTAGGTATCGGTGGTTCTATCATTAAATATCCGATGCTATTATATATTCCACCATTACTAGGTGTCGCGACTTTTACTGCGCATGAAGTGTCAGGTATTAGTGCTGTCCAGGTTTTCTTCGCTACGATTGGCGGGGTTTGGGCATATCGTAAAGGTGGATATTTGAATAAAACATTAATCATTTATATGGGGGCTAGTATTTTAATAGGTAGTTTTATAGGCGGTTATGGATCGAAGCTCATGTCAGAAGGTGGCATTAATCTCGTATACGGTATACTTGCTTTAATTGCTGCAGTTATGATGTTTATACCTAAAAAAGGAATAGATGATATCCCATTTGATCAGGTCACTTTTAATAAATGGTTAGCAGCAGCTCTTGCGCTTGTCGTCGGTGTGGCAGCAGGGATTGTTGGGGCTGCAGGTGCCTTTTTATTAGTCCCAATCATGTTAACCGTATTAAGAATCCCAACAAAAATGACGATTGCTTCTTCTCTTGCTATTACCTTAATATCATCCATTGGTGCAACTGTTGGGAAAGTCACTACTGGGCAAGTTGACTATTATCCTGCAATCATCATGGTTATTGCTAGTTTAATTGCTTCACCTTTAGGTGCAATGGCTGGTAAAAAGATGAATACAAAAGTGTTGCAAATGATTCTCGCATTATTAATACTAGCTACAGCGGTGAAAATATGGGTAGATATTTTTTGAAAAGGTAGTGATGAGCCGATGAATCACTGCTTTCATATTGATACGAGATTGAGTAGGGAATCGCCGCATTCGAAGGAAAAGTAGAAGCTGAGCGCGTCGCAATTTGAGTAGATAACGAACTAACATTTCATCTTTTATTAAACATGTCATTTCATACCAGGGAAGCCTCCCGTATATCATCATGCCGAAAGTTTCTAAAGGTAAAGGAAATGGTTGATGAACCGTTTGAAAGGAAACTTTTTCTGAGCTAGAACCTTCAACGGGAGCTAAAAGATTTTGGATTTATATAAAGGGAAGGTTGTTGCGTTTGTAAATGTTGGGATGAAGTGAAAATAGTCGCTATCCTAAACCATCATCCCAAGTTCAATATAAATGAAGAGGCATTACCCACTCTGCCTCAGCTTATGATTGTCTTTGCTTTAAATGGTAGACTATTTAATAAGCACCGAAAATAGAAACAGCATGTGCTCCTTCTGTATTTGCTCGAAGGAGTACATGTTTCCATTCCAGCTCGTCTGATGGAATCCCGTGATAATAAATATCGTGCAAAATACTCGATAAGAAGGCATCTCCTGCTCCAGTTGTATCAACAACATCTACGGTAGGTGCTTCAACGGTTATACTCTTCTCTTTATGAAGTAATGTTGCACCTAAACGGCCCCTTGTAATCATTATCCACTGATTCGACCATGAAGAAAGCTGTTGTAATGCTGTTCTATAGTCTTTGGCTTTACAAAGAAATAGCAGCTCTTCCTCTGTCATTTTAATTAGATCTGCCTCTTTTAAAAAGGAATTGATTGTCTTTCTACAATCTGATTCATTCTTCCATCTCTTTAAACGGATATTTGCATCCATGACGATGAAATGCTGATATTTCTTTGCTAGTTTAAGTGCTTTCAAGCTTGTCTTCTTTGCAATGTCATGAAAAAGCGTTCCGGAACCGAAATAGGAGATATGCGTTTTTTGATAGATGCTTTCATTCAACTCGTTTGCTTCTAACCATATATGAGGGGTGTCATTTTCGTAAGATTGAAATTCACGCTCTCCATCCTCTTGCACAATTGATACGATACATAACTTTTTATTAACTGATGTAATGGTACCAGACAGGTCGATGCCTTCATCTTCTAATTGCTGTTTGGCATATTGACTATGCTCATCAGTACCTATTTTTGTCATATAAAAGGTAGGAACACTTTTCCTAGCTAGACGGATGGCTACATTGGCGGTTGCTCCTCCTACTTTCATGACGGATTGGCTATTAGGTGAAATAATGCGGTCCATGATTACTTCACCGAAAGAAATCACACCTTTACTTTTCACAATCAGGTCTCCCATCGTTTTTGATAAGGCTGATTATACTATAACTTTGTATTTATCTCTGCCTTCCAAGTCACAAAATGTCCTCCTCTTTTTCCACAAACCATTCGTTTTTATTTTCAAAAAGTTATCTTTATAAGAACTTAGAAAAATCACTTTATTTATATTAATTAACTACTAACTGGTACAACAAATATTATCAGGGTAAAATCGCAATTTTTCATTGACAGCTTAGGTGGAAAGTCGTATATTGATTAAATAAAATTAATAAATATTCATATCTATGCAATTGGATAGAAAGGGTTCTTTCTAATGAAAATAACAGTAGGTACACCAGAGTATATAAGAGAGCCAAACGCACTTATGAAAATTGGCAGTAATGTAAAGAAATATGGAGAAAAAGTCGTCCTTATTGGTGGGATAAAGAGTCGTGAAATAGTAGAAAGTCATGTAAGAGACAGTTTCAATAATGAGGGAATGACACTAGCTGCTTCCATTTGGTACGGTGGAGAATCTTCTAGAGAAAATGTTGAGAGATTAATAGAAGAACTCAGTACAATCGACTATGATGTCATCCTTGTATGTGGCGGAGGGAAAGCGATTGATACTGTTAAGGCAGTAGCCGCACACGTAAATAAACCTCTTGTTGCACTCCCGACGATTGCAGCGACATGCGCAGCAACGACTCCTATTTGGATTACATATAGTGAGCAAGGTGAATTTCTTGCCATCAGTCGTGATGCGAAGGTGCCAGAAATGGTTGTTGTTGACTCAACAGTTATTTTGCACTCGCCTGTTCGATATTTAATTGCTGGAATTGGTGATACGTTAGCTAAGTGGTTTGAAACGAAGACATCAGTTAAAAAAGCAACACCAAATGCAAGGAACCAAACAGCGATTGCTATTGCTAATCAGTTATACAAAACGATGTTAGCAATCGGTGAGCAATCAGTTGCATCTATGAAAAATAAGGAATTGTCAACTGAGCTTGAAGATATGATTGATGCGATTCTGTTAATCAGTGGAAGTGTGAGTGGGTACGGCGGAGATGATTGTCGAACTGCGGGTGCGCATGCCATTTACTCTGGATTGACAATCTTCCCAGAAATACATGAAACGTATCATGGTGAAATTGTTGCTTTTGGTATTTTAGCGATGCTAGCAATGGAAAATGAAGAAGAAAGCGAAATCAAAGAGTTAATAGCTTACTATCAAAAAGTGAATCTACCATATACACTACAGCAAATGAATGTGCCTGAATTGTCTGAATCACAGTGGCAGGAACTTGGAGACGTTTCAGTGACTATTGAAGATATGGAGAATATGCCATTTGCTGTTACACCAGATATGGTTATCACAGCTGTCAAGCAAGCAGATGAATATGGAAAAGACATGTTAAGAAAATAAATAGAATGGTTAATGGAGGAAAATGAGTCATGAAAAAATGGTTTTTAGCAATCACAATGATGGTCCTTGCTGTGACATTAGCCGCTTGCGGCGGATCAGGTGAATCTGAAGAGGGTTCTGGCGAAAACAAAGAACCATTAAAAGTTACTTTACCCACATGGACAGGTTATGGACCGCTATTTTTAGCAAAGGAAAAAGGTTACTTTGAAGAAAATGGAATTGATGTTGAACTTTCAATTGTTGAAGGTCTTGGAGAAAGAAAACAAGCCCTAG
This sequence comes from Cytobacillus sp. FSL R7-0696, assembly GCF_038006865.1. Classification (NCBI taxonomy): domain Bacteria; kingdom Bacillati; phylum Bacillota; class Bacilli; order Caryophanales; family Bacillaceae; genus Cytobacillus; species Cytobacillus sp. FSL R7-0696. Next base: position 749,988 of record NZ_JBBOWA010000001.1, on the reverse strand, counting down.
CAAGCGGACAAATAGATGGAATGGCTACTGCACTTGATGTGCAAGTATCATTAGCTGCATCAGATATTCCTTTAAATGTGGTATGGTTATTGGATGATTCTTACGGTGGAGACGGTATTTTAGTCAAAGATGATATGAAAGAAATCAGTGACTTAAAAGGCAAGCAAGTTGCTTTTGAAGTCGGGTCTACAAGTCATATGTTAGCTTTAACCGCACTAAAAGATGGGGGCTTAACTGAAGAAGATGTTGAAGTTGTACCAATGTCTGCTGGGGATGCAGGAGCGGCTTTTGCGGCTGGTAAAGTAGACGCAGCAGTTACTTGGGAGCCTTGGTTATCTAACGGTTCTGAAGCTAACGGTAAAGTATTACTAACTACGAAAGATCTTCCTGGTATTATTGTTGATACAGTTAGTTTCACGGAAAAAGTCATTGAAGAGCGTCCTGAAGATGTACAAGCATTTGTAACAGCCATGGGTCAAGCAATGGACTACTGGAAAGAAAACGAAGATGAAGCGAATGAAATAATGGCAAAAGGCTTAAAAATTGATGTAGAAGAATTTGTTGCAACGGCAGAAGGATTAAAGTTCTTGGATAATGAGGCGAATAAGGAATTATTTGGTACAGAAGACGCTAAAGGCGGCATTTACCAATCGACTGAAAACGCGGCAAAGTTCTATAAAGAACAAGGGATTATTACAGCTGAGCCAGCAGCAGAAGATATTATTAACCCTACTTTTATCAAGTAATGATATGAATTATTCGGAGCCTAACCGCAAGCAGTCAGCGGTTAGGCTCAGGTTATTTTTATCTCTGGTAATTGGTTGAAGAAGGAAAAATTAGAAAATGGGTGAGAAAAAATGTTAGGAAAATTATTAACCCCGAATAAAGAAATTCCAAAGTCCCTTTATTCATCAGTCGGCATTATCACTTTTCTTATTGTATTAGGAATATGGGCAGGAATTACTTATACTGGGCTCGTTAACCCGTTGTTTTTACCAACACCTACAGCGGTATTAACCACAGGCATAGATTTATTTAGCAATGGAAATCTTCTTTCAGATATAGGCATTAGTTTTTCAAGAGTATTAGTCGGTTTTTTAGTGGCGGCCTTAATTGGTGTACCTCTTGGGATATTAATGGGTTCTCTAAGAATTATGCAAGGCGCATTTGAGCCACTCATAGGTTTTATTCGTTATATGCCAGCTTCAGCGTTTATTCCATTATTAATTTTATGGATTGGTCTTGGAGAGACGCAAAAAATGAGTGTTATCTTTCTCGGAACATTCTTTCAATTAACGTTAATGATCATGGATGTAACAAAGAATGTGCATAATGATTTAATTGATGTTTCTTATACATTAGGTGCTTCTAAGTTACAAGTATTTACGAGAGTGATACTCCCGGCAACCATGCCTGGGATTGTTGATACATTAAGAATTACATTTGGATGGGCGTGGACTTATTTAGTTGTGGCAGAGATTGTTGGTGCTTCCAGTGGAATCGGCTATATGATTATGCAGGCATCAAGATTCCTACAACCTGATAAAATTATTGTTGGTATTTTGATTATTGGTTTATTAGGATTATTGACTGACCTCATCTTTAAATGGATTTACCGTAAATCTTTTTCATGGATGAGAAAGGAAGGATTGTAATATGACTACACCGAAGCTTGAAATTAAAGATGTGGATAAAATATTTAGAACAAAAAGCGGCGACACAACCGCACTACAAAAAACATCCTTTACCATTGATGATGGTGAATTTGTTACGATTCTTGGTCCCTCCGGTTGTGGTAAATCAACCGTATTAAGAATTGTTGCTGGTTTAGAGGAAGCGACAACCGGTGAGGTATTATTAGATGGCCAACCTATCGATGGGCCTGGCCCAGATAGAGGCATGGTATTCCAATCGTATACTCTATATCCTTGGTTGACGGTAAAAGAAAATATCTCTTTTGGCTTAAAATTAAAGGGAGCAAAACAAAAGGAAAGAGATGATCTCGCTCGTCATTATCTTCAATTAATTGGATTAGAAGGATTTGAGAATCACTATCCTGTTCAACTTTCTGGAGGGATGAAACAGCGTGTGGCCATCGCTCGTGCGTTAGCAAATGACCCGAAGGTATTATTAATGGACGAACCATTTGGTGCACTTGATGCGCAAACAAGAAATATTATGCAAGAGGTTTTATTAAAGGCATGGGAAAAGTCGAAGAAAACGATTCTCTTTATTACGCATGATGTCGATGAATCAATTTTTCTAGCCGATTCGGTTTATGTAATGACAGCTAGACCAGGAAGGCTGAAGAAAAAGGTACCGATTGATATTGCTAGACCAAGAGACTTTAGTGTGAAAGCGACAAATCAATTCGCACAATACAAAGAAGAACTGTTATCATTAATACGAGAAGAAAGCTTAAAATCTATTTAATTTTATAAATGAAAACAGAAAGGTGCTTGGTACAATTGAAGAGAGAAGCCTATTTCCCTGAGGTCGTTAAGCAGGCCCTCAGCAATATACCTCCAGGGTCATGGATGTCAGCAGTACCGGAAGGATGTATTCGCCTGAACTCGGGTTATCCGGCTGCTAACCTTGTTCCGTCAACTGAATTAAAGGAAGCTACAGAGCGATTATTGACAGAAGAACAAGATTTGCCGCTTCACTATATTGGTAGTCCAAGAATTGATCAATTAAGAACACAATTGATCGAGCGTATGAACGAACGAAAGATGGAAGTGCAAGAGGATGAAGTACTTGTGACTTCAGGTGCTTGTCAGGCCATCGATCTTATTGCTCGTATTTTATTAGATGAAAATGCCTTCATTATCGTCGAGTCACCGACTTATATGGAGGCACTGGAAATCTTCCAAAATTACACGAAAAACATCATCACAATCCCTATTGATGCAGATGGTTTGGACACAAAACAATTGGAAGAGATATTAATCGAAAGGACGAAGAAGGAAGAACCTCTTCCAAAGCTTCTCTATACAATTCCAACCTTCCAAAATCCAACAGGCACGACGTTATCTTTCGCTAGGCGGGAGAAATTAATCAAACTAGCAATAGAGTATGATTTTCTCATTCTTGAAGATGATGCCTACGGTGAGCTTGCGTTTGGAGAAAGTCCAACAACATTAAAATCATTAGATGAAGAGGATCGTGTATTTTATGTCGGCTCGCTATCAAAAGTAGTCGCTCCAGGCATGCGTGTTGGCTGGATCGCTGCACATAGTGAGTGGATAGAAGCGCTTTTCTGGTTCAAGAAAGATTTAGAGCATCCCTTTGCCCAGTCGGTGATGTCTGCTTATCTAGAAAAAGTGAATTTAGCCCATCGTTCTGTTTTACTAACAGAAAAATATGAAGAAAAAGCAGTCATTTTATATGAAGCATTGATTCATTTCATGCCTGAGGGTGTGAAATGGTACCGCCCAGAAGGTGGTTACTTTATGTGGATTGAAGTGCCTGGGGTCGATACAACGGCTATGCTTGCGAAAGCGAAACAAGCAGGCGTAGCATACGTACCGGGCCAATACTTCTTCTTACACCAAGACGAGGGCAAAAGCTTCTTACGTTTATCATTTAGCTATGCGAGTAAAGAGGAAATTAAAAAGGGAATCGAAATTCTAAGTCATGTAGTGGCAGAAGAAATCAATAAATAAAGGTAGGAGCGTGCACAATCCTGAGGTGCACGCTCTTTTTAGGTTTGAAGGTGTGAAGATGATTTATAAAGTGAGCCACTCTTTCAACTGTAAAGGAGAATCAGAGCGAATCGCTACTTTTTTATAGGCTTTCTTAAATCCCATAAAATAAGTTACATGAACAGGTTCCTTTAGTTCTAGAATGATATCTGGGTACACTTTTTCTAAATCTCTAGTCATAAATTCAACGGTATCCTTTGATAATTTCCCTTGAAGTACTGACTTTTCTTCCATCAGTGTTTTAATATTTTCAATTGGAATAACCACTCGTTTCACTAATCCGAGTGATAGGTATAGAGTGCCGTTTTGATAATAAATAGGGTTTAATTTCATTGCTTGTATGTCACCAATGAAAAAAATAACAGCATACACATTGCTGATAAATAGGATTATTGATAAAACGATAGAATACTGATGGATTAACCAATGAATAGCGATGGTTTCAATAAGGATGGCATGGATAAGCATAATCTGAAAAGAAATATAACTGGAGTTTTTATAAAGTGTTATGCCCTCTCGCGGTGTTTTTTTCCAACTAGCAAAAGCATAATAGAACATTAAACATTCTGAACAAACAATACGAATAATCTGATACTTCTTTGTGTAGTGATCAACAGCATATGAATATGAGAACACAGTTGGTAATGAGCTTTGTTTTACTTCCTTAATAATTTTTGGCATATACTTTATAAAGGTTACAATAAGTAAAAGTTCTAAAGAAATAAATATAACCTCGATTAAAATAACGCCCCATACAAAAGAGGAATACGGCGCGAGCAATTCCGCTGGTATAATCAATCTTGCCAAAAGGCAGCCACTCGCACAAAGTAACAATGCAGATTTTAAAGAAAACTTCCCTTTATATAACATGAAAAATAATGGCAACATGATCATGAAGTCAATCAATGAACCTAAAACAACGTCTTGCGCATTTGCCGGTAGAATCAATGCACCAACTGAGGTCTGATACAGAAGGGTATTGAAAAAGAGAACCGCCAGTAATAAAAAAAGCCACAGATACTTCCCTTTGCTTATGGTTTTCATGTCTTATCACTCCCATTTAGTTAAATTATACCATATGAACAGAAGGGGCTTCCAAATAAAAAATGAATGAGCAGGATAACTGAAGTACGGATGTGAAAGGAAAGTACAAAAGAAAACAGAGCCGTAAAATAAAGGGACTAATGCATTTTTGTCATTCAAAGTGTTTGATCAGGAGTCTTTGAGTTTCGTGTTTTCGGACGGGGAAGGATTTCTATAAAAGACGTTCATATTGATTTTACTTTTTAAACATTTATTTACAATACCATTATGAGCAACAAGTAACCATCGAATAAATTCCTCCTGTAGGATAATAAATAATTATTTTAGCAATCCCCATCAAAAAAACCTCAATCAACTATCGTAAAATAAAGGGGAGGTGAGTGAGAGTGCAGTATAGTGAAACGACGCAAAAAACAATTTGTTTTATAGAGACGCATCTACTAGATAAGATCCAACTTGATGATTTAACAAGGAATGTAGGATATTCCAAGTTTCATCTCATAAGGGTATTCAAACAAGAAACGGGTCGGACAATTGGTGAATATATTCGTTTTCGTAGGCTTGCTTTAGCAGTATCGTTATTAATAGAGAGTGATGAATCTATTCTTTCGATTGCTTTTTTGCTTCATTTTCAATCTCAAGAGGCTTTTACGAGGGCCTTTAAAGAGATTTATTCTCTACCACCGGGCAAGTACCGTAAGTTATTTAGTCTTATCCATTTAAAGGAGGAGAACAATAAGATGACGAGAGAAACAATTATTCATGGCTGGATATTAAGTGGAAGCGCCCCAGAATATTATCAAATGACATTGGACCAACAAACTTTCCATACGGGGCATCAATCTGCTTTACTTAAAAATATTAGTGATGTAAATAGCCAGCAATTCGCTACTATTATGCAACAGTTCCAAGCTGAGAAATATAGAGGGAAAAGACTGAAACTAACATGTTATATAAAGACGGAAGATGTAGAAAAATGTGGGGCTTGGATGAGAGTAGATGACAATAATGGTGATGTGCTACAGTTCGATAATATGGATAATCGCCCCATTAAGGGTACAAATGAGTGGAATCATTATACCATTGTATTAGATGTGCCTGAAGAGAGTATGTCCATTCATTTTGGGGTATTACTCATTGGAAAAGGGAAGGTCTGGATGGATGGGTTTCAATTAGTAGAGGTCAGTGAACATGTGCCAACAACGAACCTTACTTTTCAAGAGAGTCTACCAAAAGAACCGCAAAATCTTGATTTTAGTGAATAGATGCTAAAGGAAAGGCTACATGCTTTTCCTATTTTTCTGTGAACTTCATCTCCTGTTTATGCCATAATAAAAGCTGAGTAGTATTGGGTGAGAGGTGAAAGGATGAATAAACAACAATGTCCAGTTTGTGGTGAGCAAAACAACTGTGGGCTTGAAGAGAGCAAGCTCAAGGATTGTTGGTGCTTCCATATTGGTGGTATCCCACAAACGCTCTTAGAATTAATTCCTCAGGAGAATAGGGGAAAAAGTTGTGTTTGTGAGAGATGTATAAGAAAATATAAAAAGTGAGATGTATATATTTTACATTCAGGAGGAGTTTGCTCGCTTGATAGCGAATAGAAAATGGAGAAATATTAGGAGGTATTGTGTGTGCAAAAAGTCCGAACTGAAATGTTTGAGTGGATCAAAGCATTGATAATTGCACTAATTATTTCTTTTCTTATCCGTATTTTCATCTTTTCTCCTGTCGTTGTAGATGGGGCTTCAATGGAACCGACATTACATGACCAAAGCCGAGTTGTTATGAGTAAATTAGGTGAACCTGACCGCTTTGATATTGTAGTCTTTGATAGTGATGGAGAGCGTAATTTTATTAAAAGAGTAATTGGCCTGCCAGGAGATGAAATTACTTATGAAAATGATCATTTATACATAAATGGTAAGGAATACGATGAACCTTATTTAGATGAGTTAAAAGAAGCACTAGAAAGAGGCATGCTTACAGATGATTTTGAGCTCAAAGATACGAAAGTAAGTCAAACCGTTGTTCCTGAAGGGCATTATTTTGTATTAGGAGATAACCGAAAACGAAGTCTTGATAGTAGGGTCATAGGTGTCATCTCTGAAGAAAGAATCCTTGGGAAAGCCAAAGCGGTTATTTGGCCGATGGATCATATGGAAGTCGTTAAATAAGGGAGAAGGAAAAACCTAGTTTGTTGATTCGCTAGGTTTTTTTCGTGAATAGAACTTTATTGATAACGTCATGTTAGGTTCTAACATTCACTCGAAAAAATGTTAAACTATAACATATCAAAATAATTAGGAGTCGAAAAAACAGTGAAAAGGATAGTATCGGCGATGGAAGTGGCGAGGTTGGCAAATGTTTCGCAGTCAACTGTATCAAGAGTATTTACTCCAGGTGCAAGCGTGTCCGAGAAGACGAGACAGCGAGTGCTTGAGGTGGCTGAGCAGTTAAACTATCAGCCGAATGCTCTTGCACGAAGTCTTATAACGAAACGAACAAATATGATTGGATTAGCAATGAAGGATATTCAAAACCCATTTTACCATGAAGTATTAGGGATTTTTACGAACAAGCTAAAAGCGAAGGGATATTCAGTTTTATTTGTCTATACAGAAAATGAAGAGATACAGCAAGAGGAAATCAATCATTTTCTTGAATATAATGTCGAGGGGATTATAATTACAGATGCAATGCTCTCATCTAACATTGTGACTAAACTAAAAAATAATCATATTCCAGTGACATTGTTTAATCGCTATGATAAGAATCTTGAGTGTAATTCTGTCAGTTGTGATAATATCAATGCAGCAAATGAAATAGCAAAATATGTCGATCGCCTGTACTGTGAAAAAATCGTCTTTATTACAGGTAAAATAAATACATCAACTAGTCAGGAAAGACAAGAAGGTTTTGTTAATTACTTCAAAAACAAAGGAATCCCCGTCAAGATTCTTGAAGGTGACTATACATACGAGAAAGCCTTTTTCTTAACAAAAGAATTGATTGAAAAAGAGTATGTACCAGATGTGATATTTGGGGCTAATGATATTACGGCATTAGGTGCTCTTGATGCATTGAAAAGCAAGGAAATAAAGGTGCCAGAACAGACAATGGTGATTGGTTTTGATGATATCAAAATGTCCTCTTGGCCTAATTATAATCTTTCTACATGGGTTCAACCTATTGAAGAGATGGTGGATGAAACCATTCGCCTCCTTGAACGAAATCAGCGGGAAACCGGGCATAAGACAGTGAAGGTTCAAGGTAAGTTTATCCATCGTCAAACGACAAAATAAAAGAAGGAAAGTCCTTGCAGCCCAAGGATTTTTCTTTATGTAAAAATTTCTGAATATAGGAAAATAACAAAATATATATTTGACAAATGAAAACGCTTCATTTATCATCTATTTCATAACCTTTGCATACGTATGCAAAACAAAATGATATTTTTTTTAAAAGTTTTTGCATACGTATGCAAAAATCCAGAAAGTGAGGAAATGAATGATGGTCATTTACCTAAAAAGAGGAAAAGTAGAAGAGGATATTCAACAAGAAGATTTAAAAGTTTCTGAGATTGTAAGAAACACAATTAATAAAATTGAAAGAGAAGGGGATCAGGCTTTAAAAGAACTATCGGAAAAATTTGATAAATGGTCTCCAGAAACTTTTCGGTTAAGTGAGCAACAAATAGAGGAGATTTGCGCTTCGATTCCTGAACAAACTATTTTAGATATTGAGTTTGCTCAAAATAACATTAGGAATTTTGCCGAAGAGCAACGAAAATCAATGAAAGACATTGAAGTTGAAACAATGCCAGGTGTTATTTTAGGTCATAAGAATATTCCAGTTAATAGTGTAGGTTGTTATATCCCAGGTGGACGTTATCCAATGGTGGCTTCAGCGCATATGAGTGTTTTAACTGCGAAAGTTGCTGGGGTAAAAAGGGTCATCGCTTGTACTCCTCCCATCAATGGAGAAATCCCTGCAGCAACTGTGTACGCTATGCATAAAGCAGGAGCAGATGAAATTTATATTTTAGGTGGAATTCAGGCAATGGCTGGTATGGCAATTGGCACGGAAACAATGGAAGCGGTTGATATGATTGTTGGTCCAGGAAATGCTTTTGTTGCAGAAGCCAAACGTCAATTATATGGTCGCGTGGGTATCGATTTATTCGCTGGACCTACGGAAACACTAGTCGTGGCTGATGAAACCAGTGATCCTGAAATGATTGCTACTGACTTATTAGGTCAAGGAGAGCATGGACCGACATCTCCAGGTGCATTAATCACTACCTCTAAAAAAATTGCAGAGGAAACAGTGAAGGAAATTGAACGCCAATTAAAGATATTACCGACTGCTGATGTAGCACGTGTTTCTTGGAATGATTATGGACAAATCCTTTTAGTTGAGGACGAGCAGGAAGCTTTAACAGAAGCAGATAGACTTGCATTTGAACATGTAGAGATATTAACGAAAAACCCAGACTTCTTTTTAGAGAATATGACGAATTATGGCTGCTTGTTCTTAGGACCAGAAACGAATGTAGCATACGGTGATAAGGTGATTGGTACCAACCATACACTACCAACAAAAGGGGCAGCCAAATATACTGGTGGCTTGTGGGTAGGCAAGTTTCTTAAAACAGTGACCTATCAAAAGGTAACATCAAAAGAACAAAGTGCCTATATTGGTGAATATGCTGCACGTTTATGTCAATTAGAAAATTTCGCAGGACATGCAGAACAAGCTTTACTACGTGTGAGAAGATACGGAAATCAACAGTAAATGAGCTTTTAACTAGATAAAAAGCAGGTGATATTCAATGTTAAGTATGATCGGTTTAATTGGTGGATTAGTCTTACTTACTGTCCTTGTGATGCGTGGGATGAACCTTTTAATTGTGGCGCCACTTTCAGCACTGTTTGTTGCAGTGCTGAATGGTGTTCCGTTATTTCCACAGTTTGCAGGTAAGGATGAAGTAGATTTCATTACGGGTTATATGGATGGTTTTGCCGGTTTCATTACTTCATGGTACTTGATGTTTTTAGCCGGGGCTATATTTGGGAAGGTAATGGAAGATAGCGGTGCTGCTGAAAGCGTTTCCCATTGGATTGTAACAAAAATCGGGATGAAGCATGCTGTGCTTGCAGTAGTCCTTTCTTGTGCAGTATTAACCTATGGTGGTGTTAGTTTATTCGTAGTTGCCTTTGCTGTTTACCCGATGGCAGTAAGTTTGTTTAAAGAAGCCGATTTACCTCGGCGATTTATTCCGGCTGCACTTGCTTTTGGGTCAACAACTTTTACAATGACATCTGCAGGTTCACCAGAAATACAAAACTGGATTCCAATTCCTTATTTAGGGACAAACCCATATGCCGGATGGGAAGTTAGTATAATAACAGCGATATTTATGCTTATATTTGGCTATTGGTTATTGATGAAAGTGATACGAAGGGCGGTAAGGAAGGGAGAAAAATTTGTTGGAAGAGATACAGATAACAATGAAATAAGAAGTGAATTACCTCATCCTTTATTAAGCCTTATTCCTTTATTAGTTGTTCTTATTGTTGCCTTTGTTTTCCACGATTCTTTAGCGCAATCCGCATTAATTCTTGCCTTAACAGGTGGTGTTATAGCTACATGGCTACTTAATCGTAAATATTTCAGAAATTTCTGGGAAGCTGTGGGAGAAGGAACAATGGGAGCTCTTATAGCAATTGGAAATACGGCTGCTGTTGTTGGTTTTGGCGGTGTAGCAAAAATCACACCTGCGTTTTCTTCTGCTGTAGATTTTATGACCAGTATTCCCGGTTCACCATTAATTGGAGGGGCATTGTCTGTTATGGTTATCGCTGGATTAACCGGTTCCTCATCTGGCGGGCAAACAATTGCTTTACCAATCTTAGCACCTCATTATTTAGATATGGGTGTGAATGCAGAAGCGCTCCATAGAACGGTATCCTTATCTTCAGGTACGCTTGATTCATTACCACATGGAGGATATGCGGTGACAACCATTCGTTCTATTGCTGGAGAAACGCATAAAGATGCTTATCCCGCATTCGGTTTAATGACTGTAGTGGTACCAATTGCTGCTGTTGTACTAGCGGTTATTCTATTTTCTTTCGGTGTTGGTGTATAATCTAGAAAAAAGTAAATAGATTCATAGGAGGTTATCGTCATATCTTATTTTGTGGCAATTCTGCATATGGTAGATATTGAGAAAAGTAAGGAGATTCGTCCAGATCACCTAGCGTATTTAAACAAACTGGAGAAAGAACAGAAAATCTTCGCCAAAGGTCCCTTTGCTGATGGAACTGGTGGGCTAGTCGTATACAATGCCGATAGTTACGATGAAGCAATGACATTAGCAGAAAATGACCCATATATTGTCCATCATGCTCGTCGATTAGAGCTAAAGGAATGGTCTATCATCGAGTAGTCATATATTGGAATAAGAACATGCATATCTATGTATGTTCTTTTTTTTGTTTGAAGAGTAGATAGGAAGTAGGTGCTGGATTGGATAACGGCGATGTGAACAACCGATTATATGATCTGTTCTCACCACTGTCTTTACCGTATATCCATAAAGTTTAAGCGTATTTTACATTATTATACGGGAATCTAATATTTCCTTCATATTCCAAAAGTATCATGAATATATAACAAGTGGATAGACTTGCCTTCTTTCAAAAAGCCGTATATTCGACGAGTAAAGGGTTTTTTACTTCATCGGTATATGGCTTTCTTTAGGGGGCGGTATAAGGGGTGAGAGAATATGCGTGCTTTGGAATTAAAACAGATGAGAAAGTCTTACCAAGCGGATATAGAAGTGTTAAAAGGGATTGATATAGTGATTGAGCCTGGGGAATTTTTTGTGTTAGTCGGGCCCTCTGGTTGTGGAAAAAGTACGTTGTTAAGGATGATTGCTGGATTAGAGGAAATAAGTAGTGGTGAGCTTTATATTGGCGGGGCTTATGCAAATAAGTTAAAGCCAAGTAAGAGAGAATTATCTATGGTGTTTCAAAATTATGCTCTGTTTCCTCATATGACAGTTGAACAAAACATTGCCTTTGGTCTACATGTGAAAAAACTGACGAAAGTTGAACAATCACAGAGGTGTAAGGAAGCGGCAGAAATGCTTGGACTCACACCATATTTGAAAAGGAAACCAAGGGAATTATCGGGTGGTCAAAGGCAGCGTGTAGCACTCGCTAGAGCAATCGTTACACAAGATCCTATATGTTTAATGGATGAACCACTTTCAAATCTTGATGCAAAATTGAGAACAAAAATGCGTTCAGAGATAAGGCAGTTACAAAGAAAATTGGGTATTACGATGATTTATGTCACACATGATCAAACAGAGGCGATGACGATGGCCGATCGCATGATGATTTTAAATCAAGGTGAAGTGCAACAAGTGGGGAAGCCGCTTGATATTTATAATCACCCGGCGAATACGTTTGTGGCATCCTTTATTGGTGCACCGCCGATGAATATGGTGAATGGATATATTCAAAATGGAAATGTCCATCTGCCATGCGATACAACGCTCCCGCAAATTCATCATAATTTAACCGGTGAATTCACGATTGGAATTAGACCTGAGCATTTAGTAAGAGCAACGAATACGGATGAGGCCACATTGCAAGCTATCGTTACAAATGTAGAAATGCTTGGGACAGAAACATTAATTAATTTTCAGTTAACGGATAAATTGCAGTGGACAGCAAGGTGGCAAGGTCAACATGCGATCCCTTTAGGAGAGAAGGTTTCTTTTGCTATCAAAACAGAGGACTTAGTTTTCTTTGATGATCAAACGAAACAGAATACTTTTCTTGAAGGTGTGGAGGTGATTTAGTTTTATGTCATCACTTAATATGAACGTTGACCCAAAGCGGCCAACTTTAAGAAAAAATCGATTTTCCCTTGCATCTTTTGAAGGCTGGTTATATGTACTACCATCTTTTATTTTATTTATTATTTTTCTCTTTTATCCGATGGTTAGGACGGTATATTTGAGCTTTTTCTATACTGATACACAAGGAAAACCGTTGTCTTTTGCAGGTTGGGAGAACTTTACTACATTGCTTTCTTCAACTAGTTTTTTAACAAGTGCTAAGGCCACTTTCTTATTCGTTTTATACACGGTACCAGTTGGTGTGATTCTCGCTCTTGCTTTGGCTTTACTAGCTAATCAGAAATTGAAAGGCATTGGTTTCTTTAGAACCATCTTTTCCTCAACGATGGGCATGAGCGTAGCTGCCTCATCAGTCATATGGATGTTTATTTATAACCCTTCGATTGGCATAGCGAACAAAATACTAAACGTTTTTGGTTTTGCTGATATGCATTTCTTATTAGATCCGAATACTGCGTTGCTCTCAGTCGCAATCGCGACGATTTGGATGAATACAGGGTTTACGTTTCTCATTTTGCTAGGGGGTTTACAAAATATCGATTCCCAATTATATGAAAGCGCAAGAATTGCTGGGGTAAGTACTTCTTATTCCTTTAGAAAAATCACACTCCCAATGCTATCACCAACACTTTTCTTTGTTCTTACAGTGACGATGATTAATTCATTTCAGTCATTTGGGCAAATCGATATTTTGACAAAGGGAGGACCAATCGATTCAACCAATGTGATTGTGTATTCCATTTATAAAGATGCCTTCATTAACTATAATATTGGTTCTGCCAGCGCACAGGCGGTTCTTCTCTTTCTATGTGTCTTCATCTTGACAGTGATCCAGTTCAAGCTCGGTGAGAGGAAGGTGCATTATCAATGACAATCGGGAAGAAAATCTTATTATATTTAGTCCTTATTCTCTCAGGTTTTATCATGTTTTTTCCCATTGTCTACGCTTTTATGATTAGTTTTATGCAAGGGGGAGAAGTTCTGCAAGGAAAGCTCATACCAGAAAACTTTACACTAACCAACTATCTGAATGCTTTCGAAAAGGTTCCGTTACTGCGGTATTTGATCAATAGCTTGGTCGTATCCACAGTCATTATGTTGGGACAATTACTACTCTGCAGTTTAGCAGCCTTTGCTTTTGTTTTTACAAAATTTAAAGGGAAAAACCTTTTGTTTATGCTTTTTATTTCCACGATGATGATTCCTTGGGAAGCGACGATGGTACCAAATTTTCAAACGATACAATCACTGGGATGGTTAAATAGTTTTCCAGGATTAACGATTCCTTTCTTCGCTATGGCCTTTGGGACTTTTCTGCTTAGACAACAATTTAAGACGATTCCTATTGAATTATATGAAGCTTCCCAGGTTTCGGGGGTGAGTCGCTTTAAGTTCTTCTTAACGGTTGTCTTGCCGATTTCGAAAACTAGTTTAATAACGCTCGGAATCTATTGCTTTTTGACGGCTTGGAATATGTACTTATGGCCATTGCTTGTCACGAATGATGAAAAGGTAAGGACCGTCCAAATTGGCTTAAAGCAGATGCAGACACAAGAAATTGCCTCTGAATGGGGGGTGGTAATGGCAGGGGTGATGCTCGTCATTTTGCCAACTTTACTATTAATCTTTGTTGGTCAAAAACGTTTACAAGAAGGGTTAACTAGAGGAGCAATAAAGTAGAAGTGGGGAGAGGATGAAAAGAATGAAGAAGCTTTGGGTGGTCAGTATCTTATGTATGCTCATATTCATGACGGCATGTTCAAATGATTCGGCAAATACAGAGGAAGCTAGTGAAGATGGAAAAACAGAAGTGATATTTTGGCATTCGATGAGTGGCGAGCTTGAGCATGTTGTGCAAGAAGTAGCTGATGGTTTCAATGCGGAACAAGATGAGATTACAGTTACACCTGTTTTTCAAGGGACATATGAAGAAGCGATTACGAAGTTTAATACGGTAGCTGGAACAGAAGATGCCCCAGCAATCATGCAAACTTTTGAAGTCGGGACGAAATATATGATTGATTCAGGGAAAATACAACCAGTGCAGAAATTTATTGATGATGAAGGATACGATATGAATCAATGGGAGAAGAATATCACTAATTATTATTCTGTAGATGACACGCAATATTCGATGCCATTCAATTCATCCACTCCGGTACTTATTTACAATAAAGATGCTTTTAAAGAAGCTGGATTAGATCCAGAGAAAGCGCCTGAGACGTATAGTGAGTTAAAAGAGGCAGCTAAGAAATTAACGAACGATGACCAAGTGGGCTTTTCAATTTTAAATTACGGCTGGTTTATTGAGGAATTAATCGCGGTCCAAGGTGGATTATTTGTTGATAATGATAACGGACGTACTGGTAATGCGGAAAAGGCAGTATTTAATGGTGAAGAAGGGCTAAAAGTCTTTGAATTAATTAGTGAGATGCATAAAGAAGGTACCTTCTATAATACTGGACAAAATTGGGATGATATCCGGGCCGCTTTCCAATCTGGCAAAATTGCTATGTACCTAGATTCATCAGCAGGTATTAGAGCGACAGTTGATAATGCACCGTTTGAGGTCGGTGCAGGATATTTACCTGTACCGGATGGAGTAGACAGACAAGGGGTAATTATTGGCGGCGCTTCTTTATGGATGGCGAAAGATATTGATGAGGAAAAACAGCGTGCTGCATGGGAATTCATGAAATATGTGACCACTCCTGACGTACAGGCACAATGGCATTTAAAGTCAGGTTATTTTTCTATTAACCCAGCAGCCTATGACTTACCGGTTGTACAAGAAGAGTGGGAGAAGTATCCACAGCTAAAAGTAACGGTTGATCAGTTGAAAAATACAATTCCATCTGAGGCGACTCAAGGGGCATTAATTTCTGTCTTCCCAGAAGCGCGTCAAAAAGTTGTGAGTGCAATGGAAAGCCTATATCAAGGTGTTGAACCGAAAGAAGCATTGGATCGTGCGGCAGCAGAAATAGATCAGTCATTAGAGGCAGCGAACAGAAAAAATGGGAGTCAGTGAGAGGGTGGATGAAGTTTCTATTTATGCTCATCGAGGAATGAGTGGTACCTTTCCTGAAAATACAATGACTGCATTCCAAGCTGCCTTAGATGCTGGAGTTGAGGGAATCGAATTAGATGTGCAAATGAGTAAGGACGGCCACCTAGTCATTATTCACGATGAACAAATCAATCGTACTACGAATGGCAAGGGTTATGTTAAAGATTTAACTTTAGAAGAACTCCTTGGCTTAGATGCAGGAGGATGGTTTTCTTCTGATTTTATCGGCGAGGGTTTACCATCACTTCAACTAGTATTAGAGTGGCTTGTAGAGGAGGGCAATGACCTTACATTAAATATAGAATTAAAGAACGATATCATTGCTTATGAGGGGATGGAAAGAAAAGTTTTAGATTTGATTGATCGGTACCAAATACAAGACCGAGTAATTATTTCTTCATTTAATGCATCTAGTTTAAAGAAAGTAAAAGCGATAAATCCGAATATCTCGGTTGGTTATTTAATTGCTGGTGTGAAACATGAAGCTATTAAAGTAGCAAGGGATATCGGTGCCGATGCCATTCATTGTCAACCAAGTTTCGCTCTTTCTACTTATGGAAGAGAAGCGATAGAAAAAGGATATCCTCTTCGTGTCTATACCGTAAACGAAAGAGCAGTAAAGGAACAATTAGTTGAAACAGGTGTCGAGGTCATTATGACAGACGTACCCGAACAACTTAAATAAAAAGTAAGGCAAGTGTAGTGTGATTGTATGCTCCCCTTTAGTAGACAGATTTTTAAAAAATCTGTCTACTAAAGGGGAGTATTTTTCGTGTCTAAAAGAGTTTTTACTCCGGAATTTAAAATTGAAGTTTTACAAGCATAAATAAGGAAGCTTTAGTTAGTGTGATAAGATAGGATTCAGGTGTAAATAGCAAACTGTTATTAAAGAGGAGGGCTGAATATTGTCTGCAATATGGGATAGCGATGTTGAAGTTACTATAGACGAAGCACAACAAATAATTAGGGAACAGTTTCCGATACTTGAACCTGTCACTATTCAAGAGAGCGGTGAAGGGTGGGATAATAAAGTCTTCGTTGTAAATGAATCGGTCATTTTTAGATTTCCACGAAGAAAAATTGCTGTGCCCTTAATAGAAAGAGAAAATAGATGGTTACCACAATTAAAGCAACACTTACACAGTAATCTTCAAATTTCTACACCTATATATATTGGTCAACCAAGTAGTAAGTTTCCATACCCATTCACAGGTTATCCGTTGATTAAGGGTGTTTCTATCAATGAACGAGAGATAAGCGCGGAAGATCGTGGCGCTATCGTTGAGGACATTGCCTTATTTTTAAAAGCCCTTCATCAAATACCAAGTAGTCATTTTCATGGAATCATAGGGGATGAAATTGGTAGGCTAGACGTTCATGCAAAAAAACTAGAAGTTATTCAACGATTAGAATGGATGGAGGCAAATGAAGTTATTGACTCGCGAAAACCTTTTTTAGCCATCATTCAACTAGCAATAAATACGAGTGTAACGGCAAGGAATACATTGGTTCATGGGGATTTTTATTTCCGCAACTTTCTGATTTGTAATAATTTGCGGCTTGCAGGTGTAATCGATTTTGGAGATATGCATCTTGGCCATCGGGCGGTTGATTTAGCTGTTGCTTATACGTTCGTTCCATCATATATGAGGGAACGCTTTTTTTCTATTTATGGTGCAATTGATAAAGAAACGGAATCGTTAGCTATGTTCAGAGGGTTGCATGTGATGTGCTATTTACTTTTTTATGGGATGGATAAACAGGATGAAGGCATTATAAGAGAAGCGAAAGTAGGGTTAGCGAATCTCATTTCCAATCATTAATAGCTAGCTTAAAGATTAAAAATACGCTAAAATACAAGGGTTATCAATTTAGTTAGAACATTTGAATGCTACCATTAGTAACTCGCCAATGGGTGAGTTTTCTTTTTGTGTCATGAAGTAAGAGAGGAAGGAGTTTTTTATAATGAAGAAGTTATTTTCGACCTATCGTACGACTATTTTGTTATTAGCTGCTATTCTTATTGGTGGTATAGCAGGGGTAGTGTTCGGGCCTGCGACATCTGTTGTGAAACCTTTTGGAGATCTATTTTTAAATTTAATGTTTATGATTATTGTTCCACTCGTCTTTTTTAGTATAGCATCGGCGATTGCGAATATTAGTGGGATGAAACGTTTAGGTAAAATTATGGGAAGTACATTCCTCGTTTTCTTTTTAACAGCAGTCGTTTCTGCTGTATTAGGATTCGCAGGTACCTCTCTATTCGATCCATTAAAAGAAACGGATACTTCAAGTATTATTGCTATGATGGATGAGGCGGAAGTGGCAGAAGAGGAACCTGAGAATATTTCGTTACTTGCAAAACTAGTTGAGACGGTGACCGTTAATGATTTCCATCTTTTATTCTCTAAAAGCAATATGTTACAGCTTATTGTTTTCGCCATCTTATTTGGCTTGGCTACCGCACTAGTAGGTGAGAAAGGCAGACCAATGGCTACCTTCTTACAATCAGGCACAGATATTATGATGAAAATTGTAAAGATTGTTATGTATTATGCGCCGATTGGTCTAGGGTGTTATTTTGCAACGATTATTGGTGAATTAGGACCGCAGATTTTAGGTGGGTATGTTCGTGCTTTTGTTTTATATCTAGGTATAACACTTGTCTATTATTTTGGCTTTTTCACATTGTATGCCTTTATTGCTGGTGGGAAAGAGGGAATCAGTGTATTTTGGAAAAATGCGATTTCACCCTCAGTGACTGCAATTGCAACATGTTCAAGTGCGGCAAGTATTCCAGTGAATCTTGACGCGACGAAGAAAATGGGCGTACCTAAAGATATTGCTGAAACAGTTATCCCATTAGGAGCAAACACCCATAAAGATGGCTCAGTTTTTGGTGGCGTGATTAAGATTGTTTTTATATTTAGCTTGTTTGGGCAAAGTATGACAGATTTGCCAACAATATTAAGTATCATTGCTGTCGCCTTTTTAGTAGGTGCGGTTATGGGAGCGATACCTAGTGGGGGATTAATTGGTGAAATGCTCATCTTGAGTGTATTTGGATTTCCGCCTGAAGTACTGCCGATTATAGCTGTGATCAGTACAATTATTGATGCGCCAGCCACACTTCTGAACTCAACAGGTAATACGGTGTGCGCGATGATGGTTAGTAGATTAGTAGAGGGAAAAGATTGGTTGAAAAAGGCGCTCCATGTAAAAACAGTTTAATTTAAAAAAATTTATAAAAATAGGTTTATAGTTTTAGGTGATTGGGTATAAGAATTCTGGTATCATATTTTGGGGAAAGTGATACTCACAATGTTGATGATTAGGAGAAAATGCGGATGAAATCATTTTACGAGTACTTTAAGGAGAAAACTTGGGATTTAACAGAGAATTGGTATGCGGAATTAGATAAGAGTAAAGATGGTGTCTATAGCACAACAGACGATTCTCAAATTACTACATTAAAGAAACAAAATCATGCATTCCATGAAATCTTTGCAGAGTTATTTAACACAGAATCTGAGGCACCAACAGAAGCATTCGATGAATGGGTTACTTCTATTGCAAAGGACCCTGCCCATTTAAGCACGCCCTTAGATGAAATCATTAGTGAATTTCTTAGTGTGCAAGAGCAATATTTCGATGTAGTTCAATATTATATTGAGGAATCAACGACGGTGTTATCACATAAAGAAGTTAACACGCTTAATCGATTGATTTCGCAATCATTTAGAAAAATTATGAGTGAATTTAGTAGAAGAAATATCGAAGAATCTAATCGTATGTTAAAAGCACAGCAAGAGATGATTATTGAACTTAGTACACCAGTGATAAAAATTAAACAGGATGTAGCTATTCTCCCTCTAGTTGGAGATATTGATACTCATCGTGCGCAAGTCATTTTTGATAAAACACTCGAACAATGTAACGATATGCAAATTGAAGAGCTTGTGATTGATTTATCTGGCGTAGCAATCATAGATACAATGGTGGCTGCTCAAATTTTTCAGGTTATAGATGGCTTGAAATTAATTGGTACCGTCGCCAGTCTTTCAGGTATTCGACCAGAAATTGCGCAAACAGCTGTTCAATTAGGTATTAATTTCCGTAATATTAAAATCTATTCTTCATTGGCACAAGCCATTCATCATACAAAGACATTATAAATAGTTAAAATAAAATAGAACATGAAAAATTTTTCGTGTTCTATTTTATTTTCATAGTGAGTGAACCTGTTTTCTTTTCTCTTACAAACCTAGGTTCTTTTATATCATTTAGGTCTTAATGTACGATCTTCTCGTGAACAATTTCTTCTTCACTCAAATCTGATGGATCATAAGTTGGCGTACTTGTTAGTTCTTCTAGGAGAGTTTCCTGATCGTCATTACCTAGATAAATATGAAAATGAGCGCTTGGTGTTGAATATATATGATGGTCACTACATTGCACAAACTTTGGTGCGGCTTGATCTCCATCCACTCGTTTGAACAAATACTGAACCCCCTGATTACCAGCTTCATAAGTAAGGATCTTTAATCCATCCTATTCTATGTTCCAGAAAGTGTAGTTTCTTCATGATGAAATATCATTTTTTCACCAGCTATTTCTATTCTATCAATCTCTGTTTTGTAACCTACTGTATAATGCTCTTTGTATTTTTTTCTACATGCTCTTTAACTTTGTGCTGTTATACCTCATCAAGTGTTCCAGATTACCAGTCTCCTTCCCAATCAGAAAGGGAGCGGTCTTTTACTTGGTCCTCACCGAAAAATCCTTCATAAATTTGCTGGTCATTGTCTTCTTGGTGATGACTATGACCACGAGTATCTGTTTCATCTACAGCCTAATTTTTTGCAGATGAATCTGTGACTTCCTTCACTGCACAAGCAGCTAAAATAAATAGATGGAAGCTCCCAAAGAAAATAAATTTCATTTTTTCATTTTGTTCTCTCATTTTTCGTAATCCTTCTTTTTTTGCACTTGTTGATATATTTTGGTATGCAGTTTTTTTTATATAAGCAGAGGGGTTAAGTGGTGTAGAAGTAGCTGACATTGGGCGTCAATGGATTGGTAATTCCGAATACGTCTTTGGTGGTGGAAGAAACCAAAGTGATATTGAAGCAGGGCGCTTTGATTGTTCAAGCTTTGTACATTGGGCTTTTGATCAAGTTGGTGTAAATCTCGGGCCGTTAACATCAACTACTACTGATACATTAAAGAACCTTGGTAAAACCGTATCACTAAAAGAAGCGAAACCAGGAGACCTTGTTTTCTTCAATACCTATAAAGACGATGGGCATGTAGGTATTTATATAGGAGATGGAAGATTCATAGGTGCTCAAACGAGTAAAGGTGTGGCAATTGAAGATATGACAAGTGGGTATTGGAAAGATACATTTAACGGTAGAGTGAAGCGACTTTAAAGGAGGAAAAATCAAATGATTATGTCGACAGGGGATATTAAAGAAAAATATGAAGTATTAGATGTTTACCATAATTACATCACAACACCTGTAAAAGAGAACAAATTAATTAGTTTTACAAAAGAAAAAGACCTCATTTCGGAGGCATTTAATAAAATTAATTTGCAAGTGATGGAATACGCTGAAAGCATGGGTGGGGATGGAGTTATCCATATCCGTTATGATACTAAATTTTTTAATCAAGATAAAAATGTTATGGTTTCAGGATATGGCACTGTAATTAAATTGATTGATTAATAACTACTACGGAGCAGCCTTAATGGCTGCTTTACTATGTTTAAATCAAAAGTCATTTACATTTAAAAGATATTATCCCGTTTAAAAGAAATTAATTTCGCCACAGAGCCAATGAAGCGTTGTTAATTTCTTTTTTTGTGTAAATGAAAGGTTGTCTGCAGAGTGAACTATTCTTTGTAAAAGCGTTTTGCTGTCAGTACTCCTATATAGTTCTTTAATTTTTTAAAAATTATAAAAATATGAATAATTCCCTATTTGTGGAAAAATAAAATCGTGATATATTCTTAAAGAACAAAAAATTGAAAAAATAGAAAGGAATGGTCGAAATGAAAAAAATGCTAATAGGGGTACCGCCAGCAAAACGCGGATTTACAACGTTAAGGATATTCCAGTATTAAAAATCCCAATCTCTCAGTGATTTAAATGAGAAATTGGGATTTAATTATTCAACGATTGGGTAGTTATCTACAGTATCAGCTCATAAAAGTTGAAAGAATGCACCTTTTATCGTTGATTACATGTAGTCATAGATACACGTATTAAGGACGTGACTTGAGCCCCCAGTGGGTACAATTGATACTTTAGGCTTAGTATGTTTTCCATCAGGCAACGAGCCTATCTATCACACCTACCGCGCTAACGCTTACTGTCCTTGAAGTTTAATCTGGAAGAAGTACACTTCCACACTAAACTTCAAGGTTGTTTCTTTCTCCAGTTACCCAAGTCTATTTCCCCATACCTTTGGATACATTGAATACTATAAGAAATATCAGTATATAATGTTTCCACATAGATAGAAATCTGGTCGTTTTTGTATCATTACATACGTTAGATACGGTAGAAAAACATACTGTAGATAAGCGCCTGATTATGGAATAGTATAGAAGACTGACTAAAATACCCTTTATTAAAAATTTTAATAAAGGGTATGATCCAAAAAATTTATGCCTTTTTTTGCTTCCCATTCTTTTCTTAGGTCTTGTTTTGATAAATTTATAGCTGTTTTATCATTTTCACTCTCACCAAAACCAATAATTTTTTTATCATCTTTTTGATCATAAGAAGAATACGCGTGAAATAATCCATTTTTAAGCTTAAAAACAGCTGTTCTTATAGTATCCCCGATTTCGTCTTTAGTTTTTATATAGTAGAAGGTTGATGAAATTTGTGTCTCCATTTTTTCACACCTTTTTCAAATGATACCCTTTAGAAACATTTATATCTTTTTAACAAATTCAGATTTTAATTGCATAGCTCCAATACCATCAATTTTACAATCAATATCATGATCTCCGTCAACTAAACGTATATTTTTAACTTTTGTACCTATTTTTACGACTAATGAACTTCCTTTTACTTTAAGGTCTTTGATAACTGTTACAGAATCACCATCATTTAAGACATTTCCATTTGCATCTTTGAAAATCTTTTTATCTTCACTATTATCATTTTCTTTTTCTAATAAAGTCCACTCATGAGCACATTCTGGACAAACAAAAAGACTTCCGTCTTCGTAAGTGTATTCTGAACTACATTTTGGGCAATTTGGCACATTAACCATAATTTCTTTCCTCCATTCATTATTGTTAATTCTATATGAGAGTTAATTTCAATTTCCTTTTTTAAAACTTCGTAAGAATAGCAATTACGAACTTGAAAGCGAGTTCCTTATATGATTATATCCTGTCATGATCTCTTGAATTAGATGAAATTCATTTAAACTCTTTTCAAATTTGAAGAAAAGGTTATCCTTTTCTTTTTTTCTATTCCTCATTATCTGTATCATTGAATTTATCTAACATTGTTATCGTATCAACAAGGTGATTATTAAAAATTTGACGAGCAACACTGAGCAACTCAATAATCATAGGATCTCTTAAGGAATAAACGACCCGATTACCATCTTTGGTACCTGTAACTATATTTTTTGCTCTCAAGACTGTTAATTGCTGCGATACTGCCGAACCTTCACTTCCTACAAGATTTTGAATTTCATTTACATTTTTGTCTCCGTCAGCTAAAAGTTCAAGAATTCTTATTCTAAGTGGATGAGCAAGAGCTTTAAAAAATTCAGCTTTAAACCGTTGCATTTCTAAGTTCAATTTATTTCCCTCTCTTTCTAGATACAATTAAGATGTCGTAACTACTTTTCCTTTTTTTTCAATGTTCTCATGTGCACCCGAAAAGACTGTACATTCCCTAAAAGCAAAATGTTTGCATCCAAGACATTTGTCCTTATTTAGATGTTCAAGTGCAAAATCTATTGCATTTCCAGTACGATCAAAAAAACGCCCTTCTCCTATATATTCAAATAAACCTGTTTTTACTAGAACGCTTTTAGGTTGAGGTTTAATACCAGATATCAATACAACCCCGTGTTTGGAAAAATCCTTTACGATACTTGATAAATAAGATTCACCCGTTGTATCCATAAAAGGGACTTTTCCCATTCTTAAGAGTAAAACTCTCGGTTTGTAGTTGATCGTATTCATTATTGAGTGCTCAAACGCTTGAGCAGTCCCAAAAAATAAAGGACCTTCTACATTATAAATACTAATTTGAGGACAGTCACGAGCATCTGTCACCATTTTAGATTCCATCTTTTCATGTTTATTGTTTGGGTTAGGTAGTGCCTTGACTGTTAACGTAATATCGCTCATTCTTTTTGTAAATAAAACCACTGCTAATAAAAGACCTATTTCAACAGCAACTGTAAGATTAACAAAAACCGTTAATAAAAAAGTAACAACTAGAACAAGTGAATCTTCCGTTTTTGTTTTTAACACGTGATAAAATACATGCCTCTCACTCATGTTCCACGCTACAACCATTAAGATAGGGGCCATACTGGCTAATGGGATACTTGAAGCATAAGGAGCAAGAAGTACTAATACTAACAAAACGACAATTCCATGAATCATTCCGGAAAATGGCGAGAACGCACCATTTTTGATATTTGTCGCTGTTCTGGCTATGGCTCCTGTTGCAGGAATTCCACCAAATAAAGGAGTAATCATATTAGCGATACCTTGACCAATTAATTCTCGATTACTATTATGCTTACTATTTGTCATACCATCAGCGACCACTGCAGATAATAAAGATTCGATACCCCCAAGCAATGCAATTACAAAAGCTGGCCCAATTAATTGTTGCACGCGTTCAAAGGTCATTTCAGGTACCTTAAAATGAGGTAAGGCACTTGGAATCTCACCAAATGTTGAGCCAATTGTGGCTATTTGATTAGGATAAAATATGCTGGCTATCACTGTAGAAAATAATAATCCTATTAGTGGTCCTGGAACCTTCGGGGAAAATTTTGGCGTTAACAAGACCGCAATAAGGCATATTCCAGCAGTTAATACACTATAAAAATTAATAGAATGAATGTGAATGATAATTTCTCTGATATTACTTAAAAAGGTTTCATGTTTTTCTACCCCTGTAAGGCCTAGAAAATTAGCAATCTGACCCACAAAAATAATGACGGCTATTCCTGATGTGAAGCCTATAGTCACTGGCCTTGGAATGAATTTAATTAATGAACCAAGTTTAAAAATCCCCATTAAAAATAGGATAATACCTGCAAAAAATCCAGCAATTAATAAGTTTTCATATCCATAAGTCATGACTATTCCAAATAAAATAGGAATAAAGGCTCCTGTAGGTCCACCAATTTGATACCTTGACCCACCAAATAGTGAAATTAAAATACCTGCAATAATTGTAGTATATATTCCATATTCGGGTTTAACACCAGAAGCAATTGCAAACGCCATACCCAAAGGTATAGCAATGACACCAACGACTAGACCAGACAATAGGTCTTTTTGAAAATTCGGTAAAGAATACCCATTATATCTCCCAGTAAAAAACCATTTATGTTGCATAACCAACCCTTCTTCGTTTATAATATTTGCATATCTCTATATCTGATTATTTGAATATATTATGATATGAATTTACACTGTTTCCTTAATTATGTCAAAAGGAATTTTTGAGGTGAAATACATGAGAATAGGAGCAAGGGTTTTGTTTAATAACACAATATATAAAATTTTATATATTTTATCCAACGGGATATTTTAAACATACTATTAACCCAATTAATCTCAAACGAACAATCGAAAAAGTACAAGAACAAAAAGTAGAACAACGGTAGAGTATGTGTCTTTTCTCTTTTCGTAATATAATTATTGCTTTTCAACATTGGATAAGAGACTACAATACCTGCTCCTACTGCTGAACGCCTATATAATAAACAAAGTAGTTTTTGAAGGTACTTACTGAGTGTTTTGCTTAAGTTAAGGAATATTTTAAATACCTATTGCACTTTTTGGAACTAATTGACTTCCTTTTTACCTGTGCTCTCATTATGTCCAAGCACCAGCCTAAGAACATAATTAATGGAAATAGGAAATATCCCCCTTTATAGAAAGATAGAATTACTAGTAAGGATGGTGGGGAAATGGACATAAAATCTTACAAGGATAAAGACGGGAACAAGGTTGTTATAGGTGATCTAGTTGAGGTCATTTATCATGAACCTAATGTCGAAAAAATAGGTAAGGTAGTAGCTATAGAAAAAATAGGTCACTATGTTTGGATAAACTTAGAGGGGGAAGGACATATTTGGATGCGGGGCACAAGGCATACTAGAAAATTATACTAAATGGGCAGAACTAAGAGGTGGACAATGTGGGCAGAATAACGTTCATAGGTACGTGGATGGATACATAGTTACCTGTTTGCCATGGTCGGATTGGGTAAAAAATTGGTTAATCTAAGGGAGAAATTTAATTGCGGATGGAGCGAATAAGTTGAGTATAGAAATAAAAAGAGAAGACATTATCCAATATGGATTGAAGGTACTTCAATTAGTTGGGTCACATTATATTTGTGAGGTTTGTATAAAAAGTGGGAACTCTTGTTGTCAAGGGTGTGAGCTTTTAAAAGACGGTTTAGGGTGCCAAAAAAGAAATACTAGTTGTACTGCTTGGTTATGTGGTTTACAAAAATTCTTTTTAAATGAAATTGAATTGTTAGATGAGTGGGAAAACTTATGGGAACAGGTCCCTGGACAATGGTTCCGTAGGGATAACACCCCAGAAACAATAAAAATAAAATCATTACTTAATCATGAACAGTTAGATAGTAAAATAGGAAAACTGATGGCTGAAAAGTTAGAATTGTTTGTAAAAGAGGGAGGAAATATAGATAAGTTAGAAAGAAAGTTGAACCTAGATTTTGATCTTAGAAATTCAGAAAACTTTATATAGAAGATAGTAAGGTCATGTAAATTTATAAATAAAATCATTTAGTTATATAAATATTTGAGGAGGAACTATAAAAATGGCGAATTTTTTGATTGTAAGCTTAGTCATTATCTTTATTATCTTAATATTAAGTTTAACCACTACATCGAAAGCATACCAATATAAACATACTATTGACCCAGTTGATCCCCATTCAGCTGCTAACAATTCAAAAAAACAAGAAAATGACAATCAACAACGATAGAACAGTGTATCAAACGGTTGTTCCATTTCAGTTTTTTTGTTTCCTTATAATAAAAAGAGCACAATAATAAAATTCAGAAATTTCCTATTACTCAAGTATTTCCTAATGTTAAGGAAAGGTTACTTTCGTTATTAGTTACTTATAAACATCATTCCTACATCGGCTCTGACAGATTCCGTAAGCCCCGAGTAGCTGTTGTAATTCACTAGGTCTATTAATTCTTAAATTTCTTTTTTAAATTTCATTAAAGGATGTTTGAATGAGACCATTATTAACTTTTCGCTCAACAGCGTTACGGTAAATATCTACTAATAAATCATTCGATACTAACATCTCCAAGGATCTATCATTTATTATAACCTCAAATATATACTCTTTTTTTAATATTATGTGATTTATCGGTTTTATTATGTAACATCCATTAAACGGATATACAAGGTTCTTATTTAAAAATACATCGTTGATAAAATCAACGTTTCAAGCTTCTTCAGAATCCTCTTACTACATAAAAAATTGGTTTTATGCAACCTCTATTTCCTGTATTAATCTTACAAAGGTAACCTAATAACGTTTTTAAACAACGCTAATAATGTATTTATTTACTGGTTTAAATATCTTTATTGTCATTTAACAACAGTAATGTAAGGTATTTTTCATATTATGGTTACTGTCAAAAAGTATACTTTATGACACGTTGGAAAACAGATAATATTCTGTGTGTCAAAAAGTGTGCTTTTTTATTTTGAAACATTTCATTTTGTTGATATACTTTTTGACATAGTTTAATAGTTTAGGAGTTGATATTTTTGAAACTAGGGTACGCTCGCGTTTCTGCTAAGGATCAAAATCCAGAACGGCAGCTTAAAAAATTCCGTGAACTTGGAATTGAAGAACGTTATATCTTTATTGACAAGCAAAGTGGAAAAGATTTTAATCGGCCGCAGTATCAGGCGATGCTTTTAATCATTCGCGAAGGGGATTTGATATATCTTGATGCACTGGACCGATTAGGTCGGGACTATGATGGTATTATTCGAGAGTGGAAGTATATTACACGGCAGCTAAACGCAGATATCGTGGTACTAGAAAATGAGACGCTTTTTGATAGCCGAAAATTCCGAAGAATGGGCGATCTTGGAAAGTTAATGGAGGACCAATTTTTAAGCCTGCTTTCTTATGTAGCCGAGCAAGAACGTAAAAAAAATAAGCAACGGCAAGCCGAAGGAATTGAAGTGGCAAAGAAGAAGGGTGTGAGATTTGGGCGACGTAAGTACGAGATTAATGCAGATTTTATTCGGGTGTATGATGAGTGGAAATCTGGATCAATCACTGCGACGGAAGGAATGAAGCGTCTTGATTTAAAGCCAAATACTTTTTATCGACGTGTAAAGGAGTATGAAAATCAAAGAAAGGAGCAGATACCTTGCGCGGTAAAGAACTTCTTACAACAGACCAGCGACAAGAATGGATGACCCCTCCCAATGGTGAATGGGAGCTTGCTACTTACTATACCTTCTCGCAACATGATTTGGAAATCATAAATCGTCACCGACGAGACTACAACCGGTTAGGCTTTGCTGTCCAATTAGCACTACTCCGTTATCCAGGATGGAGCTTAACTGATATAAAGGAGATCCCCGACTTCTTGCTTGACTATTTGGCAAAACAGTTGGATATTGAGCCAGGAGTATTTTCCTTATAGGCCTAGTGACAGGGTTCCTGCTGTAGACCGCAAAGTAACTTTGGAGAAGTAATAAAATCCTATTTTTTTAGTTCTTCAAGCTTTCTTCTATTGACTGCTCTGTATAAGGAACCTTGTGATATTCCAGTTGCCGAGACAATCTCCTTTATGGAATATTCCTCACTATCATACATCCTTAGCGCAACAGCAAGCTTTTCTTTATCCAACTTGGGTCTACCTAATGTTTTCCCACGCCTTTTACTTGCTTCAAGTCCTTCCTTTACTCTCTCAGCAATAAGGTTTCTTTCTAATTCTGCAATGACACACATCATTTGGAACATGGCTTTGCCTGTAGAGGTTCTTGTATCCATATTTTCTTTTAAAGAAATGAATTGCACCCCCATCTCTTCTAACTGGGGTAGCGTCAGGAAAATGCGGATTTACAACGATAAGGAATTTCCAATATAAAAAGCCTGATTTCCCATCACCTAAATTGAGAAATTAGGCTCTTTTTTCGTTACTCCATAAACAGCATTCTATTACTGAATATGTAATTTACTTCGGGATAACAGGGACCCAGAGTTCGTGTCTTGGTTTATGCTTCGGACCGTAATAACATTCTATACACGGTAAATTTGCAAGTTCATACTCGGAGGTAGGGACCCACTCGGAATATAAACGTTTCCATGCATCCACTATGTTCGGAAAAACTGCCCATGTACTTGCGGGAATAATAAGCGTCTCCATATTTTCTGGGGATTCCCCATCGTATCTTACGCCCATGAAATAGGAAAATTGTTCATCTGTTATGGCAGCTTCTTTTCCGCAAACCCCCAGAAGGCTTTCAAGCGTGCATTTTGGATTTTCCCATGACATATCTACTAGTTCTTGCATAAATCCATCTTTTTTCGCAGTGTTCCAAAGCGTAGGGATTGTTTTAAATGCTCTGCTTGTTTTTACTGGCTTACTTTTTCCAACAATTCTTAATTCAAAATCAAGGTTTTCAATTCTGTACTCCATCTCGGTATCTCCTTTAATAGAAATTTGAAAGGAAATTCTGGGAAAGGCTTTTAACTGTACCCCTCTATTACGAGCATTGGAAGGGGTTACTCCATGCATTTTTTGAAAAGCACGTGAGAAAGTATCAGAAGAAACATAACCATATTTAATTGCCACATCAATGATCCGAATATCACTTTTTTGAATTTCAAATGCTGCGAGTGTTAACCGTCTACGTCTAATATATTCTGATAGCGATATACCTGAGATTGAAGAGAACATTCTTGAAAAATGAAACTCAGAACAATTAGCTGCTTTTGCAATCTCTTTGTAGTCTATTTCTTCATTCAAGCTATTTTCAATGTAGTTTAACGCATTGTTCATTCTTTCTAGCCAATCCATAAGTTTACTCCCTTTCAATATTTACTTTAAAACAAAATAGATAATAATTGCCGACATTTCATGCCTAAAAATGTTGGTATCAAAAAATAAACCTTTTGATAGAATCAGGACAAACTATTTGTTTCCTTCCGATAGGCTTAGTGACAGGGTAGCTGCTCTAGTCCGCAAGATTATTTCCAATAAAAGTAAAGTTGTTTTTTGATAATTTCGATAAGTATTGTTGATAGCTCACTATGTCGAAATTTATACTGTTTATAAAATGACATAGTGAGAAGAGGGAAACCATTGAAGAGAAATTGGAATCAAAATGAACTCGATGAACATTTTAGTTTATTGCCAAATGAAAATCACTTAGTGCTAAGTAAGAAAACAAGCGCAAACCGTTTAGGGTTTGCTGTCCTTCTTAAATATTTCCAACAGGAAGCACAGTTTCCTAACAAGAAGCAAGATGTGCCCAAAGAAGTTGTCCAACATGTAGCTGATCAAGTAGATGCTTCGGTAGAGGACTTTTTTGACAACTATGGTTGGGGTGGAAAAGAAAGAAGTTATACGGAACATCGAAAGGCAATACGTAACCTTTTTGGATTTCGAGAACTTACTGCAAACGACAAACATCTCTTCGCAGAGTGGTTAGGAGAACAGGTTCAGTTTACACATGATACCGACTACTTGAAAAATCAAGCATACAGTTTCTTTCGTACGTGGAAAGTTGAACCTCCTTCATTAGGAAGTTTGAAGCGAATGATTGAATCTGCTATCGATCATTTTGAAAAGAATTTATATAAAATGACCTATCAACAACTTTCTCCTAAGACCTGTTCACGATTAGATGCCTTTCTTGAATCACACTCTGATGAAGGGTCCGATGGTTATTTCGAAGCTAAAATTCCTGATGAAGAAAACAACGACATTTTAACCTTTCGCCAGTTGCTATCCTCTCCAGGCAAACCAAGTGTAAGTACGATGGAAATGGAAATCAAAAAACTATTAGCCATTCAACATCTTCAAATCCCTGATGGTTTATGTAAACAGATGTCTCCTAAACTAGTAAAAAAATATCGACTACGTGCAGCTACCGAAACCGTAACGGAATTGCGTGCTCACCCTGCACCTATACGCTATACCCTTCTTGCCATTTTATTTTCGCATCGTCATGAGGAAGTCATTGATTATTTAGCTGATTTATTGGATGAAATTGCGCTAAAATTCGGAAATAAGGCCAAAAATACAACCCGAAAAGAAGCAGTAGAAGAATTAGAAAGAGTCCAAGGGAAAAATAAACATATTGTCAATTTATTAAAAGCGACCGTAGATAACCCAGAAGGGGTCATTCAAGATACTCTATTCCCTATTGTTAGCTCTGATATGATTCGGGATATTATTAAGGACATGACAAAAAATAACCGGGAATACAAAGAAAAAATCTATACGAAAATGCACGCTTCTTACCAAGGTCATTATCGAAAGTCCCTTTCTAAAATTTTAAACAACCTTACTTTTCGCTCAAATAATCAAGTTCATCAGCCGATTATCGAGGCTATCCAACTAATGTTGATTTAAAATAAAGTCTGCTAATTTGTAAAAAAGTTCGATAATTTATAATAAAGTTTGATTAAAATTCCTGTATCAATGCAGGAATTTTTCATTCCGCAATCGGGCCATTTTGTTGTATAAGCAGAAGCTTCTGAGGTTGTCGAAGTAGTATTATATCTGATTTTATTTTTGTACAAAAGAGCAGCAGTTTACTTTAATGGGGGGTAATGTCAATGGAGAAGAATACCGGTGTAACATTTCAAGTGAGAATTACTGATTATGAAAAGGGGATAAAGTGGTATGAAAAGCTTTTTAACAGGAAACCTGACTTCATACCACACGGGGACTTTGCAGAGTGGGAGATTGTTCCTAACACGTGGCTTCAGGTTGCTAAAGGTGAACCAACAAATGGGAATGGTCCATTGAGGTTAGGTGTAGAAGACATTGAAAATGAAAGAAGAAGGCTTGTGGAAGTTTTAAACATAGAGATAGAAAGTGTTAACACCAGAGAAGGTGTCCCAGCTGCTTGGTGTTCTTTTGAAGACCCATACGGAAATAGGATTGGCTTGTATCAAGAAATTTAATGTAAAGTAATACATAGTTTAGACTTTATTCCAGACTAGGGCGCGTTTCTCTAAGAAATACGTCTGTTTTCATTTAAGGGACAGATTGTCAAAGTTTACTGGCTAAAAGATATTTAGAGGTTAATTTTTTTAAAAAAGACTAAATAGGCAGGATCATCTAACCTGCTTGTTGAAAATTAGAAATAACTTATCATGGAGGATGTCAATATGCAAAAAGTGGTTCCTGCATTCCGCATTACTGATTATAAAAAGAGTAAGGCGTTTTACGTAGAAGGAATGGGATTTCAAATTGATTGGGAGCATCGGTTTGAACCTGATTTTCCTGTTTTTGTTCAGATCACTAAGGACGAAATGACTATTTATTTAACTGAACATACTGGAGACTGCGAAACGGGTGGGTTAATTCACTTATTTGTTCCCAATGTTGATAAATGGTACTACGAATTAAAGAGTAAAAAAGATATCCGTATTACGGAACCTCCAAATGAGGATCTTGAAGGACTTCGTATGATGACAGTCGTAGATCCTGATGGAAATCAATTACGCATATGTACTCGTTTATAAACAATCTTTTAATACTAATTTAAAGGGTTTGATCTCCAGCAATAGGGCTCATTCGCGGAATAAGCCTTGCGCATATTGTTGATTCATCGGGCGCTATTCCCTAATAAGGAGAAGCACCCATCTTGCATATTAGGGCCATTTTGTTGAACAAGGAAATGAATTGGTACTAAGCATATCAAGGTGGTTTTACACGATAAAATATATTGCTTAGGGAACGTACGTTTGCTAGAATAAAGTAAACGACAGAGGGTGAGTTTAATGAGCAATTTAGTGCTTCGGAATGTGGATGAGGATGACCTTCCTATTTTTTTTAAGCATCAACGGGACAGTGAGGCAAACCAAATGGCCGCCTTTACAAGTAAGGACCCTAATGATTGGAATAGCTTCGCTGAACACTGGAACAAAATACTTACGAATAAGAATATTATTAAGCAAACTATCATTGTTGAGAACACCGTAGTTGGCCATATTGTACACTTCGAGCAGTCCGGAAAACCAGAAGTAACCTATTGGATTGGAAAGGAATACTGGGGTAAGGGAATCGCAACCAACGCTTTACAAGAATTTCTAAAACAGGTTTCAATTCGTCCACTTTATGCTCGCGCTGCAAAAGACAATACTGGATCCATAAAGGTTTTAAAAAGATGTGGGTTCATGATTTCGGGTGAAGATAGCGGGTATGCAAACGCGCGTGGTAAGGATGTTGAAGAGTTTATTCTCACCCTTAACTAAAGAAATTCAAACTATAGTGTTTATTGTGTTTATTCCTTTATAGGGCGCAGTTGTTGAATAAGCATTGCGCCGTTAAAGGGCCAGATTGTGTAATAATTAATAATAAGCCTACCCCTCAATCAAATAGAGGATTAAGGGGTAAGCTGATATTAAACAAATAATTATTTTTTTACAGCATGGATGTAATGAATCGTTTCAAAGGCTTTTAAATAATCCAAACGATCGCTAAAGAATTTATTATTTATAACATCGGGTGATAAATGTTCGTAAATAAGTAATCCTGCATCTTCTAACAATATTTCTATTTCGTCATAAGTAAAACATGATTTCATTGGTTCGCCACTAGCGGATGCCATTTGCACCATATTCTGAACTCGGTTAGACAATCCTTTTTCTTCAAATAGTTTATCATCTGCATAATCAAAAACGATGGAACTTCCCAATGGAATCTCTGCAAATAATTCTTTAATTAAATTTGAAATTTCTTCTTTTGTTAAGTAATAGGAAACACCTAAGAGACTATAAAAGGTTTTTTTGTTTGGTTGAAAACCCTCATCAATAAGGTTTTGTAGGATAATATCTTTGGTGAAATCCATTGGAACAAAGTGAAAATTATAAGGAATTTGATAATTAGATTTGGCTAGCCTATTCCTTTTAAAATCTTGTGTAGACGGATAATCAACTTCAAATATTTCCAACTTAGGGTCTAATTCTGGGTTCCGAAAACAAAATGTATCCAATCCAGCTCCTAGAATGACATATTGTTCAGCTCCTAGTACTATCTCATGGAATAATACTTTTTCACAATAGGCAGCACGTGCTAATGGAGTTGGTGAGAGTTGAACTTGTGTAATCCATTTTAATATTTCATCGGGTTGATCTTGAAATTTTATAGCAATTTCATGATTAAAAAATTGAATTCCTTGAATCATGTTTTTACGAATATCTTCAAATTCCTTTTGGGTAATTAAATCTTTTGCAATATAATCATCAAAAATCTTTGGTGTGTCATATTTACTATGGTATGCTCGACCAAAAGCTGAAATTAAGGAAGTTAAACTGGATTCATTTTTCTCCATACATTGATTCCCCCATATAATAAAAATAAGATTCCCCTGGCCAGGAGAATCTTATTATATACGAAAATATAATAACTGTAAATTATAGCATAATTAAATTATTTTGTCAATAATATTGACTTGTATTTAAATGTTATCTCATGAAAAAATCAAAAAATACAATACAACAATCGGGCGCAATTATTGAATAAGGTTATACCAGAATCGGGCCAGATAACGGAATAAGAATTAGCAATGAACTTCTAAATCCGCGGGACATATGATGGGTTTATAATCATATATCTTTGGAGGTATGTTTTAATGAATAACCCTTTTTATATGTATCCTTATTATTCGAACACTTATTATAGTAATGGGCAAATGTGTAATCATGATAATATGTTTGGTCTTGGCTATGGAAATATGTCATATGCTAGGCGCTATGCAAATCAATATTGGTCATATCCAAACACTCAGGGATATACTAGTTCCATATTAAATGACCATGGAAAAGAACCTTTTGTAATAAATATCAATCAGGCTGCTAAACAAAATAATACCTATCGAGATACTATATGGACCGGAAGTCATTTGCAGGTGACCTTAATGAGTATTGACGTTGGAGATGATATAGGGTTGGAAATTCACCCTAAGGTTGATCAATTTCTACGAATTGAGGAAGGTCAAGGACTTGTTCAGATGGGTAAGAGTAAAGATAACCTGAATTTTGTAAGAAATGCGGGTGATGATTTTGCCATTATAGTACCTGCCAATACTTGGCATAATGTAACCAATACAGGTAATATACCGTTAAAGCTTTATTCAATTTATGCACCACCTAATCATCCTTTTGGTACTGTTCATAGAACAAAGGCAGATGCCGAAGGTTAGAAATCTATAGTCT
Organism: Cytobacillus sp. FSL R7-0696; assembly: GCF_038006865.1. NCBI lineage: Bacteria > Bacillati > Bacillota > Bacilli > Caryophanales > Bacillaceae > Cytobacillus > Cytobacillus sp. FSL R7-0696. The sequence continues at coordinate 714,528 of NZ_JBBOWA010000001.1, read as the reverse complement.
TCTGGAATCGGGCGCGATTGTTGAGCAACACAGGTAGAAAATGATCAAACTTTTTTATAAAAACCAAACTTAAATCTGCTAAAGAAGAATCCTTTTTGATTAATCTTTTTTTCAAATGGATTCTTCTTATTTATCGTAAAATAAGGATTTGCGAGATCTTTTTGCTCAAACTTTATTTCAAAGCTACAACTAATTCGAGAGTATGGGGAAAGTGGGCAGCGTTATTTTGCTGCTGGTGATGAAGTTCCCATTGAAGGCGTAATTCAGCCAAAATGGAAAGACGTCATTGTCGAGACAGACAGCAAAGGGATAGAAAGAGTAAATCGAATCAACTATGAAATTGCAGTGATCCAATCGCTTCGCACTCGACTTCGGTGTAAAGAAATTTGGATTGAGGGTGCTGATCGATATCGAAACCCAGATGAAGATCTCCCTCAAGATTTTGAAGAGAACAAGGAAGAATATTTTCAAGCACTGAAAGCACCACTTGATGTAGAGCCTTTTATTGAAGATATTCTACAGTTGATGAAAGATAAACTCCATTTATTGAATCAAGGGCTAGGAGATCATAGTAACGAAAAAGTAGCCATTACTACCAGAAATAATAAAGGATGGATTAGAGTCACTCCACTCGAAAAGCAACCAGAACCTCCACATGTGACGATGCTTAAACAGGAGATTAAGAACCGTTGGACCGACATTAACCTATTGGATTTACTAAAAGAAACAGATTTTCATACGGAGTTTACCAAAAACTTTAAAACCACCGCCAATCGGGAGATTTTAGATCGAGAAACCGTCCAACGAAGGCTTCTTCTAAGTTTATTTGGATTAGGAACGAATACAGGTTTGAAAACAGTTTCTGCTGGAAACCATCTAGATAGTTATCGAGAACTTCGATATATACGCCAAAAATTTATTCATAAGGATCATTTGCGAAAAGCCAACGCCGAGGTTACCAACCATATCATCTACAATCGAATGAAAGAGGTATGGGGAGAAGCTACCACTGCATGTGCTTCCGATTCAAAACATTTTGGCTCTTTTGATCAGAACTTGCTTTCAGAATGGCATCCTCGTTATAAGAAGCATGGAGTCATGATCTATTGGCATACAGATCGAAAATCAGCTTGTATCTATTCTCAGCTTAAGTCCTGCCTTTCTTCTGAGGTGGCAGCAATGATGGAAGGGGTTCTTCGTCACTGTACGGACATGGAGGTTGACAGAAATTATGTCGATACACACGGACAAAGTGTCGTTGCATTTGCTTTTTGTCATCTACTTGGTTTTAAACTGATGCCACGGTTTAAAAATATTGGATCTCAAAAGCTATATCGTCCAGAATCCGGCATGAATGAGGAATATCCTCACCTACAACAGGTTTTAAGTAGACCGATTAACTGGGATCTTATTCGGCAACAGTATGAACAAATCATTAAGTTTGCAACTGCTCTACGGTTAGGTACTGCTTCTGCCGAATCCATATTAAAGCGATTTACAAGGGATACGAAACATCCAACCTATCAGGCTTTATGTGAATTAGGAAAAGCGATTAAAACGATCTTTTTATGTGATTATTTACACTATGAAGAGATTCGAAGAGAGATCCATGAAGGATTAAATACAGTGGAACAATGGAACTCAGTGAATACTTATATTTTCTATGGGAAAAACAGTGAGATTCGTTCCAATTCGATAGAAGATCAAGAGGTGTCTGCCTTATCACTTCAATTGCTGCAAAATTGCTTAGTCTATATGAATACCTTAATGGTACAAGAGGTTCTTTATGACAACAACCAATATTGGTTGAAGAAAATGACTCCAGAAGATTTTAGGGGATTAACACCTTTATTTTATCATCATGTCAATCCATACGGAACTTTTGAACTCAATATGAATCAGCGAATACCTATTAAGTTGAAGGTGTCGTAGTTTTTTATCATTTTGATCGGTGACAAAAGCCAGCTAATATCCCATCAAGATATTAGCTTGAGGACTTTGAGGTTGATGCGAGAAAAATTCATATACGTGATCGAGGTGAATTGTCCAATCTAGCTGAAATTAAAACGGTATGTAGTCCCCGTAGTATTGATGTATCTGCACAATGATAGGGTGCTTGCCTTGCTTACTTTTTTATCAACTGATAGTTATACTTTTAAAATCATAACTCTGAAAATACCCCCTTATCTAGCAATGATTTTTGCAAAACTTAAGACATAAGGTAAGCATCACTTTTCCCTTTTTGGGAGCTAACTCTGCTTTGTTTTTCCTTTTAAATAAGAGATACCTAGTAACAAAAATGGAATAGGAAACAGGACAATCATATATGCGTAAATATCTAATGTTTTATCTAGCCGAAGATGTTCTTTTGATAAATAGTACGTACCAAGGAATACGAGTAAAACAAACCCCGTAAATCCAAATCGTCTTATCCACTTTGAGGAAACCTTTGATACAGTTATATCATAAGCGATTCGGAAGTATAGACTGCAGCGTATGTATGTCCCTACAGCCATTAATAGTAATCCATAAATATCAAAACGATCAATGAATCCTAAACTAATAATTCGTACTGACTCTAATGCGGGGTATACAGAATTATCAGCCTGACCTAATCCGAAAATCGTAATACTACCTATAGTTGTTGAAAACATCATAAGTGCATTTAACAAAATTCCAATACTCCATAGTAAAAACATTCGTTTTTCACGAATGTTTTGAATGGGTAGAAATAAAAGTAGTAATAATTCTACCCATATACTTAAAATTATCAAAGATCCCCATAATATTGGATTCCAACCAAACTCAAATATAGGTTGGAGCTCACTCCAATCTTTCATTGGTCTGTCCAAAATCGTGACTGTATGTCCAGTCGCCATAGCAATTATTGCTAGTATTCCTGCCGTTAATGCAATTCTTTTAATACCTTTTGAAGCTGCATAAACAAAGAATAACAAAAACCAGACCAGTATAGCCAATCGTGGTGTCTCAGGAAAAAAGGCAATGTAGATAAAATCAACTAACAAAGCAAACGAGAAAATTGTTAAAAATAAAAAGTAGATAATGAAAATTATCTTTATCATCACTCCAAAAGGTTTTCCTAATAAATTGTGAAGCATATCAGAAATATTTTGTTTTGGGTATTTAAGTCTCAAACGATAAATGGAGATTGCCAACGTAAATGCTGCCGGAAGTGATATAATTATGGAAATCCAAGCATCTCTCCCAGCAACATCGAGCATTAACGGAAGAATCACGACATGTCCCATGATTGGAAGCGTCATTATTAATAAAAAAAGTGTCTCCCATTTCGTTAACATATCAGTAATCTCCTTCTTCATTGTCCATAGAATCTATCGTTTATAAGGGTTGTTATAAGGCTTTTTGTGATTTTTTTCTACACTTTTATTAATAAGACCTTGATGAGTAATATTTGTATGAACATCAATCATTATATCTGCATTAGAAAAAATCTCATTCCATTCAGATTGGACATTTTTCCATTGTTTAGGATATTTTCTGTAGGTTTCCAGTCCAATTCCTGATATATCAGTCTTTATTACCTTTTGAAGCTTATTCAAAGTTAAACGTACGGATTTTTCAGTCTGATTTGATACTTCTTCTTCAACTTTACTTATCCATTGATCATTTATATTCCTATTCGTAGTATTATCAGCTAAAGTTCCCTCTATCTCGATTTTCAGATATGCTTCAAGCTGATTACCATCTAATGTTGGATTTATTTCCGTTTCTAATTTCTTTATCTCTACAGAGATCTTCTCCTTGTCATTCAGAGATACAGTTTTACCTCGAGATACAGTTTTACTTCCGCCTTTTACCTTGTTTAAAAGGACATTCAGCCCAACAGTTTCATCTGTATTCAGTTTACCGACCATTTTATAAGTGTTAATAACAGCAGTGCCGTCTATTGAAGTAATTGCTTTACCCTTTTCTTTTCTTGTTCGAATTATCGGCAAATAGGCATTAGGAATAGGGCCCTCAATTAACTTATAAAATTCATACATTTTTACGGATGTAAATTCAGCAATATATTGTGTTTGTTCTAAAGCAGAAACTATTTCTGCCGAAGAAAGATCTTCATAAAGTGTAGAAGTACCCAAAATATCAATTGGCTTTTCTTCTGTAATGAAAAGATAACTATTCAAACGAAACATTTGATCGCGTCTGCTTTCATCAAGGTAGTCAATAAAATTATCTTTTGCTAATTCCTCACCAATCACCCATAAACGAGTATGCTCAAAATAAAGCCGACGTTTCGCATCTTTTATGAATTCTCTTGCGCCTTGTATCAATGAGTCCGCGTCTCTTTCTAATAGAATATTTTGGCCATTTCCTCCGCCCCCCTCTCCTCCACCTTGTTCACTTGGTCCAGTTGGTTTTATGATTTCGACGCTAATTCGTAATTGTCCGTCAGATTTATCCAACCCTATCCCATGTACAAGTGCTGATTTATCAAGTTCTTGACTACTCCAACAGCCGGTTAATAAAAATAATAATGGGATGATAGTTAGTATCCTTACCATCATTTATCACCTGTTTTAGGTAATGATCTAATTCTAGTCTTACGCTGATTCGGTATACTTTTTGGTCGCTGTTTTTTCCACCTCAACGGCAAACGAATCAGTGAATCTTTCCAATCCTGAAAATAAAAAGGTGCAAATGGCGCCATAAATGGAATCCCAAACGATGTTAAAGAGATCATATGTGTTAATAAACCGAGCATGGCGACAATTAGTCCATATCCCCCGAATAAGCTACTAGCAATAAATAATCCTATCCTAAGAAGTGCGGTGACGTCTGCAATTGGGGTGATAACAAATGCAGCAATGTACGATATGGATACAACAATAATGGTCGGTGCACCAACAAGTCCGGCTGAGACTGAGACTTGTCCCAGAATCAAAGCACCAACAATACTTAACGCTGAGCCAATTTGTTGAGGAAGTCTGACACCAGCCTCACGGACAACTTCAAACATTAAAATCATCATGGCAATTTCCATTGCTAGAGGGAATGGGACCGTCTCTCGCGCTTGAATAATAGGGACAATCATATCAGATGGAATCATCACCTTATGAAAATTAATAGCTGCAATATAAATGCCTGGTAAAGAAATACTGATTACAAATGACACGAAACGCAGCATTCGAATGAAGGAACTATAATAGGGTCGAGAACTGTAATCTTCTATACTTTTTATATTTTCAAGAAATAGGGATGGAACAAACAAACTGACCGAATCCCCATTTACAATGATCACAATTCTTCCTTCCATTAATAAGGCTGAAGCTTTGTCAGGACGTTCTGTATTTCCAATCGTAGGGAAGATTGAAAAGGGATGGTCTTCGATGAATTGTTCGATTTCCCCTGAATTATTTATCTCATCCACTTTAATTTGTTCTAATCTTTGTTTGATCCGTTCAATCAATTTTGGATCCGCAATGTCCTTTACATATCCGATTGTAATATCCGTTTGACTATATTCACCAATTTTAATTGTTTCAAACTGTAAAGAAGGATGTGGGATTCTTCGCCGTAACAATGCAATATTAGTAGGTGATGATTCAATAAATCCGTCATGTGCTCCTCTCACAGCTCGATCAGATTGAGGTTCGGAGATTGCTCGAACCTCGTACCCTGGTGCATTTAGCAGTAATCCTTCACTATACCCATCCAGTAATAGTAACGTATTTCCCTTCAGTATTTGGTATACAGATTTTTCTAGATTATTTTCCTTCTTTGTGTTAAAAATAGAAATTCTTTCTTTTACTTGTTTTAATTCTTCTCCCATAGTGCTATCTAGAGATTCCTTAGTCAGTGGCTCTAATACATTATTGCGAATGGCATCTTCATCAATTAACCCGTCTACTATAACTAGTAGAGCTTTCAATGTGCGACCGTCATGTAATGGAATGATGAAATCATGAAAAATGATATCATCACTTGAATCTAACAGTTGTTTTAGTTTTTCTTCATTTTTATGAACATCCGATGAGAACAAAATTGAATTATTAAATTGTTCTTCCTGTGTCCATTTAGTATTTTGCTTCATTTTTTGCATAATGGATTTAATTTTTAAATAACGCATAGTTTAACCCATCCTAGAAAAGTTTGTTTTTTATACTGTTATTATGGCTTTTATAACTAATAATATGTGCCGTTTTTGGAAATGATATGTTAATGATTTTTGCGCGAATTACATTAATTTACTGGGAATTTATTAATATAGAAAGGTGGGGAGTAAGGTGGATCAAACAAAGTTAATAAAATGATGATAGCTCTTAATATGAATTTTTCATGGTTATTGGGTATATTGGCTGGTTTAAATATTATTTTTTTTCCGTATGCAGGGGAAGATTCTCTTTTCCAGGCTTGGGCTAAAATATGTCTTATTACATTTTTTCAATGAAGACGAACAAATAACAAGAACAAAATAGGTTATATAAGCATGGTATACATATGAGTGAAGACATTATTAAAAATGTCCTTGGCACAAAACCAAGAGCTAGACATAAAGAGCAATATATTAATAATTAAGATCAATGCTTTTCAAATCCTATTATACATAGGGAAATCTTAAGCTTCGAATTCACTTTCTAATAATTCCTTCTCTTATTCAAGAAAATAGCCCTTTTTTTGAATAATTAACGTGTTTGAGAGGTAAATTTAATCACACTCAAGCACACATAAATTTTAAACACTAAATTAATAAACTTTTTACTCAACTAGATTACCAAAAACCAGTGTTTTTGTAATGTCCCCCCATCGCCCTGTTACCCTTTGATTTTATTAAGATTAGCAGTTACCAAAAATAATTACCAAAAGTATTATCAAATACCTTTACAATAAGTGCCCCTCTAGTAAAATAAAAATATACAAGTTTATTGGAGGTTACAAATGATAATTGGTTATGCTCGGGTATCTACTATTGACCAAAATTTAGATCGGCAAATTGGTATGCTTAATGAATATGGTTGTGAAAAAATAGTTGAGGAGAAATTCACTGGTACAGTTAAAGATAGAAAAGGACTTCACCAACTTTTTGATGTCATCCGGAAAGGCGATACAGTTGTAGTGGAGAGCATCTCCCGTTTAGGACGTAAAACATTGGATATCCTCAACATTATTCAACAGTTAGAAGAGATGGGGGTGCAATTCATTTCTTTAAAAGAAAATATGGATACAAGAACCTCTACAGGCAAAGCCATGTTCCAAATGATGTGTGTCATTGCAGAATTAGAAAGAAACCTTATTGCTGAGAGAGTAAAGGAAGGACTTGAAGCAAGTAAAAGGCGTGGGAAAACATTAGGTAGACCCAAGTTGGATAAAGAAAAGCTTGCTGTTGCGCTAAGGATGTATGATAGTGAGGAATATTCCATAAAGGAGATTGTCTCGGCAACTGGAATATCACAAGGTTCCTTATACAGAGCAGTCAATAGAAGAAAGCTTGAAGAACTAAAAAAATAGGATTTTATTACTTCTCCAAAGTTACTTTGCGGTCTACAGCAGGAACCCTGTCACTAGGCCTAATAATAATATTTATATCGGCATCTTTTATCTTTACTAAAGATAGGTTTTTTACGACAAATGGCAATAGCATAGAAGATAAAAAACCGACCTTGATAGGAACTTATAATATTGGGTTAGAATATGTTCGTAAGCTTGATAAAAAGGCTGAACTTCTGCACATGAACAGTGTTGATGATAAAAAACCGAGTGGAGAAAATGGAGAAAAATCACTCTGGCAACTTCTTTTTGTATTACCTACTAAAGATCAACGGATAGGTCTTATGATTAGAGAAGGGGAGGTTGAAGAAGAACCAGTTATATTGGATGGTGCAGAAACAGGTTACCAAATAATTAAAAAAGAAGAAATTAATTTAAATACTGATGAAGCAGTATCAAGGGCTATAAATGATTTTTCGTTGAATCCTGGAGGGGAGGAGAACTTTCTCTTCAAAGGTTATCATTTTAAATTAATTAAGGACAATAACGTTTTGTTTTTAACTGTTGTAGGTGAAAAAGATGGTGAACAATTAGAGGTACATTTTGATGCGACAGAAATGAAATATACGGGAAGAACAGAACATAAAGGGGGTGAATAATAGATAATATTTTTTGAAAATTAAGAAAAAGGGGGAGTGTAAAAATGAAGAAAATTATTTTTGGTGGATTATTAAGTTTTGTATTACTATTAAGTGCTCCTTTAGGTGAGACATTAGCGGCTACCTATACCAACCAAAATGTAACTGCTTATACTGCCCCATCAGGTAGCAAAACATATCATGGGACAACTCCTACAAAATATCGAACAGCTGCTGTTCATCCTAGAATTTGCGGAAGTCCTAGTTCGGGTACTAGACTTCCATATGGAACAGTAATATACACTAGAGCAGAACTGTTTCTCCCAGGTTTTGTAAATGGATATAAAGATGACTTTTTAGTAGAAGACATGGGGCAAACAAACTGTCAAAGTAATCTTTCAGCATACTGGTTCGATATTTATTTCGGAGTTAAAAATACAACAAACAATGCGAATGCCGCACAGTTTGGAAAAAAATCAGGAGTTACTTATACTACTCATTAATTATATTTTAGAAGGGTGGCAGCCCTTCTTTTTTATTTTATGCACTTTTTATAAGTCTTTATGATTAAAATCTAACAATTTCACTCCATTGGGAGTGACTCTTAATGTTAAGGTTTCTAACCCAAGAGGCGGGTTATGCGCTCCAACGAAAGTTCGGTATTGGACTTTGACGGTAAAATCATATACTCCTTTATTAACCTCTTTTTCTTCAGGAGTCTCCCCAGGTACATTTCTTTTTATACTAATAATTTTCGCATCAAATAAATCATAGGAACGATCGGTTCCGACTTTTTCATTTATAATTTTATAAACATAAGGGTTCAGTAAAGTTAAATAAGAGTCATATAAATTCTCATTATTAATCGAGTTAACATTTGCGCTTCCTACAAGAGGTTGGGTAAATAAATATATTCCTAAGAGAGCTATTAGAATTTTTGATTTCATTTTATTACTCCTTGTACAACGAAATTAACTACCATAAAATTAACATTCCTAAATTTTTATATAAATATTCACTTGTATGCCAATTTGGGGTGTTTTGCAGAAATTCTCTTTTAAAAGGTTTATCTGCAGAACAGTTTAATCTTTTTTGCCCAACCAATTATTAATGGCTACTTTTACATTCGTGGTCGTGTCTTTTACTTCGTCAAAAATAAAGGACAATAAATTGAACCACGATATTTCTTCGTTGTATGGATTATTTTTACTTACATACTTCATGACACGTTTTAATTCATCCATGCGTGATTGATCGAGTTGTTCATGCAAGAATAATTTCACCATGGCATTCAATAAGTTTGCATTCCACACGCTGGCATCTAGTAATAAAGCGGTTGCTTTGGATGGTGTGACGTCTAAGGCGTCAGACAGCTTGCGAATGTCCTCATACGTCCATTGCGTGAATCGAACCGAGACCCGTTCATTTTTAGGCGATTGATACTTTCTTTGTAGCGACTCCCTTTCCAGTTGTCCAAAGAACGTAGTATTGAAAAACTGGTAATCTCTTCTGAAATATTGAGACAAGTATTCCATGACTTTTCTCGACTGCAAACCTTTCTCGCAAAGTATTTCTACAATATCTTTTACTGGTTGATTGGTGACATAAGACAATTGATAAATACAATTTTTTAAGTCAATGGAAATCGTCGGTTTGATATCTTTTTTTTTATCTGAACGTGTTTGTCTTTTCTTTTTCTCCCCTTCTTTCAACAAAATAATCCCCTCTTTTCGCTTGGTTTGCTTTAGAACAGTGTCATAGTGTTCTAGATTTATTTCATGTATATGAGAGATAGAGAGGAGGTATGTTTAAAAAGATTCATTGTTGACCAAACTTTTAGTAAAAGAGATTTAGGGAGGAACAACCGAAATGGAATTGACCAAAAAAGAAGCAGAAGAGTTAGCGAAAAAAATACGTGAGAATAGTAAAAAACATGGTATTCCTTTGAAGCCAAAGAAAGCGAAAAAAGCAAAATAAACAGCAATCCTTTCGTTAAGGACCGCCACCTTAAGGTGGTATTTTTCTTAAGAAAAAGGTTGTTTATAAGGCAGGTTGGCGAGCGTTTTCATGCATGTTTTCATTCATTCTTTAAAAAGAACAAATCGTGCTTTATCACTGTTTGTTGACATGTATATTTCATGACCAACAAAAGCGCAAACGAAAAGCCAGTTCCCACAAGGGTTCTGGCTTTTTGCAATTGCCGATAATAAGCAGTTATGTCTACTAAAATGTATGGGTGCTGTATATTTATTTGTCAAGAAATTATCCTTTTTAATTAGACCTTTAAGCTATAATGAAATTAAAAACAGATAGGTAGATTAAAAGGATAAGGGGATTAGAAAAGTGAAAAAAGCTATATTTATTACAGTTGCTTTATTTTTGTTAACGGGGTGCGGAGATGAGGAAGGAAAAAAAAAGAAAGTAGAAGCGGGTGAAGAAGTCGTCACCGAAGTGTCCCAACCTGAAAATACCGAAAGTAAAGAAATCAAACCTGATACAAAATCAATTGAAGGGGAAACCGAAGACGGTAGAGTGATAACAGCGTATCACTGGCATGATATCGAAGCGATGCCGAAAGCGGAAACGATACTGGAAGCGGTAGAAACGATATACGGAAAAGACCGTTATTATTATGAGGATACGAAAACAAAAATAGATTTAATGAAGCATATTTTTGAACCAGATAATGAAAAGCGTGGGTTTAATTATGAAATAGATGGAAAAGAAGAAGTGGTTTTTTTCAACAATCAATTTAACTTTGATTTAGTCATTGATAATAATGTAGATATGAGAATGGAAATGATAGACTTTATTCATTATCTGAAAGAAAGTAATTTGATTTTAACGGAAGAACAATTGAGAGATAAAGGACTTGAAAGACAATTTACTTATCAAATTCGATTATTCAACGAACGATTACCAGGTGAAAATTATAGTCAGCCGTCTATTTATTGGATGGTTAAAGCATCATCTTTGCTAGAAATGGACTTCTCAAACAAAGAAGGCATTTATAAAAAAATATATAATTTCGGACAATATGAGGGACCCTATCCGAGCGTTGACGAACAAAATCAAGAATAATAAGGAGGACTAGGTGTGGATTTAAAATAAAATCGCGACGTTTGTAAAAAAGATGCGATGTTTAAAACAAAGTTGCGATATTTATAAAAAAGATGCGAAGATTTACCCCTTTGAATATGCATTGTCCGAAGAGGGATTTTATGGTAAAAAATAACATGACGATATTCAACAATCGGGCCATATTGTGGAGTAGCCTAAAGAAAAATGGATTTATAATCATAGTGAGAAGAGGTTGTGAAGTTTGTTCTTAAACTAATATATGTAGGTTAACTGAATAAAAAAGCCAAGGATAATGCTCCTTAGCTTTGTCATAATATACGGTTACTTACAAAGAATAAATCTATGCCATAAAAATATTCTTTGGAGGTAATGCAATATGACTGAACATCACACTAAACTAACTGCTTCTGAAATTGCTTCAATTTGGACTAGCTATACTCAAGATAGTATGTCCAAATGTGTTTTAGGTTATTTTTTAGAACATGTTGAAGATGAAGAAATTAGGTCTATTGTCCAATTTTCTTATGACATTTCATCTACTCATATAGAAAAGCTAACAACCATATTTCAAGAGGAACAGATTCCAACGCCGAAAGGATTTACTTATGATGATGATGTGAATATGAACGCACCTCGTCTCTATACAGACCCTTTTATGCTAACCTATATCAACCATATGGCTAAGATTGGAATGCTCGGTTACAGTGGATTTGTTTCTATGAGTGCTAGAGATGATATAAGGGCCTATTATAGAGAAGGTCTTAATGAAACATCAGAATTGTATGAGCGCAGTTCAAAAATTGCTCTTTCAAAAGGATTATTTGTTAGAGCGCCATATATTGCCTATCCAAGTAAAACAGACTATATAGACACTAAAAAATATTTAAGTGGGCTAAATCCATTTTCTAACAAAAGGCCACTAAATGCGGTTGAAATATCCCATTTGTTTATGAATATTCAAACCAATATTATGGGAGCAAAGTTAGCCATTAGTTTTGCTCAAACATCATCAAGAAAAGAAATTCAACAATGGATGCTAAGAGGGAGAGATATTTCAAAAAAACATGTCGATTTATTTACAAAATCACTTCTTGATAACGATATTCAGCCTCCTGTTTCGTCAGATATTGCTATTACTGATTCAACTACACCTCCATTTTCGGATAAGTTAACAATGTTTCACATGAGTTTTATGAGCGCAGCAGGAACGGGAAATTATGCAACCGCAGCAGCTGCAAGTCAAAGAAGTGACCTTATTCTAAATTATGAACGCTTATCACTTGAAATCGCTCAATATACTAAAGATGGAGCCGACCTAATGATTAAAAATGCATGGATGGAGCAGCCACCTACCACAAAAGATAAGGACCAATTAACAAAGAAAAAAGATACTCTGGAATAATTAGCCTTCATTCTAATAACAATTTGAAATGTAGGAGTAATAAGAATGAAATGGAAATTGCTTTGGAGCATTGCTCTTCAAGCTTAGGTCAATTATTAAACGGTAAATATGTAAAGGGTATCGTGTTATTAGTCTTAGAATTTCTAATCAATATACAAGCGAATTTTAATGTAGCGATTATCTCTAGTTTTCAAGGGGACATTTCAACAGCGATTCAAGAAACTGATTATCAATGGTTAATGTTTTATCCGTGTTTATATTTTTTTGCAATATGTGATGCCCTTAAAGATGAAGGAGGAGGAACAAAATCTTATTCATTTCTCCCGTTTGTCTTTAGTGCTTATTTCGTAACTGTAGGATTAATCTATTCCTCAACTTTAAAAATATTTGGGGTACTACTCGGACCTGTTTTTTTACCTATGCTGTTTTTGATTCCAGGAATAAGCATTGGCTTATTTATAAGAATTGTATTAACCCGTTATAAAAGGATTTAATAATGTTTTAAAAGTATTATTAATAATCTTAGGTAGGTTCGTGAAAATTAACTGTAGTGTTGTTAAAACACTAAACTCAATGTGGAGGGATGTACTTTGAATATCCTTATTCGCTTGTTTCATATTTTACTTTTTATAGTTAGAAAGGCATTCTGAATAAGTTCAAATAATTTTCATTTTAAAAACTCATTAAGAACACCTTCTTTGATATAAGTAATAAGTAAAGTAAAATCTACTTCTCATTGAGAAAAAGGTGAGCATATGCTTACCTTTTTAAATTGCAGTTTTGGTCTACCACGTAATATTATTATTCAACTGCCGAAGGGTTTTCTGTAAATTTAAAAATCAGCAATGATCTTCCTCAATCGGGCGCGTTTCTTGAGCAAGGAATACGCCTTATTTAATGAATAAAAGGATTGAGTTATATTGTGAATTTTGAAATAATTGTTATTAAGCAATCGGCTACGTTTATTTAGGTACGTCTCTTTCTCGTGTAAGGGCCATTAAGGGAAGGAGCTTTCCTTGAGGCTGGATATTAATGATATTATATGCATGATTGTAATGGTCACAATAATTAATTAGGTTCTAAATTCTAACTTTTAAGGAGTCTCCTTATGAGAATAGATTCAAAAAAGAGAAGAGTACAACAAAAATATAAAGAAATAATTGAGCTTAAAAAACAAGAAAGAAAACACACTATTGAAGTGTTAATAGCTATTTTTTTAATCGTTTTTCTTTCTTTTCTGAATGGAGAAAATGCCAACGTCTTTAATTTTAATTCATCTGCTGTTGAAGTTGGGCACCCTGAGAATAAATGGATAGAAGTTGTTTCAAAAATGGATGAAAAATTAAAAGTGAATTATGCTCAATATACGGGTATAGCAATAGATTTCAATCCTAAACCTATAAAATATATTTTAAAAACTTCTATACAAGATTCAGATTTAGATAATGATCAACATTTAGGTGAATTGATTAAAGATGCTAATGCAATTATAGAATCAAGTAAATTACCCAACTTGCTTCAAGAAGATGAAACATACGAAATTATTGTAAGAGGAATAGATAACGATGAATTAGCCCGTAAAGGATTTTGAATGACAAGATTAAGAAATTGGTGCGCCAGTGAATCAACTAAAAGCAAAAGGAAAATCATTAATTTAATCTTCCGCAAACAGGCGCTTTAATTGAGAAATGAAAAAAGCCTAATTTCTTCACAGTTAATTGAGAAATTAGGCTTTTTGATATTGAAATTTCCTTAACGTTGTAAATCCGCATTTTCCTGACGCTACCCCCGTATGAGAGCGTAATTATTATTATTTATGGCGGGTGGAAAAAATAAAATATTGCTACCAGATTACTAACGATTTACTATATACTGGAATTAAGATTTAGTAGATTAATTCGTTACTGAATGGAGTGTAGACGAGCTTGAAAAAAGTCGGTCTTAGTCTGATGTTTATTGGTTTATTATTTATTGGGTTTAGTGTTTGGACAATTGTTGCTGGTAATGTGAAGGAATCACAGTCATTACAAGTGGCCAAGGCAAAGGTTGCTGAAGGGGCGAAAAAGGCAGAAGCTTATTTGCCAAAAAAAGGAGAAGCAGCAGGGATACTTTTGATACCAAAGCTTGATGCAGAATTACCCATTATTGAGGGAGTTGATGCAGATGATCTGGCAAAAGGAGTTGGCCATTATCTAGGGAGTTTATATCCGGATGAAGGAGGTCAAATTGTACTTTCAGGTCATAGGGACACTGTCTTTAGAGGCATGGGCAAGTTAAAATTAAATGATATTTTCACTATAAAAGTACCATATGGAGAATTTGATTATAAAATTACTAAAACAAAAATTGTAGATAAAGGAGATACAAGTGTCATTACATTGCAACAAACAGAAGAAGAATTAATTGTTACTACTTGCTACCCTTTTAGTTTTGTGGGAGATGCACCTGAGAGATACATTATTTATGCCGAGCGAGTTAAATAGTCTTAAGACGAAAATATAGAGCAATAAATAGGTAAGAAATCCTTATTCATATAAAATTATTAAACTAACTTTCTCTAGCCCCTTATTTTTTTAGAATTTTGTGATAAAATTTTCAATAAAAGTATGAAAGGGTTAGATGAATGGGGATTCAATCAGTTTCTTTTATTGGATTGGGTGCGTTGGGCGTTCTTTTTGGTAGCCAAATGAACCTTTCATTATCAAAAGGTGCACTTACATTTGTTGCTGATGAGGCAAGAGTGAAAAAATATAAAGAGAGAGGAGTTTATGCAAACCAACAGTTTTGCGATTTTGATTATAGAACACCAGAAAGCATAGAAAAACCAGTTGATTTACTCATCTTTTCAGTTAAAGCAGATGGGTTGGATGCTGCCATTGAATTAGCTAAGCCAATTGTCAGTGAGCATACAATCATTCTTTCTTTATTAAACGGGATTTCAAGTGAACGCATATTAGGTAGTGTATTTGGAGAAGACAAGGTTTTATATAGCGTAGCCCAAGGGATGGATGCTGTTAAAGTAAACAATATACTAAGCTATCATCATATGGGGATGATTTGTTTTGGCGATCAGGAGGCTGGTGAGACATCAAAAATGACAAAGGAAGTAGCTGAATTTTTCGATCGCACAGGTATTCCGTATGAAGTAGATACTAATATGATAAAGAGACAGTGGGGCAAATTCATGTTGAATGTGGGTGTGAATCAGACAGTTGCAGTCTATCGGGGGAATTATGGAACCATTCAAGTAGAGGGAGAGCCGAGAGAAACGATGATTGCAGCAATGCGAGAAGTGATTCGTATAGCACAGTATGAAGGGGTCACTTTAAAAGAAGATGACTTATCTTATTGGTTAAATGTTCTCGATCAATTAAATGCAGAGGGAAAGCCGTCTATGGCACAAGATGTCGAGGCTGGAAGGAAAAGTGAAGTGGAGCTTTTTGCGGGAACGGTAATAGCATTGTATAAAAAGCACAAGCTAGCACAACCAACCACAAATAAGATGTTATATGAAAACATTCAACATATTGATAGTCATTCAGTTTAAGACCACTGAAAAGGAATAAAATTGTAGAATAAACTGGGTTAGAGGAAGTTTGGAGGTTTCTATGTCAAAGAATGATGCGCTTTTTCAAAATCATAGTAGCCTAAAGGTGGTTTACCCAATTGAGGTTACTCACTTATTAATGAACCATACATCTGCAGCTATCGTTTTGACAAGCATAAATCATCGGATAAATAAAATTAATCAATCGTATACGGATCTATTGGGCTATCGTGAACAAGATGCACTTGGTACGAATTTATATACTCATTTGCGGTTGAAGAAAGACAATATATTAAAGCCCTTTCAAGATAAAGCGGAAGCAAAGGGTATTCATAAAGATGGCCATCTTATTAATTTGGAATTATCGCATTATCCCATTTATGATTCATTAGAGCAAATTGCTGGTGGTATTACATTTATTAATGAATTGGCGGATTCTGAATGTATTGAGGATATCGTCTCAAATAATTTAGGAATCAGTCGATTAATTACAGAGCACACGTCAGATTTAATTTTACTGTACGGACTAGATAAGAAGGTTATTTATGTATCCCCGTCCTTTGAAGAATTATTAGGGTTGGAAAAAGGCACCTATCTGGGTAAAGGTGTAATGGATCATATGAATAAAGAAGAAAGAGAATACAGTGAATTATTGTATAAAAAAATTAATGATACCGGAGAATCCCAAATTCTACAATCACGCATGAAAACGAG
Organism: Cytobacillus sp. FSL R7-0696; assembly: GCF_038006865.1. Classification (NCBI taxonomy): domain Bacteria; kingdom Bacillati; phylum Bacillota; class Bacilli; order Caryophanales; family Bacillaceae; genus Cytobacillus; species Cytobacillus sp. FSL R7-0696. The sequence goes on along the minus strand of NZ_JBBOWA010000001.1, from coordinate 697,679 downwards.
TAGTGGGAATATCATATATATTGAGTCTAATATTTCTCCGATTTTTAATGAATTTAATGAAATTCAATTGTATGTTTGTGTCGGTAGGGACGTCACTGATCGTGTGAAAAATGATGACGCTCTAAGAAATTTAGATCGCCTATCCATTATTGGTCAACTAGCGGCAAGTGTGGCTCATGAGATCAGGAATCCACTGACATCGTTAAAGGGTTTCTCAAAACTATTACATTATATGGAGGAGAAAGATAAACAGAAAGAGTATTTATCAATTATTTCTCATGAACTAGAGCGTATTGACGGAATTGTCAATGAATTTATGTCTTTAGCTAAGCCGCAAGTAGTTGATTATGATTATTTTGACCTTTATGAGATTTTAGAAGCTACATTCAAATTTCTTCACCCACAAGCCATGATGTGTAATGTCCAAATTCGATTCATAAAGCCAGATCAACAAATTGAATTACTTTGTAATCAAAATCAATTAAAGCAAGTATTTATTAATTTCTTAAAAAACTCTATGGAGTCAATGCCAAATGGTGGGGAAGTAATTATAGCTATAGAAGTATTAAGAAATAAAAGAGTAAGAATTAATTTTAAAGACGAGGGTATAGGTATAAGCTCAGATCGTTTGCATTATTTAGGTACCCCTTTTTATACTACAAAGGATAAAGGAATCGGTTTAGGACTAACTGTTAGTAATAAAATTATTCAAGAGCATAATGGAACGATGAAGATTGATAGTAAACCAGGTGGCGGTACAATAGTAACCGTTGAACTAGGCTATTCATAAAAAGATTCATCGTTTTAAGAATGATACATAAATGAATGCATTAATATTTGAAAATGCATTTTTTTATATTTGATCATTATTTCAGCCTTTCTCGCTATTTAAGCGAGTTTTTTTGTAAATATCTTCTTTAAGACTTAAGGCTTAGTTGGAATTACAATCTTAGTCCATGGAAAAAACTCCTTCAAATGTTGTATTCTTATACTGTAAGGGTAAGTAAAAATAAGTTCACTTATTTTGAAACTTAAATAAGACGAATTACGTAAATAGTATAAGCGGTAAAGTCAGGAGTCGATAATTTTGAACCCGTTCTATGTGTTTTTTCTACGGATACTTATCACTGTACCTGTGTCTGTGTTGACATGGTTAATTAGCTACTTTTTTATGAATTACGGTTTTTGGATGAGTGGACTAATTGGTGCTGGTGTGGGTGTATTTACGTATTGGTTGAGTGGAATAATTATTGTCCATCGTTGGTTGAAAAGTAAGGGACTCAAGCGGAAAGAGTTTCGTTTTATACAAGATAATTTAGATGATGCCCGAATCAAGATGAGTCGTTTACATCGTGCTTTAATGGCGATTCGCCATTGGCCGTCTGGTCGTCAACGTAAAGATTTTATTAAAGTGACAAAAAGGATTTACCAACTTGTGCAAAAGGAGCCGAGACGCTTTTATCAAGCTGAATCATTCTTCTATTCGCATTTGGATTCAGCGGTAGAACTCGCTGAAAGATATGTTTTTCTTTCCTCACAACCGAAGAAGGATTGGGAACTTGAGCAATCATTAACAGAGACCAGAAAAACTTTGCAAGAGCTAATGGTTCATGTGGATAAGGATTTACGTTCAGTGCTAGCGAATGATATTGATGATCTTCATTATGAGATAGATGTAGCCAAACATAACATTAAGAAATTAAAAGATGAGAAAACGAATGATGAAAGTAGGCGATTAAAATGACAAAAGAAAAAAATACGTCAAATCAACCTACCCTTGGTGCAGATATATTGGATGATCTTTTAGCGGACCCTTTTGGTAATGACGACGAGACAGTCACAAAGGTTAAAAGTGAGGACTCATCCAGTCGTGTAAAATTAATTGATGTCATTCCAGAGGAAAACCGGCAAAAAGCTTACCAATTAGCTGAACAAATCGACCCAAGTAATCATCAAGCTATGATTTCATATGGTACGCCTGCTCAATCAAAGTTACTCAATTTTTCACATGCGATGCTTGACCATGTGCAAAGAAAAGATGTCGGTGAAGTAGGTTCAATTTTGGGCGAACTTATGCAAAAATTTAATGAAGTGAACCCGGATGATTTAAAACATGAAAAACAAGGCTTTTTCTCAAAGATATTCGGCAAGCTTTCAGGTTCTGTCCATGAAGTATTGTCGCAATATCAAAAGGTAGGTGCACAAATTGATCGCATCAGTGTGAAGTTAGAGCGTAGTAAAAACTTGCTTCTCTCAGACATTGTTATGCTAGATAAGCTATATGAAAGTAATAAAGAATATTTCCATGCCTTAAATATTTATATCGCTGCAGGGGAACTAAAGCTTGAGGAAATGAGAGAGAAATCGATTCCGGTTCTAAAAAAGAAAGCTGAATCATCACAGGATCAAATGAAAGTACAGGAAGTGAATGACTTAGTCCAATTTGCTGAAAGATTGGATAAACGTTTATACGATTTAAAGTTAAGTCGAGAAATCACCATCCAAAGTGCGCCACAAATTAGATTGATCCAAAATACAAACCAAGCGCTAGTTGAAAAGATACAATCATCTATTATGACCGCCATTCCATTATGGAAGAATCAAGTCTCTATTGCTTTAACGTTGATCCGCCAACGCCATGCAGTAGAAGCACAAAAGCACGTCTCAAAGGCAACGAATGACTTACTATTGAAGAATGCAGAAATGCTAAAAATGAACACCATCGAAACAGCGAGAGAGAATGAGCGCGGTTTAGTAGATATAGAAACATTAAAGAAAACCCAGCAAAACCTAGTCGAAACGATTGAAGAAACATTGCGCATCCAAGAAGAAGGTCGACATAAAAGAAAACAAGCCGAAAGTGATCTAGCCCATATGGAAAACGACTTGAGGCTAAAACTATTAGAAGTAAAAGATAAATAATGTCATTAGGCACGAACAAATGCTAACTTAGTATTTGTTTGTGCCTTTTTGAGTGGAAGAATAATTGAACTGAAAGGGCATATCTAGAAAGGATCAATACTTATGTTTAAGACTAAAGAATAGCCAAGCAAAATACCAATGTTCCGGCTTTTGGCTTTTTCATTATCCAACTGGGACACGCGAAGCGATTTGTATCGGTAGCTTGACAGTTACTGTTGTTCCCTCGTGTAAAACACTTGAGAAATGAATGGAACCATTGTGGCTTTGAACTATCTTATTGCTGACAGTTAAACCTAGACCAGTACCTTTTTCTTTGGATGAATAAAAAGGTTCTCCGAGTTTTGTTAATAATTCTGGAGACATGCCATCGCCATTATCGGATATTTTTATGATAGCAGTATCCTCTTCCTTTTCTAATGAAATCATGATTTGACCGTCTCCGTCAGTTGAGGCTTCAATAGCATTTTTAATTAAATTGATAAATAATTGTTTAAGTTGATTAGGTTCACACAGTATAGAAATTTGCGTACGTAAATATGACTTTAATTGAATTTGAATATTATGGAGTGATGCTTCCGTTTTTAATAGTGAAATGACATTATGGAGTAATTCAAAGATGTCTGCTTGAATGAATTTAATCTCTTGTGGTTTGGCTAGTAGTAATAGTTCGCTAACAATATGATTGATGCGATCCAATTCTTCTTCCATAATGCGATAATAAAATTCATGTTTACTGTCTTCTGTCGTTAATACTTGTACAAATCCTTTTAACGAAGTGAGTGGGTTTCTTATTTCATGAGCCACACTCGCTGATAGTTCACCAACAACAGATAATTTTTCCGTTTTTCTTAATTGTTCTTCAGCTAATCGTAGCTTTGTGACGTCTTTCCCATAACAAATAATACCAGCTTGTTTATTGTTGATAATCATAGGCACAGCTGTACATTCTAAGATGATTTGCGGCCCATTTTTATGGTTCATCGCCATCTCACATTGTATATGTTGATTCGTTTGTCGTATGTGTTCAAGACTTTTAAATACTTCATCATGTAAGTCTTTAGGAAATAGGTGGGTGATAGGTTGTTGGAGTACTTCTTCTGGCTGATAACCGGTTATCTCCTTAAATTGGGGGTTTGCTTGAGTAATCCGTCCGGATAGATCCATCATGACGATCATATCTTGGCTGTACAAAAACAGCGATTTATATTGCTGTTGACTTTCTTGTAATAATTCATCCAATCTCTTTTTTTCGGAAATATCTCTACCGATAATTACAAGCCCTTTTCTACTTCGGTCTTCATGAAAAAGAGGAACTTTAATTGTGTCGAATGTCTTCTTTGTTCCATCCGGTTGTAAAATATTTTCCTCAATTCTCGCAATTTTTCCACTATCCCATGTTTCCTCATCTGAAATCATACAATGAGCGAAGGAGTTTTTGTAAAAACTTCTTGCTTGATCGCCGAGTTCAATATCTGTTTTTCCCCGATATTGGTCTTCTTCAAGGTTAAATAGTTCAAGAGCGACTTTATTCGCTTCGATCCATCTCCCTTTTTCGTCTTTAAAATTCACGAAATCGACCATTGCATTAATAAGTGTGGATAATCTCTCTTTATCTTCTTTCGATGTATTTAATTCTTCAATTCTTTTTATAAAATAGTAGAAGAGACAAGTTGTAAAGGAGATATATACAATTTCTTTTATATGTATCATGGAGATTAGGTTAGATGATGTATGAAATTCACTAATGAGTAGGTTTGTTGAAATGACCCAAATGATACTCCCTAGAAAAAGGAAGATTAAGAATTTTGTTTTCATATCTATGCTCCTGTTCTGTAAGACAAATAATCACTATTATTTTATAGTAATCGATTATGAAAAATTTTGCCATTAAAGATTGAGTATTTTAATAATTAAGTATGATTGTAGGATAAATAAGCGATAAAAAAATAAGTTATAATAGTAGAAACTAGTTGGAGGAGATGAAGTAATCATGTATTTAACAATAGAAGAGACAGCTCAATATTTATCGGTGTCAGTCACTTATGTAGAAGAGTTGATCCTCCAAGGTAAAATTCGTGTCATTCATGATAGTGAGGGAGCAGTACTCATTTATAAAGACCAATTTAAAAGCCACTTTCAACAATTAGAAAAATATAAGAAATTGGTGGAAGAGTTATCGAAAGAACCAATTCCAGAAGACCGGGATATAAAGGATGAAGATTGATTCGTAAGGATGTGACATGTTGAAGTTAAAGCTCGTTAATGAAGGTAAGAAAAGATATATAGATCTGTTACTGCTTGCGGATGAACAAGAGAATATGATTGATCAGTATTTAGAGCGTGGAGACCTTTATATTTTCGAGGAAAAGCAAAAGTTAATCGGCGTTTGTGTTGTAACAAAGGAGAATGAAGATATATATGAAATAAAGAATCTGGCTGTTGCCCCACATTTAAAACGAAAAGGATATGGCAAAAAGATGATTCAGCTTGTGGAAGATATCTATAAAGGGAGAGCCCGCAAGCTTCAAGTAGGAACGGGAGATAGTCCCCTTACGATCCCTTTTTACCAGGCGTGTGGATTTCATATTTCTCATCAGATTGATGATTTCTTTGTGAAACATTATGACCGCCCTATTTATGAGGGGGGTAAACAACTCATTCATATGGTGATCTTACAAAAGCAGCTTTGACCTCTAAAAGGATAGAATGTTTTACATTTCTAATTATTTTGTCTATTCTAGAAAAGAGAGAGTATTTCTAGAGGAGGAATGGAAGATGTATGATATTCTAATCGTTGGAGCAGGGCCTTCTGGTGCGAGTGCAGCTTTATTTGCTGCTAAAGCGGGGAAGAAAGTGATTGTTATTGATAATGACAAAGGTGTAACAAAAAGGGCTTGGGTTGAAAACCATTATGGTGTATTAGAGGTATCAGGTCCGGATTTGGTTAGCACGGGTAAAAAACAGGCAGAGAAATTTGGGGCAGAATTAGTAGATGCAACAGTAGAATCTATTGAGAAAAAAGAAGCAGCTTTCGTTATTACTACTTCTGAAGGTAGTTATGAAGCGAAACATGTGATTTTAGCAACAGGGTTCTTGGCTGATTTAGCCGAAAAAGCAGGTGTACAAACGAAACCGGGAACAGAGCCAAGAGTAAAAACCATTATTGATGTAGATGCATCAGGTCAAACCAATATTCCTGGCATATGGGCTGCAGGTACGACAGCAGGTGTAAGTGTACATACAATTATTACTGCTGGAGATGGCGCGAAGGTAGCTATTAATGTAATTAGTGAGATAAATGGTGAGCGTTATGTTGACCATGATGTATTGAAATAAATAGTTGTTTAAGAACGCTGACTGTTATGGTCAGCTTTTTTGGTTTGAAGTCGATTGTCTGAGAACATGTTCTATTGACCGAGAATGGAAGGACGATCTTGCATTCTTAATGTATTGGAAAACCATCATTTTGGAGAGGAGAAGTGCCCTTTAAATTTACGGAATGAAAGGATTTATTAAATGGTCTAAATATAAGCTCTCCATTAAATTATCTTCTTGTTATCACTCCTTTTTATTTATGTTTACCTTATAGTAATCATCCTCTTCTATCCATCATTTGTCATCTATCATTTGTAGTTAAAAGGTTCGTATATGAGAAACTAGCATTTTTTCCCTATTGAAAGATAGTGAATACTACACTTAATAACTTGGAATTAATAGTCTAAACTTTTAGAAAATCAATTAATAGGAGGAAAAAATGAAGAAATCTATCTTAAAATTGAGTTTAGCGACTACTCTTGTATTTGGTGCATTAGGTGTTCAAGGATATGTTGTTAAACCTGTAGAAGCTGCTGATACACAGAGTCATTCACATCACTTCTATGACTATTTAATTACAAAGTTAGTAAATGAGCACAGAATCTATCGCAATATTGCTCATCTTGCAAAAGAGCCGAGAGTTGCAGGAACAGATGAGGAAGATGAGGCTGTCGAATTTATCAAAAGAGAGTTTAGGAATTACGGCTATCGTGCAGATATTCAACCGTTTACCTATGTTGGTTATACACCCCCACATACGATTGAACTAAAAGTAGACGGATATAATGAACAACTAAACCCTGACTACTTTACGTATTCTATTAGTGGGAATGTGAGTGGGGAAATCGTCAATGGCGGTCTAGGTAAACCAGATGAATTAGGTGATGTTACAGGGAAAATTGTTTTAATCAAACGGGGAGAGTTAAGCTTCAGTGAGAAAGTGTTGAATGCAGGAGAGGCAGGGGCAGCGGGTGTGATTATTTATAATAATAGTGAGGGCTCTTTAAATGGAACTTTGGGAGCACATAATGATCAATTTGTTCCTGCTATTTCTTTGTCAAAAGCAGAGGGAGATGCGTTGCTTGCTAGTATAGAAGCCGGAGAGATTACAGAGGCGGCTATCAATATAGAAGGGGCAAGTACAGGAGAAAAAACTTCTCATAATGTCATAGCGAAGAAAAAGCCAACCTCAAAATTAAGAGATACGAATGATATTATTGTTATCGGTGCTCACCATGATTCTGTAGCTGGTGCACCAGGGGCCAATGATGATGCTTCAGGAACAGCGATGACTCTTGAATTGGCAAGGGTACTTAAGTTATTCCCAACTGATACAGAAATTCGTTTTATTACATTTGGTGCTGAAGAAGTAGGATTACTTGGTTCTACACATTATGTAAATAGTTTACCGGAAGATGAGCGAAATAGAATTGTGGCGAATTTTAACTTAGACATGGTTGGGAGTAGAGATGCAGGAAATTTAGTTTTGGCCACAATTGATGGGGAGCCAAACCTTGTCACCGAGTTAGCTCAAGAGACTAGCACGAGGTTAAATGGAGAAGCGACACCGATTAGAAGTGGTGGAAGCAGTGATCATGTGCCATTTGCAGAGGTAGGTATTCCAGCAGCTTTATTTATTCACAGCCCTTCAGAGCCTTGGTACCATACACCAGATGATACGATTGATAAAATTAGTAAGGAAAAACTAAAGGATGTAGCTAGTATTGTTGGAACGGCGGTATATCAACAAGCGCAAATTGATCGGATGTTCAAGCCTAGAAAGCAACAAGAGAAAAAGGTAGAGCCACAAATGTTTCTTGAAGAGGATTTAAAATAGGTAAGGTTCAGTTCTGTAAAGGTGGGGGCGGATGTTCCCATCTTTTTCTTGCTCATTTTCCCGATTGGTCATCAATTGCTCACTTTCTATCCATACGAAGAAAATATATGTTAAAATTTACTTCATTACAGAGACGGAAAGAAGGATGGGAATGAACAAGCTCGGTCTATTTTTATTTATGACAATATTAATGATGATATGGGGATTTAATGTGTCCGCTATTAAAATCCTTGTCTCATCTTTCCCACCGATTACGATTACTGCTATCAGGATTCTAGTTGCGGGATTTTTTGTTTTTCTTATGCTCGGGGTGATAGGGAAAGTTAGAAGACCAAATCGGAAGGAATTTCAATATATTATATATGGTGGTCTCTTTAATATTACGGCTCATCATTTTTTCCTAGCACATGGGTTAATGGAAACATCTGGTGCTAACGGAGGATTGATTTTAGGGTCAGGGCCAGTCTTGACGGCTATTCTCTCCGCCATTATCATTAAAACCATGCCTTCACGTATGCAGGTTATAGGTTTTATCTTTGGCATTATTGGTGTTTCTTTTATCGTTGTAATCGGTAATGGAGGGTTATCTGGTTTTTCTTTTGGTGATATTTATATTTTCTTATCGATTTTATCCCAAGCATTCAGCTTTATTCTTATTAGTAAGGCAGCGAAAACTATTGATAGTAGACTACTCACTGGATATATGCTGGTTTTTGGGGGCATCATCCTCGCCATCATAGGTTTGATTTCAGAGCCTTTAGCATTTACAAATTTATTAGATGCTCCAAGTTCTTTATGGATTTTATTCTTAGCATCTGCCATTTTAGCAACTGCTATTGGACAAATGGGCTACAATTATGCGATTAGTAAAATTGGTCCTGCTGAAGCGGCCATCTTTTTAAACTTAAATACATTCTTTGCTCTTGTCGGATCGGCATTATTTTTAGGGGAGCAAATCACGATTTACCATTGGGTTGGTCTTGTCTTTATCATTCCTGGTGTACTCCTTGGATCAGGTGCGATTGAATCATTATTAAGAAAAAGAAGAACAGAGAAGATGAAGCCGCCAATAAAAGAAAGAAACATGGCAAACAAATAGGTTTGTAAATGAATTTCCTCTTAAAAGGGGTGAAAAATCCGAACAATTATTCGAAGCTTTAGCAGCGTTTAAATATGAACAGCCCCCTGTCAAGTAGACAGTGGAAATAATAAAAAGTTACCTAAGCGGCTATAGCTCTATATTCCATAGGGCTATAGCCGTTTAGTCGTTTTTGGTATCGATTATGATTATAGAAGTGAATATACTCCGTTATGGCATTGGAAAGTTCCTCATAGGTCATAAATTTATGTAAATAATATTTCTCACATTTCAGTGTTCCCCAAAAGGATTCCATAGGTCCATTATCGATACATCGCCCAACGCGAGACATACTATGAGTCATTTTTAACTTTTTTATCCTACTTTTAAATCCATAGGAGGTGTATTGATAACCACGGTCGCTATGAATGAGAGGCTCCTTTCCCTTTAAATGCTTTGTCGCCAGGTCAAGTGTATCGAACACCAGTTCATTGTTATTAGAATGCCCGAGAACATAACTAATAATAGAACCATCATAGAGATCACGAATGGCACTTAAATAAGCTTTTTGGGAGGAACCATATTTAAATTCTGTGACATCCGTGACCCATTTTTCATTCGGCTTATTAGCTGTAAACTCACGATTTAATATATTTTCCGTGACATATTGGGGGATAGAACGTTTATATCGTTTTTTCTTCACTCGAATCACCGAGCGTAATTGAGCCACTTTCATTAATCGATAGATTCTCTTATGATTCAGTGGCTTATTAAATTTTCTATTCAAATGAAGAGTCATTTGGCGATAGCCGAAAATCCCCTTCATTTGTATATGGAGGATTTTCATCTCTTTCATAATAGCTTCATTCAGAATCTCTTGGGAAGTCGGTTGACGTCTTAGCCATTTATAATAAGCGCTCCGAGTGACGCCCGCGATATCACACAGAAGAACTATGCTTAGATTCTCTTTCTTATGTAGTTCCTGTATGGCGACATACTTATCTTTAAATCGAATCCTGCTTATTTCCGCCTCCTTTCGAGTTCCTCCAACTTTTTTAAGAATAAGTTCTCTGCACGTAATCGTTCATTTTCTTGTGCTAGCTTTTTCATTTCGAGTTTCATTTTTTCTTCTGGTGTTAACTCAATTTCTGTTTTATTCCTCCCTCGTTTGTCTTGAAGACCTTCCTCTCCACTTTCTTCATATTTTTTAACCCATGTATAGACTTGTTGGTAAGACACTTGAAAAGTGTCAGCTGTCTTCTGATAATCTTTTCCGTTCCCCAAGCAATCAAGTACAACTTGAATTCGTTCCTTCCAAGTTGTTTTTCTTCCTTTAGTCATAGAGCTCGTCCTTTCTTTTGACGTATCCTTTATTTCACTATGACTATTATACTTCTTCAACCATAACCTGAGGACAGACTCATCTGATATTTTATATCTTTTGGCAATTTCCTCTAAAGAATAGTGGCCGGATAGGTAGTCCTTCATGGCTAATATTTTTAAATTCTTCGGGTACGTTTTCCAGGATGTCGATTCTTTAAGACCTTCAAATCCATACATATCAAATTTATACTTCCAAATTCGAATGGCACTTCTACTAACCTTATACTTTTTTATTATCTCCGCTACAGATAAAATACCATCTTTTAATGTATTTATTACTTCTATCCTAACTTCGAGTGGATGAGCTCTTTTAGACATAAATATACTCCCCTTTTAGTAGCCAGATTTTATTTTTTTATCTGTCTACCTAGAGGGGAGCATATCAATAATCGTTCGGATTTTGTTTTTTAATATCCTTTTTTATAATCCACTACATTCGTATCAAGAGCATCGCCATTCAAATATTTTTTCAGGTTAGGAATGAAGATGTTTTTAATGACTCTTTCGTTATAGTGTTCGGTTGAGCCAGATGTATGTGGAGTGATGATTAAGTTATTTAATCCCCATAATGGACTATCTTCAGGGAGCGGCTCTTTTTCAAAAACATCAATTCCAGCACCTTTAATATCTCCTTCTGAAAGTGCATGATAAAGTGCGTTTTCATCAACAATTTCACCGCGTCCAATATTAATAAAAAAAGCTGTTTGTTTCATGCGTTTGAACTGTTCTTTACTGAACATATGGTATGTATCCTTCGTTAAAGGCAGGGTGACGACAATATAATCACATTTAGGTAGGATGTCGTCAAGTTCCAGTGAAGTATACATTTCATCTACGTAATCGACAGGTTTGCCTGAATGTCTAACCCCAATGACATGCATATTAAACGCTTTGGCAATGCGAGCAGTTTCTTGTCCAATCATTCCAACACCAATTATACCGATGGTCTTTCCATGCATTTCGAGTTTGTTACCAGTTCCATCCCATACTTTTTCTTGTTGTTGTTTAACATAACGGTCGATACTTCTTGTTAAACCTAACATCAATGCAAAAATCGTCTCCGAAATTGGATAAGCATGTACCCCGTTTGCACTTGTTAGAAGGATGTTTTTCTTGTCAAAGTCTTCGAGTGGCAAATAATTCACACCAGCACTCCATGTTTGAATCCAACGAAGGTTAGCATTATTCACATAGGTATCATGCATACGATGTTTCCAAGCAACAATCACTTCTGCATCCTTCATATGACTCTCCCAAACCTCGTGATCCTTCCCTATGATGTGTTCCCAATCAGGAGTGATTTCTGTAATGGCTGTTTTAAGTTCCTCGCTTAAGTTTTGTGTGATAATCATTTTTCTTTTAGACATAAGGTATCCTCCATCGGTAGAAATTTTTCAAGTCTACCCTTAATAATAGCAAAATCTTCAGGATACCGAAATAAAAGATATTGAATATTACTATTATTCGTCGTCTTTTATATATCTACCAGTTTCAGGCATAGCAATCTCATCAAACTCCCTTACAAGAGTAATAAGGCTTTGTTGGAGAGTTTGTTCAGCCATAGGAATACCATGACCTGTGATGGCGATATGAGGATTAAGGTCAGAAAGTTTTCTGACAGATTCTCTTGCTAGTTGCCAATCAGTGGTTAAATACCTTGGGGGACCACTAATTTCTTGCTCCTGTGTCATCACTTTAAAAAGGGACTCTTGTTTAACGGTACAAAAGGCATCCCCAGCAATTAAGACACCATCGCTTTTGCGGTAAAGCGAGATATGACCTTCTGTATGTCCAGGGGTATGAATCCACTGCCAACCGGGCATTTCGTCAATATGTCCGTCTCTTGGTAACGGTTTTATATGCTGTGAAATATTAATACCTTCATTAGGAAATAAATTGGAGAACTTAGCTAATAATCCACCATCAACGGTATTATCAGGTTCTGGATAATCTTTCCGACCAGTTAAATAAGGTAATTCCATCGAATGAGCATAAACAGGGACATTCCATACTTCTAAGAGCTCATGAATCGCACCTACGTGATCAAAATGTCCATGTGTTAATATGATCGCAACAGGTTTCGCACCCCTTCCATATAATTCTTCTGCAGCTTCAATAATTTTTTGAGCTGATTTTGGCATACCAGCATCAACAAGGACCCATGCATCCTCTGCTGTTTTAACAAAACAAACATTAACGATTTGAATGTTTATATAATCAACACCTTCTGCAGAATTAACAATCATACCGCTCGTTGTTGAGGTGATAGGCATATAATGTTGCTCAGAATCATACTCTCTCATAAGATTTTATCTCCTTTACATGTCTTTATATGAGAGTATACCCTGCTTACATTCGATTAATCTTTAACATCAATAAAAAGGAATTTTTTACAAACGATTCATACTGTGTTTAAATAATTTTTATACAATTGTAGAAAAGGGAGAGGATGGTTGAGCAATGATATTTGCCCACCGTGGATTAAGTAGTCGCTTTCCGGAGAATACAATGCTTGCTTTTGAAGCTGCAAGAAAAGCTGGTGTTCACGGAATCGAATTAGATGTCCAATTATCTAAAGATGGTGAACTTGTCATCATTCATGATGAGAAAATCAATCGGACAACAGATGGTACAGGGTTTATCAGGGATTTTAAATATAAAGATATTGTGCAATTTGATGCAGGGAGCTGGTTTAACACCGAATTTAACCATGCGAGAATCCCACGATTAGAAGAGGTTTTTCAATGGGCGAAAGAGGAGAATAATGAATTGGTTATAAATGTAGAATTGAAAAATGATGTCTTTCGTTACGATGGTATGGAGGAGAAGGTGTTAACTTTAATTGAGCAATATGGTTTAAGAGATCGAATCATTCTTTCATCTTTTAACCCTGAGAGTGTGAAGAGAATACGAACATTAGATAATGAAATAAATACAGGGTATTTAATTTTAGGTATACACGCTAATGCAATTAAGGTAGCTCAGAATATTGGAGCCGATGCTATTCATTGTCAAAAAGAATTTGTGCAATCCATACATGGTATACAGGCAATTGAAAACAAAATCCCATTACGTACTTATACAATTAATCGATGGTCCGATGCTCAATCACTACTCAATCAAGGCGTTGAGGTGGTTATGACCGATTTCTGTGATGAATTTGTATCCAACTATCAATAAATGGAATAGAAAAAAAAAAGTGGCTGAATTGGCCACTTTTTTCATTAACGTCGAATGGGACGTTCTAAGGTTAATACTTCATCTTCAATACTAGCAAACTGTTCTTTTAGCATGGATTGAGTCTCTTGGATAGCTGCATTGTAAAAGTGAGGGGCGAGTGATTCTTTAAAAAAATCTAACACACGTTCAGCAGCGAATTCGGAAAGATCCTCGTCTTTTTCCTGAAGAAAAAACTGTTGGATTTCTTCAATCATTTGTTGTTGCTGTTCTTTTGTCAGTCGATAAAACATGTAATGACCTCCATTTCTATACGACCATCATACACCATGAATGATGAAGATGCATGTTATGAATAATGAAAAACGGCAGTTATTACGGCTTCCACGATGATTTCACCAGGTTCAATGGGCGGAGAAGCAATAGATTGAAGAGCAACTTTCTGTGTGAAGGGCTGTATTTGTCTGCTGTCTTCGATAATCTTTATCGGGGTAAGATCTACTGTTACATTTAAAACATTAGCTATAGATTGGGCTTTACTTATCGCATCCACTAATGCCTCATTTAATGCCTTATAATACCATTTCTGTTTCTCCGTTAATCCAAATTCAAGACTATTTATTTGATTGGCTCCGTGTTCCATTGCTAAAGCAATAATTGTACCTATTTGATTAAGTTGACTGACGGTAACGCGAACTTCATTTATCACTTGATAGCCTGAAATCTGCGAAGAATCATCTTGTTGATGGTAGATGGGATGTACATTAAAGTGAGTCGTTTGTATGTGCTTTTCGTTGATACCGGCTTGTTTTAAAGCAGAAAGAAAAGATTCTGTGGCTTGTGTATTTTCCTTTTCAGCTATCTGTATTTCTTCATTTTCCGATATGACACCGATATGAATAGTGGCTATATCAGGTTGGACGGAAAGTCTTCCTAAACCATTCAAATGTAATCTCCGTTCTTTGTTTCGCACTTCATTATATGAATAAGGGTACATGGTCATCACCTTTCAACTCTTTATCTTATTAAGTGTATGTCGTATCACATTTTTTAGAAATGATTGTATCGCTGTGATGCAAGATAAAGATTGGAAAAATTCAAAAATATATTGACCTTGTAGTAAGCTCCAATGTTATCTTCAAAATAAGAAGAAAAGGAGGAAGGAAATGTATATTAAACAAATCGCTTCTCAATATGATATTTCTAGTGAGACAATCCGTTACTATGAAAAAATCGGTTTAATTACTCCAGAAAGATCCGAAAATGGCTATCGATTGTATAAAGACAAAAATGAAAGAGAACTCAAATATATCATTGTGTTAAAACAATTAGGATTCTCTCTACAAGAAATCAGTGAACTGTTTATATTAGATCGGACTCAGCCGTCAGAGGATTGTAAAATGAAATCGGAGCAGTTAATAGGTGTAAAGGTTGATAGTGTTGAAGCGAAACTTCACTTTTTGACAGTTGCTTTGGAAGCTTTAAAAGAGATTCGTTTCATGATAAAGGAAGGAAACTTTAAAGAGAACCAAAGAAACTTAGATCAAGTCATTCACCATGTATATGAACAGATGAAAATAGGTGGTGTGGAAAATGAGTAATCGCATTATTGTTAAGTGGGAATATATTCTTTTACTATTATTAAAAGTAGTAGCTTATATTACATGGGAATTCTCAATACTTGCCTTTGTTATTTTTTTGTTTTTACCAGACGTCTTTATGTTTGGCTATCTCCTCAACAAAAAAGTAGGGGCGATTCTCTATAATATAGGCCATACATTTATTTTCCCCTTATTGATTTTAGGAATTTATTTTGTAATAAAGGAACCTATATTATTAATGGTATCTTTGATCTGGTCTGCTCACATTAGTATGGATAGAGCCTTAGGATACGGTCTTAAATATGAAGAAGGGTTTAAAGTAACACATTTACAAAAAATATAGAAAACAAAGTACTGTCATTTAGGTAATGTAGCGCACCATTTTTTTATAGGAAAGAAGTGTTAGTAAGCAAAATGCTCCATAAATATCATTGGTATGATCAGAAATGTTAGTTAATCTGAAAGACGAAAATAACCGGCTTGCCAGGTAAGTTAATAGGGCGATGAAGTGGAAGGTTGATTAAGGGTTTCCGCGATTAATAAGTGAAGGAATAGGGAAATCGAAGTAGGGTAAAAGTGAGAAATCGCGACTAATAGGTGAAGGAATAAAAAATGAGTAGGGCAAATGGTGAAATCGCGACTAATAGTTGGGGGAATAAAGAGATGAGTAGGGCAAAAGGAGAAATCGCGACTAATAGTTGGAGGAATAAAGAGATGAGTAGGGCAAATGAAGGAATCGCTACTAATAAGTGAAGGAATAAAGAGATGAGTGGGACAAAAGGAAGAATCGCTACTAATAAGAGAAGGAATAAAGAAATGAGTAGGGCAAAAGGAGAAATCGCGACTAATAGTTGGAGAAATAAAGAAATGAGTAGGGCAAAAGGAGAAATCGCGACTAATAGTTGGAGGAATAAAAAGATGAGTAGGGCAAAAGGAAGAATCACGACTAATAAGTGAAGGAATAAAGAGATGAGTAGGGCAAAAGGAGAAATCCCGACTAATAGGTGAAGAAATAAAGAGATGAGTAGGGCAAAAGGAGAAATCGCGACTAATAGTTGGAGGAATAAAGAGATGAGTAGGGCAAATGGTAAAATCGCGACTAATAGTTAGAGGAATAAAGAGATGAGTAGGGCAAATGGTAAAATCGCGACTAATAAGTGAAGGAATAAAGAGATGAGTAGGGCAAAAGGAGAAATCGCGACTAATAGTTAGAGGAATAAAGAGATGAGTAGGGCAAATGGTAAAATCGCGACTAATAAGTGAAGGAATAAAAAGATGAGTAGGGCAAAAGGAAGAATCGCGACTAATAAGTGAAGGAATAAAGAGATGAGTAGGGCAAAAGGAGAAATCGCGACTAATAGATGGAGAACCAAAGAAATGAGTAGGGCAAAAGGAGAAATCGCGACTAATAGTTGGAGGAATAAAAAGATGAGTAGGGCAAAAGGAGAAATCGCGACTAATAGATGAAGGAATAAAGAGATGAGTAGGGCAAAAGGAGAAATCGCGACTAATAGATGGAGAACCAAAGAAATGAGTAAGGCAAAAGGAAGAATCGCGACTAATAGTTGGAGAAATAAAGAAATGAGTAGGGCAAAAAGGGCCTACAAATGTGAGAAAGAATTAACGCTCTCGCATATTGATGCAAGCTAATTTCAACATTCTTTTTGTCTTTTTATAAGTTCCTTAGCATTCCCTTAGTGAAGGGACAAGTAAATAATCTCTAAAGTGAACGGTGTAAAGATCAGATCACGAAAAAAACACGAATGATTCATTAAGTAGAACCATTCGCGTAAGATATCTTACTTATTTAGCTTAAAAGAGCTTTTTAACGATACAATTCGGTTGAAGACTGGTTTTTCAGGTGTACTATATTTAGAATCGACATTGAAGTAACCGTGACGGAAAAACTGGAATTTATCTTGTGGTTGAACCTCTTTCAAGTTAGGTTCAATAAATCCTTGCACCACTTCAAGTGAATTTGGATTAATATAGTCTAAGAAATCTTTGTCTTCTGATGCTTCTTCTTTCATTTGCTCGTCTAATACTAAAGGTTCATATAGACGGAATTCAGCAGGGATGGCACTTTTGGCATCAACCCAGTGTAATGTACCTTTGACTTTGCGTCCTGTAAAACCTGAACCACTTTTCGTTTCAACATCATAAGTGCAGTGTAATTCAACAACATTGCCATCTTCATCTTTAATCACATCATTACACTTGATGAAATAAGCATGCTTTAAGCGCACTTCATTTCCAGGGAAAAGACGGAAATATTTTTTTGGAGGATTTTCCATAAAGTCCTCTTGTTCTATATATATTTCACGAGAGAATGGAATTTGTCTTGTGCCCATTTCCTCGTTTTCAGGATTGTTTTCCGCTTCTAACCACTCGGATTCACCTTCAGGGTAATTGGTGATTACAACTTTTAAAGGTTTCAAGATTCCCATTGTTCGTGGGGCACTGAGTTTTAAATCCTCGCGCACATAGTGCTCAAGCATCATTTCATCCACTGCACCACTACCTTTAGAGACACCAGTTTCTTGAACAAACTCACGAATGGCACTAGCAGTATACCCTTTGCGACGCAGACCCGATATCGTTGGCATTCTTGGGTCATCCCAGCCATCAACAATTCCTTCATCTACTAATTGCTTTAGTTTTCGCTTACTCATTACTGTATTTGTAATATTTAAGCGTCCGAATTCAATCTGTTGTGGTTGGTTTTCCATTTCACATTCCGCTACAACCCAATTATAAAGAGGACGTTGATCTTCAAATTCTGTCGTGCATAATGAGTGCGTTACACCTTCGATTGCATCTTCAAGCGGATGGGCAAAAGCGTACATAGGATAAATACACCATGTATCACCCGTATTGTGATGAGTCGCATGAGAGATACGGTAAATGACAGGGTCACGTAAGTTTAAATTTGGTGATGACATATCTATCTTTGCACGCAAAACTTTTTGACCGTTTTCATATTCCCCATTTTTCATTTTTTCGAATAGGTCTAGGTTTTCTTCAATTGAACGGTTACGGTAAGGACTTTCTTTACCAGGCTCAGTTAAAGTCCCACGGTACTCACGAATTTCATCTTGGTTTAAATCATCGACATATGCTTTGCCTTTTTTAATTAAAAGCACTGCACGGTTATACATTTCATCAAAGTAATTGGATGCATAATGTAGCTCTTCCCAATCATACCCGAGCCATTTTACATCTTCTTTAATGGCATCGACATATTCTTGGTCTTCTTTTAGTGGGTTTGTATCGTCAAAGCGTAAGTTTGTTTGCCCGTTAAAATCGTCCGCTAAACCAAAGTTAATGATGATGGATTTGGCATGTCCAATATGGAGATAGCCATTTGGTTCAGGTGGGAAACGGGTTACAACAGTGTCGCGCTTTCCATTTTCTAAATCTTCTTTAATAATTGTACGAATAAAGTTTGATTGTTCCAATCCGATATCAGCCTTTCTACCTTGTTCTTTACCTTATTTTAATCTGAATAAGCCTATAAATAAAGTGCCTGTTGATTCTATCTATTATATACAAAAAAAGCGCGCTTAAAAAGTTTTTCTCCATATAAATAAGGAGGGGATCATCTTTTTGTCATGAATATATATAAGGCTTGGACAATGAAGGGGAGAGTTATATGGTGAAAGACTGGCGAATCATTGCTTATGAAAAGAAGTATGCCCTCTCGACAGTTAGCTTTTGGAGGGAGAGTAAAGAAGCAGCTATTGGTCAAAAGGAAATACATAGTATGACAGAGCATATCTATTTTCTCAATCATATGTTAACAAAACAATTTCAAGTAGATTTAGCGGTGCTAAATGAAACACCAATTGGCATGATTGCTTATAATGAAGGCGAGATTAATCAACTATATGTACATTTAGCTCATCAAGGAGTGGGGATTGGTGGGGCATTATTAGAGCATGCGAAAGCTTATTCATGCGGACGTTTAAAATTATATACTTTCGAAGTAAACAAAAAAGCACAGCAGTTTTACGAAGGCAAAGGATTTAAAAAGATTGCCTTTAATAGTGATAACGAAGAAGGATTACCTGCTATTGAATATGAGTGGATCCGATGTCTAAGTAGAGGAAGTGAGGGGTGAAATGCGCGTCATTTTAAGTGTGAGCATGATTGTAGTTGGAAGTTTTTTGTTATCTTTAACAGTTGATCAATTAGGTAGAAACGGAAATGGAATTATGCATATTATTGCTTTAGGGATGTGTTTCTTGGCTATTATTGTAGTAAGAAAAAGGAGAGTTTCTTTAAAAACGACTATTTTGAAAGATAAGAAAGTCTTACTTAGTATCGTTTTTTCCTTACTAATGTTTTTCATTGGAGCAGTTCTACTCTTCCATCATACAAGATATTGGCACTTTTGGGGCATAGGATCAATGCTTGTTTTATTTATTAGTTTGGACAGAGTGGAGAGGTTATTACAAAATATATCTGAGCAATGAGGGTTTTATTCAGTCGCTCTACAGGGTCAAAAGTCATTTTCATAAAAAAAGGGAACATTTAATAGTCGTCAGACGTATCTTAGATAACTTTACGAGAAAAGGAGACATTCGATGACCTTTGATATCCTCTTTTTATTGTTTATTCAGTTTGTTTTACCTGTTGTTTTTTCTTTTTCATTATGGAAAGGAAAGCTTCATAGTAAGCTAGACTGGCTTTTACAGGCTACGATGACAGGTTTACTCATCCTTTGGCTGTTCTTTTCCTCTCCTTGGGATTGGTTTAGTTACTACTTACGATTTCTTATTTTGGTCTTTTTCATTGCTGCTGTATTTTTATCTTGGAAGAAAGTGAACAAACTACCGTTTAAAACAGAATTCAATTTATCGCAAAAAATATCAATGGCCATTTACGGGCTTCTTATTCTTGTTTTTGGTTATTATAATGTATCGACATTTAGTGGGTTCTCGACGAATATGAAGGCAGTACAGTTAGATTTTCCACTGCAAGATGGGGTTTATTATGTTGGGCAAGGTGGCAGTCATGTCCGAATCAATTATCATCATGCTCATGAGAGTCAAGCTTATGCGGTAGATATCGTGAAATTAAATGCGCTAGGTAGTCGAGCAACTGGCATTTATCCAAATGAATTGGATAAATACGAAATATTCGGTGATGAGCTAACAAGTCCGTGTACTGGAGAAGTTGTCCAAGCGGAGAATGATTTAGCAGATTTAGTCCCTCCCAATGCAGACCCTAAAAATGCAGCAGGTAATTCAGTTGTTATATCCTGTAAAGGTGTAGAGGTTTTACTAGCACATATGCAAAAAGGTAGTGTACGTGTGCAATCAGGTGACAGGGTAGAAGTAGGCGAGCCAATCGGTTTAGTTGGCAATTCAGGTAATACATCAGAACCACATCTACATATTCATGCTGAAAAAGACGGAAAAGGCGTTCCGATTGAATTTGATGGCAGATTTTTAGTTAGAAATAGCATCGTTTGGTGATTGTCAATGAAGAAAGGCTATATGTCAATCGTTTGGTCCCCTTGGGTGATTAACAAAGTTATGGAGGTTTGCTGCCAGAAATTCAAGTGATAGTCAAACACATGATTTTTTCCCAGCTAAGTAAGCTGAAAACTCATAAGAAAGCCGAGCAATCTCGATTTGTCCAGATAACTATGTTGAAAACTCTAAAGAAACCCGTGCACCCTCGATTTCCCGAGCTATCTATTATGATTACCCGCATGGTGTCTCTTCACTTATATATTGATAGTTAGCTATCATGCATTTACTACTTTAGAAATAAAAAAGTAAGTGAGTTTCGCAAAAGGGTCTTGTTTGTTTGGCCTATTCAAATCTTTAAAAAAGAGAAGAACCAACTCTGTAATTGGAGTTGGTTCAAATTAATTAGGAGAAAATTCCTTTTATAGAATCGATTAAATTCTTAAAGAAGTCAGATACAGCTTGAAGAAAACCTTTATCACCAACTGCTTCTGAAATTTTTTCCTGTACACTATTGGCCAAATCCTCTAATTGGGATTTGACATTATCAAAGTTAATATTAAGTTCTCGCATTTTTTCAAAAAGGTCATAAAGGAGCTTGCGGTCTTCTTCGCTAAGCTGTATTTCTAGCTTTTGCATTTGTTCATCAACAATTTGTTGGATATCTTCCTTTGTTGCAGGGTTTTGCTCCGCTATTTCTTTTTTGATTTCAGTGAGCAGTTCGGTTACCTTTTCTTGGTCCATACCTTCTTTTTTCGCTAAATTTGTCGCAATACTTAGTTCTTCGTTAGCTACTTCTGTTCTTTCCTCATCCAACTTCTCGCCTTCACCTTGGTCATAGGCTTTGTATATTCCAACTAGAGCTGAGTGACCACTGACTTTTACTGGAGAAGCGATATCAACTATGGCTTCTTCTATACCAGCTGTAAGTAAGGCATTGGCATACATTTCATCAGTTACTTCAGTAATGTTTTCAGGTGTCATTTGGTTGATGATTACACCCTTACCTGTATCTGTGCGCGTAATCTTCGCAGAGGAATACATATTAGAGCGGGGATCACCTTTAATATAATGAACAATATCATCAGCAGTAATAATAATTTCTTCTACTTTGCTGTTTTCTTTTACACCTAATAACTTCTTCGTTTCTTCTTTCTGGCTTGAACTTAAAGCCTCACCATAGGCAACAATTGGTAATCCATATTTCTCATTAATACTTTCCTCAGAATCGGCTGACCCTGTTGAAGCAAAAACAGTGGTTTGTAATGAGAATAATAGGGTAATAGTTGTAATAATAGATAAAACCCTCGATTTTTTCTTCATCGTATGACGCTCCTTTCACTAAGATTATAGACGTTTCAGGATAAAAAAGGTTTCATTTTAAAGAAATTGATGAGAGGTATGTATAGTATAAACCCGGCATACTCTAAAAAATATAATCCTATCAATAACTAATTCCTATTCAACGTGCAAAAAAGGTAACAATCCAACGAATAATATAAATGTAAGTTAAAAATATTACATTCTTCAACATTTATGTATCAAAAATGATAGCTAAATGAAATTATTTGCAGTGATTATTTTGTTAGAATAACAGGATAGAAGCAGATAGGATAATGGTTCTATCCTAAATTGCAAAGAGAGGGAACAATCATGAGTATAGAAAATCAATTAATTAATAAACAATTCCATGACACATTTACAATTAATCATGAACATACACATCCCGTTGAAGTATTAGGGAATGCTTATATGCAAGAGAATTTAAAAGAATCGCCAGATCTGACAATGATTCGGTTTGCACAAGGTGAAGTATATTTTCATCATAAAGATTATGAAGCGGCCATCTTCAAATGGGAAAATATAGATAATGAGTTTCAACCATGGGCACGGAAAAATGTCGCAGATGCCTATTTTGAATTAGACCTCTTAGGTACTGCAGAGGAAATCTATTTATCAATTGATACAGATTCAGATGTATTGAAGATAGAAGTACTCCTCCAATTATTCTCTCTATACATACAACAGGGAAAATTAGAGAAGGCAGTAGATGCTATTAAAAAAGCAGTCTTCTTAAATCCTGATTATCCAGATGTAACAAGAATCGCACGCGTCTTTTTTGAAGACCATCAAGATTGGCAAAATGCAGTGGAATTAGCTGTAAATGAAGCCATGAGAACGCAAGAAATTAGCTGGTTCCACACATTAAAGGGATATGTTATAGAAGGGAAAACGAAAAAAACGGCTCCCAAGTATTTTATTGAGGCCTTAACGATCCTTTATCAAAATGATGTTCGTCAGTTCGAAGCTGTATCTGTCGCATTTTGGCAAAGCTATAAAGGGGAAGAATACTATTTTAACTGGTTAGAAGAATTTAACCAACTCATGCAAAAGTTAGATACACAAAGCGGGTATCATTGGAACGAATTATCGGTTATTTATCATGATACTTATTTCGAATTAATCAATGGCGAAAAACAAATAAAAGAGATTTCAAAAATCGTTCCACCTCATTTACAAAACTGGTTGAGAATCTCTTCAGATACTTACCGCCTTATTGCATCGGCTTCAGTTCTTGCATGGAGTGATCTATTTACTAAGAGTTTTGATGCTGAAGTGATGAATGATGCGGAAAGAATGATAGAAGAAGCAGCGCCAGTGGAGCATACGCTTGAAGAGAATTATCAATTATTCCAATCCATCATGGAGTGGGCAAGAAGACACGATGTATTAATGGGTGCAAGATTTGAATGGATGGTAAAAGAACTACTTGATTTAGAAACAAATCATGTCATCATTGCGGGGATGTCTGGGAGTGGGAAGACTGAGTTTGTCCAAGAATTACTTGGAGATCATGTGAAAGCAGAGAATACAACGGCAACTGTGATGTATAAGCATGCTGACTATAAAGAACTCACTTCCATTTCTGATACTGCTATTATCCCGCTTGACTCTATGGATGATTTAAGAACAGGAGAAAAAAGATCGGAACAAGTATTGGTCGATTATAAACATTCTCTACCTTTCCTATCGCAGCAAAGAATGGCGGTCATGGATACACCGGGCCTCTCTAGCAGTAACAAGTTTAGAAATGATGTATTTCAATATTTGCATTTTGCCGATAGCCTATTATTTATCCTAAATGCTGAGTACCCGTTAACAGAT
This sequence comes from Cytobacillus sp. FSL R7-0696, assembly GCF_038006865.1. Lineage (NCBI taxonomy): Bacteria > Bacillati > Bacillota > Bacilli > Caryophanales > Bacillaceae > Cytobacillus > Cytobacillus sp. FSL R7-0696. The sequence continues at coordinate 673,724 of NZ_JBBOWA010000001.1, read as the reverse complement.
AGAGAATTAGATGTTGCCGTGAAAATTCGAGAGCAATCACCTAGTCTACCGGTGCATTTTATTTTAAATCATATGGATGCAGCTAGTAGTGAGGAAGAAGCCATGCAGTGGATGGATGAAACGGCTGATAGAGTGTCTACTTATTTTCCAAAAGCAACAATCTTTGCTTACTCACCGCAATATGATCCTACAGAGCAGTTAAAAGACTTTGCAGTATTTTTAGCTGGGTTAAATGAAGGACGTCATTTAATGCAAGAGCGGACAGAGAAGATGCTGCATTATATTCAAAAATCGATTAAGTTTCTTCTTGATAAACGAGTAGAAAAAGAAAATGCGCTAATTGATGATATGAACTGGCATGAAGAAATGTTAACAAAGTTGAATGGTGCTATTCATCAATTAGAAGATATGGAAGAAGAAAAAGTGAAAAATATCAGTCACTCTTATCGTGATATTAAAAAGACGATGGAAGATAAGCTAGCTGCAGCTATTCCAGATATTTTACGTGAGTGTAGCCAATTGATTCGAGAAGATAGTGACTTCAGTAAGCTTCATATTGAGTTGAATAATGAAATGAATGAACGAGTCCAACAGTATATATCCGAAAAGGTATTACCGGAATATAGGGAATCCATTCAAGCTTGGATTATGGAAAGTGAGCAAGAATTTTTGACAGGCCAGGCTTTCTTAGTAGAGATGGCGGATAGCTTCAATGAATTATACGGCTTTGAAAAATTACAATTAAACTGTGATTTCCGTATTCTCGAAGATTGGAAGCGCGATGCTGATCGCCTGACTCACGGTACTGTAAGGTTAGATAAAGCGAATATTATGCTCCGTCATACACCAACGCAAATGCTATTGAAAAGCGCAGGGAAAATCTTTGGACTCATTCCACAAAATAAAACAATGCTTTACAATAAGTATAAACAATTTGTTGACAATGAGGACTATCGTGAAGTAGCAAGTCAAATTACAGACAACTTTATTCAGCAATTTGAACTATTCGAGAAAGCGTTGGATCGTGATATTCAAATGTTTTTCCAATCACCATTTGCGGTATTAGAAGAAACAGTAAAAGAATCTCATATGACAATTGCAAATGATAACAAAGAACTAGAGATAATGAGAAGTAATCCAGCAATCTACCATGATCCATTAAAATTATTTGAGTTAAAATGGAAGCAATATGAATGGATGACGGAGAAGTCTCAAACACCAAAGCAATATATTTAATCAATATAGCTGATAAAATACCCGTATGAATGAACTGAAGCACCGTAGACTATGTCTACGGTGTTTTTAGATAAGTTTCCTAATGTCAGTAAAAGACAAAAGTACTGAAGTAAGGAATGGAGTAATAGTTGCGATAGGAAATAACGATTAAAGGTTGTTTAGAAGTAGTACTTCATTTATTTTCAACTAGCTGTTGTTAAGAAAAAGCACATCAGTTGCATTTGAAGAAAAATGAAGGGTATTTCACTGGTTTACTTTACAAAAACAAGAATTTTTCGTATTGAAATTTACTAACAAATTGTTCATTTCATCACATTTATGTCCTTTCTAAAAATACATTTGTTCTCACTGAGTAGAAAAAGTTCTTGATTATTTCTCATTCAGTAGTAGAATGAAGATATAAAATAGAGAATAAATTGGGAGATGTCTTGATGAAAGTTGTTAAATTTGGCGGTTCATCGCTTGCCGATGCTAAGCATATAAAGCGTGTGTTTGATATTGTGCATTCTGACAATGAAAGAAGAATAATTGTGGTATCGGCTCCGGGTAAAAGACATGAGAATGATACAAAGGTGACTGATTTACTTATTTCATGTGGTTTGCATGCAATCAATAATGAAGATCCGAGTCCTTATATTGAGCAAGTGGTCGCTCGGTATAAAGAAATTGCTGACGACCTTATACTACCGCCAACCATCATTGAGACGATTCAAAATGATTTATTAGTGAGGCTGGCTGGAGATAAAAACAACCCTGAACAATACTTAGATTGTATAAAAGCAAGTGGAGAAGATAATCATGCTAAATTGGTTGCATGCTATTTTCAAGAACAAGGCGTGAAAGCTAAGTATATGAATCCTAGAGAAGCAGGGCTAATTGTTTCAAATGAGCATGGCAATGCGCAAGTGTTACCTAAATCTTATGAAAAGCTTAGACGTCTACGTGAGTCTTGTGAACTGATTATTTTTCCAGGATTTTTTGGTTATGGCCAAAATGGAGGGATATTTACTTTTTCTCGTAGTGGTTCTGATGTCACCGGGTCGATTTTAGCCTATGCGGTAAAGGCAGATGTATATGAAAATTTCACTGATGTGGATGCAGTCTTTTCAGTGAATCCAACTTTCGTTGATCAGCCAAAAGAAATTAAAGAATTAACTTATCGAGAAATGCGCGAATTATCGTATGCAGGTTTTACTGTTTTACATGAAGAGGCGCTTATACCTGCCATTCAAGCAGGAATTCCTGTGCAAATTAAAAATACGAATAATCCCAGTGCAAGAGGCACGACGATTTTACGGACAAGAAAAAATCAAAATGGTCCAGTTGTCGGGATTGCGAGTGCTACTGGTTTTTGTAGTATTTATGTCAGTAAATATTTATTAAATCGTGAAATCGGATTTGGTCGAAAATTATATGCCATTTTAGAAGAGTTCGGGATTAGTTATGAACATACACCATCTGGTATAGACGATGTAACTGTCATTATTAAAGAGAATCAACTACAAGAAGATGAAGAAGAAGTTTTACTTAAACGTTTAGAAAGTGAATTAGTAGCCGATGAAGTACATATTCAACATAGTTTGGCGTTGATTATGGTTGTTGGCGAAGGTATGCGTCATAACATTGGCACGATGGCTCGGGCTGCGAATGCTTTAGCCAAAGCGGATGTTAATATTGAAATGATTAACCAAGGATCTTCAGAGGTAAGTATGATGTTTGCGGTTAAAGAGGTAGATGAGAAAAAAGCTGTTCAGGCATTGTATGAAGAATTTTTTGCAGAGGTCGCATTACCAATTGGATAAAGCTAAGTTAGGGGCCTTTAGGGAAACCTGCCTATACACTGGTAGAAGAGTGTGTAGGCAGGTTCTTTGTTTTTAGCGATACCCAAGTTACTGCATGTTTAATGAATACTCCGAGTAGTTTCTGTTATATCCACATGCGTGCCTCTATTTGTTTAACATATATCCCGTTTCCAGTTTTCTAAAAATATATTTACTTAGCTGGTACAAAGGACTAATATATTCTTTAAACAGTAGTAAAAAACACGCATCATTATATTTATTCATAAGCATATAGTATCTCAGGGCAACCACCTAGGTGATGAAAATAATAAGGGGGCAAGTGATATGAGCACAGAAATGTTTATTCAATCTAAAAGTCAAATGTTGGCCACTTTATTAGAGCTTGTGTCCATTGATAGTGTTAGCCTATCACCAGGAGAGAAATACTTTCCTTTAAGAGTGGAACAAGTATTAAAATCTTTACCTTATTACCAAAAATATCCCGGGTATGTAGTAAATCATCCGACTTCAGATGGTCGTTCTATATTAACGGCTCTATATAAAAATAACTTAGCAGAAAAAACGGTAGTGATGATTAGTCATTTTGACGTAGTAGATATTGAAGACTATGGTGATCTGCAGCATCTCGCTTTTAATCCTGTTGAATTGACGAGAGAGCTGCATAATCGGCTTGATACCTTACCGGAAGATGCAAAAGAGGATTTAATTAGTGGAGATTGGTTGTTTGGTAGAGGTATGATGGATATGAAATGCGGATTAGTTCAACATATGTCTTTGTTAGAAAAAGCGGCGAATGAAGACTGGAACATCAATTTGTTATTAGTAGCTGTCCCAGACGAGGAAGTGAATTCAGTTGGTATGAGAGAAGTGATTCCAAGATTAGTTTCTCTTGGAGAAGAACATCGTCTCAATTATACATTATATTTAAATTCCGAGCCGATGTTTTCTCAAGTTCCCCAAGATGATAATCATTACTTTTATACAGGAACGATAGGCAAAATTATGCCGGGAGCATTGTGTTTTGGGAAAGAATCTCATGTCGGCGAGCCGTTTTCTGGGATGAATGCTTGTTGGATGTCATCTATTTTAACGAATGAAGTTGAGTGGAATGAAGAGCTTTCAGAGCAGGTAAATGGTGTGATGTCTCCTCCACCGACATTGCTTTGGCAACGAGATTTGAAAAAAGGCTATACGACACAAATTCCTCATCGCTCAGCAAGTCTTTATAATGTGTTATTAATGAAAAGAAATCCTGTTGATGTCATGCATGAAATGAAGGAAGTGGCTATAAAGGCCGCTGATAAAATGGAAGCATTTATAAGAGATAAATATCGATTAAATGGTTTGGATGAGTCACAGTTATCACATATTCACGTTTATTTGTATGAGGAGATCAGGGCTTACGCAGTCAAGAAAACAAGTGCAGAGTATATAGATATATTAGAGCAATCGATTGCCAAGGAGACTGAGGGCGATATTCGCGATCAAACGATACAAATTGTCGACCAATTGGCAATGCTGTGTCAAGAATTAGGTCCGATGATTATTTTATTTTACGCCCCACCGTATTATCCTGCTGTTAATTCCAGTGAGAATGAGTGTATTGCTGAATTATCTTCTTCTTTAATAGCGTTTGCTGACACAAAATATCAAGAGCGTATTCATCCAGTCAATTATTTCAATGGTATATCTGATTTGAGTTATGCAGGCCTACATGCTGATTTAAAGGATATGGATATTTATAACGATAATTTGCCAGGAGGAGAGAAATTGTATTCCATCCCATTTAAGGAAATGGCAAAGATAACTGCCCCGGTAATTAATGTTGGACCAATGGGAAGGGACGCACATCAAAAAACAGAGCGTCTGCAAATTCCTTTTGCTTTCGAAACTTTACCAAAACTATTAGCACATTTAATAAAAAAACATGAACAGCAAAAAAATGATTGACAGCTGAGGTATGTTTGCATATGATAGAGGTATCAAATGAATAGCATCTCCAAAGGGGAGTAGCTTTTACAGCAAAGTCGTCAATTCGGAGTATCATGCTCTCGGCTTTGTTGGCAACAATTCTGATCGTTGTTAGCAAGACCTTTACCAAATTCGGTGAAGGCCTTTTATGTTTTAAACCTTTACCGAAAATCGGTAAAGGTTTTTTGTTTTTAAGTGAAATAAACAGGCAATGTTAAGCAAATGCTAATACTGTTTTTCTTACTTGAAGACGATATTCGCAGGGGATGTTACATATATGAAGGAGGAAAATTCATTTGGAAGCAGCATTATTATTAGAGTATGGTTGGGTGCTTTTAGTTCTTATTGTATTAGAAGGATTATTAGCAGCGGATAACGCACTTGTTCTAGCCATTATGGTCAAACACTTACCTGAAAAGGAAAGAAAGAAAGCATTATTTTATGGTTTAGCTGGAGCGTTTGTATTTAGGTTTGCTTCATTATTCGCTATTTCATTTCTTGTTGATGTATGGCAAATTCAAGCATTAGGTGCAATTTATTTAATCTTTATCGCAGCGAATCATATATTCCGGAAGTTTCTGGTCAAAAAGCATGACGTGCCTGATCCTTCAGCCAAGCCGAAAAAGAAATCAGGTTTTTGGATGACGGTTTTTAAAGTTGAGTTAGCTGATATTGCCTTTGCAATTGACTCAATCTTGGCAGCAATTGCTTTAGCAATGGCATTACCACCAACTGGTATTGGTACAATTGGAAGTATGGATACAGGACAATTCCTCGTTGTATTTGCAGGTGGTATGATCGGGCTAATTATTATGAGGTTTGCAGCTAATATCTTTGTTGACTTACTTCATAAACGTCCTGGATTAGAAATTACTGCCTTTTTGATCGTCGGTTGGGTAGGTGTAAAGTTAGCAGTTACAACTCTTGCACACCCTGCACTGGCTGTATTACCGGAGGGATTCTCTCATTCAACCGTTTGGAAAGCAACATTCTACATCGTTCTTATTCTTATCGCAGTAGGCGGTTGGTTTTTATCTAAAGAAAAAATAGATGAAGATGGAGCTGGAGACGACGACCGTTTAGATCAGGCATTAAAGGAAGAAAAAGAACAATTGTAAAATTTGAGTGGGTTACCAAAAAAAGCGTTCACCTCATTAAAAGGTTGAACGCTTTTTCATATCATTAGATAAATCTAAATTGCTTTTATACAACTGCTTATATAAAAAGTAAATAATAGGCATCCCAATAATTAATACCGCAAATTCGCCAATGGCAGTTGTGAGCCATGTGAATAAGAACGGAAGGCCAATAGCAAGTTTTAACTGTAAGGCGATAATCCACATCATTACAGTAAAGACGATGGTGTTTACTAACATCCGTAACCAAATATTCTTAACAAATTTAAAAAGTACCAAGCTAATTAGTAAACAGATAATGGAATGGGCGACCCCAAATGTTAAATCAAATGGCTTCATTGGTGAAAATAATAGGTTCGTTAAGAAAACACCAAGGACAATGCCATAAATAAATTTACGGTTTAAAACAATGAGATGATTAAATATCTCAGCAAAACGAAACTGAATAGCTGAAAAAGCAATTGGCTGTAATACCATTGATATGGCAATATACATAGCAGCCAAAAGACCATTAGCTACAATCATTCTAATATTCATTTGATTACACTCCTAGTTTTTTATCGTGGGATGGTTTCGAACCACGTCAACAATAGGTTATAATATCAGGTTTTAGGAGTGTTTGTAAATGGTATTTTTTGAAAAAATGATAAGGCCGCTAGCACTTTTACAGTAAAATCCTCATCAACTTTTTTAATTCCCTTATAAAGTGCATGTATAGGTTATATGTACATCAGCATGCCCTTTAGAGAAAGACTTTTATAAACAAAATACTTCCGTGTGTGTAGTCCGTGAATTGATATTTCATCTATATCTTTATCTTTAAGCAAATAGGGTCTTATTTACACCAGTATGATTAAAACTTTTAATTTAGATTAGGGTTAAGAATATTTTCAGATGTTACTTCAAATAAGTTCTTTAAAATATCCATAGACGCTTATCCATCTTGCGTTTTTAGTCTAGTTGAATTCACATTATCTTCTATCGGATACTTAACATCCAGCTTTGGCTCTGTTACTCTTTTAGCACTAAAATCCGATACGTTTTTCTGCATTGAATGCACTAACAAGAAGCGATATCAACTTCAATTATGTTAATCAATATTTTAAGAATGAGTAAAAACCTTATTAAAAGGATACTTTCTAAACGTCAAGAACATACTATTAGTGTATAACTCCTTCCAAGTAGATCTCCTCTAAGTGGGAGGTTTACTTTTTTATAAATATTTTTCTGATAAAAGGGGAAAATATTTACGACTTAAGAGTCAATAATTTAAAAGGAGTTGAAAGTTATGGCAAAAAGGTTTTTATTCATTCTTTCAAGTATCTTATTGTCTTTCTCATTAGCAGCATGTGGAGCGAATGATAATCAAGATCAGAATCCACCTCCAGAAACCAATAATGGTGTAGAAAATGATAATAATGGTGATGAGAATATACCTGGAGTAGATGAAGATGATACTATGTTTAAAGATGATGAAAAAGATAGTGATCCTGACCCAGAAGATGCCGTTGAAGACCCGGAAGATATGAATGATAATAATAATCGAGATGAATAAAACTAGAGCCCTTCTCAATCGAGATGGGCTCTTTAGCTAGTAAAAGACCTTCTTTTTCAATTAGAAATTTTTATCAATAATTAGTATTAACTTCTGTCTACTCTTATCCAATTAGAACTAAAGTTGAATGTTTTTATGCAAGAAAATGATTCTTTCTATTTCTTCAAAACCATTTTTCTTATAAAATTCTTCTGCAGGTATACCTCTATCTGTGAGAAGTGTAATGTTACTTATATTACTGTTATGAAGCTCTTTTATTAAATGATTTAACATCGCTTTTCCAATACCCTTATTTTGAATTTGTGTTTTTACACACATTTCATTAATAAAAAACTCATCTCCGCTCCACCATACTCTTTTTACACCAAGAATAAAGCCGATAATTTCGTCGTTTTCTACCGCTAAAATGCCTAAAAATCCAGGTGTCTGATAAAAACTCAGTAAATATTTTTTAGCCTTTGTAAATGTCCATTCATCATTCCAAGGCTCATCATTGAATACTTCAATAAATGTTTCTGTGCATTTAGTTAAATCATGCTTTTCTAATAGTTTAAATTCCAAGGTAAATTCTCCTTATCGCTAAATGTATTATTAAACCAGCCAAACCGGTTATTTATGGATTATTCTACCACAGAAAATTTGCTTATTTCGCTTTCGTAGTTAATTTTCTATGTCAGGGACCTTAGCTAAAGAGGGCAGGTTACATTGATAAATAAGAAAATATAATATAAAAGGGTATTTATGTCAATATGTTTTTGATATACCAGATAGTTAATGAGTCTATGAAAATTATCCTATATGAATACAGCTCATTATTGTTTGAATATGTTATAAAACAGTATTTAATAAGGTTTGTTTAATTGTTAAAATTTTGTGAAGATTTTATGACATAATTATATAAAGATAGCATTTTGGTTCAAAAGTCTTGACATTTCTTCTGTTTCATATTAATCTGAATTTAAAGAAAACTCAAAAGGATTTTGTATGGACAATTAAATTTGTCAGAAAATCTTACAAAACTGTTTTCTTCTAAAAAGATATGCACTTTATTTTCAGAAAATAAAGTCATTTGAATAAGGAGAGAAATATTTATGAGAAAGAAAAAGTTATCATACATCGAATTAGTTCGTCGTAATAAAGAAGAGTTATTAAAAAATCCAGATCAGCTTGAAGTCATCGAAAAACGTTTAGAAAAAAGGCATGAAAAAGCGAAATAAAGCTTTTATATAGAAGGGGACCAGGATAATTATTATTCTGGTCTTTTTACTTGTAGTGAATGGGGGAACCTCGTTTTATTGTTTAATTTAATATCTAGTTCCTCTCAACAGGATGGCTGGATTGCTTTTGCCCATTTTTTATTTACTATACCACCAACTCCCATTAAAAATATCTAGTGGTTTATGAGGCAAATCGACTAGTTACCCTGCTAATGGTTGTTACTAAAAAACAAGGAAAAGAAGTGAGTAAAATAAAAGCCGCTCAAGTAAAGTGAGCGGCTAAATTAACGTATTTATTTATTTTTATAATAGTCAAAGAAAGCTTGAAAAATCTCTAATCCTTGGAAAAATAAAAGTGTAGTTGCAGTTATTGAAAACATACTAATCATAATCATACGAACAATCATTATCATATCCTCCTTAAATTTGTGTTATATTCTTACAAATTTAAGGAATAATTAGAGATAATTAGATTGGAAGAAAATCGGCTGCTTATGTCTACTGTTTTGCATAGAAACATAAGCGAGTTGGCAGATGCCAAGTAAGAGTAAGCTGATGAGTATCAGTGAAACATGCTCGAAAACAAGAGGATGTTTTTTGAGCTCATCTTTTAATGGAGAGGTATCACTTAAATGGGAGTCGTTAAAGACTGCGTGCTGATGGTCTCCCCAAGTGCTCAAACTTGAATGATCGCTAGGATAGTGGACAACTAAAAATGCACAGAACATGATAAGTAATCCAAAAGAGTATATCTTTTTGCCAGTCATCCGTACCCCACCTTTCTTTCAAGTTACTATTCATTATACCCACTTTAGCTGATTTGTAAAATAAAAGAATAAGAGAAATCATCCATCTGATTCTTCCACTTTCAATATAATTTATTAATCACATTCGAAAAGATGACTAAAAGTAAATAGTTAAACGTATCATTTTTTATTCTTATAATTGCTCTAAAACAAGTGGCTATGAATTTTTATGTCTTTTATCCATGGCGAATCTAGAATTTCAGCTCGTGCAGTCATTTGTTTTTTACTGAAAACTGAAAAGGTCTTGCATTTAAATCGGGGAAATTCATTTTGTTTCCTCCAAAAGTAAGCATTTTATTTATAATATAACCATCAACATCAACAAGGAATTTTACAGGATATAACGATGGGAAAAGTTTTTGACATTTCAAATAATAAGGAGTATAACTAGTTTTATATTTTCATAAAGAGGTGTCATAATGGAATGTTATCAAAAAAATATTAATGGTCGAAGTATACAAATAGCTGATTACCCAGGTGAGAAAGGGACGATAATTGCTGTCCATGGGTTGACGGGTAATTATATGCAAATGCACTATTATGCAGAAAGTTTAAAAGATTATCGCATTGTCAGTATTGATGTCAGAGGTAGAGGGCAAAGTGCGGATGCAGATGAGGATACGAGTATATGGAAGCATGCTTTAGATGTTGAAGCATTGATTAAAGAGTTAAATATTGATCAACCAATTTTGATGGGGTATAGTATGGGCGCTTTTATCTGTTCTATTGTGGCGAGTAGACTTCAATCTGAAGTTCGAGGATTAATCTTGCTAGATGGTGCAGCGACATGTACACCACATCAAAAGAAGATTGTTGAACCTTCTCTTGCCCGATTAAGCAAAGCGTATGAAAGTGAACAAGCATACTTAGACGAGATTAAACAAATTTATCAAAACTTAGGTGTACCTTGGGATGATCATATGCAAAACGTTGGCTTATATGAGATTCATCAAATCGGTGAAAAGTGGAGAAATCATGCAAGTGAAGGAAAGATTAAAACCGATTTTGAGAGTTTCTATACATTTGATCCTAAAGAAATATTTAAAGAAGTGACTTGCCCAGTATTTCTTGTTCATGCAGAGGGTGGAATTGGTGCAATGGACCCGTTATTTCATGCAGAAGATTATATTGATACAATGGTATATGCGAAGCAAATAGAGAAAATAACGACGCCATGCAATCACTATACATTAGTGTTTACTTCAAGACCAGAAATCTACAATGGCATAAAAGCTTTTTTAAGAAATATTGATGCGACTAGTTGAAATTTTTCAAAAGTGGTGTAAAATAAAAACAAACAGAATGAAAGCCTATTCATTAGCCGTTAGAAAACGAACTTTTTTAATTAAGCTATTGGACATACTGGCTACTTTAAACTCTTCAGACTCTTACCCTTTTTGTAGGCGTCTCGTTTAAAGTAGCCTTTTTGCGTATAAATAAACATTTATAAAAAGGTGGGATATTAATATGAGTAGTAAGGGATTGGCCTATTTTAAAAAAGTATATGATCAAGTTCCTGGATGGGTACAACAGATGCATGATTATAGTCCAAACATGCTCGATCAGTATACAAGTCTCCGTGGGGACATTATGAAACCGGGGGCATTGTCTGTAAAAGAAAAAGATATATTACTTGTCGGTATGAATGCGGCGAGATTATATGGAAGGAGTATGGTCTACCATACGAAGGGTGCTATAGATGGTGGAGCTTCGTTACCGGAATTAGCAGAATATTTATTAGTTAGTTATTTATATAATGGAGAACAAGCTCTTCTAACTGGTTTAAAGTCCATGCAATATGCTTGTGAGTTAATCGGTGAGGAGACATTAGACCGAATAAATATAGATACTGTTGAAGAAATATTGTGTCAATATATACAAATGATCGGTAGTGAGAATGCTGCGTTTATTGAGAACGTGCTGCAAACGAAAAAAGATGGCGGAGATATGGAAGAGGTCATTCTTCGTGATGGTCATGTTTCTCGTAAGAACAAGCTTTTATTAATGAGCGGTATTTATATTACTGTTCTCAATGGTAAGATAGCCGGAACGTGGATGGAAAAAGCGAGAAGAAGTGGGGCAGAAGAGCCCGAGTTAGCTGAAACAGGTGCCATTTGTTTATTGACAGCCGGTATTCCAGCTTGGTTCGAAGCAAGCGACTCTTTAAGAATGGGGCAGGAGCAATGAAAATTTTTTCTACGGCAAAAGAAGCAATTGAAAAATTGGAAAGCAATCAAACAATCATGGTTGGCGGCTTTGGCTTGATTGGTGCACCGCTGACATTAATTGATGAACTTACACAAAAAGATGTCTCAGGCTTAACAATTATTTCTAACAATCTCGGCGAAAAGGGAAAAGGCTTAGGTATACTCGTTAATCAAAAGAAAGTAAAAAAAGGAATTGGCTCTTATTTTACGAGTAACCGAGATGTGGGTGATGCCTATCAAAGAGGTGAGTTAGAGCTAGAGCTTCTTCCACAAGGAACTTTGGCAGAATCGATTCGTGCAGGTGGTGCAGGTATTGGTGGCTATTACACGAAAACCGGTGTAGGCACGGAACTTTCCGTAGGAAAAGAAGAAAAAGAGATTAATGGTGTGAAATATATTTTTGAACCCGCATTAACAGCGAATGTAGCATTAGTTCGTGCATGGAAAGCTGATACATTAGGGAATCTTGTTTATTACAAAACAGCTAGAAACTTTAATCCGATGATGGCGACAGCTGCTGATTATGTGATTGCCGAAGTGGACGAAATTGTGCAACCCGGTGAACTATCTCCAGAAGAAATCATTACACCCCATCTATTTGTAAATGGGATCGTGAAAGCAGCGAAGATTTTAACGAAAGATGGGGTGAAAAGTATTGGATAAAAATGAAATGCAAAATTTAATTGCTAAACGTGCTGCTCAAGAACTAAAAAGTGGCTCAGTTGTCAATTTGGGGATTGGTATTCCGACTCTTGTTGCCAATCATATTGCAGATGGTGATATATTTTTCCATACAGAAAATGGCTTATTAGGGGTAACGGATGTTAACGAGGCTGATATTGATCCAAATATAGTGAATGCTGGTAAGTTACCTGTAGGTGAAGCCATTGGAGCTTCATATTTTAATAGTGCGGAATCCTTTGCTATGATTCGTGGCCAACATGTAGATGTGGCGATATTAGGTGTATTACAGGTGGATGCCAAAGGGTTAATTGCCAATTGGGCAGTGCCAGGAAAAAATATTATGGGTGTGGGGGGGGCAATGGATTTACTTACAGGGGCAAAGAAAATTATTGTGACCATGTCTCATACATCCAAAGATGGTACGAGCAAAATTTTAAAAGAATGTACTTATCCAATTACATCCACAAGAAGTGTCAATTTAATTATTACCGAGCTCGCTGTTTTTGAGGTGAGAAATGGAGAATTATACTGTATAGAAATTATGCCAAATAGCTCTATTGAAGAAATAAGAGAAAAGACGAAAGCTCCTTTTAAGGAAGATTGGCATAATAACGGGGGGCAAGCGCGATGAAAGATGTAGTGATTGTGGAAGCGAAGAGGACAGCAATTGGGAAACTTGGTGGTAGTTTAGGTAATGAAACGGTCGATTTCTTAGCTAGCCATGTACTTAAAGGGTTAATGGAAGAGATGAAGGTACCTAAAAATGAAATCGATGAAATTATTATCGGACAAGCAAAACAAAGTGCAGATGCTTCTAATTTAGCCAGGCTAGCTACATTAAGAGCAGGTTTTCCTGAAAGTATACCAAGTTATACTTTACATCGCCAATGTGGCTCAGGAGTACAATCCGTTCACTCAGCTGCCCAACAAATCATGAGTGGATTCGCCGATGTTGTCATTGCAGGTGGAGCGGAATCTATGAGCACAGCACCATATTATATGCGGAATATTCGCTTCGGCCTTAAGTCAGGAAATGGGCTTTTACTTGATCCCAATACGGAAAGTCAGCCTGGTTCACAACCTGTGGAAGAATATGGTCAATTAACGATGGGGATGACAGCTGAAAACTTAGCAGAAAAGTATCGAATTTCAAGAATGGAACAAGATGAATTTGCGCTAAGAAGCCAAGAAAATGCAAGGTCAGCTATTGCTGCTGGTTTTTTTGAAAAGGAGATTCTTCCTTACACTGTGAATGAAAGAAAAAAATCGTCTACTTTTATGGTGGATGAGCATCCCCGTGTAACGACAATAGAAAAACTCTCACAGCTGAAGCCCGTATTCAAACAAGGAGGGACAGTCACTGCAGGTAATAGCAGTGGTAGAAATGACGGTGCAGCTGCATTACTCTTGATGTCAAGGGAGAAAGCAGATGAGTTCTCAATTCAACCGAAAGTGAAAATCATTGCTCAAGCAGCTGCTGGTGTTGACCCTAGATATATGGGGATAGGTCCTGTACCTGCCACACAAAAGGCGTTAAAACAAGTTCATTTAACAATAGAGGATATGGATATTATTGAGTTAAATGAAGCTTTCTCAGCTCAAGCTCTAGCTGTTATAAAAGAGCTTGGATTACCCATAGAAAAAGTAAACCCGAACGGAGGGGCCATTGCTATGGGGCATCCAATTGGAGCTACTGGATCAATTCTTTTAACAAAGGCTATCCATGAACTTGAGAGAACAGGAAAGAGATATGCTCTTGTTACACTTTGTATCGCCGGTGGACTTGGTATATCCACCATTATAGAAAATTTACAAATTTAACCAATGGACATCGATTGACGGTGTCCTTTTTATTTTGAAATAGTCATTCATACCTGAAAAATGAAACTTCTTTACGCACAAACCGTATATATATAAAGGTTCGTACCAAGAAAGTAACTTCATAAATGAATGAATATAGGTCAGGACTTTGCTTTTTGATAAGTGAAGCATTACCTCATTTGTTGTTTAAGAGTAAAGGAAATGCTGTTTGAACATAGAATATAGTAAATAAGATCGATTTGTTAGAGGAGGGATAGGCAGAATGATTATTGGATTAGTATCAGTCATAATGATTTTTGGTATACCGATTGTTGCGATTATTACTAGCCATTTAAGTTCTCAAACCGAATTAAAGGCGAAAATAATTGAAGATCAAATAAAATTAGAAGAACTAAAACATCAAAATTATTTATTAGAAACGGATAAAATGAGAAGAGAATTAGAAGCACAGCTCAAACTCGATGATAAAAAGTTAGTATAAGTGAAAACAAAGAGCCGTTCATTAATCAATAAGCGGCTCTTTGTTTATTATGATAGGATCATCCATTTTTTTTACCTCGAGATAATGAATTTGGTGACCATCGATTTCGGTTACAGTAAACAAGTATCCATCTAACTCTAATTGGCTACCAAGTTTAGCATCAAAATTTAATGTGAGGAACCATCCTCCAATTGTATCAATTTCATCATCCGGCAAGTCAAGGTCTAACAAATGGTTAACATCTTCAATTAATACTTTAGAATCAAGAATATAATGGCCTTCTTTTATCTTACGAATTTCAGGAATTTCATCTTCGTCAAATTCATCACGAATTTCACCTACAATTTCTTCAACAATATCTTCAACGGTTACTAATCCTGACGTTCCACCATACTCATCCATTAAGATTGCGAGATGTATACGATCTTTTTGCATTTTTATTAATAAGTCGTTAATAGGAATGGTTTCAATAACGCGCAACACAGGATTAATGAAATCATGTATAGAAAGCTTCTTTGTTTGTTCAGGCTGAAGGTTTGCGGTGAGAAACTCTTTAACATTAACAAAACCGACAATATTATCTTTATTACCGTCGACAACTGGATAACGAGTGTAACGTTCTTGTTTAATAATATTTCTAAGGTTTTCAAAGGAATCATCGATAGAAAAAGTAATAATTTCTGTTCGTGGTACCATGATTTCTTTCGCTACTCTTTCGTCGAATTCAAATATATTATTCATGTACTTTAATTCGTTTTTGTTGATTTCCCCACTCTTATAACTTTCAGACATTAAAATTCGTAACTCTTCTTCCGAGTGTGCTGCTTCGCTCTCAGATGCGGGTTTAAAACCGAAAAGAGCTACAATTAGACGGGCTGATCCATTTAACACCCAAATAAAAGGATAGGTAATGCGGTAAAACCAAATAATAGGTTTAGCAAAACCAAGAGTAATGGCTTCTGCCTTATGAATAGCGATCGTTTTTGGGGCCAATTCACCAAGGACCACATGTAAATAAGTCACAATCGCAAATGATACACCAAACGAAATCACATGTGTAAGAGAGGCATTAAGATTAAAATTATTAAATAATGGCTGTAATAACTTGAGTACTGTGGGTTCACCTAACCACCCCAATCCAAGTGCTGTTACAGTGATTCCTAGCTGACATGCGGATAGATATTCATCTAAATGGGTGACTACTTTTTTTGCTGAGACAGCTTTACTATTCCCTTCCGCTATCAATTGATCAATCTTAGACATTCGAACCTTAACTATTGCAAATTCCGTCGACACGAAAAAAGCAGTTAAAGCAATAAGTATAACAAGTAATATTAAATTTAACGTTACCGTCAAAATGTAATCGTCTTACTTTTGGTAAGACTTTCACCTCCTATATTCTGCTTCATGAATGTAAGTCTCAGGAAGTGACGAGAATTCATGTCTTACCATTACATTGTCCAACTTTCCTATAAGCAATGCCTTTTTATTTGTTTATTTTAAGAGTAAAAGCAATGTTTGAATAAGGGACATACTTTCGGAAGAGACATTTTTCTTAATATACTCCTGACTTGTTACATCAGTCTTGTTTAAATGGGCAAGCACCTCTGAAACATCATCCTTTAACCCATTAATCTTAATTCTTAATTCACGTACATCAATTTCTTCTGCTTCTTGAACATCTTTTTCATCCAACTTTTTCTTAATATCCACTAATGACATACCCTCTGATTTCCATTTTTCAATTAAATGTAATCTTTCTATGGCTGATACGTCATAATAGCGATAATTTGAAGGAGAACGTTCTGCTTCAAGCAACCCAAGGTTTGTATAGTGATCAATGGTTCTTTTAGTTAAATTTACTCTTTCTGCTAATTCACCGATTTTTAGTTTCTCGTTCCCAACGTGATACCTCCAAACTATAACGTTATGGTTAAATTATACTCCTGTCCAGTTTAGTTGACAATAGTTTCGACTTACAAAATAAATCCAATCGTTTTTCAATTGACATATGACACGTTGTCATTTAAGATTAAAGCTAATTATGACACACTGTCATTTTTGGGAGGGGAAATATTGAATACGCCATTAAACCAAATCGTTAAGAAACTTCGTTTGCAAGGGATAAAGGCTTCTATATGTAAAAGGCCACAAGGTTTAAGGAATATGCACAGCTGATTTTGGTAACATCGGCATGTATTTACCGGCAGTATTCCCATTAGGTGAGGGGAAACTAAAGATAGGGGAAAACCTTATTTATTTTTAAATAAAATAGGAAGGATGGCATTCACATGAATATGAATCCTTTTACTGATATGCCTGTATTTGTTAAGAAAGAAATTGAATTATTAAATGAACGTTTAGCGCCAACGATGAGAGTTGCTTCTCGTTATTCGTTATTTTCATTTCCGCTTGTTGTTTTCTCAATCATGAATATCATCATTGTTCTTTTCACCATGCCCATGGATGAAAACACTTGGATTACTTTGCTCATCTACTCCATTTTAGGTGCTGTAGGTATGGCTTTATCAAAGGAATCGAAAATCCGCAGAAAAGCAATTGAGAAAATAAGCGTTGATTATATGATCCAACGTATTAATGAAAGCAAAATAGCAACTGAACAAATGAAAAAAAGATATATCATAATTATTAATGAGAAGCCTGTTATGGCGCTTGCACAATTCATGGAATTCCTGCGTGAAGAACAGCGCCGTTCCTCGTTTTAGATTGATTCCTTTAGGGAGGGGAGTATAATGCCAAAAATCACTTTTTATAATTTATCAATTGAAAAACGCGAAAAGCTTATCAATGCTGTGAAGCAAGAGTTTTCTCGTGTTCCACTATCGCAAGCATCCATCAGTAATATTGTAAAATCTGCCCGTATTCCAAGGGGGAGTTTTTATCAATATTTTGAAGATAAGGAAGATGCTTTTTTTTACTTGCTAGAAGAGAGAGTAAAAAGGAATCAAAGTGAAGTTTACTTTTTATTGAATAAGCACAATGGGGATATTTTTGAAATGATGATTGCTTTTTTCGAAAAGGTGATTACAGAACAAGATGAGAATCGGAACTTTCTCAAAAATTTATTTTTAAATATGACATATGAAGTGGAACATGAATTTGGTCGAAGTTTCAAGGGATATGAAACGAATCAGCAGTTTGTCCAATTTGAATCAAAGGTAAATAAAGAAATATTGCATATCTCAAATCAGGAAGAGTTTAAGTATTTAATGAAAATACTTACTTCTGTTTTACTACGGAGTATTATTGAATCATTTTCTAAGGATCAATCGAAGGAAGATGCACTAAGAAATTTTAAGTTAGAAATCACTCTCTTAAAACGGGGACTTAAGAAATAATGATGAAATGAGAAGTAGTTGGAATGAAAATTTATTCTTTCGTTTCAACTCTTTTTTTTGCTGAATTGCTACTGAAAGATCGCATCTATGTGATTTTTTCACAAAATTCCAAAAATATACATAGTGGTGCTATAATAAGAATAGCAATAGTCAATATAGCCATTATTCCCCGTAGAAGGGGGGTGTTGCTTTGTCAGTTTTTGAGGCATTGGTGTTTGCTTGTACATTTACAAGTTTAATAATGGCTGTGCTACAATTCAAAAACGATGATAAAAAATAATCCACCTCATGTATAGGTGGATGGTGTCAATTGTTCATTGGCTAATGCTATTGCGAGATCGGACGGTGTTGCCGCACCACCGATCTTTTCTAATATATGCCTTTATCTAGTCCTATTATACAATAGAATGATTTTTTGGAACAAGCTTTGAGCAAAAACTTACGTTTGTTTATTTTATGAAACAGACCATTCTTGCCTTTGCCTTTTTCTAAACTTCATTTCCTGTTACAATTATAGATAAAATACGTTTAAGGGAATTTCCTTCCTTTTAGTGGGTATCGAACATGAAAATTAGATTATTCTCAAGAAAAGATAGTACACAAATCCAATCTGTTGCTAGGGAGAGTTGGCGTTATGCATATGAAGGCATAATTCCCGAGCGAACACAGGTTGATTTTTTATTATCTGTATATACTGAAGATGCTTTAATGGAAAGTTTATCTACTTCGGTTTTATTGGTTGCTGAAGAAGAAGGAGAAGTGATTGGTTTCGTTCATTTTTCATTAATAAATATTAAGAAAGAAATCGAATTAGGTGCTTTATATATTTTGCCGAGTTTCCACCGCCGAGGTATTGGTACAGCCCTACTAAAAGCGATGTTTGAATATTTTTATGATGTCAATAAAATTACGGTTTCTGTTGTTATGCGAAATGATTCTGCTTTGGATTTTTATCATTCAAAAGGGTTTAAACAACTAGGAGAAATGAATGATTCAATTTTCGGATTTAGTATTCCAACCATTGTAATGGAATGGAGAAGTAACACAAGTCCAAATGTGTAGGGGGAAGTTATGTATACCGTATTCTCAACTTTTGATGTAAATGAAAGTAAAGCAGATGAAGTGATTGAAATATATAAGAATCGCTCACGTCTAGTTGATAAAGCAGATGGGTTCGTCGACTTTATGTTGCTCCAGAATGATAAACGTAAAGGAGAATTGACAGTACAGTTAATTTTTGAAACAAAGGAAGATTATTTGCGATGGGTAAGAAGTAAAGATTTTCAACGAATTCATGATCTTGAAAAGAAGTATCCAGATAAAGAATTAGCAGCAGTCATTCCAAAAGTGTCGCAATTTAAGGTTGTGGTAAAGTGAGTAAATATGAAATGATCGCAGAAGAAGTAACAAAAAGGATATTTCAAGAGGACCCTACATTAATTGAACGATATGGTGAACGTGGGAGAAATCAAACATTTATTGATAATATGCACCACTTAGATTATTTAAAGACGGCAATGGAATTAAATACGTCAAAGATTTTCACTGACTATGCCCTTTGGTTAAGAGGTATCTTAATTAAACATGGTATGACGACGCAAACCTTGATTGATAATTTTCTTTTTTTAGAAGAGGAATTAGAGAAATGTATGATGGTAGAAAGTGAAATTCGTTCTGCATATATTGGTTTGTTAGGAGAGGCTGTCTCTATTTTAAGAGATGTTCAAGGAGGCGAGGCACAGTGACGAGAGGAGAAGAGCTAGCAGAAATCCTTTTATCTGGAGCTGTTGCTGATGCTTGGGAATATATTGAGCAATTCGATTATTTGACCAATGTAGAAATATATCAAGATATTATTACACCAGCTATGGTTAAGATTGGTCTTAAATGGGAAAATTTTGAGATTACAGTTGCAGATGAACATTTGGCATCGGGAGTTTGCGATTTCATTCTTTCAAGATTAGCTGCAAAGCACAAGCTTAAACCTGTCACGGCTGCACCGACCGCCATGTTTCTTTGTTTATCAGGAGAGCAACATTATTTGGGATTAAAGATGGTAGCAAGTATATTTGAAGAGAATGGCTGGAGAACCAAGTTTTTAGGAGCAAATTTACCTGTACAATATGCTTTGCAGGCTGCGAAGGATTGGAAACCAGATGTAATTGGCTTATCAGTTTCGATTGCTACTCATTTACCGACACTTACGGAATATATGGAAGCTTTTTCTTATTTACCAAAGAAACCTAGGGTTCTATTAGGTGGAAGATTGACGAATTTATATGATTTAGCTTCTTTTACTGCTATAAAACCGGAAATTATTTCAAACTTATATGCTGTAGATAAATGGATCACTGCTTTTAATACGAAGGGGAGGAAAAATGCGATTAATTGATCTACATTTGCCGATACCGTATATACTGGCTAATAAGAATGGTGAAATCATTAGCTATACATCTAAAGCGGATGAAGTCTTTGATTTATCAGAAGGTACGATTAAAAGTATAGTTGATGAAGGGAGTATCTCCAAGTTTGAAAGGGTAGCTGCCATACCAGAAAAAAGCATGAGATTTGAAGCTAATTTAAAAACAAGAAGTATACCGATAGCACTATTTGATATTCATATCAGCTGGGATTTTCAAGGTAATGCGTCCATGCAATTTTTATACAAAGATGATGATAATGAACCATTAATGGAGAAATTACAAGCACTTCAAAACAGATTAGCAAAGACAGATTTTGAACTTTATGAGCAGAAGGAAACATTAGAACAAACATTGCAAAGGTTGGATGAATTATCAGGTCCTTTTATCTCTTTAACAAAAGAGATATGTTATATCCCTTTGTTTGGGGATATGACGGGCGATAAATTTACAACGATTATGGAACAAACGCTTGCCCGTCTGTCAGATCATGACTACAGGTGGATACTGATTGATTTAACAGCGGTTGCTAAAGTATATAATGAGGGAACGAGCGGTTTAGAGGTTTTAATCAAGAGCATTCTTCTAATGACAGGTGGAGAAGTGAGGCTCATTGGTATAAATCCGAGGCTAGCAAAAGCACTTCAACCTTATCAATTAAGAAATGTTGTTCATACGGAACAATCGTTACAAAGCTTTCTTCAATCAGTGATAAATGATCATGCTATATAAACATTGATTAACCTGAGAGGGTACGTGGAAAATGTATTGGGGTGCGCGGTGTTTATGGGTTGGCTTTGTTAAAAGAAAAGATTGCCGGATAACGACATGTTTTGAAAAAACTAAGTAAAGACATATGGGAACAATGAAGATGATCCTTTGTAACGGGAATGCGAATTTAAAAGGAAGAGAATATGGAGATTGAGATCGTTAATAAAACAACCTAGCCCATTGGAACTTAAGTTAACATGTTTCTATGGGCTAGGTTTGTAGTTGCTATACCTCTTATATTAAAATAATTTGAGTTCACCAATTCTTTCTACTGCTTCAATTAATCGTTCTTCATCGACAAGTAATCCAACCCGAACATAACCTTCTCCAAAGGTCCCAAAGCCTTTTCCAGCGGCAACAGCTACATCTGCTTTTTCCAGTAAGTAGTCAGCAAATTCTTCACTATTGTATCCTTCAGGCACTGGCATCCAAGCAAAAAACGATCCTGAAGGAGACTTGCCGTGCCAGCCAACCTTTTCACAAGCGTTCATGAATGCATTTCTACGTCTCTCATATCGAGCAACAAGTTCGTCTACACTTGTTTGATCCCCATTTAATGCATCGGCTGCAGCTTTTTGTATGGCAGGGAATAAGCTTACATACATATGGTCTTGAAGAAGGTTGATGGCTTCAATGATTTGTTCATTTCCAACCGCAAATCCAATTCTCCACCCAGCCATATTATATGTTTTTGATAATGTATACATTTCAATACCAACGTCCTTCGCTCCGGCTGTGGCTAAGAAACTTTCAGGTTTCTTCCCATCAAAGCCGATAGCACCATAAGCAAAATCATGCAAGATGGTCATGTTGTTTTCTTTAGCAAAAGCAACAGTTTCTTCAAAAAATGTGGAATCAGCTGTCGCGCCTGTTGGATTATTAGGATAATTCAAAAATAGTAGGCGGGCATCCTTTTTTTGTTTTTCTGTAAATTGTGAGTAATCAGGTAGAAACTGATTGGCTTCTTTTAAAGGAAAGGTTTCGTATTTTACATTTGCCAAAACCGCACCAGATTCATAATCAGGGTAACCTGGATCTGGTAAGAGCATTAGATCTCCCTCATTGAGTAGGCATAATGGGAGTTCTACTAAACCTGCTTTTGCGCCAAAAAGGATCGCTACTTCTTTTTCAGGATCAATTTCTACCCCATATTCACGCTGATAAAAGGAAGCAGCGGCCTTCTTTAATTCATTAATTCCTCGAAAAGGAGAATATTTATGTGTCATTGGGTCTTCTGCGGCTTGCTGAAGTGATTGTACAATATGTGCAGGTGTTGGCTGGTCGGGATTGCCTTGTCCTAGGTTAATAACGTCTCTGCCTTCAAGTTTTGCAGCAGCAACTTTTTGAACAAGGGAAGCAAAAAATTGTTGAGGTAATTGCTTCAAACGATGCGATAATTCCATTTTTAATCCACCTTCATTCATTTAATCTATATACGAACGCATTTTATAACCAAAAAGACAAATTGTCCAGTTAATTTTATACAAAAGGAAATATTCGCTTTCCTTTTTCGTTTTAAAAGAATAAAGGAGAGATAGTTGGATTACTAAACCCGTTTTCTAGGGAGATTGGATGTAACATTATTTCGAACATTGACAAAAATAAAAGAGAGTAGTAATATCATATCATAAAAATTAAATGAAAAGCTTATCCAGAGAGACTGAGGGACTAGGCCCTATGACGTCCGGCAACCCCCAATATTGGGAAGGTGCCAATTCCTGCAGAATGATATCCATTCATTCTGAAAGATAAGGCGGAATATAAATCAATGCCTCTTTCAGATGTTGAATAGTGGCTTTTTTTATTGGTTAAAATTCTGGTTACAGCTATGGGGAGGAAACATAATGAGAAAGTGGCTAATTGTTTTATTCATTGCAACTGTTTGTTTACTAACAGCATGTGGCGGAGGTTCAGACACGAGTGGAGAAAAGGTGGATGAAACGAAAGAACTAAAAATTGGCGCTACTGCCGGTCCTTATAGTGATATGTTGAAGAAAGCTATTGTACCTGGTCTAGAGGAAAAGGGATATAAAGTAACTGTCGTAGAGTTTAGTGATTATATCCAACCTAACAAAGCTTTAAATGAAGATGATATACAAGCTAACCTTTTCCAACATACAATTTATTTGGAGAATTTCGAGAAAGAAAATAACATGGACTTAACACCATTAATTATTGTACCAACAGCCCCAATGGGGATTTACTCGAATGTGTTTAATTCAATTGATGAGATTAAAGACGGTGCAACCATTGCCATTCCAAATGACCCAACGAATGCAGCACGCGCTTTAAATACGTTAAATGACGAAGGTTTAATTACGATTGATGAAAACGCCGATCCACTAACAGTATCTGAAAAAGATGTGAAGGAGAATAAAAAGAATTTAGTTTTTCAACCGATTGAAGCAGGACAATTACCAAGATCTCTAGAGGGTGTGGATCTAGCTGCAGTTCCAGGTAACTTTGCGTTGGCAGCCGATATGGACTTATTAAGTGCATTAACACTAGAAAATATGCTTGATGATTATCGCAATGTGGTTGCAGTTAAAGCAGACTTTGAAGATAAACAATATGCGAAAGACTTAAAAGAAGTGGTTGAGTCTGCAGAATTTGAAAAAATTATCGACGAAGAGTTTCAAGGATTTGGAAAGCCAACGTGGATGGAATAACGAAGTAATAACAAACAAGAAACCGGACAAATTTATATGGATTTGTTCGGTTTCTAATCATAGTTGTAGAATACTGTTAAACTGATCTGTGCATAATTTGTATTTTGGTCATTCCTATATTTATGGATTGTCGAACAGCTTTTTCATCTTGGTCATTGACGTTTTTCAACCATTCGTGAAATATTGGTTGTAAGCCATAAAAGGAAGTGACTCTTCTATACATTTCATCTTTATTGAATTTTGTTTGATAAGATGCGAGAGCTTCTTTAGTGAATTGATCTCCGAAATCCCAATATAGCCCTGCAAAGTCAAACGCCGGGTCCCCTATTTGCGTATCTGTAAAGTCTATAATTCCTGATATCTCCTTTTTGCTTGGATGATAAAGGATATTGGCACTTGTTAGATCACCATGAATCACGACTTTTGCTTCTTTAAATTTTGACACCGCTAAAAACATTTTATCAATTTCTTCTTTTTCTGCGTCTTTTAAGAACGGAAATATTTTTTTAATCAGGGCTTGATGTAATTGCTCCCAATAATTTTCACTATGTAGTTCTTCTATATTACATTTCTTTGCTTCATCTATATCCAGACGATGTAATTCTGTAAGAAATGTTCCTAGCCGCTTGGCTTCATATAAAGGAGGAGTAATCAATGAATGAGATAATGCTTGTCCTTTAATAAAGTGGTAAAAAACACCAATCATTTGTCCGTCTTTATTATAAAATGGAAGATAATTTGGTATTTCAATAATTGAAGAAAGATATGAGAGCTGGTGAAGTAGCTTTATTTCCTTTTTTATTTTCACTAATACTTGTTTTGTTTTTGGTATTCGGATGACATATCTTTGATTGACAATATAGATATGATGATCCCAACCAGAATGATTGCTTTCAATCTGTATTTCCTGAAGATGCGGGAGATGGTTTTTAATTAATTCCTTCATGGAACAGTCTCCTTTTTTATTATTTTGTATAAATCGTTTTTTTGAGGGGGAAAATAGGCGAGACATCTTATAAAAGGGGAGTGAATGCAATGGAAAAAAAGTATGATAATCAAGTGGATGAGAAAATTATTGCTGCTCAAAATGAAGCTCAACAATACAATCAAATGGATACAGAATTAGAACAGTCAGAAGAAGTACAAGCAGCAATGGAGAAAAGTTATGAATATGAAGTGAAGAATCAACAACCGACATATGAACCGAATAAACCATTTTAAGTAGAAAGAAGAGACTTCCATTACTTGGAGTCTCTTCTTTAATTATAGCATACCTTATTTTACATTGATGCTGTTTGATGTGCTTGTTTACTCCCATTGTGTTCGATTCGTCCATAAACTAAAAAGTAAAGAATAATTGAAGCAATTGACACAATCCCCATGTAAATGTATAACATACTGTAGCCTGTAATAGGAATCAGTAAACCTAATAAATAGGGTCCAAAACCTAAACCACCATCGAGAAAGATAAAGAAGGTGGAAGTAGCTAGCCCCATGCGATGGGGTGGCGTTAATTTGATCGCAATCGCTTGTGTACAAGACTGCATATTTCCAAAGCCTAAGCCAATCAAAGCCCCCGCCACTAATAGCATAACACCATTTGCTGAATTACTAAGTAAGAATAGACCTACGCCAAATAAAATGAACGCTGGATACATCACATAATTTGCCCCTTTGCTGTCCATTAACCTACCAGTGAAAGGACGGGATAGTAAGACAGCAATGGCATAGACAAAGAAGAAAAAGCTAGCAGCACTTACTAAGTCCTTTTCAATTGCATAAAAGTTAATAAAAGACAAGACGCTTGAATAACAAAATGCGACTGTTAATGTGACGAGTGCAATTGGAAGTGCCTTTGGTTCAATAAAGCTAGATAATTGAAAACCAGATGATTGAAATTGAGCTTTCTGATCTTCAGTTAACTCTTTCACATTCACCGTTAACCCGATAAGTAGGCCAATAATACCAAGAATCAAACAAAAAATGAAAATCGTATGAAAAGTTGTGTATTGACTCATTAACATACCGATAAAAGGTCCTATTGCTGTAGCTAAAGTATTACTCATACTAAAATAGCCGATTCCTTCACCTTTCCTTGTTTGCGGAATAACTGAAGCGACAATTGTACCACTTGCTGTACTTGCCATCCCTAATGTTAAACCGTGGATAAAGCGGGTAATAAGTAAGAAATTGACATCAATTTCAATAAAATAAAGACTTGTTGATAAACTAAATAATAGTAAGCCAATGATTAAAGTCTTCTTCCGTCCAATACGATCAATATATTTACCTATAAACAATCTTCCTACCAATGTTCCTATAATAAATATGCCAGTAACTAAGCCAGCTTGGCTGGCGGTTGCATGATGTGCTTCAACGGCATACACGGCAATCGTAACCATTAATAAATAAAACACTAATGTTAGAAAAAAGTTTACGGAAGAAACGGTGATAAAGTCCTTGGTCCATAATTTTTCTTTTGTTGAACTCATTTTCTTTTTCTTCCTCCTTACAAATTGCTTTTAATAATATCAAAAATACGAATACATTCTTCTTGTTCTTCAGGTGTGATTCCCTCTAATATTTCCATTTCGAACTGATCAATCGGAATGCGGATTTTTTTGTATATGTGCTCACCTTCGTTCGTTATTTTCATTTTCTTTTCACGTTTATCCATGCTTGGGATTTTTTCTACATATCCATATTCCTCAAGCTGATTTATTGTCCTCGTGACTGTTGGCTTTTCAACACCTTGATACGCAGCAATCTCTACTAAAGTTGTTGGACCAAAATGGTAGAGATAATAAAGGATTGTCCACTGTGCCCGTTGTAATTGATGTTTCGTTAATAAGCTGTTCAGTCTATTCTCAAAAGGGCGATAAAGCATCATAAAGTGATGAAAGAACCTTTGGCTAGCAATAATAATATTCACCTCATTTAAAATAGTTATCAATGGTAACTAATATACTATAACAAAAAGCCGTCTTGTCTGTCTATGGGCGATAGCTTTTTTTCTGTAAAATGGTAAATGTTATGTTAAAATTGTATTTCTTTTAAGATATGTTTGTAGGCGACATTTAAATTGTTATAATAAAAAGTGTTAATTTTAAAGTGAAAAGTAGTGCGATTAAGAAAATAATTGTCAATTTTCTAAAATATTGATATATTTAAATAGAACAACTTAATATTTTCAAAAATAGGTGTAAATAGAATGCTAGCTTGTCTATTTACTTAAAAGGGAAGTACGGTTGGATTCCGTCGCTGTCCCGCAACTGTATTTGCGAGTGATATGAAAGATACCACTGTTTCCTAAAATTGGAGATGGGAAGGTTTCGTATCATGTTGACCATAAGCCAGGAGACCTGCCTGTTTAGTGTAAACATCAATTCCTACGTGGATATAGGAGGTGTTAAGTACGGGTAATGAATACATGCCAAAGTCGCATGTTTATTTTAGTATTCGTTTGAACTTAACAACTTCTTTCTAGAAGTTGTTTTTTTAATGGATTGATATGGTAAAAAGGTGAGCAAGAACGGAGGAAAAAGCTTTGTTTGGAACCGTTCCTTATTATGTGAACATAATGAAATCAACGATCATGATGAACAGCTATTCTGCTGAGAGTTATAGTTTAAGAAAAGTATTAGATCAGTATAAAGAAGACATCCGAACACTCTCTGTAGAAGAAGAGAAGATCCAAATATATTTAAGGAATGCTGAAAGGGCTTACAGCATTGTCAGGCATGATGTAATTGGATGGGAGGAAAATGATTGTGAGCATGGAGGAGAAGTATATACCAGGGTTAGAGGGAATCATAGCTTCTGAGACCGGCATCTCATTTTTAGATACTGTTCATGGAGAGATTGTCATAAAAGGTTATGACTTAATTCAACTTTCAAAAACGAAAAGCTATTTAGATATTATCCATTTACTTCTAGAAGATCAATTACCAACAGACGAGGAAAAAACTTCATTAGCTAATACGTTAAAGTCCTATTATGAAATACCGACGGCCGTCATGGAGGTTTTTACTCATTTGCCAAAAGGAACACATCCAATGGATGGGCTCCGCACTGGCATCTCGAGCTTGGCTGGATATGATACGACCTTAGAAGATAGGTCGAAGCAAGCAAATAAAGAAAGAGCTTATCGCCTACTTGGAGGAGTTCCGACAATTGTAGCTAACAGTTATCGTATATTACAAGGTCTGGAGAGAATTGAACCGGATAAATCCCTATCGTATAGTGCCAACTTTTTCTATATGTTAACTGGTAGAGTACCTTCCGATTTAGAAGAAAGAGTATTTGACCAGTCATTACTTTTATATAGTGAACATGAAATGCCAAACTCAACATTTACAGCAAGAGTAATTGCTTCTACACAATCCGATCTATTTGGAGCGTTAACGGGTGCAGTTGCAAGTTTAAAAGGTAGCTTGCATGGCGGTGCGAATGAAGCGGTTATGTACATGTTGAATGAAGCGGAAAGTGTCGCTGGCTTGGAAGGCCTCTTCTATAAAAAACTATTTAAAAAAGAAAAGATTATGGGCTTTGGTCATAGAGTTTATATGAAAAAAATGGACCCAAGAGCATTAATGATGAAGGAAGCTCTACAGGAGTTATCCATACAACATGGAGATGATTCGTTGCTTCGAAAATGTGAAGCAGGAGAAAGAATCATGGAGCTAGAGAAAGGGCTATACCCTAATTTAGATTATTATGCCGCACCGGTTTATGGCATGTTAGGGATTCCTATCCCACTTTACACACCGATTTTCTTTAGTGCAAGAACGGTTGGTTTATGTGCCCATGTCATTGAACAGCATGAAAACAATCGCTTATTTAGACCGCGGGTCATTTATTCAGGTGCACGCCATACCTTACCAAATTGAGGAGGAGTACGAGTAAATGCTGAAAACGAATGAAAAGGTTGAAACCGATGCTATTTTAACGAAAATTGCTGATTATGTATTGGATTATGAAATAACAAGTGAAGAGGCTTATCGCACAGCACATTATATCTTGCTCGATACAATTGGTTGTGGAATATTAGCGCTTGATTATCCTGAATGTACCAAACTACTTGGTCCTGTTGTGCCAGGAACGGTTGTACCTAATGGAACAAGAGTCCCTGGTACATCATTTGAATTAGATCCTATTAGAGGTGCATTTAATATTGGCTGTATGATTCGCTGGCTGGATTACAATGATACATGGTTAGCTGCTGAATGGGGGCATCCTTCTGACAACCTTGGTGGCATTTTGGCAGTTGCAGATTATTTAAGTAGGCAACGTCTTTCAGTGGGTAAAGAGCCAGTTAAAATGATTGAAGTCCTGGAAATGATGATCAAGGCTCATGAAATTCAAGGAATATTAGCGCTAGATAATAGTTTAAATCGCGTGGGTTTAGATCATGTACTGTTTGTTAAAGTGGCAACAACTGCTGTTACGGCAAAGATGCTTGGTGCAACAAAAGAAGAAGTGATTCATGCACTATCACTTGCATGGGTGGATAATTCTGCATTAAGAACATATCGTCATGCGCCAAATACGGGTTCAAGAAAATCATGGGCTGCTGGAGATGCGACAAGTAGGGGTGTTCAGTTAGCTATGATGGCAGTAAAAGGTGAAATGGGCTATAACAGTGTCTTATCTGCACCTAACTGGGGATTTGAAGACGTTCTGTTTAAAGGGCAAAAACTTACCCTACAAAGAGAGTTCAGTGCTTATGTAATGGAAAATGTATTATTTAAAGTTTCTTATCCGGCGGAATTTCACGCGCAAACTGCAGCAGAGTGTGCCGTTTCACTTCATCAAAATGGTGATGTAGGTGATTTAAACGATATCGATCGAATTACGATTACCACACATGAATCAGCGATTAGGATTATCGATAAAACAGGTCCATTACATAATCCAGCTGACCGCGATCACTGTATTCAGTACATTACAGCTATTGGTTTATTAAAAGGAAATATTCGCGCTGAGGATTATGAGGATGATGTAGCTAGCGACCCCCGAGTAGACAGCTTACGAGAGAAGATGGAGGTTGTGGAAGATCTGCAATACTCGAAGGATTATTTAGATCCGAACAAGCGCTCAATCGCTAATGCTGTTCAAATCTATTATAAAGATGGAACTTCTTCTGAGAAGATTGAATGTGAATATCCATTAGGTCACCGATTCCGCCGTGACGAAGCGATTCCAAAAGTATTGCAGAAGTTTGAGTATAATATTAAAACTCATTTTTCTAACAAGGCACAAACAAGCATTGCTGGAGCTGTTTCCGATCAAGAAACGTTAAAAGAGATGCCAGTGAATGAATTTATGAATTTATTCTTAATCTAGGAGGGGATGCAAGATGGCATGGATTGTTCATAAACCTGTGACTCAACAAGATTTAGCTGAGCAATTTCGTTCAAAAATGCTAGATAAGAATATATTGCAAATACCTGGGGCACATGATGCAATGGCAGGCTTAATGGCAAAACAAGCAGGCTTTCATGCTTTGTATTTATCAGGCGCTGCATATACGGCAAGTAAAGGACTGCCAGACTTAGGTATGGTTACATCTGCTGAGATGGCAGAGAGAGCGAAAGAAATTATTCGAGCAACTAATTTACCATTACTTGTTGATATTGATACGGGGTTCGGTGGGATATTAAATGCGGCAAGAACAGCTGTGGAAATGCAAGAAGCTGGAGTGGCTGCTGTGCAGATAGAGGATCAAAAGTTACCGAAAAAATGTGGCCATTTAAATGGAAAACAGCTAGTAACATCAGAAGAAATGATACAAAAAATTAGAGTGATTAAAGAAGTTGCCCCTCATCTAATGATAATAGCAAGAACAGA
Organism: Cytobacillus sp. FSL R7-0696; assembly: GCF_038006865.1. Taxonomy (NCBI): domain Bacteria; kingdom Bacillati; phylum Bacillota; class Bacilli; order Caryophanales; family Bacillaceae; genus Cytobacillus; species Cytobacillus sp. FSL R7-0696. The sequence goes on along the minus strand of NZ_JBBOWA010000001.1, from coordinate 642,740 downwards.
TGCACGAGCGGTGGAAGGACTTGATGAAGCGATTGAACGAGCGAAAGCATATGCAGAAGCTGGAGCGGACGCTATTTTCCCGGAAGCATTAAAAACGGAAGAAGAGTTTAGTCTATTTTCACAAGCGATTTCAATTCCTTTACTAGCAAATATGACTGAATTTGGTCAGACTCCCTACTACTCAGCGGATGAATTTTCACAAATGGGCTTTCAAATGGTTATCTACCCTGTTACTTCATTAAGAGTGGCAGCGAAGGCATATGAAAACGTTTTTAATATCATTAAAGAAACAGGTTCACAAAAAGATGCGCTTGCTAATATGCAAACAAGAAAAGAACTATATCAAACAATCAGCTATGATGATTTTGAAGAATTAGATGATACATTAGCAAAAACAATATTGACAGAAGAATAATTGTCTAGGCGTTCGGTTATACAGCCGAGCGTCAATCTTCCTTAATTATTTTACTTCATAAAAGATTAGGAGAAATGAAAAAATGAACGCAAGGAATGAAATAATTATACAGCATCTTATTGGGGAAATGGCCAGCAATAAATACTTTATTAATGTGTTATTGCATAAAAAAGAAACGCTCAATGATAACCTTATTTGGCTTATGATGAAGTTGAAAAAACGTGGTGAAATGAAAATCACGGATATCTCTACAGATTTCTATATGTCCCCAGCAGCTGCAACGAATATGAGTGATAAATTAAAGGCACTTGGTTATGTAACTAAAAGTAGAGCACATAATGACCGTCGAATTGTTAGTGTTCGTTTAACACAAGAGGGAGCGTTCTATATTAATGCCTTATTTAATGCGTATTCGTATGAACAATTATGTTCTCTTCAACAGCAAGTATCTACCATTAATACTTCTCTTGAAAAAATAGCAAAAATTATCTAATGGTTTTTTCCCGAATAAAAGAGGATAAGGTCATTTAACAGTAAGTTCTGTTTTACTCACCTTATCCATTTTTATATGATCTTTCGGATATCGTTCATATAATAATTGGAAGCCGTAATTAACTAATGAATAGGCGAAAGCAGAAATAAATAATGAAAATGATGTGAATTTGTACAGTTTATAATGACCAATTTTTTGAAAGAAAGCATTGAAAGGATAGGCAAACAAAAGGTCAATAATTAGATTAAGCCCGACATATCGAAAAAACTTTCCGTATGTTAAATGGAACACCCAAATATTAATTGTAAAAAATGGCCCCAATATAAAGGCAATTGAATCATAAACCATATATTTCTTTCCGCCCTTTACTCTCCACCATTTAAAAACAAACGATAATAATGTTTCAATTAAAAGGATGCAAGAGCAAAATAAAGTAACAGGAAGAAACCTTTTAATTGATTTACCAGGAATAAAAAACATCGTTCCCCATAAGATGATGGCATTAAATACACGAAAGAAATTAGCTGCACTCAAGTTTACCCTCCTCTAAAAACCTTATTATCATTAGAATGTGATACATCAATAAAATTATGTGTGCAAGATGTATTTTTAAGAATATATCTAGTTGGTAAAAATGAACAATATAAAAAAAAATAATAAGCGGAGGCATTCTATGAAGGGAATTGGCATTCATCAATTTGGCGATATTCACCAATTACGTGACATTGTATTAGTAACACCACCAGTTGGTGATGACGAGATATTAATTCAAATAAAAGCGAGTGGAGTGTTAGAGAGTGATTGGCAATTAAGGTCTGGGCAATGTTTGAGCGACAATCTTAACTTACCGATCATTCTAGGAAGTTCCGGAGCAGGAATCATTAAAGCAATTGGAAAAGACGTCTCCCAGTTTAAAATTGGTGACAAAGTTTTCTTTCTAACAACTATTTCTGCATATGGTACATATGCCAACGAAACGATAGTCCCATCATCTCATGTTTGTCTCATGCCTCATAATTTAACATTCATTGAATCGGCTGCTCTATTAGAAAGTAGTATAGCGGCATGGCAAGCAACAGTAGAGGGGAGGGTGAGAGAAGAAAGCCATGTTCTAATTTTAGGTAGCCAAACGAATGTAGCTTTGATGCTCATTCAAATATTAAAGGCAATGGGAACAGTGGTAGGCATACTTTCCGAAGATGTAAAGCAGAAAGATGTAATCCATATTGATGGGGATTGTCTGGATCCTATTTATAAGCAACGACGCTTTGATTTACTAATTGATACAATTGGACAAAGCAATCCATATTTAAGTGCGTTAAGGTGGTTGAAGCCAGAAGCAGAAGTGATAAAATTCACAAAACCGAAATATCAAGTCGTTGATAAAGAATGTTTGTCAATAAGATATATTACTACATACTCAATTAAGAAGGGGTTAGAACAGATAAAACAATTAGTAGAAAAAGGTAAACTAACTCCAGTTTTGGCACATGTGTATCCGCTGAACATTGAAGGTATACAAAAAGCCCACATAAAAAAACAATATGGTCACTGTCAGGGGGAAGTGGTTGTCTGTCATAGAGGATAAAAGTAGTTAAGATTTTTTGGAGTTTGGTAAAATAACTACAATCTTTTCGTAACGCGAAGTTCTCTAACTATCAAACACCTCTAGGCATGTTATAATAATTCATGAAAATTCAGAATAAGGAGGTCGCTACCTTTGACACTATTGCAAGATATTTATCAAAAATCACTCTACACTTTAAGCGGTCATGGAGTGCGAAAAGTGGAAGTGCTTAAAGAAGCCTTCCGACATGTCCAGGAAGATGTTACAAGCGATATTTACGGCGAAGGTCAAATCATTGCAGAATTTGAAAAAAAGATGGCAACATTATTAGGCAAAGAAAAAGCAGTCTTCTTTCCGAGTGGAACGATGGCGCAACAAATTGCTCTGAGAATCTGGAGTGATAAAAAACAATCAAAAAAAATTGCTTATCATCCATTAAGTCACCTAGAAATTCATGAACAAGATGGCCCTCAGATGCTGCATCAATTTGATGTAACATTCGTCAGTGAAGAAAGTAGACCTGTAGGGTATGAAGAGATTAGTCACTTAGATGATTCGTTCGCTGCATTGTTATTAGAGTTGCCGCAGAGAGAAATAGGTGGGTCCGTGCCCCCATTTTCAGAACTTCTGCAAATGGCGGATCACTGCCGCGAAAATAATATTAAACTACATTTAGATGGTGCGAGATTATTAGAAGTGCTGCCATATTATGAAAAGAGTGCTGAAGAAGTAAGTGCATTATTTGACAGTGTATATCTTTCTTTTTATAAAGGTGTAGGTGGGATCGCTGGAGCAATTTTAGCCGGTGATAAGTCTCTTATTGAAGAAGCAAAGGTTTGGAAAAGAAGGTTCGGCGGAGACCTCATTAGTCTTTACCCTTATATCATTCCAGCAGACTATTATTATGAAAAAAGAAAAGATAAAATGAAGCGATATTATGAAATATCACGATTTTTCGCTGAGCGATTTAATCAAATAAATGGTTTACATACAAAACCAAAAGTACCCCAATCAAATATGTTCCATCTTTATTTTGAAAAAGACATCGAGGATATAGAACAATTGTTGAAAATGGTGTATGAGGAATGTGGTGTGGGTATCACATCTAGAATTCAAGAGAAAGATAACGAGTATTTTGCTGAAATTAGTTTTGGTGATGCAGTTACGGTGATACCAGAAACAGTAATAGAAAAAATGTTTTTAACAATCAAACAAAATATATAATTCTTATTCATAGAATGAGAGAAAAAAATATATGCAGGAAAGCAAAAAGCTGCTTATGCAGGCTATTAGGAAGAAATATTGATGACTCCCTTTTAGGAAAAATATAGAAACGCAAGAGGCGATAGATATGAGAAGAAAGACAATGCTATCAATGTACTGAAAGGTGAGTTTTCTGAAAAGTAAGCTTATCAAGATTGAAAATAAAAAGATGAGAAGGATAAGTAGAACTTTAAATGATATCAATGGACATTCCTCCTTCTATAAAATTTGTAATGGATCTCTGAAGTAGCCTTTATATTAGTATATGTATACATAATGAATCTTCTCAAAAAAAGGGTACCGTTCATCAAAAAACGGCAAATATCACAGTTTGATAATAAGGAGATGTTAACAATTAAGGTGATCATTATCGGATCAGGCATAGTTGGAGCGAGTGCTGCTTATCATTTAAGTAGAAACGGCATCGATGTTACAGTAATTGATGCGAACCATGAAGGTAGGGCATCTGCTGCAGGAGCTGGCATTGTTTGTCCATGGATTACTCATCATAAACATCCAGATTGGTATACATTGGCTCGAAGGGGAGCTTTGTATTATGGAGAGCTCACTAAAAAATTGGAACATGATGGTGAATGGGATATCGGATATAAACAGGTTGGTGCACTGGCGATAACCAAAGAGGATGAGGTAATAAAACAATTTCAAGCGGAGGCAATGAGCAAACGGGCTGCAGGTACGCCTGAGGTAGGAGATATTAAGCGCTTATCAGGGGAGGAAGCACGAGGTTTATTCCCACTATTGAATAGAGAGTATCAAGCACTTTATGTGAGTGGGGGAGCTAGGGTAGATGCACATTTACTTTGTCAAGCGATGCACAGAGCCTCTTCCTTACATGGGGCTCAATTTGTAGAAGGCAAAGCAAGTCTTACTCTAAAGAATGGGCATGTAGTCGGGGCAGAGGTAAATGGGGAATTATATGCGTGTGATCAGATCATTGTAACGACTGGCGCATGGACAAATGAGTTGCTTTCACCCCTTCATTATTCTATTGCTATTAAACCGCAACGTGGACAAATTATCCATTTCGGTGTGAAGGAACATATTACTTCAGACTGGCCAGTTGTTATACCGGATTCTAGTTACTATATGCTTGCCTTTGATGATCAAAGAATCGTTGTAGGTGCAACGAGAGAAACGGGGGCAGGATTTGACTATCGATTGACAGCTGGAGGAGTGAAAGAAGTGATTGAAGCAGGACTGGAGATGGCGGCATCATTAGAAAATAGTTCAATTTCCGAGATGCGTGTAGGTTTTAGACCAATGGGACCCGACACCCTTCCGTTATTAGGTAAACTGGAAGGACATCCTAATGTCACTATAGCAACAGGCTTGGGGCCGTCAGGGATAACAATGGGTCCTTACATAGGCGTAGTAGCTAGTGAAATCGCTTTGAATCATACTTTACCATTTGATCTTACTCCTTATGACCCCTTAAGATAATGAATGATGTTTTGCCTTGGTCATTGTTACCAAGGCAATTATTTTTGGAAAGGATGAGGTTTGTGATTTATAAAAAAGAGATAAAGGGTCAGGTTATAGAAGTGAAAATGGAATGGCCGTAAAAGTAGAAGTGTCGCTTGAAATAATCTCCATGTAATCTGCCGTTCATTGTAAGTGGAAATTGATTACGTGAAAATATAAAACAGATGTATATCTTACTCAAGAAGAAAAAAAAAGGGAGAATTGTAGCTAAAAAGAAGATGGAATCCGAGCAGAAAAAAAATTAGGCGTCATTCGCTAAGGAAAAACGCGCTAAAGATGATAGGGGATAAGGGGAAGAAAATTCTCCAAAACTTTGTTCAATATTGATTCATAGGTTAATTACTTAATAGGATATAGATGTTATTACCCACTTGCTTGATCTCTCCCAAAAAATGGCCAATCCCTTCTATAAAGATGCCATCTATTGTCTGTTCCGGAGGGTGATCAATGACAAATTGTAGCTGTAACACATCGTTTAATCCATTTTCTGTTAAGGCTAATACAGGTTGTGAAAAATATATGGACTGCTCTTGAAGACGTATGGTCATACCGTTTTTATGAAGGAAGTTTTTATGCGATTGTATGATATTCATAGGATAAAATTGTTGAATCCGGCCTTTCCCTATCAATGTAAGAAGCAACCCATTTGTTTTTTTAAAACTGCTAATTTCAAGCTCTTTATTCATTTCAGCTTCCCGAATAAGATTGTCTAAGGAATATGCCAGATGCATTTTCTTTGGTGCTCTAGCTATTGGTTCAAATTCTTTTTGTAAGATTTCATAAATAGTTAGTTGATGTTCAAATAATTCTTCTTTCCATTTTGGAGAGAATTTCTCAAGTAATAAACAAATAGCTAAACCTGAGGGATAGCAACTATGTCTTATACTATTTGTCATAATAGAGTAGTCTGTTAATGACTTTATATAACGCTCAAGTACCAGTTCATCTGTTTGGTTGACGATATCTTTATATGCAAGGAATTCGATAAAAAACGCCGGTCCTTCAATTGTTTCAATACGGCTTTCATACTGTACCAACTCATTGTACTGCTCTTTTCTTTTTTCTCGCCAATATATGAAGGCTTGAATCGCTTCTCTTTGTTTATTGATATTAGTAATACGTAATGCGTTGTTAAGACACTCTCTTTCTTGGATTCTCCATTGAATATTTTCTCTTTCAAGAGGATAAGCAATTCCTACTAATTCATTGGGAAAACGCTTTTCTTTCTTATGATATTGATGGCAATGAAAAAGCTCATGAATAAGGGTGGCGTATACTTCCTCTTTATTAAGATTATTTATGTCGACAACGGCTGTTGCTTCATTTTCGAAAATTATTGAGGTAGAGCCCGTAAATTGATTGTTCCATGGGAGAATGACTTCTTGACCATTAAATTGAGGATGCTGATATAAATAAACAGATTCATGATTATAATAGGCATAAGGTGAAGCGATAAAATGTGGCCAATAGTTTGGGAGTATTTTATGAATGGTAGTCACTTCAGTTAATTGTTGGTTAATCATAATCATCTCCTTCATCAGAAGTATTAGTAAATGATAATATATAACCCTAGTGCAATAATAGATAGGATAATCAGGATAATATATATAAGTGAAAGGTTTCTACTGTTTTTCTTTGTAGAAGATCGGTAATTGTCATCACTGCGACTTGTCAATAATAAAGTACCAACAATAGCAGCAATGAGTAAAAAGATAATAATGCCGTATAATACAGTCATGAGGTTCTCCTTTTCTCATACTTTTCAATCAACAAGGGGTATCTAGTCAAATGTCTTTCTTATGATTATAATGGAAGAGGTTGTATTTTTATAGCTATAAATTGTCACTTCTTTTTGAAGATATTGTGAAAAGGTTTACTTAAAAAGTTATAAATACTTTTTTAGTGTTACAATATAATTGAAATTTCTTATGGAAGGGAAAGTTCCTCTTGTTATGGAGAAAGGTATTAGCATGAATAATTCAATGCAGCAACTTGAAAAGCGTCAACCAATTACAAAAATTCTAGCTGCTACCATTAAAACAGGGATTATTAAATCCAATTTGTTTCCAATGTTCGCAGGGTTAACGCTCGCCTTATATACGTATGATTATGGTATTTTAGACAAGATACCAGCAATATTATTTGCCTTATTTGGTTCTATTTTTATTATCGGCTCTGCCGGTGCCTTCAATAATATTTATGATAGAGATATTGACTCTATTATGGAGCGTACGAAGACTAGACCTACAGTAACAGGAGATATCACTACTAAATCAGTGTTAATTTTAGCGACAGTGATGGGATTAGTAGGTATTATTTTGTTATCATTAGCAACTCCGCTAGCAGGATTGCTCGGTTTTTTAGGTTGGTTTTTTTATGTTGTACCTTATACTATGTGGACAAAAAGAAGAACCATTTATAATACGGAAGTTGGGAGTATCTCGGGAGCGATGCCTCCTTTAATCGGATGGGCTGCTATTCATCCAGATATTTTACACCCGGCAATATTAGGTCTATTCGTCATTCAAGTTATTTGGCAAATGCCACATTTTTATGCGATTGCCATTCGTAAACATGATGACTATAAAGCGGCAAATGTACCGATGTTACCTGTTGTAAAAGGAATACGTCGCACCTATTTACAAACAAATGTCTATCTTGTTTTGTTAATTTTAACAAGCTTTTTATTTTGGCCATTAAGCCCAGGGTTAACACTCGTATCATTGTTACTTGGTATTGGTTGGTTAATTCTTAGTATCTATGGTTATAAGAAGATGGATCCGAAGAAATGGGCAAACGCTTTATTCGCCTATTCACTTATCCATATGACAGTCCTTTTTTCAACTGTGATTATTTATTCTTTAGTTGGGATTATTTTTAATTTGAAGTAATTAAGTATGCGATCTTAGCATCATTTGAACTCGAACAATACAGTGTTCGAGTTTTTTTATTTGGTGAGCAAGTTGGGCAGTGGACAGTTCGATGTTCGTTCTTGCCAGTTCGCATGAAGTGCATGTGATGGTGATCAGAATAGGGGGTAACGCATCGCATCAAAAATCCGTGGCGAGGGTAAAAATTGATAGGAAAAGGCAAGAAACGCGTCAAAAATACGTGGTGAGGGTAAAAATTGATAGGAAAAGGTAAGAAACGCGTCAAAAATCCGTGGCGAGGGTAAAAATTGATAGGAAAAGGTAAGAAACGCGTCAAAAATCCGTGGCGAGGGTAAGATTTGATAGGAAAAGGTAAGAAACGCGTCAAAAATCCGTGGCGAGGGTAAGATTTGATAGGAAAAGGTAAGAAACGCGTCAAAAATTCGTGGCGAGGGTGAAATTTGATTGGAAAAGGCAAGAAACGCGTCAAAAATCCGTGGCGAGGGTGAAATTTGATTGGAAAAGGCAAGAAACGCGTCAGAAATTCGTGACGAGGGTAAAAATTGATAGGAAAAGGTAAGAAACGCGTCAAAAATACGTGGTGAGGGTAAGATTTGATAGGAAAAGGTAAGAAACGCGTCAAAAATCCGTGGCGAGGGTAAGATTTGATAGGAAAATGTAAGAAACGCGTCAAAAATTCGTAGCGGGAGAAAGATTTGATAGGAAAAGGTAAGAAACGCGTCAAAAATCCATGGCGGGAGAAAAATTTGATTGGATACCTGACGAGGAGGCGACTAAAAGCAGTGTCAAGTCGCCGAGTTATTTACTTTAACCATTAAGTAGATCAGATGCTACCGGATCCTTCTCGTGAGCGAATTGAATTTTATTCATCAATACATGGTTAATGGCATAAGAAAAGTAGCGCCCTGCCTTCCGAATGTTTTTAAGGTTTTCTTGCTTCCTTTTGTTTAATATTAACGATTGGCAGCTTAGAGGTATAATTCAGCATTTCTATCAATTGTTCGGTCATATGCGTCGGACTATATTTAAAACCTCCTTTTACCCAGGAAATAATAAGTCCATAGAGGCCATATACATGATAGTTTGTTAATAATTCATGATTAATGGCATTTGGGATGTGATCAAAGCCAATTTCATCATAGGAAAGCTGTGTTAAAACGGAAATAATCTTATCTTGAAATCCAGAGAGTGCGTGAGAATGTATCATTACTGAATAGAAACTTCCGTATTGATATACATGTTCAAAAATCTTTACACTTGATGTTGTTAAATCTTCAATATGTAATTTTCCAATGCCGATATATGGTTCGCGATAGCTCCGAATAAGGTCATCAAATATATCGTTGGTTAATTCTTCTAGTAATTCTTCTTTCGTCTGAAAATGCTTATAAAAGGTGCCGCGATTTAAATCCGCTTTTTGTACAAGGTCAGTCACTGTAATTTTTTCAAACTCTTTTTCAGCCATTAAAGTAATCAGAGCATCTTTTAGCCCTTTTTTAGATTTATGAATTCTTCGATCATTTTTCATCAACAATTCACCTTCCCTTTGTTGATTAACTTTTATTAATATACAAGTGATACCCAATGTATTTATTATTGAACAAATGCTATCTGTTTTGCATATTGTTACTTAAATTATAGAAGATTAAACTGAAAGAGTACAAACTATTTTGATAGCGCTTTAATGAAGGTGCATAAATGAAAGGGGTAATTTTCTATGAAACTGAAAGATCAAGTAGCCATTGTAACAGGTGCGGCATCTGGTATGGGAAAAGCAATTGCTGAGTTATACGCAAAAGAAGGTGCAAAAGTGGTTGCTGTCGACTTAAATAAAGCAGGTGTAGAAGCGGTTGTTGAAGCTATTAAAACGAGTGGTGGACAAGCACTAGCTCTTGGAGTAAATATTGCTAAATTAGATGAAGTTGAAGGGATGATTGATGCTGCTGTAGAAGAATACGGTACATTAGATATCTTAGTGAATAATGCAGGTATTATGGATGCAATGGAACCTGTAGGAGACATTACAGATGAAAAATGGGATCTTATCTTTGATATCAATACAAAAGGTGTGATGCGAGCTATGCGCAAAGCTATCCCGATTTTCCTTGAAAAAGGAAAAGGCGTGATTGTAAACACAGCTTCAACAGGCGGTTTAAACGGTGCGCATGCTGGGGCAGCATATGGAGCATCTAAGCATGCAGTTGTTGGCTTAACAAAAAACACTGGTTTTATGTATGCAAAAGAAGGAATCCGTTGTAATGCTATTGCTCCTGGTGGGGTGGCTACAAATATTGGGACTGCATTAAAACAACCGAATGAATTTGGTATGAGCCGTACGCAACTAGCATCAGCGGTGATGCCACGTGTCGGAACACCGGAAGAAATTGCGAAAGTGGCTTTATTTTTAGCTTCTGATGAATCGAGCTTCGTGAATGGTACGGTCATTACAGCTGACGCTGGCTGGACAGCAGCATTTTAATATACTATTTATACTTGCAGTTATAATTCCATATGTAAATGAAACCCAAACTCAACGTGTTTGGGTTTTTTTATTGATAAATTATCTCAATCTCTTGGTTCCTGTGATATTTTTTTTAGGTTCTTATTGAGTGATTCTCTTTTAATGGTATATGAACTGATTATGACTTAAAACGTGTTTGTTTTACAGCCACCTTTAGATGAAAGGGAATCAAAGTTTCCACCTAAACTACAACAATGAAAGCAATTTCATCATACGGCATCCCAATGCTCCCATTGCTTGTGATAAACTAAATATAATCAAAATGGAGAGAAGTGTTCGAGATGAAACAGGAAGTAATTATTAAATAGAACAATGTGCAGGTGATAAAAAAATAGAGGTACGGGGGGATGTTTAATTGGTATTAAATCATAGAGGGTTCGATGAATGGGCGAAGGAGTATGATCAATCCGTAAAATTATCTGAGGGAAAAGAGGCTTATCCTTTTGCTGGTTATCAAGACGTAATTAATCTTGTATATCATATGGCAGGACATCACCCGTCATCAACCATTTTAGATGTAGGGTTTGGCACGGGGACCTTAACAAAGCGATTGTACGATGACGGTCATAGCATCTATGGAATTGATTTCTCAAAAGAAATGATTGCCATTGCAAAGGAAAAAATGCCAAACGCTTATCTTTTTCAAAGAAATATGGAAGAAGGTCTTCCATTCGAATTTGAGAAGGAAAAATTTCATGCCATTATCTCTACCTATGCACTTCATCATGTAACAGATAGAAAAAAAATTGAATGGATTCAACAGCTATCCTTTTCGTTGCATGAAGGAGGGTCAATTATTATTGGAGATATTGCCTTTGAAACAAGAAGTGCGCATGATCAATGTAAAAACAGAAGTTATGAGGATTGGGATCATAGTGAATTTTATACCGTCTATGAGGAAATAAAGGAAGAATTAATAGCATTAAAGTTTAAAGTAGATTATAAGCAAATCTCTCATTGTGGAGGCGTATTATTCGTTCGACGTTAACTATATAACCCACTAAATTGAGAAAGGAATGAACCATGAATAAAAAGCAGAAGAGAATTGAGCAAATAACACGTTTGCATTCACCATTAAGATGTCCTATTTGTAAGGGAGATTTGAAGGTAGAAGACAATAGCCGACTAATCTGTAGCCACCTTCATAGTTTTGATATTACAAAGCAGGGCTATATCAACGTCCTAACTCATAAAGTAAACAGTCATTATGATAAGGAGTTATTTGAAGCAAGAAAACAAATCATCACAAAAACAAAACTATACAATCCGTTACAACAATTAATCATTTCGCATATAAAGGAGCTTAGTCCAGGACAGATGATTGCTGATGCTGGTTGCGGTGAAGGCTCGCATTTACATATGATCTTAGAAAAGCTAAATGTAACTGAGCAAAAGTATGTAGGAGTCGGTTTAGATATTGCTAAAGAAGCAGTTAAAATGGCAGCGGGCAATGATGATGAGTGGATATGGCTTGTTGGGGATTTGGCGAATCTACCCTTCACCGACCATTCTGTAGATGTGCTATTAAATATTCTATCACCTTCTAATTATCAGGAGTTTAAAAGGGTGTTACGAGAGGGTGGCATCGTAATTAAGGTTGTCCCCCGTCCTAATTATTTATTTGAGTTAAGAAGTGCGTTATCGAAAAATAATCACTATGATAATCAAGAGATACTACAATTGTTTAAAGAACATTTTCATGTTATCAGTCAAAAAAGTTTGCATTACACTGTAGAACTTAGTAGTGAAGAGAAGAAACAACTTGTAAAAATGACACCCCTCACATGGAGTGGGCAAGAAAATACGAAGAGGTTATTTATTGAGGGTGATCATAATCAAATTACGGTTGACCTTGAAGTGATCGTCGGAAAAATAAAATAAAATTGAAGCTGGGGGAAATACATTATAATCCCTGGATTTATTTAAACATTCTGCCTCATAGAGTCTAAATGAAGGGAGGAGGCAAGTATGCAAGATGAGATAATGGAAGCGTTAAGATTAAGAAAGCAAGGTGAATGGTTATTATCTAATCAGCTTTTTTTGAAGATGTTGGAATCTTTTCCCGATGATGCAAACCTTTTATACCAAAGTGCTTGGAGTTACGACTTGCTCGGTGAAGAAAGAAAAGCCGTGCCCCTCTATGAAAAAGCCATTCAAAAAGGATTGAAAGAGGACCTGGAAGGGGCTTATATTGGTTTAGGCAGTACACTTAGAACGTTAGGGGAATATGAAAAATCTAAAGCAGTATTAGAGGAAGGATTCCATCAATTTCCCCATAACGGAGCACTAGTGACATTTTTAGCGATGACTTTATATAACTTAGGGGAACATGAATTAGCGATGAATCATTTGTTGAGATTATTGGCTAATACTTCAAGGGATGAATCAATTACTGCTTATCAAGAAGCGATTCATTTTTATCGCGAGCAATTGAATAAAACATGGGAGTAGGTAAGCATCGAATGATTAATATAGCAGAGTTACAAAAAGAGGTTGGACAATTTAGTAAAGAAAAAGGCTTTGATAAAAACAGCGTCGAGGCTCGTGCACTCTTTCTAATGACGGAGGTAGGTGAAGTGGCAAAGGAAGTATTATCACTTTCATGGGAAGAGGATAAGGAAGTGGTGAAAGAACGCCTAGGTTTAGAGCTATATGATGTAGTATGGAATGTGTGCGAGCTAGCGAATAAATTAGATATAGATTTAGAGAAAGCCTTTGTACAAAAAAGTGAAATTAATCGCAGCAGAACTTGGGAATAAAAAAAGTGGTTGAATGAAAATCAACCCCTTTGAATAATTAGTAATGATCTTGAATCGTGAAACGAATGGAAAAGGTTGTCCCAGAAGAGTCTGTAGTAAAATCAATATTAGCATTATTTCTTTTGGCAATGGCAAACGAGATAGCTAGCCCTAGACCAGTTCCCTTTTCTTTTGTTGTAAAAAAGGGGGTAGAAATCTTGTTCATTACTTCAGGGGCAATTCCTGTACCTTCGTCTGTTATAGATAATACGACTTGACCACGATCTAAGTATGTACTGATATGTATAGATGCTTTCGCATGCATTGCATCTAAAGAATTATTTACCATATTAATAATTAATTGACGAATCTCGTTTTGATCTAAATTTAATAGTGGTAAAGGGTGCAGCTGAAGATGGATTTTTTTATTTTCTTTAATGGCTCTCGTCTCTAGCAATGGATAGATAGATTGAATAATTTCGTTGAGATGTTCCTTCTCTTTTCGACTAGGCTTATTCTTGGCCATATCTAGAAATTCACTAATAATGGAATTGACACGATCAATTTCATTAATCATTAATAGAAAAATTTCTTGGTATTTTAGTAAATCTTCATTTTTTTCTACTAACTGAAGAAAGCCTTTCACAGTTGTTAGTGGATTACGCACTTCATGCGCTACACCAGCTGCCATTTCCCCAATCAACCGTAATTTTTCATAATAAGCTCTTCTTTCATTTTCTTTCTTCGTCTCTGTTATATCCTGCATAATCACTAGAAGACCTTTTGTATCGGGTATTGTTTTCACTTTAAAATAATTAGTATTTGCGTATGAGAGGTCAAAACTAATCCCTCTTTGCTTCTTGTATGATTGATATAACTGTTTACATACTTTCCTACATAAATCTGGTATAGCCTCACAAATATTTCTGCCTAGTATTTCGTCTTTTACGATATTAAACATATTTTCTGCTGAACGATTAACAAATAAAAGTTGCATATCCTTGTTTAAATAATAGCAGCCATCAGAAATATTTAGGAGTATCTGGTGGAGGTGAATATTATTTAATCGATTCTCTTCGGGCAAGATAGAAAAGTTCTTTGTCGTAGTCATCTGATGTAAAATCGCTCCTCTCAAATGATTGTTAGTTTAATAGAGAGGCTAAGAGAATTACTCGAAGCCTCTTTATAAAAACAATACTTCTCTATTCTATTGTGATGGAGTATAGACCAAATCCATTATTACTTGGCCCAATATATTGAATGGGGCTATTTTCATTAAGTAAATCTTTAGCCTCTATGGACGATTCAAATTGAATATTTGGTGTATTTAAAACAGACGTGAATGTCCAGTTATTATCTGCCGTAGGATCGATGGTGCCTTGCTCAAGAATGTAATCAATGATTACTTGTCTGTTTTCATCTGGATACATAGTAACTGATTGTTGGTTTCTTACACCTGGGAACTGCCCACTTGCGCGATAATTATTAGTCGCTACAATGAAGTTTTGCTCAAGATTAATCGGTGAACCATTATAGCTTAAACCTTTGATTCTATTCGCATTTTCATTGATCAATTTTCCTTCAGTATCATATTTGGCAGGATCTGTTACATCAATTTCATAAGTGACTCCGTCTATCACATCAAAGTTATATGTTGGAAATTGCTCATTTATTAAAGGTTGTGTTTGTTCCTCACCAGGTAAGATTTGATTAAACTGACCAGCAGACATTTCTAACCATTCTTTTATATCAGCGCCGGTGACTTTAATGGCTGCAACCGTGTTTGGATACAAATATAAATCAGCGACATTTTTAATCGCTATCGTTCCTTCAGGTATATAAGTATAATAATTTGCTCCATTACGTCCGCCAGCTTTAAAAGGAGCTCCAGCAGATAAAATCGGAGTACCCTCTTCTGGTGTGCCAGCTAGTTGTTTTTCTAAATACCATTTCTGTGCATTTGTAACAATTTGAATGGAGGGATCATCTTTTATTAATGCAAAGTAACTATGAATATTGGCAGTCGTATTGCCAACAGGTTGTCTTACATATTCTAACGTTTGTTCATGAGAAAGTTGGATGGCATCGAGTATGTCTGGATCGGCAATTGTATTGGTTTCGCTTTCTGAATTATATACGCTTCGCAATTCAGACTGGACATTGTTTACTTTCCAATGTCCAAAGGAAGTGGTAAGTGATAAATCAATGACACCTAAATGATTACCCCAGTTACCAGGCATAACAACGGGTACACCATTAATTGTCCCTTTCTCTTCATTCACTCCCGGTAAGTCTGAAAAGTCTCCTGGAAAGAGCTTATGGTTATGACCAGAAATAATAGCATCGATTCCTTTTACTTTTGTTAGCGCATATGTAGCATCTTCATCCATCTCTGTATAATTTTCCGTTCCCATTCCAGAATGAGCGAGGACAATAACTAGATCGGCACCGGCTCTTTTCATTTTAGGAATGGTTTCTTTAACAGATTGGACGATATCTTTCGTATAGACTTTCCCTTCTAAATTCGCTCTATCCCATTCAGTTATTTGTGGTGTCACAACACCAGTTACACCGATATTTAATAAGTGAGGAAATCCCCTCTCATCTCTTACTATTTTTCTAATGATTTTGTATGGCTGGAAATACTGCTTTTCCTTCCCTTTCCCTTTTTTTACGTGATAGACATTGCTGTTCACATAAGGGAAGGGGGCATCATTTAATGTTTCATTTAAAAATGATAATCCATAATTAAATTCATGATTCCCTACAGTAGCAGCATCATAATCTAGAAGCTTCATAGCTTGGAATACCGGATGTAATTCTCCAGGTTTGATCGGATTGATCTTAGCTTTATAATCCCCTAATGGATTCCCTTGAATCAGATCACCATTGTCGAAAAGAAAGCTATTGCTCTCCTCCGTCCTTGCTTCTTTAATTAATGTGGCTGTTTTTGCTAGTCCGAAATCCTCCACTTCTTTGTCTTGATAATAATCGTAGTTGGAAAGGTTGGTGTGAATATCAGTCGTCCCCAATAAGCGAATATCTACTTTGCTTTTAAAAGGATTTGGAAAATGATTCGTTTCTGCTGCCTCTGCCTGATAAATTCTTGGTAAAGAAGAAATTACGAGGATAATAGTAAGACATAAAAAAGTAATTTTCCTTATCAAAATCGACACAACTCCTCTGTATTCATTTTTTAATCTTCACTCGAAACCATATAATAAATAATCTATTTTTCAACATAATAGTAACTATTTTCTATTTTTTTTGATAGAGGAGAAAAGAAGGGTTTTTGTTATAGAATTTCCTTAGAATAACAAAGAAGAACAAGAATTTTTGTATAATGGGGGACTTTTATCGTGAGTATTTCCAAAAAAATAGTTCAAATGTTTTCTTCATTTCTTTTTCAGTGCATCATCACGATTACTTAGATTTTTTTGATGGAATTAAGTTTAGTTATTAATATGAACGATGTTCGGATGCAAAATATGATTCTAAGTAAAAGGAGAGGATATTTTAAAATGCCGTTGCATAGGATGGTAAAGTAGCTTTTACTGAATGATCTATAAGGGGGTTGGACGAGCATGATGTATGATTGTATCATTATAGGCGGTGGTCCTGCGGGGTTAAGCGCAGCTTTAGTATTAGGTCGAGCAAATAGAACTGTACTGATACTTGATCATCATCGTCCGAGGAACCGATTTACCACCTATTCACATGGTTTTTTGACACGTGATGGCATAGAAGTAGAACAGTTTAGACAGACAGCTTATGAGGAAATCATGCATTACCCTTCTGTTACAATAAAAAATCATGAAGTAATCCATGCAAGGAAAAATGACCAATCTTTCGTTATAGTGACGTTAGATAAAGAAGTATTCGAAGGAAGAAAAATCATCGTTTCAACCGGAATTAGAGAAAGACTACCCCAAATTAAAGGATTAGCCTCTTTGTATGGAAAAAGTGTGCATAATTGTTTTTATTGTGATGGTTGGGAGTTGAGAGAGAAGAAAATTGCTGTTTTATACGATCATCTTGGTTCGCTACATTTGATCAAACTTATTCATCAAATAACTAAACATATAGTAGTATGTACTAATGGTTTTCCGATAGATAGTAGAACAAGGGATCAGTTACAAAGTAAACAAATCCTTATCATAGATTTTCCGATTAAGGAATTAGTTGGAGAAGCAGGAAGTCTTTCTGCTATACTCTTTACAAATGGTAGAACTGAAAAGGTTGATTCCCTTTTTGTCAGTCCAAGATGGGAACATAATGGCACCATTTTATATGGATTAGGCTGCAAGAAAGATGTAAATGGTAGAGTAGTTCGTGATCTTCATAATCGGACGACTATATTTGGTGTGTATGCGACTGGTGACGCTGCATTTATATCTCCTTCTCAAGTAGCGATTGCTGTTGGCGATGGTTCGCGTACGGCTATAACAGTTTCAGGTGATTTGGCAAATGAGGATTTTAAATAAGATTTCATTTGGCTCACGTTTTTTGTAGGTTATTGTTTGTCCCCCTTTCACATCCTCCCACAATTTCTTCATAAAAAATAATCGATTCCTTACATTCTTTATTGTTATTTTTTTATTAAAGTACGAATGATTGGGACATATGTCCTTTTCAAAAAATGTTTGTTATCTTTAAATAAGAAAAGGAATGAAGAGGAGATGGGTGTTGGACATGAGTCGAGTGGACGTTCAGTTTTATATGGATAAATATAATCTGCACGAGGTGTTACCGGAAAGGCTGTATCCTCATCTGAGCTTGCATACTGTAGAAAAGGGAGAGCAGCTTTGTAGACAAGGAGAACAGGCGAAGGCATTGTACATCGTAGTAAAAGGAAAAGCAAAAGTATTTACAACATCTATGGAAGGAAAAACACTTGTACTTTCATTTCAAACACCGATTGAGTTGATCGGGGATATTGAATATATCCAAAACATTGATATTATCAATACAGTTGAAGCGGTATCTTCAGTAACAGTTATAAAAATCCCATATAAATTTCTCCGTAAACATTGCGAACAATATTCACCGTTTCTCATGTTTTTGCTAAAGGTTATTACGGATAAATTTAATGCAAAGTCAAATTTTTTAAAATTGAATGTGCTTTATCCAGTAGAAGTCAGACTAGCTAGCTATTTATTATCGCATTCATTTGATGAGGAACACTCATTAGTGACGGGTATGCATAGTACAAAAAATTTAAAAGATACTGCTAATCTCATTGGAACGAGTTATCGCCACTTAAATCGAGTGGTTCAACAGTTTAGTGATCTTGGTTTAGTTGAAAGAAAAGACAAATGGATTCAGATTAAAGATTGGGAGGGCCTGCGGGAAATGGCTGGTTCGTCCCTATATGAATGAAACAACAGGAGAGGCTATATATGAAAAAGTATCAATATTTATTTTTTGATGTGGACGACACATTATTAGATTTTAGACATACGGAAAAAAGGGCATTAGAGCGTTTGTTTGAACAAGAAAATATCGTATTAACTGATGACATAAAAGGGGATTATCACCGCTTTAATAAAGGGTTATGGCATGCGCATGAACGGGGAGAGATTGGCAAAGAGGAACTTTTAAACACGAGATTTACCGAGTTCTTCCGACTTCATGGAAAGCAAGTAGACGGCTTAACAATGGAACGGAGTTACCGCAATTTCTTATCCGAAGGACATGAACAATTAGATGGAGCGCTCTCGCTTATTCAACAACTATCGACGCAATATGACCTTTTTATTATGACGAATGGTGTAGCGCAAACGCAAAATCGTAGGTTACGTGATTCCGGGTTGTTTCCTTATTTTAAAAATATCTTTATCTCAGAAGAAACTGGTTTTCATAAGCCTATGAAAGCATACTTCGATTATTGTTTCCAGAGTATAGATCAGTTTAATTGTGGAAAAGCACTCATTATTGGTGATTCTTTAGTAGCTGATATAAAAGGTGGTCTTGCTGCTGGAATGGATGCTTGTTGGATGAATGTTGCAAAAGTAGCTAATGACACAGACATTACACCCACTTATGAAATCAATAAGTTAGTCGAGCTCTTACCTATATTAGAAAGGAGGGAGTTCATTGACTCATAATCCAAAGGGTAAAGAACGATTGATACTAGCATTACTTTTAGGGATGCTAGCGACATTAGGACCATTAAATATAGATATGTATTTACCAAGCTTTCCGAGTATTGCTTCGGACTTAGAGACATCGGCTTCTATGGTCCAATTGAGTTTAACGGCTTGTTTAATTGGTTTGGCTTTTGGACAATTGGTGATTGGACCGATTAGTGACGCAAAAGGAAGGAGAAAACCACTTTTAATTTCTATTCTACTTTTTGCTGGTGCCTCTTTTTTATGTGCAGTTGCCCCTAATATTACAACCCTTGTTATTGCAAGATTTTTGCAAGGAGCTACTGCCTCTGCGGGAGTTGTCTTATCGAGAGCGGTTGTTAGAGACACATTTAGTGGAAGAGAACTAACGAAATTTTTTGCGCTATTGATGGTCATTAATGCGGTTGCTCCGTTAGTCGCTCCCATTGCAGGGGGAGGCATTTTGCTTTTTCCTTCTGCGAGTTGGCATTGGATATTTATAAGCTTAGGAATCATAGGTTTAATCATTTTCTTAATTGTATTTTTAAAACTTAAGGAATCCTTACCTGTAGAGAAGCGTAGACCAAGCTCTTTGAAATCCACGTTTCGGACAATGGCAGAGTTGAGTACAGACCGTTCTTTTATTAGCTATGCTTTAATCGTTGGATTTGTTCATGGAGGAAGTTTTGCTTATGTCTCAGGTACACCGTTTGTTTATCAAGGGATTTATGGTGTTTCACCGCAAGTATTTAGTATTCTATTTGGCATAAATGGACTTGCAATTATAACCGGGAGCACCATCGTAGGTCGTTTAGGTGGAAAAGTGACAGAGAAAAAATTGTTAAAAATCGCGGTCACAGTCGCTGCATCGTCGACATTATTCTTACTTTTGATGACGATTATAAAAGGACCGCTTGCATTAATCGTCATTCCAATCTTTATTTATATGCTCTCAATGGGAATGGTTTTGACAAGTTCGTTTACATTAGCAATGGAATTCCAAGGACATCGTGCAGGCAGTGCAAGTGCCATTTTAGGAATGCTTCCTCTTGTGGTAGGAGCGACGGTTTCTCCATTAGTAGGGTTGAATGAATCAACAGCTATACCGATGGGAGCCATTTTGTTCGTTACATCCTTTATTGGTTTTACCCTCTTCTTCACTGTTGCCAATCGTGATGAAAAGACACAAATAAATGTATAGAAGCATAGGATGAATCATTCATCTGAACAAATTGGACTGCATCTCAATTGTTAGAATCTAACAAATGGAGGTGCAGTTTCTTTATGGACAAATGATAGGAAGAATATGGAGGGGAACTCTTCTTATTTAGAATTTGAGCACCTATTTAAAAAGTCATGGAAAATCTGCACAGATTGAACTTGTATTGATTAATCAATAGTTACGAAAAGGTATAAAGTGGGTAGGTAATGGAGGAGTTAAGTAGGTTTAGGGCATAGGAAATTAGAAGTTTTCTTTGTCATAGAAACATCTATGGATCAAATAAATGTCTCGCTCAAGCAATAAAAGGACAAGTTTTTTAAAGACTACGGATTCTAGAAAGTTTTTTTGACATTGGGAAACCACCACATTTAATCGACAACTTGATCAGTATCGATCACTTCTTGCAAAAGAGAGATATGTTCATCGATAATATGAATTCTTGGATCTTGGGGGTTAGTAATATGTTTTTTCATATCTTGCAAAAAATGCAATTCTCTTTCCATCAATTGTCTTTCTATTGAATCAAGCATATATGAAAACTCCTTTAAATGAAAAATAATAGAGGTTGTCCCTTCTTTCTATTATTATATGCACGGCAGTCTATTATATACATTACATTATTGCCACCTTTATTATTATACCTATATTTTTTTCCTAGATACAGTGCAAATTTCCTGATTGATAGTGAAGAAAGAGAACTTCATTTAATTTTCAATTTTTCTTTAAGTAAAGAAGGAGTATTTCAATCAGAGCAGGAATGAGTATAGTTTAAGTAATAATAGAGAGGAAGATGTGAAGTGAATCAAGTTTTATTAATAATTGATGCACAAGAAGCATTAATTGAGGAGGAAAACGGTCAAACGCCCGTCTATCAAAAAGAGCAGCTGATTACTACAATAAATATATTAATTGAACAAGCGGAGAAAAATGATATTGACGTTATATTTGTAAGAGATCTAGATGTAGGCGGTGGGAGTGGAGATGGCTTTCAAGTACATCACTTAATTAAGGTACCTGAAAAATCTTCCAAAAAAATGTTTAATAAACTTGCGACGAATGCTTTTTACGAAACTGGTTTATTAAATTACCTAAAAGAGAGGAATATTCAACATCTAATTATTGCAGGATGTCAAACGGAATATTGTATTGATACAGCTGTCCGATATGCAACTGTTAATGGTTTTGATGTTACTTTAATTAAAGATGGACACTCGACAATTGATTCAACAGTTTTACCTGCTGAGAAAATCATTGCTCACCATAATCAAACCCTTCATGGTCACTATAATGTTGATCATTTTTCAGTCGTAAGAGGTAGTCATGAAGCTGTCTTTATCCCACCTCACAATGAATACAGGAAGGAGTGGGCAGTTGAGCAAGAGCAACTAAAATAAGAAACTTATCCTTACTGAGTTGCCAAGAGAGTCTGCCCTACTAAATATTTGTTGAGCAGACTCTCCTAGTCAAACATCGCCGACTACCATTGTCATATGTTGAGGTAAGATAGAAATTGAAGTGGGTGTTTCGGCAATTAATTCTCCATCACAATCAATTTTTTGAATTGGTTGAGCTTCTATCTTTAATGATTTTGTTCGGAAATAGACGATTTCATCATTATTTTTATCTGGATAATCGTCTTTTACTTGTGATTGGAACCAGGTCCAAAAATTTTGCATACTGGCTTGTTTAATAATTAACACATCAAGTAAGCCATCTTGGATATTTGCTTGAGGAAAGAAGGATTGCATACCGCCTAAATAAGAACCATTTCCTATTACCACCATGACAGCATCATCATCATAGGTGCAATGATCACTTTCAATTTTTAAATGGAAGACTTCGTTTTGAAAAATAAGCTTAGACGCTTGAATATAGTAAGACATTTTACCAAGTTTTTTACTATTATTATCCATTTGCTCTGATACTTTTGAAATTAAGCCAATTCCCCAGAAGTTCAAAAAGTATTGATGATTAAAAGTACCGATATCTATTTGTTTTATCTTTTTTTCTTTAATCTGTTTGGCGGCAAATCTTGGTTCTTGATTTATGCCAATGGTTCTTGAAAAATCATTACATGTGCCTCCAGGTAAGATAGCAAATGCTGGTCTCACTTGCAATGGTGCTAATGCATTGACTAGTTCAAAGATTGTTCCATCTCCGCCAGCGCCGATAATTAAATCCACTGAAGACGCAAGTTTTTCCACGTATTTAGCGCCATCACCCTCCTGTTTTGTTTGATATATTTTCACATTTGTAAAAGTTTCTTTTAATTCTGTTTCAATTTCTTCGATTTGATTTAATAATTTCTTGTTCCCTGCATGAGGATTTAAAATAATCGCTACAGTATTCATGACTCCATTCCCCCTTTCATAAG
This sequence comes from Cytobacillus sp. FSL R7-0696, assembly GCF_038006865.1. NCBI lineage: Bacteria > Bacillati > Bacillota > Bacilli > Caryophanales > Bacillaceae > Cytobacillus > Cytobacillus sp. FSL R7-0696. The sequence continues at coordinate 619,643 of NZ_JBBOWA010000001.1, read as the reverse complement.
TACATACTTCCCGTTTTATTTGTAAATGTAGCATGAATTTGAAAAAAATATATTATTAATTCGAGATATTTTACTTGAAGATAAATCAATTGAGTGGTAAAGTGATAAATATAACGAGGTGACTTTAAAAATGAAAAAGCATACTTTAGGGTCTTTATTATGGATGAGGATAGCTAGATTTACACATCAAAGTAACTTATTATCTAATGAGTTTTTAAAAAAATATCAATTAACTGCTTCCCAGTTTGATGTTCTTACACAGGTAGCAGCTTACGAACCTATTACCCAACAAGAGCTAGCTGATAAATTAACGGTAAGCCAAGGGGGGGTATCTAGAATGCTTTCAAAACTAGAAAAAGAAGGATTGATTATAAAAGCAGTAAAATGGAAAACGAAAAAAATTTCTCTCACAGCAAAAGGGAAGACTAAACTAGCTACTGCATATGAGGCCCAATTACATTTTCAAACTTCCTTTTTTGATGAATCACTCTCACAGGATGAGCAGAAGATTCTTTATCAGTTATTATCAAAACTACAAAAAAATAGTGATCAGAAGAAAAAATCCATTATATAGGAGAGGATTAAATGACGTACATTGCAGGTCATCATCATACATCTATGATTACAAAGGATGCGAATAAAAATAATCACTTTTATAAGAATATACTTGGTTTAAGACGGGTTAAGATGACTGTAAATCAGGATGATCCCTCTATGTATCATCTGTTTTTCGGAGATGAAATCGGAAGTCCAGGCACAGAATTAACATTTTTTGAAATACCGATGGCAGGTAGAACCCATAAAGGAACAAATAGTATTACCCGCATTGGATTACTTGTTCCATCCTATGAGAGTTTACTGTTTTGGTCTGAACGTTTTAAGCAATTAAAAGTAAAACATGGAGAAATTACAGAATATACGCAACGCCCCAGTCTATCATTTGAAGATCCCGATGGCTTGCAATTAGTGCTTATTGTCTCTGAGCAAAGCCTGTCATTTTGGAGAGGTTGGTCTCAATCACTTATCCCTAAGGAGCATCAAATTATGGGCATGGGCCCAGTTGAAATGACAGTGAGAAGACCCGAGAAGTTACAGGACACGCTAGTGAATATGTTTGGCTACTCTATTTCTTATCAAGAAGAAAAATTAACGGTCTATCAATCATTAGCAGGAGAACCGTTCGGTGAAATTGTGGTGATTGAAAAAGATGGACCAGATGAGAGACCAGGACGAGGCAGTGTTCATCATTTAGCAATCCGAGTAAAAGACGAAGAGGAACTGAAATATTGGGAAAGTAAAGTAAGAGAAAAAGGTTTTTTAACAAATGGTATTATCGATCGCTATTATTTTAAAAGCCTATACTTTAGAGAATCTAATGGTATCCTTTTTGAAATTGCGACAGATGGTCCCGGGTTCACAATTGATACCGATCTCGTGCATTTAGGAGAAACTTTAGATCTTCCGCCATTCCTCGAAGAACGCCGAGAAGAAATAGAAAAGATGCTTAAACCTATAGAGGAGAATGAATAATGGAAAAATACCGGATAAATAAAGAGAATGGTCTGGAGTTCGGCTTGTACTCATTGGGTGATCACATTCCTAATGCTAAAACAGGCAAACGAATATCCGCGCAAAAGAGACTAAATGAAATCATCGAGGCAAGTCAATTAGCTGAAGAAGCAGGTATTGATGTATTTGGCCTAGGTGAGAGCCATCAAACTTATTTTACAACTCAAGCACATACCGTTGTACTTGGTGCGATTGCCCAGGCAACGAAAAAAATAAAATTATCAAGTTCAGCAACAGTATTAAGTGTATCTGATCCTGTTAGGGTATATGAGGATTTTGCTACAATTGACTTGCTTTCAGGTGGCCGTGCTGAAATTGTCGCGGGTCGAGGTTCTAGAGTAGGAGCTTATCAATTATTGGGTATAGACTTGGCTCATTATGAAGATATCTTTGAGGAAAAGTTGGCCTTATTAAAGCAACTGAATGAGGAAGAAAGGGTGACATGGTCGGGAAGATTCCGTGCGCCATTAGATAATGCTGAAGTGCTTCCACGGCCTCTGAATGGTTCACTTCCTATTTGGAGAGGTGTTGGCGGTCCACCAGCTAGTGCCGTTAAAGCAGGTAAAATGGGCATTCCAATGGTATTAACAACCTTAGGTGGTCCGGCAGATAATTTCAAAATATCTGTAGATGCTTATCGCCAGACGTTAGAGGAGAATGGATTCCAAGCCAACCAATATCCAATTGCAACTACGAGTTTATTTTATGTTGCAGATACAACTCGAGAAGCGCTTGAAGGAATGTATCCTTATCTAAATGGTGGCTTTCAAGCGATTAGAGGTGGAGGGGGTTACCCTATTCAGCAATTCACACAAGCGCCCGATGTAAGGGATGCTTTAATGGTTGGGAGTAAGCAACAAATTATTGAGAAAATTCTCTATCAATATGAATTATTTGGGATGCAAAGGTTTTTAGCACAAATCGATTTTGGTGGAGTACCTTTCGCCGATGTAATGAAAAATATAGAGATTATTGGGAATGACATTATTCCAGCAGTGAAGAAATATACAAGAGAAGAGAAGTCGTCCGAAATTTAATAGAAGCAAAGAAGCCACCCTATTGAAGGTGGCTTCTTTTTATATCTTTTCAGTATCGATAATATTCATCTCTTTTATATGATTTTTTGCCTCTTGATCACCTAATTGATAAATCATCTCATAAAGACGCATCAAAATTTGATCATATTCAGGGTTAGGCGATTTTTTATGATACTCAAGAAAAGGAACTTGAGCTCTAGCAAAGGTTTTTAACTCGGCATTATAGTTCTCATCTAAAAAGCGGTTTAGCTCAGCAATTTCAGCACCTGTTGCATATACTCTAAACTGCCAATCATGACCATCCATTGTGTCAAGTATTGTACCGTTTTCAAGGTTGATATAGTAAGCTTCTCTATTACCGTCCATTTAAACCTCTCCTTTTTTTTCGGATAGTCATGTTATTCCCTGTTGGACTCGTAGATAAACAAACTATTAAATAACTATTTTTATTTGCCTTACCTCAATAGTATGCCATTGAATCATTTGTTTTTAACTTAATTGTTCTAAATATCGGTATAATGTAGATTTACTGATCCCTGTTTGTTCTTTAATTTCTAATAAAGTGAAATTTTTTGTTTGATACATTTCAATCGCTTTTTTAACATTTTCATCAGGCTTTTTTGGTCTACCACTCGATTTCCCTTGTTCTTTTGCTTTTGTTAATCCTCTTCTGGTATTTTCACTGATTACGTCACTTTGAAAGGAAATAAGCTTATTTAACATGGGTAAGAAATACTTACCCGTTTCATCACTTGTATCGATTTCTTCATGTATTGCTTGGAAATAAATTTTTCGCTCATCTAACTCATTTAATAATTCTGCGAGATGATTCGTGGAGTCAGCTAATACGTTCAGTCTAGCGACAATCACTTTATCACCTTTTTGCAAATGGTTTAATAAATCCTTTAATTTATTTCTTCTTTTTGGTGAGGTATGTGCTTCTTGAAAGTATATATCGCAATCTTTTAAGTAGGTATATTGCTCATCTATATCTAAATCATGTAGAGGTCGTAGATATCCCGCGAACATAATCATTGCTCCTTTTCTTCTTAAAATGAAATAAGAACTAATAGTTGCAAACGTAATTAAAGATATCATATCACATCACCTGAAAATTTCTTGATATGACATAATTAATCCCAAAAACGTTCCTTTATGAAACTTTTTGTGTTAAAATCTTCTCATTGCCTAAAAAAAAGATGTGAATGAGGTGTTTAGGATTGATTACATGGAAAGATCAGTGGTTTTCAAATATTAGAGGAGATATATTATCAGGCATTGTAGTTGCACTTGCACTTATCCCAGAGGCAATCGCCTTTTCTATTATAGCTGGTGTTGATCCAATGGTAGGGTTATATGCATCTGTTTGTATTGCTATTATTATCTCTTTTACAGGTGGGAGACCCGGAATGATATCTGCAGCAACGGGAGCAATGGCACTCTTAATGGTTCCTTTAGTAAAAGAATACGGTTTGAATTATTTACTTGCTGCAACTATTTTAACTGGAGTCATTCAATTTTTATTTGGTGTATTTAAAATAGCTAAGGTAATGAAATTTATCCCGAGAGCTGTCATGATGGGGTTTGTTAATGCACTTGCCATTCTCATTTTTATGGCACAGGTGCCTCATATTTTAGGAGAGTCTTATATGACTTTCATCTTTTTAGCTATTACTCTTTTAATTATTTATATTGTACCAAGGTTTATCAAGGTCATACCGGCTCCACTCATTGCGATTGTTTTCCTTTCAGCAGCCGCTATTTTTTTTCAAGCTGATATGAAAACGGTCGGGGATTTAGGAGCGATTTCACAAACATTACCAAGCTTCTTCCTACCGAATGTCCCATTTAATTTAGAAACGTTGATGATTATACTCCCCTTTTCTGTTGCTTTGGCAATTGTTGGGTTGCTCGAGTCATTATTAACTACTCAAATTGTAGACGATATGACTGATACTGTTGGAGATAAGAATAAAGAAGCAAGAGGGCAAGGGATTGCTAACTTTGTAACGGGATTCTTTGGGGGAATGGCAGGTTGTGCAATGATTGGACAATCCGTTATCAATGTGAAGTCGGGTGGTCGAGGACGTCTATCAACACTTGTAGCTGGACTTGTATTAATGTTTTTGATCCTTGTGTTAGGAGGAGTCGTTGTCCAGATTCCAATGCCTGTGTTAGTAGGTATTATGGTTATGGTCTCTATAGGTACCTTTGATTGGTCTTCTTTTGCTTATTTGAAAAAGGCACCATTATCTGATTCGTTAGTGATGTTAGTTACAGTCGGGATCGTTGTGTACACACATGACTTATCTAAAGGTGTTATTGCTGGTGTCATATTAAGTGCTATATGCTTCGCAGCGAAAATATCAAAGGTAAAAATAACAAAGACAATCGACCACACAAATTGTTTAACAAATTATCAGGTTCAAGGGCAAATATTCTTTGTCTCAGTTGATGCTTTTTTAGAAAAAATAGATTTTGACGTAAAAAAAGAGACGATTGTATTGGATTTCACTCAAGCTCATATTTGGGATGATTCAGGTGTTGGTGCGTTGGATAAAGCGATCTTGAAGCTCAAAGAAAACGGAAATTCCGTTAGAGTTCGAGGTTTAAACGATGATAGTGAACAAATAGTTAAGCGATTAGCTGTCAGTCAACATGAGATACAAAAGAGTTAGGTAAACGATATCATCATTTAAGATGTGTAAAAAAGTTGCGAGATGCTCGGCACTCGCAACTTTTTAATTGTAGAAAGTAATGATAAGTTTTTTTCCCTTACCTTTGAGTTAAAAGAAAATTCATAATTATTTTTTAATGAATGATTTTCATTCATTATTTCTAAAATCTATTGTCGTCACTAATCACCCCATGATAAAATGCAGTGGTGCCTCAAATGGAGAGCGAATTGAATGATGGAGGATAGAAGCCATGAAAAAATATATATGGGATAGTATTGTCATTGTCTTTGGTGCGTTTCTTTTTGCATTAGCTATTAATCTGTTTGTCATCCCGAGTGAACTTAGTGAAGGCGGAGTTACTGGATTGACAATTATATTCTATTATCTTTTTGAATGGTCTCCTGGATTAGTGAGTTTCATATTAAATGCCATTTTATTGATTGCAGGTTATAAATTTTTAACGAAACAAACCGTCATATATACGATTATTGCTGTTATTTCGCTTTCTCTTTCCTTACATTTAACTGAAGGGTGGAACATTGATTCGAATGAGATATTAGTTAATGCCATTTTTGGAGGAATATTCTCTGGAGTTGGCATTGGATTAATTATTCGTGTTGGTGGTACTACAGCTGGAACAACCATTCTTGCGAAGATGACAAATAAGTTTTTAGGATGGAGTATTAGTTATAGCTTATTATTTTTTGATATTCTTGTTGTCTTAAGTTCTTATTTCATTATTGGTGCAGAGAAAGTAATGATTACACTCATTATGTTATATGTCGGTACAAAAGTGATGGAGCTCATTATTGAAGGATTAAATCCTAAAAAGGCAGTCACAATTATATCGAAAGAGTCAGACACGATTGCCCAACAAATCAATCAAAAACTCGACCGTGGAGTTACAGTAATGAACGGAAGAGGATATTATACAAAGCAAGCAAAGGAAGTACTATATATTGTTATTAGTAAACAAGAAATTATGAAATTGAAAAAAATTGTTTTAGCAACGGATCACACAGCCTTTGTTGCCATACATGATGTACGCGATGTGTTTGGTGAGGGGTTTGGAGATATGTCAAAAGGATGAGAAGCCGGCGATGAGCTGGCTTTTTCTTTTGGAAATGTAAAAGTTTGAAGTATTAGAGTGTAACTATTTAGAATGTGATTTTCAAAAAAGGAGAGACCGCCGCTCATTGGAGAAGCGTAGTTACCTCAAGTGGCTTAAAAGAAGTTAGGAAGTCAGACTTGTTGAAAAACAGCAGAGCTTAGCGCAATTTAGAACACTAAAAGGATATTGACTTTCTATAGAGACGAAAGTGGCATATAATTGCGCATTGAATAGATGAGCTAACTGATAGGCAAATATGGCGTAAATCATGTAGAATAGGAGGGATGGTGTTTTATTCGAGATATTTATAGAAGGAGAAAGAAAATGACAGAGAAGATAAATGATTTACAACAAGTCCAAATCAAGCCTTTGCCGATTGCAATTGTGTTAATGATTGCTGCTTTTATTGGATTATTTAGTGAAACGGCACTTAACATGGCTTTTACGAATATTATGGTGGACTATCAGATTGAAGCACATGCGGTTCAGTGGCTGACAACAGGGTTTTTATTAGTACTTGGTGTTTTAGTACCAGTTTCAGGGTTACTTATTCAATGGTTCAGTACAAGGCAATTATTCGCTGCTTCCCTTATATTCTCAATTATTGGTACATTGATTGGTGCGTTATCAATTAGTTTTCCTATGTTATTAATATGTCGTGTGATCCAAGCGATAGGGACAGCATTGTTATTACCATTAATGACGAATGTGATTCTACTTATTTTCCCTGCGAATAAGCGTGGAAGTGTGATGGGCCTTATGGGCTTAGTCATTATGTGTGCACCTGCTATTGGCCCAACCATTTCAGGATTATTGATTGATCAATGGGGATGGCATTCTATATTTTGGTTATCATTACCTATATTAATCATTACTTTAGTTATTGGAATGGCTTTTATGCAAAATGTTTCTACCATTACGAAGCCCCGAATTGATTTTGTTTCATTGTTATTATCGACGATTGGTTTTGGTGGCGTTGTATACGGATTTAGCAGTGCGGGAGAGGGAAATGGGTCGTGGGCCAGTCCTTTAGTACTCTTCCCAATTGTAATTGGAGTAATTAGTTTATTGTTATTCTCTATCCGCCAGTTACGTAGTCCAGAGCCAATGCTCGATTTACGTGTTTTCGCTCATCCAATGTTTTCTTTAGGAACGATTATGGTTTTCTTATGTATGATGATGATTTTGTCGTCTGCTATCCTATTACCACTCTACTTAAAAGGTGGATTATTACTAACTGCACTAGCAGCAGGTCTTGTGTTGCTACCAGGTGGATTAATTAACGGTTTAATGTCTCCAGTTACAGGGCGGCTTTTTGACCGGTTTGGTCCAAGGTATTTAATTATACCTGGTTTCGTTTTAACAACAATTATGACCTTTTTATTTACTAGAGTAACAACGGAAACGAGTTCAGCTTTGATTATTTTCCTTCATACGGTGATGTTAATCGGCGTGGCGATGATTATGATGCCAGCTCAAACGAATGGATTAAATCAGCTGTCAAAAAGGCATTATCCCGATGGATCAGCGATTATGAATACACTATCGCAAATTGCTGGTGCCATTGGTACTGCGGTTGCTATTAGTTTAATGGCAGCGGGCCAATCCAGCTATATACCTAAAGAAGGTATGGCAAATACAGCTATCGCAGCTGAAGCACTAACAACCGGTGTTCAAACAGCGTTTTATCTTGGGCTAATTGCTTCTATCATCGGACTGATTTTATCTTTCTTTGTAAAAAGAGTATATGTTGAGAATGAAACAAAATAAAACTCGCCATTTGGCGAGTTTTTTAACTATGATTTACTATAATTGTTCTACTGCATGTGGCTCTAAGATGACTTCGATGTTATTGCGTACAGCTTTAGAATACGGACAAGTTTCATGCGCTTTATGAACCAGTTTTTCTAATGTCTCCTGATCGGTCCCTTTTGCTTTAATATTTAATTTCACTTGTAAGCTATAGCCTTCTTTTTCATCCTTAAAGAGACTGACATTGCCAATTACTTCCGTATCTATCGGTGTCCGATCCATTTTAGATACACCTTGCAGGGCACTTTCAAAGCAAGCTGCATATCCTGCAGCGAATAATTGTTCTGGATTTGTCGCTTCGGGCATTTCTTTCGCTCTAGGTGTTCCTGGCATTGCTATTGCGACATTAAAGTTACCATCCTCTGATACCGCTGTACCTTCTCGTCCACCACTTACTGTAACAGTTGCTGTAAATAATTTCTTAGCCATTTGGATCGTCTCCTTTTTAGAAATAGATTGTACTATATATATAACCTTTTTTTGATGAGTTACACATTTTTTTTAAAATCTATTCAAAAAAATGAGGGTTTACGTTTGGCTCTTTCTAATAAATGTTTTGACCTCAGGAGGCGTATAAGTATAAAATTGCTGAATTAAATCAGCAGGACTCTCGCTAACTAGTGCCATTTTCAAAAATTTGTCTTGTAAAAATTGTTGTTCATTCATATGAGTAATCAGTGAGATTAAGAGGTCAAAATAGTGATCAATATTGAGGATACCAATAGGTTTTTGATGTAACCCTAACTGCCCCCAAGTAAACACCTCAAAAAATTCTTCTAATGTTCCGCAGCCACCTGGAAGCATAATAAATCCATCGGCAAGTTCTTCCATTTTATGTTTTCTTTCATGCATAGAATCAACGATGACTAGATCACTTAAGTTCGGATGGGCAATTTCTTTATCTTGAAGGAATTTAGGAATGACACCAATTACTTTTCCACCGTTGGCTAATGTACTATCTGCTACTGCACCCATTAAACCAATACTTGAACCGCCATATATGAGTGTGATACTTCTTTTAGCTAATTGCTCTCCTAAAATTTGTGCACCTTTCATATAGGAGGGATGTGCCCCTTGGCTTGAACCACAAAAGACTGCGAGTGCTTGCAAATTTTTCTACCCCCTTTTTATTTAATGAAGTATACTTATCTAAAGTATAGCAAATATTCTTATAAAATTTGAAGCGGCAGGTGGACCTATGAATGGTGTCGACATCATTACAGATTGTATGGCGACAAATTTTGAAATACAAAAGGTACAAACAGTACATCGGTTGAAATTGGCAGAATTTTGGGGCATTAAAGAAGGCGATCGTGTTTTAGAAATAGGTAGCGGCCAAGGTGACACCACAGCAGTATTAGCTTATTTAGTCGGTGAGGAGGGGTTTGTTCACGGTATTGATATTGCTTCTCCTACTTATGGAACACCAATCACACTAGGTGAATCCATTTCCTATTTGTTAAATTCAAAAATTGGCAAACAAATTCATATCGATTTCCATATGGATTTATTATCTGACCAAATTGAGTTCTTGGAAAAATCTTTTGATCATATTGTTTTTTCACATTGTGCATGGTATATGAACTCAATTGAGGAGTTTGCCGCATTAATGAAAAAAGTGAAAAAATGGGGAAAGAACCTATGTTTCGCTGAGTGGGATACGAGAATAAGTGTAGTTGAACAGTATCCACATTTATTATCAGTTCTCATTCAGGCCCAATATGAGTCTTTCAAAAAAGAGAGTGACGCTAATATTCGTACATTATTTACCCCATTTGATATACAAAAAGTGGTGAGGGAGGCAGGATGGGAAATAGAGAAAGAACATATTATTTTCTCTCCAGAGTTGCAAGATGCAAAATGGGAAGTGACTAAATTAGTAAGGGACTTGCATACTGAGTTAGAGCAATTAGGAGAAATACCTGAAAAGTTAAAGTCGCTTATCTTTTCCCAAATGTCCATATTAGAAGATTTTCGCGTGACAAATGAAATCACGCCATTATCTGTTTATGCGTTTACAGCTAAATAGCCATTGGACCAAATGAAATTTCTGTACTTAATATAGGTGTTTGTATTAGACAACTTATCACCTTCCAACATACCTTATTAAGGAATAAAACAGAATGGAGGTCTTAGCGTGAGCTATAAACAATGGAATAACCCAAATCAGGTGGCAGGTGCCCAATTGCCACATCAAGTGGCAGGTGCACAAATGCCTCATCAAGTGGCAGGTGCGCAAACAGGTGCACAATTGCCTCACCAAGTAGCAGGTGCTCAAACTGGTCCATGGGGTGGTCAACCGCAATTCTTATCCCCATCTCAGTCACCAGCACAACAAGGTCCGACTCAAGTTTCTCCAACTCAGCAATATGTAAAGCCGAATTATTCAAATACGAATATCAATCATGTACACCCTAGTCATACTACAAATGTTAATAAACATTGTATTACACACAAACATTATTTTCCACACACTGAATCCGTTGTAAATGAGTGTAAAGAACAACATATCATGTGTGGTAAGCCTTACAACCCTTGTCAAACAGGCGGTTGGGGTCCTAAAAGACCTTGGTAAATTTCTTTGAGAACTGTCTTTAATGGCAGTTCTTTTTTATTTTTTTGATAGTGATCAAAGGTTAATTACAAAAAGTATTCACGTTGACTTTACAAGGTACATAAAATGATGTATAGTTGGTTACACGAGTAATCAACCTATCAACTAGGTAGGAAGGGGTTAAAAGTGAAATCAGTCTTTGATGATTCTAAGCCAATATTTCAACAATTGGCAGAAACGATAGCAGATGATATTGTTGATGGTCACTTAAAAGAGGGAGATCAAGTACCTTCGACGACAGAGCTTTCTCAGTTTTATCAAATCAATCGAGCAACAGCACAAAAAGGTTTAGGGCTTCTTGTAGATAAAGAGCTGGTATTTAAACAGCGAGGTGTTGGCATGTTTGTAGCGAAAGGAGCGAAGGCGTTGTTATTAAAAGAAAGGCAAGCAGATTTCTATAAACAATATGTGCTACCTATGTTAGATGAAGCGAAACGCATCCATTTAAATGAAGAAGAAATTCTTCGACTTATAAGGGGGGAGAATGATGATTAAGATTCAAGGGCTCGATTTTAACTACGGATCCACACTTGCTTTAAAGAATGTAAACTTAGTAGAAGAAGAGCCTATTATTATGGGACTTTGGGGTCGGAATGGAGCAGGTAAAACGACATTAATGAAGCTGTTAGCAGGTTTGGAAAAACCAAAAAATGGCGTTATTGATATTCATGGAATCTCGCCCTACAATCATTCAGAAGGGATGAAGTATATTGCTTATATGCAGGAAAATCATCCGTTTTCTGAGTTTTGGAATGTGAAAGATGCATTAATGTTTGGAGCATATTTCAATCCAAATTGGGATCAGCAATATGCTGAAGAGCTGGTGGAATTGTTTGAATTACCTAAGAAGAAGCTGATAAGGAAATTTTCTAAAGGGATGCAAACAATGATAAAAATCGTCATTGGCTTAGCTAGTAAGGCGCCAGTAACAATTATGGATGAACCGACAAATGGGTTAGACGCATTTAGAAGAAAACAATTCTATGATGTATTGTTAGAGACATATGAAGACCATCCACGTTTGTTTATACTTTCCTCCCATCATATAGAGGAAATTGAACCACTATGTGAGAAAATAGCTGTTATTCATAACAAAACATTAGCTAGTTATACCGATACGGAAGAGTTAAAGCGAAGGGGGCTCATGTTAACTGGGCCTGCAGAAGAAGTACAAAAGCTCGTGCAGAGTCACCACCAAATACTTCAACAGAAAAAGTTACGTAACCAAATGCAAGTAATGATTGATGATGTAATAACTGATGAATGGCACACAATCGCGAATGCAAATAAGGTTCATCTAGAAAATGTTTCATTGCAAGACTATCTGGTGCAAAAAACAATGACACAGGAAGGGAGAGATTAACATGTTCTCTACTTTTAATGGACCGTTTAAATTAATGTTCGAAGATTTGAAGAAACAGACAATTATTATTCTCTCTATTACTGTGAGCATACTTATTCTATTTTCTATTAGTGGCTATTTAATTGGTGAGAATTTCACTGGTGCGATTTTTGGACCTATATATGGATTTTTTCTCATTTATCCGTTTTTACTCTATAATAAAACATATAAGTATGTTCTTTCACTAGGAGGAACAAGGCGGCAGTATCTTTTAAGTACAATAATTAATACAGTTTTATTTATCTTTATTAATACGGCTTTTCTTAACGTGATGTATCAGTTAAATTTATATTTATCAGAGAACAATGGTAATCCAGTTCATCTACAACATGTTGGCTTATTATTTCAAAGTGATAATCCAGTTCTTTATTGGTGGGCTGATGTTGTACTGTGTGTGTTTTTGTTTGGTGTCTTATTATTAGTCAATAGTCTATGGTTTTATTTAGGTACAATTAGGCTATTAATTGGGATAACGATTTTCGGTGGCATATTGGTTGTTTGGTTTACAAATGAAGGAATGGGTAAAATAATTGACTTATTTATTAATCATTTACTAACATTCATTCACATATTAGGATTCGCTGGTTTATGCGGTATGGCTTTATCCTACTTGATTATGCGAAACGGCCCACTGGAAAGAGGTGGCCATTTAGTAGGGATAAGATTAAAGAATAATTAACAATTATATATTGAAAAAGGTACTGCATGTCGCAGTGCTTTTTTTTCGAGGATATATAGTGAACACCTAACAACAATGAGAAGGAGGGGAGGAACCAAATCAGACATGTAAGAGAAAGACGAAAATTAGGGTAATTGGAATGTGGAGTGAAAGAATGGGGAAAGTAATGACAACATGATTCAAATCTTATGTTTCAGTAAAGTAAGAAGCATAGAGAATTGAAGTACGGAAAAAAAGATAAACGCTTGAAAAATCGATTTTTGCCATTTGGAAAAATAAAAAAGCTGAAAAAACTGTATGATATGTTAAAATAAACTCAAGAATTGAAAATGTTAAGGTTAGTGAGGACAAAAAGTTGAATAAACAATTAACAAAGGATTACTCACCCTATTTAACTTTTAATCGAAGTGAATGGTCAGCACTCAGTAGGAGATCAACCATTCCTTTAGAGGATTTGGATTTGCAGTCATTACAAGGGGTAAATGACCGATTATCATTGTCAGAAGTAACAGAAGTATATCAGCCTATTTCCCAACTTTTGAATTTGTACTATTTAAATGCAAAAAACATGCATAAAGATAGCAATCATTTCTTACAGATGGAAACAAAGAAGGTTCCTTATATTATTGGTATTGCAGGAAGTGTAGCAGTTGGTAAAAGTACGACGGCTAGAATGATTCAATATTTGATTTCGGAGTGGCCTGAACAGCCTAAGGTAGACCTAGTAACAACGGATGGATTTCTCTACCCAAATGAAATATTAGAATCAAAGGGACTTATGAAGAAGAAAGGCTTCCCGGAAAGTTATGATATCAGTAAGCTCTTCAAGTTTCTTTCTGAATTAAAATCGGGTCAATCAGTTGTGCAGGCACCTGTCTATTCACATTTAACGTATAATATTGTTCGTGATGAGATGCAAACGCTTACGGAACCTGATATTGTCATTGTAGAAGGTATTAATGTCTTACAGCCACCTAAAAATGTGAGAGGTAAAGATAAGCCCTTTATCTCAGACTTCTTTGACTTCTCTATTTATATCGACGCTGAGGAAGCGAATGTTGAGAAATGGTACAAAGAAAGATTCCAGCTACTTAGGAGTACTGCTTTTAAGAATCCAAAATCTTATTTTAATAAATTTGCCAAAATGAGTGAAGGGGAAGCTTTAGCAATTGCTGACCGTATTTGGAAGGAAACGAATCATACAAATTTAAAGAAGAATATATTGCCTACGAAGAACCGTGCTGATTTAATTATTGAAAAAGGCGAAGGCCATCGTGTGACAGAAGTAAAAGTTAGAAAGCTATAAAAGGAATCCCGACAATACCTGTACTAAAAAAAACTGAGTGATCATCACTCAGTTTTTTTCTATCAATGGCTAATACAAATCCGTCGTAACCTTTTTGACCAACTGTTTGTATAGCTGTAGATTCTACTTGGGGATGATTCTCAAGAAGGTCGAAGAAGGAGCGTACACCCTGTATGCGAGGGTCCGTACTATGTTCTTCAATGATTTCTCCATTTCTAACGATATTGTCGGCAATAATTACTGCTCCCTTATTAGCTAATTTTAAGGCCCAATTTAAGTATGCTGGATTATTCTCTTTATCAGCATCGATAAATATTAAATTAAATGGTACTTCTTTTTCCGCAAGAATAGGTAATGTTTCTAAAGCTTTACCTTCAATGATTTCAACTTGATCTGAAAATGGAGTCTGTTCAATGTTTTTACGAGCAACATTGGCATATTTTGAATTAGCTTCTAATGTATAAATTTTAGCCCCTTTATTAAGTGCTTTTGCAAACCAAAGACTACTATAGCCTCCAAGGGTGCCAATTTCTAGAATGTTTTTAGGGGAACGTAACTTTGTGATTAAGTAAAGAAGCTTTCCTTGAGTTGGTGATACATCAATGGCAGGTAAGTCTGCTTCCTCATTTGCTCGTAGTATATCTTCGAGCTCACTATCAATTGTAATTAATTTGTCGATTAAGTAATCATCCACATCAGACCACACAATTTTATCTTCCATCATTATCTCCCCTTTTATGAAAAATGTATGTTTCTTTATTTTAAGTATATGTTATGATTTATAATAAAAAAAATATATTATTTTTATAGTTTTATAAATAATAATTATAATAAAGGGTGATTGAATGAACACACATGGGTTAAGACTATTTTATCAAGTGGCAAAAATCGGCAGTTTCACTAAAGCGGCTGAGCAATTAAATATTAGCCAACCGGCTGTTTCTAGCCAAATTAAGAAATTCGAACATGAAATTGGTGTGCCTTTATTTCAACAAAATGGTAGAAAAGCCGTTCTTACTGAATTTGGTATAGCTTTGGCTGGTAAAGCAGAGCATTTGTTTTCTTTAGAAAAGCAAATTGAAGCATTTATAGATGATTACCGTAATGGTGAGGAAGGAACGATAAGGATTGCTACGACCTACTTACCTGCGAACTTATTATTACCTAAGTTAGCAGCCAGTTTTAAACGTGAACATGAAAAGGTCAATTTGGTCATTTCTACAAGTAATACGAAAGATGCTTTTGATCAACTGCAACATTATAAAGCAGATATTGCTATATATGGTGGAATTGGTGAACGCCCTGAGAATGTTGATTGGTACGAATTATTAGAAGATGAACTATGGTTTGTTGTAGGGGCAAATCATCGATTAGCCAATCAAACGATTAAACTCGAAGAAATGGTCAAAGAGCCATTCATTATGCGAGAAGAAGGCAGTTCCATGCGTGAGCATTTAGTCTCACTTTGTTATGCTAATCAACTAAATCCGCCGAAGGTTGCCCTGCAATTTGATGGACTAAGTGAAACAATTTCTACGGTCATATCCGGATATGGAGCCAATTTTATTTCCTCACTCGTTGTCAAAGATCATATCAAAAATGGGCAACTAGCAAGGGTTTATGTAGAGGGCGTTTCTGTACAACATAGAATTGCCATTTGTACACGTAAAAACGAGGAACAATCCATCCTTGTCAAACAATTTATTGAGAAGTGTAAACAAAACATTAGAAAAAATTATTGAAAAACATAATAAATATTGAATTTACTTATGGCCTAGTGTTGCTTAAGCTAAGAATAGAAGGTTTATAAAGGAAAGGTGTTTTTTCTATATGACATTTTTTATTGAGATATTCTTGCAAATTATTTTCCCTATTCTTCTTTTATTGGCATTAGGTGCTTTCTTGCAAAGAAAGTTTTCTTTTCAATTGAAGCAACTATCTACGTTAGTAACCAATTGTTTTATGCCAGCAGCTATCTTTTTACATATTTATCGCTCATCTTTTGATGCGAGTTTATTAGGCCAACTGTTGAGTTATTTGTTTATTTTTACAGTGGCTTTAATGATTATCGGGCAAATCATGGCGAAGTGTTTATCTTTAAATAAGGGAGAGGCAGCCACGTTAAAAAATAGTATTTCCTTAATGAATTCTAATAATTATGGTTTGCCTGTGAGTCAACTTGTTTTTACTGTTAATCCACTAGGTGTATCCGTACAAATTATTATAATTGTAGTGCAAAATATTTTAACCTTTACATATGGTATGTATAATCTTCTTTCAACTAGCCGATCGATTGGTTCACTTGTATTGTCGCTCGTAAAATTGCCTGTGATTCATGCCCTTCTATTAGGATATCTCTTCTTATTATTCAACATCCCTCTTCCCACTTTTATAGAGATTCCTTTAGATCAACTGGCAGCTGGTTTTATTGGTTTAGCTTTATTATTATTAGGTGCGCAGTTATCACAAATACAATTAAAAATGTTTCATCGTGTGATTACGTGGAGCTTAATTGGACGTTTATTGTTAGGGCCAGCTCTTTCATTTCTTATTATTACCCTTCTTGGAATTGAAGGGGTTTTAGCACAATCATTATTTATTGCCAGTGCTTTTCCTACTTCAAGAAATACAGCTACAATTGCTCTTGAATATAACGTGGAACCTCAGTTGACTGCTCAAATTGTGCTCTATTCTACATTATTAAGCAGTCTCACTGTATCTTTAGTTATCTATTTATCTTTTCTTTTATATGTATAATATGAGGGTCTCAATCAACAATTATTGGTTATAGCATTTATTGGCCCTTTTTGCTGCTTCAATTTTTTAGAAGAATGGCGTCTTCTCCTAAAATTGTAATTATTATATTTTCATTGCGGTTCATTTAATATCAACTTTTTGCTATAAGGAACTTTTTTGGTACACACCTACCTAGTTCGTAACTTTAGTTTTGGACTAATCGGTTCTTAATTGGTATACTACATTTATTAAGGAGGGAGGACATTTTGGCTCGTCCATTAAATTTTAATCCGCAATTAAAATTAAAAGCTGTCATGATTTTGTTTTGGAAAAAAGGATATCATGCAACGTCTCTCTCTGATCTACAAGAAGTCACCGGTTTAAGCAAAAGTAGTATTTATCAAGCGTATGGTAATAAATATGACTTATTTATAGCCGCCTTTCGTATGTATCATGAGGAACAGCTCAAACAACTTCAGGACATCATACAAAATGGCGATAATGGTTATGAGGCAATAGAAACCTTCTTATTAAAAATGGTTCATGCAGAGGATGGTTTACCATGTGGGTGCATGACAAGCAATGAAGCGATTGAAATGGGTCCACATGATCAAGCGTTTTGTCAGCTTATTAATGAGCAATTTCAAGAAATAGAAGAAGTATTTATTAGTGCTATTGAAAGAGGAAAGAAAGATCGATCAATTACTTCGCAAACTGACAACTTGTTGTTGGCACGGTTTCTTATGGTGATCATTCAAGGTATAAATGTAATGAGCAGTACGAAAACAAATAGTGATCGTGTAATGGATGCATTATCAGTCACTAAACAAATACTAAAAGGTTTATAGAAAGTAGGGAATAGAATGAAAGTAGAAATTTGGTCAGATATTGCTTGCCCTTTCTGTTATATTGGCAAAAGAAAGTTTGAACATGCCCTTGTTGGCTTCGATCAAAAAGATGAGGTAGAAGTGGTGTATAAAAGCTTTCAATTGGATCCAAATGCTCCACAAAATACTACAGAAACGATGAATCAAATGCTGGCAAAGAAATACGGCCAGTCTGTTGAGCAAGTTGAACAAATGCAAAAACAAGTAACGGCACAAGCGAATGAGGTAGGCTTAGATTATCATCTAAACGATGCTAAAATGACAAATACCTTAGATGCTCATCGCCTAATCCACCTAGCGAAAGAGAAAGGTAAGATGAGCGAAATGAAAGAGCAATTACTTAAAAGTTATTTTGTCGAAGGAAAACATGTAGGGGAAATAGAATCATTAGTTGATATCGCAGCAGCTGTAGGATTAGATAAAGAAGAGGTAACATCTGTTCTAGCTTCTGATCAATATAAAAAAGAAGTAGAGGCAGATATGCAAGAGGGTGTGCAGTTAGGTGTGCAAGGTGTGCCATTCTTTGTCTTTAATCGCAAGTATGCCGTTTCAGGGGCTCAACCTTCAAATGTTTTTTCTGAAGTATTAACAAAAGTAATCGAAGAGGAAAAGCAAAGCCAACCATTGAATGTAATTAAACAAGGCGATGCTTGCACAGATGGCAGCTGTTAAATTTTATTTTAAGGAGTGTTTAACAAATGAGTGAAGCAATCAAGTATCAACTAGAATTAACAAGAAACAATCTATTAAGAGAAGTAAAAAACATCCCGCAAGATTTATTAGATGTTCAACCTGAAGGCTTCAATAATACAATCCATTGGCATATTGGACATGTCCTAACAGTGACTGAGCAATTCATAATGAATTATCCAAACAACACAGATCATCTTTCTGAGAATTATTTGCAGTTATTTGGTTACGGCACAAAGCCGAGTGATTGGACAGGAGAAGTCCCGTCTGTAAATTTTCTAATTGATCAACTACAAAATCAAATCGTTCGAATAAATAAAATCCCCAATGATGTATTCAATCAAGAATTACCTGAAGCCATATTAGGGCAAAAAACTGTAGGCCAACTAGCAATGTTGTCTGCTTATCATGAAGCAAATCATCAAGGTCAAATTCATACAATGAAGCGCATAGTTGAAAAATAATAATACAAGTTGCAGATAGCTTTTTAGCTATCTGTATTTTTTTATTTGAATTTTCCCTTTTTTCATATTATTATATTGAATAAAAATCCGTTATGATGTATTTTTATTATATTACATATAAAAGGGGTTCACGGCAATGGAAATTTTTAATGCAGTTAGTACGGATGTGAAACAAATTCATCAATTAATCAAAGTTTACGCTGATAAGGGCATTGTCCTACCAAGGTCATATCTATCACTCTATCAACATTTACAATGTTTATATGTAATGAAAGAAGAGGAGAAGATTGTCGGCGTTGCAGGTTTACATGTATTGGGAGAAGACCTAGCTGAAATCCGCTCCCTTGTTGTAGATGATCAATATGCGGGTAATGGAATCGGCCGCCTGCTAGTCAATAAAGTGGCAGAAGAAGCTGTGAAATTAGGGATACAAAGGCTTATCTCATTAACCTATGAGCAAGAATTCTTTGCTAAATGTGATTTTACTGTAGTGTCTCGCCATTCACTACCAGAGAAGGTCTGGGTAGATTGTATGTCATGCCCTAAAAATGATGCTTGTGATGAGATTGCGATGATTCGTTTTATTGCTTAAATTTAATGTAAATGCTGCTGTCACTAGCTCCTGTAGTAGTTTTTTTTTAGTCTGCTAGTCGGGTTTACACATTATAGGATGTGCGGAATGCACAATTCTCTATTGAAACCCGTTACGGGTGCGGTATTAATTATGATTGCAATCTTAATTGCTGAGCTAAAGCCATCCCTCAATAAAAACCAATCTGCTAAAAAAATTGTACTAAGCGACTCATAAGAAACTCTTTAATTTAAACATTACATGAACACATTGTGAAACATCGTACTTAAGCAGGGTGCGGGTTTGTTTTAGAAGGGGAAAATATTATTAGATTGATCTAAGGAATGTCTACAAAAGTTAGACATTCCTTAGAGTACAAAATAACTAAAACGAAGAACATCAGGTTTATGGGTCTAATTATTGACATAGGTGTACAATAATTACATTTCAATTTTCAATCATTTCTTTGAATTAGAGAGATAACTCGTTTCTTCCTCAGCCAGTTACTTCTTTTTAACTTTTGGCCATAAAGGTCGTTGAACATAATTAATCATCGTATTGAACACAATCCCCCATTGCGTATTTGTTAAAGAACCAATGGGTGTTCCATTTGAAATACCTAAGCTTTTTTTTATATGTTTTAACTGTGGAAGTGTAAATATTCCTCGCAAAGCAATATCTAAAGGGGCATTAGATTGCTTTAGGGCATATTGTGCCAGTCCAAGGAAAGCTAAATAATATTTTTTCTGGACAATGGGTTCTTTCCTTCTAGTTATTAGAACCATTGCAGAATCTACTTTGGGTGGGGGAGAAAAATTATTTCTTGAGATGTCTTTGATATAGTGTATATCAAACCACATTCTCCAAGCTAACACATAAGAATCTTTGACTGACTTTGAGGTAAAGCGTTTTGCAGCCCCTTTCTCCATTACAATGACCCCTTTTTGAAATCCACTTGATGGATTATTTAAAAGCATCTTCATGATCGGAGTTGTAATGGAGTAGGGTATATTCGAGACAACGACAAAATGCTCATTGGGTAAAAAAACCTTCATAATGTCCTTATGGATAATTTGCGTGTTAATATTCTGTGCCGTTTTTTTCTTTAGAATTTCGACATACTTCAAATCATATTCTACTGCAAGGACCTTTCCTGCACTGTTCGCTAATAATGAGGTTAAAGCTCCTTTCCCAGCTCCTAATTCTAAAACTATATCACTACTATTTATATTTGCTCGTTCAATAATTTCATTAAGTAATTTCTTATTACTCATCAGATGCTGGCCAGAAAAATTGGGGAACTTCATACTTTTTAATTTTTTTTCACAGTATTTATGGGTCTTCTTACTCTTCCTCGTCATACTATCTCTTCCCTTCGAAAATTAATAAATCAAAGGGATCTGCCTGTGATTCAGAGTAGAGGGAAGAAAGCCTATCTTCATAAGATAAGGGGAAATCCTAGATAGTCGCAACCAAATAAACCTACTTTTTTTCTAAAAAAGAAAGGTAATCATACGTAAAAAAAGAAAAGCATAACTCAGCCTTTCTTCACATTACATATTTTTTGTAGGAAATGAAGATTATTTAAAAAGGGCAGACTAATCCCGTTTACTCTGTATACACAAAACAGAGCCTTTGAACGTATTAAATTTATGAGTTCAAAGTTGAGATACGAAGTCTGACATATGAATGACCCATTTTTAATAATCCTCCTTATAATAATTTAATGATACATTGTTTATTATAACTCGTTCTTCAAAATAAATCAAAATATTTTGAATTTTTTTACCGTGCAAAGTTTTTATGGAAGTTGTATTTTTACTTCACTATCAATATATACCTTCATAGAGCCATAGAGTAAAAAGAGCCAAACTGACAAAGGAAGTTTTCTGCAAAAATGATGACTTATTTTCAAATTTAACCGATAATAGAAGAGAAGTATACCGGTTAATATCATCCTATATTGTGAATGCCTATCCTATTATCATTTTCTAAAGGAAATCTTCAGTCAACGAAAGCAGTGATATCATGTTTTTACTTCCACAACCAACATCTCGAATCGAAAAAGACAGATTCATCGATATTGTGAAGGAACGTTTATTAAAAGTATATGATGAGAAAATCATGGCTATCGGTGTCTATGGCTCATTTGCCCTTGATGAGGATGGTCCTTATTCAGATATAAATTTTCAAGTGATTGTTTTTGATGGACAACGAATCGATGATTTTCAGTTTATTTATCCGCCGTTTAAGGTGACCATTGAGTCGCTGCAAAAACAGCAATACATAACGTCTGCGAAAGAAATAAATTCAGATTGGTCATTAAACGTTGCACGTTTCATACATACGATGCCTATCTATGATCCGATTATGTTTTTCTCAAAAATGAAAAGCATCCCCCTGCAAATATCTAGCTACGAGATAAAAGATGTAATGAAAAAGTGTATGATTGAAGAGTTGTACGTGAAGATGGCTAAAATAAGAAACTTAAGGCTCCTTCAGGATGAAACATCATTGTTGTTAAATGCAGTGGAGTTTTGTGAACAAGGTGCTAAGTTAATTGGCTTAGCTAATCGTTATTATTTTCGTTCAAAAACAAGGATGCTTGAAGAATCATTAGGAATTGCCACCAAACCTCATGGCTATGAACAATTAGTGAAACTTATTCTTCAAAGAGATTGGGACATTAGTGAAATTGTATATGAAGCTTGTGAGCATCTTTGGACTGGAATCAATCAGTGGTTCAATGAACTTGGAATTAACTATCGCTCACATTCTTTTCCATTTTAAAAGTCATCTTCCAAAACGAGAGAAGATGACTTTTTTTGTAATGGAGACTAGTTCTTATTTCTTTTATTCTTGCTGATGACAAAAATAATACCACTAATCCAAAGTAAGAAAATAACGACATAGATTAGATAAATCCATATATCAGGCGTTTGGAAGGTCAATAAGATCGTCCTGGCGTTAGTAAGGACAATAAATCCACCAACGAGTACTCCTAATAGATATGGTGGCAACACTTTAACTAACCAAGCTGCAATAGGAGCAGCAATAATGCCACCGATCATTAAAGCAATGACCCAAGTCCAATTCAGTTCCTCCCAGCCTAAAGCAATGAAAAAACCAACGCTAGCAGACAGTGCAATGGCGAATTCACTAGTATCCACTGTGCCAATTACTTTTCTAGCAGATATCCCTTTTTTGGATAGTAAAACAGGTGTGGCAATTGGTCCCCATCCACCACCACCTGTTGCATCTGCAAAGCCGGCAATAAGTCCAAGTGGAATTGCTTGCTTTCGCGATAAATGTAAAGTTTGTTTTTGTCTTTTTACTTCGTATTGGAAAAGAAACCGAAAAAAAACAAATAAACCTAAAAGAAGTAGAAATCCAGCAATATAAGGTTTAACCACATCACCAGGTAGTTGACTTAAGAAGCAAGCTCCTATAAATGCACCAATTGATCCCGGAATAATTAAACGAAAAACCGCTTGTTTGTCAACATTGCCAAACTTTATGTGTGATGCACCTGAGGCAGCAGTCGTTACAACTTCGGCTAAATGGACAGATGCTGAGGCGACAGCAGGAGCGATTCCAAAAGTAAGTAAAAGAGTTGATGAAGTTACACCATACGCCATGCCAAGGGAGCCATCTATTAACTGTGCAAAAAAACCAATAAAGGCAAAAATAATTAGTTTCCTCATAGTCCTTCCCCTTTAAAAGTAATCTAATTTAACATATGATTTTTTTGTACAAGAGTGCATGGAAAGTGTATGAGATGAGGTGTTTCTCAAATGGAATACCTCATTTATGGGGAAATGATATAGAGGATTTTGCTAAAGAGAAATGAAACTAAATTCATATAAAAGTAGCCAGCTAAAATAGCTGGCTAGGGTGGTAATGTCATGATTGTTCAGATTTTACTAAAATTTTGACCTGTGCTTTTTCTTTAACCAATGTTTCAAAACCTTCTTCAATTACCTCGTCTAAGGTAATCTTCTTCGTAACGAGTTGGCTGGCTTGGAAGTAGCCTTTTTGCATAAGTGATAATACGGCAGGGAAAACATCACGATATCCGATGATTCCTTTAACAGTCCGTTCTTTCATTACAATATCATTTGGAAGGATCTCTGCCCCTTTTTCCCAAATGCTTACGATAATTGTTTCCCCACCAATTCCAGTAGATTGAATTGCTTGTTTAAGTACAACTGGTACGCCAGTAACTTCAAAAGAGACATTCACACCACCATTAGTTAATCTAGCAATTTCCGCAACAGTGTCATCTACTTCGGCTGGGTTTATTATAGTTGCCCCTAATTCTCTTGCTTTTGCTTGTCGTTCAGGTGAAAGTTCAACAGCATAAATATCTGTTGCGCCAGCGGCTTTTAAAGCTTCTATTACAAGTAAACCGATTGGGCCGCAGCCAAATACAGCTACCTTATCTCCAGCTTTTACTTTACTAGATCGTACTGCATAGAGAGCTACTGCAGCAGGTTCGACAAGGGCTCCTTGTTCAAAAGAGAGATCATCTGGCAGTTTAAAAAGTAGCTCTTCATCAACGGCTACGTATTCACTAAAACCACCGCCACCTCCTGCTAGGCCTAAAAATCCCATTTGTTCGTCTAAGTTATAAGCACCTTGGTGTCCGTGTGTCGCAAAAATTGGTTCTACTACTACTCGGTCACCAACTTTGAGCTTACTTACACTGTCGCCAATTTCGACAATCTCTCCAGAGAATTCATGTCCTAGTGTAATCGGAGCTGTTTCATTTGTTAATGGATGTGGCTTATCAACAGGTATAAAAATAGGTCCGCCTAGATATTCATGTAAATCGCTTCCGCAAATACCGCACCATTTGACTTTTATTTTTACTTGCCCTGATTGAACGATAGGTTCGTCAATATCTTCTAGACGAATGTCTTTTTGG
The DNA here is from genome assembly GCF_038006865.1 of Cytobacillus sp. FSL R7-0696. Taxonomy (NCBI): domain Bacteria; kingdom Bacillati; phylum Bacillota; class Bacilli; order Caryophanales; family Bacillaceae; genus Cytobacillus; species Cytobacillus sp. FSL R7-0696. The sequence goes on along the minus strand of NZ_JBBOWA010000001.1, from coordinate 595,160 downwards.
TTATGCCATCTTAATGCTTTCATATCATTACATCCCCTAAATATTTTGTATAATTTGTTACGATTAAAAGTATACAACTAATTTACCTTATGATAAATTTAGTTATTATTAACTAAGGTTAATCAAAACTTAACTAAAGAGGATGCTTCTTATGAATATTGAACAATTGAAATATATTGTTGTGATAGCTAGAACAGGTTCTTTAAAACAAGCAGCAGATGAATTACATTTGACTTTACCTGCATTAAGTCAATCGATTAAAAGTTTAGAAAGTGAATTAAATATTACTTTGTTTCATCGTTCACGAAGGGGATCTGTACCTACTGAGGAAGGGCATAAACTTATCGAAAAAGCAAAGTATGTCCTATTAGCATACCAAGATTTTATTGATGAAGCAGAAGCTTATACAAATACAATGAGTGGGGAAATAAGAGTTGCTACTTACCCTGGCCCCATGGGCATTTTGGTGGAAGTTATTTCAAAACTAAAAATGGATTATCCGGATATTAAAACGGCTGTTTATGAGAATAGTACAGAAGCAATTATTAAAAAAGTTCAAGATGGTGAGGTTGATGTTGGCCTTATTACTTATAACGAGAAGGAAGAACATAAATATCGTACGTTGATCTTTAATAAGTTATTGGATGGACATATGGTAGCTGCAATAAATAAGAATTCTCAACTAACAAAATACAGCCAAATTACTGAAGAAATGCTTAAAGGACAACCAATCATCTTGTATGATGATATTTATATATCTGATTTTATGAAAAGGTTTAATTTACCCGCTTTAGATATTCGTCTTATAACAAATAATATTGATACGATTAAGAATTCACTAGAGAACAATACAGCAATCAACATTGGATTTGATTATGCTTTTAAGACAGATGTCGGTTTATCAAAAAGTAGTGAGTTTGTTATTGTCGATTTCGCTCCCCCGCTTAATAATACGTATGCATTTGGTTATATTTATCATAAGAATAATGGGCTTTCAAGAATTTTAAGGGAGTTTATTAAGAGGATGTCCAATAAGCTAAGAACAAATCCTCCAGATAAGCGGATTGATTAATGGCAGCATAGGTAAAGATGAAGGAGGTATTTGCTCAAAGGCGATGGTACTAATTGTTTGAAATCAGCCAGGAACCCTTAGATAAATACTATATACATGATAACTATTTAGAGTTGGTTGAGATTTTAATTCCTGGCTTATAAGGACAAGGTACCAATAGCAAATGCATGTATGAAAGGGTCTACAGAATTATATTTGAGACGAAGTTATCTCCATGAGGAATGGAAAAATCCAAAACATTCTTTAATCCTTCTTTTTCATAGCATCCATAATTATTTCAATAACCTCTGGCCTACTAAATTGCTTCGGGAGAGTAGTTCCTTGTTTTAACATTTCCCTTACCTTTGTTCCTGAAAGATGAAGGTGTAAAGAAGTATCATGGGGACATGTTTTATGTGAGGCCATGCCATCACATTTAATGCAATAAAAGGTGTGTTCAAAAGGTAATATGGTTATTCCTAGTTCTTCCTTAGGGAATGTTGAAAATATCTTCTGGGCATCATATGTGCCATAATAATCACCAACACCAGCATGGTCTCTGCCAACAATAAAATGTGTACATCCATAATTTTTTCGTGCAATCGCATGATGAAGTGCTTCTCTTGGGCCAGCGTACCTCATTGCCTGTGGATAAGATGACAATAAAACTCTTTCTTGCGGATAATAATGTGCTAGTAAAACTTGATAGCTTTTCATTCTTGTTTCTGCTGGAATATCATCTTTTTTTGTTTCGCCAACAAGGGGATGAAGCAGTAAGCCATCAACTAATTCTAATGCTAATTTTTGAATATATTCATGTGCGCGATGAACGGGGTTTCTTGTTTGAAATCCCACAACCGTCTCCCACCCTTGGGTAGCAATATATTTTCTTACTTCTGCTGGTTCTAATTGAAACCCTTCAAGAAAAGGTGGTTTTTTGATTTCTTTTGTTAATGTGACATGGCCGCCAACATAAACTTCACCACGATTAAAAAGTTTGTCGACACCTGGGTGATTGCGGTCAAGTGTTTGATAAATTATACTGGCTTCTTTTTGTTTATCTGGCAGAAAAATATCGCTAATTTCAATATATCCATAAACACAACCATCATAGACTAAATTCGCTTTATCATTGATTTTTAGTAACTCGGCTTCTTTTTTTGATAGAGGTAAAGTAATTGGAATGCTCCAGATAAGGTGATTGGCTAGTCTCATTTCATGAAGGACAGAATAATAGTCAGTTGAAGTTAGAAAACCTTCTAAAGGGCTATAAGCACCATTACTAATTAGTTCAAGGTCAGATAAAGAGGTGCCATCGAGTTTGATCTGCTTAGTGATATGACTCGTGTTTGCATTTATGTTTTTTCTATTAATTAAATGTCCACCATGTGGAATAGAGTTTGTCATTTCCATTATTCCTCCTTCACTTAAGTCGCTCAATTAAGTAGTTTACGAGTTCATTTGCACACTCTTCAGCTGATTTCGAGTTGGTCGAAATAACAAGGTCTGGAGACTGGGGAGGTTCATATATTTGATCGATGCCAGTAAAATTTTTGATTTCTCCTAAACGGGCTTTCTTGTAAAGTCCTTTAGGATCTCGCAATTCACATTCTTCTAAAGAACATTCCACATATATTTCAATAAACTCATCTTCGGTAAAAAGAAAGCGGGCTAGCTTTCGATCTTCCTCGAACGGGGAAATCAGTGCTGCCAAAACAACAATGCCTGCATCTACAAATAATTTGCCTATTTCAGCTGTACGGCGAATATTCTCTTTTCTATCTTCACTACTAAATCCTAAGTTTTTATTGATCCCGTGCCGTAAGTTATCACCATCTAATAGATAAGTACTCATATTTAATTCGTATAATTTAGTTTGTACAATGTTTGCTATGGTTGATTTACCAGAACCTGATAAACCAGTTAACCAAACCATACAACTTTTATGATTGTGTAATTTTTGCCGATTTTCTTTTGAGACTTGTGATTGAGACCAAGTGATGTGTTTTCTACTATCCATACAAAATAACCTCCAATCTTATATTTGTCTCACTTATTATTATGCATATGTATTTTCAGGTCAGCTTGTACAGGTCATTTGCCTGTAAATCACCAAATTCGTAACCGCTTATTCCCTTTCTCATATTCTATAAGTAGGAGAAAGGAGTTCGACGTACAGTGACAAAAAGAATGAATGAAATAGTAGTTAAAAACATGATGATGTCTTCTTATATCCCGCTTTTTTCCACCGATTTTCCATACGTTCTCTTATGGGTTCCGAAAAATGGGTGCACAATTGTGAATAAATGGTTTATGTACCATATCGGTGCGGCTGGGGATTTGTCTCAGTTGAATGTCGAAATGACGCATAACTATCGTGACTTTGTCCTTCGGAAACGCTCAGGGTACGAGGATGAATTAAAAGAGGAATTAATAAATGGTGAAAAAAAGATTGTGAAAATCGTGAGAAACCCTTATAGAAGAGCGGTTAGTTCCTTTTATCATGCATTGAGCGGAGAGTGGCTTTTAACACAATTAGGAAGTACCATTACAGAAGGTATGTCTTTTAAAGACTATCTCTTCAAATTGAAATCATTCGGCGAAAGCATACATGTATTAGATAAACATATTGCGCCTCAATATACAATTGGGGAAGAACAAGCACCTATTTGTTATGTGAAATTAGAGAATTTACAACAAGAATTAATAAAGTTAGAAAGGCTTGCGGGACTAAAAGCTTCACCAATGAATGAGATAGCAAGATCCTCTCATCATTTTTCATCGAGAATGAAGCTAGAGGGTGATTATGCAAACCGAGTAATCAATTTTGCCAATGATGAGGAGGATTTGCCGGATTTACCTACAGCTAATAGTTTATTTAACGAAGAAACGAAGGCACTAGTAGAGGAAATCTTTGCTGTGGATCTGCATTTTTACGGATATAAGCTAGGGGAATATTGACTTTTTTTGCTATCAAATGAAGCGGGTCCTCAGTTGTAAGAAAAAGTACATCTGAGGATCCTTTCGTATTTAAGAAAACATTTTACCTAAGGGACCCTCATCATTAATCATATCTTGCAAAGAATAAAGTGAAATTGGGAAATAAATTGTCCCATAAACATATGGAAGTAAGCTATACACATCAAAGATTATGACCAATGTGAGGTCAGCGGTATAAAAGGATTGGGTATCTGTGATTCCGGGATAGGGTACGAGAAGGTCGGTGGTTAAACCTCTTTCCTGCAACTGCTGTTTGATTAGAGTGTTAAGCCTTACTTTGTAATTACTATCCTTTTTAAAGAGTTCTCCAAGTGTATATTGCTTACCAGTCAAACTGTTAAATGTTAACCCGCGTGTAAAAGTAAGGCCATGTGCACCCCCTGAGTATGAATAAACTGTAAGAGATAAACTTAAGACACCTTTTTGGTTGTTTTTTAAGTCAAATCCACCAGTTAATTCAGTTTGTGGTTGTCCGTAACCTTGATCTTTCATTAATTGATTTAGGCTATCTGATATGGCATGATTCATTTTTTGTTGGGCAGCTGGGGGCGTGTAAGAAGTTACCTGCGGTTTAAAAATATCTATACGATTATGCTTGATATGGATCGGTTGAATACCAACTGGTAATTTAAATGTATTCATCACATACACCTCCTAGAAACTAACATATGAAGTGGAACGAATCGTTATGTTGCGATGACAAGTTTTATATATGATAATAAAATGATGACAATAATTTAGGATGATAACTGTGTATGAAAATGAAAAAATAAAACAAAGATTAAATACATTTATCAATGTCTCAAGAAATATTACATCGAATACGAGTTTAACAAAATTAGTACAAGAAATTATAGAGGCCGTGATTGAATCAATAGACAAGGCCGATGCAGGCTTCTTTCTTTTATGGAATGAAGAGATGGAATATTTAGAAATAGAAGGAGCTTACAACTTTAAAGAGGAGATGTATTTACAAAATAAGCTTTTAGCAGGGGAAGGTATTAGTGGCTCTGTTTTTGAAGATGGTTGTAGCAAAATGATTCATACGGCAGAGAAGATTAAAGAGGCAATGGGAAATATGCGTAATCAAACTTTGCATTATTATTTAGAGTCAACGGTACATGCAGCCATACCTGTAAGTTGTATGTCTGTGCCATTGATTCATCAAAATAAAAAAATCGGTGTTTTAACGATAGATAATTTTAAGAACGATGGTTTTTTTAGCGATGAGGACTTAGCGTTTTTAGAAGCCATCGGTCACCAAATTGCAATTTCTATAGTAAATGCTAGAGCTTTTCAAGAAAAGGAAAAACAAACAAAAGAATTAGAAACCATTTTGTCTTTACATAATGAGTTGAATCATGTGGCTTTAAAAGGGGACGGTACATTTTCTTTAGTAAAGAAGCTAGCGGAAAAGTTCAGCGGATCGATTCTTTACTTTGATTCACTTTACCGCTTGAAAACATCTTATCCTCCTTCTGAAGATCATCATTTCTATATAAAAGAATGGTTAAAGAAAAATGCAAAGAAATTAAGTATTCCAAGATTGCTTGATATCTATAAAAAAGAAGAATGGGTAGGTCAAGCAATTGGGGTGATGTCTTCTTTCGGTACAATTGGTTTTTTGGTGGTAACTGAACAGGAGAAGGAATTAAATTTAATTGGTGAATTGGCTTTTAAGCACGCAGCATCTATTATGGCCATTGAACAAATGAAACAGCAAGAACAAATGAAGCATCAACTCACGGAAAAAGAAGAATTATTAAAAGATATATTAAAAAATAACTTTACTCAAGAAGTACAAAGAGCTTTGAAGAGATATGGGATTAGTATCGAAGACAAATGTATCTTTATGGGTATCGAACGGTTGATGAATGATGAAGCATTAGAGAGTTTTATTTCAATAGAAAATCAGGTGAAAAGAGTCTTTCAGGATCGCTTTCTAACTATTTGTTTTCCAGGTAGGGATATGGTTTATGTGATGCTCGCTTCTAAAGATTCTATATTGAATAGGGAAGAAGAATTAAAAACGAGGTCAGAGAGACTTCAACGATATTATCATCCGAATTTAATATATATAGGACGACCTGTCGATTCATTAAGACAAGCTGACATTTCATTTAAAGATGTACAAATCATGCCTGATTTTTTAGTTGAGCAAGGAAAAAATTCCAGTAAAGTCATAGTGTTTAGAGAGATAGGGTATAGAAGATACTTAAACGATGTATCAGATGATGATGCTACTGCTTTTGTGATGATATTCTTAGAAGGGATTGTACAAGCAAATAAAAATGATTGGCTAAAAACGCTTAACGCATACTTACAAACAGATAAAAACGCAGTGAAAACAGCCGAAGAGATGCATCTACACCCTAATACAGTCTATTACCGCATTCAGCAAATAGAAGAGAAGCTTAATATTAATCTTGATTCATTGGAGGATTGTATGAATGTAAGAATAGCACTTGATCTTTATCAACTAAAGCATTTGTAAAATAAAAATAAATGGAAGCTCTAGATAGTGAAGATTTACGTTAGCAATGGCAAGAAAGGTGTATGTCTGCTGCAGAAAAAGTGATGCTAGGATAGTAATGAAAAATAAACACGAATGTCATTCTATGTTCGGTATGCAAAAACATGCTCCCTAAGTAGAATGCATTCGTGTTTGATTTTAAGGTGAAAAAAGTATATGTCTAATTAATTGTAATTTATGAGGGCTAAAGGCCAAGAAGTCCATCCAGGAGGTCAAGGTCCTGGTAGCCCCACCAGATATATACCTAACCGGCGCCAGGGTATATGTGTAACCATAGAAGCGAGGTAGATACCTTTTATGATTTGTTTGGTCATTGGATTCGCCTCATTATTTCATATGGGTCATCAGATGAACCAATATGAAATAGGAGGAAAACCAATGGTTAAACGCCGCGCTTATTTCCCCATATATATGTGTGTAATTGAGGGAGAACTCTTATACTTTTAAATTCACTATCATGCATTGTTTTCTCTACTAACCATTCATATTTAGCTAGTAGGTTACTTCTTAGCACATCGTTATTGACTGTCATGCTGTCATCGTTGCCAACTTGTAAGCAGAAGGAAAGTCTTGGATAGCGTAAGTGGACTTTTTTTGCATAAGCTAAATCTTCTTCATTAAAGACCACAACTTTTAAATTGGGTTGCTTTTCTTCAAGTTGAGCAATAATTTCATCTAGCTTATTGAAATCGGTTTCCATTTGTGAGCTTGGTGGTTTCGGGGATAATGTCAGAAAATCGATATCCTTAAACCAATCTTGCCACTTGCTACCTTGTGTTTCCAAAGCTGTTTGCACTTTTTTATCTTTGAGAAGCGTCACTAATTCACCTAGGTTTTTTAGTAATGCTGGATTGCCTCCAGAAATAGTCACAAAATCAAAGTGATCTCCACCGATGTTTTTTAACTCATGCCAAATTTCTGTCGCTGTCATTTGTTTAATTAAATGTTTACTAGAACCATCCCAAGTAAATGAAGAGTCGCACCAAGTACAAGCGTAATCACATCCAGCAGTACGAACGAACATCGTTTTCTGGCCAATAACAATGCCTTCACCTTGAATGGTTGGTCCGAAGATTTCCATTACAGGTATTTTACTCATCTTCCATCCACTCCCTTCTTACTTCAGCAAAGCTTGTAGGAGTTTCATAGAGTTTGACATATTCCACTCTAAGTTGTTGCGGGCTATCTACTAGCGCTTCTTTCATTTTTTCGTAAACCCATACAACGATGTTTTCTGCTGTTGTATTCATGGGTGGTAGTGTTTCATTAATATACTTGTGATCGAGGTGAATTTCAATTTCTTCTTTCCAAAGTTGCTTAATATTTGCGAAATCAACAACGATTCCACGATCATCAGTATAGCCACTAATGCCGAATATGACTTCATAGGTATGACCATGTAGATTTTTACATTTCCCTTCATAAGCATGAAGATGATGGGCCGCATCAAATGTAAAGGATTTACTAACGAGTACCCTTTTATGATGATATTTTAATTGGTCTTTCTGAATATGCTCATCTATTTTCTGGAGTTCCTCAACTATACGAAAGCCATATAAATCCTTCATGACATTTTCACCTGCAAATACTGAGTCAAGCCTTGCATTCGAAGCTCACAAGCAGGACATTCGCCACATCCGTCTGCAATGACACCATTGTAACAAGTGAGTGTTTTATTTCTAACATAATCAAGTTTGCCAAAATCATCAGCCATCGCCCATGTTTCTGCTTTGTTTAGCCACATAAGGGGCGTATGTATGACAAATGGCCTTTCCATAGATAAATTTAAAGTGACATTTAATGATTTAATAAATTGATCACGACAATCCGGATAACCACTAAAATCTGTTTCGCATACACCTGTAATGATATGCCTTGCCCCTATTTGGTAAGCGAGAATGCCAGCGAAGGATAGAAATAATAAATTTCTACCTGGTACGAAGGTTGAAGGTAATGCCCCATCTTCACCATTCTTGACATCGATATTTGATCGTGTCAACGCATTAGGCGCTAATTGGTTTAGCAGTGTCATATCTAAAATATGATGTTCAATTTGTAAATCAGCTGTAATTGCTTTGGCACAGTCAATCTCAATTGCATGCCTTTGGTTGTAATCAAACGTTACAGCGACTACTTCAGAGAAATGTTCCAAAGCCCAGAATAAACAAGTAGTACTGTCTTGCCCGCCACTAAATACGACAATGGCTTTTTCATTCTTTTTCATAATTAATCTCCTTTTAAACAGAAAAACAGCACCACTAAGAAAATGGCGCTGTTTTTCCTTAGTTTTTTTGAGAGGGTTTAGCTAGAACCTCTACCGCTAAGCGGAATTTGACTTAAGTTGTCGCTAGTCATTATAACATAAATAATGAGCAGTATTCGTCTTTTTTAGGCTCTTTTTCGCATAGATTGTTGTTGTCCAGCAAATATTCACTTAGTAATACTGGAAATTTCCGATTGTAAGGTATAAAAAAACAACCATTCCTTTATGGAGTGATTGTATTTGTTATTCCCTTCAATTATTTCATGTTGAGCATCAATAATTAAAAAAGTTTGTTTCAAATGATTTTCCCCTTTTACTGGTGGAAATATGCTAGACATATTCTCTATAATACTTACTACCTTCGTAAATACATGTAATTTCTAAAAATGTACTCAACACTTATGTACTAATAGGACAACTAAATGAAATTTCCCTTCTTGGCCTTTTCACGAGTTCTCCTCCGCAGTTAGGGCATACATAATTCATATGCACTGTGCATTCCTTGCAAAAAGTACATTCATGTGTACAAATATACGCTAAAGAATTTTTATTAAGTCCCTTGTTACATTTTTCGCAATTACTCCTCATTTCTAAAGACATATTTAATCTCCTTTATTATCATAATTTTGGAAACTTTCTAGTTTAATTCTAATAAATTGGTTGCTATTTTTACATATTAATCTTATTGTAATTTTATAAAATATCTTTCTTTTTAACTAAAAAAGTTTGTTTGACTTAAAATTTTAATGAGGAGGTAAAAATATGGATGAAATTGATCAAAATATATTATTGCACTTACAGGAAAATGCTCGAACATCTTTCACTGAATTAGGAAAGAAGGTGGGATTATCTACTCCTGCTGTTAATGAGAGAGTTAAGAAGCTTGAAGAAAAAGGGATAATTGTTGGCTATAAAGCAATCATTAATCCAGAAAAAGTAGAAAAACCCATAATGGCTTTTATACTATACGACAATACCAAGTGTGAACAATTTGTAGAGTTTTGCAAAAATCATTCTAGTGTTATTGAATGTCATCGACTGGCTGGATCATATAATTATTTAATTAAAGTTTTAACTGATTCTGTCCAATCTTTGGAAAGCTTTATTGATGCTTCCATGTCATTTGGACAGCCCTCCACATTGATTAGACTCTCTTCACCTGTTGATAGTAGATTAATACAGTAAGACTTTTTGATGAGAAAAAGTGCTGTATTATTAATCATCTTTTCCAATGTATTTGTTTTGAAAATGGATATATTCCTAAAGGCTCTTGTAAGTCATCATCGCAAGGTCATATACCTCTTGTAGTGAGAATAAAAAGGGAATACAAAAATCATATTAAAAATAGCAAACCTTATAAATGATATTGCTTTTTTAGCATTTCTTCTTCAGCTAACCTACTTTTTGTTCCATAAGAAAAAAGAGCAACGCATCATTCCCCCAAGGTCCGTTCCATATAAAACTCTATGTTTACACTTTTTTGAAAGTCGAGAATAGAGTCGAGAATAGATTACTATATTTATAAGATGGATAATTTGGCAAAAGAGGTGAAGTCCCGATGAAATTAAGGGAGCATAAAAGCTTTGTTCGTTTTTGGATTGCATCGACAACTTCAAGCTTTGGCACATATATTACAACTCTGGCTCTTCAGGTATTAGTGGTTGGTAATATGGGAGGCAGTGCTGTTGATGTTGGCTGGGTTTCAGCATCTAGATGGCTTCCGTATGTACTATTGGGATTAATAGCGGGGGTTTTGATTGATCGTTTTCATCGAAAGACGGTATTGGTGGTAACAGATATAGGACGCGGCATGATACTTACCTTCATTTGCTTTATGTCTATTACAGGAGTAATCAGTATTGGCTTACTCATGTTCCTGCTGGTGCTCTTTGGTACTTTGTCTCTTTTTAATGATTCTGCCCACCAGTCCTTTGTGCCACAATTAGTCCCTCGTCCTTTATTAACACGTGCAAATGCACGGTTGGAACAAAGCTCAGCGGTTGCTGAAACGAGCGGTCCAGCCATTGGGGGCGGACTTGTTTCATTGATTGGTGCACCATTTGCCCTTCTTTTTGATGCCTTATCGTATTTGTTTTCAGGTGTATTAATGGCATCGATTAAACACCAGACCTCAAAAAAAGTGAAGACTGGATCACTTGGTCAGCAAATCAAGGAAGGTTTGCGATGGGTCTATCAACACCAATACCTTCGTCCCCTCGCTTTAAACACGCACGCCTGGTTTCTCTTTCATAGCATGACGATGACAATCCTAGTATCCATGTTTTTAATTGAACTTGGCTTCGATGCCTTACTCCTTGGGTGTGTCCTCGCCGCTGCAGGTGTTGGTGCTGTCGCAGGAACCTCACTATCTTCTCGAGCCGGGGTGCGCTTTGGTGTCGGGCGTGCAATGGCTTTTTCTCGAATTCTTTATGGCCCAGCAGTAATCTTGATGGCTCTAGCTCCAGCAGCTAACAACTCAGATTCGCCGTACATAGCTCTCATGTTTGTGATTGTAGGCCAGCTCTTTTATGGCTTTGCTATGGGAATCGAAGGTCCTCTTGAAATGGGATATCGACAATATGTCACGCCATCCCACTTCCAAGGGCGCATGAATGCCACACTACGATCCATCAACCGTAGTGCAGTCGTTATCGGCGCTCCACTAGGAGGTACCCTCGCTGACGGACTAGGTTTCAAAACAGCTTTATGGATTTCGATAGCTGGCCTCATTTTATGCGGATTATGGTTTAGTCTTTCATCAATGAGAAAAGCTCGAATAGAAGACGCTGAAATCTAAAAGCTGCCGCGATAGATCAATAAATAATGCAAATACTACCTTAAGGTACCGTGTTTAAAAATTTCTATAATTTAAAACCATGAGGATTCTTTTTTACTTGCTTATTTCTTTTGTCATTTTAACAATTTCCTGTTGATACTAAAGTATTTCTACGTAAAAGCAACAATTTTTACGATTTAAAAAGCAGAAGGGATAAAAAGGTCAACGCTATTCTTAATCTATTCTGAGGTGGTTCATGAATAAAAGGAAGGAGTTTTTAAGGAGAGAAGGGAAGTAATGTATTCAGTAAAAGTCTACTAAAAAGTTAAGAAATGGCTTTAAGATTGTTTCTTGAAAGAAGGTGTAAAGGAATGAGGTGGAAGCTTAGAATTCCTTTAATCCTATTGACGATGGGGCTAACGTCTAAACTCTATCAACTATTCATAGGTAATGGTTCCTTTTTCAATAGTTTACTCTATATCTTCCTAACAGGTGGAGTGATTTTTATATTGGAACGAACAGGCATTAACAATCAGAAGGTTCCTTTTTCATTTTGTGTGTTGATTATATTTGTTGGTATAATGGTAGATTATTTCTCACAATAAGAAATGATCTTTAGTAAAACGAATGCTCGTATGAAGATGGAGGTGTTTCTAATGAGTTTAACGATTGATAGTAAGATAAATAATGTTTTTATTCATGTCTCGAACTTAAAGTACTCAGCCACATGGTATGCAACTTTAATGGGGTTAACAATTGATCAGGAAAAAATTCAATCTCCTGTATTTAACCTCCCTGTTACAGGTGAAACAGGATTGACCCTTGATGATCATACAAAAGACCCTAGCTTTGTTTTTAAACCGGCTTCACATGCGATGTTTAATTTGTATACCCGTGATATTGATAAGGCTTATCAATTTGTCATCTCGAATGATATAAAAATAGTAAAAGAAATAGAATGGGTAGGTGATTTGGCTTATTTTCTCATTGCTGACCCTGATGAAAATGTATTGATGCTATGCAATAAGTAAAAAAGATGAACCCAGTTCGCAAAAAAGAAGCGGACTGGGTTCATTTTTTTATTTAGTTAGTGAATCTTCAATTGTTTCTGTTTTTGCTCCTTCAAGAAACTTTAAAGCAGCTGTTCCTAGTGTTTTAGCTGCGATAAGAAGGGAGCGCTCATCAATATTAAATCGTGGGTGATGATGAGGATAGGTAATTTGCCAATTAGGATCCTGTGCCCCTGTAAAGAAGAATGCTCCTTTTACATGTTGGAGATAATAAGCGAAATCTTCTCCACCCATAAGCGGGTCACATTCTACTACTTCTGTTACTTCTTCAATTTCCTTAGAGATATTCGCAATAAATGCTGCCTCTTCTGGATGGTTAACAACAGCGGGGTAGCCCCGTTTGTATTGGTAATCATAGGTTGCCCCAAATAACTGGCATGTTGAACTTAAATAGTTATCAAGCTCTTTTTCTATTAAATCACGTGTATCCTCATCAAAGGTTCTTACTGTACCGATTAGTTTAGCTGTATCAGCAATGACATTAAAAGGGTTTAATGCTTCAAAATGACCAACTGAGACGACAGCTGGATGAAGAGGGTTCGCTCGGCGAGAAACAATTTGCTGTGCACTTGCGACAAATTGGGAGCCAACCATCACTGCATCTTTTGTTAAATGCGGTTCAGAGCCATGACCACCTTGTCCTTGAATGAGAATATTGAATTGGTCAGCTGCAGCCATAATAGGTCCTTCTTTGACTTGTATCGTACCAAGAGGGAAGGTTGACCAAATATGTGTGCCAAATATGGCGTCAACACCATCTAAGCAACCATCTTCAATCATAGAAATTGCACCACCAGGGGCAATTTCTTCAGCGAATTGGTGAATAAAAACAATTGTTCCTTCAATATCTTCCTGTATTTTATTAAGTGCTTTAGCTAAAACGAGTAAAGTTGCTGTATGTCCGTCATGGCCACAAGCGTGCATCGCACCATCGATTTTTGATTTATATGGAAGGTCATTTTCTTCTTGAATGGCTAATGCGTCGAAATCAGCCCGAAGCGCAACTGTTTTACCTGGTTTTCCACCACGAAGCGTAGCGACAACACCCCTGCCACCTACACCGGTGCGAACGTCATGACCGAGCTTTTCGTGATAGTCAGCTATATAAGCAGGTGTTTTCACTTCTTGATACGAGATTTCAGGGTATTCATGAAGAAACCGGCGGATAGAAATCATTTCTTCTTCGTACTCTTTTAATAAAGCAAATAATTTTTCCATTACGTGAACGCCTCTTTTCAAAAAGATTTAAATAATTGAATAGTATAATTATAAGAAAATTGAGTCTCCAGGTCCAACTGGTAATCCAAGAAGGTACCATAGGGAGAACAGAATAATCCATCCGATGGCAAAACAAATTGAGTAAGGTAATAAGGCAGAGATTAAAGTTCCAATCCCAATTGATTTATCATGCTTTCTAGCGAAAGATAATAAAATAGCAAAGTAGGCGAGCATCGGCGTAATCGGGTTTGTTATAGAGTCACCAATACGGTAAGCCATTTGTGTAAATGCTGGACTATAACCTAAATACATAAACATCGGTACAAAAATAGTGGCTAAAAGTGCCCATTTGGCTGATGCACTGGCAATTAAAAGATTAATAAATGCACAAATAATAATAAAACCAATTAACATTGGTAATCCTGTGAAATTCATTGCTAGTAAGAGCTCAGCGCCTTTAATAGCAAGAATAGGACCAATGTTACTCCAATTAAAGAAAGCAATCATTTGCGCTGCGACAAAAGCCAATACAATAAATGGAGCTAAATCAGCAATGGATTTGAACATTTTATCTGCGACATCTTTATCAGATTTGATCGTCTTTGCTCCAATGCCGAAAGCAATAGCTGGTAGTAAGAATAAGAATAGCATAATCGGTACAATACCTGACATAAATGGACTATTGATAAAAGAACCTGTTTCAGCATCTCTTAACCATCCATTTTCAGGAATAACAGCGATAAGTAAAATGGCGATATAAGCAAAAACTGTGATACCAGCCCATTTTAACCCCCGTTTTTCAGCGCTTGTAATTTCTGCAATCGCTTCTACTTTACCATCGTATTTACTAAATCGTGGTTCGACAAACTTAACGGTTACCCACGTAGCTAGTCCAACGAGTAGAAAGGTTGAGGCAATCAAGAAATAATAGTTCATTGTCGGATTGCCAATATAATTAGGATCGACCATTTTTGCAGCTTGTTCGGTAATACCAGCTAACAATACATCTAGTGAATTTAGTAGAATATTAGCTGAAAAACCACCACCAACTGCAGCATACGTAGCAATTAAACCTACTAGCGGGCTTCTGCCGACACTCATAAAGATAAGTGCAGCGATAGGTGGGAATACAATAAATGCTGCATCAGCAGCTACTCCACCTACAATTGCTGTAAAAAGAACGACTGGAAGGATGAGCTTCTTAGGTGCACTTAACACTGATTTTTTCATAACAAGTTGTATAAGACCAGTGGCTTCTGCAACGCCTACACCAAGCATAGTGACAAGTACTAGTCCGAGTGGAGCGAAGGAGGTGAAATTGCTAACCATATTGGTGAGAATCTGTTCAATCCCTGCTCGGTTGAGGAGATTAATCACTTCTATCGGTTCTCCAGAACTAGGGTCAGTAGCAGAAACACCAATCTTAGCAAGTAAAAAAGATAAAATAAGTATCATACCTGACATGATTACAAATAGTGTAATAGGGTCTGGTAATTTATTTCCTGCTCTTTCAATGCTATCGAGGAATCGATCAGTTAATTTCTTTTTAGTCGGTAAAGGTGCTTGCTGTTTTGGAATTGCGCTCATATATACCCTCCTTGTTGATTAACTTTTTTGAAAATTATAAGGGTATTACGAGGAAAAAACTATGTGATGAACTCTAAAAAAAATATATTTATTTAGATCATACTACAAAATTATACACTTTCTGATGATTGAATGAAGTGGACAAACCTACATATATCAAAGGGAATATGTAATTTCTAATACTTTATCTCACTAATGAATTTAAGTGGTGAAAAATATAAGACTATGAGAATTAAATAGTAAGTAATAAGGATTTTTTTGTGAAAATTGTAATAAATGGTTAGAAGTTGAAACTTTAACTTGTGGGATTCGTACATCATTATGATGGGAGGGTGTTTAATTAATGAGGTTGATCAAAAGAAAAAAGAGCAAAAAGAAGAAAGAATCCATTTGGGATGTTTTATTTGAAATCGTCTTGTGGATCCCTGAGATTCTATTGTGGCCATTAAGAGCTTTATTTTTTCTTGGAAGGAAAACCTACCATTTCTTTATTTCTAATTAAGGAATAAGGTTCTTACTTCCCTTTCTTTCTTTTTTCTTATAATATGGTATTGGTGAAAAGAATAGGACATTGTTTACAGCATGATAAACAGTTTATAAATAAAAGGTAGGTATAGGATGGAACAATTGATATTAGATCTTGTAAATTGGTTTAAAGATTTATCATATATAGGTATTTTTCTTGCTCTTTGTATTGAATTTATTCCGGCTGAAGTTGTTTTGCCGTTGGCTGGTTTTTGGGTGTCTGAAGGAGACATGTTGTTCTGGGGTGTAGTCATTGCCGGCTCTTTAGGTGGTGTTGTCGGCCCGCTTACATTATATGCAGTGGGTCGTTACGGTGGTAGACCTATATTAGAAAAGTACGGCAAGTATTTTTTTATGTCCCCAGAGAATTTAGAGAAGGCGGATGCGTTTTTTGCTAAACACGGGGCATTTGTTGCTTTCTCTGCTCGTTTTCTTCCAGGGGTGAGAACAGTGATTTCTGTCCCTTGTGGGATGGCAAAAATGAATCCTTGGGTTTTCTCACTATATACATTATTAGCGATGACCCCGATTACATTCTTTTATGTTTACTTAGGTGTACAATTAGGCGAAAATTGGTCAGATGTAAAACCAATACTAAATCAATATCTTGTTCCAATTGGTATAGTACTCGTTATATTGTTTGTCATTTATTTACTGATTAAAAGAAGGAAAAATCAAAAAGCAGAATCACTTTCAGATTTCTTAGGAAAAAAATAAAAATGAAAAGCCATGACCTCACTGATAGATGGTCTTGCCCCTGTCAAGTAGACAACATAAAAAGCTAAGCAGTGAGCGCGTGTCGATATTCAATCGGCGCGCGTTTCTTTAGTTTCTTTTGTCTTCGTTTGTAATTGTAATGGTAAATGTAATCCTCAAGAGCTTGCTCTAGTTCTTCTTCTCCCTTACACTTACTTATATACAGCTTCTCGGTTTTGAGGTGTGAAAAGAATGATTCTATACAGGCATTGTCCAGGCAGTTTCCTTTGCGAGAGTGGCTGCCTTTGATGCCATAATCCTTTAATCGGTTGCCGTATATTTTTGACGTGTACTGGAAGCCTTGATCCGAATGGAGAACGGCTCCAGCCACGTCTTTTTTCTTTGTCCATTTCTCTACCGTTTTTAACACAAGTTCCAAATCATTTCTTTGGGCTAGCTCCCAACTTACTATTTCGTTATTAAAGAGATCCTGTATGACCGATAAATAATAATATTCTTCGCCAACAGACACAAATGTGATATCCGTTACCATTTTTTGATTAGGTCCTACCGCCTTGAACTTCCTTTTCAGACGGTTAGGAAAGAGGTTAGAAGGAATATGACCATGTCGTTTTCTCTTTTTTCGGATGACTGATTGGATGTTCATTGCCGCCATCAATCGGTAGACCTTTTTGTGATTAATTAAATACCCGTTTTCATTTAATTCGTCTGTAATACGGGGTCGTCCATATTCGGGATGCATGAAATGTATGCCCAAAATGTGCTCTCGAATCTCTTGTTCATCCCTAACTTTTTCTTCTCGTTTATGATTGTTTTTTCTCCATTTGTAGTAGCTTGCCGGTTTGATATAGGCAATCTCCAACAGCCAGGAGACCGGATAGGTAACCCTTAACTCATCCACCAATTCATATTTCATTCGTCTGGGGTTTTCTCCTCCTTTACCAGATTTGGATACTGCTTTTTTAGAAATTCAACTTGTGCTTTCAAATAATCCCTTTCCTCTTCAACCGACTTAAATTTAGTCCTAGGCCTGCCTTTTAAAGGATTAGAAACTCCTTTACGCTCATCAAACGGGGCTCCTTCTTTCCATTTCTTAACCCACACTTTAAGCTGGCTACAGTGACGGATTCCCAGTTCCTCTGCCAATGCTTTATAACTTTTAGACCCATTCACATATTTCATGACGGCATTATGTTTAAACTCTTCCGAATAACTATTAAAAGTTTGTCCTTTCTTTGCCATAGAAAAATCCCCTCCAAGTAGCATTCTTTCCTTCATGGTAACATGAAGGTTTTTTTGAATGTCTACTTAAAGGGGACATTAACAAAATTAGTGAGGTCATGGCTTTTTTGTTTTAATAGTAAAAATCTTGAAATTTAATAGTTGAATAGTTATTTGCAGAATGTTACCAATCAAATTGGCAGGCACACAAGGAGACAAATATTTGTTTCATAAGGGTAATAAGGAAAAGAGAGGGAACTGTGCGCAAGTAGTGAATACGCGCAAAAAGACAAAAGAAAAAGACAGGGAATTGCGCGCAAGTAGTGAATACGCGCAAAAGACAAAAGAAAAAGGCAGGGAATTGCGTGCAAGTAGTGAATACGCGCAAAAGACAAAAGAAAAACGGAGAGAATTGCGCGCAAGTAGTGAATACGCGCAAAAGACAAAAGAAAAATGGAGGGAATTGCGCGCAAGTAGTGAATACGCGCAAAAAGACAAAAGAAAAAGGCAGGGAATTGCGCGCAAGTAATGAATACGCGCAAAAAGACAAAAGAAAAAGGCAGGGAATTGCGCGCAAGTAATGAATACGCGCAAAAAGACAAAAGAAAAATGGAGGGAATTGCGTGCAAGTAGTGAATACGCGCAAAAGACAAAAGAAAAATGGAGGAAACTGCGTGCAAATAGTGTTTACGCGCACAAGTCATAAGAAAAAGGCAGGGAATTGCGCGCAAGTAGTGAATGCGCGCAAAAGACAAAAGAAAAATGGAGGAAACTGCGTGCAAATAGTGTTTATGCGCAAAAGACAAAAGAAAAATGGAGGAAACTGCGTGCAAAGAGTGTTTACGCGCAAATGACAAAAGAAAAAGGCAGGAAATTGCGTGCAAGTAGTGAATACGCGCCCAAGTCGTGTTTATATGCCAAGATCACAAGCAAAGTAGAGGATGCTATGGGCATAAATAAAATGTATATCGATAGCTTGAGGGTTTTAAAAGGAGCTAGATCGACAGAAGGATTCTGTATAATTTAATTTTTTTCCATAAGCAGTCGAACTTCACTTATCTTTCTTTCTTCTTTCTAAAAGAATCACATCTCTCCATCCGTCTACATGCTTGGCGATTTTCTCACGGATTCCTACTTGGCGAAATCCGTGTTTTTTATGTAAAGAGAGACTTGCATGGTTTTGTGGAAAGATACTGGCTTGCAATGTCCAGATCCCATGCTTCTCACTTTCAATGATTAAATTTGATAATAATATTGAGCCAATCCCTGTTCCTTGATATCCATTGAGAATATAAATACTTATTTCCGCAACCCCCTTATATACCTCTCTATTCGAATAAGGGGTTAGGGCAGCCCAGCCGACCACTTCCTGTCCATTTTTAGCAACTAAACGAGCATAAGGTAAATGTTTCTCATGCCAGTTATGCCAGTTTGGTGTTTCCTGCTCGAAAGTAGCTAAGCCGCTATCTATCCCTTGTTGGTAGATCTCTTTTACTGATTCCCAATCTTCAACTACTAATGATTCGATTTTCATAGCTATTCTCTCCTCTATATCTCCTATTTTTCAAAAAATGTCTTTTTATCAAAGGAGATAATTGTTAATAGTGTAATATCTCTTATTAGAAAAAGATATCAATCATTTCTAAGGAGGAGTATAAATGAGGAGTTATGTATCGAAAAGTAAGCGAGGTATTAATCGTGAATCTCTCCCGTTTAAATTGTACGAGAAGGCAAAGAAATTTGGTGTGTGGGACCCTCGTGACATTGACTTTAGTCAAGATAAGAAAGATTGGCACACTTTATCAAAAGAACAACAGGATTCTATACTCAGACTAGTTGCCTTGTTCTATAGCGCTGAAGAGGCTGTAACAAAAGATATTCTGCCTCTGATTTATGCGATATCAAAACAAGGTCAATTTGAAGAAGAAATGTATTTAACGACCTTTCTTTTTGAGGAAGCAAAACATACAGATTTCTTTCATTTGTTTTTAAAAGAAGTAGGTATAGAAAGAGATTTGAATAATTATCATTCAGAAGCATATTTAAATGTGTTTGATGAAATCCTTCCGCAAACGATGGAAAAGCTATTGGTAGATCAGACTCCACAAACAATAGCTGATGCAGCAGTTGTATACAATATGTTTGTTGAAGGTATATTGGCGGAAACGGGGTATTGGAATTTCTATGAAAACCTAAAAGACTTAAAAAAATTACCAGGCTTACTTGAAGGGATATCTTATATTAAAAGAGATGAGTCGAGACATATTGGCTTCGGAACTTTTTTGCTACAACGTCTTATTACTGAAGATGACTCTATGTTTGATTATATTATGAATAAACTTCATCATCTCATGCCAATTGCCGAGGCAATTAATCAAATGCCTGAAGAAGTTAACCCATTTGGGGTGAAATTAGCAGATAGCCGAGCTTTTATGCTGAAGCAGTTACATGCAAGAATAGAAGTTTTACGTAGAGCGAAAGGTAAAACCTTAGAAGAAATTTATAAAATGGAACTTGTTGTAGAGTAGGATATGCTGTTCTTTTAAGCCGTTCAAAAAGAATGGCTTTTTATTTTGAAAAAAGTAAAGTCCATTTCCCCTTTCTTAATATTGAATTTAGTGACATGTTTTCTATAGCTCGCTTTATATAAATAGAGGTTGGATATGAATGGAAATGGATTGTTGAGTAGTGTTAAAATAAAGAATGAGTCAATATAGCGAGGTCATTATGGATATATCTTATTTAGGATTAGCACTGGTAGAGTCATGGGGGATTGAAACGAGCACAAAATGGAAGATGGAGAATCCTGCTTCAGGACAATGTGGTGTCACAGCATTAGTTGTTCAAGAATATTTAGGTGGAGAAATTGTAAAAACATTTATCGGCGAGATGTGGCATTTCTATAATAAAATTGGAGATAACTATATAGATTTTACAGCCAGTCAATTCGATACTGCCATTGATTATAAGCCTGTTGTTTCTAACAGACAGGAAGCATTTGAGGATACCAATATCATTCAGTATCGTTATTTAACAAAGGAAATGAACAATCGACTTTATTACTCCTTAGAGAGGTAGGAAGAAATGATGGTAGATAGCCTTATTTTTGATTTAGATGGCACGTTATGGGATTCTAGAAAAACAGTTGCTGATTCATGGAATATCGTTATTCGAAAAGATGCAGAAGTGAAGAAAGAATTAACAGTAGCAGATTTAAAAGCAACAATGGGGCTAAGAATGCATGAAATTATGGAAAGACTGTTCCCTTATTTAAGTAAGGAGAAAAGAGAATCATTATTAGAAGAGCTAAGCAAAGAGGAACTAGGACATATCCGGAACTATGGAGGGACACTATACCCAAAAGTAGAGGAAACCTTGTCAGAGTTGGCTAAGACCTATCAATTGTTCATCGTAAGTAATTGCCAAGAAGGTTATATTGAAGCGTTCTACGAAGCACATGGATTGGAAAAATATTTTCAGGACTTTGAAAACCCAGGAAGAACTGGATTATCTAAAGGGGAAAATATACAACTCATTATAAAGAGAAACAATCTACAGTCTCCCATTTATATTGGCGATACAGATGGAGATAGAGAAGCGGCAAAATATGCCGGGATACCTTTTGTGTATGCGAGTTACGGTTTTGGAGAAGTGATAGACAAAGATCATATAATTGAACAATTTCAAGACCTACTACATATGAGGCTAGAGAGGGGATAGCTTATGAAAGCATTGGTCATATTATTCCCCGCATACGCTGATTTTGAAATTAGTCATAGTTTATTTTTACTTCGAAAAGTCGCAAAAATGGAAATTGTTACTGCAACGGTTGATGGATCGCCAGTAACTAGTATTGGTGGATTAAAAACAGCAATTGATGTCTCATTAGAAAATCTGAATATAAATGATTACCATTTTATTTTACTCCCCGGTGGTGATGGAATTGATAACGAGCTGATGAATAATCAATGGTTAATTCAACAAATTCAATCAGCATTCCAATCACGTATTCCGATTGCATCCATCTGCGCATCGGCATTAATTCTAGGAAAAGCAGGTATATTGTCTGGTGAGCATTTCACTTGTTTAGCACATACTTATGATAAGTATCAATCACTTTTCGAATCAAGCTTCTATACAGGACAACCAATTGAAGTAAATAATCGCATAATTACGGCTAAAGGAACATCATTTGCTGCTTTTGCTATTGCCGCGCTTAAACTAACTGGGGTAGAACTCACTGACCAAGAGTGGGAAAAATGGCGCCAGTTTTGCATGATAACATAGTATTTATTTGATATGAAATAAATCAGAAGAAACTAGTAATCACTTATATATTGGTTTTGAAAGAAAAAACACAAGGGGTGTGTTATTTTTGGATGAACGTAATGATTTAATTGGTGATATGTTAAAAAGTAAAAAATCTACGCCACTGCCAGGACAAGGTAAACCACTTCCTAAAGGCTATCTACAGAGGGATATTTTTCAAAACTTCCAAAAAGTTGCCAAGGATGCTGGTTACTTACCTCCATGGTTAACACTTCAAAAGGAAATCGCATTGCTTGTACATCAAGCACAAAGTAAACAAGATATTGCCAACATTAATGAAAAAATTAAAAAATACAATTCGATTTGTCCACCACAAATGCAGCGCTACCCAATTAGTCTAGAGGGGCTAGAAAAAGCAAAAACACTATGGTAAAAAAAGTCTACTCGAACAGATTCTTATTCGTTTGATAGTCAGCCTGTTATACTTGCAAAAAAGGAGGCGATCATTTTGAATAAAATTATATTATTCGATGGGGAATGCAATTTCTGTGATCAGAGTGTGCAGTTTATATTGAAGAGGGACCATCAGGGTGAGTTTTATTTTGCCTCCTTACAAGGTGAAAACGGGCAATCTCTATTAAAAAAACACGAAATAGATCCGGCAACTGATAGTTTTATATATATAGAAGACGATCGTGCCTATGATCAATCAACTGCTGCAATTAAAGTATTGCAACAATTAAGGGGAATGTGGAAACTAATAGCTGTCTTCCGTATCATTCCAAAACCGATCAGAGATAAGATGTATCAATTTATTGCTAAGCGGAGATATAAGTGGTTCGGTAAAAAGGAAAGTTGCCGTTTACCCTCACCGGAAATTCGAAAAAGATTTCTTGATTAATCTGATTGATTGGTAATCAAAACAATAGGCATACATTTCATTTTAATAACATATATTGTGATTTAGTTGTTAAAAGACACGTTCAATCTACAAAAAAAAACAGAAGGTTATCTTCTGTTTTTTTTAAGCAGTTGGTTTATTAAAATACTTTGTTGTAAAGGAAGTTAAAATTGCAAGAACTGTGTACAATACTGTCCAAATCATAAAGGTTCCATTATAGATTGTAAAGGAGAGTAAAGTAAAGATAATTGCTGTTAATAAAGGAACGAGATACATATTCCGTTTTTTCCAAGCCACAAGAATAGAAGCGGCTAATACAATAGTTGGATAGATAAGTATTGTTAATACGAGTGTCATTTTAAATCGCCTCCATTATCTCTATACCCGAAAAATAAAAAAAGAACCATTTTCGGTTCTTTAAAATTCTTTTTGGGAGATAGGAAGAAATAATTTAATACCCCTACGATTAAAAGGAAGGAGTTTGGAGTCAAGCGCAAGATGACTAATATATCCCGTCATACAAGCAATATAAGCGCCATTTATGCCCGTCGATAATTGAAAAAAATCAGCAATAAAATGAAAGAATACTACACCTAAAATAGAATGAGTGTAACTCCTATGTGGGACAAATGATGCTATAAGAATATAGCAGCCCATGAGCATAAGCCAAACTTCTTGTAATAATATTCCGCACACAATGACTCCTATACCAGTAATGATAAGCATATGTCGCTGCTTTATATAGGAAGATAAAAGAAACATCGCAAGTCCAATCCCCATGCTTACCCATTGATCTACGGCTGTAGCTTCATAAAAACTATAAAAAATAATTAATAATCCAATCATTTGCGCAGTTGCTTTAATAAATTTGTGAGAGAGGGTGATTCTATTTCTCAGTTTACCGTCGATATCTAAATCTGGTAAAAGTGCAGATATTGTGCCAATACCAATAAGCGCTAATGTGGCCGATGGCGTTGCTTGGAGTGTATTTGCGGTCACAAAACCTGCAACAGCACCAATACTCGCATGAGCGGTACCATTCACTTTAATTCCACCTTTTTCTAAGTTGTCTTTTTCTATTCTACAATAAAACATCTGTTCTGTTTATCCTTTTTGCAGGAAAAATGTCAAATGAACAAGAATTTATGTTAAATACTTTGATTAATGGGAATCAATCTCTCTTTTTTTCATCTTTTAAAACGATTTTGCCATAAAGAAGGTTAGGTACGACCCTTTTTATGGGTAAATACATTGAAATAAGCGGAATAAAAGGTTTATGGTCACAAGAATATTTAAACGAATGACTATCGTTTTTATGTTTAAGATTCAAAAAAAGAGGAGAGGGACAATGAACTGGACACATCCATTTGCACTGGCAGTATTAGCTTTCTGGGCGTCTTATTTTATGAATGATTCATTAAGCATCTCCTTATTATTGGCGTTGGGTGGATTCATCATCGGTTTGATATTCTCATTATTGATTTTTAAGAAGGCAAAAAGAAAACATATATGACAAGGAACTATGAATT
Source organism: Cytobacillus sp. FSL R7-0696 (assembly GCF_038006865.1). Taxonomy (NCBI): domain Bacteria; kingdom Bacillati; phylum Bacillota; class Bacilli; order Caryophanales; family Bacillaceae; genus Cytobacillus; species Cytobacillus sp. FSL R7-0696. The sequence continues at coordinate 570,500 of NZ_JBBOWA010000001.1, read as the reverse complement.
TATATTCCTACTAAGAGGGTGATGACGATACAAGCGGTTTTATTTGATTTTGACGGGACATTAGCTAATACATTGCCACTGTGCATTTATTCATTACAGGAAGTGTTTCTTAAATTTGATCAGCGAGAATTAGCTGTGAAAGAAGCGAAAGAGTGGTTAGGAAATTCGGAAAAGAAGATTATAGAAGAGCATTTAATAAGCAATCAGAAATTAGAGGCAATTGAATATTATTATAAGGTGTACAAGAACAATCATTCAAGGTTAGTAGATAATAATAGAGAAATTGACCATTTATTGTCCTATTTGAAAGAGGAAGGAATTAAGCTGGCGATCGTTACAGGGAAAGGGAGAAGAAGTTTGCAGATTTCTTTAGAATGTCTGCATATGACAACCATTTTTGACTGTATAGTTACGGGAGATGATGTAGTGCAAGCAGAACCTGATCCAGAAGGTATCACTCTAGCCTTATCCATGCTAGATGTACCGGCATCCGAGGTAATTTTTTTAGGGGATAGCAATTGTGATATCGAAGCAGGGTTAAAGGCGAATATTTATACAGCGGGTGTGCATTGGCTACCTGATGGAAAGACAACTGAATTTAAGGTGATACCAGATTCAGCTTTTATAACAGTGGATGAATTTTTGGAATTTTTAAAATTAGGTGCTTTACACGAGAGTTAACAAAATAAATAGATGAATAGGGGGCAAAGAAGCATGAGTATTCAATATCCAATAGGCGAATTTTCTGTATGTGAAGAGGACATTAATGAGAACAAGATTAATACTTGGATAATGGAAATAGAGAAATTTCCGCGCCTACTCCGCAAAGTTGTAGAAGAGCTTACTGAAGATGAACTAAATATACCCTATAGAACAGAGGGATGGACAGTACGGCAGCTCATTCACCATTTAGCAGATAGCCATTTAAATGCTTATTTAAGGGTAAAGTTAGCGTTAACAGAAGAAAATCCGATGATCAAGGATTATCAACAAGATCAATGGGCACGTTTAGAAGACTATCATCTACCAATTGAAGTGTCTTTAAGTATGATAGAAACCGTTCATTTGCGTTGGACGGTTGTGCTAAAAAGTTTGTCTATTCATGATTGGGAGCGCACGTTTGTTCATCCTGAATCGGGTCAACTTTCCATTGGGAAAGCAATTGGAATGTATGCATGGCATGGGCGTCATCACCTCGCTCATATTACGTCTAAGCATAATGGTGAGAAATGAATGAAGGATAAAAAATGGGGAGAATTTACGATTTCTCTTAATAAATCATATTTAGATAGAGAGTTAATTTATCAGTTTTTACATAATGAAGCGTATTGGTCAATCAATATTCCTAGAGAAGTTGTGATGAAATCGATTGATGAAAGTAGGCTAGTTTTTGGGCTATATAGGGGAAGGTTCGACGGTGATTTTGAGCAGGTAGGGTTTGCAAGGGCAGTCACAGATTTATCTACATTTGCTTATCTATGTGATGTATTTATTTTACCTCAATACAGAAGAAACGGCCTTTCAAAATGGTTGGTTGAAACAATCATTTGGCATCCAGATTTACATGATATTCGTAAATTTATGTTGGCAACAAAGGATGCCCATTCGTTATACGAAAGATTTGGTTTTGAAACAGTTGAATCACCTGATTTGTTATTGCAAAGGGTAAGGAAAGTACCTTATTAATCGTTCTTTAGAAAGGTGTAATCGTTTATAAAAAGGTTACTATTTACATGTTGAGATGCTTTTCTATACATTAACTAGTTCTTTTAGCATGGTAAATTACCATTATTATTAAAACAATATTCTAAAAATATTGAATTATAAAGATGAAATCGATAAAATGTTTAATTATAGAAATAGAAAAGGGGTGTCACATGAAAATGGAACTGATTAGACATACCATTCGTGCAAGAGAAACATATGAAGTGAAGATAGAGTCATCGTTATTATGGGAGTGTGCCCTCGGAATCGCAGCCGTGACAAATACGCGTTTAATTTCACATATGGAAAAGCCGATGGAGGAATGGGATAATATTAAAAATAAATTATCAAACGAGCTCCTAAATGAACTAGAGATCGTCCAAAAGCACAATACATGGAAGGCGTTGCTACAATTATTACATCAAAAAGAATTTGATAGTTTACATATGTTTGTTGATTATATTAATCATTTATCAGATAGAACGTTACGCTTTATATGTTTACCTTATATCGGATCGGATTTCCAACAATTAAGGTGTGATGCTTCAACAACAGATGAAACAGCGATAAAAGATATGCAGGAAGTAACGGAAAACAATTCTTTCTTTCCAAAATATGTTGAATATATTAGCTCTGCAGATGCAGATTTTTTGAAAAGGCATTTGGTTACAGTTATGACAGGATGGTATGAAGCAATTATCAAACCTGAAGAAAAGCAGCTACAAAACATTCTCGAAAAAGATAAAAAACTAAAAGAGTCTATGTATAAAAAGATGACAGCTGAAGAATTAGTTGAATGGGCGACAGGAGGCATCATTTATCATCCCGAACCAAGTGTAAAGAATGTGATGCTCATTCCCCAATATACATACAGGCCATGGAATATTGAAGCTGATATAGAAGAAACAAAAGTATTCTATTACTCAGTATCGGATGAGAGTATAAGAGATACGAAGCCCTATGCAGTTAATCCATCATTAGTTCTTAGATACAAGGCATTAGGCGATGAAACAAGAATGAGAATGGTGAAATTACTTTCTGAAGGCGAATGTAGCTTACAAGAAATAACGGAGCGATTAGCACTTGGGAAAACAACAGCTCATCACCATTTAAAAATTTTAAAAACAGCAAAACTAGTCGATACTGAAACATCTAAATATAAATTAAAACAACAAGCACTCCAATGGATGAATGAGGAAATGGGCATCTATCTTTCACAATAATGTTGAAGTCAGGTGAGGAACGATAATGATAAGATTAAAGATTAACAATGAGCTAGAATTGAAGGGTTTTAAGTTAGAAGAGGCGGATGAACTATTTGCGCTTATTAATGAGAATCGTACTTACTTACGCGAATGGCTTCCATGGGTAGATGGAACAAAATCTGTTCAAGATTCGAAGGCGTTTATTGACCATACAGTTGATCAAATGGATCAAAATACTGGCTTAACCGCTGGTATTAGGGAAAAGGGAAAGTTAATCGGCATCATTGGCTTTAATAAGTTGAATCATGCCAATCGGATAGGTACAATCGGGTATTGGCTTGCACAGCATGCAGAAGGTAAAGGTGTGATGACAAAAGCTGTGCAAGCGATGATTTCCTACGGATTTACTCAGCTTAATTTAAATAAAGTAGAAATTCATGCTGCAGTTAAAAACAGTAAAAGTCGCCGTATACCTGAAAAGCTTGGTTTTGTATATGAAGGAACGATTAGAGATGGCGAATGGCTCTATCATTATTATGTTGACACAGTTATTTATGGTTTGTTGAAAAGAGAATATAAGTGATGAGCTACTATTGCTGCAAGAACAAATTCTATTCAAAAGAATTTGTTCTTTTCTTTATGAATAGAGTAGGAAAAAGGGTTTACTTCTAGAATCTTATTAAAGATAGAAAGTGGGTGGAGGATGAGAGATGGAAATTAAAACAGTGGCAAAGAAAAATGTAAGATGGAAGCGCTTGCTAGTATGGATGGGAGGGAGTCTTCTTGGGCTCATTCTACTTGTAATCATTGGCGCTTATTATTTCTTGAATCGCCCGTTACCTCAAGTTAATGGTGATATTCAACTGAATGGGTTACAACAAGCTGTTGAGGTGGTCCGAGATGAAATGGGTGTTCCTCATATAGAAGCAACGAATGAGTATGACCTTTACTTCTCCCAAGGATATGTACAGGCGCAAGATCGTTTATTTCAAATGGACTTAAGTAGGCGGCAGGCATCTGGGAGATTAAGTGAAGTAATTGGTGAATCGACAGTAGATACAGATAAGTATTTCCGTACCTTGGGCTTAAGAAGAGCAGCAGAAGAATCAGTAGCTGAATATTCAGATGAGGGGATGCGGGTATTAAATGCATTTGCAGACGGAGTAAATGCCTATATAGAAGAATTACATACCACTGGAAAGTGGCCAACAGAATTTACGATACTTGGCTATAAACCAGAAGCATGGAAACCAATTGACTCATTAACAATTGGTAAGTATATGGCCTTTGATTTGGGCGGACATTGGAAAGATCAAGCTTTCAGACAGTATCTGTTGCAAGCATTTCCTGAAGAAAAAGCATATGATTTATTTCCGACCTATCCAGAAGAGGCACCAACTATTATTACTAAAGAACAATTAGATTTTTCAACCGCCTTTGCTCAAGCTGTTATCCCACATGAATTCAATGGGAGTAACAATTGGGTGGTAAGCGGAGATAAAACGGCAACTGGCAAAAGTCTTTTAGCAGATGATCCCCATTTAGGGTTGGCGACTCCTTCTGTATGGTATCAAATGCACTTACAGTCTGATGAAGTGAATGTAGGTGGAGTGATATTTGCCGGAGTCCCTGGAATTATTTTAGGACATAACGAAAACATCGCATGGGGTGTGACTAATACTGGTCCTGATGTGCAAGATCTTTATATTGAAAAAAGAAATCCAGAAGATCCTCACTTGTTTCTTTATAACGACAAATGGGAAAAGGCGCAAGTGATAGCTGAGCCTATAAAGGTAAAGGATAGTGAAACAATTGATTATAAAGTCATAGAGACAAGACATGGGCCTATTATTTCAGAGTTTGCCGCTGATGCTGCTACTAGTGAAACGGCACTTTCATTACAGTGGACTGCATTAGAAGCAACGACAGAACTAGAGGCGATTTTAAATATGAATCACGCTGAAAATTGGAAAGAATTCGAGGAGGCATTAGCTGCTTTTGAAGCACCAGCACAAAATTTTGTTTTTACAGATAGAGAAGGAAATATTGCTTATAAAGCGAATGGCAAAATTCCTATCAGGAAAAAAGGAAATGGGCTATTACCTGTACCGGGATGGACAGATGAGTATGCTTGGGAAGGTGCGATTCCTTATGACGAGTTACCAACTATCGTCAATCCAGAAGAAGGTTTTATTTCTACAGCCAATAATAAGGTGGTAGGAGATGATTACCCTTATCATATTAGTCACAATTGGGCACAACCATATAGACAAATGCGCATTCAAGAAGTATTAAGTGGAAGCAATCAATTAACTGCAGAAAATATGATGGAACTACAAATGGATGAAAAGAACCTTCAGGCAGAAGAATTTGTGCCTGTGATGCTTAAGCAATTAGCAAACGAAAAAGGTGAGCACATCCAATCGGCCCTTGATATCTTATCGAAATGGGACTATCAAGATCATCAAGATCTTGCTGCTCCTTATATTTTTAATCGCTGGATGGTTGAAATTGGAGAAGCATTATTTAAAGAGCAGATTCCGAAAGAAACGTTAGAATTATTTGGTGGTAAAAGATCGGCTGTTGATCAGCTTCTACGCAATGCATTTGCAGGTAACACGGGGCCATGGGTGAAGGATGTAGGGGGCATTAATGAATTATTAGTTGCATCGTTAACAGAAACACTTTCACAAATAGAGGAAGATGAAGGCAGGGATATGGCAAATTGGAAATGGGGAGATTATCACCAAGTTTCCTTTACACACCCGTTATCTAGCGTAGCTCCTTTAAATTATTTATTTAATTATCAAGGTAGTATGGCAACAGGAGGAAGTGCTGTCACTGTTAAGGCAGCTGCATTTAAAAATGATGGGACGGTGAATCACGGAGCATCATGGCGATTTGTTATGGATATGAACAATCCAATGCAGGCTTATCATATCGTCGGTCCAGGTCAATCTGGGCATGTATCGAGTGACTGGTATCAAAATCAAATGGCGGACTGGGTAGAGGGTGATTATCATAAGACCACTTTAGAAGAGCCTGAAGGGAAGAGACTTCTCTTAACACCAGAAGAATAATTATCTATGAAATTTTGAGATTATGAAAGAAATAAATCCAACGCATCTTTTTAATCGATTAAGATTTTACCCTTTTAATATGTACGGATTAGAGACAGGTGAATGAGAAGAGAAATAGCCAGCTAAAAAAACTTTTTGGCTGGCTAAAAAATGTAATTAAATGATTACAAAAGAAAGCTCGCTATCCACGAAATCAAAGGAATGGTTAAGATAGAAATTAACGTGCTATATATGGTTACCATAATAGCTTCGTTTTCTTCTTTTGTGTAGCGGGAAAACAATACTGAGGCCAGCATGAAGGTGGGCATACTTGTTAAAATAACTAATAAGAAAATTAAATCTGTTTGTAGTGACGTAAAACGTAAACAAATGATGGCGACAAGTGGTAATATCATCAATTTCATTAATAAGGGAAACCATAAGCCTTGAAAGTAAAAACGCCGTCCAACTTGAAAGAAAGTTGGAAGCAGAAAGCCTATATATAACATAGCTAATGGCGCAGCTAAGTTAGATAGCATTGAAGCCAGTTGCTTAAATATGAGCGGTGCTTCCCATCCACTGATTACATATAACAACCCCAAACTAATGGCTAGTAAAGGTAAGTTTAATAAAGCTTTTAATTGTTTAAATTGGAATTTTTGATTGCTTTGTAATAAGTAGATACCTAATGAAAAAAGCACGACATCTAACCCCGCATCAAATACAGCGGCTAATAATCCACCGAGAGGCCCAAATAATGTAGCACTAAGAGGGATGCCGATGAAACCTGTATTACCTAGGGCGGCTAGTAAAGCCAATTGTTTAGGCTGATCAAGATATAAAAGGCGGCCTAGAACTAATGTAAGGATAATACCTCCAGCATTAAATACAACGGATATCCCAAATACGAGAAAGACTTGTTGGAAAATGACGTCCGTAATCTTAGTATTGAAAACACCATTCAATATAATAAAGGGAACAGCTAGATGTAAAATAATCATCATTAATATATTTTTCATTTCTGCTGTGATTGATATCTTTAAGGCGATTAGTGCTCCGAAAACAATGATTATACCCATTGTTGAAATCGCAAGAATAACAGAGGTGACTTCCATATGACACTCCTTTCAGTATAAATTATACTGAAAATTCTTATATTTTTATAGTTCATAAAAGCAGAAAACTATAAAAATATCATTGGACCATTTATACTTAACGACAATAAGAAAGGTGTGGGTAGCAGTGGTTGCTAAAGTAGCGATAGTAACAGGAGCGAATTCAGGAATGGGCTTAGAAACGACAATCGGTCTTGTAAATAAAAATATAAAAGTAATCATGCTCTGTAGAAGTAAAATAAGAGGTGAAGCCGCGCTACAAAAAGTGAAAGCCATTACAGGAAAAGAAAATGTAGATTTAATGCTCTGTGATCTAAGTTCTATCAAAAGCATCGATGATTTTGTGGCAACCTTTTTTAGTAAGTATCATCATTTAGATCTTTTAATTAATAATGCAGGTGTAGTGACAATAAAAAGGCAAGAAACAGTTGATGGATTTGAGATGATGTTAGGAGTAAACCATCTCGGTCATTTCCATTTAACCAATCAATTATTAGAAGCTTTGAAGGCTTCGGCTACTGCAAGAATTGTCATTGTATCTTCCGGTGCTCATAAATGGGGGAAGATTGATTTTGCAGATCCGTTTTTTAAAAAGGGTTTTAATGTAGCAAAAGGTTATGGAAGATCGAAGCTAGCCAATTTATTATTTATGAAAGGTTTACATGAAAGATTAGCACACACAAATGTGACAGTGAATGCACTTCATCCAGGAGCTGTTGCAACAAACATAGGTGTGGATAGAGAAACAGGATTTGGTGGCAAAGTGGTAAAATTACTGGTGCCATTTTTTAAAACAGCAGAGCAAGGGGCGGAAACGACCATCTATTTAGCCACGAGTGCGGATGTAGAAGGGATATCAGGTGAGTACTATATTGACAAGAAAAAAGCCCATGTCTCTAAAAGGGCGAGTGATTCCCAACTAATCGAGCACTTCTGGAGATGGAGCATAGAACAGACGACCATTAATGATAACATCTGATAAAAAAGTTAACAGTGGGGTGAAATTTGTCTTCAATAGGTGAGATTGAAGAAGTACGCGGTATATCAGTTTTGGAATTAAAATAATATGAAGTGAATCTCTTGTAGGACAAGGAAGAAGGGTGTAAACATACAAATAAAAATAATTTGAATGGTTTCATGCTTAAAGGAACGGGAATGAGTTTGGAAGAACGGCAAAAGAGAGGATGATGCCATGTCTGAAAAAGTAGATTTCATGGTGGCGCATAAACAAAAGTTGAGGCATAAATTTACGTTGATAAGCATTTAGAAGCATTGATAAAAGCGATTGCCATGTATGAAGTAGTAGAAATGAATAAAGGTCAATGAAGCCTATTTGAGAAGTTAAAGGGAAGGGTGGAGGAAGAGTAATGAGTTTTAAAACATTAGTTGTAGATAAAGATGATAAAGATTTTTCTATCCAGGTGCGTCAACTTGAGGTAAAGGATTTACCTGCAGGAGAAGTACTAATTCAAGTAAAATACTCCGGAGTAAATTATAAGGACAGTTTAGCTAGTATACCTAATGGAAATATCGTTAATGACTATCCAATGGTACCGGGCATTGACTTAGCGGGTATCGTTGTTTCATCTCAACATCCTGATTTTTCCGAAGGAGATGAAGTCATTGCTACGAGTTATGAAATTGGTGTATCCAGATACGGGGGTATAGTGAATATGCACAAGTACCTGCACAATGGGTACTACCACTTCCAAAAGGACTTACGTTAAAGAAGGCAATGACGATTGGCACAGCTGGATTAACAGCGGCACTTTCCATATTAAAATTAGAACAGAATGGTCTAACTGAAAATAGTGGGAAGGTATTAGTTACTGGGGCTACTGGTGGTGTCGGGAGTTTTGCCGTTGCCTTGTTAGCTAACCGTGGCTATGAGGTCGTTGCAAGCACTGGAAAGAAGAATGAACGTGATTATTTAATGAACTTAGGAGCTTCTTCAGTGATTACAAGAGAAGAAGTGTATGATGGAAAGATAAGCGCATTAAGCAAGCAAAAATGGATAGCAGCGGTTGATCCTGTCGGTGGAGAGCCATTAGCATCCTTGTTAAGCCAAATTCAATATGGGGGTGCCGTAGCGGTCAGTGGTTTAACAGCTGGAACGAATGTACCTACGAAGGTTTTTCCATTTATTTTACGTGGGGTGAGTCTCTTGGGAGTTGATTCCGTTTTTTGTCCAATGGAGATGAGGAAAGAAGCTTGGGAACTATTAGCGGAAGAAAGTGATAAACTTCCGTTTGATCAGTTTATTTTTCAAGAAGTTTCATTGAGTGAAGTTGAGCATGCCTTGCCGTTGCTTTTAAAAGGAGAAACGAGAGGAAGAGTACTTGTACACATATAGTAACTACACACAATAACTGATAAAAGGCGGCCTAATTTCCGATAGAATGGAGCGAAAGACATGCAGTTGAAAAGTAACCGTCTCGTCATTCGTTCGTATATGGATGAAGATTACGAAGCTTGGATAGAGGGATTAAAGAACCGTTTAGTTTCGCAATCACGTCATGATGAAGGACGCCCACAAGATTTATCTGCTTATACTAAAGAAAAATTCAAGAAGAAAATCGAGCAATGGAGTAAGCAAGATGATGCTTGGCAATTATCTGAGTTTGGTATATTTAGAGAAAATGATGGTGCACATATAGGAAAGATAGAAATGTATCGAACACAGAGGAATGGCAAGGAGTTAGTACTACTCGGTTATGCTATTCACAATCAATATTGGCGAAAAGGATATGGAAAAGAAAGCGTAGTCACGATTATTCCTTTTATTTTTGAATATTTACAACCTGAAAGAATAGAATTACATATTGATAGTGATAACCTTGCCTCCATTCATTTAGCAGAATCTATTGGTTTTAATTATGAAGAGAAACAGTCTCAATTCTCATTTCATAGTGGAGAATGGAGCGAATTTTTTATCTATTATATAGAGAAATAAGGAGAGGCTCCACTTATGTAGGAGCCTCCCTAATATTAAGCGTTCAATTTTTCTTTTTCGTAAACAGGTACCCAACCTTCTGGTGTAACAAAGAGGCGAATAGCAACAACTTTTCGATCATCAGCTAAAGTAAAATAGTGACGCGTGTTTACAGGTACAGAAATTAAATCACCTGGATCTAAATGGACTTCAAAAAACGATTCATCTTTTCCTTGGATAATAAAGACCCCATGCCCACTTACGATGAAGCGGACTTCATCATCGGTATGATGGTGCTCTCTTTGAAAGTTAATTAATAATTCATCTAAATTTGGCGTACTGTCTGAAAGTGAAATAACATCTGCAGCTTTGTAGCCGCGCTTTTCAGAAATGGTTTTGATTTCAGTTGAAAATGCATCTAGTATGGCTTGCTTTTCATCATCAGATAAATCGTATTTTTCGTGTAATGTCACTTCTAATTGCTCAATGTTCCAATTTTCATAGATGACTTCTTGTGCAGATAAAAATGTAGATACCTCTTGTTGATCAGTAATCACTTTTTCTTCGTTTTTAAATTTAATAGTGGCCATGTAAAACGCCTCCTTTTAATTGAATAAGAGATAATTTATATTGAAATAAAAATTCGCAAGCTTCTAATAATTTTTTTGCTTCAAACCCATCGACTCCCCAAACAGTAATCCCGTGGTTGTGAATTAAGACTGCACCTTTCTCTTTGCTGACGTAAGCAGAAAAGTGGTCCGCTAATGTAGGGATATCCGCATCATTGCGAATGATCGGGATGGTGAGTATATCATCTTCTCCCCATAATCCAAATGCTTTAATTAACTCTTGATGCTGAAAAGTTACTACACCTTCTTGATAGAAAAGCTCAGAAATAACATTATTAGCAACTGTATGAACATGAAGACTTGCTCCTGATGACGTTTTCTTATAGATCTCACAATGTAATAAAGTCTCAGCTGAAGGTTTAGATGACGTGTTTTCTAGGGGCCTTCCTTCTAAGTCTACTAATAAAAAATCATTGGCTGTTCTCTTTCTTTTATCAAGTCCACTTGAAGTGACTAAAAAGCTGTTTTCATCTACGCGAATGGATAAATTACCACTAGTACCCATAAACCAATCTCTAGCCGCTAATTCATCTTTAATATCAGCTAATGTATCCCACTCTGTTTCATACGTTGTCATGATTTCGCACCAACTAGTTCATCGAGGTATTCAATGCAATCATGGAAGGTTTCAAAAGGAGTATAAGAAATACCAGTTTCTTCACATTTTTGAATTAAGAAATCTCTAGCAAGTACGGCATCTGCTATTTTGGCTGCTTCAAAGTCTGTAATCGAATCGCCAATAAGAATATTAAAGTGTTCTGGAGATGAGTGTTTTCTAATAATGGTTGGTTTACAACAGCCGCAACCTTGTGAAGAACATAGTTCATCACACTGGTGTGGATAGTGAATATCTATCGTTTCTAAAGCAAAGCTTGCCTGATTGCAAAATACTTTCGTAAATGGCCCATAAGGTTCAAGTACTGGTTCTAAAAAAAAGTCAATTCCACCACTAACAATATAAAGAGGGATATCGTTTTCGTGTGTATATCTAACAAAAGCTGAAAATCCTTCACGAATTTCTGCACTATTTAATACAAAATGGATAATCTCTTCTTTTTTACTTGTTGGTAAAAGTGAGAAGAGATTTTTAACACCCTCTTGGATAGAGATATTTTGAGCTAAAATATCTTCCTTGATCTGTTTTGCCTTAATAGGACCGAAATGCTCCATAATCTTTACAATGTTATCGTTATTCGTAATTGTTCCATCAAAATCACAAAAAATCATTGGTTTTGTCATCTTTTACGACGTACCTCCCCATTTTGTTAATGCTGCTTCCAATTCTTGCGCTTTTGTTACACGATGAGTATTTTGTTGTATGACGTGGTCAATGGCTTGCCTAAAGGCTCTCACGCCAGCTGCTGCTCCTTCAGGATGACCATGGACCCCTCCGCCCGCATTAATGATACAATCATTGCCAAAATCATGATAAAGCAACGGAACTAAACCTGGATGAATGCCTGCTGAGGGGACCGGGAATGCCTGATTCAAGCCATTTTCTTCGGTTAACTGTCTAGCGATAGCTAAGGTTTTTTCTTTTTCCATGGCAACAGAACCATATGGAGAAGGAAATAAAGAGAAATCTGCGCCTGCTAAGCGAGTAAGATTACCGAGTAATAAGTCAGGAGCCACACCATAGAAGTTTGAAGAAGTATAGGCCCCACTATATGCAGGATGTGCCATGATAGGTAACTGCACTTCACTGTTTTCAGCTAGTGTTTGGAGCATATCTAGACCGTAAGTGTGAACATTGAATAATAATGCATCCGCCCCTAATTCGGTCGCATGTTTTGCTTTATCTACTAAATCCATTGTTCTCCCAGATAAATTGACTGCATAATGTGTCCTTTTTCCAGTCTTTTCATAGACTTCATCTAGTATTTCTTTACCTGCGATAATTCTGTCTTCAAAAGAGATGTTGACATCAAAAAGAATTTCATCATCTTTTACAATATCAACGCCTCCCATAGCCTGGTCTCTTAACTGTTCTCTTAAGAAGTGAATATCCCTGCCGATGATGCCTTTAAATATACTCATAAGTAATGGGCGGTCTTGAGTATTTAGTTTCGATCTTATATTTTTTATACCGAATTTTGGTCCTGGAAAACGAGAAAGATCCTCATTATCAAATTCTAGGTTTAATAATTTTACCTCACCATCTAGAGATAACTTTCCAAATACGGTTGTTAAGATTGCTGGAATATCAAATGTGAAATTATATGTAGGGTAGGCGATACTAATTTCGCACCTTACTTCACCGAATCGATTGGGATGTTCATCATCATAAAACTCTTGTAGTGCAGTGACTCTGCCTTTATGTTTTAGTAATTGTTCTTGCTCAAGTAATGGTAACGCTGTCCACGAGCCTATCGTTAATCCTAAAGCGATATCCTCTGCTTTTTTCTCTAATGAACCGGGTCTTGCGTATACTTGATAAGTTGCAATTACATCTCCCATATGAGAACCCTCCCTGATGATTTCGAATTTACATTGACAATAAAAAACCCTCTTCTTAATCAATAAGAAGAGGGTTAGTTCGCAGTGATAGAACCTTCTCCTTATCTGTCAGCATGATTGCTGCAAGAATTAGCACCGTGTTCATTTAGAATCGGTTGCCGGGCTTCATCGGGCTCGTCCCTCCGCCTGCTCTTGATAAGAAAATTTATGATTATCGTTTTAAATTTTTGCACAATTGTATTATGTCACCAGGTGTTTTATCTGTCAACAGAGAATTTTTTACGTTATATGACAAAATTCCTTTATCTTTAAAAAGATGAAAAGTTTTTTAAAAAAAGATTGACACTTTTTTATAATCGGTGCTAGTATTTGCTCAAGATATTTCAAAAAATGAATCTTTTATACTCTTATCAAGAGCAGGTGGAGGGAAATATGGCCCGATGAAACCCAGCAACCGACCGTAATATCGTTGTGAAACGAGGCGCAGCTAGAGAATTTCTGCGCCTAATGTAAGGCACGGTGCTAATTCCATTCAGAAGTTATTCTGAAAGATGAGAGGCAAAATCGTCATGACGAATGCCTCTTTCTGTACTGGAAAGGGGCATTTTTGTTTCTGTAGTGACAAAGCAGGTCCGACTACATCTCTTCATGTAGTCACCCCTGTTTTGTGCCACAGATAATAAAGAAATAAGGGGGAAGAGATATGGCTGTTTTAGAAAATATAGGTTACCGCGCTTTGACAGAGGAATCTGCGTGTGAATACGTGAAGAGTTTAAAGCTGTTTTTACCGGATGAAAAAATAACGGTGGAAGAGATTGGTGATGGTAATTTGAATTATGTTTACCGTATTACTTCTAATCGTAAAAGTGTAATTATTAAGCAAGCACTCCCTTATGCAAAAGTAGTCGGAGAAAGCTGGCCACTAACACTTAAAAGAGCAAAACTGGAGGCAGAAGTCCTTAAGAAGCATGGTGAATTCGTTCCTCACCTCCTCCCAGCAGTACTAGCAACAGATGAAGAGCTAGCATTAACTGTGATGGAGGATCTTTCCCATCTGACAATTGTAAGAGACGGATTGATTCAAGGGGATCATTATCCGAAGTTATCAGCTCATATTGGGGAGTACCTGGCAAAGACATTGTTTTCAACTTCAGATTTTGCTCTTCATCCGTTTGAGAAAAAGAAATTGGTCGCTAAATTTTCAAATCCGGAACTATGTAAAATCACTGAGGATTTAGTATTCACCGATCCATTTTTTGATGTGGAAACGAATGATTTTGAAGCTGAGTTGGCTGAAGTGGTTCAGCAACTATGGGCTAATGACAAGTTGAAGCTTGAAGTAGCCAAAATAAAATATGCTTTTCTCACAGAAGCAGAGAGCTTACTACATGGTGACCTACATACAGGGAGTATATTTGCGAGTAAGAGTGAGACGAAGGTGATTGATCCTGAGTTCGGCTTTTATGGTCCGATTGGATTTGATGTCGGTCAATATATTGCCCATCTTATTTTCCAAGTACTTGTACGAAACGGAAACGATAGAATCGTTATTCGTCAACAGATTGAAGAAGTATGGGATGTGTTTTCTCATTATTTTTCAGAAGCTTGGGAAAATTCTGTTGTTCATCCTTTTACGAAAGTACCAGGCGCTCTAGAATCTTTTCTAGCTAAAGTATTTAAAGATGCTATCGGAGTAGTGGGATGTGAATTAATTCGGAGAACAATCGGATTGTCTCATGTGAAGGATCTTGATGGAATAGAAGATAGTTCAATTAGATTATATGTGAAAAAGGCAACGATTCAATTAGGTTCATCCTTGATTATTAATCGCAAAAACATAGGAACAATCTCGCAACTTCTTAAGGAACTGGAGGCGTATACATCATGAGTATACCAACACCAATTGAATGGCAAGATGGTAGATTGAAAATTCTTGATCAAACCTTATTACCCCATCAAACAAGATGGGTAGAACTCGAAACCATTGAAGATGTCTTTGAGGCAATTATTCAGTTGAGAGTGAGAGGGGCGCCAGCTATTGGAATAACTGCTGCTTATGGTTTAGCGATTGCTGCAAAAAAATACGAAGGTGTCGACATCGAAACTTTCCATCTTAGAATTCATGAAGATTATCTTTATCTAGCGGGTTCAAGACCTACAGCTGTTAATTTGTTCTGGGCTTTGGATCGAATGATGAAAGTAATAGAAACGTTGTATTCAACAGAGGAGACAATTATCAGTTTGGAGCAAGAAGCAAAGCAAATACATCAAGAAGACGAGGAGATTTGTCGGCAAATTGGCGAAAATGCACTAAGTCTATTGAATGGAAGGAATAAGGTATTAACGATTTGCAATGCGGGGACGATTGCTACGGGAAAATATGGTACAGCGCTAGCGCCGTTTCATTTAGGTAAGGAAAAGGGTGTTGACTTTCAAGTATATGCTTGTGAAACGAGACCGGTTCTTCAGGGAGCGCGCCTAACTGCTTGGGAACTTCAACAGTCCAATGTGGATGTAACGGTCATTACTGATAATATGGCTGCTCATACAATAGCAACAAAGGGGATTGAAGCGATTATAGTCGGGGCAGATCGTATTGCCAGCAATGGAGATACAGCGAATAAAATCGGTACATGGCAACTAGCTATTTTAGCAAACTACTTTCAAATTCCTTTCTATGTAGCTGCGCCATTGTCAACATTTGACTTTTCTATTGCATCAGGGGCAGATATTCCGATTGAGGAGAGGTTGCCAGAAGAGGTGACTCATCTAGGACCAAACCAAATCACACCAGAAGGAACGAAAGTGTTTAATCCGGCGTTTGATGTGACAACTGCTAATTTAATCACTGCAATCATTACTGAAAAAGGTATTTTTGAAGCTGATCGAAACAAATTGGCACAATTGAATAAAGCAGAAGAGGGAGTTAGGGCATGAAGAACAATCGTATACTATTAGCGTTTCTTATTATTTCTATTTTAATCTTGGCAGGCTGCCAGCCAAAAGGAAGCAATTCAAGTAGTGAAGCAACTGCATCAACTAAAGAGAATAGTGTACATCCGTTAGCTAATAAAAAAATCGCACTAATCATGCAAATTAATTTAGGAACTTTTTCTGCACAATATATTGAAGGGGTAAAAGAACAGGTAGAAAAGTTTGGTGGAACCGTTCAAGTATTTACTTCTGAAGGTGACTTAGCAAAAATGGCTTCCAATTTAGATGCAGCGATTAATCAAAAATTTGATGGAATATTAATTGATCATGGAACGAAGGAAGCGTTAACGCAAGGAGTAGAAAAAGCGGCTGCGCAAAATATACCTGTAGTGGTCTTTGATGCTGATATTGCAGTGAAAGATGTAACTGTACTTCAACAAGGCGATGAAGAAATGGCGAAGTTGACATTAACCAAGCTTGCTGCAGATGCAGGAGGAAAAGCGAATATTGTTAAGATTTGGGTAGCTGGATTTGCCCCGATGGAAAGAAGACAAGTAGCTTACGAACAATTTTTAAAAGAGAATACAGATATTAAGGAAGTAGCAGCATTTGGTGCTGCCACCGACAATACAGCATTAGATACTCAAGCACAAATGGAAGCAATCCTAAAACAATATCCAAATGAAGGTGAAATAACAGCAGTTTGGGCAGCGTGGGATGAGTTTGCTAAAGGAGCTGTCAGAGCGCTAGAGCAGGCAGGAAGAGAAGATATTAAAGTCTACGGGATTGATATGAGTGACGAGGATCTGCAACTGATACAAAAAGAAAACAGTTCATGGGAAGCGACAGCTGCCGTTGATCCAAAAGATATTGGTCGTATTCAAGTTCGATATTTGTACCAAAAATTAAATGGTGATTCTCCAAAAGAAAAAGTTATCCTTGATCCTGTTTTTGTAGAGAAAAGTCAATTACCTGATGAGGCCATTACAACAAATGAACTGCATGAATATATTGATGGTTGGGGAGAAAGTGAACAAGGCTATACGGAAGAACTAAAAGCACTTGAGGGCAATTGAATGAAATGGTTTGTAGCTAGTCAACCGACTTTTAGAGAGTCGGTTTTCCTATCTATGGAGGGGGTCTCCTTTAAATGAGTGAAGTTGTTTTGGAAATGAAAAAGATGAGTAAAAGTTTTGGAAAAGTTACGGCATTAAAGAACGGGGAGTTAGTGGTTCATAAAGGAGAAATACATGCCTTGCTTGGAGCAAATGGAGCTGGGAAAAGTACATTAATGAAGATTCTCTCTGGGGTATATAGACAAGACCAAGGAGAAATTTTGATTAACCACGAAAAAGCAACTTTTCAACACCCTAGTGACGCGAAAGAAAAAGGAATATTTTGCGTTTATCAGGAGGTTGATACAGCCATTGTTCCACAGCTTACTGTAGCAGAAAATATTATGCTTGATTGCTTTTCACAAGAGAAAGGGTGGTACTTCTCTCGTAAGGATCTACATCGTCAGGCGCAGGAACCATTAACATTACTCGATGTGAATGATATTGATCTAAACCAAGCAGCTTCAAAGCTAAGTCTTGCTAAAAAGCAATTGGTTCTCATAGCTCGGGCGTTAGTTCAAACGACTAAAGTCATTATTTTTGATGAGCCAACCGCTCCATTATCACATAGAGAAGCAGAGAAACTATTTCATGTAATTAGGCAACTGAGAGTAAAAGGAATTGGTTGTATTTTTATTACACATCGATTACCTGAAGTATTCGCCATTGCAGATGTGGTAACGGTTATGAGAGACGGATGTCGGATTTCAACCGTACCAATTGCTCAGATAACGCAGGAAATGGTGATTGAACAAATGCTTGGAGAAGTATGGCATGAGGAAAGAAACGTTCTGCACAGTTATAAACGAGGGGAAGAGGTTTTAGCACTTAAGAATCTCAATCTAGGAAAGTTACAAAATATTAGTTTAAATGTATATGAAGGTGAAGTTGTAGGAATTGCAGGATTAGTAGGTGCGGGAAAGACGGAACTAGCAAAAACAATATTTGGAAATACACCAGCCGCGTCAGGAGAAATCAGAGTCTCTGGTAAGAAGATACAAGTGAAGCATCCAAAAACAGCTATTGCTTGTGGTATCACTCATATTCCTGAAGAAAGGCGGAAAGAAGGTCTATTCATTAATGAAACGATATCGAAGAATGTAACATTCCCACAGCTAAAAAAGTACGTAAAAGGGGGAATTATTAACAGAAAGGCTGAGAGAAAAGCGACTGAAGAAGTAATTTCAACTTTGCAGGTGAAAGCAAATGATGTGGACGTAGAGGTGAATCATTTAAGTGGGGGAAATCAGCAAAAGATCGTTATCGGTAAGTGGTTATCAAGTGAAGCGAAGGTTTATTTATTTGATGAGCCTACTAAGGGTGTGGACATCGGTGCGAAAAGAGAAATTCTTAAACTAATTCAACAGCTTGCAAAGGAAGGCAAGGCCATTTTGTATTTTAGTAGTGAAATCCAAGAATTATTAACAGTTTGCCATAGAGTATTAGTGATGTATGATGGCAAAATCGTGAAAGAGTTTGCGCAAAAAGAGGCAACGCAAGAAAAGATTCTGTTATATGCAAGTGGTGGAAAGGAAGTCAATCATGAAGGACCAATTGATCGCA
This sequence comes from Cytobacillus sp. FSL R7-0696, assembly GCF_038006865.1. Classification (NCBI taxonomy): domain Bacteria; kingdom Bacillati; phylum Bacillota; class Bacilli; order Caryophanales; family Bacillaceae; genus Cytobacillus; species Cytobacillus sp. FSL R7-0696. The sequence continues at coordinate 551,787 of NZ_JBBOWA010000001.1, read as the reverse complement.
TTTCTATTTAAATACGGGGCAATTACTTTACTTATTCTTATTATTTTCTATTTTACAAGTGTGAGCCCATTCTTTTTAACCTATGATAATTTTTCAGATATATTACGTTCCATTTCGATTGTCACTGTGCTCGCGCTCGGGGTCACATTTACATTAGTAGTTGACGGCTTTGATTTATCTGTTGGCTCCACGATGTCATTAGCAACTGTTTTTACTGCTTCATTGATGGTTTGGTATGATTTACCTCTATGGTTAGTTCTACTATTACCAATTATCGTTGGAGTGGCAGTTGGATTATTTAATTCGTTCTTAATTGTTGTGATAGGTATTCCCGATTTATTAGCAACATTGAGCAGTATGTACATCGTAGCGGGATTACATCGGACTTATACAGAAGGATACTCTATTTATAACCATATGCCACTGACATCTGGTGGGACAGCAATTGGTGAGTTTTCTAATGCCTTTCTATGGATTGGTCAAGGCCATTTATTAGGTATCCCCGTACCTGTATGGATCATGATTATTCTAGTGTTAGCGTCCTACTGTTTTTTAAATTATACGAGATGGGGCCGAATTTTTTATATGACTGGGGGGAATGCCGAAGCTGCGACCTTATCTGGTGTAAAAGTAAAGAAAATCAAATGCATGGCTTATGTGATTTCAGGAATTTTTGCTAGCATAGCAGGCATTTTATTTACTGCTAGGGTAGGATCAGGGCAAATCGATGCAGGTGCACCTCTCCTGATGGAAGCTGTTGCAGCTGTATTTGTTGGCTACTCGGTACTAGGGGCTGGAAAACCAAATGCGTTAGGTACATTTTTTGGCGCAGCAGTCATTGGCGTATTATTAAATGGTTTAACTATCTTGAATCTACCCTATTATGCTTTTGATATTATTAAAGGAACTGTACTCGTTTTAGCATTGGCAGTGACTTATATGTATGCGAAAAATAAGTTCTCAACAAATAGCTTATAGAAGTAGTAGTAGTGGGTGAGGCACTTTTGTAGTTGCAGGTAGGCTAATCACTTCCATTGGAAGATACACATGTATGTTTTAGTTGATAAGGCAAAAGTGGTTTGTGTCTCATTTAAAAAGAGAAATAGGGATGAAAGCTTTAGCAAATGGTGTCTGCGAGTCGCTCAGGTGGAAAACAGGAGACGAGAGGTGAGCAAATAGCGTCAGCGAGTCGCTCAGATGGAAAACAGGAGACGAGAGGAGAGCAAATGGTGTTTGCGAGTCACTCAGACAAAAAACAGGAAATGAAAGCTGAGCAAAAAGGTATGGCGATTCACTCAGGCGAGAAATAGTAAACGAAAGCAAAGCAAAAGTGATTTACACATTACGTTGACCGGAAACCGGTGCTTGAAATAGGAAAACAGATAGGACAAACATAGAGGTGAGAATAGATAGGAGTTCGCTGGAGGTAAGTATTTGTCCTAGTTTTAACTGGAGCAACTTTTTCTTGTTACCTCTCTCAATAGGTGCAGATATTCACATTGAAGATTCTCCACCAGGTGAACGAGCAAACGGGTTACCATAGCTCACCATTTTAGAATAGGCACCCGAAAAAACACTTCTATATTTTTTCTCGGAATTTCACTCTCCACAATGGTTCAACAATTAGCATGTAACTGATATAAAAAGGCCGCTGAACATTTTTAGGTTCAGCGGCACTTTGTTGATTATTTTTCTTCTATGGATGCTTCAATATAGTTATTCATTTCTGTTTCGATTAGCTCAGCTAGTGATTCTGCCCCTGTTTTTCCTACATGGACGCCATCACCTCCGAAGTATTCGGGATGATTTTCTCCGAGTTTGTGCCAATCGACTAGTGTGACATGGTCTTCAACTTCCGCTTTTTCCAATAAAGCTTTATTTACATCTTCTTCCCATGAACGTGGTACCTTTGTATTTACAAGGTAAATATCTGCTTCACTAAATAAATCAACCAGTTCATCTAAATGCTTTTCACGGAAAAAGCCGTTTGTACCAAGCATGAAAATGATTGCATTTCCTTTTTGGTTAAAGGAAGTGTATTGCTGGCTAACATCGACTGCTTGATGAACTTGACGCCCTACCTTTGCATCAATCGTAATAGCAGGAAAGCGTAGCTGTAGACTTGGTGCAACATCAAGCATTAATGAATCACCAATGGCCAGAATTTGGTTATAATGCTCAGCGGCAGGGAGTGGCTCTGCCTGTTTTTCTGCTTCATTCTCAACTTCTTCCGTATCTGCTGTCTTCTCCTCTGGAGCTTCTTCAGAGGAGTCATTTTTCTCTGGAACATTCGAAGCTTCTTCTTTCGTTTCTTCTTTCGGTTGATCTTCACTGTTTTCTTGGGAAATAACTAACTCTGTTGGTTTCTCTTCTTGCTCTTCGCCCTTGACAACGCCCGTCATACCAGCAATAAAGATAATAGCTACTAATGGAACAAAAGCTGCACCAACTCTACACTGTACATTTAAACTTTTCCATTTAAGCGGATTTATTTTCTTGAAATTTTTAAAGAATGCTCTAAAACCATACTTTCTAATCGGTTGCTCTAAGAATCGGTAGGAAACTTCTGCTATTGCAAAAATAGCGATGAGCTGTAATAGCACTCTCCATAACTGCGGTGCCGCTATTTGGTCGAGAGGCGTTGTTAAAATAATAATTGGATAATGCCATAAATAAATACCATATGAGCGTGTACCAATCCACCTAAGTGGCTTCCATGATAGCCACTTGCTTAATATACTTGATGGGTGACAGACACAAGCAATAACAACCGCTGATAGGAGGGCAATAAGGAACAAGCCCCCAACATAAAGAAACGGATTATATTCATTAATGGTGAACATGCATAGTAACAAAATCACTAGCGCACCGACACTAGTTACATTAAGCGTTTGTTTTAGTTGGGGTGATAGCTTCTTAGCTGATAGCCTTTTCATTGGCCAAACAAGTGCTAGCCAACAACCAATTAATAATTCAAATGAACGTGTATCAGTCCCATAATAAACTCTGCTAGGATCACCATTGGGATCATATTGTAATGACATCCATAAACAAGATAATAAAGCGCCTAAAAAGATAATCTTTGAAACAGTTACTCGGTGCTTGAAAATATAAATTAGAGCCGTTAGGGCAAGTGGCCATAATAGATAGAATTGTTCTTCAATCGCCAGTGACCATAGGTTTTTTATTGGAGATGGAGCTGCAAAACTATCAAAATAGGAAACCTCATGGAAAATAAACCACCAGTTACTTACATAAAATATAGAAGCTAGCGCATCGCCACGCATAACGGATAACAAGTTTTGATGAAAAAGAACGACCCACACAAAGGTAATAAAAATCATTGCATAAGAAGCGGGTAATAAGCGGCGAGCACGGCCAACCCAGAACTTCTTCAAATCTAATTTCATGCTTTTGTTTTGATCCGGTAATAGAGTGGAAGTAATAAGGTAGCCAGATAGAACAAAGAAAAGGCTAACGCCTAAGAATCCACCTTCTGCCCAATCAAAGCGAAAGTGATAGGCGATGACGGCTAAGACTGCAATCGCTCTCAGTCCGTCGAGCCCGGTAATATAATGTGTGTGTGTCTTTTTTTTCATATGTACGTCCTCCATTTTTGATGCAATTAAACTCTAGCTGACGGAGGGAACCTTCCTCCGTTTTAAAGTGAACCTGTAAATTATTTACGTATTTTCTATTAAACTTTATGTATATAAAATAGACGATGATTATGTCGTAATTAGTTTCAAAAAGCTTGTAAAAAAATTTGCAGAATAGCGATAAAAAAGCACTACAATTATTCATTTTACTCTTATTATGTAATGATTTGGATAGGTGGAAAGAATGATATATTATAAGGGGGAAAAGTCCTGTTTAATAGGGAAAAATAAGCAGTTAACAGGAGAAAAGAAGCTTGAAATGGTCATTTGAAATTCAAGTTTACAATTATGGCTTCTTCCCAAAAAGTAAGACCCCTCTTTTTTAAGTAGGAGAGGCCTCATTTCTATTTATTCAAATCATACTTAGTTTATATAACGGTCACTTACTAGTATTTCATCGATGATCTCAGTTGGAATTTCAAACTGAACAACGCCCATATAACCAGGTGCCACTTCATATTCATTAAAAGAGATGATCAGGTGGTTATCTTCGTTGATAAAGAATGGTTGATCGTGATTAATAGTAGTAAATGATTCGACATCATCTAGCCAATAAATAAGATTTTCATCATTGGCCATATTCTGCTTCATTTGCTTTTTAATTTCTTCACTTATTATCTCTACATATGCTTCTGAAGTAAATAAACTAGGTAAAGTAATAACGGTTTGTAATTCTTTATCAATCGTAAGGTAATCTTTTTGTTCATATCCAGATGCTTCAGCTTTAAACGTATTAAGTTCAATAGAAAGTATCTGATTATTTTCATTCACAATGGAGTAATCACTTTGAATAGCTAGGTGACCATTACTATCCATATATTCTTGATATAATTGCTTTCCTTTTTCAAGAAAAGCTTGATTTAAATGAGTTTCTAGTTGGTGATTTTCTAGACCAGAGATTTCTGGTATCTCTACATCAATGGATTTACTTTCTTGTTCCTCGTGTATTTTATCAATGGTAATAACCTCAATAATTTGTTTTAAAATAGGTACTTCTGACATTGCTTTTGCCGCCTGAGGGCTAAAGTTTACTGTTGCTGTAAAAATACTCGCAGCTGCCACAATACTAGTTGGCCATATCCAACGCTTTTTCGTATGCTTTTGTTGAGTGTGACTAGTTAGTGCACTTTCTATAATATCATCTAACTCTGTTGGTATAGGTATATCATTATATTGTCTACGCCATTCTTTCAGTCGGTTACTCATCCATTTCATCTCCTTCTGTCAGTTCAAGCTTTAATAATTTTAAGCCGCGATATAATCGAGTCTTGACTGTATTGACATTTTCATCTATTACAGTAGCAATTTCTTGAATCTTTAAGTCTTCAAAATAGCGTAGTAAAATGACCGTTTTATATTGTAAGGGCAATTGTGCTAATGCATCATGTAAGTCAAAATGCATATAATCATCATGTTCTCCACTTTGCAAATAGGTGATTGTGTCATGATCTGATACAGTCATGCGTTTATGCTTTTTTAAGAAGTCGAGCGATGTACGTACGATAATCTTATAGAACCAACTTCTTAATGCATCTACATTTTCTAATTTATTCATTGAAAGCAATCCTTTTTTTATGGATTCACTGACAATATCTAAGGCATCTGCTTGGTTTCTAACATAACTATAAGCAAGCCGGTAGTAATCTTGTTTATGCTCTTCAATCATTTGTACAAACAAATTTTGGTTATTCATCTTTCAAGGAGCTCCTTTTAAAAAACTTTGTACAATGGATAGACGATTGATCTCATAGAAAAAGTTTGTGCGGAAAAAAACTTTTTATTTATTAATTATGCTAATGTTTGCTTAAGAAATAGAATTCGTAATGTAAAAGAAAAGTTGAAGAAACTGGAGGTGTGTTTATGGATCAACATTTATTTTTATTTGGTGGAAGTCCGCCCTTTGGAAGAATTCATGGAAAGCAGTTTGCTAGTCTCTGTAATCAAAAAAATGGACATGTAGCGATATTTTGTTTAAATCGTAAAGGCTGGCAAACTTATATGCCTAATTATCAGCATATTTTAGAAGAAGAAGGTGTAACTGATTTTCGCTATTATTTATTAGAAGAGACGAAGTCAATCCGTAGTGAAAAAATAACTGGCATTATTATATGTGGCGGTGACACACTGTCCTATCATCACTATATCGTAACTAAAAGGGTAGGGGAGGAAATAAAGCAACTTTTTCAAGAAGGAGTGCCAATCGCAGGCTTTTCTGCCGGTGCTTTGATCTGCTCAGAATATTGTATGGTTTCCCCGAGCGATTATAAAGGAGATAAGCTGATGATTTTAAATGGCTTAGGTATTTTACAAGATTATATTATCGCTGCTCATTATTCAAAATGGAATGAAAAGCAGAACCTACTTGCTGTGATGACTGAAACGAAGACAGAGAAGGGGGTGGGCTTGGATGATGAAGCAAGTGTTTATTTGAAAAATGGCCATATTGAATCGTTAGAAGGTAAGAATGTACATATTCTTGACTAGTTATATCGAGAAAGGGTGGAGTTTTGAATGATAATCAAAGAGCTTTCCGTAGATGATGCGAAACAACTTGTACAATTAATGAAGGATGTAGAGGCAAGCAGTCCTTATATGTTGATGGAAGCAGGGGAAAGAACTTTAACAGTTGAAGGGGCAGAGGCCATAATTAATAGAGATCATATAACGGTTATTGGTGCCGAAGATGGAGAACGATTGATTGGGTATACACTTGTGATTAAAGAAACGGTACGAAGGAAAAAACATTGTGCGAGTATTGTTGTCGGTGTTCATAAAGATTACAGAGGAATGGGAGTTGGAGGACAATTATTACAGGCGGTACTGGCATGGGCCAATCATGAAGCTATCAAGCGGATTGAATTGACAGTAGTATCAGAAAATGAAGCAGCACTAGCGCTATACAAAAAAATAGGTTTTGAAGTAGAAGGGGTGAAACGAAGATCGTTATTAATGGACGGAGAATATTATGATGAGTATTATATGGGGAAATTATTTTAAAAGAATTCAATAAAAACATAGAGACGATAGAACTCAACCTAATATAATACAAGACACTTGAAAACATAAGGGATAGGTAAATAGAAAATATCCACTCAAGTGGATACACCAGAATAGAATGAGCAAGTCCACATAACTCTTGGCGATTGCTAAAAGGTATGTGGACAAGATATTATGCTATGATTCAACTTTAGATTATACTAGAACCGATATGCTCACCCTTATCTTTCTAATTCAGCTTCCGTAACCCATTTATGGTTTTTGACTTTTTCCACACCATTGGTTGGCGTATAGTCAATCATATAAACGGTTGTGTCTTCACTTGAAGCGATGTCTACTTCGGCGCCCTTCATACCTTCCATATGATCAGCGGTAGTCACAGCGGTTTCTCCCTCTTGTAATGGTGCTTCACCTGGCTCTTCAAGCTCTTCATGAATAATCCATTTGTGATTTTTCACAGGGTCACCACCAGAAGTAGGGGTATAGTTTACGGCATAAGCGGTTGTATTATAAGCACCAACAATCTTTGCCTCCGCACCTTCCATGCCTTCCATATGTCCATTTTTTATTGTAACTGTAGATCCCACAGCGTAAGTGGGTTCATCCGCTTTTTCTAGGCCTTCCGGGATTTCACCATCACTAGAATGATCCATTCCTTCATGGTCCATCTCTTCATGATTCATTTCTTCTTGTTCGTTCGTTTCATCATTAGTTGGTGATGAATCATTGTTGTTAGTACAAGCAGCTAAAAATACCATTGCCAACAAGGCAATTATTCCAAAGGTTAGTTGCTTTTTCATTTAGGTCATCTCCTTTAATGGATTTGCAATTATTATAAATCGTAAATTTGCAGATTATATGAAGGAATATTGTCTTCTTCATTCTGAACAAAAGGAAAGATTATGATACCCATTTATATCCAATTCCCCATACGGTTTGTAAATGCTGATCAATAGGGAAGTCAACTTCACGTAGCTTTTCTCTTATATTTCGTATATGTGAATCCACTGTTCGATCTTCGATATATACACCGTATCCCCAAATTTTCGTAATAAGATGTTCGCGAGAGAAAACATGATTTTGATGAGATAAAAAAAGCTCAAGTAACACAAATTCTTTTTGCGTGACAGGGATTTTTTTCTTTTGATAGTAAAAATCATAGGATTCCTTATTTAACTGTAGTTCTTTAAATATGATTTCACTGCCAGTTGATTTTGTTCTCCTTAAGACAGCTTCGATTCTAGCAATAAGTTCTTCTTCATCAAATGGTTTAGCAATATAATCGTCGGCACCAATGGTTAGCCCCTTGACGACATCTGGTTTACTTCCTTTTGCTGTTAACATAATAATCGGCACATCACTTTGCTGTTTGATCAATTGACATAGATCCCACCCGTCCATATCAGGCATCATTACATCAATGATAACTAGTTCAATAGCGTGATCTTCCATATAATTAAGCGCACATGCACCGGAAGTTTTTTTTATACAAGAAAAGCCGTTCTGTGATAAATATAGGTCTAATAGATCAAGCATCCGCATTTCGTCATCTACTAAAAGTATCTTTCTCATTTAATACCGCTCCTTTTAACATGATAGTAAAAGCTGTCCCGGTTTTTGTGTTGCTTTTGACCGTAATCTCACCATTATGGGCGTTGACTAATTCTTTCACAATCGAAAGACCAAGACCAGAACCTCCTTTACATGAATCGTTACTATATGTCCCACGATAAAAGCGTTTAAAGATATGTGGAAGGTCTTTTTCTTGAATGCCGCTCCCGTTATCAATCATTCTTAAATATAAATCTTTTGTATGCGTCCATATCTTTAATGTCGTTTCCGTACCTGTTTGACTATATTTCAAAGAATTATCCAAAAGGTTATAAAGCATTTGTTCTACTCTAGCAGAATCGATCTTCACATTAATATCTTTTTGGGGCATTTCCACATGTAATTTAATGGATTGATGCAAAAAAGCTGGTTCAAATTTATGATGTAAATGGGTTATGAAGTCGCTTAACTGAATGGTTTGTTTCTTCATTTCAAAGCCGTATTGATCTATTTTAGCTAATTCAAATAAGTCTTCTACTAGTGTATTTATTCTTTTGGCTTCTTCCTGAATGATGGACAAATATTTATCACGTTCTTCAATGGAGAGATTCTTTCTTTGAACAATGTCCGCATATCCTTTAAGGTAAGTGAGCGGTGTTCTTAATTCATGAGAAATTGTAGCTAAAAATTGACTGCGTTCTTCCTTTAAATGCTTTAACTCACTTGCAAGTAGGTTGATGGTTTTTGCCAGTTTACCAAGTTCATCATTTCCTATATCAGGTAGAGATATGGAGAAATCGCCACTTTTTATTTGTATCGTGGCTTCTTTCATCTTATTAAGCGGTCGAACTAAAGCGATAGAAAGCAATATTATAATCACAATCGTTAAGATAGCTGTGATTAATCCGGTAATAAAAAAATGATTATTTAAGCGATCAATCAGTGTTTGAATAGAATCAGTGTTTTGAAACATGAAAACGTATCCTTGATTAGGTATAAAGCTTACAGTTACAATATAAGGTTGATTTTTCCAATCATTTTCTACGACACCGTTTTGTAGCTTCATTCCTGATGAAATTATTTTTTTCATATCAATTGAAAGTGAGGAAGCAAGTACACTTCCCTTTAAGTTTGTAACCATCACATCCGTATTGGCTTCCTTTTCCATCAGGGCTACATGCTCAATTGTATCTGCTTCAAAACTGGTCTTTAACGTGTCTCTATGAGCGTCTCCTCTAGATTGTAAGGAAAAAAGTTCCTCTTCCACTCGCGACTCAACTAAGGAAGAGTGAAGAAAGAAAAATAGAAAGAGTTCTAAAGTAAATATAATCAAGAAAAATATAAGCCCTAGTTTTACGGATAAATTCTTCATAACATCACCTATCGCATATTATAGAGAATAGTTGTGGAGAATGTGTGCAGAGTGACTTGTCATATCATAGCTTGTTTTGTACATAAGTATAGAGCAGAAAGCAAATGAATAGTCACTTTCGGAGTGGAAGGTTGTGAAATGATGTACCGTGGTAAAAATAAATTCACATCAATTATTATCGTGCTTGCTTTAATACTAATGATATATTTGATTATGAATGTATTTAAGCATACCGATGTCTATATCGTATATCGAGCAGGAATTGGGACATTTGTAATCGCGGGGTTTATCATTACTGCCATTGTTGTTCTATATATAAAGGGAAATTCTTTTGGTAAAAGACGATAGAAAGGGAGAGGTAATTCAAAATTTGAAAATTTACGTACTTCCTGTATGCCTAAGTTCCTTTTATTGTCCTTGCATACTTTATCATATGCTGGTTGAAGATTGGCATGGGGAATAAGTAACGGAGATTTACTCAAAAGGGTTGTATTTGTTCAGAACTCAAGAAGAGAAAAATAGCTAGAAGTTTTAGCATATTTGCACACGAGTAAAGAAATATACGACATGATACGTGGTGTATCATATACATATTCAGTCTCATACAAAGCAAGATTTTATCTTCCATATTTAGGGCTTCCAAATATTTAGTTGGCAGCCTTTTTTTGTGTAAATATAAATTAATCTCTAACAATAACAAGAGGATTCAATCTATGTATGAAAGGTGTGATTCTGGAGACATTATGTGAATACGATGAAGGGGCTAGGGGGATTGTAGATATGTTTGGATTACCGATAAAATGTTTGCCTCTTTCAACATTTTTTTATTATCCCTATTTAAATTCAATTAGCCAAAAAGGTTGCTATAGACCCACTCGACTAGTGATTGCTATGATAAATATAGCTATTGAAGGGTGTGTTTTTAGTGGATGAACAAAAATATAAGAATTTAAAAATTGGTGAAAAAGGTGCAAAGTTAAGTATTATTGTGTACATCATACTATCGGTTTTTAAGTTGACCGTTGCTTATATGACAAACTCAGCTGCTCTAAAAGCAGATGGATTAAATAATGTGACAGATATTATTGCGAGTATTGCCGTACTGGTGGGCTTAAGAATTTCACAACGGCCTCCAGATAAAGATCATAAATACGGACATTGGAAGAGTGAAGCAATTGCCTCCTTGATTGCTGCTTTTATTATGTTTGCTGTCGGTGCAGAAGTAATTATTGGAGCGTTTTCCTCTTTAGTAAATCAAACTTCCGAAGTTCCTCATGCGATTGCTGGATATGTGGCTTTATTAGCTGCTGCAATTATGTTTGTTGTGTCTACTTACAACCAAAAGTTAGCAAAAAGCATTGATAGTAAATCACTATATGCAGTGGCAATGGATAATCGCTCTGATGCTCTTGTTAGTATTGGTGCTGCAATTGGTATATTTGGATCTCAACTTGGATTACCTTGGTTAGATACTGTGACAGCTGTAATAGTTGGGTGTTTGATTGTGAAAACAGCTTGGGAGATCTTCAGGGACTCTACACATCAATTAACAGACGGCTTTGATGAGGATAAGATTGAGGAATATGAAAATGCCATTCATGCGATTGAAGGTGTGAAAGAAATAAAGGAAATCAAAGGGCGTTTGTATGGAAATAATATCGTTGTAGATGTGATTATTTGTGTAGAAGGAACGATGGATATTAATCTTGCCCATGATCTTGCTACATTAGTTGAAAAAGAATTAATCGAGAATCATCATGTTTATGATGTCCATGTTCACGTTGAGCCTCATGAAACTTGTGAAGATGGGGGCTAATCGTAAATAAAAGAAGCTCATCTGAATAAATTCGGGTGAGCTTTTTTACTATTGTAGAACAAAACAATTTACAAAAGGGGAAATTCTAATTGACCAAATACAGTCAGTAAGCGTTAAAATAATTAAGTTAGAACAACAAGAAATAGAGGAGAGAATGGATGCAATCATTTGGAAAATTATTAAATTACATAAAGCCATATTGGTTTTTTGCTTGTTTGGGCCCTTTATTAATGTTTATTGAAGTAAGTATGGATTTACTTCAGCCCACAATCATGCAACATATGATTGATGACGCAATTGCTAATAATAACACGGAGCTGACGATTCAGCTTGGTATTTCTATGATCATTGTCGCCATCATCGGATTAATTGGTGGGCTTGGTTGTTCTATTTTCAGCACAAAAGCTGCTGTCCATTTTTCAACAGACATAAGAAAGGATGTATTTAATCGTATTGTCCAATTTTCAAGTAGGGACGTGGATCGATATGGTTCGGGCAAGCTCATAACGATTGTAAGTAATGATATCAGTGTTTTACAGCGTGCGATATTAATGACGTTAAAAGTTTTTGTAAGGGGGCCATTATTGTTCATAGGCAGTGTCCTAATCGTCTTTTTTACTGCAAGAGAACTTTTTCCAATTGTGATGATTGCTGTGCCGATTTTATTTATTATTATTATTTATTTCACAAGAAAATCAGCAGCTTTATTTAAAAAAGTGCAAGAAGCAATCGATGTCATCAATACGCGCTTACAAGAAAATTTAGCCGGCATTCGCGTTGTTAAAGCATTCGGAAGGGAAAACTATGAAAAGGAGCGCTTTGCCGAAAAAAACAGCATGTTAACGAAGGTCAATATTTCTGCAGAACAATTGATTGCTCTCATGATGCCATTGTTGCTTTTTATTGTGAATTTAGGCATTGTGGCCGCTTTATGGCTTGGTGTAATAAAGGTTGATGGAGGAGCAATTGAAGTGGGAGCAATCCTTGCTTTTATAAACTATATGACAATTATTATGAATGGCTTGATGTCCAGTAGCCATGTGTTGATGTTGATAACAAGAGCTTTCCCTTCAGCTAATCGCATACAAGAAGTACTCACGGTTGAGCAAGATATGGTTGGCGGTGAATATACCATTGTTAAACAAAAAGAGGAACATTTACTATTTAAAGATGTTGCTTTTAGTTATAGCAAAAATGGGGAGTATGTGCTGAAAAATTTGAACTTCACTATTCAACGAGGTAAGACATTAGGCATCATCGGTCCAACTGGTAGTGGAAAGACAACGATAGCCAAACTAATTCCTCGATTGTATGATGTCGATCATGGGCAAATCTTTTTGAACGGTGTTGATATAAAAAATTACACCAAGGAAACGTTACGGAAACAAATCGGTTTTGTCAGCCAACGTGCACTATTATTTTCTGGTACTATTGCAAACAATTTAAAAGATGGGAAAACCGATGCATTACTAGAAGAAATGAAAAAAGCGGCAAATGATGCATGTGCAGTCGAGTTCATTGATAAATTGGATGAAGGTTATGAGTATGAAGTGGCGCAAGGAGGGAAGAATTTTTCCGGTGGTCAAAGGCAAAGACTTTCCATTGCTAGAGCATTTATTAGGGAGCCAGACTTGCTCATTCTTGATGACTCAACCTCTGCCGTTGATGCACTATCTGAAAAGAAAATTCAACAAGCATTAAAGCAGCGTCATTCGACGAAAATTATTATTTCATCAAAGATATCTTCCATAAGAGAAGCTGATGAGATTCTTGTTCTTCATGAGGGTGAGGTTGTGGCTAAAGGTAATCATGATACGTTGTTAGAAGAAAGTGGAGTGTACAAGGAGATTTACCAAACACAAGGGGGAGCCGGCCATGAATAATCAACCAAAAGAACAAAAAACACTAGATTTTGGCCGAGGACCTAGCCGCATGAATGGGAAAGGTGCAACACCGAAAAAATTTACAGGGACATTGCTACGTATATGGCAGTATATGAAACAACAAAAGTTAAGAATGATACTTGTTGTTTTTATGGTGTTATTATCAACTTTATTTACATTAGCTGGTCCTTATTTAATCGGTGTCACTATTGATGATTATATTTTAAAAGGTGATATTACAGGTACCATTGTCATGTCCGCCATACTTGCATGTATATATATCCTTATATCTATTACCACATGGGCACAAGCGCTCATAATGGTAAATATGTCATTATTAACAATAAAAAAAATCCGCCAGGAATTATTTGATCAGCTCCAAAGTTTATCATTGAAATTTTTCGATAAGCGTTCTTATGGCGAATTAATGAGTCGAGTAACAAATGATATTGATCAATTACATGCAGCACTTAGTCAAAGTGTGATTCAAATAGTTTCATCCGTTTTAACCATTACCGGGGTAGCGATAGCGATGATTGCTTTAAATGGTGTGATGGCCATTGTGGCATTCTTGGTGATTCCACTTATGTTTTTAGCAACTAAAGCGATTGTGTCTTATAGCAGTCGTTATTTTTCTGCGAGACAGCGAGATCTTGGCGAAGTGAATGCGAAAGTGGAGGAGTCAATCTCTGGATTGGAGATCATTTCATTATATGGCAAAGAGGATGATGTCCTTACTTCTTTTAATCATCAAAATGAAACGTTACGAACTTCTTCTATTCGTGCTGAAATATCTTCAGGGTTTCTTGGTCCAGTGAATAACTTTATGAATAACTTGGGGTTGGCCTTTATTATATTTACAGGCGCGTTACTAGCGATTGTAAATATGGCTTCTATAGGGATGATTGCATCATTTGTGACGTATTCTCGTAATTTCTACCGTCCAATTAATCAGTTGTCAAATTTGATTACCACCTTCCAATCAGCCATTGCTGGTGCAGAGCGTGTTTTTGAAGTTTTAGATGAAAAAACTGATATAGTTGATAGACCCAAAGCTCTGAAGGTGTCTGCATTGGTAGGAAATGTTGAATTTAGGAATGTTTCTTTTGCTTATGAGAAGAAAGAGGTTTTATCATCGCTTAATTTTAGTGTGAAAGCTGGAGAGACCATTGCCATCGTTGGTCCAACTGGTTCGGGTAAAACAACAATCATTCAATTACTCGCTCGTTTTTATGATGTTACAAAGGGTGCAATCTTTATTGATGGTGCAGACATAAGAGACTATGAAATCCGTCTACTTCGTAAAAATATCGGAATCGTCCTACAAGATTCTTATTTATTTTCTGGAACAGTTATGGAGAATATTCGTTATGGGAAGCTTAAAGCAAAAGATACAGATGTAATAGAGGCAGCCAAGCTTGCGTCAGCTCATGCCTTTATAAAACATCTCCCTAAAGGATATGATACGGTAATAGCAAGTGGCGGCAGCAATTTAAGTCAAGGTCAAAGGCAGCTTCTTTCTATCGCAAGAGCTATGCTTTCGAATCCCAATATTCTAATTTTAGATGAAGCCACATCGAGTATTGATACACAAACCGAAATTCAAATTCAAAAGGGGTTAGCACAATTAACGAAGGGGAAAACGACATTTGTCATTGCCCATCGCCTCAAAACAATTGAGAATGCCAATCATATTATGGTCATTAAGGATGGAGAAATCGCTGAACAAGGGACTCATCAGCATTTGTATAATGAAAAAGGTGTTTATGCAGAAATGTATAACCAGCAGTTTTTAAGTCAGTGATGTTATATATACACAATAATAAGGTGAAGGATTAAACGAGCACAAATGATAAACTTGTGTTATTTAATCACATATTGTATGAATGCGAATTTAAGGTGTCTTCATCTTAATCAATATCTTATGTAGAGAGGATTGTTCGTCCAAGGAGGACCAACATCCTCTGTTTTATTTAGAACATGCTATTAGTCATGTTAACCGGTGTTTTTTTATCCTGTATTGTAGATTTTGTCTACTCATCCCAAGTTCTTTTGCTGTATTGGTAATATGGTGCTGGTTTCTTATAAGTGCTTGTTGAATAAAATGGCGCTCGGCTTTTGTTAAATAGTCATTTAAAGTGTGGCCAATGTGTTCATGCTTATTACTGTCGACAGGGTGATCGAATACTTTCTCTTTTTTTAAGAATGGTTGGGATTGTAATCGATGTCGATAATGAAAAGGTAAGTGATGATAGGTAATGGATTCTTCATATTCGATTAAGTTCATTGCGCCTTCAATAAGATGCTCTAGCTCTCTGACATTACCTGGCCATTCGTAATGAAAAAAATTTGATAAAAGGGATGGATCAATATCTTTTACGCCCATTGCAAACTTCTCATTGTATTTATGAATGAAATGGTATGCCAGTTCCTCTATGTCTTCTCTTCGCTCTTTTAACGGAGGGATGGATAAAGAAACAACACCTAACCGATAATATAAATCTTTTCTTAAATGTCCATTTGTAATGGCTTCAATCGGATCCTCATTGATTGTAGCAATAATACGGACATTAAATGATCGGTCTCGTGTATCTCCCACCCGCCTTACTTTTTTCTCTTGTAGAACTCTCAATAATTTTGCTTGTAAGTGTATATTTAAAGAATTAATTTCGTCTAGTAGAAGTGTACCACCTTCTGCTTCTTCAAATAATCCAGGTCTTTCGATTGCACCGGTAAATGCCCCTTTTTTTGTGCCAAAAAGCAAGCCTTCTATTAAATTATCTGGAATGGCTGCACAGTTTTGCGAAATAAATGGTTTATGTGCCCGCTCACTTGCGTTGTGAATACTCTGAGCAAATAGTTCTTTTCCTGTACCTGTGTCACCGATGATTAAGATAGAAGAATCCGTTCGCGTTGCTCTTTTACTTGCTTCGATCACATCACTTATGGCTGGGCTATGGCCAATGATACTTTGGAAAGTAAAGCGAGTTTCTTCTCTTTGTTGTCTATTCTCCCTGATTAACTTTTCTAATTTTGTAATATCACGGGCAATCTCCATTGCGCCAATACGCTCGTTTTCGTAGAAAATAGGTAAAGTATGGTTAACCGTAGTAATTTCTAGTCCTTGATTATTGTAATAACTTTGCTTTGCGTTCTCGATTTTAATGCCTTTTTCAACAGCTTCAAGTAAACGACTTTCTTCATTATGTTCAAATGAAAAGACATCATGTAAGTTTTTATATAGTACGTCGGCTTTAGCCATCCCTTCAATTTCAGCCATTTTCCGGTTATAAATGACCGTATTTCCGCCTTCATCAATGACGTGGACACCAGCGTCAATTTCATCTAAGACTTTATCATAATAGTAATTCATTCGTTTTAGAAAGTTGTTCATGAATGTCCCTCCTGTAATTATTTATTATACACATTCGCAAAAATATTTTGCAGGAGATAGAAAAATATTTTTGCGAAAAGAAAAAATTTTTTGCACCCAATAGGACAAAAATATTGTTAATTCGCATTTTTAGTAATTGGCACGTTATTTGCAATAATAATGGGGAACGATAAAAATAGAATAAGAGAAATACAATATAGAGTAGGAGGAATTTCGAATGGTACAGCCATATAAACATGAACCATTTACTGATTTTAGCGTAGAAAGTAATCAAGCCGATTATTTAAAAGGACTCGAAACGGTTAAATCCTATTTAGGTCAAGATTATGATTTATTAATTGATGGAGAAAGAATCTCTACAGATGAGAAAATCGTATCTATCAATCCAGCAAATAAAGAAGAAGTCATTGGTCGTGTGTCAAAAGCCAATCAAGCATTAGCAGAAAAAGCAATGCAATCGGCTGTGAGGGCATTCCAATCTTGGCGTAAAGTAAAGCCAGAAACGCGTGCCGATGTTTTGTTTAAAGCAGCTGCAATTATTAGAAGACGTAAACATGAGTTTTCCGCTCTTATGACAAAAGAAGCGGGTAAGCCTTGGAATGAGGCAGATGCTGATACAGCAGAAGCCATCGATTTCTTAGAATATTATGCACGACAAATGCTAGCGATTAAAGATGGTGTACCTGTCAATAGCCGACCGAATGAATACAATCGTTATGACTATATTCCACTTGGGGTAGGAGTTATTATTTCTCCTTGGAACTTCCCGTTTGCCATCATGGCTGGTACAACAGTCGCTGCAATTGTGGCGGGGAATACAGTGCTTTTAAAGCCAGCTTCAACTACACCAATCATTGCGGCTAAATTTGTAGAGGTATTAGAAGAAGCTGGATTACCTAAAGGCGTACTTAACTTTGTACCAGGAAGTGGTGCAGAGGTAGGTGACTATTTAGTGGACCATAAGGATACTCGTTTTATTTCATTTACAGGCTCAAGGGATGTGGGTCTTCGAATTAACGAACGTGCATCGAAACTAAATGATGGTCAAATCTGGATTAAACGTGTGATTGCTGAAATGGGAGGTAAAGATACGATTGTTGTTGATAAAGATGCTGATTTAGAGCTTGCTGCTCAATCAATCGTCGCTTCTGCTTTCGGATTTTCAGGCCAGAAATGCTCAGCCTGTTCGCGAGCAGTCATTGTAGAAGATGTTTATGATCAAGTACTAGCAAGAGCAGTAGAAATCGCGAAAGATAAACAAGCGGGTAATCCTGAAGATCGAAGTAACTTTACAGGGCCGGTTATTGATCAATCAGCGTTTAATAAGATTATGAGTTATATTGAAATTGGAAAAGAAGAAGGAAAGCTTATGCTCGGTGGAGAAGGCGATGATTCTAAAGGTTATTTCATTCAACCAACGATATTTGCGGACCTAGATCCACAAGCGCGTATCATGCAGGAAGAGATTTTTGGTCCAGTAGTCGGTTTTACAAAGGCAAAAGACTTTAATCATGCAATCGAGATTGCGAACAATACAGACTATGGCTTAACCGGAGCTGTTCTCACGAATAATCGTGAACATATCCAACAAGCAAGAGAAGATTTCCATGTGGGTAATCTTTACTTTAATCGTGGTTGTACGGGTGCAATTGTTGGTTATCAGCCATTTGGTGGTTTTAATATGTCAGGTACAGATTCAAAAGCAGGCGGACCAGATTATATTATGCTTCATATGCAAGCAAAAACAACGTCTGAAATGTATTAAAGTCAATCAAGGTTAGAAAGGGATGATTATCCCTTTCTAGCAATCTATTAATCAAAACTGGAAGGATGTCGATAAAGATGAAAAATACAGTACAAACAAAACACCTGATCGAACAATCTGAAAAATTTGGTGCGAATAACTATCATCCACTACCAATCGTAATTAGTGAAGCTGAAGGGGTCTGGGTAAAAGATCCTGAGGGTAACAAATACATGGATATGTTAAGTGCTTATTCAGCAGTTAACCAAGGACATCGCCATCCGAAGATTATTCAAGCGTTGAAAGATCAAGCAGAACGCGTGACATTAACATCAAGAGCTTTCCATAATGATCAATTGGGTCCTTGGTATGAAATGATTTGTGAGTTAACAAACATGGATATGGCTTTGCCAATGAACACAGGTGCTGAAGCAGTGGAGACAGCTATAAAAGCAGCTCGTCGATGGGCTTATGATGTAAAAGGAGTTGCTGAGAACCAAGCAGAAATCATCGCTTGTGTAGGAAACTTTCACGGCAGAACGATGACAGCTGTCTCCCTTTCTTCAGAAGAAGAATACCAAAAAGGTTTTGGCCCGATGCTTCCAGGAATTAAGCTAGTTCCTTATGGAGATATTGCTGCGTTAAAAGCTGCTATTACGGAAAATACGGCTGCATTTTTAATTGAACCGATTCAAGGGGAAGCTGGAATTGTTATTCCTCCAGAAGGGTTCCTAAAAGAAGCGCGTGAATTATGTAAAGAGAAGAATGTCTTGTTCATTGCCGATGAGATTCAAGCTGGGCTTGCACGCTCTGGAAAAATGTTTGCTTGCGAATGGGAAGGCGTAAGTCCTGATATGTACATTCTAGGTAAAGCTTTAGGTGGTGGGGTCTTCCCTATTTCTTGTGTTGTTTCAAGCAAGGAAGTTTTGGGTGTCTTCAATCCGGGCTCACACGGTTCAACATTTGGTGGGAACCCGATGGCATGTGCGGTTTCTATGGCTTCCATTGAAGTAATTAAAGAAGAGAAACTTGTAGAGCGCTCTTTAGAGCTAGGTAACTATTTTGTTGATCAATTGAAGGAAATTAAAAATCCAATGATTAAAGAAGTGCGTGGACGTGGGTTGTTTATCGGGGTTGAGCTTACTGAACCCGCACGTAAATATTGTGAAGCGTTGAAAGAAGAAGGGCTTCTTTGTAAAGAAACACATGATACGGTTATTCGTTTTGCACCGCCACTTATTATTTCTAAAGAAGATCTTGATTGGGCAATTGAAAAAATAGTAAAAGTTTTAGGATAAGACAGTTTTTAATAAATTATTAGAATAATTTTTCTATATATGATATTATCTTAATAATCACTTTAATGCTGTAGAGGAGAAAGATACAATTAATCACTTTTATCTTTCTCCTAAACCTTTATTTCATGGAAGTTATCAAACTTTTAAAAACGTAAACGCTTTCTTTTTTTAGAAAAATCCTGATCGCATTTGTTTATTGGTAAAGAGTATTCATTAATAAAACATGATAGTAATATAACTTATTGCAAACAAATTCAGCTAGAGATTTCTCACCAAAGAAGAACTGGCCATACTGTTCATTCGTGAGAAGTCCTTGTACATATGTACAAGGCTTTTTGTGTATCTATAGATTCAGTCAAAGGTGAATTTTTGTAAAATTTTCTAAAATCTAAAAGGGATGATTTTATGATCTATAAAGATCAAATTCAAGAATGGTTTAATGAATTTCATAACCATCCAGAACCTAGTTTTAAAGAGTATGAGACAACCAAAAAAATTGTGTCTATACTGAGTGATTTAAAGGTTGATTATCAAACTTTTGGGGATTTAACTGGTGTAATAGCAGAGGTGGGAAGTGGAGATGATGTAATTGCTGTAAGGGCGGATATAGATGCCCTCTGGCAGCAAGTAGATGGTATGTATCGTGCAAATCACTCATGTGGGCATGATGCACATATGGCTATTGTTTTAGGTAGTATTCTTTATTTGGATAAGCAAGCTTTAAGTAAGCGCATACGTTTTATTTTTCAACCAGCTGAAGAAAAAGGAAATGGATCTCTAGAAATGATTAAGCATGGCGCGATGGAAGATGTCACACATTTGTTTGGCATCCATCTCAGACCACATGAAGAATTATCTTTAGGACAGGTATCACCATCCATCCATCACGGAGCATGTGTCACATTAGAAGGGAAAATTAGTGGTGAAGATGCCCATGGCGCCAGGCCTCATCAAGGAAGAAGCGCAATTGATGTAATTGCTACGATTTATCAATTTTTAAAGAATATCTATTTGTCTCCGTTTGATGCGTATTCTGTCAAATTAACTAACATTCAAACAGGTGGAGAAAGCTTAAATATCATTCCAGGTCATGCCACCTTTGGTATCGATATAAGAGCGCAAAAAAATGAACAATTAAAAGAGATACAAACAAAAGTGAGTAAAGGGTTAGGCGATATTGCGGCATTGTTTGATGTCGATATTTCATTTAATTGGAAAGATTATACCCCTGGTGCAGTCGTCTCTGAACAAGCAGAGGAGATGGCAATACGGGCAATAACAGAGGTATTAGGTTCAGAAGGGGTGGCTCCCCCACTCATTACCCCGGGAAGTGATGACTTTCATTTTTATACAATCAAACATCCAAATGTCCATGCAACAATGATTGGTTTAGGTGCTGACTTAAAGCCGGGATTACACCACCCGCAAATGAATTTTAACCATACAGTATTGGACCAGGGTGCTCGAATAGTAGCAGCTTTATTGAAAGCGTAATTAAAGTGAAAAATATAAATGGGAGGATTTCTATGAAAAAGGATCAGAAAATGACATTCGGTATGGCGCTAATTCCATTAGTTGTCATGATAGTAACAATGATGATTGCTGTTATTTATTTAGAACAAGGACCTCATATTCCATTAATTATTGGAACAATTATGGCTGCATTAGTTGCTTGGAAAGCAGGATATAATTGGAAGCATATTGAGGAATCGATGTATAAGGGGATTAAACTGGCATTACCTGCAGTTATAATTATTATGTTAGTTGGTTTAGTCATCGGCTCTTGGCTTGGTGGCGGTATTGTCGCGACAATGATTTACTATGGATTAAAGATCATCACCCCATCTTTGTTCCTCGTCTCTATTACGATTATATGCGCAATCGTTTCTTTATCTATTGGCAGCTCTTGGTCGACAATGGGAACGATTGGTGTAGCGGGAATGGGCATAGGCATGAGTATGGGCATCCCAGCTCCGATGATAGCTGGTGCGATTATTTCAGGCTCTTACTTTGGTGATAAGATGTCTCCGTTATCAGACACAACAAATTTAGCATCCGGCTTAACAGGCACTGATTTATTTGATCATATCAAACATATGTTATTTACGACCGTTCCTGGTATTATCATTGCATTAGGAGTTTATTGGTTCTTAGGAAAAGACTTTGGTAAAGGAGGAGCCAATCCAGCAGAAATTAATCAAACGATTCTTGCCTTACAAGATTCTTTTGTTATTTCACCATGGTTATTACTTGTTCCCCTTGTAGTTATTATTATGGTAGCAAGAAAAGTTCCGGCAGTACCCGCATTAATTGTAGGTATCCTCCTAGGTGTTCTTTGTCAAATCTTTGTACAAGGTGGTTCGCTATCTGAGGCAGTATCAGCTTTACAATCCGGTTACAAAATTGAAAGTGGAAATGAGATGGTTGATGGTCTCTTTAATAGAGGAGGTCTCGATTCGATGATGTACACCGTCTCCATGACGATTGTGGCCATGACGTTTGGTGGAATATTAGAAAATACAGGTATGCTACAAGCGATAGTCAATCAAATCTTAAAGCTAGCTAAGTCAGCAGGTAGTCTTGTTGCAACCACTATTGTATCTGCCTTTGCAACAAATGCGACGGCATCAGAGCAATATATTTCAATTGTTGTTCCTGCAAGGATGTTTTCCAAAGCATATCGCGATAAAAATCTGCATTCAAAGAACCTATCAAGAGCACTAGAAGACGGGGGAACTTTAACCTCTGTATTTATACCATGGAATACATGTGGAGTGTTTATTCTTGCCACACTCGGAATAGGTGCATTAGAGTATGCACCCTATGCTATCCTGAATTTCATCGTTCCGATTATTTCTATCATTTATGCTTTTATAGGATTTACCATTGTTAAAATCACTGATGAAGAGAAAAGGGCATTGGAAAAAGAAGAAGAAGCATCATTAAATGCATAAACATAATGAAAGAGGGAGCCGAGTTTTTTCTTCGGCTTTCTTCTTTTATTGATAAGGAGAGAGAAATATGAAGATTACATCCATCGCTATCTATGCGATTCGTCTACCATTAAAACAACCGTTTGTCATCAGTTATCATACATATAAAGATATGCCATCTATTATCGTAAAAGTGGAAACGGATGAAGGGCTCATAGGCTACGGAGAAGCAGTACCTGATGAGCATGTGACAGGAGAAACATGGGAAGGCACTTATCAAGTAATTAAACATACGCTTGGACCTGCCATATTAGGTATCAATCCAATGGAAATTGAAAAGGTACATGAAATCATGGACAAGCTCATTTATCAAGCACCTGCTGCTAAAGCTGCGATCGATATTGCTTGTTACGACTTAATCGGTAAAAAACTACAAGTGCCCGTGTATCAGCTCATCGGTGGACGTTACCATGAGCAATTTCCCATCACGCATGTGTTGAGTATTGGTGAGCCAGAAAAAATGGCGACAGAAGCACTGGAACAAGTCTCTAAAGGTTATACATCATTTAAAATCAAAGTAGGTAGAGATGTGAATGGGGACGTAGCAAGAATTAAGGCAGTTGCTGATAGCGTTAAAGACAAAGCCGTTATACGAGTGGATGTTAACCAAGGTTGGCAAACAGCGGCTGCTACTTTAAAAGGAATTAAGGCATTAGAAACGGTAGATATAGATTGGCTAGAGCAACCGGTAAGAGCAGATGATATTGATGGGATGGCATTTATTAGGTCTCATTCAACAGTTTCCCTTATGATTGATGAAGGATTAAAGGGAGCAAGAGAGTTGAAAGAGATTATTCAGAAAAATGCCTGTGATCGTATAAACATTAAGTTGATGAAGTGTGGTGGTATATTGCCAGCAGTTAAGCTTGCATATCAGGCAGAACTAGCCGGGATTGAGTGCCAGGTCGGATCAATGGTAGAATCATCGATTGCTTCAAGTGCAGGTTTTCATGTGTCATTTTCTAAAAAGAATATTACAAGTGTAGAATTAACCGGACCACTGAAGTTCTCTAAGGATATCGGTGACTTACATTATGATATTCCTCATATTTCTTTAAAAGACCAACCTGGATTAGGCGTAAATATTGATGAAGAGATTCTAAAAGAATTGACTGTATTTGAAGATGTATTAAAGGAGAGTTGAAGAGATTGAATGTAATCATGAGAGAAATGACAAAGCAAGGCCCATCTTATGAAGTTACAAATCTAGAAGAACAGCATATTGGACAAATTTTACAATTGCAACAAAAGGTTATCCATGCCCTTCCGGATAAAAAAGTATTACAGCCTTTAGCGAAAGAGGAGTTCCTCAATATTTTAAGGGGAAATGGAAAAATGGTTGGTGCTTGGGTCAAAGAGCAATTAATTGCCTTTCGCGCATTGCTAGTTCCACCTGAAAATGATCCTGAGCACCTTGGTCTAGATGCTGGTGTAACGGATTTATCCACGGTTATCTATCAAGAAATATCTAATGTAGATCCTATGTATAGAGGGAATAAATTACAGCAAAAGCTTGCTCAAATTTTAATGGAACAATTGAAAAAAGAATCACATCAGTATAGATATGTTTGTTGTACAGTCGCTCCTTTTAATTACCCTTCACTTAAGGATAAGTTTGCCCAAGATATGCAAATCATTGATCTTAAGGAGAAATATGGGGGTAGCCTTCGCTATGTTTTTATGAAAGATTTGCAAGCTGCTAAAGTTGTCCAACAAGGAGAAGTGATTGAAATAAAGATGGATGATATCACCAAACAACAGCAATATTTACAGTCTGGTTGGCGCGGGGTGAAAATGATCATAGCAGAACAGGAGACAAAAGTGGTTTACGCCCGTTTTAATGAGGTAGATTTATAAACGAAATAGTTTGACATTTAGGGTGAAGCGATGTATCTTAAATAATAATATTCGAGAGCGTTGAGTTGGAGGAGTAGTTTGACACCCTTATCTATAAGAGAGCTGCTTATTTTAGCTGAAAGAGTGGCGATAAGGAGTTAGATGAAAGACACCAATGAGTTCCATCTGAAAAGTTTTTACTAAGTAGGCGTGGACGGTGGCCACCGTTAACGGGCATATAAGAGATTACATTGAATGATGTAATAATTAGGGTGGTACCGCGAGAACCGAGCCTCGTCCCTTCTGGGATGAAGCTCGGTTTTTTTGTGTGATAAGAAAGGGGTGATTCACATGGATAGTGATGATGACGATAACGACGATACAAACAAAATAATAAGGAGTGTGAATGATGATGGTCAAGATCAATGATGGAATAAGCCGTGTGAATTGCTCCGATGTAATGAAACATGTGAACAGAAAGATTACACTATGGGGGTGGGTTCACCGTGTTAGACATTTAGGAAGAATTACTTTCTTACAGTTACGGGATCGTAGTGGCATCATTCAATGTGTATTAGAGAATGAATTGGCTGAAATGAAACTTTCATTAGAGTCAGTTATTTCTGTACAGGGTCTTGTTGTAAAGACAATGAAAACCGATACGGGTGTAGAGGTAATTGTTGATAAGCTTCAGTTATTAAACACTGCTAATGCACCCTTACCAATTGAATTAAATCAAAAAGAATTAGATGTCCACATGGACACATTATTGAATAATCGTGTTTTATCACTACGGAACCATAAAGAGCATCTGATGTTTAATATAAAGTCAGCAATTGTTGACGCCTTTTCATCTTTTTTACGAAATGAGGATTTTATCCAAATTTTCACGCCGAAAATTGTAGCAGCGGGTGCGGAAGGAGGGGCGAACCTTTTCTCAATAGACTATTTTAATCAACCTGCTTATTTAGGGCAATCACCACAATTTTATAAGCAAATGATGGTAGCAGCAGGATATGAACGAGTTTTTGAAGTGGCTCCTGTTTATCGAGCGGAAGAACATGCGACATCTAGACATTTAAATGAATACATCTCTCTTGATTTAGAGATGGGTTTTGTATTTTCAAGCAAAGAGTTGATGGAATTAGAGGAGAATCTATTACGTTTTATTTTTAACACCATTCGGGATCGTTATCAAAAAGAGCTGCAAGAAGTTGGTGTAACAATTCCTTTAATTGAAAGAATACCCAGTATATCACTTCACGAAGCAAAGCAAATTTTAGCTCATGAATATCATAAATCCACTAGTGAGATGGAAGATTTGGATCCTGAGGGAGAACGCTTAATTTGTCAGTATTTTTCTGAAAAGGAAAACAGTGAATTAGTTTTTATCACACATTATCCAAAGGCAGTTAGACCTATGTATGCCAAGCCATTAGAAAATCACTCCTTATACACAGATTCTTTTGATTTATTGTTTAAAGGGATAGAGATTACAACTGGCGGTTTGAGGATTCATGATTATCAAGAATTAATCTCTTCAATAGAAGAAAATCACTTAAAAGTGGCAGATTTTGAAAGTTATACGAATGTTTTTAAGTACGGTATGCCACCACATGGCGGTCTTGCAATAGGCTTAGAGCGACTGACAGCTAAAATAATGAATCGACCTAATGTCCGCTTTGCGTCAGCATTCCCGCGAGATCGGCATCGATTAACCCCATAAGAAAATGCACGAACAAATGCTAATGGTATAAGTATTTGTTCGTGCTTCTTTATAGAAGGCAAGCTATGACATGACAGAAAGAATATTAATCGCTATCTACTGTCGTATCAGCCATCTCCACTAAATGTTGAGCGTTGCGACTAATTTCTTGAATCGTCGCTGAAAACTCTTGAATGGAGGCTGCTTGGGTATCTGTTAATTGATGAATTTGTGAGAAAGATTGATTAAGCTCAGTGAGTAACCCCGCTATACTTTTCGTAATTTGATCTATTTGCGAAACATGGTCTTTACTATTACTTGCAAGTTTACGAATCTCTTCCGCTACTACAGAGAATCCTCTTCCAGCGTCCCCAGCTCGTGCTGCTTCAATTGCTGCATTTAAACCTAAAAGGTTACTTTGATCAGAAATACTTTTTACAGCAGTGGATATTTTTCCGATTTCATCTGCACTATGGCTAACAGTCCCCATTTGTGAAGACATATCAGTCACTTTATCTGCAAGAATCGTCACTGATTTACTTATCTCTTCAATGGCTGCAGCTGTTTGTTCTGATACTGCTGAAAGACTTTCTGCTACATCGAAGAGCTGATTGGACTTTTCTAAACTAATTCCAATACCTACTCCACCGATTACTTCACCCTTCTCATTATGAAGGGGGATGGCTTTTGCAATAAGGGGAAAACCGAATAATTCTTTTGGTACCATCGATGTTTTAGTGCTATTTGTACGTATGGATTCTGTAATAATGTCACCGTCAATTAGAGGGTCCCCTGGAGAGACATTTAATGAAAATGTCTTTCCTGGATAATTAATAATTAATTTCTCTGTATCATATATACCAATAGTGATATCATCATGAATTAATGTATTTAAGTAAGGTGCTACCTTTAGAAAAGCGTCCATTACGTTTATTGATTGCTGTTCTGTTTCAATCATCTTTTTATCTCCCTAATTATTAATATGGCAATTGTCTTTGACTATAATTAACAGAAATCCATTTCATTGTTGTAAACTCATCTAAACTCCAATCTCCATTTAATCGACCAAGTCCGGATTGTTTTTCACCACCAAAAGCAACAATAGGCTCATCGTTAATCGTAACATCATTTACATGAATCATACCCGTGTGAATTCTTTTTGCCATTTCAACACCGCGTTCTACATTGGCAGTATGAAGCGCCCCGCTTAATCCGAGTTGTGTATTGTTGGCAATATTAATGGCATCTTCTTCTGTATCAAAAGTCATAATACAAACAACAGGACCGAAGAGTTCTTTTTGTGCGACTGTCATTTCAGGTGTCACATTTGTTAAAATCGTTGGTGCAACTAAATTCCCGCTAATTTCTCCTAATAGGATAGGTTCTGCACCTTCTTGAATGCCCGTATGAATTAAATCCTCTAATGTTGATGCTTGTCGTTTGTTAATAACAGGACCGATAACGGTTTCAGGGTCGCTAGGATCCCCGACTTTAAGTGCTGCTACCTTTTCTTTAAATTTGTTCATAAACGTTGGGTAAATTGATTTTTGAACGAGAATACGATTCGCAGACATACAAATTTGTCCTTGGTGTGTGAAACGGCTAAATGTTGCTGCATTAACGGCATAATCAATATCTGCATCTTCCATGACGATAAAAGCACTATTACCGCCTAACTCTAGTAAAGGTTTTTTAAAGTTCTTCACTGCTACTTGACCGATGTAACTACCTACTGTAGTAGAACCGGTAAAAGAAATGATTCTTGGAATCGGATGTTCTACAAAGCCATCGCCAATTTCCTTAATATCACATAATACAACATTTAGTAATCCTTTAGGGACACCAGCTTCTTCAAATATCTTTCCTATTAATGTACCACCAGTTACCATTGAATCTTCATGAGGTTTGAGGACTACTCCACATCCCGCGCCAAGTGCAGGAGCAACTGATTTCATAGAAAGGAAGAAAGGAAAGTTAAATGGACTAATGACTCCAACCACACCAGCTGGAACACGATATAATCTATTTTCTTTATGGTCTTCTGTAGACGGCAGAATTTTACCTTCCATACGAAGTGGGTAAGTGGCTGCCTCTTTAATCATATTTTTTACAAGGCCAATTTCAAAAGCCGCTTTTAATCGCGTACCTCCAAGTTCAGCAATAATTAACTGGACAATTTCTTCTTCATGTGAGTCGATAATGGCTACCGCTTTTTCTAATATGTCTCTTTTTTTATAGGGGTTGACACGATCCCATTCTAGCTTTGCCTTAGCACTTGCTTGATATGCTTCATCAATATCTTCTAATGTAGCACCATTTACTTCTGCAAGGATGTCTTCATTAAATGGATTAATATTTTGTAAGAGAGTTTGACTTTTTCCTTGGCGCCATTCTCCATTTATAAACTGCTTATTTAATACTGATAATTGAAAACTCATGGAATAACCTCCTTAGAATATATGAATCTAAGATGTTTATCGACTATAAGAGTCGAAAATGATAGTTAGTAAATGTAAAATATATAGGTAATTATATCTAATGTTGTTCATGTTTCGTTGAATTGTCACAAACGGTAGTTTTGTAAATATTTCATGAAATCAATTTGTTGGTTATTTTCTTTTTTCATCCAAGCGTACGTATGGGCTTGGGGTAATGTAATTTTTGATTGGGGGACTTCTAATAACCATCCTTCCATTAATTCTCTTCTTACAGTGGACAGTGGTAAATAGGAAACACCCAATCCCTCAATAATGAACCGTTTAGAAATGTGTATTTGCGATACTTTCATTGTTTTGATAAAGGCATACTGATAGTGAAGATCATTTTTTAGTTTAGACCAGTATATGGGATGATTGTCGGTTATTAAAAGATGATGAAATAAAATATCTTCCTCTTCCAATGGTGGTGCGCTCTCAGCATCTTTTCCATCATGCGCGATGATTAATTTAACATCTTCAGAGTATAGTATTTGATATTGCACCTCTCTTGAAGTAGGTAGATTACAGCTCAAGCCGATATCAATATCCTCTTCGAAGAGCGCTTTTTCCATTTCCTCGGATTCTAGTACATGTACAGCTACTTCAACAAATGGATGCTTGCGCATATAATTTTTTAATGCGAAAGGTAGAATCGTATCTGCGATAATAGGAGAAATTCCTATGCTTAGCGAGGAAGTATATCCTTGCGTATAATGACTAAGTGCTTTTTTACCCTCTTCAAAACTTGCTAGAATTTGTTTAGCATACGGAAGAAATTGTTTCCCGGCTTTTGTTAAACGCATGGAACGTCCCTCTTTCTTGAAAAGAGTGGTTGCTAATGCTTTTTCTAAATGACGGATATGAACAGTAACTGACGGTTGCGAAATATAAAGAGCTTCTGCAGTTTGTCTATAGTTTAAATAGTTTGCTGCTGTAATAAAGGTTTTTAACCATTGGAATTCCAATTTACCTAACCATCCTATCAATTAATATTATTAAATGAATTAATAAAAAATATTTAATTTTCTTAATTATACAACGAGCGTATACTAAAAAAAAGAAGAGAGGAGAATGAAAATGTTCAGTAAAGGCTTAAAGGGTATCGTTGCGGTTGAAACAAAAGTGGCTTCTGTAGATGGAGAAAAAGGAAGATTAACTTATCGAGGTTATGACGTTGGAGAATTGACGAAAACATTAACATTTGAAGAAGCAGCCTCTCTACTGTGGTATGGGGAATTGCCAACGGATAGGGAAGTGAAGGAGTGCATTCAAAAGATCAAGGATAATAGAGCATTAAGTCCTTTGCAATGGGAAGTGCTGCAGGCATTACCAAGAGATATGAGTTTAATGGATGTCATTCGAACGCTTATTTCATTAGAAGGTGACCAAACTTACAGCGGTCCCCCTACTGTGGAACAAGCGATCAAGCTAACAGCGGTGATTCCTACGATTATTGCTCACCGTACGAGACTATTAGCGAACAAAGATGTGGTCCATCCAGAGCTGCAATTGTCACATGTTGAAAACTATTTATATATGCTTACTGGAAAAAAACCGTTAATAGCTCATGTTCAGGCATTAGAGACGTATATGATTTTAACGATGGAACACGGTATGAACGCATCAACATTTGCCGCTCGTGTGACCGCTTCTACTGAGTCAGATATCGTTTCTAGTATTGTAACAGCAATTGGTACAATGAAAGGACCACTACATGGAGGTGCGCCTACAGGTGTTATCGCATTATTAGAAGAATTGAAGGTTAGTAACGATAGAAAGAAAACGATTAAACATAAGATACTAAGTGGTGAAAAATTAATGGGGTTTGGCCATCGTGTATATAAAACGGTTGATCCAAGAGCCGAGGCTTTAAAAGAAAAGTTACTATCGATGCAAGTAGAGGATTCTTGGCTTCATTTTGCAATTGAAGTTGAAAAAGAAGTGGTTACAATACTTGCTGAGTTAAAACCTGATAGAAAACTATATACCAATGTTGAATTTTACGCAACAGCAATTATGAGAGCGCTCTCAATGGATTCTACTCTTTTTACTCCCACCTTCACTGCTGCTAGAATGGTAGGCTGGACAGCACATATTCTTGAACAAGCTGAAGATAATGTCATTTTTAGACCACAATCGACGTATGTTGGATCGGAAAAATAATCTCTGTATGGAAATGACAAAATAGTTGCCCGGAAAATGGGCAACTATTTTTGTGTAATTTTACATTGTTACCCATGTATTTATGATTTAAAATAAAATATATTAAGCGTATGTAATGTTGAAAATGCTGTATGGGAGGGATGAAGTATTATTTGTTTTAGTGTGTTTATATTGGTTTTGTTCATGTATTTTTATTTAGTTGCTACAAGCATTGTAGGTAGTTATCTTATTGGTGATGAGTTGTATAAGAATCATCTTATTTTTCCAACTGTACTAGATGGAACACCTACTGTGGTGGATCAAGCGTTGTATGCATTTAAAGTTTCAGGCTATCCCTATTATGCTTTTCTCTGCTTTATGATGATTATATTTACTCTGTATAGAAAAAAGAGGAAAAGTAAGTAGTTACGATTTATTCAAAATACTTCTCAATAAAAGCTTCTTCTTCTTCTGGGGATAAGATTCCAGTTGCCTTACCAATTGTGCCATTTTGCAATGACCAGAAATAATTGTGGTCATTATCTACATTAGAGAAATCCCCTTTGCTCCATTTATCTAAAATAGTTAAAAGCTCTTCTTCATGTTCAAATTGATTGTTTTCAATCGTTTTTTTCACTTCTTCAATTGCTTGTTCTGACATTCGAACAGAACCCCACTTTTCACTTGCCTTGACTTTTTGATGTGTCATTTTATGCATCACATCAATTACTTCACTTTGAGTCGAATTTGTACTTAATCCAGTGTTTTCCGTATAGGCATTCATATCCCCATCTATACTAGCTTTTCTTGATGCTTTATTTGAAGTATCACCCTGAAGATTAGCTACTGAAAGAGAATCATTACTGAGATAACTTGCAGTAAACCAGCCTCCGCTAATAATCACAAAGCCACTTATTATAATAATTACGAGCCATTTTTTCATATTAATTTGATCCCCTTTCAAAGTAGGAAGGTTTGTGAAGGTGGAAACTTTCTTAGAGAATTGATTGTAATACAGATTATTGTGAATATTTTACCATAACTTAAAAACATTTGTATATTTATCGTATTATACGATATAATCTTATTATAAGATGAAAAAGAATGAGGTTGATTATATGAATCCAACTGAACTAAATAAATACTGGACAGACATCTATTTTTACTTACGTTATCAAAATCAAAACGAGGATAAGATATCCCATCAAGGTGTAAGGATTTTGCAGCTTTTAGATAAGTGTGAACATATTGGAATAAAAGAAGTAGCGAAGAATATTGACGTCTCACACAATACTGCGTCTGAACATGTGAAGAGATTGATTCATAAGTCATGGATACATAAAGAAAGATCAACAGTAGATGAGAGAATGGTTATATTAAGGCTAACTGAACAAGGGAGGCAAGTACTAAAGAGAAATGCGAATCTTGACGAAGGAAAATTAGCGCAAATTCTCGCTAGTATGACGCCTTCGGAGAAACAAATCATTGATTCTGCCTTACACTTATTAAGTGAGCGAGCGAAAAATGCAACTAATAGTTAAAATACTTCTTTCAGCAATCATTATTGGCGTTGTTACAGAAATGGCTAAACGTTTTCCTACATATGGTGGTGTCATTGCTGCATTGCCACTTGTCAGTTTATTAAGCCTTATTTGGCTCTGGGTAGAAAAAAATGATACAGGAGTGATGAGTGAATTCACACTTGGGGTTCTTTTAGGTTTACCAAGTACGATAGTGCTTTTGGCTATTGTCTTTTTTTCGCTAAAGGCTGCTCTTTCTTTCACTGTTTCTATTCTTTTCGGTGTCATTGGTTGGGCAGTTTTTCTCGGGGCGCAATTTGTCTTACTTAACCTATGGAAAAACATTAATTAATCAACGAGCTTTTTTCTCTTAGCGGTTTGCGTTATAATAATCAATGAATATTTAGTGCATCTAAAAAAATGATGAGTAGATAAAAGTTGAAAGAGAGTGGGACATATGGGCCGTAAATGGAATAATATAAAAGATAAGAAAGCGGCAAAGGACGCCAATAATAGCCGTATTTATACGAAATTTGCCCTTGAAATCTATGTAGTGGCAAGACAAGGGGAACCTGATCCTGAATCGAATCAGGCATTAAAACAAGTATTGGAACGTGCAAAAACATATAATGTACCGAGAAATATTATCGACCGCGCGATTGATAAAGCGAAGGGTGGCGGGGAAGAAAAGTATGATGAGCTTCGTTACGAAGGATTTGGTCCTGGAGGTAGTATGATTATTGTTGATGCCCTTACCAATAATGTCAATCGCACAGCATCAAATGTGCGCGCTGCATTTGGTAAGAATGGTGGAAATATGGGTGTAAGTGGCTCTGTTTCTTATATGTTTGATGCAACAGCTGTTTTTGGTTTAGAAGGAAAAACAGCGGATGAAGTGTTAGAAATATTGATGGAAGCGGATATTGATGTGCGTGACCTTCTTGAAGAAGAAGAATCAGTGATTGTTTATGCAGAACCTGACCAATTCCATGCTGTGCAAGAGGCGCTAAAAGGTGCTGGCATTGAAGAGTTTACAGTTGCAGAACAAACAATGTTACCACAAACAGAAGTGAACTTAGAGGAAGAACAACTTGCGCAATTTGACAAATTAATTGATGCCCTAGAAGATTTAGATGATGTACAACGTGTTTACCATAATGTAGACATGAGTGAATAAATATAAATGATGGATGCGATTTTTTGTTTCGCATCCATTTTATTCTATTTTTAGGAGGTGGTCACAACATGCAAATCACCTTTTTGCTAAATAATGAAACAGCTCACGCAAAGCCTATAGAGAAGGCGATACTTTGTGTGAGGTAGAATAAATGCAATCGCCATGTCTCTTCATTAGGCTTTGCGTCCTTATTATCTACAAACAATAAGGAGCGAGCGTAAGATGAGATA
Organism: Cytobacillus sp. FSL R7-0696; assembly: GCF_038006865.1. NCBI lineage: Bacteria > Bacillati > Bacillota > Bacilli > Caryophanales > Bacillaceae > Cytobacillus > Cytobacillus sp. FSL R7-0696. The sequence continues at coordinate 517,993 of NZ_JBBOWA010000001.1, read as the reverse complement.
TCAAAAAGCAAAGAATGTGTTGCCACCTGAATTATTAAAAGAGATACAAAAATATATTCAAGGTGAATCGATTTATATCCCTAAACCCCCTCACAATAAAGATGGTTGGGGAATGAAATCAGGTGCAAGACTCAAAATCAATCAAAGAAATGAAGAGATTAGAGCTTCCTATAGTATGGGAAAAACAATGGATGAGCTAAGCGATGAATACTTTTTAGCTCACGAGACAATAAGGAAAATTATTTACACAAAATAAATGATTTATGCCGACTTTAATTTTTATTTAAATTCGGCATTTTTTTATGTTTACATATAGGGTAAATTAAGAAGGAAGAAACTAAGGCAGGAGTGAAAATAATGATAGCCTTTATGACCAATGAACAGTATAATCTTGTGAAAAAACAGGTGAATAAAATAATAAATGCCAAGTCCTCTGTCAATGATCCAACGATCTTAAAAACAGTAAAAACATTGGCATGGGAAGCGGTTCAGCAATCATTACCTGATATGGCGGAGGAGGAGGCTTCCTTACTGGGACAAATGCGATTGGTTGACGATCGATTAACTGCAGATAAATTCTTTCATGAATTAAAGCCCTATGTTATCCCCTTCCCAGCTCTGTCAGAAACGAAAATAAGGAAGTTATTTCCAAAGGTGAAGAAGCTGAAGTTCCCATTAATTGATGCAGAAGATTATCAAACAATGACCTATCTATCTTGGGATGAAAAGGGTAGTCAGTACCGAATGATTGTTGCCCCATACGAACAAAGCTATATTGGTTTAAGAGGAACTTTCCAACCTTCTGAACAAAAAGGGCTTTGTCATATTTGTCACCGTTTTACAGATATAGGCATGTTCATAGTCGAGACAAAGGGTGAAGTCGTTGGTACCTTTACCAAAAGAGGTAATACGGTGTGTAAAGATATGAAAGATTGTAATCATCATGTAGAAACTTTGCTTCATTTGTCAAAATTTATTCGACATATAACAGGAAAATAGATAAATGTAGCGAAATACTTAAGTGGATATTGATTTGATTTTTAAGCGGCACTTCAGCGATGAAGTTGCCGTTTTTCTTTTGGTTGAGAAAATATAATTGTCTAGTAATAAGCGCACATGCTGAAGGCTTGTATAGGCTAACAGTATGTGTTTGTTACTTTAAGGTATGAGAAGATTCAATTTTTTCTCTTTTTCTCTTGTCAATCGTGAGATGTTTTATTATAGTAAATGATAACGATTATCATTTTCGTTAAGAGTTGAGGTGGATTTTTTACATAGAAACAAAGACGGTAGTATCTTGACTATTTCTATACATTTTAATAGAAAAATAAATAAAAAGAGTTGTGGGGATTGTGAAGAATAAAACAAGATTAGCAAAAATGATTATATTGATATCACCTATACTTATGATAATAACAACTATTTTATCTGTTATTTACGGAACTAAAGGGATATCTTTTTCAACGATTTGGGAAGCTTTTACTGCATACGATGAAGGTAATACGGATCATGCGATTATTATTACCTCAAGGTTGCCAAGGGTATTAACTGCCATGTTAGTTGGTGCATTTTTAGCTGTGTCAGGTGCGATTATGCAAGGAATGACAAGGAATTATTTAGCTTCTCCTTCCATTATGGGTGTAACAGATGGTTCTGCTTTTGTTATTACTATTTGCATGATTGTATTGCCGAATATGACTTCTATTGAAATGATACTGTTTTCAATGGTTGGCTCCGCATTAGGTGCAGGAATTGTCTATGGGTTTGGTTCTTTAATACCAAAAGGTTTAACACCCGTTCGATTAGCGATTATTGGAACCGTCATAGGTACCTTTTTATCAAGTACTTCTGCTGCATTAGCATCTTATTTTCAAATTTCACAAGATGTTAGTTTTTGGTATAATGCCAAACTTCATCAAGTAGATGTAGATACATTTCTTTTGGCCATTCCATTTGGTGTCATTGGTTTGATTATCGCTCTCATCACGTCTGGACATATTACCATTCTTTCTCTAGGAGAAGAAATTGCTGTTACTTTGGGGCAAAAGACGAAATGGGTGAAAGCACTTGCTTTATTGGCAGTCATTTGTCTGACTGGGACAGCAGTAGCCCTCGTTGGTAAGGTTGGTTTTGTAGGGTTAATTATTCCTCATATTGCAAGATTTTTAGTTGGTGTGGATTATAGATGGCTCATTCCATCTTCCGCAATAATTGGGGCGATATTTCTAGCAGTATGTGATATCATTAGCCGGTTTGTCAATCATCCGTTCGAGACACCAATTGGTGTTGTGACAGCACTCATAGGAGTGCCATTCTTCCTCTACCTGATTTATAAGAGAGGGGGAGAAAAGCATGCGTAAAACCGTTCTTATTGCGATTGTTTTATCTATTCTTATTTTAGTGAGTGCTTATGTCAGCTTAGTTTATGGAGTTATAAATGTAAATTTTACTGATGTCATCCATACTTTATTCCGTATTGATCCGTCTGATCAGCTTGATTTAGTTATTTTTGATTTTCGCTTGCCTCGAATTGTCATTGGAGCACTTGTTGGATTTGGTTTAGGTATAGCAGGTACGGTCATTCAAGGTGTAACAAGGAATGGATTGGCTGATTCCGGAATTCTAGGAATCAATGCTGGAGCAGGGGCTGCAATTGTTATATTTATGTTGTTTTTCCAAGGGCAGCTGGATTTAACTGGTTGGCTATCGATCATGATTATGCCGATTTTTGGATTGATTGGTGGACTACTTGCAGCGGTTATTATCTTTTTCTTCTCTTGGCAAAAGGGGACATTTGATACAGGTCGGTTAATTCTAACTGGTATTGCCATTAGTTCTGGTTTTGGTGCGCTTTCTATGTATATCTCTTTAAAAATGAATTCTTCTGATTATGAAATGGCTGCTGTTTGGGTATCTGGGAGTATTTATAATGCGAATTGGATTTATATTATTTCAATGATACCTTGGCTAGTTATTCTTATTCCATTAATCATCCGGAAAAGTTATTTATTAGATCTTTTTCGACTATCTGACATTAGTTCGAAGGGTGTAGGAGTACCTGTTGAACGTGAAAAGATTAAACTCATTATTTTAAGCATTGGGTTAATTAGTGCTTGTGTATCTGTTTCAGGAAATATTAGTTTCATTGGTTTAATGGCACCACATATTGCACGACAATTGGTAGGGATGAAGCATCAATTTATTTTACCGATTTCGGGCTTGATTGGTATGCTTCTTGTGGTCATTGCTGATTTTGTTGCCAAAAATGTGTTCACGCCAGTCGAATTGCCGGTAGGAATTGTCATATCAATGATTGGTGTACCATATTTCTTATATTTATTAGTCAAGCAAAAAAGATAATGATAGGGGATGGGAAAGTGTTACATGGAGAAATACAACAATGGACAGTACATTCTAAAACAAAGCAAGACTATGTCATATCAATTCATATGCCAGAGAATCCACCCCCATCTGAAGGCTATGGTGTTCTTTATGTACTTGATGGCGATGCCTATTTTCAGTTGATAAAGGAAGTTATTCGGCTGCAGGCGAAACGGTCTGCTAAAACAGGCGTATCTGAAGTGATTATTGTAGGTATAGGATATGGAGCTAAAGATTTTCATTCAAGGAGGGTCTTTGATTTTACCCCACCTGCAGAAAGTGATCATTTACCACTACGACCAGATGGTAGTGCTTGGGGAGATACTGGCGGAGCCGAACAGTTTAATGACTTTATAGAAAATGAGTTAAAACCAGCTATTAATAAAGAGTTTCCGGTTAATCAAGAGAATCAATCCTTATTTGGTCATTCTTTAGGTGGGTTATTCACATTAATGACGATGATGAATAATCCAACTTCTTATCACGCGTATTTCGCTTGTAGCCCTTCGATTTGGTGGAATGGTGAAGCTCTCATGCAAGAAGTGCCAGCTTTGATGGAAGAATTTGAACAAAGGCAGGAGAATCGCGATATCCGCCTTTTTCTAGCAGCAGGTGGGGACGAGAAGGAACATTTATTGATAGCTGTTAGAAAGTATTATGAGAAAATCAAGGAAATGGAACAACTGTCAGTTATATATAAGGAAATAGAAGGAGAAAATCACGCTTCTATTATACCAACAGTATTGAGTACGGGTTTGAGATTTCTTCGGTAATTCTATAAAAAGGGGTTTTGTGATGTCTTTATCACAAAACCCCTTTTTAAATTGTTACGGTTGTAAAGTCAAATATGTTTTGGAATAAAAACCAACTTCTTCCCTCATATTAAGAAAAAGGGAGGTAAGAGATGATGGTTCGAAGTATTACCGCTTTAAATTCATTTCCTGTTTTGGGCCTTGCCATTGGTTTGATGACCCATGTAATTGTATTGCCCTCTGTCTTAAGCGTGGCAGGACGTAGCGCTTGGATTAGTTTGATGATAGCTGGAAGTCTTTATATTATTTGGATTCCTCTCATCTACATAATAATAAAGAAAACAGGACAACAAAACCTGATGAACTGGTTACAATCTAACAGTCCTCCAATTGTGTATAATGCCATTCGAGCACTGATTTTATTTCTTTTATTCATCAATGTATTTGTTACATTATATACAACTTTTTCGTGGGTGAATACCAATTATATGATACAAACACCAAAGTATGTTTTATTTATCATTTTAATCATTCTTTGTTTATTAGCTGCACTCTCAGGTATAAAAGCTATTACGATTGCTAGTGGAATTCTATTTCCTATCGTTTGTTTTCTTGGTTTCTTTATTATGATAGCCAATTTTAAGTTTAAAGATTATTCGTTACTTTTTCCCATTTTTGAAGAGGGATGGGCTCCTATTCTAATAGGTGTTGTTATTTTATCAGGAGGGCTTTTGGAGATTTTTTTGTTAGTTTTATTACAGCATCATATTCGTGATAACATCTCTTTAAAATTTTTCATTCCGATATGTATTTTCTTCGTCTTTGTTAATTTTGGCCCTTTAATTGGTGCAATTACTGAATTTGGTCCAGCACAAGCATCAGAATTAGTGCACCCTGCTTATGCACAATGGCGTTTAATTACTTTAGGGAAATTTTTGAATAAGTTAGATTTCCTTTCTATTTATCAATGGCTTTCTGGTGCGTTTATTCGTATTAGCTTGTCTATCTTTATCATTGGGGATTTATTTCATTTTAAGACGCAAAAAAGGAAAGTGATTTTATTAATTAGTGTGTGTCTTTTTTTAATAATCGGCCTATCTTTACCAATTGATGGACCGACTTATAAAATCATGATTGATCATTACTTTTTTTCTATTACAGTTATTGGGATTCTACTTGTGACGCTCAGTATTCATCTAATCCTATTCATTAAAGGAAGAGTGGAAAAAAATGAAAACGCGATTAAACAATAAGAAAAGACTGCCGAAAACTGATAAATTGGATGAGCAATACTTAAGGCAGCAATTCGCAATCAATGGCGACGTGCAATTTGTTAATTATTCGTTTCAATATTATCCACAACCAGGGAAAGTGGTTGTGCTCTTTTCTGAAGTAATGATCGATAAAGGTAAATTAAGTGAGGCTTTAGGTAGGTTAGAAGAAAGTTTTTTAGAAGACAAGCGCCTAGAAGAAAAAAGGGAAGAGAATGAGCAATTACTTATGTATCAAGTGAATGTTGAGGAAGAAGATAAAGAATCAATAGCAGAAGATATTTATTCTGGCATGGTTTTTGTCCTAGTAGAAGAATTAGATAAAATGTTCAAATTTGAACTGCCTCAAATTCCTAATCGTTCACCAGAAGAGTCCAATTCGGAATTATCTTTTCGTGGACCAAGAGATGGATTTGTGGAAGACTTGCATATTAACCTTGCGTTAATAAGAAAACGGTATAAAACCTCAACCTTAGTAAATGAAGCCATTGAGATAGGGGTACGAGGGAAAACAAAAATTAGTTTATTATATGTGAAAGATATAATAAAGGAGCAATATGTTATTGATTTAAAAAGTCAGCTAGCAAAAATAGAAACAGATGTGATCATTAGTACGACCGATTTAGAAGAGGTATTGTCAGGTAAGTACTATACTCTTTTTCCCTTGTTTAATTATACCGGACGCCCTGATAACGTAGTTGCTAATCTAGATTTAGGTAGATTTGTCATTATTGTGGATGGTTGTCCTACTGTAATGGTTGGTCCAACTACATTATTTTCAGTATTAAAAACACCGGAAGATCGCTTCACAGAATATTATTATACGAATATGCAAATGTTTTTTAGGTTAACTGGTCTTGTCATATCAAGTATTTTGCCAGGATTTTATGTTGCTATGATTTCCTTTCATATGGATCAATTGCCTTTCCCATTTTTGGCGACTATCACAGTTTCGCGAATGGGATTACCATTATCACCACCGTTAGAGGCATTTTTAGTCTTAGCTTTATTTGAGTTATTTAAGGAAGCAGGTAATACTCTTCCTAGGGCTATCGGACAAACATTAACGGTCGTAGGGGGGCTAATCATTGGTGATGCAGCAATAAGGGGTGGTTTAACAGCTCCCACCATGCTTGTTATTGCTGGTGTCACTTCTGTTGCTGCATATACCCTTGTTAACCAGTCACTCGGTGCCTCCTTAAGCCTTGTACGTTTCTTTATCTTGCTTTTCTCAGCGGTGCTCGGTTTATTTGGCTTTTTTATCAGTATTTTTTCAGTGATATTATATTTATCTAGACTAGAGATGTTTGGTTTGCCTTATTTAGCTCCACTTTCTCCTTTGTCATTTAAAGATACATTTGCAAGTATTTTAGAAAAACCTTATCTTTTACGAAAAAAAAGGTCAAGTACTATGCGACCTAAGGATGACACGAAGGGTAGGCTAAAATGAAAAAAATCCTTATACCTATTATCGTATGTGCTCTTCTATTAAGTGGTTGTTGGGATGAAAAGGACATTGTGGAAATGCAATATATAACCGCCATTGGCATTGATTATGATAAGGAAAAAGACGATTATATATTGTACGCACAGGTAGTATCTTTTGCAGGTGTAGCAAAGTCGGAGCAAGCAGAAACAGTGCCGTCGAAGGTCTGGGTTGCTAAAGGTCAAGGAAAATCAATGGAAGCTGCTATAAATATGATTTACGATAAATCCAATCAAATAGTATACTGGGCACATATAGGAATCATTATTTTTCATGAACGATTACTGCAACATGGGATTGATCAAATAAGTGATAGTTTGGCTCGTTTTCAACAGATACGGGAAACTAACTGGATGTATGGCACGAAAGATTCGATTGAGGATATCCTACTAGTAATAAGTCTCTTTAGCTCCGCGGTTCAAACAACACTTTTTAATCCAGAGGAAGCTTATCATGTACACTCTATCATTTCACCTATCAGAATGCATCGGTTCTATTCAGATTTTACTGAGAAAGCTACCACCACAAAACTACCGATGATATCAGTAAAAGAGGATGTTTGGAAAACTAAGGGAGCAACAAATGATTCAGCTAAAAGCTCTGGAGTCTTCCTTTTAAAGGAGAAGAAATATTTAGGTAGTTTACCCATAAGTCAATTTAGAGGCTTACGTTGGGTAACAAAGACAACAAAAAGGTCTCCGTTAAGAATCAAATTGGAAAATAATGATGAAGTAAATATCATTATTACCCAATTAGACCCGCATTTGAAAATAAATAAGTTAGACAAAGATACATTTGATATCGATATTAATGCAAATGGAGGGATCATTGAGGTTCAAAAAGAAATTTCGTTACCCATTCTGAAGGAAAAAATTATCGAAAAAATGGAGAAGGAAATTAGAGAGACCTATGAGAATGCTTTAAATATAAAGGCGGATATATATAATCTTGAAGAACTTGTGTATAGAAAAGATTATGACCGTTGGAAGCATGATTACAAAGGAAGGTTTACCCTAACAGAAAATTCTATTGCGAATATAAATATAGATATTACTATTACGAAAACAGGAGAGTACGATTATCAATTTTCTTATTAAGATTGGGAGAGGGGAAGCAAGAAGAAATGGAATACTATAAAAAGATAAGAGAGTTTGTAGGTAAGGAGCCATTACTTTTACCTGGAGCTGTTGTTGTTATCGTGAATGACCGAAATGAGATTTTACTACAACAAAGGCCGGAGTCTCTTTGGGGCTTACCCGGAGGATTAATGGACTTAGGTGAAAGTATGGAGGAAGTAGCGAAAAGGGAAGTAAGAGAGGAAACGGGGCTTGTTGTCGAGAATCTTTCGTTTGTTCAGTTGTTTTCAGGTAAGGAATTCTTTGTACGTACAAAAAACGGTGATCAGTTTTATGCCATTACTGCGGTTTATATGACAAATGACTATAGTGGGGAATTAACTACAAATAGTGATGAAACCTTGTCTGCACAATTCTTTCCTATTGATCAGCTTCCAAGTGAATTAATCGAGAATTATCAAAAGTATATAGAACCAGTTAAACAATTATTAAAGCAACCATAAAAAACAAGGCTCTCATTATACTTGAGGAGCCTAGTTTCTTAATCGCCTATTTAAAATGTAACAGTGATTGTTTGTTTCTAATTTCTGTTATGAGTGACTCTGCGGCTTTTCTACTAAGTACAATTTTCCCGTCAGCTAGCACTAAATTATCATTCTCGATTTCACCCGTTATTTGACAAGCTTTACTGGCATTATACTTTTGTAATATAATTCGATCGTTTTCAACGAATATTTCAAGTGGATCCTTCTCATAAATTTCTAAAGTATTTCTTAGTTCCTTTGGAATGACTATTCTCCCTAATTCATCAACTTTACGAACAATGCCTGTGCTTTTCAAAATGACTACCTCCTATTAATGGTTGTGGATTCCACTTATTTTTTTTAATAGTTAAATATTATACAATGTTAGCAAAAATCCTTTATTAAACTGGTTACATTTATATTACTATTTTTATCGTTTTTGTCATAAAAGTTTTTTTCTGTAAAATGGCATAGAGCAATGATGATAATAGGTTGACAGAAAATCGAATTCGTGATAATTTTATCTCAAGTTAAAGATATTTTAATTCAAGATATTTAAATACTTTTAAATAATTATGTAGATATTAATTTGAGAAGGGAATGATTCGATGTTCGGTATAAAAGGCGTTCATCATGTAACTGCGATTACTAGTAGTGCAGAAAAGAATTATCAATTTTTCACCTATACTTTAGGGATGAGATTAGTCAAAAAGACTGTCAATCAAGATGATATTCAAACATATCATTTGTTTTTCGCAGATGATAAAGGAAGTCCTGGAACAGATATGACTTTCTTCGATTTCCCTAATATACCCAAAGGTGTTCATGGTACCAATGAAATTTATCAAACATCTTTCCGTGTACCTAGTGATCAGGCATTGGATTATTGGGTGAAAAGGTTTGATCGGTTAAATGTTGCCCATAGCGGTATCCAAGAGCAATTTGGCAAAAGAGTTTTGCCGTTTGTTGATTTTGATGATCAGCAGTATCAGCTTATTTCCGATGAAAATAATAAAGGTGTCGAAGCTGGGACACCGTGGCAAAATGGCCCCATTCCTTTAGAGTATGCGATTACTGGCCTTGGTCCGGTCTTTGTCCGTGTATCTAATATTGATTATTTTAAAGAAATGCTGATGAAAGTATTAGAGTTTAGAGAAATTGCCCAAGAAGATGACTTGTACTTATTTGAAGTTGGCGAAGGTGGTAATGGTGCACAAGTAATTGTTGAGTATAATACCGTTTTACCGATGGCACGCCAAGGATACGGTACCGTTCATCATGCTGCTTTTAGAGTGGAAGATAGGGAAGCAATTGATCATTGGACTGGGAGAATGGCGCAATTTGGCTATCAATCATCAGGTTTTATTGACCGTTTCTTCTTCGGCTCTTTGTATACAAGAGTGGCACCGCAAATTCTATTTGAGCTGGCTACAGACGGTCCAGGGTTTATGGGAGATGAACCATATGAGACACTAGGTGAATCGTTATCACTGCCACCATTCTTTGAATCTAAAAGAGAACAAATTGAGGGCCTAGTCAGACCAATCGATACAGTTCGAAGCACAATTGATTTTAAAAAAGAATGAAGAACTCTATGCGTATTAATTAGGATTAAACAAACGCGATCTCATTTGATCGCGTTTTTTAATTTCGTTAAAATTAATTATGCTTAAAACAATACATACTTATCTGAGTTGATTATTTTTCAAGATGATACATAACACCCACCAATTAATAGGGATACTATTCTATATGCTTTATCTAATTTGTGTGAAATACAATATGTATAACAGAAAGGAATAAGGGAATAACTTGGAGCAGTATTTTTTCAAAGAAATAAGAGAAATCAATTTTCATTTTGCATTTTCTAGTTTAGTATGGTTATATGTATAAAAAAGTACGGCTAGGTTAGATGAAGGGGAAGATCGTTGCATGTCAGAAGAAAATATCACGAGAATACATATGTATGATAAAGAATATATCCTTATTGGTACAGCACATATATCCAAAAATAGTGCGGAGCAAGTAAAAGAAGTGATTGAAAAAGAGCAGCCTGACTCCGTATGTATTGAATTAGATAAAGGTAGATATGAGTCTATCACAGAAGGTAACAAATGGAAAGATACGGATATTTTTAAGGTGATTAAAGAAAAGAAAGCAACACTTTTATTAATGAATCTTGCTATCTCCTCTTTTCAAAATCGTATGGCTAAACAATTTGGAATTAAAGCAGGACAAGAGATGATCCAAGGCATTGAATCTGCTAAGGAAACCGGAGCAAAGCTTGTGTTAGCTGATAGAAATATCCAAATTACGTTTTCTCGTATCTGGAGAGGACTGGGTTTTAAGGGAAAAGCAATGTTACTTTCGCAAGTATTTGCCGGTATATTTAGCAATGAAACGATTACAGAAGAAGAATTAGAAAAAATGAAAAATCAAGACTCAATTGATTCCATTTTAAATGATTTTACTGAGGTATTCCCACAATTAAAAGTCCCTTTAATTGATGAACGTGATCAATATTTGACAGAGAAAATAAAGAATGCGCCAGGTGAAAAGGTTGTTGCTGTATTAGGAGCAGCTCATGTTCCAGGTATCAAAAGAGAATTTGAAAAAAAACATGATCTCAAGAAATTAACGGAAGTACCACCAAAATCAAAAGCGCCAAAAGTCATTGGCTGGATGATTCCAGTAGCAATTTTAGTCCTTATTGTTCTTACTTTTCTAATGAATCCAACTGCTGGAGTACAACAAACAATTAGTTGGGCCCTTTGGAATGGAGGACTCGCTGCTTTAGGGGCTGCTATTGCATTTGGACATCCTCTTACAATATTAACAGCATTCATTGCCGCGCCGTTTACCTCATTAAGTCCGTTGTTAGCTGTAGGTTGGATCGCCGGATTTGTCCAAGCATTTATTAAGCGTCCGAACGTTCGCGATTTCGAAAACCTCTCGGAAGATGTATTTACATTGAAAGGGTTTTGGAATAATAAAGTAACTAGGATTCTCCTCATTATTGTACTATCCAACCTGGGTAGCTCATTAGGAACTTTTATTGGTGGAGCAGATGTCATTCGTTTATTTATTGATCATTTATAAGTTATACTAGAATTAGTTATGTTTATTGAAAGGAAGTATGACGTTTGAAGAAATTTCCAACAATTATTATTGTTGCTATTGTAGTTGCGATAATAGCGTTTAATATGCTGGAAGCTGATTCAGCAGAATTAGTATTACGTGATCGAACGTTGATTTCAGCTGGTGCAGGTGTATTGTCCGGAACCATTATGTGGATTCTTTTAACACTTGATAAAAAAGATAAAAAGTAATGTAAGAGCGCCTTTCTTATGAAAGGCGTTTTTTTATATGGGCTTTAGTTGTGATGTTCTCTTTTTGTCATAACAGTTGAGGTTGGTCAATACAATGAAATAACAACGAATGAAAGAGGGGACAGCATGAATACGAATAGGGTGATTACCAATGAAGTACTTGTACGCTATGCGGAGCTCAGCAGATTAAAAAAACAAATTGATGAAGAGTTAGGTGCTATGAAAAAAGTATTCAATGAATACTTTGATCAATCGGTAGGGAGAAACGAAAAAGGTGAACTCATCCTCTCCCAATATAAATTACAGCGTCAAATTAGAGTGAAAGAGCAGTACGATAGAGAGAAGACAGTAAACAAATTAGAATCTATTAATCAGCATCAACTTATTCAAAAAATACCAGATGAGAAAAAAATTCAGTCTGCACTAGATTTAGAAATTATCGATGATAAAGATTTATCTGGCTGTAAAACAACACAATATACGAAGGTGATTGTCGTTAAAGCAAAGGAATGAGGAGAAAAAATAGATGGGATTTAGGATAGTTGAAAGTATGTATTTTACACGAACAAATCCATTTTTTGAATTTGTTCGTGTATTTGGTATTGTTCTGACTATTTTTTGAACCGGCTTGTCTTATTTGAAGATGGTAGAAATTTGCTCTATTTCTTCTCCAGAAAGTTGCACTTCTAATGTTTTTAAATTATTCAACACTTGCTCGGCTCTTTTAGCACCTGGGATAATGGCGTCGATGCTGTCTTTTGTTAAATACCAGGCTAAAACTATATGGGCGACTTCCACATTTTTCGCTTGGGCAATACCTCTTAATTCATCTACTTTTGCTAAGTTATCTTCAAAAACCTCTTTTTGAAAATGTGGGGAGTTAGCACGCAAGTCACTGAATGTTGTATTTTTATCGTATTTCCCTGCTAATAAGCCAGATGCTAGTGGAAAATAAGGTATGAATGAAATATTGTTTTCTTTTGTATAAGGAAGTAGGTCTGCTTCGGCGTTTCTCTGTAATAAATTATATTCCCCTTGGTATACATCTACATAACCATCTTTATTGGCTTCTTTTAATTGATCAATAGAAAAATTAGATACGCCAATAGCTCTTATTTTTCCCGCGTCTTTCAGTTCTTTCAATGCTCCAACTGCTTCGTCTTTTGGTGTGGATTCATCAGGAAAATGGATGTAATAAAGGTCAATATAGTCAGTTTGGAGTCTACGTAAGCTATCGTCTACAGATTGTTTTAAGAAACTGGGGCTATTATCCATCACCACATCTTCTTTAACGAATTTATGTGCGCCCTTGGTCGCGATTACAGCTTCTTCACGTTTGCCTCTTTCTTGTAAAACTTCCCCAATGAGTTCCTCTGACCGCTCGGGCCCATAAATAAAGGCAGTGTCTAGAAGGTTTACGCCATTATTCAATGCTTCATGAACCAGTTTTTTTCCTTGTGCTTCATCAAGGTTGGAGTATAAATTATGTCCACCCACTGCATTTGTTCCAAGACCAATAGGATTAACAAAAAGTCCAGATTTACCTAATTGTTGTTGCGACTTCATTTACTTCACTCCTTCTTTTAAGTTAATCTGATCATAACAAATAATGTTAAGATAACAAAGAAATACGTTTGTCATTCTTTCTTTTAAGTTGACATTTACTTGACATGAAACAGAACGATAATGAATAGTAAAACATACGTGAGGAGAGTATGGTGAGTGAAATGAGAACTGTTTTAATAGTGGAAGATGAATTACCCATTAGCCAAGTGTTAAAAGTTTATTTACAAAAGGCAAACTTTCAAACTGTCCAAGCATTTAATGGAACAGAAGCAATCCAAAAATTAAATGAATATCATCCATCACTTGTTTTATTGGATGTTATGTTGCCAGATCGGGATGGATGGTCAATTCTAAAGGAAATCAGAGCGCAAATGAGTACGCCTATTATTATGTTAACCGCTCTAGGAGACGTCCAATATCGCTTAAATGGATTAAATGAAGGAGCAGATGATTATATCGCTAAACCATTTAATGCAGAAGAAGTTGTAGCTAGAGTGCAAGCGGTCTTAAGAAGGACTGGTAAAAGTGATGAAAAAATCAAGAAGTACGGTGGTCTGATAATTGATATTAGGTCTCATAAAATTACATTAAATAGTGTTGTCATTGAGCTAACGCCTAGAGATCTTGCTTTGCTCATTTTTTTAGCAGAGCATCCGAATCAAACATTTACTAGAGAACAATTAATTGAACATGTTTGGGGTTGGGAATATGAGGGAAGTGATCGAGCGGTTGACTTAGCGATTAAACGAATTAGAAAAGCATTGCATTCATGGTCTACAGAAGAAGGCGAAATCAAAACTTTACGTGGATTGGGGTATCAATTAAGTGTCTAATCAACAAAGTAAACCTAGAGACTCTCTACTTCGTTATTGGACGACTCGCTATTTACTTGCACTTTGTGTCGGACTCCTGATTATCGCTTTTTTTTCTGTCTTATGGATTAGACATACCACAGTAGAAAACCGCCTCAATATTATGGAGCTAATGGCGGAAGAAATTGCTGACCGTTTTGTGGAAATGAGTGAAGGACAGCCAATTCCCAAAGGAGATGTCCCAGGGTATTTAAATGATAGAGGACGTTTTATGGATTTAGAAAGTGATCCACTTATTTCAATTGTTGATACGTATGGAAATACTTTAACAACCAATCGGCCTCAAGATCGAATGTTACAATTTTCCGAAGTTCTCTTGAATGAGGAGAAGACTGTTCAAGAATTAAATAATGATGCAACGAAAGAAGCTTTTTATGTTGTAAAAGTACCGATTACTTATCAAGATGCGACTGTAGGCTGGGTAGTTATGCTAGAATCGAAAGCAAATTTAGCAGAAGTAAACCAAGAATATCGATTATTAGCTATGATGATTATTGGTTTGGCATTAATTGGATGGACAGCGATTTACTTCTTGTCGAAGAGATTGTCTAAACCTATTCAAGAAGTAGCAGAGGCAGCTAGGGAAATTCAAGCGGGGAATTATCAAATTGATTTAAAGGATTCATACCAAGAACAGGAATTATATGAGCTTGTTCATTCTTTTAAAGAAATGTCTAAACGGTTAGAGAAATTAGAAACCTTACGTACGGAGCTGTTAGCAGGTGTGACTCATGAATTAAAGACGCCGGTAACGTCTATTGACGGGTTATTGCAGGCTGTTCATGAAGGAGTGGTGGAAGGTGAAGAGGCAAAAGAGTTTATCAAACTGTCCATATTAGAAACTGAAAAAATGAAAAAAATGGTGGAGGATCTATTAGCTTTTAACACTTATGCGACGAATGTGATGCCAGTTCAACTACAAGAATATGAAATCAATCAATTAATTAAAGAATCAGTCTATCAATGGGAAATTACGCATGAAGTAAGTCAGGATTTTCAACTTGTTGTGTACCAAGCGAGCACGCCTTTATTTGTGCAAATTGATCAGATAAGATTACAACAAATTCTAATTAATTTACTTAATAATGCCTTCCAGGCAATGGATGGAAAAGGGAAAATCGAGGTTAAAATAGACGAGGGACCGAAGAATATCTCTATAAAAGTTAAGGATAGTGGAAAGGGAATACCTGACGAAGAAGTACCATACATTTTTGAGCGTTTCTTTCGTGGACAAGAAAAGAAGCTTCGTGTAAGAGGATTAGGTCTTGGCCTACCGTTCAGTAAATTGATAGCACAATCAATGAATGGTGATTTAATTTTAGTTAAGACATCTGAGTGTGGTACTGAATTTATGATCGAATTACCTTATCAAAAACGCAGTTAAGGAAGGATTGACCAAAGTGAAAGAACCTGATCATACAGCTGTAAGAGTGTCTTTATGGCGAGCATTACACTTAATTGTTGATGAAAAACCTTATATTTTTCAGGATAATATCGGTTTAAAACTTATTTCTCCAAACGATGATTGGCAGAAACGCCCCGATATGGATGTAACAAATACAAGTGCTTTTAGAGCATCAATTGTTGCTCGCTCTCGTTTTGTTGATGATTTAGTTGTTGAACAATGTGAAAAAGGGGTAGATCAATATGTGATTCTTGGTGCGGGGCTTGACACTTTTGCACAAAGGCATCAAGAATTATGCCCTCAGTTGACCATTTATGAAATCGATCAAGTTGATACACAGTTATGGAAGAAAAGAAGACTGGAAGAAACAGGGTACCCCATTCCTGATTGTTTAAAATTTGTGTCCGTAAATTTTGAAGAGAAACAAGGGTGGTTAGATCAATTAAAGAAGAAGGGGTTTGATGATACAAAGCCTGCCGTTGTTGTCTCAACAGGCGTGACTCAATATTTAACTATAGATGCGATTATGGATACATTGAAAATGTTTAGTAAGTTAGCAGAGGGCTCAAAGTTGGCGCTGACTTTCCTGCTCCCATTTGAAAAAATAAAAAAACAAGATGAACGGAAAGAAGTGGATGAAGCAGAAAAAGGAGCAAAAGCAGGTGGAACGCCCTTTATCAGTTTTTTCACCCCTTCAGAAATGCTAGCACTAGCTGGAGAGGCAGGGCTAAAAGATGTAATTCATCTATCATCTATAGACTTAAAAGAGAAGTATTTTCGTGAACGTACAGATCAATTGATGCTGCAAAGCGGAGAAGATTTTATTGTAGCAACGATTTAGAAGATTCCTCCTACTTATTATAAGAAATCTATTCACATTTAACCCGCAATTTCAGATTATACCTGAAAGTTTGCGGGTTTTTTCGTTCTTGGATACTCGGTGATTGAGCTGTGTGCTTTTGGAAGAGTATTATGTCAAAACGAGATAGAACTGAAAGCCGAGGATAAGACGTTAGCGCGTCATTAAGAAGGAAAAGCGGAATCGAACGCTTCGCAAAAGGTATTTGTACACCATTCAAAAGGAAAAGCGGAAATGAACGCTTCGCAAAAGGTATTTGTACATCATTCAAAAGGAAAAGCGGAAATGAACGCTTCGCAAAAGGTATTTGTACACCATTCAAAAGGAAAAGCGGAAATGAACGCTTCGCAAAAGCTGTTTGCAAGTCATTCAGAAGGAAAAGCGGAAATGAACGCTTCGCAAAAGGTGTTAGAGAGTACGTTACCAAAACCGAAAACGAGAATTAACCCAAGGTGGAACCAACCGCGGAGATAAAAGAAATAACCGTCTTATGGAATAAACATACATTTATGTTTCATACTAACAAAAAGGAGTATGGGAGGTGGCGTAATGTATCAGTTAACGACGAAAGAATTGTCGGCAATTGAAGATGAAATTCGGGCGGAGGAAATAACAGCGAAGACGTTTAACTGGTGTGCTTCTCTTTGTGAGGACGAAGAAGTAAGGGTATCATTGGAAAAATTAGCAGAGGAACATCAGTTAAGGATTGCTGAATTATCAACCTATTTCAACCGAGCGAGGAAATTACATTAATTTTAATGGAGGTGGTTTCATTGCCGAATAATATCAATGGTCGTGGATTAACAGAACGAGAAATGATGCAATTATGTTTAGAATTAGCAAAAGGAAGAGTTCCCGCTATTAGCCACACATTAATGGAAACGACTCATGATGAATTGAGAGATATTTATGAGGGGTGCTTAAAAACAAGTGCAGAAGCCCAAAGGGAAATCTTTCAATTAATGGAAAAGAAGGGATGGTATGAAACGCAACTCGCTACAGTAGAAGAAATCGAAAATGTACAAAACTTCATGCAAAATAATTTAAACCCATCTCCCTCCGAATAATATTCGGAGGTTTTTATTTCTTTTTTTACATAAAAAATTCTTTTGACATATGCCTGACACATTCACTGATTAAATTATAAAACATAGGCAAGCCAATCAAATGAAAGAAGGGATTTTTAATGAATGAATTCAATCATTTTGAAGATAATCGCGAGTATCAAGCGAAGCGAAAAAATACTTGGTTTAAAAGTGTAACAATGACTGTAGCAAGTGGAGTAATGGGCTCAGCCCTAACTTTGGGTGCAATCAATTATTTTCCTAATGAAACAAAACAGTCTACGGAGGTTGTACAGGAGCAATCAGAAACTAATGTTTCCAAAGTTAATGCTGAAACGGTATCAACTACGAGTGATGGGTCGATTGCAGATATAGTAGAAAAAGCCTCTAAAGCAATAGTGGGCGTTGTCAACATGCAAGAGCAACAAGCAAACCCTTTTAGTCATTCCACAGGCAACACACAAAGTGGGGAAGCAGTTGAAAGTGGTACTGGCTCTGGTGTTATTTTCAAGCAAACAGACAACGAAACGTATATTGTGACAAACAATCACGTCATTGAAGGAGCATCTAATATTCAGGTTTCACTGCATAATGGTGAAAAGCTTCAAGCTGAACTTGTCGGAACAGATTCATTAACAGATATTGCCGTGTTAAAAGTGAATGAAAAAGTAGACGCTGAAGTCCTTTCCTTTACTGATTCTTCAAACCTTCGTGCCGGCGATCAAGTGTTAGCGATAGGCAATCCACTAGGCTTAGATTTATCCAGAACAGTAACTCAAGGAATTGTAAGTGCAGTGGATCGATCAATTGAAGTCTCTACCTCAGCCGGAGAATGGGATTTAAATGTCATTCAAACAGATGCAGCAATAAACCCTGGGAATAGTGGTGGAGCACTTATTGACTCAAATGGGAATTTGGTTGGTATTAATAGTTTGAAAATAGCTGATAGTGGCGTAGAAGGGTTAGGCTTTGCCATTCCAAGTAATGATGTCGAGAGCATTATTGATCAGTTAATGAAGGATGGTAAAATCATTCGACCTTATCTAGGTGTTGGTTTGATGGACTTAAATCAAGTACCGCAGTTTTATCAAGAACAATTACCGAAAAATGTAGAAGAAGGTGCCATTATTACCCAAGTAGAGGAAGGTTCGACAGCAGAAAAGGCGGGGTTGCAAGCTGAGGATATTTTAGTTTCAATTGGTGATCAAACCATTACAACCGCTAATGACTTAAAAGAATCTCTTTATAAAGATCTTTCGATTGGCGATAAGGTTAAAATAGGTTTTTATCGTGATGGGGAAAAGAAAACAGTAGAAGTAACGTTACAAGGAAATGGGGAAAAGCAAGTTGAAACAGAATAAATTATTGATTGCCACTGGTTGTATGTTTGTTGCTGCTGTCGTAGTTGCTGTTGTTTTATACAATAGTCATTCAAAAGCAGCGACAGTCAATGGAGAAAATATAAGCAAAGATGATTTGTATGAAGCGTTAATGTCTCAATATGGCACTTCTGTTCTAGATACATTAATATCTGATCAAATTGTTCTTCAAGAAATGGATAAGGAGAAGGTAACTGTAACTGAAGAAGAAGTGGCTGAAGAAATGGATGCCTATATGGAGCAATATGGGGGAGAAGAGGCATTTAAAGAAGTGTTAGATGAAAACGGGGTATCCTATGACTCTATAGAACATAATATCGAAATCTATTTAGGCTCAAAGAAATTGATCACACCAGGAATTGAAATTACTGATGATGAGATGGAAACATACTTTGAAGAAAATAAAGAAAGTTATGCTCAGGCAGAAGAGATAGAAGCAAGTCATATCCTAGTGGAAGATGAGGATACTGCCAAAGAAGTAAAACAAAAACTCGATGATGGTGACGATTTCTCAGAATTAGCAGCTTCTTATTCAACCGATGATTCAAATAAAGATAATGGCGGTGAATTGGGGTATTTTGGAGAAGGTGAAATGGTAGAAGCATTTGAAGAAGTGGCTTTTGCTATGGAAGTGGACGAAGTGAGTGATCCAGTTAAAACAGATTATGGTTATCACATTATTAAAGTAACAGATCATAAAGAAGCGAAAGAAGCCAATTACGAAGAAGTGAAAGAAGAAATAAAAGAGACTTTAATAGAGTCTAAGCTTTCAAGTGAATATACGGAATGGCTAAATGAGAAGTACGAAGAATATGAGATTAAAACGTATATCTAAAGGATGTGTTCGATTTTGAAAGGAAGGAAAGAGCTTAAACATGAAATCTCAAAAATGGATGGGGTTTTACTTAAAAAACGCTTAAGTTACTTTATGAATACGGACCCTCATTCAAATGGGAGTGGGGGATATAATGTTCGTAGCGTATACTTTGATAACTTTGAAAACAAAGCTTTAATAGAAAAAAAAGAAGGCTATATGAACCGTGCAAAATATAGGGTTCGCACATATAATGATGATTTTGACACAATTAATCTAGAAAAGAAAAGTAAGAAGAATAATCTGACCTATAAAGAGAAATGTAGGATGACAGCAGAAGAATATGAGCTTATTAGAGCTGGCGATATTTTATGGATGGAGAATGATACCAGACCATTAATGAGGGAACTTTTCCATAACATGGTTCGTTATCAATTGAAGCCAGTAACAGTTGTCGATTATGAGAGGGATGTTTATATCTATCCATATGGTAATGTCCGTTTAACTTTTGATAGCAATATTCGTACAAGCTTAAGGAATCCTGACTTTTTAAATACAACAATGCCTATGGTACCATCCCTTGATCATCAATTGATGATACTTGAAGTCAAGTATGATGAATACATTCCCGATGTCATTAAGATGCTTCTACAAATGCTTGATCGCAGGAAGGGTACGTATTCAAAATATCAATTAAGTAGAATGTATGGATTATAGTGAGAATAGGAGAAGAGAAGAATGGAAAGTGTGAATTTTTCAGATATATTTAAATCAAGCTTTTTAGAAAAAACGGAGAGTTTTTCAATTATAGACTCTCTGATTGGTTTATTCATGGCCTTTGCGATTGGACTATTTATTTATGCAGTTTATAAGAAGACATTTTCAGGTGTGATTTATTCACATACTTTTAATATATCCCTCATCATAATGACCATGGCTACAGCATTAATTATTATGGGAATTTCCTCAAATGTCCTGTTATCACTAGGTATGGTTGGTGCTTTGTCCATTGTCCGTTTTCGTACACCAATTAAAGACCCAATGGATCTTGTTTATCTTTTTTGGGCGATTGTTGCCGGTATTCTTTGCGGAGCAGGCTTTATTCCATTAGTGATTATTGGTAGTTTATTGATCGGTCTCGTACTTGTATTGTTCGTTAACAAAATTACGATTCAGAACCCTTACTTACTCATTGTAAAATATGGGGGTGAAGGTGTGGAATCTCAACTTGAATCGCTATTATCAAAGGTCACTAATAAACATATGATGAAATCCAAATCTATCATGAATGGTAATCAAGTAGAAATTACTTATGAAGTAAGAATGAAAAAAGATCAATCTCAAGTGGTAAATAATGTAACGAACCTTAGCGGGGTAGAATCGGCTGTAATGTTAAGCTATGACGGTAATTTCACAGCGTAAATGAACAGGAGAAAGGAATATGATTAAACGCAAATATGTCGTTCTCGTTTTTCTAATGTTGGCTGTTTTATTTGTTGGTATTCTATTCTTTCTACCTTATTTACTTCCAAAAGGGGAAGTAGTTGATCACTCTTACGTTTCAAAAGTATTCAATAAAAATAAAGTGACTCAAGTTGAGTTAACCCTTGCAGAAGATGATTGGGAAGATGTATTAGAGAATCCGACGGAAGAAGAATATAAGATGGCAAATGTGACGATAAATGGAACTAAATTGAACCAAGTAGCTGTTCGGACAAAGGGGAATTCTTCCCTTTCTTCCGTTGCTAGAATGGAAGATTCTGATCGTTATAGCTTCAAAATAGATTTTGATTACTATACTGATCAAACTTTATATGGATTGAAAAAGTTGAATCTAAATAACCAATTTAGTGATGCTACGCAAATGCGAGAATATTTATCGTATCAATTAATGGAGAATATGGGGTTACCCACACCTGCTTATTCTTATATGTATGTGACCATTAATGGTCAGGAATGGGGATTATATTTAGGTGTTGAACAAGTAGACGAAGTGATGCTTGGAAGATATTTTGAAAATCCATATGGATCATTGTACAAGCCAGATGGTACAAATAGTGACTTGAAATGGGTAAGTGATGATATTGATGATTACTCAGGTTTAAACTTGAAATCAGAGGAGCAAGATGAACAAGCGTTAATAGATATGTTAGATAGTATCAATAATGGTGGCGATTTAGAAGAAACCTTAGATGTGGATCAAGTATTACGATATTTTGCAGTAAATACGGCTGTTGTTAGCATGGATAGTTACCAAGGACAAATGAAGCATAACTATTATTTATATGAAAATGATGGTAAGTTCTCAGTTATTCCGTGGGACTATAATATGGCATTTGGTGGCTTTGGAGTTGGTATGGCATTTGGTGGACAAATGAATGGAGATTTCTCAGCTGCTGAAGAAAACCAAGGTGAAGACAAACAAGACCAAGCACCACAAGGCGGAATGGACAACTTCACCGGTGGCATCGGAAATAGTGATTTATTGAGTGAAGATACGATTAATTTCAGTATATCTGAACCTATAGCTGGTACTACCTTAGAAGAAAGACCGTTACTTAATGCACTATTATCTAATGAAGAATATAAAAAACTATATGAAGCGTATCTTAAACAGATAGCCGAAGAATATATGACAAAAGAGTCTTACCAAAATACAACTACACAAATTAGTGCATTGATTCTTCCTTATGTCGAACAGGATCCTACCAAGTTTTATACAACAGAAGCATTTCTCGAAGCGGTGCAGGGTGATGAGAGTTTACCAGCATTTGCTGAGGCGAGATCAGAATCGATACTTGCTCAGCTCTCAGGTGAATTAGAAGTAGAATCACAAGCTTCTGAAGTTAATAACATGTTCCCTGGCCGAGCGAGTGGTGATGACCAGGAAGGTCAAGAAGGAGGAGAAGGATTTCAACCACCAAATGGAAATAAAGGAAACGCTGATGGTGAAATGCCTGAACGTCCGCAAGGCAACGGAGATTTTCCGCAGGGAGGAGATTTTGAGCCACCTGAAGGGTTTGAAGGTATGCCTGGCGGTGAGGGACATGGACAAGGACAAGGAGAGCAACCTAGTACAGTAAAGTTCAAAACGTCAGCAATCATCTTGTATGTGGGCCTAATCACAGCTTTATTAGGAACAACTTTTTTTATCTTCCTGTTTAAACGAAGAGGAAGATAAGTAAATGCATAAATAATCAAAATACTATTGACAATTAATTCAATACCCGATAAAATTTCCTTTATCAAAGCAACACAATAAATTGAATATGATTCTTATCGAGAGAGACTGAGGGACCAGGCCCGAAGATGTCCGGCAACCTCCTTTTAAAGGGAAGGTGCTAAATCCTGCAGAATGATTTCATTCTGAAAGATAAGGTTTAATAACAATCATTTGTTGAGCCTCTTTCAAAGTGAAAGAGGCTCATTTTATGTTGTAGAGGATTTAGGGAGGGTGAGGTAAATGATTGAAGTCAATCATTTAGTGAAAATTTATAAAAGCAAAAAGAAGCAAGTGATAGGCGTTGACAATGTATCTCTTTCTATTAAAGAAGGAGAAATATACGGGATTATTGGCTATAGTGGAGCAGGGAAAAGTTCTTTATTACGCTGTCTAAATTTATTGGAGAGACCGACATCTGGTGAAGTGAAAATTGATGGCGTTGATTTAACGACTTTAACAAGTAAAGAATTAAGAAAAGCAAGGCAGAAGATAGGTATGATTTTTCAGCATTTTTATTTAGCAAGTTCGAAGACAGTATATGAGAATATTGCCTTTGCTTTAAAAGCGGCAGGTAAAAGCCCGAAAGAAATAGATATCAGGGTGAAAGAACTATTAGAATTAGTGGGTTTAGCAGATAAAATTCATCAGTATCCCACGCAATTAAGTGGTGGTCAAAAGCAAAGGGTAGGAATAGCCAGAGCACTTGCTAATGATCCAAAGGTTTTACTTTGCGATGAAGCCACTTCAGCCCTAGACCCTAAAACAACAAAATCAATCCTGAACTTATTAAAATCAATTAATAAAAAGCTAGGATTAACCATCGTACTTATCACTCATGAGATGGAAGTAGTCAAAGAGATTTGTCATAGGTTAGCTGTTATGCAAGATGGAAAGGTCATAGAAGAGGGACCGGTGTATGATATATTTGCGAATCCAATTGAACCACTTACAAGAGATTTTATTCAGAGTATTCTTCAATTTGACTTACCACAACAATTGATTGAAAACAGGAAGGGAACAATCATTAAAATCCAATTTAAAGGTGCAATAGCAGAAGAATCTGTTGTTTCTGAACTGTTCCAAACATTCAAAGTAAAAGGAAATATTCTTCACGGCAAGATTGAATATATTCAAGAAGTACCTCTTGGTATTTTTATTATGGAGTTAACTGGTGAAATACCTGAAATAGAAAGAGCTATACAATATATTCAAGATAGAACACAGAATTTGGAGGTAGTTGAACATGTTGCTTGAGTCCATTCAGGCGTTACTTCCTGAACTAAATACAGCTGTATTACAAACGATTTATATGGTCGCCATTTCTTTAGTTGCGGCACTTATACTAGGTCTTCCACTAGGCATCTTATTATTCGTTACAGACGAAGGATTGTTCTTAAAGAATCGATTTGTAAATGCCGTTACTGGTTGGATTGTCAATTTGATCCGCTCTATTCCTTATATTATTTTGTTAGTAGCTCTATTGCCGTTAACAAAATTAATTGCAGGTTCAACTATTGGTCCTACAGCGGCTTCTGTTTCATTATCTGTAGCAGCGATTCCATTTTTTGCAAGATTGGTTGAAACATCCTTAAGAGAAATAGATAAAGGAGTCATTGAATCTGCAGTAGCAGTAGGCGCTTCCCCTTGGATGATAATTAAGGAAATCCTTGTCCCAGAAGCGAAACCTGGAATTGTTCAAGGTTTAACGATTACGACTATTAGTTTAATCGGTTATTCCGCAATGGCAGGTATTATTGGCGGCGGGGGTATTGGTGATTTAGCGATACGTTTCGGTTACTATCGCTATGATAATGTCATTATGATTACGACAGTCATTGTCCTCGTTGTATTGGTGCAAATTATTCAAATTGGTGGGGATAAATTAACTAAATATGTAGATAAGAGATAATAAATTCAAATAATAGATATAGTAAAGGGGAATGGAGCCTTTACTATATTTATTTATCCTAATGAATGAGTATTAAAGAGAAGATGGAAACAGACGGGGAGGAAGGATTCTATGAGCACGATAACAGCTTCATCTAAGGAAGCGTATTTAGCTGAACAACTCGCTCGACCATTTATTAAGACGGCTCAACAAGAAGAATTATTTCATAAAGCTACGATATTAGCAGAAGGATTTAGTAAGAGGGCGCAAAAGATTGATGAAAATGCAGAGTTCCCTTTTGATAATTTTGAAGAATTAAAACAATCAAATTATTTAAGTTTGACGATTCCGAAAGAATATGGTGGTAAAGAGATTTCCTTATATGAATATTTCTTAATACAAGAAAGGATTGCCCAAGGTGATGCATCTACGGCTTTATGTATTGGTTGGCACTTAGGTGTTATCTATGATTTAAGGGTTAAGCGGAAATGGAAGGAAGAACAGTTTGCCAAGTTATGCGAAACGGTTATCAAAGATAATAAATTGATTAACCGCTGTGCAACAGAGGCAGCAACCGGCAGTCCAACCCGTGGTGGACTACCAGCGACTACTGCGGTGAAAAAAGGAACACAATGGATCTTGAATGGAAGAAAATCTTTTGCCTCGATGGCACCAGGCTTAGATTTTTCTCTTATTACAGCAACGATAGAAGCTTCAGGAGAAATTGGTATATTCCTTGTACCGCATGAGAACCCTGGTTTAAAAGTGGAATCAAATTGGAATATGCTAGGGATGCGGGGCACACGTAGTGACGATCTAGTGTTAGAGAATGTAATTGTAGAAGAAACAGCATTAGTTGAAATAGAAGGTGTTCATTTTTATGCGATTCCTAATGCATGGTTACTACATTCAGCTGCTTGCTTTATTGGCGTTGCTATTGCAGCTCGGAACTATGCCATTATTTTTGCTTCTGAATATCAACCTAATAGCCTGCCTGGTCCAATTAGTGAAGTACCAGAAGTACAACGTAAAATTGGGGAAATGGAACTCGAGCTACTAAAAGCGCGAACAGCACTCTATTCTATAGCGGATCGCTGGGATAATGAACCGAATAAACGAGGAGAATTAGGAGCTGAACTTGGAGCCATCAAACACCTTGTCTCTAACAGTGCTAATAAAGTGGTCGATTGGGCAATGAGAATAGTTGGTGCACAAAGCTTGCAACAAAGAAATCCTTTGCAGCGTTATTACCGTGATGTGCGAGCTGCGCTCCATAATCCGCCTATGGATGATGTAGTAATCACAAATTTAGCGAAAAAAGCACTATCATTTCAAAATAACAATGATTAATAGAACTATTTAAATCACATGCCCCTCTTCCTATTTGGAGAGGGTTATTATTTGTATAGGCATATAGATTAGCTCCAATTTTTATTTATTTATCAGGCTTCAAAATATTTCGTTTTTCATAATTCTTTTTTTAAAGGCTTCTTTCCTTTTAAAAATGAATTATACTAGTAGATGTGAAAATGAATAACGTAGAAAGTGGTGTACAGATTGAAAAAGTTTATTTCATCAATGACAATGGTTTCTTCCGTACAATGGGTCTTTTTTATCTTTGCCAATACTGTTGTCATTCCGATTTCCATTGCCAATGTATTTGAGCTATCAAGTGAAACGATGGCAATGATGATTAGAGCATCACTCATACTTACGGGTATTACTTGTATACTACAAGGATGGAAAGGTCATCGTTTCCCGATTATGGAAGGGCATTCAGGGTTATTATGGGGAATTATCCTTAATCTTGGGCTTTCAGCACAAGCGCTTAATATTGGATTAGAACGTATTGGTGGTGGGATTGTTACTGGTATTGTTTTAGCTAGTCTAGTGACCATTTTGCTGATTGCTTGTGGGGGTTTTTCATTATTGCAATCCATCTTTAGTCCGATGGTAATGACTGTATATTTATTTTTGCTTACTTTTCAATTAATGTTTATCTTCTTTGAAGGTATGTTAAAGATGACTTCGACTGGCGTCATTGACATAGGTATAAGTCTTTATTCTGTAGTACTCGCGCTGATCGTCGCTACATTAAAAATGAAAGGTAATCAACTTATTAGCAATTTTTCTATTTTAATTGGCCTTTTAGGGGGCTGGCTCGGTTATGTCCTATTGTTTGGTAATGATGGGGCTGGTATGACAACATCTGCGCCTTTCCAACTTTTTCCGTTAGGGGCTCCTAATCTTGAAATGGGAATTGTCGTAGTCACGTTTGTTGCCGTATTATTAAACTTAAGTAATACATTTGCTTCTATTAACGCTGCAGAAAAACTTCTACAAAGGAGAGCAGCCAAAAAAGAGTTTAAAGGCTCAATGATCATTACTTCAATTTCTACCATTATTGGATCCGGTTTCGGACTGGTTCCCTATACACCATTTACATCAACGATTGGTTTCTTGCAAAGTACGAGAATTTATGAAAGAAAGCCATTCTTTATCGGTGGTGCTTTACTTACGATCATTGGTATTGTTCCAATTTTAGGCTCATTTCTTTCAATGTTACCTGTTACCGTTGGAAACGCAGTCTTGTTTGTTGCGTATATGCAATTATTTGGTACTGCATTCAGTAGTTTAAATGGAAAGACGTTTAATTCCAATACGATATTTAGGTTAGCAGCACCTGTATTAATTGGTATTAGTATTATGAATATTTCACCTGCTATCTTTTCTGAATTACCTGTACTCATTCAACCATTTTTTGCAAATGGGTTAATAATGGGTGTTATTATCTCAATTATATTAGAAAAAGCAGTGAACTGGGTTAAATACGAAGATCAACCTATTAAAAGAGGAAAAGCCAGTTGATGTTTCCTTCTTTGGTATAAGACATATTCTTGCACGTTTCTTAACTAGGCAAATGAAAATAAAACACGTAAGATAGAATAGTAGCGAATCAAAAAAAGGGGATTTTTGTGATGGAAGGAATTACACTGAGTTCATTGCTAGATGTAATTGGGGAATTATTTTCAGATGAAGTGTCAATTGTAGTTTCAAATACAACAGAGTATATTTACTATCGTCCAAGTAAACGTGTTGACTTGAAAATTCGGCCAGGGGATATTGTAAAAGAAGGAAGTATTGCTGATAAAGCGCTTAAGGCTGAACAAAAGGTGTCAGAGTTTATTAATAGGGATGTATTTGGTGTACCTTATCACGGGATGGCTGTTCCATTTAAAAATAATGGGAAAATTGAAGGTTGTGTGACTGCTATTTTTCCAACATTGACAGAGGGGAAATCTGTCGTTACATTAAAGACAAGCGATGGTTGGGTACCAGTTCCATTTAATGAAGTATATTTCTTGGAAGCTAAAGATCGTAAAACTCATGTTCATGCTATTTACTCTTCTGGTACGCATAAAAATACGCTACAGGAGTTTGAGTATATTTTACCAAAGGAAAACTTTATTCGCTGTCACAGGTCATTCTTGGTGAATGTTAATCAAATACAAGAGATATTTCCTGACTCTCATTCTACTTTTTTATTATTAATGAGAAATGGTGCAAAAGTGCCTGTAAGTCAATCCTATTCTAGTTATTTTCGTAAGTTGCTCGGCTTCTAAATAAAAGGCATAAATGGATGAATAACCATTTAACTCAATATTTTCTGATTATCTGAAAAAATCTGCTGGCTTATCGGCAGATTTTGCTGTTTTATCAAAATTTTTCATTAATTATACTAAAAAAATAATCCCATTCTGATTTATTAGTAAAATAGTTATTAAGTATTCTTTACAGAAAGAGGGATGGGAATATGGATAATAAACTTGGGAGAGTTAAAATTCAGACACTTCAGAACAATATCATGACTGCAGAAGGGGCTGCAGAAATGATTAAAGATGGCATGACATTGGGGTTAAGTGGATTTACTCGTGCGGGAGATGTGAAAGCGGTTCCTGTAGCATTAGCAGACAGAGCAAAAACAGAAGATTTTAAAGTCAATGTGTATACAGGTGCATCTCTTGGTTCGGATGTTGATAAGTTGTTTGCGGAAGCTGGTATTTTAAATAAGAGATTACCATTTCAAGCTGACTCAACAATGAGAAAAGGCATTAATAAAGGGGACTTCTTATTTGTTGATCAACATTTATCTCACACAGCAGAACTCATCCGTTCAGGGGTATTACATGTAGATGTAGCTATTTTGGAAGCGGTTTCGATTGAAGAAGACGGAACAATTGTACCTACAACATCAGTTGGTAACTCACTGTCTTTTGCCGAACATGCCCAAAGTGTAATTGTTGAAATTAATATGACCCAATTACCATCGCTAAAAGGATTACATGATATTTATAGTCCAGATAAACAAGGTGAGCGTGGTCCAATTCCCATTACAAATGTAGCCGATCGTGTGGGTGAGATAGGTATTAAAGTGAATCCGGAGAAAATTAAAGCGATTGTGTTTACTGAACAAGGCGATTCACCATCAACTATTGTTCAGCCAGATGAGGAAACAGTTATGATGGCGCAACATTTAACCAATTTTCTTCGCAATGAAATTGCAGAAGGTAGATTAGATGAAAAACTTGCCCCATTACAATCAGGCATTGGTTCGGTAGCAAATGCTGTTTTGCATGGCATGATTGACTCTGAATTCACAGACTTAGAAGTGTATTCAGAAGTACTTCAAGATGCAGTATTTGATTTAATTGATGCTGGGAAAGTAAAGTTTGCGTCAGGTTGTTCCATTACACTTTCAGAAGAAAAGATGAAAGAAGTGTTTGCTCATTTCGATCAATATCGCGATAAGTTATTGTTAAGACCACAAGAGATCACTAATCATCCGGAATTAATTCGCCGTTTAGGATTAATCTCTATCAATACTGCATTAGAACTCGATATCTATGGTAATGTGAATTCTACTCATGTTCAAGGAACTAAGATGATGAATGGTATTGGTGGATCAGGGGATTTTGCAAGAAACGCAAGGTTAGCTATATTCGTGACAAAATCAATTGCTAAAGATGGTAAAGTTTCAAGTATTGTACCTTTTGCTTCACATATTGATCATACAGAACATGATGTTGACGTTATTGTCACAGAACAAGGCTACGCAGATTTAAGGGGATTGGCTCCTCGTGAACGAGTTGAGCTAATCATTGAAAATTGTGCGCATCCGTTATACAAGGATCAACTGAGAGATTACTATTATGAAGCATTATCAGCAGGTGGCCAAACCCCACATATTCTAGCAAAAGCTTTTTCTTGGCACATTAACTATGTGGAGAATGGCACAATGTTAGCTTCCGAGAAAGTGGATGTATAAAGGACAAATACAAATTATAGACGAGTTAGAAAAGTAACCTAAGTTAATACTCAGGTTACTTTTTGTCGTGTCTCACCATCGTCTTTGTCTATATATACTGGAAAGGAAAGAGACTGAGTCGGAAACGAGTCAAAAAAGCGAGCCCGAGTAAAAATTTGATTGGATACAAACGGGAACGAGTCAAAAAAGCGAGTCCGCGGCAAAATTTGATTGGATTCAACGGAAACGAGTCAAAAAATCAAGCCCGCGGCAAAATTTGATTGGATTCAAACGGAAACGAGTCAAAAAAGCGAGTCCGCGGCAAAATTTGATTGGATTCAAGCAGAAACGAGTCAAAAAAGCGGGCCCGGGCAAAAGTTTGATTGGATTTAAGCAGAAACGAGTCAAAAAAGGGAGCCCGGGCAAAAATTTGATTGGATTCAAACGGAAACGAGTCAAAAAAGCGAGTCCGCGGCAAAATTTGATTGGATTCAAGCGGGAACGAGTCAAAAAAGCGAGTCCGCGGCAAAATTTGATTGGATTCAACGGAAACGAGTCAAAAAAGCGAGTCCGCGGCAAAATTTGATTGGATTCAAGCAGAAACGAGTCAAAAAAGGGAGCCCGGGCAAAAATTTGATTGGATTCAAGCAGAAACGAGTCAAAAAAGGGAGCCCGGGCAAAAATTTGGTTGGATTCAAGCGGAAATGAGTCAAAAAATCGAGCCCGCGCAAGAATTTGATTGGATTCAAGCGGAAACGAGTCAAAAAAAGGGAGCCCGAGTAAAAATTTGATTGGATACAAACGGGAACGAGTCAAAAAAAGCGAGCCCGGGGAAAAATTTGGTTGGATTCAAGCGGAAATGAGTCAAAAAAGCGAGCCCGCGCAAGAATTTGATTGGATTCAAGCGGAAACGAGTCAAAAAAAGGGAGCCCGGGCAAAAATTTGATTAAATATTCAAGGGTAATTGCCTCACTCAGTCCCTTTCATCAGTTGTTTCGTTTTCGTATTTATCTCTGAGCTTTAAAGCTTTGTCAATCAGCGTACTGCCAATTTCATTTTTAAATTGAGTGTAGACTGGATCTAGGACTTTTTTCCAACTGTTTTTTTCTTCATTGGTAAGTTCGTGAATGTGGATTGAACTCACTTTTCTTATTTCTTCGAGTTGGTTTTCATTCATCTGGACAGCTTGTTTTCGATTCCATTGCGTGACTTCAGACATAGCCTCAGTTAAGATTCTTTTTGTTTCACTTGATTGCTTATTCCAAACATTTCCATTCATTAAGACGGCATAACCGAGATAGCCATGATTGCTTATTGTCATATACTTTTGTAAGTTATAAAACTTTTTCGAATAAATATTAGAGATAGTGTTCTCTTCGCCGTCTACTTTCCCACTATCTAACAAGTCGTATGTAGAATTAAAAGATTCTTTCACTGAATTTGCATTCAATTCAAGAAATTGTGATGAGAGGACATCACTTTGCATGATTCGGAATGTTTGTCCAGCTATATCTTGCGGATAAATAATTGGACCATCATTGGATGTGAATTGTTTAAATCCATTACTCCAATGAGCTAAACCGATGAGTCCATCCCCCTTTACACTAGATAATAGTGTTTGCCCGATAAACCCGTCTAACCCTTCGTT
The DNA here is from genome assembly GCF_038006865.1 of Cytobacillus sp. FSL R7-0696. Classification (NCBI taxonomy): domain Bacteria; kingdom Bacillati; phylum Bacillota; class Bacilli; order Caryophanales; family Bacillaceae; genus Cytobacillus; species Cytobacillus sp. FSL R7-0696. The sequence continues at coordinate 486,151 of NZ_JBBOWA010000001.1, read as the reverse complement.
AATGGCTTCATAGGAAGGGAAAATAAACGGCAAATCGAGTACCCCCCATGCAGGGTTTAACATGCCAAGTTTTGATGTGGAGGGAGCAATAATATCAACATTGCCTTCTTGAACCGCTCGTATTTCTTCTATATCAGAGTAGAGAGAGCCGTTAGAGAAGACAACAATTTTAATATTTCCACCTGATTTTTCAGCAACAATTTCAGCGAATTTATCAGCGGCCATTCCCTTTGGCGTATTATTGGAGACAACATGACTAAAAGTTAAAACGATTTGATCATTGAGCCCTTCTTGCTCATCATCATAAGGAAGGTCTTCTGTGAGAATATATTGTTTAAAACTAAAAAAAAGTGCAAGCGTTATAATAATGGTTAATAGTATGATGCTATATTTACTTTTCATCACCTTCACCTCATACTAAATAGTATCATTATTTTCAGATTAAAGGTCAAGTGTAGGTGGCAATGAAAGGAAGATTTGTTTGAAGGAAATACCTATTCGTTGGAAAATAACGTTGCTATCATATGGGGTTGTTATCTTTTTACTACTTATTTGCGGGCTTGTTGTTATCGCAAATATGCAACAACAAGAAGAATTGGACTTAAGAGGCGAATCAATGAGTACGGCTAGGACTGTAGCAGAGCTTGCAGATATAAAAGATGGACTTGAGGAAGATGAAGGCTGGAAGATTATTAACCCCATTGTTGAAGAAATAAGGGTCATTAATAATACGGATTATATTGTAGTAATGAATATGGATAGAGTCCGTTTCTCACACCCAGTTAGAAGTATGATAGGTAATGTATCAACTGGTAGTGATGAGGATCCTGCATTTGCCGAACATATTTATTTTTCTAAGGCCAGGGGAGAAGATGGTACATATTTAAGAGCGTTTATTCCAGTATTAAAAGATCAACAACTAAACCAAATAGGTGTCGTAATGGTTGGTAATAAAATTCCAACTTTCAAGGAAATCGTCTCTGGCTTTTCTAAAGAGATCCTATTTATTGTGTTCCTCACTTTAATTGTAGGGTTTATTGCCTCATATATATTAGCCAATCATATTAAGAAGCAAATGTTTGATTTAGAACCGTTCGAAATTAAACGAATGTTTGAAGAGAGAACAGCAACCTTTCATTCCATCAATGAAGGGGTAATTGCGATCGATTATCATGAGAAAATTACGATCTTTAATGAAAAAGCAAAAAAAATATTTAATGTGAATGGAGAAGTAACGGGATTATCGATTCGTTCCGTTTTAGAAGATACACGTTTACCAGAAATTGTTGAGAGAAATGAACCGGTTTATAATGAACAAATTATGGTGAGTGGAAAAAGCATCTTGAGTACGAGAATTCCTATTAATAAAGATGGCCAATTAATTGGTGCCGTTGCTATTTTCCAAGATAGAACGGAGGTAGCAAAATTAGCAGAGGAACTTACTGGTGTAAGGAGTTTTGTTGAGGCACTGCGTGTGCAAAATCATGAGCATATGAATAAATTGCATACAATTGCTGGGCTTATCCAATTAGGAAAGCCAGAAAAGGCATTTCAACTTGCATTTGCTGCTTCAGAAGAACAAGAAAGTATTTCTTTATTTCTTCATGAAATAATTAAGGACGATGCGGTAGCTGGACTCCTAATTAGCAAAATCAGAAGAGGGAAGGAATTGGATATTATCGTGACAGTTGATACTAATAGTAATTTGGATCATTTCCCCCCTCATTTAGATCATCATGATTTTGTTCTATTATTAGGTAATTTGGTTGAGAATGCTTTCGGCTCCTTCGAACAACTCGATCAGGAAGAGAAAATGATAGATATAAGTATCGAACAAGATGACTACATTTGTTCCATCCTTGTAGAAGATAATGGGATAGGTATAGAAGAATCTAATTTAGAAAAAGTTTTTACAAAAGGATTCACGGAAGGAAAAGAAAATGGGACTGGTTACGGATTATATTTGGTCAAACAAATTGTGGATAAAGGTGAAGGGCAAATAACTGTCACTTCTAAGGTAAATGAAGGTACTTCTTTTCTAATTACCTTTGGGGAGGTTTAACTTATGAATGATATTCAAGTACTATTAATTGAAGATGATCCAATGGTACAAGAAGTTAATAAAGGTTTTATATCTAAGGTAAAGGGGTTTCATGTAAAAGCCATTGCCAATAACGGAGAAGAGGGCATTAGACTTGCTAAAGATTTCTCACCAGATTTAATATTGCTTGATGTGTTTATGCCGAAAAAAGATGGATTAAAAGTTATATACGAATTGAGGAAACAAAAGCTTAATGCAGAAGTAATTGTAATCTCGGCAGCCAAAGATAAGGATACCATTAAAATGATGCTACAAAATGGAGCAATCGATTATATAATGAAGCCGTTTAAATTTGATAGGATGAAGCAGGCACTTGAGAAGTTTCGTCAGTATCGCGAAAGCTTAAGAAATGAAGGAACAATGTCACAAGAGCAACTGGATCAATTGCTTTATGCAGAACAAGTAACGAAAGTAGAGGCAGATTTACCTAAAGGGCTAAATGGATTTACATTGAAAGAAGTCATTAATTATCTAACCATTCAACAACAACCGCAAGCAGCTGGAGAAGTGGCTAGCGGTATTGGGATTGCAAGGGTGACAGCTCGGAGATATCTTGATTATTTAGAGAAAAAAGGTGTAATTGTACTGGATATACAATATGGTGGGGTAGGGAGGCCTGTGAATCGGTATATGATTAAAGCGTAGTGATGAAATATAGAATAATAATCACATAATCGTGAACTAAAAAGAACTGTTGAGTAAAAGCTATTCAACAGTTCTTTTTAGTTCATTTGCCCCTATAGTAAAACTACTACTTTCCATGCATTGACGATGAAAGGGAGAAAATTTACGATAGAATATATACTTTAATTAAAGTATATATTCTATCTCCAAATGATCAAAGAGGAGGAAATGTTAGATGAAAGAGATTATCTCATTACAAGACATTAAACATTTTGATTCAAGATCGGAACAATTCCAACCGTTAGAATGGTACAAATCGATGCTTGGAAGTGGGTCTATTAGTTATAATGAGAATTCTGATACTTGGAATGCATTTAAGTATGATGCCGTAAAGACCGTTTTAAGCGACTATGAACATTTCTCCAGTGAAGGAGACCGAACAACGATTTCTGTAAAGTTTAGTGAAGATGATAAGCAAATGAATAGTAAAGTAAACTTCTTGAAAATGGATCCTCCGCATAACAGAAAAGGAAGATCCCTATTAGCATCAGCATTTACACCAAGAAGTTTAGAAAATTGGAAACCGCGAATTAATCAAATTGCTGAAAATTTAATTACACAAATAGAAAAGGGCAAGACGGAAGATATCGTAGCGGCATTAGCCAACCCTATGCCTGCAATGGTGATGTCAGACTTATTAGGGATTCCGAAGCCCGATGTAATTAAATTTAAGAAATGGGTCGATATATTATTTCTTCCATATGATAAGAGCAAAAAGGATGTAATCGATAACCAAAAAAATCAGGCAATTAAAGAGTTCTTTACTTATTTGCAACCAGTCATCATTGAAAAGCGACAGCAGTTACAAGATGATATCATTTCTGATCTCATTAGGGCAGAGGTAGATGGGGAAAGACTAACGGACTTTGAAATTATTGAAATGACAATGGCTATATTAGGTGCAGGCGTAGAAACAACGAGTCATATGATTTCAACAAGCTTTTATGCCCTTTTATATGATGACAACGAGTTATTTTCAGAATTAAAAGCTCACCCAGAATATATTGATCGAACGGTCGAAGAGATGTTACGATATCGTTTTCATATGAGTCGAAGAGATCGTACGGTGAAGAAGGATAACAATATTTTAGGGGTAGATTTGAAAAAGGGAGATGTTGTTGTTGCCTGGATGAGTGCGGCTAATATGGATGAGGAAATGTTTGAAGAGCCATTTCAATTAAATATTCATAGAAAAAATAATAAGAAACATCTTACATTTGGAAATGGACCTCATTTTTGTTTAGGTGCACCATTAGCAAGACTTGAGTTGAAGCTCATTTTAGAAAACTTAGTTAAGCGTTTTTCCAAAATCGAACCTATCGAATCATTTGAACTAGAGCCCAACTTAACTGATTCTGCGACGGGTCAAACGTTAACCTCATTGCCTCTTAAACTTTCTTGAAATAAATAGAGTGAAAATTCAAGGTAAAATTAAAAGAATGAACAATGAATAGTTTCTCGGAAAATACGAACAAATTCTAATGAATAGGTTCGTATTTTTATTTATAAGTATACCGATTTTACCGATTAATTGACGAACACGCTCTTATTATTTGAAACCATAATGAAAGAATCAGATGCGTTTATCTCCCAGTATAAGTTAAGATAGCTATATACGTTTTTGGAGGTGAACGGGTGAATGATTAGAATATATATTTTAGGTATGTTAGCACATTCAGTAGACTATCCTTATAATATCCGCAAAAAACTAATGAATGCACAGCCTTTCATAAAGATTAGTGAGGGAAAGTTTTATTATGATTTTGAAGCATTACATAAGAAGAATTGGATAGAGCCTGTACAAAAGCTACAAGAAGGAAGTCGCCCAGAAAAAACACTTTATCGGATAACTAATGAGGGACGTGGCCATCTGGTAGAAGAACTCTATCTTTGTTTTCAAAAATATACGGAAGTGGCAGATTTGTATATTGCCATTCATTTCTTAAATTATATTAATAAAGAAGAAGCCGCTTCTATTTTGAAACAAACCATTCAAAAAGAAAAAGAAAAGTGGGATACATTAAAAACGAAAAAAGAAGAAAAGGAAAAATATGACACAGTCTCTGACTCAAGTCAATTAATAGCTTCTCATGCATTTGATAAAGCTGAATTTAATATTAAATGGTTAGAGAGAGTACTAGAATTCATAAAATAAATAACTAGACGAAAGAGAGCTTAAATAAATTGTGGCTCTCTTTCGTCTAATTTATGCCTAATTTGACCTTAAATTTCACTTAGATGCTTATGGTAAGAGTAATCGGGGACTCTCCTCCTTACTGGTTAAAATTATGTAACTTGGCAGTAGTCCATACATGTCAATCGTTTTTACTGTCTCAACTAATAAGACCAAAATGAACAAAATGTTCACTATGACCATAAACTTCTTTTCATTTTCTGAAAACGCTATCATTCTAATTACAAAGAATAGTCAGATAGATAGTGTGACAGGAGATGATTAATGTGGGATTTTTAAGAATTTTTAAGAACTTAACCGTTCAAGTGTTAACAGCGATCGCACTTGGTGTGTTAGTAGGTTTAATTTGGCCAGATATAGGTAAAGAATTACAGCCGTTAGGAACTACTTTCATTAATGCAGTGAAGATGGTTATTGCCCCAATTATTTTCTTAACAATTGTTTTAGGAATCGCAAAAATGGGAGATATGAAAAAAGTTGGTAAGGTTGGTGGGAAAGCTTTTATCTATTTTGAAGTTGTTACCACGCTTGCTCTCGTTATTGGATTATTAGTCGTTAATATTGTAAAACCAGGTGACGGCTTAAATTTTAATGAGCTTGAACAAGGTGACGTATCTCAATATACAACCAATGCTGAAGAAGGCATTGATTGGATCGAATTCGTTACACATATCGTACCATCAAATATGGTGAATGCTTTTGCGGAGGGAGATATCCTTCAAGTTTTATTCTTTTCCATTCTATTTGGTGTTGCTCTTGCTTCTTTAGGTAAAAGGGGAGAAGTTATTACTGATTTTCTTGACCGGTTATCCCATGTGTTCTTTAAGATTATCGGTTATGTCATGAAAGCTGCGCCAATCGGTGCATTTGGTGCAATGGCATATACGATTGGACATTTCGGCTTAGGTTCTTTAGCACCGCTCGCTAAGTTAATGATGAGTGTGTATATTACCATGTTTTTATTCATCTTTATTGTTCTAAACTTAATCTGTAAATATTATGGTTTTAGTCTGTTTAAATATTTACGGTTTATAAAAGATGAGTTACTTATCGTTTTAGGAACGAGTTCTTCTGAATCTGTTCTACCAAGAATGATGGACAAAATGGAAAGATTCGGCGCTTCCAAATCTGTCGTTGGTCTAGTCATTCCAACAGGATATTCTTTTAACCTTGATGGAACTTCAATCTATCTTTCTATGGCCACCGTATTCTTAGCTCAAGTATTTGGTGTCGATTTATCTATTGGTCAACAAATTACGATAATCTTAATTCTCATGCTTACTTCAAAGGGAGCTGCTGGGGTAACGGGAAGTGGATTTATCGTGTTGGCTTCGACATTAGCAGCTATTCAAGTTATTCCGTTAGAAGGTTTAGCACTCTTACTCGGTGTTGACCGCTTTATGAGTGAAGGTCGTGCCATTACGAATATGATTGGTAACGGAATCGCGACAATCGCCGTGGCGAAAAGTGAGAATGAATTTGATGAAGAAAAATATCAACATGCAATTTCGAATATGAAAGAAATTTCTCAAGAAGTGAATAAAGCAAGTTAAACGGTAAAGCCCTCTCAAGATAAACCTGAGAGGGCTTTGTCTGTAAGATGCTATTTGTGGTACGATAAATAAATCATTGATTGGTAAGGTGGAGCGTATATGAAGTTAACAGTAAAACCGTCATACATAAAGAAGTATAAGGAAGGTTTTCCATTAATAAATGAACAATCTGTTGAACGAATTCCTCAAATGGCAGAAGGAACGATTGTTGAGCTAGTGAATGAAAAGGGGCAGTTTCTCTGTAAAGGTTACTATGGAATTCAAAATAAAGGTAGAGGTTGGGTATTAACGAAAAACCAGCATGAACGAATAGACCAAGCCTTTTTTATGGAAAAGCTGAAGGCAGCAGTAAATCATAGACAAAAACTTTTTAACGACCCAGAAACGACTGCTTTTAGAATATTTAATGGAGAAGGCGATGGTGTTGGAGGCGTTACAATAGATTACTATGATACGTATTATTGCATTAGTTGGTATAGTGAAGGTATCTATCAATTCAAACAGGAGATTATTAGGGCATTAGAGCAATGTATGCCAGTGAAGGCCATTTATGAAAAGAAAAGATTTAATCATAAAGGGCAGTATGTAGAGGATGATGATTTTGTTTGTGGAGAAAAGCCGACATTTCCTATTATCGTTAAGGAAAACGGGATAAACTATCCAATCTATCTTAATGATGGCGCTATGGTTGGGGTTTTCCTAGATCAAAGAGAAGTAAGGAAAAAAATAAGAGATCAATATGCTGATGGTAAAACAATCTTGAATACATTCTCATATACGGGAGCTTTTTCGGCAGCAGCTGCATTGGGCGGTGCAGTGAAAACAACGAGTGTCGATTTGGCTAATCGGAGTAAAGCGAAGACAATCGAAATGTTTAGTGTAAATGGGATTGATTATGAAGAACAGGATATCATTGTTGAAGATGTATTCAAATACTTTAAATATGCGGTGAGAAAAAATTTATCATTCGATCTTGTCATTTTAGATCCACCTAGTTTTGCACGATCAAAAAAACATACTTTTAGTGTTGCAAAAGATTATGCTGCTTTATTAGAAGAAGCTATCGCGATTACTAATCAAGGAGGGATTATTGTTGCTTCATCTAATGCAAGTAATGTGCCGATGAAAAAGTTTAAAACATTTGTCTCAAAAGCATTTGCAACAAGCAATGAAAAGTATAAGATTCTTGAAGAATATTCATTACCTATTGATTTTAAAACGATTTCTTCTTTTCCCGAAGGAGACTATCTTAAAGTTTTATTTATAAAGAAAGATTAATAAAAAGCTACAGGGTACAGCACTACAGTATCCTGTAGCTTTTTTTGCAAATAATTGTTAATTATTTTTGTAGAATAAATTTTTAGAATAATTGTTGTTTTTTTAATTTTTTCTTGTATACTTGTAATACAAGATTGAAATTAAAACGTTTTCATTTGTTGAAAGGGGGAGAATTATGAAAGGTAAAAGAATAAAAATTACAATCTCGATCGCTGCCATTATTTTTCTTACCATTTTTGGTATTAAGACGGCTGCTGATAATGAAGATAAAACCTTTTTATCCGTAGCGACAGCTTCAACAGGTGGTACCTATTATCCGATTGGAGTGGGTATGGCCAATATATGGAGTTATGAATTAAAGGATAAGAAAATTCAAGCAAGTGGACAATCTTCTGCTGGTTCGATTGAAAATATCGAGCTTTTAAGAGAGGGAGAAGCCCATTTAGCTATTCTTCAAGGGTTAATTTCATCCCAAGCTTATGCTGGAGATGATGGTTTTGCAGGTAAGCCTTATAAAGACTTACGTACTGTGGCTATGTTATGGCCCAATGTAGAACATTTTGTGTTAATGGATAATGCTATTGAAACCGGTAACATTTCAGACATTGATGGCACTCGTTTTTCCGTTGGTCCCCAAGCAAGCGGAACTGAACAATCAACTGTTGTAATGATGGAAGGGTTGGAATTAACTAAAGCTAATATATCACCAGAGTATCTTGGTTATAACGATACGGTTTCTGCAATGAGAGATGGTAGATTAGACGGTGGATCCTTACCAGCCGGCATCCCAATCTCAGCAATTACGGATATGTTTGCTAGTAATGTCAAAGCTAGTATTCTTGAAGTAACAGATGAACAGTTAGATAAAATTAACGCTGTTTCAAACACTTGGTACCCTTATACGATTCCTGGAGGAACTTATCCTCGTGTAGAGGAGGATATCCAAACCATTGCACAGCCTAACCTTTTATCTACAACAAAAGATATTGACGAAGAGACAATTTATACGTTAACAAAAACGCTTTATGAGAATCTAGACAAAATGTATGAAGTGCATAATTCTGCAAAAGAAATTACTTTAGAGACAGCACTTGATGGGGTGACTGTACCTTTACATGCAGGTGCTTACAAATACTTTAAAGAAGTTGGTTTAGAGATTCCTGAAGAATTAATTCCGCCAGAGGCAAAATAAGGAGGTTAGAAAATGTCGAATGTAAAAGGGGATGCCGTAACAGCAAATCAACAAGGCTTAGATAAAGAGGCTGGCGGAGGTATGCGCGTATTGCATGGTTCGTATGCCAAGGTTGTAGCGATATTAGCTATTTTATTATCTATATTTTCCATTTATTCAAATGGGCTTTCAAATATTCAGGAGATTTATAGAAATTTAATATTTCTAGGTTTTATTCTCGTTTTAACATTTTTATTATATCCCGCAAGGTCTTCATCAAAAAGTGGGCGTTTTACATTAGCTGATTATTTGTTTGTTGCATTAGCAATCTTGGGTGTAGGTTATTTAATTATCAATTATACAACCATTCATGTTGATCGCGGCTCACAGCCAATTTTAATTGATTATATTTTCGGTGCTATTACTATTATTGTATTGTTTGAAGCAGCAAGAAGAGCTGTAGGTCTATTTATCCCGATCCTTTGTGGTATTTCTGTTATCTATGCCTTATTTGGGACGATTTTTCCGTGGATATTTGGCCATGCTGGGTTCTCTTTAGAACGTTTGCTATACCGTTTATATATGACCACTGAAGGCGTCTTAGGTCTTACATTATCAACTGCATCAACCTTTATCGTTATGTTTATCTTATTCGGTGCCTTTTTATCTGCAAGTGGTGCAACACAACTATTTAACGATTTAGCGTTAGCTATTGCAGGTAGAAAAAGAGGTGGGCCTGCACAGGTAGCTGTTATATCTAGTGCTTTAACAGGGTCATTAAGTGGGAGTGCTGTAGCAAATGTTGCCACAACAGGAGCTTTTACGATCCCGTTAATGAAATCAATTGGTTTAAAACCAAAATTTGCTGGCGCAGTTGAAGCAGCAGCATCTACTGGTGGAATGATTATGCCACCAATCATGGGTGCAGCAGCTTTTATCATGGCTGGATTCTTAGGTGTTTCCTATACTACTGTTATTCTCGCAGCAATTATCCCAAGTTTCTTATATTATATCGCTCTCATCTTTGCGATTGATATAGAAGCGAAAAAACAAGGGTTAAAAGGGATCAGTAAGGAGAATATACCAAATGTTTTACAAGTGTTAAAGGAAAGAGGCGTACTGATTGTTCCTATTATAGTGGTTATAGGAACATTACTGATTGGTAAAACAGCATTATTTGCAGGTTTTGCAGGTATTGGTTCTGTTATTGTTGCCAGTTGGTTAACGAAAGATAAGTCTAATAGAATCACAATTAAGAAAATGATTGAAGCATTTATCGATGGAGGGAAAGGGACAATACAAGTAGGTATCGCTTGTGCCGCAATCGGTATTATTATTTGTGTTGTTACTATGACAGGTATAGGTTCAACACTAGCTTTTAATATTGTTGATTTAACCGGTGGACAGCTTTGGTTAATCCTTATTGTCGTTATGCTAACTTGTATTGTGCTAAGTATGGGATTACCATCTACCGCACTATACATTGTTGTTGCTGTAACTGCTGCACCTGCATTAGTAGAGGCTGGTGTACAACCAATTGCAGCTCATTTCTTTGTATTCTGGTTCGGTGCTCTTTCAAATATTACACCACCAGTAGCGCTTGCATCTTATACGGCAGCAGGGATTGCCGGAGCAAATGCAATGAAAACGTCATGGGAAGCTTTAAGACTTTCATTAGCAGGATTTATTATTCCGTTTATGATTGCATACAATCCAATACTATTACTCCAATCACCTGATGGCGGTAGTGTGGAAATTCTTTCTGTTATACTAGTATTAATTACTAGTACTCTAGGAGTCTATGCGCTAGCTGTTTCTATGGGGAATTACTTGAATACTTACTTACATGTAATTGAAAGAATTTTATTATTTTTCGGTGCATTGATGCTTATTAAACCAGGTATTATTACTGATGTTTCTGGTCTGGCTTTATGTGCACTTGTATTCAGTATTCATTTAATTCGTACAAGAAAGGCGACAAGTAAGGGTGTAGAGGTGAATATGTAAAGGAGATTAATAAATGAAAATTGAACGGAAGAAGATATCGGCACAAGTATTAGAGCAATTAAATGAAAAAATTAAAAGTAAAGAGTTTCCGCCCAACCAACCATTACCTTCTGAGAATGAATTGGCGAAATTATTTGGTGTAAGCCGCGCTCCTGTTAGGGAGGCACTCAGTGTCTTATCAGCAAGTGGGATCATTGAATCAAGACAAGGTGGCCGAAGTTATGTTAAAGAATTACATCTTGTCGATATGATGGACCGTTTAACATTGCAATATATTTCATTAGAAGAGGTTTTTGAGTTATTGGAATTAAGGATGATAATGGAAACAGAGGCCGCTGCTCTAGCTGCTAATCGTCGTAATTCTTCCGACTTAGAGAAAATAAAGAACGCGTTAAAAGGGCTAGAGGAGACACTTACAAACCCTGATGAAGTGGGCCTTCAAGCTGATTTAGATTTTCATAAATATATGATTGAAGCAACTAAGAATAGCTTTATGGTAGGGGTCATGGATAATATCGGTGACCTTTACCGTAAGGCTGTCGCTTTTTCATTAAAGAAGAACTTAGGATTACAAAGAAAAAGAGAAAGCGTTTATCTTGAGCATGAAGCGATATATAAAGCGATTGAAAGTCAAGATGAAGAAAATGCAAGAAAGGCAATGAAGAATCATCTACAAAATGTACGGAAGAAATTAAGGGAAGAAAAGTAAAGGAAGAAGGTGCCATCATGTTGACAGATGAGATGGTCGAACAATTTCAAAATGCCATAAAATCTCCAACGAGAATGTTAAAAGAAAAAGCGGATTTAGTCTCTTATTCATATGATGGGTCGTTCGGTACTTATTTACCTGAATTAGTCATACAGCCAATGTCAACACAGGAAGTTGTGTCTATCGTAAAGGTGGCCAATCAATATAGAGTCCCTTTATACCCAAGAGGTCGAGGAACTAGTCTAAGTGGTGGGCCGTTGCCTGTTCATGGCGGAGTGGTCCTGGACTTTTCACAGTGGAATCAAAAATTAGAAATAGATAGTGATGATACAATTGCTGTTGTTTCGCCAGGAGTATTGACAGCTGAAATAGACAAAGCAGCGAAAAAATATGGGCTGATGTATCCTCCTGATCCGAGTAGTGCGCATGTGTCAACGATAGGTGGTAACTTAGCTGAAAATGCTGGTGGACCAAGAGGTTTAAAGTATGGGGTAACAAAGGATTATGTGTTGGGGTTAGAAGTCGTTACACCTGAGGGAGAGGTCATTAAAACAGGTGGTCGTACAATTAAAAATGTTACTGGCTATGACTTAACTAAGCTGATAGTCGGATCTGAAGGTACTTTAGGAATTATTACTGAAGCAACACTACAACTAGTTCCACGGCCACAAGCAACTGGAACGATGATGGTTATTTTCGATGATATTGTCGATGCAGGAAGAGCCATATCAAAAGTTCTCACTTCTGGGATATTACCTTCTAAGATGGAGATTATGGATCAAGCTTCTATTATAGCTGTTGAAGAATATGAATCAGTCGGACTTCCGACCGATGTTGATGCCATTATTCTTATAGAATTAGATGGTCATCCAGTGGCGATTGCTGATGAGTGTAAACAAGTAGAGCAAGTTTGCTTAATGGTAGGAGCACGAGAAGTTCAGATAGCAGCGAATGATGTGGCTGCAGCGAAACTCTGGAAAGCGAGGAAACTTGTCTCCCCAGCGATTGTGAGAAAAAAACCAACGAAAATTTCTGAGGATGCGACAATCCCAAGAAGTAAAATCCCAGAAATGTTTAAACGGCTAAAACAAATTAAAGAAAAATACAATATAGATTTAGTAGTATTCGGGCATGCAGGTGATGGTAATCTCCATCCAAATATTATTACTGATAAACGGGATAAAGAGGAAATGAAGAGAGTCGAACTTGCTGTAGCTGAGATATTCGAAACAGCTATACAATTAGGTGGAACTTTATCAGGGGAACATGGCATCGGCACAATGAAGACACCGTTTATGAAAATGGAGCTAGGGGAGGCTGGATTAGATATGATGAAAAGAATGAAGAGCGCATGGGATCCTAAAAATATCATGAATCCTGGTAAGGTTTTTCCCGAAAATGAAAATCAAAGGCTCGTATTAGTCGATGAATAATCAATTAGCATACGAAGAAACATTTGATTGTGTCCAATGTGGGTATTGCTTACCTGCCTGCCCGACTTATACGACAATGGGAAAAGAAAGGCATTCGCCTAGAGGAAGAATTAATTTAGTACAGATGGCTTCTGAGGGTAAAATTTCGATTCAAGAAATAGAAGATTCGATGGAATTATGCCTTGGCTGCAGAGCATGTGAGACTGCTTGTCCGACCAATGTTCAATACGGAAAAATTTTATCTTCTTATAAAGAAGTGAAAATGGAGCAGGAAGGTAGTTCACTTATTAATCGCTTGGCGATGAAAAAAGGTCTTGCGAATAAAAGCATGTTGAATACAATGAATCTTTCCTTGAGGTTTTATCAACAATCCGGCATTGAAAAATTAGGCAAAGTCACAAAAGGGATTCAGGTACTACCTGAGAATTTGCGTGCATTTGAAGCCATTATACCTAATATAACAAAGCCTAATAAGGAACTTAGAAAAGGGACACTTATCCCAGATACTGAAACAAAACTAAAAGTCGCCTTTTTTACTGGATGTATCATGGATGTGTTTTTTGCTAAAATCAATGATCTAAGTATAAAGTTGCTTCAGCATGCTGGATGTGAAGTAACCGTAATAAAAAACCCAACTTGTTGTGGAGCGTTACAGCATCATGAGGGTGATAGCGAGACCACCAAACAATTAGCAAAAGAAAACATCGTTGCATTTGAAAAAGAGCACTATGATTATATTGTTAATAGTATTGGTGGATGTGGTGCGATGTTAGTTGAATATGATCAACTGCTTCAGTCTGAACCAGAATGGGTTGAACGAGCAAAAGGATTTGCTGAAAAAAGTAAAGACATTAGTGTGATTTTAGCAGAGTTGGATATTGAATTTACGAAGAAGGTTGAAAAGAGAATTACATATCAACCCTCATGCCATTTATCAAATGTGCAAAAAGTAAAAAAATCGCCATTAGAGTTAATTTATCGTATACCAGGAACAACGTATATTCCCCTTCCGGAAATGGATATGTGTTGTGGCTCAGCAGGTACGTACAATGTATTTCATTATCAAGAATCAATGGAAATATTAGATGAAAAAATGTCTTATGTAAAAGAAACGATTCCAGAAGTAATTGTCACTTCCAATCCTGGTTGTCATTTGCAGATGTGCATGGGTGTGAAGCGTGAAGGATTAGAAAGTAAGGTTGAAGTCGTTCATATTGTCGAGATACTAGCAGAAGCATGTGGTTTAAAGAACTGATAGAAGGTGAATAGGATGTATGATTATATTATTATTGGTGGAGGAATTGTTGGTCTGTCCGTTGGGTTAGAACTACTAGAACAAAAACCGGCACTAAAGATTGCTATCGTTGAAAAAGAAAGCCATGTAGCGGCACATCAGACAGGGCATAATAGTGGTGTTATTCATTCTGGTATATATTATAAGCCAGGTAGTGAAAAAGCGAGATTAGCTAAAATCGGCGGACAATCCATGAAGGATTTTTGTGAAAGTAATGATATCGAATATGATATTTGCGGTAAAGTAATTGTCGCTAGTGAAGAAGAAGAGTTGCCACTATTAGATAATCTTTATAAAAGAGGGCTACAGAACGGACTTGATATTCATTTAATGGAAAAAGAAGAACTATTGGAAAGAGAACCACATGTAAATGGGAAAAGAGCCATCCATGTACCAATGGCAGGAATTGTTAACTATAGACAAGTGTCTGAAAAAATGGCGGATATCATTCGCCATAAAGGTGGAGATATTCTCCTTAATCATGAAGTTGTGGCCATTCAAGAGGATAATAATGAAGTCGTTGTTATCACTGATCAAGGAGATATAAAAGGTCAATTTTATATCAACTGTGGTGGTCTACACTCCGATCGGATTGCGAAAAAGGCAAAATTATTAACTGATATGAAAATTGTCCCCTTTCGTGGTGAATACTATCAGCTGGTTGAGGAAAAACGTCATCTAGTGAAGCATTTAATTTATCCTGTTCCCAATCCAAAGTTCCCATTCCTTGGCGTTCATTTTACGAGAATGATTGGCGGTGCGATCGATGTCGGTCCAAATGCAGTATTGGGCTTCAAACGCGAAGGTTACCGGAAGACAGATATTCATTTACCGGATTTATTTGAAGTGTTAGCATATAAGGGCTTTTGGAAGCTGGCAAGTGGTTATATGAAGGAAGGGATTGAGGAAATGATCCGTTCAGCCTCTAAACAGCTTTTCTTAAAGAATGTACAAAAACTTATGCCAGAAATACAAGCTTCAGACTTGAAAACTGGACCAGCAGGAGTAAGAGCACAAGCATTGAAGGATGACGGCTCATTAGTGGATGATTTTTACATACTGCCGAGCAAGCGTGCGATTCATGTATTAAATGCACCATCTCCTGCTGCAACGGCGTCAATTGAGATTGGCAAGGAAATTGTCAGAAAACTGATATAAAACCTAAATTTTTTTGGGGATCGAGAGCTATAGACTTTTTTCTATAGCTTTTTTCTTTTTGTTTTAAGGTGAATAAGACAAAAAGAGCTTAGGGGATTGACATTAATCGCCTTTTTTCTATTTTATTTTTAAAAATTTCCCGGAAAATAAGTAGCCGAAGGAGATTAATGTCAAACAGTAAATAGGAAGAAATTACAGCCGTTACTTATACAAATGCGGGAGAGGATAAAAGATAAAGGAGTGTGTTTGCACATGAAGAAAACAGTCATGATTTTATTACTTATTTTCATTCTTTTTCCTAATAGCATATTAGCTAATGAAGATTCTTCCATCGTATCCGAAGCACTTTTAACATCTCTCGCTCCTGTGCTTACCGAAGAAATTTATCAATTTTATGGGTATGAAAAACAATACAATTTGTATGACACGGAGATAAAGAAACTCAAACGTAATCGAAAAGGGTATCATATTATTGTCAAACTTGAAGTAACTACCTATGAAAAAGAGTATTTACCTCCTTATGGGCAAGATTCTCTTGTACTGGACTTAACACCTTTAGGAGCAGAGGTCATTACCTATAAACATAAAGGAGACGCGGAGGAGAAAAAGGTTAATCACTTCTATCGGAAAGCTGCAAAGGACATTGAACATAGCTTCAAAAAAAGATGGCGCAGTTATCGTCAAACACGATTTAACCAGTTTCAATTTCTAGCTAGCAACAATGGTTGGCATGATCGTCTTGGACCAGTAACGCAATTAGTTAAGGATATTAATGAAGAAGCAACATCAAAGTATAAAAATACCATTCAACCACTCATCTATTTTAATCAAGAGGAAATCTTAATTCTCTATAAAAATAAAATAGGAATGAATGAGATGATTACTTTAAAACATTTAGGCGATGGGTGGGTAGTAGATGAAAGAGAACAGAAACAAGGAAAGAAAATGACTGAGCAAATATTATCTTATATGTAGATTAATGATTGTTTCTTACCAACCCTGATGCTAAAATTTAATTACTATTTGATAGGGTTGGGGGTGTACATATGCCATCAAATCATTTCCATGATCAAAACATATCTGCGGATAAAATAGTGGCTGTTGCTAAAGAGCTTGTCACTGATAATGCATTTCAGAATATTACTTTAGAAGATATTGCTGTGAAAATGAGATGCCAAGTGAAGGCGCTGACGGTTCATTTTAATCATATTGATGTTTTATTATATCGAATAATTGAGGAAGACTTTAATGATCTCACGCAGATGTTAGTCACTATTCAATATGGTGATGATAATAAAATAGATAAGCTTAAACAAATCTTAATTACTTTCATGGAATTTGGTATAAACCTTCATCACCGTTACGATGGGTTATTTGCTTTTTATACAAGCAACGATAAGCATTCGATTACAGAAATGGCCCAAAAAACTTATTACCGGTTTGAATATGCTGTTTTACAATTAAAAGATCAACAAACTGAAGAATCACTTATTTATTCTGCCTTCATTGCCCTACATGGTTTTATTCAACACCATAAAGGCTATGTTAAAGACTTTGAAGAAGTTCGATCTTATGCAGAGTCACATGCTTGGTTCGTTCTAAAGGGTTTATCATAAATAAAAGTCAACAAATATTGAAGCACTAAGAGCAGGGGATTTACTAGCTATGCTAGGATTCCCTGCTCTTATTATTAGACTGAAGTTAGGAAGAATGAGGATGGACGGATGGAAAAGTAAAGATGAATACGGTTCCTTCATTAATTTTACTTTGTACTTTTATTGTTCCTTTCATTGCTCTGGCGATGCTAAAAACAACCATCATTCCTAATCCAGTCCCTTTTGCTCCTTTTGTGGAATAATAAGGCTCTCCTAGACGACGAATTTGATCATCTGTCATACCAAGCCCTGTATCTTGAACTTCGATTCTAATGTGCGTAGAGGAATAATTAGAGCTTATGTATAGTTGGCCACCTCTTGGCATCGATTCTATGGCGTTTTTAATAACATTTAAGAAGCATTGCTGAAACTTTTGTCGATCGCCTTCGATGTCACCTATGATAGAAAAATTAGTTGTTATTTCTACCGAATTTTGATTAGCTATCGGACGTAGTATACTAATGACATGACCTAGTTCTTTCTTTACGTTCATTGTTTCAATTTTGTCTAGTCCAGGTTTAGAAAATGTAAGATAGTTCTGAATGACACGTTCTGCTGATGCCAGTTCATGTTGGACGATTTCTAAGTATTCATTTCTTTTTGAAGGGGAAAGTGTTTGTTCTTTTAATAATTGAACAAATCCTGCAGCAGCTGTGAGTGGATTCCTAATTTCATGTGAAATCGCTGCTCCCATTTGCTCAACGGCTTCTAATTTTTCTGCAATGATAAGCTTTTTCTGCATATCGATTGTTTTGAAGACAAATTCAATAATATATACTGCCATTCCTACACCAAGAGCTGGAATGGTAAGAAGGGCAAACCATAAATCAAGTGAGTTTAATTGTGGTACATATAATTCATATAAAATTAGTGAAACGATACTAGAGATAAAAGTAATAAGAACAGCTAGTATAATTCTTTTATTAGCAGAAATCTGTTTAAATCTTGGGTATAAATATAAAAACAAACATCCTAGCAAAAGATATTCAAACATAGTTACATAGAATCCTAAATTAATTCCGTAAAACCATCTTACAGCAATAACGATAATTATGAGTAAAGGGCCGACACCAACATACAATCCACCTAAAATTACAGGTATAATCCTTAGGTCCATCATTAAACCAGGCTCTGGTTCAAATGAAAAAATATAACAAATACCAATCATCAATGCCAGACTAATAGTTGCCGATGTTTTTGAAAAATGAAAACCAAGATTTTTTTCAGTCCATACAAGCAGAAAAAATAGGATGACAATTAACAGTGATAGATTAAGGAAAAAATGAGTGGTAATGACCATTTTTTCACATCCCTTTTAGTGTATAGGAAAATTTTATATGTTTTCCTTGCATCTGACAATAAAAATGCGGAAAATTAAGAAAAATATAATAGGTGATGCCTACTATTTTCTCAAAACCATAATGAATATGAATCAGATAAAGAATAAAAGATTTCCTTTCTTTTTCTCCTAGCAATTTTTATTTTTCTATTATATGCTAAACAAAAAAAGAGAATGGAGGGTTAGTGTGCAAATACATGAGGGGTTAGGGCTTGTTCTTGACGTAGAGACAACGGGCTTGTCGCCAATTAATGATGAAGTAATTGAAATCGCCTTAAAGTTATTTTCATTTGATCAACAGACAGGTGATATTCTTACCATAAAAGACGAACGAAGCTATTTAAGAGAGCCGGAAACCACCAGTGCATTAAGAAATTATAATCAAGCTTATAAAGTTCACGGAATCCCTTTTGAAGAAGTTGTGGGGAAAAGCTTTGATGATCGTGAAATAAAGAAGATGTTCGCCTATGCGGATATCGTACTTGCTCATAATGCATCATTTGATAGAAGCTTTCTCTATCAAATGTACCCTAATGATGTAAATGAACTGAAATGGTATTGTACGATGAGAGGGGTTCCGTGGAAAGAATATGGTTTTTATAACAGTAAATTATTGACCCTTTTAAAAGGACACCAAATCACAAACTATCAAAATCATAGAGCAATGGATGATATTACATATTTACTAGCATTACTGAAAAACAAAAATCCAAATGGAGAATCATATTTAAAGGATGTATTAAGGAAAGGTCCAATGCGTAAGTATCAACCTAAAGTCAAAAAGTATATTTGATTTCCATTAATAGTATCAAATCTATCGTATAAAAAGGTGTTTTCACTGTAAATGATCGTTGTGAAAGCACCTTTTTACTATGAGCCTATGTCCATTTAAATTGTAATAGTATATAACTGACATGACTAACGATAAAGTCTCTGATTGCTAATCAGAGACTCATATAAAGATATGGAACATTAAGCTACACTATTATTCCAATTAGATACGTCTTCTTCCAATGGTATTTTATTAGCTCTTGCTTTCCGTGCAGCAATAAAGAATATTGTAATTAAAACGATAGCGCCTATAGCTCCACCTATCCAAGAAGTAGTCATAGAGAGACCAAAGCCGATTTGTGCATTTAAGATATACGTGATTACCATCACTAACATAAAACTACCTGGTATTAAGGCGATAAAGTAATTCTTTTTAGCAATATACAAGTACATGGCACCGACAAACAATGCGATTACAGCTGTTGATTGGTTTGCCCAGTTGAAGTACCTCCATAACACATTAAAATCGACTTGGGTAAGTACCATGGAAATTGCGAATAACGGTACAGCAATCCATAATCGACTAGAGAACTTAACTTGAGGAAACTTAATATAGTCGGCAATAATCATTCTAGCACTTCTAAATGCTGTATCGCCTGAAGTGATAGGAAGTACGACTACCCCTAAAACAGCTAATGTACCACCGATTGCTCCAAGTAAAGTGGTAGATACTTCACTAACTACTGCGCCAGGACCACCGGCAGCAAGCATTTCATTTAAGCCACCATAACCATTAAATAAGCTCATTGCAGCTGCGGCCCAAATCATGGCAATAATACCTTCAGAAATCATCATTCCATAGAAAATCTTTCTGCCTTGCGTCTCATTTTGAGTCGTTCTAGAGATGATGGGTGTTTGGGTAGCGTGAAATCCAGATAGTGCCCCACAAGAAATGGTAAAGAATAGTAAAGGTAGTAGTGGTGCATTATCAGGGTGGAAATTCTGAAACGAAAGCTCAGGAATAGGTGCTCCTGTCACTAAAAGACCAATTCCTACTCCCAGTGCACTAATGATAAGTAACGCACCAAAATAAGGATACAGACGACCAATGATTTTATCAACAGGCAAAAGTGTTGCTAAAATATAGTAAAGAAAAATAAATCCGATAATAATACCTAGTGCGACTTTTCCGTCCATTAAAAGGTGTAATAAACTAGCAGGAGTAGAAACAAAGACTGTACCTACTAATAATAACAATAGTATTGCAAAAGCATTTACGACATGCTTCATAACTTTGCCTAAAAATTTGCTAGCTAACTCAGGTAAGTGAGCTCCGCGATTTCTTATAGAAATCATACCTGTTAAGTAGTCATGTACAGCACCTGCGAAGATACAACCGATAACGATCCAAACAAACGCGACTGGTCCATATAATGCACCTAAAATTGGACCGAAAATTGGACCTGTACCAGCAATATTAAGTAATTGAATAAGTGAGTTTTTAGGTGTACTCATAGGTAAATAGTCGACATTATCTTTGTGTGTGAATGCAGGTGTTGCTCTAGCTCCTTTCACCCCAAAAACTTTCTCAACATACTTACCATAGGTGAAATACCCAATAACTAATAAGATAATACAAGAAAAAAATGTAATCATAGCATTGCCCCCTTTGTTCATGTATACGTTTTCATTTATTATAAATGACTATGATTCAAGGTTGAGTATTTTGAGCATAACATGTATAAATCCGTGAGTAAGAGGTCCTTATATTAAATTAAGATGCATTTTTTAGTGTAAATAGTCTGATAATTAATTGAGCTTCATGACCTATATTTCTAGTTTTGTTCTTAAATCTTTTACATAATTTCTGCTGACAGAAAGTTTTTCATTTGATCCTTTTAGCTCTAACTGAAATGCCCCATTGAACCAAGGAGAAAGTTTATTAATATATCTTAAATTAACAAAATAGCTTTTATGTATTCTACAGAAAGAATACGTAGATAGTCGATTTTCTAGCTCTTTTAATGATGCTTTTGTCTCGTAAGCATTATCAACAGTTATGATTCGTGAGAATTTATCTTCCTTATAAACATAAATAATATCTTTAGGTTCGATGTAAATAATTTCTCCATTGTCTTCGATTGCTAGCTTTCCAGCTAATTTACTTTGCTTAGGCAGATTTATTGGCTTTAAATATTTGATGATCCGGCTGACCGTTTCAGAAATTTGCTCTTCATCATATGGTTTTAGTAAGTAATCAATCGCTTCATAGCGAAAAGCTTCTACAGCAAACTGAGGGTAAGCTGTTGCGAATATGATTTTAGGTGGATTTTTGAATTCCATTAAACTTTTAGCTGTTTGCATGCCATCCATTTTGGGCATTTCGATATCAAGAAAAACGATATCTGGCTGTAATTGAATCGTTTGTATGATGGCATCTTCTCCAGAATCAGCTTCGCCAACAATATGAATAGAGTCAAATATTGATAACAAGTGCTTTAATTCTTCCCGGCTGTACGGTTCGTCATCTACAACGAGCACTTTAATCTTTGTCTTCATTTTTTTCCCCCACTGGTATATTAAAAGTTATTTCCGTTCCATTGTTTTCTTCACTATTTATGTGTAATCGGGCGTTCTCCCCAAATGTCATGATTAACCTTCTATTTACATTGTATAATCCAAGACCTGTGCCTATTTTTGATGCGATTGGTTCTTTCCCAATTTGCTTTAATCGATCATGATCAATACCACGGCCATTATCTTTAATAGATATAGCAACTTCATTGTTCATTTGTTTAA
The DNA here is from genome assembly GCF_038006865.1 of Cytobacillus sp. FSL R7-0696. Classification (NCBI taxonomy): domain Bacteria; kingdom Bacillati; phylum Bacillota; class Bacilli; order Caryophanales; family Bacillaceae; genus Cytobacillus; species Cytobacillus sp. FSL R7-0696. The sequence goes on along the minus strand of NZ_JBBOWA010000001.1, from coordinate 464,005 downwards.
TTTGTACTTTAATCATACAATTTTTATTCATTTGCTTAAATGCATGTTTAATTGCATTTTCTACAATTGGCTGTAAGGTGAGCGGTGGAATCTTACTATTAAGAACTTCATTTTCAATATAATAATCGACTTGTATTCTGTTTTCAAATCTTGTTTGTTCTATCATTAAATAGGCTTTCATATGGAGAATATCTTGTTCCAATGTGATACGGTTTGCGGTTGTTGCATTTAAGTTTTGCCTTAGAAATTGAGACAAAGTAATAAGCAGTTTTCTTGCTTTATCGGCATCAATACGGACGAGAGAGACAATGGTATTTAATGTGTTAAAAAGGAAATGGGGACTAATTTGCGCTTGCAAAGCTTTAATTTCTGCTTCTTTAGCCAATTGAAATGCTTTATCTGCTTCGGCTATTTCTAGCTGATTACTTAGTAACACACTTAACCCTGAGATCAACTCAATTTCTAAATTAGTCACTTCTTTCTCAGAGGTGAAATATACCTTTAAAGTACCGATGATTTGCCCGCGTTGCTTAAGGGGAGCAATGACAGCGGCTCCAAGTGGACAATGCTCATTTTGACATTGTATTTCTTCATTACCTACTACTATTAGTTTACCATTATTAATTACTTCTTTTGTGATTTCTGTTTGGATGGGGTGGTCTACTCGGTGATGATCATCACCTGATCCAACATGGGCAAGAATCACATGTTTATTTGTGATTGCTACTGCCTTCGCATGTATCTCCCTTAATAATATGGTACACACCGCCTTAGTGGAGACTTGTGTCATTCCCTTCCTAAGATGTGATAAAGTTTGATCAGCGATTCGTAATGACTTTTGCGCTTGTAGTGCTCCTGCCTTTTCTTCTTCATTCACTACATTTTTAATGATTAGGAGGAATAAGGCTGATCCTACACCGTTTGCAATAATCATTGGAACACCAATTACTTCAACTAAAGAGACGGCCTTTTCAAACGGCCTCGAAAGAAGGAGAATAAGAAGCATTTGAACGGCTTCTGCGGTAGCTCCTATAAAAAAGGCAGAAGATAGCTTTACATGGTCTTTTTTCTTATGAAAATAGCCTGCTATTAGTCCAGATATAATGGTTGCTAATCCACATGAGAAGGCAGTAAAACCACCTAGTGTAAAACGATGGATTCCGGCAATGAGCCCAGCTCCTAAACCAACTTTATAACCACCGAAAAGCCCAGCTAAAACAACACCTATTACCCGTGAGTTAGCAATTGCTTCTTCACTTGTTAAATTAGATGCCCATCTGTTTATATTAAATGTCTCAGCATTTAAAGATAAACCTGTGTATGTCCCGATTATTCCGAAAAAACCAAAAAATAAGATCGCTTTTAATTGTAGATCTTTTTTTACATTTTCCTTATAAATCATATCTCGAAAAAATTGGAACCGTGTTAAAATAAAGGCTATGGTAACAATAATACCCAGCCTCTCTAACATAGTAATGAACAATTCAAACATAAGAAAACTCCTTCGTAACATATACATCTATCATACATTAAAAGGGTAAAATATCTAAGTATCATAAAAATTTTCGAAAAATTCTCGCTTTTACCTTTGCATTCTTTTCCACTTTCTGCTATTATGAAAGAAATTATTTTTGTTCGGAATGTAAGTAGGATGCGTTTGTATACGTTTGCTTCATGTATGTTCCACAAGAATAGTCATAATTTATGTGTTATACATAAGGAGGATTTATTCATGGCAGAAGGAAAAGTGAAATGGTTTAATGCAGAAAAAGGTTTTGGTTTCATTGAAACACAAGAAGGACAAGATGTGTTCGTACATTATTCAGCTATCCAAACTGATGGTTTCAAAACGCTTGATGAAGGACAAAGCGTAACATTTGAAGTAGAAGAAGGTCAACGTGGCCCACAAGCTTCTAATGTAGTTAAACTATAATATGCTTGAAATACAAGCCTAATAAAGGGCTTGTATTTTTTTTGGTGAAAACAAGCTGTTGTTTTCTAAAAAATAGTACAATTACAAACTTACTGGAATCCTTTTTTTCTTAATGATAAATAGACTATAATATAGATAGAGACTAAATAAAGGTAGGAATCGTTATGATCGTAAAAACTGAAGAAGATTTAGCGGGTTTAAAGGAAATTGGGAAAATTGTTGCTTCAATTAGGGATGAAATGATTGCTCAAACAAAGCCTGGCGTCACAACTAAAGAATTGGATGAGATAGCTGGAAAGATGTTTGAAGAGCATGGGGCATTATCTGGTCCAAAGGGTGAGTATGACTTTCCAGGGTATACTTGTATTAGTGTAAACGAGGAAGTAGCACACGGTATTCCTGGAAATAGAGTCATTAAAGATGGAGATTTAGTTAATATTGACGTATCTGGATCAAAAAATGGTTATTTCGCTGATACAGGTTTATCAATCGTTGTAGGTGATGCGGATGAGAAACTAGAGTCTTTATGTGAAACAGCGCAAAAAGCTTTCGATGAGGGCCTTAAAAAAATAAAACCAGGTGCGAAACTTAATCGTATCGGAAAATCTGTCTACCAAACAGCAAAAAATAATGGTTTTAATGTTATTATGAATTTAACTGGCCATGGAATTGGTCGTTCTTTACATGAAAAGCCAGATCATATTCTTAATTATTTTGATAACTGGGATAATCAATTATTACGTGAAGGGATGGTTATCGCTTTCGAACCCTTTATTTCCACTGGAGATGAAGAAGTTCGTGAACAAAGTGATGGCTGGACTTTCATTACACCTAATAAAAGTTTTGTTGCGCAATGTGAACATACAGTTATCGTGTCTAAGGAAGGCCCGATTATTATTACGAAGTAAATCAAATGAAGAGCGGTAGCGATATCTAGACGTACCGTTCTTTTTTGTTTTTTAAGAAAGTATGCTATTGAATTTATAGCCTCAGCTGAACAGGAAAAAGGGGTAAGGATTTAATTGTAATCAGAATCTCCCTGTGTATGTTGAAGATGACTGGATGAGATTTGCAATTTCTTAAGGTTTTTCACTTTTCACAACAATAAATTACCCTTATGATAGATATAAAAAAGGAGTGTGGGAACGAATGAAAGCAGTGATACATAAAGGTGAAGCAGGAATGAATGGAACGGGTTATCAGGAAATAAATGATTTTCCTGTTGGTGATAAAGAAGTAAAAGTTCAATTAAAGGCGGCAGGATTAAATCATAGAGATTTATTTATTCTTCATCGACATCAATCAACTGAACCAGCACTTGTATTAGGTTCTGATGGTGCGGGTGTCGTGGTGGAAATTGGTGCAGAGGTGACGGATATTAAAGTCGGAGATGAGGTCGTCATTAATCCAGGATTAGGTTGGGAAAAAAATAGTGACGTACCGCCAGAGGGGTTTGAAATTGTTGGCTTTCCCTATCACGGTACTTTTGCCGATCATATTGTTATTCCTGCCATGAATGCTTTCCCTAAACCTCCACATATGTCATGGGAAGAGGCTGGCGTGTTTTCCTTAGCAGGTTTAACTGCTTATCGTGCCCTATTTACAAGAGGGCAAGTAAAGTCTGGGATGAAAGTATTTATCCCTGGCATTGGTGGAGGAGTGGCTACTTCTCTTTTACAATTCGCTGTAGCAGCTGGTGCGGAAGTATACGTTAGTTCTCGCTCAGAAGAAAAGCGAGAAAAAGCTTTATCATTAGGTGCTAAAGAAGCTCTTGATAGTGGGGAAGATTGGCAAGCGCAAATTGGGGGCGAGATGGATCTAGTCATCGAATCAGTTGGAGCAGCAACTTTCAACCAATCCTTAGCTGTTCTTCGTAAAGGAGGCACACTAGTGATTTTCGGTTCATCTACAGGAGACGAGGTGACAGTAAATCTTCGACAATTCTTTTACGCACAGCAAAACATTCTTGGCAGCACAATGGGAAGTGCTGAAGAATACAAAGAAATGCTTACATTTATGAATAATCATAAAATCAAGCCGGTTATGGATCAAGTTTATCAGTTAGCAGATTATCAAAAGGCATTTGCTAGATTAGAACAAGCAAAACAATTAGGGAAAATCGTGTTTCAAATAGGTAAATGAGTAATGAGGGTGAACGAAGAAATGAAAAAACTTCGTTCACTCTTTTCTATTATCCAACATAAAAAAGTGTCGGATATTGTATCCGCTAAAAAAATGAGTGCTTTTCTTAGAGGGAGGTGCTCAAAAAGCACCTTTTCCTTCAAATTCATGGAAAATAATAATGTAATATTACACTTTAATACCTTTCTAGAGACCTAAATTCACTTTTAATTCCGAGTAATAAAAAGGGTAATTATCATGAATATTGATTTTGTGGAAAAAAATACCTGATTTAATGTTGAAAAAAATGTCTGATGGCCTGCTACTTGGAAAATAATATGTCAAATTTACTGTTTTTTACAAATAAATAAATGCTGAATTTTACACATTGTTTTAGTCTGAATTTTTGAAATATAATAACCCCTAAGTAAGACATTAAAATTTGGGGAGGAACAAGTAAATGACGAAAAAGAAAACAGTCGCAGCTGCACTACTTAGTCTTACGTTAGGGATGTCCGTCTTTACATCAGGTATTTCCGCACAAGTTTCAGATGAAGCCAAGGGGAGTGAAACATATCGCGTATTGATACAAGCCCCTAGCAATTCTGTTAATGCATTAGAAACAAAGTATGAAAAACGATGGGACTTTGGTAAAGAAGGTTTCACTGCAGATGTGAATGCTAAGGAGTTACAAACATTACAAGCGACAAAAAATGTCGAAGTACAAAAGGTAAATGAAATGAGTATAGCAACTGTAACAGGAGAAGTGTCCAAAGCAGAAGTAACAGCTGTGCCAAGTTCACAAACACCTTGGGGAATAAAATCAATTTATAATAATCAATCTTTAACAGCAACATCAGGTGGTAATGGTATTAAAGTAGCTGTGCTTGATACAGGAGTTTATACAAATCATATTGATTTAGCAGGATCAGCAGAACAGTGTAAAGACTTTACACAATCAAGCCCACTAGTAAATGGCTCTTGTACTGATCGTCAAGGTCATGGTACACATGTAGCAGGAACTGTTTTAGCACATGGAGGTAGTGATGGACAAGGTGTTTACGGTGTAGCTCCTGATGCGAAGCTATGGGCATATAAAGTGTTAGGTGATAACGGTTCTGGTTATTCAGATGATATTGCTGCAGCGATTAGACATGTAGCAGATCAAGCAACTAGCACAGGATCTAAAGTAGTTATTAATATGTCTCTTGGGTCTTCTGGTAAAGATTCACTCATCTCAAGTGCAGTAGACTATGCATACAATAAAGGTGTATTAGTTGTTGCTGCGGCAGGAAACAGTGGTTCAGGTAGTAATACGATTGGTTATCCAGGAGCATTGGTCAATGCCGTTGCCGTTGCAGCTTTAGAGAATGTGCAACAAAATGGGACTTATCGCGTAGCGAATTTCTCATCAAGAGGTAACCCATCAACTGATGGAGATTATGTCATCCAAGAGCGTGATATTGAAGTGTCTGCCCCAGGTGCAGCAGTGGAATCCACTTGGTATAATGGCGGTTATAACACAATTAGTGGTACTTCTATGGCTACACCACATGTAGCTGGTTTAGCAGCAAAGATTTGGGCTGCGAATCCTTCATGGAGTAAATCTACTTTAAGAACAGAATTACAAAAACGTGCCAAGGTTTATGATATTAAAGGTGGCGTTGGTGCAACAACAGGCGATGACTATGCATCAGGATTTGGTTACCCTAGAGTAAAATAAATAAAATAGGGGTTGCTATATTGAAGTAGCAACCTCTTTTATATATGATTATGACGTACTAGAATTCTTTAAATACCTAGGATTTTTCATAACCGAAACGAGAAGAATAACCCCGCTTGCAATGAGTAATAGACTGGTAGTAATAAAAACGGCAGTAAATCCAAAGGCCCCAGCAACCATTCCTCCCATAACAGGTCCGATGACATTTCCTAGAAATCTTAAACTGGTATTATATCCCAATACCTCTCCTTGCATGGCTATAGGTGCAGCCTGTCTAATATAGGCAATACGCACAGGAATAATTCCTCCAATAGTTACCCCGAGTGCAAAACGAATGATAATAAGCTGCCACATTTCAGTGACAAATCCACCTGGAAAATAGACGATACCAGCTAAAAACAATAAGGCCATTAATATTTTAATATAACCATAATTGTCCCCCAGCTTTCCCCAAGTTTTTGACATCATTAAGTTACCTACACCTGCTGCGGAAAAAGCAATACCTGCATATAGAGCTAAATTTTCTGGGCCATGTATTTCGCTGACATAAAGGGACAGAATCGGTTGAATACTAAAATGAGCGACTTGAATCAACATCGATAAGATTAAAACAGTCACAAGGACAGGGTTTGTAAGTATATGTTTTAATACTTCTTTACTCGTATAATTCTGCTTCTCTGATTTCTTCACTTCATTGATTTGAAATTCTTTCGTGAAGATAACGAGAATTGCAGAAACAAAAATGGCTAATGATGTCCAATTGAAAGTAGAAGAAAAACCGACCATGTCAGCTAGTGCACCACCGATTAAAGGTCCTAAAAGTGAGCCTGTTATACTACCTGTTTGTAAGGTGCCAAGCACTTGTCCTGCCATTCTTTTTGGTGTTTGTGTAGAAATAAAAGCTTGTGAAAGGGGAATAAAACCTGTGAAGATACCCATAAATAGCCTTAGATAAAACAAATGCCATACGCTTGTCGCAAAACCTAATAGGAAAATACAAAGGGCCATTCCAGAAGCAGAAATGATTAACACCTTTTTCTTTCCATACAAATCACCAATTCTTCCCCAAATTGGAGCTACAATAAAGGCAGTAACGAATGTAATGGCAAAAATCCAACCCGACCATCTTTGAATATAAGCGTCGGAAAATTGACCAAAGGTTTCAATATATAATGATATAAAGGGCAAGACCATCGTCATACTAGCTGAAACAAAGAAGTTGGCAAACCACATAATTTTTATATTTGTCTTTACTTGTGGATGGATCATGAACGAACACTTCTTTCTCATTTAAACATTTCGTAACACTAAATTTATCATAAACGAACTCAACCAAAATAAAAAGGAAAAGGTTTTTACACGACATTACCTTATAAATAACGAAAGTCGTTTTAACATGAGCCATTGTTATTTGAACAGGATACCTTTATATTATGTATTATAAACGTATTTCATCTGTATGAAGTCGTTTTAAACTGTTTATCGTTAAATAAAGGAGTTATATCATCTATGGAAGTTATTGGCGAACTAAAGCCGTTTATTAAAAAAGTATGGGAACAATCGCAATTTAAACAACCAACAAATATACAGCAAGAGGCGATTCCTGTTGTATTAGAGGGAAAAGATCTTATTGCTCAATCCCCAACAGGTACCGGAAAAACGTTAGCGTATTTATTACCTGTTTTAGAAAAGATTCAACCAGAAAGCAAGGATGTGCAGGTAGTTATTCTCGCATCATCTCAAGAGTTAATTATGCAAATCTTAAGTGAAGCACAAAAGTGGGGAAGAGATAGTAATATCCGTAGTGCATCGTTTATCGGTGGTGCGAATGTAAAGCGACAGTTAGAAAAATTAAAACAACGTCCACATATCGTTTTGGGTACCCCAGGTAGAATACTTGAATTGATTAAGCAAAAGAAATTAAAAATGCATGCGGTAAAAACAGTTGTCCTTGATGAAGGTGATCAGCTTCTCATTCCCGAACATCTAGAACATGTGAAAAGTATAATAAAGGCGACTTTAAAGGAAAGACAAGTAGTGCTGTTTTCTGCTACTTTACCTAAAACAATAGAAGTGGAAGCTAAAAGTTGGATGAAATCACCAGAGATTATCACCATTGAAAAAGATGAGACGATTACAGCAGGTGATGTGAAGCATATTTACTTTAACGTGGAACAACGGGAAAAAGTAAAATTATTGGAAAAGCTTTCTCGAATGGATCATTTGAAGGCGCTGGTATTTGTTAAGGATATCCCCAATATCATGATTATGAAAGAAAAGCTAGAGTATAACCATATTCACGTAAATGTACTTCACAGTGATTTAAATAAATTCGAAAGATCTAAAAGTTTGAATGGCTTTAGGAAAAAGGATGCTCGCTTACTTTTATCAACAGATGTAGCAGCGAGAGGTTTAGATATTAAGGGAATTACCCATGTCATCCACTTTGACTTACCGCGTGAGAAAACGCAGTATATCCATCGCTCAGGGAGAACAGGACGTTTTGGTGCAGATGGAACAGTGGTATCACTTGTTACCATGAATGAAGAAAGAGATTTAAAGCGCTTTGCTAAAGAATTAAATCTTCAATTAGAAGAAAAAATTATGCACGGTGGAAAAATCGTCAATCCAGAACGTCAATCAAACGAAAAAAGACGCTAAGGAGTAATGGTGTAAGACGCTACAATAAGAAATCATAGAAAATCCGCAACAAGGTTTGATGGTTGCGGATTTTTTATCTTTTTGTTCTATATCGCTACATTTCAGGATGGAAATGGAAACAACTTCAATCTATCGATGCCGATTTTGATTAATTAAGAATGGACAAAAACATCTATATGTACGGGGATTGAATACCCATACTTCATCCGTTTTATTATGATTTGTACGTAAAGACGACTTACAGGCAGTTCTCTGCTTCTATCCTCTACATTATGTGCGTAAACATACCTTCTCCTATTTTTCCAACCACTTATGTGACATTATTCTATTTGGAAGCCGCTCTAATCGCTTACCAGATAAAACTTAGCTGACCTTTAAGGTCATATGCATTAATCCATCTTTTCCAAAGGTTCAGTTGCTGGACCTTCAATGACCTCGCCATCATATGAAAAACGGGATCCATGACATGGACAATCCCAAGTGCGCTCGCCTGCATTCCATTCTGTCTCACAACCTAGATGAGTACAAGTCGTGTCAACAATATGAAGTTGGCCATCATCATCGCGGTAACAGCCTCGGCGTTTTCCATCCACTTTCACCAGGCCGCCTTCATTATTTGCTAGATCCTCAGGGTGCTTAAATTCTGGCTCGAGTTTCCCTTTAATTAATTGTCCTGCAACATCTGCATTATAAGTGATAAAGTTTTTAATACTAGGGTTCGCATGAAATCTTGATGGGTTAAAAAGTTCCTGATAAGGTGTATGCTGTTCAGTTATCAAATCTTTTAACAAAATTCCGGCAGCTGTACCGTTTGTCATACCCCATTTGCGATAACCAGTAGCCACGAAGATATTATTTTCATCAGATGTGATAGGACCAATATAAGGTATTTTATCTAATGAAGTTAAATCTTGTGCAGACCAGCGAAAGGTGATTGGTTTTTCCCCGAAGACCTCATTAGAGAAAGCCTGTAATGCCTCGTAATGCTGAAAAGTGTTAATGCCTTTTCCTGTTTTATGACCCTCTCCGCCAATAAGAATAAGTTTCTTCCCAGTCTCCTCTGAAGTTGTAGCACGGATCGAACGGACAGGGTTATTGGCACAATAGTACATGTTTCCTTCAAAATCGTCGTCACTTTCGATAGCAATTACATAGGACCGTTCAGGTAAAAGCCTGGAGAAATATAATCCTTTCCATTTTAAAAATGGGCTATGGGATGCCATCACAACATAATTACATAAAATACGATGCCCTTTATTCGTTATGACAACAGGTTGTTTACCTTCCTCGATATCAACGACCGTTGTATGTTCATAAACAGTACCTCCTAAGTCGATGAAACGCTGAAGTAAGCCTTCTAAATATTTAACCGGATGAAATTGTGCTTGATTGTTCATTTCAAGCACACCTGTAGTTGGAATGGAGAATGGGATACTCTCTTTTAATTGCCCTATAATCCCCAATCTTTTATAGGCGTCATATTCAAAAGTTAATTTTTCACTGTATTGATCATTGGTTGCATAGATAAAAGAGCTTTCATTACTAAAATCGCAATTTATATTTGCAGCTTCTTTTTCAATCATTTTTATTGCATCAGCTTGGGCTTCATAATACAGTCTTGCTTGCTCTATGCCGAAATGTTCAATCAACTCGTCATATATTAAACCATGCTGTGCGGTCACTTTTGCCGTTGTATGACCAGTCGTTCCTGCTAAAACTTCCCCGGCGTCTAATAAAATCACTTTCAAGCCTTCTTTTGCCAATAAGTAGGCTGAAGTAATCCCTGTTATACCAGAGCCAATGATAACTACATCTGTTTTAGTGTTACCGTCCAATGATTGATATTGGAGTTGTTTTGCTTCCAACCAATACGATTGAGGGTATTTCGGCATCTTATTTTTTTCATTATTCATACAATCACCTCTAAAATATATATCTCCGTTTAATATAGCCTTATGGGTGTTTCTTATACTTCTTTCCTCAATTGACGTAAAAAAGTACAGTGAGCTATAATGATAGAATTAAGAAATTTATGAAAATAAAACAAGGTGATTTATACTTTTAGCGTATAAAAAGGAGATTCAGTAGAATGAAATTTGAGACGGCTTTATTACATGGAGACAAAAAAGAAAAGCGCACAATTCAAAGTAAAGCAACACCGATTTATCAAACCTCTGCATTTACTTTTAAAAGTTTAGAAGAACTAGAGGGTTTTTATAGTGGAAACGGCAACTACTTGTATACGAGATCAGGCAATCCTAACACCGATGAGTTGGGAGAAGTTGTCGCCAGATTAGAAGGTGCAGCAGCAGGAGTTGCAGCTGCATCAGGTTTAGGTGCCATTATGGTAGGAATATTAGCAGTGGCTAAAAGTGGTGATCATATTATTGCTACTGATGATGTGTATGGAGGAAGCTTTCATCTTATTGTGGAAGAGCTCACGCAATTTGGTATAGACGTAACAATTGTTCCTTTTAGCGATATGACGCAAGTCGAGGCGGCAATCAAAGAGAACACGAAGCTTTTATATACAGAATCAATTACGAATCCATTATTAAGAGTAGAAGATCTTAAAGCTGTTGTATCATTGGCGAAAAAATACAATCTGAAGACATTGATTGATAATACCTTTGCTTCACCGTTTCATTGTCAGCCGATTGAGCTTGGGGTAGACATGGTTGTTCATAGTGCGACCAAATATATTGGTGGGCATAGTGATGTCACTGCTGGTGTCATTGTTGGTAGTAAAGAGTTAATCGAACTGGCTTCAGCAAAAGTCGTAAATCTTGGTGTGAACTTAAGTCCTTTTGAGGCATGGTTAACAGTAAGGGGGGCAAAGACATTAGCATTAAGGATGAAGGAACAATCTTATCATGCGAAAAAAGTAGCAGAAGCTTTACTTATTCATGAGGGAGTGGAGAAAGTTTATTATCCCTTCGAACAAAATGGAGCATATGGATATGGGGCAATGGTCACGATCGAACTAAAAGAACAAGCGGATGTATCAACTTTTTTCTGTTCACTAGGGTGGATAAAAATTGTACCTACTTTAGCTGGTGTAGAATCTTCTGTTTCACATCCAATTACAACTTCGCATCGTGCGGTACCAAAAGAAACTTGTGAGGCGTTAGGCATTAATGAGCATTTGATTAGAATCTCCATTGGTATTGAACATTACGAAGATATTATTTCACAGATTTCCAAGGCTATTGAGCAAGCAATGAATAAGTAAAAAGAAAGGCTGTGACGGAAGGTGGTCACAGCCTTAAAATATTTAATTTAAGAGGTCATCTATCTCTTCTTTTTTTTCATCTATTTGGGTAGAATCTTTTGAATGAAGCGCGTACCTTAATGTGTAAACAAAAACGCCAGCAGCCAAACCAACGATGAGTAAATAAGCGCTTGTTGCTATCCATAAATAAGCGATAATGATCCACCCCTTTCATTACACTTATATGCAAGTTATCACTTTTTCTTTCCATTAGACAAAGGAAACTTTTCATCGGATGACGAAATTAATTAGTAGAGTGAGGAGGGATATCATGTCTTTTAAAACAGCAGATTTATGTGACGACCATCATGAATATGTAAAGGTAAATCAAGAAGTATTCTATTCATACGGTAAGAAAAAGAGATTCCATGGTAAAGTTTCAACAGTTAAGGTTTTTGAAGATAATGTACTTGTACTTGAAGCACTGGAAAGTATCCCAGAAGGTCATGTGCTTGTTGTTGATGGTGGTGGGTCAAGGCGATGTGCACTTATGGGCGATCGATTAGCAAAAATTGCAGAAACGCGCGGGTTGGCGGGTGTCATTATATATGGTTGTGTGCGAGATACAGCAGATATAGCATCAATGGATATTGGAGTATTAGCAATTGGTAGTAGTCCATTAAAAAGTAGAAAAGCTGGCAAAGGAGATAGGAATACGATCGTGACATTTGGGGGGCTTGATTGGTTGCCAGACGAATATGTATACGCTGATGAAGATGGTGTCATTGTTTCAGAAAAGCCATTGTTATAAAAGGGAATAATAAAAATGATCCTTGGTCTTGCCCCTTTCAAGTAGTCAACATAAAAAGCTAAGCAATGAACGCGTGTCATAATATTTAATAGGCACGCGTTTTTTATCTCCGTTTGTCTCCTGCCTTCCAATTACTTATATACTGCTATGCGGTAGGGTGAAGTGAAAAGAGTAATCCTATACAGCTTTCCTTTGCGTGAGTGGCTGCTCTTAATTTCATATATACCCCTAATCGGCAGCTGAATAGCTTTAAGTTATATTCGGAGACTTGATCTAAAACGGAGAACGGCTAACTATGTTTCTCTTGCCTATTTTGCTACCGTTTTATATATAAGTTCAATTCATTTCTGTTGGCTAGCTTTCGAATGATAAGTGGTATGTGCATTGCTGTCATTATCAGAGTAATTAATTTAGCACCCATATTCATCTAAATCATCTGTAATAAGGAGACGGCCTCTTTTAGATTTCTTTGGCATAGAAAAAAACCTCCTCCAAGTAGTATTCTTTTCTTCATGGAATCATGAAGGTTTTTTTATGTCTACTTGAAGGGGACATGAACATTCGTTATTTAAGAACTAAGGCTGGCACTTTTAATGCCCAGATGGTTACTAAAATAAGGGTCAAATATAATTCTCCTTTTTAAGTATCCCCGTTTGCACGTATTTCTTTTGGTAATATTTTTGAAGCATTGGGAACATGGCGTGGTGTAGTCTCGATTTCGTCTGAAGATTTGATTACAACAATCATTTGGCCACCATAAACGTGTGCGCTTATAAGTAAAGGAAACTCATAAGGGTTTGTAAAGGTAAAGTCTGGTCCATACCAACTTACCGTTGCGTCTCTTCCATTTGGTACATAAGGGACTCTTTTGCTATGCGAGAATCTCTCGCCGATCTCAACACCGGCACGATCGACGGCATTAAATAGTGTGGAAGACACCTGGCATATCCCGCCACCAATATCTTCAGACAGTTCCCCTCTTACAATTACGGGCGCACGTAGGTATCCTTTATCCTTCGTTCTTCTCCCAACAACCTCATTAAAAGAAAATGTTTCTTCAGGGAAAATGACATAATTATTAATGGCCTCGGTAGCTAAAGAAATATTATGAGAGCGATTTTGATTATTGCTATTAAAGTAAGTGACATACTGTCCAATTGTTTTCACATTGATTTGACTGATTAAGTCTTTATCCACTCTTGCTGGTACAGAAATAAGAGGAAGCTGGATAGTTGAGATTCCTTTGGAGAAATAATAGCGAAAAAATTGATTCTTGAATTCTTTACGGTATAAACGCTTACCTTCAATTTCTGAGATAATCATATTTCCTTTTATATAAGCGTCTTTAGGGGCAATAAATGTTTTTTTATCGAGATCCTCCAAAAATGTCTCGAATTTTTTCATTTCAATAAACGGTAAATTGGACTGTGGAATAGCAAAGTCTTCTCTTTGTATTTGTGTGATTACTTTATCTTCTTTTTCAATTGTGAATATGGAATCATCATTGATAGGTGAAATCATTAACAAAAATGAAAGCAACCAAGAATGAGACATTGTCACACCTCCCAATTGTAGTATGAACTTAAATTAGTTTTACATGTATAGAATAAAATGGGGGCTCAGCTCTCGTTCAGACTTAAGTCTTAGAGCAAAATCAAGCTGTGGCACGTTATGTACGATCTTATAAATAGGTAAGATAAATAGTGAAAGGAGGCAGAGAAATGAAAAAATTTCTTTTAATCATAGCAGGGGGAATTGCGGCAATAGTTGTATTGGCGAATTTAGGTTCACTTATCGCATTAGCGATTACAGCTGCATTACTTTATTTAGTATTTAAACAATTTATCAAAACAGATGGTTGGGAAAAAGTAGCTTGGGGTACTGTAGGTGTCGTATTACTATTGTTCTCTATCAGTAATATCCCAGCAATTTTAGCTGTTCTAGCTCTTTATGTCATTTACCTGATTTATAAAAATTGGAATAAAGAAAAGCCAAAAACAAAACAAAGCGATGATCCATTTGTGAACTTTGAGAAGCAATGGTCCGATCTTCATAAATAATCATGGAAACAATAGGAGGAGACATTATGGTAAATCTATTAACAAGAATTAAAAACACGATTGTAACAGATATCAATGAGGTGCTCGATAAAAAAGAAAGTAAAAATCCCATAGCAATATTAAATCAGTATTTGAGGCAAAGTGAGCAAGAAACAGAAAAAGTGAAAAAATATATAGAAAGACAATTTAAACTGAGAGAAGAATTTCGTAAAGAACTTGCCCATGCCATGGATATGGCAACTAAAAGAAAAGGACAAGCGGAAGTTGCAGAACGAGCAGGTGAAGAGGAGCTAGCAACATTTGCGAAGACAGAAACACAGTACTTTTCTGAAAGAGCAGATAAATTACAAACGATGGTGGCAGAAGCATCAGAGGAGCTTGGAAAGTTAGAAAGACAGTATGAAGAAATGAAGCATAAACTAAAGGATATGCAAATTCGCCGCATGCAATTAATGGGGAGAGAAAATGTAACCCGTGCTCAAGTAAAAATGAATAAAGTATTAGGAGAAGAACACTCCCACCAAACTGCTTATGATAAGTTTAATGATATGGAGAAATATATTTCAGAGTTAGAACAAAAAGTGCAAAATCAATACTTCCATAATCATATTGATAAAAAAATTGCTGATTTAGAATTGAAAATGAAAAAGGATGATTCCTTGCAGTCATAAAAACATGGTATGCTAAAGATAATTGACCGAGAAACAAGCATTGAAAGGCGTAAGGCCGACTTGCGCCTTTTAAACAACATGATTAGGAGGGATGTCACATGTTTGAAAAATGGAATGAGGACTATAAAATGTGGATCTTCATTGCCTTAGCAATGATTATTTTAGAAGTGTTCTTTTTTAATCATGGGCTCATCTTCTCAATTATCATTGAAATTGGTATGATCTATATTGGTCGTAAATGGATGCCGAAAACTAGGGGCAAGGTCCTTTTTTGGCTAGGAATTTTACTTTTTGCGATTACTATATTTAATATGATGGCATTCAAGTTGTTAATCCTTGCACTTATTGTTCATTTTGGTTATCAATTTTACTTAACGAAAAAGAAACCAAAGAAGGTTCAGCCTAGAGCAGAACAGCGAAAAGCAGATGAGCGAAAAGAGGCTGTGGTTCAGAAGAAGAATTTATTAACGAATAAAATCAGTGGGCACCAAAATACTTCTGAAGAGGTATATGAATGGGGAGATATAAATATCCAATGTGGCTTAGGGGATACTGAGATTGATTTGAGCTATACGGTATTACCTAATCAAGAGAATATCATCTTTATCAAAAACCTTATTGGAAATGTACGCATATATATTCCTTATGATGTAGAGGTGTCAATCAATCATTCTGTTATTGTTGGCTCTAGCCAGATTTTCGATTTGGTAGAAAAAAGAGCTTTTAACCGCAATTATATTTTTGAGACGGAAAATTATAACCAAACTGAACAAAAGGTGAAAATCGTCACCTCTTTAATTGTGGGTGATATAGAGGTGAAGCGCTCATGAATATGGCTCAACGTCAGATCTTATATGGAGTGCTTCTTTCACTACTATTACTTATCAGCATGATGTTGTCCTTTTATTTTGTTTTCCCTATTCGCCTGATTGATTTCTGGCATTTTAAAGTCGTTGATATTCCCTTTGCATTGTTTGCACCAATGATAAGCATCTTATTAGGTGTTTTTTATGGGTTATTATCTGGTTATAGATGGCAGAAGCAACTGAAAGAGATGGAAGGCTGGCTTCATGAGGTAGAAGAAGGAAGAGTACTCACGGTTAATCATGAAGAAGTAAGTGCTGATATTCAAAACATATACCAAAGAATAATCAAAATACAGAAGCAAATATCAGAACAGGCCAAGTATACGCAACGGCTCGCAAATGAAAAAGCGAAAGATATTGATAATCGTATGCAAGAAATTATTTATGAAGAAAGAAATCGTTTGGCAAGAGAATTACACGATTCAGTCAGTCAACAATTATTTGCTGCTTCTATGTTAATGTCAGCGATTATGGAACAAACAGAGGAAAAATCGGCCAATGAGGTCAAGCAATTGCAGTTAGTAGAAGGGATGATCCATCAATCCCAGCTAGAAATGCGTGCTTTATTGCTTCACCTACGCCCTGTTGCCTTAAAAGGAAAAAAGCTAATAGAAGGAATCGAGGAACTGCTGCTTGAGTTAAAACAAAAAGTCACCATGAATATCAAATGGAGAGCAGAGGACTTTTATTTAGATAAAGGGATTGAGGATCACCTTTTTCGCATTCTACAAGAATCTGTTTCCAATACTTTGCGTCATGCAAAAGCAGACACCTTAGATGTATTACTTATTCAACGTGACGGATTTGCTATTCTACGTATTATTGATGATGGTATCGGTTTTAATGTAGATAAGGCAAAAGCAGGTTCATACGGTATTCAAAATATGTATGAAAGAGCACTAGAGATTGGTGGTACATTAAAAATGATCAGCCTTCCTAATAAAGGAACAAGATTAGAAGTAAAAGTACCCATTATTGAAGGTGAAGGGGGCGATGAAAAATGATACGCGTATTATTTGTAGATGACCATGAGATGGTGAGGATTGGTGTGACCGCTTATTTATCAGCTCAACCTGATATAGAAGTAATTGGCGAGGCGGATAACGGTAAACAAGCGATCGAGCTGGCAATGGAATTACGACCAGATATTATTCTAATGGATCTAGTGATGAAAGAAATGGATGGGATTGAAGCGACAAAGCAAATTGTTGAGCAATGGCCAGAAGCAAAAATAATAATTGTAACGAGCTTCTTAGATGATGAAAAGGTTTATCCCGCACTTGAGGCAGGAGCTACTAGCTATATGTTAAAAACATCAAAAGCAAGTGAAATTGCACACGCGATACGCAGAACACAACAAGGAGAATCTGTCTTAGAACCTGAGGTCACTGGAAAAATGATGTTAAAGATGAGAGGAAAAAAAGAACAACCTCTCCATGAAGAATTAACCAGTAGAGAAATGGAAATTCTACTTCATATGACGCAAGGAAAAACTAATCAAGAGATTGCTGATGAACTATACATTGCTTTAAAAACCGTTAAAACACATGTAAGTAATATCTTAAGTAAACTTGATGTCCAAGATCGCACTCAAGCCGTAATCTATGCATTTAAGAATCATATAGTCAAAGAATAGTTTAGAGAGAGTTTTGTGATGAAGCTCTCTTTTTTTTGGCCTTAACCGATTGGTGTAGAGATGCATTTACCTTAACTCTATGTCAAATGTTGATGTCCTTTTAGTCAATTAATCAAGGGAAAGGGATATTGATATTGCTTTTGCACTGCTATTTACTGGGGATGCTTAAGAGGATAGTTAACTTAGAAAATTTTACTCAGAATAAAGGAGCAAGGGTATTAACCACCCAATTTATAATAAGCCTACATTCAGAAACAGTGAGTAGATTATTATGATATTTAGAAATTTCAAAATAGGCATTGTAGAGTGCGCATCAATATATCGGGTATATTAGTCTTTTCCCACAGCATAGAAATCAAAAAAACGATAAAAATATATGTTTGAAAATGATTGTTATTTTAGAATATTTCATTTAAACTAGTAGTAATTGAATGGAAAAAGGAGGTGTAGAAGAGATGAGTGGAACTGTTTTAACGCGTGGAAAATGGCTTGAACATATAACTATTTTCTGTGCAATTTTTGGCGCAATGACTGTTAACGGGATACGTCTGTCCTTTTATAACCATTGCATAGCTAAAATAAGCAGTCAAACATCTCTTTACACCCGTCAAAGAGCACAATGATAATACTGAATATTTACTTGTATGGATACAGGTGAGTATTTATATTTAAATGAGAAAAGGGTCACAGGAGAAGTTTATTCTCTGTGGCCCTTTTTTTTCACCTAATCAAATTTCTGTCTAGCTCATGTTGCTTGCGGTGGTAGGAAAAAAAGAGCTTTAACACAGACAAGTGACGAAATGAGCTATTCTTATATGGAGGAAAATGAAATGATAACGAGCGGACAAAATATAACGAAATTGTACGGTGGTGATACAGTCTTCACTAATATTAGTTTTGACATACGGAACCACTCGCGAGTAGGTATTGTTGGAAGAAATGGTAGTGGAAAGTCGACGTTGTTAAAAATCATGGCTGGGGTAGAACAACCTGACCAAGGTCAAATACATTGGCGTAAACATATTGTGATTGGCTATTTACATCAAATACCAGAATATAATGAATCGGTTATTGCTTTGGATGTAGTGGAGGAAGCCTTTTCTAATTTACTTGAGGTGAAAAGAAAACTAACAGATATGGAACAAAAATTAGCTCAATCACAAACCACGAATGGGATGGAACAACTACTCAATGAATATGGGAAGTTACAAGATTATTTTATGAATGACGGAGGCTATGAAATAGAGGGAAAAATAAAAACAGTCATTAATGGGCTTGGTATAGAAGCATTAATGGAGAAAAAGTTTCAAATGCTTAGTGGTGGTGAGAAAACAAAAGTTTGCTTAGCCAAAGAGCTACTTAAGAAACCAGATTTATTATTATTGGATGAACCGACAAATCATCTTGATCTCCAAGCTGTTGATTGGTTAACAAGTTTTATTAAAGATTATGAGGGGACAATTGTTATGGTTTCACATGATCGGTACTTCCTTGATCAAACCGTGTCGATGATTATGGATTTAGAAGATGAAGGATTAACGAATTATCATACCAATTATTCTGATTATGTAAAAGAAAAGGAAAGTCGACTATTACAGGAATTTCAAAAGTATGAAGATCAACAGAAGAAAATAAAAAAGATGAAAGAATCGATAAAAAGGTTAAGAGAGTGGGCAAATCAAGCCAACCCACCTAATGCCGGGCTCCATAAAAAAGCAAGTAGTATGGAAAAGGCACTAAATCGGATGGAAAAGGTAAAAAAACCCGTTTCTCATCGCAAAATACATTTGAATTTGGCAGCAGAAGAGAGAAGTGGGAAAGACACGTTAGTTATAGAAAATATGACAAAGTCTTTTAGTGGAGAGTTTGTGTTAGAAAGTATTGACATGCATTTACGTTTTCAAGATCGTGCAGTGCTTGTTGGAGAAAACGGCAGCGGTAAAACGACATTAATAAAATTAATTTTACATCATTTACTTCCAGATGAAGGAGAAGTGCGAATAGGTAGTAATTGTCAAATTGGCTACTTAGCACAACAAGTATTTACAGAGAGCGAAAACCAAGAAAAAACCGTACTACAAATGTTCAGGGACATACATGCTGTAGCGGAGGGAGAAGCGAGAGGGATTCTAGCAAATTTTCTTTTCTATGGTTATGCCGTCTATAAGAAGGTGAAACAGTTAAGTGGTGGTGAGCGCATGCGACTGCGTTTAGCACAACTCATGTATCAAAATGTGAATTTTCTTATCCTTGATGAACCCACAAATCATCTCGATATTGAATCGAGAGAAGTGCTTGAACAGGCACTGCAGGAATTTCAAGGAACGATCTTAGCTGTTTCTCATGATCGTTATTTCATCGAGCTATTATTCAACCAAACGTATATATTGAATCAGAGAAGGCTTTCCTATTTTAATGGATCATTCACATATGCATGGAAAAAGTGGTGCAACCAAATTCAACAGATGGCACCTCCAATTAAGGAAGCGATAAAAAAGGTTGAAAGGGAAAGTACAGTAAAGCAAAATATTCATCAAACAGATGGTATAGAAGAGGAAATGGAAGAGCTAGAAGAAAAATTACAGATAATAGAAAGAAAGATGATGACTGGTGAAGCCTTGAGCATGCTGCAAGACTTACAATGTGAAAAGGAACAATGTCAAAGAGAGCTAGATTACCTATATAAGAAGTGGTCAGCATCTTTATTGGAAGAATAGATAGAAAAGTGAGAATAGAAAAATGGGTCGCTACTATCTGTGCCAGCTATACATGGGTAGCATGACAGCTAAAAATAGGAACGGAAAATCAGACTGTCTATATCTGTGCAAATGGATATAAAAATCCGCAAGAAGTGTTGACAAATGAAACATCCCCACACATCTATCTTTCATTTTTGGTGTGCAGGCAGTTGATGGATGAGCAAACAGAATAGCACAGTAAAAAGGGTTGCCCAAAAGTCACTTCTTCGACTTTTAGGCAACCCTTTTACTCTTTTCAAAGCCTTGGTATATAACAAAGATACCAAAAATGAGGTGATCAATTCCCAAAATTATTTATACGGTTTCTTACCCTTTTTCTTCATTAATATTTGATGAAAGACAAATATCCGCTCTCTAGCAAATGCAAGTGAACCGGCCCTGCAGGGGCTATATCGACTTTATCTACCATCCATTGTTCCATACGTATATCCCTTTTTAGGTTAGAAAAAAACAAAAATAGAGTGAAGTGATCAGTAAACAAATATTCAACTAGGTTAATAATTTTTAGGGTTGTCTCATAGGATAGAAGAGATTATTTATTTGTGGGGACAAAAAGGAGAGGCGAAATGAACAAGTTCTTCAAGGGATTGCTTTTATTAATTCTAGCGGCTTTTGCAGGTGAATGTATTGAATTTCTGATTAATATGGTGCTTGCTAGGCAGTTAGGTGAACATGGTTTAGGGCTTTATATGTCTATTCTTCCAACCATTTTTTTGATTGTTTTATTAGCAAGTTTTGAAATGCCTGTTTCCATCTCTAAATTTATTGCGGAAAAGGATAGAAAATATCACTATAGTATGCTCAATCATGTGATTAGAATGACGGTTATCTTTTCACTTATATTAATCCCGTTAGCATCAGCGATTCTCCCATTTATTACTGTTTTTGATGATTATCATCCACTATTAAGGTGGATGGCTATAATTCTCATACCGATTATTTCATTTTCTTCTATTGCTAGAGGTTATTTTATGGGCAACGAACAAATGGGGAAGATTGCTTCTGCCAATTTTTTGAGAAAATTCATTCAGCTTTCATTGCTGATTCTACTTTTTCATTTGTTTCGCTTTGAAACGGAAACGGCAGTTTTTATAGCTGTTTGTACATTTGTTGGCAGTGAAATAGCGATTTTTGCTTACTTCATTCATTTATTTGTCATCCAGTATCAAAGGATGAAGAAATTGCCGTTTGAGCAGATGTCTGGTATGAGTGTGTGGAAAAACTTGATGGGGGTGTCTATCCCTACAACTGGTCTACGGATATTTCATGCTTTAACCCATGCGATCCAACCATTTTTAATAAAAGCGGCATTGCTAAAGTCTGGAATCAGTACGGATATTGCCACTGAACATTTTGGGATGGTTGCAGGTGTAGCAATGACAATTGGAATGTTTCCTGCTTTTATTGCTCATTCCTTTATGGTTATGCTCATTCCTACTGTTTCAAGAGCATATGCTGAAGAGAAGCATAATTACTTACGGCGGTTACTTCAACAAGTATTTTTTATCACCTTCTTGTATGGTGTTCCATCTGTTACCATTTTTTATTTCTTTGCCGAACCATTAACTAGTACATTTTTCCACTCAATAGAAGCAAGTATATATGTGCAATTACTGTGGCCATTCTTTCTGTTACACTTTTTTATTTTCCCTATGCAAGCATTTCTTATTGGTTTGGGTCTTATGAAAGATGCCTTTTATCATGCTGTGTGGTCAACACTTATATCTTTTGTTGCGATGTATGTATTTGGATCAATGGAAAGTCTGCAAATGCATGGCGTAATTTTAGGCATTAATATGGGAGCCATTTTATTAATGTTCATGCATTACATGACGATATGTAAGAAGATTGGTGTTACTTGGTTTCTTACAAAACAAACAAGTTTTTATTAAAAAAATAAAAAACACTGTAGGGGAAGAAGGTCTATCATTCGTCTATTAGGGTAAGAAAAGATATAAAGGAGGAAAGGGTAATAGACCCAGATGAAGTATGGAAGCAACAATTAATTACACATTCGAAAATTATGTGAGCGAGTATGCTCAATCATTATACAGATACATTTATTCTTTAATTAAACATCCCCAAAGAGCGGAGGATTTACTCCAAGAAGCCTTGATTTCAGCTTATTTAGCTTTCCCTTCCTTGAAAGAAGAAACGAATATTAAAAATTGGTTATATAAAATTGCATTAAACAAATGTAGGGATCAATGGAGAAAACAACAAAGTGAACGACAATTTTTAGAAGAGAGGCTACCTACTCTATATGAGGAAGCCAAATCTCCAGGGGCCGATGAATTGTTTGTTAAAAAAAGTAATCGAGAAGAAGTAGAGAAGATTATCTTTTGTCTACCTGAAAAATATAAAGAACCACTATATCTTTATTACTTCGAACAAATGTCATTAAAGGAAATAAGTGAAGCAACAAAGCTACCTCTCTCGACAATTAAGACAAGGTTGAGGAGAGGAAAAGCTAAACTTCATCCAATGATTGTAGAAGAAAAATAACCTAAGGAAAAATCCCTAGGTTATTTTTCTTCTTGTTGATTATTATAATAATTAACGGAAGTCATAGCACCTTCACTGACCATTTCATTATCGCGGGTGTCTTGTGGATCGGGATGTCCGGCTTTCATTTCATATTGATCCTCACTATTAGTTGGAAGATAACTTTTCATTTTATGTGTGAGTGTCTGTAACTTTTCACGATTTTCCTTCTTAGCAAGTAATAGTAAACTTGTTACGCCAACTCCTGCAATAATAAAGTTCTTTGGACGAGATTTCATATTAACTCCTCCTTCATTTTATGGAAAGTTTATTTCTTGCATGTATTATAATTACCCGTTTCATTTAAATATAAACATATGGTTTTGTTATGTTCATTTTCAGGGAATGTTAAAGTAGGAGGGTGAGAATGAATGGATACAAAAGAGATGAATAATTGGCGTTGGCTTAATTTTTTTGAACCAGAAGCAAACAAACATTTAGCATTCCCTTTTTATAAAGAAGAAATTGAAATGTGGATCGAGCATATATCTTCTCAAGAATCAAATCATCTCCATTTGCGATCAACGGAAGGGAAAAGCTACATTTGTGGATCGCTCATCTATGAACAAAAGCTTAATCAACAAAAAGAATATAAGCTTCTCCATTATTTTCTAACAGAACATGTACTGATAACGAGTGAATTTGAACAGGATAGTCATATAAATGATGATATGTTGGAAGCTGAAAATGCAGTTGCGGGTTTCTCTATTCTTTTAGCGGAGATTTTAAAGAATAGTATTAAAAGAATTGATGATTTTGAGTTGAAATTAAACGATTTACTTTGGGAAATCAAACAAAAGAACAGTATTGATCGATTAGAAGAAATTTTTCAGCTAAGACATGAAGTGTTAGTTTGGAAAAACTTTATGATTCCAATTATAGAATTATCGTTTGGCTTGGAAGAAGCATTTTCAAGGGAAATTGTTGAGACAAAGCATTTTAAAAATATGAGAAAAAGGTTAGAAAGAGGAAATATGTTAACGAAAGAGTATATTGAAGAAATTGATCACCTTGTACATTTTGAAGAAATGGTATCCTCCCATCGAGGAAATGAAGTTATAAAAACTTTAACAGTTATTACGACATTATTTACACCAATTAGTGCATGGGGAGCTCTTTGGGGGATGAATTTCTCATTTATGCCAGAATTAGATGAGAAATGGGGATACGCAGGTGCATTGGTCATTATTATTCTATCTACTGTAGCTGTCTATATGTTACTGGTGAAAAAAGGATGGACAGGGGACACACTCAGGCCAAAAAAGAAGAATTCATTTTTTAAATAACGGTAATGAGGTATGATATATAAAGGTATCCTTTGATACTTTTATGAAGGGAGAAAATAGTGTGAGTGAATCAAAGTTTTGTAAAGAATCATATGTTGTAAAAACAAGTATTGTTCAACCACCAGATACAAATGGACATGGAACGCTGTTTGGTGGGAAGTTAATGGCTTATATAGATGATATTGCTGGGATTGCAGCTATGAGGCATTCTAGAAAAGCGGTTGTAACAGCGTCAACTGATTCAGTTGATTTTTTACACCCTATTTACGCTGGTAATGCGGTTTGCTTAGAAGCATTTGTTACATATACAGGCAGGTCTTCAATGGAGATATTTGTAAAGGTTATATCAGAAGATCTCTTAACAGGAGATAGAAATATTTGTGCCCTATCTTTCCTTACAATGGTAGCGCTTGGTGAAGATGGGAAACCAGCACCCATTCCTAAAGTTGTACCCGTGACTGACGAAGAAATGAGCCTATATGAAAGTGCAAAAGAAAGAGCGGAACATAGAAAGCGCAGAAGGAAGGATAGTGAAAAAAGGGCACAAAGCTTTGGAACTGAACTTCCGTGGAGAGAATAGATTCCTTTCTTAAGTGTGTAATAACAGGGGTTATATGAATGAGTACTAAAAATAGCTTGCCAATGGGCGAGTTATTTTTATTTAAAAAGAACTTCCTCATGTAAAATAAGAAAAATGAATAATTATTCATTTTAGGCAGGAAGATTCATTTACCACATAGAATATTAATAAAGTTACTGCGATGAAATGAAAGATTTCGAGGACAATTAGATACTGAAATCATTACCGCTATACTGTAATCCTATTGAAAAATCATGTGAATTTTAGAGTAACGAATTTCTTTCTATTTTATGTTTGCATTTCCATGTCCTTGCTACAGCTTAAGGTATTTTATTGATAAAAGGGAGGCTTAACATGTCTGTATTACTTGAGCTTGAAGAAATGACGGATAAAATGAATAATCAACCAGAGTATATTGTAAATGAAAAAAATAGAGTGTTTCAAGTGGATTTAAAAGAAAGTGGCCCCATTCAAATTGTTTTATGCGATGGAAAGGTAAGTGTAATTGAAGGGGAAGCTGACGATCCTGCGGTTAAATTAAGAATGAGTGATAGCCACTTTTCTAGTCTATTAAAAGGTGATTTAAACACGACGGTAGCCTTTATGACAGGTGGTTTAAAGGTTGAAGGTAATGTTGGGTTAGCATTGAAGCTTCAGGAAATATTAAAAAAATATCAATCTTTATAAGAGGTAATGTGTTAAGGCAGGCGTTCAAGTAAACACCTGCCTTAAACTCATTTTAATTGTAAGACCATATGAATTTCATCATAATAATGCCCTTCCACTTTTAAAGCACGAGGTTCGTGAGCATATGAGCGGAAACCTAGTTTTTTGTATAATTTTATTGCAGGTTGATTATCTGCCATGACAGTTAAATGTAATTGTTCGATATTCGTACTAACTTGTGCTTTTTCTATGACCGTGTTCATTAATTGTTTTGCCATTCCGAGCCCTCTATATTCCTCTCGTACAAATAAACCAACGATATGTCCTTTATGGCGCATCTTTAATTTACTTTCATATAACAAAGTGATGATGCCGCCTAATTTACTTTCATGAAAAGCACCGTAAGTGATTGCTTGACTAGAGTGCAATCTCTTTTCGATATCCTGTATTGATTGCTGTACTTCTTCTTCAAAACTAGAGGCAAAACTTTCTGGATGTTGTTTAAGTCCAACTAAGCGTATTTGTTTGAAACTTTCGGCATGTTCATTATGTAAAGGTATGACTTTCATTTTATTCTCCTCAACGTTTATAAAAATTATGATAGAGCTCGTTTCTTTAAATGGAAATTAGGGTACTAATAATAACAGCAACTTACGGGATGGGGCATGGTAATGATAGGTAGAAGAAGAGTAGAGTTTTTATTTGTATTCATTCTGATGGTTACATTATATATCGGACTTTTTATGGCAACAAGTATAATGACTACGATAATGTGCCTTGTATTTTATAGTTTGGCAATATTAGTGATATGCTATTCCATTATGCTGGAAGATCGAACCCCACAGCATACATTATTATGGATGTATGTAATCGTATTCTTTCCGGTGTTTGGATATTTATTTTATTTATTTTCAGGGCAATTATATATGAAAGGGTATTTATTTAAAAGTAAACGTAGCAGAGATAGAGATGAATGGAAACGCTTAATGCATAGAGAAGAGGAACAAGATATATCATTCCTCCAAGATGGCCAGCTTCGATTTGCGGAATTTGCTAATCATTCATCATTAACTCCGATTAGTACGAAATCTAAAGCAACCATTTTAAAAAACGGTGATGAAACTTTTTTTGAAATAAAGAGAAGGCTGTTACAGGCAAAAAAATTCATTCATATGGAATATTACATTTTTCGTTCTGATCGCTTAGGAAAAGAAATAATGAAGATATTGATGGATAAAGCCAAGCAAGGAGTAGAAGTGTTATTTATTTACGATGCAGCTGGGAGCTTAACACTGCATACGGAAGATATCAACCAGATGTTGGATGCTGGCATCCGAGTAAAACCATTCTCGCCTTTAAAGTATGGTTTTTTTAATCAGAAATTTAATTTTAGAAATCACCGTAAGATTATCATCATTGATGGAGAGATCGGCTTTACGGGTGGATTGAATGTTGGAAATGAATATTTGGGAGAAGATAAGCAAATTGGATTTTGGCGAGATACCCATCTTTTATTAAAAGGTGAAGCTGTCTATATACTACACACGATATTTTTATTAGATTGGGAATATGTTGCTAATGAAGAGGTGCTGGATAAATATCGTAATGATAGGAAGCCTATACATAAAAAAGATGATGTGGTAGACGGAGCGCTTCAGGTCGTTGCCAGTGGACCAGATACGCAACAGGGAATTATGGGGGATTTTTATTATTCGATGATTTCGTCTGCTGATTATTCTATTTGGATTGCTACCCCTTACTTTGTACCAGATGAAGCCATTCGTACGGCATTAAGAGTAGCTGCGGCAAAAGGGGTTGAAGTGAGAATTCTCGTCCCTGAAATCAATGATAGTTTTTTTACGCAATATGCTAGCCGTTCTTATTTTTCTGAACTTCTTCGCTATGGAGTAGAGATCTATTCATATAAAAAAGGTTTTCTTCATCAAAAAATAATTATTATTGATGGGAATTTAGCCAGTATTGGTACTGCTAATATGGATATGAGAAGTTTCCATTTGAACTTCGAGGTAAATGTTTTTCTTTACGGGACAAGTTCTATTAGAGATTTAGTTGCTCATTATGAAGATGATATGAAAGATAGTTTTAAAATAAGTCCGGTACAGTTTTACAAAAGAGGGTTATTTGAAAGAACAAAAGAGTCATTTGCGAGATTATTTTCTGGTGTACTTTAAAGTTCGGAACATTGTTTTGAACTGTTCGTAACCATATGAAAGAATCGGAAGCTGGTTCTTAAATGCAAAAAGAAGAGCATCCATTCTTTCTTTGCTTTTGATCTTAAGTTTTACTGGCTAGTATACAGTTAAGATTTATTTAAGAAGTCACATAGGGGAGTAGGTATCTGCTTGAATTGAAACAATAATAGTAGCATTTTTAACGTTGCTAACATGGCTTCTTTACTTTTAAGCAAATCATTATCGTTTTCACTAACAATCCCATAGAATGGAGATATTAAATATTGGGGGTTCGCCATTGGAACTTATAGCTAGTCTTACTTATATAAAAGTTGTGCGTAAAATTGATTGGAATGTCCAGAAGTATGAGGAAATAGAAAGTGAAATTAAACTCTTCGATAAGAAAATTATATGGAGTGAAGACGAAATAGATATACATGCTGTGTTTGATATTTCATTTAGAGAATCGAAAAAAAAGCTAGGTACATTGTATTTACATACTAATCGTGGTGTATATCCTTTTTATATGAAAGATGTACCTAAGCATTTTATAGAGCAATATCGAAATCTAATTAAAAAATGACTAAGATTGGATTTCTCTTCATACGATCCTTGTTATTATTAGAGATTGTATTTCTTCATTTACCTATTTTAAAGATGTCCACGAGAATACTATCGTCTTCACTATCAGTAAACTACCCTTTATTTAACTCTGCTTCCATGACCAATCGTTTTCTATAGCTGATCTTTGAAAGAAACAGTCCGAGTTCATATAGTCCAATTAATGGAAAGAGTACGAGTATTTGTGAGAAAAAGTCTGGTGGCGTAATGAGCGCAGAAACAACAGCAAGCACCACATATGCGTATTTTCTTACTGACTTTAGCATTTCTGGGGATACGACCCCGATATTTGTGAGAAAGACTAGTAATAATGGAACTTCAAATAGAAACCCAAACGGAATAGTAGAAATCAATAAAAATGAGAAATATTCTCGAGCAGTAATCATCATAGAAAAATTACTTTCGCCAAGGTGCATGAGAAAACCATAAATGGTTGGGAATACAATGAATAAACCAAATGATAAGCCAATGGCGAAGCTACAAATAATTCCTGGAATGAACATGATTGAGATTTTTGCTTCTTTATCATTTAATGCAGGTCTAATAAATAGCCATGCTTGAAAAGCAATGAAGGGAAGGGAAATGCCGAGGCTAATGCTACCGGCAATCCCTGTGTATAGTCTAATGACATCTAATGGCCCTAGCATGACGAGATCATAGTCATTAGCTAGAATGGGAATAAGGTGGTTAATAAACACTAAGCAAAGGATAAAACAAAAGGTAAAGAAGACAATCGATCGAATGAGCACTTTTCTTAAATCAGTTAAATGCTCCACTAGTGTTTGGTCATTATTCTCCATCTTTACAGCCTCCATCACAGATGTTATTTAGATTCCTCTTCATTTTTAGTAGCCACTGTCAATGTTTCCTTGTCGCTATCGTCCATAATCTCTCTTGTCGATCTTTTAAATTCAGCTAATGTTTTCCCGAAAGCTGAGCCAATTTCAGGTAGTTTTTTTGGTCCAAATATAATCAAGGTGATGACAAGGATAATGATTAAACCTGGTATTCCGATATTTGTTAAACCCATTACAAATCAACCCCTTTCCTACTAATTAGGCGAGCATGCCACCTTCTTTGCTATATTTGAGGATACCTTCTGCTGCTCTGAATGCGAGTGCACCAACAGTTGCCGTTGGGTTATAGCCCCCATTATGCGCAAAAGCAGAGGCACCTACAACAAATACATTCTCAGCATCCCACATTTGCAGATAATTATTAACAGCAGATGTTTCCGGTTCAGCGCCCATAATGACACCACCTGTATTATGGGTTGTTTGATATGGCACAATATCATAACTTTCAAGATTCGAACGTTCATTTACTTTATCTGCGCCCATTTCAAGCATAATTTGATCTGCAATTTTGCCGATATAGTTATAAAGCTCTTTATCTTGTTCTGTAAAGTCATAAGTTAAACGAAGCAATGGTAGACCATAAGCGTCTTTGTACGTCGGATCAAGGTCCATAAAATTATGTTGTACAGGCATGGAAGCACCTTGTGTTCCAATATTGAGTGATCTTGTAAAATACTTAATGGATTGTGCCTTAAACTCAGCTCCCCAGTTTGGTGTACCAGATGGAACGGTATTTGAGCCAATCGGTCGTTTACCTGATTGATTAATGGAGATAGAGCCACCATGGATAAAGTTTAGATCTGAATGATCAAAGTTATCACCATTATAATCATCAATTGTTGCACCTAATGCTCCTGCCCCCATAAAAGTGTTAAAGCGTTCTTCTTCAAAAAAGCCTGTAGAGCCAGGGAGAATCTGATAACAATAGTTTTTACCAATCACACCAGTCCCGTTTTCTGGGTTATAGGCTTTGCCTATTTTTGAATGGAGAAGTAGTTTCGTATTATTCATGACATAGCTCGTAAGCACGACTGTATCAGCCGGTTGAATAAATTCTTCTTTCGTTAATACATCTACGAATTTCACACCGGTTGCTTTTCCACCTTCATGGATGATTTCAGTTACATTAGCAAAATTGCGTATATCGACATTGCCTGTTTCCTTAGCATAAGGAATGACGGCAACAGTTGGATCTGCCTTTGCACCGTATTCACAACCAAAGCGTTCGCAAAATGCGCAATATTGACAGTTAGCAATCTTTGCACCGTACATGTTCTCATATGGTTCACTTAAATTAGCTGAAGGCATATGGTATGGATGCATACCTAATGAGTTTGTTGCATCTTTAAACCGTTTGGTTA
Source organism: Cytobacillus sp. FSL R7-0696 (assembly GCF_038006865.1). Lineage (NCBI taxonomy): Bacteria > Bacillati > Bacillota > Bacilli > Caryophanales > Bacillaceae > Cytobacillus > Cytobacillus sp. FSL R7-0696. The sequence continues at coordinate 433,446 of NZ_JBBOWA010000001.1, read as the reverse complement.
ATGGTGTCTCTTTCATCGGTGGTGTCGGATATGGATTGGAACGTTCCGGTCCAAAATGAGCTTCTTCACCACTAATACCAGCGACCTTCTCATATTTATCAAAATATGGTTCCAATTCGTCGTATGTAATGCCCCAATCCTGAATTTGTAATCCTTTGATTTTACTTTCACCATATTTTTCAATTGTTTTTGATCGAATTTCAAAATCATAAGGCAAAAAACGGAAGGATTGGCCGTTCCAGTGAACACCAGAACCACCAGAACCTTCACCTAATAGGAAAGAACCAAGTTGACGCATTGGAAGGGCTCTTTCCTTTTGATTATTACGGAAAGTCAAACTTTCCTTTGATAAATCTTGCATTAATTCATAACGAATAGCATAACGAAGCTCATCGTGTACGACATAATAATCTTTCAAGCCTCTTTCTTTACCTCGTTCTAATCCAACAACCTTTAATCCTTCCTTACCAAGCTCGGCAGCAATAATGCTACCAGCCCAGCCCATACCGACGATGACGACATCGGTTTTAGGTAATTTTTCAGCCATTGTATTTCCTCCTGTTCAATCCACTTATTTTGTATAAGAATGTAGGGCTTGTGGTTCAATTTCCATAAATTCATCTGATTCAATTTTGTCGTAATAACTCATTTGATGCCCAGGATAGTTTTTCATTTTCCAGCCTTCCATATTAATATTTCCTCCATATGCAGGGTCAGCATATACGCCTTCAATCGTGGCTGCTCTGAGAATATTAAAAAAGGTTTTGGATGTTACTCCTTTGAGCTCAACCTCATCATTTTGGAAGGAAGTTAAGATAGCATCTTGTTGTTCGCCTTCCAAGTCAGGGAAATTCTTATCGTGTTTGTCATTGGCCACTTTTTGCAATGCCTTTATTCCTGTATCAAATACTTCATGTCTCTTAAGAGGGGATTGATAACCTTGGAAGTTAGATCCTGGAAAGAAAGGCCCTTGCATATATTCACGAGCATTGTTCCCCCAAGAACCAGCGAGCGAGTGATCTATATAATAGGCAACGCCTAATTCATCAGCTCCTGGACCGTTATCATCGCTTGGGAAAATTCTTTCAGAAGCAGCGACTAAAACGGCAAACATTTCAGGGTTTGTAAAATAAAGAGGTGCTTGTAGAAAGCTGGTTCCTTGATGTTCCCCTTGTGTATTTGTACCTTCTTGCTCATCATTCATATTGGCACCAATGAGCCCACCGATGATTCCTCCACCGACAAGTCCACCTGCTACGTAACCAGAGTTTCTAATAAAGCGCCTTCTTGACATTTTCTTTTCAGAGTGTTGTTCTGCCATTCGTAAAAAACCTCCTTTTTTCGTATTATGTTTATAAAGTGTTCCGATTATCCAGATTTATTCATTTTTGGGCATAAAAAAAACGACAGAAGTATTCTGTCATTTTTATCATGTTACTTGTTATTTTCTATCTTTCAGTAAACCAATTAGTCTAAGTAAGTTTAGGAAGAGATTAATAAAATCTAAATACAAATTCAAAGTGTAAGTTGGGATTTGACTTTTTTTAATACCGTATTTTTTCAAACGATTAAAGTCATATAGAATATAGCCACTGAATATAAGGACACCTATAAATGAATAAATGAGTAGTGAAGTGTCATCTAATGGCCAAAAGGTTCGTATGATAGCCATGATGATAAAGGCAAGTAAGGCAATTGATAATATACCGCCTAAAAAACTAAAATCTTTATTTGTAATAGTGGCATAGCTCGCAATAAAAATAAAAATGATAGTTGTTGCTATGAGCGTCATTAGTATCGTTTGCATACCTATTGAAGACACATATTGATATAGAATGGGATAAATAGACAAACCAGATATAAAGGTAAATAAGAATAAGAAAAAGTAGGAAATCCCCTTTTTTCGTCTAAGAAAAAAAGCGATGATTAACATAATTACTTCAATTATCTTGATCGGAAGAAAATATTGGCTTGGAACAACTGTACCAAGGAAGACTCCAATAGTGGCAATAGCAAGAGAAATCACAAAAATAATAATAACACGACGAAAATATTGTTTTTGAATAGATGATGGCATTGGACCACTTCTTTCTATATAAGATTACCTGTGTGTTTAGATGCATGAGCATTTATGTGGGAAATAGGAAAAGAACAAATGATATGATGAGATGTCTATCATTTGTTCTTTCATATTTTTATTTAGGACTCATGATTTTGTTTTTTGCTTATATCAAGTGAGTTCTGCTCTTGTTTTTGCAACAAGTCACGAATTTCGATTAGTAATTCTTCTTTTGCATCTTTTTCTGGCGGTTCAGGCGTAGTCTCTTCTTCTTCTTTTTTCCTAATTCTTTTGTTCATAAATTGGACAAAAAGAAAAATGGAAAAAGCGACAATCAAAAAGTCGAAAACGGTTTGAATAAATTGTCCATATAGGATAACAGATTCCCCAAATGGAGGGGAATAAGAGAGTTTTGTGAAATCGACGCCACCGATAAAAATTCCAAGAATAGGCATAATCAGATCATTCACTAGAGAAGTAACAATTTTTCCAAAAGCTGCCCCTATAATGACCCCGATTGCCAGGTCTAACACATTCCCTTTCATAGCAAATTTCTTAAATTCTTGTAACATAGTAAAAAATCCCTCCAAATCAAAAAGTAGTTCTTATGTTGAATTCTTTAAGAAACATTGTATATAAATATTTAAACATAGTAAACGGGAGAATTCAGGACATTAAGTTTACTTTACGATTATTTATTCTGTTTGTAGTATTGTTTCAGATTTGTTACAATTTAGAATGTCAATAAAGAAATGTATGATAGCTTAAAAATAAAATTGACAACTAGTCTTTCATAAAAAAGGACTTTACTTAGAATATTAAGCACTTGGCAAGGGCCAAGTGATTTTTGTTGATAGGGAGATTTAAATGAAGAAATATTTATATATATTAATGTTAACTACGCTCATGTCTGGTTGCATGAATGAGTCAAAGGTGAATAAACAAGAAATGGAACCAAGTTCAACTGTTGCTCATGAAGCAGATGAAGTAGAAAAACAACAGGTGGCGGTCCTTAAAGAAAATGCCATTTACGAAACAACAATGGTGGATGGGGATAAAAGTTATGAAGTATATATTTCCTCAAATCAAGATGATAGCAATCAATATTCATTTTTTGTTGCTGAAGAGAATGGTAAACTGGCATATAGCCAAGAGCTTGCCTATGAGAAATTCAATAAGAATAATATCTATTCACTGAATACAAATAAACAAACGCTTATTATATTATCGCTTGAAAAGAGTGAGGAAGTATCGTCACTTCGTGTTATTTCAATGGACCAAGGGATATTGAGAGAGGTACCGATTGAAGGCGGAGAATTGCTTAACTTAACAGATAGAAAACTTAAATCCTTAAGTCAAAATATCCTTCAATCGGCCTATCCAGTTAATCAAAATGAATCGATTTTTCGCAGCTGGGAATTACAAAAAGATCCATTAGTCCTTTCACTTTATGATGAAGCAACGGTAACTGAAGATTCTGGTGCTTATCAAACTTTATTAGATCAGTCTTGGATGGATATTTGGAGCGAGACGGAAGAAGTGTTTTATCCTTATGAAAATATCGAATTGACTAAAGAAGTGATTGAAAGAGCAAAAATGGGTATACCTATGGGTGGCCCTTATCCAATTGGTACGAACATAGAAGACATTAAAAAATCTAATCCTTATTACATTCAAGAGGGAATACTTCATGGTCAACAGTATTTAATGTATCCAGAAACAATCTACTACTATAACAGAGAAGATGGGGCTGTATCTACTGTTGCCATCCCAGGGGAAAGATTACAATCTTCATTAGCAGATCTCAAGAAGTTATTAGGAGATCCAGTTAAACAAGAAGAGGAGAACGGTTTAATCTATTCTGAATTTCTTGCAGATAAATATGTTCTTAAAACCTATACGAATGAATCAGGAGAGATCAAGCAAATCTCATTAAGCAAGCAATAAAACATTATATTTTGATCATAGGTAGGCTGCGAAATTTTTAAAAACAAGATAGTAGCAGCCTATTTGTGCTGCCTAAATTCATAGGATTCTCGCATGGTAAGTCGCTCAGCAAGAAAAACAGAACTGAGCGCTTTGCAATAGGGATCAGCAAATCACTCAGAGAGAAACTAGAGAGTGAGCGTTTCGCAAAAGGAGTTAGCAGGTCACTCAGCAAGAAACCAGAGAGTGGGCGCTTTGCAAAAGGAGTTAGCAGGTCACTCAGCAAGAAAACAAGAACTGAGCGCCATGCAAAAGAGATTAGCGAGTCACTCAGAGAGAAACCAGAGCATGAGCGCTCCGCAATAATCTGTTCCTCAAATAGCAATATTACTTAGAGTAGTAGGAATAACAATAAAGTATGATTCACAAAAAACAGAATGCTCAGGGGGCGTGCATGCACATTCACAAAAGAGTATGTATTCCCAAAAAATCACGAAAAGTAGACCTAAACGATAGAGTTTAGGTCTATAAGAGGCTTAACATATTTATTCTAGTCTAGTGCTAACGTAATTTTGGTCATTCATCGTTAAAATGCCCAATCCCCTTTACGGAATACCGGCTCTGTTGTACCATCTTCAAGGATACCGTCAATATCCATTTCAGAGGAACCGACCATAAAGTCTACATGGGTGATGCTTTCGTTTAATCCGTTTGTTTCTAGCTCTTCACTATTCATTTTTTTGCCACCTTCTACACAGAAGGCGTAGGCGCTGCCGATAGCGAGGTGATTCGATGCATTTTCATCAAATAATGTGTTATAGAAAAGAAGGTTTGATTGAGAAATTGGTGATTGAAATGGTACAAGCGCGACTTCACCCAGATAATGAGAGCCCTCATCTGTCTCAACTAGTTGTTTTAAAATAGCTTCACCTTCCTCAGCTTTATAATCAACTATTCTTCCATCTTTAAAAGTAATGGAGAAGCGGTCAATAATGTTACCACCATAACTAAGTGGTTTGGTGCTTGCGACAGTGCCATTTACACCATATTTATGTGGCACTGTGAACACTTCCTCTGTTGGCATGTTTGCCATGAATTCATGACCGTTTTCATTGACGCTTCCAGCACCAACCCATAAATGTTTTTCTGGTAATTCAATCGTCAAATCTGTTCCTGGTGCGGTGTAATGTAATTTTTTATAACGTTTTTCGTTTAAGTATTCTACTTTTTCGTGTAATGTTTGATCATGATCTTTCCATGCTTGGATAGGATCATCTAAATCAGTTCGTGTTGCTTTAAAGATAGCATCCCAGAGTAAGTTGACTCGTTCCTCTTCTTTTGCGTCAGGGAACACCATATTCGCCCAAGCTTGAGAAGGTGCGGATATTACTGTCCAGCTTACTTTATCTGTTTGCACAGCTTTACGATATTTTGCTAATGCTTGACCTGATGCTTTTTGGAATGTGCTGATTTTCTCAGGGTCAATTCCTTTCAGTAAATCAGGGCTAGAAGAGACAATCGCAATAAAAGCTGCTCCGTTTTCAGCTAATTCTTCCGTTTCACGCGCACGCCATTTCGGATACTCTTTAAAGGAATCAATCGGTGCTAATTCATACTTTGTACGAGAAACAATATCATCATTCCAGTTCACAATAACTTGATCAGCACCAGCTTCATAAGCATTTTTTACAATTTTTCGAACCAATTGGGCAGAATCAATAGAAGTATTGATGACTAATGATTGACCTTTTTGAATATTGACACCCACTCTAACTGCTAATTCTGCATATTTGTCGAGCTTTTCTTCAAAAGTACTCATACTATGTACACTCCCTTTGTCAAAAACTTCTTACTTATTGTAACTTTTCTATAGGAAAAAAGAAACTTTTTATCTTCATGACAAAATAGAGGAAGAACTACACGGTTTACATGGTAAAACATATGCAAGAAGTTGCTCATGATATAACAAAAAAACTGCCAAAACAGCAAGATTCTTACTGGATTGACAGTGTTATGTTTACTCTTTATCTTCCATTGCTTGTTTTAACAAGTCACCAAGGCTCGTACCGAATTGATCATTTTTAGCAGAGTATTTCTGAACAAGCTTTCTTTCTTCACGTTTATTGACTTTTTGTTTCTTATCTGCCGCTTTTTCAACCACATTACATTTGCGACATTGGAAGTAGGTGCCGGCTTTCCCGTTGTGAACTTCCATCTTTTTATGACATTGAGGACAACGACGATTAGAAAGCTTTGGATCTTTTCTTTTTCTGAAGTTACAATCAAGACTCGAACAAACGAGGATTTTTCCCTCTTTCGTATTCCGTTCTTTTAAGAAAGAGCCGCATTCAGGACATTTCGATCCGGTTAAGTTATGGGCGCGGTAAGACTTATCACTTTTCTTTACTTCGGATACAATTTGCTTCGTTTGTTGTCTAATTTTCTTTAGAAAGTCATCACGTTTTGCTTTTCCATGTGCGATTGCTTCAAGTTCTTTTTCCCATTTAGCTGTTAATGCTGGAGATGTTAATTCATCATTTACAAGATCCATTAACTGCTTTCCTTTTTGGGTGGAATGAAAGCGCCCGTTTTGTCTTTCCACTACTTCTGATGAGATAAGCCTTTCGATAATTTCGGCACGCGTTGCAGGTGTACCTAAACCGAATTTCTCCATCCCTTGTAACAGATCGGCTTCACTTAAGCGAGCAGGGGGCTCTGTTAATTTTTTTACCGTCTCGACTGTATGAACTTGCAGCTGTTTCCCTTGTTGTAACTGATTCAACGCAGTCTTTGAATTTTGTTCATTCGTAGATGAATGGAGCGTTTTAAACCCTAAGTCAATGATATGGGTTTCTTTAGCTACGAACGTTTCACCAGCTATATCTAACTTTAATAGTATACTCTCATATTGATATGGCGGATAAAATAAAGCAAGGAATCGCTTAGCAATGATATCAAATAATTTTTTCTCATCTGTTGATAAATCACTGAGATGTACTCTTTGTTCTGTTGGTATAATAGCATGATGATCCGTTACTTTACTATTATTAAATACCTTTTTGGCAAGTACCTTACCCTTTTTCGCAAGCAAAGGTTTTACTTCTGTACTATAAGCACCAGCAATTGCCTCTAATCTTTCCATCATTGTACTTTCCATATCGCTTGTTAAATAACGAGAGTCTGTACGTGGATACGTTACGATTTTATGTTGTTCGTACAATTTTTGCAGTACAGATGATGTTTTTTTAGCTGAGAAGCCGAATTTTTTATTGGCATCACGTTGTAGCTCAGTTAAATCATATGGAAGTGGTTGTGCTTCACTTCTTTCTTTCCGAGTAATCGATTGCACTGTTGCTTTGGCTTTTGCTGCTTGTTTTTTAATCGTTTCAGCTTGATCACTATGAAAGATTCGTTTCTCACCATTGTTTTCCCATTCTGTTTCTAATACGCCCACTTTTGCATGAATCATCCAATAATCCTGTGGGGTGAATTTCTGGATTTGTTTCTCACGATCCATAATAAGGGAAAGCGTTGGAGTTTGCACTCTACCAGCGGAAAGAGGTTCTTGATACTTCGTTGTTAATGCACGTGAAATATTTAATCCGATGAGCCAATCTGCTTCAGCTCTGCAAACAGCAGAATCATATAAATTTAAAAAGTCTTTCCCTGGTTTAAGGTTCTTAAATCCTTGTTGTATTGCTCGATCGGTGACAGATGAGATCCAGAGGCGGTGGATTGGCTTTTTCCATTTAATCTTCTCTAAAATCCATCTAGCAACTAACTCACCTTCACGCCCAGCATCGGTTGCGATAATAAAGTCTCCTACATCATTTCGCTTGGAAAGATGCTCGATCGTTTTAAATTGATGACTTGTTTGCTTCATTACCTTGATGCCCATTTTATCAGGAATAATTGGCAGGTCTTCTAGTTTCCATTGTTTGTATTTGCTATCGTAATGTTCGGGCATCTTGAGTTCTATTAAGTGACCAAGCGCCCAAGTAACAATATAATGCTTGCCTTCTATATAGTTTTTATGCGACTGATTGCATCCTAATACTCTGGCTATTTCTCTGCCGACACTTGGTTTTTCGGCTAATACTAATGATTTCATATTTTCTCCCTTCCAAAAAAAAACAATCTCCTAAACTAAAGGGTCGTTAATTATTATAGCGGAAAATGGAATGAATTTATATGGGTTGCTCTATTGCTTTATTTGGCTAACATGGTAACTAGGCAGAATATGGTAAAAATGAATTGACATGAATAAGTACCGCTTTATAATATAGATATAAGACAGATCAAATAGGTGACGTATCATGAGCGTAAATAAAAATGAATTTTTTTTAATAAAAAGACCCAAGTATCATTTCGGTGATACTCGGGTCTTTTCTTTATTTTGCTAATGTGATAAGGAGGTAATAAGATGATTGAATTAACAGGGGAACATCTGACGATAGAGCAAGTGAAAGCGGTTGTCTTTCATGGGGAAGAAGTTAAAATTGCCCGTAAGAGTATAGAAAATGTAGAAAGAAGTCATATGGCTGTAAAGAGAATCGTTGCGGAAGGAAAAACGGTATATGGGATTACGACTGGTTTCGGTAAGTTTAGTGATGTTCATATTGATCGCAAACATGTAGAGGAGTTGCAGATCCATTTAATACGCTCTCATGCATGTGGAGTGGGTGAGGAGTTCTCAGAGGAAGTCTCTCGGGCAATGTTATTGTTAAGGGCTAATGCGCTCATAAAAGGGCATTCAGGGGTTCGTCTTGTATTAATTAATAGACTACTTACTTACCTTAATCAACGTATTCATCCCGTCGTTCCTCAGCAAGGATCCTTAGGTGCAAGTGGTGATTTAGCACCGCTATCCCATTTAGCACTTACACTAGTTGGTGAAGGTGAAGTCTTTTTCAATGGACAAAAACAAAAGAGTGCAGAAGTACTACAGGCATGTGATCTTACTCCGCTGACTTTAGAAGCAAAAGAAGGTCTTGCGTTGATTAACGGTACGCAAGCTATGACCGCTCAAGGAGTTATCGCCTATATTGAAGCAGAAAACTTAGCTTTTGAAAGCGAAAAGATTGCAGCTATATCGGTAGAAGCATTAAATGGGATAATCGATGCATTTGATCATCAAGTACATGAAGCTCGTGGTTATCCTGAACAAATCGCAACAGCAAAACGAATGAGGTCATACTTAAGTGGTAGTAAGTTAACTACTGTTCAAGGAGAAATGAGGGTCCAAGATGCCTACTCTATAAGATGTATTCCGCAAGTGCACGGTGCTACTTGGCAAGCACTTAACTATGTGAAAGAAAAGCTCGAAATTGAAATGAATGCTGCAACAGATAACCCTTTAATCTTTGATGATGGAGAAAAAGTAATTTCAGGCGGGAATTTTCATGGTCAACCCATTGCGTTAGCTATGGATTTTTTGAAAATTGCCGTTGCTGAGTTAGCAAATATATCTGAAAGAAGAATAGAAAGGTTAGTGAATCCACAACTCAATCAATTGCCCGCTTTTCTTAGCCCAGAACCGGGGCTGCAATCAGGTGCCATGATTATGCAATATTGTGCAGCTTCACTCGTGTCAGAGAACAAAACACTGGCTCATCCCGCTAGTGTTGATTCTATTCCTTCTTCTGCTAATCAAGAGGATCATGTAAGTATGGGAACAATTGGTGCAAGGCATGCCTATCAAATCATAAAAAATGTAAATAAAGTGATCGCAATTGAATTGATTTGTGCTATGCAAGCGGCTGAATTTAAGGGAATAGATAAAATGGCTAATCATACCCGCTCACTATATGAACAAGGGCGAACCATTGTACCAACAATTAACCAGGATCGTATTTTTTCTAACGATATCGAAAAGTGCACGGAGTGGCTAAAAAATAAAGCTTATCATTAATTTTTTTTAAAAAAAGGCTGTAAGCCCTAAGGTTACAGCCTAATAAGAATATTAACGGTTTTCACTTTGTTCAATACGATTTTTAAAGGCTTCTTGAACGACTAAAAACTCCTCGTCTTCTTGCGCTTCAGTTGATTTTTCTTTTTGATATTGTTCATTAAACGCACCTGGATGCTGTTTGTTCTTATGATTAAAATGTTTACCTCTTGACATAGTGAATCGCTCCTTTCTATTTTATATTTCCCTTCATTCGTTAGGGATATGTAACTGCAGGAGTATAATAAGATGAAGGTGAGGTGTTCATTTAATGGATTTATTCTCAATTTTAGCAGAAGAGAAAATCAAACAAGCGCAAAGACAGGGAGAGTTTGCTCATTTAAAAGGGCATGGTAAGCCATTACCGAAAGATGAACTAATCGGGGTACCAGAATCTCTAAGAATGTCTTATAAAATAATGAAAAATGCAGGATATACAACAAAAGAAATCGATCTTAGGAAAGAGATGCTAACAATTGAACAATTAATTGCAAGTTGTGAGAATGAAGAGAAAGAAGGAGAACTAAAAAAAGAGCTGAATGAAAAGAGGTTAAAATTCCAATCTTTGTTATCAGAAAGAAAAGTGGCAACAAACACACAAATTTTCAAAAATTATAAACAGAAAATCGAAAACAAGCTTTTTAAATAACCATACAAAATGATGCTATTCATTCATTTTTGTGTGGTTTTTTTATGTATATAAACACAAAAAGACAAATAGGATAAAAGACCTTATTAAGATGCTTCAATTACATAGAAATATGTCGAAATAAAACAAAGAAACCAGTATCTGATAAAAAAGTAATGAGTAAAAAGTTTTGAAGTAAGTATTTTTTGAAGTAGGTGTGATAAGGATGGATAAAACAACTTGGATAGGTGTCATATTAGGAATTATTGCAGTTGTGTTAGGTATGTTTCTAAAAGGAGTAGGACTGGGTGTATTAGTAAATCCGGCTGCCGTTATGATTATTATCGTTGGGACAGTAGCGTCTGTTTTAATCGCTTTTCCAGTCTCTGAAGTGAAAAGAATACCTAAAATAATGGGCGTAATATTCAAAGAAAGAGAGACATTACCGATGTCTCAAATCATTAGCCAATTTGCTGATTGGGCTCAGCTTGCACGTAAAGAGGGGTTGTTATCATTAGAAGTAAGAATAAATGAAATCAATGATCCCTTTTTGAAGAATGGTTTATCACTTGCAGTGGATGGACAGAGTGCCGATTATATTAGAGACGTATTAAATGAAGAAATTGATGCAATGGAAGAGCGCCATCAATCGGCAGCGCAAATATTTTCTCAAGCAGGAACATATGCCCCCTCACTAGGTGTATTAGGTGCAGTAATTGGATTAATTGCGGCATTAGGAAATATGAGTGATATTAACGCATTAGGTGAAGCAATAAGTGCTGCATTTGTGGCTACGATGTTAGGTATCTTTACGGGATATGTATTGTGGCATCCATTTGCAAATAAGTTAAAGAGGAAATCTAAAATAGAAGCTAAACATAAGAGGATGATGATAGAGGGGATTTTATCTATTTTGGAGGGAGAATCTCCACGTGTAATTGAGCAAAAACTGTCTTCCTATTTACCAGGAAAAGAAAGAAAAGAATTTTTAGAAGAAGGAAGCATAGAATCATGACTAGAAGGAAGAAGAAGAGTCACGAAGATGAGCATGTTGATGAATCCTGGTTACTGCCTTATGCGGATTTACTTACATTATTAGTTGCTTTATTTATCGTCTTATTTGCTTCTAGTGCAATCGATGTTCAAAAGTTTCAAAAAATGTCCACAGCGTTTAATGAGGTTTTTTCTGGAGGTAATGGTGTAATTGATTTTCCTAGCCCAATGCCAGAAGGAAGTATGGCCCCTCAAAAAAAAGAAAGTGTGTCAGCTAGTCAACTGTCTGGTCTTTCTGATGAGGAACAAGATACTGAGGAACTTAAAAAATTAAAAGCCAAAGTTGATCACTATATTATCAGTAATGATATTACTGATAAGTTTGAAACGGAGCTTACAACTGAAGGACTGCTTGTGACGATTCGAGATAATGTATTATTCTCTTCAGGTAGTGCAGAAGTAAGAGCTAGAGATATACAAACAGCAGAAGAAATCTCTGAACTACTTGTGATGAATCCTCCAAGAAATATTATTATTAGCGGACATACAGATAATGTACCGATACGGAATGCTAATTTTGAGTCAAACTGGGAACTCAGTGTAATGAGAGCTGTCAATTTCATGAAAGTCCTTTTACATAATCCAGAACTTAATCCTGAATGGTTTAGCGCCAAAGGTTTTGGTGAATATAAACCTAAAGAATCGAATGAAACGGTTACGGGAAGAGAAAGAAATCGTAGAGTAGAAATTTTAATACTTCCGAGAGAATTGACAACCAACAGATAAACTTCGAAAGAGTTTATCTGTTTTTTTATGTAGAACCCCCCATGAATATAATTAGAATTTGCAGAAATATCAAACTATTGTTTATGATATAGACAAATGTTTTAAGGAGGGGGAGCCATTGAATGAAAAAGAGCAGCAAATTTTAAATTCCATAAAAGATAATCCTTATATTTCACAGTCTGAGCTAGCAGACAGCTTAAGCATTTCTCGTTCTACCGTTGCAGGCTATATTTCCTCTCTTACAAAAAATGGCTATATATTAGGTAGGGCTTATATTTTACCAAAGCAACCATCTATTTTATGTGTGGGCGCTGCCAATATTGATAGAAAATTGCAAGCTGTGGACAGCTTAGATGAAGGGACATCGAATCCTGCGAAAACTGAACAAACAGGAGGAGGGGTAGCAAGGAATATCGCGGAGAATTTGGCTAGACTTGAAATGTCCGTTTCTTTATTATCTGTTATCGGTGAAGATCACGAAGGTACATGGTTGTTAGATCGCCTAAAGCCACTAGTAGATACAACACCATCGATTATTATACCTACTTGCCGAACAGGAACTTATACAGCAGTGTTGGATAAAAAGGGAGAAATGAGAATAGCATTATCTGATATGGAAATTAACGATGTCCTCGATATGGAGATAATCGAATCACGATGGGGGTATTTTACTTCGGCTAAAATGGTTGTTCTCGATACAAATTTCCCAAGTGTTATATTGACAAGAGTAATAGAAAAATGTAAACAATTCAACACACCATTATGTATTACGACAGTATCTACAGCGAAAATAAAAAGACTCCCTGCTCAACTATTAGGTGTGAGTTTTCTTATTGCCAATAAAGATGAGGCAAGTTTGCTTTCTGGAGTAAAACTTACAAGTGAAGGAGATTACTTTAAAGCATGTGAAATCATTTTAGCAAAGGGTGTAGAAAGAGTGATAATAACGAGAGGGGAAAAGGGCCTTGTTTTCGCCACACAAGATGGAGAGGCAGGAGCTATTATGCCCCCTTTTGTTCAGGTCGTTGATGTAACAGGTGCTGGAGATGCCTTAGCATCAGGAATTATTTATGCACATCATAAAGGCATGCATATAGAAGATGCTTGTAAAATAGGAATAATCTGTGCAAGTGTAACGCTTACAAGTAAGGAAACGGTTCATCCACAATTAAGCCAAAAGAAACTACAACATGCCTTTCAAGAATATTTTTAGAGGAGTTGTTACAAATGAGAAAAGATTGGTTAGATTACTCTGATGAGGTGATCGAAGCAAAAAAACAGTTAAAACCAATTGTCGCACTCGAATCAACAATCATCTCTCACGGTATGCCTTACCCTCAAAATGTGCAAACAGCCAAAGAAGTTGAAATGATTATCAGGCAGAATGGGGCAATCCCAGCAACCATTGCTATTATAGAAGGTAGAATTAAAATTGGGCTATCAGACTCAGAACTTGAACTACTTGCAACGAACAATTCAATTATGAAAGTTAGCAGAAGAGATTTTCCCTATGTCATTGCAGCGAAGAAACATGGAGCGACAACTGTTGCTGCCACGATGATTTGTGCAGAACTAGCAGGGATTGAAGTATTTGTAACAGGGGGTATTGGAGGTGTGCACAGAGGGGCAAGTGAAACAATGGATATATCAGCCGATTTGCAGGAATTAGCAAAGACAAATGTCGCTGTCGTTTGTGCCGGTGCTAAATCGATCCTCGATATTAAATTAACAGCTGAATATTTAGAAACATATGGTGTCCCAATCATCGGCTACCGTACAGATAAGATACCCGCTTTTTATACGAGAAAGAGCCCGTATAATGTTACTATTCGTGTGGATGAGATAAAAGAAATTGCTGAAATGATGAAAGTAAAGTGGGGACTAGGCTTAAATGGAGGGCTAGTTATTGCTAATCCGATACCAGAAGCGGATGCTATGAATGAATTGGAAATGAATGAGATGATTGATCAAGCTCTTGTTCACGCAGAAGAAGAAGGTATCTCAGGGAAAGAAATCACACCATTTCTCTTATCTATGATTAAAGAATTAACCGGTGGTAAAAGCTTGGCTGCCAATATTGCATTAGTTAAGCATAATGCTGAAATTGGGGCAAAACTTGCTATGCAATTATAATTCAAGATATAAAGTATTCAATTATAAAATCTAAGAGGAAACTGAACATCAATCAAACTTTTAAAGGGAGGAATTGAAGTTCGGTTTTTTTATTTATGGGTAGTTTTTGACTCGAAAGTTCCGATTTTTTCCTCTATTCTACAACTTTCATTATACACTTGTCGTTTTTTGATTGAAAATGAAGAAAAAAATTAGCAGATTTTAGAATGAACAAGTAGTAAAATGTAAATATCTACAATAGTCTGAAAATAAAGTGGGGTTTATTGTAAAATAGGACTAATGGAGAATATGCTTCAAGTCTAAAGGGGGATTTAATTTGGAACGGTCTTTAGTTATAGAAACACTAGATGAAGAATGGCTTGCCCTTATTGAAGAAGCAAAACAATTAGGTTTGAATAAAGAAGAGGTGAGAATTTTTCTACAAGCTAAAGAAGAGGATTAACATGACGTCGAGGCCTCCGAATTAATGAGCTTACAATTATGGTTAGAATGGAAAAAAATATAAAAAAAACCTCCGATAATCTTCGTGATTATCGGAGGTTTCATTCATATCTCTTTTTATCTTTATAGATTCGTTTGTAAGCTTGTCTTATTTATTTCTAGTCTTCCACTTATTAAAGTCGAGAAACTCCCGAAATTCTTCTTTTGAAACCCCAGATTCCATCGCTTCTTTGACTATATTTATCCAATCAGTATCTAATTCTTCTTTATTAATTTGATCATGGATAAGGTGATCAACAGGTACATTGAGTACAGCTGCGATTTTTTCGAGGAATTGAATGGAAGGGTTCGTTTGTAAATTTCTCTCCAATGAGCTTAAGTAGGATTTTGCTACTCCTGCTTGATCTGCAAGCTCTGATAAAGACATTTTTTTCTCTTGTCTTAATGCTTTGACTCGATTACCAATCATCACGTTCACCCTATCTATCTTTGTTGTTAACAGTATCATATCAAAAAAAGAGAATCCAACCGCTTATGTCCGTAAATTGTAATCGCTTAGTCTTTTAATTGTAATAAAAAATTTTTAATCATTACATTACGGAGCTGCCGATATAAATGAGACTGTATAAACTGAATAGATTGAATTCTTACCGTTCTAAAAGAATTTTAACAGAAAATAAATATCAAGTATAGTTGTAGAGCATGTTTTCTTTGATATATTAATTAACATACATATATGTTTTAAGGGAAGACTTTCAGGGAACGGACATAATATAACCAACAATATAAACCATAAAGGAGAGATAGTAAATGAGTAAAAAAATTGCTTGTCTAATTACCGATATGTTTGAGGACTCTGAGTATACAGAGCCAGCAAAAAGTTATAAGGAAGCAGGACATGAGGTTATTACAATTGAATCTGAGGCTGGTAAAGTCGTAAAAGGGAAACAAGGTAATGATCAAGTGACAATTGATAAAGGTATAGATGATGTGAATGCAGATGAGTTTGATGCTCTCTTTATTCCAGGTGGATTTTCTCCTGATATGTTAAGAGCAGATGATCGTTTTGTTCAATTTACGAAAAAGATGATGGATGCGAAAAAACCTGTTTTTGCTATTTGTCATGGACCACAATTATTAATTTCTGCTAAAACATTAGAAGGTAGAGGAGCAACAGGCTATAAATCGATTCATGTAGATATGGAGTATGCAGGAGCTAAACTTCAGGATAAAGAAGTAGTGGTTTGTCAGGATCAACTTGTGACGAGCCGTACACCTGATGATATTCCTGCCTTTACAAGAGAGTCTTTAAAATTACTCGGATAATTTCTGAAAAGCAAACGTTGCATGATTTTTGTAAAACTTTTCATTCAGCGCTAATATTAATAAGTAGAGTATAATAACTTTTAATATAACAGTGACTGAAAGAAGGTTTTGCTATTGATCGTGTTGAAATCACCTAGAGAGATTGAAAAGATGCATGAAGCAGGTAAGGTACTTGCTGAATGTCATAAAGAGATTGCCATGAGAATTAAACCGGGTGTAACCACATGGGAAATTGAAGAATTTGTCGATGCCTATCTGAAGAAAATAGGGGCTACACCTGAGCAAAAGGGCTATCGCGGGTATGAATATGCTACCTGTGCCAGCATTAATGATGAAATTTGTCACGGATTTCCGAGGAGGGAACCATTAAAATCAGGCGACATTGTAACGATTGATATGGTGGTCAATTATAATGGTGCTCTTGCAGATTCTGCTTGGACGTACGGCGTTGGAGAAGTGAATGAAAAGGTATCTACCCTATTAGATGTCACAAAGGAATCATTATATAAAGGAATTGAGCAGGTGAAGATAGGCAACCGAATTGGAGATATTGGTTATGCGATTCAACAGTTTGTTGAAGAGAAAGGATTCTCGGTAGTAAGGGAATTTATTGGTCATGGGATAGGGGCAAGCATCCACGAAAAGCCGGATGTTCCTCATTTTGGCCTCCCTCATAAAGGACCAAGAATAAAAGAAGGTATGGTTTTTACTATTGAACCAATGGTGAATACTGGGATGCACCATATGAAGATGGATCAAAATGGCTGGACTGCGCGAACAGTTGATGGTGGTCTATCAGCTCAATATGAACATACCATTGCTGTCGGTAAAGATGGTATCACGATTTTAACTGAGCAATAAAACTAAAAGCAGCTGCATGATTTGCAGCTGCTTATAATAAGGACTTATTTATTCTTGCGCAAGTTTCCTAATTCTTCAGCGATTGCTTGCATTTCATTAGGACTGAAATGATTTTTTTTCATCACTAAATCGTAAATATCTTTTAATTCTTCATACATTTCTTCGTCAAAATGAGAAGATTTAATGGCGCCAATATTTAATACTTTTAGTTTTTCCTTGATTTTTTCGATCATAAAATCGACATTTTCAGTTGATTTCTGTGATAAATTCACTTGATTTCCCCCCATAATATATCAGTAGTATAATCTTTCCATGGTTAAAGTGAAAAGTCAACCATTGATAGGTGTAAAGCTTGCGTGTTTTTAGCGAAAAAAAGAAAATAAAGTATAGGTAGATAAAAAAAAAAAAGGAGTGAGGAAAATGGGAAAATCATTGTTTTGGAAAGGTGTTGTCCTTGGAGCGATAGCAGGCGGAGCGCTCACGATGCTAGACCGTGATACAAGAGAAAATGCAAAATCTAAATGCAGAGAAACGACAGAAAGTGCAAAATATTACATAAAAAATCCCGATGAAGCCGTTCAACAAGTGAAAGGTGTCTCTTTAAAGGTTAGAACAGCCGCCCAGCAAATCGGCGAAGATGTGGCTTTCTTAACGACCACAATTGAGGATATTAAAACAAAAGCAATTGAAACAAGAGAAGCCTTAAATGACCCTAAAAGTGAAGTAGAGGTTTCAGAAGCGACGTTAGAAGGGAATGTTAGGAATAACTAACAAGGTTTGGGGGATCGCTGATGAAACAAGTCACTACTTTTGGAAAGGAACTATGGGAGCAAATAGATAAGGATGATGTTTTCGGCGTAGCTGCACAATTGGCCTACTTCTTTCTTCTATCACTTTTTCCATTATTAATTGTTTTGATATCATTGCTACCTTATTTACCGATTACTCAAGAGGATATATTTGCTATCGTTAGAGATTTCGCACCAAAAGAAATTATGTCATTATTGGAAGACAATTTGAGTGCTGTCACAACGAAAAATGGGGCTCTGTTATCAATTGGTATTATCGGTACATTGTGGTCCGCGTCTGCCGCGATAAATGGCATCATGAGGGCTTTTAATAAGGCATATGATGTCGTTGAAAGTCGATCATTTATTGTTGCAAGAGGTATTGCTATGCTTTTAACTATTTCTATGGTTTTTGTTTTCTTAGTAGCATTATTATTACCTGTGTTTGGGAGACAAATTGGTCTATTTATCTTTGATGCATTTGGATTGACTGAGCAATTTTTGAGCATATGGAATGCCCTTAGATGGCTGGCGAGTCCGCTTATCATCTTTATTATCTTTAGTGGATTGTACTGGTTTGCTCCTAATAAGCGTTTAACCAATGTGACAGTTATCCCAGGTTCACTTTTTGCTACAATTGGCTGGATTCTATCTTCCTATGCGTTTTCTTATTATGTGAGTAATTTTGGAAATTACTCGGCGACATATGGGAGTATTGGTGGAATCATTATATTAATGATTTGGTTTTATTTAACGGGTATTATTATTATGATTGGTGGAGAAATAAACGCATTGTTAAATAAATACAGCAAAGTGAAAAACACATAGTAAAAGTTACCTGATTGTAAGGTGCATAAATGGACAACCTAAGCTTAAGGAGGGTGAGTACATTGACTGCAAATAAGGATGGTAACACAAAACAAAAAGGTAAAAATAAACCTAAACAAAAAACATCTAGTTCGGCTAATAAGCAAAACGGCTATCATTAAATAAAGAAGCAGCTATCCATTCACACACTTGGATAGCTGCTTTTTTTAGTTCTTCAACAACCTTAAGCTATTTAATATCACTAAAATGGTTGAACCTTCGTGACCGATTACACCGTAAGGAAGGTCTAATATCTGTAGAAAATTGGAGCAAATTAACAGCATAATAACTGATATAGAGAAAACAATATTTTGTTTAATAATGGTGTTCATGCGTTTGGATAGGGCAATTGCATGAGCGATTTTAGGAAGATCGTTTTTCATTAAAACAATATCTGCTGTTTCTAATGCAACATCGGTTCCTTCTCCCATGGCAATCCCAACATTTGCAGTCGCAAGTGCAGGCGCATCGTTAATTCCATCTCCAACCATTGCTACTTGTTGATACTGATTTCTTAATTCCTTAACATGATCCACTTTTTTTTCTGGCAAACATTCTGCAATAAAGTCTTCTACATTAGCTTCAGCAGAAATGGCTTGAGCGGTGGATTGGCTATCGCCTGTTAACATGATGGTGTAAATACCTTGATCATTTAATTGTTTAACCGCAGCCTTCGTTTCTTGACGAACCTGATCCTTTAATGCGATTAATCCACACACCTCATGATCGCGTTCAAATAAAACGATCGTTTTACCATTCGATGCTAATGTTTCTTGCTGTTCTTTTAATTCTGGCGCAAGTTCGTTATTGTTCAAAATAAATGATGGTTTACCAATTTTCCAAGTGACGCCGTTAATCACTGCTTTAATGCCCCATCCCGGTACATCTTCGATTGATTCGGGCTCTATTAGAGGAGAGCTCTGTTCTTCTTTTGTATACGTGACGATGGCAGTAGCAAGTGGATGGTTTGCATGGTTTTCAATTGATCCAACAATGCGTAAATAATCATCACGATGCTGAGTGTGTAGAGTAATAAAATCTGTTACTTCCGGTCGTCCTTTAGTTAAAGTACCTGTTTTATCAAACGCAATGGCTTTAATATGGCCTAAGTTCTCTAAATGTACCCCGCCTTTAAATAAAATTCCTTGTCTTGCTCCATTTGAAATCGCAGACAATGTAGCCGGCATAATAGAGGCGACAAGTGCACAAGGTGAGGCGACTACTAGAAGAATCATGGCACGGTAAAATGTTTCGTTCCAACTCCATCCAAGTAAGAAGTGTGGGAGAAATAGCATGAGTGCGACGGTCAGTAGTACAATTTTTACATATTTTCCTTCGAAATTCTCTATAAATAACTGACTAGGGGACTTTTCACTTTGTGCTGATTGGACCAGCTGAATGATTTTTTGAAAAAGAGTTTCATCCGCTTTTTTAGTGATTTCTACTTTAATGGCTCCATTCATATTGACGGTGCCGGCATACACTTCTTCAGATAACCCTTTTGTTACAGGAATCGATTCACCAGTAATCGTTGCTTCATCTATAGTTGTTTGTCCGTAGACAATGATTCCATCAGAGGGAACGCGTTCCCCTGGTTTAACTAGAATTTTATCTCCGATTTGGAGTGTAGAAACGTGAACAACTTCTTCACCATCCTCATGAATTAATAAAGCTTCTTCAGGTTGCAAATCCATAAGGCTAGAAATTTCTTTTTTACTTTTATTCATTGTATAAGTTTCTAGTGCGCCACTCATTGCAAAGATAAAAATAAGAATGGCACCTTCAATCCAATAGCCAATAATTGCGGAGCCGATTGCGGCAAAAATCATCAGCATTTCAACGTTTAATTCCTTATTAGCAATCGTTTCTTCAATACCTTCTTTTGCCTTCGCAAACCCTCCGATAATAAAAGATAAGATAAAGATAGTGATAGAAGTTGTTTCATAGCCTCCTTTACTAAGTAACCAACCGATAAGAATAAAAACACCTGAAGTAATTGCGGCTATAAGCTCGATATGTGGTAGTAACTTTTCGAATAATTGACTAGATGATTGCGATTGTTTTTGTACTAGGACATTTCCTTCCATATTTTCATTTCCTCCATTCTCATTGAGAAGAATAATCAACATCATTACCCTTAAAAACGACGAAAGCTGCCACCATATAGGTGACAGCAGAAAAAGTGCCGAATTGATAATATTTAATTGCTTTAATTTTACATTATATTGTAACTTTTGAAAAGGGTTATTCTCTATATTAGACGTTTTTTAAACATAATTTAACTGTGAAACGATTGCTTGCTCATCTTATGGCGACCAAAATAAGCGATAATCGTAAAATTAATGAGCATCATCCCACTAATAACGGCGAAAAAGCTTAGTGATTGTATATATTGAATAAATAAACCGCCTGCGTAGGGTCCAATAAGACTACCTAAGCTAAAGGCAACACCACAAAGAAGATTTCCGGTAGGTAAAAGCTGAGTGGGAGTTAAATCTGTCATATAACTAATTCCCAATGAAAAAGTACTTCCTACAGCCATACCTGCTAAAAATAGTAGCAACATAAGAATGTTGACATTCTGTTCAAATACCGCAGCAGAAGAGAAAAGAATAAAACCACAGAATAAAATAATCATTAAAATATTTCTTCGTCCATAGCGGTCACTTAACATCCCTAAAGGCAATTGAAAAATAATTGCTCCGACAGCAAATGAGGTAAGCAATAACGAAACTGATGAGACTTCTATTCCCATGCGCACGGCATAAACAGGGAAGCTCCCATTTATTGACGATTCTAAGAACCCGTAACTAAATGGTGGAATAAAGGCAATCCAAGCATAAGTAGATACATCGTAAAAACGATGGAAAGTCCCTTTTAGTGATTGAACAGCGATTGTTTGCTGTGGCTGCTCATTATCGAGAAAGAACACAAACCCCCATGCAATAAAACAAAAGAGGGAAGAAATAATAAATGGAAGAGATTCACTTATATGAACTAATGGTGTCATTAGTGGTCCAACAGCAAACCCAATCCCAAAGAATAATCCGTAGATGGAAATATTTCTCCCTCGATTGCGTTCAGGAGAAAATGACGTAATCCATGTTTGTGTTGAAAAATGGAGGGCGTGGTCGCCTATTCCAATCAATAACCTTAAAATAAACCAAAACCAAAAACTCTTCCATAGTGGAAATAATAAGAGGGAAGTAGCTACAAGAAGTCCCCCGATAATAATGACTGGTTTATATCCATATTTTCTTAGGGGATATTCCATGAAAGGTGAAATAAGTAAAATACCAATATATAAACCTGCTGCATTTAAGCCATTTAAACTTGAAGATACACCATCACCTTCAAAAATGATAGCGATGAGCGGTAATAGCATCCCTTGACTAAAACCTGATATCGCAACAATGAATACTAAAATCCAAAACCTTACTCTTAGTTTTTTGTCCATAAAATAACCTCAATAAATGAAAATAATAAATCTTCTACCACAATAGATATTATATGTGGAAGAAGAAATTGACAAGAGAATAATCATAATCTTTTCATAACAATCCTTAAAAATGTTTATCTTAAGAAATGTAAAGCGATTTTTTGAGGAGGATGGGATGAATAAAGTATTTGCTATACTCGTATTTATTGGCGTACCGTTATCCGTAATAGGAAGTCTTCTACATTGGTCAAGTACATTGATGTTCATTATTTATTGTGTTGCTATCATTGCCTTAGCTAGTTTTATGGGGCGATCGACAGAAAGTTTGAGTATTATTGCTGGTCCTAGAATTGGTGGATTGTTAAATGCGACCTTCGGCAATGCGGTTGAATTAATCATTGCGATTTTTGCATTAAAAGAGGGATTAATTGGTGTTGTTTTAGCATCATTAACAGGAAGTGTATTAGGTAACTTATTATTAGTAGCCGGCCTTTCCTTTTTTATTGGAGGTATAAAGTTTAAAAGGCAAAGCTTTAATATCCATGATGCACGCCATAATGCAGGCTTACTCATCTTTGCAGTCATTGTGGCTTTCGTTATTCCTGAAATATTTTCAATGTCAATGAATGAAGAAAAGACGATGATCTTTAGTATTGGAATAAGCATCATCCTGATGGCTTTATACTTAGCCGCATTATTCTTTAAATTAGTTACACATAGAGGTGTGTATAATAAAGAGGATGAAGACGGAAAGAAGAAAGTGGAGGAAGAACCAGAATGGAGCAAAGGAAAATCCATTTTAGTATTAGCCCTTGCTACATTAGCTGTAGCCTATATTTCTGAAAATCTTGTTCACACCTTTGAGGAAGTAGGACAGACATTTGGTTGGTCGGAATTGTTTATCGGCGTCATTATCGTTGCAATTGTAGGGAATGCCGCAGAACACGCTTCAGCGATTATTATGGCTGCGAAAAATAAAATGGATATTGCCGTAGAGATTGCCGTTGGTTCTACTTTACAAATTGCTATGTTTGTCGCGCCCATTCTTGTCCTTATCTCGCTACTTTTCCCTGTAGCGATGCCGCTCGTATTTACAGTACCAGAATTAATCACGATGGTATCAGCTGTTTTTCTAATGGTTGTTATCTCCAACGATGGTGAGTCTAATTGGTTTGAGGGTGGCACCCTTCTAGCAGCTTATTTTATCATCGGTATAGGCTTTTATTTACTATAATAAAAAAACGACTCCGAGGTTAGCCGGGAGTCGTTTTGAAATATTTCGAATAAAAAGGAAGCGCTTGCAATTTTGTTTTAAACTCATTAAGTATTTAATCGAGGACTGCTAGTGTGCATTCGCTTGAATTCATTAACCACTCCTTTATGGTGTTTGTTCATAAATAAAGCGAATCGTAATGAAGCTGCCCTCCTTTCGAGTGAGTGTATAAATAGTATAAAATATATAAAAACTTTTGTAAATATTCAAAACATTACAAAAATGTTACTTTTTTATTTTCCTTTATGGATAATATTCACATCATACGAAAAAACTAATGCATATAAGTTTGAAAGGAGTAAGAGAAATGAAGAAATGGCTATATGCTTTAGTATTGATGACCATTGGGGTGACATCCTTTCAATCAGCGACATCTGCTGAAGGAAAAATAGAAACAAAGGGGGAAACGATAGAGATACCAAGTTCTGTTTTAAATGTAGAAAAGGACAATACGTATCCAAACCCTGCTCAAGATTTACCAACATTACAGCCGAGTGAATTAACACAAGAATTAATGGAGACATCAAGAGTAAAAATAGATAACCCTGAATTAATACGTATGTTAAATGAAACAACAGTAAATAGTACACCTTTTGCCATCGGATACCGTGCGATTGTTTATTTAGGTCAATGGCCACTCAATTATCAATCACAAGAAACATCACCTAATTGGGAGTTTCAAAAGATCAATACGAATTATTTTGATAATCGCGGGGGAGATGCGGTCTTTCAAATGAATTATGTTCAAGAAATGCAAAAGGTAGTGAAAGGTGGACTTACATCCAAGGTTCCACATGCGCAAGATGTAAAAAAGATGATGTTGTTGAAGGCGACAGAAAAAAGTGGATTACCCTTATCCTTTGAAACGATTGTAGGAGCAGGAACGAAAAAAGATCATAAATATCATGTTGCAATCAACCGCTTGGGCTACCTATATGCATACGCACCTGCTATTAATGAAAAAGGGAAAGTTACTTATGGTGAAGTTTATATAATGTTAAAAGGAAGCAAAAAAACCTTAGTAGTGAAAAATATTACCTCTCAAGGAATTGGCGCATGGATTCCAATACAGGATCATGTCTCATTTGGATTTATTGTTTCGGAACGACCACGTTAAATAGAAAAGTGCGCCATTTTATTGGCGCACTTTTCTATTTCTCAACTGAGATATTTGCTTTTTTAGTTTGGAAGTCTATTTCAGGGTAATAACTGTCTTTTACTAACACATTTGGCCCTAAACATCTTGCTTCACTACAATGGCAATTTAAAGACTTAGCAAGCTTCGTTTCCATCCACTTATCGAAAACAGATGGAAGTGCGTCTGTCTGTATATTCCCTAAAGGAGGTGTATCACCAAAGTCCGTTACAATCACATCACCAGTAAAAATGTTTACATTTAGTCTTGAACGACCATCAGGATCATTTCTAACAGTGACATTCTGCTCATTATGAAGACGTTGTAATAAAGCTAAGTCTTCTTCATTATTGCTGCATGGATAAAACGGCAATGTTCCAAACAACATCCAAGAATCTTTGTCACGAATATCCAATAGATGATGGATTGCTTGGCGCATTTCTTTTAATGATAAAGTTTCGAGAGTAGATGCAAAATCTGAAGGGTACATTGGATGAACTTCATGACGTTGACAATGCATTTCTTCTGTTATTTGCTTATGGATTTTCTCTAAATAGGGTAATGTTCTTTTATTTAACATTGTTTCAGCAGAGACCATTACACCAGCTTGTACGAGTTCTTTACTATTCTCGATCATACGATCAAAGAGTACCTGTCTTTGCTTTATGGATGGTTTTCTTTCCATCATAGCAAAACCACCCTCAATAAATTCTTCTTCGGTACCCCAGTTATGAGAAATATGTAAAACATCTAAATAAGGGATAATGCTATCATATTTACCTCTATCTAATGTGAGGTTAGAATTAATTTGTGTTCGAATACCGCGTTCGTGAGCATACTTAAAAAGAGGGATCACATAGTTATGAACTGATTTCTTCGATAGCATCGGTTCGCCTCCCGTTATAGAGAGTGAACGCAATTGCGGGATTTCCTCTAAGCGTTTGATTAATAAATCAACAGGAAGTCCATCAGGATCTTTTGGTTGCAGAGTATAACCAACAGCACAATGCTCACAACGCATATTGCATAAAACCGTAGTTGTAAATTCAATATTGGATAAGGTTAATTTTCCATAATCATCGATATCCATATAAGCTTCCCAAGGGTCATAACTTGGTGAAATTGGTAACGTTTGAGATATCATTCAAAAAAACTCCTTTAAGTAAATCTGTAGTCATTATTCATCTAACGTAAGCTTCTGTCAACCTTTAATGAAAAATAAACCTTTATTGCAGCTCTATTGCATTTCATGTAGGATTAAAGTTGTGTAGAGAAAGGAGCGAATACTGTGGGCAATTCAATTACTGATAAAGACAATCAAGTAGCTTTCTTAAAGCAACGTCTTCATATGTTTATGGACGTATTAGATGCGATAGAACCTGAAAACACGGAGTTAGAGGATGTTGATCGTCTCATCGAAATGATCGACGATCTTGAATCTAAAGTAAGGGAATTTAATCATAGAGATTAAAAAGAAGTGGTGAAACCCTCTAAAAAAAATTGGGTTTCACCATTTTTTTGTTTCTACAGTTGGTCTTTTCTTGACTAAAGAATGAGTATATAATGGTATACGATAATGATTCTAATTTTTCGCAAAAGAAATTGATCGGTCGCAAAGGGAAAGGGGAACTTTGAGAAATGAATATGGAGCAATTCCAAAAAAGTATGTACGACTTAATTGTAGAAACTTC
Source organism: Cytobacillus sp. FSL R7-0696 (assembly GCF_038006865.1). Classification (NCBI taxonomy): domain Bacteria; kingdom Bacillati; phylum Bacillota; class Bacilli; order Caryophanales; family Bacillaceae; genus Cytobacillus; species Cytobacillus sp. FSL R7-0696. The sequence continues at coordinate 407,153 of NZ_JBBOWA010000001.1, read as the reverse complement.
GACGAATTTACCAAAGGATGTTCGTCGGGCAATTAAGGTAGCAAAAGAAAGAGAAAGTGCTGGTACGAGATCAGCGATGAGTCTGGCAACAATTACAAATAATATCTCTATGGCAGATGATAACGTATCGCCAATCTGTCAAGATACAGGATTACCGACATTTAAAATCAAAACACCAGTTGGCGTCAATCAACTAAAGATTAAAGAAGCAATTAAGAATGCTATTGCAGAGGCAACAAACGATAGTAAATTGAGACCTAACTCTGTTGATTCCTTAACAGGTGCTAATAGCGGAGATAATTTAGGTGGTGGCACACCAGTTATTAAATTTGATCAGTGGGAAGAAGAGTATATAGACGTTCGTTTAATTCTAAAAGGCGGCGGCTGTGAAAATAAAAATATACAGTATAGTTTGCCTGCAGAACTTGATGGTTTAGGAAGAGCCGGACGTGATTTAGATGGTATCCGTAAATGTATTATGCATTCGGTTTATCAAGCACAAGGACAGGGATGTAGTGCAGGATTCATAGGTGTAGGGATTGGCGGAGATCGTTCATCTGGTTATGATTTAGCAAAGGAACAACTATTCCGTTCTGTAGATGATGTAAATCCAAATGAAGATTTACGAAAACTTGAGGAATATGTTCTTAAAAATGCAAACGAGCTTGGAATTGGGACAATGGGGTTCGGAGGAGAAACGACTTTATTAGGATGTAAAGTTGGTGTGATGAATCGTATTCCTGCTAGCTTTTTCGTATCTGTAGCCTATAATTGCTGGGCATATCGTAGACTTGGGGTAAAAGTAAATCCTGACACTGGTGAAATTAATGAATGGCACTATCAAGATGGTGAAAAAATTAATTTTGCTGACGAAGCAGCGCAAGAAACCGCTGCAACAACAGAAGATGAACAAGAAACAAAAGTTGTTACGCTTCAAGCTCCAATAACAGAGGAACAAATCCGTGAACTTAAAGTTGGCGATGTGGTCCAAATCAATGGTCGAATGTATACAGGTCGTGATGCGATCCATCATCATTTAATGGAGAACGATGCCCCTGTAGATTTAAATGGACAAGTAATATATCATTGTGGACCAGTAATGATGAAAGATGATCAAGAAAAATGGCATGTAAAAGCAGCAGGTCCAACTACAAGTATCCGTGAAGAACCATATCAAGGAGATATTATGAAAAAATTCGGTATTCGCGCCGTGATTGGAAAAGGCGGTATGGGACCGAAAACATTAAAAGCGCTAGAAGAGCATGGTGGAGTATACTTAAATGCAATTGGTGGAGCAGCGCAATATTATGCTGATTGTATTAAAGAAGTAGAAGGTGTTGATTTAATGAACTTCGGTATTCCAGAAGCAATGTGGCACCTACGTGTAGAAGGATTCACAGCAGTAGTTACAATGGATTCTCACGGAAATAGTCTTCATAGAGATGTAGACAAATCCTCGTTAGAGAAGCTAGCGAAATTTAAAGAACGTGTATTTTAATTTGTTCTTGAGACACCAACATAGAGTGGTGTCTCTTTTTTATATGGATAACTATTTTGGAAACTTTTAGCGCTCGTAATTTATTGTTGCTAGCAAACAATAAGAAAAAAAGAAGGAGAAGCGCTATGAAAAAATTGATGATATTAGTAAGTATCTTTCTGTTTATCTGTTCAATCCCTGTCTCAGCAAGCGAATTCAGCCATGCTCCTATCCATTGGGGAATTAAAAAAGCACAGAATGAATCGCCGGCGGAAGCGGGAAAAATGCTTGATAATCTTCTAACAAAGCATCAATCTGTTTATAAGGGAGATCCGACTAAAAAAGAAATTTATCTTACTTTTGATAATGGGTATGAAAATGGGTATACGGATAAAATTCTTGATGTGCTTAAAAAAGAAAAAGTACCTGCGACATTCTTTATTACAGGTCATTATATTCGTACGGCACCAGATTTAGTAAAAAGGATGGCAAAGGACGGACATATAATCGGCAACCATTCTTGGACTCACCCAGATATGACAAGGATTAGTCGCGATAAATATAAACAAGAATTAGAAAAAGTGAGAGCTGAGACGGAAAAGTTAACAGGTGTTAAACATATGTCCTATTTAAGACCACCTCGTGGTATTTTTAACGAACAAGGATTGGCTTACGCAAATGAATTGGGCTATACCCATATCTTTTGGTCTCTAGCCTTTGTTGATTGGAAAACAGATCAACAAAAAGGCTGGAAATACTCCTATGACAACATTATGAAGCAGATTCATCCAGGAAGCATATTATTATTACACACAGTATCAAAAGATAATGCAGATGCTTTGCAACAAGCAATTGTGGATTTAAAAAAACGAGGATATGAATTCAAATCATTAGACGATCTTATGTGGAGCCAAGCCTTGGATAGCTCCTACTTATATTAACAGTCACCACCTACAATGAACTTCATTGTAGGTGTTTTGATTTATAAAGAAAGGATAATGGCAAACAGAGAGTGCTTTGGATCTATAAGTCATAAAAAAGCGAAAAACAAAGCTAACAAAGTTCCATCAAAATTTATAAGCAACATAAATAATAGATGCAGTATTCATCATTTATAAGAAGTAAAAATCCCCATTAAATCATTGTGAAATTCTTGTTATAATTATATGTAAGAACAGGTATTCGTCTTGATAGAAGACAGTTGAAAAAGCTCATAAAAAGATCCTTAGTATAATACGAGAAAAAACAGTGAAGGATGAACGGTGAATGGAGATAATAAAAGAAATAGGTGGACCCTATAATTTTGATGCTGTTTTAAGTCGCTTATCAAGTGACCCGCTTATTTGGGTGAATCGAGACAAGAGAATGTTAAAGGTACCCCTTAAGTTACAAAATGAATCCGTCGTTGTTACGATCACCGGTTTGGGTACAACGAACAAACCTAAATTTCTTATGACAGGATTAAATGAAGCAACAAAAGAAGAAGCGTTGGTTAGATTAACAGATATTTTTCGGTGGAATATTCCCTTAGCAGATGTTCATCAACATTTTCTAAAAACGGATTTGCGTCATGTATTTCTTGCTCATTATGGAACACCTTTTGTGTTAGATTTTGATTTATTTGGTTCGCTCCTCAAATGTATTGTTCATCAACAATTGAATATGAAATTTGCTTATACGCTTACAATGAGGTTTGTGCATAAGTTTGGTTATGAGAAAGATGGTGCTTGGTTTTATCCTGATCCTGAAACAGTAGCTAATGTAACAATTGAAGATTTAAGGGCATTACAATTCAGTGGTAGGAAAGCAGAGTATGTTATTGGGATTGCTAAAGAGTTAGCAGAAAAGCAATTATCTTTATTGCAACTAAAAGAACTGTCAGATCGTGAAATTCATGATAAACTGATTAAATTAAAAGGCGTAGGTCCATGGACAGTGCAGAATTTTTTGATGTTTGGTTTAGGGAGAGATAATCTTTATCCAATGGCAGATATTGGCTTGCAAAATGCGTTAAAAAAGCTTTATCAATTAGAGCAGAAGCCTTCCTACGAACAAATGGAATTATATGCAAAAGACTGGACGCCTTATTTAAGCTATGCCACCTATTATTTATGGCGTAGTATCGAATAACTGTGGAGTGATTATTTTTGAATAAACAAACGAATCGTAAAAAAGAAACTGCCGTTCAGTTAAAACTCAAGCAACGGTTTCCTTTAACAATCAAAAGGTTAGGTATTAACGGAGAGGGTGTCGGATATTTTAAAAAGAAAGTGGTCTTTGTTCCTGGTGCCCTGCCTGATGAAGAGGTTGTAGTAGAAGTCACAAATGTTCAACCGAAATTTTCAGAAGCAAAGATAAAAAAAGTGAGGAAACCTTCTCCCTACCGAGTAGAGGCACCTTGTCCGTTATTTGGTGAGTGTGGCGGATGTCAGTTACAACATCTTCGCTATGATCGCCAGTTAATAGAAAAAAGGGATATGGTTATTCAATCGTTAGAGAGACACACCAAAATAGATCCAAGCACCATTCAAATAAAACAAACAATCGGAATGGAGGACCCTTGGAGATACCGGAATAAAAGCCAATTTCAAGTAGGGACGAAGCAAGGTGAAGTGATTGCAGGATTATATAGCATGAATTCACATCAGCTTATTGATATTGATGAATGCATCGTGCAGAAGCCAGAAACAATATCTGTTACAAATACGATGAAGCGTATTCTTCAATATTTAAACATTAGTGCTTATAATGAACGCACGCGCAAAGGTGATATCCGTACAATTGTGACGAGAGTGGGTGTGAAAACTGGGGAAGTGCAAGTTGTGCTCATTACAAGACAAAAAGAGCTTCCAAAGTCTTCACTAATAGTAGAAGAAGCTACCAAGCGGATTCCGAATTTACGTTCGATTATTCAAAATGTCAATGGCCAAAAAACATCTCTCATTTTTGGGGATGAAACCATACCACTTGCGGGTGAAACGTTTATATATGAAATGCTAGGGGATATCCAATTTGAATTATCGGCACGTACTTTTTTTCAACTCAATCCAGAGCAAACCGTCAAATTGTATAATGAAGTCAAAAAAGCAGCAAATCTAACTGGTAAAGAAACGATTGTTGATGCGTACTGCGGAGTAGGAACAATTGGATTATGGTTGGCAGATCAAGCAAAAGAAATACGTGGAATGGATATTATAAAAGAATCAATCACAGATGCAAAGAGAAATGCAGCTAAACATGGAGTGAAGCATGCTAAATATGTAACGGGTAAGGCTGAAGAATGGTTACCTAAATGGGTGAAAGAAGGCTTTCGTCCAGATGTTATCGTTGTCGATCCCCCAAGAACAGGTTTGGATCAAGCATTATTAAAAACAATCCAAAAAGTCAAACCTAAAAAATTGGTTTACGTGTCTTGTAACCCATCTACACTGGCAAAAGACATCGATTTTCTCCACCGTCAATATAAAGTAAAAAGCATACAGCCAGTAGACATGTTTCCACAAACAGCCCACGTGGAGTGTGTCGTCTTATTAACCTTGATATAACAGAGTGATTGGCAAGGAATTGATGTGATTAATCACGTTTTAACTACGTCAGAATGACCACATCAACTTCTTGCTTTTTTAGTGTGTAGCGACCGTATATTAACTTATTACAATTTTAATACTTCATCAAACTGTGCAATTCTTACCTGCATGTCATGAGTAATTATGATTAAAAATGTCTAATGTTCATATACGAGAACCAGAGCCAGAACCAGAGCCAGAGCCAGAGCCAGAACCAGAGCCAGAGCGGTTATCATTAGCTTTTGATCCTGGGTTTCTACTTAGAAATTCCTCATTCCCAGCGTCTTTTGCCTCATTTAGAAGCTTTTTTACGTCTTCTTTTCCCATCTATAAAAACCACCTTTTAATAATAATCCTTAATATTTAAGGTAGTTTATTTTATGAAAAAATTTTTCATTGGTTCTAAACTTCCAATTAATTAATGATCATTTGCATTATTTTTTTCATATGATAATGGGTAAAGTGAGGGAGGCGATGATATAAGATGCAGAAGAATACTATACCTACATTAAGTATTTCTACGCAACCAGAACTGATAGAATTTTTAGAAAAAAATATTTGGCATGATGAATTAATTCCATCTAAATTAGTTATAAACAATCATTCATTTGATATCGGTATTACTTATAGAGGAAATCATACACGTAAATTAAGAAAAAAATCTTACAAAGTTGATTTTGGAACATATAATGAGGAGTTTCTTGGACGTGAAATTCACATTAATGCAGAGTATTGCGATCCTTCTTTCATTCGAAATAAGCTATCTTTCGATTTTTTTGAGCAGATTGGAATCAATTCACCTGATTGCAGGTATGTTTTAATTGAGATAAATGGAAGGCCCTCAGGAACTTACTTACAGCTTGAATCTGTTGATGATCACTTTTTACAAAAAAGACAACTTTCATATGGGCCTATTTATTATGCAACGAATCATCAAACTAATTTTTCTTTGTTAACCACCAAAGGTGAGCCCAAATCTTCATTAATTTCAGGGTATGTGAGAAAAATAGGGAATGCTGAGGACGATTCTGATTTAGAAAAGCTAATAATAAAAATCAATACGATACCACGTAATGAGTTTGGCAAAGAAATTGTAAAGTACTTGGATGTCAAAAAATATTTAATTTGGCTGTGTGGTGTGATTTGCACACAAAACTACGATGCTTTCATTCAAAATTATGCCCTTTATCGAAATGGAGAATCAGGATTGTATGAAATGATCCCATGGGATTTTGATGCAACATTTGGAAGGGATTGGAATGGAGGGGTTATGAAGTTTAATCGAGTTCCTATCGAAGGTTTTAATACACTCACGGCAAGACTTCTTGATGTAAAGGAATTTCGTGTTCAATACCGCATTCTTTTAGAAGAGATATTAGAGAATTATTTCACAGTTTCGGAATTTGAACCAAGAATTATCAACCTTCATAATTTATTGCGTCCCCATATAGCATTAGATCCATATAAAAAGGATGCTATTGATTTATTTGATAAAGAACAAGAATTTATCCTGCAATTTATTTTAAATCGCAATCAGTATCTTAGAGATCATCTTAATGATCTGGAATAAAGGGAAATAATATTTCATGCCTAGACTCTCAGTATTTTAGATGGGAGTCATATTAGTGTGCAAAGGTAGTTTATAAACAGGGTATGAAAGTTCCCATGGAGACAAAGTCGAGCATGTCTCGGTTATGCAGAATTTGAACGCAGCCCTAGACAAAACCTCTGTCTGAGATAAGAGGTAAATTATTGGACTAGTTTGCAAAAGCAAAACAAGGTCGAGATCGGGCTGCGGAATCTCTCTATATTTTGTTAAGTTCATTCGTTTTGTAGTACACCAATAAGGAATGAATGGATATTTAATTGCAGGATAAATCAAGCAAGGCAAACAAGGACTATTCATCCTCTTTTTTAAAATTACTCATCAATTTTTGAATAAGGTTGAAATATCCTTTATCTGTACCGATGTCATAGCGTTTTGCAGATACTTCCACACCGTAGCACTTTTCTAACTTTAATAATTTTTGTATTGCATCGGTTAGTTGAACTTCACCTCCAACTCCTTTACTTCCTTTTTCTAAATATGAAAAAATAGATGGTTCAAAAATGTATCTCCCACTTACGGCTAAATTAGATGGGGGAGTGGAGCGAGGCTTTTCTACAATATCAGATATTTTATAGGTATTATCTTGTAAATCAATCGCTTTCACTACGCCGTAGTATTTTAATAACTCTTCATTCAATTTTTCCAGAGCAATTACTGTAGATTGATAATTTTCGTATACGTCTAAAAGCTCTCGTAAAGCGGGCTGGCCCCTTTGTAGAAATATATCATCAGGAAGAAGAACAGCAAATGGATCTTTACTTGCAAATCTTTTACCTAAGAGTATTGCTGTACCTAGTCCATCTGCAAAGGGTTGGCGTACATATTGAATAGAAATAGCAGGTCCGACAATTTTATTCAATAAATGTTGTTTTCCGGTCTTTTCTAAAAAGGCTTCATATTCTAGAGATCGGTCAAAATAATCTAAAATCATATTTTTATTACGGGATACCACTATTAAGATTTCTTCAATTCCTGATTCAATGGCTTCTTCAATAATATATTGTATGGCTGGTTTACCTGCGATCGGGAACATTTCTTTTGGAAGCACCTTTGTTATTGGCAAATTTCTTGTACCGAAACCTGCAGCAGGAATGATTGCTTTTTTTACTGTCTTCATCATAACCTCTCCTCTTCACTTTCTATATATTAATCTAATATATTTTACTTGGTAATTTGTCCAATAAGAAAAGGTACATAACCATATAGTTTTTGTTTTTTTACCACTTTTACCTTAAATATTAATCCCCCTTTCACGTTTTGTTTGAAGCTAAATAAGATAATGTTAAATTGAATGTTTTTAACATGAGCAAGTAAGGATGATAATGGTGAAAATATGTGTCATTGGTACAGGGTATGTTGGTTTAACTACTGGTGCTGTGTTGGCGGATTTAGGTCATGAGCTTTACTGTGTTGATAAGAGTAAATTGATAATAGAAAAATTAATTGAGGGAGAAATCCCTATTTATGAACCAGGATTAAAGGAACTAATTGTTCGAAATAAAAAAAGAGGTCTTCTTCATTTTTCAACGGATATCCAGCGTATGATAAAGGAATGCCCAATTCTTTACATCACAGTTGGTACTCCTACAAAAGAAGATGGGAGTCAAAATCTAACAGCGATTAACGAAGTCATTGACACCTTGGTGCAGACAATAACCTCTCATAAAACAATCATTATTAAAAGTACGGTACTACCAGGTACCAATGAATGGATTCATCAAACATTAATAGAAAAAGGGATCGACTCGCGTATGTTCGACGTTGTATCCAATCCAGAGTTTCTTAGAGAAGGAAACGCTGTATTTGATATGATGAACCCGGATAAAATTGTTGTGGGTGGAAAAAGCACTCAATCTATTAAAATAATTCAAATTCTGTATGAGAAGTTACAAGCACCTTATATTATTACTTCATTAACAGGAGCAGAGATGATTAAATATGCCAATAATGCCTTGTTGGCAACAAAAATCTCATTCATTAATGAAATCGCCCGTATTTGTGACGCCTATAATGTGGAAGTAACGCATATTGCAAAAGCGCTAGGAACAGACAATAGAATTGGTCCCTATTTTTTGAATGCAGGATTAGGATATGGTGGGTCTTGTTTTCCAAAGGATATTCGGGCATTAGAATACGCTGCCAAACGAAGAAATGTCAATCCTGAGATGTTAAGGGCCGTTCAAAATGTGAATGACTCTCAAATTGATTTGTATATTGATAAATTAACAAATAAATTAACAAACTTGGATGGGAAAAAAATAACCGTTTGGGGCTTAGCTTTTAAGCCCGACACAGATGATATACGTGAATCAAGGTCATTATTATTAATTGAGAAATTATTGGAAAGAGGGACAGAGGTCCACGCCTATGATCCTATTGTCAATTCTTTTGAACCTGCCATTACCATTCATCATGATATGTATGAAGCTATTAAAGGAGCAGATGCATTAATTATTGCAACAGAATGGAACCAGTTTAAAACCGTAGACTGGAAAAAGGTAAATGAGTTAATGAAGGGAAATATTTTAGTGGATGGACGGAATATCATTGACCCTAAAATCGTAAGAAAACATCAACTTCAATATATTGGGGTGGCTAGACAATGAGGATTATCGTAACAGGAGCCGCAGGGTTTATCGGTTCTCATTTATGTGAGAGGTTATTAAAGGAAGAAGAGAATGTGGTTATTGGCATTGATGGTTTTATAGACCCATCCAAGAAGTCAACTAAACTAAGAAATATAGAAAATCTGTTGATTCATCCACGTTTTCAATTTATAAATAAGAATTTACTAGGCATTGATTGGAGTGAAATTCTTGCCAAAGATGATGTGATATATCATTTAGCTGCTGTACCTGGTGTTCGTTCAAGCTGGGGTAACAACTTCAAGTTGTATGAGGAAAATAATATTCTTGTCACCCAACGGCTATTAGAGGCTTGTAAGAATGTTTCTTTAAAGAAGTTTATTTACGCTTCCACCTCTTCTGTATATGGAGAAAAGGTTGGTATGGTTTCAGAAGATTGCCCACTTTCACCACTTTCTCCTTATGGTGTAACGAAGCTAACAGGAGAGTATTTATGTAAGGTATACAGTGAAAATGATGGTCTTCCAATAACTATTCTTCGGTACTTTACTGTTTATGGACCTAGACAGCGATCTGATATGGCATTTCATCGATTTATCGAATGCATTTTAACGAATAAACCTATTCCAATATACGGTGATGGCAAACAAACACGTGATTTTACGTTTGTAGAAGATTGTGTAGAAGGAACTTTTGCTGCTCTTTATGCAGAGGGTACCCTTGGAGAGACAATTAATATTGGTGGTAAAGAACGGAAATCTATCTTGGATGTCATTGAAATATTAGAAGAGTTAACAGGGAAAAAAGCCAACGTGGAATTTATTGGAGAACCGCGCGGGGAACCGCGACATACTTGGGCAGATATTTCAAAGGCATTGAAGATTCTGCAATATAAGCCAGCTGTGCCGTTAAAAGAAGGGCTTCTCCGAGAAATAAATGATTTAAAGATTATTTATAAGGAGGAAGAGTAATGAGGCTTGCTTTAATTTGTACAGAAAAACTCCCTTCTCCTGCTATAAAGGGAGGTGCAATTCAAATGATGATTGACGGTGTAGTTCCTTTTCTTAGTAAAGAAAATAACTTAACTATTTTCTCTGTCACCGATCCATCTCTACCTAATTATGAAGTGCGTAACGAAGTGCAATACATTCGGTTACCATCTGAAAGTTATGAAATTGATATTGCTAAAATACTTACTGAAAAAAGGTTTGACGTTATTCATGTTTTTAACCGTCCATTAAATATTCCTCTCTATAAAAAAGCTTCCCCTTCAAGTCAGTTTGTTTTAGGACTTCATAATGATATGCTTTCTGAAAAAAAGGTATCACTGGAGAATGGAAAGGAAATTGTAAACTCTGTTGATAGGATTGTTACGGTTAGTGAATATATAAAACAAACTGTGGTGGAGAGGTTTCCAGAAGCAGAATCAAAAACAAAAGTAGTTTACTCAGGAGTAGATTTAGTAGAATATCCTCCTGTCTGGTCAGAGCAAGGAAAACAAATTAGAGAAGAATATCGACAAAAATACAATATTGGAGATAAAAAGGTCATATTATTTGTAGGAAGGCTCACTAAAAATAAAGGACCTCATCTTCTAATATCCGCCTTTAAAGCTATTGCTAAAAGATACCCTCATACTGTACTTGTGATTGCTGGGGGAAAGTGGTTTAGTGATGATGGAATAAATAACTATATTCGTTATTTGAAGAAACTAGCCGAACCGTTAGGTGACAAAGTTATTTTCACGAATTTTATTCCTGCAAGTGAAATTTCTAACATCTTTTTAATGAGTGATATTTTCTGTTGTTCTTCCCAATGGCAAGAACCCTTAGCTCGGGTTCACTATGAAGCTTTTGCTGCTGGTATCCCTATAATATCAACAAATAGGGGAGGAAATGCAGAGGTAGTTTCTCATAAAGAAACGGGTTATTTAATTGAAAAGTATGATCAAGCTAGTGAATTTGCAAAAGGAATTAATTTCTATTTAAAGAACCCGGATACTATTAATAGCATTACCCGAAATGCAAGAGAATTAGTGGAATCAAATTTCCAATTTCATCATGTTGCTAGCCGGTTAACCAACGTTTATTCTGAGTTGATTCCAAAACAAAACAAAGATAATTATCGTAAAATGTTTCGGTCGCCACTCTTTCGATTCTAATCGATTAACAAAAATGAGGGTGAGTAAGGTTGCTAGCTAACCTTTTGCTCACCTTTTTTATTGTAAGTAAACATGATGTGAATAATGACAGTTAAAAAGCAAGATTTTGCGACCGATAAAAACTATTGGTGTGTAGGTGATCAGGTGATTTTAAGCATCATTCGTCGGTGATATACTAACAAGCCTTCTTGTACATAAGCAATAACTTTTAAAGAATATCATTTCTAAATCTAAAGGCAAACTGACTTTTCATTGTGTTTAATCTTTAAACAGTAGGAGCCTTATTCCTAATTTTATCTTGTTACAGTCACTTTACCATATCAGAAGTTTTCCTTATCTCTATTTAAATAAAGCCGTTGAAATTTTATGATTGTAAAATTTCAACGGCTTCGTCATTTTCTGCACCCCATCGTTGATTCAGTCTAAGATTCAATAGTTGCTTGCTTTATTAGCTAATATTTCTTTATTAATCCATGGTATTGAAGCAGTAGTAATCCTCTTAATTGGCTGCTTTTGTTTTGGTCGGATAGGTTTTTTCTCTATAGGCGAAATCTTCTCAGCTACAGCTTTTTTGGTTAACAGTTGTTCTTCTTTCTCGCCATTCATGTTTGAAGTACTACTAATGTCAACGTTATTTTTAATTTTATAATCAATCCCGCTCCAAACTTGGGAAATATCGTCGATGACTCGATTCCAATTATGATTTTTTTCTACAAAGCTACGACCATATTGACCCATTTCTCTACAAAGAGAAGGACTAGAAAGTAATTTGGATAAATGAGCTACAAATTCTCGAGGATCATCTGCTTGTTCAACGATAAACCCATTTTTTCCAATCTCGATTATTTCAGGGTTTCCTCCACGAGCAGTTGTCACAATAGGTAACCCAGCCGCCATTGCTTCATAATGTACGCGTGCTAACGGCTCTTCCCATTGAGAAGGACAGACGAATATATCGGCAGTAGCAAACCAGTCTTGAATTTCATCAGGATGAACAAAGCCAGTAGTTATAACAGGTATAGGAAGGCGTTCTGCAATCGCTTTAATATAAGCAATGTAATCAGTCATTCTATTATCACTAAAGCCTTTACTTCCCATTAAAACCAAGGCCGCATTAGGATGCTTTTTAGCCAAATCTAGCATGGATCGTAAAAGTATATCTGCTCCCTTGTTCACTGAAAGTCGTCCAGCAAATAAAATTACCTTTTTCGATTCTAGTTTGTGTTTTTGACGCATGGAAGCTCTAATCCTTTGACCCTTGACAGAATACGTTGGAACAAATCGCTCTAAATCCACTCCTGAATAAATCGTTTGAATTTTAGGTTGGGCATCGGGGTAAAGCTTTACTATTTCATTACCAATATAATTACTAATGGTAATAATCTTATCTAATTGATCAATTGCTTTCTGGGCTTCTTCAGTATCTATTTTTTCCCTCTTGAACATATCATTGTGCATGCTTAATATGAGTCGTGAGTTTGGTGCCACTTCCCGTATTGGTAATACTAAACGGGGGCGGTTAAAAATGTGAATTAAGTCAAAAGTATTGTTTTTAAGATAATCTACGACACCTTCCCTGTAAGTCTCCAATAATCCTCCTGGAACCCTTACATAATGAACACCATCTTTTATTTCTTTATCCGGTAATGTGTCATCGTTCTTTCCGATTATTGTAATAGAATGGTTTTTACTTAAGTTTGGAATAGCTCCAGCGATGAATGTTTGTATTGCTCCTCCTTTTACTGGTGGAACTGGGAGTTTTTCCGTACAGACTATTAGCACTTTCATTTCCTTTTTTCCCCTCTCCATTCTTTACGTAATTGCTCAAGAATTGGCCATTTGGTCTTATCTATTTCAACGATTCGCTGGACAATAGCATCCAAATCACTATTTAATGCTATGGTTGGTTCGAATAACATATCTTTTACATTTTTATAATATAAATTTGGTAATGAGAAATCGATCAAGAGAATCTCAAACAACTCGTCAGTGATAGGGTTAGCTTCATTGTACGCTTCTAGCATGCCTACAATCCAATCAATATCCCATCTTCCTAGATCATCCATAGAACCAGATATGAGTTTGCGTAAATCACGAATAGGCAAATCATAGGCTACACCATCAAGGTCGATGATCCACATACCTCCAGGTCCCATTTGTCCATTCGACCATCCATAATCCTGATGGACTAATCCCCATTCTTTATTTCCCTTTGCGACCAACTGTTGATAAGAGGATTGCTCCAGCATAGTCAATGCTTTTTTTGCTTGCTCCTCAAACATATCAACTGTACTTAAAATCGTCTTACTCGTGGGCATTTCTGAATATAAGTTGGCTACATTTTTAAACCAAGATATTTTTCTCACTACTTTTTTATATGCATTAGGCCATCGTAAAAGTCTTGAAGCATTCTCTGCTCCTTTAGGAGGAACATATCCTTTGGAAAGTTGATGGAACTCTCCAATAGCGTTACTCAATAGCTTTGCTCCTTCAATATCGGCAGATACTTGATATAGAGGTTCAATCCAATCGGCAACAAACCAGATTTTCCCTCCCATTTCCACTATATTGCTACCCGATTTTGTCTTTACAATCGGTGGTATTCTAGCCTTTTTTTCATTAACTAAATATTCCTGTGCACCAATGCTAAATAAACTCCTGGAGGGTTTCCGATGGAGTATTTTTAAACTTTTGGGTCCTATGCTCGTATTAATCTTCCATATTAGTCCACCCTTATCTGCCTTTGTTGTAATAACTTCCATGCTACTCACATTAAAATTGTATTGTTTAATCACTTGTTGAGCCATTTCTTCAATAAATGGTGGCACATATAAATCAGCTAATGTCTCATCTAAATCCCATGGTGTAATAAGCTGCTCCAAACTAGTCATTCCTTTCCTTGGGTAATTTGTCTTTACATCCTATTCACTTTGGTAAAAATAGGTTGGACATTTGTCCATATGAAAATGAAAAATAATGTGTATAAGCCCATGTAATAAAAGGTGAATCAAGAAGATATTTATTTTTAAGTTTGAATTCCTTTCCATTTAACTTGTTCAATTGGAATAAAAGTGTAACGAGTGAAGTAAAAGGGAGAATATGTAATAAGCAATATGGAGAAATTTGATGATAAGTGGCACTAAGAACAGAATTTCTTTGTGTGAGATGTGATAAAACACCATTCATTAACGTTAAATGCTTTAGCAAATTAAGAGTTGTCAGGGATATGTCAGACGGGGGATGATAGCACATCTTACTTTTAAAATTATGTAACAAAAGAGCATCAGTGTTTTTTATTTAAAACATTGATGTCCTTTTGTTTTTTTATATTTGTCATTATTTTTACATATCTATCAGTATATTGATAGATATGTAAGATGTCTTTACATGAGATTTATAAAAAATATAATGTAATTTTCTTTTGTTAAATAATAAAATGTGATGGAAAAACAGATATTTATTAAAAATTAATGAGTATAAAGATTTACTAATAAAACTTTATACTGAATATATTTAATTTATAAAAAATTTAGTCTTTTCATACAATTTCTTATCCACTATAATAAATGACAAGAAAACACTGAGACAACAGTGTTTTCTATTAGAAACAAAAGCTCTATAGTTGATTTGGTTTAAATGGTCTGAAAATTGAAAATAAGGGGGAAGGGTAAATGAAGAAGAACAAAAGGGCGTTACTGGCTATTATGTTAGTGCTAAGTATGTTTCTAGTAGCTTGTGGGAGTGGTGGTGGACAAGCGTCAGGAGATGGTGAAGGTGAACCAATTAAATTAGGCTTTACACTTGCTTTAACAGGCAATTTTGCTTTTATGGGTGAAGGGGTGAAAGAGGGGGTAGAGCTTTTCTTCGAAGAGAATGATTACAAAATTGGTGATAGACCAGTAGAACTTTTTTTCGAGGATGATGCTGGAGATCCTCAAAAAGCCTTGAAGAATTATCAACAGTTAACCCTGAACCAGGAAGTGGATTACCTTGGAGGAGGTACAATTGGTAGTATTTCATATGCTCTCACAGAAGCTGCTGAAAAGGATAAACGTGTACCAATCATTAATGTAGTCGGTTCAGGTAATAGCTTATCATGGGGAGACAAAAGTGATTATGTTTGGCGAATTGGTTTTTCCTCTCTCAATTATGCAGGCACATTAGGTGTTGATATGGCTGAGAATATTGGTAAAAAAGCAGTCGTTATCGCTTCTGATTATGTGGCTGGGCACGAACAGGCGACTGACTTTTCTGCTAATTTTAAAGAACACGGGGGAGAAGTATTAGATATTCTTTGGGCACCTTCAGGTACAAGTGATTTTTCTTCTTATATTAATCAAATCAAACAGCATGATGCTGATGCTGTATTTATGTTTATACCAGGTGCGGACGGTCCGAGATTTGTGCAACAATTTAAGGAATTTGGATTAGCTAAGAATTACGCTCTTGTCGATGGTGGTTCTGTTTTGAATGCCCCTTCAACAGTTGAAGCAGTTGATGATGCAGTAGTTAATGGTTATACACTGTCTCATTATCATGTGGGTTTAGAAAATGAGTTAAACAAAAAGTTCGTTGAAAATTATACCAAGAAGTATGATAAAGTGCCCGACAACTATGTTATTAACGGCTATGATACGGCCAAAGTTATGTCAGAATCAATTCAAAAAGCTGGTAGTACAGAAGTTGGGGATATTATTGAAACTCTAAAAGCTGGTTTGTCATTTGATAGCCCTCGTGGCCCAATTGAGTTGGATCCAAAAACGAATCACCCAATCCAAAATCACTATATTTTAAAAGGTGCCGAGAAAGATGGAGAAATCGTCTTTGAACTCGTTCGTACGTATGAAAAAGTGCAAATGCCGGCAGAAGATCCTGGATACGAGAAAGCAAAATAAGATTTAAAAGGGACTCTTTACCTGTAAAAGAGTTGTAAGGGAAAGGCATGATACTCCATCCATGCCTTTTCCAAAAAATATACAGAGGAAGTTATTTCTTCTAAGGTATTTATTCTGAAGGGAGTCGAACAAGTGGAATTTTTTATTGCTAACACCGTTTCAGGATTGGCGTATGCCATGTTGTTATTTTTAATGGCTGCAGGTCTCTCCATTATCTTTGGTTTAATGAAGATTATGAACCTTGCCCATGGATCTTTTTTTATACTCGCAGGATATGTTGCTTATTCGTTTTCTAGGAGCGGAATGAATTTTTGGTTATCAATGGTTTTAGCAGTTATTGTAATTTCCATTTTTGCTCTTATTATTGAAAAATTGCTTATATCAAGAGTGCATGGAAGTGAAACCGATCAGGTGTTGCTAACTGTTGGTCTCGTTTTTGTACTCGGTGATTTGGCGTTATGGATTTGGGGAGGTAACTTTCTCTCTATTCCAGTTCCAGCACTCTTTGACTATTCACTAGATTTTGTGGGAATGACATTTCCTGCTTATCGTCTGTTTGTCATTGCTATGGGTATTCTGTTTGCTTTCGTTCTTTGGTATTTTGAGGCAAAGACAAGAGTAGGAATGATTGTTCGAGCAGGTGTAGATGATATGGAAATGGTATCAGCACTTGGATTTAATGTGAAAATCATTTTTTCAGGGGTGTTTATCTTTGGTGCTGCTTTGGCTGCTTTCGGGGGTGTGCTAAGTGGACCTATACTTGGAATGTACCCGATGATGGAATGGGAGATTCTTGTTAATTCAATGATTGTCGTCATCATTGGTGGTTTAGGCAGTTGGAAAGGTGCTTTTATTGCTTCAATGATTGTTGGGTTTGTCGATATTTTCGGAAGAATTTATATGCCTACGTTTGCGATGGCCTTTATCTTCATATTAATGGTCGCAATTTTAATGGTTAAACCAACAGGTTTATTCGGAAGGGTGGAATCATGAAAAAAGCATTATTATCAACTATTCTTTTGCTTATGACTGTCTTAATTCTGCCTCACATCATTTCTCCATTTATGGTGTATTTATCAACAGAAATTCTTGTTTTCGCCATTTTTGCCATGAGTTTGGGTCTGATTATGGGTTTTGGAGGAATGCCATCATTAGGCCATTGTGCACTATTCGGTTTAGGTGCCTACACCGTTGCTATTTTGAGTGAATATACAGCAAATATCTATTTACTATTAGGTGCAGCTATACTAATTTCACTCTGTTTCTCACTCGTTACAGGTTATATTGCTATTCGTAATAAAGGAGTATTCTTCTTAATGATTACATTAGCTTTTACTCAAGTCTTATTTTTAATTACTTCAAGAATGAAGTTCTGGGGTGGAAATGATGGTTATAGTGCAAGTGTGACAGCTAATTTTGGTTTTGGGGAGATTACTTCTAATATCGGTCTTTTTTACATGATGGGATTTTTCTTTGTTCTTACTTATTTTCTCTTGAAACTTTTTGTTAATGCCCCTGCAGGCAAAGTGCTAAAAGGGATGATGGAGAATGAAGGCAGAATGATTGCTTTAGGCTATAACCCGAAGACTTATAAAATGTTTGCTTATTTAATTGCCGGTAGTATGGCAGGTTTAGCTGGAGGTTTATACATTTATAAAACACAATTTGTTTCTCCAGCACTCTTCAGTGTGCATATGGGGGCAGAAGTAATGATCATGGTTTTTATTGGTGGTATGGGTACGATTTTTGGTCCGGCATTAGGTGCTGGGGCATTTGTTTTCCTGCAAAACTATATTAGTACGATGACGGATCGCTGGCCGCTCATCTTAGGATTATTATTCATAGCAATTGTTCTTCTAAAAAGAGGAGGGATATTGCATCTCATCCAGTTTGTTTCGACATTTGGCTTAAAGTTATTTAAATCATCTCGGAATGCTCCTGTAGATAAACAAGTTAAAGGAAAGGAGCAAGCAAGCTGATGACATTATTGAAAATTGAAGACTTAAATAAATCATTTAAGGCATTGCATATCTTAAAAGGTGTCAATATTGAAGTAAATAAGGGAGAACGTCATGTGATTATCGGCCCCAATGGAGCTGGTAAAACAACTTTATTTAATTGTATTTATGGTACATTGCCATTATCTTCAGGAAAAGTTTATTTAGCAGGCAAACGTATTGATCATATTCCATCCTTTAAAAGAACCGAGAAGGGGATGGGGAGAACTTTTCAGAAGAATAATCTTTTTGAGGAATTAACAGTTGAAGAAAATGTGCGTTTAGCGATTATGGGGAAAAAGAAATATCGCCTCAATATGATTAAGCCTATGCAGAATTATAATGATTTAGCAGAAGAATGTCATAGGTTACTAAAAGAATGGGAAATGACAGAGCGACGTAATGTATTGGTCAAAGAACTTTCCTATGGTGAACAACGTTTATTAGAGATTATCTTGTCCTTGAGCACAAATCCGGAAATTATTCTCTTGGATGAACCGACCTCAGGTATGTCGCCAACAGAAACAAGTAGATTTGTTAAGCTAATCAAAAAAATTCCTGATCATATTACTTTGGTTATTATTGAACATGATATGGAAGTTGTGTTTAGTTTGGCTAATAAAATTACTGTCCTCCACCATGGGACAGCGATGATGACGGCTAGCCCTGAAGAAATTCGAGGAAATCAAATGATCCAAGAAATTTACTTTGGTGGAGGAGCGTTGAGTCATGATTGAGCTAAAGGAAGTACATTCTTATTATGGTCATAGCCATATATTACACGGTGTTAATTTAAAGGTGAATAAGGGTCAGTGTGTTGCACTTCTTGGTAGAAATGGTGCTGGCAAAACCACAACGATTCATTCTATCGCTGGGCTAGTTGTGCCTAAAGAAGGTACCATCCAGTTTAAGGATAAAGAGCTTGTTGGTAGAACACCAAACCATATTTCTAAAGCTGGTGTTGGTCTTGTCCCTCAAGGGAGACGGGTTTTTCCCTCTTTAACGGTGAAAGAAAATTTATTAATAGCTGAAAGAAAAAGTATATCTAGTGAAAAACAATGGACAATTGAAGAAGTTTATCAATTATTTCCGATATTAAAAGAACGTGAAGAGAATATGGGCAATGAATTATCAGGTGGCCAACAACAAATGCTAGCCATTGGCCGTGCGCTCTTACTTAATCCAGACTTCTTATTAATGGACGAGCCATCTGAAGGACTTGCACCTGTTATTATTGAACAAATCAAAAATATCATTTTAGATGTCAAGAAAACAGGGTTATCGATGCTAATCGTAGAACAAAATATTGATTTAGCCTGTTGTGTGGCAGATGAAGTGATTATTTTAAACAAGGGAGAAGTCGTTTGGCAAGGGTTTCCTGCTGAGCTATTGCATAATGATGAATTATTAAAAGTCCATTTAGGTGTATAAAGTAACGATGTATCATGAAATCGATTAAGTGTATCAAATCAATCACGAACAGTTGATGTTTTTGAACTGCTTCGTGATTATTTTTATATTGTTTCAAATTACCTCCTACATTATTTGAACTTTTTACAGTCGAAAATGTTCTCTCATTTTAAAAGGACCTTTGAATAGAAAGATGAATTTGATGGGTATCTATATTTATGAAAGAATATGGAATTATTTCAAAAACAACCGATATTAATAGTATAATTTACCTATTAAATCATTCGGGGGAAGCATTCATGAGTTTGTTTAAAAAAAGAACAAGTAAAAAGTTAAATGAAGAGGTTGAAGAAGGAAAGGGTGTATTGGACCTTGGTGACGCATCTAAGTTCACACAACAAATGGAATTAATTCAGTTAAGTGAAACTGATTTATGTCTCATAAACAAGATGCAGCCAATCATTCAAAAGAACAGTGAACAATTAGTTAATCAATTCTATGATAATATTTACAAAGAGCAATCACTTATTGAAATTATTGAAGATTATAGTACGGTAGAGCGCTTAAAAGGAACATTGAGGGTACATATTGAAGAAATGTTTGCCGGTATAATAAATGAAGAGTATGTGGCGAAACGGTTACGGATTGCTCACGTGCATGTGAAAATAGGCTTACAAACGAAATGGTATATGTCTGCGTTCCAAGGATTATTATTATCGATTATCCAGCTTGTAGAAAAGATGGAGCTTACTTCGCGTGATTGCTGTCACCTAATTGCTGCCGTAACGAAAATTTTTAGCTTTGAACAACAACTGGTTTTAGAGGCTTATGATACAGAAATAGAAACATTAAAAGCAAGAGAAGAAGAAAAGAAACAAGAAATAAGGGGAAATGTAGCAACAGAAACAGAAACCCTTGCAGCCATTTCTGAGGAAACTAACGCATCTTTCCAAGAATTAATCGCTCAAGCAGAAGAAGTAGTCGAGCATGCTGAAAAGGGGCAAGATTTTTCTCTAAAAGCAAAGGAGTATGCGGAAAACGGCAAGCAATTTATCAATGAACAAGGTGAGTTAATGTTGACGATTGTCGACTCTGTTGCAGAAATTAAACAAGATGTTAAAAGTTTATTGTATGTGATGGATGAAATGCATGAAATCACTACAATTGTAACGGATATATCGAGTCAGACGAATTTATTATCCCTCAATGCTGCTATTGAGGCCGCTAGAGCAGGGGAACATGGACGTGGGTTTTCGGTAGTGGCAGAGGAAGTGAGAAAACTTTCGGATCAAACAAGATCGTCTGTAGAAAATGTCTCACAATTAATCGCTAATACAAATGGACAAATTGATAAATTAAGTGAATCACTTCAGGAAGTAAGTAATACAGTCCAAAACGGTCAATCTCATATGAAAGCGACAGAAGAACATTTTGAATATATTGTTGGTACAATGAAAGATACGATGCATCAGAATCATAAGATTATGGAAGAAATCGATGGAATTGTTAACGTAGTCCATCTTTTAGGAAAAGGGTTTGAAGAGGTCGCGTTTACAGCAGAGAATTTAACCTCAATTGCACAAGATATGTGACGATTAGAAAGAATATTACATGGGTAAATGAAAAGGTATGCTAAATCCTTTATAAAAATGAGGACAGAAGTGTTGTTCAATCCAGTCTAGCTTTTTATCTTAAACTGTACAACACTTTCTATTAATAGAATCTGCTCAGCTATTTGGTCCTTTGTCTTTCTTTGATGTTTGGGTGTTTTTTGTAGGAGTTTTTTTAAATAGTATAAATCACGAAGAAAAAGAAATTGTTCCGCTGTTGTTAACATGATCAACACTCCTATTTATTTCTGTCCCTACTTATTTACCCATTTGTGTAAAAATCAAACAAAATTTATTTAAGTAAAAGCTAGGTACACATGGTTGTACCTAGCTTTTATTACTTTTAACAAATGTGTAAATAGCTGTCTTTTTATTCATGAGAAAAGGTAAAAAAGTTAATATAATTAGAGATAAGCCACTTACTAAGAATATATTTTGAATCCCGAAAAGGTGAATAAGATAGGCTCCCCCAAGAGGGGAGATGAAAATCGTTGAACTTGTTAATGATTGATAAATACCTGCAATGGCACTCACTTCGTCTTCCTGTGGAATTGTTTGTATACAATAGTTAGTAATAATAATAGATATGCCAGTTCCTATCCCGCACAAGACACCAAGAAGGAGAATATAGCTAAGGGAAAAGCCTTTTTCTAAAAAGCTAAGGCCAGTAAACCCTAAGCCAAGACTAAGAAGGGCAAAACTAAGCCATCTCTCTAAGCGCACAAACCTTTCTTTTTTACTAATGATATAGATTGTTAAGACTGAACCGCACCCAATGCTTGTAATCAATAGTGTCATATATGCAGGTTTTGTTGGTGCAACTAGTTGAAATAGCGCAGGGAATTGTGCGTCAACTAATTGGATAATGAACATTCCTACTATATTTAGTGACAAGACAATCATTAAAGTTGGAGCACGATATAAACTTTTCCAACTGGCTTTCCATTGATTTAAAAAAGTATTGTCAACATTTTCACGCGATGATTGTGAAAACGTTGCTTTTGTTTGTATGATTTTTCCTAAAGAAAATAATAAACAAGCAGAAATCATAAAAGCGAATGCGTTAAATAGTAGTAAATGTTTTGCAGGTAATAAGGTGAGTAATGCGCCACCTATTAATGGTGCAATGATTTTTGCTGCTTGATTCACACCTCCATTCCAGGAAACAGCCTTTAGTTTTAGATGAGCTGGAATGAGCTCATGAACTAAACCTTGTTGAGCGGGAAAGTGAACAGTACCAACAAAAGATCGGAGTGCCAATAAAATGAGTGCTAACCATGGAGTGTTTGCAAAGAATAGCAAAATTGTAAAGAAAACCGTTACTAAATCAGCACATCCCATAAGGATAATTTTATTGCGCTTTTGTACAAAGATGCCGGAAAATTGCGAAAATAAAACTTGTGGTAAAGCATAAGCAATGGGTATGAAAGCAAGTAGAAAAGAACTCGTTTGCCATACATATCCGAATAGGACCATAATCGCTACCATGTCAAACCATTGACCAATCATTGATAGGCAATAAGAGATAAATAACCTACTGTATCCTTTGATTTCCCAAATGGAACGCGCAACTTCTTGTGGTTGCCATGATGAAGGGAACTGCTGAGTGCGAGTTTCCACTGTACTCAGCAATTCTTCTATTTTGATTTTCGCTATTTCAAAAGTATAATGATCCATGGGTTATAAAACAAGTTCGCCAATATTAGTTACTTTTTGCTCATCATGATCTTGTAAAACATGTATTTCACCTTTAAAAGATTGACTGATCTTTTTCTTTAATATCACTTTTGTTGTTTCATCTACAACTAAAATATCCCCTGCTAAAATAATTTCTGAGATATGGTCCATATCTGCATGAGTTAACGTGTCATTTATTGTTAGTTGATCTTGGATGATTATCGTTGTTTGTGGATCTAACTGTTTAAAGTTAGTCGAAAACCATGTCTCCTCTTTTACTGCTATATAGTTTTTAACATAAACAAAAACTTCATTTTCGAGATTGGCTAATTTTTCAAATAAAATATCTTCTGTACCTTCTGGGCACAAGATATAAGATAAAGAATGAATAGAAGAGAATGCTTCATTCAATCCTTCTCTAGTTACAGTTGAATCAATAAATATAGGTTTGGTTGTATAAATCGATTGTTGTTTATATCTCTTAATATTATGTTTATTTAAATGGGTTTGAGTTGAGAGTACTTGATACCCTTTTGGGATCATGTTTTGGTTACCGTTAATACTTAATTTTCCTGAGATTAAAGGTTGTTGAAAATCATAATAACGAATCGTCCCGTTAATATCTAACCTCGCGATCTTTTCCTTTAATAATGTTAAATCAACATGCTCATCAATTGTTATTACTCCATTTACTAATAGATTTGTGCCTTCACCTAGCCCTTCTAAATATCCTGTTGTTAAATGAAGGTTTCCATTTTCTAATTTAGGTTCTGGCCCTTCATAACTGACTAATGTACCATTTGTTGTTAATAATTTGGATTGAATAGCGCCGTTCAAGTGAAATGGAGAGTAGATGATACCGTTGACAATAAATGTGATGTTTTTTTGCTGAAGTTCTTCCAGTGTAACATCTACATTCACAATGACTGCTCCATTGATAAGCACCGTTTCATTGTCATCTACAATTTTTAAATAAGCAGAATCCACCTTGTAGACACCGTTAGCCATTTTCACATTCTTCTCTACCATAATGGTTTGGCCAATATTTTTTATATTTAATTTTGGCACGAGGTATGCATTCTTTTGTGAATAGACGAGTAACCCTACATTATTAATCTTTTCTATTTCTTGAATGCTTTCTTCAGTCGCTTGAATAAGATTTAAAACCCCGACATTACTATATTTCTTTCCCATTATTATTGTTCCTCCTCTAAGATCTTTCGTAGTTTTTTCATTGCTTTTGCTAAATGATACCTAACAGTTGAAGCTGATAAACCAAGCTTTATAGCAATTTCATCACTTTTTAAACCAATCCAGTATTTTTTGAAAATGATATCACTTTCAATAGCTGATAATTGACTAAGTAACTCTACCATTTCAATTGAGGTTTTCATAAAGGTAGGTAAAATCACTTCTTCATTTTGATCAATATTCATTTCTCGTTTGAATTTTCTCCGCTGATCAATCAATTGATTTTTCATGACACGGTAAAACCAAGCTTTTTGCTTATATTTTGGCCAAGAAGACAAATCATCTAAATGCATGGCCTTTTCTAAAGCTTGTTGGATCAAATCCTGTGCTTCATGCTCATCATAAGCAATAGACGAAGCAAATTTATATAAATCATCGCGCAATGATAAATAAATAGATTGCAATACAATCACCTTTATTCCATGGAAAAGTAGTTTTTCTTCTTAGCTTCATATAGATAACGAAATAGATGCTGCAAATGTTGGTGGAAAATAAAAAAATTTGAGAAAAGTGCAATTTTGAACCCTTCATTTTGTACATTCCTAAATAATGAATGATATACATCAATTCTCTTCACCTTTACAATGACTGCTTGTCTGGAAACTTTTCCTTCCCTTAAAGCATACATCTTTTATTCGTCTTATGAATAGAACGTATTAATATTTAGAATTTAATAAATATACAAACAATGGTACGATAGATAGTAGTTATCTGATTATTTCTAAGCGCGATAAGGGGGTTTTTAAGATGAAGGTTTCACTTTTTGCTACCTGTCTAGTCGATATGTTTAACAGTAAAGCGGGGGTAGCAACTGTAGAATTATTAGAAAGGCTTGGCTGTGAGGTGGATTTCCCTGAAAATCAAGTATGTTGTGGTCAACCATCTTACAATAGTGGTTACGTAAAAGAATCAAGGGATGCAATGAAAAGGATGATAGAAACCTTTAGTCATTCTGAATATGTAGTTTGTCCATCTGGTTCATGTGCCTATATGTTTCATGAATATGAGCATATATTTAAAGACGATCCACATTGGGGGCCGCAAGCAAAAAAATTAGCTAAAAAAACGTATGAATTAACAGAGTTTATCGTTGATGTGTTAAAAGTTGAGGATGTAGGCGCAAGCTATCAGGCGAAAGCTACTTATCACACTTCCTGTCATATGACACGATTGTTAGGTGTAAAAGAAGCGCCGATGAAATTATTATCACATGTAAAGGGATTAGAGTTTACTGAATTGCCAAACAAAAGTCAATGCTGTGGATTTGGTGGAACATTTTCTGTAAAGATGGGGGCCATCTCAGAACAAATGGTAGATGAAAAAGTTGCCCATATTAATGAAACAGGAGCAGAGCTTTTAATTGGCGCTGACGGTGGCTGTTTAATGAATATTGGTGGTCGAATGGATAGAGTGGGTGAACCAGTGAAAGTGATGCATATTGCTGAAGTATTAAATAGTAGAACAGAAAGATAGGTGATTGATATGCCAATGAGGATTGGAAATGAGCAATTTACTGATCGAGTAGCGTCTGGTTTAGAAAATCGCTTTATGAGAGGGGCGGTTTCAGGGGCGCAAGATCGCTTAGAAGTGCGTAGACAGGATGCAGCAAATGAATTGGGTGATTGGGAAGAATGGCGAGCACATGGGGAAGAAATTAGACAACATGTATTAGAAAATCTAGATTATTATCTGTTTCAACTAAGTGAAAATGTAGAAAAGTTAGGCGGACATGTTTTTTTCGCGCAAACACCAGAAGAGGCTAATGATTACATTAAAGGTGTAATTAAGAAGAAAAATGCCAAGAAAGTAGTAAAGTCGAAGTCAATGGTGACAGAAGAAATTGATCTCAACCATCATTTAGAATCGGTTGGGTGTGAGGTCATTGAAACAGATTTAGGTGAATATATTTTGCAAATTGATGATCATGACCTTCCATCACATATTGTTGCTCCAGCACTACACAAAAATAAAGAGCAAGTAAGAGATGTGTTTACAAGGAAACTAGGTTACCAGGGAACAGATAGACCGGAAGAATTAACACAACATGCTAGGAAAATGCTAAGAAATGAATATTTAACAGCAGATATAGGTATAACTGGGTGTAATTTTGCCGTCGCTGAAACAGGTTCAATTTGCCTCGTAACGAATGAAGGAAATGCCGATTTATCAACTTCTTTGCCCGATACACAAATCACTGTAATGGGAATGGAGAGACTTGTGCCGTCGTTTACAGAATTAGAAGTATTAGTAGGAATGCTTTCTCGTAGTGCAGTCGGACAGAAATTACCCAGCTATGTTACCGTTTTAAGTGGCCCAAAAGAAGAGGGAGCAGTGGATGGCCCAGAAGAGTTTCATTTAGTTATTGTTGATAATGGTCGTTCAAATATTTTAGGTGGAGAATTCCAATCGATCCTACAATGTATACGCTGTGCCGCTTGTGTAAATGTCTGTCCCGTTTACCGTCATGTAGGTGGACATTCATACGGTTCTATCTACTCAGGTCCAGTTGGTGCAGTACTCTCTCCATTACTCGGTGGTTATGAAGAATATAAAGAGCTTCCTTATGCTTCCACATTATGCGGGGCGTGTACTGAGGTTTGTCCGGTGAAAATACCATTGCATGACCTTCTTCATAAACATAGGCAAGTCATTGTTGAAAAAGAAGGAAAAGCCCCCATATCTGAAAAGTTAGCGATGAAAGCTTTTGGTCTCGGAGCAGCTTCTCCTGCTTTATATAAAATGGGTGGGAAATTTGCCTCAAAGGCTGTTGGGCCATTTTCTGATGGGACAAAGCTCACAAAAGGTGTCGGTCCATTAAAGGCGTGGACGGAAATCCGTGATTTTCCTGCTCCGCAAAAGGAAAGATTCCGTGACTGGTTTAAACAAAGGGGCAAGGAGGAAAAGAATCATGGCGATTGAAAATAGAGAAATATTTCTTAAGAAAATTGCAGCACGATTAGGAAAAGAAGAAGTAAGGAAGAAGATAGAAAAACCCGAGTGGAAATATGCCCCGCAAAAGCGGGTGTTAAGGGGGGCATCGCAGTCCGAATTAATTTCGGTCCTAAAGAACCAATGCAAATTAATTCACACGGACTTGATTGAAACAAATCTATCAAACTTACCGCAAACATTAGAGGACCGAGTGTCAGATTACGGCGGTGAATCCATCGTAACTTGGCGTGATAGTAGATTAAAAGCATGGGGAGTTACAGCCAAGCTTGAAGAATTGCATAAGCAAGGGGTAGCGTACTATGAATGGAATCATGAAGTTGAAGTAGAAAATATCGCAATAGCTGAAAAAGCAAACATCGGATTAACGATTAGTGAGATTACCCTTGCAGAATCGGGAACTGTCGTATTATTTAGTGATAAACACAAAGGCAGGACAGTCAGCTTCTTACCGGAAAAATCAATTATACTTGTACCTAGAAGTTCTATTGTACCGAGAATGACACAAGCAGCGGCCTATATCCAGGAAAAAATAAAAGAAACAGGAGTCATTCCTAGTTGTATTAACTTTATAACTGGACCAAGTAATTCTGCTGATATTGAAATGAACTTAGTCGTCGGTGTACATGGACCCATAAATGCAACATATATTATTATCTCTGATTTATAAGATTACTGAGGAACAAGGGATTATGCAAAATGAGAATCCGAACAAATACTAGGGATTAGTGTTTGTTCGTTTTTTTTATGAAATGGATTAGTTTTCTTCATTCGGTTGTTTGTTATTATTTTCGTCAATGCGCTTCTCTAGATTTCCTCCCACGCAATTATCATACATATATACAATTATTAGAAATGGCCATTTTTTTATTCTTATCCGCCCTTATTTATTTTTTAAATATAATTTTTTGGTTTGTTTCCGTTCTTTTAGTGGTACATTTATTTTAAAGAAAGAAATCATTGTTTCTTCTTAAATGTAGGAAAAAAATAATTATTCGCAAAATAATTTTTATTGCTAATTTATGATATAATGACCATGTAAAAATTAATAGACAAGGAGTAATCGCTATGCTGAAAGATCTATTTATAGGCTTATCTCAAAATCAATTTTTAAATAGTGCAGCAAAAAAATATGGTTTAAAACTGGGTGCTCAAAGTGTCGTTGCGGGTACAAATATTGAAGAAGCGATTGTTAGGATTAAGGAATTAAATGCCCATGGTATCGCATGTACAGTCGATAATCTAGGGGAATTTGTTAATCAAAAAGAGGATGCGACTGCAGCAAAAGAACAAATCTTAGCAGTTGTTGAAGCGATTCATGAGCATGAAGTCGATGCCCATATTTCGTTAAAACCATCTCAATTAGGCTTAGACATTGATTACTCCTTTTGTTTGGAGAACTTAAAAGAAATAGTAAGTAAGGCTCATGAATATGGCATCTTTATCAATTTTGATATGGAGGATCATGGCCGTTTACAACCTTCATTTGATTTATTGGATGAATTATCAAAAAGTTATGATAATATAGGGACTGTTATCCAGGCCTATTTTTATAGAGCAATAGAAGATATAGAAAAATATAAAAATTATCGTTTACGTATTGTAAAAGGTGCATATAAAGAACCAACTGAAGTTGCTTATACTGCGAAAGAAGAAATCGATAGCAACTATATTAAACTAATAGAATATCATTTATTACATGGTAAATTCACGTCTATTGCAACACATGATCATCATGTAATTAATCATGTGAAGAAATTTGTAAAGGAACACGATATTGCAAATGATCAATTTGAATTCCAGATGTTATATGGATTCAGAAAAGAAATGCAATTAGAGCTTGCGAAAGAAGGCTATAATTTTACCACATATATTCCGTTTGGTGATGACTGGTACGGCTATTACATGCGACGTCTCGCAGAAAGACCACAAAACATCAACCTCGTTGCAAAACAAGTATTTAATAAAAAGACAAATACCATTCTTGGTGTTGCTGCGGGTGCATTCTTACTCGGTAGATTATCTAAAAAGAAAAAATAAACTGATATAATAAAAGGTTCCGAATAGGAGCCTTTTTTTGATTATAGAAAATAGAACATAAGGAACCCCTATATTTAATAGGGGTTTCCTTATGTTAATTTTAGAGCAATTTTTCAATGTCACTTGTTATTTTTTCAGGTTCGGTTGTTGGTGCGTATCTGTCGTATACCTCCCCATTCCGGTCAATAAGAAACTTAGTGAAATTCCATTTAATATTCTTTGAAAGTACACCTTTCTTCTCTTCTTTTAAATAAGCAAACAGTGGATCTGTGTTATCACCGTTTACATCTATTTTTGCAAACATTGGAAAGGAGACACCATAATTCACTTGACAAAACTCTGTTGTTTCATCGATATTTGCGAATTCCTGGTTGTTAAATTGAGCACATGGAAATCCAAGGATGACAAAGCCTTTTTCTTTATACTTTTCATATAGCTCTTGCAATCCTTCAAACTGAGGAGTAAGACCGCACTTACTTGCCGTATTAACGATTAGGATTACTTTTCCTTCAAAATCTTTTAACTGTTGAGTATGACCATTTGTTTTTTTTACTTCAAAGTCATAAATCGTTTTCATTATTATTCCTCCAAACATCAAGTAGGTTTATTTTAGCCGACTTTACTATTTATAGGTAGGATTCCGCTTGTTCATTGAAAAGCATTGATTCGCTTAATTCTTTTCTTACCCTATTAATATGGTTGTTCATTAATTGCCGCGCTTCATTACCATTTCCTGATGCAATTGCTAGATAAATATCACGGTGCTCTTCCATAGTAGATTTTTCCCGTTTATTGTCTTCGGCAAACCGGTTTGACCTCGTTACTTTTATAGTATTTTTCATATGTTCAGTAAGGTTAGTCATAAGTTTAATAAATATAGAATGGTGTGACGCATAAACGATATGTAAGTGAAATTGAAAATCCGCGTGGATGCCGTCTTCGGACGTGGATGCCGTTTCCATCGCTAAAAGCGAATGGCGGATATTGGCTATATCTGTTGATGTCGCTCTAGTTGATGCCAATCCAGCACACTCCACTTCTAAAACTTTTCGTAAATCTAACATTTCATATATATTTGTCTTCGGATTAGCAGAAAGGATAGGTGCTTCAGAAGTTAAACAATCAACTGATTTAATGTATGTTCCACTCCCTTGCTTAATCTCTAACAGACCTTTCATTTCTAAAATTTTCAATGCTTCTCTAATTGATGTTCTGCTAGAGGAAAAGAGAGTTGCAAGTACTCTTTCAGGGGGGAGGCGATCTCCTGATGAAAGTTTTTGGTTGATAATATATCCTTCTAATTGTTCTGTAATAATCATATGTGTTTTTTTCTTTTGCGACATGATTTCCACTCCCTTTCATATCATCATACAAAAAAAGGGAAAATGCAGCAATTTTAAATTTTTAATTATTGATTTTTTTGAATTTTCTTGTACAATGAGAACATGTTAGACCAATTTTCTCAAAATTCAATAATTGGTCTGTGCAATTTTGATTTGTAAGGAGAGAGACTAAACAATGAAAACAACAGAGGGCAGTCAAACGAATAATCAAGAATTAGTAAGCGCTTTATTGAGCTTTTTAACAGATGAACAAGTATCTATTAATGAAACCATTCTTAACTTACATAGTAAAGATGAATCCTATCATAAAGGTAGTCATCCTGATATTGTTGTTTATCCCAAAAATGCTAGTGAAGTAAGTCAAATTATACAAAAGGCGGGAGAATTCCAAACGCCGATTATTCCTTTCGGGGTTGGGTCGAGTTTAGAGGGACATGTCATTCCTTACAAAAAGGGAATAACGATGAATTTTACTGAAATGAATAGAATTTTAGAAGTAAAGGAAGAAGACTTTTTAGTAAAGGTTCAACCTGGTGTGACTCGTTCGCAACTAAATAAAGAGTTGAAAAAATACGGTTTGTTTTTTCCAGTTGACCCAGGTGCTGATGCTACATTAGGCGGAATGGCAGCAACCAATGCAAGTGGTACCACTTCTGTTAAGTATGGTGTAATGAGAGATCAAGTACTAGATTTAGAAGTGGTTTTAGCTAATGGGGAGATCATACATACCGGTAGTTTAGCCGCCAAATCTTCTTCTGGCTATCATTTAAATGGATTATTTGTCGGGTCAGAAGGGACTTTAGGCTGCTTTACTGAGTTGACGTTAAAAGTGTACGGTATTCCAGAATTCCAAATGGCTGGTAGAGCAACCTTTCCTACAATTGATGATGCAGTTGGTGCTGTAGTTGGCATCCTACAAGCTGGCATTCCGATTGGCAGAGTTGAACTGGTAGATGAAGCTTCAATTAATCAAGTGAATCTTTTTAGTGAGACTAATTACGAGATTAAACCAACGCTATTTTTAGAATTTCATGGTAATGAAGCTGGGCTTCAACAAGATGTTGAATTCATGAGAGAAATTGTAGCTGATTTCCATTGTCAAGATATAACATTTGAAACAGATACGGCTGCTCGTAATCTTTTATGGGATGCAAGACATAATTTAGCCTACGCTTATGTGCATGGCTATCCAGGTAAGAAAATGATGGTAACAGACGTATGTGTACCGATCTCAGAATTAGCGGGTGCTGTTACATATGCTAGAAAATGCCTAGATGAGATTAATTTAATTGGTGGCCTGACAGGACATGTAGGAGACGGAAACTTCCATTCGCTTGTGATGATTGATTTGAATAATGAAGAAGAAGTAAACAAAGCCAAACATTTCAATGAACAACTTGTCTTGTATGCCTTAGAAAAGGGTGGCACTTGTACTGGCGAACATGGTGTTGGGGTAGGAAAAATGAAATATCAAGAACAAGAGCATGGGAAAGCATTAGAAGTGATGAGGAACATTAAGAATGTTTTAGATCCAAATCACATTTTAAACCCAAATAAGGTTATTCCTTTTAATTTGGAGGAGGAGAGTTAATTGAAGATTCTGGAGGCGGTTAGTAATCTCGCAGGAAAATATTTCGCTTTTCTTGTTATTATTGCAGCAGTTGTGGCTTATCTATATCCACCGTTATTCGTAGTCTTCGGCGGATACATTACCTTGTTACTTGGCGTAGTCATGTTCGGTATGGGTTTAACTTTAAAACCGGTGGACTTTAAATTAGTATTTTCTCACCCACTCCCTGTTTTACTGGGTTTTGTGGCGCAGTTTACAATCATGCCTTTGATGGCTTTCGCTATTGCCTACCTTATGCAATTACCGGCAGAATTAGCAGCAGGCTTAGTACTATTAGGATCAGTCCCAGGTGGTACAGCTTCTAATGTAATGGTGTATTTAGCAAAAGGAAATGTACCATTATCGATAACTATGACATCGTTATCCACTTTGATTGCACCAATAGCTACACCGCTCATACTTTTAGCTCTAGCAGGTCAATGGATGCCCGTTGATGCGTGGAGTATGTTTGTATCAATTGTTCAAGTAATTATCGTTCCTATTATACTTGGTTTAGTAGTGAAGAGAATATTCCCGGTTATCGTAGAAAAAAGTATTAACGTTGTTCCACTTATTTCTGTTACAGCAATCATTATTATCGTAACTGCTGTTGTAGGAGGGAATGCTGAGAAAATTGCTTCTTCTGGGCTTTCTGTCTTTATTGCGGTGATGCTCCATAATGCAGCAGGTTTACTATTAGGATATATGGCTGGCGTGGTTTTCAAAATGGATGAAGGTACGAGAAGAGCGATTGCTATTGAGGTGGGCATGCAAAACTCAGGGTTAGGTGTTTCACTAGCAACTGCTCACTTTGGTCCAGTTGCCGCTATTCCAAGTGCTTTAGGTGCTGTTTGGCATAATATATCTGGTCCTATCTTAGCTACGTACTGGTCCAAAAAACCAGCAAAAGAAAAAGAGGTAATCACTAAAGAAACAAAAGCAATTTAACTATATACCAATAATAAAAGAGCATCCACTACGGATGCTCTTTTTTAAAAATAAGAGAATATACTAGTTTACTGTACAACAGCGATAATTCCTTGTTCATCGTCAAGTACGAGGTTTATACCTGCATATGGATCACGATTAAGAAATTCATCTAACCATAATCTTAATGCTTCGATCATATTCGCTGTAATCAAGACTTGCTTACGGCCGCCAACATGAGATTCGGCAGAGAAACCATAATCGTCATCATACATGAGCTCAATTTCGACTTCTTCTAGCTTCACTTGTTTTTTACGAGAAATGTACACACATAATGCATTGACAATATCTTGTTCAGGAATAATTAATTGTTCCATGGATTTGGTTCCTGTTTTTTCTTTTTATCTTTAATCATCGTAAAGATTTTACGAATAATCATAATGACAAAGACGATAGCTAAAACATTGACAAGTAAACCAAGAATACTACCTAACATACCCATATTTCCAAACAGGCCGCCAAATAATAATCCTGCTAGTCCACCTAACATAAGTCCTTTCATTAATCCGCCAGAAAAGAAACCACCATTATTCTTTTGTTGTTGATTTGTAGCTGTGTTGTTTTTTTGTTGCTGATTATTTTGAACGTTCGATTGGTTGTTATTGTTTGTCGTGCTTTTATTAAAGTTTACACCTTTTTTACCTGATTTATAAGATTTCGCCTCAACAGTTGAAACCTGGTCTTGGAAGATTGTTGTTCCTACTGGTGAAAAGACAAGTGCTGCAGTAAGTATAGCTGCAAAAATTTTCTTCATTATCTATAGTTCCCCCTAATAGTGTATTACTACTTATTATATCAAAATAGGTTAACAATTTGTAAGCAAAATTAGATTGTGCGTTTTTTGACATAAATGATTTAAACGGTTATTCATTGCAATGATGATAGAAGTCAGCTATAATTTTCGCGATATAGATAATTTTCAGAAAGGTTGTGTTTACTTGAACATATACTCACTTGCGTTTGCAAAAGAAAAGGACCAACAAGATCAACTGGCAAAATATCGTAAGGAATTTTACCTGAGAGACGATTTAATATATCTAGATGGCAACTCTTTAGGGTTATTATCTAAAAGAGCTGAAAAATCACTACATGAAGTAATTCAATCCTGGAAGGAATACGCAATTGATGGTTGGACCGAGGGAGGGGCTCCGTGGTATTATATGGCCGAAACAATTGGGGAAAGCTTGGCCATGCTCGTAGGTGCTAAGAAAGCAGAAGTTATCGCATCAAATTCTACGACAGTTAATTTGCATCAAATATTAGCTACCTTTTTCCAACCAAAAGAAGGTAAAAATAAAATTATCGCAGATGAGCTAAACTTTCCGTCTGATATTTATGCGATCAAAAGTCATCTTCGTATGAGAGGCTTTTCAGAAGAACAATTCATTAGTATTAAGAGTAGAGATGGTCAATTTATTCGCGAAGAAGATATTATTGCAGCGATGAATGAAGAAATTGCACTGATTATTTTACCAAGTGTTTTGTATCGAAGTGGACAGATTCTAGAAATGAAAAGGTTAGTCGAAGAAGCTCATAAAAGAGACATACTAATTGGATTTGATTTATGTCATTCAATTGGTGCCATTCCCCATTCATTAACAGAATGGACTTTGCCTTTTGGTGCAACTATAAACATCTAAATGGTGGGCCTGGTGCTGTAGGTGGTTTATATATCAATGAATGTCATCATGGAACAGCTCCTGGCTTGGCTGGATGGTTTGGTTCTCATAAACAGAAGCAATTTGATATGGAACATGAGATGACTGTAGCAGATGACGCAAGTGCATATCAAATGGGCACGCCACAAATTTTAAGTATGGCCCCATTATTGGGAGCGCTTTCTATGTTTGATGAAGTAGGGATTAATGCTATTAGGCAAAAGTCATTGCAATTAACAGATTATATGATGGACTTAATTCACAATGAATTAAAACCTTTTGCCTTTCAACTATACAACCGAACAGATGAGAGTAGAGGGGCACATATTTTACTTGGGCATAAAGAGGCTGCGAGAATTTGCAAAGCTTTAAAGGAGGAAGGTGTTATTCCTGATTTTCGCATGCCAGATGGGATCCGTTTAGCCCCTGTGTCCTTATATAATTCCTTTGAAGATGTTTGGCGTGCAATAAACATATTGAAGAAAATCATGGAAGAGGAAACATATAAAAAGTTCGAAAATATACGAGGAGTGATTGCCTGATGGGACATTGGATAGATATTTCTCAGCCACTGCACAATGGGATGGCACATTGGCCAGGAGATGAGGCTTTTTCTTTTAACTTATCTGCAACGAGAGAAGAGACTGGTTCGGTTAATATTGGTCAACTGTCTACAAGTATACATATCGGTACCCATGTAGATGCACCGTTTCATTTTATAGAAGATGGTAAAAAGACAAATGAATTAGATATTAATTTGTATATTGGTAGAGCTAAATTGATTGATTTATCAGGTGAAGAAAGAATCACGACTGCCCTATTAGATCAATTCCCATTACAGAATGTAAAGCGACTATTAATCAAAACGAGTAGTGAGCCTAAGCCAAAGCATTTTCCAACAAGGGTCCCTGTCATCAGTGAAGATGTCCCGTTATATTTAAAAAAATGTGGGGTGGAACTGATTGGTGTTGATTTTCCGTCAGTGGATGAATTGGATAGTAAAGCATTACCTATTCACCATAAGCTCCATCAACATAATATTCATATACTAGAAAATATCGTTGTTCATGATATTGCACAGGGAGACTATGAACTGATTGCTCTTCCACTAAGAATTGAAGGCGGAGATGGCAGTCCAGTAAGAGCAGTAATAAGAAAATTAGAAGGAGGGGGTGCATGATGACAAAAAAACAGGGGCAGCCCCCGTTTGAGAATGAAAAGGGGATACACACCGCATTCGATGAGAATATGACATATGGTGAATACTTGCAACTAGATCAAGTACTGGGCGCGCAAAAAAGGTTGTCTGGTCACCATGATGAGATGTTGTTTATTATTATTCACCAAGTATCTGAATTATGGATGAAACTTATCTTACATGAAATTCAATCAAGTATTGCGGCCATTGAAGCTGATGACTTGTCGACAGCACAAAAATGCTTATCTAGGGTAACGAAAACACAATCACAAATTATACAAGCTTGGGACGTTCTATCTACTCTTACACCATCTGAGTATATCGAGTTTCGACCTTTCCTCGGACAAGCTTCAGGCTTTCAATCTTATCAATATCGTATGATTGAATTCGCGCTAGGGTATAAAACACCGCATGTGCTGAAAATCTATCAAAAAGATGCCGACTTGAAAAAAGAGTTGTTGAAATCATATGCAGCAAAAAGTCTCTATGATGTGAGTATCCATTGTTTACAGCGTAATGGTTTAACAATTGATGAGACGATACTTTGTAGAGATGTAGAAGATACTTATGAATATAATGAGTCGGTAAAAGAAGCATGGAAATCGGTGTATTTAAATAACGAGAAGTATTGGGAGCTCTATGAATTAGCAGAGAAACTAATAGATATTGAGGATTCGTTTCAACAATGGAGATTTAGGCATATGAAAACAGTAGAGAGAATAATAGGCTTCAAGAAAGGTACAGGTGGCTCATCTGGCGTCGGTTATCTAAAGAAAGTCATCGATCAACAATTCTTTCCTGAGTTATGGATGATTAGAACAGAATTATAAATGAATAAATAGTAATAGTCCAAAAAGCCCTTTATATCATTTGATGACAGGGGCTTTTTTCTACTTTTATAGCAAATTGTTACGTAAACAAATGATAAGATAGGAATAATAAATCATTAGGTAAAAAGTATTGGTTTATTACAGGTTTTGATTTTTATACTTAAATTTCTGAATATTTAGGTATTTACTCTCTTGTCATATTTTCCTAATATTACTATATTTATTCTTAATTGAAGAACAATTGAAACGAGAAGGGAGGAGGGAGTATTCGAAAGGTCATTTCGGTCATTGGTAATAGTTTATTTGTCCTTCTCATTTTATTAGGTGTTCTTTCTTTATACACGCTAATCACTAGTGACCAAAATCAAGAAAAGCCACCATCTCTATTTGGGAGAAGCCTTCTTATTGTATTAACAGGAAGCATGGAGCCGAGTATCTCACCAGGTGATGTTGTTGTGATTAAACAATCTACGTTTAATCAAATCAACGAGAATGATGTGATTACATACCGAAATGGGGCAGACTTTGTCACTCACAGAGTAACTGAAGTAGCTAAGGATGAGTCTGGCTCTTTTTTTAAGACGAAAGGCGATGCAAATAATACAGAGGATGAGACGAAGATACGGTCTGAACATCTAACAGGTAAAGTAGAGTGGGTGTTGCCGAAAGTAGGCTCTATAGCTGAATTCTTAATCAGTCCAATTGGTTTAAGTTTGATGTTTTTCATTGTTCTTGTCATTATTTTTTCAGACAAGTTATTTAAAAGGAACAAAAAAATCATAAATGAATTTGAGGGGGAGAAGAGTTGAAAACAAAATTATCGTTAAGTTCATTGGCATTATTATTAATTGCTACAGCTATTTTTGGGACAGTTGCTTATTTTTCTAAAAGTTTTACGAGTACAGGAAACACAGTTCAAGCAGCAAAATTTAATGTGAACGCAGTGAATGAAAGCGGCGAGACAATTGGGGATGGACAATTCTCCTTAGGTGAAAACTTTTACCCAGGGATGGATCCTGTCAAAGTTTATGCTTTTGAAATTCAAAAGAATGATACGGAGGTGCCCGTTACTTATCAAGTAGATTTAATTCCATCGGGTAAATTATTCCCTGCCAATGGCAACTCGCCAATTGTTTTGTCATTAGAAAGAAAAGTGAATGGGGAGTGGAAGGAAATCGATCATACTTCAACATTTAAACCGACAGTCGATAACGAGCAATTTCGTATTTTCGCAAGGTGGCCACATGGTGACAATGATATTAACTTCCAAGGGAAAACAGGAAACTTAAAATTGAAAGTTGCCGCTACGCAAGTAGATGAAGAGGAAGGACCTCCGTTTTATACTGGTTCAATTGCTTTTAAGGCAACACCTTCAGGGGATATCAGAACAACAGCAAATAAAGAAGTGAATTTTTATAAGAATGACCAAGGCAATAAAGTCATTGAAGTAAAAATGGGAGAAGGGAATGGGGAGTTCGAGAAAAAAGTCGGTAATTTTACAATAACAGAATCACAAGAGGGAGGAAATACATGGTATAAAGTTGTGACAGATCATGAATATTACGCTGGTCCAAAAGTTTGGAAATTAACAGCAGATCGTGTCAATACTTCTCAGGGTGGTGTAATCGATTTTAGAAAAGATACGAATGTTTATCTAACTATTGAATCGCAACAGTTATACAAATGGTTTACCGGGAATAAATAGTACTCACATAAAATGGGGGGCAAGTTGTTTGTTATTGTATGAATCAATATATATCTTCTTTTCAGCCTAATCTAACGAGAAAAGGGGTTAAAGAATGATATATACGAGTAATCTACAAAATATAACGATAGACATGCTATCAGGGTTTTTTGTAGGATGGGGGAATTATCCGCAACCGGAAACGCATCTATACCTAATGCACAACAGCTATAAAGCGATTGTGGCCATTGATGAAACAAACAAAAGAGTCGTAGGCTTTATTACAGCTATCAGTGATGGTGTGATCTCGGCATACATTCCGCTACTAGAAGTACGGCCAGACTATCAACAGCAAGGAATTGGAGAAACACTTGTAAAGATGATGCTACAGGAACTGAGCGATATTTATATGATTGACTTATCTTGTGATGATGATTTAGTTCCATACTATGAAAGATTCGCCATGACGAAGGGAAATAGCATGATTATACGTAATTATGAGAGGCAGTCTGGGAGAAATATTAAGAGAACGATATAAACATGTTCTCGCATTAAAACGGGCAAATGCTATTTCAATAGCTTTGTTCGTTTTTTGTATTGGCAAAGATTGAAATGGAAGTATTTAACATTAATGGTTATAAACGCAACAAGTTAAATATTAGTTGAAAAGTTAATGGTTTCCTGCTTTTTAATTTGCACTGGCGGGTTGTCTTTATTTTCCGAAGGACTTCCAGTATGCTTATGTTGAGAGCAACTGTGAGGAGGATACATATGAAGAAAATCTATAGTGATATTATTCAATTTAGAGGTAATCATTATGATTATGGTTTCTTGCAAGGGGAGTTATTAAAGGACTCATTGTCCGTAAAAAATAGAGAAGACCAGTGGAAGGTAAGAAAGCCACGCTTTACGATCAATGTAAAAGAAGCAAAGTCGATGATTACACACTTTGCTCCAGGTGTTTGGGATGAACTAATGGGTTTACAAGAGGCATTAGAATGGCCAATAGAGCGGGTATTACAAGAATACGGTGGCTATCGCGTGAATCATCATAAATCAGGCTGTTCTATATATATAGGTGAGGATTATTTAATCCGCAATTATGATTATCATCCCAAAACATATGAAGGGCGATATACACTATTCCAACCGACTGATGGAATGGGCTATAGTATGATTGGTCCATCGCAACGAGTAACAGGGCGAATGGATGGTATGAATGAGTGTGGTTTAGCAATGGGCTATAACTTTATGAATAGAAGAAGACCAGGTGATGGTTTTATTTGTTGTATGATTGGCAGACTTATTTTAGAGTCATGTCAAGATGTTGAAGAAGCAGTTGCGATGTTAAAAGAAATTCCTCATCGTCATTCCTTTACTTATGTTGTTCATGATAAAAAGGGAAGAAGTGCGGCAGTGGAAACCACCCCAAGAGAAGTGACAGTGCGTGAAACTCTATCCTGTACAAACCATTTTGAGAAACTCTTATCAGAAAACCGTCATCAATTAGCAGATTCAAAGCGTCGTTTAGCTGTTATGGAAGAAAATCGCGCAGCAATGAGTAGTCCAGAGCAAGCTTTTCAATTGATGAATGGTATAGGTAAAGGTGTATTTTCTGATTTGTATGGAAGCTGGGCGGGGACTATTCATACATCTGTATATTTTCCGCGTAGCCTAAAAGTATGGATGGCATTGGGAGGAAATCAACAACCTTATGAGATTGACTTTGCTTCTTGGCTATTAGGAAAAGAGTTATCAATCGAGAGAATGACTGGTAAAGTGGACACGGATATTCCTTTTCTTCATATGGATGAAGGGGCGAATTGGTTTAAGTGAAATGATAAAAAAAGAAAAAGCCAGTTGTGCAAAGGAAGAAATGCGCAAGCTGGCTTTAGGGTGGCCTTTCATGGTACTGATTTTGATTATAATTCTCTTCTCATCGCCTTAAGAACATCCACTTTTGTTGCTCTCTTTGCGGGGCGGAGACCTGAGAATACGGTAACGAGTAAACAAATACCGACACTAATAAGGGTCAGTGACCAAGGGATATATGACAATAATAGTCCTTCTGGAGCTGCCTCATCAAATGCTGTTTGAATAATAAATGGTACAGATAAATTGACTAGGAAGCTGACACCATAAGCAACAATCGTCCCAAAGATGGCGCCTAATAAGCCGATATAAGTACTTTCTAATAAAAAGATATTTTTAATTGTACGTGGATGTGCACCAATCGCTTTCATAATACCGATATCCGGTGCCCTTTCCGTTACAGCCATTGTCATCGTATTGTATATACCAATGGATGCAATGATCAATGCAATCGTACCAATAAAGATAAGGCCAATTTTCATAATAAGGAAGATGACATTAATTTGTTTCATTTCATTGGCAATTGAATAAATCATATAGCCTTTATCTTCAAGAGTCTTGTTAATTCCTTCTACTTCTTGAACGTTATTTGCGTATACTTTTACATAATCATAGACTTCTTCCGATTGATTGGCGTCAAGTTCGCCGCCTTCGTACATTTCAGTTGCCCCGCGCATAACGCCAGTGAATTGTTCAACTTCTTGTAAAATTTCTTCGGAAATAAAGACATGCTCTTCATACGCCCAATCACGAGCAGGCTTTTCAGCGATTCCTACAATTTTAACAGAAATGGTTTTCTTCGTTTCTTTCCCATCTGTTAATTTAATGACTTCCATGTCCATTTCTTTATTTAGTAAGTCATCAGTATAGACATAGTCCTCGTTGATATTTCCTTCATCATCGTACAATTTCTCAGGGTTAGCACCGTTTTTAATTAAGCTTTCAGTAAAGTGATAACCGACAACAACTTCATTCTCCCCCTCAGGTAAGCGCCCAGATGCGAGCTTGAAGTCTGCTTTTATCTCTGATGGAAAGTGTGTGACGATGGCATTCGTATTAGATGTATAGTCATC
Organism: Cytobacillus sp. FSL R7-0696; assembly: GCF_038006865.1. Classification (NCBI taxonomy): domain Bacteria; kingdom Bacillati; phylum Bacillota; class Bacilli; order Caryophanales; family Bacillaceae; genus Cytobacillus; species Cytobacillus sp. FSL R7-0696. The sequence goes on along the minus strand of NZ_JBBOWA010000001.1, from coordinate 365,672 downwards.
TAGATGGAAGAAAGGCATCTGTGCCAATTCATTCCTGCGGGTAACGGCTTCCACTCCCTCCATCTCTTCAAAATAAGTAATATCTTCATTTTTTAGTCCTTGTGAATCTTCTTTCCCGTATATCTCCACTTGGGTAACCAATTGGTTTTGCATCATATCAGAAATAATCGATTTATGAAGTCCGAAGCCGACAGAGGCAAGTACAATTAAGAATGCAACACCAATCGCAGTAGCAAGTACTGTCATAAACAATCTAGATTTATTTTTCTTTAAATTTTGTCTAACGAACTTAAACTGATCTTTAAATGTCATTTCGCTACTTCCTCCAATACATGACCGTCAACAATTTCTATTGTACGATGACCGAACTCGGCAACCTCTTCATCATGAGTAATGATAAGAAAAGTAATCCCTAATTCTTCATTTAATTGTTTAATGAAAGCGAGTAGGCTTTTCTCTGTGTCACTATCTAGACTACCTGTTGGTTCATCAGCAAGAATAAGAGGTGGATTTACTACAAGTGCACGTGCAATACTGACCCTTTGTTGCTGGCCACCGGATAACTCGCTGGGATAATGGTCCTTGAACTCTGCTAGTCCAACACGCTCAAGTGTCTCTAACGTTTTTTGTTTACGTTCCTTTTCATTCATCCCTTTAAAAGTTAGCGGCAATTCAACATTTTGGAATGCTGTCATACTTGGAATCAATTGAAAGTTTTGAAAGATAAAACCGATATGCTGAAGTCTAAAGGAAGCAAACTCTCCTTCAGAAAGCTCAGTCACAGTTTGATTATTAATCTTAACTTCACCCTCAGTTGGTTTAATAAATCCGCTAATGATATTTAATAGGGTTGATTTTCCAGATCCGCTTTTACCTACAATGGATACAATTTCTCCTTTGTTAATTTGGAATGATACATCCTTCAGAACAGGTATGACCGTTTTCTTCTCTTTTTTACCTATTTCAAAAGAATGATAAATCTTATTTACCTCAATCATGCATTTTCCCACCTTTTCTTTTGAATACAACATAATAGACGTAAGTGAAATGAAGTATCCCTACATATTTAGCTAAAAAATCTTTTTTAAATGCAAAAGTCATTCAATTGTTGATAGAGATCGAGTTGAAGTAGTGATGTTGTGATAAACTATTATCATTGAGAAAAAGTTGAGGTGTACGTAATGGAAACGGTGTTGATCGTCGGTGGTGGCATAAATGGTCTGTCAGCTGCCCATGAACTACAAAAATGGAAAAACGCAAACAATCGCGACATTCGCATTATATTAACTGAAGCACAAAATCATCTAGGTGGAAAAATTAAAACCGTTGAAGCGGGTGGATTTATGATGGAAACGGGCGCTGATTCTATTGTCTCAAGGAAAGTAATGGGGAGAGAAATCTTTTCAGAACTGAATTTAAGTGATGAGGTCGTTTATAACGGGACAGGTCGCTCTTATTTATTTACCGATGGCGAGATAAAGCCCATCCCAGTTGATGCCGTATTTGGTATACCGACAAGTATCGAGTCATTGGCTAAAAGTACATTAGTCTCTGCTGAAGGTAAAGTTCGAGCATTAAAAGACGTTTATCACCATGAGAATCCATTTACAGTTGAAGATAGTATTGGTGACTTTCTTACCTATTATTTTGGTGAAGAATTAGTAGAGAAGCAGATTGCTCCGGTATTATCGGGTGTTTATTCTGGGAAACTACAAGAATTGACGATCTCATCTACCTTGCCAGCTGTTTTCGAATACAAAGAGAAATACGGAAGCATTATCATGGGGTTCAATGCTCATAAAGAGAAATATCAGAGTAGCGGTGAAAGGAAGTTCCTCTCTTTCAAAAATGGTCTTTCAACAATTATTGACGCATATGAAAAATCTCTTGGAGCAGTGGAAATCAAAAAAGGATACGAGGCACAATCAATACAAAAAGAAAAGCAACATTATAAGGTGAGTTTTTCAAATGGTGAAGTGATGAAAGCAGATCATATTGTCTTAAGCACTCCACATCAAGTTGCGCAACAATTACTTGATGACGCAGCGTTGAATCAGTATTTTTCTAACATGAAAAACAGCTCACTCATTAGTGTTTACATAGGATTTGATGTTCCTGATGCGGTTTTACCCGAAGATGGAACTGGCTTTATTACTTCAAACAATAATGAGCTACATTGTAATGCATGTACATGGACAAGTAGAAAATGGAAACATACGTCTAAAAGTGGAAATCTCCTTGTCCGTCTCTTTTACAAAAGTAGCCATCCTTCATTCGGTAGAGTGAAGGATATGGAAGATATAGGATTACTTGATCTAGCAAGAGAAGATTTACAGAAAAGCTTAAAACTAGCAGCTGAACCCATTGTATGGGATATAACAAAATGGAATGAATTAATGCCTACTTATACACTGGACCACCCGCAATTAATCAAAGGAATTGAACAAACACTTATAGAGAAATATCCTGGTGTGTATATAGCAGGAAGTTCTTACTATGGTTCAGGGATTCCGGATTGTATGGAGAATGGTATTGAAGTGGCTAGAAGAATAACAGCTACATTGTGAAGAAGTAAAAAAACAAGAGGGGGAAGGTTATTCCTCCTTCTTGTTATTTAGTTCTTCCATTTTTTCTTTCTTTTTCTTTTTTAAGCGCTTTTTCTCTTCTTCCATTTTACTTTCAATCCAACGTTTTTCTTCTTTTAATTCTTGTTTGATTAATTGCTTTTGTAACCTTCTTGACATCAATTTATCTTTTGTTGCTCCTGAAAGCTCTATTTCTCTTTTCACTTGCTGAAGTTCTTTTATTAAGGATATAGTCATTAGAATCATTACAAAGGAAAATGGGAATGCAGCAATAATCATTGTATTTTGTAGTGCTTGAAGCCCTCCAGAGTAAAGCAATACAGTAGCAATGGCTGATAATAAGACGCCCCAAATGAGTTTATTACGATTAGAAGGATTTAACACACCTTTTACTGATTGCATACCTAATACAACCGTAGCTGAATCACCTGAAGTAATAAAGAAAATGGAAATCAAGATGAGAGAGAGGAGAGATGTGATAAAACTTATAGGCATCTCTTTCAATGTCCCAAATAGCATTTGCTCAGTATTCATCGAAGCCAAATCAGCTATCCCTGTCATTTGCATATCGATAGCTGTGCCTCCTAAGAAAGCGAACCAAATAAATGTAACGATGGTAGGTACAAGCAATACTCCAATAGTAAACTCACGTATGGTCCTTCCTCTAGATACTCTTGCTATAAAAGTGCCAACATACGGTGACCATGCCATCCACCATGCCCAATAAAAAATTGTCCAATTATTAATCCATTCTCTACTTTGTTCATTATTTGGTGTTAATCTAAAGCTCATTTCTGGCAGTCTTTGTATATACTTCCCAATCGTATCTGTGAACAAATTTAAAGAATAAACAGTCGAACCAAAAACAATAAAAAAGACTAGGAGTACAAGGGCAAGTATCATATTGACATTGGAAAAAATTTTAATACCTTTATCAATCCCAGTAGTGGCTGATATTAAGAAAATGACTGTAATAATGATAATAATCACTAATTGGATAAGAAAAGAATTAGGGATATTCCAAATGTAAGAAATCCCACCATTTATTTGACTAGCTCCAAAGCCAAGAGTAGTTGCGATTCCTGCAACAGTGGCAATAATCCCGATAATATCCACTATTTTACCTAACGGACCGTCTGTATTTTTCATAATAGGAGATAGTGTAGAGCTAATTGAACCATCTCCCCCTCGACGGAAATTGAAAAAGGCAAGACAAAGAGCAATAAGGACGTATATACTCCAACCATGAATACCCCAATGAAAATAGACATACCTTAAAGCGTCCATAGCTGCTTGATCGGTACCCGTTTGCCCTGTAGGAGAATCAATAGCGAAATGAGAAATAGGTTCTGCTGTTCCCCAAAAAAGAAGACCTGTTCCCATCCCAGCACTAAACAAAAGGGCAAACCAAGTAGGATAACTATATTCTGGTTTTTCATCTGACTTCCCCAGTTTTAATTTCCCATATGGGCTAACAATTAAAAATAAGCAAACACAGACAAAAATCGTGACTATGATTAAATAATACCAGCCAAAAGTAGAGGTGATGGCTGATTGAATAGCAGCTGTATAGTTTTCCATCACTTTTGGAGCGAATGCACCGATAAAAATTAAAACAAGTAAAATACCGACTGACCAATAAAAGACGGCCCCGAATTTCTGATGTTTAGTTTCATTATTCACTATCATATACCACCTTTTTTATTGTCAAAGCGTAACTCCTGATATTAAATGGAAAAATCCCTACTGTAATTCTTTTACCTTTTCTAGTGTTTCGAATTAAGATAAATATTATGTACACTTATCGTGTGAAAATGGTGTGTGGAATAAGGAATATTGCAGTGATAGGAAGTATTTTTGTTCCTTTATGCGACCGGAGTTAACCTATCCAAACAGAGCAATAAATGACAGGCGTAAATAAATGATGCGATATACAATCAAACCGAAGGGAGAAGAGTCTATGAGTTGGGTAACAGATATACAAAAAGCGTTGGATTATATTGAAGCAAACCTGTTGAAAAAGTTAAACAGTAAGGAGGTAGCCAAACAAGCGAATACTTCTCCTTTTCACTTTCAACGAACGTTTGCGATTTTAACGGATATGACGCTAGGGGAATATATAAGGCGACGAAGATTAACGGGTGCAGCCATTGAGCTTGGTAATAATGGTGAGAAAATTATTGATATTGCTCTAAAATATGGCTATGAAACCCCAGAAGCATTTACTAAGGCATTCAAAAAGCAACATCATATCTCACCATCAGAAGTAAAGAAATACCGTGGAAAGTTGAAATTATATCAGCCCTTAAAAATACATGTAACATTAGAAGGAGCCGAACCAATGAATCATACGATTATTTCAAAAGAAAGCTTTCAAGTAGTAGGCCTAAGAAAAAATTATTCCCTTGAAAAAGATGAAAACCTAGCAGAAATCCCAAAGTTATGGAATCAAGTCAATCAAGATGGGACTTGTGATCGCTTACTTTCATTAAATAATGGCTCAATAAAAGGTGTACTTGGTGTTTGCGTGGATCATATAAATCAAAGGGAGATTGACTATTGGATTGCTGTCAATCATGAGGGCCATTCTACTAGCTTTGAAACAATAACGATTCCAGCCTCAACTTGGGCCGTATTTCAAGTGAAAGGAGAGATGCCTAAAGCAATCCAGCAAACGTGGAAACAAATATTCTCAGAATGGTTTCCAACAAGCGGTTATAGACATGCGGGAACCGCTGAGTTAGAGGTATATCCTGAAGATGGCTCTAATCGTAGCGATTTTTACTCAGAAATTTGGATCCCTGTAATCAAAGAGTTGTAAGTAAAAAAAGCTGGGTTGTAATCATGAACCCAGCTAAATGATTTAAGAGGTTTGCTTGAGGTTTGTGGTTTCCTGCACAAAAACATTTCTTCCAGCCCCGATCCCACATAAAGTAAAAAGAACGGCAATAGTAATAAGGGCAAAAAATGCTGTATGCCATTGGTGAAAAAGGTCATAAAGAAGTCCAAGTAAGAAAGGACCACATGCTGCCAATAAATAACCAAAAGATTGGGCCATGCCAGAAAGAGAGGCAGCCTGTTCACTGTTCATAGATCGTAGACTCATTAATGCTAATGAATGACTTATCGCAGCGCCTAAAGAAAGACCAATGAGGATAATACTCAGAAATGTGATCACCATATTTGAAGTGAGAAATAACCCGCATAAACCAGTGATAAGGGTTGTACCAATCCCTAACCCAATCCATTTTTGATGTGATAATCGTTCTCCTAAAATAGGAATAAAAAAACTTGCTGGTAGCCCCGAGAATTGCATGATAGTAAGCATCCAACCACCCATTTCTAACGTGAAACCTTTTCCTATCAATATCTCTGGTAACCATGTGGAAAAACCGAAATAGATAAACGATTGTAATCCCATAAAACCGGTGATTTGCCATGCTATTCCCGACCTAAACAATGTAGAGAATGAAAGGAGCGGAACAGGATTTTTTTTAGGTGCCTTTTTAATAAATGGTATCCATAGAAGACAAGCAAGTAAAACAGGGATTACCCAAATTAATAGACTGGTTTTCCATGCAATCCCATAGCTAGAAAGTGTGCCACTAATACCTGGTGCAAAACCAGCAAATACCCCCATTGATAGCGTATATATGCCAGTAATTAGCCCTATTTTTAAGGGGAATTGTGCTTTAACAAGACTAGGTAGTAACACGTTACAAATACCTATCCCTAATCCGATCATGAAGGTACCAAGAAATAGTATGAACATAAAATTAGTAGAGCGCATGAAGACACCTAGACCTATCAGTGTTAGCCCACAAAAAAGCACCCTCTCAATTCCCCATTTCTTTGCAAAAAAAGGCGCAAAGGGGGAGATAGCCGAAAAGGCTAATAAAGGGAACGTGGTTAGTAAACTCACTGTACTCGTATTAAACTGCAATTCATGTTGTATGTCACCAATAATGGGGCCAACTGAAGTAATCGCAGGGCGTAAATTGAATGCAATTGTGATAATCCCTATAAAAATAAGTATATTCCTACCTTGAACGCTTCTATCTGTCATAATTAACGCCTCTTTTCAAGTAATCAAAGACGCGTTAATTATAATGAATTTTCTGATATTTGTATAGGGCAATGAAATGTTTATCTATTATTTATTGGTCTTAGGTGGTAATTGGAGGCTTCGTAACAATTGGGTCTCTATACTATTCTGAACAGTATGCTCGATGAAGAAATCACTAATCATTTTTTTATACTTCTCGTCTTCAAACATTTTTTTATTTTGCAGTTCCATCTCAGCGAGTCCTTCATATTTGGCAATGAGGCAATAGGTATGGTCATTACCAGAAATAGGGCAGAGGATTTCAATCTCGTGACTGTAGTTTTCGTTGCGAAAGCTTTTGATATTAGCGAGATTTTGAATGCCTTCTTGAAAGTTTTCTTGTTTTAGTTGAAATGATTGATATACATAAATACTCATAATGAACATTCCCCAATCTTCTTTTATCAATTTAAACTTCACTCAATTTTGGTCGATATAGAATGATATAGGAGTATTTTGACATTAATATACCACGATTATTCATTTTCTTCTTAGAAACTTAATTAACGTTAGGGAGTTATGTAGTTTTTGCTCTATTATTTAACGGAATGTCTTTAAAGGTAGGGGAAAATCGACTTTTACTCAGTTGGAGAATTTATGCTTTATGTAAGTGTAAATCAAGTTTGGGCAGCTAACAATGTGGAATTCACACTTGATGAACGAGCCAATGGGATTTGCCCAGCTAACAATGTAGTATTCATGCTTGATGACCGAGCAAATCAAAATTTGCGTAGTTACCTTTCCGATTTTTACACATAATGAACGAGCAAGTCACATATGCCCAGCTAACTATCTGATACCGCTTTGATTGGAATGAGGAAACAGTTGCTACTCACTATTTGTTTATGAGGTTTATGAATGAAGAGTTAGGAAGGCAATAAAAAAGCACCTGATGACATCAGATGCTTTTCCCATGATGGTTACTTCTTAAATACCTTATTTACAAGTTCGTTCATTGACATGTCACTATTTACTTCAAAAGTCCCTGGACGTAGATCATTTTCTAGACCCTTTTTCTCTACGGCATCAAAAAAGTCTTTACCATTTTTAATGATTTTTGCAGACTCAAGCGCATTACCGACGTCGATACTAGTCATACCAGAGGTAACTGTGAGCATCGTACGGTAAACAGCTTTTTCGTTTTCATTTGCTTTTGCATCGTTAAGTTGCTTTTTAAGCTTTTCATTTTCTTCTTTAACAGTTGCAATATCTTTCATATCTTTATTGATATTGTTCCATTCTTCTTCACTGTGAATAATAAATCCTTGAGATTGTAGGGCTTCTTCCATCTCTTCTGTACTAATTTCTTCTTTCGTTGCTTCTACGGGTTGATCGACTTCTTCTGTTGCTTTTGGCTCGGCAGCTTCTGTCTGTTTGCTATCGGCCGGACTAAGGAAATAAGTAATCCCGAGAATGACTGCTGCGACAATTAAACCACCAGCAAAGCTGCGCATCGTTTTCTCACTCATTGAGCTACTTTACTCCTTTCCGTACTACGTTTTTCGTATGGAGCTAGTAGGTTATTCACTTCTTGTAATGACATCTTTAGTTTTTGAGCGATGCTTTCGTTGGAGTATCCTCTTCTATGTAGGTCAATCATTTCACGTAGAAGTAATCTATGATCCGATTGTACTTCAGATGTACCTGCTTCTACCGCTGTTATCTCAGCATCTATTTCCATGAATTTTACTTTTTGCTGCAGTTGGTGAATTTCATCCATTAAGGAAAAAGAAACCTGGTCAATATGTTGTTCTTGTTCTGATTTCGATTGTTTACCCTTAACAAATGATAAAATGAGCAACACAACAGCTGCACCAAGTAAAATGGCTAATACCCATTCCATCTTATAATTCCTCCTTATATGAAACTATTATCCTGTGATTTTATAATTATACCTTCCTTTTTGTCGAAATACGATTATTTATGTCAAAAATGCCACTAAAGTCATATTTTTGTAACATAAAAACACAGGTTGCCTGCTTCTATTATAGTATAAGAGAATGGGGTCTAAATTCAAGCAATGTACAATGAGTGTGTTTTTTTTGTAAAAGGTTTGCGTCTTTATGAAAGAAAAGGTTAAAATGCAATAAATAGTTTGAAGGAGTGCAACATGAATACATTATTTAATAATCAAGCAAAAGTTTATAAAGAGAAAAATAAAAACAGGGGTCGCCTGCTCATCAAATGTCCTGATCAACCAGGTATTGTCGCCCATATCTCGAAATTTTTATTTCAACATCAAGCTAATATTATCGAATCCAGTCAATATTCCACTGATCATGAAGGCGGCAACTTTTTTATGCGTATTGAATTTGAGTGTCCTGACCTTCAACAAAAATTTGGACAAATGAAAGAGTCATTTATAAATGTTGCTCTAGATTTCGAAATGGAATGGAAGTTACAACAAAATAGTGAATTAAAAAGAACAGCAATCTTTGTTTCAAAGCAGCTCCATTGTTTAAGAGAGATACTATTAGAATGGCAGAATGGCGATATGATGATGGAAATTCCATTAGTTATCAGTAACCATCTAGAGGCAAAAGAGATTGTTGAGTCATTAGGAATTCCTTTTTATCATATCCCTGCTTCGAAAGAAAATCGTGAAGAAGTGGAAACACAGCAGCTACAATTACTTGAAGAGTATAATATAGATGTTGTCATTCTCGCTCGTTATATGCAAATTTTGACGTCTCGATTTGTTTCTGCTCAAGCTAATAAAATCATTAATATCCATCATTCGTTTCTACCGGCATTTGTTGGTGCGAAACCATATGATCGTGCCTATGCTCGGGGAGTAAAGATTATCGGTGCAACTTCACATTATGTAACCAATGATTTAGATGAGGGGCCGATTATCGAGCAAGATATAAGTCGAGTTGATCATAGGGATGAAGTAGAGGACTTGAAGAGAAAAGGAGCCTCAATCGAACGCAGTGTATTAGCGAGAGCTGTAAAGTGGCATCTTGAAGATCGCGTGATTGTATATGGTAATAAAACCGTTGTTTTTTAAAAATAAATCGTAATACCTAAATCGGGGAATTTTCCTCGATTTTTTTATTCTAAAAAAACGATGAAAGCGCTTTTTTATTCAAAAAGAATTAGTAAAGTAAGTAAATATCCTTATCTTTGCGGAGTTTTAATTGTTAGATTTCCTTACATCATAATTGACAGCTTGTATAAATTGTTTTTCAATATAACTATCATAAAAAAACAGAAAATTATAAATTTTAGGAGGATGATGATGGAGGAGGCAATAAAAATAGCAAGCCATCCAGTTGTGTGGATTATCTCACTTACAGTCATTGGTGTAGTCATTTTCCAAGGAATTAAATTTATTCAAATGGCAATGAAAACGAGAGAAAGTGTAGGTCTAAGTAAGCAAGATGTAAACAGCGCTTTAAAAGTTGGGATGATAAACGCAATAGGGCCCTCATTTGGAATTGTGGTTGTAGCTGTATCTTTAATTACCTTACTAGGTGACCCTTTAACATTAATGAGAATAGGCATTATTGGTTCTGCTGCTACTGAATCGATGGGGGCCAATTTGGCTGCAACTGCTTATGGAACAGAACTTGGATCTGAAAGTTTTACAGCAGAAGCGTTTGCGACTGTAGCATGGGTTTTATGTATTGGCGGATGTGGTTGGCTGCTTTTTGTTTTCTTTTTTACTAAATCATTAGCAAATATTGAAAGGAAGGTATCAAATAAGCAACAAACGACGGCTGGTAAACTCCCCATTATGATGATTGTGTCAAGTGCTGCTATGCTTGCGGTTTTTGGTAACTTTGTTGCAGGTGAAATATTTAAAGGGGTGGAAACAGCAATTGTTGCTTTAACTGCAGCTACTACGATGCTAATCGTAAGTTTTATCGCAAATAAAAGTCATCAACTCAAATTCTTACATGAATGGTCATTAGGTGTATCGATTATTGTTGGTTTAACAGTTAGTTATTTTGTCCTTTAAGGAGGGAATAGTATGGCGGTTTCCGAAAGTAATATAGTGGCTAAAAAAAATGAGGTTATTCATTCATATGAGATGAATATCTTTCATCAAAAATCACATTTTTGGGGTCGTATGACGGTTGGATTAGTAATATTATTGACAATCTCACTTCCCTTATATCTTTCCTTTGTATTAGGTATTCATCCAGGTTGGCAACCCATTATTACAGGGTTGATAGCTTATGCTGCCGCCATCGGGTATGCCTGGTTTATGGAGCCAATATCATATTACCCAACTTTAGGGATATCTGGTACCTATCAAGCCTTTTTAACAGGAAATATTGCTAATATGTGCTTGCCGTCTGCTGCGGCAGCTCAAAATGCTGTTGGTGCTGAACCTGGAACGAAAAAAGGTGAAATTGTTGCGGCTCTTGCAATAGGAGCAACATCACTAATGAATATGGCCATACTAATTTTCATTATTGTTTCAGGATCTTATCTCGTATCAATTATTCCGGAATCGATTCAAGGAACATTTATATATATTGTTCCTGCTATTTTTGGAGGTATATTTGCGCAATTTGCCCTTAAGAAGCCGTTATACGGAGGTATTGCATTATCAGTAGGATTATTTGTAAATCTAATACCTATTCCCACTTTTTTTAAAGGAATTATCTGTATCATCTTAACTATCATCATTTGTATATCATTAGAGAAAAGAAAGTAATTAAAAGGGAGGAATTTATAATGATCAAAGAAGAACTTGTAGATTGGATAAATAAGAAAGAAGCCTTTTTTTCAGATATGGCAAAAGATATATGGAATCATCCGCAAGTTGCGTATGAGGAAGAATACGCATCGGATTTACAAAAACAAGTATTACAAGAGGCTGGGTTTGATATTCAAGAAAACGTAGGAGGAGCACAAACAGCATTCGTTGCCGAATATGGAAGTGGGAAGCCTGTTATTGGAATATTAGGAGAATTCGATGCCTTACCAGGACTTTCGCAAGCGGTATCTACAAACAGGGAAGAAATTATTAGTGGTGGACCTGGCCATGGATGTGGCCATAATTTGTTAGGAACGGCTGGTGTGGAAGCTGTTATCGCGATGAGCGAAGCAATGAAAACGAGTAAAATAAATGGAACAATTCGTTATTATGGATGTCCTGCAGAAGAAGTTCTTTCTGGGAAAACATTTATGGCAAGAGAAGGAGTGTTTAATGATTTAGACTGTGCATTAACTTGGCATCCAGGTGTAGCAAATTTTGTTGTCAATATGTCCATGCAAGCAATGGTTTCGGTAGAATATCAATTTAAGGGAATAACTGCTCATGCTGCTGGAGCTCCTCATGCAGGGAGAAGTGCATTAGATGCAGTGGAATTAATGAATGTTGGAGCAAATTATATGAGAGAGCATGTATTAGATGGCTCAAGGATACATTATGTCATTACTAATGGCGGGCTGGCACCTAATATCGTACCTGATCAAGCAAGTGTGTGGTATTATTTGCGTGCGACTACGAAAGAACAAGTAGATAGTATGTTCAACCGATTAGAGAAAATTGCACAAGGTGCAGCACTAATGACTGAAACAAAAGTTGAGCATCAAGTAAAGGCATATGCGTATAATGTCTTGCCTAATGACACACTTAATAAGGTAATGTTAAAAAATATGGAAGGTGTGTCGTTTTCATTTAATCAAGATGAATTAAAATTTGCAGAAAAGCTGGTAGAAACAGTTGATAACGATGTTGTTGAAATGTCCAAGAAGCAGTTCGGTATTGAACTAGAAAGTCTATTACCAACGGGTAAAAATCATTTCAAACATTTGAAAGGGCAATGTATAGGTGGATCAACAGATGTTGGTGATGTAAGCTGGATTACACCTGTAGGTCAAATCATGACAACTTGTGCACCAGTTGGTGTTCAACCCCATTCTTGGCAGGCTACAGCTTCTTATGGGTCATCCATTGGACTGAAGGGGATGCATTTAGCAGCAAAATCAATGGCATTAACTTTATTTGATTTATTGACGGATACAAATTTAATCGATGTGGCAAGAGAAGAGTTTGTTAAAGAGACTGCTGGAAAGAAATATGAAGCAGCAATTCCTAATGATTTACGACCACCATCGTTAAATAGCATGAAAGAATCAGTTCGTATGTAGCAAGGAAGTTGATAGGATAGGAATGATCGAGAGATAAGCCTTAACAATATTCATTAGAAAATTGCTAAGGCCTTTTTAATTTTGATTTCCTCATTCCTCTCCATATTTCTCACGATAGTGTGATAAGGCTAAAAGAGGGAAAATGTAACGGTAACTGTGATAATGAAAATAAATAGCACCAGCGAGGCCTTGCCCTGCAGGGTAGTCTTCGCGCCAATCGTCATTGTCCAAAGATGTGAGGAGGTATTTTATGCCTCTTTTAATTGTCTCATCTGGCTTCTGACTTACCGAAATTAATGCATCTATGGCCCATGCAGTATGTGTGAGCGTACTATCACCTAATGGGATATATTTTTTTTGTTTATCACTTAAAGCGGATTCCCCATAACCTCCATCAGCATTTTGAATGGATCGGAGCCAACTCGTAGCCTTCTTGATCATTTCACTTTTATTATCATATGCAATTGCTGATAATCCCGTAAGAGCTGCCCAAGTCCCGTAAATATAGCAAATGCCCCATCGGCCATACCATGAACCGTTCTTTTCTTGGTGTGTTTTAAGCCATTCAATACTTTTGTCGAAATGAGAATGTTGGTGTGGCATTTGTGTGTAATTGCCTAAAAACTCCATGGCTCTTCCTGTTAAATCGGCACTGCTTGGATCGGTGAGAATAAATTCACTATCTTGGATTGGTACTAAAGCTAGTAACTTATTATTGGTATTCTTTTCAAAAGCTGGCCAACCGCCATCATCATTTTGCATGGAAACGAGCCAATTCACGCCTAAATTCCAAGCGTCTTTTATGTTACCATCGATTTTTGCAGGGTTTGTAATTGCACGAAGAGTGGCCGAGGTATCATCAGTATCTGGCTGAAAAGTGTTGATGTTAGAAAACCCCCAAGCTCCTGGTTTAGTCTTGGGATTATGAATGATCCAATCTCCAAATTTATATTGTTGTCTACTAAGTAAATAATTAGTTGCTTTCTTTATCATTGGATCATTTGGTGTTAATCCAGCTTTTTGTAAAGAATAACTGAGCAAGCTTGTATTCCATACAGAAGCAGTAGTGAATTGGATATGTGTATGACCCTTTACTTGTGTTTTGAATCCATATAATCCTTTTACCGCATTCTCGATTAACGGATCATCTTTTTTATGTCCTAATGAAAGTAATGCAAACACCATTAAAAATGTCGAGCTAATATAGCCAAATAAGGTCCCGTCTGGTTCTAGGTGATTCATCATATATTGTTTTGCACGGCTCATACTCAGTTGGTGTAATTCTTGTGGTAGGCCTATCATTTTCTTAATACTTGATTTGATTGTTTTGTGTATGGTTCGCCATTCGGAGGAACGGGACCAACTAAAATTTGCTTCCTCTCTTGAAGTGAACAGATCTGATAAATCTGGACTGCCAGCTGTTCGAAAACGAAACTTCTTTTCTGCGATAACCATAATGGGAACTATATTTGCTCTGCCGTATACGGAGATGCTATAGAAATTGATTGGCATGACAGGCTGGATAAGCATTAGTTCAATTGGTAGGGGAAAGAACTTTGGCCATTCATACTGCCCTGTGATGGTAAGAATCAGCTTGGTTAGGAAATGGGTTTCCTCTATACCTCCTTGTTGTAGAATGAATCGTTTCGCTTTTTTCATTCGATCATCTTTTTTATTGATATAACCTGAATACAACAATGCATGATATGCCTCGACAGTTAAGGAAAGACTGCCTCCTCTTTCATCGTAATAATGTTTCCATGCTCCGTTTCCCTCTTGTTTACTTAGTATCCTTTTAACCAATTGTTTTATCATCTCTTCATCATCAATTTCCAAACTTCTTAATAAAATAATCATATACGTATCAGTGGATATACTAGATTCAAAAGGATATTCCCAAGTACCCGAAGCTGTTTGGTCAGCTCTTAAAGTAGAAATTAAATGATTGATTCCATTTGAGACCTTCATGATATTCACCCTTTTCGTTACTTTTCCTCACAATGTAAGCAATATTAATACATGAGTATTCATTGGACAAAATTATCATTCATAATGGTGGTGTTTTCCATGTTTTTAATTTATAAATGGCGAAGAAAAAGCTTAAAATCTTCTATTACTAGGAGAAAGCTAAAAAAAGAATTAGTGACCTTATTAAAGAAAAACAAGCAGAATTCAATAATTGAACTTGATCTTGACGAACAACAGATTCTAGAAAAAATAATCCAACAAACAACAGCTTGTAATCTCAATAATGTGACAAGAACGAATGCTTATCTCGCGTTTTATTTGAAATACCCCCAAGTGCATTGGGCTTTGCTAGCCCATTTTGTCTCCAGAAATGCAGGATGGAATATGACAGATTTAAAGGGGGATTTATTATCAAAGATATTAAGTGAGGCAGAACAGAATGCGTTCTTTCAATTTATGGAACGAGCCAATTGGTTGATTTTTCAAGATGCATATCCACAGTTATTGCTATACGAGGAAAGTGTCAGACAAAGTAAGCCGTTATTTCATTTGCTCTCTCATTTAGGAGTCTCTTCATTTATGCAAGCTGTATGGTCCATTTTTTGGAAGAAAAAGCAATCACAG
Organism: Cytobacillus sp. FSL R7-0696; assembly: GCF_038006865.1. Taxonomy (NCBI): domain Bacteria; kingdom Bacillati; phylum Bacillota; class Bacilli; order Caryophanales; family Bacillaceae; genus Cytobacillus; species Cytobacillus sp. FSL R7-0696. Next base: position 350,279 of record NZ_JBBOWA010000001.1, on the reverse strand, counting down.
ATACTTACGCATGCGCTTATTATTAATGAACAAAACTATATCGAAAAAAGGGTGGTACAAAACCCAATTTTTAAAGAAGAAGTGACTTCAACACTTGAGTTCAAATTACAAGATGTTTTTGCTTTTAACTATATTCTTTTTCCGTATCAGACACATGGGATATCACAGTTAAAAGGTTTAGTTGTTCATTTATTTACAAAGTTGAATCAGAGAATAGAATTAGGGTTTAAATTGTACACACTTCTATACGAAAACCCTTCTCAACTACGAAGCTTTGTGAAGTGGGCGAACCAACATCCCCATACAGGGTCAAGGAGTGATTACTGGAGGAATGTCTATTGCGTCGTTCAGGAGGGAATACCGACAAAAACCTATAAGCCAAGAATTGCAGATGGTCATTTAAAAAGCGGTGCGAAAAAGTTATTTAGTCCTGTACTTGTTCATGTATGGAAAGATACTAGTCATAAGAAGCCGGGGGTAGAAGATTGGTTTAAGAATGAGGGCATAGTAAAAATGCTATTTAAAGAAATGAATGTAAAAGATCATAACGTGAAACTGGCGTATATGAAATCCTTAGAAAGATTGGAGCTAGCAGTTGCTGCGAAAAGTTTATTATCGTAATGCAAAGACATACCTTTTTAATTCAGGGGGTATGTCTTTTTTTTTGGAACAACACTTTTAATTCTTACTATGCGTAATAGGTGACAGTAATCGTTTACCTTTATTTCATGTTAAGAGAAGTGATGAACTAGCTAACAATTATATGCTATTTAAGTGAATTTATAGAAATAAAAGCGCTTTCAAATAAAAAGATTATTAAAAATAATAATAAAAGACAAAATGTTCTTTTAATTTAAAAAGGAGCGTGATACTATTGTAAAATATCAAAATCGAATTTAAAGGAGTGGCATGTATGTCTCAGCTAATGGCTTTTGTAATTGTAATTGGAATTTTATTTATTGGGGATGTGGTAGCTACCAGAACAAAGGCATGGGTGCCATCCATGTTTATATGTGCTTCGTTATTTCTCCTTGGATATTGGACGTTCTTCCCTACGGATATTGTTGAAGTCGCTGGTATCCCATCGTCTGTAGCAACATTATTAATGTATTTGCTCATTACCAATATGGGTACATTGCTTTCTTTACGGGAATTAAAGCAGCAGTGGAAAACGTTAGTGATTGCTCTTTCTGGAATCTTGGGCATTATTGTCATTTTATTTACTATTGGTGTACTACTTTTTGATTTTCAAACAATGGTAGTGGCTATTCCACCACTTGTTGGTGGTGTGGTATCGGCATTATTGATGTCAGACGCAGCTGCCGAAGCGGGACTTGTATCTTTATCCGTATTTGCCATTGTCATTTACGTTATGCAAGGTTTTGCTGGTTATCCACTGACATCCTTTGTCTTGAAAAAGGAAGGGAAAAAGCTTCTTCAGCAAGTACGTAAAGGTGAATTGAAAATAAAGGATTCTGTTGAGGAGACAGCAGCCACAACTGAAGAAGTAGAATTAAAGTTGTTTAAATGGCTACCTGAGAAGTACAATACAGACTTTTTTAAGTTTTTCCGTCTAGGTATTGTTGCTTTCTTTGCCTATCTTGTGTCAACTGTATTAGCCCCGGTTGTTTCAATTAGTCCGTTTGTCCTCTGTTTATTATTTGGTGTGATTGCTACAAGTTTTGGATTTTTAGAGAAGCAGTCGTTACAAAAAGCAAATGGATTTGGTTTCGCAATTATGGCACTGATGTTATTTATCTTTGATGGACTAAAGCAAGCAACACCAAGTATGATGCTAGAAATAATTTATCCTTTAATTGCGACAATCGTCATTGGTGTAATCGGTATGTACATTTTCTCAATGATCGTCGGTAAGATGCTTAAGGTGAGTAAAGAGATGGCCTTTGCTGTATCTTTAACGGCATTATATGGATTTCCGGCGGATTACATTATTACCAATGAAGTAATTAAATCGTTAACAGATGATGAAGAGGAAAGAAATATCCTCACTAGTCATATGTTGCCACCAATGTTAGTGGGCGGGTTTATAACCGTCACGATCGTATCGGTTATTTTAGCAGGTCTATTTGTGCAATTCTTATAAATTCGCAATCGAAATGAAGGAGTGATGAATGTTGAGTAATGTATTAACTCGAATTGATCAACATATAAAAACACTTGGTCAGTATACAAGTACGCCTGGAAACGGTACAACGAGACTAACTTATTCAAATGAAGATTTACAAGCAAGAAACTATTTGAAGGAAGTCATGAGAGACTACGGATTAACTGTATCGGAAGATGGTGTAGGGAACATTTTTGGTAAATTGGCTGGAGAGGTGAATGGGCCAAGCGTTTTAATCGGCTCTCATTTTGATTCTGTTCCACATGGTGGTGATTATGATGGCCCTGCTGGGGTGATAGCTGGATTGGAAGTGGCAAAGCTATTCCAAGAGAATGGCATTAAACCTAAGTATCCATTGGAAGTTGTGGCACTAGTAGAAGAAGAAGGGTCAAGGTTTGGTGGCGGGTTAATGGGCTCTAGAAGTATAACTGGTAAGCTTACAGACCAGACATTTAGAGAGTTGGCGGATTCACAAGGAGTTTCTACAGTTGAAGCGATGAAGAGTATTGGTTTGAACCCAGACCTCGTAAAGAAGCGTGACAGAGATACGATGAAGGCGTACTTAGAACTGCATATTGAACAAGGACCGATTTTAGAAAATGAGAAGACCTCAATTGGTATCGTAGAAGGCATTGTGGGTTTATCACAATTGGAGATAACAATTAAGGGAAAGGCAGGTCATGCAGGAACAACACCAATGGATGGTCGTGCAGATGCGCTTGTAATGGCAGCACATATGATTGCTAAGCTGCCAAAGATTGCTGAATCTTACGGAGAAGGGACTGTCGTTACAGTTGGTAAACTATCAGTCTATCCGAATGGAGCAAATGTTATCCCTGGTTCGGTTACATTTACGATTGATTTACGGTCAACAGAAGAAGCTAAATTGAAAACTCTACTAGAGGAAACACAAACTTTTATTCGTCAGTTACAAAGTGAGAAAATATCCATCTCTATTGCAGAACAATTATATATGTCACCAACAATATTAGATGATGAGATGAAGAAGCAATTAGAAAAGGGCTGCGAGAAATATAAAATATCTCATCAATCGATTTTCAGTGGGGCTGGACATGATGCCATGGTATTTGCTGAACAAACGAAGGCGGCTATGATTTTTATCCCAAGCAAAGATGGATTAAGCCACTGCCCTGAAGAATGGTCAGACCATCAAGATATTGAAAAAGCAGTTTATGTTTTATTTGAAGCAGCAAAACATCTCACGGAGGTGAACTAGGATGAACAATTATATTAAAGAGGCAATACTTGCGAGAGCGAATGAAGTGATTCAATTAAGAAGAAAGCTTCATAGTGAGCCAGAATTATCATGGGAAGAAATAAAGACAACAGAGTTTATTGCTAACTACTTGGAAGATTTACAAGTTCCTTATCGGAGAATGAAACCGACTGGTATAGTTGCTGAAATTACTGGCAGTAAGCCTGGAAAAAAAGTAGCTTTAAGAGCGGATATTGATGCCTTGCCTGTAGAAGAGCTAAATACAGAATTATCATACGCATCACAAGTAGAAGGGAAAATGCATGCTTGTGGCCATGATGCACATACAGCCATGCTATTAGTAGCAGCGGATGTTCTAAATAGTATGAAGGAAGAATTAAGTGGAAGTGTTCGTCTTATTTTTCAACCAGCTGAAGAAGCAGCCAGAGGTGCATTAGCAATGGTCGAGCAAGGAGCAATGACAGAGGTTGATCATGTGTTTGGTATTCATATTTGGTCCCAAATGGACACAAATAAAATTGCTTGTACCGCGGGACCTCAATTTGCATCTGCTGATATTTTTCATGTAGCTTTTCAAGGCCAAGGGGGACATGGTGCAATTCCACATGATTGTATAGATGCAATAGTGATGGCTTCTTCCTTTGTGATGAATCTGCAGTCGATTGTTTCAAGAACAATTGATCCACAGCAAGGAGCAGTTGTAACGGTAGGAAAGCTTGAGTCTGGAACTAGATTTAATGTCATTGCCGAAAATGCTAAACTTGAGGGAACCGTTCGTTGTTTTGAACCTGCAGTCAGAGATCACATAGAGGAGCAATTAACTCACTATGCAAATCATGTTGCTGGTCTATACGGTGGCAAAGCAGTGGTTGAGTATACGAGAGGGACCCAAGCAGTAATTAATCATGAGGAGAGTGCTGCGTTAGTCCAAGAGGTTGCAGTCGACTGTTTTGGCCCTGATGTCCTATTTGATGAAAAACCAACAATGGGCGGAGAAGATTTCAGTTTTTATCTGGATTACGCACCAGGCAGCTTTGCGCTTGTAGGAAGTGGAAATAAGGATAAGGATACCGAATGGGCACATCACCATGGTAGGTTTAATATAGATGAAGATGCTTTAGTAACGGGTGCAGAGCTATATGCACAATTTGCCTGGACTTACTTATTAAAAGCTTAATAAGCTAGCTTCTGTAATCATAAGTAAATCTTAAATGACAATAAAGAAACCAATCATTCATTGATTGGTTTCTTCTTTTCCATTCATAAAGGATTATTATTGTTAAATCCTGAGTTTTGATGGTTGGCTATAATTGATTGTTTGCGCCTCAGTAATTGTAGATCTATAAATAATTGGCATCTTGTATTAAAGTCATCAAAATTAATCGTAGTTAATTGATGTATTTTCTTTAATCGGTACTTTAGCGTATTTTCATGAATGAACAATTCTTCTGCTGTAGGCTTGAGACGACAGTTATTGAGAAGGTAAGCTTCTAATGTATCAATATAATTCGTATGATTATTTTGATCCTTCGTCAATAAAATAACTAAATCTTCATTACTATAATTGGTTTGTTTATTATGTTGTTCAATGATAGCTAAATAGCGTAATGTTTTTAGTTTTCGATAATTGATTGGAAGAGACTGTTCCTTATTAAAAAACATAGCGGTTTGTAAAACCTCAAGAGCCTCTGTATAGCTTTGCCTTAATTTATAGATAGAAGAATACTTATTTCCAATCCCAACGACCAACGATGTATCCGCATATTGCAATCGTATTGACTGCACGAGGTGTTCTGCATTCTCTTCCAAAGAAACATCTTGTTGATCATGACTAGCAAGCAAAACGATCATTTCTAAGTGATAGAAGAAAATATAGGCAGACTGAGTCATATTATTGACAGATAATCTTACCGTATTAATGATTTCTTCAAAGTTTTTATCATCGCCTTCTTCCACTTTAAATACAGCAACAATAAAAGCTTTAGGTAATGTAACCTTTGCGGAAGCAGCCTCTACCTTTAATTGATGTTTCGTTTGGAATGAGTCTTCGATGACTTTTTCATAAAAGTAATGATCTTCTTCAACCTTACCATCTTTAGCGAGTTTGTCACGATTAAGCAAGAATGCGATATGAGAAGAAGCGGCATCTAGGAACGCTAACTCTTTTTCTTTTAACTTAGGTGCTGTTTCTTGTATCCATATATAACCGTAAATGTCATTTTGATAAATAGCGGAAACAACAACCCGTTTATTCAGTGAAATATCTTTCATTGCTTTTATACGAAAAGGTTTCTTATGCCTAGTTAATTGGTCAACGATCCCTTCATCTGTAAATCTTTCAAAGATTGAAATGGGCCATTGTTTATTAAAGATGGTTTGCTTATTCACTTCATCATAATCCTCGGTAAAATAAGAACTATAGGCAATTAATGAAAACTGTGCGTCTTCAATAACAACAGGTTTTTTTAGTTGGATACTAATCATTTCAGCTATTTCTTCTATATTGGTAGAGGATTCTATTCTATCTAATTGTAAATCCATACTTTTATCCTCCTTACGAAATGGACATTCAAGTCGCATACCCCATATTATATTAAAAAAGACCTATGAAAGCCAATAGTATAAAAAGAGCAAAAAACGACCTAGGCAACTTGCCTAGGTCGTTTCATTCTCTAGTAATTAAGATTTAATCACTCGTTGATATTCTTCGAAGTCTTCTTCCACTTTTTTCGGTGGTTTGCTAGTTAAAAGGCTAACCACAATTATAGCTAATAAGCTGATAAGGAATCCTGGAATTATTTCGTAAAGGGTATCAGATAAACCGGCTGCTGACCAAATGATGACTGTCGCAGTTCCGAAAATCATACCAGCTAGTGCACCCCAACTTGTCATACGCTTCCAGTATAAGCTAAGTAATACTAAAGGTCCAAATGCAGAACCAAATCCAGCCCATGCATAACCGACAAGATCGAGTATGGTGGAGTTTTTCTCCCATGATAAAGCTAATGCAATGATAGAAATGATGAGTACGGATAATCTACCAATGAATACAAGTTCTTTATCAGTAGCAGATTTACGTAAGAATGAATTATAGATATCTTCTGTTAAGGAACTAGATGTAACTAGTAATTGTGAAGATACAGTACTCATAATCGCGGCTAAAATTGCTGCAATAATTACACCGGTAATGAGAGGATGAAATAGAATTTCACCTAATAGTATAAATACTGTTTCAGGATCATCTATCGTATATTGAGTATTGTTAAAATACCCAATACCTACAAAACCGATAAACATAGCACCGATAATTGAAAATACCATCCATATCATACCAATCCATGTTGCTTTCTTAACTTGCTTCACAGATTTAATAGCCATAAAACGTACAATGATATGAGGTTGACCAAAATAACCAAGCCCCCATGCTAGTAAAGAAATAATACCGAGCGTAGAAGTGCCACGGAAAATATCCAGTAGTGCAGGATCAATTTCGCGAGCCGTATCAACCGCGACCCCTATCCCACCGATCTCGCTTAGAGCAACAATGGGAACAAATACAAGAGCAGTAACCATAATGAGCCCCTGTACCATATCGGTTAAACTAACAGCAAGGAATCCTCCAAATAAAGTATAAGCAATTGTTACCCCTGCAATAATTAAGAGTCCAGTATGGTAATTAAGGCCGAAGATACTTTCGAATAAGACGCCACCAGAAACCATCCCAGATGATACATAAAATGTAAAGAATACTAAAATAACAACACCAGAAACCATTCGCAATATTTTGGCTTTTTCGCCAAAACGATTTTCTAAATAACCTGGAATAGTAATAGAGTCATTCGCAATTTCAGTGTACACACGTAATCGTGGTGCGACATAAATCCAGTTTAATAAGGCCCCCACTGTTAATCCTACAGCAATCCAACCCGAACTTAATCCTGTGGCAAACATAGCACCAGGAAGACCCATTACAAGCCAGCCACTCATATCTGAGGCTCCAGCACTAAGTGCAGTTGTTAATGGTCCTAAATCTCGTCCACCTAGCATATAATCATTTAAATTAGATGTTCTTTTATAGGAGTAATAACCTATATAAAGCATACCTAGCATATAAATTGATATAGATATTATAATTCCTGTTTCCATTCTTTTTCTCCTTCCACATTCCAATACAATTTTTTCTAGTTTAATAATTAACATTCCAAAAAAAGAGGGATTTTATTTATATAGAAAAGACAATAAAAAAAAGACGTTCAAATAGGGAGTCTCCCTCAAAATTTTTTTAGAAAGTCAATTATAGTAACTACCCAAATGCTCACCTTATTAATCATATATTTTTATATGAGCTATATCAATATATTTTCAACACAATGATATGGTCATTCTTTTGTCCCATATAGACAAAAGAAGATAATATTTAGTATATTAATGAATTTATGTACTGAATTTTTAAAATATTTTATTTACAATGTAATATATTTATATTTTAATAGTAATATAGTTTTGAAAAATGAATCAATTTCTCGGGGGGCAAGGAAAATGAGAGGTTTAATGAAAAAAATGGTAGGACTTACAGCGCTTTCAAGTGTGCTTTTTTTAACCGCATGTGGAGGCGGTGGTAATGAAGAATCAAGTGGTGCTGAAGGAGGAAAGGTTTCAGCAGACGTTGGAGTGGTCTCCTTCTTAACTGGCTCAGGTGCTGCATACGGTGAAGCTATACAAGGTGGGTTAAAGTTAGCTCAGGAAGAAATAAATGCAAAAGGTGATGTGAAAATCAATCTAATCTTTGAAGATTCAGCAGGTAAGCAAGACCAAGCCTTAACTGCTGCTCAAAAATTAATTAACTCAGATAATGTAACAGCAATTATTGGTCCGACACTTAGTACAGAAATGAATGTCGTCGGACCAGAAGCAGACTTAAGTGGTGTGCCGATTATCGGAACGTCTACAACTGCTGAGGGAATCCCTCAGATTGGCGATTATGTTTTCCGTAATTCTATTCCTGAAGCGTTGGCTATTCCTGCATCAATGCAACAAGCAATAGACAAATATGATGTAAAAAAAGTGGCTATTCTTTATGGGAATGATGATGTGTTTACAAAGTCTGGTTATGACACGATGAAGAAAACAGCTGAAGAAATGGGACTTGAAGTCTTAACGACAGAAACGTTCCAAAAAGGTCAATCGGATTATAATGCCCAATTAACGAAGATTAAAAATTTGAATCCCGATTTAATTCTTGCTTCAGCGCTTTATAACGAAGGTGCAGTCATTATGGACCAAGCACGGAAAATGGGAATCGATGTCCCGTTTGTTGGTGGTAACGGATTCAATTCTCCGGAAGTTATCAATATTGCCGGTGAGTCTTCAAATGGGTTGATAGTAGCAACACCATGGTATAGCGAAAAAGAAGATGAAAAGGTACAGGAATTTGTTACGAAATTTGAAGAGGAACATGGTCATGTTCCAGATCAATTCGCTGCTCAAGCCTATGACGCATTATACATTCTAGCAGATGCCCTTAAAATTGCCGGAAGTTCAGATCGTGATGCTGTAAGAGATGCATTAGCAAAAACAAAGGATTTTGAAGGAATTCTCGGCAATTTCTCTTTCGACGAAGAGGGCGATGTATTAATGGACCCTACGGTGTTAGTTATTGAAGGAGAAAAATTCGTTGAATTTAAGTAAGAAGAAAAATGTGTTAGAAGGTGAGACACCGTGTTAATAGAACAATTAATTAATGGACTAACATTGGGCAGCATTTATGCAATTGTTGCCCTTGGATTTACTTTAGTATTTGGCGTTTTAGGTATTATCAATATGGCACATGGCGAGATCTTTATGTTTGGAGCATTTATTGGAGTAATGATTACATCGACATTAAATGCGCCTTTATGGGTTGCTTTTCTAGGTGCAATCATTATTACGGCTATTATGGGTTACTTATTGGAGAGGTTTGCTTTAAGACCGTTAAGGCATAAACAAGGTGTATCACATCTAGCCCCACTAATAAGTACAATAGGTGTTTCCATTCTTTTAGAGAACTTATCACACCATCTTTTTGGTGCAGGGAATCATCCATTTAGGACAAGCTTTGCTGAAATCAGTTTTCAAATCGGATCAATTACCGTTTATTTAGTACAAATCGTTATTTTCGTCATTTCTATCGTGTTAATGCTGGTATTAACATTTTGGTTAGGTAAAACAAGAGCTGGAAAAGCATTAAGAGCAACGGCAGAAAATCTAGAAACGGCGAGTCTCTTAGGTGTGGATACGAAAAAAACCATTTTGATGACAGTAATCATTGCTTCAGCCATGGGGGGAATAGCTGGTATATTGGTCGGTATGGCTTTTAACTCAGTAACGCCGCAGATGGGTCTATCAATGGGCTTAAAAGGTTTAGCGATTATCATTCTTGGCGGAATGGGCAGTGTGAGAGGAGCCATGTTCGGTGGCCTCATTTTAGGATTAGCGGAAACCTTCATCGTTGTATACGGAGATTCGGGCTATCGAGATGCTATTGCATTCTTAGCTATTATTATTATTCTTCTCATTCGGCCTCAAGGGTTGTTTGGCCAGAAAATTTCAACGTAAGAAGGTGAACGCAGGATGCTAGCAGAATTAATTAATCCGTACTATTTACAAGTAGGTTGCTTTATTTTAATTAATATTATTTTAGGTATCAGTGTATATATAACACTATCAACAGGACAGTTATCATTGGCGAATGCTGGTTTCATGGGAATTGGCGCTTATACATCAGCACTATTAACGATTCATTTTGAATTGCCTATTATTATCGGTATTATCATCGGTGCATTGGTTGCCGCTTTATGTGGAGTACTTATTGGTATTCCAACATTAAGGCTTCAGGGTGTTTATTTAGCCATTGTAACCTTAGGTTTTGGAGAAGTTATTCGTGTGATTTTTGTCAATTGGGAAAGCGTAACGAATGGTTCAGTAGGTATATCAGGAATCCCTCATATAGGAAGAGAAATACTGAAAACATTACAAGGGTTTGGCTTTCAACCGATCTCTATTGGATTACAAAATAATCAATTTATATTTTTAAGTATTTTTATCCTTCTATTATTAATTACCATTTTTGTGATTTGGTTTTTCAGAAGACAGCACCAATCAAGAGTGGGAAGAGCTTTTGCCGCAATCAAATTAGATGAAAAAGCTGCGGAATCAATGGGAATCAATATCACTTATTATAAGGTTTTAGCCTTTGCACAAGGTGCACTTGTTGCCGGTTTTGCCGGGGCAATGTATGCTCATATACTTGCTTATATTAGCCCTGCCGATTTTGCCTATCATCGTGCGGTTGAAATTTTAATCTTTGTTGTGTTCGGTGGTAGTGAAGTGATTTGGGGTCCAATATTCGGAGCATTCTTCTTAACATTAATGCCTGAGGTGCTAAGGTTTATTAGCGAGTATCGTTATATGATTTATGGACTGATTATCATTATTATGATGGCTGTCCGCCCACAAGGACTTATCGATGTGCCATTATTGAAGGCTTTAAGTAAAAAGGGTAGAAAAAGGGGGCAGAAGCATGGTACTGGAAATCACAAAAGTATGTAAAAATTTTGGTGGATTAAGTGCTTTGACTGATGTTACCTTCTCAATAAATGAGGGAGAAATATTTGGTTTAATAGGGCCTAATGGTGCCGGTAAAACAACGATGTTCAATTTGATTACGTCTATGTTTACACCAACTTCAGGACAAATTACTTTTAAAGATGAAGATATTACAACGATGAAATCACATAACATTACCGAAAAAGGGATATGCCGAACGTTTCAAAATATCCGCTTATTCCCTGAAATGTCGGCCCTAGAAAATGTCATGGTCGGGCAGCATTCCCGCACTCGCTCAGGTGTGTTAAAAAGCGTCTTTCGTACAGCGTCTCAAAAGAAAGAAGAAGCAAAAATAAAAGATATAGCAGAAGAACTTTTAGACTTTGTCGGATTATCTACTTTTTCTGATGTTACTTCAGAAAATCTCGCCTATGGACAACAAAGGCGGCTCGAGATTGCACGTGCACTTGCCAGTGAGCCAAAAGTACTCCTGCTTGATGAACCGGCAGCTGGTATGAATGAGACTGAAACAAGTGACCTATTTGATTTAATTAAGAAGATTCAACAGAAGGGCATAACGGTTTTAATTATTGAACATGATATGCCACTTGTGATGAAATTATGTGATCGCATAGCTGTATTAAACTTTGGCAAAAAGATTGCAGAAGGTACTCCGATTGAGATACAGAACCACCCAGAAGTAATTGAAGCTTATCTCGGTAAGGAGGAGGAAGATCAATATGCTTGAAGTTAGTGGTATTCATGCAGGGTATGGGAAAATTCAAGTGTTAAAAGATGTATCGCTAGAAGTGGAAGAAGGAACGATTGTAACCATCTTAGGGGCAAATGGCGCTGGGAAATCAACCACAATGAAAAGTGTATCCGGATTATTAAAACCTTCTGCAGGGAAGATCTCTTTTCTTGGTGAAGATGTAACGGGGTTACGTCCTGATCAGCTCTTAAGAAAGGGTATTGCCCTCGTTCCTGAGGGAAGACAGATTCTTGCAGGCATGACAGTGCTAGAGAATTTAGAAATGGGTGCTTATCATAGGAAGGATACGGAGATAGACTCAGATTTAAATAAAATGCTCGAGCGCTTTCCTATTTTGAAGGAACGAGAAAAACAGCTTGGGGGAACATTATCTGGTGGTCAACAGCAGATGCTTGCAATTGCTCGTGCGATTATGAGTAGGCCGAAATTGTTGCTATTAGATGAGCCTTCAATGGGATTAGCTCCACTTGTTGTTGCCGATATTTTTAAAATCATTAAAGAGATTAATCAATCAGGAACGACTGTATTGTTAGTAGAACAAAATGCGAGACAAGCTCTGAAAATCTCAGATAAAGGTTATGTGCTGGAAACTGGAAAAATGGTTGCAAGTGGTAATGCAACAGAATTATTAAGTGATGCGTGTATTATGGAAGCGTATCTTGGAAAGAAATCAAGTTAAACTAATGTAGTTTAACTTAGCATATAATCACATCCGAAGACTAGAGGAGACCGGTTAAAAAACGGTCCCTCTGGTCTTTTTATTTTGTGAATTTGTCTCAGTTTGATATTTGTAGTGATTATTGTCGATTTTTAAAAACAAGTGACAATAAATTGGAAGCGAGATGAAAAGGGAAATTTGGAGATAATGAGAAGGTGGGGCTTCATAGGCGTTTGAAGACTTATTCAATCTCTATGAAAAATGAACTAGGGCAAAGAGGGCAACAATTGAAAGTGAAATAACCAAATGTCATTATTGACTTTCATATTATCCTGTGCAATAATCTACCTAACGTTCGTTAGTTAAAGGAGTGTGATAATTGGTGAGTGCAGAACTGATTCGGGATGTTGCGCTAGTCCATTTTGCAGATAAGGGATATGAGGGAGCATCTTTACAGGATATAGCCACAGATGTAGGTATTAAGAAACCTTCGATATATGCTCATTTTAAAGGAAAAGATGACTTGTTTTTACATGTTGCAAACTATGTGTTTCAGCAGGAAAAGCGGAAGATGATTACCTTATTTGCTTCGAGGAAAGATCATTCATTAGAAGAGAACTTAGTTTATTTTTTTGATTGGGTTGTCGAGGAAAACAAGCATAACGAGCATGCAAAGTTTTTACTGAGAGTGTCTTACTTCCCTCCAGCGAAACTTTATAATGAGTTAATGCGAATAGTCAATCCATTCTTTGCAGATATGGAACGGTTGTTAGCAAAATATATGAGGAAACACTCGAGTGAAGAAAATGAGCAAAAAAAGTATCTAAAGGAAGCACTTGCTTATATTACGATTGTTGATGGTGCGGTTATTGAACTTATTTTTAATGGAGAAGACAGCTATTACAGGAGAGTTCGAGCTATCTGGCCGATATACTTTAAAGGCGTACAAAGATAAACAACTAGAAAGAAGGGGTATAGATGACTAGGCATTGGTTACTTGTATTTATAGCAGGCGTGTTAGAGGTTGGTTGGGTTTCAGGATTAAAATATGCTCAAAACACACTAGAATGGATTGCTACTGGAATTATAATTACGTTAAGTTTTATAATATTAATTCTGGCTACGAAGCATTTACCAGTAGGAACTGTTTATGCAGTATTTGCTGGTTTAGGTACGGCTGGTACAGTAATTGTAGAAATGGCTGTTTTCGGGGAGCCATTTAAATTGATGAAAGTACTATTAATTATTATGCTTCTAGCAGGTGTGGTCGGGTTGAAGCTATTATCTGACCGTGCACCGGTTGAAAAAGGAGGATCTCAATAATGTACTGGATTGCCTTAGTTGTTGCAGGTTGCTTTGAGGTTCTCGGTGTATACCATTTGAAAAAAGTAGCTGAAAAGCAATGGAGATCTATCATTTTCCTAGCTTTATCATTTGCAATCAGTTTTTCTTTACTTTCATTTGCTATGACAGATATTGCTATGGGTACTGCTTACGCTATCTGGACAGGAATTGGTACCGTTGGAGCAGCGATAGTAGGAATGGTCGTTTTTAATGAACCGAGAGAATGGAAAAGACTTGTTTGTATTGCGCTTATCTTAGGCGCAGCAATTGGATTAAAATTAATCTCCTAGATGTGAAAATAAAAGGCAGCGAAGTTTACAGTCGCTGCCTTTTATTATGATGTTTTCTTTATTACTTTAATAACAGTTTCATTTACTTCATCACGAGTCATTTTTTCACGACCATCGACTAACGCTTTTAATGTTCCATGGGCAAGTGAAAGTGGTATTTGACAGAAATTCACGATTGTCTCTGTCTCGATACTCGCTACGTATTCGTCAGCTAGAGATAGATTTTTATGCGCATAATCAAACATATCGTCTAGGCTATAACTATCTGGGAAAAAACTTACACCGCGTTCTGCATCTTCTTTATAATTTCTTAAAATGTTAACAGCTTGAAGTCCACGACCGAAACCAATTCCAAGCTCTTTATCGGCTTCAGTTCCGTCATACCATTTCCATATGTCGGTTAACATCACACCAACTAATCCAGCAACTGTATACGTATATTGATCAAGGTCCGCTTCTGATTGTATTTGCCAATCTTTATCAACCCAATCACCCATACCAGATGCCATGATTGCAGTTGATTCAACTACTTTTACTCTAATTTCATCTGGACAGAAAGAAATCCAATCATATAGGCGAAGAGTAACTTCCGGTAATTCGTTTTCAAATGGCTTGAACATCTCAATAAAGGTTTCTTTACTGTATTGAGCGGATCGAAGGACGTCACCGATATTATGCAATAGTTTGCTTTTTAAAGCTGGTTCCAAATCAGGATGATCTTCAATTTCATCAATTGCGCGCATACAAAGGTAAGCAGATGCAACAGTTTCTCGTAACTCTGTTACTAATAAGCTAATTGGAATGAAAAAAGTACGGCTTGTCTCTCTTAATGTTTCAATAACATCATTATGTAATTGTTGGTCGTGATTCGTATTTTTCACCTTTTATCGCATCCTTTAGTTTTATAATTATAAGTAAGTTACTTTTTTAACCATTTTGAGAATACAATACTCATGACATGATGCATGTTAGTATATGGATTACAAAGAAAATTTAGTCGTATAGTTAAAAAATCCCTTATGATTGAATAATAGGTTAAATGCTTAGTAAGCATTGAAAAATGGTCAAGATTAGTATGCTAAATTGTGTTAAGAACGAAGAACACCTTTTGAAAAAATCAATGTTCTCTCCTCTAAAAATTTTAACATAACATTAAAGAAATAAAAATCAGAATGAATTATTTAAAAATTATGTAAAAAGGTATATGATAGTTCATATCTATTTAGTTAAACGAAGTATTAGTTTGGGGGAAAGCTATGACAAAGATACTCAAATTTATTAAACCTTATCGAGTCGCGGCATATATTGCATTAATACTTATGCTTATTGAGTTATCAGTTGAATTGCTTCAACCATTATTAATCGGCAAAATTATTGATGAGGGTATTCTAAATAATGATATGAGTGTGGTCCTTTATTGGGGAGGTATGATGCTCCTACTCTCATTAATTGCCTTCTTCTCAGGGATTACAAACTCATATTATGCAGCATACGTTGGACAAAATTTAGGATTTAGTATTCGAAAGAAACTAATGAAAAAGGTGCAATCTTTTTCATTCACCAACTTTAATACTTTTCCTCACGCATCCTTGATTACAAGAATGACTAATGATGTGACACAAGTGCAAAATATCGTGTTTATGGGCTTAAGAATTATGTTAAGGGCTCCTTTACTCATTATAGGTAGTCTTATATTAGCTGTCCTCGTGAATTGGCAGTTAGCGCTTATTTTTCTAATTACCATACCGGTTGTAGTGGTCTTCCTTGTTATTGTGATGACTAAAGGCGGTAAGATGTTTAGGTCTGTTCAACAAAAACTGGATACAGTTAATAATGTCATGCAGGAGAGTTTAATAGGATTAAGGTTAATTAAAGCGTATAACCGCAGAACTCATGAAGTAAAAAAGTTTATGAATGTAAGTAATAACTTAAGGGAACAAACAGCAAGCGCTCTAAGATTGATGGAAGCAGCTATGCCTGCATTACTATTCATAATGAATGTTTGTATTATCTTTATTTTATGGATCGGTAGAGAACAATTGCAAGCGACAAATATAGAAGTCGGGGAAGTCGTTTCAATTATTAATTATGCTACGAGAATGACTACTGCCTTTTCAATGTTTTCATTCATCATTATGGCTTTTTCGAGAGCGCGTGCTTCATCTGAGCGAATTGTTGAAGTACTTGAAGCGAAGATTGATTTAGAAGATGAAGAAGATGGCAAAAGCCTTGAGCAGTTAAAAGGAGCGGTTACATTTGAGCATGTCTCATTTAGGTACCCAGGGATGTCTACATATGTCTTAAAAGATATTAGTTTTCATATTCGTCCAGGAGAAACTGTCGCTATATTGGGTAGTACAGGTGCTGGTAAAAGTTCTATTCTACAACTTATTCCTAGATTATATGATCCTACTGAAGGTGCAGTTTATGTGGATGGCATGAATCTGAAAGATATTAAAATGGATGATTTACGAAAGAGAATTGGTTTTACCCCACAAGAGTCCATCTTATTTAGTGGTACAGTAGAAGAAAACTTAGCATGGGGTAAATCAGACGCGACTTTATCTGAAATGAAAGCGGCAGCACAAGACGCGCAAATACATGAAACCATTACTGATCTTAAAGATGGCTATGAAACAAAATTAGGACAAAAAGGAATTAATCTATCAGGAGGTCAAAAGCAAAGATTATCGGTTGCTCGTGCTTTAATAAGAAAGCCTAATATTCTCATATTGGATGATAGTACGAGTGCTTTGGATTTACAAACAGAGTCCAAAGTATTGGATGCGATTGATAAATATAAATGTACTTTATTCATTGTCACACAAAAATTAAGTACAGCCAAGAGAGCGGATAAAATTATGCTTATAGATGATGGAAAAATCATTGAAGAGGGAACACATGATCAATTGATGAATACATCTACTCTTTATCGAGAAATAGCTTATTCTCAGTCAGAACAGGGGGCTATGAATAGTGTTTACTAAAATAATGGCCCCATTTAAACAACCAAAGATACATAATCAAATAAACGATAGGAAGAAAAAGCAATGTAAGCCGAATGACTTCGGTGCGGTCATTAAAAGAATTTGGTCTTACCTTGCCATCTATAAAACACGGCTATTATTACTCTTTTTTATGATTGTCATTAGTTCAGCGATGTCTTTACTTGGTCCATTTTTAGTAGGAATAACAATAGATACTTTTATAGAAGAAAATGAAGCGGTTGTTTTCGTTTGGTTATTACTAGGTTTACTTGTAACTTATATCGTTCAATCATTGTCACTATGGCTACAAAACTATTGGATGATCGGTGTGTCTCAAGATACTGTATTTAATATGCGCGCAGATTTATTCCGACAAATACACCGCTTACCTGTAGCTTTTTTTGACAAAAGACAACTTGGGGAATTGATGAGTAGGATTACAAATGATATTGAAAATGTTAGTGCGACTTTAAATAGTTCAATTATCCAAATCATATCTAGTGTTTTCACACTCGTTGGTACGATTGCAGTCATGTTATGGTTGAGTCCGTTGCTAACAATTCTGACTCTTTTAATCATACCGATGATGTTCTATGGAATGAAATGGATTACGAAGCGAACAAGTATGTTGTTTAAAGAGCAGCAAAAAAACTTAGGAGAAATGAATGGCTATATTGAGGAATCTATTTCTGGGCAGAAATTAATCAAAATGTTTTCACAAGAAGAGAAAGTGATGGATGATTTTTTGCATAAAGCAGAAAACCTAAGAATTTCTGGATTTTGGGCACAAACATTCTCAGGGTTTATTCCTAAGTTGATGCATTTATTGAATAATTTCAGCTTTGCCGTCATTGCTGCGATTGGCGGGATACTCGCATTAAACGGTGGAGTGAGCATTGGCACAATTGTTGTTTTTACCGAGTATTCTCGACAATTTACAAGACCACTCAATGATTTAGCCAATCAATTTAATACGTTATTATCTGCCATTGCTGGAGCTGAAAGAGTTTTTGAGCTGATTGATGAAAAAGATGAATTAACAAGTGAAAAAGATAAGCAGATGCTTGAAAAGGTAAATGGTGAGGTTATTTTTGATAACGTGTCGTTTACTTACGGGGAAGACAGAGAAATACTTTCCCATATATATCTTGAAGCTCGTCCTGGTGAGACTGTTGCTTTAGTAGGTCCAACAGGCGCAGGTAAAACAACCATAATTCAACTTATTAGTCGTTTCTATGAAGTGAGTAAAGGGAGAATATTATTAGATGATCGTGATATCTCCACAATACATAAAGAGAGCTTACGATCCCATATGGGCTTTGTTCTGCAAGATTCCTTTCTTTTTCAAGGGACCGTTAAGGATAATATCCGCTATAGTCATCTTGAGGCAACGGATGAGGATGTTATTCAAGCTGCAATGAAGGCAAATGCTCATTCATTTATTATGAAATTACCACAACAGTATGATACGACTTTGAGTTTTAATGGCAGCGGGATTAGTCAAGGACAGAAACAATTAATTAGTATCGCCCGTGCTTTTTTGGCACAACCAAAAATTTTAATTTTAGACGAAGCTACAAGTAATATTGATACGGTAACAGAAGTGAAGATTCAACAAGCATTACAAAAGTTAATGATTAATCGAACATGTTTTGTCATTGCCCACCGGTTAAATACTATTCAAAATGCGGATAGAATCTACGTATTAAAAGATGGAAAAATAATAGAAGAGGGTACACATCAATCATTGATGAAAGAAAAAGGTTTCTATCATCAGTTGCAAAATAGTAAAGAAAGAAGTGGTTAATTAAAGATGCCAGTACATCAACCTTTTGTTTGATGTACTGGCATCTTTTTTGTTGAGAAAATAAATTTAATGTCTTTGCTGAAGGGGGTTTTTGGCTGCACGATCAGCACGTTTAAATTCTTTTGCATATGTAACTTCTTGCATGCTTGAAAGACCACTAAAGCTCCGTTCTTTCCTCTTTTTATCATTTGCCATAACATTCACCCTTTCTTATTAGTAGTAAACTTTACTAGATTGCCCTATTTTAATGAGTACCATACGAGGGAAGTAAGGAATGAGGAGAATAAAATGTTCGAGAAGGGGAGAGAACCGCGAAGGGCTTGACTTTCAGAAGGGAAAGAAACTGGGAGTGTCGCAAAAGGAAGAATAGCCTTCCTGTCGTCCTCAGAAGAGTAAAAAGAGAACTGCAGACAAGTTGTGTATATGTGTAAATACAGCAAGAAAAGGGAGAGAACTGCGTAAAACGTAATACGTGTTGCAAAAGACAGTAAGAAAAGGGAGAGAACTGTGCGTAAATCGTAGATACGCGCAAAAGACAGTAAGAAAAGGGAGAGAACTGCGCGTAAAACGTAGATACGCGCAAAAAGTAGCAAGAAAATGGATGGAATTGCGCGCAAAACGTAGATACGCGCAAAAGACAGTAAGAAAAGGTAGAAAACTGCGCGTAAAACGAAGATACGCGCAAAAGGCAGTAAGAAAAGGTAGAAAACTGCGCGTAAAACGAAGATACGCGCAAAAGACAGTAAGAAAAGGGAGAGAACTGCGCGTAAAACGAAGATACGCGCAAAAGACAGTAAGAAAATGGAGGGAATTGCGCGTAAAACGAAGATACGCGCAAAAAGTAGCAAGAAAATGGAGGGAATTGCGCGTAAAACCAAGATACGCGCAAAAGGCAGTAAGAAAAGGTAGAAAACTGCGCGTAAAACGAAGATACGCGCAAAAGGCAGTAAGAAAAGGTAGAAAACTGCGCGTAAAACGAAGATACGCGCAAAAGGCAGTAAGAAAAGGTAGAAAACTGCGCGCAAAACGAAGATACGCGCAAAAGACAGTAAAGAAAAGGAAAAGAACTGCGCGCAAAACGAAGATACGCGCAAAAGGCAGTAAGAAAAGGTAGAAAACTGCGTGTAAAACGAAGATACGCGCAAAAGGCAGTAAGAAAAGGTAGAAAACTGCGCGCAAAACGAAGATACGCGCAAAAGACAGTAAGAAAAGGAAAAGAACTGCGCGCAAAACGAAGATACGCGCAAAAGGCAGTAAGAAAGAGGTAGAGAACTGCGCGTAAATCGGTTTTAAATCCAAAAAATCACAAAAAAGAAGTTGTGTATTAATTTCCATAGGAGTACAAACAATCAAAAAGTACTTTGCTAGCATGAAATTATACAGAAATTTACGAGAGTGAGGAAATAGGAGAAATCACCGTCCTCAGAAAAGGATCATGCCCCAGCTCGTCGTAGGGAAGGATTTCTTCTCCGAAAAAGTTCAATAAACTTAACGGAGAAGCACGGCGAATGGATAAACCACCACTCTTAGTAGAAAAGTGGTTAAAAGAAAAAATCAGAGCAAAAAAGGGGAAATAAATGGTCTATTTACGTAAACAAAAGATGCGTGATCACTTTAAAGAATCACGTATCTTCTTTATTTAATCAACAGAGTGTATTTGTAACATCAAAATATAAAAGCTACTTTTGATAAATATCTTCTAATGCTTCTTTTAAATGAGTAAAATGAAAAGGGTAATCATGAATCAGAAGCTTTTTTGGTGTAACTTTTTGCCCTTCAGTTACGAGCATACTCATTTCACCAAGGATAGCTTTTACTGCAAATGAAGGGACAGGTAGCCAATGTGGTTTATGGAGCACAGAGCTTAAAATATGGCCAAACTCATTCATGTTTACTGGGTTTGGAGCAGTAAAATTGACGGGACCTTCTATTGATTCATGTTCAATCATATAAACGATTGCGGAGATAACGTCATTAATATGAATCCAAGAAAGCCATTGATTACCACTACCAATTCTACCTCCAGCATAGAGTTTATAAGGAAGCGCCATCTTAGGTAACGCCCCTGCATTTTTATCGAGAATGATGCCAAAACGACAACATACCGTGCGTATATTCCAATCTTTTTCGGCAGTTTTTGCTATATCCTCCCAGTTCTTAACGACAGTACTTAAAAAATCCTCACCAGAATAAGGACTTGCCTCGTCAAATGTACGCTTTTCTGATGTGCCATAATAGCCAACAGCACTTGCATTAATAAGGGTGTATGGCTTTTCGTTTAGATAATTGATTAGGCGTATTACCTCATTTGTAGCATGCATTCGACTATGGTATATTCTTCTTTTTCTTTCTTCAGTCCAACGACCACTGTTGATTGATTCCCCAGCTAAATTAATGAGGACATCTATTCCTTCTAGCATTTCTTCTGGTTCATCCCCTTCATTTAACCATTGAACAAAGTGGAGACCTTGTTTTTCTTGCTTCTTTTCTTTATTTCTCGTAAGGATATAAACTTGGTGATTTTTTTGTAATAATTGGTCAGTTAGTTTTTGTCCAATAAAGCCCGTTCCGCCTGTTAAAGCAATTTTCATGTTGACCCCTCCGCAAAAATTCTCTTCTATTTCTAATTGAATTCAATGAAAAGTGGATTAAAACCTGTTTTTTTTGTGGTAAAGTTAAAGTGAGGTGAGGATATGCCTGCAATTACTAAAATTACGATTCAAAAGAAAAATAAAGATCGCTACAATATCTATACCGACAGTGAGCATGGAGAGACGTATGCCTTCAGTGTGGATGAAGATGTGTTAATTAAATATAATATGAAAAAAGGGAAGGAGATTGATTCCTTACTCATCGGAGAAATTCAATTCCAAGATGAGATTAGAAAGGCGTACAATACGGCCATCCATTATCTTTCTAGTAGAATGCGTTCTGAATCTGAAGTTCGTACACATTTAATCAAGAAAGAATATGCTGTTGAGTTGATAGATGAAGTGATCCATAAATTATATCAATACCAATTCTTGAATGATGAAGAATTCGCTATTGCATTTGTGAGAACACAAAAGAATACAACAGATAAAGGTCCAAATATAATTAAACATGAATTGAAAGATAAAGGTATAGCTGAAAATATCATACAGGATGTTATAGAACTATACCCAAAGGAAGAGCAAGTTGAAACAGCCATTTCTCTTTGTCAGAAATATACGCTTAAATATAAAAAAGATTCCTCAAGAATGATGCAACAAAAAATAGAGCAAATGTTAACGAGAAAAGGCTTCAGTTATGATATGATTCAGTTGGCACTTGAAGAAATACAATTAGAGAAAGACGATGATGAGGAGATGGGAGCTCTGAAACGTCAAGCGGAAAAAATAAGTAGAAAATATAATCATGAAGAACCATTCATCTATGAGCAAAAGTTAAAGCAAGCGTTATTTCGAAAAGGGTTTCCTTTGCATTTAATTGATGCCTATTTAAAAGAAAATAAAGATGTATGAGGAGGTCTTTTTACTATGCAAGAAAAAAGATATAGCCAATTGAGCGAATATGAGCTAAAACAAGAAATTGCTCAATTAAGAGAAAAATCTAGAAAAGCTGAGCAATTAGGCATGGTTAATGAATTTGCTGTTCTAGAGAGAAAAACAGTGATGGCTAAGTCATATTTGCTTAATCCCGATGACTTTCTTAAAAATGAAATATATGAAATAGAGGGAGATCCAGGCTCTTACTTTAAAATTGATTATATGAATGGTGTTTTTGCTTGGGGTTATCGCTTAGCTGGAGAAAAAGAGCAAGAAGCATTACCGATTGCCATGCTCGGCAAGTTGAAAAATCTTTAAAAAGAGGATGACATTTATCATCCTCTTTTAGTGTTAAGGGGTTTTTTGTAAAGTTCGCTTGAGCTTAATAAGATTTTGCGTTTGTTGTGTTTCTCCATTTACTTGGTAATGTGCCTTTTTCGGATTGAAATGTCCGGATGCAAACGGACTGTTAAATTCGTTTTCACCAAAGATTTCTTTTTTGTTTACCATGTAAATTAACCCCCTAAGTTTAATAATCAGTTGTATTGCTATTGCGATTTGATGATGCCTTCATCCGTTCCTGTGGCTGTGTTTGTATCGTTCCATCTGCTCTTTTTGAAGCAAACTCAGCTTTGGCACGTGGTTCACCGTCAAACTTATTGTGGTTTTGATTAGGGAAATGAGCGGCTTTATTACGCATCGTTTTTGCCTCATTTCTAAAATTATTTGCGAAGTCATTTATTCAACTTCGCCTATTCATTAGTATAAGCAAATACGTATCTCACACACGGAAAAAATAAATTGGAAGTAGGGTAAAAAATGAATGAATTTCAAAATAAACTTCTTAATCGTTTATTGGAGATAAATGATCAATTGTCTGTTCACATTGCCAGAACATGGATTGAATTGCTTTGGGAGGATTTTGAAGCGACCTATGCGAAGGCAGGAAAAAAATATCAGGGTGAAGAGATGACTGCTAAAGTAGTCAGCCAATGGATTGAAAATCATGGGGCTAAATTACATGAGTTTATCGCAAAAAATCCAAAATATAAACATTTACTTGAGGAAGATAAAAATAAAATGAATTAAGCCATAAAAGAGAGCTCCCCCATTGGTTAATAGGAGCTGATAGGGGAGCTTCTTTATGGTGTTTGCACATTTACTTTTTAGTTTGTAATAATATCTAATTTCTTCTTCAATTTCTCCTCACTAAATATCCACCCGGTATATGAGTTGATGATCGTTAAATCCTTGTCTAAATGGGCAACAGCAACAAATGGATAATATTCATTGCTACGATATCTTAAATCGATAAATCTTATTTCTACAATGTTTTCGATTGTCTCAATTTCCCATCTATACACTGGAGAAAAGGAAAGAAAGGCAGAAATATTCTTATCTTTCGTTGCTGCGTTAAAAATCGGTGTTTTTGGTATAGGTACACGCTTAAACTGATCAACAATACGAACTTGACCTCTAAGGGCGCGTCCAACAAAAAAGCTATCTTTATTTTTTATAGCAATTCTCCATTGGTTGTATTTCATAGTTGGTGATATAATGATTTCTGTTGCGTCAGGGATGAGCTTTTGAACTTTCGCTTCAACGGATTTCTTTGCAAAATAACGTAAAACATAATAAATAAATAAAATACAATAAATCACTAGGAATGTATATCCTGGGTCCATTCCGAATATCCACAGAAACAAGCCGAAGATGTGCATGGCAAAAATAAACGGATCAAATGTATTGATCATACCTAATGCTACCCATCTTGATGAAAATGGCCTTAAAGCTTGTGTGCCATAGGCATTAAAAATATCGACAAATACATGTAAAAATACAGCTATAAAGGTCCATAACCAAAGGTGAAAAAGGTTTGTTTCCGGAAAAAATAAATAAATAACACCTGTTATAAGTAATGGCCATAGTATCACGGCTGGAATGCTATGAGTAACACCCCGATGATTTCTAATATATGAAGCATTATTTTTTAATTTTAATATGGTATCGATATCTGGTATTTGTGATCCAATTATTGTACCGACCATTACACTTGCTGCTGTTATTGAACTATTGGCAACAACGGGATCAAGTGTTGCAAGTCCTCCTAGCGCCAGTCCCATGACTACGTGAGTTCCGGTATCCAAAAGAGGAATTCCTCCTTTTTGTTTTTAACATTTTATATAGTATATTCCCTAATTAACATAGTTTCAAATCATGGAGGTTAAAAAAAAATGAACAATTCTCAACTAAAAGATAATCCTATAGATATTTATGCATTTCAACAGGATTTATTATCTTGGTTTGAAAAAGAGCAGAGAGACCTACCATGGAGAAAGGATAAAGATCCATATAAAGTATGGGTGTCTGAAATCATGCTCCAACAAACAAGAGTCGACACCGTTATCCCGTACTTTTTACGTTTTATGGAGGCTTTTCCTACAGTGAAAGATCTTGCAGAAGCGGAAGAAGAAAAGGTGCTGAAACTTTGGGAAGGTCTTGGTTATTATTCTAGGGCAAGAAATTTACAATCTGCAGTCAGAGAAGTACAGGAACAGTATGACGGAGTAGTACCTAACAATATTAAGGATATTTCTGCATTAAAAGGTGTTGGCCCTTACACTGCTGGTGCGATATTAAGTATTGCTTATGGTGAGCCAGAACCTGCAGTTGATGGTAACGTGATGCGTGTTCTTTCACGTATTCTCATGATCGAAGCTGATATCGCTAAAGCTTCAGCGAGAAAAATATTTGAAGCAGCGGTAAGAGAGTTAATTTCTCATGATAACCCATCGTATTTTAATCAAGCTTTAATGGAGTTAGGTGCGCTTATATGCACGCCAACTTCCCCATCTTGCTTATTATGCCCCGTGAGAGATCATTGTCATGCTTTTTATGAAGGTAAGCAAGCGGAATTACCTGTAAAAACAAAAAAGGTGAAAAATAAGCATGTTCAGATTGCTTCTGCTATCCTCACTAATCGTAAGGGGAAGATATTAATCCGTAAAAGACCAAATAAAGGATTGTTAGCTAATTTATGGGAGTTTCCGAATGAAGAAATTCATCTTCAAATCGATTCAGATAAACAGCAACTCCAAAATCAATTATCTAAGTCATACGATACGCATTTGAAAATTAATCAGCGTATTGGTCAAATTGATCATGTGTTCACGCACCTTACTTGGCATATCAATTTGTATGAAGGGGAAATTCATTCAGTAACTGAAACAGAGAATGTAAAATTAGTATCCTTAGAAGAAATAAAAAAATATCCATTTCCCGTCTCCCATCAAAAAATGTTGAAGCAGTACATGCAGTATAAGGGGATAATGGATGAATGAGATTGTCAATCATAACACAACAAGATAAAATGGGTACGATGGAAGAATTGAACATTGAAAGGAGCAAGTTTTTAGATGAATGAAAGAAAAGTTGCACTAATTACAGGAAGTAGCAGAGGCATTGGCAGAGCTACTGCATTGAGACTTGCACAAGAAGGTTATGATATTGTTTTAAACTATGCTCGTAGTCGTTCACAAGCGGAAGAAGTCGCTCGGGAGATCGAATCATTAGGAAGAAAAGTAGTAACAATTAAAGCAAATGTCGGCGATAATGAAAAAATAAAATCAATGTTTGCGCAAATAGATGAAACCTTTGGCCGTCTAGATGTTTTCATTAGTAATGCTGCATCCGGCGTACAAAGACCAATTATGGAATTAGAGGAAACTCATTGGAATTGGACAATGAATATTAATAGTAAAGCGTTGTTATTTTGTGCGAAAGAAGCAGCTAAGTTAATGGAGAAAAATGGCGGTGGAAAGATTGTCAGCATTAGCTCACTAGGTTCTATTCGCTACTTGGAAAATTATACTGTAGTCGGTGTTTCTAAAGCTGCTGTAGAGGCTTTAACAAGATATTTAGCTGTTGAATTAGCACCGAAAAATATATGTGTAAATGCCGTCTCAGGTGGAGCAGTGGATACAGAGGCATTAAAACATTTTCCAAATAGAGAAGAGTTGTTAGCTGAAGCAAGTGAAAAAACGCCAGCAGGTAGAATGGTCTCTATTGATGATATGGTCAACTCGGTCATGTTTTTAGTATCTGATGATGCCAGCATGATTCGCGGACAAACGATAATAGTGGATGGTGGCATCTCATTATTGGTTTGATGTAATATTCAGAATATAATTACTTCGAAAAAAATGGATAATTCCTCTCGCTCTGGTTAAATTAATGAGCGTGGAGGTGATTAGGATGGCTAAAAAGCAAAATCAACAACAACAAAACCAACAACAATATAATCAAGAATTTGCGAGTGAAACAAATGCTCAAGAAGTAAGACAACAAAATCAACAAGCTGAAGCTAATAAGCAAAAAGCGAAAAACCAAAACAACCAAAATCAACAATAGTTTTTCATTAAAAGGCGCTCCTTTTTTCAAAGGGGTGCTTTTTTATATTTAGTCTTCTCTTATTTCGACAAAAGTTCTATCTCATCAACAATAATCTGCAAAGGAATCGATACAAAAAAGATAGAATAGTTTAGAAAAGACTTTAAAGGCTGGTGTATTTTTATGAATGAATTTCAAGCATTGGTTGAAGATCAAATGAAAACAATGGATCATTTACTTTATTTGCAAAGTGAAGTGGAGCGATGTCATGAACTTCAAAATGAACTTTCTCGTTTACGCTCTAGAACAGCTGTAAGCGATATTCACAGTGAAATCCAAAAAATGAAAGATGAATTAGATGAAATTGTGGCTGTATTTGAACAGCAAACGAATGAAGTGGTGAAATTGTTTCGCAAACAAAATATGAAAAATACGAAGATTATCGTTTAGTAAACATATGTTAAAGGCAAGAATGATACAATAGGATGAGCATTACATACTTAATTACTGCTTAATCTGCCGACAATTAAGCTGTCTTTGTTTTAAAATTCATTTTTTAACGTTATAATAAATAGAAAATAGGATCTGCACTTTGTTACCTTTAATCATCAATCAACTTATCGGAAGCATTATAGAAGGTAATAAGTTTGAGAGGATGTCCTTTTTAATAAAAGGTTCCAAAGCTTCCAGAAAGGAAAGTAGGGGAAAAGAATGGCGGTACCCATAGAAGGTGAACCGGTACAAATTCATAGTTATAAACATAATGGGCACATCCATCGCGTCTGGGAAGAGTCAACAATCCTTAAAGGTACGCAAAACTTAATTATTGGAGCAAATGATCGTACGATGGTTACTGAATCAGATGGTCGAACATGGATTACGAGAGAACCGGCAATCTGTTATTTTCACTCACAATATTGGTTTAATATTATCGGAATGCTGAGAGAAGATGGCGTGTACTATTATTGTAATTTAAGCTCTCCTTTTATTTACGATGGAGAGGCGGTTAAGTATATTGATTACGATTTAGATATTAAAGTTTTTCCGGATATGACGTTTAATTTATTGGATGAAGATGAATATGAGCGTCATCGGCAAGAAATGCGTTATCCCACGCCGATTGATAAAATCTTGTGGGCAAATGTGGACAAGTTGATATTCTTAATTAGACAACGAAAAGGTCCTTTTGCACCGGATTTTGTGGATGGTTGGTATGAAAGATACTTGACTTACCGAAGATAAAATGTTTTATTTGCGCCTGTTGATATGATAAACAACAGGTTTTTATTTGGCATGAAAAATAAATGGTATTATCTTTACATAATGAATATCTAGAAGGCTTGAAGAAGAAATGAATCATAATAATCTGGATAGATTAAAAGATAAAAGATCAAAAAGGGTGACAGGCTAAAATTGAACATAATTAATAGATATATGCATTTTGTTAAGCCGTATCGCCTACAGATTTTCTTAACAATACTAATTGGTATTGTGAAATTTGCAATACCATTATTAATCCCGCTGTTAATTAAATATGTAATCGATGATATAGTCGGAAATGATGCGCTTACACAACCTGAAAAAATGACACAACTTTTAACGATCATGGGTATAATGTTGATTGTTTTTGTAATTGTAAGACCACCAGTAGAATATTATCGACAATATTTCGCACAATGGGTAGCGAGCAAGATTTTATTTGATATTAGAGATAAACTTTTTACTCATATTCAGAAATTAAGCTTTAAATTTTATGCGAATAATCGATCGGGCGAAGTGATATCTAGAATCATAAATGATGTAGAGCAAACAAAGAATTTTGTTGTTACAGGTCTGATGAATTTATGGCTGGATATGGCCACTATTATTATAGCTGTTGCAATTATGTTTACGATGAATGTTAAATTGACGATTGTATCGCTTATTTTAATGCCGTTCTATGCATTAAGTGTAAAGTATTTCTTTGGAAATTTACGAAGGTTAACAAGAGATCGATCACAAGCTTTAGCTGAGGTTCAAGGTTATTTACACGAGAGAGTTCAAGGAATGGCCGTTATTAAAAGTTTTGCCACAGAAGATTATGAACAAAGAAATTTCACGAAGCATAACAGTAACTTTTTATCAAAAGCTATTGATCATACAAAGTGGAATGCAAAAGCATTTGCAGTCGTGAATACAATTACTGATATTGCGCCACTACTAGTAATTGCCTTTGCTGGATATCAAGTAATACAAGGTCAAATTACTCTAGGTGTTATGATGGCATTTGTAGCTTATATTGACCGTTTATATAATCCACTTAGAAGGCTAGTCAATTCCTCGACAACATTGACACAAGCTATTGCTTCAATGGACCGTGTGTTTGAATTAGTTGATGAAAAATATGATATTGATGATAAAGAAAATGCTATCCCTTGTAGAAATGTAGCTGGCCATATCGAGTTCAAAGATGTTCATTTTAAATATAATAATGAAGATGGTGCTGTTCTTCGTAATATTAATTTAGATGTGAAACAAGGGGAAACCATTGCTCTCGTTGGAATGAGTGGTGGAGGGAAATCTTCACTAGTTAGTTTAATTCCACGCTTTTATGATGTTTCAGGTGGGCGAATATTACTTGATGGTGAAGATATTCGTTCTTTCCAAGTAAGAAGTTTACGAGATCATATTGGTATGGTACTACAAGATAATATTTTGTTTAGTGAATCAGTAAAAGCAAATATATTACTCGGAAAGCCTGATGCTAGTGATGAAGAGGTCATTAGAGCAGCTAAGGCAGCTAATGCCCATGGATTTATAATGGATTTGGCTGAAGGGTATGAAACGAAAGTGGGAGAACGAGGAGTAAAGCTTTCCGGTGGGCAAAAACAACGAATTGCCATTGCACGTATTTTCTTGAAAAACCCTCCAATTCTTATATTAGATGAGGCGACCTCAGCATTAGACTTAGAAAGCGAACATCTTATTCAAGAAGCATTAAATGATTTGGCAACGGATCGAACGACGTTTATCGTTGCTCATAGATTATCTACAATCACACATGCCGATCGCATTGTTGTCGTTGAATATGGTGAAATTGTGGAAACGGGCACACATGAGGAATTAATGGAGAGACAAGGTCACTATTATAAGCTTTTTCAAGTACAACAACTTGAATCTTAATTATAAGGTAATACGAATGAAATCACATTCATGTAAAATTCTTCTTAGAATTTAGACATGTATGTGATTTTTTAGTTTCGTCGGCTTGAGTAGTATCCGATAACAGGTAGTGCCTAAGATAAAACTAGATTGTGAATACAGATCAGACTGGTGCCTCCCTTCTCTATAAAATATCTAATTGCTATTTTATTATATTAATAATTGTAAAATTCTGAATAATACTTTAAAACATTAATAAACTAGCGTAATTTTTGAGAATTATAATTATATTTAAATATTTCTGAAAAAACGATAGACTTATTCTTACATATTTTATAAAATATTAAAAAACGGAGGGAGAATGTAGAAGAAACTGTTAAAGGGGTGACATAGTGACGCAATCTCCGGTATTAGAGGTAAGAAACCTAGAAACTTCGTTTGTAACTAAAGACGGAGAAGTAACCGCCGTCGATCAGGTAAGTTTTACTATTCATAAAGGAGAGGTAATAGGTATTGTTGGTGAATCAGGTTGTGGTAAAAGCGTAACATCATTGTCTATTATGAAGCTTGTGCCGCAACCACCTGGGAAAATAGTTGGCGGGGATATACTACTTAACGGTGAGAATATAGTAGGGGCAAATGAAAAAAGAATGAGAGAAATTCGTGGTAATGAAATCGCTATGATTTTCCAAGAGCCGATGACTAGCCTCAATCCGCTTTTTAAAATAGGGGAACAAATGACAGAAGGCATCAAAATACATATGAAAAAGTCAAAAAAAGAAGCAAATGAAATCGCACTTAAAATGCTAAAGCTAGTAGGCTTACCAAGGGCAGAGGCGATAATGAAAGAGTATCCGCATCAGTTGTCTGGGGGAATGAGACAGCGGGTAATGATAGCCATGGCACTGTCCTGTAATCCCGAAGTACTAATAGCTGATGAACCAACAACTGCTTTGGATGTAACCATTCAATCGCAAATTCTTGGTCTAATGAAAGAGCTAAATAAAACGTTGCAAACTTCTATTATGATGATTACGCATGACCTTGGCGTAGTGGCACAAATGTGTGAGCGTGTCATTGTAATGTACGCAGGACAAGTGGTAGAAGAAGCAAAGGTTGGAGATTTATTTAAGAACCCAAAGCATCCTTATACACAGGGGTTGTTAAAGTCGGTTCCAGATATTAGGGGAGAGCATTCGAGATTATATTCTATTCCGGGCAATGTACCGAAGCCGGGTTCAATTACAAAAGGTTGCCGTTTTGCTGAAAGATGTGAATTTGCTCATGAACGCTGCGTCATGGAAGACCCTGTATTGTTTATGGAAGATGGTGAAGAGCATACCGTAAGATGCTTTCTACATGAGAAGAGGAGGGAAGTCTCATGAGTAAAGCAATATTAGAAGTAGAAAATTTAAAAAAATATTTTCCGATTACTGCTGGGGTATTTAATCGCAAAGTTGCGGATGTAAAAGCAGTAGATGATATTAGCTTTTTTGTTAATGAAGGAGAAACATTAGGAATCGTTGGTGAATCGGGTTGTGGGAAGTCAACAACTGGAAGGATGTTAATGAGATTAATTGAGCCAACCGAAGGGAAAATTTCATTCAACGGTAAAGAAATTACAAAATTATCAGATTATGAAATGAGAAAATTGAGAAAAGACATGCAAATGGTCTTTCAAGATCCGTTTGCTTCACTCAATCCACGTCACTCAGTCGAACAAATATTAGAAGAACCTTTAATTGTTCATGGGATTGGAGATAAAGCTACACGGAAGAAGCAGGTAAGAGAGATGCTTGAAGTTGTTGGATTAAGCGGTTACCATGCTAAGCGCTATCCCCATCAATTTAGTGGGGGTCAACGACAACGGATTGGAATTGCGCGCGCATTAATGACCAGACCCAAATTAATTATTGCTGATGAACCTGTGTCTGCTCTAGATGTATCCATACAGGCACAAGTATTGAATTTATTAGAAGACTTACAAAAAGAATTCGGTCTGACCTATATATTTATCGCTCATGACCTAGGGGTGATCAAACATATTAGCGACCGTGTAGGGGTTATGTATTTAGGTAGAATGGTTGAGTTAACAACCGCTAAACAATTGTATGATAAGCCACTTCATCCATATACAGAAGCACTTCTAAGTTCCGTTCCGGTCCCTGATCCAGAAATAGCTGTTGCTCAGGGAGTGCTATCTGGAGATATCCCTAACCCTGCTGATCCACCAAACGGTTGTGCTTTCCATACGAGATGTTCAAAATGTATGGAGATTTGTAAGCAAGAACGACCTCTTTTGCAGGAAATAGAAGATGGACATATGGTGGCTTGCCATTTATATGAGAAAGAGATTGCAAATTAGAAGGGAGAGAATGAAGAATGAAGAAAAAGAAAAGTTTTTGGCTACTTATTGTATTAATGGTTAGTACGCTTATCTTTGCTGGGTGTAATAGTTCTACTTCAGGTGATAATGGAGATGAAGGCGGAGAAGCAGATGAAGGAAGCACTGGAGGAACACTTGTCTTTGGTCGAGGAGGAGATTCAACTTCTCTTGACCCAGCAATTACAACTGAAGGTGAAGCTTTTAAAGTAACGAAAAATATTTTTGAAACCCTTGTTGAATTTGGTGAGCAAGATACGGAGCTTCATCCTGGTCTTGCTACAGAGTGGGAAACAAGCGAGGATGGTTTAACTCAAACACTTAAACTACGTGAAGGAGTTAAGTTCCATGATGGAACAGATTTTAATGCAGAAGCTGTCGTATTCAACTTCGAACGTTGGATGGCAGGGAATAAAGAACAGTTCTATTATTACAATTCTCAATTTGGAGATAAGGTTGATAGTGTAACAGCAGTTGATGATTATACGGTTGAAGTCAAGTTAAATACAGCAATTGCACCATTCTATAAAAACTTGGCGATGTCTCCATTTGGTATCGCAAGTCCAACAGCCATTGAGGAGCATGGTGATAAATTCCTTGAAAACCCAGTTGGAACGGGTCCATTTAAGTTTCAAGAATGGAAAAGAAATGACAGAATCACAATCGTAAAGAATGAAGAGTATTGGGATGAAGGTTTACCAAAATTAGACTCAGTCATTTTCAGATCTATTCCTGAGAACTCTGCAAGACTAAACGCTTTAGCTTCAGGAGAAGTTGATTTAATTGATGGTGTGAATTTCAGCGATGTCCAACAAATTGAGGATAATCCAGACCTACAAACATTTGAGAGACCGACAATGAACGTTGCTTATGTTGGATTAACGAATACGAGAGGTCCTTTACAGGAAAAGTTAGTCCGTCAAGCTCTTAACCATGCGGTGAATAAAGAAGAAATCATCGATGCATTCTATGCAGGCGCAGCGGACCCAGCTGTAAACCCAATGCCACCAGTAATCTCTGGTTATAATGACGAAATTGAAGATTATCCATACGATCCAGAAAAAGCAAAAGAATTACTTAAGGAAGCTGGATATGAAGACGGATTTGAGATGGAATTATGGGCAATGCCAGTTCCAAGACCATATATGCCGGACGGCCAAAAAATAGCTGAAGCCCTACAAGCTGATTTTGCTGAAATTGGCGTTAAAGCTAAGATTGTTTCATATGAATGGGGAACATATTTAGAAAAAGCCAATAATGGAGAAGCTGATTCATTCTTACTTGGATGGACAGGTGATAATGGTGATGCAGATAACTTCTTATACGTATTATTAGATGAAGATGCCATCGGATCAAATAACTACACTTACTATAAGAACAGTGAAGTACATGATTTATTATTAGAAGCACAAGCAACTACCGATCAAGCGAAAAGAGATGAGTTATACAAACAAGCACAAGTAATTATAAAAGAAGATGCACCATGGATTCCGCTCGTACATTCACGTCCTATTTTAGCTGGGAAATCTAATATTAAGAATTTCCTACCACATCCGACAGGGTCTGATTTGCTTTCACATGTGG
The DNA here is from genome assembly GCF_038006865.1 of Cytobacillus sp. FSL R7-0696. Taxonomy (NCBI): domain Bacteria; kingdom Bacillati; phylum Bacillota; class Bacilli; order Caryophanales; family Bacillaceae; genus Cytobacillus; species Cytobacillus sp. FSL R7-0696. Next base: position 316,451 of record NZ_JBBOWA010000001.1, on the reverse strand, counting down.
AGGTCAGTCAATAAATCAATAGAGATAGAAAAAGGGAGTGGCACACTCCCTTTTCTATTCATCTGATAATAATGTAGTAATAGAGGTGAGAAGATGTTAACTTACACAGTTAGGCGGTTAATTGCATTAATACCCGTCCTATTAGGTTTATCACTGATTGTTTTTCTAATGATTCGTGCAATTCCTGGTGATCCAGCTCAAATCATATTAGGGCAATTAGCTACGGAAGAGGCGATAGAGGCCTTAACGAAACAGCTCGGGTTAGATCAACCGTGGTATATTCAGTACTTTACATATTTGGGGGATTTATTGACTGGTGATTTGGGAGAATCAATCAAAACCAATACAGCGATAAATCAAGAAATTTGGCCATACTTAGCAGCAACTTTAGAGTTATCCTTTTGCGCAATGTTAATTGCCATTTTTATAGGGGTTAATGCTGGTATCATAAGTGCATGGTTTCAGCATTCTTGGTTTGATTACATAGCGATGATTTTAGCACTAATCGGTGTTTCTATACCTATTTTTTGGTTAGGTTTGATGGAACAATGGTTCTTCTCTATTCAACTGGATTGGTTACCGACATCTGGAAGGGAAGAGGTAAGGAACCCTGTTACATCTATAACAAATATATATTTAATAGATACATTGATTCAAGGTAGGTTTGATCAATTTGTTGATGTGTTACGTCATTTAATATTGCCAGCGTTTGCTTTAGCTACAATTCCAATGGCCATCATTGCTAGAATAACAAGATCTTCAATGTTAGAGGTAATGAAATCTGACTATATTAGAACAGCAAGAGCTAAAGGAATAAGAATGTTTTGGGTTGTGTACAAGCATTCATTAAAAAACGCAGTGATTCCTGTTCTTACTGTGATAGGTTTGCAAACAGGCTTATTGTTAGGTGGTGCGATTCTTACCGAAACGATATTTAGTTGGCCGGGTATGGGCAGATATATTTACGATGCGATTAGTGCGAGAGATTATCCTGTCATTCAATCTGGAATATTAGTGATTGCATTTATATTTGTCATGATTAATTTATTCATAGACTTATTGTACGCTGCAATCGATCCGCGAATTAATTATCGTTAAGGGAGGAATAGACGTGGAAGTATCAGTAAATAATAAACCACCTATTCAGCCAAAAAATAATGAAGATAAAGTACAATCGCCTTGGGTGGAGGCGTTACAAAGCTTCATGAAAAACAAAATTGCCTTAGTCGGTACAGGGATTGTTGTATTTTTTATACTGCTAGCCATTTTTGCGCCATTCATTGCGCCACAGGGCATTAATGAGCAGAATATGGCAAATAGGCTTCAAGCGCCTTCGGCGGAACATTGGTTTGGAACCGATGATTTTGGGAGAGATATTTTTTCGAGAGTAATTTTTGGGGCGAGAATATCGTTATGGGTTGGTTTTTTAGCGGTAATGGGTTCGGCTGTTGTAGGTTCTTTATTAGGGATTATTGCGGGGTATTACGGAAGGTGGATTGATACGATTATCTCAAGGATTTTTGATATCATGCTTGCTTTCCCAAGTATTCTTTTGGCAATTGCTATTGTGGCCGTTTTAGGACCATCACTGCAGAATGCATTAATTGCGATAGCTGTTATTAATATTCCTAACTTTGGGAGGTTAATTCGTTCAAAAGTATTAAGTGTTAAACAAGAGGAGTATATTGTAGCCGCGAAGGCAGTTGGGATGAAAAATAATCGAATTCTATTTAGGCATGTACTTCCCAATAGTATGGCACCTATTATCGTGCAAGGAACTCTGGCAATTGGTACGGCTATTATTGAAGCAGCAGCTCTAGGGTTCTTAGGTTTAGGTGCAGAGGCACCGAATCCGGAATGGGGTAAAATGCTTTCAGATGCAAGAGTATTACTTATCCAAGCACCGTGGACAATGATATTCCCTGGCATAGCCATCATGTTAACAGTTCTCGGCTTTAACTTAATGGGGGATGGATTAAGAGATGCCTTAGACCCGAGGATGAAGAATTAGAGAGATTTATAAGAAAAGAGGCTATCGGAGCATTTATATCCGATAGCCTCTTATTAATTATTGTTCGTCAACGGCTTCATCTAATGTTAAAGAAGAGTCTTCTTTATGGAACTTTTGAAAGCTACTAATAAGACAATTCAATCGGTCCACTTGTTCATTATAATCCATCATTGCAGATACAATATGCATAGTATGAGCTAATTCTACCTGCCCATCATCTGAAATGAGATGTTGTTGTTCTAAAAAGAGCGTGAAAAGTTCCTTTCTGCTTAAAGTAATATCGCCTTCTTCAAAAACGACTTCTGGTCGAACTTTCCCAATAAATTTTAATACCGCATGTTCATGATAATGAGTAATAATATCCAATTGTTGCTGGATAAGGTGTTGAAAATCTTCCGGCATTTCTGCTAAATCATTCTCAAAGCGATGCATCTTTGTTAAAGTTTCTAAAGCTTTTTTATTAGCGGCATTCATTTGCCGATAAATAACTAATTTTCTCGGTTTGGAATGGTTCTTCTTTTTAAAGTAATTACGTTCTTCTTTATATAAAGAAAAAAGTGTATCGATCTTTGTTAATCCTTCTTGCATGGTTCGTATATCATTTTTCAATAAATGATGTTCAGAAGCATGCCTTATATTTAAGCGAATCCACTTTGTAATTTCTTCGGTTAGATTAGAAATCTTCACATATAACTTCTTCTCATATTTCGGTGGAATAAACACCAGATTAACAATAAATGCAGAAAATATCCCGAGGATAACTGTCGAGAATCTAAGAATGGCAAACTCGGTAAAGGTATCTCCTGGTGTGACCATAATCGCTACCATTGTAACGAGTGATAAACCAATCGTGTTATCAAGCTTTAATTTTAAATTTATCGTAATAACTACTATTGCTGCTAAACCGATAATGAGAATTTCATGACCAAATAATAGTACAAATAATACCGCGATTACTGCTCCGATTATATTTCCTTGAATTTGTTCAAGTACAGATAAATAAGAACGATAAATCGTTGGTTGCAGTGCAAAAATAGCTGCAATCCCTGCAAAAACAGGAGATGGGAGTTGAAAAAGTTCTGCTAAAAATAAAGATAGTATGATTGCGATCCCCGTTTTCAGAATGCGGGCGCCAAGCTTCATATTTAAATAATCCTTTCTGCTCAATCATTAGTATGGCTGTCATGATAAACACCCACTCTTACTTTATACGTTTTTTTTCTTTATTAAACAATTATGTACTATACATGGATATTAGTATAAGTTCAATAGACAAATATGAAAAGTCGTTAAAATTAATAAAAAATTAAAGTGGATTAATTTTAAATGAAAAAATAGAAACACATCAAAAGGGAAGCAAGAGGGAGAAATTTGTTTGGATTAGCAGAGAATCGCATCAAAAAACCAGCAAGAGAGAAGAACTTACTAGAAATGAGGCGAAATATCGACTAACTTCAGATTGTGACAAACGGATGACCGATAATGCTGAAGCCCGAATCTTTTTCCGCACTCCAAGTGAAATGAGTCACATACACATAAATTCATAAAGAAACACGAGAAATTCATCATTAGAATTCCTCGTGTCTCAAGTTTAGCAGAAAAACAAAATCAAATGAGTATTTCTTATAGCAGAAGAAAAGTATGTTATATCACTCAGTTGAAACAGAAGGGTCGGCTTGTTCTTTAACTGGAACAACTTGCAAAAAGTGACTACTTAAATCTGATAAAAGAGCTTTTAAACCAATTGCTTCATCTTCTTGGTTTTGATCCATCAATAGATCGATATATTTTTCTAATAGTTCTTTTACATCATCTAGTCCATTTTGGTCAAGCTCGGTTACGTTTACTTTTGCACCTTTGGCTATTCTTCTTTCAATTGCTGCTTTTGTTAATCCCATTTCAGGTTGATGTCTTAAGTAGACGACGCCACCTGTCATCCCTGCACAGATCCATGGGCCCGGATCACCTAATACAAGGCCGCGACCGTTTGTCATATATTCAAACGCAAATCCCTTAATATTCGCATTTGTACCGATTTTCCCAAATTCCTTCTCGGGAATTGCACTTGTTAGTTGTCCACCGATAATCATATCAGCTCCAGATAGACGAATACCAGCTCTTGCATCAGCGTTTCCTTGGGCAACGAGAAGTCCCACTTGTGCACCATAGCCAAAACCTTTTCCAACAGATCCATTATAATACTGTCCATTCTTACCTTTCGATTTAAAAATTAAGATTTGCCCACCGAAGGAAGTTTTACCAATACCATCTTGTGCACCACCTGCTACTTCGATGTTTATGCCGAAACTGTTATAGGCTCCTAATCCGTTGCCAGGGATAGACCCATCATTATATTTGAGGTCAACTGGAGGAAGAGTTTTATATGATCCATCTAAGCGTCCTCTTACACGGTGACAAGAAACACGACTACCAAGCACCCTTTGCTCTGAAGTAACATTAGAGAAGGTACGCGATTGGTGTAATTCTTCTACACTCTTGTCTAGATATTCAGCACCAACAGCTAATTGTAATTGAGCCTCACTCACTTCTTTAGGCTGCTCATTATTAGTGAGCTGTGAAATGTCTAATGTACGAAGTAAGTAGTCTAAATTCAATTGTTCTTTTCCTTTTATTTGTTCAAGTAAATCTGTACGTCCAATGGCATCTTGTAGATTGCGAATACCGATGCTACCTGCAAGTGCTTGCAGTTCTTTACCGAAAGCAGAAAATAAGTTAACTAATCCTTGGACAGCAGATTCAAATTGACGAGGAACGAATCTTCTTAACCCATGTTCTTTTGCTTGTGCCTCTGAATCAATTTGCGTAGCAATTCCAACATGACAAGTATCTAGATGACACCCACGGCAAGTTGTACAACCAATGGCTAACATTGATAATGTTCCAAACCCGACTCTATTTGCACCAAGTAACATCACTTTTAAAACATCACTAACACTTTTTAAGCCGCCATCTGCCCATAGCTCAACATAATCTCTTAATCCAGCCTCTAGTAAGGCATTATGGGCCGCTTTAACACCAATTTCAACTGGTAATCCAACATGTTGAAGCGCGTGGATTCTAGCTGCACCTGTACCACCATCAAACCCACTTAAAGTGATAATGTCCGCACCAGCTTTAGCGATTCCTACAGCAATTGTTCCAATATTAGGCACAACAGGTACTTTAACTGACACTTTCGCTTTATCGTTCGCTGTTTTTAATTCATGAATCATTTGTGCTAAATCTTCAATAGAATAAATATCATGATTATTTGAAGGTGAAATTAAATCAGATCCAATTGTTGCATTTCTAGCTTCAGCTATTTTAGCTGTTACTTTAGAGCCTGGTAGATGTCCGCCTTCACCTGGTTTTGCTCCTTGACCGATTTTAATCTCAAGAAGGTTAGAAGAGTTAAGAAGCTCAGCGTTTACTCCAAATCGTCCTGAGGCAACTTGTTGACCTCTTGTACGAGGATATTTTCCGAGCATATCTTTTATTTCTCCGCCTTCACCATTTAAACTAATCATATTTAGTCTTTCTGCACCTTCTGCATAGGCTCTAAAAGCAATTTCATTTTGAGAACCAAATGACATAGAAGAAATAACGAATGGTAAGTTATGATCTCCAACAGAAATATTAACATCCTCTGGTGAAATTTTGGTTTCTGATTGTTTAAAATCAGTTAGGTGACGGATGGTTGTTGGGTTCTGAGCTTCTTGTTCGCTTATCTTTTCACGGTAAGCATCATATTCACCTGTAGACGCAACTTCACCAATTGCTTTCCAAATTCTCGGGAATAGATGGAAGGTTTTCCCGATTCTGTTTTTATCGTTTATAAAGTCTTCCGCTCTTAACAAAGCATCTTCTTTCATATGACCAAAATTGTATTTAAGCTCACCTGAACCAAAGAAATTGATGATATTTAAATATTCAGCGATTTCTTCGTTTAAGCCAATAGTTGAGAATAAGCGACCATATCCTCTTAGTTCATGAATCCCGATTGTAGAGATTACCTTTTCCAACCCTTTTGTTAAAGCTGAATATAAGTTAACAAGAGGAGTTATTTCTTCGTTAGCAACAGTTACAAACATATAATATGGGCTAATTAAATCTGCACCTAAACCGTAAGCTGTAATAATATCATGTAATGACCTGATAGAAGCGGAACGTAAAAGTAAAGAACAGTCTCTTCTTCTTATTGTTTCTTTTACTAATGCTTGATCAATGGCAGATACGACTAAGTGTGGATCCATCCAGTAGGAATCTTCTTGATGAGCACTGGCATCATTCAAGACAATAAGTGTTTTACCAGCTTTAACTGATTCAATCGCTTCTTTTGATAAGCGTGAAATGGCCTCTTTAATCGTTTCATCTTTTGAAAAAGTGATAGAAAGATAGGCAATTTTCTTTTGTGCTTGATAATATTCAGTTACTTGATCATAGCTAGGCTGATTGATTTCCTTTACACACTCGTATCCTAATTTTCCTTCTATTAATAAAGGTGTTTGTAATTCAAGTACATCTATGGATTCTTCATTATTAAAGAGTGACGGTCTTTTACCGATAATTGTTCTAGTAGAGAAATGTTCTGTTTCTCTATCTCTATCAATGGCAGGGTTAGTAACAACTGCAACACTTTCTTTAATAAAATCAGCGATATTTGTTCTCTCACCATTTAAAGCAGCTAATGGAGCATCATGGCCAAGTGAACGGATAGGTTCCGCGCCTTTTTCTGCCATTTGTTCTACTAAGTTCACATGGTCTCTTTCCCAACCAAACGCTTTATATTGACCATTATGAATCTTTGTAGGGAAAGCCATTGTAGTTACTTTATTCAAAACTGGCGCACGTAAACGATTTTTATAATCTTTAACATTTACACGAGAAGAGAAGCGATTAAATGTTTCTTCCTGATAGTTTTCATGTTCATATTTTTCTAGTTTATTACCGTTCCATTTGAAGCCAACTTTTTCACCAGGAGATAAGGGCTTCGGTTCACTTACATATTCACTCGATGAAATAATCCCTGGTTCAGATGAGAATAAATAAGAACTTTCAGTCTCTAACATCCAAAGGGGTCTTAATCCAAGGGAGTCTACACTATATACCGCTTCGTTTCCGAATCTTGAGATAATTCCAGCAGGCCCTTGAGCGAAATGACCCCATGCTTCCCTTATATAAGTATATAAATCTTGCAAATGTGGAGGGTATGACTTGATTTCATTAATGATTGGAGGGAAGAGTACGTCCATCGCTTCAAATAATGAATAGCCATCTCTACAAATGAGTGTTTCAATTGTTCTGCTTAAATCTTGGGAATCACTACCCCCTCTAACGAGTGGTACATTAATCATTCTAGCTTCGTCGCGTAATTTTGCAATCGTATTAATTTCACCATTATGCCCTAAGACGGCAAATGGTTGCACACGAAAAAAGCTTGAGAGTGTATTAGTCGAATAACGATTATGGCCAAGTGTCATAGTCGAAGCTACCAATGGGTTTGCTAGGTCGTGGTAGTATTTAGGTAAAATATCGCCAGCTCCCATTACTTTATATACAGCATGAAACTGACTAAGGGATGCTACGTGAATAAATTCATTTTTTTCTGCTTCTACAATGACTTCTAATATCGCTTGATTCAGATCTGTTTCATTTTTATCAACCATACATGCAATTTGCCAAAAAACAGGGTTCTCTTGAATCGCTATTGGGCCAAGTGCAGAAGAGTCTGTCACTTCATCTGATTCGAAAATTAAAGAAAATCCTTTATCATCAAGAAGTTGACGTACTTCTGTTTTGAAGGTTTCACTTTGTTCATTACGAGTGAAAAAGAGATGACCGACGACAAAATTGGGTGTGTCAACAACTGCTGAATCGATTTGTGCATTTTTAAGTTTTTCTTTCCAGAGTGTACGGGGGATATCGATATGAATCCCGACGCCATCTCCTTCTCCATTAATAAATCCTGCACGGTGGTTCATTGTTACTAATGCATCTATACAACTGAAAATATTTTCACGTGTTGGAATCTTTTCTTTTTCTAATGAAGAAACAATCCCACATGCATCGTGTTCTTGATTATTAAAATTTTTGAATTGGGAAGGGGTCCATTGTTGAGTCATAGTATTCGGCTTTTTGAGGCAATGCCTTAAGCCGTTCACCTCCTAGTTTAGTAATGTTTTTGAGGTTGCTAGATTGTTAAGATTTCTAGCGAAGTTAATTGAAATGTTATTTAACTGGGTAACGCATTAAAGTGTTTCGGTAACGAAGGAATTATACAGAATATTTTCATTATCATATCACATGAATTTTCAGAAATCAATTATTTATACATTTTTATGGATATGAAAAAGGTTGAGAATGTATAAAAATGTATAGCGGAATCTATATTTGTAAACGTTTTCATAGTATGTATCAAGAGAAAAAGAGAGCTGGATGGCTCTCTTTTAGTGTATAAAAAATGAATATTTTATTTATTGGTTGGCTAATTCTTCGAAAGTATCATGGACTGCTTGAATGGTAGCGTCAATATCTTCCTCTGTATGAGCAATTGTAAGGAACCATGCTTCATATTTGGAAGGTGCTAGGTTGATGCCTCTATTTAACATAAGCTTGAAGAACTTAGCAAACGTCTCACCGTCCGTATTTTCTGCTTGTTCATAGTTGATTACTTTTTCATCAGTAAAATAAACAGTTAATGCCCCTTTTAATCGATTAATTGATATGGAAATATTGAACTGCTTGGCCGCATTCATGATGCCATCTTCAAGCTTTTCGCCTAATCTATCTAAGTATTCATAAACCCCAGGTTGTTTTAATACTTCTAAGCAAGCAATTCCAGCTAAGATTGATGCAGGGTTTCCTGCCATTGTTCCTGCCTGATAGGCGGGACCTAGTGGAGCAACACTCTCCATAATCTCTTTTTTGCCACCGTAGGCACCAATGGGTAAACCGCCGCCAATAATTTTTCCTAATGCTGTGAGGTCTGGTTGCACACCTAATAAATCCTGTGCACCTCCATAGTGAAAACGAAAAGCAGTAATAACTTCATCATATATAACGAGTGAACCATGTGCATGACTTATCTCATTTACCTCTTCCAAGAACCCTGGTAAGGGCTCGACAATACCGAAGTTACCTACAATCGGTTCTACTAAAACTCCTGCAATCTCATGTCCCCATTTATCCATTGCTTGTCTAAATGAATCAATGTCATTAAAAGGAACGGTGATTACTTCTTTTGCAATCGATTGAGGTACCCCGGCAGAATCAGGTGTACCAAGAGTTGACGGACCAGAACCAGCTGCAACTAGTACTAAATCAGAATGTCCGTGATAACAGCCGGCAAATTTAATTATTTTATCTTTTCCTGTATACGCCCTTGCAACTCTTATGGTTGTCATCACAGCTTCCGTACCGGAATTCACAAATCTTACTTTTTCTAAATTAGGCATCGCCTCTTTCAGCAGTTTAGCGAAGTCTACTTCATACGGAGTAGGTGTGCCAAATAGTACTCCTCTTTCGGCAGCTTCTTTAATGGCCTTCGTTATATGAGGGTGAGCATGTCCTGTAATAATAGGTCCGTATGCTGCTAAATAATCAATATATTGATTCCCATCTACATCAAAGAAGTAAGCACCTTGGCCTCTCTCCATTGCCACAGGTGATCCTCCACCAACCGCTTTATAAGATCGAGAAGGGCTGTTTACACCCCCGACAATGTGTTCAACAGCTTCTTTATGTAGTCGTTCGGAATTGATAAAATGCATCAATATTCCTCCTTAAGTAATATAATCTCCCTTTATATTTTAACATGTAAGCTAATGATATGTTAAAAGCAAAATATTTTCATATCTATCGTCAGTAAGACAACTTGTCATACTCTCAAAAAGTTGAACGTATAATGGTAATACCGTCACGAGAGAGGTGAGGTTAGTCGTGCTATTTTTTTTCGTTATTTTTACTGTTACATTATGTATTTTTATGAGTATGCAAAGCCTCTTAACACCTAAAAGAACGAAGGGAAGATGGGTGTCATTAGATAACTTTTTTTATTTAATTTGTCTATATGCTACGATTTTGATTGCTTTTGGGTTAATATATATTATTCTCGATTTAAATGGGCATGTGGTGCTAATAGATGAAACAAGCTATGGAGGGATTAATTTCTTAGATCGTCTTGCATCAGGTTTTTATTTTAGTGCTGTTACTCTTTTTTCATTGGGTTATGGAGATGTTATCCCCGTGGGTTTAGGCCGTATGGTTGCGGTGGTTGAAGCATTGATAGGCTATGTCATTCCAACTGCATTTGTCGCAAGAGTTGTTTTTAATATTGATAATAAAAATGATCAATGAGAAGAAGGGTGTTTACTTGTATTTCACTCTTGTTTTTAATAGTCTAAGAAAAACGTGGTTAAGGAGTGAGCGATTTATGAGTATAGAACTTGGAGAAAAAGCACCCGCATTTACATTAGAAGCAAGTAATGGAGAAGTTGTTAATCTAGAAGATTTTCGCGGGAGGAATGTCGTATTATATTTTTATCCTAAGGATATGACACCTGGTTGTACGACTGAGGCATGTGATTTCCGCGATAGGCATAATGATTTTTCTGATGTGAATACGGTCATTATTGGTGTTAGTCCTGACCCGATCAAACGTCATGAGAAATTTATTGAGAAACATGGGTTACCATTTCTTTTGCTTGCAGATGAAAATCATGAAGTTGCAGAAAGCTACGGAGTTTGGAAGTTGAAAAAGAATTTTGGTAAAGAATATATGGGGATTGAACGCTCTACGTTTGTGATTGACGAGGAAGGCAGATTAATAAAAGAGTGGCGAAAAGTGAAAGTAAAAGGACATGTAGAAGATGCGTTGCATTTCTTACAAAATAGAAAAGGTTAGGCTTTAAAATAACATGATAATAACTTGCCTATTTTAAAGAATTTAAGGCTTTTGTCCACGCAAGTAAAGCTAGTTTGAATATGATTAAACTAGGGCATACCTCCTCAAATATATTTTCCGGACTTTTAAAATGAGTCCGGAATTTTTTCTTGATGACGGGTTAGATCTGTCGATTTGTGGAATGAGAAATACAAAGGTATTAACAAAGTTAAGTTTATTAAAGATGGAATATTAGCTGGGTTTAGTCTATATGATAAAATAAGAAAAACATACTTCTTGAAACGCGGTTATTGACAACTTTCAATAATTATTAGTAAACTATTTATAAAGATTATAATATAAGAATGAATAGAAGAGAGGTGCATGACGGTGGCGCAAACACATCTTAAAGAAGCATTGGATACGTTAAAAGATACAGGGGTTCGCATTACTCCACAGCGTCATGCGATACTTGAATATTTAATAAACTCAATGACGCACCCAACAGCTGATGACATATACAAAGCATTAGAGGGAACGTTCCCAAATATGAGTGTGGCTACAGTTTACAATAATTTAAGAGTATTTCGTGAGGTTGGGTTAGTAAAAGAACTAACCTATGGAGATTCATCCAGCAGATTTGATTTTGTAACAACACAACATTATCACGTCATTTGTGAAGGTTGTGGTAAAATTGTTGATTTTCATTATCCTGGTTTGGATGAAGTTGAACAATTAGCAGCACATGTGACTGGCTTTAAAGTAAGTCACCACAGAATGGAAGTTTATGGGGAATGTCCAGAGTGTTCAAAGAAAAAAGAAATGCATTAAAATGTCTAAAGCTGTCAGCGTACTGCTGCCAGCTTTTTCTCTGTATTTTTACTTAGTTTTCTATACATATGAGTAAATAAATTGTCTGTTTTAAGATTTACTTCTTTTTTGGCGTGAGAAAATCTACTGTTTTAATGAAGTATCTTTTCGATTATATTTTTCGTCAAATTCTTTTCCTTCAAGTGTGCGATCGAGCGTTAGTGGTTCGCGACAATGCATGCACATATCAACCCGTCCTAATATTTTGGTTGGCTTGTTACAATTTGGGCAAACAACTTGTATTGCTTTAGTTGAAAGGATGCCAATCCACAAGTAAATAACCGTACTAGCAATAATGAATAATACACCAAGAAGCATACATAGAGACATAATTAATGGTGAAGTTCTGAAGAAAATACCTATGTACATGACAATAAATCCAACAAATATTAAGCTTAAAGCAAAGGTTCTTATTTTATTTATTTTACTCGAATATTTTTTTGCCATTTTGTTCCCTCCTAAACACTAACTATATCATATCATTGTAAGAAAAAATAAAAAAATTGTCACTATTTGTTGGTGTTTATCAAAGGGAATTTAGATGAATTGTCGAACTAATATATTAATACGAAATTATGGGGGCGTTATGATGGAAGATATACTCCGTCCTATTTATCAAGAAAGAGCTAGTCAACTAAATACACTAGGTGTGTTAATTGTAGAGGGAAATGAAAAGACAATTTCAAATAGAGATACGTTTGATGCAATACTATTAATTATCGTAGAAAATGCGGATACGCCTATTTTTGTGAAACATTACACATTTGAAGATAAGAAAGCCTCAATGCAAATAATAACGAAGCAACAATTAGATCAATGGATACTTATGGGGAGTAATAGAAAGATTTTTGACTGGCTTTATAGTGGGAAGGTTTTATTTGATCGCAATGAATATATAGGAAACTTGCGTGATAAATTAAACGAATTCCCATTCAAGGACAGAAAGCTCAAAATGGGACTAGAGTTTGCTAAGCTGATAAGAAGATATACAGATGGGAAAACTTTGTTTGAAAATCAGAATTATTTTGATGCTTATAATAATGTTGTTCATTCTTTGCATCATTTAGCAAGGCTCTCAATTATAGAAAATGGTTTCCATCCAGAAGTAACACTGTGGAATCAAATTCGCCATATGGAACCAGAAATAATGAAACTTTATGAAGAGTTAGTACAAAGTCATGAGCCGCTTGAGAAAAGGTTAGAGCTATTATTTTTAGCTAGTGAATTTTTAATACATTCACGAACAAAGGCTGGAGTTGGCCATTTACTTGAAGTTTTAGCAGAACAATCAGTTTGGACAATTCAAGAAATCATCCAGCATAAAGAACTGAGACACTACTCAGTGGATTTGGTAATTCTACTAGAATACTTAATTGACAAAGGGTTTATTAAAGTAATTAGTGAAGAAACAAAAGGAAAAGGGATTAAACACCGATATTACAGTTTGTAATAAATTATATTAAAAAAGCAAAAAGTGGTTGACCAAGGAAAAAAATGATGATATATTAATAACCGTCGCTAATAACTGTATGAAAAACAGCTAACGCGACGGAATGATCTTAAAAAAATATCTTGACTCCATAATAATAGATATGTTATTATTGAAAAGTCGCTTCTAAAGCGAACGAGATTGTTCTTTGAAAACTGAACGAACATAAAACGTCAAGCGTAATTCTAAAAAAGCTGATTTATCAGCAACAAAGCACCATAGGTGCAAATGAGCTAATCAAACACTTTATTGGAGAGTTTGATCCTGGCTCAGGACGAACGCTGGCGGCGTGCCTAATACATGCAAGTCGAGCGAATCTGAGGGAGCTTGCTCCCAAAGATTAGCGGCGGACGGGTGAGTAACACGTGGGCAACCTGCCTGTAAGACTGGGATAACTCCGGGAAACCGGGGCTAATACCGGATAATATCTATTTATACATATAATTAGATTGAAAGATGGTTCTGCTATCACTTACAGATGGGCCCGCGGCGCATTAGCTAGTTGGTGAGGTAACGGCTCACCAAGGCGACGATGCGTAGCCGACCTGAGAGGGTGATCGGCCACACTGGGACTGAGACACGGCCCAGACTCCTACGGGAGGCAGCAGTAGGGAATCTTCCGCAATGGACGAAAGTCTGACGGAGCAACGCCGCGTGAGTGATGAAGGTTTTCGGATCGTAAAACTCTGTTGTTAGGGAAGAACAAGTACCGGAGTAACTGCCGGTACCTTGACGGTACCTAACCAGAAAGCCACGGCTAACTACGTGCCAGCAGCCGCGGTAATACGTAGGTGGCAAGCGTTGTCCGGAATTATTGGGCGTAAAGCGCGCGCAGGCGGTTCCTTAAGTCTGATGTGAAAGCCCACGGCTCAACCGTGGAGGGTCATTGGAAACTGGGGAACTTGAGTGCAGAAGAGGAAAGTGGAATTCCAAGTGTAGCGGTGAAATGCGTAGAGATTTGGAGGAACACCAGTGGCGAAGGCGACTTTCTGGTCTGTAACTGACGCTGAGGCGCGAAAGCGTGGGGAGCAAACAGGATTAGATACCCTGGTAGTCCACGCCGTAAACGATGAGTGCTAAGTGTTAGAGGGTTTCCGCCCTTTAGTGCTGCAGCAAACGCATTAAGCACTCCGCCTGGGGAGTACGACCGCAAGGTTGAAACTCAAAGGAATTGACGGGGGCCCGCACAAGCGGTGGAGCATGTGGTTTAATTCGAAGCAACGCGAAGAACCTTACCAGGTCTTGACATCCTCTGACAATCCTAGAGATAGGACTTTCCCCTTCGGGGGACAGAGTGACAGGTGGTGCATGGTTGTCGTCAGCTCGTGTCGTGAGATGTTGGGTTAAGTCCCGCAACGAGCGCAACCCTTGATCTTAGTTGCCAGCATTCAGTTGGGCACTCTAAGGTGACTGCCGGTGACAAACCGGAGGAAGGTGGGGATGACGTCAAATCATCATGCCCCTTATGACCTGGGCTACACACGTGCTACAATGGATGGTACAAAGGGCTGCAAGACCGCGAGGTTTAGCCAATCCCATAAAACCATTCTCAGTTCGGATTGTAGGCTGCAACTCGCCTACATGAAGCCGGAATCGCTAGTAATCGCGGATCAGCATGCCGCGGTGAATACGTTCCCGGGCCTTGTACACACCGCCCGTCACACCACGAGAGTTTGTAACACCCGAAGTCGGTGGGGTAACCTTTTGGAGCCAGCCGCCTAAGGTGGGACAGATGATTGGGGTGAAGTCGTAACAAGGTAGCCGTATCGGAAGGTGCGGCTGGATCACCTCCTTTCTAAGGAATATACGGAATTTACTTGATGTTAGACTGTTCGTTCAGTTTTGAGAGTATAATCTCTCAAAATAAGGTGAAAATAGCGAAGGATTCAAGGAAGCGTAAGCTGACGAGAATACCAAAGCTTACTATTCATCAATCGTTCTTTGAAAACTAGATAATGTAATGAAGAAGATTACCGAGTAATCGCCACCTTAGTTATTTTCTCTCTATTTAATAGTAATAGAGTAAAGATACTAAACTTTTTTTAAAACACACAACCGTGAGGGTTGTGAGAAGCAAGCAGTTCAAGGAAGCGAGCGAGGAAACACCGGAGTGTGCGTCTTGTGCACATGAGGATGTTGACGAGTGAGCTGACGCCGAAATGCGTAGCTTATCGCAAGCCGAACAATGGTTAAGTTAATAAGGGCGCACGGTGAATGCCTTGGCACTAGGAGCCGATGAAGGACGGGACTAACACCGATATGCTTCGGGGAGCTGTAAGTAAGCTTTGATCCGGAGATTTCCGAATGGGGAAACCCCCTATCCGTTATGGGATAGGATCCATACCTGAATACATAGGGTATGGAAGGCAGACCCGGGGAACTGAAACATCTAAGTACCCGGAGGAAGAGAAAGCAAACGCGATTCCCTGAGTAGCGGCGAGCGAAACGGGATTAGCCCAAACCAAGAGGCTTGCCTCTTGGGGTTGTAGGACATTCTATACGGAGTTACAAAGGAACGAGATAGACGAAGAGGTCTGGAAAGGCCCGCCATAGGAGGTAAAAGCCCTGTAGTTGAAACTTCGTTCCCTCCAGAGTGGATCCTGAGTACGGCGGGACACGAGAAATCCCGTCGGAAGCAGGGAGGACCATCTCCCAAGGCTAAATACTCCCTAGTGACCGATAGTGAACCAGTACCGTGAGGGAAAGGTGAAAAGCACCCCGGAAGGGGAGTGAAAGAGATCCTGAAACCGTGTGCCTACAAGTAGTTAGAGCCCGTTAATGGGTGATAGCGTGCCTTTTGTAGAATGAACCGGCGAGTTACGATTACATGCGAGGTTAAGTTGGACAGACGGAGCCGTAGCGAAAGCGAGTCTGAATAGGGCGAATGAGTATGTGGTCGTAGACCCGAAACCAGGTGATCTACCCATGTCCAGGGTGAAGTCCAGGTAACACTGGATGGAGGCCCGAACCCACGTACGTTGAAAAGTGCGGGGATGAGGTGTGGGTAGCGGAGAAATTCCAATCGAACTTGGAGATAGCTGGTTCTCTCCGAAATAGCTTTAGGGCTAGCCTCATGCGTAAGAATCTTGGAGGTAGAGCACTGTTTGGACTAGGGGCCCTCATCGGGTTACCGAATTCAGACAAACTCCGAATGCCAAAGATTTATCCATGGGAGTCAGACTGCGAGTGATAAGATCCGTAGTCAAGAGGGAAACAGCCCAGACCACCAGCTAAGGTCCCAAAGTATACGTTAAGTGGAAAAGGATGTGGAGTTGCTTAGACAACCAGGATGTTGGCTTAGAAGCAGCCACCATTTAAAGAGTGCGTAATAGCTCACTGGTCGAGTGACTCCGCGCCGAAAATGTACCGGGGCTAAACGTATCACCGAAGCTGTGGATTGAACATCGTTGATGTTCAGTGGTAGGAGAGCGTTCTAAGGGCGTTGAAGCTAGACCGTAAGGACTGGTGGAGCGCTTAGAAGTGAGAATGCCGGTATGAGTAGCGAAAGATGGGTGAGAATCCCATCCACCGAATGCCTAAGGTTTCCTGAGGAAGGCTCGTCCGCTCAGGGTTAGTCGGGACCTAAGCCGAGGCTGAAAAGCGTAGGCGATGGACAACAGGTTGATATTCCTGTACCACCGTATTCTGTTTGAGTGATGGGGGGACGCAGGAGGATAGGGTAAGCGCACGATTGGATGTGCGTCTAAGCAGTTAGAGGGACCATGAGGCAAATCCCATGGTCATATACCTTGAGCTGTGATAGCGAGGGAAATTTAGTACCGAAGTTCTTGATTCCACACTGCCAAGAAAAGCCTCTAGCGAGGAATAAGGTGCCCGTACCGCAAACCGACACAGGTAGGCGAGGAGAGAATCCTAAGGTGAGCGAGAGAACTCTCGTTAAGGAACTCGGCAAAATGACCCCGTAACTTCGGGAGAAGGGGTGCTCATTAGGGTGTTAAAGCCTTGATGAGCCGCAGTGAATAGGCCCAGGCGACTGTTTAGCAAAAACACAGGTCTCTGCGAAGCCGCAAGGCGAAGTATAGGGGCTGACGCCTGCCCGGTGCTGGAAGGTTAAGAGGAGAGGTTAGCTCACGCGAAGCTTTGAATCGAAGCCCCAGTAAACGGCGGCCGTAACTATAACGGTCCTAAGGTAGCGAAATTCCTTGTCGGGTAAGTTCCGACCCGCACGAAAGGCGTAACGATCTGGGCACTGTCTCAACGAGAGACTCGGTGAAATTATAGTACCTGTGAAGATGCAGGTTACCCGCGACAGGACGGAAAGACCCCGTGGAGCTTTACTGTAGCCTGATATTGAATTTTGGTACAGCTTGTACAGGATAGGTAGGAGCCTTAGAAGCCGGAGCGCTAGCTTCGGTGGAGGCGTCGGTGGGATACTACCCTGGCTGTATTGAAATTCTAACCCACATCCCTTATCGGGATGGGAGACAGTGTCAGGTGGGCAGTTTGACTGGGGCGGTCGCCTCCTAAAGAGTAACGGAGGCGCCCAAAGGTTCCCTCAGAATGGTTGGAAATCATTCGTAGAGTGTAAAGGCACAAGGGAGCTTGACTGCGAGACCTACAAGTCGAGCAGGGACGAAAGTCGGGCTTAGTGATCCGGTGGTTCCGCATGGAAGGGCCATCGCTCAACGGATAAAAGCTACCCCGGGGATAACAGGCTTATCTCCCCCAAGAGTCCACATCGACGGGGAGGTTTGGCACCTCGATGTCGGCTCATCGCATCCTGGGGCTGTAGTCGGTCCCAAGGGTTGGGCTGTTCGCCCATTAAAGCGGTACGCGAGCTGGGTTCAGAACGTCGTGAGACAGTTCGGTCCCTATCCGTCGTGGGCGCAGGAAATTTGAGAGGAGCTGTCCTTAGTACGAGAGGACCGGGATGGACGCACCGCTGGTGTACCAGTTGTCTTGCCAAAGGCATCGCTGGGTAGCTATGTGCGGAAGGGATAAGTGCTGAAAGCATCTAAGCATGAAGCCCCCCTCGAGATGAGATTTCCCATAGCGCAAGCTAGTAAGATCCCTGAAAGATGATCAGGTTGATAGGTTAGAGGTGGAAGTGTGGCGACACATGTAGCTGACTAATACTAATCGATCGAGGACTTAACCAAAAACGAAAAGCGAAAGCGCCTTGCACAGGTGCGACAAGCATAAGACAGATTTGACAGGAGGTTGTTCTTTAACCTCATGACAAATTTGACTTATGACCTCGAGCACCTAGGCGCTGTAGCTGGACAATACGAAATGCGGGCGGCTCCTAGCCGCCGCAGCTAGACAGCACTACGTAAGTAGTAGCCTACAGCACGCATTCAGGCGATTACTCAAAACAATCTTCTTCAACATTACCTAGTTTTCAGAGAATGATTTAAAATTTCTCTTGAAATTTTCATAAAAGACGTTATAATAATAAATGTCTTTAAAAAGTCCGGTGACGATAGCGAGAAGGTCACACCCGTTCCCATACCGAACACGGAAGTTAAGCTTCTAAAGCGCCGATGGTAGTTAGGGGCTGTCCCCTTGTGAGAGTAGGACGTTGCCGGGCATACATACTATTATATTATTCCGCAGTAGCTCAGTGGTAGAGCATTCGGCTGTTAACCGAACGGTCGTAGGTTCGAATCCTACCTGCGGAGCCAATGGAGAGCTGTCCGAGCTGGCCGAAGGAGCACGATTGGAAATCGTGTAGGCGGTTTATAGCCGTCTCAAGGGTTCAAATCCCTTGCTCTCCGCCATTAAACATATAAACTGGCCCCTTGGTCAAGCGGTTAAGACACCGCCCTTTCACGGCGGTAACACGGGTTCGAATCCCGTAGGGGTCACCATTTTGGAGGATTAGCTCAGCTGGGAGAGCATCTGCCTTACAAGCAGAGGGTCGGCGGTTCGATCCCGTCATCCTCCACCATTCATATTATCGCGGGGTGGAGCAGTCCGGTAGCTCGTCGGGCTCATAACCCGAAGGTCGCAGGTTCAAATCCTGCCCCCGCAATTTGGTCCGGTAGTTCAGTTGGTTAGAATGCCTGCCTGTCACGCAGGAGGTCGCGGGTTCGAGTCCCGTCCGGACCGCCACTACATAAATTCACACAAATGTATTAAAACATATTGTAAAACGTATAAGTTTTGGCTCAGTAGCTCAGTCGGTAGAGCAAAGGACTGAAAATCCTTGTGTCGGCGGTTCGATTCCGTCCTGAGCCACCATTTGCCGGCCTAGCTCAATTGGTAGAGCAACTGACTTGTAATCAGTAGGTTGGGGGTTCAAGTCCTCTGGCCGGCATTGTTTTTCATGGAGGGGTAGCGAAGTGGCTAAACGCGGCGGACTGTAAATCCGCTCCTTCGGGTTCGGCAGTTCGAATCTGCCCCCCTCCACCATCTAGGGGTATAGTTTAATGGTAAAACGAAGGTCTCCAAAACCTTTGATGTGGGTTCGATTCCTACTACCCCTGCCAATTATGGCGGTTGTGGCGAAGTGGTTAACGCATCGGATTGTGGTTCCGACATTCGTGGGTTCGATTCCCATCAGCCGCCCCATTATTTTAAATTCACTTTTTTTGCTTTCATGCATAGAATATACAAATGGGCTATAGCCAAGTGGTAAGGCAACGGATTTTGATTCCGTCATTCGCAGGTTCGAACCCTGCTAGCCCAGCCAGATCTGCGGAAGTAGTTCAGTGGTAGAACATCACCTTGCCAAGGTGAGGGTCGCGGGTTCGAATCCCGTCTTCCGCTCCAAATATTCATTTATATTGATGGCGGCATAGCCAAGTGGTAAGGCAGAGGTCTGCAAAACCTTCACCACCGGTTCAAATCCGGTTGCCGCCTCCAATACATATTCATTAGTTTTTATACACCTCATGCCGGGGTGGCGGAACTGGCAGACGCACAGGACTTAAAATCCTGCGGTAGGTGACTACCGTACCGGTTCGATTCCGGTCCTCGGCACCATAATTAAATAAAAGAATATTTGCCGGTGTGGCGGAATTGGCAGACGCGCACGACTCAAAATCGTGTTCCATCACGGAGTGTCGGTTCGACCCCGACCACCGGTATTTGCGGGTGTAGTTTAGTGGTAAAACCTCAGCCTTCCAAGCTGATGATGAGGGTTCGATTCCCTTCACCCGCTCCATACATAACTATTAATTATTCAAAGACTTCAACTTAATTGTTGGAGTCTTTTTTTTTTCTATACGACTGAAAAATTCCAAAATCGTATCCGGCGAATCGTCTGCATAGGAGTTTAATGTGAGAAGACGTAAAGAACTAACAAATGAAGAATTAAAAATACTTGACAAAAGAATTTCTGAAGAAGAAGCATTGGAAGTATTTTTTAAGGACTGTAATTTAAGAAATCTAAGGCCAGCTACTATTGCTTATTATAAAAATGAATTTCACGGGGCAAAGAAGATTATTAATAAACAATTAGTAGGATGGGATCAAAAAGATATTGAAGATTTAATTTTGAAAAGCAAAGAATTAATGAAAGTGACTACAATCAATACTCGCTTACGTGCTCTAAGGTCATTTTATAACTTCTTGTATAAGAGAAAGCTCATCGACAAAAACATTATGGCTAAAATAAAACTGTTACGAGATAGACAGAAGGCAATTGAAACATTAGATAATAAAGAGATAGAGGACTTAATAAAAACAATTAGAAAAGGTAAAACTTTTGTGAATTTTAGGGATGAGGTTATTTTACTTGTATTTCTTGATACAGGAATAAGATTGTCTGAGCTGGTTGGGATAAATGTAGAAGATGTATTGGGGAACAAAATAATCATTAGAAAGACAAAGAATTTGTTTGAAAGAGTTGTCTATTTATCTGAAATTACTCAAGAGCAGCTAGAGAAATATATAAAAATCAGAGGGGATCTTCCAACTAAGAAGCTGTTTATTAGCCAGGATAATAAAGCACTGAATTATCACAGTATCCAAACAAGATTTACTAAATATGGGAAGGAAGCGAAAGTAATCAAACGTGTAAGTCCACATACCTTCAGACATACAATGGCAAAAAGAATGATCGTTTCAGGAGTGGATGCTTTTCATTAATGCATCTTTTAGGAAACACAGATATAACCGTGACTAAAAGATACGTGAATCTGTGGGGACAGGATATAGAGAGAAAACATAACGTACTTCATAAATTTGATTATTTCTAATCCATCGCTTGTCATCTTTCTTGTAAAGATCATTTTTAATCTGATCTATGAAAGATTGATAGTCTCTTAGTATCCGACCAAGTTCATCTTGACGCTCCAAATCTTCATCAGAAATTCTTTGAGTTTTTGGAAGCTTGTGGTTGTTATTTTTCGTTATGAGAATATGCAGCAACACATTATCTGTACTTTGACCTGGCTCTTTCTTCATACCTTCATACTTAATTTCTTTGTTCATTCGTTTCTCAAGTTCTTATACTGTTGCGGTGTGGAGTGAAAATAAAGATAAAGAAGTAGATATCGATACTGTTAGCGCTTTAAGCGGAAAAGTACGAATTCTTGCTGAAGCATACGTAGATGGCCATGTAACGAATTATCAAGCAGTGAGTAAAGGTATTGTTTCGTAAGGCTAATATTATTGAACACTCTCTTTATGTACAATATGATGATTTAGTTATTTACAGTAGCAGCTAAAAGGGCAGTGGTGCATTAACAATTACATCAGCAGAGCAGTATAAGAACAGTAATATGGCAGTAGTAACAGCAGATGCTACTGCTATTATCCTTACGTAATAAGATATTGATAAATTGATATAGCTATTGTAGTTGATGCTTGATTTATCAGCTATGGTAAGCACAACTTTCTGGACGGTGATAAAGATGATGGAACTAAGGCATATAGAGGCAGCAAAAGACTACTGCGGTGATGAAGAGTATAGAAACATAACAGCTCGGATACTATGCAAAGCGTATGAATCTTCAATTAGAAATAAAAGAGAACTACACAAGAAAGTCAACAAATACTTAATTGTACATGGGATGAGAGAAATTAGTTATGACTTTGTCGTTAAGCATAGTTCTTTGAGTTGAAATAAAATTTTGAATATAGGATGGATATTTGGTTGGTAATTTTAAAGATGAAAGATGGTATCCCCATATATTAATAAAAAAACGCTTAATAACAATTAATAACGAGGGCTGTGTCACTCACACAATGTGTAATTTTATTAAAAATAATTTATATAAAAAATTGTAAATGGAGTTGAACAATGAAGATACCAGTTCATTTTAATGACTCTGCAGCACAATACTTTAATTATATCGTCGAAGAGCTCGACAAAATAAATAAACTAGATTCTACAAATCAAATAATCATTGAAAGACTTGCGTTTAATTTAGCGACAATTGAAGCATGCGAGAGAGAGCTTTTCCAAGACGGTTATACAATTTTAGGGCCACATGGAAAAAAAGAACATCCTTCTGTAAGTACAGCAATGAAAGCCCAAGCAAAAATTATCGAAAGTTACAAGCTACTAGGTCTTGATGCCTCACATAAGTTTAGAGAAGAACAAGCAAAACCCGAAGATTTAAGTAATGATCCACTTCTAAGAATACTTGGTAAAGTATAAAGGAGCTTTAATTTAATACATTCTTATTTAATGACTGACCACAACTTTTTCTTAACCCTTACCAAGACTATTAACAATGTTTACAGCTACAATTTTGAAATATTTATATTTAAACTTGAGCAATTAATTAGAGAGTAAGACTTATTATGGATATTGTTTACCTGATAAGGTAAAATGTAGATAAAATGCATATTATATCTTGTTATTTTACTGTTAACTAGAGTGAAGAAAGAGGAGTTATATATGAGTAGATATTTAGAAGATTTGCAAAAAGATTATCAAGAAGGTAATTTGATTCCCTTTATTGGAGCAGGTCTTTCTATTCCTTTTGAAGTACCTTCTTGGGGTAAATTAATTGAAAGTTTAACTGAAAGATATGCCATAGGTGATTTTGAATGGGTGAAAAAGGCTATAGAAACTGATCTAAATAACCATGATTATTGGGGAGCTATTGATATGTTAAAAAAGTATCTTCTCGAAGAGGAAGATATTCAGGAAAAAATAGTAGAATTAATACTCGAAAAACAAGTAGATGTGGAAGATGACTCAGAACATAACTACAGGGATCTTAGCGAAATGGATTTTAATTTATTTTTAACTACTAACTATGAAAATATATTACAGAAGTATCTAGCTTTTGATTTACAACCTATTCTTCTAAGAGATATAAACTTTAATACACAAAACTTGTTCAGTCAAAAGAGAGTATGCCAACTACATGGAACTATTTCAAACTCTGGATCAATTGTAATCAGCAAAGAAAGTTATGAAGAGTTATATAATGATAAAAAATATGATGATTTATTAAAATTAGTGACTGGAAACAAAAAGCTAATTTTTTTGGGCTTTTCATTTGATGATCAGTTTATTAGAACTTTGATTGAGCAACATAAAGATTCTTTTAAAGGAGTACATTATATCCTATTAGATAATCCAGATGAACCTACAACTAGAGAGCTTCGGTCAAAATTTGGGCTCCGTACTATTCCATATAATACAGAAGGTTCTACTCATTCGAATGAAATAAGGAAGATTCTTCATCATATTTCTCAGCCTCTAAAAAAAAAAAATAAAGAAAAATTAGATGACAATAGGGGTTCAACAAATACATCACTTGTAATAGGAGCCGGTTTAAAATCTCTCAAAAAAGATTTAGAAGGTAACCTTTTTTATAGAAAATTAAAATTAGAAAATATCAATCCTTCGTTAATAAGATTAAGTTCAGTTTTTTATGTTGCCGCAGATGAGTATATTAAAGATATGAATAAACTGGGAATGCCCATAGATGTTATTGATTTGATTTTAGGTCAAGTATTTATTGAATATATGGATAAATATGCAAACACCTTTGAAGAACATGGTGATAGCGAAGAATTTTTAAAAGTTGTTCATAAGAGTTTAGAAGATATTGATTTTGGGAGATACGATGAAATATTAAGAAAAAATAAATCAAATAAATCAGAAAATAGAGGCTTTGTTCATATCTTAGCTGATAATGAAGAAGACGTTTGGTGGGGGAGGGAACGATTTAAATGAAGAGAGAGAAGGACTTGAACTTTTCAGTACCCGCTTCTATACAAATACTATTTAATAATCAAAAACTAGAAATAATGAAGATACTATGCTTACTGAATGCACTTTCTACACAAAATAACAAGCAAAGAAAAGTGGAAGAGCTATTATTTTATTATAGCCTCGTCAATTTTGATTTAATAGATTTATTTAACAGTGTCCCTGAGAACAATGATAAGTTTCCTCCCTCACCAAATCAATATTTCCGGTTCCAAACAAAAATTAATGAAATACTGATACTAATGTCTCATTTTCAGTTTATTGAAATAAGAGGTAAGCTGTCTGATAAACAAGAAAATTTAAAAGTGAAATTATTAATACAGGGAAAAAAATTTTATGAAGATAATTCTAGTGATTATTTAAATTCTCTCTTTGAAGAGTACGTAAAATTATATAAAACAATTGCTTATACAACAGAAAATGTAAAAAAAGTAAAGGAGGGTACAAATTGAGCCGTCTTATTTTGCACAAATTAATTATAATGGGGGTTACATACAAAAGAACAATTAACTTTAACGAGGATTTCACTATTATTAGTGGAGAAAAAACATCAGGAAAATCACTTATACTGAGCTTGATAGATTATTGTTTTGGGAAATCGAGTAAAATTGATTTAAATGTTCAACGGGAGCTAGATTCTAAATGTGATCAGGTTTTTCTTGAGTTGAGAATTGGGGAGGAAGTACTAACATTAAACAGACTATTAAAAGAAAAACATACTAAAATTAGTATTTATTTTTGTTCATTTGATGATTTAGATGAATATACGCCTAAGACGCTTGAAATACAAGATGCTATGAAAATATTGATGAATAAACTTAATATAAATGAATATAAGTTAGTTCGTCATCAAAAACATAGCAATAAAAAAGAAATTGACACCGTTTCATTTAGAGATATTTTTAGATATGTATATATTCATCAACATGAACTAGGGACTGGGGACTTTTTGGGAAAGAAGAGTACTTTTAAGGCAAATAAAAATCCTCATGCTTTTAAAATGATGTTTAATTTAGTAGATGCAGATAAAGAAACCTTAAATGAACAATTGGTAGAAGTACAAAATGAGATTGATGAAACACGAAGAGAATTATTTGGATTAAATTCATATTTAAGAGACCTAGATGCAGTAGACAGAATAAATATGCAATTAAAGTCAGATAAACTTCAATCAGATATTGAAAAACAAAAACAATTAAAAGCAGATGTATTAGAGAATAGTGTTAATGGAAGTAATAATAGTGAAGAGAATAAAATGTATATTAAATTAAAGGATGATTTAAATAAGGTTACAAATAAAAAATTGGAGTATCAAAGGAGTAAAAGACATTCCCAGCTCTCTATAAACTCTAAGGAATTATTAATTAAGGAATATGAAAATGATTTAAAAGAAGTAGAAGAGACCTTGGATATCAATTATAACTTAATAATTCCTAATCAAAGTGTGGAGTGTCCCCTATGTAGCTCCAAAGTATTGAGTCATTTACATAATAAAGTACACAATAGCGAAAATGCAGAAGCGACGCTGAAAAAAATTAAAAAGCAAATTAAGAATAAAATTAATTTAGTTCGTGACTTAATAGAAAAGGAAAACGAACAAATTGAAGATTTAGATAAAGAGATTAACTTATATTCAGAAAAACAATCAATCTTTAATGAAGCGTTGATTGAATATTCTAAAAAAACCCAGGTGCCTTATTTATCACATATCGATAGTATTAATGCAATTATTAACAGGTTAACTAAAAAACAAGAAACCTTAAAAGAAGGCCTAAGAATACACCATAAAATTGAGGAAAAAGAGAATCTTATAGTTGATTTAAAAGCGGAAGAAGCTCGACTAATCAAAGATATTGAAGCACTACAAGTAAGCAGTAAAGAAAAAGAAACAATATTTAATTTCTTAGATAAGAAGTATAAGGAATTTATGAAAAGATTAAAGTATGATACATCGAATGAAACTTCAATTCATAAAGAGAAAATGATTCCTTTTTACAATGGGGCGAGTGTATATGCTCATGAAAGTGGGGGACTTTTAGAGTGCATGCAGCTTTCTTTTCTAGGAGCAATATTAAAAAGTAAGACTCAGGGTTATGCCAACGGTCATCCTGGTCTACTATTATTAGACTCATTAAGTAAATATGTTGGGACTTTGGAAAAGGAAGATAAAGATGAAGAATCATCTGTTACTTCTGAAGGAAAAATAAATGATCCTGAAGTATATGATGAATTCTATAAAATTCTAATAGAATTAAGTAAGGATCATCAAATAATTCTAGTAGAAAATACTCCACCTCATAAATATGATTCAATGTATACAAAGTACACTCTTTACACAGGTGAAAAAGGGCTTGTTGACGAGGAAAATAACGAAATAAAAGATAGTGATAGAGTATATAATTAACATTTTTTTAAGATCACTTAAAATAGCAATTGATCATCTACACTTATTAATTAGGTGTAGATTTTTTAAAAATAAAAAGAGAATTTTATTCATAAAGTAAAGATAGAGAATTATGTTTAGTGTATTATTATTGTAAAACCGTAATTTTCTGGTTTTAGAAGGATGAGTATAATGGTAGTTACAGGAGATTATCAATGTAATGTTTGTAAGAGCATCACTCGTATAAAGGTTCAACTTGGTTGGTTAGAAAAATATTCTGTTAGGATTAAATGTGGAAATTGTAATATTTCAATTTTCGGCAACGTTTATTTAGATCAAGAAAATGCAGGATATTCTATAAAATTAAAAAATGTAACTCATTTAATACACAATGGAAAACCCGATTTTTTAATTGAAGTATCCGGAGAACTTTTGACTGAAAAAATTCGCCCATATAATGAGAATGACGAAACATATCTCTCTCCTTTTTTTAAGAATGGTATATTTTCTATGGGAGATAATATCGGAGAATTCAAACAACGCACAATTCACTTTTTACATAAAATTGAAAATGATTGGCCAATTGTAAAAAGAATAAATGAACTATGGTATGATGGCAATCATGCTTACTTACCCAAAGAAATACATAAATTATTGGATAAAACACATTTCCCTGCAGATAACAAGCTTGAATTATTGCGAGCGGTTCATTTTTTAAATATAAAATTCACTAATACTTTTGCGGACAATTATTTTTATGAAATCACTAACCATATTTTTAAAGAGTTTAAGAGTATAACCGAAAAAAATCAACTATTACTATTGGCTCGACACTTTGAAAATCATTTAGATAATTATGAACATAAACTATTCGGTATTATCAACAAATTCATTGAAAAATTCCACATGTTTATTCCTATTTATGGATTAGATTATTATACAGAAAAAAATGAAAAAGAAACATCAATAGAGACTTTAGGGTTAACAACTGTGGATTTTGAAGATATTAAGGATTTTTACATTGATACTTTTGAGGATATAGGTGATATTTTATATTTAGTCGTTGCCTATAATAATTTAAAACATCGAGCAGATTATCAAAAAATGAAAGAAGATGTTATTAAAGAAATTCAAACCATAGAAGATTTTATAAAAATGCGTAGTAAAGGAAAAAAATTAGAATTTATTAATGGTGATGAAAGCTTTGATAAAATTTTTGTTTCCAAAATTGATAATAGATTACGAAATGTAATAGGTCATAGAAGTTATACTTATAATGTTATTACGCAAGAGTTAATTTACTATCCTTCTGGCGATCCAAAAAAGGGAACCTCTGAAAGTTTATTCTTATCAGAGTTTGTGCTTGAATGTTTTCAATTAATGAGGTCGTGTATTGGACTTTCTGAAATTGTTTATCAAACCCGTAAGTTTATGTATCTCAATCAAGGTATTATACCTAGAGGTAAGCAAGATTACTTTCCATCATCTGCAGAAGAATATGCCTCTAATGTTCAAACTAAGAACAACAAACGTTTTAGTAAAATTAAAAACAAAAAGAAAATATCAAAAAAATCTCGTCAAAAAAATAGAAAAAGGTAAGGAAACAGGGAACATTTATGGTCCCTTCTTTTTTTACATAACATATTGATTTTCTCTTGTTATTTTTATTTATTTCGATTGAAGTATATTTCATGTAGCCCAACTTTTCCAGATAAGTATTCTATATCCTGTTTTAATTTTGATATCTCGTCCAACAATTCAATTATCATAGTTGCTGTTTCTTTATTAGGGTTTTTCGTGAAATTATTTACATCTCTTACAAGCTTCCAACGTTCTGCACTTTCCATGTTCCTAACTTCATCAATAATCTCGTTAGCTGTCTTCAATTAATTCACCTCTGTGTTTTCTGTTCGTTAATTTACAAACTCAACTTTCTAGATATAAGTGTGTTGAGGTGATATCAGTGTTCCCAACAAAAGATGAACTTAAGCTGCATTTTGCTAATAAAATGACAAACCAAGATGTTGCTAAGAAATATGGCATTTCATTTCAAAAGGTAATCCAACTTGGTATGGAATATGAACTTGAACCAGGTAAGCTTAGAAAGACAAATGAGTACGTTGTGTATGAGCATTGGCACAATGAAGAAGTCGTATATGTAGGATGTGGTCTTTGGTACAGGGCAAGAAGGTATACTAATAGAAGAAACATGGACATAAGGAACTTATAAGGAAAGGTAAAATTGATTATAAGTTCGTAGGAGAGTTTGAGAAAATGGAGGAAGCAATTTAATTGGAATATAAATTAATAAAAAAGTATAAGCAAAATGGACAGGCAAAATTTAATAAGCAACAAAAATCTAGATTTGTTATTTGACGGTTGTGTAGACCCAAGGCATAATTAAAAGAAATCGTATAAACTACTAAAAAGGTAAATGCGACAATAGTTGTTGCTCTTATAGTTATAAGTAATATATATATCATTGGGACTCAAAATCGTGTTCCATCACGGAGTGTCGGTTCGACCCCGACCACCGGTATTTGCGGGTGTAGTTTAGTGGTAAAACCTCAGCCTTCCAAGCTGATGATGAGGGTTCGATTCCCTTCACCCGCTTATATGGAAGTTAAGGACTGTAGACAATCTCTATTTATTAGTAGATTGCCTACAGTCTTTTTTTTAGTAGAAATGACTAGTTATGGTATTTTTTACTAAACTTAAAGAAGTGTATAATGACTTAAAGTGAAGAAATGGATGAAAGGCTTCAGTAACGTGAAATGCATTCTCCTTAAAAAAATATATGTAGAATACAGGTTGGTTAACAAGAAATATGCTGGAAATGAACTTTTCGGATTGATGGTTGACAGGATAGCTTTTATTAGATAAAATTTTCTTTGAAGTTGATAATCATTATCAATGACGTGATGATGATCTAAAATGTTCGGATGGAGTGAATGACCTTGTCTAGATTATTTACTGAAGACTTAAGAATTGCATACGGTGATAGAGAGATTGTGAAGAACTTAAACATGATGATACCAGACGGTGAGATTACGGCTATTATTGGGCCGAATGGTTGCGGTAAATCGACTGTCTTAAAGACGATTGCAAGAATTATCCAAGCCAAAGCTGGGTCTGTATATCTTGATGGTAAGCAAATCAGTAAGGAATCGACAAAAGCGATTGCACAAAAAATGGCCATTCTTCCTCAATCTCCTGATGCTCCTGAAGGCTTAACAGTTTCAGAGCTAGTATCTTATGGAAGATTTCCATATCAAAAGGGTATGGGGAGATTAACAGCAAAAGATCGCCAGGTGATAGATTGGGCACTCCAAGTAACAGGAATTGCAGAATTTAAAGATAGAGAAGTAGATGCATTGTCTGGTGGACAGCGGCAAAGAGTATGGATTGCGATGGCTTTGGCTCAAGAAACTGATATAATTTTATTAGATGAGCCGACTACATATTTAGATATGTGTCATCAATTGGAAGTATTAGAACTGTTAAAAGAGCTTAATCAGTTAGAAAATAGAACAATTGTTATGGTTATTCATGATTTAAACCATGCAGCAAGGTTTGCTGATTATTTGATTGCTATGAGAGCAGGCAAAATTATTAAAAATGGTGCTGCGAAGGAAGTTATGAATAAGCAGATTTTAAGAGAAGTATTTAATATTGATGCAGAAATTGGTATTGACCCACGTACACAAAAACCAATCTGCTTAACGTATGACTTAATTGATAGTAGGATGGTAGTTCAAGAGCAAGTCGTTTAATGATTTGCTTCTTTTTTTGACTATAATTGAGAATGATTATTATTATAAAGGTGGATGGAAAACTTGAAAAAGCAATTGGTATTTTTATTTTTTATTCTATTATTAGTTTTAACAGCTTGCGGAAATGATGGGAATGAATCGTCAGGTGAAGGCAGTAAGGAAACGGAAAAAGAAACATTTACATATGAATCAGAAAATGGAGAAATGGAGTTACCAGCTAATCCTAAAAGAGTAGCATCAATGGCTTATACTGGTAATGTTCTATCATTAGGGATTACGCCAGTAGCAATAGATGAGTGGTCTAAAGCGAACAAATTTTACGGTGATAAACTGAAAAATTCTGAAGTTATTACAGCAGATAATGTAGAGAAATTATTAGAATTAGAACCAGATTTAATTATTGCATATTCAACTGACGAAAATTTAGATAAATACAAAGAAATCGCGCCAACCGTCACATTAACTTATGAAAAATATGGCTATTTAGATCAACACCTTGAAATAGGTAAGGTGTTAGGAAAAGAGCAGGAAGCACAAGCGTGGGTGGAAGAGTGGAAAGAAAAGACAGCTGCTGAAGGTGAGAAAGTAAAAGAGGTAATTGGTGATGATGCGACTGTTATGGTATTTGAGACATTTGGTAAAGACATGTATGTGTATGGAGAGAACTGGGGACGAGGAACAGAAATCATCTATCAAGCACTTGGTTTAAAAGCACCTAAAGCGGTAGAAGAAGAAGTAT
The DNA here is from genome assembly GCF_038006865.1 of Cytobacillus sp. FSL R7-0696. Taxonomy (NCBI): domain Bacteria; kingdom Bacillati; phylum Bacillota; class Bacilli; order Caryophanales; family Bacillaceae; genus Cytobacillus; species Cytobacillus sp. FSL R7-0696. Next base: position 285,162 of record NZ_JBBOWA010000001.1, on the reverse strand, counting down.
TTGGACCAGGCTACTTAGCTATATCTTCAGAAGTCATACCAAAATATGCTGGAGATTATATTTTCCTAGGAGATGGACAAGGAGCCGATAATTCATTTACTGAAACTGATGTTTGGAAAGGTATCCCAGCAGTGGAAAATGACCGCGTGTTTACATTTGATTCTTCTTCTTTCTATTTTAATGATCCCATTTCATTGGAAGAAGAATTAGCATTTATCGTTGAAAATTTACTTGGGGCTAAGTAATATAATGAAAAATAATACTTTTAATGAAGCAAAGGAAAAGAAAATATATGCACGTCCTGCAATTGCTTCTATTATTCTAGCACTAAGCTGCCTACTTTTAGTAGGTAGCTTAGTTTTGGCTATTTCAGTTGGAGCAGCGAGTATTTCATTTGCAGATGTTTGGCAAGCTGTATTTGCTTATCAACAAGGGAACGAAGACCACCAAATTATAAGAAGTATACGATTACCTCGTGAGCTAGGAGCTGCTGTTGTCGGCGCGGCTTTCGCTGTTAGCGGTGCCATTATGCAAGGAATGACAAAAAACCCTTTAGCAGATCCAGGTTTACTAGGTTTAAATGCAGGTGCAAGTTTAGGACTAGCGATTGCCTTCTCATATGTAGGCAATACAAATTATATGATTATCATGTTATTCTCATTTATTGGAGCAGGGATTGCTGCTTGCTTAGTATTTGGATTTAGCGCAATGAAAAGAGGTGGGATGACTCCACTAAAAATAACGTTAGCTGGTGCAGCAGTTACTGCATTTCTTTCATCGATTGGAGAAGGGATAGCACTTATAAACAAACTATCACAAAGTATTGCCTTTTGGACTGCTGGTGGCGTTTCAGGAACAACGTGGGCGCAGTTGCAAATTGTTACACCTACAGTACTTTTCGGTATTATAATTGCCATTATGCTCTCAAGAAGTTTGACTGTATTAAGCTTTGGAGAAGATGTGGCTAAAGGCTTAGGGCAAAGAACTTTTATTGTTAAGGCTGTGCTTATGACGGTTGTGCTTATATTAGCAGGTGCCGCGGTTTCTCTTGTTGGGGCGATTGCTTTTGTTGGTTTATTAATTCCCCATATCGTGAGATTTTTAGTCGGTACGGATTATAGATGGATTATTCCGTGTTCAGCTGTAATAGGTAGTGTGTTTTTAGTTTTAGCCGATACGGCAGCAAGAATGGTTAATCCTCCCTTTGAAACACCAATGGGGGCAATTGTAGCAATACTTGGCCTACCTTTCTTCTTGTACCTTGCAAGAAAGGGGAGATCATTAATATGATTAGTGCCCGCCACTTTAAACGTTCAATTATTATCATTATCTCGACGTTTGTGTTACTATTGCTTATCTTTACAATTAGTGTAGCTACGGGATTTGCCTCTTTAAGTCCGGATCGTCTTTTGCCAACATTACTTGGGGATGGAACGGCAAAGGAAAACCTGATTTTATTTACCTTTAGATTGCCGAGGATACTGATTGCGGTGCTCGCAGGTATGGGTTTAGCTTTGTCAGGGGCAATCTTACAGAGCATTACGAGGAACCCGTTAGCAGATCCGGGAATACTAGGGATTAATTCAGGTGCCGGTTTGTTTGTCGTTTTCTTTGTTTTGTTATTTGGAAATAGTACAGGCAATCATTTATATTTGTTGCCACTATTCGCTTTAATTGGAGGATTAATTACCGCTATATTTATCTACCTTCTCTCTTACAAGAGAGGGGAGGGTATTCAACCTGGTAGAATGCTTTTAGTTGGTGTAGGATTAGCTGCTGCTATAAATGGTGCATTGTTAACTTTTGCTTCTAAAATGGCTAGAGAAGAGTATGATTTCTTCGCCAACTGGGCTGCAGGGAGAATATGGGGAGATGATTGGTTATTTGTCTTTGCTCTACTTCCTTGGCTTGCAATATTAATTCCGTTCATTTACTTTAAATCAAATACGCTTAATACTATGGCTTTAAATGAAGAGCTTTCTGTAGGTCTTGGAGTTAAAACGAATAAGGAAAGGTATACACTGTTATTGGTCTCCGTGGCCTTAGCAGCTGCTTCAGTATCCGTTAGTGGTGGTATAGCATTTATCGGTTTGTTAGCACCCCATATTGCAAGAAGCTTAGTCGGTCCTAGACATCAGTTGTTTTTGCCTGTTGCGGCAATGTTTGGAGGCTTACTTTTACTTTCAGCAGATACGGTTGGCAGAGTTTTACTTGATACGATTGGCATACCAGCGGGAGTAATTGTATCATTTATTGGGGCGCCGTATTTTCTATATTTAATGGCTAAAAAATAGTAGACTTAAAAAACCTGAACAAAATAAGAGTGAACAGCACCCCACTTGTTAGACATAATCTAACAAGTGGAGGTGCATTTTTTCTATGGCCAAATTTAATGCTGAAGAAAAATAGGATATTATTTTTTTAAACTATTACCTCAACTTGACCATTACCTCCATGTACTTGGATAAACATTTCTTTTAGTGAGTTGAGCAGTGCTTGTGCCTCATCTGTTTCTATGGAGTGTCTTAAAAAGACGACTTGTAATGCATTAGTTGTCTGTTCATTAACATTTGTTCTAGTAGAATCTACAAATGGACTACCAAACGGCCCAACTGAATCACTTAAAATAATTAAGTTTTTTAGTGAATTATCACGCCCGTTTAATCCTTTGTAAACTTCTCCATCATGTCCGATCCTCACATCAATATTTCCGTTGAGACAGTCTAAATCGTATATGCCAATCGGGACTTCGTACTTTAATGAGAAAAAATTATTAATATCAGCGGCACTGTTGATGCTTTGTAAGTAGTTCTGTTTTTTAATTCTTCGATACATCGCTTCAGCAGAATGACGATATTTGTTGGGGTCTTTACCCGTTTGTTTGAAAATACTTCGCCATTCTTTTATCCCTGCAAATTCAGTTATATTCTTTTCTTCAAGATCAAAAAATAATGACTCTTGAAAGAGCTGTAAGCGCCCCTTTACCATTTGGGGAGAACCTGATATAGTGATATGATTGTATGTAATGATGCCTATTTTGAATTGAGGGAATAAGGTCTTTAAATCTTTTGAAATGTTGATTGCCAATGTTTACACCTCCTGATTTTATAATAACAAGTTTATCATGAGAGGGAAGATGAATCACATGGAAAACCAAGGAGGAGTGAATAATTCTTGAATATAGCTGAACTAAAAGAAGAAATCATTCGTTATAGTAAGACGATTGGAATAGATAAGATTGGATTTACAACTGCATCAACCTTTGATGGTTTGCGGAATAGATTAATGAAACAACAAGAGCTAGGATACCAATCGGGTTTTGAAGAGCCTGATATAGAAAAGAGAGTCAACCCTGCACTATTGATGGATCAACCGATGTCGATTATTAGTATTGCCCTAGCTTATCCAACAAAGATGAGAGATCGCGTAGTGAGTAAACCGGGTGAGAGAAGAGGTATTTTTTGCCGTGCTTCTTGGGGAGATGACTATCATTTAGTGTTGAAGGATCGGCTAAGTAAGTTAGAAGCCTACTTGGAAGAGCTTGTTCCTGATGTCCGATTTACATCAATGGTCGATACAGGTGCTTTATCTGACCGTGCTGTAGCTGAGCGAGCCGGTGTAGGGTGGAGTGGAAAGAATTGTTCTATTTTTACACCTGAATTCGGCTCTTACGTCTATTTAGGTGAAACCATCACAAATATTCCTTTTGAACCGGACGAGCCACTAGAGTCAAAGTGTGGGACTTGTACGAAATGTATTGATGCTTGTCCTACAGGTGCACTCGTTCAAGGCGGGCAACTAAATGCGCAACGTTGTATTTCCTTTATTACGCAAACAAAAGGATTTATGCCCGATGAGTTTCGCGAAGAATTAGGGAATCGAATTTATGGCTGTGATACTTGTCAAACGATTTGTCCAGAAAATAAAGGCAAGGATTTTCATTTTCATGAAGAAATGGAGCCAGATTCAGAAATAGTCAAACCTTTATTAAAACCAATACTTTATATGAGCAATAGAGAGTTTAAGGAGAAGTTTGGTCGTCTTTCTGGTTCGTGGAGAGGGAGGAAACCTATTCAGAGAAATAGTATTATCGCTCTAGCTCATTTTAAGGATGAATCAGCTGTGGGAGATTTAATCATGTTAATGAAAAAAGACCCACGGCCAGTAATTAGAGGAACAGCAGCATGGGCATTAGGGAAAATTGGAGGAGAAGAGGCAGAAAAAGCCTTACAAGCAATGCAAGCTACAGAAGAGGATCCCGAAGTCCAAGAAGAAATCGAAAAAGGTTTAAAGATGTTTAATCCTATTATGTAGTATGTGAGAAAGTAATGCGATTACTTTCTCTTTTTTTATCGTTAAACCCCTTTTATGAACATATGCATGTTAATGGAGGGAGTGATAAGATGAAAGAACAATTGCAAGAACTATTAGAAAAAAGGGTCAGGCAATGTGTCAGCAATGAGAGAGAATCTATTCATACTTGTATGAAGATAAAAAATAAAAAAAGAAGTTTAGAAAAAAGGGGAGCAAGTATCGTAAAGGCAAAGGCAATTGGAAAAATTAAAGGAGAGCCGCACATACAAGAAGATAGTAAATATATTTCGTATATGGCTCATTTTCAATATTTAATTAAGCAAGGAAAGACTTTTTATATTGAAGAAGAGGTAGAAGAACGAGTGGCTGAGTTTTATAAAGAAACGCTCGTTGAGGATAAAGAAAAGTTGGTTCTTTATGATCAAGACACGGTTGATACGGTTGATATCTTAGAGGAAGATTCGCGTTCTTCTTATCCATTTCATTATGACCGCAGAAAAGCGGTACAATATGCAGAAAAATGGTGGAATAGCCATAATCCACAGTTTCATGCATTTGAAGTCGATTGTACGAATTATATCTCTCAATGTCTACATGCAGGAGGAGCCCCGATGCGCGGATTTCCAGCAAGGGGAACGGGTTGGTGGATGCGCAGTAAAAATTGGAGCTATAGTTGGAGTGTAGCTCATTCTATGCGTATGCATTTGGCTAACTCCACAATTGGATTACGAGCGAAAGAAGTGGAGCGTCCTGAGGAATTATTGCTAGGAGATGTCATTTGTTATGATTTTCAAGGAGATGGTCGTTTTGACCATACGACGATTGTGACGGCTAAAGATGAACAGAAGATGCCGCTTGTAAATGCCCATACGACTAATAGTCGCAAACGTTATTGGGATTATGAAGATTCTACCGCTTATACAGAAAATATTAAATATAAATTCTTTACGATTTATGATGCCTAGCACTTACCTTTCGTAATGAGCTGAAGAAGTGTATAATAAGAGCGAGATATTATAATAGAGGTGAACAGTTAGTGTCAGTGAATGTTGTTTTATATCAACCAGAAATTCCAAGCAATACAGGTAATATCGCTCGTACTTGTGCAGCTACTTATACAACGCTTCATTTAATTCGACCATTAGGGTTTTCAACGGATGATAAGATGTTAAAAAGAGCGGGTTTAGATTATTGGACGTATGTAGATATTGTTTATTATGATTCGTTAGAAGAATTTTTAGAGAAAAATAAAGACGGCGAATTTTTCTTGTTAACAAAACATGGGAAACAACCGCATACTACTTTTGATTATAGTGATCAATCAAAAAATTACTTCTTTATCTTTGGAAGGGAAACAACTGGCTTACCAAAGGAATTTATTCAAGCGAATCTAGATCGAGCTTTAAGAATTCCTATGAATGAGCATATGCGCTCATTAAATTTATCAAACACAGCAGCTATTTTGATTTATGAAGCCCTTCGTCAGCAAGGGTATCCACGAATGAGCTAGCGTGAATAAGAAGGTCTGCTCTTACATATGGCAAGATCTTCTTTTTATATACTAATGTTTTTACATAGGGGAGATGAGATTATGAATGAAATGATTCAATTGATGAAAGACCATCGTTCAGTACGCCATTTTGAGGATAAACGTTTAACGAAAGAGCAAATTAAGGAGATTGTGACAGCCGCTCAGTCTGCTTCTACTTCAAGTTTTGTACAAGCGTATTCTATTATAGGTGTTTCCGACCAACAGAAGAAGGAAAAGTTGGCCGAATTGGCAGGAAACCAAGGGTTTGTTGCAGACAGTGGCCATTTCTTTGTGTTTTGCGCAGATCTTCATCGTCATGAAGTCATTGCAGAACTAGAAGGGATAGATTTAACTGAGTCCATTGAAAGTACGGAAAAATTTATGGTAGCTTTGATCGATGCAGCCTTAGCAGCAGAAAACGCAAGCTTAGCAGCTGAATCCATGGGTCTTGGCATTTGTTATGTTGGTGGCTTACGGAATCAACTTCAAGAAGTAAGCGAAGTATTAAAAACACCTGATCATGTGATACCACTTTTCGGACTAGCAGTTGGGTACCCAGCGAAAAGGAATGCGCAAAAGCCGCGTTTACCAATGGATCATATTTATCATGAAAATGAATATGAACAGGACAAGGACCTATATATTCAAGAATTACAAGCATACAATGAGGTGATCTCTGCTTATTATAAAGAACGAACAGCAGGTAAGCGTGATGACACTTGGACAAGTCAGATTGCCGGTATGTTTGAGCGTAAAAAGAGAATGTACATGAAGCAATTTGTTCAAGAAAAAGGTTTAGATAAACGATAAAAAAACTGCGGGAGTTAGACTCTCGCAGTTTTTTTGTGTTAGTACATATTATTTAATGTGCTTACCAGGCTTATCATCATAGCCCGCTGTGAAAATTGAAACTAAAAATGCCACCATCACACCTAAAATTAGGACTGTACCCATTATGTATGGCCTCCTTTTTCCTAAAAATAGAAACACAACATATAACTTTATTATATCCTAATAAATTTAAATAGTGAATGCAAATCATGGATATTATTGGACAGTTCTGCATAGGAATGTGTATTAGATATTAGCGTTATTCAAGACCCACTTTACACAGATCTTGGGGGATGGATAATCTAATGTTGTTTTTATTTGTAAAGCCCTTTAATCGACTAAATTTTTTGTCATTTGTTTTCGGTAAGCATGTTTGTTTTTCTTCAAGCATAGATTGTAATAATCGTCTCTGATAATGTGACAGGGGGAGGTCCATATGGATATTCTAAAAAAAGTGGAGTTGTATAGACGAGAAGAGGAAAAGTTGAAATGGGAAGGGACTTTTGGAGAGTACTTAGAAATCATAAAAGAAAAGCCATGGGTTGCCCAGTCCGCACATTCACGGGTTTATAATATGATTAAAGACGCTGGTGTTAATGATGTGAAAGGGCAGAAAACATATGAATTCTTTAGCAATCAATTATTTGGCCTAGAAGAGTCATTAGAACGACTTGTCGAAGAATATTTTCATCCGTCGGCGAAAAGATTAGATGTGAGAAAGCGGATATTATTATTAATGGGGCCGGTAAGCGGCGGGAAGTCAACCCTTGTGACGATGTTAAAGAGAGGGTTAGAAGCCTATTCATTAACAGATAGAGGAGCGGTATATGCCATTAAAGGCTGTCCAATGCACGAGGACCCACTTCATCTTATCCCACATCATTTGCGCAAAGACTTTTTAGATGAATATGGAATTAGAATTGAAGGAAATTTATCACCACTCAATATGATGAGGCTTGAACAAGAATATAATGGAAAAATTGAAGAGGTAATAGTCGAAAGAGTGATGTTTTCTGAAGATAAGCGGGTAGGGATTGGTACATTTAGCCCCTCTGACCCTAAATCGCAAGACATTGCTGATTTAACAGGAAGTATAGACTTTTCCACAATTGCCGAATATGGTTCCGAATCTGATCCGAGAGCTTATCGATTTGATGGGGAACTGAATAAGGCCAATCGCGGTATGATGGAATTTCAAGAAATGCTCAAATGCGACGAAAAATTCCTATGGCATCTCTTATCATTAACGCAAGAAGGAAACTTCAAAGCAGGTCGGTTTGCCTTAATATCAGCGGATGAATTAATTGTTGCTCATACAAATGAAACGGAATATCGTTCGTTTATTAGTAATAAGAAAAATGAGGCATTGCATTCACGGATTATTGTGATGCCAATTCCATATAATTTGAAGGTAACTGAGGAAGAGAAAATTTATGAGAAAATGATTTTTGAAAGTGATGTGTCAGATGTTCATATTGCTCCCCATACATTAAAAGTTGCTGCTATGTTTACCATATTAACGAGAATGAAGGATCCAAAAAAAGGCGATATTGACTTAGTTAAGAAGATGCGTTTATACGATGGTGAAAGTGTAGAAGGGTTTAATCGTGCAGACGTTGAAGAAATGAAAAAAGAACATGCAGATGAGGGAATGAGTGGCATCGACCCACGTTATGTAATCAATCGTATTTCCTCTACCATCATTCGTAAAGAGATGGCGTCGATTAATGCCTTAGATGTATTAAGGTCATTAAAAGAGGGATTAGATCAACATCCATCAATTACTGCTGAACTGAAAGAACGTTATTTGAACTTTATTTCACTTGCTCGAAAAGAATATGATGAAATAGCGAAGAAAGAAGTGCAAAAGGCATTTGTTTACTCTTATGAAGAATCAGCGAAAACATTAATGGAGAATTACCTTGATAATGTTGAGGCTTATTGCAATAAGGCTAAACTAAGAGACCCACTTACTGGAGAAGAAATTAATCCAGATGAAAAACTAATGCGCTCGATTGAAGAGCAAATCGGGATCTCAGAAAATGCTAAAAAAGCGTTTCGTGAAGAAATTCTCATTCGTATTAGTGCTTATGCTAGAAAAGGTAAACGTTTTGATTATAATTCGCATGATCGCCTACGTGAAGCTATTCAAAAGAAATTATTTGCTGACTTAAAGGATGTAGTCAAAATTACAACTTCTTCAAAAACACCGGATGAACAACAATTGAAGAAGATTAATGAAGTAGTCGCACGTCTTATTGATGAACATGGCTATAATTCCACATCTGCGAATGATTTACTTCGTTATGTGGGTAGTCTATTAAATAGGTAAACCGCCCAGTCTATTGTTTAAAAAAGACAGAAATAGGGTATTTAAACAATAGAGGTGACGAATATGTCAAAAGAAGAAAAAGTACCGGAAAATAGCTCAATGGCAAGCAATGAAGAAGAAATAGAAACTCTTGGAAAAGAAATGGAACAAATGAAATCGAAAGAAGAATTGAATGAAATGCAAAAAACACCTGATCCTAAACAGGAAGTTGGTAAGCGAAAATTATAAAAGGTACAAACAATGAAAAAAGCAATGGACCCCATTGCTTTTTTCATTATATTCAATTTTGTATGAGTTAAACGATGGATGATAGATAGTAATCGCCCAACTTTAATAATTGTCTAAATAATATGTAAATAATTCTGTTTTAAAGCATAGGATAGAGTAATCAACATTTTTTGATCCTAGCTATAAGTAAACATTTTCAGGTTAGCAATGGACACTCGTCATATTGTATGTTTTTTGGTGAGATATGTGAATGAATTCCGTAAAATCCTTAAAGTTTTTATAAACAAAAAAGGAGGGCAAATGAGAATGACCGAAAAAAATCAAAACCATCAGTTTGTCGTGTCACAGGAAGATTGGTCCCTCCATCGTAAAGGGCATGATGATCAACAACGCCATCAAGAAAAAGTACAGGATGCCATCAGAAACAATTTACCTGACCTGATTACAGAAGAAAACATTGTCATGTCTAATGGCCGTGATGTCGTTAAAATACCGATTCGTTCCTTAGATGAATATAAAATTCGCTACAATTATGATAAGAATAAGCATGTCGGTCAAGGCGATGGCGATAGTCAAGTTGGTGATGTAGTAGCGAGAGATGGGTCAGGTCAGAAAGGGCAAGGTAAAGGCCAAGGTGCAGGCGATCAAGCGGGTGAAGATTACTTTGAAGCGGAAGTCTCTTTAATGGAAATTGAGGAAGCGTTATTTAAACAATTGGAGCTACCGAACTTAAAGAAAAAGGAACAAGATCAAATTGTCGTTGAGAATATTGAGTTTAATGATATTCGCAAAACTGGTCTTATGGGGAATATAGATAAAAAGAGAACAATGATGTCAGCATTTAAGCGAAATGCGATGCACGGGAAATCAGCTTTTCACCCCATTTATCAAGAAGACTTAAAGTTCAAGACTTGGAATGAAGTCGTGAAGCCTGAATCGAAAGCAGTTGTGCTAGCGATGATGGATACAAGTGGATCGATGGGTATCTGGGAGAAATATATGGCGAGAAGTTTCTTCTTTTGGATGACTCGGTTTTTACGAACGAAATACGAAACGGTAGAAATTGAATTTATTGCGCATCATACTGAAGCAAAGGTAGTATCAGAAGAAGATTTCTTTTCTAAAGGTGAAAGTGGCGGCACAATTTGTTCGTCTGCTTATCGTAAAGCATTGGAGTTAATTGATCAAAAGTATAACCCAGTCAGATATAATATATATCCATTCCATTTCTCAGATGGGGATAATTTAACTTCAGATAATGCAAGATGTGTAAAACTTGTTGAGGAGTTAATGAAAGTATCAAGTATGTTTGGCTACGGGGAAGTGAATCAATATAACCGTTCACCCTCTACACTTAATCGTGGATTTTCTAGTATAAGAAATCCACTATTCAAACACTATATACTAAAAGAAAAAATTGATGTCTTTAAATCTCTACAATATTTCTTTAAAAAAGAACGTGAGACCAACCATGCAGCAGTCTGATGGTGGTCATATTTTTAAATATACATTTAAAATAAACTCGTCTTTCTTTGTCATTTCAAGTGTTCTAATATATGTCACCTTTTCAAGAACTGACTTTAAGAGTTGGTTCTTTTTTTCTGCGTTATCTAATTCATAATACGTATCAATCAGATTGATTAATTTAGGAATAACTTTTTCTTTTTTATCGTGTTGTTGTTTCAATACTTGTATTTCAGAACAAATTACCTGTTTTTCTGTTTCTATTGTTTTAATTTTTTTACTTAAATGATTTTGTCTTTCTATAAAAGTATCAATCGAGTAAATTCCTTTTTCAAGAAGATCATGTTGATTGTTTTTTTGTTGTATAAGATTATCATGTTCTTTTGATTTACTAGTCAAGGCTTTTTCATATTCTTTAATTAACTCTAATGATAAAATGTCCTCTTTTTTATCTTCGAGCACATTGAAGTCCTTTAAATATTGTTTTAGAATTTCTAGCAAGTTTTTTTCAACTAAGTTAAAGCTTGCCCCTTTTTGCACACCTTTACATGATGGAGATGCGCACCGCAAGGAAGAACTTGGTCTGTTTTTACGCGGTTGATTCCACATAGTTTTACCACAAACACCGCACTTTAAAATTCCTGCTAAAGGATTGGATAATTTCCTTGAAGATACTGTTGATGGCCTGTACCTTCCAGTGTGGGCTATATTGGCTTTTTCAAAAACCTCTTGTGTTATTAATGGCTCGTGAGCATTGTAGGTTATATTCCATTCTTCTCTGGGTAATTTCTTTTTTTGATACTTGCCGTTTTTTTTCTTGTACTTTACTTTCCCCCAAATTATATGGCCAAGATATACCTCATTTTTAACTATTGCGGTTATAGTAGATGGAGACCAAAAATTACGATCTTTATTGGGTGGAGATACACCAATTTTATCTAGTTCCTCAGCGATAAAGTTTCTACCATGTCCATTGCACATCATATGGAAGATTTTTTTCACTACCCATTCAGTTTCTGGATCTGGGTATAATCTTAATTTATCATCTCTCAAATATCCGTAAGGTGGTTTTTTGGTAATGGATTTACCTTCTTTTGTTGAGTTAACTCTTCCATTTTGTAGTCTGCGTGTAATGGCTTTTAATTCTTGTCTAGCAACTAGTGACTTGATACTAAAAACGAGTTCCCATGATTCATCATCTGGATCATAGTAGTCATTTAAAGTAATTAATTTTGTACCCGAGTATCTAAAGGCCCTATCTAACAATCCTTGATCCAGCATATCACCACGACCTAAACGATCCATATCAATAACAACCACAGCTTCTATCATTCCATTTTCAATACGCCTTAATAAATTTTGTATTTTAGGTCTTTCAGATATATTTTCACCTGTGACAATTTCCTCGTGAATTTCTTGTATTTTATGTTGTTCATTTTTACATAGAGCAAGTAATTGGTTTCTATGCTTTGATAACGTATCATTTGAACCTGGATTATTTCTTTCTTCTTCAATATCTTTTCGGCTCTTTCTTAAATAAATATCAACATCAAGCCCAAACGGTCTACCCATTTATATCACGATTTCTTACAATATTTAATGGTTCAAAATAAATAGTATGATTATCAGTATGAACATATTTACCATATTTATTAAAATAAAATTGAATGGTTTCTTCATAGAATTCTTCAGTGATATTAAGAAAGTCAATTACTTCATATTTGGTTAAACACCCTGCTTCTTTTGCTTCTATAAGTTGTTCTAAAGAGAAAATTTTATTGTATCCCCATTCTCTTCCTCTGTTCTCTTGCTTGATATCATTTAATGTATTTTGCTTTACAATAACCCCAACTGTTTTAAAATGATGACCAATTTTTTCAGCTAGAATACAGTATTTGTTTACTTCAGTAATACTTTTATCAATTAAAATCTTCCCATCGTGATATAGTCCTTTTAAATCGTAATCAAGGTTTGTTTCCTTTATATGAATACTTTGTTCATACTCACTAAGAAGAATTTCGTAAGGTGACATTTATTAACCTCCTATAAACAAATTAAAATTCTTTTTTAAATACATCGTCAATGTATTTTAATATTTCATCCATTTTTTTGTCAGAAATTTCTCCTTGTTTTTCTAAGTGAGCTGCTATAGTACGTGCTTTTAAATCGTTTTCATTTTTATTACTCTCTATATCCTCATCCTTAATAATATCTCCAGACTCAATTTTTTGAGCTACAGTAAACAATGTTTGAGGGGTTACATTTAATGCGTTAGCATAATTATTTATGTCAATTTCATCTAATGATCTAATTTGATTTTCATGACCAGAAATAGAATTTTGTTTTAATCCTGTTTTTTTACTCAATTCAGTTTGGGTTAAGCGCCTATATTTTCTAATGTATTTAATTGCTGGACCAAGAATGTTATGGTTCATTTTTTTATATCCTCCTAAACATTGGTATCATGGGCTTATTGTATAATAAAATATCTCATACTGCAATCTTTTTATTGCACAGTGAGATATTTTTGTGGTTAATTGCTTGTTTAATATCTCACAGCGTGATATTATCATGTCATACAAACCAACGGAGGTGATAGAACATGACAAAAACGGAACTTAAAAAAATTCATCTTAAACCTAAAAAAATTCTTAAAAAGGAACGTCTCGCAAAAGATTATTCTGTTACTTCTATGGCCTTATTAATCGGCGTAAATCGAAATCAGTATAGAGCAAAGGAGTTAGGGGAAGTTCCTTTTACTGATTATGAAATAAAGATAATTTCAACCGAATTAGGCTTGCCAATAGAGTATCTTTTTTTTATAGACTAATATCTCGCAATGAGATAGTTATACTTTACCTGCACTAGAAAGCATATACATTTAACAAGGAGGTTGAATTAATGGATACACCTAAGAAAGAGCATAAGGTTAATAATTGCACAGTGATTATCCATTCGCCACTTGTTGAAATGAGTGATAAAGAGAGAAAAAATTGGTTTCAGAATGAACTAGAAAGAAAGGGTTCACTAGTAAATCAAATAATGGATACATTGCAAAGTGTAGCTCCATAAAAGCCAGATAGGCTTTCTCTTTTTACCCATTATGCGAAATTTGATGAACGAAATGAGTTCTAACTTAAAGGAGGTGAGCATAGTGAAAATTCAGCCTAAGCACTGGTTATCAATGTCGCCAGCTGATCGTTACATTGCCATCTGGATTAAAGCTAAAAGGAGCTGAAAGCATTGAGCATTCACAAAGCATTAATAGGTTCGGTTGTAGATGGGGATTTTCATACTACCCAAGATGGAATCGAGTATTCCACTAATATTCGTGAAATCGTCACAGTTGGTTACATGCTAGAAAATTGTATTGAGGAGGAATAAAAATGAGTGCAGTAGCTGTTCAGTTGTTCGAGGAAAATCAAGAGCTTATCTTTACAGCTATTAGAGTGAATTTTAAGGATTTTGGAAAGGCTCATAGAATTGCTGGTATTAACAATATGGAATTAGATGATCTTATTCAAGTCGGACAAGAGACCTTATGGAAGTTGTGCCTAAAAGAAGATGAAACGATGAAGGAAAAATTTAAAGGTTATGCCTATAAATCCATTCGTTGGATGATCTTCAATGAACTTCGTATTAGAGGACTTCCTATTAAAACTAATCTAAGAGTTTCAGTAGAAGATAGAAATAAGCTACAGTTTCATTCTATTGATCTCTACGTGAAAAAGGAATCAAAAGTAATAAACGATTACTTCGCTAATGATTATGCTACTGACGTTGAATATGAAGTGATGAACAGACTTGCCATAAAAGATTTACTAATATATCTAAGCGATTTAGAAAAGTTCATTTTTATCCACATAGCAGAAGGATATTCGGAACGTGAAATTGGCGAAAAGATTGGGAGAAGTACGACTTGGGTCAATAAGAAGAAGCGTGCTTCCATAGCAAAATTAAAAGAAAGGAGACATAAAAATGCCTACTGTGAAAAAAGTTACTGATTATCCACTTGAAGATGCTTATGGGTTGGAAATTCAAGAAGGTGATGTATATTGGCTCTTTGGAAAGACAATCGTCAGTGATTTGAATCTTAAAACTTACTTAATTGAAGAACACAATATGGAGTGCTTCCGTGCAATGGAATAGGAGGTTTTTATGAATCGAGAATTAGTTATGCCCAAGGATTTTGAACAAGCTTCAGCTCTAAATGAATGCTGCTTGAGTTGTTTAAGCAGAGCACGCTTAGAACTATCTAGAGATAACATCGTTGATGCTGAACGCTGGGTAACTGAATATCATCGCTGTAAAAGGGACTTGGATAAATTAATAGACAAAAGAAAGCACTATAACAAAATGAAAATTTTATCTGAGGACCTGAAGAGAAAAGGTATAAAAGTAGAAGTCATAAAAAAACTCACTGCTACCAACAGTGAGAAGAAAAAATAATAGATTCACATTTTACTATAACATGTTTTGGGGGTTAAGGGAATGCCAAACAAAAACATTGATTTTCCATTATCTGAATTAGCTAACGGTGCTATTCAAGAAAAGTTAGATCATGAATTAGAAAAAGTATTTAAAAATATTCATGACCTGAATACGAAAGCAGAGGACAAGCGCACTATCACGATAAAAATAGAGTTTGTTCCTGATGAAAACCGTCAAACAGTGAAAGTAAGTTCAAATATTTCTTTGAAGCTTGCAAATGTTAAAGATGTTTCGACTACTGTTCTTACTGGTGTAGACATCTCGAATGGAAAAATAGAAGCCAGAGAGCTTAAATCAGGTACACCTGGTCAAATGTACTTTGATGATGATTTAACTCAGAAAACAGATGTGGGCGTTCCCGTTGATGTTATTGAGCGCGAAGAAAATAGAAAAATCATTAACCTACAAAATAACAGGGGGTAAGTAAATCATGATTAAAGAAGCACTTCAATTTTTAGTGAATTTGTCCATTAAACCAAGTTCTCGTGTGGTAAACATTGTTGATTCCAACGGTAATGATCGTAAGTTTGTTATTGATAGTGAGGGTATATCTAGGGAAGTTAAGCCAGTAATTTCCCGTACAGATGAAGCATTGGAGATTAATACACTGACGGGTTTAATTGGTTATATCAAAGCGAATCTTGAAAGAAGCACTTCTAAATTTTATTTACAAGTTTTTGATGAGAAAAATGTCTTTCTAAAAGGAGTACTGGATAGCGAAGGTGAGAGAGAGACATTAGTACATGTAAGTGCAATTGTTCCAAAATTTTCTTATGGTTCATTCCATGACGCTGAAGAACTCATTATTGCATTTCAGTCTAAATTTACACAAACAGATGACAGAGATATTTTACTGAAAGTAATAGGTAATGTAAAAGAAGAAAATGTTCGTACTACTGGTGACACTGGTATTGCACAAGCAGTCACTATTAAAACCGGTGTTGCTTCTGCAAATGATGTAATCGTGCCAAACCCTGTTGGGTTAGCTCCATATCGAACGTTCTTAGAAGTAGAACAACCAACAAGTAGTTTTATATTCCGCATGAAAGATGGACCAAGAGGTGCAATCTTTGAAGCTGATGGAGGAGCGTGGAGAAATGCTGCCATCCATAATATTTGCGAGTTTTTAGCAGAGGAATTAGCAACCGAAATCGACAGTGGAAGAATCACAATAATTGCGTGATTGGGGATATGATGATGATAAAAATTAATAAACTCGAAATAGAAAATGTAAAGCGTGTCAAGGCAGTAAAGATTGAGCCGACTGCCAACGGACTTACTGTTATAGGCGGTAATAATGGACAGGGAAAAACAAGTGTACTAGATTCGATTGCTTGGGCATTGGGTGGTAATAAACACCGCCCTAGCCAAGCAGAACGGGAAGGAAGTGCTGTTCCTCCATATCTACACATTGTTTTATCCAATGGACTAGTTGTTGAAAGGAAGGGAAAGAATAGCGATTTAAAGGTCATTGATCCGAATGGTGAAAAGGGCGGGCAGCAATTATTGAATAGTTTTGTCGAAGAGCTTGCTATTGATTTACCTAAATTTATGAACTCTACAAGCACTGAAAAAGCAAAAATATTGCTTCAAATTATTGGTGTGGGTGACAAATTACATGAGTTAGAAAAGAACGAACAGGAAATTTACAACCGTCGTCATACTATTGGGCAGATTGCAGATCAAAAAAAGAAATATGCCAAAGAACAACCTTACTTTCCTGATGCACCAAAAGAACTTATATCTGCTTCAGATATGATTCGCCAACAACAGGAAATACTGGCAAGGAATGGTGAAAATCAACGTAAACGTGAACAGCTAACAAGCCTCGAATATAGATACACTCAACAAGCAGCTGAAATCGAGCGTATGAAGAAGCAACTGGCAAATGCTGAAATGGAACTTTCTAAAACAGCAAATGATCTAGAGATTGCTAAAAAATCTGCTTTAGATTTACATGATGAATCTACTGAAGAACTTGAAGCAAATATTCAACATATTGATGAAATCAATCGCAAGGTAAGAGCGAATCTTGATAAAGATAAAGCTGAATCAGATGCAAGTGATTACCGTATGCAGTATGAAAAGTTAACTAATGAGATTAATGAGGTAAGGAAGCAAAAATCTGATTTACTGCAAAAATCTAATTTACCATTAGAAGGCTTATCAGTTGCAGAAGGTGAGCTTATCTACAATGGTCAGAAATGGGACAACATGAGTGGTGCTGATCAGTTGCGTGTATCTACTGCAATTGTTCGTAAGTTAAAGCCTTCGTGTGGATTCATCCTTTTAGATAAGTTAGAACAAATGGATATGGTGACGTTGAATGAGTTTGGTCAATGGCTTGAGCAAGAAGGATTACACGCTATTGCTACAAGAGTTTCAACGGGTGAAGAATGCAGTATCATCATTGAAGATGGCTATGTAGCAGGTCAAGAGAGGATCGCTTCACCTCCAGTTGAAACACCGAAAACTTGGAAAGCAGGTGAATTTTAATGGAAGTCATTAGTGGAAAGATTGAGAAAAAGAAAAAGGTTGTTCTATATGGACCAGAAGGAATAGGTAAGTCGTCATTGGCTTCCCAATTCCCTAAACCAATCTTTATAGATACAGAAGGTTCAACAACTGAACTCACTGTTGACCGGTTGCCTAAGCCAAATAGTTGGACAATGCTCAATCAGCAAGTAGATTGGGTGAAGCAACAAGTAGGGCGATTTGAAACGTTAATCATCGATACAGTCGATTGGGCAGAAATGCTGTGTATTGAATCCGTATGCTCTACCCATAACAAAAAGGGGATTGAGGATTTTGGTTATGGTAACGGTTATGTTTATGTAAAAGAAGAATTTGGTAGATTCCTAAATAAATTGAGTGATGTAATTGATATGGGTATTAACGTTGTTTTAACAGCTCATTCACAGATTGTGAAATTTGAGCAGCCTGATGAAATGGGTTCGTATGATCGGTATCAGTTGAAACTTGGTAAAAAGACAAGCTCGCAAACAGCTCCATTAGTAAAGGAATGGGCTGATATGGTTTTATTCATTAACTACAAAACTTATAGTGTTGCGACTGACGATAAAGGCAAAAAACATAAGGCGCAGGGTGGAGTTAGAACAATATTTACCACTCATCATCCTGCATGGGATGCAAAAAACAGACATGATCTACCTGAAGAAATGTCGTTGGATTATGCCAATATTGCTCATATTTTTAACTCTATGCAACAGCCGCAAGTTCAACAACAAACTGCACCTACAAGCCAATCTCAGCAACAGTCGCAACCGCAACAGGAACAGGCGTCACAAATTCCAGATCCATTAAGCGCAGCAATGCCGCCTGTTGTTGATACTTCTGGAACTACTATAGATCAAGCTATACCGCAAAGTTTAAGAGATTTAATGACAATGCATGGAGTATCTGAAGAAGAAATTCAGATTGTAGTTAGCCAAAAAGGATATTATCCGATGGGTACCCCTATCGCTAATTATGACCCGGGCTTTGTTAATGGTGTTCTTGTAGGTGCGTGGGAGCAAGTGCATGGCATGGTGCAAAATTTTAGAAATAGTATTCCATTTTCGTAATTTACTAGGAGGTTACAAACATGAATAACGAGAGAGAATTAGGTTGGGATGATGAAATAGAAAAGGATGGTAGTGATTTTATTTTACTACCTGAAGGTGATTACGATTTTACAGTTAAGAAATTTGAACGTGCTAGGTTCCAAGGTAGTGAAAAAATGCCTGCATGTAATCAAGCAAAGTTAGAATTAACAATACACTCGCCAGAGCATGGAGACGTAACTATATTTCATAATTTATTTCTTCATACCAAGACAGAAGGTTTACTTTCAAATTTCTTTGCCGGCATTGGTCAAAAGAAAAAAGGTGAAAGATTGCGTATGAACTGGAACGCTGTTATTGGTGCAAAGGGGCAGTGCTTTATTGAACATAACAAATATATGGTCAAAGGTGAGGAAAGAATAAATAACCAAGTGAAAAAGTTCTATCCATATGAAGAAGTGACGGGGCAACCGCAGCAAAATAATCTGCAACAACAAGGATACCAGCAACAGCAGCAAAACCAAGGATATCAGCAACAACAAAATTATCAACAACAGAGTACACAACAGCAACAGACACCATTTCCTATGAATAATCAACAACAGGGTAATTTTACACCCGGACAGTTTTAGGAGGTAGCTTATGAAATTAAGGGATTACCAACAGGAAGCAAGAGATGCAATCCAAGGTGAGTGGAAAAGTGGTGTAAAAAAGACTTTGTTAGTACTTCCTACAGGCTGTGGTAAAACCATCGTATTTTCAAAAGTAATTGAAGATCGTGTAAAAAAGGGCGAGAGAGTTCTCGTCCTTGCCCACAGGGGTGAACTGTTGGAACAAGCAGCTGATAAGTTAGAAAAGTCTACAGGACTTAAATGCGCTACGGAAAAAGCTGAACAAACTTCAATAGGTAGCTGGTACCGTGTTGTAGTTGGAAGCGTTCAAACGATGATGCGAGAAAAACGGCTAGAGAAATTTGATAAGGATTTCTTTGACACCATCATTATTGACGAAGCCCACCATTGTATTTCAGACAGTTATCAAAAGGTACTTAATTATTTTGAATCAGCAAATGTCCTTGGTGTTACAGCTACCCCAGATCGCGGAGATATGAAAAATTTAGGTTCATATTTTGAAAGTTTATCATTTGAATATACTCTACCTAAAGCAATTAAATCTGGTTATTTAAGTCCAATTAAAGCTTTAACAATCCCATTAGAATTAGACTTATCGACTGTTAGTCAACAGGCAGGGGATTTTAAGGCAAGTGATTTAGGTTCTGCATTGGACCCCTATCTTGAGTCAATAGCTGAGGAAATGTGGAAGAACGCGAAGGATAGAAAAATAGTTGTATTCCTTCCATTAGTAAAAACCAGTCAGAAGTTTACTGAGATACTTAATAAAAAAGGTTTTAAAGCAGCAGAAGTAAACGGAGAGTCAAACGACCGTGCAGAAGTGTTGGAAGATTTCGATAAGGACAAATACAATGTTTTGTGTAATTCCATGTTATTAACTGAAGGTTGGGATTGCCCTAGTGTAGATTGTGTAGTCGTTTTAAGACCTACAAAGGTAAGAAGTTTATATAGTCAGATGGTTGGGCGTGGTACCCGACTGCATCCCGGAAAAACTGAATTATTATTACTTGATTTCCTCTGGCATACAGAAAGGCATGAGTTGTGTCATCCTGCTCATTTAATTGCTGAAAATGAAGAAGTTGCCAAAGCGATGACCAAACAAATTGAAGAATCAGGAATCGCTATGGATTTAGAAGTAGTGGAAAAGCAAGCAGCTGAAGATGTCATTGCTGAAAGAGAAGAAGCCTTAGCTAAACAACTAGCTGAAATGAAAAAGCGCAAAAGAAAGCTAGTAGATCCACTTCAGTTTGAAATGAGCATACAGGCTGAGGATTTATCAAGTTATGTTCCTTCGTTTGGTTGGGAAATGGGACCGCTAAGTGAAAAACAGATAAATCATCTTGAGAAACTTGGGATTCTTCCTGATGAAATAGACAATGCTGGTAAAGCTACCAAACTTTTAGAACGATTAGACAGAAGACGAGAACAGGGGCTAACGACTCCAAAACAAATCCGTTTCCTTGAAAGTAAAGGATTCAAGCATGTTGGAACTTGGTCTTTTGAAGTTGGTAAAAAAATGATTGATCGAATTGCTGCAAATGGATGGAAAATCCCAACAGGTGTTAACCCTAAAGAATATAAGCCAGATTCATAAAAAGGAGGAAACATAATTGGCTGATTACAATGATATTTACAAGCCTATTGTTCCTAAATGGGTTGCAGAAATACTAGAGTTAGATAAGTTAAGACGACAAAACCAGTATAGTGGTTCCTTATGTAGTGGTCAGACTCGAAAGGATTGGGATGAATGGAAACGTCGATATTCAAGGAAATTAAAATACGCAAGAATGAATGGTTGGTTATTGGAGAAGGATTGAAGTTCAAAGTAGGTGAGATATTTGGAGAGAAAAATAGATTTAATTTTCTTACTAGATTATATTGATCCGTCATCACTAGATTATCAAGAGTGGTTAAATGTAGGAATGGCATTAAGACAAGAAGGATATACGGCAAGTGATTGGGATGATTGGAGTAAAGGTGATGGTCAACGATATCATCCAGGTGAATGTTTTAAGAAATGGACCACATTTGAAGGTAGTGGTATTACTGGTGCTACTATCACACAAATGGCAAAAGAAAACGGATGGATGCCAAAAGGAGGCAATACAGATCATCACGAGCTAGGATGGGAAGATGAGATTTCTGGTAATGATGATTACGTTGTTATTGATAAAAACTGGATTGAAGGAATGGAGATAAAAGAACCATCTAATTGGAATCCTGTGAGAGAAATAACCACTTATTTAGAAACTTTATTTGAAGCATCTGAAAATGTCGGCTATGTTGTTTCCACTTGGCAAAATGATGAAGGGAAACATTTGCCAACTAAGGGGAATTGGGATAGAACAGCCGGAGAACTAATCCAGTTGTTGAATGAATCGAATGGTGATATTGGTTCAATCCTTGGTGATTATAATCCTGAAGCTGGCGCTTGGATACGTTTTAACCCTCTTGATGGTAAGGGTGTAAAGAATGAGAATGTCACAGAATATAAATATGCCTTAGTTGAATCTGACACAATGGATTTAGAAAAACAAAATGCCATCATGCGTGAGCTTGATTTACCTATCGCTGCTCTTGTATACAGTGGTAAAAAATCTATTCATGCAATCGTTAAAGTAGATGCCGCCAATTATGAAGAATACCGAAAACGTGTAGATTACCTATATACCGTTTGTAAAAAGAATGGTCTAACTGTAGATAATCAAAATAGGAATCCATCCAGATTATCGAGGTTGCCGGGAGTAGAACGGAACGGAAAAAAACAGTTTCTAATTGACGTAAACATTGGAAAAAGCAGCTGGGAAGAATGGGAAAACTGGATTGAAGATGTAAATGATGATTTGCCGGATCCTGAAAGCTTAACCGACTATTGGGATAACATGCCGACTCTTGCACCACCATTAATTGAGGGTGTACTGAGACAAGGGCATAAAATGTTGATGGCTGGACCCTCAAAAGCTGGTAAATCGTTTGCCTTAATAGAATTAACTATAGCATTAGCTGAAGGTACAAAGTGGCTAGGTTGGCAGTGTGCAAGAGGACAGGTTTTATATGTCAATTTAGAGTTAGATAGACCTAGTGCTTTACACAGATTCAAAGATGTTTATCAGGCTCTTGGAATAGAGCCAAAGAACATTAATAACATAGATATTTGGAACTTGCGTGGTAAGTCTGTACCAATGGACAAACTAGCACCTAAATTAATTAGACGTGCTCAAAAGAAAGGTTATATTGCAGTTATCATTGACCCTATTTATAAAGTACTTACTGGTGATGAAAATAGCGCAGATCAGATGGCTCACTTTACAAATCAATTTGACAAAATTGCAACTGAATTGGGTTCTAGCGTTATCTACTGCCATCACCATTCAAAGGGAACACAGGGCGGTAAGAAGTCAATGGACCGCGCGAGTGGTTCAGGGGTATTTGCTAGGGATCCTGATGCACTTATTGATTTAGTTGAATTAGATATCACGGATACCTTGATTAAACAACAGGAAGCCGCTGCGGCATCAAAAATTTATTGTGATGCTATCAAACAAGTAAATTTCGACTTTTTCGATGAACATATAGGGCTTGATGATCAACAGAGTATTGCTCAGATGAGTAATCATGCGAAGCGTGTATTAAGCCCAGAACATCAAGCTCAAATAGAAAGAGAGATTAGTAGGGTAATCAAAGGCATTCGCATTAGATCAGCATGGCGAGTAGAAGGAACACTTCGAGAATATCCAAAGTTCAAACCGGTTAATATGTGGTTCCAATATCCAGTACACAAAATAGATGATGTTGGCGTATTAAAGGATATTCAACCTGAAGGTGATGGTCCAGCGTGGAAAAAGAATTTTGATAAGAAAAAGTCTCCTGAAGAATCGAAGAAAAAGAGAGCAGAAGCATTAGATACCGCTTTTGATGCATGCGGCATTGATGAAAAAGTTACAGTAGCAGCGATTGCTGAATACATGGGCATATCAGAAAAAACAGTACGAAATCGTGTGAAAGAGCATGGCGGTTATTGGGTTGCTGATGGTGAAATAGGGAGGAAATAAGAGTTAGTTGAATTTTGGATTAATTAATCAAGGAAAACAACAAAAAATGAAGAGCCCAGGCAGTGGCTCTTCGAAGAAATGATAAAAAAAGAGAAATCCATCGTATCCATTATATACTATGTGAATTTCGGTTTAATGATTGGGTGTTTTAATCACCTTTTGAATTAATTAAGAAAAAACAGTTAGAGGTTTATAAGAAATCCAAAAATAAACATTATAAAAATAATATTTACGTACATGGTTGCTATAACTACGCCATAATGAATTTTTTAAAAAAGGCCAATGAAATCGGAGCAAAAAATAATGCAAAAACCAACAATAATATAATAGATTCATTTAAGTAAAGTAGGATAATCATCTCCTTCAAAAAAATCAGTGTTTATAGTATTTCTAAATAAATAGAGGTTATGCAACAAAAAAATTATTTTGTAAAAAAAGCCCTTTAAGGCTCTACCTCTAGGGCTGCAGATATAATCAATTATCTTGTATGTTTTCTGCGGGGGTTTCAATGTATTTTTGGAATCCATAATTCAATATAGCTAGTGAATAGTAAAGGATAAACATTTTAGTTGATGTGAAATTCTTAAATTTAAAGTGTCCTATCTTTTGAAAAAGCGGACTTAGAAGATATGCGAAGATAAAATCCATATTAGATTAGAAATCACATATAGGTAAAATTTTCCATATGTAAAATGAAATACAAATAAATTTATTGTAAAAAATGGTCCTAAGATAAAAGCTAATGCGTCAAATAACATAAATTTGTAACCACCCTTTACTTTCCACCAATTAAAAATTGGACTTAACATTTCAATAATTAGTAGAAGAAATGAGCAAAAAAATGTCACTGGTAAAAACATTTTTAAAGATTGTTTAGGCAGAAAGATAAAAACAATTGCCCATAAAACAATTGCATTAAATATTCTAAAAAAATTGGCGGGCAAGATATTCACCTCGATTTTTCTTTTAGGTTACGTAATTTTTTTGTAATTATACATCAGTAAACATAAGAGTAAAAATGTTGCCGTGCAAAGGAAGGTGGAATTATGTATCCGTTTTATGTGAAGGGAAAAAGAGTTTTTTCTTTCTCTTATAAACCGAGCAAAGGCGTTGTAAAAGATGATGATACAGGCAAATGGTATGAAATTACAAAGGCTCCAGAAGGACGAAGCCGAAAAGTGTATGGCAAGGAAACTGTCAATCTAGACAATGCAGATTGGCGACCAATGTAACGCAATGTTTTAAGCAAACTGTTTCGCCCAGACATATATTGCGACATATAAACATCATCTAAAAAAGCATTAATCAGAAATGCTGACTAATGCTGCACAAATCAAGAGGATATGTTCGCAGATGACGGTCTTAACATGAAAGTCTGTACAGGATTCTAATTCATTCAGCAAATGACCTAGTTCCCTAATAAAGTGTTGTGTAAGATCACTTACCATCGAAAGCTCCTCTAGCACAGGTGAAACACTGTGCATGTTAACAATAGCACTAATATTCGGTTTTAACAAACAACACAATGAATAGACAAAATGAAGCCAGTTGAATAAATCAATAATTGTTAAACAAAATGATAGATCAGTTTAGCAATTGAAAGGAGTAGGACAATATAGAAAGCCTACTTTTGTATAAAGAAGGCTTTTAGAACAACTAATAAGTGTTTATTCGGTATTATTTAATTTGCCTTTATAGTACAGGTAATCAACTTTGTTTTTTGTAGCCGTTAATTGGGAAGCTAATATTGCAGTATATATTGTTGTTAGAAGGACAGCTAATACACCAAGTCCTAATACAGAATCATTTTTTAACATAAAATTACACCTCCTTCTAAATTTATCTTTTCTAAATAAGAAGAATTTATACGAAGGATAATTAGTTGATTAGGAGGGAAAGAGGATGCATTGGGAATGTCGATATTGTTATTTTCCAACTACAGTGGAAGGCGATAGGGTTTGTTCATCATGTGGCGCAGAATGGGAAGCAGCAAAAATTCTAGTTGAAGATGATGATTAAGAAACAAAAGGTAGGAGGAGTTAATTTGGAGGAAATAGATAACTTAATTTTAAGGCTTAGAGGAGAAATGTCCACTCGAATGTATGATGGGGATGTAGTAGAAATTTTAGAGGTTTTAGAAAGTGCTAACGAATATTTTGAGGCAATTTCTGAAACAGCAATTATCAATGGGAAGCTAGTTGTGCAACAGCAGCAGGAAATTGAAGAGTTGAAGAGAGAAAATACCAGCTCATATCATCATGGCTATAAGATAGGGCGCTATGATGAATTGATGGAAAAGTGACTTACGAAACACAAGATAGATTAAATAAAAAAGAGCCGGTTGGCTCTGAAGAATTCTATACACCTTCTCATTTATACGGATCGATATACTGCCACTTTTGAAATAAGTAAATTAACGAAGCGCAGATAATACAATTAATAAAAATTACAATATGAAAGTGATCATTCATTTTATAAATCCCGAAATATTCATAAAGGTTCATTATTCCAAAAGAAAAGATTGCATCGCTTATAGTGTTAAAGGTGAAATAAAGCCAAAAGTTCCCGAATGTAAAGTATAAAAATATTGTAGGTAAGACTATGTATATTCCATAGACGAAAGGAGTTGTATTAGTTAAAGGGAAAATTGTTTCAACAACTTCAACCAGATTATATCTTTGATATAACTGAAATAATATTGTCAGAAGCAAGGCACTCACTAATCCACCTGGAATGAAGGACTTCACTCTTTTAGTATCTAACAAAAGGAGAATAAACCAAGGTAAAATTAACATGGACCATAAAAGAATATGAGTTAGCATATAGACTATACCTCCTATAAAGGATAATAATAATCTAACCTATAGCTCTTTGGCCTATTCATAAAAAAGCTAGGAAGTTAAAATTCCTTGAGAGTCATTCGTCTGATAAGAAAACATTTATTGAAATTAGAAAAGAGCCCATTCAGGCTCTAATCTAATCGAGTTGCAATATTATGGGTTTTGGTAAGGAAATACATCTAAGTAGGTGATACGGAAGAATATGTAATTCCTTACCTAATAGTAATTTATCCATAATTAATAAAATATATGCAAATTGTTGGTAAATGAAAAATCTCTTACACATCTACAAATACAGTATGATGATGAAATGTAATTTAAATGACAAAAACAATAAAACACTTTAAAAATTATAAAGGGAAATTCTCGAAGGGAAAAACTTTCCCTCAGAGGGAAAAACTCGAAAACTTTCCCTTCCTTCACTAGGGAAAATCTCGAACAATTTCCCTAGTTTCCCTCAGAGGGAAAAACTCGAGGATTTTCGAGAATTTCCGAGGGAAGGAAAACTCATATATAAATATAACATTTCCGTTTCCCTCCCTGTCGGTCATAGAGAAAAAAGTGGTGGGCTCTGCTACGCCCGCCACACACCTTTCTCTTACTATGACAATGCAAAATTTCAAGAATTAAAAAGTAAAATTATGGAAGGTGTAGTAAATGCCAAAAAAGAAAAATAAACCAAAATTAAGGGTTGCTGCAAATATGCCACCTCTTTACCACACGTTACCAGGAGAATCTTATCACTATAAAAAAAGCGAAGTTTTGAAATGGTTAGCTGAACGACCTGCATTGCTTGAACAGATTTTTGCAGATGTTTCAGGAACTAAAGATATTATTTATAACCCTGTAACAGGTAAATGGCAGGGTGCTAACTTTGAAGAAGAAGATATATGCCCTCACGAGAATGAATGGGAGGGTTGTCCAGTATGCAGACATTAGAATTTTATATGCCAATGATTCCACCCACTACAACACACCAACAAAAACAAGTAACTGTACGAAACGGCAAACCTGTCTTTTATGAACCAGAGGAATTAAAGGCTGCACGATCTAAACTTACTGCACATCTGAGCAGGCACATACCAGAAGTTAAATATAAAAAGACTATCCGATTAATGACTAAATGGTGTTTCCCCATTACAGGTAAGCATCAACATGGTGAATATAAGTATACAAAGCCTGATACTGACAATCTTCAAAAGTTACTTAAAGATTGCATGACCGACTGTGGGTATTGGAAAGATGACGCTTTAGTAGCTTCAGAGATTGTTGAGAAGTTTTGGGCAAGTAATCCAGGCATCTATATTAGAATTGAGGAGATCTGATGGATTATAAAGCTTTCTTTGCAGAAGTAGCTGATTGGATTATACAAGCAAATCATATGGCTCTTAATTTTGGAATGGAGAGTGAGCCATTCTGGAAGTGGGTTATGGATTCTACTGCTGCTATTTGTGAAAAGTACGGTAATAATCAATTGGTGTTAAATCAGATGGTTATGTTATTTCATTGGCTTGAGGGATTTTATGCAGAGAGTGTAAAGAGAAGTAATTAAAGGGGGCTAACAGATGCAGCTTACAGAGCAACAGTTGAAAATAATTACCGATGTAGCTTCTCAGAATGCTATTAAAGCCTATCTTGAGTATTCGGAAAAACAAGTGCAAGAAAAACATGATAGACGATTACGAAATATAAAGCTACTTCTAAGAAATTACCGTAAATTTGTTAAGCATTGTGAAGACGTAAAAACGGATATAACAGAGCTTAAAGAAAAATTTGAAATAGATTACCTTGATACGGATGGATTTAAAATACAATCTGTATTGAGAAGCAAGAAACGCACACTCACAATGGTTGAATACATCAATAAATCGTTAAAGGTTTATAAGACTATGTGTGATGAATCAGATGATCCAGAGGACATAAGGAGATATAAGGTAGTATACGATTTATACATTTCAAAAGAAAAGATATTAGCAAAAGACATAGCCGCAAGGCACTCTGTACATCATCGAACGATTTATAAAGACATTGATAGTGCATGCAAAACCTTGGCAGTATTGATGTTTGGCGTTGATGGGGTTGAGTTTAAGTGAAGGCATAAATCGGGCAGTTCACGTGCACTTTAAATGTGGTATTATGATAGCATAAAATAATTGTGAACGTGCAAAGCATCCAAATCAGTTGGGTGCTTTTTATTATGTATAAAGGGTGATGCTAAATGAAATACATTAACATTATATTCCTGTCGTTCATCATAGCTTTATTCAACACACAACCAGGAATAGAGAATGACCCAATAAGAACAAGAGATTGGAAGTATATGTGTTAGAAAGGAGAACCATATGAATATCCAATGTGACAAATGCAATAAAGAGTTCCCAATATCCTCTATCGATACTGAGGACAAACAACTATTATCCAATAACGTAACGCGCCACTATATCACTTGCCCATCATGTGGTGAGCAATACACATCCTATTTCCTTGATGATTCAATGAGAGAAATCCAGGAGGAAATCAGGCGTATAAAAAACAAGCAACAATTAACAACTAAACAAAAGAACAAACTCATGCGACTTACTCAATCAATCTCATCCATGAACATAGAGTACATGAATACCTATAAGGATATCCTCCAAGACAATGCCTAAGAAACCACTCAGACCATGTGCTGAAATATCCTGTGGTAATCTCACAGAGAAAGCCTACTGTAAAACGCATGAGAAAATAGGTGAGGAAAACCGTAGAGATTTCACACGCAAGTACAATCGATATGGTCGCGATCCTGAGATCAATAGATTCTATCAATCATCAGCATGGAAGCAACTCAGATCATTGGCTTATAACCGAGACAATGGCTTATGTCAACGTTGCTTAAAGCAAGAAGTTATCCAACAAGCTCACATTGTCCATCATATTGTGGAGGTAAAGGAGGACTGGAACAGGCGATTAGACATAGACAATCTCGAGTCTGTCTGCCACGTCTGCCACAACCGAGAGCACAAGGGTACCCCCCGGGGCTGATAATTTATTTTTCTTTCTACCCAGAAGCGACCCGCCCTCTCGCGTGCACAAAAATCCGTTTATTCATATTTTTTAAAGGAGGTGAATGGACATGGCAGGGAGACCAAGACAACCATTAGAGGTTATAAAAGGTAAAGGGCGTTCTAATCACCTTACAAAGGCTGAAATGAAGACTCGTGAAGAACAAGAAAATGCTATTCGAGGAAGTACAGATAATATTGAAGCGCCATCTTATTTAACTAAAAAACAAAAAGATGAGTTTTATAAAATATCAAGCGAATTAGTTAAATTGAAAATATTTAGCAACCTTGATGTGGATGGACTTGCTCGCTACATCGACAGTAGGGATGAGTACATCAAAATAGTAAAGTTATTGAGGTCCATGAAACCAATTGTAATCGTAGATGGTATGAAATTGTTGGATGAAGGATATACAAAACTTCAAAAAACAAAGAATTTACTTTTTAACGAATGTAAAGCAGCAGCAAGCGAGCTTGGCTTGTCCATTACATCACGCCTTAAACTTGTGATACCAAAAGCAGAAGATGACAGAAAACCAAAAACTGAAGCTGAAAAACGGTTCGGTGGTAGGCTATGAGTTTATTAGAAAGAGTCTTTAAGTATTGTGAAGATATTATTGAAGGTGAAATAAAAGCGTGTCAGAAACATAAATGGTCAGTTCAACGATTCTTAAGCGATTATGAAGAATGTCATAAAGAAGACAGTCCTTATTATTTTGAAGAAGATGTTCTTGAAGATTTTTATTGGTTTGCGAAAGAGTTTAGGCACGTTGAGGGTATTTTAGCAGGAGAACCAATTGAATTAACCGATTTTCAACTTTATTTAGCAGTAAACATTTTGTGCTTCAAAAAGAAACGTAACGGTGCACGTAAAATTAGAAAAATTTACATTCAACTTGCTCGTAAAAATGCAAAGTCTCAATTCCTCGCTATTATTTCAGGATTCATTACATTCTTCGGAGATGAAAAGCAACGTGTTTTTATAGCTGGGTGGTTAAAAGAACAATCAGAAGAGGTTTATGAAGCAGTTCGTACTGGAATCGAATCAAGCGAGTTGTTAGAAGGGAAGTGGAAAGAAGCTTATCACAAAATTGAAATTAAACGAAATCGATCAGTAATTATACCTTTATCAAAAGAAGCACGTAAAAGTGGAGATGGAAAAAACCCATCTGTAGGAATAGTTGATGAATATCATAGACATGATACAAGTGAAATTTACGATGTTATCGCATCTGGAATGGTTGCTCGAAAAGAGCCTTTGATGTTTGTAATTACAACAGCAGGCTTTAACCTCTCTTCCCCTTGTTTTAAAGAGTACGAATATGTCAGCAAGATTTTAAACCCAGACATGCCTCAAGAAAACGATGAGTACTTCGCGATTATATGTGAGCTAGAAAAGGACGACGAAGGAAATCTTATCGATGATATCAAAGATGAATCAAATTGGGTAAAAGCTAATCCTATCTTAGCAACTTATGATGAGGGTATAGAAGCAATTCGTTCGGATTTAAAAGTAGCCTTGGAGCAACCGGAAAAAATGCGAAGCTTTATGACCAAAAACATGGATGTATGGTTAGACTCTAAACCACAAGGTTACATGAAAATGGATAAGTGGAAAGCAAGCATTGTAAAACCATATGAGTTAATACAATATCCTTTATATTTAGGTTTAGATTTATCTAGTACAACGGATTTAACAAGTGTGGGTGAAGTGTTTAAACTATCAGAGAAATACGCACTGAGACAACATTCGTTTATGCCTGAAGATAAGCTCCAGGAGAGGATGAATACAGATAATGTCCCTTTTGATTTATGGGAAAGACAGGGTTATGTGACAACAACACCTGGAAGTGTAGTTGATTATAGTTATGTCGAACGTTACATTCTTGATTTGAGAGATGCAGGATATAACATAGTTGAAATAGCTTATGATAAGTGGAATGCTACCCATTTGGTCCAAATCTTAGAGAATCATGGTTTTAAAATGGTCGAAATGCCTCAATTATTAAGGCATTTATCTTTTCCTACAAAAGAGTTACGAAGCGGAATATATAGAAAAACAGTAGAACATTTTGGAGATCCATTACTTTACTGGGCTATGAGTAATGCTGTTACTCGATTGGATGCAAACGAGAATATTATGTTGGATAAAGAGAAATCCACTGAACGAATTGATCCAGCTGCAGCAACTATTAATGGATTTGCTAGGGCGATAGTTGGTCAATCACAAGATTTAAGCAGTCACTTTTTGAATAATTGGAGGATGTAAATGGCTAAAACAATCAAAAATTTCATCATATCGTTTTTTACAGCATTCTTCACCAAATGGTTGGAGGATTTTTTTATTTTTGTTGGTGTTGCGGTGATTGTAATAAATACTTATTTGATAACAACTGTGGAAGTAAACATAATTGCTGGTAATTACTTATTGGGTTTAATTTTAATCATTCTAGGTGTAGTGTTGGCCAAGCAATAGAAAGGAGGTGATAAAGTGATCTTCAAAAATGCACTATCTCCTAGGGCTGAAACAACTGATTTGAAAAACCCCGCCCCATGGTTCTTGAAAGCTTTTGGGCACCAAGCATCAAGCGGTGAGACTGTTACTGTTAATTCAGCATTAGGCGTGCCAGCAGTTTATGCTTGTATTAACATTTTGGCTAATAGTATTGCAACCTTACCTTTTCAAGTATTTAGAAAAACTTCGACTGGGAGATCAAAAGAAAAAAATCATATTGTTGCTATGCTTTTAGAGAAGAGACCAAACCCCTATCAAAGCCCTTTTAAATTTAAGCATTTAATTGAAACGCATCGTAATTTGTGGGGGAATGCTTACATCAACATTGAGTGGGGGTTAGATGGAAGGCCAAAAGGTTATTGGTTGTTAGACCCATCAAAAACAGAGCCAATAATTGATAATACAACAAATGAACTTTGGTATCATACAGTTTTGCCTAATGGCGCTAACGTTAGGATATGGCATGAAGATATTATTCATTTAACTTCTTTATCTACTGACGGTATTAAAGGTAAATCACCTATTCAAGTAATTCGTGAGACCATAGGTAGTTCTCAGGCATCTCAAAAGTTTAAAGGTAAATTCTTTAAGAATGGTGTTTCTACAAATGGATTTTTAAAGATTCCTGGTATGCTTAACGCTGATGCAAAAGAAGTTGTTAGAAGTGAATGGGAAAAAGCTAACACTGGTATTGATAATGCTCAAAGAATAGCTATATTAGATGCTGGTCTTGAGTATCAAAGTATATCAATGCCCTTAAAAGACGCGCAATTTGTAGAAAGTATGAAGTTTGATAAGACTGAAATTGCTACGTTTTATAATATTCCAATGCACATGGTAAATGAGTTAGATAGGTCCACACATTCAAATATAGAACAACAAGCAATTGACTATATTCGAAACACTTTGAGTCCCATCTACACTCAGTATCAAGAAGAGTTTACTTATAAGTCTTTTTCATTTAAAGAACAAGCTAAACTTTACATTAAGGTAAATCTAGAAGCACTACTTCGAGCTGATAAGAAGACTCAAGCTGAGTTTTATGGAATTATGCTGGATAAAGGTGTGTTTAATATAAATAAGGTATTGGAGCTAGAAGATATGGATGCAATCGAGGGCGGGGAAAAACATCGTGTGGACCTTAATCATGTTTCCCTAGATATCGCTGATGAATATCAGCTTGCAAAAGCTGGTTTGAAAGGAGGTGAGGAGAATGAAGAATAAGAAGAAACAGTCATTTCTTACGGTGAAGAACCTCACCCCTACATCTGCTGATCTATACATTTATGGAGAAATTGTAAATAACACAGATTGGAAATGGGATGAATCCGAGGTAATGCCGGATGACGTGCTTAATACGCTTAATCAAGTAAATAATCTAAGTGAATTGAATATTTACGTTAATAGTCCGGGTGGATCAGTCTTTGCAGGTTTAGCTATTTACAACATGCTAATCCGTAACAAGGCAAGGAAAATTGTACATGTGGATGGCGTAGCTGCTTCAATCGCTTCAATTATTGCATTAGCTGGTGATGAAATTCATATTCCATCAAATGCCTTTATGATGATTCATAAGCCACTAGTTGTCACGTATGGAAATGCTACTGAATTGAGGAAGGCAGCTGATGATCTTGATGTATTAGAAGAAGGATTGATGAATGTCTACACAGAGAATCTTGTGGAAGGCATAGAAGCGGAAACTATTCGTGATATGCTCCAAAATGAAACTTGGCTTAATGGGAATGAGGTAGCAAAGTATTTTAATGTGACCGTTACAGAAGCCAAAAACTATGCTGCTTCTGCGGTAGATTTCTTAAACAGGTATGAAAAGACACCTAAATCACTGGTTAAACAAGAAGAGCAAGAAGAAAATGAAACTCTCGACAAAATAAAATTTCAAAATGAGCTGACCCTACTAGAATTGTAGAGTCTTTTTTTATGCTCAATAGGAGGAAACTATGAAAACATTATTTACAAACGCGTTATTAGCATTAATGCTTAACAAAAACATTTATTCTGTGCAAATGAATGGTGGCATGACGAAGCGAGAGCAGGAGTTGCGTCAATCTGTAGCTGATTTGAAGGATGAAGCAAAGGCTTTAATGGATGAAGGGAAAAATGAAGAAGCACAAACGAAATTGAAAGAAGCTAAGGCTGCTAAAACAAATCTTGATAATTTCTTGGCATTACAGAAAGACTTCGAAGGGTTGAACGTACCTTCTCCACAAAATAGTGGGGCAAAATTACAGCCACCTTCGCCAAAAGATGAAGAAAAACCAGAATACAAAGCATTATTCTTCAAAGCCTTAAAGGGGCAAAGCTTAACTTCTGAAGAATCGGAAGTAATTGGTGAATATTATGCTCGACTTTCTAAAGATAGCGGAGAAGATGGCGGTTATATTATTCCTGAAGACATTTCCACACAAATCAATGAGTTAGTTCAAACGTCGGATGATCTTCGTCAATATGTAACTGTTGAGCCTGTGTCAACAAACAAAGGAGCACGTACACTTGAACGCCGTGCAGATCACACTCCACTTGCTCCTTTATCTGAATATGGAAATCCAAACGCAATGCAAGAAATTGCATCTCCTAAGTTCGATCGTCTACCTTATGAAATTGAAGATTATGCAGGGTTTTTACCGGTAGCAAATACTGTATTAGCTGATACAGACCAAGCTCTTTCATCTTATCTTGTGAAATGGATTGCGAAAAAGTCACGCGCTACAAGTAACCATTTAATTCTTCAAGTATTAGATGGGTTTAATAAAGTGGATTTAGTAGATTACAAAGGTATTAAAACTACCCTTAATGTAACACTTGATCCTGCATTTGCGGAGGGCGCGATTATCATCACAAATCAAGATGGTTTTAATTATCTTGACCAGCTTTATGACAAAAACGGACGGCCACTTCTTCAGCCGGATCCACAAGATGCAACGAAAAAGCTTTTATTCGGTCGTAGAATTGTCGTGTTATCAAATAAAACAATTGCTACATCAAGTGGAAAAGCGCCGTTTATCATTGGTGATTTGAAGGAAGCAATTGTGTATTGGGATCGTCAGCAAATGCTTCTTGATATGACAAAAGAAGGTGGAAATGCTTGGAGAACTAACACGACTGAATTCCGTGTTATCGAGCGTGAGGACGTTACGAAGTGGGATGAAGAAGCAGTTGTCTATGGTCAAATTAATATCACAGTGCAACCGGAAGTAATCCCAGAAGGGTAAGGTGATATAAATGAAAGCTAAAGTAATTATTAACCGTTTCCGTGATAAGCATACGAAAAAGGTCTATATATCAGGTAATATTTATGAAGGTTCAAAAGAACGTATAGAAGAACTCCAAGCGAAAAAATGGCTTGGAGAGGTGGAAGAGAGTCCATCAGAAGTTGATAAATATATACAAAAGTTAAACGGTACTGTGGAGGAGGTAAAAGCTTCTGTAGATGCGTTAAACACATCAGAATTTGATAAATTAATCTCATTAGAAAAAGAAGGTAAGAATCGTAGAAGCCTGGTTAAGTTCCTAGAAGAACAATCTAAGCTTGCAGGCTTAGCAGAAACACCAGCTGAAGAGGGCGAGTAATCGTCCTCCTTTTTTGAGGTGATGAAATGGAAATTGCCGAATTAAAAAGGTATTTGAGGATGGATTATCCTATGGAGCCTGAAGAAGAACAGGATCTCATGAAATTCTATTCGCGTGCTAAGATATACATTAAAAATCAAGGCGTCTATCTAGATGTGGAGAATGCGGATATGGTTGAACAATATAATCAGTCATGTGCTATGCTCACTCAACACTGGTTTGATAATCGTGAATCATTTCGTATCGGTAATCAATCATATGAAATTCCCTACTCCTTGGATAGTATTGTTAGACAATTAAAGTATTGTTATGGCGGTGTTAAAGAATGAATCCAGGTAAGTTTGACCAAAAATTATTGTTCCAAACATCAGCAGGGATTGACGATGATGGCTTTCCAACTGATTCGCCCTCCACAATTACAACAGCATGGGCAGAGTTGAAGACATTAAGAGGAAAAACTTTTTATTCTGCTGCTCAATCAAATATGGCCCATAATCGTATGTTTACTATTAGATATCAAAAAAGATTAATGGATGGATTCCGCCCACACGATCTAATCGTGGTTTGGAGAGGTATCCAGCATGACATAGTCTCTATTGAAAATGATGATGGACAAAATGCGACTATGACTGTTGTAGTAAAGGGGGTGTCATAATGGATTTTCAGATGGATGGTTTATCGGAAATGATGAATCGATTAGCATCACTAGAAAATATGGACGAAATAAAGAATGAAGCATTAAAAGAAGGTGCAAAGGCTCTTAAGGAAGAGACTGAGAGGACAGTTGTCAAACGAACTGGCAATCTTTCTAGAAATATCTTAGTCTCAGACATAAACAACGATGAAATATTTGTTCATGTAGATAATCAGGGAAAAGCATATTATGGCCATATGTTAGAGTTTGGTACATCTAAAATGTCTGCTCAACCATTCATGGGTCCTGCTTTCAACAGAAGTAAAATGAGTATTAACAATGCAATGGCTGAGAAAATAAGGCAGCATTTAAGGTGATAAATAATGAATTTAAACTCATTAATAATTGAATCCCTAAGTGATTTAAATGTACCTGTCGCATTTTTAAATTACACAGGAGACAAGAAAATCTATATTCGTTTTTTTGAGTATGATCAGGGTGCTGAATTGTCTGCTGATAACGAAGAATTATATATAGGGCATTATATTCAAGTAGATATTTTTTCCCCTTCAAACTATCTAGAGATTGTGGAAGGAGTTAAAAGGAATCTAAAAAGTGTAGGTTTTAGAAAGAATTTTGAGACAGAATTATATGAAGATGACACGAAGCTCTATCACAAGGTGCTTCGTTTTTATTTTATATCCGAAACGGAGGAAGATTAAATGGCAACTATTGGTTTAAGAGATGTGTATTTTGCACCTATTATTGAAGATACAGAAGCAACGACAACATATGATATACCATTTAGAGTAGGGAAAGCAATTACTGCAAATGTTCAACCTCAATATAACACTGGAGAATTGAGAGCTGATGATGGGGTTGCTGAGACAGCTGAATCTAGAGGGGTAACAAATGTTGCTCTAAATACTGACGATTTATCACCTACTGTCCAATCAAAATTGCTTGGGAAAAAAATTAATAGTGATGGAGTTTTAATGGATAGTGAGGATGATAGACCACCTTATGGAGCATTAATGTTTAGGTCGGAAAAAGCAAATGGAGCGTATCGATATACAGTTTTATATAAAGGGAAATTCACACCTCCAGAAACAAATTATGAAACAAAACAAGAAACACCGACATTCCAAACACCAACTGTTAATGGTCGTTTCTTACGCAGACAATCTGATAATCAAATTGGTGGACAGGTAGATGAAGATGGAGAAGGTGTATCTGCAGCTATTATCGATAATTGGTTTAAGTCAGTGTATGAAGAAACACCGGAGGGATAAAACATGGAGCTAGTTTTGCAAAGAAATACTGAAGAAAATGGAAGTCTTAGAGTTTCTGAGAATGTTTATACTATTCCTCACGCAACTGCCCAACATTACAGGCAATTAGTCAAATTTGACGAGGTTATCAATTACTCAGAAATGAGTGTGGAGGAATACGACAAAGTTGTTGGTTTTGTTTGTGATGTATTCCGAAATCAGTTTACTGTTGATGATTTCTATGAAGGGGTACCTTCCCACAAACTCATAGAAACAATTGTAGACGTATTTTCCTTTGTTCGTACTGGTAAAACTCCAGAAGAAATCAAATCATTGGAGAATAACGAGGGAAAGATATAACTCCTGAGGAAGCCTATCTTTCTCAGGTTAGACACGCAAGAAAACAGATGAATATGATCAAGCAAATGTATAGAAATTTATTAAAAAATGGATGGACACTCAATCAAATTGATGAGATGGACATCCATTTTTACTTTTCTTTAGAAGGTACTAATCAAGAAGAAACGTTTATCGATGAAATCAAATTATTCTAGGAGGTGGTAGCATGGCTGATGTCGGTACTTTAAGAACGAGAATATCCCTGGATTCTGCTCAGTTCGAGCAAGGAATGGCAGGGATAAATCGTCAATTGCGATCACTACAATACGAACAAAGAGCTGCCACCTCATCTGGAACTGGCTTTGCTCGTGGTATTACTGAATTACGCGCTAAATCGGAGATATTACAGAGAACCTTTGATGTGCAACAGGCGAAAGTAAGAGAACTCGCTAGGCGGTATGAAGAAGCTAGGCGATCTACATCAGAAAATTCTAGGGAAACTCAAAACGCTCAAATAGCATACCAACGAGCAGTTGCAGAAATGCGAAGCACTGAAAATGCACTGCGAGGTGTGACACAAGAGATTGAGAGACAAACAAATCCTTGGAATGTATTAAGTCGCAATATGAATACTGTCGTATCTCGAATGCAAGAAGTTGGTCGCACTATGGCTAGTACTGGTCGTACTATGACTATGTCAGTCACACTCCCAATCCTTGGTGTTGGAGGTGCGGCACTTAAGGCAGGCATGGATTTCGAAGCTGGTATGTCCAAGGTTGAAGCACTAACACAAGCTAGTAAATCCGATATGAAATTGTTAGAAGATCAAGCGAAAGAATTAGGTGCAACAACTAAGTTTAGTGCTACTCAGGCAGCTGAAGGTATGGCCTTTCTCGGTATGGCAGGATGGAAGACAAATGAAATTTTAGCTGGTATGCCTGGTTTGTTAAGTTTAGCAGCAGCGGAAAATATGGAGTTAGGTAGAGCGGCAGATATCACATCAAATATTATGTCTGCTTTTAGTATTGAAGCCTCAAAAGCTGGACATGTAGCAGATGTTCTTGCAATGGCCGCAACAAACTCTAATACCAATGTTGAACAGTTAGGGCAAGCCATGACTTATGTAGCTCCAGTTGCAAATACACTCGGGTGGAATATTGAAGAAACAGCTGCGGCAATTATGGCGATGTCAGATGCAGGAATACAGGGTGAAAAAGCAGGTGCAGCATTTGCTACATCACTCCAACGTTTGGCGAATCCTACAGCCGAAATGTCTAGGGTTATGGATGATCTCAACATCAAGTTTTTTGATGCAGAAGGTACCATTAAACCTATGCCAACATTAATAGGTGAATTAGAAAAAGCAACTAATGGGATGACATCAGAACAAAAAGCGGCTGCTTTATCCACACTCTTTGGAGCAGAGGCATATAAAAACTGGGCTGTAGTTTTAGAAGCTGGATCAAAGACTCTTGGTTCTAATACAAAAATGCTTGAGGAATCTGAAGGTGCAGCCAATAAAATGGCTGAAACAATGAATGATAATACCAAAGGCGCAATTGTGGAATTTAAGTCTGCTCTTGAAGGTGTAGGAATCGCCTTATCTGAACACCTCCTTCCAGTCACAACAGATCTTATCAATAAGGGTACTGAAATGGTACGCAAATTTGGTGAGTTGGATGAGAGTACCCAAAAAAATATCATCAAAATGGGTTTATTTGCTGCTGCTATTGGTCCTGCTGCTCTTGTTGCTGGTAATCTTACTACCGCAATTGGAGGATTAGTCAAAGTTGGTGGGACATTAACAGGATTACTTGGTAGAGCAGGTGGTACTGGATTATTAGGAAGAATAGGAATGATGGGAGTAGCTGGCGGTCCAGTTGGTTTAGCGGTTGCTGGTGTTGCAGCTCTAGCGATTGGTGTTGCTGTTGTTAGCAAAAAAATGAAAGAATCTAAAGAAGTTAATTTAGATCATGCAGAATCGTTGGTAAAACAGCAGACGGATTTACAGAACCTAACTAATGAGTTTGAAAAGTTAAGAGAAAAGAATAAGCTCACAACTGATGAAATGTTGAGATATCGTGATATTCAATCTGAGATGAAATTTGCTGAATCGGCAGAGCAAATGAAGGCTTTAACTGATGAACAGGAAAAACTTCTAAAAAAATCCGGTTTAACTAATGAAGAAATGGATAAGTATCTTTCTCTTAATGATGATTTGATTAAGAAAGTTCCTGATGTTGATCTAGCCTTATCTAACCATGGAAAAGCAATCATAGACAACACTGGGGCGTTATCTGATGCAAATGCAAAATTAAGTGAAAATATCAATTTGGAATTAGAAAATCAAAGGATAAAAAATGAAGCTAAATTAGATACACATATTCGAAATTATATACAAGCAATTGAAGATTTGAATAAAGTGGAAGCAGAAAGAGATGAAGCAGTTAGAACAAGGGATGAACTAGAGAAGAAGGCAAATGAATTAAGGATTAGGGCACAAAAAGAATTAAATGAAGGAAAAGAACTTGCGTATCAATTAACAATTGATGAAATCGGAAAAACAGAATTTGAATTAATGCAACAAAACTCTAAGATTGAAAAGCTCTCTGAACAACATCAAAAGAAACAAGAGGCAATACAATTAGCTGATGAGGAAATACAGAAGTCCCAAGAGCTATACAATAAAATGATTAACCTTCGCCTTGCTCAAGTAGGGATAAATGAAGAGGGAGATAAAGGGCTAAAAAAATTAAATGAATCTATCGAAAAGACACAAAAAAGAATATCTGAACTAAATAAATTAAAGAATGAGCAGGGGGGTCTAAATCAAAAACAACAAGAAGAATTAGATAACTTACTTGAAGCACTTGGGCTTTACAGAGAAACAAAAGGAGAAATAGAGAATTTACAAGTAAAGCAACAAGGAGTAAATAATAAAATCAATGAAGGTACCGGTAAAGCCAAAGATTTGAACCGTGAGCTTGGTAAAGACGTAAATAAAGACGTTGATGTCGATGATCATGGGACTGCTAAAAAAGTAACAAATGAAGCCAAGAAAAAAGTTAATAAGTCTGTTAAAGCTACCGATGGTGGAACAGTAGCCCGAATTGATAGAGATGCTAAAAAATCCGTCTCTAAACGTGTTACTTTGAATGCTGTCTGGTCTGGTGTGCAATCAGGTTTAAGCGTTGCTTTAAGAACTCTAATTCCTGGATTCGCAAAAGGTACTGACTACCACAAGGGTGGTCCTTTCATTGCAGGGGAAGAAGGATTCGAGTTAGGAAGGTTAGGTAACAGATGGGAGGTTCTTGATTATGGGTTGCACTCTCGTCCAGCAGGATATGAAGTTTTTACCCACAATGAATCAAAAAGAATACTTTCATCTATGAGTAAATTACCCGCATACGCTAACGGTGCAACTTCTTTAGGTACTGCTGAAAGAACAATCCAAAGAATGAACAATCAAGATACATCATTTTCTTCAAGAGTTGTGGAGGACTTATTAGGTCAATTAATAGTAGCTGTAAAAGAAGGGAAAACACTAGTTGTGGATGGGAAAGCTCTTGGTACTATTGTAGAACCTCATGTCACTCAAAGACAATTACTGAAGCAAGGGAGGAAAAAGAGATATGGCTAAAGGTTTAACTTTCAACGGTATAAGAATTTCAAAAATTATCTTATTAGAAGGTAGAAGTAAACCTCCCTTCGCTCAACGTAAACATGAGTTTAGAAAACAAGATTATGGATATCGACTAATAAAAACAACTACCGAACCTTTACCTATTTCCCAACCTATAGGCTTTGTTGTAGATGATGATTATAACGCGCTTGAACTAAGAGATGAATT
The DNA here is from genome assembly GCF_038006865.1 of Cytobacillus sp. FSL R7-0696. Classification (NCBI taxonomy): domain Bacteria; kingdom Bacillati; phylum Bacillota; class Bacilli; order Caryophanales; family Bacillaceae; genus Cytobacillus; species Cytobacillus sp. FSL R7-0696. The sequence continues at coordinate 243,643 of NZ_JBBOWA010000001.1, read as the reverse complement.
AACAAATTGGTTAATAACTGATGAACCAGCACCTTTACAATTTGATGATGAACCTGGTCGTACCTATTATGCGTTGATTGAAAATAGTATTGATGATTTTAGTTGCTTTGCATATCTAAGACAAGGCACTCTCCAATTTATATGTCCTGATCCATATGCACATGGAGATACAAAAAAATTAGATGTTAAAGTTCCTGAAAGGTCCTTTATTATTACCGGACAAACTTTTACACCTTGGACAGTGAATGTCACTTTTACTATTGCAACCAATAAATTCGAGTTAGTAGGAAGCAACGGTCTTCACCTCCTACTCAACTATACATTTGTCGCAGGAGATAGATTGCAGATTGATTATGTTGGTCGCAAGGTGTTTTTAAACGGTAACGATTTAAGGTCAGGGGTCAGCATGTCATCGAACTATGTGTTGCTACAACCAGGTGAAATTACATTAAAAGCAAGTCATAATTGTGATTTGGTTTATGACGAGAGATATTATTAGGAGGGATAATGATGAGTGGAGCGAAGTATGAGCCAGTTAGGGCAAAAGGGTTTTTAGGTGTAGAAAAACCTAATGGTGAAGCAAGAATGACTACTGTATCTCAACTAGAGAGAATTGAAAAGAAAATGGACAGAATCCTTGAACTTTTAGAAGGTCAGGAGCTGCCCACTCCTGTAAAGGTTAATGGTAAAGCAATCGCTGAAATAATCAAATCCGACTTTGAGAAAAATAAACTTAATCGTCGTCATCTGTAAGTAAATCTAATTCAGATAAAATATCATGAATCATATACTCTGCATGAGTGTTTGCATTAACAAAAGTTTTACTAAGTAATTTTGGAAGTATCTCATCTGTAAACTCTTGTAATGGGACAATTCTTTCTTGCCCATAAGCTTCTTCAAGACCTTTAGCGAATTCTTTCCTAGTCACTTCTTGTACTTCTTTAATTATTTGTTCAAATCGCTGTTTTGATATTTTTTTCGCCATAGTTTCACCCCCTTCGATAGACCTATTTCGACAGGAGGTGACAGTTCCCCTGTAGAAAGGATGTGAAATTTTGACAGAGTTATTCATTTTTAACCAAGACAATCAACCATTGACCATTATCTCTGAAGATAGTGGTCTTATTAGTGCTCCTTACCGTATTGAAATTAATAAGATACCAGAAACACCTTTTTCTTTTACTGTAGAAGCTGACAGCAAAAACGCTAAGTATGTACTTGAAGAAAATAAAGTTGTTTTTCGAGATCATGAAGGTGATTTAAGGATATTTGTTATTAAAGAGCTTGATGACTCTGACGGAATGGATGGACCATTAACTACAGCTACCTGTGAACCAGAGTTTTTAGAACTTGCAGAACATATTATCTTAGATAAACGATTTACCGAAAAGACCGAACAAGTTGCTTTGGATGCAGCTGTTGAAGGTACTGGTTGGATAGGAGAAGTTGAAGTTGACTTAGGACTTGCCTCCACAAACTTTTATCGTATGCGGTCGGTTGATGCTATTTGGGAGATTATCAAAGTGTGGGGCGGCGAATTTAAAGATGTTGTTGAGTTTGACGAGAAAAATAACATTATCGCGCGTAAGATTAAAATCATCCAACGGCTGGGCAAGGATACAGGTCAACGCTTTGAAATAGACCACAATACAACCGAGATTGGTAGACAAGTCTTAAGTTACCCTGTAACAGCCATGTATGGTTGGGGTGCGTCGCTCGAGACAGAAGGCGGTGGCAACACACGTTACATTGATTTTGGCGATGTTGAGTGGTCTGTTGCCAAGGGTGATCCAGTTGATAAACCAAAGGGACAAAAATGGGTTGGTGATCCAGAGGCGTTTGCAAGTTATCGACGCATTCGTGATGGTGTAGCTTTACATCGTTTTGGTCAGTTTAGCAACCAAGACTATGAGGACCCTGAGGAACTATTGTGGGCAACATGGGATAATCTCCAAAATAATAATAAGCCGGTAGTTAATTATCGCTTATTCGTTGATTTATTTGACGATAAAGTAAGTTTGGGTGATACAGCCATAGCAATAGATCGCAAGTTTGCAAGACCAATAGAAATACAATCTCGCATCATCGCCATGGAATATGACCTTTTAGACATCGACGGCACCATGGTTGTTGAGATGGGGCAATTTCTTGATTTAGAAGATGATCGGCTTGAAGAGTTAAAAGAAGAAGTTGAAAAAATCCGTGATCGTCCACAACAAGTCACAGAGGGTAGTTTCCCAGACATCAAACCCACTACTCCACTAAATGTTGAAGCAATAAGTGGATATGAATCTATTCAATTGTATTGGGATTATGATAGTTCAATTTATGTTAAGCATTATGAAGTGTATGGTTCTCAAATTAAAGATTTTATTCCTGATACCCAACATTTATTGTGGAGGGGTAATACTAGTGGCTACCTTCATAAAGCAGAAACAAATCAAATATGGTATTTCAGAGTAAGAGCTGTTAATCAACATGGAACTCCGAGTGATTGGTCAGTACAAGTTAATGCTCCAACCCGAAGAATTATAGATGATGAAACTCTTTTTGGACCAGATGGGGCAGAGAAGTTAAGAGAACTATCAGAAATGCATGATACTCTTGGAGATAGCGTAATTAGAAAGGATATGATTCGCCAAGATGTATATGATCAAATCCAAGCTGATTCAAAGCAATATACTGATGCTGAGATAACAGCAACAGAGGTTAGCTTGATGTCTGAACTTGCAAATAAAGCAGGCTTTGACTATGTGGATGGAAAGATATATCTGGTTAATGAGGAATTGATTAATAAGGTTGATAATGGAGTTTACCAGAATAAAATTCTTCAAATTGATAACAGCCTAGATGGGTTGTCTTTACGAGCGCAAAATGTGGAAGCTAATGTTAATGAATTAACCGGTGAAGTTGGTAATGCTATTAGTCAAATTGCTGCAGTTGATATTAAGGCTAATAAGATTTCTACTAGTGTAAATGAGCTTAGGTCTGATTTTAATAATTTGGAGATTGGTGGAAGGAACTTAATAAAAGGAAGTGATGTACCATATACATTCCCCATAGCAACTACTACTTTCGTAAACAGGATATTCTATAGGGGTTTGGAACGCAATACGACTTATACATTTAGCGCAGAGATAGAAGTTCATGAGGGCAATGTAACCGAAGTGTCGGTCTATCCGTATTTAGCTAGTGGTCAGAATATGACCGTGATACATGCACCAGTCGTTGACGGTAAGATAGTTGCTACCTTCACGACTGACGATAGGTATGATTACAATTTATTGGTCTATAATGGCCGGTCGGGTATGACTACAGGAAATAGCATAACAGTATCCAAGTACAAACTCGAAAAAGGTAATAAAGCAACTGATTGGACACCAGCACCTGAGGATATAGAAAGCCGTGTTTCATCAGCCGAAACACGCATTGACCAAACAGCTTACGATTTAACATTTAAAGCATCCACTCAAGAAGTCAATTCCTTAACCGGTAGAATGACATCTGCAGAATCATCCATTAAGTTATTATCTGATGATATTGAATTGAAAGTAGACCGAGATGGGATTATTGGTGCGATTAATGTACAGCCTGGGGATGTGAAAATCCACACCAGATTACTTGATGTAGGTGATTTTACAAATCTCGTAGATAATGGAACATTCGAGGATGATGCCACCAACGTTACAAACAAAGTAAATGGATGGATAAACGAAAACCCAAGTAACTCAGTTTTTATGGTATATGATCAAACAACATGGGGCTTACAAAACGGCTCAACAAAGACCATGGTTTTATGGGCAAATTCTGTTCGCAATGTTGATGTCATGCAAGAAAGATATATCCAAGTAAGTGAGGGCGATGAGCTTTACTTTGAATGGGAATATCGAAATCACAATACTGCAGGGACTGGAAGACAAACTTTTGGTGTACGTAATTACTCTCCTTCTAAAGAACATCATAGTTGGGGAACAGCTTTCACTACAACAACCAAGACTGTAAATTGGACTAAAATGAATGGTTCATATAAAGTGCCAGCTGGAGTTGGATATATTAGAATTCGCGTTACATTTGAAAACAATGGAGAAACTTCTAACCGCCTATATGTTGATAACCTTGTCGTTAGAAGAAAAAATAACGCAGCATTGATTGTAGATGGCTCAATCACAGCAAACTTAATGGCAGCAAATAGTATTACCGCACAAAACGGCGCATTAGCAAATGCGTCTATTACGCGTGCAAAATTACAAGATGCTATTATCGGTACTGCTCAAATAGATGATTTAGCTGTTACAGCAGCAAAAATTTCAAGTATCAATGCTGATAAAATTAATTCTGGTGCAATCCGTGGTATTGATATATATGGAGCACAATTTCGTTCTAACGATGGTCTTACACAATTAGATATTACTGGCGGTAATGTCCGTTTAAGGCAAAATAATGGTCGCTATGTTCTTATAAGTCCTGATGGGTTATTTGGATATAACGCTGGCGGTGATATCCGTTTCCAAGCAGATAAAACCTTAGTAACATCATCTGCGTTTGGTACTTCAAACCAAAATGTATACCTTGCAGCTATGCAAGATGGAGAAGCAAGGGTAGTTGATTATCGTGATGTTCCAAGCGATGGTGCGGTTGATAGCTATCGATATCTAGCATTAAGAGCTAGTGGTGTCTATGCAAATTTCGTTAATGTTAATGGCGGTATAAATGGCATCCACCTTTACCTAAGACCATTCTCGGAAGGTGAGGTTAGGGTTACAAGGAATGGTACGATTGATAGTTATAGACCTTTAAGAGTGAATGGTGTGTATGGTGACTGGTTTGATTCAAATACTGCAACAGCTGGAGTCAACCTCTATATCAGACCAACAAGATATGCAGAAGTTCGGTTTACTGATCTAGGTACTACTGATGGATATACTTCTATACGTGGCAGTAGAGCTTATTTTAATGGCATCGCCTCAAATACTTTGTATGGTGGGTATCATTTATATCTTGGTGCAGATGGTGAAGCAAGAGCAACTAGTGTGGGATTCAACTCAAACGGTAACGATAACATCATATGGAGAAATTTCCGTGGTAATGGTCTATTAGCTAACTTCGTTCAAATTAATGAATTGACTGATGCTACACATCTATATTTGAGAATGGGTTCTACTGGTGAGGCACGCGTCACTAGGTCCAATTCCACTGAGACTTATCAACCTATCAGAGCGTCAGAGTTTAGACCACCATCATCCAAGCGAGATACAAAGAAAAATATTGAGAAACTAGAAAGAAATGTTCTGGATGAAATCAGAGAACTATCTATCTATAAATTCAACTACAAATTTGAAGAAGAAGAGCATAAAAGGCATATTGGCGTAATGTTGGATGAGGTAACTAGCGATATAGTAGCTGGTACAGGTGATACGGTGGATTTTTATTCTATGATTGGGTATTCTCTCAAAGGAATAAAAGATGTAATTTCAATAACTGATTTACATGCAGATGAAATAAATTGGCTTAAAATAGAAAATCAATATTTAAAACAAACAGTTGTAAATCAAGAAAAAAGAATCGCACATTTAGAAGGATTACTAAATGTAGCTTAGGAGGCAAACAAAAATGAAGCTCAAAATTCAACACAAACACTTAAGTAACGTAGCTGACTTTTTACAAAATCAAATCGGTGCCAAAGGAAAGAAAAATATTCATCGCATGCGTATTGTTAACGCACTTGCAACAAAAAATAAATTAGTAGGTGAAGAAGAATTAGCCCTTCTGAAAGAATACGGCAAAACCGATGATGATAATGAACTAGTTTTAAACGAACAAGGTGGGATTCAAATGGAGGATGCCAAAGAGTTCAAAAAACAGCAAGAAGCTTTATATGATGAGTTTTTTGTTGTGGATGATAAGAATCTTGAATCTGCATTAAAGACAGTAGAAAAATTAGTAAATGAATATGATAAAGAGCTTTCGGGGAAATCTGCGGAGGCTCATTTTATTTTATGTGAAGCATTTGAAAATGAAGAAGAAAAAGGAGATGAAGAATAATGTTTGATATTCAAATTACAGGTACAAATATTCGTTATGCAGATGGTGGTATTTCGGTAGTACATGTTCAATTCAGAGCTAATGATTCAGAGTCAACGGTCACATTAAATGGATATATTCCAATATCCGCAGAGGATTATCAAGGTAATGAATCCATTCCAGCATTGAAAAATGTAGTAAGAACTAAATTGATTGAACGACTAACACCAGAAGCCGAGTAAGGCTTTTTATTTTGCATAAGGGGGAGAGATTTTGACTTTTATCGGATTGACCATACAAGAATGGGCAGCAACATTAGCTGTCGTAGGTACTCTCTTTGGGGGTATCTCTTTTATTTTTAAGACGATTATTATTAAGCCGTTAAGTGATGCCATTGCCAACCTACAAAAATCTATAGATGAGTTTCGTGAGCAAATGAAAGAAAGTGATGATGATCGCAAAGCCATCCACATGAGAATTAACAGATTAGATAAAAGGGTGCATGGTCTTGAAATTCAATTGAAGGGAGGTGATAGGCATGAATAAAGATGTTGTTGCTCAAGTAGTTGGTTTTTTATCAGCCATCATGATGTTTCTAGGCACTCTTAATGTTAAGTTTGAGTGGCTTACAGCTGCGAGTATTGACGCATTTGGTATTGTTCTGACGGCTGGTATTGCTCTAGGAATCACTTTATACACAATTTATAAGAATCATTTTGGGTTTACCAAAAAAGCTAAACAACAAAAGGCTTGGCTAGAGAAAGAAGATAAATTATAAGGCTGTCCAATCGGGCAGTCTTTTCTAATACAATAAATAAGGGAGTGTTTTAAGTGACATTATATTATCAAGAAAGAAACTTAAATAACATTGCAAAGCTTGCGGACAATACAAAGGCTCTAGCTCTAAAGTGGCATGAGTATTTAGTGAAAAATGATAATAATATTCTTATTTACGAAACTATACGTACCGAAGCAAAACAGCGTGAATATGTAAATAGTGGAGCTTCTCAAACTATGCGTTCTTATCATTTGGTAGGACAGGCTTTGGATTTTGTTCCGGTTAACTCAAAAGGTGAGACTCTTTGGAACGGATATAGTGCAGCCGATGTAAAAAAAGCTATTAAAGAAGCCAAGCGCCTTGGTTTTGAATGGGGTGGAGATTGGAAAAGTTTTATTGATAAGCCACACCTCCAATATAATTATAAAGGTTATGGAACAGATACGTTTAACGGTTCAAAGGGTAGCGCCCCATCTAAAAATGAAGGTACTAAACCATCTAATATTGCTACAAGTATTGTGGATTACCTTAAATCAAAGAAGATTGATTCTTCATTCTCTAATCGAAAGAAGTTGGCTAAACAATATGGAATCAATGATTATGAAGGAACACCAGAACAAAATATACTTTTATTAGAAAAATTACAAAGTGGCGCTAAGCCTGTAGAACCAAGTAAACCAAAGGAAAATAAGCCAAAACCGAAAAAAGAATATGTAACATTACCAGCATCAGCAAAGACATGGAGAACATACAAACTTAATGTAGCACCTGTTAAAAAGAACTCTGACTGGTCACTTACTCCTGCCGAATTTGGAGGATTAACGTACGAGATTCTTGATAAACCTCAAGCAAATGTCGTGACGATTAAAACATCAAGAGGTAAACGGAAGATTTATGTTGGTCCAGATACAAGTGCAAAGATTTTTAAGAAGTAAAAAAGCAAAAGCCCTTCTTAATCGAGGGGCTTCTTAATATGGATGTTTCCGTTTGGGAGTTTAAATACTTCAACATCATTAATTTTAGTTTTCATAACTCTAATTATTGCATATCTAATCTCACTATCTTTTATATCTCTTTTTGGATTAGATAAACTGGCATGTGAAATATTATCATGTTCACTAAATATAATACTTGTATCCCCTCGTTCATAAATTTTTACAAATTTATTATTGAAATCTCTCTCTAGCATAGTTGTCAAATGGGAATTTTCTAAACTAACATCTTTAAACCTCATAATCTTATTACTCCATTTATTAAAAATAATGATCAAGTAATTCTTAACTCCTTATGAACTAATTTTACACAAACGTTTGTTCGAAAACAAGTTGAAATAGAACGAATGTTCCTGTAAAATTATGTTTAAAGGAGCTGGTAAGAATGAACCACTTGTTTAAATACTCATTAAACGAGCGTAAACCAATTGAACTGATTTATTTAAATACTTCTGGAGAAATCTCTTATAGGTTGGTCATTATACGGAGAATTAAATTAGATAATGTGATGGTTTATGACTTGCATAAGCAACAGATGAGGACATTTAGCATTGATGGTATCTTATCAGTAGCAAAACCAAAAAGACAAAGAGGGGTCAATTATGCGTAAACTAACAACTAGACAGAGAGAAGTGTTAGATACATTAGAGAAATATGTAGATGAAAAAAATTATCCACCTTCATATAGGGAATTAAGCGAATTAACAGGAATACCTTCTTCTTCCACAATAAGCAGGATATTGCACAGTTTAAGGGATTACGAATATGTTAGTTGGAATGAGGGTCAACCAAGAACGCTAAGAATAACAAAAACCGCCTCATGATTTTGAGACGGTTTAATTTGTGCTAAAACAAACTTAGTCTAACAATAACTGTGCATTTTTGTAGTTTTCATGGAAAAGATCAAGAGAATCTTCATCTGCAAATTCTTTGTCAGATATCATTGGATACATCATTACTAAACTGTTAACTGTCAAAATAAGACCAGCACTATTAGAATCTCTCTCTGATAATTTTTCCTTTTTATCAGCATTCTCAACCCACTTATTTGCATATTCCTCGAATTCTTTTAACTCCATTATTTCGTAATCTGTTAATTCTCTGTCCTCTTTATATGCTTCATCCACAATATTGAATGCATTCAAAGATTTTTCATGAACAGTTGAATCGTATCCAAAATAATAATCCATAAAAGTTGCAATTGCAATAAAAAGAATAACCCCAATAGCAATTGAGATTTTAATGTATTTATTCAATCCTCTTCCTCCTTAAATTTATATAGGTCATCTACCTTTACGTTTAATAATACAGCAAGTTTCATAACCTGAGGGATTGATGGATAAGTTTTCCCTGTAGACCAATTAGATAAGGTATTTTGAGAAATCCCAAACATTTCACAAATCTGTTTTCGTGTGTAAGTAGATTGCTTTATATAAGCTCCTATTAGACAAATAACCATATTATATCACCCATTATATTCATTCGGTATTTAAAACATTAATCCTTTCACAATTATATTGTGAAAATCCAAATATTTTTGTGAAAAAGAGGTACTATTTGTGTCATTCGCCCATACACTGTACTAGACACTGACGAAAGGGTGATGACAAATGGACCCGGTGACATTTGGGTTAGTAGCGATTGGAGTAGCTGGAGGTAGCTTGGTAGGGGTAACAATTATGGAGGGTTACGGTATTAAGATTAATCAAACAGCAATTAACTTGGCATTAGAGGTGACTAAATACGGGGGAATGCTCTATCTATTGAAGCACTTGTGGGCAATTTTTATTTGAGCCTCAACGAGAGAAACGAGGAAGAGGAAGAATACGATAAGTATTCTTAGTTGCTCTACAAATGACAAGAAAAATTAACTATGAAACATTGATAAATAAAAAAATGACATGTCACTGACCAGGAGACCCGATGACAAAGTGAGTGACAATGACACTGAATAGGAGAGTGACCTAATGTTAGAGTGGTTTATTCCGCCAGTCCTTGTGACTGCAGCAGCACTAATCCCATACAAAACTCTATCCAACTGGACATATGATAAAAAGGATTTATATGAAAACTCATGGCTCGTGCCAATAGGAAAAAAACGAAAAGTGATCTATCACCATTTTGACCATTATCCGCATTTGCTAGTAGGTGGGGCAACTAGGATGGGAAAAACAATATTTTTGAAAAGCATTTTTTCGTCATTAATACTTGGGAATCCTGACAGAGTGAAAATAATTATATTGGATTTAAAAGGAGGATTAGAGTTTTACAAATACCGCAACCTTCCACAAGTTAAGACTGTGGCAACTAGTTTAATTGACTCATGTAAGGTGCTGAATCATGTTTATAAACTTATCAAATTAGAGGAAGAACGCTATTTAAAGAATAACTGGACTAATGTCGCTGAGACACCAATTAAAGAACGTACATTTATTATTGTGGATGAATCAGCAGAACTTTCACCCAAATTAGTACCTAAAGAATTTAAAAAGCATGCCGAACTCGCACAAATATATCTCAGTGAAATTGCACGTATTGGTGGGGGATTAGGCTTTCGATTAATCTTGGCCACTCAATACCCTTCAAAGGAATCAGTCAGCATGAGCATAAAAATGAACATGATGGCACGTGTTGCGTTTCGGATGCCAGATATGGTAGGTAGTCGTGTAATCCTTGATGAAAAAGGCGCTGAAGAATTAGAACCGATACCAGGCAGGGCCATTTATAAATTAGCCCAATCACATGAGATTCAATGCCCTTATATCAATGACATACAAATAGGAGGTTTTCTGCATGAACTTCAACAAGCAAGAAAAGATTCTGATGACAATTGATAAATTAGGTGCAGTAACAGTTAAGCAACTTCATGATATATTACAACCTGGATCATATCGTCATACCTGTAGGTTAATTAATCAGTTAGAAGAGTATCTTCATGTTGTACGCTCTAATCAAAAAATAGTGTATCTCAATAAAGATGGCCGTAATTTAATTGGCTCTGATAAGGAAGTTAAAAAGTCTGTCTTGTTTGACCACATGCTTTTGTGCAACCAGGCTTATGTCCATTTTAATTGCCCTCTGGATTGGAAAAGGGAATATATTATTGAGACATCACAAGAGCCAGAATATAGTTTTGGAATTCAGATAAAAGGATTAACTGTGGTTAACAAGCAAACACTTATCCCTGACGCTGTATTTAGCCGTAATGGGTATGTTTATTTAATCGAGATAGATAACACCAGGTCTATGCAAGACAACCGTAAAAAGATAAATAAGTATCGAGAGATGTGGCAAGAAATCGGCAAGCATTTTGGGCTGATGCCTAAATTAAGCATTTTTACTTTAAGTGATCAACGGAAACACGAGTTTGAGAAATTATGTACTAAGATGCCAGTAGAGATACTAACCTTTAACGAGACATAAATGCGTCATCAAAATAAAGCTTATCCATAAGATTATTAACAATGCCGTTAAAATAAGCAAATTCCCCTTTAATCATTTTTGCACCAGACTTTATTTTCATTACAAATTCCTTAAATGCTTGTACACCAATTTCAAGCTCTTGATCTTCAGTAAAGGCTCTTAAACCGTTCATATGGTCTACTACTCTATTACATTGTTTAACTACTTTCCAAAATTCTTCAATAGCTTTAGCTTCAGAATAAAAGTACCTTGTTAACTCAGCGAAGCTTTTTGGTACCCAATGAGCAATAAAATTTGCAGATGACAACTTAACGCTGTTATTACGTTTAGTATTATTAATAAGTTGTTTTAAAGAACTAGAAGTTGTTTTAATGGTAGGACACTTCTTGGACTTTTTAGCAGGTTGCTTGTTGGTCACTTCTTCTTTTATAGGCAAAATAATAACTGCATTAGCAGTTTGTAACATGTTCTTTTTACGCTTCATTTCTACCTGGCGGATCATGCCCAAGTCAACTAACTTTTTCATTAATCTTTGTACAGTCTTATAGGATAATTCTAACTTTTTGGCAATCGTATTTTTAGACATATAGCTCACGCCAATTTGCTTGCAGCTATGACGTTTTAAAATCTCTAATAAAGCAATTAGTCTCTTCTGTACGTCAGCTCGCTTAACAGACACAGTTATGACGTCTCTATATTTACGTACTGCCTTGTTCATTAGTTCTATATCATTAAATGACGCAAGGTTACTATATGATTCTTCTTGTGCAATTACATCAATACGGTTTTTCATTTCCCTGGCTCCTTTGAATACAAAAAAGCAACGGCCATCATCAGACAAACCGTTGCTATGGGACCTGGAATGTAATAAAATACATCTAAAGGTACAGCAAATGTTTGCCTATCGTGAGTAGGCGGACGATGTAAGAGTGTGGGGACACTACTTACATACGCTGTGCTTTTTATTTTGGATATAGGGTATACAGTTAAACCAATATAACCGCCATTCTACTTTAATGTCAGCATACAAAAATATAAAAAATGATTTGTTCCGTTATTATATTTTAAAGCAGAAGGCTGATGTATTCCATGCGATGAAAGGCTTTTTTAAAGAACAAGAACAGAAGGAAAAGTTAGCGTAATGAGAGCCTGTTTTGAAAGGTTCGCAACTAAGTTCTGAAGTGTAATAGCTTACTTACGAGCGTTTCGGAGGCAGGTTTTGAAAAATGATGAGAACAAAGCAATCGAGCTTTTTAGTTATATCACAGCGATTGATGCTGTGTTTTTTTTTGCTCAACTGACTAAGCACTAGGTAGATTTGAGCACTTTTATCTGTAATTCTTTTAAGTAGCTCTCTTCATCTACTTATGTCATAATTTTCATAAAGAGTAATATGGAGGGGTTTCCTTTGCACAAAATTCAAGATTTAGGTAATGATATTCAACTGATTGATTTAATGGATTTACAAACACCTGAGCGTACGGGGGCGTATATATTAGGTGCTGAAGAATTAACAGTGATTGAAACAAGCGCTAGTCCTTCGATTCCTCACCTTATAGAAGGGTTGCAAGAATTGAACATTAACCTAGAAGATATCAAGCATATTATTGTCACCCATGTACATTTAGACCATGCTGGTGGAACTGGTTTGTTCTTAGAACAATGTCCAGAAGCAAAAGTATATGTTCATCCAAGAGGTAAACGGCATTTAGCTGACCCTAGTAAATTAATTGCTGGTGCTAGAATGGTATATGGCGATGAGTTTGATCAACTATTTAATCCGATTGTGCCAATTGATGAGAAGAGGTTAGTCGCGATGGAAGAGGGACAATCATTGGATATCGGTGGACGTTTGTTAACTTTCTATGATACCCCTGGCCATGCAAAGCACCACTTTTCAATCCATGATTCGAAAAGTAATGGCTTCTTTACTGGCGATACAATTGGCGTATTTTATCCTGGCATAGCAAGAAAAGGATATCCATTAGTCCTGCCATCGACTTCTCCTAATCAGTTTGATCCAGAGGCGATGTTATCTTCTGTTGAAAAAATCGAATCACTTCAACCACAACATATCTTTTTTGGGCATTATGGTGAGGGCCCTGAACCAAAGGATGTTTTTACACAAATTCGTTATTGGTTACCTATATTTACTTCAGTTGCAGATGACGTTTTTCTCCAAGGAAATGACATAATAAAAATGCAGGAAGCCATACAATCGGAATTGTTGGAACAAGTAAAACATTATTTATTAACAGCGCACGATGTTGAACTTAGTGCAGAGGATAAGAAGCTAATAGGCTTAGATTTAAATGTCTGCACAATGGGGATGATTGATAGATTGCAGAAAGAGAAATAAAGATTTAAGTCGTGTGGTTTGGAGGTAATTAACATGGATTTGGAAGAAATAAGATCAGAGATACAGCATCGTCAATCAGATATATTGGGTAGCTCTAGATTGGTTAAATTCGCTGTTCTTCTTCCCCTAATAGAAAAAGATGGAGAAATACATATTTTGTTTGAAGTACGGTCTTTATCTATGAGAAGACAGCCAGGGGAAATTTGCTTTCCTGGGGGGAAAATGGATCAAGACGATGTGGATTTGATTGAGACGGCAAAAAGGGAGACCAGTGAAGAGTTAGGTATCCCAATTGGAGAAGTCTCTGTTTTTTCAGAACTTGATTATGTAGTGACACCTTATGATACAGTGATTTATCCGTTTGTAGGCACAATAGAGAGCATCAGTGATCTTAAGCTAAATCCAGAGGAAGTGGATCAAATTTTCACAGTACCACTTACTTATTTTTTGAAAGAGGGACCATCAATTCATTATATTGAGATGAAGCCAGAGCCTAATAGTAGCTTCCCTTATCATCTCATTCCTAATGGGGAAAAATATAAATGGCAAACGCGAAGGATGCAAGAAATTTTTTATACTTATAAAGGTCATGTGATATGGGGGTTAACAGCTAAGATACTGTATCATTTTTTGACACTTATCCAGGATGAAAATAAATAAATTTTCAAAATGTTATTGACGATTCCCTATAAAAGGGTATATGATGTTAAACAAATAAATAGAACTTCTTATCCAGAGAGGCGGAGGGACTGACCCAGTGAAGCCTCGGCAACCAGCAATCTTTTGTATGGTGCCAATTTCAGAGGATATTATCCAAAGATAAGGAGAAGGTGAGCGTGTGAATTCAAAGCCCTTCTGCCCTTCTTGGTGGAAGGGCTTTTTATGTGATAGAGCCAATATTTTATTGGAATATAAAATATATTCAGATTTTATATTGACGACAATTTGTTTTTTGGATATAATTCTATTTGTAATTAAAGTATTAACGCTTTAAAAAATAAAATATTTCTTATCGAGAGTGACGGAGGGATCAGGCCCTATGAAGTCCGGCAACCTTCAAGCAAATGCTTGAAAAGGTGCTAAATCCTGCAGGCAGTGAATGTCTGGAAGATAAGATGAGGCAACCCCCTCTTCTTATGAAGAGGGGGTTATTTATTTTAATTATCCGACTAAAAAGTAGAGGAGAGTATATAATGACGAATCAATTTAACACTTATGATGATGAGACGATTTTATTACATGGAGGTCAATCACCAGACCCGACAACGGGATCTCGTGCAGTTCCTATTTATCAAACGAGTTCATATGTTTTTCATAATACAGATCATGCGCAAAGCCTATTTTCATTGGATGAGACGGGAAATATCTATTCACGAATCGGTAATCCAACGGTAGATGTATTAGAAAAACGTATTGCTTTATTAGAAGATGGGGTAGCGGCAGTAGCGACTTCATCTGGAATGGCAGCTATAGCTCTTTCGATTATGAATATTGCCCAAGCGGGTGATGAGATTGTTGCAGCTTCGAACCTTTATGGTGGAACATATAATCTTTTTGCTATAACACTTCCGAAATATGGGATTAAAGTTCATTTTGTTGATGGTTCTGACCCTGAGAATTACCGTAAAGCGATTACGCCAAAAACTAAGGCTTTATATGGAGAGATTATTGGGAACCCAAGTCTTCATGTCCTAGATGTAGAGGCAGTTGCAAATATTGCTCATGAAAATGATATTCCTCTTATTATTGATAATACTTTCGCTTCACCTTATCTTTGCAAACCAATCCAATGGGGTGCAGATATTGTCATTCACTCGGCAACAAAATGGATTGGAGGTCATGGAACAACAATTGGTGGACTTGTAGTTGATGGCGGACGATTTAATTGGAATCATGATAAGTTTCCTGGTTTTACTCAGCCAGACCCAAGTTATAACGGTATTGTTTATGCGAATGAGTTTGGTACTCTCGCTTTCAGTACAAAGCTTCGTGTTCAGTTGCTGCGCGATTTTGGGTCATCATTAAGCCCACATAGTGCATTTCTTTTACTCCAAGGATTGGAAACACTCCATTTACGTATAGAGAAACATACGGAAAATGCAGCGAAGATAGCTCATTTCTTAAACGCCCATCCAGCTGTCGATTGGGTCGCATATCCAGGTTTAGCAGAGCATCCAGCGCATGAACTCGCGAAGAAATATTTAAACACTGGCTTCGGTTCCATTGTGAACTTCGGTATTAAAGGTGGTCGAGATGCAGGTAAGAAAGTAATAGATACCATTGCATTGTGGTCTCATGTAGCCAATGTAGGGGATGCGAAGTCACTCATTATTCATCCGGCTTCAACCACACATCAACAGTTAAGTGCAGAAGATTTAATTAAAAGCGGTGTAAGTGAGGAGCTCATACGTTTATCAGTTGGGATTGAATCGGTTAGAGATTTAACCAATGACTTAGATCAAGCCTTCTTTGAAGCGACTGGTATTTCTTCGAAGGGAGAACAAAAAGGAGAAACAGCAGTAAATGATGAAGGTGTTATTCGGTGGGCATTACAATCATCCTCATTAAAAGAAGATGTGGATGGCGAAGAGGTGCAAAGAGCAAAAAGGATTGCTGTTGTTGGTTTAAGTGGAAATCCTGCTAGACCAAGTTACCGTTTAGCAAGAAAAATGCAAAGATTAGGTTATCAAATCGTGCCAGTTAATCCAAGAGAAACAGAAGTATTAGGTGAACAGGCATATCCAAATTTAAAATCCATTCCTTATACCATTGATATTGTGCAAGTATTTAGAAGCCCTGAAGCTGCGATAGAAGTGGCGAAAGAGGCAGTAGAAATCCAACCAAAAGTGTTCTGGCTGCAAGAAGGTGTCATTTCTCCAAAAGCAGTTGAAATAGCAAAAGAAGCTGGACTTGAAGCGGTACAAAATCGCTGCACATATAAAGAGGCACAGAGATTAAGAGGTTCTATTGTAACCTTTGCTTGTGAAATTTAAAACCGAGGTTGAGGAGAGTCATCAATGAAGAAATGGTTCGTATTTTTAATTGTCGTTTTATCAATTGGATTCATTAGTGCTTGCGGGGATAGTGAGGCCAGCACTAATGATAGCAATGGCGAAGGAAAACCAGAAAAAATTGTTTTAGACTATGCCCATTATTCTCCAACAAGTGTCATTTTAAAGAAATTCGGTTGGGCAGAAGAAGCGTTTGCCGAAGATGATATTGATGTTGAGTTTGTCCTCAGTCAAGGGAGTAATAAGGCACTTGAGTTTCTTAATAGCAGCAGTGTTGATTTTGGTTCAACTGCAGGTGCAGCGGCATTAATTGCAAAAGCAAATGGTGCTCCAATTGAATCAGTCTATATATACTCAAAACCAGAATGGACGGCATTAGTTGCACCGAAAGGATCAGCTATCAAATCGGTTGAAGACTTGAAGGGAAAGAAAGTAGCAGCAACGATTGGAACAGATCCATATATCTTTTTACTGCGCTCTTTAAATGAAGCCGGATTGACATCAACGGATGTAGAAATCGTTAACTTGCAACACGCTGACGGTGGAACGGCATTAACAACAGGGCAAGTAGACGCTTGGGCTGGTTTAGATCCACATATGGCTAAATTAGAACTTGAAGCAGGCACAGAATTTATTTATCGAAATATCGACTTTAACACGTATGGCACATTAAATGTGAGAAGCGAATTTGCTGAGAAATATCCTGAACAAGTAAAAGAAGTAATTGAGCTTTATGAAAAAGCTCGTACGTGGGTATTAGAAAATCCTGAAGAAGCGGCAGAGATACTGGCAGAAGAAGCACAAATCACCCTTGAGGTAGCGAAAAAAGAATTAGAGAGAAATGACTTTAATGAGCCAATTCCTGGTGAAGTGCAAATAGAAGCATTAAATGCGGCTGGTGAGGTTTTAAAAGAAGAAGGCATTATTAAGAGTGATGACGTAGGTAAAGTGGTTGATGAATTAATAAACCCAGATTTCTCAACAGAGGTCATTCAGTAGGGTTGGTAAAGGAGAATGAATATGAAGGAAGTCATAGCGATCCCAAAAGTAAATGAGGGTAAGGAGAAGCATAGAAAAATTAATCCTAGTATTCAAAGGGTGTTACTTGGAAGTATCGTGCCAATCTTACTTATTCTTGCATGGGAGTACTTGAGTCGGATCGGTGTGTTCCCTCCTCATTTACTCCCGGCTCCATCAATCATTTTGCAATCACTTATGACAATGACGACAGATGGAAGTTTATGGACACATACGAGCATTACATTATATCGCCTTGTGCTTGGTTTTTTATTTGGCACTGTTGCAGCATTAATTATTGGCGCCGCTGTTGGCTACTTTTCCACAGTCGAAAGTTTATTAGATCCACTAATTCAAGCTTTTCGTTCCATACCTTCATTGGCATGGGTGCCCTTATTTATTCTCTGGATGGGAATTGGAGAACCTTCCAAGGTGGTTTTAATCGCTGTCGGTGTTTTCTTCCCAGTTTATTTAAATATCGTTTCAGGCATTCAAGGAATTGACCGTAAACTAATTGAAGTGGGGAAAATCTATCATTTTAGCTCATGGCAATTAATTTCGAAGATTATATTACCAGCAGCTTTGCCATCTTTTTTAGTAGGGCTGAGAAGCGGATTGGGACTTGGTTGGATGTTCGTTGTTGCAGCTGAATTAATGGGAGCTTCTACAGGTATTGGTTACTTGCTTGTTTATGGCCAAAACACTTATGCACCGGAATTAATTATTTCTAGTATCGTCTTATTTGCCATATTAGGAAAAATAACAGATGCCATTTTAAAAGGTTTAGAGACAAAAACATTGCATTGGCAAGATACGATCGTCAAGAAGTAGGAGGTGGCAAGATTGTTATCAATTGAGCGAGTGTCTAGAACTTTTTCAAATGGAACAACGGGATTCAAAAATATTGACTTGAAGGTAGAACAGGGTGAAGTCATTGGGATTTTAGGAACAAGTGGTTGCGGTAAAAGTACGCTCTTACGTGTATTATCCGGCTTGGATAAACAATATGATGGTCAGGTTGTAATAGATGGCGAAACTGTCCATGATGTTCATAAGAAAATCGGGATGATTTTTCAGGAACCTAGACTGATGCCTTGGTTAAAAGTTTATGACAATATTGGATTCGGTCTACAAAAAAAAGTTCAAAGTAAAATAGCGCAATATATTAAAGCCGTTGGGCTAGTAGGGTTTGAAAACCATTACCCGAAAGATTTATCTGGCGGGATGGCGCAAAGGGTGGCCATTGCCAGAGCTCTCGTTACCTCACCAGAAATATTACTTTTAGATGAACCGTTTAGTGCATTAGATGCTTTTACAAAAATGCAATTACAAGATTTATTACTGAATCTCTGGCAAACCTATCAATCAACTATCCTCTTAGTAACGCACGATATTGATGAAGCATTATATTTAGCCGATCGCATTATTATTCTTAGGGGACAGCCGGGAGAATTATATCAAGAAATAAAAATTGATAAATCAAAACCAAGATCAAGAGTAGATAAAGATCTTGCTGTACTAAAAGATGAGATTTTGCAATTATTAGATTTATCTCATTCGAAAGCAATCTAAAAATAAAGGAGCTAATGACTTATGACAGTGATAGAGCGGCAACAGCTTGCCCCCATTGAAGGAGATTACAACTTAACGAACTATGAAGAGGCATGTCAAAATATTTCATGGGATGAGGTTAAACAACAGTTTAGCTGGAGCCAATCAGGTCTAGTCAATATGGCTCATGAATGTATTGATAAACATGTGGTTGACGGTTATGGAAACAAAATAGGATTGCATTATGTGAATGGTGCATATGAAGAGACATACACATTCGCAGAGATTAAAGAAAAAACAGATCATATCGCCACCGTTTTAAGGAACCAAGGGGTGAAAAAAGGTGATTTCGTTTTTATTTTTCTACCTAAACACCCCGATTGTTATTTTACAATGATTGCCACCATTAAACTCGGCGCAATTGCGGGTCCTCTTTTTGAAGCATTTATGGAGGAAGCAGTAAAAGATCGAATCTCTGATTGTGATGGAAGGTTTTTGATTACGGATACTGACTTACTTAATAGAGTACCCAAAAACGAACTACCTTGTTTAGAGAAGATATTTCTTACTGATGCGGATGACGTACAATTATTAGGTGAAAAGGAAATTTCTCTCATCAAAGAATTAGAGAAAACAGTAAAGGAAGAAGATATCACGACGTGGGTTGATCTTGAGCATGGTTTAAACATCCACTATACAAGCGGTTCAACGGGAAAGCCAAAAGGAATTATTCATGCTCATAGAGCGATGGTTCATCAATATCAAACAGGGAAATGGGTACTGGATTTAAAAGATGATGATGTGTATTGGTGTACCGCACATCCAGGTTGGGTTACGGGAACTGTGTATGGCATTTTTACACCTTGGTTGAATAGAGCGACAATTGTCGTTAATGGTGGCCGATTTGATGCAAAGGGTTGGTATCATACATTAGAAACAACTGGAGTATCTGTATGGTATAGTGCACCGACAGCATACAGAATGTTAATGGCAGAAGGAAATGATCTACCAAATGATTATGATTTATCCAACTTAAGACATTTATTAAGTGTGGGTGAGCCGTTAAATCCTGAGGTCATTTATTGGGGAAAAGAAACGTTAGGGAAAAGAATACATGATACATGGTGGATGACTGAAACAGGGGCACAATTAATTGTCAATTTACCTTCAGAAGTAATTAAACCCGGATCAATGGGTCGACCATTTCCTGGTATAAGCATCGCTATCCTCGATGATGATGGAGTCGAACAATCAAGAGGGTCGATTGGTCACTTAGCAATTAAAGCACCATGGCCAGGAATCATGAAAGAAGTATGGAAGAATGAGGAGAAATACCAGTCATATTTTCCTTTTGAAGGTTGGTATGTATCAGGAGATCTGGCTGTTCAAGATGAGGATGGCTATATATTCTTCCAAGGTAGAAGTGATGATATGATCAATTCTTCCGGGGAGAGAATCGGACCTTTTGAGGTTGAAAGTAAGCTCATTGAACACCCTGCTGTAGCAGAAGCTGGAGTTATTGGTAAACCAGATGCATTAAGAGGTGAAATCGTCAAAGCCTTTATTGTCCTAAGAAAAGGATATACAGGCAGTGATGTCTTACTTGAAGAGATTAGAAAGTTTGTAAAAACAAGATTAGCTGCTCATTCTGCCCCACGAGAAATGGAAATTGTCACAGAACTTCCTAAAACAAAAATCAGTGGCAAAATATTGCGCAGAGAATTAAAGGCAAGAGAGCTTGCCAAACTTAGTCAAAAAGTACAGTAATATGATGTAATGGGAGGTAAAAGGTTTGACGATTAATATCGCTTTACTTGGCTATGGTACTGTTGGTAAAGGCGTTTACCGTACAATTCAACAGCATCAAGGGCGTTTGCAAAAGTTATTAAGTGAAGAAGTAAAGGTTGTTGCTATTTTAGTGAGAGACATTGAGAAGCATACTGCCCCCGATCAGTCAGTTATTTTGACAAACCAATATGAAAAAATCCAACAACTGGAGAATATTGATGTAGTAATTGATGCAATTGTTGGTATTGAACCGGCTGCAACTTATTTACAAAGTGCGATTGAAAAAGGTCGCCACGTGATTACGGCAAATAAAGAGATGTTTGCTGAAAAAAGTAATATCTTAAGAGAATTAGCAAAAAAATATCACGTCTCAGTCGGCTACGAGGCTACTGTGGCAGGCGGTATTCCTATTATTCAAACTTTAAAAAAACTGCTAAATGCTAATAAAGTAACGAAGGTTGAAGGCATATTGAATGGTACATCTAATTTTATATTAACCAAAATGAGAGAAGAGCAATTATCATTTGATAATGCTCTGGCGCTAGCGCAAAAATTAGGTTATGCGGAAGCGGATCCGACGAATGATGTTGAAGGCTTTGATGCGTATTATAAAGCAGCTATCTTAAGTGAATTGATTTATGGAGAG
Organism: Cytobacillus sp. FSL R7-0696; assembly: GCF_038006865.1. Lineage (NCBI taxonomy): Bacteria > Bacillati > Bacillota > Bacilli > Caryophanales > Bacillaceae > Cytobacillus > Cytobacillus sp. FSL R7-0696. The sequence continues at coordinate 222,057 of NZ_JBBOWA010000001.1, read as the reverse complement.
AAACCAATAAGCGAACAGATTGAAAGAAACGGGATTACGAGTATTGCTAAATCAGATATTACTTTCTTTAATGAATTAGGTCTTAGATACAAGCACGTGGCAACTATTGAATACGCTCATTCTCAAGTGAAATGTGCTGTTCGGCCAGTGTTAGTTGAGGGTAACCATCCTTTATATCAGGTGGAAGGTGTGCAAAATGCTATCCATATCGAGGCGGATATTGTCGGGAGTATTAGTTTGCAGGGGCCAGGTGCAGGTATGTATCCAACAGCAAGTGCAATTATAGAAGATTTGATTCATTTAACAGAAAAGGATCAGGAGTATACTTTTAATGAAGAGTCCACCATTGATCAACACCGTAGTGCGAAAACGAGTTGGATTGCCTATGGACGTTCAGTCTTACAGCAGTTACCTGAAGGAGCAGAAATTATGAAGATGATTGCTGATGATACATGGGTAGTAGAAATAGAGGGGGATTTACGTATAGAAGATGCTTCCTTTATTCAAATATTAGGTGATGCTACAAGATTAAAAGAAATGAAAAAAATCCATTAAAGTAGTAAATGATAAAACCTTATAGTTCTATTGAAAAAACTAGACAATTGCAAGGATCATGGTCTATTTTACTTACCTTGTTCAACTTGAGGAATCGTTCGTTGAACAAGGTAAGTATTTTTATGGCTCTGTTTGCATTGGTCAATAACAATAACTATGCAGTGAAAAGAAATCATCCATGTAATATTTGAATGATACGAATATTTATATGGTTCTTTTTGTAGTCCTGCTTACCTAAAATGAAGAAAAGAAGAATCCCCGTATTCATCAAAGTATATAAAATAATAGAGTTGAAATTCATTTGTGGCAATGTCATATTGTTAAAAAATAAAAATATCTAGTGAAAATAAGCGAAGGATGAATAAATTTTTTATGTAAACTTTTACATCATCAACAACCAACTGTTTTAATTTCATATATGTATCGTTCATTATCTAAATAAAAAAGGATAACTAGCCTTATTTTTATAGGCTAACTATCCTAGGAAATATAATCTTTACCAGTTTTTAGACGGATTGCGATGGTGTTTTTACTGATTGTTTTGGAAGTAGCGTTTGGTTGATTTCTGAATATAAATCCTTTATATTGACAGTGACAATTTTAGCCCCGATCTGTACGTGAACCATATTATCAAAGACTGCTGTAACGAGACCATTTAAAGACACGCTTGTTCCGATACTTACATCTTTCTTTTCATTCTTTCTGATATTCGTAACTTTGTTATTTGCCATATTCTCCACCATCCATTCTTATAAATTATAAGTACAGAAGTTTTCTACTTCGTTTACACTATATCTCTTTATATTACCTGTTTATAGTAAAATAAACGTTTAAAGTGAAAATGTCCAGTAAAAAGGTTGGTCTTTTTATCGACAAATTTCTCTCATTCTATAATTGTAATAAATCATTCAGTTGCTTCTTTAAATCAGGATATTGATTAAAGTTAGTAATCATTCCTTTAATGACAGGAAGTCTGGGATATTCCCTTTGGGTTTCTTCTTCTATCATATCGAGGGAAACCTCTAATGTTTCTTTATCATCGCATTCTTGTATTTGTTGTCTAATATCTGCAATGGTAGTCGATGGACTAGTATTTGGTAAAAATATATTAAATTTTTGCAGAAAACGGTTCATCTTAGCTTCAGTAATCAAAGGTTCTTCTTTTTTTAGACCCTCTGCTAAAGAGTCCATTCTATTTAATAAATAATCAGTCACATGCTCAGGCTTAAATATTTCTTTGTCAATAATTAATATTTTTACGTATGAATGAAAAAGACCATCAAGAAGTTGAGATAAATCCCATAAATAAGGAGTCATTTCTTCTCCATATATAGAAGATAAACTTTTGCGGTAAAATTCATTCATTTCAATTTGCTTTGTGAATAATAATTCTTTTATTGATTCATTAATAGGTATGGTTTGTTCTCTTGTTTGAGTAATAATAAAATCCTTATGTTGGATTAACATATCAATGGTTGTATTGATTTGTGCCTTGAATTTTTCTCTTGCAGTAAGGTTCTTGTTGTCCCACTGCATGATTTCTTCAGTTAATTGATCAAAATAATATATTAATAAAGACTCTAACAATTTTTCTTTGGATTTAAAATATAAATAAAATGCACCTTTGGAAATGCCGCTATCAGTGGCGATATCTTGTACAGATGTGGCAGTATATCCTTTTTTAGCGAATAATTTGATCGCAGCTTCAATAATTATTTTTTCTTTTTCTTTCATCTGTAACAACTCCTTAACCGAAGAAGTATCTCCGTGTTAACAAAAACTTCACAATAATATAATTGACACATGACTGACCGGTCAGTTATATTTATTGGTGATGTGACCCACTAGTCATATTCTATAGGATACCCGAGTTTGTCGTCAAGAAAACAAACAAAATAGATTCTATAGAACCAGTAATGGCTTCTTTTTGGGTATGATAGTTAGTATTCTTATTTGTTAGACTTCGTTTACACTGATTTCTACTATATACATAATGGTTATCGGGTAAAGGAGAATCGAATTTTTAAAAAAAGAGGTGTCAATGTGAAGGGCATAGTCAATTTCGTTTTAAAGAATAAGCTCGCTGTGTGGTTATTAACCATAATTATTACAGTTTCAGGTGTTTACTCAACTACACAGATGAAAACTGAAACAATCCCAGATATCTCTATTCCATTTTTAATGGTAAATGGTGTTTATCCTGGTGCCACCCCTGAGCAGGTGATGGAAGAGGTTTCAGTGCCAATTGAACAGGCAGTTGAAGGACTTGAAGATGTCAATGCTGTTTATTCTAATTCAAGTGCGAATGTAGGAAGTATTCAAGTAGAATATAAATATGGCGCTGATATGGATGATAAAAAGGTTGAGCTAGAAAGAGCGATTGCTAATTTAGATCTTCCTGAAGATGTGGAAGAGCCGACTGTGACATCTATCAGCATGAATATGATGCCAGTAGTTGCACTTTCAATTAGTAGTACAGAAGAAGATATTGTTGGACTGACTGAATTAGTTGAAGATGTAATCTTGCCTGATATTGAAAAGATTGAAGGTGTAGCATCTGCAACAATGACCGGTCAACATATTGAACAAGTTGAATTTACTTGGGATGAAGAAGAGCTAGCCAAGTTTGAATTGAATCAAGATGATGTAAAAGAACTGATTCAAGCAAGTGATATGGCATTATCTTTAGGGTTATTTGATTTTGAAGAAGCTGAAGAAGCTGTTTCGGTAGATGGGAAAGTAACAACTATTGATGAGTTGAAAGAAATGATGATCCCAGTAACACCAACTGCCGACCACCCACAACCATTTGTTGAGCTAAGTGAACTTGCTCAAATTGAACAAGTAGGTAAAGTAGAGTCTGTTTCTCGTACAAATGGAGAAAATGCGATTGCGATCCAAATTGTAAAAGGACAACAGGATAACACAGTAGATGTAGTTAATCGTGTAAAAGATTATGTTGAAGAAGAAACAGAAAAGTATGATGGCCTTGCCATTGATATTTCTTTAGACCAGGGTGAACCGATTGAAAAGTCTGTTAGCACAATGGTTGAAAAAGCACTTTTTGGTGGTTTAATTGCTGTATTAATTATTTTACTCTTTTTAAGAGACTTTAAGTCAACGATTATATCCATTGTTTCTATTCCGGTGTCGATTTTTATGGCATTTTTAGTGCTTAATTGGTTGGATATTACGTTAAATATTATGACTCTTGGAGCGGTTACAGTAGCAATTGGTCGTGTAATTGATGACTCGATTGTTGTTGTGGAAAATATATACCGTCGCTTACATTTGAAAGAGGAAAAATTAAATGGTCGTGCTTTAGTAAGGGAAGCGACTATTGAAATGTTTAAGCCGATTCTTTCGTCTACATTAGTAACTGTGGCCGTTTTTGCGCCGTTAATTTTCGTAGGTGGAATGGTTGGTGAACTATTTGTTCCGTTTGCTTTAACGATGACATTTGCATTGGGCGCTTCATTAATTGTTGCGATTACAATTGTCCCAGCCCTCTCTCATTTCTTATTTAAGAAAAAACTTTACGGTAAGAAAGAGGAGAGCAATCATAAAGAAGTAGGTAAACTTGCTTTATGGTATAAAGGCATTCTAAGTAAAGCGTTAAACCATAAAATTATTACGTCAGCTATTGCTATTCTTTTATTAGCTGGATCATTAGCATTGACTCCATTAATCGGTTTTAGCTTCCTTGGAAGTGAAGAAGAGAAGGTAATGTATTTAACATATACACCTGAAACCGGCGAGAAGATGGATATAACGGAAGAGAATATTTCTGAAGTAGAAGAAGAATTATTAAAACGCGATGATATTGATATACTACAATTGTCCATTAATGACCCAGACAATGTAGATCCTGCTGCTATGATGATGGGTGGCGGCGCTAGTGGGGCTCTTATGTATCTGATTTTTGATCCAGATATGAAGAACTTCCCAGAGGTAAGAGAAGAAATTGAAGAATATGTATTCAATATTGAACAATCTGGTGAGTGGAAATCTCAGGACTTTTCTTCAATGGGTGCGAATACTAGTGAAGTAAGCTATACATTGTATAGTGAGGATTTAGATAAACTAAATGATGCCGTGGCACAAGTGGAAGATGTCATGCATGATACCGATAACTTAGAAGATATTTCATCTACAGCAGAAGATGCTTATGTAGAACATATCTTAAAAGTTGAGCAAGCAGACGTTATGCAGTATGGTTTAACGACAGGTCAAATCGTTATGGCGTTAAACGATAAAGGTAATAGTGAAGTGCTGACAACTGTTCAAAGTGATGGTAATGAAATAGATGTCATTATTCAAACTGAAGCTGCTGAGCCTGCGAAATCAATTGATGAGTTATTAGATACACAGGTTCCGACTGCAACAGGCCAAGAAATGCCATTATCTGAGCTTGTTAATGTAGAAGAAGGGACAACATTAAATACATTGTCTCGTAGTAAAGGTGAGTACTATGCAACTGTCTCTGCCACAGTAACTTCAGATAATTTATCCAAAGTTACGAGTGAACTGGATAAAGGTATCGATGATTTAGACTTGGCACAAGGGGTAACTCTTGATGTTGCTGGTGTAACTGCAGATATGAACGAAACGTTTACGCAATTAGGTTTAGCAATGCTTGCCGCTATTGCGATTGTATATTTCATCTTAGTTGTTACATTTGGTGAGGGTGTTGCACCGTTTGCCATTCTGTTCTCACTACCGTTTGCAGTCATTGGCTCCTTTGTCGGATTATACATTGCAGGGGAAACAATCTCTGTTACGGTTATGATGGGTCTACTCATGTTAATCGGTATCGTTGTTACGAACGCTATCGTATTAGTTGACCGGATCATTCATATGGAAAGAGATGGTATGACGATGAGAGACGCTATTCTAGAAGCGGGTGCCACTCGTCTTCGTCCGATACTAATGACAGCTATTGCTACAATGGGTGCGCTGGTTCCATTATTATTTGGTTCAGGCGGTGGAGGCTTAATCTCTAAAGGATTAGGTATCACAGTTATCGGTGGTCTTGCAAGTTCGACCTTATTAACTCTAGTCGTTGTTCCTATTGTGTATGAAGTATTATCAAAAATGTTTAAAAAGAATCGAAAAGATGTTCAAGATAATTAATTAATAAATAACCCAAAGCATTGATGCTTTGGGTTATTTTTTTCATGAAGTTTATCTAATAAATAAGGGTAGCTTGTAGCAAATATAGTTATCATTAGTTCTGCGATTACCTTAAAGAAGTGTATTAAACTTTTTTTCAATGCAGCTGTGATAATGTTAAAATGAACCAGAGTAAGGAAAAGGTGAGTGATAACAATGGAAAAAAAGATAGGGTTTATCGGTTGTGGAAAAATGGCACAAGCGATTATTGGCGGCATATTAAAAAACGGTTTAGTCAGTCATCATGAAATGATTTCAAGTGCAAGAACGAAAGAAACACTACATAAGGTAGAAGAAAAGTATGCGATTCATACAACCCACTCCAATAAAGAAGTGGCGAGAAGCGCCGAAGTAATCTTTTTAGCGGTTCCTCCTAATAATCATAAGGAAGTAATTGATGAAATAAAAGGGGAAGTAAATGAACATAGCATTATCGTAACCATTGCTGCTGGCATTACTCTACATGATATCGAAAAGTACTTTGAACGAAATGTAATGGCAGTACGTACAATGCCAAATACACCTTCACTGGTTGGTGAGGGAATGAGTGTGCTAAGTAGCAACCAGTATATTAATGAAGAGAAATTAAGTAAAGTAATACGCATCTTTTCTGCTATCGGGAAAGTGGAAGTAGTGGATGAGTCATTAATGGATGGCATTCCAGCAATTAGCGGGTCTTCTCCTGCATATGTGTTTTTATTTATAGAAGCATTGGCCGATGGAGCGGTAAAAGACGGTATACCAAGAGACATTGCTTATAAACTAGGTGCTCAGGCAGTATTAGGTGCAGCAAAGATGGTGCTTGAATCTGGTAAACATCCTGGAATGTTAAAAGATGAGGTTTGTACCCCTGGAGGTGCGACTATTGATGCGGTCAGCAAGTTAGAAGAAACAGGATTTCGTTCATCTGTTCTCACTGCTATGAAAGCATGCAGCGAGAAGGTAAGAAGCTTATAAGCAATAAGAGTTTTTATTTTAGCTGTAGCATCGTTAGCTTATTTTAAGCGATGCTGCAGCTTTTTGGCTTTCAAAGGGGATTAAAAAAATCGGCAAAAACAGTTGAAAATGTTAAGTAAGAAAGGCCTATAGATAGATTGGTATATATTCATGAAAAAAGCATATACCATAAAGGATAATTAAATCGTAATTCATACTTGACGTATAGGAATAATCGTATTATCATATAAAATTGTGCAAAAGTAAGATATTAGGAGGGGTAATGATGGATAATGTATGGTTTATTATTAACTTAGCATTAATGATTGGTTTTATTAGTTTATTATTTATTATGCAACGTAAACATATTTCATTTTCTAAAAGAGTCTTTACGGCATTGGGAATAGGTATATTGTTTGGTTTAGCATTGCAACTGATTTATGGATCAACTTCAGAAGTATTGGCAAGGTCGACGGATTGGTTTCAACTAGTTGGTGGGGGTTATGTTAAATTCTTACAAATGATTGTGATGCCACTCGTGTTTATTTCCATTTTAGGAGCGTTTACAAGATTGAGCCTCTCAAGTAATATTGGTAAAATAAGTGTATTAATTATCGGAATACTACTTGGGACTACAGCTGTGGCTGCTATTGTGGGTATTGGTTCGGCAACCGTCTTTAATTTAGAAGCCATCCAAATTGAAGAGGGAGATGCAGAGGTCAGTAGAGGGACACAAATGGAAGAAACATCTCAATCACTAGCAGCTCAAACATTGCCTCAACAAATTTTAGAGTTACTTCCTGCAAACCCTTTTCTTGACTTAACAGGAGCGAGAGCGACTTCAACGATATCAGTCGTTATATTTGCAGCAATTTTAGGTATTGCCTACTTGGGCGTACGAAGAAAAACACCTGAGCAAGCAGAGATATTTGCAAAAATTGTCGATGCCTTTTATAGCATTATTATGCGTGTGGTTACACTAATCCTTAGATTAACTCCTTATGGCGTGCTTGCTATTATGACAAAGACAGTTGCGTTAAGTGATTTCTCTGCAATCTACAATTTAGGGAAATTTGTTATTGCTTCATATGTAGCGTTAGCGGTTATGATGCTAATTCACTTGTTATTATTACTATTTGTCGGATTAAGTCCACTACAATACTTAAGAAAAGCATTTCCGGTGCTTGCGTTTGCCTTTACGTCAAGAACAAGTGCTGGGGCATTACCTTTAAATATTAAGGCGCAAAAATCATTAGGGGTATCAGATGGAATAGCCAATTTCGCAGGTTCATTTGGTCTCTCTATTGGACAAAATGGTTGTGCGGGTATTTATCCGGCTATGTTAGCTGTTATGATTGCACCTACGGTTGGGATTAATCCATTACAACCAAGTTTTCTCCTTTCAGTTATCGCTATAGTTGTTATCAGCTCATTTGGCGTTGCGGGAGTAGGTGGAGGAGCAACTTTTGCAGCCATTCTCGTCCTTTCAGCCTTAGATTTACCTATTGCTCTTGCGGGTTTATTAATCTCAATCGAACCATTAATTGATATGGGGAGAACAGCGGTAAATGTAAGTGGATCTATGACTTCGGGTATATTAACGAGTAAAATGACGAAAGATATCGACCAAGAAGTTTATAATGACCCACATAATAAAATTGAAGAAGTAGAAGTCTAACTCATTCAATCCTATACTGGTAAAAAAGAAAATCCGAACACTCATTAATCAGATGCTTGCATTGCTTTAGCATTTGAAGAGGTGTTCGGATTTTTTATTTAGCCAATAGATGTTTCTATTCCTTCCACTTTAATGTGGTAAAAAGAGTAATTGAATGAGAAATAATACAGCGAAAATATAAACGAGTGGATGAACTTGTTTACCTTTGCCTTTAAATATTTTTAAGATGGGATGTGTTATAAACCCGAGTGCAATACCTGTAGCAATACTAGAAGTGAGCGGCATCGTCAAAATAATTAAAAACGCTGGGAAAGCTTCATCAAACTCACCCCATTTAACTTTAACTAAGCTTCCCATCATTAAGCTACCAACAATTATGAGTGCAGGCGAAGTAATGGCAGCAATGCCTGAAACCGCACTGACAAGCGGACTAAAGAATGCAGCAACGATAAAAAGGATACCTACTGTCAAAGAAGTTAGTCCGGTTCGACCACCGGCTGCAACCCCACTAGAAGATTCAATGAAAGCAGTTGTAGGGCTTGTTCCGAACATAGAACCGACAGATGTGGCTAATGAATCAGATAATAAAGCCTGTCTTGCACGTGGCAATTTATTCCCCTTCATTAAACCAGCTTGTTGGGCAACACCAATCATTGTTCCGGTTGTATCAAATATTGTTACTAATAAAAACGAGAAAACAACCGCATAAAGACCATGAGTGATGACGTCCCCAATAGCTGAAATGGGATTGAATACTAAAATGCCTTCTGGAAGCGAAGGTAAAGATGTTAGCCCGTCACTAAACTGTAGTTGCCCAGTAAAGAACGCGATTAAGCCTGTTATAATCATGCCGAAAAACAGAGCTCCAGATACATTTAATGCGATTAAAATGAGTGTGATGACTAAACCAACTAGCGTTAATATTGCTGAAGTTGCTGTTAAATCCCCTAAAGCCACAAGATTGCTAGGATCACTTGTAATAATGCCGGACATTCGCAGTCCAACAAATGCAATAAATAAACCAATACCAGCAGAAATTCCTGCTTTTAAGTTTTCTGGAATGGCTTCAATTAATTTTTCACGAAAAGCAGTTAAAGATAAAATCACAAAGATGAGACCTGCTACGAATACGGCAGCGAAAGCTGTTACATAATCTAAGCCCCCACCAACGACAGAATACGCGAAATAAGCATTTAATCCCATACCGGGAGCGATAGCAATTGGATAATTAGCAAAAAGGGCCATCCAAAGTGTACCAACTACTGCTGCAATAATTGTTGCAGTAAAGACTTGATCAAATGGGACACCAGCGTCAGAGAGAATGACTGGGTTAACAACAACAATGTATGCCATTGTTAAAAAAGTTGTAAAACCGGCGAGTATTTCTGTTTTTGCTGTAGAATTGTTTTCTTTTAACTTAAACATTAGAATCCTCCAAGCTGTAAATACATGGTCGTGTGTAATAATACGAACGAAAAAAGGTCACATGGACTATAGTATTCGTTTTTATGAAGATTTTCAAGTTCTTTATAGTATTTGTTATATATGAGTTCTTATTAGAAGAAGACAAAAAAATCCTTAAGGATGTAAACCCTTAAGGATTTGTATGCATTATAAGAAAGAACTCAAAATCAAATAAGTTAACCCAGCTATTGTTGCTGAAATCGGCAAAGTAATAACCCAAGTTATTAACATACGTTGTGCTGTTCCCCATTTGACTCCTTTTACTCGATGGGCTGAACCTACACCGAGGATAGATGAAGAAATAACATGAGTTGTACTAACTGGCATATGTAGTGCGGTTGCACCAAAAATGACCATTGCCCCCGTAATGTCTGCTGCTACTCCGTTAACAGGGCGAATCTTCATGATTTTACCGCCAACTGTTTTAATGATTTTCCAACCACCAACAGATGTACCTAGTCCCATCGCGATTGCACAAGATAATTGGACCCAAAAAGGAATGTCCGTAGAAGTTACATAGTTATTGGAGATTAACGCTAGTGTGATAATCCCCATCGCTTTTTGTGCATCATTTGTACCGTGGGTATATGATTGCAATGCAGCGGTGAAAATTTGTATCGTTCTAAAGTTTCTATTTGTCTTTGTTAAATTATTATTTCTAAAAACAACTTTAAAAATGCTATAAATAATAAATCCGGCTGCAAAAGCAATCAGTGGCGAAAAAATGAGTGCCTGTATGATACCGATAAATCCACTATAGTTTAATGCAGAAAACCCAGCTGACGCAATGGCAGCACCTGCAATTGAGCCAATTAAAGCATGAGAGGATGAACTTGGTATGCCGAAATACCAAGTCAATAGGTTCCAGAAAATCGCTGCTATAAGGGCAGATAGTATGACAATTGAGCCATTTTGTAATGTGAAAGGATCGACAATATCCTTCGTAATCGTTTTCGCTACACCTGTAAAAGTCATTGCACCTACAAAGTTCATTGTTGCAGCTAGTATAATAGCGTGTCTAGGTTTCAAAGCTTTCGTTGACACTGAAGTTGCAATAGCATTTGCTGTATCGTGAAATCCGTTAATAAAGTCAAAAATTAAAGCGAAAATGACGATTAATACTGTGATAATTAAAATTGCATCCATTAGTTATTGCTCCTCACGCGTTTTTCATTATAATTGTTTCGAATGCGTTGGCAACTGTTTGGCAGCTGTCAGCAATTTCCTCTAGGTTTTCGTAAATTTCTTTTTTCTGAATGATGCGAATTGGATCTTTTTCAACGGAAAAAAGATGTTTAATAGATTGGCGTAATACGCCGTCGCATTTTGATTCGAGGTCTTTGATTTTAATTGCATGATCTCGTATTTTTAGCAACTTTTTAGAGGATAATAGCTCAACTGATTTTTCAATTTCTACTGCACTTTGTTGAATAGCTTCTACAAACTTCAACATATATTCATCAGCATTAATGATGGAGTACATTTCAAATAAATCTGCTGTTTGTTCAAAACCATCTAATACGTCATCCATAGCCATTGCAAGATGAAGAATATCTTCTCTTTCAATTGGTGTAATGAAGGCATTGTTTAATTCTTTAATTGTTTCATGAACAAGTGTGTCGCCTTTTGTTTCGTATTCTTTCATTTTTTCTGAGAAAATTTTCAAGTCACTAATGTTATTTAGCTTATAATCGGCGAAATACATTGCTCCTTCTTTTAAGTTGATTGCAATATCACTTAACAATTTATTGAATTTATCTTGTTTTTTAAAAACCATCATTAATACCCCCAGTAATTTTCGGAAAATAAACCCTTCAAACGTTATTATTTTAAACGAAAAATTTTATTGTATAAAGCGTAATTTTCGGGTCTAGAAGAAAAATGTCGAATTGTGTTTAATTGTAATCATATTGTAATGTTTCTTATTATTCAATAAAAATCTTCATATCCCCTGTTACTACTGACTTTATAAGAGTGTGAGTGGGTAAAATTTATTCTATCTTTCATGAATTTGTTGTGTTCGCCTTTACAAAAAATTAATAAAGTTTTTCTTTACTTTTACATTATTCCTTAACTTAATTAATATCTATTCATATTAGAGCGACTTAAAAGTACTGCGCATTTATTTGATTGTTATGCATTTTTCTGATAATATATATTTCTTCTCACTTACACAACGTCAGATTACTCTCCATCAGCGGCTAATTATAAAAATGGAGGTAAATGATATGACAACGGTACATCAACACCCCGATTACAATGAAGAAAACCAGCGCTTAGAATATACCAAAAGATATATGGAAGCTGTTATTAAAACAGCAGAGACATCGAAGGATAATTTTCAAGACAATATGAAAGCAGCCTTTAAAGACGTCGATTCCAGTTTGGGTTATTCGTCTTTATTAACGAATGCTCGCTTTTTTGATATGTCAAAAGAAGAGCTATCAAGCTTGAAAAAGTCCCGACTGAAACCATATTTTGCAAGAATTGATTTTTCCAGAGATGATCAACCAGTGGAAGAAGTCATCTATATTGGAAAAACATCTTTATACTCAAGAGAAAATCAGGATCAATTAATTGTCGATTGGCGTTCACCAATAGCAAATCTTTATTATGAAGGCAGACTAGGGGATGTTTCATATGTCTCTAATGGAGAGAATTTTAACGGTGAGCTTTTATTAAAAAGACAATTTATGATGGAGCGTGGCCTCCTTACTGAGATTCGTGATATTGATTTGACAACAAATGATCAATTGCTACAAGAAACGCTAGCTGGAAGTGCAAGTAATCGCCTCACAGAAATCGTAGCTACTATACAAGAGGAACAAAATAAAGTTATCAGAGCTGATTTGAATAAACCTATCATCGTTCAAGGCGGTGCGGGAAGTGGTAAAACGACGATTGCTTTACACCGAATTAGTTATTTTATCTTCCAATACAAAGAAAACTTTCAACCTGAGCAATTGATGATTATTGCCCCAAGTAATCTATTCCTTGATTATATTTCCGAAGCGCTACCTGAGCTTGGTGTTGAGAATATTAAGCAAAAAACGTACGAGGATTATGTCATAGGAGCATTACAAAAGAAAAATATAAAATTGAAAAAAGACGATAAGTTAATTCAATTGTTAGAGAAAAATCATCAAAAGGAAACAGTTCATGCGCTTCAAATATCAAAATTGAAGGGATCTAAAGTTTTTCAAACCATACTGAATGAATATATGAAAGAAATATTTCTAACTTTTCATCCGCCTACTGATTTTTATGTTGATAAGTATCGATTATATAAAAGTGCGCGATTTGTAAAATTATTGGAAGAAGATTTTTATTATTTACCTTTGTATAAGAGACTAAATAAGTTACGTTCGATTTTACAAAATGAAATAAAACATAAAAAAAAGAAAATGCTTGAGAAAATTGAAATGTTTTATGATGACAAAATTGAAAGAGCATTATATCAAGCGAAAGATCCCGTGAAGAGAAAAAAATATGTCTCACAAGCCCTTGATAAGAAAGAAGCAAGGTTGAAAGAGATGACAACGGCAATAAAGACATCGGTTGCTACATATATGAAGCAATTTCCTAAAAAGAATATTTGGACTTATTATAAAGATTTATTTCAAAACCCACAGCAATTAGTGAAACGTTCACTTAATCAGTTAACACAAGTAGAAGCAGAAAATATTATTCGTTATCAACAAGACTTGTTTAAGAGGCGAATGTATGAAAGAGAAGATTTAGCTTTATTATTGTATTTGCAGGTTCATTTGTTTGGAATTGAAAAAGAGTGGAAAGTAAAAAACATAGTCATCGATGAGGCGCAAGATTATACGTTCATGGAACTTCTTTCTCTTAAGAAAGCAGCTGATACCGATATGTTTACATTAGTTGGAGACTTAGCGCAAGGTATACACTCTTATAGAGGGCTTACATCTTGGGCGGACGTAAAAGCCGAGATTTTCCCTCGAGCCACTTATACAGAATTGCAGAAGAGTTACCGGACTACTGTAGAAATTATGAAAGCAGCTAATCATATATTAAAAAAACTGCCGTATACCTTTCCTGAAGTAAAGCCAGTTGTTAGACATGGAGAGCATCCGCAGTTTATTCCATCCCGCGAAGGCAAGCACTATATACATGTCCTAGAGGCTAAATTACTTAAAGTCAAAGAAGAAGGGTTTAAAACTTTTGCATTAATTGGGAAAACGATGAACGATTGTATGAAGCTTTATCAACAATTTGAAAAAAATGGCGAAATGCCGGTTTATTTACTAGGAGAACATGGACAAATTCCTAAAGAATCAGTCGTCATTGTTCCGGCTTATTTAGCCAAAGGTTTAGAGTTTGACGTAGTATTTATCTTTTCAATTGATGAAGTATTTACCTCAAAAGCTCCTTTAGAAATACAGTTGTTATATGTGGCAATGACTAGACCGCTTCATCGTTTATATTTTTATGGAAATAAAAAAACAGACTTTTTATTTGAGGAGGATGAGAGATGGTAAAAATACCTAATGTAAAATTAGCAAATGGGGTCTTGATGCCCCAATTTGGTTTAGGTGTATATAAAGTAGAAGAAGGGAAGGAAGTGGAAAATGTCGTAAGGAATGCGATTCAACTAGGTTATCGCTTAATCGATACTGCAAGCTTCTATGATAATGAAGAAGGTGTTGGTAGAGCAATTGAACAAAGTGGCATACCTAGAGAAGAGCTGTTTATTACGACAAAGGTTTGGAATGATGATCATGGATATGAGCAGACGATTGCAGCTTTTAAGAAAAGTTTGAAAAAATTACATTTATCTTATATTGATTTATATTTAATCCATTGGCCTATGCCAAATAAGTATAAAGATACGTGGCGAGCACTTGAGTATTTGTATGAAGAAGGGTTAGTAAAGGCAATAGGCGTTAGTAATTTTCACGAACATCACTTAGAAGAAATAAAAAAAGTCGCAAAAATAATGCCAATGGTCAATCAGGTTGAGTTGCACCCGCAATTATCACAACAACCACTTCGTGAATATTGCTGGAGTAACAACATTCAAGTTGAGGCGTGGGCGCCAATTGCAAGAGGTGAACTTTCTTCGGAGCCACAATTTGTTACCTTAAGTAAAAAATATAATAAAACAGTCTCGCAAATTATTCTGCGTTGGCATATACAAAAACAGGTAATCGTTATACCTAAAACAACGAAATTAAAGAGGCTAGAGGAAAATCAAGCTATATTTGATTTTGCTCTGTCTGACGAGGATATGAGCGTTATTGACGATTATAATAAAAATAAACGGATGGGTAAAAATCCTGACGATTTGTAATTGCTATTTCCATATTAGGAAAAAACTGAATGAATGATTCGTTGAGTGCTTTCACAACCTAAGTGTACATCTAATGAAGATGAAATAGATGTAATGAAGGAGTGAAGAGCATTGTTTAGCTTTTTATGGTCATTAATTATAGGTGGACTTATCGGCTGGGTAGCGAGTTTAATCGCAGGTAGAGATATCCCAGGAGGAGTTATAGGCAATATTATTGCTGGCTTCATCGGAGCTTGGTTAGGGACTCTTATTTTAGGAGACTGGGGACCAGTAATCGCAGATTTTGCTATAATTCCAGCGATCATTGGTGCGATTGTGCTTGCCTTTATCGTAAGTTTCATCATGAGGTCCATGAGGAAATCGACAGATTAAAATAAGTAAAACGAACAATTTGAACTGTACTCCAATTGTTAGAAACATGAGCTAACAATTGGAGGTGCAGTTTTTTTATGGCTAAATTTAAGGAGCACTTCACTTCGAATTGCTCGTTGTTTTGTGTTTTTATTATCGATTGTAAATAGATAAATAAAAGAGCTGATAATAGACTTTGTACTTTGTTTCCTTTATGGACATAATGAGCGGAAGTCTGCTGGTGCCGGACAAGTGATCTCCTGTTTTTCTTTTGTGAAGGGGTGCTGCCATTCAAGTTTATAAGCATGTAATGCTTGTCTAGTTAGCAGGTTCTTTCCTCCATATAAATGATCACCAACGAGTGGATGTCCGATATGACTTAAATGGACACGAATTTGATGGGTTCTGCCTGTATCGAGTTGACAAGTAATGAGTGAAATATTGTTTTTGCTATCATAAGCTTGGACGTCATAGGTCGTTTTGGCATATTGCCCTGTAGTTGAGACTCTCCGCTTATTGGAATGATGGCGATCCTTTCCGATAGGGAGTTCAATACTATCATGTTTATTTTTTAGTTGGCCATGGACGAGAGCCATATACGTGCGCTTGATAGATCTTTGTGCAAGTTCTGTATCAAGGATAGCACCTGCTAAAGAATGTTTAGCAAACAGTATCACTCCAGATGTCTCCTTATCTAATCGGTGAATATGTCGAATGTAAGTAGATTCACCCTGAAGTTGCATATAATATTTGGCTGCATCTAAAAGGGTATTTTTTTGAACTAAGGTGTGTGGGTGTGTTTCCATCCCAGCAGGTTTGTTAAAAATGATTAAATGATCATCCTCGTACCTAACATCTACATCTGTATAGAAACCATCATTCTCAAGCGTTTCTACCTGAGGGTCCGTTAAAAGTTTGAATTGTAACCGATCTCCTTGGATTAGTGGCTTTTCCCATACAATAGGGTTGTTATTCTTTTTTACGCATCCCTCCATGCGCATTTGATGGGTCAGCTTTTTAGGGGCGCCCCAAATCTCTCTAAACAATTGCGTTGCGGATTGACCAGCCCATTTTTTTGGAATGGTTAATTCAAACCATTCTCCTTTTTTACTTACTGTTACCATTATTTACTTCCTTCCTTTTAAGCATATCATATAGTGTTTATTCATATAGATGAAAGTGTATTTAACAAGGATTATTCAAGTTCTCTTGTAGAAAACGATATTTGCATCAATAGTATATAAAATCATGGTGATAATTACCACCGAGAGGCAAAAGTAGTTTATGCTATTCTATTGGTAATCATGAAGTATTAGTGAACAAAGGTGGGTTACTTGTGAAAGTAGTTTTTGCGGCAACAACAGAACAAGAGGAGCAAATTGAAGCATTGGTCGATAAAATGTTTCATCATGTTTTACCTCATTATTTTTCAGAAAAAGAATTACAGACATTTGGTGACATGAATATTTTAAAGCCGACAGAGAAGTGTATGGAAACTTTAGGAGATGCTTACTCGGTATTGGCTAGTTTACAAACTTTAATGCACCTCCTTGAAGATGCAGGGCTGAAGAAAGAACATTGTGAGTTATTTAAAAGAAATACTGAGATTTTAAATCGTTTTGATATCTCTTTTCCATTTTCCTTTCATCATTTCCTTCCTGAACAAACGAAAGAGCCAATAAATATAGACCAAGCTTACTTACAGTAAGAATCATTTAAAAGGGAAATACAAAAAACGACCAAATTTATTTATGAACATTTGGTCGTTTTTTTATTTATCCGTTTTTATTCTGTTACGTTTTCTTCAAACCAATCTTGAAATACAGCTTCTTCTTGGTATCCTGTAATACGAGCTACTTCTTTTCCATCTTCATAATGCACAATAGTTGGTGTTTCTGAAATACCAAAGTCATTCCAACCTTGATCGAACTCTAGTAAGTTGTATTGTAATAAGTCAACGCCCATATCATCAGATAAAGGAGCAACAATTGGAGTTGTTCTTTGGCAGTGAGGGCATGTTGGGCTAAAAAAGTATACCGTAGCTTCGCCGCTTTCACTTAATTGACTCTCTAAATCCTCTGGTAACACAATATTGCTATAATTAGGATCATCTAACTGATCAATCGTTTCTTGCTCTAAATCAGTTGTTCCATAAGGGTTGTCCCCTGAAACTTTTTGATCGTTCTGCATTTTTGTTAACAGTGCAACTCCGCCAAAAAGAATAATAATGACTGCTAAGAATATGATGATTTTTTTCATTTGGTCTTCTCCCCCTTTGTTTTTTTCCATATCATGACACTACAAATAAAAATAATAATAAATGCAACCAATGCTAGAAATGGAATAGTGATAAAGCCAAACCAGTTAATATACTGTCCCGTACAAGGAACTCTGCCACATGCTGGAGCACTCTCAGTTAAAAAAGAAAGCTTTTGAATACCGTAATGGTAAATAGAGATGAGTCCTCCAATTCCAGATAAAATCATAGTATAAAAGCTGATTCGAAAGTCTTTTTTAACTACTGCTATGCCTAAAATGGCAATTAGAGGATACATAAGAATTCTTTGGTACCAGCATAATTCACATGGCTCATACTGTCTAATTTCGGAAAAATATAAACTGCCGAAAACAGCAATGACTGAGGCAGCCCATGCAGTAAACAGAATACTTTCCCTAGCATCCTTCTTTTCTGTTGGTTTCATAACGTTCTCCCTTTTTTCATATTTATAGGCGAAATGAAAAATATGTATACTAACGTATTTTAACAAATTATACGTCTCTTTAACGTAAAAATAAACGATGCTTGAGAAAATTCTATAAAAAGTCATAAAATCAACACAAATCAAGCATAGTTATGTGTTGACAAACGAATCTATAGGGAGAACATTTGACCAAGATTAGAAAAGGGTAAATAGGGGTATAAGAGTAACAAACGTTTGTTTCAATGAAAATAAGGGGAGTATTTATGAGAAAATTAGATTTAAGCAAATTTGAGAAAAAAATGATTATTAGAAACATGAGAGAAGAAGATATCGATAAAATTATTGCGCTACAAGAGGTATGTTTTCCAGGAATGGATCCATGGAAAAGAGATCACCTTGAAAGCCATTTAAATATATTTTCGGAAGGACAATTTGTAGCAGAGTATGATGGTGAAATCATTGGTTCTTGTTCCAGTTTAATTATTAATTTTGATGAATATGATGATCGCCATACTTGGGCTGATGTCACTGATGACGGTTATATAACTAACCATAATGATGATGGCTACAATCTGTATGGTATTGAAGTAATGGTTCATCCTGAATATCGTAGAATGAAGATTGGTCACCGTCTATATGAGCAAAGAAAGGAGCTAGCTCGGGAGTTAAATCTCAAGAGTATTATTATTGGAGGGCGAATCCCTAATTATCATAAGCATGCAAAAGAGATGAGTCCGAGAGAATATGTTAATGAAGTATCGCTTCATAAAATATATGACCCTGTACTATCCTTTCAATTATTAAATGGTTTTACACTAATGAGGATAAATCCTAATTACTTGCCAGATGATAGGCAATCCAATAAATACGCAACGTTAATGGAATGGAATAATGTTGATTATAAATCAACAACGAAAAGATTTTATAAAACAAGTTATCCAGTTAGAATTTGTGTTGTACAATATATGATGCGTCAAATTCAATCGTTCGAAGACTTCGCCAGTCAAGTCGAGTATTTCACAGATGTTGCCTCAGATGCAGAAGCGGACTTCGCAGTTTTTCCAGAGATATTTACGACGCAATTAATGTCATTTCTGGACGAGAAAGTACCGAGTCTTGCTATAAGGAAGCTTACTGAGTATACAGAAGAGTATATTCAATTATTCACTGATTTAGCAGTTAGGTATAACATAAATATTATAGGTGGATCTCATTTTGTAAAAGAGGATGAGGATAAAATTTATAATATAGCCTATTTATTTAGACGTGATGGTACGATTGAAAAGCAATATAAACTCCATATTACGCCTAATGAAAGAAAATGGTGGGGGATATCCCCTGGTGACGCTGTCCGCGTTTTTGATACGGATTGTGGAAAAATTGCGATTCAAATTTGTTATGATATTGAATTCCCAGAATTAGCGCGAATTGCGACTGATATGGGAGCAAAAATTATATTCGTTCCTTTTTGTACAGAGGACAGAGAAGGTTATTTACGTGTTCGATACTGTGCACAAGCTCGGGCCATTGAAAATCAAATTTATACAGCAATATCAGGTACAGTCGGGAATTTACCACAAACAGAAAATATGGATATACAGTATGCACAATCAGCGATTTTTTCACCTTCAGATTTCGAGTTTGCTAAGGATGGAATTGTCGGGGAGACGAATGCAAATATTGAAATGGTGCAAATTGGTGATGTAGACTTAGAGGTATTAAGAAGGAAAAGACAAGACGGTACAGTAAGACATTTGAAAGATAGAAGGCATGATATTTATCAAATTCAATATCGTAATCATAAATAAATTCTATAGACAGCTATCCTGCACGAACAAATTTATTTGTTCGTGTTCTTTTTGGGAAATGATGAATGTCGACTCTTAGGGATAGATCCTTTAAAGAAATTGAAATAGAAACCGCAGTAATTGATTGAAAATTTTATAAAAATCCACTATTTTTAATAAGAGAGAATAGCTTACAAAATGGATTAATTTAGTCGATAATGGAAAGAGGTATTTAACTAGGGGGGAAAACGATGGATTGGAAAAGCAATGTAGATAGATGGAATACATATTCGCAATTGACTACTGAAATGAAAGAAGAATTAATTCAATTAAATGACAATGAAAACCACTTAGAAGATGCATTTTATAAAGACCTCGAGTTCGGAACAGGTGGGATGAGAGGAGAGATTGGTGTAGGCACAAATAGAATGAATATTTATACCGTTAGAAAAGCATCTTACGGTTTAGCCAAATACATAATTGAAAAGGGACAGGAAGCAAAAGCAAGAGGTGTAGTGATTGCCCATGATTCAAGACATATGTCACCAGAATTTGCTTTAGAAGCGGCAAAAACGCTTGCTTCAAATGATATTCAAACATATATCTTCGATGAGTTAAGACCCACACCTGAACTTTCGTTTGCTGTAAGATATTTGCATGCATATGCTGGTATTGTCATTACGGCTAGTCATAATCCAAAAGAATACAATGGTTTCAAAGTATATGGGCCGGATGGAGCACAATTGATACCAGAAGATGCCGATACAGTTATAGCAAAAGTAAATCAAATTGAAAACGAGTTACTTATTGAAGTAGAAGAAGAAGCACTGTTAAGAGAGAGAGAACTGATTGTTACGATTGGTTCATCTATTGATCGTGCTTATGTTCAAAAGTTACAGACAATTTCAGAAGACCGTTCTATAGGTGAAAAAACGGATCTTTCTATCGTATTTTCTCCATTACATGGCACGGGCAATAAACCGGTTAGAGAAGGGCTTGCAAGCTTGAATTATAAGCATGTTCATATTGTAGAGGAACAAGAAAAACCTGATGGTGATTTTCCTACAGTAGACAGCCCTAATCCTGAAGAAAGGTCTGCATTTACGTTGGCTATAAAAAAAGGGGAAGAGGTAGATGCGGATTTACTTATTGCTACTGACCCTGATGCGGATAGATTAGGAATAGCAGTTAAAAATGATAAGAATGAGTATGAGCTTCTGACAGGCAATCAGACAGGTGCTCTAATTCTTTACTACATGCTAACACAAAAGAAGGATAAAGATAGCATTCCGTCAAATGGAATTGTCCTGAAAACAATTGTAACTTCAGAGCTAGGAAGAGAAATTGCAGCTTCGTTTAGTTTAACTACAAAAGATGTACTTACAGGCTTTAAATTTATTGCTGAGAAAATAAAAGAATATGAAACAACAGGTGAGTATAAATTCCTTTTTGGTTATGAAGAAAGCTATGGTTATTTGATTGGTGATTTTGCTAGAGATAAGGATGCTGTTCAAGCTGCACTATTAATTGCTGAAGCAGCTGCTTTTTATAAAGAAAAGGGCCAAACACTATATGATGTATTAATGATGATTTATGCAAAGTATGGTTATTTCCGTGAAGGATTAAAGTCGATAACTTTAAAAGGCAAAGCAGGTACAGAAACAATTGCAAACATACTCTCCACGTTTAGAAATACATCTTCAATTGATATAGAAGGTCTTAGTCATATCGCGACAGAAGATTATTTAACAAGTATTCGCACAGAAAATGGTCGTCGTTCGGCTATTCATCTTCCGAAATCTAATGTATTAAAGTACTTCTTCGCTGATGGTACTTGGATTTGTTTACGCCCATCAGGAACGGAACCAAAAATTAAGTTTTATTTTGGTGTTAAAAGCGAATCATTAAGCTTGAGTCAAGAAAAGCTTGACCATGTTCAAGTGGAACTAATGAAGAAAGTGGAACAGTTGATACAAGAGGAATTGTAAAACTAAAAAATTCGAACATCATTCAAATCTTAAAGGATGAGAATATGTTCGATTTTTTTATTCAAGTAATGGCTTTGTTAACCCCTCATTAGCCCTAGGGTAAATAAAAGTAAAGGACATTAAAGAGATCATTGTAGTAAAGATTTGTTTTAGCACTAGCTGAGAAGCCAAGGAAAGTAGATTTGCGTGTCGTGGATAATTGCTGAACATTCACTAATTTCAGTTAGAAGTAGTATCAAATAAGCTTCATATATACGACCTTAGGCTGAGAAAATTTCATCGTTGTGAATGAAGATCATTACATAAATACTCGTTATAATAGTCATAAAGTGAGGGTTAAAGAGAATGGCGAATCAACAAATTCGTGAAGCAGTCATACTTAAGGAAATAGCGGAATTACTTAATGAAGGAAGCGAAATGAAAGAAACATTGTCTGCTGTATTAGAAAGATTGCTACAAGTCACTCAATTACAAACAGGCTGGCTTTTTTTAATCAAAAAGCATGAACCAACGCTAATCGCACATCATCAATTGCCCCAAGCATTAACAACGAATCAGTTCGCTCCGATGTGTTCGAAAGAATGCTGGTGTGTAAACCGTTACAATAACGGTGAATTAAATCGTGCGAGTAATATTATCAATTGTAAAAGAATTGAAGAGGCAAAAAAGAATGGATATGCTGACATTGAAGGTTTAACCCACCATGCAACAGTTCCCCTTCGCTTTGGTGAAGAAATGTTCGGCATTTTAAATGTAGGAGCTCCGAATAAAATTCATTTCTCAGAAAAGGAACTTTCTTTATTAGAATCTGTTGCTTTTCAAATAGGGTCGACATTAAAAAGAATGGCATTAACTGCGAGGGAACGAGAAATGGCACTTATTGAGAAAAGAAATCGTCTTGCACAGGAATTGCATGACTCTGTCAATCAGTTGTTATTTTCGGTTAGTTTAACGGCTCGAGGAGGAAGGGAAATAACAAAATCTAAAACTGTTCAAGAAACATTTACTTATATACAAGAGCTTTCCCAACAAGCCCTTCATGAAATGCGTGATCTGATCTGGCAGTTAAAACCAAAAAGTCTAGAAAACGGGTTGCTCACATCATTAAAAGAATACAGTGAAATGCTTGGGCTTCAGTTACATTGTCATGTTAATACATTAACAAATATTTCTCCACAAACAGAAGAAACTTTATGGAGGATAGCTCAAGAGGCAATGATGAATTGTAAGAAGCATTCTGGTCAGGATAAGATTGATATTGCAATTGATTTCAACCAGGATAAACAGATAATACAGATGAGTATAACTGATCATGGTGTAGGTTTTAATTACAGTCCATCTGTATTCTTACCTTCTCATGGATTGAGAAATATGCGTCAACGAGCTGAACGACGGAATGGTACCATGGATGTATCTACTAGTGAAGGGAAGGGAACGAAAATCATTATACGCCTGTTCAATTAAGAGGAGGGTCTAACGGGTGAATGTATTAATTATTGACGATCATCATGTTGTAAGAAAAGGGCTTATCTTTTTTTTGAATACACAAAAGGATATCCATATTGTTGGTGAAGGAAGTACTGGAGAGGAAGCAATAAAATTAACAGAACAATGTATGCCAGATCTTATTTTAATGGATCTTGATATGCCTGACATGAATGGAATCGAAGCAACTAAAGCAATTAGGAAGAAATTTCCCCAAGTAAAAATACTCATACTGACAAGTTATTCAGATCAAAGCCATTGTATCCCTGCAATAGCAGCTGGTGCATCAGGTTATCAACTTAAGGATGTTGAACCAGATGAGCTTGTAAAAACGATGAATGAAATAATGGATGGGGAAAATTATATTCATCCTAAAGCGACAACTCATTTAATGTCAAAATTCTCACATGAAAATGAGGATATACATTTATGGCATGAACTTACAAAAAGAGAAAAAGAAGTATTATCCGAAATGGGAAAAGGTAAATCCAATAAAGAAATAGCGGCTGAATTATTTATTACAGAGAAAACGGTAAAAACACATGTGTCTCATATATTATCCAAGTTAGACGTCGATGACCGCACGCAAGCGGCCATTTTTGCAGTGAAAAATAACTTTGTCATGTAAAAGAAGAGCACTATAAATAGATAGTGCTCTTACATTATTGGTGGAATTCTACATAAAATAGGGTGAAGCTGTTTTCATTTCTTCTTCCGATAATTGATTGGCGTGATCAATATAACGTAGAAGTGTATATAGATGCTGTTCGATAATCGTGTAATCTTTTTCAAAATTGTACGCATGTAGAAAATGCTCGATTTTTTTCGCTAAAAATTGATCACTTGTTCTAACCATAAGAATGAGTAAATTATCCCATTCGGAACGGTGAGTATAATATAACGCACGGTCATAATCCACTTTATTCATTTTCATTCTCCTCCCTTGGGAGTTAAGAATAGTTTGAGCCATAATGAATTATTTTTTCAACCAAAAATTTGGTCAACCTGTTATTTCACGTTTATCAAGTTTTACCTGTATAAAAATAAATTCTTTCATTGATACATAATCGAGTTGCAATTTGAAAAAGATAGAAGTAGTAATTTTAGATAAACGGGGGTTTATTGTATGAAAAAGCTACTTTTATTGTTACTTACTGTAGTATGTTTAAACTACATTCAGGCACCGGTATTTGCCGACGTACATACACATGGAGAACATAAAGAAAAAGTCGATTATAAAAAATACGGCAGAATTGCAACAGCGGTTGTGAAGGAAGATTACCCAGAAGAAGAAGTTGTTGATTATCAGTATGCTGGAAGACGGATGATTTCAGAAAATGAAGTCATTGATACTTTTATATTTCAAGTAAAAGAGGATGGAAAAGATTTGACTGTGCTTGTTAAAGTAACTCATCGACTAGACGATAGTAAATTCTTAAATTTAACGGTAGAAGAGCAGGAGCGAAAGTGAATAGAATGTAGTAAACTCCTATCGACTTCTTTTAGAAAAAAATAATTATTTCACAAAGGATGCTCATTTTAAGGGCATCCTTTGTTTGTCTAAATAAGGATTAAATAGAACACTAAAAGTCTTGTTTGAAAGACTGAAGTATACTCATCATTCTCTTTTTTCTATCATAGATTATGTTAAAGGTGAAGATAGGGAGTGAGAGAATGCTTGGTAGTGAACACAAATCGTTAGAGTATGCAATAGACGAAATCACAGAAATCGCCACAGGTTTTGGGCTGGATTTTTATCCGATGAGATATGAAGTATGTCCAGCAGAGATCATTTATACTTTTGGTGCTTATGGGATGCCAACAAGGTTTTCACACTGGAGTTTTGGAAAGCAATTTTTTAAGATGAAACTACATTATGATCTCGGTTTGTCGAAAATATATGAATTGGTGATTAACTCTGATCCATGTTATGCTTTTTTATTAAATTCCAACTCTTTAATTCAAAACAAATTAATTGTCGCACATGTTCTTGCTCACTGTGACTTTTTTAAAAATAATGTTCGATTCCAAAATACAAAGAGAGATATGGTTGAAAGCATGTCTGCTACGGCAGAGCGTATTAGAAAATATGAAATTGACTATGGAAAAAAAGAAGTAGAGACATTTTTAGATGCCATTTTAGCTATCGAAGAACATATAGATCCTTCTCTTATGCGTCCGAAATTTATTTGGGATCATGAAGAAGAAGAAGAGAGCTCGTCTTTCCATGTTGAAACGCCTTATGACGATTTATGGGGACTTGATCAAAAAGAAGTAAAACAGAAAAAGAAAAAAATGAAGAAGTTCCCACCTAAGCCAGAAAAAGATATTCTTTTATTCATTGAACAATACAGCCGTGAATTGACTGATTGGCAGAGAGATATCTTAACAATGATGCGAGAAGAGATGCTCTACTTTTGGCCACAACTTGAGACGAAAATTATGAACGAAGGCTGGGCATCCTTTTGGCATCAACGAATTTTAAGGGAGATGGATCTTACTTCTGGAGAAGCTTTGGAATTTGCGAAATTAAATGCTGGTGTTGTGCAACCATCAAAAACAAGTATCAATCCTTATTACCTTGGCTTGAAGATCTTTGAGGATATTGAAGAGCGATATAATCACCCTACGGAAGAAATGATTAAGAGAGGAGTAGAGGTTGGCTCTGGTAGGGAAAAAATGTTTGAAGTACGAGAAATTGAATCTGATATCTCGTTTATCCGTAATTACTTAACAAAAGATTTAGTGATGAGAGAGGATATGTATTTATTCCAAAAGCAAGGAAAAGATTATAAAGTTGTCGATAAAGGATGGGAAAATGTGCGTGATCAGCTAGTTAGTATGAGAGTCAATGGAGGATTTCCTTATCTGACGGTAAATGATGGAGATTATATGAAAAACGGTGAATTGTATTTAAAGCACTGGTTTGAAGGGATTGAGCTTGATTTGAAATATTTAGAGAAAGTTCTGCCTTATGTATATCAGTTATGGGGGAGAGCGGTTCATATGGAAACAATTGTAGAAGAGAAGGAAATGGTTTTTACTTATGATGGAAAGGCGCTTCATAGAAAATATCTATAAAGATGCCCGCTGAAAATTCAATAATTATGACAAATACGAACAGTTGAAATTCTCATCTGTTCGTATTTTTTATGGGTGGGGTTAAACTGCAATAGATGAATGGCAGTATTTTAAAACTAATGAAGAGCAGATTTGAATTTACTACCTCGTGCTTCTTGTGTGTCCATAATGGTTGTAAAAGCAAGAGGATCAATCTCAGCAATGATAGTTTTAAGTTTAGATATTTCTAATCGAGTCACAACAACATAAATAATTTCTTTATCAGTATTAATATATCCACCTTTGCCGTTCAACTTCGTCACACTTCTTCCTAGCTTTGTAATAATACAATCAGCCATCTCCTTATAATGGTCAGAAACGATGAGCACAGCTTTTGTATCTCCTTCAAAACCTTGTACAACCATATCAATCGTTTTAGAAGCAATATAGTAAGTGATGATTGAATACATGGCTTGTTCCCACCCTAAGACGAATCCTGCCCAGACAAAAACGAAAATATTAAAGAACATGATAAATTCCCCTATAGAAAAGGGGATTTTTTTTGTTAAAAGAATAGCCATAATATCAGTCCCATCTAACGCACCACCATGTCGAATGACTAGCCCCACTCCTGCTCCTAGGATGACACCTCCGAATACTGTTGCCAGTAACGGGGTAGATGTAAAAGGAGAGGTATGATGAAAGAGTGATTCGACTCCTGCTAAAGAGATAATGCCTATTAAGGAAGCAAGAAAAAAACTTTTTCCTAATAGCTTATAGCCAGCAATTAAAAAAGGAATATTAAAACAAATAAATAATACACCGAAATGGATGGTTGTTAAATGGTTAACGATTAAGGAAATACCAATAATGCCACCATCTATAATCAGGTTTGGTATAAGAAATAATTCAATTGATAAAGCAGCAAGTGTAGCACCAGCGATGATCATTATGAACTTATAGATAAAATATGCTTTACGGTTGAAGAGTGCTTTTATCATGAAAAATCCTACTTTCTGTTGAAGAAGCTTTGTTCGTATGATTTTTGTTATTATGTGTAAAATATTATTTTTGTAAACAATACCATATTTTGGACTATAAACAAACTTTTCATTCGATTTCATACAAAACAGTTGAACAATTCCGTTTTGTTCTTCATAATGTAATATATGAACATATATTCATATATATAGAAGAGGTGAATTAAAATGAGTCATCATCACTCCCATTCTCATCATCATCATTCGTCTAACAATCAAAATGTATTATTACTTACTTTCTGTTTAATTTTTGGATTCATGCTTATTGAGTTTATTGGTGGTCTGTGGACGAATAGTTTAGCACTTTTATCGGATGCAGGGCATATGTTAAGTGATGCAGCAGCGTTAGGGTTAAGCTATATTGCCATCAAGGTAGCTAAAAGGGAATCAACCAACAAAAAAACATTCGGATTTAAACGGTTTGAAATTTTAGCGGCGGCCATAAACGGGGTAACATTAATAGTTATCGCTATTCTTATCATGATTGAAAGTGTGAAAAGGTTTATCTCACCGCCCGAAGTAGCAAGCTTAGGTATGTTAACAATTGCTACAATTGGTTTTCTTATCAATATAGTAGCAGCTGTTATCTTAATGAAAGGTGACAAAGATGAAAACCTGAATGTGAAAAGTGCGTTTCTTCATGTAATTGGAGATTTACTTGGATCTGTAGGAGCGATTATAGCAGGTTTACTGATTTACTTTTTTGACTGGGGTATTGCTGACCCAATAGCAAGTTTAATTGTTGCTATTTTGATTATTAATAGCGGCTATAGAGTGACAAAAGAAGCCTTTCATGTATTGATGGAAGGAGTACCTGACGGAATGCAAATTGAGGAAATTAAAGCTTCCATCAAAACCCTTCATAATGTAGACGATGTACATGATATACATCTCTGGACGATTACTTCAGGGTTCCCTGCTTTTAGTTGCCATATTGTCTTAAATGAGGATGGGCACCATGATACTGTGCTCAAAGAAACCAAAGTATTACTTTCTCATCAATTTGGCATCAATCATAGTACAATCCAAGTTGAAGGCAGAAGCAGCGGTTGTCCAAACCATGAGGACGTGTGTAATTAAGAATGACGAGTATGTTCTATTGTTTGTTTTAATAAATGCATAACATGTTCATCATCGTGACTATAATATAAAGTAGTTCCTTCACGTCGGAATTTAACTAGCCTCAAGTTTTTTAGGAATCTTAATTGATGGGAGACAGTTGATTGCAACAGAGAGAGCTTTTCGGCAATCTCATTTACCGAGTGTTCTTCGTGAAAAAGTAAATGTAAGATTCTAAGCCTTGTCGGATCAGATAAGGCTTTAAAAGTTTGTGTGACTAAAAAAAGAGTTTCTTCGTCTAATTCTTTGTAAGCTGGATTGTCGTTCATTATTTTATTCACCTTCCTATATATCATAAGTATACCTTTGTTAAAATTGAAAATAAATATCGAAGTCATCTTTCAATTGCGTTTAGTGGGGGCGAAATGTGACTTTCATATTTTTAACACCGTTTTGACACATAAATGAGATATAATTCTTTTATTAAAATGAAAATATGCCTATACAATAAACTTAGATTACCTGTTTAAAGGATGGTGTTTATACATGAATTTATTAGTAGTTGAAGATAATGAAAGTGTTTGTACAATGCTCGAGATGTTTTTCATGAAAGAAGGATATAAAGGAACCTTTGTCCACGATGGACAATCAGGATTTGAGGCGTTTAATAAAGGGGAATGGGATCTAATCATACTCGATTGGATGCTCCCAGCTATGGATGGTGTAACATTATGTAGAAAGATCCGTGATATTAGCAGTGTGCCCATTATTATGTTAACAGCGAAAGACAGTGAATCTGACCAAGTACTCGGACTTGAGATGGGTGCGGATGATTATGTGACGAAACCATTTAGCCCGTTAACTTTAATGGCAAGGATTAAAGCTGTAACTAGAAGATTTCAATCAGATACAACAGAGAAGGATCATCACTTTACGACAAGCCATTTTTTCAAAATTAGTAAAGAAGCTAGAGAAGTCTACTTTAAAGATGAACTGCTTTCAAATTTAACACCTAAAGAGTTCGATTTATTGTATTACTTTATTACCCATCCAAAACAAGTATTTTCCAGAGAACAATTACTCGATAAAGTATGGGGATACCAATTTTATGGAGATGAAAGAACAGTCGATGTTCATATTAAACGTTTAAGGAAAAAGATAGGCAGTGCAGATCAACCATTTATCCATACTGTGTGGGGTGTAGGTTACAAATTTGATGAGTCGACGGATACCTATGAGAAATAAATATTTTCTTAAACTGCTATCCAGTCATGTTCTTATTTTAATATTGGCGTTTTTATTAATGGGTTTGATTTTTTCACAATTTGTAAGAAGTTATATTTTTGAAAACAAAGTGGAAGAATTAAATGAATATGGCCAGCAAATTTTAGAAGATGTATCCATTCATGAAGAAAGTCCACAAACTTTCTTGAATAAATATAGTAAGCTACTTGAAGCAAGAAATATTCAATATATTTTATTCGATAGTAATGCAGATATTATCTACCCCAATGTTTCTATGGACCCTAGTATACGACTTTCTCAAAAAGAGTGGGAAAAGTTGTCAAAAGGTGAGTCTGTAACAATCCTTCATGATATTAAACGGTTTGAACAGGAAGTATCATTAGTAGCTTTACCGTCAATGGACGGTGAAAACATAACCGGTGGAATTTTATTACTTTCGCCGATAAGTACGTCTTTAAAAATGATTGGACAGCTTAATCAATATTTATTATATACGATTGCTATAGCTGCAACTGCAGCAATCTTTTTAAGTTTAATCTTCTCCCGTAACTTATCAACGAGAGTGAGAGCGTTTAGAAAAGCAACTTCAATGATTTCATCAGGCGATTATAATGTAAATGTGCCCGATGATTCCAAGGATGATTTAGGTTATTTAGCAAGGGATTTTAATGAGATGGTTGTGCAATTAAAAAAATCTCATGAGGAAATTGAAAGGCTAGAAAATCGCAGACAAAAATTTCTTGCCGATGTCTCACATGAATTAAGGACACCCTTAACGACTATTAGTGGATTAGCAGAAGGAATTAAAAATCAATTGATTCCTGAAGAGGAAGTTGATAAAGGGATGAATTTAATTGACCGTGAAGCTAAAAGGTTGATTAGATTAGTAAATGAAAACTTAGACTATGAGAAGATTCGTTCAAATCAATTAGAATTACATATGATTGATATTCAAGCTATTGAGGTATTTGAGGTCGTAAGTGAACAGCTTTTAATGCAAGCAGATGAAAAAAATAACCAAATTTATATTGAGGCAGCAGAAGATATCTTTATACATGCTGACTATGACCGCTTGATCCAAATTCTTATTAATATTGTTAAAAATAGTATTCAATTCACAGAAAACGGATGGATATCCATGCGTGCCTTTGAGAATGAGCATGATATTTGTATTGAAATTGAAGATAATGGAATTGGTATCGATCCAAAAGAAGTAGATTGGATTTGGGAAAGGTTCTACAAGGCGGACAGTTCAAGAACGAACAGTTATTTTGGTGAATTTGGGATTGGTTTGTCAATCGTAAAACAATTAGTTTCTTTACACCGTGGTAAAATAGATGTTCAAAGTGAAACAAATAATGGAACCATTTTTCGATTGTTTTTTCCTAAAAAGTGAATGGGAAAATAAAAAAAATCGCGCTGAATTTCAGCGCGGTTTTTTATTTCACATTTGGACTTGTGATTCTGTAGACAAAGGAATTTGTGAAGGAGCTATTTCTTCAATTACTGGTTTCTTGTATACCTCCACTAATTTGATATGGTGATCTTCCATTTCTACAATAGTAAACACAAAGTTCTCCTGTTCTATAAAGTCGCCTTCTTTGGCTTCATAATTCTCAGTTAACAACCAACCACCAATCGTGTCAACGTCTTCATCATTGATGGAAATATTTAAAATATCGTTAATTTGACTAACTAATACTTTTCCATCTAAGATATAATGATGATCTTTCACTTTTTGAACACTTGGTACTTCGTCCACATCAAACTCATCTCTAATATCACCGACAATTTCTTCGATAATATCTTCAACTGTCACCAATCCTGAAGTTCCGCCGTATTCATCCATCAATATAGCCATATGGATACGTTCTTTTTGCATTTTTAACAACAAATCATGAATCGGTGTAGAATCGATTACACGTATGATAGGACGAATATAAGTGGATATAGGTTTTATTGTTGACTGAGACTTAGACGAAATGAGGTCCGTTAAGATTTCTTTCACATTAATCATACCGATGATATGGTCTTTATCACCGTCTATAATGGGATACCGTGTGAACTTTTCATTCTTGGCAGTAGGTAAAAATTCCTCTAGGGTATCATCTTTAGAAATAGAAATAATCTCTGTGCGTGGAACCATAATTTCTTTCGCAATGCGGTCATCAAAATCAAATATTTTGTTCACATATTTAAATTCCGATTGGTTGATTTCTCCGCTTTCATAACTTTCTGAAAGAATGATTCTTAATTCTTCTTCAGAGTGAGCCATTTCGTGTTCAGAAGCAGGTTTTAGCCCAATCAATTTTGTTAACAATCTGGCAGATCCGTTTAGCACCCAGATAAATGGGAACATAATGCGATAGAACCAAATTAAAGGCTTGGCTACCATTAATGTGACCGTTTCGGCTTTCTGAATAGCAATTGTTTTCGGCGCAAGCTCTCCAACAACAACATGTAAAAATGTAACGATGGTAAAGGCGAATGCAATAATCAAAATATGAGATAATGAGGCAGGTATATGAAACAACTGGAATATCGGTAAAAGCAGACTTTCAAATGTTGTTTCACCAAGCCAACCGAGAGCTAATGCCGTAATCGTAATACCTAATTGACAGGCAGACAAATACTCATCTAAATGAGTAGTTACTTTTTTTACTGAGATGGCTCTCTTGCTACCTTCTTCGATTAATTGATCCACTTTTGAGCTTCGTACCTTCACAATAGCAAATTCTGAAACGACAAAGAATGCCGTTAAGCCAATTAAAATGGCAACAATAACCAAGTTTAATATGTCCAAATAAATTCCCCTAAACCCAACAGAGGGTAGGGTGTCACCTCCTGAGAATTGAAAAATAGATGAGCTCCTATTACAAGCAATCGAAGCAATCAATGAGTTAAGTATCTATTTGATATATACTTAAATTTTCCTATTTCAAATTTAGAGGTAAAGATTTATCGTCTTTAATTTTAAAAAATATGGAATAGCTTCGATTATCATGTAAACCACTGTATTTCTTTTCTTTTCCATAGTAAGTTCATCATCATAAATAGAAAAAACTTCTTATTAGACTATTTCCTGCAAAAGCTCAATTTTGCTAAACCACCGATGCGATAGAATATCCCATTTTACCACCTCAGTTTGAATATTTTAAAAATAATTATACTTTAAGAAAATATAATCAGTCAAAGGGTAACTTCTTATTTAATACTATTTTATTCGAAAATTCTGTAAATATGAAGATCGAAAGAACGAATTCCTGTTCCATTTAAGTTCTATTAAGGGTATAATATCCATACATCTTTTACCAATTGCGATCTGTACTTAACAGAGAATAAAGAACAAGGTCATGAAAATGGTTATTAATGTACTCGTTGTCTCTGAGAATACCTTCTTGAGTAAAACCTAATTTTTCTGGTATTTTCCGGCTTTTTTCGTTTTGTACAGCACATTTGATTTCTAGGCGATGAAGATGTAAAAGAGAAAACGTATAGTTAATGAGGTGATTAGCTGATTTCGTAATAAGACCTTTTCCTTGATGTGTCTGGTCTAATAAATAACCAATGCTTGCTTGCTTATTTTTCCAGTCTATTGTATGAAGACTAATGGAACCGATTAATTTTTGATTTATAAATATACCTAAGAAAATCCCGTTCTGTGTATGAAATTGTTGGAGCCATGAGGAGATCACTGCATTTGTTTTTTCGATACTATCTGTGAATTGCACCCATGGCAACCACTCAGCTAAATATGCGCGATTTTGTTCAATTAATAAATAAAAATCCTCTGAATGATAAGGCTCTAATAAGTGAAGTTTAAGAGAGGAATCGATATTCATTTTCCACTTCGACAAAATTCTCACCCTTTCGACATGTAAAAGTAAAATAAAACCATTATTATGGGTATAAAGTTCTATTTTTTATCGCAAATGGACAAAATGTTTTGCAGAAACACACTTTTATATATTACGATTGTAATTCGAGTATATTATTTTATGGGAGGACTTCTATGAAAATTACCACAAAAATTATTATTGCGTTACTTGTCGGTGCAGTTGTTGGAATTATCTTAAATGTAACCGCTCCAAACGTATTTGAAGTACTAGATACGTGGTTATTTTATCCACTTGGACAAATTTTTCTTAATTTAATTAAGATGTTAGTTGTACCAATAGTTTTATTCTCAATAATTCTCGGATTTACTGGATTAGGGGATCCAAAAAAATTAGGGAGAATCGGTGTTAGAACCATTTCATATTTTCTAGTAACAACTGCAATAGCTATTGTCATTGCTATTTCTTTATCGTTAATTTTTAAACCTGGAGAAGTGGGCACGTTTGACACAGCAAATGCCGAATTCAAAGCAGAAGAGGCACCACCAGTGAGTGATACCTTACTTAATATGATTCCTGCTAATCCATTTGCAGCGATGACTTCTGGTGATATGTTACAAATCATTGTTTTCGCAGCATTTATTGGTTTTGCATTAACCATGTTAAGAGAAAAAACACAAGGTGTTATCAAATTAATTGAACAAGGCAATGAGATCATGATGTATCTTGTTGGCGTGGTGATGAAGTTTGCACCATATGGTACATTTGGTTTGATTGCTTCAGCAATTGGAAGTCAAGGTTTCTCAGCTATTAAAGCAATGGGATTATACTTTATCTTAGTAGTTGCTGCACTTATGATTCATTTATTCATAGTATATGGAGGTACAGTGTATTTCTTAGGTGGAAGAAAAAATCCTTTGAAGTTCTTTAAAGGGTTTACACCGGCAATGGGAGTAGCATTTAGTACATCTAGCAGTAATGCTGTTTTACCAATCTCAATGGAAGTAGCTCAAGAGAACTTAAAAGTACCTAAGCATATTAGTAGTTTCGTTCAACCTTTGGGAGCAACGATTAATATGGATGGAACAGCGATTATGCAAGGTGTAGCGACTATTTTTATTGCTCAAGTATATGGTATTGATTTAAGTATTGGTCAATTAGTGACAGTAGTTCTAACAGCGGTCCTTGCTAGTATTGGGACAGCAGGCGTACCGGGAGTAGGTTTAATTATGCTTGCGATGGTTTTACAATCAGTTGGTTTACCTGTAGAGGGAATTGCGTTAATTCTCGGAATTGACAGACTATTAGATATGGCACGTACAGCTGTTAATATTACGGGCGATGCAGCTTGTGCTGTATACAATACAGCAGCAGAAGAGAGACGCGAAAAAAAGCTGGCTAAATAGATAATACAATAAAAGTTCTTTTCTAAAATCGCTTCATAAAGATCCGAACACATGTGAATTCTTCAAAAAAGAGGATTTGAGCATGTGTTCGGTTTTTTTTTGGAATAAAATATTGATGGTTACAAAAAAGTAAGAAAAGTCTATCTATTCCCAAATCAAAAAAATATTTTTGCTAAATAAATAGCTTTATTTTGATGGTGAAAATTGCCTGCATCATATAAAAATAGTCCATTTCATATAGTCCGTATTTCTTAATTATATGCAATTAGGTTATGTTCATTTGAGTAATCTTTCTTGCAATGTTAATATGATTATCAATCGATGTGTATTGGACTTTTAAATATTTTTATAACACAAAATGACATTTGTTAAAAAATGTATGATGTATATGGGTATTCATTTCGATTTTTATTTGAAAGGTTCGAAAAATTTAATTATAATCGATGTGAAAAGGTGTAAAAATACACGAAAAATAAATCAAGGGAATGAAATGATTTTGACTAGAGATGAAATCATATTAAAAGTTTCGGAAAAGATGCGCTTAATTCGTACTGAAGCTGGTTACACACAGGATAAAATGGCAGAAATCGTTGGTGTTTCAAAAAAAACACTTGTACAAATTGAAAAAGGCCGGGCCAATGCTGGTTGGTCGACTGTCGTTGCTGTATGTGCTCTGTTTAGAGAAACGGAGACAGTAAGGTTTTTGTTCGGAAACGAGCCTTTAGAAGTGATTGAAACAGTAGTGAGAGAGGGAATTGATTTTCGTAAAGAGAAAACTCTAGGTGGAAAGATTTGGTGGAAAGAAATACAGAATAAAAGCGGTTATGTTTTGCAACAAAATATCATTAGTCAACATTACCGAATTATTGATGAAGAGCATTTCCGTATTTATAGTAGCTTTGATGAAACTTCTGCCAAGGAGAGATTCGCTGAAGTCATTGAAGAACTTCAACATCAATATTAATTCATTTAATACATAGCTGCAAAAAACCCAACAAAGTTGGGTTTTTTGCTTATTATTTGACGACCATTACGCTACATGGCGCTTCTTTTGTTATTTTTTCACTATTGCTTCCTAAGAAAATTCTTTTTAATCCTTCTTTTGAGGAACTTCCTACGAATATAATGTCTGCCTTTAATTCTTCAGCTAATTCGCATATGGCATCTGCCGGTTTGCCTCCCAATATCTTTATTTCTAATTTTTTTCCAGCATCATCAGCAATTTGTTTAGCATGTGTAATCGCTTGGTCGACGCTGTTAATTACTGTTGAATGTGTAGTCTTTTCTTCTGCGTGATTACTAATATGGAGCGGTTGTATTTGCATGCCTTCAACAATCATATTATTCGATCTTAACTGAGGGTTTTTTTCAGTTGCTGAATAAGAATTTTCAATCACTTCTTCATCAGCATGAGCTAGAATGATTTTTGTGTCAGTCGTAGAGAAAGAAAGTGCTTTTTCCAATGCGTGACGGCTGTTTTCGGAATCATCATACCCGACAATAATTGTTTGAAAGTTTAACAATCTTATCACCCTTTCGTCTTATGTTATACTTTACCCTTATTGATGAAGTATAATCCTATAATAATAGAAATTTTCTTGCTAGGAACATAAGGTGGAGATGTTATGAAAAGGGAAAAAACACCATTTTTATGGTTGAAAAACATAATAAAGAAATTGCATATATGGCAGGTAATATTATTACTCCTATCACTGGGGGTCCTTTTTGGTTTAATCTATATCATTCCATTTGCAACAAACAATGATATTGAAGGTCTAAATAGTCAATTAAGCAAGCCAACGATTATTTATGATAAAAATGGTGAAGTAGCTAGTAAGGTTTCTGCTAACAAAAATGAAGGAGTAGCCTTTGAAGAGATACCGGAATCACTCATACACGCTGTTATTGCTATTGAGGATCATCGTTTTTTTCAACATGAAGGCGTCGATTATCAAGGGATTGGCCGCGCTTTTTTAACCAATATACGAGCTGGCAGAATTGTTGAAGGCGGAAGCACAATCACTCAACAACTTGTAAAAAATGAACTTCTAACTGCAGAAAAATCATATGACAGAAAGCTTCAGGAGTTTTTTATAGCTAGAGAAGTAGAACACCAATATAGTAAAGAAGAAATACTACAAATGTATTTGAATAGAATTTATTTTGGTGAGGGTGCGTATGGGGTGAAAAAAGCAGCTAATAAATACTTTGCTAAAGATTTAGACGAATTATCTTTAAGTGAATCTGCAATGTTGGCTGGTTTAATTAAAGCACCTTCTGCGATTAATCCATACAATGACAAACAAAAGGCAATAGCAAGAAAAAATCTTGTTTTAAAGCAAATGAAGCAACATGGATATATTAGTGAAGAGGAAATGAATCAGGCAATAAATGTAGAAATGAGTTTTAAAGAAGGGGAAGCTGATCCAATGAAAGGAAAGTACCCTTATTATGTTGATGCTGTTCTGGAAGAAGCAATGAATCGATATGATCTCTCATTAGATGAGTTGTTAACGCAAGGTTATCAAATATTTACCGAATTAGATCCTAGTATGCAAGCTGATATAGAGTCTACTTATCAAAATGATGCCATTTTTCCTTCAACAACAGGGGAGCGTCCGGTTCAAAGTGGGATGATATTAATGGATCCTGAAACTGGTGGAATTCGTGCTTTAGTTGGTGGGAGAGGTGAGCATACGCTCCTTGGACATAATAGAGCCATTCACCCTGTGGGAGAACCAGGTTCAACGATGAAACCGATTATTCCTTATGCTGCTGCAATTGAAGCTGGATGGGAAAATACAGATATGTTGAAAGATGAGAAATTATCATTCGGTGAGTATGCTCCCAATAATTATAATAACCAATATTTAGGTGAGGTGCCAATGTATGAGGCTGTGATGCATTCTATCAATTTACCGGCTGTATGGTTATATAATGAAATAGGTATAGATAGAGGAAAGAAGATGGCCGAGCAATTCGGCATCCCGAAGAATGTATTGGATGGAGGCCTAGCTCTTGCTTTGGGTGGGACAAGCCGTCCTGTGTCTCCTAAAGTGATGGCTGAAGCTTATAGTGTTTTTGCTAATGGTGGTAAGAAAGAAGAAGCTCATACAATTATTGAAATAAAAACCCAATCTGATGAGCCTTTCGTTCAATGGGAAAGTAAGAAGGAAACAGTAATCTCTGAACAAACAGCAAATCAAGTGACAGCAATGCTATTAGGTGTCGTCGATTATGGTACAGGGAAAGCTGCTAAAATTGATGGAGTTGAAATCGCAGGGAAAACTGGTTCAACACAGTTAGGGATTGAAGGTTTAAGTGGAACAAAGGACCAATGGTTTGTTGGTTATACTCCTCATCTAGTAGGTGCCATCTGGGTTGGCTATGATCAAAGTGATCGTAATCATTATTTGACGACGAGTAGTAGTGAAGGCACAGCGCCGATTTTCAAGGAAGTAATGGGAAAAGTACTGCAAGGAAAACCGATTGAAAGCTTTAATGTCAATAAAATCGATGATGAATATAAAAAGAAGCAACGTAACAAGGAGAAAAAGGAACAGAGGGATGAAATAAGAAACTGGTTAGAAGATAAAAGGAATCAGTTTTTTGACTGGTTTAATTAAACATGATATATAAAGGGAAATAAGAAAATCTACTATTCTCATGGAGAATATTTCTTATTTCCCTATACTTTTACTGAATAAGAAATCTTATACATGAACACTTCTGTTCAATAATAAACTTTTAGGCTCGGCGGTAAAGTGAACATCATCTGTACACAACGTTTTAATTTGATTAAGTATTTCTTCTGGCTCAGTACCTTCCACAATCACTTTCAATTCGTCTTTCGGGCGGACCATCATCAGAAAGGTTACGAGTTTTGACAAGTGAGAAGGTATCACTACATTATGTTGATAAAGAAAGTAAATTGTGCCGTCGTATTTAGATGCAGTTTGGTATATAGCGATCATTTTCTTTATAGTTAATGATTTTTCAAATTTTAAACTGGAAGAGATAATTTTTCTATTCATGATATGTAACTCCTTTTAAAAGAATTTAATAAAAAATTACCCCTTTATTTTTAAGTTAAACATTTTATAAATAGAATGTTTTACGTTTAATCATTCTTGAATTTATTAATAGAAAAGTCGAATAACTTGATTCTGTTGATTAGGAATGTAAAACTAAGGATGGAGCTTTTATCAACCTATTTTAAAATGTTTTGAATTAGGAAAGTAATAGATAGACAGGAATTTTTGGGAGGTAGTAAGATGACTGAATATCGTGTAGAAAAAGATACGATTGGTGAAATGAAAGTGCCTGCTGAAAAATATTGGGGTGCACAAACAGAAAGAAGTCGCAATAATTTCAAAATAGGTATTGAAAAAATGCCATTAGAGTTAATTTATGCTTTTACTACGATTAAACGCTCAGCAGCGATAGTCAATCATGAATTAAATAAGTTATCAGCAGAAAAGAAAAATGCAATTGTTGCAGCGTGTGATGAGGTGTTAGCTGGAAAATTTGATGAACATTTCCCTTTAGCTGTATGGCAAACAGGCAGTGGAACGCAAACAAATATGAATGTGAATGAAGTAGTGGCAAGACGGGCAAATGAATTATTGGATAATGAAGATATTTCCATTCACCCAAATGATGATATAAACATGTCGCAAAGTTCTAATGACACTTTTCCAACAGCGATGCATATTGCAGCACTGAACAGTGTGGATAAACATTTAATTCCTGCGCTTATTCGTTTAAAGGATGTCATTCTACAGAAGGAAAACGATTTTGCAGATATCGTAAAAATAGGAAGAACTCATCTTCAAGATGCAACTCCGCTTACATTAGGACAAGAAATAAGCGGTTGGCGTTATATGTTAGAGAAGGATGAGCGCCTTATCAATGAAGCGAAACTAGCGCTAGGGGAACTGGCTATCGGTGGAACTGCCGTCGGAACAGGTATTAATGCTGACCCTTCGTTTGGTGATAAGATGGCTAGTGAGATTTCTAAATTAACGAAGCTGTCGTTCACTTCTTCTCCTAATAAATTTCAAGCACTAACAAGTCATAGTGAGATTGTGCATCTGCATGGAACTTTAAAAGGTTTAGCTGCAGATTTAATGAAGATTGCTAATGATGTTAGATGGCTTGCGAGTGGACCAAGAAGTGGGATTGGAGAATTAACGATACCTGCAAATGAACCAGGAAGTTCAATTATGCCAGGAAAAGTAAACCCAACACAAAGTGAAGCGTTGACAATGATTTCAAGTCAAGTTTTTGGAAATGATGCAACGATAGGCTTTGCTGCCAGTCAAGGCAATTTTGAATTAAACGTCTTTAAGCCAGTAATCATTTTTAATTTGCTTCAAAGTATTACATTACTTAGTGATGGGATGAATTCATTTAATAAAAATTGCATTGTTGGTTTAGAAGCTAATACTGAAAAAATCTCTCTGTTTGTCAATCAATCCCTCATGTTAGTGACAGCTTTAAACCCCCATATCGGGTATGAAAAAGCAGCTGAAATTGCTAAGTTAGCTTTTAAAGAGGAGCTAACATTGAAGGAAGCAGCATTAAAATCAGGATATATTACTGAAGATCAATATGATAAATGGGTCGTACCAGAAAAAATGATCTAAACAAATAAAGCCCCCTAGGTGATAGGGGGCAATTCCATATTATTAAGTTTTGCAGCTTAGAACTTTCCGCCACCAAGTTGTTGTTCAGCCATTTGAACAAGACGCTTAGTGATTTCTCCACCTACAGAACCGTTCGCACGAGATGTTGTTTCAGCGCCAAGGTTAACTCCGAATTCACTTGCAATTTCGTACTTCATTTGATCTAAAGCTTGAGCTACTCCTGGTACTACTAATTGATTTGAAGATTGGTTTGCCATAATGTGTTTCCACTCCTCTAAATTTTTTTTTGGCTGGGTTAGTTGGCATTGAACCAACGCAATTTTCTTTGCACCATATTTGGTTTAACCCATCGATAGTAGAAGTTTTAAGCGTGTTTGCCGCTTGTAATAGTTATTATGGTTGATATTTAAAAGATTATGCTTGAATATTTTTAGGGAATTATTTCCTTATAAATGTTTTGTTGTCTTTTTATTGTGCATAGGGAGGAACAGTAGAAACATGATATAATATAAATCATCAATTTAATCGTCATTAAAAATTATTGCATATGCTTTTACATTCGCTTACACAGATGATTAATGATGACCCTAATCATTGAAAATGAGGTTAGAAGGTGAATAAATGGATTATACAGAGGATATGAAAAACAGGCTTAAAAGATTAGAAGGTCAAATGAGAGGCGTATTACGGATGATGGAAGAAGAGCAACATTGTAAAGATGTCGTTACTCAGCTTTCAGCTATTCGCTCGGGCGTTGACCGAACGATTGGTTATGTTGTCGCAAAGAATTTGGAAGCTTGTATAAGAGAAGCAAATACAGAAGGTAGAAATGCAGAAGAAGCGATACAACAAGCTGTTAATATGATTGTGAAAAGTAGGTAAGGTGTTTTTTGTGTAAAAGGAAAGGAACGATTGCTCACAATCGTTCCTTTCTAGTCTATTCTTCATCACAGCAATGCGGAGGT
Organism: Cytobacillus sp. FSL R7-0696; assembly: GCF_038006865.1. Classification (NCBI taxonomy): domain Bacteria; kingdom Bacillati; phylum Bacillota; class Bacilli; order Caryophanales; family Bacillaceae; genus Cytobacillus; species Cytobacillus sp. FSL R7-0696. Next base: position 180,363 of record NZ_JBBOWA010000001.1, on the reverse strand, counting down.
TGTTCTTTTTCTAGTTCTCTTGCTTCTTCGATATTCGTATGTCCTCCACTAACATGCACAGTACCTCCGGACATCCCTTCGTTAATATAACGATCAACATCGAGAAAGGCTTCATCGCGTCCTTCATATGGTAAATCTTTTTCTAAATCGTCTTTTTTGTTTGCCATAATTGAACCTCCCTAATTTCAGAAGAATGGTTCATATTCTTCCACAATTCTTTACCGGTCATACACATGGTAAAGCATGAGTTCGTGAATATGGCTTTTTAACTTGTCTTCATGATTTTGGTCCGGAACAGTGGATAACCATTCAATTTTTCCATCACGATGATATATACCTAAATACTTTTTGCCATGATGAAAAAAAGAAAATTTCCATCCTGGTAATTCTTTGTTTTCATATAATGATTGAAATTGAAAATGTGAAATCATGATTATTCCCCCTTATTCTCATTTTAACTTGAATAGAGGAGTTCTGAAATGAAAATAAACATCATTTAATAAGGAAAAGTGGGAAAACCGCTTAATTGCATACATAAGTGACAGATTGCTTTTATTCGTTTGTTTTCAATATGCTCTTCATCAAAACTCATAGGCTTGGAATTAACCTCATACAAGTAGAATTTACCGTTCGCACCCACACCTATATCTAATGAGAATTCTCCGAATAAACCAAGATGTTCATTTAATAAATGCCCCACCTCCTGTATGATTGAATTGAAAAATTTATAGTCTTCTTCTTTAGCAAATAGTTCATAAGGTAATATCTTTCCACCATTAGGTACATGTGTTGTGACTTGTTGGTGACTGCTAGATTGCCTTATACCAATGCCAGAAATGACAAAATTGTTTTTCTCTTTATGCGATAATATTCTGAAATCGTATCTTGATCCATCATATAATGCTGGTTCAATTGCTTCTTGTATGATATATGGGTCCTTAGCTAAATGAACTTTTAACTCATTCCATAATTCGTTTAAGGACGCGAACTCTTTTGTTAGATGAACTCCTTCCATTAAGTAGTGATTTTCCTGTGGGAAAATTCGGTATATTCCTTTTCCCTTTGCACTACTAACGGGTTTGATATATATTTTTTGTTTGTCTTTCATCCAATCATGTAGCATTTCTTCAGAAGTTAATAACGAAGTTTCTGGTAATAAAGGTTTTAATGAGGAAGATTCCTTTAATAAATGATGCATTTCCAATTTATTAATAAAACAGGGATTGAAAAATGGGATATTATGTTTTTGTAAGAACGATGTAAGTGCAGTAAAATCAGTTTCCTTTTCTAGGTTGCGAAAAGGAATACGGTTATATATGACATCAGGTAACGGGGATGAGACCTGTATCCATTTTCCTAGAGATGGATGAAATGTATAACCAGTTACAAGTGATACGCCAAAATCATCTGGCGTAAAGACAATGGGTAATGCGCCTATTTTTGAAAATTGTTGTACAAGAGATAAAAATAGCGGACCATTGCCCGCTAATTTTTTGTTTTTTCCTTTGCTTGTTAAGATTCCTATAATTGGACCGATTCGGTGAGAATCTTCATTTAATGAGAATGGCACCCATTTTTTTGAATAATGAAAGAGTTTTTCCGTTTTTATTTTATTGTTTCCAAACATTTTTTCCTGCGCATGATACCACTTTTGAGATAAAGGGTCATAGTAGGTAGTAGTCATCTAAACAATGCCTCAGGGCTTTTCATTGCTTGTTCTGTTAGGTAGATACTATATGCTAAAGAAAGTTTCCGTGTTAAGAAATCAAATTTTTTCATACTTGGATGTGTAAAGATTGAACGTCCTGGTTTTGAATTCGCTTCAAAAAACCAAACTTTTCCCGAGTGGTCTATGCCTAAGTCAAAGCCTATTTCTGCGACAAGACCTTCCATATTGTTTTCTATTGCTTCGCTTAACTTTAAGGAAGCTGTTTGCAATTTATTTGCAATTTCTTCTCTTTCAATTGGATCTTCGAAAATTTCATCTAATGATTGAATCGTACCTCCACTTTTTACATGGGTTGTAACACTACCATTTCCAGCTACTTTTGCTGCACAAGCAGTAACATTCCATTGTCCTGTTGAATCTTTATTCGTGTGTAACCGAAAATCAATGGCGCATTTCTCTTTCTTCAACAGATATATACCCTGTTGGATAATCATTCTTTCGAGGTTTTTACCTGCAAAAATATGTTTCATTAACCCTTCTAGACTAGAGAATTTCTTTAGTTTATTCAAACCGGCTTTTAAATCTCTGTACCGACAATAATAAGCACTGTCTTCTCTGTTATAAATAATCTGATGAATACCTAATCCCAAACTGCCATTCATTGGTTTAAGGTATATATGGCCATACTTGGCGAGCATGTTTTCGATGGCGGAATAAGAACTAAACGGCTGTGTTTCAGGTAAATACTCCGAAATTTCCTCGACTTGAAACAAACGATCATAAATATCCATTTTGTTAAAAAAACCTGGATTATACCAAGGAATTAAATATTCTTGTTCTAGTCGTGATTTTACTTCTTTTTGTTGTTTTTGCCGTTCACTTTTTCTATTTGGAAGACGATCATAGATGACGTTTGGAAAAGGCACTTCAATTGTCTTCCACCCATTTTGTAAATAGAATAAACCTTGTATAGTACCTGAATCCCAATTGATATGCCTCTCTCCAAATACAAAAGGAAGTGCACCGACACTAGTACTTACAGATAAGAGTTTAGAAAAAATAATAGAGCGATCACCGATAGGCCGCATGGGAAATGATGTGAACCCTGACGTGAAAATGCCAACAAGGGGTCCAATGGTTAATGTTTCATCATGTATAAAAATATGAAGAGGATGCTTGACATAAGGGAAGAAAATATCTTTAGCGAGATCCTCACTGATGGTGATTGCTTGTTTTGAGCTTGGTTGTTGCTTGAATTTAGCATTAATGGTAACTGTACCGAAATTTAATTTGTAAAGGGCAGTATTTAGATTTATATGGTTTGGCAAGAATACACAGCCTTTATTATCTGATGTGATCTCTATCATAAATGTTTGATTCATCATTTTTTCACTTCCTTTCAGCTATTGCCCGTTGTGATAATAGATAATCTCCATACTTAAATGGAGAAGTGTAAAGGACATTTGCTAATTGTGGATTTGTTTGTAAGACCAATTTCCTGCCAGGTTTAGAGTTAATATCAAGAATCCAGATGCCACCTTCTTGATCAATTCCGATGTCAATACCTAATTCAAATAGTGTTGAAAAGCATGATTCCATAATTGAGGGAAGAATAATTAATATTTCCTTTAATTCTTCCTGTAAAAACGACTTTTGGTTTTTTGGAATACTATCTAACCAATGCTCATAGGAAGAAGTTGTTCCACCGGCACTTAAATTAGAAATAATGCCATTTTCATGGCCAGTTCGCATGGCTCTTGCTTGTTCTTGCCATTCACCGTTAGCATCCTTTTGCAGAAAAACGCGTAAATCAAAGGGGCGATTCTGTTCATCAACGAGTAATAAGAAAGGTTGGATTAGATATTGATATCTCTTTGTCAGCCTCTCTAACCAGACCGTTGCTTTATGAATGGGAAGCGTTTGTTGAATTTGCTTTGAGCCTTTGTCAGTTTTGATAATCATTGAGTCACCTTCGATTGAGATAACATAAATCCCGACACCTTGTGACCCATTTACTGGTTTTAATACGAGTGGTGACTGTTTTTTTAACTGTTTTATGAAAGATTTCGCTGAAGTGAAAGGATCTGATTGCAGTAAATATGGAGCGAGTCTAGAATGTTTTAGGGCATCATATATTTCAAGCTTATTTGGAAGTCCTTGACCTAAGAATTGGGTCTTACCACTCTTTTTTAACCAATTTGTTATGACTTTGCATTTTTTTGAATGATCATCTTCTTGATAAAAACAACGGTCATATAACAGTTCAGGTAATGGAAAAACAGTAGACTCCCATTGTTCGGTTTCTTCATTAAATAGCTCTCCATTTACTTCATTATTGTGTGGTAGGATGTTTTTCGGAATAAAACGAAAGCACTGATAGCCGTGATGTTTAGCTTGTGAAGCAATAGCTGTTATATAGGTCCTTTCACTTGTTTCGTAAAGTGTCATAATACCAAGTGTTTTCATGCTGGTTTTTCCTCCTTATTGTCTTGTTGAAAAAGCTAGAAAAGTACAGTACTCTACAAGTGCTCTTGCAGAAGGTCTAATCTGATTGAATTCAAATTCACCATCAATTTGCTTAGATGGTTTAGAATTTGCTTCAATCATCCACAATTGCCCCTCATAATCAACGCCTATATCAATGCCAAGTTCACCGTATAGGCCAAATGTTTTTTGATCAATCATCGTGCATAGTTCTATAGAAATTTCTTTCATTAACGCCAATAGTTGTATTGCCGTGGTTTTATCAAATAGTGTAGTGAGGAGTGCTAGTGGTTTTCTCATTTCCCCGCCTTGGGCAAGATTGGAAACAAATTGTTCTGCATTAGAGATTCGGGCTACAGCAGAGGTAACTTTCCAAATGTTTTGCCTATTTTTATGACATAGAATGCGAAAGTCAATCGGTCTTTTGTTGAGTTGAATGAGCGCTATGCCTTCTTGGATAATATAGTTACTTGTACTATGCTCTTTCTCGAATTGGGATATGAAGCTATCAATATCATGGAATGGGTGGATTTTTTTTGCCTTTTTCCCTGATGAGTAACCCACGGTGTACACATCTTTATTTTTACGTATGTGAATAATTTGTTTTCCTTGACTACCATTTACAGGCTTTATGAAGATAGATGGATACTTTTCTATAAAATAAAGTAACTGTTCTTTCGAATAAACATCTGTTTCTGGTAAATAGGTACGTAAATGGGTTTCGTCGAATAAGAAATCATATACATCTTTCTTTGATAAAAATTGTTCATTAAAAAAAGGGATGGCATTTTTATATAGTAAATTTTTAAGGTTTGTAAAGCTAGGTGAGCTTTCAATCTTTCTAGAATGAACGCGGTTATAAATAACATCAGGAAGTGGCAGTAGTTGTTTCTTCCATTCACCCTCGATATTTAGATAACCATGGACTTCTGTTTCTTTAATATCTTTGGGATGACAAACATAAGCAATTCCTCCTAAAAGTTCGACAGTTTGATTGATTTCTTGGCAAAATTGATGGATGGTGCGAAAATGTGGAGGAGATTGATCTGCCATTTCAAAAAAGTCAGTCATGATAGCAATAATTGGCCCGAGTGACAATACCTTGCTTTGAACAATATAATTAACAAGCATAAGGTGCCCTTCAAGTGGTATATTGAAATAATCGAATACAGATTGACTAATGAACAGTTCCTTTTCATCTACTTGACGATAAATGAGGCGTATGGTTAATTGTTTTTGCCCTAATGATAAACGGATATGTTCCTCATTAGAAATTAGTAAATGTTTTGCTAATGCAGGGTTGAGCGCTAGAACCATCTTATTTTCATACGGAAGTACTCTCATTTTAATATTAGTATATCGTGACATCATTAATCCCCATTTGCTCGCACGAAGCGAGTAATTATATAATAAATCTAGGCGAATGCTGATACGCTATCTTATGAATGGCAAGATAAATTGGTGCGATTGCACAAAGAATTTGGTGAAAGAAGAAAGGTAGAGAGCGGAATGACAGAAATTTTTACGACCCTACTTATCATGGTTGCTACTGGTGCCATCATTGGAGGAGTTACAAATTATTTAGCTATTAAAATGATATTTAAGCCTTATAGGGCGATTTATATTGGGAAATGGCGTCTTCCTTTTACTCCAGGTTTGATTCCTAAACGTAGAGGTGAGATGGCCGAACAAATGGGTAAGCTTGTCATTAATCATTTGTTAACACCAGAAGGGATACAAAAGAAACTACAAAATGAACGTTTTCAATCAATGCTGACACAATTTGCTGTTGTAGAAGTAGAAAAGAAATTGAAAACAGAAGAAACGTTAGAGCAACTGTTGGCACAAATAGATATAAACGAACCTGCAAAAATGGCTGAGGATAAGATTGGTGCGTTCTTAGAGGTGAAATATGAGAATTGGATGCGTACAAATCAAGATGTAGCAATGAAAGAAATCTTGCCACAAAAACTGGTAGGTAAAGTGGAGGAACAGTTGCCCCAACTAAGCAACTGGATTGTACAGTCAGCAAAGAATTATTTCGCAAGTGAAGAAGGAAAAGAAAGTATTCAAAGGATGGCCGATGATTTTGTCCAAAAACGAAGTGGTATGATTAAAAGTATGCTACAAATGTTTTTAGGCAATGTGAAATTAGGGGAAAAACTACAACCTGAAATCATAAAATTCTTAAATCATCCTGGAACAGAGGAGCTTTTAACATCACTCCTTAGAAAAGAATGGCGAAAATTATTAGATAAAAATATTGCTGAGTTTGAAAGTAAAATAGGAAGAGATAGCCTCCTTTCAATCATAAAGCAAACGGTGTTTCGATTTGTTCAAGTTCATGAAATATTTCAAATGCCAATTAGTCAATTAACAGCAACAATAAGACCTTATATTATTACTGAACTTATCCCGAAAGCAACAGTAGGAATAAGTAAAATATTGGCTGATAGAATATCTGTTTTAATGGAAAAAATGAAGCTCAATGAAATTGTAAAGGAACAGGTAGACTCATTTTCTGTTGAAAGGTTAGAGCAAATGGTGTTCTCGATTATTAATAAGGAATTAAGAATGATTACATTTCTTGGAGCCTTACTCGGCGGTCTAGTAGGTGTGTTTCAAGGTATTACTGCCATATGGATATTATAAATGCTTATATTTTATAGGTTTTCCCTCGATTTTACTTCCATTGTCTGTTATAGTGGGGGAAGTCTATGAAAAGGAAGTGTTCAATTTGGCAAATAATTTACAAGACGCAGCAATCGAATTAGAAAAAGCAATCCGTGAAAGCAATGAATATCAAAGCTTAAAGGATTCTTATGATAAGGTGAATGCAGATCCATCAGCTAAATCAATGTTTGATAACTTTAGAAATATTCAAATTCAGTTACAACAGAAGCAAATGTCTGGTCAAGAAATCACACAAGAAGAAGTAGATCAAGCGCAAAAAACAGTTGCCCTTGTACAACAACACGAACTGATTTCTAAACTTATGGCAGATGAACAAAAAATGAGCGAAGTTATCACAGACTTAAATAAAACAATCATGAAACCTCTCGAAGATTTATACGGCGCTGCCGAGTAATTCATGAGTAATAGACTTAGTTCTATTTCATAAAAGCACAACCTTGCTTTCAATAGCAAAGTTGTGCTTTTTTTCGTGCGCAAATGTAAAAACCTCTAGGTTGTTACGGCTAATATACAAATACGAATGTCGCGGATTTTTGATGAAAAAAAGAATAAGGAACAGCAGGAAACGTAAATAATTTTAAAACGCAAAGAGAACAGACTTCTTTATCTCTATTCTTCCTGTTCTATTTTCTGTTGCGGATACATAAAAGTGTCATAAGGACAATTTTCATCCAGAATAGGGGGCAAAAAGATGATTTATCGTCTCTTAGCTATAAATATTGATGGTACCCTTCTTCAAAGTAATGGAAGGCTGCATAAATCAACAAAGGAAGCAATCGAATACGTCCAGCAAAAAGGAATTTATGTGACGTTAGTAACAGCAAGAAGTTTTCCATCGGCTAAGAAAGTGGCTAAAGCATTAAAATTAAATTCCATCCTTGTGACATCAGCTGGAGCTTATACAGCGGATAAATTGGAACAACCAATTGAAGTGAAACGCATCAAAAAAGAAGTAACCTTTGATATTGTACGCTTATTAGAAGGATTCCCTTGTCAAATAAGACTTGTGCATGAAAAGTTTTCACTAGCAAATAAGACAAAAACAAATAATAATATCCTCGCTAAAACGGTGTTCTCAACAGGTGATCCTGTTTTTTATTCCCATCAGTTTGTTGAGTCCCTGAGTGAAAATTTGCTAGAAGATCCAGTTAAGCCACCAAAAATTGAAATTTACTTTGAAAATAACGATGATCTTATACATGCCAAAAAAGCATTAGATGTCATGTATGATGAGGAAATTGCTATTACCCAACTAAATGACTCTCGTTTAGATATTGTCCCTTATGGTGTATCCAAATGGAATGGTTTACTCAGATTAAGTAAGGAACTTGGTATTGCACCGCAAGAAATTGTAGCCATTGGAGATGGCTATGATGATTTGCAGATGATTGAAGGTGCGGGTTTAGGTGTAGCGATGGGGAATGCCCCTCATGTCTTAAAAAAGCAAGCTGATTGGGTAACAAGAACAAATGATGAACATGGTGTAACATATATGGTAAAAGAGCATTTTCGCAAACAACATCCCATCCAATTTTTAAGGAAAATGAATCTCTTGAAGTAAAGTAGAAGCTCTGAAGGTGGTAGAACGGTTGCTACCTTCAAAGCTTCTTATTCGTATTCATTAATTTAAGGGGGGTTGGTCTTTTAGTAGCATAGCCCAAATATAGCGAACAAAATGATATACTAAAATACAAAACGACCTGTGAATGGAGATTGACCCGTAAGGTCTTTTTTTTGTAAACTTAAAGAAGTTTGATGAAGAGAAAGTATAAAGGTGATTAACAATGAATATATCTATTTTAGGTTTGAATGATAACCGTTATATAAGACCATTGCAGTTAATTGGTAATTTGTTTTTTGAAGAATGCTCTGTAAAACTTGATAAAAATGAAGGTGCAGATGTAGTAGTATCTTTCCACTATGAAGTAAGTGAAGAGATTAACATGAGTGTTCAGCTTACTACAAGCGAGGAAGAAGTCTTTACCGCTAACTATAGAAAGCATCTTAAGGCGTTTGAGACAGAAAAGGAATTCTTTAATCAATTAAAGTATGCAGCTTCCCATGTGTATTTATCTGTATTACAAGATTGGACAGGTATTGTGCAGAAATGGGGCATATTAACAGGAATAAGGCCAACAAAGCTTTATCATCGTCATATGATGTCTGGAAGTAGTAAGGAAGATGCTCATCACGCTTTGAAAAAAGATTATTTGATTTCAGATGAAAAAATTAATCTAATGGAAAAAATCGTTGCACGACAATTAACGGCGATTCCTGACCTTTATGATTTAAAAAAAGAAGTCAGTATCTATATTGGCATTCCCTTTTGCCCAACAAAATGTGCTTATTGTACATTCCCTGCTTATGCAATTGGAGGTAAACAAGGTAGAGTCGATTCCTTCTTAGCTGGTCTGCATTATGAAATGAGACATATGGGAGAATGGTTAAAGGAAAATGGGATCAAAGTGACAACCGTATATTATGGTGGAGGTACGCCAACAAGTATTACAGCAGAGGAAATGGATCTTCTATATGAAGAAATGTATGAGTCGTTTCCAGATGTGAGTCACATTCGGGAAATTACGGTCGAGGCAGGTAGACCGGATACGATTACTGCAGATAAGTTAAATGTACTAAAAAAATGGAATATTGATCGTATCAGTATCAACCCACAATCTTATACGCAGGAAACGTTAAAAGCGATTGGTAGGCATCATACGGTTGAGGAAACAATCGATAAGTTCCACCTGGCGAGAAGTATGGGTATGAACAACATTAATATGGATTTAATCATTGGCTTACCAAATGAAGGCACAACAGAGTTTGCACACTCATTAAATGAAACAAAGCAGTTACTACCCGAGTCACTGACTGTCCATACATTATCTTTTAAAAGAGCTTCTGAAATGACAAAGAACCGGCAGAAATATAAGGTTGCAGATCGTGAAGAAGCAGAAAGAATGATGAATATGGCAGAAGAGTGGACGGCTGAACATCATTATGAGCCCTACTATTTATATCGTCAAAAAAATATTTTAGGAAATTTAGAAAACGTTGGCTATGCGTTACCGAAACAAGAAAGTCTCTACAATATTATGATTATGGAAGAAATGCAAACGATTATCGGAATTGGCTGCGGGGCAGCAAGTAAGTTTATCCATCCTGAGACAGGTAAAATTACTCATTTTGCAAATCCGAAAGACCCTAAATCCTACAATGAAAGTTTTGTTGAATACACGGATAAAAAAATCGCTATGTTAAATGAGCTCTTTAATATTGAGGCAAACTCTATATAAGCAGAATAATGTGAGCTGTACCTAGGTTAGAGGTGCAGCTTTTTTGTTTGTGAAAATAGACTAGATTTAATTATGGCAACTTTAATAGAGGATTTTAGTAAAAAAACAAGAATGTAATAGGTACAAAAGCGCATATACATCTATGATAATGTAAACGGTTACTATAAGGGAGGCGATTGGTGATGAATCATTCTTCGTTGACGATGGCACAGATGATAACAAGAGCAGAAACGTTTTTCGCAAAAAAAGAGGTTGTATCTAGAACAGCAGGTGGTATTCAAACATTTACGTATAAGGAAATGGCAGAACGAACACGAAGACTTGCTTCAAGTTTACAAAGGCTTGGTATTAAAAGAGGGGAGAAGGTAGGGACATTTGCTTGGAATCACCACCGCCATCTGGAAGCATATTTTGCGATTCCCTGTAGTGGAGCGGTGTTGCATACAATTAATATTAGACTCTCATCTCAGCATATCACCTATATTATTAATCACGCAGAAGATAAAATTCTCCTCATAGATGAAGAGTTAGTTCCATTAATTGAACAATGTAGGGACGAACTTTCCAATGTAAAAGCATTTATCATTATGAGTGACCATAAGGAACCTCCAACTACAACTTTATCTCCAGCATATAATTATGAAAGTCTACTAGAAGAGGCAGATCCCAATTATCAATATCCCGATGATCTAGATGAAAATGACCCGGCAGGGATGTGTTATACTTCCGCGACCACCGGAAATCCTAAAGGCGTCATTTACTCTCACCGGGCAATTGTGCTCCATAGCTTAGCATTAGGTTTAGCGGATAGTGTTGGTGTAAGTGAAAAAGATATTGCCCTACCTATCGTCCCGATGTTTCATGTCAATGCATGGGGCTTACCTTTTGCAGGTGTGTGGTTTGGCACAAAATTGATCATGCCTGGACCTGCATTTACGCCTAAATTAATTGCCGAACTAATAGAAGAATATAAAATTACAATTACTGCAGGTGTCCCAACTATTTGGCTTGGATTATTGAAGGAATTGCAAGCGAAAAAATATGATTTAAGTTCTTTAAGAAGCATTCTGTGTGGCGGATCTGCTGCACCAAAAGGCATGATTCGAGTGTTCGAAGAAAAGTATAAGATACCGTTTCTTCATGCTTATGGAATGACAGAAACAAGTCCACTCGCGACTGTCTCCAATTTGAAAAGCTATCAAGAAAATATAGATTTTGAAGAGAAACTGGAGTTAAGAAGCAAGCAAGGATTATTGGTTCCGGGATTAGAAATGAAAGTGATTGACGAAAAAGGGGTTGAAGTGGAGTGGGACGGAAAGCAGATGGGCGAGCTCTGCTTAAGAGGTCCGTGGATTGTAACCGAATATTATAATGACGAGAGGACTGCCTCTAGTTTTAAAGATGGCTGGCTTCATACGGGTGATGTTGTCACGATAGATGAAGAAGGACTTTTGAAAATTGTCGATCGCACGAAGGATTTAATAAAAAGTGGTGGGGAGTGGATTTCTTCTGTTGACATAGAAAATGCGCTCATGGCTAATGAAGCCATTTTTGAAGCTGCTGTTATTGGTATTCCGAGTGAAAAGTGGCAAGAGCGTCCATTAGCCTATGTTGTATTACATGAACAATATAAAGGGAAAGTAACAGCTGAAGAAGTGCTTCAGTCATTAAGCGCTCAATTTGCAAAATGGTGGATTCCAGATGATGTCATTTTTATTGATGAAATTCCCAAAACATCTGTAGGGAAATTTTTAAAACGTGATTTACGAGAGAAATATCAAATGGATAAAATTAATCAGTAATTATTTGCAATATGAAGAGTCATTCATTTTCTAGTAAAAAAACTCAATTATATTTGGAAAATAAAAAATATTTTATTTATAATAGAGGTATCCAAACTTAAGGAGGAAAATGAATGGCGCTTGATTTTGATACAAAGACCGTTAATTATTCGATTGAGGGAAGAGTGGCGCATGTGGAAATGAACCGGCCTGAGTCATTAAATGCACTAAATGTGGAAATGATTCATGAGCTGGCTGCTGTTATGAAAGAGTTAAGTAATTTAGAAGAAATAGATATCGTTGTTTTGAAAGGGGCGGGTAGAGCATTCTCCTCAGGCGGAGACATTAAAACGATGCTGATGGATGCGAATGAAAACGATTTCCCCGTTGTAATGGATGCGATTAATGAGTTAGTTGTTACATTGTATAGTATGCCTAAAATCACCATTAGCGCAATAAAAGGTGCAGCTGCAGGGCTCGGATTAAGTTTAGCTTTAGCTACGGATTTCATTTATGCTCATAAGGATAGTAAATTAGCGATGAACTTTATTGGTATAGGGTTAATCCCGGACGGTGGTTCCCACTTTTTCCTTGAAAGTAAGTTAGGGCCCGACCAAGCAAAGCACCTCATATGGGAAGGGAAACCGATGGCAGCTGAAGAAGCATGGGAGAGAGGACTTGTTCATGAAGTCGTAGATGATCTTGACGAAGCAGTAAATAAAAAAGTGTACCATCTGAGTCATCTTCCAATCCTTGCGATGATTAAAACAAAAAAAATACTGACAGATAAGAATCGCCCATTATTATTAAAATTATTAGAGCTCGAAAAAAGTGGTCAAGCACAAATGAGGAAAACAGCTGATCATAAAGAAGGCATAAACGCTTTTATTGAAAAAAGGCAGCCTCGATTCACAGGGAAATAACAGGAATGAAAGACACGCATGTTTTATCAGAAACATGCGTGTCTTTATTTGATACGTGGTGTATAGTATAACCTGAGGTCTACCGGTGAAATAATATAAGCTTTCCTGCTGGAGAAGAGCAACGATGTGTTTTCTCTTCTAATCCTTTTTCTTTCAGGAGGTTTTCTCCGGTCACCTTGGCTTCTTGATCATTTGCTGATTCGAATGATTCGTCAAGAATTTTTTCACCGGTTGGTTCGAATGCCGTTAATTTATAAGTTTTCATCATAAAGACTCCTTGTAATGTAGTTGAATATTCCGATATTTAATTATATTTTGGCATAATTCCATCAATCTTGCAAAAAGAAACATCCTTATTTAATGAATCTTTTTTAGTTTTATACCGTAAATAAATGAAAGGGAGGGACAAAATTTATATGTCTTTAAAATTAGAAAATGTTACGAAGAAGTTTGGTCAATTTACCGCAGTAGATGATATATCTATAGAAATACCTGAAAAGGAAATGTTTGGTTTTTTAGGAGCGAATGGTGCTGGAAAGACGACTACTTTTCGAATGATTTTAGGGTTAATTGATGCAACCAAAGGAAACATCAGTTGGCAAGGTAAACCCATTAATTATTCAGTGAGTGGTCAAATTGGTTATTTACCTGAAGAGCGTGGGTTATATCCAAAATTACAAGTAAAAGAACAACTTGTATACTTAGCAAGGCTAAGAGGGATGGATAAACAATCTGCCTTAAAGGAGTTAGACAACTGGCTTGATCGCTTTAAAGTACCGGATTACAAAACAAAAAAGGTAGAGGAGCTTTCAAAAGGGAATCAACAAAAGATACAATTTATATCTAGTATTTTACATAAACCTAAACTATTGATTCTTGATGAGCCGTTTAGCGGGCTAGATCCAGTAAATGTAGAGCTGCTAAAAGACGCAGTTGTAGACTTGAAAAATAGTGGTACATCAATCGTATTTTCTTCCCACCGCATGGAACATGTTGAAGAGTTATGTGAGCATCTTTGTATCATGCAAAAAGGTAGACCAGTCGTACATGGTGAATTGAAGGAAATTAAGCGTTCTTATGGAAAAAAAACATTAATCATTCATGGTGATTTTTCGATGGCTTTTTTACAAGACCATCCTGCTGTGAAGAAATTTAAAATGACAACAGAAGGGGTGCATCTGCAAATTGAAAATGAATTGGCAGCTGACGATATACTAAAAGATATTGTTGGCAAAGGATTTATTCGCAAGTTTATGCTTGAAGAACCATCTTTAAATGATATCTTTATCGAAAAGGCAGGTGCTTCTTATGAGTAATTTTTGGACAATTCTATGGCATACATATTGGACAAAAATAAAAACAAAGTCTTTTCTTATTACGACAATCATTACGGCACTTTTATTTGTGCTGTTAGCCAATATTACAACCATTATCGATACTTTTTCAAATGAAGAAACACCGAAAGTGGCAGTGATAGATGAAACAAACAGTTCCATCCAAGCAATAGAACGCATAGAGGCATATACATCGGAGGAAGTTATCTTAGAAAGTGTACAACAGTCAGAAGCTGAAGTGGACGAGAAGGTGATATCTGGGGAATTTACAGGTGCACTTTACTTAACTTCTAACGGTGAAGATCTCATTAACGGTGAATATAAATCCTTGAGTATAGCTGACACTACTATCTCTAGCTTATTGCAAACAGCTTTGCAGCAAATAAAGACGGAATTAACTGCAGAGAGTATAAATTTATCACCAGAGCAATTGCAAACATTGTATGCACCTGTATCGTTTGAGACGACTGCACTTGAGGAAAATGCGAAGTCTCAAGAAGAATTAAGTCAGGCAAGAGGTCTTGTTTATGTGGTCTTATTTTTAATTTATTTTGCTGTCATCATGTATGCGAGTATGATTGCTAATGAAGTGGCAACTGAAAAGTCATCTAGAATCATGGAAATTCTTATATCAAGTACCCCACCTGTTCAGCAAATGTTTGCTAAGATACTCGGAATCGCTCTGTTGAGTGTGACACAAATGCTGATTTTAGGTTCCATTGGTTTCTTTGCATTGAGAGAAAGCATGTCTAAGCTTGAAGGTGGCTGGTTCGAAGCGTTTGGGTTTAGCAACTTATCACTTGGTATATTGGTTTATGCAGCCATCTTTTTCTTATTAGGCTATTTTTTATATGCGACCCTAGCCGCTTTTCTTGGGTCTTTAGTTAGTCGGATTGAGGATGTTCAACAAATGATTATGCCAATGACGATGTTAGTAGTTGTGGGCTTTTTACTCTCAATGTATGGTCTATCTAACCCAGATACAACTTTTATTACTATTGCCTCTTATATTCCTTTTTTCACGCCAATGCTGATGTTCTTAAGAGTAGGAATGCTTTCATTGCCGGTATGGGAACCAATATTAGGCATGGCCGTTCTTATTGTGACGACAATTATTTTGGCGATATTCGGTGCACGAGTGTATCGTGGCGGTGTTTTAATGTATGGTCGCTCATCTTCGTATAAAGATATTAAAAAAGCGATACAATTAACGAAGAAAGAAAAATAAGTAGTTATTTACATTCAAGCTTCTCATACTTGTGTATGAAGAAGCTTTTTTAGCAAAAAAGAATTGATAAATGTAGTAGTGACCAATTTACATTTATTAAAATAATGATAAGACAACTAATCTGCGGGCTATGCTAATGTTTATTTATCGGTTCGTAACAACCTTCCTACTTTATTGAAAAAGAGGCAGTGAAGCAAAATAAAATAATGACAAATGTAACTATTTGCTTTTTGCCTTTCTTGACATACTTACACTAACAAGGCGAAAGGGTGTGAGCGGATGATTGCCTCACTAAATGGGATTGTGAAACGTTATGATTCGAAACTAGTGTTGGACTACATTGATTTGGATATAAATGAGGGTCAAATTATTGGTTTACTTGGTCCTAATGGAGCGGGAAAATCAACATTAATTAGATGCCTAACAGGAATGGAGACAGTTAATCAAGGGAATGTTACGTTATTTGGGGATGGAAAAAAACCATTTCAGAATAAAAATAAAGAAAAAATTGGTTTAGTCACGCAGGAAATATCGATATTTCCAGAATTAACAGCACAGGAGAATGCGAACTTTTTTGCCGGAATTTACGGGTTAAAAGGGGAAGTGAGAAAAAGAAGGGTGGCAGAGGCCTTAGCGTTTGTTGGATTAGCAGAACATACAAAGGGAAGGGCACAAAATTTTTCTGGAGGAATGCAAAGGCGGCTGAATATTGCATGTTCCTTAGTTCATGATCCTAAGTTTTTAATTATGGATGAGCCGACGGTGGGGATAGATCCTCAATCGCGAAACCATATTTTGCAAGCTGTAAAGAAATTACAAAGAAACGGAACGACTATTCTATATACAACGCATTATATGGAAGAGGTTGAGGCGATTGCCTCAGAGGTTGTGATATTAGATAAAGGGCAAATCATTACAAGAGGAACAGTTCAAGATTTGATTCGCAACATTCAGCATGAAGAGAGAATCAAGGTAGAAGTAAGTCATCCTGAAGAAGTCTCTTTGGAGAGTATTCAGGCACTGCCAGATGTAAAACAAGTCATTAAAGATGGGAATCAAATTTTGGTTGTATCTTCTGCTAATTCAGGACACCTTGACCGTATTTTAACGATTATAAAAGAGGACTCTGGTGTTGTCGGCATTAATGTAGAAAAAGCAAATTTAGAGGATGTTTTCTTAACTTTGACTGGAAGAACCTTAAGGGATGGAGGTAGTGCATGATGCGTGTCCTAAGAACCATTCCTTATACAGTGATTCGAATGAGTAGAGACTATATTACGCTATTGTTGCTCTTAGTTGTTCCGATTATCCTTATTACCATTTTTTACTTCGTATTAGGAGACTTAAAAAATCAATACGGTGATCCTGCGTTCTATGATACAGCACAGTTAATGACACTCGTGTTTCAATTGTTCGGCGGTTCAATCGTGATTGCTCATATTCAAGATGATTTATTTTCTCCAAGACGGCAACGTTTAATGGTGGCGCCGATGAGTCGACCTTTTTATGCTCTCTCAATCTCCTTATGTGGCATGTTATATTCCATTTTTCTGGGTTTTTTGTTATTTCTATTTACAGGAATAGGCTTAAAGGTGGAGTGGGGTAATGGATTTTGGGTAATGTACATCATTGGCTTATTGGCTGTACTATCAAGCCTTGTAAGTTTAATTCTTATTTTTGCTGTAAAGAACTTTAAATTAGCAGAACGGTTAAGTGAAGTGTATGGCATTGGATGTATTGTGTTGGCAGGATTGTTTTTTCCAATTCCTGATTATAAGGTTATCACATTCATTAATGAATACCTTAATCCTTTATTGTTAGCTGCTAATGCAATTGGCTATGCACAAAGCAATTTATTTCCTGATGCTTATATTTATATGTTTCGGTTAGGAGTCGGAATTGTAATTACTTTTATTATTGTGTTTGTGCTCGGTAGGAGGAAGATTTAAATGACTGTTTTCCACTTTGTACTGAAGAGAAGTATTGCGAATAAAACAAGTTTGTTGATTCTATTTCTCTTTCCAGTTGTTGCGATCTTTCTGCCATCAGGAGAGTATTGGCCACATCTTCCATACGGATATCAATATTTTGGTATTTTTATTTTGTTTATTAGTTTGAAGCTCTCCGGATTAATTTTAGAAGATAGAATGAGAGGAATTGCTAAAAAGGTATCAATTGCCCCCATCAGTCATTTTAGTTATCTAGCACAGAATTTGCTAGCGTATTTTTCCATTTTAATATTACAATGTCTGATTTTAGTTTTTGGAGGCGTATTAGTTGGGAAAGAACTTTATCAGCCTTTTTGGTTATTCATTTTATTTATTACATTTAGTATGGCATCGATTGCCTTTGCACTAATGTGGATTTCATTTTTTCGTAATAAAGAAATATCCATGTTAATTTTTATGTCAATTATCAGTGTCATTGCTTTAATCGGTGGCGTCTTGATTCCAATTGAGTTGTTACCTGAAATTTTACAAAAAATAGCGATTATGTTGCCGACTTTTTGGCTAGCTTGGGGAATAGATTGGGTTGTTTTTGGTGGCGAACTGAAGGAGTTTCTGCTTGTGAATGGAATGCTTATTTTGTATATGTTTTTATTTTTAATTACAGGAAGTGTGAAAAAATTGCATTGATAGCTGAGGAGAGGTGTGCATATGAGAGTGTACGAGCGATATTTTAGATTTGTGATATTTTGGCGAATAGCACAATTACTTATCCTAGCACATCTTTGGCTCATAAGTACTGCTGGCTTTGAGGCGATTGTTTTTATCCTGCTTTTGCTCATTGTTATGAGCATACGTATAAGATTTTCAATACCAAAATGGAGTTTTCTTATTGAAATAGTCCTCTGTATCGTTTTCATTCCATATTTTCCGTTTGCCCTATATGGTTTAGCCATCGCTATTTTCGAAGCAGCAATAGTCGGGAAGTGGTGGTTGATTTTCCCAATGACGATTTTCATGATTGCTTACCCTGCCTTTGATATCACTTTGATTTGGTATAGTTTACTCACAGTATTAGTCGGAAGCTTCACTTATCAGTCAATGAAAGAACGTAAGCAACTAGAAAAGACTTTAGACAAGGAAAGAAAAGAAAAGCATGAGCTTGAACAGATCAAAATGGAGCTTTTAGAAGCTTATTTTGAGGTGGAAAAGGCAGCTGAATTGAAGGAGAGAAATCGGATTTCAAGAGAACTGCATGACCACCTAGGGCATGATTTAACAGGTGCCCTTCTAGCTATTCAGGCATATGAACAAGTGGAAAATGAAAATCAAGCGCACTCCCTTCTGGAACAGGTGAAAATTAGGCTTTCGAGGAGTACTACGAGATTAAGAAATACAGTTCATAATCTCACACCTGTTACTTATATAGGTGTTGATAGGTTGCAAAGAATCGTAGCAGATTCAGAGCCATTACTCATAGAATTTCAATATAATGGAAATGTGGATAATGTATCTTCTCAATATTGGCTGATGTTGGAAGCTTGTCTTAAGGAAGCTATTACAAATGTAAGTAAATATAGTAATGCGACGAAAACGAAAGTTGAACTTGATATTACTGAAACACTTGTAAGGTTGAAAATCCATGATAACGGCACCATTACCCAAAAATCAGTGAACGGAAGTGGACTAAGAAGTTTACAATTAAGAGCAAGAATGTTAAAAGGAAGCTTTACAATTGATCGTCAAAATGGGTACTTGCTCGTATGTGTTTTACCTATACAGAGAAGGGGGAAGTAGCTATGGATATATTAATTGTCGATGATGATCGTTTAATTTGTCAGAGCTTACAATTACTTCTCGATAAAGAAGAAGATATAAAAATTGTTGGTGTGGTTGAAAATGGAAGTGAAGCGATTTCTTTTTGTGAGAAAGTGCAGCTAGACCTTATTCTAATGGATATCCAAATGCCGGTGTTGAATGGAATAGAAAGTACAAAGGTTATAAAAAGAAACTGGCCACATATTAAAATAATGATGTTGACAACCTTTCAAGACGAAATGAATATTCGGCTTGCTTTAAAAGCAGGTGCTGAGGGCTACATCATAAAATCTAGTTCGATTAAAGATATGGCCAAACAGATCCGTGCAATCGGATCAAATGCGAGGGTTCTTACTCCGGAAGTACTTGATAAACTTGTGCTACAAAATAAGTCAGATGGGTTCTGGTTATTAACTGAAAGGGAGAAAGACGTGATGGAGCTTGTGGTGGAAGGTTTATCGAATAAAGAAATATCGAAGCAGCTTTATTTAAGTGAAGGGACCGTTCGTAATGTTCTATCTATTGTTCTTGATAAACTGGAGCTACGCGATCGTACACAACTAGCCATTTACTATTGGCAACGGCAAAAATAGGATGTCAACTAGCATCTTACATTGCATGTAGAGAAAAGCCGTTGACTATTATCTAAACAAAAACCGGGAGGATGAGTCCGGTTTTTTTTATGCGATAAGAAACGAATATTTCTTAAATAAGCATGATGGTTAGTATTTAGCAAGTTGATATAAAGGGCAAAACTACCATTAAGGTGAACAAGAGACTGAGCTGAGTCTTCTGATCCTTTCATTAAATTTCAATTCTACGATCAATCAAGTAAGAACGTGCATTCGCTTTTGGTTTGCGTTAAAATAAAAGAAAAATGTAAGAGGGATAAAAAATGGAGCCTATCAAATTTATTCATGCTGCAGATTTACATTTAGACAGCCCGATGGTTGGATTAAAAGACTTACCCGACTTCATATTTGAGCGGTTAAAGGAAAGTACATTTCGTTCATTTATTAAGCTCATTGATGTTGCAATAAGTGAAAAAGTTGATTTTGTTATCTTAGCGGGAGATTTATACGATGCAAGCGATCGGAGTATAAAGGCACAAAACATCTTGCGAGAACAGATGTTACGTTTACATAAGGCTGGCATTCGTGCATTTATTGTTCATGGTAACCATGATCATCTTGGTGGAGAGTGGATTAAATTAACGATGCCAGAGAATGTATTTATTTTTGGTGAAATACCAGAAGTAACTAGAATTCAAAAAAACGATACAATTATTCATCTTTATGGCTTTAGTTACAAAGAACGACATGTCGATGAAAGAATGGTTCAGCTTTATCAGAAAGAAGAAGCGGCTGGTTATCATATCGGCATTTTACATGGCAATTTGGAAGGATTAACAGAACACGGGAACTATGCACCGTTTACGATTTCTGACTTGATAGAAAAGCAGTTTGATTATTGGGCCCTTGGTCATATACATAAAAGAGCTGAAATCAATACAGTACCGCCAATTATTTATCCAGGGAATATACAAGGAAGACATAAAAAGGAAACAGGTATAAAGGGTTGTTATTTAATAGAATTACAAGAGCATATTTGCGAGAAGCGATTTATTGAGACAAATGATGTGGTTTGGGATGAAGTGGTCCTTGATTGTAGTTCATTCAATTCTTTTGAGGTTTTATTATCAAATTGTATCAAATTGTTAGAATCAAAAAGAAGAGAAGGAAAAGCCATTATACTTAAATTAGAATTACAACACTTAAGTATGAGTGAAATAGAAGAAAAAGCCATTCGGTCAGGTGAATTAATAGAATTTCTCCAAGAAACTGAACGAATACAACAATCCTTCGTTTGGGTAAATGAGTTAAAAGTTAAAAAGCAGTTAGTGTGGGATGAGGAAAGTTTACGAAGTCAGTCACCTTTTTATAAAGAAATGTTAGATCTTGCAAATGAAGAAATAGTTCTGAAGGCATTATCCCCATTATATAGACATAAACAAGCAAGTCGATGGATAGATGAATTATCACTAACAGATCAAAAAGAAATTGTTGCAGATGCAAAACAATTGTTACTTGAACTATTAGTGGAGGGGGTGAACGAATGAAGCTTAAAGGGATGGAGATCTATGGTTACGGAAAATGGGAAAATATCAAAATTGAACAGTTAAACGATTTTCATTGTTTTTACGGGCAAAATGAAGCGGGTAAATCAACACTAATGTCTTTTATTCATAGTATGTTATTTGGTTTTCCATCTAAAAAAGGAAATGAAAGAAATTATAAACCTAAGAATAGTAATCAATATGGTGGAAAATTAATTGTCACTTTACCAGATGGGCATGAAGCAATGATTGAGAGAGTAAAGGAAAGAACACCAGATGAAGTGAACGTTGTGCTCAGTTCTGGAAGAAGCGGTGGTTCTACGTTATTAGAGGAATTGATCCAAGGGATGGACCAATCATTATACCGAGCAATCTTTTCTTTTGACCTGTTTGATATTCAAAATGTGCAATCATTTAGTAAAGAAGATTTAGGGCATTTTTTATTTTCTTCCGGGGTTGTTGGAACAGATGGCATTTTAAAGGCAGAACAATATTTGCAAAAGCAACTGGATTTGCGTTTTAAGCCATCTGGAACAAAGCCAGTTTTAAACAGAGGTTTAAAAGAGCTAAAAAAAGCATATGAAAATCTAAAAAAAGCGGAAAAAACGAATAACCTTTATAAAGAACGAACGGAGAAAAAAGAAGAATTAATTCATAGTAACGAACTACTTGAACAAGAAGTGGAACAGTTAGAAGCGATGCTAAGCTCTTTAAGGAAGTGGTTTACGGTTGAGAAAGTATATCTTCATTATTTAAGTTTACTAGATGAAGAAAGTCAATTAGACGTAGATGAATTTCCAATAGATGGGTTAAAGCAATTAGAGGCTATACAACAGAGTAAGGAAGTATTAGAAGACCAAAGAAATGAACTCATCATGAAAAGAAGTAACCTTGACGAAAAATTAATGAATGCAGGGTTACAGAAGCAAATACTTGAAAATAGAGCAGAAATTGAAGCTGTTTGCGAACTGAATACTGTCAGAGAGAATCAAGTGCAGACGAAAAACGAATGGCAACTCGAAATAAAAGCTTTGGAGGAAGAATTGCAGCATATGTCAGATAAGCTGCATATGCAAATATCTGAGGAAGAAATTTTATCTTTTGATACGAGTATGTTTCAAAAAGAGCTCATCTCTAATGTAATGAAGAAAAAGTCGCGGTTGACCGATAGAAAATTGCAATTGGATGAAGAGTCGGAGACTATAAGAACTGAATTAAATGAATTAGAAAATAAAATAAATGAAAGTAGAAAGAAGTTACTATCAAGGGAAGAGAGAGCAAACATTGTTAAACAAATCACTACTTTTGAGCAACAGGAAAGTCACCATCAGAGATTAACTGAAATCAATGTCAATATACAATTGCTCACGGAGAAACATAAACAAGCAATTACTAAGGATAAGAAAGCCCAAAAAATTGAATATATGAAGATAAGTTCACTTATATTATTATTTATTTTCATTGGCATATGGGGATTTTTTGAAGCTTCATTCCTCATCCAAGCATTAGCGATTGGGGGAATCTGTCTTACCTTTATTAGTTCTTTTTTTAAACAGAAGGCAGTCTACTCTGATGGAATAAAGGATGAATTGGATTATTTAAGACAACAAAAAGTGGTATTAGAAAGAGATGAGCCCATCGCAGCTAAAGAGCAGGTGGATGAATGGAAGCAACAAATTGAAAGAGATAACAAGCAAGAAGCCGAAGTTGCCGAATACGCTCGGCGATTAGATTATGTCAATAGTCAGTATGAAAAAATCATCGCCGCATATGAAGTGTGGGAAGGTGAGATGAGAGAAATTGATAGTAAGATAGATCTCATTGCCGAGCCATATAAATTAAATAAATCAACTATGAAAAATCAATTACTTGATGCCTTCTTATTGATTGAAGAGATGAAGGGCACGATTAGAAAAAAGAAGATAAAGAAAACGAAATTGGATGACTTAAGCCAATCTATTACTAATATAGAGGAGAAACTATCTCATTATTTCTCGTTATTGGTTATCGAACCACGCTCATATGCTGATGGCGTGATTCAGTTAAAAGATATCATCGATAAAGAAAGAAACAAACTTGCAAACTTTGAAAAAAATAAGGAAATAAAAGAATCAATCCAATCAGATATTACGATTATAGACGAGAAAATAGCAAATAGAGAAAAGCATGTTCAATCGTTACTAGAAGAAGCAGATGTGTCTTCAATCATAGCTTTTAAAGAAAAAGGGATGGCTGCTAAAAGGAAGCAAGCCATTAAAGAAGAGCTACGAACCGAAAAATTAAAGTTAAATATGACAAATTTATCACAAGAGAAATTAAATAAATATGTTGAATTAAGACCGACAGAAGAACAATTAAAAGAATACCAAATAAGCATTGATACGAGGAAAGAAAGAATTACCAAGCAACAAGAAATACTACATCATCTTTCTTATGAAATTAAACAATTAGAAGAAGGTGGGATTTATGCTGAACTATTACACAAATACAAACAATTAAAAGCAGAATGGAATGAGTTGGCAAAGGAATGGGCCGTGTATGCAACAGCAAAGAGCTTACTATCTGAAACGGTGAACACCTTTAAAGAAGAAGAATTCCCTAAAATATTAAAGAAAGCTGAGAGGTATTTTTCTGATTTAACATTAGGTCAATATAAGAGGATTTTTTATGATAGCGACAAAGACCATTTATTATTAGAGCATAAGGAAGGGATGTTTTTTGAGCCAAGATCGTTAAGTCAATCAACAGCTGAGCAACTTTATATTAGTTTGCGGTTGAGCTTGGCAGAAATTGTGTTCCATCGGTATCAGCTCCCTTTTATAATTGATGATGGATTTGTGAACTTTGATCATAAAAGAGTGGAAGAAGTCATGCGAGTACTAAGAGGTAAAGAGCAGCAGATTATTTTCTTTACTTGTCATAAAGGCATGTTGCAAAGTTTTAACGGGGATGAAGTGATTGATTTAAGTGAACTACAAACAGCAACAAGCTTTTAAAAATGAAGGCTGTAAAATAGATATGGTATACTTTTACTTAAAGGTAAGACTTAGAGGAGGCAGGTGTAACGATGACTAAAGGAATCGTTTATTACGATACAGGAGAGCAGGTTGAATTGTTCTTACTAATAAAAAATGCTACAAAAGGTGTGGCAAGTAACGGTAAACCTTTTTTAACTTTGATTTTTCAAGATAAAAGTGGGGATATCGAAGCAAAACTTTGGGATGTTTCCGAACAGGATGAAAATAATTACGTGCCAGAAACAATTGTCAAAGTGGCGGGAGATATCTTAAATTATCGTGGACGACAACAGCTACGGATAAGACAGATTCGTCCGTCAAATGAAAACGATACGGTAAAGTTAGCGGACTTTTTAGAAACTGCTCCTATTGACGCTGAAGAAATGATGGGGAAAGTCACACAATACATTTTTGAAATGAAAAACCCTAATATTCAAAGAATCACTAGACATTTATTAAAGAAATATCAAGCTGAGTTTCTAGAATATCCTGCAGCGACTAAAAATCATCATGAATTTGTCTCAGGTTTAGCTTATCATGTTGTTTCAATGTTAGATCTCGCTAAAGCGATTGCAAACCTTTACCCTACATTGGATAAGGATTTATTATATGCAGGTATCATTCTGCATGATTTAGGTAAAGTTACAGAGCTATCTGGCCCTATATCCACAACCTATACAGTAAAAGGAAACTTACTCGGCCATATTTCCATCATGGTTAGTGAGATTGAGACAGCGGCTGAGGAGCTATCAATTCAAGGAGAAGAGGTCGTTATTTTACAGCATATTGTTCTGTCTCACCATGGTAAAGCAGAATGGGGTAGCCCGAAACCGCCTTTAATTAAAGAAGCGGAAATCATTCATTATATTGATAATTTAGATGCGAAAATGAATATGCTTGACCGATCATTATCTAGAGTCAAACCAGGTGAATACACTGAAAGAGTTTTTGCTTTAGATAATCGGGCATTTTATAAGCCGACCTTTCATGAATAAATGAGAAAAAGCAAGTATGTGGAATGTAAGAATGTCACATAACTTGCTTTTTTTGCGGTTTAACAGTCGGGTGTATGTTCGTCATGCCTATGGAAATGAGAGTAAGGTGAGCAAAATGGTTATGAAAAATTTTTTGCATATTATGGGACGAGCAGACATATTTTCTAATAAGAGAGTAAGGAGGAGTCCAATGGTACCTATATGGCTTTATTTTGTGATTGCAGGTATTTTCATTAGCGCATTTATGGCGATTAAGACAGGTAGGGATGAAAGAATGGCGGAAAATGCTCAAATTGAGCAGGAAGGTGAAGTTTATATGCAAAGGTTAGAATCCGCTAGGGATGACAAACGAGAACAATATGAAAGGCAAGAAGGATAATAAAGGTTGAACCATAGATACGAAAGAAAATATACACATAAATAGTCTAATGGTTTTAAGACCAAAGAAAAGACCTGGTTATGTCATATAACCAGGTCTTTTATGTTATTGTTCTTCTTTTGCTTCTGCATCATCGGCTTCTGCTTCAGGAGCTTTGAATAACTCTTTAAAATCATTATCTTTTACTTCCACACCTGAATTCTCTAATTCCCTCTGCATTGCTTCTTGAATAATCGTACTATCAACTTTCGCTACTTTCACTTGATATTCAATTTCTTCTTTCATATCTTCATATGATTCTTTTTCTTTTTTGTCAGTTACTTGAATGATATGGAAACCATGTTGTGATTCAACAGGATCACTAATTTCATCTACTTCTAATGCATAGGCAGCTTCTTCAAATTCTGCAACCATCTGGCCAGCTCCAAACCAACCTAAATCGCCACCATTGGCAGCAGATGCGGTATCAGTTGAATATTCTTCCGCCACTTTTGCAAAGTCTTCGCCATCATCTAATTTCTTTTTCACTTCTTCAGCTGTTTCTTTATCCGCTACAAGAATATGACGCGCTTGGATTTCTGGCTTATAATTCTCATAGTATTCCTTCATTTCTTCTTCGGTAGCTTCAACATCTTTAATTGCCGCTTTTTCTTGCATTAGACCTGTTCTTAACATTTCTTTTAGGTCCTCTTCACTTTCCATACCGTATTGTGCAAGTGCTAATTGGAAGTTAGAACCTAATTGTTCTTTCATTGTATCTACTTGTTCATTAAGTTCGTCCTCGGAAACCTCATAATTTTCTGAGAGGACTTTCTCATAAACGAGTTCTTGAAGAACTTGTTCACCATATTGTTCTTTCAAGGCTTGATAAAAGTCTTCTTGTGTAATATTTCCGTTTCCTGTTTCGACTACTACTTCAGAATCTCCTGAACTACAAGCGCTTAAAACTAATACACCTGTTGCAACAGAAAGGGATAAAATCCATTTTTTCATGTTGAACACTCCCACGTTTATTGTTGTATATACACAGTAAATACTATAACACAAATCATTTCCTTAACAAAAATATTTACTACAAAATTAGGTTTATTTAAGAAAATTTTGGGTATTAGACTAACCATTCTAGAGAGTCCAACATAGGATATAAAGAAATTGAAAATGATATTTCGTCCAAAGAAGTTTATAGAAAATATAAAAAGACGAGATACGCGCCTATTCGCACGACAGAGTGTTTGAATAGTATGTGGTAACAACCTAATAAGGGAGGTGTTATCATGGGTGGAGGATTTGGATACGGCGGAGGCTTCGCTTTAATTGTTGTTCTTTTCATTCTATTAGTCATCGTAGGTGCTGCTTGGTTATAAAAAATAGCGTTATAAGACAATAAAGAAAGAACTTATAACGGACGATAGAAGGGAGGAAAATCCATGTCACACGGCGGTGGAGGATTTGGATACGGTGGAGGTTTCGCTTTACTCGTTGTCCTTTTCATTTTATTAGTCATTATTGGAGCTTCTTGGGTTTGCTAATTAATTCATACCTCAAGCTTTTCCATACAGAGAAAAAGCGGCGAAAATCTCGCCGCTTTTTTTACATTTATTTTAAGTAAATGCAATTTCAACAAAGGAAGAAATAAGCAGTATCGTAATTAAAACATTAATTGTTCGATATACTTTCGGTTGTTTCTCCTCTGGGATTTCCTTTTGTAAACATAAGGAAAAAGTAAGTCTGTTAATATTGTATAGAATAAATACAGCAAAAATAATAAAAATGGAGATCATCGATGATTCCCTCCCCTAGTCAATCGTAGTCTATTGTTTTACAATATCAAAAATAATCATAAAAAGATAGTATAAAAGGTTGGAAGAGTGGATTTTATCTAGTTTCCTTGATTTGTATTAATATATTGAGTCCAACCTCATTCTCTTCAATATATGAAAATTTAGGTGTGTTCATTACGATTTTTATATAGATTAAATCACGGCATGATAATCCAATATGCAAAGATAAAAGAATGATGAAAAACGCTCCATATTGTTGAAATGATAACATTAACAACAAAAGTGTTCCATTAATAAATAGTATTGGTGCGATTAAAGCACTTAGATACATCAATTTAGGTACTGGTTCATTGACTTTTAATTGTATCATGGGTACACATTTTGATCGTAATTCCAACGATTTCTTTATATTTTTATTTACCGGCATTAATGGAATATAATGAATCAATTTATGGATAGGATACAATCCAATCAGAAAGAGGGTAAAGATACTTAAACTTTCTGTATTAATCACTGTATCAGGAAACAAATAATTCATTGGTAAATATGTGATAATAAAGACTGTAAATGCCAGTATAGCAGACATGAAGTCCAACCATAATTGTCCATACTGCTTGTTAACATTTATCTCCTTTACACAGCTCATAAACAAAATAATCCCTCGCAGTTCAGCGCTCATGTTTTAAATTCAAACACTACTTTACTCTCCTCTTTAAGAAAAATCAATACCATTTTTTCGATAAAAAAATGATTGTTATATTTCAACATAAAAGTGAAGGGATGTAAGGGTTTTCATTATTTTATTTTTAATCAATGAATATATTGTCTTTTATACCAAAATAAAAAAGCGGAGAAGTTTGTTTATAATTCCGCTTTTATCGTACAAAATTATACTAATTCTTTTGTATATTCTTTCTTCTTTAATAGTTTACCATCTTTTTCCTCAAATTCGTTATCAATATTTGAAAATGATTTTTCGAATATTTCCATAAAATCATCTCCGTAAATGTTGCGGATAATGGCCATCACTTCAATGATTTCTGGGAATTTTCCATATAATTCTTTTAAAGGCATCGCACCTGAAAAAACAGAATTTTTATCTGGATGATATGTTTCCATTAATTCTAGAAAAACGCTTTCACCTTTATCCGTTAATTTAATGTAAGTATTCCTTTTATCACTTTCTCTTTTTGAAAATTCAAGATATCCTCTTTCTTCAAGCTTTTTAGAAAAATTAAATGCGGTAGATACATGCATAACGCCAAACTTCGCTACATCAGAAATGGATGCGCCATTTAAATGATAAGCAATCCATAAAATATGGTGTTCATTGATATTTAAGTCATATGGTTTAATCCATTGTTGCCAATCTTTTTCAATAGATTTCCATAAAGCTTTACTCAATTGAGCAACCCTTTGACTGAAAAGCATGGCTTCCTTGATTGAGAAATTCGTTTCTGACATTTCGCTTCACCTACTTTTTTATTATTGTATATTTATTATGCCAATAAAGCAAAAATTAATAAAGATATTAATTTGCATAATTTTTAGATTTTGTTTCTTGTTTTTAGGAGTAATACTTCTGTTAGCATTTGGCATAATCTTAAAGCAAACCATTTTTATAACATAATATATTAGATTTCTTTTTTAAAATAAGAAATCCTTCTTTTTTTCTAAAATAATTAGAGAAAAAAGAAGGATTGTAAAACAGAAGGCTATTTATTCTTTGTCCATTGGATTGGCATGTTTTAAGGTTTGTTCTAATTCAGCTATTGATTTTTCAATATTTGCGATTTCTTGTTGTAAGTTTTGTTGATGGGGAAGTATTTCACTTTTCCATTGTTTAATGGAAGATGATACGTCTTCGGTTAAGGTGGAAAGAGCTACTTTCCCTTCTTCACCTACATGGACGATCTGATTCTTGATATCAGTTAGTTGTTTACCTAATTCTTTTATTTGAATAGAAGCCGATTTTGATTGTACAGTAATATATTTTCGGGTATCTTTACCAGAAGCAGGTGCAGTAAAGAGTGTAGCTGCAGCAGCTGCTACCCCGCCAACGACAAAGCCTAAAAAAAGTGATTTCGCTTTCAATCTAAACTCTCCTCTCAATTTTAATGTCTACGTATATCATACATGAATCCAGTAAAAAGAACATCTATTACCCCTTATATTCCACGCTTAATAGCTATATTAAACATAAAAAAAACACCTGTAGTCTACTACAGGTGGGGAAGTTTATAAATGAATCGCGTGTTCATTTAATTTAGTACGTTTATTAATAGATTTTGTAATTGGGAACAATACTGCCATTAAACCGGCATTTAATAATACGGTTGGTAAGACGCTTGCTGCAAATAACCCGATAAAGGCACCTGGTAGACCTACAATGATGTAAGCGGATGTTAAAAATAAAAATCCAGATATCAGTGTGCCAATCGCTGTTAAGACAATAGCGACAATTGATTTAGCGCTGATATTTTTTAACAGTGACAAAAGACCATAAAATATAAAGGCAGTTATCAGCTTATCAATAATATTAGGAATTTGTCCTCCTGGAAATCCTGTAGTCAAGGCTGAAAGAATACCACTTACAAGTCCAATAAGAACAACGCTTTTGACGTCGGTAAATAATAAAATGCCTAAAAACATCATGACTAACATCATGTCAGGCTTTACACCCATAAAAATCGGCGGAGTTATGGCATGTAGGACAACACCCATTCCTGCCAAAAGGGCAAGGGCAACAATATTTTTACTTTTCATTTTCTCATCTCTCCTCAAACTAATCTCATTTTGAACTGTATTCTCCTACAATGCACTCATTGCTTGCAGCGAGAACTTTTATTTATTATAACATCACAAATATCATATGAACATATCTATTTTATGGTTAATATTTTTCTTTGAAGTTCTTCATAAATGATACTAAAGCTTCTACATGTTCTAATGGAACAGCGTTATAAATAGATGCTCTACATCCTCCAACAGAGCGATGTCCATTTAACCCAACAAATCCTATTTGTTTCGCCTCTTCAAGGAATTTGGTAGAAAGTTCTTCGCTTTTTAAGTTAAAAGTGACATTCATATGAGATCGGCTCTTCTCATCAGCATGCCCAATGTAAAAGCCATTGCTATTATCAATCATATTGTATAAGAGGGAAGACTTCTCTTCATTTCTCTTGCTTATTGCATCTATCCCACCATTTTCTTCTACCCATTCTAAAACTAGAGAGAGAAGGTAAATCGCTAGTGTTGGAGGTGTGTTATATAAAGAGTTATTTTTTGCAAACGTTTCATAGTTTAACATAGTAGGTAGTGCTGGTTGACTTTGAATGAGTTCTTTACGAATAATAACTACTGTTACCCCAGAAGGTCCTAAATTCTTCTGTGCACCTGCATAAATAAGGTCGAATTGCTCTATTTGAAGTGGGCGGGACAAGATATCGCTTGACATATCTGCAATAAGCGGGACTTGTGTATTTGGATATTGGTGCCATTGTGTTCCAAAGATCGTATTATTACTCGTTAGATGAAGATAAGCTGCATCTTCTGACAAATTAATTTCCTCTAGCTCAGGAATGCGATGATAGCCCGTTTCCTTCGTCGAAGCAGCAACATGGGTGGAACCAACCTTTTTGGCTTCTTTTAATGCTTTATCTGACCATGAGCCAGTAAGGATATAGTTTGCCGTCTGATCTGGCTTTAACAAATTCATTGGGATCATAGAAAATTGTAAACTCGCTCCACCTTGTAGAAAAAGAACTTCATAATCATCTGGGATGGAAAGGATGTTTCTTAATGAGGCAATAGCTTTGTTATGTACTATTTCATAATCTTTACTTCTATGGCTTAACTCCATTAAAGCCATACCTGTTCCATTAAAATCTAGCCAAGCTTCTTTTGCTTTTTCTAGGACCGCAAATGGCAAAGTTGCTGGACCTGCATTAAAGTTAAATGCTCGTTTCATGCTTTTCCCTCCATCATTCACAATGTTGTACTATATCGCTGTAGCGAAATAAAGATATCATTATGTTATCAAAAAAAACACATTTGTACAGAATTAATTAAAAAGATTTTGAATTTTTTTAGAAATATTTTAAGTAAGGTTTCTTTCAGGACGATGGTTAAAGGAAAGTGAGATGGAGAGGAGAAAATATATATATTTATTGGCTTTGGGGTCTTGAGTGTAGATACAACTACATGGAAGGTTGATAGAAATATTGTAAATAGGTTTTATCAGACACAGATATCTTGCTGTGCCTGATAAAAGGTTTATGATAAATGACTATGTATTTGCTGTGACATCTTTTGGAGATCTTCAGGCGTATATTCTGAAGTATGTGTTTTCCATACGACACCTAAACCATCACCTTGGCCATATCTAGGAATAAGGTGCATATGATAATGAAAGACCGTTTGGCCAGCAATTTCCCCATTATTATTAATCGTGTTTAATCCATCAGGCTGGAACTCTGCTTTAAGCGCACGGCTAATGGCTGGAACAGCTTCAAATACGTGACGGGCTGTTTCTTCATCTAATTCAAAGATATTTTCTTTATGAACCTTCGGAATAATCAACGTATGTCCTTTGGTTACTTGACTGATATCTAGAAATGCAACGACATGCTCATTTTCATACACTTTTGCTGAGGGGATTTCCCCAGCTACTATTTTACAAAAGATGCAGTCACTCATATTTTTTTCATCTCCCTTATACTTGAATTGACCATATTTTATCATAAATTAAGACCAATCATAAATAAAAGAAGCAGGATTCAATAAGAATCCTGCCGAAATTGAAGGGGAATGCTTCTTGGCTTCTACTCTTGGAAATACTCTTTAACAAACACCTCATTTGACAGTTTTGTTAAATGCATTGAATAACTACCATCACAAACTACTTGTAATTGGTATCTTTAATAAACACCTCATTTAGAAATGATGTTTTAAACCACTTTCGGTAAAGCGATTTAAATGTTTAAAAAAAGCTCAATGCGTTTTCATTACATTTGTGCAATAAAAACATCTCCTTTAATAGTTGCATTTGAAGCTACAATCGGTTTGAAAGATTATTGTCTGCCGTAGACACCTCATTCAAGTTCATTCATTAAGATAATGAATGTTGATTTGTATTCCCCTTCATAAAATAGAATGCCCGTAATAAGAAGAGATATGCGTCACCCAAAAAAATAGTTGTTTTCTTTACAATATGGTTTTAATTTACTTACAATAAGAATAACTTTTTACAAGGAAGGTCGATCAAATGACTTTATTAAATATTAAAGAGGTAACAGGTGGTTATACGAGAAATCCCGTATTAAAGGGTATTTCCTTTGATGTCAAACCGAATGAAATTGTAGGATTAATTGGACTGAATGGCGCAGGTAAAAGTACAACAATCAAGCATGTTATTGGTCTTATGGAGCCAAATAAAGGTGAGATAACAATTAATGGGAAAACATTCTTAAGTGACAAAGATGCGTATCGTAGACAATATACCTTTATACCAGAAACGCCAATTTTGTATGATGAATTAACTTTAGATGAACATTTAGAAATGACAGCTATGGCTTATGGACTCGAACGTGAAACCTTAAAAGAAAGAAAAGCACAGTTACTTAAAGAATTTAGGATGGAAAAGCGCTTAAAATGGTTTCCTGCCCATTTCTCTAAAGGAATGAAACAAAAAGTAATGATTATGTGTGCTTTCCTTGTACAACCTTCCTTATATATTGTTGATGAACCTTTTGTAGGGCTCGATCCGCTCGGAATTCAATCACTATTGAATTTAATGGAGAAAATGAAAAATACCGGCGCAGGTATCCTGATGTCCACTCACATTTTAGCAACTGCAGAAAGATATTGTGATCGCTTTGTGATCATACATGAAGGTGAAATTAGAGCGAAAGGCACATTAGAAGAGCTAAGGGTACAATTTAATATGGCTGGTGCTACATTAGATGATTTATATATCCAGTTAACAAAGGAAGAAAATTATGAATGATATACAAAGTATCTGGAAGAATCGCTTAGCGAATAGAACAAAGGAACTAAGTCGCTACTTAAAATATATTTTCAATGGCCACATCGTTATTGTAATGGTATTTCTTATTGGTACAGTGGCCTATTATTATCAAGAGTGGCTAAAAACGCTCACTTCGGATTTTCCAGTGGCAGAAATTATGGCCATTCTACTTGGTCTTATCGTTACATATAGCCCGATTTATACCTTTTTAGAAGAAGCAGATCGTGTGTTTTTACTGCCATTAGAGAATAAACTAGGTAGGTATTTCAAGAAAGCAATTTTAACTAGCTTTTTATTATCCTCCTACTTAATTCTTATTGGCTTGGCCGTGTTAATGCCGTTGTATGCAAGTGTAAATCAAGGAGATTTCAGTTCGTTTTTTCCGTTTTTAATTATTTTGTTGTTAGTAAAAGGTGTGAATATGCTTATTCGTTGGCGAGTCCAATATGAGATGGATTATACAACCCATTTAATTGACTCATTTGTTAGATTCGTCATTAATGTTGCGTTGTTATTTTTCATATTTAGCTCAGCACATATTGGGTTCACGATCGCCACTATAGGTATTCTCTTATTACTTTATTTGTATTTTTATCAGAAAACAAAAGGAAAAGGATTAAAGTGGGAATTCTTAATTCAATCGGAAGAGAGAAAAATGGCCAAGTTTTATCGTGTGGCAAATATGTTTACAGATGTACCACATTTACGTGATCAAATTAAGCGGAGAAAATGGTTGGACTGGTTATTACAATCGGTTTCCTATCAGCAGGAAAACACCTTTCATTATTTATACTTAAGAACTTTTCTCCGAACGGGAGATTATCTAGGCATCTTTTTCCGTTTAACAGCCATCGGCGGTGTGTTGATTTATTTTATTAATAATGGAATCGCGCAAATTGTTATTGCCATGCTTTTTATCTATCTAACTGGGTTTCAACTCGTGCCATTGTGGAGACAACATCAAAATAAATTATGGATAGATCTATACCCAGTCGATTTTAAAATTCGAGAAAATTCATTTAAATGGTTAATTGCTCGTGTGCTAATCATTCAAGCCATCATTTATGCGTTACTCATTATGATAAAAGGGAATTTCTTTGTAGGTTTTGGTGTGCTCGTCTTAAGTGGGTCAGTAGCCGTTGGTTATGCATATCTTTATATGATGAAAACATTGCGTTCTCAACCGTAAGCTGATAGAAAGTAATAATTGATAATGGAGTGTGGTGATATTATGGGGAGTTATGAGGAGGCTGTCTCAAGAGAAGTAAAAGATTGGCTTTATCAAATGCGGAAAAAGTCAAGATTATGGAAAAGAACCTCCAAACAGGCCCAAGATAAATTCAATGGATTAATCCCAGAAAAAGCTCATTACTTGATAACAGATGCGATAAAGCATATGGTAAAAGCTACATTATGGGGGAGTGAATATACAACAAAGAGACCTTCTCAAATAGTGGTTACATTACAGGAACAAGATGAAAAGTTAACAGAGACGTTGATTAAATATAGAAATACGGCTTCCGTTGAAGGAGCAGGTACAGGTGCTGTAGGTTTTATAGGTGGGTTAGCAGATTTCCCACTGCTTCTTAGCATAAAAATGAAGTTCCTATTTGAAGCAGCAATGATATATGGCTTTGATACTTCAGAATATGAAGAAAGATTATTTTTACTTCATATTTTCCAATTAGCATTTTCAAGTGATGATAAACGCAGAGAAACAATGGATATCATTGAAGATTGGGAAAATAGAAAAGCAGAACTTGTAGATATGGATTGGCAGGTATTTCAACAAGAATACAGGGACCATATTGACTTAATTAAAATGCTACAAATGATTCCTGGGATTGGTGCGGTCGTTGGTGCATATGCTAATTTTCACTTATTAGAACAATTAGGGGCGGTCGCTAAAAATGCTTATCGGTTAAGAAGAATCCAACAAAATAACTGAACTAAGTGCCACAGATGTTACTCTGTGGTTTTTTGTTATTAAAACATATTTCCCGGGGAATTCCGACAAAAAAATTGGCCATGTCGAATGGTGATACACACAACTTTTTCTCCCAAACATATTTTAAAGTAATCCATTAGGGCAGATGCCTAATAAATGGATGAGGGGGGAGAATGACGAACATGGGCGTCGAATTAACAGCAATACATTGGATTTATGTTGTGTTTATTTTGTTAATTATTGGATTTATGGTCGCTAGAAGAGATACAACCTTTATTTGTATAGTCGGGATATTCTTAATCGCGATCACAGCAACGAATTCGATTAATTCTTCGATCAGTGGAATTTTTAACAGTTTTATTTTTGCTATTACGGAATTATTACCTACAATATTAGTCATCTCAATTATTGTAGGTATGAGCAAAACATTAACATCAACTGGCATTAATGATGTCATGATTTCACCATTTACTAAACTGATTAAAACACCAACATTAGCTTATTGGGTAATAGGTATTTTAATGATGGGAATTTCATGGTTCTTTTGGCCGTCTCCAGCAGTTGCTTTAATTGGTGCAGTGTTATTACCAGTGGCTTTAAGAGCAGGTCTGCCTGCATTAGCAGTAGCGATGTCAATGAACTTATTTGGTCATGGTATAGCATTATCAGGAGACTTTGTTATTCAGGCTGCCCCTAAACTGACTGCAGACGCAGCAGGGTTACCAGTTGGTGATGTCATCTCAGCAAGTATTCCACTCGTCATTGTTATGGGGGTTGTGACCACCTTAACAGCGTTTTTCTTTATTAAGAGGGATATGAATTCAGGCAAACTTAATATGTCAACAGCTATGACGGAAAGTACAGATTTACCAACTGATTTACCGCAAGCAAACCTACTTACACCTATACAAAAAAAGATTTTTGCTATTCTTATTCCCATTTTATTTGTGATTGATGTGGTTGTTATGTTTTTATTCGACCTTCAAGGAGGAGATGCGACCGCTTTAATTGGGGGTACAGCCATTCTCATTTTACTCACGATTACATTATTTTCTCATAGACAAAAAGGCCTCGAAAAAATAACCACTTATTTAGTCGAAGGATTTCAATTCGGGTTTAAAGTATTTGGACCAGTGATTCCAATTGCTGCATTCTTTTATTTGGGAGATGCTGGGTTTCAGGCAATCATCGGAGAGCAGCTTCCTCAACATTCACATGGAATCGTCAACGATTTAGGCGTTGCACTTGCATCTGTTGTACCATTAACTGCACAAGTTGGTGCGATTACATTAACGGTAGTAGGAGCAATAACTGGTTTGGATGGATCAGGTTTTTCAGGAATATCTTTGGCTGGATCTATTGGTAGTTTGTTTGGTACAGCGATTGGTGGTGGTGCAGCAACATTAACTGCTTTAGGTCAAATTGCAGGAATTTGGGTAGGTGGCGGGGCGTTAATTCCATGGGCAATGATTCCCGTTGCCGCTATATGTAAAGTGGATGTATTTGAGTTAGCGAGACGTAATTTTCTTCCTGTCGTCATTGGTTTGATTGTGACAACAATTGTAGCGATGTTTTTAATATAGTGATAAAAAATTGATAGGGCTGAGGCGAAGTGAAGTAGCCTCAGCCTTTTTATAAACATTCTCGTCGCGAGCGTTTTTGTCTATTACTGTAATTGACTGATGTTTTTTTAAGTGGGAAAGCTTTTATTTATCTGCCGTTTGTATATAATAAAAACTGGTATATGCAGGATCTGATAGTAATTCTTTCTTACTACTTTGTTCTTCCTGTATTTTTTTTGCTATAGGATTTGTACTTTCCCAGTTCTTATATGAAGATTCGGAGTCCCAGGCTGTAATAATTACATAAGTATGACCTTTCATCGGAGTTAAAACCCTAGCTGCTTGGAACCCATTTGTATTTGTAAAGTTTGAAGAGAATTGCTGAAATTTGAATTCGAAAATGGGTTTTCCTTCATCAGTTAAGGGGATATATTGAATAGCAATAAATTTACTTCTATGAAGGTCTCCAGTTGAATCATGGATGTGATAAGATTTTGGTTGTTGAAACTTACTTTTTTTGCTTTCTGTTTCATGTACTAATAGGGTATTCTGACTATTTTGCATGAGAACGATATTCTCATTACTGAATTTTTCCATCAGTGGAAGTAGAAAATTTTTAGTGCCGCTTGTCATATAAAGATTCATTACTTTCACCTCGATTTTGATGATAAAAACGTCAAATTTTCGACATTTGAAGCGGGTACTGTACAATAAACACCGAAAAAAGTTATAGTTAATGTGAACATTTACTAAATAAGAATAATTCTAAGCTTATTTGTATGGAAAATACATAAGGCAAATGAAAGGTGGACTTAATTTAATGACTATAAATGATACATTCCTTAAAGCGGCTCGAGGAGAAAAGACTGATTATGTGCCTGTGTGGTATATGAGACAAGCAGGCAGATCACAGCCGGAATATCGCGCAATTAAGGAAAAATACTCTTTGTTCGAGATTACACATCAACCTGAATTATGCGCATATGTAACAAGACTTCCTGTAGAACAGTATAACAATGATGCCGCTATTTTGTACAAGGATATCATGTCACCGCTTCCAAGCCTCGGTGTGAAAGTTGACATAAAACCTGGTGTGGGTCCAGTCATTGATGAACCAATTCGTTCGATGCAAGACGTTGAGAAGCTCGGCGAGATACATCCTGAAGAAGATGTTCCATATATTCTAGATACGATTAAGTTATTAACAAAAGAGCAATTAACTGTGCCGTTAATTGGTTTTACCGGTGCACCATTCACATTAGCGAGTTATATGATTGAAGGTGGACCTTCTAAAAATTATTATAAGACAAAAGCGTTTATGTATTCAGAACCAAAAGCATGGTTTGCACTAATGGATAAATTAGGTGAAATGGCAATTACATACGTAAAAGCACAAATTAAAGCAGGTGCTAGTGCCATTCAAGTTTTTGATTCGTGGGTTGGTGCATTAAATGTAGAAGATTATCGTATTTATATTAAACCTGTCATGGAAAAAATCTTCTCTGGCTTGAAAGATGAAGGGGTACCACTTATTATGTTCGGTGTTGGCGCGAGTCATTTAGCAAATGAATGGAATGACCTTCCAATTGATGTTGTAGGCCTTGATTGGAGGTTGCCAATTAGTGAAGCAAGGTCAAGAGGTATTTCAAAGACAGTGATGGGGAATTTAGAGCCAGCCTTGCTACTTGCTCCGTGGGAAGTAATTGAGAAAAAGGTCCGTACTATTCTTGATGAAGGAATGAGTCAACCCGGATATATTTTCAACTTAGGACATGGCGTCTTCCCAGAAGTAAATCCTGAAACATTAAAAAAACTCACATCGTTTATCCACAGTTATTCTAAGGAACAATTTGGGAAATAAAAAAGAAAAAGTAATCATTTTTAAAGAGGTGTAAGAATGAATAAAGAAAAAATTGGTTTGTTAGTAATGGCTTATGGAACACCTTATAAAGAAGAAGATATTGAACGTTACTACACACATATTAGACATGGTAGAACTCCATCGGAAGAGATGTTAGAAGATCTAAAGAGTCGCTATAAAGCGATTGGAGGAATATCGCCATTAGCAAAAATAACTGAGAATCAAGCGCTATCACTTCAAGAGCATTTAAATCAAATTCAAGATCAATTTGAGTTTAAAGCTTATATCGGATTAAAGCATATAGAACCATTCGTTGAAGATGCAGTTCAACAAATGCATGATGATGGGATTACTAAAGCTGTCAGTCTTGTTCTTGCACCACATTATTCTACTTTTAGCATTAAATCTTATAATGGACGAGCAGAAGATAAAGCTCAGACGCTTGGCGGTCCAACTATTTACTCAGTCGATAGTTGGTATAAGGAACCGAAATTTATTCAATTTTGGGCAGATGGTGTGAAGAAGCAAATTGCTAAAATGTCAAGTGAAGAAAGAGAGCAATATATTTTAATTGTCTCTGCACATAGCTTACCAGAAAAGATTAAAGAATATGGTGATCCATATCCTGAACAACTACAAGAAACGGCTGAGTTAATTGCTAAAGAAGCTGGCGTTCGTGAATTTGCTGTCGGTTGGCAAAGCGAAGGAAATACACCTGACCCATGGCTAGGACCTGATGTGCAGGATTTAACAAGAGATTTACATGCAAAAAAAGGCTATAAAGCATTTATTTATGCACCAGTCGGTTTTGTCGCTGATCATTTAGAAGTCTTATATGATAATGACTATGAATGTAAGGTGGTTACAGATGAAATAGGAGCTGCCTACTATCGTCCAGAAATGCCAAATAGTCATCCAGCGTTTATTGATTCTTTAGCAACAGTTGTCTTAGACAGAATGAAAAATAAGTAATGAGTTGATTGCAACCGCTTTTTTTATTTTCATAAAGGAGCGGTTACTTTTTTAAGGATTTTTTGACAATGTGAACAGTTTGGTCATAGAGAGGGGAGAAGTAGATGGCCATTGACCGTAAACAATTAATTATTCAAGCTGCCACAAAATCATTTTCTCTTTTTGGCTATAAAGCTACAACAATGGAGCAGGTAGCCAAAATCGCTAATGTAGGAAAAGGGACAATATACACTTTCTTTAAAAATAAAGAAGAATTATTCGATGAAATTATTACGGCACTTATTAGAGAAATGAAAATAGAGGCAGAGCAGGTTTTGTCATCGGATTTATCATTACAAGAAAATTTACATTTAGCTCTATATCGTATTTTGGAATATAGACTAGAGCATCAATTAACAATTAAGCTGTTCCAAGAGGGAAAAGAAATGGGGACCACTGCAGTTATAGAGATGACGAACAAAATAGAAAGAGAAATCATTTCTTATATAGGAGAAAAGGTAAAAACATTAGGTATTGATAAAGGAGAAATAGAACCGTGCGACCCTGAATTGACTGCCTTTATTATGTTAAAGTTATACATATCACTCATTTTTGATTGGGAAAGACAGCATGCTCCACTTTCGAAAAGTGAAATCGCTGAGCTTATGGAAAGGTATGTGTTTAAAGGGCTTATAAAATCATGAATGTAGAATGGAATCATCATCAAATCAGCTCGCACATCAAGTGTGGGCTGGTTTTTTGTTTCTAATAAAGTGATTTTAGATAACAGTTATTTGCATCGTGTTTATTTAAAAGGTAAATCTAAGCAGCGGTAAAATATTGTGAGAATTAGCTTACTCTAGCAAAACCAATCTTCACTCAGCGGGGTAAGAGAGTCCTGACTTAAATAAGTAATTCTGTTTGAATAACAGAAATGAAGCCGAGCAAATAGAGTTTCCAAGTCAGTCAAAATCGGAAATGGAAATGAGAGCTGAGCAAAGGTGATTTGCGTCTCACTCAGATCAAAAACCAGAAAGAAATGCCAAGCTGAGGTTTCCTGTAACAGTATTTATTCTTTTTACACCTGGATTCAAAAGTCATTCATACTAGAAGGCTTGTTGGAGTAAAACAAAAAGAAGACTTGCTAAGGGGAGCAGGCCTTCTTCTTCCAATGGTTATATATTAAGGGATGGAAACTAGCATTCTATAAATCTGAGACACCTAAACAATGGTCACACTTATTACCGTAACATTCATGTTGCTCTTCGATGGACTTCCCGCATTCAGTACATTGCTTTTGTGGGAGATTCCTAAAGAAATCTAAAATGTTTTGAACCATGGTTGAAGCCTCCTAATCGTTAATTGAATTGTTTTGATATTTACATTGTATTATAACAGTTTAATATAGTCAACAACTGTTTCAATACAAATTAGAAAAAATGAAAAAATGGGCATTATTTAGTATAGTTAGAGATGAATCAAAAGGAGGGAAATGCAATGAAGTTAACGGTTATAGGTGCATGTGGAGGTTATCCAAAAGTGGGAGAAGCAACTGCGGGGTATTTATTAGAGCATGATGATTTTACATTATTAATTGACTGTGGAAGTGCTGTTTTATCCAAAATGCAAGAGATTAAACAACCAGAGGAGTTAGATGCAGTCATACTTTCCCACTACCACCCAGATCATCATGCTGATATAGGTGTACTTCAACATGGTCGTTTAATTCAAGGGTACTTAGGAAGAAAAACAAGTATTTTACCGATTTATGGGCATGATGAAAATGAATATGAATTCCAAAAATTAAATTATAAAAATATCTCAGAAGGTGTACCTATTAAAGAGAGCCTACCATTAACAGTTGGTCCCTTTACAATTACTTTTCAACGGACCAACCACCCTGTATTATGCTTTGCGATGCGGATAAAAGTAGATAATAAAGTAATTGTATATACAGGTGATACCTCATATAAAGAAGAGTTAGAAGGGTTTGCTCATGAAGCAGATATACTTCTATGTGAGTGTAATTTTTTTGGACATCAAGAAGGTAAAAATGCGGGACATATGAATAGCTATGATGCTGGTCGGTTAGCACAAATAGCTAAAGTGAAGCATCTTCTATTAACCCATTTGCCCCATTATGGTAATATAGAATCGTTAAAGGATGAAGCTTTAACAGAGTACAAAGGACCGATTAGTCTAGCCGCATTTGGCATGACTTTTGAAATTTAAAGGAGTGGTACCATGAAATTTATAGATAATCAAGGAATTACAGATCCTCGCATTAATTTAGCTATTGAAGAATATGCGTTGAAGAATTTAGATATTAATGAATCATATCTATTGTTCTACATAAATAAACCATCTATCATAATTGGTAAAAACCAAAATACGATTGAAGAAATCAATACAGAATACGTTGAAAAAAATGGACTGCATGTGGTGCGCCGTTTATCTGGTGGCGGTGCTGTATACCATGATCTTGGTAATTTAAACTTTAGTTTCATCACAAAGGATGATGGCGAAAGCTTTCATAATTTCTTAAAATTCACTGAACCAGTAATTACTGCTCTAAAAAAGTTAGGTGTAAATGCAGAATTAAGCGGTAGAAATGATTTGACAGTAGATGGGAGAAAGATTTCTGGAAATGCACAGTTCTCTACAAAAGGGAGAATGTTTAGCCATGGAACATTAATGCTCGATTCAGAAATTGAAAATGTTGTCTCTGCACTTAAAGTGAGAAAGGATAAGATTGAATCAAAAGGAATCAAATCTATTCGTAGCCGGGTAGCAAACATCTCTGAATTTTTAACTGAAAAAATTTCTATCGAAGAATTTAGACAGCTAATTTTACATCATATTTTTGAAGGTAGTGAAGTAAGTGAATATCGCCTAACAGAAAAAGACTGGGAAGAAATTCACAAAATCTCAGAACAAAGATATCAAAATTGGGAGTGGAACTATGGCAAGTCACCAAAATTTGATTATGAGCATTCTAAAAGATTCCCAGTGGGTTCTATTGACATTAGACTGAATGTAACAAAAGGACAAATTACTGAATGTAAAATTTACGGTGATTTCTTTGGTGTCGGAGATGTAACCGATATTGAAGAAAAGTTAGAAGGCATCCGCTACGAAAAAAGTGAAATTGAAAAGGCGCTAGCTGGTGTAAATATAAAACATTATTTCGGTAATATCACTATAGAAGACTTTGTAAATTTAGTTTATTAGAGCTGTATCAGTCTGTTTTTACTAAGGCATATAAGTATTTTCACCGTTTAGGATGAAGAACTTTTATGCTTTTTATTTTATTTATAAAGAAAAAAATAGAGTAGATCTCCGTAGACTACTTGAATCCTGAAATTTCTTTTAATATAATAAATTTAGAAAATTTATATTATAAAAATGAATGACTATTCATTCAGAAAAGAGGGAGAAACTTGAATTTAACAAGTCAGCTTCACAAGATTGCCTTAGAAAATGGGGAAAAAAATGCGTATTATTTTATGGATCAAGCATGTACATACGCAAAGCTCGATGAACAAGTAACAAGGTTTGCATCAGGACTTTCGTCATTAGGTATTAAAGAAGGTGATCATATTGCCTTGCTACTTGGTAATTCGCCGCATTTTGTTATTAGTTTATATGGTGCGTTAAAGCTAGGAGCAAAGGTCATACCGATAAACCCTATCTATACGCCTGAAGAAATTGGCTATATTTTAAGAGATGGTGATGTAAAAGCGGTGATTATGCTTGAGCAATTATTACCATTAGCAGAAAAAATGCATCATTTATTAACAGATATTAAGCATTATATTGTCTGCGAAACCGGTCAAACAAGTGGACTTCCAGCTCTGGGAGATAAGTCGGTATTTCCTAAATTGAAATCGTTTTCAGAGCTTGTTTCCAATGGAGATGTAACATTTGTTGATGCAGATGTTACACCCGATGATGTCGCGATTATACTCTATACATCAGGAACAACAGGCAAACCTAAAGGAGCCATGTTAACTCATCGTAACCTGTATAGTAATGCGAGTGATGTCGCGGACTATTTGCAAATTAATGAACGTGACACGGTGATTACAACCTTACCTATGTTTCACGTGTTTTGCTTAACTGTTGCTTTGAATGCACCTCTGATAAGTGGAGCAACAATCTTAATAGACCCTAAATTTAGTCCGAAAGAAATTTTCCGTTTAGCGGAAAAATACAAGCCAACTGTTTTTGCCGGCGTGCCTACAATGTATAATTTTCTTTATCAATATCCTGAAGGCAACCCTGGTGTCTTCCAATCTATGAGATTATGTATTTCTGGAGGTGCTTCACTTCCTGTTGCATTGTTAGAAAATTTTGAGAAGAAATTCAATGTGGTTATTTCTGAAGGCTATGGCTTATCAGAAGCTTCTCCGGTCACATGCTTTAACCCACTAGATCGTCCACGGAAACCGGGGTCGATTGGCACATCTATTATTCATGTTGAAAATAAAGTAGTTAATGAATTAGGAGAAGAGGTC
This sequence comes from Cytobacillus sp. FSL R7-0696, assembly GCF_038006865.1. Taxonomy (NCBI): domain Bacteria; kingdom Bacillati; phylum Bacillota; class Bacilli; order Caryophanales; family Bacillaceae; genus Cytobacillus; species Cytobacillus sp. FSL R7-0696. The sequence continues at coordinate 136,035 of NZ_JBBOWA010000001.1, read as the reverse complement.
GCTGTAGGTGAAGTAGGGGAGCTTGTTGTGAAAGGCCCTAACGTTATGAAAGGATATTACAAAATGCCTGAAGAAACATCTGCCTGTTTAAAGGAAGATTGGTTATATACAGGTGACTTAGCTAAGAGGGACGAAGAAGGATACTTCTACATTGTTGACCGTAAGAAAGATATGATAATTGTTGGTGGCTATAATGTGTATCCAAGGGAAGTAGAAGAGGTTTTTTATGACCATCCTGACATTGTAGAAGCGGCTGTTTTAGGTGTACCTGATCAGAATACAGGAGAAAAAGTTTTAGCCTATATTGTACCTAAAACTGAAAATTTAACAGAGGCACATTTATTGACTTATTGTAAAGAAAAGTTAGCCAAATACAAAATTCCTTCCTCTATAGAATTTTTAGAAGAATTGCCGAAGAATACAACAGGAAAGATACTGCGACGTGCTCTTAAGAAAAAGGTACTAGAAAATCAGGAAGCATAAGTTAAAAAACATGTTGACAAAAGATTCTAAATATTTTAGAGTAACTATATCAATTAAATAACCACTATCTAGAGAGGTGGAGGGACTGGCCCTACGAAGCCTCGGCAACAGACTTAGCATTGCAAGTACTGTGCCAATTCCAGCAAGCTAGCATTTAGCTTGAAAGATAGGAAGAGAATGAAAAATTTATGAGCGTACGTTACCTCTTCCTTTTTGGAAGAGGTTTTTTTATGGCTGATTGGACCACCAAAAGCGATAAACATTCTTAGCACAATTGATAAATACATTATTATGCTTCTTTTGTAGAAGTATTAGAGGAGGTAATGGCAGTATGAGTTATAAAAAACAAATGATATTGAATGCTTTTGAAATGACAAGTGCAATGCACAATTCTCATGGGCTATGGAAGCATAAAGATTCCAAACGACATCGTGCCTATAAAGATATTAATTATTGGATGGAATTAGCCAAAACACTCGAGAAGGGAAAATTCGATGCTGTCTTTTTTGCGGATGTATTAGGTGTTTATGATACGTATAAAGAAAGTAAAGAACCTTCAATTAACGATGGATTACAGTTTCCTGTTAATGATGGGGCGTTTGTCATCCCTGCTATGGCAGCAGTGACAGAGCATCTGTCATTTGCATTAACGGTGAGTACAACATATGAGCCACCTTTTGGGCAGGCAAGACGGTTTTCCACATTAGATCATTTGACAAAAGGAAGAGTGGCATGGAATATCGTTACTTCTTATCTTCCTAATGCAGCAAGAAATTTTGGTTTCAAAGATATGATCAAACACGATAAGCGTTATGAAATTGCCGATGAATATATGGATGTCGTTTATAAACTGTGGGAATCAAGCTGGGAAGATGGAGCAGTAATAGAAGATACAGAACAAGGGGTATTAATCGACCGTAAGAAAATCCATGAAATTCACCATAAAGGAGAATATTTTGATGTCGAAGGACCGCATTTAACAGAACCGTCACAACAAAGAACACCTGTTTTATATCAAGCAGGGACTTCTCCTAAAGGACGTGCTTTTGCAGCAAAACATGCAGAATGTGTATTTGTAGGTGGGCCAACACCTGAAAGAGTAAGACATTATACAGAGGATATTCGAAAACAAGCGGAAGAATATGGCAGGAATCCGGAAGATATTAAAATATTCACTTTCCTAACAGTCATCGTAGGTAAGACAACTGAAGAAGCGGAAGAGAAATTTGCTGAATACAACCAATTATGGAGTGCAGATGCAGCGAAAGCACAGTTTGGGGGCGCAAGCGGTTATAATGTTGCGGAATTTACAAAGGATGAGTTAGATAACCCATTTGAATTTAAAGCTACAGAGCATGGGCATTATAAAGCTGCTTCATTAACGAAAGATGCGAAGAAAAAACTATCGATTAAAGAAGCGATTTCAAAACTAGAAGGATTAGATAGAGACAATATAATTGTCGGCAATCCATCAGAAGTAGCAGACCAAATTCAATATCAGTTTGAAGCCTCTGGTGTCGATGGTTTTAATTTAAATCATTTAGTAACGCCAGCAGATTTGGAAGATTTTATTGAGCTTGTTATTCCGATTCTACAAGAACGTGGTTTATATAAAAAGGAATACAAAAAGGGTACGTTAAGAGAAAAGCTTTTTACTCATGGCTCGCCCCTTTTACCGAGTGGTCATCCAGGAAGTAAATATCGTAAAGGTGAAAAGATAAATAATTAAAATAAGAGGTGAAGGGTATGAGAAAAGTTTGGTTATTATTTTTTGTACTGACTTGTTGCACTGTTTTAAGTGCATGTGGGACATCAGGTTCATCCGGCGAAGAAAAGAAAGAGATGGTCTTAGGGGCGACAGTTCCTTATAGTGATATGCTTGAGCAAGGTGTAGCACCACTACTTGAGGAAAAAGGGTACAAAGTAGAAGTAAAGGAATTTAATGATTATGTTCAACCGAATATTGCTTTAGATAGTGGAGATTTGGATGGTAATTTATTTCAACATAAAGTGTACTTAGAGAATTTTAACACTGAAAAAGGGATGGATCTAGTAGATATTATTTCTGTTCCTACAGCTCCAATTGGTATTTATTCAGAAAAATTCAACTCCCTTGAAGAAGTGAAAGATGGAAGCACGATGGCCATTGCTAATGATCCTACAAACTTAGCGAGAGGATTAACAGTTGCGCGTGATGCTGGTTTAATAGAATTGAAAGATGATATAAACCCAGTCAATGCAACAGTAAATGATGTATTATCTAACCCGAAAAATTTGAAATTCCATGAAGTAGATGCAGCCCAACTGCCAAGGTCTCTTGAATCAGTTGATCTTGCTGCTGTTAATGGTAACTTTGCGGTTGCTGCAGGATTAGATTTAACAACAGCAATTTATCGGGATCAAATTCCTGAGGAAATCCAAAATAGGATTGTTGTTCGTAAAGAAGATAAAGACGCCCAAATGGCAAAGGATATCATTGAAGCCATAGAGTCGGAGGAATTTGCAAAAGTAATTGAAGAGAACTTTAAAGGTTTTCATAAGCCAGAATGGATGGGCGAATGAGTAAATCATCTTAATTTTTAAAAAATAATTGACAAATATTGATAAATATTATAGAGTAAATGATATAAAATTTAATATGATTTTTCTTATCCAGAGAGGTGGAGGGACTGGCCCTTTGAAGCCTCGGCAACAGGCAATTTATTGCACTGTGCCAATTCCAGCAAGCTGTTGCTTGAAAGATAAGGAGAGATAAAGAACGGAACTTTAACCTCTTCTTGTCAGAAGAGGTTTTTTATTTTGCATGATTTAATCACCAAGGGATGATCTCCTCTATACAAATGCTGTTTTTAAACTGATTAAACCTATTTGTTAAGTTGGAATTAAAGTTGCTGATTGGACCTCCAAAGGCAGTAGTGCAGCTAGATTTACATCAACGGGAAAAATCGGCAATGGTAGTCAACCATTGTCCACCAAAATGTTGCAATATAAAGGAGGACGAAAAAATGAAAAGAGTAGAATCAACAGTTATACCAGGTGCAGATTCTTTTTATTATGAAGGTGGGGACATTGGTATTCTCCTCATTCATGGCTTTGTTGGAACACCGCAGAGCATTGAGGACTTGGGTGCGGAACTTGCAAATAGGGGTTTTACTGTTCATGCCCCAAGGCTCACGGGACATGGAACAAAAAGCAGAGATTTAGAGTTATATGGTTATGATGATTGGTTCAATGATGTTGTTACAGCTTATAAGCAATTAAAGGAGAAGTGCAAACAAGTCTATTGTTTAGGTCAATCTATGGGCGGTGCATTAGCGCTGTTGTTAGCTAAGAAATATGGAGAGCTGGATGGACTGATCCTAATTAATACTGCACTGACATTACCAGATTACGAGTATTTAAGATATTACGATGAGAAACACTATATTGACGAAGGTAGCCCAGATATCAAAAATCCGACTATACATGAAATTACTTACGATAATATTCCGGTAAAAGCAGTTCACTCTTTACAAAAGGTAATGAGTGACGCAGGAAAAAGTTTATCTCAAATTCATTGCCCAATATTATGCTTTAAGTCTATCCATGATCATGTTGTACCTCCAGAGAATACAGATCGTATTTTTATCGAAATTCAAACAGATCATAAATGGCTTCGAGTCCTTTACAACTCATACCATGTAGCATCCATGGATTATGATCAGACCAAAATTATTCAGGATACAACAGAATTTCTAGATACGATGAATGAAGAAAAAAAGAACACCGAGTGGGGGGGGAAAGAGGTTGGCTAAGTTTTTACAAAAAGCGATAGCAAAGAGAAAACAAAACCTTAATCAACCTTATGTTTACTATAGATGAAATAAAGTTCAAGCGACATGAATTAGAACAGTTAACACTTACAGAAATAGAGGAGCTTGTAAAAAGACTAAAATAAGTCCCATAAAGGAGAATTTTATGGAAAAACACATTGATCAAGATAAAATTCATACCATTCTCACAACATTAAAGGAACTCGAATATGGTTGTGTCACCATTACTGAACACGAAGGGGATATTACCCAAATTGACATTACCGAGAAGAAACGATTTGCTCTGAAAAAGAAACAACAAAATAAAAAATGATGGAATGGAGCAAATGAAAAGGAGTGAGTTACATGCAGTCAACAATTAGTAATCAAGCACCCAATGTAGCTAAAAACCTATCAGGCTGCATGTACTTGAATCTACCTGACTTTCACTTTATTAGATGGTGTTGTCAATCTTTTAATATTAATAAAGGAATCTTCCATACGGTTGAACAATCGCTTTATGACAAAGGGTTGCATTCAATAATTGTTAGGAGACTGTTCGTCATCGCGTTTTTGGATTTTGCCTCGAATCAAATTGAAAATCGAAACAATAAAACGAGAATCAAATTTGGAAAAGGTGGTTTAAGTAAAGCACTTGATGAGTTTTTTATAAAATATGATCACTAAAGGAGAATTAAAAATGACCGCGAAAAGAATGTACCTCAATGCTTTTGATATGAACTGCGCTGGGCATCAATCACCAGGACTATGGACACATAAGGATGATCAATCTTCCACTTATAAAGACATATCATATTGGACACATTTGGCTCAAGTACTTGAAAAGGGACGTTTTGATGCCATTTTCCTGGCAGATGTGCTTGGTACATATGATGTTTATCAAAATTCTAGAGAAGCAGCGGTTAAACAAGGGGTACAAGTGCCAGTTAAAGATCCTGCTTTCGTTGTTCCTATAATGGCGCAAGTAACAAAACATTTAGGGTTTGGTCTAACGGTTTCAACTAGTTTTGAACATCCATATGTATTTGCAAGGAGGATGTCCACTCTCGATCATTTAACAAAAGGAAGAATAGGTTGGAATATTGTCACATCTTATTTAAATAGTGCCGCACTAAATATAGGACTAGATCAACAAATCAGCCATGATGAACGTTATGAGATAGCTGATGAATATTTAGATGTCACATATAAACTGTGGGAACAAAGCTGGGAAGACGACGCAGTGGTTTTAGACAAGGAAAAAGGGCTCTATACAGATCCAAGTAAAGTTCACGATATTAACCATGAAGGGAAATATTTTAAGGTGCCAGGGGCACATCTATGTGAACCTTCTCCGCAAAGGACACCGGTTATTTTTCAAGCGGGTGCATCTACAAGAGGGAGAAAGTTTGCTGCTAAACATGCAGAGTTGGTCTTTATAAGTGTGCCCACAAAAGAAGCCGGTAAAGTAATAGTCGATAAAATTAGGGAAGCAGTAAGAGCGGAGGGGAGAGACCCCAGTGAAGTAAAGATTCTCTCTCTCGTCACGCCTATTATCGGTGAAACAGAGGAAGATGCTAGAGTTAAGTATGAGGACTATCAAAACCATGCTAGTTATGAAGGATCATTAGCGTTATTTGGGGGGTGGAGTGGTATCGACTTCTCAGAGTATAAAGCAAATCAACCAATCGAGTACGTTAAAAATGACGCCATTCAGTCAATCGTTGAAACATTTACGAATATAGATTCTACAAAGAGTTGGACGGTCGATGACATTGCCAAATTTGTTGGTGTTGGCGGGATGGGTCAAGTGGCTGTTGGTACAGCACACTCTGTTGCTGATCAATTAGAAGGATGGAAAGAAGAGACAGGAGTTGACGGGTTTAACGTTGCATATGCCGTCACTCCAGGTACATTCGAAGAGTTCGTTGAGCATGTCATTCCAATCCTACAAGATAGGGGGCTCGTAAGAAGAGAGTATGAAGAAGGTACTTTAAGAAAGAATTTATTTGGGTATGACCATTTGCCAGAGCATCATTATGGTAAAAAATTTAGTAAGTTGACAGTTACAAAATAGGAGGCGTCTGAAGATGACAAATGTTGTAATCATATCGGGAAGCACATCAAACAATTCCCGTTTAAACGGATTAGAGCAAGAAGCGATTGCCTTTTTAAACAAAAAGGACGTGTCATATGAGCAAATTACAGTAAGGGAATTACCTGCTGAAGATTTAATTCATGCCAAATTTGATAGCCCGGCAATTATCGCAGCGAATGAAAAAGTAGAAAAATCAGATGCTGTAATTATATTAACACCTGTATTTAAAGCGTCTTATACAGGTGTACTAAAAGCTTATTTGGATTTATTACCTCAAAAAGGCTTCGTTGATAAATCTGTATTACCGCTTGTGATAGGGGGCTCATTCGGACATTTACTTATGATTGATTATGCATTGAAACCAGTTATATCCAGTTTAGGAGCAGAAACAGTCCTTCAGGGTGTATATGTTTTAGATAAAGAGATTGAAAGAACAGAAGATCATCGTTTTTTTGTCGAAAATCATGTAAAGGAAAGATTAGATAAAGAATTAAATCGTCTGCATTCTTTATTGTCTATGAAGGAATTACAACTAAAATAAGTGTAAATATATTTTTTGCCGAACAACTCCTGTTTGTTCGGCTCCTTTAATTGTTTGAAAAAACTATGAGATACAATGTTTTTTCGAAATTTAGCGTTGCATAATAGCTCCGAGAAGTTAAATTTTAGCTATTGTTTTTGCCACTACTTTTAAGGATTGAGGCATAGATTATATTATCATTGAATTTTTTAAATGGGGGTTGATAATGTGACAATAATGAAATTAAGTGACGGTACAAGTATTTATTTTGAAGATGTAGGTAATGGTGAACCGGTCATTTTTATTCATGGTGTATGGATGAGTGGTCGATTCTTTGAAAAGCAGATAGAATACTTTAAGACTGATTATCGTGTGCTAATACCAGATTTACGAGGACATGGTCAATCAGAAAAAGTCCATCATGGCCATACCATTGCACAGTATGCCGAAGATATTAGACAATTTATCACAAATTTAAAACTAGAGAATGTGACCCTTATTGGCTGGTCGATGGGGGCATTTGTCATATGGGAGTACTTAAAGTTATTTGGTGATAAACATATTAAATCGACAGTTATTGTAGATGAACTTGCCTCCGATTTTAAATGGCCTGATTTCTCAATAGGCGCCTTTGATATGGAGACTTTAACTAGTTTTATGAGAGAAGTGCAAAGAGACCAAAAAGCCTTTTTAAAAGGATTCATTCCACTAATGTTTAAAAAAGAATTAAGTCAAAGCGAGCTAGATTGGATGCTTGAAGAAACGACAAGATTACCTGCTTCCGTTGCAAGTGCTATTCTGTTTGATCAATCAGTCGTTGATTATCGCAGCTCTCTACCCGATTACGACATTCCCACACTTCTATGCTTTGGTAAAGAAGAAAAGTTGATACCAGTAGCGGCAGGCAAGCATCTTTTAAATGCTTTACCGAATGCAAAGCTGCATATATTTGAGGAAAGTTGTCATTGTCCTTTTCTAGAGGAAGCTGATGTTTTTAACAAAGTCGTAGATAACTATATTAAAGGTTTATAAAGAAGGTAACTAGCTTTTCTTCATAAGGAAGGCTAGTTTTTCTTTTGAATTTTTTATAGGTGAATGGCTTTGTTTTATATTTGAAAGGGTTTTCATGATTTAGTGGCGAATATTGTTATGAATATTTTATATATGAAAAGGAGCTAGAGTATGGAACACATTCAATTAGATATCAACGATTATATTGCTACAATAAAATTAAATCGTCCTGATGCGTTAAACGCATTTAATTATGAAACATTAATTGAGCTACAACAGCAAGTAGAAAATGTTCGAGCAAACCCAGAGGTGAGAGTAGTTATTTTAACTGGGACAGGCAATCGTGCATTTAGTGTTGGTGCAGACCTAAAAGAAAGAAGAAATCTTACCGATGAGGAAGTAAGGCGAAACCTATATAAAATGGGGGACGTTTTTAATGTGATTGCAGAGTTGCCTCAGCCGACGATTGCAGCTATTAATGGTTTTGCGTTTGGTGGCGGTTTAGAGCTTGCTCTATGTTGTGATTTTAGATTTGCGGCGGATGTAGCTAAGGTAGGCTTAACTGAAACAGGTCTAGCTATTATTCCTGGAGCGGGAGGGACGCAAAGGCTTCCTCGCTTAATTGGTGAAACAAAAGCAATGGAATTAATACTCACAGCAAAGAGATTATCAGCCATAGAAGCAGAGCAATACGGTATCGTAAATGAGGTATGCAATGAAGATACATTGTTCGATACAGTCATACAATTTGCGAGTAAAATGCTTAATAACGGCCCAATCGCACTTAAACAAGCAAAGTTTGCTGTAAAACAAGGAATGAATACTGACTTACATACAGGATTACATATAGAAAGAAAAGCTTATGAAGTGTTACTGCCTACAAAAGACAGAGTAGAAGCATTACAAGCCTTTGCAGAGAAAAGAAAGCCAAATTTCCAAGGAAACTAACTGTTTTAAAAACCCTTTAACCACTATTTATTCATTAGTTGTTAAAGGGTTTTTTGTGGAGATAATAGCGGCTGAAAAAACTAAATATATTTACTTCAGTACCAGACATAGAAACAGGAGAACCTAGCATACACCATATAAAACAATATCTTCATTTTGTTATCTTTGTTGTAAGGTGAGCCATAGTCATTTTGGCGCATCACTCAGGAATACGACGGAAATGAGAGCTGGGCAAAATCATTCGTATCGCTTAGATCCGGAATAGGAAATAAATCTAAGAAAATAGGATGATTAAGAAGGATAAGGGAAAGTCACAAATAAGTTACTTACTATCTATGGAAGGTGAGTATGTTAGCTTAGAAATCAAGTAGATAGTAATGTGCTGCTTGACAAAGTAGGGTAGTATACATTCGACCAAAATACAGACCAATATTTGGTGTTGAACGAAAGAAGTGAAAAAAATGTTAAATATTTGCGAAAAAACAATTGACTATGATAATCATTATCAACTACAATTACGTTGTAACGGTCATCATCCTAATTACCTAGTCCATAAAGGGGAAGGAGGCATATTATTTTTTTGTATAACATTGAGAATGATAATCAATTAAATTGCTATGGCTTATTGTATAAGGGTGAAGATAAGTTTTTTTATTTCAATATAATTGAGAATGATAATCAATTATATAGAGGAGGGTATATACTTGTTAGTCAAAAAGATTTCGGCTCTACTTTTATCAGTAATTGTATTTTTAGCCATTACTCCAGCCCTACATACGTCAGCTGCACTAACTGATGGTACATATTCTGTGTCGTACTCAGTTATTAAACCAGATAGTGGCTCAGCATCCATGGCAGATGGGTATTTTGCAAAGCCAGCAAAAGTAAAAGTAGAAGGTGGCAAAATAACGGTCCAATTAACAACAACGAGCAGCATGATTAAAGATTTCCAAGTTGACTCAAAAAATGTATCTGTGCTATCAACTAGCGGTGAAAATGAAACAGTTCAGTTTACAGTAAATAGTATTTCTCAACCTGTAAATGCAAAAATTCATGTCGTTGCAGATGCCTCTTATGATCACTGGTATTCTATTAGACTGTCTTTTGATGAAGCGAATGCAAAGTTAATTGAGGCGGCAACGAATAATCAAGAAACAGCACCTGCTTCATCTGGTGGTGAAGAAGATAATAATACCAGCGGCCAGAATCAAGAACAAGAAGTTGTAGCTAATCCAGAGACAGGAGACAATGTTCAACTTTATGTTCTACTAGCTATCGGTGCAGCTTTATTTATTTTATTCACTTATCAAAAACAAATAAAAAGGGGTTAAATATGAAACGCATATTAAGAGTAACAGTTGCACTATTTGTCCTTGCTTTAGCTGTTTTACAAAATGCCTCACCAATAAAAGTAAATGCTGCGCAAGATTTAGCAAATGGGAAGTATAGCATTAATTATCAAATTCTATATAATGGTCAGCCTAATGCAAGCTGGAATAGTTTTTTTGAAAATCCTGCATCATTAACAGCAAAAGATGGAGCATTAAGCATCACAATAAAAATTAATGGTGCCAACCAAGTAATGCAAAAGATACAAACAGAGTCCAATGGTACCTATCAAGATGCCCAAGTTGTAAGTGAAGACCAGGCTTCAAGAGTATATCAATTTCCTGTTGATGGACTGGATCAGTCAACAAATGTGAAATTATTCATGTCTTACGGAACCCATACCATTCAACTTTCCTTTGATGAAAATTCGATTACAACAGTTGAATTAGATCAACCTGATGAACCAAAACCAGAAGAGCCAGGCACAGAAGAACCGGGAACTGAGGAGCCAGGCACAGAAGAGCCGGGAACTGAAGAGCCAGGCACGGAAGAGCCGGGAACTGAGGAGCCAGGCACAGAAGAGCCGGGAACTGAGGAGCCAGGCACAGAAGAACCGGGAACTGAAGAGCCAGGAAATGAAGAGTTAGCAGATGGTCAATATACAATCAATTATCAAGTGTTATATGATGGGCAACAAGCACCTGCAAATTGGGCAGGATTTTTCCAAAGCCCAGCGACGTTAACGATTGCAAATGGTGTTCCTTATATTTCTTTCAACTTAGGGGCAAGTCATGTAATTACTAAACTTCAATCAGAATTAAATGATGTTTTTGAAGATGTAGAAGTAGTAAGTGAGAACGCTGCAGAACAAACAAAACTAGTTAAATTCCAAATAGCAGATGTGAACCAATTGACTAATTTACGTATGGTTATGTCTTATGGTAGTACTCATGATGTAGCACTTGAGTATGATGTAGACAGCATCCAGCCGATTGGAAATGAAAATCCAGGAACTGAAGAACCTGGAGGAGAGAATCCGGGAACTGAAGAACCAGGCACAGAGGAACCGGGTGATAATGAGCCAGCACCAAATGATGATGTGTTAGCAGATGGTGAGTATCCATTACCATTATCTATTCTTGGTGTAGATTCTGATACGGAATCAAAATTTGCGAAGTATTTTGCGGATGAAGCTTTATTAACTGTAAATGACGGTGAGTATTCCCTGCAATTTACACAAGTGACGGGGCTAGATACGTTAGGGACAATCGAATTTGATATTGCTGGTGAAACCGTTGCTTTAGAAGAAATAAGTAGAGACGAAGAGGCAGGAGAACGTGTACTATCAGTTGATATCGAAGCAATCCAAGAAACATATGTAGCTGCTATCGAAGCCATTGGTGCCCCACATCTTTATCCTGTTCGGTTTGTGTTAGATGTATCGAGCTTGGATGTCGAAATTGAGGATGATGGTAATGGTCAAACACCCCCTCCAATCACTCCTGGGGAAGATAAGGGTAGCGGAAGTGGAAATAACAATGATAGTCATTTGCCATTTGACCGTAATGATAATCAAGAACAACCAAAAGATAATCAAAAAAATGTAACCAATGTAAAAACAGGTGATTCATTAAATTATCTTCAAGTAGGCATTTATGCAGCATTACTTCTTTTGTCTGGATTCTATTTATTTAGAAAATACAGATTAAAAGGAATGGGTATGTAAGGAATTTAGTAATAAACTGCTGTTCGCATTTTGAACAGCAGTCCCATTTGGAGGTTTCTTATGAAAAGAATTCAACTAACATTTTGCATCATGCTATTATTTTTCATTGCTGGGTGTGCAGGCGGACAGACTGCAGGTGAAGAGAAGGAAGCGAAAGATGAAGGTCAAACAGAAGAGGAAAAAGTAAGAATTGTTGCAACAACTACTGCTATAGCAGAAGTGATGAACGAACTGGAGCTGGATTTAGTCGGTATACCTACCACTTCATTTCCACTACCTGAACGATATCAAGATGTTATCGAGGTTGGAAATCCTATGAAGCCTGATATGGAGGTCATTAAAACATTAAACGCCGATAAAGTGTTATCTGTGACTACATTAGAATATGACTTGAAGGACTCGTTTGTAAATGCAGGAATTGAAACAGATTTCCTCAACTTTCAAAGTGTAGAAAGTATGATCACAACAATCAAGGAATTAGGAGGTACATATCATCGTGAAGCTCAAGCAGAAGCTCTATCTCAAAACATTGAAAGTAAAATTGAAGAGATACAAGAAAAAACCGCACAATATCAATCTCCAAAAGTACTAATCTTACTCGGGATTCCTGGTAGCTATTTAGTGGCAACAGAAAACTCTTATGTAGGTAATTTAGTGAAGGTTGCTGGTGGTGAGAACGCGATTACGGGCTTTAACGAAGAATATATATCAGCAAATACAGAGTATTTACATGAAGCAGATGCTGATGTCATTTTGCGATTATCACATGGGATGCCCGATGAAGTAGTTGAAATGTTTAATAGTGAGTTCAAAGACAATAATATTTGGCAACATTTTAATGCAGTTAAAAATAATCGCGTATACGATCTGAGGGAACCTTTATTTGCCACAACCGCTAATTTGAATGTAACAAACGCACTTGATGAGCTTGTAGACATACTATACGTAGATTAAAAGGAAGAAGCTTATGAATAAAAAAAATTTCTATTTTGTAATCGTGACCATTCTTTTGTTAGTAGTGACGGGCTTTTCTGTTTTAAGTGGAAGTGTATCTGTCACGATCAAAGAATTAATAATGGACCTGTTTTATGGAGGAAATGAGGAAGTAGCTGTCATTCGCGATTTACGCTATCCCCGCATTATCGTTGCAATGTTTGCTGGTGCGGCCCTATCAGTAGCGGGTGTGCTGTTTCAATCAGTGATGAGGAATCCATTAGCTGATGCAGGGGTCATCGGGATTTCGGCCGGGGCGAGCTTCTTTTCTTTGTTTGGTATGTTGTTTCTTCCAGGCTTATATATAAGTGGGCCGTTATTTGCTTTCATTGGGGGAAGTATCGCTTGTTTTCTCGTTTATTCTATGAGCTGGAAATCAGGATTAAGTCCTTTACGTATAATTTTAACGGGTATTGCTGTTAGCGCAATGTTTACAGGTTTAAGAGAAGCACTCTTAATGATCTGCAGTTATTTCAATATCGCACTCGGTCCATCTAATAGCTCTACGTTAACAATGAAAACATGGGCAGAGGTTGAAATCATTGTCATGTATGGCATTCTTGGTCTCGTGCTAGCATTCTTAGTCAGCCCATGGTGTAATCTATTGGCATTGCAAGATAAAAAGGCTAAGAATTTAGGTATGAATGTCAATGTCTCAAGAATAATGATATCAGCCATCGCTGTACTTTTAGCTGCAGTTGCAACGTCTGTTGCCGGAGTCATTGTATTTGTTGGCTTACTCGTTCCTCATATTGCTAGGCAATTAATCGGTACGGACCATAAAAGATTAATCCCATTTTCTGCTATTGCAGGTGCATTATTAATTTTGACGGCTGATACACTAGGTCGTACGCTAATCGCTCCACTAGAGATACCAGCTTCGACGATTATGGCTGTCATCGGTGGGCCGTTCTTAATATTTCTATTAAGAAAGAGTGATAAAGTTTATGGAATTTAAATCCATTCAATTTTCATACGATAAAGAAAAACAAATATTAAAAGACAATACTGGGGTTTTTCCAGCAGGGAAAATATCTACCATTATTGGGCCTAACGGTTCCGGTAAATCAACGCTATTATCTTTATTAGCAAGAGATGAAAAGTCGACATCCGGATCGATAATGATCGATGGCAAACAAATACACACCTTTAAACCAAAGGAGTTTGCAAAGTTAGTAGGAACAGTCTACCAGCAAAATGAAGCGCCGATAGATTTAACAGTAGAGAAGCTCATTGCTTTTGGTAGATTACCATATAAGCGAGCCTTTCAAAAGTTGTCCTTAGAGGATGAGGAAGTCATCGATTGGGCAATTTCATTAACCAAGCTTGAAGACAAACGAGAACGGCCGTTGAATCAATTATCTGGCGGGGAACGGCAAAGAGTTTGGATAGCGATGGCGTTAGCGCAGAAAACAAAAATGCTTTTCCTTGATGAGCCAACAACGTATTTGGATATGTATTATCAGTTGGAATTATTAGAGCTGATTCAATTACTTAACCGAGAATACGGTTTAACGATTGTGATGGTTCTTCATGATATTAATCAGGCAGTACGCTATTCTGATCAGCTTATTGTCATGTGTGATGGTGAAATTGTTGCATCTGGTCTGCCCCAAGAAATCGTCAACGAATCCTTAATTAAAGATATATATGGCGTAGATGTTTGTGTAGAGCATAATATTCGTACGGGACTGTATTTAGTTCCTTTAGGAACATGACAATGAAAATGCTCAAAACATTAGTTAACCTTTTGGCTATTGGTGTTTTCCTCTATGCTGGTTCACAACTTTTTATCATTTTTTATGACTATTATGAGAACAGGCAAAACATGAATAATGTGCAAGAGATTTATCGGGCAGATGAACATGAGCCAAATACGCAAACAACGGGATTAAGAGGGCAGTTTGAACCATTAAAAGAATTAAATGAAGATATTATAGGCTGGATTACGGTTGACGATACAGCGATTGATTATCCGATATTACAGACACGGGATAATGACTACTATTTAACAAGAAATTACTTGCGAGAAGAAACTAGAGCTGGAAGTATCTTCATGGATTATCGCAATAATATCAGCGATGAGGAGGATCTTAATACGGTCATATATGGACATCGAATGAAGGATGGTACAATGTTCGCTGGTTTGAAGAAGTATTTGGATTCATCTTTCTTTAATAAGCACCAAGTCATCTATTACGATACGCTTTATCAAGGCTATGATTTGGAAGTTTTCTCTGTTTATCAAACGAAGACTGATTTTTATTATATTGATACAGATTTTTCATCTGATAAAGAATATGGCGACTTTATTCATTCGTTAAAGGAAAAATCTGTACATGAGACAGATGTGCAAATAACAGGAAATGATAGAATTGTCACCCTTTCAACTTGTGATTACTCTTTAGATCGAACAGAAGGAAGGCTCGTTGTCCATGCGAAGTTAGTAGAAAGGGGATAAAAAGTGATGAGAAAATGGTTCGGCGCTTTTTTGCTTGGCACATCCATTAGTTTAGTAGGCTGTGGCGTACAAGATACAGAACATGCGGTCTCCTCTTCAGTAGAATCGTTATATACAATAGAAGATTTTGCTGGTAGGGAAATTGGTTTTGTTGAGGAGCCGACTAAAATAGCTGCATTAAGTAATGGTGATGTCGATATTATTTATTCATTAGGAGAGAAGGTAGTTGGCAGACCGAATGCCGATACGTGGATTAAAGAAGCCGAGGAAGAACAACAAATTGGCTCTACACATGAAGTTAATTTAGAGAGAATAGCATTACTGAAACCTGACGTAATATTAGCCAATCGAACGTTGAATGAAAAAGATGTACCTTCATTGGAATCATTAGGAGCAGAGGTGATTTTAACGGAAGCAAATTCAATTGAAGACATTATGAATCAAATTTCACTTTATGGATCGATGTTAGATAAAGAAGAAGAGGCGAAGAGTGTAAAGTCAGATCTAGAAACGAGGTTAAAAGAGGTAGAACAGCCATCGACTGCAGCTCGCGTTTTACTTGTTTATGGTGCGCCAGGAACATATATGGCCGCTCTACCGAATTCTTTAAGTGGGGATATCCTAACACATGCAGGCGGTGAGAATATTGCTGCAGATTATCAAGCGTTAGAGAGTTTCCCACAATATGCACAAATCAATACGGAGAGAATTATTGAAGCGAATCCTGACTTTGTCATGTTAATGACCCACGGGAATCCCGAAGAGGTGAGGGATGGGTTTATAAAAGAAATGCAACAAAATGCAGCTTGGAACTCTATTGAAGCTGTGAAAAACGGCAGAATTGAAGTGTTACCGGCTGACCTATTTGGTACAAATCCTGGCACAAGGGTTGTGGAAGCAGTCAGTTTTCTCTCAGAGAAGTTGAAAGTGAAGTGAACCGTCATTGAATGTAGTTAAAAATAAGAAAGTCGTGTTGACTTTCGTGGTCCTAATTATGCTTACACTACTATCTGTCTATGCAGGTATTTCCTTCGGAGCCATTTCTATACCGTTAGTTGAAATCCTCCAAGCTTTTCAAGGAAATGGGGTGGAAATGTATCAGACGATTATATTCGATTTACGTTTACCAAGGGTACTAGTTGCTTTATTAGTGGGCGCATGTCTTGCTGCCTCGGGGGCTTTGTTGCAAGGTGTGATGAAAAATCCATTGGCTGACCCGGGGATTATTGGTGTTTCTGCTGGTGGCGGTTTACTTGCTGTCATAACGATGCTCGTTTTTCCTGCTTACAGCTATTTATTGCCGGCAGGTGCATTTATTGGCGCATTTCTAACAACGATACTCATCTATTTACTAGCATGGGAAAAAGGCGCTTCTCCAGTGAAAATTATTCTGGCAGGTGTGGCAATGAATGCCCTTTTAGGTGCTTTAATGAATGGTGTTATGGTCATCTATAGTGATCGCGTGCAAGCTGTTCTCTCGTGGCTCTCTGGTGGCTTGAATGGGCGCAGTTGGTATCATCTTGAATTCATGTTGCCATATGCAGTTATTGGTCTACTGCTTTCTTTTTTTGCTATTAAAAAAGCGAATCTTATGCTTTTGGGTGACGAAACAATAAAACTACTTGGTCAAAATGTAGAGTGGGCAAGATTACAAATGATATTGCTGGCTTCTTTTTTAGCAGGAACCGCTGTCAGTGTTGGAGGGTTAATTGGTTTTGTTGGTCTAGTCGTACCTCATATGATTCGATTAATTATTGGTGAAGATTATCGCTATCTTTTACCATTTTCAATCCTAGGTGGAGCTAGTTTAGTAGCTTTTGCCGATACTGTAGCAAGAACATTGTTTGACCCAATTGAATTACCTGTTGGCATATTGCTCGCTTGCATAGGTGCACCATTCTTTCTTTATTTATTGAGGAAGAGGAGGGTTTCTGCATGATTGATTTGCAGCAAGTCGCGTATAAGCAAGGGAATTTTCAGTTGAAAGATATCCATCTGACATTTCCAACAGGGCAAATTACAGGGATTGTCGGACCGAACGGATCGGGTAAATCGACACTATTAAAATTGGTAGCGAAACTTATATCCGCTAACCGAGGAGACATTCTTATAAATCATGAGAGTATCAATAACTATACAAGAAAGAATTTAGCGAAAGAGTTAGCTATGCTCGTTCAACTAAAGGAGGGGATGCCGGGGTTCTCAGTGCGACAAATGGTTGCATATGGAAGAACACCTTATCAAAAAATGATGAAAAGTGAGAACGTAGAAGACAATGAAATCATTGATTGGGCAATGAAGGTAACTGGTATTACTCATATGAGCGATCGTCTTGTGCAAACATTATCGGGAGGAGAACAGCAACGTGTCCGCATTGCGATGGCACTTGCTCAAAAAACGAATATTTTGCTCTTGGATGAACCGACGACTTACTTGGATATCGGACACCAAATTGAACTGATGTCATTGCTAAAAGAACTGAATCAACAGTTTAAAATGACCATTGTCATGGTACTTCATGAGCTCCAATATGCAGCGATGTATTGTGATTCAATGGTAGTTCTGCAAGGAGGGGAAATTGTCGCAACCGGTCTCCCCAAGGATATCCTAAATGCAGAATTACTTAAAAAAGTATATAAACTTGATGCTGATGTAATATTTGATGGTAAAGTGCCATTAATTAAACCAAATCAATTTTAAGGGGGAACCTGAGATGTATATTGTAACAAATACTGTTCACCTTCAACCAGGAAATGCTGATATGTTTGTTGAGAGATTTAATCGAGAAGGTAAGGTAGAAACGATGCCGGGCTTCGTTGGTTTAGAAGTGATGTTAACGGAAAATACGAAAGACTATGAAGAAA
This sequence comes from Cytobacillus sp. FSL R7-0696, assembly GCF_038006865.1. Taxonomy (NCBI): domain Bacteria; kingdom Bacillati; phylum Bacillota; class Bacilli; order Caryophanales; family Bacillaceae; genus Cytobacillus; species Cytobacillus sp. FSL R7-0696. The sequence continues at coordinate 117,811 of NZ_JBBOWA010000001.1, read as the reverse complement.
TAACTATTGTTACAAGATGGGAAGATCCAACAGGCTTTAAAGGCTGGATGAAAAGTCGAGAATTTAAAGATGCCCATGCCCATAGAGGCGGAATCCCTGAATTTATTATTAAAAACAAAACGACCTATTATCAAGTAAAGTTACGTCGCAAGCCAAGAATAGAGACAGAAAGCTCTGTCGGGTAATTGTACTTGGTTACTTACAAACAGAGTGTAAAGACATCCTATTTGGGGATGTCTTTTTTTGAATGTTGGAATAATCAATAGAATATAGACAATAAGCGTTTAAAGGGAGGTTAAACTGATTAGAAATCGATCGGTGTATCATCATAAAGAAACGATGTTTTCTTTAAACATCATAATAAGAAAAAATGTACATTATTTGAGCTGTTCTTTTTCTTGCCCATCTTACTTGTCCACGACCTGGATGGTGAGGTTATTTTCTCTTTTGTCATATCCTTTGAGGTTACCATTTCATAATCAGTCTATTATTCAATGGTGAAAGGATGATGAGTAAGTTTGCGTTTAAATTCAATATATATGTCTTCATTAGGGGAAACAATCGTTGGCTTTATGACCTTCCTTTTAACAAGGGTCTAATGCTTGATGTAGCTACTCTGAATTCAGGTCCCATTTAACTATAATAAGGGGATTTCTTGGACAAACAATTTCATTTAAGATATGCGTATTGATTATCCTATGTATCAGAAAATGTTTAAAAGTCAAGTCTTGAAAAAGAACGTATGTTCCCTTAAGTTTGTATCTAAAGAACTTATAAATGAATTATTCTTTTGAAAGTAGGTAGGTATACAGTGAAGCTTGACACACCCAAGATCCCTGAAGATCTAACTGAAAAGAGATTTACAGATATTTTTTACGAAGAAGATCCGGAATTTGAAATGTGTATGGTTACCGATTCAGAATTTGCCAACGAAGTACTTGATCGAGTGAGACTATATAAAACAGTGATTAGGAATTGTAATTTCACAAATACGGATTTTAGGCGAATTGATCTTACTGATGTACGCTTTGAGAATTGTGATTTATCCAATGCTAATCTGGGTAATGCCTCCATGAATCGAGTTGAGTTTCTTAATTGTAAGTTACTTGGCAGCAGCTTAACAGAGTCTTATATCGGTAATACAAGATTTATGGAATCAATTCTTAATATGGTTACGTTCGGTGACTCAAAACTTGAAAAGGTGATTTTTGATAATGCTGGGTTAAAAAACGCTGACCTTTTTGCCTGTAAGCTTAAAAAAGTAGAATTTCTGTCATGCAACCTTAATGGCGCAAACTTTGATGAGACACCATTAAAAGGAATTGATATTAGCTCATCCGATTTTGATTCTTTAACTGTTTCAATAGACAACTTAAGAGGGTGTATAGTATCAACGTCTCAAGCGATACAATTCGCTTCGTTATTAGGACTAAAAATCCGACAGTAATGTCCCCTTTAACTTCGCCCTGTGATCTTAAGTCACTTAAAATCACTTATGATGGCTTTATTTTTTAGTTTAATACCCATTCTAGACTTACTTACATATATCTGATTGGAAGTCTGTTTTAATATTTACAATAGGTCAGAATTAAACTGTATGGCCAAAATCGAAGTAAAAAAATTCAGCTACTGGACACTTCTTTGTAACTCTTTCGTAGTTTCTAGAAATTAAAATAGAATGAGTAGATTTAAGGAGGAAAAAAAAACATGAAAAAATTATGCAATTTATTGGCAATTAGTTTATTATGAGTATGTAAGGTATTTGACCCTGTACCAAAAGAATCAGTGCTAGCAGATGGTCAAAGTGTTAGTGGCTCATACGGCAGGAGAACTATACCTTATATGTGCCATCATCTTATGAAGGGAGTGATTAAGTTCCGTTAATGGTGATGTTGCATGACTGCACGCAAGCTGTTAGTCAATTTGCGACATGTTAAAAATGAATGCGCTTTCATAAGGGGGTTTTCTCGTTTTATCCTAATAAAAGTGCTTCTGCTAATAATAATAATTATTGGAATTGGTTTGAAGAGAGATGGCGGGCCTAGTATCTTTGCAGGAAAGATTTGCGCCAATATTTTGCGATATAACAAAGTCTATAGGGTTATCAACTGGGGAAGGGATGCTATTTTAGAGGCAACTGATCCAGAAGTGTTTTGTTGGTACGGGTTTAGAGTATAAAGCAGCGAAGAATACCGGTAATTGCAATCACTTCGAACAAAACAGAGTGGAGAGCGGTTTTTAACCAAATGAAACAGAAAAAATCAGTGCCTGGCGGTTAAACTTACAAGGTTGAAAAATATAAGACTACTGAAAATAAGGTTCTTATGCTGAAGGTAACTATTCAAAAGTTTTTGTAGGGAGCTCGTTGCTGATGGGGGAGGGGGGAGTAACAATAAAAGTGGTTGACAAGTGGATGTATAAAGGCACGTATCTAGGCATCCTTTCATTGGATACAACGAGTGTACAAGAAGGTTACCACATAGCGAAAACCCAGGTGTGCCTTAAGCAATGACTAGCGATATTGGATTAGTGCTATGAATTCATATACAACGGTTACGGCGTCTAATAAAGGACAAGCTACTATCCAACAAGATTCCTAAGATTCCTAAGATTCCAAACCCTTATTAACTTAGATGATTACTACAGAAAAAGTACAATTTTGCTTAAAAGCGAACACAACTGCAGGACTCAATGCAAACGATGTAGAATTGTATGTTGGGAAAAGGGTATTCATTAGCTGATTATTTTTATCCAATAGTGGTAGTAATATACTCTGAATTAATTGAAAATTTATAATAATTAATTATATATTAGTTGTAGTTCCAATTTCATGGAATTCATTCTATTTTTTAGTGTCAGATAACATAAATTTTTGGAAAATAATAAAAAGTTCTTGTCTCCTTAGTATTATATGTATATAATTTAATGAACCAAAGCACAAAAGCGTAAAAGCGATAAAGTAAAGGGGATGAATGAATAGTGAAAAAGAAAAATATGTGGAAAACATTATCGACAGCTGGATTATTAAGTGCATTAATATTGGCAGGGTGCGGAAACTCTGAAGAAACAACGAAGGAGGCAAGTGGAGAAAGCGGTGAGAAAAGCTATCAAGTCGGTATCACGCAAATCGCTGAACATCCAAGTTTAGATGCAGCATCTGTTGGCTTTCAACAAGCATTGAAGGATGAGGGATTAGAAGTAGAATTTGATACACAAGTTGCACAAGGGGATCAAAATAATAATCAATCGATTGCGAACAACTTTGTAAGTGATCAGGTGGATTTAATCTTTGCTAACTCTACACCAAGTGCACTAGGTGCATTAAATGCTACAAAGGATATTCCGATTGTGTTTACTTCTGTAACAGATGCTGTTGGTGGCGGACTTGTTGATTCTATGGAAGCACCTGGCGGAAATATTACAGGCACATTAGATAATCACCCAGATGCCATACCGAATACAGTAGAATTCATAGACAAATATTTTGATATTGACACAATTGGCGTTGTTTATAATTCCGGTGAAGCCAACTCTGTATCGCAAATTGAGACAGTGAAAGAAGTAGTAGAAGGAACGGGATTGAAATTAGCTGAAGCAACTGTTTCAACATCAGCTGAAGTTAAACAAGCCACAGAATCATTAGTCGGTAAAGCAGATGTCCTTTATATCATTACAGATAATACAGTAGTTACAGCTCTAGAGTCAGTCGTTCAAGTGGCAACAGATAAGAAAATTCCACTTTTTGTTGGTGAATTAGATTCTGTCGCTCGTGGCGGATTTGCTGCATACGGGTTTGATTATAATGATATCGGTTATGAAGCAGGTGTGATGGCAGCAGAAATATTAAAAGGTGAGAAAGAAGCAGGCGAAATGGATGTACAATATCCACAAAATCTAAAGCTTGTTATAAATAAAGAAGCGGCTGAAGCAATGGGTGTTGAACTAAATCCTGAATGGGAAGAATCTGCGGAATTTATTGAATAATTGACAGGTATCTTATTCAGCACGACAGATGAAAGGGAGAGAGCATAATGCCTTCAGCAATATTTGGCTCCATTGAAGCAGGTGCAATTTATGCATTAATGGCGTTAGGTGTATATTTATCTTTTAGAGTATTAGATTTTCCTGATTTAACTGTTGATGGTAGTTTTGTGACTGGTGGAGCAGTTGCTGCCGTTTTAATTGTAGGAGGAACGAATCCATTTTTAGCAACAATTTTAGCTTTCGTTGCCGGTTTTCTAGCTGGTAGCGTGACAGGGTTACTTCATACAAAAGGAAAGATCAATCCTTTATTATCAGGGATTATCATGATGATTGCTTTGTACTCTATTAATCTACGCATTATGGGTAAGTCGAATATCCCACTATTATCAGAGGAAACCGTCATTACAAAACTAACTGATTTTTGGCAAGGATTAGGTTTAGATAATGCCTTAGCTTTCATTGGCTTTGTGCCAAAAACATGGGCAATCTTAATTCTTATGCTTATATTGGCTCTTTTTGTCAAAGTAATGATTGATTGGTTCTTGAAAACTGATATTGGTCTGGCCATTCGAGCAACAGGTAATAATGAAACGATGATTCGTAGCTTTTCAGCGAATACAGATACATTAAAAATATTAGGTCTAGGGCTATCTAACGGTTTGGTAGCTTTATCAGGTGGCTTAGTGGCACAATACAATGGTTTCAGTGATGTCGGCATGGGTATAGGCATGATTGTTATTGGGCTAGCTTCTGTTATTATCGGCGAAGCGATTTTTGGTGCAAAAACAATTTTTCGAGCAACGTTAGCTGTTATCGGTGGGGCGATTCTGTATCGTATTATTGTTACATTAGCGCTACGCGTGGAGTTCTTAGAAACGGGAGATATGAAATTAATTACGGCATTGATTGTCGTCTTCGCGCTTGTCCTACCGAAGATTCTTGAGAAGCAAAAAGAGAGACAACGAAAGAAAAAACGAATGCTTCAAGCAGGAATGGAATAAGTAGAAGAGAGGGGTGACGACATGCTTGAATTAAATCAGATTCATAAAATCTTCAATGAAGGCACACCAGATGAGAAGATTGCACTAACACAGATGAATCTCGATCTTCATCAAGGCGATTTTATGACGGTCATTGGTAGTAATGGGGCAGGAAAATCGACTTTAATGAACATTATCTCAGGGAAGTTAATACCGGATGTCGGTCAAGTAATTATTGATAGAAAAAATGTATCGAATGTAAAGGAAAATAAACGGGCACGTCTAATAGGGCGCGTATTCCAAGATCCAATGGCAGGGACTGCACCTGCAATGACGATTGAAGAGAACTTAGCTATTGCCTACACAAGAACGAGATCACGCGGCTTGCATATAGGCGTTTCGAAAAAAAGAAAAGCGTTTTTTCAAGAAAAATTAGAGATGCTTCATTTAGGTTTGGAAAACAGACTGCAAGCAAAAGTAGGTTTATTATCAGGTGGTGAGAGGCAGGCATTGTCTCTTTTAATGGCAACCTTCACTGAACCTAAAATCCTTTTATTGGATGAGCATACGGCTGCATTAGATCCATCCCGGGCAGAATTGATTACGAATTTAACGAAAGAAATTGTTGATAAATTCCAATTAACGACATTAATGGTAACTCATAATATGCAGCAAGCAATTGACCTAGGAAACCGGTTAATTATGATGGATAAAGGCCAGATTATTTTCTCTGCGGATGAGAAGCAAAAATCGCAGCTTACGGTTGAAAAATTATTAAATGAGTTTCAACAAATTCGTGGTGAAAAAATGAACAGTGACCGTGCAATACTTGCATAAATGAAGATTTTAGTGTGAGAAAGAGTCCGTTAATGGGCTCTTTTTTTGTGGTGCGGGAGTTGATTTTTATGTTTCTTCAATAGAATGTTAATAAATACGATACCAGGGTGGCTTCTATTTAATGATTTTGACTTGGTGAAGAAATGGTTGATCAAATCTTGTAATGAAGCATAATCTAAAATAGCAATTTCTTCATAAAACCGTACACCCTTGATCTTCTAATGGACAATATTCATAAACGGTGATACTGTCACAACTTATTGGTGCAAGTGGACTTTCTAGTTGGCGAATGACTAGTAGGAGAAGCGTAAACATAGAAATAGCCACCTGATAAAAGGTGACTATGCAAATTACCTCACAACCTAATTCTTTACCAATAATTTCATGAATTTTCTTTTACCTACTGAAACAATCATATTATGGCTAATCGTAGTCGTTTCCATTTCAGTGGTGATTTTTTTACCATTTATTTTAATTGCGCCACCAGCAATCATTCTTTTTGCCTCGGATTTTGAAGGTAGTAAGCCTGTATTCACTAACAATTGCACAATGGTGATAGAAGTTGGGCCAGACCATATCATTGTCGGCAGATCTTCAGGTAATTCTCCTTTTTGGAAAATCGTAATAAATTGTTGTTCTGCTTTTTCAGCTGCTTCTTCATCATGGTTCATTTGTACAATTAGCTTTGCTAATTGCATTTTTACATCACGTGGATGGAGGGTTTGCTTATCTAGCCCTTCTTCTATCTCAGTTATTTCTTCAGGTGTAAGAGGTGTAATAAGTGTAAAATACTTCTCCATGAGTTCATCCGGAATGGACATTGCTTTCCCGTACATTTCGTTTGCTGGTTCATTAATACCGATATAATTATTCTTCGATTTTGACATTTTCTCAACGCCATCTAATCCTTCAAGTAGTGGCATCAGCAGTGCAATTTGCTTAGGTTTTCCAAATTTCTCTTGAAAGTGCCTACCCATAAGGATATTAAAGTGCTGATCGGTGCCCCCTAACTCAATATCACATTCAAGCACAACAGAATCGTATCCTTGCATGACTGGGTAGAAGAATTCGTGTAAAGAAATCGGCTTCCCGAAGGCAATTCTTTCTTCAAAGTCATCACGTTCCATTAAACGGGCAATGGTAATTTTACCTGCTAATTGAATGACATCATCAAACTTAAGTTGAGAGAGCCATGTTGAATTATAATGTAATTCAACTTTTTCCATATCGAGTACTTTACCAAATTGCTCAAAATAAGTTTGGGCGTTATGCTTCACTTCTTCATCGGTTAACGGCTTTCTAGCGATGGACTTACCTGTTGGATCACCAATCTTACCAGTAAAATCCCCAATTAATAATTGAATCGTATGACCATTATCTTGGAATTGCTTTAACTTCTTTAAAACAACCGTATGACCTAAATGAACGTCAGGAGCTGAAGGGTCTAAGCCAAGTTTTATCTTTAAAGGTTTATTTAATAAAATAGATTTTGCTAACTTTTCTTCTAATTCTTCAGTGGGTATTATTTCTTGCACACCTTGTTTGTATAACTTTAATTGTCTCTGTAACTCTTTTAATTGCTGTTCTGATAATTTTTCTTTCACAATTATTCACATCCTTAATAAATAATAAAAATCCACATCCCTAATAAAAGGGACGTGGATTTCACGCGTTACCACCCTAATTGAGAAGTATAATACTTCTCCACCTCAACATTTAACGAACGTAGCCGTTCATTGCAAGTAGCAATGAAAGTTCAAGAAGTTGTAATTCGCTTCATCCTTTATACCGACTCTCAGTCATTTGTCGGCTCTCTGTGATAGGGAGGAGGTTGCTACTAAGACTTCTATCATCACTTTTTCTTTATTAAAATTTATTGTCTTTAATGAGCCGGTAAAGGGTTGCAGCTAATTGCTTTTGATCGTCCGTTTTTAACCCTTTAACAATGGAGATTTCTCCCTCATGAAATTCGGGATAAAGCTCTTCAATGACTTCTTTACCCTTAGGGGTAATCACAACAAAGGTATTTCGGCGATCTCTTGGGTCGGTTTCCCTTCTGCAAAATGACTTATTCTCTAATGTACGCATAATATTACTGATTGTTGCTTTTGATACACCTGCAGAAAGGGCAAGCTCTTTTGTTTCCATTTTTCCATATATCCATAAATCATAAAGAATCGAAAAGGAAGTCCAAGAGATTTTATGCTTGGCTAACACTTCTTGCTCTAGCTTATTTTTAATGCCTTGGCCAATGCGATATAGGCTAGTGACTACGGCTATTGCATTTGGCTCTATCGTTGTTTTTTTACTTATCTTTTGAATGACCGTTGACTCTTCAGGATGCAAATAGCCATCTTCGTCTAATTGATGAATAGGATCACTCCTCTATTATTTTCAGAATCATTAGCTATGAAATGATTCTACAAAAAAAGAAACAGGATTGCAACCCTTAAACTTAAGGGTAATACAAAACTGTTTGATAAATAATCATATCTTCCCCAATATTGCGATACGTATGAGCCTTGTTGGCGGAGAAACGGATGGAATTACCTGGTTGAATGGTATATTGTTGTTCATTAATTTCAAGTTGTAGTGTACCAGTAATCACCGTTACATACTCTTCAACACCTTCATTATGTTTTTCTGATAGATGTTCATAACCTGTCTCAATCTCGACAGTAAAAATTTCAAACTTTTTCCTTGGGTCAAATGGGAAGACCGGATATACGCGATATTTCCCACTATACTCCATAATGGGACTGATATCATGGCGATTAACCACATGAATAGGAGACTGCTGTTCCTGAATTAAAGATGAGAAGGAAACTTGTAATCCTGTGGCAATCTTCCATAATGTTGTCACAGTTGGGTTGGATTCACCACGTTCTATTTGTCCAAGCATCGCTTTACTTACATTAGTTAAGTTGGCTGTAGTATCTAGACTTAAACCTCGTGCTTTACGTAGATTTTTTAAGTTAACGCCGATATTTTTTTGAATATTATCCATAATTCCTCCGAAAATGATTGTTTAATATAACGTACAAATGTATAATATACTGTACAAATAACTAATCAGTTTATTTATTCAATATTATACTATTTTTGGGGATGAAGGGTAGGGAGAAATCTTGGCGGAGCTATTGTTACAAACAAGAGAAGTACCATTTCGAAAAGGGTTGCAGGCTGGTGTAAGTATTGCGATTGGTTATGCCCCCGTTGCACTTACTTTTGGCTTATTAGCAAAGACAGCAGGTTTATCTTTTATAGAGACCGTACTTATGAGTATGGTTGTTTTTGCAGGTGCATCACAATATATGGCACTTAGCTTAATTAGTTTAGGAACGAGTACTTTTGAAATTATTTTTACAACTTTTATTGTTAATATTCGCCATTTTCTGATGAGTACAGCGCTTAATGAAAAAGCAGAAGATGACAAACTAATGAAAAAGGCCCTCTATTCATTCGGCATTACAGATGAATCTTTTTCAGTTATTGCTACAAAAGACGGTGTGCAAAAAACTGGCTTTATTTTAGGTGTGAATATCATTGGGTATATGAGCTGGGTTACTTTTACGGCCCTTGGATACGTCGTTGGTGCAAACTTGCCACAAGTGTTACAAGAAAGCATGACAGTTGCGTTATATGCGATGTTTATTGGTCTACTTGTTCCTTCGATGAAAGGGAGTGCTAAGGTTGTTTACCTTGCTGCTATTGCTGCCGGATTAAACACTATTTTTACCTTTACAGGTGCACTTTCAACAGGATGGTCAATTGTTATAGCAACTTTAATTTCTTCCGTTCTTGTTGAGGTTATAGAAGGAATGAAGAGAGGGGATCGGCAAAATGAGCAATGAAGTACTTTGGTTAATTATTGGCATGGGTCTTGTTACATATCTTCCAAGGGTTGCGCCATTTTTACTTTTTAAAGGAAAGGAACTGCCTATATTTGTGCAATCTGTTCTAAAAAATGTTCCTTATGCGACACTAGGTGCTCTTATTTTTCCTGGGGTTTTGCTTATTGGAGAAAGCATCTGGTACGGCTTACTTGGTGCGGCGATTGCGTTTATCGTTGCTTATATTGGCGCGAATGTAGTCTTTGTTGTCCTTAGTGCTATTATTGTTTTGTCAGGTTACTCCTTATTCATCAGTTAGTTATTTCTTTCCTCCTTTTTGCAGTTCTAAATATGGAAAAGTATACTAAACTAAGTATGAAGGGTTGTACTTTTTTTCATTGAGATTAAAGGAGGGAACAAATTGGCAAGAAAAATTGGTCTTTATGGCATTCTTGGCTACTTTTTATATGGTTTATTCTTTTATTGGTATTTATTCCATTTTGCAAATACAGATTTACCGTTCGAGTATCAAGGTACAGTTGCTGATCCTGCCACTTTTTTAAATGGTAGAGAACTTGTATTAACTGAGGAATATTCGAAAATACGTAATTTACTATTTTTCTTGTCTACACCATTTGAATGGATATTTTATTTATCAATTCTTTTATTGGGCTTATCTGGTGCCTTTAAAAAATGGGCTGAGCAATCTTCTAAATTCAAATTTGTGCAAACGTCTATTTATGTTGCTTGGTTGTCACTATTCGCTTTTATCGCTACGACACCACTCAGCTATATCAGTTATCATTTTTCAAAGCAGTACAATATTTCTACGCAAAGTTTTGCTAGCTGGATGAAAGATGAACTTATAGACTTTTGGGTGAACTTTGGCATGATGGTGCTTATCGTTTATGTATTATATCTGCTTATTAATAAAAGCAGGAAGCGGTGGTGGCTATATGCTTGGATGTTAACCGTTCCTTTTTCATTGTTTTTAATGTTCCTTCAACCAGTGGTCATTGATCCGTTATATAATGATTTCTATCCTTTAAAGAATAAGGAATTAGAGAGTAAAATATTGACGCTTGCTCATGAAGCAAACATCCCAGCTGACCATGTGTTTGAAGTCGATATGGCGGAGAAAACGAATGCTTTGAACGCTTATGTGACTGGTATTGGATCAAATTCCCGGATTGTTCTCTGGGATACAACTTTAAATAGATTAGATGATGACGGTATTTTATTTATTATGGCACATGAAATGGCGCACTATGTTGAGAAGCATATATATATTGGCATAGGCGGATATTTATTATTATCTTTAGTTGGATTGTATTTAACTTATCGCATAATGGAGTGGGCGGTAACGAAGTATGGAGATGCTTTGAAGATTCCAGCAGTAAATGATATCCGTTCCTTCCCATTATTTCTTATGATTATTTCCATGCTTTTGTTCATTTCTAGTCCGTTGTCCAATTTGGTTTCACGTTATCAAGAAACAAGAGCGGATCATTATGCAGTTGAATTAACAAAAGATCCAGAAGCGGGGATTGAAACTTTTCAAGAGCTTACCAAAGCTGGTCTTAGTCAAGTGAATCCACCATTACTTGTGAAGGTATTTCGCTATGGACATCCGACAATGTTGGATCGAATCATTGAATTAGAAGAATATCAAATAAAACATCGAGACGATGAATAGATAAAAAGAGGTACCATTTTATGCACACAGCCTTTTGCATTTGCAACAGGGGGTGTGTATATTTTTTCCTTTTCCCCCCTTTTTTACCTCGTAGTTATAATTTCAAAAATAAAAAATCCCCCATTGGTGGTGGAGGATAATAGGTTACGAGCCATATTCTTTTTGCAGTTGAATATATTCATTTGATAGTGTAATGAACATTTTTTTATTTTTGCAGTCTAATGCTTCATCTAATTTCACTTTTACAGCTTGCAGTTTTCTGTTTAGGATAGCGTCGCTAATGACCATGTCGACATATAAGTCTAAAACAAATGCTTCTTTTTTTCTTTTGCGTTTCATGGCGCTTGCTTTCATTAATTCGGTGTATGATTTTTCTTTCATAAAAATCACCCCAATGGCTTTTTATTAGTATATGTAAAGAATTGTATTTATTCAACTTATTTTTGAATTTTTAAAAAATTAAATATATTATTTTCAAATAAATTGTCAATTTAATAGGAAAAAAGACTGGTTATCATCTTCCCTTTCTGGTAAAATAGAGCTAATTTTAAAAATATTTAGTTTATTTTTCAAAAAAAGTAAAGGGGTGTACCGTTTTATGGCTGAGAAGGAAACGATGATTGAAGAGTATGAAATTAATACAGAAACAATGATGATTTTGCCAATTGAATATGGTAGTAAGATTTATTCTCATATTTATGAAATCGAAGGTGAAGCGGTTTCGCCTTTTAAACCGCTTGAAATTATTAAGAAAAGTTGTCGCTTCTTTGGTGCTAGCTATGAAGGTAGAAAAGAGGGGACAAGACAACTGACAGGTATTACACATAAAGCACCTATTACAATTGATCCCACTAATCTCATTTATTTTTTTCCAACAGCTTCTGCTACAAACCCCAACTGTATATGGATATCTAATGAGCATGTACTCCATTATCGTCCGCATGAGGGAGGACAAACAGAAGTAACTTTTAGAAATAGGCGTACGCATATTATCCCTGTTTCACATAACATATTTCAAAATCAAATTCTAAGAACCGTTCTGTTAAAAGATACGTTATCGAGCAGAATTGAAGAAACGGAACGAAAATCGCTTTACTTTCTAAAAAGAAAAAAAGCAGAGAAAGTTTCAGAAAACATTAACTTCCTTCGCAGATTATGATGGATATTATTTGCTAATTGGCGATGAAGTATAACGTTTGAATAAATAAAACTCCAGTAATTCATGGACTTTATTTCGTATACGAGGGTTAAAATAATTATGTTGCTCTTCATATCCTTTATAAAGAAACATGAACATTGTAAATGCTTCATCGCGCTTAATTTCTTGTACACTCAACTTTTCTTTATTCATATAGTGCTTCACGCTTCTTAATTCCTTCTGGATTACCCTCATTGTTTCATCAACTAAATTCACATAAGGTTGCTTCAACTTAAACGGACTTGCATCAATCACTTTTAAATCCCTATTAAGTATCGTAAGCACCATTGGCAAATAAATCGCTTGTTCCATAATATTCCGGTCTCGCTCAGGAATTCTTGTCATCGTAAATACTTCTCCTTTTTTTAGTGTAGAACACTTGTTCTTATTATATTCTACTCTCATTAAAATATTCATGCAACTGTATCCATTTTTTGTTATTTGATTTTTAGCTTGAAAGAGCGGTATGAATTGCTCACAATAAAAGTGGATAAATAAAGGGGAATATTACTTACGTCACGAATAAAAGTGAGAAGAACCTATAGAGGAGTGAAGAGGATGAATGCAAAAAAACGAATCAAGCCGGAGGATCAATATCAACTAAAGTCGGTATCTGATCCACAATTAAGTAAGAATGGCTATGATTGTGTTTATATAGAAACGACCATGTGTGAAGAAGAAAATACATATAGCTCTCATTTGTTTTACATAAATACAAATCAACCTGCAGAAACGCAACAATTAACATACGGAAAAGGGAGAAACTTGGCACCAAGATGGTCACCAGATGGGTCACAAATCGCATTTGTTTCTAATCGTAATCATGAGGTGAATCAAATATTTATGTTATCAATGAACGGAGGTGAAGCAAAACAACTGACAAATGAACCGAATGGTGCGACCAATCCTATATGGTCACCGGATGGTAAAAGAATCGCTTTTCAATCAACTGTAGAGAAAGAGAACCTTCCAGAAAAAAACAAGGATAAACCAGAGCCGGTTGAAATAGAAAGGATGAAATATAAGTCTGACGCCAAAGGTTTATGGTCTGGTGATTATCAACATATTGGAGTAATTGATATTGCTTCAGGAGAGCGTGAATGGCTTACATCAGGAGAGCAGGATTATTATCTCCAATGCTGGTCTCCGGACAATCAATCTATTGCATTATTAGCCGATTTGGCAACAGATAAAGATCATTCTTTCAATAATGATGTATACATATTAGATGTTGAAAGTAAGCAGATGGAGAATATGACAAAAGGAGTTGCCAGCTTCTCTCATTTATCATGGTCCCCTGATGGCAAATGCTTGGGGCTAATTGGGTCGAAGTCGACCTATAGGAATGCTTCTTTGTCTAGGATATGGACATTAGATGTATCCACGGGAGAATTGACTTGTTTAACAGAAGAATGGGATGTACAAGTCGGTGATTATGTTGTTGCTGACTTCCATCAGTCTGCAAATGCTTCACAGATTTTATGGGCTGAGGATAGCTCGAGCTTCTATTTTCTAGCATCTGACCATGGCAATACAGTACTGTATTTTGGCACAGTTGAAGGAGCGATGTATCCGGCATTATTAGAAGAAAGGCATCATATTTATGGTGTTTCTACAGGAGGTACGATAGATAAAGCGATAGTAGCGATTAGCACACCTACTAATCCGGGAGATTTATACTTGTTAAACGTGACTAGTGGAGAAAAAACAAGACTGACAAATATTAATCAAGCTTTCTTTGAGGAAACAGCTGTTGCTGATGCAGAGGTCCTTCAATATCAATCGATAGATGGATGGGAATTACAAGGTTGGTTAATAAAGCCGATAAATCACGAGACAGGAGAGAAGTATCCTCTTATTGTAGAGATTCATGGTGGTCCACACATGATGTATGCCAATACATATGTCCATGAGTTTCAAGTGTTAGCCGCAGAGGGATATGCGGTGTTATATACAAATCCACGGGGCAGTCATGGATATGGACAAGCTTTTGTAGATGCTGTAAGAGGAGATTATGGTGGCAAAGATTATGAAGATATCATGACTGCTGTCGATTATGTTCTCGAATATGATGAGGGAATTGACCGTGAGAGGTTAGGGGTAACAGGCGGTAGCTACGGTGGCTTTATGACAAATTGGATTGTCGGACATACAAATCGTTTTAAGGCAGCTGTTACTCAGCGCTCCATATCTAATTGGATTAGCTTTTATGGTGTAAGTGATATCGGCTATTATTTCACTGACTGGCAAATAAAAAGCCAGTTAAAGGATATAGAAAAATTATGGAAACATTCACCATTAGCATTTGTGGAGCAAGTAGAAACCCCACTATTAATTTTACATAGTGAAAATGATTTAAGATGCCCGATTGAACAAGCAGAGCAATTTTACATTGCATTAAAACACCATAACAAACAAGCGAAGTTTATTCGTTTTCCACAAGCTAATCACGAACTCTCTAGAAGTGGGCACCCCAACTTAAGAATGAAGAGACTTCATTATATAAAAAATTGGTTTAATGAATATGTTTAAAGATGCTTACCCCGGAAGTGTGATCACTTTCGGGGTATTTGGTAATATTTCGTAAGTGAAACTTTTTTCATGCTGTATCAGTCATATATAAAGGGACGAAAATATCTTTAAAAAGATGTAAAGATAATGAAGAAATGATTTAGAAAAAAGGCTGCAACGTGTATAATTCTAGTATATCTTTTAAAAGAGTTACTGTTCTGTTTATTCCAAAAGTAACAGTATCGGGATAATCTGATATAATTTACAAAAAGAAAGAAAAGAATAATAGGATGAAAGGATACATTTAAAATGAGAGCTGAAAGACATCAAGGAAAGAAGAAAAAGCGGAAATTTGGCAAAATAATAAGAAATTTATTTATCATATTCTTGCTTGTTGTTGTTGCAGTAGTAGGATATTCTTACTACCAATTTAAACAAGGTCTACAAACTTCTAAAGCAGATAATGATTCAAGTGTACCAGAGCAAGTATACGAATTTAATGGTGAAAAAGATCAATACGGTGGAACGAATATTTTACTCTTAGGTAGTGACTCAAGAGGAGAAGAAAATGCACGTGCAGATACAATTATGGTTGCACATTATCAACCTGATTCAGGCACTTATAAAATGATTTCTTTTATGCGCGATATGTATGTCGATATTCCAGGACATGGTCAAAATCGTATTAATGCTGCACTTGCTTATGGAGGACCAGAATTATTAAGGCAAACGATTAAAGAGAACTTTAACATCGACTCGCAATATTATGCGATTCTTGATTTTGAGGGGTTTGAAAAGGTCATTGATGTGGCTTTTCCAAACGGTGTAGAAATCAATGTGGAGAAAGAGATGTCTCAGAAAATCGGTGTAACATTAAAGCCGGGATTACAGAAATTGGATGGCGAACACCTTTTAGGATATGTCAGATTCAGAAATGACGCGGTTGGCGATTTCGGTCGAGTTGAAAGACAACAAAACGCGATTAAAGCAGTAATGAATCAATTTACTAGTTTAAATACGATAGCTAAACTACCTAAACTAGTAGGAGTTGTTACACCTTACGTCAATACCAATATGAAAACAAGTGACATCTTATATATGGGAAAAGATGTTTTAATGAATGGAAGCCCGCAAGTAGAGTCATTAAGAATTCCAGCAGATGGCACTTACCAAAATGTTAGAATTAGTGGAATGGCTGTTTTACAGGTTGATTTAGAAGCAAACAAACAAGAGTTACAACAATTTTTAACTAACTAAAAGAAGAATATCTATGTTTTTTCGAGCGAGAGAAGGAGAGTATGGATGGATTTAGAGAGTATCAGACAGTGGCTTACACTAGAAAATATATTAGCTCTAATTGAAGAATATCGTTCATTTGGCCCTCTTCCAGGAATTCTACTACCTTTAATAGAGGCATTTTTACCTTTTCTCCCGCTTTTTTTATTCGTGATGGCTAATGCGAATGCGTTCGGATTATGGGGCGGATTTTTATATTCTTGGATTGGCTCAGTTGCAGGAGCTTTGCTCGTTTTTTTTATCATTAGAAAATATGGCCAAGCGCGATTCTTAAGTGTAATTAAAAACCATGATAAAGTAAAAAAATTAATGGCATGGGTTGAAAAGCATGGTTTTGCACCGTTATTTTTATTACTATGCTTCCCTTTTACACCATCTGCTATTGTAAATATTGTGGCTGGCTTATCGAGAATA
This sequence comes from Cytobacillus sp. FSL R7-0696, assembly GCF_038006865.1. Classification (NCBI taxonomy): domain Bacteria; kingdom Bacillati; phylum Bacillota; class Bacilli; order Caryophanales; family Bacillaceae; genus Cytobacillus; species Cytobacillus sp. FSL R7-0696. Next base: position 101,062 of record NZ_JBBOWA010000001.1, on the reverse strand, counting down.
AGTATTGCCCAATACGCATTGGCAGTCATAGCAGGAAAAATGGTAATGATTTTTACAATGAGTTTCGTCGGGCATGATATTGCATCACTGATTACAAAACCGACGAGAACGGCCATCGTCATCCTCATCATTGCTATTCTTTGGTATGTAGGTAAAAGAATAGAAATTAAATTAAATACAAGTGTAGAAAAACCGAAAAAATAGATAGGTTAGAGGAAAGCCCGGCAGATGTTTGCTGGGTTTTTTTATTTTTGAATAAGAACAGAAAAATAATAGAGCACATGCATCGATCATTCAACAAAGTTAAGGACCAAGTAGAATTCCCTGTATTTACTTTAAACTCAAAAAGGAGAAAAATGTGAGAGATGTGCTAAAATAGGAACAAAGATTCTATAGGTCGATTCACATTGAAAGTGAAGGTGAAAATACATGACAGTAAAGATGTTAATTGGTCGGTCTCAGACAGGAAAAACCGAGAAGATGGTCGGTGAGATAAAGCAACTTATGAAAGAAAATCCTGAAGGCTCACCAATTATTTATATTGTTCCAGAACAGATGACGTTTCAATCTGAATATAAATTAGCTAGTTCTAAAGGTTTAGGAGGAATGATAAGAACACAAGTTTTTTCTATCACGAGATTAGCATGGCGAGTTCTGCAAGAGACCGGTGGAATAAGCCGTTATCATTTAAGTAGTATTGGTACAAACATGCTCATTCGCAAGATTATTGAGGAACAGAAGGATGAGCTGAAAATTTTTCAAAATGCAGCTGATAAAAATGGGTTTATCCAGCAGATGGAAAGCATGTTAACAGAGTTTAAACGCTATTGTGTGAACCCTACTGAATTAGAAATGCGAATAGCGCAATTACAACAGAATGATCATGAGAAAAAAGTATTAGCAGAGAAACTGCATGATTTAGAATTGATTTATTCGAAGTTTGAAGCCGGTATATTGGATAAATACTTAGACTCGGAAGACTATTTGCAATTACTTGCTGAAAAAGCAAATGAATCGGTTTATTTGCAAAAGGCAACAGTTTATATCGACGGTTTCCATAGCTTTACACCACAGGAATACCGCGTTATTGAAGCACTTATCCGTCATTGTCCAAATATGACAATTGCCCTAACGCTAGATCAGCCGTTTGATAACGAACCACCAGATGCCCTCCATTTATTTAGGCAAACAGGTGAGACGTATCAAACAATTCTAGAGATAGCTAAGCAACAAAATCAACAAGTCGAATATGAGTTACTTTCTCAAGTTTCGACAAACAAGCATGAATCATTGAGACATTTTGAAGCCAATTTTGAAGTGCGTCCGACTATCCCATTTAGTGGGGAGGCACGGGTCATGATTGCCCATGCAATGAATCGCAGAGCAGAAATTGAGGGGATTGCCCGGAAGGTTCGTGCCCTTGTTCGTGATGAAGGGTTAAGGTATAAAGATATAACCGTACTTATGAGAAACGGTCATGAATATCATGATTTAATTACAACCGTGTTTAATGATTATGAGATTCCTTTATTTATTGATAGAAAGAAGTCCATGTTACATCATCCTGTTGTCGAGTTTATTCGTTCCAGTTTAGAGGTGTTAATGAGTAATTGGCGATATGAACCTGTTTTCCGTACGATAAAAACTGAAATGCTTTTTCCACTTAACTATTCGTCTCCATTATTACGTGAGAAGATGGACCGGTTAGAAAATTATGTTTTATCTTATGGCATACAAGGTAGTAAATGGACAAAGAAAGAGCGCTGGACATATCGGAGAATTCGTGGTCTTGAGATGACAAATACAGGGCAAACAGATGCAGAAAGAGACATAGAAGAAGAAGTCAATCAATTAAGAGATATCGTAACTGCACCACTATTGAGACTTTCAAGGCGAATGAAGAAAGCGGAAACGGGCAGGGAATACGCAGAAGCCCTTTATTTATATTTAGAAGAAACAGATATCCCAGCCAAAATAGAAAAACTTCAAATAGAGACGGAAGAAAGAGGAGAGCTTGTTAGATCTAGAGAGCATAACCAAGCATGGAATGCAGTGGTTGAGCTATTGGATGAATATGTAGAAATGCTTGGTAGTGAGCAGATGACGACAGAGCGCTTTGCGACCATATTAGATGCAGGTATTGAAGCACTACAATTTAGTATTGTGCCACCTGCAATGGACCAGGTAATTGCTGCTGATATGGAAAGATCACGAGTGGCTGATATGAAAGCTGCCTTTATTATTGGCTTAAATGAAGGGGTTCTACCAGCAAAGTTTCCAGAAGAAGGTGTATTAGCAGATGATGATCGCGAGCAGTTATTGTCACTAGGAATGAAAGTAGCTCCTTCAACGAAAACGAGATTGTTAGATGAAGAGTTTTTGGCGTATAAGGCATTTGTCACACCGTCAGATTATTTATTTGTTAGCTATCCAATGGCAAACGAAGAAGGAAAGGCACTCATTCCCTCTCCATTTATAAAGAGAATACAAGATCAATTTGTACAAATAAAAGAAGAGTATTTGATGTCAGATCCAGCAGAACTAAATGAAGAAGGACAAATAGACTATATCAGTCATATTAATACAGCATTAACGTTTTTAACATCACAATTACAATTACAGAAACGTAATTATGCCATTTATGACATGTGGTGGGATACGTATAATATTTATTTACAGAAATCAGGCTGGCAAGATATCACAAACAAGGTTTTAGCAAGTTTACATTATGAGAATAGGACAGAACCACTAGATGAAGAGATTAGTAAAGCATTGTATGGTGAAACGATTCGTGCAAGTGTATCAAGAATGGAACTCTTTCATAGCTGTCCGTTCTCACATTATGCCCAATATGGTTTGCGTTTGAGAGAACGGCAAGTCTTTCGATTAGAGGCACCTGATATTGGTGAATTATTTCACGCCGCCCTAAAATACATAACCGAAACGGTTATGCATAAGGACTTGCAATGGTCAGATATGACAAGGGAACAATGCGAATTACTTGCAAAAGAAGCAGTTGAACTACTTGCACCTAAATTACAGCATGAAATTCTCTTAAGCTCTAATCGATACTTCTATATTAAGCGAAAACTGGAGCAAATCATTAGCCGTGCATCCTTTATTATGGGAGAACATGCAAAATCCAGTGGATTCACACCCGTCGGTTTAGAGATGAGCTTTGGACCTTCTGGTGATTGGCCATCTCTATCTTTTCCATTGAAAAATGGCAGTATGATGGAACTAGTGGGACGCATTGATCGTGTTGATCAAGCGAAAGGTGAGAAGACAGGATCGTATTTGCGCATTATTGATTATAAGTCAAGTGAGAAAGATGTGAATATTAACGAGGTCTATTACGGATTATCGTTACAAATGTTAACCTATTTGGATATTGTCATTGCCCATTCAGAGGAACTCATCGGTATGAAAGCTGATCCAGCGGGTGTTCTGTATTTTCATGTTCACAATCCAATGATTAACTCAAGCAAAATGCTTGGTTTAGACGAGATAGAAAAAGAGATCTTGAAAAAGTTCAAAATGAAGGGATTATTATTAGGAGAAGAAAATGTTGTACGTTTGATGGACAAGTCATTAACAACAGGCGATTCGCCGATTATTTCTGCTGGCTTTAATAAAGATGGGACGCTATCAAAGCGATCCAAGGTTGCTGATAAAGCGGAATTTAATTACTTGCGACAATTCGTGAGAAGTAAATATATTAAAACGGGTAACCAAATGACAGGTGGTCAAGTGGAGATATCACCATATAAATTGAAAGAACGGACGCCATGTACATTTTGTTCTTTTAAATCCATCTGTCAATTTGATGAGTCATTAGAAACGAATACATTTAGATTATTAGATGAAAAACCGAGAGATGAAGTGCTAACTCGGATAAGAGAGGAGGCAGAAAAGGATGCCTAAATCTATCATTCCACCAAAGCCTGAGAATCTTACTTGGACAGATGATCAGTGGAAAGCGATCCATGCGACAAATCAAGATATTCTCGTAGCGGCAGCAGCAGGATCGGGGAAAACCGCTGTACTAGTTGAAAGAATCATTACCAAAATATTAAACACTGACAATCCCATGAATGTCGATGAGCTTCTTGTTGTCACATTTACTAATGCTTCAGCAGCAGAAATGCGTCATAGAATAGGAGAAGCGCTAGAGAAGGCAATTCAAGCGGACCCACATTCCTATCATTTACGTAAACAATTAACTTTGCTCAATAAAGCATCCATCTCAACGTTGCATTCTTTCTGCTTAGAGGTAATAAAGAAATATTATTATTTAATCAATATAGACCCAGGATTTAGAATTGCAGATGAAACAGAGGCTCAATTATTACGAGATGAAGTTTTAGATGATTTATTTGAAGAAGCTTATGGTAAAGAAGATAACGAAGTATTTTATCACTTAGTGGATACGTTCACAAACGATCGTAGTGATGTGGCGCTTCAAGATATGATTAGACAAATCTATGATTTTGCTCGAGCAAATCCGTCAATGGATGATTATTTGGACAAGATGATTGAGATGTACAATGTGACTCCTACTGCAAATATGGACGATATTCCATTTGTTGGTTATCTCCTCTCGGATGTTCACCTGCAATTACAAGGTGTAAGAAGTTTATTAGTCCACGGCCTTGATTTAACAAAGCAACCTGGGGGACCAGCGCCAAGAGCGGACAACTTTGTAGCAGATATCCAACTAGTCGATATCTTAATTCAGGCGGCTGAGCAATCTTGGGAGACATTGTATGAGGCAATGCAGTCTTATAAATTTAAAACATTAAAGGCTTGTAAAGGGGAAGAGTTTGAGCCAGAACTAATAGAAGAGTCGAAAAAAGTGCGAGATCAAGCGAAAGATGTCTTGAAGAAACTGAAAGAAGAGCTTTTTAGCAGGAAAGCAGAATCTTTTCTAAGTGATATGTTAGAAATGAAGCCACATATTGCAGGATTAGCACAATTAGTAAAAGCATTTGCAGAGAGGTTTGCAGCAGTTAAAACAGAAAAAGGATTAGTAGACTTCGCTGATTTAGAGCATTATTGTTTGGATATTCTTGGGGTTGTTGATCAATCTAATCAATTCATTCCTACAGACGCTGCCCTTGCCTATAAAAAACAATTTAAAGAAGTGCTAGTCGATGAGTATCAAGATACGAATATGGTACAAGAGGCGATTCTTCAACTAGTCACAAATGATAATGAGTTAAACGGAAACCTCTTTATGGTTGGAGATGTAAAACAATCGATTTATCGTTTCCGTTTAGCAGAACCGAACTTATTTTTAAACAAATATAATCGGTTCACGACTGACGGTGAATCAACAGGTTTGCGCATTGATCTGGCGCGGAATTTCCGCAGTAGAAAAGAAGTCCTACATGGTACCAATTTTATCTTTAAGCAAATTATGGGAGAAAATGTAGGGGAGATTGTTTATGATGAAGCAGCTGAACTTGTTCCTGGAGCTGCTTATCCTGAAGAAGTGACGCATCCGATTGAGTTAACGATGATTGATCTTGAAGATGAAGATCATACGGAACAACCTGATTCGTTTGAGGAAGAAGAACTCGCGCAATCACAGTTAGAAGCAAGACTCATAGCAAAGAAAATAAAAGAATTAATGGCTAGCCATAAACAAGTGTATAATGCAAAGCTTAAGCAAGAGCAACCGATGAAGTATCGGGATGTTGTGATTTTATTGCGTTCAATGACGTGGGCACCACAAATGATAGAGGAATTAAGACAGCAAGGGATTCCTGTTTATGCTGATCTTTCACAAGGCTATTTTGATGCAACGGAAGTTTCCATTATGATGTCACTCTTAAAAGTGATAGATAATCCATATCAAGATATTCCATTAGCCGCTGTATTACGTTCACCAATTGTTGGTCTAACAGAGAATCAATTGGCGACCATAAGAGTTCCTCATCAAACTGGTGCTTATTATGAAGCGGTTCAACAATTTTGTTCTGAAGTTCAAACAGGGGCTAAGGTTGCCATTTATGATAAGCTAAAGCCGTTTTTATTGCAGTTAGAAAATTGGCGACAAAAAGCCAGACAAGGTGCTTTATCTGATTTGATTTGGCAATTATATAGAGAAACACGATTTTATGATTTTGCAGGTGGTATGCCTGGTGGAAAACAACGCCAAGCTAATTTGCGCGCCTTATATGATCGGGCAAGACAATATGAAGCTACATCATTTAGAGGATTGTTTAGATTTTTGCGCTTTATTGAAAGAATGAGAGAAAGAGGAGACGATTTAGGGGCTGCCCGTGCCTTAGGAGAACAGGAAGATGTAGTACGTATCATGACTATTCATAAAAGTAAAGGGTTAGAGTTTCCTTTTGTCTTTATGCCAGGGCTAGCACGAAACTTTAATACGATGGATTTGAAGAAGTCTTTCTTGCTAGATAAGGATCTGGGGTTAGCATATAAATATGTGAATGCAAATAAACGGATTTCTCTTGCTTCGTTACCGCAGCTTGCCTTCAAACGTAAGAAAAAAATGGAGATGCTTGCTGAAGAAATGCGAGTGCTCTATGTTGCTTTGACAAGAGCGAAGGAAAAGCTTTTCTTGATTGCTTCACCGAAAAATATGGCTAAGAAGTTGAAGGATTGGCAAAGGGTGTCGAGGAAGTCAGACTGGCTACTTGATGTTTTTACTCGTGCTCAAAGTACAAGCTATTTAGACTGGATTGCACCTGCTATCATCCGACATCAAGATAGCGCAACTTTAGATACTAGTTTGAACCCGGTAGTAGCAGCAATTCATAAGCATCCATCTAGTTGGGAAGTTCAAATTGTTGCAAAAGAAGAAGCAAAGGCGATGATTGATGAAAATCAAGTTGAATCTGACCTTCTCTTAGAAAAAGTACAGCAGGGAGAAAGAGTCGATAAAGAATCTCGTTATTATGAAACGATTAAGCATCGTCTAGAATGGTCATATCCTTATCAATCAGCAATGAAATCAAGATCGAAACAGTCAGTTTCTGAAATAAAAAGGCAAAAAGAAATCTTTTCTCAAGAAGAAAGTGGACAAGAATTAGTTAAAGGGTTTAAAAAGCCAATTTTAAATCGACCGTTATTCATGCAAGAAAAGTCCATTACACCTGCTGAAAGAGGAACGGCCTTGCATACAGTGATGCAACACTTGGACTTACATGATGCAGCAGATGAAAAGCATATAATGGAAAAAGTAGAACATTTAGTGAAAAAAGAACTGTTAACAGCTGAGCAAGCTACGGTCGTTGACCCAGCTTTGATTGTTGACTTCCTTGAAAGTGAGCTAGCTGAGCGTATGAGAAAAGCAACGACTTTGCAAAGAGAAGTACCGTTTAACCTTGCTTTGCCAGCTAGTGAAGTTTACTCCCATTGGGATCAAGCAGAAGATACGGTATTAGTACAAGGAATTATTGACTGTTTGTTTGAGGATCATAAGGGCCTTGTTATCGTGGATTACAAATCAGATCGCATTACCGATCGTTTTAGAGGCGGAATGGATGAGGCAGCGCCGATTTTAATTGATAGATACCGAGTTCAAATTGATTTATATACGAAAGCGGTCGAACAGATTACAAAAAGGAAAGTCGCACAAAAGTACCTTTATTTCTTTGATGGCGGTTATTTTTTGCAAATATAAAAAGAGGGCAGTTGCCCTCTTTTTAGTGTATTCTTATAAGTTGCCTACAGTTGGTTGATCCAATAAGTTTGCATCTAATACATTACTTGCACTGAGCCCATTGTTTGTCATTACAAATCCACCAGTGTTCAAAGTTCCAGAGCCAGTAGTAGATTTAGAGTTACTTTTTGGTGATATATAAAGTGAATCGCCGAATTGAACAATACCACCTGAAACATTGATTATCTGGACAGGGCCGATAATTGCCGGCATAATAAACACCCTTTATTCTTCGTTTTTCACAAATTGTCTAAAATGTTTCACACGAGATTCCATACTAATATCTTTCGTATTGCCAATATGAAGGACTGCGCTTGATGAAACGCCTAAAATATCTATATTCTTAACTTTAATAATGGGTTTATGTTGAATATAGTGAGTTTGGATATTTTCAGTTATTTTCGGAATAACTAATTCTTCTCTATAGATGTCATAAACGTTGTAATTACCTTCTTTACCATAAAAGATTTCAGCGTCTCGCTGCAGTGCCAATGCCCGGGAATAACCTTGGATATAAGAAGTATCACCGATTTCGAAAATGGAGGAGAAGCCAAATGTGTCCACCTTAATCTGGTCTACAACTGATGTTCTTTTAAACATGTAATTACTCCGGTGTTAGTGGTACAAAGGGACCGATAATTAGTGATTCAGGTGGTGTATCAAAGGTAGAGGCAAGCTGTATCGTTTCCGCATCCCCGACAATAAATATGGATGAACTCGACACACCAATTATGCGCACATCTCCCACACAGAGCTCGCGGTTATATACTTGGAAATTCATTCTTTTTTCATCTCCTTCATATTCTCCGGTAAATGACTAAGGAAGGCATAAACACCATTTCGTATTTCCGTTTTTAATGTTTCAATCACTTTTGTTTTCTCTTCCTGGCTGTCTAAATTACGATTAGACTGCTGTTTCAAATAGTAGTCTACACGACTAGAAAGCTGCTTTTTAATATCCTCTTTAATAAATTCTACATAGGAGCTATCATTTGGCATTTTTAAGTTTGCTTCTGCTTCTTCAACAATTTGTGGGAGCTCCCCTTCTATAAAAGTTAATAATGCTGTTTCTATTTCCATATTTCTTTTAAACAATTTTTTGGGAGAATAAGGTGTTTGTAATTCTTTTTGATCGACAGAGAAATCATCAATATCTTGCAAATCTGATGGATTTAAGCCAATGTTTAATGTCCCTTCCAATGTCTCTACTTTTAACTGGTCAAATTTATATTCGATCCGGTCGATATGAATAGGCTGGCGATCATTTTGTGCCATTTCTTCCTTCATTTTTTTCATTGAAGATTCAAGCTTTTGAATCCGCTGTTCTTGCATTTGTACATAAGCTTGTAATTGTTGTAAATACGTGTAAAGATCTTGACTCATCCTAAAATCGCCGCCTCTCAAATCATATTATGGTTTCGATGGAGCAGTTAAGGGAACGAGTGGTGTCCCCACTGTTGTTCCTGGGGCAATTGGCGTTTCTTCATATTCAGGTGCAGGTTCGGTAAACCCTCCCGTATTATACAAGTGGGAGGCTGGTTTAATAATACCTGCACTGCCAATTTGAAATACGGAAGAGTTTGAGACCCCGCCTATTTTAATTAGCTGAATAGAAATAGATTGTTGAATATAATAATTATTCATCGCTCATCACCTTAAAGTTATGCATTAAAGTAGTTACCTTGGTCAACGCTATCGTTATCATATGTGTTGGTTGTGCTATTGTAGTTAACGACATCTAATCCATCCCCTGTATTAAAAGAACCGGCACCAGAAAACGTTTTGGCATTAGAGAGGGGCATTACCTTATAAATATCACCAATGTTAAAAACGGAACTACTTCCTATAGAAATCACTTGAACAGCTCCAACAATTGCTGGCATATCAACACCCTTTGCGTACACTGAAGTTTTGAAAACGGGCGAATGCCCTAATTATCTATTTATCATTATCCTATGTGCCTAGTGTAATAGTGTGAAGAAACTTTATGATTAAGGGTGAAAAATATAGATGTCAGACTGTTGAAATGCTAAAATAATTATAATCAGAAAATTTTAATTATTTTAGCGAGGAGTGATTTACCGTGAAGGTACCGTTAATATTAACTGAATTTCTAGATCGTGCGGTAAGGTTATATGGAGATAAAGAAGCAATATATGGTGATACGCTCACACTTACATATAATCAATTGAATAAAAGGGTGAATCAATTATCACATGGTCTGCAAAGCATTGGTGTACAAAAGGGAGACCGCGTCGCTTATTTAGCGCCAAATACTGTGGAAATGCTTGAAGGGTTTTATGGAGTATATCAATTAAATGCAATTATGGTTCCTCTTAATATCCGGCTACAACCAAATGATTACGTTTTCATATTAAATCATAGTGAATCAAAAGTACTTTTCGTTGATCAAGAACTGTATAGATTGATACAACCAATTAAAGATCAGTTAGTAACAGTAGAAACGATTATTGTTCATGATATGGATAGTGATACAACTGAAATTGGTTATGACAATTGGTTAGCATCTTTTCCTGAAGAAAGTTTTTGTAGAGAAGAAATAGACGAAGAGGATGTATGTTCTTTGTTATATACGAGTGGAACAACAGGAGACCCAAAAGGTGTGATGCTTACTCATCGTAACAACTACTTACATGCATTAAGTACGATGCATCATTTGCGAGTGAGTGATCAAGATACACTTATTCATGTACTGCCAATGTTTCATGTTAACGGCTGGGGTTCACCATTTTATTATACAGCGAATGGGGCAAAACAACTATGTCTGCGTAAAACGACACCAGAAGTCATCTTTCAAGCAATGGAGAAGTATAAAGTGTCTATCGTACATATGGCACCGACTGTATTGAATAGCTTAATGCAATACTATGATCAGCATCAAACGAAGTTCTCACATCCTATTCGCGTAGTGATTGCAGGTTCTGCGCCGCCGCCTGCGTTTGTTTCTAAAGTGGAAGCTGAGATGGGCTGGGACTTTATCCAAGTATATGGGATGACCGAATCTTCACCACTAAGCACGATATCACAAATCAGATCTCATATCCAAATAATTGAAAAAGAAACATATAGAATGAAGGCAAAAGCCGGTTATCAAATGATTGGTTCTCAAGTGAAAGTTGTTGATGAATATGGTGCAGAAGTTGCAAATAATAGCAAAGATATTGGCGAAGTGGTTGTACGTAGTCACGGGGTAATGAAAGGTTACTGGAAAAATGAAAAAGCAACAGCAGAAACGATTCGTGATGGCTGGCTATATACGGGGGATATGGGGACAGTAGATCAATATGGCAACATAGACATTGTGGATCGTAAGAAAGATATTATTATTTCCGGTGGTGAGAATATTTCTTCCATTGAAATTGAAGGTGTATTATACGAACATCCTGCAATTTTGGAAGCAGCTGTTATTGCCGTACCACATGAGAAATGGGGCGAAACCCCACATGCCTTTATTGTTTTAAAGGAAGGGATGGACGGAGTGAACGAAAAAGATATTATTGCTTTTACTCGTGAAAATATGGCTCATTTTAAAGCGATAACTAGCGTAACATTTACAAACGAACTACCAAAAACAGCTTCAGGAAAAATCCAAAAAATTCATTTGCGTAACGATTATTGGGCTACAAGCGGGAAAAACGGTAGATATGTTAATTGAACAATTTGTTTTAAGCGAGAGCGCATGTTTTTTGGATTTATTTTAATAATGAGAAGTATGGGCATATCTTTTAAGACAAAGATATGCTTTTTTTCATGTTCGGTAATGTACGTTAAGAAACTGCAAAAAAATAGTAAGAGAAAATGATTAAATTGATAGTAGAAAATATGCTATATTAAGGTAGTGTGTTGATGAATATTGGAATTAAAGGAAGAAATAGGTTAACTGTTTCGGGTGGCTCTCCTTTTATTCTCTAATTAGATTCTAATAGAAATAGTGATCAGTTAACAAATTACAGTCCGGCAGTTGGAATAGCCTGGGAAAAAGAGAAGGAGGTAAAAGCAACGACTTAGTTCAATTGTAAATTAATTTCTTAGGAGGAAGTTATGCAATCGCTTAACGAAAACAGAAGGATTCATTCCATCGATGCGATGAGGGGATTCGCTTTATTTGGTATTTTAATAGTCAATTTTTTATCTTTCCATTCACCATATACGCATATAGATCCGTTTAATTATTGGGATAAAGCAGGGGATAGTACGGTTTTCCCTATTATTGATGTATTTTTTCAAGCGAGTTTTTATCCGTTATTTTCTTTATTATTTGGCTATGGTGTCATGATTCTAAAAGAAAGGGCAGAGTTAAAAGGCGTTCATAGTCCATTATTACTCGCAAGAAGATTTCTATTTTTATTAATCATCGGTTTATGTCACGCATTATTCATTTGGCATGGAGATATTTTAGTTACCTATGCTATCGCAGGATTTGCTCTTATTTTATTCATAGAACTGTCAGGGAAACTGTTAATTTTACTTGGTCTACTCATTTATATTATTCCTAATCTACTCTTAGTAGGGGTATTATTTCTTACGTTATTCATAGAACCAGATCTTTCGGTAATGATGACGACATCTGTTGCTGACATTGTTCAGGTATATCAATCAGGCACATGGCTAGAAATCGTCCGCCAGAATATAGATGACTGGTTAATGAATAATAATTTGGCCACAATGCCCATTTTAATGATTAGTATTTTACCATTGTTTTTTATTGGAGCAGGGCTACGAAAGCTTCAAGTGGTTGAAAAACTTGAACAAAGACGGATGACAGCGTTCGTTCTCATGATTGTATTTCTTACTACTGGGTACCTTATTAAACTATTACCATATTTCATTAGTACTAATTTAGCAATGCAATATATACAAGATATCTTTGGGGGCCCATTGGTAGCGGTTGGGTATAGCCTACTCATCCTTGTGCTCGTTAATAGCAAGATAGGTATGATCACAAAACCTTTACAAATAATCGGGCGCTTGTCTATGACGAATTATTTAATGCAATCCATTGTAGCTACATGTTTATTTTACAGTTATGGATTTGGATTGTATGGCAATGTATCATTGCTGACAGGAACCATGATTGCCATTATATTATACGTATGTCAAATTGTACTCAGCATGATATGGATGAAATATTTTGTATATGGCCCATTCGAATGGTGTTGGAGATGGTTCACTTATTGGCAAAAGCCGTCTACATTTAAAAGAATCCAAAAGTAAGAGTCATCTATTATTCACAATCATTTGCTAACATTTCAGTTAATTTACGCTATACTTATTTAAAAAGGGGTGTAGAGAGTGAAGTACATTACATATGAATACAATAATAAACAAGCTTACGGCGTACTTGTGAAAGATGAAAAAATGGTCTTACCTTTGCAGGAGGCTGCACAAAACAAAGGGGTACCTTTGCCAGAAGATTTAGTGGATGCCATCGGACATGAAAAATGGAGCGACACATTCATACAGGAATTAATAAGCGATGAAAGTGAAACTGCCCAATTGATAGCCTTAGAAGACATTCAATTAAAAGCACCAATTCCAAGGCCGAAAAAGAATGTTTTCTGTGTAGGGAAAAACTATGCAGAACATGCAATTGAAATGGGAAGTGCAGCAGATATTCCTAAAGAAATGATTGTCTTTACGAAGTCACCTACAACAGTAGCTGCTCCAGACGAAGAAATCCCTCATTATCAACAACTAACAGAAATGTTAGATTATGAAGGAGAAGTAGGGGTTATTATCGGTAAAAAAGGCAAAGAGATAGAAGAAGCGGAAGCGTTAGATTATGTGTTTGGTTATACGATTATTAATGATATAACAGCAAGAGATATACAATCTAAACATAAGCAATACTTTTTAGGGAAAAGCCTGGATCAATCATGTCCGATAGGTCCGTGGATTGTTGGGAAAGAAGAGTTAACAAATCCTAATGATTTGCGTATTACGACTAAGGTCAATGGAGAAGTAAGACAAGATTCTCATACTTCAAAATTTATCTTTCCTATCGAGAAGGTTATTCACATCCTTTCAAAAGGGATGACGCTAGAACCAGGAGATATTATTGCCACAGGTACACCTGCTGGCGTTGGTAATGGCTTTAAACCACCACGTTTTCTAAAGCCAGGTGATCATATTGAAATCACAGTTGAAGGTGTAGGGCAGTTATCTAATACAATAATGAGTATTAATTAATCATTATTGTAAAGATTGATAGTAATCCTTAGGCTTTATCTATTTGATTATGGTATGATGTAAACGAATTATTCTCTAAGGATAAGAGAATAAGAAATTTAAGGGGGTTCTAATGTGACACATGCACATTTAACAACATGGATCGTTGCCTTTATTCTATTCTTTGTTGCCTTATCATTGCAGAAAAATGGCAAAGATAAAGTGGTACATATGATTCTAAGATTATTTTACTTATTAATCATTGCCACAGGTGTAGGTATGCTTTTCTCAATTAGTAATATTGATATTTTGTATGTATTGAAAGCGCTTGTTGGCTTATGGATTATCTCTATGTGGGAAATGATCTTAATTCGTAATAAAAAGGGCGAAAAGTCAACCATTTTATGGGTTCAACTAGTTGTCGCTTTTTTACTTGTCCTTTATTTAGGCTTAAGTTTGCCATTAGGATTTACACCATTTATGTAGGTGAAAAGACTCTATTGAAAGCTGCTAAAACTAGCAGCTTTTTTCTTTTTTTGATGTCTTTATCTCGAATTTTATGGTATTTTTAATCTGATAGTACTATATTTATTTTCTTTTTTGGGTATTTACTACTATATAAGGCGAAGCTGCGCTATCTGACACAGGCTTTATTGTTTGAGGGTATGTTTAACCTTGTAAGGTTAAGAACCTCCATATGATTGATTATGAAGTAAAAGATGTGGGCGGTTATTGAATTAAATGAGAATGAACCGATAAAAGATTTGTGAGTGTTAGAGGAAAGAGCTTTTTATGATCGTCAAAGATAATAAACGTCATTATAATGGTAAATCGAGGTTGGATTATAAAGTATCAAATGTTGACGAATGAAAGGTGGACATACACTCGCAGGAGGATACACGAAATGGCAGCTATACTATCAGGAATTGACAAAATGAACAAATGCAGCTTGAAAATCAGGTGCCATCGTTTATTTCAGTAACAAAGGAGGAGCCGATGATGGTCGATTCGTTTATTCAATTACCTGTCAATGATCGTAAACGAACAAAACAATTAATGATAGAGTGCCAAAACTTAAAGCAGTGCTATCATGTTTTGTTCCAAAATAACACAGAATCTATCTTTACTATTGATGGTGAGGATCGTTTTACAAGTGTCAATTCAGCTTTAGAGGAAAATTCGGGCTATACAGCAAAGGAGCTGATTGGTCTGCCATTTACTCGTTTATTTGATCATCGCCAACTTCCGATTATCAAAGCTTTTTTTGACCGTGCAAGAATGGGGGAAACACAGCAATTCCAAGCAGATATTATTGGGAAACTTGGTAAGAAAGACTTTTATGATATTAAACTCATCCCAGTTATTCGAGAGGAAAAGGTAAGTTGTATATATGGAATTGCTAAAAATGTTACAGAACTAAAGAAGATCGAAAGTAAATTAACCGAATTATCGTACTATGATCATTTAACTGGACTCCCAAATAAACATAGATTTACTGAACAATTAATCTCGTCAATGAAAAGGGCGAAAAAAAATCGACAATCTTTTGCTTTACTATCTATTGATATCGATCGTTTTAAATTGATTAACGAAAGTGTTGGATATTTAATAGGCGATCAAATCATTCAGCAACTGGCTAACCGTGTTAATCAGACATTACCATCAGATAGCTTTTTAGGCAGCTTTGGTGGGGACCGCTTTTTATGCTTATTACCTGAGAATTTACAGACAGAAGAAATAATGAGAATCACACAGACTTTGCTTGAGACCATCGATCGTCCCATTGTCATTCAACAACAAGAGATTCATGTCACAGCAAGTTTCGGCATTAGTTTATATCCAAATGATGGGATAGATTCCGAACAACTGATGAAAAATGCTGATATCGCGATGCATCTTTCTAAACAGAAAGGTGGCAATCAAGTAACTTTTTTTTCTGAAGAAATGAATGATGAAGTGTTAAAACGGTTCGAGATGGAAGGCTATTTAAGAAAAGCGTTAAAAAATAAACAGTTCACACTTCATTACCAGCCCCTCGTTTGTTTAGAAAGTGGAGAGCTTTTTGGTAGTGAAGCTTTGATTAGATGGTACCATCCGAAAATTGGAAATATCTCTCCGGCAAAATTTATACCTTTAGCAGAGGAAACAGGACTCATTAACGATATTGGTCGATGGGTATTAAATGAGGCATGTAAGCAGAATAAATTATGGCATGATCAAGGTTTTACCCATTTACAAATATCGGTTAATGTAGCTGCACGCCAATTTCAACAAAAGCATTTTTTAAAGGTTGTTAAAGATGCCTTGCAACAATCGGGCCTTCCACCGAAGTATTTAATTTTAGAATTAACAGAAAGTACGATGCTGAAAAATAAAAAACATAGTATTGCAGTTATGAAAGAGTTGCAAAGAATGGGCATTCAAGTATCGATTGATGATTTCGGTACAGGATATTCCTCATTAAGTTATTTGAAGGATTTGCCAATTGATACATTGAAAATTGATCGTTCTTTTATACATAATTTACGTATGAATACATCTGATGCTGCGATTGTGAAAGCGATCATTACGATGGGGAAAGGGTTGCAGTTAAAAGTGCTAGCAGAGGGTGTAGAAACAGAAGAGCAAATGAAAGTGCTGAAAAAACTGGATTGTCACTTTGCTCAAGGGTATTTTTTTCAAAAGCCATTAGTTAACCAGGAATTTGAAAAAGGGTTGCAGCAACAATGACCCTAACAATGGAAATAAGACTGTAGACGAGCTTGTAGGAAAGAGTGTCTACAGTCTTTTTTTGTATGCCCATTTTATCCGGAAGAAGAGATTTTTTCAATGACCATTCTTTTTCCACTATTTAAAGTAAATTCGAAACGGTCTGTCTCTTTTTCATAATAAAAGAAATGATGCTGTACACTACAAATATGTTCTTGATTATCAAAGATCATAAAATTAACACCGCTTTTTCTTGTTTCATCACCGAAAAATGTTAACTGATTATAGCAGTAAATACAATCGAAAATGGAGAAATCAATGCTGTTTAAACTAGTGATGAATTGTACAAAGGCATCGTCATTTACTTCTTCTAATAATGATTCTAATGAGAAAACGAGATGCTTTTTAATTCTTATTTGATCTTGATCTTTTAAATGGAGCAGATCACTCCCGCAATGGATTTGGCCATTGAGTGATAATACACCTTTTCGCCACCGTTTCAGTCTAAATACCTCAATTTCTTGTTGGCGATATTCTTCTAATGAAGATGCTTCATCCGTTTCCTGGTCAAAAAATACCCACTGATTATTAATAAATTCAACATTCCCCTCCATATAGGCTCTTGATTGTTGTTCTATTAAATTGAGTCGTTGTTGTCTGTTCATCATAAACCTCCAGGTAAAAGTCTTTCACTCTATTTTTTGGCAATTTCCTATTGTTTTATAACCTTTATCTAGGACAATTAACCATTTATTTTAGCTCGCATAGAATAAATCCATGCATGATGTTCCGGGCAATTCCACTCGTTTGACATCATTAAATTATCCGCTTAAATATTGCTGCATCTATGATGCTCGTAGAAAGGGTGAAGAAGCCATGTGTGGAATCACGGGCTGGGTTGACTTCAATACAAATATGCAAAATGAACGTCCGACACTAGAAAAAATGACGAATACTTTATCTAAAAGGGGTCCTGATGATACGAATATTTTTTCTTCTGGGCCAGCCGGATTTGGTCATAAGCGATTAGTCGTTGTTGATCCCGTTGGCGGGAAGCAACCAATGACCATTGATAAGAATCAAAATCGCTATACAATTTGTTACAATGGCGAACTTTATAATACAGAAGATTTAAGAAAAGATCTCCTTATAAAAGGATATTCGTTTAAGGGTCATTCTGATACAGAGGTTCTACTAACTTCTTACATTGAATGGGGAAAAAATTGCCTTCAATATTTAAATGGGATATTCGCCTTTGCGATTTGGGATGAAAACGGTCAAGAACTTTTTATTGGTAGAGATCGGTTAGGAGTTAAGCCGCTGTTTTATAGAGAGACAGTAAAGGGGTTACTGTTCGGTTCAGAAATAAAAGCGATCTTAGCACATCCAGAAGTAAAAACAGAAGTAGATAGAGAGGGATTAGCAGAGGTATTCGGTCTTGGACCATCAAGATCCCCAGGGTCAGGTGTTTTTCGCGGGGTGAAAGAGCTACGACCAGCTCATGCGTTAACACTATCACAACAAGGGTTAAAGATTTGGCGATATTGGAATGTGGAAAGCAAAAAACATGAAGACTCTTTAGATGAGACAGCTGAAAAAGTACGTCATCTTGTTACAGATGCAGTAACAAGACAACTCGTATCGGATGTTCCTTTATGTACGCTCTTATCTGGTGGATTGGATTCAAGTGCGATTACAGCCATTGCAGCCACAGCATATCAAAAAGAGGGAAAGCCACCATTAAAAACCTATAGCATTGATTACGAAGGCAATGATCAATTCTTTAAGGCAAACGATTTCCAACCAAATGCTGATGGTTTTTATATTAAGAAAATGTCAGACACTTTCCATACCGTTCACCAGAATTGCATTATTTCACAGGAGGAGCTTGCCGCTCATTTAGTTGAAGCAGTTCATGTAAGAGATTTACCAGGTATGGCAGATATCGATTCTTCTCTACTTTGGTTCTGTCGTGAAATTAAAAAAGAGCATGTGGTTAGTTTGTCAGGGGAATGTGCGGATGAGATTTTTGGAGGCTATCCATGGTTTCATCGTTCGGATGATCTCAGTCGAACTGGATACCCTTGGATGCGATCAATCGATGAAAGACAGCGCCTTCTGAAAGAAGATTGGAGAAAGAAATTAAACTTAAAAGATTACAGTATGGATAAATTTAATCAAGCGATTGCTGAAACCCCCCTTTTAGAAGGAGAAACATCGGAAGAAGCAAGAAGACGGCAATTATTCTATATAAACATGCTCAGCTTTATGACAACGTTATTAGATCGTAAAGATAGAATGAGTATGGGAGCTAGTTTAGAAGTTCGTGTTCCTTTCGCAGATCATCGCCTAGTAGAATATGTATGGAATATCCCATGGGATATGAAAATGCATGGTAATCGAGAAAAAGGAATTTTAAGGAAGGCGTTGGAAGGGGTATTGCCAAACGAGGTATTATATCGTAAAAAAAGCCCTTATCCGAAAACACATAACCCTGCTTATATTAGCATCGTGACAAAAATGTTGAATGACGTGTTAGAAGATTCATCCTCCGTTCTTTTTGAATTATTCGATGAAAAGAATTTACGAGAAATCGTGGCAACTGAAGGCTCTGCTTTTCAAGTTCCATGGTTTGGGCAATTAATGACTGGACCGCAGCTTCTCGCTCACTTAGCACAAATCCATTATTGGTTTAAAGATTATAATATTAATATTGTTGATTAAAAAAAGAGGTGTTCCTTTTTAATTATTATGGGAGCACCTCTTTTTTTCTACGATAAAAATTGAGGTCTCACTCCAATTAATTAGTACGATATAAAAGAAATGTTACGATTTTAAATATTTTGTTCACTTCTGTTTGACGAAGTAACAACAAACCGCTAATCTATAATGGTTAACGTTTTTGTAAAATAGAGACAAACTATCATTAAGGAGGAGAAAGATGAAAAAGGTCATCACTCTCATCTTAATTCCGCTATTACTAGTGTCATTGGTGCCAAGTGTATTAGCAGAAGAAAAACGAAGCTTACAGGATGAACTTATTTATTATGTTATGATTGATCGTTTTAGCAATGTAGATAGTAAGAATGATTACCATGTGGATGTGAAGGACCTTGAAGCGTTTCATGGTGGTGATTTTGTTGGTATTATTGAAAGACTTGATCATATTGAAGATTTAGGTATGACGACGATTACCTTGAATCCGATATTTGCAAACGCCGATAAAGGTTATCATGGATATTGGGTGGAAGACTTCTATGAAACAGAAGAACATTTCGGAACGTTGGAAGAATTTGAACGACTAGTGGAAGAAGCACACAAAAGAGATATCAATGTTATAATTGATTTCCCACTAAATTATGTTGCAGCTACACACCCATGGGTAGACGACCCTACTAAATCAGATTGGTTGAAGGAATCTGAGGAAATCTCAACACCAGATATGTTCACGAAAGATTGGTTAGCTGGGTTGCCACAAATCAATTATGAGAATGAAGAAGCAGCACAATATATCATCGAAGCGGCTAAATGGTGGATAACAGAAACAGGTGTAGATGGTTATCGTTTAGAAGGCATCCAGTTAACGGATAAAGATTTTCTTGAAAGCTTTGTAGACAGTGTAAAAGAAACCGATAACGAGTTTTTTGTTTTAGGTGAAGTATGGTCCACAGACCCACAAGAAATTGCTAAATATGAAATGACTGGAATAGATAGCTTAACAGACTATGCTTCAACATCTAATATAAGGGAAGCATTTGTTAAACCGGATGTGTCAATGACTGATACTATTGGTGACATCGAAAATAACATTGATACATATGAAGAGCCAAATATGGTTACAAGACTAATTGATAGTAAAGATATGATTCGCTTTACAAATCAGCCAGTCGCATTAAATGAACATCCAGGACCAAGGTGGAGAACAGCGTTAACGTATTTGTTTACAACCCCTGGGATTCCAATGTTATATTATGGTAGTGAAATTGCGTTAATTGGGAATGAAACACCTGATAACCGCAGACAAATGGATTTTCGTACGGATCCTGAGTTAATTGAGTTCATCGGACAGCTAACAAAAGCAAGAGAAAAATTACCTTCTATTGCAAAAGGAGATTTCACTCTTTTACATGAAAGTGAAGGTTTTACGGTTTTTAAGAGACAATTTAAAGAAGAAACATCAATAGTAGCCATCAATAATACAAGTGGTACGAAAGATTTAGTATTAACTGGAGAAGAGATAGAGAATGATAAAGAGTTACGAGGATTATTAGCTGGTGGGTTAGTAAGAAGCAATGATCAAAATGAATATCATCTCGTCCTAGACCGAGAAGAAGCTGAAATTTATGTTCTTACCGAAAAGCAAGGGTTTAACTTTGTTTATGGAGCAACATTGTTATCAGTGTTACTTGCCTTCTTTGCCTTTTTATTCTTGGCTCGAAGAAGAGGTAGAAATCGGACAGGAGAATAGAGAACAAAAGATGCCGAAACACTCTCGGCATCTTTTTTTGATAGTAAATGTAATTTGATTGGTTAGGTGCATTTCAAGGTTATATTACACTAGATATAGTGGGGCAGAGAGAAAAAGATATGTAGCATTTCTTTTTGGTCTTGTCCCCCTCTTACTTTCCCTATCCATTTACAATTTTCCCGCCGTTAATATGCAACATTTGTCCGCTCATATAACTTGAATCATCGCTTGCTAAGAAGACATAAGCCGGAGCGAGTTCAAAGGGCTGTCCCGCTCTTTTCATTGGAACATTTTTACCAAATGATGCAACTTCCTCAGCAGAGAAAGTGGACGGAATCAATGGTGTCCAAATTGGACCAGGAGCCACCCCATTCACTCTAATCTCTTTGGAAGCTAACTGCAATGAAAGTGACCTAGTAAAAGAGACAATGGCCCCTTTAGTTGAAGAATAGTCGACTAATAGTTCATTACCTGCATAAGCGGTGACAGAAGCGGTATTAATAATCGTGCTGCCAGCTCCTAGATGTGGTAGGGTGGCTTTTGTTAAATGAAACATAGCATAAATATTTGTTTGGAAAGTTTTTTCAAGTTGTTGACCACTTATGTCCTCGATGTTTTTTTGTGGATGCTGTTCACCAGCGTTATTAACAAGAATATCTATTTTCCCAAATTGATTTAACGCTTGCTTTACGACTTCCTGACAAAAAGTTTCTGATGAAAGGTCTCCGCTAATTAAAAGACATGTCTTCCCAGCTTGTTCGACTAATGTTTTGGTTTCTTTTGCATCTTCATGCTCATTTAAATAAGGAACAATGACGTCTGCCCCTTCCTTAGCAAAGTATATAGCTGTAGATTTACCTATACCGCTATCACCGCCAGTAATAATAGCTACTTTACCTTCTAGTTTTCCAGCAGGTTTATAATCTTCATTCACATAGATTGGCTTAGGAATCATTTCCTCTTCCGTTCCTGGTTGATGATTTTGATGTTGTGCCATAAAGCTTTTGGGCAATTGTTTTTTATCCATCCTAATCCCTCCTTGCTGTTGTTTTCCCTTTTTATTATGTTGAAAACCTTACATTGTTATGAGGACAAACTTAAGTACAAAAAAGAGGCAGTGGAATCACTGCCTCTTAGCTAGTATGTAATTATCGATAATTAGAAAATTGAACATCGATTGTTAAATCAGCATCTCTTACTAGTGAGATGATTTGTTGAAGATCATCTCTATTTTTCCCTGTGACGCGGATTTGATCATCTTGCATTTGACTCTTAACTTTAACACCGCTATTTTTAATTAATGTATTGATTTTCTTCGCGTTATCTTTGTCAATCCCTTGAACTAAGCTTGCTCTTTGTCTAACTGTGCCACTTGAAGCAGGCTCAATTTTGCCATAATCTAAATTCTTAATCGGGATCCCTCGTTTAATCATCTTACTAATTAGCACATCTTTCAGTTGCTCTAGTTTGTATTCGTCATCAGAAATAAGAACGAGCTCTTCTTTCTCTAAAGTAACCTTACTTTTGCTTCCTTTAAAATCATAGCGTGTCTGTATTTCTTTCATTGCAATTTGAATTGCGTTAGTGACTTCAGCAAAATCTACTTTTGATACGATATCAAATGAACTTTCTTTAGCCATAAAATAATTGTCCTCCTCATGAAAAGAGTTTCACTTTATGTTCTTATTATAGTAGAATATAGCAATGCGAACAACTTTAGGAGGATATAAATGGCTTTAATAGATGAGATCGGCAAAATTACAGAGTTATTAGTTTCCAGAGAAGCGACTTTTGGTTATTTCTTAACAGATGGAGAAGAGGACGTTCTGCTTCATAAGAATGAGGTGAAAGAAGAAATTACGGAAGGACAAAAAATTTCTGTCTTTATTTATGTAGATTCTGAAGGTAGAAAAACAGCAACAATGACATTACCTGAGATTACTGTTGGAGTATATGGCTGGGCGAAAGTAGTAGATGTTAATCCTGAGCTCGGGGTATTTATTGATATTGGTATTAGTAAAGATATGTTACTGGGAAAAGAGGATTTACCTGTTCACGAACGAGTATGGCCGACTGTTGATGATACGGTATACGTTACATTAAGGGTTAATCGAAACGGTAGAATATATGTCAAGCTTGCTACAGATCAAGTGATAGCTAGTATTTCACATAAGGCTGGAAGGGAAGAACTTAATAAAGATATCCACGGATTTATTTATCGTACAGCCAAAGTTGGAAGCTGGATTTACACAGCAGATGGCCTAAAAGGCTTCATCCATGAAACGGAAAGACGTCAAGAGCCAAGACTTGGGGAAAAAGTGAACGGTAGAATCATTGATGTCAAAGAAGATGGCTCGATTAATGTCTCCCTCAATCCAAGAAAACAAGAAGCATTACTTGATGATAGTGAAATCATTCTTCATTACTTGCAATCACGTAATGGAGCTATGCCATACAGTGACAAAAGCGCACCAGAGGATATAAAGGATAGATTTCAACTAAGTAAAGCTTCTTTTAAACGTGCACTTGGTCGATTGATGAAGGACGGTAAGGTGTATCAAAAAGAAGGTTGGACTTATATAAAAGAGAATGAGTCAAAATAAATCAAAGCGGGAAGGTGTGAGAGCCATCCCGCTTTTTTTGTATGGGTTTCATCATACTTATGAAAGTCGAGCAAGACTTAAGTTGTATTAGTTGATAAGTTGATAGTATAGGTAGAACTACAATTTAGTCTCGGTAGAAGTCGTTGCTAAAAAAGAGCGAGAAAGAAATATAAGCAATGTAAAAGAGAGAAACAAAGAAAGGAGTTAATAGTGAAACCGCGACTAATAAATGGTGATCTAAAGAAATGAGTAGGGCAAATAAAGAAATCGCGACTAAAAATTGAAGGAAGAAAGAAATGAGTAGGGAAAATGTAGAAACCGCGACTAATATTTGAAGGAAAAAAGAAATGGGTAGGGCAAATGAAGAAATCGCGACTAAAAGTGGAAGGAAGAAAGAAATGAGTAGGGCAAATGTAGAAATCGCGACTAATAGTAGAAGAAACAAAGAAATGAGTAGCGTAAATAGGAAAACCGCGATTAAAAAGACGCCCACCGATGAAAATAGCTTATCCTAACAATATGGTTAAGGATAAATACAAAAAATAAGCTTTGAAAAATGTCCATTGATCCCCATTTCAAGACAAAATTTTGTGAACTGTATAAGTCCTAAAATACTTGAGGTATCTTAGGACTTCACTTTTGTCATTTTTAAATTTTTGTTCAATCAAAGATGGTCTGTTTTCTTTGAAAAGCTTTTTCGACCTTCTTGCTTATTTTTTGTTTCTTCCATGTTTTTTTCATGGTTGAATGCGTTGTTATCTTTTGCTTTTTTGTCATTATCAGTTGTATGAGACATAAAATAAACTCCCTTCCATTCTTCATCTGTACACACTTAGTGTTTGAAAGAATGGAAGGAAGTATGTATAAGTGCATTAACCTTTAAGTTTATTTAAAAAGAAAATTGCAATTGTGCCGGCACCAGCATGGGATCCGACTGCTGAACCAATTGGAGAAATATAAAATTGTTCAACACCAAATTCTTTTTGAATCATCTCTTTCACTTCTAGGGCAGTGGCTTCATCATCACCATGACTAATAGCCACCATTTGTCTATCCAAGGCAACGCCTCTTTCCCTCATGATATCAATGATTCGTTTAAAGAGCTTTTTACGACCGCGATGCTTTTCAATTGGTACAAGTTTTCCATCTTCAACATTTAACAGTGGTTTAATATTGAGTAGCCCACCTACAAAGGCAGATGCTTTAGAAACTCTACCGCCCTTTGCTAAATATTCTAAATCATTAACTGTAAATAAATGTTCCATATGTTCGCAATTGAATGTTGCATTGCTAACAATTTCATCTATGGCAAGTTGCTCTTTTGCATCTTTTACAGCATTCAGTACAACTAATCCATGACCTAAGGAAGCACATTTACTATCTATGATGGTTAAGTTAAAGTCTGGGTAGGTTTCTTTTACTTGATCTAACACCATAACGGCAGTGGAATATGTTCCAGAAAGTGCGGAAGAAAAGGCTATATAGATACCATCTTCCTTGTTTTTAGCCATATTCGTAAAGATCTCTTCAAATAAAAGGGGAGAAGCTTGGGAGGTCTTAGGTACCTTACCTTCGCGAATGGCTTCATAAATATTCTTGGAATCGATCGTCAACAGGTCATCGTATTCCTCTCCATTTAAATGAACCTTCAATGGAATAAGTGTGACATCGTTTTCTTCAAAAAAACTTAACGGTAAGTCACATGCACTGTCAGCGAGAATTTTAACTGACATTATTTCACCTGCTTTCAACTTAGATGATACTAGTTTATAGAAACTTAGGAAAAAACACAATGGAATGCATTGAAAAACCTAAACTTGGGTAAAGAAAAGATAGAGAGATGATTAAGGAGGTCAATATGAATTGGATTGAAACAAGAAAAATCATCATTATTGTTGTGGGGGCAATATTAAATGCGATAGCGATGAACTTTTTCCTCATACCCGCAAATGTATATGCGAGCGGCTTTACTGGGGTAGCCCAACTTCTTTCGAGTATATTAAATGGTGCGGTTTCTACTGGCATACTTTTATTTATTTTAAATGTACCAATAGCCATCTTTGCTTGGAAGCGTGTGGGTAAACTTTTTACCTTATATAGCTTTTTAAGTGTTGTGATCACAACTGTTTCTATGGAGATTATCCCTGTCATCAGTGTATCAAAAGATATTTTGTTAAATGCTGTGTTTGGGGGAGTCATTGCAGCCGTCGGTGTCGGTATCACATTGAAATGGGGTGCTTCAACAGGCGGTATGGATATTATCGCTATGTATCTCTCGAAGGCTAAGGATCGACCAGTAGGTACATACTTTTTTTCACTAAACGCTGTTATTATTATTACAGCTGGCTTCCTTTTCGGATGGGAAAAAGCACTTTATACATTAGTGACATTATATGCATCCACACGGGTTATTGATGCGATTCATACAAGGCATGAAAAGCTTACAGCGATGATTATTACTAATAAGCAAGATGAAATGAAAAAGGCCATTCATAATAAATTGGTTAGAGGAATTACAATGATTCCTGCAAGAGGAGCATTTTCCAATGAACATCGGGAAATGCTAATGATTGTAGTATCAAGATATGAATTATTTGACTTACAAAGGACCATTCAAGAAGTAGATCCTAACGCATTCACTAATATTGTAAATACTGCCGATGTCTATGGTGTTTTTAGAAGAGATTAATGAAAGGGGGCAGTTATGCTACATTTACTGCTTAGTGCCATACTTGCGACGAATTTTCTTCCTCAGCAGTCTGAAATGGAAGCAAACAACCATATGGATATTCAATTTGAGGTTCAAGCGGTTTCGGAAGAAAAATTGGTCCTTACTTTTACCGTCCATAATCAAACAAATGAATTAGTCGAATTGCAATTTAACTCTTCCCAAAAGTATGATTATGAGGTGTTGGATGAACATGGAAAAGTAATATATAGGTATTCGGATGGAAAAGCCTTTTTACAAATGATTCAAACAGAGAACCTTTCTCCGGGAGAAAAAAAGGAGTGGAAGTCTACTTGGGATTATCAAACCGCAAATGAAGGTACCTTAAACCCAGGCAGTTATAAGGTTCAGGCGAAATTTTTAGGACAGGTAATTAGGCCAGAGGGAATGGAAATAAACCACACTTCACACACCACTTTTATGTATGGTAAAGCACAGCCCTTTAACAATATGACAGTTGAGGGCAAAGATGGTATCTATCATATTAAGGGGCATTATAAGGGGCAGTTGCCGGTTATTTATTCTGTAGAAGATGGCCATTTTTTACTTATAAAAGAACAGCCTGTTCAAGTGAATAAAGATGGTGATTTTAATATTGCTGTGAAAGTGGAGGAAGAAGATTTACCAAAAAACGGTTCTCTGATCGCTTACCTTTCTGAAAAGGGAAGTAAAGGAACTCCGATTATACTGCAAAGTTTTTAAGATTGAAAAAGAGCTAACTCGAGAAAAGTTAGCTCTTTTTCCTGCGAAATTTTATATTCCACCGAGGGAAGAGTCATTTACATTCTTTAACTTTTCAGCTTCTGCCTCCGAGTATGTTGAATGGTAGGGTATACGTGCATCATGCTGAGTGACACTATCGGCACCTTGCTTAATAAAGCGCTTCGATTTATTACGTTTGCCCATTATTATCTCCCCTTAATGAAGAATATTGAAGTAGCTAATTGCTACGACATCCTTTATTTTGTACCATTTTTACTTTTTTTAAAAAGGGTAGATTTTGGATTAGTGTGTTTTTAAATTTAAATAATCATTTAAGAAGATACCAATCCCATCTTCTTCATTTGTTAAGGTCACTTCATTAGCCGCTGTTTTAACAGCGTCAATACCATTACCCATAGCCACACCAATACCAGCAAAATCAAGCATCTCTAAATCATTATCTTCATCACCGAAAGCAATCACTCGCTCTTTAGGAATATTTAAATAATCACAAGCTTGTTGAATGCCAATTGCCTTGTTTAAACCAGCCTTAACGATTTCGATAATATGGAAAGGTTCACCCCAGCTACGTTGATGAATAACTTCAGCATGCACATCATTCAAATGGCGCTGAATTTGTGTTATTTGCTCTTGGTCTGTATGAATGAGCATACTTGTTGGTGAAGCAGGCAGGAAGTTTCTTAAATCCCCTGTAGTGACTTTAGGGTTACCGAGATTAAACATATTCATCAGTTTTTCATCATGATAATGGTAATATACATCATCAAGCACTTCCGCAATAATATTATTGAACTTAAAATCTTGACTAGCATCAATAATGTCTCTTGTTACTTTCATATCAAGAGGCGTATGGCGTATTCCCCATTTTGGATTTGTTGGATGATGAATAAAGGCACCGTTGAAATTAACGATAGGTGTGGTCATTTGCATCTCCTTATAATACATTTCACTTGAACGATAAGGTCTTCCTGTAGCAATCATCACCTCATGTCCGGCTTCACGGGCTTTAAATAGGACTTCTTTTGTTTTTTGTGAGATGGTTTTATTATCCTTTAATAAAGTTCCATCTAAATCAAGAACGATTAAATGTTTTTGTGTCATAATATCTCCTTCAGTTTTTTATAGGAAAAAATCATTCATATAATAAGCATTAAAGTATGGTAAGGCGCTAATAAATGTTAAACTTGAAAGGCAGTTAATATTTTCAAGTAGTATTTATTATCTAAGTTTACACTATATTACCAATGTATACGGTCATTTGTAAAAGAAATAACCTCTTTTATAAGATGTTTACATTTTCTTATAGTTTTTAACATAGGAGGAGACATAGTGGTTATTATTGATCATCAGGAATTAAAAGGTATTCCCGCTTTGCATATCGTGAAAGATGAGTTTAAATCCCAATCGCTGCCTCTCATTTTCTTCATTCATGGTTTTACTAGTGCGAAAGAGCATAACCTACATTATGCTTACCTGCTTGCTGAAAAAGGATTTCGTGTTATATTACCAGAAGTGAATGAACATGGTGAAAGAGGTCATGGATTGCCAGAGCCTGAATTGCAATTAAAATTTTGGGATATGATTATTCAAACAATTAAAGAATTACCGGAAATAAAAGAAGAGTTAGTAGCTAAAGGGTTAGTTGATGAGAATCGTATTGGTGTGGCAGGGACTTCAATGGGTGGAATTATTACACTTGGTGCCTTAACACAATATAAATGGTTGAAGGTGGCAGTCAGTTTAATGGGCATGCCATATTATGAGAAGTTTGCTGGGATGCAAATTGAAACAATGCGGAAAAAAGTAAAGGATTTCCCATTATCAGACACTCAAGTTGAGGCTGTTCTAGATGAAATTAAAAAGTATGATTTAAGTAAACAAGAGGAAGTTTTATCAGGACGTCCATTGCTATTTTGGCACGGAAAAAAAGATACGACTGTTCCATTTGCGCCAACTTATGACTTTTTTCAAACGATACAACCTTTATATAAGGACCACCGAGACAAGTTGAATTTCATTGTTGATGAAAATGCAGGACATAAGGTAAGCAGAGAAGGTTTATTAGCAACAGTTGAATGGTTTCAACGATATTTATAAGAAAAAGTGATAGTTAAACAGCTATTCCTTTTTCATTGATGACTTTTTTGTTATGATAGCTATAATATATGAAATGAGGAGTTGTGTTCGATGGACAAAGATTTAAAAGAAAGCATTATGGGCGCACTTGAACTTGTTGTTGACCCTGAATTAGGAGTAGATATCGTTAATTTAGGACTCGTCTATGATGTTACTATGGATGATGAAGGAAATACGGAAGTTGAAATGACTTTAACTTCCATGGGTTGTCCTTTAGCTGGCACAATTGTTGATCAAGTGAAAACAGCGCTTGCTGATATCCCTGAAGTAAAAAGCACGGAAGTCAATATTGTATGGAGTCCGCCATGGACAAAAGATAAAATGTCTAGATATGCAAAGATTGCATTAGGCGTACGTGATTAATTAAGGTGTAAGAAAAAACAGCAAAGCATTGCTTGCTGTTTTTTTGTATGAATGAATATTGAAATAAAATAGCGCTCCTTGCCTTAGGTGCAGGGATAAAGCTTAAAGTAGAGATTTAGTACTCTAATTGGCATATGCCAATAGAGGATTTCATGTTATATTGGAATAAAATCATTTTACATTTTATTTATAGAAAAAGTTATCGACGTGATCGATAAGACGGAGTTGATTTACATGAAACAAACTCATATTAAGGATTCACTCAATCGGCCATTACGAGATTTACGTATATCAGTAATTGACCGTTGCAATTTTAGATGCCAATATTGTATGCCAGCAGAAATTTTCGGACCAGATTTTGTTTTTCTACCTAAGAATGAATTGTTATCTTACGAAGAAATTGAAAGATTAGCACGGATTTTTGTTGGTTTAGGTGTAGAAAAAATTAGGTTAACCGGTGGAGAACCCTTACTACGGAGAGAATTGCCTTTATTAGTGGAGAAACTATCTCAAATTGAAGGCTTAGAGGATATCGGGTTAACAACTAATGGCGTATTATTACCTAAGTTTGCTACTCAATTAAAAGCCGCTGGGTTAAAACGGGTGAATATTAGCTTAGATAGTCTGAAAGATGAATTGTTCGGTGAAATTAATGGACGAAATGTCGGGACAGGTCCGGTGATAAAGGGAATACACGCAGCAAAAGAAGCGGGACTCGGTGTCAAAATTAATATGGTTGTAAAAAAAGGCTTAAACGATGAAGAAGTCCTACCAATGGCGAAGTTTTGTAAAGAACATTCACTACAGTTAAGATACATTGAGTATATGGATGTTGGTGATACAAACGGTTGGAAAATGAATGATGTGGTGACAAAGAAAGAAATTTTCCAGCAATTAAATGAACATTATGATCTTGAGCCAGTTGATCCTGACTACTTTGGCGAAGTTGCTAAAAGGTATCGCTACACTGGTACTGATATAGATGTAGGATTCATTACCTCAGTATCTGAATCTTTTTGTTCTAGTTGTACCCGCTCAAGATTATCTGCTAATGGGCAGTTATATACATGTTTATTTAATGGTGAAGGACATGATATTAAATCATTTATTCGTTCAAATGTCTCTGATGATGATATTGTCGGATATGTTACTGACATATGGAACTATCGGAATGATCGTTACTCTGATGTCAGAACAGACGAAACGAGAAAAAATCGCAAAAAACTTGAAATGTCTTATATTGGCGGATAAAGATTATTTAGGGGATGGAAACAGATGCTAGAAAAGAGGAAGCTGATTCAGGTTGCTGAAGCAGTTAAAAAAGTAATGAGTTATAAACAAAGCAGCGCCGTTGAATTTGTCTCAATTAAGGAAAGTCATGGTAGATATTTAGGAAAAGATTTAACTGCAACAAGTGATGTACCACATTTTAATCGCTCCCCATACGATGGCTTTGCAGTGAGGTCTATAGATACGAAAGAAGCTTCTTTACAAAATGAGGTCGTTTTTGAAGTAGTTGATCATATTGGAGCAGGCTACGTATCCTCAAAAAAAATAGGACCAATGCAAGCAGTACGTATTATGACGGGGGCAAAAATCCCTGATTCATGTGATTGCGTCGTTATGCTTGAGGTAGCGAGATCGTTTGAAGATGGGGACCAATCGTATATGTCTATTAAGCGTAGCTTC
Organism: Cytobacillus sp. FSL R7-0696; assembly: GCF_038006865.1. Classification (NCBI taxonomy): domain Bacteria; kingdom Bacillati; phylum Bacillota; class Bacilli; order Caryophanales; family Bacillaceae; genus Cytobacillus; species Cytobacillus sp. FSL R7-0696. Next base: position 69,761 of record NZ_JBBOWA010000001.1, on the reverse strand, counting down.
AACGCTGGTGACAATGTTTCTTTTCAAGGGGAAGATGCAAAAAAAGGTGAGGTACTCGTTGAAAAGGGAACGAAAATCAATCCTGGTATCCAAGCCATTCTAGCGACATTTGGGTATGCTGAAGTACCTGTAGCTAAAGGACCGGTTATTGGGTTATTTGCAACCGGAACGGAATTATTAGAAGTGGAAGAAGAACTAGAAGATGGAAAAATAAGAAATAGTAATAGTACGATGCTCATAGCGCAAATTGAACGCGTTGGTGCTGATGTGAAATATTATGGTAAACTACCAGATGATTTTGATACATGTTACGAAGCGATTGCGACTGCGATTGATGATGTAGACATTCTCATCACAACAGGTGGTGTATCTGTAGGAGACTTTGATTATCTCCCTGCGATATACGAGAAACTACAGGCGGAGGTTCTGTTTAATAAAGTCGCAATGAGACCAGGCAGTGTTACGACAGTAGCACAGATAAATGGAAAATTATTATTTGGCCTCTCTGGGAATCCTTCTGCTTGTTATGTTGGCTTCGAATTATTTGCAAGACCAATCATTCGTTATATGTTAGGTTGCCGCTCCCCTCATTTAAGAAAAGAAACAGCGATCTTACAACAGGATTTTCCAAAAGCAAATCCATTTACAAGATTCGTTAGAGCCGATGTGTATGTCACAAATGGCTCATTGATGGTGCGACCTAGCGGTGTTGATAAATCAAATATTGTCATGAGTTTAGCAAGAGCAAATGCATTTATGGCATTGCCAGGTGGAACGAGAGGCTATGGTGTTGGAGATATTGTTGAAGTTTTCATGCTTGAAGATTTTGTGGGTAGCAATTGGCCGTGGTAACACCTAAAATTATGCAAGTGGTTGGTTATCAAAATAGTGGTAAAACGACATTCGTCACTCAACTTGTACAAGCTTTAGCAGAAAAAGACTTGAATGTCGCAACGATTAAACATCATGGCCACGGAGAACCTGATGTAGTATCAAATAAAGATAGTAGTAGACATATCGCATCAGGAGCCACTGCTACCATTGTCGAAGGTGAAGGCATGCTATTAATGCAAGCAAAAAAGCTTAATTGGACACTTGAAGAGCAGATTCAGGTACTAACTTATATGAATCCAGATGTTATTATTATTGAAGGACATAAAAAAGCAAACTATCCTAAAGTTCTTTTACTGAGGGATGAAACCGATCAAAGCCTTATTGAGCAACTGTCAAACATCAAATATATAGTGACAAAAGATGATAACAACGAAGTGGTTATAAAAGAAATAGTGAATAAACTTATACGGTAGTTCATTACATGATATTAGTACATAAGATACTCCCCTAAAGGTAGACAGGTTTTAAATAAACCTACTCTACTTGTAGGGGAGTATTTTATTATGCATTCAATTGTTTAGAAAAATGGGGATGAACGAAAGGAGTTTAAAGTTAAAAAGAACAGCAAAAGATTTTTTTAAATAAATAAATCATTTTTGGTTTAATTGGTATATTTTCGGGTAGGGGTTTAAATAAAAGTCCGAAAAATGAGTTAAATCTAAATTTTTATTTAATTTGTTAAAAAAACTTACAAAAACCTGTTGCATTTCTTTTCAGAAATTTCTATAATAGTAGTTAAATATTTAATAAATATAAATAAAAATTTATAAATATACAAAACTAAAGGGTGACGTGATGAAAGCTTCAATTATTGGTACAACAGGATATGGTGGGGCAGAACTATTGAGAATATTAAAAAACCACCCCGAATTTGAAATCTCTTCTATACATTCCACTAGAGATAATTTAGCCATTTCTGATGAATATCCACATTTAATCGGAATCATGAACAATCAATTACAAAAGATAGAGCCTGAGAAAATTAGTGAAAGTTCAGATATTGTGTTTTTAGCAACCCCCTCTGGTGTATCAGGTGAATTAGCGGCACAATTTGTGAATAAAAATATTAAAATAGTAGATTTATCGGGAGATTTAAGGTTACCAGCATCCGAATATAAACAATGGTATAAGAAAGACCCTACTTCTGATGAGGTGATTAATCAAGCGGTATATGGATTAACTGAGTGGAATCGAGACCAAGTGAAAACTTCACACCTGATTTCGAATCCTGGTTGTTATCCGACTACTACATTATTAGGTTTAGCTCCTGTAGTTGTTGAGCATTTAATAGAAAAAGATCAAATTATCATAGATGCCAAATCAGGCATCTCTGGTGCAGGTCGCTCTCTATCAAGGTCGTCAAGTTACGCTGAGGCAAATGAGAACTTCTCGGCATATAAAGTGAATCAACATCAACATACACCTGAAATTGAACAACAATTAAAAGTGTGGAATAAGGAAATGCAAGCAATCACCTTTACCACACAGTTACTACCAATTACCAGAGGTATAATGGCTACAAGTTATGTGAAACTGAAAGAAAATTATTCGACTAAACAGTTAGTGGAATTATACGAGCATACTTACCAGCAAAGTCCGTTTGTACGTGTCAGACCAGTCGGTAATTATCCATCAGTAAAAGAGGTAGCCGGTTCTAATTATTGTGATATTGGTTTACATGTTGACGAGCGCACAGGCCGAATGACAATTATCTCTGTAATTGATAATTTAATGAAAGGGGCAGCTGGTCAGGCTGTACAAAATGCAAATTTAATGTTTGGAATGGAAGAAACGACAGGGCTGGAGATGACCCCGTTATACCCATAAGGAGGAACGACAAACAATGGAAGCAACTAAAAACAGCCTTATTACATACATACAAGACGGCTCTATTACAACACCAAAAGGTTTTAAGGCTGATGGTATTTATGCAGGGCTTAGTAAAGGGGAAAAGGATCTTGGAATGATTGTTAGTGAACAACCAGCGAGTAGTGCAGGTGTTTATACAACAAGTTCCTTTAAAGCGGCTCCTTTGTTAGTAACCCAAGAAAGTATTGTCGCCAAAGGTAAGCTTCAAGCGATTGTCGTAAATAGTGCTTGTGCAAATGCTTGTACAGGGAAGAGAGGGCTTGAAGACGCTTATAAGATGAGAAAGCTGACTGCAGAGCAATTAAATTTGACTGAGCACTTGGTCGGAGTAGCATCTACTGGAGTCATTGGCGAATTTTTAGATATGGAAAAAATCGAACAAGGGATAAAATCCATCCAACCACAAGCAACAAAAGAACATGCTAATAGTTTTGCTACAGCAATTTTAACAACTGATTTAATTGATAAGCAGACTTGCTACTCAGCTGAAATAGCGGGTGGGACGATTCATATGGCAGGAGCAGCAAAAGGGTCAGGTATGATCCACCCTAATATGGCAACAATGCTTGGTTTTGTGACAACGGATGCGCAGGTAAGTCCCGGTGATTTACAGATGGCACTTAAAGAAATCACAAACGAGACATTTAACCAGATTACAGTAGATGGAGATACATCTACAAATGATATGGTCCTTGTGATGGCAAATGGAATGAGCGAAACGGAAAGATTGAGTCCAGATCATAAAGATTGGCCGATTTTTATAGCTTTGTTAAAACAAACATGTGAAGAGTTGGCAAAATCAATTGCTAGAGACGGCGAAGGTGCTACAAAACTTGTTGAGGTAATAGTCAAAGGTGCAATCACAAACGAAGAGGCACAAAAAGCGGCTAAACAAATTGTTGGTTCTAATTTAGTGAAGACAGCTATTCACGGAGCAGACGCTAATTGGGGGCGAATTATTGGTGCGCTTGGGCAAAGTCAAGTACAGGTTGATCCGAATAATGTAGATATTTCTATAGGCCCTATTCAGATGTTAAAAGAGAGTACTCCCGTTTCCTTTTCTGAAGAAGAAGCGAAGGCATATTTACTTGGTGAAATGGTGGAAATTCACGTTGATCTACATATTGGCGAATGCTTAGGAAAAGCTTGGGGATGCGATTTGTCGTATGATTACGTGAAAATAAATGCAAGTTATCGTTCCTAAGGAGGAATAGACAATGAAGCGTATTGTAATCAAATGTGGGGGAAGCGTGATGGATCAGCTATCACCTGCGTTCTTTGAAAGTTTACATCATTTACAGAAGAATGGTTACCAACTTATTTTCGTTCACGGTGGTGGTCCTGAAATAAACAAAATGCTGCAAATACACAAGGTAGAATCACAATTTATCAATGGTTTAAGAAAAACAACGCCAGAGACGATGAAGATTGTTGAAATGGTGTTATCAGGTGTAGCCAATAGGAAGTTAGCAACATTGCTTGATAGTAATGGTTTTGAAGCAGTTGGTTTGAATGGGAGTGACCACGGTTTTCTACAAGCTGATTTTATTAATGAAGCAGAGCTTGGGTTAGTAGGAGAAATTACCAAAGTGAAAGCGGAGTTATTAGAAGTAATTCTTAATAAAGGCTATATACCTGTTGTAACGCCTATTGCTACAACAGAAGATGGTAAGAAGTTAAACATCAATGCAGATTTTGCTGCTGCTTCTGTAGCAAAAGCAATTGAAGCGGAAATGTGTATATTCGTCACCGATGTTGAAGGAGTATTAATTAATAAACAACTCGTAGAGCATTTAGATACAGAAGAAATAAAACAGCATATTGACAGTGGTGAGATATCGGGCGGGATGATACCAAAGGTAAACTCTGCAGTAGCGGTGTTAGAACAAGGCCTTGCTAGTGTAATGATTGCTTCTGGGAAGCACAACTTTTTTAATGGAGAAGCATGGACAGGGACAAAAATGACAAAAAAACAAGTAGAGGTGGTACAATAATGAATCATTTATTCCCCACATATGCTCGCTGGGAAGTAGAACCAGCAGAGGCAAAAGGCACAAAACTAATAGATAAAAACGGGAAAGAATATTTAGATTTCACATCCGGAATTGGTGTCACTAACTTAGGTCATCGCCCCGAATCAGTCCAAGCAGCGATCACAAAGCAATTAAATAAGTTTTGGCATGTATCCAATCTATTTACACAAGAACAACAAGCATTGGCAGCAGAAAAGTTAGCTCATGCATCTGGTTTAGCTTATACATTCTTTGCAAATAGCGGAGCAGAGGCAAATGAAGGGGCAATTAAATTAGCCAAAAAAGCTACAGGTAAAGACAAAATCCTTACATTTAACAAATCTTTTCACGGTAGAACAATTGCTACGATGGGGGCAACAGGTCAGGATAAAGTAAAACAAGGGTTTGGGAGTATGCTGCCAACATTTTCGCATGCTACTTTTAATGATATCGAGTCGGTGAAATCATTAATAGATCATGAAACAGCAGCCGTGATGGTGGAAGTGGTTCAAGGTGAGGGTGGTATTCACCTTGCGGATTCGGCCTTTTTGGAAGAATTGCAACAATTATGTCAAGAATACCAAGCATTGCTCATTATTGATGAAATCCAAACAGGCATTGGTAGAACAGGTAAACCATTTGCCTTTCAACATTATGACCTACAACCAGACATTATTACTTGTGCAAAAGGGCTTGGAAGTGGGCTACCAATCGGTGCTATCATAGGCAAAGAAAATCTAAAGGAATACTTTGGTCCAGGCAGTCATGGTTCCACATTTGGAGGAAATCCATTAAGTATTGCTTCAGCGATCGCTACAATGGAGATAGTCTTCAATGAGGATTTTTTGTCAGAAGTGAATGAAAAGGCAGAATATTTACTTGAACAGTTGAAGGAATCACTATACAATATAGAAGAGGTAACCGCTATTCGTTCATTAGGATTAATGATTGGTATAGAGATGAATACAAATACGGCATCTTTAATGCAATTCTTAAGAAATGATGGCTTGCTTACGTTATCGGCGGGTGAGAATGTCTTGAGATTATTACCACCGTTAACAGCAACAGTAGAAGAGATAAATCAAGCAGTAGCTATACTGAAAAAGAATATAGTTCCAGTTCAGACAGCCTGAAATATGGCTGCATTTTTAAAACTAAAAATGCATAAAAATTAATTTTGTTTAATGAATATACAAGTTCACGAGGTGTTAAAGATGGAAGGGTATTTACATTTAAAAAGCGGTCATTGTTATAAAGGGGAATGGCTAAATACGCCACCACAAAATGAGGTTGCAGGAGAAATTGTTTTCTTTACAGGAATGACAGGTTATCAAGAAGTGCTAACAGATCCATCCTACAAAGATCAGATTATCGTTTTCACTTATCCTTTAATTGGGAATTACGGTGTGAATGAATCAGACTTTGAGAGTAAAAAGCCACATGTAGCTGGCGTGATTGTTTATGAGGGGACAAATGAACCTTCTCATTATCAATCTGCCTATACACTGAAGGAGTATTTGCGTAAATGGAATATTCCTGTGCTAGGGCATATGGATACAAGGTCAATTGTGAAAAAAATTCGGGCAGTTGGTTCCATGCCAGCAACTATGTCCGCTCATTCTGTAAAAGATACAACATGGAGTAAACAAGAGGATCATAAGGTTGAAATGGTTTCTAATCCTCAGATGCACACATATGGTGAAGGTGATAAGCATATTGTTCTTTATGATTTCGGCTATAAGAAATCAATACTTAATAGCTTATTACAGCAAAATTGTAAAGTAACTACTGTGCCATTTTCTACAACATTCAATGAAGTTGCTAAGTTAAATCCTGATGGTATCCTTCTGTCCAATGGTCCTGGAGATCCGAAAACGCTTCAACACGTCTTACCCGAACTTAAAAAAGTAATTACCAGCTACCCTACTTTAGGGATTTGTTTAGGACATCAGTTGGCAGCACTTGCACTTGGGGGTAACACAACAAAGTTATCTTTTGGACACAGAGGGGCGAATCACCCTATTAGTGATTTAAAAACAGGACGTGTCATGATGTCTTCGCAAAACCATAGCTATGTTGTTGATACAGTAAGTTTAGAAACAACTGGATTTAAAACAAGGTTCATTAATTTGCATGATCAATCTGTTGAGGGTCTCACTCATGAAATTTATCCGATTGAGACGGTACAATTTCACCCTGAAGCTAACCCTGGACCAACCGATACGCATTATTTATTTTTAGAATTTATTCAAACGATTGAAGAGAAGAAAGGGAGCGTTATCGCATATGCCTAAAGACAACAGTATCCAATCAATCCTGGTCATCGGATCGGGACCAATCGTGATTGGGCAAGCAGCAGAATTTGACTACGCAGGCACGCAAGCATGCGCGGCGCTTAAAGAAGAAGGCTACAAGGTGATATTAGTAAATAATAACCCTGCAACAATTATGTCAGATCACGCATTTGCAGATAAGATTTACTTTGAACCATTAACAGTAAATAGTATTGAAAAAATCATTCAAAAAGAAAAACCAGATGGCTTATTAGGAACTTTAGGAGGTCAAACAGGTCTAAATTTAACCTTTCAACTAAGTGAAGCAGGCGTATTAGATAAATATGAGGTGAAACTATTAGGTAGTAGTATCGAAGCAATAAAAAAAGGTGAAGATCGGGAAGCATTTCGCCAATTAATGAATGACTTAAATGAACCAGTTCCAGAGAGTGAAATCGTTCATCATGTGGAAGAAGCGGTTGCTTTTGCTGAAAAGATTGGTTTCCCTATCATTATCCGACCTGCTTATACCCTTGGTGGAACAGGGGGTGGTATTGCAACAGATATGAATGAATTAAAGCATTTCGTTAAGAGCGGCCTAAAAGAAAGTACGATTACGCAAGTACTTGTAGAAAGAAGTATTGCTGGGTTTAAAGAAGTAGAATATGAAGTGATGCGCGACAGCAACAATACTTGTATCACCATTTGTAATATGGAAAACATTGATCCAGTAGGTGTACATACAGGAGATAGTATTGTTGTTGCCCCGAGTCAGACATTAAGCGATGTAGAGTACCAAATGCTTCGTAGTGCTTCTGTCAAAATTATTTCTGAGTTAGGCATCATTGGTGGATGCAATATTCAATTCGCTCTAGACCCAGAAAGTAAAAATTACTACCTGATTGAGGTGAATCCTCGAGTTAGCCGATCTTCTGCTCTTGCTTCTAAAGCAACTGGATATCCGATTGCAAGAATGGCAGCAAAGTTGGCTGTAGGCTATCATCTTTCTGAAATTATTAACCCAGTAACTGGTGATACTTTTGCTAGTTTTGAACCGGCACTAGACTATTGCATTGTCAAATTTCCAAAATGGGCGTTTGATAAGTTCTCTGATGCTGATCGCAAATTAGGCACGCAGATGAAAGCAACAGGAGAAGTAATGGGGATTGATAGAAACTTGGAGAGAGCGTTGATCAAAGCGGTTCATTCCCTTGAAGGAAAAGGACTTGATCTTCACTATCCTCGGATTAAAAAAGATACAAAAGAGACGTTACTGAAGGAGCTAGCAGGCCAAACAGATGAAAGATTCTTTATTATATTAGAGTTAATGAGACGTGGGGTAAGCGCTGAAGAGATAAAAAACATCACTAAAATTGATTATTTTTATCTGTCAGCTTTCCAACGTTTAATCTCATTAGAAAAAGAGATTGCACAAGCTTCACTCGAAAATATTGAGCCAGAAATGATGCAACTGATCAAAGAAAAGGGCTTTGGTGATGCCTACCTTGCTTCAGTGTGGCAAGTCGATGAAAAAGCTGTTCGTCATAAAAGAAAAGAAATGGGGATAATCCCATCTTATAAAATGGTTGATACATGTGCTGCCGAATTCGCTGCGTCTTCCAATTATTTTTACTCTTGCTATTTTGGAGAAAATGAACAAATACCAAGCGATAAAAGAAAAGTTTTAATCATTGGTAGTGGTCCGATACGAATTGGCCAGGGAATTGAATTTGATTATTGTTCTGTACAAAGTGTCTTTGCTTTAAAAGATGAAGGTATTGAAACGATTATGATTAATAATAATCCGGAAACAGTCAGTACGGATTTTACGACAGCAGATCGTCTTTATTTTGAACCATTAATCATTGAAGACGTGATGAATGTAATTGAAGCGGAACAAGTGAATGAAGTCATTGTTCAAGTAGGTGGACAAACAGCGCTTAACTTAGCTAATCAGCTAGAAGATTATGGGGTAAAATTACTCGGTACTGATTCGAAAACCATTGATACCCTTGAAGATAGAGAATTATTTTATCAATTATTAGATGAACTTGAAATCCCTCATATTCAAGGGTACGTTGCAGAAAATGAAGTTGAACTCGAACAATATGTAAACCAAATCGGCTATCCAGTATTGATTAGACCATCTTATGTTATCGGTGGGATGGGGATGGAAACCATTTATAATGATGAAGCGTTTCAAGTTTATAAAAAGAAGGATATTCCATTCCCTGTACTTGTGGATCAATTTTTACAGGCGAAAGAGGCGGAGCTTGACTTAGCCGCAGACGGAGAGCATGTTCTCATCCCGGCAGTTATGGAGCATATTGAAAGGACCGGGGTTCATTCTGGTGATAGTATGTCAGTCTTACCGCCACAAAGCTTATCAAAAGAAGTACAAAATCTTATGATTAAGTATGGACAATTGATGGTTAAAAAGCTTGGATATAAAGGTTTAATGAACATCCAATATATTATTGATGATAACAAAGTTTACTTACTTGAAGTAAACCCGAGGGCAAGTCGAACGGTGCCAATTGTAAGTAAAGTGACTGCTATTCCATTGGTTCAGGAGGCAACGAAAGTATTATTAGGAAAGCAATTTTTCGAAAAAGACCAACTTCCAGAAGATACGAAGCAAACATTTGTTACTGTCAAATATCCGGTTTTCTCTAACTATGCACTAAAAGGTCTTGATGCTAAAGTAGGACCAGAAATGAAGTCAACTGGTGAAGGAATTGCGTTAGCAGCGACTTTACCACAAGCTTTAAAGAAAGTGTTTCAATTACATGGAGATAAGGAACGGTCCGTTTTGTATAGTGGCGAATTAACAGATGGCATCAGGACATTGGCAAAAGAGTCAAAAACCAAATTGCTAGATGCTCAAGGGGCCGAATTAGATGAAACAACTGTTGCACTTTACAATCCTTTCACTGGTGAAGAAAATCAACGTATGCGGGAATGGGCGGTTAAAAATCGACTACACACTTTTAGTGAATTAGAGTCACTTGAAGCCTATTTACTTGCTTTAACAGAAAAGGATTGGCAAGCAGTAGCAATTGAGGATTGGCAAAACGACAATGTAAAGGAAGTGACGATATCATGATTACAACATCGACTGTATGTGGTAAAAAGTTAGATATTAAAGGACAGGATATGCTAACATTAGCTGATTATTCTTCTGAAGAAATCAATGGACTTGTCGAAAAGGCATATTTAATGAAGCAAACGGATCATCAAGCCGAAGAGCCATTGAAGGGCAAAATATTGGGAATGATTTTCGAAAAGTCATCTACACGTACAAGGGTTTCCTTTGAAGCGGGTATGTTACAACTTGGCGGTCATGCCCTTTATTTAAATAGTAATGACATGCAAATCGGTAGAGGAGAAACGATTGCAGATACCGCAAAAGTATTATCTAATTATGTTGATGGCATTATGATTCGTACATTTTCTCATGATATTATAGAAGAACTTGCCACACATGCTACTATTCCAGTAATTAATGGGTTAACGGACCTTTATCATCCTTGTCAAGCACTAGCAGACTTGTTAACGATTAAAGAAGTAAAAGGAAAATTAGCAGGTATTCGTTGTGTTTATGTTGGAGATGGCAATAATGTAGCTCACTCATTAATGATTGCGGCAGCAAAAGTTGGCATGCATATGACGATTGCATGTCCGAAAGACTACGAACCAGATGAAAAAGTGGTCACTTTAGCACAAGGATTTGCTGAAGTGACGGGCAGTAAAATTGTCGTCGAAAACGACGTAAAAAAGGCGGTTGATGGCGCTGATGTCATCTATACGGACGTCTGGACGAGTATGGGTCAAGAAGAAGAAAATGAAATGCGTTTACAAGTCTTTCATGATTATCAAGTGAACGAGTCACTTGTAGCCTATGCAAAAGAAGATTATTTATTCCTTCACTGTTTGCCCGCACACCGTGGGGAAGAAGTCTCGGCGCCTGTTATTGACGGTGATCACTCCGCTGTTTTCCAACAAGCAGGCAACCGTCTTCACGCACAAAAAGCCTTATTAACTGAATTACTATAGTGTTGTAACAAGCTGAAGCACGAACTATTCTGTTCCTAGAATGGTTCGTGCTTTTTATCATTTGAGGGGAATTTAGGAAGTTTGAGGGTGAGCAAAAAAGGGTTTGCTCGTACATTGAGAGGAAAAAACGCAGGGATAGTGAAGCAAAGTGAGTGAGCTCGTACACCAAGAAGAAAATGCGTTGGAATAGCGTATCAAAAAGGATTTGTTCGTACATCATGAGTAAAAAACGCAAAGATAGCTGCGGGGTAAGAGTAATTTAAAAAGTACACCCAACAATAAAAGCGCCAGAGACAGGCTTGCAATCTGATTTGAGGAAAACACAATACCTACAATTTCCTTTATGATTCCTCCTTCTCGCGGAAATAATAAAAGTGTAAGTTTGAAGGAGGTGCTCATTTTGGGACAAAATCGACAATTTAGAGCAGGGCAGAAAGCGCCAAATAATGGTAAATATATTGAGATTGGTGAAACTGGCAGTAATGTGAATAACCCACAAGTGGTAAGTCTTCGTGCGGGTGATCGATTTCCTGAAAACTCAAACCATAATCGATTATGGACTTATCAAAGAAAACCATAATAAAGAACGAATCAGATGCCATCCCAAAATGTGGATGGCTTTACATATGGCAGGAAATAATTTTATAATAAAACAAAGGTCAAAAAAGGTCAGGAGTGTGACGTGCGATTGGATATTAATCAAATGACAACCTCTTTGCAAGAAGGTTTAATGACTGCCAAAAGGATGGCGACAAATAAAGGTCACCAAGAGGTGGATACGGTGCACCTTTTCCTTTCCTTCTTGCAGGAGGATCATCTATTTACAAATATTTTAAGACGAAGTGATTTTACAATTGAAAATGTGAAACAATCATTGCAACATTTATTAGAAAGAAAACCCAGGGTTAGTGGAAGTGGTGCGGATTTAAATTCTTTTTATCTTACCAATGATTTAAGAAAAACCTTGTCAAAAGCAGAAGAATTAAGATTGCAATGGCAGGACAATTATATATCCATTGAACATGTTTTATGGGCAGTGATTGTGGCAAAGACGAATGTTACAGACCTCTTTTTAATGAAAAAGAAAGATATCCAACAAGCAATTGAAGAGATCAGGGGGAATCAAAAGGTGACATCACAAAACCCAGAAGGTACTTATGAAGTACTTCATAAATATGGTAGAGATTTAGTGGAAGAAGTGAAAACAGGGAAATTAGATCCTGTCATTGGCAGAGATCAAGAAATCCGTAATGTGATTCGCATACTTTCAAGGAAAACGAAAAATAATCCTGTCCTCATCGGTGAGCCAGGTGTTGGTAAAACAGCAATTGTTGAGGGATTAGCACAGAGAATTGTTAGAAAAGATGTACCAGAGGGACTGAAAGATAAGACGATTTTCTCATTAGATATGAGTGCGTTAATTGCAGGTGCTAAATTTAGAGGTGAATTTGAGGAACGTTTAAAAGCAGTGTTAGCAGAGATTAAAAAGAGTGATGGTCGTATTCTTCTGTTTATAGATGAGATACACACAATCGTTGGAGCTGGTAAAACAGAAGGTGCGATGGACGCTGGTAATATGTTGAAGCCAATGCTTGCCAGAGGTGAGCTACATTGTATTGGCGCAACAACATTGGATGAACATAGAAAGTATATTGAAAAAGATCCGGCATTAGAGAGAAGGTTTCAACAAGTATTAGTAAAAGAACCCGATGTAGAAGACTCTATCTCTATTTTAAGAGGTTTAAAAGAGCGATTCGAAATTCATCATGGGGTCAATATTCATGACAGGGCTATTGTTGCAGCAGCTACTTTATCTGATCGTTATATTACAGATCGTTTTTTACCAGATAAAGCGATTGATTTAATTGATGAGGCATGTGCAATGATCCGGACAGAGATTGACTCTATGCCTACGGAGCTGGATGAAGTAACAAGAAAGGTAATGCTGCTTGAAATTGAAGAGGCCGCTCTGCTAAAAGAGTCTGATGAAATCAGTCAAGGGAGGTTAGAGAAACTAAGAGAAGAACTTACTAACTTTAAGGAACAAGCGAAAGAAATGAGAGCGAAATGGTTAACAGAAAAGGCTGCGATACAATCGATACAATCAAAACGAGAGCAGTTAGAAATTTTGAAAAGAGAGTTAGAGGAAGCTGAGAATAAGTATGACCTTAATAAGGCAGCGGAGTTAAGACATGGGAAAATCCCTGCATGTGAAAAGGAGTTACAACAATTAGAAGAAGAGGCGAATAATAAAGAAAATGATAACCGTTTATTACGTGAAGAGGTCACTGAAGAAGAAATTTCTGATATTGTATCGAGATGGACTGGTATACCTGTCTCTAAATTAGTTGAAAGTGAACGGGAAAAGTTATTGCGACTAGAGTCGATTCTACAAAAAAGAGTCATCGGTCAAAATGAAGCCATCACACTTGTCTCCGACGCAGTCTTAAGAGCAAGAGCAGGCATAAAAGACCCAAAACGGCCGATTGGTTCTTTTATTTTCTTAGGTCCTACAGGGGTTGGAAAGACAGAGTTGGCAAAGGCGTTAGCGGAATCTTTATTTGATAGTGAGGAACATATCATTAGAATTGATATGTCGGAGTATATGGAAAAACATGCGGTATCAAGACTAGTTGGTGCACCACCAGGTTATGTTGGGTATGAAGAAGGCGGACAATTAACAGAAGCGGTTCGTAGGAATCCGTATGCAGTCATATTACTAGACGAAATAGAGAAAGCACATCCTGAAGTGTTCAATATTCTTTTACAAATGTTGGATGATGGAAGGGTTACTGATTCTCAAGGTCGAACAGTTGATTTTAAAAATACCGTTATCATAATGACATCAAATATAGGGTCTCATATCTTGCTTGAACGCGATGAAGCGAAAGAGAAGGGTAATATAATAGAAGAAACTCGGAATAAAGTATTAGAAATGTTACGTTCGCATTTCCGGCCAGAGTTTTTAAATAGAGTAGATGAGGTTATTTTATTTCATCCTTTAGGTAAAGAAGAGATGAAAGGAATTGTTGAAAAACTAATCCATGAACTACAACAAAGGTTAATTCATCAACAAATTATCTTAACGATAGATGATAAGGCAAAGGCTTTTATTGCCGAAACGGCTTTTGACCCCATATACGGTGCAAGACCATTGAAGCGTTACATGCAAAGAGAAATTGAAACAGCATTAGCAAAAGAAATGATCGCGGGAAATATCCAAGCGAAATCACATGTAGTTATCTCTAGTGACAGTACAAAACTTATCATAAAACAATCATGAACCAGTGGAAAATAGCATAAACTGGATATATTAACGAAAGTAAAAAAAACAAAAGTCATCCATATTGGGATGACTTTTGTTGCCATTCTTAGTGTAGTCCTTCCTTCTCTTCTGGCGCTGCAGGAATGACAGCAGCGAGAATGTAAAGGAGAATACTTACTGCAACCGAAAGGACGGTTGCCGTTTGTAAATCATAACTTACACCATTCATGTTGCTTACTACATAAGTAACCATATTCATAAGTAAGAATGTCCAAATGAACGTCCAAATGTATTGCATTTTTACTCACCTCATACGTATGTCAGTCTATTTAATAGTATCATACAATGGTTGGATTATAAACGTGATTCACTGATTTTTTTTCATAGGATTATGTCTAAAATGTGAATAACAGTTGGAATCAAGCGTTTGAACTAATTCATTAAAAGCTAGGCAAATATCCTATTCAAATTACCTGTACAATCATACATTAGTATGAACAACAGTAAAGGGGTTAATAAAATGGATAGCCGAAACTTTCAACTGCATACAGAATGGAATATGATTCATTACCCAGAAAAGCCAAGTGGTTTCGGTATTCTTATCATTGGGGATGAACGCCATTTTGTTGATGAGAAACAAAGCTTCTGGACACAAAATGAAGGGAAATCATCTCTCATTTCATCATTAAGAAGAGATGGTTATACTATCTTTTATTCGAATCTATATGGGCGAAATTGGGGAAGTCGTAAAGCCATTGAGATGGCAAAAAGATTGTATGCCCATACGATTAGACATGAAATTATTAATGAAAGAATCCATATAATTGCTGAAGGTATGGGCGCACTTGTCGCTGGAGCATTAATGAATGAAATGAATGAGAATATACGGTCGATTACGTTTATCAATCCCATCTTTTCATTAAAAACACATTTGGAACAAGAAAAAGAACATAAATTTTTCTATAAAAAATTAAAGAAAGAAGTTGAAGCTGCACTTGTGAGTAATATTAAAGAGATAGATGAATCCATCGTAATAAATGAAGAACAATTCCTTCAAGTAGACCTCCCAGTAAAAATCATTCATATCCTCTCAAGTAGTCGTGCATATAAACAATCTCATCATTTAAAAGACTTATCAGTGAAATGGTCAGAAAACAATCAACAAGTCTCAATTAATTATTTATTACCAGAGAAAAGGCATAGTTTAAGCTACCATATTATTCGATTTCTCAACGAAAATGAGTCGATATTATAAGTCTGAGGAAAAAATCCCTCAGACAATTTTTTTTTGAAATGTAAAACTTGCTAGTTTGTTATAAGTCATATTTGAGTGAGAGATTTCGATGATATATAAAGATAATTCCGCATAGTATACAATAAAACAGACGACTGGAGGCTGGGGTATGAAGCAAGCAGTTGTAATTGATGGTTATAGTTTTGTAGGTTTTGGCACTTGTAAAGGGTTGTTAGAAGAAGGGGTCGAGGTTTTACTGCTCAATTCATTGAAGGCAGATGATGCTTTAGAAAAACAATTATCCGTTGGGAGAAATGCGAACTTAACCGAAGTGGATATAGATAGTTTAAACACTTTGCTTGAAGAAGAGGCTACTGTTTTTATTGATGGTTACAGTTTATATATTAAAGATATAAACATGGAGAGGTTTTTAGTTCCTTTCTTAGATAAAATCTCTTTTGAAAAGCGAAAATGTGTGATTACTTTGCCCATTCAATGGTTGTATACAGGTCATTCAAAAAAATGGGTGCAAAAGACCTTTTCTCATGCTCATATCTATTACTTACCAACAGTATATGGACCGTTTCAACCGGAAGAAATGCTTTTTCAACAAAAGCTGATGCATACTAACCACAATAAAAGTGTCAGTGAAAAGGAATGGCGGAATGATGCTGTTTATATTGACGAAGCCATCACCTGTTTATTGCATGATTTTTTATCAAACAATAAGAGTGGAGAAAAAATAATTAGCAGTGGAATTGAAAACCATTGGCAGCAATGTGTAGATTATTTACAAATTAATCTTGAAAATCATACTGTAAAAGAAGATAACAGTTTAAGAGACGAACCTCAAACAATTCATATTCATAACCATCTATCGGTGGAAAAAGCGCTTAGTCAACAGAAAAGACATGTGGATATTCTCCCATAAATATAAAGTACTTTCATCGGAAAAACCTTTTCAATCACTAGGATAAAAGGTTAGAATGATGTTAGTTGGTCTTTTCGAAAGAAAAAATCAACTAACATAAAGGGGCGAAAGATATAGAAATGAAGAAAGCTTTAATTAGGTGGGGGAGTTTGGTTCTATGCCTTCTCTTATTATCGTCATGTGGACAGGTATTTTCTGGGGGTCAGCTGCAAAAGGCTGGCTTATTAGTGCCGGATACCATTAATGATCAAGTGTGGGGTACGAAAGGGTATAAAGGCCTACTCAAGATACAGTCTACTTATGATATTGATGTGTATTATAAAGAAGGGATGAACTCACAACTCGTTGTCGAAAGAGCGGTAAAGGAATTTTCAAAAAAAGGGGTCAATTTAATTTTCGGACATGGAAATGAATATGCAGAGTACTTTAATCAAATATCAGCACAATATCCAAATATTCAGTTTGTAAGCTTTAACGGGGACGCACAAAATGAAAATACGACAAGTTTAAATTTTGAAGGATATGCAATGGGCTTTTTCGGAGGTATGGTGGCTGGTGAGATGACAGCTACTAATATTGTTGGTATTATTGCGGCATTTGAATGGCAACCAGAAGTAAAAGGTTTTATTGATGGTGTGAACTTTCAAAATGATGAAGCAGATGTTAAAATACATTATGTTGAAAATTGGGATGATGCCCATAAGGCTGCAGGGTTAATGGACAAGTTGGTCATAGAAAAAGCAGATGTCGTTTATCCAGCAGGTGATGGATATAATGTCCCTGTCATTGAAAAAGTAAAAGAGCATGGTTTATATGCCATTGGTTATGTTTCTGACCAATCCCATCTAGGGAAATCAGCAGTATTAACAAGTACGATTCAACATGTTGACCATTTGTATGAAATAGTAGCAGAACAATTTCATAATGGAGAACTTCAGTCTGGAAACCTTTCTTTTGACTTTCAAGAAGATGTCATTTCATTAGGTGCGTATAGTCCAGAATTATCTCCAACCTTTATTCAACAATTAAATGCAGCAGTAAAAAAATATAAAGAAACAGGTAATTTACCGACAGAACCATCATAGGAGGATAACAGAATGTCAAATGATAAAACAATGGAATTTATGCAAATCGCTATGAAATATCTACCTGAAGCAAAAGCCGAACTAGAAAAGTCAGGTGTAAATTTATCAATGGAAATGATTCAACCGTTTATGACGATGTTTACACAAGTGATGAATGAAGCATATGAATTAGGGAAAGCAGATGCACAAAAAGAACATGAATAAGAGAAAAGCTAGCGGCGTGGGATTGCCGTTAGCTTTTTTTATTCATAAAGACTTCAACGATTGGAGCAGCATGTTTTAAAAGTGGTTTTAATTCCTCTGCAGAATCCATTAATTGAGACATATTGGCCATTAATTCCACCAGATCTAATTGTTCGATTGTATTTAAAATAGAAGGTGATTTTTCCTCCTCCTGCTTATGTTGTCTTCCGAGAATCCAATCTTCACTTTGACGAGCATCTTTATTACCAAACATAAATTGATTAAAAAACGGTTCTTCACTCATATAAGCAATCCTCCTTTTGATTTTCTATTGTATAAGTTATTCCTTATAATATATGGGTGAATAAAAGAAAAGGTTGGACGAAAATAATAATTATGAAGAAAAATATTGAAACTTTACCTGCTTATTTGATAAAATTAGTACCAAGTACTAATAATTGATATTAAATTTTATTTCTCGTAAATAAAAAAGTTGAATTTCTTATAACGACAAAGTGGAAGAGAAAAAGGGAGTGGGAAAGATGAATGCTGGAATTGTGGGCTTAGGTAGATACTTGCCTGAAAAAATAGTAACGAATGCTGATTTAGAAAAAATAATGGATACTTCAGATGAATGGATCCGCACGAGAACAGGTATCGAACAAAGACGGATTGCCGATGACGATACAGATACTTCTGATATGGCATTCGCTGCTGCAAAAAAAGCATTACAGGATGCAGATTTGTCTCCTGAAGATATCGATTTAATTATTGTCTCAACTGTCACACCAGATCAGCCATTTCCAAGTGTTGCTTGTTTACTGCAGGAAAAGTTAGGGGCAAAGAAAGCAGCAGCTATGGATGTAAGTGCAGCTTGTGCTGGTTTCATGTACGGTGTGATTACAGCGAAACAATTTATTGAAACAAAAACGTATCAGAATGTACTAGTAGTAGGTGTTGAAAAGCTGTCTAAAGTAACCGATTGGTCTGATCGTAATACAGCTGTCCTTTTTGGAGATGGTGCGGGTGCCGCTGTCATTGCTCCTGTATCTGAAGGAAGAGGCATTCTATCATTTGAACTAGGAGCAGATGGTGGTGGAGCGAAGCATCTTTATCAAGATAAGTACATTGTGATGAATGGTAGAGAAGTTTATAAGTTTGCTGTTAGACAAATGGGTGAAAGTTGTATTAATGTATTAGAAAAAGCAGGTTTAACAAAAGAGGATGTAGATTTTCTTATCCCTCATCAAGCAAATATTCGTATCATGGAAGCTTCTAGACAACGTTTAGAGTTACCAATTGAAAAAATGTCAAAAACAATTGATAAATATGGTAATACATCAGCATCTTCTATACCAATTGCTATGATTGAGGAGATAGAAGCTGGGAAAATTAAAGATGATGATATTATCGTAATGGTCGGATTTGGTGGCGGATTAACATGGGGAGCCATCGCTTTAAAATGGGGAAAATAAGTATAAATATAATAGGCTTTATTGATATAAAAGGAGTGACATAATAGTGGAAAAAAAACGTGTCGTTGTAACAGGACTTGGAGCAGTAACACCGGTTGGAAATAATGTAGAACAGTCGTGGAGTAATATTAAAGCTGGAAAATCTGGAGTAGGACCGCTAACAAGATTAAATGCTGATGAATATCCTGCTAAAGTAGCTGCGGAAGTGAAAGATTTTGATATTCATGAGTATTTAGAGAAGAAAGATGCAAGAAAGATGGATCGTTTTACTCATTATGCAGTGGCTTCTTCAATCATGGCAGTGAAAGATGCTAATTTGACGATAAATGATGAAAACGCGCATCGTGTTGGTGTTTGGGTAGGATCAGGAATCGGTGGAATGGAAACATTCGAGAATCAATTTGAAACCTTTTTAAACAGAGGCTACCGCCGTGTGAGTCCATTCTTTGTACCAATGATGATACCGGATATGGCTGCAGGGCAAGTATCAATCACATTAGGTGCAAAGGGAGTGAATTCCTGTACAGTAACCGCTTGTGCAACTGGAACGAATTCAATCGGTGATGCGTTTAAAGTCATTCAGCGTGGTGATGCTGATGTCATGGTAACAGGAGGAGCAGAAGCACCAATTACGAGAATGTCTGTTGCAGGATTCTGTGCTAACACAGCGCTATCTACCAATCCAGATCCGGCTACAGCAAGTCGCCCATTTGATAAAGATAGAGATGGATTTGTTATCGGAGAAGGTGCAGGTATTCTCATTCTTGAAGAATTAGAACATGCACTAGCTCGCGGTGCCAATATTTATGCTGAAATTGTTGGGTATGGGTCAACTGGAGATGCCTATCATATAACCGCACCTGCACCAGAGGGAGAAGGCGGTGCGCGTGCAATGAAAATGGCACTTGACGATGCGGGTCTAACTCCGGAACAAATCGATTATATTAATGCTCATGGTACGAGCACAGATTATAACGATAAATATGAAACGGTTGCAGTGAAAAGTGTTTTTGGTGAACATGCTTATCATTTAGCCATTAGTTCAACAAAATCTATGACAGGTCACCTTCTAGGTGCTGCCGGAGGCGTTGAGGCGATTTTCTCTATCCTAGCGTTAAGAGATAGTACGTTGCCACCAACGATTAATTACAATACAAAAGATCCAGATTGTGATTTAGATTATGTACCTAATGAATCAAGAGAAAAAACTATTGGAGCTGTTATGAGTAACTCATTAGGCTTTGGTGGTCATAACGCAACAATCGTCTTCAAAAAATATCAATAATAAAATCAAACACGGACAAATTCTGCTTTGTTACATGGCGGAATTTGTCCGTGTTTTTTATATTTGGCTGTTTTCGTATAGATTGTTGCTTTCTTGACCATACTTATAAAGGGTTGATAAATGGGGTTTAAGGAGGCGTTCAAGTATGCGGAAAGATGTATATGAAGAGTTCAGCGAACTAACCAAATCAGAGCAAATGGCTTTATTTAATGCTATGAAACAGGATTTATTTCCAGACGAACCAGATAAGATTAATAAACTACTCAAAAGCATTCGTGAAGCCCGATTTGCTTCTGGTTTAGGGTGCGTTCATTGTGGAAGTACATCTGTAAAAAGAAACGGTAAATATCGTTCAAGACAACGCTATCTGTGTAATGATTGCGGAAAGTCCTTCAACGATATGACGAATACACCATTTTCAGGCTCTCGCTACCCTGAAAAGTGGATAAAATACATTGAACTAATGGTCGAAGGTTACACCCTACCGAAAATCGCTGAACGCTTAAAAATTCATATATCAACTGCATTCTATTGGAGACATAAAATCCTGAACGCATTAGGAAGTCTTGGTTTTAATCAACTGCAAGGTATCGTTGAAAGTGACGAGACCTTCTTTCGAGAGTCTATGAAGGGTCGTGAAATTACCCATAGAAAAGCCAAGAAACGTGGAGAAAAGGACAAGAAAAGAGGGATTTCTAATCTTAAAATAGCAGTTGTCGTGGCACAAGACCGAAATGGTAATATGATCGCTCGGAAAGCAGGAACAGGTCGTGTAAAGGCAGAAGAAATTGATACTGTGATAGGTGAGTATATTCACCCGTCTGCTTTGTTATGTACAGATACAGCAACTAACTACAAGGAATTCGCCAAACTAAAAGGATTACAACACGAAACAGTTTATGAAAGCCAAAAACAACGGGTGAAAAAAGGCATATACCATATTCAACACGTCAATAACTCTCATAATCGTTTGAAAGGTTGGATGGAACGTTTTCAAGGGGTGGCAACCAAATACTTAGATAATTACCTCAACTGGTTTCGTTGGCTTGAAATAGGCAAACAAATAGCATTTGATGAACGAGTCAAACAAATGCTTGTTTCTGCCTGTCGAAAATCAAGTCACACCACAATAGAAATGTTGAGATGTGCTTAACTAATTATTAGACGTATATTTATTGCTTCCAGGGAGTTTTTTGATGTTGTTCCACGCTTCAATCGCTTCCTCACGACTTTTTCCTTGATTATTAGAGTCGGCAAAAAAATCACGAATAAATTGATTGTATTCAAATTGAGGAGCGATTTTTTTCTTGTACAATGGGTTTTTCTTTCGTTCTTCTTCTTTATACCAAGCATCTACAACATCTCGATACGTTTTTCCAATGTTAGTTTTAAAATAGTTTTGGATATAGGTAGAAAAATGAAAATTAGGGATAACTGTCTTGAAAAAGGCTCTTACATTTTGACTACAACGATGGTTTTTCGAAATGACTGTATCAAGACTTAAATCGACCTGTGGTTCTGACTTACTATTCACCTTTGATTTTCTAATTGGCTTTTTTATCTCTCCTGTTCGAAGAAATGTTTCAATTCTATCGGAAATCTCTATTTTTGAACCAGAAGCACTTATTCCATTTTCTCTGCAAAAAGATTGTAATTCTTCCTTCAACCAATAGAAATCTTTAAAACTATCTACACTAATATCTTTTGTTAGATTTGGTCTCATATTCTACACCTCAATATTCACTTATTTCTATTATAGAACAATTGTTCCTGTTAATCAAAAATAATCATAAGCAAAAACAACAAAGTTTACGAAAACAGCCTTATATTTTTATGGTTTTCTTTTGAACCGATTATTTGTCTCTTCCATAAAATAAACAACAACATTTGATGGGAGAGAACCATATGCCGGTAATTAGAACAGATGAATGGTTAGATCAGCATTTTACTGAACCAGAAAAGTTGATTGAACCATTGTTAAATTCATTCCATGAAAACGAGCCACAAAGGTTATACCAATTCTTATCCTCCTTTGGCATGTATTCACCAAATAGAAGGAATAAAGAACAGTTCAAACAGTTAAAAGAAAATAAAACATGGGAAAAAGTTGAATTGTTATTAAACAAGTATAGAAAAAACTGGAAAGGACCAGATGTCCCCATTTACTTATTTCCAATTGCACAAGGCGGATTATTCTTTAGAACATCTTATGTGAAGTCTGGCTTGTCATTCCCTGACAAGATGTTTTTATTTCTCGCTCCATTAGAAGATGAGAAAGAGTTAGAAGCATTATTTGTCCACGAATACCATCATATCTGCCGAATGAAGAGATTAAAAAAAGAAATGGCTGAGTATACATTATTAGATAGCATTGTATTAGAAGGATTAGCAGAATGGGCAGTGGAGAAAAGTTGTGGAAAATCGTATCGTTCAAAGTGGTGCACAGAACATGATAGAGAAAGAATACGATACTATTGGCATAAATATGTAAAAAAAAATATAGACATAAAGAGAGACAATGAATTACATGACCAAATTCTATTCGGTGAGGGGAAATATCCAAAAATGCTTGGCTACTCCATTGGCTATGAAATCGTCTCAATGTATGACAATGAAAAAAGAATCAAGCTCAAAGAAAGTATGGTTATTCCTTCAAAGTTTTTTGTACCTCAGTGGGAAAAAGAATAGAGTAGAGGAGAAAACATGTAAAGAAAATAAAGAAATTGTCAAAGTAAGTAAAATAGTATTTTTTCCTTATATTAACATACAAGTAACAGGATGTAAGAACTATTTCACGACCACTCCATACTATTTATAATATTATTAAAAGATAGATTTTTGAAAAAATTTCTTGTATTCGTAATCTATTTGTAATAATATACAGATAATTAATCCTAGTACTAAATATTTTACAATACTGTAAGATATTACGATTGAGGTGTTGAAATGGTAGGGAAAGAAGAAAGTCCTAGCTTGGACACAATTTTACAAGTAAATGAATTAAAAGCAGGTTTTGATATAGACGGAAAGGTCTATCACGCAGTAGATAATGTATCTTTTGACGTAAAGAAAAAACAAATTCTTGGTGTCGTGGGAGAATCAGGCTGTGGAAAGAGTGTCATGTCTATGTCCATTATGCAGTTATTACCGAAGGAAACAGGAAAAGTCACTGGTGGTGAAATTGTTTTTGAAGGTAAGAATATTGAGAATTACTCCATTAATCAAATGAATACCATACGAGGTAATGATATCTCAATGATTTTCCAAGAGCCAATGACGGCACTTAACCCTGTATTCACAATTGGTTTTCAATTACAGGAGATTCTCTTTAATCATCAGAAGATTTCGAAAAAAGACGCACGAGAAAAAAGCATCCATCTTTTAAGACAAGTGGGCATATCAAGGCCAGAGAATATCGTTGACGAATATCCCCATCAACTTTCAGGAGGAATGAGGCAACGGGTAATGATCGCTATTGCGATTGCCTGCCAACCAAAGTTACTTATAGCTGATGAGCCAACGACTGCATTAGATGTGACAGTACAAGCCCAAATACTAGATTTATTAAGGGAAATTCAATCAATCAATAATATGGCGATTATTCTCATTACCCATGATCTTGGGGTCGTTGCTGAAATGTGTGACGATGTAATTGTTATGTATGCTGGGAAAATTGTTGAAAGAACAAATGTAGATGCACTTTTTCATAACCCTAAGCACCCTTATACACAGTTATTATTACAATCGATCCCTAAATTGGATGAAGAAGAGAAAGAATTAGGGTCGATTGACGGCTTAGTACCATCCCTTAAAGATATGCCAGAAGTTGGTTGTAGATTTGCTGATCGTTGTCCAAAAAGAATGCCTGAATGTACTGAAATCACACCTTTATTAGGTTTTGTTGAAAATGGACATGAGGCTGCTTGTCTTTTATATGAGAACAGCTATCAGACTAATGGGAGGAATACATATGTCAAATAACACAGCTGAGAAGCGAGAAGTGTTATTAGAAGTAGAAGATTTAAAAACATATTTCCCGATTAAAGCAGGTTTCTTTCAAAGAACGGTAGGACATGTCAAAGCTGTAGACGGAGTTAGTTTTCAAATACATAACGGCGAAACGTTTGGACTTGTTGGAGAATCGGGTTGCGGCAAATCAACGACAGGTCGAACGCTTTTAAAACTTATGAATCCAACAGATGGAAAAATTATTTTTGATGGACAAGATATTTCAAGTTTGAAAGGAAAAACTTTAAGAGCAATTCGCAAAGATTTTCAAATGGTTTTCCAAGATCCATACGCCTCACTTAATCCAATGCAAATGGTTGGGGACATAGTCTCAGAACCGCTCGTTAATTTTAGAGGGAAATCAGTGAAAGAATTAAAAGAAGAAGTCATGGATCTCCTTAATAAGGTCGGACTTCCGTCAGATGCTTATTATAAATATGCTCATGAATTCTCTGGTGGTCAAAGGCAAAGGATTGGTATTGCGCGAGCATTAGCACTACGTCCAAAGCTAATTATTGCGGATGAACCTGTATCAGCACTTGATGTATCTGTACAGTCCCAAGTATTGAATCTCTTAAAGGAACTGCAAAATGAATTTCAATTAACATTTTTATTTATTGCACATGATTTGAGTGTTGTTAAACATATGAGTGATCGAATTGCTGTGATGTATTTAGGTGGAATTGTTGAAGTAACTGATAAGAATAGTATTTTTGCAGAACCACTTCACCCCTACACACAAGCTTTGATTTCAGCCATACCTGAGCCGGATCCGAGAAAGAAGAAACAGAGAATTATATTAGAAGGTGATGTACCAAGTCCGGCCAATCCTCCAACGGGTTGCCCGTTTCATCCACGCTGTTCACATGCCATGAAAGAATGCATGGAAGTAAAACCGACTTTAAAGGAGGTGAAGGCTGGTCATAACGTAGCTTGTCATTTATATAACTAAAAAATCATTTAGGGGGAGAACAATGAAAAAGAAATCTTTTTGGTTAATTTCGTTATTACTCGTATTCTCTATGTTTCTAGCAGCTTGTAATAGCGGGAACGAAACGAGTGGGAATGAAAAAGATGGAGATAAAGAAGAAGCCAACACTGGTGAACCGGTTGAGGGTGGGAATGTGACAGTAGCCGTGACATCTGCTCCAGAGGGTGTATTAGAGCCAGCTTATTATGGCAGTGCGATTGATGACGAAATCTTGAATTTCATGACTGATGGTATTTATTCAGTAAATGACGAATTAGAATATGAACCAGATCTTGCCACTTGGGAAATTAGTGATGATAAGCTCACTTATACGTTCAAATTTAAAGAGGGCGTAAAATGGCATAATGGTGAGGAGCTAACAGCAGAGGACTACCAATTTGCATTGGAAACAATGGCTGATCCTGAATATACTGGCCCACGTTTTAATTATGTAGAAGGTATTAAGGGGGCTAAAGAAAAAAAGGATGGAAAAGCGGAGACAATTGAAGGAATTGAGTTAGTTGACAAATATACGATTGCAATTACATTTGAATCTGTAAAAATCAATAATCTTGAAAATCTTTGGTCTTATCCAATGCCTAAAAAGCATTATGAAGGAGTAGCTATTGCAGAGCTTGGTGAATCAGAACAAGTAAGACAAACACCAGTAGGTTTAGGAGCATTTAAAGTGAAGTCTGTTAAAGCTGGTGAATATGTAGAGTTAGAGAAGTTTGCAGATTACTATAAAGGTGAACCAAAACTTGATGGAGTAGTAGTTAAAGTGATTGATCCGGCAGTAGCAAATGGTGCCCTGCAAAATGGTGAAGTTGATATTATGGGCGTTGCTCCTGCACAAGTAGAAGAACTTGAAACGATGGAACATATCACAGTTGAAGAAACAAATGGTGTAGGGTATTCATATATCGGTTTACGATTTGGTCACCGTGATCAAGAAACACGTACAAATGTTGATGATTTTGACAAATTTAAAAGCAAAGAATTACGTCATGCCTTAATTCATGCTCTTGATCGTCAAGCGATGATTGATGCGTTTTTATCAGGTAAAGGTACAGTATCTAACACAGTTATTCCTTCAACTTTCTGGATTGCAGCAGAAGAGTCAGAATTAAATCAATATGAGTATGATCCAGAAAAAGCGAAAGAGCTATTAGCTGAGGCCGGCTATAAAGACGTTGATGGTGACGGTTTTGTAGAAGATCCTGAAGGCGAGCCATTCTCAATTTCATTTGGTCATTATGCTGGAAATGCAACATTTGAAGGTCGTTCTCAAGCGATTATCCAATCTTGGAATGATATTGGTGTGAAGACAGAATTAGCGACAGGGTCTTTAGTAGAATTTAACTTATATAATGATATGAAAGATAAAGATGATGAAGCTTTAGAAGCATTCTTTGGTTCATGGAGCACTGGCTCTGATCCGGATCCATCTGGTCTATGGGCAAATAATGCGGAGTGGAACTATGGACGTTGGGTAAATGAAGATAATCAAAGATTATTAGACGAAGGTTTAAGCGAGAAAGCATTCGATAAAGAGTATCGTAAAGAAGTCTATGTTGAATGGCAAAAACTTTTCAATGAAGAGCTTCCAGGTATTCCATTATGGGAGAACCTAGACCTTTATGGTATTAATAAGCGCCTACAAGGGGTTCATATTAATGCTGTAGGTTACCAAACCAATACACATGAATGGTATGTAACTGAATAATTAGACAAGCGAACTTTTAAATGATAAGGGGAAATGGAACATGCTGCAATATTCACTTCGAAGAATATTAGGTATGATACCGTTACTATTCCTTACCTCTGTTGTGGTTTTCTCCCTGGCGAAGTTTATGCCAGGGGACCCTTTTGGGGGGGAAATTGATCCATCAAATACGAATCCCGAATATATTGAAGATATGAGAGAAAAGTTGGGCTATAATGACCCTATACATATTCAATACTGGAGATGGATTACTAATTTCGTTCAAGGAGATTTTGGTAACTCAACAGCGCATAAAATGCCTGTATACGATTTAATCATTGACCGAATGCCAAATACGATTTTTCTCGCAATTATTGCACTGATAATTACATATATCTTTGCCTTTGCTATGGGGATGTATGCTGGTAGAAAGCCATACACCTTAGGAGACAATCTTATAGCAGGATACAACTATGTAGGTTTAGCGATTCCATCTTTCGTTGCTGGAATAATAGCGATTTATTTTTTCTCTTTTCAATTAGGTTGGTTTCCTTTTGCCGGTTCAGTAGAGGTAGGGTTACAACCAGGCACATGGGAATACTATGTGAGTCGGATGCATCATGTGCTATTACCCGCATTAATCCTAGGTTTAATGGGAACAGCATCATATACCCAATTCTTGAGAAATGATGTTATAGAAAACAGTAGAAAAGATTATGTCCGAACAGCAAGAGCAAAGGGAACCAGTGAATCATCCATTTATAATAAACATATTTTAAGAAACTCAATGATTCCATTAATTACATTTTTAGGGTTTGATATAGCTACATTAATAGGTGGAGCGGTTATTACTGAAACAATTTTTACTTATCCTGGAATCGGTCTATTGTTCCTTGAGTCTGTTAATAGAAGAGATTATGCGGTGTTGATGACAATTACCATGCTGCTTTCATTTTTAACATTAATAGGTAACTTAATTGCGGATTTACTCTACGGTATAGTTGATCCTAGGATTAGGTTAGGATAGGGGGCAATTATGGTGAAAGCTTCTTTAAATACAAATCAAGTAATAGTAAAATCAAACCAAAAACAACTATCTCCATGGAAAATTGCCCGCAATAAATTTCTCAAAAACAAGATAGCAATGACGAGTTTAATTATATTTACTGCGTTTGTCTTGCTCGCTATTTTTGGACCAATATTCACCACACAAGATATCTCTAGAATTAATTTTATGTCAATGAACCTGGAACCTTCAGCAGAGCACTGGTTTGGCACAGATACAAATGGTAGGGATGTATTCACCAGAATGGTTTATGGAGCTAGGACATCGTTGTTAATTGGCTTGTCTTGTATGGTACTAATTATATCTATTGGTACAATTGTCGGAGCTATTGCTGGATATAATGGCGGAAAGATTGATCAAATATTCATGCGTATTACAGATTTTGTTTTGAATTTTCCATTTTTAATATTTGTTATTGTATTAAATACGATATTAGTAGGGAAAGTATCAGGAGTATGGACATTGATCTTGGTCATCAGTTTCCTTAGCTGGGGAGGAGTTGCCAGAATTGTCCGAAGCCGTTTTCTTTCGGAAAAAGAGAATGAGTATGTTTTAGCAGCAAAATCGATTGGCACGAGGCCGATAAAGATTATTATTAAACATATATTACCGAATATAGCCTCAACAATTATTGTCCAGGCTACATTAATGTTAGCAGTAACAATTGTTGCTGAAGCAGGTTTAAGCTTTTTAGGTTCTGGTGTTCCAGCAAATATACCTAGTTGGGGTAATATGTTATTTGAAGCCCGTGATTCTGACGTATTAAGAAATAAAACGTGGATGTGGGTACCGCCCGCTGCAGCTATTACAATCACCATACTAGCAATAAATTTCATCGGAGAAGGCTTAAAAGACGCACTTAACCCTAAATCTAGAAGGTAAAGGCCTAGCTGGTAAGTCTGAAAAAGAATGCAATTGACCTTTTAAGGTAATTGCATTCTTTTTTTTGGGGAGAAAACGGTTATAAGCTTTGTAATGAGTGGGGGATTTAATTATTTACTATTTATTCTAAATTATATTAATATTTATTTTAGTGAATAATAAATGAATATTATAACATTTACTTCCATATTAAATACGCTATATATAGCAAGTATATTTCAATATAAAGTACAAATTGCTTTCTAATCAAAGGTGAAAAAAGAATAATAATGGATTAGATTGTAAAAGAAAGGAATAAAAACAGAGTTGTTTGCCCATACTTATTGACAAATAATCATGCGAGTGGGGGTTAGGAAATGTTATATCTTCATGATGTTTGGGTGAACTGGTTTGAAGGGGAAGAGAATGGTTACAATGTTTGTCAATTTCATGAATGGCGAAAAGATGATGCAGTTGAATTATTGGATCAAGTACCATTACTAAGGATCACACCAGCACTATTTCATTATATTGAAAATGATTTATCTGAATTACCACAACAGCTATTGAATGACGTGTATCAAAAAGCGTATTTAAGAAAAAATCATGAAAGAGTGCAATTGGATTATTGTTTTGTCATTACTGATGGGACAAGCATTATGGCCGTTGATACAATAGGGTATCATATTCCAATTCGAAAGAGTAGATTGATACCAAGACAAGAACAACTTACATATGAAATGATTTCTAATCACGATGAAATGGAATATACTTTTGAACAAAAGCCGAGTCTAAAAAGTTTTCACATTCTTTCTCCAGATCCAGAATTAATGAAAGGCCTGACAAGGAAGGAAAGGCAGCTCAAACAATTAATGTTTATGGCATTAGATCAACTTCATAGTTCAGAAAATGAAGCGGAAATTCGCTATTGGTTTACAGAATGGATGCCTGAAGAGTATAAAAGTATTCAATCAATGGGTTTCCATGATGCATGGATGAATTTATTTGAAGACAGTAAGATAGGTTGGTCTAAGAAACATGAAAGATTTTGTGAGAATATCATTAAAGGACAACCTTTTTTTGAAAAGTTATGGGAAATGGAAAATGGTTCAAAGGTAAATTAAATCAAAAAGGGACGCTCAATTTAATTTGAACGTCCCTTTTTTTTTATTTCCTTTTTCTTCCTAATCCCATAGCGTTTTCCATCTTTTTAACCATTTTACCTGCCACTTTGTTGGCATTTGCTGCTCCTGCATCTAATATCTCATCTAATTCTGCTGATTCCATGAGATGATGATATTTATCTTGAATAGGTTTTAAGTGGCTAATAATTACTGTAGCTAAATCCCCTTTGAAATCACCGTACCCTTTTCCTTCATATTTATTCACAATATTTTCAATTGATTCACCTGAGAATATCGAGTAAATCGTTAATAAATTTGAAACGCCAGGTTTATTCTCTTTGTCAAAAGCAACGATGCCATCAGAATCTGTTACAGCGCTTTTAATTTTCTTCTCAATTTGTTTCGGTTCGTCCAAAATTGAGATAAATCCTTTTTTATTAGGGTCAGATTTACTCATTTTTTTCGTTGGATCTTGAAGTGACATGATTCGTGCACCCACTTTTGGAATGCTTACTTCTGGAATCGTAAAGATGTCATTGTATTTCTTGTTGAATCTTTCTGCTAAGTCCCTTGTTAATTCTAAATGCTGTTTCTGATCTTCTCCAACCGGGACAATATCTGTACCATATAATAGAATATCTCCCGCCATTAGTGGTGGGTAGGTTAATAAGCCTGCTGAGACAGCTTCTTTACCAGCAGATTTATCTTTAAACTGCGTCATTCTTTCTAACTCACCGATATAAGAAATACATTGTAACATCCATGCGGCTTGTGCATGTGCAGGTACTTCGGATTGAACGAATAGAGTTGCCTTATTGGGATCTAAGCCCACAGCAACATAAAGTGCTGCTAGGCTACGGATATTGTTTCTTAGTTGTAAGCGATCCTGTGGAACAGTGATAGCATGTTGATCGACGATACAAAAGTAGCAATCATACTCATTTTGCAGCTCGACAAACTGTCTTAATGCTCCGATATAGTTACCAATTGTTATTGTGCCACTGGGTTGAATACCAGAAAAGAGTGTTTTTTTCATCATAATCCTCCTATTTGCTATGAGAAATGAACATATAAAAAGACCACTCATCCCTAAAAAATCTAGGGACGAATGGTCCGCGGTGCCACCCTAATTATTCACATATGTGAATCTCTTAAAGACAGATAACGTTAGTCTAACGTGAATCGATATATTCATGCTCAAAAAGTCCATTCGATTTAATAGGTTGCTTATTCTCACCTACCATAAGCTCTCTTAAAACCATCTTAAATGTACTACTCTTTTCTCACAGCAATTTGTATTATTTATTTGTAATCATAATATAATATATGTAGAAGTAAATCAAGTGAGCGTTATAACAGCAAAAAAAAAAATTATTTGTTATATACCAATAAAAACTTATGAAAACCCTTACATGACAATAATAATACATGTTTCGACATTTTTTTGAAAAAATATAGATAATTTAGATTATTTAAAACGGGCTTGAAATAAACTTTTAAAGAAACTATAATAAAACCTACCAAACGACATCTTTACAAACATATTACATTTTGTTCGGTTACAGGTAGATGGAATGATGAAAAGGTGAGTTTATCGTAGTCTAATAGATACAAATTTTAATATTCAAGCTAAATTATCTGAATAGAGGGAATTTGTTCTATCAAAATAAACTTACTTTCCTTAGTATGCATTAAGGAATCAACTCTTTTTTTATAATAAAAATTGTTTGATTTTTTCATCAATCTACTCTATGTGAACAATTGTTATTCCTGTGAAGAATCGTTTGAATTAAAAATAGGGGGTTTCACCGTGAAAAAAAGATGGTCAATCTTTTTAAGTATGCTACTTTTAGCTAGCATGGTTCTAGCAGCCTGCGCTGGCGGAGGCGATGACAATGCAGATGGTGGCGATGGAGGTAGTGATGTACCTCAAGAATTAAAAGTAAATATTAATACTGAACCACCTTCATTAAATCCAGGTTTGGCTGAAGATTCTACTTCTGGTACTGTTCTTCGTAACGTATTAGAAGGATTAACTCGAATTGGTCAAGACGATAAACCAGCGGCCGCTATGGCGGAAGATTGGGAAATCTCAGAGGACCAAAAAACATACACATTTAATATCCGTGAAGATGCACAATGGTCAAATGGAGATCCTGTAACTGCAGAGGATTTCGAATATGCATGGAAATGGGCATTAGACCCAGCTAATCAATCAACATATGCATATCAACTATATTATGTTGAAGGTGCAGAAGCTGCAAACACAGGAGAAGGTAGCTTAGATGATGTTGGCGTTAAAGCTGTTGATGAAAAAACTTTAGAAGTTACACTAGCAAACCCAACACCTTACTTTCTTGAACTAACAGCTTTCTATACTTATTTACCAGTAAATAGTAAAATCGCGAAAGAAAATCCAGACTGGGCAACAGATGCTGGTGAAAATTATACGACAAACGGACCTTTCCACTTAGCTGAATGGTCTCACAGTGACCAAATTACTCTTGAAAAGAGCGACACTTATTGGGATAAAGACACTGTAAAATTAGATAAAATTGAAATGTACATGATTAATGATCCAAATACTGAATTATCTATGTTTGATAATGGTGAATTAGATTGGGCAGGTTCTCCAACAGGAGATCTTCCAACAGATGCAATGCAAGCACTTAAAGATGATGGTAGATTAGAAACACAAGCAATTGCTGGTGTTTATAACTACAAATTCAATACTACTGTTGAACCATTAGATAATGCAAACATTAGAAAAGCTTTAACTCACGCAATTAATCGTGAATCAATTATTAATAACATTACACAAGGGGAACAACTTCCAGCAATGGCAATCGTTCCACCTACGATGTTCCAAGAAAATGAAGAAGGGTACTTCCCTGATAATGATGTTGAAACTGCTAAAGAATTCTTAAATAAAGGTCTTGAAGAATTAGGATTAAGCGATGCATCAGAATTACCAGAAATCAAGCTTTCTTATAACACATCTGAAGCACATCAAAAGATTGCTCAAGCCGTTCAAGATATGTGGAGTGAAAATCTTGGAATTAATGTAACTCTAGATAATGCTGAGTGGAATGTTTTCCTTGATAGTGTAAATAGTGGAGACTTCCAAATTGCTCGTATGGGTTGGTTAGGTGACTTCAATGACGCCATGAACTTCTTGGAAATGTACAAAGATGCTGACGGTGGAAATAACAACACTGGTTGGGAAGATCCTGAATTCCAAAAATTACTTGAACAATCACAAACTGAAACAGATGCTGAAAAGCGTCAACAAATGTTAAAAGATGCAGAAGCTATCTTTATGGATGCGATGCCAGTAGCACCAATTTACTTCTACACAAACAACTGGGTTAAAGATGAAAACTTAAAAGATGTATTTGTATCTGGTTTAGGTGATGTTCAATATAAATGGGCTCACTTTGAATAATTTGATCTTTTAAATGTAAGGTATATGGGATGAAACTTCCTATATACCTTCGTTCTTGTAATAGGTATTATCCTTCTAATGGTAAAATTGTATTATTTTATCTATTGTGAGAATTGCAGTTGTAGACATACTGACCTCAGTAAAATCAATTGGAGGTGTTGGACAATGACGAAATATATAGGAAAACGTCTGTTATATATGATAATTTCATTATGGCTAATTGTAACGGCAACATTTTTCCTTATGCGCATTGCACCTGGAAACCCGTTTGCTTCAGAAAAGAAACTACCACCAGAAATTGAAGCGAATTTACAAGCACATTATGGCTTAGATCAGCCATGGTATCAACAATATTTTGATTATCTAATCAATGTAGTTACATGGGATTTTGGCCCATCTTTTAAATACAAAAGTCAAACAGTTAATGATTTGATCACAGAAGGATTCCCTGTATCTTTTGTATTAGGCTTTCAAGCAATACTAATTGCCGTTGCCTTTGGTGTTTTATTTGGTGTTATCGCTGCTTTAAGACAAAATAAATGGCAAGATTATTCAACAATGGCTGTTGCTGTTTTAGGGA
This sequence comes from Cytobacillus sp. FSL R7-0696, assembly GCF_038006865.1. NCBI lineage: Bacteria > Bacillati > Bacillota > Bacilli > Caryophanales > Bacillaceae > Cytobacillus > Cytobacillus sp. FSL R7-0696. Next base: position 35,440 of record NZ_JBBOWA010000001.1, on the reverse strand, counting down.
TATCAGTGCCATCATTCATAATGGCAACATTTTTACAATATTTCTTAGCAATAAAACTGCAAATATTCCCTGTAGCTCGTTGGGAATCATTTATGCACACCATTTTGCCTGCTATTGCACTTGCAGCGGGACCGATGGCATATATCGCAAGACTCACACGATCTAGTATGATTGAAGTATTAGCAAATGATTATATTAAAACTGCTAAAGCAAAAGGCTTGAGCGGTGGTGTAATTACAGTTAAGCACGCAATGAGAAATGCTCTTCTTCCGGTAGTTACTTATTTAGGCCCATTAACCGCGGGTGTATTAACAGGTAGCTTTGTTATCGAGAAGATTTTCGGTATTCCAGGGTTAGGTTTCCACTTCGTAACAAGTATTACAAATCGTGATTATACAGTAATAATGGGTGTGACAGTGTTTTATAGTATTCTTTTACTATTAGCTATTCTCCTAGTGGATATTGCGTATGGAATCATCGACCCAAGGATTAAACTAGCTGGGAAGAAAGGAGAATAATAAATCATGCAAAGTGCGAATGATAAATTCAAAGTTGTCGGCACACAATTAGATGATGCTGAAAAGATTTCGAAGCCAAGTCTTTCATTTTGGAAAGATGTCTTCATTAGATTCCGAAAAAATAAGCTTGCTATGTTTGGTATAGTCCTACTTATTATTCTCATCTTCATGGCAATCTTTGGACCATATATGACAGAATATGACTACAAGTCAAATGATTTAACAAATAAGAATCAGCCACCTTCTGCTGAGCATTGGTTCGGTACCGATGATCTTGGACGAGATATGTTTGCTCGTACGTGGGAAGGTGCTAGAATTTCCATCTTTATCGGTGTTGCAGCTGCGTTAATCGATTTATTTATTGGTGTTGCCTGGGGCGGAATCGCCGGATACAAAGGTGGTAGAACCGATGAAATAATGATGCGTGGTGCCGATGTTTTATCAGGTATTCCTTACTTGTTATTAGTTATCTTGTTAATGGTTGTACTTGGCCAAAGTTTAAGTACGATGATTATCGCTATGACAATAACCGGATGGATAAATATGTCCCGGATTGTTCGAGGGCAAGTACTTAGCTTGAAGAATCAAGAATTTGTCCTTGCTTCTAAAACCTTAGGTGCAAATACAACAAGAATTATGGGTAAACATTTAATTCCAAACTCAATGGGTCCAATTTTAGTTACAATGACATTAACAATTCCTTCTGCAATCTTTACAGAAGCTTATCTTGGATTCCTAGGATTAGGTTTAACACCGCCTCTAGCGAGTTGGGGTACAATGGCCAATGATGGTTTACCAGCGTTAAGATATTACCCATGGCGATTATTCTTCCCTGCGATCTTTATTTGTTTAACCATTTTTGCATTCAATGTAGTCGGTGATGGTCTACGTGACGCACTCGACCCAAGAAGCCGTAAATAAGGAGTGAGAACATGGAAAAAATTCTCGAAGTAAAAGATCTAAAAGTCTCATTCCAAACTTATGGAGGGACGGTACAAGCTGTTCGTGGTGTTAGCTTTGACCTTCATAAAGGTGAGACATTAGCTATTGTTGGTGAATCAGGTTCAGGTAAAAGTGTTACTTCACAAACACTTATGAAACTAATTCCAATGCCTCCAGGACAAATTACTGGTGGAGAAATTCTTTTCTATGGTGATGATATTGTACCTAAATCAGAAAAAGAAATGGAAAACATACGCGGTAAAGATATTAGTATGATCTTCCAGGATCCAATGACTTCATTAAACCCAACAATGAAAGTTGGTAATCAAATCATCGAAGGTTTGATTAAGCACCAAGGCTTATCTAAAGCAGATGCCAAAAAACGTGCAATAAAATTATTAGAGCTAGTTGGTATTCCAATGCCTGATAAACGAGTGAATCAATATCCGCATGAATTCTCAGGTGGTATGAGACAGCGCGCAATGATAGCTATAGCTTTGGCTACAAACCCTAAATTACTGATTGCTGATGAACCTACAACCGCTCTTGATGTAACTATTCAAGCTCAAATTTTAGAGTTAATGAAAGAGTTACAAGCGAAAATGGATACTTCTATTATCTTTATCACTCATGATCTAGGCGTTGTTGCCAATGTGGCAGACCGTGTAGCTGTTATGTATGCTGGTCAGATCGTTGAAATAGGCACAGTAGATGAAATCTTTTATGATCCGAAGCACCCATATACTTGGGGACTACTTGCTTCTATGCCAAGTGTCGATAATGATACAAAAGATGAATTAGCTGCGATTCCTGGTACGCCACCAGACTTAACAAATCCGCCAATTGGTGATGCATTTGCTGCAAGGAACAAATATGCATTAGCTATTGATTATGAGGAAGAACCACCAATGTTTCAAATTTCTGAAACACATTTTGCGAAAACTTGGTTGTTACACCCTGATGCACCTCATGTTGAACCACCTGCAGCGGTGAAGTTGCGTCAACGTCAAATGTCCTCCAATTTTGATAAACCAGTAATTGTGAAGGAGGGTATTTAAGTTATGACAGAGAAATTACTTGAAATAAAAAATCTAAAACAACATTTTAATGTTGGTAAATCGAATATGGTTAAAGCGGTTGATGGCATTACTTTTGATATTTACAAAGGTGAAACCCTTGGTCTAGTTGGTGAGTCAGGTTGTGGGAAATCAACGACCGGTAGAACAATTATACGCTTGTATAATGCCACTGATGGACAAGTTTTATTTAATGGTGAGAATGTTCATGGTAAAAAGTCAACCAATCAACTAAAAGCATTTAACCGTAAAATGCAGATGATTTTCCAAGACCCTTATGCATCCTTAAATCCTCGTATGACAGTTGCGGATATCATTGCTGAAGGTATTGATATTCATGGGCTTGCAAAGTCGAAAAAAGAGCGTATGGAACGCGTCTATGAGTTACTTGAAACAGTAGGCTTAAATAAAGAGCATGCTAACCGTTATCCACATGAGTTCTCTGGTGGACAAAGACAGCGTATCGGTATTGCTAGAGCGCTAGCTGTTGAACCTGAATTCATTATTGCTGATGAACCAATTTCTGCTCTTGACGTATCTATTCAGGCACAAGTTGTTAACCTAATGAAAAAACTTCAGCGTGAAAAAGGGTTAACTTACTTATTCATTGCTCATGATTTGTCAATGGTTAAGTATATTAGTGATAGAATTGGTGTAATGTACTTTGGTAAGCTAGTTGAACTTGCCACTGCGGAAGAGTTGTATAGCAATCCTATGCACCCTTATACACAATCATTATTATCTGCTATTCCTTTACCTGATCCAGAGTCAGAAAGAACACGTCAACGAAAAACATATGACCCAGCTGTTCATCAATATAGTGCTGATGAGAAGGTTGAAATGCGTGAAGTTCGTCCTAATCACTTTGTTTTCTGTTCTGAAAAAGAATTTGCACAATACCAAAAAGAACATAAAAGTTAACTTAAAAGCGATCTCTTATTGAGGTCGTTTTTTCGTTGATTAAATTTGCTAAAGACCTGCCTCCATCCTAAAGATTTATTTTCGAAACAAATATTCAGTTAGGAAAAATATGAATATTAGGAATATGTTTAGTGCTTTCAATCGCTAAAATGTATGAATATAGTATACAATAGTTTGTATGAAATTACTATCGCAAAAATTAAAATATTTCTCATTATTACTATTTTCTTTTGCATTGTGTTTAACTTCTAGTAGAATAGGAGATAAGAAAAAGAAAATAAATGGATGAGGAGGGAAAAATAGTGAGGGCGATTAAAGTGGCTTTTTTCTTACTTTTATTAAGTGTAGTTCCACAATTAGACCATGCGAATGCTGAACAACAAAGTTATCAGCTTCATGCACAGAAAGAATATGCTGGCTTTTTAATGGAATTACCTGAACAAATGAAACGGTTTACATACGATTCAGGCTACGACTTTACCTACCCAGACGCTATTAGAGGTATTTATGTTACTGGTCCATCAGCAGGAGGAGCAAATTTTGAACGGTTATCTAATTTTGTTGATAAGACAGAATTAAATTCGATGGTTATTGATATTAAAGATGATTGGGGAAACCTTACATACCAACCGGAAGATGATAGTAAATATAAGGATATTGTCGAACCTTATATAAAAGATACGAAAGAGATGTTAACGACATTAGAAGAAAAAGAGATTTACCCTATTGCGAGGGTCGTTGTTTTTAAGGATTCAACACTAGCCAAGTTAAAGCCTGAATGGTCGTATAAAGAAGGAAATAAAGTATGGACAAACGGAAGAGGAGAAGCCTTTGTTAATCCGTTTATGGAAGAAGTGTGGCAATATAATGTAGATATTGCCAAAGAAGCAGCTAAAATGGGATTCCAGGAAATTCAATTTGATTATGTTCGATTCCCTGAAGGATTTGAGCATATGGCTGATTCATTGAAGTATAGTAAAGGAAAGTATACGAACGGTAAAGATGATGTTCAGCTGAGAGTAGATGCTGTTACAGACTTCGTTAAGTTTGCGAAAGAACAGTTAGAGCCTTATGGTGTCAAAGTATCTGTTGATATTTTTGGTTATACGGCTACTTTACCAGAGGCACCTGGGATTGGACAGAACTTCTCAAAAATCTCAGAACATGTGGATGTCATATCTTCAATGATCTATCCAAGCCACTGGGGGCCATACTTTGGGATTCAAAAACCAGATTTAGAACCTTACAAGCTTATTAAAGAGTATGCAAAGGTAGAGAATGCCAAACGGGAGGAACTAGCTTCTCCGCCTATTTCTAGACCTTGGCTACAGGATTTTACTGCATCTTATTTAGGTACCGGTAATTACAAGCCTTATGGTAAGCAAGAAATAGAGGATCAAATTAGGGCTCTGAATGAGGAAGGAATTGACGAATTCTTATTATGGAATGCCGGCAATCATTATACGGAAAATGTTGATTATACCCCATTAAATTAAAAAGAAGCAGCTGATATGATGTTTATCAGCTGCTTATTATTTGACACTTATTGTGTATGCGTTATCATAGTATATAGGATGAGGATTATTTCTTCTTTCCGCCCACGTTTTTCCATCCGGTTTGCATAAATGCAGATTGGTCTACGAATTCGGATTTTTTCTTGCCGCCAAAAAATTTTATTCCCAAGCTGTTTATTAGTACACCTAAAAGGGAAGTTAAACTGAGTATGAGCAATGAAACGATAATCAAGTCTGAAAAGTAACCAATCATTGATAAACCTCCAATTTTCTTTTCGGAAAATTCAAGTTATTCTGATGATGTTCTATTTCTAATAATAAAGCATTTATTAAAGAATGAAAAGAATGAAAATCACAAATACTTTGATAGAGCGTAACAACTTAGTTTATTTATACGTGAATGATGACTTATTTATACGATTTTCTTATACAAGAAGAGAAAGCTGGAAGTTTATCACGACTGGAAATATTTAAATAACAAAGGGGTTTGGTCCATGCATTGGTATGAAAAATTGAATCAGTATTTTCCTGTAGAAGAGATGAAGTCAAAAGAGCATATGGAAACACTTTTGAAAGAGAGACCTGATATTTATCATAAAGATGAGGGTCCAATGCATGTGTTAATGTATGTTGAACTTGAAACTTTTGTCTTTATCGACTACTTATTTGTGTCCAAAGATTCAAGAGGACAAGGTTTAGGACATAAGTTAATTGATCAATTAAAGGAAAAAGGCAAACCGATTATACTAGAAGTTGAACCTGTTGATTATGAAGATACTGATACAGAGAAACGCTTGAAATTTTATAAAAGAGAAGGCTTTGAGCACGCTCAATCTATAGGTTACCGTCGTCGATCTCTTGCAACAAATGAAGTGAATGCAATGGAAATTTTATTCTGGGCACCTAATAACGAAACGGAAGAAATGATTTTTGATGCAATGATTAAAACATATGAATTGATTCATACTTACAAAGATACTCAATTCTATGGTGCATCTTATCAACCAGTAGATGAAGTCCTTACTTTTTCTGAGAATGACAATAATAATGATCTTTTAAAAGATATTTAATCCCTAGAAATCCCGAACAATCTCGATGTTCGGGATTTCTTTATAGAAAGAATGGCTCAACATCATTTTCTTATAAAGTTTTTTTCATTTAAAGTCGATTATTGAGAAAGTAAATGTTTATTCTTAAAAAAAAAGGGTAAATGTCTATCATAGTTATATAAAGTTAAATAGTAACAGATTTCATTATTCTATAATTGAACAGTTTGTGAACAAATAAAAAAATCAATATTTCATGAAACCTTTTTTAAATGAAAACGTCTTATATTATAGATTCACTAAGGCAGAAGTTAATTGTTTAATTGGCATTAAAGTGTATGAAGAATAGAAAAATATATATCATCTGTTCCACAGATGGTGTATAATGAAGTGGAACAGCTTATTTAAATTAATTATAAATTACAACATTAGTTACAGCCTAGTGGATTATTCTCAATGAGAAAGTAAGCCTGTTCATTGAAAATGGAAACAAGTGTAACAATCAGTAAGAATAGCATAATTAAACAATTACGGCGAATAAAATATACTTTAAATTTCTAAGGAGTGTGAAATTGTAAAATGGTCACATTATACACTTCACCAAGTTGTACATCATGTAGAAAAGCAAAAGCATGGTTAGAGGCAAACGATATTGCATACAAAGAAAGAAATATTTTCTCAGAACCTTTAGCAATTGATGAAATTAAAGAAATCCTTCGTATGACAGAAGATGGAACAGATGAGATTATTTCCACACGTTCTAAAACATTCCAAAAGTTGGATGTTAATCTTGAAACGATGCCTTTACAGGATTTATTTGAATTGATAAGAGATAATCCTGGTTTATTAAGAAGACCGATTATTTTAGATGAGAAAAGATTACAAGTAGGTTATAATGAAGATGAAATTCGACGCTTCCTTCCTAGGAAGGTTCGTACGTATCATCTACGTGAGGCTCAAAAGTTGGTTAACTAAAACCATTCGTACTTCACTTAAGTGTGCTTAAATGAAAACGAACAAGTCCTTTTTATACGGATTTGTTCGTTTTTTAGTTTCTATAAAAAGAGGTTTTGTACATCTTTTGATATAAGAAAAGCGTAGGTTAGGAGATTTGCGCGTTCATCTGCAGAGAAACCAGCAACGATAGCCGAACCAAATTCTTTAATCTATTCACTAGACATTTCTGATACATAATAGAGGAAGAACTACATTTTCCCCCATGATATTCGTACTAATTATTTTACTGTTATTCATACCCGATTATTTCTAAAAGCCATAACAGCGTTTTATCACAAATCAGTAATGAAAAAAAGCTTTTCATCAGCCTAAGCTTGTTTCTTGTAGGGGACAGGTTTTTTTGATAAAATACAAACACAATAAATATATATTGTATAAACGAATATAGGCATTCATTCGTTTTTTGCCAATTGTATTTTTGGGCATTCCCTTTACAGCATATTTATCATAAAATATAACAAAAGGTAAAACATAATAGGTATATCTGTTTTTACACGTTATTTTCTCATTATTCTTGCTAGAATGATCACTAAAAGAATAATTTTCTTGAAATAGGGTAAATGGTAGTAAAGTAGTACAAATTAGGGGTTATAATCCCTTCACAAAAAGCAAGAAGGGAGAGTTGCTAAGTGGAAATCGAGAGAATTAATGAAAACACGGTGAAGTTTTATATCTCGTATATTGATATTGAGGAAAGAGGCTTTGATCGTGATGAAATATGGTACAACCGAGAGAGAAGTGAAGAACTTTTTTGGGATATGATGGATGAGGTTCACACAGAAGAAGATTTTGTGATGGAAGGTCCATTGTGGATTCAAGTTCAAGCACTTGATAAAGGATTAGAAATCTTAGTAACGAAGGCGCAGTTATCTAAAGACGGTCAAAAGTTAGAGCTCCCTGTTTCTGATGAAAAAATGAAGGATTTTGCTGTAGATGAAAGAGTAGAAGCAATGCTTGATCAATTACAGGAAAATGAAGAAGAGGAAGCGGAAGAAAAATTAGATTTCGTTATTGCCTTTCGAGACTTTGAGGATATCATTTCATTAGCCAAGCGAGTGGAACTAGGAAATGTTCATACGCAACTGCGTTCATACAAGAATAACTATTATTTAATCGTTGAATTTCCCGAGGAACAATTTGAAGAGGATGAAATTGATAATATTCTTAGTATACTACTTGAATATGGGCATGAAACAGATACAACCATTCACGTCATTTCTGAATATGGAAAGGTAATTATCGCTGAAAATGCTTTAATTGAACTAAAAAAATACTTTTAATAAAAAAGCCGATTTCGTTAAGAAGTCGGTCTTTTCTTTTTATGCAGGAATAAAGAACGAGAGGGGAGAAGTTAGAATGTATAGAAAGGATGTGAACCCTATGTTAAAGGCAATAACGAATGATGGCAAACTTATTACTGCTCAAGATGTGCAATACGGTAAATTGAAGGAAAAGTCTTTTTACTGCCCAGAGTGCAAGGATGTTGTCATTTTAAAGAATGGCATCTTTAAAAAGTCTCACTTTGCTCATAAACCGCATAGTCAATGCTTTGAATCATATGAAAAAGAGTCAGAAATCCACTTGAAAGGGAAATTATTGTTATACGATTTATTAAAAAAATACTATAGAAATGTTGAGATTGAAAAATATTTCGCTAACATCCATCAAAGGGCGGATCTCAGTTTTGAACATAACGGAGGTGTTTATGCCATTGAGTTTCAATGTTCAATAATTCCCACAAATATAGTTCATAAACGTACAAATGGCTATATAAAGTCAGGAATAAAACCACTATGGATATTATCCCACCAACAGCTCCATACTATAGGAAATCATTTATTTTCTTTCACTGCTTTTCATTATTCTTTTCTTCAGCAAACTTCCGCTAATAAATTTATCATCCCTATTTTAAACGTTGATACAGAAAATTTGTATTTACTCTCACATCTCCTACCAATTTCTACGAAAAAGTCTTTTGCCCATCTAGATCTGAAACCACTTCGCTCGCATAATTTGTACGAATTATTAAATCTAAGAAATAATAGAATGAGAATGAGCTTTTCTTCTTGGTTGCAGGAAAGGGAGAATATAAAAAGGTATGGAAGCTTTAAATATAGCTCATTTTCTAAACGGTTTAAAGATGAAATCTACCGTTGCGGGTTTCATATGGGAAATCTACCAGATTTTTGTGGTCTCCCTGTAAGGGGGAGTGCTAAGCTAAGTACTTCACCAATTCAGTGGCAAACATATATTTTTATAGATATATTACGACATGAAGAGTTATTTTCTCTAGAAGATGCGTATGATTCCATGCAATTCCGCCTGGAGAGAAAAGATATTCGTATACGCGTAGAGATACCCATAGATCTTAAAGAAGTAATCGATGCTTATTTATATCTTTTAAACATTATAAAAGTAATTGAGAAAATCGATGGTACCACATTTCAAATCAGGTCTTCTGATATGAAAAATAAGAAAATAAGTAAGGAAGAAGGGGAAATGATTATGAAAATGGCATTAAGATAATATGGAAGTATTTTAAATAAATTGGTGAAACATAATACTGAACAATTACTTTCATTTGATGTAAGATAGTAACAGATAGTAATTTTTAACATAATGAATGTAGGAGGAAAACAATATGGCTAACGATTCTACAGTTAAGAAACTACCAACAAGAAACGAGGTACCAGTTGAAGAAACTTGGCGTCTTGAAGATATTTTTTCAAGTGACGATGAATGGAATAAAGAATTTAATGAAGTAAAAGAGTTATCTAAAGAAGCAGGCAAGTTTAAAGGGATGTTGCATGAAGGTGCAGAGGTTCTTTATGATGTTTTACAATATCAAGATCACTTACTTTCTCGTATTGTGAAGCTCTTTACATATGCAAGAATGAGATATGATCAAGATACAACAAATGCAACGTATCAAAGTTTAGATGATAAAATCAAAGGGTTGTATTCAGTGGTTGCAAGTGAACTTGCTTTCATAGTGCCAGAAATTCTTGCCATAGATGAAGATCAATTAGCACAGTATATAGCCGAGAAAGAAGAATTAAAAATCTATGAACATGCACTTGAAGAAATCAATCTTCAACGTCCTCATGTACTTACAGCAGAAAAAGAAGCCTTACTTGCACAAGCATCAGAAGTAATGGATGCCTCAAGTAATACTTTTGGAATGTTAAATAATGCTGATTTAACATTCCCATCGATTAAAAATGAAGAGGGAGAAGAGGTTGAAGTGACACACGGTCGATTTATCAACTTCCTAGAGAGTGATGATCAGCGTGTACGTCGAGATGCTTTTCGTGCGATGTATACAACCTATGGACAGTTTCGTAATACATTCGCTAGTACGTTAAGTGGAAATGTGAAAAGAAATAATTTCAATGCAAAGGTACGTAACTATCAATCAGCTCGACATGCCGCTTTATCGGCGAACAATATACCAGAATCTGTTTATGATCAATTAGTAAGCACGATTAATGATCATCTTCATTTGCTTCATCGTTATGTGAAACTAAGGAAAAAAGTTTTGCAATTAGATGAATTGCACATGTATGATCTCTACACACCTTTAGTAAAGGATGTAAAAATGGCGATTACTTATAATGAAGCGAAAAAGCTAATGATTGAAGGCTTAGCTCCTTTAGGTGAGGAATATCGCAGTATTTTGGAAGAGGGTCTACAGAATCGCTGGGTGGATGTTTGGGAGAATAAAGGGAAGAGAAGTGGTGCCTATTCTTCTGGTGCTTATGGTACGAATCCTTATATCCTCCTTAATTGGCAAGATAATATCAATAACCTCTTCACATTAACACATGAATTTGGTCATTCTGTTCATAGTTATTACACACGTAAGTCGCAACCATATGCTTATGGTGATTATTCCATTTTTGTCGCTGAAGTAGCATCAACTTGTAATGAGGCGTTATTAAATGATCATTTATTAAAAACGATTGATGATGATAAAAAACGTTTATTCTTACTCAATCATTTCTTAGAAGGGTTTAGAGGAACGGTATTCCGTCAAACGATGTTTGCAGAATTTGAGCATGAGATTCACCAAATGGCTCAAAATAATGAAGCTTTAACAGCAGATGCACTTACTGAAAAGTATTATGAACTGAACAAGAAATACTTTGGTGGTGAGGATATCATTATTGATGAGGAAATTGGATTAGAATGGTCAAGAATCCCTCACTTCTATTACGATTATTATGTATACCAATATGCTACCGGTTATAGTGCTGCAACGGCTTTAAGTGAGCAAATTTTAACAGAAGGAAAACCGGCAGTTGATCGCTTTATTGGTTTCCTTAAAGCAGGTAGTTCTGATTACCCGATAGAAGTGCTTAAAAAAGCGGGTGTGGATATGACAAGTTCAGAACCGATTAAGGCAGCATGTAAAGTGTTTGAAGAAAAGTTAAATGAGATGGAACAATTGTTAGAAACGATTTAATATTATTATCTAGCAGCCTTTATCAAATGATTTAGGCTGCTAACTTAAGGAATTGAGTATACTCAATCCATGTTAAATCAGTGGGCTAGAACGGTTCAGAGGTTGTACATATAAAAAAATATGAATAGTTACCCCAATCGTTTGAAGGCTGAATATATCGTTTTAATGGTTTGGGCAACAAAATACCACAAACATTATTTAAGTTGGTTTAAATTTTTTTAGACCAGGCCAGAGACCGCAATGACGAAAGAACGGTTAACCAGATGATTGTTGAAAGCTGTCTTTATCAACGGATGCGACCTATAATAAGCTTGTGTTTTCAGAATTTTTTAATTGATTATTAAACTTATAAACCTTTATTTGTATAGGTATAAGGGAGAGATGTTCTTTGGGAGAAAGGACCATTTATAAAAGTGAAGGGAAACAGCTTATTACTCAACATTACGATAATTATCTAGAGTCGTTTGATTTTGATGTTGAGCAGATATATGTTGATACAAGTTATGGTGAAACACATATTCTTATAGCAGGACCACCAGAAGGAAAGCCTATTTTTATATTTCAGGGTGGTAATTGTATAAATCCAATGACTTTATCTTGGTTTTTACCACTCGTAGATACATACAGAGTTTATGCACCTGATACAATTGGTCATCCAGGATACAGTGGTGAAAGTAGAATTTCAGCGAAGGACAATAGTTTTGCCCAATGGATAAAGGAACTAATGGATTACTTTAATATAGATAGTAGTGCATTTGTTGGTCCGTCCTACGGTGCAGGTATTATTTTGAGATTAGCCACGTTTATGCCAGACAAAATTGACTGTTCTGTTTTGGTATCACCAGCAGGAATAAGATTAGGATCTAAGATGAGAATGATTAAAGATATTTTACTTCCTTTAGTCTTATATAATGGTACTTCATCGCAAAAATATCTCAATAAAATCACTGATATTATGTCAGATAATAGTATGAGGGAAATTGATAAAAAAATTATTGGAGATGTATTTAAATATATTAGACTTGAACAAGAAATGCCGAAATTAACTACGAAGGAAGAATTAACACATTATAGTTCTCCCACTTTAATTATAGCAGGGAAAAAAGATATCTTTTTTCCTGAAAGTAGATTAAATAAAGTAGCTAGAGAAATCATTCCAAATTTAATTGCATTTAAGACTTACGATATGGGACATTTCCCATCTGAAGAGCATCTGATAAACATTAACAATGATATTGTAGAGTTTTTAAAAAATTATTACTAACCCGGTATCTTTTAACTTATGGAGCTTTAATGGAACTTGGAACTTCAAACCAATATGGGGTTCCTTTAAATGTTTTAAAAAACCAGCACCATTCTTGATGATAACTAATTATAATGGCAGTTCACTATGAGTAGTAGAGAATTTGACAATAATGTGAAATGGTACACAAACTATTGCGAGCTTAAAAAAGCCATGGTATATTTGTATTGTGAAGTTAATCACAAACAAACAATTTACCCCTTTGTTTGATCGTGAAAAATTTCTCCCATCCCCTTTGTTAAATATATTTACATGAAAAACCCTACGCCTCATGAGAGAGTGTAGGGTTTTTTACTATGTGGATTGAAGGTTGATTGATTTATGTTTTTAATAAAAATAACTGACACACTGTCCATAAACTGATTCCCACTTGATTGGATTTTACAAGCCATTTTGACTAAGTAAGCATTAGATAGAAGTTTCGTTGCACTACAAGAAAAGCAATTGGTGTGAACAATAGAAGAGAGAACTAATTTTGTCGTGTTAGGCGATTGACAGGGAGTGTGAGCATGAATAGGGGAGACGCTTCATACTGTAATGGTGAGGTTTTTCCTTTTAGTCCGCCCTTTAACCACGGCATAAAAAAGACTGATGATAAGTATCATCAGTCTAGTGATTTCCAAAAAGATCCGTGCTTTGCGGGTACTTGCTCAACCACTTGCTTCAGTTGAAGTTTTTTCATTTCTTTATTTACTTCTTGCTCCGTCATATTATAGACGACTGCTATTTCTGAAGTTGCGACAAGTTTATAATGTTTAATAAACAGCTCTATGTCAGGTAATGGAGAAGGTTCGAGTCTATATGGAACCATTTCCTTTAGTATTTGCTCATACACATCAAAGCTGTACTGCCCTGTAACTTTTATGCCTTCATCTTCAATGTTTTCATTGAAGAACACCATCGTTGGAATTTCTTCTACATCCATCTCAGCTGTAATCTTTACATCACATTGAAATGCTTTTGCAGCACTTTCCGAATGTATATCGGTTACAAATTCAACTACGTCTAAGCCAATTTGGCTGGCGCATTCTTTTAATACATCAAAGTCTGATACGTTTTTCTTTTCGAGAAACAACTTCTCTTGAAGTTTTCTCAAAAAACGAATGCCGGCTTTTCTGCCCTGTAGTTCGGCTGCCTTAATGGCAATGGAGGCTAACTGAGGGGATAATACCGGATTTTCGTACCAAACAGAGCCGTCACATGACATCCCTGATCGACTAGCGGTTTTCTCCCATTGTTCAACTAATTGGTCGTAGTTTTGTCTTTTGCCTCTATTTAAAGCAGTGAGCTTCCCACTTATTACATGCTTGAGAGAAAAATACCGACCATATTCTACAGACAGTTTTTTAATTATCGGCTCTAAACTCCAACATTCTGGGCATAGCGGATCAATAAACATATAGATTTCTAACGGCTTATTTTCACTACCATGACAATGTGGTGAGACAGATTTACTTTCAAATTCTTCATGATTCATTTGTCATCACCCTCTAATTCATCTTTTTCAGGTGTATTTACCATATGTTGTGCTGTGAGAGTCAGTCTCTCGAGAAATCCTTCTTTCAAGCGTGTATCCAATTCGACTTCATTCATTGCATCCTCCATACAAGAGAGCCATGCCTTCGCACGTGTCATTGTGATGGCAAAAGGTAGGTGCCGTGCTCTCAGCATCGGGTGACCGTGTTCTGAGGTATATAATGGCGGGCCGCCTAAAAATTGTGTCAGAAACTGCTTTTGTTTTCTAATTGTTTCAGTTAGATCGTCAGGAAAGATTGGGACGAGCTCAGGATGTTGTCCAACCCGTTTATAAAATGCTTCAACAAGTAGGTGAAGTTTTTCCTCACCTAACGCGTCGAACGGAGTATTGATATTCTCGACCATTGTGATAGAACCCCTTTAAACAAAAGTATGTTAATAAAAGCGATGATTATTTCATCAGCTAGACATAATTCCTTCATGTTTTGATATTATTTTATCAATGTAACGGCTATATCTCAAACAAATAGCTTTGTGCCACGAATTAATATTAAGTATGCAGGTATTTTCAGTTCTATTATATGGGGCAGATCTCTTGGAAAACAAGTACGGAGGATGATTCTCGAGGTTGGATTTCTAAAACAAAAAAGTAGTGACTCAAAAATGAAGTCACTACGATACTTAGACAAATTGTTTTTGGTTTAGTAAATTCTCTGTCACCTTTTGAACATAGTTTTGTGTTTCTTTAAAGGGTGGAATGCCATTATACTTATCAACATTACCAGGACCAGCATTATATGCTGCTAAAGCAAGCTCGGTATTATTCCCATAACGATCAAGCATTTGTCTTAAATATTTTGTTCCTGCCATAACATTTTGGGTGGCATCAAATCTATCATTCACACCAAGCCACTTAGCTGTTTCGGGCATTAATTGCATCAAACCACCTGCACCTGCTGAACTAACTGCATTCGGATTAAAGTTGGACTCTTGTTGAATAACAGCAGTAATTAATTCAGTTGGTACGTTATAGGCGGATGCAGCTTGATGAATGATATCTTGAATTGATTGATCACTATTCTCTCCTTTAAACTTCGTAAGCTGTACAGGAGGAAGAGAAACAGGAGAAGAGGTGAGCATTGTTTCGGCTATCGTTTGAACTGCTCCTATTTCCTGTGAGAAATCAGCAGAAGAATCATTCATTCTTGCTGTAATTGAATTTGATAATAATTGTGAAAAATCAGTTGTATTGCTGTTTTGCGTTGTATTTGGAAGAAAGGTTTGTATGCTTTGCATTTGCATTAATAGTTTAAGCTGATCAATATTCATTATGACTCTCCTCATATGTCCTTGTTAATCATCTATTCTTCTTTTCTGAACTTCCCGAAATAATCTTTTCACTTTGTTCTCTGTTTTTCTTATCGGTATATTCATCTCTTTTAATAGTTTTTTAAAGGAATTTAAGCCATTTTCCCTATTCGAAACCTCATATTCTAATTCATAGTCCACCTTATTTAAATATTCACTATAATCTAGGACGATTAAACCGTCCTCATTATTTTTTTCTGCACGGCTTGTTAATAAAGAACCAAATAATTTAAACGTCTCCTCAGGGAAATGGAGGTCACTTTTAAGTGAAGCTAAATATTGCTTATTGATGTACCCTTGTTTGATGATATGCCTTGCTTCTTCCGGTTGAAGATCATGGTTTGTTTCTAATAAGCCATCAGGGTGAGGCTGCTTTAATGTAAGTTCGAATTGATTATATTTTTCTCTAATTCGAAGCGCACACCCTTCGTTTTTTAAAAAGAAAGTTGGCGTATCAAAATAATAATTGATTTGAGTGAAGAAATCTTTGTCTTCTATATGAAGCTGCTTTTTTAATTGAACAAATTCCAGTTCTGTAAGCATATTTTTAAATTCAATTTCTATATTTTGTGACATGATTAATCCTTCCTATTCTCTCGACTACATGTATAATCAAATAAGAGATACTTGATTTCTTAATACTTATCATTATTATGGCGCTGTATCTCATAATCTGCAATGTTCTTTGAGATTTTTTCCCCTTCTATGGTAAAATGTAAGAGTTTGGAGGTAGATGAAATGAATAAAAAAGTAGAAGTACAAAGTGCGTTATGGAATGATGAAGGAAAGGAATTATTATTAGAAATTGACTCCACTTTATCTGTGAATGAATTCGAGCCAAGAGAACAGATGCTAGTAGATTCCGACCATTTATCATTTATATACATAACAGAAAAAAATGATGATTATACATATATCATGTTACATGAATCATTATGGCAACAATTAAAGCAAGCATTGGTTTTTAATGGTGAAGTGTATTTGCATGATGGAAAAGAAAAGCTTAAATTACCTTTATTTCAAGAGGAATTACAATATCTTATTGAAAATATACGGGGTAACAGTAATTATGGAGATGAAATGGTTGAGAAAGTCGAGGCTATGTTTGAATAACTTCTCTACTAATGAAGAGTAAATCATGTACCTAAGTTTCTTTCGTCGCTTTATTGCAAAAATTTCTAACTAAATCAAGTTAGAGAAATGAACTTACATAAGGGTGGTGCATGTATGAAGCATTGGGATCAATTTTTAGGGCCATATAAACAAGCTGTAGAAGAGTTAAAAGTGAAACTAAAAGGGATGAGAAGTCAGTTTGATTTCGTTCCAGAGCACTCTCCTATAGAATTTGTGACCGGCAGAGTAAAACCTATAGCTAGTATATTAGATAAAGCCAACCAAAAAGGAATTCCACTTAACAGGTTGGATGTAGAAATGCAAGACATAGCAGGTATGAGAATGATGTGTCAATTTGTTGATGATATCATGAAGGTAGTAGAATTGTTACGTATGAGAAATGATTTTGAAGTGGTGGAAGAAAGAGATTATATTTCTCATGAAAAAGCAAGTGGGTACCGCTCTTATCATGTAGTTATTGCTTACCCTGTACAAACTATCCATGGGGAGAAAAAGATATTAGCGGAAATTCAAATTAGAACGTTAGCGATGAATTTTTGGGCCACGGTTGAGCATTCATTAAATTATAAGTATAAAGGCCAATTTCCATCTGATATTCAAATGAGATTACAAAGAGCAGCTGAAGCAGCCTTTAGATTGGATGAAGAAATGTCATCGATTCGAGGAGAAATTCAAGATGCACAAGCATTTTTTTCACAAAATAAAGAAAAGCAGCAAAAGAATAAGTCATAGAATGAAAAATAAGAGGAGCTACTAAACAATGAGATTTGCGATTACGTCTAAAGGTGATACGAAATCGAATACATTGATGCATAAGATGAGATCGTACTTACTTGATTTTGATCTTGTATATGATGAAGAACAACCAGATATAGTCATTTCTGTTGGTGGCGATGGAACTTTGTTGTACGCATTTCACAGATATAGCAGCCGCCTTGATAAAACAGCATTCGTTGGTGTTCATACGGGGCACTTAGGATTTTATGCTGATTGGGTACCTGATGAAATTGAAAAGCTTGTAATCGCAATAGCAAAAACTCCCTTCCAAGTGGTTGAATACCCTCTTCTTGAAGTCATTGTCCGCTATTTGAATGGTGGCAAAGAAACAAGGTATTTGGCTTTGAACGAGTCTACAGTTAAAGCTGTGAATGGTACATTTGTGATGGATGTAGAGATTCGAGGTCAGCATTTTGAAAGATTTAGAGGAGACGGTTTATGTTTATCCACGCCTTCAGGGAGTACGGCTTATAATAAGGCATTAGGTGGTGCGATATTACATCCGTCATTGCCCGCTATTCAATTAGCTGAAATGGCATCGATTAATAATAAAGTGTTTAGAACAGTCGGTTCACCTTTAGTTTTACCAGCACACCATGCTTGCCTTTTAAAACCTGTGAATGAACCGGATTTTAAGATTACAATCGATCATTTATCACTTTTGCATAAAGATGTAAAATCAATTCAATACCGTGTAGCCGATGAAAAAATTCGCTTTGCTAGATTCAGACCATTTCCATTTTGGAAAAGAGTACATGATTCATTTGTTGCTGATTAACTGCGTGACTTTGGGTAAAATGGATGCTAGTTGAATGGAAATCCGAACAATTTATTCTAATTCTGTCAAAGGGTTTGAATATGTTCGGATTTTTCTTTCCTGTAAATGCAAAAATATATAAGTCCAGGTATCCATAAGCAAAAATAAAAAAAGTTACTATTACCAAGCATCCAAGCTTTTGACTAAAGATAATGGCAATATCATTCATATTGTTTGCACACTTAACTCTGATATTTTCTAAAGGAGCATGATGTAGACGCTTTGATCTGCTGTCCACAGCAATTTTTCTAAGGTAGGCTGGAAAAATAAGCTTCATTTCACTCGTATCCCAATGCTTTTTAAAGAACTGTCTTTGTTTGCATTTACTTCGTTTATAAGGAGATAAAAGAATGTTTACTTTACAATGGCAAATTGATTCACTTGATACACCAGTTAATATTAAATCATTCCTATCACAGCAATATATTTCTAAAACCGCTTTAACAGATATAAAGTTTGCTGGAGGTTTTATAAAAGTGAATGGAGTAGAACAAAATGTGCGGTATATGCTTAATAACGGCGATGTATTAGAGGTTGGCTTTCCACTTGAGAAAAGAAGTCAAGGTTTGCAGCCTGAAGATATTCCGCTCTCCATTCTTTACGAAGACGATGCAGTATTAATCGTTGTGAAGCAAGCAGGTATGAGCACCATTCCATCGCGAGAACATCCAGAGGGAAGTTTAGCGAATGCTTTATTAGGTTATTATGACAAGCAAGGAATAGAGTCCACTATTCATATTGTTACAAGACTAGACAGAGAGACGTCAGGTTTAGTGTTAATTGCCAAGCATCGACATGTTCACCATCTTTTAAGTCGTCAGCAGCAAAATAATGGTGTTCAAAGGAAATATAAAGCTTTTGTTTGTGGGTTAATGGCAACAAAGGATGGGTGGATTGAGGAGCCAATTGGCAGAAAACCTGATAGCATTATCGAAAGAATGGTTAGCCCAAATGGCAAACATGCAGCGACTTACTTTAAACAACTATCTCAGCAAAAAGAAAGACAATTCACTGAATTAGAATTGTCTTTAAAAACGGGCAGAACCCATCAAATACGAGTGCATCTTTCTCATATTGGTTTCCCTTTAATAGGAGATAATTTATATGGCGGTTCGACTAAATGGTTGCGACGTCAAGCCTTGCATTGTTTTTCCCTATCTTTTACTCATCCTATTTCGAAGGAAATCCTGACCTTTTCCATTCCTTATCCAGAAGATATGCAAGCATTATTAAGTTAATCAAAGCGAGCAAATTTACCCTCCTGGAAGGGAAGGGAAGAGGAAACAGATACAGTCTGTAATTCAGGGTACTTAAGAGCAGTTAATTTATTGCCAAAAACGGCGCCAGTATCAATATTATATGTTTGATTGATTTTACGCACTTCTCTCACAGGTGTATGGCCGTAAACAATTAATGTTTGTCCAGCATAATTTTGTGCCCAATCTCTTCTAATAGGAGACCCATCTGGATGTTTCTCTCCTGTAATATCACCATAAAGAGCAAATGTTTTTACTTTTTTATCTTTTTTACCAATCCACTCTTCCTTCATTCCTGCATGTACTAATAATAGTCTGCCTTCGTCTAGTAAATAATAAAGAGGAGATTGTTCGTATAACTCGATAAACTTACGAAGTATATCTTTTCTTTCTTGTTTATTTAAGCTTTGTAATTCCTCTACTGTCGTTTCTAAGCCGTGAGTAGTCTTTACAGGATTCCCCAGTGCATAGCGGTATAATTTATTGCAGTGATTGCCAGGAACATAATAGGCTCGATTTTTTTTTATTAATTGGTATACGGTTTGAATGACTTTTAATGATTGTGGACCACGATCAGTTAAATCACCGATAAATGCGAGCTGCCTATCGTGTCTTAAAGGAATGCCTGAATGCCAGTCATAGCCTAGCTGAACGGTGAGATCCTTAAATTCTTTATAACAACCATGAATATCCCCAATAATATCTAGTTTCATTTACAGTCCCTCACTTTTAAGGTAGTTTGAATCGTTTAGATATGAAAGTTATACAATTCTTATCGTTTGCATTTTTATTTTTCATATGTTTAGATTTTATTTCGACTAATTTTATTAAAAAGGAGTGATAGAATGGAACATGGAAATTCAGTCGCCTCACTTGTGATTGTTATCGTGATCGCTTTCTTAGTACCGATTATACTACATCGTCTAAAAATCAACTTTATCCCAGTTGTAGTAGCAGAAATACTAGCAGGATTAATTATTGGGAAAAGTGGATTTAATATAGTACAAGAGGATATGTGGCTTGAAACTTTATCGACATTAGGATTTATCTTCTTAATGTTTCTAAGTGGGCTTGAGATAGATTTTTCCGCATTTTCATCGAAAAAGAAAAAGCACCGATTGGAAAATGGCAAACCTGAACCAAATGCATTTCTCACTGCGAGCATCATTTTCGCCGGTATTTTTATCGTGTCATTAGTTTTATCATATGTATTTGTTTTAGTAGGCTTTATCGATAATGTGTTTCTAATGACATTAATTATATCAACAATCTCACTTGGCGTTGTTGTTCCTACCTTAAAAGAAGGGAACATCATGAATACTAATATCGGGCAAATCATCTTGCTTGTAGCGGTCATTGCCGATTTAGCAACGATGATTCTACTTGCCGTATTTGTTTCAGTAAATGATGGCGGAGAAGGGAATACATGGTTATTATTACTACTATTTGTCGTTGGCGTGATCTTATACTTTGTAGGAAGAAGATATAAAAATAATAACTTCATACAGTCGCTATCAACTGGAACAATACAAATTGGCACGAGGGCTGTTTTTGCACTCATTATTTTCTTAGTAGCTGTTTCAGAATCTGTTGGAGCAGAGAATATCTTAGGAGCATTTTTAGCCGGTGTACTTGTCTCATTATTGGCACCAAACCAAGAACTTGTTCATAAATTAGATTCGTTTGGATACGGCTTTTTAATACCCATTTTCTTTGTAATGGTAGGTGTTGATTTAGATATTTGGTCACTTTTCGCTGAGCCAATGTTATTAGTGTTTATCCCATTATTATTATTGGCATTGCTCATATCTAAATTAATCCCGGTTTTTTATATGAAGAAATGGTATGATATGAAAACTGTTGTCGCGTCAGGATTTATTTTAACTTCGACGCTTTCATTAGTCATTGCAGCTGCGACCATTGGTCAAAGAATGGGTATGATCTCTGAAGAAATGGGGGGGATGCTAATATTGGTAGCTGTTATCAGTAGCATATTTACACCTATTGTCTTTAAGAAATTATTTCCAAAAGAAACGGTCAAAGAGAAGAAGATTAAAGTTTCCTTCATTGGTGCGAACCAGATTACAATGCCGTTATCAAATGAATTAGCTTCAGATATGTACGAAACAAGTGTTTATCATACAGTTCAGCAAAAAGAGGAACCATTTATTACACCAGCCTTCGAGTTGAATGAACTTCCTGCTTTTTCAATGGAAGCAATAAAAGAAACAGAAATTTTGCAAGCTGATGTTGTTGTGATTACCACTGGAGATGAGGATATTAATCTTGAACTGGCAGAAGCACTGAATGAATCAGGAATTGATCGTGTCATTTGTCGATTAGAAAACCCCATTCTTGAGGAAAAGGCACTAGCTGCTGGTATTGAATCATTTTCAAGTATGTTGTCAACGAAAACTTTATTACGAGCGTTGATCGCTTCTCCGAGTGTTGTGGAAATATTTGAAAATCAAGAAACGACCTTATATGACGTCAAATTACGAAATTCTAAATTTGATGGGATGACAATTAGACGATTTCCATTTGCCGGTGATGTTATATTTGTTCGTATCTTAAGGGGGCAAGAAACCATTATACCCCATGGTGATACAGAGCTTTTATTAAACGATCGCTTAATCGTCACCGGTTCTCGGGAATATGTGGAAGAATTGAAGTGGGAATTAGAGCTTCACTAAAAGGGTTAGTTATTTCGAGGTACGAATAGATTCTATGACAGAGTCTATTCGTATTTTTTTATATAACCTCACGCATCACATTCCTATTGAAAGTTGAATGTTTTTCATGTAATATTAGTACTAGGTACTAATAACTTGTATAGATTATAGGGGGATTATGATATGACGATCTCATTAAAAGGGAAAACTTACGTTGTGATGGGCGTAGCGAATAAACGTAGTATTGCCTGGGGAATAGCAAGGTCACTACATACAGCAGGTGCAAACCTCATTTTTACATATGCTGGTGAAAGATTAGAGAAAAGTGTCCGAGATTTAGTAAGTACCCTTGATGGTGCGGAGAACTCACTTGTATTACCTTGTGATGTGACGAATGATGAAGATGTAGAGAATTGTTTTAGACAAATGAAAGAGGCAGTTGGAGAAATTAATGGGATTGCACACTGTATCGCATTTGCCAATAAAGAAGAGCTTCAAGGAGAGTATATGAATACATCTAGGGATGGCTTCTTGTTAGCGCATAATATTAGTTCGTATTCTTTAACAGCTGTTGCTAAAGCAGCAAGACCATTAATGGCTGAAGGCGGTAGCATTGTTACCATGACTTACCTTGGTGGTGAAAGAGCAATTAAAAACTATAATGTAATGGGTGTAGCAAAAGCTTCACTTGATGCAAGTGTTAAATATTTAGCAGTTGATTTAGGAAAAGAGAATATTCGCGTAAATTCTATCTCTGCTGGTCCTATTCGAACTTTGTCAGCAAAAGGTATTGGAGAATTCAATTCCATCTTAAAAGAAATCGAAGAGAATGCGCCATTACAACGAACAACAACGCCTGAGGAAGTAGGAGATACAGCTGTGTTCTTGTTTAGCGACATGTCAAGAGGTATCACTGGAGAAAATATTCACGTTGATTCTGGTTATCACATTCGCTAATTTAGTACTATTGTTAATAAATGAATGGCTAGCATTCATTTAAAAATTGGACAATTTATTTCATGCGCACACAACTCGTTAACTATAAGACAAGTTGTGTGCGCATTTTCTATTTTCATAGCACGGTGTGTTGGATTGGAAACGAGACGAGAAATGTCAAGCTAATAATATACATAAAAAGAATCATGGTAATGTGTGTATATCTTCGGTTTGCACATATTTTGCAAACGCTCTTAGCTCGGCTTACTTCTTTGATTTTGTATTTCAGTGACATGCCAATCCTATTTGCGGTGCTCTCATGTGAGATTTCGCATTAGAGAGCTGTGCAAATCCTATTAGCGAGGCACTCAAGTGAGATTTCGCACTTGAGAGCTGTGCAAATCCCATTAGCGAGGCACTCGTGTGAGGTGTCGTATTTGAGAGCCGTGCAAATCCCAATAGCGGGGCACTCGTGTGAGGTGTCGTATTTGAGAGCCGTGCAAATCTCATTAGCGGGGCACTCGTGTGAGGTTTCGCATTTGAGAGCCGTGCAAATCCCATTAGCGAGGCACTCAAGTGAGGTTTCGCATTTGAGAGCCGTGCAAATCCCATTAGCGGTGCTCTCATGTGAGATTTCGCATTTGAGAGCTGTGCAAATCCCATTAGCGAGGCACTCGTGTGAGGTGTCGTATTTGAGAGCCGTGCAAATCCCAATAGCGGGGCACTCGTGTGAGGTGTCGTCTTTGAGAGCCGTGCAAATCCCAATAGCGGGACACTCGTGTGAGGTGTCGTATTTGAGAGCTGTGCAAATCCCAATAGCGGGGCACTCAAGTGAGATTTCGCATTAGAGAGCTGTGCAAATCCCATTAGCGAGGCACTCGTGTGAGGTTTTGCATTTGAAAGCCATGCAAATCCCATTAGCGAGGCACTCGTGTGAGGTGTCGTATTTGAGAGCTGTGCAAATCCCATTAGCGAGGCACTCGTGTGAGGTTTCGTATTTGAGAGCCGTGCAAATCCCATTAGCGAGGCACTCGTGTGAGGTGCCGTATTTGAAAGCTGTGCAAATCCCAATAGCGGGGCACTCGTGTGAGGTTTCGTATTTGAGAGCCGTGCAAATCCCATTAGCGAGGCACTCGTGTGAGGTTTCGTATTTGAGAGCCGTGCAAATCCCATTAGCGGGGCACTCGTGTGAGGTTTCACATTTGAGAGCCGTGCAAATCTCATCAGCGAGGCACTCAAGTGAGATTTTGCATTTGAGTGCCGTACAAAACTCAGCTCTCATTTAGCCATTTACATTATGAAAGGCTTCACGCTTAGTTTCTTATTTCTATTATTCTTAATCTAACTTATGACACACTTCTTCACCATTTTCTACTGATCTTTTGGAAACCTTAAACCGTAGTAACATGTACTGATATTTGATTACTTTTCCATAAGATTTTTTTTCATTATTTTTTTTGATCGATAAAGAATCTTTACAAATAAGTAGAAATAAGACAATCAGGGATATGAATATAAATTTAGTGTAGTAGGAATCTAAATTAAAGCATTTCGTGTCTTCTGGCGAATTCTTTCCTTTCAGTTAGTTAAAATGAACGCCCATTTTTATTTCACATATAATATGTTGGAGCTTCGAATTTATTGAAGAGGGACAGGTGAAAGACATGGATACACAAAATAAAAAAAAGAAGCCTTTATTATATGTACAACAATCTAATCTTCCTTCTCCTTCGACATCAATGCAGTCAACTTATTCCAGTAAAAATGAAGTTGAGGAAGAAGAAAAAGAGGTTATCACAAATTCTACAATAGATGAACAAGGTGAGGTGGAAAAAAAAGAAGAAGATGTACAGCAAGTTTTAGAGGAATACGAGGAAAGTCAGTCAGAAAGTGAGCAAGGCTTTAAACGTGTGAAAAGTTTTAAGGATATGAATGTACAGGAAAGGATTGATTATCTCCTTCATTTCCCTAAGCAATTACCTCCTGTACCTTGCTTATTTATAAGTGATGATAAGCATATTAGGGGATTTATTGAGTTAAAACAAGGCAATGAGTTAATGATTAAAACATTAAGTGGCAGTATGCAAACCATTCATATTCATAGTATAAAATCGATAAAAATGGTCGGTTTTAGGTGAGTATACTGTGCTGTATATAAAAAGCCAGTCGAGTAAACGACTGGCTTATATACAATTAGTCTTCGAAATATTCAACACAATTGTCTACTGGTAAATAAATATCTTCAATACATTGAACTGCACAGAAGCAATCCAAATCTACAGAGATACAGTTTTCACTAGAACGGAAACCATCTACTTTACAAATTTTAGATAAATCAATGCAGCAACCTTCTGTAATGTCAGCTGTTTCATAGCAACCAGGACTTGTTTCAGTAACTGGTTCTAAAACTCTTAGCGTCGCACATGAATTATCGAATATCTCTTCTACTCTAAAGAAAATTGACGTACAAGAGCAATCATCAACATTTGTTAAAAATGCGTGGAATGGTGAACCATCAGCTGTGCTTAACGTAAATACGCGCGTGTTAGGGCGTCTCACTCTCTTCTTTTTACCTCTCTTTGGAGAGATCGCACCGATTGGTTCTAAAAAACAATTAGAGCCACAATTACAATCTTCATCTTCACGAATTTGATCTTGGATATCTCTTATCGCACGTACGACTTCAGCTACACAGCTGCCGTATTTATTATCCTTTTTGTTACAACCCATATTCTTTTCCTCCTTATTTCATTCTTTGATCTACATTAATAACATATTGATGAAACAGGCTATGGGTTACGGACAAACGCCTTATTTTTTAAAAAAATAGGCATATTTTTTTAAGGAAGAGTGGAGATAGGAATGGATCTTACCTTTTTTGAATTTCTTTTACTCTCTTTTGCTTCTTTCCGTCTAACAAGACTAATTGTTTATGATCAAATCACTGAATTTATAAGAAGACCATTTATGCTAGAAGTTGATGAAGAGGATGAACATGGGAAAATAGAGACATATATCATTCCAAAAAATAAAGGAATAGCTGGTTTTTTTGGTAAGCTTCTTAGTTGTTATTGGTGCACTGGGATATGGAGTGCGATGATTATATATTTAATGTATGCATATTTCCCTACAATAGGTGTGTTGTTAGTGGTGATTTTGTCAATAAGCGCATTGGCGGCAATTATTGAAGGGATCATTCAAAAAATGATTATTCAATAAAAATTGGGCTATTGGATTATACGAGCTCTCCCTCACTTGAATATGTTAAAGGTAAAAGGCATATTGATGAAGGAGGGCATTTGAAGGTGAACAAAAAAATATATACAAATAAAGAAGCTTTTAAAAAGAGAATTGCGGAATCAGGAGGAAGTAAAAAATCCTCCGGTTGTGGTTGTGGCAAGAAAAAGAAGAAAAGCAATTAATATAAAAAGACGAGCCATTAATAAAAGGTTCGTCTTTTGTTTTTTTTGGATAAGAAATTAACTTTTAGAGAAAATAAAAAAATAATGATAAAGGTAAGGAAGGGACAAGAATGCCAAAATACTTGCTACTACTTATAAGTTTATTTTTAATTGCTGGATGTAGTAAACATGATTCTAATGAAGCACCGTTATCACTTGTTAAAGCAACAAACCCTACTCCGTCATTGATACATAGTGAATCACGGTCAACCGATGAAGATATGCTGCAAAGTATAGAAAAAGATATCGAAAAACAGAAAGAATTATATGATGCAGCAATTGTAAAAAATGATGATACCGTTTTAGTTGCTTACAAAGTAAGACATTTACAAAGATTTCACATGAAAAAAATTGAGAAAGATGTTAAAGGAAAACTAGAAGACAAATACCCTGATGTTAAATTTATTGTTTCAAGTGATTTTAAGATTTTTCTTGAAGTGGTCGAATTACATGAACAAATGAAGAATCCCAATTTTAGTGCAAAAAAAGCCGAAAAAAAGTTTGAGAAAATAGTTAAGTTGAAAAAAGAATTAACATAGGAAGGTGAGTAGGATGTGTGCTAAACCAAAAAAAACGCCTGACCAAGAGCAATATGATCAATTAGAAAAAAAATATGAAACGAAGCGACCAGTTTTGAAAAATTGTCTTCGGGCATTTTGGGTTGGAGGATTATTCTGCTTAGTAGGACAAGCGATTTCATATTTTTATATCTATTTCTTTAATTTCACAGAGCAAACAGCAAGTAATCCTACTGTAGCTACTATGATATTTATTGCGATGCTTTTAACTGGATTTGGTGTTTATGACAGACTTGGTCAATTCGCAGGAGCAGGTAGTGCTGTGCCAGTAACCGGTTTTGGAAATGCGGTTATTTCAGCAGCAATTGAACATCGGACAGAAGGGTTTGTCCTTGGTGTCGGATCAAATATGTTTAAACTTGCAGGTTCGGTTCTCCTGTTTGGAGTATTCTCAGCTTTTGTGGTTGCGTTAATCAAGACTATTCTAATTTATATGGGGGTAATTTAATGCTAAAGGGGAAGCAATCATGGGTTTTTAGTCAACGCCCAGCTATTATTGCTACCGGTGTGACTGGAGGGCCGTTTGAGGCAAATGGTAACTTAGCTGATGACTTTGATCTTCTCCATGAAGATTTATGGATGGGAGAAGATTCATATGAAAAAGCACATCGTGTGCTAATGGAAGGTGCTAGTCGAACGGCATTAAGAAAAGCAGAAATGGAAAAAAAAGATGTGCAATTCTTTCTAGGTGGTGACTTAATTAATCAGATCACCCCGACTAGTCTCAGCGCAAGATCATTGGAAATACCTTACTTCGGTTTGTTTGGTGCATGTTCCACATCAATGGAGGGATTAGCGCTTGGTTCATTTATGATTAATTATGGTGGAGCAAATGCAGTTATAACAGGAGCAGCGAGTCATAATGCTGCTGTTGAAAAGCAATTTCGCTACCCTACAGAGTATGGAGGGCAAAAGCCACCAACTGCTCAATGGACAGTAACAGGTGCTGGTGCAGCACTTCTCGTTCAAAATAACGGAGGAAATGATCCGGTTACGACAGCTGCAACAATCGGGAAGGTTGTTGACATGGGGGTGACTGATCCATTTAATATGGGTGGGGCAATGGCTCCTGCAGCAGCAGATACCATTTATAGTCATTTTCAAGACATGCAAATAGAACCCTCTTATTATGACTTAATTGTTACTGGTGATTTAGGAAAAATTGGTCGTGTAACTGCATTGGAATTATTAAAGAATAAGGGGCTTATTATTCCAGATGAACAGTTCCAAGATTGTGGCATACTCATTTATAAAGAAGATCAGCCCGTGCAATCAGGCGGAAGCGGTGCAGGTTGTTCTGCATCCGTTTTATATGGTCACCTCTTAAATAGAATGAAAAGAGGAGAGCTAAAAAAGATTTTAATGGTCGCTACAGGAGCCTTATTATCGCCACTTACAGTACAACAAAATGAATCAATTCCATGTATTGCACATGCAGTGGCGATTGAAATGCCATAAAGTTAGGAGGATAAATATATGCTGCCAATGTTTTTTTGGGCTTTTGTTGTTGGAGGCTTATTTTGTGTGATTGGCCAAATTTGTTTTGATGTATTTAAACTGACACCAGGTCATACTTTAAGTGCGCTTGTCGTGTTAGGAGCGATATTGGATGGGGTAGGACTTTACGAGCCATTATTGGATTTTGCTGGTGCTGGTGCATCTGTACCCATAACGAGTTTCGGTAACTCACTTGTGCACGGAGCTTTACAAGAAGCAGAGCAACATGGATTAATTGGCGTTCTAACAGGGATGTTTGAAGTTACGAGCTCAGGTATTTCATCCGCTATCTTGTTTGCTTTTATTGGCGCCCTTATTTTCAAACCAAAAGGATAAGCCTGATTTCAATGAATTAAGGGCCAAGCGGGTACATGCCCAAACATTCTCACCTAACCATACATAATGTATAAGGACAAATACATTAGTGAGGTGATCTATATGGGCTTTGGAGGCTATGGCGGCAATTGTGGTTGTGGCGGTTATGGCGGCGGCTACGGTTACGGCGGTGGCGGTGGCGGCTATGCTGGAGGTACTTTCGTTTTAATCGTTGTCCTCTTCATTTTATTAGTCATTGTCGGTGCTAGTTTCTGCTAATTGTCTTATATTCTTGGGGAGATGCGTAATAATAGCATCTCTTCTTTTTTATAAACTCTCTGAAAGATATTTTTATCACGTTTTTAATTGGGCGACATAAGATAAATGGAGTTCAAGAAGGAGCGTGAGGTAGCGGATGGATAATCATTTTTTTAAGAATATCGAGAAAAAAACAGGCGTGAATATGAAGGATGTATTTGAATTAGCGGGCTCGTTACAAAATGCGAATTTTAAAGATGAAGACACGGTTCGTGGCGTCATTCGCAGAGTGTCGCAAATCGCCAACAAACCAGTATCTCAAGAAATGGAAGACAAAATTGTCGATTCTATTGTAAAAGAAGGTAAGTCTTTAGACTTTAATACAATAAACAAAATGATTAATAAAAAATAATGAGAGTCTAACAAGAATTTTTTATCGAACGATTGATAGCCTGCGTGAGTTGATACACACGCAGGTTTGTTTTTTATTTACTATATATTGTATTTTTGATATGGGGAAGAAAGCGTGATGGATAGGCTTTTTTTCCTTTTCTATGTTGCAAAAGTGATAAATGTAACTGTTCCTTGGCTCTAGTCATTGCTACATATAATAGTCTTCGTTCTTCTTCTAAACTCTGCTCTGTTCCTGTGCGATATTCTTCAAGGGCATAATCGTGGGGAAGGCTGCCATCGACTACACTTAGGATATAGACAAAGGGATACTCTAACCCTTTGGCTTTATGAATAGTACTAAAGGTTACAGCGTTCTCAATCGTTTTACTTATTTGCTTCATTTCTTTGATTTTTGCACGCATATGATCCGCATACTCAATAAACTCAAGTAATGTAGTAAACTTTTTAGCAATTAATTTTAGTTCTTTTAAATCCTCTGAACCTTTATCCATTTTGTTCCCTTCATTACCACGCTTCTTAATAAAATCTTGTATTTGTAGCTCTTTTTCGATTTTTTCAAGTGCTAATAAAGGTGATAGTTGTTTAATTGCTTTAATCGTAGTTACCGTTTTCTTTGCTTTGCTTTGTTGAAACGCATATTTGCTCTGTACCATAGATAAACATTCAAGTAAGCTGCAATCATGTAAGATACTATTCGCTTTCATATCTTGCAAATGTGATTGTGTTAAAAAAAGAGCCGGTAAGATATCCTTAAGAGCCTGAGCATCTTCCTCATTAATCGCAAGTCTTAAAAAACTAAGCAGTGTCCGGATAATAAAGCGATCATAAAATGATTCGGCATCTTGCTCTATCTTAAATGGAATATTAGACCTGGTAAATCGTTCAAATAGTGCACGACTTGTTGAATGGGTTCGATAAAGGATAGCAAAATCATTAGGTTGGTGCCCTTGTCTTATTCTCTCTTGAATATCTGTCAAAATCATTAAGGCTTCTTCTTCTTCATCGTAAGGGTAGAAGAGTGTAGGGTATGCCTCGTTTTTAAATTGTGCGACCATGTTTTTTGCTTTTCTTCTTTTGTTTTTTTTGATAACTTGACTTGCAAATGCAGTGATTTCGTGACTAGAGCGATAATTTTGTTGTAATGTAATTTGAAAACTGTCATCAAACATCTGTTCAAACTCGGTTAAATAAGATGGATCACTACCTCTAAAAGCATATATAGATTGATCATCATCACCTACTGCACAAATATGCTCACTTTCAGGTACTAACATTCTAAGTAATTCAAATTGAACTTTATTTACATCTTGGAATTCATCAATTAAGATATATTTAAATCGTTTTTGATACTGTGCTAAGATTTGCGGATTTTTTTTAAATAGCTCATAACAGCTACTGAGCATATCATCAAAATCAAAAGTATTCAATCGCTGTTTCTCTTCTTCATAGGCTTGATACATTTGTTGTACCTTTTCCTCCCATGAATCAGTCGCCCTTACATCAGTAGGGGATTGCAACGAGTTTTTCCAAAAGCTAATTAACTGTAAGGCCATATCAAAAGGGAAATCCTTTTCATCAATATGTAGAGCCCTTGCTGATTGTTTGATCATTTGTTCCTTCTGCCAGTTCTTTAAAAGGTAACGGTGGTCCCATTTTTGATTATTATGATCATGAAAAGAAAGAATACGATAGAAAATGCTATGGAAAGTTCCGCAAACCATTTGATTAATATGCTTTGCTGTAACGTATGGATAGGTTTTTATCCGTTGTTTCATTTCGTTAGCTGCCTTAGCTGTAAATGTAACGAGTAGAACAGAACGGGGATCAACTTGATATTCATGGAATAAATAAGCCGTTTTCCCTGTTAATACGCGTGTTTTTCCACTTCCCGCTCCTGCGAGAACAAGTAACGGACCATGACAATACGTAACAGCTCTTTTCTGATCATGATCAAAAGAAATACCGTGCTCTTCAAGTGAACGAAGATACCCCTCAGTAGGACTAGCTTGTAAAACTGTATTTTCTGCAAATGGTGGAATGTTTTCAATACGTACAGGGGTTTTAAAAGGCTTTTCCACTTCTTCGAGAATTGATCGACCTTGAGGTAAACGAAAGCCATTGACTTCTTTTTCTTTCGTTTTTTCTGTTGCTTTCGGAATGACTTCGTCTACATATTCGCACTCTTTTTCATTGCTATGATAAAATTTTGGTTCATCCTGAATACCTAAATAAAATAAAACGTTTTCACCACAATGGGTACAATAAAGGTTCCCGCGTTTTCCTTCTTCATGTATAAATGGATAGTCTGATCGTTTCAGTGTATGTAATTGAATTCGTTCTTGCATTAATCGTGCACTTTTCATCATTTAGCCTCATAACTTAAAAAATTTACTGCATAAAATTAATCATAACAAAGATTTTAGCGCTAAAAAAGAATAAATATGTTTGTTAGTAATTGAAAAGGGTTAGTAGTAATGGAAAGGGGGCAGTGTAATGATTTATCCAATCTCAACCGTTCAAACGGCATACCAGCAATATGTGGAGCGAATGTTTATGAATCGAAATCGCTCAATGACTTATAGAAATATTGAAAGGGTGGATCCGTCCCTTGGACAAACAGAAACCAATTATTTATATAAGGACAATAGAAAAAACCATTTATCCTCTTCTATGAAAGATAGAGAAACAAATGGTAAACAAGGAATAAAAGGCAAATACATTGATTATTACGCATAATAATTCAGTAGGTTTGAATATGTAACCCGTCTTCTTTTTCCCAGTCAGCATATAGAATTTCCTTCACATTCGTATACCCTTTCTTTTTTAATTTTTCATCTAGAAATTTGACATCCCAACCGAGAATGTTTAGGTTTTCATGAACAATCTCACCATCTAAAATGATATTAATTGGCACCTTAATCTTCGGATACTTTAATTGCAAGTCCTCAATCGTTGGCGTTGTATATTCAGGCTTTTTCAAGGCGGTAATCGTACCATTTGTCTCTAAGAAGGCATATTCGCATTGTCTTAAAGAGAATATATCTTTTGCCCTCAGTAATTCTTGCAGCTGGTTGAGGTCCAAATGATTCTTTTTCAATTGCCCATATTCAATTTTTCCTTTACGAATCACAATGGAAGGGCCGCCTTCTAATAATTTTCTTGTTCTTCTGAATTTCTGTGTGATTTTTTCTGTAGTAAGAATCAAAATGGTCCAAAGAAGAACAGAGAAGAGCATTTGACTTATCCCTGTATTCTCATCATAAAGTGCATTTCCTACTAGTTCTCCTAAAACGATGGCAGAAATAAAGTCAAAAGGAGTGATTTGGGATATTTGCGACTTTCCAAGAATCTTGGTCATGATGAAAAGGGCAATAAATCCAACAAAGAGAACGAAAGTTATATGTATATATTCATGCATGGGAAACACACCTCTTAAACAAATTTACTGTGACCTTGTTATTGTGTGCTCTTCCCCATTTTTTATGATTAAAACGACGATCGGATTTTTATTAAATTTTAGCTTTTACTTTGTTAATGGAGACAAAAAAAGAGATGCGGAATGCACCTCTTTTTTTGCATTTAAATTTGTTTCTTCATTGTTCGGTGGGGTATTCCTGCATCAAGGAATTCTTCAGAGATGACTTCGTACCCAATTCGTTCATAAAAGGGAATCGCATGTGTTTGTGCGTGAAGTTTTAAAGCCGGTACACCTTTTTCTTTAGCAAAAGATTCAATGGCATGCATTATTTCTTTGCCGGCTCCTGTTTTTCTTGCATTTTCTTTTACACAAATGCGTTCTACTTTCCCATAGCCATCTACAATTCTAAAACGCCCAGCACCACTAGGTTCATCAGCTTTATAAAGGACAAAGTGTGTAGCTTCGTCTTCAAATTGATCGATTTCTTCTTCTAATGGAACATTTTGTTCGTCTACAAATACTTCTTTTCTTACTTGATAAGCTTCTTGCAGCTCTTGCTCGTTTTCTACTATTTTAACGTTCATGTTGTTCATTAACCCTTTCCGAGGCGGAATGTTTCATGTACACTCCAAGATCCGTTTTCTAATTGATATAATAAGTGGAATCGATCAACCGTTTCTTCGTGCTCTACATCAAGCATTTTCAATGAACCATAAACATCAGAATGTTCATCATCGGAAAGTTTTTGTCCAATTGTAATATGAGGGACAAAAGCATATTCTGATTTTTCTCCAACTGTTTGCTCATTGATTTTTTCATGTAGTCGTTCGAGTTCATCTGTTGGGTTAATCTTTAAGTAAATAACGTTATTAACAGGTTGAAATGAACTCACCTTTTTAACGTTCATGTGAAAAGGTTGTTGAACTTTTGCAATTGCATTCAAAGCATCAGTTGTTTGTTTTACTTCTTCTTCTGTAGCTTCAAATGATTTTAATGTTACATGTGGAGGAATCAATGCGTAGTGAGGGTCATATCTTTTCCGATAAGAGTTTGCCAAGTCTTGAATTTTTTTTGACGGAAAAATAACGATTCCATATTTCATAGTTCTACCTCCAAAATAAAATATTTTAAAGAACTTGTCTTATTTTACTATTATAACAAATTTTCAAAAATCATCATATACTAACGAATGGAATTAGAAGAAAAAGACAGTTTGACTAAGAAGAAGCCAAACTGCTGTTTCATTAAAGCATTTGCTTTAGAGCACGTTTTAAATCTGGTTGCCAATATGTCCATGTATGATCGCCATCAAATTCATCATAAAAATAAGGAAAGCCTTTATCCTTTATTAATTGTGAAAGTTCACGATTAGGTGTAAGGAAATCCTGTTCTTTACCGTCAGTTGTTTTGACTGTTGTCTCTCCCGTACCAATGACATGATATATATTTAACAGATGCGTATCTTTAAAGGATTTGACTTCTTCCATTACTTTTTCATTCGCTAATGGCGATTGTAAAATGACTGTCCCAAAAGTATTAGGGTATTGTAGAGCAGTTAAAAGAGATACAGTCGCTCCTAAAGAATCGCCGATCAATGCTCGTCCCATTCCCATTTGGTACGTTGGATATTTTTCGTCAAGGTAAGGTACAAGCTCATGAGCCAAGAATCTGATATAAGCAGCATTTTGTTCACCATCTGGATGATATTTACGACGGCGGTCTTGTACATTTTTATAAGGAATACCAATGATAATTGTATTTTCCATTTCTTTTGCATCAAGCAACTCATCCGCTGTTCTGCCGATTCGCCCTAATTGAAAATAGTCTTTGCCATCTTGAGCAATTAAAATATTATATTTATATAGCGGTGAATAATTGCCCGGTAAGTATACAAGTATTTCTAAATCTTCCCCTAGTACCTCACTTTTAAAAGTAAAGTCCGTGATTGTCCCTTTTGCTGTATTCATAAAGTAGAACTCCTTTGTTAAAATAATAATCCTATATGGGGTTATATTATCACACAGTGTATGAAACTTCATATAGTAAGTCTTCATTTCCTTAATGAAGAAAGATTCACTCAATTAAGTATGTAAGTTTATTTTCCACTTCTATTATATGTAAAGAGCTCTATAATTATAAAACTTCATGAAATTGAGTAAATACCAGTGAAATCATTGACAGAAATACGCGTAAATAGTATATTTATAAATGTCTTAAATATATACATAAACGATTCCGTAGCTCAGCTGGGAGAGCGCTAC